>NZ_JACHJQ010000004.1 GCF_014203735.1 Actinophytocola algeriensis | reverse complement strand
CTCTACGACGAAACCACCGCCTGGGCACACCACACCCAGAAAACCAGCAAGACTGCCGCTTGACACCCAAGCTCCTGGGATGTCTTTCACGGCACAGGGCAGGTCACCAGCGGCCGTAGTGCACTACGTCGTCGGTCGCGCGGCGGCCGCGCTTCTTCGGCGAGCCCGACTGTTCCGGTTCGTCGGAGTAGCCGATCGCGATCGCGCCGATGGGTTCGTGGTCGTCCGGGACGCCGTACAGCTCCCGGAACGGGGCCACGTTGTCGGGGACGATGCCGAAGTACAGGGCGCCGAGGCCCTGGTCCACGACGGTCTGCAGGATCAGCAGCGCCGCCATGCCGGTGTCGATGTGCCAGAACGGGACCGGCCAGCGGGACTCGTCGCGGTCGGTCCAGCCCTTGTCCGGTTCCGCGTAGCGGTCCAGGTACACGTTCTTGCAGGCCATCGGGACGATCACCAGTGGGGCCGTGGACACGCCGTTGTTCATCGGGCGCAGTTCCCAGAACTTCCGCAGGTCCTCGCCCTCCAGCACCAGGAACGCCTGTCCCTGGGAGAAGCCCGCCGACGGGCCGCGGGTCGCGTTGTGCAGGATCCGCTCGAGCACGTCCTTCGGGACCGGGCGGTCGGCGTGGAACTTCCGGACCATCCTGCGCTTGCGAACGACGTCCTGGAACTCCATGGCCCGCCCCTCAGTTCAGGAGCGCGTCGACGAACGCGCCCGGTTCGAACGGTGCCAGGTCGTCCGCGCCCTCGCCCAGGCCGACCAGCTTGACCGGTACGCCCAGCTCGCGCTGCACCTGGAAGACGATGCCGCCCTTCGCGGTCCCGTCGAGCTTGGTGAGCACGATGCCGGTGATGTCCACGACCTCGGCGAACACCCTCGCCTGCGTCAGGCCGTTCTGGCCGGTCGTGGCGTCCAGGACCAGCAGGACCTCGTCCACCTTGGTCTGCTTCTCGACCACTCGCTTGACCTTGCCCAGCTCGTCCATCAGGCCGGTCTTGGTGTGCAGGCGGCCCGCCGTGTCGACCAGGACCGCGTCCACGCCGGTCTCCACGCCGCGCTTGACCGAGTCGAACGCCACCGCGGCCGGGTCCGCGCCCTCCTTGCCGCGCACCACCTCGGCGCCTACCCGCTCCGCCCAGGTGGCCAGCTGCTCGACGGCCGCGGCGCGGAACGTGTCGGCGGCCCCCAGCATGACCGTACGGCCGTCCGCGACCAGCACCCTGGCGAGCTTGCCGGTGGTCGTGGTCTTGCCCGTGCCGTTGACGCCCGTCACCAGCACCACCGCGGGGAACTTGGTGCCGTTGTCCTCGTGTGGCAGTGCGCGGACGGCGCGGTCCATCTCGGGGTGCAGCGCGTCCACCAGCACCTCGCGGAGCAGGGTGCGGGCCTGGTCGGAGGTGCGGACACCGCGGGCGACCAGCTCCGTGCGGAGGCGCTCGACGATCTCGGTGGTGGTGGCGGCGCCCAGGTCGGCGAGGAGGAGGGTGTCCTCGACCTCGGTCCAGGAGTCCTCGTCCAGGTCACCGGCGCCGAGCAGGCCCAGCAGCCCCTGCCCGAAGGCGGACCGGGAGCGGGACAGGCGGCCGCGGAGCCGCTCCAGGCGGCCCTCGGTGGGGTCGATCTCCTCGATCGGGGCCGGCGGCTCGGTCGGTGCGACCTCGTCGACGATCGTGGGTTCGGCCGGGATGACCTCGGGACCCGCCTCGACGGCGGCCTCGACCTCCTCCGGCTCGGCCTCGACCACCTCGTCCGGTGGGGCGGCTGTCTTGGGGCCGCCCTGTGTGAAGCTGATGCCGCTGCCGGTCTGGTAGCCGCCCTTGACGGGCTTCTCCTCGACCGACGGCTTCTCCGTCAGGTTGATCCGCCGCCTGCGGTTCAGCACCACGCCCGCGATGACCGCGAGCGCGAGCAGCACGACTACGGCGACAATGATCACTATCACGGTGCTCGACACGCCGCCATCCTCGCATCACCCCGGCACAGGGGTGTCAGCGGTCGAGCAGGCCCGCCTTCACCACGGCCACCATCGCGGGCACGTCCACGGCCAGGACCGCGGCCGGATTCTTGGAGTCCCGCACCCGGGCCCCGCTGTCGGATAAGCGCACCTCGACGCAGTTGTCGCTCGCGGTGCTGCTGAACGTGCTCTTGAACCACCCGGTGTCACGCATGGTCAACCCTCCTCGTCGATCTGACGGATCAACCGAACGGAGTCGTCCTGATTGAGCGCCAACTCTTGCAGACGCCGGAACGCACGCATCTGATCTGCGGTGTCGGCGTCCTGATCGAAGTATGTGGACGGACCGAACACGACGGACGAGAACCCGATCGGCGAGCCCTTGTCACCGAACCCGAGGATCGTCATCCCTCCCCCGCGGGCGGGATTGCCGTAGGTCTCGGAACGCAGCACCTGCACCGTCAGGTTGTCGTTGTTCTCCAACAACTTCAGGATATGCAGCCGTTGTTCGCGCATGACGGCCGGACTGCCGACAGCGCCGGTGAGCGCGTCCTCGGTCAGGACGAAGCGAAGGGTCTTCGGTTCGGCGGAGCCGAGTGTCTTCTCCTGACGATCGAGGCGGAAGGAGACCCGCTCCTGCAATTCCGCGTTCGAGGGCTGCCACCAGACGCCGTCACCGTCGTCGATCATGGAGACCCGGGATGATGCCGAACTCGTAGCAGTTGATCTCGGACGCGCTCGCCTCCAGGTCGGCGAACCGCTGGAAGGACCCCGGCAGCAGGTCGGTGTAGGCCCGGCGCTTCTGCCGCGCTCTCGCCAGCGCGCCGAGTTCGAGGACCGTCTCCCGCTCGCCGCCGGTGACGCCGTAGAGGTCGAGCAGGTTCTCGAGTGTGTCGGACGCGAGTGTGCCCCGGCCGTCCTCCAGCTCCACGAGCTGCGAGCGAACCTTCCCGATCCACTCGGCGGCCGCCTGCTGCGACTTGCCCGCCCCTTCGCGAAGCCGCCGCAACGTGAGCCCGAGCTGCCCGAGGTCTACCACTCGTCGTGGATCGAGATGCGGTCCGGGATCTCGATGCGCTACGAGATCGACCACGACAACGAGATCGCGACCCTCTACTTCGGCTACCGGGACGACTACGTGCTCACCCTGGGCCGGGAGAACCTCGACAAGCTCGTCGACCTCGGTGCGGCCGCGCGGCGGGAGTTCGCCGCGCGGCCGACCGGGTGAGCTACTTCAGCACGCCCGCCGTCAACCCGGCCTGGACCTGCTTCTGGAACAGGATGTACACGATCAGCACCGGCAACAACGCGATCACCAGACCGGCGAACAACGCCGTCCAGTCACCGCGGTAGCCCTGGCTGATCGCCAGTGACGCGAGGCCCTGCGCGAGGACCTTCTTGTCCGGCTCGTTCATCAGGACCACCGGCAGCACGTACTGGTTCCAGTGCCCCAGCACGTTGAACAGGCCGATGCTGATCAGCCCCGGCTTCGCCATCGGCAGCATGACCCGGAAGAACAGGCCGAAGTGCGAGCAGCCGTCGACGATCGCGGCCTCGGCGATGGACGTCGGCTGCGTGCGGAAGAACGCGGTCAGGAAGAAGACCGTGAACGGCATCGAGAACGCCACGTACACCAGTGCCAGCGAGATGAGACTGTTGAGCCCCAGGAACTCGCCGATCACCGGGATCGTGCCCAGGTTGCGGACCACGAAGAACAGCGGCACCAGCGCCAGGAACACCGGGAAGATCATCCCGCCGACGAACAGGAAGTAGATCGCCCGGTTGCCGGGGAACGTGTACCTCGACAGCACGTACGCGGCCATGGCGCCGAACAACATCGTGAGCGGCACCGAGATGGCGACCACGATGACGCTGTTCACGAAGTACTGCCCGATGTTGGCGACCGTCCAGGCCCGCGCGAAGTTCTCGAACCGGGCGACCGCGGGCAGGCCCCACGGGTCGGACAGGAACTCCGTGTTGGTCTTGAACGACGACACCACCGCCCACAACAGCGGCAACACCGTGAGCAGGCCCCAGAACAGCAGGAACCCGCCGTTCAACAGGTTCAGCGCACCCGTGCCCGCGCCGGCACCCGTGCGCCGCCGGGGCGCCGGATCCGTGTCGACGGGTCGTTCGACAGTCGTCGTCATGACAGCTCCACCCGTTCCCGCCGGGCCACCCGCAGGAACAGCACCGCGACGATCAGCGTCAGCACCAGCAGGACCACGCCGAGTGCCGAGGCGTAGCCGAACCGGTAGTCGTTGAAGGCACTGCGGTACAGCGCCACGCCCAGCACGTCACCGGCTCTGGACGGGCCGCCGGAGATGCCGAGCATGATGTGGACGAACGCGAACGCGTCCATGGCCTGGATCGCGAGGTACACCCAGCCGACCTGCACGGTGTCCCACACCAGCGGCAGGGTCACGTGCCGGAAGGTGGTGAACCGGTTCGCGCCGTCGAGCAGCGCCGCCTCGTAGATGTCCTTCGGGATCGACTGCATCGCCGCCGAGAAGAGCACGACGTAGAACCCGACGAACGACCAGATCATGACCAGGACGACGCACCAGAACGCGAAGTTCGGGTCGCCGAGCCACGGCAGCGCGATCGAGTCCAGACCGATGGCGCGCAGGAACCCGTTGAGGATGCCGCCCGCCTCGGTCGGGGCGAAGACGTACTTGAACAGCACGCCGACGATCGCCACCGAGAGCACCTGCGGGAAGAAGTAGACGATCTTGTAGACCGACGACCCGCGCACACCCTCGACACCCGACTTGCCACGCCTGCCGACGTTGAGCATCGACGCGAAGAACAGTCCCAGCAGGACGGTCACGGCAGGCACGACGACCAGCAGGATGGCGTTGTTCTTCAGCGCCACCAGGAACTGCTCGTCGGCGAACAGCTTCACGTAGTTGTCGAAGCCGACCCACTTCTGGCTCGCCGTCAGACCGGTCCAGTCCGTCATCGAGATGAAGATGGCCTGCACGTACGGGGAGACCACGAACAACCCGTAGATCCCCACCGGCAGCAGCAGGAAGGCCACGATGAACAGGTACTTGCCGTGCTGGAGGGCGGGTCCCGGCTTCGAGACCCGCCCACGCACGGTCTGCTTACGTGCCACTGCTAGCGCGTGTACTTCGTGATCGAGTCGTCGTCGCGGACCTTCTGGGCCTCCGCCTCACACGCGGCGGTGAACTCGTCGACCGACTTGCGGGCGGCGAGCAGGTCGCCGATGTGCGCGTTGATGCCCGGGTTCCACATCTTCGCGTACCAGGTCTGGTACATCCAGCTGACGACGTCGTCGCCCGCGGCGTCCAGCGCCTTCTTCGCGGAGGTGAGACCCGCGGGCAGCTCGACACCGTCGGCGGAGCCGTCCACGACGGTGAGGCTGGAGGTCTCCTTGGTGAAGCCCTTCGCACCCTCGTTGGAGAGCATGATCCGCATGTACTCCAGGCCGCCGCGCGGGTTCTTCGCCTGCTTGGGCACGATGTAGGGCTCGCCCGGCGCGGCGTAGATCGTCTCGAACGGCATCGCCGAGTCGCCGGAGAGCAGCGGCTCCGGCGTGAACGCGAACTCGAAGCCCTCCGGCGTGACGTCCTTCTGCTCGCTCTCGAGCCAGGAACCACACGGGATGAACGCGGCCTTGCCCTCACTCCAGGCGTTCTGCGACTGAATGTGGTCCATGCCCTCGGTGCCGGACAGGTAGTACCCGGCGGAGCGCAGGCCGGCGAGCGCGTTGGCGGACTCCTTGATCGCCTCGTGCTGCCAGGCGCCCTTCTCGAGGTTGTCGATCGCCTTGAGGACGTCCGGGCCACCGAGCTTGGCGGCCATGGTGAGCAGCGGCCAGGTCATGTACCTGGCGTGGATGCCCTGGTAGGCCCACGGCGCGATGTTGGCGGCCTTGATGTCCTTGGACAGCTCGGTCATGTCGGCCCACGTCTTCGGCGGGGTCCAGCCGTGCTCGTCGAAGAGCGTCTTGTTGTACCAGAGGCCGAAGACCGTCAGCGCCATGTGCAGCACGTAGGGCTTGTCGCCGAAGGTGCCCTGCTGGATCGCACCCGGTACGAGGGTGTCCTTGACCTTCTTGTTCGGGTCGTCCCAGCTCGGCGCCTCGAACAGGTCCGTCAGGTCGTACAGCTGGTCGTCGGACACCAGCTGGCCGAGCGGGATCTGGCCGTCACCCGAGTCGTTCACGAAATCCGGCGGGTTGCCGCCGACGAAGCGGGACTGCAGCGCACCCGCGATGTCGACCTCGGCCTTGTGGTTGATCTTGGCGTCCGGGTACTTCTTGGAGTACATCGGCTCGTGGATGCCGGTGGCGTACTTGTCACCGAACCCGCCGTTGAAGATGTAGATCTCGAGGGGCTGGTCGGTCGGCACGCCGAGCGGGTTGTCAGCGGTCTTCTCACCCTCGGTCTGCTCCTGACCGCCGCCGGAGGTGGCGCAGCCCGCGAGGAACCCGCTGCCCGGCAGCACGAGCGCGCCGGTGGCAAGTGCCCCCCGCAGGAAGTTCCTCCTGCTCCAGTCCGCCGAAAAATTGGTCATGCTCGCTCCTCGTGGTCTTGGCATCGTCGCCGGTGGAGAACCCGCCCCCGACAGCAGGGTGACACATTATCGCCCTGGTCTATACCTTCGGCCGCCAACACTCAACCACTTTGGACATCGATTTGGTCAAGAAGTAACCACACGACTTGCGTGGTCGGACGGTGTCCATTAGCCACAAAGCCGTGACTTCGTGCCGGGTGATCGGACTGCTGTCCGGAACGTCCATGGACGGCGTGGACGTAAGCGTCGCCGAACTGCGGCTGATCGGTGACATCGTCGAGCTACGGCCCGTCGGGCACACCGAGCTGCCCTACCCCGCGGACCTGCGGACCGCGCTGCTCGGGGTGCTGCCGCCGAACGGGACCACCGCCGAGCAGATCTGCAAGCTCGACACCGCGGTGGGCCAGGCCTTCGCGGCGGCCGCGGCCCACGCGTTCGCCACGATCGCGGACGGGCGCGCCGACCTGGTCGCGTCGCTCGGGCAGACCGTCCACCACTGGGTCGAGGGCAATCGCGCCCTCGGCACGCTGCAGCTCGGCCAGCCCGCGTGGATCGCGGAGGCGACCGGGCTGCCCGTGGTGTCCGACCTGCGGGCCAGGGACATCGCCGCGGGCGGGCACGGCGCGCCGCTCGCCGGTGTCCTCGACCGGCTGTGGCTGCGGGACAGCACCGAGACCACGGCCGCGCTCAACATCGGCGGGATCGCCAACATCACCGTCGTCGCACCCGACCGGCCCGCGCTCGCGTTCGACACCGGGCCGGGCAACGCGCTGCTCGACGCGGCCGCGCGGATGATCTCCGGCGGGGTGTGGCACCAGGACGTCGACGGCGACCTCGCCGCACAGGGCACGGTCGTGCCGGAGCTCCTCGACGTCCTGCTGGCCGACCCGTACTACGCGCTCGCCCCGCCGAAGTCGACCGGCAAGGAGCACTTCCACTCCGGGTACCTCACCTCGGCGCTCGAGAAGGTCGAGCACGTCGCGGGCGACGACCTGCTCGCCACGCTCGTCGAGCTGACCGCGGCCACCGTCGCCGACGCGTGCCGCACGCACGGCGTGACCAGGGTGGTCGCGTCCGGCGGCGGCGTGCGCAACCCGACGCTGATGGCCGCGCTGCGCGGGCGGCTCGACCCGGCCACGCTGGTCACGAGCGACGCGCTCGGCCTGCCGTCGGATGCCAAGGAGGCCTACCTGACGGCCCTGCTCGGCTTCCTGACCTGGGCCGGGTCACCGGCCGACACGACGGGCACCACGGGCTCGCGCGGCCCCCGGCTCCTGGGCACCGTCACGCCGGGCAACGGGCCCCTGGTGCTGCCCAGCCCAGCGACAACCCAGGTCACGCGCCTGCGCGTGCGTGACGGCGACAAGACCGCAGAGAAGGCAGGAGAGACCCATGCGCGCGCTTGACGTCGCGATCATCGTGATCTTCCTGGTCGGGATGCCGCTGCTCGGCATCCTGATCGGCGGGCGGCAGAAGTCCGCCACCGACTACTTCGTCAGCGAGAAGAAGATCTCGTGGTGGGTCGTGTGCCTGTCGGTCGTGTCCGCGGAGACCTCGACGCTGACCGTGCTGTCGGTGCCGGTGGTGGCCTACCTCGCGCCACCCGCGGCGGGCGGCATGACCTACCTGACGCTCGCGCTCGGGTACATCGTCGGCCGGATCATCGTGTCGTTCGTGCTGCTGCCGCGCTACGTCGCGGGTGACCTCGTGACCGCGTACGCGTTCCTGGGCAAGCGGTACGGCGACGGCATGCGCGCGACCGCTTCGGTGACGTTCCAGTTCACCCGCCTGCTCGCGGACGGCATCCGGCTGTTCGCCACCGCGATCCCGATCAAGGTCGTGCTGGCCGCGTACGGGGTGCACGCGTCGTACTGGGTGATCGTGACCGTGCTGGGCATCGCGATGGTGTTCTACACGTTCGTCGGCGGGGTGCGCGCGGTCGTGTGGGTCGACGCGATCCAGATGCTCTGGTACGTCCTCGGTGGCGTCATCGTCGTGGTCGCGCTGGCGCAGGCGCTGCCGTCCGGCTGGTTCGGCGAGGCCGTGGACGCGTCGAAGTTCCAGCTGTTCGACTTCTCGTCCGACCCGCTGACCGGCGGCTTCCCGTTCCTGGCCGCGTTCTTCGGCGGCGCGCTGCTCGCGATGGCGTCCCACGGTGTCGACCAGCTGATCGTGCAGCGGCTCATGTCGACCGGGGACGTGCGCGCGTCGCAGAAGGCGCTGATCGCGAGCGGTGTCGTGGTGTTCCTGCAGTTCGCGTTCTTCCTGTTCATCGGCGTGATGATGTGGGCCTTCTACCAGGCCGCGGTGCCGACGGACCCCACGTCGTCCGGTGGTCTCGGGCTGGGCAACAAGGACGAGCTGTTCGCGAACTTCATCGTGACCGAGCTGCCGTCCGGGCTGTCCGGGTTCGTGATCGCGGGGATCCTCGCCGCCGCGCTGTCCTCGTCGCTGGGCGCGCTGGCGTCGGCGACGGTGACCGACGTGTACGAGCGGGTGTCGCGGCGGCCCCTGTCGGACGCCGACCGCCTGCGGCTGGGCCGGATCTGGACCGTCGTGTGGGCCGGTCTGCTGATCGTGTGCGCCGGCCTGTTCGCGACCGCCAACCGGACGACCGCCGACCCGATCGTCGTGCAGGCGCTCGGCATCACCGGCTACACCTACGGCGCGCTGCTCGGCGCGTTCCTGCTGGGCCTGATCTTCAGGCGTGCCAGGCAGTTCGACGCGCTGGTCGCGTTCGTGGCGACGGTCGTGGTGATGACGTTCGTGATCCTCGGCGTGAAGTTCGCCGGCCCGTCGGCGGCGGCCGACCCGGTGGCCAACGGGTACGCGGAGTGGACGTCGATCCGGATCGACTTCTCGGCCGCCGCGCCTGCGGAGGGCGTGCGGACGTTGACGACCTGGTGGTACACCCCGCTCGGGGTCATCGTGACGCTGGTGGTCGGCGGTCTGCTGTCGCTGCGCCACCCCCGGCGGCCGGAACCGGACGTCGAGGAGGCAGCGGCGGCCAAGGCCGCGTAGATACGTGAAGCATGGGTTGCTACACGGGCTACTTGCTACGAGACGACGACGGGTCGAGCTGGTGGGCAGAGACCAAGTGGGGTGCCTGGGACCTGACCGACGAGGCGGCGCGCACCGAGGTCATCGACTGGGTGCGCGCCGACGGCTCGCTCCTCACGCCCGAAGGCCCCGTGCGCTTCGGTGCCTCGACGTGCCGGGGCGTCGCGCTCGATCTGCGTGACCTCGTGTTCCGGACCTTCCCGTGTGACCTGAAGGGCATCCACCACGAGGGCCTGGACATGCGGATCAGGAAAGCGCGGCACTGGGACGGCTGGGACGCCGGGTTCGCGTGGGGCGGCCGCGAGGAGTTGGGTGACGTGGTCCCGGGAGCGCGGCATGTGATCGAGCCGTACGACCTGTCGTTCCGGCCGCTGGCGGAGCTGCCGCTGGCGGACCGGGACGAGTGGGCCTTGGACGAGGGCCACCTGATCAGCGTCGTCACCGCGGATCTCCACGTCCTCGACTACCAGCTCGAGCGCCGCTTCACCGACGCCGACAGCCTGCTGCCGTGGCTGGTCCACGGGTCTGCGCTCGTCGATGCACTCCGCGAGGAGGCGCCGTACGAGACCCCGTGGGAGGACTCCGTCGACGCGGGCGTCGTCATCGACCTGGACCAGCGGGTCCTGAATTACTGGTCGGACGATTTCGTGCCCTCCCGCCTGCTCGCGGACGTCCAGGGGGCGTGGCCGGGCTGGCCGGTCCGGCGGCTGCCGTACGGGCTGGCCGGGCACCTGGCCGCGACCGGCCGCCGCGACGACGAGGCACTGGCGTCCCACGCCGACGCGGAGTGGGACGTCGCCCGCCGCGCCCTCCGTCCTGACCCGCGGCCCCTGCGGGGCTAGCCTGCCGAGCGGGCCTTGTGCGCGGCCGTGCGGGCGGCCTTCGCCACCTGCTTGTCCGGGTGGTGGGCGCCGATGAGGGTCAGTACCTCGTACGTCTGCGGGTGCGGGAGGCGCCACGCGGCGGCGAGGACCTCCTGCTCCTGGCCCGGCGGCACGATGGACACGAACATCTCCCCCGCCACCACCTCGTCGTAGGTGCCGAGCTGGTCGGCGGTCGCGGCCAGCAGGTCCACCAGCAGCAGCGCGAGCTCCGCCGGCGCCAGCTCGCGGTCCAGCGCCACCAGCGCGTACGGCCGGAGCATCTCGTCGTCCAGGACCGACTCCCACTGGGTGCCGGGCACGTCGCCCAGCACCGTGGTCGCGTGCACGCGGGCCTGCGGGGTCGCCTCGGACGCGGCGGCGAGGAGGTCCGCGGGTTCGTGGCCGTCGAGCCACTCGGTGGTCAGCCCGGTGAGTTCGTCCTCGGTCAGGCCGCCCACCGCCGACAGCAGGTCCGCCGCCGTCATGTCCGCCACCGGCGGCAGGAGCGGGATCTCGATGCCGCCCTCCACCAGCTCCTCACGCATCGCGAACAGGCCCAGCGGGGTCAGGCGCGCCGTCTCGCCGTCCACCTCCACCGCGCCGTGTTCGATCAGGCGGTTGAGCAGCGCCTCGGCCGGGTCGCCGTGTGCCGCCACCCACGCGTCCCACGCCGTGTCGTCCTCGAGGTGTTCCGCCGCGATCTCGTGCGCGGACTCCCGCAGGTCCGCCATCGGCACACCCGCGCCGCGCATGAGGAACATCGGCAGTGCCAGCGAGCCGAGCGCGGCCAGGTCGAGGTCCTCGTCACCCGCCAGCTCGGCGTCGATCTCCACGCTCGGCAGGATCTGCGTGAACGCGGCCGTCCACGTGCCGAGGTCCTCCTGGTCCTCGCCGGTCGGCCACAGGTCCGCGTTCGCGTCCGCCTCGCTGTCGTCCGCGGACACCACCACGAGGTCCGTGGCCAGCGCGGCTTCCCAGTACAGCAGCAGCTCGGCCGGGGTGGCGCCGAGGTGCTCCGCCGCCTCCGCCGCGTCGGGCTCGGTCAGGTCACCCTCCTCGGTGACCTCCCGCCGTTCGCCCACCCACGCGACGAGCGCGGCGACCCGCCGCATCAGCTCGCTCTCCCGTGCCACCGCGGCCAGCTCGGCGAGCGGCGGCACGACCAGGCCGGGCAGCTGCTCTGGCAGGCCCAGCAGCTCGGCCAGGTCCTCGGCGTCCTCGAAGTCGTCCAGGTCGACGGTCATCCGCTCAACCTAGTCCCCCCGGTCACACGGCGGGCCGGTGCGCGGTCGCGATGTCGGACCGGTAGCTCACCAACTCCTCCGCCAGCTCGAAGCCGAGTTTCGTGAACATGCGCTCCGACGGGTCGTTCCCGGACCGGATCAGTGCCGCCGCCCGGTCCCGGACCCCGTCGGCCGCCGACAGCTCGCCGAGCAGCCGCCGCACCAGCGCCCTGCCGACCCCGCACGAGCGCGCGTCCTCCGCGACGCCCACCACGTCCACGTAGTACTCCTCGGCCTGCGTGTACCCGCCCGCGTAGCCGAGCAGGCCGTTCTCGCCCAGCAGGACCACCACCCGGTGCCGGTCACCGGCCACGAGCTGAGCCCCGTTCGTCGGCGCGCCGGGGAAGCACCGGTCGTGCAGCCCGGCCACCGCGGCCTTGATCGCCGGGTCGGCAGGCAGCGGGACGACGCGGTCGTCGGGGGTGTGGCGGACGAGCAGGCTGCGCAGGGGCGCGGCCGTGAGCGTGAAGCAACGCGTGGACATGGCCGCCCGCATGCCGTGGCGGGCGGCGAAGTCGGCGAGGAGC
Source organism: Actinophytocola algeriensis (assembly GCF_014203735.1). GTDB lineage: Bacteria > Actinomycetota > Actinomycetes > Mycobacteriales > Pseudonocardiaceae > Actinophytocola > Actinophytocola algeriensis. The sequence continues at coordinate 961,357 of NZ_JACHJQ010000004.1, read as the reverse complement.
CGGTTCTCGCTGTGACCGAACAGTTCCAGGACGCGCACGCCTGCGAGGGCGGGCAGCCGCAGGGCCTGCTCGAGCATCGCGTCGGCCGTGGCCTGCCACAGGTTGCCCGCGGCGGGGTGGTTGGCGGGTACGTCCACGTACGGGCCGTACAGGTAGGCGCGCCGCTGCCCGGGGTCGACCTCGACGGACAGGGCACCGCGCACGCGGCCGCCCCGGTCCTCGGCGACCACGGCACACGCGGGCCATGCGGGTTCGATGGCGGCCAGTTCCTCGGCCACCTCCTGCGGGGTCTCACCGTGGAAGGCGATCCGGTGGGCTGGCTCGTGCTGCAGCCGCGCCACCAGCGCGATCACGGCCTCCCGATCGGCCGGGTTCGCGGTTCGAACGTCATACATGTACGAAATCCTGAACTGCCGCACCCGCTCCGCGCGAGTGGATTACTGCCCCTTCGGGCGACACCCGGCGACCGGCGGGGCAGCGTTCGCCGCAGCCCCTCAAAACCGGCCCCTGACCAGCCGATACTTGGCCCTCGCCGGAGACGCCGGCGAAACCGTTCGCAATTCTTTTCGCAGAAGGGCCATGCTCGATGGCTGAATTCGATGTCAAGCGGGTTTCTACCCTGGAATGGGCTGGCATCGGTGCCGGTCTCGCAGCCTTCATCTTCAGTTTCCTGCCGTGGTACTCGGTGGACGTGGCCGGCTTCGGTGGCGGCAGCCTCAGCGCGTGGAGCACCGGCTTCTTCGCTCTGATGTCCGTGCTGCTGCTGATGGCGGCGGGTGGCCTCGTGCTCGCCCCGCACTTCGGGGTCCAGGTGGCGCGCCTGCCGCTGATCTGGCTGTCGCTGTCCGGCGTGGCCATCCTGTTCATCCTGCTCCAGTGGCTGATCCTGCCCGACGACGGCGGCATCGGTGACTTCAGCCTGCTCGGTGGCTCCGGCATCGAGTCCGGTGCCGGGTTCGGCCTGATCCTGGGCCTGATCGCCGCGCTCACGTCGGCCGGGGGTGCCCTCATGGCCTTCCGCGGGGCGCCGAAGCCCGCGCCCGGCGCGAACCCCGCCGCGGCCTGACCCACCAGCCCCGAAACGCCCCCTTTCCGAGCCGGGAAGGGGGCGTTTCGCTGTCAGCTCTGGGGCTGGGGCTCCGGTTCCGCCGCCGGTTCTGCCTGCGGTTCCGCCGCCGCCAGGGGCTTGGGCTTCGGGTTGTCCTCGCCGTGCATGCGTTGCGAGATCACCTGTGTGATGCCGTCGCCGCGCATGCTGACGCCGTAGAGCGCGTCGGCGATGTCCATGGTCGGCTTCTGGTGGGTGATGATGATCAGCTGCGAGTTGTGCCGGAGCTCCTGCAGCAGACCGATCAGGCGGCGCATGTTCACGTCGTCCAGCGCGGCCTCCACCTCGTCCATGACGTAGAAGGGCGAGGGGCGGGCGCGGAAGATCGCCACCAGCATGCCGACGGCCACGAGCGACTTCTCGCCACCGGACAGCAGCGACAGCCGCTTGATCTTCTTGCCGGGCGGCCGGGCCTCGACGTCGACGCCGGTGGTCAGCATGTCCTCCGGCTCGGTGAGGATCATGCGGCCCTCGCCGCCGGGGAACAGGGTCGAGAACACGGTCTCGAACTCGCGGGCCACGTCGTGGTAGGCGGACGCGAAGACCTCGAGGATCTTGTCGTCCACCTCCTTGACGACGGTCAGCAGGTCGCGCCGCGTCGCCTTCAGGTCCTCCAGCTGCGTGGACAGGAACTTGTAGCGCTCCTCGAGGGCCGCGAACTCCTCCAGCGCCAGCGGGTTGACCTTGCCCAGCAGCGTGAGGTCCCGCTCCGCGCGCTTGGCGCGGCGCTCCTGCGCGGACCGCTGGTACGGGATCGGCTGCGGCTCGCTGACCGGGTCGCCCGCCTCCTTGGCCGCCTCGTACTCGGCGAGCTCGGCAGGTGACGGCGGCACCGGCACGTCCGGGCCGTACTCGGCGACCAGGTCGTCCAGGCCGATGCCGAACGCCTCCGCGATCTTGGTCTCGAGCTGTTCGAGGCGCAGCCGCTGCTCGGCCCGCAGCACCTCGTCGCGGTGCACGGCGTCGGTCAGCTTCTCCAGCTCGGTCGACAGCTCACGGACCCGGTTGCGGACCTCCTGCAGCACCCGCTCGCGGTCGTACCGCTCGGACTGCACCGTGTCGCGCTCGCGGGCGGCCGCGGCCAGCGACTGCGCGATCCGCTCCAGGGCCAGCTCACCGTTCCCGACCACCGCACGCGCCACCGCGGCGCCGTGCGCCCGCTGGGCCATGGCCCGCTGTGCCCGCTCCCGCGCCTCCCGCTCGGCACGTGCGGCGCGGCGCAGCTCCTCGGCCTTGCCGTACAGCGCGCGGTGCCGCTCCTCGGCGGTGCGCAGGGAAAGCCGGGCGTCCATCTCCTGCTGGCGGGCGGTGGCCAGCGCGGCCGTCGCCTCGTCGCGTTCGACGGTGTCCGGCTCGTCCTCGAGCACGGTCTCGTCCTCGGCGACGGTCAGGCGCTCCTCCAGCTCGGCGAGCTTGATCAGCGCCTGCTCCCTGGCTTCCTCGACCTGGGTCCGCTGGTTCTGCACGCGCTCGGCCTCGGCCTGCGCGGACCGGACCGCGGTCTGCATCCGCGACAGCCGCTCCGCGGACCGGGCGGCACGGACCTTCGCCTCGTTCTTGGCCTCCGCGGTGGCCTGCGCCTCCTGGAGCCTGGCCGTCGACTCGGCACGGGCACCGGCCAGCGCGGCGGAGGCCCGCTCGGCGGCGCTCTCCGCGGCGGCGAGCTTCTCGTTGGCCTCGTCGACCGCGGCCTGCACCTCGATCACGCTCTGCGCGCGCGAGGTGCCGCCGACCGCCCAGTGCGCGCCCAGCACGTCACCGTCGGGCGTGACGGCCCGGACCGACGGGTGGGCGTCCACGATCAGCCGCGCGATCGGCAGCGACTCCACGACCGCGACCTTGTCGAGTGCCTTCGCGACCGCGGGCCGCAGCGCCTCGGGCGCCCGCACGAGGTCCACGGCCCAGCGCGCGCCCTGCGGCAGCACCGGCCAATTCGTCCGGTCATGGTGGCCAGTGCCGTCGGACCAGCCGCCCACGACGATCCCCGCGCGGCCCGCGTCGGAGCCACGCAGCAGTTCGAGCGCGGCCACGGCGTCATCGCCCGTGGCCACCGCCACCGCGTCCGCGACCGGTCCCAGCGCGGCGGCCAGCGCGGCCTCGGCACCGGGCTCGACGGTCAGCAGGGCCGCGACCGACCCGAGCAGGCCCGGCAGCCGGTCGCCGGCGGCGAGCAGCACACCCGCGCCGTCCTTGCGGTTCAGGCCCATCGACAGCGCGTCGACCCTGGCCTTCCACGACGCGATGTCCTTCTCCGCGGTCCGCTCGGCCCGCACCAGCTCCTCGACGCGGGCCTGCGCGGCCTTCTGCGCCTCGACGGCACGCAGGTGGCGATCGGCCAGCCCGGCGTCGTCGGAGTCCTCGATGCCGGTCTCCTCCTGGGCCTCGGCCAGCTCGACCGCGGCCAGCTCGGCCCGCTCGGTGGCCTCGGCCAGGTTGACCGAGAGCCGGTCGATCTCCTCGGCGGTGGCGCCGGTCTTGCTGCGCAGCGCCTCGACCTGGCCGGCGAGGCGCGCGAGGCCCTCCCGCCGGTCGGCGACCGCGCGGACGGCGGCCATGTGCGCCTTCTCCGCGGCCCGCACCTGCTCTTCCAGCTCGGCGCGCCGCTCGGCGGTGTCGCCGAGCAGGCCCCTGGCGACCTCGACGTGCTCGCCCAGCTCGGCCTCGCGGATGGCCGTCTCCTCGGCCTCCAGCTCCAGCTCCTCGGGGTCCGGCCCGCTCGAGGACAGGTCGACGGCCGCCGACATGTGCCGCTCGCGCTCGACGGCGAGCCGCACGGTGCCGCGCAGCCGCTCCTCCAGCGCGGAGAGCCGGTACCAGGTGTCCTGTGCGGCGGCGAGGCGTGGCGCGTCGACCGCGAGCTGGTCCTCCAGCGAGGTCTGCTTCGCGTCGGCGACCTCGAGCAGCTGCTCGACATCGTGGCGGCGGGCGCGGGCGGCGGCCTCGTCGGCCTGCTCCTTCGCGATCTCCCCGCGCTGCGTGACCAGGTCGTCGGCGTGCAGGCGCAGCCGCGCGTCCCGCAGGTCGGCCTGCACGGCCTGGGCCTTGCGGGCGATCTCGGCCTGCTTGCCGAGCGGCTTGAGCTGGCGGCGCAGCTCGGCGGTCAGGTCGGTGAGCCGGGTGAGGTTGGCCTGCATCGCGTCGAGCTTCCGCAGCGCCTTCTCCTTGCGCTTGCGATGCTTGAGGACACCCGCGGCCTCCTCGATGAACGCGCGGCGCTCCTCCGGCTTCGACTCGAGGATCTGCGCGAGCTGGCCCTGACCGACGATGACGTGCATCTCCCGGCCGATGCCGGAGTCGGAGAGCAGCTCCTGGATGTCCATCAGGCGGCAGGAGTTGCCGTTGATCTCGTACTCGCTCGCGCCGTCGCGGAACATGCGGCGGGTGATCGACACCTCGGTGTACTCGATCGGCAGCGCGCCGTCGGAGTTGTCGATGGTGAGGCTGACCTCGGCACGGCCAAGCGGGGCGCGGCCGGAGGTGCCCGCGAAGATGACGTCCTCCATCTTGCCGCCGCGCAGGTCCTTCGCGCCCTGGGTCCCCATCACCCAGCGCAGGGCGTCCAGCACGTTCGACTTGCCGGACCCGTTCGGGCCGACGACACACGTGATCCCGGGTTCGAAACGCAGCGTGGTCGCCGAGGCGAACGACTTGAAGCCCTTGAGCGTGAGGCTCTTCAAATGCACGAGACTCCGGCCCTCTCAGCCCGCGGATTGGCCGTTCTATCCGTCCGAGGGTACCCGTGGGTCGATCGAGTACGTGGGAGGTGCCACCCGAGTCACGTCACCTGCCGGGTGCCTGGATGGTCGCCACGACCGTCTCCCGGTCGTCCAGCAGGTACTCGAGCTTCCAGATCTTGCCGAGCGGCATGGACGTGCTCCCCGGGATCTCCGCGTCCGGGTCGTGGTCGGTGCCCCACCACCCCGCGACCTCGTACTTGCCGTAGTGGTCGTACACCTTCAGATAACACAGGCGACCTGGGGGAGCACCGTGGATCTCGGACAGGATCTCGGTGCCCCACTTCCGGTCGATCAGCCGCGCCTGGACACTCGTCGCACCCACCTCGGTACTCCACGTGATGCCTTCGACGGGCGGCGGCTCCCGCAGCGCACGCCAGCCGAAGACACCCGCGACCGTCAGCACGATCACCGCGGCGGCCGCCGTGGCGACCCGCCAGTGCCGGCGCCGGCTCGGCAGTTCCGGCAGCGGGTGCACGGGCGTGTCGCGCGGCTCGGGGATCGGGAGCAGCGGCACCGGTTCGGTGACCGGCTGGACCTGCGTGCCGACCGGCGACCCCGCCGTGCCCTCCGCTCCGGTCGGTGGCAGGTCGTCGGCGAAGTCCTCCGGGCTGATCTGGTTCAGCAGGCCGGGCAGCGGCGAGAGGCGGACCAGCTCGCCCCGGCAGATGTCGCAGTAGGAGAGGTGCGCCTCGAACGCGGAGCGCTCGGCCGGCTCCAGGGCGCCGAGCAGGTAGACACCCAAGGTCATCGTGTGGGGGCAGGTCACGGCTCGGTCACCCCTCTCTCCTCCAGTGCGTCGCGCAGCGCACGAAGCGCGTAGAACGATCTCGACTTGACGGTGCCCGGCGGCACGCCGAGGACCTTCGCGGTCTCGGCGATGGTCCGTCTGGTGAAGAACAGCTCACCGATCACCGCGCGGTGGTCGGCGGACAGCGCCCGCATGGCCTCGGCCACCTGCCAGCCCTGCAGCACGCGGTCGAATTCGTCGGTGGGGCGCGGCCAGTCCCGTTCCAGGATCGGCACCTCGTCGACCCGCGCGCTCTGCTTCCGGTAGCCGGAGACCACGAGGTTGCGGGCGACCGTGTAGAGCCACGGCCCCGCGTGCTCGGGGTTGAGCGTGTCGCTGTTGCGCCACGCGCGGAGCAGCGTCTCCTGCACGACGTCCTCGGCGTACTGGTGGTCACCACCGACCGCACGCAGCACATAGCCGTAGAGCGGTCGGCGGTACCGGCTGTAGAGCTCGCGGATGAGCTCGTCTTCCTGGTCCGGGGTGTTCCCCACGCACCAGTCATACGCGAAGGTCGTCGGAAAGGTTCAGACGGGGCTGGGTGCTGGGGTTCGCAGGCGTTGGGTGGTGTTCCGCACGGGCTGTGAAGGGCGCTTTCACGGCGATCCGGGCCCCGGAGCCACGCACCACTGCCGTCGGCCCAGCTGAGGTTGGCGCACGTTGGTGGACGCGGCGCTAGCGCTCCACGAACCCCGTCACGTTTCCTTTGGCGTCCGACCACCGCTCGACGACCAGATCGACGTGACCGGGGGTGGTGCCGCCGCGCAGCAGTCCGAGCAAGGCGTCGCAGTCCTGCCTGGGGCCTTCCGCGACGACCTCGACCCTGCCGTCGGCGAGGTTGCTCGCGTACCCGCGCAGTCCCAGCTCGGAGGCGCGGCTGCGGGTCCACCAGCGGAACCCGACCCCTTGAACTCGGCCGTGTACCCAGGCCGTCAGCCGGACGTGTGCGTCAACCACGGAACGTGAGATTCCTGCTCGTTCGATGTTGCGTTCGGTAAAGCTGCTAAGTTACCGCGCTGTGATGCGCTGCCTGCAGTGACCGATCGGTCGTGCAGCGATTCTAGGAGGGCTTCGGGGATGCTCGGACCAGAGGACCGGATGGACGAGGCACCGCCCACCGACCAGGGAGGCGCCCTGCGCCGCACACCGTATCTCGCGCTCGGTGTCGCCGGAGTGGTCGTGTCGACCGCCTTCGCGACCGTGGCCATGCTCGCGGGCGGCCAGACCGGGGAAGCGCAGCCGGAGCGCACGAGCGACTCCATCGAGGTGCGCGACACGACGACGGACAACACGTCGACCACGACGACGTCCGCCACCACCACGTCGACGACCACGTCCACCACGACGTCGACCACCACGACCACCACCACGAAGAAGCGCACCACCACGAACGACGACACCACCGACGAGCCGCAGCCGCCGGCCCCGCCGACGAAGTCCACCACGACGAAGTCGACGACCACGCCGCCCCGCACGACCACGACCACCACCACGACGACCACGACCCCACCCCCGACGACGGACCCGCCGCCCACGGACCCGCCGCCCGGTGGCAGCAGCTCTGGTGGCTCGACGACGGATTGATCCCCGTCCGGACGACGTGAAGACGAAACGGCCCGCCGGCTTCCCGGCGGGCCGTTCGCATGCGGCGGTGGCCGCCGGGAGAACGCGGCGGGCCTCGGCGCACCGCACGCGATTCCCGGCGGCAGTCCTTCCCGGCGACGGCCAGGCGCCCATCCCGAGGTCCACCGCGGCGGCCGCCGCGACTACCTCCCCCGAGCCGCAAAGTCAGTTCGCCGGTGGCGACCTGCGGGGATGGTTGTTTTCGTAGGTCAATTGTCATCCTTCTGTTATCAAGTTCACCCGATCGTGGTAACTTTCCGCGCCGTGGCCTTGCCCCGTAGACGGAGACCAGTGCTGCCGACCCTGACGGCGGTGCTCGCCGGTGCGCTTGTCGCAGGCACCGCCACGTTGCTCGTGCAGCCGGCCGGGCAGCCGGCGGGCGACGAGGACGGATTACGCATCGGGCTCAGTGACGACCACGTCGTCGTCGACTCGCCAGGTGACCTGGTCCGGCCCGCGCCCGGCACCAACTCCTCCGCCACCCCCGCCCCGCCCGACACGCCGACCACGTCGTCCGCCCCGCCAACGACGTCGACCACCACCGAGGCGCCCGCTCCCCCGCCGCCGCCCGAGACGACCGAGGCGCCACCCCCGCCGCCGCCGACCGCGACCGGTGGCAGCGCCCAGGACCAGGTCGTCAGCCTCGTGAACTCCTTCCGCGCCGACGCCGGCTGCGGACCCGTCACCGCCGACGACCGGCTCGCCGCCGCCGCGCAGGGACACGCCGAGGACATGTCGGAGCGTGACTACTTCTCCCACACGTCACTCGACGGGCGGACCTTCGACGAGCGGATCCGCAACGCCGGCTATCCGAGCCCGGGTGCGGAGAACATCGCCCGCGGCGCGACGACCGCGGAACAGGTCATGCAGATGTGGATGGACTCCGACGGTCACCGCCGCAACATCCTCAACTGTGACCTCTCGGCCATCGGTGTCGGCCTCGACCGCGACGGCTTCTACTGGGTGCAGAACTTCGGGTTCTGACGGTCTACCGAGCGGACTCGCGCACCAGGCAGAACGGGTGCCCACCAGGGTCCGCGTACACCCGCCACCCACGCGCCGAGTCGTCGAGCAGCTCAGCCCCCGCCGCCAGCGCCTCCTCGTGCGCGGCGTCGAGATCCGCCACCCCGAGGTCCAGGTGCGACTGCTGCGGGTACCGGGAGTCCGGCCAGCGCGGCGGCTGGAAGTCGGCGACCCGCTGGAAGCACAGCACCAGCCCGGTCGGCAGGTGCAGCGTGGACCACCCGCCGCCCAGTGACCACCGCCGGTCCGGCCGGTTGACCTCCCCGCCGAGCAGCGCGTGGTAGAACCGCGCCAGCTCATCGTCGTCGGGACAGTCGAGCACGACGCACTGCAAGATCGCTTTCACGGCTCGAACCGATATCCCATCCCGGCCTCGGTGAGCAAATGCCGAGGCCGCGACGGCCGCGGCTCCAGCTTGCGGCGCAGCTGCGCCAGGTACACCCGCAGGTAGTGCGTCTCCGACGCGTACGACGGCCCCCACACCTCCTGCAGCAGCTGCTTCTGCGCCACGAGCTTGCCCCGGTTGCGCACCAGCAGCTCCAGCACACCCCACTCGGTGGGCGTCAGGTGCACCTCGGCGCCGTCGCGGATCACCTTCTTCGCCGCCAGGTCCACGGTGAACGCCTGCGTCTCGACCACCGCCTCCTCACCGGCGGGCACGGTCGACGCACGCCGGACCGCGGCTCGCAGGCGCGCGAGCAGCTCGTCCATACCGAACGGTTTCGTCACGTAGTCGTCGGCACCGGCGTCCAGCGCGGACACCTTGTCGCCGGAGTCGGTGCGGGCCGAGAGCACGATGATCGGCACGCTCGTCCACCCGCGCAGCCCCTCGATGACCTTCGCGCCGTCGATGTCCGGCAAGCCGAGGTCCAGCACCACGACGTCCGGGTGCTCGGTGGCGGCGACGCGCAGCGCCTCCTGCCCGCTCGCGGCCGTCGACACGTCGTAGCCCCGTGCCGCGAGGTTGATCCGCAACGCCCGCACGATCTGCGGCTCGTCATCGACGACAAGCACTTTCGTCACGCCTGCACACTCCTGTCCACCGGCAGTGAGAGCACGACGGTGAGCCCACCGCCCGGCGTGTCCTCCGTACCGATCGTCCCGCCCATGGCGTCCATGAAACCCTTCGCCACGGACATGCCGAGCCCGATCCCGCTCGTGCTGTCCCCGAGCCGCTGGAACGGCGCGAACAGCTTCTCCGCCGTGCCCTTCGGCAGGCCGCGGCCGTGGTCGACCACCCGCAGCTCCACCCGGTCGTCGTGTGCGCTGGCCCGGATCGCGATCGGCGGCTCGGCGGGCGGTGCGGTGGCGGACGCGACGCCGGTCCGGTCGGGCCACCCGTGCCGCAGCGCGTTGTCCACGACGTTCGCGACGACCCGTTCGAGCAGCCCGCCGTCGGCGAACACCGCGGGCAGGCGCTCGTCGACCTCCATCGCCACGTCCACCGCCACCGAGGACCGGCCGTCGAGCGCGGCGAGCGCACGCGCCACGACCTCGTCGTAGGTGACGGCACGCAACCGCGGCCGCACCGCGCCGGTCGCGAGCCGGGACGAGTCGAGCAGGTTGTCGATGATCGCGGACAGCCGGTCGGCCGACTCCTCGATGTCGGCCAGCAGCTCGGCGCTGTCCTGCGCCGACAGCGTCAGGTCGGGGGCGCGCAGGCTGCCGACCGCGGCCTTGATCGACGTCAGCGGCGTGCGCAGGTCGTGCCCCACCGCGGACAGCAGCGCGGTCCGCAGCTCGTTCGTGGCGGCGGCCCGTTTCGCCTCCGCGGACTCGGCGGTCATCCGCTGCTGCCGCAACGCGAGGAGTGCCTGTCCCGCAACGGTTTCCAGCACACCCCGGGTCTCGGCGGGCAGCACGCGGCCCCGCAGCGCGAGGTGCACGTCCGGGGTCACCGCCACGTCGGTGTCGGCGTCGTCCGGCCCGGTGCACGGGGACGGCCCGACGCACGCGACCTGGTGCCACTCCCCGTCGCGGCGCTCCAGCAGCGCGACCGACGACAACCCGAAGTTCTCCCGCACCTTCTCCAGCAGCCGGTCCACCGGCCGCGGCGACGTCAGCACCGTGCGGGCGTACGAGGTGAGCAGCGACGCCTCGGTGCGCGCCTCCGCCGCCTGCACGGTGCGCCGCGCCGCCCGGTCGACCACCAGCGCGACCAGCACGGCGACGATCACCATCACGACCAGCGTGACCAGGTTCTCCGACTGGGCGATCGTCAGCGTGTGCAGCGGCGGGGTGAAGAAGAAGTTCAGCAGGAACCCGCAGAACACCGCGGCGAACAACGCGGGCCCGAGGCCGCCGATGAGCGTCACGGTCACGATCACGAGGAAGTAGCCGACCGCCTCCGTCGACAGCGACACGTGCGCCTTGAGCAGCAGCCCGATGACGGTCGCGAGCAGCGGCAGCACCGCGGCCGCGACCCACCCGGTGACCCGTCTCGGCAGCGCCAGCGGGCTGCGTTCCGACCTCGGCCGCGAGGCCCGGCGCGCCTGCGCGTGGGTGACCATGTGCACGTCGATCGGCCCGGACCGCTGCACCACGGTCGCGCCGATGCCCTCGTTGAACAGCCGCGCGAGCCGCGACCGCCGCGAGGTGCCGACGACGAGCTGCGTCGCGTTCACCCCGCGCGCGAAGTCCAGCATCGCGTCCGGCACGTCGTCGCCGACCACCGTGTGGGAGGTCGCGCCGAGGTTCTTGGCGAGCCTGCGGATCTCGGCCACCGCACGCGGTGACACGCCGGCCAGCCCGTCACCACGCAGGATGTGCAGCACGAGCAGCTCGGCGCCCGCGCGCACGGCGACGCGGCTGGCGCGGCGGATCAGCGTCTCGCTCTCCGGCCCGCCGGTGACCGCGACGACCACCCGCTCGCGCGCCTCCCACGTGTCGGTGATCTGCTGCTCGGCCCGGTACCGCTGCAGGGCCACGTCGACCTGGTCGGCGACCCACAGCAGCGCCAGCTCCCGCAGCGCGGTGAGGTTGCCGGGCCGGAAGTAGTTGCCGAGCGCGGCGTCGATGCGGCGGGCCGGGTAGACGTTGCCGTGCGCGAGGCGGCGGCGCAGCGCCTCCGGCGTGATGTCGATCAGCTCCAGCTGCTGCGCGCCGCGCACCACCTCGTCGGGCACGGTCTCCTGCTGCCGCACACCGGTGATCCGCTCGACGACGTCGTTGACGCTCTCCAGGTGCTGGACGTTGAGCGTGGACAGCACGTCGATACCCGCGTCGAGCAGGACCTGGATGTCCTGCCAGCGCTTGGGGTTGCCCGCGCCGGGGACGTTGGTGTGCGCGAGCTCGTCGACCAGCACGACCTCGGGCGCGCGGGCGAGCACGGCGCCGAGGTCCATCTCCTCGAAGTCGCGCCCCCGGTGGGTCAGCCGCCGCCGGGGGACGACCTCCAGGCCCTCGAGCAGCTGGTCGGTCCTGGCGCGTTCGTGGGACTCGACGAAGCCGACGACCACGTCGGTGCCGCGCTCGAGCCGCCGGTGCGCCTCGCCGAGCATCGCGTAGGTCTTGCCGACCCCGGGCGCCGCGCCGAAGTAGATGCGCAGCTCGCCCCGGCGGAACTCCTCACTCACGTGCACCAGCCTCCTCCGGGTGCCGCCGGGATGGTGGCGCGTTGACGACTTCTTCACACGTGCGGTGATGCGGCCGACATCTGGACAACAAGCAGACAACCTGTCGACTATGGGACTTCTGTCGGGGATTCCATTGCTTGGGCAACTAGTGCCAGGGGGACGGGCAAAAGTTAGCGTTTGTAAACCGAAGGACTCGCCTCCGGATAAGGCATCCATGAACGACCTTCCGAAACCCCGCCGAACTCGCGCCGACGCCGTCCGCAACCGCGAACAGATCCTTCGTGCCACCGTTGACCTCATGCTTGAGCAAGGTCCGGCCGTGCCGCTGGAGATGATCGCGCGCCGGGCGAGCGTCGGCATCGCGACGCTGTACCGCCATTTTCCGGACCGGATGGTATTGCTTCGTCAGGTCGCGCTGGACGTGCTGACACAGTCCGCGATAGCGGCGAAGGCGGCGTTGCAGGAGGAACCGGACGCGTTCACGGCGCTCGCCCGGTACCTGCACGACGCGATCGACCTCCGCATCGGGGTCGTCATGCCGATGCTCGCCGAGCGCGTGCTGATGGACGACGAGCTGATGGCCGCCCGCGACGCGTCACAGGCCGCGCTCGCCGCGGTCGTGCGGGCCGCGCACGACGAGGGCTCGCTGCGGGCGGACGTCGGGTCCGGCGACATCGGCCTGCTCATGATCAGGATGACCCCGCCGCTGCCGGTCCCCCTCTCCCCGGCGGACAACCACCGGCTCAGTCACCGCCACCTGGAGCTGGTGCTCGACGGGCTGCTGCGGTTCCTCGCCGTCGACTCCCTGCCGGGCAGACCACTGGACCTGCAGGAGCTGGGCGACATCCCGCGCGACGAGAACGGCGACTACCTGTCGGTGATGGAGGACGGGAACAGTCGCTGCCGGCAGACCGTGCACGGACCCGACGACGTCAGGAACGGGACCGGCGCTGGCACCTCGGGCAGAAGTACGACGAACGGTTCATGAACGGCTCGCGCCGGATCGCCGTCCCGCACCGCCCGCAGGGCAGGCCTTCCTGGCCGTAGACGGCGAGCGACCGGTCGAAGTAGCCGGACTGGCCGTTCACGTTGACGTACAACGCGTCGAACGACGTGCCGCCCTGGCCGAGCGCCTCCCGCATGACGTCGGTGGCCGCCGCGAGCACCTCGGTCGCCTTGGCCAGGGAGATCCCCTCGGTCGGGCGGGTCCAGTGCAGTTTCGACCGCCACAGCGCCTCGTCGGCGTAGATGTTGCCGATGCCCGACACCAGTGTCTGGTCGAGCAGCGCCCGCTTCAGCTCGGTCTTCTTCCTCCGCAGCGCGGCGACCGCGGCCCGCACCGAGAAGTCCGGGTCCATCGGGTCGCGGCCGATGTGCGCGATCGCGGACGGCAGCCGGGCGCCGTCGACGGTCACGAGGTCGTCGACGAGGAAACCGCCGAACGTGCGCTGGTCGACGAACCGCAGCTCCGGGCCGCCGTCGGTGAAGTCGAACCGGACGCGCAGGTGCTTCTCGTCGGGTGCGCCGACGGGCTGGACCAGCAGCTGGCCGCTCATGCCGAGGTGGGCGAGCAGCGCGATGTCCGGGTTCGTCTCGTCCGACAGCTCGAGCCACAGGTACTTGCCGCGCCGCTGGGCCGCGGCGATCGTGCGGCCCGCGAGCCTGCCGGTGAAGTCGGCCGGGCCCAGCAGGTGCCGCCGGATCGCCCTGGGGTGGAGAACCGCGACAGCCGCGATCGTGCGGCCGGTGACGTGCCCGTCGAGGCCTGCCCGCACCACCTCGACCTCGGGTAGCTCAGGCACCCTTGCCGCGCTGTTGCTGATCGCCCGCCTTCTCGGCGGCGGCCTTGATGATCTCCGACAGCGTGCGCCAGGCCGCCTCGGCGGCCTTCTGCTCGGCTTCCTTCTTGGTCGTGCCGTCCCCGCTGCCCCGGTCCTGGCCCGCGACGATCACCGTGGCGGTGAACTCCTTGCGGTGGTCCGGACCTTCCTCCTGGACGCGGTACTCGGGCACGCCGAGGCTCGCCGACGCCGTCAGCTCCTGCAGCGACGTCTTCCAGTCCAGCCCGGCGCCGAGCAGCGGCGCCTCCGCGAGCAGCGGGTCGAACAGCCGGTGCACGAGCGTCCGCGCGACTTCGATGCCGTGCGCGAGGTACACCGCGCCGATCACGGCCTCCATGCCGTCGGCGAGGATGCTCGCCTTGTCCCGGCCGCCGGTCAGCTCCTCGCCCTTGCCCAGCAGCATGTGGGCACCGAGGCCCTCGTCGCCGAGCCCGCGTGCGACGCCGGCGAGCGCGTGCATGTTCACGACGCTCGCCCGCAGCTTCGCGAGGTGCCCCTCCGGCAGGTCCGGGTGCGTCCGGTACAGGTGGTCGGTCACCACCAGGCCCAGCACCGCGTCGCCGAGGAACTCCAGCCGTTCGTTCGGCGGCAGACCACCGTTCTCGTACGCGTACGAACGATGCGTCATGGCGAGCTTCAGCAGCTCGTCGTCCAGTTGGACGTCGAGCGCTTCAAGCAGCTTGCGCGGGTCGGCCGTAGGCCCCCTGGCCGCCCTACCCCCCACCGTGGCCCACCACCTTCACCGATGCGGATCAGGCAGGCTCGGTGACCTGACGGCCGCCGTACTGGCCGCAACTCGGGCAGACGACGTGCTGGGGCTTGGGCTTGCGGCAGGCGCGGTTCGAGCACTCCACCAGGTGGACAGCGCTGGTCTTCCACTGCGACCTACGCGCGCGCGTGTTGGAACGCGACATCTTCCGCTTGGGGACGGCCACGACTAGTTCTCCTTCAATGCTGCTGGTGGTGGGATCGGACCTGACTACACGAGCTCAGGCGTCACGATCCGTGCGGAACCGCTCCGTGAGCGCGGCCCACCGAGGGTCAATCGTCTCATGCCGGTGATCGGGACCGAGATCGGCCCACCTGCCACCGCAGTCCGGGCACAGTCCCGCGCAGTCCTCCTGGCACAGCGGCGCGGCGGGCAGCGCCAGCACGACCGCGTCCCGCACCACCGGTTCAAGATCAACCTTGTCGTCGACCAGGCGATGGACCTCGTCCTCGTCGGTCGTCTCCTCGGTGATGCTGGCCGGGTAGGCGAACAACTCGGTGAACTCGACCTCGACGTCGTGGTCGGCAGCCGTGATCGGGTCGAGGCAGCGCGCGCACTCCCCCTCGATCGGCGCGACGGCCGTGCCGGAGACCAGCACGCCCTCCACGACGGACTCGAGGAGCACGTCAAGCTCGACCCGCGCGCCCTTGGGCACGGCGATGACGCCCTCGACGCCGAGGGCGTGCTGAGCCTCCACGACCCGCTCGAACTTGCGGGAGAGACCGGGCCTGCGGCCCAGCTCCCGGGTGTCCAGGGTCCATGGGCTGTTGCGCTGTTCGGGCATGACGAACTTCAACGTCCCTGTGTTCGGTGTCGGATGCTCGCTCCGCAAGCTCCGCTCGGAAGATTTCCCGCGACAAGATTTTCCGCGACCGCGGGGGGTGCCTGACCAGCGTACGCGGGTCAGGCGGAGTAATCGAACGGGACGGCCGGTTCCGGCTGCGCGACGGGCGGCGCGGCGGGCGGCATGCCAACGCCACCACCCCGCAGGTGCGCGCGGCCCTTGCTGACCGTGCGCAGCGTGTGGGACAGGAGGTCGGCGAACTCGGCGAGCTTGCCGTCCACGTACTCGTCGCACTCGCCGCGCTGGCGGGTCACCTCGTCGGCGGTCGCGTCCAGGACCCTGGCGGACTCGAGGTGCGCGGCCTGCACGACCTCGGTCTCGGACACGAGGCGGGCCTGCTCGATGCGGCCGTCCTCGACCGAGCGCTCGTAGGACTCGCGACCGGCCTGGATCATCCGGTCGGCCTCGACCTGCGAGCGGCCGACCAGGTCGTCGTACTTGGCCTGCCCCGCGGCGATCGTGCGGTCGGCCTCGTTCCTGGCGTCGGTGACGAGCCGGTCCGCGTGCGCCTGTGCCTCCGCGACGAGCCGCTCGGCCTCCGCGTTCGCCTCGGCGACGGTCTGCTCTGCCTCGAGGTTCGCCTTGCTGACGGTCTGTTCCGCCTCGTGCTCGGCCTGGCCGACGATCTCGTCCTTGCGGTCGAGGACGTCCTGGGCGTCGTCGACCTCACCGGGCAGCGCGTCGCGGACCTCGTCGAGCAGCTCGAGGATGTCACCGCGCGGCACGACACAACTCGAGGTCATCGGCACGCCGCGGGCCTCCTCGAGGATCGTGACGAGCTCGTCGAGGGCCTCGAACACCTTGTACACGCCTTGCTCCCTCCAGCACCCCGGCACACGCCCTGCGGTCTTCTAGTCTGCCGCGTGCACCGGGGTGATGTGTGGAGGTCGGCTGAGATGGGTGTGTCAGCCGGTGCGTCAGTCCGTGATCACTTCCACGAAGGACGCGTACCTGTCGGGCGTGTAGTAGTGCTCGCCGCCCTGTCCGGTGATCAGCCGCCGGTCGCCGCGGTCGGTCGTGCCCGGGGTGGGCACGGTGTACAGGTGGTAGTAGCCGGACGCGCAGGCCGGGAGGACGCCTTCCCGGTTCTGGTAGACCGTGCCGTCCTCGGCGTACGGGTACGGGCCGCCCCGCGCCACCAGCGCGATCGTGTCCGCGACCTCGGCGGGCAGGCTGCCGACGGCCACCTCGTCGAGGTTCGCGTCGCCGCACGCCGGGGGCGGCGTGGTGCCGTCCATGTCGATCAGGTCGAAGCTCGCGTAGTGGTCGTCGGTGTAGAAGTGCTCGCCAGCGTGACCGGTGACGATGCGGCGCGCGCCGCGGTCCGGGCTGCCCGGGGTTTCCACGGTGTACTCGTGGTAGTAGCCGGTGTCGCAGTCGGGCAGGAGGCCTTCGCGGTTCTGGAAGACGGTGCCGTCCTCCGGGTACGGGAACGGGCCGCCTTGTTCGATCAGCTCGGCGGTGTCGGTGGCCTCCGGCGGCAGGCTCGACAGCGGCACCACGTCGAACCCCGACGTGTCACCACACGGCGCCGCGGCTCTCTCCTCGGCGAGGCCCGGCGTGGTCAGGCCGAGGACGGCGAAGAAGGCGATCAGCAGGGGAAGCAGCGTTTTCACAGATCTGGTTGTGACGTTGCTCATTTTCCGACCGTAACTCCGACAGGTGATCTCGATTAGCGCCGATCGTCGGCTGTTTGAATGAACTCGTGACGAACGAGCAGATAAGACGGGCCGTCGCGGAGGACGTGCCCGCGATCGTGGCGATGCTGGCCGACGACCCGCTCGGCGCCAAGCGGGAGCGGCCCGGCGACCCGGCCTACGCCGAGGCGTTCAAGGAGATCGACGCGGACCCCCGGCAGTACCTGGCCGTCGCCGTGGCGGACGACGAGGTCGTGGGCACCCTGCAGCTCACGTTCATCCCGGGCCTGTCCCGGCTCGGCGCGACACGGGCGCTGATCGAAGCGGTGCGGGTGCGGCCGGACCAGCGCGGCGGCGGACTGGGCGGCAGGCTGGTCCAGTGGGCGATCGACACGGCCCGCGAACGCGGTGCCGCCATGGTCCAGCTGACCACGGACGCGAGCCGGAAGGACGCCCACCGCTTCTACGAACGCCTGGGCTTCGTCGCATCGCACGTCGGCATGAAACTGCCGCTGCGCCAGCCCTGAGTCGAGTCAGGACGCCAACCTAGGGCTCCCTGCCGGTCCGGCGCACGACGTCCATCACGAACTCGTAGGTCGGCCTGCCCGCCTCGATGATCACGCTCTCCCGGTTGAAGTTCCAGGCGAACAGGCCGTCCGCGACGAGCGCGGCGATCGAGGAGTCGGTGAGCAGGGCACGCACGTCCTTGTCGACGACGTCGGGCGGGACGTCCTTGTTGGCGTACGCGCCGACCATGACCGGGGCGTACTCGCCGAGCGCGGCGACGGTCAGCCGCACGTCCTCGACGTTGCCCTCCGGCTCCTTGCACAGGACCGAGTTGAAGTCCGACACGGCCAGCACGTCGGCGAAGTGGTCGAACATCGACGGGCCGCCGCCCAGTTCGGGGTTGTCGTCGAGGTCGGACTGCCATCCCTGCCAGCCCATGCCGACCCGCCCGTTCGGCGCCCCGGCGTGGAAGACCTCCCTGATCTCCAGGTACCGGTCCTTGAGCGCGCGGTAGTACGCCCGCGTCGCGATCGAGTTCTCGTAGTACCCGTCGTCGCCGCACGCGAACGCGTTGACCTCGTGGAACACGGTGACGTACAGCGGTGGGCCGTCGGGCCGGCCCGCGAAGATCCGCGCGAGCGAGCGCATGTCGTCGAGGAACTGGTCGGTGAACGGCTCGCCCCGGCCGCAGGCCCTGCCGTACGGGGTGTCGAGCGGGATCTCCGGGTTGTCGTCGTCGAGCCAGCTCGGGACGATCAGGTGGAGGGCGTATCCCTTCCGGTACGCGTCCGGCACCACGGTCTCCCGCCAGGTGTTCAGCGTCTTCAGGTCGCTGGTCTGGTGGAACGTGGTGGTGAGCATCCCGACCGGGGTCTCCGCCACCAGCTCGCTCGCCTGCGCCAGGTTGGCCCCGCCGCTCAGGCCGTACAGCAGCTTCGCGTTCCCGGCTCCTGGCACCTCGCGCCGGGGTGCCGGGGTGCCGGGTGGCTCCGCCGCGACGGTGCCGCCCGTGCCGTCACCGGCGTTGTCGCCCTGGCTCCCTTCCGAGCCGGGCAGGAGCCGGGGCACGAAGACCAGCCCGGCGACGAGCACCACGACCACGCCAGCGGCCAGGAGTCCCAGGCGGGTGGCCTTGCGGCGGGCCACCGCCGTGCCGCGGGCGACCTTGCGCAGCCGCCCTGCCGCCGCCTCGGCCGACAGGCGCCGCGACGGGGTCTCGGCGGTCAGCTGCGACAGCACCCCGGTCAGCGCGCCGTTGCCGGCCGCGCCTTCGACGGCCGCCGACAGCGTGACGCCGAGCGCGTACATGTCGGCCGCGGGTGTGGCGGCGCCCCCGCGTGTCACCTCCGGCGTGAGGTAGCCGGGGGTGCCGGGACTCTGCGCGGAGCCGGTCACGGTGACCTCGGACCAGATAGCGATGCCGAGGTCGGCGAGCTTCGCCGTCCCGTCCTCGGTGACGAGGATGTTGGCCGGGGTGATGTCCCGGTGCACCATGCCCTTGGCGTGCATCGCGGACAGCGCCGTGGCGACCTGCACGCCGACGTGCGCCGCGCCGGCGGGCGTCAGGGGGCCGTCGGCGCGGAGGATGTCCCGCAGGCTCCGCGCGGGCAGGTACTCCATGACGAGCCAGCGTTCGTCGTCCTCGGCCACGACGTCGAACACGGAGATCACGTTGGGGTGCTGCAGCCCCGCGCCGATCCTGGCCTCTCTGCGGAGCTGCTCCCCGTCGCCGGTGCTGGTGCGCTTGACCGCCACGACCCTGCGCAGCTCGAGGTCGGTGGCACGCCACACCACCCCCATGCCACCCGCCCCGACGGTGTCCTCGAGCCGGTACCGGTCAGCGATGACGTCCCCACTACGCACCGCTCCAGCGTAGTTACTTACCGCCGCCGTCAGTAAGGCGTTCCACCAATCGGCGGTGAACCGTCGTGGGGAGCAGGTGAGCGACGTCCCCACCGTAGGTAGCCACTTCCTTGACCAGGGAGCTGGAGAGGAAGCTGTTCAGCGGCTTCGTCGGCATGAAGAGCGTTTCCACGCCACTCAGCTGCTGGTTCATCTGCGCCATCTGCAGCTCGTAGTCGAAGTCGCTGATCGCGCGCAGGCCCTTCACGATGGCCTGGATGTCGTGCTGGCGGCAGTAGTCGACGAGCAGCCCGTGCCACGAGTCGATCCGCACGTTGTCGAGGTGGCTCACGGACTCGGCGAGCAGGTCCATCCGCTCCTCGACCGTGAAGAGGCCCCTCTTGTTCTTGTTGATGAGCACGGCCACGACGACCTCGTCGAAGAGCCCCGCCGCTCTCTCCAGGATGTCCAGGTGCCCGTTGGTGGGTGGGTCGTAGGAACCGGGGCAGACGGCACGCCTCATGCGCGGAAGGTATCAGCCCTCACCTGCACGGACCTGTCGACGGTGGCCTTGGTCACGGCCGTGCCGCCCACCGCGCCCAGTGCAGCGACGTCTCCCCGTAGTGCTTGACCCGCATGGCTTCCAGGGGTGCGGGCCACTCGACATCCGGTGCCCGGCGCGACCGCTCGACGATCACCACGGAGTCCTCGGCGACCCAGCCCTCCGACACCAGCAGGCCCAGCTCTCCGCTCAGGTCCTCGACCGCGTACGGCGGGTCGGCGAGGACCAGGTCGAACGGTGCGTCCGCACCCGAGGCGAGCACGGCCGCGACCTTGCCCGCCCGCACCACCCCCGGCAGCCCGACCGCGGTGACGTTCTTGCGCAGCACCGCGAGCGCCCCGGCCGACGACTCCACGAACACCGCCTCGCCAGCACCGCGGGACAGCGCCTCGAGACCCAGCGCACCGCTGCCCGCGTACAGGTCGAGCACCCGCGCGCCGTCGAGGTCCACAGCGGACTCGACGGCGCTGAACAGGGCCTCGCGCACGCGGTCGGAGGTCGGCCGCGTGCCCTTCTGCGGCACGGCCAGCCGCCTGCCACCTGCCCGGCCCGCCACGATCCTCGTCACATGGACATGGTCGCAGGGGGTCTTGATCGAGGTGGTCACCACCTTGTCCGCGCAATTCGCGTAGGCTCGCTCTTCCCACCCAACACGCTGGCACTCACAGGAGCGGTGCGTGTCGCAGACCTCCGACAGGCAGTCCGAGATCGCGGTCGAACAGGCCCACGTCGACGTCGTCTACACGCGCGTCGACGAGATGCGCGTCGAGGCGGAAGCCATGCGCCGACGCGGCGACCAGCTCGCGCACGGGGCCCGCAACGAGGCCATCTTCGAGCAGGCCGCGATGCTGTTCGAGCGCGACGTGATGGTGCGTCACGCCACACAGATCCTCCGGACCCTCGACGCGGAACACGAGGGTCTGGTGTTCGGCCGCCTCGACGACACCGACGGCGAGACCATGTACGTCGGCAGGCTCGGCATCCGGGATGTGAACTTCGACAACCTGGTCACCGACTGGCGCGCGCCCGCCGCGGCCGCCTTCTACCAGGCGACCGCCGAGCAGCCCATGAACGTGGTGCGCCGCCGGGTCATCCGCTCCACCGGCCAGTCCGTTGTGGACATCGACGACGACCTGCTGGCACCGGAGAAGCGGCCGGACGGCATGGCCGTCGTCGGCGAGGGTGCGCTGATGGCGTCGCTGACGCGGGCCCGCGGCGACCGGATGCGCGACATCGTCGCCACGATCCAGCGGGAGCAGGACGAGGCGATCCGCGCGCCGTGGAAGGGCGTCACCGAGATCACCGGCGGGCCCGGCACCGGCAAGACGGCCGTGGCGCTGCACCGGGTGGCGTACCTCCTGTACCGCGACCGGCGCCGCATGGGCGGGGCCGGTGTGCTGGTGATCGGGCCGTCGCCCGCGTTCACCTCCTACATCTCGCGCGTCCTGCCGTCCATGGGCGAGGACACGGTCGAGCTGCGGTCGCTCGGCGAGGTGCTCGACGGGGTCCAGGCGGCAGGCGTCGACTCGGCCGACGTGACCAGGGTCAAGGGCTCGCTGCGGATGCGCAGGATCCTCAAGCGGGTGCTGCGGGAACCACCGCCCGACGCGCCGACCGAGCTGCGCATCACCTTCAAGGGTGAGGTGCTGAAGCTGGACGCGCAGGACCTCGCGAAGGTGCGGCGTGCGGTGCAGGGCCTCAACCGGCCGCCGAACCAGTCACGCGTGGACGCGGCGGAGGCGCTGCTGGAGGCGCTGTGGCGCAAGGCGGACTCCTACGAGCTGGGTTTCGACCGGCACGAGCTGATCACCGACCTCGGTGAGCGCATCGACTTCCACCGGTTCGTGGTGGTGTGGTGGCCGATCCTGACCGAGCAGGAGGCGTTGCGGCTGCTCGCCGACCGGGACCGGCTGCGGCGGGCCGCGGGCCGTTCCCTCTCGCCTGCCGAGCTGGACGCGCTCGTCGCGTCGTGGGCCGACCCGTCGGCCGGGCCGACGGTCGCGGACGTGGCGCTGCTCGACGAGCTGCGGGTGCTGCTCGGGCCGCCGCCGAAACGGCACCGGCGGCGGATCCGCGCCGAGAACCCGAACTGGTCCACCGCGCCGCGGCGCGGTGAGCACTACGACGAGTACTCGCACATCGTCGTCGACGAGGCGCAGGACCTGTCGCCCATGCAGTGGCGGATGATCGGGCGGCGCGGCAAGTACGCGAGCTGGACGGTGGTCGGCGACCCGGTGCAGTCGTCGTGGCCGGATCCGGCCGAGGCTGAGCAGGCGCGGGTGTCGGCGGTGGGGCCGCGGGCCCAGCGGCGGCACTTCCAGCTGCGCACGAACTACCGGAACTCCGCGGAGATCTTCGAGCTGGCCGCTCAGGTGGTCACCGACGTCTCCACGCCGGACCAGTTGCCGCATGCCGTGCGCAGTACGGGGGTCAAGCCGTCGGTGCGGGTGATCGACCCGACCGAGCTGGCCGACGCGCTGCGGTTCGCGTCCCGCCAGCTGCTCGACGAGATGGACGGGACGGTCGGTGTGATCACGTCGGCCGGCCGGCTCGCTTCTGCCCGGTCGATGCTGGCCGAGGTCGCTGACGACCGGCTCTCCGTCGTGGACGGTATCGAGGCCAAGGGGCTCGAGTACGACGCGGTGGTGCTCGTCGAGCCGACGGAGCTGGTCACCGAGTCGACCACCGGGCCTCGCACGTTGTACGTGGCCTTGACGCGGGCGACCCAGCGGCTGACGGTGCTGACCAGCGATCCCGAGTGGCCCTGACTTCGGCCTGCTCGGCGGAATTCCTGCTCGTCCGGCGCTGTTCGTCTGTGGTATGGACGAGGTGGATGAGGTCGAGGACGTGCCCGTTCCGGTGACGCTGGTGACGCTCGGGGACTCCGATGTCCCGGTGTGCGAGGACGGGAGCTGCGCGCTGTGAAGATCGAGGTCTGGTCCGACATCGTGTGTCCGTGGTGCTACATCGGGAAGCGGCGGCTGGAGTCCGCGCTCGCTGACTTCGACCACGCGGTCGACGTCGAGTGGCGCAGTTTCCAGCTCGACCCGACGTTCCCGCGCGGCACGTCGATCCCCGTGTACGAGGGGCTGGCGCAGAAGTTCGGCGGCGACGTCCGCGAGATGACCGAACGGGTGACGGAGCTGGCCGCGGTGGAGGGCCTGCACTACGACTACGACCACGCGGTCATGGTCAACACGTTCGACGCGCACCGGCTGACCCACCACGCGAAGGCACAGGGCCTTGGCGGCGAGATGCACGAGCGGCTGATGCGTGCGCAGCTCGTCGAGGGCGAGACGGTCAACGACGTGGACACGCTCGTGCGGTTGAGCGAGGACATCGGCGTCGAGGGGGCGCGGGACGTGCTGACCGGCGACCGGTACACGTCCGATGTGGAAGCTGACATCCGCGAGGCGCGGTTGCTTGGTGCGACCGGGGTCCCGTTCTTCGTGCTGGACCGCAAGTACGGGGTGTCCGGCGCGCAGCCGGTGGAGGTGTTCGCCTCGGCGCTGCGCCAGGCGCTGGAAGCCAGTCCGGCCTAGGGACCCGTGCCGCGTCGCCACGCGGTTGATTTTGGCGACAACCCGTCGTAATCTTTACGACAGGTTGTCGTCAAAAGAGGGGCTTTCCCGTGAACACGCTCGCTGACCGTGCCGACCTCATCGAACTGCTCGGCCGGTATGCCGACATCGCGGACCTCAAGGAGTTCACCGAGCTGCCCGGCCTGGTCTTCACCGACCCGTTGACGCTCGACTTCTCGTCGGTCGCCGACATCCCGCCGATGAGCACGTCGCTCCGCGACTACGTCGAGATCCTCCGCGCCTCCTTCGCGCCCTTCACGGCGACCCACCACGCCATCACCGGCCACGTCGTCGCCATCGATGGCGACCACGCGACTATCCACGCACACGTCCGCGCCGAGCACTGGGTGCCGGCCGAACTCGCCGACGGTGGCCCCGACCGCTGGCTGGTGGTCGGCTTCTACGACAACGAGGCGGTCCGCACGGCGGACGGCTGGCGCCTCAACCGCGTGCGGCTCACCTCGACCCACCAGGAGAACCCGCACCTGTCGCGCATTGCCCTGGCCGAGCGGGCGCACTAGTGTCCCGCGCCGGAAATCAGGCAACTGATTCGGCGGCCCAGCTTCCTGCCGGCGGCGTTGCCGGTCGGCCCAAGTACGACATAGTACGAGGACGAACCGGCGCCTTGCCAGCAGAAACCTGGATCCACCGACTCAATCACCGCATTTCCGGCGCGGGACACTAGGGAAAGATGACCGCATGCCGCGGATCCGGGGAGCCAGCATCGAGGAACACCACGAGATGGTGTGGGCCGACCTCGCCGAGGCGATGCGGCAGCTGCTGCTCGAACGCGACTACGACTCGATCAACATGGGGCACATCGCGGCCAGGGCCGGGCTCGCGCGCAACACGCTGTACAACTACGCCCGCGACAAGAGCGCACTGGTCGTGGCGCTGACCGAGCGGGCAGGCCTGCCCGCGGTCGAGCGGGTGGCGGCGATCGCCGCGCGGTCCACCGAGTCGGCCGAGGAGCGGATGCGGGCGATCGTCGAGGCGGTGCTGGAGGCGTTCACGGACCCGGCACTGCACCTGATGTTCCGGCCGGGCACCAGCCGGCACGACGGCGAGGTGCCGAAGGGGCCGGGCAGCCCGCTCCACGCGATCGTGGTCGAGGTGGAGAACGTCGTCCGGGACGGCATCGCGCGCGGCGAGTTCCGCGACGTCGGTGACGTGCACCTCGCGGTGGAGCTGCTGTCCGGTGTCATGCGCGCGGGCGCCGAACGCATCGGCAGGGACCCGGACTCCTTCGCGGCGACCGTCCACGCGGCGCGGGAACTCGTTCTCGCCTCGCTGGCCTGCCACCCGGGTTAGCGGTTGCGCGCCGCGTAGGTGCGGACCTTCGCCCGGTTGCCGCACGCCGCCATGCTGCACCACACCCGACGGCCCCTCGGGTCGAGGAACAGCCATCCGCACCCGGCGCCGGGGCAAGCGCGGACCGTGTCGCGTGCCGGGCTGGTCAGGAGGTCCGCCACCGCGAGGGCCACCGCGTACAGCGGGTGCCGCGGCTCGTCGCTCGGGGGCAGCCGGAAGCCCTCCGGGGTGAGGCGCCGGTGCGCGTTCGCCTCGTCGGCCAGCCGGGCCAGTGCGGGGAACGCCGACTCGTCGCGATGCCGGAACAACCGGTACGCCACCGTCCGCAGCTCACGGACCCCGGCCAACAGGTCAGCACGCGGGGGCGCCGCCACGAGGCCCGTGAACTCCAGCCACACCGCCACGTCCGCCGCCGACGTCAGCCACTCGTGCCGGGTCTCCTGCGGGTCGTCCCACCCCGCGAGGGTGTTGCACAGCTCCAGCGCCGGGTGACCGGCGATCGGCTTGGGCAGCAGGGTGCCGCCGACGCGCACGGCGTACGGCGGCACCCTGTCGCTAACCACTCGAACAACGATAACCGGTGTCGTGCCTCAGCTCAGCACGACCAGCAGGTCGCCGCCTTCCACCTGTTGCACGGACCCGATCGCGACGCGTTCCACCGTGCCGGCCTTGGGTGCGGTGATCGACGCCTCCATCTTCATGGCCTCGATCGTCGCCACCGTGTCGCCCGCCTCGACGGTGTCGCCCTCGGCGACCGCCAGCGTGACCACGCCCGCGAAGGGCGCACCGACGTGGCCCGGGTTGTTCCGGTCGGCACGCTCGGCCACCGGGACGTCCGACGCCACCGACCGGTCGCGCACCTGGGTCGCGCGCAGCTGACCGTTGAGCTTCGCCATGACGGTGCGCATGCCGCGCTCGTCGGCCTCGCCGATCGCCTCCAGCTCGATCAGCATCCGGACGCCCTTCTCCAGGTCGACCGGGTACTCGATCCTCGGGCGCAGCCCGTAGAAGAAGTCCTTGCTCGCCAGCACGGACGTGTCGCTGAACAGCTCGCGTTGCGCCGTGAACTCCTTGGCGGGCCCCGGGAACAGCAGCCGGTTCAGTGTCGCCCGCCGGTCCTGCGCCAGCCCGGACCTGTCCTCATCGGACAGCCCGGGCGGCTCCGGCGCGGGCGGGCGGCCCTTCAGCGCCTTGGTGCGGAACGGTTCCGGCCACCCGCCCGCCGGGTCGCCGAGCTCGCCGCGGAGGAACCCGATCACCGAGCCCGGCACGTCGAAGCGGCCGGGGTCGGCCTCGAACTCCTTCGGGTCCACGCCCGCGCCCACGAGGTGCAGCGCCAGGTCACCGACCACTTTGGACGACGGGGTCACCTTGATCAGGTGGCCCAGCATGCGGTCCGCGGCGGCGTAGGTCGACTCGATCTCCTCGAACCGGTCCGCGAGCCCGAGCGCCGCGGCCTGCGTGCGCAGGTTGGACAGCTGTCCACCCGGGATCTCGTGCGTGTACACGCGGCCGCTCGGCCCGGGCAGCCCGGCCTCGAACGGCGCGTAGATCTTCCGCACGATCTCCCAGTACGGCTCGAGGTCGCACACCTTCCGCAGGTCCAGCCCGGTCTCCCGCTCACCGTGGTCGGTGGCGGCGACGATCGCCGACAGCGACGGCTGCGACGTGGTGCCCGCCATGGACGCCGAAGCGCCGTCGACCGCGTCCACCCCGGCCTGGATCGCGGCGAGGTAGGTCGCCAGCTGACCGCCCGCGGTGTCGTGCGTGTGCAGATGGACCGGCAGGTCGAACTCCTTGCGCAGCGCGGTGACCAGCCGGTGCGCCGCGGGCGGGCGCAGCAGGCCCGCCATGTCCTTCACGCACAGCACCTGCGCGCCCGCGCCGACGATCTGCTCGGCGAGCTTCAGGTAGTAGTCCAATGTGTACAGACGTTCGTTCGGGTCGGACAGGTCGGCGGTGTAGCACAGCGCGACCTCGGCGACCGCCTTCCCGTTCGACAGCACGGCCTCGATGGCCGGGCGCATCTGCTCGACGTCGTTGAGCGCGTCGAAGATGCGGAAGATGTCGATGCCGGTGGCGGCCGCCTCGTCGACGAACGCGGCCGTCACCTCGGTCGGGTACGGCGTGTACCCGACGGTGTTGCGGCCGCGCAGCAGCATCTGCAGGCACAGGTTCGGCATCGCCTCGCGGAGCTTCGCGAGCCGGTCCCACGGGTCCTCCGCGAGGAACCGCAACGCCACGTCGTAGGTCGCGCCGCCCCAGCACTCGACCGACAGCAGCTCCGGGGTCATCCGCGCGACGTGGGGTGCGACGGTCACGAGGTCCTTGGTGCGCACGCGGGTGGCGAGCAGCGACTGGTGCGCGTCGCGGAACGTCGTGTCCGTGACGCCGACGGCCTTCGACTCCCGCAGCCAGCGCGCCCAGCCCTCCGGGCCCAGCTCGTCGAGCTTCTGCTTCGACCCGGCGGGGGGCGGTCCGGCGGTGTCCATGGCGGGCAGCTTCTCGACCGGGTCGATGACGTCGGGCCGCTCGCCGTGCGGCTTGTTGACCGTGATGTCCACGAGGTAGGACAGCAGGCGGGTGCCGCGGTCGGCGGAGCTGCGCGCGGTCAGCAGGTGCGGCCGGTCCTCGATGAACGCCGTGGTGACGTTGCCCGCGATGAAGTCCGGGTCGTCGAGCACCGCCTGCAGGAACGGGATGTTGGTGGAGACACCGCGGATGCGGAACTCGGCGACCGCGCGGCGGGCGCGGGCCACAGCCGACGGGAAGTCGCGGCCCCGGCAGGACAGCTTCACCAGCATCGAGTCGAAGTGGGCGCTGATCTCGGTGCCCGGCGACACCGTGCCACCGTCGAGCCGGACACCCGCGCCGCCCGGCGAGCGGTAGGCGCTGATCTTGCCGGTGTCCGGCCGGAACCCGTTGGCCGGGTCCTCGGTGGTGATGCGGCACTGCAGCGCGGCGCCCCGCAGGCGGACCATGTCCTGCGACAGGCCGAGGTCGTCGAGCGTCTCACCGCTCGCGATCCGCAGCTGCGACTGGACGAGGTCGACGTCGGTGACCTCCTCGGTCACGGTGTGCTCGACCTGGATGCGCGGGTTCATCTCGATGAACACGTGCTGCCCGTCCTGGGACAGCAGGAACTCGACGGTGCCCGCGTTGCGGTAGCCGATGTGCCGCGCGAACGCCACGGCGTCGGCGCAGATCCGCTCCCGCAGGTCCGGGTCGAGGTTCGGCGCCGGCGCGATCTCGATGACCTTCTGGTGGCGGCGCTGCACCGAGCAGTCGCGTTCGAACAGGTGCATCACGTTGCCCACACCGTCGGCGAGGATCTGCACCTCGATGTGGCGCGGGTTGATCACGGCCTGCTCGAGGAACACGGTCGCGTCGCCGAACGCGGACTCGGCCTCACGCATGGCCGCCTCGAGCGACTCGCGCAGCGCCTTGGCCTCCAGCACGCGCCGCATGCCGCGCCCGCCACCACCGGCGACGGCCTTGACGAACAGCGGGTAACCCAGCTCCTCGCCCGCGGCGAGCAGTTCGTCCAGGTCGGCCGACGGCGGCGACGACTTGAGGACGGGGATGCCCGCCTCGCGCGCGGCCGCGACCGCGCGGGCCTTGTTGCCGGTCAGCTCGAGGATCTCGGTGGACGGGCCGACGAACGTGATCCCGGCCGCCTCGCAGGCACGCGCCAGCTCCGGGTTCTCCGACAGGAAGCCGTAGCCCGGGTACACCGCGTCGGCCTCGGCCCTGCGCGCCGCCTTGATGATCTCCTCGACGGAGAGGTAGGCGCGGACCGGATGGCCGGGTTCGCCGATCTCGTAGGCCTCGTCGGCCTTCATGCGGTGTGCCGAGTTGCGGTCCTCGTGCGGGAACACGGCGACCGTGCCGGCTCCCAGCTCATATCCGGCGCGAAATGCCCGGACGGCGATCTCGCCGCGGTTCGCGACGAGCACCTTGCGGAACATGCCGTACCTCCTGCCAGGGGGTCGGGAACTTCCGGAAACGTTACCTGGTGGTTCCCGCCTGTCGGGAGGACTGTTCCACGTGACGGACCTGACTGTTTACCGTCAGTCCTCCGGCAGGGTGATCTCCACGGCGGCCTCGCCGGTGGGCCGGTACGGGTAGTCGTCACCGCCGTAGAGACAGCTGAATGGTTGCGCTTTCACGGTCAGTGTGGCCGTGGTCAGACCGGACGGCACCTCGAAGACCAGCACCTTCTCCTGCTCGAACTCCTCCATCTCGGAGTGTTTGTCGACCACCGGGTAGGTCTCGCCGTCCGCGGTGAGCGCGAACGAGGCGAACGGCAGCACACAGCCGGTGGGGAAGCTGGTGTCGATCGACCCGTCGCCGGTCGGCTCGTAGGTGACCACGAGCCACGCCTTGTCGTCGGCGCCCGGCACGTCACCCAGTTCGGTGGTGAAGTAGGTCAGCTCGGCGCGGGTGACGGCGACGACGTAGTTGCCCGGCTCGTCGTCCTCGTCGACCACCGGGAGCTTCGCGGGCGTCAGGTTCTCGACGTAGACCGACGGCTCGTCCGGGGAGCGGTACAGGATGCCGGGCTGCTCCCCGGTGCGCCTGCCCTCCAGGAGGTCGAACTGCTGGGCGAGGCCCGCGTACTTCAGCTCCAGCTCGACCTCGCGCCGGTCGTTCGGGACGCCGACGAGGTACTGGACGGTCTGGTCCTCGCCCGGGGTGCCGACGGCGTACTCGAAGTCGGGGAGGCTGCGCTGGCGCCCGTCGACGGACACGGTCGCGGTGACCTTCTGGGACAGGTCCTCCGCGAACGGCGTCACCCGGAGCCGGAAGGCCAGCAGTGTCGCGTCGTCGGCGGCGCCGTACTGGACCCCGTCGCCCGTGTCGACCACGTCGGCGGTGCCGAAGTCGAGCACCTCGGCCGCCACTCCGTAGCTGCGCACCGCCCCGTCCTCCGGCGACTCGAGGCGGATGCCGTCGAGCTTGTCGGCGCGGACGACCTCGCCGGTGCCGAGCACCTCGCCGTCGAAGGGAGCGCGGCTGGTGGTGGTCGGCTCCGATGTCTTCTGCCCGGCGGCGGCCGTGGGCCTGCCCTCCGTGTCGGTGCCGCAGGCCGTCAGGAACAGTCCCGCCGCCAGCAGTACAAGTGCCCTGCGCATGATCCCCCTATGTCAATGCTCGCTCCGCAAGCCCCGCTCGGATGTCAGGACGTGGTGGCTTTTCCGACGCATCCGGTCATCGTCCGGTTGCGTCATGCTGCCAGTCAGTAGCCTCTGGTGCCGTGGAGGATCTGGAGCGGTGGACACCGGTGCTGCCGCTGGGTGCGGGCGCCTTCGGCGAGGTGCGCCTGGCGTGGGATCACATCGACCGCCGCTGGGTGGCGCTGAAGCGCTTCACCGGCCAGGACGAGCTGGGCTTGCTGCGCTTCGTGATCGAGTCGCGCATCCGCGTCTCGCACCCGCACCTGGTGCGCACCCTGGCGTTCCGGCTGGTCGACGACCGCGCGTGGCTGGTGACGGAGCTGGCCCGCGGCGGCTCGCTGCGTTCGCTGATGGCGTCGCACGGCGCGCTGCCCGCCGGCTGGGTGGCCGAAGCGGTCGACCAGGTGCTGCAGGCCCTGGCAGCCCTGCACGCGACGGGTGTGGTGCACCGGGACCTGAAACCGGCGAACCTGCTGCTCCGCTCGCACGGGGCCGGGCCGCCGCACCTGCTGGTGGGTGACTTCGGCATCGCGACGTGGCGGACCGTGTCCATGACGGGCATCGGCGCCGCGATCGGCACCCCCGGCTACCTCGCGCCGGAGTACCTCGACGGCCACCAGCCCTCCCCCGCGACGGACCTGTTCGCCGTCGGTGTGCTGGCGGCGGAACTGCTGGCCGGGCGGCGGCTGGTGCACTACAGCAACGCGTCACCGGACATGCCGTCGTCGTGGACGCACACGGTGCCGCTGCCGGAATCCGTGCCCGCCCCGCTCGCGGCGGTGCTGGTGCGGATGGCGGACCCGGACCCCGCGCGCCGGTTCACGGACTGCACGCAGGCACGGGAGGCGTTGCTGCGGGCCGCGCCGCCTTCGTCGCGGGGTGACCTGACGGTGGTGCGGGCGCCGGACCTGCTGGCGTCGGTGCCGCCGGGGTGGACGGCCGAGGGCCCCGAGGCCGCGACCACCCACCTGCCCGCCGAGGCGACCGCGTCCTCGGCCGCCGCCCCCACCTTCGCCCCGCCACCCATCGACGGCGGCCCGACCGCACTGGTCGTGGACGCGCCACCGGCAACGGCCGCGAGTGGATCAGCCACTCAGCCACCCACTGGGTCAGCCACTCAGCCAGTCACCCCGCCAAGTGGCTCAGCCACTCAGCCACCGCTCTTCATCATGGCGCCGGCCGCACACCCGCCTGCGAAGAAGCCCGCCCGCGCGCCGCGCCGAGCGGCCCTCCTCCTCACCGCCATCGTCCTGGCGGGCACGGCGGGCGCGCTGTGGTGGGTGACCGCGAACCGCGCGGTCACCGGCTCCCCCACCGGCACCGAGGTCCCGCGCGGCATGCCCACCGCGAGCGAATGGGACCCGCAGGTCCTCGAGCCGTGCAGTGCCGTCGACATCTCCCGGGAACGCGCGGACGGCACCGAACGCTGCCAGCGCACCCGCGACACCGACACCGAGCAGAACTGGGTGGCGGCACCACCCGGTGGTTTCCCGGCCAAGTCCGACCCCGGCGGCCCGTTCACCTTCGAGCCGTGCGGCACCGAGGGCGACTTCGCCTACTCCCCCACCGGCGACCACCTGTACTGCAGCGGAACGGCCTGGACGCTCGTCCACTAACCCAGGTACAACGGCGACCTGTCCCCCAGCGCGGCCTGCTCCGCGCCGGTCGGGGCGCGCCGGCCGGTGCCGACGAGCAGCGCGTCGGTGTCGGAGAACGACGCCGGGAACGGCACCCCGGCGATCCGCTCCAGCAGTTCGCGGGTACGGGCCAGGCCCGCCGCGGGCGGCCCCGGCACCGATGGCAGGTTGGCGACCCGGTCGAGGTGGTGCAGCGTCCACTCCAGGACGTACGCGGAGAGGTAGTCGCCCGCGGTGAGGACCATGTCCTGCGTGCTGACGCGCATCGACGGGTCGGCGAGCTCAGCGGCGCGGCCCGCGGCGGAGCCCACGTCGTCCAGGTGGAACGTGAGCAGAGCCGGCTCCTCGTACGCGGCGGCGAGCCGGACGATCAGCGCGTCCAACGGGTCGTCGCCGGCCGGGGGTGTGTCCGACACCGCCCAGTAGGTCACCGCGTCGTGGGTCGGTGCCGCGTCGGCGGGGGTCACGAGGGTGATCAGGACGTCCTGGGCGTCGATGACCAGGTGGCACACCAGGTCCCGGACCAGCCAGCCCGCACAGCCCGACGGCCGCGTGAAGTCCTCGTCGGAGAGCTCGGCGACGGCCGTGCGCAACGCCGCCCACGAACGTGAGAAGAGATCCACCGCCGCACGCTAACAGCGCCCCGCCCGCCGGGACGACCGGCGGGCGGGCGCGAAACTCAGCCGACGTACAGCAGCCGGTTCGGTGTCCCCGGCGGCACGTCGCACAACCGGTCCTTTGTGGACGCCGCGACCAGCGCCGCCTGGACCGCCGCCGCCGAGGCGGCCGGGTGCGTCTCGAGGTAGATCCCCGCCGCGCCCGCCACGTGCGGCGCCGACAGCGACGTGCCGGACAGCGTCGCGGTGGCCGTGTCGCCGGTCGACCACGGGCCCGCGATGTTCACGCCGGGCGCGAACATGTCCACGACCGACCCGTGGTTGGTGCTCGACGAGAGGCAGTCGTCCGGTCCGCTCGCCCCGATCGTCAGCGCCTCGGTCACCCGCGCGGGCGAGAAGTTCCCCGCGTCGGTCGCCGACCCGCCTGCCGCGACCGTGTAGCTGACGCCGGACGCGATCGAGTTGCGCACCGCGGTGTCCAGCGCCGTGTTCGCCGACCCGCCGATGCTCATGTTCGCCACGGCGGGCTTCACGGCGTTGGCGGTCACCCAGTCGATGCCGGCGATCACATCGGCCATCGAACCGGAACCGTTGTCGTCGAGCACCTTCACCGGCACGATCTTGATCCTCTTCGCCACGCCGTACCGCGCGCCGCCGATGATGCCGGCCACGAACGTCCCGTGCCCGTTGCCGTCGCTCGCGTCGGTGTCGTCGTCGATGAAGTCGTAGCCCGGCAGCACCCGGCCGCCGAAGTCCGTGTGCGTCGCCCGCACCCCGGTGTCGAGGACGTACGCGTGCACGCCCGGCGCCTTGTTGGGGTAGCGGTACTTGCCGTCGAGTGGCAGGTCGCGCTGGTCTATCCGGTCCAGTCCCCACGGCGGGTTGAGCTGCTCGCCCATGGCGTGCACGGGCGTGTCCGGCACGACCGCGTCCACACCGGACTCACGGGCGAGCGCCGCCGCCTGTTTATCGCTCAACCGCGCCGAGAATCCGTTCAGCGCGGACGAGAAGACGTGCTCGACCGACGCGAACCGGTGCGTGAAGGCACCAGCATCCCGGTCCAGCACGACGATGTAGTCGCCATACCGTTCTGGCTCCGCTGCCGCGGGTGCCGCCCACAACGTGCCGAGCAGGCACGCGACCCCGATCTCCGCCATCAGCTTGCGCAGGTTCATACCCACTGTCGTTACGCGACCAGGCATACGTGAGCAAGCTTCACCAGTTGCCATGCGGCGGTAGGGCTGACCCCACCCGTGGTTCGGGGGCGCGCACCCGTGTGCGCGACCACCGTGTCCGAAACCATCGCACCTGTTGCTACACAACGAAAATGTGAGAGGACATCACATGCACAGGCAGCCGGCCACCGTTCGGGTGGCCAGGTGGAGTGCGACGCACCCGTGGCGCGCGATCGGGATGTGGGTCGTGTTCGTGGCCGTGTGCTTCGCGGCGGGCGGGTGGGCGGGCACGAACGAGGCGACCGGCACGGACATGGCCATCGGGGAGTCCGGTCGCGCCACCACGATCGTCGACGAGGGGAACTTCGCCGAGCACCCCGAGGAGAACGTGCTCGTCACCGCCCGTTCCGGGCGGCTCGATCCGGCCGAGGGGCAGGCGGCCGCGACCGACGCCGCACGACGGCTGGCGGCGCTCGCCGAGGTGGCCGAGGTCGGCGATCCGGTGCCGTCGCGGGACGGGACCGCACTGCTCGTGCCGGTCACCATGACCGGTGAGCCGGACGGGGCGAGCGACCGCGTCGGCGCCCTCCAGGACGCGACCGCGGCCGTGCAGCGGGACCACCCGGACGTCCGGGTGGAACAGGTCGGCGGTCCGTCGATCGGCAAGGGCATCAACGACCAGATCGCCGACGACCTGTTGAAGGCGGAGCTGATCAGCGTGCCGGTCACGCTCGTGATCATGCTGATCGCCTTTGGCGCGATCATCGCCGCGGGCGTGCCGGTGCTGCTCGCGATGTCCGCGGTGGGCGCCGCGTTCGGGCTCTCCGCACTGGTGTCGCACTTCGTGCCCGCCGTCGACTCGATGAGCAGCATGATCGTCCTGATGGGCATGGCGGTCGGTGTCGACTATTCGCTCTTCTACCTCAAGCGGGAGCGGGAGGAGCGGCAGAACGGCGCGTCGCACACGCGTGCCGTCGAGATCGCGGCGGCCACGTCCGGCCATTCGGTCGTCGTCTCCGGCGTCGCGGTGATCGTCTCGATGGCGGGCCTGTACCTGACCGACGACGCCGTGTTCGCCTCACTCGCGACCGGTTCGGTGATCGTGGTCGCGGTGGCGGTGCTCGGGTCGCTGACCGTGCTGCCCGCCCTGCTCGCGAAGCTCGGCAGGCGGGTCGACCGGCCGCGCGTCCCGCTGCTGTGGCGGCTCACCAACCGGACCGGCCCACCGAGGGTGTGGCCGCGCCTGCTGCGGCCCGCGCTGCGGTACCCGTTGGTCACACTGCTGTTGTCGGTCGCCGCACTGGGTGCGCTCGCACTGCCCGCTCTGGACATGAAGCTGAAGACCTCCAGCGATTCCGACCTGCCGCGCAGCATCCCGGTCATGCAGTCCTACGACCGTCTGACCTCGGCGTTCCCGTCCGAAGGCACGAACCACGTGATCGCGGTGAAGGCGGGGCCCGCGCAGGCGGACGAGGTGCGCGCGGCCCTGACCGACCTGTCCGCCCGCACCCAGGACGACCCGCGGTTCGCGAACGTCGACGCGCCGGTGATCGAGGTGTCGGCTGACGAGCGGGTCACCACGCTAGACGTCCCGACCACGACGAAAGCGGGCACCGACGAAGGGGCGCGGTCACTCGACGCGCTGCGCGCGGTCCTGGTCCCGGCGACGGTCGGTGCGGTGAGCGGCGCCGAGTACGCGGTCGGCGGGGAGATCGCGGACAACGTGGACTACACCGACAACCTCGCCGACCGGATGCCCATCGTCATCGGTTTCGTGCTCCTGCTGACGTTCCTGATCATGGCGATCACGTTCCGGTCGCTGGTCGTGGCGCTCACCGCGCTGCTGCTGAACTCGCTGTCGGCGGCGGCCGCGTTCGGCACGCTCGCGCTCGTGTTCCAGCACAGCTGGGCGGAGGGCGTCCTGGACTTCCGTTCCAACGGCGCACTCGTCGCGTGGATCCCGCTCTTCCTCTTCGCGGTCCTCTTCGGACTGTCCATGGACTACCACGTGTTCGTGGTGAGCCGGATCCGCGAGGCGGCGCGGCGCGGGCTGTCCACCAGGGACGCGGTGGCGCACGGCATCAGCCGGTCGGCCGGTGTGGTCACGTCCGCGGCGGTGCTGATGGTGTCGGTGTTCGCGATCTTCGCGACGCTGTCGTTGAACGAGATGAAACAGATGGGGGTCGGGCTCGCGGTCGCGGTGTTCATCGACGCCATGATCATCCGGGTGCTGGTGCTGCCGTCGCTGATGACTCTGCTGGGCAGGGCGAACTGGTGGCCGGGCCGAATCGGACGTGACACGGGGTCACCGATATCCCCAATTGATGATCACTCGACCGAGCAACTGCCCACCGTGGTAATGCCGCGTAGCTGATTAGTCGCGCCGAAGACCATCCCGCCGCTCAACGACGCCGGGGTGGTCTTCGGCGGCTTATCACCCGCCTGCCGGAGTGACCCGGGAGGGGGACCATCTAAAGTGTGGCAACATGCCCGATGGCGAGTCCGACGCGAATCTCCGCGTTCCACGTTTTGACACTGTCCTCCGCGGCTACAACCCGCGCCAGGTCAACGAGCGGGTCACGCGCCTCTCGTTCGACCTGAGCCACGTGACGAAGAGCCGTGATGAAGCGGTCGCCAAGGTCGCCGAGCTGACCAAGGCTCTCGGCAGCGCCCAGCAGCAGTTGCTGGACGCGAAGGAGCAGCTCCACCGCATCACCGTGAACCCGACGTCCACTGAGGCGATGTCGGAGCGGCAGCGGTTGATGTGGCAGCTCGCCGAAGAGGAGATCGCCGAGTTCAAGCGCGACGCCGACAACTACGACCGGTCGACGAGAGCCGACGCGGACGAGTACTCCCACTCCACTCGCGCGAAGGCCGACTCGCACGCCTCCGCGACGAGAGAGGAGGCGGACGCCTACGCGGCGAAGACCAGGAACGACGCCGACGAGCACGCGGCGGGCACGCGCGGCAACGCCGACCAGTACGTCGCGCAGACGAAGGCGGCGGCGGACGAGTACGCGGCGAGCGTCAAGGCGGACGTGGCCAAGTACGCCAAGGAGCAGAAGGCCAAGCAGGACGGCATCACCGCGGAGCTGGCGGAGCGGCGCAAGACGCTCGAGGCCGAGTACGCGAAGAACCACGCGACGCTCGAGAACGAGTACGAGCAGCTCAGGGCCCGCAACGCGACCGAGCACGAGCAGCTGATGGCCGAGGCGCGCGGCGAGATCGAACGCGCGACGAAGGCCAACGAGACCCGCATCGCGCAGCTGGACGCGGAGGCGAAGCAGCGCCGCGAGCAGCGCGACGCCGAGGCCCTCAAGCAGCGTGAGCTCCTTGACCAGAAGGCTGCGGAGAAGCGCGCCTCGATGGAGCAGGAGACCGAGGCCGCCCTCAACCAGCGCCGCGCCGAGCTGGAGCGCGAGCTGACCGAGCGCGCTGCGGTGGCGAAGGACCGAACGGCGAAGATCGTCGGCGACGCGGAACGCGAAGCCACGAAGATCCGCGAAACGATCACCGCCGAGCGCGCGGAGGCCGACCAGCTGATCGCCCAGCGCGAGTCCGCCGCGAAGACCAGGGCCACCAAGATCGTCGGCGACGCGGAGGTCGAGGCGGGCAAGATCCGCGAGACGGTCGCGAACGAGCAGGCGGAGGCGGAGAAGCAGATCGCCGCACGTCAGCAGGCCGCCCAGCAGCAGGCCGCCAAGATCATCGAGGAGGCCAAGCGCCGCACCGACGAGCAGGAGCGGGCACTGGCCGAGAAGAAGGCCTCGGTGGAGAAGAACCTGGCCGAGCTCGAGCTGATGGCGCAGCAGCAGGCGGACAAGACCGTCGCCGACGCGGAGGCCCGCGCCCAGGCGTCCGACAAGGCCCTGACCGCGAAGCGCTCCGAGGTCGAGAAGGACCTCAACGAGCAGCAGGCCAACGCCAAGATCCGCGCCGCGAAGATCGTCGAGGACGCGGAACAGCGCCTCGCCGAGGCAGCGGACAGGATCCGCCAGGCCGACGAGTTCGAACGCCGGGTGTCCGAGCACGTCAACTCGACGTTCTCGATCCTGGAGGACGCGAAACGCCACTTCGCGGCCGCCCAGAAGGCCACCCAGCGACCGGCGCCCACACCGGCGCCCGCCCAGCAGCAGCCGCAGAAGGCCGGCCATGTGAACGGCAAGTAGTTCAGGAGAAAGCCCCCGTCAGGCACAGCCTGGCGGGGGCTTTCCGCATTCCGGGTCCGGGTGCGGGAAATCCATGTCCTGAAAGACGCTTTACGCCTTCTCGAGATACTCGGCCTTGGTCCCGGAAACCAGCGAAGCGACCATCGCCGCCAAGCCGGGGAACTCGGCCAGATCCGGAGAACGCGACACCAGCTCCTGTGCCTCCACCCGAGCCTCCGCGATCAACTCCTCATCCCGCAGCAGGGACAGCAACTTCAAGGCCGACCGCGTCCCCGACTGAGTCGCCCCGAGGATGTCGCCTTCGCGGCGCATCTCCAGGTCCACGCGGGCCAGCTCGAATCCGTCCAAAGTGGACGCCACCGCGTCCAGTCGCTCTCGGGTTGCCGTGCCCCCAAGGGTTTCCGTCACCAGCAGGCAGACGCCGGGTGCCTTGCCCCGGCCGACCCGGCCACGCAACTGGTGCAGCTGCGACACCCCGAACCGGTCGGCGTCCATGATCACCATGGCCGTCGAGTTCGGGACGTCCACGCCCACCTCGACCACCGTCGTCGCCACGAGCACGTCGATCTCGCCTGCCGCGAAAGCACGCATCACCGCGTCCTTGTCGTCGGCGGGCAGCCTGCCGTGCAGCAGTGCCAGCCGCAGCCCTTTCAGCGGCCCTTCCGCCAGCATCTCCGCGACCTCGACCACCGACAGCGGCGGACGGCGGCCGTCGTCGTCGGTGGTCACGTCCTCCGCGGACTCCTGGTCGCCGATCCTCGGGCACACCACGTACGCCTGGTGCCCGGCCGCGACCTCCTCGCGGATGCGCTGCCACGCCCGGTCCAGCCACGTCGGCTTCTCCGCCGCGGGCACCACCGCCGTGCTGATCGGCGAGCGACCGGCCGGCAGCTCACGCAGCGACGACGTCTCCAGGTCGCCGTACACGGTCATGGCGACCGTCCTCGGGATGGGCGTCGCCGTCATCACCAGTACGTGCGGGCTGGTGTTCTCCCCCGCCCTGGTCCGCAGCGCGTCCCGCTGCTCCACGCCGAACCGGTGCTGCTCGTCGACCACCACAAAGCCCAGGTCCGCGAACTGCACGGTGTCCTGGATCAGCGCGTGCGTGCCGACGACGATGCCCGCCGCCCCGCTCGCGGCGTCCAGCAGCGCCTGCTTGCGCTGTGCCGCGGGCAGCGACCCGGTCAGCAGCGTGAGCCGCGTCGCCTCGTCTGCCGCGCCCAGCTCACCGGCCATCGCCAGGTCACCGAGCATGTTCGCGAGCGACCGGGCGTGCTGTGCGGCCAGCACCTCCGTCGGCGCGAGCAGGGCCGCCTGCCTGCCCGCGTCCACGACCTGCAGCATCGCCCGCAGCGCCACGATCGTCTTGCCGGAACCGACCTCGCCCTGCAGCAGCCGGTTCATCGGGTGCGCCACTTCCAGGTCGGCCGCGATCATCTCGCCGACCTCCTGCTGACCGGCCGTGAGCGTGAACGGCAGCCGCTTGTCGAACGCCGCCCGGAGCCCGTCGTCACGGCGCTTGCACTCCGGCGCGGGCCGGGAGATCGCGCCGTGCCGCCGCTGCGCCAGGGCGAGCTGGACCGCCATCGCCTCGTCCCACTTCAGGCGCTCGCGGGCGACCTGCACACCCGCCCAGTCGGAGGCCGTGTGGATCTTGCGGATGGCCTCGTCGTAGTTGTCGAAGCCCCGGCGATGGCGGAGGTCCGCGGGCATCGGGTCCTCGATCTCGTCGAGCATCGACAGCGCCTGCCGCACGCACTTCGCGATCTGCCACGACTGGATCGACGCCGCGGCCGGGTACACCGGGATGAGGCCGGTGAACTTCTCGACCACGTCCGCCGTGTCGGCCGTGCCTGCCGCGTCGCCCTCGGTCTCCTCGGAGAGCAGCTGGTAGTCGGGGTTGGTGAGCTGCAGCTTGTTCCGGTACCGCGACACCTTGCCTGCGAACAACGCGTTCGTGCCCGGCGTCAGCGCCCGCTTGTGGTGCCGTTGGTTGAAGAACGTGCACTCCAGCGTGCGACTGCCGTCGGTGATCACGACCTCGCTGATCCAGCCGGACCGCTGCCGCATCCGCCGCTCGTTGAACGACTGCACACGCGCCATCACGGTCGCGTGCTCGCCGATCTCCAACCCGGCGATGTCGGTGAGCTCCCCGCGTTCGGCGTACCGCCGCGGGAAGTAGCGGACCAGGTCACCGACGGTGTGCAGGTCGAACGCGCCGGCCAGCGCCTTGGCCGACTTGGCGCCCACCGCCGCCTCGAGTTTGCTGTCCATGGAGAGCATCGAGGCGATTATGTCGCGCCGCACCGACAATCGTGGGCAGCCCTGGCCGTCACCGCACCGACAACGCCTCGTCCAGCTCGCTGAGCAGCTTCGCCTTGGGCTTCGCACCGACGATCGACCGCACCGGCTCACCGCCAGAGAACAGCAGCATCGTCGGCAGGCCCATCACGCCGTAGCGCTGCCCGATGGCCGGTTCCTCGTCGTAGTTGACCTTCACGACGTCCAGGTCGGGCCGTTCCGCCGCGATCTGCTCCAGTACGGGCGCGACCATGCGGCACGGACCGCACCACGTCGCCCAGAACTCGACCAGCACCGGCTTGTCGTGCCCGAGCACCCGGCTGTCGAACGTCGACTCCGTCACCGCGTCCATGTCAGTTCCCCTCTCCCCTGCGCATGCGCGCGTCCGCGAGCTTGGCCCGCAGCTCGTCGCGCACCACGTTCAGTTGTGCCAGGTACGCCTCGACCTCGGCGATCTTGCGGCGGTAGACGGCGATCGCGTCCGGGCAGGAGTCACCCTCCTCGTAGCCGGCACGCAGGCAGTCCACGAACGGGCGGGTGTCCTCGAGCGCGAACCCGATCTCGCGCAACGTCTGGATCTCCCGCACGACCCGCAGGTGCGACTCGTCGTAGTCCCGGTAGCCGTTGGTACGGCGCGGGGCGTCGAGCAGCCCGCGCTCCTCGTAGTAGCGCAGCGCCTTCGTGGTGGTGCCCGCCGTGCTGGCGAGCTCGCCTATCCGCATGGGACCGACTGTAAACATTGCCCCCGACGGGAACGCCAGCCGAAGACTGCCGGGGAGGGACCCCAGCCCCGGCCTGCCATGCGCTCCTGGCGAACGCGGCCCCCGAGCGGCCAGGAACCGCCGGTGGTCGGTGGCATGCTCACTCGACGCCGAGTACCAGTACCGCGTTGCGCTGTCCACCCTGGTAGACCACCAGTTCGGTCTCCGGGTGAACCCGCCGGAGGTAGTCCTCGAGCTCCGTGGCCAGCTCGTCCGGCGCGTCCGCGCCGAGCAGGGCGGTGACCAGCTCGCCGCCCACGGTCAGCATGCGCGACACCACACCGGTCGCGGCGCGGTCCAGGGCCGCGACGTCGGGCGGGCCCGGCTCGATCAGCACGACCTCCCCGTCGGCCAGCCCGAGCACGTCACCGGCCTCGCACGCCCCGATCCAGGTGATCGCCGCCTCGGCGGCCACCACGACCTCGCCGCGCCTGGTGGCCGCGGCCGACTCGGCCATGGCCACGACGTCGTCACCGGCCCGGCGGCGCGGGTCGTGCACGGCGACGGCGGCCAGCACCTGGACCGGCGACGCGCACGGCACGACGACCACGTCCTGACCAGCGGCGACCGCACGGATCGAGGCCTCGTCAGCGGCCTCCACCAGCGCGGGGTCGGCGGGCAGCACCGTCACGTGCGCGGCGGCGGAACCGGTGATGGCCTCGAGCAGGCGCTGGGCCACCTCGTCACCGTCACCGTCACCGTCCACCGGGCACACGGTGACGCCCTCGCTGATCAGCAGGTCGGCGAACTCGGTGCTGCGTGACGGCACGACCACGGCACGGTCCTTGGTGAACCGGCTGGCCTCCGGCGAGGCCGCGTCGGCGAACCGCGCGACCCGGATCTGCCTCGGGCGCCCGGTCTCGACACCCGCCTCGATGGCCGCGCCGATGTCGTTGCAGTGGACGTGCACGGTCCACAGCCCGGCGCCGTCCCCGACGACGGAGACGGAGTCGCCGAGCCCGACGAGCGTGTCGCGCAGCCCCTCTGCTGTGTGGTCGTCGGCGACCTGTTCGAGCAGGTACATGACCTCGTACGCGAACGCGTCCGAGCCGGACTCACGGGAGGTGTAGAGCGAGCTCTCCTCCCGCGTCGCCGTACCCGCCCGCGCCGCCCGCTCCGCGGTCGCGCGCTGCGCGGCGGCGAGCGCGGCAGGCCGCCCGGTCAGCACCGCGACCAGCGCGTCGAACAGCACGACCACCCCGCGCCCACCCGCGTCGACCACCCCGGCGTCGGCCAGGACGGCGAGCTGGCGGGGCGTGTCGTCGAGCGCGGCCGCGGCGGCCACGGCGGCCGCGGTGGCGACGTCCTGCAACGCGTCGGACGACTCGTCCCGCGCGGCGTCGGCGGCCGCCTCGAAAACGGTGATCATCGTGCCGCCGACGGGCTCGGCCATCGCGGCCCTGGCCCGTCCCGCACCCGAGGTCAGCGCGGCCCGCAGGCCGGGCCCGAGCACCGCGCCGGAGTCGGCGAGCGCGTCGGCGGCACCACGCAGGAACTGGGAGACGATCACCCCGGAGTTGCCGCGCGCCCCGGTCAGGGCACCGCGGGCGAGCACCGCCACGGCGGCCCCGGCGTCGGCGCGCGCCTTCGCGGGGGCCCGCAGCAGCGCGTCGAGCGCCGCGCGCATGGTGTGCAGCAGGTTGGACCCGGTGTCACCGTCCGCGACGGGGAAGACGTTGATGCTGTCGATGGCCTCGCGGTGCGCGTCGAGGGCCTGCACGCAGGCCACGGCCCAGCGCCGGACCTGGGCGGCGTCGAGCGCCTGCAGCATCGCGGCCTCCACATGCCGTACGGGTGGGTCTTGCGGCAGACTAGTGGGCCGGTTTGGAAGGCCCGATCGCGAGCCGTTACCCTGGTCATGCCTGCCCGGCGCGAGCCGGGCCGCGAGCTTGCTGGCCGGTCGGCCAGTTTCCACTGTTGAAAGGAGTGCCTGACGTGGCTGCCGTCTGCGACGTCTGTGGCAAGGGGCCAGGCTTCGGCAAGTCGGTCTCGCACTCGCACCGGCGTACGAGCCGCCGGTGGAACCCGAACATTCAGACCGTGCACGCGAAGATCGGTGTTTCGCAGCGCAAGCGTCTGAACGTGTGCACCTCCTGCCTGAAGGCAGGCAAGGTCACGCGCGGGTAATACCGAGCGCCACAAGATCACAGAACCGGGCCCTGGCATCGCCAGCGGCCCGGTTTGCTGTCTCCCCGTTCACCCGGTGGCCGGTGCCACGAACAGGCGCGCGACCAGTTCGGTCCTGCTGCGCACGGCCAGCTTGCCGAAGACGCTCTTGACGTGGTCGCCGACAGTGTGCGGGGAGAGCCCCAGCAGCCGGGAGATCTCGGCGTTGGTGTGGCCGTGGGCGAGCAGCCGGACGATCTCCTGCTCCCGGGCGGACAGGCCGTAGGCCTCGACGACGAGGCGGGCGATGTCGGCCGGACGGGTCGGCTCGACGACGACAGAGACCAGGGCGCCGTCGTACGGCTCGGCGTGCAGCGTCAGCCAGCGCCCGCTACCGGAACACACCTGGCTCTGCGCGGACCTCCCCGTCGCGTACGCCTGCCGCGCGACCTTGGCCAGGTGCCAGTCGGCGTCGCCAAGCCCGCTCAGCAGGCGTTCGGCCGTCGCCGACCTGTGGTGCACCCGCTCCGGGCGTGCCAGGTCGACGATCAGCACGCCGGGACCGGGCTCGTCCTGCCCGGCGTCGACCGCGCCGAGCACCAGGGTGCGGCGGACGCCGTCGGCGATCGTCCGGCCCAGTGACGCGACGAACCGCACCTCCTCGGCGGAGAAGTCGGGTGAGCCGCCGCCGCGGAAGAGGTTCACCATCCCCCACGGGACCCGCCGGTCCCGGAGCACGACACGCAGTTCCCTGGCCAGACCGAGGGGGCGCAGCACGTCCCGGTACCGGGCGCTGCGCGCCGGATCTCCGCCGGTGGTCTGGTGCAGCGTCGCGGCACCGACCGGGTCGCGGGCGAGCACCGGCACCGCGTTGACGTCCTGTCCCCCGGTCTCGATCTCGAAGAACCGCGCGATGAGGTCGGGCGTTGGCCGGAGGTTGTGGTGGGCGAACGTCTCCCCCAGGGTGACGGGGTCCAGGCCGTTCAGGCAGAACGCGTCGGTGGGCACGACACGCGTCAGACCGTCCGCCACCTCGGCGAACATGTCCGGCAAGGACCTGGCCGTGGCGCACGCGTTCTCGATCGCTCTTGCCTCGTCACGCGGGTTCATCGAACGCCAGTATCGCCGACCGTGCCCGGCCGGAGAACCCCCGTGAACACGGGATGGTGGCGTCCGGGGCACGCGTGGTCGGCTGTTCGTCAGCACACCGACGACCCGAGGAGGGCCCATGACCGCCACCGAACCCGCGGAGCTGCACAAGCTGTTCGCCGCGGCCATCAACGACAAGGATGCCGACACGCTGCTCGCGCTCTACGAGCCTGCCGGCACGGCGGTGCACCTCGACGGCTCGACCCGCACCGGCGAGACCGCGCTGCGTGCGATGGTCGACGAGCTGCTGTCGACCATCGAGCACATCGAGGGCGAGACCCGCAAGGTGATCGTCTCCGGC
This sequence comes from Actinophytocola algeriensis, assembly GCF_014203735.1. Lineage (GTDB taxonomy): Bacteria > Actinomycetota > Actinomycetes > Mycobacteriales > Pseudonocardiaceae > Actinophytocola > Actinophytocola algeriensis. The sequence continues at coordinate 917,217 of NZ_JACHJQ010000004.1, read as the reverse complement.
GACATCGCCCTGACGTCCGCCATTTGGCACGCCCGGGTGGCGACCCCCGACGGTGGCACCGAGGAAGCGGGCGGCACGACGGCCGAGGTCGCGCGGCGCCAACCGGACGGCACGTGGCGCTGGACCATCGACGCCCCGGCCTTCTAGTCCGCCTCCCCGGATTCAAAAGTGTTGGTCCCGACCCAGCGACACCCGAAGACCGCAGGCGGTTGGTGGCTGAGTACCGTCACGTTCCCCTGAGGTAACTGCTGATCAGGCCGGGACTTCGCACAAGGATCACAGGACACGCACCAGTGCGGTAGGCCTACGGGAGCTTCCAGTCGATCGCCGTCGCGCCCTGCTTCTCCAGCAGCTCGTTCGCGCGGCTGAACGGGCGCGAGCCGAAGAAGCCGTTGTGCGCGGAGAGCGGGCTCGGGTGCGCCGACTCGATGCACGGCACCGGGTCCAGCAGCGGCTTCAGGTTGCGCGCGTTGCGGCCCCACAGGATCGCCACCAGCGGACCACCACGTGCGGCCAGCGCACGGATCGCCTGCTCGGTGACCTCCTCCCACCCCTTGCCCTGGTGGGAGTTCGGCCTGCCGGGCTGCACGGTCAGCGCCCTGTTCAGCAGGAGCACACCGCGCTCGGTCCACGGGCCGAGGTCGCCGTTGGACGGCAACGGGTGGCCCAGGTCCTCGCTGTACTCCTTGTAGATGTTCACCAGGCTCTTCGGCAGGGGCCGGACGTCCGGCGCCACCGAGAAGCACAGGCCGATGGGGTGCCCCGGCGTGGGGTACGGATCCTGGCCGACGATGAGCACGCGCACGTCCGCGAACGGCTGCTGGAAAGCCCGCAGCACGTTCTCCCCGGACGGCAGGTACTCGCGGCCCGCGGCGATCTCCGCGCGCAGGAACTCCCCCATGGCGGCGATGCGGCCGGCGGCGGGCGCGAGCGCTTCCGCCCACCCGGATTCGACGATCTCGTGCAGTGGTCGTGCGGTCACCCGCGCGACTTTATCCCTTCGCCTACGACAGCTCGCGGAGCCCCGCCTTGTACTCGGAAACCCGCTGGACGTAGTTCTCCACGATGCCCGACACCATGTCCGCCGGGACCTCGTAGCCCTCGCGGACCTTGGCGGGTACCCCCAGCGCCATGCGGCGCGCGGGCAGATGACCGTTGAACGACATCACCGCGCCCGCGCCGAGCACGGCGCCGTCCTCGACCACGGATCCGTTGAGCAGCACCGAACCCGACGCGATCATGCACCCCTCGCCGACCGTCGCGCCCTCGATGTGGGCGTTGTGGCCGACCACCGAGTCCGCGCCGATGACCGCCGGGTGCCACTGGGTGCAGTGCACGACCGTGCCGTCCTGCACGGAAGTGCGCGCGCCGACCGTGATCGAACCGGCGTCGCCGCGCAGCACCGCCCGCGGCCACACCGACGCGAACGCGCCGATGGTGACGTCGCCGATCACCGTCGCGTCCGGGTGCACGTACGCGTCGGGGTGGATCGTGGGTTCCTTGTCACCTAGGGCGTAGACGGGCACGCGACCTCCAACGACTTCCCGAGGTGCACCGCTTCCGGCGCCTCGGCGTAGTACCCGAACCGTGCCACCGGCGTGTACCCCGCCGACGTGTACAACGCGATCGCCTCCGGCTGCTTGCTGCCGGTTTCCAGGATCAGCCGGGCGTACCCCGCCGCGGCCGCCGTCCGCTCCAGTTCGGCGAGGACGGCCCGCGCGAGACCGAGACCGCGGAACGCGGGCCGCACGTACATCCGTTTCAACTCGACGTCGTTGTCGCTGTCGTCGTGCGCCCGCCAGCCACCGCACGCGGCGGGCTCGTCGTCCATGTACGCGACGAGGAACAACCCCAGCGGCGGTGAGAACTCCGCCGGGTCGACGGGCGTCAGGTCCACGTCGCCGTAGCGCACGACGTACTCCTGCTGCACGTCCGCGATCAGGGCCACCGCGTCGGGGTGGTCGTAGGTCCGCACTTCGATCCGCACGCCCGGGATTCTGACGCACGCACCGCCCTCACCGGAAATGCTGCCAACCGGCCCCGCCTTCGTACTTCCCGCCGTCGACGGTGACCAGGGTTCCCCTGGTCACGCTGCCGATCGCACGCCAGCCGGCCGGTATGGCGGCCGCGTCGGGGAAGGTCGCGGCCAGTGCGTGATCCTCGCCACCGGTCAGCACCCAGTGCACGGGGTCGGCGCCCAGGGCGGTCGACACGTCCACCAGCCGCTGCGGCACCTCGAGCAGGTCGGTCCGCACGTCGATGGCCACTGTGGACTCCTCGCAGATGTGGCCGAGGTCGGCGAGCAGCCCGTCGGAGATGTCGATCATCGCGGTCGCGCCGGCCAACGCGGCCTGCGGACCGGCCTCGTACGGCGGTTCCGGCACCCGGTAGGCGCCGACCACCTGCACCGGCGAGCGGAACCCGCGCCCCAGGACGGCGAGCCCGGCCGCCGACCAGCCGAGGCGGCCCGCCACCGCGACCACGTCACCGGGCATGGCGCCACCCCTGGTGACCGGCTCGCGTCCCTGTAGATCGCCCAATGCGGTGACAGAGATCACGATCTCGCTCGCGGTGACCACATCGCCGCCCACGAGACCGGCACCGGCACGGGTCGCTTCCTCCCACATGCCGGCGGCGAGCGCCTCCGCCACCTCGGCCCGTGTGGTCTTCGGGCAGGCGAGGCCGACGAGCAGTGCGGTGGGCACCGCACCCATGGCGGCGATGTCGGCCATGTTGACCGCGATCGCTTTGCGCCCAACGTGTTCCGGCGTCGACCAGTCGAGTCTGAAGTGGACGCCCTCGACGAGCACGTCGGTGCTCGCGACCACCCTGGCATCGGCCGCGGCGACGAGCGCGGCGTCGTCACCCGGCCCGATCAGCGTCGTCGGCGGTTGCTTGCGCCCCGCCGTGACCCGCCCGATCAGCCCGAACTCACCCACGTCCGCGACGGTCTCGGGTGGATCATGAGCTGGGCCTCCTCTATTGTCGGCCACGACACCTCCGATAGTCGGATCCCCAAACGATCCGGAACTGCGGTACCTTTTGCTGCTCACGTTCCTACCTCTTGAGTCCGGCTAGACACGAAGGGGCGCGCCGTGGTCCACGCATACATCCTCATTCAGACCGAGGTCGGCCAAGCCGCCGCGGTCGCGGCCAAGATCGCACAGATCCAGGGTGTGACGACCGCGGAGGATGTCACCGGACCCTATGACGTGATCGTGCGGGCGGAAGCCGACAACGTCGACCTGCTGGGTCAGCTGGTCGTGGCGCGCATCCAGAACGTGGACGGCATCACGCGGACCCTCACCTGCCCGGTGGTCCATCTCTGAGACGTGCTGTAGTTGGGGCGTGTCCGAGCAACCTCTGTCCCGTGTGACCCTGTTCGTCGCGGCCGGGCTGGCCGCGGTGCTCGTCGCGGGTGTGATCATCGCGAGCCAGGTCCTCGGCGGCAGCGAGTCCGACGAGGCCGCCCCGACCACCACCACGTCGCAGGCGCCCCGCACCGGTCCGCTCGCACTGGCCGGTGTCGACGCACCGGACGCGAACGCACCCGAGTGCGCGAAGCTCGTCGGCGCGCTGCCCGCGAAACTCCCGAGCAAGGGCGACGAGCTGGCACGGCTCCCGCTCGCCGACCCCGCTCCCCCGGCCGCTGCCGCGTGGGCCGGCGACCGGGGCGAGCCGGTCGTGCTGCGTTGCGGGCTGCCCAAGCCCGAGCACGCGCCGACCGAGAGCCTGCGCGAGATCTCGAGCGCGATCTCGAAGGTGAAGTGGCTGCTGGTCGAGGGTGAGGGCGCCAGCACCTGGTACACGGTCGACCGCCCGGTGTACGTCGCGCTGACGATCCCCGATGACGCCGGCACAGGCGTGGTACAGGAGATGTCGGAGACGATCGCGAAGGTCCTGCCGGTTACCTGAGTCCCGTGCCGCGGGCGACGGCCGTGTCGATCAGGGTCGACAGGAGTGTGCGGTAGTCGACGCCCGTGACGGCCCACATCTTCGGGTAGGCCGACGTCGGGGTGAAGCCCGGCATGGTGTTCAGCTCGTTGATGATCGGGGTGCCGTCCGGGCCGACGAAGAAGTCCACGCGGGCCAGGCCCTGGCAGTCGAGTGCGTGGAAGGCCTTCACCGCCATGGTGCGCAGCTTGTCGGTGATCGCGTCGTCGAGCTTCGCCGGGATGTCCAGCTCGGCCGTGTCATCGAGGTACTTGGTCTCGAAGTCGTAGAACTCGAGCGCGTCGTCGAGGATGCGGATCTCCGCGGGCAGGGACGCCTCGACGCGGCCGTCGGGGAACTCCAGCACGCCGCACTCGACCTCGCGGCCGACGATCATCGACTCGACGAGCACCTTCGGGTCGATCGCGCGTGCGGTGGCGATGGCCTCGTCGAGTTCGGCCCAGTCCGACACCTTCGTGATGCCCGTCGACGAACCGGCCCGCGCGGGCTTCACGAACACCGGCAGCCCGAGGCGGTCCTTCTGCTCGCCGGTCAGGGAAGCGTCGCCGCGGTGCAGCACCTCGTACGGGCCGACCGGCAGGCCTTCGGCCTTGAGGACCTTCTTCGTGAACTCCTTGTCCATGGCCACCGCGCTCGCCAGCACCCCGGCACCCACGTACGGCAGGCCGGCCATCTCGAGCAGCCCCTGGATCGTGCCGTCCTCGCCGTAGGCACCGTGCAGCACGGGGAACACCACGTCCACAGCGGACAGGATCTCGCCCTCGCGACCGCGTTCGAGCACCACGAGGCTCGCGGACGTCGGGTCGGCAGGCAGGGTCAGCGCGGTGCCGGAGGTGATGGTCGGCAGCGTGCGGCCGTCGATCGCGAGCGTCGCGGGGTCGGCCGGGCCGAGCACCCACGAGCCGTCGGGCGTGATGCCGACCGGCAGGACCTCGAACCGCTCCGGGTCCAGGTTCGCGAGCACACTCGCCGCGGACACACAGGACACCGTGTGTTCCGTGCTCTGCCCACCGAACACCACTGCGACGCGGACGCGTTCTTGGCTGGCCATGGCTCGCGACCCTACCCGGCGCCGGGTCCCGCCAGCTCGACGAGCACCGGCAGGGACCGTTTGAGCTGGTCACGGGAGCAGGCCGCGTAGCCGAGCGCGACGCCGAACCAGCGGGCCCTGCCCACGTGGTGGCGCGCGAGCCCGTCGAGCAGCAGACCGCGCTCCAGGCCGGACCGCACCAGCTCGCGTTCGTCCTCGGCAGAGGCCACCGGCACCACGACGTGCGCGCCCGCGTCGTCGCCGAGCACCCGGACCCCGCCGCGCACCAGCGTTTCCACGACCAGCGTCCGCCGTTCCGACAGCTCGCGCCGCAACCGGCGCAGGTGCCTGCCGAGGTCGCCGCCGCGCGCCAGTTCCACGACCACCAGCTGACCGGCCGGCGCGGGCCCGATGCCGGTCGCGTCGCGGTGCGCGAGCACGGCCGCGACCACGGACGGCGGCGCCACCAGCCAGCCGATGCCGAGCGTCGGCGTGAGGATCTTGCTCGTGGTACCGAGGTGCACGACCACGTCCGGGGCCAGCCCGGCCAGCAGCGGCAGCGGGGCCACGTCGTAGCGCAGCTCGCCGTCGTAGTCGTCCTCCACCACGAGCCAGCCCTGTTCCCGCGCCCGTTCCACCAGCGCGACCCGGCGGGCGGCGGACATGCGGCCGCCGAGCGGGTACTGGTGTGCGGGCGAGCAGTACACAGCCCGCACGTTCGCCGGGATCGCCTCGACGAGCAGCCCGTCGGCGTCGACGGTCGCGGGCACGACCCGCAGGCCCGCGGTGCGCAGCGCACCGACCGCCCGCTGATAGCCGGGTTCCTCGACGGCCACCATGTCACCGGGCCGCAGCACGGCACGGCCCAGCTCCGCGACGGCCGAGCTGGTGCCCGAGGTCGCCAGCAGCACCTCGCTGTCGCCGATGCGCAGACCGCGGTGGCGCAGCAGGTGTTCGGCGACCGCCGCCCGGTACTCCGGCAGCCCGGCCCGCTGCGGCCGCACCATCGGCGTCACGTGCGAGGCCGCGCGCCACGCCCGCCGCCACGCCGCCTGCTCGATGCCCTCCGCCCACGGCGAACCCGGCGTGAGGTCGACGACGTCGTCCCGCCCGGTGTCGCGGCGCGCCGGTTTCCGGTCGGCGCGCAGCATGCCGGGTGGCGAGGTGGTGACGTAGGTGCCCGATCCGTGCCTGCCCGCGATCCAGCCCTCCGCGTGCAGCTGCTCGTAGGCCGCGGCCGTGACGGTCCGGCTGACCCCCAGCTCACCGGCGAGCGCGCGGGTCGACGGGAGCCGGTCACCGCTGCGAAGCCTGCCGTCGCCCGCGGCGGCGCGGAGCTGTTCTGCCAGCTGCACGGCCAGCGGCTCCGGCGACTCGCGGTCCAGCGTGACCGGCAGAACGGGGGTCTCGGCCATGAAAGTGGCCTTCCAGAATCGATGGGTCGTGGCCCTTCAATGATGCCACTCTACTCGTCACAGTAGGAGGCGTGACGCTCTCACCGACTCCACGCAGCACCATCCAACGCGGCAAGAAGCGGGGCGTGACCGACCGCGCCGCGCTGGAGCGGGTGCTCGACGCCGGACTGATCTGCCACCTCGCGTTCGTGACTCCCGACGGGCACCCGGTGGTCGTGCCGACCGGGTACGGCCACGAGGACGGCACGCTGTACGTGCACGGGTCGACCGGCGCGGCGAGCCTGCGCGCGGGTGCCGGCGCGGAGGTGTGCGTGAACGTGACGCTGCTCGACGGCGTCATCTACAGCCGCGCGGTGTTCCACCACTCCGTCAACTACCGCTCCGCCACCATCCACGGCGCGGCCCGGCCGGTCACCGACCCGGACGCGAAGCTCAACGCGCTGCGCGTGATCACCGAGCACATCGCGCCCGGCTCGTGGGACCAGGCGCGTGGCCCGAGCCCGCAGGAGTTCGCGAAGACAGCCGTGCTGGCGCTGGACCTGCACGAGGCGGCGGTCAAGATCCGCTCCGGCGGCCCCGGTGAGGAACCGGAGGACCTGACCCCGGACCGGATCGGCGCGAGCTGGGCGGGGGTGCTGCCGCTCGTGCGGACCTGGGGCACGCCGGAACCGTGCGAGCACCTCCCGCCGGAGGTCGGCGTGCCGGACTACGTCAGCTCGCGAACGAGGCAGGACGGTCCGCAATGAGCGGACCGCCGGCGTCTGGACTGACGAGCAGCGCAGGGAGCTCGGCCACGAGCGACTGCGCAGCGCAGGAAGGAAGACGCCGGAATCAGGTTCGCGAAGCGCCGAGCGGAGCGAGCCCACCGAACACAGCGCGGTTGGTGCGGGTCCCGCGGTAGACGTGCAGGGTCACCGCCGGGTCCGGGCCCTCGTTGCGCACGTGGTGTGCGTAGCCCGGCCCGAACACCCGGGACTGACCCGCTGACAACGACAGCGCGACGCCCCGGTGCAGCACGTGCTCGGTCAGCGAGCCCGACACGACCGTGAACGCACCGGTGGCGTTGCCGTGGTCGTGGTGGTCGGTCTCCTGGCCGGGCAGCCAGCTCATGAGCCAGATCTCCTGCTCATCGGTCGCCTCGACGAGCACGGCGAACCGCTCGTCGGGGTCGTAGCGGAGCAGGTGGGCCCACCTGGCGCGGTCGGCGGCGTAGGCGCGGGCGACCAGCGCGGGGTGGACCGTCGGGGCGACAGAAGAAGACGCGATGGTGTTGGCCGGAACGGCGAACATGAGGAAGAACCTTCTCGGGAGTGCGGAAAGGACGCAGGCGACTCACCGAGACTGACACAGCGCGCTGGCGGCACGACGGAGCGCGACATAGCCCCGCCTGCGGTTCAGCACACTCGTCAGCACGCGAACAGCGTGCCATCCGCCGTACAGAGGCGGCAATCCCGTCCACTCCGTGGGATCGTGGTGGGCAATCCGGCCTCGCACCGGCTCCGAACATTCTCAGGAGACGAGAGCAGGTGGTCATGGGCGAACGGGTGCGCAGAGTGCGGGAAGCACGCACCGAACCGGCGAACGACGTCGGCGCCGAGCTGATGCAGCGCGTCGCGCGCGGCGACGAGCCGGCCTTCGAGAAGTTGTACGACCTGCTGGTCGGGCCGGTCTTCGGGCTCGTGCGGCGGATCGTGCGCGATCCGGCGCAGTCGGAGGAGGTCGTGCAGGAGGTCATGGTCGAGCTGTGGCGCAGCGCCGCCCGGTACTCCCCGGAACGCGGCAGCGCGACCACGTGGGCCATGACCCTGGCGCACCGCCGCGCCGTGGACCGGGTGCGCTCCGCCCAGGCCGCCACCGACCGGGACGAGACCGTCGGCAGACGCGACATCGGCAGACCGTTCGACGAGGTGGCCGAGCAGGTGACCACCAGGCTCGAACAGGAGCAGGTGCGCCGGTGCCTGCGCACGCTGACCGACCTGCAGCGCGAGTCGGTGCTCCTCGCCTACTACGGCGGCCGCACGTACCGCGAGGTCGGCGAGCTGCTGGGCACACCACTGGGGACGATCAAGACACGACTGCGGGACGGCCTCATCCGGCTGCGCGACTGCCTGGGGGTGGCGTGATGACGACAGCGGACATCCACGCACTGACCGGTGCGTACGCCGTGGACGCGGTGCCCGGTGCGGAACGTGCCGCGTTCGAGCGGCACCTGTCCGAGTGCGAGTCGTGCGCGCAGGAGGTGCGGGAGCTGCGGGAGACCGCGACCCGGCTGGCGCTCGCCGCGGCGGAGGACCCGCCGCCCGCGCTGAAGGCCAGGGTGCTCGACCAGATCAAGACGGTGCGGCAGGAGTCGCCCAGCGCCACCGTGACCCCGCTGCGCCACCGGGACCGGCGCGCCATCGCGCTGCGGTTGACGAGCGTGGCGGCGGCGGTCCTGCTCGCGGCGGCGGTCGCGCTGGGCGTGCTGGTGGTGCGGCAGAACGACGAGCTGGACCAGACGCGGGCGCGGGCGGCGGAGATGTCGGAGATCCTGCGCGCGGGCGACGCCCAGGTCCTGACGGTGGACAAGGGCAAGGACGGCCGGATGACCGTGGCCATGTCCCGTTCCGAGAACCGGATGCTGCTGCTGACCGATGACCTGCCGAACCCGCCTGAGGGCAAGGACCTCCAGGTGTGGACCGGCCACGGCGGCACGATGGTCTCGGCCGGTTTCCTGACCCCGGACAACGGCGACGCAGTGCTGGAGATCTCCGGCTTCGGCGACGCCGACGCGATCGGCGTGACCCTCGAACCGGATGGCGGCTCGGACTCCCCGACCCTGCCGGCAGTAATGGAGGTCCCGCTGCCAGCGTGACCCGGTGCGGCGGCCCCTGCCCCACGGGGGCCGCCGCCGGTCAGCGTTCCGGTTTGGTCTTGCGGCCGATCAGCTCGCCCGCCATCTCGCGCGGGTCGAAACCGTCGTGGCACACCCGGTGCACCACCTCGGTGATGGGCATCTCGACGCCGTGGCGCAACGCCAGCTCGCGGATCGACGAGCACGACTTCACGCCCTCCGCGACCTGGCCGTGCGCCGCGGCCTGCGCCTGCGCGACGGTCTCGCCGCGGCCGAGCCGCTCCCCGAAGGACCGGTTGCGGGACAACGGGGACGAGCACGTCGCCACCAGGTCACCGAGCCCGGCGAGGCCCGCGAACGTCATCGGGTCCGCACCGAACACCTCACCCAGCCGTGCCGTCTCCGCGAGCCCGCGCGTGATGAGCGTGGCGAGCGTGTTGTCGCCGAACCCCAGCCCACCGGCCATGCCGCAGGACAGCGCGATCACGTTCTTGCACGCGCCACCCAGCTCGCAGCCGACCACGTCCGTGTTGGTGTACGGGCGGAAGTAGCCCGTGGTGCACGCCTTCTGCACGGCGACGGCCCGGTCGTGGTCGGTGCACGCGATCACCGACGCGGTCGGCTGCCCGGCCGCGATCTCCTTGGCGAGGTTGGGGCCCGACACCACCGCGACCTGGCTCTCGGGCACGCCCATCACCTCGGTGACGACCTCGCTCATCCGCTTCAGCGAACCCAGCTCCACGCCCTTGGCGAGGCTGATCAGCGTCGCGGACGGGTCGATCAGGCCCCGCCACGCGGTGAGGTTGTGCCGCAGGCTCTGGCTCGGCACGGCCAGCACGACGTCGGTCGCCCCGGCCAGCGCCACCCTCGGGTCCGATGTGGACTCCAGGCTCTCCGGCAGCGTCACGCCCGGCAGATAGTCCGGGTTCTCGCGGCGCTCCCCGATCGCCTCGGCGACCTCGCGCCGACGTGCCCACAGGACCACGCTCGTGCCGGCGTCGGCCAGCACCTTCGCGAACGTCGTGCCCCACGAACCGGCACCGAACACCGCGACCCGCATGTCACCCATCGGTGCCGGTGCTCTTCTTCTTCGCCCTGGCCGGGTTGTAGAACTCCTCGGGCGCCTGCTCGTCCCGCAGGCCCGTGAGCTGCTCGCGGACCCGGGTCATGAGGAACACGGTCACCTCGCGCAGGAGGTCGTTGTCCAGGTCACGGCCCTTGAACTCGGACAGGTCGACCGGCGCGGACACGTCGATGGTGATCTTCTTGCGGGGGAAGGGCCGGAACTTCTTCGTGTAGGCGTTGAAGATGTCGCGCGTGCCCCAGCGCGCGACGGTGAGCACCGGGATGTCGTGCTCGAGGCATTCCATCGCCAGGCGCGCGACGCCGGTGCGGGACCGCATCGGCCAGCCATCGGGGTCCCTGGTGATCGTCCCCTCCGGGTAGATCACGATCAGCTTGCCGTCCCGCAGCGCTTCCCTCGCCGCCACGAGGCTGTCGCCCGCCGCCGCGCTCGCCCGGTACACCGGGATACTGCCCGCGCCGGAGATCATGCGCTTGAACACGGGCGTCCGGAACAGGCTGTCCTTGGCGAGGAACCTCGGCACCCGGCCGTTGCGGTGCACGAACACCGCGTCCACCGGCGGGTCGAGGTGGGAGATGTGGTTCATGACCAGCAGGACGCCACCCTCGCGCCGGACGTTCTCCGCACCGTGCACGGTGGTCTTGCCGAGCCAGGCGATCGGGTAGAAGACCACCGCCGTCACCCACACCCAGAAGCCGCTCTTCTCCAGTCGCCTCGGCACCTGTCCTCCTCGTACGCAGCGATGACCGCTCCGCAAGCTCCACTCCGGGCAGATGCTCGCTCCGCGAGCTCCGCTCGATTCCGATGAGTGAGTATGCCCCGGCGGCGACGCGTGGCCGCCGGGTCCTGCACGATGGGTGTGTGGATCGTGGAGCAGACCTGGTCGTGCCGATCAAGCGGCTCGACCGCGCGAAGTCCCGGCTGCGGGGCGCCGTGCCGGTGGACGAGCACGCCGAGCTGGTGCTCGCGCTGCTGCTGGACACGGTGACGGCGGCGATCTCGGCCGAGGGTGTGCGCCGGGTGCTGGTGGTGTGCGAGGACGAACGGGTACCCGCCGCACTGCTCGGCACCGGTGTCGACTGCGTCGACGAGCGCGGCCTGCCAGGGCTGAACGCGGCGCTGGCCTTCGGCGCGGAGTCGCTCCGCACCCCGGCGGGCACCGTCGGTGCGCTGCAGGCCGATCTGCCCGCGCTGCGCCCTGCCGACCTGACCGCCGCCATCGCGGAGGCCGCGGGCAGGCGGGCCTACTGCGCGGACCGGCAGGGCACCGGGACGACCCTCCTGCTCGCCGCACCCGGCGCACCGCTGAACCCGCGGTTCGGCCCGGGTTCCGCCGCCGCGCACGCGGCCACCGGCGCGGTCCTGGTCGGGGCCGCCCGCCCGTCGCTGCGCTGCGACGTGGACACCGAGGACGATCTCGGCGTGGCCGCCGAACTGGGTCTCGGCGTGGCCACGGGAAAGTTCACCCGCTCGTTCGGACTGGGCTGCACCATCACGCCATAAATGCTGGACAATGAGGTTGTGAGCACCGAGACGAGCCCTGAGCAGTCCACCGACGCCGAGCACGAAGAGCACGTGCCAGAACCCCGCCCGGTGCCGTCCTCGCCGCCCGCAGTCACCCCGGCCGCGGCGGTCACCGACCTGCCGGACGACCGGTATCTCAACCGCGAACTGTCGTGGCTGGACTTCAACGCGCGGGTGCTCGCGCTCGCCGAGGACGAGTCGCAGCCGCTGCTGGAGCGCGCGAAGTTCCTCGCGATCTTCTCGTCGAACCTCGACGAGTTCTACATGGTGCGGGTCGCCGGCCTGAAACGCCGCGACGAGACCGGCCTTTCGGTGCGCAGCGCGGACGGGCTGACGCCGAGGGAACAGCTCGCGTACATCTCCAAGCGCAACCAGGAGCTCGTCGGGCAGCACGCCGCCGCGTGGGAGAAGCGGCTGCGGCCCGCGCTGTCCGAGCAGGAGATCCGGATCGCGCGGTGGGCCGACCTGACCGACGAGCAGCGCGAACGGCTCGCCAAGTACTTCTACGACCAGATCTTCCCGGTCCTCACCCCGCTCGCGGTCGACCCGTCGCACCCCTTCCCCTACATCTCCGGGCTGTCGCTGAACCTCGCGGTGACCGTGCGGGACCCGAGCGGCGGCGGCGAGCGGTTCGCGCGCGTCAAGGTGCCGGACAACGTGTCCCGGCTCATCCCCATCTCGCAGAAGCGGGAGGACCGCAGCGCGCTGTTCCTCCCCCTGGAGACGCTGATCGCGGCGCACCTCGACAACCTCTTCGCCGGCATGCAGGTCACCGAGGTGCACGCGTTCCGGGTCACCCGCAACGCCGACCTCGAGGTCGAGGAGGACCAGGACGAGGACCTGTTGAAGGCACTCGAACGTGAGCTGGCGCAGCGCCGGTTCGGTCCGCCGGTGCGGCTCGAGGTCGCCGACGACATGAGCGAGCACATGATGGAACTGTTGCTGCGGGAGCTGGACGTGGACCCGCACGACGTGGTCGTCGTGCCGGGACTGCTGGACCTCTCCTGCCTGTGGCAGCTCCACGGTGTCGACCGGACGGACCTCAAGGACCCGCCGTTCGTGCCCGCGACGCACCCCGCGTTCGGTGAGCGGGAGACGCCCAAGAGCGTGTTCGCGACCCTGCGCGAGGGCGACGTGCTGGTGCACCACCCGTACGACTCGTTCTCCACGAGCGTGCAGCGGTTCATCGAGCAGGCCGCCGCGGACCCGCGCGTGCTCGCGATCAAACAGACGCTGTACCGGACTTCCGGTGACTCCCCCATCGTCGAGGCGCTGATCGACGCGGCCGAGGCAGGCAAGCAGGTCGTGGCGCTGGTGGAGATCAAGGCGCGGTTCGACGAGCAGGCGAACATCAAGTGGGCGCGGCAGCTGGAGAAGGCGGGCGTGCACGTCGTCTACGGCATGGTGGGGCTCAAGACCCACTGCAAGACCGCGCTCGTGGTGCGGCAGGAGGGGTCGGTCATCCGGCGCTACTGCCACATCGGCACCGGCAACTACAACCCGAAGACCGCGCGCCTGTACGAGGACGTGGGCCTGCTGACGGCCGAACCGTCGATCGGCGCGGACCTCACCGACCTGTTCAACGTGCTGACCGGGTACGCGCGGCAGGACGAGTACCGCTCGCTGTTGGTGGCGCCGTACGGGATTCGGCGCGGCATCGTGGAGCAGATCGAGCGGGAGACCGAGCACCTGCGGGCGGGCCGCCCGGCCGGGATCCGCATGAAAATCAACAGCCTGGTGGACGAGCAGGTCATCGACGCGCTGTACCGGGCGTCGCAGACCGGGGTGCCGGTCGACATCGTCGTGCGGGGCATCTGTGCGCTCAAGCCGGGCATCGAGGGGCTGTCGGACAACATCCGGGTGCGCTCGATCCTGGGGCGGTTCCTCGAGCACTCCAGGGTCTTCCACTTCGTCGGCTCGAACGAGCACTGGCTCGGCAGCGCGGACATGATGCACCGCAACCTGGACCGGCGCGTCGAGGTGCAGGTGCGGATCACCGACCCGAAGCTGACCGCGCAGCTGGACAGCATGTTCGAGTCCGCGCTGGACCCGGCGACCCGCTGCTGGGTGCTGGAACAGAACGGCGACTGGACCGCGTCACCCGCGGAGGGGTCGTCGGTGAGAGACCACCAGGCACAGATGCTCGCCCAGCACCGCGCCCTCGGCTAGCCGCATGGCAGGGGAGATCGCCGCGGCAGGCGGCGTCGTGTGGCGCCTGCGGGACGGGGTCGTCGAGGTGGCGCTGGTGTACCGGGAGCGGTACGGCGACTGGACGCTGCCCAAGGGAAAGCTGGAAGCGGACGAGTCCGCGCGGGTCGCGGCGCACCGGGAGGTGCGGGAGGAGACCGGTGCGCGGGTGGCGCTGGGCCGGTTCCTCGGCCGCACCGGGTACCTCCTCGGCGCGGACCACAAGGTGGTGGACTACTTCGCCGCCCGGTACCTCGACGGGGAGTTCGTCCCGTCGGAGGAAGTGGCTGACCTGCGGTGGATGCCGGTGCCGGACGCGGTGGCCCGGCTGTCGCACGACCGCGACCTCCCGGTGCTGGCGGCGTTCTCCGCACTCCCAGCGGACCTGACGACGGTGCTGCTGGTGCGGCACGCGAAGGCGGGCAGCCGGGCGCAGTGGGAGGACGCTGACGAGCTGCGTCCGCTGTCCCGCAACGGGGAGAAGCAGGTGCCGCCGGTCCGTGAGCTGGCGGCCGTGTACGGCGCGGAACGGGTGTACTCGGCTCCGTTGGTGCGGTGCGTGGAGACGGTCCGGCCAGTGGCTGACGACATCGGTGTACCGGTGGTGGAAGAGGAACTGCTGGCGGAGCGGAAGTACGAGGGCATGGCGGACGCCGCCACCCGCCGCCTGGCGGAGATCGCCGCGGGGGGCGGGGTTTCCGTGGTGTGCAGCCAGGGCGGGGTCATCCCGGACCTGGTGACGCGTGTGGCAGCCGATTCACCGGTGTCCCTGCCGCGGCGCGTGGAAAGCAAGAAGGGCAGCGTGTGGGCCCTGTTCTTCGCCGGCACCCACCTCGTGGCGGCGGACTACATCCGGGTGCCGTAATGATTCACCGAGCCCCAACGATTTCGCACACCTGTCCGATGTAGCCACTCCCAAAACCCGCGCGAGTCCCCCATTCCCGGCCCGCGAGTAGCCCTTTCGCCGACCCCTGGACCGCCCTTTCGGGCGGGTTCCGAAACGGGCCTTGACGCGTTCCGCGGCCGCTGAGCTCGCGCGAGTCGCGTTCCCGTGGGCCGGGAACCGGCGTGAAACAACCGGCCCGATGTGTTCCAGTCCGAGATCCGCGTGCGCCAGGACCCGCATGGAACAACCAACTCGAGTGTTCCAGCCCGGAACCCCGCCCGCCCCGAACCTCAAGCTCACGAGGCCCGGGACGCCGCGGGCCGGCCCGGATTCCGGACGAAACAGCCGGTTCGAGCGCGAGCCTCCTGCCCGCACGCGGGACTCGGCACTGTGAAGGGCCTTCTCCGCGCCTGACGTGGCCGCTGCGGGCCGATGGCCGGGTCCTGTGTGTCCCAGGCGTCCCAGCAAAGCCGAAGGCCGCCGCCCATACCCTGGGCGGCGGCCTTCGGCTTGGTGCTCTGTTGTTACTTCTTCTTCGCGGCGGTGGTCCGCTTGGCGGCCGTGGTCTTCTTCGCGGCAGTCGCCTTCGCCGGGGTCGCCTTGGCAGCCGTGGTCCGCTTGGCAGCCGTCGCCTTGGCCGGGGTGGCCTTCTTGGCGGTGGTGGCCTTCGCGGTCGTCTTGGCGGCCGCCGCCCTCGTCGTCGTCTTCGCCGGGGCCTTCGCTGCCGTCTTCGCGGCGGCTGCGCGGGTCGTGGCCGGCTTCGCGGCGGTGGTCCGCGTGCTGCGCGTGGTGGTAGCGGCCGCACGGGACGTCGGGCGAGCAGCGGCGGTCCGCGTGGAAGCGGCCGTGCTACGCGCGGTCGACGCCGTCGCGGTCTTGCGCGGAGCAGCCACCTTCGGCAGCTTCTTCGCGCCGCTCACCACGTCCTTGAAGGTCGTGCCGGCACGGAATGCAGGCACGTTGGTCTTCTTGACCTTCACCGTCTCGCCCGTGCGCGGGTTGCGCGCGGTACGAGCGGCGCGCGCACGCTTCTCGAACACGCCGAAGCCGGTGATGTTCACCTTCTCGCCCTTGTTGACCGTGCGAACGATCACATCGACGAGACCATCGACCGCAGCGCCTGCGGCCTTCTTGTCGCCGAGGCGGTCCGAGAGCGCCTCGATGAGTTGGGCCTTGTTCACCCTTCAGTCCTCCGTATGACCACACTTGCGTTCTCGGCCAATCCGGCCGACTTCTGGCCACCGTATGCCTAACTCGGCACTTTTTCCACGCGACTCGCCCAATTTCCCCTTCCGGGGTGTCGGATTTTGTTGCGTGGCTGCCTATTCGATGGCCTCAGGAGGAGAGTGTAGTAGTAGTCGGCTTCCACGGTTCCCTTGAGGCCTCAAAAGACCCGATCTCGTCCTCGTGCCGCAGCGTGAGAGCAATGTCGTCGAGCCCTTCCAGCAGGCGCCAGCGGGTGTAGTCGTCGACCTGGAACGGCGCCGTGAAGTCCTTGGCGCGCACCGTCTTGTCCCGGAGGTCGACGGTCACCTCGGTGCCCGGTTCGTTCTCCAGGAGCTTCCACAGGAGCTCCACATCCGCCTGCTCGCACTGGGCCGCGACCAGTCCCTGCTTGCCCGCGTTGCCCCGGAAGATGTCGGCGAACCGGGAGGAGATGACCACCCGGAACCCGTAGTCGGACAAGGCCCAGACGGCGTGCTCCCGGGAGGACCCGGTGCCGAAGTCCGGCCCCGCCACCAGGACGCTGCCCGCACGGAAGGGTTCCTGGTTGAGCACGAACTGGTCGTCCTGGCGCCAGGCTGAGAACAGTCCGTCCTCGAATCCCGTCCGGCTCACCCGCTTGAGGTACACGGCCGGGATGATCTGGTCGGTGTCCACGTTGGACCGCCGCAGCGGCACCCCGACGCCGGTGTGTGTGGTGAAGGCTTCCATCGTCGTTTGCCCCTTTCAGGCCTGGTCGCCGGTATCGGTGCTCGACTCCGCGGGCAGGTCTTCCGGTGCGGAGAGGGTGCCGCGGACCGCGGTCGCGGCGGCCACGAGCGGCGACACCAGGTGGGTCCGGCCGCCCTTGCCCTGCCGTCCCTCGAAGTTGCGGTTCGATGTGGACGCGCTCCGCTCACCGGGCTTGAGCTGGTCCGGGTTCATGCCGAGGCACATGGAGCAACCGGCCTGCCGCCACTCGGCGCCCGCGTCGAGGAAGACCTGGTGCAGGCCCTCGGACTCGGCGGCCGCGCGCACCCGCATCGACCCCGGCACCACGAGCATCCGCACCCCGTCGGCGACCTTGCGGCCCCGCAACACGTCCGCGGCGGCGCGCAGGTCCTCGATCCGGCCGTTGGTGCACGAGCCGAGGAAGACGGTGTCGACGTGGATGTCGCGCAGCGGCGTGCCCGGCGTCAGGTCCATGTACGAGAGCGCCTTCTCGGCGGCGGCCCGCTCGTGCTCGTCCCCGATCGCCTCCGGGTCGGGCACCCGCGCCGACAACGGCAGCCCCTGCCCCGGGTTGGTGCCCCATGTCACGTACGGGGTCAGCGCGCTCGCGTCGATGTGCACCTCGGCGTCGAACGTGGCGTCGTCGTCGGTGCGCAGCGCGCGCCAGGCCGCCACCGCGGCGTCCCACTGTTCCCCCCTCGGGGCGTGCGGACGGCCCTTCAGGTAGGCGAACGTGGTCTCGTCCGGTGCGATCATCCCGGCGCGGGCGCCCGCCTCGATGGACATGTTGCAGACGGTCATCCGCGCTTCCATCGACAGCTTCTCGATCGCCGCGCCGCGGTACTCGAGCACGTAGCCCTGTCCGCCGCCGGTGCCGATCCTCGCGATGACCGCGAGGATGACGTCCTTCGCCGTGACGCCGGGGGGCAGCTCCCCGTCCACAGTGATCGCCATCGTCTTGAAGGGCCGCAACGGCAGCGTCTGGGTGGCGAGCACGTGCTCGACCTCCGACGTGCCGATACCGAACGCCAGCGCGCCGAACGCGCCGTGCGTCGAGGTGTGACTGTCACCGCACACCACCGTCGTGCCCGGCTGGGTCAGGCCCAGCTGCGGGCCGACGACGTGCACGATGCCCTGCTCCGCGTCACCCATCGGGTGCAGCCGGACACCGAACTCCGCGCAGTTCTTGCGGAGCGTGTCGACCTGCGTGCGGGACACCGGGTCCGCGATCGGCAGCTCGATGTCGATCGTCGGGACGTTGTGGTCCTCCGTGGCGATGGTGAGATCGGGCCTGCGCACGCCACGACCGGACAGTCGCAGGCCGTCGAACGCCTGCGGGCTCGTCACCTCATGGATGAGGTGGAGGTCGATGTACAGCAGGTCCGGCTCCGCGCCGGTTCCCCGCCGGACCACGTGTTGATCCCATACCTTCTCGGCAAGCGTCTTTCCCATGCCTTCTCACCCATCGACTTCAGAAGTTCGGTTCCACGATCTGAAACACTGGACATCCCATATAGCGGGAACTTAATATCGAGACGTGGGACAGCATAGCGGCATCGGTGTACTGGACAAGGCAATGGCGGTCCTGCAGGCGGTCGCCAAAGAGCCTTGTGGCCTGGCCGAACTCTGCACGCGGACGGGACTCCCCCGTGCGACCGCGCACCGGCTCGCAGTGGGGCTCGAGGTGCATCGCTTGCTGCGCAGGGGAAGCGACGGACGGTGGCGACCGGGCGCCGCACTGGCCGAACTGGCAGGCGGCGCGGTGGACCCGTTGCTGGACGCGGCGAGCAGCGTCCTGCCCCGGTTGCGCGACCGCACGGGCGAGAGCGTGCAGCTGTACCGCCGCGACGGTGTGCACCGGATCTGCATCTCGACGGCCGAGCCGCCGAGTGGCCTGCGCGACACCGTTCCCGTGGGCGCGAGGCTCCCGATGACCGCCGGTTCCGGCGCGAAGGTCCTTGCGGCGTGGACGGACCCGACCACCCAGCGCGCCCTGCTGGCCGACGCGGTCTTCGGCGAGCGCGCACTGCTGGAGGTGCGCCGCCGCGGCTGGGCGCAGAGCGTGGCGGAGCGGGAACCGGGCGTGGCAAGCGTGTCCGCCCCCGTGCGCGACGCGGCGGGCCAGGTCGTGGCGGCGGTGTCGGTGTCCGGGCCGATCGACCGCATGGGCAGGCGTCCCGGCGCACGCTGGGCGGCGGACCTCCTCGCGGCGGCGGACGCGCTCCAGACCCGGCTCTAGATCGTCCACAGTGATCATCCCCAGTGGACGGTCGGCGACCGGCCGGCCACTCGGCGTGCTGGTGATCGCGTCCGCCGCGCTGGGCGAGGCGTCCTGGCTGGTGGCAGCGGCGGCGCGCCGCCGCCTGCGGGTGGGCGACGCGTCCGAGGACGCGCGTCCGCATTACTACGGTGGCCCGGGCTTCGCGGACCGGCTCGCCTGCCGGCACCACCGGTGGCTGTCGTTCCTGCCGAGGGAACGCACCAGCCGCACCATCCATCACACGAAGCTCGGGCGTACCAGGCGGTCCGCTGGCCCTTCTTCGCCAAGCCGCCGAGCGGCAAGGAGTTCCCGGCCCCCGTCCCCGCCGACGGCGCGGACCCCGCCGCGGCGGGCGGTGACCTGCCGCCGGAAACCCCTGTGCTGGTCAGCGACGTGGGCCCGTGGACGACTACCTGCGCGCGAAGGGCGGTGCGTGCTCCGGGCGGAAGCCGCGGCCGACGACGTACGCGGGTATGCGGCGCAGCTTCGGGAACCTGGTCATCATCCGCACCGGCACCGGCAGTTTCGCCGCCCGCGCGATCTCGACCTTTCCCGCCAGGGCGGGCTTGAGCACGCGGGCGTGCAGGAACCGTTGCACCCCCTGCGTGATGACCGTCGGCAGCAGCCTGCGCCGCTGCACCTTCGCGAGGTCGCGGGTCGAGACCGTGCCGTTGACGAGGGGTGCCGCCAGCAGCGTGGCCGCCGCGACCGCGTCCTGTACTGCCAGGTTGATGCCGACGCCACCGACGGGTGACATGGCGTGGGCCGCGTCACCGATGCACAGCAGGCCATCGGTGTACCAGCGGCTCAGGCGGTCGACGCGCACGTCCAGCAGCTTCACGTCGTCCCACGAGGACACCGTGTCCACCCGGTCGGTCAGCCACGGCACCACCTCCGCGATGCCGGCGACCATCGACGACACCGGCTCCTTCCGCTGCGCCGCGTCCGAGCCCTTGCGGATCAGGACCGCGGTCTGCCAGTAGTCGTCGCGGTCCAGCATGATCACCGCGCGGGCCTGGCTCATCACGCCGACCGCGCCTGCCGGGTCCCCGGTGCGACGGGGCAGGCGGAACCACCAGACGTCCATCGGTGTCGGGTAGTCCCGCACCTTCATGCCCGCCGCGGCGCGCAGCGCGGAGTGCCTGCCGTCGGCGGCGATCGTGAGGTCCGCGAGGATCTGTCCGGTCGCACCGGCCGTCGTGCGGTACTCGACGCCCGCCACCCGTCCGTGGTCCCAGATGACGCCGACCGCCTCGGTCTCCATGCGGAGCGTGAACGACGGCTCCTGTTTCGCCGCGTCCGCCAACAGGTCCAGCAGGTCCCACTGCGGCACCATCGCGACGTAGTTGTGCTTGCCGGGCAGCTGCGTGAAGTCGCCGAACGGCACCATCCCCTGCCGCGTCGGCAGCTGCGCCCGTTCCAGCCTGCTCTGCGGCAGCTTCGCGAACTCGTCCCCCAGGCCCAGCTCGTCGAGCAGGTCGAGGGTCGTCGGGTGCACGGTGTCGCCCCGGAAGTCGCGCAGGAAGTCGGCGTGCTTCTCCAGCACTGTCACCGCGACACCCGCGCGGGCGAGCAGAAGCCCCAGCACCATCCCGGCCGGGCCGCCGCCTGCGACCAGACACGTGGTCCTCTCCACGTTCGTCATGACCCCTCCAAATCAATTCATCTCCTGTTGAATAACTTCAGGATGCACCTGCCGGAACACGACGTCAAGGCGGATACGCTGATCGGGCCATGACTACTGCAAACGCTGAGGTCCGCGCCCGCTTCTGCCCGTCGCCGACGGGCACGCCGCACGTTGGCCTGATCCGCACCGTTCTGTTCAACTGGGCCTTCGCCCGCCACCACGGCGGCAAGCTCGTGTTCCGCATCGAGGACACCGACGCGTCGCGCGACAGCGAGGAGAGCTACCGCGCGCTGCTCGACGGGTTGCGGTGGCTGAACATCGACTGGGACGAGGGTCCCGAGGTCGGCGGCCCCGACGGGCCGTACCGCCAGAGCGAGCGCGGCGAGATCTACGCCGACATCGCGCGCAGGCTCTTCGAGGCCGGTGAGCTGTACGAGTCCTTCTCCTCCAACGAAGAGGTGGAGGCCCGGCGCAAGGCCGCGGGCCAGGACCCGAAGCTCGGCTACGACAACGCCGACCGCGAGCTGACCGACGAGCAGAAGGCCACGTTCCGCGCGGACGGCCGCGAACCCGTGCTGCGCCTGCGCATGCCCGACCACGACCTGTCCTTCACCGACCTGGTGCGCGGCGAGATCGTGTTCAAGGTCGGCAGCGTGCCCGACCCGGTCCTGGTGCGCGCCAACGGGGCCCCGCTGTACACGCTCACCAACCCGGTCGACGACGCGCTCATGCGCATCACCCACGTGCTGCGCGGCGAGGACCTGCTGCCGTCGACCCCGCGGCAGATCGCGCTGTACGAGGCGCTGCGGCGGATCGGCGTCACCACGTTCACGCCGGAGTTCGGGCACCTGCCGCTGGTGCGCGGCGAGGGCAACAAGAAGCTGTCGAAGCGCGACCCGCAGTCGAACCTCTTCAACTACCGCGACCGCGGTTTCGTGCCCGAGGGCATGCTGAACTACCTCGCGCTGCTCGGCTGGTCGATCGCCGAGGACCGCGACATCTTCACGATGGACGAGATGATCGCCGCGTTCGACATCTCGAAGGTCAACGCGAACGCCGCCCGGTTCGACGTGAAGAAGGCGGAGGCGATCAACGGCGAGCACATCCGCAAGCTCGCCCCCGAGGTTTTCGTCGAGCGCGTCATTCCCCACCTCGTGACCGAGGGGCTCCTTCCCGAGAACCCGTCGGACGCCGACCTCGACACGCTCCGCGCCATTTCCCCGCTCGTCCAGGAACGCGTCACCGTACTGTCCGAAGTGGCCACGATGGTGCGGTTCCTTTTCATCACCGAAGCGGACTTCGCGCCGGAACCGGACGCGGCCGCGAAGGCGCTCGGCCCCGACGCGGCACCCGTTCTCGACGCGAGCATCGGCGCGCTCGAGGGCGTCGCGGAGTGGACGACGGCGGCGATCGAGGAGACGCTGAAGGCCGCGCTGATCGACGGGCTCGGTCTCAAACCACGCAAGGCGTTCGCACCCGTGCGGGTCGCGGCGACCGGTCGGACGGTGTCCCCGCCGCTGTACGAGTCGCTCGAACTGCTCGGCCGGGAACGGTCACTCTCGAGGTTGCGTGCGGCACGTTCCTGACACATCCGTAACGCCACGCCGATGAGGAGCGATAGATCCTAATCGCCTCTCACTCGGAGACCGCTGACTTAATCGAGTCAGATTCCACACAATCACCTCTATAGCCGAATCGAAGGGTGCCCCGGGCGGCCTAATCTCTGCTGATGACCTTTGGGCTCGTGCCGTTTCCTGCTGCCTCCGACCGCAACGCGACCGGACTGGCGGCCGAGCACGAGCCGCCGAGAATCCAGGCAGTGTGTTTAGACATCGACGACACGCTGGTCGACTTCACGTCGTCCGCCCGGCGCGCCCTCTTCGACCTCATCGGCCGCGACGACATGTGGCCGTGCTGGCAGCGCACGACCGACGAGCACGTCGCCAGGGTCGTCGCAGGCGAACTGTCCTACGACGCCATGCACAAGGCGCGCACGAAGGCGTTCTTCGCCGATCTCGGCGCGCTGCTCGACGACGACCTCGTCGCGACCCTCGAGGAACGGCGCCGTACGCAGCTGTGCACCACGTGGCAGCTGTTCTCCGACGCGATCCCGTGCCTCGACTGGCTGCGCGCCGCCGGCTTCAAGCTCGCCGCCGTGACCAACGCCTCTGGCAACCACCAGCGCGCCAAACTCGCCGACCTCGGCATCGCCCGCTTCTTCGACACCCTGGTCATCGCGGGCGAACTGGGCGCGGCGAAACCCGATCCAGTGATCTTCCACACCGCGTGCGCGCGCATGGGCGTCCGTCCGTCCGAGACGGTCCACGTCGGCGACCTCATCGACACCGACGCCATGGGCGCACGGGACGCCGGCCTCCACGGCGTGTGGCTCTCGCGGTCGTCACACGACCACGACGCGACCGAACCGGGCATCCAGACCATCGAGAGCCTTGCTGACCTGCCGGAACTGCTGGTCAGCGAGTACCGCACCCCCGACGTGACCGCGACAACCGGGGCCGATTTCCGGTGCCGGGAGGGCGTGGTCTAACATCTTCTCCGGTGCTGGTCGAGCGACCGCGAGGTCGCTGACGGTCAGTAGCGTTGGGGTATGGTGTAATTGGCAGCACGACTGATTCTGGTTCAGTTAGTCTAGGTTCGAGTCCTGGTACCCCAGCAGAGAGAACAAAATCGCTTCTGATAGAGTTCTCTCTGGTTCCAGGGCCCCGTCGTCTAGCGGCCTAGGACGCCGCCCTCTCAAGGCGGTAGCGCGGGTTCAAATCCCGTCGGGGCTACAGTGACTGACCAGGCCGTTTCCTTCGGGAAACGGCCTGGTTCGTTTGCGTGGCATGCCGGGCTCGGAAGTGAAGCCGCATGAAGGTCCAACTTGCTGGTTGATGTTTCATTTCGACCACGGCCGCGAGTGTGGCCGTATCGATTTATGTTTCGTGAACGCGTTGTTCCGCTTTGGCTTGCACCTCTACGCGGTCGATTCCCTCAGAACCGGCAGCGTAGGAGTCGTTGGCTGATGTCGTCGGATTCGAGGGCATCCCGTCGGCTGGTTTGGGAGGTTCTCGGTGACCGAGACGGCCGCAGGCGGCACCATCTGCTCACCGTGGGCTCCTCCGGCGTCCCCGACGACCTGCGGGTTGGCGACGACGTCGGCCGGATGAACGACCGCAGACCCAGTCGCGGATCCGGGGGTGTCATTCCTCCGCGTCACGGATCAGTAGCGCGATCTGCACCCGGTTCTCGAGCGCCAGCTTGGTGAACAGGTTGCCAGTGTGGGCCTTCACGGTCGCGATGCTGATGTGCAGCCGCTCGGCGATCTCCGCGTTGCCCAGGCCGTCGGCGATGCCGCGGGCGGTGTGGAGTTCGCGTTCGGTCAGTGTGGACAGTCGGCGCCGTGCGGCTTCGCGGGTGGAGCGGCGGGCCTCGGCGGAGTGTGGTCCGGTCGCCGCGGCGATCACCCGTGCGGTGGCCGTCGGGGACAGCACGGGGTTCCCGGCCGCGACGGTTCGCACGGCGTCGGCGATCCGCGCGGGTGGGGTGTCCTTGAGGACGAACCCGAGTGCGCCGGCGTGCAGTGCGCCGAGCACCAGGTCGTCGGAGTCGAACGTGGTCAGCATGAGCACCCGCGGCGGCGACGGCCGGGTGAGGATCTCCCGGGTGGCGCTGAGGCCGTCCCGGCCGGGCATTCGCACGTCCATCAACACGACGTCCGGTCGTTGCTGGTCCACCGCGGTGATCGCGGCGTTCCCGTCGGCCGCCTCCGCGACGACGGTCAGGTCCGGTTCGCCTCCGACGACGAGTCGCAGCGCCATCCGCACCAGCTGGTCGTCGTCGACGATGAGGACCCGCACCGGCCTGCGCTCGCTGTCCACTCAGGCACTCATTTCGTGGTCGTGGTCGTGGCTGGGCCAGGGCAGTCGTGCGGTCAGGACATAGCCGTTGTCGGCCGTCGGGTGGTGGGCGAGCTCGCCGCCCGCGAGGGTGACCCGCTCGGCGAGACCGGGCAACCCGAACCCCGACGTCGGTACCCGGTGGGTCGCCGCGGTCGCCGGGGAGTTGCGGACGCTGACGCGGAGGTGGTCGCCTGCCGCGCCGTCGAGGACGACCCGCACCTGTGCGCCGGGTGCGTGTTTCGCGGCGTTGGTGAGTCCTTCTTGGACTACCCGGTAGCAGGTGCGCCCGAGGCCGTCGGACACCGCGCCCGTCACGGTGTTGGTGAGCGTCACGTCCAGTCCGGCCGTGCGGGCGTCGGCCACCAGGCCGGGGATTCCGTCCAGGGAGGGATCCGATGGGGTGAACTGGTCGGCCCGGAGCACGCCGAGGACGTCGCGCAGCTCTTCCAGGGCTTGGCGCGAGCCGTCGAGGATGCCGCGCGTCAGGACCCGGTTCTCCTCGGCCGTGAGGTCGTCGCGGTGGTCCAGCACGCCGGCCTGCATGGCGACCAGCGAGATCCGGTGCGCGAGCACGTCGTGCATCTCGCGGGCGATCCGGTTGCGCTCAAGGGCCCGCGCCTGCGCCGCTCGTGCGGCCTGTTCCCGTTCCGCACTCTCCGCCCGCTCCCTGAGGGACCGCACCTCCACACGCCGTGCGCCGACGGCCACGCCCACGGCCACCGCGGTGCCCGCGCTGAGCACCGAGACGACGAGTTGCGACCACGTCCAGCCGGGCAGCGACGCCAGCGGGTAGAACACGGCGCTGACCTGTGACACGGCCACGTGAGCCGCCACGACGATCCCGATCTCCACCGGACGGCGGCGGGTGGAGATCGAGCACAGCGCCAGGAGCGCGGCACCCCCGGCCAGTGTCGAGGCGGCCGAGGCGACCACGACCGCCGTGACGACGGGGAGCGGGAACCGCCGCCGCCACGGCAGCACCGCCAGACAGCCGAGCGCCACCAGCGGATCCCCGGTGACGAACCAGGAACACGTGTCGGCCGCGCATCCCGGCGGCAGCGCGATCGCCAGGGAGAGCCAGAAAGCAACGCCCAGGGCCGCGGCCGCGGCCAACCGCCATGCCTGCTGCCACCCCCCGAGCGGCGGCGCGACGTCCGAGTCCACCTGGCCATTATCGCGAAGCCGGGTGACCGGTGCAGCGCCTCCGACCTGGGTCGCACCCGCACCTCGACCCAGGTCGAAGACGCGCCGCACCGCGAGGCCGATGTGCCGGCGGTGCCGATTGGACAGACTCGGGACGTCGCGGGCGACCGCTCCTCTCCCGCCCGGCCTGAAACCGATGTGCACCAGGAGGACTCCCCCATGCGCAAGACCCTGTCCACCGCCCTCGTCGCCACCGCCGTGGCGGCGGTGGTGCTCCCGGGAGTGTCGGCGGCGACGCCGGCGAGCGTGCGGTGGGGACCGTGCCCCGAGGGGGTCACCGCCCCCGGCCTCGAGTGCTCGACCCTCGAGGTCCCGCTGGACTACCGCGACCCCGGCGGCCGGCGGATCGAGATCGCGATCTCCCGGCTGGCCGGCAAGAACCCGGAGAAGCGCCGCGGCGTGCTGCTGACGAACCCGGGCGGCCCCGGCGGCGCTGGTCTCGACTACCCGGCGGTGCTCGCCGCGTCGGGCCTGCCGCGGGAGGTGCTGGACTCCTACGACCTGATCGGCTTCGACCCACGCGGCGTCGCCCGCAGCGCACCGCTGACGTGCGAGCTCACCCAGGAGCAGGTGGCGCGCGGCAACTTCCCGCCGTACACGCACAACGCGGCCGACGTGGCGAAGGAGGCACCGCGGGCGCGGGACATCGCGCAGCGGTGCGCCGACGCGCCGACGGCGTCGATGCTGCCGCACACCACCACCGCGAACACCGCACGCGACATGGACCGGCTCCGGGCGGCACTGGGCGAGCAGAGGATCTCCTACCTCGGTCACTCCTACGGCACCTACCTCGGTGCGGTGTACACGACGATGTTCCCCGGACACAGCGACCGGTTCGTGCTCGACAGCAACCTGGGCCCCGGTGGCTACGACTTCACCGCCATGCGGTTGTTCGCGCGCGGCCTGGAGGACCGCTTCCCGGACATCGCGGCATACGTGGCCGCGCACCCCGAGTACGGCCTGGGCACCACTCCGGCACAGGTGACCGCCACGTTCTTCGAACTCGCGGAACGGTTGGACACGGCCCCGGTCCACGGCATCGACGGCACGGCGTTCCGCGGCCTCACGTTCGAGTACTCCTACGCCGACGCGACGCTGCCCCTGATCGCCAAGTCCTGGCAGGCGCTGAAGGCGAATCAGAAGCCGCCGCTCCTCCCGTTCCCCGCGGACATGCAGAACCTCATGGCCGCGCGCTTCGCGGTGGTGTGCGGTGACTCGCGCTGGCCGGGAGAGGTTTGGCAGTACCAGCTGAGCGCCGCGATCGACCGGGTCCGGTACCCGAAGCTGGGCGGCTCGACAGCCAGCGTCAACCCGTGCGCGTTCTGGCCGCGGGAACGGCCCGAGCCCCCGGTGCACATCGGCGACCAGGGCCCGTCGAACGTGCTCATCGTGCAGAACGAACGCGACCCGGGCACCCCGCTGGCAGGCGCGAAGAAGCTGCGGCAGGCCTTCGGCGACCGGGCCAGGATGGTGGTGGCCGACCAGGGCGGACACGGCGTCTACCCGTTCGGCACCAACACGTGCGCGAACAACTCGGTGACGACGTTCCTGACCACCGGCGAACGCCCGGCACACGACCTCACCTGCGACGCCGAGCCGACCCGGTAACAGCGGTCACGAGATGTCGGTGGACCGGCAAACCTGCCCAGCGCCGCGAAATCCGCCCGCCGCCTCGTTCGGTATTCGTCAAGTACCCGGTTCCGCACCGTGCGCGGCCGCGACAGTCGCGGGAACGGCCCTGTCCCCCGGCGGGGAAGGGCCGTTCCCGCGGCCGGCTCACCTCTTCTTCGAGGGGTCATCGCCGATCAGGCGGGTGCCCGCGACGTACTCGCGGCCGAAGCTCGGCCCACCGATGCCGAGCTGGGGACCGGCCGAGATGCCCACGGTGCGCTGCCCGCCGTCGCTCTGCCCGCCTTCGACGCCGACCAGGCCGACCGGGACGCCGCCCCAGGTGCCAGGCCCCGGCACGTCCTCGATCGTGCCCTCGGAGAACTTGATCCCGAGGTCGAGACCGGCTCCCACGGCCGGACCGGCACCGACTTTGCCCGCGGCCGACACACCGACGCCGTGGCTGTCGAAGGTGAGGCACACGTCACCACCGGCCATGCCGCCCATCTGCGCCCACGCGGCGACGCAGACGCTGAGGGTCATGGGGTTGACCTTCGGCTTGTTCTTCTGCCGCTGCTCCTCCTCGTAGGCGCTCTTGTCCTTCTGCTGCTGGGTCAGCGCGTCGATGCACTTGAGGTCGCCGCCCAGCCGGCCTTGGTCCTTGCACTCCGTCGGCGGCACCTGCCACGGCTGCAGGGCGCGGCACTTGTCGAACGTGCAGCTGGCGGGGAACCCCGGCTTCCCGCTCTTCGACGGCCCCGGCAACGTCTTGATGACCGGCTTCGGCGGGTTCCAGGGGTCCGGCGGCTTCTGGTAGAACAACGGCAGCGCGCCGTTGAACGTGCTGGCCGGTCCCTGACCCGGCTTGTGCGCGCAGCCGCGGTCGCACTCGCCGTCGGGGCTGTTGCCGGTACGCGGGAAGCGTCCGTCCGGGTCGGTCAGTGTCACCGGGCTGTTCTTGGCGTAGCTGTAGCCGTTGAGGTGGTCCGGATCCGTGGGGTCGAGCAGCGGATCCACCGCGACGAACTTCCCGCCCGCCGGGTCGTACGCCCGCACGCCCAACGACGTCAGGCCGGTGGCCTGCTCGGTGGCACCACCGACGAACCCCCGGGTGGACGGCCACGCCGCGGCCGTGCCGCGCACCTCACCGAACGGGTCGAGCCGCCGGGTGGTCACCTTGGTCAGGTCCGACTTGACCGCGATGACGTCCGTTCCGTTGAGGTCGTGCGACAGCCAGTTCAACCCCGCGGCCGACTTCACGCCGACGGTCTCGCTGTTGTGCTGGTAGTACCGGGTGCCGGTGACCTTGCCCGTCGCCTTGTCCCAGCGGACCTCCCCGGTGGGCAGGTAGAGCGTCTTGCCCTTGTCGTCCCTGCTGACCAGACGGCTGCCGTCGAGGTTGTACACGTAGCCGGTGCCTGCCGACGTGGACACCAGCCGGTCCTCGGCGTCCCAGTCCAGCGTCTGCTCCACACCGGACGGTCCAGGGCGCGTCCTGGCCGTGCCCGTCTCGGTGTAGGAGAAGGTGGCTGTCCTGGTGCCTTGCGGCCCCTTCGTGGTGATCGAGGTCGGCGCGTGCGGCCGGGGCTGCTTCGCGGCCGGGTAGGCCGAGATGCTAACGGTGTCCGTGACACCGTTCAGGCCGTGCTCGGTCTCGGTCTGCCGGTTGCCGATCTCGTCGTAGCCGTAGGACGTCCAGTAGGGCGCGGGACCGCCCACGTTCTTGCCTACCCCGGCCGCGCAGTCCGACGCGGTCGACCACGACTCGGTCATCCGGCGGAGGTGGTCGTACCCGTAGCACTGCGCGTCGAAGGTCTGCCCGGCGATGTGGGTGGTCTGCTTGGTGATGTTGCCGGCCTCGTCGTAGCCGTAGCGCAGGTCCGACGCGAAGCCGGTGGCGTTGCGCCGGTCCACGGCGATCTGCGAGACCCGGCGCGTCGCCGGGCCGTAGTCCCACCGGGTCCACGTCTCCAGGCCCACCTTGCCGCGCCGGATCATCTCCGGCTCGCCGAACTCGGTGTAGCGGGTGTAGCCGACGTAGGTGTCGGTGCCGGTGACCGTGCTCAGCAGGCCGAAGGTGTCGTAGCCGTAGCTGAGCTCCTCACCGGGCACCTCGGTGCTGAGGCGCGGTGCGCCCAGTCGCTTGAGGCTGCCGTCCGGGTTGTACTCGGCGGTGGTGCGGTACTCGCCCGCCAGTCCGGTCTCGGCGGCAGGCACCGTCACCACCTCCTCCGTCGGCCGGTAGCCGTCGTCGTAGGCGAGGACCTCCGAGGAGTAGGCCACCCCGCCGGAGAACCGCGTGCTGGACGCGACCTGGCCGAGCGCGCCGGGGCGGTCGTAGGTCGTCGCGGTCAGCTGGGTCGTGCCGTCCCAGGTCGCGGTGTTGCGGCCGAGCTCGTCGTAGTCGTACGTGATCACCTTGCCCTGCCGTGCGTCGTCCCGGCTCTCGAGCTGGCCAGCTTCGTCGTAGGTCAGCGTGACGGCGCCCGTGTCGGGGTCGCTGCGCCTGGTCGCCCTGCCGAGCACGTCGTGGTCGTAGACCCACTGGTTGCCCACGGTGTCGGTGACCGCGGCCAGCTGCCCGGCCTTGGTGTAGCTGTACCTGGTCGTGGTGACGTTCGTGCCACCGATCTGCCGTACCTCGGTCTGCCGTCCCCGCGCGTCGACGAGTGTCGCCGTCTTGGTGCCGCCCTTCGGTGGCGTCACGACCGTCATGTCGCCGCGGTACTCGGTGGTGGTGAACCAGGTCTCGGACGCGGGCTGGTTCCCCGTGTACAGCTCCGCCTTGACCTCCCTGGCGGCGCCGTCGTAGGTCAGCCTCGTCTGCGACGGGACGATCGCGTCGCCCGAGGTGTGGGTGTACAGGTCACCCGCTGCCGCGCCGTCGCCCCAGTACCGGTTGTTCTCCTTGACGACCAGGCCGCGCGAGTCGTAGATCTTGTCGGTGACCACCCGCCCCGGCGGAGTGCCTGCCTCGACCCACGCGTGTGCCTGCGTCTGCCGTTCCCGCATGAACCCGTCGTAGATGGTGTAGCTGGTCAGCGTGTTCTGGTTCGCCGCGAGCCGTTCGGTGGCGACCCAGCTGGTGCCGTCGTTGCGGACGCGGTAGTCGTACCGGACGTGCGGGCTGTCGGCGCCCTTGACCCGGCCCGGCCGCCACACCGCGGTCAACCTGCCGAGTGCGTCGTGGCCGAACTCCGTCTTCTTGTCGTTGGCGTCCACCGTGGACTCGACCTGCCCGGCCGCGTCGTAGGAGGTGACCACCTTGTGCTGCTTCGGGTTGGCGACCGTCATCGTCTTCGGCAGACCGGTCGCCGGTTCGTAGCCGGTGGTCGTCGTGCGCTTCAACGCGTCGGACTCGGTCAGCGGCCGCCCGTAGGTGTCGTACGTGGTCTCGGCGACGACCAGGTACTCGGGCTCACCCTCGACGTAGTCCCGGACGCGTTCCTGTCTGGTGACGTACCCGGCTGTCGGCGCCTGGCCGTGTGCACCGCCGTCGTAGTGGTAGCGGAGGTCCGAGATCGAGTCACGCGGGAACACCGCCGTGCCGTCGCACGCCACGCCGACCGTGTGCGTCCGGCTCGGCAGGGTCAGGATCCAGGCGTCCGGGTTGCGTGCGTAGGTCGTGGTCGTGCACTGGTCGTCCTCGGTCGTGGCCGTGTCGCCGCGATCGTCGGTCTTCGTGAGGATCCCGTGGGTGTCATAGGTGTGCACGACCTCGGTGGTGCGCGGCGACCCGCCCGTGACCGCCGTACGCCCCAGCGTCGTTCCCGGTCGCACCACGTACGCCCGGCTGCTGCCCTGCGCCGCGGTCTCCTGCCTGCTCGGCAGGGTGATCGTGCCGGACACCTCGGCGCCGTCCACGCCGTCGTGCGTGCGCTCCTCCAGCACGAAGCCCTGCAACCCGTCGAGGTCGTCCCGTTCGGTCCCGGTCGAGTCCTTGATCTTCGGGGTCTTCACGCCGCCGGACCTGGACGCACGGTCACCGTGCATGCCGCGGAAGAACGTCGACACCCGCTCGGTCTGCCGGACATCCGGCTCGCTCGCGGTGTTGCCGGTGCGCACCTTCACGTGCGCATACCCACGCCACTGCGACCACGTGCGGTACTCCTCCTTGACCAGCGGGTTGTCGTCGTAGTGCCACGCGCCGCCGCCGACGTACTCGTAGGAGGTCTTGCCCGGCAGGCTGCCACCGACGCGGTCGTCCGTCACCACCTCGGCCACCACGTACTTGCGGAACCAGTCGTCGACCGCGGCCGCACCCGGCGGCGCCCACCGGACCGGGAAACACCGCTTGGTGTTGTCCGCCGGAGCCGGCGTCGCGCCCGCCGCGCAGTCGTGGGCCGCCCAGTTCACCTCGGTCTTGCCGCCGGACTCGTTGTAGATGGTGTGGATCCGGTGCTTGAGCATGGGCGGCAGGCCGTCTTCCGCGGTGTTGACGCGGTTGGGCTCCGGCGTGCCGAAGTACTTGGTCGGCGGGTCGCTGCGCGGAGTGCCGCCGCGGTGCCCGGTGTGCGTCACCTGCTGGAGCCACAGTCCCGCCGCGGTGCCGTCACCGTTGACCGGGAAGCCGTGTTGCAGCGTCCACGAGTCGAGCAGCGTGCCTGCCAGGAACGTGC
The DNA here is from genome assembly GCF_014203735.1 of Actinophytocola algeriensis. Lineage (GTDB taxonomy): Bacteria > Actinomycetota > Actinomycetes > Mycobacteriales > Pseudonocardiaceae > Actinophytocola > Actinophytocola algeriensis. Next base: position 885,150 of record NZ_JACHJQ010000004.1, on the reverse strand, counting down.
TCACCTTGGCCAGCCGCTTGGTCGTCCAGAACGTCGGCGAGAACTTCTCCGGGCAGGTCGCGGTGGTGCACTCGCGGTCGAACGGCACGTCGGGGAAGCTCTCGTGCTTGGCGCAGTCCGCGCCTTCCCGGCACCGTGGTGCGGTGTCGAAGGTGACCTGGGCGACGGGGCTCTGCCCTTCCTTCGCGCCGTACTCGATCCGGTCGAGCACACCGCCTCGGGTGTACTCGGCACGGCCGGCCGCCAGGTTGATGCCGTAGAAGTTGTTCTCCTTGGTGTAGAAGTACTTCATGGTGTTGCCTGCGCGATCGACCACGTAGTCGAGGTTCCACCGCCACGCCTGCTGGCACCACGAGGTGGCGAACGTCGCGGCCTTGCACGGCTCGTTGTCGTTGTTGCCGAACACCGGCACGGTCCAGGTCGACTGCGCGTCCGCCTGGCGGCCGAAGAAGTACTGGGTGCCGTCCGTCGTGGTGACCCGCCAGAAGTTGCCGTCGCGATCGCCGTTGCTCGCGCCGGTCATGAGGTCCACTCTGGACCCGTCGTCGTCCTTGAGCCGCCAGACCTTGCGGTTCGCGTCGTACACCAGCGCGGTCGCCTTGCCGTTGAACACGATGGACGCCTGGTCACCACCCCAGCACAGGTCGCCGGAGTTGGGCACGCCCTGGTCGACGCACCCGCCGTGCGACCAGGAGACGTACCCCGACCACAGGTTCCAGCCTTCGCCTGCCCACGACGGCTGGTTGTTGGTGGCGACCGTCCTGCCGTCGACGCCGCCGGACGAGTACGACAACGCCACCTGCGGCTTCAGCCCGCCAGGCACGTCCGGTACGGAGAACTCCTGCGTCGCCGAGAAACTGCCGCTCTGCAGTGCCGTCTGCCAGGTCGCCGACGGCGACAGCGGGCTGGCCTCGTAGTCGCCGGTCGGGCCGTCCGCGGCGGCGGTGAGGGCGTAGACGGACGTCTGGTCCGCGGTCACCACCCTGGCCGACGCGGTCCCGGACGACAGGGAGTTGTGCGTGCGCAGCGGCGTCTGCTTGCGGCACTCGGCCTTGTCCGGTGTCGTCGTCGCGCATGCCGGCAACGACACGATGCGCAACCGCGCGGCCCAGTCCCCGCCGAACGCGTCGCGGAAGCCCGAGTAGTCCAGCTCGACGTCGACGGGACCGGGCTTCTTCCCACCGTCGGATCGGCGAAGTGTCAGCAGTTCGCCGTTCACGCCTGCCCTCGTGGCGCGCGCACGGTCGAGCAGCTCGACCGACACCTGCGACGGCGCGGGCCCGTCCGCACCCGCGGCGGGGGTCCGGAACCGGACGGGCAGCCCCTTGGCCCGCACCGCTCGGGTCCTGGCCGTCGTCAGCGGCACGTCCACGGCTGCGGGCGTCGGCCAGACCGTGTCCGGCGTGCCCTTCAGCCGCTTCTCCCACACCGGGTCGCTCGGCACCGGCTTGGCGGCCGCGTTCTTCCCCGGCACCTTCTCGGCGCGGCTCAACGGCGCCGGGTCACCGGCCGGCCGTTCCTCCGCCACCGCTGTCACCGGCAGGATGGCCACCAGTGACGCACCCAGCGCGGCCACCAGGCCGAGCCGGACAGTTGCACTCGGTCTCATGCGATTCCCTACTCGTAGTGGACGTTCAGCTGCGGCTGGTGTCGAACTTGCGCCAGTCCCGCTGGTCGAACTCGTTCCCGGCGAGTCCGAAGTTCGCCTCCTGCGCGCCTGTGGCGGCGAGCCACACAGGACCCGCGGCAACAGCACCGCCACCAGCGCAGCGAGAAACAACAGCGAGAACCTGCGCATCAGTGCTCTTCCTCTGGTTTCTCGATGGCTACTTCGACACGCGCGCCGGGGCGATGCCGTACCCCAGGGGGCCGACGATGTCCTGGCCTTCGCAGAACCGGTCGGTCGACTCGAACCTGTCCGCGGCCGGGGTTAAGCGGACGCAGGAGTAGAGCCGCACGGCACCGGGGTCGAGCGGCTGCTCTGTCCACAGTGAGCCGAGCGCCTTCACCACCTGCTTCCCGCCGCACGTCGCGTCGGTGAGCGTGAACGTGTCGGCGCCGTCCTGGCACAGGTACAGCAGGACCTGGCCGGGCAGGCCCCCTGTGTGCAACGCGATCACGTCGCGCTCGAACCGGTAGCGGAGTGAGGTGGACCCGGTGTCGCTGCGAAGGTCGGCCGCCCCGTCGACCGGCTGGTAACGCCCCAGGGTCACGTACGGCAACGTGTAGCCGAGGACCCGGTGCACCTGCTGGCCCTCGCAGGTGCTCGACAGGGAGTCGAAGTCGCGCTCGCCCATCCGGCACCCGTACAACGTCAACCGGCCGTCCCCGGCGGAGTCGTGGACCAGCCCCAGCGGACTGACCAGCCGGGCACCTTCACAGCCCGGGTCGGGCGAGGTGAAGCCGTCGTTGCCGGTGCGGCAGCTGTACAGCATGTGGGTGCCGGGCGTGCCGGGCGGCGCGTAGTACCCGAGGTCACCGGCCTTGTGGAAGCCCGCGGGTGCGGGACCGGTGAACGCGAACTGGTCCCTGGGGGACACGTACCTGGTGTGCGCGTTGCCCCGCACCCGGCTTGGCACCGGGTTCGCGGCCTCCTCGAGGATCTCGCCGGGGGTCCGCACCCCGTTGTAGGCCCGCACCTCGTCGACAGTGCCGACGAACGCGCCTCGCCAAGCCCCGTCGATCTTCTGACCGCCGACGTGGAACGGCCCGGTCGCGTCCAGTGGTACCGCGGGCGCGTTCACGGTCCCGCCGCTCTGCACGCCGTTGACGTAGATCCTGATCTCGGTGTTGGTGGCGTCGTAGACACCCGTGACGTGCGTCCATTCCGGCCGGACCGGCTCCGTGCTGACGACCGCGTACTGGTTCGGCGCCGCGGTCTGATCGGTGAACCGCATGGTGAAGGCCCACTTGCCCGTGTGGGTGGCCAACAGCGTGAAGCCGCTGTTGGCCGCGCTTTCCTGGCTGAGGACGGTCTGCTGCGTGGTGGGGGCGGTGTCGAGTTTCACCCACGCCGACACGGTGTAGCTGTCGACGGTCCGGACCAGCGGGCCGGACGTGGTCATGCGCCCGCCCGCGCTGCCGATCCGCAGCCCCTTGCCCGCCTTGCCCTGCGCCCACCCGGCGCCGACCAGCGTGGCCGCCGTCTGGGTACCGGAGAAGTCGGTGGTGACCGCGCCTGCGCCCTCGTCGAAGTTCCACGTGGCGACCTCGTCGGCGGGCCGGCCGGCCAGTTCGTCGATCTCCGAGGCGGCCCCGGGGTTCAACCTGATGTCCGGCAGGGCCCGGTCGAACACCTTGACGTCGTCGAGCTCGCCCGGCCAGTTGTCGCCGAGGTTTCCCGCCCACTTGCCGCGGCCGATCTGCAGGCCGCGCTCGGGCCTGCTCGTCCACCTGCCCGTGTGCTGACCGGTCCCGGCCAGCTCACCGTCGACGTAGAGCTGGAGCGTTCCGTAGGTCGAGTTGTAGACACCCGTCAGGTGGGTCCACACGCCCACCCGGGGCGCGAACCTGGCATCGGTGGGCACGGCCTGCTGGATCTGCGGTGTGTCGGAGTCCTCGGTCATCATGGAGAACGCCCACTTGCGGATCCCTCCCCCCGCGTACTGCAGGGCGAAGCGGCTGACGCGTTCGCCGTCCTGGCTCACCGCGGTCTTCCACTGGTCACCGGGGTCGCCGCGCAGCTTGACCCAGGCGCTGACGGTGAAACTCCTCGTCGCGTCGACGGCCGGGCCGTTGCGGGTGGACACCTCCGAACCCAGGTTCCCGGTGAACGACAACGCTTCGGCCGAACGCCCGAAGGCCCACTGCGCGGCGCCGGGGGCGAAGGAGCCGGGGTGCTTGCCCGTCACGTCAGGCACGTCGGTGGCCGTGTGGTAGCCGTCCAGCCGCCAGTGCCCGGTGGGCAGGGTCGGCGGGTTCACCCTGATCTCGTACTTGCGGACGTTGCTCGCCGCCGGGTCGAGCTCGTCGTCGAGGCCGACGTTGCCCGCCTTGTCCACAATGGCCACGTCCAGCCGGGTGCCGTCCGCGGTCACCGGCGTGATGTCCACAGTGGCCGAGCCGCCGACCGCGGCGACGGTCCGCCAGCCCTGGCCGCCCACGCGGTACTGGAACCCGGCCGCGTCCGGCAGACCGGCGGCGCCGAAGGTGAACCGCCCGGACTTCCCCGGGGCGCCCGCCGACGTCCCCTCCGGGTAGTCGGTCGACGTCACCGACGGTTTCCGGTCCGGCGGGAGGGTGTCGACGCTGATGAAGCACGGGCCTGCCCACCCCGACCAGGCCCCGTACCCGTCGTAGGTCGCGGCGTACCAGCCGAGCGTCTCCCCGGTCTTGAACATGTCGCCGGGCACGGCCACCTGGAACTGGGAGCCCGACTCGTGCTGGCCGACGTGGAGGTCGCGGTACTCGGCCGTGCCGTGCCGGTAGATCCGGAACACGGCGGTCAGCCGGTCACCGTCGGGGTCCGCGGCGTCCGCCTTCAGCACGGGCGTGTTGGTGGTGACGAACGGCTCGTTCGGTGGCGCGGCGCCACACCCCGGCTTGGGTGCCGCGGTCAGGTTGACCGGCGTCCACGGATACCGGTTGTAGTTCACGAGCAGCTTGGGGTGCTGCCCGTAGGAGGTGGTGTCGAACTTGCGCCACGCGTTGGGGTTGCCCTCCTCCCCGGACAGCCGGAACGTCACCGAGTCGGTGCGTGCGTTGGAGTAGGACACCTCGTCGGTGACGTCCCAGCCGACCCACCGGGGACTGCAGCCGCCCCAGCTGAAACCGGACTCGTGCTTGTGCTGGACCTTGCCGACGCCAGGCTGGTTGCGCCAGGTGGTGTTGCCGTCGACCGGGCCGGCGTGTCCCAGCCAGAACGAGCTGTTGCCACACGCGGCGGAGTACCCGCCGAGCAGGTTGAGCTCGGCGGCCAGCACGTGCTTGTCCCGCAGGCCGCGCAGGTCGAAGTGGAAGAACGACCGGACCGTGACGGTCTGCGGCTCGTGGTTGGAGTACCCGACGCGCGCCCGCTTGTCGTCACCCATGTTGGCGCCGTTCCAGTAGGTCTGGTCCGGGAACTGCTCGTAGACCGAGGTCCAGCCGAACTGGCCGAGTTGCGCCCACTGGGCGGCGATCTGGATGGGGAACTCGGCCTCGGTGTCGGTCAGCACCGCGCGGTCGGGCCGGACCGTGATCCGGCCGTCCGAGAGCACCACCTCCGCCAGGCCGCGATGGCTGCCCGCGTCCCCGCCCTCGGTGGTGTCCCACACGGACACGTTCGGCGCGCGGAAGACCTCGCCGCCGTCACGGGCGACCGCGGCCAGACCACCCTTGTCGCCGCGCCGCACCCCGAGACCGGCGCGATCGACGAGGAAGTCCACCTCGGCCAGCGCCGGGCTTGCCGCCGCCTGCGGTGTCCGCACCACCAGCGCGTACCCGAACCCCTGCGTGAGAGCTTCCATCTCGAGGTCGACGTCGGGCAGGACGTCGGCATAGGTGGCGGTCGAGCCGTCCAGTTCCGGCTCCGGCAACGGCGCGGGCCAGCGCAGCACCAGCCGGTCCTCGCCCGCGCCGAACTCGACCAGCGGCTCGTCCCCGCCGCGCGAGAACGTCACCGGCGTGACGGTCGCCTTGGGCCCGACCGAGCCGTCCGGCCGCTTCTGGACCGTCTTGTCGACGTCGACCCAGCCCGAACCCCGGCGCACCCGGACCGGCTCAAGGGCCTGTTCCAGGGTGTACGTGCCGTCGGGGTTGGCGAACACCTGCCTCGACTCGCTTCGTTCGGCCATCACCTCGGTCCGCCGCCCCGTCGCCCTGGCGATCGCCTCCGGTGCGGACACGGCCGTCGCCGTCGCCGGGACGGCGTCCCCGGCGACGGGAGGTTTCGGCGCTCCCGCTGACAGGCCCTGCATGAACATCGCCGTCAACACAGCGCACACGACTGTCCGCCGCACTCGCCCACCCCTCCACGAACGTTCCACAACGTGGTTATCTAAACCGGGGGACCTACACAAACCTCCACACAATCCTGCGAAGCGGACAACCCGGACAGCCCCGATCCGGCCGGGTGCCGCTTCCTGGCGCAAGGGGTGTCGCATGCGGTATCGGGTGCTGGGCCCGCTCGAGGTTGGCGACGGGGAAGCGCTCCCCAACCGGCGCAAGCAGCGCCTCCTGCTGGCGTTGCTCTTGTTCCACGCGAACACGGTGGTGCGCACCAGCTTCCTGCTGGACGCGCTGTGGGACGGCAGGCAACCCGTGTCGGCCAGCGCGAACCTGCAGTCCTACATCGCGGGGCTACGCCAGCTCGTCGGCAAGGAGCGCCTGGAGACTCAGCACGGCGGCTACGTACTGCGAGTAGCCGAAGGAGAGCTGGACGCGACATCGTTCACCGAGCTGGCCACCGCGGGCTCGCAGCTGCTCGAGGCGGGCGATCACGCTGGTGCCGTCGAGCGGCTGACCTCGGCGCTGGCGTTGTGGCGTGGCACGGTCCTGGACGGGCTGCCGCTCGTGGACGCGCTGCAGCGCGAAGCCGAGCGCCTCGACGACGCTCGGACACGCGCGCTGGAGGACCGCGTCGAGGCGCGACTGGAGCTGGGCCAGCACGCCGAGGCGGCGGCGGAGCTGCGCGCGCTCGTCGCACAACACCCGTTCCGGGAGCGCATCTGGCGCCTGTTGATGCTGGCGTTGTACCGGTCCGGCAGGCAGAACGAGGCGCTGGACGCCTACCAACGGATGCGCCAGTCGTTCGTCGACCAGCTGGGCATCGAACCCGGCAGCGAGACCCGGCGGCTGCACCAGCGGATCCTCACCGCCGACTCCGCTCTCGACCCGCGGCAGGTCCTGGTCCGGCCCCGCATGCTGCCGCCGGACGTGGCTCACCTGGTCGGCCGGGGTGACGAGCTGGACCTGCTGGACACGGTGGTGGCAGACAGATCGCGGGCCAGGCTGTCGGCCGTCGTCGGCCCCGCCGGGTTCGGGAAGACCTCGCTCGCGGTCCGGTGGGCACACCGGGTCGCCGAGCGGTTCCCGGACGGTCAGCTGTTCCTCGACCTGCGGGGCCACGACACCGGGTCACCGATGCGGGTGGAGCAGGCGCTCACGCAGTGCCTGCGGGTGCTTGGCACGCCCAGCACGCTGGTTCCGGTGACCGTGGACGAGCAGGTCGCGATGTACCGTTCCCTGCTGGCGAACCGGAAGATGCTCGTGGTGCTCGACAACGCGGCGAGCGCCGAGCAGTGCAGGCCGCTGCTGCCGTCGGCGCCTGGCTGTGCCGTCATCGTGACCAGCCGCAACGATCTGCGTGGGCTCGCGGTCGTCAACGACGCCACCATCGTGCGACTGGACGTGCTCGGCGCGCGCGAGGCGCACGACCTGCTGTGTGAACTGCTCGACACCGACATCGAACCGGACTCCATCGCCGAACTGGCCCAGCTGTGCGGATATCTGCCACTCGCACTGCGGATCGCGGCGGCGAACCTGGTGAGCGGCCAGTACCCGGCCGTGAGCGACTACGTGACGGCGCTGCGCGAGGGCGACCGGATGGCGGAACTCGCCATCGAGGGCGACCCGGACGTCGCGGTCCGCGCGACGTTCGACTTGTCGTACCGGGCACTCGACGCTGGGACGCGGCGGATGTTCCGGTTGCTCGGCGCGGCACCGGGCCTGGATTTCACCGTGCACGCGGTCGCCGCCGCCGGCGGTGTCCCGCCGGCACGGGCGCGCAGGCTGCTCGACACGCTGGTCGCGGCGAACCTGTTGGTCCAGCGGGGGAACCGGTACCAGTTCCACGACCTGATCCGGGAGTTCGCCGCGGGCCGGGCCCACGAGGAGGACAGCCCGGCCACGCGTCACACCGCGGGCACCGGCCTGCTCTCGTACTACCTGGAGACAGCGGATCGGGCCGTCGGCCTGCTGTACCCGGGAACTCGAAGACTCGAACCCCTGCCGGCCGCGGACCTGCCCGCAACCTCGCCCCTGGACACCGAAACCGCCGCGTTGCGGTGGCTGGACACCGAGAACTACAACCTGGTGGCAGCCGTGAAACGCGCGGCCGAGGTGGCTGAGTACCACACGTACGCGTGGCAGCTCACGGACGCGTTGCGCGGCTACCTCCAGGCGCGGGGCCACGCCGGCGACGGGCTGGCGATCTGCGCGGCCGCGCAGGAGGCGGCGCGGAGGTCCGGCGACCACCTAGCCGAAGCGTCCATGTTGGACCTCCGGGGCCTGATCCACTACAACCTCGGCGACTACCAGGCCGCCATCGACCAGCACACGATGGCACTCGAGGTCACGCGGCGCTCCGGTGACGTGCACGCCGAGACGGACTGCCTGCACAACCTCGGCCGCGTGTACTCCCAACTCGGGTTGCCGGGCCCCGCGATGCGCTACCACGAGCAGGCGCTGGCGCTGAGCCGCCAGTCCGGCAACCTCGACGCGGAGGCGCTGGCACTCAACTACGTCGGCGCCGCGCACCTGTCGTTCGGTGACGCCGTCGAAGCGTTCACCTGGCACCAGCTGGCACACGCGCTCAGTCGCCGCATGGGGAACCGGTACACCCAGGCACGCGCCCTCAACGGGCTCGGCCTGTGTTCGTGGACGCTGGGCGACCTGACCCGCGCGGCCGAGTACCACCGCGAGAGCCTGGCGCTGTGCATCGACCTCGGGCACCGGCACAGCGAGGTCGTGGCCCTGGTGTGCCTGGCGGAGACCTACTGCGACGCGGGCAGGTACGACGAAGCCGCTGCCCTGGCACACGACGCGATCACCAAGAGCGTGCAACTGGGCAACCGCCGCAACGAAGCCAGCGGCCTGGAGCTGGTCGCCACGGTCCGCCAGCGCCGCGGCGACAACGACGGTGCCGTCATCGACTACGTCACGGCCCTCGAACTGGCCCGCCGCATCGGCTTCGGCTACGGCGAGACCTCGATCCTGATCGGCTTGGCCGAGGCGCACCGCGGCCGCGGCGAACCCCACATCGGCCGGACCTACGCCGAGCAGGCCCTGGCGAAGATCCGGAAATCCGGCATGCGTGTCCTGGAGGCCCAGGCCACCACCACCCTGGCCCACTGCCAGGTGGACCTCGGCGATCTGGACCAGGCCGAAAGCACCACACAGCACGCCATCACCCTCGCCCGGCAAGGCCACCAGCGACTGGTGGAGGCCCGGGCGCTGCAGGTCGGCGACATCCTCCAACGGATCGAACACGACCAGCGGCAGCCCACGTGTCCTGGTGAGACGCCGCACTCGGCGACCCCGTGCGTGCCCTGCTGAGCGGGCTGGCACCGTCCTGTCGGTACGGTCCGAATCCCTCTCATGGGTGACGCACTTCCCTCTCGTTGGGGAACGCCCCCCAGCGCGCGGTCTCTACCGTCCAGGCTGTGACTGTGACATTTTCCGCAGAACCGGATGGCGTGTCGATGCGCCGGTTCGCCCGGCCACGGCGGTGGCCCGCTGCCGCGCTGGCCGTCCTGTTCCTCGGTTATGCCGCGGGCAAGGCCGCGTTCGCCATACAGGGACGACTCGGCTTCCCTGGCGGTCCCCCCGTCACGGCGGCCGAGACCGCGGGCTACTTCCTCGAACCCGCCCCGGCACAGTGGTTCGCGGCTGCCTCCGGTGTGGTGGGTGCGTGCCTCGTCCTGCTCACCGTCGCGCCCTTCGGCCGCCGGATCCCGAGAAGGCTCATGCTGCTCGTACTGGCCGGGGTGCTGGTGACCATCGGCTACGGCGCCGGGGTCATGATCATCGACGGGTTCGTCGGCGTCGGCGTCGGCTGGCGCTGGTACCACGGCGTGCTCGGCCTGGTGATGCTCACACTGGTCGTGGAAACGGTGCGCTCCTACTGGCTGCGAGACCGCCGTGAAGCACACTGACCTGACGCGAGCCGGCGCGTACGGCGCGGCCGCCTGTGCCGCGGCCTACGGCAGCATGAAACTCGCACAAGCACTGGGCGCGAACGCCCTGGCCGACAAGGATCCACTACCCCCGGCGCTGCGCGACCGACTGCTCGCCCGGGACCCGTTTTTCGTTGCCAGCCACTGGATACTGGCCGGGTTGGCGGCAGTGGGCGTTCTGGTCGCTCTGACGGCGGTGCGGCCGAGGGACACCGTCGTCCCGCGCAGACTGCTGGGCGCGCTGACCTGGACGCTGGGCATCCTCATGATCGCTCGAGCACTGGGCGCGGTCGGCTTCGGTTTCGTCGGCGACATCTTGGTGCTGACCGGAGCCCGCCCACTGCCACCGGGAATCGCACACACCCTGGCACGGTGGGACCTGATGCTGTGGTCGCCCTTCTTCCTGCTGTGGGGAGTGTGCTGGACACTGACCGGCCGACGCCTCCGCACAGCGAACCGCGACGAGAAGCCACCGAGCCCCCCGATCACCACCAAGCCGACGAACCACGAAAACGTCAACCCCACACCAACCCGAGCTGGCCTCTCCTGACAAGAACCTCGCGCACCCGAAACGCCACCATCCGGAGGATCATCCAACCTCAGCCATGATCACTGGTCGAATCTCCATGGCCGCCACATCGGCCGCGATGCTGAAGTAGCGGTATGAAGTCGACCTCGTCGATCACGCGGGTGGACGTGCCCGCCAGGCAGGGCAGAGCCGTACAGGTCGGCGCCGGGAACCTGGTGCGGGTGAGTTCGCCGGAGGGGGCGCAGGTGGGCGACCTCTTCGCCGTCGTCTCCGCCGACACCACAGAACACCTGAGCGCCGCCCACACCCGAGGACACGTCAACCGCCTGTTCCCGCACGTGGGCGAGCAGTTCGTCACCACCCGCAGGCGACCGATCCTGACCCTGGTGGGTGACACCTCGCCGAGCCGCCACGACATGCTGATCCCCGCCTGCGATCCCGCGCGCTACCAGCAACTGGGCCACCCGGGCCCGCACGCCTCCTGCGCGGAGAACCTGGAGACCGCCCTGCGCGGACTGGGCATCGAGATCGCGACGGTGCCACAACCGGTGAACGTGTTCATGGACGTCACCGTGAACGCCTCCGGGGAGCTGGTGTGGCAGTCCTCGCCTGCCGCTCCGGGGGCCACCGTGACCTTCCGTGCGGAACTGGACTGCGTGGTGGTCGTGTCGGCGTGCCCACAGGATCTCGTCGGCATCAACGGTCACGGCACCGGCCCCATGGCCATCGAGGTCCAAGGGTGACGCCCGACGAGGCGCTGAGCCGGGCCGGCGCGGACGACATGCGCGGCACCTTCATCACCGTCCTGCCGGAGCGCGCGCGGCGGGAGGCCAGTGCGAGCGCCGCCCGCCGCCGCGCAGGCGCCGCGATCGGTCCGCTCGACGGTGTTCCCGTGGTGTGGAAGGACAACTTCGACGTCGAGGGCACCGTCACCACCAACGGTTCGCTGACGCGCCGCGCGGCGCCGGTCGCCTCGTCCGACGCCAGCGCGGTCGCCACGCTCGCGTCGGCAGGCGCGGTGTGCCTGGGCAAGACCAACCTCAGCGAGTTCGCCTTCACGGGCCTCGGCCTCAACCCGCACTTCGGCAACCCCGTCAACCCGGTGGCGCCCGACCGCGTTCCCGGCGGCTCCTCCTCCGGATCATCGGTGGCCGTGGCGGCGGGGATCGCGGCGGTCGGGATGGGCTCCGACACCTCCGGGTCGATCCGGGTCCCGGCCGCCTTCTGCGGGATCGTCGGCTACCGCCCGAGCGTCCGGCGCTACGACCGCGGTGGGATGGTCCCGTTGTCCCCCCAGCTCGACAGCGTCGGAGTGCTCGCGAAGTCCCTCGACCTGGTCAGGGCGGTCGACGCGACGCTCGCCGCCGCACAGCCGGGCCGGCCCGCGACCACGATCGTGATCCCCGAAGGGGAGCTGGTCGAGGACTGCGCACCGCAGGTCACCGAGGCGTTCGACGCGGCGGTGAACGCCCTGGTGCGGGCTGGGTTTCCGGTGCTGCGGAGGCGAATCCGCGCTCTGGAGGACATGCAGCACCTGATCGACGAACACGGATCGCTCACCCTGGCCGACGCCTACCGCGCCTTCGGGCACCTGCGTGGCTCCACGGAGATCGATCCACTGGTGGCGCGTCGGCTCACCCGCCACAACCCGGCGCACGAGGTCGTCCGCGCGGCACTTCCCGCGTTGACCCGCCGCCTCGAATCCGAAGTGGACGAGTCGGTGGTCGTCTTCCCGACCGTCCGCGTTCCCGCCCCCACCGTGGCCTCGGTCGCGGACGTGGATTCCGCCGAAGTCATGAACCGGAAAGTGTTGCGCAGCACGATGCTCACCAGCCACCTGGACATGCCGGGAGTGGCCATGGGCAACGTGCTGCTGTCGGCGACGTCCGGTCGTGACGACACCCTCCTGGCGACGGCGGCCGGACTGGAGCGGTTCCTTCTTCCCCGCACGACACCACGAGAGGTATCCCGATGACCACGTCCCATCCCGCTCTCACCCCGGTCCGCCTCGGCGGGCACGAGCTGTCCTCGCGTTACGCCGTCGCACCGATGACGCGCGTGTCGGCCACGCCGGAGGGCGTCCCGACGCAGGACATGGCCCGCTACTACGCCGAGTTCGCCGACGGCGGCTTCCCCTTGGTGATCACCGAGGGCATCTACCCCGACAACGCGCACAGCCAGGGCTACCTCAACCAGCCCGGCCTGGTCACCGAGGCACACGTCGAAGGCTGGCGTGCGGTCACCGGCGCCGTACGCGGTGCGGGCGGGGTGTTGGTCGCCCAGCTCATGCACGCCGGCGCGCTGTCGCAGGGCAACCGGTACACGGCCGAGCGGATCGGTCCGTCCTCGGTCCGGCCGCTGGGCGAGATGATGCCCGAGTACGGCGGCAGCGGTCCCTGGCCTGCGCCAAGGGAGATGTCGGCGCAGGACATCGACGACGTCGTGGCGGGCTTCGTCGTCGCGGCGGGCAACGCGGTCGCCGCGGGCTTCGACGGCGTCGAGGTCCACGCGGCCAACGGCTACCTGCTGGACCAGTTCATCACCGACTACACCAACCTGCGCACCGACTCCTACGGCGGGCCGATGGCCAACCGGGTCCGGTTGACCGCCGACGTCACGCGCGCGATCAAGGCAGCGGTGCCGCCGGAGTTCGTGGTCGGGGTCCGGCTGTCGCAGACCAAGGTCAACGACTTCACCTACCGCTGGCCGGACGGGGAACGCGACGCCGAGACCGTGTACGCGGCACTGGCCGCGGCAGGGGCGGACTACCTGCACATCGCCAGCGAGGGCCGCAACTGGCTCGACACCGCGCGGCTGGCCGGTGGGCGCACGATCACCAGCGTCGCCCGCGAGGTCACCGGCCTGCCGGTGATCGCCAACGGCGGCATGCACGACGCGGTGCTCGCCGAGCGGGTGCTCGACGGTGGGCACGCGGATCTGCTGTCCGTCGCCAGGGCCGCCCTGGTGAACCCGGACCTGCCGCGCCGGGTGGCCAAGGACGTCGAGCTGGACCGGTTCGACCACGGCATGCTTGACCCGGCGGTCACCCTGGACAACGTGCGCCGGTGGCGGGAGGACAACCAGGTATGACGACGGACTCGTGGCTGGGCGGGGCGGCCGCCATCGCGACGCTCACGTTCGACGTGGACGCGGAGAGCCCCGTGCTGGCGGCGGGCGCGCACTACGCCGAGCACCTGATGACGATGACGCACCAGTCCTACGGGCCCGACGTCGGGGTGCCGCGCGTGCTGGACATGCTCGACGAACTCGGAGTGCCCGCGACGTTCTTCATCCCGGGGTGGGTCGCGCAGGCCCGCCCCGGCCTCGCGGCGTCCGTTGTGGAGCGTGGGCACGAGGTCGCCCACCACTCCTACGCCCACCGCGCCCCGACCTCGATGAGCGAGCAGGAGGAACGCGAGGACTTCGCCAGGGCGATGGCCGTCTTCGCCCGGCAGGGCATCGAGATCCAGGGCCACCGCGCGGCGCTGTGGGGCTCGCGGTGGCAGACCCCGGAACTGGTCGCCGAGCACGGCCTGCGCTACGACTCCTCGCTGATGGCCGACGACCGCCCCTACCGGATCGGCACCGCACGGGGCGAGCTCGCCGAACTGCCCGTGCACTGGTCACTGGACGACTGGGAGCAGTACGCCTTCCTGCCCGAGCCGCACATCGGCTCGGTCATCGAGTCGCCGGTGAAGGCACTGGAGCTGTGGCGCGCCGAGCTGGACGGGATGCGGCACTACGGCTGTCTGTTCAACCTCTGTTGCCATCCGTTCCTCTCCGGACGGCCCGGGCGGATCATGGCGCTGCGGCGGCTGGTGGAGTACGCCCTGGAGTGCGGCGACGTCACGTTCATGCGCTGCCGCGACCTCGCGGCCGCCGTGCTCGCCGACCCGGCGCTCACCGCCCGGCCGCTGCCGGAGCCGCCCAGCTACCCGTAGAACTCGGCCGCCTCGAGCGCGAGGTAGAGGTCCACCCGGTCCTCGGTGCGAGCCACGTCGCGCCCGGTCAGCTCGGTGACCTTGGCGAGCCGGTTGCGCAGCGTGTTGACGTGGACGAACAACGCCTCCGCCGTCGCCGCCCACTGCCCGCCGTGCTCGAGGAACGCCTGGACGGTACGGACCAGCTCGCTGCCGCGCTGGGCGTCGTGCTCGCGCAGTGGCCCCAGCACCACGTCGGCGAAGTCCCGCAACGTGTCGGCGTCCTGCAGGCCGAGCAGCAGGCGGTGGGTGCCGAGCTCGGCGAAGGTCGCGACCGGCGTGCCACCGCGGCGCCGGAGGACCTGGCAGGCGTCCCGGGAGCGCACGAGCGGCTGCTTGAGCCCGGCGGAGTTCTCCACGCTCCCGCCGATCCCGACCACCGTCCGGTGACCGGGGAACTGTCCGTCGACGGCGTGTGCCAGGCGAGCGGCGAGATCACGGAGGTCGGAGTCGGGTCGCCGCCACGGCACCACCGCGACGACGTCCCCGGTACCACCGGCCACGGCGGCCGGGGAGTTCTCGGCGAGGAAGAACTCCATGACCGCCTCCGCCAGTCCGGGCAGGGTCGGCGCCCCGGCACCCATGAAGGCCAGCGCCACCACCGCGAGCGAGCCGCCGGGGTCCACACCGAACGCCCGCAGCCTGCCCGGCACCTCGCCGCTGCGCTGCGGACCCGAGAGGATCATGTCCAGCAGCTCACTGGCGAAGCGCAGCTCGATCGCGTGCACCGCCTGCTGCTTGGCCACCTCCAGGCTGAGGAAACGGGCTGCCTGTTCCAGTGCGGCGCGTTCACCGTCGCCGAGCTCGCGCAGCGGGCGCAGGCACAGCAGCGCCGCGTCGAGGTCGCCGATCGCGCCGACGAGGAACACGCTCGCCACACGCCCGTCGCCGAAGTCGATCTCCAACGGCGGCGGGTGGTCGCCGAGGCGTTCGGCCACCGCGCGCCGCTGCTCCACCGTCGTGTCCGCTCCTGCCGCGGCCAGCAGCCGCCCGGCCCGGTCGACCACCACCAGCGGCACGTCGTAGTCGCGGCGCAGCACCTCCAGCACCCCGGAGGCGCCCGCACCGTGCGACAGCGCCGTCGCCAGCGCGTCCCCTCGCCGCACCATGCCGAGCAGGCCGGACTGGCGCATCGCGGCGTAGTGGCCGGCCGCCGCCCGCGTGACCGCCGTGAACGGCACGCCGACAGCGATCTCCACCAGGGGCAGCTGCGCCGTGGCACACGCGTCGATCACCGCCCGCGGTGTCCGTGGCAGCTGCTCGCGCAGCCCGAACACGATCCCGGCGGCGCCCGCACCGACCACGTTGCCGACGAACTCCTCCGCCCCGGCTTGTGCCAGCCACATCCCGTTGGTGAGCACGAGTTCCCGCTCGCCAAGGTACGACGAGGGATCGGTCAGCTCGGTGTTGTGCACCCACACCACGCGCTCGTCCAGCGCTCCCGCCCGGCCCTCCACGAGCAGACGTAGCCCAAGATCGGGGTTGTCGAGCAACGAGCGGATCGTGAACACGCTGTGAACTTAGTACAGCGAACCGGCGGGGAGCTAGAGCTTCCTCCACTGGTCAGGGATTGATCGGGGTGTTTCTGTATGGCAGATCACTCAGCACCCTTGGAGGTCGCCATGGCGGACGAACCGTCGGAGAGCGTGCGCTTCGACGCACACGGGATCGAGCCGATCCCGGACCACGGACGGGACTCCACACCGTGGGAGCAGTTCTGGATCTGGTCCGGCGCCAACATCGCACCGATCAACTGGGTGCTCGGCGCGCTCGGTATCACCCTCGGGCTGAGCCTGGTGGAGACGCTGGTGGTGGTCGCCCTGGGCAACCTGGTCGGCTGCGCGGTCTTCGGCTTGTGCAACGTGATGGGCCACCGCACCGGGGTGAACCAGATGGTGCTGGGCCGTGCGCCCTTCGGCCGCCGGGGCGCCAAGGTGCCGGGTGTCGTCCAGGGGTTGCTGGCGATGGCCTGGGTCGGGGTGAACACCTGGGTGGTCCTGGACCTGATGCTGGCGGTGCTGCGGCAGCTCGGCGTCGAAGGCGGTCCCTGGCTGCGGTACCTCGTCGCCGGCGTGATCATGGTGGCGCAGCTGTGGCTGGCGCTGTACGGCTTCTACGCCATCCGGACGTTCGAGAAGTACACGGTGCCCGCCACCGTTCTGGTGATGGTCGTGATGACGGTGCTCGCACTCAGCCAGGCGAACCTGGACTGGACCTCGTCGACCGCGACCACCACTCCGGACAAGTTCACCGCGGTGACCCAGCTGCTCACGGCGATCGGGGTGGGCTGGGGCATCACGTGGGTGCCCTACTCGGCGGACTACAGCCGGTTCGTCCGTCGCGGGGCCTCCACCCGTTCCGTGTTCTGGGCCTCGGCGCTGGGCATGTACCTGCCGACGGTGTGGCTCGCGGCCCTCGGTGCCTGCCTGGCCAGCGCGGGTGCCAGCAGCGATCCGTCCGCCATCGTGGTGAGCGCGTTCGGCACGATGGCGCTGCCGGTACTCCTGTTGATCATGCATGGGCCCCTCGCGACGAACATCCTCAACCTCTACTCGTCGTCGCTGGCCGCGCTGTCCATCGGGGTGAGGGTCGCGCGCTGGAAGCTCACCCTCTTCGCGGGCGTGATCGCCTCGGCGGTGCTGCTCATGTTGATGGGCGCGGACAGCTTCGCGCACGCCTTCGACAACTGGATGACCTCGATCCTGATCTGGATCAGCCCGTGGGCGGCCATCGTGCTGATCGACTACTTCGTGCTGCGCCGCGGCAGGCTGGACGTGTCGACGCTCTATGCCGGTCCCGCCTCGGTGAACTGGCGCGGGCTGCTGAGCCTCGGGATGGGCGTGGTCGCCGCGTGGACGTGGCAGTACGGGCTCACGCCGGTGATGCAGGGTCCGCTGGCGATCGCGATGAACAACACGGACTTCTCGTGGCTGTCCGGCTCACTGGTCGCGGGCGGGCTCTACTACGTGCTCCAGAGGAGCAGAACACCGTCCCGGCACGTGAGCGCTCCGGCAGAGCGAGTCCTGTCGTGAGGTCGCTCGCACACGGTGACAACAGTGCGGGGAGGGGTCCGGTGGGCATGACGAACTCAGCACAGACCTCGGTCTTGATCCCGGGGGCAACAAGGGACTTGGTTTCGAGGCGGCACGGCGGCTCGGGGAACGCGGTTGGATGTGCTGATCAACAACGCCGGCGCGCCAGGAAAGGTCGTGCCGCCCGCGGACGCGACGGCCGACGAGATCCATTCCGTCTACGACACCAACGCGTACGGGCCGATCAGGGTCACGCACGCCTTCCTTCCCCTGCTCCAGGCGGCGGACCACCCCCGGGCGGTGATGGTGTCCAGCGGCGGCGGTTCCTTCGCCGTGGTGACCGACCCGGAGCAGCCCGTCTCGAGAATGCACGAGCTGGCCTACAGCTCGTCGAAAGCGGCCGCTGAACATGCTCACGGTCCGACATGCCCAGGCGCTCCCCGGGATCAAGTTCAACGTCGCCACTCCAGGAGCGGTCGCCAACCACAAGTTCGCCGCGACCGACATGAACAACCACACCGGTCGGCGGATGTGGTCGCACATCCATCCTGCCGCCGGAAGACCCGTCCCCTGTTTTCAGCGAAGCCCCCTCCGAGTGCTGGTCGCGCCTGAGCACTGCATGTGTCGTACGTCACAGTCAGCCGTGTCGAAGCGCCGCGCACGACTCCGTCCCCGGGGTGTCCACCGCCGACCACACCGGCCACCCGAGGAGGAGACCGATCATGAACAAGAGCGCAGTCGACGAGGTCCTCAACCAGCCGCTCAGCCAGGAACTCCTGGCCCGCGACCTGACCCGGCTGGCCTTCGTCGCGATGGACGGCACCCCGAGGTCGATCCCGATCGGGTTCCACTGGAACGGCGCGGAGATCGTCATGTGCACCTCGACGAACGCGCGGAAGCTGCCCGCGCTGCGGCGCAACCCCGCGGTCGCGCTGACGATCGACACCGAGTCCCACCCGCCGAAGGTCCTGCTCCTCCGCGGCCAGGCCGAGCTGGACGAGGTCGACGGCATCCCCGACGAGTACCTGCAGTGGAACGGCGCCTACCAGATGACGCCCGAGCAACGGGCCGAGTGGGAGGTCGAGGTGCGGTCGCTCTACGACGGCATGGTCCGGATCGTGGTGACGCCGACCTGGGCCAAGCTGATCGACTTCGAGACAACCCTGCCCACCGCCATCGAGGAGCTCGTACGGCGACGGGACGAACGCCAGCGTGCCTGACACCCGAACACGCGCCGCCCACCCGGGCGGCCGACCCGGAAGGAGCCTCATGGAGGAGACCGGACAGCGGGACCGCGCCGCCGGACGCGTGGCGGTCAAGCTGGAGCACGTCGCCATCGTCGTCGACGACCTCGCCGCCGCCGTGGCGTTCTTCGCCGAACTCGGGCTCGACCTGGAGGGCGAGGCAACGCTCGAGAGCGACACGGTGGACCGGCTCAGCGGGCTCGACGGGGTCCGCTCGGACATCGCGATGATGCGGACCCCGGACAGCCACGGACGGCTCGAGCTGATCAAGTACCAGACGCCGCCGGGGCGGGGCGGCAACCCCGCGGCTCCGCCGAACACGCCGGGCATCCGGCACATCGTGTTCGCGGTGGAGGGCATCGAGGACGTCCTCGACCGCCTGCGGTCCCGCGGCGGTGAACTCGTCGGCGAGCTGGTCCGGTACGAGAACAGCTACCGGCTCTGCTACGTCCGCGGCCCCGAGGGGATCATCATCGAGCTGGCGGAACGGATCGGGTGAACAGCACAGCCGCCGCCGGCCACGCCCCGCCCCGCCAACGCCCGCCCAAAGGCACTGACCTCAGCAGAGTGCGGCCATCTTGTCGGCCAGCACCGTGCGCTCGATCGGTGGCAGTACCGGCCGGAACCGGCTGATGTGGTGGCCTTCGGCGGTGTCGGTGACGAACCGCGCGACCGCGGCGGGCGACGGGACCACGTCGCCGTCGAGGTACGCCACGACGGCAGGGGTTTCGGTGGGGTTCGTCTCCACGGCGATGTACCAGCCGAGGTGCTCGTCCCACACCAGCATCAGGTCGTGGCCGGGCCGGGCGGCGGAACGCAGGTCGAGGGCGAGGTAGGCGGTGGCCGTGTCGGTCACCTCGTGGCCGGTGGCGGACGCGGACACCCCGACGGCGGACGCGACCTGGTCTACGTAGACAGCCAGGCGGCTGCTGAGCGGCACCGGCACGCCTGCGGGGTCCTCCAGCCCGAGCATCGCCAGCAGGGCGGCGAAGTCGGTGCGGTCGCGCGCGTTGGAGGCGACGGTGTGCACCGCCATGCGCTGCTGCTGAGTCCGCTCCTGCTCCGCACGGGTGCGGGCTTCGACGAACTGGGACCGCGGGGTGGCTGTCATCGTGCTCCTGCCTGTCGATCACGGGTGGCTGGCCGCTGGGCGGTGGGTGCGCTCCGGTGCGGTTCCGCCTGCCGCAGGCGGAACACCTGCGGTTCCAGCCCTTGCCCGATCTGAGAAGTCCCTCGGTCGTGCGGGGCCGCACAACGGGGAGAAGCCGAGGACGAGGCCGACTCTGCTGCCAGCATGCGAAGTGCCATCGACTACTCCCGACAGTACAGCACCGACCCTGGAAACAGCCGGTTTCACCAGCACCGTGTACCGTGGGTGCTGGAGAGCGTGTCCCGCACCTTTTCCGCGGTTGCCACACGCACCCTTCGGCCGTCGACCGATATCACCGGTTTGCTCACGGCCCCACTTTCTTGAAAGGACTTCATCATCCCTGTACTTCCGGTAGGCGTACGTTTCAGCCACCCCCACCACGACGAGCAGCCCTCGGCTCCGGTCCGCCCGATGTCGCACGAGAACCTGTTCCGCGAACCCGCGCAAGCCCCGGCGCGTCCTGCTCCGGCCACTCGCCGCGCGGCCGGATAACCGCAGCACAACAGACCGAGCGGTCCGCGTCGGCATATGATCAACACATCCGGACCACAGGCGCCCGTGTCGCGGTGTCAGTTCCCCGGCGACCTCGTGGCGCCGGACTCCAGGTCCTTGTCCCCCGGTGCGACACCCAGGAAGCGGTGGCGACCATGACATCGATCCGGAACACCCCCACGGTCCGAACAGGCGGCCACGACTACGGCGAGCTGGCCCATCTGGTCCGGCAGGCCGGGTTGCTGCGCCGCCGGTACGGGTACTACGCCGTCAAGATCACCCTCAACGTCGTGGCGTTCGCGGCGGGCTGGGCGTTCTTCATCCACCTCGGCGACTCCTGGTGGCAACTGTTCCTCGCGGTGTTCTTCGCCGTGATGTTCGGCCAGCTGTCCTTCATCGGGCACGACGCCGGGCACAAGCAGATCTTCCGCACCGGCAGGGCGAACGACATCATCGGCTTCTGGCACGGTGGGATGGTCGGCCTCAGCTACTCGTCGTGGATGGGCCAGCACACGCGCCACCACGCCAACCCGAACCACGAGGACGACGATCCCGACATCCACATCCCGGCGATCGCGTTCACGACGGAACAGGCCGCGCAGCGGCGCGGTCTGTTCCGGTGGATGGCCAAGCGCCAGGCCTACCTCTTCTTCCCGCTCCTGTTGCTCGAAGGTTTCAGCCTGCACGTCTCCAGCGTGAAAGCCTTGTTGCACAGGGACCATCGCTCGCGTGCGCTGGAGCTCGCGCTGCTGACGCTCCACTTCGCCGCCTACCTGACGGTGGTCTTCCTGGTGCTCTCACCGCTGATCGCGGTGGCCTTCATCCTCGTGCACCAGTGCCTGTGGGGTGTCTACATGGGATGTTCCTTCGCCCCGGGGCACAAGGGCATGCCGACGGTCAAGCCCGGGCAGAAGCTGGACTTCCTGCGCAAGCAGGTGCTGACGTCCCGCAACGTCCGAGGTGGCAGGTGGGTCGACTTCACCCTCGGTGCGCTGAACTACCAGGTCGAACACCACCTGTTCCCCAGCATGCCGCGACCGAACCTCCGTCGTGCTCAACCGATCGTGCGCGCGTTCTGCGCACGGAAGGACATCGAGTACTCGCAGTGCGGGTGGCTCCAGACCTACGGGTACGTGCTGCGGCACCTCCACGCCGTCGGCGCACCGCTGCGGCTGGCCGACCGCTGACGTTCGGCACGGTGCGCGCGCCCGCCGGCGGTCAGTCGGCCGGGCCGCGCATGAGGAGCATCACCCGCAGCACGTGTTCCACCGCGCACGGGAACGCCGCACCGCGCAGCTCACCTCGGGTCTCGAGGTTGCGGGAGGCGAACTCCAGCATCCGGTCGGTACCGAGGCGCTGGACGACGAGCGCCGCGACCTCACCCAGGTCGAGACCGGGATGGTCGATACGCGCGAGAGCGAACTCGACCACGAGCTCCTCGTCCGTCATGACCCGAAGTCTAGGCCTGTGAAGGCGCTCTGCGTCGCCTCGTTCCCCGGGCCGCTGTCGAGGTGGCCCGTCGCAGGCCGACGGCCACGACCGTCCCGTTCGGACCGACGTGGTCGGCGAGCCACCCCTCCCGCGTCCAACGAGCGGCAGCGCGACCCGGAGCGGACCACGGCGCGACCCGGACGACGAGGACCCCGAGCCGGGAGGAGCGTGACGCGCGCCTGCGGCACGAGGTGGAGCAGATCGGCGCCCGCCAGGAGGCGGGTGAACGGGACGACCGGATCGACCCGGCCGTGCTGCAGCTGATCATCAACTGGCGTCGCTGCTCACGAAAAGGTGACACCTGACGCCCGTATTGTCCGGTCTTCCTCTTCCGTGACACCATTTCCGTACGCGAGTTCTCGCGCTTCGTGATACGGAAGGGATCTTTGTGTTCAAGCGAATGCTCTCCGCTTTCGGGGTCGGCGGGCCCTCGGTCGATACCGTCCTCGACTCGTCGATCGCCCGTGCTGGGGAGGTGCTCAAGGGGCAGGTCCGGATCCAGGGCGGTTCGAACGAGGCCGTCATCGACCAGGTGGTGCTCTCGCTCGTCACCCGGGTAGAGGTCGAGCACGGCGGCGACGAGTCGCGCGGCACCGGGGAGTTCTTCCGGCTCGTCGTGCAGCGCGACGTCCGGGTGCCCGCCAACGAGCGGCTGGACATCCCGTTCCAGCTCGCGCTGCCGTGGGAGACCCCGGTGACCGCGGTCGGCGAGGTCGCCCTGCCGGGCATGGTCGTCGGGGTGCGCACCGAGCTGGTGATCAAGGGCGCGCCGGACAAGGGCGACCTCGACCCGGTGATGGTGCGGCCGCTGCCGTCGCAGGACGCGGTGCTGGAGGCGTTCGGCGAGCTGGGCGCCACGTTCCGCTCCGCCGACGTCGAGATGGGCCGGATCGTCGCGGTGCCGCAGGAGCTGGGCTTCTACCAGGAGATCGAGTTCTTCCCGCCGTCGCAGTTCGCGGGCAGGCTCAACCAGGTCGAGCTGACCTTCGTCACGAACCCCGACGAGCTGTGGGTCGTGCTGGAGGCCGACAAGCGCGGCGGGCTCCTGCGCCCTGGCGGTGACACGTTCGGCCGGTTCCGCATGACGCACGAGGAGGCCGAGCAGGCCGACTGGACCGGCATCATCGGCGGCTGGCTCACCGACGCCGCGGGCCGCGCACCTCGGGGGAACCCGGCCTTCGGCGGCGGCCACCACGGGCACCACGGACGGCGTGGTCCCGGCATGGGCGCGGTGGTCGGTGGTGCCGCGGCGGGTCTCGTCGGCGGCATGATCATCGGCGACATGATGGACGGTGAGCTGTTCGACGGCGGCGACGACATGGGCGGCGGCGAGGAATAGCCCTTTCGTGCGCCGGTTCCCGCCCTCGCGGGAACCGGCGCACGGCCGACGTGCACCCCGAAAGGCGATGCCACCCGAACAGCGGTGCGCCGTGCCGCCACAGTCGGTAATGTCGATGTCTCCCTGGGTGTAGGGAGATCGTGGTGGCCAGACCTCGTCGGGAGCCGGTCGATCCCGGCCTGCTCGCACGGTTCCTCCACGCGCTGCGCCGCACCCCCATCCCCAGCGCACCCTCCCCGCACGACAGCTACCAGGAAGCGCTCGGGCTGAACCTCCTCGCGCTCGGGCTGCGGCTGGAACACGTGGACCGGATGAGCGAGACGCTGACGCTCGCAGACTCCACGCACATGGCCCGCACAGTCAGCATCGACATCAACATGAACGTGCTGACCGCGGACCAGAAGTGGGCGCTGCGGACCGATCCGGGCGCCGACTCGCCGGACTCCGTGTGGCTGCCGGTGGCCCGGCACTCCCGCACCGCGCAGGCGTCGTTCGTGGTGCGGGACTCGGCGGGCAACGTCGTGCCGCGCACCACGCAGGTGGAGACGGCGCGGGCGCTGATCCACGGACTGTGCCGCGCCTTCCGCATGTTCCTCACCTCCGACCCGCGCACCGAGGACCGGGAGGAACTGCTCCACGGCATCAAGCACACCCTCAACCGGTCCCGCTGGCTCATCGAGGCGACGATCGCCGCCATGGTGACCGGTGGGCGGCCACGGCTCGGCGCGCTGCCACCGTCCCCGCCCGACAACGTCCGCCCCACCGACTCCGACATCATCCGCGAGAAGGCCGCGACCGCCGTCACGCAGCTGTTCGAGCCGGACAGCCCGTTCCTGCGGCTGCTGGACATCGCGTCGTCGGAGTACCTGCTCGTGGTGGCGATGCCCGCGCAACGCGCGCAGACGTTCATCCGCTACGACGCGCCGGTGATCCCCGCGCTGTCCAAGCACCTGCGGCCCCGCAACACGTTCGCGCGCTGGGTGGGTGTGCGCCACGAGTTCACCGTGCGGTACACGACGCTCATCCCGCGAGCCGTGAACTCCTACCACGTCACGGCAGAGGTGCCACAGGAGATCCAGGTCCGGCGGTTCTTCCTCACCACCGACGTGGACTCCCCCGCGCTGCGCTCGCTCGTCGCCGACATGCGCGCGGTGGCCGACAGCTACGACAACCTCCGCGCGGTCGCGCCGAAACTCCTCGAGCTGGAGCTGCAGGGGATCGCGAGCAGGCTCGCCGAGTTCGGCAGGCGCCGCGAACGCGACCTCGCGGAGTTCCGCGCCTACATCGAGGAGCGGTACGCGACGTTCTCCAGCAGGCCACCGCGTTTCCCGCCGCGCCCCGACACGACGACCCCGGCCGAGGACACCGGGCTCGGGCTCGAACAGCCGATCATCGCGAAGCTGGAGCGGTTCGCGAACCTGTACGAGGCCGACTGGTTCCGCAAGCTCGCCGACGGGCCGATGACCAGGGACACCCTGCTGCGGCTCGCCGACGAGCTGGAGGAGACGCAGGTCGACCAGGACGTCCACACCGACAACGACCCCCGGGAGAACGCGGGCCACGCGCAGTGGCAGCGGCGGCCGTTCGGCGCCGACCCGCGGCCGGTCGAGCCGGTCACCTCGACCGTCTACATGGCACTCGTGGACGACCCGCCGTCGCTCGCGTCGAACGTGGCCAAGCTGCTGCTGGCGGTGCTGGTGCTCGTCGTCAGCTTCGGCGTGGTGCTGGAACCCGCCTACTTCGCCGGGGTGCCGGTGCTCGGTTCGGCAGGCGAGTCGTTCCACCCGGTGGTCGACGACGGCGGGCCGATCTCGTCGGCGGACGCGATCGTGACGATGCTGCTGCTCGTGCCCGGCCTTCTCCTGTCCCGCCTGGAGATCCCGTCGAACAAGACCGTGCTCGGCCAGCTGCGCCTGTTCCCGCGCTACGTCGCGTACTCGTCGGTGATCATCGCGGGCGCGCTCGCGCTGCTGGTCGCGTCCGGCCGGTCCGGTTCGCTGCGGGTGCCGTTCCTGTTGGGGATGCTCGCGCTGCTGGTGCTGTTCCTGTTCGTGGGGCTGGACGGGCTGGGCAAGGCGGTCAAGCGCCGCAGGCGGGTGCCGGTCAACAAGGTGAGCCCGACGTGGCTGGTGGACGAGATCCGCGGCCGCCGGGTGCGGCGCTGGAAACGGTGCCGCGCCGAGTTCACCACCATCGGCACGGAGAACGACTCAGAGGGCGACCATGCCTAGCCCCGGTCTGCGCCACCCCGCGCTCGCGTCGGTCGCGGCGCGGGTCGCGAGCTCCGGCAGCCCGTCGGTCCTGTTCGACATCACGCACGACGGCCCGGAGACGGGGTTGCCGCCCGCGGACCTCGTGCCGCCGACCGCCCGCGACCAGACCGCGACGGAGACCCTCGCGTTCCACGTGGCAGGCGTGGGGTTCCAGGTGCACACGTGGACCCCGGTCACGCCGAGCAAACAGCAGGACGGGGTGACGACCAGCCGCATCGCGGTGCGCAGACACGAGACGAACGGGCACGGCCCGGCACGCGGGGTGTTCGCGGGCAGCGTCGTGATCAACCCGGACTTCCTGTACGACACCGACCACAGCGTCGAGGTCCTCCTGACGCTGGACCACGACCCGTGGCGACCGACGTACACGGACTCGCTGATGATCACGCTGGCGTACCAGGGCCTGACGGCCGCGGCCGCGGCCGGCGGCGCCGGCGGCGCGCCCGTGTTGTTCCTGCAGTCGCCGGTGGCCCCGTTCCGCGACCCGGGCAGGCAGTTCCGCGTCGACGGTTCCGGCGAGGCGCCGCGACACGCGAACGGCATGGCGCTGCGGATGATCGTCGGGCTGGAGCAGGACAACCACGGCAAGCGGATCGCACTCATGTGCGCACTCGCCGAGCTGGCCAGGGAGAACGGTTTCGGCCTGCAGGTGGCGGACCGCCGGTTCGGCCGCGTCCGCGGCGAGTGGTGGTCGGTGCTGCCGCCGGACGGGAAGCGTTACCTGGCAAGGAAGGTGGACCTGTTCGGGTGGGCACCCGACGCCGTGCCCTCGGCCGTGCAGCTGCTCACGTTCGTGGGCCCCGCGCGGCTCGGTTCGTCGGCCGCGATCGCGTCGGACCTGTTGTCCCGCAACGTCGGCATGCTCGCGGTGTCCGAGTCGTCCATGCAGGAGATCGCGTTCATCAACATGGTGGTGCCCCTGGCCCCGGCCCGCATCGGCCGAGCACGCCTGTCGAGCACCACCCTGACGATCGCGGACGGCCTCGGCCAGACGGCCAGCGAATGCGGCCTGACGAGGCGGCAGGCCGTACGCGCCAAGAGCCGCGTCACCGACTCGGCCGCCACCGACTACCGCGTGCTCAGGACCGGCCCGATGCGCCCACCCATCAAGGAGTGGGTGTCGACTGTGGACCATCCGCTGTGGCTCTCGTGGGGCCTCCCGCTGGGCGGCAGGAAGCTACCGGACGTGGCCGAACTGGTCGCGACCCTGCTGCGCACGGCCACCGACCGCGTGTCGACGGCCCGCCTCGACTACTACCGGGCCCGAGTCCTCCCGAACGGCAACGTCACGGGCCGGGCCAAGATCGCGGTGTCGCTGGTGGACGACGTGGACCCGGAGAACATCCCGGAACTGCTGAGCGAACTGTGCCCGTGGGCCCAACGGGAAGCAGTGGCCCACCTGATGGCCGACGACGTGGCCCTCGGCGCCATCCGCCTGCGCCTGGCCTGGCGAGAACGCTGGCTGGGCCACACGGGCACGATCGCGTGAGTCAGAGTTCGTACTGCTTCGCGTCCCGCCACAACGTCTCCGCCTCGTCGTGGAACACCTGGTACGCGGCACTCCCCTTCGACAACACGAACTTCGAAGCACCCGGCGTCTGGTAGGTGTAGTACTCGGCGAACAACACCGACCCGGTGTCGACCGCCCCGACCGGCATCGGGTGCGACGTGAGCCGCGCCGACAGACGGCCGCCGGTGGCCGCTTTCATCTCGGTCAACAGGACTCGATGCGCCTGCGCACACCCTCGGCAGTGCGCTCCGCGTAGTAGTACCGATCGGCGACCGGCGCGACGGCCGCACTGCCGGGATCGACGAGCACCACCCTGATCTCCGCGCAGGGGGCCGCTAGGTCCAGCGCAGGGTGCGGTGCGTGTCGTCCGGGCGGGTGCGGGCCGCAGCAACCGTGCGTTCGGCCGCCTCGGGCGAACCGGCGTGCAGCAACGCCGTCCCCGGCAGCACGTTCGCGACCGCCGCCGCGAACGGTGCCACCCGGTCGCGGGTCGCGCCGAGCACACGCGGCACCCGCCACGTGTGCTCGCCGTTCACCAGTAGCCAGCGCGGTGTGCCCAGTGGGCCCATGACCTCCTCGAACGCGTCCGCCCACAGGGTCGCCGCGTCGTCGTCAACGCCGTCGATCGTCGTGGACGTGCCGTCCGCGGTCGCGTGCGTCGTGACGCGCGCGGCCGTCAGCTCCGGGTGGCCCGCCGCCGCGAGACCGGCCGCGACCGCCTCGCCCAGCAACCGCAGGAACCCCTCCCTGGACCGCATCCGGCCTCGTGCCAGCAGAACCGGCGGCAGCACCCCGGCCCCGCACACCACCGCGAGCACCGCCACCACCGGCCACCCGGCCGCCACGGCACCCGCGCCCGCCACGGCACCGGCCACCGCACCCGTCGTCGCGCCGACCGTGCGCCACCGGCGGCCCCGCGTCCGCACCTGCCTGCGCACCCGCCGGCCAGCCACGTGCACGACACTCGTCGCCACCCCGGCCGCGTCCACACCCGCCCACATGCGCCGGGTCGCGGCCCGGTCGGCCATCAGCCCGGCGCTCTCCGCGTTCAGCGCCGCGTGCTCGCCGGGTGCGGGCGGCGCCGGATCGCCCGCCCTCGGGTGCACCTTGGCCGCGCCGGTCACCAGCGTCCCGTCGCGGGCCGGGCCCCACCACCGCGCGTGCCGCCTGCGGAACCGGCGCCAGTCGCCATGCGCGGTCGGGTGCGCGATCACGACGTCCCACAGCGACGCGACCTTGTCCGGCCGCTCCGGGTCGATCCGCAGCGCCCGCCCGCGCAGCTGCGTCATCGCCGTCGTGCTCGCGACCTCGCTCAGGTCCACCAGCACGTTGAGCCGAGGGAAGTTCCAGCCCTCGCCCACCAGTCCCCGCGTGGCGACAAGCGTGTGCGCGGCGCCGTCGGTGAGCGCGGCGGCCGCCGCGCTCAGCCACCGCGCCGTGCCCCACGACGGCCCGTGCCCCACCAGTTCCACCACGGACGGGATGTCGCTGCCCCGCGTGGAGATCCAGCGCCCGTCGGTCGCCGCCACGTTGACCGCGTGCGCCACCCGGTCGGCGGTGAGCGCATCGCACCACGCGCCGCTGCCCGTCACGCACAGCACGCCCCGCGCGGCCACCGCACCCTCCGCGCACACCGCGGCGAGCACCCGTGCCGCCGTCCCCGCGTCCGTGCCCGCGTCGCCGCCGAGCGCGGCCCGCGCGGCGGCGGGCGGACTCGTGGCGCGGTCCCGTTCCACGACCACCAGCGCGCACAGGTCGTCGCCGCGCTGCGCCTCCTCGTGCCGCAGGATCTCGCCTGCCGCGCTGCCTTTCGCGGTGGACCGGGAGCACACGATGTCGGCGACGGACCGCGTCCACCGCACCCCGGACGCGGACAGCGCGACGCCGTGGCGGCGCAGCACCTGCTTCACCTCGTCCCGCACGTCTTTCGGCGTCTCGTCGAGCGGGTCGTGCAGCCACGCGTCGAGCAGCAGGATCCGGTCGTCGAGGGTCAGCTCCCCGGTCGCCTCCGCGTCCATGCCGCGCGCGACGAACCAGCGGGCCAGCGCCTCGGCGACGAGCGGGTCGGCGTCCGCCAGCCGCTCCCAGCCGTCCTCTTCGGACTCCACCCGGGCGACCGCCCACTCGATGAACGGCTCACCGACGAGGTGGTCGTCGAGCCGGCCTGCGAACGAGGACGCCCACGTGTCGAGGAACGTCGTCTCCTCCGGTGCCAGCTCGGCGACGCGCACCCCGTCCCGCCACGGCGCGACGCCGCCCTCCGCGACCATCGCCGCGAGGTGCAGCTCCGCGTCGACCTCGCCGAGCAGACCGGTGTAGTTCAGTCCTTCCTGGACGGACCCGGGCTCGGGCAGCGTGGCGGTGAGGCCGATGACCGCGACGTCCCGGTCCGCCGCGAGCCGCGTCACGAGCGCGTTGACCACCAGCGCCCACCAGTCGAGCAGGTGGTGGCACTCGTCGAGGACGACACAGCCGACGCCGAGCCCGGCGATCCGCTCGACGACCGCCGACGCCCGCGCCCCGAGCAGCCGCTCGGCCGGCACGCCGACGTCCTCACCGGTGGCGAGTGACCGGCGCAGGACCCGGACGTGCCTGCCGAGCTCCTTGCGGGCCTGCGCCGGGTCCCGCCGCTCGACGGCGTCGATCCGGTCCCGCGCCGCGTCCTCCCCCACCTTGTCGGTGACCTCGGCGAGCCACAGCCGCCGCGCGGCGGCGTGCAGGTCGTCGGCCGCGGCGCCGGGGTTGCCGAGGAGCTGGTAGGTGATCGAGTACAGCTGGGCGGACCGGTCGAGGTCGGTGGTCGCGAACCTGGGCGGCGCCCCGAACGACGCGACCGCGCCACGCCACTGGTCGCGGATGGCCGTCGTCGGCGACAGGACGAGCGTGCGGGTGCCGTGCCACCTGGCCAGCTCCAGCCCGACGAGCGTCTTGCCCGCCCCCGGCGGCGCGCACACGTGCCAGCGCCGGTCGGTGACGTGCCCGCACAACCCCAGCAGGTGCCGCTGCGACTTCCGCCACTCGAACGCCGGCGCGAGCCCGTCCCAGGGTTGTGTCACCGGTCCCTCCGCCCCTCGTCGGTCTACATCCGACCACAGACGTGGAGCAGCAGTTCCTGTGCGGGGCGGATCACCTCCTCGCCGTCGCCGTGGCTCCAGTCGAGATCGGACGCCACCAGGCGCCTCCCGGTGAGGTCGACACCGAAGAACCCGACCCGCTCCGGGACGACCGTGTCGAGCACGAGCCGCACGCGGTCCGGCGGCACCCGCCTGCCGAGTCCGAGTGCGACGGTGATGTCGAGGCCGTGGATGACGTCGTGGCACAACGCGCCCACGTAGCCGTCCGGCTGCCACGGGTGGCGGACGTTGTCCCGCACCGCGGCGGCGAGTTCCGCGCTGGTCAGCCGCGCGGCGTCGGCCCTGGCCAGCTCGTCGGCCGCGCGGTTGATCTCGTCGGCGTCCTCGGCCAGCAGGAACCGGGCCTCGGGGTGCCGGTATGGCGCGGTCATGTGCGCCACGACCTCACGCACCCGCCAGCCCGCGCACAGGCTCGGCGCGTCCCACTGGTCCTCGGACAACCCGGCCAGGACCTCGGCCAGCTCACCGCGTTCGGCGGCGATGGTGTCCCGGATGTCTGTCACGAGCAGTTCCCTCCGTCGGTGGTCTGTCGCCAGACCGACGGACGGGCAGCGCCCGGATCGACCTCAGCACTCGATGACGTTGACGGCGAGCCCGCCGCGGGCCGTCTCCTTGTACTTGACCTTCATGTCGGCGCCGGTCTCCCGCATGGTCTTGATGACCTTGTCGAGCGTGACGACGTGGGTGCCGTCGCCCCGCAGCGCCATGCGGGCGGCGTTGATGGCCTTGACCGACGCCATCGCGTTGCGCTCGATGCACGGGATCTGCACCAGCCCGCCGACCGGGTCGCAGGTGAGGCCGAGGTTGTGCTCCATGCCGATCTCGGCGGCGTTCTCGACCTGTTCCGGGGTGCCGCCGAGCACCTCGCACAGCGCGCCAGCGGCCATCGAGCAGGCGGACCCCACCTCGCCCTGGCAGCCGACCTCGGCCCCCGAGATCGACGCGGTCTCCTTGTAGATCACCCCGATCGCACCGGCGGTGAGCAGGAACCGGACGACGCCCTCCGGCGTCGCGCCCGGCACGAACCGCGCGTAGTAGTGCAGGACGGACGGGATGATGCCCGCCGCACCGTTGGTCGGCGCGGTGACGACCCGCCCACCGGACGCGTTCTCCTCGTTGACGGCGAGCGCGAACAGGTTCACCCAGTCCATGACCCGCAGCGGGTCGGTGGAGAAGGGGTCGGACGAGAGGTGCTCGTACATCTCACGGGCCCGGCGGCGGACCTTGAGACCGCCGGGCAGGATGCCGTCCTGGGTGTGCCCTCGGCGGACGCACTCCTGCATGACGTCCCAGATGTGCGTGAGCCCTGCGTGCACCTCGGCGACGGACCGCCACGAGGTCTCGTTGGCGAGCATGATCTCACTCACGGGCAGTCCGGTGCGACGGCAATGGGCGAGCAGCTCGGCGCCGGTGCGGAACGGGTAGGCGACGTCGGTGTCGTCGACCTTGATGCGATCGGCCCCCTGAGCGGCCTCGTCGACGACGAACCCACCCCCGACCGAGTAGTAGGTGCGGACCCGCACCGACTCCCCGGACCTGTCGAAGGCCTCGAAGGTCATGCCGTTGGGGTGGAACGGCAGACTCCGCCGCCGGTGCAACACGAGCGAGTCGTCGTCGAACGCGATCTCGTGCCGCCCGAGGAGCTGGAGCTTCTTGGCGACCCGGATCCGCTCGACCCGGTCGAACACGGTGTCGGTGTCGACGGTCTCGGGTTGTTCACCCTCGAGCCCGAGCAGGACAGCCGGCCCGCTGCCGTGCCCGTGCCCGGTGGCGCCGAGCGACCCGAACAACTCGGCCTTGACGGAGTTCACCGAGGTCAGGACCCCGTCATCGGCCAGCCCGGCGACGAACGTGCGGGCGGCCCGCATCGGCCCGACCGTGTGCGAACTGGACGGCCCGATCCCGATCGAGAACAGGTCGAACACACTGATCGCCATTGAACCTCCGAGACACGGCCGCTACCGGTTCATGGTAGGTCGCGTTTCCCGGGGTGACGTCGCCGGACCGACCGGCCACCGGGGGCGAGCCGGCCGGCCCGCCCCCGACCGATCCGTGTGCTCCCCCGTCGTACCGCCCGACACCACCACCCGGCAACTCGACGGCCACGGTAACGGAGCGTGACGTCACGACGATGCGAGAGCTGACGACCGAAACAACCGCGGGTTTCGGGCAACGACAGCGTCGTCGACATTCACGAGAAAGCCTGGACTCCCATGGACCGGAAAGCCATCCTGCGTTTCGGCGTGCCCGCGGGCCTGCTGCTGATCGGCCTCGTGATCGGGGCGGTGACCACGCTTTATGCCAAGTCGAGCGAGCCTGGCAAGCCGGTGGCCGCTCCATTGCACACCATCACGGAAACCGTCGAGAAGACCTACACGAGCACCGCCCCCGCACCGGCCCCCGTGACCATCACGCAGGGCCCGCCGCCCCCGGCCGCCCAGTTCGCGGACGGCCTGTACCTGGTCGGCACCGACATCACTCCGGGTGAGTACAAGTCGGACGGCCCGGGTGCGGGCGGACACTGCTACTGGGCACGGCTCCGCGACAGCGCGGGCTCGGACATCATCGCGAACAACCTCACCGAGGGCCCGACCCGCGTGACAGCGGTGGCGGGCGAGTACCTCGAGGTGAGCGGCTGCCAGTTCATGACGGCCTGACCCACCCGAGGTGTCGAGCGGCCGGCCGGTGCCCCGCCCGGCACCCACAAGGCCGGTCTCCGGCCGCCGCCCTCACCGCACCGAAGTGCCGGTACGTCCGTCCCGGCACTCATGCCAGCGCTTCCGCTGCCACCTTCGCGGCGTCGGCCAGTGCCGCGCTCTCGTACTCCGCGCCTGCCACCTCCCTGGTGGTCAGCACCGCGATGACGATCGGGGTGCCGTCCGGGGTCCAGGTGATCGCGACGTCGTTGGCCGAGCCGTAGTCGCCGCTGCCGGTCTTGTCGGCCGTCTTCCAGTCCTTCGGCAGGCCTGCGCGGATGCGTTCACCGCCGGTGGTGTTCGCGAGCAGCCAGTCCGTCAGCTGCTCCCGCTCCGGCTCGCCCAGCACGTCACCCAGCACCAGCGACCGGTAGCCCTCCCCGATCGCCGCCGGGGTCGTCGTGTCGCGGTCGTCGCCCGGGATGGCCGTGTTCAGGTCGGTCTCCCAGCGGTCAAGCCGCGTCCGCGTGTCCTTGATGTCCCGCGCGAACGCCGTGATCGCCTCCGGACCGCCGAGCAGGCGCAGCAGCAGGTTCGCCGCCGTGTTGTCCGACCGCGTGATCGCCGCCTCGCACAACTCCGCGACGGTCATCCCGGTCGCGACCCGGGTGCTCGTCACCGGCGAGTTCGCCACCAGGTCGTCCTCGGTGTAGGTGACCACCGTGCCGAAGAAGTCCTGCTCGAGCGGGTGCTGGCGCAGCAGCGCGGCCGCCGCGTACGTCTTGAACGTCGACATGATCGGGAACGGCTCGTCCTCCCGGTACGCCAACGTCTGTCCCGTGTGGACGTTCACGGCGTACACGCCGAGCCGGATGTCGTACCGCTCCTCCACGTCGCGCAGCGGCGCCGGGTCGGCGACCAGGTCGACCGACGTGGTGGTCTGCGACGGTGGCGCCGTGCCCGCGGGCGCCGCTGAGCAGCCCGCCGCCAGTGCCACGCCGAGCAGAGCCGCAAACACGGCTTTCCGTGTGCTCCCCATGTGTGTTCCTCCCTGTGTGGATCACGACGAAGGAAGCACAGCCCACCCGGCGCACGCCAATAGACCACCCGCCGACAGCCGATATTCTTTTGGAATCACCGCAGGTCAGAGCCCCGAGAAGTCACCACCTCCCCGACCGCAACTCGGTCACGGCGAGCCGCGCGCACTCCCCGATCGCCGCGTCGGCCGCGGGCAGGAACGCGTCCGCCCGCGCCGCGAACGTGAACACCGCGACCGCGATCGGCGTCTCCCCCGGGAACGTGACGACCGCGACCTCGTTGCGGATCGCACCGATCGTGCCGGTCTTGCCCGCCACTTCGACCCCCGCGTACGGGAACCCGGCCCGCACCCGGTGCGGCCACACCTGCAGCCCGAGCAGCCGCCGCATGAACGCGCACCACTTCGCGTCCACGACGGTGTCCGACCAGATGTGCGCGAGCAGCCGCGTCATCTCCCGCGCGGTCGTGGCGCTCGCGAACGCCGGGTCGTACGCGCTGACGGTGAGCGCCGCGTCGTTGTCCCCGAGCAGCGCGAACGCCTCGGCCGCCGACGCCGCACCGGTGTCGCGCACGAGTGCCGCCTCGACGTCGGCCGGCCCGCCGACGACCTTCGTCCTCGACAGCCCGCACTCGGCGAGCACCGACCGCACCGCGTCGAGCCCGACCTCGCCGAGGATCATGTCCGCGGCCACGTTGTCCGACACGGCGATCATCGACGCGGCGAGGTCCCGCCACGACAGGGTGACCGGGTCGAGGAACGCGGCGATCCCGGTGGGTCCCGGCGAGCCGGAGCCCGGGTGCACCCGGACCGGCGCGGCCGGGTCGAGCGTCCCGTCCGCGAACCGCCCGCACAACGCGACGAGCAGCGGCAGCTTGTACACCGACGCCATGACCACGAGGTCGTTCGCACCGACAGCCACCTCCCGGACCTCCCGGCCCCCCGCGCCGGTGATCGGCACGGCGTGCACCCACCCGGTGGCGCCCGCGTACCGCAACGTGTCGCGGATGCGCTGTTCAACCGATGGCATGGCGGTCCCCCGCGAGCGCGTCCTCGATGGCGGCACGCAACCCGGGCTCGGTGCGCCACACCAGCCGCACCCGCAGGAAGAACTCGTCCCCGCCGAGCGCCACCCGCTCGACCCCGGGCGCACGCAGGCCCGGGTCGGCGGTGATCCCGAACGCCGCACCCGAGGCGACGGCGGCGACGACGTCCCGGTCGGTCGGCGCGGCCAGCAGCACGGGATCGATCCCCTTGGCACGCAACGAATCCACGAGCAGGTCACACGCGGCGGTGTTGTGGCTGCGCGGCGCGGCGGCGAGTGCGAGATCCCGCAGGTGCGCGAACCGCTGGACGGTTCGCCCGGCAGGCACCAGGAACTCGGCGGGCAGCTTCGCGACACCACCGCACTCCAGCGGATGCACGAGCGCGGGGTGGTGCACGACCGCACAGTCCAGCTGCCCGGCCACGACGGCGGCGACGAGTTCCACAGTGGACGCGACGGTGGTGGTCGCCCGCGCCCCGGCCCGGCGCACGCCGTCGACCACAGCGGCGACGTGCCACGCGGACAACTGCGGCACCACGCCGATCCGCAGCTCGGCGTGGGCGTCGCGGTGCCGCTGCGCGTCCTCGGTGAACCGCGCCGCGTCGGCGAGCAACGCGGTGGCGCGGGGTAACAGCTCCGCTCCGGCAGGCGTCAGGCCCACGCCGCGCGCGGTGCGGGTGAGCAGGGGGACGCCGAGCCGGTCCTCCAGGCGCCGGATCCCTTGGGACAGCGGCGGTTGCGTCATGCCGAGCCGGTCGGCGGCATGCCCGAAGTGCCCCTCCTCGGCGACGGCCACGAAGAAGCGGAGATGTCGAAGCAGATCCACGGGAACATGTAAGCAGGCGGCACCGACAACATCGCGTTCGCGGCAGGAGGCGCGGCTGTGAGCTATCTGCCGCTTTGAACTGAAACACGTTTCAGCTAGCCTCGAACCATGATTGCCACGGTGGTGTGGGGTACCGGCAACGTCGGCCGTGCCGCGATTCGTGCGGTCGACGCCCATCCGGCGTTGACACTGACCTCCGTCATCGTGCACGACGACGCCAAGGACGGTCGCGACGCCGGCCTCCTCGCCGGCCTCGGTCACGAACTCGGAGTCCCTGCCACCACGGACATCGACGCCGTCCTCGGCGCAAGTCCCGGCGCTGTCGTCTACGCGGCGTCCGGCGAGGTCCGCTTCGACGACGCGCTCGCGGACATCGTCCGCGCGGTCCGCGCCGGTGCCGTGGTCGTCACCCCGTCGCTGTACCCGCTCTACGACCAGCGCAACGCACCCGCCGAGTTACGAGAACCCGTTCTAGCCGCCATCGCGGATGGTGGCGGGTCGCTGTTCGTCTCCGGTGTCGACCCCGGCTGGGGCAACGACGTGCTGCCGCTGCTGATCTCCGGGCTCGGCACCCGCGTCGACGTCATCCGCTGCCAGGAGATCTTCGACTACTCCACCTACGAACAACCGGACTCGGTCCGCTACCTCGTCGGCATGGGCCAGCCCATGGACTACGAGCCCCCGATGCTGCTGCCCATGGTCCCCACCATGGTGTGGGGCGGGCAGATCCGCCTCATGGCCCGCGCACTCGGCGTCGAGCTCGACGAGCTCCGCGAGACCATGGACCGCCGCCGGCTCGAGGAGACCGTCACGACCCGGACCATGGGCGAGTTCGCCCAGGGCACCCAGGGCGCGGTCCGCTTCGAGGTGCAGGGCATCGTCGACGGCGAACCCCGCATCGTCATCGAGCACGTCACCCGCATCCACCCCTCCTGCGCACCCGACTGGCCGCAACCACCGAGCGGGGCGGGCGCGCACCGCGTCGTCATCGAGGGCAGGCCGCGCATCGAGGTCACCGTCGAGGCCACCGACGAGGGCGAGAACCGGTCCGCGGGCGGCAACGCGACCGCCGTCGGCCGCCTGGTCAACGCGATCG
Organism: Actinophytocola algeriensis; assembly: GCF_014203735.1. Lineage (GTDB taxonomy): Bacteria > Actinomycetota > Actinomycetes > Mycobacteriales > Pseudonocardiaceae > Actinophytocola > Actinophytocola algeriensis. Next base: position 848,462 of record NZ_JACHJQ010000004.1, on the reverse strand, counting down.
ACTGGCTCGTCGACGCCGAACCCGGCCTGTACGACGCACTCGACGTCCCACTCCGCCCTGGCCGCCTGGAGAGGAAGTAGCCCATGCACGTCGACATCCCCGACGGGAAGGACCCGATCGGTTACGTCTGGGGCGAGATGGTCCCCGGCATCGGCACGGCGGCCGCGAAGTTCTCCCTCGCCGTCTACTCCGACAGCACACTGGGCCTGCGCGAGTTCGAGGCCGCGCGCCTGCGGGTCGCGCAGATCAACGGCTGCCTGTTCTGCCAGGACTGGCGAACCGAACGGGACGGCAGGAAGGTCGAACCCGAGTTCGCCGACGCGGTGGAGCAGTGGCGCACCACCGACGCCTTCGACGACCGCACGAGGCTGGCCGCCGAGTACGCCGAGCGGTACGCCACCGACCACCACAACATCGACGACGAGTTCTGGGCACGCATGACCGCGCACTACAGCCAGCGCGAGATCGTGGAGCTGTCCATGAGCATCGGCTCGTGGCTCGCGTTCGGACGGCTCAACCGCGTGCTCGGCCTCGACACCCAGTGCGTCCTGCCCGTCACAGGTCCTCCGCGATGATCCGCTCGATGTTCCGTTCCGCCAGCGCGGTGATCGTGACGAACGGGTTCACCGTGGTGTTGCCGGGGATCAGCGCACCGTCCACCACGTACAGGCCGGGGTAACCGTGCAGGCGGCCGTGGTTGTCGGTCGCCTTGTTCAGCACCGCGCCGCCCAGCGGGTGGTACGTGAGGTGGTCGCCCCAGATCTTGTACGCGCCGAACAGGTCGGTGCGGTAGATCGTCCCCTCCTTCGAGTTGATCTTGTCGAAGATGGTCTTCGCCATGGTGATCGACGGCTGCTTCCACGCCGTCTGCCAGCTCAGGTCCACCCGGTTCGCGGCGGCGTTCCACGTGAACTGCGCGCGGTTCGGGTTCTTCGTGATGGACAGGTAGAACGACGCCCACGTCTCGATCCCGGTCGGCAGCGGCGCCACCTCCGCGAACGCACCGCCCGCGGCCCAGTTGTCGATGCCCGCGGTCGGGATGGACGTCTGCACGGTGCCGGTCGGGTCCCAGAGGTGGTTGGCGCGGCCGCACATGACGTTGCCGTTGTCACCCCAGCCCTTGCCGATCTCGCCGTTCAGGTTCGGGAGCGCGCCGGTGGCCTTCAGCTTGGTGAGCAGCTTGCTGGTGCCGACGCTGCCCGCCGCGAAGAACACGCGGTCGGCGGTGACGGTCTTGGTGGCCGTGACGTTGCCGCTCGTGTCGAGCTGCTCGACCACGATGGCGTACCGGGTGCCCGCACGCGTGACGGACGTGACCCGGTGCAACGGCGTGATCCGCACCCGCCCGGTCGCACGGGCACGCGCGAGGTAGGTCTTGGGCAGCGACTTCTTGCCGTGGTTGTTGCCGTACAGGATCTCCCCGTCCACCGCTGACTTCGTCGCGGTCCCGGCGGCCTCCTGCTTCATGTAGTTCATGTCGTAGACGTTGGGCACGAGCGTGAACGCGAAGTTCGACCGTTGCGCGTGCTTGCGGCCGACGCGCGCGTACTGGTAGCAGTCGACCGTCTCCCACCAGGCCGGATCCACGTGGTTCACGCCCAGTTCCGCGTTGGCCCTCGGGTAGTACACGTCGTACATCTCGGCCGGGTTGACCGACGGCAGCACCGAGCCGAAGTGCTCCCGCCTTGGCGTCACCGCCATGCCACCGTTGACGAGCGAACCACCGCCGATACCGCGTCCCTGGTAGACGGTGATGCCCGCGAACTCCTCGGCGTCCAGGATGCCCGCGTGCCGCGGCACGTCCTTGTCCAGCGGGAACCCGAGGAAGTTGCTCAGCGGCTGCTTGGTTCTCGTGCGCAGCCAGTAGGACCGGTAGTCGGGGGTCCTGGTGTTGGGGAAGATCTTGCCGTCGCTGCCCGGCGTTTCCCAGGCCTGCCCCATCTCGAGCATGTGGACGTCCACACCGGCCTGGGCGAGCCGCAGGGCGGTGACCGACCCGCCATAGCCGGTGCCGATCACGAGGACCGGCACATGCGCCCCGTCCCCGATGGCCGCGGTGGCCCTCCCGGCCAACGCCACGGCCGCGATAGTAGAACCAGTTCCAGCGATGAACAGCCGCCGCGAGAAGCGGCTGGAGCCGTTGTCAGACACCGATGTCTTCATGACGTGAGGTTCCTCACATGCGCAGGGAATTAGAACAAGTTATACGCACTGAGAAAGGTCAAGTCACTACCCAGCCCGGAGCAACTTCAGCGAACGCCCGCGTACCGCTCCCGCATGACCGACCCGGCCGCGGGCCCCGCGGCGAACGCGAAGTGCGGACCGTCCACAGGCTCCCCACTGACGGAGTCGACCACCACGGGCTCGGCTTCCCGCCCGGTCCGCGTGTCGACGAGGACCATGGCCCGCTCGTCCGGCGCCAGCTGCGCATTGCGCCAAGCCGCGAGCGCGACGAGCACGGGGCGCAGCGACCGGCCTAGCTCGGTGAGGACGTACTCGTACCGAACCGGCCGTTCCTGGTAGGGCCTGCGCTCGAGGATCCCCCGTTCGACAAGGCTCTTCAGCCGGCTTGTCAGCATGCTCGACGAGAGACCGATGTTGGCCTGGAACTCGTCGAACCGACGGTAGCCGTCGAAGCAGTCGTGGAGGATCAGCACCGTCCACCACTCCCCCACGATGCCGAGCGTCGTGGACAACGGACACTCCCGGTCTTCCAGCCGGATCTTGCTGGTCATGTGCACACCCCTTCAAGTTACTGCTATGTTAGCAGCAAGTGACTGCTGTAATAGAAGGGACGAACCGATGGACTCACTGGAAGGCCGCCACGCGGTGGTGACGGGCGGCTCGAAGGGCACGGGCGCGGCGGTGGCGGAGCGCCTGCGAGCGGCAGGCGCGAAAGTGACCGCCATCGCCCGCGGCGAGGCGGACATCACCGCGGACCTGACCGACCCGGCCACGGCGGAGGCGGTAGCGGAACAAGTGGGCCAGCTGGACATCCTGGTACACGTGGCAGGCGGCTCAAGCGCGCCGAGCGGCGGCTACGAGGCCCTGGACGACGCAACGTGGCAGCGGGAGCTGGACCTGAACCTGCTCGCAGCGGTACGGCTGGACCGAGCACTGGTGCCCCGGATGACGAGGGGCGCGATCGTGCACGTGACGTCCATCCAGGCCCGCATGCCGCTGTGGAACGGCACCCTGGCGTACGCGGCGGCGAAGGCGGCGCTACGCACGTACAGCCGCGGCTTGGCGAACCAGCTGGCTCCACAAGGAATCCGTGTGAACACGGTATCGCCGGGCGGCATACAAACCCCGGCGGCGGACGCGCTGGTAACCCGCCTGGCGACAGAATTCGACGGCGACGAGAAATCAGCCCGCGATTCCCTGATGAACGCACTGGGCGGCGTCCCACTCGGCCGTTTCGCGACTCCGGAAGAGGTGGCGGAGGTGGTGGCGTTCCTGGTCTCGGACGCGGCGGCCGCGGTAACAGGCGCGGACTACGCGGTAGACGGCGGCACGGTCCCGACAACGTGAGGAGAACCATGAACCTGACCGACTGCCCAGAGGCAGTGCGCGCCTACCTGACCCTGGCCAGCGGCGACGACCACGAATCCGCACTGGTGACCTTCGCGGAAACCGCGGAGGTCACCGACGACGGCCACACCTACCGAGGCACAACGGAAATCAGGAAATGGCTGGCCAGAACGGCAAGCGCGTTCACCTACACGTCAACCCCACTGACCGCACACGCCAAGGACGGCGAAACAACGGTGACGTGCCGCGTTGAGGGCACCTTCCCGGGCAGCCCGATAACCCTGGAACACCACTTCCAGCTCGACGCCACGAACCGGATCACGTGTTTGACCATCACGGTCCCACAGTCCACATCCGGCTGACAGGCCCGTCGACGCGTCCTGCATCATGCTCCTTCATGTCACGCAGGAAGAGAAACCGACGCAAGGCCAGAACTGCTGTTTCGAGAGTTCGGCACAACGGACGTTGGCACCTCACGTTCAGCATGCTGTCACTGCTGACAGCGATGGTCGCCGTGGCCGTCAGCCACTTCTCGAACCAGGCCGCCCAGCGCGGCTCCGACATCGCGGAAAGCGGCCTTCATGAGGACCGGTTCAACAATGCCGTCCAGAACCTGGGCAACCCGGACAGCGTGGAAGTGCGCCTGGGAGGGGTGTATCAACTCGCCAGTCTGATACACGATGTTCCGAGGTACCACGCGCCGGCGTTGAAACAACTGGCATCCTTGGTTCGCAACCACGCGCCACTGCTGAAATGCGGCGATGCGAACTGGGAAGTTCCCAACGACGTCCAAGGAGCCCTTTCGGTCATAGGCAACAACAACCGGCCACCGGCAAAGTCTTCGATGCGGTTTTCGTCAGACCTGAGCCGCACGTGCTTGCGCGGCGCGAACATGGCTCAGATGAACTTCGAACGCGCGAACCTCCACCAAGCGAATCTGAGTCATGCACTTCTGAACGGTTCGACCTTGGCCGGTGTCTATGCCTTCGGCGCGGACTTCAGCGGCGCGATGATGATGAAGAGCGACCTGACCTGCTCCATCCTCACAACCGCGAAGATCAGGAACTCGATGCTCCTCGGCGCGAAATTGCTGGGGGCCGACATGATAGCCGTCGACCTCACGGAATCTCTGACCGAGCAAGCCGATATGTCATACGCCCAGGTCGACGGCGCCATTATCAGCAGCCAACAGATCAACATGTTAGCGAAGCCACTTGGCCCACCTCAGCCGTACTGCCTGCCTCCAGACCAGTACTTCCCCATCATTCCCGGCCTGGAAGCCGAACAATAATGCGGACGACAGGGCCCGGAACACCAACCGGACCACCACGAACCGACCACGCTGGAGTCAGCTACAAGCCGTACCGTGGGCATGACGGGGCACGACCCGGACTCTCTGATCCTCGTCGAGGGTCTGGAAGTCCGGATCAAGCCGGTCACCTCGCGTACGGGGCGGTGAGCCGTTCGACGACCTCCCACAGCTCGCTCTCGCGCTGCGGGTCGTACGACTCTTCCGACGAGCGGGCCACGCGGTCGCGGTCCACGTAGGACCCGCTCGGCGCCTTCCTCGTGCCCACGACGACCTCCGCGAGGCTGCGCCCGGCGGCCCCGATGCTGGTCGCGAACGGCGTGCGGACCAGTGTCGGCAGGATGCGGCGCATCGCGAACCGGGCGACGACGCCCGCGTTGCGCGCCAAGCCGGTGCCGGGAACGAAGCCCGGGTTGTAGGCGACGACGTCGATCCCGGCCGGGAGGCGGCGCACGTACTCGTGCACGAGGTAGATGACGGCCAGCTTGCTCGTCGAGTACGCGGTGCGGCCGGCGGCGGCGGTCGCCGGCCTGGAGAATGCGCCGGAGCGGGCGAGGACCTCCGGGTAGCGCCAGACCGGGCCGGGCACCATGCCCAGGTTGTGCCTGAAGTCGCCGACATGGGTGTCGCTGCTGGTGATCACGATCCGGGAGGGCGCGACGAAGCAGTCCTGGAGCAGGCGAACGAACAGGTGGTTGGCGAGCACGTTGACGACGAACGTCGACTCGAACCCGTCGGGCCCCACGGTGAGCGCGTTCGTGTACTGCACGCCCGCGTTGCCCACAAAACCCCGCAGCGGCGGCAGGTCGCCGCGCTCCAGCCGGTCCCGGATCTCCGCGGCCGCCAACCGCACGCTCTCCAGCGAACCGAGGTCCGCGGAGACGTGCGAGACCGCGCTCCCGTCCACCCCGAGCTCCGCGGACAGCCGTGCGCCGGTGTCCCCTCGGGCGACGAGGAGAAGGTGCGTGTCCGGCGACTCGCCCACGATGCGCGCTGCGGCGACGCGGCCGATCCCGCGGCTCGCACCGGTCATCACGATTGTCGACCTCATGACAGACCCCTTCACTCTCCACCGATCGGTTGACGCAACCGTCACGGTGGCGGCTCGCGGCCACGACCGGCCAGTGCCCCGCTCGTCGCTAGGACTGGCAGTACCCAGGCTCGCCCGGCGCCGCGAGGTGACAATGAGGCCATGGCTGCCTCCCACGACGGCTTCGGTGCGCTCATGCGCTTCTGGCGCGACCGCCTCGCCCCGGCCGACGCAGGTTTCACCACGGTGCCCGGCCGCCGTGCCCCTGGCCTGCGCCGCGAGGAACTCGCGCAGCTGGCCGGGCTCTCCGTCGACTACGTCCTACGCCTGGAGCAGGGACGCGCGACGAACCCGTCGGCCCAGGTCGTCGGCGCCCTCGCCCGCGCACTTCAGCTCACCCGCGCCGACCGCGACCAGCTCTTCCGAAGCGCCGGGCTCCTGCCGCCCAGGGACGGGACGGTCAACACCCACGTGCCCGCGAGCATCCAGCGGCTCGCCGCGCGCCTCGGCGACGTACCCATCGGAGTGTTCGCCGCCGACTGGACTCTCGTGTGGTGGAACGACATGTGGACCGCCCTGCACGGCGACGCCGCGACGCTCCCGGCCACCGAACGCAACCTCGCCCGCGCCCTGTTCGGCGACGGCACAGCCCGGGCCGCGATGCGTCCCATCCGGTCCGAACGCGGCGAGGACGCCTTGGCCGCGTCGATCGTCGCCGACCTCAAGGACGCCGTGTCCCGCTATCCGGCGGACGCCCGCCTCGACAACCTGGTGCGCGAGCTGCGCGCGACATCCGACGCCTTCGCCCACTTCTGGACCACGGCGACCGCGTCCCAGCACGTGACCGAGCGAAAGACGATCCGGCATCCGGAAATCGGCGACGTCCTGCTCGACTGTGACGTCCTCATCGCCCCGGGCGCCGACCTCCGCATAGTCACCTACACAGCCCCGGCCGGCAGCGACGACGCGGGAAAACTCGACCTGCTGCGCGTCACGGGTGGCCGCACGATCACCAACTAGACCGACAACGAATGCCGATCGATCATCGACGCGACATCATCAACGCGACCACGCCGGGTCAGGAACCGACCGCACCGCAGGGCCCGCGGGGGTCGCCCCGCAACATGACGACCGACCCGGCGAAGTTGCGCGGCAACTGAGCAGGGTCAGCCGGAGGTGTGGGTCACATGCACCACAATACGAACCGAGTCGGCGAACCACCGTCGGCCAAGGCCGGGCCCAACGGAACCAGGCTGGGTCAGGAACCAACCGCACCGTGGGGGTGTGGGGGGTCGCCCCCACAACAAACAAGGGCACGGGGAAGGCGCGCCAGCGCCGAACATGCCAAACGTGGGGCGGGTGGGGCTCGAACCCACGGCCAAGGGATTATGAGTCCCCTGCTCTAACCGACTGAGCTACCGCCCCCAGTGCACGGTGTGCGGCAAGGTTACTTGTTGTCGCAAGTCAGCCACTCGTCGACCTCTGCCAGCAGCGTCTTCTTCAACGTCTCGGGCGCCGAGGAAGCGCGAATCCCGTCGGCGGCGAGCGTGGCCAGTTCGGTGTCCGTCAGCCCCAGTTCAGACCGGCAGATCGCGTACTGACCCGCCAGCCCGACCCCGAACAGCAGGGGGTCGTCGGTCGACAGTGCCACCGGCACCCCGGCCGACAGGAACGTCCGCACCGGGACGGCCGACAGCGAGTGCACGCCGAACGGCGGGTACGACGTCGGGCAGATCTCGACCGTCACCTGCCGTTCCGCCAGCAACTCGAGTACCGGCGGAGAGTCGGCGGCCGACGTCCCGTGCCCGATCCGCGAGGCGCCCAGCAACTCCACACAGGACCGCACGTGCGAAGCGGGTGTGTAGAACCCCGAATGCGGTGCCCCCGGCAACCCGGCGTCCGCGGCCACCTGGAAGGCACGCGAGAAGTCACCCACCCACACACCGCGTTCGTCGTTCGACAGTCCGAACCCGACCACACCGAAGGCCGCGTACCGAGCGGCGAGCCGAGCCAGCGTCACCGCGTGCGACGGAGCCCGCTGCCAGCTCGACGCCACCAGCACCCCCACCGGGATGGGCGCGGCCGCGGCGCCCGCGAGCACCGCCTCCAGCACGGCCTCGAGCCCGCCGAAGACCGGCGCGTACGACGTGGGATCGACCTGGATCTCCAGCCACCGGCAACCGTCAGCCGCGTCATCGGCCGCGGCCTCGGCGATCACCCGCGCGATGTCAGCGGGAGTACGGAGGGTGGCCCGGGACGCGTCGTAGCGGTCCTGGAACGCCGCCCACGTGCCGGCGCCGGACGCGAGCGGTGGAGGTACCTCGATGCCGTGGCGGCCGGCCAGCTCGAGGAGCGTGGCCGGCCGCATCGCGCCCGTCAGGTGCAGGTGGAGCTGCGCTTTCGGCAGCTCCTTCAGGTCACGACTGTGTGTAGGCAGGCTCACGACGGCCGTTGGTCTGCTGGGCAGTCGTCTTGTGCCGGTTCCCGAGGCCGGTCTTCTCACCGACCTTCGCTCGCGCGATGCCGGCCGCGCCCTGCACGGCCGGGTGGTCGGCGATCTTGCGATAGGTCCGCATGATCTGGTCGTATCGGCTACGGCCCGCCTTCGCGCCCAGCACGTACCCGACCGCGGCGCCCAGGATGAACGCCTTCATGTGTCCTCGCCTCCCATGGCTCGACCTGCTGTTTCACCTCCATCTTCCCCTACCCGCGCCCCGAACGCCGGGTGGCGGGCAATCCGGTTCCGGGCATGCGCTAGAGTTAGCTCTCGCCGGACGGGGTCCGGCGGGCGATCCTCCATAGCTCAATTGGCAGAGCATTCGACTGTTAATCGAAGGGTTGCTGGTTCGAGTCCAGCTGGAGGAGCTTTCCGCCCCAGGCCATGTGCCTGGGGCGTTTTCATGCCCTGGCCGTTGGTCCACCTGGGGGATTTGCCCCGATCTGTCGAACCCTCTGCGCGCACGACCCGTTATCCGGAGTGAGCGACCGAGGAGGGCGGAGCATGCTCGTACTCGACTACTCGGCGGGCAAACCCGGCGCGGCGGCGATCAGACGGGCCGGCTACGGCGGAGCCGTGCGGTACATCGGCTTCCCATCGCGCACGAAGTGCACCAACGCGGGTGAGCTGGCGGACTTCACAAGACACGGCATCGGCATGGCGCTGGTGTACGAGGACCACACCGAGGACTGGCTCGGCGGGTTCGGGCAGGGCCGGGTGGCCGGGTCCCGCGCTCGTAACCACGCGAACCAGATCGGCTTCCCCGCCGACCGGCCGATCTACATGGCCGTCGACCGGGACGTGGTCACGAGTGGTGAGTTCGGCACCATGGTGGAGTACCTGCGTGGCGCGTCGCAGACGGTCGGCGGTGTGGGGCTGACCGGCGTGTACGGCGAGTACGACGTCTGCGTCCGCGCGCAGCAGGCGGGGGTCGCGCGCTGGTTCTGGCAATGCCGCGCGTGGTCCGGCACCCCGGTGAAGCTGTTCCCCGGAAGGCACCTGTACCAGCGGGTCGGCACCGTCGTGGTCGGCGGGATCGGCTGCGACATCAACGACGTGCTCCAGCCGGACTGGGGCCAGCACACGGAGGACGACGTGGCCGCCAGCGACGTGTTCAACTACCGGATCAAGCGGCAGGGCTCCGCGCTCGGCGGCGAGACCACCCTCGGCGCCGTGGTCGCCAACATCGACCGCGCCTGGGAGATGCAGAACGCGAGGGACCAGGCGATCCTCGCGGCGATCGCCGCGGAGAAGGGCATCGCCCCCGAGGCGCTCAACACCATGATCGACGACGCGGTCGCCGCGCACGCGCCCGCACCCGATGAGGTCGTCGCCGCTCAGCGGGACCTCATCGAGGCGGCCGTGCGCGATGTCATGCCTGACGAGCAGGCCGACCGGATCGTCGAGAAGATCCTTCAGCACCTCAACGGCGAATAGCGATCACCTGGTACTCCACGTCCGGGCCGGGCGTGGTGCCGAACCGCGCGTTCGGCAGGTACAGCCGGTTCCCGAACGCGGCCACCGTGGTCGGGACGTCGAACCGCTCGTCCGTCAGCGTCTTCTTCAGCACCGCGCGGGTCGCGTGGCGGTCCAGGTGCAGCACCGCCACCGTGTTGAGCCGGTTCTGCACGACGTACAGGGTGCGGCCGGACAGCAGCAGGCCGTCGCCGTTCGTGAGCGGGTAGTCCAGCGCCACCAGCGTCGACCGGCCGTCGAACCCGACCCGGAACAGCTTGCCGGTGTTCGACTGCACCACCAGCAGGGCCTTGCCGTCCGGCGTCGGCGCGATGCCGTTGGCGTTGAAGCCCTCGCCGTACACGAGGTCACCGGTGATCGGGACGGTCGTGGCCGTCCCGCCCGTGAGCCGGTACAGCTGCTGGTTCACCGAGTCCGTGAACCAGGCCGACCCGCCGGCCAGCGCCACGTCGTTGACGAACGCGGCGGCCGTGGTGAGCTGGTACGACGCCAGCACCTCGCCGGTGCGCGTGTCGATCACCCGCGCGTTCCCGGCGGCGCCACCCGCGACGTACAGGCGTCCCTTCTGGTCGGTCTTGAGGCCTACCGAGGGGGTGCCGGGGCCTTCGCTGATGACGCGACCGCGGCCCGTCCGCAGGTCGGCGCGGTAGATCCGGCCGTCGGCGAGCGAACCGAAGTACGCCACCGGACCGGGTCCGATCGCGATCCCTTCCGGCTGGAAACCGTTCGGCAGGTCGATGGTCGTGGGGAACGCCGGGGACGCGGCCGCCACCGCGGGCGTGATCACGAGCAGGGCAGCCAGTACAACACCAACGCGTCGAAACATCGAAACGTCCTATGCGTGGGAGACAGGGTCAACCCAACCTACGCATACCGGGCTCGGCGGGTTCAGCCGCCAACCGGAGGACATCCAGCGCTGCCTGTGACAGCACCGTGCGCAGCTCGTCCTCGGTGAACTCGCCGTCGTCCTGGTAGGTCGCGGAGGTCAGGACCGCGCCGAGCACCTCCATGGCGGCGATCGCGCGCAGCCGGCTCTCCGCGGTCGGCGACGGGCCCGCGAGCCACGCGACGAGCCGCTTCCCGAGGTCGATCATGTCGTCCCACAACGTGCCGAGCACGACCGCAACACCGGCCGCGTCGCGCTGGAAGATGCCGGCCACCGACCGGTTGCGGAGGAACACCTCGAGGCACCGGCCCACGACCTGCCGCACGGTCTCGGGATTCTGTTCGAGCGTGGCGGTGTCGTCGACGATCGTCCGCCAGCCGGTGATCACCGGCTCGACGACCGCCAGCAACAACGCCTGTTTCGACGAGTAGTGGTAGTACAGCGACGCCTTCGTCAGCCCGACGCGCTCGGCGATCTCCCGCAGACTCGTTTGCTCGAATCCCTTGTTCGAGAACAACTCCAGGGCAACCGCACGAATCGTGTCGCGGGTGTCCCCGTCCATCCGCGCTCCTCCTCAGCAGTTTCTCAGCCCACACACGTTAGCGTTCGCCCGGCTCGGCCCCTCACACGATCTTACCTACCGGGCGGCAGGTAGACTCATCACTTGTTGAGAGGGCGGCATCTCACAGGGGAGGCAAGATGTTCGAACGACTGGGGCGCCTGGTCGTGCACAACCCGTGGAAGGTGATCGCGGGGTGGTTGCTCATCACGGTCGGGATCGTGGCGTTCGCGCCCACGCTCGCCGATGTCACCACCCGCGACCAGGCCAACTTCCTGCCCGCCGACTACGAGTCGGTGCAGGCGGGCGAACTGGCCGAGCAGTCCTTCGGGCGGGCGGACCAGGCCAGCGCGACGATCGTGGTCAAGCGGCAGGACAGCCAGGAGCTCACTGGCGAGGACAAGAAAGCGATCGGTGACCTCGGCACGGACCTCGACGGGGCGGGGATCGAGCGGGTCACAGCGGTGCTGACGGGCGATCAGTTCCTGTCGCCGAACCAGAAGGTCCAACTGGTCACGGTCGGCCTCGAGGGCATGGGGGACGATCCGAAGCTCGTCGACGCGGTCAAGGAGATCCGCGAACGGGCCACCGACGGGCTGGCGGGCACCGACCTGGAGTACGCGGTCACCGGTGACGTCGCGATGTTCGCCGACAACGCGGACGCGTTCGACAGCGCGCTGGTGATCGTCGGCGCGGCCACGATCGTGCTGATCATCGGTCTGCTGCTGGTGATCTACCGCAGCCCGGTCGCGGCACTGCTGCCGATCGTCACGGTCGGCGTGGTCAGCGCCATCGCCCCTGGCCTGGTCGCGTGGCTCGCGCAGGCCTTCGGCTTCCAGGTCGACCAGTCGGTGCAGATCGTGATGACGATCGTGTTGTACGGCGTCGGCACGGACTACATCGTGTTCCTGCTGTTCCGGTACCGCGAACGACTGCGTGCGGGCGACGACCCGAAGACCGCGCTCGTGGCGGCGGTCGCGCGGGTCGGCGAGGTCATCGCGTCGGCCGCGGCGGCCATCGTGATCGCGTTCATGGCGTTGCTGCTCGCGGTGTTCGGTGCGTTCACGAGCTTCGGGCCGGGTCTGTCGATCGCGGTCGTACTGATGGCGATCGCGTCGGTCACGCTGATCCCGGCCGTCGTGTCCCTGTTGGGCACCAAGGTGTTCTGGCCGTCGAAGTCCTGGCAGCGCACGCCGAAGGGCACCGTGTTCCAGCGGCTCGGCAAGTTCACCGGCCGCCGTCCCGGAGTCGTGGCGATCGCGTCCGGCGGTGTGATGGTGGCGCTGGCGCTGGGCATGCTCGGGTTCAACACCGACTACGACCAGACCGGCCAGCTGCCGAGCGACACGGAGTCGGCCCGCGGGCTGGAGTACATGGCGGCCGGTTTCCCGTCCGGTGCGCTGAACCCGACGTCGGTGTACGTGAAGGCCGACAGCGGCTCGCTCGACGAGCAGGCACTCGCGACCTACGCGCGGAAACTGCAGGACGTACCCGGCATCGGCGGTGTGATGCCGAGCCCGACCGGTCAGCCGGCGACGCTCAACGAAGAGGGCACCATCGCCAAGATCGACCTGCTGCTGGACTCGAGCCCGTACGCGAACGAGTCGCTCGACCTGGTGGACGGGCCGCTGCGGGACGTGGCGCACGCGGAGGCACCGGAGGGGTCGACCGCCAAGGTCGGCGGCCTGACCTCGGCGTTCGCCGACATCCGGGACGCCAACACCCGGGACCTGTGGGTCATCTTCCCGGTCGCGGGTGTGCTGATCGCGCTCGTGCTCGGCCTGATGCTGCGCAGCCTCGTGGCGCCGATCTACCTGATGCTGGCGGTGGTCATCGGGTTCTTCTCGACCATGGGCGCGACCGTGCTGGTGTTCCAGGGCATCGGTGACCGGCCGGGGGTGTCGTTCATGCTGCCGATGCTCGTCTACCTCTTCGTGGTGGCGATCGGCACGGACTACAACATCCTGATGATCGCGCGACTACGCGAGGAGGCGAAGCTCGGCCACGACCCGCGCACGGCCGCGGACCTCGCGGTGGAGCACGGCGGTCCGTCGGTCGGAGCGGCAGGCGTGATCCTCGCGGGCACGTTCGCGTCGATGCTGCTGGCCGGCGTCTCGTTCCTGATGGAGATGGGTTTCGCGGTGTCGGTCGGCATCCTGATCGCGGCGTTCGTGATGTCGATGTTCCTGGTGCCGAGCCTCACCGCGTTACTGGGCCATGCGGCGTGGTGGCCCGGTCACGGCGACCGGGCCACGACCCCGCCCCCGCCGCCCGCCGGGGAACGCGACCCCGTCACGGTCGGCTAGCGGCACCACCCGTGAAAGGCGCGTTCGCTCCTGAACGCGCCTTTCACGGCGTCTGGGCCACCACGAAGACGCGCCGGAACGGGAACCATGTCGTGCCGTCCTCCCGTTGCGGGTAGTCCGCCCGCAGCAGGGGCGCCAGCTCGGCGCGGAACTCCGCCCAGTCCACATCGGACAGGGCGGTCCGGATCGGCCGCAGCGCCGTGCCCGTGACCCACTCCAGCACGGGGTCGTCGCCGGTCAGCCGCTGCAGGTAGGTGGTCTCCCAGGCGTCGACCGCGCACCCGGCGTCCGACAGCGGACCGGCGTACCCGCCGGGGTCGAGCACCGCGTCGTCCTCACGCAGTACGAGTGACTCGAGACGGTCCCGCCACCGCGGCGACGCGGCCAGCTCACGCACGCGAACGTGGGACGGCGCACCGAAGTTGCCCGGCACCTGGAACGCGAGCCACGCCCCGTGCGGCAGCTGCTTCGCCCAGCGAGCCGGCAGTTCCTCGTGGCCGGGCACCCACTGCAGCACCGCGTTCGAGACCACCACGTCCGTGTCCGGCGCGGGCTGCCAGTCCCGTACGTCGAGCACGGAAGCGTCGATCCCCCGTTCCCGCGCGGCCGCCACCATCTCCGGCGACGAGTCCGACGCCTCGATCCGGGCCGACGGCCACCGCTGCGCGAGCGCCGCGGTCAGGTTGCCCGGCCCGCAGCCGAGGTCGACGACCCGTCGAGGGCTGTCCGCGGTGATCCGGCCGACGAGGTCGAAGAACGGGCGCGAGCGGTGGTCGGCGAACGTCAGGTATTTCGAGGGATCCCACACAGCGCCTCCCAAGCAAAACCGTACGTACGTACTGCTTACTGTAGCGCTTCCCGGATCTTGATGGCCACCTCCGCGGCGACCGTCCGCACGGCGTCCGGATCCGTGCCCGGATCGGCCCTGACCTGCAGCACGATGCCGTCTCGACCGGGCACCTTGCGCTGCACGAACCACGCTCCCCCGCCCGGCAGCTCCCGGTGGTGGCGGGACCGGATCGACCCGGTCACCCGGCGGTGCACGGCCTGCGGCAGCTTGCCGGGGGCGGCCAGCGGGTACCGGCGTGGCGCCTTGTCGGTCAACAGGACCGCGTCGCCCGCCTCCCCCGACTCGTCGGCCTCGATGACGACCAGCACGCCGTCGGCCCAGGTCACCTTGCTGAGCAGGTGCCACCCGATGCGGCGGTACCCGTCCTCGGCGGGCACCCACAGGCCCAGCGACGTGACCACGAGGTGCCCGCCGCCCTTGACCTCGGCCGCGACTACGACGCTCTCCTCCTTGTCGAGCGTGCCGGTGAAACCGGGCGGCGTACCGTCGCCGACCACCTTGTCGAGAAGCTTGCGGAACACACTCACCCCATGCCTCCGGCGGCCTGCTCCCCCAGCGCCTTGTAGTACTGCTCCAACGCCACGAGGTCCCCCCACAACGCCCTGGCCTCGTCCGGTTCCTCGATCGGTGACAGGCGCTGCAGCCGCGACTTGATGTCGGCGATCTGACCGGCCAGCAGCTGCCGCTGCAGCGCCGCGAGCATGCCCGCGGCATACCGCTCGATCATGTTCTGCCTGGTGGGGATGGCTTCCACAGCCAGCTCGGTGACCAGCGCGCGGCCCACACCCGACTCGCAGCACTTCACCACCGCGTCGATCAGGTCCGCACCCCCGAGCCCGCTCGCCGTGCCACCCGCACCCAGCACCGCGCGGTGCAGCTCGGCGTACGCGGGGTGCGTGAACACCTCCTGCGGCAGCTGGTCGTACATGGGACCGGCGAACGCGGGCTCCTGCAGCGCGAGCTTGATCACCTCGCGCTGGACGTGCAGCTGCGGGTCCCTCGGGTTCGGCCGCGGCGGGCCGTCGACGTCGACCGCCAGCGCGCCCTGCCCCGGGTCGACCGGCCTGGCGGCCCGGCGCGCGGGTGCCTGCGCGCCGCCGGAGGTCTCCCGCACCCGCCGCACGACGGTCGCGGTGTCCTCCCACCCGACCCAGCCTGCGAGCTGGCGCGCGTACTCGTCCCGCAGCGCCATCTCCTTGATCCGCGACACCATCGGCACGGTGCGCCGCAACGCCTCGACGCGGCCCTCCGCGTTGTCGAGGTTGTGCGAGGCCAGTTCCGACTTGATGGCGAACTCGAACAGCGGGCGGCGCCGGGCGACCAGGTCGCGCACGGCCACGTCACCCTTGGTCTGCCGCAGCTCGCACGGGTCCTGCCCGTCGGGCGCGATCGCGATGAACGTCTGCGCGGCGAACTTCTGGTCCTCGTCGAACGCCTTGAGCGCGGCCTTCTGCCCCGCCTCGTCACCGTCGAAGGTGTAGATCACCTCGCCGCGGAACGCGTCGTCGTCCATCAGCAGCCTGCGCAGCACCGTGATGTGCTCGGAGCCGAACGCGGTGCCACAGGACGCGACCGAGGTCAGCACGCCCGCGAGGTGCATGGCCATCACGTCGGTGTAGCCCTCGACCACCACGACCTGGTGGCGCCGCGCGATCTCCCGCTTGGCGAGGTCCAGCCCGAACAACACCTGCGACTTCTTGTAGATCGGGCTCTCGCTGGTGTTCAGGTACTTGGCCTGGATCTGGTCGTCGTCGTACAGCCGCCGCGCGCCGAAGCCCACGACGTCGCCGCCGAGGTCCTTGATCGGCCACAGCAGGCGGCGGTGGAACCGGTCGATCGGGCCCTGCCTGCCCTCGCGGGACAAGCCGCCCTTGATCAGCTCCTGCATGTCGAAACCGCGGCCGAGGAGGTGCTTGGTGAGCTTGTCCCAGCCCGCCGGTGCGTACCCGCAGCCGAACTGCACCGCCGCCGCCTGGTCGAACCCGCGCTCGGCGAGGAACTCCCGCGCCTTGACCGCGTCGGGCGTCGCCAGCTGCTCGGCGTAGAACTCGGCGGCCGCGCGGTGCGCGTCGACCAGCCTGGTCCGGGTGCCCTTGTCGCGCTGACGGGTCGGCGCGCCGCCTTCGTAAGTCAGCTGTATGCCACTGCGCTCGGCGAGCCGCTCGACCGCCTCGACGAAGCTCAGGTGGTCGATCTTCATGAGGAAGGCGATCACGTCGCCGCCCTCGCCACAGCCGAAGCAGTGGAAGGTGCCGTGGGTGGACCGCACGTTGAACGACGGTGTCTTCTCGTCGTGGAACGGGCATAGGCCCTTCAGCGCGCCACCACCGGCACGGCGCAGCGACACGTACTCACCGACGATGTCGTCGATCCGATTGCGGTCGCGGACCGCGGCGATGTCGCTTTCCCGGATCCGTCCTGCCACGTTGTCCGAGTCTAGGCGTCCTCGCGGTAACTAGGATGGCGGGTGTGACGGTCAGCGATGATGTCCTCGCCAAGGAGTTCTCGGCACACCGCACGCACCTGATCGGGGTCGCCTACCGGTTGACCAGCACGATCTCGGACGCCGAGGACGCCGTCCAGGAGGCGTGGCTGCGGCTGTCCGGGCTCGACGCCCGGCGCCGCGCCGAGATCCGGGACCTCCGCGGCTGGCTCACGACCGTCGTCGGCCGCATCTGCCTCGACCGGCTGCGGTCGGCCGCCACGCAACGCGAGAGGTACGTCGGCCCGTGGCTGCCGGAACCGATCGTCACCCCGTACGGCGCGCAGCCGGGCAACGATCCACTCGAGACGGTCGTGCGCGACGAAGAAGTGCGGATGGCGGCACTCGTCGTGCTGGACAACCTCACCCCGGAGCAGCGGGTCGCGTTCGTGCTGCACGACGCGTTCTCCGTGCCGTTCGCGGAGATCGCGGAGATGCTCGGCGTCACCGAGGCGACCGCCCGCCAGCACGCGTCCCGCGGCAGGCGCGCGGCGGCGGAAGCGGACCGGCCCGACCCCACCGAACTGGGCGCGCAACGCGAGCTCCTCGAGAAGCTGCTGAGCGCGATCCTGTCGGGCGACCTCGACAGTGTCGTCGGCCTGCTGCACCCGGACGCCGTGCTCATCGGCGACAGCAACGGCAAGGCCCGCACGTCCCGCCGTCGCATGGTCGGCGCGGACAAGATCACCCGGTTCCTGGCGGGCCTCGTCGAGGCGTACGGCGTGCACCGCCTCGCCCGCGGCGAGCTGGTGCTGGTCAACGGCAACATCGGCCTGGTGACCCCGGCCCAGCCCGCCGAGGACGGTCTGCGGGAACTCGCCCGCAGGGTCATGACCATCGACATCCGCGACGGGCAGGTGACCCGGATCTACGACGTGGTGAACCCGGACAAGCTCACGCACCTGGCGCTTTGAGGTCGGCCGTCGGGAGACGGCACGCGTCGCCGGAGCTGAAGCCCTGGTCCCGGACGTCGAGCGAGCTGTACATCCGCGCCCGCTGGTTCTCCAGGCCGATCTGGTAGGTCAGCTCGACCACGGCCTCGTCCCCGAACTCCGCCCGCAGCTGTTCGACCTGCTCGTCGGTGACGCTGACCGGCGTGGTCGTCATCGCGTCGGCGTAGGCGACGGCCAGGCGTTCCTGCCGCGAGTAGGTGTCCGAGGTCCGGTAGTCGTCGATGTGCTTGAGCCGTTCGATGTCGAGGCCCTCGTGCTTTTGCAGCATGGTGCCGAAGTCCACGCACCACGAGCAGCCGAGCTGCTGAGCGACCCGGTACACGGCCAGCTCCCGCACGTTGGCGGGCAGCTTCCGGCTGGCCTTCTCGGCGGCCATCTCGTGCCGCGCGGCGGTCATGAACAACTTCGGGTGCCGGGCCAGCACCGAGAACGGCTCCGGCACGACCTTGAACCGCCGCTTGGCGAACCAGTAGCCGATGCGGATCACGAGCCCCGCGTCCTTCGTTGCCACCCCTGGGATTCTGGGCATTTGTCTCCTCCTCGTTCACGGTGTGGACGAGGAGGAGCCTCAGGACGTGACAGGGTCGGTGATCCGCGCGAGGAAGTACGGCACGCCGGTCCCTTCGTGCACGACGGCGAAGAGGAACGGCCGGTCCACCGCCACCTCGACCGGCGGTTCGGCGGTGCCGGACATCCAGGCGATGGCGGCGACCGCGGCGGCGCCCTCGATGCCGCGCTCGTCGACGGTCAGCACCGACTCGTGCGGCACCGTGTCGAGTGCGAGCCCCGCACCCAGTTCGGCGTCGGTGGTGAACGCGGTCCGCACACCGAGCCGCTCCAGCGCACCGGTCAGCTCAGTCCTCGTCCGCACGGCGAATGAGGGCAGCCGCAGGTCCACGTGCCGTAGGCGAGGCGCGGCGAGCAGGTCGGCCAGGGTGCCCGCGGTCAGCTCCGGTTCGAACCGGGCGAGGTCGCCGTAGGGCAGCAGGACCACCGCCCGCACGCCACCGTGCGCGGGCAGCGCGACGACCTGCCACGCCTCGGTCGCCGCGTATCCCAGCTCGGCGGATACCAGGCGCATGGTCGGCACCTGTTTCTTTCCGTCGGGGGTCCGGAACCGCCGCGGCCGGGTCTCCGCCGGGTCGAACTCCTCGACCCAGCCGCACCGCAGGTAGATGGCGACGACGAGCGCCGAGACGGCGTCGGCCGGGAGCACGTCGATCAGCTCCGGCACGAGCCCTCGCGTGGTGGCCGCGACTTCGGCGTTGATCAGGTCGCGTGCTGTGCCGGGCGCTGTCAGGAACGGCGCGGGCCGGGCCCTGGTACTCACGCTGGGGTCGGCCCACAACGTGTCCGACACGGCCAGATCCGGCAGCTCCGCGGCGCGGGTCAGCACGGCGCCCAGTTCGGCGAGGTCCGCGGCCTTGTCGCCGAGCAGGGCCGTGACCAGCTCGTCGCGGGTCAGCCCGCGTGCGTCGGCGGCGAGGCGGTGCAGCGCCCGCGCCACCGCGAACGGCGACCAGCACACGTTCCCGCCCAGGCCGAGGGCGCCGTGCAGCGCCACCGCGAACGTGATCATTCGCCGGGGTCGACCACCCGCGCGAGGAAGTACACGACGCCGGTCTCCTTGTGCCGGACGACCAGCAGGAACGGCCGGTCCACGCGCACCTCGACCGGCGGCCCGGTCGGCAGCGACATGAGCCGCATCATCACCGCCGTGGCGGCCGCGCCCTCGAGGCCCTGTTCGTCGAGCTTCAGCACCGCCTCGTGCAGCACGGCCTGGACGGCCAGCTCACTCGCGGTGATCCCGGACAGGTCCGCGTCCCGGCTGAAGACCGTCCGCACGCCGGCCTGGTTCAGCGGTGGCGTCAGCTCGGCCTGCATGCTCACGTCGATCTTCGGCAGCCACAGCTGGACCTGCTGGTGGCGCGGCGCGTCCAGCAACCGGGCCAGCCGGTCCGCGTCCAGCTCGGGTTCCGCGGTCGCGAGGTCGGTGTCCGGCAGCAGCACCACGGCCTCGACCCCGCCCACGGCGGCCAGGCTGACGACCTGCCACCCGTCCGTGGCGGCGTAGCCGATCCGCTCCGACAGCTCCATCGTCGGCACGTCCTTGGTGCCGCCCGGCGTGTGGAACGGCCGCGGCGTCGTCGAGCCCTCCGCGAACCGGTGCTTCCAGGCGCACTTCAGGTACAAGGCGTTGACCAGCGCCGACACCGTGTCCTCACGGATGGCGTCCGGCGGCAGCAGCTCCGGGATGAGCTCCCGGGTCGTCTTCGCGACGTCCACGTTGATCATGTCGCGGGCACCGAGCGGGTTCTCCCGGAACGGCGCCTCCCGGACCATGCCGCTGGACCAGCGGCCCAGCTCGTCCACGTAGGAGGCGTGCACGTCGATCGACTCGTCCGCCCACAACGTGTTGGCGACGGCGATGACCGGCTCGTCCTCGTTGTCCCGGTGCTGTTCCAGCACACCGGCGCGGGTCAGCAGCGCCCCCAGCGCGGCGAGGTCGCCGGACTTCTCCCCGACCAGCAGGACCGCCAGCTCGTCACGGGTCATCCCGCGGGCGCCCTGTGCGACCAGCCCGAGCGCGCTCGCCACCGAGAACGGCGACCAGCACGCGTTGGCGTCGAGCTTGGGCGCGGTGGCCCGGTGCAGTGTGAGTGTGAACGCGAGATGCGTCACCGGTTCCCCTTAGCGGCGTGGGTCGGGCAGGGCGACCATGCAGGGCGGCTCCGGCACCGGTAACTCACCGGCGTCCGCGAGCGGACCCGGTGGGATCGGGTGCCTCGGCTCGCGCACACCGGCCGAGCCCGCGTCCCCGCCGTCGTCCCAGCCGTCGTCCCAGCCGTCGTCACCGAACCACGGATCGAAGTCCCCCGTGCCCTGCGCAGGCACCACCTCGCGCCGCGGGCTCCGGTACACGAGGCGGCGATCCACCTGGCCGCCCTTGGGGCGCTTCGAATCAGCCATGTCGTCGAGTGTGCCACGTCACTCCGACACTGTCCGCTTCCCGACGAGAGCGCGGTGCCAGCTGACCGCCTGCGCGTCGGTCAGCGACGCCACCTGGTCGATCACCACCCGCAGTCGCTCCGCGTCGCCCGCCGCGTCGTGCCAGTCGGGCACGAACGCGGGCTCCAGCGCATCCGGCCCCCGGTCGGTCAGTACCGCCACCAGCTCGGCCAGCCACTCCCGCTGACGTGCCTGCAGCGCGAGCCGCTGCACGTCGCTCATCACGTACCGCAGCGCGACCGCCTTCAGCAGCGCCACTTCCGCCGCCACCCTCGGCGGGACGACGAGATCGGCGGCGTACCTGGTCAGCACGCCGTCACCGTGCTCGGCCCTGGTCGCCGTGACGGCGGCGGACACGAACCGGCCGACCAGTTCGCTGGTGAGCTGTTTCAACGCGACCTGCGAGGTGAGCGAACCGTCGTACTCCGTGTCGCTCAGCGCCGCCACCACCGGCAGCCGGAGCAGGTCGCGCGCCGCGTCCTCGAGGGCCGACACCGGTTCCTTGCTGAAGTACTTCGCGGCGAGCTCCGCCACGGCCGCCCGTTCGGCGCGGTCGCCGAGCCCGGGGATGGAGATGCGGCCGGAACGGACACCGTCCTCGACGTCGTGCACCGAGTAGGCGACGTCGTCCGCCCAGTCCATGACCTGCGCCTCGATGCAGCACCGGTCGGCGGGCGCGCCGAGGCGCAGCCACTCGAACACCGGCAGGTCGTCCTCGTAGACGCCGAACTTGCCGGTGCCCGCGATGCGCGGCCACGGGTACTTCGTGGCGGCGTCGAGGGACGCGCGGGTCAGGTTGAGGCCGTGGCCCGCGATCTTGGGTTCGAGGCGGGTCAGGATCCGCAGCGTCTGCGCGTTGCCCTCGAACCCGCCGCACGCCTGGGCCACGCCGTCGAGCGCGCGTTCCCCGTTGTGCCCGAACGGCGGGTGGCCGATGTCGTGCGCGAGGCCGGCCATCTCGACGATGTCCGCGTCGCAGCCGAGGTCCTCCGCGATGCCGCGGCCGATCTGCGCGACCTCGAGCGAGTGGGTGAGCCGGGTGCGCGGCACACCGCTCACCTCGGACCCCTCACCAGGGCCCACGACCTGTGTCTTGCCTGCCAGCCGCCGCAGCGCGGCCGAGTGGAGCACGCGGGCGCGGTCCCGGGAGAAGGGGCTGCGCAGCGACGGCAGCGAGCCCGGCAGCAGCGTGGCTTTCTCCTGTTCCGCGTACTGCCGCGCGACGTCGTGCTCGCCGTACCCCGTGGTCATGCGGGGAGGTTACTTGTCGGCTCCGACATTTCCCGGCACGCCGAAGTTCTCGGCGGGCGCGTTGGTCGCGCGGTAGTACAGCAGCGCCGCCGTCTCGTACAGGATGTAGCGGATCTGGGTTTCCCTGGTCTGGACGATGGGGCCGCTGTGCGTCGGCGAGGTCCACGCGTCGAGCCCGGCGTCGGAGGCCATGGTCCTGGCTCGCAGCGAGTGCCACGGGTCGCTGACGATCACCACGCTCTTCCAGCCGTGTTCGTGGATCTTCTCGGCCGCGGCCTCGATGCTGCCCAGGGTGTCGTTGCCCTCGCCGACCGCGATGACGTGGTCCTCCGGCACGCCCTGCCCGGTGAGCCACCGGACGCCCGCGGTGGCCTCCGTGTACGTGTCGCCGGGCTGGTTGCCGCCGGTGGTGACGATGTAGGGCGCGACGCCCTCGTCGTAGAGCTCCTTGGCGTGGCGCAACCGGGCCTCGAGGACCTTCGACGGGGTGCCCGCGTACTGGGCCGCGCCGAGGACGAGCACCACGTCCGCCGGTGTCCGGTCGTCGCCGCGGGCGACCTGCCAGACCCGGAAACTGGTGCCGCCGACGACCAGCAGCCCGACCAGGAACACGCCGAGAACGAAGCGCCGCAGGGACCGGCGCACGGGTCTCGGCTCGTCTTGGGTCACTCCGGCCATCCTTCCAGACACGGCACGTAAAACGTCGGATGCTACTCGCGAACCCTGACGCGAACCGGGTCATCGAGGTTGCTCGGAGCCGAGTTGTCCACAGCCGGTGCGGTTGTCCACATGATGATCTTGACCAGCGGCGGAGGCGGCCGGGGTCGGGTTTGCTTGCCGACGTGAACGAGAACCGCGCACTCCTCGACCTGGACGCCATTCCCCGCGTCTTCGACCACCTCGTGGCACCGGCCACCGAGCTGATCGCGCTCGGCCTCACCGGCCGCGCGATCCACGAACGGTGCCGGGACGGCGGGCCGTGGCAACGGCTGGAATCGGGTCTGGTGCTGCTCACGAACGAGCCACCGAGCAGAACGCAGCGCATCCAGGCGGCGCTCACGGTCGCGGGCCCGGAGGCCGTGCTGACCGGGGTGGACGCGCTGGCACTGCACGGCATGACGGCCGCCCGGCTCGACGGGCCGGTCCACCTGCTCGTGCCGCCACGCCGACAACCCAGGCTGGTGGACGGCGTCTTCTTCGAACGCACCCACCAGCTTCCGGATCCACTGCACCTGGGCGGCTTCCCGGTGGCCCCGCTGCCGAGAGCCACGATCGACACGTGCCGCCGCGCGAAGGCCGCCGAACACGTCCGCGCGCTGCTGGGCGAGTCGATCTACCGGGGCGGGGTCACCCCGGCGACGCTGCGCGACGAGCTGAGCCGGGCCGGCACCCGGGGCACCGCGCTCCCCCGTCGCATGCTGGCCGAGATCGACGACAAGGTCCGCTCGGTGGCCCAGGGCTGGGCGAAACGGCTGGTCCAGCACGCGGGTCTGCCCCTGCCCGCCTGGCGCGTCCCGATCACGTCGGCGAACGGCTCCCACGTGGCGACCGCGGACGCGTGGTGGGACGAGGTCGGGCTGGCGTGGGAGGTCGACTCGTACGCGTTCGACCTGACCCCCGCGGATGCCAAGGCAACGCTGCGGCGCGCCGCCCGCCTGACCGCGTGCGGCGTGCTCGTGGTCCACACCCCACCGACCCGACTACGCGACGAACCCACCGTGGTCGCCGAGCTGCTGCGCAGTGCGCACGAACAGGCCGCCACCCGCCCCCGCCCGGACGTGACCGCCCATGCCTGACGAGATCCCCGTCCTGACGAACAACGCGGCGGCCACCCGCCTGCGCGAACTCCTGCACCAACTCGTCGAGGACGAACCACCGCTGGGCCCACTCCTGGTCCACACCCTGATGCCGACACCGGAGGAACAACGCCTCCTGTCGGACGCACCCCCAGAGGAGAAGCGATGACCTCGACCACCACACCGCTTCGCTGTGGTACGTCCCCCCACCGGGTTCGATGTGGTCAGCGGCGACACGCGGTGCCACCGACGGCAACGCGGGGTGCCCCGACCTCAGACCACAGCCAAGCCCTGGAGATCGTCACCCACCAGCTCGGTCACCGGGACCACCTCGGTTTCACGGTCGAGTGGGAGGCGGCCACCGGCGAACAACGTGGCGGACAGGGCGCCGAACGCGGTCATGTTGACCATCAGGACACCGATGACCGCACGGTCGCCGTTCGCGAAGATGCCGACGTAGAGGAGGAACAACAGGACTGGGAAGGCCATGGAGAAGATCAGGAACCGGGTGCTCCGCAGCACGCGCCGCACCTCGACGACGAGGTAGCCGAAGCTCATGACGGGTCAGCTCCATTCCGGACGGTGGCGTTCTCGTTGCCGGTGAGGGAAAGGAAGGCGCCTTCGAGGCCCATCGCGGTCACCTCGATGTCGCGTGCCTGCGGGTAGGTCGCGAGCAGGGCGCGCAGCGTGCTGTCGGAGTCGCTGGAGGAGATGGCCACGTTCGCGGCGCGGACCTCCACCTCGGTCACCGAGGGCAGCGCGGCGAGGGCCGCCTCGGCGGCGCCCGGCACGGCGGCGCGAATGACGCGACCGGACACGAGCGAGGTCACCTCGGCGACCGAGCCGTCGGCTACGATCCGCCCGGCGCGCATGAGCACCACGCGGTCGGCGTAGTTCTCCGCTTCCTCCAGGTAGTGGGTGGCGAACAGGACCGTGCGGCCGGTGCCGGTGAAGCCGTGCATGGACTTCCAGAAGGCACGGCGGCTCTGGACGTCCATGGCCGCGGTCGGCTCGTCGAGCACGAGCAGGTCCGGATCGCCGACGAGAGCGACGGCGAACCGCACACGCTGCTTCTGTCCACCGGAGAGCTTGTCGCAGCGACGGCCGGCGAGTTCCTCGACGCCGCTGCGACGCAACGCCTCGGCGACCGGCATCGGCTTGCGGTGCAGCGAAGCGACCATGCCGACGGTCTCACCGACAGTGGCGTCGTCGACAGAGCACCGCCCTGCAGCATCGCACCGATCGCACCGGTGGCAACGGCGTCGGCAGGCCCCGACCCGAAGATCGTGACGCTGCCCGAGTCGGGCCGGGTCAGACCGAGCATCATGTCGACGGTGGTCGACTTGCCCGCACCGTTCGGCCCGAGCAACGCGACCACCTCACCCGGCGCGATCACCAGGTCGACCCCGTCGACCGCGCGGACGTCCCCATAGGTCTTGCGCAGACCGGCCAGCAGGACCGCGGCCCCCGCCGAGGTCCTGCTACCGCCCTGGGAAGTGTGTGTCGTGTTCACGATGACCACGATGCTGCGCGAAACCCCCGGACACGCAGGCCGAGCGTCACCACCTCACCGTGACAAACGTCAGGGGAAGCACACACCTGCCAGCGGACCAGCCTCGCGGATCGGGGACAGCATGTGGGCGCACCATGGATGCTGTCCTCGACAGCACGGATGCGCGACTCTGCCGAGAAGGCCAGTGCGTGAACCCGGCCGGAGGTCAGCAGCCGAGCAGCTGGCTCCCGAGGTAGCCCTGGAGCTTGTCGAGCGACACCCGCTCCTGGGCCATCGAGTCGCGCTCCCGGACGGTCACGGCCTGGTCCTGCAGCGAGTCGAAGTCGACGGTCACGCAGAACGGGGTGCCGATCTCGTCCTGGCGGCGGTACCGGCGCCCGATCGCGCCCGCGTCGTCGAAGTCGACGTTCCAGTACTGGCGCAGGGACGCGGCCAGGTCGTGGGCCTTCGGGGTGAGGTCGGGGTTGCGCGACAGCGGCAGCACCGCGACCTTCACCGGCGCGAGCCTGCGGTCGAGGCTGAGCACGGACCGCTTGTCGACGCCGCCCTTGGCGTTGGGTGCCTCGTCCTCGCGGTACGCGTCGAGCAGGAACGCCATCATCGGGCGGCCGACACCGGCCGCGGGCTCGATGACGAACGGGCGGTAGCGCGAGTTCGTGGCCTGGTCGAAGTACGACAGGTCCACGCCCGAGTGGTTGCTGTGGGTGTTGAGGTCGAAGTCGGTGCGGTTGGCGATGCCCTCCAGCTCGCCCCACTCCTGGCCGCCGAACTGGAAGCGGTACTCGATGTCGACGGTGCGCTTGGAGTAGTGCGACAGCTTTTCGGCCGGGTGTTCGTAGAGCCGCAGGTTGTCGGGCTTGATGCCGAGGTCGGTGTACCAGCGCAGGCGCTCGTCGATCCAGTACTGGTGCCATTCCTCGTCGCTGCCCGGTTCGACGAAGAACTCCATCTCCATCTGCTCGAACTCGCGGGTCCGGAAGATGAAGTTGCCCGGCGTGATCTCGTTGCGGAACGACTTGCCGATCTGCCCGATGCCGAACGGCGGCCTGCGCCGCGAGGTGGTGAGCACGTTCAGGAAGTTCACGAAGATGCCCTGCGCGGTCTCCGGCCGCAGGTAGTGCAGCCCTTCGTCGGTCTCGACCGGCCCGAGGTGGGTCTTCAGCATCATGTTGAACTCGCGCGGCGCGGTGTACGCACCGCGGACCCCGCAGTACGGGCACGGCACCTCGGACAGGTCCGCCTCGGTGGTGTGCGTGCCGCTGCGTGCCGAGTAGTCCTCGGCGAGCTGGTCGGCGCGGAACCGCTTGTGGCACTCGGTGCACTCGACCAGCGGGTCGTGGAACGCGGAGACGTGCCCGGACGCCTCCCACACCTGCCTGGGCACGATCACGGACGAGTCGATGCCGACGACGTCCTCGCGCCGCTGCACCATCGTGCGCCACCACTCGCGCTTGATGTTGTCCTTGAGCTCGACACCGAGCGGCCCGTAGTCCCACGCGGAGCGGGTACCGCCGTAGATCTCCCCGCACGGGTAGACGAAGCCTCTGCGCTTGCACAGGCTCACGACGGTGTCGATGCGATCTGCGGGCATGGGCACTCCAACTGTCGCGCGCTCGCGGCCATGGCGTTCAATGGGCGGTTGACGGGGCGCGGCCGATAAAGACTACTCGGCGGAGGACCGCCACGAACGAGTGATTTCCACTCGCCGAACCCCCCGGTGCCACGGTTGCCGGCCGTAGCCGGATACCGCCAGAAGGAGGACAGCGTGCCCGCGAGGCGCTCGATGAAGGCGAAGCTGGTCGACGGCGAAGGCCCCCTCTCCCGGGTTCCTCCGGTAGCGGTGTTCCTGCTGGTCGCCGCGGTCTTCGTGGTCGGCATCCTGATCGGCGGCGCGGTCGGCGCGCTGCTGCTGGGCGCGCTGGCGGCGGGCATCGCGGTGTTGCTCGCCGTGACGTGGCGGGTGCTGTCACCGAGCGAGCGGGCCGGCCGCGTGTTCATCCTGGTCGTACTGGCTGCTGTCGCTGTGTCGGTGCTGCTGACGAAATAGCTCGGCCGCCTAGGATGTTGAACACGGTAACCACTATCCGTTTCAGCACCCGACCGAGAGGACGATGTCCCGTGACTTCGGACGCCACCTCGTCCCCGGAGATCGCCGTCCCGCACTCGTCGGACCGCCCCGCGGCCACCCGCGCCGAGCACCGCCCGGTGCACACGCTGTCGGCCGCCGGTGATCTTCTCCGCGCGCTGGCGGCGCCGGTCCGGATCGCCATCGTCCTGGAGCTGCGTGTGCACGACCGCTGCGTCCACGAGCTGGTGGAGACCCTCGGCGTGGCGCAACCGCTGATCAGCCAGCACCTGCGCGTACTGAAGTCGGCCGGCGTCGTGAACGGTGAACGCCACGGCCGCGAAGTGGTCTACCGTCTGGTCGACGAACACCTGTCACACATCGTCGTGGACGCGGTGGCACACGTCGAGGAAGGGGCCGGCAAGTGACGAACGGCGAGAGCCACACCCCCACAGTCCCGGGAAGGCGCTCGACGAAGCAGCGCGCGGCGGTGGCCAGCCTGCTCGAACAGCTCGACGAGTTCCGCTCCGCCCAGGACCTGCACGAGGAACTCCGCACCAGAGGCGAGGGAATCGGCCTGACCACGGTCTACCGAACCCTGCAGTCCCTGGCGGACGCCGGCGAGATCGACGTACTACGCATAGACAGCGGCGAGGCCGTGTACCGGCGCTGCTCCCGCCACCACCATCACCACCTGGTCTGCCGAGCCTGCGGCCGAACGGTCGAGGTGGAGGGCCCGGCAGTGGAGAAGTGGGCGGAAAAGGTGGCGGCGGAGAACGGTTTCTCGGAGATCAGCCACACCGTGGAGGTCTTCGGCACGTGCGCGGCCTGCACGACCTGAGGCCGGCCTCCGGCCCCCGTTTTCCAGCGTAGAGCCGACCACCGACAAAATCGCGCGGCGCGGAAGCCCCTGTGGACAACCTCGGCCCACCAACCGGCCGACGATGAGCGGTTGCCCGCGAACATCAGAACGACACGACGTCCGGGCGGGCCGTCGAACCGCGCCCCGAACGCCGCTTGGGACCAGGCTTGGCCTCCGGCCCCCGTTTTCCAGCCTACGACCATCCACCGACAGAAACCGGTGCGTCCGGCCCGGCCTGTGGACAAACGACGGAGCGGCGGTTGGCCTGTGTACAACCGCCGCTCCGTGGGCCCTCGCTGTCGGTGGTTCGTGGGAGGCTGGCTACCGGGGGCCGGAGGCCACGCCCCCGCGACGGCTCAGCCGTCCGCTGGCAGGCCGTTCCGCTCGATCACCGCCGCGTACCAGCGGGCGCTCTCCTTCAGCGTGCGCTGCTGGGTCGCGAAGTCGATGTGCACCAGGCCGAACCGCTTCGCGTAGCCCGCCGCCCATTCGAGGTTGTCCATCAGCGTCCAGCAGAAGTAACCCCGCAGGTCGACGCCCTGCTCGATCGCCGCGTGGGAGGCGCGGAGGTGACCGTCGAGGAACGTGATCCGGTCCGTGTCGCGGATCTGGCCGTCATCCGTCAGGGTGTCCGGGTACGCCGCGCCGTTTTCCGTGATGTACATCGGCAAGCCAGGGCTCTGCTCGTTCAGTGACACCAGCAGCTCGGTCAGGCCCTCCGGCTGGACCTCCCAGTCCATCTCCGTCCTGGGGTGGCCGGACGTCAGGAACCGCACGTCCTCGGCGCCCACCCACTCCGACCGGCTCTCCGGCTCACCACCGGCCTCGACCAGGTACGCCCGGTAGTAGTTGACGCCGAGCAGGTCGATCGGGGCGCTGATCGTCTCCAGGTCACCGTCGTGGATCAGCTCCGGCAGGCCGTACGGGGCCAGGTCGGCCAGCAGGTCCGCCGGATACTCACCCTGCAGCACGGGAGCGGTGAAGATCCTGTTCTGCAGCCCGTCGATGCGGCGGGCCGCGTCGAGGTCCGCCGGCTTGCCGGTCGCGGGGTGGACCGGGAACAGGTTCAGCGTGATACCGGCCGGGGTGTTCGGCGCGTGGGCCCGGATCTCCTGCATCGCCAGGCCGTGGCCGAGCAGCAGGTGGTGCACCGCCGCGATCGCCGCGCTGCCCGACTGGACACCCGGCGCGTGCCTGCCGCTCGCGTATCCCGCGAACGCCGAGCACCACGGCTCGTTCAGCGTCAGCCACCCGGCGACGCGGTCACCGAGCCTGCTGACCACTGTGGACGCGTACTCCGCGAACCGGTACGCCGTGTCGCGGTTGGCCCACCCGCCCTTCTCCTCCAGCGACTGGGGCAGGTCCCAGTGGTAGAGCGTCGCCCACGGGGCGATCCCGTTCTCCAGCAACTCGTCGACGAGCCGGTCGTAGAAACCGAGGTCGGCCATCCTGGGCCACGCCACCGAGAACCGGTACGCGCCGAGGCCGAGTGACCTCATCAGCGCGACGTCGTCGACGTAGCGGCGGTAGTGGTCGGCGGCCGGCTCGCCCGTGTCACCGTTGTGGACCGCACCGGGACGGCGGCAGAACTCGTCCCAGATGGACTCCACGCGACCGTCCGCCGTGGTCGATCCCTCGACCTGGAACGACGCGGTGGCCGCACCCCACACGAAACCCGTCGGGAAGCGGAGTGCGACGGACTCCGACTGTTCCGGCAGAACTGACATGGTCACCCCTTCACAGCGCCCTGCATGATCCCGGCCACGATCTGGCGGCCGAGCACGACGAACACGATCAAGATCGGAATGGTGGCCAGCGTCGTGCCGGCCAGCACCAGTGAGTAGTCGATGTAGTAACCGCTCTGCAGCCGCTCCAGGGCGATCTGCACGGTGGGGTTCTCGGCGTTGAGCACCACCAGCGGCCAGAGGAAGTCGTTCCACGACGTCATGAACGTGAACATGCCGAGGAACGCCGCGGCGGGTCGCACCGCGGGAAGCACCACGTGCCAGTACACGCGGATCATCGAGCAGCCGTCGACGCGCGCGGCCTCGATGAGCTCGTACGGCACCACCTGCGCGGTGTACTGCCGCATCCAGAACACGCCGATCGCGGTCACCAGGTTGGGCACGATCACGGCCTGCAGCTCGCCGGCCCAGCCGAACTCCGCCATCGCCATGTACAGCGGGATGATGCCGAGCTGTGTCGGCACCGCCAGCGTGGCGACCACGAAGAGGAACAACCCGTTGCGGCCGCGGAACCGCAGTTTGGCGAACGCGAACCCGGCCAGCGTCGAGAACAGCACCGTGGTCAACGTGACCGCGCCCGACACGACGATGCTGTTGCCCAGCGCCCGCCAGAACGGCACCGAGTCGAACACGCGCACCGCGTTCGAGAGGAAGTTGCCGCCGGGCAGCAGTGGCGGCACCCGCTCGGTCAGCATCGAGCTGTCCCGCGACGCCACCAGGAACGACCAGAAGAACGGGAACACGGAACCGATCAGGAACGCGATCAGCAGCCCGTACACCCAGAACGACGCCCGTTTGTCGCCGGTGGCCCTGCGACGGATCGTGCGCATGGAGATCGCGGTCATCGGTCGTCCTCCACTCCGGTCGAGGCCAGCCGCCGCGTCAGCAGGAAGTTGATGACGGCGATGACGATGATCAGGAGGAACAGCACCCAGGCGACCGCCGACGCGTAACCGAGCCGTTGCGTCTCGAAGCCGGTTTGGTACATGTACAAGGTGATCGTCTGGAACTGGTTGGACGAGCCACCGTTGTTGGAGCCCGGCATCGCGTCGAACAGCTTGGGCTCGGTGAAGATCTGCAGCCCGCCGATGGTCGACGTGATCACCACGAAGATCAGTGTTGGCCGCAGCAACGGCAGCGTGACGCTGAAGAAGCGCCGCACCGCCGACGCGCCGTCGATCAGCGCCGCCTCGTGGATCTCCTTCGGGATCGCCTTCATCGCGGCCAGCACGATGAGCGCGTTGTAGCCGGTCCAGCGCCAGTTCACCATCGTGGCGATGGCGAGGTGGGAGAAGAACCGGTTGCTCTGCCAGTCGACCCGGTCGAAACCGAGGAGCTCCAGGATGCCGTTGACCAGGCCGTAGTTGGGCCCGAACAGGTTCGCGAAGATGATCCCGACGGCGACGAGGCTCACCACGTACGGCAGCAGGACGCCGACCCGCCAGCCCGTCGGTGCGCGGAGCCGCGTGTTCAGCAGCGCCGCGAGCCCGACCGCGACCACGATCTGCGGCCCGGTGGAGAGCACGAAGATGCTGAGTGTGTTGACCAGCGCGTTCCAGAACTGGCTGTCCCGCAACAGTTCCGTGTAGTTGCCGAGGCCGATGTACGTGCCGTCGAGGTCGAGCAGGTCGCGGTCGAACAGCGACAGGTAGGACGTGTACAGCAGCGGGAACAGCCCCACCACGCCGAAGACCACGAAGAACGGCGCGATGTAGACGTAGGGCGACCACTTGACGTCCATGTTGGACAGTCGCTGCCGCCACGTGAGTTTCGGTGGCCGCGGTGGGGCGGGCGCCACCCCCTGGTGTGGCGCCCGCCTTGTTACCGTGGTCATCACTTGACGATCTTCTTGGCGGCATCGACCGCCTGCTGCCAGCCCTCCTCCGGCGACTTGCCAGCTTCGACCGCCTGCAGCGCGGGGCTCGTGGCGTTCTCCTGGATCTTGCCGTCACCGGGACCCTTGTACTGGGCCTTGCCGACCTTCTTCGCCATGGTGGCGAACAGCTGACCGACCTTGACGTCACCGAAGTAGTCGTTGGTGCTGCCGAGCAGCTCCGGCGAGTCCAGCGCCTCGACCTGGCTGGGGAAGTTGCCGGTCTTCTCGAACGCCTTGACCTGCTGCTCCGGTGCGGTCAGCCACGCGGCGAGCTCAGCGGCCTCCTTCGGGTGCTGCGACTGCTTGGGCACCGCGAGGAACGAGCCGCCCCAGTTGCCGCCGCCGTTGGGGAAGGCATCGGTGACCGCCCACTTGCCTGCGTTCTCCGGGCCCGCCTGCTCCTTGACCACGCCGAGCATCCACGACGGGCAGGTCTTCGTGGCGAAGGCGCCCTGCTTGAAGCCCGCGTTCCATTCCGGGCTGAACGCGACGAGCTTGGCGGTCTGCCCGCCCTTCGCGGCCGCGGTCACCTGGTCCCAGTTGTCCTTGATGTCCTGGTTGGACTCGATGGCCAGCTTGTTGTCCTTGGTGACGTAACCCTCGTCGAGCTGGTTCTGCATCGCGTTGAAGATCTGCGACGCGGAGTCGAACCACGCCTTGCCGGTGGCCTTGGCGTACTGGTCACCCGCGGCGAAGTACGAGTCCCACGACTCGAACATGGCCTTCACCGACGCCTCGTCCGACGGCATCTTCGCCGCGTCGAGGAGGTCCTTGCGGTAACACATGGCGAGCGGGCCGATGTCGGTGCCGTAACCGACCCAGGTGCCGTCCTTGGCGGTGCCCGCCTGGTACTTCCAGTCGAGCCAGCGTTCCGGTTTCACGTCCTTCGGGCCGATCTCGGCCAGGTTGTTGAACAGGTGTGGCTTGTCGAGCACGTCGGGGAGGTGGCCCTCCTCGATCGCGACCACGTCCTCCAGGCCGGAGTTCGCGGCGAGCTTCGTCAGCAGTTGCTGGTGGTACGGACCGCCCTGGCCCGTCTTGTGGTGGACGATCTTGATGTTCGGGTGGAGGTCCTCGTACTCCTTGAGGAGGTCCTCGTACCCGAACTCGGTGAAGGTGCCGATACTCAGCTCGATCTGCCCCGAACCAGATCCGGAGTCGGCGCCGGAGTCGCCACACGCGGTCAGGCCCACCGCTGCGGCAAGGGCGATCGCGCCGGCGAACACCCGTCGTTGGTTGCTTCGCACGTCTGTTGTCCCTTTGCGTCCAGAATTCTGGGAGCGCTCCCAGTTGGGGAGTACCGAGTGTGGTCCTGGTTACGGCGAAGTGTCAAGGACCTTCCGGGAGCGCTCCCAGAATCCGTTACACTTCCGTCATGCCGATGGACGAGCGCCCGACGCTGGAGGACGTTGCCGCGTACGCGGGCGTCTCCCGTTCGACCGCGTCACGCGCCCTGAACGACGACGAGTATGTGAGCACCCGCGCGAAGGAGAAAGTACTGGGTGCGGCACGCGAACTCGGCTACTCCCCCAACCAGGCGGCGAGATCGCTCGTGACCAGGAGGACCGGCGCGGTGGCCGTGGTCCTGTCCGAGCCAGAAGCGAACGTCCTGGACGACCCGTACTTCGCGTCGGTGATGCACGGGGCGTTCCGGGAACTGTCGGACGCGGGCGTGCAGATGCTGCTGATGTTCGTCGACACCCGCGACGACGTGCCGAGGACGATCAAGTTCCTCGAGGGCGGCCACGCGGACGGCGCCCTGGTGTTCGCGCCGCACAAGGGCGACCCGCTCCCGACCGCACTGCGCCTGGCGCGCATCCCGGTGGTCTACGGCGGCCGTCCCGGCACCGGCCGCCGAGGCGCACACGCGGTCGACTTCGACAACGAGGGCGGCGCCCGCCTGGCCGTGGAACACCTGCACGACTCCGGCAGGCGCCGCATCGGCACGGTGACCGGCATGCTGGACCACCCAGCGGCGGCCGACCGCCTGGCCGGCTGGCAGAAGGCGCTGGAGGCAGCGGGCCTGGACCCGACGGACCTGTCGGAACAAGGCGACTTCACGATGGCGAGCGGCGAGGTGGCGACCGCGAAACTGCTCGCCCGCTGCCCGGACCTGGACGCCGTCTTCGCGGCGAGCGACCTGATGGCCGCGGGCGCGATGAAGGCGCTGCGCGCGGCGGGCAGGATCGTGCCGAAGGACGTGGCGGTCATCGGATTCGACGATCACCCGACCCTCGCGCCGGCGATGGAACCGCCGCTGACGTCCATTCACCAGGACCCGCGCCAGCAGATCCGCGAGATGGTGAAGAAGCTGCTGTCGTTGCTGACCGGCGAGAACATCCGCCCGGAGACGACCGTGCTGCCTGTCAAACTGGCGGTCCGCGATTCGGCGTAGTTGTCCACAACCGACTGAGTTGTCCACAGTTCGGCTGACGCGCTCGCTTTCACCCACCCCGACTGGTAGACTGGCAAGGCGGGACGCCCCCGGGACAGGGTGGGGGTTGCGTTCCGGCCGGTTTCGCTGTGCACAGGGTTTTGCCGTCGGGTGGGGTTTGTCGCTCTCCCGGTCGGCACCGCGGCCCTGGGTCCCTCAGTTCGCCAGTTCGCCCGATGTCCGCAGGTGGTCGAAGATCAGCTGGTCCACCGGCGACACGCGGTCCCGGTCGGCGTAGGTGAGCCACGCCAGTTCTTCCACCTCGTTGCTCGGCGTCAGCGTGCCCTCGTACTCAGCGGCGTAACACGTCATCCGCACCAGTACGCCTGCCGCGTGACCATGCGCCTGCGCCTCGAAAGTCCCCACGTGCACGGCGCTCTCGGGCGCGACCGCGACCGCGAGTTCCTCCGCGATCTCGCGCACCAGCGTCTGGACGTCCGTCTCACCCGGCTCACGTTTGCCGCCCGGTAGGTACCAGACGTCCTTGCCGCGCGACCGCGTGCTGAGGATCCTGCCGCCCTCCAGCCGGAGCCACGCGACCTTGTCGATGGTCGTCATCGCAGGGCCGCTCGGCTCTTGCGGGTGTCCGGGTGGTCCTCGCCCAGCACGCGGGTGCGTGCGGCCAGGATCTCGCGGTGTTGTGCCGCCGCCTCGGCCGGATAGGCGCGGTGGCGCAGCAGGTTCGCCGCGTCGAAGCGGGCCTCGAGGGTGTTCGGGTGGTCGGAGCCGTACAGCGCGGTCAGGCCCGCCACCACCTCCGCCTGCGCGGTGGCGGCGGCCGCGAACTCGCCGCGGGCCGCCGCTATGCGGGCCAGACCCTGCCGCACGGCCAGTGCGCAGCTGTGTGACGGCGGGCGGTCGTCGCGGTCGGCGGCGGCCAGGAACTCCTGTTCCGCCTCGTCCAGCTGGCCCACCCGGATCAGCGCGACACCGACCATGTGCCTGGCGCACAACGTCATCGAGTCCTGCGGGCCGCACGTGCGGCGCAGCGCGTCGATCGCGTCGTCGAAGATCTCCACCGCCGCCGCGGGCTGGTCGGCCATCAGCAGCACGTCGCCCATCACCAGCAGCATGGCGTGCGCGAGCGGGGATTGCGGGCCCCACTTCTCCCGCGCGTTCGCCAGCAGGTGCCGCAGCTCGACCACGGCGCCGTCCGCGTCGCCCATGGCGGCGCGCAGGTGCTCGATCGAGGCACGCACGAGGTCGTTGTTCTGGTCGCCGGACGCGAACTCCAGCGACCGGTACGCGGTCAGCGCCTCGGTGAACCCGCCCTGCGCGAACAGCACACCGGCCCGCCCCTGTCGTGCCACCAACGCGATCGGGCCGTGCTGTGCGGCGTCCGCCACCGCGGTGAACTCGGTCAGTGCCTCCGGCAGCCGGTCCAACTGGAACAGCAGGTCGGCGAGCACGGTACGGGCCTCGAGCTGCCGGTGCGTGTCCTGCGCGAGCGTGATGTTGATCCGCAGCAGGTCCTCCGCCTCCTCGGCGCGGCCCATGCGTGCGAGCGTGCCGGCCAGGTAGCGGCGGCTGTCGACCGTGGCCTGTGCTTCCTTGCCCAGCGACCGTTCCCGTTCCAGCAGCACCGACGTGTGCAGCACGGCGGCGTCCGCGAACCGGCCCTGCACGAACCGCACCAGCGCGAGGCTCACCCGGCTCTGCAACGTCTCCGGGTGGTTGAGCCCGTACTCGCGGGCGTACGCCTCGGTGGTCCGCGCGGCGATGTCCGCCGCCTCGTCGGCCCGGCCGTCCACCGAGATCAGCAACGCCAGCTGCTGCCAGGCGGCGAGGGTCTCGGGGTGGGACGGCTCGTCGCGCTTCACGCGGGCCGACAACACGGCCCGGTACTCGGCTTCGGCCTCCCGCAGCCGTCCCGCCTCGTGCAGCGAACGCGCGTGCTCGAACCGGTCGACGAGCCTGCGCTCCCGCCTAGTGCTCATAGGGGTCCTCGGGCTCCGGGATGCCGCGCACCGTGTGGACGGTGACGGAAGGGACGTAGGAGTTGTCGCGGGTCGCCGACCCGGGACGCAGCGTGGCGTCGACCTCGATCCAGCTGTCGTCCGCCAGGTGTGACAGCTCCCGCCCGAGCAGTTTCACCTTGACCGGGAAGGCATCCGCCGCGCAACAGCCTATCGCGAGCCGCGCCACGTACGTGTCGTCGCCTTCCTGCACGACGAACCCCATGAGCCGGGCCGTGCGGTCGTCCAGCGAGTGCCCCCGGTCCCACGCCGCCCGCGACGAGAACTCGCTGAGCGTCACCGCGACCGGGTCCCCCGCCGGCAGCGCGGGGAACACCGTGGAGCCCTCCCCCTCCGTCGACGGGACCTCGGGCCGGTTGCCCGCCGCGCGTTCCACCGAGTCCGACCCGAGCGGCGGCGGTCCGATCAGGAACACCGCGAGCACCGGCAGCACCAGCAGCCAGGCGCTGCGGGCCGAGTGGGAGTGGCCGTGGTCGTCGTCGGGTCCGTGGTCACTGTCGAGGTCGCGGTTGCCGCGCAGCTCGCGCACGATCGACACCGCCGCGAGCAGGATCATGATCACGCCGCCGGTGATCAGCAGCCACTGGTGGCTCGGCTTCACGTACCGCAGGTAGGTGCCACTGAACGAGATCTTCAGCAGGGCGCCGCCGAGCAACACCAGCAGGATGTTCTGCGTTTCCCGCCTCACTGGCCGCTCCTCGCAGGCTCCGAGCGGCCACGCTGTCGTTCGTTCGCTCCGCTCACAACGGCAACACCACTATCCCCACGACGACCGCGCACAACGTCGCGACCGCGAACGTCATCGGCGCGAACCGCACCGCGAACCGGCGGCCGAGCGTGCCTACCTGCAACGCGAACAGCTTGATGTCGATGGCGGGCCCCACGACCAGGAACACCAGCTTCGGCAGCAACGGCATGGTCGACAGCGACGCCACCACGAACGCGTCCGCCTCGCTGCACAGCGCCAGCACGACCGCGAGCACCGCCATCACGAACACGCCGAGCAGCACCTGCTCGCCGAGCGCGTCCGTCCACGACCGCGGCACGATCACGTTCAGCACCGCCGCGGTCAGCCCACCGATCACGAGGAACCCGCCCGCGTCGACCAGGTCCTGTCGCGCGGTCTCGAAGAACACGCCCCACCGGCTGCGACCGTCGTGGTGCTCGGGCAGCCGCCGCAGCGCCCGGTCGGCGAACCACTCCATCCGCCCGAACCGCGCCCAGATCCAGCCCATGACGAGTGCGGTGGCGAGGGAGCCGAGGAACCGCGCCAGGACCATCCTCGGCTCGCCGGGGAACGCGACCGCGGTGGCGACGAGCACGATCGGGTTCACCGCGGGCGCCGCGAGCAGGAACGTGACGGCGACCGCCGGCGGCACTTCCTGCTGGATCAGCCGACGCGCGACCGGCACGGCCGCGCACTCGCAGTTCGGCAGCGCGATCCCGGCCACGCCAGCGACCGGCACCGCCAGGGCGGCCCGCTTCGGCAACAGCTTCCGGAGCCGGTCGGCGGACACGAACGCGGCGATCGCGCCACTGATCAGCACCCCGACCACGAGGAACGGCAACGCCTGCACGCACACGGCGACGAAGATGGTGGCGCCGGTCTGGATGGCCTTGACGACGTCGGCGCCGTCCTCGCCCGCCTTGACGTCGAGGAGGTCCGCGAGCCAGCCCTGTCCGACGATCGCGAGCACCAGCACCACGCACAGGATCTCGAGCGAGGTGATCCTGCGCCGCCGCGGTTTCTCCTCGACGGCTTCCTCGACGGTCTCGGTCACGTGCCCTTGGCCTCGCCTATCAGCTCGGTCCGCAGCTGCGACGCGGTGGACACGACCAGCATCAGCAGCGTGCCGAGGGCGGTCGCGCTGATGCCGTCGGCGGGGAACGCGTACCGCAGCGTGACGTCCATGCCGCGTTCGGTGTGGACGACGCCGAGCGTGCCGAACAACCCCTCACCAGCGCGTTCGGCAGCCGACCGGGCGAGGTTGGGATCATCGGGCAGGTCCCACGCGACGACGCAGGTGAGGCTGAGGACCGTGAGCCCGTCGGCGAGCTGCATGGCCTGGACCGCGCACGGGACGTCCACGTGGCGGAAGGTGAGCGCGCCGTCGTCGTCGACGTGCACGTCGTGGAAGGCCTCGAGCGCCGTGCGGGCCTTGGTGAGCAGGTCCGCCGTGCTCAATGCTTCCTGTTCAGTCATGCCTCTCCCTTGAGTGCGGCGGCGACGTCGTCGCTGTCCTTGGCGCCGCCGAAACGGCGGTCCCGTCGCGCGTACTGCTCGACCGCACGCCAGAGGTCACGCCGGTCGAAGTCGGGCCACAGGATGTCCTGGAACACCAGCTCAGCGTATGCGGACTGCCACAGCATGAAGTTCGAGGTCCGTTGTTCACCGGACGGGCGGATGAACAGGTCCACGTCCGGCATGTCCGGTTGGTACAGGTACTTCGCGATGGTCCGCTCGGTGACCTTCTCCGGGTTGATCCTGCCATCGGCGGCCAGGCGCGCGATCTCGCGGACCGCGTCACCGATCTCCGCGCGGCCACCGTAGTTGATGCACATGGCCAGGTTGAGCACGTCGTTGTGCCTGGTCCGCTCGGCGGCGGTCTCCAGCTCGGTGATGACCGACCGCCACAGCTTCGGCCGCCGTCCCGCCCACCGCACGCGCACGCCCATGGCGTCCAGCTCGTCGGTGCGGTTGCGGATGACGTCGCGGGAGAAGCCCATCAGGAAGCGGACCTCCTCGGGGCTGCGGCGCCAGTTCTCGGTGGAGAACGCGTAGAGGGACAGCCACTTGACGCCCATCTCGATGCAGCCCTTGGCGACCTCGACGACCTGTGCCTCGCCGCGTTTGTGCCCCTCGATGCGGGTGAGCCCGCGCTGGTTGGCCCAGCGCCCGTTGCCGTCCATCACGATGGCGACGTGCTGGGGCACGAACTGGGCCGGGATCGCGGGCGGCTTCGCACCGGACGGGTGCGGCTCGGGAGGTTGTGGTCGGGTACGGCGACGGAGCATGGGCCGACACTACTGAGCGGAGCTTGCGGAGCGAACATCACTACTGGCGGAGCCTTCGGAGCTTGCGGAGCGAACATCGCTACTGGCCGAGCTATGAGTCGTTGGAACGCTCTTGCGCTCCACCAGTGGCAGGGAACGGAGCTGCCGTTCGAGGTGCCACTGGAGCAGCGCGGCGATCAGCCCGGAGCCCTCGCGGCGGGCGTTGTTCGTCGAGCCTTCCGCCACGTCCCACCGGCCGAGCTGCAGCGCGTTCATCAGGTCGAGCGTCTCCGGCGCGGGTGCGGCGGAACCGGGCGGGCGGCAGCGCGGGCACACGGAACCGCCGGCCTGCACGGAGAAGCTGCGGTGCGGGCCCGGTTCGTTGCAGCGGGCGCACTCGTTGACCGCGGGTGCCCACCCGGCGAACCCCATCGCCCGGATGAGGAACGCGTCGAGCACGAGCGAGGGATCACGTTCACCGTCCGCGAGAGCGCGAAGGGCGCCGGCGACCAGCAGGTAGAGCCGCAGGACCGGCTCCCCCTCTTCGGCGGACATCCGGTCGGCGGTCTCGAGCACCGCGCACGCCGCGGTGTAGCGCTGGTAGTCGGTCACGATGCCGGCGCCGAACGCGTCGATGGTCTGCACCTGCGTGATCACGTCGAGCGTGCGCCCGGTGTAGAACTGCACGTCGACGTGCGCGAACGGCTCGACCCGCGCGCCCAGCCGGGAGGTCGTGCGCCGCACCCCCTTGGCGACGGCACGCACCTTGCCGTGGCGCTGCGTGACGAACGTGATGATCCGGTCGGCCTCACCGAGCTTCTGCACCCGGAGGACCACCCCGGTGTCGCGGTAGAGGCTCACGGTTCGTGAGCTTACCCGCGGGCACCGACATTTTCGTGCCACTCGGGACCCGTCCCGCGCCATCGCTGCCACAGTTCGGCCATGCGCCTGCTCACGACCGCCGCTGCCCTCCTCGCCGTCCTGCTCGCCGCCACCACCGCGGGTTGTGGTGTCGACCGGGCGGCGGCACCAGAACCGGAACCGACCAGCACGACCGCCACCACAACCAGCACGACCACCACCACGACGACCACGACCGTCCCGGTGCCGGAGGTGGCCGCCGACGGCACGAACCTCCAGGCGTGCACGGACGGCACGTGCGAGGTCGACGTCAAGTCCGGTGACGTGCTCACCATCAGGGGCGAGCAGTTGACGGTGGCGAGCGTCAGCCCGGAGGGCGCGACGTTCGTCCTGCCGTCCGGCACGGTGGCGTCGGTGGGCGGTACCGGCACGATCGGCACGGCGAGCGGGACGAACGTGGACATCCTCCGCAACAACGGCACTACGGTGCTGATCAGGGTGTCCTGATCGCTAGTGTCCAGGTTCGTTGGCCGGGTTGGGTTGGTCTTGGTGGGGTGTTGGTCCTCGCCGGAGTTCTTCGGCAAGGGTCGGTCTGGGACACAGCACTAGAACCCCAGTCGGCGCAACTGTTTCGGGTCGCGCTGCCAGTCCTTGGCGACCTTCACGTGCAGGTGCAGGTAGACCTTGCTGCCCAGCAGCGCCTCGATCTGGCGGCGGGCGGTCGCGCCGACGGACTTGAGGCGTTCTCCCTTGTGCCCCAGCACGATGCCCTTCTGGCTGTCGCGCTCGACGTACAGGTTCGCCCAGATGTCGAGCATGTCGTCGCGGTCCTCGCGCTCGGTGATCTCCTCGACGGTCACCGCGATCGAGTGCGGCAGCTCGTCCCGGACCCCTTCGAGCGCCGCCTCGCGCACCAGCTCCGCGATCAGCGTGGCCTCCGGCTCGTCGGTCAGCTCGCCGTCCGGGTACAGCCGCGGGCCCTCCGGCAGCCGCGACACCAGCACGTCGGACAGCTGCTCCACCTGGAAGCCGTCCACAGCGGACACCGGGATGAGGTCCGTGAACGACATGACCTCCTGCAGCGCCACCAGCTGGTCGGCGATCTGGTTCTTCGTCGCCGCGTCGGTTTTCGTGACGACGCCGACGATCGGTGTGTGCCGGGACAGCTTCGCCAGCTCGGCCGCGATGAACCGGTCGCCGGGACCGATCTTCTCGTTGGCCGGCACGCAGAACCCGACCACGTCCACTTCGGACCAGGTGGCGCGCACGACGTCGTTGAGCCGCTGCCCCAGCAGTGTGCGCGGGCGGTGCAGGCCGGGGGTGTCGACGATGATCAGCTGCGCGTCGGGCCGCTGGACGATGCCGCGGATCGCGTGGCGGGTGGTCTGCGGCTTGCTGGAGGTGATGGCCACCTTGCTGCCGACCAGCGCGTTCGTCAGCGTCGACTTGCCCGTGTTGGGCCTGCCGACGAAGCAGGCGAAGCCGGAGCGGTGCGGTGCGGTCATTCAGCCATTGTCGTCCGGGGTCAGCGCAGCTCGCCCTTCGGGTCCGCGACCAGCACCGGCGCGGACGGCGTGAGGTCGTCGACCACCGCGCGGTCGACGTCGAGCAGGTCGGTGACCACGGCGGCCGCCTCCAGGGTGGCCACCCCGCTGGACACCGCGGCCGCCACCGCGCTCTGCAGCGCCGTGAGCTGCAACGACGGCAGGTCGACGGTGGTGGCGACGTAGGTGCGGCCCGTGTCGTCGCGGACCGCCGCGCCTTCCTGCGCACCGCTGCGGGCGCGTGCCGACCTCGCCAGGGTGATCAGCTTCGCGTCCTCCGGGTCGAGGTCAGCCATTGTCGCTTCCTTCCTTCTCCGCCACCGGAACACTCCGCACGACGACGGAGGTGATCCGCATCCGGCCCCGGCCGTCCTTGCCGCCCTCGGCGACCATGCTCATGCCCTCGATCTCGGCCTCCGTGCCGGGCAGCGGCACGCGACCCAGCTGTTGCGCGAGGAGGCCGCCGACGGTCTCGACGTCGGTGTCGTCCAGCTCGATGCCGAACAGCTCGCCGAGGTCCTCGACCGGCAGCCGGGAGCTGACCCGCACGGCGCCGTCGTCGAGGTGCTCGACCGGCGGGCGGTCGTCGGTGTCGGACTCGTCGGTGATCTCGCCGACGATCTCCTCCAGGATGTCCTCGATGGTCAGCAGGCCCGCGGTGCCGCCGTACTCGTCGACGGCGATCGCCAGGTGGTTGCGGGACAACTGCATCTCGCGCAGCAGGTCGTCGAGACGTTTGGAGTCGGGCACGAACGTGGCCTCGCCCATCAGCTCGCTGACCACCCGGCTCTCACCCCGGCCGTTCCGCCGCGGGTCCACTGTGGCCTTGACGAGGTCCTTCAGGTTCACCACGCCAACGACCTCGTCGACGCTCTCACCGATCACCGGGAGTCGCGTGTAGCCGGTGCGCAGCGACAACGCGAGCGCCTGCCGCACGGTCTTGGTCTGCTCGATCCACACCATCTCGGTGCGCGGCACCATGACCTCGCGCGCGATCGTGCCGCGCAGCTCGAACACCGAGTGGATCATCTCGCGCTCACCGGCGTCGACGACGCCGCTCTCCTGCGCCATGTCGACCAGCTCGCGCAGCTCGACCTCGGAGGAGAACGGGCCCTCGCGGAAACCGCGGCCCGGGGTGATGGCGTTACCGACGACGATCAGCAACCGCGACAGCGGGCCGAGCACCGTGCCCAGTGCGCGCACCGGTCCGGCGGCGATGAGACCGACCGAGTAGGGGTGCTGCCTGCCCAGCGTGCGCGGGCCGACGCCGACCAGCACGTACGACACGACGATCATGGACAGCGCCGCGACGAGCCCGGCGATCCAGTTCGAGTCGATGATCCGCATGAACGCGACGGTGACCAGCACGGTCGCGGCCAGCTCGCAGCCCAGCCGCAGCAGGAGCAGCAGGTTGATGTGCCGTGGCCGCTCCGCGACGACGGCGTCCAGTTGTCGCGCGCCGGTGCGTCCCGCACGGACCAGGCCGTCGACCCGCGCGCGGGACACCGCCGAGATGGCGGCGTCGGCGCAGGCGAAGAACCCGGCCGCGACGACGAGGAGTACCGCGATAACCAGTAGTCCCGCGGAGCTGCCCACTTGTGTTCGACCCCCGAGGGTTATTCCGCCGCGTCGTCGGTGTCTGGTTTGCGTTCGGTCTCGACGAAACCGGCGGCGCCCAGCAGTTTGTCGTCCTCGCGGCGTTGCGCGGCACGACGCTGCGCAACGGCCCGCTCGCTCCTGAAGTCGCCGAGGAGCCGCTTCTGCAGCGTGAACATCTCGCGTTCCTCCGCGGGCTCGGCGTGGTCGTAGCCGAGCAGGTGGAGTACACCGTGGACGGTCAGCAGGTGCAGCTCGTCCATCAGCGAGTGACCTGCCTTGCGGGCCTGGTCGCGTGCGAACCGCGGGCACAGCACGAGGTCACCCAGCAGCGTCGGCCCTGGGTCTGGCGCGTCGGGCCTGCGTGCGGACTCGAGCTCGTCCATCGGGAACGCCATGACGTCCGTCGGGCCAGGCAGGTCCATGTAGCGCTCGTGCAGGTCGGCCATCTCGTCGAGGCCGACGAGCAGCACCGACAGCTCGGCGAGACGGCTGACCTTCATGCGGTCGAGCGCGAACCGCGCGGCGGCCACAATGGACGGTTCGTCAACCGCCACGCCCGACTCGTTGGCGATTTCGATACTCACGTCTACCGGCCTCGCCGCGCCTGTCCGCGCGGGCCGGAGCGGCGCGCGTCCTGGTCGTTGTCCTGGACGGCCGACCAGCGGTCGTAGGCGTCCACGATGTCGCCGACCAGCTTGTGCCGCACCACGTCCGAGGTGGACAACGTCGAGAAGTGCACGTCGTCGACGTCGCCGAGGATGTTCTGGACCACGCGCAGACCGCTCTGCGTGCCGCCCGGCAGGTCGACCTGGGTGACGTCGCCGGTGACGACGATCTTCGAGCCGAACCCGAGGCGGGTCAGGAACATCTTCATCTGCTCCGGCGAGGTGTTCTGCGCCTCGTCGAGGATGATGAACGCGTCGTTCAGTGTGCGGCCGCGCATGTAGGCCAGTGGCGCGACCTCGATCGTGCCCGCCTGCATGAGGCGCGGGATCGAGTCGGGGTCGACCATGTCGTGCAGCGCGTCGTACAGCGGCCGCAGGTACGGGTCGATCTTCTCGTACAGGGTGCCGGGCAGGAAGCCGAGCCGCTCCCCGGCCTCGACCGCGGGCCGGGTGAGGATGATGCGGTTGACCTGCTTGGCCTGCAGCGCCTGCACGGCCTTCGCCATCGCCAGGTAGGTCTTGCCCGTGCCAGCTGGGCCGATGCAGAACACGACCGTGTGCTGGTCGATGGCGTCGACGTAGCGCTTCTGG
Organism: Actinophytocola algeriensis; assembly: GCF_014203735.1. Taxonomy (GTDB): domain Bacteria; phylum Actinomycetota; class Actinomycetes; order Mycobacteriales; family Pseudonocardiaceae; genus Actinophytocola; species Actinophytocola algeriensis. The sequence goes on along the minus strand of NZ_JACHJQ010000004.1, from coordinate 803,802 downwards.
TTCAGCGTCTTGGGCCGGATCGTGCGCCCGCGCCGCGAGATGATGTCGAGGCTCAGCACCTCCGCGGGCGACTCGGTCGCACCGGCGGAGAGCATCGCCACCGTGCGGCGCACCGCGTCGGGTCCGAGCTGCTGCCCTCGGCTCGCGAGGGTGACCAGCTCGGCGAACACCCGCTCGGCGAACGCGACGTCGCTGGGTGCCCCGGAGAGGGTGACCTCGTTGCCGCGGACGTGGATGTCCGCGGCGAGGACTTCCTCGGCGACCTTCAGGTTCTCGTCACGGGAGCCGAGCAGGGCGAGTACCGCCTGGTCGGGGACGTTGAACCGGGACTGGGCCGGGTCGGCTGGAGTGGGCGCAGAAGAGGGGCTCGCGTTGCCCCGTGCGGTACCGGTCACGTGCTTTCGGTCCTGCCTTCTGCGCCTGGTTGCGCCAACTTGGTCTGCCTGTCGGGTTCGATGTTAGTCGCCCACACCGACAGTTCGCATCGACGTTAGTCGTGCTCAGTGGCCGGGCCGCCCGAACATGCCCAGCTGTTCGCCGCCGAGGACGTGGAGGTGCGCGTGGAAGACGGTCCGTCCGGCGTGCTCACCGGTGTTCAGCACCAGGCGGTAGCCGGACTCGTCGATGCCCTCCTGCTTGGCGACCGCCGCGCCCGCCCTGATCACGTCCGCCAGTTCCCGGGGTGCCTCGGCGAGTGCTTCCGCGTCCTCGTAATGCGTACGTGGCACCACCAGCACATGCACGTCTGCCTGGGGGTTGATGTCCCGGAAGGCGTAGGTGGTATCAGTCTCGAGCACCGTGGTCGACGGGATCTCCCCAGCGATGATCTTGCAGAACAGGCAGTCGCTTTCTGGCATGCGCTGAGGTTAGTCGGTCTCGTCGAGGTCGGGGATCTCCTGCCCGTCCCGGTCCGCCCACTCCAGCAGCGCGGTGAGGTCGAACACGTGCGAGTCGATGTCCGCGTGCAGATCCCCGAGCTTCGCGAACCGAGCGGGAACGGTGGCGATGGTGAACTCACCGGGGTCCACATCCGGTAACTCGTCCCACCTGATCGGGGTGGACACCCGCCCCTCAGGTACCCCGATCACGGAGTAAGCCGACCGGATCGTGTGATCCCGCGCGTTCTGGTTGTAGTCGACGAACACGGAAGCGGGATCCCGCTCCTTCCGCCACCAGCTCAGGTCGACCAGTCCATCGGCCCGCCGCTCCACCTCCCTGGCGAACGCGTGCGCGGCCCGCCGCACGTCCTGGAACCCCCACCTCGGCGCGATCCGCACGTAGATGTGCAGTCCCTTGCCTCCGGAGGTCTTGGGATAGCCGACGGCGCCAAGCTCGTCGAGAACCTCCTGAACGACGAACGCGACCTCGCGCACGGACTCGAAGGTGGCCCCCGGCATGGGGTCGAGGTCGATCCGCCATTCGTCAGGTTTCTCGGTGTCGGCGCGCCGGGAGTTCCAGGGGTGGAACTCGACGCAGGACATCTGCACGGCCCAGATCACGCTGGCCACCTCGGTGACGCACAGCTCGTCAGCGTGCCGCCCGTAACGGGGGAAGTGCACCCGCACGGTCTCCACCCAGGGCGGCGCCCCACGGGGCAGCCGCTTCTGGTGGACTTTCTCCCCGTCCACGCCGTCCGGGAACCGGTGCATCATGCAGGGCCGCTCGCGAAGGGCGTTGACGATCCCGTCCCCCACGGCGAGGTAGTACCGAGCGAGGTCCAGCTTGGTCTCCCCACGAGCGGAGAAGTAGACCCGCTGCGGGTTGCTGACCCGCACGACCCGATCGCCGACCTCAAGCTCCACGGCAGGAGCACCAGAACCAGCCACAACGGCAACGTACTGCGAAACGGAAGAAAGAGCACCGCGGCACCCGAACCCGGAAAGCCGCCCAGCAAACAGCACAACAAGAGACACCACGCACCACACGACAAGAGCCCCCGGAAACCGCCACAGCAAGCCAAACAAAGCGCCGCGAGCGACATGCACCACGCAGGATCACAAGAGCACGACCAAAGAACCGAGCAAGAACCACCTCATGTGGGAGGGCGTTCAAGCAAGGAGCCACCCAAGAGGGAAGGCGCCCAAGCAAAGCACGGCACCAGGCAATGAAAGACGACAGAGCTGAGCCGGAACCAACCGCACCGTGGGGGTTCGGGGGCTCGGCCCCCGGCAGACACAAGGAGGAGGAGAAGGCGGAAACCGCCGAACAAGGAAGGGGATGTCGCGTCGCGGTGAAGCCTGGGGGTCGCTCCACCGCGACGCGACGCCGCCGGACCGAGGGGGGAGGTGTCCGGCGGTAGCTCTTGCGCTCCACGTAGTTTTCAGGTGTGGTGCTGTGCAAAGAGTAGACCGTTGTGCACTCTCAGCGCCAGCGTGGCGTGAGGACTCCAAGCGTTGCTATAGCGGCGGCAGCGGCCGTCGAGGCCCGCAGAACGGTGGGCCCGAGCCTCGCTACCTGCGCACCTGCGGCACGCAGGGTCTCGGACTCACTTTCGGAAATACCTCCCTCGGGCCCCACGACCAGCACGAGGTCGCCGTCAGCGGGCAGGTCAAGATCACCTATGCCTGCCTCGGCGGCGGCGTCCAGGACCACTGTTGCCGCGCTTTTCCTTGCCAGTTCGGCGAGTTGCCGAGTAGTGGCGGGTTCCGTTACCTCGGGGATCCAGGTGCGGCGGGACTGCTTGGCTGCTTCACGTGCCGTGCCGCGCCAGCGGGCGAGAGCCTTGTCGCCGCGGGGCCCGTCCTCCCACTTGACGATGCTGCGACTGGCCCGCCACGGCACGATCACGTCCACGCCGGTCTCGGTGGCCAGTTCCACCGCGAGTTCGCCCCGGTCGCCTTTGATGAGCGCCTGTGCGAGCACGATGCGCGGCTGCGGTTGAGGTTCCGTCCAGCGCCGCACTAGGCGAAGAGCCAGACTTTCTTTACCTTGAACCGTTTCAACAACGCAGGCGGCCGCTTCTCCCCTGCCGTCGGCGATGACGAGCTCTTCACCGGGCCGCAGCCTGCGGACGGCCGCGGCGTGCCGGCCTTCCGGTCCGTCGAGCACCGCGGTGGTGCCCGACGGGACCGCGTCGACCAGGAAGACGGGTGCGGTGTCGCTCACGACGTTGGTTCGCTCCGCAAGCTTCGCTCAGACACTTGGTTCGCTCCGCAAGCTTCGCTCAGACACATGGTTCGCTCCGCAAGCTTCACTCAGACACATGGTTCGCTCCGCAAGCTTCACTCAGACACATGGTTCGCTCCGCAAGCTTCGCTCAGCGGTGTCGTGCGCGGAGCCGGGAGAACAGCCCACCGGCACGGCCGTTGGTGGCGGCGACGATCTGCTCCTCTTCACCGCGGATGCTGGCGAGTTCGCGGAGCAGCTCGGTCTGGCGGGCGTCGAGCTTGTTCGGGATCTCGACCTCGACGTGCACGTGCAGGTCGCCGCGACCGTCGACGCGACCGGAGGAACGCAGCCGCGGCAGGCCGTGCCCGGTGAGGAGCAGTTCGGTGCCGGGCTGGGTACCGGGGTCGAGTTCGAGCTCAACGGTGTCGTCGAGGGTCTCGAGCGGAAGGACGGCGCCGAGTGCGGCCGTGGTCATGGGGATGCGCACGGTGCAGTGCAGGTCGGCACCGTTGCGTTCGAAGGTGGGGTGCGGCTGCTCGACGACCTCGACGTACAGGTCGCCCGCGGGACCACCGCCGGGGCCGACCTCGCCCTGGCCGGACAGCCGGACCCGCATGCCGTCGGCGACGCCCGGCGGGACCTTGGCGGTGATGGTGCGGCGGGCGCGGACGCGGCCGTCGCCACCGCACTGGCGGCACGGGTCGGGGATGACCTCGCCGACGCCGCGGCAGACCGGGCACGGGCGGGCCGTGACGACCTGCCCGAGGAAGGAGCGCTGGACGGACTGGATCTCACCGCGCCCGGCGCAGGTGTCACAGACCTGGACCGACGAGCCTTCCGTGGTGCCGGACCCACGGCACAGGTCGCACAGGACGGCGGTGTCGACGGTCAGCTCGCGGGTGACCCCGGTGTTGCACTCCTCGAGGGTCAGCTCGATGCGGATGAGCGCGTCGGAGCCGGGCTGCACGCGGCTGCGCGGCCCCCGGCCGCCGCCGGCGCCGCCCCCGAAGAAGGCGTCCATGATGTCGCCGAGGCCGAACCCTGCGAACGGGTCACGCGCACCGCCCCCGCCGCCGTTGCCGAGCGGGTCGCCGCCCATGTCGACGATCTTGCGCTTCTGCGGGTCGGAGAGGACCTCGTAGGCCGCCGTGACCTCGCGGAACCGCTCCTGGGCCGAATCGTCGGGGTTGACGTCCGGGTGGAGCTCGCGCGCGAGCTTGCGGTAGGCACGCTTGATCTCCTCGGACGTCGCGTCCTGGCGCACCCCGAGAGTGCCGTAGTAGTCCCTCGCCACCGTGTTCCCGTCCTCCTGCCCCGGAGGGGCGCTCCGGGGTCTCACTCCCTGTTCGGTCCTGTCGCGGGCGTCATCGTCCGGACAGGATGTCTCCCACGTAGTTGGCGACCGCTCGCACGGCCGCGATGGTGCCCGGGTAGTCCATCCGCGTCGGCCCGACCACGCCCATGCCGCCGAGGAGCGTGTGGTGCGCGCCGTAGCCGATGGAGACCACCGAGGTGCTGCGCATCTCGGCCGCCTCGTTCTCCTCCCCGATCCGCACCGTAATGGTGCCAGGTGTGCTGGCGGCGGCGAACAGCTTCAGCACCACCACCTGCTCCTCGAGGGCTTCGAGGACCTGGCGCAGCGACCCGGGGAAGTCGGCAGCGTTGCGGGTCAGGTTGGCGGTGCCACCCAGGACCAGACGTTCCTCGGGGTGCTCCACCAGCGATTCGACCAGCACCGTCGCCAGTCGCGTCATCGCGTCCCGCAGGTCGGATGGCGCGTCCTCGAGCAGCTCACTGACCTTGGCCGCGGCCTCGGTCAACGGATGGTCAACGAGTGTGGTGTTCAACATGTTCCGCAGCCGCGAGACCGTGTCCTCGGTGATCACGTCCCCGAGGTCGACGGTCCGCTGCTCCACCCGCCCGTTGTCGGTGATCAGGACGAGCATCACCCGGGCAGGCGTCAGCTGGACGAGCTCGATGTGCCGGACCGTCGAGTGCGACAGCGTCGGGTACTGGATCACGGCGACCTGCCGCGTCAGCTGCGCAAGGAGCCGCACGCTGCGCCGCATCACGTCGTCGAGGTCGATCGCCCCTTCCAGGAACAGGTGAATGGCCCGCCGCTCGGCCGCCGACAGCGGCTTGACGTCGGTGAGCCGGTCGACGAACAGCCGGTACCCCTTGTCGGTCGGGATGCGGCCCGCACTGGTGTGCGGCTGCGCGATGTACCCGTCCTCCTCGAGGGACGCCATGTCGTTGCGCACTGTGGCGCTCGACACCCCCAGGTTGTGCCGCTCGACGATCGCCTTGGAGGCGACCGGCTCCTGACTGGAGACGTAGTCCGCCACGATCGCGCGCAGTACCGCGAACCGCCGTTCATCCGTGCTCGCCATGAGGTCACCTCCCGTCTTCACCACGAGTTTACGGAGGTGCGAGCGAGTACTGGTCGAACCGGTACCAAATCACTGCCGGAGGTTGAGCCAGATGGACTCAGCCGCCCGGAGTCCGGACCACTCCAGCCACGAACTGTATCGATTCACGACCGGTCTGCCCGAGGCGGAGGTCGAGCAGCGGGGTCGTGGTCGCGCGTGAGCGGCTGCACTGCGGCCCGGCACCGCGCGGCGGACTGGTTTCACCGCCCACGGCATCACCCGATCGAGCGCGTACGCCTGACCAGGTCCTTCTCACTCCACATGCTCAGCCACAGGCCTCCCTAGATCAGGAGCCCAAGACAAGCCTGTCAACAACCTCAGTCAGTTAGAGCTAGGTCGGCGCCGTGTGGCGTGTCCGCCTGTCGCGGGCGAGGTGGCGGACGGCTTCCTTCGGTCAGGTGCTCGGGTAGGACCGGCAGCCGAGTTCCCTGCCGATGCGCTTCAGGCTGCCCCGTAAGCCGGCTTTCAGTGCGGCGCCGAGTCGGAACTGGAGTCGTACGGTCGTGCGGTTCTGGTGTTCGGGTGGGGCCACGTTGATTGCCGTGTAGGTCAGAAGCGTTCCTTTCGGGTGCGGGGTGAAGTGGTACTCGGCGCGGAACTTGTACCCGCCCTGGAAGGCGAACCGGCCGTCGTCCGGGTCCACCTCGACCGTGCCGCCGGGGTGGGTTCCGTAGTGGACGGTGAACTCGTGCGGACCGCCGTGCAGGTTCGCCGCGCCCATGAACCGGCCCGCGCCCGGGAGCACCCGCAGCAACGAAGCGTTGCCGTTGCCGACAGGGCCGGGCCGCACGACGAGGAACACGTCGCGCACGCGGTCCGGTGGAGCTTCGATCACGCCGGTGGCGGTCCAGCTTTGGGTTGGACGACGGGCTGTCATACGCGGGCCAGGATTTTGTCCACCGCCGCTGCCAGGTCGCCTTCGTCTGCTTCGGCTCGCCAGGCCACGAAGCCGTCCGGGCGGATCAGGGTCGCGCCTCGTTCCGTGATGCCGTAGGTCTTGGTGAAGCGGCCTTCCGGGTCTTCCACGTCCGTGCCGATTCGGTACACGGTCAGGCTCAGGTTCAGCCTGGCGGCTTCCATCAGCCACTTCTCCGCTGCCGGGGTTGCCAGCAGGACGAAGGTGCGACCGAAGAGGTCCCTTGTGGACAGGTCAGCGCCGTTCCTGCGCAGCGGGACGTGCGGCGCTCGGGAACCTGGCCTCGCCGTCGGCTGCTCCGGGTTCTCCAGTGGGGCGCCGTCGTCCTCGGACTCCGCGGCCACGGCGTTCGACAGGTGGCGGTAGCCGAAGAACAGGGTCGAGACCGGGTCGACCGGTGTCGCCACGGTGTCGTCCGCCAGGTCCGGGCGCATGCGTTGCGCGAAGGCCGCGTACTGCTGTTCGACCAGGATGTCCGCGTACGGGCGGCGTTCCGCGTCATGACTGTCCAGCAGCGCCTGGCCCGCCTCGCCTTTCACCACCATGGCCAGCTTCCACGCCAGGTAGTAGCCGTCCAGGATCGCCGTGTTGCCACCGAAACCGCCCGTCGGGGGCATGACGCGGACCGCGTCGCCGATCAGGTGGACCCGGCCTGCCGAGAAGGTGTCGGCCACGCGCACCGCGGTGTGGCCGTTGGTCACACCGTTCGTGATCAGTGTCGAGTTCAGGTCCGGGACTCCGGTGGCGATGCGGATCAGTTCGAGCCATTCCGCTTCCAGGACGTGCTCGCGATGGCCCACCGCCAGTGCGTAGCGGTTCGGTTCGTCCGTGCCCACCACCACGCCGCCACCTCCCGGCAGCTCCGGGTTCTGCAGGTAGTACAGCCCGAAACCCTGCCTGCCGAGGTCGGCTTCGAAGACGATGCCGATCGACCGGCTCAGGTCGCCGCGGCCGTGGGTGCCGATACCCAGCGCCTCGCGGATCGGGCTGCGGTGACCGTCCGCCGCGACCAGGTAGTCGGCCAGCACCGTGCGTTCACCCTCGTCGTCCCGGATCACCGCGCGCACACCGGCTTCGTCCTGCGTGAACGACACCAGCTCGGTCGCGAAGCGGACGTCCGCGCCCAGTTCTCGCGCGCGGGCAAGCAGAACCGGCTCGGCACGCTCCTGGCTCGTGTTGGCCCACCCCGCCGGGCTCAGCGCACCGAAGTCCGGGTTCCGGTCGATCAGCACGTCGTTGTGGACGCGACCTGTCACGCTCTCCGCCACCACGATGTGAAAGCCGGGATCCGGTGGACTCGCCTCCGATATCCGTTCCGCCACCCCGGCGACGGCGAGCGCCTCCATCGTGTGCGGGAACTGACCTCGTGCCTTCGGATAGATGGACGTCGTCGAGTGGCGTTCGACGACCAGTGCCCGCACTCCGTGCAGTGCGAGGAACATCGCCGCCGACAGGCCGGCCAGACCCGCGCCGACGACCAGTACCGGGTGTCGCTCGTCCGTCATCATTCTCTCCTTCGCGAACGGTGTTCGTTATGCCGAACACCGTTCTACGCGCGAACGGTGTTCGTGTCAAGTAGGCTGCGCGAGTATGGAGGTGGTGGGTGTGGAGGCCGGATGGCCCAGGTCGCGACCGGTCGCTCAGCGCAGGGTGCTGAGCCAGGACCTGATCGTCGACACGGCGCTCGAACTGCTCGGCAAGGGCAGCCTGGACACCGTGAGCATGCGGCGGGTGGCCCACGAGCTCGGCACCGGACCCGCGTCGCTGTACGCGCACGTGAGCAACAAGGAGGAGCTGCACGAGCTGATGCTCGACCGGCTCCTCGGCAGGCTTCCCCGGCCGGAGCCGGACCCGGGCAGCTGGACCGAGCAGATCGTCGAGATGGCGAGGGCGCAGCTGAAGATGCTGACGTCCTACCCCGGTATCGCCCGGGTGGGGCTGGAGACGATCGTGCCGGCCGGACCGAACGCCCTCGCCTACGGTGAGGCGGTTCTCGCCGTGCTGCGGGCCGGCGGGCTCCCCGACCGGGTCGCCGTGCTCGCGTTCGACACGCTGTCGCTGTGGTGCGCGGCGTTCGCGTTCGAGCTCGGCGCGGCGAAGACCGGGGAGACCGGTCCCGACGAGATCGCCGCGCGTGGCAAGGAGATCGGCGCGTACATGGCGGCGCGTCCCACCCAGTTCCCCAACATGCTCGGCCTCGGGCACATCCTGTCGGAGGCGACGCCGGAGGAGCGGTTCGAGTTCGGGCTGGACGTGTTCCTCGCGGGCCTCGTCGGCGCCTTCCAGCCACGGAGGAACAGCATGTGACCAACGGCAGCCGCTGCCGCTGTGAAGCGGGTCAGACCGTGACCGGGAGCTTCGCGGCACCGCGCAGGTTCAGCCTGCCGTTCCACGCCACGTCGCCGTCGAGGGACAGGTTCGGGAAGCGGGTGACCAGCTTGCCGAGTGCCAGCCTGCCTTCGAGCCGGGCCAGCGCCGCGCCGAGGCAGTGGTGCGGGCCCGCGCCGAAGGACACGTGGGTCCTCGCGTCCGCGCGGTCGATGCGCAGGTCGTTCGCGTCCGGGCCGAAGTGGCGGTCGTCGCGGTTGGCGGAGGCCAGGCCCGCGATCACGAACGCGCCCGCGGGGATCTCGCGGCCACCGATCGTGTGCGGGGCGACGGTGATGCGGCGGGACTGCTGCACCGGGCTGTCGTAGCGCAGCAGCTCCTCCACCGCGTTCGCCGCGAGGCCCGGGGTGGCACGCAGCAGCGCGAGCTGGTCCGGGTTGCGCAGGAGCGCGATGGCGCCGTTGCCGATCAGGTTGACCGTAGTCTCGTGGCCGGCGACGTACAGGAGCAGCACCTGCGCCACCAGTTCGTCCTCGGTGAGCCGGTCGCCGTCGTGTTCGGCCGCGATCAGCGCGGTCAGCAGGTCGTCGGCCGGGTTGGCGCGCTTCCACTCGATGATGTCGCGCATCATCTCGGTCAACTCGAACTCGGCGTCGTTGATCGCCTGGATGACGGCGGGATCGGTCTGCACCTCGAGCGAGCGCACGAGCGTGCCGGACAGCTCGCGGAGCCGCTCGTGGTCGGCGGGCGGGGTGCCGAGCATCTCCGAGATCACCGCGAACGGCAGCGGGAACGCCAGTTCGTCGATCAGGTCGACCCGGCCGCCGTCGGCGACGCGGTCGAGTGACCGGTCGACGAGGTCGGTCACCATCGGCTCCAGCGCCGCGATCGCCTTGACGGTGAACACCTTCGTGACGAGCGCGCGCAGCCGGGTGTGGTCGGGCGGGTCGCGGTCCAGCATGGACAGTGCCCGCGTGCTGTCCTCGAGCTGCTGGAACTGGTCGGCGATCGGTCCGCCCGCGAGGTTGCCGCTCTCGACCGAGAGCTTCGCGCGCAGCAGCGCCGTCACGTCGTCGTAGCGGGTGACGAGCCAGAAGCCGAGCGGGTGCTCGTGCACGGGGTCCTGGTCGCGCATCCGCTGGTAGTGCGGGTACGGGTCGGCGTCGAAATCGGGCAGGAACGGGTTGAACAGCAACTCGGTGTCGGTCACGACACCCTCCTCGTCCGAGCGTGGGCGACGGGCTGGTCCACGCCGGTCGCGGCGCGCAGCGTCGTGCGGTGGTGGTCGTCGACGGCGGTGCGGGCCGGGTGCGCATCGAACAGGAGGCGGAACGCGGGTTGCTCGCGGTCGAGGTCGCGACGCAGGCCTGCGACGGCGCGCGCCATGTCCGGTGGCGAGTGCTCCAGCAGCGCGTCGAGCCGCGCGTCGAACATCAGGTACCAGCGGCGACGCAGGTCGGACAGGAACGTGTCCAGGTCGCCGTACAGCGTGTCGATCTCCCCCAGCAGACCGGCCGGGATGTCCGGCCGTCCGGTGCGCGTCACTTCCGCGAGCACCGCGTGTGTCAGTTCGTACCGCCGTCGGGTCCTCTCCCAGGCCATCGACATGGCGTTTCACCTACTCAGCGTCGGTAACATACGCAGCGTATGTCTTATACTCCGCGCATGTCAACGGGCAAGAGCAGGCGCGACCAGTTCTCGGAAGCGACGCGGGCCGCACTGCTGGAAGCGGCCACGCGCCGCTTCGCGACGCTGGGGTTCGGCGGCACGTCGCTGGAGGACGTCGCGGCCGACATCCAGGCCACGCGCGGTGCCGTCTACCACCACTTCCCCAGCAAGAAGGCCTTGTTCGAGGCGGTCTTCGAGGAGCTGGAGACCGAAGCGGTGCGGCAGTCGGCCGAGGCTGGGGACCGCGGTGAGGACCCGTGGCAGCGAGCGCTGTTCGCACTCGACGCGTTCCTGACGACGTGCGCGGACCCCGTGTACGGCCGGGTCGTGTGGCAGGAGGCGCCCATCGCGATGGGGTGGGTGCGGTGGGAGGAGCTCGAGAACAAGTTCGCGTTCGGCGTGATCGAGGAACACGTGCGGGCGCTGGTCGAGAGCGGGCTCGTCGAACGGCTGCCGGTGGAGACGATGTCGCGACTGGCGTTCTCCATGCTCGGCGCGGCGGGTCAGGCGCTGTCGCGGGCGGCGGAGGCGGACAAGGCGCGGGTCAAGGACGAGTACCGCCTCGTGATCGGGCGGATGCTGGCTGGGCTGACCGTGCGGAAATGACGTGTCGAGGGTGAGCCGCCGGCTCCGTACGACGTCGGTGACGCGAGCACGGACGAGGTGTCGCGGCCGGGCGAGTACGGGTTCGTCGCGGGCGGCGACGGGATCAACGGCGGGGTCTGCGGCGGAGCGGGGTTCACCCCGCGCGTCCGGCGAGTTCGTCGAGGGGGTGGCGCTCCCGGATCCGGGCCTCACCAGGAACCTGCGTGGCGTCAACGGGAAGCCGGTGGCCACCGACGGTCCGTACCTCGAGGCGAAGGAGCAGCTCGCGGGGTACTTCGTGCTCGACTGCGAGAGCCGGGAGCGCGCGGCGGAGATCGCGGCCCGGATTCCCGACGCGCGGTTCGCGGGCGTCGAGGTGCGGCCGGTCATGGAGTTCTCGGGTGAGGAGATGTGAACGAGTTCGAGGACCTGCTGCGCGACCTCGCGCCGCGGGTCCTCGCCGCGCTCACGCGGCGCCACCAGGACTTCGCGGCGGCCGAGGACGCGGTGCAGGAGGCACTGCTCGCGGCGGCGACGCACTGGCCCGCCGACGGCGTGCCCACACGACCGGACGCGTGGCTGATCACGGTCGCGTCGCGGAAGCTGACCGATCAGCTGCGCAGCGACCAGGCCCGCAGGCGACGTGAGGAAGCGGTGCCGGGCGAGCCGCCCGCGCCGGGCGCGGACGTGCCCGTGCCGGGTGACGACACGCTGACGCTGCTCGCGTTGTGTTGTCACCCGAGCCTGACACCCGCGTCTCAGACCGCGTTGACGCTGCGTGCGGTCGGCGGGCTGACGACGGCGGAGATCGCGCGGGCGTTCCTCGTGCCGGAGGCGACGATGGCGCAGCGGATCGCACGCGCCAAGCAGAAGATCAGGGCGAGTGAGGCGCGGTTCACGCCCCCGCCGGACCTGCGGGCCGTGCTGTACCTGATCTTCAACGAGGGGTACACGGCGTCGTCGGGGCCGTCGCTGCAACGGGCGGAGCTGGTGCGCGCGGCGATCCGGCTGACACGGCTGCTGCGACGGCTGTTGCCCGAGGACGGCGAGGTGGCCGGTCTGCTGGCGTTGATGCTGCTCACCGACGCGCGGCGAGCGGCGCGGACTCGTGCCGACGGCGGCCTGGTGCCGCTCGCGGAACAGGACCGGACGCGGTGGGACCGCGGGCTGATCGACGAGGGTCTCGGGGTGGTGCGGCACACGCTGACGCACGCGCGGGTCGGGCCCTACCAGGTGGAGGCGGCGATCGCGGCGGTGCACGCCGAGGCCGCGACCGCTGCGGAGACGGACTGGGCGCAGGTGGTGGCGCTGTACCAGGTGCTCTCGCGGCTGGCCCCGAACCCGGTGGTGACGCTGAACGAGGCGGTGGCGGTCGGGATGGCGGAGGGGGCGAGGCCGGGTTGGCGGTGTTGCGGGAGTTGGACGGGGACGAGCGGATGGCCGGGCATCACCGGCTGCGCGCCGTGCGGGCGCACCTGCTCGAGATGGCCGGTGAGAAGGCGGCGGCGCGGACGGGAGTTCGACGCGGCCGCGCGGTTGACGACCAGCGTGCCGGAGCAGCGCTACCTGCGGGAACGCGCGAACCGGCTGGGTTGACACGGTAGGAGGGGTGGCCTCCGGCCCCCGGGTCCAACGCTACGGCAGGGCACCGACGGAAAGAGGGGGTCGGGCGGCGGGCTGTGGACAAGTGCCGGGCGCGACGGGCGGTCGTTCGCCCGGAACGGCGAGATGGGCGGGGGTCAGGTCAGGCGGCGGACCACCGCGTCCGCGAGCAGGCGGCCGGTGAAGGTGAGCACGCAGCGGCCGAAGCGGCCGTTCACGCCCGCCATGGCGGCCTTGTCCAGCAGGCCTTCCTCCGCTGCCAGCCGGGCTTCTTTCTGGGCCTCCTCGGACAGCGCGTCGATGGGGAGGCCGTCCACCAGGCGGAGTTCCAGCATCACCCGTTCCAGGTGGCGGTCCTCCCGGGTGAGGGTTTCGCGTGCTGCCGCAGGCGAGTTGCCCTTCGCCAGTTCGGCCGCGTAGCGGGCCGGGTGTTTGACGTTCCACCAGCGGACGCCGCCGACGTGGCTGTGGGCGCCGGGGCCCGCGCCCCACCAGTCGGCGCCGTGCCAGTAGCCCAGGTTGTGGCGGCACCACGCCTTGGGCTCGGTGGCCCAGTTCGACACCTCGTACCAGTGGAGTCCCGCCGCGGCCAGGGCCTTGTCCGTCTGCTCGTAGCGGTCGGCCAGGACGTCGTCGTCCGGGGCGGGGAGGTCGCCGCGCTTGATCCTGCGGGCCAGGGCGGTGCCTTCTTCGATGATCAGTGCGTACGCCGAGACGTGGTCCACCCCGGCTTCCAGCACCGCGTCCAGCGATGCCGCCAGGTCCGACGCCGTCTCGCCCGGGGTGCCGTAGATCAGGTCCAGGTTGACGTGGTCGAAGCCCGCCCGGCGGGCTTCGCGGGCCGCTTCCGCCGCTCTGCCCGGGGTGTGGGTCCGGTCGAGGACGGCCAGCACGTGCGGAGCCGCGGACTGCATGCCCAGCGAGATCCTGGTGTAGCCCGCGGCCCGGATCTGTGCGAAGAACGCCGGGCCGGTGGACTCCGGGTTGGACTCCGTCGTCACTTCCGCGTCGGGGGCCAGGCCCACGGTGTCGCGGACCGCGTCCAGCACGTCCGTCAGGCCCGCGGCACCCAGGAGGGACGGGGTGCCGCCGCCCACGAAGACCGTGTCGGCCTTCGGCGGTGTGCCCAGCACGCGGGCCGCCAGGGCCAGTTCCGTGCGGAGGCCGTCCAGCCACGACTGCGGCGATGCGGGGGAACTGGCCAGCTCCGCGGCGGTGTACGTGTTGAAGTCGCAGTAGCCGCAGCGGGTGGCGCAGAACGGGACGTGCACGTAGACCCCGAACGGGCGCTTTCCCAGGCCGGTCAGGGCCGACCCGGGTAGCGCGCCGTCCGGGGGAGCTACGTCACCGTCCGGGAGTGCTGATGGCACCCGGCCAGTATCTCAGCGGAACACGACGAGCGTGACCACGGTCAGGCCCGCGGCCAGGATGAGGAAGACGAAGCCGTACACCGGGGCCTTGCGCCACCAGTGCGTGTGCCGGTCCAGGGCGAAGCGGCCGGGCCCGGTGAACAGCAGGGCGAACGCCGCCGCGGCGTAGGTCATCTCCAGCTCGACGTCGCCGAGGAAGAGGTTCCAGTCGCCCTTCACCGCGATGACGTTGGCCATCACGCCGAGGAGCGCCGCGGTACCTGCCGGGAAGAACAGGCCGAGGATGACGAGCACACCGCCGACGGTCTCGCTCAGTGCGACCACCCAGGCCAGCGCGCCGGGCTCGGTGAAACCGAACCCGGTGAGCAGCTGCCTCGTGGCCTCCATGCCCATGCCGTCGTTGAACCAGCCGAACAGCTTGTCGGTGCCGTGGGCGACGAAGAACGCACCGATCGCGAGGCGCAGCACCAGCAGGCCGAAGTCGAGGCCGCGGTGCCACTCCGGCTTTCTGCCCTTGGTGGTGCCCTCCGGCTCCTGGTCGTCGAAGCTGGAGAAGTCGGTGGTCGGCGGGCTCGTGTACGCGTCGTCCTCATCGAACAGGGAGGACGAGCTGGTGCCCGCGGGCGGACCGAAGCTCTGGGTCGTGGACGAGGAGTCACCCGTGGTGTAGTAGCCACGGTCGTCTTCAGTACTCACCCAGCGGAGGGTAACGCCTAGGCCGATCGGGTGGGGCCACAACCTCGCGATCAGTAATCGCCCTGTACGAGATTGTGCAGGCGCTCCCCCGCCGCGTACCGCGCGATCTCCTGCGCCACCACCGCGTACGCACGGCGCTCGTACCCCTCGACGCTCGCCGCGACATGCGGGGTGAGCAGCAGGTTCGGCACCGTCCACAGCGGGTGGCCGGCGGGCGGCGGCTCCGGTTCCGTCACGTCCAGGGCGGCGCGCAGCCTGCCGCTCGCCAGTTCGGCGACCAGCGCGCCGGTGTCGACGACCTTGCCGCGGGCCGCGTTCACGAGCACGGCACCGTCCCGCATCCTGGACAGGAACGCCGCGTCGGCCATCCCCTCGGTGGCCGGCGTGAGCGGCACCATCATGACCACCGCGTCGTGTGCGCCCAGCAGGTCGGGCACCTCGTCGAAGCCGTGCACGCCGTCGCGGGCCCTCGTGCCGACGAGCGTGGTCGTCGCATCGCACGCGGACAGCCTGCGCTTCAGCTGTGTTCCCAGGTCACCGGCCCCGATGACCAGCACCTTCTTGTCGATCAACGTCTCGGTCGGCCTGCGGCCCCACGTCCCGGCCACCCGCTCCCGCTCGAACGGGATCAGGTCCCGGTACACCGCGAGCAGCGTGGCGAGCGCCCACTCCGCGGTGCTGCCGCCGTGCGCACCACGGGCCACCGACAGCATGACGTGCGCGGGCACGCGGCCGATCCAGTTCTCCGCACCCGCCGTGAGCAGCTGGATGAGCCGCAGGTTCGGCAGCGCCGCGACCAGCGACTCCGGGTCGGCGGGTGCGAGGAACCCCGGCACGAGCACCTCGGCGTGCCCCGGCAGCGCCCCCGCGGTGTCGTAGCGGACCACGTCGAGGCCGTTCACGCCGGTCAGCGCGGTCTCGCCGGCCTCGTCGGGCACCAGCACGGTGATCGTCACGTCAGGCACCCTACTTACCCGAGGTTCACGGGCGGGACCCTAGCGTGGGCCGCATGTCCTTGAGGTCGCGTGTGCTGGTGGCGGGCGTGCTGGGCGGCGTCCTGCTGACGGCGGGCTGCGCGACGTTCACGGACCAGCCGCCGCCGGAGAGCTGGCGGCCGCAGGAGCAGCTCACCCCGCAGGGCGGACCGGAACCGCAGGTCCCCGGCGAGGGCCAGGGCGGTGAACCGGGTGGCGGCCGAGCCGAGCGGCCGACCGAGATCCCGCCGCCGGACGGGTGCACCGACTACGACCCGGCGGTCATCGGCACCTGCATGGACACCATCACCGCGGTCGCCGCGCTGCCCGGCGACGGCCGCGACCCGACCGCGCTGGTCGGCGAGCGGCGCACCGGCCGGATCCTGCGGGTCAAGATGGGCTCGGACCCGCAGCTGGTGGCGACCGTGCCGGTCGACGGGAGCACCGACGGCGGCCTCACCGGGCTCGCCCTCTCCCCCACCTACGCCGAGGACCAGCTGATCTTCGCGTACGTCACGACCGCGACCGACAACCGCGTGGTGCGGATCGCGCCGGGTGACGTGCCGAAGCCGATCATCACCGGCATCCCCCGCGGCGCCACGAACAACCGGGGCGCCCTCGCACTGGACCGGCGCGGCGCGCTGCTGCTGGCCACCGGCGACGCGGGCAACGTGAACCTGGCCGGCGACCTGAAGTCGCTGGCCGGCAAGGTGCTGCGGTTCGACGCGGCAGGCCAGCCTGCCCAGGGCAACCCGACACCCGGGTCGCTCGTGATGGCGAGCGGACTCCACGCGCCGGGCGGCGTGTGCGCGCCGTTCGACGGTTCGAGCACCTGGGTGACCGACCGGACCGCGACGCAGGACGTCCTGTACCGGCTGGAGCCCGGCAAGCCGCTGACCACGCCCGCGTGGACGTGGCCGGACCGGCCGGGCGTCGCCGGGTGCGCGGCGACGGCCTCCGGGGTGGTGACCGTCATGTCGACCGCGGGCAACGCGCAGATGCTGCCGATCGCGCAGGACGGGTCGTTCTCCGGCAAGCCGCAGATCTCGCTCGAGAAGGACGAGGGCTTCGGCAGGCTCGGCGGCATGGACGCGGTGAACGAGCAGGTCGCGGTCGTGGGCACGGTCAACAAGGAAGGCGGCACCCCGGTGTCGAGCGACGACCGCGCGGTCGTCATCGTGCCGCCCACCAGCGGCGGCGGCAACGGCCCCGACTGACGCCGGTGACGGTCCGTCGAGCACACCTCGAACGGACCGTCGGTCTCACCAGTCCCGGTCGGCCGTGCCCGGCGTACAGGCGCACCGGCACGGACGGCCACCACCGGGACGGGTCGTCGTTGGCCGCCAGCACCTCCGCGAGCGCCCCCGTCGGGTGCGCCAGCCGCGCCAGGAACTCGTCGGTGAACAGCTTCTGGGAGCGATTCCAGGCGGTGATCGCGTACCCCAGGTAGACGACCGCGCTCACGCCGTCGAGCCTGCCGTCCAGCGCGGCGAATGACGGGTTTCCGTTGTCTTGCCCTGGTTTCCCCCATGCGGCGACTCTGCCGGAGCATGATCGCCGACGGATGGGGCGGACCGGTGGATCACCGGTGGGGACAGCCCCACCCGTTCTGTGTGCGCTCCGTGTGGCGCGGTCTCCTAGCCTGCTGCGCCTGGGTGAGCACCGCGATCCGAGGGGTGTCGTGTCCGTGCTCACCTTGCCTCTTTTCCGTTACTCAGCAAGGAGAATCGTGTCCGCAATTCCGGCTACGCCGACCGCGCCCGCCGTCACCGGCCGGCCAGGGGTGCTCGTCGCGGCGATCGGCATCACCGTGGTCACCGCGCTCGCGGCGATCGTCAACGGCATCCTGATCGCCACCGGGGGCAAGGAACTGGTCAAGGACCTGCTCGTGCAGGCAGGGCTGCCCGAGGTGTCCGACTCCGACCTGGAGCTGTTCTCGAACCTCGCGGGCTACACGTCGACCGACGACTTCGTGAGCACCTTCACCACCCGCGGCTACCTGGCCGCCGGCGCGGGGGCCGCGCTGCTCGTCTTCGGCCTGCTCATGCTCAAGGCGGGCAAGGCCGCCCGCATCCTCGTCACCATCTCGGCCGCGTTCACCATGATCTTCAGCCTGGTGATCCTCGGGGACGAGACGACCACGGCGATGGCCGGTCTCGCGATGCTCGCGATCCTGGGCGGCATCCTCGCGATCGTGTTCACGTGGCTGCCCGCCATCGGCCGGTACGCCAAGGCCACCAAGGCATGACCGCTCAGGGTGCCGCGAGCGAGGGGCCCGGCACCCTGGTGAGGCTCATGAGCAACGCCGTGAGCGCACGCGCGTTGCTGTCGCGGGGGTCGGCCGTCCGGTCGGCCTCCGCACGCGCCTCCGCCGCGGCGCCGGGGGAACCCGCCGCGTCGTGCGCCGCGGCCAGCAGCCGCAGCGTGATCGCGGTCGAGGACGTCGAGCCCATCTCCCGGTACTCGGCGACACAGGCCCGCAGTTCCGCCACCGCCTCGGCGGCGCGGCCGTCGCCGACCCAGCTCGCCGCGATCGCCCGCCTGCTCGACAGGACCCTCGGCACCTCGTTGATCTCCTCCGCGATCGCGCGGCACTCCGTGAACGCGGCCAGCGCGCTGGCCCGTTCCCCGCGTCCAGCGTGGATCGCGCCCAACGTCCGCAGCGCCCGCGCCAGCGCCCGCCGGGCCGTGGTGTCCCGCAGCAGCGCCACCGCGTCCTGTGCCGCGGTCGCCGCCCGGTCCAGTTCCCCCGTCAGCGCGAGGCTCCACGACAGGCTCTGCAGCGCGCCCGCCTCCGCACGCGGATCGGCCGACTGGCGGGCGGCCGCGAGCGCGGCCGTGTCCACGTGCACCGACTCGGCGGGACGGCCCAACCGGTTCAGCGCCGCCGACCTCGCCGCCGCTACCGCATCCACTGTGGACAGTGCGGCCGCGCGGTCGGTCAGCGCGAGGGCCTCCTCCGGCACGCCGAGCCCGGTGAGGCAGTCGGCGAGGTTCGTCAGCACCCACGCGAGCGCGGACCGGTCGCCGTCGAGCCGCTCGGCGCACCACCGGTACTTCTCCACCGCGTCGGCGTACCGGCCCCGCACGTGCAGCACCCTGGCGTGCACGGCCTCCGCCCACACCTCGACCTGCTCGTCCCCGGCCGCGCGCCCGGCCTCCGCGATGGCCGACGCGCACGTCCGCAGGTCCGCGTACGAACCCTGCGGCCACAGGTACCGCGCGAGCCGCTCGAAGATCCGCGCCGCCCGCCGGTACATCCCGATGGTCGTGAGCAGGCCGATGCCCGCCACCAGCGACGGGCGTTCGATCGCGAACCAGCCGTCCGGATCGGCGGCGTAGCGGGCCAGGCTGTCCGCCGGCAGCTGTGGCGCCGGTACGGGCTCGTCGATGTCCATGGCCGGGTCCAGCGCCGGGAACACCTTCGGCAGGTCGCGGCCAAGCAGGTCGGCGACCGCGAGGATCGCGTCCAGCAGCTTGGCCGCCGCGCGGTCGCACGCACCCTCGCCGTCCTCGGCGAGCAGCCGTTCCCTGGCGAAGGTCAGCACGAGGTCGTGGAACTCGTAGCGGGGCTCGCCGCACGCGTCGTCGTCCGCGGGCTGCAGCAGACTCGACTCGACCAGCTCGTCGACGGCGTCCTCCCCCGCGGCCCCGTCCTGCAGCACGGTGATCGCCCACGCGGGGATGTTGGTGACCGCGGCCGCGCCGATCAGCCGGAACGTGCCGCGAGCGGGTTCGGTCAGTGCCGCGTAGCTCAGCTCGAGACCGGCACGGACCTGCAGGTCGCTGACCGACAGCTCGTCGAGGCGGCGGCGTTCGTCCTCGAGGCGGTCGGCGAGCGTGGTGAGCCGCAGCTGCGGCCGCAGTGCGAGGCGGGTGCCCGCGATGCGCAGTGCCAGCGGCAGGTTGCCGCACGCGGCGGCGATGCGGCGCGCGCCGTCCTGGTCGGCGGTCACGCGCGGGCCCGCGAGCGTGGCGAGCAGGTCGAGCGCCTCGTCGTCGGTGAGCGAACCGACCGTGACGCGGCGCGCGTTGAGGAGTCCACTGAGCCTGCGCCTGCTGGTCACGAGCACCGTCGTGCTCGGGGTACCGGGCAGCAGCGGGCGGACCTGGCCGGGATCGGCCGCGTCGTCGAGCACGAGCAGCACGCGGCGGTCGGCGAGGCGGCTGCGCAGCACGGCGGCCTTCGCGTGCACGTCGTCGGGGATGCCGGGCCCGGTGACGCCGAGGCTGCGCAGCAGGTCGGTGAGGACGTCGTCGACCGGGCGGGGCGCGGTGGCACCGGCGAGGTGGGCGTAGAGCTGGCCGTCGGGGAACGCGGCCTGCAGGCGGCGCGCGACGCGGACGGCCAGCGTGCTCTTGCCGACACCCGGTTCGCCGGTCAGCACGACCGGGAGCCCGTCGGTGCCGGTGAGCAGCGTGGACAGCTCGTCGACGACGTGGTCGCGGCCGGTGAACCCGCGGATGTCGGCGGGGAGCTGGCGGATCGGCCACTCGTCGGCGGGTGCGCCGCCGTCGTCACCGTCACCCCGCAGGATCTCCGTGTGCACGGCCCGCAGCCCGGCGCCGGGTTCGAGACCGGCCTCCTCGACGAGCGTGGCGCGGGCGGTGCGGTACGCGGCGAGCGCGTCGACCTGGCGACCGGCACTGCGCAGCGCCCGCATGAGCTGCCCGACCAGCCGTTCCCGCAACGGGTTCGCCGCCACCGCGGCCTGCAGCTCGCCCAGCAGCTCGGCGTGGCGGCCCGCCGCCAGCTCCGCCTCGACCCAGTCCTCGAAGACGGTGAGCCGCTCGATCTCCAGCCGCGCCACCTCGGTGTCGAGCGCGGACAGGGCGAGGTCGGCGAGCGGGCGGTCCCGCCACTGGTCGAGCGCGAGCCGCAGCTGCCGGGCGGCGGTCTCGGCGTCGCCGTCCCGCAGCGCGGCCCGGCCGGACTCGCTGGCCGCGCGGAACGTCAGCAGGTCAAGGTCCGCGTCGGCGACGTGCAGCCGGTAGCCGGGACCGGCGTGGTCGATGAGCGTGTGACCGAGCCGGTCCCGGAGCCGGGACACGTACGTGTGCAGGTTCGACGCGTAGGACTTCGGCGGGACGTCCGGCCACAGCGCGTCGACGAGCCGGTCCGTCGGCACCCGCTCGTTGGCGTGGAACAGCAGCATGGCGAGCAGCGACCGCTGCCGGTCCCCGCGCAGGCGCAGCCACCGGCCGTCGTGGCCGGTGATCTGCAGAGGACCGAGGACGCAGAACTTGACCGCCATGGCAGACCTGCTGCCGTTACGTGCAGCGCTCCAGGATCAGTTCGCGCACCCGCTTCGCGTCGGCCTGGCCCTTCGTGGTCTTCATGACCGCACCCACGATGGCGCCCGCGGCGGCCACCTTGCCGCCGCGGATCTTGTCCGCCACGTCCGGCTGCGCCGCCAGTGCCTCGTCGATCGCGGCGTACAGGGCGCTGTCGTCGGACACGACCGCGAGGCCACGCTTCTCGACCACCTCGTCCGGCTCGCCCTCGCCCGCCAGGACACCGTCGATGACCTCGCGGGCCAGCTTGTTCGTCAGCTTGCCCTCGGCCACCAGCGCCGACACGCGTGCCACCTGCGGCGGGGTGATCGGCAGCGCGGCCAGCTCGAGGCCGCGCGAGTTCGCCTCCTGCGACAGGTAGCTCACCCACCACGCACGGGCCTCCGCCGGGGACGCGCCCGCGTCGACGGTCGCCGCCACCAGGTCCACCGCACCCGCGTTGACCAGGTCGCGCAGCTCGAGGTCGGTCAGCTGCCAGTCGGCCTGGATGCGCTTGCGGCGCTCCGACGGCATCTCCGGCAGCGTCGCCCGCAGCTGCTCCACCCACTCGGCCGGCGGCGCGATCGGCACCAGGTCGGGCTCCGGGAAGTACCGGTAGTCCTCCGAGGTCTCCTTGCGGCGGCCGGCGGACGTGGTGCCGGTGGCCTCCTGGAAGTGCCGGGTCTCCTGCAGGATCGACCCGCCCTCGACCAGGATCGCCGCCTGCCGGGTCATCTCGTAGCGCACCGCGCGCTCGACACTGCGCAGCGAGTTGACGTTCTTGGTCTCGGTGCGGGTGCCGAACTCCGTGGCGCCCTTGGACATCAGCGACACGTTCGCGTCGCAGCGCAGCGAGCCCTGGTCCATCCGGACGTCCGAGACGTCGAGCGCCCGCAGCAGGTCGCGCAGCGTCGACACGTAGGCGCGCGCCACCTCCGGCGCCCGCTCACCCATGCCCTCGATCGGCTTCGTCACGATCTCGATCAGCGGCACGCCGGCGCGGTTGTAGTCCAGCAGCGAGTGGTCCGCGCCGTGGATCCGCCCGGTGGCGCCCCCGACGTGCAGCGACTTGCCGGTGTCCTCCTCCATGTGCGCGCGTTCGATCGCGACGGTCACCACCGTGCCGTCCTCGAGCGTCACGTCCAGCGAGCCGTTGAACGCGATCGGCTCGTCGTACTGCGAGGTCTGGAAGTTCTTCGGCATGTCCGGGTAGAAGTAGTTCTTCCGCGCGAATCGGCACCACGGCGCGATCTCGCAGTTCAGCGCGAGCCCGATCCGCATGGCCGACTCGACGGCCACCCGGTTCACCACCGGCAGCGAGCCCGGCAGACCGAGACAGGTCGGGCAGACCTGCGTGTTGGGCTCCGCGCCGAACGTGGTCGGGCAGCCGCAGAACATCTTCGTGTGCGTGTTCAGCTCGACGTGCACCTCGAGGCCGAGCACCGGGTCGAAGCGCTCGATGACCTCGTCGTAGTCGAGGACGGTCGCGGCGGTCATCAGGCCTCCAGCTCGGGGACGCGGTGGATCAGCGCGCCGCCGGACGCGGCGTCGCGGGCGGCCTCGAAGGCGGCCGCGACCTTGTACATGCGGGGTTCGGCCAGCGCGGGCGCCATCACCTGCAGGCCGACCGGCAGGCCGTCCTCATCGGACAGTCCGGCCGGGACGCTCATGGCCGGGGTGCCCGCCAGGTTCGCCGGGATGGTGCACAGGTCCGCGAGGTACATGGCCATCGGGTCGTCCGCGCGCTCGCCGATGCGGAACGCCGTGGTCGGCGTGGTCGGCGAGATCAGCACGTCGACGGACTCGAACGCCTTCTCGAAGTCCTGCGTGATCAGCGTGCGGACCTTCTGCGCCTGGCCGTAGTAGGCGTCGTAGTAGCCCGACGACAGCGCGTAGGTGCCGATCATGATGCGGCGCTTGACCTCCGCGCCGAACCCGGCCTCGCGGGTGAGCGCCATGACCTGCTCCGCGCTGTTCGCGCTGTCGTCGCCGGTCCGCAGGCCGTAGCGCATGGCGTCGAACCGGGCGAGGTTCGACGACGCCTCCGACGGCGCGATCAGGTAGTACGCGGGCAGCGCGTAGTCGAAGTGCGGGCAGGACACCTCGACGACCTCGGCGCCGAGACCCTTGAGCGTCTCGACGGCCTGCACGAACGCGGCGGTGACACCGGCCTGGTAGCCGTCGCCCTGGAACTCCGTCACGATGCCGATCCGCATGCCGGACAGGTCACCGCGCGCGCCGTCGCGGGCGGCGGCGACCACCGGCGGCACCGGCGCGTCGATGGACGTGGAGTCGAGCGGGTCGTGGCCGCCGATCACCTCGTGCAGCAGCGCCGCGTCGAGCACGGTGCGTGCGCACGGACCGCCCTGGTCGAGCGACGAGGAGAACGCGACCAGGCCGTACCGGGAGACGCCGCCGTAGGTGGGCTTGACGCCGACCGTGCCGGTGACCGAGCCGGGCTGGCGGATCGAGCCGCCCGTGTCGGTGCCGATGGCGAGCGGCGCCTCGAACGCGGCGAGGGAGGCGGACGAGCCGCCGCCGGAGCCGCCGGGGATGCGGTCGAGGTCCCACGGGTTGCGGCTCGGGCCGAACGCGGAGTTCTCGGTGGAGGAGCCCATCGCGAACTCGTCCATGTTGGTCTTGCCGAGGATGACGACGCCCGCCTCGAGGAGCTTGCGGGTGACCGTCGCGTCGTACGGCGGCGACCAGCCCTCGAGGATCTTCGACCCGCAGGTCGTTGGCGCGCCCTCCATCACGAAGACGTCCTTCAGCGCGAGCGGCACGCCGGCGAGCGGCGACGCGGGCTCGCGGCCGGCGGCCACGTCCTCGTCGACCGCGCGGGCCGCGGACAGCGCACGCTCGGTGTCGACGTACAGGAAGGCGTTGACGGTCTTGTCGACCGCGGCGATCCGGTCCAGGTGCGCCTGCGCGACCTCGACGGCGGAGACGTCCTTCTTCTGGATCTTGTCGGCCAGCTCGGCGGCGGTGAGCCTTGTGAGGTCACTCATGCCTCTTCCCCCAGGATCCTCGGCACGCGGAAACGTCCGTCTTCTGCGGCCGGCGCACCGGCCAGGGCCTGCTGCTGTGTGAGCCCGGGACGCACGAGGTCCTCGCGGAACACGTTGGTGAGCGGCACGGCGTGCGAGGTCGGCGGGATGTCCTCGGCCGCCACCTCGCCGACACGCGCCACCGACTGGAGGATCACGTCCAGCTGGCCTGCGAACGTGTCGAGTTCGTCCTCGGTGACGGCTAGCCTGGCCAGGCGAGCGAGGTGAGCCACCTCGTCGCGAGAGATGTTGGGCACGGGAAACGGCTCCTGATTCGCAACCTTGTGTAGTCATGCTTGTGAGGCACAAGTCTCAGGAGAGTCTATTTGCGCGCCTGGTCAGCGCACGAACGGGTTCCGAAGTGGCAAGCTGGTCACAGGCTTTGCCGTCCCGGGGTGTGGACGGCGGGCCAAGTGGTATCTCGGCGTCTGCGACAATCGTCGGCCGGCACGAGATCGACACCTATGTAGCGGGAGGCGTTCGCCTTGTCCTTCCTGATCCGGGTTCAGCTCCCGGACACTCCGGGAGCGCTCGGGGCGGTCGCGTCCGCTCTCGGGGCCATCGGGGCCGACATCCTGTCTGTGGACGTCGTGGAGCGGAACAACGGCTCGGCCATCGACGACCTGGTCGTCGAGTTGCCGAAGGGGCGCCTGCCGGACGTGCTGATCACAGCGGCTGAATCGGTCAACAACGTCGAGGTCGACGCAGTGCGACCGTACGCCGGCGTGCTGGACACGCACCGTGAGCTCGAGCTGGTCGAGGAGGTGGCGGCCCAGCCGGACGAGGGCCTCGCCATCTTCACCGAGGGTGTGCCGAGGATCATCCGGGCCGGGTGGGCCATGGTCGTCGGGCCGGAGGCCGGCAGCGCGCGGACGCTGACCGCGTCCACGGCCGCACCTCAGCTCAAGACGCTGGACCTGCCGTTCCTCCCCCTCGGCCGGGCGACCGTGCTCGACGGCGAGGAGCCGTGGGTGCCGGAGACGTGGAAGGAACTCGGCACGGAACTGGCCGCGACCCCGCTGGGCAAGCCGGAGCGGGTCCTGCTGGTCGGACGGCCGGGTGGCCCCCAGTTCCGTGCCGCGGAGGTGGCCCGCCTCGCCCACCTGGCGGGCATCATCGCGGTGGTCCTGTCGGGCTGACCCCGCGTCAGGCGACGATGCGGCCCATCGTGCCGTCGACGACCTCCACCATCGCGAAGGCGGCCTTGGCCGCCGGGAGCTGAGCCTGCTGCGTGGCCTTCAGCGACTCCTCCGAGTCCCAGTGCCACAGGTCCATCCACGTGGTGTCGTCCACGCGGGTGAGGATCGTGTGGCGTAACCCGTCGGTCTGTACTAGGCGGTCAAGAAGCAGTGCGACGGCGTCACGCCGACCTCCCGGCGGAAGGCGGCGATGAACGCGCTCGTGGTCCGGTAGCCGACCTGCCTGCTCACCACCGCCACCGGCATGCCGTCGGCCAGGAGTTCCAGTGCGGTGCGGACGCGCAGCCGGGTGCGCCAGCGGCCGAGGCCCACGCCGGTTTCCGCGACGAACAGGCGCGACAGCGTGCGTTCGCTCGCGCCGACCTCGCGGGCCCACGTGGCGGCGTCGCGGTCGTCGGCGGGGTCGGCCGCGAGCGCGTCGGCGACGTGGCGGGCGCGGTCGTCGCGGGGCCAGGTCAGTTCCACCGACGCGACCGGTGCCGGGACCAGGACGTCGAACAGCACCGCTTCCGCCCGGCGCCTGGCGTCGCCGGAGAGGTCCGGGTCGGACAGGTGACCGACGAGCGCGGCGAACATGGGTGCCGCGGCGAGGACCGTCGGTTCCGCCCACAACGCCGGGCAGCAGCCGGGGAGCAGGTACAGGCTGTGCATCTCGGCGGTCGACGCGGCGGCGGTCGTGTGCGCGACGCCCGCCGGGACGAACAGCGCGCGGCTCGGCGGCAGCACCCACGTCGTGTCCGCGCGCCGACGGTCACCACGCCGCGGCGAGCCCACACGAGCTGGTGCGAGGGGTGGACGTGCGTGGGGAACCGGTGGCCGCGGGGCAGCGCGACCCCCAACGGCAGGGCGACGAAATCGCGTGGGTGGCCGAAACGCGACATGGCTTGACAGGCTACGTGGTTTCGGCCGGGCCGGGCGAGCCCTAGCGTCGGGCGCATGCCGATGAACGCAGTACACCGCCGGATCTGCCGCTCGGATGGCTGGGCCACGAGGATGCACTCACAGGTGTTGCCGTGGGCGACCCGTGAGGTGCCGTTGGCAGGCAAGGTCCTCGAACTGGGGCCTGGCTACGGGATCACCACTCGCTGGCTGGCCGGACACGGCGGCGACCTGACCGCGGTGGAGGTCGATCCGGCGCTGGCAAGCGACCTGCGCGCACAGTTCCCGGACGTGGACGTCCACGAGGGAGACGGCGCCGCGCTCCCGTTCGCCGACGAGACCTTCGACGCGGTCGTGTGCTTCACGATGCTGCACCACGTCCCGTCGCCGGAGCACCAGGACCGCCTGTTCGCGGAAGCGGCGCGGGTGCTGCGGCCGGGTGGGGTGTTCGCGGGGTCGGACAGCGTGCTGAGCCTGCGGTTCCGGCTGATCCACATCGGCGACACGATGGTGCCGGTGAATCCGGGGACGATGCCGGACCGCTTGCGGCGCAACGGTTTCCACGACGCGACCACACAGGAGGGTGGCCGGTCCTTCCGGTTCAGCGCTACGCGGTGAACCGGTCGCTCTTCGCGGCGGCGACGAAGTCCGGGCGAGCCGGAGCTGGTTCTGCTGATCGGATCACGCCGTGCCCGGCGCCCGCTTGCCGCGGCCGATGCGGAAACCGAGCAGCGCGGCCACCGTCAGCAGGGTGAGCGCGCCGAGCCCGAGCCACAGCCACGGCGGGCCGTTCGCGCTGGTGGCCGCGGCGGTTCGTGGCGCGTCGAGTCGTTCCGGCGGCACCACGGCGAGCGACGCGGTCGCCTCCGGCCCGCCCTCCCAGCCCGAGACCTCGGCGAGCTGGAGTGTCGGCGCCGACGAGCTGATCCGCAGGTAGCGGATGGGTGTGCCCGCGTCCACGGTCGCCGCCGCGAAGGGCTCGTTGGCCGTGGCGAGCGGCTGCCATGTGCGGTGGTCGACGGAGTGCTCGACCGTGCAGGTCGCGCCTTCCGCGCAGCCGCGCACGGCGAGCAGCGAGAGGCCGCGCGGACTGCCGAGGTCGACGACCGCCGACGAGAACCCGAGGTCCACCGACTCCAGTCCGCCGTCGGTGAGCGGGCAGGGGCTCCGGGTTTCCCGTTCGCCTGACGTCCGCTCGACCACGCAGTCCGTTCCCCGCGACGGCGGTGGCGGCACACTCGTCACGTACGGCACGCGCTGCGAGCGGTAACGGGTCCTGATTCTCGTGTCCGGGCCTGGCCGCTCGTCCTCGGCGAGCACGGACGCTCCGCCGGAGAACCCTTCGAGCAACCGCACGTCGAACCCGGCGCTGCCGGAGCCGGGCTGCTGCCACACGACGCCGCCGTGGCCGTCGTCGAACGTGACCGAGCCGGAGCCCGTTTCGGTCTTGGCCGACCAGGCCACGTTCGCCACTCCGCCGTCGGCCCCGATGATCAGCCGTGGCCGCCATGTCGTGATCGCGCCCAACCCGACCTCGGACCGCTGGACCAGGAACGCGAGGTCGGTGGCGGGCCCGGACAGTTCGTTGTCGTGTGGCGGCGCGAGGGCGGTCAGCGAGAACTCGCGCGCCGTGCCGAAGCCGTCCTGGGCGTCGCGCCCCTCCAGTTCGAAGCGGAACTCGCCGTTGTCGCCGGTGCCGGCCAGCACCACGCCCCACAGCGCCAGTGATCTGCACAGCGCCGGTCTCATGGCCGATGACCGTAGCCGCACACGGCAGCGCTCCTGCCCGCATTCGAACCGGAACCCCAACAGCCTGCGCCTGAACGTCGGGCGGCAAGGCGATCGTCGGCCTGGGCCTACAGGTCCAGGCGATAGGTGATCAGGTCGACGCCTGGCACCGGCGCCCAGTCGGCCTCCGGGGTGCGCCGGAACCCCAATCGCTCGTACAAGCGGTGTGCGACGTACATGTCCTGTGAACTGCTCAGGGTCACGGCTCGCAGCCCCAGCTCCCCCGCCCGCTCGATCACGCGCCGGGTCAGGGCCTCTCCCACTCCCCGCCCACGGGCCGCCGGGGACACCGCCAGCATCCGGAACTCCAGCTCGTCCGGCGCCGATACCTGCGCCCACGGCGAACCGGGCGGCGCGACGGTGACCGTGCCGAGTACCGCACCCGTGTCGTCCACCGCCACCAGCAGCTCCGCATCCTCCGCGCGCGGGCGGGCGTCGGCGAGCTTCAGCGCGTACGGGCCGGAGGTCTCGAAGCCGTCCGCGTGATAAGCGTTGATCGTCAGCTCGCCGACCGCCCCCAGCTCGTCCTCGCGGGCCGCGCGGACCGTCACCTCACTCATCTGTCTCCTCTCCCACCTGCGCGACCTCGCGCGCCGCGTCCGGGCCTTGTTCGAGCAGCACGCGGAAACCGTCCTCGTCCAGTACCGGGACCTTGAGCTGCACTGCCTTGTCGTACTTGGTGCCTGGTGCGTCGCCGACCACCACGAACGCCGTCTTCTTCGACACCGAGCCGGACGCCTTGCCGCCGCGGGCCATGATCGACTCCTTGGCCTCGTCGCGGGAGTAGGTCCGCAGGCTGCCCGTCACCACGATCGACATGCCCTCGAGGTTGCGCACGATCGACTCGTCGCGCTCCTCCTCCATCCGCACGCCTGCGCGCTGCCACTTCTCGACCAGCTCGCGGCGCCAGTCGGTGGCGAACCACTCCCGCAACGCGGTCACGATCGTCGGGCCGACGCCCTCCGCCTCGGCGAGCTCCTCCTCCGAGGCGTCCATGATACGTGGCAGGGAACCGAACTCCAGCGCCAGTGCGCGCGCGGCGGTCGGGCCGACGTGCCGGATCGACAGCGCCACCAGGACCCGCCACAGTGGACGTTCCTTGACGGTGTCCAGGTTCTGCAACAGCTTCTGGCCGTTGGCCGACAGCGCACCCGCCTTGGTGCGGAACAGCTCGACCTGGAGGAGCTTCTCCTCGTCGAGGTCGAACAGGTCGCCCTCGTCTGCCAGCACACCCGAGTCGACGAGCGCCGCGGCAGCCTCGTAGCCGAGGACCTCGATGTCCAGCGCCGAGCGGCCCGCGACGTAGCTGAGGCGTTCCTTGCGCTGCCCCGGGCAGTAGCGGGCGTTGGGGCAGCGGATGTCGGCGTCGCCCTCCTTCTCGTACGCCAGCGTCGTGCCGCAGGACGGGCACCGCGCCGGCATCTCGAACTCGCGTTCCGCGCCGGTGCGCGCGTCGGCGACCGGGCCGAGCACCTCGGGGATCACGTCACCCGCCTTGCGGATCACCACGCGGTCGCCGATCAGGACGCCCTTGCGCTTGACCTCGCTGGCGTTGTGCAGCGTGGCCATCTCGACCGTGGAACCGGCGACCTTCACCGGCTCCATCACCGCGTACGGCGTCACCCGGCCGGTGCGGCCCACGTTGACCCTGATGTCCAGCAGCGTGGTCGTGGCCTCCTCCGGCGGGTACTTGTAGGCGATCGCCCAGCGCGGCGCCCGTGACGTGGTGCCGAGCCTGCGCTGCTTGGCGACCTCGTCGACCTTGATCACGATGCCGTCGATCTCGTGCTCGACGTCGTGGCGGTGCGCGCCCCAGTACTCGATGTGGGAGAACAGCTCCGCCCGGTCGGAGATCACCTTGGTGTGCGACGAGACGGGAAGGCCCCACGCTTTCAGCGCGTCGTACGCCGTGGACTGGCGCTCCGGCTCGAAGCCCTCGCGCTTGCCGAGACCGTGGCAGATCAGCTTCAGCTTGCGGCTCGCGGTGACCTTGGGATCCTTCTGCCGCAACGAACCGGCGGCCGTGTTGCGCGGGTTCGCGAACGCGGGCTTGCCCGCCTCGACGAGCTTGGCGTTCAGCTCCGTGAAGTCCTCGACGCGGAAGTAGACCTCGCCGCGGACCTCGACGAGCTTGGGCACCGGGAACTCGTCGGTGCCGGTCAGCTGGGTCGGCACGTCCTCCAGGGTTCGCACGTTGAGCGTGACGTCCTCGCCCGTGCGGCCGTCACCCCTGGTGAGGCCGCGGACGAGACGCCCGTCCTCGTACAGGAGGTTCATGGCGAGCCCGTCGATCTTCAGCTCGCACAGGTACGAGGTCGGGCCCAGCTCCTTCTCGACGCGGTCCACCCAGGCACCCAGCTCGTCGGCGTCGAAGGTGTTGTCGAGGCTGAGCATCCGCTCGAGGTGGTCGACGGCCTTGAACTCGGTGGAGAACGTGCCGCCGACCTGCTGACTCGGCGAGTCCGGCGTGACCAGGCCCGGATGGGCCTCCTCGATGGCGAGCAGCTCGTGCCACAGCGCGTCGAACTCGCCGTCGGACACGGTCGGCGAGTCGAGCACGTAGTAGCGGAAGCGGTGCCCGTTGATCTCCTCGGAAAGCGCCCCGTGACGCTCCCGCACCTCGGTCGGCACGTCCTCGACGCCTTCGGCCTTCACACTCTCGTCTGCACTGGTCACAGGGGCAGACTAGTCGGCACCACCGACATTTTCGGGGCCGTCGAGGCCCTGCACGAGGGTTCGGAATTCCAGTAACCCGATCGTGTCCTCGGGCTCGGTCGTCGCGGTCTCGACGCGCCGCAGCCGGGTCGCGGCGAGCCGCTCCCCCAGTGCCGCGTCGAGCGGGAGGTAGGTCATGGCGTCGCGGGCCGCTGGTTCGAGCGCGGCCATCTCCGGGTGGTAGACGGCCACGTCGACGACGCCGTCGTCGACCTGCGCGACGACGCGGATGTCGGCGAGCGGGATGCGGTGGGCGCCGAGGTTGACGGTGACCTGTGTCGGGTCCGGGACGGGCGGGACGGAGTCGTGGTACTCCCAGATCGCGTCGGCGGCGGGGGCGGCCGCGCGCCACGCGTCGGTGTAGGGGCGCAGCCTCGGGTCCTCCTGCCCGCTCAGCACGAACGCGTAAATCGACCGCTGACCGCGTTCGAGGGAGAAGTGCAGGTCCGGGTGCAGGTCGGCGACGAGCGCGCAGAGCTGGTTCTCGACCCGCTGCGGCTCGCGGTCGCCGAGGGCGGCGGCCACCTCGGGCAGCGCCTCGTACCAGCCGCACCAGAACCGTTCCGCCAGCACCTCGGGACCGGGACGCTCGACGGGCGGCGTTTCCTTGCGGCGGAAGAACTTCACGGCTTCAACCCCTCCATCAGGACCGACAGCATCCGGTCCCGGCTCGCCTCGTCCGCGTACTTGGCCGCGGTCCCGATGCCGTGCGAGAGCCGCATCAGGTCGACGGCCTCCAGATCGGACCGCACCGCGCCGACGGCCTGCGCCGGTTCGAGCAACGCCCATGCCGCGTCCCGCAGTTTCTGCTTGCAGTACTGGAAGGTCTCCGAGCCTTCGTCGATCGCCGCCTTCAGCGCCGCCGCCAGACCGGACCGGTCGATGTGGAAGCGGATCAGCTCGCGGAACCACTCGCGGATGGCGTCCTCGGCGGACTGGTCCCTGGCGAGCGCGTACGCCTGCTCCGCGATCTCCTCGATCTCGGTGCGGTAGACCGCCTCGATGAGCACCTCCCGGTTCGGGAAGTGCCGGTAGAGCGTGCCGGCGCCGACACCGGCGCGCTTGACGACGTCGTCCAGCGGCGCCTCGATGCCGTGCTCGAAGAACACGTCCCGCGCGGTGGCCACGATCCGCTCGTAGTTGCGGCGGGCGTCAGCGCGCATCGGCGCACGCTCCTTCCATCCGGAGACATTCTCCGGATAGGCTTGCGCAGCCGGAGACGTTCTCCATATGCTAACGCGGTCCAAACGGAGAATGTCTCCACTTAGAGGTGTGTTCCTTGACCGCTCAGACCATGGCCAGGCCCGTCGCAGCCAGGCCGGGTGTCGCGCTGGCGCTGATCCTCACGTGCCAGCTCATGCTCATGCTCGACGTGACGGTGATGAACGTGGCGCTGCCCCGCATCCGCACCGACCTCGGCTTCACGCCTGCCGGGCTGTCGTGGGTGATGAACGCGTACACCCTGGTGTTCGGCGGGTTGCTGCTGCTCGGCGGGCGGCTCGGCGACCTGTTCGGGCGGCGGCGCGTGTTCCTCGCCGGGGTCGCGGTGTTCACCGCCGCGTCGCTCGCGGGCGGGCTCGCCGACTCGGCCGGGCTGCTGATCGCCTCCCGGATCGTGCAGGGCCTCGGCGCCGCGGCCGCCGGGCCGAGCACGATCGCGTTGATCACCAGCACGTTCACCGAACCGCGGGCCCGGGTGCGGGCGCTGTCGTTGTTCTCGGCGATGGCGTCGTCCGGGTTCGCCGTGGGCCTGATCCTCGGCGGGCTGCTGACCGAGTGGCTGACGTGGCGGTCGGTCATGTTCATCAACGTGCCGTTCGGGGTGGTCGTGCTGGTCTTCGGGGCACGGCACATCGCCGAGCCCGAGCGGCATCCGGCGAAGCTGGACGTCACCGGCGCCGTGCTCGCCACACTCGGGGTGGCATCGCTGGTGTACGGGTTCATCCGGGCCGCCGAAGCCGGGTGGGGCGCCGCGTCCGCGGTGTGGCCGCTGGTGGCCGGTGCCGTGCTGGTGGTGACGTTCGTGTGGTCGCAGACGCGGGTCGGGCACCCGATGCTGCCGCTGCGGCTGTTCGCCGACCGCGACCGCGCGGCCGGGTACGCGAACTTCTTCCTCGGGCCGCTGTCGATGATGTCCGCGTTCTTCTTCCTGACGCAGTTCCTGCAGGAGGTGAGCGGGTACGGGGCGCTCGCGACCGGCTTCGCGTTCCTGCCGATGGCCGTGGGGATCTTCGTGCTGTCGCGGGCCGTGCCCTGGCTGCTGCCACTGCTCGGCCCGAAACCGATCGCGGTGACCGGCACCCTGCTCATGTCGGGCGGCCTGTGGTGGGTCGCGCAACTGTCGGCCGGTTCCGGTTACGTGCCGGGGGTGCTCGGGCCGATGGTGCTGATGGGGGTGGGTGGCGGGCTCGCGTTCGCGCCGCTGAACGTGCTGATCATGGGCACGGTGCCACCCGCGGACGCGGGGGCGGCCGGCGGCGCGCTGCAGACGATGCAGCAGATCGGGGCGACGCTGGGGCTGGCGGTGCTGGTGACGGTGGCTGGGTCGGCGTCGCGGGGGCATGCGGGGACGGATGCTTTGGTCACGGGGATGACGGCGGCGTTCACTACTTCGGCGTTTGTCGCGTTGTTGACGTTCGGGGTGGCATTGACGTTCAAGCGTCGCTGAGGGTTCGGCGCAGCGGAGGGGTTCGGCGTGGTGGTGTGAGTGGCGTGCGGTCGCCGGGCGCAACTTTTCCGCAACTGCGCGGGAAACGCGTGCCCGGTGGCGTCACTCCGAGGAAGATGGCGGCATGTCACGTGTGCTCACTGGCGTCGATCTCCGTGCTCATGACCCGGATCGTCGAGCACGTGCTGGTCTACCTCGTGTTCATGGTCTCGATCATGTTTCTCGTGCTGCGGCGGGCCGCGCCGGAAATGGTGATGGGGCCCGCGGACCCGCCGCTGCCACCACCCGCGCCCGCGCTGGCCGAAGCCACCACACCGGGGCTCATCGGCAAGGTGCGGATGCGGCTGAAGGTGAGCGTGCACCCCGACCGGATCGTGGTCGGTCAGCCGCTGTACGGACGGCGGACGATCATGGCGGACCAGTTGACGGGGCTGGCCAACGAGTTCGACGGATCACTGCGGATCGACCACGTGGCCGGGACTCTGCGCGCCACACCCATCCGGCTGCCGCTGCCCGCGGGCGCCCCGCTGCGGCAGACCATCGAATGGTTTGCCGCGAACCGGCCCGCGCTCTCGGCCCCTACCCCGGCGCCCGGCAAGTGGACGTTCATCCGGGTGTGGGTGCCGGTCGCGGGCGCGACGAGTGTCGGTTTCGGGATCTACGAGGTCACGCGCGGAAACCCGATGGGCGTACAGATCATCATCGGGTCTCTGCTCGGCGCGGTGGTGGTGTGGCTCCTCGGCACCGGGAGGTTCCCGATTCCCACCCTGCGGCGGTGACTACCAGGACTCCGGCGGTTCCACGAAACCCTTGCCCAGGTCCCGGGTGAGTTCCAGAGCCCGGCGGGCCCAGGCGGTGGTCGCGCCGGCCAGGCCGCACGTCGGGGTCGGGACCGCGCGTTCCGCCAGCAGCGTGCGCGGGAAACCCAGGCGGTCCACCAGTTCCAGGGCCGGGCGGGCCACGTCGTGCAGGGTCGGCGGGCGGTCCGGGTCGGTGCTCGGGACCAGGCCGAGGAAGAACACACAGCCGTCGTCCCATGCCTCGCCCAGCTGGTCGGCGAAGACCGCGGGCATGCCGTCCAGCAGCGTGGCGTCCAGGGAGATCGCGTCGGCGCCCGCCGCACGGAACAGGGCCACCGGCGGGCGCGGGGCGCAGCAGTGGACGGCCACCGGCTGGCCCGTCGCCTTCCGTGCCGCGTCGAACAGGGTGCGCAGGACCTCGCGGGCCTCCGGCTCGGCCACCGCGGGCACCATGCTCAGGCCGGACGGGGACGGCAGCGCGCCCGCCAGCACCGCCGGGAGCGACGGCTCGTCGAACTGCACGACCACGTCCGCGCCCGTGCGTTTGCGGACCTCCGCGACGTGCCTGCCGACGCCCTCGGCGAGGGACTCGCAAAAGTCGCGCAGCGCGCCCTGGTCGGTCAGGACGCGGTGCCCGCGCGGCAGCTCGATCTCCGACGTCAGCGTCCACGGGCCCGCGAGCTGCACCTTCACCAGCTTGGGCTTCGCGGGCTCGGCCGCCTCCTCGAACGCGTCGAGGTCGCGGCGCAGGTGGTCGACGGCCGTGCGGTGGTCGCCGCCGGGGCGGGCCGCGACCCGGTACGCCGAGGGCACCACCTCGACCGCGAGGTCGACCAGCAGCGCGGCGGTCCGGCCGATCAGGTCCGCGCCGAGGCCGCGTTTCGGCAGCTCAGGCAGGTTGGGCAGACCGGGCAGCTCGCCGACGACGACAGCCGCCGCCTCGACCGGGTCCGTGCCGGGCATGGAACCGACCGCGGTTGCGGTGCCTTCGGGAAACGTCACCGGCACAGTCTGACTCATCCCCCATGGTCTAGACCTATTGACCTAGTGGTCTGAACCACTTACCGTGAGCGCACGCCTACTTCCAGCGACGTGAGAGGTGTGTGTCGGGGACATGCGCACAACGATCATCACTGCCGTGGCGGTGCTCGCCTCGGGAATCTTCGGAGCCGCACCGGCGCAGGCCGAGGTGGCCGCGCCGACGGCGGCGCCCTACATCGACATCACGATGCCCAGCCCGTCCCTGGTGGACGTGGCGAACGCGACCGGGCAGAAGGTGTTCACGCTCGCCTTCGTGCTCGCCGACTCGACCGGCTGCAACCCGTCGTGGGGCGGCACGATCCCGCTCGACGACCCGCGGATCATCGGGGACATCCAGGCGCTGAAGGCCATGGGCGGCGACGTGATCGTCGCGACCGGTGGCGCCGCGGGCCCGTACCTGGAGTACACGTGCGGCAGCGCCGACGCCCTCGCGGGCGCGTACCGGAAGATCCTCGACGCGACCGGCGCGACCCACCTGGACGTGGACGTCGAGGCCACCATCCCGCAGGACACGGTCAACCAGGCGCTCAAGCAGATCCAGGACGAGCGCGGCACGTCGATCAGCTACACCATGCGCGTGCTGGGCGACGATTACGGGATGGACCCGTACTCCGTGCAGGTGCTGCGGTCGGCGGCGGCGCACGGGGTGGACGTGCTGGTGAACCCGATGACCATGGAGTTCGGCACCAGCAGGCCGGACTGGGGTGACGCGGTGATCGCCGCCGCCGAGTCCACGCTCGGGCAGATGCGGACGATCTGGCCGTCCATGTCGGACGCGGACCTCAAGCGGCACCTGGGCGTGACGCCGATGATCGGGCGGAACTTCAACGGGAAGATCTTCGACCAGTCCGCCGCGCGACAGCTCGTGGACTGGGCGAACGCCAACCAGATCGGGCTGCTCGCGTTCTGGTCGGCCGGACGCGACAACGGGTCGTGCCCGGGCGGTGGGGTCTCCCCCACCTGCTCGAGCATCGACCAGTCCGACTACGAGTTCACGACGATCATGCGTGGGTTCGGCGGGTAGCGGCGAACACCTGGAGGGCACCGAGGGCGAGCACGACCACCGACAGCGCGACCAGCACGACCGAGCCGAGGGTGGTCAGCTCGCCGATCCCCGCCAGCTGGACGATCAGGCCGTCCACCGCGCACACCATGTTGACGATGCCGACCGCGATCGTCGCGCGCCGGTTGACCACCGGGCGGAAGCCGAGGAACAGCACGGCGGCGCCCCACGCGACGAAGAACAGCCCGGCGCCGAGCAGCACGCCGGCCGGGATGCCGAACGGCTCGGTGAGCACACCTGCCAGCGCGGCGAGCAGGACGCCGCTCGGGAGGGTGGCGAAGCCGTCGAGCAGGACGGCTTCGCGGAGCAGCTTCGGGGTGGCGGTGGTCGTGGCCGGGGTGGTGATGGTGGCGGTCATGGTGTCCTCCGGGTACGTCGTTCTGTTGACGTCACGAAGGTCGCCCGGCGCGCACTGCCAGTGCCACGCCAAGAGCTGCCAACCCCTGCCAGATGCAGGTCAGGACGGTGAAACCGGTGCGCGCAGCTCGGCCGCGACGATCTTCGCGGCGGCCGCCTGCCAGTTGTGGAGGGTCCGTTCCGGCACCTGGTCGACGAACCAGGCGAGCGCGCGGCGGGCCACCGGGTCCAGCTCGGTGACCTTCGTGCGCACGCTGTACGGGCGGACGCCGACCACGTAGTAGAAGTAGAGGGCGTTGTAGTGCCGCCACTCGTCGGACGTGCCGAAGTCGCCGTCGGCGGGCTTGAGGCGGGTGATCGTCTCCAGCAGCACCGCCTTCAGCTCGGTCGCGCGGGCGAGCGGGGCGTCCGGGATGCCACGTGCGGCGAGCCGGTCGGTGATCACCGGCAGGGCGGCGAGCGGGCTGGACGCGAGCTTGCCGAGGTCGCCGTAGTGCGACAGCGCGCGGCGGGTGAGGCGGGCGAACTCGGCGTCGTCGATGCCGAACAGCGGGGCCGGCGCGCGGCGCGGCAGTGCGGCGGCGACCTCGCGGAGCTCGGTGCGTTCCTGGCGCAGGTCCGGTGCGTCGCGGAAGGCGAACCGGTCCGCGAGCGCGTTGATCGGCCTGGCCAGCACCTGCACGGTGATCGCGGCGGCGACCACGCCGTACAGCAGCAGCTCCAGCGAGCGGTCGACCAGCAGCGACGCGAGCGCGACCTGGCTGCCGAACAGGATCGCGACGCCGCCCGCGACGACCAGCGACCACACCATGTCGCGGCGGATCGCCTCGCCCTCGTCGAACGCGTCGAGCACGGCGACGCAGCCGCCGAGCAACAGCAGGTCGAGGCCGATCCCGGCGAGGAGGAGGGTCCTCGGCAGGTCGTCGAGGAAGCCGAGCAGGACGAGTCCCGAGCCGAGGCCGAACAGCAGCAAGGCCGCGACGAGCACGCCGAGGCCGGTGCCGAGGCGGGCGCGGCGGCGCAGCAGCAGCGCGAGCGCCCAGAACAGCGGCACGACCACCAGCCCAGCGAGCGGCTGGAAGAACGCGCTCGCCGCCGCGACCGCCAGTGCCGCGGGCAGCACGACGCGGAGCCACTGGCGTTCGGTCTCGGCCGGGTCGGGCAGCAACGACACCAGCACCCCCGTCCACAGCACGGCCGGGAGGCACAGCAGGACGGTGTGGACGCGCTCGTCGAGGAACGGCTGGTCCGCGGCGAGCGCGAGCGCGTAGGCGAGAAGGCCGAGGCCGGCGCGGTGCAGGGTCGCCTTGCGGGGGTCGCGTGCGAGCAGGTACAGGCCCAGCCACCAGGCGAACCCGAACGCCACGACCGTCAGCACGCCGCCACCTCTCACTCGATTACGGTGGGGTTCATGCTGTCAGACATGCCCGACGTGGCCGCTGCCGCGAGCCGCATCGCCCCGTACATCCGGCGGACCCCGGTCCTGCGCGCGGAGGTCGACGGGCGGCCGGTGGTGCTGAAGCTGGAGCACCTGCAGCTCACCGGGTCGTTCAAGGTGCGGGGCGCGCTGAACGCGTTGCTCGGCGCCGACGCGCGGCCCGAGCGGGTGGTCACAGCCTCCGGCGGCAACCACGGGCTGGCGGTCGCGACCGCGGCGGCCCTGCTCGACCTGCCGGCCACCGTGTACACCCCGGAGTCGGTGCCGCTCGCGAAGGCCCGCCGCATCGAGGCGACGGGCGCGAAGCTGATCCGGCACGGGGCCACGTACGCGGAGGCGGCGTCGGCGGCGATGGCGGTGCCGGACGCGCTGTACGTGCCCGCCTACGACCACCCGCTGGTGATCGCCGGGCAGGGCACGTGCGCCGCGGAAGCGGTGGCGGACACCCCCGACGTGGACACACTGGTGGTCGCGGTCGGCGGCGGCGGGCTCGCGGCGGGCACCGTGCTCGGCGCCGGCGGGCGGCACGTGGTCGCGGTGGAACCCAATGGCTGCCAGGCACTGCACGACGCGCTCGCAGCCGGGCGGCCGGTGGACTCGCCGGTCGGCGGCATCGCCAAGTCGGCACTCGGCGCCACGCGGGTGGGCGCGGTGCCGTTCGCGATCCTGCGGTCGGTGACGTCGGTGCTGGTGTCGGACCGGCAGATCCTCGCGGCGCGGGACCGGCTGTGGGAGGAGTTCCGGCTGGCCGTCGAACCCGCGGGTGCCGTGCCGTTCGCCGCGTGGCTGGCGGGGGCGGTGCCGGGCGAGCTGTCCTGCCTCGTCCTGTGCGGAGCGAACACGGACTGGACCCCGGCCGACTAGGATCCCCTTGGTCATTTCGAGGGGGAGCTCCATGTCTCAAGCAAGGCTGCCGGACACGACCGTGCCCGGAACCGTTGTGGTGGCGCGGTTCCGGCCGACCCGGCCGGTGTTGTGGATCGTCGTCTGCGTCGGGCTGATGGCCGCGATGGTCGCCGGGATCGTCGGCGGCAGGATGGCCGAGGACGGCGGCGCCCTGCTGGGTGTGCTCGCCGCCCTGTGGATCATCGGGCTCGGGTTCGTGCTGTGGCGCTGGGTGTTGCCGCGGCTCACGCGGATGTCGCGCAGCGCGTGGGCGGCGTTCGCGGTGGACCCGTACGGGATCTACCTCGGCGCGCAGTCACGGAAGGCGCCCACGTTCGTGCCGTGGCACCAAGTCGCAGGCGTCGTGCTGCGTGAGTGGCGGGTCGGCGAGGAGCGCAAGAGGCGTCGTGCCGTCGGGGTCGCGTTGCGGACGCCGGACATGCCGATCGGCACGGTGCAGGCGTCGCCGAGGGACCTCGACGCTGCCGTGACCGTGCTGCTGCCGATGAAGGACTGGCACCTGGACGAGCGCACGCTGGTGACGGCCGTCGGGTCCGTCGCTCCCGGGATACCGGCTTTCCGGCACGACCGCGGCTGACGCCTCAGGAGTCCGCCGGCCACCGGATGCCTACAGTTCGGCGAGACGGTCGTAGGTCACCTTCCGCTGGGCGGGCTGCGCGGCCTTGGCGGCAGCGAGCTGGTCGACCAACGGTGCCCGCGTGTCCAGCTGAGGGCTCTGCTGGGCCAGCTCCGCCATGATCGAGCTCGCGTCCACCTCGCCCTCCGCGAAAGTGGCTGAAGAGCACGGGCAGCTCGGACGCGGTCCGACAGCGTCAGCGGGTTTCTGGCCGTGATCTGTGCAGTGCGGTGAAGGACACCACCAGCGCGTCGGCGACCGCGCGGACGGCCGGGCGGCTCTCGGACTCCCTGCGCCACACGGCGAACACGCGGCGGTCCAGTGCCGGGGTGACCGGGATCAGGCGGACACCCGCCGGCACGTGCTCGGTGGCCAGGCGCGGGATCAGCGCCACGCCCAGGCCCGCGGCCACCAGTGCCAGCTGCGTCGGGAACTCCGCGGCCTGGTGGACGATCAGCGGCTCGTGACCGTCGCGGCGGAAGGTGTTCGTCAGCCAGTCGTGGCAGATCGTGCCCGCTGTGGACGAGATCCACGGTTCGGCCGCCAGTTCCGACAGGGCGACCGAGGTGCGGGCCGCGAGCGGGTGGGTGGCCGGGACCGCCACGTCGGCCGGGTCGTGGCCGATGTCCTTGCCGCGCAGGCGATCCGGCATCGCGACCGGCACGTTCGCCCAGTCCTGCGAGACCGCGAGGTCCAGGTCGCCCGCGGTGAGGCGGCCCATCGCCTGGTACGGCTCGACCTCCAGCAGCCGGATCCGCAGGTCCGGGTGGTCGGCGGCGCACGCCGTCAGCACCGAGGGCAGCAGCCCGCGGGCCGCGGTCGGGAAGGCGCCGACCGTGAGCGTGCCGAGGACCCTGCCCTGCCGGGCCGCGAGCTCGGCGGCCGCCTCCTCGACCGTCGCGAGGATGCGGGCCGCGTGAGCTGCCAGGGCCCGGCCCTCCTCGGTGAGGCGCAGGCCGCGGCCCTGGCGTTCGGCGAGCACGCAGCCTGCCTCGCGTTCGAGCTTCGCCATCTGCTGGGACACGGCGGACGGGGTCAGGTGCAGTGCCTGCGCGGCGGCCGCGAGGGTGCCGTGCCCGGCGACCGCGTGCAGGACACGCAGCCTGGGGAGGTCGAACATGAAGCAACCCTAACTCTTGACGTCAAGAACACATCACTTGTGCTTCACTTTTGACCGGCCGAGAGTGGACGGCGTGTCTCCCCGCCACCTGTTGCTCGCGCTCGGGCTCGCCGCCGTGTGGGGCGTGAACTTCGTCGTCATCGAGGTCGGCCTCGCGCACTTCCCGCCGCTGCTGTTCTCCGCGCTGCGGTTCCTCGTCGCGGCCGTGCCCGCGATCTTCTTCCTGCGCTCCCCCGGCGTGCCGTGGCGGTGGGTCGCGCTGGTGGCGCTGACGCTCGCGGTCCTCAAGTTCGGGCTGCTGTTCACGGGCATGGCGGCAGGCATGCCGCCCGGCCTCTCGTCGCTGGTGCTGCAGGCGCAGGCCCCGTTCACGCTGCTGTTCGCGGTGCTGCTGCTGAAGGAACACCTCACCCGCCGACAACTGCTCGGCATGGCCATCGCGCTCGGCGGGATCGCGTTGATCGCCGTCGACCTCGGGGCCACGAGTCCGGTCGGTGCGTTCCTGTTGTTGCTCGGGGCGGCCGCGCTGTGGGGCCTGAGCAACGTCATCGTGCGGCACGCGCGGCCGCCCGACATGTTGCGGTTCATGGTGTGGGTGAGCGCGCTGGCCGTACTGCCGCTGTTCGGGCTGTCGGCGGTGTTCGAAGGCGACTGGGGTGCGTTGCGGTCGGTGCCGTGGCCGGCCGTCGGTGCCGTGCTCTACGTTGGCCTGCTCGCGACCGTCGCCGGTTTCGGCGCGTGGGGGTTCCTGATCCGGACGTACTCGGCGTCGTCGACCGCGCCGTTCTCGTTGCTGGTGCCGGTGTTCGGGATGGCCGCGGCCGCCGTCTTCACGGGCGAGACGATCACCCCGGTGCAGGTGGTCGCCGGGGTGCTCGTCATCGCCGGGGTGCTGACCGGGCTGGGTTATGCCGCCGCGCGGCCCTCGCCCGCGATCAGTCCCGCCAGCACGTCCGGGTAGTTGGTGATGATGCCGTCGACGCCCTTCGCGATCTGGGCCTCCATGTCGGCGGCCGCGTTGACCGTGTAGACGTAGATCTCCAGGCCCGCGTCGTGCACGGCCTGGACGTAGGCGGCGTCGACGGTGGTGAAGCCCGGGTTGATCTGGTCGGCCCACTCGGCGTAGGCCGCGATCTCGGCCTCGGGGACGCGGCCGAGGAGGCCGTGCGGGATGCGCGGCAGGAGGTCCTGCGAGCGCTTCATGGACGCCCAGTCGAAGCTCTGGACCACCAGGCGGTGGGCAAGGCCGGGCGGCGCCGGCTTGAGCCACCAGCGGTCCAGCTGCTTCGCGACCTGCTTCTCGATGCCGGGGTAGCGGGCGGGCTCCTTGATCTCCAGCAGGAGCCCGACGTCACCGCCGCGCAGGACCGCCAGGGCTTCCCTGAGCGTGGGGACCTTCTCGCCGTCGAACTCCTGGCCGAACCACTCACCAGCGTCGAGCCGCCGGATCTCGGCGAGGGTGAAGGCACTGACGTCGTAGGAGCCGTGGTCGGGGAAGACCTCTTCCGCGTCGGTCGTGCGGACCAGGTTGGTGTCGTGCATGAGGACGATGTGGCCGTCGGCGGTGCGCTGCACGTCGATCTCGACCATGTGGGCGTCCATGGTCACCCCGAGCCGCATGGCGGCGAGGGTGTTCTCGGGTGCGTGCGCGGACGCGCCGCGGTGGGCGACGTTGGTCAGGTCCGGTCGCACGTCGGCAGCGGCCTGTGGAGCGAGGCCGCTGCCGACGGCTACCAGTACCGCGGTCAGGGCGAGGATTCCGGGCGTACGTGCCATATGTCTGATCTTTGCCGACAACAGCCGCAGTACGCAAGAACCTCACAAACGAACGCCAGGAGTACGTGCCCCGGTTCCCTCGAGTACTTCGGGTGGTAACCCGGCCTGGCCTACGAGTCGACGAGGCCGGTGCGGACGGCGTGCAGGGCCGCCTGGGTGCGGTCCTGCACGCCGAGCTTGCCGAGGATCGAGCTGACGTGCGTCTTCACCGTCTTCTCCGACAGCGACAGCGCGCGGGCGATCTCCCGGTTGGACCGGCCGCGGGCGACCTCGGCCAGCACGTCGCGTTCGCGCGCGGTCAGCTCCGCCGGGCCGGGGTGCGTGTCGCCCTCGGTCAGCAACCGCGCCACGTCCGGGTGCAGCAGCACGTGGCCCGCGTGCACGGACCGGATGGCGGCGGCGAGCGCGGGCGGGTCGACGTCCTTGTACACGTACCCCGCGGCACCCGCGCGGACGGCGGGGAGGACGGCACCCGGCTCGGTGTAGCTCGTGACGACCAGCACGCGGGCCGGGTTGTCGCGCAGGCCGCGCAACGCGGTCACGCCGTCGGCGCCGGGCATCCGCAGGTCGAGCAGGATCACGTCGGGGCGCAGGCGGTCCGCGTCGTCCACACAGGACGCACCGTCGGCCGACTCGCCGACGACCGTGATGTCGTCCTGCAGGTCGAGGAACGTGCGCAGACCCTGCCGCACCACCGGGTGGTCGTCGACCACGAGCACCCTGATCATGCGGGCACCACCAGCCGGACCGAGGTGCCGCCGCCGGGTTCCGAGACCACCGCCAGGGTGGCGCCCACGTCGCTCGCCCGGTCCCGCATCGATGCCAGGCCGAGGCCGCGGCCACCGTCGACCGGGTCGAAGCCCGCACCGTCGTCGGTCACCCGCAGCAGCGTGGCGCCCTCGTGCTCGGTCAGCACCACGTCGATCCGCGACGCGCCCGCGTGCCGCAGCGCGTTGTGGATGGCCTCCTGCGCGATGCGGTAGACGGCGTCCTTGCGGTCCTCCGTCAGCTCGGGCACGTACCCGCCGCCCGCGTACCGGATCACCGGCTCGTGCACACGGTCCAGCAGCTCGACCTGTTTGCGCAACGCGATGTCCAGTCCGTCGCCGTCCAGGTCCGCGGGCCGCTGACCGACGACGATCGCCCGCAGCTCGGCACTCGCCTCCGCCGCCAGCCTGCGCACCGTGGCCAGCTCGGCGGCGGCACGCGCCGGGTCGCGCGCCAGCAGCGCGGACGCGGCGTCGGCGGTCAGCCGCAGGCTGAACAGCTTCTGCGACACCGCGTCGTGCAGCTCGCGGGCGATGCGGTCGCGTTCCTCCACGATGGACAGTTCGCGGCTGTGCTCGTAGAGGCGGGCGTTGACCAGTGCGATCGCGGCGTGCGCGGCCAGCAGCCGCATCAGCTCCTCGTCGGCGGCCGTGAAACCGCCGGGGTTGCAGCTGTTCGCGAGGAACAGCTCGCCGATGATCTCGTCGCCGTCGGCGATCGGCATGCCGAGGAAGTCGGTCAGCTTCGGGTGCGCCCTCGGCCACCAGCCGAAGTGCGGGTGCTCACGGATGTTCGCGAGCCGCACCGGGTTCGGGTCGCACAGCATCGCGCCGAGGATCCCGTGCTGGCGCGGGAGCGGGCCGATCGCCGCCCACTCCTCGTCGGAGACGCCGTCGGCGAGGAACTCGGCGAACCCGCCGTCCTCGTCGGGGATGCCCAGCGCCGCGTACCGGGCGCCGACCAGTTTGCGCGCGGAGGTCAGGATCGTGGTGAGGACGTCGCGGACAGACAGGTGTGCCGCCACGGCCAGCACCGCGGCGCTGACGTCCCGCAGCTCGTCCCGGACCTCCACGTCGTCCACGGTACCCACCGCACACCGCGCTGGAGGTGTACCTAGGTCCAAAGGACGAGGTCGCGATGGTCGCGCGCCCGATGGCCGCCGGCCTGCGCGAACCTAGCGTCGAAGGCATGAGAGCCATCATCACGGGAGCATCGAGAGGACTCGGGCTGGCGCTCGCCACCGGACTGGCCGAGCAGGGCTGGAGCCTGGTGGTCGACGCCCGCTCCCCCGCCGACCTCGCGGACGCCGC
Source organism: Actinophytocola algeriensis (assembly GCF_014203735.1). Lineage (GTDB taxonomy): Bacteria > Actinomycetota > Actinomycetes > Mycobacteriales > Pseudonocardiaceae > Actinophytocola > Actinophytocola algeriensis. Next base: position 759,361 of record NZ_JACHJQ010000004.1, on the reverse strand, counting down.
GGGGTGGATCGGCGGCGACGTGACCGCCCTGGCGGGCGACATCCGCGACCCCGTGCACCGGGCCGCGCTCGTCGAGGCCGCCGGCGAGGTGGACCTGCTGGTCAACAACGCGGGCATCCTCGGCCCGAGCCCGCAGCCGCGGCTCGCCGCGTACCCGGTCGACGTGCTGCGGGACGTGTACGAGGTGAACGTGTTCGCACCGCTCGCGTTGACACAGCTGGTGCTGCCGACGCTGCGGGCCCGCGAGGGCGCGGTGGTGAACGTGACCTCGGACGCCGCGGTCGAGGGGTACGAGGGCTGGGGCGGGTACGGATCGGCGAAGGCCGCGCTGGAGCAGGCGAGCAACGTGCTCGCGGCGGAGGAGCCGGGGCTGCGGGTGTGGCGGGTGGACCCCGGCGACCTGCGGACCCGCATGCACCAGGAGGCGTTCCCCGGCGAGGACATCAGCGACCGGCCGCTGCCGGAGACGGTGGTGCCCGCGTTCGTGAAGCTGGTGACCGAACGGCCGCCGTCGGGACGGGTCCGGCTGTGACCGCCCTCTGGCTGCCCTACACCGTGCCGGACCTGGCGCCCGCGCTCGAGTTCTACCGCGACCGGCTCGGGCTGCCGGTGGTGGACGGCTGGTCCCGCGACGGCGAGGGGGCCCGTGAGGTCGGCACCGTGCTGGCGGCCGGGCCGGCGTTCGTGGAGCTGGTGTCGCCGGTGGCGCCGGGACCGGTGCCGGTCGCGTTCGAGGTCGGCGACGTCGACGCGGTCCACGCGCGGATGCCGCCCGGCGACGTGCTCGTGCCGCCGCACACCTACCCGCGCGGGCACCGCGGGTTCGAGGTGCGCGGACCGGCGGGCGCGACCGTGATGGTCTGGAGGGAGCGATGAGCCTCGAGTTCACGCTGCCCGCCTCCCATGAGGCGCACGTTCCGCCCGAGGCCAGGGGGCTCGGGCGGGACGGCGTGCGGCTGCTCGTCACCGAGGGCGGGCGGATCGGGCACCACCGGTTCACCGACCTGCCGTCGCTGCTGCGGCCCGGCGATGTCCTGGTGGTCAACACGTCCGCGACCGTGCCCGCGGCGGTGGCGGTGGCCGGGCAGCCGCTCGTCGTGCACTTCTCGACCGAGCGGCCGGACGGGACGTGGCTCGTGGAGCTGCGCCGGTCGAAGGGGAAGACGACGGCACCGTACCGCGGCCAGGCGGGGCGTTACCCGTTGGCAGGTGGGGGTGCGGTGACGTTGCTGGCGCGGTTCTCGGACGGCCGGTTGTGGACGGCCGACGTGGACACCCCGTCAGGCGTGCCAACGTATCTGGCCGCGCACGGGTCGCCGATCCGGTACTCGTACGTGCCGGGCCGGTGGCCGCTTTCCGCCTACCAGACGGTCTTCGGGGTCACGCCGGGCAGTGCGGAGATGCCGAGCGCGTCCCGGCCGTTCACCGACCGGATCGTGACGCGGCTGGTGGCGCACGGGGTGCAGTTCGCGCCGGTGCTGCTGCACACCGGTGTCGCCTCGCCGGAGGCACACGAACGGCCGTACCCGGAGCGGTTCGCGGTGCCGACGGCCAGCCGGGCGCTGGTCGAACGGGCGCGGGCGGAGGGGCGCCGCGTCATCGCCGTCGGCACGACCGCGGTCCGCGCCATCGAGTCCGACGGCGACGCGGGCTGGACCGACGTGATCGTCACCCCGTCCCGCGGCGTGCGGCGGGTCGACGGACTGCTGACCGGCTTCCACGAACCGAAGGCGTCCCACCTGGACCTGCTCGCGACGATCGTCGAGCAGGACGTCCTGGCCGCGACGTACCGCGAGGCGATCGCGGAAGGCTACCTGTGGCACGAGTTCGGCGACGTCAACCTGCTGCTGCCGTGAGCTAGTACTGCTGCCACTCCGAGGTCGCCAGGCGCAGCACCTTCGGGTCATCCAATGTGGATGGTGACTCGCCGCCGGTCGGGCGGCGGTCGACCGGGAAGATCGCGGCCGCGGCCAGGTTCGGCTCGTCGAGGAAGCGCAGCGGTTCCGGCGGGTCGAGGCGCAGCGGCGGTGCGGAGTCCGGCTGAGCCAGGACGAACCCCCAGTCGCCGAAGGTGGGGACGTTCACGTGGTACGGGGTGGTGGCCAGGCCGCCGGCCCGCACGGTCGAGTTGATGCAGTCGAACGTGCGCGGCGCGAAGTACGGCGAACCGGCCTGCACGACCATCCGGCCGCCGGGTGCGAGGCGTTGCAGGGCCAGCGAGTAGAACTCCTCCGAGTACAGCTTCGCGGTGGCCGTCGAGTCCGGGTCGGGCATGTCGATGATCACCGCGTCGAACCGCTCGCGGGCGTCGCGCAGCCAGGTGAACGCGTCGGCGGTGACCACGCGCACGCGCGGGTCGTCGAGCGAGTGCTCGTTGAGCGCGGCGATCGTCGGGTTCTCCCGCGCCAGCCGCAGCACCGACGGGTCCAGCTCGACCTCGACGGCCTCGCGGACGTCCGGGTACTTCAGCACCTCACGCATGGCGAGCCCGTCGCCGCCGCCGAGGACCAGCACGCGGTCGCGCTTGCCCGCGAGCACCGGGTGCACGAGCGACTCGTGGTAGCGGTACTCGTCGAGCGAGCTGAACTGCAGGTCCCCGTTCAGGAACAGCCGGGTGTCCTTCGGCCCGTCGACCACCGGCGACGACTCGGTGAGCACGATGTCCTGGTACTGCGTGGTTTCCGAGTAGACGACCGGGTCCTCGTACAGCTCGTCGCGGGCGTAGCGGAGGAACGCGTCGCTCTGGGCGAACGCGAACCCCAGCACCGCCAGCACACCGACCGTGCCGAGGGCGAGCGCGAGCCTGCGCCGCGCACTCACCGAGAAGACGAACAACGCGACCGCGGCGCCCGCGACCACGTTGACCATGCCGACGAGCAGCGCGCCCCTGGTCTGCCCGAGGAACGGCAGCAGCAGGAACGGGAACGCGAGCCCGCCGATCAGCGCACCGATGTAGTCGGCGGCGAACAGGTCGGCGGTCGCGGAACCGGCGTCCTGCTTGCGGATCCGCTGCAGCAGTGTCATCAGCAGCGGGATCTCGGCGCCGATCAGCGCACCGACCACGAGCGCGATGCCGATCAGCGCGGGCCAGTACAGGTCGAGCCAGGTGAACGCGGCGTGCAGCCCGAGGACCGACAGGCCGCCGAACAGGGCGAGCAGTGCCTCGATGACCGCGAAGCTCAGCAACGGCCTGCTCTGCAGCGGTTTCGCGGCGAGCGAGCCGATGCCCATGGCGAACACCATGGTCGCGAGGACCACGGACGCCTGCGTGATCGAGTCGCCGAGCAGGTAGGAACCCTGCGCGACCAGTGCCAGCTCGTAGACGAGCCCGCACGCCGCGCAGACGAACGTGGCGAACAACAGCCCCGCGCGTGCGGCGCGGGTCCTGGTCTCGGTGGTCGTGACCACCTAGAAGATGGCGACGGCGACGATCGCCGACACCGAGATGTGCGACGCCGCGTTCACGTACACCGCCGGGTTCGCCTCCTGCTGCATCAGCACCTCGCCGAGGCTCCCCGGCGTGACCGCGTCGAGCACGACGAACGAGACCCCCATCAGCACCAGGCCGAGGATGCCGTACGCGGCGGTCGACAGCAGGCCCTCCGCCCAGTTGCCCTGGCTGGCGGCGATCGCGGTGGCCACGATGATGCCCACGCCGAGCAGGTTGCTGGCGAGCAGGATGGCGGCGTTGCGGTTGCGCTGCACCCAGACCTGCTCACGCAGGTTGCCGGGGGTCAGCACGTCGACCAGCACGAAGCCGAGGGCCATCAGCACCAGACCGACCAGACCGTAGGTGGCGGCGATGCCGACTTCACCAAAGACGTCGGAAACCATGTCGGGGCTTACTCCTTGTTCTTCTGGTCAGATGGCGCGGCGTCCTCGTCGGACGGAGCGGGACGGTCCGGGGTGGACTCGGCGGCCGGATCCGCTTCGGCAGCGGGCTTCGCGGGCCCGCTGGGAGCAGTCTCGGCCGACGCTTCCGGCTCGGTGGGGGCTTCTGGCTCGGCCGGGGCAGCACCTTCGGCCGACGGGTCCGGCTCGGCGGGCACCGGTGGGTCCAGCTCCGGTGGCTCGTCGAGCTTCTCGGCCGTCTCCGGCGTCTCCGTCGCTTCGGGTTCCAGCTCCGGTGCCGTGTCGGCCGGGTCCTGGCGCGCGACCGGGACCGGCTCCGTGGGTGGGTCCGGCTGCACGGCGATCGGTGCGGTCGGGGGTTCGTACGGGGGCGGGGCGAGGTCGTCCGGCACGGTGTCCGGGACGACGTAGGCCCTGGGCTTCGGCGGCCGGGAGCGGAAGACCCACCACGCGAACAGCCCGCCGGCGAGCAGCAGGCCGATGCCCCACAGCAGCCCGGTGCCGTTGTTGCGCCAGAAGTCCGAGCCGGGGCTGTCGGTCAGCGACGCGTCGGCGGGGGCCGCACCGGTCGCCGGGGCCGCCTCGATGCCCTCGCCCATGCCGTTGTCGGCGGCGAGCAGTGGCAGGGCGGAGACCGCGTTGCCGATCACGACGTCCGGGTTCTCGCCGGTGAGGCCGTCCCAGTCGAGGCCGAGATCCTCCATGTCGGACCGGGTCGGACCGCCGCTGGAGCTGGTCACGTCCCAGGACGCCGAGTCCTCGGACTCCGACGACTCGCTCGTGTACGTGATGAACACGTCCAGGCGCACGTACTTCGAGCACGACGACGTGTCCACCGGGGTGCCCGCACCGCGGTCGGACCCCACGCTCTCGCTCTGGCCCGCGATGGCGTCGTCCACCTGGACGTCCCACCCGTAGCAGACGTTCTGGGCGGCCGTCGCCTCCGCGAGGGTGGCGGCCAGGTCGTCGGCGTCGGCCGGGTCGAAGACCACGTCCGCGGCCGCCGCCGAGGGGGCCGCCAGCAACAGCAGTGCCGACAGCCCGACCGGGACCAGCGCCTTCACGACTCCCCCTCGCAGGCTCCGGGGAGCCGCTCGCGGTCGCCCCGCGCCACCTGGTTCGCTCCGCAAGCTCCGCTCACTTGCCGCCTCCCGGTCCGCCGCCGCGGAAGTTCTCCCCGGAGCCGCCGGTGCCCCACACCCCGCCGACGAACGGCAGCCAGGTCGCGTAGCCGCGGCGCTCGTCGTCGACGTAGATCCGGGAACCCGTGCCGCTGGCGGTGATCGCGACGATGTCGTCGGAGTACCGCAGGAAGTAGCCGGACGGGTCGAGGCGCGTGTCCGCCGGCGACCGGGCCGAGCGGATCTGCTCGTACACCGCCTTCGGCTTGGCCGTCGACGTGTAGACGATCGAGTTCCCGTTCGCGGACTGGCGGCGGAAGTTGTCGTCCAGGTAGGACCGGATGCCACCGCCACCGAAGATCGCGAACATCAGCACGATCAGGCCGATCCCGCCGATGGCGCCGGCGACGATCATCTTGGTACGGAACGTCATCGGGGGCTCACCACGCTCTTCGTGTACACCAGCTCGCCTGCCTGCGGATAGGCGTGCCACGTCTCCCAGGCGACGCCGTCACCGGAGGCACCGGCCGCCAGCGCGGTCACCGCCAGCGGCGAACCGGGGAACTCCGCCACGAGCGCGTGCGGGTCCGCCTCACACGAGGCGATCACCCGCGACACCGCGGCGGAGAAGTCGGCCGGGTGCTCGCAGCGCGCCTCGAAGCGCACCACGTAGTCGCCGACGACCTGCTCCTCACGGGCGGGCAGCGCGCCGGGCCGGTCCGGCAGGCACGCCACGGTCTCCGACCAGTCGCCGAGCACCACCTGGTGTGACGCGCCGAGCACGCGGAGTTCCACGGTCAGTCCGCCCAGCGTCACCGAGTGAGTGCCCAGGGCCGGTAACGGGCGCAGCCCGTAGGCGAGGCTGAGGTCCGCGGCGCGCGAGTCGGCGAACCGGGTGTCGATGGTCTTCCTCACGTGCGATCACTGCCGGCCGGGTACACGCGGAGTGCGGGCAGTGCGATGGACTCGCCGAGCCCGGCCTCCCACTTGCCACCGTCGAACCGCTCGAAGGACAGCGCCTTGCCCTCGGGGCCCTCGTAGTCGACGTACTCGACTGAGCCGCGCTCCGCGACGGTCGTGGTGCCCTCGGACGTGTAGGCGGCGGTGCCGTCCTCCTCCTTGCGGTAGGTGACCCCGCCGACCTCCATGGTCTTGCCGCCGGGCGCGGTGACCTCCTCGGTCTCCCGCCACAGCACCACTTCCAGGTCCGGGTCCTCCTCGACCGACACCCACACGCGGGCCCCGCGCGCGTCGTCGAGGAAGTGCTCCGACCAGGTGTAGCCGCCCTCGGTGAGCCGCAGCGAGCCACGCACGAAGTACAGCTGGTCGCCGTAGTCGATCATGTCGCCCGCGCGGACCGTGCGGATGTCGGTGACGCCCTGGTGGTCGGCGAGCGGGTCGGCCGGCTTGCCCGGCCGCTCGTCCACCTTGGGCCGGTTCTGCCGGGAGCGCAGGTAGAGCACCACCCCGACAGCCACGACGGCGACCAGGATCAGCACCAGCAACAGCTCGGTCATGGCCGCGAGCATAGTAGGAGCAAACGGACCCACTCGTCCGGATCAGCAAAGTTGCGCACGCAGTTTTCAGCCGGCACCGAGGCACATGAACGGGCGGCGCAGCGGATCCTCTGCCACCGCCGCGGCGAGCGCTACTGCCGGTGACTCCCCCGCTGCCACGCGTGCGTGGTAGGTGACCATCGTCGCGGCGGCGGCCGAGTCGCCGATCCGGCAGGTGGCCGCCACCACCGTGCGCACCCCGCTGGCCAGCAGGCCACCGGCGAACCCGAGGGCTTCGTCACCGGGCCGGATGTGGGACAGCGCCAGCTCGCACGCGGCCAGCACGACGTGGCTCGGCGGGTCCGACAGCCGCGCCAGCTCATGCGCGAACAGCGGCCCGTCGGCCAGTTCCAGGCGGGAGAACATGGCGTTGGCCGGTTCGTGCTCGCCGTGCGCCGCGAGGTGCGCGACCGACGCGCCGTCCATGGCGGACAGGACACCGGCCGCGGTCGCGGTGTCGTCGCCGAGCCGCACGGCGGCCGGGTAGGTCTGTGCCAGGCGGCTCTGCTCGGCGACCGCGTCCCGCAGCCGGGGCCCGCGCGCCAGCACGACCCTGCCGTGCGACACGGGCGCGGTCACCGCGGCGAGCCACGCGGTCGCCGACGGCGCCACCACCACCGACCGCCCGCGCAGGGACGGCAGGGTCCCCCACGGCACCGCGTACAGCGCACCGGTCGGCACGATCACCAGCTCGCGGTCGCCGACGTACCGCGCGAGCGGCGCGACCAGCCGCGTGTCGACCAGGTCCGCGCTGCGCCGCGCGGACGCCTCGACGACCGCGGCCAGCTGCGGCGGCAACCCGTTGGGCGCGTACGTGTCGAGGTCGGCGTGCAGGCGGGTGGCCCACTCGAACGTCTCCGCCGCCGACGCGAGCCGCACGAGCCGGGTCCGCCCGCCCGCGACGACCACCGCCACCAGCTCGTCGCCGGACACCGCGAAGCTCACCAGCGCCTTGTCACCCAGCGCGTCCCGCACCGCCGCGAGCGAGGCCACCGGGCGCGGGCGGCCCCACGGCGTCGCGTACCAGCCGTGCCGCACCACGTCCCGTTCCAGCGCGGCGATCTGCTTCTCCTCGCGGCGCGGCGACCGGCCGGCCAGGCGCGCCTGCTGCGCGGCCCGCCGCAGCGACCGCACCTCCGACACCTGCTCGGCGAGCACCGGGTCGTCGATCGCGGGCAGCGGCTCGTACCGGTAGACCTGCGCGCGCGTCCGCTCCAGCCACCCGAACAGCTGCCGCGCGTCGCGGAGCGTGCGGGGCGTCCCGTCGGGCGCGGCACGGCGCCGCCCGGCCAGCACCAGGCGCACCGCGAGGTCGCCGAGCTGCTGGCCGTGGATCGCGGTGCCGCACACCAGCTCCAGCCCGCCCATCCGGTCGCGGGCCAGGCCCAGCTCGGCCAGTCCGGCACGGGCCTCCGACAGTGCGCGCCGCCGGTCGCCGCGGGCCACGGCCAGCTCGGCGCGGCACAGCCGCAGCAGCATGCGGTGGTCGAGCGGGGTGGTGGTGCGCTGGCGCGGCAGCTGGTCGAGCAGCAGCTCCGCGGCCGCCGGGTCGCCTCGGCGCAGCTCGAGGCGGACCGCGAGCATCAGCGCGAGACCGGTCTCGTCCTCCAGCAGCAGCGCGCGCAGGGTGTCCGACAGCTTCACGGCACGCACCGGCAGGCGCACCGGGACGCGGCCGGCCGCCAGCGCGGTCGCGGTGTCCGCGCGCAACGCGGCGAGCGCGGCGACCGCCGCCCACCTTTCGTTGCCCCGCTTGGTGAAGCGCCGCTCCGCGGACCGGGCGAGGCGCCGCGCGTCGCGGATCCGCCCGTCGAGCAGCGCGGCGGCGGCACCGGTCACCTCGGCCTCGGCGAGGTCCTGCCCGGCCCGCTGCGCACGCAGCCGGGGGATCACGTCGTCGAGGTGCGCGGCGGCGTCGGTGGCGAGGCCCGCGGACAGCAGCGCCCGCGCCTGGTCCAGCTTCAGCGCGGGCAGGAGCCCCGGGGTGCCTGCGCGGTAGCTGGTCTCGGCCTCGGCGAAGTGCCGCAGCGCGGTCGGCAGGTCGCCGGTCATGTAGGCGACGTAGCCGAGGTTGTGCCGGGCCTTGGCGGCGAGCCAGCCGATGTCGTGCTCGGCGCACACCTCGATGCAGGTCGTGAAGTCCCGCGCGGCCCGGGTCGCGTGCGCGAGGTCGATGTAGGCGTGGCCGCGGTTGAGGTAGGCGCTGGCGAGCACGACCGGGTCACCGGTGGCCTCGGTCAGTCGCTCGATCGCCGCGTCGAACAGGTCGATGCCGTCGACGATCTTGCCGGCCCGGTGCATGAGCAGGCCGCGGTTGCACAGCACGAGGCCGTCCAGCTCGGCGCGGCGCGAGCCGTCGGGCAGCGCGGCGAGGTGCCCGGCCGCCTCGTCGAGCCGGGCCAGTCCCCCTGCGTGCGAACCGGACTCGGCCTGCGCGTACCCGAGGCTGACCAGGGCACGCACCCGCAGCTCAGCGGCAGGCACGGAGCCGGGCGCGGCGGCTTCGAGCAGCCGCAGCGCGTCCCGCAGGAGGGCGACCGCCCGGTCGAACCGGTACGCCCACCCCGCCTCGCGGGCGCGCTGGTGCAGCGCGACCACACGGGCGAGCACGTCGTGGCGACGAGCTCGCCCGGGGTCGCTAGCCAAGCCCGCCATCCAGCCACACTATGACGGGTGACGGGATGACAGGCCTGGCACGACGCCTCGTCAGCCGCACGTCACTGCCAGTGACGGCGGGCCAGTTCCGCGTCCGTGGCGGCGAGCGCCAGCTGCGCACGGCTCGCCGCGTCGCCCGCGTTCGCGCACTGCTCGTCGTGTGCGAGGGCCTGCGCCAGCAGACCGGCGACCACGGGTGTCGCGAACGAGGTGCCCGCCCACACCGCGAACCCGGACCGCAGGTCGTCGGGGTCGGGCGCGGTGCGCAGCCACGGCCCGAGCCCGAGCGGGTCGGGGTAGGCGAGGCCGGGGCCCGCCGCGCCCTCCCAGTCCGCCGGCACGGTGCTGACCAGCGCGTTGCCGGGTGCCCAGCGGCTGACCCACTCGCCCCAGTTGCTGAACGCGGCCGTGGTGAGACCGGCCGCGTTGCGGGCGCCGATCGCGCTGAGCAGCGGATCCCCGGCCGTGCCGCCCGTGCCCTGACCGAACGCGGCGGGCATGAACGGCCTGGTCGTCGCGTCGTTGCCGGCCGCGGCCACCACCAGCACGCCGCGGCTGGTGAGCCGCTCGATGACGGTGCGGACCTGGCCGACCTGCGCCGGGTCGGTCGTCTCCGGGTAGAACCCGAGCGACAGGGACACGACGTCGACCGCCTGCGCGGGGTCACCGGACTCGACGCGCTCCGCGAGCCAGTTCAGGGCGAGCAGCAGCGCGCCCTCGGTGGAGAAGCCGTCGCTGTGCAGCACCCGCATCGACAGGATCTTCGCGGCGGGGCACAGCTGGTGCACGAGGCCGGACACGAAGGTGCCGTGGCCCGCGTGCGAGTCGAGCAGCCCGAGCAGCGGCTGCACCACGTTCTGGACCTCCCTGGGGTCGTCCAGCGGGTACGGCTGCACCATGCTCGGGTCGGCGAGCTCCTGCTGGGCGAGCAGGTCCTGGAAGTCCTGCGACACCTCGATGATCGGGTCGGACGGGTCCTGCCCGTTCCACCACGGGTGGTAGCCGATGCCGGTGTCGAGCACCGCGACCACCGGGCGGCGGCCGCCGGTGAGCGTCGCCGCCGGGGGCCGCACCGGCTGCGGCATCAGCATGGCGACCGGGTTGCGGCTGCCCGTGTACAGCGCGATCGTGCCGCCCACGCTGCCGCCGTTGGACACCGGGACACCGCCGACCGCCCCGCCGTTGGACACCGGCGCGCCCTCGACCACGGCGGTCGCCGGCATCAGCAGGTGGTCGAGCTGGTAGTGCCCGACCCGGTCGGACAGCTTGTCCCGCAGCCAGACCAGCGCGGCCCACGGGTCGGGTGCGCGGTCGGCCACCGCGCCGTCCTTGCGCACGAGCGGCACCGCCACCCCGAGGTCGGCAGGCAGCCTGCCGACGTTGCCCTGCCAGTTCTCTTCGCGCGGGGGCCGCAGCTCGAGACCGATCTCGGCGAGGTGGCGGTTGACGTCGTTCGACTGGTCCGGGTCCGGCAGGAGGCCGTGGACGTCGCCTGCCGGGACGAGCATCGTCTCACTGCGGTAGACGGTGGAGTAGGGACGTTCGCCACTCTTGGGACGGACGGCGGTGGCCGGGTCGAGGACACGGGCGCGGTGCCGTGCGAGAACCTCTGGCGGGATGGCGATCGCGTCGGGGATCAGAGGGTTCCTGCGGGGCGGTTCGCCGCGTGGACGGTCGCCGTTCGGGAACGCGCTGGTCATGAGTCAACCTCTCGACGTACGGGATGGCGTCACGCATCCCATACGTCGACGTACCTCCCCCCGGCGTAACGGTGTGCGCCGAATGGATCGGCCGGATCACCCGGCAGAGCCGTTGTTCGCTCCGCGGGCTGGGCTCAGGAGGTCGCCGTGATGGTCGCGCTGCCGAGCACCACATCACCACCGGCGTCCTCGCGATAGAGCACAACGGCCTGTCCTGGCGCCACGCCCCGCAGTTCGCCGTCGATCCGCACGACCAGCTTTCCGTCCACAACGGACGCTTCGGCGGGTGCCGTGCCGCCGTGTGCCCTGACCTGCGCGACGCACCGCGTGCCCGCGGCGATCTCCGCGCCGGACGGCCAGGTCGGCGCCGTGGCGACGATCTCCCGCACGCCGAGCTTCTCCGCCGTGCCGACCCGCACGTTGCCGCTGACCGGTTCGAGCGACAGCACGTAGCGCGGGCGGCCGTCGGCGGCGGGCACCCGCAGGCCGAGGCCGTGCCGCTGGCCGACGGTGAACCCGTGCACCCCCGCGTGCGCGCCCAGCACCGCGCCGGTCTCGTCGTCGACCAGCGAACCCGGCCGCTCGCCGAGGTGCTTGGTCAGGAACGCGCGCGTGTCGCCGTCCGGAATGAAACAGATGTCGTGACTGTCCGGCTTCTCGGCGATCATGAGCCCGCGCTCGGCGGCCTCCTCGCGCACGGCGGGCTTCACCGAGCCGCCGAGCGGGAACATGGCGTGCCGCAACTGGTCCGGCCGCAGCGTCGCCAGCACGTAGGACTGGTCCTTGCCGTCGTCGGCGCTGCGCCGCAGCTCCGGCTGACCGTCCACAAGCGACAGCCGGGCGTAGTGACCGGTGGCGACCGCGTCGAAACCGAGCGCGATCGCCTTGTCGAGCAACGCGGCGAACTTGATGCGCTCGTTGCACTTCAGGCACGGGTTGGGCGTGCGGCCCGCGGCGTACTCGGCGACGAAGTCGTCGACGACGTCCTCGGTGAACCGCTCCGCGAAGTCCCACACGTAGAAGGGGATGCCGAGGATGTCGGCCACGCGGCGGGCGTCGTGCGCGTCCTCGACCGTGCAGCAGCCGCGTGCGCCCGTGCGCAACGTGCCGGGCTTGGCCGACAGCGCGAGGTGTACGCCGGTGACGTCGTGCCCGGCGTCGACCGCACGGGCCGCGGCCACCGCGGAATCGACGCCACCGGACATGGCGGCCAGAACTCTCACAAGATCTCCACACGAGTTGCGGCGCGGCGCATGTTCACCAGACCGGCACTGCGCGCGCGTTCGACGACGGGGCCGATGGCGTCGGCGAGCGCGGTCACGTCCGCGCGCGTCGACGTGTGCCCGAGCGAGAACCGCAGCGAGCTGCGGGCCTGGTCGGGCTCGACGTCCATGGCCAGCAGGACGTGGCTCGGCTGCGCGACCCCGGCCGTGCACGCGGAGCCGGTTGAGCACTCGATGCCCCTGGCGTCCAGCAGCATCAGCAGGCTGTCACCGGCGCAGCCGGGGAACGTGAAGTGCGCGTTGCCGGGCAGCCGCGACGGTGCGTCGTACACATCGGACTGACCGGGATCGCCGTTCAGGACCACGTCCGGCACGACCGCCCGCACGGCGGCGACCAGCTCGTCACGCAGTCCGGCGAGCCGCTCGGCCTCCTCGGGGCGGTGGTCGACGGCGTGGCGGACGGCGGCGGCGAGCGCCACGATCGCGGGCACGTCCAGCGTGCCGGACCGGACCTCGCGCTCCTGTCCCCCGCCGTGCGACACGGGCGTGCACGCCACGTCGCGGCCGAGCAGCAGGACGCCCGCGCCGAACGGGCCGCCGAGCTTGTGGCCGGTGAGTGTGAGCGCGGACGCGCCGGACCCGGTGAAGTCGACCGGGATGGCGCCGACGGCCTGCACGGCGTCGGTGTGGAACGGGATGCCCTGCTCGGCGCAGGTCTTGGCCAGCTCCTTCACCGGGTTGACCGTGCCGACCTCGTTGTTGGCCCACATGACGCTGACCAGCGCGACGCTCGCCGGGTCCTCCGCGATCGCGGCCCGCAGCGTGTCGTCGTGCACGCGGCCGAACGCGTCGACCTCGAGCAGCGTCAGGTCGGCGCCCTCGTGCTCGACCAGCCACTCGGCCGCGTCCAGGACCGCGTGGTGCTCGACCGACGACACCAGCAAGCGCTTGCGGCGGGGGTCGGCGGCGCGCCGGGCCCAGAAAATGCCCTTGATCGCCAGGTTGTCGCTCTCGGTCCCACCGGCGGTGAAGATCACCTCGGACGGTCTGGCGCCGAGCGCGGCCGCGATGTCCTCGCGGGCCTCCTCGATCAGGCGCCGGGCGCGCCGCCCGGAGGTGTGCAGCGACGACGCGTTGCCCCTGGCGGCACGCGCGTCGGTGAGTAGGGCGGTCATCGCCGCTGCCGCCTCGGGCAGCATCGGCGTGGTGGCCGCGTGGTCGAGATAGGTCATCAAAAGACAAGGGTAGTCCGCGTTCGGTGAAAATCGGTCATCAGGCTTGCCTAGCAGGCCTGAAGACGAGGGCGCCCAACAACGCCAGGCCCGCGAGCAGCAGGTTGAGCGGCACGATCGCCGCGGACGGCGCCGTGGTCGACGCCAACGTGGCGAGCATCACGCCCCCCAGCCCCACCGTGATCGCCGCGAAGGTCATGTCGTTGACCTGGAGGGCGGAGGAGACGAACCCTCGGTCGCGGGGTGCTGCGTAGTCCAGTCCGAGCACGCTGATCGACGGGTAAGCGAGGCCCATGGCGGCGCCTGCGACCAGCCACAACGGCACGACGAGCCACGCGAGCCCCCAGTCCGCACCGACCAGGGCCATCGCGGCGAGGGTGGCCGCCAGCGCGAGCAGCCCGGCCCGGATGAGCTTCGGCCGGTCGAGGTCGGGGTTGCGGCCCTGCCAGTGCGACGCGGCCGCCCACCCGCAGGCGCCGACGGTCAGCGGCACCCCGGACATGGCGGGCGAGAACCCGTGCACCGAGGCCAGCGTGAGCGGCACGAACGCCTCGACGCCGAAGAACGCCCCCGCGAAGATGCCCCTGACCAGCACGGTCGCGGGCAACCCCGGCCGGGCGGCGAACGTGCCGCGCGGCAGCAGCACCCGCATGGCCGGCACGAGGGCGGCCAGCCCGGCGAGCCCGAGCCACAGGGTCGTGAGCGAGGGGTGCTGCGCGGCCCACGTCAGCGCGGCGATCCCGAAGGCGGTGGCCACGGCGGCGGCCGCGACTCCTCGGCGCGCGGTCGACTCGGGCGCGTCCCGGTCGATCTCGGGCAGCTGGCGGATGACGGGTGTCAGCAGCAGGACGCCGAGCAGCGCGAACGGCGCGATCCCGAGGAACACCCACCGCCAGCCGACGTGCTCGGTGATCAGCCCCGCCGCGGTGGGCCCGACGAGCGACGGCACCACCCACGCCGCCGCGAGCAGCCCGAACACGGCGGGCCTGCTGCGCTGCGGGAACACGAGCGCGACGAGCACGTAGATCGCGACGATCTGCGTGCCGAGCCCGAGCCCCTGCAGGACCCGCCCGGCGAGCAGCACCGGCATGCCGGTGGCGGCCCCGGAGGTGATCAGCCCGGCGAGGAACAACCCTGGCCCGGCCAGCAGCGCGGGTCCTGGGCCGAAGCGGTCACAGAAGCGTCCGGACAGGACGGTCGCCATGACGCTGGCGGCGAGGAACGCGGTGAACGGCCAGGAGTAGAGCGCCTCGCCGCGCAGGTCGGCCACCATCATCGGCATCGCGGTGCTGACCCCGAGGTGCTCGAACGCGGCGATCGTGACCAGCGTCAGCATCCCGATGGTGGTGGCGCGGTAGCTCGCCGACCAGACGGACGGCGCTTTCTCCTCGTGGTGCGGCTCGACCGCGTCCAGGCTCACCGGATCATGGTGCAACCTCGACCACGCTGGAGGTCCAGTGGTTTTCGGCGGGCAGCGGGGCGGGCATCAGGACGTCGTCGACGGCCCGCTCGGCAAGCCGCGCCAGCTCGCCCCGGTCGGCCGCCCGCCCTGGCGCGATCTCGTCGAGGACGTGCACCTCGAGCACGAGCCCCCGCACCGCGGCGGTGCGGCGCACGGAGTCGATGATCGTCTCGGCACCGATGAACGCGGGCGCGGTGGTGGCGGCACCGTTCCGCAGCCGGAACGTGAGCGCCACGGGCAGCACCGGCACGCCACCGTCGATCGCGGCCTGGAACAGCGCGGGCCGGAACCGCCCGTGGGTGAGCCCGCACCAGGTGGTGCCCTCGGGGGTGACGTTGACCATCGCGCCGTCGCGGAGGTTGTCGGCGAGGGTGGTGACGGTGCCGGGGAGCGTCCGGATGTTCTCCCGGTCGACGTACACGGACCCGGCGGCGGTGACGAGCCACCCCAGTACCGGCCAGCCCGCGATGTCCTTCTTGGCCACGGCACGCATGGGCCGCACGGCGTTGACGGCGACGATGTCGAGCCAGGAGGTGTGGTTGTTGACGACGAGCGCCCCACGACCCGGCCCGGGAATCTCACCGTGCACGACGAGCCTGACTCCCATGGCGAGGAGGACGCCGCGGAAAATGGCTCTGGTGAGCCGGTTCCGCCCCGTGCGCCCGATCAGGGGCAGGAACAGGAGGCTGACCAGGCTGAGCAGGACGACGGTGACCACGGCCGCGAGGCGCAGCGCGCGGATCGCTGTGCCGACAGTGGGTTCCTGCCCGCCGAGACATCCGGGCCCGCACGGCGAGGCGGGCATCCAGGCGTGCCTCATCGCCGCGCACCGAGGAAGTAGTCGAGGTACCGCCGGTCGATCCGGTCCAGTCCCAAGAGGACGAACAGGTCGGCGACCCCGAAGTCGGCGTCGACGGCGGGCTGCCCGCACACCCAGGCGCCGAGCCGGAGGTATCCCTTGAGCAGCGGAGGAATGACGGTCCGCTGGGGCACCTCGATGCCTGCCGGGTCCCACGGCCGCAGCGGCCGCACCTGGTACTCACGCGGTGCGAGGTGCTTGCGCCGCACGGTGTCCCACACCCCGGCGGCGAGGGTGCCGCCGTCCCGCAGCGGCACGGAGGCGCACCCGGCGAGCCAGTTGTGGCCGGAGAGGAACATGTAGCGCGCGATCCCGGCCCAGACCAGGCTGACGACCGCACCGGTCCGGTGGTCGGGATGCACGCACGACCGCCCGGTCTCGACGAGCGCGGCCCGCAACGGGGTGAGGTTCCGGAGGTCGAACTCGGTCTCGGAGTAGAGCATCCCGGCTTCGGACGCCCGCTCCGGCGGGAGCATCCGGTAACAGCCGACGATCTCGCCGGTGCCGTCCTCCCGCACCACGAGGTGGTCACAGTGCTCGTCGAAGGCGTCGACATCCAGCCCGGGGGCCGGGGTGCGGAGGGTCGCCCCCATCTCCTCGGCGAACACCCGGTAGCGAAGCCGTTGCGCGGCAACGACTTCCGCACCTTCTCTGGCAACGAGCAGCGAGTAGCGGGGCGCGGTGGCGCCCTCATCGTTGGTGCTGACGAGAAGCTGTGCCTGCGTCATGCCTCAGGTGTACGCGCCGCCGGGCAACCAGCACGTGACCGTTCCGATGACACATGCGTGGCGGCGGGGTGAACTTTCCTGAGAACTCCCTGAGAACCGCTGCTCTCGGCGGGTGGCGGCGCAATCGCGCACAGCCCGGGCAAAGCCCACCCACCACGACAACCCCGCCCCAAGATCAACCGCGGCCGTCGGCCCTCCGAAGTCCTGCGTCACGAGGACCACCGGCAGAAACCGGCGAGCGACCGAACCAACGGTCCACCCATACGAAAAGGCCGCCGCGACCAACCGCGACGGCCTCTTCGAACCACAGCTACTTGCGCTTCTGAATCTCTTCGGTCAGCTGCGGAGCGACCTTGAACAGGTCCCCGACGATGCCGTAGTCGGCGATCTCGAAGATCGGCGCCTCGGCGTCCTTGTTCACCGCGACGATCGTCTTCGAGGTCTGCATGCCGGCCCGGTGCTGGATGGCCCCGGAGATGCCCAGCGCGATGTACAGCTGCGGCGACACGGTCTTGCCGGTCTGCCCCACCTGGAACTGTGCCGGGTAGTACCCCGAGTCGACCGCGGCGCGCGAGGCGCCGACGGCCGCGCCGAGGGCGTCAGCCAGCTGCTCCACCACGGAGAAGCTCTCGGCGGAACCGACCCCTCGCCCACCGGACACGACCACCGAGGCCTCGGTCAGCTCCGGCCGGTCGCCACCGACGATCGGCTCGCGGCCGGTGATCTTCGTGGCCGTGGCGGCGTCCACCGCGGGCACCTCGACGGCGGTCTCCGCGGCCGCGCCCTGCGCCGCGACTGCCTCCAGGCCGCCGGGCCGCACCGAGATGACCGGCACGCCCTTCGTCGCCTTCGTCTTGACCACGAACGCGCCACCGAAGACGGACTTGGTGACCGTCAGGTCACCGTCGACGCCGATGGCGTCGATCAGCAGACCGCCGGAGACCCGCGCCGCCAGGCGGCCCGAGATCTCCTTGCCGTCCGCGGACGCCGACACCAGGACGGCGGCGGGCGACACCGAGGAGACGAGCGACTCAAGCACGTCCACCTGCGGCGTCACGAGATAGGAGGCGGCGTCGTCGGACTCCGCGACGTAGACCTTCTCCGCGCCGTACGCGCCCAGCTGCTCGGTCAGCTTCGACGCGGTGCCGGGGGCGCCCACGACGACCGCGGACGGCGACCCGATCTCCCGCGCGGCGGTGAGCAACTCGAACGTGACCTTCTTTACCTCGCCGTCCAGATGATCGACGAGGACCAGAACCTCAGCCATTGGTGAATCCTCCTCAGATCAGCTTCTGCGAGACCAGGTACTCGGCGACCTTCACGCCGCCGTCACCCTCGTCCTCGACGCGCTGGCCCGCCTCGCGCGGGGGCTTCGGGGCCGCTTCGGTGACCGTCGACCACGCGGCGTCCAGGCCGACCTCGTCGACACCCAGGTCGGCGACGGAGAGCGTCTCGACCGGCTTCTTCTTGGCCGCCATGATGCCCTTGAAGGACGGGTAGCGCGGCTCGTTGATCTTCTCGCCCACGCTGATCACGGCGGGCAGCGACGCCTCGAGGTGCGTCAGGCCCTCGTCGGTCTCCCGGGTCACCTTCACCGAGGAGCCGTCGATCTCCACCTTGCGGGCGTGCGTGAGCTGCGGGTAGCCCAGCAGCTCGGCCAGCACCGCGGGCACCGCACCGCCCTGGCCGTCGGAGGCCTCGTTACCGGCGATGACGAGCTCGGCGCCCTCGACCTTGCCCACCGCGGCGGCCAGGACCTTCGCGGTCTGCAGCAGGTCCGACCCGTGCAGCGAGTCGTCGACCACGTGCACCGCCTTGTCGGCGCCCATCGACAGACCCTTGCGGATCGCCTCGGTCGCCCGCTCGGGGCCGACGGAGAGGACGGTGACCTCGCCGCCATGGGCTTCCTTGATCACGAGCGCCTCCTCGATGGCGCGCTCGTTGATCTCGTCGAGCACCGCGTCGGCCGACTCCCGGTCCAACGTGAAGTCGGAGTCGGAGAGTTTGCGCTCCGAGTAGGTGTCCGGGACTTGTTTCACCAGCACGACGATGTTTGGCATGGGTCTGCTCCGACCTCCTGGGTTACGAGCGGCTAGCGCGAGGCAAACAATACGAGGTCTGCCTGCGCCTGTCCGGCTAGCCACATGTTACTAAGCAGTAGCTCAGGGGCAAACCGAGTGCGCCCCAAGTCTGCGTGACGGTGCCCACAGGGCAGCCTTAGTTAACATATGCACATGCCTGGACGAGTGGGACTTGTGACGGACTCCACCTCGAGCATCCCGGCGTCGCTGGCCGCGCAGTGGGGAATCACGGTCGTGCCGACGCAGATCAGGATCGGGGACCACGTGCGGGCCGAGCACAACGTCCCGACGGAGGTCCTGGTCAGGGCGCTGGAGGGGAACATGGACGTGGCCACGTCCGCCCCCGACCCCGCGGGCTTCCGGTGGGCCTACGAGGACCTGGCAGCGCGAGGCGCCGACGAGGTCATCTCGGTGCACATCTCGAGCAGGCAGTCCGAGACCTACGAGATCGCCCGCAAGGCCGCCGCGCAGAGCCGCGTGCCGGTGCACGTCGTCGACTCCGGCACCACCGGCATGAGCCTCGGCTACGCCGTGCTCGCCGCCGCCCGGGTCGCCGGGGCGGGCGGCGGAGCGCGGCGCGTGATGGACGCGCTCGCCAAGCGCCTGGAGGGCAGCGCCGAGCTGATCTACGTGGACACCCTCGAGTACCTCCGCAAGGGCGGCCGGATCGGCGCCGCCACCGCGATGCTCGGCAGTGCGCTGTCGCTCAAGCCGCTGCTCACGATGATCAACGGCCAGGTCGCGCCGCTCGCCAGGGCACTCGGCACCGAACGGGCACTGCGCAAGCTCGTCGACACCGCCGTCCAGAGGGCGAACGGCAGGACCGTGGACATCGCGATCGAGCACTTCGGCGCGGAAGCCAGGGCCGGCAAGCTCGCCTCGCGGGTCAAGGCACGGCTGCCGGAGGCCCGTGAGATCACGTTCACCGAGGTCAGCTCCACCATCGGGGTCCACCTCGGTCCGGGTGCCGTCGGCATCACGGTTTCACCGACGTGACCTTTCCTACCCCGTAGTAGCCTGCCGCGATGGAGTACGAGTCCGCAGTGCCACAGCTTCCGTTGACCGGTGAGCGGACCGTGCCCGGGATAGTCGAGGAGAACTACTGGTTCCGGCGGCATGAGGCCGCCTACCTGGCATTGCGGCCGTACTGTGTGGACGCGTTCGTGCTCGAGGCCGGGTGTGGCGAAGGTTACGGCGCGGACCTCCTCGCGCTCGGCGCGGCCGGGGTGCTCGGGCTCGACTACGACGCACTGACGCTCAGCCACGTGGCCAAGGCCTACCCGAGGGTCCACACCGCACGCGCGAACCTCGCCGCACTGCCCGTCCGGACGTCCACTGTGGACGTCGTGGCGAACTTCCAGGTGATCGAGCACCTGTGGGACCAGGAAGGTTTCCTGCGCGAGTGCCTGCGCGTGCTGCGGCCCGGCAGCCGCCTGCTGATCACCACCCCGAACCGGATCACCTTCTCCCCCGGCCGGGACACCCCGCTCAATCCCTTCCACACCAGGGAACTCGCGCCGTCCGAAATGGACACACTGCTCACGGGCGCGGGATTCGACGTGGAGTACCTCGCCGGGCTGCGCCACGGGCCGCGCCTGGGTGTGCTGGACGCCGAGTTCGGCGGCTCGCTCATCGACGCGCAGGTCGCGGTGGCGGTCTCCGGCGACCCCTGGCCCGACGCGCTGCGCGACGCGGTCGCGTCGGTCACCGCGGCGGACTTCGCGATCACCACCGACGACCTCGACTCGAGCCTCGACATCGTGGCTGTGGCGGTCCGTCCATGAGCGAGCTTGCGAGCGAATCGTCGACACCGTGGACGCTCGGAGCCTGCGAGGAGCGTCCATGAGCGAGCTTGCGAGCGAATCGTCGACACCGTGGACGCTCGGAGCCTGCGAGGAGCGTCCATGAGTGATGAGGGCTCGTTCTGCCTGGTGCTGCACAGCCACCTGCCCTGGCTCCCCCACCACGGCACGTGGCCGGTCGGCGAGGAATGGCTCTACCAGGCGTGGGCGCACTCCTACCTGCCGGTGATCGAGCTGCTGCACCGCTTCGCCGAGGAGGGCCGCCGCGACGTCCTCACGCTCGGCGTGACCCCGGTGCTGGCCGCGCAGCTCGACGACCCGTACGCCCTGCGCGCCTGCCACGACTGGCTCGGCAACTGGCAGCTGCGCGCGCAGTTCGCGGCAGGGCAGTGGGAGGAGCCGGTGCTGCGTGACCTCGCGGCCGCCGAGTTCCGCGCCGCCGGGCACGCGCTGGAGCGGTTCGACACCCGCTGGCGCCACGGGTTCTCGCCGGTGCTGCGGTCCATGACGGACTCCGGCGTGATCGAGCTGTTGGGCGGGCCGGCGACCCACCCCTTCCAGCCCCTGCTGCGGCCCGAGGTGCGGCGGTTCGCGCTGCGCACCGGCCTCGACGACACGGCACTGCGGCTTGGCCGCGCGCCGGACGGGATCTGGGCGCCCGAATGCGGGTACGCGCCGGGCATGGAAGCGGACTACCAGGCCGAGGGTGTGCGGCGGTTCCTCGTGGACGGACCGGCGCTGCACGGCGACACGCACGCGGCGCGGCCGGTCGGGTCGTCGGACGTGCTGTGCTTCGGGCGCGACCTCGAGGTGACCTACCGCGTGTGGTCCCCGAAGGCGGGCTACCCCGGCGACGCGGCCTACCGCGACTTCCACACGTTCGACCACCCGAGTGGGCTGAAGCCGTCCCGGGTGACGGGCAAACACGTGCCACCGCACGAGAAGAAGCCGTACGACCCGGCGCTCGCGGCCATCGCGGTGCGGCGGCACGCACGCGACTTCACCGACACGGTCGTCGCGCGGTTGCGGTCGCTGCGCGAGCGGCACGGGCGGCCGGGGCTCGTGGTGGCGGCGTACGACACCGAGCTGTTCGGGCACTGGTGGCACGAAGGCCCGGCGTGGCTGGAGGCGGTGCTGCGTGCGCTGCCCGAGGCCGGGGTGCGGGTGACGACGCTGCGCGGTGCGATCGAGGCCGGGCACGTCGGCGACCCGGTGGACCTGCCCGCGTCGTCGTGGGGTTCCGGCAAGGACTGGCGCGTCTGGGACGGCGAGCAGGTGTCGGACCTGGTGAACGCGGGCGCGGCACTGCAGGACGAACTCCTCGCCGTGCCGCCGGTGCCGTACCGGGACCCGGTGCGGGACCAGCTGGTGCGCGAGGCGCTGCTTACGCTGTCGAGCGACTGGGCGTTCATGGTCACGAAGGACTCGGCCGCGGACTACGCGCGGCGGCGCGCGAAGGTCCACGGCGACCGGTTCGCGGAGCTGGCGGCGCTGCTGCGGGCGGACCACCGGTCGCGGTTCTCGCGGGCCGAGGCACTGCGGGCGGAGGACGGCGTGTTCGGGCGGTTGGACGCACGGGGGTTGTTGGTCTGATGCGCGTGCTGATGTTGTCGTGGGAGTACCCGCCGGTGGTCGTCGGCGGGCTGGGCAGGCACGTGCACGCGCTCGCGACCGAGCTGACGGCGCTGGGCCACGAGGTCGTCGTGCTGTGCAGGCACGAGGCGGGCACGGACGCGCTGACCCACCCGACCACCGACGTCGTCGCTGAGGGCGTGCGGGTGGTGCGGGTCGCGGAGGACCCGACGCACCTGACGTTCGAGAAGGACCTCGTGGCGTGGACGCTCGCCATGGGCCACGGGCTCGTGCGGGCCGGACTGTCCCAGCTGGACGGATGGCGACCGGACGTCGTGCACGCCCACGACTGGCTGGTGACGCACCCGGCCATCGCGCTCGCCGACTACTTCGCCGTGCCGCTGGTGGCGACCATCCACGCCACCGAGGCGGGCAGGCACAGCGGATGGCTGTCGCAGTCGCTGAACCAGCAGATTCACTCGGTCGAGTGGTGGCTGGCCAACCGCGCCGACGCGTTGATCACCTGTTCGTCCGCGATGCGGGCCGAGGTGTCGCACCTGTTCGAGGTGACCGACATGGCGGTGATCCACAACGGCATCCACCCGCAGGGCTGGCGGCCGACCGCGGCGTCGGTGCGGAAGACGCGGGCCAGGTACGCGCCGGACGGCGCGCCGGTGATCGTGTACTTCGGACGGCTGGAGTGGGAGAAGGGTGTCCACGACCTGTTGGCCGCGCTGCCGCGCGTGCGGCGCGCCTTCCCGGGCACGCGGCTCGTGGTCGCCGGCCAGGGCAGGCAGGCGGCTGCGCTGGTCGAGCAGTCGCGGAAGCTGCGGGTGCGCCGGTCGGTGGACTTCGCGGGGCACCTGCCGGACCGCGCGTTGAAGGCGCTGCTCGTGGCGGCGGACGTGGTGGTGCTGCCGTCGCGGTACGAACCGTTCGGCATCGTGGCGCTGGAAGCCGCCGCGGCGGGCGCCCCCCTGGTGGCGTCGACCGCGGGCGGACTGGCGGAACTGGTGGTGGACGGGGAAACCGGGCTGTCGGTGACGCCCGGCGACGTCGACGCGATCGCGGGTGCGGTGCGCGCGGTGCTCGTCGACCCGGCCGCGGCCGCCCGGCGGGCCAGGGCCGCGAAGGCCCGCCTGGCGACCGAGTTCTCGTGGCAGCGCATCGCGGAGGAGACGGCCGCCGTCTACGCGTCGGCCACCGTCCGCGACCACCAGCCACTCGGCCGCCCGAAGATCGCGTCGGGCAACGCGTTCGCGTCCTGACCCACACGGCGACGCGCGACCGGCCCGGCACTGCTGCCTGGGATCCGACCCTTCAGCCCGCGCTGAACGTGAAGACACAGGGCGCGTTGCTGCCCTTGAGCTCCACTGTGATCTTGCCGCGCCGCAGTGGCCTGCCTTCCAGCGTGCCGGTCAGCATCACCGTGTAGAAGACGCTGCTGGTTTCGGTGGAGTCGATCGCCAGCTTCGGGTCCTTGGCGACCGCGTAGTCCACGATGCCCTTGGCCGCGCCCGGGCAGTACATGCCGTTCGCTGTGGCGGCGTCCTTGGCGTTGACCGCGCTCACGAACTCCTCGGCGAACGCCGCGGCTTCGGAGTCCCCGTCTCCTGACGAGGAACCCGATCCGGGGCCGTCGGCCGGACCGTCGGAGTCCGCGCCGGGGCCGTCACCACCGGAGTCGTCGGACTCACCGGGCGTATCGGGCCCGTCTGAAACTCCACCACCAGAGTCGCCGCCGGGGAGACCGCCGGGGCCACCACCGGGGCCGCTGCCCCCGCTGTCGTCGCTCGCGGAGCCGCCCCCGCTGCTCTTGTCGTCGTCACCGAGGAAGAAGCCGGGCGCCACGAACCCCAGGACGCCGACCCCGGCCAGTACCGCGACGAGGAAGATCATGGTCGCGATGACCGGTGCCCTGTTCTTCGGCGGCTGGCCATAGGGGCCTGCCTGCCCCGGGTAGCCGCCGTACGGCTGCCCCTGCTGCGGTGGGTATGTCATGGACCGCGATCCTGGCGAGCCCTCTTTCGACCCGCTTTCACCGCGAGGAAAGCGTCACCGGCCGCCGGTGAAGTGCTCGGCGGGCACGAAGATCTCACCGCCGTCGGTGAAGACCAGCGCCACGCCGTCCGCGCGCCACTCGACCCGCAGGCCCTCGGTCACCCAGCCGCTCGGTATGTCCACGACGTGCCCGTACGGGGTGTCGCTGTCCACGCCGTCTCCCAGCCACACCTCGTAGCCCTGGACGCCGCCGAGGTGGTTGTCGATGCGGGCCAGCACCACCTTGTGGCCCCGCTCGCCCTCGTACTCCTGGCCGGACGGTGCCTGGTAGAGCTCGAGGCGCACGAGCACCCGCGCGTCGTCGAGCCACCACCAGCCGACGGCCAGGAGCACGCCGAGCACGACACCGGCCAGCGTGAGACCGATCTTGCGCGGCATCAGCTGTAGGTCTCGAGGGTCTTCTTCAGCGCGGCCGCCGCCTTGCGGGACATGTCGGCCACCGCGGCGCGGCGCTGCGCCTCCGCCTCGTAGGTGGCGCGGCGGTCGCGGACCACCTTCGCCGGGATGCCCGCCGCCACCGCGTAGTCCGGGATGTCGCCCTTCACGACCGCGTGCGCGCCAAGCACGGCCCCCCGCCCGATGCGGGTGCCCTTGGTGATCGTGACCTTCGTGCACGTCCACGTGTCCGGGCCGATGCGCACCGGCGCCTTCACGATGCCCTGGTCCTTGATCGGCAGGTTGATGTCCGACGTCACGTGGTCGAAGTCGCAGATGTACACCCAGTCGGCGACCAGCGCGGCCTCGCCCAGCTCGATGTCCAGGTAGCAGTTGATCACGTTCTGCCTGCCGAACACGGACTTGTCGCCGATGCGCAACGACCCCTCGTGACAGCGGATCGCGTTGCCGTCGCCGATGTGCACCCAGCGGCCGATCTCCATGCGGCCGTAGCCGGGTCGGCAGTGGACGTCGAGGTCCTTGCCGAGGAACACCATGCCGCGCAACACGATGTGCGGGTTGGCGACGCGGAACTTCAGCAGCCGCCAGTAGCGCACCAGGTACCACGGCGTCCACGCCCGGTTGCGGACCACCCAGCGCAGCGAGTCGACGGTCAGGAACCGCGCCTGGTTCGGGTCCCTGCGAGCTCGCTGCCAGCCACGGACCCGCTCGACCACAGGCGATCCCCACATGGATGTCATGGCAGGTGACCGTATCCGACGGCCGCCTGCCTCCCCCACATGACCGAGCCGTGGTCACCGTGGCAGGAGGCGGCCCGCTGTGGTCGCTGCGAGCGAGCAGGCCGATACCGTCTGACACATGACTCCCCTCATCATCGACACGGACCCCGGCGTCGACGACGCGTTCGCGCTGGCTCTGGCGTGTGCGGCACCCGAGGTGGACCTGATCGGCGTGACGACGGTGTTCGGCAACGTCGGCCTCGCGCTGACCACGCGGAACGCGCTGCGCGTGCTCGCGCTGTACGGCCGGGACGACGTGCCGGTGGCGGCGGGCGCGGAGCAGCCGCTCGTGCACCCGCACCCGCACCGCGCGCGCCACGTCCACGGCGCCGACGGGCTGTCCGGCCAGGCGGAGACGCTGCCGGAGCGCGCCACCGGGGTGGCCGGGGTCGACGCGGTGTCGCTGCTCGTGTCGCTGCTGGAGTCGGCACCGGCGCCGGTGACGATCGTGCCGATCGGCCCGCTGACGAACATCGCGCTGCTGCTGGCCGCACACCCCGGGGTGCGGAGCAAGATCGCGCGGCTGGTGGTGATGGGGGGCGCGCTGGGTGGCGGCAACGTGACGGCGGCGGCCGAGTTCAACATCTGGAGCGACCCGGAGGCGGCGCGGCGGGTGCTGGTCGAGGAGCCGGTGCCGGTCACGCTGGTGCCGATGGACCTGACGACGCGGTGCGCGGTGGACGGGCCGTGGCTGGACTCGCTGGCCGCGGCGGGGCCGCGCGGCGCCACGCTGGTGTCGCTGACGGCCACCTACCGCGAGCACTACAGCCGGTCGCTGGGCCGCGACGGCATGGTCGTCCACGACGCGGTCGCGGTGGCGGAGGCGATCAAGCCGGGCCTGTTGCACACGACCGCGATGCCGGTCGAGGTGGACTGCGGGTACGGACCGGGGCGCGGGAACGTGATCGCGGACCAGCGGGCCACGCGGAACCCCGGGGAGGGCCGCGAGGTCGACGTGGCGCTGTCCGCGGACCTGGACCAGGTGCGGTCCTTCCTGCTGTCCCACCTGGCCGGCTGACCGGCCACAAAATGGCCGGGCGGTGGCCTGGCCGGTGGTGCCGCGAGTGGCCTGTGATGACCCCTGACGTTGGTCGACGGAAGGGGAACAGGGGTGTTTTCGGCTCCCGCGCCCGCAGGACGGGAACGCAGGCCGCGGCAGGTGCGGTTGGCGGAGGTGGTGGCGGCCGCCGGCGCGATCACGGCGCTGATCGCGGGTACCGCCCTGTTCGACGAGTTCGGGCCCGGTGCGCTGCTGGCGGCGGTCGGTGGGCTCGCGGTGCTGGTGGCGGCGTCGCTGGTGGCGCGACGGCTGCGGCGGACGGTGCGGTACCGCATCGACCGGCCGTACTCCACGGCGTGGCTGGCGGGGAAGGTCGCGGCACTGCTCGCGGGCCTCGCCGGTGCCGTCGCGATCGCGTCGGCCGTCGACGCGCCGTCACTGCCGCGCACGGTGATCGTGCTGGTGGTGGTCGGGGCGCTGGGTGCGGTGGTGAACACGCACGCGGCGCGGTGGACGCTGTTCCAGGTCGACGCCACCGGGCTGAAACTGGGACGGGCCGCGGTGCCGTGGCCCGCGGTGGCGCGTCTCGACCTCGCCCGCGCGGCGCCGGGTGCGGTGGAGCTCGGGGTGCAGCTCGTGCCGGGGCAGGTGGTGAGCGGTTCCCCGGTGCCGGGGACGGTGCTGACCGACCTGCCGGTCTGCACGGTCGTCCCGGCCGCGGCGGTGCACGCCGACCGGGTCAGGTGGGCGGTGGGTGAGTTCGGCGACCCGGCCATCCCGGTCGTGGTGCGCGAGCAGGCAGGCGACGCGCCGCCACCGCGGGGAGAACTGCCACCGGCGGCACCGTTTCCCGCTGCACCGTTTCCCGCTGCTCCGCCCGTCGCGGAGCTGCCGCCACCCACGCCGGGGCGCCGGCGTGGGTGGGTCATCGGCGGGGCGCTCGCCCTGGCCGCCGTGCTGGTCGCCGGGGTGGTGACCGCGGTCGTCCTTTCCGGGGACGACGAGCCAGGAAAGGCAGGCGCGGCCGAAGCGGAGCGCGGGCCGCGGTACAGCGCCGCGAACGTCGAGGAGCCCTGCGACCTGATCGACGTGTACGTGCTGAAGCGGTGGTCGACCGTGCCGGAGATCGTCACCGAGCCGAGCCGGGACACCCATCCCGACTACGACTCGCTGCGCTGCGGCGCCCACAGCGACAGCGAGTTCCTGGTGGGCCGGGTGACGAACCTCTACATGGTGGTCGCCGTGGCCGAGGACGCCGGTGCCGCGCGTGACTTCCACGCCGAGCAGGAGGAGCGGGGGCTGTGGGTCGCGAGCGGTGACGTGCGGGAGCGGGGCACGGTGGCCGGCCTCGGCGAGTCGGCCGAGTTCGAGCAGGCCATCTCGGCCTACGGCGACCACACCCGCACCGACTACGTGCTGCGCCTGCGGGACGACAACCTCGCGTTCTTCCTCAAGTTCGGTTCGGACGCCGACCAGTCCGACGGCACGGGGGTCACCGTCTCGGCCCTCGCGGACGCCGCCCGCACGCAGGCCAGGGGCGCGATGGAGAAGCTGCGCACGCGGCCCGAGAAGAACGGCAAGCAGGACAGGGACACCGAGAACGCCGCGGTGCCGAAGGCGGTGCACGAGGCGGTCACCTTGCCGTCCACGGCGGACCTGATGGACCGCATCCGAACCGCCGACCCGTGCGAGCTGCACGACCGCGAGGTCGCGAGCACCTTCGGCAGGGTGGCGGTCGAACCGCACCAGGCTCTCGGGCTCGCCGAGTGCCGGCTCATGGCCGTCGGCGCCGACGGGAGCCGGATCGGGTTCGGGATCCGGCTCAACGAGTACCTGACCGAGGAGGAACGTGCCGACCTGGTCAGTGCGGAGTTCGACGGGCAGGAGGTCTTCCACGGCGAGCCCGATCCGGCGGCGAACGGCTGCACGTACAACGTGCCGTACGGCAACACGGGGTTCGGCGCCGAGGTGTCGGTGAGGAGGTACGTCCCGGGCGCGGAGGACCAGGCGCCGTGGCCGGACGCATGTGAGGTGGCGGGTGAGTACACCGCGCACGTGGCGCCGGGGCTCACCGAGCTGCCCGCCCGGTCGGCACCCGCGCCGGAGCCGACCCTCGTCGGCAAGGACCCGTGCGTCGCCGACGAGGTGGCGGCCACGCTGCCGGGCTGGCGGCTCGGCCCGGTCGGCCGGTACCAGTCGGCCCAGTGCCGGTTCACGATGACGCAGGGCGACGAGAGCTACGCGTTCGACGTGCACTTCGACCGGGACGCCGAGCAGACCGGCGACGAGCCCGCGAACGTGGGCGGGCTGACGGGCGTGTGGTTCAACCGGTACGAGGGCCAGTGCGGGCTGTCGCTGGTGTTCCTGCCGGAGACGTCGCCCGACGCGTGGGACGCGCAGAACATCGGCGCCAGCATCCAGTACACGGGCGGCTACGGGACGACGAGCACGCTCGACCTCTGCGAGCTCGCGAGGAAGACGGCCACGATGCTGATCGAACGGGCGTCATGACAGCACGAACGCGACCCGGTCCTCGACGCTCGCCAGTGGCAGCGGGACCGGGTCGTAGCCGTGGCGGCGGTAGCCGGCCACGATCGCGTCGTGGGTGCGGACGGCCTCCGCGAAGTCCTGGCCGCGTTCGGCGTCGGTCGTGTAGATCTCCGGCCACGGCGGGGCGACGAACACGGTGTCGTAGCGGAACACCTCCGCCGCACGGGCCACGTGCGGCGGCACCTCGCGGCCCAGCAGCAGGTGGTAGCCGACCAGGTCGGTGACCCCGCGGTCGAAGAACACCGTGCCGGCCGGGGCCTCCTGGTGGTTGCGGATGTCCCACATCAGCATGAGCTCGGCGAACAGCGCCGTGTCGCCCGTGTGGAGCGCGGTGCCGCCGATCGCCTGCTGCGCCTGGATGATCGCGCGGCCCGCTTCCGGCTGCACCGGGAAACCCCGTGCCGCCAACGCGTTCAGCAGCGTCGTCTTGCCCGCACCAGGGCCGCCGGTCACGACTCGGTACACACGTACGCCTTCGGGGTCCGGCCCACCCTGGTCAGCACGACGGTCGCCGCTTCCGTGCCGGACAGCTTCAGCCTGGGACGCAACGTGTTCGGGTCGACGTCCAGGCCGCGGACCAGGATCTCGACGCGGCCGACCGCGCGGCGGCGCAGCGCCTGGCGCAGCGACTTCTCCGAGTAGTGGCCCTGTTCGAGCACCCGGAACGCCCGGACGCCGGGTGGTTTCGCGTCGCCGGTCAGGTAGGCGATGCGTTCGTCCAGCTGCCAGAAACCGAGCCGGGCCGCGTACTGGCGGACCAGGCCCGCGCGCACGACCGCACCGTCCGGGTCGACGAGCCACTCCCCCGCTTCGCCGACCGGGCAGTCGCCGGGGTCGTCGGACGTGACCGTCCACGCCGTACTGCCCGTGCGCAGGACCGTTGCCCTGCGGGCCGGGCCCGCGAAGGCACCCGTCCACAGGCACGCCTCCCGCACCTGCCCGTCCAGCGACACCAGTTCCACCTCGCCGGTCCACGGCAGCTCGGCGAAGTCCATGCCCGGCGCGCACTTCACGGCCAGGTCCCGGCCGCGGTACGCGTCGGCGAGTGCGTCGAGCGGCGGCACGAAGTCCGAGGCGTGCCAGCGGCGGCGGCCTGCCGAGTCCCGGCGTGCCGGGTCGACGAAGACCGCGATGTCCCGCGTGACCGGCCGGAGCGCGTCGGCCCGGACCAGCGGCGCGGACACGTTGTGCGCCGCCATCGCGAGACGCACCTCGTCGAGGTCCGAGCCGGCGCACCGGTCCGCGACCTCCGCGAGTGCCGCCAGGTCCACGCCGACCGAGCACGTCACGTCATGAACGGCGTGACCCGCGAACCGGGCGGCGCGGTGGCGCGCGACCGGCATCGCGGTCGCCTGCTGCAACGCGGTGTCGGTGAACAGCCAGTCAGCCGGCGAGTCCACCTTGGCCGCGGCACGCCGGCGCAGCAGCACGGTCTCCAGCACGGGCCCCGCGTGCTCCCCGACCAGTCGGCGAGCAGTGGCGACATCCGCGAGAAGACTGGCCGACGTCAGCGGCAGCTCGGAAACCGCCGCGACAGCGGAAACCCCGGCCGACGAGCGCAGGAAGCGCACGTCGGCCGGGGTGAACTCGTAAGTCACGTCGCGGAGCTCGCGGAGCGACACATGTTACGGCTTCGTCCCTGTGACCAGCACGTTGTAGAAGAGGTCGCGCGGGGCGATCTTGCGCAGCACGTTCTCGTCCAGCCACGACAGCCGCAGCCACGACTTGTACGCGAACAGCCGCCAGCCCAGCGTCAGCTTCTCCTGCGGCACCGCCGCCTCGAACGTGCGCACCGGCCAGCCGAACAGCGCGGCCGCCAGCTCCTCGGTGTGCGCGTGCACGTTGGCCGCGCCCGCCTCGCGTGCGACCCTCTCCAGGTCGGTCGGGTCGAACGTGTGCAGGTCGACGACCGCCTCCAGCGCGGCGGCGCGGGACGACTCGTCCAGTTCGGACTGCGGGCGGCGCCAGCCGGACAGCGGCCCCAGCTTCGTCACGTTCGTCGTCAGCCACCAGGTGAGCTGGCCGAGCTTGCGGGCGTAGGTGTCGCCGATCTTGGTCGGCTCACCCGCGAACACGAACCGGCCGCCCGGCTTGAGCACGCGCAGCACCTCGCGGAACGCGGTCGGCACGTCCGGGATGTGGTGCAGCACCGCGTGCCCGATGACGAGGTCGAAGCTGTTGTCCTCGTACGGGATCGTCTCCGCGTCGGCGACGCGGCCGTCGACGTCCAACCCGAGGTTCGACGCGTTGCGCAGCGCGACCTGGACCATGCCGGGCGACAGGTCGGTGACCGAGCCCTTCTTGATCACGCCGCCCTGCATGAGGTTCAGCAGGAAGAAACCGGTGCCACTGCCCAGTTCCATCGCGTGCTCGTACGGCCAGTCCTCGTCACCGGCGACCGCGCGGAAGCGGCCGGTGGCGTAGTCGATGCAGCGCTCGTCGTAGGAGATCGACCACTTCTCGTCGTACGTGTCCGCTTCCCAGTCGTGGTACAGCACGTTCGCGAGCTTGGGGTCCGTGCGCGCCGCCTCGACCTCCGCCTCGGTGGCGTGCGGGTGCGGGGCCGGGTCGGTGGGGTTACTTGCCACTGAATGTCGCCTTTCCCGGACCGTTCTCGATGAACGACCGCATGCCCGTCTTCTGGTCCTCCGTCGCGAACAGCGCCGCGAACACGTTGCTCTCCAGCCGCAGCCCGCTGTTCAGGTCACCGTCGAGACCGCCGTCGACGGCGGTCTTCGCGGCGGCGAGCGCCTGCGCGGCGGCACCGGAGAACTGCGACGCCCAGCGCTTCGCGGTCTCGTACACGTCGTCCGGCGCGACGACCTCGTCGACCAGGCCGATGTGCAGCGCTTCCTGCGCGTCGACGAACCGTCCCGTGTAGATGATGTCCTTGGCCTTGCTCGGGCCGACGAGGCGCGGCAGGCGCTGGGTGCCACCGGCGCCCGGGATGATGCCGAGCAGGATCTCCGGCTGGCCGACCTTCGCGTTGTCGCCCGCGATCCTGCGGTCGCAGCACAGCGCCAGCTCCAGCCCGCCACCGAGCGCGTAGCCGGTGATCGCGGCGACCGTCGGCTTCGGGATGCCGGCGACCGCGGAGAACGACGAGGACAGCTGACCGGCGCGGGCGGACATGTCGGCGTAGGACATGTCGGCCATCTCCTTGATGTCCGCGCCGGCCGCGAACACCTTCTCACCGCCGTAGACGATCACCGCGCGGACGTCGTCGCGGCCGGCCGCCTCCTGCGCGGCGGCGCGGATCTCCTCCTGCACCTGCCGGTTGAGCGCGTTCATCGGCGGCCGGTCCAACCGGATGGTGCCGACGCCGCTGTCGACCTCGAGCCTGACGAACTCACCCACGCGACTGCCTCCCTACCCAGAAGTAACCAAGGTGGACCCAACCTAGCCTCACGCGCGACGGCGCGCGAAGTACCGGTCGCCGAGCTTGTCCAGCTCCAGGTCCTGGCCGAACGTCTTCGACAGGTTCTCGCTGGTCAGGACGTCTTCGAGGAGCCCCTGCGCGACGATGCCGCCGTCGGCGATCAGCAGCAGGTGGGTGAACCCGGGCGGGACCTCCTCGACGTGGTGCGTGACGAGGACCGTCGCCGGCGCGTCCGGGTCGCGGGCCAGGTCCGACAGCCGCGCCACGAGGTCCTCGCGGCCGCCGAGGTCGAGGCCCGCGGCCGGCTCGTCGAGCAGCAGCATCTCCGGGTCGGTCATCAGCGCACGGGCGATCACCGTCCGCTTGCGCTCGCCCTCGGACAGGGTGCCGAACAGCCGGTCGGCGAGGTGCCCGATGCCGAGGGCCTTGCACAGGTCGAGCGCGCGGCCGGTGTCGAGCTGGTCGTAGGCCTCGCGCCAGCGGCCGAGCACCGCGTAGCCCGCGCTCACCACCACGTCGAGGACCGTCTCCTCCGGTGGGATGCGCGCGATCAGCGCGGCCGAGCAGAAGCCGATGCGCGGCCGCAGCTCGAACACGTCGACCCGGCCGAGCTTCTCGCCGAGCACGTGCACCTCACCCGTGGTGGGGTGCAGCTCGGCGGCGGCCAGCTTGAGCAGCGTCGTCTTCCCGGCGCCGTTCGGGCCGAGGATCACCCAGCGCTCGTCGAGTTCGACGCTCCAGTTCACCTCCGAGAGCAGGTTGTTCTTGGCGCGCCGCACACCGACGTCGGCCATGTGCACGACCAGGTCTTCGAGGTCCACTCCCGTCACGGTGCCCTATTCAACAGGAGGGTTTGCACGCGCGTGCCCTCGGTTTGCCTCCGTGCGCAACGGCGGTGGTCGCGGCGGGTGACGGGCACGTTGACTGACGCCCATGACCGGCTACACCGTGAACACCACGAGCCTCGCGATCCGGGTCGGCGAGCTCAACGCCGTCGCCGACCAGGTCGGCGAGATCATCGGCGCACTCGACCTCACCGGCGGCGACCTGGGCCCCGGCGACATCGCCTCGGCCGTCGCCGAGGTGGCCGGCGAGTGGCGCGACAACCTGGGCGACATGCGGGACAAGATCGCCACGATCGCGGACAACGTGCGCGGCGCGGTCGCCAACTACGAGCTGGTCGAGCAGGGCGGCGAGGACCGCATGCGGGCGCTGGCCACGGGCACGGTCCGCGACCAGGTCTTCGAAGCGCTGAAGAACGCGAGGCCCCAGCCGTGACGACACGCTCCTTCCCCGCCCTCGGGTTCGACCCCACGCCCGGCGAGGCGGACGCGGTCAAGACGCTGATGCTCCAGCTCGCCACCGCCGCCGAGACGATCAGCACCACGCTCCCCCGGCTGACGGAGGCGACGAAGATCACCGACGACTCCGAGTGGGGCGGCAGCGCGGCCGAGGAGTTCAGCGACCACGGCGACGACCTGCCGCAGGGCCTCGGCAAGGGTGGTGAGGCCATCAACGCCGTCACCACCGCCCTGTCGTCCTGGTTCGGCAGGCTGACCACCAACCAGGCCCGCGCGGACGTGCTCGAGGCGGCCGCCAAGAAGCTCAAGGCGAAGCTGTCCACATTCGACACGTGCACCCCGGAGTCGACCGCCGTCAGCACGCAGCTGGCCAGGATCATCGACGACGCGAAACGCCTGGAGACCAGGCACCTGCGCGAGGCGAACGCCACCGCGGACGCGATCCGCCAAGGCAAGGACGGCGACCCGTTCAAACCGGAGAACGACACCTGGTACGTGCAGGGGCTCGACGGTCTCGCGGTCGCGGCCGACGGTGTGTCGCTCGCCACCGCGACCGCGGCGGCCGGGCTCGCCGCCACCGGTGTCGGGCTGCCCGCCGCCGCGGTGCTCGGGGCCGCGTCCACCGGCTCCGGCGCGGTCGGCTCGCTGGCCGCGCTGGGCCAGCAGCTGTCCGGTTCCCGCAACGCCCCCGGCTGGGGCGCGGTCGCCATCGGGCTCGGCACCAGCGTCATCCCCGGCGGCGGCACGGCCGCGGCGGCGGTCCGCAGCGGTGGCCGGGTCATCGCCAAGCGTGGTTCGAAGGCCGCGATCCGGGCCGCGCGCAAGGACATCGAGGCCGCGGCCCGCGGTGGCGCGCTGCCCGGGCTGATCGACAACGTCGGCATGATGCGGCAGCACGGGCTCGACGGCAAGGTGTCCCGCGACCTGACCGCCGCCGGCCGCGAGGTCGCCAAGCGGGAGGGCGTCGAGCTGCCCGCGAACCTCGCCGACCGCAAGGCGGAGCTGCAGCGGCTCGGGCTGGAGGCCAAGCAGCACCAGGCGTACGCGGACCTCGTCGACAAGGGCTCGGCGATCGCGGAGAAGGCCGGCGTCGACCTGACCCCGCAGCAGAAGGCCGAGCTGAAGTTCCTGCAGCAGGGCATCAACCCGACACCGAAGCAGCTGGAGAAGGCGATCGAGGACTTCGGCAAGGAAGCCCTGAAGTGAGCGGGTCGAAGGACATCGAGCAGAGCTTGCGGAGCGAGCCGTGAACCTGATCATCGACCTGCCCGACACCGTGTGGCGGCTGCCGCTCGACCACCCCCAGCTCGCCATCCAGGAGTACGCGGAGATCGTCGGCGAGCTGCGGGGCCTGTCGACCGGGCGCGCGGACCTGGAGGCGCTGGCGACCGAGGCGGTCGAGACGGCCGTGCGGGAGGGCGCGGAGCTGATGGCGATCGTCGCGCCGCCCGGCGCGGCGCCCGCCGTGCTCACCGGTGTCGTGCTCGACCGGCCGTCCGGCTGGGACGACGGCACGGCCGCGGCGCTGCGGGACGCGCTCGAGGACGTCGGCGGACCGGACGTGCGGGAGACGCTGG
The DNA here is from genome assembly GCF_014203735.1 of Actinophytocola algeriensis. Classification (GTDB taxonomy): domain Bacteria; phylum Actinomycetota; class Actinomycetes; order Mycobacteriales; family Pseudonocardiaceae; genus Actinophytocola; species Actinophytocola algeriensis. Next base: position 724,475 of record NZ_JACHJQ010000004.1, on the reverse strand, counting down.
TCATCGGCACCGCGCTCGGGCCCGCGGTCGTCGCGCAGCGGGTGCCGGGCGTCGAGCAGGTGCGGGCGCGGCGGCCGCTCGCACTGCAGCTCCAGGCGTTCATCGCGGAGGGCGAACACCTGCTGCTGCTCACCCTCGCCTGCACGTCCGCGCACGGGTGGGCAACCCACCAGCTCCTGTTCGGGCAGGTCGTGGCGTCGGCCAGGGGTGATCACCGCGAGGACGTCACGGTCCGCACCGGCCACGACGACGACTCGTACGAGAATCACACCTATCAGCTCTGATCATCGGGCCGGTCAGCAGGCAAGATGGAGGAATGCCCGCCGACCACGTGCTGCCCGGATCACCGTTCCCGCTGGGCGCGCATCCGGAGGCCGGCGGAGTCCGGTTCGCGGTCGCGTCGGCGGTGGCCGAGGCCGTCGAGCTGTGCCTGATCGGTGAGGACGGCGCCGAGCGGCGCATCGAGCTGACCGAGCGCACCTTCGGCATCTGGCACGCCATCCTCCCCGGCGTCACCCCCGGCCAGCGCTACGGCTACCGCGTGCACGGCCCGTACGAGCCCGGTCGCGGCCTGCGCTGCAACCCGGCGAAACTGCTGGTCGACCCGTACGCGCGGCAGATCACCGGCACGGTCGGCGACCCGCGCGCGGTCCTTGGTTACGAGGGCGACCCGATGACCGGCAAGGCGTCCACCAGGGACTCGCTCGGGCACGTGCCGCTGTCGGTCGTCACCCCGCCCGGCGGCGTGGACACCGGTGTGAAACCGGAGACGCCGTTCGAGGAGACGGTGATCTACGAGCTGCACGTCCGCGGGTTCACCAAGCTCCACCCCGAGGTCCCCGAGCACCAGCGCGGCACGTACCTCGGGCTCGCGCACCCGGCCGTGATCGACTACCTGGTCCGGCTCGGTGTCACCGCGGTCGAGCTGCTGCCGGTGCACACGATCGCCGACGAGCCGTCGCTGCGGCGCCGCGGCATGCCCAACTACTGGGGTTACTCCACGCTCGGTTTCCACGCACCGCACGAGGCGTACGCGAGCGAGCCGGGCAACGAGGTCACCGAGTTCCGCACGATGGTCGCCGCGCTGCACGCGGCGGGCATCGAGGTGATCCTCGACGTGGTGTTCAACCACACCTGCGAGGGCGGCGTGGACGGGCCGACGCTGTCGCTGCGCGGGTTCGACGCGCCCGCCTACTACCTGCACGACCGGCACGGGTCCACAGTGGACCTCACGGGCTGCGGCAACACGCTCAACCCCGGCTCCCGCGAGGTGGTGCGGCTCGTCACCGACTCCCTGCGGTACTTCGCGAACGAGCTGGGCGTCGACGGGTTCCGCTTCGACCTCGCGAGCGCACTCGGCCGCCCGCGCGGCGGCTGGTTCGACCCGGACTCGGCGCTGATGACCGCGATCACCGTCGACCCGTCACTCGCGCGCCGCAAGCTGATCGCCGAGCCGTGGGACGCGACCGCCGACGGCTACCGGGTCGGCGGGTTCGCACCACAGTGGACGGAGTGGAACGACCGCTTCCGGGACGGGGTCCGGGACTTCTGGCGCGGCGGGGTGAACGTGCGCGACCTCGCCTACCGGCTGTCCGGGTCGGAGGACCTGTACGCGGCCAACACGCGGCGGCCGTGGGCGTCGATCAACTTCGTCACCGCGCACGACGGGTTCACACTGCGGGACCTGGTGTCCTACAACGAGAAGCACAACGAGGAGAACGGCGAGGGCGGCCGCGACGGCGCCGATTTCAACCGGTCGTGGAACTGCGGCGCCGAGGGCGAGACGAGCGATCCCGCGGTGCTGGCCCTGCGGGACCGGCAGGCACGCAACCTGCTCGCCACGCTCATCCTGTCGACCGGCACGCCCATGTTCACCGCGGGCGACGAGCGGTGGCGCACGCAGGGCGGCAACAACAACCCGTACTGCCTCGACAACGAGGTCTCGTGGGTGTCGTGGGAGCCGGACGAGCGCGGCGACGACCTGCTCGCGTTCACCCGCAAGCTGATCGCGCTGCGCGCCACCTCGCCCGCGCTGCGCCAGCCGCAGTTCTTCGACGGCCGCCCCACGCACTCCGGCCGCCCGGACCTCGTGTGGTTCTCCCCGGACGGCGAGCCGATGAGCGACCACGACTGGTTCGACGACGCGCGCCGCACGCTCGGCATGTGGATCGACGGGTCGACGAGCCTGTCCCGCGACCGCACCGGCGAGCTGATCGCCGACGACAGCTGGCTCGTGCTGGTGCACGCGGGCGACGAACCGGCCGAGGTGACACTGCCGGGCCCCGCGTTCGGCGACGCTTTCATCCCCGTGCTGGACAGCGGCACCCCGCGGGGCGAGCCCGCCGACGCGAGCCCGCTCGAGGCGGGCAAACGCGTAGCAGTCCCCGCTCGAAGTCTGCTGGTCTACCGCACCCCACGTACCACTGCGTGAGATAGCTGGCCACTATGTGGCAAGCGTGTCACGATCGGTCGCATGTTCCGGTCGCTCGTGTTCTGGCGCGACCGCACGGTCGACCTCCTGCTGGTCGCCTCGTGCGGCTGTAGCGCCGTGTGATCCCCGCGTCCCGATCACACGACCCTTCCGGAGCACCCTCGTGTCGACCGCACTGTCGGATGACCTGTCCATCTCACACCTGGTCCGCCCCCGAGGTCCGCTGTGGACCCCGACCGAGCTGCGCGACCTCGTGTCCACCATCGGGACCACCTTCCGCGACGAGTTGCTCGCGCGGGTGCGGTTCTCGAGCCCGCAGCGCTGGTGGTCCCGCCTGGAGCTGACCGAGGAGGTCGAGGTCTGGCTGCTGTCGTGGCTGCCGGGCCAGCACACCGCCCCGCACGACCACGGGGGTGCGTCCGGCTCGTTCTCGGTCGTGCTCGGCACGCTGTCGGAGACCTACCGCTACCCGGGCGCCGGGATCGGCACCCGGTCGCACAGCACCGGCGACGCGATCGGGTTCGGCGCGGGCCGCGCGCACCAGGTGTGGAACACCACGAAGGAGAAGGCGGCTACCGTGCACGCGTACTCGCCGCCGCTCGTCCCGACCAGGGAGTACGCCTCGCTGTGGGACATCCCGGCGGTCATCCCTCCGCTGCCGCCGCGGCGGTCACTGGAGGAACTGCGGAAGGAGCCGGTGGAACCGTGAGTGGAGCTGGCGGAACGAACCATCAGGCACAGGGTGGAGCTGGCGGAACGAACCATCAGGCACAGGGTGGAGCTGGCGGAACGAACCATCGGACGCGCAGTGCTGTCGACGAGGTGCTGACGAAGGCTCGCGCCGGGCTGAACCGGGTCGCGCCCGGCGACGTCGCCCGGCTGCCGGACGACCACCTGCTGGTGGACATCCGCCCGCTGCACAACCGGGTCGCCGACGGCGAGATCCCGGGCGCGGTCCCGATCGAGCGCATCGTGCTCGAGTGGCGCCTCGACCCGGCGGGCGAGCACCGCATCGACGGCTTCACCGAGGACACCACGGTCGTGGTCTTCTGCAACGAGGGCTACGCGTCGAGCCTCGCCGCCCGCGACCTGCAGGCGCTCGGTCTCGCGAAGGCCACCGACCTGGTGGACGGCTTCCGCGGCTACCGCGACGCCGGCCTGCCCGTCCGGGCGGGCGGCACGCAGGCGGTCACCTGATCATCCCGGTCTGCTCCAGCTCGGCGCGGTGCCGTTCGATGGCCTGCTCGATGTGCTCGGGCCGCAGTTCGCCAGGGTCGTACGGCTCCCGCAGCTCGATCCCGATCCGGACCGCCACGTCGTCGGCGGGCTCCGTGTGGCCGTGCATCACGTAGTCACGGTCTTCGTGTCGGCGACCGAGGCCGCGAACCGGGACGCGTTGTCCCTTCCTGAGCTCGTTCGCGGCCTCCGCGTCGGTTCGCTGGTAGTCGAGGACCGCCCGCCGCCCGTTCTCGCCGAACTGCTGGAGCACCGGTGTCAGCGTCGCGGCGACCGCTTTCTGTCAGTGCTTCACGGAGAAACGGGGGTGGGTCACCGTGCCGGTGAACGTCATCGCGGGCAGGCCGTCGAACAGCTTCGCGCCGCCGCCGAGCAGGACCGGCACCAGGCTGATCATCACCTCGTCCACCAGGCCTGCCGCCAGCGCCTGCCGCTTCACGTCGGCACCCATGAGCAGCACCGTCCGGTCCCCCGCCGCCACCTTCGCGCGTTCGACGGCCTCCGCCAGGTCGGTCACGAACGAGAACGTGCCGCTGCGCTGGGGCAGGTCCGGGAGCGGCCGGTGCGTGAGCACGAAGGCCGGCGCCGGGTACGGGGTGTCGTGCCAGTGGTCGAGCCCGATGTCGAACGTCCGCCTGCCCACGACCACCGCACCCGCCTCGGCGCGGATACGCTCGGCGACCGCGTGGTCGGCCGGGGTCGTGTCGGTGAACATCCAGGTGTGCAGCTGCTCGCCGCCGACACCCATCGGGTGATCGTGGGACACGTCCGGGCCCGCGATGTAACCGTCGAGCGACATGCTGGCGTAGACGAGAACCTTGGCCATCGTTTCCTCCTTCGAGTCCTGCCAGGTAGACCACCCGGAGTGGCGGAACTCATCGCGGCTGCCCTTTCGGCTGTCCATGAAGACAGTGGGCGTGGTGCGTCCGCCGCGTAGCGTCTGTGGACGTGCGGGTTGCTCACGTTCTGCTCCGGCCCGGCGGCCTCGCGACGGTGGCGACCGTCGCCGCCGTCGTCGTGCTGACGCGCCCCGACGTGGTCACCGGGCTGGTCGGCGCGCTGACCGGCGGGCTCGTCGCGGTCGTCGCGAGCCAGGCCGGGCTGCTGGCGAGCGTGCTGGTGCCCGGGGTGACGCTGCGCCGGCTCGTGATCGGCACCGGGCCCCGGGTCGCGGACTGGCCGACCCCGCACCGGATCGTGACGCTGCGTGCGGTGCCGATCATCCTGTCGGTGTCGGTGCGGGCCACGACGGCGGGCCGGATCCGGGCGGTCGCACTGTGCGGGCTGGCGGCCGAGGCGGTGCCCGCGGTCTGCGCGGTCGCGCTCGCGGACGGGCCGTTCACCACAGGTTTCGCGGCGGCGGCCGTCGCGTCGCTCGCGGTGTCGCTCGTCCCGAAGCGGACCGCCACCACCACGTCCACCGGCTGGCTGTTGTTCCGGCTGCCGTACTCGGGTGCCGGGAAGGCGGCGCCGCTGGTGGACCGGGCCGTGCGCGCGGCGCAGGCCGGTGACATCGCGGCCGCGGAGACGGCGGCGGCGCAGCTGCGGGTGCGGCACCCAGGGCTGCGGTCCGCGCTGGCCGCGCGGATCCGGGTGCTGGCCGCGCAGGGCCGGTACGCCGAGGCCGTGGTGCTCGCGGTGCGGCTGACCACCGACCCCGATCCGGGTGCGTACGCCGTGCTGGCGGGCCTCACGTGCGCGACGGTCGAGTCCGGGCAGCTGGACAGCGAGACCGGCCTGACCACGGCGAGCCGGGCCATCGAGAACGCGGCCGCGCTCGGTTATCCCAGCCACCGGCTCAACGGCGCCCGGGCGATGGTCGCGCTGTTGCGCGGGGACGCGAAGGACGCGATCACGCTGGCGCAGCTGTCCGCGAGCACCGCCGACGACGCCCTCGGCCGTGCTGACGACCTCGCCACGCTGGCTCGGGCTCACATGGCGGCCGGCGACAACCGCATGGCCAGGCAGGTGCTGACCGAGGCGGAGAAACTGGCGGGGTGGTGGCCTCGGGTGGCCACCACCCGGACTCGCCTCGAGGTGGCCGGCTGACGCTCTCCTCGTTGTGTTCGCTTCGGTGGTGTGGTTCGTCCTCGCCGGACGGGCAGGTCTCCGGGGTGGCGGGGTTGTTTGGTTACGTTTGGGCGGGTCTGCCTGCCATGAAGGGGCCCTTCATCACACCGGGCGTAACGAAGGGGTCCTTCATCACGGTGAGCGCAACGAAGGGGCCCTTCATCACCGGACGCAACGAAGGGGCCCTTCATCACGGTGAGCGCAACGAAGGGGTCCTTCATCACGCCGGACGTTACGAAGGGGCCCTTCATCGCACCGGGCGCAGCGAAAAGGCCCCTTCGGGACGTTGAGTGTCCCGAAGGGGCCTTTCGTGGCATCGCGGCTGTCTCGACAGCGTCTTTCGGGGCATCCCGCGCATGAGTGCGGGCGCTGCGCGCAACCGGGCCGGGTCAGTTCGCCAGGACTACCCGGCCCAGCTCGACGGGGCTTGCCAGCAGTTCGTGGTTCGGCAGGACGCGGGCCGTGACGCCCAGTGCGCCCGCGTGTGGCAGTGACACCTCCGCCGCGTACCGGCCGTCGCCGTCCGGGGTCATCGGTACGGTCACCACGTCGAACAGCTCGTCGCTGTCGGAGACGCGGCCGATCACCGCCTGCACCTGGACGTCCGAAGTGGACAACCCGGCCAGGTCGACCGACGCCCGCACCGCCACCCGCTCACCGAGCACCGGCGTGTCCGAACCGTTCAGCGACAGGTCGCACGACGTGACCCGCACGTGCGGCCACGAACCCGACAGCCGCTCGCGGTAGGCCGCCAGCTCCCGTGCCGCGCGGAAACCCTCCGCGTCGGCCAGCTCCACGGCGGTCGCCGCAGGGGTGTACTGCCGCTCGACGTACTCCTCGACCATCCGCGACGCCTGGACCTGCGGGCCGAGCGACGACAGCGTGTGCCGCACCATCGCGAGCCACTGCTTCGGCACGCCGTCGGTCCGGTCGTAGAACAGCGGCGCCACCTGCGAGCCCAGCAGCTCGTACAGCGCCGCCGCCTCCAGGTCGTCGCGGCGCAGCGGGTCGGACACGCCGTCGGCGGTCGGGATCGCCCAGCCGTTGGAGCCGTCGTAGAACTCGTCCCACCAGCCGTCGCGGATCGACAGGTTCAGCCCGCCGTTCAGCGCCGACTTCATGCCGGAGGTGCCGCACGCCTCGAGCGGGCGGGTCGGGTTGTTCAGCCACACGTCGCAGCCCCAGTACAGGTACCGCGCCATCGACATGTCGTAGTCGGGCAGGAACACGATCCGGTGCCGCACGTCGTGCTCGTCAGCGAACCGGACGATCTGCTGGATCAGCGCCTTGCCGCCGTCGTCGGCCGGGTGCGACTTGCCGGCCACCACCAGCTGCGCGGGCCGGTCCGGGTCGAGCAACAGCGCACGCAGGCGGTCGTGGTCGCGCAGCATCAGCGTGAGGCGCTTGTACGTCGGCACGCGCCGCGCGAACCCGACGGTCAGCACGTCCGGGTCGAACACCGTGTCGGTCCACGCCAGCTCCAGCGGCGACGCGCCGCGCTGCAGCCACGCCTCCCGCACCCGCCGCCGAACCTCGGTGACCAGCAGCTTGCGCAGGTCGCAGCGCAGCTGCCACAGGCCGTGGTCGTCGAGGTCCGTGCCGACCCTGGCCATCTCCCGCGCGGTCCACGTCGGCCCGTGCACGCCGTTGGTGACCGACGTGATCGGCACCTCCTCGGTGTCGAAGCCCGGCCACAGCCCGCCGAACATCTCGCGGCTGACCTGCCCGTGCAGCTTCGACACGCCGTTGGCGCGCTGCCCGAGCCGCAGGCCCATGTGCGCCATGTTGAACATGCCGGGGTTGTCCTCCGCGCCGAGCGCGAGGACGCGGCGCAGGTCGACGTCCGGCAGCAGCGCGCCGTCGCCGAAGTAGTGCTGCACCAGGTCCACCGGGAACCGGTCGATGCCGGCCGGGACCGGGGTGTGCGTGGTGAAGACCGTGCCGGAGCGGACCGCGGACAGCGCCTCGTCGAACGACAGCTGGTGCGCCGACATCAGCTCACGCAGGCGCTCCAGGCCGAGGAAGCCGGCGTGGCCCTCGTTCATGTGGAACACCTCGGGCTGCGGGTGCCCGGTCAGCTCGCAGTAGGTGCGCACGGCGCGCACGCCACCGACGCCGGCCAGGATCTCCTGGCGGATGCGGTGGTTCTGGTCGCCGCCGTACAGGCGGTCGGTGACACCGCGCAGGTCGTCGTCGTTGCCGTCCACGTCGGAGTCGAGCAGCAACAACGGCACGCGGCCGACCTGCGCCTTCCAGATCCTGGCCCGCAGCACCCGGCCACCCGGCATCGCGACGTGCACGAGGATCGGCGCGCCGGACGGCTCCACGAGCGGCGACAGCGGCAGCCCGTTCGGATCGAGTACCGGATAGTGCTCGATTTGCCACCCGTCGAGTGACAGCGACTGCCGGAAGTACCCCGACCGATACAGGAGCCCGACACCGATCAGGGGAACGCCAAGGTCGGACGCCGCCTTCAGGTGGTCACCCGCGAGCACCCCGAGACCGCCGGAGTAGTTCGGCAGCGCCTCGGTGACCCCGAACTCCATCGAGAAGTACGCGATCGACTCCGCCATCCGGCCCCTGCCCGACAGCTCCGAACGGCGCTGTTGGTACCACCTCGGCTCGGAGAGGTAGCGGCGCAGGTCGCCGGACGCCTCGCCGAGGCGGTGGCGGAACGACTCGTCGTCCGCCAGTTGCTCGAGACGGCTCGCGGGCACCTCGGCGAGCAGGCGCAGCGGGTCGCCGAGACGGTCCCATATGCCCTGGTCGATGGTGGCGAACAGATCCTGCGTGTGCGGGTGCCAGGTCCACCGGAGGTTGGTCGCGAGCGTTTCCAGCTCGGCGAGCGACTCGGGCAGACCGGCGCGCACGGTAAAGCGGCGTACAGCTTTCACGCCGACCGACCCTAGCGGGCACCCCCGACGGAAAATCAGGTGCGGGGCGGGGGTGTGGTCGAACGTGGGACCGGGCACACTTCTCAATATCAACCGAAGGACCGTGCGGGAGGGGCTTGCCCGGTGAGTGGCCGCCTAGGCATCGACGACGTTTCCCCGGTTATCAGCTGTGGCCGCTATCCATCGAAGGCGGTGGTCGGCGAGCACATCCCCGTGCACGCCACCGTGTGGCGGGAAGGCCACGACGCCGTGGCCGCCACCGTGGTGTGGCGAGGGCCACACGACAAGGGTGAACGCCTCACCCGCATGGCGGTGGACGACCCCAACGACGACACCTGGGTCGCGCACATCTGTCCCGACGCGACCGGCATGTGGACCTACCGCATCGACGCGTGGAGCGATCCGTGGGCGACGTGGCGCCACGCCGTCGAGGTGAAGGTCGGCGCCGCGCAGACCGCGGAGGAGCTGGCCAACGACCTCGAGAACGGCGCGCTGCTGCTCGACCGCGCCGCCCGCCGCTTCCCGCACAACGGCGAGCGCGCGATGCTCGTGTCCGCCGCGGCCGCGCTGCGCGACACCGACCGCCCGCTGCCCGGCCGCATCGCGGAGGCGCTGGCCGAGCCGATCCAGCGGTACATGCACGCCCACCCGCTGCGTGACCTCGTCACCCGCGGCCGCAAGTACCAGGTGTGGGTCGACCGCCCGAAGGCGCTGTACGGCTCCTGGTACGAGTTCTTCCCGCGCTCCACCGGCGGGCTCGACGAGTCCGGCAAGCCGGTGCACGGCACGTTCGACACCGCGATCAAGCAGCTGGACCGCGTGGCCCGCATGGGTTTCGACGTCGTGTACCTGCCGCCGATCCACCCCATCGGGGCCGTCAACCGCAAGGGCCCTAACAACAGCGTCATCTCCGTGCCGGAGGACGTCGGGTCGACGTGGGCCATCGGCTCCGCCGAGGGCGGCCACGACGCGATCCACCCCGAGCTGGGCACGATCGAGGACTTCGACCGGTTCGTGGCGCGGTGCAACGAGCTGGGCATGGAGGTCGCGCTCGACCTGGCGCTGCAGTGCGCGCCGGACCACCCGTGGGTCACCTCGCACCCGGAGTGGTTCACCACGCGGCCGGACGGGTCGATCGCGTACGCGGAGAACCCGCCGAAGAAGTACCAGGACATCTACCCGCTGAACTTCGACAACGACCCCGAGGGCATCTACGCGGAGGTGCTCCGCGTGGTCATGCACTGGGTCAACCACGGAGTGCGGATCTTCCGGGTGGACAACCCGCACACCAAGCCGCCGAACTTCTGGCACTGGCTGATCCACCAGGTCAAGGCGCTCGAACCGGACGTGCTGTTCCTGTCGGAGGCGTTCACGCGGCGCGCCCGGCTGTACGGTCTCGCGCGGCTCGGGTTCACCCAGTCCTACACCTACTTCACGTGGCGCACCTTCAAGTCCGAGCTGATCGAGTTCGGTCAGGAGATCGTGGCGCGGGCGGACGAGGGCAGGCCGAACCTGTTCGTGAACACGCCGGACATCCTGCACGCGTCGCTGCAGTACGGCGGCACGGCGATGTTCTCGATCCGCGCGGTGCTCGCGGCAACGTACTCGCCGAGCTGGGGCGTGTACTCCGGCTTCGAGCTGTTCGAGCACGAGGCCGTGCGCGAGGGGTCCGAGGAGTACCTGAACTCGGAGAAGTACGAGCTGCGGCCGCGTGACTTCGACCAGGCGCTGGCCGAGGGCCGGTCGCTGGAGCCGTGGCTGACGCGGCTCAACGCGATCCGCGCCGCGCACCCCGCGCTGCAGCAGCTGCGGACGCTGCACTTCCACGACACGCAGAACGACGCCCTGCTCGCGTACTCGAAGCGCGACCCGGCGACCGGTGACACCGTGATCGTGGTCGTGAACCTGGACCCCGAGCACCCGCAGGAGGGCATGGTCTACCTCGACCTGCCCGCCATCGGCCGCGACTGGTCGGACACCATCGTCGTCCACGACGAGGTCACCGGCTCGACGTTCGAGTGGAGCCAGGCGAACTACGTCCGTCTCGACCCGGTTCAGGCGGTTTCGCACATCTTGTCCGTGACGCGCTGAAACCCGGAAACCGGTAAATGGCAACACCTTTGACGGAAGTGGGGTAGGACGTACGGTCCGAAGCATGGCGTGACGTGCACAGGGGTCACGCCCCCTGCTGAGAGGTACCCGTATGTCCCCGAGAAGAACCGCCGTCCTGCTGGCGGCGTTCGCCATGTCCGCGTCCGCGTTCGCCGTGCTGCCCGCGGCCGCTGACGCCGGAGCGGCCGCGACCACTGCCCACTCCGACGTCAGCGGCGTCGAATGCGCGACCGACGAGGGCTCGGCCGCGCGCGTTCGCCCCGGCGAGCACAAGCACGAGCGCAACGAGATGTCCCACGCGGAGGTCGCCGCCGCCGAGAAGGAGATGACGGCCCGCCTGGCAAGCAGGCGCGGTATCGAGATCCAGGCCGTCACCACGGTCCCGGTCGTGTTCCACGTCGTCACCGCCTCCGGCGGCGCTGGCAACGTCACCAACACGCAGATCAACCAGCAGATCACCGAGATGAACCAGAACTTCGCGGGCGGCGAGTCATCGGCCGCGGCGAACACCGAGTTCCAGTTCACCCTCCAGGCGACCCGCCGGTGGACCAACACCAACTGGTTCAACAACGTCGACAGCCCGTCGGTCGAGGCCGCCATGAAGAGCGCCACCCGCGAGGGCGACGCGGGCGTGCTGAACATCTGGTCCACGAACACGAGCTACCTCGGCTTCGCGACCTTCCCGTCCTGGTACGCCGCGGACCCGGAGCTGGACGGCGTCGTGATCCAGTACGGCTCCGTGCCGGGCGGCAACATCGCCAACTTCAACCTCGGCAAGACCGCGTCGCACGAGACCGGCCACTGGCTGGGGCTGTACCACACCTTCCAGGGCGGCTGCAGCGCCAGCAACGACCAGGTCTCCGACACCCCGGCGCAGCGCACGTCGACCTCGGGCTGCCCGGCGGGCAAGGACACCTGCCCCGCGGCGGGCGTCGACCCGATCCACAACTACATGGACTACTCCTACGACAGCTGCTACAACCAGTTCACCCAGGGCCAGAAGACCCGCATGAAGAACCAGTGGGCGGCATACCGCGCATGACGTGACGACCAGCGCGGGCGCCGTCCCACTGTGAGACGCAGCGGGGACGGCGCCCGCGTCATGCACGATGCGGTCACAGGCGTGACCATGGAGAGAGGGGCAGCGGGCGACCTGGCACCATGATCCGCAACCCCCTACAAAGGCTGTTGCGGGGAATGCTGACCATGTAAAGGTGCGGGGATGACCGATACGCCGGACGCCGCTCCGGACACCACTCGTCCGGACGCCGGCCTGGGGCTCGAAGGAGTGCCACACACCGGGGAGGCCGTCACCGCCGACGGCCATCTCGTCGAGCCGAACGCCGACGACTTCCGGCACGCGAGATCCGCGCCGAAACAACCGGACTGGTACAAGACCGCGGTCTTCTACGAGGTACTGGTTCGCGCGTTCAACGACTTCACCAACGACGGCACCGGCGACCTGCGCGGTCTCGCCGACAAGCTGGACTACCTGCAGTGGCTGGGCGTCGACTGCCTCTGGCTGCCGCCGTTCTACGCCTCTCCGCTGCGCGACGGCGGCTACGACATCTCCGACTTCCGCGCGGTGCTGCCGGAGTTCGGCACCGTCGAGGACTTCGTGTACCTGCTCGACCAGGCGCACCGCAGGGGCCTGCGGGTGATCACGGACCTGGTGCTGAACCACACCTCCGACCAGCACCCGTGGTTCCAGGAGTCGCGGCAGAACCCGGACGGGCCGTACGGCGACTACTACGTCTGGTCCGACAACGACGAGGAGTACCCGGACGCCCGGATCATCTTCGTCGACACCGAGTCGTCGAACTGGACCTACGACCCCCTGCGCGGGCAGTTCTACTGGCACCGCTTCTTCTCCCACCAGCCCGACCTCAACTACGAGAACCCCGAGGTCGCGGACGCCATGATCGACGTCCTGCGGTTCTGGCTGGACATCGGCATCGACGGCTTCCGGCTCGACGCGGTCCCCTACCTCTTCGAGGAGGAGGGCACCAACTGCGAGAACCTGCCGCGTACGCACGAGTTCCTGAAGCGCTGCCGCAAGGTCGTCGACGACGAGTACCCCGGCCGGGTGCTGCTCGCGGAGGCCAACCAGTGGCCCGCGGACGTCGTCGCGTACTTCGGCGACCCGGACACCGGCGGCGACGAGTGCCACATGGCGTTCCACTTCCCGCTGATGCCGCGCATCTTCATGGCGGTCCGGCGGGAGTCGCGGTTCCCGATCTCGGAGATCCTCGCGCAGACCCCACCCATCCCGTCCGGCGCGCAGTGGGGCATCTTCCTGCGCAACCACGACGAGCTGACGCTCGAGATGGTCACGGACGAAGAGCGCGACTACATGTACTCCGAGTACGCCAAGGACCCCCGGATGAAGGCCAACATCGGCATCCGGCGGCGCCTCGCGCCCCTGCTTGACAACGACGACAACCAGATGGAGCTGTTCACGGCCATGCTGCTGTCGCTGCCGGGTTCGCCGGTGCTGTACTACGGCGACGAGATCGGCATGGGCGACAACATCTGGCTCGGCGACCGCGACGCGGTCCGCACGCCGATGCAGTGGTCCCCGGACCGCAACGCGGGCTTCTCGCGGGCCGACCCCGGCCGGATGTACCTGCCGGTGATCGCGGACCCGGTGTACGGCTTCCAGGCGGTGAACGTCGAGGCGCAGCTCAACAACACCTCGTCCCTGCTGCACTGGACGCGGCGGATGCTGCAGGTGCGCCGCGAGCACCCGGCGTTCGGGCTGGGCGAGTTCATGGAGCTGGGTTCGTCGAACCCGAGCGTGCTCGCCTACCTGCGGCACCTGCCCGCGGAGGCGGGCCACCACCACGAGGACCTGGTCATCTGCGTCAACAACCTGTCCCGCTTCCCGCAGCCGGTGGAGCTGAACCTGTCCGAGCACGCGGGCCGGGTGCCGGTGGAGCTGACCGGCGGGGTGCGTTTCCCGCCGATCGGCGACCTGCCGTACCTGCTGACGTTGCCAGGGCACGGCTTCTACTGGTTCCAGATCACCTCCGACACCGACGAAGGTGAGACACCGTGACGGTGCTCCGACCCACCGAACTGGCAGAGGACCTCGGCGAGGAGTTGTTACGGTGGCTGGTCGGCCAGCGCTTCTTCCGCACGAAGGGCCACGCGGTCACCTCGGCGCGAACGCTCAGGTCGTCCATCCTCATCGAGGGTGACCCGGCGCTGGTCCACGCGATGGTGTCGGTGGACGACGGCGCCCCGTACCAGCTGCTGTTCGGCGTGCGCGAGAACGTGCCGGACGTGCTGGCGCACGCGGTGATCGGCGAGCTGGACGGGCGGGCCGTGTACGACGCCCCGCAGGACCCGGAGCTGATGGGTGCGCTGCTGGACCTGTTGCTGGGACAGGAAGACGTGGCGGGTCTGCGGTTCGATGCCGACCCGTCGGTGGCGGCCGGGACCCGTCCGAGGCAGATCGGCGTCGAGCAGAGCAACACGTCACTGATCTACGGGAACGCGATCCTGAAGCTGTACCGGCAGCCGGAACAGGGCCGCAACCGGGACGTGGACCTGCACCGGGCCCTGGCGGGCAACCCGCACATCGCGGCCCCGCTCGGCGTGCTGACCGACCACCGTCCACAAGAGCCGGTGGTACTGGGCTTCATGCAACGCTTCCTGCCGGACGCGGTGGAGGGCTGGGCCACGGCGACGGCCAGCGTCCGCGACCTGCTGGCGGAAGGCGACCTGCACGCGGACGAGGTGGGCGGCGACTTCGCCGGCGAGTCCGGCAGGCTGGGCACGGCGGTGGCGGAAGTCCACAACGCACTGGCGGAAGCGACGGGCGTGCGCGAGGTCGGCCAGGAGGAACTGGCCGCGGAAGCGGACGCCATGCACGCGAGGCTCGACGTGGTGCTGTCCGAGGTGCCGTCACTGGCCTCGGAAGAACAGACGTTGCGGACGGCCTTCGACGCGGTCCGCACCCTGACCACCCCGGTGCGCATCCACCAGATCCACGGCGACCTGCACCTGGGACAGGTCCTGCGCACCACAGCAGGCTGGGTCCTGATCGACTTCGAGGGCGAACCAGGCGCCACGCCCCAGCAGCGAGCGGTCCCCCGCTCCCCGCTGCGCGACGTGGCGGGCATGCTGCGCTCGTTCGACTACGCGGCCTTCCACCTGCTCCCCGGCAACGACGACCCCCAGGACGACCGCCAGCGCCTGACCAGGGCGACGGAGTGGTCCGACCGCAACCGGACGGCCTTCTGCGAGGGCTACGCCGAGGTGGGCGACGACCCCCGCGAACACGCCGTGTTGCTGCGGGCCCTGGAACTGGACAAGGCGGTCTACGAGGTCCGCTACGAACACCACAACCGCCCCGACTGGGCGGCGATCCCACTGGCGGCGATCCAGCGCCGCACCTGACCGCCAGAACGCCCTGAAAGACGCTTTCGAGGCACTCACGCCTCAAAAGCGTCTTTCAGGGCATCAGGCACCGGCGCCGTCTAGCGTCCGCAGGGCCCCGTCGTTAGCCTGAATCAAAGGGCCGTCAACGCCGACGGCCAACACGCCGGAGATGCGGGGTGTCCACATGCGGGTCGCGGACTTGTTGCGTAGCAAGGGTTCCGAGGTGGCCACGGTGCCACCCAGGGTGTCGGTCAGCGGGCTGTTGGAAGACCTCGCCCGGCACAACATCGGTGCAATGGTCGTCGCGGACGAGACCGGCGGCGTCATCGGGATCGTGTCAGAACGGGATGTCGTGCGGCAGTTGCACGACCGGGGCGCGGAGCTCCTCACCGCCCCGGTCGAGGAGATCATGACCACCCAGGTGGTCACGTGCGGCCCGAACGAGGGCGTCGACAGCCTCGCCGCCATCATGACCGAGCGCCGGATCCGGCACATGCCGGTCCTCGAGGACGGCAGGCTGATCGGCATCGTCAGCATCGGTGACGTGGTGAAAAGCCGCATCCAGCAGCTCGAGTCGGACCGGGACCAGCTGGAGTCCTACATCGCGCGGGGTTGACCCGGCCGGTACCGCGCGCGACCTGTTGAGCAGCCTGGCCCGGGCAACGGCAGAATGAGGGGCGATGAACGCGAACCCGGGCACACCTCCCGCCGACGACCTGCGCCGGCTGCTCGCCGGCGCGCACCACGACCCGCACTCGGTGCTGGGCCTGCATTCCGACCACACGGGCACGACGGGTGCCACGGTCGCGCGTGCCTACCGTCCCGGCGCGAAGGCGGTGGCGGTGGTGGCGGACGGCGAGCGCACGCCGCTGGACGAAGTGGCCGACGGGTTCTTCGCCGGTGTGCTCGCGGACAACCCGGGCGCGTACAAGCTGGAGGTCGACTACGGCTCCACCGACCACCCGGTGCTCGTCGACGACCCGTACCGCTGGCTGCCGACGCTGGGCGAGCTGGACCTGCACCTGTTCGGTGAGGGCAGGCACGAGAAGCTGTGGGAGGTCCTCGGCGCGCACGTCCGCTCCTACGAGACCGCCGAGGGCATCGTCCAGGGCACGTCGTTCGCGGTGTGGGCGCCGAACGCGCGCGGGGTGCGGGTCTGCGGTGACTTCGACGGCTGGGACGGCCGCGCGAACCCGATGCGCTCGCTCGGCTCGTCCGGCGTCTGGGAGCTGTTCGTCCCCGGCCTGCCACCCGGCACCTGCTACAAGTTCCGCATCCTCGGCCCGGACGGCAACTGGCACGAGAAGGCCGACCCGATGGCGTTCTCGACGGAGGTGCCGCCCGCGACCGCGTCCCGCGTGACGCTGTCGGCGCACCTGTGGTCCGACGACGACTGGCTGGCGCGCCGCGACGCGACCGAGTGGGTGTCGGCGCCGATGAGCGCGTACGAGGTGCACCTCGGCTCGTGGCGGCCCGGCCTCGGCTACCGCGAGCTGGCGACCGAGCTCGTGGACTACGTGGCGGACAACGGTTTCACGCACGTCGAGCTGCTGCCGGTCGCTGAGCACCCGTTCGGCGGCTCGTGGGGTTACCAGGTCACGTCGTACTACGCGCCGACCTCGCGGTTCGGGTCGCCGGACGAGTTCCGGCACCTGGTGGACGCGCTCCACCAGCGCGGCATCGGCGTGATCATGGACTGGGTGCCCGCGCACTTCCCCCGGGACGCGTGGGCGCTGGCCCGGTTCGACGGCACCCCCCTGTACGAGCACGCCGACCCGCGCCGGGGCGAGCAGCCGGACTGGGGCACGTTCGTGTTCGACTTCGGCCGCTCCGAGGTCCGCAACTTCCTCGTCGCGAACGCGCTGTACTGGCTCGAGGAGTTCCACATCGACGGGCTGCGCGTGGACGCGGTCGCCTCGATGCTGTACCTCGACTACTCGCGGAAGGTTGGCGAGTGGCTGCCGAACGTCCACGGCGGTCGCGAGAACCTCGACGCCGTGCGGTTCCTGCAGGAGCTGAACGCGACCGTGTACAAGCACCACCCCGGCGCGGTCATGATCGCCGAGGAGTCGACGGCGTGGCCGGGTGTCACGCGGCCGACGCACCTCGGCGGCCTCGGCTTCGGTTTCAAGTGGAACATGGGCTGGATGCACGACACGCTCAGCTATGTCGGCCACGACCCCGTGCACCGCTCCTACCACCACAACGAGCTGACGTTCTCGCTCATGTACGCGTGGAGCGAGAACTTCGTGCTGCCGCTGTCGCACGACGAGGTGGTGCACGGCAAGGGGTCGCTGTGGACCCGCATGCCCGGTGACGACTGGAACAAGGCGGCGGGCCTGCGGGCGCTGCTCGCGTTCATGTGGGCGCACCCCGGCAAGCAGCTGCTGTTCATGGGCGGCGAGTTCGGCCAGCCCGCCGAGTGGTCCGAGAGCCGGTCGCTGGACTGGCACCTGCTGGACGAGCCGCTGCACGACGGCGTGCGCAAGCTGGTCGCCGACCTGAACCACACGTACAAGCAGCACCCGGCCCTGTACACGGCGGACCACCGCCCGGAGGGCTTCCAGTGGATCGACGCGAACGACTCCGCCAACAACGTGGCGAGCTTCCTGCGCATCGACCCGAACTCCGAGCAGGCGGTGCTCGCGTGCGTCGCGAACTTCGCCGGGCACCCGCAGCGGGACTACCGCATCGGCCTGCCGATGACCGGCCGGTGGCGTGAGGTGCTGAACACCGACGCCCAGGGCTACGGCGGCTCCGGCTGGGGCAACATGGGCGGCGAGGCGGCGGAAGCGCAGCCGTGGCACGGGCAGCCCGCGTCGGCGTTGCTGCAACTGCCGCCGCAGGGCGTGCTCTGGCTGGCCCCGGAGGTCTGAGCCGCTACCGCGAACTGCTCACCACCCCGGGGGTGAGCAGGCTGACGGCCGCCAACAACCTCGCGCGCCTGTCGGTCTCGATGCTGAGCCTGTCGCTGCTGGTCGCGGTCACACAGGTGCACGGCTACGCCGCGGCGGGCCTCCTGGTGCTGGTGTACGCGATCACGAACGCGGCGGCGGGCCCGGTCCGCGGCCGTCTCGCCGACCGGTTCCGGCCGAGGGTCGTGCTGCTGTCGTTGCTGGCCGTGCACGTGGTGGCGTTCGTGCTGCTCTGTGTCGCACTGGCGGCTCCCATGGCGGTACTCGTCGTGGCGTGCCTGCTGCTCGGCGCGAGCGTGCCGCCCACCGGCCCGGTGGTGCGGGGCCTGTGGCCGGTGCTGATCCCGAAGGAGCGCCTGGCCACGGCGTACGCGTTCGACGGCGCGCTCAACAACGCCACGTTCGTCGCGGGCCCGGTGCTGGCCGGGGTGCTGCTGCTGGTGCTGCCCGCCCAGGTCGCCGTTGCGGTGACCGGTGTGGTGAAGGTGACCGGCGACGCGCTGGTGGCGACGGCACCCGAGGTGCGGGACATGCCGGTGCACCAACGGCCGACGCACCTGCTGGGACCGCTGGTGCACGGGCGGATACGGCTGCTGCTGACGCTGATGGCGCTCGACACGTTCACCTACGGCTGCCTGGAGGTCGCGGCCGTCGCCGCGGCGTCCGGGCGCGGGTCGGCGGGGGTGCTGACGGGACTCCTCGCCCTCGGGTCGGTGGTCAGCGGGCTCGCGTACGGGGCGCGGACGTGGCCCGGCATCGCGGGGTCGCAGCTGGTGGTGCTGACCGGCGCGGGTGTGGTGGTGCTGGCGGCGGGCGCCGGGTCGAGCGGGATGGTGCTCGCCGGTGCGGTGTTCGCCGCGTACGGGTTGGTGAACGGTCCGGTGGAGACGGTGAAGCAGGTCCTCATCGGCGAGGGAAGCCAGGCGCACCAACGGGTCGAGGTGTTCTCGTGGGTGTTCAGCGTGATGTGGCTGGGTTTCGGCGTCGGCACGACGGTCGCGGGCCAGGTGTCGTCGTCCGGCGAGACCACCCCCGCCCTGGTGATCGCGACCGGCGCCCAACTGATCGCGGTGACCCTCACCGCCGCACGACTGCGCCACGCGAAGGTCGTGGCTCAGTAGCCTGACGTGTGCGCCGATATCGCGAGCTCCTCACGATCCCGGGGGTCGGCAGGCTGACGGCGTCCGTGCTGCTGTCCCGTGTCTCGACGTCCATGCTGAACCTGGCGCTGCTGGTCGCCACGACCCAGCGCTACGGCTACGCCGCCGCGGGCGTGATCCTCATGGTGTTCGCGCTGGCCACCGCGGTCGCCGGGCCCGTGCGCGGGCGGCTCGCCGACAAGCACGAACCCCGGCGGGTCCTGCTCGTCCTGCTCGCCGGGCACACGGTCGCGTGGGCCGGGCTGTTCGCCGGGCTGGTGGCAGGCGCGCCGCTCCTCGTGCTGTGCCTGGCCGCCGCCGCGCTCGGGATCTCCGTGCCGCCCGCGGGACCGGTGGTGCGCGGGCTGTGGCCGACGATCGTGCCGGAGGAGCAGCTGCCGACGGCCTACGCGTTCGACGCCGCCCTCAACACCTCGACGTTCCTCGCCGGGCCGATGATCGCGGGCGGCCTGCTGCTCCTCATGCCGGCACCGGCCGTGGTCGGTGTGACCGGCGGGATCAAGCTCCTCGGCGACCTGCTGGTGGCGATCGCCCCGGCGCTGCGCGGCAGGCGGGGCGGCCACCCGCCGGCACGCGGGTTCTTCGGGCCGCTCCGGCACGGGCGGGTGCGGCTGCTGCTCGGCATGATCGTGCTCGACACGTTCGCGTTCGGCTGCCTCGAGGTGGCGGCCGTGGCCGCCGCGTCCGGACAGGGCACCGCCGGGGTGTTCACCAGCGCGATGGCGCTCGGCGCGGTGGTCAGCGGCATCGGCTACGGCGCCCGCACCTGGCCGGGTCTGCCCAGGACGCAGCTGGTGGTGCTGCACGCGGGTGGCGCGGTGGTCCTCGTGGGCGCGGGCCTCGCCGGGGCGGTGCTGATCGTGCTGGTCGTGGTCGCGTACGTGGTGTACGGCCTGGTCAACGGGCCCGTCGAAACCCTGCAGCAGGTGCTGGTCGGCGACGCGACACCCGACGGCCAGCGGATCGAGGCGTTCGCGTGGGTGTTCAGCGTGATGTGGGCGGGCTTCGGCATCGGCACGACCGTCGCGGGGAGGCTGGTCGACGACGGCGAACCGGCAGGTGCCCTGTACGCGGCCGCGGCCGCCCAGGTGCTGGTGGTGCTGGTCGCGTTGGCCGGAATGCGCCGTCCTCACGACAGGGACACCTGACGCGCGGCACACTGGACGCGTGCGCCTGCGACCCGTTCTCGCCCTGATCGTGCCGATGCTGCTCGTGGTGACGGCGTGCACCACCACGGTGGCCGGCACCCCGACCAACGGCGACACGGTCGTGACGAAGGACCCCGACGGCCAGGGCGGCGTCGACCCCTCCTTCGTGAAGAACACCGATGGCGGCTCGATCGACCGGCTGGCCGCGACCGTCATCACGGACGTCAAGCAGTACTGGGAGGAGACGTTCCCCAGCGCGTTCGACGACCAGTGGGAGGACCTCGAGGGCGGCTACTACTCGGTCGACACCGCGGACGACGACGCGAAGGCGCCGCCGTGCGCGCGGCGCGCCTCCGACGTCGAGGGCAACGCCTTCTACTGCCCGACCGAGGACGTCATCGCGTGGGACCGGGCCGCACTGCTGCCCGTGCTGAAGGAGAAGTTCGGCGAGGCCGCCGTGATGTTCGTGCTGGCGCACGAGATGGGCCACGCCGTGCAGCGGCGGACCGGGCTGACGCTCGAGGAGCAGCGCGGCAACCCCGAGAAGTACCCGACGATCCTCATCGAGGCGCAGGCCGACTGCTACGCGGGCGCGTTCGTGCGCTGGGTCGCCGACGGCAACGCCGGGCACCTCAAGATCTCCAAGGACCGCCTGGACACCGCCATGGAAGCGCTCGTGATGTTCCGCGACCCGGTCGGCACCGAGCAGTCCGACCAGGACGCGCACGGCGACGCGTTCGACCGGGTGTCCGCCTTCCAGGACGGCTACGACAAGGGCGTCGACCTGTGCAAGGACATGAGCGTCGACAACCGGACGTTCACGCAGCGCGGCTTCCTGTCGGCCGACGACCAGGAACGCGGCGGCAACCTGGAGTTCGACTCGCTGCTGACGACCATCACGCCCAACCTGGACGCCTTCTACAAGGCCACGGTCACCGGGCTGGGCAAGGAGTGGGCGACGCCGTCGGTGAAGACGTCGGACGAGGCGCCGGAGTGCGTCGACGACGACCAGGGCCCCATCGCGTACTGCCCGGACTCCCGCGAGATCGACGTGGCGACCGGCGACGAGTTACCCGAGCTGCACACCGAGATCGGCGACTTCGCGACCGGCACGATCCTCGCGTCCCGGTTCAGCATGGCGACGCTCGCCGCGCTGGGGAAGCCGCTCGAGGGTGCGGAGGCGCAGCGGGCGGTGCTGTGCCTGACCGGCGCGTACACCGGCTCGCTGATCACCCCCCAGGACGGCTTCGCGCTGTCGCCCGGCGACCTGGACGAGGCGATCCAGGTGCTGCTGCGCTTCGACTACCCGGGCCGCGACATCGCGGGTGACGCGGTGCCGACGGGTTTCGACCGGGTGTCGCTGTTCCGCACCGGTGCGTTGCAGGGAGTCACCGCCTGCAAGGTGTGACGCCTGCCCGTTTTGTCCAGTGGCCGGTTCCCCGTACATGCCCCCGATCGGCCCAGTAGGGTTCCGGTCAGCCAGGACGGTTAGTGAACGGGGAGCAGCTGTGCGAGTGCAGGGTTCGCGGTCGTGGGTGCGAGTGGGACTCGCCCTCTCCGCGGTCGCCGTGATGGTGGCGCAGATCGGGGGATGCGGTCAGACGGTCGCGGGCACGCCGACCGTCGAGGGCGGCATCGACACCACCGACGCCGGAGGGCTCGAGGTGACCGACGGGCCGACCGGTCCTCGGCAGGACGTCGAGGACGCCAAGCTCGAGGTGGAGAACACCGACGGCGGCGAGATGGACCGGCTCGCGACCAACGCGGTCGCGGACCTGTACGACTACTGGGACGCCGAGCTGCCCGCCAACTTCGACGGCGACAAGTTCGCCCACATCGAGCGCCTGGTGTCGTACGACTCCGAGGGCGAGCCGATGACGCTGTGCGGTGCGAGCACGGAGAAGTTCCAGAACGCCTTCTACTGCGGTGGCGGCGGCGAGGACCTGATCGCGTGGGACCGCGGCGTGCTGCTGCCGATGCTGGCGAAGAACTTCGACCCGATCTCGGTGGTCGGCGTGCTGGCCCACGAGATGGGGCACGCCGTGCAGTTCCGCCTCGGCGAGAAGAGCAACATGGACCAGTCCACCCCGACGATCGTCCGGGAACAGCAGGCGGACTGCTACATGGGCAACTTCATGCGGTACGTGGCCGAGGGGAAGGCCAAGCACTTCGAGCTCAACACCGGTGAGGGCCTGAACCAGATCCTCGCGACGCTGTTCTTCATCCGCGACCCGGCGGGCTACGACCACATGACCGAAGGCGCACACGGCCTCGCGTTCGACCGGGTCTACGCGTTCCAGGAGGGCTTCACCACCAGGGACCCGAACCGCTGCGCCGACATGAACGTCAAGGAGATCAACGAGCGCATCGAGGAGAAGGAACGCAGCGCCAAGGACGAAGAGGCCGGCGGCGAGGCGGAACTCAACGAGAAGACGCTGGGCCTGCTGCAGGACAGCCTCGACGAGGCGTTCAAGGACAACGGCGCGGAACAGCCGAAGATCACCGAGAACGGCGCCGAGTGCGACAAGGGCGAAGGCACGTCCCCGGCGACGTACTGCGCTGACGAGAACATCGTGGGCATCGACCTCGAGAAGCTGAAGCAGATCGCGGAGCCCCCGACGGAGGGCAGCCAGCCCAACGAGGACGGCGCCGGCATCGGCGACTTCGCGGCCTTCGCGGAAATCGCGTCGAGGTACACCCTGGCGATCCAGAAGCAGATCGGCGCGGACCTCGAGGGCGACAGCGCGGGCCTGCGCACCGCGTGCCTGACCGGCGCGTGGACCGCCACGACGATCGACAAGGACCCGAACACGCCCGACGACAAGCTGCACCTGGCGGTGGGCGACCTGGACGAGGCGGTGGCCGAACTGCTGCAGGACAACAGCCTGATCGCGGCCGACGTCAACGGCAAGCAGGTCCAGTCGGGTTTCGCGCGGGTCGCGGCCTTCCGCATCGGCTACATCGACGGCTCCGGCGAGTGCACGGAACAGTTCGCCTGATCTGACGACGGCTGACGTGCCCCAAGACGTTTCGGGGCACTCAACCTGGATCTGTTCGGCGGGTGCTTTGGGGATGTCGTCGCGGGACGGGCGTGCTGCTCTCCGGGGGCTTCTCGGTGGGCGGGTGTGCCCTCCGGGGGCTCCTCGCCGGAGGGGCAGGTCTCTGGGATGGCTTGGGGTTTCGTTGTTTGGCTGCGGTTGGGTGCGGGTCTGCCTGCCATCCCGTCGACCTCCCTACGGGCTATCACACCGGCTCAAGGGGGCGGTCCCAGCGTTTGGCCGCCGGTTTGGGTTGTTGGTGCCCCCTTGATCCGGTGTGATCGGGCTTCGCCAGGTCGACGGGATGGCAGGGAGCCCCTTCGTGGCGGGCTTCCCGCCCTTCGCTCGGTTGGCCTTCGTGCCGTGAAAGGCGCTTTCAGGACGTGGCCCGGTGTGATGAAGGGGTCCTTCATCACACCGCGCGTGACGAAGGGGTCCTTCATCACGGTGAGCGCAACGAAGGGGTCCTTCATCACACCGCGCGTGACGAAGGGGTCCTTCATCACGGTGAGCGCAACGAAGGGGCCCTTCATCGCAGCGGGTGTTACGAAGGGGTCCTTCATCACGCCGGGCGCAGCGAAAAGGCCCCTTCGGGACGTTGAGTGTCCCGAAGGGGCCTTTCGTGGCATCGCGGCTGTCTCGACAGCGTCTTTCAGGACAACGCAGGCCGCACAGGCGGCCGGTCAGTACAACGCCGCAGCCAGGTCTCGCCGTGCCTTGGCGACCATCGGGTCATCCGGGGAGAACAGCCCGAACAACTCCACGAGGTGCGTCCTGGCCCGATCCCGGTCCGCACCGGAAGTCCGCCGGATCACGCCGAGCAACCGCCCGAACGCCTTCTCGATCAACTGCCCGGCCAGCTCCACATCCGCGGCGGCCAGCTGGGCGTCGATGTCCTCCGGCGAGGTGTCGGCCCGCACCACCACGGAAGGATCGGCGGCCTCGGCGCGGGCCATGAACCGGACCTGGGCCAGCGCCGCCCTGGCCTGCTCGTTGGCGGGCTCCTCGTCCAGGATCTTCTGGTAGGCGGAGATGGCGCCGTCGAAGTCGCCGTTCTCGAAGGCCGACTCCGCGGTCACGAACCGAACGTCCTCGGGCTCCGGCTCGGGTTCGGCGGCGCCGCCACCGGCCTCGGCCGCGCGAATCCCCGGTAGCTGGTCTCGCAACGCGTCCAGGAGGCTGGCGAGCCACTGCTTGATCTGCGGCTCCGGCTGCGCCCCGGCGAACGCCTCGACCGGCTGCCCACCGGCGATGGCGACCACCGTCGGAATGGACTGGACGCCGAAGATCTGCGCGATGCGCGGGTTGGCGTCGACGTCGACCTTCGCGAGGACCCATGCGCCGTTGGCGGCCTGGGCCAGGCGCTCCAGCAGCGGCGACAGCTGCTTGCACGGTCCGCACCACTCGGCCCACAGGTCGACGATCACCGGCACCTGCAGTGATCGCTCGACCACCTCGGCCTGGAACGTCTCCTCGGTGACGTCGATCACGAACGGTCCGCCGGACGGGGCCGGGGCACCAGCCGAGCCGGGCGCGGCAGGCGCGGGCGCCCTGGTGGTGGCCTCGGCGCGTGCCTTCAGCGCGGACAGGTCCACCGCCCCGGACAGAGCGGCTGACATAGCTGCGGTTTGACGTGGATCTGGCCTTGTCACACATCCATCCTGGCACGTCGCGTGAAACCAGTCCGCATCAAGGTTCGCTCCGCGAGCTCCGCTCGGTCTCATGCTCGCTCCGCAAGCTCCGCTCGGTCTCATGCTCGCTCCGCAAGCTCCGCTCGGTCTCATGCTCGCTCCGCAAGCTCCGCTCGGTCAGATGCTCCTCGATCCGCTCCACCTTGGCCCGCAGCTGGCCGGTGTGCCCTGGCCGGATGTCGGCCTTGAGCACCAGCGACACCCTCGGCGCCTTCGCCGCCACCACGTCCACGGCCTGCTTGACCACGGCCATGACCTCGTCCCACTCCCCCTCGATGTTGGTGAACATCGAGTTCGTCTCGCACGGCAGCCCGGACTCGCGGACCACGCGGACCGCTTCCGCGACGGCCGCGCTCACGCTGTCCGACTCACCGCCCGCGGGGGCAACGCTGAACGCCAGTAACACGCCGACTCCTCTCGATGTCCCTGCTGTGCGGAAGCACCCTGGCGGGTACCGGCTGGTAACTTCAACCGCCATGAGCCAGCGCGCGCTGCCGTTCGACCCGATCGCCCGTGCCGCGGACCTCTGGGCCGACCAGGTCGGACCGTCCGGGACGATGGCGGCGGTCACCAGCATCATGCGTGTCCAGCAGGTCCTGCAGTCCGCAGTGGACTCCGCGCTA
Organism: Actinophytocola algeriensis; assembly: GCF_014203735.1. Lineage (GTDB taxonomy): Bacteria > Actinomycetota > Actinomycetes > Mycobacteriales > Pseudonocardiaceae > Actinophytocola > Actinophytocola algeriensis. The sequence goes on along the minus strand of NZ_JACHJQ010000004.1, from coordinate 698,771 downwards.
CGCCCGCACGGACTGACCTTCGCCCGCTACGAGGCGCTCGTCCTGCTCACGTTCTCCAAGCGCGGCAGCCTGCCCATGCGCGTGATGGGCGAGCGGCTGCAGCTGCACCCGACGAGCGTGACGAACATCGTCGACCGCCTCGAGGCCGACGGCCTGGTCAAGCGCATCCCGCACGCGACCGACCGCCGCACCACGCTCGCCGAGATCACCGACGCGGGCCGCGAACGCCGCGAGGCCGCGACGAAGGCCGTCACCGACATCGACTTCGGCCTGCGCGGCCTGACCGAACGCCAGACCGCGCAGCTCACCGACCTGCTGGCCAAGGTCCGCAAGGCAGTGGGCGACTTCGAGGACTAATCGTCCTCCCACTGGAAGACCTTCGCGGCGATCGTGCCGACCACCAGCACGAAGCCCGTCAGCACCAGGCACGGGACCACCAGCGCGCTCGGCCCCTGCCCTCGGACCAGGAAGTCCATGATCCCGTCGTTCATGTGCCGCAGCGGGAACACGTTCGACACCGACTGCATCCACGACGGCGCCTGGTCGATCGGGAAGAACGTGCCGGACAGGAACGCCATCGGCAGCACCACGATGTTCGCCGCGCCGGTCGCCGCCTCCTCGGTCTTGCAGAACGCGCCGACCAGCATGCCGATCGCGAAGAACGCGAGGATGCCGAGCAGGAACACCGGGATCGCGAGCCACCACGTGCCGGTCAGCCGCAACCCGAACAGCGGCAGCACCCCGACCCCGATGAACACCAGCGCCTGCACGATCGCGACGCCGACGGTGACCACGACCCGCGCGCTCAGCACGGTCGTCGCAGGCACCGGAGCCAGCCGGATGCGGCGCAGCACCTGCTTCTTGCGCCAGGAAACCAGCGTCAGCGCGGCGCCGAACACGGCCGTGACCGCGACACCCCACGACATGATGCCCGGGGTGATGTACTGGATCGGCTTGAGCGAGGAGTCCTCGACGTTCGCCGCGTTCAGGACGTAGCGCGGCTCTTCGCCGGTCGCCGCCTGGTTCACGTGGCTGACCACGCCGGTCACGATCCCGCTGAGCACACCGGCCTGCGTCTGGTCGCTCTGCGCGAACCGGTAGGTGACGTCGTCGCCGTCCTGCGCGACCATCGCGGGCAGGTCGCCGTCACGCACCTGCTGGACCGCCTCGTCGACGGAGTCGAAGCGCTTGAGGTCCAGCGCGCCGGTCTGCTCGAGGCCGACGATCACCGGGCCGTCGCCGACGACGCCGATCTCGGTCTTCGACGTGCCCGCGTCGCGGAACAGCAGCCCGAACACGACGAGGAACATCAGCGGGAAGACGAACGTGAAGAACAGGGTGGCCTTGTCCCGGTAGAAGATCTTCACCATCGCACTGGCGAGGCTCTTGAACGCGGTCATGCCCGGTACTCCCGTCCGGTCAGGTCGAGGAAGACGTCCTCGAGCGTGGCCGTCCGCACCTGCAGACCCGCGAGCGCGCGGCGTTCGGCGAGTGCGGACAGGACGTCGGCGGGCTTGCGGGTCGAGATGGTGAGCGACAGCTCGTCGTCGGTGACGTCGTCCGCGCCCGGCAGCTCCTCGGCGTCCACTGTGGACAGTGAGCCGCGTTCGAGGATGACGCGGGTCGGCGCGTCGAGGCCGCGGACGAGTGTGGCGGGCGCGTCCATCGCGAGGATCCGCCCCCTGTCCATGATCGCGACCCGGTCGCAGAGGATCTCGGCCTCGTCGAGGTAGTGGGTCGTGTAGAGGATCGTCTTGCCGCGCTCCTGGATGGCACGCAGCACGTCCCACAGGTTGCGGCGCGCCTGCGGGTCGAGCGCGGCGGTCGGCTCGTCGAGGAACACGACGTCCGGGTCGTGGATCAGTGCGCACGCGATCGACAGCCGCTGCCGCTGCCCACCGGAGAGCTTGTCCTCGCGGGTGTCGGCCTTGTCGGTGAGCCCGACCAGCTCGAGCATCTCGTCGGCGCGGTCCGCGCTCACCCGGTACAGGGCGGCGAACGTCCGCAGCTGCTCGCGTGCCGTGAGCTTCTCGAAGAACGCGGTCGCCTGCAGCTGCACGCCGATCCTCGGCAGCAGCGCCACATTGCGCGGCCACGGCGACTCGCCGAGCAGCCGCACCGAGCCGGAGTCGGGCTCGCGCAGCCCTTCGATGATCTCGAGCGTGGTGGTCTTGCCTGCCCCGTTCGGCCCCAGGATGCCGAAGAACTCCCCCTCCGCGACGGTCAGCGACACGCCGTCGACGGCGTTGAGATCCCCATAGGCCTTCCGCACGTCCTCGACGACGATCGCCGCCGGGTTCTCGGTATCGGTCACGTTGCGGAACCTAGCCGGTCACCGGCGGGGACGATCCCCGGACGGAAGGTAGTGAACCGACTTGGGACCGCGTCCGTGTCCATGGCACGGGCGGCACGGCGACCGCCCCTGGATCCGGACAGGAGTTGCCGTGGCGCGGACACACGTCGTGCTGCCGGTGGTCGCCGGGCTCACGCTGCTCGCCGGGTGCGGCGCGGCACCGGCGACATCCGCGCGGCTCGAGGCCGCCGCCGCACCCGCGGTGCCGGCACGTCCGGTGTCGCTGACCGTGGCGGAGGTGCCCGGTCTCGGCGACGTGCTGACCACTGAGGACGGCCGCACGCTGTACCTGTTCACACAGGACAGCACGGCACCGTCCGCAACGACGTGCCTCGACGAGTGCGCACAGAAGTGGCCGCCGCTGATGGCGACCGGCGGCATCAGGGTGACCGGCGCCGAGCAGCGGCTCGTGGGCACCCTGATACGGCCGGAAGGCGGCACGCAGGTCACCGTCGGCGGCTGGCCGCTGTACACGTTCGCGCAGGACACGACGCCGGGCCAGGCCGAAGGTCAAGGCGTGCTGGGCACGTGGTTCGCGGTGACGCCCGAGGGGGAGAAGGCGGGCGTCCCGGCCCCGGTGGAGTTCGGGCGGAGGACATCCCCGGCTTCGGTCCGGCGCTCACCGACCGGGAGGGGCGCACGCTGTACCTCTTCACCCCGGACCGCACCAACCCGTCGCGGTCCACCTGCGACGGCGAGTGCACGGCGACCTGGCCTCCACTCCTGGCGACCGGCGAGGTGAACACGGCCGGGGTGGACCCCGCACTGGTCGGTGAGGTGGAACGAGCCGACGGCACCCGGCAGGTGACCGTCGGCGGCTGGCCGGTCCACACGTTCACCGGGGACACGTCCCCCGGGCAGACCACGGGCCACGGCGCGCGCGGCGTCTGGTTCGTGATCGAGCCGGCGGGCTGCAAGTCGACCGCGCCGACAACAGAAGCACCCGACGGCAGCACAGGCTACTGACCGGGGAAGGGACCCGACCGGACCACCGCCCGACGCTCCCGCCGCCCCGGGCGGGCGGTGACCTCCGGCCGGGGGAGGAAAGCCTGGTGCGCGTTCACGCCACCCCCGGCAACAACGCGCACCAGGCCCCCTCCCAGCCCACCTCCCCGCATTTCAAAGTGTTGGTCCAGACCCGACGTCTCGTATGGCGCGTCGTGGGTGGTTGCCCAGCGCTGTGTCCACCAACGTTTGCCGGGTCCTCCGGCGGGTCCGGCCATGCCGACGGTGATCGCCCGTGCCGGGGTGGGCTTGGTATGCCGTGAAAGGCGCGTTCGGGACATGACCGGTGCTGTGAAGCGCCCGGTGCTGTGAAAGCGCCTTTCACAGCACAACGGACGCCGTAAGGGGTGCGCAGGCGCCGGGGGGCGCAAGCCCACACCACACCCGAGGCTGCCTGCCATCCCAGAGACCTGCCCCTCCGGCGAGGAGCCGCCGGAGGCAAACCCATCCGGCGGAGACACCCGTCCGGCAAGAACACACCACGAACCCACCCCGCACAGCATTAGCAGCACGTTCCCCTGGGCCTCTGCTGACTGCCTCCGGGCTTTGTCTCAGAGACCCCAAGCCCGCTCCTGGTCAGGACTCCTTGACAACCTTGTCGGGTTGACAGGTCCGTCGTGGCGTAGTCGAATGGATGGCACCATGACAACGTTGTCCAATGCGCATGGCAGGCTGCCGCGGCGTGCGACGATGAGTGACGTCGCGCGGTTGGCCGGGGTCAGCATCAAGACCGTCTCGCGGGTCGTGAACGCCGAGCCCGGAGTGCACGCCGAGACTGCGGAACGGGTGCTCGCCGCCATCGAGCGGCTCGGGTTCCGCCGCAACATCGGGGCGCTGAACCTGCGCCGGGGGTCCTCGACCGGCACCATCGGCCTGGTCCTCGAGGACGTCGCCAACCCCTTCTACTCCGGCATCACCCGCGCCGCGGAAGAGGTGGCCCGCCGCCACGGCCGCCAGGTGCTGACCGGTTCGTCCGACGAGGACCCCGACCGCGAACGCGAGCTGTCCCTCGAGTTCTGCGCGCGCCGCGTCGACGGCCTCATCGTCATCCCCGCCGGGACCCGCCACGGCTACCTCGTCCCCGAGATCGCGTCCGGTACGCCCGTCGTGTTCGTCGACCGGCCGCCCGGCGACGTCATCGCGGATACCGTGCTGGTCGACAACGTCACCGGGGCCGCCGCCGCGGTCACCCACCTCGCCGCACACGGGCACAGCCGCATCGCGTTCCTCGGCGACGCGCCGACGATCTTCACCGCCACCGAGCGGCTCGCCGGTTTCCGCGAAGGCTGTGCCCGCGCCGGGATCCCGTTCGACCAGCGCATGGTCGCCATGGGCCCGCACACCGCAGAGACCGTCGCCGCCGCGCTCGACCGGACCGACGCGACCGCCGTGATCACCGGCAACAACCGGATCACCGTGCAGACCCTGCGCGTGCTGGCGGGTTCCGCGCGCAAGCCCGCGCTCGTCGGGTTCGACGACTTCGAGCTGGCCGACCTGCTCGACCCACCCGTCAGCGTGGTCTCGCTCGACCCGGCCGAGCTCGGCAAGGCGGCCGCGGAGCTGCTCTTCGCCCGCCTGGACGGCGACCGCGAGCCGCCCCGCCGGATCGTGCTGCCGGTCCGGCTCACCCCCCGTGGATCAGGAGAGGTACGTCCGTGAGTGACGCCGAGGGCCTGCGCCCCGTCCAGCTGCCCGCCAACCAGCCCGACCGGTTCTACCGCGGCGGCGCGGCGATCGCGGCGTTGCGGGGCGACGAGCCGCCGAAGGAGTTCGGCCCCGAGGACTGGGTGGCCTCGTGCACCACGTTCCACGGCGACCCCGGCCACGGCCTCACCACGCTGCCAGAAGGCGACCTCCTCCGTGATGCCGTCGCCGCCCACCCCGCGAACTGGCTCGGCGACGCGCACGTCGCGGCGTTCGGCGCGGACTCCGCGCTGCTCGTGAAGCTCCTCGACGCGGGCCAGCGACTGCCGGTGCACTGCCACCCGTCCAACGAGTTCGCCAAGGCGCACTACGGCTCCCGCTACGGCAAGACCGAGGCGTGGATCATCGTCGGCGCGGCGGAGACCTCGACCGTCCACATCGGATTCGCGCGGGAACAGAGCGCGGACACGGTCGCCGACTGGGTCGCCCGCCAGGACGCGGACGCCATGCTCGGCGCGCTCAACCCGGTCACGGTCCGCGCCGGTGACACGGTGTTCGTGCCCGCCGGGGTCCCGCACGCGATCGGCGCCGGCGTGTTCATCGTGGAGCTGCAGCAGCCCACGGACCTCTCGGTCACCCTCGAATGGCGGAACTTCCTCGACGACGAGGCAGGCGGCCACCTCGGCATCGGCTTCGACACGGCGCTCGGCTGCGTGGACCGGCAGGGCTGGGCGGACCGGCTCGACGAGCTGGTCCACCGCGACGAGAGGCCCGCCGCCGTCACGGAACTGTTCGGGCAGCCCGAGTTCTTCCGCGCGGAACGGCTGCGTGCCGGCGCGGCACTGGACGCGTCGTTCGGCGTGCTGGTCGTGCTCGACGGCACCGGCGTCCTGCGCACCGAGAAGGCGGGCGAGGTGCCACTGAGAAAGGGTGCGACGTTCGTCCTCCCCCACGCCGTCGGCGAGTCCACACTGGACGGTGACGTCATCGCCGTCCGCTGCCTGCCGCCCACGCCATGACCGCGCCTGCCCTCGAGGCCGTCGACCTGACCAAGACGTACGGGTCGGTCGAGGCGCTGCGCGGAGCGTCGTTCTCCGTGCACCCCGGCGAGGTGGTGGCGCTGATCGGCGACAACGGCGCGGGGAAGTCCACGCTGGTCAAGTGCATGGCGGGCGCCGAACAACCCACGTCGGGCACGATCCGGTTCGAGGGCGCGGAGACCCGGTTCGACTCCCCCACCGACGCACGCCGGCGCGGCATCGAGACCGTCTACCAGGACCTCGCGGTCGCACCCGAGCTGGACCCGGCCGCGAACCTGTTCCTGGGCAGGGAGATCCGGCGGCCGGGTGTGCTCGGCGCGCTCGGGATGCTGGACAAGAAGGCCATGCGCCGCAGGGCGGCGGAGGAGTTCGGGCGGCTCGGCGTGGCGCTGCAGAGCATCGACGTGCCGATCGGGTCGCTGTCCGGCGGGCAGCGGCAGAGCGTCGCGGTCGCGCGGTCGGTGGTGTGGGCGAGCAAGGTCGTGTTCATGGACGAGCCGACCGCCGCGCTCGGTGTGGTGCAACGGGAACGCGTGCTCGACGTGATCCGCCGCGTCCGCGACGAAGGCGTGGCCGTCGTGCTGATCAGCCACAACATGCCTGAGGTGCTGTCGGTGTCCGACCGGGTCGAGGTGCTGCGGCTCGGCAGGCGGGTGGCGCGGTTCACCGCGAAGGACGCGACGCTCGAGGACCTCGTCGGCGCCATGACCGGTGCACTGCACCAGGAGGAGGCGTGAGCGGAGCATGCGGAGCGAACCATCGATGACCGCCGCGACATCCGTCGAGAACGGCGGGCAACTCAAGCGCAGGAGCCTCGGCGCCCGGCTGGTCACCGCCAACACGTTCTGGATCGCGCTCGTGCTGGTCGCGCTGATCATCGTGTTCAGCGCGCTGGCACCGAACGCGTTCCCCACCGTGTTCAACTTCCAGCGCCTCGCGATCGAGACCGCCGTGCTGCTGGTGCTCGCGGTCGGCATGACGTTCGTGATCATCACCGGCGGCATCGACCTGTCCGTCGGCTCGGTGCTGATCTTCGCGGGCATGGTGTCGGCCAAGACCATGAACGCGTTGTCGGAGAACGGGAGCGCGATCGACGCGGGCTGGGGCGTGATCATCGCCGGACTGGTCGCGGCCGTGCTGGGCGGGCTGGTGTGGGGCTTCGTCAACGGGTTTCTCATCGCGCACGCGAAGGTGCCGCCGCTGATCGTCACGCTCGGCTCGTTCGGCGCGGCGCTGGGCGCGGCGAGCTTGCTGGGCGATGGTTCGGACATCCGGACGATCCCCACGACGCTCAAGCGGGCACTCGGGTCGGGCACGTCGTTCGGCGGCATCCCGAACCTGGTGATCACGGCCGCGGTGATCACGCTGATCGCCGCGTGGTTGTTGCACACGACCAGGTTCGGCCGCTACACGTTCGCCGTCGGCTCCAGCCAGGAGGCGGCGCGACGGGCCGGTATCGGCGTCACCGCGCACCTGCTGAAGGTGTACCTGCTGGCCGGACTCCTCGCGGGCGCCGCGGGGTTCATGTCGCTCGCCTACTACAGCACCACGGGCATCGCGGCGCACTCGACCGACAACCTCAACGCGATCGCCGCGGTCGTGATGGGCGGCACGAGCCTGTTCGGGGGCGTCGGCACCATGCTCGGCACGGTCATCGGGGTGTTCATCCCGGCCGTGCTGAAGAAGGGCTTCAACATCGTCCACGTCCAGGACTACTGGCAGATGATCGCCGTAGGGGCGGTGCTGGTGGCCGCGGTCTGGTTCGACCAGCAGCGCAGGAGGGCGCGCGACCGGTTGTAGGACTCGGTGATAAGCAAGGGAAAGGTGCGGGTACGTGAGGACAACGAAGTTCGTCGCGATTGCTGCCGTGCTGGTGCTCAGTGCGTGCGGGACCGGGCAGGTCGGTGAGGACGGGTCCGACGGCGGGCAGCCCGACCCGGACAACAAGCGGCTCGCGCTCGTGCCGGGCGTGCAGAACGAGCCGTTCTACATCTCCATGCAGTGCGGTGCCGAGGCCGAGGCGAAGTCGCTGGGGTACACGGTGGACACCAACGCGCCGCAGAAGTTCGACGCGACCCTGCAGGAGCCGATCGTCACCGGTCTCGGCGCGGACAAGCCGGCCGCGCTGCTGATCGCACCGACCGACGACGTCGCGATGACCGAGCCGATCCGCCAGGTCAAGGACCTCGGTGTGACGATCGTCGAGGTCGACACCGCGCTGCAGGACCGCTCGCTGGCGGTCTCGACGATCACGTCGAACAACGAGGAGGGCGGCAGGCTCGCGGCGCAAACGCTTGCGGAGCTGGCCGGGGACAAGGAGGGCTCCGTGCTCGTCCTCGACACGATCGCGGGCACGTCCACGACGAACGCCCGCGCGCAGGGCTTCCTCGACGAGCTGGCCAAGCACCCGAACCTCAAGCCCGCGGGCGAGGCCCAGTTCACGCAGAACGAACCGGACCAGGCCGCGTCGAAGGTGACCGCCGCGCTCGCGGCCACCCCCGACCTGATCGGCATCTTCGCCACGAACCTCAACACCGGCGAGGGCGCGGCGACCGGCCTGCGCAACGCGGGCAGGACCGGCGCGGTGACCCTCGTCGGGTTCGACGCCAGTCCGTCCGAAGTGGACGGTCTGCGCGCCGGCGAGTTCCAGGCACTCATTGCCCAGGACCCGGCCACGATCGGCAAGGAAGGCGTGCGGCAGGCCGTGGCCGCCCTCAAGGGCGAGACGGTCGAGCGCGACATCGAGGCACCGCTGGTCGCCATCACGAAGGACAACATGGACCAGAACGAGAAGTACTTCTACAAGACGTCCTGCTGACGCCATCGGCCGCGCCCACGCGTGATGAAGGGGCCCTTCATCACACCCACCGCGACGAAGGGGGCCTTCGTCACCACTTCAGCGCGGCGAGCACCTGATCCTCGACGATCGGCGACAGCGAGCGCATGTACGTCGCCGTCGGGTGGTTGAAGTCGCGGTAGACCCAGACGTTGCCGATGATCGGCGGGCAGGTCGTCGGGGTGCACAGGTAGTCCGTGAAGTCCACGAAACGCACGTTCGCCGGGATGCCCGCCACCGTGGCCCACGGCGGCGTCGGGGAGAACATCTCCAGCCGCGGCGACGCGCACTCCGGCGCGTCCGGCCCGTGTGTCTGCGCGCAGGCGGGCGGGTCGAACCCGTGCCTCGGCGTGTCCCGCACCGCCACCACCGGGATCCGCGCCTCGGCCAGCGCCTGCCACTCCGACACGTACCCCGTCGGCGTCTCCTCGGTCAGCCCGACCCGCGCGTCCCTGGTCGCCTGCGTGAAGACCGCGTCCGGCTTCATGTCGAGGATCTTGTCGTGGGCCTGCTCGTTCCAGGCGGTGCAGTCCTGCGGCTCCGGGATGTACACGTCGGTCGAGAACGGGCACGCGCCCTTGAGGAAGAAGGTCAGCTCCCAGTTCCGCTTCTCGGCGATCGGCCGCATCGCGGGCAGGAACTGCTGCATGTGCGAGTCGCCGATCGCCACCACGCGCTTGGCCGGGGCGCCGGTGGCCCTGCTCGTGCAGATGGAACCGCCGTAGCCGGGGTCGGGGTCGCAGTCCATGCCGTCGGACGAGCCCCAGTCGTCGGGGATCGCGACCGGCGGCGGCACCGCTTCGACCGCCTCGGCGCCCTGGTACCGGAAGCCCGGGTAGCGCGCGGCGGCGCCGGGGTGGTCCGGGTCGTCGACGGCGAACGCGAACTCGGCGCGCTTCGCGGTGACGAACTGCCACGTGCCCGCGAGCGCGAGCACCGGCACCAGCAGCACGATGCCGAACTTGTACGCGCCCCAGCCGCCCTTCTCGCCGTAGGGGGACTTCCGCGCGGGCTCCTCGACGAACCGGTGCGTGAGCACGGCCAGCAGGAACGACACCCCGATGATCAGCGCGCCGCCCTTGATGCCGACCCTCGGCATGTCGCGGTAGGAGAGGTAGAAGATCAGCACCGGCCAGTGCCACAGGTACAGCGAGTAGCTGATGTCGCCGAGGTACCGCAGCGGGCGGGAGCTCAGGAACCGGTCCGCACCGGCTCGGCTGTCGGTGGCGCCCGCGAGCAGCACCATGGCGGCGGCGAGCGTCGGCCACAGCGCGACGTAGCCCGGGAACACGGTGCCGACCTGCAGGACCAGGCCGCAGCTGACGAGCGCGGCGATCCCGAGCCAGCCCAGCACCACCCGCACCACGCGTGGTAGCGCGATCGAGTCCACGAACAGGGCGAGCAGGCCGCCGAGCACGAACTCCCAGATGCGGGTGAACGAGTGGAAGTACGCCAGCGGCTGGTTCACCGTGGTGAGGTAGATCGAATAGGTGAGCGACGCCGTGCCGATGACACCGAGCGTCGCCGCGACCCACGTGCGCAGCCCGCCACCGAAGCGCTTGGCGAGCACCCCGACGAGCACGATCAACAGCGGCCACGCGATGAACAGCTGGCCCTGGATGGACAGCGACCAGAAGTGCTGGACGGGGCTCTTGCCGTTGTTCTGGGCGAAGTAGTCGACCGAGTCGGCGGCCAGCTGCCAGTTCTCGAAGTACAGCGCGGCGGCGACGACCTCGCGGATCGTCTGGAACCAGCGCGGCTCGGGCAGCACGATCAGGCTGACCGCCATCACGGCGACGAGCACCGTCAGCGCGGCCGGGAAGAGCCGCTTGATCGTCCGGCCCCAGTGCGCCGTGAAGTCGACCCGTCCCTTCGAGACGGCGCGCGTCAACTGCCCGGTGAGCAGGAACCCGGAGATCATGATGAACACGTCGACGCCGCCGGAAACCCGGTCGAGCCACACGTGGTAGACGACGACCAGGAGAACGGCGAGTGCCCGGAGTCCCTGCAGTTCAGGGCGGAACTTGCGGCTGGACGCGGCTCTGCCCACCGGCTGGGAGACCGGTGTTTTCGCGTCCTGACCTGCGAGTCCCGTGACCATGTGATCCTTCCGGGTGAGGGGCGGGGCACATGCTCGCAGCCAAAGGTGAACTTCGAAGAATCGAGAGCCTACGAAGTGATGCGAGTCACGATCAACTCAGGCCCATAAAGCCCTCGGTGGCGTTCACACCACGGTATAAGCCTGGTGCGAAACGCCCCATGGCGCCCGCGATGACCGGAATGAACTTCACGTTGCTGCCCAGCGGGAGCCGGTAGCCGTTCTTGACGCCCTGCCGTTCCCACAGGTGCGCCATCTCGGGGTGCCGCATCGAGAACGACGGGTCGGCGGGGTAGAGGTCGAGCCGCACGTGCGCCCGCTCCCCCAGCATCTTGTCCGAGGCCGCGCCGACCAGCTTGTCCTGGATGGACTCCGGCCCCACCTGCTGCGGGCTGTGCTTGGAGACGGCGACGGCCGCCAGCTCGGACCACGGCACCGCCCACGGCGCGCCCTTCGGGTCGTCCCACCGCAGCCCGACCGCCTCGAAGACCAGGCGGTGCGGCCGGAAGATCTTGTCCTTGCGCACGATCATCGCGACGGGGAGCGCGAGCAGCAGCAACCCGATGATGATCACGACCGCGCCGACACCGGCGCCACCGTCGACCGCACCGGCGATCCCGGAGATCACCGCCGTGAGCCCGAGCGCCCCGGCCACCACCGACCCGGCGATCGCCTTGCGCCCGTTGGTCTTCCCGACATCGACGACGACCGGCGGCCCACCCGGCCCGCCGGCAGGCCCGAACCCGGGCGGCCCGGGCTGGGCGAACGCACCAGGCGGCTGGGGTGGCCCGTACGGGCCGGGCGCCACGGGCGGCGGACCGTAGGCACCGGGCGGCGGTGGCCCGTATCCGGCGGGTGGCTGGGCGTACCCCGGCACGGGCGGGCCGTAGTTCGACGACGACATAGGCGACGACATAGGCGACGACATAGGCGGGGACATGGGCGTCATGGGCGGGCCCGGCGGCCGGCCATAGCCGGGTGGCGCCGGATAGCCGGGGGGCGGTGGCCCGTACGGCGGCTGGTGGTGTGGTCCCCCTGGCGGCATCGTCACGCGCGGGATGGTAGCCGGGCACACCGACAGAGTCAGAGCGTTTCGGTGAGCTGGTCGGCCGCCGCGTACGGGTCGGTCTCCCCCGCCGCGACCTGCTTCGCGAGCCGCGACAGCGCCTCGCCGCCGTGGACGCTGCCCAGGCGGGCCCGCAGCGCGGTCACCGCGATGGCCTCGATCTCCCGCTCCGCCCTGCGGACCCGGCGGACCTCCAGCTCACCGTGGGAAACGAGCCAGTCGCGGTGGGCGTCCAGCGCGTCGACCAGCTCCTCGACGCCCTCACCGGCCGACGCGACCGTGCGCACGATCGGCTGCCGCCACGACGGGCCAAGCTCCCGCCTGCCGAGCGACATCGCGTGCTTGAGGTCCCGCACGGTGGCGTCGGCGCCGTCGCGGTCGGCCTTGTTGACCACGAACACGTCCGCGACCTCGAGGATGCCCGCCTTCGCGGCCTGGATCCCGTCGCCCATGCCGGGTGCGAGCAGCACCACCGTCGTGTCCGCGAGCGCCACGATGTCTACTTCGGACTGTCCGACCCCGACGGTCTCGATCAGCACCACGTCGAAGCCCGCCGCGTCCAGCACGCGCACCGCCTGCGGGGTGGCCGTCGCCAGGCCGCCGAGCGCGCCGCGGGTCGCCATGGAGCGGATGTACACGCCGGGGTCGACGGTGTGGCTGTGCATCCGGATACGGTCGCCCAGCAGCGCGCCCCCGGAGAACGGCGACGACGGGTCGATCGCCAGCACGCCGACCCGCAGGCCACGGGCCCGGAACGCCGACACGAGCATCGACGTGGACGTCGACTTCCCGACCCCGGGCGGTCCGGTCAGCCCCAGCACCCTGGCCCGGCCGGTCAGCGGCGACAGGGCGGCCGCGACCGACCGCAGGTGCGGGCTGTCGTCCTCGACGAGCGAGATCAGGCGCGCGACCGCCCTCGGCCGGCCGTCGCGCGCCTGTTCAACGAGATCGAAGACGCCTGTATCGATGATCGCTCCGCAAACTCCGCTCAGAGATAACTTTTCGCTCCGCAAGCTCCGCCCGAAGATAACTTTCGCTCCGCAAGCTCCGCCCGAAGATAACTTTCGCTCCGCAAGCTCCGCCCGAAGATAACTTTCGCTCCGCAAGCTCCGCTCAGACACGCAACAACAGTGCGTCGCCCTGGCCGCCGCCGCCGCACAGAGCGGCCGCGCCGAGGCCACCGCCGCGCCGCTTCAGCTCGTACGCCAGGTGCACGACCAGCCGCGCGCCGGACGCACCGATCGGGTGGCCGAGCGCGATCGCGCCGCCGTCGACGTTGACGATGTCCTCGCTGATGCCGAGCTTCTCGGTGGACACCAGGCCGACCGCGGCGAACGCCTCGTTGATCTCCACCAGGTCCAGGTCGGACGCGGACAGCTTCGCCTTGTCGAGCGCGGCCTTGATCGCGTTGGACGGCTGCTCGTGCAGGCTCGCGTCGGGGCCGGCGACCACGCCGTGCGCGCCGATCTCGGCCAGCCACGACAGGCCCAGCTGCTCGGCCTTCGCCTTGCTCATGACCACGACCGCGGCCGCGCCGTCGGAGATCTGCGACGCGGACCCCGCGGTGATCGTGCCGTCGCTCGCGAACGCGGCACGCAGCTTGCCGAGACCGTCAGCGGTGGTGTCGGCGCGCACGCCCTCGTCGGTGTCGAACACGACCGGGTCGCCCTTGCGCTGCGGGATCGTCACCGGCGCGATCTCGTCGGCGAACCGACCCTCGGCGATCGCGGCGGCCGCGCGCTGGTGGGAGCGGGCGGAGAACGCGTCCTGCGCCTCGCGGGTCACGCCGTAGCGGGAGTTGTACTTCTCGGTCGAGGCGCCCATCGCGACCTGGTCGAACGCGCAGAACAGGCCGTCGTGCGCCATGTGGTCGAGCATGGTGACGTCGCCGTACTTGAAGCCCGAGCGCGACTTCGGCAGCAGGTGCGGCGCCTGCGTCATCGACTCCTGGCCGCCCGCGACGACGATCTCGAACTCGCCCGCCCGGATCAGCTGGTCGGCGAGCGCGATCGCGTCGAGGCCGGACAGGCAGACCTTGTTGATGGTCAGCGCGGGCACGTCCATCGGGATGCCCGCCGCGACGGCGGCCTGGCGGGCGGGGATCTGGCCCGCGCCCGCGGTCAGCACCTGGCCCATGATCGTGTACTCGACCTGCTTCGGCGCGACCCCGGCCCGTTCCAGCGCGGCCTTGATGGCGACGCCGCCGAGCTGCGCTCCGGTGAAGTCCTTGAGGGAGCCGAGCAGCCTGCCGATGGGGGTGCGGGCCCCGGCGACGATGACGGATCCAGCCACAGCGTGCCTCCAAGAAATCGGGTCGGCTCTCGACCTTACCCGTTGGTAGCAAAAGGGGGCCTCTGCTGTGTGAGGACTCGCACAACCCCAGGTCACGGGATCGATCAGGCGCCGTATGGTCGGCGGATGGACGGATTGGCGGGCCTTGTCACGGCCATTGACCACGTGGGCGTAGCGGTGCCCGACCTGGACGAGGCGATCGCCTTCTACCGCGACACCCTCGGCCTGGAGCTGGACCACGTCGAGGTGAACGAGGGCCAGGGCACGCGCGAGGCGATGATGCGCGCCCCTGGCGACGACGGCACGGGTTCGGCGGTGCAGCTGCTCGCCCCGCTGTCCCCCGACTCGACGATCGGCAAGTTCATCGACCGCAAGGGCCCCGGGGTCCAGCAGGTCGCCTACCGCGTGACGGACATCGAGGCCGCGGAGGAGATCCTGCGTGCCAAGGGCATGCGGGTCCTGTACGACAAGGCCGTCACCGGCACCGCGAACAGCAAGGCCAACTTCGTGCACCCGAAGGACACCGGCGGCGTCCTGATCGAACTGGTGCAACCCGCTGGTCCGGCCCCCCAGGTTTAGAGGATGCCTAGCGGCTGGTAAGAGCGCTCGCGATGAATTCGACTTCACGGTCGATGGTGGCCTCGTCGGCCCGGTCGTCGTGCCGGGCCACCGAGTGGCGGTAGCTCACCGCCAGCGCGAGCAGGCTCGACGCCGTCTCGACCCGCGTGTCCGGCAGCGGCCCCGCGCTCGCCGCCTGGATCACCGCGCGGACCTGCTCGACGACGGTCGAGAACCGCGCCTGCAGCGCGTCCCGCACCGACGGGTGCGTGTCCGCCTCCCGCCACAGCAGGTGCGACAGCAACGTCGACGCCCGGTTCCGCGCGTCGAGCTCCGCGACCAGCCGCCGCAGCGACGCCGCCACGTCACCCGGCACCACCACCGCACCCGGCTCGATGTGCTGGTCCGGTAGCCGGGCCACCAGCGCGGTCAGCAGGTCCTGCTTCTTGGAGAAGTAGTAGTGCACGAGACCCTTGGGTACCCGCGCGAGCACCGCGATCCTCGACGTCGGCGTCGCGTCGAAGCCGGCCTCCGCGAACAGTTCCTCGGCCGCGGCCAGGATGCGCTCGCGAGCGGACGCGTCATCCTTCTTGCCTCTGCGCATCATCGGGTGCCTCCGGAACGAACAAGACGGCGCGCGGCCCACGACGTAACCCCGGGGGCCACGTGCGGACCGCGCGTGCGTGCTGACCTCAGTGCTGCCCGGCGACACCGGACCGGTGCGCCTGCTGGGCGACCGGCAGTGCGGCGGCGCCTGCGATGACCGTCAGCGCACCGATGATCCAGGACGTCCAGGAGATCGCACCGAACTCGGTGTAACCCATCACCCAGGGGGAGATGAACATGAGCACGCCGAGGAGCACCTGAATCCCCTCGCCGTAGACCATCCCCGGCATCGCCAGGGACGCGAGCCCGTCGAGTGCGACGAGCGCGCCGAGCACGATCATCGTCCACATCGCGGCGTTGTTGGTGTCCGTCCACAGGAAGGACAGCAGCGCCACGACACCCAGGACCACCTCCGCCCAGTCATGCGGGCGGGTCCACGGCCGGACCGCGGTTTCTGCCATCGAGACCACCTCCGTGTCAGTGAGAGCCTCTGCATCCGATAGTGCTCCTTGGTTGGCCGCCCGGTCAAACAAGCCCCGGCGTCTCGTGTGTCACAGCTCCATATCGAGGTGTGCCGGGACCACACCACCGAGTGACCCAGCTCTCGCCAGGCTTCTTCTGAAACGTTACTGGCCGGTAGCGTCGGCGGGCATGCAGAAGATTCTCGACGCCATCCTCGCAGGCGATCTGGCCTCTCTCGGCACGCTGCCGGTACCTGAGTCGTATCGCGGCGTGACCGTGCGCGCCGACGAGGTCGAGATGTTCGCCGACCGCGCGCACGCCGACAAGGACCCGCGCGAGTCGCTGCACGTCGACGAGGTGCCCACCCCGGAGCTGGGCCCCGGCGAGGCGCTGGTCGCCGTCATGGCGAGCGCCATCAACTACAACACGGTGTGGACCTCGATCTTCGAGCCGATGGACACCTTCGGCTTCCTCCGCCGCTACGGCAAGACCTCTCCCCTGGCCAAGCGCCACGACCAGCCCTACCACGTGGTCGGCTCCGACCTCGCGGGCGTCGTGCTGCGCACCGGCCCCGGCGTGAACGCGTGGCAGCCCGGCGACGAGGTCGTCGCGCACTGCCTCAACGTCGAGCTGGAGCACCCGGACGGCCACAACGACACGATGCTCGACCCCGAGCAGCGGATCTGGGGCTTCGAGACGAACTTCGGCGGGCTCGCCGAGCTGGCGCTGGTCAAGTCGAACCAGCTGATGCCCAAGCCCGCGCACCTGTCGTGGGAGGAGGCCGCCTGCCCCGGCCTGGTGAACTCGACCGCGTACCGGCAGCTGGTCTCCCGCAACGGTGCGGGCATGAAGCAGGGCGACACCGTGCTGATCTGGGGCGCCTCCGGCGGCCTCGGCTCGTACGCGACGCAGTTCGCGCTGAACGGCGGCGCGACGCCGGTGTGCGTTGTGTCGAGCCAGGAGAAGGCGGACATCTGCCGGAAGATGGGCGCCGAGCTGATCATCGACCGCAACGCGGAGGGTTACCGGTTCTGGAAGGACGAGAACAACCAGGACCCGAAGGAGTGGAAGCGTTTCGGCGCAAGGATCCGTGAGCTCACCGGCGGTGACGACCCGGACATCGTGTTCGAGCACCCCGGCAAGGAGACGTTCGGCGCGAGCGTGTACGTGGCCCGCAAGGGCGGGACGATCGTGACCTGTGCGTCGACGAGCGGATTCATGCACCAGTACGACAACCGGTACCTCTGGATGAACCTGAAGAACATCATCGGCTCGCACTTCGCGAACTACCGCGAGGCGTGGGAGGCGAACAGGTTGGTCGCCAAGGGAAAGATCCACCCCACACTGTCCGGTGTGTACCCGATGGAGGAGACCGGCCAGGCGGCGTACGACGTGCACAGGAACACGCACCAGGGCAAGGTCGGCGTGCTGTGCCTCGCACCGGAAGAGGGCCTGGGAGTACGGAATCCGGAGTTGCGCGAGCAACATCTTTCGGCCATCAACCGGTTCCGCGGCGTCTGACCCGTCCTACTCCGCCGAGCAAGGTAGCGTGGTGCCATGGCGCTGGGCGAAGAACGTGATCTTGTACCGCTGGGAGCCGGCTTCGACATCACCAAGCGCGGCTACAGTCGAATGCAGGTCGAGGAACACCTCGAGCAGTTGGACAGCCAGCTGAAGATCCTCGCTGCCGATCGCAACGCGGCGGCGGCGCAGGCGGCTGAGCTCACGTCCCAGCTCGAGGTGGCCCGAACCACGATCGACGACCTGAACAAACAGGTCGAGCGCCTCGCTCAACCGCCGACGACCCTCGAGGGCCTTTCTGAGCGCCTGCAGCGCATGCTCCGCCTCACGCAGGAGGAATGCGAGGAGATCCGCGCCAAGGCCAACGCCGAGGCCGACCACGTCCGCGCGAAGGCCAACGCCGAGGCCGACGAGCTGCGCGGCAAGTACGAGGTCCAGCTCAAGGAGCTGGACGAGCGCCGCATCGCGATGGAGAACGAGCACCGCGGTGTCCTGGAGAAGGCCCGCAAGTCCGCCGACGAGATCGTCTCCCAGGCCAAGTCCGAGGCCGAGGCCACCGACATCGCCGCCCAGGCCCGCCGCACGCAGGTGGAGGAGGACTTCGAGATCGCGATGGCCTCCCGCCGCACCGAGTCGATGCGCGCGCTGGCCGAGCAGGAGGCGACGTCGAAGTCGGAGGCCGAACGCCGCGTCCGCGAGGCCACCGAGGAAGCCAACCGCCGCCGCCACGAGGCCATGACCGAGGCGACCGCCCGCCTGCAGGAGGCGACAGACGAGGCCAACCGCCGCGT
Organism: Actinophytocola algeriensis; assembly: GCF_014203735.1. Taxonomy (GTDB): domain Bacteria; phylum Actinomycetota; class Actinomycetes; order Mycobacteriales; family Pseudonocardiaceae; genus Actinophytocola; species Actinophytocola algeriensis. The sequence continues at coordinate 680,499 of NZ_JACHJQ010000004.1, read as the reverse complement.
CCGCGAGGCGACGGAGGAGTCGAACCGCAGGATCAACCACGCCGCCCAGCGCGTGGCCGCCCTGCGCAAACTCCGCGCGAAGGTCGCAGAACAACTGTCGTCGGCCCGCGAGCTGGTCGTGGACGCCCACGCTTACCTGGAGAACGCGGTCCCGGCCTTCGAGCCCCTGCCCGACGAACTGGCCGACGCGGCGGACGCGGGCGCCAAGCCGACCCCGGCGCCCCGCGACCGGAACCCGATGCCCGGCCCGCCGAAGGAGAAGTGGGAGACGTCCGGCGCCACGGACGCACCCCCCATTCCGCCGGAGGTCTCGGCCGCGAAGACGAAGCGCATCGCGAGGTGACCCAGCTGCTGGCCGTCGCGATAGCGGAGGCCAGACAAGGCTTGGCAGAGGGCGGCATCCCGATCGGCGCCGCCCTCTTCACCACGGACGGCGAGCTGCTGGGCAGCGGCCACAACCGCCGAGTCCAGGACGACGACCCCTCCATGCACGCGGAGACGGCCGCCTTCCGCAACGCGGGCCGCAGAAGGCACTACCGGGACACCATCATGGTGACCACCCTGTCCCCGTGCTGGTACTGCAGCGGCCTGGTGCGCCAGTTCAACATCCCGCGGGTCATCATCGGCGAGGCGACCACCTTCCACGGCGGCCACGACTGGCTGGCCGAGCACGGCACCACGATCGAGATCGTCGACGACCAGACCTGCGTAGGCCTGATGACGGACTTCATCGAAGCCAACCCGGCCCTCTGGTACGAGGACATAGGCGAGTAAAGCCAAGCCACACAACAACCCCGCCCAGGATCAACCGCGGCCGTCGGCCCCCCGAAATCCAGCGTAACGACGATCACCGACAAGATTGGCCGCCACACCCCATCTGTGGACAACCCACCGTCACCGTCAGTCCCCCATGAGACGCTGGAACCGGGGGCCGGAGGCCAACCCCGTCACCGCGTGATCGCGAACATGAAGCACCCGTAAGCCACGTTCCGGCTGTGCACCTCCACCACCTCCGGATCGGCGAACACCGCCGCGAGCGCCCCCTCCGGATCCGACCCGTCGTGCACCCGGGTGGCCGGATGGATCCAGCCCCGCGCGTCATAGGCCCGCAACACCTGCGGCCGCCCCACCCACTCCGCCGGATATCCGGCGGAAACCGGCCCCGCACAAGAGGAAGCGTGCGCGAACACCGCCCCACGCTCCTCATAGGGCGACGGCGCGGGCAGCGGCGGCGAGTAGTTGAACAAGACCAACTCCTCCCCCGCCGACGCGTCCCGCAGACAACACCGCAGCGGCTCCCCGCCGGACGCCACCACCGCCACCCCGTCACCACGAACCGTCAACGGCCGAATCACGTACATGACCCAAGCCTGGAGCACGCACGGGAGCCGATCCGGCGGAAATCAGCCCTCACACCCCGTGCGAAGAAACCACCCACCACGGTAGGTTTACGCACGAGTAGGTACAGAGATGTTCGCTCCACAAGCTCCGCTCAGCACAGATGTTCGCTCCACAAGCTCCGCTCAGCACAGATGTTCGCTCCACAAGCTCCGCTCAGCAGGGAGGACACATGACGGCTTACCAGACCGTGGTCGTCGGCACGGACGGCTCCGACTCGTCCTACCTCGCGGTGGACCGGGCCGCACGCATCGCGGCCGACGCGGACGCCACCCTCGTCATCGCCTGCGCCTACCACCCCGCGCGCCAGGAGGACGTCACCCGCGCCCAGGACGAACTGGGTTCGGATGTCGCCTACCAGGTCGTCGGCTCGTCGCCTGCCGAGGAGTCGGTACGTGCGGCCTCCGAGCGGGCGAAGAAGCAGGGCGCGGTGAAGATCGACACCGTGGTGGTCGACGGGGAACCGGTCCCGATGCTCACCAAGGTCGTCAAGGAGCGCGCGGCGGACCTGCTGGTGGTCGGCAACCGCGGCCTCAACTCCCTGGCGGGGCGGCTCCTGGGCTCGGTCCCGTCGGAGGTGGCACGCAAGTCCGGCGTGGACGTGCTCATCGTCCACACGACGTGACTCGGCGGAGCCCGCGGAGCGAGACGTCGTGACCGACGACGAGGCGCTCCAGCAGCGCCTCGAGCGCATCCTCCTGGGCGGCAGCCGCCAGTACACCCGTACTGAGGTCGCCGAGATCACCGGTGTGCCACCGGAACGCTCCAGGGCGCTCTGGCGTGCCCTCGGCTTCGCCACGCAGGACGACGACGCCGCGGTCTTCACCGACGGCGACGTCCGCGCGCTGCGCATCACGAGCGAGCTGATCCGCGGCGGCATCGTCGACCCGTCGATCGCGACGGCGACCGCGCGCATGATCGGCCAGCACATGTCGCGCCTCGCCGAGTCCCAGGTCCACATGCTGCGCGACGTCCTCGCCGCGAACCCGGAGATCGGCGCCGACGACCGCCAGCTCGCCCGGCTCGTCGAACACCTCACGCCCGAGCTCGAGGCGCTGCAGGACTACGTGTGGCGCAGGCACCTCGCCGCCAACTCGGTCCGCATGCTCGGGTCGCCCGGCGAGAACCTCGACGAGCACCGCCAGGTCGTCGGGTTCGCCGACATGGTCGGCTTCACCACCCTCACCCGCCGCTCCAACGAGGCCGAGCTGGTCGCGGTCGTGGACCGCTTCGAGGCGCTCGCCGCCGACATCGTCGCCGAGAACCACGGCCGCATCGTGAAGATGCTCGGCGACGAGGTGCTGTTCGTCGCCGACTCACCCGCCGACGGCGCCGAGATCGCGCTGAGCCTCCTCGACCGCGCCGACAAGGAGGACGGGGTGCCGTCGCTGCGGGCGGGCCTCGCCTACGGCCGGGTGCTCAGCCGCTTCGGCGACGTGTACGGCTCGGTGGTCAACATCGCGAGCCGACTGACCTCGGTCGCCAGGCCGAGCACGGTCCTGGTGGACCTGGAGCTGGCCGAGGCGCTGAACGAGAACCCGGAGTACGCGCTCCGCTCCCGCCGCCCGGTGTCCGTCCGCGGCTACACCCGCCTCCGCTCGTCGGCCCTGCGCCGCGCGGGCGAGGATGGCACGTCCCTGGCCGAGTCCGCACAACGCATAGCGGCGGAGGTGCTGGGCCTGCTGGACGACGACGAAGAACCACCCCACCTCCCACTGGCACCCGACGACGAGGCGGCCACACCGCGCAGGAAAGGGCGGCGGCGCAGGCGCTGAGCTGTTTGGATGGAGTCATGCGCTTCCCCGAGACGCCGCTCGTGCTGCTCCACGCGTTCCCGCTGGACCACCGGATGTGGGACGAGGTGAGACCCGGGATCGCCGAGCACATCGAGCTGATCACCCCGGACCAGCGGGGTTTCGGCGACGCCTCGCTGGGCGACGACGAACCGGACCTGGCCACGGTGGCGACGGATGTCATCGATCGGCTCGGCGGCCGCCGGGTGGTCCTGGGTGGCTGCTCGATGGGCGGCTACGTGGCGATGGCCGTGCTCCGCGAAGCGCCGGAGCTGGTGGCCGGCCTGCTGCTGGTGTCGACCCGGGCGACCGCGGACGCCGACGCAGGCCGCGCCAACCGCCACGCGATGGCGTCCCGCATCGAGGAGGAGGGCCCGGGCTTCGTCCCGGACGCGGTCCTCCCCACGCTGCTGGGCAGCGAAACGACGGACCGCCGCCCGGAGGTGGTGGCGGCGGTGCGCACCCTGGTGTCCGAACAGGACGGTGCCGCGATCGCGTGGGCCCAGCGCGCGATGGCCGCCCGCCCGGACTCGTCGGAAATACTGCGAAACAGCGACGTGCCAACGCTGATCGTGCGCGGCGAGCAGGACACGCTGATCCCGGCCGAGGAAGCGGACGCACTGGCGGCCCTGATGCCGAAGGCGGAGGTCGTGGTGCTGGCAGGCGCCGGGCACCTGCCGCCGCTGGAGGTCCCGGAGCAGTTCACGGGCGCGGTGGCCCGCTGGCTGGAGTAGTCAGGACGTCGAATGCCCTGAAAGCGTCTTTCGGGGCATCGGCCGCCTCAGGGGCACCGTGAGCATGGTTAGCATCGGTGGGGTGACACACGTCCCGGAGGACGACCGACCGGAGCGGTTCACCACCGCGCGGCTGGTGCTGCGCAGGCTGACGCCGGACGACGTCGACGCGATGATCACCATCCACGCCGATCCCGACATGGTCCGGTTCCGGCCGGAGGGGGTCAGTTCGCCGGACGAGTCGCGGCAGATGTTCACCTCCTGGCTCGACCACTGGGCCGAGTTCGGCTTCGGGTACTGGGCGATCGAGCTGGCCCGCACCGGTGAGCTGATCGGGTTCGGCGGGCTGCAGCTCTCGTACTCCGACGACGGCCCCTACCTCAACGTCTTCTACCGGCTCTTCTCCCGCCACTGGGGCCGCGGTTTCGCACCCGAGATGGTCGCCGCCGCGCTGGGCTGGGGGCGGCGCACCTTCCCCGACCTGCCGATGATGATCATCACGCCGACGCTGAACGTGCCCGCGCAACGGGTTGCGATCAAGCTCGGGTTCACCGAGGTGCGCAGGGCTTGGTTCCAGGGCACATTGTGTTGCTTCTTCCGGCACCCGGATGAATGATGCGGGCCATGCCCGTAACCGTCAGAGCCGACCTCGCCTCCCTGCCCGACTACATCGCAGGCCGGAAGGTGCCCGGGGCCGTCATCCTCTCCAGCAACGAGCTGTCCGGCCCGCCGCCCGCGTCCATGCTGACCGCCATCGCCGAGGCGGCCGCCGACGTCAACCGTTACCCGGCGATGGGCGCGGACGACCTGCTCGACAAGACCGCGGAGCACTTCGGTCTCGACCGGCCGCGGCTCGCGGTCGGCTGCGGCTCGGTGAGCCTGTGCCAGCAGCTGGTGCAGGCGACGTGCGAGCCGGGTGACGAGGTCGTGTTCGGGTGGCGGTCGTTCGAGGCGTATCCGATCGTGACGCAGATCGCGATGGCCGCCGGGGTGAAGGTGCCGCTGACGCCGGCCCAGGGGCTCGACCTCGACGGCATGCTGGCCGCGGTCACCGACCGCACGCGCCTGATGTTCGTGTCGAACCCGAACAACCCCACCGGCACCGCGCTGCGCACCGCCGAGCTGACCGACTTCCTGGACCGCGTCCCGGAGAACGTGCTGGTGGTGCTGGACGAGGCGTACCGCGAGTTCGTCACCGACGCCGACGTGCCGGACGGGTTCACGTTCCTCGACCGCCAGAACGTGGCCGTGCTGCGGACGTTCTCCAAGGCGTATGCGCTCGCGGGCATCCGGCTCGGTTTCCTCGCCGCGTCGCTGGACGTGGCGGCCGGGGTCCGCAAGGTGGGGATCCCGTTCTCGGTCAACCGGATCGCGCAGGCGGCGGGCATCGCGGCCATGGCGGCGGCGCCGGAGCTGATGTCGCGGTGCGCGGACGTGACCGTGGAACGCACCCGCGTGCACGAGGCGCTGCTGGACATGGGCTACGACGTGCCCGCGTCACAGGCGAACTTCGTGTGGCTGCCGCTCGGCGAGCGCACGGCCGAGTTCAACGACCACTGCCTGGACCAGAAGGTCGTCATCCGCGCGTTCGCGGGTGAGGGCGCGCGGGCCACGATCGGTCTCCCCGCGGAGAACGACGCGTTCCTGGCCGCGGCCAAGTCCTTCCCGCACTGACCCCGACGCGCGCACGGCGAGTCACGCGTTCGCACACACCGAGTCCGGAAGGACTCGGGATGTCCGAGCGCGTGACTCGCACGGGCCGGGCATCAGGCGGCGGCCTTCTCGGCCTTCAGCTGGTCGACGAAACGTTGCCGGGCGTCGGCGACGCGGCGCCAGTGGGCGATGCGGTCCAGTTCCGTCGACGCCTTCGCCAGCACCTCGGCGGCGTGCGCGGCGGACTCGATCTCGTTGGCGGCGGCGTCGAGGTCGCCCGCGTCGATCAGGGTGTAGGCGCGGCGCATCTCGGTCTGGGCGGTGGCGTAGATGGCGTAGGCGGCCATGTTGTCCGCGAGGGCGCCGAGTGGGTGCGACATCGGTTTCTCCTGTCCGTGAGCTGCCTTACACAGACACGTCGAAGCTGACGCCGCCGGTTCGACACCGGACGAGGGATTTTTCTAACGTTTTCGTGTCGGCCGCCGCCGGCCGCGCGCCTGCCAGCAGCCGAGGTGCCAGTGCCTGCGGTCCGAGACGGACCCCAGGTCGTCGGCAGGCCACACCACCACGTGCGCGACGCCGGGCTGGATCTCGTGGTCGCAGCCGGGGCAGCGGTAGGTCTTCGTCGCCTGGCTCGCACTCACGTTCCGCACGAGCCAGTCACCGTCCGGCGCCGACTCGGCGCGCTGCCAGCCCGCGCTGCCCAGCGGACGTGGCGGCTCGGCGCGCGACGGGCGGCGGTCACGGTTACGACGAGGCACGAGACCTGACGGTAGCGGCAGGGCAGAATGGGGGCGTGCCGACATACGAGTACCGCTGCCGCGACTGCGCGACCACCTTCGAGGTGCGCCGCTCCATGAACGAGTCATCCGCCCCGGCGTCCTGCCCCGACGGCCACGACAACACGGTCAAGCTGCTGTCGATGGTCGCCATGAACACCGGCGCCGCGGGCTCCGACGGCGCGTCGGCCCCGGCGGGCGGCGGCTGCTGTGGCGGTGCGTGCGGCTGCGGCTGAACACGCCGGTCCCCGCCGCCAAGTTATCCACAGCCCACCTGGTTATCCACAGTTGGGCTCACGCGCCTGACAACGCCGCCCTCGTCTGGTAGACTGGCAAGGCGGGACGCCCCCGGGACAGGGTGGGGGTTGCGTTCCGGCCGGTTTCGCGTTCGGCCGGCGGGTCGGCCAGGTCGCGAGGGTGCGCGTGGGGACGGTGACCGTCTCTGCCCGCACCATCACGGCATAGCCGAACCTCAGCCGTAGTCGCGGAAGCCCTTGCCGGTTTTGCGGCCGAGGCGGCCGGCCGTCACCAGGTGTTCCAGCAGCGGCGCCGGCGCGAACCCGGCATCCCGGAACTCGTAGTACAGCGTGCGCTCGATCGCCAGCGACACGTCCAGCCCCACCACGTCGAGCAGCTCGAACGGCCCCATCGGCAACCCGCAGCCGACCTTCATCGCCGTGTCGATGGCGTCGGCTTCCGCGTAGTGGGCCTCCAGCATCTTCACCGCGTCGTTCAGGTACGGGAACAGCAGCGCGTTGACGATGAACCCCGCCCGGTCGGCGCAGTGCACCGGGTGCTTGCCGACCGTGCGGCACACGAGGTCAGCGGTCGCCACCACGTCGTCGGCCGTCGAGATCGTCGCGACCACCTCGACCAGCTTCATCACCGGGGCCGGGTTGAAGAAGTGCAAGCCAACGACATCGGCCGGACGGGACGTCGCCGCCGCGCATTCGATCACCGGCAGCGACGACGTCGTGGTCGCGAGGATCGCACCCGGCTTCACCGCCTTGTCCAGCGCCTCGAACACCGTCTGCTTGACGGCCAGCTCCTCCGCCACCGCCTCGACCACCAGGTCGCAGTCCGCCAGATCGTCGAACGACGTCACCCCGGTGATGCGCGCCAGCACCTCGGCACGGCCCTCTGCCGACAGCCGCCCCTTCTTCACCTGCCGGTCCAGCGACCGGCCCACCGCGGCCACCGCGAGCTCGGCCTTCTCCGCCGTGCGGGCCCGCAGCACGAGGTCGAACCCCTTCTTGGCGAACACTTCCGCGATGCCCGTGGCCATCGTGCCGGTGCCGACCACCCCGACGCGCCGCACGTCGCGGGTCGCCGCCGCGTCCTCGGCGGTCGCCGGGGTGTCCACATCGGACACCACGGTCGGCGAGTCGATGGCGTCGTAGGTGTAGAAGCCGCGGCCCGACTTCCTGCCCAGCAGCCCCGCCGTGATCATCTGCTTCATGATCGGCGCCGGGGCGTGCAGGCGGTTGCGGGACTGGCGGTACATCGTCTCGAGGATCTCGTACGCCGTGTCCAGGCCGATGAGGTCCAGCAGCGCCAACGGTCCCATGGGATATCCGCAGCCGAACCGCATCGCCGCGTCCAGGTCCTCGCGCGTGGCGTAGCGCGACTCGTACATCGACACCGCGTGGTTGAGGTACCCGAACAGCAGCGCGTTCGCGATGAACCCCGCCCGGTCGCCGATGACCACCGGCTCCTTGCCCAGATCACGCGCGAACGCCTCCACGTCGGCGATCACGTCCGGCTCGGTGACCACCGTGCGCACGATCTCGACGAGCTTCAGCACGGGCGCCGGGTTGAAGAAGTGCAGCCCGACGACCTTGCCCGGCCGTCCTGTGTGGACACCGATCTCGGTGACCGACAACGACGACGTGTTCGACGCGAGGATCACGTCCGGCCGGCAGACCTGCTCCAGCTCGGTGAACACCTGCGCCTTCAGCTCCAGGCTCTCCGGGATCGCCTCGACCACCAGGTCCACGTCGCCCAGGTCCTTCAGGCTCGTCGTGTAGGTGATCCTCGCCAGCAGCGCGTCGCGTTCCGCCGCGTCGAGCTTGCCGCCCGCCCTGGCCCGCTCGGTGGAGTACTCGAGGTGCTCACGTGCCCTGGCGATGGCCGCGTCGTCCACCTCGACACCGACCACCAGGCGGCCCGTCCTGGCCACCACCTCGGCGATGCCCGCGCCCATGGTCCCGAGACCGACGACTCCGACGCACTGGATCTCCCGTGCCACCGTGCACCTCCGCAGTCCGTGACCAGACGGGCAAACTCGGACACTACCTGCCAGTAACAAAGGTGCGGCACAGCCGTGGCCCAGGTCACCGGGCTGTATCGGTCACGGGATCTGGTCAGGCTTCGGGCAGCTCCGGCCACACCAGCTCGGCGACGGCGGTGGCCGCGGCGCACGCCGCGTCGACCTGTCCGCCGGGCGCGCGGGCGTACACGCTGGCCACCTCGTAGGCGTCCTCACCCGCGATCTCGTCGAACTGGATGTGCGCGGTCTCGACCGAGCAGTAGGAGTTCTCGCCGACCTCCGGGTACCGGTTGGTCGCCGACTGCCGCCCGGCGACCAGCCCCTCGGCACCGCCCTGGCTGTACACCCCGGGCTCTGGCCCGGCGCCGAACTGCAGCCGCACGTTCACCGGCGAACCGGGCGACTGCTCCCAGAAACAGGTGTGCTTGCCCGGGTACTCGTCGCCCCGGCTGACGCCCGCCAGCCCCGGGATCGCGGCGACGTCGTCGTCCTCGACGAGGGTGCACGGGTCGATCGTCAGCAGCGAGTCGCGCTCGGGGTCGCGGTGCTCCACGGCCTCGTCCGCGATGACCTCGATGGCGTGGTCCATGGCGGCCTCGACCATCGGGCAGGTGTCGGTGGATCCGTCGTACACGCTGCCGGACACCTGCATCGTCACATCGTCGGGGAAGACGAGCAGCTGCGAACAGAACGTCGGGGTGTCGTCCTGCTGCCCGACCCACAGGCCGCCGTCGACGTCCTTGACCCGGTTGGCCGCCAGCTCTGGCTGTGCGGACCGCACACCGAACGCGCCGACCGAGATGATCACGTCGGCGTCCTTGTCGATGTCGTTGACGCGGACCGAGCAGTAGTCGAGCGAATCGGGCGCCGCGAACTTGGCGACGCCGAACTCCTCGAACACCTCGAGGTCGGTCAGCGAACACGGTGCGACGGTCGTGAGGTCGTCGAACACGACCTCCGATGTCAGCTCGTCCGGCAGCGTGGTCGCGGCGACCGGCAGCCCGCCGACCTTCGCCGTGCACGCGGAGAGGAACGCGACCGCGACGACCGCCGTGACCCGAGGAAGGACCGAGAACCCCACATCGCCTGCCTAGTGCTCAGCTTCCCCCGTACCAAGGGAATTGAAACACGCTCAGGGTTTCGGCAGTTCGGGAATCACGAGTTTCGCGATCGTGATCGCACTGGGGCAGCCGTTGTCCCCGGCGGGCGCATCGGAGTTGTCGAAGTCGACCTCGACGATCTCGTCCGCGCCGTCCGTGCCGGAGGAGCGGTGCCGCCACTCGAGCCTGCAGGACGCGGACCCCTCGGTCGGGGACTGGTAGGCGGTGATCCCGCTGCCGATGTCGACCGCGGCGCCGGGGTCGACGGTGTCGTCCTTCGGGTCGTAGCCGGTGCGGATCCAGATCCCGACGTTGATGTTGTCGCCGACCCAGTTGCACCAGTGCAGCGAGTACGGCGACACCTCGGTGTCCGCGCCGACCGCGGTCTTGATCTGCTCTGGGTCCAGCAGGGTGCACGGGTCGGTGCTCGCGACCGAGCCGCGCTTCTCCTCGCGCTCGGGCGGGTCCTCGCGGACCATCGCGATGATGCCGGTGAGAACGGTGCGGCCCGCGGCGCACAGGTCCTTGCCTTCACCGCCGACCTGCACGCGGATGCCGAAGTTGGGGTTGGTGGAGGTGATGGCGCTGACGAAGCAGGCGGTCTTGTCGTCGAGCTCGCTCTCGAACGAGGGCAGGCCGCCGATGTTCTCGTCGGCACCGGTGGCGCCGTTGATGGTCTCACCCACGTAGATCGTGATGTTGAGATCCTTGCCGTCCTTGTCCTCCATGTAGTTGGAGCAGCTGCCGAAGTCCTGCATCCGGTTGTCGGCAGGCGTGCCGAGCGAGGCCAGGATGTCCTCGCTGAGCAGGGCGCACGGGTCGACCTTGCGCAGCACGTCGTTGGAGAACGCCTCGTCGTTGGTCTTCGGCTTGCCGGTGGTGGTCCCGGTTTCTATCTGACCCGCCGGCACGGTGCTGCGCGGAAAGGTCTGCTTGGCGGTGTCCACCGGCTCACCACAACCGGCGAGCACGACGGCGGCGACCGCGGTCAGTACGACAAGTGGGACCCTCACGATGTGCACCGTAGCCATCGCTCGCGCGGCGCGTGCGAGGAACACCCGAATCAGGGCTTTTCACCTCGTCTGGCCAGGGATTCTTCCGCCTGGTGCCGGTGCGGCCACTCCGGGTGGCCGAGTGCGCCTCTGAGCACTGTGGAGGCTCGCGGGTCGTCCACGTGGCCCAGGATCACGAGGTCCAGGGTGGACGGTGCCCGGCCGTCGAGCCAGTCCAGGTACCTGCCGGGGTTGGCCCGCGCGACCGCGAAGATCGCCTCCGCCCACAGGTCGACGCACTGCCGCCCCAGTTCGCTGCCGAGCTCGCTGAGCCGCGGGGGCAGCTCGGTGCTGTGGTAGAGGTGGACGACGCGGTCGAACGCCGAAGGCCCGAGCTTCGCGAGGCGCTCGGCGGCGCCCTTGCGGAACTCGAAGATCCCGATCAGCTCACGGTCGATCTCGTCGTTCAAGCTCCTCCACCCGCTCGGCCAGCTCCTTCACGGCCTCGACCAGCACGCCGACCAGGCCGTGGTAGTCCACCCGCAGGTACCCATCCTCGCCGGTGACCACCGCGTCGGGAAAGACCTTCTCGACGTCCTGTGCGATGACCCCGATGCCGCGGGCGCCGTCGGCCTTCCAGTCCCAGGTCACGCCACGCAGCTCACGGACCCGGGCGAGGACGGTCCGGTCGGTCATATGGGCCGGATGTTGGTCTTGAGCCGCTCGTCGGACGAGCAGTGCTGGCACGTGGTCGCGGCCGCCTCGGCGGCGGAGTACACCGCGACCACGGCGGCCGGCGCGGCGGCCCCGAAGAGCACGGCGACGCGGCGGATCAACTTGCGCATGGGAGCCTCCCCTGGGTGGTTGACGCCCGCGAGGCAACCACAGGGGGCAGGGGCGTGTAAACGGCGATGTGCGTGCCGTGTGCGCAGGTCAGAACAGGCGGAACTCGTCCGACTCGATGCCGCGCAGGGCGTCGTAGTCCAGGGTGACGCAGCGGATGCCGCGGTCCTCGGCCAGTGTGCGGGCCTGGGGCTTGATCAGCTGGGCCGCGAACACGCCGTGCACCGGTGCCAGCAGCGGGTCCCGGTTCAGCAGTTCCAGGTACCGGGTCAGCTGCTCGACGCCGTCGATCTCGCCTCGGCGCTTGATCTCCACGGCCACGGTGGCGCCCGCGTCGCTGCGGCAGAGGATGTCGACCGGGCCGATGGCGGTCATGTACTCGCGGCGGATCAACGAGTACCCGTCACCCAATGTGGTGATGTGTTCGGCCAGCAGCTCCTGGAGGTGGGCCTCCACGCCGTCCTTCACCAGGCCCGGTTCGGCGCCCAGCTCGTGGGCGCTGTCGTGCAGCACCTCTTCCAGCGTGATGACGAGCTTCTCCCCCGCCTTGTTGGCCACCGTCCAGGTGCCGCCGTCCTCGGTGAGCCAGCACGGTGGGCTCATCCAGTTCAGCGGCTTGTACGCGCGGTCGTCCGAGTGCACGGACACCGAGCCGTCGGCCTTCACCAACAACAACCTGGTGGCCATGGGCAGATGGGCGGTCAACCTGCCCGCGTAGTCGACCTGGCAGCGAGCGATCACAAGACGCACCGAAGCAGGCTAGCCGACCAGCCCCGCGTCCTTCGCGAGCACCGCCGCCTGGACGCGGGATCGCAGGTCAAGCTTGGTGAGCACCCGCGACACGTGTGTTTTGACCGTCGCCGCGCCCACGCCGAGGCGCCGGGCGATCTGCTGGTTCGACAGGCCTTCGCCGAGGCACACCAGCACGTCGTGCTCGCGCTGGGTCAGGGCGTCGAGAGCGGTCGGGCGCACCACAGCGGGCTGTGACGTCGCGAAGGTGGCCATCAACCTCCGGGTGACACTCGGTTCTATGACGCCGTCACCGGCGGCCACCAACCGCACCGACTCGATCAGCCGGGGCGCGTCCACCGACTTCAGCAGGAAACCCGCCGCGCCCGCCCGGATCGCGCCGTACACGTACTCGTCCATGTCGAACGTGGTCAGCACGATCACCTGCGCGGTCCCAGCCTCGATGACCTGCCGGGTCGCCGTCAGACCGTCGGTGCCGGGCATCCGCACGTCCATGAGCACGACGTCCGGCCGCAGCGCCGCCGCCTTGCGCACCGCGGCCGCGCCGTCGTCGGCCTCGGCGACCACCTCGATGTCCTGCGCGCCGCCCAGGATCATGGCGAGCCCCGCCCGGATCGCCGCGTGGTCGTCGGCGATGAGCACCCGGATCGCCTGCGCTCGATGGTCCGTTGCGCTCACAACCGCTCCTCGCAGGCTCCGAGCGGCCGCTCGCGGGACGCCCAGCCCTCATGGTTCGCTCCGCAGGCTCCGCTCACCGAGCCTCCTCCGCGGGCAGCTCGGCCCGCACCCGCCACTGCCGCTCGTGCGGCCCGGCCTCCAGCACACCACCGACCGCCTGCGCGCGCTCGCGCATGTTCAGCAGCCCCCTGCCGGTCCCATCCTCCACAGTGGACACGGTCCGGTCGTTGACGACCTCCACCACGAGCACCGAGTCCTGCCTGCCGACCGTGACCGACGCACGCGCGCCCGGCGCGTGCTTGACCACGTTGGTCAGCGCCTCCTGCACGATCCGGTACGCCGACAGGTCCACCGCCACCGGCAGCTCCTCGCCGAGTTCGGCCGCTACGGCCATCGAGGCAGACACCGAGAGCCCCGCCGCCCGCGCGGACTCCAGCAGCTGCGCGATGTCCCGCAGCCGGGCGGGTGCCGTGTGCTCCACAGTGGACTCCTCGGAGCGCAGCAGGTGGATCATCGCCCGCATCTCGGTCAGCGACTGGACGCTGTTCTCCCGCACCGAGCGGAGCACGGTCCGCATGGCGGTGGGGTCACCGTCCACCTTGGGCAGCACGGCCAGCACGGCCTCGGACTGGATCGCGATCGCGGACAGGTGCCCGGCGATCACGTCGTGCAGGTCCCGCGCCATCCGTGCGCGTTCCTCCCGCACGGCCGCCTTCCGGTCCAGTTCGGCGATCCGCGCCACCTGGTCGGCCCGCGCCCGCTCGGCGGTCGCCGCCTCCCGGTGCCACCGCACGTTCATGGCCCACCACACCGGGATCAGCGGGATGCCGAACACCTGCAGCAGGCTCACCACGACCTCCCGCATGTCGTGGGCGGACATGATCGCCACGACCGTCAGCACGAGCACGACGGCGCCGCTGCCCCACACGACGATCCGGTTGGTGCGCCGCGACCCGTAGAGCGTCGCCGCGAACAGCAGGTCCGTCAGCACGATCACGGTCGGCAGCGACACGCCGTAGAGCAGCTCCGGGGCGGTCACCGCGAGGCCGATCAGGAGCCCGGTGCCCGGCGCGCGCCTGCGCGACAGCTCGGCCGCGCACATCACGGCCAGCGTCAGCACCCGCACGGGGTGGTCCGCCCCGGCGTCGTGCGGGCCGACGCTCGCGATCACCGGCATCCCGGACGTGAGGATCACCATGCCGACCCCGAACAGCAGCACGGCCTGCAGCACCGTCACACGGGGCTCCACCCACGCCCGCAGCCGTTCGAGCCTCGCGTTCACGCTCCCATCACAGCACACGCGCGCACGCGCGGGCGTCCGCACAAGGATGGCGCCGGGGGTCCGCCGAAGTGATGACCCCGCCTGCCCGGGCTTGCCGACGACATCCCGCGGCAGGCCCGGCACGGTGGAGGCCATGGAGGACATCAGCCCGCTCGCCGTCGCGATCATCGTCTGCGAGATCGGGTTCTGGGTGGTACTGGCCGCCGGGCTCGCCGCCCGCTACCTGCTGCGGTGGCGGCGGACGAGCGTGGTGCTGCTGGTCGGCACGCCGCTGCTGGACGTCGCGCTGCTGGCGTTCACGGTCGTGGACCTGCGCGGCGGCGGCGAGGCCACCCTGGTGCACGGGCTCGGCGCGGCCTACCTCGGGTTCAGCGTCGCGTTCGGACACAGCGTCATCAGGTGGGCCGACCAGCACGTCGCGCACCGGTTCGCGGGCGGGCCGCCGCCGGTGAAGCCGCCGAAGCGCGGGCCGGAGAAGGTGCGCCACGAGTGGCGCGAGTGGGGCAAATGCCTTGTGGGGGCGGCGATCGCGTGCGCCGTGATGGCGCTGCTGTCGTTCGTGGTCGCGTCGCCGGAGCAGACCGAGGCCCTGTGGGGTGTCGGTGGCTGGATGATGCGGCTGGGTGTGGTCACGGGGATCTGGCTGGTCGCTGGTCCACTGTGGAGCGTGCTGGCGGCGGGGTCCGGCAGGCGCCAGGACGCGTGATCCGCGGGCCCGCTCACACCTGCCGGACCACCACGCCCGCCGCTTCGAGGGCCGCGACCTCGGCGGCGGGTGCGTTCGTGTCCGTGACCACCATGTCCAGCTCGGACACCGGCGTCACCACGGCGAGCGCGGTGTGGTCGAACTTCGACGCGTCGGCCACCGCGACCACCCGGCTCGCCGAGCGCATCGCGGCCCGCTTCACGGCGGCGTCGGCCAGGTCGTGGCCGGTCACGCCGTGCGCGGCGGTCAGGCCGCAGCACCCGATGACGGCGGTGTCGAACCGCAGCGACGCGAGCGAGGCCTCGGTCAGCGGACCGGTCAGCGCCAGCTCCCCCGGCCGCGGCGCACCGCCGGGGAACAGCAGCGTCAGCGCGGGCGCACCCACCAGCACGTTCGCCGCGTGCAGCGACAGCGGCACGACCGTCATGCGCCGGTCCCGCACGGCGTGCGCCACCGCGACGCACGTGGTCCCGCTGTCCAGCACCACCGACTCGCCGTCGGCCAGCAGCGCCGCGACCTCGGCCGCGATCCGCTGCTTGGCCTCGACACCCTCGGTGGCGCGCAGCGCGTAGGGCGGCTCCTCCCCGCGCAACAACAGGCTGCGCGCGCCGCCCCGGTAGCGCTCCAGCACGCCCTGCGCGGCGAGTACCTCCAGGTCACGCCGGATGGTCATCTCGGACGCGCCCGTCAGCGCGGCCAGCCCGGCCACGCTCATCTCCCCGGCGTCCCGGGTCACCTCGGCGATGCGCCGCAACCGTTCAGTGCTCACGAACACAAGACTAGTGCGTAGCGTCACCGAACGAACATCGGTTATGTTCGAATGGTGATGCGCCGCGCCCGGATAGCGACCTTTGCCTTCTTCGGCCTCAACGGCTTCGTGCTCGGCATGTGGGTGGTCCACATTCCCGTCATCGAGCAGCGGGCCGGCCTCGACCACGCCACGTTCGGCCTGCTCCTGCTACTCCTCGGCGGCGGCGCGTTCGCGGGCATGCAGGTCGCGGGGCCGCTCACCGACCGGTTCGGCCCGCACCGCGTGGTCCCGCTGTCGGCGGTGCTGTGCACGACCGCGCTCATACTTCCCGGCCTCGCCACCAACGGGTTCGCGCTCGGCGCGGCGCTGCTCGCGCTGGGCCTGGGCAACGGCTGTCTCGACGTCAGCATGAACGCGCACGCGGTCGAGGTGGAACACGCCTACGGGCGCACGATCATGTCCGCCTTCCACGCGGTGTGGTCGGTCGGCGGTTTCCTCGCCGCGCTCGTCGGCGCCCGCACGCTGACCTGGGGCTGGTCCCCCGTGACCACGTTCGCCGTCGCGACGGGCAGCACGCTCCTCATCGCGGCGGCCGCCACGCCCGCACTTCTGCGCAAGGTCCCCAAGCCCGCCGAGGAGCGCCAGAAGCAGCGCAAGCGGACCCCGTCACGGATCTGGTGGCTCGCGGTGATCGCTTTCCTGCTGATGCTGGCCGAGGGCGTGGCCAACGACTGGAGCGTGCTGCACCTCAGCACGGTCCTCGGCGCGCCGGAAGCGACGGCGGCGTTCGCGTACGGCTGCTTCGCGGCCGCCATGACGATCGGCCGCCTGCTCACCGACCCGGTGGCGCAGCGGTTCGGCCCGGTGGCGATCGTCCGGTACGGCTCGGTGATCGCGACCGCTGGCATCCTCACCGCGTCGCTGACCACGTCGATCCCGGTCGCGCTCGTGGGGTGGACGCTGTTCGGCATCGGGCTGTCGGGCGCCGTGCCGCAACTTTTCAGTGCGGCTGGCCACGCCGACCGCGACAACGCGGGCGCGAACGTGTCCCGCGTCGCCGGGCTCGGCTACCTGGGCATCCTCGCTGGCCCGGCCGTCGTCGGGCCGATGACCCACCTGATGCCGCTCAACTACACGTTCCTGCTGATCGCGGTGTTCTGCGTGGTCGCCGTGGCGACCGCCGGCCTGCTCAGTCCGGCCACTCCGGCTTCCGCTTCTCCAGGAACGCGGCCATCCCCTCCCGAGCACCAGGAAGCTGGGACGCGGCGGCCATGACCTCGACGGCGATCGCGTACGCGTCGGCTTCCGGCCGGTCGAGCTGGGCGTAGACGGTCTGCTTGCCGATCGCCTTGCTGGCCCGGCTCCCCCGGGTGGCCTTGGCGAGCAGGTCGTCCACGGCGGCGTCGAGCTCCTCGTCCGGCACGACCCGGTTGACCAGGCCCCATTCGAGGGCGGTGGGCGCGTCGATCACGTCGCCGGTGAGGACCATCTCCATCAGCCGCTTCCGGCCGATGTTCCTGGCCACCGGCACCGCCGGGGTGTGGCAGAACCAGCCGCCCTTGCCGCCGGGCAGCGCGAACCCGGCCGATTCGGCGGCCACGGCGAGGTCGCAGGACGCCACGAGCTGGCACCCCGCCGCGGTGGCGAGCCCGTGCACGCGCGCGACCACCACCTGCGGCACCGACTCGATGGTCTTCATCAGCGCGGTGCACAGCTGCAGCAGGTCCCGCACGCCCATGAGGTCCCGGGACGCGACGTCCCCGAAGTCGTGCCCCGCCGAGAACACGGGCCCCTCGCCCGCGAGCACGATCCCGCTCGCGGACGAGTCACCCGCGTCCTCGAAGGCGCTGAGCAGCTCGGACAGGTGCTCGTAGGACAGGGAGTTCCGCCGCGCGGCCCGGTTCATGGTGATCCGGACCGTGTCACCGTCCTCCTTGACCGTGATGTGCTCCATGCGCCGAGCCTAACCCCGTTCCAGCACCGCGCTCAGGAACTCGCGGGTCCGCTCGTGGTCGGGCTCGCTGAACAGCTTGTCCGGCGACGCGTCCTCGACGATGTGCCCGTGGTCGAACATCAGCACCCGGTCGGACACGTCCCGCGCGAACCCCATCTCGTGGGTCACGCACAGGAACGTGATCTCCGTCGTCTCGGCGATGTCCTTCAGCAGGCGCAGCACACCCGCCACCAGCTCCGGGTCCAGCGCCGACGTGACCTCGTCCAGCAACAGCACATCCGGCCGCATCGCCAGCGCCCGTGCGATCGCCACCCGCTGCTGCTGCCCGCCGGACAGCTGCGTCGGGTGGGCGTGCACCTTGTCCGACAGGCCCACCAGGTCCAGCAGCTCGTGTGCCCGCGCCTCCGCCTCGGCCCGCGACAGGCCGAGCGACCTGATCGGCGCCTCGGTCAGGTTCTGCAGCACCTTCATGTTCGGGAACAGGTTGAACTGCTGGAACACCATGCCGATGCGCTTGCGCACCTGCTGCTGGTGCTTCTCGTCGGCGGGCACCAGCCGGTCGCCACGCCGCACGTGGGTCAGGCACTCGCCGTCGACGTGGATCGTGCCGCTCGTGACCTGTTCCAGGGTCATGAGCAGGCGCAGGATCGTCGTCTTGCCCGAGCCGCTCGGCCCGATCAGGGTGACGAACTCGCCCGGCGCGACCGTGAAGTTCAGCCCGTCGAGCACGACGTGGTCGCCGAACCGCTTCGCCACGTCCTCGAACCGGATCATGTAGTCCTCAGTGGAGGGTTCCGACACGACGCTCCAACCATCGAACGAGTAGGGATGCCGAGTAGCTCAGCACGAGGAACAGCAGGCCCGCGATCGTGATCGGCTCGACGTACCGGTACGTCGACGAGGCCTCCTGGAAGGCGGCGCCCGCGATGTCCGTGACACCGATCGTCAGCAGCAGCGGGGTCTCCTTCACCATGGAGATGGTGTAGTTGCCGAGTGCGGGCAGCACTCTCGGGATCGCCTGCGGCAGGATCACCGCCCGCCACGTGCGCGCCCTCGGCAGGCTGAGCGCGGTGGCCGCCTCCCACTGCCCGACCGGCACCGCCTCGATACCCGCGCGGTAGACCTCGGCGGCGTAGGTCGAGTAGTGCAGGCCGAGCGCGATCACGCCGGTCGTCACGGGCCCGAACTTGAGGCCGAAGTCCGGGAACACGAAGAACAGGAAGAAGAGCTGCACCAGCAGCGGCGTGCTGCGGATGAACTCGATGAACGCCCACGTCACCGTGCTCACGACCCGGATCCGCGACCGCCGCAGCAGCGCGAGCACCATGCCGAGCAGGTAGGCGACGATCGAGCCGAGCAACGTCACCTGGAACGTGATCCACAGACCGTCGCCGACGACGATCGGCAGTGCCTCCCAGAAGTAGTCCCAGTCCCAGATCACAGCGGACCACCACCCGCGGACACGGTCTCGGCGAGCACCGGCTTCTTCCGCCTGCTGAAGATGCTCCGCTCGTCCGGTTTCCTGCCGACGAGCCGCGCCGCCCACCGTTCGAGCAGGCGCATGCCGATGGTGATCAGGATCGCGAGCACGAGGTAGAACAGCAGCACCAGCGTCCAGATCAGCCAGGCCTGGTCGATGTTCCGGTCGATCAGGACCTCACGCGCCTGGTAGGTCATCTCGTGCACGGTGATCATCGTCAGCAGTGCGCTGCCCTTGAGCAGCTGGATGAACAGGTTGTTGAACGGCGGCACCATCTCCACGAGCGCCTGCGGCAGGATCACCCGCCGCATCCGTTGCGCGGGCGTGAGGTTGAGCGCGATCGCGCCCTCGTACTGCGCCTTGGGCACCGACTGCACGGCACCGCGCACGATCTCCGCACCGTACGCGCCGAAGTTCAGGCCCAGCACGACGATGCCCGCGACCAGCGGCACGATGCGGTAGCCGATCAGCACCGGCAGCACGAAGTAGATCCACAGCAGCTGGACCACTTCTGACGTGCCGCGCCAGATCTCCACGTAGATCCGCGCGACCAGGCGCACCGTCCGCGACCTCGACAGCATCGCCAGCCCGAACACGAAGGACAGGACGGTCGCGATGAGGATGCCGCCGACGGTCGCCTCCACGGTCAGCAGCAATCCCCGGGAGATCGTGCTGACGAACAGGGACAGGTTGTCGAACACGACTTCTCGCTGCTCAGGATTCCTGGCAGAGCTGCTCGGTGGTCACGTCGTCGGGAGGCAGGTTGGCGTCGGTGAACCCGAACGGCTCGACGATGGCCAGCCAGTCACCGGACTCGTGCAGCTTGTCCAGCTCGGTGTTGAACGCGTCGACCAGGTCGTCCTCACCCTTGCGGAACACGAAACCGCCCGCCTGGATCTGCTCCTCGCCGTTCAGCTCCAGCGTGAAGCCCTCGGTCACCTCGAACGCCGCGCCGGGGTTCTGCTTCAGCAGCTCCTTGAGCGAGATGTCGGTCAGCGCACCGCAGTAGGCGCGGTTGTCCTGCAGCGCCTGGAAAAGCTCCGGCTGCCCGTCGTAGGGCTGGATCTTGTCCGCCGCGATGCCCGCCGCCTTGGCGACCTCCTGCTCGATCGTGCCGGACAGCACGGCGATCGCCAGGCCCTTGGCCTTCACGTCCTCGAAGTTCTTGACGCCCTGTGGGTTGCCCTTGGGCACCATCAGGGCGGTCGGCGTCACGTAGTCCACACTGGAGAACGCCGCGTTCTTGCACCGGTCGGGCCGCACGGCCATGCCGGCCGCCACCATGTCGAACTCGCCCGCGTTCAGCGCCGGGATCAGCTGCCCGAACTCGACCTGTGTGGGTTCGACGTTGTCGACGCCCATCGCCTTGAAGACCGCTTTCGCGACTTCGGGCGCCTCGCCGGTGACCTTGCCACCCTCGGTATAGCCGTAGGGGACCTCGCCGGCGATGCCGATCTTGATCGTCCCGGCTTCCTTGATTCTCTGGAGCGTCCCGCCCTCACCGGAACCCCCCTGCGGTACCTCTGAGCAGGCCGTCAACAGTGCCGGGCCGCCGATGGCGGCCGTGCCGGCAACCGCGCCGAACCTGAAGAAGTTCCGTCGGGTCCAGTTACCGGTACCCATCGTTCGCGCCATCGTTCCGTCCTCACATGCGTCTCTTCGGCGTACTCGCGTCTCGATGGCAATTCAACGTAGGGGGCGACGTCGTGACTGGTCAAAGTTCCCCATAAGATCAACGAAGTCTGTTAGGCAACCGAAACATGGCCGCGGGCTAGCGTTCGCAGGCCTTGTCGCTGACGCGGTCCGTGTCCGGGATATTACTCTCAGTGAATCCGAACGGCGCGGCGATCCGCAGCCACTCACCGCTGTCGTGCAGTTCGGCGAGCGCCTCGTCGAAGTCGTCACGCAGCTCGTCGCCCTTGCGGAACCCGAACCCGTAGCGCGGCGACCCGCCTGCCGGTTCGAACGGCGGCCGCAGCTCCAGCCCATCGGTGCTGGTCAGCAGGTCGCGCAGCGTGATGTCGTCGTACGCGGCACAGTCGGCCTTGCCCTCGGTCACCGCCCGCAGGATCTCGTCGCCGCTCGGGTACGTCTGGGCGCCCGTGACGCCGGCCGCGTCCGCCGTGGTCACCTCGAGCGAGTTGGCGACGATCGCGAGCCGTGCCCCAGTCGACACCACCTCGGTGAACGTGGTGATCCCTTTCGGGTTGCCCTGCGGCACCGCGAGCGCGGTCAGTGACACGTGGTCGGGCACCGTGAAGTCCAGCGTCGTGCAGTTGCCCGCCCGGATGGAGAGCCCGCCGACCACGTCGAGATGACCGGCCTCGACGCCCGGCAGGAGCGCCTCGTACGGCGTCACCTGGACCCGCAGCGCGGTGCCGAGCTTGTCGCAGATGGCCCGCACGACCTCGACGACCTCGCCGGTCAGCTCCCCGGAGTCGTCCTCGAAGGCGTAGGGCCGGTACGCGGCGACGCCGAGCGTCACGGCATCCGGTCGCGGTCCCTCCGACGGCGGCTCCGACCGCGGGGTGGTGGCCGCGACCGGCGTGCCGCCGAGCCTGGTGGTGCACCCCGTCAGTGCGGCGGCACCGAACAGCGAAACTGTCCGGAACAGGCCACGCCGCGAGACACGCACGTGTCGCAGCCTAGGCGACACACCCGCACGTGGACCTCATCGCGCGAGGTCCGCCTGGTCCAGCCCGTTCGCCGTCCTGATCACGTTGACGATCTCGTTCATGATCTCGGTCAGCTCGTAGTCCTTGGGCGTGAACACCCTGGCGATGCCGCGTTCCCGCAGCTGCCGCGCGTCCGCGGGTGGCACGATGCCGCCCACCACGACCGGGATGTCCGCCGCGCCCGCCTCCCGCAGGCCGTCGACGACGTCCGGTACCACCGCGAGGTGTGAGCCGGACAGGATCGACAGGCCGACCACGTGCACGCCCTCCTGCACCGCGGCCGCCACGATCTCCGCCGGGGTCAGGCGAATACCCTGGTAGACGACCTCGAACCCGACGTCGCGAGCGCGGACCGCGATCTGCTCCGCGCCGTTGGAGTGCCCGTCGAGGCCCGGCTTGCCGACCAGCATCCGCAGCCTGCCGCCGAGCTCCTCGCCGGTCCGCCGCACGCGCTCCCGCACCGCGGCCAGCTCGCTCACGCCCTCACCACCGGACGACGCGCCGGACACCCCGGTCGGCGCGCGGTACTCGCCGAACACCTCGCGCAGCGCGCCCGCCCACTCCCCCGTCGTCACACCGGCCCTGGCACACGTGAGCGTTGCCTCCATGAGGTTGTCGTCGGTGCGGGCGGCGGCCGCCAGCAGCTCGAGTGCCTTGTCCACTTCGGACTGGTTACGGCTCTCGCGCCACTGCTTGAGGGCCTCGACCGCCTCCTGCTCGACCTCGGGCTTGACGGTCTCGATGGCGCCCTCGCCCTCGAGCGGGCTCGGTTCGGAGTTCTCGAACCGGTTGACGCCGACGACGATCTCCTCACCGGCCTCGATCCGGCGGCGGCGCTCGGCGAGGGAGCCGACGAGCTGGGTCTTCATGTACCCGCTCTCGACGGCCGCGACCGCGCCGCCCATGTCCTGCACACGTTCGATCTCGGCCTTGGCGCCCGCGACGATCTCCTCCACTTTGGACTGGATCACGGGGGAACCGTCGAAGATGTCCTCGTACTCCAGGAGATCCGTCTCGTAGGCGAGCACCTGCTGCATGCGCAGCGCCCACTGCTGGTCCCACGGCGTCGGCAGGCCGAGCGCCTCGTTCCACGCGGGCAGCTGGATGGCGCGGGCGCGTGCGTTGCGGGACAAGGAGACCGCGAGCATCTCCAGCACGATGCGCTGCACGTTGTTCTCGGGCTGTGCCTCGGTCAGGCCGAGCGAGTTGACCTGCACGCCGTAGCGGAACCGGCGGTGCTTCGGGTCCTCCACGCCGTAGCGGTCACGCGTGATCTCGTCCCACAGCTGGGCGAGCGCGCGCATCTTGCACATCTCCTCGACGAACCGCACACCCGCGTTGACGAAGAAGGAGATGCGGGCGACGACGTCCCCCATCTTGTCCCTCGGCACCTGACCGGAGTCGCGGACGGCGTCGAGCACGGCGATGGCCGTGCACATGGCGTAGGCGACCTCCTGGACCGGGGTCGCGCCCGCCTCCTGCAGGTGGTAGCTGCAGATGTTGGTGGGGTTCCACTTCGGCACGTTGGCGACCGTCCACGCCACCATGTCGGTGATCAGGCGCAGGCTCGGCCCTGGCGGGAAGACGTACGTGCCGCGGGACAGGTACTCCTTGATGATGTCGTTCTGGGTGGTGCCCGCCAGCTTCGCGACGACCTCGTGCCAGTCGGCGCCCTGCTCCTCGGCCTGCTCCTGCGCGAGGGACACGTAGAGCGCGAACAGCCACATGGCGGTCGCGTTGATCGTCATCGAGGTGTTGGCCCCGGCGAGCGGGATGCCGTCGAACAGCTGCCGCATGTCGCCGATGTGGCTGATCGGCACTCCGACCTTGCCGACCTCGCCGCGCGCGAGCACGTGGTCGGGGTCGTAGCCGGTCTGCGTCGGCAGGTCGAAGGCGACCGACAGACCGGTCTGCCCCTTCTCCAGGTTGCGCCGGTAGAGCCGGTTGGACGCGGCCGCCGAGGAGTGGCCGGCGTAGGTCCGCATCACCCACGGCCGGTCCCGTTCGGCGTCGGCTGGGTACGGCATCGGAACCACCTCCGTTGACGCGGACCATTCGAATGTACTGGCCGGTAACCTGCTCGGCAGCACGTGTGTGGTGAATGCCGCAGGAGCGGCTGGTGCGCGGCGGGTCACGGGGCGACAATCGGAGGGTGACCGGACTGTCCGTGGTGCTCGTGCCCATCATCGGACTCGCCGTCATGGCGTTGTTCGCCGTTGTGCTGAAGTGGGCCTCGAGTCTGGACACCGACGAGGCGCACCGCAAGGACTACGGCCTGCTGCGTGAGGTGGCGAAGGTGCCGTCGCCGACGGCCGCCCGGGCGGTGGAGGAGCGCCTGCAGGAGGTGGGCGTGCGTGCCACCACGGTTCCCGACCCGGAGGGTGACGGCATGCGGATCCTGGTGTTCCCCGCCGACCGCGAGGTCGCGATCCGGACGTTGCTCGCGGACTGAACCGCTCAAGACCCCGCTGACCCGACCGGGCCCAGCCAACCGGTGGGACTGGTCGGCTGGGCCCGGTTCGGTGGGTCGTCAGTGCGTCACCGCGCGGGGTGGACCACCGCGGCAGCGCTGCCACCGCGTCGTACGGGTTCACCGGCGGCGATCACCTTGCCGTGCTTGGTGAACTCCAGCCCCGACGCGACGCCGATGTCCGGGCTGATCTTGATCGTCGGGTCGAGTGGGCTGGTGTCCCGGATCGCGAAGCTGTGCCCGAGCGCCGCCAGCCCGTCGGCCTCCGGCAGCGCGAGGAAGGCGGGCTCGACCTGCGTGGTGGCGGCGTTGCGCTGCGACGCCCTCGGCGCTGCGATCGCGTCGGGCAGCGACATCCCGAGGTCGATCCGGTTCACGAGGATCTGCAGGACGGTCGTGATGATCGTGGCCCCACCGGGCGACCCGACCGCGAGGAACGGCTTGCCGTGCTTGAGGACGATCGTCGGCGACATGCTCGACCGCGGCCGCTTGCCGGGCTCGGCGAGGTTCGGGTCGGGCGCGTCGCCCTGGGTTGGCGCGAAGTTGAAGTCGGTCAGCTCGTTGTTGAGCAGGAACCCGCGGCCGGGAACGACGATCCCGCTGCCGCCGAGCTGCTCGATCGTGTTGGTGTAGGAGACGACGTTGCCCCACCGGTCGCTGACGACGAAGTGGTTGGTGTGGAAGCCCTGGCTGCCACCGGGCGTGGCGGCGGTGTCCGGCGCGCACTGCCCACCCGCGGTCACGTCCCCGGGCGGCACCGCACCGGGCGCGGCGGCGTCCGGGTCGATCTCGCAGGCCCGCTGCTTGGCGAACCGGTCGGACAGCAGCTCACGCTGCGGAACGTCCACATAGTCCGAGTCGCCGATGTAGCGGCCGCGGTCGGCGAACGCGAGGCGGCTGGCCTCCAGGTAGTGGTGGAGGGCCTGCACCCGGTCCATACCGGACAGGCGGTACCGCTCGAGGATGTTCAGCGACTCGCCGACGGTGATACCGCCGCTGGAGGAGGGCGCCATGCCGTACACGTCGTACCCGCGGTAGGAGACGTGCGTGGGCCGCCGGTCGATGGTCCGGTAGCCGGCGAGGTCGTCGATGGTCATCAGCCCGGGCAGCGGGTCGATGGTCGCGCCGGGCGCGACGGGTGGTTCCTGGACGGCGGCCACGACGTCGTCGCCGATGTCACCGCCGTAGAACGCGTCGGTGCCGTGCCGCGCGATCTCCCGGTAGGTGTCGGCCAGGTCGGGGTTGCGCAGCGTGGAGCCCACGACCGGAAGCCGGCCGCCGGGCAGGAACAGCTCGGCGGTGGCCCCGAACTGGGCGAACCGGGTCGCGTTCTGCCTGGTCTGCTCCCGGAAGGTGGCGTCGACGGTGAACCCGCGCTCGGCCACGTTGATGGCGGGCTTCAGGTTGTCGCGCAGGGAGAAGCGACCCCACCGGTCGAGCGCCCGCTCCCAGGTGGCGAGCATGCCGGGCACACCGACCCCGAGCCCACTGGTCACGGCGGTCGGGAACGCGTGGGGCTGCCCGGTGGCCGGGTCGACGAACATGGTCGGGCTACCGGCCTGCGGCGTGGTCTCCCGCCCGTCGATCGTGGAGACCTTCCTGCTCCGGGCGTCGTAGTGGACGAAGTACCCACCACCCCCGAGCCCGGCGACGTACGGGTCGGTGACCCCGAGCGTGGCGGCGACGGCCACCGCGGCGTCGGCAGCGGTCCCGCCCTTCTTCAAGATGTCGATCCCGGCCTGAGTGGACTCGATCGTGTCGGAGACGACGGCCCCGCCGTACCCGATCGCGACGGGCACTTTCGTGGGCGCGGCACCGGCGTCCGGCGCGGTGACGAGCCCAACGGTGAGGAGAAGGCCAAGTGCCGGGGCCAAGCGGCGGGTTCGCATGCGGACCCCTTCCGAAGTCGCCGTTCGAGGTGCCTCATGTTTCTTACTCGCAGGCGGGGAGGAGCACAACGTCAGGAGGCCAGGTAGCTGAGAATCGCGAGCACCCGCCGGTTGTACTCGGAGTCGGTCCCGATGTGCAGCTTGTAGAAGATCGAGTTCGCGAACTTCTCCACCCCCGACCGCGACACGTGCAGCCGCTTAGCGATCGCGTTGTTCGTGTGTCCCTCCGCCATCATCTTGAGGACTTCCAGCTCCCGCTCACTGAGCGTCGTCAACGGATCAGCCTTGGACGGCCGCGCCACGAGCCGCCGCACCACCTCGGGGTCGAAGGCAGCCCCACCCTCGGCAACCCGGGTGAGCGCGTCGAGGAACTCACCGACCTGGGTGACCCGGTCCTTGAGCAGGTACCCGACCTTGCTCTGGTCCCGCCCGAGCAACTGCCCGGCATACCGCGTCTCCACGTACTGCGACAGGACGAGAACCCCAACCTCAGGCCACCGCTCCTGGATCTCCAACGCCGCCCGAAGTCCCTCATCGGTGTTGGTAGGCGGCATCCGCACGTCGGTGACCACCACGTCCGGCAACTCCCGCTCGGTGACCGCGATGAGAGCGTCCCCGTCCCCCACAGCGGCGACGACGTCGTGCCCTTCCTCGGCGAGCAGCCGCACGAGCCCTTCACGGAGCAACGTGGAGTCCTCAGCCAGGACAACCCTCAAGACACTCCCCTAACACTCACTGCCCACGGGACAGACAACGAACCACGACCGCGGACCAACCGCCCCATGCGGAATCGCCTCGCGGCAAGGCTGACCACCACCGGTGACTGGCCGAGAGACGCGAGCGGTTCGCCAAAACGGAGCGGAGAAGGTGAAAACCCGCCCCGTGGAACGCGGACGAACGACGACCAGACCCGCGGCGAGAAGCCGGAGCCAAAGCCAGAACGGGAACTCCAAAGCCAGAACCCAGAACCCCGCAAGCCCCGAACCCGACGGCCGGGAACCCGAAAGCCCGAACGCGGAAGCCGACCGCGGGCACCCGAACGCGAAGCGAGAAGCCGGAGGCCGAGATGCCGGAGCCAGAACCGGGAGCCCCGGAGCCAGAACCCAGCCCCCAAACCCCCGAATCGACGGCCGGGATCCCAAACACCGAAAGCCCAGAGGGGGAAGCCGAAGGCGGGAAGCGAGATGCCGGACGCCGAGATGCCGGAGCCCGAAGCCCGGAGCCCGAAGGTTCGAAGGCTGAACGGGGAACTCCGGAGCCAGAAACCCAGAAGCCCGCGAACCCTGCACCCGACAGCCCGGACCCGAACACCGCAAGCCCGGAAGCGGGAAGCCGGACGCGGGAAAGCGAACGCAGGAAGCGAGATGCCAGAGCCCGGAAGGCCCGAAGCGAGAAGCGAGAAGCGAGAAGCGAGAAGCGAGAAGCGAGAAGGACAACCCCAGGCCGCTAAAACCAAACCATGCCAACCAACCCCACATGCCAACCCCTCCCCACACCCCCGGCCCCACCCCGCCCACCCGGTGCACCCCACCCGGCCCGGCCCCACCCGGCCCACCCGGCCCACCCGGCCCGGCCCACCCGCGCCCAGCCCAGGCCCCCGCCGACAACCCCTCAAACACCCACCAACACCGGCAACCAAGCCCGAACCACCGTCGGCCCGCCCTCAGGACTGTCCACAACAAACACCCCGTCCGCCGCCGCGACCCGGCTCGCCAACCCCGACAGCCCGGACCCAGCCGAATCCGCGGCCCCGCACCCGTCATCCCGCACGGCCACCACGATCCCCTCCCCCTCGACGGCCACGTCGATCTCGATCCGAGACGGCCCGCCATGCTTCAGAGCGTTGGTGACCGCCTCCGAAGCCACGAAATAGGCGGCGGTCTCGGTAGCCAGATCCAGCCGCCCCGCCAACTCGTACCGCAACGACACCGGCACGCCGGACCGCTCGGCGACCCCCTCCAGGGCCGTGCGCAACCCGCCCTCGTCCAGCGCTGTCGGGTACACCCGCCACGTGACCTCACGCAGGTCGCGTAACGCCTGCTGTGACTCCTCGTGCGCCTGCCGCAGCAGGTCCTCCGTCCGCCCGGGATCGGTCGCGCGGCGTGCTCTGCCGAGCAGTAAGCCCAGCGCCACCAGTCGCTGCTGCACGCCGTCGTGCAGGTCGCGTTCGATCCTGCGGCGTTCGTCGTTGATCGCCTCCACGACGCCCGCGCGTGTGGTGGCGAGCTGGGACACCCGCCTGCGCAGCAGCTCCTCCTCGGTCGGCCCGAGGTAGCGGACGGCCAGTGCCCGCTCGATGATCGTCACGCCGATCAGGGTCCACACCGCCCCGAACAGCAGGACCAGCCCCAGCACCGCGATGGCGCCGATCTCGTACCAGGTGTTGCCCTCCTTGCCACCGCCCACCGGGCGCCCGTCGACGACCTGCCATCCCATGATCACGGCGGACCCGAGGCCGATGACGATCAGCGTGAGAACCATCGCGCCGAGCAGTCCCACGATGAACCGGCGCGCCAGGTAGGACTCGGTGCGCTGCCATGTCGGCCGGACGAACAAGAGGTCGTCGAGGTTCAGGTAGGCGACCAGCCTGCGGCGGTTGAGGTCGACGAGCTTGCCGCCGAACGCCTCGATAGGTGCCCGCGCAGCGGGTATCACGTGTATGGGGGTGAGCAGTACCACCTGCACCATCTCCGCGAGCGCGAGGAGACCACCCAGCGTGAGACCCACCGTGACCCGGCGGGCACGGTGCAGATGGGAGGCGAGAGATGGCATGTGGCCAGGTTAGCGAGGGTGCGGCGGTTGCGAACTGTGGTTGTCCACAAGATTCGACTGCGGAAAACCTCAGACAAATCGGGCGGATCACCTCATGGCGCACCAACATCCGGACACATAGCGTTGCGATCATCCACAACCGAACCGAAGGAGCAAGTTGATGATCGTGGCAGCCGCCGACCAGCCAGGAGGTCTCGCCGGCCTGGCGGTGGACCTCATGGACAAGCTGGGCGGGCCGGGCGCGGCGCTACTCGTCGGTATCGACAACATCTTCCCGCCGATGCCGAGCGAGCTCGTGCTGCCACTGGCCGGCTTCGCCGCGAGCCAGGGCACCATGAGCCTGTTCATGGCGCTGTTCTGGACCACACTCGGCTCCGTGGCGGGCGCGATGCTCACCTACTGGCTCGGCGCGTGGCTGGGCCGTGACCGCGTCCGTTCCCTGATCATCCGCGCCCCGCTGATGAAGGCGTCGGACTTCGACCGCACCGAACACTGGTTCCGGAGACACGGCACGAAGGCCGTGTTCTTCGGCCGGATGATCCCGCTGTTCCGCAGCCTCATCTCGTTACCCGCCGGCGTCGAACGGATGCCGGTGTGGCAGTTCCTGTCCCTGACCACCTTGGGCAGCCTGATCTGGAACTCGGGCTTCGTGGTGGCCGGCTACCTGCTCGGCGCCAACTGGCAGGTGGTCGACGAGTACGCGGGCATCTTCCAGAAGGTGGTCATCGCCGTGGTCGCGCTGGCGATCGTGGCGTTCGTGGTGGTCCGGGTCCGTGAGAAGAAACGGGACAAGAGCAAGGTGGACTGAACAGACCGGGACAGGCCGCGAACGGGAAGCCCGCTCAGTTGCGTTCCGGGTCGCCTGCCACGCGGCGGACGTCAGCGCCGAGCTTGACCAGGTTCTCCACCAGACCCGGGTAGCCGCGATCGATGTGGAAGACGTCCCACACCTCGGTGACGCCGTCCGCACACAGACCGGCCAGCACCAGGCCGACGCCCGCACGGATGTCGGACGCCCAGACCGGGGCGCTCGACAAGAGCTCGACGCCGCGGACGACGGCGTGGTGGCCGTCGGTGCGGGCGTCGGCGCCCAGGCGGACCATCTCCTCGATGAAGCGGAACCTGGCCTCGAACAGGTTCTCGGTGATCATCGAGGTGCCGTCGGCGATCGAGGTCAGCGCGATGGCGAACGGCTGGAGATCAGTGGCGAAGCCGGGGTACGGGAGCGTGACGAAGTCGACCGCCGTGGGGCGCTCGTCCTGGACCACGCGGAACGTGTTGTCACCGGTGATCGTCACCTCGGCGCCCGCGGTGCGGAGCTTCTCGAGCACCAGGTCGAGGTGGTGGGGGTCGACGCCGCGGACGGTGACGTCACCTCGGGTCATCGCGGCGGCGAAGGCCCAGGTGGCGCCGACGATGCGGTCACCGATGACGCGGTGTTCGGTGGGCTGGAGCGCGTCCACGCCATGGACGGTGAGGGTGGACGTGCCGATGCCCTCGATCTTGCCGCCCATCTGCTGGAGCATCAGGCACAGGTCGACGATCTCCGGCTCGCGGGCGGCGTTGTCGATCACCGTGGTGCCGTTGGCGAGCACGGCGGCCATGAGGATGTTCTCGGTCGCGCCGACGCTCGGGAAGTCGAGCCAGATCTGGGCGCCGTGCAGGCCCTCGGCCTCGGCGACGACGCAGCCGTGCTCGATCTCGCTGTGCGCGCCGAGCTGGCGGAGGCCGTTCTGGTGCATGTCGAGCGGGCGCACGCCGATCGCGTCGCCGCCCGGCAGGGCGACCACCGCACGCTTGCAGCGGCCGACCAGCGGACCGAGCACACACACCGAAGCGCGGAGCTTGCCCATCGCGGGTGAGTCGGCGCGGTGGTTGAGGTCGGCGGGAGTGGTGATGGCGACGGTGTCGGCCTCGATGGTGACCTCGCAGCCGAGACTGCGCAGGACCTCCGCCATCAACGGCACGTCCAGGATCTGCGGGCAGTTCGTGAGCGTGGTCGTGCCCTCGGCCAGCAATGCGGCCGCCATCAGCTTCAACACGCTGTTCTTGGCGCCGACCACGTCGACCTCACCGGCCAAGCGTGCGCCGCCATGTACCTGGAAGTGCTCTGTCACGAGCGCCCATCATGCCCCAGCCGCGCGCGGGGTCGCGCGCCACCCGGGGTCCGCACGGTCCGCTACCCTCGCCACCCGGTCGTCTAGCAAGGGGTCTTCTGTGCGGTTCCTCTCGCGCTTCGCGAGCCCGGCCGGGTTCGTGCTGGTGCTGCTGCTGTTCTTCCTGCTGCCGTTCGTCTCGGCGTCCTGCGACGTCCCCGGCTACGGCGAGGCAGGCACGACCTACACCGGCAGCCACCTCGTCAGCGGCACCGATCCCGAGGTGCCCGCGGAGCTGCAGGACCTGGCCGACGACCCGGAGAGCCCGGTCGCCCTCACCGACCCGCCGGACCCGGGCGTCCAACTGCTCGCGATCGGGCTGGCCGTCCTCGCGGCCGCCGGTGTGCTGACCGCGCTGATCCCGCACCTGAAGGCACGCCTGCTCGGCGGCGCGGCGCTGGCGGCAGGCACGCTGGTCGTGACCGTCGTGACGATGAGTGTCGCCCAGTCGAACCTGCAGGACTCGCTGGCCGACTGGGCCCGGCAGACCGGCGCCGCCGAAAGCCAGGACGGCGACCGCCTGCGGACCGCCGTGACCGAGGTGACCCACACCGAAATCGGGTTCTGGCTGATGATCGTCGTGTTGGCGTTGATCACGCTGATGGCCACCGCCCTCGGGTTGCTTGGCGACCGCCTGAAGGAAGTGATGGCCGCCAGGGAGTCGGGCCAGGAACAGTCGAGCGGCTTCCCGTTCCACGGATCGGACCGCGACGACTGATCGGTTGACCTCCACATTGCTGGAGGTTGCACGCTGAGGTCCTACCGATGGAGGACAGATGCGTGCGGTGTGGTTGCGGGAGTTCGGCGAACCCGAGGTACTGGCGATCGGCGAGGCGCCGGACCCGGTGGCGGACGCCGGGCGCGTGGTCGTGGACGTCGAGTACGCCAACACCACGTTCGTCGAGACCCAGTTCCGCGCCACCGGCAGCGGCCCGTTCGCGGCCGACCTTCCGATGGTGCCCGGCAACGGGGTGGGCGGGATCGTCGCGGCGGTGGGTCCTGGGGTCCCGGACGACCTCGTCGGCGCTCGGGTGATCACCAGCACCGGCGGCCACGGCGGCTACGCCGAACGTGCGGCGGCCGATGCGGCGTCGTTGTTCCAGGTCCCGGCCGACGTCCCACTGGACGTGGCGGTGGCCCTCCTGGCCGACGGCAGAACCGCGACGATGATGACGCGGGCAGCCGGCATCCGGGCAGGTGAGCGGGTGCTGGTCGAGGCCGCCGCCGGCGGGGTCGGCACCCTGATCGTGCAGCTGGCGAAAGCGGCGGGCGCGACGGTGGTGGCAGCGGCGGGCGGCGCCCGGAAGCTGGCGGTCGCGAAAGAGCTGGGCGCGGACATCACCGTCGACTACACGGAGGCGGACTGGCCCGGCCAGGTGGGAGACGCGGTCGACGTGGTGTTCGACGGCGTGGGTGGCGACATCGGACGCGCGGCGTTCGAACTACTCGGCCGAGGCGGCCGGATGGTGAGCTTCGGCCTGGCGAGCGGCACGTGGACGGCGATCGGCGAGGAGGACGCCACCGCCCGCGACGTGACACTGGTCCGCCCGACGGCGACCCAGGACGAGCTGCGCGCCCACACGGAAAGCGCCCTCGCCGAAGCGGCGGCGGGACGGCTCCGCCCGATCATCGGGCAGCGCTTCCCGCTCGCGAAGGCAGCGGACGCCCACCGAGCGATCCAGTCCCGCGCCACGATCGGGAAGACATTGCTGGCGGTCCGCTGACCGGGCAGCGCCCTGGTAGTCCCACGGCGGAAGGGACGCACGCCAAGGGCTTCGGCGACGCATCGGACCGACGTGCACCACGCCGCTCTCGACCTCCTTCCCGGACTTGTCTCGGGGCAGGCCGCCAACGTGGACGGCACTGACGTGACGCTTGCGCCAGGGGCCACCGTGCCGCCCATCCTGATCGGTGGCGGGTTGCCGGCCATGCGGCGCGCGGCCGAGCACGGGTTCGGGTGGTACCCGGCCTTCCTGCCGCCGTCCGACCTCGCCGCCGGGATCCGGGAGTTCACCGAGCGGGCCGGACGCCCGGTGGAGGTCACCGCGCAGGTGGCCATGGGGCTCGGGGCCGGGGCCGACCTGGACGCGCAGGCTCGGATGCTCACGGGCTACGGCATGTCCGAGGAGTACGCCCGTGCCAGGATGCTCACGGGCAGCCCTGCGCAGGCCGCCGAGCACCTCGGCGCGTTGTTCGACGCCGGGGCCGCCCGGGTCGTGGGGCTGCCGTTCGGTGGGGACTGGCGGGTGCAGGCCGACCTGCTCTCCGACGCCGCGGCGCGCCGGTAGTGTGCCGGGCATGGCCGTGCACATCACTCGCGTCTACACCAAGGTCGGCGACAACGGGACCACCGCGCTCGGTGACGGTCAGCGTGTGCCCAAGACCGACCCCCGGCTGGCGGCCTACGCCGACGTCGACGAGGCCAACGCGGCCATCGGGGTCGCGGTCGCGATGGGCGGACTGGACGACGAGCTGCTGACGGTGCTGCAAGCCGTGCAGAACGACCTCTTCGACGTCGGGGCCGATCTGTGCGCGCCGGTGGTGCCGGAGCCCAAGTACCCGCCGCTGCGGATCACCGACAGCTACGTCGAACGGCTCGAGGGCTGGTGCGACGACTTCAACGGGCGCCTGGAGAAGCTGTCCTCGTTCATCCTGCCCGGCGGGACCGCGGGCGCCGCCCTGCTGCACGTCGCCCGCACGGTGACCAGGCGGGCCGAGCGCAGCGCCTGGCGGCTGGTGGAGGCGGACGGCGAGCGCACCAACGTCCTCGCCGCGAAGTACCTCAACCGGCTGTCCGACCTGTTGTTCGTGCTGTCGCGGGTCGCGAACCCGGGCGGTGACGTGCTGTGGCAGCCGGGCGGCGGTCGGTGATTACTGCGAACGGACCGTTCGCGGGCGCCTGACCTGGGTAATTACCGGGTCATGGTTGCCTCATCCGCGCACAGAGCGAAGAACAGCAAGCTGGCACAGGGTCTCGGGCGGGCCGGCATGGTCTGTTACGGGCTCGTGCACGTGATCGTGGCGTACCTCGCGGTGCGCGTGGCGTTCGGGGACTCCGGGGAACAGGCCGACCAGAAGGGCGCGGTCCAGGAGATCGGCAGCGGCTCGTTCGGTGCCGTCGTGCTGTGGGTGCTGGCCCTCGGCCTGCTCGCCTACGGCGGCTGGCAGCTCATGCAGGCCGCGATCGGCTACCACTGGGTGACCAAGAAGAACAGGCGGACGCGGCGGCGCATCGCGGCCGTCGTCAAGGCCGTGATCGGTGTGGCGCTCGGCATCTACGCGCTGCGGCTCGTCACCGGCAGCGGTGGCGGCGGGTCCGGCAACCAGCAACAGCAGGAGTTCACGGCGAAGCTGCTGTCCCTGCCCGCCGGGCAGATCCTCGTCGGGATCGCGGCCGCGGTCGTCGTCGGCGTCGCGGTCTCGCAGGTCAGGAAGGGCGTCAAGAAGAAGTTCCTCGACGACCTCGACATGCACGACCTGCCGAGCGGCACGCAGCAGTGGGTCACCCGGCTGGGGGTCTTCGGCTACATCGCCAAGGGCGTCGTGGTGGGCATCATCGGCGTGCTGCTGGCGTTCGCCGCGTTCCAGGGCAACTCACAGGAGGCAGGCGGCCTCGACCGCGCTCTGAAGACACTCGCCGCGCAGCCGTTCGGGACCGTGGCACTCGTGGTCGTCGGCGTGGGCCTCGCGGCGTTCGGCGTGTACTGCTTCGCCGCCGCTCGCGCGCACAAGAACTAGGAGGCCCAGGGCAGCCGGCCTGGTGGGGCGGACTCCAGCCACGACAGGAAGCCCGTCAACGCGTCCGGCCCCATGGCGATCTCGACCTCGGCGCCGTCGCCCGCCTCGCGGAACCGCAGCACGTGCGAGGAGGGCGGCATGCTGTACAGCTCGGGCCCCGTCGGGTCCCGCCGGTCCGCGATCTCAAGCGCGCTGCGGCTGATCACCCGGTCGGGGCCGGGGCGCAGGCTGAGCACGCGAAACCACACGAACTCGTCACCCTGGTAGCGGCCCACCCCGAGGTGCCAGCCCTTGCCTGGGTCGTCGAGCCTGGTGCGCAGCGCGGCGTGCACACCGCCGGACCGCAGCGCACGCAGACGACGAACGGTGAACCAGACCAGGACAACCGCGACCAGCAGGAGGACCGCTCCGACCACCACAGTGATGTCCACGGCCCGCCTCCGCTCGCCCGGCCGTCAGTCCTGCTGGCCCGCGGCGCGAAGTCGGCCTTGCGCTCTCGCGCGGATCTCCTCGTCGTCCGAGTTGAGGTCGGCCTGCGCCGCCTCCACGTCGATCTCGTCGGCCATGTCGGCGGACTCCGCGAGGATCCGTACCGCCTCGCCCGTCACGGAGAGGAAGCCCCCCTGGACGGCAGCGGTGACGGTCTGGCCGTCAGTCGTGCGCACCTTGACCACGCCACCCTCGATCAGCTGACCGAGCACGGGCTCGTGACCGGGCAGGATGCCGATCTCGCCCTCGGTGGTCTGCGCCGAGACGAACGTGCCGGTACCCGACCACAGGCGTCGTTCCACGGCGACCAGCTGGACGGACATCTCGGCCACGCGGTACCTCCTTGTATGGGTCTTCATCCGGAGTCTAATTGGTCCGCTCTCAACCTCCCCAGCCAGGCCGGTGTCTGAACGGGTGAGACGAGTCACCGATCGACTGGGGGTGCACATGGACGAAGCCGACTTCACGGACTTCGTGACCCACCGCGCCGCCGCCCTGCTCCGCACCGCGTACCTGTTGTGCGGCGGCGACCGGGGTGCGGCGCAGGACCTGCTGCAGGACGTACTGGAGCGGGCCTACCCGCGCTGGCGGCGCATCAAGGGGAGACCGGAGCCGTACCTGCGGGCCGCGCTGGCGAACGCGGCCGCGAACCGCTGGCGCAACCGGTCGCGGCGGGTGAGCGAGGTGCCGCTCATCGATGAGGCACCACCGGCACGGCCGGGCCCCGAACAACAGGTCGTCGAGGAGGACCGGGTCGTCCGCGCACTGCGCACGCTCCCGCCCCGCATGCGGGCCGTGCTGGTGCTGCGCTTCTTCGACGACATGGCCGAGGCGGAGATCGCGAAAGCCCTCCGCTGCAGTACCGGGACCGTCAAGAGCCAGACCTCCCGCGGCCTCGCCCGCCTGCGCGAACTGCTCGACGACGACCTCCCCGCCCCCGTCCACGAGAGGACGACGACGTGAACACCCAAGAACTGAACGAGCAGCTCCACAACGCCACGGACGGGCTCGAGCCACCCCCCGGATTCGCCGACACCGTGCTGCGCGGCGGCCGCCGTCGCCGGGGACGGCGCAGGATGGTCGTCGCGGCGAGCGTGCTGGCGGTCGCCGCGGTGGCCACCAGCGCCACGGTGGTCGCACTGCGGGACGTGCCGCAGCAGGTGCAGGCCGCGGACGCACGGCTGACCCAGCCCACCCGCGGCGACCTGGCAGGCGACCAGGCGTTCCTGGACCAGGCCCTCGACGTGTGGCGGCGCGACCTCGGCTACGCCGAGGAGGCTTCCTTCGGCTACTACGACGATCGCCGCGGCGACCCACGCATCCTCTGGGCGGGCAACACCCCGGCAGGACGGGCCGCGATCGTCGTGCAGCAGGTCTACGTCCATGAACACACCCAAGCCCAGCCGAAGGACCGCGGTCCGCAGGTCGCCGAGGGACTGGTCACGATCGACCCCGCCGACGGGAAGCTCAAGCTCGTCGACACGGCGTACATCGGGCTCCAGGAGCCGACGTGGGCCGACTACTACAAGTTCGGCCCCGAGAACCGGACGCTGCTGATCGTCGACTACGGCAAGCCTCTGCACTACTCGTTCGCCGTCGGCAAGGAGGGAGAGACCTCCACCCGGACATGGGAGCGGGCCCAGCCCCGCGACGGTGTTGTGCTCGTGCACATCCCGGAGGACCACGACCCGTCGACCACAGCGGCGTTCCAGGGGGACGACCCACCGACGGTCATGCCATCGGACACGCAGATCATCGGCCCGGACGACCCCTGGCCCGCCCCCCCGAGCGTCTACGTCCGAGGGACGGCCAGCGAGTTCCTGGCGAACCGGCTGACCGACCCGGACTACCGCCGGGTGTACCCCAAACTGCTCGAGTGGGGCAACTCGACGTGGGAGTTCGGCAACCCACCACCCATGAACGATGTCGAGCGGGACTCGATCTGGGGCCTGCACGTCCCAGTGGAGGTCTGGCAGTTCCAGAGCGACTGGGACGTCACCGCCGGGCTGTCTGACGGGCGGCTGGTCATCCTGAAGGAGACCCAGGTCGATTGGGACACGCCACGGCTGACCGTCATGGTCTCCTCGGACCACTACTCGACCGAAGTGGACATCGTCGACGGCGGGCCCGTGGACTCCACAACCGTGCTGCCGGTGCGGTTCCGCATCCCGGACGGCGGCGGGTGGATCGTCGCGGACAAGGGCAAGGCGCTGAGCTACCGGACGGCACCGGACGGCGAATGGCAGGACGCGGGCCGCGACGCCGCACTGCTGCCGGACAACACCACCGAGGTCACAGTGGACGGTGAGACCGTCGCGCTGAACTGAGTCACACAACGGCGAACGCCGCGCCCCCGGAAGGGAGCGCGGCGTTCGCCGTTCAGGAGCACCTACTTCTTGGTGATCTCCTTGTACTTCTTCTCCAGGTCCTCCAGGCCACCGATGCCCAGGAACGCCTGCTCCGGGTAGTGGTCGAAGTCGCCCTTGGTGATCTTGTCGAAGGCCTCGACGGTCTCCTCGCGCGGCACCGTCGAACCCGGGATCTGCGTGAAGGCCTCGGCCACCAGCATGTTCTGCGACAGGTAACGCTCGATGCGCCGCGCCCTGTTCACCGTCAGCTTGTCCTCTTCGGACAGTTCGTCCATACCGAGGATCGCGATGATGTCCTGCAGCTCCTTGTACTTCTGCAGGATCCGGATGACCTCGGAGGCCACGGCGTAGTGCTTGTCGCCCACGATGGCCGGGTCGAGGATCGTCGACGTCGACGCCAGCGGGTCCACCGCCGGGAAGATGCCCTTCTGGAACACCGACCGGGAAAGCTCGGTGGTGGCGTCCAGGTGGGCGAACGTCGTCGCCGGGGCCGGGTCGGTGTAGTCGTCCGCAGGCACGTAGATCGCCTGCATCGAGGTGATCGAACGACCCTTGGTCGAGGTGATCCGCTCCTGCAGCTCACCCATCTCGTCCGCCAGCGTCGGCTGGTAACCCACGGCGGAAGGCATGCGGCCCAGCAGGGTCGACACCTCGGAACCCGCCTGGGTGAAGCGGAAGATGTTGTCGATGAACAGCAGCACGTCCTGGTTCTGGACGTCGCGGAAGTACTCCGCCATGGTCAGCGCCGACAGGGCGACCCGCATACGCGTGCCCGGCGGCTCATCCATCTGACCGAACACGAGCGCGGTGTCGTTGATGACGCCGTCCTCGCTCATCTCCAGGAAGAGGTCCGTGCCCTCACGGGTGCGCTCGCCGA
Organism: Actinophytocola algeriensis; assembly: GCF_014203735.1. GTDB lineage: Bacteria > Actinomycetota > Actinomycetes > Mycobacteriales > Pseudonocardiaceae > Actinophytocola > Actinophytocola algeriensis. The sequence continues at coordinate 641,902 of NZ_JACHJQ010000004.1, read as the reverse complement.
CACCGGCGAACACCGAGGTGCCACCGAAGTTGCGGGCAACACGGGTGATCATCTCCTTGATGAGCACCGTCTTGCCGACGCCGGCACCACCGAACAGACCGATCTTGCCGCCGGTCACGTACGGGGTCAGCAGGTCGATGACCTTGAGGCCGGTCTCCAGCATCTCGGTCTTGCCTTCGAGCTGGTCGAAGGGCGGCGGCTTGCGGTGGATCTCCCACTTCTCGAAGTCCGCGCCGTAGCCGGGCTCGTCGAGGCACTCACCGAGCGCGTTGTAGACGTGGCCCTTGACCCCGTCACCGACCGGCACGGAGATCGCGGCGCCGGTGTCGTACACCGCGGCGCCACGGACGAGACCGTCCTGCGGCTGCAGGGAGATGGTGCGCACGAGGTTGTCGCCGAGGTGCTGGGCGACCTCGAGGGTCACCGTCTTCTTCAGCTCGGAGAACGTGATCTCGGTCTTCAGCGCGTTGAACAGCTGGGGCACCTGGCCGCGGGGGAACTCGACGTCGACCACAGGACCGGTCACCCGCACGATGCGGCCCTTGGCGGCGTTCTCGGTTGTCGTCATCAGTCTTCACTTCCTACCGAGGCGAGTGCGTTCGCACCGCCGACGATTTCGCTGATCTCCTGGGTGATCTGGCCCTGGCGTGCCTGGTTGGCGAGCCGGGTGTAGGTCTTCACCAGGTCGTTCGCGTTGTCCGACGCCGACTTCATGGCGTTGCGCTGCGCGGCCAGCTGCGACGCCGCCGACTCGAGCAGCGCCGCGTAGATCCGGGTGTTGATGTACTTCGGCAGCAGCGCGGTGAGCAGCGCCTCGGCACTGGGCTCGAACGAGTAGGCCGACGCGATCACGTCGCTCTTGGGCGCCTGCTCGGCGCCCTCCTCGGTGTACTCCACCTCGAGCGGCGCGATCCGCTTGGCCACCGGCACCTGGGACAGCATCGAGCGGAACTCCGTGTACACGATGTGCAGCTCGTCGACGCCGAGGATGCCGTCGGCACCCGCCTCGTCACCATCGTCGTCGGCACCCGCGTTGAAGGCGGCGACCAGCGTCTTGCCGGCCTCCTGCGCGTTCTCGTAACGCGGCACCTGGGTGAAGCCGGTCCAGCTCTCGGCGACCTTGCGGTCCCGGAACCGGTAGTAGCTGACACCCTTGGCGCCCATCACGTACAGCACCGGCGTCTTGCCCTGCTCACGCAGCAGCGACTGGAGCTCCTCGGCGGCACGCAGCACGTTGGCGTTGTAGGCACCGCAGAGACCCTTGTCGCTGGTCACGACCAGCACGCCGACCCGCTTGGGGTTGGGGCGCTCGGTGAGCAGCGGGTCGTCGAGCGTGGTGGCCGCGCTGGCCAGCGCGGAGAGGACCTTGGTGATCTCCTCCGCGTAGGGCCGGGACGCGTCCACCCGGGCCTGCGCCTTGCTGATGCGCGACGTGGCGATGAGCTCCATCGCCTTGGTGATCTTGCCGATGGACTTGGTCGACCGGATCTTGGACCGTAGTTCGCGAAGTTGTGCGGCCATCTACTCCCGTCCGATCAGCTCTTCGGGGCCGGGCGGTTGACCTTGACGGTCTCCTGCCCGACCTCGTCCTCGGACATGGCCTCGGCCGCGACCTCCTGGAGGGGCTTGCCCTCGGAGGTCGTGAAGCCCTTCTTGAACTCGTTGGTCGCGTTGACCGCCCGCTCGGCGAGATCGTCGTTCCACTTACCGGTGTCGCGGATCTCGGCGAGGATGCCCTCGTGCTTGTGGCGCAGGTTCTCCTGCAGTTCCTTGTTGAACCGCGCGACGTCCTCGACCGGCACCTCGTCGTAGTGCCCGTTGGTGCCGAGGTACACCGTGACCACCTGCTGCTCGACCGGCACCGGCGAGTACTGCGGCTGCTTGAGCAGCTCGTACAGGCGGGCACCGCGGTCCAGCTGGGCACGCGACGCGGCGTCGAGGTCCGAGGCGAAGGCGGCGAACGCCTTGAGCTCCTCGTACTGCGACAGGTCGATGCGCATGGAGCCGGAGACCGACTTCATGGCCTTGATCTGCGCGGCACCACCGACTCGCGACACCGACGTGGTCACGTCGACCGCGGGGCGCTGACCCGAGTTGAACAGGTCCGACTGGAAGAAGCACTGCCCGTCGGTGATGGAGATGACGTTCGTCGGGATGTAGGCGGAGATGTCGTTCGCCTTGGTCTCGATGACCGGCAGGCCGGTCATCGAGCCCGCGCCCAGCTCGTCGTTCAGCTTCGCGCAGCGCTCCAGCAGACGGGAGTGCAAGTAGAAGACGTCGCCGGGGAACGCCTCGCGGCCCGGCGGGCGGCGCAGCAGCAGCGACAGCGCGCGGTATGCGTCGGCCTGCTTGGTCAGGTCGTCGAACACGATCAGGACGTGCTTGCCCTGGTACATCCAGTGCTGACCCAGCGCGGAGCCGGTGTAGGGCGCCAGCCACTTGTAACCCGCGGAGTCCGACGCCGGGGCGGCGACGATCGTGGTGTACTCCAGCGCGCCGTTGTCCTCGAGCGCCTTGCGCACCGAGGCGATCGTGGTGCCCTTCTGGCCGACCGCGACGTAGATGCAGCGGACCTGCTTCTGCGGGTCGCCGGACTCCCAGTTCGTGCGCTGGTTGAGGATCGTGTCGACGCAGACCGCGGTCTTGCCGGTCTTGCGGTCGCCGATGATCAGCTGGCGCTGACCGCGGCCGATCGGGGTCATCGCGTCGATCGCGGTGATGCCGGTCTGCAGCGGCTCGCTCACCGGCTGCCGCTGGACCACACTCGCGGCCTGGAGCTCCAGTGCGCGGGTCTCGTCGGCGGCGATGTCGCCGAGGCCGTCGAGGGGCTTGCCGAGCGGGTCGACGACGCGGCCGAGGAAGGCGTCACCCACGGGGACCGAGAGGATCCGGCCGGTCCGCTTGACCTCCTGGCCCTCTTCGATCTGCTCGTAGTTGCCGAGGATGACCACACCGATCTGGCGCGGCTCCAGGTTCTGCGCGACCCCGAGAATCCCGCCAGGGAACTCGAGGAGCTCGTTTGCCATGGTCGAGGGCAGGCCCTCGACGTGCGCCACGCCGTCACCGGTGTCGACGACGAGGCCGACCTCCTCCCGGTTGACGTCAGGCGAGTAACTGGACACGTAGTTGTCGATCGCACTGCGAATCTCGTCCGACGAGATCGTCAGCTCCGCCATGTCGTTCCCGCTCCTACCGTCTGTGTCTATCTCAAGAAGTTCCGTGGGTTGCCCCAGTGCCGCTTCAGCCCGCGAGGCGCCTGCGCAGCTCGTCGATGCGCCCGATGGCGCTGCCGTCGATGACCTCGTCGCCCACCTTGATCACCAGGCCGCCCTGGATCTCCGGGTCGACCTCGACGTGCAGGGCGATGGGCCGCGAGTAGATGCGCTGCAGGGTCGCGGCGAGCCGCTCCTCCTGCTGTTCGGTCAGCGGGACCGGCGCGACCACAGTGGCCACGGACCGCTCACGCCGCTTGGCCGCCTCCGCGGCCAGCTCACCGAGGCCGCCGACGACCGTCCGCCCGCGCGGCACCGTCACCAGCTGGTCGACAAGACGGAGGGTGACGCTGTCGGCCTTCTCACCCAGCAGCTCACGGACCAGCGTCGCCTTGCTCGCGGCGGGCGCGGTCCGGTCGGACAACGCCCGCTCCAGCTCGCTGTCGGCGGCGACGATCCGGCCGAACCGGAACAGCTCGTCCTCCACCGCGTCCAGGCGGCCGCCCTGCTCCGCGTGCACGAGCAGCGCGGTCCGGCCGAGCACGTCGAGACCGTCGGTCAGCTCACGCGGTGTCGACCACCGCTCGCCGACGGCCGCCGTCAGCACCGTCAGCGCCTGCTTGCTGACCTTGCCCGACAGCAGCTCGGTCAGCAGGCTCGCACGGCGTTCCGGCTCCGCCGACGAGTCGCCGAGCACCCGGCGCAGGCCGATCTCTCCGTCGAGCAGCCGCACGACGGAGAGCAGCTCGTCACCGAGCTGCTCGGCGGACACGCTCTTGGCGCGCGCGGCCGGTTTGGCGCTCAGCACCTCGAGCAGCTTCTGCTCTGCGGTGGCGAGCGCGTCACGGCTCGCGGCGTGGAACAGCGTCATCGTCATCCCGTCCTAGAGGGCCTAGTTCCGCGCCGAGACCGAGTCGAGGTCGTCGAGGAACCGGTCCACGGTGCCCCGGCGACGCGCCTCGTCCTCGAGGGACTCGCCGACGACCCTGCTGGCCAGCTCGACCGCGTGGCGGCCGAGGTCGGCACGGAGCTCCGCGACGATCTGAGCCCGCTGGGCCTCCAGCTGAGAACGCCCAGCAGCCACGATACGTGCGGCCTCGTCCTGCGCCTGGGCGCGGAGCTCTTCCTTGATCTGCTCCGCCTCCAGCCGGGCGTCGTCCCGGATGCGGGCGGACTCGGCACGGGCCTCGGCGAGCTGCGCCTGGTAGGTCTCCAGCGCCTCCTCGGCCTTGGCCTGTGCCTCCTCGGCCTTCTTGATGCCGCCTTCGATCTTCTCGGTGCGCTCCTTGTAGAGCGCCTCGAAGCGCGGGAACGCGAATTTCTGCAGCACCCACAGCAGAAGCAGGAAGGCGACGAGACCGAGAATCATCTCGGAAACGTGCGGAATGATCGGACTCGGCTCTTCCGCGGCCAGAACAATCGCGGTATTCACCATGGTGGCTCCCGGAGCGTCAGAAGGGGGGTCTTACTCAGGCGCTCCACCGGTGGACGCGATGAAGAACAGCACCAGGCCGATCAGCGCGAGGACCTCGACCAGAACGAAGGTCTGCCACGCGATGCTCATGAGCTTGCTCTGGGCCTCCGGCTGGCGCGCGGTGCCGTTGATGACCGCGGCGAAGATGAGACCCACGCCGACGCCCGGGCCGATCGCACCGAGGCCGTAACCGATGAGCGAGAGGCCCGGGTTCAGGTTGAAGGACTCCTGGGCGAGGTGAATGGCGCTCACTTGATTTGCTTCCTTCCAAACTCGGTCCGCGAAGGTTTCGCGGATCGGGTGTATGCCTTTTGTCGGGTTGTGAAACTCAGTGGTCCGTGGACAGAGCGGCGCTGATGTAGTTCGCCGCCAGCAGCGCGAAGATGTACGCCTGCAGAACCTGGATCAGGGCCTCGACGAACGTCATCGCGATGGCGAAAGCCCACGAGACCAGCGAGACCGGCTTCAAAGGACCGCTCGCCTCGAGCAGCAGGTACTGACCCGCGAGGGTGAACACGATCAGGATCAGGTGGCCTGCGAACATCGCGGCGAACACCCGGATCGCGTGCGTGAGGGGGTTCATGAAGAACTTCACGAACGCCTCGACCGGCACCAGCAGCACGAGCACCGGCTTGGGCACACCCGGCGGGACGAGCTGGTTCTTGATGTGGCCGGCGAACCCGTGCCTACGGATGCCGATGTAGTGCCACAGCGGGTACACGACCAGGAGCGAGAGCGCCAGGGGGAACCCGATGTGCGAGAACGTCGGGAACTGGATGACCGGGATCAGGCCGAAGATGTTGTTCACCAGAACGAAGGAGAACATCGTCACGATCAACGGCACGTACGGCCGGAACTCCTTGGAACCGATCAGTTCCCGCGCGATGTTGTTGCGGCCGAAGTCGTAGACCGACTCGGCGACGAAAGTGAAGCGGCTCGGCACCACGGAAAGGCGGCGCGACGCCATCACGAAGAACAACGCGATGATGACCACGGACAGCACCACGAGCAGCATCGGCTTGGTGATGCCCAGGAATATGGGAGGGAGGTTGAAGTCACCCGCGCCCGGCGGAACGAACTCGCCACCCTCTGCTAGCCACAGCGCCCGCAACTGGGCTCCTTCCGGTTCTCCCGGCCGGCAGATTCATACCGCCGGGGGAATCGTCACGATCAGGACGTAACGTACCTCAGCCAGCCCGCGCACCTGACAGCGGCACCCCTGCTCGCGAGGGGTGCCCCAGGGCTTGTGAACCGAGGTACAAGCGCACCATATCAGCCACTCAGGCGATAGAAGAACGCGCGTACTACTTGGTAGGGGATCTACTGGTCGTCGCTGCTGATGATCAAGGTGGGCAGCTTCGTGCGGCGGAACGCGACGGTGTCCATCGCGGCCCAGACGATCACCACGGCCAGCATCGTGTACGCCAGCGACTCCGTCTGCAGCCAGGTGATCTCGCGCAACACCATCAGCACCAGCAGCAGGATGATCATCTTGCCGATGAACCCGCCGAGCGCGCCGGTCATCACCATCATCGGGTTCAGCGCGGCCGTCTTGCGCATCAGCCACCACGTGGCCATCGACGACCCGAACGCCACGAGGCCGCCGATCAGCGCGGAGACCCCGCCCTGCACGCCGTGCAGCACGCTCGCCACCACGATGCCGACGACGACGGTCGCGACCGCGGGCCAGATGGCGTACCGGAGCATCGCGTCCGCCAGCCTCGTCACGGCCTCCCCGTGCGTCTTCGGCTGGTCGGTCTCGATGCCCAGGTCAGCGGCGGTCGGCTCGGCCTGGTCTTGGTCTGTCTTCTCGGTATTAATGTTCGCTCCGCAAGCTCCGCTCAGCCCTCATCTCGCCCTGAGTCTAGGGACGATGGAAACGACCAGTGCGATCAGGAGGCCGATACCGATCCCCCAGACCACGGCGAACACGTCGAACAGGCTCAGCGCGACGGTCCCGAACGCCAGCACCGCGGCCCACAGGTAGATCAGCAACACGGCCCTGCGCTGGGAGTGGCCGATCTCCAGCAGCCGGTGGTGGAGGTGCATCTTGTCGGCGTGGAACGGCGAGAGACCCTTGCGGGTGCGCCGCACGATCGCCATCAGCAGGTCGAGCACCGGCACGAACAGCACGGCCGCGACCACCAGCAGCGGCGAGAGCAGCGCGATCGTCTCGGTGCCGTCGAGGCTCTGCACCTTGCCCGACGCCGAGGTGCTGGCCGCCGCCATCATCAGGCCGATCAGCATCGAGCCGGAGTCGCCCATGAAGATCTTCGCGGGCTGGAAGTTGTGCGGCAGGAAGCCAAGGCACGCGCCCGCGAGCGTCGCGGCGATCAGCGCGGGCGGGTAGTAGGTGACGTCGCCGCCGGACTGGTCGAGCAGGTGCAGCGAGAACGCGCAGGTCGCGACCGACGAGATAAGTCCCACACCGGCAGCGAGCCCGTCGAGCCCGTCGACGAAGTTGATCGCGTTGACCATCGTGACCACGAGCAGCACGGTCAGGATCGCGCCCTGGTTCTGGTCCAGGATCAGCAGTGAACCGCCGGATCCGTTGCCGCCCCACGGCACCCAGAAGATGATCCACTGCAGGCCGAGCAGCACCAGGATGCCTGCGCACGTCGTCTGACCGGCCAGTTTGGTGAGCGAGTCCAGCTCGAACCGGTCGTCGAGCATGCCGATGACCATGATCAGGCCGCCGCCGAGCAGGATCGCCGTCGGGTCGAGCGAGTAGTCGAACGCGCGGCGCAGCACCGGCAGCTGGTGGGCGAGCAGCATGCCGCCGCACACGCCGAGGTACATCGCGAGCCCGCCGAGACGCGGGATCGGCACCGTGTGCACGTCCCGTTGCCTCGGGTAGGCGACCGCGCCCCATCGCAGCGCGAGGCGCCGCACGAGGCCGGTGAACAGGAACGTCAGCACCGCGGTCGTGAGCCCGACCAGCAGGTACTCCCGGATCGGGAGACCCGCCGGCTGGAAGTTCTGTGCCAGGTCCACGCGCTCAGTCCCGGGGGTAGGCGGGGTGCGCCGCCGCGATGGTCCGGACGGCCTCGGCGACGGCCGCGTGGTCGGCGTCCCCGGAACCGGTACCGGGCTCCGCGCGGACCGCGCGCCCGATCAGCCGCGCGATCTCGGCCATCTCCGGCTCGGTCATGCCCTGCGTCGTGACGCTCGGCGAGCCGATCCGGATGCCGGACGCGGTGGCGGGCGGCGCGGGGTCGAACGGGATCGCGTTCTTGTTCAGCGTGATGTCGGCCGCACCGCACCGCCGCTCGGCCTCCGCGCCGGTCACGTCGAGCGGACGCACGTCCAGCAGCGCGAGGTGGGTGTCCGTGCCACCGGAGACCACCCGCATGCCCTCGACCTCCAGGCCCTTGGCGAGCGCGGCCGCGTTGGCGACGACCTGGGTGGCGTACCCCTGGTACTCGCTGGAGGCGGCTTCCTTGAGCGCGACGGCCTTCGCGGCGACCGCGTGCATCAGCGGACCGCCCTGGCTGAACGGGAACACCGCCTTGTCGATGGCCTTGGCGTGCTCGGCCCTGCTGACGATCATCCCGCCGCGCGGCCCGCGCAGCACCTTGTGCGTGGTGAACGTGACGACGTCCGCGAACGGCACCGGCGAGGGGATGACCTTGCCCGCGACCAGCCCGATGAAGTGCGCCGCGTCGACCATCAGGATCGCGTCCACCTCGTCGGCGATCGCGCGGAACGCGGAGAAGTCGATCAGCCGGGGGTAGGCGGTCGCGCCCGCGACGATCATGCGCGGCCGGTGCGCGAGCGCGAGGTCGCGCACCTGGTCGTAGTCGATCAGCTCGGTGTCCTGCCGCACCCCGTAGGAGACGGGCTCGAACCACCGCCCGGAGAAGTTGACCTTGGAGCCGTGGGTGAGGTGCCCACCCTGCTTGAGGTCCATGGCGAGGACGACGTCCCCCGGCTGGCAGAACGCGGCGTAGGCGGCGAGGTTCGCACTCGCGCCGGAGTGCGGCTGCAGGTTGGCGTGCTCGGCACCGAAGAGCTCCTTCGCCCTGGCGATCCCGATCTCCTCCGCGACGTCGACCTGCGCGCACCCGCCGTAGTACCGCCGGCCCGGGTAGCCCTCCGCGTACTTGTTGGAGAGCGTCGACCCCAGCGCGGCGAGCACCGCCGGGCTGGTGAAGTTCTCGCTGGCGATCAGCTGCAGCCCGCCGCGCAGGCGGTCCAGCTCACCGAGCACCACATCGGCGATCTCGGGATCCGTAGCGGCCAGCGAATCGAAGTCCGGGCCCCAGAACGGCGTGTTCACCCCTGCTGCTTCTCTCTCGTGGCGGTTTTGCCGGGCCAGGCTACCGCGACCGGGTTACGGTCCGTGGGTGACCAAGCTGAACTACGGGGCGGAGCTGGCCCGCCTGCACCTGGAGCTCGTGAAGCTGCAGGACTGGGTCAAGGCGAAGGGCCTGCGTGTCGCGGTGTTGTTCGAGGGCCGCGACGCCGCGGGCAAGGGCGGCGCGATCAAGCGCATCACCGAACCCCTGAACCCCCGCGTCTGCCGGATCGCCGCACTGGGCACCCCGACCGAGCGCGAGAAGACCCAGTGGTACTTCCAGCGCTACGCGGCCCACCTCCCGGCGGCGGGCGAAATCGTGTTGTTCGACCGTTCCTGGTACAACCGCGCGGGCGTCGAACACGTGATGGGGTTCTGCACGGAGGACGAGTACCAGGAATTCCTGCGCGCGGCCCCTGAGTTCGAGCGCATGCTCATCAGGTCCGGCCTGATCCTGGTCAAGTACTGGTTCTCGGTGTCGGACGAGGAACAGGAGAAGCGTTTCCAGGAACGCATGCGCGACCGGACCAAACGCTGGAAGATCTCCCCGATGGACCTCGAGGCACGACGCCGCTGGTTCGACTATTCGAAGGCGAAGGACGTCATGTTCGCCCACACGGATGTCGAGGAATCGCCGTGGTGGGTCGTGGAGGCCGACTCGAAGAAGCGCGCGCGGTTGAACTGCATTTCCCACCTGCTGAGCCAGGTTCCTTATGAGGACGTGGACCCGCCGGTGCTGGAACTCCCGCCACGCGGCCCGGAGGACCCGGACTACAAACGCCCGCCGAAGAAGTCGATGCGCTACGTCCCGGCAAAGTTCTGACAAAGCCAAGAGCGAGCCGGAAATTGTCCACAGGCCACGGGCTCCGGCCCCCGAAATCCAGCGTAGCGAGCACCACCGACAAACCGGCGCGAACCATCCACAGCCTCAAGGCCGTGAGTTGGCGATCATGGCCTCGTAGACAGGCTGCATCCGAGCCCATTCCTCGTCCGGCGCCGAGGCGAACACGAAGTACTCCACGCCGTCCACGAGCCAGTACAAGGAATGCACCCGCTGCAACCCACGCCCGTCCCGGTGCTGGAACTCCCACTCGACAGCCGGGTGCCCGCCGTAGGTGGCGCTGTTGAGGTCCAACCGTCGATAGGCGACAGTCCGCGACGCGAACCCGGACTCGTACGCGACGTGCACCCGCACGATGTCGGACGAGGAAGCCCGGGCCCCACCGAACCCGACGATCCGCGCCGGATCAGAGGGATCGACCGCCCGCAGCGCGCCGGGTCCACCGGCCGACACCGCCTGCCACCCGTCCGGGATGACCGTCGACAGCCCGGCGGGCCCGCGCACCCGCTGGAACCCGGCGGGTGCGGTCGACGACGACACGGGAGGCGACGACGAACCGTCCGACGAGATGTACGTGGTCGGGTTCTCCGCGCCGGCGGCATCGGTCTTCGGCATCGTCAGGAGCACGGCGCCGACCGCGGCGCTCACCACGAGGTAGGCAGCGGCGAACGCCCACGCGACCCAACGTGAGCTGAGCGACCTGACGCTCGCCACCAGTTTCACCTCTGCAACCCCCCGACACGGGTCTACCGAGAGTAACGTGCCCGCCGAGGTGATCCAATGCTTCGAGCGTGGCAGGACGTGATCGTCAAATGGCAGCTGGTGCCGGACGACCAACCTGTCGACCAGCCGGAGGCCCGGCTGCACGCGGATCGTGGCCGGTCCGCACTGATGGCCGGGCGGCTCGACGACGCCCTCGCCGAGTTCGAGGCCGCCGCGCGGCTGCGTGCCGATCCGCTCGATCGCGTGGGGATGGGTGATGTGTTCCTCGCGCGTGGCGGGTGGCGCGGCGCCGAGGAGAACTACCGTGCGGCGCTGGCGTCCGGCGGGGTGGGCGCGCTGATGGCGCAGCTCGGGCTCGCGCAGGTGAAGGTCGGGCAGGGGCAGGCGGCGGGCGCGGTCGGCGACCTGGAGCTGCTCGTCGCGGACCGGCCGTACGACAGGACGCTGCGGTACTACCTGGCCAGCGCCTGGTACTCGGCCGCCGACCAGTGCCGGTCGCGGACCGGGGACGACGTGCTCGTGATCACCAGCGAGGCGCAGTTGCGGATCTGTGAGGACGCGGGCCGGCGGATCCGCGCGCTGCGGACCGGCGACACGGAGCTGGAGCGCGGCGCGGAGCAGCTGCTCGCCGAGGTGGCCGCGGGCAAGCGGTGGACGTGGTCGCCGGAGGGCATCGCGGTGAGTCTCGCCGTGCTGATCGTCGCGCTCGGGCTGATCACCGTGGTCGCCGGTGGGTTGCTGGACAACGTGGTGCTGGTGATCGTCGGCGTGCTCATGGGCGCGGCGCTGCTGTACACCGTCGTGCACCGCTTCCGGCGGCAGACGTGGCGGCGGCGGGCCGACGAGATGGCCCCGCACATCGTGAAAACCGGCGTCTAGTGCTGTGACCGCCAACTTTGCCAGGTCTTCCGGTGGGTTCGGCCGAGCCGACGGTGCCAGCGTGCCGGGCGGGCCGGCTACGCCGTGGCGCGTTCACGGCATCACCGGTGCCCACCGCGCGAAAGCGTCTTTCACAGCACCACCAGACACGGCGGAAGCCCAACCCAACCCGGACAACGAATGCGGACACAGCACTGGTTAAGGTCAGCGCTGTGAGTGTCGTGTACGACTGCGCGCGGGAACCGGATCGCTCCGACGGGCTCGCGGCCGCGGCCAGCGCCGTCCGTGCCGGGCGTCTCGTGGTGATCCCCACCGACACGGTGTACGGCATCGGCGCGGACGCGTTCTCGTCCACCGCCGTGCGTGCGCTGCTGACCGCGAAGAACCGCGGGCCCGACATGCCGGTCGGCGTGCTCGTCGGGTCGTGGTCGACCATCGACGGGCTCGTGCTGTCCGTGCCGAGGTCCGCCCGCCAGCTCATCGAGGCGTTCTGGCCGGGTGACGTGTCGATCGTGCTGCCGCACGCGCCGTCGCTGTCGTGGGACCTCGGCAACACCAGCGGCACGGTGATGATCCGGATGCCGCTGCACCCGGTGGCGATCGAGCTGCTGCGTGAGGTCGGGCCTATGGCCGTGTCCAGCGCGAACGTGTCCGGGCAGCCACCGGCCGCCACCGCGGACGAGGCCAAGTCGCAGCTGGGTGAGTCGGTCGCGGTCTACCTCGACGGCGGTCCGTCCGGTGAGCCCGTGCCGTCCACGATCGTCGACCTGTCCGGCGACGAACCGGTGGTGCTGCGCGAAGGCGCCGTTTCGGTGGCCGCGATCTCCGAGGCGCTGGGGTCCGAAGTCAGGATGTCCTGATCGCGGTCGCGAACCGCGGCCGCCCGGCGAGGTCGTCGTGGTCCTCGACGTCGGTCAGGACCTTCCGCGTCGCCAGCAGCTCCGGGACGGACTCGGCGTGGGTGTCGTCGTGCTCGATCACGACCGCTCCCCCCGGCTTCAACAGCCTGGCGGACAGGTTCACCACGTGCCGGATGACGGTGAGGCCGTCGCTGCCGGAGAACACCGCCTTGAACGGGTCGTGCTCCCCCACCTCCGGCGGCACTGCCGTACCGACGGGTACATATGGCGGGTTGCACAGCACCAGGTCGACCCGCGCGTCCAGCTCGGCGAACAGGTCCGGCGCCGTCACGTCACCGGAGTGCAGCCGGACGCGGCTCGACTCCATGTTGCGGCGGGCCCACGCGAGCGCCGTCGGGTCGATCTCGACCGCGTGGACCTCGGCGTCGGGCCGTTCGGCCGCCACCGCCAGGGCCAGCGCACCCGTGCCCGTGCACAGGTCCACCACGACCGGGTGCTCCCGGCCTGCGAGGAACTCGAGGCCCCACTCGAGCAGCAGCTCGGTCTCCGGGCGCGGCACGAACACACCGGGGCCGACCTGGAGCGTCACCGCACCCATCACGGCCCAGCCCAGCAGGTGCTGCAGCGGGATCCGCTTCGCGCGCTGGTGCACGAGCTGACCGATCGCCTCGATGACCTGGCGGTCGACGAGCGGGGTCAGCATCAGCTTGCCGCGCTCGGCGCCCAGCACGTGCGCCGCGATCAGCTCCGCGTCCGTGCGGGGGGACGCCACCCCGGCTTCCGCCAGGATGCGTTCCGCCTCCATGATCGCGAGCCGCAGCGGCTGTCTCGACATGGCGGTCAGCCTGTCACGCCGACTGTTGCGCGGCGAGTCGTTCGTCGCGGTCTGCGGTGGCGAGCGCGTCGAGCACGCCGTCCAGGTCGCCGTTGAGCACCTGGTCCAGGTTGTAGGCCTTGTAGTTCACACGGTGGTCGGAGATACGGTTCTCCGGGAAGTTGTAGGTGCGGACGCGCTCGGAGCGGTCGACGGTGCGCACCTGGCTCGCGCGCACGGCCGACGCCTGCTTCGCGGCCTCCTCCTCGGCTGCCGCGGCGAGCCGGGCCTTCAGCACCTGCATGGCGCGCGTCTTGTTCTGCAACTGACTGCGCTCGTTCTGGCAGGACACGACGATGCCGGTCGGCAGGTGCGTGATGCGCACGGCCGAGTCGGTGGTGTTGACGCTCTGGCCGCCCTTGCCGGACGAGCGGAACACGTCGATGCGCAGGTCCTTCTCCGGGATCTCCACGTCCTCGACGGCGTCCTGCACGTCCGGGTAGACGAGCACACCGGCGGCGGACGTGTGGATGCGGCCCTGCGACTCGGTGGCGGGGACGCGCTGCACGCGGTGCACGCCGCCCTCGAACTTCAGGCGCGACCACACTCCGTCGGCGGTCGGCGTCTTCGAGCGGATGGTGACCGTCGCGTCCTTGTACCCGCCCAGCTCGGTCTCGGTGCCGTCCAGGACCTCGGAGGACCAGCCGTGCTTCTCCGCGTACCGCAGGTACATGCGCAGCAGGTCGCCCGCGAACAGGGCCGACTCGTCGCCGCCCTCCCCGGACTTGATCTCCATGATCAGGTCGTCGCCGTCGTGCGGGTCGCGCGGCAGCAGCAGCTCGGTGAGCTTGGCCTCCAGCGCGGGCACCTTCTCCGCGAGCGACACGGCCTCCTCGGCGAACGCCGGGTCCTCCGACAGCTCCTTGGCCGTCGCCAGGTCGTCGCGGGCCCGCTCCAGCTCGCGGAGGGTGCGGACGATCGGTGTCAGCTCGGCGTAGCGGCGGCCCAGCTTCCGGGCACGGGCCTGGTCACCGTGCACGGCCGGGTCGGCGAGCGAGGACTCCAGCTCGTCGTACTCGCCGAGCAGCTCACCGAGCGATGACGCGTCCACGGGTCTTTCCTTCCGGTGAAGCCAAGTTGAAGCGGACATGAAAACGGCGCCCACCACGCGGGTGGACGCCGTATCCGAAGCTACTTGGTCTTCTTGTCCCGCTTGCCGTAGCGGGCCTCGAAGCGCGCGACCCGGCCGCCGGTGTCGAGGATCTTCTGCTTGCCCGTGTAGAACGGGTGGCAGTTCGAGCAGACTTCGACGTGGATGCTGCCCGACTTCTTGGTGCTGTGCGTGGTGAACGTGTTCCCACAGCCACAGGTGACCTCGGTCGTGACGTACTCGGGGTGAATACCGGTCTTCACAGATCTTGCCCTTTCTCGTTGGCCGCCGGGTCCCCGAATGAGCTGGGGGTGAACCGGAGCCGGACTCGACCTAACAGTTTGCCAGATGTCCTGGCAGGGGGTTCAACACGCCCCTACCAGGACATATTCCGGCTGCTAGTCGTCGTTGACGGACGGTGTGTTCTTCGCCACCTGCATCAGGAACTCGATGTTGGTGCGGGTCTTGCGGAGCTGGGTCAGCAGCAGGTCGATGGCCTGCTGGTTGTCCAGCGCGTGGAGCACGCGACGCAGCTTGACGGTGACCGCCAGCTCGTCCGGCGGGAGCAGCAGCTCCTCCTTGCGGGTGCCGGACGCGTCGACGTTGACCGCCGGGAACGTGCGCTTGTCGGCGATCTTGCGGTCGAGGATGAGCTCGGCGTTACCCGTGCCCTTGAACTCCTCGAAGATCACCGTGTCACCCGCGGACCCCGTCTCGACCAGTGAGGTCGCGAAGATGGTCAGCGAGCCGCCGTCCTCGATGTTGCGTGCCGCACCCAGGAACCGCTTCGGCGGGTACAGCGCCGTCGAGTCGACACCACCGGACAGGATCCGGCCGGACGCCGGGGCCGCCAGGTTGTAGGCACGGCCGAGGCGGGTGATCGAGTCGAGCAGCACGACCACGTCGTGACCCATCTCGACCAGGCGCTTCGCCCGCTCGATCGACAGCTCGGCGACCGTGGTGTGGTCGCCCGGCGGGCGGTCGAAGGTGGAGGCGATGACCTCACCCTTCACCGACCGCTGCATGTCGGTGACCTCTTCCGGCCGCTCGTCCACGAGCACGACCATCAGGTAGCACTCGGGGTTGTTCGTGGTGATCGCGTTGGCGATCGCCTGGAGCACCGAGGTCTTGCCCGCCTTCGGCGGCGACACGATCAGCGCGCGCTGCCCCTTGCCGACCGGCATCACCAGGTCGATGACACGAGTGGTGAGGATGTGCGACTCGGTCTCGAGGCGCAGCCGGTCGTTCGGGTACAGCGGCGTCAGCTTCGTGAACTCGGGGCGCTGCTTGGCCTGGTCCGGGTCCAGCCCGTTGATCGTCTCGACGCGCACCAGCGGGTTGAACTTCTGCCGCTGCTGCTCGCCGTCACGCGGCTGGCGCACCATGCCGGTGATCGCGTCACCTCGGCGCAGGCCGTACTTGCGGACCAGCGACAGCGACACGTACACGTCGTTCGGGCCGGCCAGGTAGCCGGAGGTGCGGACGAACGCGTAGTTCTCCAGCACGTCGAGCACACCGGCGACCGGCAGCAGGACGTCGTCCTCGCGCACCTCGGTGTCCGGGCTTTCGCCACGGCCACGGCCGCCCTCGCCGCTGCTGCCGCCCCGGCGGCGACGGTCGCGGAACCTGCGACCGCGCCTGCGACCGCCGTCCTCGTCATCGTCGTCGTCCGGACCGTTGTCGCGGTCGTTGCGGCCGGTGTTGCGCTGGTCGCCGCGGTTGTCCTGGTTGCGGCCACCCCGGTCACCCCGGTCACCACGGTCATTGCGGTCACCGCGCTCGCCACGGTCGCTGTTCCGGCCGCCCCGGTCACCGCGTTCGTTGCGGTCACCGCGTTCGTTGCGGTCGTTGTTGCGGCCGCCGCGGTCCTCGCGCTTGTCACCCTGCTGCTTGTCCGCGGGCTTCTCGTCGGCGGAGCCACGCTGGTCGCCGCGGTTGTCACCACGGGTGTCAGCGCGGTTGTCAGCTCGGTTGTCGTCGCGCTTCTCGGCCTGCTCCGGAGCCCCGGCCGCACGGCCTGAGCTGCGGCGACGGCGGTTGCCCTCTCGGCGACCGCCCTCTTCGGCGTCGGCCTGCTCGGCCTTCGGCTCGGACTCGGTCTTCACCTCGGGCTCCGCCTTCGCGGGCTTCGCCGCGGGCGCCTTGTCCTCGATGCCGAGCGGCAGCGTGTCGGAAGCCGTGTTCGCGGCGGACTTCGACGAGCCGCCCGACTGGCGCTCCTTGATGGCCGCGATGAGGTCGCCCTTGCGCATTCCGGCCGTGCTCGTGATGCCGAGCGTGCCCGCGAGCTCCCGCAGCTCCGCGAGGACCATGCCGGTGAGACCGGCACGACGCTTCGTTCCCCCGTTTGCGCTGGTGCGCTGCGTGTTCTCGGCGACACCGGCAGCGGTGTCGACCGTGCCGTTGGCAGCTTCGCTGCCCAGCAGATCAGTGTTGCTCACTCATGTCCTTCCTGACCAGGTCCCCGCCTCCTGAGGTGGACCCGTGAACCAGCGGACCGCCGTTCGTCGAACCGAGACGGCGTACTCCGCGGCCTCGCCAACGCGGAGCTTTTCGGTCACCACTGGTTTCGGTGCCCGCCAACGTCGACTCCGACCGGAATGGGCCGAGTCGCCGACTGAACGGAAGATGCGACCCGGGGAAAGAAAATCCCCGGGAACGACACCGGGCGCCCGTACGCGCGGTGACTGAACGCCCCTGAGGGTAGACGCACACCCTCCGGCGTGCAACAACCGGGGCTACCCGGCGTGGCACATCCTTACAACGCCGGTTACCTGCTGTTTGTTCCGATCGCCTCGACCACGACACCCGTTCGGTCCACTGGGAGCGCGCACACGCGGAACCCCGCGGTGTCGACCCCGGACGGGAGCGCGCCGCCGGACGGCAGCGCCAGCACGGTCGGGCCCGCACCGGAAACCGTTGCGGCGACACCGTTGCCACGGAGTTCACGGACCATTCGCATGGTGTCCGGCCACGCGGGCTCGCGGTAGTCCTGGTGCAGACGGTCCTCTGTGGCCGGCAGCAGCAGGTCGGGCCGGGTGGTCAGTGCGTGCACCGCGAGCGCGCAGCGGCCGGCGGCGAACGCGGCGTCGTTGTGCGGAACGTTGCCGGGAAGCAATCCACGCGTGACAGAAGTCGCCGACTCCGTGTCCGGGATGAGCACGACCGGAGCGAGTGCCGGGTGCGGTTCGAGCCGGACGGCCCGGTAGCGCGGACCTTCCGGCGGCGCCTCGGCCCAGGCCAGGACCAGTCCGCCGTAGAGGGACGCGGCCGCGTTGTCGGCGTGTCCCTCGAACTCGGCGGCGATCTGCAGCGCGTGCTCGTCGAGTTCCTTGCCTGCCAGGCCGTACGCGGCGGCGACACCGGCGACGATCGCGGCGGCCGACGACCCGAGGCCGCGGGCGTGGGGGATCGCGTTGTGACACCGCAGGGTCACACCCGGTAGCGCGACACCGAGCGCGTCCACTCCGGCACGCAGCGCACGCGCGACGAGGTGCTGCTCGTCGGTGGGTACCGCACCGGCGCCCTCACCGGTCACCTCGACGCGCACGTCGTCGCCGCCCGCGGTCGCCTCGACCGTGTCGTACAGGCCCAGCGCCATGCCGAGCGCGTCGAAACCGGGGCCGAGGTTCGCGGTGGACGCGGGCACCCGGACCGAGACATGGTTCGCTGCGCTCATCCGCTCAACCACCGGCTTCCCTCGTCACGTGCTCGGCGCTGGCGCGCCTGCGCGCGCTCCTCAGTCCAGCCGGCGGCCGCTCCTTCGCTCCGCTCTCGGTATCATGGGTCGCTGCGCCCACGCGGCTCATGCCAGTTCGAGTGCGGCGGCGACCGCGTGCGGCTCGACCGGGATCGGCTTGACGGGGGCCATCTCGGCCAGCACGGTGTCGGGGTCCTTCAGGCCGTGGCCGGTGACGGTGCAGGCCACGAGCGAGCCCTTGGGCAGGCGCCCGTCCTCGGCGGCGGCCAGCAGACCGGCGACGCTCGCGGCGGACGCCGGCTCCACGAACACGCCTTCCCTGCGGGCGAGCAGGTGGTACGCGGCCAGGATCTGGTCGTCGGTGACGGCGTCGATGAGCCCGTCGGACTCGTCGCGCGCGGCGATCGCACCGGTCCACGACGCGGGGTTGCCGACGCGGATCGCGGTGGCGATGGTGTCCGGGTCCTTGACCGGCTTGCCGTGCACCAGCGGCGCGGCACCGGCGGCCTGGAAACCGAACATCCTGGGCACCGAGCTGACGACACCGTCCCTGGCGTACGCGCGGTAGCCGCTCCAGTACGCGGTGATGTTGCCCGCGTTGCCGACCGGCAGGCAGTGGATGTCGGGGGCGCGGCCGAGCGTGTCGCAGATCTCCCAGGCGGCGGACTGCTGGCCGACGAGCCGCACCGGGTTGACCGAGTTGACCAGCTCGATCGGGTACTCGACCGCGGTCTTGCGGGCCAGTTCGAGGCAGTCGTCGAAGTTGCCGTCGATCTGCAGGATCCGCGCGCCGTACACGACGGCCTGCGCGAGCTTGCCCTTCGCGATCCTGCCGCTGGGCACGAGAACGGCGCAGGACAGCCCGGCGCGGGCGGCGTACGCGGCGGCGGAGGCCGACGTGTTGCCGGTGGACGCGCAGATCACGCCCGCCACACCGGAGGCGAGCGCGTAGGTCATCGCGACGGTCATGCCGCGGTCCTTGAACGAGCCGGTCGGGTTCGCGCCCTCGACCTTCAGGTAGATCCGGCTGCCGGTCAGCTCCGACAGGTGCGGCGCCTCGACGAGCGGCGTGCCACCCTCCTGCAGCGTCACCGGCGTCGCACCCTCCGGCAGCTCGATCCGGTCCGCGTAGGCCGCGATGACGCCGGGCCAGCCGGGCCGCACACCGACGGACGCCTGGGTGGTGGTCATGGCTCTTCTCCTTCGACCCGCATCACACTGGCGACCGCGCGCACCGAGGGCAGGCCGGCCACCTTGTCCACTGTGGACCGCAGCGCCTCGTCCGGCGCGTAGTGCGTGACGATCACCAGGCTCGCGTCGGTGCCGCGGCCCTGCTGGCGCACGGCCGCGATGCTCACGTCGTGCTCGGCGAACACCGAGGCGACCGTCGACAGCACCCCGGCACGGTCGGCCACGTCGAGGCTGACGTGGTAGCGCGTGTTCACCTGCGCGATCGGCACGACGGGCAGCGCGGCGTAGGAGGACTCCCCGGGGCCGCGGCCCCCGCTGACCTTGTTGCGCGCCACGGCGACCAGGTCGCCGAGCACCGCGCTCGCGGTCGGCGCGCCACCGGCGCCCTGGCCGTAGAACATGAGCGACCCGGCGGCGTCGGCCTCGACGAACACGGCGTTGAACGCGCCGCCGACGCTCGCGAGCGGGTGCGTGCGCGGGATCATCGCCGGGTGCACGCGCACCGCGACGCTGCCGTTCACCCGCTCGCAGATGGCGAGCAGCTTTATCGTCCTGCCAAGGGTTTTCGCCGCGGCGATGTCGGCGGGCGTGACCGCGGCGATGCCCTCGCGGTACACGTCGGCGGCGGTCACCCTGGTGTGGAAGGCGATCGAGGCGAGGATGGCCGCCTTGGACGCGGCGTCGTAGCCGTCCACGTCGGCCGTCGGGTCCGCTTCCGCATAGCCGAGCCGGGACGCCTCGTCGAGGGTCTCCGCGTAGCTCGCGCCGGTCGCGTCCATGGCGGACAGGATGAAGTTGGTGGTGCCGTTGACGATCCCCATCACGCGGTTGATGCGGTCACCGGCGAGCGACTCGCGCAGTGGGCGCACCAGCGGGATCGCACCGGCCACGGCGGCCTCGAAGTAGAGGTCCGCACCGGAGGACTCGGCGGCGGCGAACAGGTCGGCGGCGTGCTCGGCGAGCAGCGCCTTGTTCGCGGAGACGACCGACTTTCCGTTGCCGAGCGCGGAAAGCAGCAGCCCGCGCACCGGCTCGATGCCGCCGACAACCTCGACCACGACGTCCACATCGGACCGGACCAGGGCTTCGGCGTCGGTGGTGATCAGGTGCGCGGGAACGTCCGGGTGGCGGTTGGGGCGGCGCACCGCGACCCCGGCCAGCTCGACCGGGGCACCGATGCGGGCGGCGAGGTCGTCCGCCTGCTCGTGCAGGATCCGCATGACCTGCGTACCGACGGTGCCGCAGCCGAGCATCGCCACCCGGATGGGCTTTCGGCGTTCGTTCACGACACCTCCAACCGCAACAGGTCGTCGAGGGTCTCCCTGCGCAGCAGCAGGCGCGCCTGCCCGTCCTTGACCGCGACCACGGCCGGGCGCTGGAGCCGGTTGTAGGAGCTGGCCATCGTGTAGCAGTACGCGCCGGTGGCGGCGACCGCGAGCAGGTCGCCCGGCGTGAGGTTCTCCGGCAGCCAGCAGTCCCGCACGACGACGTCACCGGACTCGCAGTGCTTGCCGACCACGCGGGACAGCGTGGCCTCCGTGCCCCGCTCCCCCTCGCCGCTGGACCGCGACACCAGCCTGCAGTCGTACAGCGCGTCGTACAGGGCGGTGCGGATGTTGTCGCTCATGCCGCCGTCGACGCTCACGTACCGGCGCGACGACCCGTGGCCCAGCTCGACGTCCTTGGTGGTGCCCACCTCGTACACGGTGACCGTGCCGGGGCCGACGATCGCGCGGCCGGGCTCGACCGCGATCCTCGGCATCTCCAGCCCGGCGTGCTCGGCCTCCTTGGACACGATGGTGCGCAGCTGTTCGGCCAGCCAGGCGGGCGGCGGCGGGTCGTCGTCGGCCGTGTACGCGATGCCGAGGCCGCCGCCGAGGTCCACTGTGGTCACCGAGGACATGGCGTCGGAGCCGTGTTCCTTGTGCAGCTCGGCGAGCAGGCCGATCACGCGGTGCGCGGACAGCTCGAACGCGTTGGCGTCGAAGATCTGCGAGCCGATGTGGCTGTGCAGGCCGGTGAGCCTCAGGCCGGGCGAGCCCAGCACCCGCCGCACCGCCTCGGCCGCGGCACCTCCGGTGAGGGAGAAGCCGAACTTCTGGTCCTCGTGCGCGGTCGCGATGTACTCGTGGGTGTGGGCCTCGACGCCGACCGTCACGCGCACCAGCACGTTCTGGACGACCCCGCGCTCCCGCGCGATCCGGTCGAGCCTGGCGATCTCGAAGAACGAGTCGAGCACGACCGCGCCGACCCCGGCCTCGACCGCGTCCGTCAGCTCCGCTTCCGACTTGTTGTTGCCGTGCAACGCGATCCGCTCTGGCGGGAAGTCGGCGCGCAGCGCGATCGCCAGCTCGCCGCCGCTGCACACGTCGAGCGAGAGGCCCTCCTCGGCCACCCACCGCGCGATCCGCACGGACAGGAACGCCTTGGACGCGTAGTGCACGAGCGCGGGGTCGCCGAACGCGCGGGCGTGGTCGCGGCAGCGGGACCGGAAGTCGTCCTCGTCCATCACGAACAGCGGCGTGCCGAACTCGGCGGCCAGCTCGCGGACGTCGACGCCGGCGAGCCGGACCACGCCGTCCTCGCCCCGGGAGGCGTTGCGCGGCCAGATCTCCGGCGCGAGGCGGTCCAGGCCCGCCGGATCGGACGGCCGGGGGCCTGCGGTGTTGCTGGGCAGCATTACTTCCGCGTGGCGGGGTCCTGCCGGGTGCGCCCTCATCGTTTACATCCGTTCCGGTGCGTCGACGGCCAGCAGACCGAGACCGTTGGCCAGCAGGCGCCGGGTGGCGGCGGCCAGCGCGAGCCGGGCGGTGGTCAGCGGGGTGGCCTCCTCGTCGCCCTTCGGGAGGATCCGGCAGCTCTCGTTGAACTTGTGGTACGCCCCGGCCAGCTCCTCCAGGTACCGGGCGACGCGGTGCGGTTCCCGCAGGTCGGCCGCCGTGCGCAGGATCTCCGGGTACTGGCCGATCGTGCGGATCAGCTCGCCCTCGCGCTGGTGGGAGAGCAGGCCGAGGTCCACGCCTTCGACGTCGTCCGGCACGGTGAGGCCCAGGTCAGCGGCGTTGCGGAGGATGGACGACAGCCGGGCGTGGGCGTACTGCACGTAGAACACCGGGTTGTCGCTCGTCCGCCGTGACCACAGGTCCAGGTCGATGTCGATCGTGGCGTTCACCGAGGAGCGGATCAGCGCGTAGCGGGCCGCGTCCACACCGATGGCGTCGACCAGGTCGTTCATCGTGACGATCGTGCCGGCGCGCTTGCTCATCCGGACCGGCTTGCCGTCGCTGACCAGGTTCACCATCTGGCCGATCAGGACCTCGACGGTGCCCGGGTCGTCGTCCAGCGCGGCCGCGGCGGCCTTGAGCCGGCCGATGTAGCCGTGGTGGTCCGCGCCGAGCATGTAGATGCACAGGTCGAACCCGCGCTTGCGCTTGTCCGCGAAGTAGGCGATGTCACCCGCGATGTAGGCGGGCTGCCCGTCCTTCTTGATGACCACGCGGTCCTTGTCGTCGCCGTACTCCTTGGTGCGCAGCCACCACGCGCCGTCCTCGAAGTACAGGTGGTCCTTCTCCTTGAGCTGCCCGACCAGCTCCTCCACCACGCCGGCCTTGTGCAACGAGTCCTCGTGGAAGTACACGTCGAAGACGGTGCGGAAGTTGTGCAGGTCGGCCTTGATCTCGTCGAACATGAGGTTGACGCCGATCTTGCGGAAGACCTCGGCGCGCTCCTTCTCGTCGGCGATGGACAACGCGCTCGGCTCACGCCGCAGCACCTCGGCGGCCACGTCCGACAGGTACGTGCCCGCGTAGCCGTCCTCGGGCGGCGGCTCGCCCTTCGCCGACGCGATCAGCGACCGGACGAACCGGTCGATCTGCGCACCGGCGTCGTTGAAGTAGTACTCGCGCGTGACCTCGCCGCCCTGCGCGGACAGCACGCGGCCCAGCGCGTCGCCGGCGGCGGCCCAGCGGGTGCCACCCAGGTGCAGCGGGCCGGTCGGGTTCGCCGAGACGAACTCCAGGTTGATCCTGCGGCCGGCCAGCAGGTCGCCGTGACCGTAGGTCTCGCCCTGGGTCAGGACCTGCCGGACGATGTCGCCCTGCGCGTCCGCGGCGATCCTGAGGTTGAGGAAGCCGGGGCCCGCGACCTCGGCGCCCGCGATGCCGTCCTGGCCCGCGAGGCCCGCTGCCAGCCAGTTCGCCAGGTCTCGCGGCGGCACGCCGACCTTCTTCGCGACCTGCAGCGCGAGGTTCGTCGCGTAGTCGCCGTGCTCCGGGTTCCGGGGTCGCTCGATCGTCACGGCGGGCGGCAGCGCGGAGGTGTCCAGGTCTCGGCTGGTCAGCACGTCGGTGGCGACGGAGCGGACCAGGTCGGCAAGTGCTGCGGGAGTCACCCCGGGAAGTCTAGGTATCGGGTGTCCACCCGATAGAGTCGCCTCGGCCATACGACGATGCTGACTTCTGGAGGTCATGGGTGGCCAACGAATTCCGGGTCGGCGGTGTGGCCGCCATGGCGGTCGCGCTCGTCTCCCTCGCCGGTTGCTCGGTCGAACGCTCCGGCAGTGGCGCCTCGGACGCCGCGCAGGACGGTACGTCGGTCGGGTCCGAGGCGTCACCGCAGGCCCCGGACGGTGGGTCAGCCGGGTCCGAGTGGGTGCCGGGCGCAGGCAACGAGGACCCGTCCAAGGACATCGAGGGCATCGTCATCACCGAGTACGACGCCGTGCACGCCCTGCCGGGCCAGCGCGTCGCGTACGAGAAGGCCCCGCCGGACGGCGGCAGGCACGATCCGGTGTGGGCGACCTGCAACGGTGTGGTCTACGACACACCGGTCCGCAACGAGCACATGGTCCACGCGCTCGAGCACGGCGCCGTCTGGATCGCGTACAACGCCGACGACGTGACCGGCGACGACCTCGACACGCTGACCGGCCTGGTCGAGAACCAGCCGTACCTCCTGATGTCGCCCTACCCCGGCCTCGACCGGCCGATCTCGCTGCAGGCGTGGGGTCACCAGCTCAAGCTCGACGACGTCGACGACGAGCGGATCGGCCAGTTCATCACCGCGCTGCGGGAGAACGAGTACACCTCGCCCGAGCCCGGCGCCTCGTGCGACTCGGCCGGTCCCGGGTTCGACACGACGAACCCGCCTGCGTTCGAGGAGGGCCCGCCAGGCCCCGGCGCGGCACCCGTCGGCGATAACTGACAACTGGTGACCACCCTCCGTTGACGCCCATCTGACACGGTGTCCTTACACTGGGCGGTCGGAGACTCCCTGTAGTGATCCTGTAGTTGAGACGAGGACCGGCACCGGCATGGCCAGCGGAACGAAGAGCAAGGGCGCGAACAAGCCCAGGGGCAAGAGCAACAGCGCCAACAAGGCCCGGCGTTCCGTCGTCGGTAGCGCACGCAAGCCCAAGCCCTGGGGCATGATCATCGGGATGATCGCCATTATCGCGCTGGCGGGTGGTGTGTTCACCTACGCCTTCATGGAGATCGACGCCAAGGAGAAGTGGGTCGTCTCCGAGGAGAACAAGGACCCGTCGGAGAACATCGCGGGTGTCGTCCGCGAGGACTAC
Organism: Actinophytocola algeriensis; assembly: GCF_014203735.1. Classification (GTDB taxonomy): domain Bacteria; phylum Actinomycetota; class Actinomycetes; order Mycobacteriales; family Pseudonocardiaceae; genus Actinophytocola; species Actinophytocola algeriensis. The sequence goes on along the minus strand of NZ_JACHJQ010000004.1, from coordinate 617,186 downwards.
GAGGCCGGTCAGCACGTCAGCGGCGAGCAGCGCGTGGCGTACGACCAGAGCCCGGCGTTCGGCGGCCCGCACGACAACGCGTGGGCCGAGTGCAACGGCACGGTCTACCCGAACCCGGTGCGCACCGAGAACATGGTCCACGCGCTGGAGCACGGCTCGGTGTGGATCGCCTACAACCCCGACCAGGTCAAGGGCAAGGACCTGGACACGCTGAAGGCCAAGGTCGAGGGCCAGCCGTACATGCTGATGTCGCCCTACCCCGGCCTGGACAAGCCGATCTCGCTGCAGTCCTGGGGCCACCAGCTGAAGCTGACGAGCGCGAACGACGAGCGGGTCGACCAGTTCATCAAGAGCCTGCGGCAGAACAACTACCAGAACCCCGAGCCGGGCGGCCGTTGTGACGCCCAGGGCACCGGGTTCGACGTGACCAACCCGCCGCCGTACGTGGCCGAGCCGCCTGCCAAGGACGACCCGAACACGGTCACCATGGACGGCAAGGGCGCGACGGACGCGTCCGCCGAGGAGCAGGGCGGCGCGCAGACCCCGCCGGCTTCCGGTGCGGAGAACCCGCCTGCCACGGGTGCGGGCACACCACCGCCCAGCCAGTGAACCGCACGCTGGTCCTGGTAGCCGCCCTGGTGGCGGTGCTGTTGGTGGGCGCGGCGGGCGGCATGCTGATCAGTACCGCCCGCACCACCGACGACACACCCCCGAACGCCGCGTCGATCGACGTCGGGTTCGCCCAGGACATGCGGGTCCACCACCTGCAGGCGGTGACGATGGCGGGCATCGAGCGCGACAACACGTCCGACCCGATCCTGCAGGGCTTCGCGTTCGACGTGGAGTCCACCCAGCTGGCCCAGTCGAGCGAGATGGCGGGCTGGTTGACGGTGTGGGGCCAGCCGCAGCTGCCGGACGCGGGGGCCCCGCACATGCAGTGGATGAGCGAGGGCGGCACCCACACCCACAGCAACGGCGAGGGCGGCAAGACCACCGGCTCCGTGCAGCGCATGCCGGGGATGGCGACCAGTGAGGAACTGGACAAGCTCCGGAAGCTGACGGGCAAGGAGCTGGACGTGTTCTTCCTCCAGCTCATGCTCCGGCACCACGAGGGCGGGCTGGAGATGGCCGAGTACGCGGCCGAGCACGGCGCCAAGGGCTACGTGCGGAACCTGGCGGACAAGATCGTGCAGAGCCAGGAGAACGAGGCCAACCTCATGAAGAGCTACCTGGCGGAGCGGGGAGCACAGCCGCTCCCGTCGCCGTAGCGGGCCCGAACCGAGGCCGGTGACCCGAAGGGGTCACTCACCACCGCAGCTCACGGCACGAGGCCGTGACGCCGTTCTCCACCTGCACCGTGGCGTGCTCCAACTGGTACTCCCTGGCCAGCAGCTCCTGAGCGGCAGCGAGAACCGCCGACTGGTCACACCCGGGCCCCACGCTGAGATGGGCGGAAGCGACCTCCATCCCCGAGGTCAGCGTCCACACGTGCACGTCGTGCACCTCCCCCACCCCGGGCAGCTCGGCCAGCGCGCCGGTCAGGGCCTCCACGTCGACCCGCTCCGGCGCGTGCTGGAACAGGATCCGCAAGGACCGCCGGGCGAGCGTCCACGTCCTGGGCAGCACGAACAGCCCGATGGCGACACCGAGCACGGGGTCCGCGTACCGCCACCCGAACAACAACGTCACCAGCCCGGAGACGAGCACCCCGAGCGATCCCACGAGGTCCGCGATGACCTCGAGATAGGCCCCCCGCAGGTTGAGGCTCTCCGACGCCCCCCGCCGCAACAACAGGAACGCGACCACGTTCGCGGCCAGTCCCAGCAGGGAGACCACGACGACCGGCAACCCGGGCACGTCCGGCGGCGAGGAGAAGCGGGTGGCCGCCTCGTAGAGCACGTACCCGGCCACCCCGAACAACAGCACCGCGTTGGCGAGCGCGGCCAGCACCTCGGCCCGGTACAGCCCGAACGTCTGCCCGGACGACCGCCGGGCGCGCCGCGCGACCATGATCGCCGTCAGCGCCAGGCCGAGGCCGAGCACGTCGGTGACCATGTGCGCGCCGTCGGAGAGCAGCGCGAGAGAACCGGTGGCCACGCCGGCCCCGACCTCGACCACCATGAACACCGCCGTGACGGTGAACGCGGCGGCCAGTCGGCCGACGTGCCTGCCGGACGCGCTCGCGGGCATCCCGTGCCCGTGTCCGTGGCCCATGACCAAAACATATAGTCATACGTGCATGAGTTCAACTGGAGCCGCTGTCGACCGGAAGGCGGCCTGGCCGGACGGGTCCTCCTGGTCGTGACGGCCCGCACTAGCCTGCCGAGCCGATCTCGCCCTTCTTGTCGAGCTCCACGAGCATCAGGGCCGCGGACACGCGGAAGTGGAAGTCCGCCGTCGCGCCGGGGACCTGGACCACCCACGTGTCGTTGCCGACCTGGAAGATCCGCCTGCCGCGCGGTGACATGGGGTGCTCCGGCTCGTACTCCTTCGCCAGCGCGTAGGCCCGCTTGCGCGCGTCGTCGCGGTCCTCGCACCGGGCGACCTTGGTGAGCACCCAGCGGTAGGACTCCCGTCCGAAGCCGACCGTCTCCTCCAGCAGCACGTGCCAGTTCTCCATCACGAGCGTGAAAGTAGAGCAACTCGCCCATGTCCGAGGCCGGATCGGGTGATACTGCGGTTCTCACGGTCGGCTGGGGGAGGAACCATGGCCAGAGCCGCGCTCGCCGGACTGTTCGTGTGCTTGCTGGCCCTGACCGGGTGCGCGGCGCTGGCCGACCTCGGTCAGCTGCGCGAGGACCTGGAGACGAAGGGCTACGACGCCACCAGCATCAACCACGACACCACCAACGGCTACTCCGTGCTGAGCATCGACGTGTCGACGGCCGACGAGCCCACCCCGGAGGACGCCGAGCGGATCGCCGAGGTCGTGTGGACGAAGTACCCCGGCGAGATCGACCGGCTGGAGATCTCGATCAACGGCTCCGTCCAGCTCGCCGCGCCCTACGACAACCTGCTCGCACGGTTCGGGGAACGCCCGGAGGGCATGGCGAGCGAGGACGACAGCAGCCCGCTGACCCTGATCGTGGTCGTGGTGGTCGTCGCGGTCGTGTTCGCCGGGCTGATGGTGCTGTTGTGGCGCCGCGGCCGCAGGCCACCGCCACCGGTCGCGGGCCCGCCCGGGTACCAGCCGGGCGGCCACTTCCAGTACCCGCCGCAGCCGCCGCAGGGCTAGGGTGCCGCGCCGGGCAGCGGCGCGTTCAGCGCTCCGGCCAGTGCCAGGACGGCTGGTCGAGCAGGCCCTGGCCGTCGAGCGTGGTGGTGCTGTCGGTCTTGGCGAGGGTCAGCACGGTCGCCTTCGGCAGTGCGTCGACCAGGCGTGCCGCGTGGGTGACCACCACGACCTGGCTGCGGGTCGCCGCCGTGGTGATCAGGCTCGCCAGTGACGGCAGCAGGTCCGGGTGCAGGCTGGTCTCCGGCTCGTTCAGGACCAGCAGTTCCGGCGGCCGCTGGGTGAGCAGGGCCGCCACCCACAGCAGGTACCGGAGCGTGCCGTCGGACAGCTCGGCCGCGTCGAGCGGGCGGAGCAGCCCGTGCTGGTGGAACCGCAGGCCGAAGCGGCCCTCGACGCTCGTCACCTCCACCCGCGAGCCGGGGAAGGCGTCCGTGACCGCGTCCGCCAGCTCCCCCGCCGCGCCCTGCTCGACGATCGTCCGCAGTGCGGCGGGCAGGTCGGCGCCGTCATGACCGAGAACCGGCGTCCTGGTGCCGATGCGGGACTGGCGGGCAGGCGCGTCGCGGTCGGTGCGGAACTGGTCGTAGAACCGCCAGGACCGCATCCGGTCGCGCAGCAGCAGCACCTCCGGCTCGGCCAGCTCGCTCAGCATCGAGTCGGTGAGGCCGATCCTGCCCGGCGCGCCCCACGCACCGCTTGCGTCACGGGCCCGCACCACGTTGCGGGTGCGGTCCGCGAGCAGCGTCGCCGGGCGCAGCACCGGCCCCGCCCACAGCGCCTCGCGCTTGAACTCGGGGTCGAGGCCGAACATGGTCTCCGCCGGGACCGGCATGCCGAGGTCGAGTGCGTAGCCGAACTCGTCGCCGCCGAACCCCAGCCGCAGCGCGACCGGCTTGGTGCGCACGGTCCCCTGCACAGCGCGGCCCTTGCGCACCTTGCCTTCCGGGCCCGCCCACAGCGTCGAGGCGAGACCGCCCTCGCGGGCCAGCGCCGCCACCGCACCACCCAGGGCGGCGTCCGCGAGCAGCCGCAACGCCCGGTAGAGGCTCGACTTCCCCGCGCCGTTCGCCCCTGTCACCACGGTCAGCGGTGACAGGGGGAGCACGAGCTGCCGCAGCGAGCGGTAGCTCTCGACGGCGAGGGTCTGGATCACGCCTCTACTTCACGCCTGTCGTCCGACCACAGCGTGTGGAACGTGCCTTCCTTGTCCACGCGCTTGTAGGTGTGCGCGCCGAAGAAGTCCCGCAGGCCCTGGATCAGCGACGCGGGCAGCCGGTCGGTGCGCAGCCCGTCGTAGTACGCGAGCGACGAGGAGAACGCGGGCGTCGGGATGCCTGCCTGCGCGGCGTGCACGACGACCCGCCGCCACGCCTCCTGGCCCTCCGCGACCGCGTCCCGGAAGTACGGCGCCACCAGCAGCGACTCGGGGCGCTCGTGCTCGTACGCCTCCTTGATGCGGTCGAGGAAGCGGGCGCGGATGATGCAGCCGCCGCGCCAGATGGTGGCCATCGCGCCGAGGTCGATGTCCCAGCCGTACTCCTCGCTCGCGGCGGCCATCTGGTCGTAGCCCTGCGCGTACGCGACCACCTTCGACGCGTACAGCGCCTTGCGGACGTCGTCGACGAACGTGTCGCGGTCGGCACGGGGCACCGAACCGGGGCCGGGCAGCGCCTTCTGGGCCGCGACGCGCTGCTCGGGGTGGGCGGACAGGGCCCGCGCGAACGTGGCCTCCGCGATGCCGGTCACCGGCACACCGAGGTCGAGCGCGGTCTGCACGGTCCAGCGACCGGTGCCCTTCTGCTCGGCCTGGTCGACGATGACGTCCACGAACGCGTTGCCGGTCGCGGCGTCGACGTGCCCGAGGACCTCCGCGGTGATCTCGATCAGGAACGACTCGAGGTCACCGGAGTTCCACTCGGCGAAGATCTCCGCCAGCTCCTTGGGCGACACGCCGAGCCCGTCCCGCAGCAGGTGGTACGCCTCCGCGATCAGCTGCATGTCGGCGTACTCGATGCCGTTGTGCACCATCTTGACGAAGTGACCGGCGCCGTCCGGGCCGACGTGCACGCAGCACGGGACGCCGTCGACCTGCGCGGCGATCTTCTCGAACATCGGGCCGAGCGTCTGGTACGACTCCTTGGAGCCGCCGGGCATGATGCTCGGGCCGAGCAGCGCGCCCTCCTCACCACCGGAGACGCCGGCACCCACGAAGTGCAGGCCGTGCTCGCGCAGCTGCGCCTCGCGCCGCCTGGTGTCGGCGAAGTGCGCGTTGCCGCAGTCGATGACGATGTCGCCCTCGTCGAGGAGCGGGATGAGCTCCTCGATCACCGCGTCGGTCGGGCCGCCGGCCTTGACCATGATCACGATGCGCCGCGGCCGCTCGAGTGCCGCGACGAAGTCCGCGACCGACTCGGTGGGGACGAAAACACCCTCGTCACCGTGCTCCTCAACGAGCGAGCGGGTGCGGGCCGGCGTGCGGTTGTGCAGCGCGACGGAGAAGCCGTTCCGCGCGAGGTTGCGGGCCAGGTTGCGGCCCATGACCGCAAGCCCGGTGACACCGATCTGTGCCTGAGTTGCCATGGTGCACACTCTGCCTGAGGACGCTCCGTGACGCATCAGCCCTCGTCAGGGGGATCCAGTTCCTCGCGGAGGATGTCGTCGATCTTGCGGGCGGCCCGCCGGAGCGCACGGACGGCCGCGACCACGAGCACGATCAGTACCGCGGCACCGATCGTGATGGCCAGTGCGACCATGGGGTGATCCCGTCGTTTCCGTTGTACCGCCCGCAAATGCGCACCCTACTCGACCACAATGCACCGTGTGCGGTTGCGAGCTGTGGGATACGTGCGGTCCACTCTGCGCAACCGTGTGGTCGCGCGGAGACAGTGCGCGGAGGGCGCGCCGCACGCGTGACCGGAGGTCGACCGGACGTGCGCGGACGCGATGCGTGACCGCACCCCCGGCGCCGGGGGTGATCCTGCCCCCGCCGCGAAATGTCCCGGCCTCCGCCGATGTTGTGCGTGGCATGTGGGATGTCGACGTCGTCGTGATCGGAGCCGGGCAGGCCGGGCTGTCCAGCGCGTACTTCCTGCGCCGCGCCGGGGCGGACTTCGTCGTGCTGGACGCGAACCCCGCACCCGGTGGCGCGTGGCAGCACCGGTGGCCGTCGCTGCGGATGGCGACCGTGCACGGCATCTTCGACCTCCCCGGCATGTCGTTCACCCCGCCCGACCCCCGGGAGCGGGCCGCGACCGCCGTGCCCGCGTACTTCGCCGCCTACGAACGGGAGTTCGGCCTCGACGTGCGGCGCCCCGTCGCCGTGTCCTCGGTCCGCGACCTCGGTGAACGGCTCGGTGTCGAGACGTCGGCCGGTGACTGGGCGGCCCGTGCGGTGATCAACGCGACCGGCACCTGGACCCGCCCGTTCTGGCCGCACTACCCCGGCAGGTTCGACGGCCGCCAGCTCCACACCGCCGACTACCGCGGTCCGGCCGAGTTCGCGGGCAAGCGGGTGCTGGTCGTCGGCGGTGGCACGTCCTCGGTGCAGCTGCAGCTGGAGCTCGCGGAGGTCGCCGAGACGTTCTGGGTCACCCGCAGGCAGCCGGAGTTCCGCACCGGGCCGTTCACCCACGAGTACGGCCGGAAGATCATCGCCCACGTCGACGAGCGCGTCCGGGCCGGGCTGCCGCCGGAGAGCGTGGTCGCCGCGACCGAGCTGTCGCTGACCCCGGAGATCGTGGCGGCACAGGCGAAAGGCCTGCTGAAACGCCGTCCCGTGTTCGACCGCCTGGTGCCGGGCGGGGTGGCGTGGGAGGACGGTTCGACCCTCGACGTCGACGTGATCCTCTGGTGCACGGGCTGGCGCGCCGCCCTCGAACACCTCGCGCCGCTTGGCCTGCGCGGTCCGGGCGGCGGCATCGTCATGGACGGCACACGGGTGGCCGCGGAGCCGCGCCTGCACCTGGTGGGCTACGGCCCGTCGGCCAGCACCGTTGGCGCCAACCGGGCCGGGCGCACCGCGGTCCGGGAGATCCGGCAGCTGCTCGGTATCCCGGCCGCGGCGTGAAACACGCGTAACCCGGTGTGCCTCACCCGATAGTGGGACGTACGAGAATGGACGGGTGCCCAAACCGACGAACCGGTGCCCGTGCGGGACACCCCTCCCCTACGACGAATGCTGCGGCCGCGTGCACTCCGACGCCGCGACCGCACCGACCGCGGAGGCACTGATGCGGTCCCGCTACAGCGCCTTCGCCACCGGCAACGCCGCGTACCTGCTGGACAGCTGGCACCCGGACACGCGGCCGCGCACCCTCACCATCGACCCGGCCCAGCAGTGGACGCGGCTGGAGATCCTCGGCACCACCGGTGGCGGACTGCTGCACGCCGAGGGCACCGTCGAGTTCCGCGCGCACTACCGGCATTCCACGCACGCCGGGGTCCTCCACGAGGTGAGCCGGTTCACGAGAACCGGCGGCCGCTGGGTCTACGTGGACGGCGACACCACCCGGCCCAGATAGCCGTTGTCCAGCAGCCACAGCACGTTCAGCCGCTCCGGCGCGCCGGGCACGAGCGCGCCCGACAGCTGGAACTGCAGCCCGCCGCCGGTCTGGAAGAACCACGGCGCGATCGGCCCGGCCAACACGTCGAACGGCCGGAGCACCTGGTAGCGGTAGTAGTTGCAGCCCGCGGCCGGGTCGCCGACGAGGTTGGACGGCGGGATCGACCGCGTGGTGTACGGCAGCCCGGCCGGGGCGAGGAACCCGCCGTACTCGCTGCCGTAGCGGTCGATCAGCCTGCCGGCGGGCAGGGTCTGCTCCCACTTCACCGGCTCACCGTCGAGTCCGCTCGCGTAGCCGTCGTCGGGTGGGTAGCGCCAGCTGCCCGCGGCCTCGTCGTAGAAGCGGTCCAGGAACACGTCGGCGGGGCGGTATCCGGTGCGGCTGTACCCGAGCAGCTGCACGCCGACGTCTCCGAGCCTCGGCAGTTCCGCCGGGCCGAGGCGGGCGTCCCCGGCGTACAGCTCGACCGAGCAGTCCGTGAGCGAGGAAGGGGCCGCCTGTGCGGGCGGCGCGAGGACGAAGGTCACCAACAGCAAGCCCGCGACCAGCGCGGCGATCCGTCTCATGTCCCCCGACGCTGCCAGGTGACCAGGCCGTGGCGGAACAGGAGCCACCCGATCGAGGACGGAATTGGACCGGTGCGGCGAATGGTGTCACGCAGGCGAACCGGGGTACACAGTCCTCGTGGCCGACCCCATCACCGATGAGCGCATCGCGTCCGTGCTGCGGACGTTCGTCCGTGGCTGCGAGCCCGTGCTGCCACGGCTGCGGGACATCGACGCGGACGTGGCCCCCGACGACACCGAGGTCGACCAGAACCTGCTGCGCAAGGTGCGGCACCGGCTGTCGGAGGTGCGGTGGCCCGGCTCCGCGTCGTGGGCGCGCATGACCGTCGAGGAACGGGCGCACTGGTGGGTGAGCCGGGTCGGCAAGCTGACCGCGCTCGCCGCGTCCGTCACCGGGCTCGCGGGCGCGCTCGGCGACCGGCTGCCGCTGCAGGACGTGCTCGGCGCGGCCGGGCAGGGCCTGCTGCTGTGCGCCATCGCCGGTGAGCACGGCGTCGAGGACCGGGAGACCCGCGTGCGGCTGCTGGCCGCGGTGCTGTTCGAACGCGATCTGGATCCGGCCGTCGCCGCCGGTTCGGGCGCGGACGACCCCGAACTCGCACCCGAGCCGCCAGCGGGCCGCAAGATCGGGCTGAAGTCCGCCGCGAAGTGGCTGTGGCGGCAGGGTAGGCTCCTGCTCGCAGTGCAGGACGAGCTGGGGAAGCGCCCGCACGGCCGGTTCTACCACCGCGCGCTGGGCATGCTGCCCGTCGTCGGGATGGCAGGCGACTACCTCGGTGAACGCTCGGCGCTCAAGCGCGCCGCGAAAGCGGCGGACCGCTGGTTGCATTCGGCAGGTTCCGATCCGAATCGCGTCTAATGAGTGGCAATAATGTGGTAATGGGCGCGGCAATTGACCTGATCTACTGACAGTTACCGCCCACCCCTCTTTTGTGACTCGATCCCGCCACCAATAGGTTACGAACCCACACCATTTGTAGGCCTGGGGCAAAACGTGACGGGAGCATGATGCGTATGCGAAGCGACCAATTCATCGCCGGGGAATGGCGCACCGGTTCGATGGACAAGGTTCTGGTGGACCGCAACCCGTTCGACGGCTCGACGATCGCGGAGTTCAACTGCGCGAGCGTCGAGGACGTCGACGAGGCCTACCGGGCCGCGGAGCGCGCCAAGTCCGAGTGGGACAGGGTCAACCCCTATGCCAAGCGGGCTGTGTTCGAGCGGGCGGTCCGCTACGTGGAGGACCACACCGACCAGATCGTCGACATCATCATCGACGAACTGGGTGGCACACGACTGAAGGCACACTTCGAGATCGGCCTCGTCATCGACATGCTCAAGGAGGCCGCGACATTTCCGCTGCGCATGGACGGACGGATCCTGCCGTCCCCCACTGACGACAAGGAGAACCGGGTCTACCGGGAACCGGTCGGTGTCGTCGGGGTCATCAGCCCCTTCAACTTCCCGTTCTTCCTCGGCATGAAATCCGTCGCGCCCGCGCTCGGGGCGGGCAACGGTGTCGTGCTCAAACCGCACGAGGACACCCCGATCGTCGGCGGCACGCTCATCGCCGAGGTCTTCGAGGCCGCGGGCCTGCCCGCCGGCCTGCTGAACGTCGTGATCACCGAGATCCCCGCGATCGGTGACGCGTTCGTCGAGCACCCGGTGCCACGCGTCATCTCGTTCACCGGCTCGGCCGCGGTGGGCAGGCACGTCGCGGAGGTGGCGGTCCGCAACTTCAAGAAGCCGATCCTGGAACTGGGCGGCAACAGCGCGCTGATCGTCCTGCCGGACGCGGACCTCGAGGTGGCGGTGAACGCGGCCGTGTTCAGCCGCTTCACGCACCAGGGCCAGGTGTGCATGTCGGCCAACCGGGTCCTCGTGCACCGCGACGTGTTCGACGAGTTCGCGTCCCGCTACGTCGCGAAGGCCCAGTCGCTCCCGGTCGGCGACCCCCGCGACCCGGACACCATCCTCGGTCCGCTCATCAACCAGCGGCAGGCCGACCGGCTGGCCGAGCAGGTGGAACGGGGCATCGCCGACGGTGCGCGGCCGCTGCTGCGCGGCGGAGTCCTCGATCCGGCCAACGGCACCCTGTTCCACCCGACGGTGCTGACCGACGTCACCCCGGAGATGTCGGTGATGCAGGAGGAGCTGTTCGGTCCGGTGGTGTGCCTGGTGCCGTTCGACACCGAGGACGAGGCGGTGGACATCGCGAACGACACCCGCTTCGGCCTGTCGGGCGCCATCCACACCCGCAACCTCGACAAGGGCGTGGAGCTGGCGAAACGCATCCACACCGGCATGGTCCACATCAACGACTCGACCATCGCCGACGAGCCGATCGTCCCCTTCGGCGGCGAGAAGCAGTCCGGTCTCGGCCGCATGAACGGTGACTGGAGCCTGGACGAGTTCACGACGCTGAAGTGGATCTCGATCCACCGGGGCCGCGCCCAGTTCCCGTACTGACGCACAATGGCGGCATGGTCCTTCGCTATGCCGCCTTCACCACGGATCCGACGACGGGCAACCCGGCGGGAGTCGTACTCGACGCCGCCGGGCTGCCCGACGCCGAGATGCAACGCATCGCCGCGGAGGTGGGCTATTCGGAAACAGCGTTCGTCACCGGAACCGGCCCGCGCTACGCGGTCCGCTACTTCAGCCCGCTGGCGGAGGTCCCGTTCTGCGGCCACGCCACGATCGCGACGGCGGTGGCCCTGGCCGACCGCGACGGCCAGGGCGAGTTGGTCTTCGACACGCAGGCGGGCGAGATTCCGGTTCGGACGGAAGGCCGGACGGCGAGCCTGACGAGCGTCCCGACCAGGTCCCGGCCCGCCTCGCCCACCGAACTCGCGGGCGCGTTGTCCGCGTTGCGCTGGTCGCCTGCTGACGTCGACCCGTCGTGGCCAGCGCACGTCGCGTTCGCGGGGAACGACCACCTGGTGCTGGCGGCGCGGAGCCGCGACCGGCTGGCGGAGCTGGACTACGACTTCCCGGCACTGCAGACGTTGATGGCACAGGCCGGGTGGACGACGGTGCACCTGTTCTGGCGTGCCGGTGAGCGGGAGTTCCACGCCAGGGACCCGTTCCCGCCGGGTGGCGTCGTGGAGGACCCGGCGACGGGCGCGGCCGCGGCGGCGTTCGGCGGCTACCTGCGTGCGCTGGACCGCGCTCCTGCGGAGTTCACGATCATCCAGGGCGAGGACATGGGGCGCCGCAGCGAACTGACCGTTCGCACGTCGCCGGACGACGCCCGGATCACGGTCTCCGGCACGGCGACCCTGATCCCGTCCTGACGCTCGACCTGGGTTTGGGTCCCCCCGCCGGACGGGCAGGTCTCCGGGGTGGCGGGGGCGTTGTTCGGTCGCGTCGGGTGCGGGCCGGGCTGGTGTGCGTCCGCGTAGTTCAGGGCAGGTCCTCGACGCGGAACGCGGTCCGGTACGTGCGGGTCTCCCCCGGCTCCAGCCACGTCATCGTGCCGTTGTCGCGGGCGGCCCTGTCGCCTGTCACGTGGTGGGTCGACGGTTCCAGGCCGATCGCGTAGTTGCCCGCGCGCAGGTTGAGCCACTCGAAGAAGTGCGGGAACTCCTCGAGGGACCAGTGCACGCTCACCGCCATGCCCAGGCGCTCGTTGACCACCGCGGCCCTGCCCGCTGTCAACCTGTGTGCGTAGACCTGTTCCACGAAACCCGGGATCGGGGCCGGCAGCACCACGTTGTCGACGCCCTGCTCGTCAACGCTGTCCGACCGCCACAGGGTTTCCTCGACCGGGGCGTCGAAGCGCGCACCCTCGTCGAGCAGCGGCCAGCCCAGGTTGATGTGGTACAGGAACATGTGCGGCATCGGCTCGAACGCCGGGTTGTGCACCGTGTCGATGAGCCTGATCTCGTTGCCGCCCAGGTCCGCCTCGATGCGCCGGACGAGTGTCAGGTTCTCCGCGAACACCGCCGCCTGACGGATCTCGCCCTCGGCCCACAGCACGCAGCGGTCACCGTCCCAGGTGGAGCCGTAACCTGACAGGCGTGCGGGGATGTTCGACACCCGGCCGTGCAGGCCGTGCTGGACGGAAGCACGCGGCGGGTAGCGATAACCGGACGCGTCCACCGAGTCGCCGAACAGCGTGTGGTCCAGGCCACCCGTCACCACGAGGCCCGAGAACGACCGCAGCCACGACAGGCCGTCCTCGTCCGCGTGTTCGTGCAGGCCCGGATGGCGGAAGCCGGTCGGTGAGCGCCAGCCGAACGCGCGGCCGCGGTGTTCCGCGGCACCGATGTCCATCGCGCGGTCGACCAGCACCTCGAACCGCAGGCCGGTGCCCGTGCTGAACTCCAGCGCGCGCACCCCGCGTTCCACGCCGTCCGACAGCGTCACCAGGCGCACCCCGCCCGCGCCACCCCGCGCCGCCAGCTCCCGCGCACCGTAGGTCTGTCCATACAGGTCTGTCATGTCATCACCCAGCCACCGTTGACCTCGATCGTCTGCCCTGTCACGAACGACGACTCCCGTCCCGTCAGGAACGCCACCACCGCCGCCAGCTCGTCCGGTCTGCCGCGCCGCTTCAGCGCCTGGCGTTCCAGCACGAACGCCTGGTACGCCTCGGGATCGTCGTGGATCTCCTCCGCCGCGGTCGGGAACGCGCCAGGGGACACGCAGTTCACCCGGATCTCGTGCGGGCCCAGCTCGCGGGCGAGCGCCCTCGTGAGCGCGGCCGCGGCGCCCTTCGTCGCGACGTACGCGGCGAGGTCCGGCCAGCCGCCGTGCGTGGTGATCGACGCGACGTTCACGATGGCGCCGCCACCCGCCGCGATCATGCCCGGCACCACCGCCTGCGCCGCCACCCAGTAGGCGCGCTGGTTCACGGCGTGCACGGCGTCGTACTCGGCCAGCGCCACGTCGAGGAACGGGCGGGCCGGGTAGATCGCGGCGTTGTTGACCAGCACGTCGACCGTGCCGAGGCCGGCGATCGCGGTGCGCAGCGCGTCGGCGTCGCGGAGGTCGACGACCAGCGGCCGCACCTCCCCGCTCGCCAGCCGGACGGTCTCGTCCAGCGCGGCGGCGTCGATGTCCAGAGCCGCGACGACATCGCCGCGTGAAGCGAGGCGAAGCACCGTGGCTCGGCCCAGCGCGCCACCTGCCCCGGTGACCAGTGCTGTGGTCACGCGTGCCTCCATTCCTGGTAGCGGCTGAACAACCTGACGTGTGTTCGGGGATCGCGGGCGGCCACGCCGTCGCGCAGCAGCCGCGACCCCTCGGTCTGGAACCGGATGTAGCCGGGGTCCCTCGGCCGCACCCACGCCCGCTCCAGCGTGTCGAACGTGGACATCGACGTGCGGCGGTCAGCGGGCTGGCCACCGTGTGCCGGGAACAGGTCGCACTGCACGTCCGGTGCGATGAGCCTGCGCACCACCGCGCGCGCCGCATCCGGGTCCGCCTTGCGGGACACCGCGATCCCGGTACCGCCGAGGACGCTGCCGATTCCGGCGGGTCCGGCCGGCGCGTCCGAATAGGACAGTGTTGGGTAGCCCACATAGCCGTACACCAGTGGGCAGTACCGGGGCCCGCCCGACGACATCGCGGTCAGGATCCCGATCGGGTTGCGCTGCCACAGATCCGTGTCCGCGCGCGCGAGCAGCTCGGTCATCACCTCGACGGCCCGTTCACCCACCTCGGCGTCGGTGAACGGCTCCGCGCCGAACGCCAGGCACAGCGAGAAGAACATCAGCAGCGCGTGCGGCCCGCCGAGGCACGGCGTCACCGGGCCGTCGAACGCGAGCACCTCGTCCCACGTCCTCGGCTGGTCGGCGAACGTCGCCGCCGACACCTGCGCCGCCGCGTCGATCGGCAGCGCCCACGTCCGTCCACCCAGGACGTACGAGTCGTAGCTGGCGCCGATCGTCCCGGCCCGCCACGCCGCCAGCTCGGCGGAGCCGAGCAGGTCCTCCATCGGCACCAGCGAACCGGCCGCGTCGCCAAGACCGGGGTGGTCGATGACGAGCAGGTCGTACTCCGCCGCCAGCTCGGCGATCGGCGTCGACTCGAAGCCCTCCAGGGGCTGCCGCGCCCACGCCACCCCGCCCTCGCGGCGGGCCAGCTCGTCGAGCGGCCCGTACCCGCGCGGGTGGTCCCACGTCAGGCCCTGCACGGCGCGACCACCGCCTTCCCGTCGACGAGCGCGGCGATCCGGTCGGCCGGGTAGCCCAGGTCGGCGAGGATCTCCCGCGAGTGCTCGCCGGTGGTCGGCGCACCGCGGCGCACCTCGGGTGGCGTGGCGCTGAAACCGTACGGGAACCCGGGTGTCGTCACCGGGCCCTCGGTGTGGTGCTCGTACCTGACGAACGATCGGTTGTGCCGCACCTGCGGGTCGTCGAGCAGGTCCGCGTACGAGTACACCGGCCCGGCCCAGATATCGGCGTCGTGCAGTCGTGCCAGCCACTCCTCGGTCGTCCGCTCCGGCAGCCGGGCCCGCACCAGCGCGGTGATCTCGTCGCGGCGGGTGTGCCCGTCCACGTCGGTGTCCATGCCGGACAGGGCAGGCAGGTCGAGTGCGGTCGCCAGTGCCGGCAGCGGCGGCATCGCGAGCGCGAGGTGCCCGTCGGCGGTCTCGAACACGCCGTACGGCGCGCGGATGTAGGTGTGGCCGTGTGCCTCGCTCCCCCGCCGCTGCGGCACGCCGCCGACGGTGAACACCGACAGCTCCTGCATCTGCACGGCGATCGCGGCGTCGAGCATGTTCACGGTGACCTTCTGGCCCTCACCGGTGCGTTCCCGGTGCAGCAGCGCGGCCAGCGCGCCCTCGAACGCGCTGTACGCGGTGATCGCGTCGACCGCGTACGTCCCGGCGGGCAGCGGCGGGTCGGCCTCCCGCCCCACGCTGTACATGGCCCCGCTCATGGCCTGCAGCAACAGGTCCTGGCCGGGGCGCTGCGCGTACGGGCCGTCCTCGCCGTAGCCGGAGATCGACACGTACACGATCCTCTGGTTGACCGCGCGCACCGACTCGTAGTCCAGCCCGAGCCGTGCCGCCACGCCGGGCCGGTAGTTCTGCAGGAACACGTCACCGGTGCGGATCAGGTCGTGGACGACCTCACGACCGTCAGGTGACTTCAGGTCGACCGCCAGGCTGCGCTTGTTGCGGTTGAGCGACAGGAACGACGGGTTCACCACCGACCCCGTCGCGCCGCCCGCGGGTGCGTGCCGCTGCCACTCACCGCTCGGCGGCTCGACCTTCACGACGTCCGCGCCCAGGTCGCCGAGCCGCATCGCGGCCAGCGGCCCGGCCATCGCGATCGACACGTCGACAACTCGATATCCGGAAAGCACTCCCATGATCACTCCCCCGTGAACCGCGGCGGGCGCCGCTGCGCGAACGCGGCACGGCCCTCCGCCGCGTCCGCTGTGGACAGGCAGAAGGCCTGCAGGTCCCGCTCGTAGCGGATGGCCTGCTCGACCGGCATCGAGTACGCGGCCCGCAGGTTGGCCTTCGCGGTCTGCGCGGCGATCGGCGCCCGCGACGCGATGGTCTCCGCCAGTGACACCGCCTTCGCCAGCAGCTCGTCCGGCGGCACGACCGCCGACACCAACCCCCACGCAAGCGCTTGCGCCGCGTCGATCGGGTCCCCGGTGAGCAGCATCAACGCCGCGTTGGACGGCCCGACGCCGTGCGCGAGCAGCGCGGACTGGCCGCTGCCGCCGATCCACCCGAGCTTGATCTCCGGGGCCGCGAAGGAGGCCGACGACGCCGCCAGCCGGATGTCGCACGCCATGGCCAGCTCCAGCCCGCCGCCGTACGCGAACCCGTTGACCGCCGCGAGCACGGGCTTGCGGATCGACCGGATCGTGTCGCCGTAGTCGGCGCGGTTGCGGAAGTCCCACGGCGTCGCGTACCGGTCCAGCTCACCGACGTCGCTGCCCGCGCAGAACGCGCGGTCCCCGGCCCCGGTCAGCACGACCACGCGCACGTCCCGGTCCGCGTCCAGCGCCGCGGCGTGCGCACGCAGGTCCTCGGCCATCTCCGGGGTGATCGCGTTGCGCTTGGCCGGCCGGTTCAGCGTCAGCACCGCGACCGGCCCGTCGACCACACAGTCCACTTCGGACACACTTGCGCGGTCGACGTTGTCGTGCCTAGGTTTCTGGTTGAGGACATCCCCACCAGGAGCGAGGTCAGCCGTGCTCATCGTTCGTTTCCTTTCCCCGGGCGCCGATCGCCCGTCCGTCGGGGTCCGCGCCGCGGACACCGTCACCGAGCTGCCGGTCGCCGGCCTCGGCGAGCTGCTGGGCCTGCCGCTCACCGAGCTGCGTGCCGCGCTCGCCACGACCGGCGCCGTCCACGACGCCGCCGACGTGCGGCTGCTGCCGCCGGTGGACCAGCGGATGGAGGTGTGGGCCGCCGGCGTCACCTACCAGCGCTCGCGCGAGGCCCGGATCACCGAGAGCGAGCGGTCCGCCGACGTGTACGACCTGGTGTACGACGCGGAGCGGCCCGAGTTGTTCTTCAAGTCCTCGGCCTGGCGGGTCACCGGCGACGGCGAGTCCGTTTCGGTGCGGACCGACTCGGAGATCGACGTGCCGGAACCGGAGCTGGGCCTGGTCGTCAACGCCCACGCCGAGATCGTCGGGTACACGGTCGTCAACGACATGAGCTCGCGGAGCATCGAGGGCGTCAACCCGCTCTACCTCCCGCAGGCGAAGATCTATCTGGGTGGCTGTGCCGTCGGCCCCGGCATCCGGCCGGTGTGGGAGGTCGCGGACCCGTACGCCCTCGCCATCGAGCTGGTGATCCACCGCGACGGCGAGGTCGTGTGGTCCGGCGAGACCAGCACGTCCTTGCTGCGGCGCAAGTTCGACGAGCTGACCGGTTACCTGTTCCGCGCCGACGTGTTCCCCGACGGGGTGGTCCTGGCGACCGGTACCGCGCTGGTGCCGGACCTGCCGTTCACCCTCGCCGCGGGCGACCGGGTCGCGATCACCGTCGGCGAGGTCGGCACCCTGACGAGCACTGTGGTGTCCGGCAAGGAGGGCATGAGCTGGCTGGCTGACAGTCGTTAGGTACGTGGGGGCCGGGCCGCCCCGGCCCCCACGCCGGTTCACCTCGTCGGCGGGACCGTGGCCGGCGGCTTCTCGAACGGGAAGTCGTCGGTGACGCCGATCTTGTCGTACTCCATGCGCGAGGAGTCGAAACCGGTCGCCCAGTTCGCGTTGGTCACCTCGTTGCACTGGTAGCTCTGGTACTTGTCGTCGGTGACCGTGCCGACCTCGATGTCGGAGAACCGGAACCCGCAACCACCGGCGTCCATGTGCACGCCTCGGGTGCCGCTGTCCGGCATCGACGCGTCCGGGAGCACGTCGCCGATGACGACCTGCGAGACGTAGTTGTCCACGGTGTGCGGCTCGAAGTTGTCGACGCCGTAGGTGTAGAACGCACCCATGTCACCGCTGTCGAGCCCGGCCCGCTGCAGGTTGAGGTAGGAGAAGGTGTTCTCCTTCGCGTAGTTGTCCTCGGCCCGCACTTCTGGCCGGACCTCGAGGCTGATCGCGTACCGCGCGCTGTGGTCGATGTAGCTGTGGCTGACCTCGTTGTGGCCGGTGTTCATCAGCTCGACCCCGGACGCGTCGCCCGGCACCAGCTCGCCGAAGTAGCGGATGTAGTTGTTGGTGAACAGGTGGTGGCCCGTGATGTCACCCTCGCCCGGGTAGCCGCCCTCGACCTTGATGCCGTCGGCGCCGAGGTTCTCCAGCAGGCTGCCCCTGACCGTCAGGTGGTCGTTGGCGAACAACGCGTACACCGCGGTCCAGCCGGTGTCGCTGATGTGCATGTTCTGCAACGTGACGTGCGAGGTGTTGGTCAGGTGGACCGCACCCGCCCGGTGCCTCGGCATCTCGATCTGCCGGTCGTACTCGGCGTACTCGTGCTCGACGCCGGAGTCACCGTCACTGATCCAGCCGTTGCGGTACCAGCGGAAGTAGTCCGAGTACTGGACGCCGAGCCCGTCGAACACGATGTCGTGCGCGCGCTTGTCCGCCTCGCTGCCCGCGACCTTGAGGACCGTGGTCGTGTCCGGCCGGTACACCGAGTCGTCGTCCGGCGCGCCGTGCTTGGGCCAGTAGTAGACCTCGCCGTTCTTGTAGTCGACGTAGTACTCACCCGGCTGGTCGAGGAACTCCGGCGCGTTCTGCAGGAAGTACCGGGAACCACCGCGGCTGTTGATCAGCGCGTACCGCGACCAGAACTCGAACGTCGCCTGGTTCTTCGGGAAGTTGACGCTCTCGATCGGGATGGTGTCGGTGAACCAGCTCCAGCTGCCGCCGGACCAGATCGTCACCGAGGCCTGCGAGAGATCCCACTCCGGGTTCCACTCACCGGGGTTGTAGTACAGCCACGACCGCACGCCCTCCTTCTCGGGCTCGTACAGCGTGGAGGTGAGGTAGGGCGCCCACGTCTCGGGCGTCGCGCGGTTCGGGTGGCGTGCGACGGTGGCCCGCTCGCCCTTCTCGAACAGCGTGTAGAACGGCTTGCTCTTGTCGAACGACGCCTTGTAGACCTCGCCCTGGTACGGCTGCCACCCGGTGATCGGGGTGCCGCCGAGCAGCTTCGCCTTGCCGGGGCCGTCCGCGCTGCGGTAGACGACCTGGTGGCCGTTCGAGCCGGAGTCGGTCTCGTCGAACTCGATCGCGGCCGACACGGTGTAGTCGCCCTGCGCCAGGTTGACGTGGATGTCGCAGCGCATGCCGCGGCCGTTCCAGCCCTTGTCGCTGATCACGTCGCGGGCACGGTCGACGGTCTGCCACGGGTGCTCCTTCGACCCGTCGGCTTTGTCGTCGCCCTGCGGGGACACGTACAGCTCACGTGGCTTGCAGTCACCGCGGTCCTGCGCTTGCGCGCCGGTGGCCGCGGTGACGAAGCCCGCGACGAGCGCGGCTCCGATCACCGCCTGTAAGAGTTTCGTGCGCATGTGTGCTCCTTTGCGTCACAGTGCCTGGTTGTCGCGCCAGGTCTCGAACTCGGCGCGGGTGTCCGGGGTGAGTGGGTAGTACTCGGAAAGCCGGGCGCCCTCTTCCAGCCGGGAGCGGCTGAACTTCTCCCACTCCTCGTGGTCTCGGGCGGACTCGATCACGTCGGGTGCCTTGCGGCGCGGCACGACCACGGCACCGTCGTCGTCCGCGACGACGAGGTCACCGGGCAGGGCCAGCACGCCGCCGACCGCGACCGGCACGTGGTAGGCCCACGGGAACAGCTCGGCCTGGGACGCGTAGTGCGGGGTGGTGCCGGTGCACCAGATCGGCACGCCGAGCTGGCTCACGCGCGGCGAGTCCCGGATGCGGCCGTCGACCACGATGCCCGCGCCGCCCTTGCGTTTGAAGTAGCGGACGAGCATGTCGCCGAAGCAGCCGGTGAACGCGCTGCCGTACGCCTGCACGACCAGCACGTCACCGGGCTGGATCTCCTCCAGCACGGCCCACAGCGCGGTGCTGCGTTCGACGTACTCCTGCGCGACCCCGGACGCGATGTCCTCGCGCTGCGGCATGAACTGCAGTGTCACCGCGCGCCCGGCGACCTTCTGCCCGCCCACCAACGGTTTCGGGCCTTCGACGAAGGTGCGCCGGATGCCCTGCTGGTGCAGTTTCGCGCAGGCGGTGGCCGAGCTGACGGTGGCGAGTCCGCGCACCAGTTGGGGGTCGGCCGGGCCCGGGTCGATGCCGCGGACCGGCAGGTCCCACACCGGCGCCGGTGTCTCGCCGTTGTTCTCCACTCGTGGCTCCTTTACAGACTCTGGTGTGCGGGCCGGTAGGCACGCGGGGTCAGGTGCAGGTCCAGCCGGATCCCGTGGCCTGGTGGGATCTCCACCTCGACGCGGGGCCCGCCGACCTCGACGGTCTGTTCGTCGGTGGTCGTGGGCGGCGCGGTGTAGGCGCGCGGGTCGCCGGGATAGCCGGGTGCCGCGCGGTCGTGGGTCACGCGGTCGATGCGGTGCTCGCCGAAGCCGCCCGCCTGCACGACGACCTGACGCGTGTCAGCCGGTCCGGTGTGGACCAGTTCGACGCGGACATGGTCGTCGGTGGCGGCGGTGACCAGTGCGGCGACGTCCGGCGGCAGGCCGGGGCGGCGGCGGTCGGCGTCGAAGTACGCCAGCCGGGTGGGCAGGAGGCCGCCGTTGTAGAGGACCTGCGGGGTGCCGGTGGTCAGCTGCAGCAGCGTTTCCGTGAGGACCGGGTTGTGGCGCTGCCAGTGGTGCACGTGGACGGTCGCCGGGTCGGCGTGGTCGGCCTCGATCAGCGCAAGCCTGCGGGCGACCTGGCCCAGTGAGGCCAGCAGCGCCTCTTCCGGGAAGCCGGGGTTGGCGCCGCGCAGGAACTCCAGCCACGGGGCTTCGTGCCCGGCCTCTTCCTTGTTCCGGAAGGAACGGACGGTCGCCCAGTCGTAGCCGCTGGCCTCGCGGAGGCGGGCCAGCCGGTCGCGGTCGGCCTGTTGCCCCGCCGCCTGCCACAGCCACGCCGACAGGCCGAGCTGTGGTGGCTGGAAGTCGAACCAGCCGCGGTCGCTGTGCCGGTTCGGGACCAGCAGCGTCTCGACGGTGGTGTCCAGCTCGGCTTCCCAGCGGTCGCGGATGCTCATGTCGGTGCCGTCGACCGTGCCGCGGATGCCGTGCTGTTCCACGGCATCCAGCGGCCCGCGGCCGATGTCGAGCCGGTCCGCGTCGCCGGTCAGCAGCACGGTGTTGAGCGCGGCGATCACCGCGGCGGCGCCGACGGAGTAGACGCCGTGCGGCCAGGCCCAGCCGTAGTTGCCGCCGTACCAGCGTCCGTCGTGCAGCTCGCCGACCACGCCGCGCGGGCCGATGTTGTCGGGCAGCACACCGTCGTTCGCGGCGGCGCGTTCCCGCCACGCGTCGACGTACTCGAGGGCCCAGTCGCGGTAGCGGTCCTCGTGGTCGTACAGCCAGGCGTTCACGGCGAGGCTCGTCGCGGCCAGGTTCACGGCCGTGTCGCCGCGCCCGATCCGCGCTTCCATGGCAGCACCCATCGCGCTGGCCTTCCCGGGGTCCTCGAGATCGGCCCACTCCGTGACGCCGGGCACGTCCGGGAGCGGCAACCCGAAGGGGCGCATGGACTTCAGGTCCGCGTGGTAGGACAGCCACTCGTCGTTGATGCCGTACCGCGGGCCGCCCGCGCCGTTGTGGGGTGCGCGGATGGTCCGGGTGGCCGGGTCGTAGTTGCCCGTCGGCGAGCCCGGCAGGTACAGCTCGGCGAACCGGCGGGCCCGGTCCCGGAAGGCCACGTCCGTCGGGTCGGCCGCGCAGATGCCGTAGAACAGCAGCAGTGACTCGCCCTGGTGGAACCAGTCGTAGCCGCGTTCGAACTCGTCGACCAGGTAGCCCGCCTCGGTGAGCTGCGTGGTCACGCCCTCCCAGTGGTGCTTCGCGGCGGCCAGGAGGTCGTCGGCGCCGCCCAGCTGGTAGAGCGTTGGCCAGTTGAAGAACGCCTCGTAGAAGTCGTCGGCACCGTCGCGGCTCTCCCCCTCGCCGAGGAAGATCAGGCGGCCGTCTGGTTCGCAGTAGCGCGCCGCGAAGGTGCGCCACGCGGTGTCGAGGGCGTCGAACAGCCGTCTTTCGAGCAGGGCCCAGCTCGGTGGCGCGCCGAGGGGAACGGTCGCGGCCACCGTGGGGGTGGCAGTCACGGATCAACCTTTCGTCGAACCAGCCGTCAGACCGGAGATGATGTGCCGCTGCATGATCACGAAGAACACGAGCAGCGGTGCGATGGCGAGCAGCAGCGTCGGGAACACCACCGTGTAGTCGGTCTGGTACTGCCCCACCGCCGCGTAGATGCCGGTGGTGACCGTGTACAGCCCGCTGGAGGGACCGAGGATCGTCTGCGGGTTCACGAAGTCGTTCCACACCGAGAACGTGTTGAGGATGACCATGGTCGCGACGACCGGGCGCATCAGCGGGAACACGATCTGCCAGAACGTGCGGTACCGCCCGCACCCGTCGATCGCGGCCGCCTGGTCGATGTCCGTCGGCACGGTCCGGATGTAGCCCGCGTACAGGAAGATCGAGAACGGCAGCGTCAGCGTGGTCTCGAACATGACGTAGCCGGGGATCGTCCCCATGAGACCGAGCGTCTTCAGCACGTACACGACCGGGATGACCAGCACCTGGCTGGGGATGAACGTGCCCGCGAGGAAGAACAGCATCAGCACGCGGAACCGGCGCCTGGTGCTGCGTGCGATCACGTACGCCACCGGTCCGGCCAGGAACACGGAGAACACGTTCACCAGCACCACGAACAGGATCGTGATCGCGTAACCCTTGGCGATGTTGAACCGCGGGTTGGACCACGCCTGCACCAGGTGGTCGACCGTGAGCCCGCCCGAGAACCCGAACGGCGACGCGAGAATGTCCTGCTGGTCCTTGAACGCGTTGAGCACCAACAGGTACAGCGGCGTCAGCATCACGATCGCCACGACCGCGATCAGTGCCCAGCGCAGGACCCGTCTCGGCGGGCTGCCCGGACGCGGCCGGGCCGTGGCGGGAGTGTCGGCCGGTGGCGGCGCCAGGACCGGCGCGGGAGGTGCGGTGTCCACCGTCAGCACGGATGATTCGGTCGCGAGCTCCCTCATGCCGCCGCTCCCTGGTCGGCCTTGCGCCGCAGCTTCGTCACGATCAGCGCGAGCGCGGCGGTGACGACCATCAGCACCACCGACTGCGCGGAGCCGAACCCGAGACGGCCGTCGTGGAAGGAGTTCCACAGGATCAGGTAGGCCAGCGTCTGCGTCTGGCCCGCCGGGCCGCCCGCGGTGAGCGACACGACCAGGTCGTAGGTCTTCAGCAGCGTGATCAGCGACAGCACCAGGTTCACCGTCACCACCGGCGCGATCGCCGGGAGCGTCACGTGCCGGAAGGTCTGCCACTTCGAGGCGCCGTCGATGCGGGCCGCCTCCAGGAGGCTCTGCGGCACGGTCTGCAGACCCGCCACGTACAGCACGGTGTTGACGCCGAACCCGGCCCACACCAGCACCGCGATCAGCGTGACCGTCGCCCAGTCCGGGTCGGACAGGAACGGCAGCACCTCCGCGCCCCTGCTGGTGAGGAAGCTGTTGATGGCGCCGTTGGTGCCGAGGATCGCGCCCCACAGGAAGCCGACCACGAGCGCCGACAGCACGTGCGGGTAGAACAGGACCATGCGCAACGCGGAGTTGACCCGCGACGTGCGGCTGACCAGCACCGCGAACCCGAGGCCCAGCAGGTTCATCGCGACCGTGCCTGCCAGCGCGGCGAGCAGCGTGACGAACGCGGCCTGCTGGAACTGCGGGTCCGCGAAGACCTCGCCGTAGTTCTCGCCACCCACGAACGCCGGGTCCGCGCTGTAGCCGTCCCAGTCGGTGAGGCTCAGGTAGATCGCGAGCCCCACCGGGACGATCAGCATGACGGTGTAGAGCACGGTCGCGGGCAGCACCATCGCCGCCGTCGCCAGCCCGCCGCGGCGGTTCATGAGTGCGACGAGACCCAGCTGTCGACGGCCTGTGCGACCGCCTCCGGCGTGTGTCCGATGTAGAGGCCCTGCACCTCGGTGTTCCAGGCGGCGCCGAACCCGCGCGGCAACGTCGAGTCGCCGTAGCCCTCGCCCTGGGCGACCTTGCCGGGTGCCTCGTCGAGGATCTTCTGGACGTCCTGCTCGAGCGGGGTGAACTCGCGCTCGACACCGGTGCGGAAGTTGCCGTCCTGCGCCAGCTGCGCGGCGACCGCCTTCTCGTCGGTGACGAGCCACTCGACGAGCCTCGTCGCGAGGTTCCGGTGCTCGGTCGCCTTCATGACCATGTACGGCGCGGCCATGGTGGCACCCTGCGCCCCCGGCGAGTCCTGCCCGGCCGCGACCGGCGCCGGGAACACGCCGACCTCGAAGTCCTTGTCCGCCTTGGCTTCCGTCGCGGTGAACCAGCTGCCCATGATGAACATCGCCGACTTGCCGGTGAGGAACGCGGTCTCGGCGTCGGGGTACTTCAGGCCCAGCGCGTTCTTCTCGATGAAGCCCTGGTCGATCCAGGACCGGTAGAGCGTCAGGTACGGCAACATCGACTCGCCGACGGTCGTCTTGCCGTCCCGCACGTCCTGGTGCCAGTTCTCGTGGTCGGCGGCGAGTGCCGGGTCGGTGAGCTGCAACAGCTGCAGGCCGGTGACGAAGTCACCCGCGGTCTGCAGCGGCAGGTAGCCCGCCGCCTTGAGCTTGCCCATGGCCTCGGTCATGCCGTCCAGTGTGGACGGCAGCTCGGTGACGCCTGCCTCGGCGAAGGCGTCCTTGTTGTAGAACACGAGCGACTGGGCCTGCTCGCCGACACCGACGGTGTAGACCTTGCCGTCGAGCGCGGCCTGCTCGACCAGCGGCGTGTCCTTGACCCAGTCCTCTCCGGACAGGTCCACGAGCTGCGGCGCGAGCGCGGGGTCGGCCATGAGCGTCTCGACCACGTCCGGCGGGTCACCGGCGGCGAGCTGCTGCTGGAGGGTGTCGGACACGCCCTTGCCGGACGGGGCCTCGATGACGACGTCGACGCCGGGGTTGGCCTGCTCGAACGGCGCGACGAGGTCCTCCCAGAAGTCCTGGGTGAGGTTGGGGGTGATGTTGACGAGCAGCCGGATCGAGCCGGTGTCGCCACCCTCGCCGCCTTCGTCGGCGAAACCGCCGCCGCAGGCGGTGAGGGAGATGGACAAGAGAGCGCCGAGCACGACTGGAACGACGTGCCGGCCCCCACGGGTACGTGCTGGACGCATCGCTCCTCCTCGTTGAGAAACCGCGGAATTTGGTTCAGCGAACGACTACCGATTGATTTGTACGTGGTGGTAATTTGGCTTGTCAACGCGCAGAACTGTGCAGAAGTCCGATGTCTGAGTCATAAGTGACCGAGGTGGTGCGGAGTGGATCTCAGCGAGGTGGAGCGGTCCACGCTGCTCGCGTGGGCGGACCAACCGGGCCCACTCGCCGCGCGCGCCAGGATCGTGCTCGCGTGCGCGGACGGGCTCACCGCCAGTGATGCCGCCGCCCGCCTCGGCGTGAGCGCGGCGACGGTCACGAAGTGGCGGTCCCGGTTCCTGCAGCGCGGCACGGACGGCCTGTCCGACGCACCACGGCCCGGCAGACCACGCAGCGCCGACCGCGAGGAGGCCGAGCGCCTGGTGCTGTCGGCGATCGCGGAGGCCCGCAGAGGTGGACGGGTGCCGACCACCAGGTCGCTCGCCCGCACTGTGGGCCTCTCGCAGTCGACGGTGTCCCGCATCTGGCGCGAACACCGCACGCCGGAGCCCCCGCGCACGGAACTGTCCACGCCGGACCGCGTGGGGCACGGCCTGCTGTCCGACCAGGTGTACCAGGTCCTGCGGCAACGGATCGTGACCGGCGAACTGGTCCCCGGCCAGCGGCTGGTGGAGTCGGACATAGCGCGCAGACTGGGCACGAGCCAGGCCCCCGCGCGGGAAGCGATCAAGCGACTCGCGCACGAGGGCCTGGTCAGCTCGCTGCCACACCGGGGCAACTACGTGGCCGAGATCTCGGCGGAACAGGCCCGCGAGGTGCGGGACGTGCGGGTGGTGCTGGAGGAGTTCGCGGCCAGGCAGGCGACGGTCCGCATCCAGCCCCGCACGCTGCGGGTGCTGGAGGAGTCGGTGGACCGCATGCGCACGGCCGCCGCGGCGAGCGACATCGGCGCGTTCCGGGAAGCGGACATCACGTTCCACCGGGATGTGTGCGTGGCGAGCGGGAACTCGTTCCTGACCCGCCTGTGGCGCACCATCGAGCCGAACCTGTGGGGCCTGCACGTGGTGAGCAACCCGCTGTACGGCGGCGACTGGACGGCGATGGCCGAACGCCACGCGGACCTGGTCGCGGCCCTCGCCGCGGGCGACCCGGACGAGGCGGCACGACTCTTCGCGGCACACGCGATGGGCAAGGCAAGCAGTACCTGCTGAGGAAGGGATCTTCGTGCGTCTACTGATCACCGGCGCCGCGGGCGGCGTCGGCACGCTGCTGCGACCGCGCCTGGCCCGCCCGGACCGGGTCCTACGGCTGCTGGACGTGGCCGAGCTACCGGACACCGGCGACGGCGCGGAACTGGTGCGGGCGTCGATCACTGACCTGCCCGCGATGGTCGAAGCGTGCCGGGGCGTGGACGCGGTCCTGCACCTGGGCGGCCTGGCCACCGAACACGGCTGGCCGGACATCCTGTCGGTCAACATCGACGGCACCTACAAGGTCTTCGAGGCGGCACACCGGGCAGGCGTACCGCGCGTGGTGTTCGCGAGCACCAACCACACGGTCGGCTTCCACCCGAGGGCCGGGCACGAGGCGCCCGACTACCTGTTCCCCCGGCCGGACACCTACTACGGCGTGTCCAAAGTAGCCGGTGAGGCGCTGGGGAGCCTGTACCACGACCGGTACGGGCTGGATGTCGTGTGCCTGCGCATCGGCGGCTGCTTCGAGAAGCCCCTCGACACCCGGATGCTGGAGACGTGGCTGTCCCCGCGCGACGCGGCGTCGCTGGTGGAGGCGGCACTGTCCACTCCGGAACCCGGGTTCAAGGTCGTGTGGGGCGTGTCGGACAACACGCGCCGCTGGTGGAGCCTGACCGAGGCGGAGTCGATCGGCTACCGGTCACAGGACGACGCCGAGATCCACGCGGACGAGGTGCCGAGGACCGACGAGCGTTTCCTCGGCTACCTGGGCGGCGCCTTCTGCTCCCCCGACCTGGACGGCGGCGGCGAGCAGGCCTGAGAGCACCGCGGGCCGAGGGCATTCGCTGGCATTCGAGACCGAGGAGAGCGATGGGATCCCCACGACTGGGAGCTGAGGGCGCGGAGTGCCCGGCACTCACCGATGAACACGTTCGGCCCGGCGGGCAGCA
Source organism: Actinophytocola algeriensis (assembly GCF_014203735.1). Lineage (GTDB taxonomy): Bacteria > Actinomycetota > Actinomycetes > Mycobacteriales > Pseudonocardiaceae > Actinophytocola > Actinophytocola algeriensis. The sequence continues at coordinate 589,937 of NZ_JACHJQ010000004.1, read as the reverse complement.
CCCCGTGATCGGGCAGGCGTGACGGCCGGGCTGGGCACGTCGGCGATCGGCGGCCTGTACGAGGAGCTGGACGACGCGACCGCCCGCGCCACCCTGGAGGCGGCGTGGGCGGCGGGCACCCGGTACTTCGACACGGCCCCGCACTACGGCGCCGGCGTCGCCGAACGCAGGCTGGGTTCGTTCCTGCGTGAGCTGCCCAGGGACGAGTTCACGGTGTCCACCAAGGTCGGCAGGCTCCTGCGTGGCGGCGAGCGGGTGCGGGACTACTCGGCGGCGGGCGTGTACGCGTCGCTCGCCGAGAGCCTGGAGCGGACCGGGCTCGACCGGTTCGACACGCTGTTCATCCACGACCCGGACGACTACTGGGAGGACGCGGTCGGCGCCGCGTACCCGGCGCTGGAGAAGCTGCGGGAGCAGGGGGTGGTGCGGTCGATCGGCGCGGGCATGAACCAGGCGGAGATGCTGACCCGGTTCGTCACCGAGACCGACATCGACCGCGTGCTGGTGGCGGGCCGGTACTCGCTGCTCGACCGCACGGCGGAAGCGGAACTGCTGCCCGCGTGCGCGGCCCGCGGGGTGGACGTCGTCGTGGGCGGGGTGTTCAACAGCGGGGTGCTCGCCGCGCCCGGCCCGGACGCGCGCTTCGACTACGGGCCGGTGCCACCTGACGTGCGTCAGCGAGTCGACGACCTGGCCGCGCTGTGCGCGCGGCACGGGGTGGCCCTGCCCGCCGCCGCGGCACAGTTCCCGTTGCGGCACAAGGCGGTCACGTCGATCGTCATCGGCGCCCGCACCCCGGCCGAGGTCCGGCAGAACGCCGCCTACCTCGCCGAGGACATCCCCGGCGCGCTGTGGGCGGAGCTGTGAGCTCCGGGGCCGGTCACACCCTGGTTCGTCCCATGTAGACGTTCCGGGCCCGGTAGTACGTGTCGGCCGTCGGGCCCGGGGAGCCCGACGAGCCTTCCATCTGCAGGTTCAGGATCAGCCACATCGGCTTGCCGACGAAGTTCGCGCCCCGGTGCTGACCGACCCAGTTGCCGTCGAGGTAGTAGTGGATGTCCACGTCGGTCGTGTTGGCCTTGGTGATCCAGGCGCGGTAGCCGTGCCACGCACCCGGGTTCGACACGCCGACGATCGTGTTCGACCAGCCGCCGCTCGCGTTGCGGTAGGTGTTGAACCAGTTCCTGTTGTCGCCCTTGAACTCCAGGATGTCGCTCTCCGGCGGCCAGCTGTTCGCGCCGGTCAGCCAGAAGGCGGGCCACGCACCCCGGGTCGCGGGGGCCTGGAACTCGCCCTTCACCTCCCAGGTCGGGAACTGGTCGGTCACCAGCACCTGCTGACGCGCGTGCAGCGCACCCGAGTGGTACCGGATCGGCAGGTGCGGGTCGGCCGAGCTGGTGCCCTCGTCCCACGTGATGCGGGTCGCCTTGATCGTCAGGACGCCCGAGCTCTCCAGGTAGACGTGGTTGATGTCGCTCGAACTGGCGTACATCCGGGCGCTGCCGTTGTGGTCCGACCCCCACGGGTACCGGTAATACCAGTTCGCCTCCAGCGCGGCGCGGTTGGCGAACGAGCCGGACAGGACGGTCTCCCACGCGGCCGCGCCCGCACCGGGCGCACCGGCCACCACGGCACCCGCCGCACCGGCAAACGTGAGGAAAGTTCTTCTGCCATAGGCATTGCGGACACGCGGGGACTCGACGGGTCGAGGCATCGTTGCCACCCCTTCGGCGGGAAAGCGTTTTCCTCAGTCAGGCTAGAACCGCCAGCCACCATCCGTCAACAGTCTGTGACAGTGTGAACGCTCCCAAGACCCACCGGAGAATGATCGAAACACCGCCGCAAGATCCGTTTCTCCGCTAGGCAAGCGCATTCCTGGTTGACACGTGTCGCGCACTGGTGCTAACACTGGGTACACCTTCTTGGGAGCGCTCCCAGTTCTCAGGCGCCAGTGTCCACCGGCGACCGCGTCCGGCCGTCGGCCACCCGGGTTTCTCGATCGGCAGGTAACTCAACGAGGAGGAGAACCATGCGCAAAACCATCGCGAGCGTCGCCGCGGCAGGCGTCCTGGCCGCCGGGGCGATCACGGTCGCCATGACCGGTGGGACCGCGGGCGCGGACGTCCGCGCCTACCCTGGTCCGGTCGGGTTCGGCGCCGGCACCACCGGCGGAGCGGGCGGGTCGACCGTCACCGTGTCGTCGACCAGCGCGTTCCTGTCGGCCGTGCAGAGCAGCTCGCCCACCGTCGTGCAGGTGAGCGGCACGATCTCGCTGTCGGGCATGAACAAGGTCGCGTCCAACAAGACGATCGTCGGCCTCGGCACGTCCGGCAGACTCAGCGGCGGCGGACTGAACATCAGCAAGGTCAGCAACGTGATCATCCAGAACCTGACGATCACCGGCTCCGGCGACGACAACATCAACGTCGAGTACTCGACCAGGGTGTTCATCGACCACAACAACCTGTCCGACGCGAACGACGGCAACCTCGACATCAAGCGCGCGTCGGACAACATCACCGTGTCCTGGAACCGATTCCACAACCAGGACAAGAACGCGCTCCTCGGCCACAGCGACAGCAACTCGGGCGAGGACAGCGGCAAGCTCCGGGTGACCTACCACCACAACTACTTCGACGGGGTGAACCAGCGCAACCCGCGCGTCCGGTTCGGCAACCCGGTGCACGTGTACAACAACTACTACCGCGACATCGGCAGCTACGGCGTCGCGTCCACGGAGAACGCGGGCGTCCTGGTGGAGAAGAACTACTTCGAGAACGTCGAGGACCCGTACCACCTCGGTGAGGGCAGCTCCGACGAGGGCTCGCTCGTCGCGCGGGACAACTACAAGGTCAACTCCGGTGCGGGCCAGACCGGCGGCAGCGTCGCGGGCATCCCGTACTCCTACGGCACGGACACGGCGGCGAACGTGAAGTCGATCGTCACCTCCGGCGCCGGCGTGCACTGACCTGTCGGGGAAGGGCGTGTCCGGAGGTCCCGGACACGCCCTTCAGCCGGGCGCGGAGAACACGCCTGCCAGCGCGATCACGAGCCCGGCGCGGCACCGCCCGCGTGTCACGTCGCACATCCGTCCTGTGTGGACGTCACTGGTGCAGTGGCAACGCCAGCGCGACGGTCGTCTCGTCGCCCGGCAGGTATTTCACCGTGATCAACGCCCCGGGCCGCACCCTGGGTAGCAGCACCGGCGGCACCGCCTTCGACGTGGTGACGTCGAAGCCCGACCCGTCCGGGCGGGTCACGCGCAGGGTCAGCTCGAGCACCGCGCGGTCGCCGCGGATCTCCCCCGTCGGCCGCAGCGCGAGCACGACGGCCCGCGCGTCGAGCCCGTACTCGGCGATCCGCAACCCCTCCGCGTCGAGGTGCCCCAGCGCGACCTGCACCAGGTTGTACACGCGCTGCAGCTCCGCTGGGGACGCGTCGGTCGCGAGCGCGACCCTGCCGTCGGACAGGTCCGGCCGGTACCGCACCGGCACCGTCGCACCGGGGCCGACCACCCCCGGCTCGGTGAGGTCGACGAGGTACCGCGCCACGCCGCGGAACGCGTGCCCGTCTGGGGTGTGCACGTCGAGCGTGAGCTCCAGCTCCGGCCGGTTGCCGACGGTCAGGCCGGTCCGCCGCACCGACACGACCGTGCCGATGCCGATCGGCGCGCCCCGGAACGCCCTGCCGCTCCTGCCGGTGAACGGGAGCAGGATGACGACGAACGAGATCACGACGGACGCGGCGATGGTCGGCCCGATCCACGGGGGGTCCTGGAGGCCACTCACGAGGAACGTGACCATGCAGGCGGCCATCGCGAACCAGAGGATCGTGCGCATGGGACGAGCGTCGCCGGGTGCCGTGGCCTACCGATCACAGGTTTGATCCGCATCTATGCTCGTGGCGTGACCGTCAGCAGCGATCCGCACGTCACGCTGCCGCGTGGCATGGTGGTCGCGCAGGCGTGGGCCGCGCTGGGGGACGCGGTGGCGCCGCTGTCCAACGCGTCCGGCAGGCCGCTGACCCGCACGGTCAAGCTGCTGCTCGACCCGCTCGTGCTGCGCCCGGTGCGGAACCCGCACCTGGCGAGCGGTGCGGTGGCGGCCGAGCACGTCGACGAGCTGCGCGACACGATCGCCGCCGCGGGCCCGGTGCTCGCCGCGACCGCGGCCTGGTTCGTGCTGCTGAAGAAGACCCGGCGGCAGGCGGGCATCGCCGACGGCCACCCGCAGGACCTGTACTTCCAGCACTGCTTCGAGCTGGCCCACCAGCACGGCGACCCAGCGCACCTGCCGGACGCCACGGCCGTCGCCGCCGAGTCGATCGCCGAGATCCACTCCCCCGCCACCCGGCTCACCGTCGCCGAGCTGCGCCGGTTCGTCACCGATCCCGCCCGGCGGGCCGAGCTGACCCGCCTGCTGACCGTCGCGTGGGCAGGCGCGCGCGACCCGGGTGCCGAACCCGTCGACGTCGCCGGGTTCCTCGCCGACCCGGACCCCGACCTGTTCGCGACGCTCGTCGCGCAGGGTGCGGGCACGCGGGGCGCGGGTGAGCTGGCCCAGCCCGGGGTCGCGCGCGGCTACGGGCTGACCGACCGGCCCCGGCTGTCGCCGCCCGCGCTCGGCGACAGCGCGTCGAAGCAGCAGCTGCCCAAGCCACTCGACCGGTCGGTGTTCGAGCGCCTGTTCGCGGCGATCCGCCAGGTGGTGACCGACGACCCGGACGCGTTGGTGCGCAACGAGATCCACCGCACCGCCCAGCCGTGGCAGCTGGCGGAGGAGGTGAGCAGGGTCGTCATGGTGCTCGGCCGTGCGGCCAGCGCGGGACTCGTGGACGAGGAGGTCACGGGGTTCGGTGCGCGGCTGCGGGCGCGGTGGGCCAAGGAGGCCTACGTCCGCCGGGTGCTGCGGATGCCGTCGGCCGTGCCGGAGGACCTGCTGGCCGACGTGCACGGCGTGCGCGGCGCGTACCTGCGCAGGCTGTGGGTGCGGCTGCACGGCAGGGAGCTGCGGCACGAGACACTCGCGGCCGTCGAGCTGTGGTCGGTGCTCGACGGCGTGCTCCGGTCGGTGATCATGGACCAGCGGGACCGGCTGCGGTCCACGCTCGAACGGGCGGCGCGATGACCAGGCCCCACCCCGAACAGACCGCGCTGCTGGAGGCACGCGGCGCGACGCTGTGCTGGGACGTGCTGACCGACGAGCCGCCCGTCGTCGAGGTCCACGACGACCAGGCCGCCGCCGACTGGTTGTGGGAGCTGGACGACGACGCGACGGCCCTGCGCACGGTCGCCTACCTGGGCTGGGCGCGGGCGTGGTGGCCCGCGTCGGCGGTCGCCGGGGTGCCGCCGCTCGACCCGGCACTGCTCGCGGCCGAACTGGCCGTCGCCACGGCCGCGGTCGACCACCTGCTCGACGACGCGGACGCCGTCGAACGGGCCGTCGCGGCCGCGGCCGACGCCGTGCACCCGCTGGCCGCGCTCGCCGACGACCCCGACCTGGGCGCCCGTGCGACCGAGCTGGCCGCCCGGCTCGCGGACCTGGCCGACGACCACGGGATCGCACTGCCGACCGCACTGCCCGAGCCGGTGAGCCCGGTGCCGGCGCGGTCCGGGTTCGCGTTGGCGGCCGGTGGCACGGTCGGCGAGGACGTGGTGGTACTGCGGGGTTCGAGCCCCATCGACTGGGCGCTGGTGCCGCAGGGCGCGGTGGACGCGGCGGCCGACGCGACGTGGGCCGTGGTGCGGCGTGGCGGCGAGTCGGTGCTCGAGGTGTCGGCGCCGGGGACCGGGGTCCCCCTCCGGGCCCGGTTCGGCCCGCTCGACGTCGCTCTCGACGAGCGGGGCGACGGAGCGGTGCCGGTGCCCGCGACCGTGCTCTTCCTGCCTGCCGCGCAACGGGTGCTGACCGTGTACTCCCCCGGCTTCGCCGTCCCGGACGCACCCGAGGATCCGGACGCCCCCGCCCGCCGCGCGGCGATCGTCGCCATGGCGAAGGCCCGGCGCACCGCGCCGGACGCCACCCTCACCGAGCGGGCGGCGGGCCGTTGACCGAGATCGAGGACGATCCCGACCTCGTCGGGCTGCGCGGCGCGACGCGCTACGGGCCGCGGTGGCGCCCGGTCGGTCTCCGGCTCAACGCCGCGGGCCGCGCGTTCGAGGCAGGCGACCTCGACCAGGCGGTGGCGATCACCGAGGAGGTCCTCCACGCGACGCGGGACTGCGGCGACGACGGTGAGGCACTGGACGTGCGGGCGCGGGCGTTGGGCAACCGCGCGTCGATGGCCGAGGCACGCGGGGACCTCGACGGCGCCCTGCGGTACAGCGAGGAGAGCCTCGCCGCGTGCGTGGATGCCATCCGGCTGACCGGGAACCTGTACGGCAGCACGGATGTCCGGTCGAGCACGCTGGTGAACCGGGCACAGACACTGCAGGCGCTCGGCCGCGCGGAGGAGGCGCTGCGCGACCTCGACGAGGTGGCCGCGGCGGGGGTCGCCGCACCCGCCAACGCGGCGCTGCTCCCCTTCGTGCTGCACAACACGCGCGGCGCCGCGCTGATGGCGCTGGAGCGGTACACCGAGGCGGAGACCGAGATCCGGCTGGCACTCGACATCGCGATGACCGCCGACCCCCGGCTCGCCGGGCACGCGTACGCGAGCCTCGCGGCCATCGCCGCGCACACCGGTGACGAGCACAGTGCCACCGAACACCTGCACGTGGCCCGTGATCTGCGCGAACTGTGGGGCAGCGCGGCCGACCGGGCGTACCTCGAGCTGAACCTGGGCAGGCTGGCGGCCAGGGCGGGGCTGCTGGACGACGCCGAGGAGCGGCTGCGGCGCGCGGAGGCCGAGTACGAACGGGCGGGCAGGCCCACCGACGTGGCCGAGTGCCGGATGAGCCGCGCCATGATCGCCCTGCGGCAGCACCGCTTCACCGAGGCGACGACCATGGTGGACGAGACGATCGCGGCGCTCGAGCGGGCGGGTGTGGTGCCCGCGCTGATCGAGAGCCACCTGGTGCGGGCACAGGTGACCTACGTCGTCACCGGCGACCTGGGTGCGACCGAGGACGTGTTCCTGCGGGCACGTGCGCTGGCCGCCGGTGCCGGGGCGTGGCACCAGACCGCGCGGATCGACGTGCTCCGCGCACAGCTCGTGGCCGACGCGGCGCCGCTGTCCGACGAACCCGCGACGCTGTACCAGATGGCGCTGCCGCTCGCGGTGATCGCGGCACTCGGGACCGACGGCTTCCGCCACCGCTACGAACCCGGTGCGATGCGCGAGCGGTGGGTGCGGCACGTGGCGATGCCCGCGCTGTCGCTGGCACTGCGGCTCGCGGCCGAGATCGGTGCGGGTGATCTCGTGTTCCAGCTGGTGGAGTACATCTCGGCGAGCGTGTCGCTGGAGGCGGAGCTGACCGCGTACCCGTCGCAGGAGGTGCGGGACGAACCGGCGCTGCCCGCGTTCACCGCTCCCGACCTGAGCACACGGCTGGCACTGCCGCCCCGTCCCCGCCTGCTGCCCGGCGACGAGCAGACCGCGCTCGACGCGTTGCTCGACACGGCCGAGGCCGAGTACCACCTGCCGCTGCGGTCGGCCGAGGTGGTGCCGACGTGGTGACCACGGTCCAGATCAAGTTCGTCGACGCCGGGCACCTGTACGTGACGTGGCGGTGGGAACACGCGCTCGGCGAGCCACGGGTGGCGGTGGCCGACCCGGCTGGACTGCCGCTGGCGGAGCTGGCGGCCGCGTTGCCGACACCCCTGCCGGGCGAGTCGGTGCGGGACGCGCTGGGGCGGGCGCTGGCCGGGCCGCTGCTGGACCGGAAGCGGGAGCAGGCGCTGGCGGAAGGGCTCGCGCGGGGGTTGTTCCCGGCCGCGCTGGCGGCGGAGCTGAACGCGTACCTGTCGCAGGGGGTGCGGGTGCACCTGCGGATCCAGCCCGCGCCGTCGATCGCGCAGGTGCCGTGGGAGGCGCTGCGGCTGTCGGCCGGTGAGCGGCTGGTGCACGTCGCGGACGTGTCGGTGCTGGCGCCAGCGTCGGTGCGGAACGCGGCAGGGCGGACGGTGTCCACATGGGACCCTTCGGGTTCCGTCGTGGGGGTGCTGGACCCTCGGGTGCCCGGGTTCGCGGACGACTCGGAGCTGGGGTCGGTGCTGGGGCCGGTGTCGCCCGCGTTGCTGGACCTGGGTGCGCGGTCGGTGCCTGGCGGGTTCCGGCGGGAGGACATCACGCGGGACGTGCTCGAGTCCCTACTGGTCCTGGCGGGCCGGTTCCTGTACGTGGGGCACGTGACGACGGCGGCGCACGGGCTGGACGCGCGGCTGCACCTGTGTTGCGGGGCCGGGACTTCCGGGCGGGCTGAGCTCGTGGGTGCGCATCGGCCGCTGACCGCCGCGGACATCGCGCTGGGGCACGGGTCGGCTCGGCCGTGGCGGATTCCGAACCGGGTGGCGTTGATCGCCTGCGAGAGCGGCGGGGACGCCCGGTTCGCGGAACCGTCCGGGTTGGTGGCGGCGATGGTGCACGGCGGGGCCGAGTACGTGACGTCCACTCGGTGGACGTTGCCCACCGATGCCGTGCTGCCCGGGTTTGGTTCCGCTGTGGTGGCTGTGGATGGGGCGCACACTTCGGCGGATCCCGTTGCCGGGGTCGGGTTGTGGCAGCGCGGGCAGGCGGATCTGTGGGACCGGGACGGTGAGGCCGAGGCTTCGCCGATCCTGTGGGGAGCGTTCTCCACCGCCTACGCGCCGTGAGACCGGGTGGGTGGTCCGTTCGTCCGGTCACCCGGTCGTTTCGTTAACGGATCCGGCCTGATCCGCGACGCTCTGTACGGCGGGCCGCCGGGGGCAGAGGCCCGCGTCCAGCGTACGAAAGGCACACGATGCGACTGCTCGCGATCGCCGGGCTCACCGGTTTGCTGTCCATGACGCTCACCGCGCCGGCGCAGGCAACCGGCACACCGGAACTGTGGTTCACCGGGTTCTTCGAGGCGCACATCTCGATCGAGTCCGGGGATGTCGACGGCGACGGGGACGACGACCTCGTCAGCTTCAACAACTACCAGTTCGGCAACCGGGTGGTCCGGTCGACCGGATCGTCGTTCTCGCCGCAGGAACACTGGGGCAACGTCAACTCCGTGGATCCGTCCGTGGTCGGGACCACCCGCCTCGTCGGGGACATGGACGGGGACGGCCGCGACGACGTCGTGCTCGTCCGGCGCGTGCAGCCGCGCGGGATCTGGGTCGGGCTGGCGCGGACCAACCAGTATGGGGTGGACGGGTTCCAGTATTACGCCAACTGGCTGAACAACACGATCGCGGGCGACTACGGGAACCTCGGTGCCGACCTCGACGCCGACGGGGACATGGACGTGGTCGGCCTGTTCGGCGGCGGCATCCCCACCCTGGCCGCGCGGTCGAACGTCACCGCCTCCCTGCCGTTGGTCGCATGGGGACCGGAGGCCCGCGGGCAGCAGGCCACACTGGCCGCCGACACGACCGGCGACGGCGCCGCCGACCTGATCCTCGTCGACACCACCGGTGTCCGGGTCATCCCCGCCGGGCCCCGCTGGTTCGAGAACCCCGCCCAGCAGTGGTCCACGATCCCCTTCCACGGCACCGAGAAGACCCTCACCGCCGACATCGACGCCGACGGGGACGCCGACCTGATCGCGGTCGACGACACCGACGTGCGGGTCATGCGGTCGAACGGCACCGGCTACGACACACCGGAAGTCTGGTACTCCGGTGCCTTCTCCGGCACGAAGGCGACGCTCGCGGCCGATGTGGACGGTGACGCCGACGCCGACCTGGTGGCCGTGAACAGCGGCGAAATCTGGGTGCTGCGCACGCAGTGACGCGTGGTCCGGGCGGAGGCGCGCGTGCACATACCGCGCACAATGGACTCCCGGAACGGCGTGCCATGCCGTACGCTTCCGCCCGGGTCGGGGCCCGTTCACTCCTGGGGGAGCTTCGTTGTCCCGTTCTCTGCGTGCCGTGCTGACCACGGCAATCGCCGCCGGCGTGCTCATCGTCGGGCCGGCCATCACCACGACGTCGGCCGCGCCCGCTGACGACGCCGCCGGGTCGACCTTCACCCAGCGGTCGCCGCTGCGGGTGCTCGACACCCGCTCGACCAGTCCGGTCGGTGCGGGCCGGACCGTCACCATCGACCTCGCGAGCCGCGTGCCCGCGACCGCGACGGCCGTGGTGCTGAACGTGACCGGTGTGTCGCCCACCGCCTCGACGTTCGTCACCGCCTACCCCGGCGGCACCAGCAGGCCAACCGCGTCCAGCCTCAACCTGACCGCCGGTGAGATCCGCGCCAACCAGGTCACCGTCGCACTCGGCGCCGGCAAGACCGTGGAGCTGTACAACAACAGCGGCAACGTCGACCTGGTCGCCGACCTCGCCGGCCACTACGCGACCGGGGCGGGCTCGAAGTTCACGGTGCTCGCGCCGAACCGGGTGCTCGACACCCGCTGGCAGACCCCGCTCGGCCCCGGCGGCACCTGGACGCTGGACCTGCGGAACTCCGTGCCCGCGTCGGCCACCGCCGTGACGTTCAACCTGACCGCCACCGAGCCGACTACGTCGACGTTCGTGACCGCGTTCCCCACCGGCACCACCCGTCCGACCGCGTCGAACCTCAACGTCGTCGCGGGTGAGACCCGGCCGAACCAGGTCACCGTCGCACTCGGCGCCGACCGCCGCGTCTCGCTGTACAACAACAGCGGCACCATCGAACTGCTCGCCGACCTCACCGGCTTCTACACCCCCGACTACGGCGCCGAGTTCCTGCCGCTCCCACCCACCCGCGTGCTCGACACCCGCGTGGGCATCGGCACCGGCGGCCCGGCAGGCCCGCTCGGTCCCGAGGCGACACTCAGCGTCGGCCTCAGCCAGGACGTGCCCCTCAACGCGACCGGCGTGGCGATGAACCTGACCGGTGTCGGCGCCACCGTCTCCACCTACGTGACCGCGTGGGGCGAGTGGATGATCCAGCCGTACGGGTCGTCGACGCTGAACCTGGTGCCCGCCAAGGCGATCCCGAACGCGGCGACCGTCGCCTTCGAGCGCGACCGCGGCATCGAGCTGTACAACCACCGCGGCAGCACGCACCTCATCGCCGACCTGTCCGGTGTGTTCGTGGTGCCGCCGACGGACTGCGCTCCCGGCTGCGTCCGCGCGTGGGGCGACAACGCCTACCGGAAGCTCGGCACCAGCCAGACCATCCTCGGCTCGTCCACCCCGACGCCGGTGATCGGCCTGTCCGGGGTGCGCCAGGTCGTCGGCGGCGGCTGGAGCGGCGGCGCGTACGCACTGCTCGAGGACGGCACGGTCCGCGCGTGGGGCGACAACGGCTCTGGCCAGCTCGGCAACGGCTGGACAGCCAACGGCAACGGCAGCGGTTCCTCGGTGCCCGTCCCCGTCGTGGGCCTGACCGGCGTCACCGCGATCGCGTCCGGGGGCTACAACGCCTTCGCGCTGAAGTCCGACGGCACCGTGTGGGGCTGGGGCGGCGGCTACCTCGGCACCAGCACGTACGACCAGTCGGCCGTGCCCGTGCGGGTGCCGAACCTGACGGGCGTGGTCGCGATCGCGTCCAGTGGCCAGGCCACCTACGCCGTGAAGTCCGACGGCACGATGTGGGCGTGGGGCTGGAACGCCTCCGGCGAGCTGGGCATCGGCTCCTCCGCCGAGTACGTGGCCACGCCGACGCGCATCCCGTCGCTGTCCGGTGTGGTGTCGGCCGGTGCGGGCAGCAACAGCGGCTACGCCGTGAAGTCCGACGGCACGTTGTGGGCCTGGGGCTACAACCGCGACGGGCAGCTGGGCAACGGCCAGGTCTGCGACCCCGACGAGACCGTGCGCTGCGAGTCCCGGGTGCCCGTCCAGGTGTCCGGCCTCACCGGCGTCACCGCCGTGGCGGCGAAGTACACCTCCGTCTACGCGCTCCGCACCGACGGCACCGTCGCGGCCTGGGGCGTCGGCCACCGCGGCAACCTCGGCGATGGCGTGGACCACGAGGTCGGCTACGTGGCACGGACCCCGGTCGCGGTGACCGGCCTGACGGACGTGACCGCGATCGCGAACTTCGAGTACGGCGGCTACGCACTGCGCTCCGACGGCACGGTCTGGGCGTGGGGCGACAACATGTACAAGTCGCTCGGCAACGAGTCGGTCTACGACTACACCGCCACCCCGGTCGCGGTGCCGGGTCTGGGCGGCGTGAGCGCACTGGGCAGCAGCTACCAGACGGGCTACGCGGTCGTCGCGAACCCCTGACGTCACAAGGGATCACGGCCGGGCGGACCTTGTCCGCCCGGCCGTTCCCGTCTCAGCAGGTGCCGTTGACGGCGCCGTTCACGCCCGTCCACATGAACGCGTCGGTGACCCACGTGCCGTCGGTCAACCGGTTCCACAGGCTGGTGGTCCCCCACCGGCCCGTGTGCGTCGTTCCGTTGGCGGAACAGGAAACGCTGACGGTCGCGCCGTCCGCCACGGACCCGACCACGCCGTAGCCGGTGCCCGGTCCGGACCGCTTGTTCACGGCACCGCCGCCGTTCGAGTCGATCACACCCTGGGTGAAGCCGAGGGCGCCGTAGTTGTACAGCGCGCCGCCCGCGCCGACGCGGGTGCTGCCGTGCAGCGCCGAGCCCTGGTAGGCGGCGCCACCGTTCTGCGGCACCCACTTGCCGATGCCGTGGTCGGCGATGCCGACGTACGCGCTGTTCTGCCGCAACGCGAAGTGCACGTGCCTGCCGGACGCGGAGCCGCCGCACGTGACGTCCGTGCCGGTGTTGCCGAGGAACGTGCCCTGGCTGACGGACGCGCCGTCCACATAGATGTTGTTCCACAGGTGGTAGTAGTCGGTCGAGTAGCCGCGGTCGTGGATGACCCGCAGCCAGCCGGTGCACATCGTGTACGCGGTGCCCGCCCGCGCGGCCAGCACCCGCTGGTCACCACCGGCGAGGTCGAGTGAGCTCCACGGCGTCGGCGTGCCGGACCAGCCGTGCGGCCCGCCGTACATGTACCAGCTCTGCCCGACCGCGTACGGCAGGGCCATGCCGGTGCGGAAGTCGTTGCCCGCCTTGACTTCCAGCCGTCCGTCCAGTGCGGCGAGCCGGTCCCGCTCGCCGGACCTGACCACTGGTGCGCGCCCGGCCAGCTCGGCGAACGCGGCCTCGCCATCGAGCGCCACCCGCCACTCCGAGCCGGTGCGTTCGGCGACGAACAACCAGCCATCGGGGTGGTCGTCCTTGTCGGTGCCGGTGGGGAGCACGACGGTGCCGAACGCCCAGCCCGCCGCCTCCCGGGTCGGGGTGACGATCGGCGCGGTGGCCGACGCGCCGGACCGCGCCAGCACCGAGTCCGTCACGGCGGCCGCCAGGTTCTCCGGTGGCGCGGCGGCCGCGGGTGACACGGCCGTCGTCGCCACCGCACACGCCAGTGCGGCGCCGGTGAGCAGTTTCCTGATCATGGTGGATTCCTCCGCAGGGTTGAAGGGATGCCACCTTCGAGTCTTGAGATCACAGACCGCGCCGTCACCCGCCAACCGTCCGATCGCGAGCGACGTGTCGCTGTCCATCCGGCCGCATTCTCGCCGTCCAGTGGCCGCATCCGGCCCTGCCGGGTTGACAGCGGAACGTGAAGGTTCGTCTACTTTCTGTCGGCCCTCCCCCACCCTGCACGAGGGCTGAAGGAGGCACGACCCGTGCTGTCGTCACGTCTACTCACCTCGCTCGGCGCGGCCGTGGTCGCCGTCGGCGTGCTCGCGGCCCCGATGGCCAACGCCGAGCCCGCGCCCGACTCGGTCGCTGAGGTCACCGACCACCTGGCCCGGCAACTGGCCGGCGAGTTCGCCCCCGAGGCGGGGAACCTGCTGCCCGCGACCGCCGACCGCGCGGTGAACCTGGCCAGAGCGCCGGAGAACAGCGCACTCGGCCGGGCCGTCCGCGCCGCGAACCGCGCCGTCCTGTCCGCGAAGGGCCTGCCACCGGACGGCACGTCCCTGCTGACCGTCCGGCTGGCGGACCCCGGCATGGTCCCGGCACTGCGCCGCGGCGTCGCGCCGCTGGTGGCGTCCTCCCCCAGCGACGACACGGTGACCAGCGTGACCGCCTACGACCGGGCCGCCCGCCCGGTCCCGCTGGACCCGGACACCGTGCCCACGCGCCCGGTGTACCTGGTCGAAGTGGACACCGCGAAGGCAGTAGCGATGGGCATGAAGGTGGTCGACGCGACCCTGTCCGCGCACGGCCAGGCCGCGACCGTCCGCGCCGCGGCGGGCTACTGGGCCACGCAGGTCACGTCCATTCGGCTGAACGACGACAAGGAGCCGTGGCACAAGGGCGGCGCCGAGATCTTCGCCATCGCGGCCGGCTTCGGCCAGGACGGCAAGGTCAAGGTCGACACGGCCGAGATGCCGTACCTGGACCACGACGGCACCACGTACTACCCGGGCCAGCTGCTGGTCCACTTCTCGGCGTACAAGTACAACCTCGCCGACCTGGTGCTGATGGAGGAGGACGGCGGCACCAACTACCGCGAACTGGCACTGGCACTGAGCCAGGCACTGCTGACGATCATCGACGGCGGCGCGTACATCCCGCTGGTGAACGCGATCCTGAACGCCATCCCGGACGACTGGTGGACCGACGACCCGGACTACGTCGACTCCTGGTACACCCTGTCGACCGCCACCTCCGGCACATTCACCGGCGCGGCCGCCAACGGCACCATGACCGTCAACCCGTACTGGGTCCAACCTCTGTGACGAACTGCCCGTCGAGTGGGCCCGCGATGTGCAGCAGGTCGCCACGCGCGGCCCACTCGAGCGTGGCACGAACGTCCTCCCGCGCGACGAGAGTGCGCTCGGCGAGACCGGCGAGCGTCTGCTCCGTCCCGCCCCACATCACCACGGACACCAGGTCGGCGGCGAAGGAGCGGAAGCGGTCGAGGTCGCGTTGTTCGATCAGCCGCGACCTGCGCTCCACCGGCAGTTCGAGCACGTCCTCGGGATTGGGCGTCACACTCGGTTCGCGGTAACCGCCGTCGTCGGCCAGCACCCCGGCGGCGACGAACAGGTCCAGCATGCCGCCCAACGTGGCAGGCACGGGACACCCGACCTGCCGGGCGACGTCAGCCGGGTCCAGCTCGTGCGGACCGGGCGCGGGCAACGGTTCGTCCAGCCAGGTCGTTGAGCGCCCGTGCTGTTCGCCCCACCGCAGCAACGCCGCTGTCGTCGTGCCCCCGGTGTCGTCCCGGGCCGCCCACAGCCCCCACAGCAGATCGGTGACGCCGTAGCCGAACAACGTGCGCCACCCCGGATCGGGTGGCGGCACCGCGGCGGCACGGCGCCGGAACCACCGCGGCGGACTCGGCTCCGCGGGCCAGAAACGCAGCAGCCACAGGTCATCCGCGTCGTCCTCGGCCAGCTGCCGCCGGGCCGCCCGAACGCGGTAGGCACCCGCGGCGGGAAGCGTGCACACGTCCCCGCAGAACCCGCCGGTCACATACCCGAGACCGACCTTTCCCGACAGGCTCCGGTAAGGGATCTCGACGACGTCCTCCCACTCGGAGGAATCGTCGCCGGGCGCCGCGTCGTGCACCTCCATGCGCACGACATGCGGTCCGTCACCGGCCGCTCCCTCGAGCCAGCCGTGCCCGGTGCGGACGATCGTGCCGCACGGCTGCACCCTCGTATCCTGCCGGCTGAACGGCCCGCTCCCCTCGTGAGCACCGTCATCGCTCACGAGGAGCGTGCCGAACTCCGGCCAGTAGTCCTCGTCCTCACACGCCCCCACCACGGTCACGGCACCAAACTAGCAATGCGCACCGACATGATCCCCGGACGAGCCCGCGTTACGGTCACCTTGTGCGCTCCCGCCAACCGACGATCCTCGCCGTCACCTGCGCCCTCCTCACCGTCGCGTTGGGACTCGCCTTCGCGGGGGACCGAGGTCCCAGCGACATCGACGAGACGGCCGACTCGGCGATCACCGGATGGCCACCCGGACTGTTGCGTGCCCTGGTCCTACCGACAGAGCCGTACGTGCTGCTGCCGGTGCTGGCACTGCTGGTCGCCTGGTGCCTGCACACGTCGAGACCGAGGGACGCACTGTTCGCGGCACTGGCTCCGGCCATCGCGGTGGCGGCGAACACGTGGCTGCTGAAGCCCCTGTTCGACCGGTGGAAGGACGACACACTCGTCTACCCCAGCGGCCACACGGTGAGCATGGTCGCGACACTCGTGGTGATGCTGGTTCTGTTCAACGGCACGGCAAGAACGGTCACCGCCGTGGCGGGCGCGGCACTACTGGCGGGCGTCACGATCGGCATGATCGGCCTGGGCTACCACTACCTGACAGACGTCATCGGCGGCACCCTCTTCGCGGCGGCCACCGTCCTCACCATCCACAGCGCCACACCCCGAACGCCGAGCGACGCCCGCACCTGACAAAGCCCTACTGGCTCGGTGGCGCCGCCCTGACGCAGGGAAGGGCGTCGACCCTGTCCGCGGTGGTCAGTTCGGCACGAAGGTCGTCCGCGAGCCGCTCCGGGGAGACGTCGTCGGCCGGCCGGATCATCAGCGACGCCGGCATGGCTTCCAGCCGCGCTGCCTCGAGCATCTCGGGCTTGTCGGCGTAGAGCTTCTTGAACCGGTCGTAGGTCTGCTCCCGAGACCGCTCGCCGATCTCCGCGACCCGTGGATCGTCGCGCAGTGTCCGCGCCGCCAGGCGCATCGCGTCGTCCGCTGTGGCGTTGACGAAATCCACCTGGACCTCCGGATACCCACCCGCGGCCCGACACCGCTCCGCCGCAGACGTAGGCGGCGGACCGCCGTCAGACCCGCCACCGGACAACACGATCACCAGAGTCGCGGCGACCACTACCAATACCGCCAACCCGACGGCGCCGACCACCCGAACCCGCCGCCGGGAATTCCTGACGCTCATGCTGACCTCTCCTACAGAGCCGCATTCGAAGCGAGAAATGCATCCCCTGGGACGGACGCCGCATCAGCCCCGCGGTCGTGAACTTCGCCGTTACGAGAAGCCTGACACGGCGCTGCGCGCACCTCACCCGTACCGTCGGCGCCACCTCGGCTCTCGTCGGCGAATCCGTACCGGCGCGTCTGTAGTCGTCGACTGTCCGTCACGTTCCCGTTCGCCTACACCTTCGACGTCGAGGACGTCGGCACCGTGACATTCACGGCCGTGACATCACTGGACTACTCACAAGGCAGGGCAGCACGCACAGGACGCCGGGAAACACAGCTGTCCATGAATGTCCGTGGAGAGCCGGACACGACCGGACAGGCCATGATCACTTGGGAGAGAGTTTGGCCTGGTCAGAGGCCGAGATCCCGGATGGGAGATGGGCGCCCACGGCAGGATTTGAACCTGCGACACCTGCCTCCGGAGGGCAGTGCTCTATCCCCTGAGCTACGTGGGCTCGTCTTGCGACTTCGGGAAGCTTAGCGCATGCGGTTTCGGGGGTTGCGGCTACCGTGGCCTCATGGGTCGACGGTGGGTGGAGTCGGGTGGGGTTCGGCTTGCTGTTTATGAGGATGGGCCTGTTGATGGGGTTCCTGTGGTGCTTGTGCACGGGTATCCGGACAATGCGTCCGTTTGGGATGGGGTTGTTCAGGAGCTGGTCGGCCGCTTCCGGGTGATCCGGTATGACGTTCGCGGGGCTGGGGAGTCCGCCGTGCCTGGGTCGCGGGACGGGTATGCCATTCCGCGGCTGGTCGAGGACCTCGTTGCCGTGGTGCGCAGCGCTACCGACAAGCCTGTCCACCTCGTCGCTCATGACTGGGGGTCCATTCAGGCCTGGGGCGCCGTCTCGGATGCCGCTCTGCATGACCTCTTTCTCTCCTACACCTCGATCTCCGGGCCCGACCTCGACCACGTCGGGGACTGGATGCGGCGGGCGCCCAAGACCCGGGTGCTCCGGCAGCTCCTGCACTCCTGGTACATCGGCGCGTTTCAGGTGCCTCTGGCGCCCGAACTGGTGTGGCGCCTTCCCCCGCTCCGGCGGAAGTTCCACGCCACCTACAAGGACGCCCGCAACGGGGTCGAGCTCTACCGCGCCAACATGGCTGGGCGGCTCTCCGGGCCTGGGGCTCGGCGAACGTCGGTGCCCGTTCAGCAGCTCGCGCTCACCCAGGATCCCTTCGTCACGCCCGGCATTCTCGAGGCCGCCGATCCGTGGGTCGAGCGGCTCTGGCGGCGGCCCCTCGCTGCCGGGCACTGGGCTGTTCGCGAGAAGCCGCGGGTCGTCGCGCGGATGATTGTCGAGTTCATCGAGCACCTTGACGGGGCCGCCGCTCCTCGTGAGCTTCAGCGGGCCTTCATGGGGGACGAACGTCCTTCCCTCGCCGGTCGGCTTGCTCTTGTCACCGGGGGCGGTAGTGGGATCGGGCGGGCCACCGCTCTCGCGCTCGCCGGGGCGGGTGCTGAGGTGCTGTGCGTCGACATCGACTTCGATGCCGCCGCCCGCACCGCCAAGGAGATCGGTGGGAGTGCTTTTCAGCTCGACGTTTCCGACGGGTCCGCCACCCAGCGGCTCGCGGATCACGTGCTCGCCGAGCACGGAGTACCGGACATCGTCATGGCCAACGCCGGGGTCGCCGTCGCGGGTCGCTTTCTCGACACCAGTGTCGAGGACTGGCAGCGTGTGCTCGACGTCAACCTGTGGGGTGTCATCCACACCCTGCGCGCCTTCCTGCCGCCGCTCGTCGCCCGGGGCGAAGGTGGGAACGTCGTCGTCACCGCCTCCGCTGCCGGGTTTCTCCCGCTTCCTTCGCTGCCTGCCTACGGGACCACCAAGGCCGCGGTGCTGATGTTGGCCCAGTGCCTCTCCGGTGAGCTGGCCGCCGACGGGATCGCGGTCAGTGCGATCTGCCCCGGGTTCGTGCACACCAACATCACCTCTGTCACTCGGTTCGCCGGGTTGGACGGCGAGGACGAGCGGGCTCAGCAGGCTCGGGCCACCGAGTTCTACCGGCGGCGTGGGTTCGGGCCCGAGAAGGTGGCCGCGGCCGTCGTGGCCGCGGTGCGGGAGAACCGGACTGTCGTGCCCGTGACACCTGAGGCCAAGCTGGGTGCTGTCGCCAACCGGGTCTCGCCCGCCATGACGCGAGCGGTTCTTGCCGCGCTCAACCGGCGTGCCTCGTCAGGGCGGTGATCAGGTCGGCTCTGTGTGGCCAGCGGCTGGTCAGTTCCGTCCGGTCGCCTGGGTCGAAATCACTCGGGACGAAGCCCGGGGCCATGGTGTTGCCGTAGACGCCGTACTCGCCGCCCGGACGTAGTCGCGCGCCCATCCACGTGCCGGCCGGGACCGTCACCTGCACTCGTTGTCCCGCCAGGACGTCGGTGCCCAGTGTGATCAGCTCGTCGTGGCCGTCGGGGTGGAGCAGGAGCAGCTCGACGGGGTCGCCGAGGTAGAAGTGCCACAGCTCGTCGGTGGGCAGGCGGTGCATGTCCGAGAACGAACCGGGTTCGTCGGTGAACATGGCGATCATCGCGTTGCAGAGCGGCTTTCCGTCGTGGCCTTTGCCTGCCGACTCGTAGGTCGGGGTGAACAGGACGTCCTCCTGTGGCAGTTTCGTCATCTGCCACAGCTGCTGCAGCTGCTTGGCTGTCGGCCGCATCTCTTCCTCTACCGGCTCAGGTGGTCAGCGGCGGGCCGCCCAGCAAACCCGGCCGGTCGCGGTGGTGACAGAAGAACTCCACGGGCGACAGTCTGACAGGACCCGCCACGTGGCGGGCCTGGTCACCTGGGCGTGTGGCGGGGGTCGGGCAGCCTGGCCGTCAGTACGCCGACCACCGCCGACAACCCGGCCATCAGCAGTGTGGTGAGCACCAGTGCGTCGCGCATGCCCAGTGTTCCGGCCAGGGCCACGAACAGCGATCCCAGTGTCGCGACCCCCAGCGCCAGCGACGTCTGCTGTGTCGTGGTGAGCACTCCGCTGCCCGCGCCGGCGGCCTCCGTCGGTACGCCGGACAGGATCACCCGGAACAGCACCGGGGCGATCGCGCCCTGTCCCATGCCGTACAGCAGGGCGCCGGGTGCCAGGTCCAGTACCGAGATGTCCGGCCACGCGTTCAGCGTTGTCGCGGTCAGGGCCAGCAGTCCGGTGACCTGGACGATCGCGCCCGTCACCAGCACCCGCCTGCCGTGCCGGGCCACCAGGCAGCTGGTCTGCAGTGACATCACCAGGAAGCCGATCGCGGCCGGCGTCAGCGCGAGACCCGCGGTGAGCGGGCTGTAGTGCAGGCCGGTCTGGAAGACCAGCGCGAACACGAACATGAACCCGCCGAACCCGGCGAACACCGGGACCGCGATCAGCACGCCGTGGCGCATGGTCTGCATCCGCAGCAAGGTGGGTGGCAGGAGCGGGACACCACCGGTCCGCTCCAGCCGCCGCGCCACCGCGAAGTACGACGCCGCGAGTACCGGCGACAGCACCAGCAGCGCCCAGCACCACGCGGGCCAGCCCAGCGTTCTGCCTTCCAGCAGCGGCACCAGCAACGCGAGCAGCGCGCCGCCGAGCAGCACGGTCCCCCACCGGTCGACACCGATCGGGTCAACGGCCCGGCTTTCCGGCAGGGTCCTGGACACGAGGAGTATCACGGCGATCCCGATCGGGACGTTGACCAAGAAGATCGGCCGCCAGCCCGCACCCGCGACGTCTGCTGCCACCAGCACACCGCCGAGTACCTGGCCCAGCACCATCGCGACCCCCGCCGCGGCGGCGAAGTAGCCGAGCGTCCTGGCGCGCTGCTCACCGCTCGTGGTGGCCTGCATGATCGAGAACACCTGCGGCACCATCAGCGCCGCCGCGGCCCCCTGCGCGGCCCTGGCGAGGACGAGCACCGTGGTGGTGGGCGCGAGGCCGCAGATCAGCGACGTGACGGTGAACGCGGCGAGACCCCAGGTGAGGACGCGGCGTCTGCCGAGCGCGTCACCGAGCCTGCCGCCGATGACCAGCAGCAACGCGAACGCGACGCCGTAGCCCGCGAGCACCCACTCGAGAGCCGACGTGGACGCGTGCAGGTCGGACTGGATCGTGGGCAGTGCGACGTTGACGATGAACAGGTCGATGGGAGCCAGCACGGTGCTCAGCAAGAGCGTCGCGAGGCCTGCCGCGGACAGCCGCGGGGGCGCGATGAGCGTGGTCACGTCACCAGAGAACGCTCACTGCCACACTGGTACCAGAGTGTGGCCATCCAGGTACCCGCACTACCTGGCACCTGGCTGCGTGGCGTGTCACGGTGGAGACATGGCAACACCGCTCGTGACGGACACGGCCGAGGCGCGGCGCCGTGAGCTGGCGGCCTTCCTGCGCAACAGGCGGGAGCGGATCTCACCGGACCAGGTGGGGCTGACAACGTCAGGTCGCAGGCGCACGCCGGGGCTGCGGCGCGAGGAGGTCGCGCAGCTCGCCGGTGTCGGCGTCACCTGGTACACGTGGCTCGAGCAGGCGCGCGACATCAACGTCTCCGAACAGGTGCTGCTGGCGATCGCGGGCACGCTGCGGCTCGACCCGCACGAGCGGGCGCACCTGTTCACGCTCGCCGGCGCGGCAGAACCGGCGAGGGAGAAGGAATGCCGGGCCATCCCGGCGGGTGTGCGCGCGATGCTCGGCAAGCTGGACCCGTTCCCGGCGCTGGTGACGAACGCGCGGTTCGACATCCTCGCCTACAACCGGCCCTACGACGAGCTCATGGGGGTGTCGGCACTGCCGGGGCACGAGCAGAACGCGGTGCTGCAGGCGTTCACGAACCCGGGGTGGCAGGCGCGGATGCCGGACCTCGCGGACCGGCGGCCGCAGATGGTCGGGCAGTTACGGGGAGCGATGGCCAAGCACCTCGCGGAGCCGGCGTGGCGGTCGCTGGTGAAGCGGCTGCGGACCGAGTCACCGGAGTTCGAGGCCCTGTGGGTGCGATACGACGTCCAGCCGATGCGAAACCTGACAAAACGATTTCGCCACCACGAGCTGGGCGTACTGACCTTCGACTACACCTATCTGTGGCTGGGCCAGCGGTCCGAGCTGCGCATGACGACCTACACACCCGCCGACGAGCACACCGCGAACCTGCTCCTTCGGCTGTGACTCCCTGTGACGGAAGGCACGTCGGCACGGGAACGTAAGGCGGAAGTCCACCGTTGTACAGGTTGGTCACCGATTGCGGCGACAATGACCAGAGCCTTTCCGGTGGTGTCGACACCCCCAGGGCATTGCCGATGTGGTTCGGTCAGTCGCAGAGGTGACCGGATAACGCCGGCCGGATGTTCCCCCCAGCCTCCGGCCGGCGCCCGCTTCCCTTCGGCCCATCCGCGCACCGTGCGGGTGGGCCGTCGTGGATCTCCTTGGCGGACAAGGTGATGCGCACGCGACGCGGCGCCGCCAGGTCGCCGTGAGCGATCCTGGCGGCGCCGCTGACGGGTCACTCGGGGTCGTAGGCCAGGTTCGGGCGGAGCCAGCGCTCCACCTCTTCCACCGTCATGTCCCGGCGGGTGGCGTAGTCCACCACCTGGTCCTTGCCGAGGCGGCCGACGGTGAAGTAGCGCGCGTCCTGGTGCTGGAAGATCAGGCCAGAGACAGCCGCCGCGGGGGTCATCGCGTAGCTCTCGGTCAGGCCGATGTCCAGGGCGCCCGCGTCCAGCAGGTGGAACAGGAGTTCCTTCTCGCTGTGGTCCGGGCTCGCCGGGTAGCCCAGCGCGGGACGGATGCCGCGGAACCGCTCCGCGTGCAGGTCCGCCAGCTCCGGCTCCGCGTCCGGCTCGAACCAGCGGCGGCGCGCCTCCAGGTGGATCCACTCCGCGAACGCCTCCGCGAGGCGGTCCGCCAGCGCCTTCACCATGATCGACTTGTAGTCGTCGTTCTGGGCCTCGTACCGCGCGGCCAGTTCCTCGGCGCCGTGGATCGCCACCGCGAAGCCACCCAGGTGGTCGCCGGCGGGCGCCACGTAGTCCGCCAGCGAGCGGTTGGGGCGGCCCTCCGGCTTCTGCGTCTGCTGGCGCAGCATCGGGAACCGGTCCCCCGTCGCCAGCACGATGTCGTCGCCGTCGGAGTGCGCTGGCCAGAAGCCGAAGACACCGCGCGCGGTCAGGGAACCGTCGGCGATGATCTGGTCCATCATCGTGTTCGCGTCGTCGAACAGCTCACGCGCGACCGGCTGGTCCAGGATCGCCGGGTACTTGCCCTTCAGCTCCCACGCCAGGAACAGGAACTGCCAGTCGATCATCTCGCGCAGCTCGGCGATCGTCGGCGCCATCACCCGCAGGCCGGTGAAGTCCGGCGTCGGGATGTCGTCGAACGACACGGCCTCCCGGTTCGCGCGGGCGGCCTCCAGCGACAGCAGCGGCTGACGGCGCTTGTTCTCGTGCTGCACGCGGAGCGTCTCCTGCTCCTCGCGGTTGCGCTTGTCCAGCGCCTCCGCGCGGTCCGCGTCCAGCAGGTCCGACACCACGCCGACCACCCGGGACGCGTCGAGCACGTGCACCGTGGAGTTCTCGTACGCCGGCGCGATCCGCACCGCCGTGTGCTGCCGGGACGTGGTCGCGCCGCCGATCAGCAGCGGCAGCTTCAGCCCGCGCCGCTCCATCTCCGCGGCCACCGCCACCATCTCGTCCAGCGACGGGGTGATCAGGCCGGAAAGCCCGATGACGTCGGCGCTCTCGGCGATCGCGGTGTCCAGGATGGTCGCGGCGGGCACCATCACGCCGAGGTCGATCACCTCGTAGTTGTTGCAGCCGAGAACGACGCCGACGATGTTCTTGCCGATGTCGTGCACGTCGCCCTTGACCGTGGCCAGCACGACCTTGCCCTGGCCGCGACCGGTGTCGATCTTGCCTTCGAGACGGAGCTTCTCCTTCTCCGCCTCCATGTACGGCTCGAGGTAGGCGACGGAACGCTTCATCACGCGGGCGCTCTTCACGACCTGCGGCAGGAACATCTTGCCGGCCCCGAACAGGTCGCCGACGATCTTCATGCCGTCCATCAGCGGGCCCTCGATCACCTGGAGGGGCCGGGGGTACTGCTGCCGGGCCTCCTCGGTGTCGTCCTCGATGAAGTCGACGATGCCGTGCACCAGCGCGTGCGACAGCCGCTCCTGGACGGTCCCCTCGCGCCACGACAGGTCGACGACCCGCTTGGTGCCGGAGCCCTTCACGTTCTCGGCGAAGGAGACGAGCCGGTCGGTCGCGTCCTCGCGACGGTCGAACAGCACGTCCTCGACCAGCTCGAGGAGGTCCTTCGGGATGTCCTCGTACACCGCGAGCTGGCCCGCGTTGACGATGCCCATGTCCAGGCCGAGTTGCACGGCGTGGAACAGGAACGCCGAGTGGATGGCCTCGCGCACGACGTTGTTGCCGCGGAAGGAGAACGACAGGTTCGAGATGCCGCCGGAGATGTGGACGCCGGGACAGCGTTCCTTGATCCTGGGCAGCGCGTCGAGGAACGCCTTCGCGTAGCCGTTGTGCTCTGCCATGCCGGTGGCGACCGCGAGCACGTTCGGGTCGAAGATGATGTCGTCGGCGGCGAACCCGATCTTCTGCGTCAGCAGGTCGTAGGCGCGCCCGCAGATCTCGACCTTGCGGTCGGCGGTGTCGGCCTGGCCCTGCTCGTCGAAGGCCATGACCACGACACCGGCGCCGTAGCTCTGGATCTTGCGCGCCTGCTCCAGGAAGGGCTCCTCGCCCTCCTTCAGGGAGATCGAGTTGACGACGCCCTTGCCCTGCAGGCACTTCAGGCCCGCCTCGAGCACAGTCCACTTGGAACTGTCGATCATGACGGGGATGCGCGCGACCTCGGGCTCGGTCGCGATCAGGTTCAGGAACGTGGTCATCGCCTGCTCGCTGTCGAGCAGGTCGGCGTCCATGTTGACGTCCAGCAGGTTCGCGCCGCCGCGCACCTGGTCGAGCGCGACGTCGACGGCCGCCTGGTGGTCGTCGCCCTCGATGAGGCGGCGGAACTTGGCGGAGCCGGTGACGTTGGTGCGCTCACCGATCATGACGAAGCCGGTGTCCGCGCCGATCTCGAACGGCTCGAGGCCGGAGAACCGGGTGCGCGGCTCGACGGCCGGCATCGGCCGCCGCGCCTTGCCGCGCGCGGCCTCCGCGATCTTCGCGATGTGCGGCGGGGTGGTGCCGCAGCAGCCGCCGATGACGTTGACCATGCCCGCGGCCGCGAAGTCGCCGAGCAGGGCGCCGATCTCGTCGGGTGTCTGGTCGTAGCCGCCGAAGGCGTTGGGCAGGCCCGCGTTCGGGTGGCAGGCGACGTAGGTGTCGGCCAACCGGGCGAGGTCCGCGACGTGCGGGCGCATCTCGTCGGCGCCGAGCGAGCAGTTGACGCCGACCACCAGCGGCTTGGCGTGGGCCACGGAGCGCCAGAACGCCTCGACCGTCTGCCCGGACAGGGTGCGGCCGGACAGGTCGACGATCGTGACCGAGATCCACAGCGGCAGTTCTGGCGCGACCTCGTGGGCGGCGGCCACGGCGGCCTTGCAGTTCAGGGTGTCGAAGATGGTCTCGATCAGCAGGATGTCGACGCCGCCCTCGGCGAGCGCCGAGATCTGCTCGGCGTAGGAGGCCTTGACCTCGTCGAAGGTGACCGCGCGGTACGCCGGGTCCTCGACCTTCGGCGACAGCGACAGGGTCACGTTGAGCGGGCCGATCGACCCGGCCACGAACCGGCCGCCGAACTCGTCCGCCGCCTGCCGCGCGAGCCGCGCGCCCTCGACGTTCATCTCGCGCACGTACTCCTGCAGGCCGTAGTCGGCCTGCCCGATGGACGTCGCGGTGAACGTGTTGGTGGTCGTGATGTCCGCGCCCGCCGCGAGGTACTGGCGGTGCACGTCGAGGATGACGTCCGGGCGCGTGAGGTTCAGCAGGTCCGGGTCGCCGGTGACGTCGTGCGTGTGGTCACCGAACCGATCACCGCGATAGTCCTCCGGTTTGAGGGAGGCGTTCTGCAGCATGGTGCCCCATGCGCCGTCCAACACGGCGATGCGCTCGTCGAACAGCGCGCGAAGGGCCGGTTCCTTGCTCATGCGACCTCCCAGTGAAGTGGGAGGCGCCCTTCGGAATGGTCGTCCGGGCCGAGCGTGGCGGACCCCAGTCCGTTGCAGCGCCTCTCGGCCCAAGGGGGACTTTACCGAGTCAGGCACGCCGCCGCGATGACGGCCGCATCGCGGGATGACTGACTCGTTCTGCCGCACCACCCGAGCCGGCGCGCGACCGGGCGGTCAGCCCGGACCTGCGCGCCACAGGGTTTGGTTGTTGTCCTGACTGTCATTGCTGGGTCCCGCCAGCACATAGAAGCTGTCGCCGACCCGTGCGACGCCGGTGACCACGCCTGTGGGGCCGACCGCGTCGCGAGTGCCGCCACTGAGGGTAGCAATGCGTACGTTGCCCCGTTCGGAGTACACGAGGGTGTCACCGAGGGGCGGCGGTGGCCGGTCCTTGTCCCCTACGGGTACCTCGGGTACGTCGGGAACCCGTCGCCACGTGTTACCACTCCCCTGCCAGACGGCCAGCCTGCCGTCCACCCGGCCGGCAACCGAACAGGTGTCTGCGCAGGTCACGGTCATGGCGTTGCCGAGCTTGCCCGCGTCGGGCAGCGGCGTCAGCGTCGCCGAACCGTCACGGAGCGTCCACACGACCGGCTGCTGCACACCCTTCACGAACTGCCATCCGGCGATCACCACGTCGGCTCCGTGCGCGGTCGCGGCCATGGGGAACTTCAGCGCGGCTCTAGTGCTCTCCAGCGGGGTTCCTGTCGAACTCAGCCGAGTCCATATGGAGCCGTCCGTCGTCCATACAGAAGGGTCTGATCCGGCGCTGTGGCTCTGCCACGTCCCGACGAGCAGCGGGCCCGTCCTGGGGAGCACCGCGTCGACGAGGTCGCCCGCGCCGAGCCCGCCGAAGGTGGAGAACGCCTGGGGCTGCTCTGCCACACCCGTGCCGGTGGTGCGCCAGACGCTCCAGCGGACATTGCCGTGCGCGCCGCCGCGTTTGCCGCCGATGGCGAGGATCTCCCCGTCGTTCGCCGCCAGGGAGTACCAGAGCGCCTCGGCGCCGTAGCCGGTCGCCGGGGTCAGCGGGACCTCGGTGTTCCTGCCGTCCCGGTGGCGCACGATCCCCGGTTTCCCGTCCGTGCTCACCGCGACGACCAGCTCGTCCCCGGCGGCCGCGATGCGGACCGGCGCGGCGCCCGGCGGCAGCTCCACCTGCGTGAACCGCATCCGCGCCGGGGGCGGGGCCGAGCCGCAGCTCGCCACCAGCAGCAACGCGAGGACGACCGCGATCAGGCGCACACCGGTCAGTGTGCCGTAAGCGGTTAGCCGTGCGGCGGGACATCGCGTGCATAGTTCGCGTTCTCCGGGGAACTCCCTTTTCGGTGTCCCCTGCCGGTCTGAGGTGAGTAGCTGTGTCGAACACGGAGGCGGGTCCTGCCCGCGGATCGATGGTCACGTTCCTGCTGCGCGACGAGCGCGGCGAGCGGTTCCGCGTCGGCGAGGCCGTCGGGCCCCTCGAGGCCGACCCCGTCACAGGTGAGCTGTGGCTGGGCATCCGGATGTCCGAGAGCAGGCTGCGGCAGACGGTGACGCTGATCCCGCTGTCGGTGGTCCTGAACATCACGCCGCCCGGTGGCGTGGAACGCGGCGCCGCCTAGTTTCCCACCGTCGAGGACCGGCAAACGCCGTCGCTCGCGGCACACCGTGAGCGCACCTGCCCCGGCTCGATGACAAGCGGCGCGCCGGTGGCTTCTCGTGCCCCGGCAGCGCGACCCGCCGGTCGTGAATGGGAAACCACTCGATGGGGTGGACGCCGTGCACTATTGCCGGAACACCGCTCCAGCGCACCGGTAATACCGGCATGCAGTAACCACGCCGGCGTGCCCTCACGCCCCGCAACCAGCGTGTGCGCCATTTACCGCGCCGAATGGGTTCGGCAAATGACACACACATTGCGTCATAGGCTCGGGCATTTGTCGTATCCCACATAACGCCAGGTCAGTGCACTCATCGGTCCTCTTGGAACGATGCAAGCAACGTGTTCCGCGAAAGCCGTGGACATCGACCGCTCATGCCACCAACGGCGCAATCACCGTCACCCCAACAGCCGAGTAACGCGCCCCCGGCACGGCGCGACGAGTTCATTGCGTTCCGGCCCGTGTCATGATTTTCCCAATGGTTTCGCGCGAATACCGGAAAGGGTGCGATGACCACGCTCGCCGAGCTCGACGCCGACCCCTACCCGATCTACGCGCGGCTCCGCGAACAGGAGCCGGTGACCTGGGTGCCCGAGGCCGGGCAGTGGCTCGTGACCGGGTGGCACGAGGTGCTGGCGGTCCTGTCCGACCCGGCGCGGTTCGTCTGCGAGCACGCCGACCTCCACGACGCGTTCCGGCACGCGTACGAGCCGGGCCTCGACGCGGAGGAGATCGAGACGATCGTCCGGCCGGTGGCCCGCAAGGCGGCGGACGACGTGTTCACGGCGGGCCGCGCGGACCTGACTGCCGAGTACTTCGGACCGGTCGCGGCGGTCGCTGACGCGACACTGCTCGGCATCGGCGTCGGCGGCGCGGACACGATGCTGCGCTGGGGGAACACGCTCGCACGGGTCATCAACAACGCGGGCCGCGACCCGTCCGTCGACAACGCCGCCATCGCGGTGCTTGCCGAGGACGCTGAGGTGTCGGTCGTGCTGGACCGGCTGCGCACCCGTCCGGACGGTTCCGTCGTGGCGCGACTGGTGCGGGCCGACGCGGATGTGCTGGCGCTGCTCAAGCACGTCGCGATGAGCGTGGTCGAACCGGGCTGGCTGGCGGCGTGGACACTCGCCGCGCTGTGGGCGAACCCGGCGCAGCTGTTCGCGGTGCGCCGGGACCGGAAGCTCCTCGGCCCCGCGGTGTACGAGGGCCTGCGGTGGGCGGGGCCGGTCGGCGCGGTGACCAGGCGCACGACGCGGCCGGTTTCGCTGGGGGGCAGGAAGATTCCCGGCAGCGCACGGCTCGCGGTGGTCCTCGCGTCGGCCAACCGCGACCCGTCGGTGTTCGCCGACGCCGACCGGTTCGACGTGCACAGGAAGCTGCGGACGAACCTGGGGTTCGGCGCCGGGTCGCGCCACTGCCCCGCGCACTCGCTGGTGACCACCGTGGCACGGGTCGCGCTGGACGTGCTGCTGGACCGGATGCCCGACGTGCGGCCCGCGCCGGGCTGGCACCCCGCCCCGCACGGCTGGAAGATCCGCCTGCCCGGCCCGCTGGACGCCGTCTGGGACGCGGGCCGCGCCCAGTGACCGACCCCGGCGGGACACAATCACCGCATGCGGATCGGGGTGCTCGGCGGTCTCGAAGTGACCGGCGACGACGGTGCGCCCGTCGTCGTCGCGGGGCCGCGGCCGCGTGCGTTGCTGGTGTTGCTCGCGCTCAACGCGAACCGGGTCGTCACCGCGGACGCGATCATCGCCGCGCAGTACGGGGACGACCCGCCCGCCGGAGCGGCCGCCGCGGTGCAGGCGCACGTGTCCCGGCTGCGGAAGTCCGTCAGCGTCCACGTCGACATCCACTTCGACAGCACCGGCTACCGGCTCGCGATCGACCCTGGCGGCGTGGACGCGTTGCGGTTCGAACAGCTCGCCGCCGACGGGCGCCGCCTCCTCGCCGCCGGTGCGCGTGACAAGGCCGCCGCGCTCCTGCGGGAGGCCACCGCGCTCTGGCGTGGCCCGGCCCTCGTCGACCTGCCGCACGGCGCCGCCCAGGCCGCACGGCTCGACGACCTGCGGCTCTGCGCCATCGAGGACCTCGTCGACGCCGACCCGGCCGCAACGTCCGTGGCCGACCTGCGCGCGCTCGTCGCCGCCCACCCGCTCCGGGAACGGCTGCGTGGCCAGCTCATGCACGCCCTGCACGCGACCGGCCGCCAGGCCGAGGCGCTCGCCGAGTTCGAGGACACCCGCCGCCTCCTCGCCGACGAGCTGGGCGCCGACCCCTCCCCCGAGCTGGCCGCCGCCCACCTCGCGATCCTGCGTGCCGAAGGGCCACCGCGTGCCGGGCTGCCCGGGCAGCTCACGAGCTTCGTCGGCCGAGGGGCCGAACTGGCGCGGCTCGCCGACCTGCACGGCACGCGGCTCGTCACCGTCCTCGGCCCGGGCGGCACCGGCAAGACGTGCCTCGTGATCGAGGCCGCCCGCGGCAGGGACGCCTGTTTCGTCGACCTGTCCCCTGTGACCGACGGCGAGCTGGTGCCGCACGCGCTGCTCCGCGCGCTCGGGTTGCGCGAGCCCGCCGCCGCGAGCGACCCCGTCCGCGGGCTGGTCGCCGCGCTGGACCGGCCGCTGCTGCTGGTGCTGGACAACTGCGAGCAGGTCGTCGTCGACGTCGCCGTGCTGGTCCGCACGCTGCTCGCCGACTGCCCCGGTCTCGCGGTCCTCGCCACCAGCCGCGAACCGCTCGGCCTCACCGGCGAGACGCTGCTGCCGCTGGCCCCGCTCGGCACGGACGCCGTGCGCCTGTTCGCCGACCGCGCCGCCGCCGTCCGGCCAGGGTTCGCGGTCACCGACGAGAACCGGGACGCCGTCACGGCGATCTGCGCCGCGCTCGACGGGCTGCCGCTCGCGGTCGAGCTGGCGGCCGCGCGCCTGCGGCAGTTCACGGTCGAGGAGCTGGCCGGGCGGCTCGCCGCGCACGGCCCGTTCCGGTTGCTGTCCCGCGGCGACCGGACGGCGGCGCGGCGGCACCGGACGCTGCGGGCGGTCGTGGAGTGGAGCTGGGACCTGCTCACGGCCGGGGAGCAGCTGGCGGCGGCGCGGTTCTCCGTGTTCACCGGTGGTGCG
The DNA here is from genome assembly GCF_014203735.1 of Actinophytocola algeriensis. Taxonomy (GTDB): domain Bacteria; phylum Actinomycetota; class Actinomycetes; order Mycobacteriales; family Pseudonocardiaceae; genus Actinophytocola; species Actinophytocola algeriensis. The sequence goes on along the minus strand of NZ_JACHJQ010000004.1, from coordinate 559,083 downwards.
GCGCTCGCGGCCGTCGAGACCGTCTGCGACACCACCGACGACGTGCTCGCGGACCTCGTCGACCGGTCGCTCGTCGAGACCGACGGCCGCCGCTACCGCATGCTCGAGACGGTCCGGCTGTTCTGCGCGGCACAGTCCACCGAGGACATCCGGCCCGCGCACGCGCGCTACTACCTGGCGCTGGCCGAGCGCGCCGACCCGCACCTGCGGCGCTCGGAACAGCTGGAGCGGCTGGCGGAACTGTCGGCCGACCACGACAACCTGATGGCCGCGCTGCGCTGGTCGGTCGACGGCGACCCGGCGACCGGGCATCGGCTGGTGGCGGCGCTGACCGCGTACTGGTGGCTGTCCGGGCGGCGCAGCCAGGCCGGTGCGGCGGCCACCGCACTGCTGGACAAGGGTGCCACCGGTGAGCAGTACGTCGCGTGTGTGCTGCTCGCCGTGCCCCGGCCGGAGCAGTCGCACTGGGACCGGGCGCGGGACGTCATGCGGGGACTCACCGAGCTGCGGTACCCGTTCGTCGCCGCCCTGTGGGGCATGACCACCGGCCCGTGGGGACCGGTCGACGAGGCGGCGCCGCTGCTCGGGACCGACCCGTGGAACGCCGCGCTCGGCGACCTCAGCCTCGCGATCATGAGCCTCCTCGACGGCCGCCCCACCGAGGGCGAAACGGCCCTGCGCGCGGTGCTCGCGACGTTCCGAGGGCTCGGCGAGCGGTGGGGCACGGCGCAGGCACTGGACTGGCTGGGCGAGGCCGCGAGCTGGCGGGGTGAGTGGGACCGCGCACAGGCGCTGTGGGCGGAGTCCCTCTCGCTGTACGAGCGGTTCGGCGCACTGGAGGAGTGCGTGGACGTGCTGTGCCGCCGCGCCGACTGCCTGGCGCGGCAGGGCGACGCCGCCAGGGCCGAGGCCGACCTGCGGCACGCACGTGAGCTGAGCGCACGGGCCGGGCAGCCGGACCCACCGCTCGTGCTGCTCGGCCTGGCGGCGGTGACCGGCGACCGCGGGCCACTGAGCGGCGTGGCGGTGACGCCGGACGGCCCGCGGGCCCGGCTCCTCACCGCGCTGGGCAGGCACCGGGAGGCCGTCGCGGTCGCCGGCACGGCACCGTTCGCGGCCGAACTCGCGGCGGCCGTCGAAGGCCTGGCGAGCACGGCACCCGCACGCGACGCGGCACTGCTGCTGGGCACGGCGGTGGCACTGCGCGGCACGGCGATCACCGGCGACCGGTCCGCGGCACGAACGGCCGCCCGCGCCACGGCCGAGCTGGGTGCCGAGGAGTTCGCCACGGCCTACGCCGAGGGCGCGCGGCAGTCCAGGACGGCCGCTGACAGCACTGTCAGCCGGTTGTCGGCGGGCTGACAGCGGGTGCCGCGAACCTTCGCGGCATGAACATCCTCATCTCCGGCGCCGGCATCGCAGGCCCGTCACTCGCTCTCCGGCTCGCCGGCGACGGCCACGCCGTCACCGTCGTCGAGAAGGCGCCCTGCCTGCGCACCGGCGGGCAGGCGGTCGACTTCAAGGGCGCCGTCCACCGGACCGTCCTCGAGCGGATGGGCATCCTCGACGACGTGCTCGCCCGCCAGACCGGCGGCGCGGACCAGACCGTCGTCGACGCCACCGGCACGCCGCTCGTCACGATTCCCGGCGAGTTCACGGGCGGGGACGTCGAGATCCGCAGGGGTGACCTCGCGGCGATCCTGTACGAGCGCACCAGGAACGCCTGCGAGTACGTCTTCGGCGACTCGATCACCTCGCTCACCGACACGGGCAGCGGCGTGCACGTCACGTTCGAGCGGTCCGCGCCGCGCACGTTCGACCTGGTCGTCGGCGCCGACGGCATCCACTCGAACGTCCGCCGCCTCGCGTTCGGGCCGGAACGCGACTACGTCCACCACCTCGGCCACCACTACGCGCTCGCGACCCTCGCGGACCTCGCGGGCACGGGCGCGGGCCTGATGTACAACGAGCCGGGTCGCATGGTCGCGCTCGGCGGGCCGAAGGCGCAGTCGTTCTTCGTGTTCGCGTCCGGGGAGCTGACCTATGACCGGTACGACGCCGAACAGCAGAAGAAGCTGGTCATCGACGCGTACCGGGGCGGTGGCTGGCGGGTGCCGGAGGTACTGGCCGCGGTGCCCGCCGCGACCGACTTCTTCCTCGACTCGCTCAGCCGCGTCGACGTGGACGACTACGCGAAGGGCCGGGTCGTGCTGCTCGGCGACGCCGCGTACGGCAACACGCTCGGCGGTTTCGGCAGCGGCCTCGCGGTCGTCGGCGCGTACGTGCTCGCCGGCGAGCTGCGGCGCGCGGGCCACGACGCCGCGTTCCGCCGGTACACCGAGCTGATGCGCGGCTACGCGAAGGTCGCCAAGAAGGGCAGTGCGGGCCCGTTCCTCGCGCCGCGTACGAAACGCGGCATCCGGATGCGGAACTGGGTGTTCAAGCGTGCGGTCCTGTTCGGCGCGATGATGAAGATGACCGACCGGTTCGCCACCGACATCGAGCTGCCGGACTACTCCACCTGAACCGGTCGCCGGCCGTCGGGCCGGAACGGCACCGGTCAGAGCACCGCGTCGCCGAGTCCGCGCACCAGACCGGCGAACTCGGCGCGCTCGGCCGGGGTCAGCGCACGGTCGTAGGTGTCGGCGATCAGCCGGTCGGTGGTCTCCTGCGCCAGCACGTGCCGATCCTTCAGGTGGTCGCAGTCCGGCAGCTCGTCGCGCCAGCCGAAGAACCGGGCCTGCGCCGGGCCCTCGTTGGTGAGGATGGCCTCGAGCGGGCGCAGCCCGGCGGCCGTGGTGGCGACCAGGTGCACGGAGCCGCGCCACTCCCTGAGCACGTGGACCAGCTGCAGCAGGCGGGCGGGCCCGCCGTCGGCGAGCGGCTCGGCGCGCCAGCCCGCGAACAGCGGCAGCCCGGACTCCTCCGCGCCGAACACGACCTTCGCGGCCAGCTCGGCGAGCCGGTCGGTGCCGGCGAACCCGGCCAGGTGGTCGGCGGCCCAGTCGGCACACGCCTGCGCGTAGCGGCGGGCGCCCTCCCGCGCGCTCGCGACCGCGACGCCCCGGCCCCACATGAGCCGCACGAGCCCCGGGTGGAACCAGCCCATCGCGGCGGTGACCACGTCCGCGTCGACGTCACCGAGCACGCCTCCCCGCCCGGCGAAGTAGAACGCCATGGGTTTGGGGTAGCCGTGCGCCGCGCCGCGCGCCTGCGTCTCGGGGTGCAGCATCCACGCCGAGCCGACGTCGTGCAGGACCTTGTCCGCGGCCTGGACGGTCTCTTCCGCGGTCAACTCGGCCATGGGCTCCCTCGCTCTCACCGGCACGGACGACCTCGAGACTACTTCGGCTGCCGCGCACCCCAGTCGCGCTGCCGCTGGTCCATCGCCGCCCACACCTCGTCCGGGAACAGGTCCTCGGTCGCGGCGACGACCTCGTCGAGCAGGTCCTGTCCGGCCTCGCTGGTGCCGAGCGTGCCGGAGTCGTAGAACACGTCCGACCCTCGGCGCAACGTGGCCTGCCCGGTGGAACCGCCGACGAGTCCGTCGTCGGGCTCGTTCGTGAACTCGAACAGCCCGGCGTCGCGGAGCCGGTCGTACAGCCGTTCCCGCGCGGCCGCGTCGAGGTCGACGGCCTCGGTCCACGTCTCGGCGTCCTCGTAGCCGGGCGTCCACGTCAGGTGCGCGGTGCCCGTGTCGAACTCGACGCGCCACTCGTAGTGGTAGGGCGGCGCGACCGAGCCGTTGCCGTAGCTGATCTCGCCTGCGAAGTCGGACGGCATGGCGGTGTCGTCGGACGCGGCGGTTTCTGGCGTGGCTTTGCCGGGCGTGACGGCACCCTGGCCGCAGCCCGCGACCACGAGCAGCACCGCGATGAGGACGAGCCGGAGGGACATGCGGTGTTGGACCACCGCGGTCCCGGTCCGGTTCCCCTCAGCCACGCCGCGAGCCGGCCGCCCAAGGTCGATCGCGGCCGTCAGCCCCCGGAATCCAGCGTAACGAGCCGCACCGACAGCGCCGGTCCGCGAACCTCCGGTTGTCCCCAGCTCACCCGGTTGTCCACAGCGGCCGCCATCGCGGACCGGAACTGTCGGCCCTGCCCCGTACGCTGGTGACCGGGGGCCGGAGGCCGGCCCCGGTCACCGCACCGAGGCCGCCGAGCGGCCAACGCGGTACAGCGCGATGCCGCTCACCAGCGCCCCCACCAACGCCCCCTCGAAGCCGAGCGTGATTCCGACGAGCACGACAACGCCGACAAAGACCGACATCATCAGGAATGCCGCCCGTAATGTCGGCGCCCACCCGCCGATGGCGTGTTCCGCGAACCGGAGGACCCGGTCGCGGATCAGGTAATACCGCAGGTATTTGATCTTGCCCGGCCGCGTCGCCGCAGCAGGCCCCCTAGTGCTCACGTTTCTTAGCTCTCTCGTTCGTGCGGGCTCGAGCACGCGGCGCGGACACGCGGGAAGTCGCGTGTGCGAACCGAAGAGCGCCCCCATGACGCGGCAATCATGGCGCACACGGGTTGTTCAGGTGCGCCTACCCCCGAGTAAGCGTTCAACGGTGTGTTACGAACGATGAACGGCATTTAAAACTTCAGGGTTACTTATCCAGCCCACACCGATACACCTTGTACAAGAATGTGATCGACCGACACAACGCTGTCACCTATGTGGACTACCGCAATTGTGCTCGATTATCGATATCAGGCCAGCCGTCGACGAAGCAGGCAGAACTCGTTGCCCTCCGGGTCCTGCAGGGTGTGCCACGACTCGTCACCCGTCTGCCCCACGTCCGCGGGCCGGGCACCCAGCGCCAGCAACCGCTCCAGTTCGGCGTCCGCGTCGCGGTCGACGGGGTTGACATCGAAGTGCAGCCGGAGCTTGCCGGCCTTGGGCTCCGCGGTGCGGCTGAACACCAGCGTCGGCGCCGGGCCGCCGAAACCCGACGGCGGGCCGATCTCGATGCCGTTGTCGGGCTCCTCGCGACTGAGCTCCACGTAGTCCAGCACCGCGCACCAGAAACGGGCCAGCGCCCCGGGGTCCGCACAGTCCACGACCAACTCCGACAACCGGCAGCTCATGCGGCGATCGTAGCGACGCGACCACGCTCCGTCCGCCGAAATGTGCCACCGCACACCCAGGCTTGTAGGTTAGGCAAGCCTGTCTTTACTGTGTGGAGGTGCCCGCCACCCCACCGCCCGCCGCCAACGGCGTGTCCGCCCGTGAGATCGACGTCGCCTACGGACGTGACGTCGTCGTGCACGCCGCGTCGATCGCGCTCGACGCGGGCACCGTCACGGCCCTGATCGGACCCAACGGCAGCGGGAAGTCGACGCTGCTCCGCGCGCTCGCCCGCCTGCACCCGCCGGTCGCGGGCGAGGTCACGTTCGCCGACGGCGCCGACCTGCGCACACTGTCCGGAAGGGACCTCGCACGCCGGATCACCTTGCTGTCACAGCAAAGGACGGCGCCGGGCGGGCTGTGCGTGCGTGAGCTGATCGAGTTCGGCCGCCACCCGCACCGCTCCCGCTGGGGCGGCCGGGACCCCGAGGGCCCGGCCGCGATCGAGCGGGCCATGGCCCTGACCGGGCTGACGCCGATCGCCGAGCGCCCGGTGCAGGCGCTGTCCGGCGGGCAGGCGCAGCGGGTGTGGCTCGCGAGCTGCCTCGCGCAGGACACCTCGCTGCTGCTCCTCGACGAGCCGACCACCTTCCTCGACCTCCGCTACCAGGTCGAGATCCTCGACGTGATCCGCGACCTCGCCGACGAGCACGGGGTCGGGGTCGGCGTGGTGCTGCACGACCTCGACCAGGCCGCCGCCATCGCGGACCGCCTGCTGTTGCTCGAGGACGGCCGCGTCACCGCGGAGGGCTCCCCGGAAGACGTGCTCACCACCACGAACCTCACCCGCGCGTACGGCATCCGGGTGGACGTCGTCACCGACCCGGTCGACGGGCGGATCCACACCCGCGCCGTCGGCCGCTTCAACGACGTCCGCCTGCGCGCCGCCTCCGCTTGACCCGCACCAGCACATCAGGAGAGAAATGCGTACCACCCGTGTGATCATCGGCCTGTGCGTGGCCACCGCGTTGTTCGCGGCGGGCTGCGGCACCACCGAGGAGGCAGGCGGCAACGAGCCTGCCGCGAGCGGCGGCGAACCGGTCACGGTCACCGACTCGCGCGGCAAGGAGGTGAAGCTCGACGCACCGGCCAAGCGGGTGGCGGTCACCGAGTGGAACGCGGCCGAGTACCTCGTGTCGCTCGGGGTCATGCCGACCGCGGTGTCCGACATCAAGGGCTACGGCCAGTGGTCCAGCGCGGCGCCGCTCGACGACACCCCGAAGGACATCGGCACCCGGGGTGAGCCCAGCATCGACACGCTCGGCTCGCTCGACCTCGACCTCGTGGTCGTCACCGACAGCCTCACCGAGGGCGCGCTCGAGCAGGTCGAGGCGAAGATCCCGGTGATCGTCATCAACGGCGGCGACGCCAAGGACAGCATCGGGTCGATGTTCGCCAACATCGACCTGATCGCGAAGGCGACCGGCACGGAGGACAAGGCCGCGCAGCTCAAGTCCGAGTTCGACACCAAGCTCGCCGAGGGCAAGGCCGAGGTGGACAAGCTCGGCGCGACGGGCGAGAAGGTCGCGTTCGCCGACGCCTGGGTCGACTCCGGCACGGTCAGCATCCGGCCGTTCGTCAAGGGCTCGCTGGTGGCGGACGTGTTCGCGCGGATCGGCCTGGAGTCCCCGTGGCAGATGGAGGGCGACCCGGTGTACGGGCTCGCGCAGGCCGACGTCGAGGGTCTGACCAAGCTCGGCGACGTGCACTTCTGGTACATGGCGAACGAGTCGGAGGGCGACGCGTTCGCGGACGCGCTGGCGAACAACGCGATCTGGAAGAACCTGCCGTTCGTCAAGAACGGCAAGGTGGAGCGCCTCCCCGACTCGCTGTGGATGTTCGGCGGCCCGCGCTCGATGGAGCAGTACGTCGACGCCGCCATCGACGCGCTGAAGGCCTGATACTCCACAGTGGACACCGCGACGATCGCGCGGCCCGCCCCGCCGGAGCTTCCCGTCCGGCGGGGCGGCCGCCTCACACTGCTGGTCACCGGCCTCCTGGCCCTGATCGCGTTCGGCGCCGCGGTGCACCTCACGCAGGGCACGGCGAACCTCGACGCGATGGACGTGCTGCGGCTGGTGTTCGGCGGCGGGAGTGACGACACCGCGGCGGTCGTCATCGAGTCCCGGCTCCCCCGGCTGCTCGCGGCACTCGTCGTGGGCGTCGCGCTCGGGGTGGCCGGTGCGGTACTGCAGTCGGTGGCGCGCAACATCATCGCGTCGCCGGACACGCTCGCGGTCGACGCGGGCGCCCACCTCGCGATCGTCGCGGTCGCCGCGTTCGGCATCTCGCTGCCGCTGCTCGGCGCGGCCGGTGTCGCGTTCGTTGGCGGGCTCGGCGCGGCGATGCTGGTGCTGACCCTGTCCGGCACCGGCGGCACGGGCATCGTGCGGCTCGTGCTCGCGGGCACGGCGATCGCGCTGGCGATGATCGCGATGACACACGTGCTGCTCCTGCTGTTCTCGGAGGAGACCCGCGGCCTGTTCGCGTGGGGCGCGGGCTCACTCGGCCAGAACGGCCTTTCCGGTGTGCGGACGCTGGGCCCGGTGGTGGCGGTCGCGCTCGTGCTGCTGATCGCCCTGTCGCGGCGGCTGGACCTGGTGTACCTGGGCGACGACCACGCGCGGTCCCTCGGTGTGCACGTCGGACGCATCCGGTTCGCGGCGATCATCCTCGCCGTGCTGCTGGCGGCGTCCGCGGTGACCCTCGCGGGCCCGATCGGTTTCGTCGGCCTCGCCGCGCCCGCGCTGGTGCGGTTGCTGACGAACGCCGTGCCGGGCCTGCACCGGCACGCGGCGCTGATCCCGGTGTCGGCCGTGATGGGTGTGGCCCTGCTGCTGGGCGCGGATGTGCTGCTGCGTGCCGTGATCGGCTCGCAGGGCGCGCTCGAGGTCTCGACGGGCGTGGTGACGACGATCCTCGGCGCGATCTTCCTCATGGTGCTGGCCCGCAACATCCGCGTGACCGGCGCGACGTCGGAGCCACCGGCCGCTGGCGCGCGGGGTGGCGTCGGCACGGGCCGGTTCCGGCTGATCCTCGGCGTGCTCGTGGTCGTGGCCGTCGGCGCGGTCGCGGGTTCGGTCCTGCTTGGCGACACGAAGCTGCTGATGGGCGACGTGCTGAACTGGGTGACCGGCCAGGCCGGCCCGATCGTCACGAACGTCATGGAGAACCGGGCGCCGAGGGTGGTGGCCGCACTGCTGGCCGGAGCGTCGCTCGCGCTCGCGGGCGCGGTGATCCAGGCGGTGGCGCGAAACCCGTTGGCGGAGCCGGGGATCATCGGTGTGTCGGGCGGTGCCGGGCTCGGCGCGGTCACCATGATCACGCTGGTGTCCGGGGTGGGTTTCTGGGCGCAGGCAGGCGCGGCGGGGATCGGTGCGGCGCTGGCCATGATGCTGGTGTTCACGCTGGCGGCCCGGGGCGGTTTCGCGAGCGAACGGCTGGTGCTGATCGGGTTCGGTGTGCAGGCGGGTACGCAGGCGCTGGTGACGCTGCTGATCACGCTGTCGGACCCGTGGAACGAGACGAAGGCGCTGACGTGGCTCGGCGGGTCGACCTACGGGCGGTCGTTCGAGCACCTGGTGCCGATGATGCTGGCGGTGCTCGTCGTCGTGCCACTGCTCATCCGCGCACGGGGCGAGCTGGACCTGCTGTCGGTGGACAACGAGACGCCGCGCGTGCTGGGCGTCAACGTGCCGCGGTCGCGCTTGCTGCTGCTGACGTGCGCGGTGCTGCTGACCGGCGCGGCGGTGGCCGGGATCGGCGTGATCTCGTTCGTCGGCCTGGTGGCCCCGCACGCGGCCCGCGCGATCGTGGGCCGGCGGCACGCGCGAGCGCTGCCGGTGGCGGCCCTGCTGGGCGGCATCCTGGTGTGCGTCGCGGACACGATCGGCCGCACGGTGATCGCGCCGAGCCAGCTCCCGGCCGGGTTGATGACGGCGATCATCGGCGCGCCGTACTTCGTGTGGCTCCTGTACCGGAGCCGGGTGCGCAGTGCGTGACCCGGCGCCGGACGACACGCGACTTCCCTGAATCCACCTCGGTTCTCCTGCTGTCCGAGCGGGACTTCCTGGGCTACGGGGAAAGCCGTGGCCTCGGTGACCGCTACCGCGGCGGGAACTCCACGCCGTGTTCCGACTCCGGGCGTGGGCCGAAGATCCGGCGCTCCGACTCGTCGATCGCCACGTCGTTGATGCTCGCCTCGCGCCTGGCCATCAGGCCGTTGTCCGCGAACTCCCACAGTTCGTTGCCATAGCCGCGGAACCACTGCCCCTCCGCGTCGCGGCACTCGTACTGGAACCTGACGCCGATGCGGTTGCGGTCGAACGCCCAGAGGTTCTTGCGGAGCGCGTAGTCCAGCTCCCGCTCCCACTTCCCCGCCAGGAACGCCTCGACCTCGGCGCGGCCGGTGACGAACGTGTCCCGGTTGCGCCACACCGTGTCCGGCGTGTACGCGAGCGCCACGCGGTGCGGGTCGCGCGTGTTCCACGCGTCCTCGGCGGCCTGGACCTTCTTCAGCGCGGTCTCGCGGGTGAAGGGCGGGAACGGCGGGCGGCTCTCCTCGGACATCACACACCTCCACTGAGAACGTTTGTTCTCGCGTAAGGTAGAGAACGTCAGTTCTCAGTGTCAACCGATCACTGCCAAGGGACGTGTGAATGGACGTGCAGACAGCCGAGGACCGCGCGCTCGACGCGGCCGAGGACCTGTTCTACCGCCGCGGTGTGCACGCGGTCGGCATGGACGACATCCGCGACACCTCCCGCGTGTCGCTCAAGCGGCTGTACCAGCTGTTCCCCAACAAGGAACGACTGGTCACCGCGTTCCTTCAGCGCAGGGACGTCCGCTGGCGCGGAGGGCTGACCGACCACGTCGCGCGTGTCGAGGACCCGCGTGAGCGCCTGCTCGCCGTGTTCGACTGGCTGCGCACCTGGTTCGTCGACCCGGACTACCGCGGCTGCGCGTGGATCAACTGCTTCGGCGAGCTGGGCGCCACCTCCCCCGCCGTCGCCGAGGAGGTGCGCACGCACAAGGAGGGCTTCCGCCGCCTGCTGCGCGACCTGTCGGCCGCGGCCGGGTACGACGACGACCTGGCCGAGCAGCTGCTGATCCTGGCCGAGGGCGCGATCGTGACCGCGGCGATCACCGGCGACCCGGCGGCCGCGCACCAGGCGCGCGCCGCTGCCGGGAAGCTCCTCGGCTAACGTCGGGGCATGGAGTACAGGCGACTCGGCAGGTCCGGGCTTGAAGTGTCCACAGTGGTCCTCGGGTGCATGAGCTTCGGGCCGCCCCACCGCGGCAACCACGGGTGGACGCTCGGCCTCGAGGAGTCCCGGCCGTTCTTCCGCACCGCCATCGAGGCGGGCATCACGACCTTCGACACGGCGAACGTGTACAGCGACGGCGGCAGTGAGGAGATCACCGGCACGCTGCTCAACGACTTCGCGCGGCGCGACGAGGTCGTCATCGCGACGAAGGTCAACGGGCGCATGGGGCCCGGCCCCAACGGTGCCGGCCTGTCGCGGGCGGCGATCCTCACGCAGATCGACGCCAGCCTGCGCCGTCTCGACACGGACTACGTGGACCTGTACCAGATCCACCGTTTCGACCCGGACGTCCCCGTCGAGGAGACCATGGAGGCGCTCGACGACGTGGTGCGGTCGGGCAAGGCCCGCTACCTCGGCGCGTCGTCGATGTGGACGTGGCAGTTCGCGCAGCTGCAGCACGCGGCCGACCTCAACGGCTGGACCCGGTTCGTGTCGATGCAGGACCAGTACAACCTGGTCATGCGGGAGGAAGAGCGCGAAATGCTCCCGTACTGCGCCGACCAGGGCGTCGGCGTGTTGCCGTGGAGCCCGCTCGCGCGCGGGCGGCTGACCCGCGACTGGGACGCCACGACCACGCGCTCGGAGAACGACGACTTCGGCGGCACGCTGTACCGGCAGGCGGAGGACGCGGACCGGCGCGTGGCCGCGGCGGTGGCGAAGATCGCGGAGGAACGCGGCGTGTCCCGCGCGCAGGTGGCGCTGGCGTGGCTGCTGCACCAGCCCGCGGTGACGGCGCCGATCGTGGGTGCGACCAAGCCGCACCACCTGGACGACGCGGTGGCGGCGGTGGACCTGCGCCTGTCGGACGACGAGCTGGCGCGGCTGGAGGCCGACTACGTGCCGCACCGCCCCGAAGGGTTCTGATTCTCGACCGCCCAGTCGGCGAGGGCGGAGATCGGCACGAGGAGTGACCGGCCCCGGTCGGTGAGGCCGTACTCGACGCTCGGCGGGACGGTGGGGTGCACGGTGCGCGTCACCAGCCCGTCAGCTTCGAGGGTGCGCAGGGTGCGGGTGAGCATGCGCTGGCTGATGCCCTCGATGGCGCGGTGCAGTTCGTTGTAGCGGTGGGTGCGGCCACCGAGCAGGATGATCACGAGCATGCTCCAGCGGTCGCCAAGACGGCGGAAGAGGGCGCTGACCGGGCAGGCGTCGAGTTCGGTCTGCGGGACCGGTCGCGGCAGTTCGGTGGCGAGCACACTGGTGTGCGTTGCGGACATGGAACTGCCTTCTTTCGCTGGCGCGGCCTGGCTCCCACGATGGTGCCATGACTTCGAAGATCGTGATCGTGGCCGGCGGAACCACCGGGATGGGCCGTGCGACCGCGCTGGCGCGCGCGGCCCGCGGTGACGACGTGACGGTGATCGGCCGGTCGCGGCGGGACCTGCCGTCGTCGGTGCGGTTCCTGCGGGCGGACCTGTCGTCGATCGCGGAGGTCGAGCGGGTCTCGTCGGACATCGCGTCACGGCACGACCGGGTCGACGCACTGGGTCTGTTCGCGAACCGCGTCCAGCCGAAGCGGACGGAGACGGCCGACGGGCTGAAGTACACGTTCGCGCTGTACTACCTGAGCCGGTACCTGCTCGCGGCCCGGCTGGCACCGTTGATGTCGGCCGCCTCGGTGATCGTGAACGTGTCAGGCGTCGGCACGACGAAGGGTGGGATCCACTGGGACGACCCGCAGTTGCGGGCGCGGTACGGCGCGATCCGCGCGCAGCTGCAGGCGGGGCGCGCGAACGACCTGCTGGGCGTGGCACACGCCGGGGACGCGCGGTACGTGCTGTACCACCCCGGGTTCACGCGCAGCGGGCTCGACGGGCACCCGAACCCCCTGGTGCGCGGGGTGTTGAAGACGCTGGCACTGTTCGCCGCGCGACCGGTGGCGCGGTCGGTGGCGCCGGTCGTCGAGTGGATCGAGCACCCACCCGCCGACCGGCTGACCACCAGCGACCGCGGCGAACCCGTTGACCTGTCCGGCAAGGAAGCCGACGCCCGACGGTTGACGACCTACACGCAAGGCCTGGTCACGGCAGCCCGTTGAGGAACGGCTCGTGGCTGTTCTGGAACTCCCATCCGTAGTACCTGTCCCAGTTGATCGACCACGTCATCAGGCCGCGGATGGCCGGTGACGCGCCGCCGCGCAGCGTGTAGCCACCGCAGCTCTGGTTGCGTGCCAGGCAGTTCAGCGCGTCGTGCACCGCCGAGGGTGGCGTGTAGCCGTTGCCCGCGCTGACCGCTGCCGGGAGGCCGAACGCGATCTGGTCCTCCCGCAGCCCCGGGAACGTGTGGCCGGTACGCGCCACCGGGAAACCGGCCTTGACCATGTCGGTCATCGCGATGTGGAAGTCCGCGCCGCCCATGTTGTGGTACTGGCCGTCCAGCCCCATCACCGGGCCCGAGTTGTAGTCCTGCACGTGCAGCACGGTCAGCGCGTCCCGCATCGCGTGGATCACCGGGAGGTACGAGCCCGTCCGATTGTCGCCGCCACCGGCACCGCCGTAGAACTGGTGGCCGACCTGGACGAAGAAGGTCTCCGGCGCCATCGTCAGCACGAAGTCGCTGCCGTAGCGGGCCTTCAGCGACTTCAGCGCGGCGATCAGGTTCACGACCACCGGCGTCGTCGGGTTGCGGAAGTCGGTGTCACCGGCGTTGAGGTACAGCGAGTGGCCCTCGAAGTCGACGTCCAGACCGTCAAGGCCGTACTTGTCGATGATCGCCGCCACCGACTGCACGAACTTGTCGCGGGCCGCCGTGGTCGTCAGCTGTACCTGGCCGTTCTGGCCGCCGATCGACAGCAGCACCTTCTTGCCCTGTGCCTGCTTCGCGCGGATCCCGGCGGTGAAGTCCGCCTCCGACTCCACGTTCGGGCACTCCGCCACCGGGCAGAGCGCGAACCGGATGTCACCGCTCGTCACCGTCGTCGGCTCGCCGAACGCCAGGTTGATGACGTCCCACGCCGCGGGCACGTCCGCCATCCGCACGTACCCGGAGCCGTTGGCGAAGCTCGCGTGCAGGTACCCGATCAGCGCGTGGCGCGGCAGGTCCGCCTGCTGGCAGCCGGTGGTCGTCGCCGACACCGGTGCGCTGCGGGCCGACTCCCCCGCCGCGTTGTAGGCGGCGACGGTGTACGTGTGCGTCGCGCAGGCGCCGAGGCCGCCCACGGTGGCCGACGTGCCGGACACCGTGGTGCGCAAGGAAGATCCCTCGTACACGCGGTAACCGGTCGCGCCGCCGACCGCGGGCCACGACAGGGTGATCGACGACGCGGTCGCGGTGGCCGACGGCGTCCCCGGTGTGGCAGGGGTTCCCGGGTTGCCGCCGCCCGGGCCGTCGAACACCACGTCGTCCGCGTAGTAGGTGCCCGCGCCGTACCAGCCGTGCAGGTACAGCTCGGCCGACGTCTGGCTCGCGCCGCTGGTGAACGTCAGCGACAGCTGCTGGTACGCCGACGGTGCGGCCCAGGTGGACGGTCCGCCGGTCACGCCGAGGTACACCGGGTTGCCGCGCACCCAGGCCGACACCGTGTACGTCGTGCTCGGCCGGACCGTCACCGTCTGTGTGCACTTCCCGAGGTCCGATGCGGAGAGCGCGTAGCTCCCCGAGTGGACCGGCGAGGACACCACCGAGCCACCCGAGCACGACCAGCCGGACAGCGAGCCGGACTCGAAACCCGCGTTGGTCAACAGGTTCGCGGCCGACACCGGCTGCGCGAACACGACCGCCATCAGGAGTGCGGCAGCGGCCGCCACCGCGCGCCTCATGGCAGCGTGTCCAGGTGCGGCGCGACCGTGCGCGCGAAACCGTTGCCGTTGGCGACGTCCCAGTTGATCGACCACGTCATCGCGCCGCGGATCTCCGGGTACGTGCGCGGTGGCCGGAACGAGCCGCAGTTCGTGCCGCGCGCGAGGCAGTCGAGCGCGTTGTTCACCACCGACGGCGCGACGATCCCGCCACCGGCCGCGCCGGGTCCCGCGGGCAGGCCGACGGCGACCTGGTCGGGCCGCAGCCCGTTCTCCAGCTGGATGCACGTGAGGGCGGTGATGAAGTTGACGTTGCCCTGCGAGTACGCGGCCGACTGGTCGCAGCCGAGCATCGAGCCCGAGTTGTAGAACTGCGTGTGCACGACCGTCAGGATGTCCTTGATGGACAGTGCGAGCGCGAAGTACGAGCCGCCGGTGGACTGCATGTCGATCGTCTGCGGCGCCATCGTGATGATCAGGCTCGAACCGACCGCGCCGCGCAGGCTCCGCAGCGCCTGCGCCATGTACGTCGGGTTGAGGCCGTTCTCCAGGTCGATGTCGACGCCGTCGAAGCCGTACTCGGTCATGATCGACCGGACGCTGTTGGCGAAGTTCGCCGCCGACGCCGAGTCGCCGACCGACACCCGGCCCGCCTCACCGCCGACCGACAGGATCACCTTCTTGCCACGCGACTTCAGCGTGGTCACGTCCGCCTTGAACTGGGCGTTCGTGTAGCCGCCCAGCGCGGTCGAGAGCCCGGGGTCGACACCGAACGTGACCGCACCCGGGGTGGACGTGGCCTCCGCGAAGGCCACCGCGACCAGGTCGTACTCGTTCGGCACGGCCGACAGCCGCAGCTCGGTCGCCGGGTTGACGAAGTTGTGCCAGTAGCCGGTGAGGAAGTGGCGCGGCAGGTCGGTCTGCTGGCAGCCGGTCGTGGTGCCGGTGACCGGCGCGCTGCGCGCGGACTCACCGACGGAGTTGTACGCGGCGACCGTGTATGTCCGCGAGGTGCAGGCGGGGAGGCCGCTGAACGTGGTCGACGTGCCGGTGACCGTGGTGCGCAGCGCCGTGCCCTCGTACACGCGGTAGCCCGTCGCGCCGGAGGCGGCGTTCCAGCCGAGCGTGATGGCCGACGCGGTGGTGCCGGTGACGCGCACGTTGCCCGGCACCCCGGGCACTCCCGGTTGCGGGTCGGTGCCGCCGGTGCAGCTCGCACCGTTGATCCGGCAGTTCTGCGGCGCGCCGGAGCCGTTCCCGAGGAACCCGAAGCTCACCGACGCGCCGGGCGCGAGCGAACCGTTGTACTCGCGGTTGGTGAACGTGTGGTGGTTGCCGCTCGAGGTGAGCAGCGCGTCCCAGTAGCTGCCGAGCGTGGTGCCCGGCGGGAGGTCGAACTCGACGCGCCAGCTCGAGATCGACGCCGTGCCGGCGTTGGTGATCGTGTACTTGCCTTCCCAACCGGAGCCCCAGTCGGAGGTCTTGGTGAAGGTCGCGGTCTCCCCGGCGGCGAGCGCGGGGGTCGCGGTGGTGATGGTTCCGGCCAGCCCGAGGACGAGCGCGGCGAGGACCGTGGACAGGCGGCGTCGCATGACAACCTCCGAAACACGCGGCGAGCAGGGGGTGGCCGCGAGGTACTAATTGTCTAGACCAATGCTGCCCAATTTGTCCAGACCTGTCACCGCGTGTAGTCAGGAGGCGTTGACGTGCGCGGCGATGTCCTCGGGGAGCGGGTACTCCTCCTCGACCGGGAGCAGCGCCCGCGCGGTGTCGTCGTCACCAGCGAGGACCAGCTCGTGGATCTCCCGCGCCAGCGGCGTCACGTCGGTCAACCGGACCAGCCATTCGTCCACGTACCGGTGCACGGCCGGGCCCGACAGCCCCACCTGCAGCGACCGGTACGGCAGGGCGGCGAGGCGGAGCGACCGTTCGGGGTCCCACTGGACCCGGACCGGGCTCTCCTTCAGCTGCCGCGACCACTCCTCGCGCGAGGCGTACCGGCCGGGGTCGTGGTGGGAGAGGCACGCGCCGCTCAGCGCTTCCTCGAAGCCGGCGCGCGTGATCTCCACGGCGAGGACGGTTTCCTGGTCCGGCTTGGTGGCCCACCCGCAGCGGTACATCATCCACAGGAACGACGGCTTGATCCAGGTCATCCGGTCGCGCTTGAACGGCGGCACGAACCGGCCCGCGGCGAGCGCGGGGCGGGCGATGCCGGGTGGATAGGCCTGGTAGACGGTGATCGTCTCCGGCGTGTAAAGGGCTCTGATCTTTCGCATGTGCCGCCACAATGGCATACATGGACCCATTGTTCGACCGAGATAAAGCCGAGGACGTCCTGTCCTCCGTGGCCGCGGCGGCGCCGGACTACCTGGCCGGGCTCGATGCGCGGCTGGTCCGGGACGTCGCAAGCCTCCCGCTGCTCGACGGGCTCGACGGGCCGTTGCCCGAGGACGGCCACGGCGCCCCCGACTCGGTCGCGGAGCTGTTGCGGATCGGTACCGCGGCGGCCACGCACTCGTCTGGCCCCCGGTTCTTCCACTTCGTCGTCGGCGGGTCCACCCCGGCCGCGATGGCGGGCGACTGGGTCACGTCACTGCTCGACCAGGTCGGCGGGATGTGGACCGCGTCCGCGTTCGCCACCACGGCGGAGACCGTCACGCTGCGCTGGCTCAGGGACCTCTTCGGGCTGCCGCCGGACTGGGGTGGGGTGCTCACACCGAGTGCCACGTTCGCGAACCTGACCGGGCTGGCGTGCGCGCGCCAGTGGTGGGGCGAGCAGCACGGGGTCGACGTGGCCGCGGACGGCATCGCCGGGCTGCCGCGCATGCCGGTGATCGCGAGCGGCTACGTGCACGCCAGCGTGCGGAAAGCGTTGCAGATACTGGGTTACGGCCGCGACACGGTCCAGGTCCTCGCCAGCGACGACGCGGGCCGGGCGGACCTCGACGGCATGCGGGCGGCGTTGTCGTCCGGCCCCGCCGTGCTCGTCGGGTGTGCGGGCGAGGTGAACGCGGGTGACTTCGACCCGCTGTCCGACATGGCGGACCTGGCGGAGGCGCACGGCGCGTGGCTGCACGTCGACGGCGCCTTCGGGCTGTTCGCCGCGCTGTCCCCGAGGACCGCACACCTGGTCGACGGCGTGGCGCGCGCGGACTCGGTCGCCGCGGACGGGCACAAGTGGCTGAACGTGCCGTACGAGAGCGGGTTCGCGTTCGTCCGGGAGCCGGAACGACTGGGCACGACGTTCGGGTCGTGGAACGCCCCGTACCTGGCGCCGATGGACGACACGTCGATCGACTACAACTGCCTCGGCCCGGAGTCGTCCCGGCGGGCAAGGGCACTGCCGATCTGGGCGTCGCTGCGGGCGTACGGCCGGACGGGACACCGGGCGATGGTGGAGCGCCACCTCGACCTGGCGGAGCGGCTGGAGTTCCTCGTCGACCAGTCCCCTGACCTCGAACTGCTCGCGCCCGCACAGCTGTGCGTGGTGTGCTTCCGCTACACCGCCCCGAACCACGACCTCGACGCGCTCAACACCGCACTGGGCAAAGCCATCCTGGACGACGGCCGAGTGTACGTGGGCACCACCGTCTACAGAGGAATGATCGCCCTACGCCCGGCGATCGTCAACTGGCGCACCACGGAGGCCGACATCGACCTACTGGTGAAGGTCGTCCGCGAACTGGGCGCCCAGCTGGCACTGCGCCCACCACGCTGACCGGGGGTATTGGCGGCGGTTCAACCGGCCCGGGTCTTCTGCCGTGAATGGCGCTTTCACGGCGTTGAGCGCCGTCAACGCGCCATTCACAGCACCCGCCACGCGAAGGGCACGCGCATCGCCGCGGGCGGTGACCCCATGGCACTAGACCGAGTCCCGCACACCGATCCGCCGCGACACGGCCACCGCCAGATCGGACACCAGCCGACGCAGACGGTCCGCGGTCGCCTCGCACGACACCGGAGCCGGGGTGCGGAGCGTGAGGCCCGCCAGCTGCCTGCCGTCACCACCCACGATCGGAGCGCTGAACTGATCGCCGCCGAACCGTTGCCAGCTCGCGTTCAGGTGGTAGCGGTCGTCGTCGTGGCACACGATGTCCAGGTCCGCCAGCGTGTGGAGCAGGCGGTGCACGGTGGTCTTCGGCTGCCCGCTGATCTCCACCAGCCGTGCGAGCCGTATGCCGTCCGGGGCGCCGGACAGTAGCTCGAGCAGCTGGAACGCGTTGCGGACCGCTCGGTTGGAGGTCACGGTCGTCATGCGCGTCGCCCCTTCCGTTCCAGATTGAAAACGTAGTATTGCAGGATCGTGGGACAATTTTCTACCCTCAGTGTGACCTGGATCCCTGCCGAACGGATGTGCACGATGACCACACACCAGGGAGTCGACAAGAAAGCACTGCGCCGGGCCTACACCGCGAGCCTGTCCGGAACAGCGTTGGAGTACTACGACTTCGCCGCCTACTCGGTCGCCGCCGCGACCCTGTTCGGTGACCTGTTCTTCCCTTCCGGCGACGACCTCGCGGGCACCATGGCGGCCTTCTCGACCTACGCCATCGGCTACCTCGCCCGCCCGCTCGGCGGCATCGTGTTCGGCAGGCTCGGCGACGTCATCGGCCGCAAGAAGGTCCTGGTCCACACGCTGATGCTGGCGGGGGTCGCGACGTTCCTCATCGGCCTGCTGCCCACGTACGCGACGATCGGCGGCACGGCGGCGATCCTGCTGGTGGTGCTGCGGTTCGCACAGGGCGTCGCGGTCGGCGGCGAGTGGGGCGGCGCGGTGCTGCTGTCCAGCGAGTACGGCGATCCGAAACGGCGCGGGCTGTGGGCGTCGGCGGCGCAGATCGGCCCACCGGCGGGCACCCTGCTCGCCAACGGCGTGATCGCGCTGCTCGGCGCGCTGCTGACCGAGGCCGCGTTCGAGTCGTGGGGCTGGCGGGTCGCGTTCCTGCTGTCGGCGGTGCTCGTCGGGTTCGGCCTGTGGATCCGGCTGCGGCTGGAGGAGACGCCGGTGTTCAAGGCGATCGCCCAGCGGGAGGAACAGCCGAGCGCGCCGGTGTCGGAGGTCGCGCGGACCGAGCGGCGGGCGCTGGTCGCGGGGATTCTCGTGCGCGTGTGCCCGGACGTCATGTACTCGCTGTTCACCGTGTTCGTCCTGACCTACATGGTGAACGAGCTGGACATGTCGCGGGCGCAGGGCTCGGCCGCGGTCATGATCGGCTCGGCGGTGCAGCTCGGGCTGATGCCCGCGTTCGGCGCCCTGTCCGACCGCGTGAACCGGCGGAAGCTGTACCTGTACGGCACGATCGCCGCGGCCATCTGGCCGTTCGTGTTCTTCCCGATGGTCAGCGGCGGCTCGTTCGTCCTGCTCGCACTCGGCATCGTGGTCGCGCTGGTCATCCACGCCGCCCTGTACGGGCCGCAGGCCGCGCTGATCACCGAGCAGTTCTCGCCGCGGCTGCGGTACACGGGCAGCTCGCTCGCCTACACCCTCGCGGGGGTCATCGGCGGCGCGCCCGCCCCGCTGATCCTCGCGGCCCTGCTGAACTGGTTCGAGTCGTGGTGGATCCTGGGCGTGTACCTGGGGCTCACCGCCGTGCTGACCGTGGTTGGCTTGTGGCTCGCCCGCGACCCGGCCGAGGAGGACGAGGTCGCGCCCGCCGCCGAGGAGAAAGTCCTGTCGTGACAGTCATCGACCTGAACGTCGACATCGCCGAGGGGTTCGGCGCGTGGCGGATCGCCGACGACGACGCGCTGCTCGCCGTGGTGTCGAGCGCGAACATCGCGTGCGGTTTCCACGCGGGCGATCCCGGCACGATCCGGCGCGCGTGCGTGACCGCGGTGGCGCACGGCGTGTCGATCGGCGCGCAGGTCGGCTACCGCGACCTGGCCGGGTTCGGCAGGCGCTTCATCGACATGCCGCCCGCCGAGCTGGTCGACGACCTGCTGTACCAGATGGCCGCGCTGCGGGGCATGGCCGAGGTCGCGGGTGGACGGTTGGCGTACGTGAAGCCGCACGGCGCGCTGTACAACGCGATCGCGACGCACGAGGAGCAGGCGGCGGCCGTGGTCGAGGCGGTGACGACGTTCGACGCGTCGCTCGCCGTGCTCGGCATGCCGGGGTCGCGGTGGCTCGCGCTCGCCGAGGCGGCCGGGCTCGAGACGGTGGCGGAGGCGTTCGCCGACCGGGCGTACACGCCGGAGGGCCGCCTGGTGTCGCGGCGCGAACCCGGTGCGGTGCTGCACGATCCGGACGTGGTCGCGCGGCGCGCGGTGCGGTTCGCGACCGACGGCACGGTGGTGGCGGTCGACGGGTCCGTGCTGGCGATGCCCGCGCGGTCGGTGTGTGTCCACAGTGACACACCGGGTGCGCTGGAGCTGGTGCGCGCGGTGCGGGACGGCATGACCGCGGCGGGGGTCACGGTGGAGAGCTTCCGGTGAAGGTCCGCCGGTGCGGTGAGTCGGCGTTGCTGATCGAGACCGACGAGGTGCTCGGCTGGTACGCCGCGCTCACCGCCCGGCCCCTGCCCGGGGTGGTGGACCTGGTGCCGGCGGCGCGGACGCTGCTGGTGCGCTACGAGTCCGATGTGGACTTCGACGCGGTGGTGTCGCGGCTGTCGGACGTGACACCGGTCGCCTCGGCGGCCGAGTCCGGGGAGCCGGTGACGATCCCCGTGCGCTACGACGGCGAGGACCTCGCCGACGTGGCGACGGCGACCGGGATGTCGGCGGACGAGGTCGTGTCCGTCCACACGGGACCCGAGTACACGGTGGCGTTCACGGGTTTCGCGCCCGGTTTCGGGTACCTGACGGGGCTCGACGACCGGTTGCGGTTGCCGAGGCGGGAGTCGCCGCGCACCCGCGTGCCCGCGGGGGCGGTGGCGGTCGCGGGAGAGTTCACGGGGGTGTACCCGCGGCCGTCACCGGGCGGGTGGCACCTGCTGGGCCACACGACCGCGCCGCTGTGGGACACGACGCGGGAGCCGCCCGCGATGTTGCGGCCGGGGACGCGGGTGCGGTTCGAGGCGGTGGCGTCGCTGCCCGAGGTTCCGGACCGGTCGGCTCCGGTTCCGGTTGTCGAGCACGGGATCGAGGTGATCCGCTGTGGACCGTCGGGCACCGTTCAGGACACCGGCCGGCCCGGCTGGGCCTCGCTCGGCGTCGGCACCTCGGGTGCGGCGGACGCGGCGTCGGCGGCGCTCGCGAACCGGCTGGTGGGCAACGCGCGGGAAGCGGCGGTGGTGGAGCTGTCCTTCGGTGCGACGCTCGCGTTCCGGGAGACGGCGCGGGTGGCGGTGACGGGCGCGCTGTGCGCCGTGTCGCGCGACGGCCGGGGCGAGGGCATGAACGCGCCGTTCACGGTACGTGCCGGTCAGCAGCTCGTGGTGGGCCCGGCTTCGGTGGGGCTGCGCGCGTATGTGGCGGTGCGGGGCGGCATCGCGGTCGAGGCGACGCTGGGTTCCCGCTCGACGGATGTGCTGTCCGGGCTGGGGCCGCCGCCACTGGCGGCGGGGGCGGTGCTCCCGATCGGTGGCGCCCACAGCGGGCCGCCGCCCTCGGTGGAGGTGGCGCCGGTCCCGGCACCGTCGGCGGACGAGCTGGTGGTGCGGGTGGTACCGGGCCCCCGGGACGACTGGTTCACCGAGGACGCGCTGACGACGCTGATCACCGCGTCCTACACGGTGACGGCGGACAGCAACCGTGTCGGGGTGCGGCTCGACGGCCCGGCGCTGGCGCGGGCACGGGACGGTGAGCTGCCGAGCGAGGGCATGGTGACCGGTTCGGTGCAGGTTCCCTCCGGTGGCAAACCGATCGTGTTCCTCGCCGACCACCCGGTGACGGGCGGTTACCCGGTGATCGGGGTCGTGGTCGAGGCGGACCTGCCGGTGCTGGCGCAAGCGCGGCCGGGCCAGGCGGTGCGGTTCAGGCGCTGCGGTACGCCTCGACGATCTGGTGCTCGGAGTCGTCCAGGTACTTGAGGAGGAGCCGCTCGGCGCGGGCCCCGTCCCCGGCCTCGATGGCGGTGAGGATCTCCTTGTTGCGCTCGAGATAGGGCTCGTGGAAGCGGCGCGGGTCGGCCATGGTGTGGAAGACGAGCCGCAGCTCGGCGAGGGTGTTGCGCATCAGCTCGTCGATCCGCGGACTGTCGGAGAGCGACGCGACCGCCTGGTGGAACAGCATGTTCGCGGTGCCGAGCGCACGCCAGTCCTGCTCCTTCATCGCGGCGTCCCCGGCCCGCACGGCCGCGACCATGTCATCGACCTGCGGCGGCCGCCCTTTGAGCGAGCGGACGGCGGTGCACTCGACGAGCTTGCGCACCCGGTACACGTCGCTCACGTCGGCGACGGACAGCATGCGGACGAAGACGCCGCGGTTCAGCTCGTGGACGAGGAGCCGCTCGTGGGACAGGAGCCGGAACGCTTCCCGCAGCGAGTTGCGGGACACCTTGAACGAGTCCCCGATCGCCTTCTCGACGAGCCGTTCACCGGGCCGGTAGACACCTTTGATGATCCGCTCGCGCAACGCGTCGGCGAGCAGCTCCACGGTGCTGGGCCGGTCGATCAGCAGACGATCGGTGTCCAGCTCGGCATCCACGACGCGCTCCCAAAGTCCCTGACCAGCAACGTCTGCGAGTGTATCCGATCGCCCTACAATCCTTCGGCCTCGACCGCGGACCGGAACGCGGCCCACGGAGCGTGCCCGGTCCGCTCCACCGGCCTCCGCCTCGGCCATCCGGAATTTTCTTTCCGGTCATCTTCAGGTCTGGTAAATCTTCGACCTCGGCGGCAGACTCTGTTCGTGTCGAAGAGATTGCTCTCCCTCCTTGCCGCCGCCGCTTCGGCCGTGGCGCTCGCGGCGCCCGCCGCCGCTGATACGGACGCCGCCACCAGTGATGCCGCCGCCTTCCCCGGCGACGACTTCCTCGCCTCCGCGCGTCAGGCCAAGGCCGCGCCGGAGGACCGGATCGAGACCGCCTCCCGGACGCGGCCCGTCGCGCCGGGCGTGACGCTCCGCTCCTTCGACCGTTACGGGCCCGACGCCTACACCGGCGCGCCCACCTGGCTGCAGGGCGACAGCCTCACCGTCGACCTCACCAAGGGCACGACCGTCGACTACCTCTTCCCCGGGCAGGTCGCCAAGGGCGAACCGCTGAGCGCCACCGCCAACCGGGCCGGGGCGGTCGCCGCCGTGAACGGGGACTTCTTCGACATCAACAACTCGAACGCCGCACTGGGGGTGGGGATCAAGGACGGTGAGCTGATCCAGTCGCCGGACTCCGAACCCACCTGGCGGCAGTCCTCGGCGATCTTCACCGAGCGTGGTGTCGGGGACATCGGCGAGGTGTTCTTCGAGGGCACCATCACCACGCCCGACGGCGACCTCGGCCTCGACGGGGTCAACAAGCCGACCCTCAGGGCCGGCGGCATCGAGGCGTTCACCCCGCTCTGGGGCACCTACTGCCGCTGCCGTGCCACCCAGGGCGCCACCGCGGTCGCCGAGGTCGAGGTCAGGGACAACACCGTCGTCGCCGTCCGGGACGCAGCCGGTGAGGGCGCGATCCCCGCCGGCACCATGATCCTCGTCGGGCGGGACGCCGCGGCCGCCACGTTGACACAACTCGAGCCAGGTGACCCGGTCAGCATCGACTACCGGGCGCGCACCGCGGACGACCAGAAGATCCACGCCGCCATCAACGGCCGCCAGCTGCTCGTGGTCGACGGTGTCGCCCAGAAAGCCAGCCAGGGCAACAACACCCCCGCCGCACCGCGGACCGCGCTCGGGTTCTCCCGGGACGGGCGGAAGATGTTCCTCCTGTCCGCCGACGGCCGCCAGCCCGCGTTCGCCGACGGGCTCGGGCTCGACGAGCTGGCCGGCATGATGGTCGAGCTCGGCGCGTGGAGCGCGGTCAACCTCGACGGCGGCGGCTCCACCACGATCGTCGTGCGTGAGCCGGGTGCCACCACCGCGCAGCTGGAGAACCGGCCGTCCGACGGCGCCGAACGCAACGTGCCCAACGGGCTCGGCCTGTTCGCGCCCGAGGGAAGCGGGCGGCTCAAGGCGTTCTGGGTCGAGACCAAGCTCGACCCGACCCGCGCGTCCGGCGCCTCCACCGTCGCGCCGAGCCACCCCGAGCGCGTCCTGTCCGGCCTGTCCCGCACGCTGACCGCCGCCGGGTACGACGAGACCTACGGCCCCGCCGCGGGCGACCCGCGCTGGCGCACCGACAACGGCACCGTCCGGGACGGCGTGTTCACCGGCCGCAGGCCCGGTGCGGCCACCGTGGTCGCACAGGACCGCGGCGCACGCGGCGAGACCACCCTCACCGTCATCGGCGAGGTCGCGCGCACCGCGCCCACCAAGGAACAGATCGCACTGTCCAACCCGGACGAGACGACCACGTTCGGCGTCCTCGGCTTCGACGACGACGGCACCAGCGCGCCCGTCGAGCCCCGGGACGTCACGCTCACCTACGACCGGAACCTCCTCGACATCACGCCGAACGCCGACGGCCAGTACACCGTGCAGGCCGAGCAGCCGACCGGTTCCGCGCTGGTCACCGTCGACGTGCGCGGCAAGAAGTCGGTCCTGCCGGTGACCGTCGGCCTCACCGAGGTGTCCGTCGCCGACTTCACCGACACCGCGGGCTGGAAGTTCCTCGGCGAGCGCGCCACCGGTGCCGTCGCCCCCGCGACCGGCCACGACGGCCAGGGCCTGCGCCTCACCTACGACTTCACCCAGAGCACCGGCACCCGCACCGGTGGCGCCGTCGCGCCGCCGGGTCTCGTGCTCCCCGGCCAGCCCAAGGCGATCCGGCTGTGGGTGAACTCGACCGGCAAGGGCGAGTGGGCGAGCATGCAGGTCTGGGACGGCAACGGCACGCTGCTACCCGCCTTCCGCGCCGGCTACCTCACCCACACCGGCTGGCGGCAGCTCGAGTTCCAGGTGCCCGCGGGCACCACGTACCCGTTGACGCTGCGGCGTTTCTACGCGGCGGAGACCGTCGCGAGCAACAGCTACCACGGCGACCTCGTGATCGACGGGATCACCGCGCTCGTACCGCCGACGCTGGACGTGCCACCGCAGCCGGTCGTCGAGGACCCGGTGATCCACTCGACGGCGGGCGGTGACTGGCGGTTCGCCGTCATGTCCGACGCGCAGTTCGTGGCCCGCGACCCGGACAGCGACATCGTCCGCAACGCGCGCCGCACGCTGCGGGAGATCAAGGCCGCGAAGCCGGACTTCCTGATCATCAACGGCGACCTCGTCGACGAGGCGTCGGCGGCGGACTTCGCGCTCGCCAGGAAGATCCTCGACGAGGAGCTGGGCGGCACGCTCCCGTTCCACTACGTGCCGGGCAACCACGAGCGCGGCAACAACTCCCTCGACAACTTCCGCGCGGTGTTCGGCGACACCCAGCAGGTGATCGACCACAAGGGCACCCGGTTCATCACCATGGACACGTCCGGCATCAACCTCCGGGCGAGCGACTGGACCCAGCTCGGCCGCCTGCGCACCGAGCTGCAGAAGGCCGCCACGGACCGGCGCGTGAAGTCGGTGGTCCTCGTCGAGCACGTGCCGCCGCGCGACCCGACGCCCGCCCGCGCGAGCGAGCTGTCGGACCGCAAGGAGGCCGCGACCATCGAGTCCTGGCTGTCGGCCTTCCAGGACCGGACCGGCAAGGGCACCGCATTCATCGGCGCCCACGTCGGGACGTTCCACGCGAGCCACGTCGACGGCGTGCCGTACTTCGTCAACGGCAACTCCGGCAAGAACCCCTCGACCTTGCCGTCCGAAGGCGGGTTCACGGGGTGGTCCCTGTGGGGCGTCGACGACCGCGGTGCGCCAGGCGACTGGCTGGCCGCCGAGGTCCGCCCGCACGTCGACACGCTGACCGTCGACGCGCCGGACTCGCTGCCCGTCGGGCGGTCCACCGTGGTCACCGCGAGCATCACGCAGGCGGACCGGACCGTCCCGGTCGCCTACCCGGTGTCCGCCAGGTGGTCCGCGTCGCCGAACGTCCACATCGGACCCCAGCGGGACGCGAAGCGCTACCACACGGCGAACTTCGACCCGGCGACCGGTGAGCTGACCGCGCTGCGGCCGTCGACGATCACGCTCGCGGTGACCGTCAACGGCGCAACCCAGCGCCAGACGCTCGACCTGATCGCCACGCGCACGGCCACCGGCTAGTGCTGTGTCCACCAACGTTTGCCGGGTCCTGCGGCGGGTCCGACCAAGCCGGCGGTGATCGCCGTACCGGGGTGGGCTGGTATGCCGTGAAAGGCGCGTTCGGGACATGGCAGGCGTTGTGAATGGCGCGGTGAGGGCGCCCAGTGCCCTGAAAGCGCCTTTCACGGCAGGCAAGCACAGCCCGGGCCGCCGGCGCACACGGAGACCTAGACGGACCGCAGGGGCAACTCGAACCGCCCGAACACCCAGGTGCCGGGCGCGTTCGGGTTGTCCCCGGCCCAGAACTCCGTCCACAGTTCGGTGAACTCGTGCCGCGACAGGTACCCGTCACCGTTGCCGTCGAGCAGCCCGAACACCTCGTCGGTGTCGGTCGGCTGCCCGGTCCACGCCTCGATCAGCTCGCGGTACTCGCCTGCCGAGATCCGCCCGTCACCGTCCGCGTCGACCGCCTCGAACATCGCGTCCGCGGTCGCGACCACCGGCGAGGTGTCGGCCGCGAGGCCGTCGACGACCAGCAGCACCTCGTCCAGCGTGACCCGGCCGTCGCCGTCGGCGTCGGACTCGGCGAGGAGCATCTGCCACCAGCCCGTCATGATCGCCGTCAGCCGCCGCGCCTGCGCCGAGGCGGGTGGCAACCCGCGGTTCTCGGTCCACCGCGCGGCCAGTGCCGAAAAGTCCGATTCGGTCAGGAACCCGTCGAAATCGACGTCCATCGCACCGAACACCACCGCGGTCTTGCGCCGCTGCAACTCACTCGCCATGGAAAAAGCTTTGCCCACAACGGACAGTCGGGACAATTGACCGAGCGAGTGGCGGATGCCGTGCCGGCGACTACTTTCCGTCGGCGTTTCCCGGCATTCGGGTAATCCATCCCACCACCTCGGGTGAACCCCGTCAACACGCCGAAATGCCTGGCAATTTCCCAACTCCGGCTACCTACGAAAGTCGGTGCCGTGATCATGAATGCGCTTTCTAACGTCCTCGCGAGGCCCATTTCGTGGGCCGACCCTGCAGAGAACACTCACTGGCGAGGTGCTTTCATGATCAGGAAGTCCTTCCTCACCGCGGCTGTCGGGGCCGCGTTGGTCGCCGCTCCACTGACCGCGGGTCAGGCCGCGGCCGCACCGGTCACGCCCCAGGACGTGACCCCCGCGGCCGTCACGGTCTACTACGACGTCTCCGGTGCACCGACGTACGCGTCGCAGATCCGGGAGGGCGCGGCGATCTGGAACGCGTCGGTGTCCAACGTGCGGCTGGTCGAGAACTCCTCGGCCGCCACGCTCGACTACTACGAGGGCAACGACCCGTCCGGCTCGTACGCCTACACCGACGGTCACGGCAACGGCTACATCTTCTTCGACTACACGCAGATGGGCCAGTACTACCAGGTTCGGGTCACCGCGCACGAGACCGGCCACGCGCTCGGCCTGCCGGACAACTACTCGGGCCCCTGCTCCGAGCTGATGTCCGGCGGCGGCCCCGGCCCGTCGTGCACGAACGCCTACCCGAACGCCACCGAGTCGTCCCGGGTGAACCAGCTGTGGGCGAACGGCAGGAAGGCCCGCGGCGAGATGGAGCTCATCCAGGAAAAGGTTCCGGCCGGCGCGTTCTGAGCGAACGGACTCCCCCGGGGGCGGTGACCACACCAGGTCACCGCCCCCGGCTCACGAACAGGCACACTGGAGACGTGACGACCTGGCGTGACACCACCTCGGAGCACGTGCAGTCCGACCTGGACCGCCTGCTCAACACGGTTCTGCCGTTCGCGGACGAGATGCTGCGGCGGCACGGCGAGTTCTACCCGTACGGCGCGGCCATCACCCGCGAGGGCGAGGAGCAGGTGTTCGCCGCGGACACCGCCGAGGCGGCGGACCCGAACCCGTCCGAGGTGCTGACGAGCCTGGTCAGCGGCATGTCCGCCGAGTCCAACGACCTGCGCGCCGCGGCCCTGGTCAGCGACGTGACCAGCGAGAAGACCGACGCGATCATGGTCCACCTCGAGCACGCCGACAGCATGGCCATCACCGTCGTCCTCCCCTACCGCTTCGCGGGCACGGACGCCGAGGACCCCGAGGTCGAGTACGAGGACATGGCCGCCACCCCGGCAGAGGCCCTCATCTGGCGCCGCTCGCTCTGTTAGGGATCGGTCAGCGGCTCCCGAGCTGGCCGGCCAGGTCCTCGAAGTCGGTCGCGTGCAGGTCCGCCGTGACGTCCTCCGGCCGGTCCGCTTCCTGACGTGGGCCTTTCTCGCGAGGGCGGTGCACGAACGCGGTGCGCAGACCGGCCGCACGGGCGCCGTCCAGGTCCCACTTGTGGGCGGCCACCATCAGGATCTGCGACGGCTCGACGTCGAGCAGCGCCGCGGCCCGGTGGTAGACCGCCGCGTCCGGTTTGTACGCCTGCGCCAGTTCCGCTGACAGCACGCAGTCGAACGGCAGGCCCGCCTTCTTGACCAGGTTCGTGAGCAGCGCGAATCCGCCGTTCGACAGCGCAGCGGTGGTGTGCGCGGCGCTGATGCGGGTCAGGCCCGGGACCGAGTCCGGCCACGCCGGCAGCGTGTGCCACGCCCTGACCAGGCGGTCGCGGGTCGGCTCGTCGACAGGGCGACCGGCCAGCAGGCCGTCCAGGGACTCGCGGTGCAGCGTGTCCAGGTAGGCCCACTCGCGCTCGCCGGTGCGGACGCGGTCCATCGACGGGGCGTACTCGCCCCGCCACCGTGCCGCGAACTCGCCAGGGTCAACCTCCGGCAGCAGCGCCGCCACCTGTGCCGCCACCCCGGTGTACCAGTCGACGGTCGTACCGAAGATGTCGCACGCCACCACGCGGATGTCCATGCCCCTCAGGCAACCACACTCGGGTTCAGTCGCGCGAAGCCTTCCTGGCGCTGGTACGGGAAGTACGGGTACGGCGCCGTCGTCGCGCTCGCCTCGTCCAGCCGGGACACCTGCGCGGGAGTCAGTTCCCAGCCGATCGCGCCCAGGTTCTGGCGCAGCTGCGCCTCGTCGCGGGCGCCGATCAGCACCGACGACACGGAAGGCCTGCGCAGCAACCAGTTCAGCGCGATCTGCGGCACCGCGCGCCCGGTTTCCGCCGCGATGTCGGTCAGCGTGTCCACCACGCGGTACAGGTACTCGTCGGCCACCGGTGGGCCGAACGCCGCCGTGCGGTGCAGGCGGCTGCCCGACGGCAACGGCTGGTCGCGGCGGACGCGGCCGGTCAGGCGGCCCCAGCCCAGCGGGCTCCACACCACGGCACCCACGCCCTGGTCCAGGCCGAGCGGCAGCAGCTCCCACTCGTAGTCCCGGCCCACGAGCGAGTAGTACACCTGGTGCGCGACGTACCTCGGCAGTCCGTGCCGGTCGGCCGCGGCGAGGGACTTCATCAGCTGCCACCCGGAGAAGTTCGACACCCCCACGTACCGCACCTTCCCCGCGCGCACCAGGTCGTCCAATGTGGACAGCACCTCCTCGACGGGGGTGCCCGCGTCGAAGGCGTGCAGCTGGAACAGGTCGATGTGGTCGGTGTCCAGCCTGCGCAGCGCCGCGTCGGCCGCGGTCAGCAGGCGGGAGCGGGAGGAACCGCCGTCGTCGCCGGCCAGTGGCAGGCTGGTCTTCGTCGAGATCAGCGCCCGGTCGCGCCTGCCCTTCAGCGCCGCGCCGAGCACCTCCTCCGACGCGCCGTCCGAGTAGACGTCCGCCGTGTCGAACAGCGTCACGCCCGCGTCGAGGCAGATGTCGACCAGCCGCCGCGCCTCGGTGACGTCCGTGGTGCCCCAGTTGCCGAACAGCTCGCCCCGGCCGCCGAACGTGCCTGCGCCGAACGCGAGCGCGGGGACCTTCATGCCGGACGCGCCCAGTCGTCTGTACTCCATGATCACTCCCTAATGGAACTACGGTTCCTTTAAGGTAGCACTAACGGAACTGAGGTACCATTAGCCCATGGAACGACCAGGTGGGCGGACGGCACGCGTGCGTGCGGCGGTACTGCGCGCGGCCGGGGACGTGCTGGCCGAGCAGGGTTTCGCCCACCTCGAGCTGAGCGACCTGGCCCGCCGCGCGGACGTGGGCAAGACGACCGTGTACCGGCGCTGGGGCACGGTGACGGCCGTGGTGACCGACCTGCTCGCGGAGATGGCGGCGGAATCGGTGCCCCGCACCGAGACCGGCACGCTCTCCGGGGACCTGCGCGCCAACGCCCGGCTGGTGCTGACGACGCTGACCGACCCGAGGCAGGGCCCGCTCTTCAAGGCCGTCATCGCGGCCGCCACCTGCGACGACGCCACCGCGGCGGCCCTGCGCGGGTTCTACGCGACGCGGGTCGCCGAGTGGGCGCCGTGCGTGACGCAGGCCGTCACCCGGGGCGAAGTCCCGAGGGGCACGGACGCCGAGGAGGTCATCCGCGCGGTGTCGGCGCCGCTGTACTACCGGCTCCTCACGGGCACCGGTGACCTCGACGAGACCACCGCCGACCGGGCCGCGGCGGCCGCCGTCACAGCCGCCGTGGCCGGGGTCTTCACCAGCGCGGGCGCCACCGCGAGCACGTGACACGGATTGTCGGTGTCCCCGGCTACCCTGGCGTCGGCGACGGAGAGGATGGCCGACTTGGGATCGCGGTGGACGGTGGCGCAGGTACTCGCGCTCGCGCCCGACTCAGGTTCCGCCAAGTCGGCCCGCGGTCTCGCCAACCCGCGCACGTGGTCGGACCTCGGCAGCAACGAGTCGCTCGTGTGGGGCAAGTGCCAGGGCAGCGCCCGCGCCCCCTACCAGGTGACCGTCGACCTGAACGAGCCCGCGTTCCGGTGCACGTGCCCGTCCCGCAAGTTCCCCTGCAAGCACGGGCTGGCGCTGCTCCTGCTCTGGTCGGCCAACGACGGTGTCGTGGCCGACCTCGACACGACGGAGCCCTTCGCCGCCGACTGGGCCGCCGACCGGGCCGCGCGCACGAAGAGCGCCGCCACGGGCAGGACACCCGACCCCGAGGCCCAGGCCAAACGGCTGGCCGAGCGCGAGTCGCTGATGTCGGCGGGCATCGACGACTTCGAGCGCTGGCTGCACGACATCGCCCGCCAGGGCCTCGCGAGCGTCCGGCGCCAGCCGCCGGGTTTCTGGGACGCCGCCGGCGCCCGGCTCGTCGACGCCCAGGTGCCCGGCCTCGGGGAGCGGGTCCGCGCGATGGGCAGCGCCGTCCACGCGCGCCACGACTGGGCACCGCACCTCCTCGGTGAGCTGGGCCGCTGGTACCTGGCCGTCAATGCGTGGCGCCGCCGCGCCGAGCTCGACCCGGCCGCCATGGGCGACCTCCGCGCACTGCTCGGCTGGTCGCGCCGCACCGAGGAGGTCCGCTCCGGGGAACGGCTCGCGGACCGCTGGCACGTCGTCGGGCTCAGCCAGGAGGAGGACGAACGGCTGCTGTCGCAACGGACCTGGCTGTACGGCGAGCACACGAAGGAAACGGTCGTACTGCTCGACTTCGCCGCGGCGGGCATGGCGCTGACCGTCTCGCACGTCCTCGGGTCCGTTGTGGACGGTGAGGTCGCGCTGTACCCGGGCGGGGCGCCCCGGCGCGCCCTGTTCGCCGGTGACGAGCACAAGGTCGCCCAGGGCGAAGGGCTGCCCGGCGCCACCGACGTCGGCGCCGCGCTCGACCGCGCGGCCCGCTGGCAGGCCGGGAACCCATGGCTGCGCCGCGTCCCCATGGCGCTCACCGGCATGACCGTCGTGCCCGGCGACACCCCGCTGCTGGTCGACCGGAACGGCGCGGCACTCACGCTCGCCCCCGACACCGACGTCTGGCAGCTCCTCGCGCTGTCCGGCGGCCACCCGATCCCCGTGTTCGGCGAGTGGGGCGGCGAGCGCTTCCACCCGCTGAGCGCCGAGATCGACGATCGGCTGGTGAGCGTGTGACCGGGAGCGGAGCGACGGAGCGGGCGCCGTCTGGACTGAGGAGCGCGCGCAGGCGCGCCAGCGCCGAGCACGTGACGAGGGAAGACGGTGCGGTAGCGGAGGAGCGCAGCGACCCATGAGTACGGACTGGGACGAACTCCTCGGTGCCGCGCTCGTCGGCACCGCGCGCCGCGGGTTCACCGTCGACCGGCTCGGCATCCCGGGCGCGGACGGCGTCGCGGCCGAGGGCGCGGAGGCGCAGCTCCTGGCCGCCGCCGCGCTCGCCTCGGGGTACCGGCGCGCGGGCTGGGTCCCGCCGGTCTGGCGCGGCACCCCCGCCCCGCCTGCCGGGCCCGACGACCGGCCGGAGTGCTCCCCCGCCGCGGCGCAACTGCTGGAACTGCTGCTCAACCGCACGATCCGGATCGAGGGCGGCACCGACCTCATCGTGCTCCACTGGCTCGCCGCCGCACGCGCCGCCGGGCAGCGGCCGCCGCACCCGATGGTCGTCGACCTGTTGCGGTTCGGCACCGCCAACACCGCGACCCGTGCCGTCATCCGGGACGTGCTCGGCCCGCGCGGCGCGTGGCTCGCCCGGTTCAACCCGGCGTGGCGGTGGGCGGCGACCGTCCCGCCGGAGGACGTCGTCGAGCGCTTCGCCACCGCCACCCGCGCCGACCGGCTCGCGCTGCTGGCCGACCTGCGTGCCACCGAGCCCGACTTCGCCCGCACGCTCGTCGAGGACACGTGGGACGACGAGCAGGCCGCGACCCGCGCCGGGCTCCTCGACACGTTCCACATCGGACTCTCCGAGCGCGACGAACCGCTGCTGGAGCGGGCACTCGACGACCGCGCCGCCTCCGTGCGGGCCGCGGCCGCCGCGATGCTCGACCGGCTGCCTGGCTCCGCCCGCGCCGCGCGCATGGCCGCACGCGCCACCGCGCTGATCACCGTCGGGAAGGGCCTTACCGTCGAGCTGCCCGACGAACCCGACGCGGCCGCCCGCCGCGACGGGGTCACCGACCACCGCGAACCCGGCTACGGCCGCGCCGCGTCCTGGCTCATCCAGATCCTCGCCGCCACCCCGCTGTCCACTTGGGATCCCGACCTGATCGGTGACGCGGACCAGGAGGTCCTCACCGGCTGGACGAAAGCCGCGCTGCGGCAACGGAACCAGGAGTGGCTGGCCGCGCTCGCCCGCCACCAGCCGGGGCCGGAGCTGATCGGCGCGCTCACCCCCGAGGTCGCCACGGAGATCCTCGCCGGCCAGAAGAAGCTCGACGCCCGCTTCGGTGGTCTCCTCGCCGCCGCGCGCGGGCCGTGGCCTGCCGAGTTCTCGGCCGCGCTGATCAACCGGATGCGCGCGCAGAAGACCGAGAACG
This sequence comes from Actinophytocola algeriensis, assembly GCF_014203735.1. GTDB lineage: Bacteria > Actinomycetota > Actinomycetes > Mycobacteriales > Pseudonocardiaceae > Actinophytocola > Actinophytocola algeriensis. The sequence goes on along the minus strand of NZ_JACHJQ010000004.1, from coordinate 525,445 downwards.
TCCTGCAGCTGGCGGCTTCCGCGCTGGCAGAGCACCTGCACCCCGCCGCGCTCGCCGCCGTCGAGGGCTGGCTGCTGACCCTCGACGCCGAACGCAAACCCGCCCGCCGCGTCCTGCGCGGCCTCGCCCACGCACTGACCGTGCGAGCCACGATCGACCAGGAGTTTCGATGACCGAGATGCTTCGGGCACATGCCGAGCAGGAGCACGCCGAGGAACTGGCGGTGCTCGCGAGGACCGACGACCGGCCCCGCCCGCCGAACTGGAAGCTGTCGCCGTGGGCGGTCGCCACCTACGTCCTCGGCGGTGAGGCACCCGACGGCACCCCGATCTCGCCGAAGTACCTGGGGTCGCGGCGGCTCATCGAGGTCGCGATCGCCACCCTCGCGACCGACCGCGCGCTGCTGCTCCTCGGTGTCCCAGGCACCGCGAAGACGTGGTTGTCCGAGCACCTGGCCGCGGCCATCTCCGGCGACTCGACCCAGCTGGTGCAGGGCACCTCGGGCACGTCGGAGGAGTCCATCCGCTACGGCTGGAACTACGCGCGCCTGCTCGCGGAGGGCCCGTCACCGCAGGCGCTGGTCGCGAGCCCGGTGCTGCGGTCGATGGAAACCGGTGGCATCGCGCGGATCGAGGAGCTGACCCGCATCCCGTCGGACGTGCAGGACGCGCTGATCACCGTCCTGTCCGAGAAGACGCTGCCGATCCCCGAGCTGGACAGCGAGGTGCAGGCCCGCGCGGGCTTCAACATCATCGCCACCGCCAACGACCGCGACCGCGGCGTCAACGACCTGTCCGCCGCGCTCAAGCGCCGGTTCAACGTGGTGATCCTGCCGCTGCCCGACGACGCCGAGTCCGAGGTGGAGATCGTGCGGCTGCGGGTCGCGCAGCTCGGCCAGTCGCTGAAGCTGCCCGGCGACCTGGAGAACGTCGACGAGATCCGCCGCGTCGTGCAGGTGTTCCGCGAACTGCGGGACGGCGTCACCGACGACGGGCGCACGAAGGTCAAGTCGCCGTCCGGCACGCTGTCGACGGCCGAGGCGATCTCCGTGGTCACCAACGGGATCGCGCTCGCCGCGCACTTCGGCGACGGTGTGGTCCGTGCGGGCGACGTGGCGGCCGGGCTGCACGGCGCGGTCGTGAAGGACCCGGTGCAGGACCGGATCATCTGGCAGGAGTACCTCGAAGCGGTGGTGAGGGAGCGCAAGCCGTGGGGCGACCTGTACCGGGCGTGCCGCGAGCTGGTGTGAGCGGAGCTTGCGGAGCGAACCATTGACACCGAGCGGAGCTTGCGGAGCGAACCGTTGACACAGGGCACTTCCCACGACGAGCGGGTCCACATCCTGGGGATCCGCCACCACGGGCCGGGTTCCGCACGTGCCGTGGCGACCGTGCTCGCCGAGCTGGACCCGGAGATCGTGCTGATCGAGGGTCCGCCGGAGCTGGACGCGGTCGCACCGCTCGCCATGGCGGCCGGGATGCGCCCGCCCGTCGCCGGTCTGGTGTACGCGGTCGACGCGCCCGCGACCGCGTCGTTCTACCCGATGGCGGTGTTCTCCCCGGAGTGGGTCGCGCTGCGGTGGGCGCTGGAGCACGACCGGGAGGTCCGCTTCCTCGACCTGCCCGCGAACGTGGCGCTGGTCCTCGGGGACAGCGACGACGGCACCGACGACCCGGACGCCCAGCCGCCGATGGACCCGATCAAGACCCTCGCCACCGCGGCCGGTTTCGACGACGCGGAACGCTGGTGGGAGGACGCGGTCGAGCTGCGCTACCACGGCATGGACGTGTTCCACGCCGTCCTCGACGCCATGCGCACACTGCGCGAAGGGCACGTCCCCGACCTGCGCACCCGCCGCCGCGAGGCCGCCATGCGCCGCGTGCTGCGGGTCGCGCTCCGCAGCGAGGCGGAGCGGATCGCGGTCGTGTGCGGGGCGTGGCACGCGCCGGTGCTGGTGCCGTCGGAGTTCCCGACGCAGACCGCGGACACGCAGTTGCTGAAAGGCCTGCGCACCGCCAAGGTCGCGGCAACGTGGGTGCCGTGGACGTCGACGCGGCTGGCCAGGATGAGCGGCTACGGCGCCGGCATCGAGTCGCCCGGCTGGTACCACCACCTGTTCACCGCCCCCGACGAGGTTGTCAGCCGCTGGCTGGTGCGGGTGGCGCGCCTGCTGCGCCGCGAACAGCACGACGTGTCGTCGGCCGCGGTCATCGAGGCCGTCCGCCTCGCGTACACGTTGTCGGCGATCCGCGACCGCCCGCACCCCGGGCTGCCGGAGGTCCTGGAGTCCTGCCAGGCCGCGCTGTGCGGCGGCTCGAACGTCCCCATGCGACTGGTCGCGCGCAAGTTGCTCGTCGGCGACATCCTCGGCCGCGTCCCGCGCGAGACCCCCATGGTGCCCCTCGCCATGGACCTCGCCAAGACGCGCAAACGCTTGCGCCTCAAGCAGAGCGCCGCCGAGCAGCAGCTCGACCTGGACCTGCGCACCGAGACGAACCTCGCTCGCAGCAAGCTCCTGCACCGCCTGCTGCTGCTCGACGTGCGGTGGGGTGAGCGGGCCGACACCTCCCGCGGCAAGGGCACGTTCCGCGAGTCGTGGACCCTCGAGTGGACGCCCGAGCTGGAGGTCGCGCTGATCGAGGCGAGCGGCTACGGCACGACCATCGAGTCGGCGGCCACGGCCGTGGTCGCGGCGCGGACGCTCGAGGCCGACATCGCCGAGCTGTCCGTGCTGGTCGAGACGACGCTGACCGCCGACCTGCCCGCCGCGCTGGGCGGGGTGCTCGCCGCGCTCGACGAACGTGCCGCCAGGCAACACGACACGACCCGGTTGATGGCGGCGGTCGAGCCGATGGCGCGGGTGCGCCGGTACGGCAACGTGCGCCGCGCGGACACCGAGGTCGTGCAGCGGGTGCTGACCGGCATCGTCACGCGCATCGCGATCGGGCTGCCCGCCGCGTGCACCGCACTGGACGAGGAGGCCGCGGCCGAGGTCCGCGAACTCGTCGATGCCGTGCAGCGCGGCATCGGCCTGCTGGACCAGGAGGAACTGCGCGTCGTCTGGTACGGCGCGCTCCGGTCGGTCGCGGACCGGCAGAGCGTGCCGGGCCTGATCGCGGGCCGTGCGGTGCGGCTGCTGCTGGACGCCGGCCTGGTGGACGTGACCGACGCGGCCGCGCGGCTGTCGCGGCAGCTGTCGCTCGCGGCGGACGCGACGCAGGCCGCGGGCTGGCTGGAGGGGTTCCTGTCGGGCGAGGCGGCGCTGCTGGTGCACGAACCGGAGCTGCTGGAGATCGTCGACGAGTGGGCGACCGGGGTGAACGGGGAGCTGTTCGACCACCTGCTCCCGTTGCTGCGCAGGACGTTCGCGGAGTTCAGCGCGACCGAGCGGCGCGACATCGGGTTGCGGGTGCGCCGCATCGACCGCGGCGAGGGCGCGGCGGGCGGGCGCGGGGACGACGGCGATCTCGACCACGAGCGCGCTTCCCTTGTGGTGCCACGGATTCTGGAGCTGTTGCGATGAGTGAGCGGTTGCGCCGGTGGCGGATGATCCTCGGCGGCGAGGACGCCGACGGCACCGGCACGTCGCTATCCGGTGTGGACGCCAAACGCGACGCGACGCTGGAGGCCCTGTACGACAAGCAGGAGGACCGGCGCGGCGGCCTGGGCAGCTCGTCGCCCCGGGTGGCGCGGTGGCTGGGTGACATCCGCGGCTACTTCCCCAGCTCGGTCGTGCAGGTCATGCAACGCGACGCGATGGACCGCCTCGGGCTGCGGGAGCTGCTCCTCGAGCCGGAGCTGCTGGAGTCGGTGCAGCCGGACGTGCACCTGGTCGGCACGCTGTTGTCGCTCAACCGCGCTATTCCCGAGCGGTCGCGGGACACGGCACGCGCGGTGGTGCGCAAGGTCGTCGACGACCTGGAGAAGCGGCTCGCGCAACCGACGCGGCAGGCGGTGAGCGGCGCCCTGCACCGCGCGAACCGCACGCACCGGCCGCGGCAGGCGGACATCGACTGGAACCGGACCATCCTCGCGAACCTGAAGCACTACCAGCCGGAACAGCGCACGGTGGTGCCGGAACGGCTGGTGGGCTACGGCCGCAGGCTGCCCAACGTGAGCAAGCAGATCGTGCTGTGCCTCGACCAGAGCGGCTCGATGGCCAGTTCCGTCGTGTACGCCAGCGTGTTCGGCGCGGTGCTGGCGTCGATCCGGTCGCTGCGCACGCAGATCATCGCGTTCGACACGGCCGTCGCGGACCTGACCGAGCAGCTGACCGACCCGGTGGAGCTGCTGTTCGGCGTGCAGCTCGGCGGCGGGACCGACATCAACGCGGCGCTCGCGTACTGCCAGAGCCGGATCGAGGCGCCCCGGGACACGGTGCTGGTGCTGATCAGCGACCTGTACGAGGGCGGCAACGAAGAGGAGATGCTGCACCGCGCGCGGGCACTCGTCGCGGACGGCGTGCAGGTGGTGTGCCTGCTGGCGCTGAGCGACGAGGGCGCTCCGGCGTACGACCACGACGTGGCGGCCGCCTTCGCGGCGATGGGCATCCCCGCGTTCGCGTGCACCCCCGACAAGTTCCCGGACCTGATGTCGGCCGCGATCCAGCACCAGGACATCGCGACGTGGGCGGCGACCAACGACATCCCGGTGGCGGCACCGGCCGACGAGTAACCGTCCGATTCGTTCAAGGCAGCCCGGCACGCGGCCGTTAGCGTGGGCCCATGACTCCGAAACTCGACATGATCGGCCTGGTGGTCGAGGACATGGCGGCGTCGCTCGCCTTCTACCGCCGCCTCGGCCTGCCGATCCCGGCCGGCAGCGACGGCGAACCGCACGTGGAGGCGACCCTGCCGAACGGTCTGCGCTTCGGCTGGGACACCGTGGCGACGGTCCGCTCGTTCGCCCCGGAGTGGACCAAGCCGCAGGGCGGCAACTCGGTGGGCATCTGCTTCCTGTGCGACAGCCCGGCCGAGGTCGACAAGGTCCACGCCGACCTCGTCGCGGCGGGCTACCGCAGCCACAAGGACCCGTGGGACGCCTTCTGGGGCCAGCGCTACGCCTCGATCACCGACCCGGACGACAACGTGGTGGACCTGTTCGCCCCGCTCAGCTGACCGCGTACCCGGCGGACACGCCGCTGCCGATCACGGTGACGTCGTCGACGCCCTGGACCTGGACCGGGGCCAGGGCGAACGGAGCCGAGTGGTTCCCAATGGATTCGTAGGTGTTGTCACCCCAGGCCCAGACGGTGCCGTCGCCGCGCAGGGCGTACGCGCCCCACCCGAACGAGGCGATCGAGACGACCCCGGTCAGGCCTGCCACGTCGACCGGGATCCTGGACACGCAGGTCCCCTCGCAGGCGACGCCGTTGCCCAGCGCGCCGTTGTAGGCGTAACCCCACGCGGCGACGGACCCGTCGGACCGCAGTGCGTACGCGGTGTAGTCGCCCCCGGCCACCACCTGTGCGGCGTCGCTGAGACCGGTCACCCGCACGGGCACGCGGGACTCGCAGTTCGTGAAGGGGTCGCACGGATCGCCGTTGCCGAGCTGACCATGCACGTTCAAGCCCCACGCCCACGCCGTGCCATCCGAGGTGACCGCGTAGCCGTTGTACGAACCCGCCCCGATCGAGGCCACGTCCGACAACGCCTGCACCCGCACCGGCGCGAGCACGCCGTTGTCGTCCGCACTGCCGGTGCCCAGCGCGCCGTGGTGGTTCACTCCCCACGCCCACACCGTGCCGTCGGGGCGCAGCGCGTACGTGCTCGCATGTCCGACCGCGATGCCGGTCACGCCGGTCAGGTGTGGCAGCGGCATCGGCACGTTCGACACCTCGTGGTCGCCGGTGCCGAACGGGCCCTGGCCCCAGCCCCACACTGTGCCGTCCGCGCGCAGGGCGTACGTGGTGTGGCCGTTGGTCGACACCGCCGTGACGTCGGTCAGTCCCACGACGGGAACCGGCACCGCCGACACGCCGTTGCGTGCGGACCAGCCGTTGCCCAACTGCCCGGCCTCGTTGCCACCCCATGCGCGGACCGTGCCGTCGTCGAGCACCGCGTAGGACGCGCCTCCCGAGCCGCCGCCCACGACCTGCCGCACCCCGGAGAGCCCTGCCACCGGCGTCGGCGCCGGCGAGCTGCCGACGGTCTGGCCGGTCCCGAGCTTCCTGGTGTCGTTGCTGCCCCACGCACGCACACACCCCGGCGCGCAGTCCTCGGGAGACACGACGAACATCCCGGACAGGTCAGCGATGAGGTGGACGGTGCCCCGGTGGTTGTAGAGGTACAGCCCGCGGTACTGGCCGAACACGACAGTGGCCGCGTTCGGCACCGCCTTGCCCGGCACGACGTTCAGCGTGGACGACTGGTACGGCTGGACCGTCCCCTCGCCCCAGGCCGTGACGTAGGTGGAGGTCGACGCGCCGACGCCGGTCAGGTTCAGCACCACGCCGGTCGCGTTGACCGGCACCGCCTCGCCGAGGGCGAGCGGGTGCGGGAGGCCACCCGAGGCGAGCGGGCCGGTGAGGCCGATGCCCGCACGCGTGTCGAGCACCCGTTGCGGTGCGCGCGGCACGAACCGGGCGCCGTAGTCGGGGGTGTGGAAGCCGGTGAGGTCGGCGAGCAGGTGCACGTTGCCGTAGTTGTTGTACAGCGACACCGTGCGGTCCGCACCGATCGCCGCGGTCACCAGGTTCGGCCGGGTCTCACCGATCTCGACGTTCAGGTTCGACGCGGTCGGCCGTCGTGCGCCGGTCGGCCACGCGGTCACGAACGTCGACGCGGTCGGCAGGGTCGCGGTCAGGTTGAACGTCACCGCGGTGGCCGACTCCGGCACCACGCGCGACAGGTCGAGCACCCGGACCCCGCCCGAGGAGAGCGGGTGGTCGTCGCGGGTGTCGAGGACCCGGTTCGGCGGCAGGCCGGTGAAGAGCGCACCCGACTCGGTGCCGTAGTGGCCCGCGAGGTCGGCGACCAGGTTGATCCGGCCGCTGTTGTTGTACAGCCGCACGGTCCGGTCGGCACCGAGCGCGACCGTGACCTGGTTGGCACGGACCTCCCCGACGTCCAGGTTGAGGCTCGACGCGGTCGGGCGCGCCGCGCCACCCGGGTAGACGGTCACGAACGTCGACGCGGTCGGCGCCACACCGGTCACGTTCAGCACCACGGCCGTCGCGGTCGCGGGCACGTGGGACGCGAGATCGATGGCGACCGTCCCACCCGCGCCGACCGGACCGGCCGTGCGGGTGTCGAGCACCCGCACCGGCGACCGCGGTGTGAAGGTCGAGCCGGTCACCTCAGCGGCGGGCGCGGCGGCCGACGGCGTGACGGGAACGGCGATCAGCGCACCAGCGAGGAACGCGGCGGTCAGCACAGCACGGAACAACGTGACTCCCCCAGGAGTGAACAGGCCCCGACCTGGCTTCGAGCTTACTGGTTCCGCACACCGGACATCGCCAGCTGCTCGTGCCGGTTCGACCGGCACGAGCAGCGGAGGCGCGTAGCTGCCGGGGTCTCGATCCGCCGTGCCGAGCCCGGTCCCGGGGTCAGGTCACGCGACGGCGGTCCCCTCGAGCTCGACCATCTGGCCCGGGATCGCCAGTCGGGTCACCCCGAGCATCGTGGTGGTCGGGGCCACCCTTGCGGCGCCCAGCCGGGACGCCAGCACGCCGTAGTGCTGGAAGAGCAGGTCGACGTCGGTGGTGTAGACGTTGAGCCGGACGAGGTTCGCGAGCGACATGCCTGCCTCGCCGAGCACGGCCTCCACGTTGTCGAGGCTCAGCGCCAACTGGGCCGCCATGTCCCCGTCGTGCTGGGGCTTGCCGTCGCCGCTCATCGCGGTCTGCCCCGAGCAGTACAGGGTGCGGGTGTTCCCGGAGACGATCTCCCCCTGGTTGAACCCCATCTCCACCGACCACGCCACCGGGTTGACCGCCGTTCGTGCCAATGCCACCTGAGCTCCGTTCGTCGTTGACGTCATGGCGAAAAGCCTCCCAACCAATCACGACATCCTGTGTCATGTATTCGGTAGGGTTTTCGGCGTGCGCGCCGACCGGTTGGTCTCGCTGGTGCTGCTGCTGCGCCGGCACGGCCGGCTGTCCGCGGCCACGCTGGCCCGCGAGCTGGAGGTGTCCACCCGCACCGTGCTGCGCGACATCGAGGCGCTGTCCTCGGCAGGCGTCCCGGTCTACGCCGAGCGCGGCAGGCACGGCGGTTTCGCGCTGCTGCCCGGTTTCCAGACCGAGCTCACCGGACTGAACCACGACGAGGCGCTCGCCCTGCTGGTCGCAGGCTCACGGCGCGGCGCGCAGGTGTTCGGCCTCGGCTCCGCGCTCGCTTCGGCCATGCTCAAGGTGGTCGACGCACTGCCGGAAGGCAACCGGGCCATCGCGGCAGGCGCGGCGCGGCGGTTGCTCATCGACCCGGAGACCGACCTCCTCGCGCGCCGCGTGGTCGCCGAGGAGGTGCCCGACGCCGTGGTGGCCGAGATCCGGCGCGCGGTGTTCGCCGGACACAAGCTGCGCATCAACTACGCGGCCCGCGACCAGACCCCGAAGTGGCGCACCGTGGACCCGATCGGCCTGGTCACCGCACGCGGTCAGAGCTACCTGCTGGCCACGAGGTCCGGCGCGGACCGCACCTACCGGCTGGCCAGGGTGCTGGCCGCCGAGGAACTCGCCGAACCAGCGCAGCGACCGGACCGGGTCGACCTGGACCGGGCCTGGCAGGAACGCAGCACGCGGTTCCGGACCGGCGGCGACCAGGTCGCCGTGCTGGTACGGGTGGACCCGGCGCGACGCGCGGACCTGGTGGGCACCGCGCTGGCCGTCCGCACCGAGGAAACCGACGCGGACGGCTGGCTGCGGCTGGAGGTGACCTTCCAGGACGCGAGACACGCCGAATGGGCGTTGTGGCAGCTCACCACGAACGCGGAAGCCCTCGCCCCGCAGTGGTTGCGCACCTCCCTGCACAACCGCGCCGCCACGATGGCCACCCGCTACGACGTGTCACCCTGAAACGTCGTCCGCCGCCTCCGGGGCGAAGTGCTCGCCAGCCAGGACGTCCGCCTCGGTCGGGAAGTGGCACGCAGCCACATGATCGGCCGGCCCCTGTGGCAGCAGCGGCGGCTCCTCGACCGCGCACACCTCCTGCGCCTTCCAGCACCGCGTCCGGAACCGGCACCCGCTCGGCGGGTCGGACGCGCTGGGCACGTCCCCGGTCAGCACGATCCGCTCTCGCACCTGCGTCGGGTCCGGGATCGGGATCGCCGACAACAACGCCTGCGTGTACGGGTGCGCGGGCCGCGCGTACAGCGACCGCGTGGACGCCAGCTCGACGATCTTCCCCAGGTACATCACGGCGACGCGGTCGCACACGTGCCGCACCACCGACAGGTCGTGCGACACGAACACGTACGCGAGCCCCAGCGAGTCCTGCAACGCCGACAGCTCGTTCACGACCTGCGCCCGCACCGAGACGTCCAGCGCCGACACCGGCTCGTCCAGCACCAGGATCGACGGCCCCAGCGCGAGCGCCCGTGCGATGCCGATCCGCTGCCGCTGCCCGCCGGAGAACTCGTGCGCGTACCGGTTCGCGTGCTCCGGTTGCAACCCGACCGTCTCCAGCAGCGACGTCACCCGCTCCCGGCCGCCGTCGCGGTACAACCCCTGTATCCGCAACGGTTCCGCGACCAGGTCGTGCACGGTCATCCGCGGGCTGAGCGACGAGTACGGGTCCTGGAAGACGATCTGCAGCTCCCGCCGCACGTCCCGCAACGCGTCACCCGACAGCCCGGTGATCTCCTTGCCGCGCAGGAAGACCCGGCCCTCGGTCGGCTCCACCAGCCGCACCACCATGCGGCTGGTCGTGGTCTTGCCGCAGCCCGACTCGCCGACCAGGCCGAGCGTCTCCCCCGCCGCCACGGTGAACGACACTCCGTCGACCGCCCGCACCTGTCCTCGGGCCCGGCGCAGCACCCCGCCCCTGATCGGGAAGTGCTTCGTCAGCCCCTCGACCCGCAGCAGCTCAGACATGCGCCAGCTCCTCAGCGCGGCGTTGAATGTTCACTCCGCAAGCTCCGCGAAGTGACAGGCCGTGGCGTGCCCGTCGACCTCCCGCAACGCGGGCCGCTCCGAAACGCACTCCGCGCGGCCCTGCCGCAACGCACACCGTGGCGCGAACGGGCACCCCGGCGGCGGCGCCAGCAGACTCGGCGGACTGCCCGGGATCGGGGTCAGAGTCTGGCTTTCCACGTCCAGCCGGGGAATGCTCGCCAGCAACCCGGCCGTGTACGGGTGGCGCGGCGACGCGAACAGCGACCGCACGTCCGCCTGCTCCACGATCCGTCCCGCGTACATCACCAGCACCCGCTCCGCCATCTCCGCGACCACCCCGAGGTCGTGCGTGATGAGCACGGTCGCGGCACCGGTCTCCTGCTTCGCGGTCCGCAGCAGCGACAGCACCTGCGCCTGGATCGTCACGTCCAGCGCGGTGGTCGGCTCGTCGGCGATCAGCAGCGCCGGGTCGTTGGCGATCGCCATCGCGATCATCGCCCGCTGCCGCATGCCGCCGGAGAACTCGTGCGGGTACTGGCGTGCCCGGGTCCCCGGCTGGGCCATGCCGACCAGCCCCAGCAGGTCGACCGCCCGCGCCATCGCCTGCTGCCTGGACACCGCCGAGTGCAGCCGGATGGCCTCGGCGATCTGCTTTCCCACCCGCTGCACGGGGTTCAGCGCGGTCATCGGGTCCTGGAACACCATCGCCGCGTCCTTGCCGCGGATCTTCCGCAGCTCGTCACGGGACAGGCGGAGCAGTTCGCGGTCGCGGAAACGCACCGAGCCGCGCACGATCCGCGCGGGCGGCCGACGCAGCAACCCCAGCACGGTCAGGGCCGTGACGCTCTTCCCCGACCCGGACTCACCGACGATCGCGACGGTCTCACCCGCCTCGACCGTGAAGCTCACCCCGTCGAGCGCGCGGGCGACACCGTCCTCGGTGCGGAACTCGACCGCCAGGTCCTCGACCGTCAACAGTGGACTCATGAGGACTCCCTGGGGTCGAGCGCGTCCCGCAGCCCGTCGCCGACGAAGTTGACCGACAGCACGGTGACCGCGACCGCGACACCGGGTGGAATCCACAGCCACGGCATCTGGCTGATCACCGTCAGCCGTTGCGCGTCGGTCAGCATGTTGCCCCAGCTGGGTTGCGGCGGCTGCACACCGAGCCCGAGGAACGACAGCGACGCCTCGATGAGGATGCCGTCGGCGACGGCGATCGTCGCGACCACCACGACCGAGCCGAGCACCGCCGGCAGGACGTGGTGCACGACCAACCACCCGGTCCTGGCGCCGAACGCCTGCGCGGCCTGCACGTACTCGCGTTCCCGCAGCGACAGCGTCACCCCGCGCACCACCCGGCCGGCCCGCGGCCACGTGAACAGGCCGATCGCGATCACCATCGTGGTGATGCTCGGGCCGAGGATGCCCGCGATCACGATCATCACCACGAGCACGGGGAACGACAGGAACACGTCCGCGGCCCGCATGATCAGCGCATCCACCCAGCCACCGAGGATGCCCGCCACCGCACCGAGAACCGAGCCGATGACGACCGCCAGCAACGCGGAGAACACACCGACGAGCAGCGACACCCGGCCCGCGTACAGCAGGCGCGCGAACACGTCCCGGCCGGAGCCGTCGGTGCCGAGCAGGTGCTCACCACTGGGTGGCTGCCGCACCTGCGACAGGTCGACCTTGAGCGGGTCGTGCCCGGTCAGCAGAGGCGCGCACACGGTCGCCAGCACCACCAGCAGCAGCACCACGACGCCCGCGATCGCGAGCTTGTGCCGCAGGAACCGGCGCACCGCCATCCGGCCGGGCGAACGCAGAGCAGGAGCGGTCGCTGGAGTTGTCATCGCAGGCTCACCCGGGGGTCCACCAGTGTGTACAGCAGGTCGGCGATCAGGTTCGACAGCAACACCATGATCGAGAAGAACAACGCGAACCCGATGATCACCGGGTAGTCGCGGCCCTGGAAGGAGGCGATCGCGAGCTGGCCCATGCCGGGCCACGCGAACACCGTCTCGATCACGACCGCACCGGCGAGGACGTTCGGCAGCGACAGCGCGACGATCGTGATCACCGGGATCAGCGCGTTGCGCAGCACGTGCCGCGTCACCACCCCGGTCGCGCTGACGCCCTTCGCCTCGGCCGTGCGCACGTAGTCGGCGTGCAGCTCGGCGATCACGCTGGACCGGACGTACCTGGTGAACTGCCCGGACTGGGAGAACGCGAGGATCACCAGCGGCATCAGCAGGTGCGACAGCGAGTCGCCGACGCTGTACTGCCCCGGCGTCGACATCCCCGCCGACGGCAGCAGCCCGAGCTTGAGCGAGAACACGTAGATGCCGAGGATGCCGAGGAAGAACGGCGGCGTGCACACGGCGCCGAGGCTGACCACACTCGCGGCGTAGTCGGCGAACCGGCCCTTGCGCACGGCCGCGAGCAGCCCCAGCGGGACGGCGATGACGAGCGCGAGCAGCAGGGAAAGCCCCATGAGGTACACGGTGGGCCCGACCCGTTCACCGAGCAGGTCGCTGACGGACCGGCCGGTGTCGAGCGAGTACCCGAGGTCACCGGTGACCGCGTTGCCCAGCCACGTGAAGTACTGGACCCACACCGGTTCGTCGAGCCCCAGCTCGGCACGCTTGGCGGCGATGAACGCCTCGGAACCGGGCCCCCGGTTCTGCGGCGGCAGCATCATCTCGACCGGGTCGCCCGGCGCGAGCCGGAACAGCCAGAAGATGCCGATCGACACCAGGACCAGCACGAGCACACTGACCAGAACGCGGCGTACCAGGTACGCGCCCACCACTCACCTCCTCCACATGCCGTGAAGGTGCCCTTCGGGACGGTGAGCGTCTCGAAGGGCACCTTCGGGGCATCAACTCGCGAGCCGCCAGTTCTCCGGCTGCCAGAACCCGCCGCCGGTCGGGCTGAGCGGCGTGAAGCCCTGCACCTTGTCACTGACCGCCCACAGGCCGCCGGGGCTGTACAGCCACAGGTACGGCACCTGCTCGTTGTCGATCTTCGCGGCCTCGCCGTACAGCTTCTCGCGCTGCGCCTCGTCCGCGGTCGAGTTGGCTTCCTTGATCTTCGCGTCCAGCTCGGGGTCGCAGAAGCGGACGTTGTTGCCGCCGTTGGGGAAGAAGGTGCCGCACGAGACGATCGTGTACACGTTCCACGAGTCGAGCGCGTAGTTGCCGCCGCCGAACATGTACATGTCGAAGCTCGGCCCCGCGAGCGCCTCGGTGGTCCAGCCCGCGTCGACCTGCTGCAGCTCGACGTTGACGCCGATCTCCTTGAGCTGGCTCTGGATCGCGACCGCGGCGGCGTCCCGGTCGGGGTTGCTGCCCGGGATCCACGCGAGCTTCACGGTCTGGCCGAAGTCCCAGCCGCCCTCGGTCAGCAGCTGCTTGGCCTTGGCCGGGTCGTAGGCATAGTCGTTGATACCGTCACCGCTGACCGACGGGTCGAACGAGGAGTTCCGCGCGACCCCGACCTCCGGCAGCGCGCTGTCGATGATCGACTTGCGGTCGATGCCGGTGAGCAGGCCCTGGCGGACCCGCGCGTCCTGGAACCGCTGCTGCGTCAGGTTCAGGCCGACGCGGACGAAGCCGCCTTCCTTGGACGTCTGGAAGTTCAGTGTCCCGAAGCTGTCCAGGGTCTCCCGGTCGCTCGGCGCGACGGGCGCGATGTCCATCTCGCCGGTGCCCAGCTGCGCGGTCGCCACGTCGGCGGTGACCGGCTTGAGGAACACCTTGTCGACGCTCGCGGGCTTGGGGAAGTTCGGGTTCTTCTTCAGCTCGACGTACTGGTCGACCTCGTACTTGACGAACTGGAACGGCCCGAGCCCCACGGTCGGCGCCGAGAAGAACGGGTCCTTCGCGAGCTGGCCGGCCGGCTTGTCGCCCAGGACGTGCTCCGGGAGGATCATCGCCACGCCGACCTGTGCGAGCACACCGTAGTTCGGGCCGTCGGTCCTGATGACGAACGTGTCGTCGTCCGGCGCGGTCAGCCCGGAGACGGTGTCGGCGGTGCCGTCCGCGACCGCCTTGGCGCCCACCACGCTCTGGTAGTTGCCCGACGCGGCCGAGCCGCTCTTCGGGTTGGCGAGCGCCTGGTGGGTGAACAGGACGTCGGCGGAGGTGAACGGTTCCCCGTCACTCCACTTGAGACCCTTCCGCAGGTGGAACGTGAACTCGGTGGCGTCGTCGTTCACGTCGACCTTCTCGGCCAGCTGCGGCACCAGCTCGAGGTCGGGGTTCGAGGTCATCAGGCTCTGGTAGATCAGTGACATCACCTGCTGGTCCGGACCATGGGCCGGTTCGAGCGGGCTGAACAGCTTCGGCTTCTGGTACAGCACGATGCTGACCGAGCCACCTTCTCCCGCCGCGCCCGGTGCCGGCTGCGGGCCCGCACATCCCGAGACGACGAGGCCCGCCGCCAGAACCGCGGTCGTGATCCACCTGAGTCCGCTCATACCACGCCTCTTTCGAACCTGGTGTCGAGTAGGCACAACCTAGCCAGCGGAACGCGCCACGTAAAGACTCTCGGAACGCCGTTTCATGTGCGGACCGAGCAGTTGACATGAAACGGCATTCCTGGTGACGTCGGAATCCCCTGCTGGAGGAGGTCTCCATGCGTGTGCGCACGGTGTGCGTGTTCCTGTCCTTCATACTGCTGGTCGTGACCCCCGGCCTCGCCTCAGCCGACCTCGGGCATCCGGAGTCGCCCGACGTGGTCGTCGCGGCCGGGTCCGGCGACCGGAGCACCTGGTTCCCCACCGTCGAACGGTTGCACGACGGCACCCTCGTCGCCGTCTACTACGACGCCACGAGCCACACCGGTCCCTCGGGCCGGATCGCGCTCACCCGCAGCCACGACGGCGGCCACACGTGGCGGACGCCGTCGGTCGCGATCGACACCCCGCTCGACGACCGCGACCCGTCGCTGATCGAGCTGGCCGACGGCACCCTGCTGATGAGCTGGTTCCAGACCGACTGGTCCACCTCCCCCCTGCCCACCCCCGGCGGCGTCTGGACCGCCCGCTCCCGGGACAAGGGGCGCACGTGGTCGGCACCCGTGCGCGTGCGGTCGGGCGTGTACGGCAACGGCGAGTGGGCCATCCCGCCGGTGAGCTACGCGACGCCGTGGGTCGCGACGTCCGCGAAGGTCGTCGAGCTGCCGGACCGCACGCTGCTGCTCGCCCTGTACGGCAACACCCCGGCCGACGCGAGGTCGTCGATCACGGTCATGCGGTCCCGCGACGGCGGCCGCACCTGGCCGGCCGCACTGGAGGTCCCGGTGGCGGTGCACCCGGACGGCAACGATCTGCAGGAGCCCGCGATCGCGCTGCGCGGTGACGGCACCGTCGTGATGGCGATCCGCAGCAGGAACATCGGCTTCTGGACGTCCTCCCGCGACGGTGGCCGCACGTGGGCGCCGCTGACCGAGAGCGACTACTGGGAGCAGGCGTCGGACCTGCTGCCGCTGCGTGGCGGACGGCTGCTGCAGACGTGGGGCGACCGGTCCGGCGCGTTCGGCCCGGGCAGGCCGACGGTCGGCCGCGTGATCCTCGCCGACGGCACCCGTCTCGCACCGAAGGTGATCTACAGCCGGGGCGCGACCGACGAGAGCTACCCGAGCAGTGTCCAGGTAGGACCGGACAGGTTTTTGACCATCTACTACGACGCGGTTAACAAGATCATCGGCGGCACCTACAGTCGGCTGCAGGACTACCTCCGGCCGTGAAGGAGCGCCCCCGTGCCCTCGACCTTCGACATGTCGTTCGACGAGCTGCTCACCTACCGCGGCAGCTCACCACGACCGGACGACTTCGACGAGTACTGGGCACGGGGGCTCGCCGAGCTCGCGGACACCCCAGCCGACGTGGAGATCACTCCCGCCGAGTTCCAGACGCCGTACGCCCGCTGCTCCCACCTGTGGTTCACCGGGACGGGCGGCGCGCGGGTGCACGCCAAGCTGCTGCGGCCGGTCACCCCGGCAGGGCCCGCGGTGCTGGCGTTCCACGGTTACTACGGCGACTCCGGCGACTGGGTGGAGAAGCTGCCCTACGTCGCGCTCGGCCACACGGTCGCGGCCCTTGACGTGCGTGGCCAGGGTGGCCTGTCCCGCGAGGAGACCCCGGTCGCGGGCTGGTCCATGGCGACGTACCTGATGCGCGGCGTCGACGACCGGCCGGACAACCTGCTGTACCGGCACCTGTTCCTGGACACCGTGCGGCTGGCGCGGATCGTGTCCGGGCTCGACGGCGTGGACCCGGACCGCGTCGGCGCGATGGGCGGCAGCCAGGGCGGCGGGCTCACGCTCGCGTGCGCGGCGCTCGAGCCGCGGCTCAAGCTGGCGGCGCCGATCCACCCGTTCCTGTCCGACTACCGCCGGGCGTGGGAACTGGACCTGGACCAGGCGCCCTACGCCGAGATCGGCGAGTACTTCCGCAGGCGCGACCCCATGCACCGCAACGCGGAGGAGGTCTTCCGGCGGATGGGGTACGTGGACGTGCGGAACCTGGCACCACGCGTCAAGGCGAAGACGGTCATGACCATCTCGCTGGCCGACCGCACGTGCCCGCCGTCGACCCAGTTCGCCGTGTACAACGCCCTGGAGTGCGAGAAGTCGTACCGCCTGTACCCGGACTTCGGGCACAACCGACTTCCCGGCACCGACGACGCGATCTACGCTCTGCTTTCGACGCTCTGACGTACGAAGCGAGGAGCCGCCGAATGAACCGTCCTCTGACCGTGGCCGCCCTCGCGGCACTCGCCGTGGCCGTCACGGGCCAGGCGAGCGCCGAACCCGGCGTCGACCACGCCCACGTGCCGGGCGGGCAACGGTTCCTCACCGCGGCCACGGGTGCGCCCGCGCTGTTCGACGCGGGTGTCACGGCCGCCGACGGCACGCGGTCCGGACGCCTGGTCCTGTCCTCGGCGGACGGGACGCGGCAGACCCTGCAGTCTTCGGACGGCGGCACCACGTGGTCGTCGCTCACCGGGACCGCGGGCACACCGTTCCGGCTCGCGAACGCGGCGGGTGACGTCGTCGCGATCGACACCGACGGCACGGCGTGCGGCGACGGCTGTGCCCGGTTCGCCCGCAAGCAGCTCACCGCGGGCGGCTGGGCCGAAGCGGGCACGGCGACCGTCACGTTCGCGCAGCCGGTCGGGTCCGCGCGGTTCGGCCGCGGCGTGGTGCTGCTCGGCGACGGGAAGACGGTGCTGGCGCCGGTGCACGGCGGGTCGTACGCGGCCGTCGTCGCGAGCACCGACGGCGGCGTGACGTGGTCCGAGACGGCACGGCTCGCCACCGGCGACGGCTGGTCGGCGGCGAGCCTGTCCGCCACCGCCGACGGCGGGCTGATCGCCGCGCTGGGCAGGAACGAGAACCTGCGCGGCGCGGTCCCCGCGAACGTCGCCCTGTACACGGTGAAGGCACCCACCCAGACCGGCACCGGATGGGGCGCACCGGTTCGCGTGGCCGCCGACACCGGCGGCGCCCCCTCGATGACCCTGCTCGGCAACGGCGCGCTCGTGCTGGCCTCCGGCCGGCCGGACAACGTGCTGCGCTTCTCCTTCGACGGCAAGGGCGCGTCGTGGACCTCGCCCACGACCGTGTACCAGAACTACCCGACGGCAGGCGCCGACGTGGACGGCTGGTACACGCCGGACGGCGGGACGGCCCGGCCGCTGCGCCACCTCGGTTCCAGCGGGACGGTCGGGATCGCGCCCCTCGCGGGCAACCGGGTGCTGGTGACCGGTGACAACTGCGCGCCGGACTGGGGCTGTCCCGCCGACACCTCGGTCCGCGGCTACCAGGTCGACGGCGTGCCCGCGCTGTGGCGCTCGGTGGTGGAGGCCGACACCGACCAGTGGGGCAAGGCCGACCTCGCGACCATGTTCCAGCGCGGCGAGCTGACGGTGGTGAACTCCCCGCTGTCCTGCTACGGCGACGCGTCCGCGTGCCGCCGGTCGCTCGCCGCGTACGCGTTCGACGGCGACTCCCGCGCGGACTCGAGTCTGGTGACCGGCAACCGGTCGGTCACGCTGCGGCTGCCGCGCGCGGTGCCGGTCACGGGACTTGGCCTGCACGTGTGGCTGCAGGGCGCGGCGGACGTGCGGATCGAGACGTCGGTCGACGGGACCACGTGGATCACCCCGGCACGCGGCGCCCGCGACGGCATCGTGCGGCCGTTCAGCGCACCCGTCACCGCGCAGTACGTCCGGCTCACCGACCCGAACGCGGTCACCGATCCGGCCGCCGCGTTCCTGCACGAGATCGAGCTGTACACGGCGGCCGTGAGCTTCGAGCACGACTACCCTGGCCAGGCGCCCCGCGGCAACGGCTGGGTCACCACCAGCACCCTCGCGACCGTCGTGAACCAGACGACCGTGCCGTCGGCGGAGAAGATCTCGTCCCGGTTCCTGCGCATCAAGGACGACACGACGACCCAGATCGGACGCGCGACGTGGGCGCACGCCACGGCCACCGCCGTGACGGCCGAGTTCCGCTTCCGCGGCCTCGGCACGACGAACAAGGGCCTGCTGTTCTCGTTGAAGGGCAGGAACGGCACCGCGGCCGCCACCCCGTACGGGTTCTGGCTGACCGGCGCGGGCAGGCTCCACTGGGCGAACTACAGCCTGAACCCGCCGTGGGGCACCGCGCTGAACCCGACCGCGATCAACACCGGCACCTGGCACACCGTGCGCCTGGTGGCCACGATGACGCGGGTGCAGGTGTACCTGGACGGCACACTCCTCGCCACCAGGTCGAAGTCGCAGGCCGCGACGAGCATCGACGCCGTCGAGATCGGGTCGACCGGCACCGCGACCACCGGTGACGACTGGCTGATCGACGACGTGGCCTACACGGTGCCCTGACTGACGCCCTGACGCTCCCTGGCCTTCGCGCGCAACGCGACCGCGATCCCGAGACATCCGGCGAGGGCCACGGCGACGAACAGCGGCAGCGCGAGCACGGACGTGGCCTGCAGGCCGTACCCGATGAGCGCCGGTACGGCCGCGTTGCCGAGCATCGCGACGGTCAGCACGGCCGCGTTGACCCGCCTCGGGTGCGGCAGCGTGCGCGCGATCCACGCGAGCGTGGCGGGGAAGATCGGCCCCACGCACACGCCGAGCAGCAGGAACCCGGCCGGCGCGCTGAACGCGAACGCGATCACCGACAGGCCCGCACCGCAGGCGAGCAGTGCGGTCACGATGAGCCGGGGCGGCGACCAGTTCCTGGTGACCAGCGGCACGAGCAGCCGGCCACCCGCGAGGCCCAGCCAGAACAGGGACGTGAGCGCGGCCGCCGTGTTCGCGCTGTAGCCGTGCGCCCGCAGGTGCGTCGCCTCCCAGCTGGACAGTCCGGTCTCGACACCCGCGTAGCAGAACAGCATGGCGCAGAACAGGACCAGCGGCAGGCTCAGGCGCAGGCGCTCCCGTTCAGTGGTCATCCCGGCCTCGGCCACCGGCGCGGTCTCGGGCACGGTCCAGGGCAGCGACACGAGGATCCCGGCCGCGAGCACGGCGAACAGGACACCGCCGTGCGTCAGGCTGATCAGCGCGGGCCCCGCCGCGGCGCCGAGACCGTACGTGCCGTTGACGAGGTTGACGTAGGTGAGCCCCCGGGTGGCCATCACGGTGTTCACGATGAGCACGAGCCCGCCGAACCCGAGCCCTCCCACGGCCACCGCCAGCGGCGGCCAGGGCCACGCGGTGGGCAGTGCGAGCAACCCCAGCCCCACGAGCAACAGCACGGACGAGACGACGTAGAGCGGTCCCCTGGCCCATCGGTCGGTGAGTGCGCCACCCACCGCGGTGCTGACGAGGCAGCCGCCGAAGAAACCGGTGACGAGCAGGCCGGCGGTCGCCGGGGACAGGTCGTCGCGGTCTCGCAGCAACGGGATCAGCGGGCCGAGGGTGGCCTGGAACAGGCCCAGCATCCCGAACACGATCGCCAGCCGAACGACCACCCGGGCTCCCCTCACGTGCCGCAGGAGCCGACGATACGTGCCCCGGTGATCACATGGTCGCGGAGGTGACGACCAAGGCGTCCACGACGTCTGCCAGCTCACCCCGCCGCGCGAACGCCGCCCGCTGCCTGGCGGCGCCGGTGCCGCGTTCCCGCAACCGTCCGATCCCGGCCTTGACGAACTCGATGTCACCGCCGAGCAACGGGCTCAGGTGCTCGACCAGGTCGTCCACTTGCGACTGGACCGGCACCAGCTCACCGGTGACCGGGTGCAGCGTCGACCCGGTCACGCCCTCCCGCGACGCGCGCCAGAGGTTCGCGCGCAGGACCGCCTGCGGCAGCTCGGGCGCCGGGCCCGCATCGTCGAGCGCACGCGCGACGAGACCGCGGATCAGGGCGGCGAGCAGCGCCGCGTCCTCGGGAACCGCGGCGACGTCGGCGATCCGGAACTCGAGCGTGGGGTGCCGTTCGGACAGCCGGACGTCCCAGTAGATCATCGCGCGGTCCATGAGTGCGCCTGCGCGGAGCATGGTGTCCACGGTCGCCTCGTACTCGTCGAGGCTGGAGAAGACGGGCGGCGGGCCCGCCGAGGGCCAGCGCGACCATTCCTGGTAGCGCCAGCTGGCGTAGCCGGTGTCGGTGCCGTTGAACGGCGAGTTGACGGTGAGCGCGAGCAGTACCGGCAGCCAGGGCCGCACCCGGTTGCTCACGGCGACACCGGTCTCCCGGTCCGGGATGCCGACGTGGACGTGGCAGCCACAGGTCGCGAGCGAGCGCGCCGTGGCGCCGAACCACTCGGCCATCCGCAGGTAGCGCGGGCTCGGCGTGATCTCCTGTTCCTCGGTCTCCGGCAGCACCGGGCAGCCGCTCGGCAGCAGGCGAAGACCGCGTTTCGCCGCCGAGGCCGCCAGCTCACCACGCAGCCCGTTCAGTTGCTCGAGGACCTGGTCCGGCGTGCGGCAGATGTCCGACACGCCCTCTACCTGGCAGCGCTTCAGCTCCTGTTCGACCTCGCCGTGCCCCTCGGCGGTGGCGTCCACGACCTCCGGACCGGACCCGGAGAGCCTGCCGTCCTCGCGGACGAGCAGGAACTCCTCCTCCACACCCATGGTGAGCTGTTCAGCTGTCACAGCCGTGAGGTACCCGAACGAGTGATCGGAGAAACGTGCAGGGCGGGCCCGCCGAAGCGGACCCGCCCTGCACGCGGCTCAAAACTCAATGGCTCATGTGTGGCTCACATGGTGTTGCTCAGGCCTTGCTGCGGCGACGAACGACGAACAGCGCACCAACGCCACCGACGATCAGCACACCCGCGATGCCCAGCGGCAGCGCGATGCTCGCACCGGTCTCGGCCAGCGCCTCCTCCTGGACCTCGGTGGTCGTGGTGGTCGGCGGGGTGGTCGGCACCGGCGGGGCCTCGGAGCTGGTCGGCGCGGGCGGGGCCTCGGTCGTCGTCGTGGTGGTCTCCGACGGCGGCGTCGTCTCGGTGGTCTCGGTCGGCGGCTCCGTCACCTTGACGCAGGCCTCGACCACGTGCTGGTCGCTGAAGGACCAGTTCTTGTTGTTGTCCTCGTCCACCGGGTCGTCCCACGCCACGACGTCGATCGTGAACGTGTGCTGGACATCGCCGGGGACGTCGAACGTCTCCTGGTAGTCCTCACGGAACTCGCCCTCGTGCAGGACGGTGCCGTTGTCGGTGATCTTGACGGTGTTGGCCTTCTGCTTGTTGTAGGCCGTCAGGTCGACCGTCAGGGTGGTGGTGTCGTCCACGCACTCGGCGGAGGACCGGTTCGTGTGCGCACCGGCGGTGCCTGCGAAACCGATCAGACCGGTCGAGACGGTCGCGAGAACGACACCGAGAGCCACGCCGAACCGGCGGCGCGGGGTCAAGTTGAGTGCCAAGGATGCCTCCGGCTGCTACGTCGGGCGAACGGGAAAGCCGGTTACTCCCGAACTACCGAGAGTCGCCAGCCGCAAATAGATGCGTAGGGTATCCACTCGTCCGAGTGGCGTTTCACCGGGGCCCTATACAGAAAGTGCTCGGTGACCAGTACTCCGTTCGCCCGATCGGAATTCAGCCGACCGGCTGCACCTCGGCCATCAGGGACCAGCCCTCACCGTCGGTCTTCACGTTGATGATCCGCGGTGTCGTGGCCACCACCTGAGGCATCCAGCTCATCGCCTTCTTGAAGTGGTCGGAGTTCACGTGGGCCTCGCCCGCGTCGTCCTGGAACGCCTCGACCAGCACGAACTGGTTCGGCTCGTCCACACTGCGCGACCACTCGAAGAAGATGTTGCCGGGCTCGGCCCGCGTCGCACGGGTGAACTCGTCCACGAGCGACAGCCAGCTGTCCGCCTTCTCCGGCCGAATAGTCCATTTCACACAGATGAAGATCACGGCTCCACCTTTCCGATCATGAAAGCTGCCGGTCCGAACATAACGCGCCGCCCACCCGTTCGAGTTAACACAACACCGTTGCCTTGTTAAGTCAACACCGTTGCTCTAGTCTCGGTTTCATGACCCACGACCTGTCCCTGCGCGTCAACGGCACCACCAGACCGGTAACCGTGGAACCGAGGGTGAGCCTGCTGGATGTCCTGCGCGACCACCTGGGCCTGACCGGCACGAAGAAGGGCTGCGACCAGGGCGCGTGCGGCGCGTGCACGGTCCTGGCCGACGGCGAACGAGTCCTGTCCTGCCTGGCGCTGGCCGTCCAGTACGAACACCGGGAGATCACCACGATCGAGGGCGTGGCCGACCCGTTACAACAGGCGTTCGTCAAACACGACGGCTTCCAGTGCGGCTACTGCACGCCGGGCCAGATCTGCTCGGCACTCGGCATGCTGGCCGAACACAGGTCCGGAATGCCAAGCGCGGCAACAGAAGACGTGGCAACGACCCCACAGCTGACGAGGGCCGAGATCCAGGAACGCATGAGCGGCAACCTGTGCCGCTGCGGCGCGTACAACGGGATCGTGTCGGCGATCGAGGAGACAGCACGATGAGACGCTTCACCTACGTCACAGCGAACACGGTCACCGATGCGGTGAAGACCAAGGCAACGACCCCGAACGCCAAGTACCTGGGCGGCGGCACAAACCTGGTAGACCTGATTCGCGCCGACATCGAACACCCGGACACACTGATAGACATCACCCGGCTTCCCCTCGCCGACGTGGAAGAAATCTCCACGGGCGCGGTGCGAATAGGCGCACTGACAAGGAACAGCCACGCAGCGGCACACCCGCTGATCAGAACCCGCTACCCGGTGCTCACCCAGGCAATCCTGGCAGGCGCCTCAGGCCAGTTGAGAAACATGGCCACCGTGGGCGGCAACCTGCTGCAGCGCACAAGGTGCCACTACTTCTACGACACAGCGGCCCCGTGCAACAAACGCTCCCCTGGCGAAGGCTGCGCGGCCCTGAACGGCGGCTACACCCGAAACCACGCCGTACTGGGCACGAGCCGGAACTGCATCGCCACACACCCGTCGGACATGGCCGTGGCACTGGCCGCCCTGGACGCCGTGGTGGAGACGGAAAGCGCAGAAGGCAACCGCCGAATCCCCATCGAGGACTTCCACAAACCCCCGGGCGAAACCCCGTACAGCGAAACAACGCTGGGCGAGAACGAACTGATCACAGCGATAGAACTCCCAGTCCTGCCGCCGGCAAGGAACTCCCGGTACCGCAAGGTCCGAGACAGATCGTCGTACGCTTTCGCCCTGGTCTCGGTGGCGGCGGCACTGGAGACGGAAAACGGCCGGATAACCAACGCCCGCCTGGCGCTGGGCGGCGTCGGCACCCACCCCTGGCGAGCCCGGACAGCGGAGTCCGTACTGAAGGGCGCCCCGGCGACGGAATCCACCTTCCGCGAAGCGGCAGAAGCAGAACTGTCGACAGCAACCCTGCTTCCCGACAACGCCTTCAAAGCCCCACTGGCAGTCCGCACGATCACAGCCACCCTGACGAGCTTGACGTAATCGCGAGCCCGTCCCACGTACCTCCCTTCCAACGACCGGCGACCCCACCCTCACAGCCCGCGGTCCCGTCACCCAGCCTCTCCACCAAACCCCGGGAGCCTCACCATGACGCAAACCTCAATCCCAACCCGCACACCCCAACGCGTCCTCGGTGAGCCCATCGACCGAGTCGACGGCCACGTCAAAACCACCGGTGCCGCCCAGTACTCCGGCGATCACCTCTACCCCGACCTCGCCCACGCCGCTCTGGTCCACGCCACCGTCCCCCGAGCACGCATCACCCACATCGACACCACCGCCGCCGACAGTCTCCCCGGCGTCCACGCCGTCATCACCCACCACAACGCCCCCCGCCTCCAACCCCCGCCCAAACCCACCCTCCTCAACCTGCCCACCCTCGCGGCTGGCACCTCCGTCAACTACCTCAACACCGACGAAGTCCACTGGAACGGCCAGCCCGTCGCGGTAGTGGTGGCCGACTCCCTCGACATCGCCCGCGAAGCCGCCCAACGAATCCGCGTCACCTACGAAGAACTCCCCGCAACGGTCGACTTCGAACAAGAAGAGCCCAACGCCGTCCCCCAGAAGAACAGCGCGCTCTCCGACGGCGGCGGAAAGAAGGGCGACGCCGTCGCCGCGCTGAAATCCGCCGACGTCTCGGTGGACCTGCGCTTCTCCACCCCCATGCAGCACCACAACGCCATCGAACCCCACACCACCACCGCGGTCTGGAACGGCAAAGCCCTCACCGTCCACGACGGAACCCAGCACATCGACTGGACCCGGCGCCACCTGGCCCTGCGTTTCAAGCTCCCGCTGAACGACGTCCGGGTGATCTCCACCTTCGTCGGCGGGGCGTTCGGCGGGAAGACCAACGTCTGGGCGGGCACCATCCTCGCGGTCGTCGCCGCGAAGGTCACCGGCCGGCCGGTGAAACTCGCGCTCAGCCGGGAAGGCGTGTACCGGACGACCGGCGGACGCACCCCGTCGACACAACGGGTCGCGCTCGGGGCCGACGCCGACGGACAGCTGACCGCGTTGATCCACACCAGCGTCACCCAGATGGGCAGGGTCGGCGGCTACGCGGAGCAAGTGGTGTCCCAGTCACGGCACCTGTACGACGCCGAGAACATCCTCGTCCAGCAACACCAGCTCACGCTCGACTCGATCGCCAACGGCGTCATGCGCGCGCCCGGCGAGTCGATCGGCTCGTTCGCGCTCGAAGCCGCCATGGACGAGCTCGCCCACCGCCTCGACCTGGACCCCATCGAACTGCGGATGCGCAACGAACCCGACCGCAACCCCATGGACGGCAAGCTCTTCGCCCGGCGTGGGCTGCGGGAGGCCTACGCGCGTGGCGCCGAACGGTTCCGCTGGGCCGACCGCACCCCCGAGCCCCGGTCCATGCGGGACGGTCGCTGGCTCGTCGGCACGGGTGTCGCCACCGCCTTCCACCCGGCGTGGGTGTTCCCAGCCAACGTCACGATGCGGCTCTCCGCCGACGGCGACGTGCTGGTGCGGTGCGGTTTCCACGAGATGGGCATGGGTGCGGCCACCGCCTTTACCCAGGTCACCGCGCACGCGTTGCGGGTGCCGCTCGACTCCGTCCGGATCGAGTACGGCGACAGCGACTTACCCATCGGGCCTGGGGCGGGCGGGTCGGCGCAGACCGCGAGCGTGTCCCGCGCCATCCTCGACGCCGCCGCCAAGCTCAAGAAGGACCTCGCCGCACTCGCGCGCCGCAACAACACGTCCCCCGACGAGGCGCCGGCCACGATCCTCAGCCGGGCCGGCCGGACGCACCACGAGGTGGCGGTCGGCGCCGACCGCGGCATCGGGCGGCTGGCAGGGCAGGTGCGGTTCATGTCCACACTGCTCCGCGAACGCCGCAAGTACGTGAAAGCCGCGTGCGGCGCGCAGTTCTGCGAGGTGCGAGTGGACAGTGACACCGGCGAGGTCCGGGTCACCCGCTGGCTCGGCGTGTTCGACATCGGCACCGTCGTCAACGCGAAGACCGCCGCCAGCCAGTTGCGCGGTGGCATCGTCATGGGCATCGGTGCGGCGCTCGGGGAGGAAACGCTCGTCGACGGCCACACCGGGCGGATCGTCAACGCCAATCTCGCCGAGTACCACGTGCCCGTGCACGCCGACGTCCCGCGCATCGACATCGAATGCCTCGGCGATCCCGACCCGACCATGCCGCTGGGCGTGCTCGGCGCGGGCGAGGTCGGCATCGTGGGTGTGGCCGGAGCCATCGCCAACGCCGTCCACCACGCCACCGGCCTGCGCGTCCGTGACCTGCCCATCACCCTCGACAAGCTGCTGTGAGGACACTGCGACTGATCCAACTGTGCCGTGGTTACGGTATGTGCATGGCGCGCGGCGACGATGACTTCCAGCGGGCGCGCCGCCCCGAGCAGAAACGGCAACGCGAAGCCGCCATCCTCGAGGCGGCGCGGCGGCTCGCCCTGCGTGACGGCGTGCGCAACATCAGCCTCGCCGACATCGCCGCCGACGTCGGCATGCACAAGACCGCGCTGCTGCGTTACTTCGGCACCCGCGAGGAGATCTACCTCCACATCGCCACCGAGGCGTGGCAGGAGTGGGCCAAGTCCCTGTCGGCCGCCCTCGGGGAACTGTCCCTCGGTGACGTTCCCGGCATCGCGAAAGCGTTCGCGACGAGCCTCGACATGCGCCCCCTGCTGTGCGACCTGTTCACGCACGCACCGCTGAACCTCGAACGCAACGTGTCCCTCACCGCGGTGATCACGTTCAAACTCTCGGCCATCACCGCCGTCAAAATCCTCACCGACGCCGTCCGCGAGCTCCTGCCCACCTTGACCGAGGACGACGGCAATGAGCTGCTGGTCGGCATCACCACGCTCGCGGCGGGACTGTGGCAGCTGGGCCACCCGCCACCCCACGTCGCCAAGCTCTACGTGGAACACCCCGCCATGTCCCACACGGCCATCGAGTTCGTCTCCGCCATCACCCGCCTGACCGAGACCCTCGCCCTGGGGTTGCTGGCCAAGCGGGCCCGCTGACTCAGTCGCGCAACGCGCCGACGAGCTTGCGGAGGACCCCTCGCGCCACCGCAAGCTCGTCGGCCGTCACCCCCGCCCGCGCCAGCACGTCAGCCCGGTTGTCCGCCGACCGCGCGAACAACTCGTCGACCGCTGACCGGCCCAGGTCGGTCAGCCGCATCAACGGCGACCGCGCGTGGTCCGGGTTGTCCACCGCCTCGAGATGACCACTGGCCACGAGGTCGGCCACCACCCGCTGCACACTCTGCGGCGCCAGCCCCAGCCTGCGCGCCGCGGCGGGCACAGTCCGAGGCCCGTCCGACACGACGCTGAGCACGTGCCACCGAGCCGCCGTCTGGCCCGCTGACCTGGCCAGATCCTCACTGGTCCGCCGCGAAACACCCGCCAGCTCGTACACGTCCGCGATCAACAGCCGGTACGCCTCCACCTCGTGCATAATGACAGCATACTGTTAAATCAACAGCACGCTGCTATGAGGAGCACAATGATCATCCGAGCGTGGAACGGCTGGACCACACCCGAGAACGCGACGGCCTACGAGGAACTGCTGAACGGCACCATCGCCCCGGCGATCATGGCCCGCGAGATCCCCGGCCTCCACGACCTGGCAGTGCTGCGCAGGGTCACCCGGGAAGCGCAGGGCCACTTCCTGACCCTGATGACCTTCGACAACTGGCAGGCAGTGGAGGAGTTCGCAGGCCCGGACGCGGCGAACTCGGTGGTCCCACCCGCCGCCCGAGCGCTGCTGGCCCGCCACGACGCCCGCTCACCACACTTCGAACTACTCCACCGCCACCGCTGACCACACCCCGGAGATGCTCTTCGGACACCCGGCCGGGATCACCTTCGGCCACCGCCATCACGGGCAGACGATTCCCGTCCCCCGATTTGTGCGACCGTGACAACCTTCGCGTGTTCCTCTTCCCGGGGCCGGTGGCAGCGCTCATCATCGGACCATGACGCACCGTCGCGTACTGTCCACAGTGGCCGTGTCGATCGCCGTCGCGGCCTCGACGCTCGGCGCCGGCAGCCCTGCCACCGCCGACCCCGGGCCCGAACTACACAGCTTCGTCGTCGCGTTCGGGCACTCGATCACCCACCCCGACCTGGACCCGCCCGGCGCCAACGACTGGTCCTGTCGCCCCAGCGCGAAGCACCCGCGTCCGGTCGTGCTCGTCCACGGCACCTGGGAGAACCGCTACAACAACTTCGCGCAGCTCTCCCCCGCGCTCAAACGGGACGGCTACTGCGTTTTCGCCCTGAACTACGGTGACACCGACGACAACCTGCTGAGCCAGCCCGAGTTCATCAAGGGCAACGGCGACATCCGCGCCTCCGCCAAGGAACTCGCCACGTTCGTCGACCGCGTGCGCGCGGCGACCGGCACCGCCAAGGTCGACATCGTTGGCCACTCGCAGGGCGGCATGATGCCGCGCCAGTACCTGCGCTTCGACGGCGGCGCGGGCAAGGTCGCGACGCTCGTGACACTCGGCGCGACACATCACGGCACCACGCTCTCAGGCATCGGCACGTTCGTGGACACGTTGGGGCTACTGGGTTTCACGCCGCCGGTCCTGGGTGCGGCCGCCGCACAGCAGGTGGCCGGCTCCGCCTTCCTGACCACCCTCAACGCGGGCGGTGACACCGTGCCCGGCGTGTCCTATGTGGTCATCGCGACGCGCTACGACGAGGTGACGACGCCGTACCGGTCGACGTTCCTCACGGCGGGGCCCGGCGCCACCGTCACCAACATCACCCTGCAGGACGGCTGCCCGATCGACCTGTCCGACCACCTGTCCATGACGTACTCGTGGCGGGCCGTCGGGCACGTGCGCCGGGCTCTCGACCCGGCCGCGCCACCGCCACCGTGCCTGCCGAACGCACCCGTCGTCTAGGAGATCACCCGGATCGGCTCGCCCGCGAGGAACGCCTCGATGTCCTCGACCGTCTCCCGGAAGTACTGCGCGTAGTTCTCGCGGGTCACGTACCCGAGGTGCGGCGTGGCGAGCAGGTTCGGCAGGCCGCGCAGCGGGTCGTCGGCGGGCAGCGGCTCGGTGGCGAACACGTCCACCGCCGCGCCGGCGATCCGGTGGTGCCGCAGGGCGTCCAGCAACGCGGCCTGGTCCACGATGTCCGCCCGCGAGGTGTTGACGAGACAGGCACCGGGCCGCAAGTGGGCGAGCGCGGCGGCGTCGATCAAGCCGCGGGTGCGGTCGCTCAGCACGACGTGCACCGACACGATGTCGCTCGCGGCCATCAGCTCCGGCAGCGACCCGGCGAGCGTGGCACCGCCCGCCGACGCCCGCTCCTCGGTGAGGTTCTGGCTCCACGCCAGCACCTCCATGCCGAACGCCCGCGCCACCGCCGCGACCCGCGACCCGATCTGGCCGAGCCCGACCAGCCCGAGCGTGGCGCCCGCGAGGTTCGTCCCGATCGTGCTCTGCCACGGCCCACCGGCGTGGAAGGCGGCGTTCTCGACGGCGACGTTGCGCACGAGACCGAGGATCAGCGCCCATGTCAGCTCGACGGTCGACGCCTTGCTACTGCCCGTGCCGCACACGACGACCCCGGCCCGCGCGGCGGCGGCGAGGTCGACCGACGCGTTGCGCATGCCCGAGGTCACGAGCAGCCGCAGCTTCGGCAACCGCTCGATCAGCGACGCGGGGAACGGCGTGCGCTCCCGCATGATCACGACGATGTCGAAGTCGGCGAGCGCGGCGGCCACCGCGTCCTCGCTGTCGAGGTGCTCGCGGAACACCGTCACGTCGACGCGGCCGTCGAGCCGGCCCCAGTCGGCCATCGACAGCACCACGTCCTGGTAGTCGTCCAGCACCGCGCAGCGGAGAGTCATCAGGCGAGTATCGCTGACCAGATCGTTCCGCATCCTGGCGGGATGGTGCCTTCCGGGCATGCGGTCGCCGGGCGAGCCTTGGCACATGAGCAGAGCACTGATCGTGATCGATGTCCAGGAGTCCTTCCGGCAGCGGGCGGCATGGCGGACGACGAACAACCCGGACATCACCGACGACGTGAACGCCCTGGTCCACGCCGCCCGCGCGGACGGTGACCTGGTCGTGTGGGTGCTGCACGCCGAGCCGGGCACCGGCGGCGTGTTCGACCCGGTGCACGGGCACGTCCGCCTGCTGCCGGAACTGGACTACCGCGACGACGAGCCGCTGCTGGTCAAGACGTCCGTCAACGCGTTCACCACGACGAACCTCGCGCAGCTGCTGACCCAGCGCGGCGTGCGGGAGCTGCGGGTGTGCGGGATCCGCGCCGAACAGTGCGTGGAGACGACCACCCGCGTCGGTTTCGACCTCGGCTACGAGATGACCTACGTGGTGGACGCGGTCGCGTCGTTCGCGACCCCGCCGCCGGAGGCACCGGATGACCTGGCGGACCCGAGGACGAAGCAGGCGGAGGAGATCGTCGAGCACGCGGCGTTCATCCTGGCGACCCGCGGCTTCGCGAAGGTGGCGACGGTGGCCGAGCTGGCGGGTACGCTGACCGGATCGTGACGAAGGTGATGTTCGCTCCGCAAGCTCCGCAAGCTCCGCTCAGAGTCGTGTTCGTCCTCGCGCCGGGCGTGCACCTGCTGGACCTGGCGGGCCCGGCGCAGGTGTTCCACAACGACCTCCTCGACTACGACCTGCACTGGGTGGCCGAGGAGGCCGAGGTGGCGAGCGCGCAGGGCCTGCCGGTCCGGGCGGGAACGACGTGGCCCGCACTGTCACCGGAAGACCTGGTGGTGGTCCCGGGCTGGCGCTCCCCGTCACTCGCGTCGACCTTCGCGCTGAACCGCACGACCCTCGACCGGATCGCAGGCCACCACGAGGCGGGCGGCATGGTGGTGAGCGTGTGCGCGGGCGCCGACGCCCTGGGCCGAGCGGGCCTGCTGGACGGCAGACGGTGCACCACACACCACGACCTGCAGGACGAACTGGCCACCCGCCACCCGAAAGCGACGGTCGTCCGCGACGTGCTGTACGTGGTGGACGGCCGGATCGCGACGTCAGCGGGCATCGCGAGCGGCATCGACCTCGCGCTGCACCTGGTGGCGACCCGCCACGGCCCGGCGACCGCGGCGAAGGTGGCCCGCTCGATGGTGGTGTACGCCCGCCGCAACGGCGACGAACAACAGACGAGCGCGATGCTGCGCCACCGCTCCCATGTGGACGACACCGTCCACCGGGTGCAGGACCTCATCGACGCGAGGTTCACGGGGCAGCTACGGCTGGCGGCACTGGCCGCGGCGGCGGACGTCAGCGAAAGAACGGTCACCCGCCTCTTCGGCCGCGCGACGGGCCTGACCCCGCTCCGCTACCAGCACCTGCTACGCCTCGAACGAGCCGAACACCTAATAGGCCACGGCGCGACGGTGGAGTCAGCGGCGAGAGCGGTCGGCTTCGAGGACGCCCGCATGCTGCGCCGCCTGCGAGCCCGCTGACTTGAGCACAAACCCGCAAACTCCGAGTTATCCACAGGCAAGATCAACAACGCCCGAACCGTCACCCCCACCCGATAGAATGGCAAGGCGGGACGCCCCCGGGAACGGGTGGGGGTTGGGTAACGCGCGCGCGAGGAATTCGCGCCTTTCACAGCACCGAAGATGCCGGTCCCGTCAGTGTTCGCTGTCCAGGTGGGCCATCAGGGGTTCCGCGTACCGGGCACCGGACGCGGCACCCGAGGGCACCGCCTTCTCGATCGCCGCCAGATCCGCAGTGGACAGTTCCAGCTCCAGCGCGCCCAGCGACTCCGCCAACCGCTCCCGCGTCCGCGCGCCCACCAGCGGCACGATGTCCGCCCCTCGGGACGCGACCCACGCGATCGCCACCTGCGCGACCGTCACCCCGCGCGCCTCCGCGACCTCCCGCAGCGCCTCCACCAGCGCGAGGTTCTGCGACAGGTTCGGCCCCTGGAACCGAGGGCTGAACCCGCGGAAGTCCCCGGCGGGCAACGAACGCTCAGGCGTCCAGTGTCCGCTCAGCAACCCCCGCGACAGCACGCCGTACGCCGTGATCCCCATCCCCAGCTCACGAGCGGCAGGGAGGATCTCCGCCTCGATCCCCCGCGACAGCAACGAGTACTCGATCTGCAGGTCCACGACCGGGTGCACCGCCGACGCGCGGCGCAACGTCGACGCGCCCATCTCCGACAGGCCGATGTGCCGGATGTGACCGGCCTCCACCAGCTCGGCCAGCGCACCCATCGTGTCCTCGATCGGCACGGCCGGGTCCAGCCGGGCCGGGCGGTAGACGTCGATGTGGTCGGTACCGAGCCTGCGCAGGCTGTACGCGACGAAGTTCTTCACCGCCGCCGGGCGGTTGTCCTGGCCGTGCCAGCCGCCGTCGGGGTCGCGCAGGCCGCCGAACTTCACGCTGATCACCACGCGGTCACGGTCGATGGTCCGCAGGGCCTCACGGAGCAGCAGCTCGTTGTGACCCATCCCGTAGAAGTCGCCGGTGTCGAGCAGTGTGACGCCGGCCTCCGCCGCGGCGTGGATCGTCGCGATCGACTCCTTCTCGTCGGCCGGGCCGTACAGGTCGGACATGCCCATCAGTCCCAGGCCGATGCGGGACACGGCTGGGCCGGTGGTACCAAGCGTGGTCATTCCACGTCTCCTTCCAGTGCTAACGTAATTATGTTATCACTGCTACCACCGCGCCGTGGGTAATGTCGGGACCATGAGCGAAGAGCTGACCACCGAGCGGCTCGTGGTGCGGGAGTGGCGGCTCGACGACGCCGCCTCGGCGCTCGCGATCTACGGCGTGGAGAAGGTCACCCGCTGGCTGACCCCCGCGATGGGCCAGGTCGCCGACGAGGCGGCGATGCGGGCGGTGCTGCAGGCGTGGATCGAGGCGCAACAGAACATGCCGTCCCCGCGCGGCCGCTGGGCGATCGAACGCCGCGACGACGGCGAGGTCATCGGGGGTCTCGGCATCCGGCTGCTGCCACCGTACAAAGAGGACCTGGAGCTGAGCTGGCAGCTGCGTCCGGACGCCTGGGGCCACGGCTACGCGGCGGAAGGCGGCCACGCGCTCGCGAGCTGGGCGTTCACGCAGGAGATCGACGAGCTGTTCGCCGTCGCCCGGCCGACCAACAACCGCGCGGTCGCGACCGCGAAGCGGCTCGGGATGACGTGGGTCGGCGAGACCGACAAGTACTACAACCTGCGCCTGCAGGTGTTCCGCATCCGGCCGAGCGACCTGACGGAGTGAGCGCGATCCGGGTGCGGGGTTTCGCGCTCCCACACGGCGAACCCGTCGACCTCTTCGCCGACGGCGACCGGTGGACCACCGACCCCGTGCCCGGCGCGGAAGTGGTGGCGCAGGGCTGGCTCCTGCCCGGACTCGTCGACGCGCACACCCATCCCGGCGCGGAGCAACCCGGCGACCCGCTCGACCACGACCTGCTGCGCGAGCACCTGCACCAGCACGTCGACGCGGGCGTCACCGCGATCCGCTCCCCCGGCCTGGCCGCCGACCCGCCCGCGTGGTTCGGCACCGACCCGGACGTGCCGAGGGCCTGGCACGCCGGGCCGTGGCTCGCGCAGCAGGACCAGTTCTTCGAAGGGTGGGGCCGTCGTCCCTCCCACGCCGACCTGCCCGCCGTCGCCGCCGCGCAAGCACGGCGCACCGGGTGGGCCAAGATCATCGGCGACTGGCGCGTTGGCGACGACGTGGTCCCCCTCGACGTGCTGACCGCGGTCGTCGCGGCCGTGCACGAGGTGGGTGGCCGGGTCGCCGTGCACAGCCAGCAGGCCGACGGCGGCGCGGTCGCGGTCGCCGCCGGGGTCGACTCGGTCGAGCACGGCATGTGCCTGGATCCCGCACTGCTGAACGACATGGCGGCACGCGGCACCGTGCTCACACCCACGCTCGCGACGCTGCGGAACTCGCTCGCGGCGGTGCGCGAGCGCGAAGACAGCCCGCGCAAACGGTGGTACGTCGAGGGTGCGAGCGCGCACCCGGGGCTCGTCGCCGCTGCGGCGGAGGCCGGGGTGCCGATACTCGCGGGCACCGATTCCGTGCCACACGGGCGAATTCTCGACGAGGTGCGCGCACTGGCCGCCGCGGGACTGCGACCGCACGACGCGCTCGCCGCCGCGTCCTGGTCGGCCCGCGAGTACCTGGGCCTGCCCGGGCTGGTGCCGGGCGCACCCGCGGACGCGGTCGTCTACTAGGAGGACCCGCGCACCGACCTCGACCAGCTCGCCGCGCCCGCCGCCGTGATCCTGCGCGGGCGCCGCGTCCGTTGACAGGCTGTGCGACCATGGTCCACATGTCTCACGGAAAGGGCGTGTACGCCCACAGCGCATGAGCGCCGCCGCGTGGCTGAACCACGCGCTGTGCACCGATCCCGCTGACCGTCCCGCCGCAGAAGCGGCCATCTCCCAGCTCTACACCGAGCTGAACACCCCGCCACCCGAGTTCGTCTGGGTGGGTTCCCCCTCGGCCGCCGCGACCGTGGTGCCACCGTCACCGCCGTTGTTCTCCGACGGGCCCGTGCTGTTCGAGTCGCGGCTCGCCACGAAGATCTCCGAACTGCGCAACCGGTTGCCGAGGAAACAGCTCATGACCGGAGTCGGACCGGTGGTGGCGATGATCCGGGCCGCCGTCGGCACGTCGCTCGGCCTGCACTGGCACGGCCAGCACGACATCCACTGGGTGGTGCACGTCCACGAACCGAACCCGTGGGCGACGATCACCCGTTCCTGTGGCTGGTGGTGGCCGCGAGAACAGGTGTGCGTGCTGTCCGAACGGCCGCTCGTGCAGCACACCGAACCCGGTGACGACCGTGACCTGCGGCTGCACTGCGCCGACGGGCCCGCGGTGGCGTACCCGGACGGGTTCACCGTCCACGCCTGGCACGGCACGCGCGTGCCGTCGTGGGTGATCGACGACCCGACGGTGGACCGCATCGCCGCCGAGACCAACGTCGAGGTGCGCCGGTGCGCGATCGAGCGGATCGGGTGGGACGCGTTCATCGACCAGGCGGAGCTGCGGCCCGTCGGCCGTGCGGACGACCCCGGCAACCCGGGCGCCGAGCTGCGGCTCTACGACCTGCCGTACGCGCGGTGGGGCAGGCCGACCCGGCTCCTGCTCGCGGTGAACGGCTCGGTCGAGCGCGACGGCACCCGCCGCCGGTACGGACTGCGCGTGCCCCCGTGGTTCGACGACCCGATCGACGCCGCCGGGTGGACCTACGGGCTCACCGGCCGCCAGTACCAGCAACTTCTCCGACGAACCTGACAGGTGATGACCATGAACCTCGCAGAAATCCTTGACAGTGCTGAACTTTCCGTCCTCGACCACCTCGAGCTCCAGGTGGCGGTGCCGGTCCTCGACGGCCCGCAGGCACAGGGCGACCTGATCGTGGTGCCCATGGCGATGGTGCCGGTGGTGACGACCCACTCGTGGACCTCCTGGCAGCCCGTGCCGCGCCAGGGCGTGGAGCTGGTGCGTGGCGTGGCGGGCGGCAACCCGCACACGCTGGTCGCCGATCGCGGTGTCTGCCAGTGGACGGGCGAGTTCCGGGACCCGCTCAGGCTGGGCGTCGCGCTGTTCGAGAACACGGCGCCGGTGTACCTGATCCACCCGGAACACGGTGGCAGCGGCGTCGCGCCGGGGCGGTGGCTGGTGCGCAGGCAGCAGGAGTCGGGCAGGCACCGACGCATGCTGGTGGCCGACTAGTGTCCCGCGCCGGAAATCAGGCGACTAATTCGGCGGCCCAGCTTCCTGCTGGCGGCGTTGCCGGTCCGCCCAAGTACGATCACAGTACGAGGACGAACCGGCGCCTTGCCAGCAGAAACCTGGATCCACCGACTCAATCACCGCATTTCCGGCGCGGGACACTAGCGGGTGGCGCGGATCAGCTGCCGGAACCAGGGGCGCCACCCCGGGAGCTGTCTGCGGGCCGCCCGGAACACCCGCGCGGACTCGAGCGACTCGAACCACACCATCGACCTGGCCGCGGCACGGACGTCACCATCCCGTCCCGCGGCCAGGTACCGGGCCGTTCGCGTGCGGAACTCGTCGGTCCGCGCGCGCAGGTCGGCGGGACGCAGCTCGCGGAACCAGGCTCGGTCACCGGAGACCGCGAAGAAGTAGGTCAGGCGCAGGGTGGGGTCGTAGCTGCCGCAGAGCGCGACGCTGCCGACGGTCTCCCGGAACCGCCGGGCGACCGCGCCGGTCACCGCGGGGTTGACGCGAGCCATGTCGGCGAGCGCCACCGCCGCGGTGATCGCCAACTCTCCGAGGAGGTCGTTCTTCAGCGACTCCATCAGCTCGTCGACCGCGCCGGGGTGGTGCGGAAACCGTGCCAGACCGGCGATTCCCCGCAGGCGCACGGTCTCGTCGTCGTCCACCAGCGCCCGCACGAGCCGCGCCACCTCGTCCATGCGGGAAGCACAACAGGCTGGCGCCGGGACCGGTCCTGCCGGCAGCTCCCATGCTCCACGGTGGACACCGCGACGCCGGTCCTGAGGTTCGGGGTCTGCTACCTGCGCACCGCTGCTCGGTGGAGCCATTCGCGCAGCAACGTGCGCTCACCGGTCGTGAAGTCGGCCGGTTCGGTGTCCAGCGCGGCGAGGAAACCCACCGCCAGCGCGGACAGGCCCCCGCCGGCCAGCGGCTGGATCGCCCCGGTGACCACCGCGCCGATCACCGTGTCGCGCAGCTGGTCGGACCACCCCAGCTCCCGATCGCCGTCGAGGAGGCTCAGTGTCGCGCCGACGTTCGCCGCCACCAGTTGCTTCGCCGCCACCTCAGGGGCCGTGCTGAGCCTGCCCTGTCGTGCGATGTCGTTCAGCAGGACCGTGAGCAGCTTCTCCGCCGCCGGCATGAGGGTGCTCGTCAGCGCGTAGTGGTTCGGGTTGGCGAGGCCGAAGCGGACGTGGTGGTCCCAGCTCTCCCGCAGCGCGGCGACCGGGTCGCCGCTGGCGGCCATCGTGCCCATGTGGAACGTGAACACGGTGTCCACCACCGCGGCCAGCAGGCCCTGCTTGTTGCCGAAGTAGTGGTACAGCGTGGGTGCCTGCACGCCCGCGCGGTCGCAGATGGCGCGGGTCGACACGTCCGGTGACTCCGTCAGCAGTTCGCCGGCCGCGGCCAGCAGCCGGTCCCGCGTCGATGAGTCCGTCATGGGACCAAGATAGTCAGATGGCACGCATTCTGATCACGGGTTCCTCCCAGGGCCTCGGGCTGATGGCCGGGCAGCTGTTGATCGAGGAGGGCCACGACGTCGTCCTGCACGCCCGCACGAAGGACCGCGACCCCGGGATCTCCGACGTGGTGGTCGGGGACTTCGCCAGTCTGGCCGAGGTCCGGTCGGTCGCCGGGCAGGCGGCGCGGTTCGGGCCCTTCGACGCCGTCATCCACAACGTCGCGCTCGGCTACCAGGAGCGGCGGCGGGTCGTCACGCCGGACGGGCTCGAGCGCGTCTTCGCGGTGAACGTGGCCGCGCCTTACCTGCTGACCGCGCTCATGCCGCCGCCGAAACGGCTGGTGTACCTCAGTTCCGGCATGCACCTCGGCGTCACGCCCGACCTCGGCGACCTGCGGTGGGAGCGGCGCCGGTGGAACGGTTCGCAGGCCTACGCCGAGTCGAAGTTCTGGGACGTCGTGCTCGCGTTCGGGGTGGCCCGGCGGTGGCCGGACGTGCCGTCCAACGCCGTCGACCCCGGCTGGGTGGCGACGCGGATGGGCGGCCGCGGCGCGCCCGACGACCTGTCGCGGGCGCACGTCACCCAGGTCCGGCTCGCGCTGGGCGACATCCCCGGCACCGGCGGCTACTACCACCACGAAGAGCCGTCCCGCACGCATCCGGCCGCGCACGACGCCGACCTGCAGGATTCCTTCCTCGCCCGGTGCGCCGAGCTGACCGGCCAGGAATTGTCGGTGCCCTAGTGCACAGTGTCGGCCATGGACATCCAGAACCGGATCGCGCTGGTGACCGGTGCCGGGGAGGGCACCGGCCGGGCCAAGGCCGGGTCGATGCGCGCCACGGCGTGCCTCGGCGACTTACCCGGTGTCGTCATCGACCGGGCTCTGGCGTCGCTCGCGCCGGGTGACGAGACTCCCCCGGTGACGCTCGGCGCGCTGTGCGATGCCGTGATCGACCTCGTGGAGGACGAGTCCGCGCGCGGGAAGGTGGTGGTGCTCAGCCGTGGCTGACTTACCCCAGGACCTGCCCGAGGACACAGTGCTCGTCGCGGGTCTGCGGGCCGGGGACGACGCCTGCTTCGCGCGCGTGCTGGACGCCTGGTCGCCCGGCATGGTGCGGGTGGCGCGCGCGTTCGTGTCCACACCGGACTCGGCGGCGGAGGTCGTGCAGGACGCGTGGCTCGCGGTCATCGAGGGGATCGACGGCTTCGCGGGCCGGTCGTCGCTGCGGACGTGGGTGTACCGGGTGCTCGTGAACATCGCGAAACGGCGTGCCACGAGGGAAAGCCGCGTCGTGCCGTGGAGCAGCGTGGTGCCCGACGCCGGGCCGACGGTCGACCCTGCCCTGTTCCAGGGAGCGGGTGAGCCGTTCCCCGGGCACTGGCGAGCCGAACCGGCGCCGTGGCCGGAGCAGCACGCGCTCGCGGCCGAGGTACGGGCGTGCCTCGCGGGCGCGATCGCGCGGTTGCCCGAGCGGCAGCGGGTCGTGCTGGTGCTGCGGGACGTCGAAGGGCACGACAGTGCCGAGGTGTGTTCGATACTGGACATCACGGCGGCGAACCAGCGGGTGCTCCTGCACCGGGCACGGGCGTTCGTCCGGAACGAGCTGGCCGGCTACCACGCGGAGGTGAACCGGTGAATTGCGACGAGCTGGTGGAGCTGGTCACCGCGTACCTGGACGGCGCGCTGTCACCCGAGGACGAGCGGCGGGTCACCGACCACCTGGCCGAGTGCGACGGCTGCACCACCTATGTGGCGCAGTTCCGCACCACGGTCGACTCACTCGGGCGCCTGCCCGCCGAACAGGTCGCCGACCTGCCGGAACAGGCACGGGAGTCACTGCTGGCCGCGTTCCGCCGCAAGCACGTGTAACGCCTGGGCGGCTCGTGACACTGCAGTGTCATGAGTCCACTCACCCGCAGGCTGCTGCCGTTGCACGCCGGTGTCGCGCTGCAGGGCTTCGTGCTCTGGTACCCCGTCGAGAAGCTGTTCATGACCGAGATCGGCTTCGACGCGGCGTCGGTCGGGGTCATGGCGGCCGCGTACGCGGCGGTCGTGCCGCTGTTCGAGGTGCCGTCCGGGGTGCTCGCCGACCGGTGGAGCAGACGCGGTGTGCTCGTCGTGGCGAGTGTGGCGCTCGCGGTGTGCTCGCTGGTCGGCGGCCTGAGCACGAACGTGCCCACGTACATCGCGGGCGTGCTGGCGCTCGGGCTGTACTTCGCGATGTACTCGGGCACCCTCGACGCGATCGTGTACGACACGGTGCTCGAGGAGACCGGTGGCTCCGGCGACTTCGAGCGGCGGCTCGGGCGGGTCCGGTTCGTCGAGAGCGTGGCGCTGGTCGGCAGCTCACTCGCGGGCGGTGTGCTCGCGGGGCTGCTCGACGCGCGTGCCACGTACTTCGTGACGATCCCGTTCTCGCTCGTGTCGATCGCCTGCTACCTGCGGTTCCGGGAGCCGACGCTGCACCGCGCCGAGGTGCGGACGCCGCTGCGCGCGCACCTGGCGACGACGTTCCGCGCCGCCCACCGGCGGCTCGTGCCGGTGATCGCGCTGGCCGTGCTCGCCGCGGTGCTGACGCAGGTCGTGTTCGAGTTCGGGCCGTTGTGGCTGGTGGCGCTGGGTGTGCCCGCCGTGCTGTACGGCCCGTACTGGGCGGGGCTGATGTCGACGCTCGGCATCGGCGGGCTGCTCGTCGGGCAGCTGGCCCGGCCGTCGCGGCTCGCGGGTGCCGGTGTGGTGCTCACCGGCGCGCTCGTGGTGCTGGGTGTCAGCCACGACTTCGTGGTGGTGACGGCCGCGCAGGTCGTCGCCGCGTTGGTGCTGGTCGCGGTGGGCATCCACGCGAGCAGGCTGGTCAACGACGCGATCCCGTCGACGGTCCGGGCCGGGGTGACGTCGGGTGTCAGCTCGCTGTCGTGGCTGGTGTTCCTGCCGTTCTCGCTGCTGTTCGGTGTGGTCAGCGACGCGAGCGGGGTGCACCGGGCGGCGTGGCTGCTCGTGGGGGTCGCGGCCGCGGTGGCGCTGCTGCTAGTGGCCCTTCGTCGCGTAGCGCCTGCGGCCGAGGGTGGCGGTGACGACGAGGGGGACGCTGACGGCGAGCGTGATCGCGAACATCATCGTGAACCGGCCGCTGTCGACCAGTGAGCCGAACACCGCGGCGCCGATCGCGCTGCCCGTGAACAGCAGCGTCGCGAACAGCGAGATGGCCGTCGCGCGGTAGCCGGGTGCCATGTCGGTCGCCCAGGTCTGCAGCGTGGAGTGCATGAAGGCCCACCCGCCGCCGAGGAACACGGTCCCGACGACCACGGCGGCGGGCACGTGCGTGATGACCAGCAGCACGTACGCGAGCACGGCCATCGTGCCGCCGGTCAGGATCAGCATGGCGGGCGCCACCTTCGCGGTGCGCGCCTTCACGACCCGCGCGAAGACCAGCACCGAGGCCCCGTAGGCGGCCGTGAGCAGACCGGACAGCGTGACCGACAACCCGGACGAGTGCACGACGACCGGCAGGAACGTCAGCGGGCCGAGCAGCACCAGGCCCTCGGCGAGCACCAGCGCCAGCACGAGCAGCGCGGCGCGGTTGGTGAGCACGCCCTTGAGCGACCCCCACACCCGCGGCGGCGGACCCAGCTCGGGCTCGGTCATGCGGCGCATGAAGAAGGACAGCAACCCGGCCACCACGGCGGTCAGCGCGAACGCCACCCGCCAGCTGGCGAAGTCCGCGATGATCCCGGCGCCGACGGTCGCCATGGTCATGCCGATCGCGGACGCGGTCATGAGGTCGGTGAGCGGTGCCTGCCGCACCTTCACGGGCACGGTGTCGCCGACGTAGACGAGCCCGCCGGGGATGGCGGCGGCGAAACACGCGCCCGTGAGGCCGCGCGCGACCACCAGCCACAGGATGTCGGGCACGGCCGCGGACGCGAGCCCGCCGATCATGGCGAGCAGCAGGGCGAGGCGCATGGTCCGGACCCGGCCCAGCCGGTCGGACACCATGGCCCACCCGATCTGCGCGAGGCCGTAGCAGAGGAGGTAGATGGCGGCGGCCACGCTGACCGCCTCGACCGACTGGTCCATCTCGGCCGCGATCACCACCAGCATCGGCGCGATCATGAGCCGGTCGAACTGCGAGGTGAACGCGCCGACCTGGAGGAGCCGCAGCGATCCGGTGAGCGCCGGGCTGCTCTGCTCCACGTCGTTCGACATTCCCGCTCCTCGTCGTCTCCCTGAAGTCAAACTCCGGGAGCGGGGTCGAAACCAGACGTGATCGCCGTGTTACTGGTCACGTGTCCCGCGGGGCACCCGGCCGACCGGCCGGCAGGTCCGGTGGCGGCGCACCGTAGGGCCGGTCGCGTGCCGGGAACCACAGCACGACCGTGCTCCCCTCCCCGACCTCGGAGAACAGGGCGACCCGGCCGTCGTGCGACTCCACGATCTGCCGCACGATCGCGAGCCCGAGCCCGGTGTGCCGGTCCTCCAGCGGCGACGAGTGCGCACGCCGCCAGAAGCGGTCGAACACGTGGGGCTGGTCCTCCGGCGCGATGCCCGGCCCGTCGTCCGCGACCGTCACCCACAGCCAGTCGTCGTCGCGGCCGGTCGCGACGACGATCACCGAGGTGGTCAGCCGCACGGCGTTCGACAGCAGGTTGGCGACCGCCCGGCGCAGCGCG
Source organism: Actinophytocola algeriensis (assembly GCF_014203735.1). Lineage (GTDB taxonomy): Bacteria > Actinomycetota > Actinomycetes > Mycobacteriales > Pseudonocardiaceae > Actinophytocola > Actinophytocola algeriensis. The sequence goes on along the minus strand of NZ_JACHJQ010000004.1, from coordinate 483,535 downwards.
TCGTGGTCGCCGATCACCGTGAGGCCGTCGGTCAGGTCGTAGGAGACCCGCACGCCGCGTTCGTCCGCCAGCACCGCGAACTCCTCGCCTGCCTCGCGGGCCACGGCCGACAGGTCGACGTCGGTGTCGGCGAGCGCGCCGGACGACCGGCGGGCGGTAGCGAGCAGGTCGTCGACGAGGCGTGACATGCGGTTGGTGGCCCGGTCGATCACCTCGACGGCCCGTTCGCGTTCGGCCTGGGACGCGTCCTCGCTGGTCAGGGCCGCGTCGAGGTGGGCGCGGATGATCGCGAGCGGCGACCGCAGCTCGTGGGAGGCGTCGTCGATCAGCCGCCGCTGCGCCTGGAACGCGTCGTCGAGCCGGTCGAGCATGGAGTCGATGGTGTCGGCGAGGTCGCGCAGCTCGCCGCGCTGCCCTTCCAGGTTGATGCGGCGGGACAGGTCGGTCGCCTGGATGTCCTTGGCGGTGTGGGCGATCTGCAGCGCGGGCCGCAGCGCGCGACCGGACAGCACCCAGCCGATGCCGAGGCTCGCGACGAACAGCCCGCCGAGCACGATCGCCGAGTAGGTGCGCAGGTTCTCCTGCGTGCCCAGGTTGGCCGCCGACTCGATGTCCTCGACCGCGGCCACGGTCATCGTGCCGACCGGGATCTCCCGGCCGTCGGCCTTCCGCTTCACCAGCTCGGCCTCGTACTCCTGGGTGACCGGGCGCGGGTCGGTCGCGGCGTAGACCGCCCAGTACGTCACCCCGAGCGCGGCGGCGGCCAGCACGAACAGCAGCACCGAGTACATGACGGTCAGCCGGAACCGCACGGAGTGGACAAACCCGGGGAGCTTCACGTCAGGCGGTATCCCTTCCCCACGACCGTCTCGATGAGACGGTCACCGCCGAGCTTGCGCCGCAGCGTGCCGATCGTGACCCGCACGGTCTGGGTGAACGGGTCGACGTTCTCGTCCCACACGTGCTCCAGCAGCTCTTCGGCGCTGACGACGTGCCCCGGCCGGGTCATCAGGTACTCCAGCACCCCGAACTCCTTGGGTGACAACGGAAGCCGCCGCTCCCCACGCCACGCCTCGTGCCGCGCGGTGTCCAGCGACAGCTCACCGACGGTCAGCACGGCGCTGGTGCCGCGGACCTCCCTGCGCAGCAGTGCGCGGACCCTGGCCAGCAGCTCGTCGAGCGCGAACGGCTTGACCACGTAGTCGTCGGCACCGTCGTCGAGGCCGCGGACCCGGTCGGTCAGCCCGCCGCGCGCGGTCAGCATGAGCACCCGCAGGTCCGTGCCCGCGACGACCGGCATCTCGCCGGAACGGATGGCGCGGCAGATGGTGAACCCGTCGCCGTCGGGCAGCATCAGGTCGAGCAGCAGCAGGTCGTAGTCGTTGACCGTCAGCTTCTCGTAGGCGCCGGCCGCCGTGCCGGTCACGTCGACGGCGTACCCGGCACGCACGAGGCCGAGCTGGACCGCCTCGGCCAGCTCGGCCTCGTCCTCGACGAGCAGGAGCCTCATCGGATGATCTCCTGCGCCACGGCGGCGGCCCGGTCGATCGGGATGGCGAACCCGATGCCGATGGACCCGCCGCCCTCGTACGTGGCGATGGCCGTGTTCACACCGATGACCTCCCCGCGCGCGTTGACCAGCGGACCGCCGGAGTTGCCGGGGTTGATCGACGCGTCGGTCTGCAGCGCCGACTGCCTGCCGCCGCCGATCCGAACCGGACGGTCCACAGCACTGACTATGCCCGACGTGACCGTCCCGGACAGCCCCAGCGGCGACCCGACCGCGAGCACCTGCTCCCCCACCCGCACCCGCGACGAGCTGCCGATGGCCAGTGCCCGCAGCGCCGAGCCGGGCTCGACGCGCAGCACCGCGAGGTCGTGCTCGGGGTCGACGCCCACCACGTCGGCAGGCAGCCTGCGCCCGTCGGGCCCGGTCACGGACACGTTCGGCGAACCGGCTTCGAGGATGTGGTGGTTGGTGAGGATGTGGAACCGGTCGTCGATGAGGAACCCGGTCCCCGACGCCCGGCCCGCCTGCACGGACACCACGCCGTGGCGCACCTGGTCGGCGACCGAGACGAGGTCGCCGGCGGTGACGGGCGGGCCCGGCCGGGGCGCTGAGGGGGTGGTCGCCCCGGCCGGGCTGTCGGCGTACCGGCCCGCGACCGCTCCGGCGCCGGCTGACACTCCGACGACGAGCAGCCCGGCGACCAGCAACCGAGGCACTCTGCTGGCGGGTTTGACCAGCGGGTTGGGTGGCGGGCCCACCGGCGGCGGCGGTGGCGGCACCGCCGGTGGGGGCTGTGGGGTCTCGGGGATCCGGAAGTCCGGTCCCCGCCGGGGTCCCAGTCCAGGTGACTGCATCGCGCTCTCCTACGGGAGTCTCGAGAACCAGAGCAGGGAGGTGCCCGCGGTGGCGAGGCCGAACAGGAGGCCCAGCCCGATGAAGCGGTACGACACGTCCTGCTGTTCGGTGCGGAAGCCGACGGAGCTGCCGATGTCGGCGTACACGTCCCGCAGCTCGTTCGTCGTCGCGGCCTCGTGGTACGAACCACCGGTCCGCTCCGCCACGTCCCGCAGCGTCGCGCCGTCGACGGGGACCGCCATGTCCCTGCCGTTCTGGGAGATGGCGCCGCCCTCGGTGCCGACGGAGATCGTGTCGACGGGCACCTCGGCGGCGGCCGCCTCCGCCGCAGCGACACCCGGGTCGGTGCCCTGGGTGTTGGCGCCGTCGGACAGCACGACCACCCGGGCGGGCGGCGGTTCCGCGGCGGCGGTCGGGTCCACGGTGCGCACGGCCTGCAACGACGCGGCGATCGCGTCACCGATCGCGGTCCCCGGCTGGGCGACCGTGCCGGTGGTGAGCCGGTCGATGCCCGACCGCAGCGCGTCCCGGTCGGTCACCGGCGCGACCACGACCTGTGCGGTCCCGGCGAACGCGACGAGCCCGACGTTGAACTGCCCGGGCAGGAGGTCCACGAAGTCGTGCGCGGCGGTCCGCGCCGCGGCGAGCCGGTCGGGCGGCACGTCGTCCGCCCCCATGGAGGGCGACACGTCCACCGCGATGATCACCGTCGCCCGCTCGCGCGGGACCTGCACGGCCGCCGCCGGTTGCGCGAAGCCGACCACCAGCAACCCCAGCATGATCACGAACAGGGACGCGGGCAGGTGACGGCGCCAGCCGGGCCGGGTGGGCGCGACCTTCTCCAGCAGCGGCAGGTTGGTGAACCGCACCGCGAACCTGCTCCGCCGCACCTGCAGGACGGCGTAGAGGACCACGAGGGCGACCACCCCGGCCAACAGCCAGAGCCGCCCGGAGGCGAGGAAAGTCATAGCCGGGCCAACCTCCGCTGCATGTGGACGTGGCGGACGATGTCGGCGACCCAGTCGCGGTCGGTGCGCAACGGCAGGTGGGCGGCACCCGCGCGCCGGATCGCGGTACGCACGGCGTCGCGCTGGGCGGCGGCCGCCGCCGCGAACCTGGCCCGCACCTTCCTGCTGGCGGTGGGCACGTCCCGGCGCCGCCCGGTCTCCGGGTCGATGACGGTCAGCACACCCACGTTCGGCAGCGACAGCTCCCGGGGATCGGTCACCTCGATCGCGATCACCTGCTGCCGCAACGCGAGCAACCGCAGCGCCGGTTCCCACGCCTTCGGGTCGTCGAGGAAGTCCGACACCACCACGACCAGCCCGCGCCGCCGCAACGCGCGGTGCAGCCCGTTCAGTGAGTCCGAAAGCGACACCGTCGTTCCCGGCGCACCGCGCGGGACCGCGAGCAACGTCCGCAGCAGGCCGTGCAGATGCGCGCGCCCGGTCCTGGCCGGGTAGCGCCGGATCCCGGACGGGAGCATCATCTCCGCGCCCAGCCGGTTGCCCGCACCGGCGGTCAGGAACCCGACCGCCGCCACCGCGGCCACCGCCAGCTCGCGTTTCTCCACGTCCGCGGTGCCGAAGTCCATGCTGGGCGTGGCATCGACCAGCACCCACACGGTCAGCTCCCGCTCGGCGATGGTCTCCCGCACATGGGGTGTGTCGGTCCGGGCGGTCACCGCCCAGTCCATGCGCCGCACCTCGTCCTCGCCGGGCCGGTACTCGCGGCTGCCCGCGATCTCGGTCCCGGCGCCCGGCAGCAGCCCCGCGTACTGGCCGCGCAGCAAACCGTCGAGCCGACGCGTCACGGTCAGCTCGAGTCGCCGCAACCGCTGCTCCTGCACCAGGTCCTTCATGCGACACCCTGATGTTCGCTCCGCAAGCTCCGCTCAGACGCTTGCAGAGGCGCGATCACCGGCACCGGAACCGCGGCCAACACCCGCTGCACCAAGGCTTCCGCCGAGACGTTCTCGGCAAGCGCGTCGAACGACAGCACCAGCCGGTGCGCGAGCACGTCGACGACCAGCTCCTGGATGTCGCCGGGCAGCACGTACTCCCGCCCGCGCAACAGGGCGAGTGCCCGCGCCGCGGCGACCAGTCCGAGCGTCGCACGCGGGGAGGCACCGAACTGGAGGGCATCGGCGATGTCCGGCAACCCGAAACGCACCGGGTCACGGGTCGCGAACACCAGCGCCACCACGTACTCCGCCAGCGCGTGGTGCACGTGGACCTCGCGTGCCTTGTCCTGCAAGGCGAGCAGCACCGAGGGGTTCAGCACGGGCCGGGCCTCCGGCTGCCGCACCCCCATCCGGTACAGGATCGCGAGTTCCTCGTTGTCCGACGGGTAGTCCACGACGATCTTCATCAGGAACCGGTCGCGCTGCGCTTCCGGCAGCGCGTACACGCCCTCGGACTCGATCGGGTTCTGCGTCGCCAGCACCAGGAACGGCGACGGCACCGGGTGGCTGCGGTCCCCGATGGACACCTGCCGCTCCGCCATGGCCTCCAGCAGTGCCGACTGCACCCGCGCAGGTGCCCGGTTGATCTCGTCGGCGACCACGACGTTCGCCATCACCGGGCCGAGCTCCACATCGAAGTTCTCCCGCGACGGCCGGTAGATCCGCGTGCCGACGATGTCGGACGGCACGAGGTCGGGCGTGAACTGGATGCGGGAGAAGCTGCCGCCCGCCACCGTCGCCAGTGTGCGGGCGGCCAGCGTCTTCGCCACCCCGGGCACGCCCTCGAGCAGGCAGTGGCCGTCCGCGAGCAGCGCGACCACGAGCCGCTCGACGAGCCGGTCCTGCCCGACGATCGTCCGCTTGACCTCGAACAGCGTCTGCTCGAGGAGTTGCGCCGGGGCGGCCGTCACAGCCCGGACTCCTGCGGGGCGGCCTCACCGTTCTTCTCCGGACAGTCCTCGTCCGGCTGCTGCTGCGCGGTTTCCCCGGGCTGCGCCTCCTGCACGATCCGCACGATCGGCTCGTTGTCGTCGGCGGTCGCGACCGCGACCCCGCCGACGACGGCGGCCGCGGCCGCCACTCCGGCGACCGCGACCCCTGCCAGTGTCCTGACCCTCATCTGATGGACCCCTTTCGCGTCGGGCTACGGGATCAATCCCAACAAGCCGGACCGAAAGGGGTGATAAGCAAAGAACGTGTGAAATCAGGCGATCGCCGTGATCGGCCGGGCACGCAACGCGAGCCTCGTCGGCACGCCGATCGCGAACAGCCCCAGCAACGCGGTGACACCGACGATGCCCAGGTAGGCGAGCGGTGTTATCGCGGGGATCGGCGACCCGGTCATCCCGATGGCGAGCCCCACCAGCGGCGGGACCGCGGCCAGCGACCCGACCACCACCGCGACCGCGATGACGACCAGCGACTCGATCAGCGTCATGCGCCGCACCTGCCGCTTGCCGGTGCCGACGAGCCGCAGCAGCGCGAACTCCCGCGACCGCGCGGCGGTCGCCATCACCAGCGTGTTCACCACGGCGATCGCGACGTAGCCGAGGATCACGAACAACGCGATCAGGTTCACCCACGAGTTCGCGTCCCGTTCGGCCTGCCCCGCCGCGGCGAGTGCCTGCCGGTCGGCCACAACGACCCCCGGGATCTCGGCCAGCGACCGCCCGGCCGCGGCGGAATCGGTAGCGGAAACGAGGATCGACTGGTCGAGCCTGCTCGTGGTGTGCGCGATCAGCACGTCGTGCGGCAGCGTCAGGTCACCGAAGCCGAGGCCGCGCTGGTAGGTCGCGACGACCTTCGGGTGCGTGACCACACCGTCGCCGAGGTACACCTCGATCTCGTCACCGACGCCGACCCCGACGGTCTCGGCGGCCATCGTGGACAGTGCGACCGTGTTGTCCCGCAACGCGTTCATGTCACCTTCGCGCGGCACGAGGTCGAGGGTCCGCGCGAGACCGGCCGGGTCGACGCCCTGCGCCGCGTACGGCGTGGTCGCCCACTGACCCGCCGTCAGGTGTTTCACGAACACCTGGCTGCGCACCACCGGCGTCACCACCTCGACCCCGCCCGCGGCACGCACCTCGTCGGTCACCGACGGCGCGAGCCCGGACGGCGCGGTCACCACGAAGTCCGCCACCACACCCCGGTCCGCCTGGTCCGTCGCCTCGGCATCCACAGTGGACCCCGCGAAGATCTGCACCGACGCCAGCGTCACCGCCAGCACGAGCGGTGTCACCGCGACGGCGAGCCGCCGCGCGCTGGCGGTCACGTTCGCCACCGCGAGGTACCCGCCGACCGGTGACGCGGCCCGCAGCGGCCCGCCGACCAGCCGGATCGCCACCGCCACGAGCTTCGGCCCCAGGAGCGCGATCCCCAGCACCATCAGCAGCGCGGAACTCGCCGCGCCCGCCACCGCGGTCTCCCCTGGCAGGAACACCGGCAGTGCGGCCGCGCCCGTCCCCAACGCGAGCGCCACCACCCCCGACAGCACCCTGGCCCGCCCGACCGGTTTCGCGTCGACCGCCGACTCCCGCAGCGCCTCGACGGGCTGGATCCTCGCCACGCGCCGGGCCGCGACCCAGCCCGCGACCCGCGCGGTGCCCAGGCACAACGCGATCGCGGCGGCGGCGGGCGCCGGGCCGATCGCCAGCCCGAAGTCGGCGGGCAGCATGCCCGCGCTCGCGAACGCGGACCGCAGCCCGTAGGCCAGCGCGTAGCCGGGCAGCGCGCCGAGCACCGCCGCGATGCCCGCGACCAGCAGGATCTCGGCGCCGACCATGCGGTGCACCTGGCGCGGCGTGGCCGCGACCGCCCGCAGCAGGGCGAACTCCCTGCGCCGCTGCTGGACGGACAGCGCGAGCGTGCTCGCCACCACCATCATCGCGATCATCATCGCGGTGCCCGCGAACGACAGCGACAGCACCATCAGCTGCGTCCGGACCTGCCCGACGTCCAGGAACTCGACGTCCCCGCGCTCGTCGCCGGTGAACGTGTCGACCCCCGGCACGGCGACGCCGATCCGCTCGGCCAGCTCGTCCGCGTCGACACCCGGCTCGGTGAGCACGCCGACGGCGTCGACCTGCTCTGGCCGCCCGAACAGCTCGCCGGCCTGCGCGTCGGTGAAGAACAACGCGGCCTCGCGGCCGAAGGCCTGCTCGGTGACGCCGGTGACGGTGAACGTCCTCGGCACGGCGCCGAGCGCGATCTCGACCTCGTCGCCGACACCCGAGCCTGTCCGCGCGGCCAGCGCGCTGTCCAGCACGACACCGTCCGTGCGCGGCTTGTCCCCGTCCCGCAACGAGAACGGCGCCAGCTCGGCCGAACTCCAGCCGTGCGCCCCCGCGGGCACGCCGCCGATGGTGACCGGCACGGTGAGGTCGCCGACCGCCTTCGCCACCCCGGGCACCGCGGCGACCTTCTCGAGCGTCTCCACCGGCAGCGGGACGCGTTCGCTGTAGGGCTGGTCGATGTCCTCGACGACGGGGATCGCCTGCGGCGCACCGACGACGACGGGCGCACCCGCGTACCGCTGCGGCGGCACTCCCGACCGCAGCCCAGACTCGAACAGCACCCCGAGCCCGGTCAGCAGCGCCGAGGCGGCCAGCACCGCGATTAACACCCCGATGAACGGGCCTTTCCGGTGCCGGATGGTGGCTACGGCGGAGCCCATCGCCACAGAGTGGTCCATCACCACTCCCCCAGTCGCGTCATGCGCTCGGCGACGACCTCGGGCGACGGCTGGTACAGCTCGTCGGCGAGGCGGCCGTCGGCGAGGAACACCACGCGGTCCGCGTAGGACGCGGCCACCGGGTCGTGGGTCACCATCAGCACGGTCTGCCCGAACCGGGTCACGACCGTCCGCAGCAGGCCGAGCACCTGCTTGCCGGTGCGGGTGTCGAGCGCGCCGGTCGGCTCGTCGGCGAACATCACGTCCGGCCGGGTGACCAGCGCGCGGGCGATCGCCACCCGCTGCTGCTGACCGCCGGACAGCTCGGACGGCAGGTGCGTGAGCCGGTCACCGAGCCCCACGTTCGCGACGACCTCGCGCAGCCAGTCCCGCTCGACCGCGCGGCCGGACAGGCGCAGCGGGAGCGTGATGTTCTGCTCGACCGTCAACGCGGGCAGCAGGTTGTAGGCCTGGAAGACGAACCCGACGCGTTCGCGGCGCAGCGCGGTGAGCGCGGTCTCCTTGAGACTCGACAGGTCGGTGCTTCCCAGCCACACGTTGCCCGACGTCGGCCGGTCGAGTCCGGCGGCGCAGTGGAGGAAGGTGCTCTTGCCGGACCCGGACGGGCCCATCACCGCGGTGAAGCTCCCGCGGGCCAGCGTGATGCTGACCTGGTCGAGCGCGGTCACCGCCGCGCCCCCCCGACCGTACACTTTGGACACATCGGCGAGCCGTACCGCGGTCGCCTCGGAGATCATGGTTTCGGACACGCGGTAGAACCTATGAATTCCGGGGCCCGCGCACGATGAAGCCAGGTACCGGATTCACGGTACAGCTGGCTATACCCCATGCTTGTGACATGCGGAAACGGGTCGCGGCGGTCCTGGTGGCGGCGCGGTACCTGCTCGTGGGCGCCGTCACAGGCTTGGTGTCGCTGTTCCTGCTGCCGGTGATGCTCGTGCTGCTGGCGGTGGTCCGGCACACGGCGCTGCGCTGGCTGTACGAGTGGGCGCACCGCGAACGGGTGCGGGTCGCGGAGTTCACGGGCGCGCCGATCCCGGAGCCCGCGCCGCCGGAGCGGCTGTGGGACGCGCGGAGCGACCTCGCGTGGCTCCTCGTGCACGGTCTCACCGGTTCGGTCACCGGTCTGCTCGGCGTCGCGCTGCCCTTGTCGGCCCTCAACGCCGTAGTCGTGCCGCTCTACTGGTGGGTGGTGCCGGAGGACGAGCCGGTGACATCGCCGTACCCGGTGACGTCGTGGACCGGCGCGGCGTTCATGCCGTTGGTCGCGCTCGGGTACGCGCTGCTGTCGCTGTGGGTCACGCCGGGGCTCGCGCGGCTGCAGTCGCGGTGGTCGCGGGCCTTGTTGTCGCCGCCGCCGGGTGCCCGGCTCGCGATGCGGGTCGCCGAGCTGACCCAGTCGCGTGCCGCGGCGCTGGAGGCGCACGGTGCGGAGCTTCGGCGCATCGAGCGGGACCTGCACGACGGGACGCAGAACAAGCTGGTGGCGGTCGCCATGCACCTGGGGATCGTGGAGCGGGCGCTGCGGCGCGACCCGGCGAGCGCGTTGCCGCTGGTGCTGAAGGCGCAGGACGCGACGAGTGACGCGCTGGCCGGGTTGCGCGGGGTGGTCCGCAGCATCTACCCGCCGGTGCTGAGCGAACGCGGGCTCGACGGGGCCGTCGCCGGCCTGATCGCGAACTGCGGGGTGCCGTGCTCGCTGTCGGTGGACGACTTGCCGCGTGCCCCGGCCGCGGTCGAGTCGGCGGCGTACTTCGTGGTCGCGGAGGCCCTGACGAACGTCGCCAAGCACAGCGGCGCCACCCGCTGCGAGGTGCGGCTGTCGGGCCCGGCCGAGCTCGTGCTGGAGGTGTGGGACGACGGGCACGGCGGCGCCGACGAGGAGGACGGCACCGGCCTCGTCGGCATCCGGCGGCGGGTGACCGCGTTCGACGGGACGATGGCGCTCGACAGTCCCGCCGGCGGGCCGACCACCCTGCGGGTGACGCTCCCGCGCGGTTCCTAGAAGAGGCTTTCCCGCTCCGGCACGACTCCGGTGAGCGCCCCTGCCAGGAGCAGCAGCACCGCCCCGAGCACGAGCCAGGTGACGGGGTTGGCGAGGTTCATCGTCCAGCTGTGCCCGATGCGCGCGTGCACGAACGCGGCCGGGTCCTGGCGGTTCACGTACACGAGGCCGCCGAGGTACCAGTGGTCGTCGTCATCCCGTTGCACCACAGGGGATTCCTCGTCCTCCTCGCCGGGCTCCGGCGGCAGCCGGTGCCCCGCGGACCCGACACGCCGGTCCCACACGACGAGCACCACGACCATCGCGGCGAGCGGCACGTAGGTCGCGACGCGCCAGCCGGTGTTCGCCGGTAGCAGGTGCCAGACCTGCGCCGCCGACACGGCGAGACCGAGGGTGAGCGCGCCGGCGACCCAGAACGTCATGGTCGCCACGCCACGCAGGTACACGCGGTAGCGGCGGGCCGAGCCGCGCGGACGGGCCGCGTCGAGGTCGGGACGGGCCCGCAGGACAACGAGGGCGACGACCGGCACGAGCACGACGACGCCGAGCTGGATCAGGACGGGTTCGAACGCGCGCGCCAGCGTGACCGGCTCGGTCCCGTCCGGGTCGACGCCGAACCCGGTGAACCGCACCAGGTCGGCGGGCAGGCTGCCGTACCGAACGAGCCCGGCGACGACGGTCGCGGCGACGACCACCGCCGCGGGCACGAGGTGTGGCCAGGGCAGGCGGACGGGGTCGGTGCGGAACGAGGTGTCGACGGTGACGCCTTCCCGCTTGCCAGGCCCCCATTTCCGCTTGGCCCTGCGCACGGCGTGGTGGGCACGCAGGTAGATCGCGAAGTCGACGGCGGCGAGCACCGACGGCCACACCAGCCCCCCGCCGATGAGCACCACCCCTGCCGCGGCGAGCAGTCCCGCCACGAGCAGCAGCCGAAGGTAGATCGCCTTCTGGTGGATGACGGCCGGGTCGGCGACGCGGTCGTGCGTGATCCGGACCCCGAACGGCAGCGTGGGCCGGGCAAGCCCGGGCAACAACACGGCGAACGCGGTGACGGCGGCGACGAGCAGTACTGCGGTCATTCCTCATCCCCCTCGAACAGGTCGAGCAGTTCCGCGCAGTGCACGAGCACGTCCTGGCGGTTGACGCCCTGGACCGTCGCCTCGGCGAGCAGCACCCGCAGCCGGTCCCGCCACGCGTGGACGAACATCTCGTCGGCGGGCTCGATGCCGGGGTGCTTGTGGACCACCGCCCCGCTCTTGCGGTTGATGCGGATGATCCCTTCCCGCTTGAGCAGGTCGTAGGCCTTGGTGACGGTGTGGAAGTTGATGCCGAAGTCGGCCGCCAGCTGCCGCGTGGACGGCAGCGGGTCACCGCGCTTCGCGTGCCCGCGGGCGATCTGGTCCACGACGCTGTCGCGGATCTGCTGGTAGATCGGCACCTCGGACTGGAGGTCCAACGTGAGGTTCACGCTAGCCACTCTATCTGATATACAACTAATAGAACAAATGGAGATAGGAGATCAGATGACCGGGGTGGCTCCGCAGGGGATGAGGTCGTGGTGACCTTCGGAAAAGCGGGAACGCGTCTTCACGCGACGACGCGGACTGAGGCTGCCGATGTCGGCGTTTGCCGGGTCCTTCGGCCACCGATGATGCCCTGAAAGGCGCGCGCGTGGGGGCGTGAGCCCCCACGCGCGCTCGAGGCTGCCTGCCATCCCAGAGACCTGCCCCTCCGGCGGCGAGGAGGCCCGTCCGGCGAGGACAAACCACGCCAGAAACTCAGGTCAGGACGCGGCGACTTCCTCCTCCAGCTCCCGCGCCAGCTTCGGCAACACAGACCCGGCCCACCCGCGCCCCATGTTCGTGAACGCGTGCTGGTGCCGGGGGTCGTCGAGGTCGAACCCGCCGTGCTCCAGGAAAAGCCGCGTCCCCGCGCCCTCCGCGACGAGGCGCCACGAGATCGTCCAGTCCACGTCGCCCTCGCCGAACGTGTAGCTCAGCAGGCGTTCGGGCTCCACCTCGGTCACCGTGCACGGCCGCATGCCCCACGAACCCATGTCGAGGGTGAAGCGGTGACCCACCTCCGGCCGGATGTCGCCCGCCGCCCACCAGCGGGCCAGCCGGTCGGGCTCGGTCAGCATCCGCCACACCTTCGCGGGCGGCTGGGCCAGGAACTGGTCGACGTGAATTGTTTCCGAGCGGAGCTTGCGGAGCGAGCCTTCTTCCGAGCGGAGCTTGCGGAGCGAGCTTTCATCCGTCATCGGGTTCTTCCTCCATGATCTTGGACAGCGTGCGCATGCGGTCACGCCAGAAGCGCTCGAACGGGTGCAGCCAGTCGCTCACCGCGGCGAGCGGTTCGGCCGTGAGGTGGTAGTGGCGCTCCCGGCCGCGCACCTCCTCGCGCACGAGCTCCGCGCGCCGCAGCACCTGCAGATGTTCGGAAACCGCGGGGCGAGACAGGTCGAACTGGGCGGCCAGCGCACCGGCGGTCAGCGAGCCGTCGCGCAACAGTTCCAGCAACCGCCGCCGCACCGGGTTGGCCATGGCGGTGAACAGTCGATCGTCAAGCACGACACCCAAGATATGTCGGAAATCTCCGACATGTCAACAACTTCCGACATGTTTGGGGAACTACGCGGGGTGGGTACTCCGTTGACCGGGTACGTGACGACGGAAAGGACGTGCCATGCCACTCATGAGGAGATTGACCGCACTGGCCGGGACCGCCGCCGCGGCGCGCACCTATGTCCGCCGCAATCCGGACAAGGTGAACAGGATGGCGGCGAAGGCAGCTCAGTTCGTCGACAAGAGGACCAAGGGCAAGTACCACCACCAGATCGACAACGCGGTGCGCAAGGTCCACGGCTACACGGGCAAGCCACCGCACCGGGGCACGCACTGACCCACGCCGCCGACTGGGGCCGACCGCGATGGTCGGCCCCAGTTTCGCGTCGAACGCTAGAGCGTGACCGCCAACCGCGTGTCGATGGTCGCGTCGGGGTCGAGGATGTAGTGCTCCGCAACGGATGCGCGGTACAGCCGCAGCCGGGCGTCACCGGTCACCCGCTCGATCCCCCAGGCGCCGATCCCCTCCCGCACGGAGACGCGGGAGAAGATGCCGATCCCCTCCCCGACATCGAGAGCCAGGCCCGCGGTGCCCGTCATATACACCGCCATCACGTCGCCCGGCCGCTGCGTCGAGTCGTACACGACCACCGAGACCTCGGGTCGCACGGCGATGTTGTGCGAGTGCCTGGTGTCGGGCGCGGAAACCCAGTACAGCGACCGGTAGTCCTCGGTCGCGAACCACACGGGCGTCGCCCACGGCACCCCGTCGGCGTCCGCGGTGGCCATGGTCATGAACGAGTTGCCGTCGAGGACAGCGCGCACGATGTCTGCTCCGGTGGTCATCCGTTGCAGCATAACCACTTTCAGGCCCCACGGGTGCGCTCGCCGACCACGAGCCGCGCCTGCCAACGAGCGGCGCGCACGCGAACCCTGGTGCCCGATGTGCGCGGCGGCCTAGACTTCCTCGCCCCTGCGAAGAGGAGGACCAGTGGTCAGGAAGTTCACGATCGCGGCAGGCGCCCTGCTGATCGCCGCCGCGAGCCTGGTGGTGACGGCCCCGACCGGCGCCGCGACCACCGCGACCGGAGACGGGTCCACCCACGGCCCGTGCCAGTACACGGTGACCCCCGACGAGCCGTCTGCCCGGCCGGTGCCGCTGCCGCGCGATCCCGCACACACGCCGGACCGCGGCAAGGTCAAGGTTGATGTGCACACGAACCAGGGCAAGCTGCCGCTGACGCTGAACCGTGCGGCGGCGCCGTGCACGGTGCAGAGTTTCGTGCACCTGGCGAAGTGGCGCTTCTACGACCGGACGACGTGCCACCGGCTGACGACCTACCCGACGCTCGAGGTCCTGCAGTGCGGCGACCCGAGCGGCACCGGCGAGGGCGGGCCTGGCTACCGGTACAAGGACGAACTCCCGGTCGACCTGGCCCCGGCCCCGAACGACCCGACGGGCGAACGGAAGATCTACCCGCGCGGCACCCTGGCGATGGCGAACGCGGGCCCGGACACGAACGGCAGCCAGTTCTTCCTCGTGTACGGCAACGCCTACCTGCGCCCGAACTACACGATCTTCGGCACGATCGGCGCGGACGGCCTGGAGACACTGGACAAGGTCGCGGCCGCGGGCGTGGTGCCGACCCCGGAGGACCCGGCTCCGGTGGATGGCGCGCCGGCGCTGAAGACGGACCTGAAGAAGGTCAAGGTCCGCTGCTGAGTCACGGCCGGAGCTACCGGGGGTCGGCCTCCGGCCCCCGGTAACCAGCCTTTCACGGGGCACCGACAGAAATCGGCCGCGCGGGCGGGGTTGTGGACAACGTGGTGCGATGTGGACAACTCCGCACGCGGCGGGTCTCGCTGTCGGTGCCCCGTTCTACGCTGGATTCCGGGGGGCCGGAGGCCGCCCCACTACCCACGCGAACGGTCGAGCTTCCCGTGCCGTTCTCGACGGATAGCCGGTTGTCCACAACCCCGGCGGCGACGCGGGTTCTGTCGGTCCCCCGGACTACGCTGGAATCCGGGGGCCGGAGGCCACCCCAGCCGGGAACCGCTGGCCGCCAACCGAAGCCGCCGAAGCGGAACTACCCACGAAACCACCCCAGCCACGGCCCGCGACACCCCGACCACAACCCGCCGCGGCCAGGGACTCCGTCAGCGGAAGTCCGCGGCGTGGTCCGTCGCCCACTGGGCGAACGTGCGCGCAGGCTTCCCCGTGACCTCCTCCACCACCCCGGTCACCGTCTCCGGCTGGTCGACCAGCGACGCCCAGTACCGGAGCCCGTGCTCGAGGAAGTACTCGTCCCACCCCCGCGCCGCCATCGCCGCCTTGGCCTCCGCCAGCGGCATCTCCTCCCACCGCACGTCCCGCCCCACCGCGGCCCCCAACACGCGCACCTGCTCCGCCTGCGTCAACGTCTCCGGGCCGGTCAACTCGTAGGCGGCGTCCACGTGACCAGGCGACGTCAGCGCCGCGACCGCCACGTCCGCGATGTCCCGTTCGTGGATCAGTGACCGGCCCGCCCCGCCGTACACCCAGCGCACCACCCCGGCGCGCACCTGGTCAGCCCACTCCAGCGTGTTGGTCGCGAAGCCGCCGGCCCGGAGGAACGTCCAGTCGACGCCGCTGTCACGAATCAGCCGTTCGATGCGTGCGTGGAACAGCGGCGAGTCATCCGACGCGCCGCGTGCCGACAGGAACACGACGTGCGACACGCGGGACGCCAGCGCCGAGATCACCGGCGGTGCGGACTCGGCGTCGGTGAACGGCCACAGCAGGAACACGCGGTCGACACCGTCCAGCATGTCGGGCACGTCTGTGATGCCGCCCTCTGCCACGGGCACCCCTGCGGGAAGCCGGGATGGTGTGCGAGTCACCGCCCGCACGGGCTCGCCAGCCGCCACCAGTTCCGCCACCACGTGCTTGCCGACGTTGCCGGTCGCGCCGGTCACCAGGATCGTCATGGTCAGGACGCTATGACCTCCAGCTAAGTCAAGGTCAAAAGGTCTGGTCCACATCGTGGGAGCGGGAAGGAATTCACGAAATGTGGGGTTGGATGCGTCTTGGTGGCCCGGTCCGGCCACTACTTGACGTCATCGGGAGTGACAGATGTCGACATCCACTCGAAGCCGTCGGCACACGGTCTTCGGTTTGGCCGTCCTCGCCGGGCTCGTGCTCGGCGCCCTGCTCGGCTTCATCGCCAAGCAGGCCGAGGTGTCGTGGCTCGCCACCACGCTGTCGCGGATCGGCGAGATCTTCGTCAGCCTCGTCCAGTTCACGGTGATCCCGCTGGTCTTCACCGCGATCGTGGTGGGCATCACGAGCCTGCGCAGGCTCGGCGGCCCCCGCACCGCGGCTCAGCTGGGCGGCCGCACGCTCTTGTGGTTCGCGATCACGTCGCTGATCGCGGTCCTCATCGGCATCGCCGTCGCGTCGATCGGCAACATCGGCAGCGGTGTGCAGGTCACCCCGTCCGAGGACGCCGTGGCGAACATCGCGGAACGCAACCCGGGTGACTGGTGGGCGTTCATCCAGAGCATCGTGCCCACCAACGTGTTCAGCGCGTTCAGCGAGGGCAACATCCTGCAGGTCGTCTTCATCGCGCTGCTCGTCGGCGGCGCCGCGTACGCTCTCGGCGACCGCGCTTCGGTGTTCGTGAACTTCAACCAGTCCGCGTTCGACATCATCCAGAAGGTGCTGGGCTGGATCATCTGGCTCGCGCCGGTCGGCGTGCTCGGCCTGCTCGGCAACGCGTTCGCCAGCTACGGCAACGAGTTCTGGGCACCGCTGGTCTCGCTGATCGTCGCCGTGTACCTCGGCAGCGCGCTCGTGCTCTTCGTGGTCTACCCGGTCCTGCTGCGGTTCGTCGGCAAGATCAACCCGCTGACGTTCTTCCGCAAGTCGTGGCCCGCGCTGCAGTTCGCGTTCGTGTCGCAGTCCTCGGGCGCGACCCTGCCCCTGTCCCGGCAGGCCGCGGTGAACCTCGGTGTGCCGCGCGGGTACGCGAGCTTCGCGGTACCGCTCGGCACGACGACGAAGATGGACGGCTGCGCGGCCGTGTTCCCCGCCGCCACCACCATCTTCATCGCGAACCTCAACGGCATCGCGCTGTCGTTCGGCGACTACGTGCTGATCGTGCTGGTCGCGGTGTTCGGGTCGCTCGCCACCGCGGGCACCACCGGCTGGTTCACCATGCTGACCCTCACGCTCGCGGCCGTGAACCTGCCCGCCGAGGTGATCGCGACCGGTGTCGCCACCGTGTTCGCCATCAACCCGGTCCTCGACATGATGCGCACCGCCACGAACGTCGCGGGCCAGATCACCGTGCCGATCCTGGTGGCGCGGAGCACCGGCACCCTCGACGAGACCGCGCTGCACGCGCCGACCGATCTGCCGCTGATCGACGAGGACCCGGAGGACAGCGCAGACGCGCCGGCCGAGGAGTCCAGGAAGGACAAGGAGCCCGTCGGCGCCTAACGGATTCCCATGCTGTGGGAGGCGTTGCCCAGGTGACCGTGTGCTGTCAATGTTGTTGGCAGCACACGGTTCCTGGCGAAGTGACCGAGAGGACAGGCAGAGGGCCCGCAAAGCCTTGTACGCGGGTTCGACTGTGTCCGACGTTCGCTCCGCAAGCTCCGCGAATCCGTCTTCGCCTCTACAGTCCCTGGATCTGTCGCACAGTGGGGACCTCACGCAGGAGCGGTACGCCGTCGCGTACCGCTCCTGCGGTCTCGAGCGCCGCACCCAGCGCGGCGCGGAACAGCAGCGACCCGGTGCTGACCCGCCGCACCCCGAGCGCGCGCACGGTCTCGATCGACAGCCTGCCCGGCTGGAACAACAGGTTCACCGGCACACCCGCGGCGGCGACGAGCGCCTCGACCTCCGCGTCGGCGACCACGCCCGGCACGAACACCCCGTCCGCGCCCGCGTCGACGTACGCGCGCACCCGGTCGAGCGTGCTGTCCCGCTCGATGTCGAGCCAGTGGGTGTCGGTGCGGGCGTTGACGAACAGCCCGCTCTCCCCCATCGCGGCGACGAGCCGCGCGTGGTGCGCCGGGTCGGCGAGCCCGCGGTTCTCCCGGCCGTCCTCGAGGTTGACACCCGCGATGCCCATGGCGGCCAGCTCGTGTCCCAGGTCACGCACGGCGCCGGGGTCGTCGCTGAACCCGCCCTCGACATCGACCGTCACCGGCACCGGGAGCCCGGCGAGACGAGTGGCGAGCGCCACGGTCTCGGTCCGCGACAGGGCCACGCCGTCGGTCAGCCCGGCACCGGCGGCCACCCCGAGGCTCGTGGTGCCCACCGCGGCGAACCCCGCGCCGGCCAGTGCGGCGGCGGACGCGACGTCCCACGCGTTCGGCAGGAGGAGGAAGTCGTCGTGGAGGGCACGGAACTCGTCTGCGCGGGTCATGGGCCCACCGTAGGGCCGGGACGATTCGGCGTCCGCCGAAGTGGGTACACCGAGGTGAGCAGCCTTGAAAGGAGTCGACGATGCCGCAGTCGTGGAGCAACAAGCGCGAACGTCAGTACGAGCACATCAAGGAAGGCCAGAAGGACCAGGGCCGCAGTGAGGGCCGGGCCAAGGAGATCGCGGCGCGGACGGTGAACAAGAACCGCGCGCAGTCCGGTGAGTCGCGGACGGCGAGCAGGACGTCGCTGAAGGACAAGTCGCCGCAGAAGCGCGGTGGCGAGCGGTCCGGCAACCGCAAAGGACCGGGTGGGCCGACCAAGGACCAGCTCTACAACGAGGCCAAGAAGAAGAACATCAAGGGTCGTTCTTCCATGACCAAGAAGGAACTGCAGAACGCCTTGGGCCGGTGAGCCACCCGGTCCTTTGTGGAACGTCAGGCCTGCTCGAGGACAGCGAAACTCAGCTGCCCGTCGGCGTCCGGCTGGACGTCGAGGACCTTGTCCGTGAGATAGTCGGCCGCTTCCGGCTCGAGGAACACGTGCGCACCCTCGTTCGCCGTGACGACCTGATCGCCATCGGCGGGCGCGGGCGCCACGGTGAGCGCGAGCGCGGCCTGCGAGTCGGAACTCGCCTGCATGGCGAACCTGAGTCCGCCTTCCTGTTTGCCACCCTGAGCGGTCAGCGCACTGATCGCCTCGGCAGCCGCTTCCGTTACCGCCAACATGTATTTGGCTCCCTCGTTTCGACGGCTTGCCCTTCCCACGTTATGCGGAGGAACACGCATGCGCCAAACGGGGTAGTGGGAGGCGTGTGTTGAGCAGGGCCGAAAGACCCGATACGGTGTTGTCGCGCGGTCATGAAGCGGCCCGAACTCCTGTGTTTCTGCTCAAGATTGTGGGTACTCCGGGTACATGTTCGAGGGAACCGAGGACGGCAGTCCAGAAGAGATCGAGCTGCGAATCGGCGCCGTGCTCACCAACCTTCCGATCATCCGGTCGCTGGCCGCGAGCATCGCGATGCGTGCGGACTTCGACCTTGACTCCATCGCAGACCTGCGTCTCGCGGTGGACGAGGCATGTTCGACGCTGATCACGCAGGGCGCGCCCGACGCGGCTCTGACGTGCGCTTTCAGGGTGAGCGTCGACGAGATCAGGTTCGTCGTGACCGTTCCGTCCACAAGCGACGCGAAGCCGTCCAGCGACTCGTTCGGCTGGCGGGTGCTGACGACGCTCACCGACCACACCGCGACGTGGGTCGACGGTCCTGACGACCCCAACTCGCAGGCTGACACGCATCTGGTCCACATCGAGCTGGCCAAGCGCAGGACGGAAGGGCTTCCCGGGTGACCGGGACGCAGAGTTCGCGCGCCGCCAGAGACCAGGACAGTTCGGCCACCGGCTACGAACACCTGACACCGATGTTCGCCGAGATGGCGGAGCTGCCGGAGGACGACCCCAGGCGCGCGGAGCTTCGGAACAAACTGGTCACCGGTCACCTGCCACTCGCGGAGCACATCGCCGCGCGGTTCTCCAACCGCGGTGTCCCCCGCGAGGACCTCGTGCAGGTGGCGACCCTGGGTCTGATCAACGCGGTCGACCGCTTCCAGCCCGATCGCGGTACGGATTTCCTGTCGTTCGCCGTCCCGACGGTGATGGGCGAGGTCCGCCGCCACTTCCGCGACGCGAGCTGGTCGATGCACGTGCCGCGGCGGTTGAAGGAGCTGAACCTCGCCATCAACGCGGCGAGCGCGGAGCTGTCCCAGCGGCTGGGTCGCGCGCCGACCCCCAGTGAGCTGGGCAGGCACCTGGACCTGACGCCTGAGCAGGTGTACGAGGGCCTCGAGGCCGGCAACGCGTACCACTCGATGTCACTGGACGAGGCGCTGTCGCCGGACGCCGACTCGGACCCGCTGGGCGACACGCTCGGACAGCAGGACGAGGCGCTGGCGGGGGTCGAGAACTACGAGTCGCTGCGGCCGCTGATCGAGTCGCTGCCGGAGCGGGAGCGGCAGATCCTGACGCTGCGCTTCTTCCGGCACATGACGCAGACCCAGATCGCCGACCGCATCGGCATCTCGCAGATGCACGTGTCCCGGCTGCTCACGCGCACCCTGGAGAACCTGCGCCAGGGCCTGCTGGCGGATCCGGACGGCAAGTAGTCCCTCTCGACCGTACGAACGGTCCATTCGTACGGTCAGGGGGACCCCCGGTTCTCACACTACCGCTGAGCACCGACGATTCCGGTCGGCCTGGGGCCGGTTGTCCACAGGGTTGCCGAGCCGGGGCCGGGCACTCCCACCAAGCGCGAAGGGCCCGCCCGGACGAACTCCGGACGGGCCCCTCGCTCCTGACGTCAGCTCTTCGTCGTCTCGCGGCTCTTCCTGGCCGCCTTCCTGGCGGTCTCCTTCGCCTTCTCGGCCGCCGCCTCCGCCGCCCGCGCCTCCTCGACGCGCTGGCGCGGCATGCGCTTGTCCGCCAGCGTCGTCCGCAGCGCGCTCAGCAGGTCGGCCGCGCCCTCGCGCTGCGTCTCGGCCGCCGGCTGGACCATCTCGTTGCCGTCGATCTTGGACTGCACCAGCGCGCGCAACGCGACGCGGTAGCCGTCCGAGTAGTGGGCGGGCGTGAACTTCTCCGACAGGCCCTCGACCAGCTCCGTCGCGTCGCGGATCTCGCGTTCGCTCACTTCGACGTCCTGGTACAGGAACGGGAAGTCCGGCGTGCGGACCTCCTCCGGCCACAGCATCGTCTCGAGCACCAGCACCTGGTCGCGAACGCGCACGACACCGAGGCTCTCCCGCTGCCGCAGCGCGATCTTGACCACCGCCACCCGGCCGGACCGGCGCAGCGCCTCGGCCAGCAGCACGTACGCCTTCACCCCGGCCGGGTCGGGCTCCAGGTGGTAGGTCCGCGCGAAGTAGATCGGGTCGATCTCCTCCACCTGCGCGAACGCCTGGACGTCCATGGCACGCGACGTCGACAACGGCAGCCCGGACAGGTCGTCGTCGGTCAGCACCACCGTCTCGCCACCCGGCAGCACGTAGCCCCGCGCCAGCTCCGACAGGTCCACCTCTTCGCCGTCGACCTCGCACACCCTGCGGTGCCGCACCCGCCCGCCGTCGGTCACGTGCACGTGGTGCAGGCCGGTCCCCCGCTCCTCGGTCGCCCCGTACGCCTTCACCGGGATGTTCGCGAGACCCAACCTGATCGTGCCGTTCCAGACGCTTCGCATAGACGAACCTCCCAATCGCGGACTCTCTCCATTCTAGTCCGCAAAAGTGGCTCTGACCAGCTAAAAGTGCGTTTCATTCGCAACTGATTCGAACAGTTGTCCACCTGCGTCGAGTGCGTCTGCGGCGTGCTCGGAAGCGGCCGCGGCGGCACGCAGGACCTCGACGAGCGCGGCCCGGTCCTCGCTCAGCGGACCGCGTGCGAGACGGGTCGCGAGCCGGGTCAGCGCGGAGGAGATGTCCCGCTGCGCACCGACGAGGTGGTCGGCGGTCTCCGGCAGGTCGGCGACGGCCGGCTCGGCGTCCGCGATGGCCCGTGCGCAGGTGGCGAGGTGGGCGGTCACGACCGTGGCGGGCAACACGGGCTCGGCCACTCCGACCACCTCCTCGCCCGGCATCGTGCCATCCCCGTCCACGCGGTCAGGACAGGACACTCCGGCACCGCGGGAAGTTGACGGCGGACATGGCGAGCACCCTGGCCTCGGCGACGGTCACCCGCGCCCGCAGCGTGTCACCCGGCCGCACCGGGGCGGTCCACCGCAGGTCGTCGACGCCCGGCGAGGCGACAGGCTGTGCCGCAAGCCGAACCGGACATTCCGCAAACCAGCGCAAGCCTTTGCAAGCGCTGTCGTAGACTTGCAAGTATGGCGCAACGACGTCTCTCCGAAGTAGCCAAGAAGGTCGGTGTCAGCGAGGCGACCGTGAGCCGGGTGCTCAACGGGAAGCCCGGCGTCTCCGAGTCGACGCGGCAGGCGGTGCTCACCGCGCTGGACGTGCTCGGGTACGAGCGACCGACGCAGCTGCGCGGTGAGCGGGCCCGGCTCGTCGGGCTGGTGCTGCCCGAGTTGCAGAACCCGATCTTCCCGGCGCTCGCGGACGTGGTGGGCAGCGCGCTGGCACAGCAGGGGTTCACGCCGGTTCTGTGCACCTGTACCGGAGGCGTGTCCGAGCCGGACTACGTCGAGCTGTTGCTGGCGCAGCAGGTGTCCGGCGTGGTGTTCGCGGGCGGCAGCCACGCGGAGGAGGACGCGAACCACGAGCACCACTACGAGCTGGTGCGGCGCAAGCTGCCGGTGGTCCTGGTGAACGCGTCGATCGATCTTGATTACCCGGTCGTGTCGTGCGACGACGCGGTGGCGGTCGAGCAGGCGTTCGGGCACCTGGTCGCGCTCGGCCACCAGCGGATCGGCATCGTGCTGGGGCCGCGCGACCACATCCCGTCGCGCCGGAAGCTGGCGGCGTTCCGCGCGTGCGCCGACCGGGTGGGGCTGACGGTCGACGAGCACACGATCGGCCACACCATGTTCTCGGTCGAGGGCGGGCAGGCGGTCGGGACGCGGTTGGTGCAGAACGGCATCACGGGCCTGATCTGCGCGAGCGACCCCCTCGCGCTGGGGGTGATCCGCGCGGTCCGGCGGCTGGGGTTGAGCACGCCGGAGGACGTGTCGGTGATCGGCTACGACGACTCGGCGCTGATGACGTGCACAGACCCGCCGCTGACCACCGTCCGCCAGCCGATCGAGGCCATGGGCCGGGCAGCGGTCGAGCTGCTGGCGGCGTTGATCGCGGGCAACGAGGTGTCGATGGAGGAGCTGCTGTTCGAGCCCGAACTGGTGGTCCGCGCATCGGCGGCCCCGGCCCGCGCCCGGGCGGCGCTGGGGTGAGGCTTGGCCTCCGGCCCCCTCGAACCACGCTACCGGAAGGCACCGACAGAACCCGGCTCGTCGCGGCGGGCTGTGGACAACTCGTTGGACTGTGGACAACTCCGGGCGCGCTGGGGCTTGTTGTCGGTGGCGCTGGCTAGTTGCTGTGTCCACTTGCGTTGGCTGGGGTGGGTTCGTGGTTTGTCCCTCGCCGGGCGGGTTTGCCTCCGGCGGCTCCTCGCCGGAGGGGCAGGTCTCTCCGGGATGGCCTCGCGGGTTGGCAACAGGGTTCTTTGGCAGGGACTCTTTTCGGTGGTCTGCCTGCCATCCCGTTGTGCCGTGAAAGGCGCTTTCACGGCGTTGACCACGCTGTGAAAGGCGCTTTCAGGTCACTGGGCGCCCTCACCGCGCGCCTTTCACAGCGTCGGCGATGACCCGAACGCGCCTTTCACGGCATACCACCCCACCCCGGGTACGGCGATCACCCGTCGGCTTGACAGGACCCGGCAACCGCTGGGGTCGGGAGACGCCCTCCGTTGGGGTCTCAGATTCGGCTCTCCCACACGGTCGTGCGGACCTCGGCCTGCGCTGATGTGATCGCGCTGACCCAAGACCCCACTGACTCGACACCTCCGGTTCGAGACCGCGGCTAGCCGCCGGGCGAGCTGGAAAGCGTCCGGGCTGTGGCAGTGACAAGTCCCGTCGAGCTGGGTGAAGTCCCGAAGCCGGGCATGGACCGGTTCAGCGGCTCGAACGCAACCCCGCCGTCACCCATCCGAGACCAGCGCGCACCGAGCCAGCTCTGGCGGGAGTCAGATTTTTTCAAATCTCTGTCGAACTATTGCAACATCTCGTTCGTGAGACCTATGGTGTTGCTCACCAAATTTCCCCACCATCAGCTACCCGAGACACGGGCCGGTCCCCCGACTGCGGCTCGTCGACGGAGGGTTACGACAACCATGAACACACTCACGCGCAGGTCGTTCGGCCTCGTGCTCGCGGCGGGCCTGGGCGTCAGCCTGGTCGCCTGCGGCGAGGACGCCGGCGAGGGCAGCGCGAACGGCAAGGTCACCATCACGGTGAACGGCCAGCCACCGAAGACGCAGCCGTTCGAGCGGAAGATCTTCGACGAGGACGTGGCCGAGTTCGAGAAGACGCACCCGGACATCGACATCCAGCCCCGCGAGGGGTTCATGGACCCCAAGACCTTCAACTCGAAGCTCGCGGGTGGCCAGCTGGAGGACGTCTTCTACGTCTACCTGACCGACCCGGCCAACCTGATCGCGCGTCGGCAGGCGGCCGACATCTCCGCCTACGTCAAGGACGTGCCGCACTACGACGAGCTGCAGCCCGAGCTGAAGGAGATCTTCACCAAGGACGGCAAGGTCTACGGGCTGCCGACCGCGAACTACTCGATGGGCCTGCTGTACAACCGCAAGCTCTTCACCGACGCCGGCCTCGACCCCGACGCACCGCCGAGCACGTGGGCGGAGGTCCGCGATGCCGCGAAGAAGATCACGGCGCTGGGCAACAACACCGTGGGCTTCGCCGAGTACAGCAAGAACAACCAGGGTGGCTGGCACTTCACCACCTGGATGTACTCCGCGGGCGGTGACATCGCCAAGCAGGACGGCGACAAGTGGGTCGCGGACTTCAACAACGCCAAGGGCAAGGAAGTCGCGCAGGCGCTGCACGACATGCGCTGGACCGACAACACCATGGGCAGCAAGCAGCTGCTGGTGATCGAGGACGTCCAGCGGATGATGGGCGCGGGCCAGCTCGGCATGTACATCGCCGCGCCGGACAACGTGCCCGTGCTGGTCAACCAGTTCAAGGGTGACTACGCCAACTACGGGCTCGCGCCGCTGCCGGGTGGCAACGGAACCCTTGTCGGCGGCGAGGGTTACATGATCAACCCGAAGGCCACGCCCGAGAAGATCAGAGCCGGTCTCGAGTGGATCTCGTGGAAGTACCTGAACCCGGACCGCATGGAGTCGGACCTCAAGCGGTACGCCGACCAGGACCAGCCGATCGGGCTGCCCACCTCGCCGCCCGCGGGCTCGTCCGACGTGTGGACCGGTGACCTGCGCAACCAGCAGGTCGACCTGCGTGCCAAGTACGCCACCATGCCGGTCGAGAACTACCAGCCCTACGTCGACGGGCTCGCCGACCTCGACAAGAAGATCGAGCCGCCGAACGCGCAGCAGGTGTACGCGGCGCTCGACAACGTGATGCAGGGTGTGCTCACCAACAAGGACGCCGACATCGACACGTTGTTGTCGGACGCGGAAGGCAAGGTCAACTCCGCACTGGCGCAGGTCAAGTAACCGTGTCCAGCACCGCCGTGCTCGCGCCGGACGTCGAGAGGCGTCCGGCGCGGGCGCCGCGCCGGGCAAGGAAGAATCTCCGGCGCGCGGTCACCGACAACCTCACCGCGTACGGGTTCCTGTGCGCGGCACTGGTCTGCTTCGCGCTCTTCTCGTGGTACCCGATCGTCCGCGGGGTCCTGCTGAGCTTCCAGCAGGTCAACTTCGTGACACCGGCCGAGTGGGTGGGCTGGCAGAACTTCCAGACCCTGTTCGCCGACCCGCTGTTCGGCATCGCGTGGCGGAACACGTTGCTGTTCACCGGGTTGGCGCTGGTCATCGGGTTCGCGGTGCCGTTCGCCGTCGCGATCGTGCTGAACGAGCTGCGGCACATGAAGGCCTACTTCCGGCTCGTGGTCTACATCCCCGTGATGCTGCCGCCGGTGGTCGTCGCGATCCTCTGGAAGTGGTTCTACGACCCGGGTCCCGGCCTGTTCAACAGCATGCTGCGCCTGGTCGGGCTGCCACCGCTGTCGTGGATCGACTCGGCCGACACGTCGATGCTGTCGCTGGTGCTCGTCGCGACCTGGGCGGCCATGGGGTCGGCGACCCTGATCTACCTCGCCGCGCTGCAGACCATCCCCGGTGAGCTGTACGAGGCCGCGGAGCTGGACGGCGCGAACCTGTGGCAGCGCCTGCGGTACGTCACGATCCCGCAGACCCGGTTCGTGCTGCTGATCATGATGCTGATGCAGATCGTGGCGACCATGCAGGTGTTCACCGAGCCGTACGTGATGACCGGCGGCGGACCGGAGGACTCCACGGTCACCGTGCTGCTCCTGCTGTACCGCTACGCCTTCACCTACAACGACTTCGGCACCGCCAGTGCGCTGAGCCTGCTGCTGTTCATCGCGCTCGGCGCGTTCTCCGCGCTGTACCTGCGACTGACCAGGACGAGGGGGTGACCACAGTGGAGCGAACGCTGATCTCCCCGTGGGCGATGAAGAAACGCCGGGGCAAGCTCCTCTACTGGCTCGTGTTCGCGCTCGTGATCACGTTGTTCACGGTCGCGTTCGTCGTGCCGCTGCTGTGGATGGTGCTCGGCGCCATGAAGACCGCGCCGGAGCTGGCGCGCAACCCGCCGACGCTGCTGCCCGAGTCGTTCGGCGCGGGCGCGTACACCGAGGCGTGGGAGTTCATGGACCTCGCCAAGTACTTCACGAACACCGTGATCATCGCGGCGGGTGCGTGGTTGATTCAGCTCGCGGTGCAGGTACCCGCCGCGTACGCGTTGTCGAAGCTGCGGCCCGCACTGGGCAGGTGGATCCTCGCGCTGATGCTGGCGACGTTGATGCTGCCCGCCTCCGCGCTGCTCGTGCCGACCTACCTGGCGATCACCGAGGTGCCGATCGTCGAGGTGAACCTGGTCAACTCGCCAGCGGCGATCTGGCTCCCCGCCGCGGCGAACGCGTTCAACATCTACCTGCTCAAGCGCTTCTTCGACCAGATCCCGACCGAACTGCTCGACGCGGCGCGGATCGACGGCGCGGGCAGCGTCACCACCATGTGGCGGATCGTGCTGCCGTTGTCGCGGCCGATCATCGCCGTGGTGTCCATTTTCTCGATCGTGGCCGCGTGGAAGGACTTCATCTGGCCGCTCCTGGTCCTGCAGGACCCGGAGATCCAGACGCTGTCCGTCGCGCTGCAACGGTTCGAGCCGGACACGCCGATCAACCTGATGCTGGCGGGCCTCGTCCTCGCGAGCATCCCGATGGTCGTCGCGTTCCTGATCTTCCAACGGCAGATCCTGGCCGGTCTCACGGCCGGCAGTCTCAAGGGGTGAGTGCGTGAACGGAGCTTGCGGAGTGAACCATCGGACACAGGGCGACGGCGAGCGGCGCCACGGAGCCTGCGAGGGGGCGGCATGAGCGACAACTGGTGGCGGGGTGCCGCTATCTACCAGGTCTACGTGCGCAGCTTCGCGGACGGCGACGGTGACGGCACGGGTGACCTGGCCGGTGTGCGGTCGAAACTGCAGTACCTGGCCGACCTGGGCATCAACGCGATCTGGTTCAACCCGTGGTACCCGTCGCCGATGGACGACGGCGGCTACGACGTGTCGGACTACCGCGACATCGAGCCGTCCTTCGGGTCGCTCGCCGAGGCGGAGAAGCTGATCGAGGAGGCCCACGACCTGGGCATCCGGATCATCATCGACATCGTCCCGAACCACTGCTCCGACGAGCACCCGTGGTTCAGGGCCGCGGTCGCGGCCGGGCCGGGATCGCCGGAACGCGAGCGGTTCTGGTTCCGTGACGGGGTCGACGGCGGCCCACCCAACAACTGGCAGTCCCGCTTCGGCGGGTCGGCGTGGACGCAGGTGCCGGACGGGCAGTGGTTCCTGCACCTGTACAGCTCGCGGCAGCCGGACCTGAACTGGACGAACCCGCAGGTGCACACCGAGTTCGCCGACATCCTGCGGTTCTGGTTCAACCGCGGCGTCGACGGGTTCCGCATCGACGTGGCCGACGGGCTGGTCAAGCAGGACGGGCTGCCGGACGTCGACGACCCGGACGGTCGCCTGCCGTACTCGGACCTCGACGGCGTGCACGAGATCTACAAGGAGTGGCGCAAGATCGCCGACTCCTACGACGACAAGCGCGTGTTCGTCGGCGAGATGTGGCTGCCGGACCCGCAGCGGTTCGCGATGTACCTGCGACCGGACGAGCTGCACTCGGCGTTCAACTTCGACTTCCTGTCCTGCCCGTGGGACGCGAAGAAGCTGCGTGAGGTCGTCGACGCGACGCTCGCCGCGCACGAACCGGTCAACGCGCCCGCGACGTGGGTGCTGTCGAACCACGACGTGACCAGGCACGTCACCCGTTACGGCCGCGCGGACACGTCGTTCTCGTTCGCCGACCGCCAGCACCGGGCGCCGACCGACCAGGCGCTCGGTACCCGCCGGGCACGGGCCGCCGCCCTGCTGACACTGGCCCTGCCCGGCGGGGTGTACATCTACCAGGGCGAGGAGCTCGGTCTGTCCGAAGTGGAGGACCTGGCCGACGAGGTGCGCCAGGACCCGGTGTTCCGGCGCACCAAGGGCGCCGACATCGGCCGCGACGGCTGCCGCGTGCCGGTGCCGTGGTCGGGCACCACGTCGCCGTACGGCTTCAACACGACCGGCACCGCGCCGTGGCTCCCGCAGCCCGACGACTGGGCCGGGTCCACTGTGGAGGCACAGACCGGCGACCCGTCGTCGATGCTCGAGCTGTACCGGTCGGCGCTGCGGATCCGGCACACCGAGGCGGGGCTCGGCGACGGGCCGATGGCGTGGCTCGACGACCAGCCCGGCGGGTTGCTCGTGTTCTCCCGTGACGACCGGTTCGCCTGCGCCGTCAACCTTTCCGACTCGGCGGTGCCACTGCCGCCGCACGTCGAGGTCCTGCTCGCGAGCGGGCCGCTCGACGGTTCGAACCTGCCGTCGGACACGGCGGTGTGGCTGCGCACATAGGAAGCAACAGCTCAATGGTGAGCAACCGCTGGGTGGCGGGGATGGCAGTAGCAGTCTCCGCCACCGGGGCCCTGGTGGTCGGCGCGGAGTCGGAGGCCGCACCGGCGACCGGGCCCGGTTGCAGGTGGACAGTGGGGACGACGCTGGTCAGTACACGATCGACCTGGCCGACTTCGAACAGGTCGGCGCGCCTGCCGAACGACCGTCAGGTTCGGTGTCGGTGACCGACCACGGCGCGGTCGCGGGTGACGGCCAGGACGACGTGGCCGCGTTCCGCGACGGTGCGGGCACGTTCGTGGCGCAGGCGCAGACCGCCGGGTCGGTGGCGATCCCGAACGTGACCGCCACCGACGTGGGTGCCGCCGGGACCTACAACTGCGGCGGGCTGCAGGTCACCGGCTCTGGCAACTCGGGCTGGGACTCGCGGTGGGAGGGCTGCGGCTGGCCGTGAGTCACCAGGCGACGACGCCGTCCTCGTCGTAGAAGCCGCCGGTCGGGCCGTCGTCGGCCACGGTCGCCAACGTCACCGCGGCGTTGGCGCCCTGGGCGGGGGTGCGGTACCCGCGGTTGTCGTTGAGGTCGGTCGCGCAGTAGCCGGGGCAGGCCGCGTTGATCCGCAGGCCCGGTTCTGCCTTCGCGTACAGGACGGTGACCGCGTTGAGGGCGGTCTTGGAGGGCCGGTAGCCGAGCGAGTCGGGGGTGTCGTCGGTCAGCATCCCGGCCAGCGAGCCGACGGAGCTGGACACGTTGACGATCCGGCCGTGCGCGGAGCGGCGGAGCCTCGGCAGGAACGCCTCGGTGACCGTGATGACACCGAACACGTTGGTCTCGAACACCTCCCGGATGTCCGCGACGTCGGCCGCACCCGGCGCGTTCATCCGGCCGCCGATGATGCCCGCGTTGTTGACGAGCACGTCGAGGCTGTCGATGGCCTCGGCGGCCCGCTGGACCGAGGCCGGATCGGTCACGTCCAGCTGGACGAACCGCGCCCCGACGTCGGCGGCGGCCTTCTCCCCCTTCTCCGGGTCCCGCGCACCGAGGTACACGGTCATCCCCTGGTCGACGAGTCGCTTCACGATCTCGAGGCCGATCCCTTTGTTGGCCCCGGTCACCAGTGCTGTGGTCATACGTCCAGCGTTCCCACTGGTCAGCGCGGGGTCCAACACCCGTTGGGTGGGAATCGATACTCTGGAGGTATGGATTCGCGGGAGCTTCGCTACTTCGTCGCGGTCGCCGAGGAGCTGAACTTCGGACGGGCGGCGACGCGCCTCGGGATCGCGCAGCCACCACTGTCGCGGACGATCCAGCAGCTGGAGCGGCGGATGGGGGTCACGCTGTTCGAGCGGACCAGCCGTCAGGTGTCACTCACCACGGCGGGCGAGGTGTTGCTGCACGAGGGGCGCCGCGCCCTGACGGCGTTGACCGCGGCGGAGCGCAGGACACAGCGGGCGGGCACGCGGCTCGTGCTGACGATGAAGCCCCACAGCGACGGCGGCCTGCTGGAGAAGATCCTCACCGAGTACGCGGCGTCCCCCTCGGCGGTCGAGGTGGACGTGCACATCTGCGGCATCGGCGAACAGGGGAAGCTCCTCCGCGAGGGCGAGGCCGACGCGGCACTGCTGCGCTTCCCGCACGACGACACGGAAGGCTTCGCGTACGAGGAACTGCTGACCGAACCCGACGCCGCGGTCCTCCCCCGCACCCACCGCCTCGCCGACCGCGAGTCCCTCACGATGGCGGACCTGGCCGGTGAGCAGCTGCCGCACTGGCCGGGCAACCCGCCCAATGGCGGCCCGCTGGTGCGGGACAGCGGCCAGTTGCAGCAGCTGATCGCCCTGGGCCGGACGATCGCCCTGCTCCCCGCGTCCACCCGTCACCACCTGGGTCCCGAACTGGCCCAGGTCCCGGTCACCGACGCCCCGACGTCGACGTTGGCGATCGCGTGGGCGGAGGACTCCCGCTCCCGCCCGCTGGCGGCGTTCATCCAGGCGGCGGTGCAGTGCGCGCCACGGTGACCAGGTGGGCACGGCGCCGGCACGAGAACGGGGCGGCCCGCACACCCGGCCGCCCCGCTCAAGAACCAACGATCAGAAGCCCGCCGTGATACGGGTGAACTCCCACTCCGGCTGGTCGATGCCGCTGCAGTTGGACTGCACACCGCCGCCGGCGCATGGCCGGTCCCGGTTCACCGCCCAGAACGCCAGGCGGCCCAACCCGTTCGACGACGCCCAGTCGCGGATCGCGGTCCACGTGTCGACCGAGGTCATCTCCTGCTGGTCGGACAGGCCGTTCATGCCGGAGATGCCGACGTGGCGGTACGCCTCGGCGTCCGACCAGCCGAAGGTCGACACCAGCTTGTCCTTCAGGCCGGTGGCCGCGGCGATCGTGTCGGTCTCGATGTCCGACGAGCCGAAGTCGAACGGCATGATCGTGAAGACGTCGATCCCGGCGTCGAGCGCCTTCGCCTGGTCGATGAGCCGGTTGCCGTAGTAGTTCGGGCCCGTCGTGGTGGTGCCGAACGTGACGATGGTCTGGATGCCGGGGTTGTTGGCCTTCACGATCTTCAGCGCGCCGAGGATGCGGTCCTGGACCGCCTCGTTCTCGAACTCGTCCGTGTTCTCGATGTCGATGTCGATCGCCGGCAGGCCGTAGGCGTCGATCACCTCCTGGTACGCGCCCGCGAGGGCCTCCGGCGACTCGCAGTTCGGGCCGAGCTTGTTGCCGCTCCAGCCGCCGAACGACGGGACGATGTCACCGCCCGCCGCGCGGATCTCGTCGATGGCCGCCTGGTCGGCGCCGCCCGTCAGCGGGCGCGACCCGTCCCACGCCGGCGAACAGCCGCCGTCCGACAGCACGAAGGCCATGGTGAACGACCTGACGCCCGTCGCCTCCATCACCGCTGAAGGCGAAGGGGGTTCACCCCAACCCAGGAACAGGTACGGCGCCGCGGGTGCGACCGCGACCGGTGCGGCCGAGGCCGCTGGCAGGAACGACAGGCTCGCGGCGACCGCTAGGGCCCCGGCCAGCAAGGACTTCATTGACACTCCCCGACCTATCCGTGAACAGGACGGGGACAAGTGTGGTCTAGACCACCTGGAACCGGTACCGACGAAAGTAGGCCCACATGGCCCGAAGGACGCTTTCGGGACGCTGAGCGTCCCGAAAGCGTCTTTCAGGCAGTCAGTCGGCCGCGGGGGCCAGTTCGGGGACCGGCTCGAACTCCTTGACCTTGTCCAGCGACGGACCCATGGCCGCGTTGGCCTCGCGTTCGACCATGACCTCCACGAGCACCGGCAGCGACAGCCGCTCCGACTCGGCGTCCGCCCACTCCAGCGCGGCCCGGATGTCACCCGGTTGCTCCACGCGCCGCGCCGGGCACCCGAAGGCGTCCATGAGCTTCACGTGGTCGATGCCGCCCTCGCCGTAGTGCAGGTCCACCGCGTAGTTCATCTCGTACGGCAACTCGGCCTGGCGGATCAGCCCCAGGTACTCGTTGTTGACCATCACGATGACGAACGGGATCTGGTACTGCGCGGCGACCGCGATCTCCTCCATCAGGAACTGGAAGGAGTAGTCACCGGCCACCGCCACCACCCGCCGGTCCGGGAACGCGCACTTCACGCCCATCGCGGCGGGCACCTCCCAGCCCAGCGGACCGGCCTGCCCGCACACGAGGTAGCGCCGAGGCAGGTACGTGTGCTGGAACTGCCCGGACCAGATCTGGTACAGCCCGATCGCGGTGACGAACGTGGTGTCCTCGCCGTAGTGCTCGTTGATCTCCCGGTACACCCGGGGCGGCTTGATCGGCACGTCGTCGAAGTCGTCGCGGCGCAACAGGGTCGACCGCAACGTCGCGACCCGCGACGGCCACACCTCACCGTGCGGCGCCACGCCGACCGCCCGCGCGCAGTCCGTGAGCGCGGACAGGGTGGGACGCGCATGTCCCACGATGCCGAGCGTCGGCTCGAACACCTTGCCGAGCTGCGTCGGCTCGATGTCGACGTGGATGAACTTCCGGTCGCCGAGGTAGGTGTCGAGCTTGCCGGTGTGCCGGTCGCCGAACCGCGCGCCGACCGCGAGCACCACGTCGCTCTCCAGAAACGCCTGGTTGCCCCACCGCTGCTGCGTCTGGATGCCCGCCATGCCCGCGAACAGCTCGTGGTTCTCGGGGAAGGCGCCCTTGCCCATCAGCGTGACCTGCACCGGCACGTTCAGCGCCTCGGCCAGCTCACGCAGTTCGTCCGCCGCGTTCGCGATGATGACGCCGCCACCGGCCAGGATCAGGGGCCGTTCCGCGCCGGCCAGCAGCTCGACCGCGGCCCGGATCCGCGCCGGATGCGGCTCCGGCACGTCGATCGGCAGGGGCGCGTCCAGCGCCGGGTCGTAGTTGCACAGTCCTCTTTGGACATCGATGGGCAGGTCGATCAGGACCGGGCCCGGCCGCCCCGACTGGGCGATCCGGAACGCCTCCCGGAACACCCACGGCGCCTGGCCCGGCTCCTTGAGCTGCACCGCCCACTTGGTCACCGGCTTGGCGATCTCGACGATGTCGACCGCCTGGAACGCCTCCTGGTGCAGCTTGGCCCGCTCCGCCTGACCGGTGATGCAGATCATCGGGATGGAGTCGGCGAGCGCGGTGTACAGACCGGTGATCATGTTGGTGCCGGCAGGACCGGAGGTGCCGATGCACACTCCGACCTTGCCGGTGACTCGGGACCAGCCGTCCGCCGCGTGTGTGCCGCCTTCTTCGTGCCGCACGGTGATGTGCTTGATACCGCTGTGCTGCAACGCCGCGTACAGCGGGAGGATCGCGGCGCCCGGGATGCCGAACACGGTGTCGACACCCTCGGACTCCATGACCGCGACCGCGGCCTCCATACAAGGCATGGTGCTCACTACGCGTCTCCCTTACCGGAGAGGTTTTCCGCCACCCTGAGCAGCGCGGAGTGGTCCAACTGCCCGTACCCCTGAGCCCTGGCCGACGCGATCAGCGCCGCGACGAGGTTGCCGACCGGGAGCGCCACGCCGGCGTCGCGGGAGGCGTCCAGGATGATCCCCATGTCCTTGTGGTGCAGGTCGATCCGGAAGCCGGGTGCGAACTGGCGCGCCACCATGGACTTCCGCTTCAGCTCCAGGATCCGGCTGCCCGCGAGCCCGCCGGCGAGCACGTCGAGCCCGACGCCGGCGTCGATGCCGGACGCCTCCAGCAGCACGATGGCCTCGGCCACCAGCGCGTACGTGCCGCCGACCACGAGCTGGTTGGCGGCCTTGACCGTCTGGCCCGCTCCGGCCGGTCCGACGTGGACGATCGTCCTGCCGAGCACGTCGAAGATCGGCTGCGCGGCGGCGAAGTCCTCGGCCGCACCGCCGACCATGATGGACAGCACGCCGTCGATCGCACCCTTCTCACCGCCCGACACCGGCGCGTCCAGCACCCGGACACCGCGCTCGGCCCCGACCTCGGCGAGCCTGCGCGCGGTCTCCGGGCGGATCGACGACATGTCGATGTACAGCGTGCCCGGCTTGGCGCTGTCGAGCACGCCGCCCTCGCCGAGCGCCACCGCCTCCACCTGCGGGTGGTTCGGCAGCATCGTGATGACCACATCGGACTCGGCGGCGGCTTGCGCGGCACTCACCGCCTTGGTGCCGCCCTCCCCCGCCAGCCGTTCCAACGAGGCGGGCACCACGTCGAACCCGATGACGTCGAACCCCGCCTTGAGCAGGTTCGACGCCATCGGGCCGCCCATGATGCCGAGCCCGACTATTCCGACTTTCGTCACCGCATAGCCTCCAACCAGCCGAAACTCTCATCGCTTGGCCCAACCGGCTTGTACTCCAGGCCAACGGGTCCCTGGTAGGGGCTCGCCGCCAGCTGCCGCAGGATCGCCGGGTAGTCCAGCTCTCCCGTCCCCGGTTGGCCGCGGCCGGGCACGTCCGCGATCTGCACGTGCCCGAACCGGTCCGCGTGGTTCGTGATCAGCGCGGGGATGTCCTCGCCCATCCGCGCCAGGTGGTAGAAGTCCGCGAGGAACGCGGTACCCGGCACCTGGTCGATCACCTGCAGTGCCGCGGTGGTCGAGGTGATCGGGTACCGGGTGTTCTCGAACGAGTTGAGCGCCTCCACGACGACCGTGGCACCGGTCCGCGACGCCGACTTCGCCGCCAGCGCGAGGTTCTCCAGCGCCAGCTCCACGTCGGAGTCGTCGGTCGTGTTGCCGTACAAGGCGTTGAGCACCTTGCAGCCCAGCCGTTCCGCGAACCCGACCGTCACGTCGATGTTGTCGCGGAACCGCAGGCTCGTGGCCTTCGACGACAACAGGCCCCGGTCACCCGATGGCATGTGCCCGGCGTCGAAGTTGAGGCCCACCAGGGAAACACCCGCGTCGTTGATGGCTCGTTCGAGCGCGTCCAGCTCCGCGTCCGCGGGCACCGGGCCGTCGAACGGCCACCACATCTCGACCGCGTCGAACCCCTTCGCGGCGGCCGCGGCGGGCCGCTCGAGCATGGGCAGCTCGGTGAACAGGATGGACAGGTTGACGTCGAAGCGCACTGGTACTCCTAGGCGACGGTCTGGACCAGGCTCGCCCTGGCCAGCTCTGCGGTCTCGGAAGGAGTCTTGCCCACACGTACGCCGGCCGCCTCCAGTGCTTCCTTCTTCGCGGCCGCCGTGCCCGACGAACCGGACACGATCGCACCCGCGTGCCCCATCGTCTTGCCCTCCGGCGCGGTGAACCCGGCGACGTAACCCACGACCGGCTTCGTGACGTTGTCCTTGATGAACGCGGCCGCCCGCTCCTCGGCGTCGCCGCCGATCTCGCCGATCATCACGATCAGCTCGGTCTCCGGGTCCGCCTCGAACGCGGCCAGCGCGTCGATGTGGGTGGTGCCGATGATCGGGTCGCCGCCGATGCCCACGGCGGTCGAGAACCCGATGTCGCGCAGCTCGTACATCAGCTGGTAGGTCAGGGTTCCCGACTTGGACACGAGCCCGATCCGGCCGGACGAGGTGATGTCGGCGGGGATGATGCCCGCGTTCGACTTGCCGGGGCTGATCACGCCGGGGCAGTTCGGGCCGATGATCCGTGTTCTGTTCCCGGTGGCGCGGGCGTGCGCCCAGAACGCGGCGGTGTCGTGCACCGGGATGCCCTCGGTGATCACGACCGCGAGCCCGATGCCCGCGTCGACCGCCTCGTTCACCGCGCCCTTCGCGAACTTCGGCGGCACGAACACGACCGTGGTGTCGGCACCCGTCTCACTCATGGCCTCGGCCACCGAGTTGAAGACCGGGAGGTTCGCCTCGCCGATCTCGGCCTTCTGCCCGCCCTTGCCCGGAGTGACACCGCCGACCACGTTGGTGCCCGCGGCGAGCATGCGCGCGGTGTGCTTGCGGCCTTCGGCGCCGGTCATGCCCTGGACGATGATCCTGCTGTCCTCGTTGAGGAAGATCGACATGCTCAGGCCCCCTTGAAGGCAAGCTCGGCGGCGCTGCGGGCCGCGCTGTCCATGGTGTCGAGGCGCTGCAGGCCGGGAAGTGCGGCGTCGTCGAGGATCCGGCGGCCCTCGGCGGCGTTGTTGCCGTCGAGCCGGACCACGACCGGCTTGGTCACGTTGCCCAGCAGCCCGAACGCCTGCACGATCCCGTTGGCGACCGCGTCGCACGCGGTGATGCCGCCGAACACGTTGACGAACACCGACTTCACGTCCGGGTCGGACAGGATGATCTCCAGCCCGTCGGCCATCACCTGCGCCGACGCGCCACCGCCGATGTCGAGGAAGTTGGCAGGCCGGATATCGTGCTCCGCACCCGCGTACGCCACCACGTCCAATGTAGACATGACGAGCCCAGCACCGTTGCCGATGATGCCAACCTGGCCGTCGAGCTTGACGTAGTTGAGGTCCTTGGCCTTCGCGGCCGCCTCGAGGGGGTCCTCGGCCTCGGCGTCGACGAGGTCGGCGTGGCCGGGGTGGCGGAACGCCGCGTTCTCGTCGAGCGTCACCTTGCCGTCCAGCGCGACGATGTTCCCGTCGCCGTCACGCACGAGCGGGTTGACCTCCACCAGCGTCGCGTCCTCGGACACGAAGGTCTCCCACAGCTTGACGATCACCTCGGCGGCGGCGTCCTGCACGTCCGTCGGGAAGATCGCCGCGATCTCCTTGGCCTTGGCCAGGTCCACGCCCTCGTTGGCGTCGATCGGGATCCTCGCGAGGGCCTCTGGTCGTTCCACGGCCAGCTGCTCGATCTCCATGCCGCCCTCGGCCGACGCCATCGCGAGGAACGTCCGGTTCGCGCGGTCGAGGAGGAACGAGAAGTAGTACTCCTCGGCTATCGTCGACGCGGGGGTGACCAGCACGCGCCGCACCGTGTGGCCCTTGATGTCCAGGCCGAGGATGCTCTCGGCCTTCCCGAGCGCGTCACCGGCGTCGGTGGCGAGCTTGACGCCGCCGGCTTTGCCACGGCCACCCGTCTTCACCTGCGCCTTGATGACGACCGGCACCCCGAACTCGGCGGCGGCGGTCGATGCCGCGCCCGCGTCGGTGACCACTCGCTGACCGGGGCCCACCGGCACTCCGTGCGCCGCGAAGAGGTCTTTCGCTTGGTATTCGTACAGGTCCACTCGCGCCCAACCTTCCGTCTTTCAGGGCTGTGACCGACACCACCATGTGTTGTAGACTGTATGCAGTATGGAACCCGTTGTCCAGAGAGGGGTCCGTGATGAGTGCCTCTGTTGACTTCCTAGGCCGTCGCTTCCAGGTCGGACCTTCCCCTGGTGAGCTGGTCGGCCGCGACCGCGCCTGGATGCTGCGCGCGTCCTGGGCCGCGATGGCCGCGATCGGCATCCTGCAGTACGGGTTCGGCTCGCTGGTGCCGTCGCTCGTCGACCGCGGCTGGTCCGCGCTCGACGTGTTCTGGCTCCTCGCGCTGTGGACGGTCTTCCAGGCCGGCGCCGGCTTCCCCGTCGCGTTCCTGCGTGAACGCGGCCGGATCGGGCCACGCACCGCGATGATCGCCGGGGCGGTGCTCCTCCCCCTCGGCCCGCTCTCGCTCGCGTTCGGCTCCCAGTTCGCCGCCGTCATCGGGTACTCCGTGCTGAGCGGTACGGGCGCCGGCCTGGTCTACGCCACCTGTTCCGCGACGGTCGCCAAGTGGTACCCGGAGCGCCAGGCGGCGAAGGTCAGCCTCGCGACCGGCGCCTTCGCGTACGGCTCGGTGCCGTTCGCGATCGCGTTCCTGTTCGCCCCGGTCGGCCCCGCCCTGACGGTGACGGCCGTCGTGGTGTTCGCGGTGGTGCTGGCGGCCGGGTCACTCATGGTGGACCCGCCCGCGAACTGGTGGCCTGCTTCGGTCGACCCGCGCGAGTGGATGCTGGAGCAGCGGTCGTCGGCGGTGCGGCAGTACTCGCCCCGCGAGGCGATGCGGACCGGCGTCGCGCCGCTGATGTACCTCATCCTGTTCATCGCGAGCGCCGTGTCGCTGTTCGACATCACGTTCCTGGCCACACTGGGCGGCACCATCAACGCGCCGCTCGTCGTGGTCGCGGTGGGCACAGGTGTACTGCTCGGCGCGAACGGCGCGGGCCGCGCGGCGGCGATCCGGGTGTCGGACCGCCTCGGCCGGACCCGCACGCTGGCGTGGGTGCTCGCGGTTCTCGGGCTGGGGCAGCTGTTCCTGGCGTCGGCGGCGAGCACCGGGGCCGTGGCGATGCTGGTGTTCGCGGCGCTGCTGGCTGGTGTCGGCGGTGGTGCGTTCTACCCGCTGTTCGCGTCACTGGTGCGGGAGTTCTTCGGCGACCAGAGCGCGGGCGCCCGCCGCACGCACGCGGCGGTGTACAGCGCGAAGGCGTTCGGCGGGGTGCTGGGTGTCGGCGTGGCGGCGGCGGTGCTGCCGTCGTGGGGCTACACGCCGGTGCTCTTGCTGGCCTGCGCGCTGGCCGTCGCGTCGGCCGCGCTGTGCGTGAAGCTCCGCCAGCCGGGCCGCTTCCTGCCCGGCCTGCCCCCGCAGCGAGTGGCGACGACGGAGTCGTGACCGATGGACTCGGGCTCGCCCGGCGCTCCTCCGGGCGAGCCTGTCACCGGTGCCGCCGCGCCCACTCGCCGAGGGTGGCGTAGCCGGCGTCGATGAGCCCCTCGCGGGGATCCACACGGTGGAGAAGAGCGGCGCCCGGGTGGTGCTCTTCCGCCCAGGCGCGGTCGACGCGGGTGATCTCGTCGTCGACCCACGCGAACGGTCGGCCCGCGGCCCAGTCGACGAGGGCTCTGGTCTTCCAGTGCAGCCCGGCCCGCTCGTCCTGTTCGTCCATATCGGACGGTTCCGGCCAGTCGACGACCGGCAGCAGGGGCAGCCCGAGCCGCGGCGCCAGCACGTCGTTCGCATCGGCCATCCAGGTCGTGGCCCAGACCAGCTCGCACGGCAGCGCCGCCAGCCGCGGGCCGTGCGCGGGGTCCAGCCGGGCCAGCAAGGGGTTCGGGTCGTCGCAGAAGGTGTGGACCGCGCCGCCGAACGGGAGCAGTGTCCCGTCGACGTCGATGAACAGCAGCGGGCGCGTCACCGGTGCTCCAGGCAGCACTCCACGAAGTCCCGCACCACCGGGTTGTCGTCGTCCGCCGGGGACCACGCGATGCCGACCTGCGTCGGGGGCACGCCGGTCACCGGGCGGTAGGTGACGCCGGGCCGGGCGTAGTACCGCGCGGCGGACTCCGGGGCCAGCGCCACGCCGTATCCGTTGGCGATCGCGCTCAGCCAGTCGTCCGGGTGTTCCGTCACGGCGCCTATCCGGGGTTCGTCCGGGCGGTGGTCGACGGCCAGCCAGTAGTCGCGCCACGATCCGGTTTCCACCGGGGCCGCGACGAACGGTTCGTCCCACAGGTCCTCGAAGGCGATCACGTCCTGTGTGGACAGTCGGTGGTCGCTCGGCAGCGCCACGCAACGGGGTTCGGTCAGCAGCACCGACACGCGCCACTTCTCCTGCCCGGGAAAGGGAAGGCGTACCAGCGCCGCGTCGACGTCGGACGAAGCCAGGCCCGCGGTCGGGTTCGACCACGCGGCCTGCCGCATGTCCACCCGCCAGCCCGGCCGCCGCTCCCCGAACGCGGCGATGATCGCCGGGGTGGCCTCGTTCGCCGCGCTGGCGAGGAAACCGACGCGCAGGACCTGGGTCGCCGCACGTCGTGTCTCACGCAGCGCGCGGTCCCACTCCCCCAGCAGCACCGGGACCCGCGACGCCAGCGCACGGCCGGCTTCGGTCAGTGCCATGCCCGCTCGCGACCGTGCGAACAGCCGCACCCCCAGCCGGTCCTCCAGCTGCTTGACCTGCTTGGTCAGCGCGGGCTGCGACACGAACAACCGCTCCGCGGCGCGGGTCAGGTTCCCCTCCTCGGCCACGGCGGCGAAGTAGCGCAGCAGCCGAGTGTCGACATCCATGCCGTCAGGTTATAGACGCAGGTATTGGACGCACGACCGGCGCGGGGCGGAGGGTGGACAGCGTGTACGTCGCTCTCGTCCTCGTCACCGCCGCGGTCAACCTGTGGGCCGCCGTGGCCGACTTCCTGCGTGCCGGGTTCGTGCTGGGCAACGCGGCCGCGCTCGACCTCCCGCCGGCCTGGCTCACCCCGCTGGGACTGCTGAAAGCCGCCGGTGCCGCGGGGCTCCTGCTCGGGCTTGCCGGGATACCGCTCATCGGCACCGCCGCCGCGGTCGGGCTCGTCCTGTTCTTCCTCGGTGCGGTCGGCGTCCACGTGTGGAGACGGGTCTTCCACAACATCGCCTACCCGGGCGTCTTCCTCGCGCTGGCGGTCGCGGTGCTGGTGGTCTAGGGCATGAGGTCCGCGATGTCGGGCTTCTTCGGCAGCACCTTCTCCTGCTCCGCCAGCTCCGCGA
Organism: Actinophytocola algeriensis; assembly: GCF_014203735.1. Classification (GTDB taxonomy): domain Bacteria; phylum Actinomycetota; class Actinomycetes; order Mycobacteriales; family Pseudonocardiaceae; genus Actinophytocola; species Actinophytocola algeriensis. The sequence continues at coordinate 442,969 of NZ_JACHJQ010000004.1, read as the reverse complement.
TCGCTGCCACCGACTCCGTGTTGATGTCCGCGGGCCACTTCGGCAGCACCAGCTCGGGGATGATCTCCGGCCCGATCTTCGTGTACGTCGGCAGGATCTGGCGGACCTCGTCCGGGTGGGCGTCCGCGTACGCGAGGGACTCGTTCATCGCCTCCGTGAAGCGCTTCACCAGGTCCGGGTTCTCACCGAGCAGCTGCTTCGACGTGAAGTACATGGCCACGCTCAGGTCCGGTGCGGTGTCGACATAGCTCGACGCCAGGGCTCGGCCGCCCTGGGACAGCACGATCTGCTGGAACGGCTCCACCACGAACACGGCGTCCGCACGTCCCTCCGACAGCGCGGCGGGCATGTCCGGGAACGGCAGCTTGACGAACTCGATCGACTCCGGGTCGATGCCCGCCTTCAGCGCCGACGCGCGCACGGCCAGCTCGACGACGTTCTGGAACGTGTTGACCGCGACCTTCTTGCCCGCCAGGTCCTTCACCGACTGGACGGCACTGCCCGCACCGACCATCAGCGCGCCGAAGTCCGCACCGTCGACCCCGGTGGAGTTGGTGCCGTTGCTGACCACCTTCACCGGCAACCCCTGCGCCTGCGCCAGCAACAGGGTCACGACGTTGCTGAACCCGAACTGCTGGTTGCCGCTCAGCACCGACGGCACCGTCTCGGTGCCGCCCTCGGCGGGCTGCAGTGTCAGCTCGATGTTCCGCTCGGCGAAGAAGCCCTTCTCCTTCCCCAGGTAGATCGGCGCCACGTCGAGGATCGAGATCAACCCGACCTTCACCTCGTCCTGGCCGCCGGACGACGACGGCTCCGCCGAGCCGCAACCCGAGGCGAACAGGGCCAGTGCGGCAAGCACAGCGAGGCGTCGGCGCATCCGGACTCCCATGTTCGTACTGCGAACAGCGGTTCTGTGCACGAACGCTATTGCGCACCGGGACACGTCGTCAACGGGCACCGTTCCGCTCAGTGAAACGCCCGCCTTGTCCCAGGATCCGCGCTGCCAACAGCATTCGAGAGTGGGTCGGTACGAGGTCCGCTGGCGGGTACCCGACGATGCCTTTCGCGGAGACCACGCTGTCCGGTTGACAGCGGATCATGCGGGTAATACTGACCGGTCCGGCGACATTGGCGGGAGTGGGTCATGAACCCGATGGACGCGATGCTCGAGGTGCTGCGCTCCGAGGGCGTCGAGAAGATCTTCGGCAATCCCGGCACGACCGAGCTGCCGCTGATCGACGCGCTCGCGAAGGCGGCCGACTTCGAGTACGTGCTCGCCGTCCAGGAACACTCCGCGGTCGCGATGGCCGACGGGTACGCGCGCGCCACCCGCCGCACCGCGTTCGTCAGCCTGCACGTCGCCGCCGGCCTCGCCAACGGGCTGATCGGGATGCTCAACGCGAAGCGCTCCCGCACTCCCCTGGTCGTCACCGCGGGCCAGCAGGACCGCCGCCACCTCATCGAGGACCCGATGCTCGCGGGCGACCTGGTCGGGCTCGCGGCCGCCGCGGCCAAGAGCGCGACCGAGGTGCGGCACGCACACGACCTGCCGGTCGTGCTGCGGCGCGCGTTCGCGCTGGCGGCACAACCGCCCGCGGGCCCGGTGTTCGTGTCGATCCCGATGGACCTGCTCGCCGAGGACGTCGACGTGCCGGTGCCCGCCCGCTCCCCGCTCGCGCCGCTCGGCCCGGCCACCGGGCTCGACCAGGCCGCGTGGATCCTCGCCGGTGCCAGGAACCCCGCGATCGTCGCCGGTGACGGCGTCGGCCGCGACGATGCGGTCACCCAGCTGGTCAACCTCGCCGAACGCCTCGGCGCGACCGTCTTCCACCAACCGATGCACGATCGGGTGAACTTCCCGTTCACCCATCCGTTGCACGCCGGGATGCTCGCCCCACGCAACGTGGCCGTGCGGGAGGCGCTGACCGGCCACGACGTCGTGCTCGTCGTCGGCTGCCACGCGTTCTCGCCGCACCACTACACGCCCGGCCCCGCCATCCCCGGCAACACGCGTGTCGTGCAGCTCGACGACGACCCGGCCGAGCTGGGCCGCAACTTCGCCGTCGAGCTGGGGCTGACCGGCGGCATCCGCGCGTCGCTGACCGAGCTGGTGTCCCAGGTCGGGCGCCGTGCGCACCCCGTGGGCGCCACGAACCCGGCCGTCGACGACCCGGTGCGGGCCACGACCCGGGCGCCGCTGCCGTCGCCGGTGGCGGCCAAGGCGGTCGCCGACGGACTGCCCGCCGACGCGGTCGTGGTCGACGAGGCCATCACGTTCGGCATCGAGCTGCGCCCGCTGCTGCGGCTGTCCCGCCCCAACTCGTTCGTGCACACCGTCGGCGGCGGCCTCGGCTGGGGCGTCGGCGCGGCCATCGGCACCCGCATGGCCCGGCCGGACCGGCCCGTGGTGGCGGTCCTCGGCGACGGCTGCGCGCTGTTCGGGCTGCAGGGCCTGTGGAGCGCGGCGCGCTATCACGTGCCGGTCCTGTTCTGCGTGATGAACAACGGCGAGTACCGGACACTCAAGGACACGCTCGCCGAGTCCTACGGCCCCGGCCCGCACCCCGGCCTCGACCTCGGGCGCATGGACTGGTCGAAGGCGGCGCTGTTCTTCGGCATCGCCACCCGCCGCGTGGAGAACGACGCCGAGCTGCGCGAGGTGGTCGCCTCGGCCGGCTCGCTCGTGGAGCCGCTGCTCGTGGACGTACCGCTGCTGTGACCGTCCTTGCCCCGCTCCGGCGGGAGGCACCAGGATCGACCGCATGGAACCGCCGCCGAAGTCGGTCCTCGCTCGGGGGCTGTCGCTGCTCGACGCGTTCGGCACCGCCGACACCGACCTGACACTGGCGCGGCTGTCCGCGCGGACCGGGCTGCCGAAGCCGACCGCGCACCGCCTCGTCGCCGAGCTGGTCGCGGGTGGCTGGCTGGAGCGCACCGAGGGCGGCTACCGGCTGGGCATGAAGCTGTTCGTGCTCGGGCAGGGCGTGCCGAGGCAGCGCGGGCTGCGGGAGGCGGCGCTGCCGTACCTGGAGGACCTGTACGAGGCCACGCACGAGAACGTGCACCTGACGGTGTTCGACCCGCCCGACACGCTGTTCCTGGAGAAGGTCACCGGCCGCCGCTCGACACCGATCGTCTCGCGGGTGGGTGGCAGGCTGCCAGCGCACTGCACCGCGAGCGGCAAGGTCTTCCTGGCCCTCGGCCCGCCGTCGTACCTGCGGGACGTGGTCGACGGCGGACTCGCCCGGCTGACGCCCAGGACCATCACGATGCCCGGTCTGCTGCGCCAGGACCTCGACCGCACGCTGGAGCGCGGCTACGGCCTCAATAGAGAGGAGTCGGAGCCCGGTGTGGTCGCGGTGGCGGCGCCCGTGCACGACCACCACCGCCGCGTGATCGCCGCCGTCTCCATCGCGGGCCGCGCACACCGCCTCGACCTGGCACGACTCGCGCCCGCGGTGAAGACCGCCGCGTTGTCGCTGTCGAGGGAGATGGCCGCCCGCGGGTGACGCTCGGTCGATGCGATTTGATACAAGGTATCTATCGGCCCAGAGGTGCTGATCACACACTGTGAACGCGCTCACGAGTGCCGTGAACGGCCGACCAGGGACTGTATGCTGTAGGCAGTCGACTAGAAACATGAATCGACTACGTGCTGAACATACTCACTCCCCGTTGGAGATCACCATGCAGCCGACCGAGTTGCCAAAGGAACTGGCGGCTCGCCGGATCGATCGGCCGGTGCCCCTGCGTGAACACGTCTACCAGGCGATGCAGGAGCTGATCATCTCCCGGCGACTGGCCCCCGGCCAGCACCTCGTCGAGAGTGAACTGGCGCAGATGCTCGGGGTCTCCCGTCAGCCCGTGCGTGAGGCACTGCAGTGGCTGAACAACGAGGGCTGGGTGGACCTGCGGCCCGGCTACGGCGCGTTCGTGCACCAGCCGACCCCCGACGAGGCGGACCAGTTGCTCGCCGTGCGATCGCTCCTCGAGAGCGAGTCGGCACGCTTGGCGGCGACCCAGGCCGACGAGGAGGGCATCGCGCGCCTGCGGGACCTCAACAAACAGGGTTTCGAGGCACTGGCGGCGGACGACGTGGACACCGCGGTGGCGCTGAACGCGGCGGTACACCGTTGCGTGACCGAGCTTTCTGGCAACAAGGTACTGCTGGACTTCGCGACCCAGGTGGACCGCAGGGTGCGGTGGTACTACACGCCGATCGCCCGCCAGCGCGGCAAGCAGTCCTGGCAGGAGCACGCGAAGCTGATCGACGCGATCGAGAACAGGGACGCCGAAGCCGCCGCCCGGATCATGCAGGAACACACCGAGCGGACACGGAAGTCCTACCTCGAACAGCGCGACGCGGACGGTGAGCAGGAGCAGCAGCTGATCGAGCTGCCCACACGCCGCCGTCGCAGGTCATCACCCGCCAAGGGCTGACCCCTCTCTGATCCCTGGCAGACGACTGTCTGCCGACCCGACCCTGGCCGCACTGCCGCGACCCCGGGTTTACGAATGCTGCCCGCAAGGAGGTGAAGTAGATGCGTAACTGGTTCCGGACACTGCGCGGCTTCAACGCCGACGGCCGTGCCCTCGGCCTCGGCCTCGCCGTCGCCATGGAGAAGCAGCGCCAGGAGGCCGCCCGCGAGGTGGAGAACTTCCTGCGTGACCAGCCGGTCGCCGACCAGTCGGCCCGGGTGTGACACCGACCTCGGTGTAACCCCGGACGGTATGGGGAACCCGGTGACTGTGGTTGAGAGAAGTGGCATCGAGACGTGGTCCGTACGCCTCGGTCGCCACACCAGGAGGTGAGAAGAATGCGTAAGTGGCTTAAGTCGCTCACGACGTCTCCGCGTGGCTGGTCGGCCGATGGCCGTCGCCTCGGCCTGGGCCTCGCGATCGCCATGGAGAAGCAGCGCCAGGACACCGCCCACAAGGCGGAGGAGTACCTGCGCGACCAGCCGGTGGCCACTCGAGTCACCGTCTGACAGCGGTAAGGGCTGGGCCGCGGTCCGTGCGGCCCAGCCCCACCGAAAGCTCGGGTCGTGGTCCGTACGGCCCGAGCTTTTCGCTGTTTACGATCAGGCAACTTACCGCCTCACCACACATCCCGCTACGCGAGATTTTTACGAGGTGGACCACAGCTTGCGGTGCGATGCTGGGCGCGGATGAGATCCTGTTGGTGGCCGGTGGTTTCGTCGGCCCCTGGTGGGCTGGGCCGCGGTCCGTGCAGCCCAGCCCGCCATCCGGAGCCCTCGCCGCGCAGGCAGGCCGCCTCCTGAGTGGTTGCCGTGAAGGCGCGTGGAGCACCCGGGTCCGCCCCTCGCTGCCGTGAACACACCGACGGGCTGAGCCGTGACACGGCTCAGCCCGTCGAAACGGTGGACCGGGCCCCGGTCCGTGGGGCCCGGTCCACCAGCTCAAGCAGGATCCGGATCGGAAACCGGTGCCTCGTCAGCCAACGAGTCCAGTTCCTTGTCCCGGTCCCGGCGTACCTTCCACAAGCTGGCCACCGTGGTGACGGCGAGCGTCCCGACGATGATGCCCAGCGACACGAGGATGGGGATCTCCGGCGCCCAGGAGACGCCATCGTGGTGCAGGGCCTCGGAAATCAGCTTCAGGCCGATGAACCCGAGCACCACCGACAACCCGATCGACAGGTACACGAGCTTGTCCAGCAACCCGCCGATGAGGAAGAACAGCTGGCGCAGGCCCATGAGCGCGAAGGCGTTGGCCGTGAAGACGAGGTACGGCTCCTTCGTCAGCCCGAAGATGGCGGGGATCGAGTCCAGGGCGAACAGGAGGTCCGTGGTCCCGATCGCGACCATCACGATCAGCATCGGGGTGACCATGCGACGACCGGAGACCTTGACCGTCATCCGCGCGCCGGAGTAGGTGTCGGTCGCGGGCACGATCTTCTTGACGAAGCGGAGCATCGCGTTCTCTTTGAACTCGTCCTCCTCCTCGTCCTTGTGCGCCATCAGCTTCCAGGCCGTGTAGACCAGGAACGCGCCGAAGACGTAGAAGAGCCAGTCGAACCTGGTGATGGCCTCGTAGCCGACCAGGATGAAGATGCCGCGCATGACGAGCGCGATCACGATGCCGATGGACAGGACCTTCTGCCGGTACTCCCTTGGCACGGCGAAGGACGACATGATGATCACGAAGACGAAGAGGTTGTCGACCGAGAGCGAGTACTCGGTGATCCAGCCCGCGAAGAACTCGCCGCCGTACTGCGGGCCCGAGGTCAGGAGCACGCCAAGGCCGAAGAGCACGGCGAGGCCGACGTAGACCCCGATCCACCCTGTGCACTCGCGCATCGACGGGTCGCGGGGGTTGCGTGAGATCAGGTAGAAGTCGAAGAAGATGACGGTGATGAGACCGACGACGGTCACCACCCACAACCAGGCCGGGACGTTCATCTAGCAACCTTTCGGCGCGCAGGAAGAACCCACCGGTGCACCTGGCTGGCGCATCGGCAGGTTTCCCGGAATTTACCGGTGGGTCAGCGCACCGAGGTGCGTGCGCTCGGCTTACGGCCGCGCGCGGCCTTGCGCCGCTCCGCGGCCTCGAACATCGCGCGCGCGTGCTCGGCGTACCGCAGGTACACATCGCGTGCGTCCGGATCGTGCGCGGCCAGCCGCTGCCAGTACCTCGGCGCGACCCGCTCGTGCAGCCACAGGAAGCCGATCGCGAACCCGGCACTCACGATTCCCTGGTAGGCCAGGAAACCGAGCGGGTCGGGCGGCAGGCCAGGCTGACCGGTGAGGACCAGCCGGGTGAGCACCTCGTGCAGCATCCGCGCGAGCGGGAACCCGATCAGCCAGTACGCCGCGGCGGGTGCGAACCCGCCGAGCCGAATCTTGCCGTTGATCAGGAGCATCGTGTACCCCGCGCCGAGCAGCCCGAGCGGAACACCCAGGGTCAGCGCGGAGACCAGCGCCCACCCGGCGGGCTGGCCGACGAACGCGGCCAGCCCGCCGGCGAGCACGCCGGCGATGAACCCTACTGCGAGCCCGGGCAGAGTCAGCCGGGCCAGACGAAACAGGTGCATCGCACTCAGTCCTTAATCCAGTACCACACCGAACCTGAACAGGCTGTAGAACAGCATGCCCAGGTAGAACACCGCACCGAACCCGATGATGGCGTTCGACCACCACTTCGGACGGATGGGCTTGGGCAACATCCTGTTGTTCACCAGCAGCAACGTCACACAGTAGGCACCCATGGCGAACGAGGACAAGAACGCCAATATGTCGAGGATCCCGCTGGGTCCATCAGCGGGTCCGAACAACAGGATCATGATGCCGAAGGTGATGACGCCCCACAGGAACCCCGCGTACAGGTGCGACAGGCGGAACCGCTTGGCGCCCGGGATGTGGTTGTAGGTCATGTCCGCCTGACCACGCGAGAACGAGTCGAACAGACCGAGGGTCGCGTTCAACCCGATCAGTGCGATGAAACCGAAGAAGACGCCGCCGAGCACCGGGCCGCCCGCGGCCGCGAACGCGTCCGACATGGCCCGCAGCGCCGCGTCGCGGTCACCGCCCTCGATGAGGGTCTTGACGTTCGGGTTCTCGCGCGACGCCGACTGGGCGAGCACGGTGAACGAGATCGTCACCAGCATCGTGATGCCCCAGAACAGCAGGAACGCGTCGAACGTCACCCACTTGCGCCAACCCCGCCACTTCGCCATTTCCTTGGGGTCGCCCGTGTCGAACATGAAGCCGCGCGACGGCATCTGCTCTTCTTCCTTCGCGCTGCGCAGGCCGCGGATCTTGGGCACGTGCGCGCCCATGCCAGCGCCGCTGTCCCGCAGGTGCAGCGTGTACCACATCTGCTGCATACCCGATGGACCCGCGAAGGCGATCGACCCGACCACGATCGGGAACCACGTCGAGCTGAACATCTCGGACGGCATGTACCCGAAGGCGAACATGCCGCCGAGCGTGCTGCCGAGGTCGGCCCAGCTGCCGACGATGGACGCGATGATCGCGGTGCCGACGACGAGCACGCCGATGAGGATGGCGAGCACGTTCTCGAGCAGGTCGTAGATGACACTGGCCAGGCTGAACAGGATCCCGACCAGGATCAGGGCAACGCAGGCGGTCACGACCCACGGTATGCCCGTTATCTCCTCGAACGCGGACGCGCCCGCCGACAGGTGACCAGGCCAGATGTAGACCATGATCGCTGTCACGAAGAAGAACCACATCAGTGGTTTGAACACGCGCGCCGCACCGGAGAAGATGCTCTCGCCGGTGGCCATCGCGTAACGCGCCATCTCGAGCATCACCACTGCCTGCAGGGTGACACCGATCAGGAACAGCCACCTGATCTCGGGTCCGAAGACCAGGACCAGTCGCGGCCACATGTAGGACTCGCCCATACCGACGCCGAGCGCGACCAGGAAGACGGTCGGCCCGAGTAGGTGGATGGACGGTGGCGCCTCGGGGAGCGGGCGGATGGGCATCGGCTCGAGCCCCCCGGCTCGCCAGACGCGTTCTTCACCCACTCCCTCGTAAGTCGCCCCGCGAGTGCCACTGCCCGAGGACAGCCCCACACTCGGGGGGTTGTGAGAATCCACCATTGGACCTCCAGAAATCACTTCGTGAAAGCGGGTTTCCGCGGACGCTCGCGCCTGCGGAAGACCCGCTTCCTGTCGCCTGCCTGTTGACCCCTGCTCGATCACCCAATTGCGGGTCGGTCAGCCTCGGCCGGCCCCTATGACCGCCGTTCCCGTAGCGGTCAAGTTCCTGTTATCCGACTATCAGACCCGCGGCCCGTGCCCACCGGTACTTCGCGCCCAGCACGGCCACGGGACGTTCCGTGGTGTACGGGTACGCGATGACCCGGTGGTCGAACAGGTAGTCGCACGCCTGCTCGACCTCGGTGTCCCCGGCGAGGGAGGCCACCACGGGCTTGTCGATGCCCTTGGCGCGATACTCCTCCACCACCTTCGCGGTCAACTCGGCGAAGACCATCGGCGGCGTCACGATCGTGTGCCAGTAGCCCAGGATCAGCGCGTGGATGCGGTCATCCTCCAGGCCGAGGCGGATCGTGGCCTCGTAGGTCGACGGCGGCTCGCCACCGGTGATGTCGATCGGGTTGCCCGCGGCGCCGAACGGCGGGATGAACTTGCGGAAACCCTCGTCGAGGTCCGGCGGGATGTCCATCAGGGACAGTCCCTCCGCGACACACGCGTCGGAGAGCAGCACGCCGGAGCCACCCGCGCCGGTGATGATGACCACGTTCTCGCCCTTGGGCGTCGGCAGCAGCGGGAGACCGCGCGCGTACTCGAGCATCTCGTTGAGGCCCGGGGCGCGCACCACCCCGGCCTGCCGCAGGATGTCGTCGTACACCTTGTCGTCACCGGCGAGCGCGCCCGTGTGCGAGCTGGCCGCGCGGGCACCCATGTCGGTGCGGCCCGCCTTCAGCACGACGACCGGCTTCTTCTTGGTCATCCGCTTGGCGGTCTCGACGAACGCCCTGCCGTCCTTGAGGTCCTCGAGGTGCATGGCGACACACTGCGTGTTGTCGTCGTGCTCGAAGAACGTCAGCAGGTCGTCCTCGTCCACATCGGACTTGTTGCCCAAGCCGACGATCGCGGACACGCCCATCTTGGTGGTGCGGGCGAAGCCGAGGATCGCCATGCCGATGCCGCCGGACTGGGACGTCAGCGCGACGCCGCCCTTCACGTCGTACGGCGTGCAGAACGTCGCGCACAGGTTCTGCGGCGTGTAGTAGTAGCCGTAGATGTTCGGGCCCAGCATGCGGACCTTGTAGCGGGTCGCGATCTCGACGATCTCGTCCTGCAGCTCCTGGTTGCCGGTCTCGGCGAACCCGGACGGGATCATGACGACCGCGGTGACGCCCTTCTCACCGCACTCGGTGAGCGCGGCGGGCACGAACTTCGCGGGCACCGCGAAGACCGCGACGTCCACGTCGCCCGGCACGTCGCCGACCGACTTGAACGCCTTGCGGCCCATGATCTCGTCGGCCTTGGGGTTGATCGGGTGGATCTCGCCCGCGAAGCCGCCGTTGATCAGGTTCTTCATGACCGAGTTGCCGATCTTGCCTGCCTGGTCGGAGGCACCGATGACCGCGACGGATCGCGGGTTCATCATCGTGTTCATCGCCCGCAGGATGTCCTCCTGCGTGTGCTGAACGGGCTTGGCGCGCTCCTCGGTCTCCAGCAGGATCCGCACGTCGGCCGCGACCGCGCCGTCCGCCGAGGCGAACACCGGGTTGAGGTCGAACTCGCTGATCTCCGGGAAGTCGGTGACCAGCTGCGACACCTTGGCGATCACGTCGGCCAGCGCGTCGAGGTCGGCGGGCACCGAGCCGCGGGCGCCCTGGAGCACCTCGGCGGCCTTGATGCCGGTGACCATCGACTTCGCCTCGGCGTCGTCGACCGGCGCGAGCCGGAACGTGACGTCCTTGAGCACCTCGACGAGCACGCCGCCGAGGCCGAACGCGACGACCTTGCCGAACGTGCCGTCGGTCGTGGCGCCGACGATGACCTCGGTGCTGCCCGCACCGCCGACCATCTCCTGGATCTGCACCCCGGTGATGTCCGCGTCGGCCTTGTAGGCCTTGGCGTTCGCCAGGATCTTGTCGTACGCGGCGCGTACCGCGTCCGGACCGTCGACGCCGACGATGACGCCGCCCGCCTCGGTCTTGTGCAGGATGTCCGGGGAGACGATCTTCGCCACCACCGGTTTGCCGATCTCCGCGGCGAGTGCGGCCGCCTCATCCGCCGACGTGGCGAGACCCTCTCGTGGGGTTGGGATGCCGTAAGCGTCGCAGACCCGTTTCCCTTCCGGGGCGGTCAGCGAGTCCCGTCCTGCGGCCTTGACCTCGTCAAGGACCTCGCGGACGACCGAAGACCTGCTTGCAGGGTCGAGCATCGCGCCCTTCTTGTCTACTTCGGACACTGCAGCCATGGTGCTCAGATCACTCCACTCGCCTTGAGCTCGGCCATGTCGCTCTCGGACAGACCAAGTTCGCTTCCGTAGATCTCCTGGTTGTGCTCCCCCAAGAGCGGGGAACGCTTCACCTCGGCAGGCGAGGCCGACAGCTTGATCGGCATGCCGACCGTCGTGAACTCGCCGCGCTCGGGGTGGTCGACCTTGACGACGATCTCGTTGTCCGCCAACGACTCGTCCTCGATGATCTCCTTGGTCGAGAGGATCGGCCCGCACGGGATGTTGTGCTCGTTGAGCTTCGCGAGCACCTCCCACTTGTCGTGGTCGGCCGACCAGTCCTCGATCAGCTGGAACATCTTGTCCAGCTTGGAGAGCCGCACCTCCGGCGTCGCCCAGTCCGGGTCGTTCGCCAGCTCGGGGCGGCCGATCAGCTGCGTGATCGGTGCCCAGCCCACCGGCTGGACGATCACGTAGATGTAGTCGTTCGGCCCGCCGGGCGCGCACTTGATCGCCCAGCCCGGCTGCCCGCCGCCGGAGGCGTTGGCGGAGCGGGGCACCTCGTCCCCGAACTCCTTGTTCGGGTACTCGTTGAGCGGGCCGTGGGCCAGGCGCTGCTGGTCGCGCAGCTTGACCCGGCACAGGTTGAGCACCGCGTGCTGCATGGCGACCGTGACCCGCTGGCCCTCACCGGTGTGCTCACGCTGGTAGAGCGCGGCCAGGATGCCGGCCACCGCGTGCATGCCGGTACCGGAGTCACCGATCTGCGCGCCGGTGGCGAGCGGCGGCCCGTCCTCGAAGCCTGTCGTGGACATCGAGCCGCCCATGGCCTGCGCGACCACCTCGTAGGCCTTGTAGAACTTGTACGGGCCGTCGCCGAAGCCCTTGATCGACGCGTAGATCAGCTTCGGGTTGATCTCCTGGAGCTTCTCCCAGGAGAACCCCATCCGGTCGACCGCGCCGGGCCCGAAGTTCTCCGCGAGGATGTCGAACTTCTTGACGAGCTCGGTGAAGAGCTGCTTGCCCTTGTCGGACTTCATGTTCAGCGTGATGCTGCGCTTGTTGGAGTTCAGCATCGTGAAGTAGAGACTGTCCACGTCCGGCAGGTCGCGCAGCTGCTTGCGCGTGATGTCGCCGGTGATCGCCTCGAGCTTCACCACGTCCGCGCCGAGCCACGCCAGGATCTGCGTGGCCGACGGTCCACTCTGGACGTGGGTCATGTCGAGGACCCGGACACCTTCGAGTGCCTTGCGCATGTGCAAGCCCCTTTACTTGTACATGGTCTGGTTCATCGTCCCCGGCGCGTAGACCTCGGGGTCGACCCAGACGTTGATCAGCGACGGCAGCCCGCTCTCCCTGGCGCGCTCCAGCGCCGGGCGGATGTCCTTCGGGTCGCGGACCTCCTCGCCGTACCCGCCGAGCATCCGGGCGAACTCGTCGTAGCGCACGTCGCCGAGCGTGTTGCCGACCCGGCCGCGGTCCGCGCCGTACTTCTGGATCTGTCCGTAGCGGATCTGGTTCATCGACGAGTTGTTGCCGACGATGCCGACGAACGGCAGGTTGAACCGCACCAGCGTCTCGAAGTCGAAGCCGGTCAGCGAGAAGGCGCCGTCACCGAACAGGGCGACGACCTCCTTGTCCGGGCGAGCGTACTTGGCCGCCAGCACGAACGGCACGCCGACGCCGAGCGTCCCGAGTGGACCGGGGTCCATCCAGTGGCCCGGCGACTTGGGCTGCACGACCTGGCCGGAGAAGGTGACGATGTCGCCGCCGTCGCCGATGTAGATCGAGTCCTCGGTGAGGAACTCGTTGATCTCGTGCACCAGGCGGTACGGGTCGATCGGCGAGGCGTCCGAGAGCTGGCGCGGGAGGCGCTTCTCGTAGGCCTGGGTCTCGACCGCGCGCAGCTCCTCGAGCCACGCCTTGCGCGCCACCGCGCCGTTGTCGACCCGGCCGGACGCGGCCTGGGTGACCGCGGCGAGCACCGCACCCGCGTCACCGACGATGCCGAGGTCGATGTCGCGGTTCTTGCCGACCGTGCGGTAGTCGAGGTCGACCTGCACGACGGTCGCCGACTGCGACAGCCGCTTGCCGTAGCCCATGCGGAAGTCGAAGGGCGTGCCGACGATGATGATCAGGTCGGCGTTCTGGAACGCGTAGCGGCGCGCCAGCTGCAGGTGGTGCGGGTCGCCGGGGGGCAGCGTGCCGCGGCCGGAGCCGTTCATGAAGGCGGGGACGTTCAGCGCGCGGACGAACTCGGTCGCCGCGTCGGTGCCCCGCGTCGTCCACACCTGGCTGCCGAGCAGCACGCACGGCTTCTCCGCGCCGACCACGAGGTCCGCCAGCTTTTCGATGGCCTCGGGGTCACCGGACGACTTGGTCGAGGCCCGGTAGGCCCCGGCCTTGGGAATCCGCGCCTTCTCCAGCGGGACCGACGCGTCGAGCACGTCGCGGGGAATCTCGAGGAACGACGGGCCCGGCGCGCCGTGGAAGCACTCCCGGAACGCCATCGACACCAGGTCGGCCGCGCGCTCGGTGCTGGGCACGGTCGCGGCGAACTTGGTGATCGGGTTCATCATGTCGACGTGCGGGAGGTCCTGCAGCGAACCCATCTTGTGCTGGGAGAGCGCGCCCTGCCCGCCGATCAGCAGCATGGGGCTCTCGGCCCGCAGCGCGTTCGCCACGCCGGTCACGGCGTCGGTGGTGCCGGGGCCCGCGGTGACGACGGCGCAGCCCGGCTTGCCGGTGATGCGCGCGTAACCGTCGGCCGCGTGGGCGGCCACCTGCTCGTGGCGTACGTCGATGACGTCGATGCCCTCGTCGACACAACCGTCGTAGATGTCGATGATGTGGCCGCCGCAGAGCGTGAAGATCACGTCCACGCCTTCGGCCTTGAGCGCCTTCGCCACCAGATGTCCGCCGGAGATCATCTCGGGGTTGCCCTCCGAGGAACCACCCGGCGTCGTCTGAGCCTGTGAAGCCATCTGTGTCGTCATCTCCTTAAAGGTGGGCTTGGCGCATACTGCATACCGTATGACTCTAGTAAGGGCGAACGTCCAGGTCCAGGGTTTGCCCCCGGGGGCCTGGGGGATCGCTCCCCAGATATTTCAGTCGCGCCAGTCGCAGGTGGTGCCTGACCACTGTTTTGCCAGGTCCGCAAGCCGCGCGGCGACCTCCCCGCGATCCGCGCCGCGACCGACCGCGACGCCGAGCAGGTAGACGGCCACGATCGCGGCGGGTTTCGCCACCGCGCGCTGTACGTCCCTCGCGAGGGCGAGTATCTCCGCGGTATCGGCCTGACCTGCGACGACGTCGACCGGAATGCCGAGTTCGACGCAGGCTTGCGAGGTCCAATCCGCGATGTCGTCCATGCTCACCACTTCTCGTTTCGCCTAACATCTCATACTGTATGCAGTAGACCCTTTGAATACAAGAACGGAGCTTGCGGTGAAAGTTGCTGTTCTTGGGGCAGGCGCCATCGGCGCGTACGTCGGTGCCGCTTTGCACCGGGCGGGCGTCGAGGTCCACCTCATCGCCAGAGGTCCCCACCTGCAGAAGATCCGAGAATCGGGCGTTCGCGTCGTGAGCCCCCGAGGTGATTTCGAAGCCCGTCCGAACGCCACCGACGACCCGGTCGAGGTCGGTCCGGTGGACCACATCTTCCTCGGCCTGAAGGCGAACCGGTACGCGGACGCCGGACCGATGATCAAGCCGCTGCTCCACGATGAGACCACCATCATCGCGGCGCAGAACGGCATCCCGTGGTGGTATTTCCACGGGATCGACACCAAGTTCCGCGACCGCCGCATCGACAGCGTCGACCCCGGCGGCTCGGTGAGCGCCGCGCTACCGGTGGAACGCGCGATCGGCTGCGTCGTCTACGCGGCGACCGAGATCGCGTCGCCGGGGGTGATCAAACACCTGGAGGGCACCCGCTTCTCCATCGGCGAACCGAACGGCGAGATCTCCACCCGCTGCACGGAGTTCTCCCAGGCGATGATCGCCGGTGGGCTCAAGTGTCCCGTGGAGCCCGACCTGCGCAAGGACATCTGGCTCAAGCTGATGGGCAACATCGCGTTCAACCCGATCAGCGCCCTGACCAGAGCGACGATGAAGGGGATCTGTCAACACCTCGACACCCGCGAGGTCGTGGTCCGGATGATGCGGGAGACCCTCGACGTCGCGGCCAGGCTCGGCTCGTACCCGGAGATCTCGATCGAGCGCCGCATGGCGGGCGCCGAACGGACGGGTGACCACAAGACGTCCACGCTCCAGGACCTGGAGAAGGGCAAGCCCATGGAACTGGACGTGATCCTGAAGGCGGTCGTCGAACTGGCCGACCTGACGGGCGCGGAAGCCCCGACCCTGCGCGTGGTCTCCGCACTGGCCGACCTGCTGAACGAACAGGTCACGACGGCCATCTCCTGACCCCGCTCCCCCACCCACGCGAGGCGCGCACCAGCCAGGTGCGCGCCTCGCCCTTTGTGTGGTTGCGCCAGCGTTGGGGCTTGGGCTTCGCCGCTTCCCCGCGCCTGCGCGCCCGCGCGGAGTCGGGTGCCGCGTCCCGCTAGATCTGATCTCGCACCCGATCTCGCGCCTAGCGGGTGTCAGGTGAAGGAGGGGCCGATGCGGCAGCGGATCGCGGTGATCGTCGGCAGTACCCGGGAGGGGCGGGTCGGCGACTCGGTCGCGGCGTGGTTCGCGGACATCGCGAAGCGGCGGGACGACATCGAGGTCGACCTGGTCGATCTCGTGGACTTCGACTTCCCCGCGCGCTACCCGGCGGAGGTGACCGCGGAGATGAACCGGTTCACCTCGGCGATCGGCCGGGCGGACGGGTTCGTCGTGGTCACGCCCGAGTACAACCGGGGTGTGCCGGCGTCGCTCAAGCAGGCGATCGACTTCGCCTACGACGAGTGGCACGCCAAGCCCGTCGGGTTCGTCTCCTACGGCTGCCGATCGCGTGGGTTCCACGCGGTCGCCGCGCTGCGGGTGGTGTTCACCGACCTGCACACCCACGCCGTGCGCGGCGAGGTCGCACTGGACCTGATGGAGAACGAACCAGGGCCGGCTCAGGAGCCGGCCGCCACCACGATGCTCGACCAGGTCGTCTGGTGGGGCGAGGCACTGCGCGCGGCACGCGCGACCAGGCCGTATGTCACATAGAGGGGATAGCGATGAGTGAGCTGGCGATCGAGACTGCCGGCCTCGTGAAGGTGTTCGGCGACAACCGGGCGGTCGACGGGATCGACCTGGCGGTGCCCGCGGGCACCGTGTACGGGGTGCTCGGGCCGAACGGGGCGGGGAAGACCACAGCCGTGCGGATGCTCGCCACGCTGCTGCGGCCGGACGGCGGCGAGGCCCGCGTGTTCGGGCACGACGTGCTGCGCGAAGCGGACGCGGTGCGGCAGCGGGTGAGCCTGACCGGCCAGTACGCGTCGGTCGACGAGGACCTGACCGGCACCGAGAACCTGGTGCTGATCGGCAGGCTGCTCGGGCACCGCAAGCCGGCGGCCCGCGAGCGGTCCGCGCAGCTGCTGGCGGCGTTCGGGCTGACCGACGCCGCGGACCGGCAGGTGAAGAACTACTCCGGCGGCATGCGGCGGCGGATCGACATCGCCGCGAGCATCCTGAAGACGCCGGACGTGCTGTTCCTCGACGAGCCGACCACCGGCCTGGACCCGCGCAGCCGCAACCAGGTGTGGGACATCGTGCGGATCATCGTGGCGCAGGGGACGACGGTCCTGCTCACGACGCAGTACCTGGACGAGGCCGACCAGCTGGCGTCGCGGATCGCGGTGATCGACCGCGGCAAGGT
Organism: Actinophytocola algeriensis; assembly: GCF_014203735.1. GTDB lineage: Bacteria > Actinomycetota > Actinomycetes > Mycobacteriales > Pseudonocardiaceae > Actinophytocola > Actinophytocola algeriensis. Next base: position 426,226 of record NZ_JACHJQ010000004.1, on the reverse strand, counting down.
GATCGCCGAGGGCACGCCGGGTGAGCTGAAGGCGTCGGTCGGCGCGGGCGCGGTCCACGTCCGGCTCCGGGACGCGTCGCAGCGCCCGGCCGCGCTGGAGGTGCTGACGAAGATCCTCGGCCCCGGGGTGAAACCCGATGCGGACCCGGTGGCGCTGACCGCGCAACTGTCCGGAGAGGACAGTGACAGGGAGGCGGCCGAACAGGCGTCCCGCGCGCTGGCGGAGCTGGCCGCCGTCGGCATCACCGTCGACAACTTCGCACTCGGTCAGCCGACCCTCGACGAGGTGTTCCTCGCGCTGACCGACCACCCGGCAACCGAGAAGGAGGTCGCGGCATGACCGCCGCAGCCACGGAGGAGAAGGCCGCCACGTACACCCCGGCGGTCGAGAGCCTGAACGCGGTCCTCGCCGCCGGGCAGGCGCCGCCGAGGCCGAGCGCCTGGTCGGCATCGGTCACGTTCGGCTGGCGGGCACTGCTGAAGATCAAGCACGTGCCGGAGCAGCTGGCCGACGTGACCGCGTTCCCGATCATGATGACGCTGATGTTCACGTACCTGTTCGGCGGCGCGCTCGCCGGGTCCGTGACGGAGTACCTGCAGTTCCTGTTGCCGGGCATCATGGTTACGAGCGTCGTGATGATCACGATGTACACCGGCGTCGGCGTGAACACCGACATCGAGAAGGGCGTGTTCGACCGGTTCCGCACGCTGCCGATCTGGCGTCCGGCCGCACTGGTCGGCGCGCTGTTCGGCGACGTGCTGCGGTACGTCACGGCGGGCGCGGTGATCCTGGTCGTCGGCCTGATCCTGGGCTTCCGGCCCGAGGGCGGCGTCGGCGGCGTGCTGATCGCCATGGTGCTGCTGATCGTGTTCTCGTTCGCGTTCTCGTGGATCTGGACGATGTTCGGCCTGCTCCTGCGGTCGGAGAAGTCGGTGATGGGCGTCAGCATGATGGTGCTGTTCCCCCTGACGTTCCTGTCCAACGTGTTCGTCGAGCCGGAGACGATGCCGGGCTGGCTGCGGGCGTTCGTCGAGGTCAACCCGATCACGCACCTGGTCGCGGCGACCAGGGGGCTCATGCAGGGCAACCCGGACGCCGGTGAGATCACCTGGGTGCTGGTGTCCTCCGCCGTGCTGGTCGCGGTGTTCGGCACGCTGACGATGCGGCTCTACAACAGGAAGTGACCCTCAGCGGTTCAGTGCCCAGTGGGCGCCGGTGCTCCAGCCGAGCCACCGGCGTCCACTCGGCACTGTTCCCCTCGCGTCGAACCGGTCGCCCGCCACGATCGCGGCGAGACCGTTCACCGCGGGCAGGACCGGGGTGCCGGTGAGCTGCGGGCGCAGCCAGTCGATCGTGGCCTGCTGGGTCTCGGGGTCGCAGAAGCTGAGGAAGAAGATCCCCTGCCGCCACGCGTAGGCGGCGTTCTTGACCGCCACCAGCGCCGCGTGCCCGTGCACGGCGGGCACGGCCATCCGGCGCACGGCCCAGCTCAGCGCCTCCCCCGCCAGGCGGGGCGCGACGGCGGCCAGCCGGTCGGTCAGCCCGAGCGCGTCGACCAGCACGGCCAGGTTGTGGGTGGTGAGGATCTGGCTCTGCTCCAGCACGGTCCCGTTCGCGGCCACGCCGTGTGCGCCGCCGGTCCGCGCCTCGGCCGCCCGCGCGACGCACGCCTCGGCGAAGTCGTCCGCGACCTTCCGGCCCCACCTCGTGGTCGTGCGGCCGGACCACGTCTCGGGCAGGTCGTAGTACCGCGCGTACAGCGTGCCCGCCATGACCCGGCTCGCGACCGCGGCGTCGTCGCGGAACTTCGTGGTGAACGTGCCCGTGAAGATGTCGGCCGCGACCTCCTCCACCAGCGGCAGCGGCAGGTCCGCCTGCGTGGCGAGCGCACTGAACTCGCTCACGAGCGGGTTCGGCAGGATCGTGTGCGGGAACGCGGTGCACGCGAGCATCGTGGTCTGTGCGAGGGTCTGCCGCGCGGCGTCGGCGGCATCGCGCCGGTGCGCACGCAGTGGCTCCACCGCGGCCACCCAGGGCAGCTCACCGAACCGGACCTGCGTCTCCAGGTTCAGCAGCAGCAGGGTGCGCCTGCGCCGGAACGCCGCGTACGTCTGGCCGTACAGCGCGGACAGTGCGGGGTCCTCGATGTTCGCCGCGAGCAGCGACGCGGTGATCTGCGGGAGCACCGTGGCGAGCACCTCGCCGGAGGTGATCACGTTCCGCGCGACCAGCTCCTCGACCGGTGCCTCCAGCGCCCGCTCCACCTTCGCGGTGATGCTGTCGGGCACGGTGCGGCCGTCGACCTCGACGGCGACCTCGTCGACCGACGGCACCCCGCCGTCGTCGGGGAACGCGTCGAGCCGGGCCGCCACGACCGCGGCCATCGCGGCCCGGGTCGGTTGCGCCACAACGGAAAGCTCGTGCTCGCGCAGCGCCGTCCGCTGTGCGGAACCGGGTGCGCCGTGCTTGCCGACGGTGTTGGCGAGCGCACGCCGCACCCAGCCGACGTCCCGCGCGGACAGTGCCCGGCCGTCGGTCTCACACGCCACCAGCGCGGCACGCAGGCGGGTGAAGTTGCTGCGCGGGTGCCGTGTCACCTCGGCGGACTCGGCGAGCAGCCGCGTCCGCCGCTCGGCCCAGTCGGCGGGCCACACCCGGCACGGCCAGCCGCCGGTCACCTCGCCGCCGTCGAGCGCGGGCAGGTCGCCTTCGACGGTGTCGCACCAGAGCGCGACGATCCGGTCGTACAGCGGCTGTTCGGCGAGCCTGGTACGCATCGTCGCGATGGCCGCGGGTGTGGTGACTGCTTTCAGCACCGCCCTGACCTGGCCAACGGACGCGAGCTTCACGACCGACCCGGCCGGCGACGGTGACTGCCGGAGGTACGGGGTCAGCCGCAGCCGGTGCATGAGCGGCCGCAGCTCGGCGACGAGGTCGAGAGCCGCCGCGTGGTGGTCGTTGGCGAGCAGCCAGGTGACCGTCAGGAGCGCGGCGTGCTCGGGGAGTCGACCCGGTACGTGCCGGTGGCGAGCGCGTCGCGCAGGACGGCCTGGCCTGCGTCGGTGAGGTAGTACAGGTTGAGCCGCTCCCGGTCGGTGGTCCCCGGCAGGTGCGCGGCGTCGAGCACCTCGGCCTCGTCCTGCCGCAGCGGCGCCTCGGCGAGGTACCGCCCGGTGGCGAACCCGCCGTGCAGGACCTCGAGCGTCACCCACGCCGGCGTGTCGGCAACGGGTGTGCGGGAACCGACGATGAGCGTGCCGTCAGCCATCCCGTCGAGCACGGCCCGCCAGCCCGCCGCCCGCGCGGAGTCCGCCCCGGCGTGGCGCAGCGCGCGTTGCAACTGCCCGAAGGCATACCCGGCTGTCATGACCTGGAGGCGAGAGTCGAACTCGCGCCCTCCCGGTCCCAGCCGGGCGTTCTGCCGCTGAACTACTCCAGGTTGGACATGGAGGCGGGATTCGAACCCGCGCCCTCCCGGAGAAAGCCGGGCGATCAACCACTGATCTTCTCCATGCTCACGAGCGATGCTAGCCATCCCGTGCGGTGGCGGCACCGGATTTGCGGGTGCGGCCACCCCCGCGCGAACGGGGATGGCCGCGATGCCGTTCGTCGCTCGGCTGTACAGCGAGAGCCTCCGGCACCACGGAAGGTACGGGGAGACGGCGCGAAAGTCCCCAGAACCCGGCTCGTCGTCCGACTCGCGTTGGACGCGGCGGCGCGGGTACCGTCGTCGCAGGTCAGCTCCCGTCACGCGGCCGACAAGGCATGATTGCCGGTGGACCTCTCGACATCGACCTCGAGGATTCGGGCCATCCATCCGCTTCGTCATGTGACCGTCGTCACGTTCAGTTGGACGAGACTCGGACGGCGTACGTCTGGTTCCGCCACCGACCCCGTGGGCATCATGGCTTACACGACCTCCCGTGAGGGCCCGGAGTAGCGCGAACTGCTCCGGTGATCGGTCCCCTCCGCGATGTCGCGCTCGGCTGTACGAGACGTTGTCCCCCACGCTGAAAGTAGGCACCGGTGCCTCCGGAACCCACCACCGGAGCGGCTGTCGTGGCGCCGCTCCGCTGCCTCCCCCTGCTCGTCCCCGTGCCGCGGTCCGCGACCGTGCTCCTGGTGTTCGTCCTGGTGCTGGTGTGGCACGGACTCGCCCCCGCCGAGGTGGTGTGGCTGCTCACCTCGATCGGTTGCGCGGACGTGCTCCTGACCAGGGGCAGGCGGCGTGGTTGACGGCGAGGCCGGTGGCGAGGTCGCAGCCATGCGGAGCCAGGCGCTGGACGAGCTTCGGGCGCTCTGGACCCGGTCCGGGCTGCCGAGCCCCGGGGAGATGGGGGTGCGGCCAGGGCAGCTCGAGTTCCTGGATCGGCGGGACGCGCCGTGGCCGGACCTCAGGGACGTCCGCGCCGTGTTGGACGCCGTCGGCGAACCGAAGGCCGTGATCGACAGGTGGGAACGCACCTGGCGGTACCTCGATGCCGCGAGCGAGAGCGCCCCGCGCGGAGAACCCGACGAGGACGGGCCGCTCGGCAAGGCGCTCAAAGCGCACACCCCCGACGAGTTCGTGGCACAGCTGCGGGCGTTGAAGGCCAAGGCACAGCGGTCTTTCGAGGACATCGCCAAGGCCTCCGGCAACCGGCTGCCCAAGAGCACCGGGCACTGGATGCTCAGGCCGGGCAACTTCCCGGCACGCGCGGAACAGGTGAGCGACTTCGTCAAGGCCTGCGGTGTCACCAACCCCGCCGAGGCGCAGCTCTGGCTCACCGCGTACGCCAGGGCGCAGGGCCGTCATCGGGTGCACCTGACGGTCGCCGGGACGTCACCCGCCGCCGGGGACGACCTGCCGCGGTTCCTCGAGAGCGTCGGTGACGACCTCGCCGCGCGCGGGCAGCTCCAGGAAGCCATCGCCGCCTACAAGGAAGCCCTCGCACACCACCGCCACCTCGCGAGTGGCGGCGGCGAGGGCGGCTGACCTCACAGGTGCCAGGCCATCTCCCGGTCCGGGGTGTAGCCGCACGTGCTGCCGGTCGTGACCGAGGCGCGGAGGTGTGCTGCCAGTTCGGGGTGGCGGGTGTCGAGTTTGCGCAACGTGTCGCGGATGCGCGCAGTCACGGTCTTCCTGGCGCGTTCGGCCTCGTCGCCGAGGCGGCGGGTGCGGCCGCCAAGGCCGGTGGCCGTGCGGAGTTCGGTCAGCAGTGCGGCACGCTCCTCGTCGTACCTGGCAGCGCGCCGGTCGTCGCCGCGGTCCACGGCCGTCGCGATCTGTTCGTCCAAGGTGGACAGACGGGCCCGGTAGGCGGACTTGGCTTCGTCGTCCAGGACCGCGTCCCCCGCCAGGCTCGCCGACGCCACCACCTCCGCGCCGCCCGCCGGGTTCACCAGCCTGGTCGCGGGGATGTCCTTGCCCGGGGCGCGCAGCAGCACGTGCAGGTCCCGCAGGCCCTTGCTGTCCGGCAGGTGCACGGTCCGGCCCGCCATCGACAGCGACCACGTGTCACCGGCGAGCCGGAACTCGTTGTGCGGCAACGAGTCCACCTGCTCGGACGTCAGGTGTCGCATGCCGAGTGCGGCCGCCTCCCGCGCCACCGCGGCACGCAGCTCGTGCGAGTCGAGCGCGGCCGCCAGGCCTGCCTTGGCCTCCACCGACCACGGCCGGGACCCCAGCAGGTCCGCCTGGTCCCGCGCGGCCTCGAAGTGCGACACCGCCGCCGGCGTCTCCCCGCGCGCGAGCGCCAGGTGCCCCAGCCACAGCGACACCGGCCCGCTGATGTCGCACCCGTACATCGACACGAGCCACGTGCCTGCGTGCGGCGCCAGGTGCTCGTACAGCGCCGCGCACCGCGCGACGTCCCCGGTCGTCACCGCCACCAGCGCGCGCAGGCGCACCAGCAGCGGTTCGTACGCGCTGGACACCGGTTCCCGCAACGCTTCCAGCTCGGCGAGGCAGCGTTGCGCCGTCGCCGTGTCGCCGCTCGTGGCGGCCGTGATCCCCTCCAGCAGCGCGGGTACCGGGTACTTCGCCGCGATCGCCGCCGTCCGGAGGTCGGCCAGCTCGTCGAACCGGCCGCGCAGCTGCGCCATGACCCACCGCAGGTGGTGGTCCAGGTACTCGAAGTGCTCCACCGCCACCGGCAGGTCCCGCGCGTACCCGAGGCAGGCCTCCGCCTCGTCGAACCGGCCCTGGAAGGTGGCGATGATGTTGCGGTCCACGTAGGTGCCGATCATCATCGTCGACATCTCGCGCTTCTCCTCCGCGAGCGCCAGGAACTGGGTGAACCGCTCGAGGTAGCCGGGGTCGTTCAGCTCGAGCTTCGCGACCCAGCCGAGCGAGACCGCGTACTGCTCCATCTCGTAGTCGCCGGTGCGGCGCGCGATCCCGGCCAGCTCGTCGGTGAGCGCCAGCCGCTTGGCCGCGTGCCCGAGGCCCCACAGCGTGTCGTGCTGGGTCCACAGGCTGAAGCCGAGCGCGTCGTCGTCCCCGCCGTCCCGCGCGATCGCGATCATCCGCATGATCACCTCCTGCGCGAGGTGGTCGAGCGAGCCGGCGGGCGGGGCGACGCCGGGGACCAGCCGCTCGTAGGCCCTGCGCATGAGGTCGGTCTTCAGCTTCGCGCGCCCGTCCGGGGTGGACAGGCCGTAGATCGTCAGCGCGGAGCGGGTGAGCAGGTCGACGTCGTCGAGCGACAGCGCGATGCCCGCGACCTCCTCGAACACCTGCCACGCCTCGGAGCGCTCGCCGAAGTGGTGCAGCTGCACACCGAGGTCGAGCCCGACCCGTGCGCGCCGGGGGTCGCCGGGGTCGAGGATCTCGACCGCCCGCCGGTAGTGGCCTGCCGACTCCTCCGTCGCGAACCGCCGCCGCGCCTCCTTCGCCGCCGCCACCAGGAGTTCGACCACCTGGTCGGTGTCGAGCGCCGCGCGGCCGAGGTAGGCGTGGCGGGCCAGGTCGGCGGGGAAGATCCGCGCCGCCAACTGGGGTGACCGGTCGAGTGCCCGCACCACGGCCGCGTGCCGCTCGCCGCGCGGATCGTCCCCGCCTGCCTCGTCGATGCCCGCGTACAGGGTCTCGCGCACCAGGTCGTGGGCGAACGCGAACCGGCCGTCGCCGAGCGTGGTCACGAGCCGCGCCGCCACTGCCTGCGCCAGCTGCCGGTCCACCTGCGCGACCGGCGCGCTCACCGACGCCGCCAGCACCTGCCGGTGGAACTCGCGGCCCAGCACCGCGGCGCCGGTCAGCAGCCGGGACACGGGTTCCGGCAGCAGCGACAGCCTGCGCCGCACCGCGTCCCGCACGCCGGGCGCCACCGACTCGGCCGAGCCGCCGCTGTGCCACAGCCGGGCGGTCTCCTCGACGAAGAACGGGTTGCCACCGGTGCGCAGGTGCACCTCGGTGACCAGGTCCGGGTCGGGTTCCGCGCCGACGGTGCGGGCCATGAGCGCACCGACCTCGTCGCGCCCGAGCCCGGTGAGCGTGACCGTGGTGGCCTTGGCGAGCAGTGCCGTCATCAGCGACGCGAGCGGGTGGTCCCCCGCGTCGACCTCGACGTCGCGGTACGTGGCGACCAGCAGCAGCCGCTCGAACCACGTGTGCTGCGCGACGAACTCCAGCAGCCGCACCGAGGACGGGTCGGCCCAGTGCAGGTCGTCGACCACGACCACCACCGGCCGCCGCTGCGACACCGCCACCAGCGCGGACGTGACCGCGTCGTACATGCCGAACCCGTCGGCCGGGTCGTCGGTGCCCGCCTCGCCGAGCAGGATCGCGAGCTGCCCGCCCGCCGCCTCCTCCGCGGCCACCCACTCGCCGGGCTCCGCCTGCCGCCGCAGCCCGCGGATCACCTGCACCCACGGCCAGAAGCCGGGCGCGGCCGAGGAGTCCCAGCAGGAGCCGGACAGCACGAGCGCGCCCCGCTGCCGCGCGACCTCGGCGGCGTCGGTGACCAGCGTGGTCTTGCCGATCCCGGCCTCGCCGGTGACCAGCACGAGCCCGCCGTGGCTGTCGGTGGCACGGCTGATCTCGGCGCGCAGCACGCCGGCGGGATGGTCCCGCCCGATGAGTCCAGGTGCCATGCCGCCGATAGTAGGACGAGGGTCCGACAAAACGCCTATTCCGGTTCCGCGGGGATCTCCGCCGAGAAGACGAACACCCGGACCGCGTGCCCGGTCGACGGGTGGACCTGCGCGAGGTACGCGGTCACGGTCTCCCCCACGATGCCCTCGACCGCCTCGAGGAAGTCCTGCCTGGTCGCGTCGTGCAGCGCCTCGTGGTGCTTGATCACCGAGTCGCGGTAGCCGCGTGCGCTCAGTACCGCGTCGGCCACGGTGAGCGTGTCGATCGACAGGACGATCAGGCTCACGGGCTCGTCGTCGGACACCGAAACCTGCACGTTGCGCGGACCGCGGCCGTAGAACGCGCGCTCGAGGCTGGTGATCTTCTCGGCGACGGCGTTCCGCTGCGCCTTGGTTATCCGCATCGCGGGCACTACCCTCTCGACCTGAGCACGTCAGCTCACCCCACCTGAAAACCATAGTGGCTGATCGGGCCGTGCCGCAGTGACTCGCCGGAGCGCGAGGAGCGGCGGTGCGACTCGAACGAGACACGGCTCGTGGTGGCCACGGGCGAGGGCCGGTCGTCGAGACCGGTCAGCGCGCGAGGAGATCACGGGCAACCAAGCGAAAGGGCTTGTCTCGTGAGTAAATCGCGTCAACTCGCCGTGCCCGCGTTGCGGAACCTCGTGACCGAGATCGCGGCGAGTCCGCTCGAATGGGCCGATCAGGTCCGATTCGACCTCACCGAACGGTTCTACGTTCGCCTGCGCCGCACCGACGACGTCGAGGTGTGGCTCATCTGCTGGGACATCGGCCAGGACACACTGCTGCACGATCACGGCGGCAGTGCCGGCGCGTTCACCGTCGCACGCGGGTCGCTGTTCGAGGACTTCGGCGCCGTGGCCCGGCCGGGCCTGCGCACCAGGCGGCACGAGGCTGGTGACGCCGTCGGTTTCGGCGTCGACTACCTGCACAACCTCGTGAACGTCAGCACCGAGCCGACGGTGTCCATCCACGCCTACTCCCCACCGCTGCGTGCGATGAACTTCTACTGCTGGCTGCCGACCGGCATGCACCACCTGCGCGAAGTGTTGTGCGACACCCCGGAGCCGGACACCACCGCACTCGAGTCCCAAGCAGCGGTGTTGCGGGAGGTGGCGTCATGAGCGCAGCTCCAGCGACCGACGCGGTGAGTGCGATCGAGGCGCTGCTCGACGACGCCAGGTCGCGCATCGTCCGCTACTCCCCCCTGGAAGCGGCCGAGGCCATGCGCCGCGGCGCGCTGCTCGTCGACCTGCGGCCGGTCGAGTACCGGTGGCGCAACGGGGAGGTGCCCGGCGCCATCGCGGTGTCGCGGCACGTCCTGGAGTGGCGGCTGGACGTGACCAGTGACCACCGGCTCACGCAGTTGCGGTACGGCGACCGCGACCAGGAGGTCGTCCTGATGTGCAACGAGGGCTACACGTCGAGCCTCGCCGCGCACCAGGTCATGCGCCAGCTCGGGCTGAGTGCCGTGCGGGACGTGGCAGGCGGCTTCGCGGCGTGGCGGTCGGCCGGACTCCCGACGGTGACCCGGCTGACCGGGGTAACGTACTAGAACATGTTCTATTTCTGGGGTTGACGCGGGAGGTTCGCATGGGACGGACGGCGCTGGTCACCGGGGGCGCGAGCGGCATCGGGCAGGCATGCGCCGAGCGGCTCGCCGAGGACGGGCTCTCGGTGGTCACCGCCGACCTCGCCCCCGGCGCGGACCTGCGCCTGGACGTCACGTCATCGGCGGCGGTCGAGGAGGCCGCCGCCGACCTCGCCGTTGACGTCCTCGTCAACAGCGCGGGCATCATCGGCCCGAACAAGCCGTTCACCGAGGTGGCGGACGACGAGTGGGCGGCGACGTTCGCCGTGAACGTGACCGGCGTCTTCCAGATGTGCCGGGCGTTCGTCCCCGGCATGGTCGCCCGCGGCTGGGGCCGCGTGGTCAACGTCGCCAGCATCGCGGGCAAGGAGGGAAACCCGAACCTGGCGGCCTATTCGGCCAGCAAGGCGGCGGTCCTGGGCCTCACCAAGTCCCTCGGCAAAGAACTCGCGGACAGCGGCGTGCTGGTCAACGCGGTGGCCCCGGCGGTGATCGAGACGCCCATGAACGCGGCGACCGCTCCCGCGGTGCTGGAGCGCCTGGTGAGCCTGATTCCCATGCGCCGCATGGGAACCGCGCACGAGGTGGCCGAACTGGTGGCGTGGCTGGCGTCGGACCGCTGCAGCTTCTCCACGGGCGCGGTCTACGACATCAGCGGCGGGCGGGCGACCTACTAGCCACCGCCAGATTCCCCACAGCGACGGGAAGGTCCGCGATCCGTACCCGGTGGACACCAGCGGCGGCACGCCGAGCGCGCCGCGAGGCGTGGTCGAGCTAGGCGCTCACCCTGGCCGGGAGGTGCAGCGAGCCGGGGAGGTACTCGTCGGGCAGGGACAACAACTTCGCCATGACCACTGACGCGGGCCCCTGCTCCCGCCAGTAGACGCGCCGCGGAGCCAGGACGTCCTGGTCGGGCGGCATCCGCGTGGCGATGACGTCATCCTCGCCGTGCAGTTCGACGACGTCGAGGACGTTGTGGTGGGCGCGGACCCCCACGACAGCGAGAACGTCACCGTGTTCGTCACGCGGGTCGACAAAGCGGAAACCCTTGCCGACCAGCGCACGCAACTGGAAGTCGACGCTGACGGCGTCGACACCAGTGGAAGACATCAAGCACTCCGTTCCCTGGCACCTTCGACGAAGGCCAGCAGCCTTGACGTCGGCACCACCAGCACAGGCCCATGCGGGTCACGGGAGTTGCGCACGCCCGCCCGCTCGTCGAACCAGCTCAGTTCCACACAGTTACCGACAGCGCCGCTATAGCTGCTCTTGCGCCAGTCCGCGCCGGGGAGTTCGTCCGCCGAAACGCCGTTGTGGATTGTGTCCATGAGGAGACCCCACCTTCCGACATCGCAAACAGTGGGTGCATCTGCACGTGCATTGACCGATTGCACGATAACACGGGCAAGTGCAGCGGTAAATGCACGTGCATTCGCTCGGGCGCGCACTGCAGGAGTCTCCGTCACTACTGAGGGTGCACCCAGAAGTGACCAGGGCCCAGCGAATATCACTGTCGGCAACACATCCCTGCAACTTGGGTCACGACCGGGTGATGCTGGGCGACACATGCAGTCACGCCGGTATGTGAAGCGCCAGAACATAACGATTCACAACAACAGCAAAGGGTCACCCGAATGCACGAACCCTATGGGCACGAACAATGAAGTGCCAGTGGGCAGGTCCGAGTGGACGGCACAACGTCAAACGGGATCGGGGCCGCCGCGCGGAGCCGGCCTCAGATCTCCTGCCGGTACTTCGACAGCAGCTGCCGGCTGCGGTCAGGCGTCTCGGCGTCCACGGCCAACCGGTCGATCACCCGGCCGTAGACCTCGAGCTCCTCGACCCGGTCCAGGTAGAGCGCACCGCTCAGATGCTCGATGTACACGATGTCCGGCAACGTGGGCTCGGCGAACCGCAGTATCGAGAACGCGCCTTCGGCCGCGTACCCGCTCATGTGGTACGGCAGGATCTGCAACGTCACGTTGGGCTGTTTGGTCAGTTCCAGCAGGTACTCGATCTGCTCCCGCAGCACCTTCGGCCCACCGATGGGCCGGTGCAGGACGGACTCGTCCACCACCGCCCACACGCGCGGCGCGCCCTGTCTGGTCAGCACCTTCTGGCGCTGCATGCGGAGCGCGACCCGGCGTTCGCCGTCCTGGTCGAGCAGTTCCGGTCTGCCGTGGCTGACGACGGCCCGGATGTAGTCCTCGGTCTGCATGAGACCCGGCACGAACTGGAGCTCGTAGCTCTGGATCAGGGACGCCGACTCCTCGAGACCGACGAAGTCCTGGAACCAGTTCGGCATGGTGCCGGAGTACCGGTGCCACCAGCCGCGCTCGTTGGACTTGCTGACCATGTCGAGGAAGACGTTGCGCTCGTCCGCGTCGTGGACGCCGTACATCGACAACAGGTCGGCCACGTCGCGTTCCTTGAAGCCCACGCGGCCCAGTTCCATGCGGCTGATCTTCGAGTCGGAACCGCGGATGGCGTAGCCGGCGTCGGCACGGCTGATGTCAGCGGCCTCCCGAAGACGGCGAAGCTGTGCGCCGAGCACGATCCGGCGCGCCGTCGGGGCGCCAGACGGCTGCTCGCCGCTGCCGAACCTGGGAGACTCCTCGCCTCGAGGGTCTTCCGGCGCCATCAGCCCTCCTGCCTCACATCGACGGTTACCGCCAGAACACCCAGAGTACGCGCTCAACGCGGCCTTGAGGAGACTGACCGCCGGATCGGACCAGCACTGCGTCTTATGGTGTACCCCGGGACCAGCACCGCGCACGACATCACCACCACGGCCGGGGGCACGCCCTTCCATGCAGGGCTCGATCTCGGGTGCGATCACCGTGCTGGAGGAGGTGGTGGCACCGCTGGGCGCGATCGGCGACATGATCGCCTACAACGGCGGCGAACCGTTGAGCTGCCACGCGTAGCCGTGCCATGCTGGGGGCCGCGGTGCGGGTCCGGCGGTACCGGAGCTGTGAGCGACAACCAGCCTTCCCTTGTCACGCAGCGGAGATCCCCATGACCGTCCGCGAGTTCCTCGCGCACAGAACACCCGGCAAGAGCCGGGTTTTCGCCATCGACACCGACGAACCACAGTCCCTCGACGCCGTCACGAGCCTCGGCGCCGACGACCTCCACCGCACGGACAGCCTGCTCGACGGGCTGAACGTCTACCTCATCACCCGCGACGAGACCGATCTGGCGAGCAGGCTCGCCGACTTCCCCGAGGCCGTCCGGATCGGCGTGCGGGACTTCCTCGCGCGCCGCTGCGCTCCCCCTCCACCTCTTGGCGCTTTCGGGCAGTTCGGGCCGGTCGAGCGGGTGCGGCTGATGTACCTCGACGGGGACGACCTCGAGGAGTTCGTCCGGGCCGCGTTCCTGGTCGACCTCGGCATCCGGCTGAGCAACGAAGCCGACGCGCGCGGCCGGATCGACTGGGAGCTCGAACTCCTGACCGAAGAGGCGGTCGTCGCGCCGGGCGCCGAGGCGCGCACGTGGGTGCTGCCCGGCTCGGCACCGCTGTCGTTCACCTGGATCAGCAAGTTCGCGAAGGGTGACGCGGTGACGAACGCGGTCGAGGCGGCGCTGGAGGCCAGTGCCGAGGGCAGCTGGGTCCGGCTGCACACGTTCGAGCACGACGGCACCAGCGAGATCCGGGTCGACGTGTTCGACGTGCCCCCGCCGGTGGTGGACCAGGACTGACCTGGATCTTCCGGTACCGTTGACAGGTGTGAACCAGGCGACCGGAGGGGACGCCGATCCGTTGGTCGGCCGTGCTGTTCGCCTGTTCGAGTTCCTCGGCCGCACACAGCAGCTCCGCAACCAGCCGCCGCGCACCGTCGACGGGTACCGGTCGGTGCTGTGGCTGGCCGACCTGCCCGACCACCCCGCGGTCAGCTCCGCGCACCGCGGCGACCCGGACCCGGACGCCGACATCCTCACCGTCGAGCGGGTCGTCCGGCACGAACCACCCGTGCCGGACGGCCTCGGCGACCACCTCACCGCCGACTGGCGCGAGCCGTCGACCACGCCCCAGCTCGCCGACGACGCACCGCCGGAGCTGACGGAACGGTACGTCTCGTGGCTGGTCGACTGGCAGAGCTGGGCCGCGCGCGAGCGTGCCGACCGGCCCGTTCGTGCCTGCTACGCGCAGCTCTTCGCCGCGTACGTCGCCGCGCTCGGCAATCCCGAGGAGCTGGAGCTGGTCCTCGGGGTCGGGTGTCTCGCGTGGGCCGGGCCCGGTGCGCGCAGGCACCTGCTCACCGCGCCGGCCGGCATCCGGTTCGACGACGACTCCGGCCGGTTGACCGTGCACCGCGTCGAGTCGGTCGCGGCCGCGGACGTCGAGCTGGACATGCTCGACCCGGGACTCGTGCCGAACCCCCGGCACGTCGGCGACATCCGGGTGCTCGCCCGCGACCTCGAGGCGCATCCGTTGCACCGCAAGGAGACCGCGGCGCTGGTGCGGCGGCTGGTGCACGCGCTCGACCCGGACGGCGAGTACCGCGACGACGACGCGGCCCCCGAGCCGAGGCAGAACGCGGTCGCCGCGTACGCGCCGGCGGTCATCCTGCGCAGGCGGTCGCAGCAGGGGCTCGTCGAGATCTTCTCCACGATCGTCGCGCGGCTCGGCGAGGACGGCGTGGTCCCGGACGGGCTGGCGCCGCTCGTCGACCCGGATCACCGGCCCCGCGTCCACACCGGCGACGCGCCGGACGGCGCACTGGTCGAAGTGGACGGTGACACGTTCCTCCCCCTGCCGGTCAACGACACCCAGCTCCGCATCGTCCGGCAGGTCGACGCGCAGGCACAGACCCTCGTGCAGGGCCCGCCGGGCACCGGCAAGACGCACACCGCGGCCGCGTTGCTGTCGCACCTGCTGGCACAGGGCAAAAGGGTTCTCGTCACCGCGCACACCGACCGCGCGCTGCGGGAGGTCCGCGACAAGCTGCCGACCGAGATCAAGCCGCTGTCGGTGGCGGTCGTCGGGTCGTCGCGGGAGGACATGTCGGACCTGAAGGTCGCGGTCGAGCGGATCGCCGCCGCCGCGACCGACCACGACGACGACGCGGCCGCCGACACGGTCCGCCGCTGCCTCGCGCACGTCGAACGGCTCGGGCTGCGCCGCGCGGAGCTGCACGGCCAGCTCGTCGCGGCCCGGCGCGACGAGGTGCGCGAGCACGACCACGGCGGCTACCGCGGCACGCTCGCCGCGATCGCGCTCCAGCTGCTGCGCCAGGAACCGAGGTTCGGCTGGCTGCGCGACCACGCCGACGTCTCCCCGGAGAGCGCGCCGCCGCTGCCGACCGAGGACGTCGTCGAGTGGCACCGGCTGCTGACCGACACCGCGCTGCTGGCGGACGAAACCGAAGCGGCGCAACGACTCGTCGAGCTGGGCACGGCACCGGCGCCGCAGGTGTTCGCGGAGTTCGCCGACACCGAACGGGCCGCCGCGGAGATCGAGGCGGCGCACGCGGACCTCAAGCAGCACCCCGCGTTCGACGCGGTGCGCGGCATCGAGCCGGGTGCCCGCGCGCAGCTGCGCAGGCGGCTGTCGGAGCTGGCCGACGAGGCAGACGACCTCGCGCGGCGCCGGGAGACGTGGATGCGCGAGGCGCTCGCCGACATCCAGACCGGCCGCGCGCGCCTGTGGCACTCGCGGGCGCAGCAGATCGGGCAGCTCACCCTGCCCGCCGCGCAGCTCGTCAGCGACCTGGGGCCGCTCACCGAGGTGGCGGCGGACGGCAACCTCGACCTGCTCCTCGCCCACGCGGAACGCGTCCGCGCCCACGTCGAGACCGGCACGATCAGGACGGGACCCGACGGTTCGCCGAAGTACGGCGCGCTCACGCCGAAGGTGGTCAAGCAGGCACAACCGTTCTTCGACGTGGTGCGGGTCGACGGCCTGCCGCCCACCACGCTGCCGAAGGTGCTGGCGTTCATCCGCTGGGCCCAGCTGCGGAAGCTGCTGACGGCGCTGGACCGCGCCTGGCCCGGCGGCGTGCCGTTGCTGCCGGACGACCCGGCGCCGGAACGGGTGGAGTGGCATCGCACCGAGCTGGACCAGCTGCACCGCGTGCTGCGGCTGGGCGAGGCCCTCGACGCCGAGCAGCACCGGTTCGCCGAGGCCGGGTTGCCGCGTCCCGACTGGACGGACCTGGACGCGGTCCGCCGCTACGCCGACCTGGTCGACGTGGCGGCCGCCGTCGACGCGCACACCACGGCCACGCTCCCGTTGCGCCGCCTGGCCGCCGCGGTGTCCACAGTGGCCGGACGGGCGGACGCGGCGCCGTGCGTGCCCGCGTTGCTGGCGGCCGTGCGGGACCGCGACCCGGCCGCGTACGCCACGGCCTACCAGCGCCTGGCCCGGCTGGTCACCGTCCGGTCGATGCTGGCCCGCCGCGACGAGCTGGGCTCCCGGGTGCCGCCGCGCCTGCGGGCCGCGGTCGCCGCGAACCCGCCGGCGTGGGGCGAGAAGCTCGCGTCGTTCGGTGACGCGTGGGTGTGGGCCGCGGCCGGTGCGTGGGTGGCGGCGCGCGGCGCGACGGACGTCAACGCCGTGCAGGCGGAGATCGCGCTGACCGAGGAACGGATCCGCCGCGAGGTCGAGACCCTCGCCGCGACCCGGGCCTGGCGGCACGCGGTGTCGCCGGACCGGCTCACCGGGCAGGCGCGGGCGAACCTGGAGCACTACGCGTACCTGGTGCGCAGGCTCGGCAAGGGCACCGGCAAGTACGCCGCGCAGCGCCGGGCCGAGGTGCGGCAGGCGATGGACCGGTGCCGCCCCGCGGTGCCGGTGTGGATCATGCCGGTGTACCGGATCGCGGAGCAGCTGCAGATCCGCCGCGACATGTTCGACGTGGTGATCGTGGACGAGGCGTCGCAGGCCGGCCTGGAGGCGACGTTCCTGCAGTACCTGGCGCCACGCATGGTCGTGATCGGCGACGACAAGCAGGTGTCGCCGACGGCCGTGGGTGTCGACCAGCAGCAGCTGCGGGACCTCGCGGGCCAGTACCTCGCGGACGACCCGTACCGGTCGGCGTGGCAGGACCCGCAGCGCAGCCTGTTCGACGAGGCCAAGATGCGCTACCGCGGGCTGCTGACGCTGACCGAGCACCGGCGCTGCGTGCCGGAGATCATCGGGTTCTCCAACCGGGTGGCGTACGAACCGGACGGGATCAGGCTGGTGCCGGTGCGGCAGTACGGCGCCGACCGGCTGCCGCCGATCCGCGCGGTCAACGTGGGCGGCACCGTGGAGGGCACGACGAACAAGGTCAACGCGGTCGAGGTCGAGGCCGTGGTGGAGCAGCTGGAGAAGTGCCTCGCCGACCCGCGGTACGACGGCAAGACGTTCGGCGTGATCTCGCTCCTCGGTGCGGCACAGGCGAAAGCGATCGAACGCAGGCTGCTCGACCGGATCCCGCCGGAGGACTGGGCCGCGCGGAAGCTGCAGTGCGGCGACTCGGCGGACTTCCAGGGCGCCGAGCGGGACGTGATGTTCCTGTCGATGGTGGCGGGCGCAGGCGACCGGCTCATGCCGCTGACCCGCGAGATGTACGTACAGCGGTACAACGTGGCGGCGTCGCGGGCGCGGGACCAGATGCAGGTGTTCCACTCGGTGCCGCTGTCGGCGCTGGGGAACCCGGAGGACATGCGGTTCCAGCTGCTCGACCACTGCTACGGCGTGATGGCGGCCCAGGACGACGAGGGCACGCTCGCGGCGCCGGTGCCCACCGACGTGCGGGTGGAGCCGTTCGACTCGCTGTTCGAGCAGCGGGTGGCGCACCGGCTGGTCACGCTCGGCTACGGCGTGGTCCCGGCGCACTCGGTGGAGCGGCTGCGGCTGTCCCTGCTGGTGGTCGGCGCGCAGTCCAGGCTGGCCGTGCTGTGCGAGGGCGACACGTGGCAGGGCGCGCCTGCCTACGAACGCGACCTGGCCACCCAGCGCGACCTGGAACGGTGCGGCTGGCACCTGCACTGGATCCGCGAGTCCGCCTTCTACGCCGACGAGCCCCGCACGATGGCCGCGCTGCTGTCCCGGTTGCGTGCGCTGGACATCCGCCCGCGCCCCTAAGGGGTACCCCGGTCTTTACCCGGAATGGGCTGTTTCACCTGGTCAGTCCGCTATTCCGGGCGCACCATGGAGCCATGACCCACGAGTTGAGCCGTTCCCAGGTGCTGGCCATGGCAGGCCAGCGGGACCGGCGGTTCCACATAGCGGCCGAGATCTCGGTCGTCGTCCACGACCTGGACGCACTGCGCAACGCGGCACGGCGTGCCTTCGACCACGGCCGCTTCGCGAGCGAACAGGAACGCGCCAGGGCGTGGGCGGCCATCGAGAACGACCCGGCGAGCCTCATCGGCCAGGTGATCGACTTCGCGCGCCTCACCGAGGACGTCCCCGGCCTGCTGCCCCACTCCGCGGAGTGGACCGTCAGCAAGGCGAGCTAGTGCTGTGTCCACCAACGTTTGCCGGGTCCTGCGGCGGGTTCGGCCAGCCGACGGTGATCGCCGTACCCGGGGTGGGGCTGGTATGCCGTGAAAGGCGCGTTCAGGACATCGCCGACGCTGTGAAAGCGCGTTGAGGGCGTTGAGTGCCCTGAAAGCGCCCTTCGCAGCGTGGCCAATGCCGTGAAAGCGCCTTTCACAGCACAACGGGACGTCGCGAGGGCGCACAGGCGCCGGGGGGGCGCAAGCCACACACACACACACCCACACACACACCCGAGGCTGCCTGCCATCCCAGAGACCTGCCCCTCCGGCGAGGAGCCGCCGGAGGCAAACCCGCCCGGCGAGAACGTCCGGCGACAAACCACGAACCCACCCCGGCCAACGTAAGTGGACACAGCACTAGACGGCGGTGAGCGCACCGATCGACGCGCTCACCAGCAGGACCACGCCCATGACCGGGCCCACGAGGCGGCTGGTCGTCGTGTCGGCGGTGCGCAGCCGCGGCACCACGGCACCGAGGGCGGCCAGCTGGACAACACCGGCGACCGCGATCCCGAGGTCCGACAGGAGCAGCGCCAGCGGCAGGAAGTGCGCCGCCACGACCACCGCCACCCACCAGGCCATCCACCGGGACGCACCCCGCCGCGCGAGCACCAGGCATCCCACCCCCGCGGCGGCGACCTCGGCCGCGACCAGGACCCCGAACCACCCGTAGCGGCCGTCGAGCGCGGTCGGCTGGTCCCAGTTGGTCGCGGTCAGCACGCCGAACCCGGCGGCGAACCCGAGGCCGAGCACGGAACCCGCGCCCAGCCATGGCCGCCACCGCTTCGGCGGGTCCTCCTGCGACCACCCGAACCACACGAACGCCATCAGCCCGAACCAGGCGGTCGTGAAGTAGTGGTCACGCAGGAAGTCGGTCAGCATGGGTGGCTCGTTCCAGAAAGACGATCAAGTCGAGCCGATGCTACGGGCGGCGGGAGCCCGGGATGTCGCTTTCGATCAGAGCCGCCGTTTTCAGCAACGACGGCAACAGGTCCCGGCGCATGGCTTCGAGGGACGTGCGGCTCGCGTGGGCCGAGACGTTCACCGCCGCCACGACCCTGCCGGTGCGGTCGCGGACCGGGGCGGCCAGTGCGCGCAGGCCTTCCTCCAGTTCCTGGTTCACCAGTGACCAGCCCTGTGCGCGCACCTTCGCGATCTCCGCGCGCAGTGCGTCGGCCGACGTGAGGGTCCGCGCGGTGAGCGGTTCCATCCGCACCGCCGTCAGGTACTCCTCCAGCTCCCCCGGCGGCATCCCCGCGAGCAGGACGCGACCCATCGACGTCACGTACGCCGGGAAGCGCGTGCCCACGCTGATCGACACCGTCATGATCCGGCTGACCGGGACGCGTGCCACGTAGACGACGTCGTGTCCGTCCAGAACGGAGACCGACGACGACTCGTTCACCTCCGCGACGAGTGCCTCCAGGTGCGACTCCGCGACCTCCGGCAGCGACAGCGACGACAGGTACGCGTATCCCAGCTCCAGAACACGCGCGGTGAGCGAGAAGAAGCGGCCGTCGCTGCGGACGTAACCCAGTGTCGCCAGCGTGAGGAGGAAACGGCGGGCGACCGCACGGGTCACGCCGGTGCGTACGGCCACCTCGGACAGCGTCAGCTCCGGGTGTTCGTGGTCGAAGGCACGGATCACGGCGAGCCCGCGCTCCAGTGACTGCACGAAGTCAGCACCCCGACCGGCCACAGCCACTCCTGTACGCACAGCGAACGCCCGTTCTTCTGACGCACGATAGTACGCAGGTCAACTGTTGACCTCACAATGACCGCGCTCTAGGTTCACCTGGAGAACGAGCGTGCGGTCCTCGAACAACGGAGTTGCGCCCATGCGACGTCATCTCGCCGCGATCCTGCTCGCGACCTCCCTCCTCGCCACGGCCTGCGGTGCCGGCGACGGCGCTGACGGCGGGTCGGCGGCGCCGGGGGAACCGGACAAGGTCACGGTGGGTGTCATCCCGATCCTCGACGTGGCGCCGATCTACCTCGGCGTGGAGAAGGGGTTCTTCGCCGAGCTCGACATCGACCTCGAGCTGACGCAGGCGGAGGGCGGCGCGGCGATCGTGCCGGCGGTCGTCAGCGAGCAGTACCAGTTCGGGTTCAGCAACGTCGTGTCGCTGCTGCTCGCGCAGTCCGAGGGGCTGCCGGTGAAGGTCGTCAGCAACGGCAACAACTCCACGGGTGTGGACGGCGAGGACTTCGCCGGGCTGATGGTGAAGGCGGACAGCCCCATCAGGTCCGCGAAGGACCTGGAGGGCAGGACGGTCGCGGCGAACACGCTGCAGAACATCGTCGACACCTCCGTGCGCGCGTCGGTGCGCGAGGCGGGCGGTGACCCGTCGAAGGTGAAGTTCGTGGCGCTGCCGTTCCCCGAGCAGCCCGCCGCGCTGGCGAACGGCCAGGTGGACGCGGTGTTCGTGGTCGAGCCGTTCCAGCAGGCGGTGCTCGCCGAGGGCGGGCGCAAGATCGCCTCCAGCTACGTCGACGCGGCCGACGACCTGACCGTCGCCGTCTACTTCACCTCGCGGCAGCTGCAGGCGGAGAACCCGGATCTCGTCCGGCGGTTCACCGAGGCCATGCAGGAGTCACTGTCCTATGCGGACAGTCACCCGGACGAGGCGCGGCAGATCATCGGCACCTACACCGAGATCGCGCCCGAGGTGATCGAGAAGCTCACGCTGCCGAAGTGGCCGAGCGACATCAACCGGGACTCGCTGGAGACGATGGCCGACCTCGCCGTCGAGGACGGCCTGCTCAAGGAGACCCCCGACCTGAACGCGCTGCTCCCGTGAAAGTGCTCCTCGGCCTCGCGGGGCTGGTCGGTTTCGGTGTCCTGCTGGAGATCGCGCCCCGGGCCGGGCTCGTGTCCGCCCGGTACGCGCCACCGACGAGCGACATCCTCGCCACGCTCGGGGAGCAACTGCGGCGCGACGAATTCTGGGTCGCGGTCCTCGACACGCTCCGCACCTGGTTGCTGGGCCTCGTGATCGCGATCGCGCTGGGCGTCGTGCTCGGCGTGTTCATCGGCTCGGTGCCGGTGCTGCGCGCGGCGACCGCGTCCACCATCGAGTTCCTGCGGCCGATCCCGTCGGTCGCGCTGATCCCGCTCGTGGTGGTGCTGTACGGGTCGACGATCGAGGCGACGCTGATCCTCGTGGTGTACGCGGCGTTCTGGCAGGTGCTGATCCAGACGCTCGCCGGGGTCGCGGACATCGACCCGGTCGCCGCCGACACGGCGCGGTCGTACCACCTGAACCGGTGGGCGCGGATCCGCTGGCTGATCTGGCCGACCGCGCTCCCCTACGTCGTGACCGGCATCCGGCTCGCGGCGACCGTCGCGCTGATCCTGACCATCACCGGTGAGCTGGTCATCGGCTCGCCGGGGCTCGGGCAGGAGATCGCAGGCGCACGCACGTCCGGCGCGGTGCCGATGATGTACGCGCTGATCGTGGTGACCGGCCTGTTCGGCGTCGCCGCGAACGTGCTGACGCGGGCGGCGGAACGCAGGGCACTGGCCTGGCACCCGTCGGTGCGCCTGGAAGTGCAGGTGCCCGCGTGATCAAGCGCATCCTGCTCGCCGTCACCATGCCGGTCGTGCTGCTGGCGGTGTGGTGGTTCGCGAGCGCGGGCAGCACCGACTTCTACTTCCCGCCGCTGCGCCGGATCCTCGAGACGTTCCCGGAGACGTGGTTCGGGCCGCGCATGGTCGACGACGTCCTGCCGAGCCTCGCCCGCCTCGCGATCGGCTACGCCGCGGCACTGTGCGTGGGCATCGCGTTGGGCATGCTCATCGGCGCGAACCGCACGCTGCGCGCGGTCGTCGAGCCGCTCCTGGAGTTCCTGCGCGCGGTGCCGCCGCCGGTGCTGGTGCCGATCCTGATGCTGATGGCCGGTATCGGCGACCTGATGAAGGTGCTGGTGATCGTCAGCGGATGCCTGTGGCCGATCCTGCTGAACACGGTCGAGGGTGTGCGCGCGGTCGACGAGGTGCTCACCGACACGTGCCGCAGCTACCGGATCCGCGGGCGCCTGCGGGTGTGGCACCTGATGGTCCGGTCGGCGAGCCCGCAGATCGTCGCGGGCGCCCGGCAGGCGCTGTCGATCGGGATCATCCTGATGGTCATCAGCGAGATGTTCGCGGCGTCGAGCGGCATCGGGTTCACGGTCATCCAGTTCAAGGACGGCTTCCGGATCCCGCAGATGTGGAGCGGCGTGCTCCTGCTCGGGCTGCTGGGTGTGCTCCTGGCGCTGCTGTTCCGGCTCGTCGAGCGGCGCGTGCTCGGCTGGTACCACGGCATCCGTGCCGTACAGAAGGAGCGTTGATGCTCACCGTCAAGGGCCTGTCGAAGACCTACGACGCCAAGGGGCGCCGGGTCGAGGCGATCGGCGACGTGTCGTTCGACGTGGCGGACGGCGAGTTCGTGTGCGTGGTCGGGCCGTCCGGCTGCGGCAAGACCACGCTGCTGCGCTGCATCGCCGGGCTGCTCCCACCGACCTCCGGCGAGATCGTCGTGGAGGGCAGGAAGGTCGACGGGCCGCCGGACGGGCTCGCGGTGGTGTTCCAGGAGTACGGCCGCAGCCTGTTCCCCTGGTTGCGGGTGCGGGACAACGTGGACCTGCCGCTGCGCGCCGCCGGCATGGGCAAGGCGAAGCGGCGGGAGCTGGTGACCGAGGCGCTCGACGCGGTGGGGCTGGCCGACGCGCACGCCGCGTACCCGTGGCAGCTGTCCGGCGGCATGCAGCAGCGCGTCGCCATCGCCCGCGCGATCGCCTACCAGCCACGGGTGCTGCTGATGGACGAGCCGTTCGCGGCCGTCGACGCGCAGACCCGCGCGGACCTCGAGGACCTGATCCGGTCGGTGTGGCAGCGGCTCGGCGTGACGCTGCTGTTCGTCACCCACGACATCGACGAGTCGGTCTACCTGGGACAGCGCGTCGTGATGCTGTCCTCGTCGCCGACCACGGTCGCGGAGGACCTCGCGATCGACCTGCCCGCGGCACGCGACCAGCTCGCCACCCGGAGCGATCCCCGGTTCACCGAGCTGCGCGGTCAGGTGTACGCCCAGATCCAGAAAGCCAAGCAGGAGCGGACATGACAGCGCTGTTCGAGCCCGGTTCCCTCTACAGCGGCGGGTGGGTGGCCGCCAGCGGTGGCGACACCGCGATCGTCGAGCCCGCCACCGGCGAGGAGCTGGGCCGCACCGGTGTCGCCGACGCGTCCGATGTGGACGCCGCGTGCGCGCGGGCCGCCGCCGCGCAGAAGGACTGGGCGGCCGCGACCTACTCCGACCGGGCCGCCGTCCTGCGCAAGGCGGGCGCGGCCATCGAGGCGAGGTTCGCGGAGCTGCGGGACTGGGTGGTCCGCGAGACCGGCGCCGTGCCGGACATGGCCGCGTTCGCGGTCGGGGTGGCCGCGCAGGAGTGCTACGAGGCCGCGGCCCTCGCGTCGATGCCGCCCGGCGAGCTGCTGCCCACCGCCGAGCCGCGGCTGTCGATGCTGCGCCGCGTGCCGGTCGGCGTGGTCGGTGTGATCTCGCCGTTCAACGTGCCGCTGATCCTGTCGATCCGGTCGGTCGCGCCGGCGCTCGCGCTGGGCAACGCGGTGGTGCTCAAGCCGGACCTGCGCACCCCGGTCAGCGGCGGGTTCGCGATCGCGCGGGTGTTCGCCGAGGCCGGGCTGCCCGACGGCGTGCTGCACGTGCTGCCCGGTGGCGCGGACGCCGGCACCGCGCTGGTCGAGAACCCGCGTGTGCCGGTCATCTCGTTCACCGGCTCCACTGCGGTCGGCCGCAAGGTCGGTGAGCTGGCCGCGAAGCACCTGAAACGGGCACACCTGGAGCTGGGCGGCAACTCGGCGCTGATCGTGCTCGACGACGCGGACGTCGAACGCGCGGTGTCGGCCGGTTCGTGGGGCTCGTTCCTGCACCAGGGCCAGATCTGCATGACCACCGGTCGCCACCTCGTGCACGAGCGGATCGCGGAGTCCTATGTGGAGGCGTTGGCGGCGCACGCGACCGCGCTGCCGGTCGGCGACCCGGCGTCCGGGAAGGTCGCGCTGGGGCCGTTGATCGACGAGGGCCAGCTCGGCAAGGTCCACGGGCTCGTCACGTCCACTGTGGACGCGGGAGCGCGGCTGGCGTCCGGCGGCACGCACGAAGGCCTGTTCTACCGCCCGACCGTGCTCGACGGCGTGCGCACCGACATGCCCGCCTACGCCAACGAGGTGTTCGGGCCGGTCGCGCCGGTCGTCCGGTTCGCCGACGAGGACGAGGCCGTGGCACTCGCGGCAGACAGCGAGTACGGCCTCGCGCTGTCGATCCTCACCGGCGACGCCATGCGCGGTCTCGCGCTCGCCGAGCGCATCCCCACCGGCATCGTGCACATCAACGACCAGACGGTGAACGACGAGGCGGTCGCGCCGTTCGGTGGCGTCGCCGCGTCGGGCACCGGCGCCCGGTTCGGCGGTCTCGCGAACCTGGACGCGTTCACCGAGTCGCGGTGGATCACCGTGCGCGGTCAGATCCCCGCCTACCCGTTCTGAGGAGGAACCACCATGGCGAAACTGCCTCCGTTCCGAGCCGACCACGTCGGCAGCCTGCTGCGCCCGGCCGCGCTGCTGACCGCCCGCGACGACCACGCCAACGGGCGGCTGTCGGCCGAGGAGCTGCGCACGGCCGAGGACGAGGCGATCCGCCAGGTGGTCGCCATGCAGGCCGAGGTGGGCCTGAACTCGGCCACCGACGGCGAGTTCCGCCGCACGTCGTGGCACATGGACTTCATCTACCGGCTCGGCGGCATCTCCTCCGCGCCGGACGACGCGATCAAGGTGCGGTTCGAGAACCCGGGCGGCGTCATCGAGTTCACCACCGCCGCGCTGCACGTGGACGGTCCGGTCCGGTTGCGGGAGACCATCTTCGCGGACGACTTCGCGTTCCTCGCGGACGTCGCGGGTGGCGTGGTGACACCGAAGCTCACCATCCCGTCGCCGAGCATGGTCCACTACCGCGGCGGCCCCGCCGCGCTCGACCCGGCGGTGTACCCGGACGAGGAGCAGTTCTGGACGGACCTCTCCGCCGCGTACAAGGCGCAGGTCGCGGGCGTGTACGAGCTGGGCTGCCGGTACCTGCAGCTCGACGACACCTCGCTGGCCTACCTCAACGACCCGAACCAGCGGGCCGAGCTGACCGCCCGCGGCGACGACGCCGAGCACCAGCACCTGCGCTACATCAGGCAGATCAACGCGGCGATCGCGGACCGGCCGTCGGACCTGCGGATCACCACCCACATGTGCCGGGGCAACTTCCGCTCGTCGTGGGCGGCGTCCGGCGGCTACGACTTCGTGGCCGAGGCGCTGTTCTCCGAGCTGGCCGTGGACGGGTTCTTCCTGGAGTACGACGACGAGCGGTCCGGGAGCTTCGCGCCGCTGCGGTTCGTGCCGCCGGGCAAGAACGTGGTGCTGGGGCTCGTGACCACCAAGCGCGGCGCGCTCGAGTCGAAGGACGACCTGAAGCGGCGGATCGAGGAGGCGTCGAAGTACGTGCCGCTCGACCAGCTGTGCCTCTCGCCGCAGTGCGGGTTCTCCTCGACCGTCGACGGCAACGCGCTGACCTACGACGAGCAGGTCGCGAAGCTGGCGCTCATCGTCGAGACCGCGGCGGAAGTCTGGGGCGACTGAGACGACCTGGATCGATCCGAAACTTTCGCCGTGCCTGTTGACATCGGGACGGCGACGTTCGTACGGTCTACCTCAGCACCCGTTGGCGCTCGAACCTCAAAGGAGCCAACGGATCGGACGATGACCAAAGCCCCGGAATGATCCCGCGGCCGCGGCCACCACTACCTGGATAGCGCTTTCCTGCGGTGTTCGGGTAAATTGAATCGTTTCATATGTGGTGTCATCCCGCAGCCACGCTGCTGCGGGATACGCCTGGGCCTGATTGGGAGCGCTCCCAAAATACGCGAAGGAGGAGCACGGTCTTGTAGCCGCTCGATCTCATCCGTAGTACACGTTGGAGGTTCGTCATGTTCACAAACAGACGGCGCGCAGCGCAGCTCGCTGTCGGCGTCGCCCTGACCGTCGCCGGGAGCGGAGTCGTCATCACCACGGCTTCGGCGGCCGCGACCAGGTACGAGACGGAAAACGCACCGGCCACCTGCGCCGGTGTCATCGAGTCCAACCACACCGGTTATTCCGGCAGCGGGTTCTGCAACGCGGACAACGCGATCGGCGCGGCAGCGCGGTTCACCGTCTCGGCGTCCGAGACGGGCTCGGTGACCATCGCCGTCCGGTACGCCAACGGCACCACTGCCAACCGCCCCGCGGACGTGCTGGTCAACGGTGCGGTCGCCCACCCTGGCACCGCGTTCGACCCAACCGGCGCCTGGACCACGTGGGCCACGAAGACGCTCACCGTCCCGGTGAACACCGGCACGAACACGATCCAGTTGAGCCCGACCACCGCGAACGGCCTGGCGAACGTCGACTACCTCGACTTCGACGTCACGGACACCCCGCCGCCCACCGGCAAGCAGCTGGAGGACCTCGACCGGGGCCTGGTCAGCGTGCGCTCCGGGTCCGGCAACCTGGTCTCGTGGCGGCTGCTCGGGACCGAGTCGGCCTCGACCGGGTTCAACGTCTACCGGGGCGGGACGAAGCTGAACGCCTCCCCGATCACCAACTCCACCAATCACCTGGACTCCGGGGCACCGGGGGACGCCTCGTACACGGTCCGCGCGGTCGTGGGCGGGGTGGAGCAAGCACCGTCCGAGCCCTCACTGCGCTTCGTCGGCGGCAACTACCTCGACGTGCCGATCTCCCGGCCGGGGAGCAACTACACCGCCGGTGACGCGAGCGTCGGTGACGCGGACGGCGACGGCCAGTACGAGATCTTCCTCAAGTGGGATCCCAGTGACCAGAAGGACAACTCCCAGTCCGGTAACACCAGCAACGTCTACATCGACGCCTACAAGCTGAACGGACAGCGGCTGTGGCGCGTCAACCTGGGCCGCAACATCCGCGCCGGCGCGCACTACACCCAGTTCCAGGTGTACGACTACGACGGCGACGGCCGGGCCGAGCTGGCGGTCAAGACCGCCGACGGCACGGTGTCCGGCACGGGTCAGGTGATCGGCAACGCAGGCGCCGACCACCGCAACTCCGACGGCTACATCATCACCGGACCCGAGTTCCTGACCGTGTTCAACGGGCTCACCGGCGCCGCCATGTCCACGGTGCCCTTCGACCCAGCCCGCGGCAACATCTGCGACTGGGGCGACTGCTACGGCAACCGGGGAGACCGGTTCCTGGCCGGCACCGCGTACCTGGACGGACAGCGGCCCAGCATCATCATGGGCCGCGGCTACTACGCGAAGAGCGCGATCGCGGCGTGGGACTTCCGCGACGGGCAGCTCACCCGGCGCTGGAAGTTCGACTCCAGCTCCGCCGGCAGCCAGTGGGGCGGCCGCGGCGCCCACTCGCTGTCCATCGCCGACGTCGACGGCAACGGCACCGACGAGATCATCTACGGCGGCATGACCATCAACGCGGGCGGCACCGGGCGGTACACCACCGGCTTCTACGCCCACGGCGACGCCCTGCACGTCGGCGACTTCATCCCCAGCCGTGCCGGCCAGGAGATCTGGCAGATCCACGAGCAGAGCTCCGGCGCCGCCGCGACCCTGCGCGACGCCAACAGCGGCGCGGTCATCATGCAGAAGAACAACACCTGTAGCTGCGAGGGCCCCGCTCGCGGCGCGGCAGGCGACGTGTACGCCGGGAACGCGGGCGCCGAGTTCTGGGGCAGGGGAACCGGGCTGGCCAACCTGTTCAACGGCTCCGGCGGCAACGTCGGGCGGACACCGGGCAGCGCGAACTTCCTCGCCTGGTGGGACGCCGACCCGGTGCGGGAACTGCTGGACGGCAACCACGTCGACAAGTACGGCACCAGCGGTGACACCCGACTGCTCACCGGCTCCGGAGCGCACTCCGTCAACGGCACCAAGGCAACCCCCTCGCTCTCCGGCGACCTGTTCGGCGACTGGCGCGAGGAGGTCGTCCTGCCGCGCGACGACAACGCCGCGCTGCGCATCTACGCCACGACGACACAGACCGACCGGCGGATCCACACCCTCATGCACGACGCCCAGTACCGCGTGGCCATCGCATGGCAGAACACCGCCTACAACCAGCCGCCGCACCCGAGCTTCTTCCTCGGCAACGGCATGAGCACCCCGTCCCAGCCGAACATCCACGTCCGCTGAACCCGATCCGCGGGTGGGCCGGTCAACACCTGGCAGGCCCACCCGCACCGACCGAGAGTCCGGAGCGACTGACCGACCGATCGTGCTATTGTCGCGGGCATGAGCAAGGGTGAGGCCACCCGCGAGGCGATCCTGGACACGGCGAGCCGCCTGGCCCGGTCCGTCGGGCTGGGCGGCATCACCATCGGCACGCTCGCGTCCCGCGCCGAGCTGTCGAAGAGCGGCCTGTACGCGCACTTCCGGTCCAAGGAGTCGCTGCAGGTCTCGATCCTGGAGCACACGCGGGCCCGGTTCGTGGCCGAGGTGGTCGCGCCCGCGCTGACCGAGCCGCGCGGCGAGCCACGCGTGCGCGCACTGTTCGAGAACTGGCTGACCTGGGATTCCCAGCCGGGCGGCTGCCTGTTCGTCGCCGCGTCGTCCGAGCTGGACGACCAGCCCGGGCCGGTCCGCGACCGGCTCGTCCGCTACCAGCAGGACTGGCTGGACTCGCTCGCGGAGGTCTTCCGCACCGGCCTGTCCGAGGGCCACTTCCTGGCCGACGCGGACCCGGAGCAGTTCGCGTTCGAGGTCGACGGCGTGATGCTGTCGCGCCACCTGTCGGGCAGGCTGCTCGACGACCCGAACGCGGTCTCCCGGGCCCGCACCGCGTTCGAGGCTCTCCTGGACCGGGCCAGGGCCTGACTCCACCATCACGAAAGGTCGCACACGTGTCATCGCAAAAAAGCACGATCGTTCGTCTTAAAATGACGGCTGTCCGGACCGCGTTCGGCACCCTGGAACGTGTCGCCCCCGACCTGGGTGCCCGCTGGGCCGAGAGCCTGTGGCTGCGGATCCCGCCGTACCGTGGCAAGTCGAGACCAGGGGTGCTCCCCCGCGGCGAGGAGTTCACGGTCCGGGTGAAGGACCGCAAGGTCGTCGGCACGGCGTGGGGCTCTGGCCCGGTGGTGTACCTGGTCCACGGCCGGGGCGGGATCTCCGCGCAGCTGCACCCGTTCGTGGCGCCGCTCCTGGCGGCCGGGCACCGGGTCGTCACGTTCGACGCGCTGTCGCACGGCGCCTCGGATCCCGGCTTCCTGGGCCCGCACCACTTCACGATCCCGGAGATGGCGAGCGCGTTCACCGCCGTGGTGAAGGAACACGGCAGGCCGCACGCGGTGATCGCGCACTCGCTCGGCTGCGCGGCGGTGTTCTTCGCACTGCGCGGCGGCGTACACCCGTCCCGGCTGGTGTTCCTCGCACCGATGACGCAGCCGACGCCGTACACCGCGGTCTTCGCGGCCACCCTCGGCTTCGGGGAACGCATCCGCACCCGCCTGATGGACCGCGTGGCGGCGCGAGTGGGCACCCCGTGGGACGACTTCGACATGCCCACGCAGGTCACCCGCATCGCGCCGCCACCGCTGCTGACCGTCCACGACCCGGCCGACCGCGAGACCCGCTACGACGACAGCGTCGCCGTGGCGAAGGTCTGGCCGGAGTCGGAACTGGTGACCGTCAAGGACCTCGGCCACTGGCGCGTGCTCCGCGACCAGGACACGATCACCCGGGCCGTGGACTTCGTCAGCTCACGGGAACGTCAGCAGCCGAACCAGCGCACCGCCTGACCAGGACCGAACGGGCTGTCGGTGCGCGTGCCCGCCGCGGTGCCCGAAGCGGTCACCACCGACACGCGGTCGAGGTAGCCGACGGCCGACACGCGGCCGTCGCGGTGCACGATCGTGCCGATCGTGCCGATGGTGCCCCGGTGGTTCACCGACAGCGCGCCGCCCGGCGCGTCCGAGTGCAACGTGACGCTGCCGGTGCGCAGGTTCCACAGCGTCGGCACCGTCGAACCGGTCACGGGGTCGTACACGTTGCCTGCGACCATGCCGCGCTGGATGGCGACCGCGTCACCGCCGATGCTCCCGTCGGGCACCGGCAACGCGTGCGGCTTTCCGTTGGCAGGCCACACGTACGGGGTGCCCGGCGGGTAGGGCGCCAGGTACCCGACGACGGTGCCGTCCTCGTCGATGCCCATGGCCCGGCCGTCCCCGGGCAGCGCACGCACGCCGCCGCCCGCGGGCCACACGACAGGTGCGCCCGCGCTGTTGCCGACGACGTCGCCGCGGCCGTTGATGCCGAGCGCCTCGGTGTAGTCACCCGCCCGCAGCGGCGGCAGGAACGTGAACTCCCCCGCGCGGTAGGTGAACGCGTCGGTGTGGAACGAGCTGTAGTCCGTCATGCGCTCGCCGACGACCACGCCGTGCCGGTTGACGTCGTGGTAGTCCACCTGCACGCCCGTGACCGAACTCGCGTCGATCTCGGAGAACCGGCCGTGGCGCCACAACGCCCCCGCGGTACCCGACCCGTCGCTCACGCTCCCGACGAGGTAGGTGCCGGTCGGGTCGCCGCCCACGACCGACGTGAGCACCCCGGCGGGCGCCGGGAGTGCGACCGGGCCGCACCCCGGTGCGGCCTGCGCGGAGGCCGGTGCCGCGAGCAGCCCAGCCGCCGCGACCCCCGCCAGCAGTATCGATCTGCGTCTGTACCGAGTTTCCATAGTGTCCCTCCCCATGGCGGACCAGGTGGTCCGGTGCAGAGGAGGACGTACGGACACGGGGCAGGTTGCGGGAGTGCGGGATCAGAGACGGTGCAGTCGCGCTGCGTTGCCGCCGAGGATGCCGTACGCCAGTCGTTCCGCGTCGGCGGTGGTCAGGGCCTCCTCGGCGAGCCACGAGTCGGTGAGGGTGTTCACCGCGCGGCGCCACAGGGCCGCGCCCAGGTAGTGCAGCTCCGGCAGCACGTTGCCGTCCGAGGAGTACAGGACCGAGTCGAACGGCGCGAGCTCCAGCACCTCCGCGAGCACCGCGGCCGACCGCACGCCGACGAACGGGATGGTGAGCCCGAGGTCGACGTGCACGTTGTCGAACACGTGCGACAGGTAGGCGGCGTTGCGGTGGAAGGGATAGCAGTGCAGCAGCACGACCTGGCACCGCGCGACCCGCAGGAAGTCGGTCAGCAGCACCGGGTCCGTGGACGACAGCCGCAGGTCGGCGTCGCCGAACCCGGTGTGGAACTGCAGCGGCAGGCCCCGCTCGGCGCCGACCCGCGCCGCCTCGTGCACCAGCCACGCGAGCAGCACCGGGTCGGTGAGGATGGTGTCCTTGGCACGCAACCAGGGCGCGGCGGCACGCAACGCCTCGGCGCGGTCGGGTTGCTCGGCGGGCAGCGCGAGCCCGTACCGGTAGGCGACGATCGACTTGAACGCGATCGCGGGCGCCACGTGCAGTGCCGCGGTGATCTTGTCCAGCAAGGCCTCCGGGGTCGGTGCGGACTTCTGCACCGCCTCGGCGACCGCCTCGATCCGCACCACCTCGTGCCCGGTGCCGCCACCCAGCTCGGCGAGTCCAGCCGGCGAGGTCACCGGTCCCGGCACGTACCCGGTGTCGACGAACCAGTGCCGCACCCCGGCCGCGGTGAGCAGCCGCTTGGACACCTCGTGCCAGCCCAGCTCGGCCCGCCGCCACAGGTACTCCTCCGCGGGCGCGAGCGCCGGCATCCCGAGCACCGGCGCGCACCAGCGCCGCACCGAGAGGCCGAGCAACGACCGGAACGGGTGCCGCCGCGCGTTCTTGGCCTCGGACAACCATTCCCGGGGGTCGACCTCCCCGGTCGCCACACCGTGGCAGTGCTGGTCGACGAGGGGCACGACATCAGCGACGCCCAAGGAACACCTCCGCGGAACCGCTTACCAGCGCCAGAGAACGGCTGAGGTTAGCGCCCGCGCCTCGAGGCCCGAACAGCGCTCCGCCTCCGCGCGCCGAACGGTGACGATCGCGTCGTGCAGTGCCGGTCCCAGCGCGGCCGCGAGCACGGCCGACGACTCGAGCGCGGTGGCCGCCTCCGACGCCGACGACGGCAACCTCGGCACCGACCCGTCGCCGGTCGCCGGGTCGCCCGTGACCGGTTCTGGCAGCCGCAGTCGCGCTGTCACACCGGCGAGCCCGGCCGCCAGCACCGACCCGATCAGCAGGTACGGGTTCGCGGTCGCGTCGAAGCACTTCAGCTCGGCGTTCGCCGACGGCCCGGTCACCAGCCGCAGCGCCGTCTCGCGCGTCTCGTGGCCCCACGCCTGCCAGATCCCGGCCCACCGCGACGGCTGCAACCGCAGGAACGACACCGGGTGCCCGCATCCGATCGCGACCAGCGCGGGCAGCTCCCGCAACACCCCCGCCAGGAACGCCTCCCCTTCGGTGCGCAGACCGCACGGCCCGTCCCCGCCCGCCATGAGCGACCCGCCCGCGTCGTGCACGGACAGGTGCAGGTGGGCACCCGACCCGGCGCCGTCGGGGTCGACGGACGGCGAGAACGACGCGCGCCACCCGTGCGCGAGGCTGCGGGACCGGATCGTGTGCCGCACCAGCACGGCGTCGTCCGCGGCGGCGACGGGGTCGTTCGGCGCGACCGACACCTCCAGCTGCGCGACCGCGTACTCGGGGTGGAACTGCTCCACCACGAGCCCCTGCGCGGTCAGGTCCGCGACCAGCTCAGAGGCGTACCCCGCCACCTGCTCGAGGCGGATCTGCCCGTACGCGGGACCGTCGAACGCGGGGGCGAACCCGTCGGCGTCGCCGCGGCCGAGGATCCACTCGTGCTCGTACGCGGCGAGCGCGCGCAACCCGTGTGCGGCCAGAGCCTCGGTCTGCCGCGCGGCGAACGCGCGCTGGCACGCCACGAACCGGGTGCCGTCCTGGTCGTACTTGTCCGCGGGCACCCAGCCCCAGCCGGGCTGGGCGGACAGCGCGACGAGCCTGCTCATGTCGGGCGTGAGCCGCAGGTCGCCGTCGGGGCCGCCGAGGTACCGGCCGGCGACCATCACGTCGTCCGAACCGAACGCCTCGAAGCACGGCGACGCGCCCACCGCGGTCGGCAACCGGTCGAGCGGCACGGCCTTCACCCGCGTGATCCCGGCGTTGTCCACGAACGACAGCTCGACGAGCGTCACCCCGGCGGCCCGCAGCTCCTCAGGAGTCATGCCCCCATCCTGGCGTGGCGAGCCAGGCGCGCAAGGTGGCGGCGTCCTGCCGGAACGCCTCCGGCGAGTCGTCACGCACGAACTCCAGCAGTACGTGGCAGTCGGCTGGCAACGCGGCGAACGCCGGGCGCCACAGGTCCTCGCGTGCGGCGAGCGGGAGCCGTGTCCCGTCGTCGGCCCAGCTGAACACGTGCGCCGCGACCGGTGCCAGCGCGGGGATGGCCGCCAGGGCGTCGCCGGTCGTGGAACCGACGGGTGGCTGCCAGTACGGCTTCAGGGCAGGCACGTCCGAGAACAGCTCCAGCGCGGATTCGAGGGTGTCGGTGAGGGTGTTCGCGTGGTACTCGGCCGCGATCTCCACGCCCTCACCACCCGCGAGCGTGGCGGCCACGCGCAGGTCCTCGACCACGGCCGCGCGATCGGGTTCCTCCGCCGAGCCTTTCGACCCCGCCCACACGCGGATCCGCGGCGCGCCAAGGGCGAGCGCGGTCGCGAGGACCGGGCCGAAGTCCCCGTCCGCGCGGTAGTACGAGCCGTACGCCTCGATCGCGATCCCGTTGTCCGCGCAGCGCGTGCCCACCTCCCGCGCGGTGCGGAACTCGCCGAGCGGGACGTGGACGTCGCCGCCCCACTCGATGGCCTCGAGCCCGGCGCCGACCACGAGCGCCACGATCTCGGCGGGCGACAGCTGCCGGAACGTCACCGACACGAGCCCGGGGATCACGTGACGTCCTTCGGTGTCCAGCCGAGTTCGCGGCGCGCCTTCTCGATGCTCATCGTCCTGCCGGTGGCGTCGCCGCTGATCGCGTACGCGTCGAAGCCGTGACCGCGCCGGTGCAGCGCGGCCTCGATCGCGGCGGCCACGTCCCGTGCGGACGTGCTGATCGCCCGCCGCATCGGGGTGTCGCCGCGCGGCCACTCGTCGTCCGCGGCGGGGAAGCACAGGCGCAGGCACACCGCGTCCATGTCCCACCGGTCGGTCGCCGTGCGGCACACCTCCTCGCCGAGGCGCTTCGCGAGGCCGTAGAAGTCGGTGGCGGCCGGCGGCACGGACTCGTCGGGGAACGTGATCATGCCGGTCAGGTCCTCGTACGGGTACACCGACATGCTGCTGGTGTAGACCAGGTGCCGCACCCCGGCCCTGGCCGCGCCGGTGAGCGCCAGGTACAGCCCGGCCACGGCGACGTCGAAGTGCTGCCGCGCGTTCTCCGGTTCCCCCCAGCCCGCCATCGGCCCCATGGCCATGAACACCAGTGAGTCCACTTCGGACGCGAGCGACGCGACCAGGTCCACGTCGTGCAGGCTGCCCGTGTGGTACTCCACCCCGGGCACGGCGTCGCGGGGGCCCTTCAGGTCCAGCACGCGGACCTCGTGCGCGCGGGCCAGCACCGGCACCACCATCGACCCGACGAGACCGCAGCCGCCGATCACCAGCAGGCGCATCGTGCTCCTCTCACACCGTCACGTGCGCGTCCCGGCCCGCACGCAGCCCGATCAGGGTGTGCGCGGCCGCGACGCCGACGAGCACCCCAAGCGGCACCCGCCAGCCACCGGTCACGTCGTGCAGGGCACCGAACAGCGTCGGCCCCACCGCCGCGAGGAGGTAGCCGATCGACTGTCCCATACCGGACAGCGCCGCGGACGAACGCGGGTCCGCCGCCCGCAGGCTGAAGAACGCGAGCGCGAGGAAGAACAACGCACCCGCGCCGACACCGGTGATCAGCACCCACAGCACCGCGAGGTCCGGCACGAGCAGCAGACCGAGGTAGCCGGTCATCGCGAGCAGCGAGGAGCAGGCCGCGACCGCGCGCTGGTCGGCCAGCCGGGTCAACAGCAGCGGCACCACGAGGCTCA
Source organism: Actinophytocola algeriensis (assembly GCF_014203735.1). Lineage (GTDB taxonomy): Bacteria > Actinomycetota > Actinomycetes > Mycobacteriales > Pseudonocardiaceae > Actinophytocola > Actinophytocola algeriensis. Next base: position 390,910 of record NZ_JACHJQ010000004.1, on the reverse strand, counting down.
TGAGCACACCGATGAGCTGGTAGGCGAACAACAGCCAGCCCGCGGCCGTCTCCGTGGTGCCGTAACTGACCAAAATGGACGGATACCAGGACAGGACGGTGTAGAAACCGGTCGCGGACAGCGCCATGAAGATCGCGCACTCCCACGCGAGCAGCGACCGCCACGGGGTCCTGCCTCGGCTCACCTCCGGCACCGACTGCCGGGTACGCCGCGACAACCGCGGTGACCACACGGCGAGCGCGATGAGCACGAACCCGGCCCAGACCCCGAGCGCCGAGCGCCACCCGCCGGGCAGCGCCCCCGCCAGTGGGACCGCGACCCCGGCCGCCGTCGACGCGATGATCCCGATGACCGCCGTGTACACGCCGGTGGCGGCACTGACGCGGTCCGGGAAGTCCCGTTTGATCAGGCTCGGCATCAGCACGTTGCCCGCCGCGATCGCGGCGCCGAGCAGGACGGTGCCCACCCAGAGCAGCCCGGTGACCGGCAGCGAGCGCAGCACGATGCCCGTCGCGAGCAGGGCGAGCGCCAGCCACAGCAGCCGGTCGGTGCCCACGCGCCGCGCGAGCCGGGGCACCTGCGGCGACACGGCCGCGAACGTGAGCAGTGGCAGCGTGCCGATGAACCCGGCCTCGCCCGCGGTGAGCCCGATGTCCGCGCGGATGGTCTCCAGCAGCGGCCCGACCGAGGTCAGCGCCGCCCGCAGGTTGGCAGCGAGCAGCAGGAATCCGGCGATCATCAGGACCCGGCGAGCAGTGCTCTCGTTAGCAGTCCTCACGACCGTCACGGTGGCCAACCTCTCACACGGCAGAGTGCACCGGCAATGATGAGATGGCGGGGTGGCATGGATCGAACTCGAGAACGCCGTCAACGTCCGTGACCTCGGTGGGCTGCCCGCCGGGGACGGAAACCGCATCCGCACCGGGCAACTCGTCCGGTCGGACAACCTGCAGGACCTCTCTCCGTCGGACGTGACCCGTCTCGTCGACGAGGTCGGCGTCACCACGGTGGTGGACCTGCGCAGCACCGGGGAGGTGACGTCGGAGGGGCCCGGCCCGCTGAAGGCGCTTGCCTCGGTGGCGCACGTGCACCTGTCGCTCCTGCCGGAGTTCGGTGAGATGACCGACGTGGCGAAGGACGCGCTCGCGCTGAACCGGGAACGCGCGCTCCAGCGCGACCCGGAGAACGTGGCCGACGCGTTCTACTTCGGTTACCTGGAGGACCGGCCGGACAGCGTCGTCGGCGCGCTGCGGGCGATCGCGAGCGCACCCGGCGCGGCGCTGGTGCACTGCGCGGCGGGCAAGGACCGGACCGGTGTCGTGGTCGCGATGGCGCTGTCGGTGGCCGGGGTGCCGCGCGCGGAGATCGTGGCGGACTACGAGGCGACCGGCGAGCGCATCGTGCGGATCCTCGACCGGCTGCGGTCCTCCCCCACCTACGCCGCGGACATCGACAACGTGCCCGCCCACGAGCACGACCCGCGCCCGGACATCATGCGCCGGTTCCTCGACCGCCTGGACTCGGAGTACGGCGGCCCCCTCGGGTGGCTCGGCCAGCACGGGTTCGACAGGGTGGACGCGGAGCGGTTGCGGAACAAACTGGTCGAGGAGTGAGCATGACCGGATCGGTGCTGGTCACTGGCGGTACCGGCGGCCTGGGCACGGCGGTGACCACGGCGTTCGCGGCAGCGGGCTGGCGGGTGGTGGTGCCGTACCGGTCGCGGCCACCCTCGGGCGTCCCGGACGTCGTCGGGGTCCAGGCGGACCTGACGGACCCGGCGCAGGTCGCGGCGGCGGTGGCCGTGGCCGCGGCGGAGGGCCCGCTGCGCGCGGTGGTCCACCTGGCGGGCGGCTTCGCCATGGGCGGCCGCGTGCACGAGACCCCGGTCGAGGACTTCGAGGCGCAGTTCCGGACGAACCTGCGCCCGACCTACCTCGTGTGCGCGGCGGCGATCCCGCACCTCATCGCGGCGGGCGGCGGCTCGATCGTGTGCGTGTCGTCGCGGGCGGCGGTGAACCCGTTCGCGGGCGCGGCGGGCTACGTGACGTCGAAGGCGGCCGTGCTCGCCCTGGTGGACGCCCTGGACACCGAGTACCGCGACGACGGCATCCGCGTGAACGCCGTCCTGCCGGGGGTGATCGACACCCCGGCCAACCGCGAGTCGATGCCCGGCAGCCGGTCGAACTGGGTGGACCCGGCCGACATCGCGAAGACGATCCTGTTCCTGTCGAGCGAGGAGTCGAGCACGATCAGCGGCGCCCACCTCCCGGTGGACCGCGCCTAGGGTGCTGGCGCCACTATGGTCCAGGCCATGAACGACGCACGGCCTTTCCTCGCGCTCCAGGACGGGAAGCCCGACGGGGCACGACACGTGCAGACCGTGCATGACCTCGGTGTGCTGCGAGTGCCGTCGGGCCGCCTGGAGGCATGTGACCCCATCATCATGCTCGGTGCGGGTGTGGTCGTCGACGTTCCGCCCGGTGCCTACCCGGTGCGGCTCACGCACGTCGTCGACGCCGAGGACGACACACAAGGCGCCGCCTACCTGTCGGTGGTCCTGCGCGACGACCTACCGGTCTCCCAGGTCCGCACCGTCGCCAGTCCTGGCGACCAGGTGGAGCCGGCGTTGGTGATCACCGACTCCACGGCCATCGGGTTCGTCGATCACGAGGCCGTCGACCGGTGCATGCCGCCGCACGACGAGAGGGAAGAGCTGATCCTCGACGGGGACCCGCCGCACACGCCGTCGTGGCTGGACCTGCTCGAGGCCCCGGACCACGTCCGCGAAGACAGCGCGGACATCCGGTTGCCGCTGGCCACCGAGGAGGAGAACGTGATCCTTGCCCGCTCGTGGACCGGCCAGGGTGACCACCTGGTCGTGACCACCCATGCCGAGGACGGTGTGCTGCTCGCCGTCCACCTCGACGCGTCCGCCCATGATCCGGTCGCGGTGGACGACGTCTAGTACTACAGGGCCACCAAGTAGGCCCGGTAGCACTAGACCGGTGCCGGGCTGCTCGTCCGCGAGAGCCCGCTTCGTCGCGCGGAGCGCGAAGTGGCCGACGACCGCGATCAGACCCCGCTCACCACGACCAGCCAGACCGGCGCGCCCGCGTTCAGCACGGCGATCACCACGAACGCGTCGAACAGGGCGACCAGCGTGAAACCGACGTGCTCCAGGTACACGGGCGACCGTCCGCCGGGCAGCAGCCGCCGGGCCAGCACACCCCTTGCCACCAGCACCGCCGCCAGCACCGTGAACGCGGTGAACAGCACCCGGCTGCCCACGTCCAGCACGGCCCACTCGACAGCCACCGCGAGCGCGAGGAACACCGTGGTGGCGGTCAGCGAGCCGAGGTAGACGTCGAAGAGCCTGCCCCGGCGGAACAGGGCGACGGCACCGGCCAGCAGGGCGGCCACTCCCGTCCCGGCGTGCAGGGCGATCAGAAGGGAGTGCATTCGTACGTCGACCTTCCACTGTGGGAGGTCCCAGTGTCGACCTGTCACAGTGGAATGTCAAGGAGGGCGGGCAGCTCGTCGAACCAGTCCAGCGCGGCCTGCTCGTGCCGGATGCCGAAGCGCAGGGTGGCGAGCCTGCGCGGGTCCTCGATCTTTGCCTCGTGCCTGCGGTACTCGGCCAGCCGCTCCGCGTGCCACGACCGCTGGGCCGCGATGATCTCGGCCAGCCGCTCGGGCGGCAGGTGGTCGGCGAAGTTGATGGTCAGCAGCAACGGCGCCCGGACCTGGTCCCCTGCCGGGTCGGCGGCCACCCACTCCGCGAACGCGGCCCGGCCCGCTGTCGTGATCGTGTACGGCTTGCGGTCCCGGGGTCCCGGCTCCCCCACGGTCACCAGCTCCTGCTCGGTCATCCTGGTGAGCTCGCGGTAGACCTGGCTCTGCGTGAGCGTCCAGAAATTGCCGATCCGCTCGGCGGCCCTGGCCATCAGCTCCCAGCCCGTCATCGGGCCGTCGTGGAGCAGACCGAGCAACGCGGCGGCGGTGGCGTTCAAGGCGGCTGGCATGCGGCCATTCTGTCTGCCCGCCCGACTTGCGCTGGAGCGCGCTCCAGGTCATAGCGTGGCGTCGTGAAGCTCGGAGTGCACCAGATCGCGTTCACCGTTCCCGACGGCACCGCCGGCATCGCGCCGGAGCTGGTCCGCCTCGCCAACGCCGTCGAGGAGGCGGGGGTCACGCACCTGTCGGTGATGGACCACTACTTCCAGATGGAACAGATCCTCCCGGCCACCGACCCCATGCTGGAGGGCTACACGACCCTCGGGTTCCTGGCGGCACACACCTCGACCGTGCGCCTCGGGTTGCTGGTCACCGGTGTGTCCTACCGGCATCCCGGCCTGCTCGCGAAGATCGTGTCCACAGTGGACGTCCTGTCCGGCGGCCGGGCCGAGCTGGGCATCGGTGCCGCGTGGTACGAGCGTGAGCACCGCGGCCTCGGCGTCCCGTTCCCGCCGACGGCGGAGCGGTTCGAGCGCCTGGAGGAGACGCTGCGGATCTGCCGCCAGATGTGGGACCAGGACGACGACGGCCCCTACGAGGGCAAGCACTACCAGCTGGCGGAGACCCTGTGCCACCCGGCGCCGATCTCCGGGCCGCCGATCCTGATCGGCGGTGGCGGCGAGAAGAAGACGCTGCGTTTCGTGGCGAAGTACGCGGACGCGTGCAACCTCTTCACGCCGTCCCCGGAGGAGGTCGCCCGCAAGCTCGACGTCCTGCGGCGCCACTGCGACGAGGTCGGCCGCGACTACGACACCATCCAGAAGACGGCCAACCACAACGGCCCGATCACGGACTCCTTCGTCGACGACGTGGCCGCGTACGCCAAGCTCGGCATCGAGACCATGATCGTCATGCCGCCCGGCGACGCCCCGGCCAAGTACGTCGAGGAGGTCGTGGCGCCGCTGGTGCCCAAGGTCGCGGACCTCTGAAACCTCAGGGTCGCCTCAGGGTATGAACCGGATGCCCTGAGCGGCACCCAGCCAATACCTTGAGTGCGTGCCACTCATCGAGACCACCGCGCTGCAGAAGCGCTACGACAACAAGGTGACCGCGCTCGCGGATCTCACCGTCGCGATCGAGCCCGGGGTGGTGGGCCTGGTCGGGGTGAACGGCGCCGGCAAGAGCACCCTCATCAAGCTCGCCCTGGGGCTACTCGAACCGACCGGCGGCCGGATCCGCGTGCTCGGCCTGGACCCGGTCGCCGACGGTGACCGGGTCCGCGCCCGTGTCGGCTACATGCCCGAACACGACTGCCTGCCACCCGACATGATCGCCGCCGAGTTCGTCACGCACATGGCGCGGGTCAGCGGCCTGCCCAAGGCGATGGCCCGCGAAAGAGCCTCCGAAACGCTGCGCCACGTCGGCCTGTACGAGGAGCGCTACCGCCGCATCGGCGGCTACTCCACCGGCATGAAGCAGCGCGTCAAGCTCGCGCAGGCCCTCGTGCACGACCCGGAGCTGCTGCTGCTCGACGAACCGACCAACGGCCTCGACCCCGCCGGCCGCCGCGCGATGCTGGACCTGGTCCACCGCATCGGCACCGACTTCGGCATCTCCGTGGTCGTCTGCTCGCACCTGCTCGGCGAGATCGAGCGGATCTGCACCTCGCTCGTCGCCATCGACGCGGGGCGCCTGCTGCGGTCGGCCACCCTCGACTCGATGACCCAAGCTCGTGACCTGCTGATGGTCGAGGTCGACGAGGACGCGGAAGCACTGGCCGCGGCGCTGGTGAGCCAGGGCCTGGAGGTCCGCACCGACAACCGCGTGCTGTACGTCCGGATCGAGGACAGCTCCACTGACGGCGACGTCTACGACAAGATCCGCGACGCGGTCGCCGACCTCGACCTGCCCCTGCACCGCATCGAACGTCAGCGCCACCAGGTGGCCGACCTGTTCCGGGAGGTGGCCAATGCCTGACACCGGCGTCATCCACGACATCGGCTACCAGCGCTACGAAGGCCCGCGGCTGGGCCGCGGCTACGCGGCGCGCTCGCTGTACGTCCACGGCATCCGCTCCGCCTACGGCCTCGGCCGCAGCGCGTGGGCGAAGGTCCTGCCGATGGGTGTGCTGGCGTTCGCCAGCATGGCGTCGCTGATCCTGGTCGTGATCAACACCCAGCTGCCGACCCAGGTGATCGACTACGTCGGCATCGCGTCCACGTTCACCTACGCGGCCACGGTGTTCGTCGCGGTCGTCGCGCCGGAGCTGGTGTCGGTCGACCTGCGCAGCAACCTGTTGCAGCTCTACCTGTCCCGGCCGCTGCGCAAGAGCGACTACGCGCTGACGAAGCTCGCCTCGCTGGCCACGGCGACGTTCCTGCTGTTCGCCATCCCGATGCTGATCATGTTCCTGGGCATGGCGTTCAACACCGACTCCGGCATCGGCGGTGTCCTCGACGAGGTGGGCGGATTCGCCCAGGGCCTCGTCGCCGCCGCGATCCACGCCGCGCTGCTGTCCGCGCTCGGCCTGCCGCTGGCGTCGCTGTCCGGCCGCCGCGTGTTCGCGTCCGGCATGATCATCGCCCTGTTCCTGCTGACCACGCCGATCTCCGGTGCGCTGCAGGCGTTCGGCAACGGCGCACTGGCCGACCTCGGTGGGCTGATGGATCCGTCGAGCCTGCTCAACGGTGTTGACCAGTGGTTGTTCGGCCCTGGCATCGGCATCGTCCGGACCGGCGACTTCGGTGCCGTGTACGGCCTGGTCACCGTCGCCCTGATCGCACTCGGCACGTACCTGCTGGTGCTGCGCTACAAGAAGGTGAAGTCGTGACCGACATCGAACTCAACGGCGTCTCCCGCTGGTACGGCAACGTCGTCGCGGTCAACGACGTCACCCTCACCATCGGCCCCGGCCTGACCGGGCTGCTCGGCCCGAACGGTGCCGGCAAGACCACGGTCCTGCACCTGATGGCCGGGCTGATGGCCCCGTCGCAGGGTGAGGTCTCGGTCGGCGGCCAGTCCGCGTGGCGCAACCCCGAGATGTACCGCTCGCTCGGCCTCGTCACCGAACGCGAGAGCGTGCCGGGAAACCTGACGGCGTGGGAGTTCGTGCTCTCGAGCGCGAAGCTGCACAAGCTGCCGGACCCGGCGGAGGCGGCGCGCAAGGCGCTCGCGATCGTCGAGCTGGAGGACGCGCAGGACCGGCGGATCTCCACGTACTCCAAGGGCATGCGGCAGCGCAGCCGGGTCGCGGCCGCGCTGGTGCACGACCCGACGGTCCTGCTGCTGGACGAGCCGTTCAACGGCATGGACCCGCGCCAGCGCCTCCACATGATGGAGCTGCTGAACGGCATGGCGGGCGAGGGCCGCACCATCCTGTTCAGCTCGCACATCCTCGAAGAGGTCGAGCAGCTGTCGGGCACCGTGCAGGTCATCGTCGCGGGCAGGCTCGCCGCGTCCGGCGACTACCGGCACATCCGCCGCCTGATGACCAACCGCCCGCACCAGTTCACGGTCACGTCGTCCGACAACCGTCTACTCGCGACGGTTCTCATGGGACATGCGTCGGTGTCCGGGGTGAGCCTGGAGCCGGTCGGGGTGCTGGTGCAGGCCAACGACTACGGCACGTTCACGCGTGCGCTCGCCAAGCTCGCCCGCGAGCACAAGATCCGCATCACGCAGCTCATCCCCTCGGACGAGTCACTCGAAAAAGTCTTCTCCTACCTGGTGGCGACATGAACCTGACGATCATGAGCCTCACCGCGCGGGCCATGCTTGGCCGCAAACGCGTGCTGATGCTCCTCCCGATGCCGATCATCCTCATCGGCCTCACGCTCATCGGCGTGACGTCCGGCGCCAGCGACGCCCAGTGGGGACCGGTGGTGTTCTCGTCGCTGGGCATCAGCGTCATCCTGCCGCTGACCGCGCTGATCATCGGCTCCAGCGCACTCGGGTTGGAGATCGACGACGGCACGATCACCCACCTGCTCACCAAACCGTTGCCGCGCAGCGAGATCGTGCTGTCCAAGCTGGCCGTCGCGTGGCTGGTGACGGCGGTGGCCACCGGTGTGCCGCTGGCCGCGGCCGCGCTGATCGCCGGCTCCGGCACGCTGGCGGTCGGCCTGGTGATCGGCGCCGCGATCGGCGGGCTCGCCTACAGCGCGCTGTTCCTCGCACTGTCGGTGATGACGAAGCGACCGGTCGCGGTCGGTCTCGTGTACATCGTGCTGTGGGAGAACATCCTGGTCAGCTACGTCAGCGGCACCCGGATCTTCAGCGTCCGCCAGCACGCGACGGCGATCGCCGACTCCATCGGGAACACCCAGCTCATCGACGCCTCGGTGTCGGTGACGACCGCGCTGGTCATGGCGGTGATCTTCATCGTGGTCGGGACCGTCGGCGCCACTCAGCGGCTGCGTTCCTTCGCACTGACTGGTGACGCGAACTAGTTCTCGTTTGCTTGACGGGGGTTCTCCTCGCTTTGTCCGACGGGGTTGCTCGTTTCGACGGGGTTTGTCCTCGCCGGACGGCCTCCTCGCCGGAGGGGCAGGTCTCCGGGATGGCTTCCAGCTTGGCAACGTTGTTCGTTGGCAAGGGTCGGTCTGCCTGCCATCCCGTCGACCTTCCTCCGGGCTTTCGCGCCTTCGGGTTCTGGTAGTGTCCTGAAAGGCGCTTTCAGGGCGTTCGGTGTCCTGAAAGCGTCTTTCAGGACACCGGGGCGTGTAGGTGGTGGCGGCCGGGTTCGGCTGCCATCTCCTGTGCGTAGCGGGCGTCCATCTCGCCCATGGCCGCGGCGGACAGTTCGGCCATCGCCCGCATTCCGGTGGCGTCGAAGACGAGTTCGCACGTGGTGTGCCGGCTGCCGATCATCACGTGCGCGAGGTCGCTGCCGCTCACGCTGTAGCTCAGCGGGGTGCCTCCGCTAAGGTCCAGCCACGTACTCATGGCCATGTCGCCCGCCATTGTCTTGTCCTTCCGCTGGTAGTTTTGCCTTGTCGCATTGGCAGGCTATGGACAAGTCGGCAAAGGTCCTACCTGGTTGCGTACGCGCAACGGGTGACTTTTGCCGGTGCCCGGTGACGCTATGCTGTTACCGGCCGACAACCACGGAGATTCACGATGGCCCGGACTCCGAAGGCCCAAGCCCTCGGTGCGGCACTCCGGCAGGCACGCGAGGACAGGGAGCTGCTCCTGCGCGAACTGGCGGCGATGATCAAGAGGGATATCGGGGTGGTGTCCCGCTGGGAGACCGGCGACCGGGCCCCCAAGCCCGAACAGGTCGCCCAGATCCTCACCAAGCTGGAGGTCGACGGCGAGCGCTACGACGAGATCATGACCCTCGCCTACGGCACCAACGAGTCCCAATGGGTGGCGATCAGCCTCCCCGAACAACGACAGCAACTGGCTGCCCTGGTCGACTGGGAACACCGAGCGTCCCGAATCGTGGAGGTGGCCCCGCTCCTGATTCCGGGCATCCTCCAGACGAGTGACTACATCCGGGGGATCATGACGGCGGCGGGCGTCCCCGAAGACGAGATCGCCCTGCGAGTCGCGTCCCGCCTCGGCCGGGCCGACGCCATCACCAGGCGGAAGCCCGCCGATCTTCTCGTGCTCCTCGGACATGCCGCGCTGAACCAGGACATCGGCGGCCGGGCCACGATGCTCGGGCAGCTCGACCACCTCCTGGAGATGGCCGCCCGCCCGAACATCGAGCTGCGCATCGTGCCCGACCACCGCGGCTGGCACCCAGGGCTGGACGGCCGTTTCGTCCTCATCGACGCTGCCCGGCCCGCCTCCGCCCGGCGGGCGGCGGTCATGTCCGCCTCCATCGTGTTCGTCGCCACGCGCCGATCGGATCTCATGCTCCACGAGGAGCAAGATGTCGCCGCCTATCGGCGAGCGCTGGACCAAGTATTGGACGTGTCGCTGGCGCCGGAGCCGTCCGCGAAGTTCATCTCCGAAGTGCGCAAACGAATGGAGAAACAATGATGTGGCGAAAGTCGAGCCGCAGCGACAACAGTGGTAGTTGTGTCGAGGTGCGGAACACGCTCACCGAGTTGCGGGACTCCAAGAGCACGTCCGCGACCCTGCGCGGGGACGTCCGCCGTCTGGCGCAGGCGATCAAAGAGGGTCGGCTGTGAGTGAACCTCGCGGTGCGCGCGGCTGGTTGACCGTCCTCTTCGGACTGCTGCTCGTCGTCGCGGTGGCCGGGTGGGCGGTCACCGGCTGGCGGGTGTTCATCCTCGCGACCGTGGCGGCCGGGGTGGTGCTCGTCGTCGTGGCGGTGGCGAGCGCCATCGTCGAGCACCAGCCTGGCCTCGTCCTGGTCTCGGCCGCGTACGCAGGGGTCGGCGCGTTGCTGACGGCCGCCGTGTTCGGGTTCGCCTACCTCGAGGAGTCGTGGACCTACGTCCGCGGCACGCCCACCGCGGCCCAGGTCGTGAGCTGCGAGGACGACGGCGAGTGCGAGTCGAGGTGGGACGGCCGGACGGGTGAGGTGGACCTCGCCTTCGACGTCGAGCCCGGCGACACGGTCCCCGTCCGGGTGCTCGACGACGAGGCCGTGCGCGAGGGCGGGCTCACCGTGCTCGTCGTGGCGAGCAGCGGTGTGGCGCTCGTGTCACCGCTGCTCGTCGTCGGGACGATCCTGTTCGCGCGGCGTCACGCCACGGCACGCCACCAGCCGTCCGGCGACGGCACGTCGTCGACGTCCAGCGCCTGACCCGGCTTCGGCACCGCGACGCGCAGGCCGTCCGCCGCGGTCAGGAGCCGCTCGACGGGCTCGGACCACGAGTGCATGGCGAGGTTGAACGTGGCCCAGTGCACCGGCACGAGCAACTCCCCGCGCACGGCCCGGTGGGTCTCGACTCCCTCTTCCGGTGTCATGTGGATGTCCGGCCAGTACGGGGAGTAGGCGCCGACCTGGATGAACGTGACATCGAACGGACCGTATTCGTCCCCGATCCGGCGATAGCCGTCGAAGTAGCCGGAGTCGCCGGTGTAGAACACGCGGCGGTCGCGGCCCTTGAGCACCCAGGACGCCCACAGCGTGCCGTTGCCGCCGGGGCGCAGGCGCCCGGAGAAGTGCTGCGCCGCGGTGGCGACGACCTCGACGTGGTCGACGGAGGTCCGCTCGTCCCAGTCCAGCTCGACGATGTTCGCCTGCGACACGCGCCAGCGTTCGAGGTGCGCGCCGACGCCGAGCGGGACGATGAACCGCAGCGACGGCTGCCGGGCCGCGAGGCGCCGGATCGTCATCATGTCGAGGTGGTCGTAGTGGTCGTGGGAGATCACGACGGCGTCCAGGTCCGGCAGGTCGCCGAGCGCCCACGGCACCGGGTGCAGGCGCTTGGGCCCCAGCAGCGTCGACGGCGAGACCCGGTCGCTCCAGACGGGGTCGAAGAGTATGCGCTTACCTTCGATCTCGACCAGCACGGTGGCGTGGCCGAGCCAGGACGTGCGCAGGCCGTCGAAGCCTGCGAAGTCGGGCGCGGTCTCGAGCGGCACCGGCTGCCTCGGCTTGCGCACCTCCTTGCCGAGGACGAGGTCGCGCACGGCCCCGGAGCCCGGCTGCCCGGCGACGATGGTGGCGACGTCGTTGTGGAACTTGCCGTCGTGGAAGTGCGGCGAGCGCCGCATGCGGGCGAGCCGCTCACCGGCGGGACGGCCGCCGATCGCGGTCGGCACCTGCCAGCCGGCGCCCACGAGCGCGCCGACCGGCACCAACAGCGCCGATCGGCGCACGAGGTCTCTGATCACATCCTCATAGTGCCCGTGTTTTGCTGAGAGTGTGATCGAGGCATTTCAGGAACAGCGGACGCTCGTCGGCGAGCGGGTGCGGCTGGTCCCGCTGGGGCCGGAGCACTTCGACGGCGAGTGGGCGATGTTGCAGGACGAGGAGTCGCGGCGGTTGACCGGGACGCACGAGACGTTCACGCAGGCGCAGGTCCGGACGTGGCTCGCGACGGTGCGGCAGGCGGACGACCGCGCCGACTGGGCGATCCTGGATGACAGCGCTTTCATCGGCGAGGTGGTGCTGAACGACCTGGACGAGGACAACCGCTCGGTGAACTTCCGGATCGTCCTGGCGGCCCACGCGTTCGGGAAGGGCTACGGCACGGAGGCGACGCGCCTGGCGGTGCGGTACGCGTTCGAGGACGCGGGCCTGCACCGCGTACACCTGGAGGTGTTCGGGCACAACCCACGCGCCCGCCGCGTGTACGAGAAGTGCGGCTTCCGGGTGGAGGGCGAGCACCGCGACGCACTGTGGTGGGACGGCGAGTGGCACAACGCGTGCACGATGGCGGTCCTCTCGACGGACTGAGCCGGGCGCGCTCGGCGCCCGGCTCAGTCCGTCGACAGCGGGTCAGGCACGCCGCCGCCCGTAGAGCACGAGCACGGCGCTGAGCAGGATCAGGTTCTTGATGACGAACTCACCCTCGGTGGTCAGCATCAGCGGGTTGCCACCCTGAAAGGTGACATCCGGCTGCGTGACCAGCGCGAGGAACGTCCCGGCAAGGTGCGCGAAGAGCAGCGGAAGGACGACCCGTAGCCCCCGCCCGAACAGCAGCGCAACCCCGAGCGCTATCTCGACCAGCCCGAGGAACGGCACGAACCAGCCGCCGGAAACACCGGGAATCCAGTCGACGGTGCGCGCGACGAAATCCCCGACGGGCGTGTCGTTGGTGACCTTCAGCGCACCGAACCAGAGAAACGTGATCGCGAGGGTGACGCGTAACGCGGTGGCCCCGTATCGCCGGGCAACCCGGTTGAGGAATTCCTCGGCCCGCGTGCCGGAACGTTCTTTGGGTTCGACGAGAACGTGTTGCGTGGTGGTCATTTGTGGCTTCCCCCTAATCTCGGTTACGCCACAAATGTTGTCTGGTTCGCCTGGTTGTCCGCGTCCCCCGGCGAGCGGCTCCTGAACAGCCACCGCGGAGGTAGCGCGACACCCCCGGGTACTCCCCCGGGGTGACGTCAACCCTGGGCGATCCCGTGGACCACACCGAGTTCCAGCAGTTCGGCGGGCCGCAGGCGGAGCTGGCCCGCGAGCCCCGGCACGTCCTCGGGTGCTCGCTTGAGAATCCCGGCGGCCAACTCGGGCGCGATCACGGAGAAGTACGCGTCGGGAGCGATCCAGACCCGATCGAGGGAACAGAGCGCGAGCGCGCCACCCGACCCGCCTTCGCCGATCACGAGGGTGGTGACCGGTACCCGAGCGGCGGCGATCGCGCCGAAGAGCTCGGCGATGGCGGGGCCGATCCCGTCCCGCTCGGCATCGGGGCCCGCGGCGGCGCCTGGTGTGTCCACAAGGGTCAGCACGGGAATCCGCAGCCGGTCGGCGGTCCGCACCAGCCGCGTGGCGGCCCGGAACCCGGCGGGCGTGGTGGCGGTCCCGTCCTGGGCGGCGTACGCGATGGCCCGCCCGTTCCTGATCCCGAACCCGCACGACATCCCGTCCCGTTCGCGTCCGCCCCGCAACGGCCGCCGGGAGTCGAAGTGGTCGTCGAGATAGCGGAGAGCACGGGGCCGCCCCTCCCGGCGAGCGAGCAGAACGGCGGCCCACCCGTCGGGGGCGGGCTCGAGGTCCCCCAGTGCCCGGGGCACCTCCGCGGGCTCAAGATCCGAAGTGGCCAAGTGGCTCATCCACTCATCCACCAGTCCACTCAACGCACCCTCGTCGACCAGCTCGTCGACAAACCCGTGGCGGTACTGACTTTCCGCCGTGTAGGCGGAGTCATGGGCGACCGCGGGCGCCCGAACCCGCCGCCCGGCGAACCCGACCTGGGCCCCGCGAACGGCGACGACCACGTCGGCCATGGCACCGAGCGAGGCCCAGACGCCGCCGGTGGTGGGATCGCGGAGGACGGCGAGGTGCGGCAGCCCGCTTTCGCGCAGGAGGACGGCTTCGCGGGCGATGAGCTGGAGCTGCCGGAGGGCGGGCACCCCTTCCTGCATCCGCGTCCCACCGGTGGCGATGAGGGAGACAACGGGCAGCCGCGCACGCCGCGCACGGGCGAAGGCGTCGACGACCCTGGCACCGGCCCCGGTACCCACCGATCCCCCGAGAAACCCGAACTCGAACGCCACGCACACGACCGGTCGCCCACCGACCGTCCCCCGGCCACAGACGACGGACTCGTCACTCCCGGTGCGTTCGGCGGCTCGCACGCGGGAGGCGCCGTACCCGTCCCAGCCGAGCGGCCCGTCCCCCACCGCGCCACCAAGATCGCCCCCGAACTCGACGAAGTCCACGACCACCTTGGCGAGGACGTCCCGCGCACCGTCAACCACAAGCCCTCCAACCGAACAACCGGCCAACAACCGCGACCGGCAACCCGCACGACCGGGACTCCAGCCCCGCATCCGTCTGACCCTGATGCTGTGAAAGGCGCGTCACCGGCACGACGGGTGCCGTGAAAAGGCGCGTTACCGGCGCTGGACGCCCTCAACGCGCCTTTTCACGGCACGAACGAAGCCGCCAACGCGCCTTTCACAGCAACCACGGCACGGCCTCGGCCCCTGCCGCACACGGACGAGACCCACGCACCCGTCAATCACCATGAACCTCCGGCCGAACGGAACCGCTCCCCGCAGGCCGCCCGCTCCGGAGTCTGTGCTCCGGGTTCGTACGAGTGGTCCATTGGGGCGGTGGTGAGCCCCGTTTCTGTCGGTGCCGCTCGCTAGGCTGGATGTTGGGGGGCCGACGGCCACCTGTTGATCTTGAGGTGCCTGTCCACAGGCCGGTGTCGAGCGCCCGGGAAATGTCGGTGGCCTGCCGTAGGCTGGTGATCGGGGGCCGGAGGCCAGGGCCGTCAGTCATTCAGGGCTCGTTTCACGATCTTGCCCATGTCGTTGCGCGGCAGGCTTTCCCGGTAGCGGACCACCCTCGGGCGTTTGTGCGGGGCCAGCAGGCGGGCCACGTGGTCGGCCAGTTCCGCCGGGTCCGGGGGCGCGCCGTTCGGCACCACCCACGCGACGATCCGTTCACCCAGGTCGTCGTCCGGTTCGCCGGTCACCGCCACCTCGGCCACCGCGGGGTGGTCCAGCAGCGCGTTCTCGATCTCGCCCGCGCCGATCTTGTAACCGCCGCTCTTGATGAGGTCCGTCGCGCGGCGGCCGACGATCCGCACGTAGCCGTCCGCGTCGCGGACCGCCATGTCGCCGGTGCGGAACCAGCCGTCGTGCAGTACCGCGGCCGTGGCTTCCGGGCGGTTCAGGTAGCCGAGGAACAGGTTGTCGCCCTTGACCTCGATCTCGCCGACCGTCTCGCCGTCCCGTGCGGACAGCTCGTCGCCCTGGTCGTCCACCAGGCGTAACTCCACTCCCGGCAGCGGCAGGCCCACCGCGCCCGGCCTGCGGTCGCCCGACGCGCGGACGCTGCAGTTCATGAGTGTCTCGGTCATGCCGTAGCGCTCGACGACGCGCTGGCCGGTCGTCGCCGCGAGGCGTTCGTGGTCGGTGGCCGGGAGGGCCGCCGAGCCCGACACCAGCAGGCGGGCGCCACCGATCGCCTTCGCCAGCGCCGGGTCGGTCGCGCAGTCCTGCGCCAGGCGGTGGTACATCGTCGGGACGCCGAACATCATCGTCGCCTCGCCCGCCAGCTCCTCTCCCGCTTTCCTGGAGTCGAAGCGGCCCAGGTGGTGCAGGGTGCCGCCGCGGCGCAGCGGGCCGACGACGCCGACGATCAGGCCGTGCACGTGGAAGAGCGGCAACCCGTGCACCAGCACGTCGTCGCCGGTCCACTCCCAGACCTCGGCCAGTGCGTCCAGGTTCGACGTCACCGCCCGGCGAGGCAGGACGACGCCCTTCGGCGGACCGGTGGTGCCGGACGTGTAGACGACGAACGCCGGGGTTTCCGGGGACAGGTCCGCTGCCGGTGCCACGGTCCGGTCGCCGGGCCGGGTCGGGATCGTCAGCTGTGGCAACGCTTTCAGGCCGTCGGGGAGGTCGGCGCCCGCCGCGGCCAGGAGCAGGTCCGGGGTGCTGTCGGTGACGATGTGGGTCAGCTCGCGTTCGCCGACCTTCGGGTTGATCGGCACCACCGGGACACCCGCCACCAGCGCGCCGACGACCGCGACGCACGTGTCCATCGTGTTCGTCGCCCACACCGCGACCCGGGTCCTGCCGCGGAGGTCGTCCGCCAGCTCGGCCGCCAGCTGCGCCAGCTCACGGTAGGTAAGCGCATCCACGCCGAATCGCAACGCCACGCGGTCGTTGCTGGTCACCAAGTCCGGAAACATGTCTCTCCTAGCCCCACCCGGGAACGACGAACACGAGCCACGCCACGAGTGGCGCCACCGCCACCACTATCGCGCCGTACGTGAGCAACTGCTTGAAGAACCGGTCGCGGTCCACGTCCTTGGCGTTGGCCAGTACCAACGCGCCGTTGGTCGAGAACGGACTCACGTCCACCATCGTCGCCGCCACCGCCAGTGCCGCGATCATGCCCACGGCACCGATGGTGCCCTGCGACAGGAACGGCACGGCCAGTGGGATCAGCGCACCCATGAGCCCGACCGACGACGCGAACGCGGACACGATGCCGCCGATGTAGCAGAGCAGGAGGGCCGCGAGGAGTGGGATGCCGACGTCGCCGACGACGTTGCCGACGTAGGTGATGGTGCCGATCTCCTGGAGCACCGCCACGTACGTGAGCACGCCGCAGATCAGCAGCACGGTCGGCCACGTGATCTCGCCGACCGCCTTGCGGCTGCTGGCAGGCCAGAGCACGGACAGCACGACGGCGACCGTGATCGCGCTCAGCCCGGCGTCGAGGTCGAAGACGAGGGTGGACACCACGAGCACGACGAGGCCGAGCAGGGTGGCGGCCTTGGGCACGTCGAGGCGGACGGCCTCGGGGTCGAGGGTCATGGTGGTCGTCGCGACCGGCGCGGAGGAGGAAGCACCGGCGGTGGACGAGGCCGCGGCGACCGGAGCGGACGAGCCGGAGCCGGCTGCCGGAGCGGACGAGCCGGAATCGGCGGCCTGCGCACTCGCCGAGTCGACGGCGGCCGGGGCGACGGGCGAACCAGAGGCGGCGGCAGGCGAGTCCGGGGCGCCGGGTTCGGTGGCGGGTGGGCCGGAGACCGCCAGTTCTCGGGTTCTGCTCAGCTTTGTGCCGCCCAGCAGGACGAACAGGATGGCCGCCACGGCCGTGTTCATCGCCAGGCTGGCCAGGAACAGGACCACCGGGCTGCCGGGCAGGTCGTTGCGTTCGACGATGCCGTTGACGATCGTGCCGTAGACGCTGATCGGGGAGAAGCCGCCACCCTGGGCGCCGTGTACGACCATGGCGCCCATCAGCAGTGGGCTGATGTTGTACTTCGCGGCGAAGCCCAGGGCTATCGGGGCGACGATGGCGCACGCCGCCGGGCTCACCGCGCCGATGGCCGTCAGCGTGCCCGTCACCACGAACATCACCCACGGGATCAGTGCGATGCGGCCGCCGACCAGTCTGACCGCCGCCGCGACCAGCCAGTCCGTCGTGCCGTTGGCCCTGGCTATCGCGAACAGGTAGGTCACGCCTACCAGCACCACGAAGATGTCGCCCGGGAAGCCGGCGAAGATGCCGTCCGCGTCCAGGCCGCCCGCCAGCGTGCCGACGAGGAACGCACCCGCGAACGCCAGCGCGCCCATGTTCACCGACAACGTCGTGGCCAGTACGAAGATCGCCACCAGGGCGATGATCGAGATCAGTTCCGCGGACACGAGCGTCCTCCTTGACGTCGGAGCGGAGTGGACTAGTGGACTAGTGGCTCAGTGGATGAGTGGACTAGTGGATGAGCCACTTTGCGGCGCGGTCCGGCGGGATGTCAAGAGGAAAGTGGGCTAGTGGCTCAGCCACTTTGCGGCCGGTACCGTTGTCACGTGACCGACGCCCTCGGCCGGATGACCCGGTCCAAGCTCTACGAGCAGGTGCTCGAGCGCATCCGCGCGCACGTCGCCGAGCAGGGACTCGGCGCGGGTGACCGGCTGCCCTCCGAACGGGACCTCGCCGAGCGGCTCGGGGTGAGCCGCGCGTCCGTCAAGCAGGCGCTCGTGGTCCTGGAGGCCCAGGGGCTGCTCGACATCCGGCACGGCGGCGGCGCGTACCTGACGTCCGGCAAGCTCGAGGCCGAGCCCGTCGAGGAGCTGGTCGAGCGGCGGCGCAGGCTGCCCGAGGTGCTCGAGGCCCGTGAGGCACTCGAGACCAAGCTCGCCGAACTGGCCGCCCAGCGCCGGACCAAGGCCGACCTCGACGCGATCGACGACGCGCTCGCCTACATGAGCGCCGAGATCAAGCGCGGCGAGGACGGCGTGGAAGGCGACCGGCGGTTCCACGAGGCCGTCACCGCGGCGGCACGCAGCGGGCTGCTCGCCGAGTTCATGCGGTCGATCGCCACGCAGATCGCCGAGAGCCGGGTCGAGTCGCTGCGGCAGCCGGGCAGGCCGCCGCGTTCCCTCACCCAGCACCACAAGATCGCCGAGGCCATCCGGCAGAGCGACCAGAAGGCGGCGGCCGCGGCCATGCGACGGCACGTCCAGACCGTCAGCAAGGTCCGGCTCCTCAACTGGAACCCGAGCGAGGACGACGCCTGAGCCTTGACCGGCGTGCACCGGCTCACCAACCCGCATGTTTCTCCACTGTGGACGGCCGGCGGAGACGTAGGGCCTCCGGTTCGAACGCGGTGCCTGCCGCCGGCGGATCCGGGCGATCACGCAGGGCATCACCTGGGTCGACGGCGACCAGCAGGTGCTGTTCCGCGCCGCCATGCCGGCCGCATGGGCACCGGTCGTCCACGGAACCAGCCCTGGCGTCCAAAAGCCGTGTCCCGGGACGTTCCGGACCGCTAGCGTGACGGGCCATGGTGGTCCTGACCCTCGTCGTCGCGTCCGTGAACCTCGTCCTGCTCGGCGCGGTGTACGGCGTCTTCTTCACGTACTCCAACTCGATCGTGCCCGGGCTGGACCGGATCGACCCCGAGCGAGCCGTCGCGGCGATGCGGAGCATGAACGTCGCGATCATCAACCCGCGGTTCCTCGCGACGTTCATCGGGCCGGTGGTCACGTCCGCCGCGACGGGATTCCTGTTGCTCGGCCTGGACGAGACGACGCCCGCGCTGCTGTTCTTCGCCGCCGCGGTCGTCTACCTCCTCGGGTGCCTGGTCATCACCGGCAGGATCAACGTGCCGATGAACAACGCGCTGGAGGACAGCACGACGCCTGACTTCGCGCAGCGGTGGGCCGACTTCTCCCCGCGCTGGCGGCGGTGGAACACCGTGCGCACGGTGTCGAGCATGGTCGCGCTGGTGCTGTGCGGCATCGGCATGTACCTCCCGGAGTGGTAGGGAGCCCGCCCCGGAACGCAACCCCAGGACGACGACCACGCGGTAGCCGTCGCCATACCGTGCCGTCATGCGCACGATCCTGATCGCTCTCGCCGCCGCCGTCGCCGCCACCACGACCGCGTCCCTGCCCACGCAGGCCCGGTCCGAGAACGCCCACGACGCGTTCGCGCGGATCCGCGACCAGCAGGCCGACGCGTGGTACCGGGAGGACGGTGCCGCGTTCGCCGCGACGTTCACCGCCGACGCGGACGTGGTCACCTTCAACGGCGACCACCTGCGGACCCGGGAGGGGATCGCCGAGGGCATGCAGTACTACTTCGACACCTACATCGACCACACCCGGCTGCACACCATCGACGAGCACGTCCGCTTCGCCGGGCCGAACCTCGCGGTCATCGTGCGCACCGGGTGCCAGCTCGTGCCGCCGTCGACGGAGTGCAGGCCGGACTCGCTGTCCAGGAACACCAACGTGATGGTGAAGCGCCACGGCCGGTGGCTGCAGGAGTCGTTCCAGAACACCAGGGTCGTGGCCCTGCCCTGGTGACTCAGTCCCAGCGGACCGGCAACGTCGGCGGTTTGCGGAACACCAGACCGGACGGGGTGACCGGCTCCGCCAGCCGCAGCCGCGGCATGCGGTCCAGCAGCGCCGTCATCGCGATCTCCGCCTCCACGCGGGCGAGCCGGGCGCCGAGGCAGAAGTGCGGGCCCAGCGCGAAGGCCAGGTTCACCCGGGCGTTGGGGCGGTGGACGTCGAACGTGTCCGGTGCCGCGAACACCGCCGGGTCGCGGTTGGCGCCCGCGATCGACACGCGGACCAGGTCGCCGCGCGCGATGTCGGCGCCGGCGATGGTCACGTCGCGGGTCGCGTAGCGGTCCACCACCGACGCGGCGGGCTCGAACCGCAGCGACTCCTCGATCGCGTTGGGCAGCAGGGTGCGGTCGGCGCGCACGGCGGCGAGCGCGTCCGGGTGCGACAGCAGGTGCAGCACCAGGTTCGCGATCATGCTCTCGGTCGTGTCGATGCCGCCGAACATCAGCACGGCCGCGTTCGCCACGATCTCGTCCTGCTCCAGGTCGATGCCCGTCAGCAGCGAGTCCGACGACGGGTCGGCGATCGTGCGGTGCACGTGCTCCCCCAGCTCGCGGAACGCGGCAGCGCCTTCCGGCGTCGGCGGCGATCCCGCGGTCACGGCCGACACCGAGGCCACCAGCGCCGCGTACCACGTGCGGACCGCGGAAGCGTCGACGCCGGTCAGGCCGAGGGCGTCCGCGACGACCGACAGCGCGAGCGGACCCGCGAAGTCCGCGCGCAGCTCGGCCGCGCCACGAGGCAGGAGCGCGTCGATCAGGCCCGCCGTCGACTTGGCGACGAACGCCGCGTAACGATCCCGCACCGGCGCCGGGCGGAACGGCGGCACGAACGGGTCGCGGTGGCGGGCGTGCACGGCGCCGTCGAGGGAGAGCATGCTCGGGCCGACGACCGTCGCGGTCGAGAACCGCGGGTCGTCCACAGTGAACGTCGCGGCGTCGCGCATCACCTGCTGCGCCAGGCCGTACCCGGTCACGAGCCAGCCGTCGAGCACCGGCACCCACGCCACCGGCGTCGCGGCGCGCAGCCGCGCGAGCACCGGGTGCGGGTCGGCGGTCAGCTCGTCGAGGGTGGTCACCCGGCCGAGTCTAAGCACACCTGTGGGGCACGGTCTGGAACGTGGCGATTCCGGGGTCTTGACCCGTTCACCGGCACTCGGCTACGTTGCCTGAAACGTTTCATGACCCGTGCAGGCGGTGAGCGCGTTGACGGCGAAGGTGCCCCCGCTGCTTGAGCTGCGCGATGTCCACAAGTCATTCGCCGCGGTGCACGCGTTGCGGGGAGTTTCCCTGGCACTGCACCCTGGGGAGGTCCACGGACTCGCGGGCGAGAACGGAGCCGGCAAGTCCACGGTGGTGCGGGTGATCGGCGGTGAGCACCGGCCCGACTCCGGCGTGGTGCTGGTCGACGACGCACCCGTGGGGTTCTCCGGCCCGCGCGACGCGCAGCGGCACGGCATCGCGGTGATCCACCAGGAACCGACCCAGTTCCCGGACCTCACGGTCGCGGAGAACGTGTTCATGGGCCGCCAGCCGGTGCGGTCGTTCCGGCGGATCGACCGGGCGAGCATGAACGCGAAGGCCGCCGAGCTGTTCGAGTCGCTCGGCGTGCCGATCGACCCGTGGCGGGTCACGCGCGGGCTGTCGATCGCGGACCAGCAGATCATCGAGATCGGCAAGGCGCTGTCGGCGGAGGCGCGGATCATCGTGATGGACGAGCCGACGGCCGCGCTGTCCACTGTGGAGACCGAGCGGCTGTTCCGGGTGGCGAAGCGGCTGGCCGAGAACGGCGCGGCGCTGCTGTTCATCTCCCACCGCCTCGAGGAGATGTACGAGATCTGCCATCGGGTGACCGTCCTGCGGGACGGGGCGCTCGTGACCAGCTCCCCCATGGCCGACATCGACCGGGACACGCTGGTGCGCAGCATGGTCGGCCGGTCGGTCGAGCAGCTCTACCCGGAACAGACCGGGGAAGCGGGTGCCGAGGCACTGGTCGTGGCCGGGCTGACGCGGGCCGGGGTGTTCGCGGACGTCTCGTTCTCG
Organism: Actinophytocola algeriensis; assembly: GCF_014203735.1. Classification (GTDB taxonomy): domain Bacteria; phylum Actinomycetota; class Actinomycetes; order Mycobacteriales; family Pseudonocardiaceae; genus Actinophytocola; species Actinophytocola algeriensis. The sequence continues at coordinate 368,996 of NZ_JACHJQ010000004.1, read as the reverse complement.
GTGCGGCGCGGCGAGATCGTGGGGCTCGCCGGGCTGGTCGGGTCGGGTCGCTCCGAGGTCGCCCGCGCGATCTTCGGGGTCGACCCGCTCGACGCCGGGCAGGTCCTCGTGGACGGCGAACGCCTGCCGCTCGGTGACCCGAGGGCCGCGATCCGCGCCGGGGTCGCGATGGTGCCGGAGGACCGGCGTGAGCAGGGGCTGATCCTGGACCTGTCGATCGAGCGGAACGCGACGCTGCCCCGGCTGGGCGCGGTGTCCCGGTGGGGCCTGGTCAGCCGGGCGAAGGAGCGGTCACTCGCCGCGAAGTGGGCCGACCGGCTCGGGGTGAAGCGACGGCGGCTGACCGACCCCGTCGCCACGCTGTCCGGCGGGAACCAGCAGAAGGTCGTGCTGGGCAAGTGGCTCGCGACCGAGCCGGGCGTGCTCATCGTGGACGAGCCGACGCGCGGGATCGACATCGGCGCGAAGGTCGAGGTGCACGCGCTGCTGGCGGAGCTGGCGGCGTCCGGGATCGCGGTGCTGATGATCTCCTCCGAGCTGCCGGAGGTACTGGGCATGGCCGACCGGGTGCTGGTGATGCACGAGGGCAGGCTGACCGAGGAGCTGTCCAAAGAAGACGCCACGGAGGAGTCGGTGCTGCAGGCCGCGACGGGAGGCGCCTCATGACCGGACGGCGGCGTTGCCGTGAAAGGCGCGTTGACGGCAGGTCCAGTGCCGTGAATGGCGCGTTGCAGTCGTCGAGTGCCGTGAAAGCGCCTTTCCCGGCACCCGCTGTGCCGTCAGCGCGCCTTTCACGGCACGGCGTCGCCGGAGGTGGGGCGTGATCAAGCCGTCGTCGCGGGAGTCCGCCTTTGCCGGGCGTGAGCTGGGCATCGTCGTCGCGCTCGTCGCCGTGGTCGTCGCCGCCACCATCGCGCGGCCCAGTTTCCTGTCCGGGCAGGGCATCCACGACCTGTTCCTCAACGCGTCGATCATCGGGCTGCTGGCGATCGGGCAGGCGCTGCTCGTCATCACGCGCAACATCGACCTGTCCGTCGGCTCCGTCATGGGCCTCACGGCCTACCTGTCCGGGCAGCTGTTCCTCGTGGACAAGGACCTGCCGGTCATCGTGGTCGTGCTGGCCGGGATCGGGCTCGGCGCGGTGTGCGGGGCGATCAACGGCGCACTCGTCGCGATCGCCAAGGTGCCCGCGCTCGTGGTCACGCTCGGCACGCTGTACGTGTTCCGCGGCATCGACTACGCGTGGGCGTCGGCCACGGACACCACCCAGATCAACGCCTACCAGATGCCGCAGGGCTTCCTGGACCTCGGCAGCGGCTCACTGCTCGGCATCCCGAACCTCACGCTGATCACGCTGGTCGTCCTCGGCCTCACCGCGTACGCACTGCACAACTTCCGCGCGGGCCGCGAGCTGTACGCCATCGGGTCCAACCCGGACGCCGCGCGCCTCGCCGGCATCCCGACCGGGCGGCGGGTGTTCTCCGCGTTCGTCATCTCCGGCGGGCTGGTCGGGCTCGGCGGGGTCATGCACGCCGCGTACTTCGGCACCATCAACGCCTCCGTCGGCACCGGCCGGGAGCTGGCCGTGGTCGCGGCGGTCGTGGTCGGCGGCGTCGCGATCTTCGGCGGCAGCGGGACCGTGCTCGGCGCGGTGCTCGGCGCGCTGCTGCTGACCACGATCACCAGCGCGCTGCCGATCCTCGGCGTGCCGGCGTTCTGGCAGCGGGCGGTCGACGGTGCGGCGCTGCTGGTGGCCATCTCGCTCGACCGGGCGTTCATGGTGCGACTCGCGGAACGACTACGGGCCGAGAGGGCGGTGCGCCGTGCTTGACAGGTTCCTACGGTGGGAGACCGTGCTCCTCGTCCTCTGTGTCGGGGTGTTCGCGGTCGGGTCGGCGAGCGACGGGTTCGGCGAGCAGAGCAACATCGCCTTCCTGCTGCTGGACTACAGCGAGGTCGCGCTGCTCGCGTTCGCGCTGCTGCCGATCGTGCTGACCGGCGAGATCGACCTGTCCGTCGCGTCCACGCTCGGGTTCTGCTCCGCGCTGACCGGCACGCTGTGGGACGCGGGGATCGGGTTCGAGACGATCGTGCCGCTCGTGATCCTCGCCGGGGTGGCGCTCGGGTCGGTCAACGCGGTGCTGGTGGTGCGGTTCGGGCTGCCCTCGCTCGCGGTCACGATCGGCACGCTCGGCCTGTACCGCGGCCTGGCGTACGTGCTGCTCGGTGACCGCGCGGTGACCGGGTTCCCGGAGAACTACCGTCCACTCGCGACGGACTCGATCGCGGGCACCTTCGTGCCGTACGCGACCGTGCTGGTGTTGTTCGTCGGCGCGGCGGTCGCGGTGCTCGTGCACAAGACCACCACCGGGCGGTCGCTGTACGCGATCGGTCTCGGTGCGCAGACCACGCGGTTCTCCGGCATCCGCGTCGACCGTATCAAGTTCTCGCTCTTCCTGCTGTCCGGCGGGCTGGCGGCGGTCGCGTCGCTGATCTACACGCTCCGCTACAACAGCGCCCGCGCCGACAACGCCAACGGCATGGAGCTGGTCGCGGTCGCCGCGGTACTGCTCGGCGGGGTGTCGATCTTCGGTGGCCGCGGCACCGTGCTCGGGGTCGCGACCGCGCTCCTGGCCATGGCGGGCCTGCGCAACGTGTTGTTCCTCGACGATGTCAGCAACGAGATCCAGAACGTCATCACGGGACTGCTACTGATCCTCTCCGTGCTCGTCCCGGTCGTGTTCAAACCGAGGAGGACCAAAGATGCTCCGCTCGAACCGTCTGTTGCAGACGCTGAGCGCCGGACTGGCGCTGACCCTGGTGGCGAGCTGCGGCGGGACCACCAAGGGGTCTGAGGAGGCCCAGGGGGACGGCGGCGGCGGTACCGCACGCGAGGCGGACCCGAACGCCGAGATCAAGGAAGGCCTGCAGATCGCCTTCCTGCCCAAGGAGATCGACAACCCGTACGAGGTGCTCGTCGACGAGGGCGGCATCGACGCGGTCGAGGAGTTGAAGGGCGAGGGCAAGGAGGTCGGCCCGTCCGACGCGTCCGCGTCCTCGCAGGTGTCCTACATCAACACGCTGATCCAGCAGCGCCAGGACGCGATCGTCATCGCGGCGAACGACCCGAACGCGGTCGCGCCCGCGCTGAAGGACGCGATGAGCAAGGGCATCGCGGTCGTCACCTACGACTCGGACGCCGCCCCCGACGCGCGGCAGATCTTCGTCAACCAGGCCGACTCCGAGGAGATCGGCCGGTCGCAGGTGAAGCTGATGTCCGACCAGATCGGCGGCGAAGGCAAGATCGCGATCCTGTCGGCCACCCCGAACGCGACGAACCAGAACACCTGGATCAAGTTCATGAAGGACGAGCTGACCAAGCCGGAGTACTCGAAGATCGAGCTGGTCAAGATCGCCTACGGGGACGACGACGACCAGAAGTCGTTCCAGGAGGCGCAGGGTCTGCTCCAGTCCATCCCGGACCTGAAGGGCATCATCTCGCCGACCACCGTGGGCATCTCCGCGGCCGCGCGGTACATCTCCTCCTCGCCGTACAAGGGCAAGGTCAAGCTGACCGGCCTCGGCACCCCGAACCAGATGCGGCAGTTCGTCAAGGACGGCACCGTGACCGAGTTCGCGCTGTGGAACCCGATCGAGCTGGGCTACCTGGCCGGGTACGCGGCCGCGTCGCTCGCGTCGGGGAAGATCAGCGGCAAGGAAGGCGAGAAGTTCGAGGCAGGCAAGCTCGGCGAGTACGAGATCGGCAAGGACGGTGAGATCATCCTCGGCCCGCCGACCAACTTCAACGCCGACAACATCGACGACTTCGACTTCTGATGGCGGCAGGTGCCCTGGGCACGTCGAACGGTGCCGTTGCGATGAAGGGGTCCTTCGTCACGCTGGGCGTGACGAAGGGGTCCTTCATCGCGGCCAGGGGCGGGGTGAGCTGATGCGGCGTGTGTGCTTTCTGCTCAAGGTGAAGGCCGACCGGGCCGATGAGTACCGCAGACGGCATGCCGAGGTGTGGCCGGACATGCTGGCGGCGCTGCGGGAGACCGGCTGGCGGAACTACTCGTTGTTCCTCCGGCCGGACGGGTTGCTCGTCGGGTACTTCGAGACCGACGACCTCGACGCGGCGCTCGCCGGGATGGCGGCGCGCGATGTGAACACCCGGTGGCAGACCGAGATGGCGCCGTTCTTCGAAGGGCTCGACGACTCTGCGCCCGACGAAGGCATCACGCCGCTCACCGAGGTCTTCCACCTCGACTAGGAGAACCGATGATCGACCAGTCAGCCGTCAAGGCGGCGCTCCGTGCCCAGCACATCGAGACGCCCTCGTGGGCGTACGGCAACTCCGGTACCCGCTTCAAGGTGTTCGCGCAGGAGGGGGTGCCGCGCGACGCGTACGAGAAGGTCGACGACGCGGCCACCGTGCACCGGTTCACCGGCGTCGCGCCGACCGTCGCGTTGCACATCCCCTGGGACCGGGTCGACGACTACGGCGACCTCGCCAAGCACGCGAAGGAGCGAGGCGTCGGGCTGGGGGCGATCAACCCGAACGTGTTCCAGGAGGACGACTACCGGCTCGGCAGCGTCTGCAACCCGGACGAGGCGGTGCGGCGCAAGGCGCTCGACCACCTCCTCGAGTGCGTCGAGATCATGAACGTGACCGGGTCGCGGGACCTGTCGCTGTGGTTCGCCGACGGGACCAACTACCCCGGCCAGGACTCGATCCGCGCCCGGCAGGAGCGCCTGTCCGACGCACTGTCCACTGTGAACGACCGGCTCACCGGCGACCAGCGGATGTTGCTGGAGTACAAGCTGTTCGAGCCCGCGTTCTACACGATGGACGTGCCGGACTGGGGCACCAGCTACGCGCACTGCGTCGACCTCGGCGAACGCGCGAAGGTGCTCGTCGACACCGGGCACCACGCGCCGGGCACGAACATCGAGTTCATCGTCTCCTTCCTGTTGCACCGCGACAAGCTCGGCGGGTTCCACTTCAACTCGCGGTTCTACGCCGACGACGACCTGATGGTCGGCGCGGCGGACCCGTACCAGCTGTTCCGGATCATGGTGGAGATCGTGCTGGGCGGCGGGCTCGACGCGAGCGCGGGTGTCGCGTTCATGCTCGACCAGTGCCACAACATCGAACCGAAGATCCCGGCGCTGATCCGGTCGGTCCTGAACGTCCAGGAGGCGACGGCCAAGGCGCTGCTCGTCGACCAGGACGCGCTCCGCGCGGCGCAGCAGACCGGGGACGTGCTGACGGCGAACGCCGCGCTGACCGACGCGTTCGCCACCGACGTGCGGCCGCTGCTCGCCGAGCTGCGCGAGGACATGGGCATCGACCCGGACCCGATCGCCGCGTACCGGCGGTCCGGGCACTTCGAGACGATCCGCGACGCGCGCAAGGGCGGCGCCGCGGCGGGATGGGGAGCATGAGATGAAGCGACTGGGTGTCCTGCTCGCGACCCTGCTGATGGCCGGGTCCACTGTGGTAGCTGCTGAACCGGTCGCGGATCCCGCGGTGCGCTTCCTGCGGGACACCCAGCTCGACCCGGCCGCGCTGTACTTCGTGTCCTACGACGGCCTGGTCAACAACGAGTCGTTCGCACAGGACCCGATCCTCACGCACGGCGCCTTCCAGTACGCGGCCTGGTACACCGCCGACCGGAGCGCGGTCGTGGCCCGCCGCCGCACCGGAAGCACGACGTGGCAGAAGGTCGTGCTCCCCCACAAGCTGTCGGCGAACGACTCGCACAACGTGATCTCGCTGGGCGTCTCGCCCCGCGACGGCCGCCTGCACGTCGCGATGGACACCCACAACACGCCGGTGTTCTACGTGAAGTCGGCCGCGGGGCTCATCGACCGTCCACAGTGGTCGATCAACGACTTCGGCCCGGTCCAGCGCACCCTCGACGGCGTCGACCTCGGTGGCATCAGCTACCCCCGGTTCGTGGTCACGCCCGACCGCAAGCTCCAGCTGAGCTTCCGCACCGGCGGCTCCGGCAACGGCACCCTCGAGCTGGCCGAGTACGACGGGACCTGGCGCAAGCTCGGCAGGTGGACCTCGGCGACCGGGTCGTGGACCGGCCCGAACGGCGTCGTCAGCACCACCCGCAACATGTACCTGCACGGCCTCACGTACGGCCCCGGCGGGCGCCTGCACGCGGCGTTCACCTGGCGCGAGGGCAACGCGGGCGTGCTGTGCAACCCCGGCGGCCTCACCAACCACGACACGGGGTACGTCTACAGCGACGACCAGGGCCGGACCTGGCGCCGCGACAACGGCACGAGCGTCACCACCCCGGTGGCCGTCGACCAGAGCCTCGTCGTCGACCCCCTCGACCCCAACCACGGCCTGATGAACCAGGAGAGCCAGGCCGTCGACTCGGCCGGCACCCCGCACGTGGTCATCAGCTACGTGCCCGGCCGGTTCACCCAGTGCGTCACCAGCTACGCCGCCGACCGGACGCGGTGGGCCCGCACGTTCCACCTGACCAAGAACGCGAACGGCACGTGGACCAAGCACGAGGTGCCGATCCCGCCGAACGCCACGGGTCGTACCCGGATCGTGTTCGACGGAGACGACAACCTGTACCTGGTGATGCCGTACGGTCGGATCGTGGCCGCGTCCAGGGCGAGTGGCTGGACGGACTGGACCGTGCTGTTCGACCGGCCGGGCATGAACGTGTTCGGCGAGGTGAACGTCGACCTCGCCGGCGGTGTGCTTTCCGTGCTGTACCAGCAACGTTCGACCGGCACCACGCCGTCGCCGATCCGTGTCGCGGACTTCCGGATCGGCTGAGGAGGGACAGGAATGACCGAGAAGAGGCGGCCGAGGATCGGCCTCATCGCGGGCGGGCTCGGCGCGTACTGGCCGCAGTTCCCTGATCTCCTGCCGACGCTGCGGGAGTCGTCGCGGTACGTCAGTGAGCGCATCAAGGGCTACGACGCCGAGATCGTCGACGTCGGGTTCATCTCCGACGAGCGGGAAGGCGCCAAGGCGGCCGAGAAGCTGCGGGAGTCGGGCTGCGACCTGATCGTCGGGTTCCTCACCACCTACCTGACCGCGACCATGCTGATGCCGGTGGCGCAGCGCAGTGGCGCGCCGGTGCTGCTGATCAACCTGCAGCCAACCGAGTCCATGGACCACGCCACCTTCGACACCGGGCAGTGGCTCGCCTACTGCGGCGCCTGCCCGCTGCCGGAGATGGCCAACGCGTTCACCCGCGCGGGCATCGACTTCCGCAGCGTGTCCGGCTACCTGCGCGACGAGCGGGCCTGGGCGAGGATCGGCGCGTGGATCCGCGCCGCCGGCGTGCGGAAGGCGCTGCGGCACGGCAGGCACGGGCTCATGGGCCACCTCTACCCCGGCATGTACGACGTGTCGACCGACCTCGCGATGGTCAACGCGCACTTCGGCGGGCACGTCGAGGTGCTGGAGTTCGACGACCTCCGGGTGCGCGTCGAAGGTGTCACCGAGTCCGAAGTGGACGATCGGGTCGCCGAGGCGAGTGAGATCTTCGAGGTGACCGAGTCGGTCGACCAGGAGGACTTCGCCTGGGGCGCCAAGGTGTCCGTCGGCCTGGACCGGCTCGTGGCCGACTTCGACCTCGACAGCATCGCCTACTACCACCGCGGCCTGAACGGCGAGCAGCACGAACGGCTCGGCGCGGGCATGATCCTCGGCGCGAGCATGCTGACCGCGCGTGGCGTGCCCGCGGCCGGTGAGTACGAGCTGCGCACGAGCCTCGCCATGCTGATCATGGACGTGCTCGGCGCGGGCGGGTCGTTCACCGAGTTCCAGGCGCTCGACTTCACCCGAGGGCACGTGGAGATGGGCCACGACGGACCAGCCCACCTGGCGATCTCGGCGAAGAAGCCGCTGCTGCGCGGGCTCGGCGTGTTCCACGGCAAGCGCGGCTGGGGTGTGTCGGTCGAGTTCGACGTGGCCACCGGGCCGGTGACGCTGCTGGGGGTCGGCCAGACCCGCGACGGCCGGTACACGCTGGTCGCGGCCGAGGGCGTGGTCGCCGACGGGCCGCACATGAGGATCGGCAACACGACGAGCCGCGTCGACTTCGGGCGCGACCCCGGCGAGTGGACCGACGACTGGTCCGCGAGCGGTGTCGGCCACCACTGGGCGCTCGGCACCGGGCACCGGGTGGCGGAGCTGAAGGCCGTCGCGAGCCTCCTCGGCGTGGAGCTGATCACGGTAACGTGAGGCCGTGACGCGCCTCATCATCGACACCGACCCCGGCATCGACGACGCGATCGCGTTGTTCGCCGCACTGGCCTCCCCCGAGTTCGACGTGACCGGGCTGACGACCGTGTTCGGCAACGTGACGGTCGAGACGGCGACCCGCAACGCGCTGGCGCTGCTGGACATCGCGGGCCGCGGCGACATCCCGGTCGCGCGAGGTGCCGCCGCACCGCTCGCGATGGACTACCTGGGCGCGATCCCGCACATCCACGGCGAGGACGGGCTGGGCGACGGCGGTGAGCCGGCGACGCCGTCACGTTCGGCGCTGGACGTGAGCGCGGCGGAGTTCCTGTGCCGGGCGGCGCCGGGCGCGACGATCCTCGCGATCGGGCCGCTGACCAACCTCGCGCTGGCGCTGCGGCTGCGGCCCGATCTCGACACGGAAGTCGAGCACGTCGTTGTCATGGGCGGCAACGCCCTCGGCCCCGGCAACGCGACCCCGGCCGCCGAGGCCAACATGATGAACGACCCGGAGGCGGCGGACGTCGTGTTCGGCGCGCGGTGGCCGGTGACGATGGTCGGCCTGGACGTGACGCACCAGGTGGTGCTGCCCGGCGCGGGCATCGACGCGGTGACCGCCGCCGACACGCCGACCGCGCGGCTGCTCGGGCGGGCGATCCCGCTGTACCGCGCGTTCCTGGAGAAGGTCAGCGGGCTGGCGGGCATCTACCTGCACGACCCGAGCGCGGTCGCGTACCTGCTCGACCCTTCGCTCTTCCGCACCGAGCGGTGGCCGGTCCGCGTGGAGACGCAGGGCATCAGCCGCGGCAAGACGTGGCCCAGCATCGGCGGCACCGACGACGCGGCACCCGCGGCGTGGCAGGGCCGACCGTCCGTGAACGTGTGCGTCGGCGTGGACGCGCCGGGGGTGCTCGACCTGCTGACCGCACGGCTTTCCTGATGTACCAGCAGGTCGCGGACGCCGCGTGGCGGTGGGTGCTGTCGCAGGTGCGGTGGGATGGCGAGCTGTCGATCCCCGAGTCGCCGGGCGTGGCGGTGAACCCGGACTACCGCGACGGCATGCACTCCGGTGTCGGCGGGCTGGCGTACGTGCTGGCCGAGATCCGGCTGTCGCGGCCGTGGACCGGCGAGGAGGAACAGCTGGCGGCGGGCATCGCGGCGCAGGTGAGCGCCGGGATACCGGCCGCCACCGACTACAACTTCTTCGACGGCCTGGCCAGTGCGATCGGCGTGCTGACCGCGTTGGGCGCGGACCCGGCACCGGCGGTGGCCCGGCTGCTCGCCATCGCGGAGCCGGACGGGTGGCCGCAGACGGCGTTCGAGCCGCCGCGGTTCGTGCCGGGCACGCGGGTGACCGATGTCGTGCTGGGCACGGCGGGGATCCTGCTGGCCGCCGTGTGGACCGACGCGCGGGAACTGGGTACGGCGGCGGCGGACCTGCTGCTCGCCGAGGCGGAAGAGGTGCCGACCGGACTCGACTGGGCGTTCGTGCCCTCGCGCTTCCGCACCGACGAGGTGGTGCGGATGCCGAACTTCTCGCACGGCGTCGCGGGGATCGCGTCGGCGCTCGCGGTGGCCGGTCTGCGGTTCTCCCGGCCCGACCTGGTGCGGGCGGCCACGCGCGGCGCGGCGCACCTGCTGTCACTCGGTGACGGATACGTGGTGCCGCAACGGATCCCGGCCGACGAGCAGGCGGTCGCGCACGGCTGGTGCCACGGCGGGTCGGGCACGTCGCTGCTGTACCTGGCGCTGGACCGGGCCGGGGTGGCGTCGGTCGCGGGCGAGGCGCCGCTGGAGTGGCACCGGCGTGCGCTGGAGGGTGTGCGGAACTCGGGTCTGCCGGCGCGGCTGCGGCCCGGGTTCTGGGACAACGACGGGCGGTGCTGCGGGACCGCGGGTGTCGGGGACATCTTCCTCGACTCGTGGTGCCGCGGCGGTGACCCATCGGACCTGGAGTTCGCGGTACGGCTGGCGGACGCGCTGGTGGCGCGGGCCGGCACAGACGGGCCGCACGCGTACTGGCGGTTCGTGGAGCACCGGAACGACGAGCCGCTGCTGCCGCCGGGCATCGGCTGGATGCAGGGGGCGGCCGGGATCGCGGCGTTCCTGTTCCGGGTGGAGCGTGCGCTGCGGGGGTCTACGGAGCCGGTGCCGCGGCTGGACTCGTGGTGGGCGCTGCCGTGAGGTGGGCGGACACGCGGGCCCGCAGCAGGTCGTACTCCTCGCGACAGCGCTTCGGCGGCCCGGATGGCCGCTGGACCACCTGGGCGCCGACGACGTCCTCGTCCTGGCGGAACTGGCCGCGGGTGAGGTCGACCTCGAGCCCGGTGCCGAACCGGTTCCAGTAGTGGCTTCCGGTCCGCTCCCCCGCGACCCGGACCTCGCCGAGCACCAGCTCGCCGCCGAACATGTCGTGCAGCACCAGCGCGGTCACCCCGCACTGGCCCCGCGCGGGGTTGCCGGGATGCCAGTCGGCCCGGTCGGCGGGGTCGCACGTGTCGGCGCCCCAGCTCGCCCGCACGGCCTGCTCCACGTCGACGAGGGTCCACATGCCGATCATTGTGCCGGGGCTCAGGTGCGCAGGTTGGCCAGCCCGCGCAACACGCGTCGCATCAGGTCGATGTCGGGGCGCGCGTCGGGCGTGGACTCGTTGTGGTGGACGGTGACCAGGCCCAGTCCGGCCATGTCGTCGAGGAGGACCCGGACCACGCCGATCGGCAGGTGGAGCAGGGCGCCGATCTCCGCGACCGACCTCGTCTGCCTGCACAGCCGGGCCACCGACTGGTGTTCGACGCGCATGCTGGTGAACAGTTCCTCCGCGCGCGGGGCGGTCACGATGAGCGTCTCGATCTCCAGCCTGCCGCTCGACCTCGTGCGGCCCGCGGTCCACGCGTAGGCCCGGACGCTCGCGGCGTTCTCCTCGACCGGGTCCGGCTCGTCGGCGGGTGCGTCGGGTTGCGCGGCCACCGGTTCCGGGGCCGGGCGGGTCTCGTTGGCGCGCTTGCGGTGACGGCCCATGGTGAGGCCGTTGAGCACGTCGGCGAAGGTCGACTCGGGTCTGTCAGCACCGCTCATTGACAGCTCCTCGCGCGGGACTCAGCCCGCGGCCAAAGCGGCCCGCAACTGCGGGGTGAGGATCTGGCCGACCTGGTCCACGAGCACCGTCATCTCGTAGGCGACCTGTGCGATGTCGCAGTCCCGTGCCGCGAGCACCGCGAGGCACGAGCCGTCGCGGATCGAGGTCAGCAGCAGGGCGCCACCGTCCATCTCCACGACCGCGCGCACCACCGACTGCGCGCCGAGCAGCTTGGCGGCGCCCAGGTTGAGGCTCACGATGCCTGCCGTGATCGCCGCCAGCTGGTCCGCGCGTTCGCCGGGCAGGCGCACGGACGCGGTCAGCAGCAGCCCGTCGACCGACACCACCACGGCGTGCGCCACCCCGGGGGTGTTGTCGACGAAGTTGTTGACCAGCCACCCGAACTGCCCCACCTGCTGCCGGTCGGCCGACTCGTGCGTGGCGGTCATGACTCCGTCTCCCCTCTGCGGACACCCGACTGGAAACCGTTCAGGAACCCGCGTGCCCGTGCGGCGTCGCGCTTCGCGCTCCCGGTCGGCTGTGGTGGCTGCTGCCGTGCGGGCGGCACGAGCAGCTGCCCCTTCGGCACCCGTTTCGGCAAGCCGTTCGGCCCGGCCTCGGTGACCGGCGCGACCGCGGGCGACGCGGCCGCCCGCACCCGGCCTTCGCTGTCCAGCCAGGTGAACCCTGGCTCCGGCCGCGGGTCGCTCGCGGTGAACAGGATCGACGCCGGCGTGCTCGCCGACGGCAGGTCCGGCAGCGTCACCGAGATCCCCGCCGACTCGAGCCTGCCCGCCACGTCTCCGGTCGACACGACCGCGCTCGCCGCCCCGACCGACACCAGCGCCGGCTCGCCGGGCGGGTCGCCCGCACCGACCAGCCCCGCCGGGACCAGCACCGACGCGCACAGACCACCTTCGGCCCGCACGGACAGCCGCACCCGGATGTCGTGCCGCGCGGTCAGACTGCCGACCACGAACAGGCCCATCTGCCGCGAGACCGGCACGTCCACCCCGCCCCCGCCCGCCACGCGGTGGTTGGCCTCGCGCAGTTCCGCCTCGCCCATGCCGACGCCGTCGTCGAGCACGTCGATCATCACCGAGCCGTCGCCGCGCCGCCTGCTCTCCACCGCGACCACCGAGTCCGGCGGGGAGAACGCGGTCGCGTTCTCGATCAGCTCGGACACCGACCGGATCAGGTCACCGGCCGCGTAGCCGGTGACGCGCAGGTCCGGCGCGGACCGCACGATCGCCCGCTCGTAGTGCTCCACCTCGGAGATCGCCGCGCGCAGCACGTCCGGCAGTGGCACCGGCTCGGTGAACCGCCGCAGCAGGCCGGTGCCCGACAGCACCATCAGGTTCTCGTTGTTGCGGCGCATCCGGGTCGCCAGGTGGTCGATCTTGAACAGGTTCGCCAGCTGGTCCGGGTCGTCGGTCTTCTGCTCCAGCTGTTCCATCAGCCGCAGCTGCCGCTCGACCAGGCCCTGGCTGCGGCGGGACAGGTTGGTGAAGATGTTGGCGAGGTTGCTGCGCAGGCCCGCTTCCTCGGCCGCCGACCGGATCGCCTGTTCCTGCACCGCGTCGAACGCACGCGCGAGCTGGCCGAACTCCTCGGTGGTGCGCACCGGCACCGGGTCGATCGCGACCTTCGCCGTCTCCCCGGCGCGGATGCTCGCCACCGCGGCGGGCAGCCGGTCGTGCGCGACGTCGAGTGCGGCGCGGCGCAGCAGCCCGAGCGAACGCAGCAGGTAGCGGCCGAGACCGCCGCCGATGCCCGCGGCGAGCAGCACCATCAACAGCAGCAGCACCGACTCCAGCCCCGCGCGGTCGCTGACGGTCTCGGACAGGTCGTTCGAGCCCGCCCGCAGGTCGGCCGCGGCCAGCTGCGTGACCTCGCTCAGCTGGCTGGTCGTGGTGTCGGAGACGGAGTTCCACTGGTCGGCCGTGAACCGGGCCTGCGCCGGGCCCATCGAGCGGGCGGCATCCACCATCTGCTGCCGCGCGGTCGCGTCCTGGCCGGTCACGGTCGTGTCGTAGCGCTCGCGCAGCGCGGGCGGCGCCACGGAACGGAAGTCGCCGAGCTGGTCCTCGAGCCGCACCCCCGCCTCGATCATCAGCTGCCGCCCGGCGTCCGAGAACCCGCTGTCGCGCAACGCGAGGCTGCCGATCGCCTGCTGCAGCGCGACCTGCTCGCGCACGGCCTGCAGCTCGCCGAGCGCGAGCGACGTGTTGGTCAGGTTCCGGTCGGGGAAGCTGCCGACGAGCGAGCGGTCGAACTCGAGCACGGCGCCGGTGACCGCGTTGTAGCCGCTGAGGATGACCAGGCCGTCGCCGCCCGCCGCGCGCTGCCCGCGTGCCGCCAGCAGTGCGCCCATCCCGCGGAACAGCTCGTTGTAGTCCGAGTTGCCCGCGATCCTGGCCTGGTCTCCGGAGGTGTCGCCGATGATCCCGGTGATGTCGGCGATCGCCGTGTCGGTCGCGGCCATCGCCTTCTGCAGATCGGTGCCCGCGCCGACGGCCTCGTTCCGTTCGTGCTGGAGGGCCGACAGCACGCGCACCACCTGTTCGCGCACCTCGGCGACGCGTTCGATGCTCGAGTAGGAGTCGGCCAGCTCCACGTCGGCGCGTACCCGCAGGACACCGAGCACGAGGGCGCCGACGACCGGCACGACGAGCACCACGCCGAGCTTGACCAGCAACGGCCAGTTCCGCCACTGCACAGCGGCGGTCCACCACGTGGTGCCGCTCGGCGCAGGAGGCGTCGCGTGGGGCGAGCTCACGGGTGCACCTCTCCCCCAGGGAAATTCGGGTATCCGGGTCAACTTAGGGAAACCGTGACGCATTGTTCAAGCACCGATTACGCCACCAACCGAGCACACTCTGTTGTGTAAGCGCTGCCAGGCGACCATTTTCGGTCCAGCGAAATTTTCGGAAACTTTCAAACCACAGGGCCTTGACCCGGTGGTTACGCTTTCGATCGCCGCCTCCCCGGGCGCCTCGCCATGCCGCGAAAGGGAATCCCATGACCCACGCATCGTCGTTCACGCGTGCGCCGGAACCGGGAGATTATGTCGCGTTCGAACCGGTGGACAACGATTTCCCGGCCACCGCGCACCCCGCGGCACCACCCGGACCGCCGGACTTCGCCGCCATTCGCGAGCACCCGGACTTCGTCCTCGTCCGCCGCCGGCTCACCCGGTTCGTGTTCCCGGTGAGCGGGTTGTTCCTGGCGTGGTACCTGACCTACGTGCTGCTGGCCGCGTACGCGCCCGGTTTCATGGCGCACCGGGTCACCGGGTCTGTCACGATCGGACTGCTGCTGGGACTTTCCCAGTTCGTCACCACCGTCGCGATCATGCTCTGGTACGCGCGTTTCACCAGGAAGAACATCGATCCGAAGATCGCGGAACTGCGTGCCGCGGCGGGGGAAAACCGATCATGACCGGCGAGTCAACGCTCAACATCACGATATTCCTGATCATCGTCGCGGTGACCCTGTTCGTGGTGTACCGCGTCAGCAGCAGGAACACCTCGACGGCCGACTACTACGCCGCGGGCGGCGGGTTCACCGGCCTCCAGAACGGGATCGCGCTGTCCGGCGACTACCTTTCCGCCGCGTCATTTCTCGGCATCGCGGGCGCCATCGCGGTGCATGGTTATGACGGATTCCTGTATTCGATCGGATTTCTCGTCGCGTGGCTGATCCCGCTGCTGTTGATCGCGGAGCGGTTCCGCAACGTCGGCCGGTTCACCATGGGCGACGTGGTCAGCTTCCGCATGCGGCAGCGGCCCGTGCGGGCGGCCGCCGCCAACGCGACGCTCGTGATCTCCGCGTTCTACCTGCTCGCGCAGATGGCGGGTGCGGGCGTGCTGGTGGCGCTGCTGCTGGACGTGCACTCCAGCGGCGGCCAGGCGCTGGTCATCACCGGTGTCGGCGCGATCATGATCTTCTACGTGCTGGTCGGCGGCATGAAGGGCACCACGTGGGTGCAGATCATCAAGGCCGGCCTGCTGCTGTTCTGCGTGCTGATGCTGTCCGTGTTCCTGCTCGGCAAGTTCGGGTACAGCCTCACGAACCTGCTCGACCGGGCCGCGGCCAACAACGCGCTCGGCGACGCCGTGACGCGACCCGGTGCGCTGTACGGGGAGTCGGGGACGAGCAAGCTCGACTTCGTGTCCCTGTCGATCGCGCTGGTGCTCGGCGCGGGTGCGCTGCCGCACGTGCTGATGCGGTTCTACACCGTGCCGAACGCCTACCAGGCCCGCAGGTCCGTGCTGTCGGCGACGTGGGCGATGGTGCTGTTCTACCTGTGCACGCTGGTCATCGGCTACGGCGCGAGCGCGATCGTCGGGTCGCGGGAGATCCTCGCCGCGCCGGGCAAGGAGAACGCGGCGGTGCCGCTGCTGGCGTTCGAGGTCGGCGGGCCGGTGCTGCTCGCGGTCGTCGCCGCGGTCGCGTTCACCACGATCCTCGCGGTCGTGGCCGGGCTGACGCTGACCGCGTCCGCGTCGTTCGCGCACGACGTGTACGCCAACGTGATCAAGCACGGTCGCCCGGAGCCGGGCGCCGAGGTGCGGGTCGCGCGGATCACCGCGGTCGTCATCGGCTGCCTGTCGATCGTGGGCGGCTACCTCGCGATCGGGCAGAACGTGGCGGCGCTGGTGGCGCTGGCGTTCGCGATCGCCGCGTCCGCGAACCTGCCGACGATCCTGTACACGTTGTTCTGGCGGCGGTTCAACACGACCGGCTCGCTGTTCTCGATCTACGGCGGACTGGGGTCGTGCCTGCTGCTGATCGTGTTCTCGCCGGTGTTCTCCGGCGGCCCGAACTCGATCATCAAGGGCGTGGACTTCCACCTGTTCCCGCTGAGCAACCCGGGTCTCGTGTCGATCCCGCTGTCGTTCCTGCTGGGCTACCTCGGGACGGTGCTGAGCCGCGACCGCGCCGATGCCGAGCGCTCCGACGAACTCGAGGTCCGCTCGGTCACCGGCATCGGCGCGGGCACGGTCAGGTGAGAGGCTCGTCCGGGCGGCGCGCGACGCCGCGCGGCAGCAAGCCGCCCAGGGCGAGCAGGACCACCAGCGGCGGGCCGTAGAAGAGCAACGCCGTCACCGTGTCATTGGGCCGGAACGCGTCGATCGTCGCCAACAGCGCCTCGATCATCGTCGTCATGACCGGCACCAGCAGCACCAGCGCGGCCCGGCGACCGGCCCGCGACCCGGCCCCGGCCGCCACCACCGCGCCGACGACCAGCACGACCAAGCACGCCGCCTCGGCGACGGTCTCGCGGTAGCCGAGGACCCCGATCGCCACGGCCACCACGACCGCCGCGCCCAGCACCAGGACCGGCGCCCGTCCCGCCAGTTCACGTCCGCGCACGGGCCCCGGCGACAGGGTCAGCGCGACGGCCGTCAGTGCGCCCAGCAGCACCCACCCGGAGTCCGCGTAGGCCCACGACCACGACCGTTCGGACACCGTGGCGACCAGGACGAGGCCGATCGTGCCTGCCCACGCGCCGACCGCGGCGGCGACCCGCTGCCGGCACACGACGAGCACGGCCACCGCCAGCCAGACGACCCACATCGGCGCGTCCGGGGTCTGCTGCCACACGGGCATGCCGCCCAACGCGCCTGCCTGCACCCACCACGCCAGCTCGTGCAGGCTTTCCGTGGCACCGGCCAGGACCGCGATCGGGCCGAGCAGGCTCACGATCGCCAGCACGTCACGCGGCTCGACGCCGCCGGCCACCATGCGGCGCAGGTGCAGCCGGAACGCGCCCCACACCAGGTCGGCGACGTCCTTCCAGCCGGGGCGGGTCCGGTCCCCGCCGGCG
Source organism: Actinophytocola algeriensis (assembly GCF_014203735.1). GTDB lineage: Bacteria > Actinomycetota > Actinomycetes > Mycobacteriales > Pseudonocardiaceae > Actinophytocola > Actinophytocola algeriensis. The sequence continues at coordinate 351,857 of NZ_JACHJQ010000004.1, read as the reverse complement.
GCCACCAGCACGTCGATCATCTCCTCGCCGTGCTGTTCCCGGTGGTCACGGGGGTAGAGGGCGAGAAGCCGCCGGTACCGCCGCTCGAGTTCGCTCACGCTGTCCCTCCGATAGGCCGCGCGCGCAGACGTTGTTCCGCCGCGCGGGTGTTCGCCCGCATTCGTTCCACTTCGGTCGCGAGCCTGGCCGCCCCCAGGTCGGTCAGGCGGTAGTAGCGACGGAGCCTGCCGTCCACGACCTCTTCCCGGTCGATCGCCACCCACCCGTCGGACGACATCCGGTCCAGTGCCGTGTAGAGGGTGCCCGCCCGCAGCCTGACGCGGCCGCTGGAGATCTCCTCGACGTCGCGCAGGATCCCGTAACCGTGCTGCGGCCGGGCGGCGAGCGCCGTGAGTATCAGGAAGGTCGGTTCTCGTAGAGTGTCCGTCACACGAACGGTATATACCGATGATCGACATATATGCAAGCCGGCGTCGTACTTTCGGTCGATCTCCTCAGCGGCGTTCTGCTCGTACGATGAGCCGGTGCACGAGCTCCTTCGCTCGGTGTGGCGGGAGCCGCGGCCCGCTCCCCCACCGCCGCGTGTCCGGTGGGACTGGGCGCTGGTGGCTGTGCTGGCGACCGTCGCGGTGCTCGAAGGGGTGCTCCGGCCGGGACTCGAGTGGCGGGTGCTGTCCGTCGTCATCTGTGCCGGGCTCGTGTTCACCCTGCCGTGGCGGCGTTCCCGGCCGTTGCTGGTCGTCACGATCGCGTTCGGGGTGTGCGGGGTGTCGCCGCTGCTCGTCGGTGGGCCGTTCCCGAACCAGAACGTGCTGGTCTACCTGGTGTTGCTGCCGTTCTCCCTGTTCCGCTGGGGATCCGGGCGCGAGGCCGCGACCGGGGCGGCGATCATCTTCGCCAAGCTCGGCCTCGACGCGGCGCTCGGGTTCCTCCCGCTCGGGGACGCGTTCGCGGGCGTCTTCATCGTGACCGCGGCGATGGCGCTCGGCGCGGCGCTGCGCTACCGGTCCCGCGCCCGCGGCCGCGAGCTGGACCAGGTGAAGCTCCTCGAACGTGCCCGGCTCGCCCGCGACCTGCACGACACCGTCGCCCACCACGTGTCGGCGATGGCGATCCGCGCGCAGGCGGGCATCGCGACCGCGGCGACGAACCCGGCCGCGGCGGTCGACGCGCTGCGGGTCATCGACGCCGAGGCGGCCCGCGCGCTCGACGAGATGCGTGGCATGGTCCGCCTCCTGCGCACCCAGGAACCCGCCGACCTCTCCCCCGGCCCCCGCGTCACCGACCTCACCCGCCTCAAGCCACCGGTCGACGTGACGCTCACCGGTGACGTCGACAGCCTCCCGTCCCCGGTGAGCGCCGCGATCTACCGCCTCGCGCAGGAAGCGGTCACCAACGCGCAGCGCCACGCCCGGCACGCGACCCGCATCGAGGTGCGGGTCGAGGCGGACGACCACGCCGTGCGCCTGTCCGTCCGCGACGACGGCGACCCACCAGGGCGGCCGGACGGGTCCACCGGGTTCGGACTCGTCGGCATGGCAGAACGGGCCGAACTCCTCGGCGGCACCTGCGAGGCGGGCCCGGCGCCGGACCGGGGCTGGGCGGTGACGGCCGTCCTGCCTAGAGTGGCGCCGTGAGCATCAGGGTCGTGGTCGCCGACGACCAGGAGATCGTCCGCACCGGGCTCGGCATGATCCTCGACGCGCAGCCGGACATCGAGGTCGTCGGCGAGGCGGGCGACGGGGCACGAGCGGTGGAGATGGCGCGGCGGCTGCGGCCGGACGTGTGCCTGTTCGACATCCGGATGCCGGAGCTGGACGGCATCGAGGCCACCCGGCGCCTCGCGGGCCCGGACGTCACCGACCCCATGGCCGTCGTCGTGATCACCACGTTCGACCTCGACGAGTACGTCTACGCCGCGCTGCGGGCGGGCGCGCGCGGTTTCCTGCTGAAGAACGCGGGCGCCGAGATGCTGTCGCAGGCGGTCCACGCCGCCGCGAACGGCGACGCGCTCATCGCGCCCAGTGTCACCGCGCGGCTGCTCGCGGCCTTCGCCGAGACCGGGCCGTCGGCGAAACCGGCCCAGCCGATCGACCCGCTCACCGACCGCGAGGAGCAGATCCTCGCCGCCGTCGCGCGCGGCCGCACCAACAACGAGATCGCCGACGAGTTCTACATCACCCTGTCCACGGTCAAGTCGCACCTCACGAGCCTCATGACCAAGCTCGGCGCCCGCAACCGCGTCGAGATCGCGATGTGGGCGTACGAGACGGGCCGCGTCCGCAGGTAGCCGAAAGTACGACGCCACAACGGAACCAACGCCCGATGAGTCCGGGCCCGCCACGCGCGACGATCGTGGCATGACGACACTCACCCGGACGCGGTGGCGGGTACCGGCCGCGTTGCTGGCACTCAGCGCGGTCCCGGTCCTGGCCGGCGCGTTCCGGGTCACCCAGCTGAGCACGGGCGCGGCGGTCACGCCGGAGAACGCCCGGTTCTTCGCCGACCCGGTGCCGGTGGTGCTGCACATCGTCGGCGCGAGCCTGTTCTGCGTGCTCGGCGCGTTCCAGTTCCCCCGGGGCCCACGCCACCGCGTGCTGGGGCGGCTGATCGTCCCGTGTGGACTGGTCGCGGCGCTGTCCGGCATGTGGATGGCGGTGGTCTACCCGCTCCCCGCGCACGACGGCGACCTGCTCATGGTGCTGCGGCTCGTGTTCGGCTCCGCGATGGCCGCCGCGCTGGTACTCGGTGTCGCGGCCGTGCGCAGGCGCGACTTCGGCACCCACCGCGGCTGGATGATCCGCGGCTACGCGATCGGCCAGGGCGGCGGCACGCAGGCCGTGCTCTTCGGGTTCTGGACGGCGGCCGAGGGTGACCCGGACGTGACGACCAGGGCGCTGCTCCTGGGTGCCGGCTGGGTGCTCAACCTCGTCGTCGCGGAATGGCTCATTCGCAGGAAGGACTACCGATGAAGGCGATCGCGCAGGACAGCTACGGCGGCCCGGAGGCACTGGAGTTCCGGGACGTCCCCACCCCGGTGGCGGGTGACGACGAGGTGCTCGTCGAGGTGCGCGCCGCGGCGCTGAACGCGTGGGACTGGCACATGATGCGCGGCGACCCGTACTTCGCGCGGCTGATGACGGGCGCGCCGAGACGGCCGAAGAGGACGGTCCGCGGTCGCGACCTCGCCGGCGTGGTGGCCGCCGTCGGCGGGAACGTCACCGAGTTCCGGCCGGGCGACGAGGTGTACGGCGACCTCGGGGCCGAGGAGGGCGCGTTCGCCGAGTACGCGTCCGTCCCGGGTGGACAGCTGGCGCGCAAGCCGGCGAACCTGACGTTCGAGCAGGCGGCCGCGGTGCCGCTGGCCGCGAACACCGCGCTCATGGGCCTGCGGGACGCGGCAGGAGTTCAGGCAGGGCAACGGGTTCTGGTCAACGGCGCGTCCGGCGGCGTCGGCACGTTCGCCGTGCAGCTCGCGAAGTCGTTCGGCGCGCACGTGACCGGCGTGTGCCGCACCCGCAACGCCGGCCTGGTACGGGAGCTGGGCGCGGACGAGGTGGTCGACTACACCCGCGACGACTTCACCACGCGGCGGTACGACGTGGTGCTCGACCTCGTCGGCAACCGGTCGCTGACCGAGCTGCGGCGCGCGGCGGGCCCGCGCGGCGTGGTGGTCCTGTCCGGCGGCGGCGTGTACCGGGGCGGCAGCGTCCTCGGGCCGGTCGGGCTGATCATGCGGGGGCAGCTGCTGCGCCCGTTCGTGCGGCAGCGGCTGGTGGTGCTGGGCGAGAAGCCCAGCACACGCAACCTCGACACGCTCCGCGAGCTGATCGAGGCGGGTTCGGTCACCCCGGTGATCGACCGGACCTACCCGCTGCCCGAGGCGGCGGCCGCGATCCGGTACCTGGAGGAGGAACACGCCCGCGCGAAGGTCGTCCTCACGAGGTGAGCGTCACCCGGCGATCCGTTCGACCCTGGGCTCGGCCAGCGCGAGGTAGTCGCTGGTGGCGAGCGCGACGGAACGGTCGAGCCGGGCCGCGTTGAAGTACAGCTCCTGGTGCGCGGTGAGCTCCGGGTCGACGATCAGCTCGAGGTCGGGGTGCCAGGCGAACGGCAGGATCGTGCCGCTGACCGAACCGGCGAGGCGCTCGGCCACCTCCAGGGACGCGAAGCCCGCGTAGGTCCCGCCGAGCAGGGCCTTGAGCCCGGCGAGGTCGACCCGCCGGTCGCCGGGCACCACGGCCAGCACGTGCCGGGTGACCTTCTTGCCCAGCTTGACCATGATGATCACGCACTTCGCCGCCTGCGCCACCGGGTGGCCGCGCATGGCGCTGACCAACTCCGTGCGGCCTTCCGGTGCGTGGTCGATGAGGCGGTAGGTCGCGTTCTTGGTGTCGAGCAGCGCCACGAGCCGTTCGTACGCGTCGGCCATGCGTTCGTCTCCTACAGGTCGGCGAGGTCTTGGACGGCCTCGGCGATGCGCCGCTCGTTCCTGCGGTAGAACACCCACTGCTTGATGCGCGTGCCCTCGACGAGTCCCGCCGCGGCGAGCACCTTGAGGTGCTCGCCCGCACTGGGCTGGCTCATCCCCAGCTTCTCCGCGATGAACAGCGCACACACGCCGTCCCGCTCGAGATCGCCGTCCACCTGCGGAGGGAAGTGCCGTGCCGGCTCCTTCAGCCATTCCAGGATCTGGAGCCGTCGTTCGCTGGCCAGCGCCTTGAGCACGTCCACCCGCATCACTCAGGCATTTTGCTAATTAGCTAAGTCCCTTGTCAAGTGCCAGAACTCCCTCATCCACTCGGGTGCCACCGGGGAGTCCTCACCCACCTGCGTGAACAGGATCGCGGCCGTGCCGGTGGCGAAGTCGACGTGTGCGGACGTGCCGGTGCCGCCGACCCAGCCGTACCGGGTGCCGTTGACCGAGCCGCCCATGCCCCAGCCGTCACCCTCGAGGAACAGGGCGCCGATCTCGCGGTGGGCGGGGGTGGTGTGGTCGGTGGTCATCAGCCGCACCGCGGCGCGGGACAGGACCGGTGCGCCGCCGGCGAGCAGCATGCGGCCGAACGCGAGCCAGTCGTCGACGGTGCCCACGAGACCACCGGACCCCAGCGGGAACGCGGGTTCGGTGGCCCACTGGCCGTCCTGGGCGTCCGCCAGGGTCAGCCCGGCCGGGGTCTTCTTGTAGAAGCCGGTGAAGCGGTCGCGTTTCGCGGCGGGTACCGAGAAGCCGCTGTCGGTCATGCCCAGCGGGGTGAAGACGCGCTCGGTGAGGAAGTCCGGCAGCGAGGTGCCCGCGGCGCGGGCGACGAGCACGCCCTGGATCGCCGAACACGTGTCGTACAGCCACGACTCACCCGGCTGGTACAGCAGCGGCACCGTCGCCAGCGCCGCCACCCACTCGTCGGCGGGCGGGAAACGCCGCACCTCGCGGCCGTCCTGCTGCACCGGGAACAGCGCCCGCACCGCGGGCGAGCCGAAGTCGGACGCGAAACCCCAGCCTGCCTGCCCGGTCAGCACGTCGAAGACGGTGATCGGGCGGTTGACCGGCACCACGTCGTCGACCGGGCTCGCCGGGGTGCGGACCACCACCGGCTCGGCCAGCTCCGGCAGCCACCGGCTGATCGGGTCGTCGAGCCCGACCACCCCGTCGTCGACGAGCACGAGCAGCCCGGCCGCCGTGATCGGCTTGGTGACCGACGCGATGCGGAAGATCGACTCCCTGGTCATCGGCGCGGTGCCGTCGAGGGCGACGGACCCGGCTACCGCGACCTCGACCTCGGCGCCCCGCGCCACGACGGCCACCGCGCCCGGCAGCGAGCCGTCACCGACGTACCGGGCCAGCAGTTCCCGCAGTTCGGTCATGGTCGGGTAGACCTGCCGGGAGCGCGGAACTCATCGGTGGCTCGCCACCCGCGACGAACGCGTCGCGCGGGTGCTGCACCGAGGCGAGCGACAGGATGTCCCGCCCGAACAGCCCCTGGGTCAGCCAGATCGCGAGTACCCGGGCCTTGCGTTCCCAGCTGGGCACGGCCAGCACGTGGTAGCCGCGGTGCATGAGCCACGCGAGCAGCCCGGTGATCACGAGGCGGCGGTACTGGAAGATGCCGCGGCCCAGACCGAGCGTCGCGATGGTGCCGAGGCTGTGGTGGACGTACTCCTTCGGCGTCCTGCCGCGCAGCGTGGCGATGATGTTGCGGGCGAGGTGCTTGCCCTGGCGGTACGCGTGCTGCGCGTTCGGCACGGTGCGGTGGCCGGGCACGGCGAGGTCCGGCACGGCGGCGGCGTCACCCGCGGCCCACGCGTCGGGCACGGGCGCGTCGTCGGTGCCGACCCGCAGGTCGGGCCGCACGACGACGAAGCCGCGCTCGTCGACGGGGAGGTCGGTGTGGTTGCCGACGACCGGGTTGGCGCCGTTGCCCGCGGTCCAGACGATCAGGTCCGAGTCGAACTCCTCGCCGGTCGAGAGCACGACGCGCCCGTCGACGGCCGAGGTGACCTGCGTGGCCAGGTGGACGTGGCCGCCGCGCCGCTCCAGCTCACGCACCACCCAGCGCCCGGGGCGCTCGGTGACCTCGGGCAGGATGCGGCCGCTCGCCTCGACGAGGTGGAACCGCAGCTCGTCGCCCGCGATCTCCGGGTAGCGCTTGAGCAGCCCGGTCGCGAGCGACAACAGCTCGCCGAAACCCTCGACGCCGGAGAACCCGCCGCCAACGAACGTGACCGTGAGCAGCTTCTGCCGCCGGGGCCCCGGCGGGAGCGCGGCGGCCCGGTCGAACGCGGTCAGCAGCCGGTCCCGGATCGCGACGGCCTCCTCGACGTGCTTGAGGCCGATCGCCGTCGCACCGATGCCGGGGACGGGGAACTTCCGCGTGACCGCACCGGCGGTGACGACGATGAGGTCGTAGCCCAGCTCGACGGCGGCACCGTCGGCGGGCTTCGCGATGACCACGCGGTGCCGGTGGTCGATGGCGGTCACGGTCGCGGCGATGACGCGGGTGCGCCGCAGGTGCCGCCGCAACGACACGGCCGCGTGCCGGGCCTCGACCGAACCGGCCACGACCTCCGGCAGGAACGGCTGGTAGGTCAGGTACGGCTTGGGGTCGACGACCGTGACCTCGGCCTCGCCACGACGGAGCTTCTTCTCCAGTTTCCAGGCGGTGTAGAAGCCGGCGTAGCCGCCGCCGACTATCAGGATCTTGCGCATGGTGCCCTTCTTTCGGGGTCACCTGGTGGACGGCTCAGCCCGCCCGAACGTGACGGTCCTGGCGCGTGCCGCGCGTCACGCCACGTGGCCGGAAATCGGGTACGCGCGCGTTGCCGTTCCGCCGAAGACCTCGTCCTGTTCCGACGGCGACAGGTCGCTCGTGACGGTGCGGGCCGACCCGTAGACCTGGGCGTAGGTGGCGGCCAGTTCGCAGACCGGCCAGTCGGAGCCGAACATGACCCGGTCCGGGCCGAAGGAGGTCAGGACGTGCGCCGCGTACGGGCGCAGGTCCTCGACTGTCCACTTGGTCCAGTCGGCTTCCGTGACCAGGCCCGACAGTTTGCAGAACACGTTCGGCCTGGCGGCCAGCTCCGTGAGGAACCCCGCCCACGGTGCATAACCACCGGCGGCGATGGCGGGTTTGCCCGCGTGGTCCAGTACCAGCCGCGCGCCCGGGACCGCGTCCGCCAGTGCGATCGCGGCCTGGTGTTGTGGCGGCAGGACGAGGACGTCGAAGGTCAGGCCTGCCTCGGCCACCGCCCGGACGCCGCGCACCACGTCGGGCCGCCTCAGCCAGTCCGGGTCCGCCTCGCCCTGCGCCGGGTGGCGGATGCCGACCAGCGTGTCGCCGCCCGGGGCTTCGCGCAGGGCGGCGATGCGGTCCGCGACGTCCGGGGTCGTCAGGTCGAGCCAGCCGACCACCCCCGCGATCAACGGTGTGGCCGCGGCCGTGGCCAGGAACTCCTCGGTCTCCTCGACCGTGGGGACCGTCTGCACCAGGATCGTGCGGTCTGCCGGGGTGACCTCGGCGAGATCGTCCACTGTGTACGGACGGCGGATCGCGCCGAGGCCGGCCAGCCAGCCGTAGTCGCGGCGGGTCAGGTCCTCCCACAGGTGGTGGTGGGCGTCGATGATCACCGCAGCAGTCCTTCCTCGGTCAGGGCCTGCCACAGGCCCGGTGGGATCTCCGCCGCCGCGCGAGCCACGTTCGACTCGACCTGGCGGACCGAGCTGGCGCCCAGCACGACCGCCTCGACCGCGGGGTGCCGCGCGGGCATGGCGATCGCCGCCGCGGGCAGCTCAACGCCGTACCGCGCGCACACGTCCGCGATCCGCCGCGCCCGCTCCACCAGCGGAGCCGGGGCCTCCTTGTAGTTGTACGTCGTCCCCGGGGTCGGGGACGCCAGGATGCCGCTGTTGAACACGCCTGCCGCCATCACCCGCACGCCACGTTCCTCGCACAGTGGCAGCAGCTCGTCCAGTGCGGGCTGTTCCAGCAGCGTGTACCGGCCCGCGACCATGATGGTGTCCACATCGGAGCGGCGGACGAACTCGGCCAGCACGCGGTCGAAGTTCATGCCGAGCCCGACGCCGCGCAGCACCCCCTGGTCCCGCAGCTCGATCAACGCCGGGATCGCGCCTGCCAGGGCCTCCTCGACGTGGTCCTCGGCGTCGTGCACGAACGCGATGTCGATCCGGTCGACACCGAGGCGCGCCATGCTGGACTCCAGCGACCGCAGCACCCCGTCGCGGGAGTAGTCGCGGCGCCGCACCAGCGTGGCGGGCACGTCGAAGCCGTCGGTGTCCCGTTCCCCCGCGTACGCCGGGTTCACCTCCAGGAGCCTGCCGACCTTCGTGGACAGCACGTACTCGTCCCGTGGCCGCCCGCGCAGGGAGGAACCCAGCCGCCGCTCCGACAGCCCGAGCCCGTAGTGCGGCGCGGTGTCGTAGTACCGGATGCCCGCGTCCCACGCCGCGTCGACGATCGCGGCAGCGGTCTCGTCGGTCATCGGGCGGTACAGGTTGCCCAGCTGGGCGCAGCCCAGCCCGACAGGCACGGTCACGACAGCTCCCACACGAGTTTCAGGCCGGTGTCGGTGCCCGAGTAGTCGTCCTCGACCTCCAGCAGCTCTGCCATCCGCCGCTGCCACGGCACGTTCGCCGGGTGGTCGCGCAGCGCGTGCCGCATGGCCTGGTAGTCCGCCACCTCGAGCACGTGGAACAGGTCGAGGCCGTCGCGGTAGATGGCCCAGGACGACACGCCCGCGTCGCGCAGCGCGACTTCCAGGTCACGCGGGATGACGGCGTGCACCTTCTCGTACTCCGCCTCCCTGCCCGGCTTGAGCCGGGTGTGCAGTGCTACCCGCATCCGTTCACCTTTCGTGGCACTCTAGAGGAAACATCCGAGGTTTGCAGTGTCCGACGTTCGCTCCGCAAGCTCCGCAAGAGAGGTTCGTATGCCCGTTACCGACGAAGCGATCGACAAGATCAAGGGCATGATCATCTCGGGTGAGCTCGCGCCCGGCGACCGGCTCCCCAAGGAAGCCGACCTGGCCCAGCACCTGGGCCTGTCGCGCAGCTCGCTGCGGGAGGCCGTGAAGGCACTGTGCCTGATCCGCGTGCTCGACGTCCGGCAGGGCGACGGCACGTACGTCACCAGCCTCGAACCGAAGCTGCTGCTCGACGCGATGACGTTCGTCGTGGACTTCCACCGCGACGACACCGTGCTCGACTTCCTCGCCGTGCGGCGCATCCTCGAACCGGCGGCGACCGCGATGGCCGCCACCAACATGACCGAGGAGGACATCGCCGAACTGGCGAAGCTCCTCGAAGGGCTCGAGGAGTCGCCGACCGTCGAGTCGCTCGTCGCGAACGACCTGGAGTTCCACCGCCGCATCGCGCTCGGCACCGGCAACCCCGTGCTGTGCTCGCTGATCGACTCGCTGTCGGGCCCGACGACCCGCGCGCGGATCTGGCGCGGCCTCACCCAGGAAGGCGCGGTCGCGAAGACCCGCGAGCAGCACCGCGCGATCTACGACGCCATCGCCGCCCGCGAGCCGGAGCTGGCCCGCTCGTGGGCGACCGTCCACATCTCCGGCGTCGAGCAGTGGCTGCGCAACGCCCTCGGGGAGCACGGCGAGAACTCCTAGGTCTGCGGCTTCCCGCCGGTGAACCGGGCCAGCATGAGCGAGACCAGGATGATCGCGCCGTACACGGCCTGGATCCAGAACGACGGGACCTGGGCAAGTGTCAGCAGGTTCTCCACGACCGCGAGCAGCAGCACACCGGTGAGCGCGCCGAACATCGTGCCGCGGCCGCCGTCGAGTGAGATGCCGCCGATGACCGCCGCCGCGAAGACCGTGAAGATCATGCCGTCGCCCTGGTTGGCGTTGATCGCGCCGACGTAGCCGGTGAGCACGAGCCCGCCGATCGCGGCGAGCACCCCGGCGACCACGAACACCAGCCCCGAGATGCGGTCCACGTTGATGCCCGCGGCGCGCGCGGCCTCCCGGTTGCCGCCGATCGCGTACAGCGAGCGGCCGACCCGGTGGTAGCGCAGCACGAACCCCGTGACCGCGAACAGGACCAACGCGAGCCACACCGAGATCGGCAGGCCGATGAACGTGGCGGTGGCGAGCGTGAAGAACGCCTCCGGCATGTCGAACAGCGTCTTGCCCTCGGTGGCGCCGACGAGCAGTCCGCGCAGGACGATCAGCATGGCCAGGGTGACGATGAAGGCGTTCAGCTTGAGTTTCACGATGAGGAAGCCGTTGAACGCGCCGATCACCGCGCCGACGAGCAGGATCGTGGCGATCCCGGCCGCGGCGTGCCATTCGGTGCCGAAGCCGGACGGGATCACCAGCAGCGCGCCGATCGCGGGTGCGATGCCCACGGTGGACTCGAGCGACAGGTCGAACTTGCCGGAGATCAGCACGAGCGACTCACCCAGCACGACCAGCGCGAGCGCGGCGGACGCGCCGAGGATGCTGATCAGGTTGCCGGTGGTGAGGAAGCTGTCGTTGACGATCGCGCCGATGATCAGCAGCACCACGAGCGCGGGCACGAGTGCCAGCTCCCGCAACCGCGGCAGCCGTCCCATGCCGCGGAAGGCGCGCTCAGGGCGATCGGTGCCGTGCACGCGCCTTTCCCGGCTTTGCACCTCAGTCATGCGTGACCCCTTCGATGTCGGCCACCAGATCGCCCACCGACCAGCCGGCCTCGTGCTCCGCGACCAGGTCGCCGGCGCGCAGCACCAGTACCCGGTCACACGGCCGCAGGTCGTCCAGCTCGTCGCTGACGATCAGGACCGCCTTGCCTTCCGCGCGCACCCGCTCGACCTGGCCGAGCAGCGCTTCCTTGGACTTCACGTCGACACCCGCCGTCGGGTTGATCAGCACCAGCACGTCCGGGTCGCTCCCGAGCGCCCGCGCCAGCACGATCTTCTGCTGGTTGCCGCCGGACAGCGCGTCCGCCTGCTGCAGCGGGCCTGCCGCCACGATGTCGTAGTCGGCGATCGCCTTCGTCGCCACCGCGGTCCGCGCGCCGGGTGCGGCGAGGCCGCCAGGGCCCATCCGGTCCAGGACGGACATGGCGGCGTTGTCGGCGATGGACATGCCCAGCACCAGCCCCTGGTGGTGCCGATCCCGTGGCACGCAACCGATCCCGGCCCGCAGCGCGGCCTTCACGTCGCCGTGCGGCAGCGGGCGGCCGTTCATCGTCACCACCCCGCGGACCGGTGCGCGCAGCCCGTAGATCGTCTCCGCGATCTGGTGCTTGCCGCTCGCGTTCGACCCGGCGATGCCGAGCACCTCACCGCGCCGCAGCCCGAACGATATGTCGGTGAACGCGTCACCGGACAGGCCTGCGACCGTCAGCACGTCCTCGGCGTCGGCCGCGACCGCGTCCCGCTCGGCCGCGTCGGTCACCGTCAGACCACCGGTCTCGCCGGTCATCGCGTCGATCAGCTGGGCGCGGGTGAGGTCCGCGACCGGCGCGGTGACCACGTGCCGCGCGTCGCGCAGCACCGTCACCGCCTGGCAGACCTCGTGCACCTCCTGCAGGTGGTGCGAGATGAACAGGAAGGTGACACCCGCGTCCTGCAGCTCCCGCATCCGCACGAACAGCCGCCCGATCGCGTCGGAGTCGAGCTGCGCGGTCGGCTCGTCGAGCACGATGAACCGCGCGCCGTAGGACAGGGCGCGCGCGATCTCCACGAGCTGCCGGTCCTCGACCGACAGCTCACCGGCAGGCAGGTCCACGTCCACGTCGACGTGCCACGAGTCCAGCAGCTCGCGGGAGTCCTTCCGCAGGCGCGACCACGAGATCACGCCGCGCCGGGTCGGCTGCCGGTTGATGAACAGGTTCTCCGCGACCGTCAGGTGCGGGATGACCGTCGAGTGCTGGTAGACGCACGCGACCTTGGTGCGCCACGCCTCCCGGTCGCCGATCGGCGGCGCCGGTTCCCCACCGAACGTGACCGTCCCCGTGTCCGGTTTGGACAGTCCGGTGAGGAGGGACACCAGCGTCGACTTGCCCGCCCCGTTGCGGCCGACGAGCGCGTGCGACTCGCCTGCCTCGACGGTGAGACTGACATCGGCGAGCGCCACGGTGGGCCCGTAGCGCTTGCCGACACCCAGTGCCTCGACGACTGTCTCGACGCCACCGCTCACAAGCTGTTACCCCACAGGGCTTCGTCGTCCACGTTCTCCTTGGTGACGACCGGCGCGGGCAGCTGGTCCTCCAGGATGCCCGGCATGGTCTCGACGACCGTGCTGCCGTGGTCGGTCGGGCCCTCGGAGAAGGTCTCGCCCGCCATGGCCTTCTTCAGCCAGTACATGCCGTACTTGGCGTAGTCGTCCGCGGGCTGCGACACGGTCGCGTCCAGCTCGCCGGCCCGGATCGCGTCCAGCTCCTGCGGGATGCCGTCGTTGGAGACCAGCACGATGTGCTTCGGGTCGCCGACCGGGAACTTGAGGTTCTTGCGCTCCAGGGCCTGCAGCGTCGGCGCGAGGTAGACGCCACCGGCCTGCATGTAGATGCCCTTGACGTCCGGGTTCGCCGTCAGCAGCCCCTCCAGTCCGGACGCGGCCTTCTCCGCCTGCCAGTCCGCCGGGATCTCCAGCACGGTGAGCTTCGGGTACTTCTCCTTCACGCACGCGCGGAACGCCTCGGACCGGTCGCGGCCGTTGACCGACGCCAGGTCACCCATGATCTGGATGACCTTGCCTTCCGGCACCCTCTCGCCGATCACGTCACACGCCTTGGTGCCGTACGCCTTGTTGTCGGCGCGCACGACCATCGCGACCTTGCCGGACTCGGGTGCCACGTCGACCGACACCACCGGCACGCCCTTGCGCTCGGCCTGGTTGAGGCCCGCGACGATGGCCGCGGAGTCGAGCGGGGTCACCACCAGGCCCTTGACGCCCTGGTTGAGCAGGTTGTTGATGTCGGTGATCTGCTTCTGGGTGTCGTTGTCCGCGTTGACGGTCGGCAGGGCGTCGAGGCCCGCCTCCTTCGCCATCCCCGGCACGTAGTTGTTGTACGCCTGCCAGAACGGCGAGGTCAACAGCGGCACCGTGGCGCCGATCTTGCCGTCCCCACCACCGCCGCCGCCACCACCCGCGGTGTCCTTCGTGGACCCACAGCCGCTCACCGCGACGGCCAGCGCGGCGACCGCCGCGACCGCGCCGATGGTCTTGCGCATCGCATCCTCCTTGATGCTGGAGAGAGAAAGGGAACTGTGTTCAATTGGTCGCTTCGTTCATCCGCTCAACCGCCGTCGTCCCTCGTCGCGTGCTCGGCGCTGGCGCGCCTGCGCGCGCTCCTCGGTCCAGACGGCGGCCGCTCCTTCACTCCGCTCCCGGTACCCGCGGTCGTGGACGCAGGCCGTACATGCCACCGTCGACCGCGAGGGCGGTCCCGGTGGTCGAGCCGGACAGGGGGCTTGCCAGGTAGGCGATCGCGTGCGCCACCTCGTCGGCGGTCACGAGCTTGCCCATCGGCTGGCGGGCGGCGAGCGCGGCACGCTCCTTCTCCGGGTCCGGGGCCGCGTCGAGCAGCCTGCCGACCCACGGGGTGTCCGCGGTGCCGGGGCACACGCAGTTGATCCGGATGCCGTCGTCGAGGTGGTCGGTCGCCATGGCCAGCGTCAGCGCGAGCACCGCGCCTTTGCTGGCCGAGTACAGGACCCGGTTCGGCAGGCCCTGCCACGCCGCGATCGAGCAGGTGTTGACCACGGCGGCGCACCCGCTGTTCTTCAGGTGCGGCAGCGCGGCCCTGGTCACGCGGGCCATGCCGACCACGTTCACGTCCAGCACCCGGTGCCACTCGGCGTCGTCGTTGCCGGCCACGTCGCCCTGCGCGCCGATGCCCGCGTTGTTGACCAGCACGTCGACGCCGCCGAACCGCTCGACGACCGCGGCGATCGCGGCGCGGACCTCGGTGTCGTCGGAGACGTCGCAGCGGATGCCGTCATCGCCGGGGTTGACGTCGAGGACCGCGACCTTGGCGCCGCGTTCGGTCAGCGTCTTCGCCACCGCGGCACCGATACCCGACGCACCGCCGGTGACAACCGCTGTCAGCCCGTCAAAATCGGTCACTTCTCACTCCACTCAGGACCGTCGGGGAAGGCGTACCGGGCGAGCGCCTCGTCGTTGATCCGCGCGGAGAAACCCGGGGCCGTGGGCGCGAGGTAGCGTCCGCCGCGCACGATAGCGGGGTCGGTGAAGTGCTCGTGCAGTTGATCCACCCACTCGATCGCGCGGTCGTCCTGCGTGCCGGAGATTGCCACGTAGTCGAACATCGACAGGTGCCGGACCAGCTCGCACAGGCCGACGCCGCCGGCGTGCGGGCACACCGGCACGCCGAACTTCGCGGCGAGCAGCAGGATCGCGATGTTCTCGTTGACCCCGCCGACCCGGGCCGCGTCGATCTGCAGCACCGACAACGCGCCCGCCTGCAGATACTGCTTGAACATCACCCGGTTCTGCACGTGCTCGCCGGTCGCGACCCGGATCGGCGCGATGGCCTCGGCGATCGCCCGGTGCGCGAGCACGTCGTCCGGCGAGGTCGGCTCCTCGATCCAGTACGGGTCGAACTCGCTCAGCGCCTGCATCCACTTGATCGCGGGCTCGACGTCCCACCGCTGGTTGGCGTCGACGGCGATCCGGATGTCCGGCCCGACCGCGTCCCGCGCGAGCCGCATGCGCCGGATGTCGTCGTCGAGGTCGCCGCCGACCTTGAGCTTGAGCATCGCGAACCCGTCGGCGACGGCCTGTTTCGCGAGCCGGACCATCTTCTCGTCGGTGTACCCGAGCCAGCCCGCGCCGGTGCTGTAGGCCGGGTAGCCGTCCCGCTCTATCTCCGCGATCCGCGCCGCCCGCCCCGGCCTGCGCAGGAGGTCGAGTGCCTCCTGTTCGGTGAGGGCGTCGGAGAGGTACCGGAAGTCGACCTGCGCGACCAGCTCCTCCGGCGACAACTCGGACAGGAACCTCCACAATGGACGTTCCGCCCGCCGCGCGGCGAGGTCCCATGCCGCGTTGACCACGGCCCCGATCGCCATGTGCGCGACGCCCTTCTCGGGGCCCAGCCAGCGCAGCTGCGAGTCGCCGACCAGCTCCCGGCTGAGGGCGGCCAGCTCGAACGCGGTCTCCGGCACCGGCCGCCCGACGACCATGTGGTCCAGGGCCTTGATGGCGGCGGCCTGCACGTCGTTGCCCCGGCCGATGGTGAAGGCGAGCCCGTACCCGTCGGGCCCGTCGTCGGTGCGCAGCACGACGTAGGCGGCGGAGTAGTCGGGATCGGGGTTCATCGCGTCGGACCCGTCGAGCTCCCGCGAGGTGGGGAACCGGATGTCGCGCACATCCATGCCGGTGATGCGGGCCATGTGAGCCGCCGTCCCCTTCCACTTCGAGATAAGACATCCGATGTATACCGCAGCCGGATCACAGAATCCACCCCTCGCGCGATCCTGTGTCCTCATTGATCCGATCAGTACTGGTGGCTGTCAGATGTCCGACATGGCGGAACGTCGTCACGCGGAGCTGTCCCCGCCGACCAGGCCCGCCTCGACGCGATCACCGCGCACCTGCCCGCGAACTGGCGGGAACGCCTCGCACAGGTCCGGTCCGACTTCGACATCGAGTCCTCTGGCGTCGAGGAAACGCCGCGCAGGCCATCGACCCGACGCTCTACGAGTGCCAGCCGACGGCGTTCAGCAACAACGCCAACTCCCGGACCAGCTTCGTCAGGCCTGACGCCCGGAATCGTCCGGCCGCTTGATTCAGGCCATTCGCCGCGGTTGGAGCCGACCGCGGCGGGTGGCCTTCGCCCTGTCCTCGCCGGCCGGGCGTCCTGCCGGCGGGCCTCCTCGCCGGAGGGGCAAGTCTCTGGGATGGCTCCTCGGTTATGCAGTTCTTTTACGTTGTGTGCGGGTCTGCCTGCGGGCGGGCTTTTTCGCCACGGACGCCTTTCGGCGCCCGTCCGGGTGCTTCGGGTCATGTCCTGAAAGACGCACGCTTCCCGTCCGCAATCTGCAGGTTGCACGGCACCGCGGCACCACCAGGTTCGGCAGAAACTGGCTTCTTCGAGGGCATCCGAGCCCGGTCGACGCCGGTCGGTCCCCGAAAGGAAGGTCGCGTTCCTCGCGGCAATTCTCGCCGCCCGGACTGACATCTACGCCACCCGGTGGGAGAACGGTCGCGCCGCCCGGCAGGTAGGTGACACCGGCGGCTGGAATCGCGTTCTCCCGGGGCGCAGCTCGACAGACTTCGATCGAGTAATGCCCGGCCGGTTGCCGTCCTCGACGTCAGCCTGGCGAGCCAGCTAGTGCTGTGTCCACTTACGTTGGCCGGGGTGGGTTCGTGGTTTGTCGCCGGACGGGTTTGCCTCCGGACGGGTTTGCCTCCGGCGGCTCCTCGCCGGAGGGGCAGGTCTCTGGGATGGCTCCCTGGGTTGGCAACGTGGTTCTTTGGCAGGGACTCTTTTTCGGTGGTCTGCCTGCGATGTGGTGTGGGGCTTGCGCCCCCGGCGCCCCCGGCGTCTCTCGCGCCCTCGCGACGTCCCGTTGTGCCGTGAAAGGCGCTTTCACGGCGTTGACCACGCTGCGAAAGGCGCTTTCAGGGCACTCAACGCCCTCAACGCGCCTTTCACAGCGTCGGCGATGTCCTGAACGCGCCTTTCACGGCATACCAGCCCCACCCCGGGTACGGCGATCACCGTCGGCTTGGCCGAACCCGCCGCAGGACCCGGCAAACGTTGGTGGACACAGCACTAGCCTGGACCGGCCTCTGAGATCCGACGTCCGCGGCGACCTGCAGGACCTGTTCACACCTCCCCGCCGCCGGAGGCGGCCGAACACGGTCGTCCTGGCTCGACGGCATGGCTTGGCGGGCGGGAATCACGAAAAGTGACCTGTGCCCGCCACGGAGGAACCCTGTTTGGGTGGGGTCGACAACACCGGTTACCGAAAATTCGCACGTCTAGCAGGTTTCGGGTTCGATTATCCGCTCGACCTGCTGTCCCACGGCGTTTCCCCATTCCAACCGAATGAGTGTTCGTTGTGCTCCTTCTGGTACCACCGGTATCCGCTACGTTGAGACGCGCGTTACTCATCGGGACCAGTCCCGGAAGCGGCAGTGGCTAAACAGAAACGAGGCTTGTAATGTCTACGTGGACGATTCAACGCACTCGCCTTCGCTACAAGTGGTTCACGGACAAGACGACTCGACCGTCCGATGCTCCACAACTGTCTGACCCGACTGGCCAGCTGATCCTGCGCAGCGCCCAGGAGGCGTACCTGCCCGCCGGGCGTTTTCGGGTCGATCAGATCTCGGCCCTGCTCAACGAACTGCTCACCCAACCGGATCGGCTGGAGGAGTCCCGGAAACAGCTCGCGGAGCAGGCCGGCCCCGCCCTCTACAGCGAACTCCAGGGCCTTCAGGCCTGGATGCTGCGCACCGGTCGGGGCGACGACCTCTACGACGTCGTGCCGGTGAACAACAACGACTCGCCGAAGGTCGCCGTGCCGAAGCAATCGCGCCACGAGGAGTCGTGGAACGAACCGGCTCCGCACGTCGACTACACCCCCGCGCCCCCGAAGCACGACGCCAACTCCTTCCCGCCGCCCAGCTACGAGGAGCGCCAAATGGTGGACGACCGAGGCGTCAACATGCCTTACCCGAGCTCGTCGTTCCGACCCTGAGAGACGACCACACCGCATTCCACGAGCCCTCCCGTGAGGAGGCGGCGGGATGTATCCCGAGGACCGAGAGTAACCCGGTTCCATGTCATGACCATGTCACGCGGCCCTTTCAAGAGCGCTGACAGAACCGTCAGGCATGGTCAGGTGACGCCCCGGTAGATTCGAACGTACGACCCCCGTTTTGGAGATCGCCTGGTAGCGGTCGAACGTGGTCAACAGCACCGCCTCGCCGCGGGTCAGCCCAGGCAGGCGGCGTTCGAGGTCGTGGACGTGAGCCGCCGGGACCTCCCCCTCGACCACGCACAGGTCGCCGTCGGGGGTGGTCGTGTGCGGGATGGCGTGGACGCGGGTCATGGCGGGGAGCACGGTGCCGACCAGATCGTCCGGGATCTCCAGGTGGAAGCGGAGCACCGGCTCGTGCACACGGGTGCCTGCCTCGGCCAGCGCGTCGCGGAGCACGACGCGGGTCAGGTCGCGGAAGTGGCCCGCGGTCGTGACGGGTGAGAAGTAGCCGGAGTGGGTCATGGTGATCAGGCAGTCGGTCACCTCCCACCGCCGCCCGTGGCGCAACTCGTCACGCAGGGACTCCTCCACCGCGGTGAAGAACGACAGCGGCAGTGAGCCCAGCTCCACCACCAGCCGGAACCGCACCCCCGGCCCTCCAGGCTCGACTCGCAGCCCCACGGTCGCCGCATACGGGTTGTGTTCCTTGTACCGCACGGCTTCGCCCACCCCGCACAGCCGCTCGACGCACATGACCTCGCTGTCCGAGAACGTCACCGCGATGCCGTACTCCGTCCGGAGGGTCGCCTCGACGACCTCCTTCTGCACCTCGCCGTACAGCGAGATCGCGAGGTCGTTCCGCAGCCCGATCAGCGGGTCCTGCCGGGCCAGCTCGGTGAGGGCCGCGTGCAGCGCCACCCGTTGGCGCGGGTCTTCCGGGTGCACCACCGTTTCCAGTGCGGGCGGCGGGAAGTGGTGGGCTGTGCTGGACCGCGCGTCCCCGATCGCGTCCCCGACCCGCACATCGAGTCCCTGCACGGTAGCGATCCGACCCGCGGGGACCGCGCGCATGCTGACGGGACCGCCGCGGTCGAACATGCCGAGGACGGTGACCTTGCCGCCGTCGACGCGGTCACGCAGCCGCAGTGTGCCCGCGTGGAGCCGCACGTGGGCGATGCCGCGCTCGATCTTGAACACCGTCCCGGACAGGGGCGCGGTGGGATCCGGGGTCGTGACCGGCAGGAGGTCGGTGATCGCGTTCGTCAGCGCGCCGATCCCGGCCCCGGTGATGGCGGAGCCGCCGAAGACGGGGTGGACGGTGACGTCACAGGTCCTGTCCCGCAACCGGTCCGGGGCCGGTTGCCCGTCGAGGTAGGCGGCGAGGACGTCGTCGTCATACTCGGCGAGCGCCTCGACGTCGCCGGGGCGGACCGCGGGCGCGAGCTTGTTCAACTGCGCCAGCACGCGGTCCGGGCCGGCACCGCGCCGGTCGGTCTTGTTGATGAAGATCAGCGTGGGAATCCTCAGGCGGCGCAACGCACGCAGCAGGATCCGGGTCTGCGCCTGCACCCCTTCGACCGCGGAGACGACGAGGATCGCGCCGTCGAGCACGGCGAGGACCCGCTCCACCTCGGCGATGAAGTCGGGGTGCCCTGGCGTGTCGAGCTCCGTTCGGAGGTACCCGACGAGCGAGCGGAAGGCGCCGGCCTGATCGGCATCGGGGTGGAGGTGGAGCACCGTCACCGAGAAGGTGGGTGTGAGGTCGCCCAGCCCTTCGAGCCGGGGTGCCGCTGCGTCGTTCGGTCCCATTGGTTGTCCTCCTCACGGACGCATCGGCGCGTCCGTGAGGAGGATGGACTCGGGAGCTGCATGGAACGCGGACCGGAAATGGATCGGCACGTCCACTCCCCCGCAAGCACACCGGGCGGCGGAATACGGTGGAGAGGTGATCCTCGACGACGCCACCCGGCAACTGATCGACGGCAGGAACTTCGCGACCCTGGCCACGCTGAACCCGGACGGCTCCCCGCAGACGTCGGTGATCTGGGTGGGCCTCGACGACGACGCGGTGGTCTTCTCCAGCACCGCCGCCCGCCGGAAGATCCGCAACATCGCCCGCGACCCCCGCGTGAGCCTGACGATCTTCGACCTGGCGGACCCGTACCGCACGGTGGAGATCCGCGGCACGGTGGAGGTGGTCGACGACCCGGACAGGGACCTGCCGAAACGGTTGTCGCACAAGTACGTCGGGGAGGACCCGCCACCCGAACCAGCCGAGGTGAAACGCGTGATCGCGCGGCTCATCCCGGAAAAGGTGATCGGCGTCGCGGTCTAGCACACTAAGATCGACTTGTGCGGTCCTCGGATGACCTCAGGCGCCACTGGCTCGATCTCGTGCCCCTCATGTTCACCCGGTCCGGGATGTTCGCGGCCACGGGGCGGGAGATGCAGCTCTCCGCCGCCGCCATGCTCGCCAACCTCACGTTCCTCGACGATCGGGACGACGAGCACCGCGCGGCCGTCGACGCTCTCGGCCGGTACGGCAAGCTCGGTGTGCACGGGCCCTTCACGGCGATCTTCGGGGCCGAGCGGCGTTGTGTGCCCGAGGTGGCGTCCGTGTACGCCGAACTCTTCCACCGCTTCGGGTATCTCTCCGTCGACCGGATGCTCACCGCCGACGAGTGGGTGCCGTTCACCACCTTGCGCGACTGGGTGGGTGACCGCGACGTCCGCCGCAGTGAGGTCGAGGCGGTGTTCGGGCCGCCGAGTCTCCTCGCGGACAAGCGGGTGCTCTGTTACGCCCCCGAGGACGGCTCGGGCTGGGTGTTCTTCGACTGCTGGCAGGAGCGGGTCGAGCGCTACGAGCCGGGCCATGGCCGGTTCGACGTGCTCGTCGAGGACGATCCGCTCGTGCGGGACATCCGCGTACCCGCGGGCACCTTCGACGACGGGCTCGTCCTCACGCTGTTCGGGCGGGTCCTGCGCTGGGGACCCGGCTGGTGGATCCACCACCCCGGCCACGACCAGTCGCCCGAGACCGGGGCGATCGCCGCGCAGCTGCGGCAGCTCCAAGCAGGCGACCCGTCGCAGGCTTAACCGACGATCAGGACCTCGAGGTTGCGAGGGCCGTGTACGCCCTCCACGCGGTCCAGCTCGATGTCGCTCGTCGCCGACGGGCCGGAGATGAACGTCAGCGGACGTGTCGACTCCAGGCGTGCCAACGCTTCCGGGACCGTCGCCACCACCTGGTCCGCGTGGACCACGCACAGGTGGTAGTCCGGCAGGAGGGTCAGCGCGCGCCGTCCCTGCGCGTACCCGGCGTCCAGCACGATCGTGCCCGTCTGGGCGATCGCCACCGCGCAACCGGTCAGCACGCCGTCCGCGCGGTCGAGTGCCGCGTTCGGGAGCGGCGACATCGGCGCGTCGAGGGACCACACGAACTGGCCCACCCGCCACCACGTCGGCACGTCCGCCGGGGTCACCATCACCCGAACCCCGTGTGCCGTGAGCGACGACTCGATCTCCGCGGGCAGCGCCGACTCCGCCACCCGCCGCACGACCGCCCGGTAGTCCGCCACCTGCTTCTCGAACAGCGTCAGCACATCACCCAGGTCGCGAACGCGGTCGTACTCGCGCGGCACCGTCACCGGGCCGGGGCGGTCGGCCAGCGCCGCGCGGATCCGGCCCAGGATCACCGAACGTGCGTCAGCCACGAGTCCTCCGCCACCACGCCGAGAACGTCTCCGCGGCCGGCGCGGGCAGGTCGCGCGAGTCCGTCCACTTTGAACCCGGCCACGGCAGCCGTTTCACCTTGCCGCGCCTGGATATCAGCCGCAGCACCGACGCCGCGCGTTGTGCCAGCCGGAACCGCGCCGGCGACTGCATGACCCACGACGCCGCCGCCATCGCCACCGACTCCGGTGTGTGCGTGCCCTCGACCGCCTTGCCGCGCAGGTGCACCAGCACCGACGGGATGTCGATCCGCACCGGGCACACCTCGTAACAGGCACCGCACAGCGACGACGCGAACGGCAGCGACTTCAGCAGTGCCGCGGTCTGCGGGTCGTCGGTGCCCGCACCCAGCTGCGGTGTCAGGATCGCGCCGATCGGCCCCGGGTACACCGAGCCGTACGCCTGGCCGCCGGTCCGCTCGTACACCGGGCACACGTTCAGGCAGGCGGAGCACCGGATGCACCGCAGCGCCTGCCGACCGACCCGGTCGGCCAGCGTTTGGGTCCGGCCGTTGTCCAGCAGCACCAGGTGGAACTTCCGCGGCCCGTCGCCGGGGGTCACCCCGGTCCACACCGACGTGTACGGGTTCATCCGCTCCGCCGTCGACGACCTCGGCAGCAGCTGGAGGAAGACCTCCAGGTCCGACCACGTCGGCACGAGCTTCTCGATGCCCATCACCGTGATCAGCGTCTCCGGCAGCGTGAGGCACATCCGCCCGTTGCCCTCGGACTCCACCACCACGACCGAACCCGTGTCGGCGACCGCGAAGTTGGCGCCCGAGATGGCGACCTTCGCGGACAGGAACTTGCGCCGCAGGTGTGCGCGGGCCGCCTCCGCCAGCTCGGCCGGCGTGTCCGACAGGTCCTCCACACCGGACATCCGGGAGCGGAAGATGTCGCGGATCTCCGAGCGGTTGCGGTGGATCGCGGGTACCAGGATGTGGGACGGGCGGTCGTCACCGAGCTGCACGATCAGCTCGGCGAGGTCGGTCTCGATGGCCGAGACGCCACCTTCCTCGAGCGCCTCGTTGAGGCCGATCTCCGCGGTGGCCATGGACTTGACCTTCACGACCTCGGAGGCACCCGCCTCCTTCACCAGCCGCAGCACGATCTCGTTCGCCTCGGCCGCGTCCCTGGCCCAGTGCACGATGCCGCCACGCGCGGTGACGGCTGCCTCCAGTCGTTCCAGGTAGCTGTCCAGGTTGGACAGCACCTCGTCCTTGATGGCCTGACCGGACTCACGAAGTCGTTGCCAGTCCGGCAGTTCCGCGACCGCGGCCGCGCGTTTGGTGCGGATCGTCGTGGTGGCGTGCGCGAGGTTGCCGCGCAGCTGGACGTCGGACAGGGCGTCCCGCGCCGCGTTCGGGAAGGTCGGGCTGCCCAGCCACGTCACGGGGTTGCGGCCCATGGCTCCTCCTCCGTGCTAGCCAGGATCTCCGCCAGGTGCAGCGACCGCACGCCGGTCTTCAGCCGCGACAGCCCGCCGCCGATGTGCATGAGGCACGAGTTGTCACCCGCCGTCACGACCTGTGCGCGGGTCTCCAGCACGTGGGTCATCTTGTCGGCGAGCATCGCGGTCGACGTCTCGGCGTTCTTGAGCGCGAACGTGCCGCCGAACCCGCAGCACGAGTCGGCCCCTGACAGCTCCACCAGGTCCAGGCCGCGGACGTGGCGCAACAGCTCGAGCGGCTTCTCGCCAACACCGAGCATGCGCAGCGAGTGGCAGGTCGGGTGGTAGGTGACGCGATGCGGGAAGTACGCGCCGACGTCGGTCACGCCCAGCACGTCCACCAGGAACTCGGACAGCTCGTACGTTCGCCTTGCCACCGACTCGGTACGTCTGTGCAGGTCCGGGTACACCTCCCGGACCATCCCCGCGCACGACCCGGACGGCGCGACCACCGCGTCGTAGCCGTCGAACGCCTTCGCGTGCCGCTTCGCGAGCTTCACCGCGTGCGCGCGGTAGCCGGTGTTGTAGTGCATCTGGCCGCAGCAGGTCTGCGCCGCCGGGAAGTCGACGTCGCAACCGAGCCGCTCCAGCAGGCGGACCACCGCCCGGGCGGTGTCCGGGAAGAACGTGTCGGTGAGACACGTGGCGAACAACGCGACCCGCGTGCCCAACTCGTCTTCCCTTCTCCCGCGAACGGGCGTCAGCCCTTGACGACCACCTGACGCTGCCTGCCGAGCCCGTCGATCTCGATCTCCACCACGTCGTCGATCGAAAGGTATGGGAAGCGGCCCGATAGCGCGACCCCCTGTGGCGTACCCGTGTTCACGAGGTCACCCGGTTCGAGCACCGTGTACTGGCTGATGTCGTGGATCAGCGTCGCCACGCCGAACAGCATGTCGGCGGTGTTCGAGTCCTGCCGGACCTCGCCGTTGACCCACGACCGCAGGCCAAGCGCCTGCGGGTTGCCGACGTCGGCGGCGGGCACCAGCCACGGGCCGAGCGGGTTGAACGTCTCGCACGACTTGCCCTTCGACCACTGCCCGCCGGAGACCTCCAGCTGGAGCGCCCGCTCGGACACGTCGTTCGACAGCACGTAACCGGCGATGTACCCGAAGGCATCCTCCGGGGAGGACAGGTAGCGGGCGCGCCTGCCGATCACGATGCCCAGCTCGACCTCCCAGTCGACCTTCGCGGCACCCCTCGGGAGGATCACATCGTCGTTCGGCCCGACCACAGTGTTCGGATGTTTGTAGAAGATCACGGGGTGCTCGGGCGGTGCGGCACCTGACTCGGCGGCATGTGCGGCGTAGTTCATACCGACGCAGACAACGGCGGGCGGCCGTGCTATCGGCGCGCCGACGCGCTCCCCGGCCACGTCAGCGGCGGGTAGCGCACCCGCGGCGAGGGCCGCGCGCGCCCGCGCGATGCCGTCATCGGCCAGGAACGCCCCGTCGATGTCGTTCGTCAGCCCGGACAGGTCGAACGCGCGACCGCCGTCGTCGAGCACGACGGGCCGTTCCGCGCCGAGGACGCCCACTCGCATGAGCCGCAAGGCAAACCTCCCTGGTGAACAGGTCGATGACGTACGCGGAGCCTAGCAGCAGACGCTGCGTGCACGAACCAGTCGATCACCGATACATCCGACCTTTGTGCACTTTGTTGGTATCCGTGCTCCGATGGGCCGGTGGAAAGTTTCGTACTCGGCGACGTGCTCAGGTCACGTGCGGACAGTCATGGGACCGAGCCCTTTCTACGTTTTCGTGACGGCGATCTCACCTACCGCGACGTGGACACCGACGCCAACCGCGTCGCGCAGGGGCTGATCGGAATGGGTGTCGGCAAGGGCGACCACGTCGCCGTCATGCTGCCGAACTGCCCTGAGCTGGTGTCGGTGGTCTTCGCTCTCGCCCGCCTGGGTGCGGTCGCGGTGCCGGTCAACACGGCACACCGCGGCGAGGTGCTGAGACACGTCCTGTTCAGCTCCGACTCGACCACGTTGATCATCGACGAGGAGTACCTCGGCAGGCTTCGGGGAGCTTGCGACCCGAACAGACAAACACTTCCGCTCGAACGCCTGCCGGGCCTGACCCGGCTGGTGGTCCGGGGAACACCACCAGCGGGTGCGGTCAGCCTCAACAGCCTGCGGGGCCGCGACGCGACCGAGCCGCGTGCCGGTGTCGTGTTCTCGGACCTGCAGGCGATCATGTACACGTCCGGCACCACGGGTCCGTCCAAGGGCGCGATGGTGTCCCACTCACTCGCACTGACCTGCGCGTACGACTCGCTGAACTACCTCGACCGGTGGGGCAAGACGACGTACTGCCCGCTGCCCCTGTTCCACGCGGCGGGGCTGTGGGACGGGGTGTTCTCCGCGCTGCTGTCGGGTGGGTCGATCGCGGTGGTGGACCGGTTCAGCGCGTCCGGGTTCTGGGACGACGTGCGGCACTTCGACGCGCAGCTCGCGCTCTCCGTGTTCTCGATGATCCCGATCCTGATGAGCGCGCCACCGCATGCCCGCGACAAGGACCACCCGCTCGAGATGTTCTACATGGGCAAGTCCGCGCTGGACGCGCCGCTGCGGGAACGGTTCGGCGTGCGGTCGGTGGAGACCTACACGTCGACCGAGGCCGGCATCGCGACCGGCAGCCCGTACGGCGAGTGGCGGCTCGGCTCGTGCGGGACCGTCCACTCGGAACGGTTCACGGCGGCGGTGGTCGACGAGCACGACCGTGAGCTACCCGCGGGCGAGCCGGGTGAGCTGGTGCTGCGGCCCAAGCAGCCGTACGTGATCACCAGCGGCTACTACGGGACACCGGAAGCGACCGCGAACGTGTTCCGCAACCTGTGGTTCCACACCGGTGACCGCGTGTGGTGCGACGAGGACGGGTACTTCTACTTCCTCGACCGCATGAAGGACTCCATCCGCCGCCGTGGCGAGAACATCTCGGCGTTCGACCTGGAGATAGAGATCAACACACACCCGGCGATCCTCGAGAGCGCGGCGATCGGGGTCCCGTCGGAGCTGGAAGACGAGGACGTGAAGCTCGTGGTCGTGCTGCGGCCGGGGAAGTCGCTGACGCACGAGGAGCTGGTGGAGTTCTGCGTGGAGCGGCTGCCGAAGTTCATGGTGCCGCGGTACGTCGAGTTCGTGGCCGCGCTCCCCCGCACCCCGACCGACAAGGTCGCCAAGTACAAGCTGCGCGAGCAGGGCGACCACGGCATCACGGACACGACGTGGGACGGTGAGGCAACACGGTGAACTGGGAAGACACCCCCGAGGAGGCCGAGTTCCGGGACGAGGTGCGGTCGTTCGTGACCACGCGCTTCCCGGCGTCCTACCGGCCGGACCCCGAGGCGGAGCACAGCCTGGAGCCCGAGGACGTGTGGGGCTACAGCTGGGCCGTGGACCGCCGGTCACCCGACCCCGCCCGCCGCGACGGCGCGCTCGCCTGGGCCGCCGCGCTGGCGGAGCGCGGGTGGATCACCCCGCAGTGGCCGAGGGAGTACGGCGGCGCCGGGCTGTCCGCGGAGCAGGAGTTCATCCTGCAGGAGGAGATGATGCGGGCGCGCGTGCCGACGGTGAACGGCATCGGCGCGTTCCTGCTCGGCCCGACGATCCTCGAACTGGGCACGGACGAGCAGAAGGCCGAGCACCTGCCCCGCATCGCACGCGGGGAGACCACGTGGGTGCAAGGGTTCTCCGAGCCGGGCTCCGGGTCGGACCTGGCGTCGCTGCGGACCCGCGCGGTGCGCGACGGCGACCACTACGTCGTCAACGGCCAGAAGGTGTGGACGTCGCTGGGCGCGCAGGCCGACTGGATGTTCGTGCTCGTGCGCACGGACCCGGCGGCGCCGAAGCACAAGGGCATCACGTTCCTGCTGGTGGACACGGAGACACCGGGTGTGACCGTCCGGCCGATCACCGACATCCGCGGTGACACCCCGTTCGCGGAGGTGTTCTTCGACGACGCCCGCGTGCCGGTCGCGAACCGCGTCGGTGCGGAGAACCGCGGCTGGTACGTCGCGATGACCGCGCTCGGCTTCGAGCGGGCGGGCATCGGCGCCACCGTCAAGTTCGAGCAGGCACTGTCCACTTTGGTCGAGTACCTGAAGTCGGACGAGGGCCGGGCGCACGCCCGGCCGGACACCGAGGGGCTGCGGCTGGAGATCGCCCGCCGGTACACCGAGGTCCGGGTGCTGTACAACCTCGCGCGGCACTCGACGTCCTCGGGTGACTACGCGGGCTCGGTGAGCCAGCTGTTCGGCGCGGAGCTGCACCAGCGGCTCGCGCGGACCGGTGCGAAGGCGTTCGGGCAGCTCGCCGAGCTGTGGCAGCGCGAGGACGCGCCGCTCGGTGCCGCGTTCACCCATCTGCGGCTGGACTCGGTAGCGGCTACTTTTCTGGGTGGGACCACCGAGATCCAACGCAACGTCATCGCCACCCGAGGGCTCGGACTGCCCAAGAGCTAGAGACTTCGTTGTCGGGGAAAGGGAAACATGACCTACGAAACGCTGGACGTCCGGATCGAGGACCGGGTCGCGTGGCTCACGCTGAACCGGCCGGAGAAGCTGAACGCGCTGACTCCGGAGTCGATGACCGAGCTGCGGCGGTTCTGCACGGAGACGGACGACGACGACAACGTGCACGTGGTGGTGCTGCGCGGCGCCGGTGAGCGGGCGTTCTGCGCCGGCATGGACCTGAAGTGGTCCGAGGGCCTGACGAAGAAGGAGCGCATCGAGCAGGGCAGGCTCGGCGAGAAGACGTTCTCCATGCTGGAGCGCCTCTCGGTGCCGGTGATCGCGGCCGTGCACGGCTACGCGGTCGGCGGCGGCCTGGAGCTGGCGCTGGCGGCGGACTTCATCGTGTGCTCGGACACCGCGAAGATGGGCCTGGTCGAGATCACGCTGTCCGCGCGGCCCCCGTACCAGCCGAAGTACATGAACGGCGGCGAGGACCCTGACCAGCCGGAGTTCGGCGGCTCCGCACCCGGGTGGGGTGGTGTGAAGCGGCTGCCCCGCCGGATCGGCAAGGCGCGCGCGAAGGAGATGCTGTTCACGGGCATCCAGCTCGACGCCGCGCGGGCGCTGGAGCTGGGCCTGGTGAACAGCGTGTTCCCGGCCGACGAGTTCGAGAAGCAGGTCGCGGGGCTGGCCGAGCGGGTCGCCGCCATGAACCGCTACAACCTGCGGCTGGTCAAGGAACTGGTGGACAACGAGTACGACTGGATCGAGCCGCACCCGAGCTGAAGGGAACCGCCATGCAGATCTACCGCATAGACCACGTCGCGCAGGCGGTTCCTGTCCTCGAACCGCAGGTGTCGTTGCTGGAGAAGCTGTTCGGCTTCCGCACCACGCACCGCTGGGACAACGCCCCGGCCGGCGTCCGCGGCGCCCGCCTGGAGATCCCCGGCACGTGGGGCCACGAATGGCAGGTCCTGGCGCCGTCCGGTGACGACTCGCCGATCCAGCGCTGGCTGGACGACCACGGCGGCCGTCCCGGCCTGCACCACATCGGTGTCGAGGTCCCGGACCTGGACGCGGCGGTGACCGAACTGGACGAACGCGGCATCAAGATCACCGACGGCGTGCCGGGCAAGTGGGTGGAGGCGTCGCTGTCCCCGCCCGCACACGGCCCCGGCGTCCTGTTCCGCCTCCGCGGCCCCGGCGCGCTGACCATGACGGGCGACGAGGCCGCCGTCCCGGTCCCGACGTCCCCTGTGGACGGTCCGACGCTCGGCATCGTGAACCTGGACCACGTCTGCCAGGCCTTCCCGGACCGCGACGAGCTGTCGGCGTGGTACCGCGAACTGCTCGGGGTGGTCGAGGTGTGGCGCACCGCCGACGACGAGCACCCGGACATGGCGGACCTGGTGCTGAACGTGCCCGGCTCCAGCATCTGCCTGGAGGTCATCACCTCCCGCGGCGACGACTCGTTCATCGACAAGTTCCTGTCCCGCAACGGTCCCGCCGCGCACCACGTGACGTTCCAGGTCGCGGACTGGGACGCGGCGCTCGACGCGTGCCGGCACCACGACGTACCCACCTTCGACGACGAGGAGGGCGTCACGGACGGTGCCCGCTGGAAGCACACCTTCATCCACCCGAAGCAGACCGGTGGCGTGCTGGTGCAGCTGTTCTGGGAGGAGCGGCCCGGCGTGTGGGTCCGCTCGGACAAGATCCCCGGCAGGCGCTGATGGCGGACCTGACCCTGACGGAGGACCAGCGGATGGTCGCCGACACGGCCCGCGAGTTCCTGGCGGGCCGCACCGGCGACGACGTCTGGAAGGAGATCACCGACCTCGGCTGGCAGGCACTGCCCTTCGAGGACTTCGGTTTCCTCGAGGCGTGCCTGATCATCGAGGAACTCGGCCGGGCGCGCGTCGCCGTGCCGTACCTCTCGTCGCTGATCTGCGGGATGGCGGTCCCGTCGCTGCGTCCCCGCGTCGCGGCCGGTGAGGTGTTCGCGTACGTGCCGTTCTCCGGGGCACTGGTCCCGTGGGCAGCGGAAGCTTCCGCTCTGCTCGTGGTCGGCCCTTCGGGTCTGGTGCTGACGACGGAGGCCTCGTGCACGCCGGTGACGGTGGTGGGCCCAGCCCCGACGTACCGGGTGGAGCACGGTCCCGTCTCCGGCGCACCGGTCTCGACGGCGCCCATCGAGGCGTACGGCGCGGCGGCCACCTGCGCGGAGATGGTCGGCGGCGCACAGGCGGTACTGGACAAGACTGTGTCGTACGCCAAGGAACGCGAACAGTTCGGCAAACCGATCGGCGCCTTCCAGGCCGTGCAACACCACTGCGCGAACATGGCCATCGACGTGATGAGCGCCCGGTTCATCGCGTACGAGGCGATCTGGCGCCTGTCCCGCGACCTGCCCTCGGACGTCGAGGTGTCGGTGGCGAAGTCGTGGGTGAGCGAGGCCTACGAGCGGGTCTGCGCACTGGGCCACCAGGTCCACGGCGCCATCGCCTTCACCGCGGAACACGACCTGCACCACTACACCCGCCACGCGATGTCGAGCGCACTGGCCTTCGGCGACGCGGACACCCACACGGACAAGGTGGCCACCCACCTCGGCATCTAGTGCTGTGGTGCCGTGAAAGGCGCTTTCACGGCACCGGTCACGCCCTGAAAGACGCTTTCGGGGCACTCAACGGCCCAAACGCGCGTTTCACGGCACCGGCGACGCCCCGAACGCGTCTTTCACAGCACGCGGGCCATCACGAGCGAGTGCGTGTACGCCTGCACGTCGGTGAAACCCATGCGGCGGTAGAAGCCGATCGCGTTCTCGTTGGCCAGGCTCACACCCAGGTGGATGCCCGGCGCGCCCATCGCCGCGAGGCCGTCCAGCAGCGCGGTCAGCAACCGGCGGCCGTCGCCCTTGCCTTGCAGTCTGGGCAACAGGTCGATGTGCAGGTGCGCCGGGTAGCGCTCCACCACGTCCGGGCTCGCGGCCGGCGGGGTGTGGATCAGGCGGACGATGCGGTCGTCAGGAGAGCTGTCGGGGAAGGTGCCCAGCGGGTAGCGCTCCCGCAGCTCAGGCCACCACTCGCGCTCGCACCACCGCTCGAACGCGACGGTGTCCGGGACGCCCAGCACGTACCCGGCGACGCCGGAATCGTCCACGCCGACCAGGGCCAGGGCCGCGGCGAAGCGCAGGTACGGGCCGACGTACACCTCGCCGAGCAACCGCGGGTCCTGGTACAACGTGGTCGCGTCCACGCCGCTGTCGCCGGTCAACAGGCAGATGTCGTACAACACCCGCTCCTCGCCCGGCTGGTACTTCCTGATCTTCGTGGCCACTCCGCCATTATCACCTGTCGTTTAGTCTGGAACGGTGCGTAGCGGGGACGTCATCGCGGGTAGGTACCGGCTCGAGGACGTTGCGGGCGCGGGCGGTATGGGGGAGGTGTGGCGGGCGACTGACGTGGAGCTTCGCCGGGTGGTCGCGGTGAAGCAGGCGAGTACCGGGGACCGCGAGGGTATCCGCAGGGAGGCGCGGATCGGGGCTGGACTGCTTCACCCGAACGTGGTCACCGTATTCGACGTGGTCGTCGAGGACGGTGTGCGGTGGCTGGTGATGGAGTACCTGCCGGCACGCAGTCTCGCCGAGGTCGTGCGGGCCGGCGGTCCGCTGCCGCCACGCCGGGCGGCACACGTCGGCAGGCAGATCGCCACGGCGTTGTCGGCCATGCACGCCAGAGGCATGGTGCACCGGGACGTCACCTTGGGCAACGTGCTCCTCGCCGAGGACGGGACGGCGAAGCTCGCCGATCTCGGCGTCGCGGTGTGGGCCGAGGTCACCGTGACCGGAAGCGAGCGGAACGCCGGGACTCCCGGCTACCTGGCACCGGAGGTGCTGGACGGGCACCCCGCGTCGGCCGCGTCGGACATGTTCTCGCTCGGCATGACCCTGTCGGTCGCCGCGGAAGGCATGGTGGACGAACCGCTGGCCACCGTCCTGTCCGCACTGGTCGACCCGAGCCCGGCCCGGCGCCCCTCCGCTGACGAGACCGTGCGGCTCCTCGCCTCGGTCGCCCCCGGCGAGCGCGTCCAGGCCACGCCAGGCGAGGTGGTGCCGCGCCAGATTCCGGCGCCGACCCGGGATTTCGTCGGCCGTGCCGCGGAGCTGAAGACGTTGCTGAGGTTTCTCGACGAGTCCACTGTGGACGATGGATCGGTGTTGATCTCGACCGTCGCCGGTGGCGGCGGCATCGGCAAGACCGCGCTGGCCGTGCACTGGGCCTTCCAGGTAGCCGACCGCTTTCCCGACGGCCAGCTGTACCTGAACCTGCGCGGGTTCGACCCCTCCGGATCGCCGATGCCGCCGGCCGAGGCCATCCGCAACCTGCTGGACGCCTTCGAGGTGCCCGCGGCACGGATCCCGGCCAACCTCGACTCGCAGGCCGGGCTGTACCGAAGCCTGATCGCCGGCCGGCGGATGCTCCTGCTACTGGACAACGCACGGGACTCCGACCAGGTCCGTCCGCTGCTCCCCGGCACCTCCGGTTGTCTCGTCCTGGTGACCAGCCGCAACCGGCTCACCGGCCTCATCACCGGACACGGCGCCCGCCACGTGCCCATCGACGTCCTGCCGGAGTCCCAGGCCCGCGCCCTGCTGTCCGCGCGGCTCGGTGCCGACCGGATCGCCGCCGAACCCGCCGCTACCGACGAGATCCTGGCCTACTGCGGAGGGATTCCGCTTGCATTGAGCATCGTCGCCGGCCGCGTACAGACCAACCCCCACAGCTCGCTCGCTTCTGTGGCCGAGGATCTCCGCGAAGCCCGGTTGAGTGCGTTGGAGGACGACGATCCAGCGGTCAGCCTGCCGACAGTGCTCTCCTGGTCCTATGCCGCCCTCACCTCGGAACAGACCCGGGTGCTCGGCCTGCTCGCCATCGCTCCCGGCCCGGACATCAGTCTCCGGGCCGCTGCCAACCTCGCGGGATTGCCGAGGACACAAACCAGGGTGGTGCTACGCGGGTTGACGCAGGTTTCCTTGATCGACCAGGAAGCCTCCAGTCGGTACCGGATGCACGACCTGGTCCGCCATTACGCCACGGAACAAGTCGGCAGCAACCAGACTCAGGAAGACCAGGAGGCCGCGACGCGCCGGCTTGTCGCCTTCTTCCTGCACACCGCCTATGTCGGCAACCAACTCCTGCCGCCGCCTCGCCAACCGATCGAACTCAGCCTCCCAGCACCGGAGGAGCCCCAACCACTGCCCGACGAGGCGGCAGCCGAGGCGTGGTTCGTGGCCGAACACTCTTGTTTGCTGGCAACGCAACAGCTGACCGCCACGCTGGAGTGGCACCACGTCGTGTGGCAGCTGGCCTGGGCACTGGTAAACTTCCACGACCGGCGCGAACACCGCCACGACGACCTCGTCGTCTGGCAGGCCGGGCTGGCCGCCGCCAATGATCTCGACGACCCAGGCATCCGGGCCCGTGCCTATCTCCGTCTCGGCCGCGCGTTGCACCGAGTGGATCGCAACGCGGAAGCGTTCGAGCATCTTCAAGTCGCCCTCGCCTTGGCCGAGCACACCGACGATCTCCGCGGTCAGGCCGACGCTCACCGCCACATCGGAAGCATCCGGTCGCGGCACGGGGAACACGAGCGAGCACTAGAACACTTCATGCACGCTGTGTCCCTGTACCGGCGCCTGGGCACACCGGTGTGGGAGGCCTCTGGACTCAACTCGATGGGCTGGTGCCACGCACAGCTCGGTGACTACGACAAAGCTCGAGGGCATTGCGAGGCCGCGCTCTCCATACTCTCCCGTCACCGCGATCCCGAGGCTGAAGCGGGCACCTTGGACAGCCTCGGCTACATCGCCCACCACACCGGTGATCACGCCCAAGCCACGGACTACTACCAGCGGGCTGCCGATCGTCTTCAAGGCATCGGTAACACCTACAACAAGGCCGACGTCCTCGAAGGGCTCGGTCATTCGCTCGTGGCGCTCGGTCGCCACGAGGAGGCCCGGGATTCCTGGCAACAGGCCGTGGAGCTGTTCCGGAACCATCACCGCACCGCTGACGCCGATCGCGTCCAGCGGCTGATCGACGAGCTGTAGCTCCAGGAGCCGGGTCGCGACGGGGTGCGGCGAACGTGCTACCCGGCACAGCTCGGTCATCGCCCGCACAGCGAAACGATCCTGTGGGCGTCTGTGGTGAGCTCACACCGCCTTGAGGTGGAGCAGCCACGCCTGTTCCGGCATCAGCACCGGCGGCCGCACACCCACGT
This sequence comes from Actinophytocola algeriensis, assembly GCF_014203735.1. GTDB lineage: Bacteria > Actinomycetota > Actinomycetes > Mycobacteriales > Pseudonocardiaceae > Actinophytocola > Actinophytocola algeriensis. The sequence goes on along the minus strand of NZ_JACHJQ010000004.1, from coordinate 317,742 downwards.
CGGTCAGCGCGCGTCCCGAGAGGACCCGCGTGGCACCGGACGGCGGCGGGACCTGCTGCGACCGTGGCGCCCCGCCGGGGGTCACCGGCGTGACCGCGTACCGGCGAGAAGGGGCCAGGCCGGGGAGCCGGACCGGCGCGGGCACGGTGCGCTCCGCCGAGGTCAGCTGTACGTACGAGAACACCGCTTCGTCCGGCCCCACCACGCCGGTCAGCGTCGCCGACGGGTCCGGCAGGTCGCCGCGCACGAGCGTGCCGGTGTGCAGCAGCCCGCGCACCGACTTGTAGAACGCCACCGCCTCGGCGAGTGCCTCCTGGTCGGCGGGCGACGCGGACGCGATGTCCCACTCGATGCCGAAGTGCCCGAACAACGCCGTCGCGACCCGGAACGACAGGTCCTGCGTGCGGCCGGTCGTGTGCGAGTGCGGCGGGCCGACGTGCGCGCCGATCAGCTCCAGCGGCAGCAAAAGCGCGGTCCACCGCTGGATCGTCTGCCGTTCGAGGGCGTCGTTGCAGTCGCTGGCCCACACGCGGTCGGTGCGCGCGAGGATCTCCAGGTCGGTGCGGCCGCCGCCGGACGAGCAGCTCTCGATCTCGACGGCCCGGTGCCGCGACCGCAGCTCGTCCAGCAACCGGTACACCGCAAGCGTTTGCTCGTGCACCCTGGCGCCGATGATGTCGCGGTTGTGGTCCCATTTCACGAACGCCACGTCGTTGTCGCGCAGCAGTGCGTCCAGGCGCGACAGGATGTACGCGTACGCGTCCGGGTGGGCGAGGTCCAGCACCTGCTGGTTGCGCGAGGTCGGCGGGAACGTGCCGTCGCCCGGCGCCAGCACCCAGTCCGGGTGTGCGCGGAACAGATCCGAGTCCGGGTTGACCATCTCCGGTTCGACCCAGATGCCGAACTTCATGCCCAGCCCGGTGACGTGGTCGATCAACGGTGACAGCCCGTCGGGCCACACGCCCTCGTCGACATACCAGTCACCGAGGCCCGCGGTGTCGTCCCTGCGGTGGCGGAACCAGCCGTCGTCCAGCACGAACCGTTCGACGCCGACCCGCGCGGCCACGTCCGCGAGCCCCTTCAGGCGGTCGAGGTCGTGGTCGAAGTACACGGCCTCCCACGTGTTCAGGACGACCGGCCGCGGCCGCACCGGGTGGGACGGGCGCGCACGCATCCACTGGTGGAACGCCGAGGTGATCCCGTCGATCCCGGCACCGGAGTACGCGGCGTAGACCCACGGCGAGGAGTACGTCTCCCCCGGCGCGAGGACCACCTCGCCGCTGGTCAGCAGCTCGCCGCCACCCAGCACGCCACGGCCCTCGTGGACCCGCTCCGCGTAGGTGACGTGGTTGCCGCTCCACGCGACGTGCACGGCCCACACCTCGCCGGTGCGGAACCCGAACCCGCTGGTACCGGCCAGGATCGCGGGCGTCGCGTCGTGCCCGGTGCGGCCGCGGCGGCTCTCCCGCACCCACGAGCCGAGGTCGAAGTGCCTGCGCTGCGGGTGCTTCTCGCGGATCCACCGGCCGTGGAAGTCCATCAGCTCGCTCGCCTGCGCGGGCACCGGCAGCGCCGTCTCGACGCCGTCCACGGTGTACGCGCGGAAACCGTCGTTCCTGACCTCGTGCCGGACCCGCAGCACACCCGACGGCGCCAGCTCCACGGTGGACCGGACACTGAGCCCGCCGCCTTCGGTGTCGAACACGGCCTCCGAGGCCGACCGGGCCACCGACGACCGCGTGAGCGACGGCAGCCAGTCGCCGGCCGACCGGTGCCCCCGCAGGCCCGGCCTGCCCGGGTAGCCGTGGCGGGCCGACGGCAGCAGCCCGACCGGGATGGGCACGTCCGGCGCGTTGTTCGGGATCGGCGAGATCGCGTCGTCCGCCAGCAGGACCAGGTCGTCCTCGGACAGGTCGCCGAGCGGCGCTCCCCAGTGGACGATCGACGGCAGGTCGCGCGCGTCGATGACCACGCTGACCGTGTCGGCACGCAGGTGGACGATCATCCCTTGGTGGCTCCCAGGGTCAGGCCGGCACGCAGGTGCCGCTGCAGCAGGAAGAAGATCACGAGCGTCGGGATCGCGACGATCACCGAGCCCGCGGACAGCAGGTTGTAGTCGGTGAAGAACTGGCCCCGCAGGTTCTGCAGCGACGACGTCACCGGGAACTTGTCACCGGTCCGCATGAACGCGACCGCCCAGAAGAAGTCGTTGTACACCCACGTGATCTGCAGGGTCGCGAGCGCGGCGAGCGCCGGGCGGCACAGCGGCAGCACGACCTGCCAGAACTGGCGGAACACGCCAGCGCCGTCGACCAGCGCGGCCTCCGTCATCTCCTTCGGGATGGTCTTCATGTAGTTGCTCAGCACGAACGTGCAGAACCCGGTCTGGAACGCGATGTTCACCGCGATGACCGCGTAGTACGTGTCGTACAGCGAACCGGAGTCGCTGAACCAGAACGGCACCTCGATGTTGAGGAACATCCGGAACAGCGGCACCAGCAACGCCTGCTGCGGCAACAGGTTCGCGGCCGTGAACAACGCGAGCAGCGCCAGGTTGAACTTGAAGGTGTAGCGCGCCAGCACGTACGCGGCCGACGACGCCAGCAGCAGCGTGATGACCACCGACGGGACCGTGATGACCATCGAGTTGTAGAAGGTCTGCCCGAAGTTGCCGCGCGTCCACGCGTCCACGTAGTTGTCGAGCGTGAAGCCGCCGAACGAGAAGTACCCGTGGGTCGACGTGAAGTCGTAGTCCCGCAAGGAGTTGTAGAACGCCCACGCCACGGGGAAGACCCACCCGACCGCCATGACGGTCAGGAACACCGTCAGCACGACCCGCGCGGGCCGGCGACGCTGGGGCCGCCGCACCGGCGTCCGCACGGGTGTCTCCTGAACCGCCGCCGTCATCGCTGCTCCCGCATGACCTGGATCAGGTAGATCACGATGAACACCGTCGAGATCGCGATCATGATGGTGGCGAGCGCGGACCCGAAGCCCACGCGGCTCGCCTCACCGATCACGTTCTGCGTGACCAGTGTGGAGATCAGCTCGAGCCCGTTCCTGCCCTTGTTGATCACCCAGACGATGTCGAACGCACGCAGCGACTCGATCACCGTGATCACCAGGACCACGATGTTGACCGGGCGCATCACCGGCCAGATGACCTGGAAGAACGTGCGCACCTCGGTCGCGCCGTCGACGGCGGCGGCCTCCCGCAGCGCCGGGTCGACGGCCTTCAGGCCCGCCAGGTACAGCAGCATGATGTAGCCGGTGTGGCGCCACCCGGCCGCGACGAGCACGGCCCACAGGTTGATGTCCGGGTCGCCGAACCAGTCGGTCTGGCCGCCGAACACGGCGTTGAGCAGGCCCTGGTCGCGCGAGTAGATCAGCTGCCAGACGAAGCCGATCAGCGCGAGCGACAGCACGACCGGCAGGAAGAAGATGCTCTGGTAGATCCGGGAGCCGCGGATCTCGCGGTCGAGCAGCACCGCGAGGAAGATGCCCAGCAGGGTGGGCCCGAAGAAGAACACCACCAGCCAGATGAGGTTGTGCTCCATGGCCGGGCCGAACGGCGGGTAGTTCGACGTGACGTCGACGTAGTTCTGTCCGCCGATGAAGTTCATGTCGCTGATGTTCCCGATGCCGTTCCAGTCGGTGAACGACAGGACGACGGTCGAGATGGCGGGCACCCACACGAGCCCGGTGACGATCAGTGCGGGGACCACGACCATCAGCACGACCGTCAGCTTGTCCATCGTGGACAAGGTGCGTGCGTGCTTCGGCCGGGGCGCACGGGTTTTCCGCTCCGTGCGCCCCGGCCGGGTCATCAGGTCAGCCACCGAAGATCGACTTCTTCTGGTCCTCGATGCTCTTCGTCAGCCCGTCCACGTCGTTGGGGTTGCGGATGAACTCCTGCAGCGACGGGATCATCACCGTGGAGGCGAAGTCGGGCCGGGTGTCGCGGTCGAGGAACTGCGAGATCGACTTGGCGCCGCTGACGAGCTGCTCACCCTTCTGCTGCAGGGCGTTGTAGCCGGTCTTGTCCGCGTCGTCGTGCGCGCCGATGTTGTTCGGGTCGGACTTGAGGTACGCGTCCTCCGCCTTGGCGGTGCCGAGGTAGGAGAGCAGCTCCTTCGCGCCGTCCTCGTTGCGCGGGCGGGCCGCCATCATGAAGCCGTCGATCGGCGCCTCGACCACGTCGGCACCGATGGCCGGGTCGATCTCGGGGAACGTGAAGAAGTCGAGGTCGTCGCGGTCCGGGCCCTCGGGGAACTGCTGACCGGCGAACATGCCGATCGTGTACATCCCGGACTCCTTGTTCAGCAGCGACTGCGCCGCCTCCTGCCAGGTGCGGCCGAGCGCGTCGGGCTGGTGGAAGGGCAGGATCTCGCGCCACGCGTCGAAGACCGCCTTGACCTCGTTCGAGTTCCACGGCTTCTCGCCCGCCATCAACTCCTTGTGGAAGTCGTAGCCGTTGATGCGCAGGTTCAGGTAGTCGAACGTGCCCATCGCGGGCCAGCCGTCGGAGTCGCCGAACGCGATCGGGTTGAGCCCGTCGGTCTTCATCTTCGTGGAGAGCGCGACGAGGTCGTCCATCGTCGTGGGCGGGGTGTAGCCCTTCTCCTGCCACAGGCTCTTCCGGTAGAAGATCGCCCACGGGTAGTAGTACAGCGGCACGAAGTACTGCTTGCCGTCCGCGCCGGTGGACTGCTGCTTCATCGCGTCGGAGAACCCGCCGCCGATGTCGGACCACACGTCACTGATGTCGCCGATCAGCCCCTGCTCGGCGAAGAACTGCATGCGGTAGCCGGCGAACCAGCCGAACACGTCGTCCGGGCCGCCCTGCAGGTAGTTGTTGATGTTCTCCTGGAACGAGTTGTGGTCGATCGTGTTGACCTTGACGCCACCACCCGAGAAACCCTTCACCATGTCGGCGATGGCCTTCTTGGGCACCTCGTCCGACCAGTTCGAGCCGAGCGTGACCTCGCCGCCGCCACCCCCGCCATCACCGCCGCCGCACGCGGAGAGACCTGCGAGCGCCCCCGCGCCGAGCATCCCCTTCAACAGCGTGCGCCGTCCGACGTTGATGGCGGAAACGCCGCCTGCGCCGAACGTACGAGGGCTCATCATTGTGCGCCTCCTCAGGGAGCGGCCAGAAAAACCAACACTTGTGAACGCGACCTCTCAGAATCGAAACCTTTGCGGGCGGCCCACGCGCGTGTCAAGGGGGCATACCGAAACCGGTGGTATTTTTGTGACCTACCCCGTTCACGTGCCGGACACCTAGCTTCACGCTCCGTAGACGTCCGATCTCTGCGCGCCCTTGCCGCGCGGTACGTGCGACGATATGGTCTGGACCATTATCGGACCGCTGCCACCTGGGGCCAGGTGGTGAGCTTCGGTCCCGGTGTTCACCGCACACCGGGACCGGCCGGTGCGGTGGAGGACGGGGTCACCGCCTTCGTCCTCCACCGCGTCCGGCCGAAGTCCGTGATTCGCCCACTTCCTGCATGTGCGCACATATGTCAACATGGAGAACGCACGGGGTCATCGCACACAGTCGCAAACAGTCACCAAACATCGGATCAACAGGCGCGCGCGTCGCATCGGCACGAGGATCATCCCAGGAAACGACCGGTACGGCCCACGGATCGGGGTGTTCGATGCCAGTGCTCCGCGTGGGGACGCTACCGTCTGGGCCTGTGCGAATGAGTCGGTTTATGATTGGATCGACGATCGACTCGGGGGTGCCCTACCGGTTGGGAGAGGCAATGCTGGCAGCGGAGAGGCAAGCCCGGATCGTCGAGGAGATCCACAGGCGGGGCGCGGTTCGGGTCATCGAGTTCGCGCAGATGCTCGGCGTCTCCGACATGACGATCCGCCGCGATCTTGACGCGCTCGCACAACAGGGGTTGCTGGACAAGGTGCACGGCGGTGCGACCCGCGCAAGGTCCGCCAGCACCGAGGAACCGGGCTTCGAGGCCAAGTCGCTGCGGCAGCAGCCGGAGAAGGAGGCGATCGCCAACGCGGCGGTCGAGCTGGTCTCCCCCGGTACCGCGGTCGGGCTGTCGGCGGGCACCACGACGTGGGCGCTCGCGCACGCGCTGCGCGCGGTCGACGGGCTCACGATCGTCACGAACTCGATGCGGATCGCGGACGTGCTGCACGCCCCGCCGCGCACGGACCAGAACGTGGTCGTGGTCGGCGGTGTCCGCACCCCGTCGGACGCGCTGGTCGGCCCGATCGCCGTGTCCGCGCTCGCACAGCTGCACCTGGACATCGTGTTCCTCGGCGTGCACGGCATGGCCGAGACGGCCGGGTTCACCACACCGAACCTCCTCGAGGCCGACACCGACCGCGCGCTCGTCGCGGCGGGCAGGAGACTCGTGGTGCTCGCCGACCACACGAAGTGGGGCACCGTCGGGCTGTCCACGATCGCCCGGCTGTCCGACGCCCACGTCGTGATCACCGACGACGGCCTGCCGGGCGACGGCAGGGAGGCGCTCGCCGAGCACGTCGACGACCTGCGCATCGTCAAGGTCGAGGCGGTACGGTGAAGCGCATCACGGCACAGCTCGCCGACGGCCGCGAGATCATCTACTTCGACCACGACAACGCTCCCGCGCGCGAGCTCCACGACCCGCGCAGGCTCGACCCGGTGTCGACCGCCTCGCAGATGCGGCACGACCCGGTGCTCGACGAGTGGGTGATCCTGGCCGCGCACCGGCAGAGCCGGACCTACCACCCGCCGACGACCGACTGTCCACTGTGTCCGTCCACAGCGGAACGGCACACGGAGATCCCGTCACCGGACTACGACGTGGTGGTGTTCGAGAACCGCTTCCCGTCGCTGTCGATGAACGCGATCGGCGACGCAGGGCCGGACCTGCCGCCACTGGTCTCACAACGCCCCGGCGTCGGCCGCTGTGAGGTCGTGTGCTTCACGAGCGACCACGACGCCGCGTTCGCCACGCTGAAGCCGGAACACGCGCGGCTCGTGGTGGACACGTGGGCGGACCGGACGGCCGCGCTGGCCGCGCTGCCTGGCGTGGAGCAGGTGTTCCCGTTCGAGAACCGGGGCGAGGCCATCGGTGTCACGCTCGCCCACCCGCACGGGCAGATCTACGCGTATCCCTTCGTGACGCCGAAGAGCCGCCAGATGCTGGGCAACGCGGCGGCGTACGACGCCCGCACCGGCCGCAACCTGTTCACCGACGTCCTCGCGGGAGAACGCGACTCGGGCACCCGCGTGGTCGCGACGTCGTCCCATTGGACCGCGTTCGTCCCGGCCGCCGCCCGCTGGCCGGTGGAGGTCCACGTGTACCCCCACCGCCGGGTCCCTGACATCCCGTCCCTGACCGACGCCGAACGCGACGACTTCGCCGTGCTGTACCTGGATGTACTGCGCCGCCTGGACGGGCTCTACGCCCAGCCACTGCCGTACGTGGCGGCCTGGCACCAGGCCCCGGTGTCGGACCCGCTGCGCGAGCACGCGTACCTGCACCTGCAGGTGTCGTCGATCCAGCGCGCCGCCGACAAGCTGAAGTACCTGGCCGGTTCGGAGACCGGCATGGGCGCGTTCATCACGGACGTCCTGCCGGAGGACGTGGCGGACCGCCTGCGCGCGGTGGTCGTCTAGGAAGTCGGCGCCGGCACGATCCGCTCCGCGAGCGTCGCCAGCCCTCGCGGGAAGGCGAGCCGGCAGGCGGCGGGCTCTTCCGCGACGGTCCCGGCCACCGGGCCCGTCGCGTGCGTCCACGCGACGGGCCCTGCGCGGTCAGCCGGTGATCGTCGAGGACAGGATGCGGTCGGCGCCGGGGGGCCGGCCGCCGTTCGCGTCGGCGTTCGACGTCGTCAGCCAGATCTCGTTCGCACCGGGGACCGGGACCACCGCGCGGAAGCGGCCGTACGTGCCCTGGAAGTGCGAGGTGATCTCGCCTGCTTCCGTGCCGTTCAGTTCGATGCGCCACAGGCGTTGTCCGCGCAGTGCGCCCATGAACGCCGTGTCGCCGACGATCGCCAGGCCACTCGGGGAGGCCTCCGCGGTCGTCCACGTCGCCTTCGGGTTCGTGTACTCGGGGTCGTCGCAGACGCCCTCGCACACCGGCCAGCCGTAGTTGCCGCCCGGTTCGATCAGGTTCAGCTCGTCGTACGTGTTCTGGCCGAGCTCCGCCGACCACAGGCGGCCCTCGGCGTCCCACGCGAGACCCTGCGGGTTGCGGTGGCCGAGGCTGTACACGAGCGTGCCGAACGGGTTGCCCGGCGCCGGTTCGCCGTCGGTCGTGAAGCGCAGGATCTTGCCGTTCAGGGACGACGGGTCCTGCGACAGCTCGGTGTGCTGGGCGTCGCCCGCGGTCGCGTACAGGTAGCCGTCCGGGCCGAACGCCAGGCGGCCGCCGTTGTGGTAGCGGTTCTTCTGGATGCCGCGCACGACCGGGGTGTAGTCCGACAGCGCGGTGCCGTCGAAGGTCATGCGCGCGACGCGGTTGCCGTCGGACGACGTGTGCATGAAGTACACGGACTGGTCGGTCTCCCAACCGGGTGAGACGGCGACGCCCATCAGGCCACCTTCACCGCCGGTACCCTCACTTTCCGGCACCGTGCCGACGTCGGTCTTCTCGCCCGATCTCGTCACCAGGTACACGCGGAAGTCATTGCGCTGGGTCACCAGCGCGGACTGGCCGTCGGGCAGCCACGACACCGCCCACGGGACGGTCAGCCCCTCGGTCACGACGACTGGTTCGTCTGGTACGCCCACGGATCCCCCCGCCTGGGCAACTCCACCGGTGACGACACCGGCCGCAAGGGCGGTCGTCACGGCGAGTACGCGGAAACGCATGACACTCCTCTCGCAACGTTGCGAAACGGTCACTCTCCGCTAACAGTATCGACGGACAACCAAAAGATGAAGGTCTAGACCAAAATCATCTTGTGCCGTGACCACATTCTTTCTGGTGGTGTTCTGAAAGGCGCTTTCAGGGCGTTCAGTGCCCGAAAGCGCCTTTCAGGGCATCGCCCACGTGTGCTGTTACGCGTTCAGCGCCTCGATGGCCGCGACCACCTCCGGCATCTCGGACCCGAGCCGGCCCGCCCACGCCGCGTTCTCCAGCGGGTAGTGGTTCATCAGGATCAGCGTCTCCTCGGTGTTCGCGAGCTCGCGGTAGGCCTCGTCGACCGCGGCGAGGATCTTCGTGACCAGTGCACCCTTGGCTTCCAGGCTGGTCAGCTCGGGTGCCTCGAGGAAGCACACCGGCTTGATCGGCTCGGCGCCGGTCCGGCCGTCCACCGAGACGTTGTCCGGTGAGTACTCGCGCAGCCAGACCCGTACGTCGGGAATGGGGTACGCCTCGTCGATCGCGTCGGTGATCGCACGCATCATCTTCTGCTTGGCCTGCGGCTGGACACCTTCCGGCGCCTCGATGAAGAACTGGGGCATCGCTCCTCCTGCTTTCTTTTGGGAAGTAGTTCATTCCTAACTGATAGAAGATGGTGCGTCAAGGGCAAGTACGCGCATGTAAGATGGGAAGCATGGCGACGAACCGCCGGTACCACGACGGCTGCGCGATCGCGACCGCGCTCGATCTCGTGGGCGAGCGCTGGGCGATGCTGGTCGTCCGCGAACTGCTGCTCGGCCCCAAGAGGTTCACCGACCTGCAGGACGGCCTGCCCGGCGCGGGCCCGAAGATCCTGGCCCAGCGGCTGCGCGAACTGGAGGGCGCTGGCATCCTGCGCCGCCGCACGCTGGCACCGCCCGCGAGCTCCCAGGTGTACGAGCTGACCGAGTGGGGCGCCTGTCTGGAAGGGGTCATCGTCGCGCTGGGCCGGTGGGGCGCGGATGCGCCGGAGCCGTCCGGCGACCACGTCGGCCCGGACTCGGCCATGCTCAAGCTGCGCAGCTTCTTCCAGCCGGAGCAGTCGTGGACCGCGACCTACGAGGTACGCCTCGGCCGCCACCGCTTCACCGTGCGGGTCGCCGACGGCACGCTGGCCGACGTGAGCCGGGGTGAGCCGCACGGCCGCCCGGACGCGGTCATCGACACCGACTCCGACACATTGGACGACGTCATCGGCGACGACGAGGCGTTCACCACCGCCATCGACAGCGGCTGGCTCACCGTCACCGGCGACGACACGGCCGCCCGCCTGCTGTTCGCGTCGACCAGGTTCTGACCCTCGCGGCACGTCGCCGCGCTCGCTGGTTGACTGGAGGCAGCACAGACCACCGGTGACCCCGAGGAGTGTCCATGGCCTTCCCGTCCGACCTGGAGATCGCGCGAGGCGCGAAGCTCAAGCCCATCGACGACATCGCCGCTGACATGGGGTTGCCGCCGCGTCTGCTGGAGCCCTACGGGCGGGACGTGATGAAGGTCGGGCTCGAGGCGATCGACGAGCTGAAGGGGGCGCCGAGGGCCAAGTACGTGCTCGTGAGCGCCATCACGCCGACGCCGCTGGGTGAGGGCAAGACCACCACCACGGTCGGGCTGGGCCAGGGGTTCAAGCACGTCGGGAAGCAGGCGACCGTCGCTGTGCGGCAGCCGTCCATGGGGCCCACGCTGGGCATCAAGGGCGGCGCGGCGGGCGGCGGGTACAGCCAGGTCGTGCCGATGGAGCTGCTGAACCTGCACCTCACCGGCGACATGCACGCCGTCACGGCCGCGCACAACCTGCTCGCCGCGATGGTCGACAACCACCTCCACCAGGGGAACGCGCTGAACCTCGATCCGCGGGAGATCTCCTGGCGGCGGGTGCTCGACATGAACGACCGGGCGCTGCGCAACATCGTGATCGGGCTCGGTGCGAAGGCCGACGGGGTGACCCGGCAGACCGGGTTCGACATCACCGCCGCGTCCGAGGTGATGGCGGCACTCGCACTCACCACCGGGCTGGAGGACCTCAGGGAGCGGCTCGGGCGGATCGTCGTCGGGTACACGGTGGACGGCGAACCGGTGACCGCTGAGCAGTTGGAGACCGCGGGCGCGATGACCGTGCTGCTGCGCGAGGCGATCAAGCCGAACATCATGCAGACCCTGGAGAACACGCCCGTGCTGGTCCACTGTGGACCTTTCGGGAACATCGCGACCGGCAACTCGTCCGTGGTCGCCGACCTGATCGGGCTGCGCACCGGCGACTACCTGATCACCGAGGCCGGGTTCGGCGCCGACATGGGCGCGGAGCGGTTCTTCAACATCAAGTGCCGCGTCTCCGGCGAGGCACCGGACGCGGCCGTGCTGGTCGCGACCGTGCGCGCGCTCAAGGCGCACTCCGGCAAGTTCAAGATCGTCGCGGGCCGGCCGCTGCCGGCGGACCTGCTCAAGGAGAACCCCGACGACGTGCACGCGGGCGCGGCGAACCTGCGCAAGCAGATCGAGAACATCCGCATGCACGGCGTGTCACCGGTCGTCGCGATCAACGCGTTCCCCGGCGACTTCGACTCCGAGCACGCCGTGATCCGGGAGATCGCCGAGGAGATGGGTGCCCGCGTCGCGGTGTCCACCCACTTCTCCGAGGGCGGCGCAGGCGCGGTCGAGCTGGCCGAGGTGGTCGCCGAGGCGGCGGAGGAGCCGAGCGAGTTCCGGCTGCTGTACCCGTCGTCGGCGCCGCTGCGGGAGAAGATCGAGACCATCGCGACGAAGGTGTACGGCGCGGACGGCGTCAGCTACTCCCCCACCGCGCGCAGGCAGCTGGACCGCTTCGAGCGCAACGGTTTTGGCGAGCTGCCCGTGTGCATGGCGAAGACCCACCTGTCGATCTCGTCGGACCCGAAGCTGCTCGGCGCGCCGACCGGCTGGACGCTGCCGGTCCGCGAGGTGCGCGCGTCGGTCGGCGCCGGGTTCGTCTACCCGATCGCGGGCGACATGCGGACCATGCCGGGGCTCGGCTCCTCGCCCGCGGCGACGCGGATCGACTTCGACGACAACGGCGACATCGTCGGTCTGTCGTGAAGTCCTTCCTGGACGCGGTCGCGGCCCGCACGGCGGCACCGGGCGGCGGGGCGGTGGCGGCGACGACCGCGGCCGCCGCCGCCGCACTGGTGGCGATGGCGGCCCGCTTCAGCGACGACGAACCCGTGGCGACGACCGCCGACGGGCTGCGTGCCGACCTGCTGCGGCTCGCCGAGGCCGACGCGGCCGCGTACACGGAGTACCTCGCGGCGAAGGGCGCGGCGCGGAAAGCCGCGCTGCGCAAGGCAACCGAGGTGCCGAAGGACATCGCCGCGGCGGCGTCGCGGGTGGCGGAGCTGGCCAGGGACCTCGTCGCGCGCGGCAACCCGAACCTGACCGGCGACGCCCGCGTGGCCGAGGTGCTGGCCGAGGCGTCGGCGACCGCGGCGACCGTGCTGGTGGACATCAACACCGGCGGTTAATCGGTCGCCCGCGCCGCGCCGGGCTGGCTAGCCTCGCCGGATGGGGTATGAACAGCCGCTGTCGTACGTGCTCGGGATGGAGGGCCTCGCGCTGCTGCGGGCCTTCGGCGGTGAACACGACCGGGAGTTCGTCGAGGCGCGGATCAGGGAGATCCGCACGCTGCTCGACGACCCGGCGCTGACCGAGGGCGTCACCACCACCCCGGTCTCCACAGTGGACGGATACGGGCGGTGGGCGCCGACGTACGACGGCCCGAACTCGGCGTTCGACGTGGACGAACCGGTGCTCGCGGAGATCCTGGCGGACCTGCCGCCCGGCCCGGCCGTGGACGCCGCGTGCGGCACCGGCCGGTACTCCGCACTGCTCACCGCGCGCGGGCACCAGGTCATCGGTGTCGACAAGTCGCCCGACATGCTCGACCGCGCACGCAAACGCCTGCCTGCCAACGACTTCCGGGTCGGCGACGTGACCGCGCTGCCGGTCGCGGACGCCGGCGTGGACCTCGTGACGTGCGGACTGGCGCTGACGCACGTGCCGTCGCTGGACCCCGTGCTGGCGGAGTTCGCCCGCGTCCTGCGGCCGGGCGGGCACGTGGTGATCGCGGACATGCACCCGGAACGGGTGCTGCGTGGCGCCGTGCCGTCACTGCGGGACGCCGAGGGACGCCCGGTCCGCGCGCCGGCGCACCGGCACCTGATCGGCGACTACGTGCGCGCCGCACTGGCGGCGGGTTTCCAGGTGCGGCGGTGCGTGGAACCGGTGCTGGCGCCGCCTTCCGGTGAGCGCGCCACCGACCCCGGCCCGTGGGACGTGTGGCCGTGGTCGCTGGCCGCACTGGTACCGGAGGCGACGGCCGCCGCCGACGCGGGCATCCCGGTGATGGTCGTATGGCACTTCCAGCTCTGACACTCCGCCCACCCGGCCCTGGCGACGAAGCGGAGTTCCGCGCGGCGCACGAGGTGATGGCCCGCGAGGGTATCGTGTTCGGCCTGGGCCTCGACGGGCTGGACTGGCCGGGCTACCTGCGCAGGCTCGCGGAGGTCGAGGCCGGTGCGCGGCTCGACGGCTTCGTCCCGGCGACGTTCCTGGTCGCCGAGGCCGGCGGCGTCATCGTCGGCCGCACGTCGATCCGCCACGAGTTGAACGCCACCCTCGCGGTGCTCGGCGGGCACATCGGCTACTGCGTCCTCCCCGCCCGCCGCGGCCGCGGCCACGCGAAGGAGATCCTGCGACAGAGCCTGCCGGTGGCCCGCGCACGCGGTGTTACCCGCGCGCTGCTCACGTGCGACGAGACGAACACCGCGTCGCAGAAGGTGATCGAGCACTGCGGCGGCGTACTGGAGAGCAGCGACGGCCACAACCGCCGCTACTGGATTGGCTAAAGGACACCACCAGAACCCGAAGGCGCGAAAGGCGCGCACGGGGGGTGCAAGCCCCACACCACACCCAAGGCTGCCTGCCAGAACGACGTACGGCAATCCAGCCATCAGGCCCGCTGAGCCGCCTTCGCCATCGCGGTGATCGTGGGCAGGCGCCAGGACGGAGCCAGCCCCAGGTGGTAGAAGGCGAGCCCGGTCGCGCCCGCCGCCGCCACGGCGCGGGCGTGGTCGACGAGACCGTCCTCGGACTGCAGGACCGTCACGTAGGCATCCACTGGCCGCCCCCGCTCGACCGCCGCCGCCACCACCGGCGCGCTGTCCACCGGCCACGCCGGGACGACCAGCGCGGAGACATCGGGGCCGGTGGACGGGGTCAGGCCAGGGGACGCGCCCGTCATCCACGGGTCCGGGTGGGCGTGCAGGACCACCGGCACGTCCAGGCCAGCCAGGACCTCCGCGCGCAGCAGGTCGGTCGCCGCGTGGCGGGTGGCCAGCAGTTCGTCGGCGAAGGGCACCTCCGACGACGTGCGCACGGCCTCCCGCAGTGTCGAGAGCACCCACACCGGGTCCAGGCCGCGGTCGGACCACGCCTTCTGGCACTCCGTGCAGCAGCACACCGACAGCCACCGCTGGGCGGTCGTCGTCCAGGCGTTCTCGGTCTTCTCGTGGTGGGAACCGTGCGTCAGGCCGAGCTGGCCACACGCCTCGAGCGACACCTCGTCGGCCTCCGCGGCCGCCTCCACCGCCAGCGTGGCCGCGTACGCGCGGACCTCCTCGTGGGACGGGCACAGCGCGTACGGGTACCGGTCACCGAAGCAGTTGACCACCGCCACGTCCGGGAACTCGGTACCGAGCCTGGAGTTGTGCGTCAGCACCACCCACGCCGACACCCGCAGCCCCGCGGCGCGCAACCGGTCGGCCGCGAGACCCCACGAGTCCGGTGTGGACATCCACGCCGGTTCGAGCGGCCGGAGGCGGCGGCCCTGCCAGACCGAAGGGCGCACCGGCCGGTACAGCGCGGCGTAGGACGCGGTCACCAGCTGGTGCTTGGGGTGCTGCGGCGTCGCGGCGCGGACCGAGTGGTACGCGGCCGCCAGCGCCACGGTCGCCATGCCATCGGCACGGCCCGCGAAACCCGGGTCCCCCAGTACGTCCCACGGATACGCGTGGCCGGTCAGCCGCATGCCTCACTCCTTCAGCCTGGTGACGAGCTGCGTCGGGTTCACGAACCGTAGCGCGATCACCAGGAGCACGAGCATGGATCCGGTGTAGATCACTGCCATGGCGTCCACCGCCTGTTGCGCGCGGATGCCCGCCGAGAACATGGCCTCGTACAACGACACCACGAGCGTCTGGCTGCCGGGGCCCGCGGTGAGGAACGTCAGCTCGAACATGCCGACCGTCCGGACCAGCACGAGGATCGACGCCGCGAGGATGCCCGGTACCAGGAGCGGCGCGAGCACCCGGCCGAACACCGCGGCCGTGTTCGCCCCGCACATGCGGGCGGCGGCCTCGATCTTCGGGTCGATCTGCTCGATGAACGGGGTCATCGTGAGCACCACGAACGGCACCGACGGCACCAGGTTCGCGATGATCACGCCGGTCATGCTGCCCGCGAGGTCGAACTTGTACAGCACGGTCGCGAGCGGGATCCCGTAGGTCATGGGCGGCAACAGGATCGGCAGCAGGAACAGCACGGTGATCAGCCGCTTCCCGAAGAACGTCCTGCGTGCCAGCGCGTACGCGGTCGGCACCCCGATGAGCACCGACAGCACGACCACCGCCGCCGACACCTGCAGCGTCACCACGAGCACGTCCAGCAGGGCCATCTCCTGCCACGCCATGCTGTAGTACTGCGCGGTCAGCCCACTCGGCCACCACGTGTCGAACCAGGTGACGGCGAACGAGTTCACCACCACCGAGGCGACCAGCCCCACCAGGTTGACGAGGAAGAACGCGACCGCGCCCCACACCAGCCACCCGCCGACGGTGAGTGGTCGCCGCCGGAAATCCTTCGCGGGTATCGGCGGATCCAGGTTCTCGCTGGGCGTGCGGCCGGAAGGTCCTCGTACCGGGTCGTACTCGGGCCTTTCGGCCGTGCGCCCAGCGGGGAGCTGGGCCGTCGAGACCCCGGAGGACTTCCGGCGGCGACCACCAAGCCTCATCCCTTGCCTCCCGTCGCGCCGCGGTAGAGCCGGGACCGCCAGGCGAGCACCAGCGCGATGACCACCAGCATCACCACCGCCATGATCACCGCGATGGTGGAGCCCATCGGGTAGTCGCCGTCCCGGAACGCGGCCTCGTACGCGGCGATCGACATCACCCGCGTCTCCCCCTGCGGCAGCCCGACCAGGTAGGCCGACGGGAACACGGAGAACGCGAGCACGAACGTCAGGCAGAACGTGATCGCGAGGCCTGGCGCGAGCAGCGGCAGCGTGATGTACCGGAAGCGGCGCCGCCAGTCCGCGCCCAGCGTCGCCGCGGCCTGCTCCAGCGTCGGGTCGATGCCGGACAGGTAGGACAGCGTCAGCAGGAACGCGAACGGGAACCCGGTGATGATCAGCGAGAACAGCACCGCGGTCCAGCTCGGCACGAGCCGCATCGGCTCGTCCATGCCGAGCGCCATCAGGATCCGGTTGAACCAGCCGACCGGGCTCAGGTACTGCTTCAGCCCCTCGGCGGTGAGGACGGTGCCGAGAGTGATCGGGACGACGAGGATCGTGGTGAGGAACCGCTTGCCGCGGAACCTGCCCCGCAGCCGGTACGCGATCGGGATCGACGCCAGCACGTTGATCAGCGCCGCCGGGATCGCGAGCCGCAGCGTGGTCCAGATCGTGTCCGCGAGGTACGGGTCGGAGAAGAACGTGCTGTAGTTGGCGAACGGGCTGCCGCCCTCGGCCGGCTGGAACGACAGCTGGAGTCCATACAGGACCGGGTAGGCGAACAGGAGCACCACGAACAGCACGCCGGGCACGAGCAGCAGCAGGGTCCGGTCGACCCCGCGTTCGGCCAGGCGGTGCTTGAGGCTCGGCCGCTCCGGCGCGGTCACGGTCATGGCGCGAACACCAGGACCCGCTCGCGCGGCACGTGGAACAGCACCTCGTCGCCGGGTGCGAGGCGGCTCTCGGTCCGCACGTGCAGTGCCTCGCCGCCGGGCAGCCGGGCCTCGACCGCCTGCTCGCGGCCGTGGTACTCGACGATCTCCACCGCGGCGCGCACGGTGTTCTCGCCCTCGGTGTCGGCGACCGTCACGTCCGTCGGCCGGAACGCGGCGACCGCCGCGCCCTCGGTGAGCCCGTCGCGGTTGACCCCGGACAGCGTGAACCCCTCGCCCGTCACCGTGTCCGATGTGGACATCGCGACCGGCAGCAGGTTGCGGTAGCCCATGAAACCGGCCACGTACCGGTTCGCCGGGTGCGCGTACACCTCCTCTGGTGACCCGATCTGCTGGACGAGGCCGTCCCGCAGCACGACCAGCCGGTCGGCGAGCGCGAGCGCCTCCTCCTGGTCGTGCGTCACGTACACGGTGGTGAGGCCGAGCGTCTGGTGCAGGCGCCGGATCTCCGAGCGCATCTCCAGCCGCAGCGCGGCGTCCAGGTTGGACAGTGGCTCGTCCATCAGCACGAGCCGCGGCTCCAGCACGATGGCCCGCGCGATCGCGACCCGCTGCTGCTGCCCGCCGGACAGCTGTGCGGGGAACTTCGCCGCGTGGTCGGTGAGCTGCACGAGCCGCAGCGCCTCGTCGACCCTGCGTTCCCGCTCGGTGCGGGCGACCTTGCGCATGGACAGTCCGAACGCGACGTTGCGCCGCACCGACATGTGCGGGAACAGCGCGTAGTTCTGGAACACCATGCCGAAGCCGCGCTTCTCGGGCGGCAGCGTGTCGACCCGCTTGCCGTCCATGAGGATCTGCCCGCCGGTCAACGGCAGCAGCCCGGCGAGGCAGTTGAGCGCGGTCGACTTCCCGCACCCGGAGGGCCCCAGCAGCGCGACGAACTCGCCGCCCTTGATGGTGAGATCGAGTTCCCGCAAGGCGATGTGCTCACCGAACGCACGGCTGACGTGATCGATGTGGAGTTCAGCAAAGGCTGTGTTCAACTGTTCGCTCCGCTCACTCCGCTCGCTCCGCTCGCTCCGCTCACTTGGTCTTCCCCGAGCCGATCTCCCGGTCCCAGCGCTGGAACGCGGCCACCTGCTGCTCCGCCGGGAGCGACGTCTCCTGCGGGTTGTGCTCGATCAGCTGGTCGTACTCGGGCCGCCCGAACTTCTCGATCGCGTCCTGCGACTCCTGCGGCGCCATGTCCAGCGTCACGTCCTTGACCGCGGGGCCCGGGTAGAAGTAGCCCTTGTCGTACGCCTTCGCCTGCTGTTCCGGCTGCAGCATCCACTCGATCAGCGCGAGGTTCGCCGACAGCACGTCCTCCGACACCCCGCGCGGCACGACGGCGTAGTGCGCGTCCGTCACCCAGTGGAAGCCGTCGAGCGTGGTCGTCTCCATGTGCGCGGGCACCGTGCCGAGCACGCGCGGGTTGATGTCCCAGCCGGTGGTGGTGGCGACCATGTTGACCGTGCCGTTGGCCAGGTTCTTCATGGTGTCGGTGGTGCCGGTCGGGTAGTAGTCGACGTACTTGCCCAGCTCGGCCAGGTACTCCCACGTCTTGTCCCAGCCGTTCACCGGGTCCTTGGGGTCCTCGTCACCCAGCAGGTACGGCAGTCCCATGAGGAACGTCCGGCCGGGACCGGAGTTCGCGGGCTGCGCGTACTGGAACTTTCCGGGGTTGGCCTTCGCCCACGCGAGCAGGTCGTCGGTGGTCTTCGGCGGGTCCTTCACCACGTTCGGGTCGTACTCGAACAGCGGGCCGGACGGGTAGAACGTGACCGTGATCCCCTGTCCCTGTGCCAGTTCCTGCATGTCCGCGGCCGCGGGCAGGTAGTTCCCGGTCAGGTTCGGGAACCGGGCCTCGAAGTCCGGCAACAGCTTCAGCACCAGCTCCTGCTCGATCACCGACGCGAGACCGTCGGTGCCGGTGAGCACGAGGTGGGTCTGCGACGATCCGCCGCGTTGCTCGGCCTGCAGCTTGCCGGGCATCTCCGGCGCGGTCGCCTTGGTGTAGTTGACCTTGCTGACGATGTCCGGGTGCTCAGCGGCGAACTCGTCGATCATGCCCTGCGTGAGCTGCAGGTTGCCGGCCACGTCGAGGATGTTCAGCTCGACCGGCGCCGACGGCGTGTCGGGAACGCTGCTCGGCGGGTTCGCGGGCGCCGTCGTCTCCGGTGCGCCGCACGCCAGTGCGGCCACCAGTACCGCCGTGATCGCGAGTGTCGACTTCGTTGTCCTACGCATCGCCACGCTCCTGGGTCGTGCCGCGCAACCGGTGGCGCAGCTGGGCTTCGTACAGGTTCGCAGGCAGGACCGCCTCGTCGAGCGCGTCGACGACCGACGACAGCTCGCCGGTGAAGTCCTTCGGATGATCCGTCGGGCCGGTGGTCCCGCGCACGCCGACCGCCGCGCTGTACGGGGCGTGCTCCTCCAGCCGCACCCCGTGTGCGCGGCCGCCGAGCACGTCGACGTTCCAGTGGCAGAACCGCGCGCCCCAGCGGGGTCCCGCGTCACCCGCGCCACCGGTGATGCCGTTGTTGGTCACCGTGATCGCGGTGCGCACGCTCTCGAACGGCAGCGCGCGGTGCGAGTCGAACGTGCCCTCCATGACACCGTTCGACCACACGTTGCCCGACGAGAACCCCTCGGTGTTGATGCCGTGGTGCGCGGCGCCCGGCGCGAGCGGGGTGGTGGCGGCCGGGATCTCGAAGTGGTCGACCAGCAGGTCGTGGGTCTGGACGCGGCAGATGAACGTGTGGTGCCGGGCGCGGCCACCGACCCGGACGCCGGTCATCGTGACGCCCTTGGTGGTCGTGGAGCCGAAGCCGTTGTCGGCGTGCCACAGGTCGACGTCGCGCACCCAGCAGTTCATGGCGGCCTGGAAGTGCGGGCCGTTGAAGCCGGGGTCGAGGTGGTGGGCGGTCTGCGGGACCTGGCGCATCTCGATCGTGAGGTCCTCGATGCCCGACTCGGTGATCGCCGGACCGAGCGTGGCGAACCGGGGCGACCAGCCCGCCCGCAGGTCGATCTTCAGCGGCTGCGCGAGCACGACCGCGTCCTTCTCGACCCGGTGCACCTGCACCGGGAACCGGTACCGCGCGAAGTTGACCGCGAGCGGCCAGTCGGTCAGCTCCGGGCGAAGGCGCTTGGCCGCGGTCGCCCACGCGTAGGTGGCGGTGCCCGGGACGTCGCCCGCGAGGTGGGCGAGCAGTGAGTTGTCGGTCGTGTTGTCGGCCAGCAGCAGGACGTGGCGGCCGGTCTGGAACGCGGACGGGTCGGAGACCGGGATCCGGCGGCGACCGCGTGGCACGTCGGCGGTGACGGTGGACAGGTCCCGGTTGGCGAGCCAGCCCTCGTTGCCGGTGAAGCCACTCTCCTCCAGCGCGCCCCGCAGCTCGCGCGGGATGAACCAGACGAGACCACCGGACCACGACCACTCGTTGCGCGACCCGGGGCGGTAGCACTCGGTCAGGGAACGGTCGAAGAACAGGCGCGTGCGGTGGCGGCCAGCACCGCGGATCGCGACCCGGCTGTGGTGGACCCACACGATGCCGGTCAGCAGGTAGGTGCCGGGCGGGACGTACACGGTGCCGCCACCTGTGGCGCCGACCCGCTCGACGGCCTCGGTGAACGCGGCCGTGCAGTCGGTCACGCCGTCGCCGACCGCGCCGAACGCGGTCACGCTCACCCGGACGCCCAGCCTGGGCAGCGGCAACTCGCCACGCCGGTAGCCCGCGTGGGAGACGTTGGGGATCAGCGGGTGGGAATCCGGGTTCGACAGGTAGGAACGCCAACGTCTGTTCCACTGTGGACGATCACTCGCGGCGGCGACGCCGGCAGTCGCGGCCAGCAGGTAACCGCTTGCCGCCGTGGTTCCGGCAGACCGCAGGAAGTCGCGCCGATCCATGCTTCGGAGCGTAGCGGCAGTCTTTCCCGAGGAAAAGGCTTTCCTGGTGTGAGCGCTCCCGAAAGTTTCGTTCCACCCGGTGTGCGGCGGGCGTGCGCCACCCGCCGCGACCGCGGCCCGCCGCGCACGGCCTCCGGCGCGGGGGATCCCGCCGGGAAGATTCTGGAGGAGGATGTCCCGCGCGGTCCGGCGGCTACGACGTATCGCCGTAAGCCCCGAACGGAGGAGTGACCATGAAGTACATCATGCTGGCCTACACGAACGCCGAGGCCTGGGGAGAGGCGATGGCGAACTGGGACCCGAACGCGCCCATGCCCAAGGAGGTCCAGGAGGCCTGCGACTTCTACGAGCAGCTGAACAAGGAGCTGACGGCGACCGGCGAGTTCGTGGCGACCGAGGGCCTCGCGGACCCGTCGCACACCAAGACCATCCGCAAGAGCGCCGACGGCGTGGTGACCACGGACGGGCCGTACGCCGAGGTCAAGGAGGTGCTGGTGAGCTACGCGATCCTGGACTGCGCGTCACACGAACGGGTCATGGAGATCGCCGCACGAGTGGTCGACGCGGTCGGCGACACCGTCGAGGTCCGGCCCATCCCGTCCGGACCGGAGCCGTTCTGAGCACCCCGGCCCCGCTCGAGGACCTGCTGCGCGAGCTGGCGCCGCAGGTCCTCGGGGCGCTCGTGCGCCGGTTCGGCGACTTCGGTGCCGCGGAGGACGCGGTGCAGGAGGCGCTGATCGACGCCGCACTGCAGTGGCCTCGGGACGGCAGGCCGGACAACCCGCCCGGGTGGCTGATCCGGGTCGCGCACCGGCGGATGACCGACCACCTGCGCAGCGAGATCGCGCGGCGGCGGCGGGAGGACACGGAGGGCACGCACATCCCGCGCGACCGGTTCCTGTCCCCCGCGGCCGACGCGCCACCCGCCGACGCGGACGACACGCTCATGCTGCTGTTCCTGTGCTGCCACCCGGACCTGGCCGCGTCGGCGCAGATCCCGCTGACACTGCGGGCGGTCGGCGGTCTCACGACGGCGGAGATCGCGACCGCGTTCCTGGTGCCCGAGGCCACCATGGCGAAACGGGTGACGAGGGCGAAGCAGAAGATCAAGGGCTCGGCTTTCCGGCTGCCCGCGCCGCCGGAGTTGCCCGAGCGGCTGGCCGCGGTGCTGCACGTGCTGTACCTGATCTTCAACGAGGGCTACGCGTCGACGGCGGGTGAGTCGCTGCAGCGGGTCGAGCTGACGACGGAGGCGATCCGGCTGACGCGGCTGCTGCACCGGATGCTGCCGGACGACCACGAGGTCACGGGCCTGTTGGCACTGATGCTGCTGACCGACGCCCGGCGGGCGGCGCGGACCGGCCCGGCGGGCGACCTGGTGCCGATGGCGGAGCAGGACCGGTCGCGCTGGGACCGCGACGCGATCGCGGAGGGCGTGGCACTGGTGTCGAAGGCGCTGACGTCGACGGACCGGTTCGGCCCCTACCAGCTGCAGGCCGCGATCGCGGCGGTCCACGACGAGGCCGACAGCGACGCGGAGACGGACTGGCCGCAGATCCTCGGCCTGTACCGGCTGCTGGCCGGCATCGCGGACAACCCGATGACCACCCTCAACCAGGCGGTGGCCGAACTGAAGGTCCACGGCCCGGCCGCGGCCATGGCCACGCTCGACCGGGCGGCCGCCGACCCGCGCCTGGCAGGCCACTACCGCGTGGACGGCCTGCGCGCCCACCTCCTGGAAGCGTCGGGTGACCTGCCCGCGGCCCGCGAGCACTACCTGCGGGCGGCCAAGGCGACGTCGAGCCGCCCGGAACGGGAGTACCTGACCAGGAAGGCGGCGGGACTGCCGGAGCGCTGACCCCCACGGGTCTCGCGTTCGGCACCCCTGAGCGGTGCCTACCGCCGACCCGGGGTCACTTGCCCTTGTCGTCCTTCTCGGCGTCCTTCTCCGCCTTCTTCTCGGCCTTCGCCTGCTCCTTGGCCTCCTTGCGGGCCGACTTGGCCGCTTCCTTCTCGGCCTTGCGCTCCTCCTTGGCGGCGATCCGCTCCTCGGCCACGGAGGCACGCGGCGGGGATGGGACCGCCGAGGGGACAGACGTGGCAGGAACGGACGTGGCGGGGACCTCCGTGCCGGCCGGCATCGCGCCACCACCGCCGTCGACCGCGGGTTCCCCTGTGGACGGCGCGCCCGCCGTCGGCCGCGCGAACGAGACCGGGCCATGGATGATCGTCTCGGTGGCCGACGTCGGGTCGGCCAGCGCGGGCACCTGGGCCAGCGGGTCGCACGCGGCGACGCGCGGCGACGACGCCACCGTGGTCACGGCCGTCGCGGCGATGACGACGATCGCGGCGGCCTTCGCGACCAGCGTCTTCGCGACCGTCACCGGCGCGGCCGCGGGCAGGTAGCCGGCGGCCAGCGACGCGCCGAGCAGCAGCGGCGCCACCGACGAGCGCAGCTCGGCGTTGGCCTTGGCGAGGGTGTCGGCGCGGACACGGCACTCGGCGCACCGCGCGAGGTGCTTGCTGATCTTGCGGCTGAGCGGGTCCGGCACGCTGCTGCGCACCCACCCGGCGAGCTTCGAGACGGTCGCCTGGCATTCGCGGCCCTCGACCTCGGTCAGGTGCGCACGCAGGTACGCCTGCCGCAGCCCTTCCCGCGCCCGGTACGCGAGCGCCGCGACACCGTTGGGCCGCAGTCCCAGGAGCGGCGCGATCTCGGCCGGTGACTCGTCCTCGACCTCGGTGTGCCACAGCACGGTCCGCCACCGCTCCGGCAGGCTCGCGAACGCGCTCGCGGCGGCGTTCGCGTCCCACTGGTGCAGCACCGGATCACCACCCGGCTGGGGGAGGTAGACCTCCGGCACGTCGGCGTACAACGACACGGTCGCGCCGCGCGCCCCGCTGATGGCGGCGTTGCGCAGCGTGACGAGAAGGTAGGCGCGGAACTCCTCGGTGGGGCCGCCGCCGTCACGCAGCACCCGGAGCACCCGGGTGAAAGCGTCCGCGACCAGGTCTTCCCGCTCCGCGGCCGTCTTCGACAGGCACGACGCGGCTCGTTTCGCCGCGTGCAGGTGCCGCTCGTAGAGCTCACCGTACGCCTCGGAGTCACCGCGCCGTACAGCCGCGATGAGCTCCGCGTCGGACCTCCGGTCCCCTGTCACCAAACCTACCTAATCCGTTGTGAACCACGCAGTCAACGACAACGTCGTCAACCCGGACCCGCGCGCTCCGGTCAGCACGTCCAGCGTCAGTCATGGCTCAGTCAGAGCCCGGCGCAAGGCCCGGTCAGGGCCGGCCAGGGGCCAGCCAGGGCCAGTCAGCGCCAGTCCACGACCTCCTTCATGAGTCCAGGATGCCGCCTCCGCACATATGCCGCATATTCAGCCATGTGCTCCCGCATCAGTTCCTCGGCGCGGTCCGCGTCGCCGTCGATGATCGCGCGCGCGATGTCACAGTGGACATTCAAGACGGCGGGTCGTCGCGACTTCGGAAACAGCGGCGGGGAAACCCGGTCCCGCACAATGTCGTTGAGCGACTGCCCGAACAGGCTCATGACCGGGTTACCGGACATGGCCGCGACGAGCCGGTGGAAGTCGGCCGCGTCACGGGCGTACTCCTCGTCGTCGGTGCGGGCCGGCCGGGTGAACCGGGTCATCTCGACGACGAGCTGGGGGTCGTGCCGCTGCGCCGCGAGCGCGGCGAGCGTGGGCTCCATGATGATCAGCGCTTCGATGAGATCCGCGAAGGTCACCCCGTCCATCTGGAAGTACAGGGTGGCCATGCGGCCGAAGTTCTCGGTGTGGACCTGGTCGACGGTGGGGCCACCGCGCGGGCCGGGCTTGATCGAGATCAGCCCGTGCACCTCCAGAATGCGCAGCGCCTCACGCAGGGAGCCGCGACCCACGCGGTACTCCTCAAGCATCTTGGCTTCCGGTGGCAGCTGCGTTCCCGGGGCGAGCTCTTCGGCGCCGATTCGGCGGACGATATCTCGTGCGATCGCCTCTGACACCTTGTCGCTGCGTCTGACCGGCCTCCTGGGCGTCCCCGCGCCTGTTGCTGCCACCCGCACATGTTAGCGACATTGGCGAGAATGTCTCCCATTTCGGTCAGGCTTTTTCCGAAGGCAACGGGAAGATTCCGGACGGCGCGGCCGGATATTCCCGAGAGCAATGGTTTACCCGAACAACGGGCGAGCCGATACAGCATCGCTGCCCGGGCCGCGCTCGTTACAAGTTCGGCCGACTGGCGCCACAGATGCGTCAAAAATGCCACCGCGGACCCGCATCGCCGAAATATCCACGGCCGGACCGCGCACCGTCCACGCGCGCGGGCGACTGGTGCAAGCCGAACACCCTCCGGCACCGAATCACTGGCATGACTACCGAGAGGGTTGCCGTCATCGGGTCCGGTGTGGCCGGCCTGACCGCCGCCTACCTGCTGCAACGCCGCTACGACGTGCTGCTGTTCGAGGCCGCGCCCCGGCTCGGCGGCCACGCGCACACCCACGACGTGCCGACACCCACGGGCACGGTCGCCGTGGACAGCGGGTTCATCGTGCACAACGAACGCACCTACCCGAACCTGCTGCGCCTGTTCGGCGAGCTGGGGGTGACCACGCGCGAGTCGGAGATGTCGATGAGTGTGCGCTGCCTCGGCTGCGGCCTGGAGTACGCGGGCGCCCGGGGGCTCCCCGGTCTGTTCACGCGGCCGCGCAACGCGCTGCGACCGCGCTACCTGCGCATGCTGGCCGAGATCACGCGGTTCCACCGCCACGCGCGGCGCGTACTGGCCGGCGACGGGGAGGAGGTCACGTTGGGCGAGTTCGCCGCGGGTTACTCCCGGTACTTCACGGAGCACTTCCTCCTGCCGGTGGTCTCCGCGGTGTGGTCGGCACCGGAGAAGGTGAGCCGCGCCTACCCCGTGCGGTACCTGTTCCGCTTCCTCGCCCACCACGGGCTGCTGTCCGTCGGCGGCGCACCGACCTGGCGGACCGTCGCGGGCGGGTCCCGCGAGTACGTCGAGCGCGCGGCGAAGGAGCTGACCGCGGTCCACGTCGGCACGCCGGTGCGGGCGGTCGCCCGCACGCCGCACGGTGTCGAGGTGCGCGACGACGGCGACGAGACGCACACCGTGGACCGGGTGGTCGTGGCCACGCACGCCGACGAGGCGCTCGCGCTCCTCGCCGACCCCACGCCGGAGGAGAAGCGGGTCCTCGGCGCGTTCACCTACTCCCGCAACGAGACCTGGCTGCACTCGGACGACTCGCTGCTGCCGGTGGCCCGCCGCGCGCGTGCCTCGTGGAACTACCTGAAACCGGCCTGCGCCGGCGCCGACCAGGTGCTGGTGAGCTACGACATGAACCGGCTCATGCGACTGGGTGGACCGGTGCCCTACGTCGTGACGCTGAACGCGACCGACCGGGTCGCCCCCGGCGCCGTGCTCGCGAAGATGACCTACGAGCACCCCGTGTACACACCGGAGTCCGTTGCGGCACAACAGTTCCTGCCCTCGCTCGCGACGGTCCGGACGGTGTACGCGGGCGCCTACCACGGCTGGGGGTTCCACGAGGACGGCTGCGCGTCGGGGGTGCGGGCGGCCGCCGCGTTCGGGGTGGACTGGTGATCCTGTACACCGCGAAGCTCACGCACGTGCGGCACAGGGCGCTGGACCGGCGCTTCAGCCACCGCGTGCGGCTGTGGCTCGTGGACGTCGACGACCTCCCCCTGACATCGCCGCTGTCCCGGCTGGTGTCGTTCCGCGCGGCCGACCACCTCGGCGACCCGGACCGGTCGATCCGGACGAACCTGACGGAATGGCTCGCCACCCGAGGGATCCCCGCGCCCGCGCGGATCACCATGCTGGCGGCACCGAGGTCGCTCGGGTACGTGTTCAACCCGCTGACCGTCTACTGGTGCGAGGACGCGGCGGGGGCGCCGCTGTGCGTGGTGGCCGAGGTGCACAACACCTACGGCGAGCGGCACTGCTACCTGCTGCGCCCCGGTGAGCGGTGGCACGCGGAGGTGGACAAGGAGTTCTACGTGTCCCCGTTCCTCGAGGTGTCGGGCCACTACCGGATGCGGCTGCCACCACCGGACGAGCGGCTGTCACTGACGATCGCGCTGCGCCAGGAGGACGAGCCCGCGTTCACGGCGACGCTCACCGGCCGCCGCGTCGGCCCCGGCACCGCACGACGAGTGCTCGGCTACACGCTTTGCCTTGTGCCGCAACGAGTGCGGTTCCTGATCCAGCGCCACGGCATCGTGCTGTGGCTGCGAAAGCTGCCGGTGGTGCCGCGCGCGCCCCACGTACCACAGGAGGGTGTGCAGTGACCACCGAAACGACCGAGACGACCGGGACCGGCCGGACGGCGCTGCCCGCACCACCGTCCTCGCCGTTCCGCGCGTGGGTGGCGGAACGGCTCTTCCGCCACGCCGCGCGGGACCTGCCGGTCACCGTGTCCTTTCCGGACGGTGCCACGATCGGCCGGGGCGGCCCGCAGCTGCGGGTCGTGCGGCCGTCGGCGTTCTTCCACCGGCTCGGCACGCAGGCGAACATCGGCTTCGGCGAGGCGCACATGGCGGGCGACTGGTGCAGCCCCGACCCGGCGGCCGTGCTCACCCCGTTCGCCGCGCGGATGGCGACGCTGGTGCCCGCGCCGCTGCAGGCGTTCCGCCGGTGGGTGGACGCCCGCCGTCCCGCGACCGAGCTGAACACCCCCGACGGGGCCCTGGAGAACGTCCACCGGCACTACGACCTGTCGAACGAGCTGTTCGAGACGTTCCTGGACGAGTCGATGACGTACTCGGCGGCCTGGTTCGAGCCCGGTGACGACCTGGCGGCGGCGCAGCTGCGCAAGATCGACGGGATCCTCGACTACGCGGGGGTCGCGGCGGGCAGCCGGGTGCTGGAGATCGGCACGGGCTGGGGCGCGCTGGCGATCCGGGCGGCGCTGCGCGGCGCGACGGTGACCTCGCTGACGATCTCCGTGGCGCAGAAGAAGCTGGCGGAGGAGCGCGTGGCCGCCGCCGGGCTGGCCGACCGGGTGACGGTCGAGCTGCTGGACTACCGCGCGGCGACCGGCACGTACGACGCGGTCGTGTCGGTCGAGATGATCGAGGCGGTCGGCGCGGAGTTCTGGCCGGAGTACTTCGCCACGCTGGCCCGCCTGCTGGCGCCGGGCGGCCGCATCGGGCTGCAGGCGATCACGATGCCGCACGACCGGCTGCTGGCGACCCGGCACTCGCACAACTGGATCCAGAAGTACATCTTCCCCGGCGGGTTGCTGCCGTCGGTGCCGGTGATCGAGGAGCAGGCGGCACAGGCGGGGCTGTCGATCGAGCGGCGCCGCGGCCTGGGCCCGCACTACGCGCGAACGCTGGCGCAGTGGCGGACCCGGTTCGGCACGGCGCGGGACCGGGTCGCGGCGCTGGGGTTCGACGAGGTGTTCGAGCGGCTGTGGGAGTTCTACCTGGCGTACTCGGAAGCCGGGTTCCGGTCGCGGTATCTGGATGTGTGGCAGTTCGGCCTACGCTCGACCGGGTGAGCACACGTTCAGTCGGTGCGGTGACGGTGACAGCGCTGCGTGACGCCCGCGGCCCGTACGTGGCGTGGGAGTCGGCGTTCCCCGGCGCGTCGCCGAGGGACTGGGTCCTGGCGAGGAGCGCGGACCCGGCGGCGTTCGGCCACGACGGCCGGTGGCTGCTGGACTTCCGCGCGTTCCTCGTCCGGTCGGCGGCGGGCGTGACGCTGGTGGACGCGGGCATCGGGCCGGCAGGCGCGCCGGCGCAGGGCTGGGCGCCGGTCCCGGGTGCGCTGCCCGGCGCGCTGTCCGCCCTCGGCGTCGCGCTGTCCGATGTGGACACGGTGGTGCTGACCCACCTGCACTCGGACCACTGCGGCTGGGCGGTGACACCGTCCGGGGAGCCCATGTTCCCCAACGCGCGGTACGTGCTGCACCGCGACGAGGTGGCGTGGGTGACGGACCCGGTGGCGTCGTACGTGGTGCGGCCGTTGCGCGCGGCGGACGTCCTGCAGGAGGTGCCGGGCGAGACGGTGCTGTCGTCGCTGCCGTCAGGCGAACGGGTGACGGTGATCCCCACGCCCGGTCACACACCGGGACACCAGTCGGTGGTGGTCGATGGCGGCGGCACACAGGTGGTCGTGACGGGTGACGTGCTGGTGCACGCGGTGCAGTTGGTGGCGCCCTCGGTGTCCTATGTGTACGAGGAGGACCCCGGGCTGGCGCGGGCCAGCCGCATGGCGCTGCTGGCCCGCGACGCGGAACTGGCGACGCCGCACCTGACGGAACCGTTCGTCAGAGCACGACCAGCAGGAACCCCAGCACCCCGACCATGACCACGGTGGCGGTCAGCACGAGCGCGGGCACGGCGAAGTCGACGGGACGTTGTGCGTGCAACCGCAGGGCGGCGCGGCGGTAGCGGTCGTGCGACCAGCCGAGGGCCCCGATGGCGAGCACGGCGGCGGCGATGCCCGCCCCGATGGCCCAGCCCTCCCCGCGCACGACCGCCAACCGCCCGGCGAGCAGGGCGCAGACGACGAGCCCGAGCGCGGTCCGCACCCACGCGAGGGACGTCCGCTCGTTCTGCACACCGGGAGGCTCAGCCACGCAGGTTGGCCACCACCAGGAGCACGAACACGGCCAGGGCGACGGCGGCGATGCCGTAGGAGAGCCATGGCGCGAGCCGGGGCGCGGGCAGCGGCCGCCGCTCCCGCAACGCCTCCTCGCTCCGCAACCAGCGGCGGAAGGCGAGTCCGCTGATCCACACGCCCGAGAGCACCAGCGCCGCCGCGAGCACCTGCCGCAACCCGGGCACCGCGAGCGGCGGCGCGAACGCCTCGAGACCGATCCCCGCGGCGAGCAGGGCGAGCGCGGTGCGGATCCACGCGAGAAAGGTCCGCTCATTGGCGAAGCTGAACCGCGGATCGGGATCCTCGCCCCGCTCCCGCAGCCGCGTCGGCCAGCTCACCCGGCCCACTCCCCCGGGGCCATGCCCGGCACCCCCGGTTCCAGCGCGAACAACGACCCGGCCAGCGGCTGGTCCGTGAAGTCCCGCAACCCGGCCCGCGCCGTCGTGATGTACAGCGTGGACAACGTGGGCCCGCCGAACGCGCACGACGTCACCCGCTGCGCGGGCACCTCGACCGTCGCCAGCAACCGCCCGTCCGGCGCGAACCGCCGCAACCCCCACCCGTCCCACAGCGCGACCCACAGGCAACCGTCGGCATCGATCGTCATGCCGTCCGGGTGGCCGCGGTCGATGTCGGCGATCCGGCGCCGGCCGGACAGCTCACCCGACGACACCGAGTGGTCGAACGCGTCCACGCCACCGGTCTGCGTGTCGATGTAGTACATGACGGCACCGTCGGGCGACCACGCCAGACCGTTGGAACAGGACACTCCAGTCACCATCGTGTGCAGCGAATGGTCCGGGTCCATGCGGTACAGCGCGCCCGCGCCACGGGGTTCGTCCAGCATGGTGCCCGCCCAGAACCGGCCCCACGGGTCGGCTTTGCCGTCGTTGAAGCGGCCGCCGGGCGGGTCGGTGTCCACGGCGTGCAGCAGTGTCCTGCGGCCGCCGTCGTCGAGGCACGTGTACAGGCCCGACGTGGTCGCGATGACCAGCCCGCCCGCGGCCCGCACGGCGACCGTGCCGACGTCCTCGCCGACCTCGAAGTACGTGTCCGTCCCCGAGGCGGGGTCGAACCGGTGGACCTGCCCCCGCTGGATGTCCACCCACCGCAGGCACGAGCTGCGCGGATCCCAGATCGGGCCCTCGGCCAGCCGCGCCTCCGCCGCCAGCACCACGTCGACGATCACAGACAGGACCGTACCCGGCATCGCCTGTTAGCGAGTTGTTAGCGGCCTCACCCAGCATGGAACCGCTTGGGGAGGTGCATGTCATGGACACGTACGAAAGCATCCGCTATCGATTGCTCGGTCCGGTGGAGCTGTACCACGACGGGTCGGCCATCGACCTGTCGTCGACGAAGATCCGGCTCATGCTCACCGCGCTCGCGCTGGCGCCGAACACGGTGGTGTCGTTCGAGGCGCTGGGCGAGGTCCTGTGGGACGGCGGGCCGCCGCCGTCGGCGCGGTCCAACGTGCGCACCTACGCCACCGCGCTGCGCCGCGCGCTCGACCAGGGCTCCCGCAACCGCCTCGTGTCCAAGAGCGGCGGCTACCTGCTCGCCACCGCGCCGGAGGAACTGGACGTGCACGTCTTCGCCCGGCTCGCCGAGACGGGCAGGCGCGCGCTCGCCGAAGGGGAAGCCGCGAGCGCCCGCACCCACCTGCGCCAGGCGCTCGGCCTGTGGCGCGGCCACGCCGGCGAGGGCCTGCCGCCCCGCCGCGCGCTCGCAGGCCACCTCGACGCGCTCGCCGAGCAGCGCCTGCTCGCCGAGGAGGACCTGATGGAGGCGGAGCTGGCCGTCGGCAGGCACGCCGAGCAGGTCGGCGTCGCACGCAGGCTCGTCACCGACCACCCGCTGCGCGAACGCTGCTGGGCGGCGCTGATGCTCGCGCTGTACCGCAGCGGTGACGTGGCCGCGGCGCTCGAGGCGTTCACCGAGGCCAGGAACCGCCTGGTCGAGGGGCTCGGCCTGGAACCGGGGCCGCGGCTGCAGCAGCTGCACGCCGCCATGCTCAACCGCGACAGCGCGCTGCTCGCGCAGCCGGTCGCGACCGCGCCGGTCGCGGCGGGCACCCGCTGCCAGCTGCCGCACCAGGCACCGGTGGTGGACCGGGCAGAGGAGGTCCGGTCGGTGGTGTCGGCCGTCTGCGACGACGCGACCGGTCCGCAGGTCGTGGTCGTGCACGGGCCCGCGGGCGCGGGCAAGTCGTCGGTGGCGCTGCTGGCCGCGCACCAGGCGGCGTGGCGCTTCCCGGACGGCCAGCTGTACGTGGACCTCGCGAGCGCGGGCCTGTCCTCGGACACCGCGGCGCGCTGGCGCGAGTCGCTGACCGGCAAGCGGGCGCTCGTCGTGATCGACCACTGCACGACCGCCGCGCAACTGCGGCCGCTGCTGGTGTCCGAGCCGGGCTGCGCGTTCGTGGTGACGGCCGACTCGCCACTCGCCGCGGTCGACGCCACCGCACGCGTGCCGGTGGCGCGGCTGACCCCGAGCGCCGCGATCGCGATGCTGAGCAGGCTCGTCGGCAGGGCACGGCTGGTGTCGGAGCGGCACGCGCGGGACCTCGTCGCGCGCTGCGACCACCTGCCGCTCGCGATCCGCGCGGTCGCCGCGGTGCTGATCCAGAGCCCCCGGCTGGGCATCGAGGACCTCGTGCCCCGCCTGCACGACGAGAACCTGCTCGACGAACTGGCCGTCGACGACCTCGACCCGAGGGCCAGGCTGCTCGGCCGCTACCGCGAGCTGACCGCGTCGGACCCCATGTCCGCCACGGCGTTCCGCCACCTCGGCGGCGGCATGCCGGTCGGCGAGCTGCCACCGCACGTGGCCAGGCGCCTGGTCGAACACGGCCTGCTGGAGGACGGCCGCATCGGCCCGCTCGCGAAGCTGGTCGCCGCGGAACTGACCGTCCAGCCCTCGGAGTGGGCGTCGTGAACGTATCCTGACCTGCATGCGCGTGACGATCGCCGAGGTCGCGAGAAGAGCGAGGGTCAGCAAGACCACCGTGTCACGCGTGCTCAACAACAAGGGTGACGTGGACGCGGCGACCGCCATCCGGGTGCGCGAGGTCATCGCCGCCACCGGCTACACCCCGAGCGCGGGTGCCGTCGGCCTGGCGCGGGGCCGCACCCAGACCGTCGGCATGCTGGTCCCCGGCCTGACGTGGCCGTGGATGGGCGACGTGCTGCAGGGCGTGTCGGACGTGCTGGAGGCGCGGGGCTACGGCCTGCTCCTGCACACGGTCAACCGCGGCGAGCAGTCCCTGACCCAGTTCCAGCGGCACGTGTCGGCGAACGCCTTCGACGGCCTGCTGCTGGTGGAGCCGCCGGACACGCTGTCCTACATCACGAGCCTGCACGAAGGCGGCCTCCCGGTGGTCATGATCGACGACCGCGGCCACCACCCCGGCTTCCCGTCGGTGGCGACGAGCAACGACAAGGGCGCGGCCGACGCGGCGGCCCACCTGCTGACCCTGGGCCGCACCCGTCTCGCCATGGTGACGGGCCCGGCGGCGTTCGGCTGCACCCGGGACAGGACAGCGGGCTTCCACGGCGCGGCGGCGAACGCCTTCGACCCGGCCCTGACCGCGGAAGGCGACTTCACCCGCGACGGCGGCCAGGCCGCGATCGAGGAGCTGCTGGCGAAGAACGTCGAGTTCGACGGCGTCTTCGCCCACAACGACCTGATGGCGGTCGGCGTCCTGGACGGCCTGCGCGCGGCGGGCCGCACCGTCCCGGACGACGTGGCGGTGATCGGCTTCGACGACATCTCCATCGCCGAACACACCCAGCCGGCGCTGACCACGGTCCGCCAGCCGTCGAGGGAGATGGGCGAGGCGGCCGCCACCATGCTGCTGGCCCACCTGGCCGGAGAGACCCCACCTGAGGAACCCCTGGTGGTCCCGACCTCGTTGGTCATCCGCGAAAGCGCACCCGCCGTGTGAGCGAGCCCATGCAGCGCACACACATCCGCACAGCCGACGACGAGGACCTGGCGGCACTCGTCGCGCACCTGGGCCAGCGCGACTACTTCGCCGACCGCCTGGCCCGGCAGGCGAAGAACCTCGGCGTGCTCCTCAGCGCGTGGCGGGGCACCCGCCCGATCGGCGACGTCTACCTGTGGCTGGAACCGGCGGAGGAACCGGAGATCCGCGACCGGTTGCCGGGCATCCCGCTGCTGACCCACCTCGAGGTCCACCGCGACCACCGGGACCACGGCCTCGGCACCGCGCTGATCAGCGCGGCGGAGCGGGAACTGGCGGGCCGGGGACACGACCGCGTGGCGCTGGCGGTCGAACGGACCAACGACGACGTGGCGCGCTTCTACGACCACCGCGGCTTCACGGAATGGCCGTTCGGGCTCGTCCCCTGCCTCACGCACCCGGAGAACGGGGAGCTGCGGAAGGTCGAGATCTGCCGGATCCTGGTCAAGGCCCTGTCATGACGACAGGTAGCGCGACTGCCCCGTCAGCCCCAGGGTCGTCAGGACCTTCTCCGCGTTCTTGACGCGGTGCCGCTCCTGGAGCTCGTCGACGTGGTTGCGCCAGGTGACCCGGTCGTTCCGCCACCTCGCGACGAACTGGGTGCAGAGGTCCGGCTTGATCCGCTCACTGCGGTCCCTGGCCGCCTTGAGGGCCGCCAGCATCCTCAGCCGCTTCCCACCGCCCCCCGGCATGCGGTTGACCATGGCGACCACGTCCGCGATGAAGCTGATCCGCCTCGCGAGGAAGCTCTGCCAGAACACCGCGTCGGCGTCCTGGATGGACCCGCCGTTGTCGAACAGCCAGAACAGCCCTTCCGCGAGGCAGTCCCCCAGTTCCTCCACCTGGGCGCGACTGCCGTCCTCGTACGGGTCGTAGGGCCGCTGCAGGGCCCGGCCGACCATCGTGACCGGGCGCAGGTTGTCCTCGCCGAGGAGGAAGAACCAGTCCTCGTTGTAGATGTTGGGGAAGAACGAGGTCATCGACGCCGACCCGACGACGAGCGCGCCACCACCGACGAACATGCCCTGGTCACCGCCCGCGTCCCGGTAGGCGTGGCACACCACGGAGTTGTCCGGGAAGCTGGGCGATCGCGGATCGATCTGGAGACCGACACCCGCGTAGCGATCGGTGAGCCCTGCCGCCACCTTCAGGTCCGAAGGCTCGGGAATGGTGATGTCGTCGTCGAGGAAGGCCACTCGTTCCCAGCCGCTCAGCCGGGCGATGAGCAGGCCCAGGTTGCGTTTCTGGCTGGTGTCGGTCGTCCGGTAGAACCGGGTGCCCGCGAGCAGCCGGTCGGTGGAGAACCGCGGCAGGACACCGGGAGGCAGCCGCCGGGCGTCGATGACGATCACCTCCGTCCCGAACGGACGGGCGACCTTCACCACTTCGGTGAAGATGGACCACCTGCTGCACAGGGCGACCAGGACACAGCCGAGCCTCTTCGCCAGGTTGACGGCGTAGGCCATCTCCTTCGCCGAACGGGCGGTCGGCACGATGATCGCGTCGACCTTGCCCGGCGCGGCGTGCGGAGGGGTGTCGATGAGGGCGTCGTGCCGACCGTGGTGGTGGACGGAGGCCGCGAGCCTGCCGGGCTCAGCCGTCGTCACCGGGTGACCATTCGAACAGCCGGTCACCCGGCAGTGACCAGTCCGGGGTGATGGCGACACCGTTGATCACGCTCACCCGGCTGATGAGGGTGAAGGTGTCCGACCCGGCGAAACGCTCCCGGATGAACCGCTCGTTGCGGTCCCGGAACCGCGAGTCCGTGAGCGCCCGCACCATGCCCAGCGTTCCCGGCTGGTGCGTCCCGTTGCAGAGGGTCACGGTCCGCTTGATGTTGAACGGGCTCACGGACCGGTAGATCTGGGCGACGTCCTCCGTGAGCACCGCCTGCTCGCCCAGCGTCCGCGCCGACGGCGTGAGGACGGTGGCGTCGTCCTCCGGACCGACCTCGAAGGCGCCGAGGGTCTCGTCCTCGGCTCGCCTGCTCTGCCGCACCGGCATGTCGACCCGCGACATCAGCTCCCTGGTGACCGGGTTCCAGTCGACGCCGCCGAGCAGGATGAGGTGGGTGGCGTACTCGTCCGCCATCAGCGGGGCGACGCGGATGTTCACCCTCGACAGCGGGTTGGCGGCCCGGACGTGACCGTGCAGTTCCAGCAGTGCGTCGAGGTCGGCGTACTTGTACGCCTCGATGTAGTCCGGCGAGTCCGGGGCCGCGTACGACAACTTGCTGCGCCGCTCCTGCGGCAGCTCGGAGCAGACGATCGTGATGTCCTCGTCGGCCGGGTAGCGGAACATCGTGCCGTCGAACGGCAGGCCGGGCGTCTGTCGGCCCGCGGGCTCCGGGGCGACGAGTGCCAGCAGCTCGTCGAGCAGCTCCTCGCGGTCCGCGTTCTCCTCGGCCGTCAGCTCGTCGATCCGGAGGAGGCGGTACTGCTCCCCGGCCACCGACCGCCGGGTGGCGAAGAACCGCGCGTACGCCTCCAGCCGGTGCGTCGGCGGGACCGCGGAGCTCTTCGAGCTCTCCCACGACGAGATCAGGGCCGGGCTGACGTCCAGCGCGGCCGCGAGCTGGAGCTGGGTCACGCGCATGCTCGGCCACATACCGGTCCGGAGGGACCTCAACCGCCTCGCAAGATTCGCCATTGGATTTCAACGTCTTTCAGCGAAGTTCAGCCAGTGGTGCGATGTTAGCGCCGAGCGCACTATAGTGCCACGGCATTTGACGCAGTGACAGCCCCTGCGACAGCAACTGTCAGGCCTCGAGTGGTAACTCCGTGATGAAGCATCAGCTTGTTCAGCGGGTTCTGACAATCTAAACTCATCTCAAGTGATGATACCCACAATCACTGAACTTTACTGAAGTATCACTCGAGACCACGCAGCTCCGGAGAGACGGGAGCCTGTGATGAAGCATGCGCGGCCAACATGAGCACCCCGTTCCCGGTACAGCGGACAGTCGTAGGGGTTGATGTCGAGGGGTCCACGGACCTGAACAACGTCCAGCGGGCGCGGATCCGCGCCGCGATGTACGACGTGCTCGAGAAGAGTCTGATCGCCAGCGGTATCACCGAGGAGCGCCGGGAGCCACTCCTCGACCGCGGCGACGGGGCCATCGTGTTCATCCAGCCCGTCGACGAGGTGCCCAAGCCGGTCCTGGTCAACACGTTCATCCCCGTGCTGCGGGACGAGCTGTACGCGCAGGAGTTCCGGCTGCGTGTCGCCATGCACTTCGGGGACGTGCACAACGACAGCCGGGGGCGGTTCGGCGAGGACATCGACCTCATGGTCCGGCTCCTCGACTGCCCCGAACTCAAGGCGCGGCTGAAGAAGAGCACCGCGCCGCTGATCCTCGGCGTGACCGAGCGGTTCTACCGGTCCGTGGTCAAGCACGGGTACGACGGCATCGAGGCCGAGACCTTCCTGCCGCTGCCCCGCCTGCGCATGGGCGGCCAGACCTACCGCAGCTGGGTGCAGGTCCCGCCGCAGAGCTGACACCCGTTCGCATCTTGACGGCCCTGTGACGCGCTTGTTAAATGCATCACAGGCTCGGAATCGGTTCCGGTACCGGTTCCGAGCCACCGTTTGATCCATCCCTGCACTCTTCTGGATCGAAACAGGTAGGCCTATGAAACGCATCCTCGCTGCCGCGACCACGGTGTTCGCGGCCGCGGCTCTCCTCACCATCCCGCAGGCCCAGGCCGCGCCGCTCGCCTGCGGGACCACCAACGTGGCGCAGGGCAAGACCGCCACCGCCTCCTCCACCGAGAACGCGGGCACACGGGCGAGCGCGGCCGTCGACGGCAACCCCGGCACCCGCTGGGCCAGTGCCTTCTCCGACCCGCAGTGGCTGCAGGTCGACCTCGGGTCGACCCAGCAGATCTGCCGGGTCGGCCTGAACTGGGAGGCGGCCTTCGGGCGCTCGTTCCAGATCCAGGTCTCCGGCACCGGCGCCAACCCCTGGACCACGATCTACTCGACGACGACCGGCACCGGTGGCAACCAGACGCTGGACGTCACCGGCACCGGCCGCTACCTGCGCGTCTACGGCACCACCCGCGCCACGCAGTACGGCTACTCGCTCTGGGAGCTGTCCGTGTTCACCGACGGCGGCGGCTCCGGCCCGGTGATCCCGCCGACCGACCCGCGCAACCCGAACCTCGGCCCCAACACGTTCGTCTTCGACCCCTCGACGCCGCAGTCGACGATCCAGTCCCGGCTGAACACGATCGCGGCCCAGATGCGGACCAACCAGTTCGGCACGCAGCGGTACGCGGTCCTGTTCAAGCCGGGCTCGTACAACGCCGACGTCGACCTCCGCTTCTACACGCAGGTCGCGGGTCTCGGGCTGCTGCCCGACCAGGTGAACCTGAACGGTCACGTGCGCGTCGAGGCCGACTGGCTCCAGCAGGGCGACAACCCGAACAACCTCGGCAACGCCACGCAGAACTTCTGGCGCGCCGCGGAGAACCTGTCGGTGACGCTCCCCGCCGGGCAGATCGAGCGCTGGGCTGTTTCCCAAGCGGCTCCCTATCGGCGCATGCACCTGCGCGGCCAGGTCCAGCTGTGGAACGGCGGTGACGGCTGGGCGTCCGGCGGCCTGATCGCCGACTCGCAGATTGACGGCGTCGCGGTTTCCGGTTCGCAGCAACAGTTCTTCACCCGCAACAGCGACCTGCGCGGTGGCTGGAACGGCTCGGTGTGGAACATGGTGTTCACCGGCACCAACGGCGCGCCCGCGCAGAACTTCCCCAACCCGTCGCACACGGTCGTCACCAACACGCCGAAGATCCGCGAGAAGCCGTTCCTGTACATCGACGGCAGCGGCGAGTACCGGGTGTTCGTCCCCGCGATCCGCGAGAACTCGCGCGGCACGTCGTGGGCGAGCGGCAACCCGGCAGGCTCGTCGATCTCCCTGGCGGACTTCTACGTCGTGCAGGCCGGCACCCCGGCCGCGACGATCAACGCCGCGCTGGCGCAGGGCAAGCACCTGCTGTTCACGCCGGGCATCCACCACCTGAACGACACGATCCGCGTCACCAACCCGAACACGGTCGTGCTGGGCCTCGGCCTCGCGACGCTCACCCCGGACACCGGTCTCCCGGCCATCACGGTGGCCGACGTGGACGGCGTGAAGCTCGCGGGCATGCTGATCGACGCCGGCCCGCAGAACTCGCCGGTGCTGGCGGAGATCGGCCCGTCCGGCTCGTCGGCGAGCCACGCGGCGAACCCGACGTCACTGCACGACGTGTTCTTCCGCGTCGGCGGCCAGCACGCTGGCAAGGCGACGGTGTCGTTGCGGATCAACAGCAAGGACGTGATCGGCGACCACATGTGGCTGTGGCGCGGCGACCACGGGACCGGCATCGGGTGGAACATCAACACCGCGCAGAACGGCCTGGTGGTCAACGGTGACAACGTGACGATGTACGGCCTGTTCGTCGAGCACTACCAGCAGTACAACACCATCTGGAACGGCGACAACGGCCGGACGTACTTCTACCAGAACGAGATGCCCTACGACCCGCCGAGCAACGCGGCGTGGGGTTCGAGTGGCGGCGGAGCCCAGGGCTGGGCGGCGTACAAGGTGGCGGACTCGGTGACGAACCACGAGGCGTGGGGCGTCGGGGCGTACTGCTTCTTCAACACCAACCCGGCGGTCGTCGCGAGCCGCGGCTTCGA
Organism: Actinophytocola algeriensis; assembly: GCF_014203735.1. GTDB lineage: Bacteria > Actinomycetota > Actinomycetes > Mycobacteriales > Pseudonocardiaceae > Actinophytocola > Actinophytocola algeriensis. The sequence goes on along the minus strand of NZ_JACHJQ010000004.1, from coordinate 278,672 downwards.
GGTCCCGAACAAGCCGGGTGTGCGGTTCCACGGTCTGGTGACGGTGTCGCTGGGTGGCGTGGGCACGATCAACCGCGTCATCAACGACACGGGTGAGGTGGCGAACCAACCGCACCAGGTGAGCTACGTGACCAACTATCCGTGACCTTTCCCCTGCGACACCTGCAATATCTGAGCCTTGGGGCGGATCCTCGGGTCCGCCCCAAGGCTCAGCAGTGCCTCGACCGGGAGGGTGGCCGCGCCGACGGCCACCGCGTCCGGCCCGAGTTCACAAAGGACGATCGACGTCTGGTCGTACGCGTGGCGCAGTGCGTGGGCGGCCGTCGCGGTGCGGATCTCCGGCAGCAGCCGGGAACCCAGCGCCATGCCGGCCCACCCGCCGAGCACGATCCGCTCGGGGTTGAACAGGTTGACGAGGTTCGCGATGCCCGCGCCGAGGTAGCCGACGGTCTCCTCCACCAAGGCCGCGGCGATGTCGGACCGGTCCACCGCGTCGAGCAGGAAGTCCAGTTGGGACTGTTCGTCGTCGCGCGGGACCGCCTTGCCGCCACGGGCTTTCCGGAACCGGTCGAGGATGCCCTCGGCGCCGACGTAGGCCTCGAGGCAGCCGAGCGCGCCGCACCGGCAGAGCCTGCCGCCGTAGGAGAGCGTCGTGTGCCCCCACTCCCCGGCGCTGCTCGTCGCGCCGCGGTACGTGGTGCCGTCGGTGATCACCGTCGCGCCGATGCCGGACCCGATCAGCGCGATCACCGCGTGCCGGGCCCCACGCCCCGCGCCGAACCACATCTCGGCCTGACCCTGGGTCTTCGCACCGTTCTCGACGAAGACCGGTGCCGTGATTCCCTTGGCGTGCACCAGATCCGCGAGTGCGACACCGTCCCAGCCGATCGTCTGCGCGTGCACGCGCACGGTCGCGCCCTGCTCGACCGTCCCCGGCACCCCGATGCCGACCCCGAGCAGCGAGGACTCCGTCACGCCCGCCTCGGCGAGCAGCGTGCCGAAGCCCGCCGCGATGATCTCACCGACGATCGCGACATCCGGTTGCGGCGTCGCCAGCGGGTGGTCGACCGTCGCGAGGCGGGTCATCGACAGGTCGAACAGCTCCATGGTCACGCCGGTCTCGCCGACGTCGATCCCCACGACGTTGCCGAACGTCGGGTCCACGCGGAGCAGCACGCGGGGGCGGCCGCCGTCGGACTCGACCTGGCCCGCCTCGATCACGAGGCCGTCGTCGATCAGCTCGCCGACCACGTTGCTCACGGTCGCGGCGGACAGGCCGGTGCGGCCGCCCAGCTCGTGGCGCGAGAGCGGCCCCTCGAAGAAGAGCGTGGACAGCAGCGTCGACCGGTTGCGCCTGCGCAGGTCACGGACCGTCGCACGTCTCGGCTGCATGAGCACCGTCCTCTCCCGACCTGGTCGCGTCAGCCTAACGAGGCGGAACCATAGTTCATGCGCAGACTTTATTCGCATCTTTAAATAAGGCTAAGTTCGTTACCTGTCCGTTATTGACGTGACCTCGCTCACCCGGTTGACTCCCAGCCAACAGGCGGCGTGCACGCTCGCGTTCCCTTTCCCCGACAAAGGAGTCCGGTTCGATGCGACTCAGGCGAAAGGCCGTGGCCGTCGCCGCGGCGTTACTTCTCACCGCTTCACTGGCGGCCTGTGGCGATGGCCAGACGGGCAGCGGCGGCAACTCGGGCGGCGTGCTGAACATCGGCATGCCGAACGGACCGCAGACCGAGAACCACAACCCGTTCCTCCCGTCCAGCTCGAGCAACTCGCTCGGCTACCGGTGGGCGCTCTACGAGCCGCTCGTGATGACGAACCAGGTCAAGCCGGACGAGGAGGGCAAGCCCTGGCTCGCGACCGAGTGGACCTGGTCGGACAACTTCCGCAAGCTCGAGCTGACCATCCGGGACAACGCGACCTGGTCGGACGGCAAGCCGGTCACCGGCGCGGACATCGCCTACACGTTCACGCTGCTGAAGAGCACTCCCGCGCTGAACATCAACGCCATCCCGTACTCCGACGCCACGGCCGACGGGAACAAGGTGACGGTGACGTTCACGAGCTCCCAGTTCGTGAACCAGATGGACATCCTCACCCAGACCCCGATGGTGCCCGAGCACGTCTGGTCCAAGCTCGCCGACCCGGCCACCGACACCGTGAAGGACCCGGTCGGCTCCGGTCCGTACACGCTGAAGTCGTTCACGCCGCAGACCGTCACGCTGACCGTGCGGGACAAGGGCTACTGGCAGGACCTGCCGCAGGTCAAGGAACTGCGCTACACGTCGTACAACGACAACAACGCGCAGACCACCGCGCTCGCGAACGGCTCGTCCGAGTGGGCCTTCACGTTCATCTCGAACTACAAGGCGGTCTACGTCAACAAGGACCCGGAGCACCACAAGCTGTGGTTCCCGCCGGTGCTCGCCGCGCACGGCCTGTTCCTCAACACCGAGCTGAAGCCGTTCGACGACCCGGTGCTGCGCCGCGCGATGAACATGGTCATCAACCGCAACGACGTGTTCATGCAGGGCGAGGCCGGCTACTTCTACCCGGAGATCAAGAACATCACCGGCATCCCGACACCCGCGGGTGACTCGTTCCTCGCCGACGAGTACAAGGGCAAGGAGTTCGAAGTCGACGTCAAGGGCGCGAAGCAGCTGCTGACCGACAACGGCTACACCTACTCCGGCGACGCGCTGATGGACAAGACCGGCAAGCCGGTCAAGCTGACCATGTCGAACCCGGCCGGGTGGTCGGACTACATCACGACGCTCGAGATCCTGAAGGACAACTTCTCGGACCTCGGCATCGCGGCGACCGTCGACAAGGCCAACCAGGACACCTGGACCACCAACGTCGACACCGGCCAGTTCGAGGCCGCCATGCACTGGACCAACAACGGCGCCACCCCGTACGACCTGTACCAGTCCATTATGGACGGTGCGCTGTACAAGCCACAGGGCACGGCGGGCGTGAACGGCAACTGGGGCCGGTTCCGCAACGCGGAGGCGACCGAGGCGCTGCACCAGTACGCCAACGCGGCGGACGACACGGTCCGCAAGGAGGCGATGGACGAGCTGCAGAAGATCTACGTCGAGCAGGCGCCGGTGCTGATCACCGGCGCGGCCAACGCCGGTGGCGAGTACAGCACGAAGAACTGGGTCGGCTGGCCCGACGAGGACAACCAGTACGCGCCCGCCCAGCCGACGCAGCCCAACGCGCTCGACATCATCCTGCACCTGAAGCCGGCGTCGTAAGCGATACCGATGACGGCCTCCACAGCCCCAGGGTCAGCGCCCACCGCCCCCAGTGCCACCGACGTGGTGCTGGAGGCGGTGGGCCTCACCAAGCACTTCCCCATCCGCCGCCGCCTGCGGACGCTGTTCACGAAGCAGCGGGCGGTCCACGCCGTCGAACAGGTCGACCTCGTGCTCCGCAAGGGCCGCGTGACCGCGATGGTCGGCGAGTCCGGCTCCGGCAAGTCGACCGTGGCGCGGCTGCTGGCACAGCTGGTCAAGCAGACGGACGGGAAGATCCTGCTGCACGGCGACGTGGTGCACGCGACCGGCGGGCGCCGGTTCCGCGCGTACTGCAGGCGTGTGCAGATGGTCTTCCAGGACCCGTTCGCCTCGCTGAACCCGATCCACACCGTGCGCTACCACCTCACGCGCGCGCTGAAGATCCACCACAGCGAGGCGACCGCGGAGGAGCTGCTGACCCGGGTGTCGCTGACACCGCCGGAGCGGTTCCTGTCGAAGTTCCCGCACGAGCTGTCCGGCGGGCAGCGGCAACGCGTCGCGATCGCGCGGGCGCTCGCCGCGGGCCCGGAGGCGCTGCTGGCCGACGAGCCGGTGTCCATGTTGGACGTGTCGATCCGCCTCGGCGTGCTGAACCTGTTGCGGGACCTGCGGGACCGGCTCAACCTGGCGATCCTGTACATCACGCACGACATCGCCTCGGCGAGGTACTTCGCCGACGAGGTGCTGGTGATGTACGCGGGTCAGGTCGTGGAGGGCGGCGGCGGTGAGGCGGTGACACAGCACGCCGCGCACCCCTACACGCGGCTGCTGATCGCGTCGGCCCCGGATCCGGACCGCATCGCGGGCGCGGAGTCCGAGGTCGAGGAGGTCGGCGGCGGTGAGCCACCGAGCCTGATCGACCCGCCGTCGGGCTGCCGGTTCCACCCGCGCTGCCCGCACGCGATGGCCCGCTGCGAGACCGACGCCCCGCCGCGGCTGACCGTCGAGTCCAACGGTGACGGTCCGCACTGGGCCGCGTGCTGGCTCTACGACGCCAACACGGTGGAGGCGGCTCGATGAGGCGGCAGAACGATGCGATGAAGGGGTCCTTCATCACGCCGGGTACCACGAAGGGGTCCCTCATCACGCCAGGCGCCACGAAGGGGTCCCTCATCACGCCGGGGTCCGGGGAGGTGCGCTGATGGGGTACCTCCTCCGCCGGATCGGGTTCTACGCGTTCACCGCGTGGGCCGCGATCACGATCAACTTCTTTCTCCCCCGCCTCATCCCCGGTGACCCGGTCCAGGCGCTCATCGCCCGTTCGCGTGGGCAGCTCGACGCCAACGCGATCCAGTCGCTGTACATCCTCTTCGGGCTCGACACCGACACGGGCATCGTCGAGCAGTACTTCGACTACATCGGGCAGCTGTTCCGCGGCGACCTCGGTCTCTCGTTCACGTTCTTCCCCACCCCGGTGTCGGAGGTGCTGTCCGACTCGCTGCCGTGGACGCTCGGGCTCGTCGGGATCACGACCGTCATCAGCTTCCTGCTCGGCACGTTCATGGGTGTCCTCGCCGGCTGGTGGCGTGGCTCGTGGGCGGACATGCTGATGCCGGTGACGACGTTCCTGTCGTCCATCCCGTACTTCTGGCTCGGCCTGATCGCGATCACGCTGCTCGCCGACGCGGGCGGCGCGTTCCCCTCGTCCGGCGGTTACGACCCCGGCGTGGTGCCCAGCTGGGACATGGACTTCGTGTGGAGCGCGGTCTACCACAGCCTGCTGCCCGCGATCACGATCCTGATCTCGTCGATGAGCGGCTGGGTCCTGTCGATGCGCAACATGATGCTCACGGTGTCCTCCGAGGACTACATCACCGTCGCGCACGCGAAGGGCCTGTCCGAGCGCCGGGTGATGATCGGCTACGCGGCGCGGAACGCGTTGCTGCCGAACGTGTCCGGGTTCGCACTGTCGCTCGGCCTGATCGTCGGCGGCACGCTGCTCGTGGAGATCGTGTTCTCCTATCCCGGCGTCGGGTTCCAGCTGTTCCAGGCGGTCGGCGCGAAGGACTACCCGCTCGTGCAGGGCATCTTCCTGATCATCACGTTGTCGGTGCTGGTCGCGAACCTGTTCGCGGACCTCATCTACCTCCTGCTGGACCCGCGCACCAGGAAGGAGGGCTGAGCCGTGGCACTGCCCACCGCGGAGGTCATGACGGCCGTGCCCCCCGCCGCACCGACGCCGACCAGGAAGCGCAGGCGGCCGCGGTTCCTCGGGAACCGCAAGGCCAGGATCGGGATGGTCCTCTTCGGCTTCTTCGTCCTGCTGGCGATCTTCGGGCCGATGCTGGCCCCGTACGACCCGGGCGAGCGCGGCGACCAGCTGCTCGCCAGCCCCAACGGCGACCACTGGTTCGGCACCACGCACCTCGGCCAGGACCTGTTCAGCCAGATGCTCGACGGCTCCCGCAGCGTCATGCTCGTCGGGCTCATCGCCGGTGTGGTGGCCACGGTGCTCGGTGTCCTGATCGGCGTGACCTCCGGCTACCTGTCCGGCCTGGGTTCGGAGAGCCTTTCCGCCCTGTCCAACGTGTTCCTGGTGATCCCGGCGCTGCCGCTGATCCTCATCATCACGCTGTCCCTGCCGGACACCAACGACATGACGATCGCGCTGGTGATCGGCTGCACGTCGTGGGCGTGGGGCGCGCGCGTGCTGCGTGCGCAGACGTTGTCGCTGCGGCGCAGGGACTACGTCGAGGCGGCCCGCGCGACGGGTGAGTCGACCTGGCGGATCATCGGGTTCGAGATCCTGCCGAACCTGACCGCGGTGATCGCGGCGAGCTTCATCGGGACGGTGATCTTCGCGGTGCTGTCGGAGATCACGCTCGCGTTCATCGGCGTGCCCGGCGTGTCCGAGTGGAACTGGGGCGCGATCCTGTTCTGGGCGCAGAGCCAGCAGGCGCTGGCGCAGGGCGCGTGGTGGTGGTTCGTGCCGCCGGGGCTCGCGATCGCGCTGCTGGGCACCGGGCTGGCGCTGCTGAACTTCGGCATCGACGAGTACGTCAACCCCCGGCTGCGCAGCAGCGCGGGCACGAAGGTGCGCGGGGTCAAGATGCGGGTCGGCTTCACGCCGGTCCTCTCCGGGAAGGGGGACAGCACGTGAGCGATCCCGTTCTGGAGATCAGGAACCTCGACGTGAACTACGGCCTCGGCGACGAGGCCGTGCACGCGGTCCGGGACGTCAGCCTGACGCTCCACCGCGGCGAGGTCCTCGGCCTGGCAGGGGAAAGCGGCAGCGGCAAGTCCACGCTGGCCTACGGGATGCTGCGGCTGCTGCCGCCGCCGGGGGTGATCACCGGCGGGCAGGTGCTGTACCACCCGCGCGACGGCGAGCCCCTCGACCTGATGACGCTGTCGACCGCGAACCTCCGCCGGTTCCGCTGGTCGGAGATCTCGATCGTGTTCCAGGGCGCGATGAACTCGCTCAACCCGGTGCACACGATCGCGGCCCAGCTGTGCGACGTGATCGCCGCGCACGAGCCGAGGACCAGCAGGGCCGCACAACGCGCCCGCGCGAAGGACCTGCTGAAGCTGGTGGGCATCAACGCCGACCGGCTGAACAGCTACCCGCACCAGCTGTCGGGCGGCATGCGGCAGCGCGTGATGATCGCGATGGCGCTCGCGCTGGAGCCGCGCGTGGTGGTGATGGACGAGCCGACCACCGCGCTGGACGTGGTGATGCAGCGGCAGATCCTCGCCCAGCTGGTGGAGCTGCGGGAGCGGATCGGGTTCTCGGTCCTGTTCATCACGCACGACCTGTCGCTGCTCGTGGAGTTCTCGGACCGGATCGCGATCATGTACGGCGGCCGGATCGTGGAGTCCGCGCCGGCACAGGACCTCTACCGGGAGTCGCTGCACCCCTACAGCGACGGCCTGCTGCACTCGTTCCCGGCGTTGCGGGGGCCGCGCCGGGAGCTGACCGGCATCCCCGGCTCGCCGCCGGACCTGCGCGCGATGCCGTCGGGGTGCGCGTTCCATCCCCGCTGTCCCAAGGCGTTCGAGCCGTGCGCCGACCGGTCGCCGGTCCTGGCGGCACCACCCGGCACGTCATCGGCGACCGACAACCGGACCGTGGCCTGCTGGCTGCACGCGGTCGAGCGGGTCAACACCTGACCCGACGTCTCGAGTTACGGAGGATGGATCTCTTGGATACCACAGTTGCACCGGCGTCCGAGGCGGAGCTCATCGCGAGCCTGCCCTCGGACTTCCGGTGGGGGGTGGCGACCTCGGCCTACCAGATCGAAGGGGCGTACCAGGAGGACGGCCGCGGGGTGTCCATCTGGGACACCTACTGCCGGACGCCGGGCATGGTCGAGGGTGGCGAGAACGGCGACGTGGCGTGCGACCACTACCACCGCATGCCGCAGGACGTGGCGCTGATCAAGTCGCTCGGCGTCGACGTGTACCGGTTCTCCGTGGCCTGGCCGCGGATCCAGGCGGACGGCACCGGCCCGGCGAACGAGAAGGGCCTCGCGTTCTACGACCGGCTCGTCGACGAGCTGCTGCACGCGGGCGTCGACCCGTGGGTCACGCTGTACCACTGGGACCTGCCGCAGGCGTTGGAGGACAAGGGCGGCTGGCCGGAGCGGGACACGGCGTACCGGTTCGCGGACTACGCGATGCTGGTGTTCGACCGGCTGCGGGACCGCGTGCGCACGTGGACCACGCTCAACGAGCCGTGGTGCTCGGCGATGCTCGGCTACTACGAGGGCAGGCAGGCTCCCGGGCGGCAGAACTTCGCCGACGCGATGGACGCGGTGCACCACCTGCTGCTGGGCCACGGCCTTGCCGCACAACGGATGCGCGCCGCGGCGACGCAGCCGATCGAGCTGGGCATCACGCTGAACATGGGCACCGCCATGGCCGCCACGGAAAGCCTCGCCGACCAGGAGGCGGCGCGGCGGGCCGACGGTCTCGGCGCGCGGATCTACCTGGACCCGCTGCTGCGCGGCCAGTACCCGGGCGACATCATGGACGACCTGTCCGTGCGCGGCATCAAGATGCCCGTGGTCGACGGTGACCTCGCGATCATCAGCGAGCCGATCGACGTGCTCGGCGTGAACTACTACTCCAGCCACCGCTTCTCCGGGGTGGACGCGGCGGGCCGCACCGAGGACGAGGACGGCAACCCGATCTCGGTGAACGTGCCGCTCGGGCGTCCGGTGACGGCGATGGACTGGGAGATCGTGCCGGAGGGCTTCACCGAGCTGCTGGTGCGGCTGTCCCAGGAGTACCCGGGCACCGCGATGGTGATCACCGAGAACGGCGCCGCGTTCGACGACGAGGCGGACCAGTCCGGCTACGTCGCCGACCACGACCGCACCTCCTACCTGTCGTCGCACATCGCGGCGGTGGCGGCGGCACGGCAGCAGGGCGCGGACGTGCGCGGCTACTTCGCGTGGTCGCTCATGGACAACTTCGAGTGGTCCTACGGGTACGCGAAGCGGTTCGGGCTCGTGCACGTGGACTACGAGACACAGGTCCGCACACCCAAGCAGAGCGCGCTCTGGTACCGGGACACCGTCCGCCGCGCACGCGGGCACTGACGCGTGTCCTTCTGGCATGGCCAGCGCTGCGAAAGCGCCTTTCACGGCACCACCAGAAGACGAACCCACCCCGGCCACCGTAGGTGGCCACAGCACTGGTGTCCCGCGCCGGAAATGCGGTGATTGAGTCGGTGGATCCAGGTTTCTGCTGGCAAGGCGCCGGTTCGTCCTCGTACTGGATCGTACTTGGGCGGACCGGCAACGCCGCCAGCAGGAAGCTGGGCCGCCGAATCAGTTGCCTGATTTCCGGCGCGGGACACTAGCTCCGTCGGCGGCGGCCGGTCAGGTCGCCGCCGACGTGAAGGTTCTTTCATCGACAGCTCAGGAAGCACTCACCTGCGGCGCCCAGTCTTCATGGTGTGAGCACGGAACTGGAACTGCTGTCCGGACCGGACGCCGGTGACCTGCTGGCCGCGGTCCTCGGCCCGGCGGGCGGGCGCCCGCTGGACTGGACGGTGACGCAGGTCGACCACGACCACACGACGGTGTCGTACGCGGCCCGCGTCGAGTGGCCGGACGGGTCGGTCTCGCACGAGACGCTCGGCGCCGCCGGGGGCCCGGTGCCAGACGGTGTGACCCGGCTGACCGACGGGCGCACCGAGGTCGGCATGTGGCGCTTCCCGTTCGACCCCGACCTCCCCGGCCTCGCCGCCGCCTGCGACCCGGTCCGCATGGGACGGCTCGCGGCCCGGCTGGGTCTCGGCGGCACGCCGCGGCTCGAGGTGCGGACCTACCGGCCCCGGCGGCGCGCGGTGGTCTCCGTGACCACGTCCGTCGGCACCGTGTTCGTGAAGGTGTTGCGCCCGGACCGCGTCGAGCACGTGCACGACGTGCACCTCCGCGCGGCGGGCGCCCCCGTCCCCGCCCCGCTCGGCTGGACCCCGGACGGCCTGCTGGTCCTGTCCGCACTGCCCGGCCGCACCCTGCGTGCAGCACTGCTGGCGGGCGACACGGACGTGGTGGCCGACGACGTGGTCGCGGTCCTCGACGCCCTGCCGGCCCCGCTGGCCCGTGGGTCCGCCCGGCGCACCTGGGGCCAGAAAGCCGGCCACTACGCGGAAGTCGTGGCCGCGGTCGAACCCGCGCTGGCCCGCCGGGCGCGGGCGGTCGCCGCCGCGGTCGACCACCGCGAACCCGAGGGACCGCACGTGCCCGTGCACGGCGACTTCTACGAGGCGCAGCTCATGGTCGACGCCGGGCGGGTGACCGGGCTGCTGGACATCGACACCGCGGGTCGCGGTGAACGGCTGGACGACGCCGCGTGCCTGCTCGCGCACCTGGACGTGCTGGTGCAGATCCATCCCGGGCTGGCGCACCCGGGCACGGCGTTGCGGGCACGGTTCGAACGGGACCTGGACGCGGCGGCACTGGCGCGGCGGACGGCCGCGGTCGTGCTGTCGCTCGCCACCGGACCGCACCGGGTCGCGGACCCGGGGTGGCGGCGTGCGACGGGCGGGCGGATCGCGCTCGCCGAGCAGTGGCTGCACCAACAGTGAGAGAAGGAGAATCGGTATGAACATCAAGCGCACGTGGGTAGTGGTGGGCGCGACGATCGGAGTGGCGGGGTTCGCGGGTGCGGGCATCGCGATGGCCTCGGACGACGTGGAGCTGCGGGATCCGGGACATGCACCGGTGGTGCAGCTGACAGGTGACTCGGCGAACTCGCCCAACGCCCCCGGTGCCCCGGTGCACCAGGGCGGCAGCGCCGACTCGGCGGCGGACTCACCGGGTGCGGCCGGGTACCAGGGTCCTGGTGCCGGCGGCAGCGCCGACTCCGCGGCCGACTCCCCCGGCGAGGCGGTGGCCCCGCCGCCCGCACCCGCTCCGCCGCCCGCCCCGGCGAAGCAGGCACCCGCCCCGGCTCCCGCGCCCGCGAACGTGGCCTCCGCGGACAGCCCGGCCCCCGCGCCGGTGCAGCCGCGCGTCCACTCCGGGGACAGCGGGAACAGCGGCTCGAGCGCGGGCAGCGCGGGAAGCGCCGACTGACGCCCGAGCCGGTCAGTAAGGGAACAGCCGTGGGCGGGGGCCCTCATCCCCCGCCCACGGCGTCCTTGTGGTTATCAAGGGGTGAACGCCAAGTGTCTTTAATCACCCTTTAATGTGCACGGGGACGCGAGGAGTAGCGCATGGTTGCGGAGACCACGATCGACATCGTCCGGCCGAGACCGGTGCGACTGCGGCCGATCGGGTGGTGGCTGCTGGGGGTGAGCGTCACGCTCTCCGTGCTCAGCATGGCCATCCCCGCGCTGATCGACCACCCGCTCACCACGGAACGCGGTGAGGTGCGCGTCTACTTCGACGTCTTCTCCGAAGGCAACCTGCCCACCTGGTGGAGCGTGGGCCTGCTGGTGCTGACCGCGGTCACGCACGCCGTGACCGGTGCGCTCGCCCCGCGGTTCAAGTTCGCCTGGTTCATCTCCGCGGCCGTGCTGGCCGCGCTGTCACTCGACGACCACACCTCACTGCACGAACGCCTCGAGCGGATCGGCCAGTCCTGGGTGACCTTCGAGCGCTTCCCCGGCTACTGGCTCGTGCCGGGCATCTTCGCCGGCATCGCGGTCGCGGCCGCGCTCGGCCTGCTCGCCGTGAAGCTCCAGGGCGTGACCCGCTGGTGCATGATCGGCGGCCTCGCGCTCCTGCTCGGCTCCGCCATGGGCATGGAGCTGATCCAGGGCCTGCTGGTCGCCGAGGGCGAGAGCGGCCCGCTGTACGTGCTGGTGCTGCACGCCGAGGAACTGGGCGAGAACCTCGGCGTCCTGCTGATGCTGACCGCCGCGATCCGGTCCCTGGACATCACCAGGGACGCGACCGGCCGCCTGTCGGTCGGCTACCTCACAGGGCCCTGAAACCCCGCAGCCGCAAGCTGTTCGTCACCACGAACACCGAGCTGGCGGCCATCGTCAGGCCGGCGAGCATCGGGTTGAGCAACCCGGCGGCGGCCAGCGGGATCGCCGCCACGTTGTAGGCGAACGCCCAGAACAGGTTGCTCTTGATCACCGCGAGGGTGCGGCGGGACAGGCGGATGGCGTCCGCTGCGGCACGCAGGTCGCCGCGGACGAGCGTCAGGTCGCTCGCCTCGATCGCCACGTCCGTGCCCGTGCCCATCGCGAGTCCCAGGTCGGCCTGCGCGAGCGCGGCCGCGTCGTTGACGCCGTCACCGACCATCGCGACGACCCGGCCCTCGTCCTGCAGCCGCTTGACCACGTCGACCTTGTCGGCGGGCAGGACGCCCGCGATGACCTCGTCGACGCCGACCTCCGCCGCCACCGACCGCGCCACCGCCTCGTGGTCACCGGTCACCATGACCGGCGTGAGCCCCAGCGCCCGCAGCTGTGCCACCGCGGCCGCGCTGGTCGGCTTGACCGCGTCGGCGACGACCAGGAGGCCACGGGCCGCGCCGTCCCACGCGACCGTGACCGTGGTCTTCCCGTCGGCCTCGGCCTTCTCCTTCGCGTCGGCCAGGGCGTCCGGCAGGTCCGGCAGCCAGTCGCCGTCGACCACCCGGCCCGCGTCGACCACCCGGCCCGCGGCGACCTCGTGACCGTCGACCGTGCCCCGCACACCGAGCCCTTCGCGCGCCACGAACCCGGTCACCGGCGGCAACGCGCCGACCCGCTCCCGCGCGCCGTCCGCGACCGCCTTCGCGATCGGGTGCTCCGACGCGTCCTCGAGCGCACCCGCGTACCGCAGCAGCTCGTCCTCGGTGACGCCGTCGGCCGCGACCACGTCCACCAGCGTCATCTGCCCGGTCGTCACCGTGCCGGTCTTGTCCAGCACCACGGTGTCGACCCGGCGCGTCGACTCCAGGACCTCGGGGCCCTTGATGAGGATGCCCAGCTGCGCGCCCCGGCCGGTGCCGACCAGCAGCGCCGTCGGTGTCGCCAGGCCCAGCGCACAGGGGCACGCGATGATCAGCACCGCGACACCCGCGGTGAACGCCGCCGACGGGGTCGCGCCCGTGCCGAGCCAGAAGCCCAGCGTCCCGCCCGCGAGGACGATCACGGCGGGCACGAACCACGCCGACACCCGGTCGGCGAGCCGCTGGACCTGCGCCTTGCCGGTCTGCGCCTGCTCGACCAGCCGCGCCATCTGCGCGAGCTGGGTGTCCGCGCCGACCCGGGTGGCCCGCACGACGAGCCGCCCGCCGACGTTCACGGTCGCGCCGACCACGGCCGAGCCGGGCGACACCTCGGCGGGCACCGACTCGCCGGTCAGCATGCTCTCGTCCACGGCCGACGAACCGTCCTCGACGACGCCGTCCGTCGCGACCTTCTCCCCCGGCCGCACCACGAACCGGTCGCCGACCGCGAGCCCGTCGATCGGGATCCGGGTCTCCGAACCGTCCCGCAGGACCGCGACGTCCTTGACGCCCAACGACAACAGCGCACGCAGCGCGGACCCGGCGCGGCTCTTCGCGCGTGCCTCGAAGTACCGGCCGGCGAGGATGAACGTCGTGACACCCGCGGCGACCTCGAGGTAGATGTTGCCGGTCCCGCCGGTGCGCTCGATGGTGATGCGGAACGGGTGCTCCATGCCGGGAATGCCTGCCGTGCCGAGGAAAAGCGCGTACAGGGACCACCCGAACGCGGTCAGCGTGCCCATGGAGATCAGGGTGTCCATCGTCGCGGCGCCGTGGCGCGCGTTCAGCCACGCGGCGCGGTGGAACGGCAGCGCACCCCAGACGACGACCGGCGCGGTGAGCGTCAGCGCCGCCCACTGCCAGTACTCGAACTGGAAGGCCTGCACCATCGACATGACCACGACCGGGATCGTGAGCACGGCGCTCACCAGCAGCCGGGTGCGCAGCGAGCGGACCTCGGCGTCGTGCGGCTCCTCGTCCTCTTCCGCTGGCGGCGCGGGAAGGGCGGCCGTGTAGCCCATCTTCTCGACGGTGGCGATCAGGTCCGCCGTCGCCGCCGTGCCGTTGACCAGCGCCTTTTCGGTCGCGTAGTTGACGGAGGCCTCGACGCCGTCCATGCGGTTGAGCTTCTTCTCGATCCGGGCGGCGCACGACGCACACGTCATGCCGCCGATCACCAGCTCGACCTGGTCGGTGGCCATGTTCGCCTCCTAGTGCCCGTGTCCGCCCGCGACCGCGGTGAACTCGGCGGTGCGCACGACGTCGCCGTGCTTGAAGTCCAGGTACAGCCGGTACGTGCCCGCGGTCGGCACCTCGGCGTAGAACACGATGTTCGGTCCCGGCTTGGTGGTGCCGTCGCCGGGCTCGCCGTCCGGGTGCACGTGCAGGTAGGCGAGGTCGCCCTGCCGCAGTGCGATGAGGTGGCCGTACGCCGCGAGGTAGGGCTGCAGGTCGGTGACCGGCACACCGCCCTTGTCGACCGACAGCGTCAGTTTGCTGGTGGTGCCCGGCGTGAGCTTTCCGCTCAGCGTGACCCGGTACTCCCCGACGGCCGCCGTCAGCGCAGCGGGCGGCAGCGGGGTGGCCGTGTAGGCGCCGTCGACGGGAACGTCGATGCCGAGCGTGTGGCCCTCGTCCTCGCCTTCGCGCTGGAAGTCCGCGAACACGCGGACGTCACCGGCGGCGGGGAACGTGATCGGGACGCGCCAGGTGCCGTCGGCGGCCATCTCGGGGTGCACGTGCTGGAACCCGGACAGGTCGCGCCGCGCGACGACCAGGTGCATCAGCTTGTCGTGCGTCGGCTGGAAGTCGGTGACCGCGTGGCCCTCGTCGTCGAGGATGCGGAACGCGAAGTCGGCCGGGGTGCCCGCGACGAGGCCGTGCGTCAGCACGTCCAGCGTGACTCCGCCTTCACTGACCTGGAGCCCCTTGGGCGGCCCTGCGGCATCGTGGCTGTCCCCGTGCCCGCTCGTGGTCTCCCCCATGCCCTCGTGCTCCGCCGCCGCGACGGGTGCCGGTTCCGCGACGGGCCCGACGACGTTGCCGATCCCGTAGGCGGCGCCGAACACCGCCACCACGACCAGGACGAGGCCGCCGAGTTTCACCGCCGCGGTGTTCACGGCCTAGCTCGCCAGCTCGTAACCGGCCTCGTCGACGGAGGCGCGGATGGTCTCGACGTCGATGGGGGCGTCGCTGGTCACGGTGACCTGCCCGCTGGAGAGGTCGACCTGGACGTCGGTGACGCCCGGGATCTGGGAGACCTCACCACGCACCGCGCCGACGCAGTGGTCGCAGGTCATCCCGGTCACCGTGTACGTGTTCGTAGCCACCAGTCACTCCTCGTGTCCGTTCGCGGCGTACCCGGCCGCGCTAGCGTCAAACCTACTATACCCCCGCACGGTATGAAACGGGTGAGAGTCATGCACCGCTCCACCGGGCCCTGACACTCTCTCGACCATGACCCGCGAGGCCCTGGCGGACGAGATCGCCCGCGTCACCGGAGTGTCCCATGAGGACGGTGTGCTCCCGCTGTCCTCGGTGGACGTCATGCGAATCGTGAACATGCTTCGGATCCGCGGCCTCCCGGTGACCTATGCCGACCTCGCGAAGGACCTCACCCTGGACGCGTGGTGGACCCGCGTCAGCCACCTGCTGCGCACGAACCCCCATCTGGCGGCGTGAGAATCTCATGGCCCGATCACTGATGACCGCACTGGCCGCGAACGCGTGACTCCGCTCACACTTGAGACATGACCACGCTGGAAGAGATGGGCCAGGTGATGCGGACCGCCCCCGGTCCTGGCGCGGACGCTCACGAGGTCGCGGACTGGTACCGCCGCAAGGCGGACCTCCTGGACCACCTGGCCAGCGGCGGTTCAGGTGTGGAAGCCACCCGCATGCAGGCACTGGCTGATCTGGCTCGGGATCATGCCGATGAGTTGGTCTCGGTGTCCGCGGTGGGTTAGTGGCTTCGTTGCGCCGTGCAGGGTTCTGGCCATGCCCTGAAGGGCGCCTTCGGGGCACTCAACGTCCCCAACGCGCCTTTCACGGCAAACCAGCCCACCCCGGCACGCCCATCACCGTCGGCTCGGCCGAATCCGCCGGAGGACCCGGCAACCGTTGGCGGACACAGCACTGGCGCGGCGAACCGCGCTTCCTCAGAACAGCGTGGGTGGGCTTGCCGCCTCGAAGGCGTCGTACGTGTCCAGGCGGGTGCCCGCGTCGCAGGAGAAGCGGAGTGACAGTCCTGAGTGGTCGGTCAGGCGGATCGTCCTCGGCTCGTGTACGTACTCGCACTCGACGAGTTCCTCGGCCAGTTCCTTGCCGCAGTGGGCGTGGTCGTAGCGGTAGCCGTCGCCCGTGCGGCCTATCCAGCTGTGTTCCACCCGCTCCGGGTTCAGGTGGCGGTACGCGTCGACCAGGCCGTGCTTGTCGGTCAGGCCGCGGTAGAAGTCGTACTCGAACCAGCGGAACGTCGTGTAGGCCGGGTCGTGGTCCGGTTCGATCACGTTCAGGTCGCCCAGGACCACTGTCTGCGCGCCCGCGTCCGCCAGGCCTGCCGCACCGAGTGCCGACGAGAACTCCGACAGCCAGCGGCGCTTGCGTTCCGTCTTCTCGGCCGTTGCGTCTCGTGTCGGAACGTAAGTGCCCAGTATGCGAATCAGACCCATCTGGGTGGAAATCATTGCCCCGGTCACCCGATTGGGTAGGTACGACAGCATTTTGCCGATCGGGTCGGCCTGGACTGGCAGCTTGCTGACAATCATGACGCCGTACTCGGCGGGGGCCGGCTTGGGGTAGAGCACCGCGTAGCCGGCCGTGCGGAAGGCGTCGGCGAGGTGTTTGCAGCCGTCACTGGTCCTGGTCTCGGTCAGCACCAGCACGTCCTCGTCCCTGGTCGCGAGCCACGCGAGCTGGCGGTGGGCGCGTTCTTCTGACGGGCTGCCGATGTTGAGGGTCAGCATGCTGAGACCGGACATGAGAAGTGATGGTAGAGAGCGGATCTTTGCGGAAGAATCCCGCCCGTGATTGACGCCCCGGTCCCCACCAGGCCCATCTTCGCCGCGGCACCAGTCACGCTGGTCGCCACCGTCTTGTTCGCCGCCCTCATGGCCGTCAGCACCCGGTACGGCTACCACCGGGACGAGTTGTATTTCCGTCTCCTGGGTGAACAGCCCGCCACCGGGTACTTCGACACGCCCCCGCTCACGCCGATGATCGCGCGGCTCTCGGTCGCGCTGTTCGGCGACAACGTGGTCGCGCTGCGGGTCGTGCCCGCGCTGGCGGTCGCGGTGACCGTCGTGCTGGTCGCGCAGATCTGCCGGGAGCTGGGTGGCACGCGCGGCGCGCAGGTGCTCACCGCGGTCGCCATCGCGGTGTCGTCGATGGCGCTCATCGCAGGCCACATGCTGCTGACGCTCACCATCGACCTGCCGCTGTGGGCCGCGGCGATCTTGTTCATGTGCAAGGCGATCGAGCTCGACAGCCGCTGGTGGCTCGCGTTCGGCGCGGTGGTCGGCGCCGCCACCTACAACCGGCAGCTGATCGCCCTGCTCGTGGTCGGGATCGCCGTCGGCATCCTCCTCGCGGGTCCGTACTCGGTGCTCGGGTCGAAGTGGCTGTGGGTCGGTGCGGTGCTGGCGCTGGCGATCGCGCTGCCGAACCTCCTCTACCAGTCGTCGCACGACTGGCCGCAGGCCCAGATGGCCACGGCGCTCGACCTCGACGACGGTGCCGACAACCGGATCATGTTCGGGCCGCTGCAGTTCGGGCTGCTCGGGTTCGGATCGGTGCTGGCGGTCGCCGGGCTGGTGTCGCTGTGGCGGGGGCGCACGTTCCGGTTCCTCGTCATCGCCTACCCGGTGGCGTGCGCGGCGACGATCTACTCGGGTGGACGCGCGGACTACGTCGTGGGCTTCCTGATGGCGTTGTGCGCGGCGGGGTCCGTGCCCGTCGCGGCCTGGATGACCACGGCCGTGCGGCAGACCGTGGTGGTGCTCGGGCTCGTGGCCACCGCGGTCGTGTCCGTGCCGCTGGGGCTCCCTGTGCTCCCCGTGTCCGCGCTGGACGACCTGCCGATCGGCGAGGTGAACGAGACCGCTCCCGAGTCCATCGGATGGCAACGGTTCGCCGAGCAGATCGGTGAGGTCGCGAGCACCATCTCGGCGGAGGAGCGGGTGCACACGATCGTGCTCGCCGAGAACTACGGACAGGCCGGTGCGGTGGACCGGTGGTCGGACCAGTACGACCTGCCGCCGGTCTACAGCGGGCACAACGAACTGTGGTGGCGTGCCATGCCGGAAGAACACGTCGCCACGGTGATCATCGCCACCGACTCACCACGCACGCGGCAGCTGTTCAGCTCCTGCCAACGCCAGGCCACGGTGGACGACGGCGTCGGCTCGTGGAACGAGGAACAGGGCAAGCCGATCCTGCTGTGCTCCGGTCCGGTCCGGACGTGGGCGGCGCTGTGGCCCGAGATCCGCCACTACAGCTGACTCATTTCTCCGCCATCGCAAGGAGTTTCGTCACCGTGTTCCAGTTGCGCATGGTCGCGATCGCACCCTTGCGCGCCGGGAACGCCGCCAGGAGCTTGGAGTTCTGCGTGCCGTCCGGCACCCAGAAGTACGCCTCGCGCTCGGCGAGGTGCACGCGCTCCGGCTCGTAGGCGGCCGCGTCGATCTCCGGCCACGCCGGTGCCACGTCCATAAAGGACACGAAGTATCGGGATGGGTTGGTGGCCACCGCACCCAGCGGGTCCGCGGCGACCACCGCGCGTAACTCGTTGGCCGTCCGCAGCACGCAGTCGATGTGGAAGCCGGCACCTTCCTCCAGCACGGCCTCCACCTCCTTGCGCACGGTCGCGGGCTTCTTCTTCGTGCTGAACACCGCGTTGCCGCTCTGCAACAGCGTCCGCACGTCGTCGTACCCGAGGCCGGTCAGCCACGCGCGCAGATCGGCCATCGCCACGCGCCTCTTGGCGGCGAGGTTGATGGCACGCAACAGAGCGATGTAGACCATGGCGCGCACGATAACGCGCGGGACCGACACTTTTCGGCCCCGCGCGGGTGGATGGTCACGTCACAGCGCCGCCAGCGGGTCGATGTCGACCTGCGTGGCGTCGTCGTGGTCGGTGGACACCGACAGGTCGCGCCACTTCGCGTCGGTCTCCGCGCGGACCCGCGCCACCTGCGCGGCGTAGTTGACGGCGTCGCTGCCGAGCAGAAGGCGGACCGGCGGCTCGACGAGGTCGGCGACCGTCAGCACGACGTCCGCGACCTTCGCGGGGTCGCCGACGGCCTGCGTGACGATGCTGCCGCGCAGCATGGTCACGACCCGGCCGACCGTCTGCTCGTAGGGGGCCGAGATCGGCGGGATCCTCATCGACGAGCCTGCCCAGTCGGTGCGCATGCCACCCGGCTCGAGCACCGTGACCTTGATGCCGAGCGGCGCGACCTCCTGTGCCAGTGCCTCCGAGAAGCCGCCGACCGCGAACTTCGCGGCCTGGTAGGCGGACATGCCCGGCGTCGTCATGCGGCCACCGAGCGACGAGACCTGGATGATGTGGCCGCCGCCCTGCTCGCGCAGTATCGGCACCGCGGCCTTGGTGACGTTGACGACCCCGAACAGGTTGGTGTCGACCTGCTCGCGGAAGTCGGCGTCGGTGATGTCCTCCACGGCCGCGGTGTTGGCGTAGCCCGCGTTGTTCACGACCACGTCCAGCCTGCCGAACTCGGCGACCGCGGTGGCCACCGCGGCACGCGCCGCCTCGGGATCGGTCACGTCCAGCTGGACCGTCCGCACCTGCTTCCCGTACCGCTCGACCAGGTCGGACAGCTGCTCCGGAGTGCGCGCGGTCGCGACCACCTCGTTCCCCGCGGCCAGGGCTTTCTCCGCGATCTGACGCCCGAGGCCCCGCGAGCTGCCGGTGACCAGGAAGACCTTCGCCATGGTTCTCACACCTTCTAACTGACTGGTTGGTTAGCTCCTGTCTCCAGAGAAGCACCCCATGGCGGCGCTGTCAACTAGACGGTTAGTCAGGTACGGTGGATCACATGGCTGGTGATGCGGAGGCGACCAGGAGGAGGCTGCTCGACGCGGCCGCCAAGGAGTTCGCCGAGTACGGGATCGCGGGCGCGCGGGTGGACCGGATCGCAGCCGCGGCGCAGAGCAACAAGGCGCAGATCTACCACTACTTCACGAACAAGGACGGCCTGTTCGACGCGGTCATGCGCGAGCTGGCCGGGCACACGGTGCGCGAGGCACCGATCGACGCGGCCGACCTCCCGGAGTACGCGGGCAGGCTGTACGACCGCTTCGCCGCCGACCCGGTGATGGCGCGGCTCGCCAACTGGTACCGGCTGGAGGGCAGCGGGTACGCGGCGGTCGACCTGGTGGTCGCGAGCACGCGCGACAAGCTCGCCGCGGTGACCAAGGCGCAGGAAGAGGGCCTGATCCCGGACCGGTTCACACCGGTGGAGGTGCTGGCGCTCGTGGTGCACCTGTCGTCGCTGTGGTTCGCGGTGACACCCGAGATGGGCTTGCTCACCGAGGACATCCCGCACGAGCGGCGGCGCGAGGTCGTCGTCGCGGCCGTGCGGGCGCTGCTCAGGGATTGACCCCGCACAGCGCGCACAGTCGCGCACAGCCGGACGGTCGCGGAGGACGTGTGGGAGCGATACCTCCCGGGCGTGTCCTACAAAGCCGGTGTGCGCCTGACGGCCCCCGCGCTCCGGGTTGGCCGTGAAAGGCGCAGAAGGGGGCGCCAGCCCCACACCCCACCCGAGGTTGCCTGCCATCCCAGAGACCTGCCCCTCCGGCGAGGAGGCCCGTCCGGCGAGGACCATGATTTCCCGTTAACACAACCGCGTTGCTCAGGGGTTTACCGCGAGGAACAGGAACGCCGCCAGCAGGACCAGGTGCACGCCGCCCTGCAGGCGCGTGGCCCGGCCCGGCACGATCGTGAGCACGCTGACCACGACCGTCAGCGCCAACAGCACCAGCTGGGTGGAGCCGAGACCCAGCACCAGCGGGCCTTCGAGCCAGAACGATGCGAGCGCGATCGTCGGGATGGTGAGACCGATGCTCGCCATGGCGGAGCCGTAGGCGAGGTTGAGGCTGGTCTGGATGCGGCCGCGACGGGCGGCGCGCGCGGCGGCGAGCGTCTCGGGCAGCAGCACGAGCAGCGCGATCACCACGCCGACGAACGACGGCGGGAACCCGACCCCGGCCACGGCCTCCTCGATCGCGGGCGACTCGACCTTCGCCAGACCGACGACCGCGATCAGTGAGACGAGCAGCAGCGCGAGGCTGACCAGCGCCTCGCGGTTGCTCGGCGGGGCCGCGTGCTCGTCGCAGTCCTCCTGTTCCCGCTGGCCCTCCTGGGCCACGGGGAGGAAGAAGTCGCGGTGCCGCACGGTCTGCGTGAGCACGAACATCCCGTACAGGGCCAGCGAGGCCAGCGCCGCGAAGGCGAGCTGTGAGGACGAGAACTCGGGACCGTGCTGGCTGGTCGTGAAGGTGGGGAGGACGAGGCTGAGCGCGGCGAGCGTCGTGACGGTCGCGAGCGCGGCGCCGGAGCCCTCCGCGTTGAAGAGGGTCACGCGGAACCGCTGGGCACCGAGCAACAGCGACAACCCGACGATGCCCGTGGTGGTGATCATGAGCGCCGCGAACACGGTGTCCCTGGCGAGCGACGCGGACTCGGGCCCGCCGGACACCATGAGCGTCACGATGAGCGCGACCTCGATGACCGTGACCGCCACCGCGAGCACGAGCGACCCGAACGGCTCCCCGACCCGGTGTGCGACGACCTCCGCGTGGTGCACCGCGGCCAGCACGGCCGCGGCGAGGACGAGCGCGACGATGACGACCACGACGACGCCGAGGTCCCGGCCCCAGGTGCCGGCGAGCGCGAGAAGAGCGAGCACGGGCACGACGCGAGTCCACGACAACCACGCACTACGCCCGTTCGCTCCCACATCCCGACCCTAACGACCTTGACCGCCGTCGCGCCGACTGACCAGTCCGGATAGTCCGATTTCTCACACCGGGAGGTCGCCGGCGCGCGCCGGCCGGACTCGCAGGTCGTGCGGCGGGTTGACCAGGGCGCGGCGTGTGTGACCGATGTTGGACCGTAGCTCCACCCAGCCGATCTAGCGTCACTGTATGCACCTCCTCTTCCTCAGCCGACCCGCGCCGGGCCACCTGTACCCGACCCTGCGGCTCGCCGAGGAGCTCGGGGCACGCGGCCACGAGGTCACGTTCGCGTCCGGGGATCCCCACCTCGACGAGCAGGCCGGGTCCGGTGTGCGGGCGATCAGCTTCGGCAGGAGCGAGCGACAGCTGCTCGAGGCGCCGCTCTTCCTCGACGCCGTCGTCGCCGACCCGCGCACGGCGGCCGTCGCCTCCGACATGGCCCGCGCCTGGGACCTGCCACTGCTCGTGGCCGGCGAGAACCTGCCCGAGTCGCCGCACGGCTGGCCGCACGAGCGGGCGTACGAGTCGTACGTGTTCACCGTCCCCGGCGCGCGCGGCGCCGTGCACAACCCGTGGCGCCGCCACGGCCGCAGGCCGGTGCTGCTGGTCGACGGCCCGGCGCTCGGGCCACTGGTGCGCGCCTTCGGCCACACCGAGTGGCAGGTGGTCGTGAGCGACACGGAACTTCCGCACGCCGACGTCTTCCTCACCGACGGCCGCCTCGCCGCCGTGAGCGCGGGCCTGCGGGCCGGCGTGCCGATGGTCCTCGCCCCGAAGTCGGCCGAGGAGACCGCTTGCGCCGAGCAGGTCGCCGGGCTGGGTGTCGCCAAGGTCGTCGCCTCGTTCGACGACGCGCACGCCGAGGACCTGCGCAGGCTCGTGGAGCACCTGCGGGTCGACGAACCCGCGCGCGCCACCGCGCGACGGCTCCGTGAGCTGGTGGCCGCCGCAGGCGCACCGGCGACCGCGGCGGACCGCGTCGAGGGGCTCCTCGCGGCACCGCCGCTCGCACAGGCCGCCTGAGTCAGTGCGACGGCGAGGTCACGTCCTGCTCGGCCATGCCGAGGTCCGCGAGCGCGGTCTCGAAGGTCCTGTCCTCGTGTGCCTTCACCAGCAGCGCCGCGAGATCGCGCAGCTTGCGGTTGCTGTTCTGCGACGCGCGTTTCAGCACCTCGAACGCGTGCGACGAGTCGTACGTGTAGTGCCGCATCAGCAGTCCCTGCGCCTGGCCCACCAGAGACCGGGTGCGCAGCGCGGTCCGCAGCTGGGTCACGAGCTCCCGGGAGTCGTGGAACAGCGCCGCGTTCTCGAACGCGACGCCGGCGTGCAACGTCAGCAGCAGCACCAGGTCGTACGCGGACTCGCCGAACCGGTCGGCGTCCTTGGAGATCAGCGTGAGCACCGCGGTCTCCTCGCCGGGCGTGGACACCGGCAGGCACAGGCAGCTGCGGTAACCGGCGTTGACGAACTGCGTGCCGAACGAGGGCCACCGCTGGTCGACCGCCACGTCGTCGAGCCTGCGCGGTTCGCCGAAGGTCACCGCCTCGACGATCGGGCCGGGCACGAGCGGGTCGAACCCGAGATCGCGGCTGGAGTGCACGGTCTCGACGCCGGTCGCCGACCGCACCGTGATGATGGCGTCGTCACAGCCTGGCACCGTGCGAACGAGCCGCGTGACGAAACGGGCCATCGTGGCACTGAAATCGTCGTCGGCGACCAGTCTGGTGATCTCGACGAGCTCGCTCGCCACGCTCAGGATGTCGTCTGGCACGGAGGGAGTCTGAGCGGTGCGGGCGTCGATGGCAACTCCCTCCGGTGTTGCTAATGTGTGCCCATCTTCACGGTTACGAAGTCAGCCGTGCTTCCTCGTTCCCAGGAGGCCACTTTTGGCTGGCTCGGCAATGCTTCGCATCCGCCGCAGAACCGTCACCGGCGGTGTGGCGATCGTCTCCGTCGCCGGTGAGATCGACCTCGTCACGGCCGACACGTTTCGTGACAGCCTGTCGCCCCACCTGTCGGACCCCACGACGACACTGCTCGTGTGCGACCTGTCGCAGGTGGAGTTCCTGGGGTGCATCGGGTTGTCGATCCTCGTCGACGCGCGGTCGGCACTCACCGCCCGCGGCGCGCGGCTCTCCGTGGTCGCGAACAACCCCGCGGTGCTGCGGCCGGTGACGGTCACGGGGCTGCGGGACGTGCTCCGGCTCAGCCCGGACCTGCCTGCCGCACTCGATCAGTCCACTGTGGACTGAGCCGGGCGGCCCGGCCGGGGGCGCGAAGATCAACAGACGGCGCCGGGAGATGGCATGGTTGAGACATGGATGACGTCATCGACCGCATCACCGAACGCGGCGAAGAGGCACGGCAGACGCGGATCGTGGACGTGCTGGTGGCCGCGTTCGACGAGCTGATGAGCGCGGACCCGGTGGCGTTCCGCAGGAAGTTCCGCAAGATGGCGGCGGCACCGTTCGCGTTCTACCGGGGCAGCGCGTGCCTGTTCTACGCGGACATGGCCGAGGACGTGGACCCGTGGGCCGACGAACGCACGAGCAGGGTGTGGATCCAGGGCGACCTGCACGCGGAGAACTTCGGCACCTACATGGACTCGTCCGGCACGCTGGTGTTCGACGTGAACGACTTCGACGAGGCCTACCTCGGCTGTTTCACGTGGGACCTCAAACGCCTGGCCGCGAGCGTGGCACTGATGGCGTGGAGCAAGGCCATCTCTGACGCCGACATAGCCCACCTGATCAGCACGTTTCTCACGGCTTACGTTCACCAGGTCCGCTCGTTCGCCGACAACCCGGGCGACGAGGGCGTGCGGCTGCAGCTGGACAGCACGGAAGGCACGCTGCACGAGGTCCTGCTGCGGGCCCGCCTGCGCACCCGCACCGGCCTGCTGTCGACGATGACGAAGGTGGAGGACTACGAACGCCGCTTCTCCCGCGGTCCGGGCGTCCGCGAGCTGTCACGGTCCGAGCAGTCGGTGGCCATGGCGGCGTTCGAGTCCTACCTCGACAGCATCCCGGAAGGCAAACGCTTCGACGCGGGGACGTACCGCGTGAAGGACCTGGTGGGCCGCAGCGGTTTCGGCATCGGGTCGGCCGGGCTGCCCGCGTACAACGTGCTGGTGGAGGGTCACACGCAGGCCCTGGAGAACGACGTGGTCCTGTCGATGAAGCAGGGCAACGTGCCCGCCCCGAGCCGCATCGTCGACGAGCCCCGCATCCACGGCTACTTCGAGAACGAGGGCCACCGGACGGCGGTGTCGCAGCGGGCCCTGCAGGCGCACGCGGACCCGTGGCTGGGCTACACGTCCATCGACGGCACGGGTTTCGTGGTGACCGAGCTGTCCCCGTACTCGAGCGACCTGGACTGGTCGGAACTGACCGAACCAGCCGACATGGCTCCCGTCCTGAACTACCTGGGCCGCGCGACGGCCAAGATGCACTGCGTCTCGGACTCCGACTCGGAACAGACCCTGGTCGACTTCCAGAGCGAGGAGGCCATCGCGTCGGTACTCACGGACGAGAACGAGTTCACGACGACGCTGACCAGGTTCGCGATGAAGTACGCGGCCCAGACCCGCGAAGACCACAGCCTGTTCGTGAACGCCTTCCGCGGCGGTCAGATCCCCGGAATCTAACGCCGCGCCGCCGATGATTCGGGTTGTCTGCTGAGGGGTGTCTTCGATGGGTGGCTTGTGCCCTCCGGGGGCTCCTCGCCGGAGGGGCAGGTCTCCGGGGTGGCGGGGGCGTTGTTTGGCTGCGGTTGGGTGCGGGTCTGCCTGCCATCCCGTCGACCTCCCTACGGGCTTCCGCCCCGTGCTCGGTTGGCCTTCATGCCGTGAAAGGCGCTTTCAGGACGTGGCCCGATGGCATGAAGGACCCCTTCATCACACCGCACGCAATGAAGGGGCCCTTCGTCACACCGCACGCAATGAAGGGGCCCTTCATCACGGTGAACGCAACGAAGGGGTCCTTCATCGCAGGCGGGCGTTACGAAGGGGTCCTTCATGGCATCGCAGCTGTCTCGACAGCGTCTCCCGGGGCATTCCGCGCATGGCCGGCGAACCTGACCAGCAAGCCGCCTGGGGCGGTAGTGACGTGATGGCGCGGAGCGTTTACAATCCGCAACCCCGGGTATGCAATTTGCATATTCTTCCCCGCCGATCACCCCCCGAGACGAGAGATGATCGATCCGCCCGAGTTGATGCTCGCAACGCCGACCGATCGCCGTTTCTCCGACGACGACTGGCTGTTCGAACGGAAGCTGGACGGGGTACGCGCCCTGTCCATCCGTGACGGGTGGCGGCCACAGTTGTGGTCCCGCACCCACAAGCGCCTCGACGAGGGCTACCCCGAACTGGTGGAAGCACTCGGCGGGGCGGGCACGGACCGCTTCATCACCGACGGCGAGATCGTCCGTGCGGACGACGGGGCCGTCCGGTACTACCTGTTCGACCTGCTGTCCTTCGAGGGCACCGATCTGACCGGCCGTCCGCTGCGGGAGCGCAAGGAGATCCTGCGCACCGCCTTCCGCTACGACGGGTCGCTGCGCTACTCCGAGCACCGCGACGCCGAGGGCGAGGAGTACTACCAGCACGCGTGCGACAGCGGCTGGGAAGGACTGATCGCCAAGCGCGCCGACTCGCCCTATGTAGGCGGACGGTCCGCCGACTGGCTCAAGTTCAAGTGCGTGCGCGGCCAGGAGTTCGTCGTCGGCGGGTTCACCGAGCCGCAGGGCTCACGGGCCGGGTTCGGCGCGCTGATCGTCGGCTACCACGAGAACGGCGCGCTGCGGTACGCGGGCAAGGTCGGCACCGGCTACGACCACGCCACGCTGCGTGCGCTGCGTGCCCGCATGGACACCATGGCGCGGGACTCCTCGCCGTTCGCCGACCCGGTGCCGGAACCGACGGCGCACTGGATCCGGCCGGAACTGGTGGTGCACGTGGGTTTCAGCGAGTGGACCCGGGACGGCAGGCTGCGCCACCCCCGCTTCGGCGGGCTGCGCACCGACCGGCCACCGGCGGAGGTCGTCCGCGAAACCCGGTGACCACGTTTGCCGACGTGGGCGGGCGGTATCCCTACCGCCGAGGTGATACCGGTGCGTGAGTTCGACAAGGAAGGCCCCCGTGCGGAGGGCTCACCCGTCGTGTGGGCGGGACGTGAGGACGGTCCCGCGCTGGTGGTGATCGACCCGGCTGGCACGGCGCGGCACGACGAGCTGCCGCCGACCTGGGACCGGCTCGCCGACCACTTCCAGGTGGCGTGGTGCCGCGTCCCCGCGGGCAGGCGGTCCGTGGAGGACGTCGAGGACGTGTTCGAGACGCTCGCCGAGCGGCGCGCGACGGCGAACCTGGTGGCGAGCGGACAGGCCTGCGACTCGGCCATGGCCCTCGCCCGCCAGTACAGCGACATCGTGACGTCGGTGCTGCTGGTCGACCCGCCGGACGACGGGGACCCGCCCGCGGACACCGACATCGAGGTGCGGGTCGTGGCGCGCAGCCACCCCGGCCCGACCGACCGCGTCGAACCGCCCCTGCCGCTCGGCCACCCCGAGGTGGTGGCCGGCCTGATGACCGCGCTCTCGAGCATGGGGTGACGCGCACGTGACCAGCACGACCACAGCCACCCGCGCGTCCGCCGCCGACACGGCACGCCTGCTGCCCGCCGTGCTGCTGCCGATCATCGCGGGCGGTGTCATCAAGCGACGGCCGCCGCTCATGGGGCTCGTCGGGCTGCTCGGCGGCGACGAGCGCGCGGTCCGGGAGATCACGCGGCTCCGCGACCGCTACGGCGACGCGCCGCTCGCGCTGCGCGTGCCCGGCCGGGAGGTCGCGGTCGTGCTGTCGCCGGCGGACGTCGGTGCCCTGCTGGCCGGGACGCCCGACCCGTTCACCCCGGCGAGCACGGACAAGGTCGGTGCGCTGAAACACTTCCAGCCGCACGCCGTATTGATCACCCGCGACGAGCGGGTACGCGCGAAACGCCGTGCCGCCAACGAGAAGGCGCTCGACACCGGGCGCCCGCTGCACCACCTCGCGGAGCCGATCCACCGCGTCGTCACCGAGGAGGCGGCGGCGCTGTCCGGCAGCACCCTCGACTGGGACAGGTTCGACGCCACGTGGCAACGGGTGGTCCGCCGGATCGTGCTCGGCGACGCAGCGCGCGACGACGTGCGGCTCACCGAGCTGCTGGACCGCTTGCGCCGCACCGCGAACTGGGCCTGGCTCGCGCCGAGGCGGCCCCGGCTGCTGTCCGAGTTCACCGAACGCCTCCGCGCGCACGTCGCGCGTGCCGACCCGGACACGGTCGCCGCCGGGTTGTCACACGGCGTCGACACCGAGGTTGATCCGGTCGGGCAGGTGCCGCACTGGCTGTTCGCGTTCGACGCGGCCGGCATGGCGATCATGCGCACGCTCGCCGTGCTCGCCACCCACCCGGACGCCGCCGCCCGTGCCGAGACCGACACCGGCGAGCCCGCGCGGCTGCCGTTCCTGCGGGCGTGCGTGCTGGACACGTTGCGGCTGTGGCCGACGACACCGGCCATACTGCGCGAGACCACGACACAGATCTGGGGTCTGCCGGAGAACACCACGGTGCTCGTGTTCGCGCCGTACTTCCACCGCGCGGTCTCGAACCGGTTCGAACCGGACCTGTGGCTGGACGGGCGCGCACAGTCACAGCCCGCGCTGGTGCCGTTCAGCGGCGGCCCCGGCCAGTGCCCTGGCCGGAACCTGGTGCTGTACACGACGAGCACGATGCTCGCCGCCATGCGCACGCACCGTGAGTACGAGCTGGTCGGTGACCACGGTCTGCGCGACCGCACGCACCTGCCCGGGACACTGGACAACTTCCACCTGGAGTTCCGGGCCACAGCACGTTGATCCGGGTGCGGGGCGGGTACCCCCACGTCATGGCTATGACGAGACCCGGTCCTGTGCGGTGGGTCCGCTACGCCTACGGCGGACGCCTGCCGGACCGGTACCGCGACTGGGTACTGCACGACACCACCGACCGCGGCTGGCTGCTGCGTTTCGCACTGCGGGTGACCGCGCAGGCACTGCCGTGGCTCATCGCGGCGGGCCTGGTGCTGACGTTGTTCACACCACTGCCGGTCGGCTGGACGTTCGGCGCGCTCGCGATGGCGCTGGGAATGAGCCTGTACTTCACGCTCACCAGCGCGGACGAGCTGACCGAAGCGCGGCTGGTGAAGCACGGCTTCACCGCGGGCACAGGCAGGAAACGCCGCAAGGACAAGCATGTTTCGCAGTGGTGAGACGTGGAACGTCTTTCCATGCACGCGATCGAAGGAGGAGAAAACCAGTGACCACCATTGAAAAGTCGGTGGATGTGCAGGCTCCCGTGCGGACCGCGTACAACCAGTGGACCCAGTTCGAGTCATTCCCGAAGTTCATGGAGGGCGTGGACCGCATCGAGCAGACCACGGCGACGAGAACGCACTGGCACACCACGATCGGCGGCGTCACGCGTGAGTTCGACGCCGAGATCACCGAGCAGCACCCGGACGAGCGGGTGGCCTGGCGTTCCGTCAGTGGCCCGAAGCAGTCCGGTGTCGTGACGTTCCACCGCATCGACGACGCCACCACGCGGGTGCACCTGCAGATGGAGTTCGAGCCCGAGAACCTGACCGAGAAGGCGGGCGCGGCGCTCGGCGTCGTCGGCCACCGCGTCCAGGGCGACCTCGGCCGGTTCAAGGAGTTCATCGAGCACCGCGGCACCGAGACCGGTGGCTGGCGCGGTGAGGTCGACCGTTCGCCGCAGCAGGGCGAGTCGCGCATGGCCTCGCGCGGTGGCAGCCCGGCACAGAGCGTACCGCCGCAGGGCGACCCGGACTTCGCGGGCGAGCACACGAGCTCGACGTTCGCGAACGAGCCCGCGCCGGAAGGCCCCGACGAGTCGGTGCCGAACAACCCGGCGGGCATGGACCGCAACCGGCGCAACCCCCTCTGAGTGACCCTTTCCGGCGGCGGCGCGATGACTTTCGCGCCGCCGTCCGGTCTACCCACCATGAACCTGCCGAAAGTGGTGCGCCGCGAAGAGTGGCTCGACGCCCGCAAGGAACTGCTGACCAGGGAGAAGGCGCTGACCAAGGCTCGCGACGAGCTGGCCGCCGCGCGGCGCTCGCTGCCGATGGTGCCGGTCGAGAAGGAGTACGTGTTCGACGGACCGGGCGGGCCCACGACCCTGCTCGACCTGTTCGACGGACGCCGCCAGCTGATCGTCGACCACTTGATGTGGGCCTACGACGTCGACGAGGACGGCAACGAGGTCCCGCGCGACACGGGCTGCCCGAGCTGTTCCGCGCACGCCGACAACATCGGCCACCTCGTGCACCTGCACCAGCGGGACACTTCGTTCGTCGCGGTGTCGCGGGCGCCGTTCGCGAAGATCGCCCCGTTCCGGGAGCGGATGGGGTGGACGTTCCCCTGGTACTCCTCGCACGGCAGCGACTTCAACCACGACTACCACGTGACGCTCGACGAGCGGGTGCGGCCGGTGCTGCTGAACTACCGGACCGTCGACGAGCTGGCCGCGCAAGGGTTCGAGTGGTCACCCGCGCGCCGAGGCGACTACCCCGGGATGTCGGCGTTCCTGCGGGACGGGGACCGGGTGTTCCACACGTACTCGACGTTCGCGCGCGGGCTGGAGCAGGTCGGCGGCACCCTCTACTACCTCGACATGACGGCCCTGGGCCGGCAGGAACCGTGGGAGAAACCGGAAGGCCGGGCCACGGCGTTCGGCGTGCAGGCCGGCAGCCCGGACCTCCGCTTCCACGACGAGTACTGAGCCCGTGTCGAAGCCCGTGGTCAGGCCGCCTCGTGGACCGTGCGGGAGAACTCGGCGTCGTAGGGCGGGGACTCGCCGTCGAGGTTGAAGCTCCACGACACCGTCGGCGTGATGCGCAGGTAGTGCCCGGCGCCGAACTGGCCCTCGCGCTCCACCAGCTCCGCCGTGCCGTAGACCCGCAGGAAACGCGGCCGCCACGGGTCGACCGACTTCAGGTCGTCGATGACGAGCGCCACCTTCTCGTTGCCCGCGCCGACGTTGCGGAACTTGCGGGTCCGCACCGGGTCGCGGCCGCCGACGTAGAAGTGGGTGCCGTCGAACTCGAAGCCCACCGGCGCCACGTCCGGCTGCCCGTCCGGCGCGACCGTCGAGATGCGGGCCAGCTGCTGGGAACGCAGGTAGGCGACCTCCTGCTCACTGAAGGACACGTCGTCACTCCTGACTGTCAATGATGCTAACTGTACACGGCATTAACTATCTACGTCGGGTACCGTAGGGCCGTGGAGGAGACCGCGCAAGGGATAGACGTCACCGCCGGGCTGGTGCGGCTGTCGTTCCTGGTCCAGGAGATCTACGCGCGTGTCTCCGAACGGCACGACCTCACGCCGGTGCAGGCCAAGCTGCTGTGCGTGGTGGCCGACGGCCCGCGTGGCATGGCCGACCTCGCGAACCACTTCGGTGTCGAGCGCGCCGCCCTCACCGGGCTCGTCGACCGGGTCGAGCGCCGGGGGCTCGCGGAACGCACCGCCGTCCCGGGGGACCGCCGGGCGCTGCACGTGTCCCCCACCGAGACCGGCTGCCAGGCCGCGTTCGCGTTCAAGGCCGAGATCGCGGCGGAACTCCGCAAGCTCGTCGCCGGGCTGTCGCCGGGGCTTGCCGAGCACCTCCGGGAGGCCCTGGCCCAGATCGTCGGCGCGTACCCGCAAGGCTGCCCGCGCGGCCACAGCTAGCCCTGCCCGGCAGCGGTTTTCCTTTCAGGACAAGCGGTTCAGGGAAAGCAGGCCGGCAGGCAGGGACGGGTCCGCTGGCAACCGGATCTCGGTCAGCGCGGCGTTCTCCAGCAGCGGGAAGCAGTGGCGGTAGCGGGCGACCGGCAGTCCCATCAGGACGCACAGGCCGATGCGGAACAGGCTGCTGTGCGCGACGACGAGCACCGTGCCCTCGTGGTCCCCGTCGATCTCACGCAGTGCGGCGGCACACCGCTCTCCCGCCACCCGCAGCGGTTCGGCGTTCGGGAAGCCGTTCGCCTCGGGATCGTCCCGGAACCGCCGGACGGCCTCGGGGTCCATTTCGGACAGCGTGTGGCCCTCCAGGTCGCCGAAGTCGACCTCACGCAGGTCCGGCCGCAGACGCAACGACACCCCCAGGGCCGCCGCGGCAGGGGTCGCGGTGGCGACAGCCCGCCGCTGCGGCGAACTCACCACGACGCCGACCCCCAGCGCGACCGCGGTCCTGCCGAGCCGCTCGGCCTGCCGCAGGCCGCGGTCGGTCAACTCGGGTTCGCTGCGGCCGCCCGCGTACCGGTTCTCCTCGTGCCACACGGTTTCCGCGTGCCGGGCCAGCAGAAGACGGCTCATGGCGACAGCATGCACCAGGTCCCACACGCCGACGACAAGCCGGTGGAGATCCTCAGCCTGTTCGGGAAACATGGCAAGAAGATGCACGGCCGGGCGCGGCCCGCGCGGGTACGGTGACCTCCATGGCCTGGCTGCCCAGCGACTTCTCGCACCCGACCTGCGTGCCCGTGTTCGACGGTTTCCACCTGCGGCCGATCCGGGCGTCCGACACCGAGATCGACTACCCGGCGGTCATGGGGTCGCGGAAGCGGCTGTGGGACATCTTCGGTCCCGCGTGGGGCTGGCCGCCCGACACCATGACGCCCGAGGAGGACCGCGCGGACCTCGCCAGGCACGAGCGCGAGATCGAGGCGCACCAGTCGTTCAACTACGCGCTGCTGAACCTGGACGAGACCGAGCTGTTCGGGTGCGTCTACATCGACCCGCCGGAGCGGGCGGGCGCGGACGCGGAGATCAGCTGGTGGGTGGTCGACGACAAGGTCGGCACACCGCTGGAGGACGCCCTCGACTTCCTGGTCCCGAGGTGGATCGAGAAGGGCTGGCCGTTCGAGAAGCCCAGGTACCCGGGCCGGGACCTCAGCTGGGCGGAGTGGATCGCCCTACCCGGGGCCTGACCCCTTACTGAGGGCACCATGCCCCCCTCGGCACCCGAAGTAAGGGGTGTTGGTGCGTGATCGTCCGATGCCGGGACCCGGGCCTCAGGACGAGTCTTCTCCTTGTCACCGAAACGAGGAGAAGAGACATGTTCACCACGCAGGAAGCCATCGCCGCCGAGATCAGCTACCGCATGGAGCGCGCTCAGGACGGAGCGCTGCGCGCACAGGTCGAGCGCCCGTCGCTGCTGCGCGGCCTGTTCTCGAAGAAGGCGCCCAGAACCGGACCGAGAGTGGTCACGCGGGGTAGGCCGCTGTCCGCACGAATCTGACGTCGGACCGCGGCACCTCGCGGCCCTCGTCGTCGACGAACGCCACGCGCAGCGGGCGACCGTCGGCCGAGCGGCGCAGCAAGGTGGGGCCGAGCGAGTAGGGCCGGTGCTCGTCGCCCCACTGCTGCAGCGCGCCGAGCACGACCCGCAGGTCGGCGCCCGCCTCGGTCAGGTGGTACTCGTGCCGGGCGCGTTTGCCCTCCTCCTGGTAGGGCCGCCGCTCCAGCACACCCGCCTCTACCAGCGTGTTCAGCCGGTTCGTGAGGATGTCGGGTGCGACGCCGAGGGTGGCGCGGAAGTCGGCGAAGCGGGTCGTCCCGGACATGGCCTCGCGCACCACCAGGAACGTCCACCGCTCCCCCAGCACTTCGAGACTGCGGGCGATCGAGCACGGCGTTTCCATGACCTCGATCATACCCCTGGATTGGCTTTTCCAACTCATGCTAACTTGGAAATACCAACTCAGCTTCCAGGGAGATCCCGATGCAGATCGAAGGCACCACCGCACTCGTGACCGGCGCCAACCGCGGCCTCGGCAGGCGCTTCGCCAAGGCGCTGCTCGACCGCGGAGCGGCCAGGGTGTACGCCGCCGCGCGCAACCCCGAGACCGTCGACCTGCCCGGCGTGGTGCCGGTGCGGCTCGACATCACCGACCCCGCCCAGGTGGCGGCCGCCGCGGCACTCGCGTCCGATGTCGCGCTGCTGGTCAACAACGCAGGCTCCAGCACGCACGCCGGGCTGCTCGACGGCGACCTCGACGACGTGCGCCTGGAGATGGACACCCACTACTTCGGCACGTTGTCGGTGGCCCGCGCGTTCGCGCCGGTGCTCGCTACGAACGGCGGCGGCGCGATCCTGAACGTGCTGTCGGTCCTTTCGTGGACGGCACTGCCCACCACCGGTGCGTACTCCGCAGCGAAGGCGGCCGAGCTGTCGCTCACCAACTCGCTCCGGCTCGCGCTCGCCGAGCAGAAGACGCTGGTCACCGCCCTGCACGTGGGGTACATGGACACCGACATGGCCGCGCACGTCGACGGGCCGAAGAGCGACCCGCTCGTGATCGCGAACCTGGCACTGGACGGTGTCGAGGCAGGCGCGCCGGAGGTCGTGGCGGACGACATCTCCCGCACGGTGCGGGCCGCGCTGTCGGGGCCGCTGGCGAACCTGTACCCCGACGTGGCGTGAGGCCGATATCGTCGCGGCCGTGCTGATCCCGTCGACCGTCGAGGACGCCGTCGCACTGCAGTCGGCGCTGGCGCCCTCGGTGGTCCGGACGGCGCCGCCGGGCTTCGCGCCCCGCACCGCGACGGGCCTGGACGTGGCGTACGCGGCCGGCTCCGAACTGGTCGCGGCGGCCGTGGTGACGGTCGGCATCGCGACGGGCGAGGTGCTGGAGTCGGCGACGGCAATCGGCGAGGCGACCTTCCCGTACGTGCCGGGCCTGTTCGCCTTCCGCGAGCTGCCGACCCTGCTGACAGCGCTCGACCGCCTGCGCACGACCCCCGACCTGCTGGTCGCCGACGGCCACGGCCTGGCGCACCCGCGCCGCTTCGGCCTGGCCTGCCACCTCGGCGTGGAGACCGGCCTCCCGGCGATCGGCGTGGCGAAGACCCCGATGGCCGACTACGAGGCCCCCAGACCCGCCCGCGGCTCGACCACCCCGCTGTGGGACGGCGGCGACGAGGTCGGCGCGGCCCTGCGCACCCAACCGAACGTGAAACCGATTTTCGTGTCGATCGGCCACCGGATCGACCTCGCGACGGCGTGCACCCTCGTCCTCGCCCTGGCGACCCGCTTCCGCCTCCCCGAGACCACCCGTCAGGCCGACCACCTGTCCCGCAGGACATTGCGGGCGCAGCAGGCGCACTGAACCGTTTCCGAACCGCCGACGAGGTGGACTACCGCGGTGAAGTGCGTTAACTCTTTGTGTCGCTCGTCAATCCTTCGGGTTCACACTGGGTTCTCGGGTTCAAGAGTGCGAGGATCAGGGCATTCGGGTTTTGCCGCGGGACTGTAGGGGCCCCTGTCGGCGTTCACCTGAACTAGCTGGAGGGTCGCGGTGACCAAGCAACAACTGTCCGTGCAGTCCGCACCAAGACACGTCCCACCCGCTCGGAAACGGCCGGCACCCATCCCTGGTGAGCGCCTCCGGCGCGCCGTGGACGCCGTGCTCGCCGGGCTCGGCACCGAGGGCGCCGACCTGGCCCGCCTGGACGACGCCCTGCGCGCCGCGCTCGCGTGGACCGCCGCCGCCGGTGACACCTGCCGGATCGCACCCGCCGTGCGCCAGGTGCGGGACGCCCGCACCAGCCTCGTCCACGGCGACACCGAGCACGCCAGGTCCGCGCTGATCGCCGCCCGTGACGGCCTGCACGTCGTGCCGAAGCAGCGCATGCACTGACATCCTTACCGGATGGATCAACAGCTGAGTGCGCTCGCGCGTGCGCACGGGGTTGCCACCTGGTACGAGAACGCCGACCGCCGCCGCGTCGAGGTGGCGGACGATGTCGTGCGTGCGGTACTCACCGAGATGGGGGTGGACGAGCACACGCCGCCGCCCCCGAAGGTGCGGGTAGTGCGCGAGGGCCCGGACACTCCCCCACTCGGGTATCACCGGCTCGATGACGGCCAGGAGCTGATCGTCACCCCGCGTCGCCTGCCGCCGGTCGAGCCGGCATGGGGCTGGATGCTGCAGCTGTACGCACTGCACTCCCCCGGCTCGTGGGGCATCGGCGACTACGCCGACCTGCGCGACTTCGCGAACCGGTCCGGCGCGGGCGTGGTCCTCGTCAACCCGGTCCAGGCCATCACGCCCGCCCTGCCCGTGCAGCGGTCCCCGTACTCACCGTCGAGCCGCCGCTTCGCCAACCCCATCTACCTGCGCGTCACCGAGACCGACGAGTTCCGCCGCGCCGACGCGGCCACGAAGAACGCCGTGCTCGCCCTCGCCCCGCCCCACGCGGACCTGATCGACTACGACGCCGTGTGGACCGCCAAGCTCCGCGCCCTGGAGCTCCTCTGGCCCGGCACCACCGAAGAGATGCCGGCCGACCTGCGCGACTTCGCCACCTTCTGCGTGCTGGCCGAACGCCGCGGCCCCGACTGGCGGAAGTGGCCCTCCTACCTGCGCCGCCCCGGCCACCCGGCGGTCGCCGCGGTCCGCGAGGAACTGGCCGACCGCGTCGCCTTCCACGCGTGGCTGCAGCGGCTGTGCGAACAGCAGCTCACCGACGCCAGGGCGGCCACCACCGCCAAGATCGTCCACGACCTGCCCGTCGGCGTCGACCCGGCGGGCGCGGACGCGTGGGCGCTGCAGGACGTGCTGGCCTCCGACGTCACCGTCGGCGCACCGCCCGACGCGTTCAGCCAGCAGGGCCAGGACTGGAACCTGCCGCCCTTCCGCCCCGACAAGCTCGCCGAGCAGGGCTACCGGCCGTTCCGCGACGTGATCCGCAGCGTGCTGCGCCACGCCGACGGCATCCGCGTCGACCACATCGCCGGCCTGTTCCGCCTGTGGTGGATCCCACCTGGCCGCCCGGCGAGCGAGGGCACGTACGTGTACTACGACGCCGACGCGATGCTCGGCATCCTCGCCCTCGAGGCGCACCTGGCGGGCGCCATGGTGGTCGGCGAGGACCTCGGCACCGTCCCCGACGAGGTCACCGACGCCATGCACGACCGGGGCATGCTCAGCTCGTCGGTCCTGTACTTCGAGCGCGACCCGGACGTCGACCCCGGCACGCCGGAGCCGCTGCTGCCGCCGGAGCGCTGGCCCGTCGACGCGATGGCGAGCATCTCCACCCACGACCTGCCCACGACCAGCGGCTTCCTGCGCCTGGAGAACGTGCGGATCCGCGCCGAGCTGGGTCAGCTGGCCGACCCGGACGGCGAGTACGTCCGCGCCGAGGCCGCGAAGCAGGAGATGCTGGCGGCGCTGGACGCACACGGACTGCTGCCGGCAGACCCGAGGGAGGAGGGTCTCGTCGTCGCCCTCCACCGGCTGCTGGCGACCGCCGCGAGCCGCCTGTTGCTCACCTCACCGCAGGACGCACTCGGCGAGCTACGTCAACCCAATCTGCCCGGAACGGTCGACGAGTACCCGAACTGGCGAATTCCGCTCCCCCTGGCGGTCGACGACCTGCTTGCCGACCCGAGATTGCACGCCGCCGTCACTGCGTTGCGTAACGCACGCCCAGGTGGGGTATCACCCGACTGACGATCCGTTGGCGGTAGCGCCCCGACCCCAGCGCTCTACGGTGGTAGGCGCTACAGAATCGATTTCGTTCTCATGAGGAGCACGCGTGCAGCCCTGGCCAGGTTCTCCCTACCCGCTCGGCGCCACGTACGACGGCGCCGGCACCAACTTCGCGCTGTTCTCGGAGGTCGCGGAGCGGGTCGAGCTGTGCCTGTTCGACGAGAGCGGCAACGAGACCCGGGTACGCCTGCCGGAGGTCGACGGGTTCGTCCACCACGGCTACCTGCTGAACGTCAACCCGGGCCAGCGGTACGGCTACCGGGTCCACGGCCCGTACGACCCGGCCCGGGGGCTGCGGTGCAACCCGAACAAGCTGCTGCTCGACCCGTACGCTAAGGCCGTGACCGGCGCGGTCGACTGGGACCAGGCGGTGTTCGGCTACACCTTCGGTGAGCCGGAGAGCCGCAACGACGACGACTCGTCCCGGCACACGATGCTCGGCGTGGTGGTCAACCCGTTCTTCGACTGGGCCAACGACCGCTCGCCCAACATCCCGTACAACGAGACCGTCATCTACGAGGCGCACGTCCGCGGCCTGACGATGCGGCACCCGGAGATCCCCGAGGAGCTGCGCGGCACGTACGCCGGGCTCGCCCACCCGGTGATGATCGACTACCTGAACACCCTCGGCGTGACCGCGGTCGAGCTGATGCCGGTGCACCAGTTCCTCCACGACCACGGGCTGACCGAGAAGGGCCTGCGGAACTACTGGGGCTACAACACGATCGCGTACTTCGCGCCGCACGACGAGTACGCGACGCACTCGGAGTCCGGCAACCAGGTCCAGGAGTTCAAGGCCATGGTGCGGACCCTGCACGAGGCGGGCATCGAGGTGATCCTCGACGTGGTCTACAACCACACCGCCGAGGGCAACCAGCTCGGCCCGACGCTGTCGATGCGCGGCATCGACAACGAGGCCTACTACCGGCTCGTCGAGGACGACAAGCGGTACTACATGGACTACACGGGCACCGGCAACTCGCTGAACGTGCGCAACCCGCACACGCTGCAGCTGATCATGGACTCGCTGCGGTACTGGGTGAACGACATGCACGTCGACGGCTTCCGCTTCGACCTCGCCGCGACGCTGGCCCGCGAGTTCTACGACGTGGACCGGCTGTCCACGTTCTTCGACCTCGTGCAGCAGGACCCGGTGATCAGCCAGGTGAAGCTGATCGCCGAGCCGTGGGACGTCGGCCCCGGCGGCTACCAGGTGGGCAACTTCCCACCACTGTGGACGGAGTGGAACGGCCAGTTCCGCGACACCGTCCGGGACTTCTGGCGCGGCGAGTCCGCGACGCTCGGCGAGTTCGCGTCCCGCATCACCGGTTCGTCGGACCTGTACCAGGACGACGGCCGCCGCCCGTACGCGTCGATCAACTTCGTGACCGCGCACGACGGCTTCACGCTCAACGACCTCGTGTCCTACAACGACAAGCACAACGAGGCCAACGGCGAGGACAACCGTGACGGCGCCAACGACAACCGGTCGTGGAACCACGGCCACGAGGGCCCGACGGACGACGACAAGGTCAACGACCTGCGCGCGCGGCAGCGCAGGAACCTGATCGCGACGCTGCTGCTGTCGCAGGGCGTGCCGATGCTGCTGCACGGTGACGAGCTGGGCCGCACGCAGGACGGCAACAACAACGCGTACTGCCAGGACAACGAGCTGTCCTGGGTGGACTGGTCGCTGCTGGAACGCAACGGCGACCTGGTCGACTTCACCGCGGCGGTGGTCGACCTGCGGCACAGCCACCCGGTGTTCCGGCGCCGCCGGTTCTTCGCGGGCCGCCCGATCCGCAAGGGTGCGGAGCTGCGCGACATCGCGTGGTTCACCCCGTCCGGTGAGGAGATGTCCGACGAGGACTGGGAGTCGGGCTTCGGCCGGTCGATCGTGGTGTTCCTGAACGGCGAGGGCATCCCCGACCTGGACCGCAGGGGCGGACGGGTCACGGACGACTCGTTCCTGATGTGCTTCAACGCGCACGACGACGAGATCGAGACGACGCTGCCCAACGGCAGCTACGGTTCGATGTGGACGGTCGTGCTCGACACGGCCACCGGTGCGGTGGCCGAGCCGAACGGCGGCCCGGCCGACAGCCGTGAGATCGAGGCCGGCACGGTGCTGCCGGTGCCCGCGCGGTCCCTGATCGTGTTGCAGCGCACGGGGATCGGCGAGTGATCACCTCGACCTACCGCCTGCAGATCAGCCCGGCGTTCACCATGGACGCCGCGGCATCGCTCGTGGACTACCTGGCGCGCCTCGGTGTCGGCGCGGTGTACACGTCACCACTGCTGACGGCGGCGCCGGGCTCGACGCACGGCTACGACGTGGTGGACCCGACGCGGGCGTCGCCCGAGCTGGGCGGCGAGGAGGCGCGGCAGCGGCTGGTGTCGGCCGCGCGCGCGGCAGGCCTGTCGCTGGTGGTCGACATCGTGCCGAACCACATGTCGGTGGAGGTGCCGTCGGCGAACCCGTGGTGGTGGGACGTGCTGGCGCACGGCCAGGAGTCGCCGTACGCGACGTACTTCGACGTGGACTGGTCGCGCGGCCCGGTCCTGTTGCCGGTCCTGGGTTCCGACTCGCTGGACGAGCTGGAGGTGCGGGACGACCGGCTCGTGTACTGCGAGCACGAGTTCCCGCTGGCGCCGGGCACGGCGGGCGGCACGCCGCGGGAGGTGCACGAGCGGCAGCACTACCGGCTGGTGCACTGGCGGCGTGGCAACGCCGAGCTGACGTACCGGCGGTTCTTCGACATCACCACGCTGGCCGGGGTGCGGGTCGAGGACCCCGCGGTGTTCGAGGCCACGCACCGCGAGGTGCTGCGGTGGGTGGCCGCCGGTGAGGTGGCCGGGCTGCGCGTGGACCACCCGGACGGCCTCGCGGACCCGGGCACGTACCTGCGCAGGCTGCGCGCGGCCGCGCCGGACGCGTGGCTGGTGGTGGAGAAGATCCTGGCCGTCGACGAGTCGCTGCCCGCGTCGTGGCCGGTGGACGGCACGACCGGCTACGACGCGCTCCGCGAGGTCTGCGGCCTGTTCGTCGACCCGGCGGGCGAGCCACCCGCGGACCGCTCGCTGCACGACGTCGAGACCGAGTGCCGCCGCCTCGTCACCCGCACGTCGCTCCTCGCGGAGATGCGCCGCATCGCCGCGCTCGCGAACGTCGACCCCGAGGCGATCGCCGAGATCATGGTCGCGTTCCCGGTCTACCGGTCGTACCTGCCCGAGGGCCTCGACGACTGGGCCGCGGCGGTCGCGGGTGCCAAGCACGCCACCCCGCACCTGGCCGCCGACATCGACGTCGTCGACAACGCAGTGCGCAAGGACCCGCGCGGCGAGCTGGCCACCCGCGTCCAGCAGACCTCCGGGATGGTCGTCGCGAAGGGGGTCGAGGACACCGCCTTCTACCGCTGGACCCGCTTCGCCGCGCTCAACGAGGTCGGCGGCGCGCCCGACCGGTTCGGTGTCACACCCGAGGAGTTCCACCGCCGGGCCACCGCCCGCGCCGCCGGGTGGCCGCACACGATGACCACACTGTCCACTCACGACACGAAACGCTCCGAGGACGTGCGGGCGCGGCTCGCCGTGCTGTCGGAGCTGCCCGGCGAGTGGGCCGAGACGGTCGCGCGGTGGTCCGGCAGCCACGCCATCGACGAGCCGTCGCTGAACGACCTCGCGTGGCAGTCGCTCGTCGGCGCGTGGCCGGTCACCGCGGACCGCATGCGCGACTACCTCGACAAGGCGGCGAAGGAAGCGAAGATCCGTACGTCCTGGGTCGACCACGACGAGGAGTTCGAGGCGTCGGTGGCGGCGTGGCCGGAGCGGGTCATCGCCGACCTCGGCGCCGAGGTCGAGGCGTTCGTCGCACGCATCGCCGCCCCGGGCTGGTCCAACGCTCTCGGCCAGAAGATCGTGCAGCTCGCCGGGCCGGGTGTGCCGGACGTCTACCAGGGCACCGACCTGTTCGACCTGTCCCTGGTGGACCCCGACAACCGCAGGCCGGTCGACTACGCCGAGCGGCAGCGGCTCCTGAGCCGCCTCGAGGACGGCTGGCTCCCCGACGTCGACGACACCGGCGCGGCCAAGCTGCACGTCGTCCGCCAGGTGCTGCGCCTGCGCCGCGACCGCCCCGACCTGTTCACCGGCTACCGCCCACTCGCCGCGCAGGGCCCGGCCGCCGGGCACGCGTTCGCGTTCAGCCGCGCACCGGAGCTGGTCGTCGTCGCCACCCGACTGCCGGTGACGCTGGCGCGGACCGGTTGGGGTGACACGGTTCTCCCGTTGCCGGCCGGCGCCGGCAACTGGTTCGACCTGCTCACCGGCAAGCCGGTCGACACCGGTCCCGAGCCGCGCTGCGCGCACCTCGGCGACCTGCTTTCCCAGTACCCCGTCGCCCTGCTGCTGCGAGGAAACCGTTGAGCCAGTTCTCCGTCTGGGCCCCCGAACGCGACCGCGTCCGCCTCGCGCTCGGGCCCGCCGTCCACGACATGACCCGCGACGACCGCGGCTGGTGGCACGCCGACGTACCGGGCACCGGCGACGGCGCCGACTACGCGTTCCTCCTCGACGACGACGAGAAGCCGTTGCCTGACCCGCGTTCGGCGTGGCAGCCCGCCGGTGTGCACGGCCCGTCGCGCCGCTACTCGCACGACGCGTTCGACTGGACCGACGAGCACTGGACCGGCCGCGCGCTCGCCGGCAGCGTCATCTACGAGCTGCACGTGGGCACGTTCACCGAGCAGGGCACGTTCAACGCCGCGCTGGAGCACCTCGACCACCTCGTCGAGCTCGGTGTCGACGTCGTGGAGGTGCTGCCGGTCAACGCCTTCGACGGCACCGCGGGCTGGGGTTACGACGGTGTGGCGTGGGGCGCGGTGCACGAGCCGTACGGCGGCCCGGACGCGTTCAAGCGGTTCGTCGACGCGTGCCATAACCGGGGGCTCGGCGTGCTGCTCGACGTGGTGTACAACCACCTCGGCCCGTCCGGTGCCTACCTCGACCGCTTCGGCCCGTACTTCGCCGGGCGCACCATCTGGGGTCCCGCGCTCAACCTCGACGGGCCGCGGTCCGACGAGGTCCGCCGGTACGTGCTCGACAACGCGCTGGGCTGGCTGCGCGACTACCACCTCGACGGCCTGCGCCTCGACGCCGTGCACGCGCTCGTGGACAAGCGCGCCACGCACGTGCTCGAGGAGCTGGCGTCCGAAGTGGACGCACTGGCCGCCGCGGTGCGCCGCCCGCTGACGCTGATCGCCGAGTCGGACCTCAACGACGCAAAGCTGGTGACGTCCCGGGACGCGGGCGGCTACGGCCTGGCCGCCCAGTGGTGCGACGACATCCACCACGCGCTGCACGTGGCGCTCACCGGCGAGACCGAGGGCTACTACACCGAC
Source organism: Actinophytocola algeriensis (assembly GCF_014203735.1). Classification (GTDB taxonomy): domain Bacteria; phylum Actinomycetota; class Actinomycetes; order Mycobacteriales; family Pseudonocardiaceae; genus Actinophytocola; species Actinophytocola algeriensis. The sequence goes on along the minus strand of NZ_JACHJQ010000004.1, from coordinate 236,011 downwards.
TTCGCCGCGCCGGGCGCGCTGGAGAAGACGCTGACGCACGCGTTCTTCCACTCGGGCACGTGGTCGTCGTTCCGGCAGCGCACCCACGGCCGCCCGTTCGACCCGAGCAGGCTGTCCGGTCACCGCTTCCTCGCCTACCTGCAGAACCACGACCAGATCGGCAACCGCGCGCAGGGCGACCGCCTCACCGCGACGATCTCCCCGGCACGTCAGCTGTGCGGGGCGGCGATCGTGCTGACGTCGCCGTACACGCCGATGCTGTTCATGGGCGAGGAGTGGGCGGCCAGTTCACCGTGGCAGTTCTTCGCGTCGTTCGAGGACGAGGGGCTCGCGACGGCGGTCCGCGACGGCCGCCGCAAGGAGTTCGCGGAGCACGGGTGGGGTTCCTCGGAGGTCCCGGACCCGATGGACGTGGCGACCGTCGTCCGGTCGACGCTGCCCTGGGGTGAGCTGGCGGACCCGGCGCACCGGTCGGTGTACGACACGTACCGCTCGCTCATCGCCCTGCGCCGCAGGCACCCCGAGCTGTCCGACCCGAGGCTGGACCGCTACCACGTGGAGACCGTGGACGGGGCGCTCGTGCTGCACCGCGGCTCGCTGCGGGTGCTGGTGAACCTGAGCGAGAAGACCGCGGACATCACAGTGGACAGTCCAGAAGTCCTTTTAGGACAGACGGAGGTCGGGGACGGGAGCGTTTCCCTCGCCCCGGACACCTTCGCGGTCATCCGCGTGTGAACGCGTTGGCCCCGGTCAGTTCGACGGAGAGGTCCCACAGCCGGGCGGCCTCGTCCGGGTCCACCGCGTACGGGTAGACGCCCTTCCCCAACATCTCGTTGGTCTCCCGGAGCCCGGCGACGTCGCAGTCCTCGAGGAACAGGCCGCCGAGGCCGGCGAGCTGCGGAGAGGTCGCGGACCACACCTGGGTCGCGGCGCCCTGCTCGGGAGTCTTGAACCGGCCGGGCACCACGTCGCCGTTCTCGTCGAGGATCCCGAGCGAGATCATCTCCTCGCGCGGGAGGTGCCGCTGCGGCGGCGTGTGGATCCCGCCCGGGTGCGGGGAGAACGCCCGCACACCCCGGTCCTTCGCGAGCTCGTCCAGGTGCGGGGCGAAGAGCGCGTTCGCGGTCTTGCTCTGGCCGTAGGCCTGCCACTTGTCGTAGCCGTGGTCGAACATCACGTCGTCCCACCGCATCGCCGAGTGCCGGTGCGCAGCGGAGGACACCGCGACCACCCTGGCGCCACAGAGGACAGTCCGGCGAGCGCGGCGGCCGCCGGGCCGGTGCGCCGGGCCGGAACGACGACGAAGGCACCCGCTCCCGCGAGTGCCTTCGTCGTCTCGATGCCGATCCCCGAGTACCCACCGGTGACCACCGCCAGCTTGCCGGTCAGGTCGATCCCGCCGACGACCTCGGCCGCGGTGCTGGTGAACCCGAACCCGGAGCCGATCTCGTGCTGATCAGGTATGGCCATACCGCGACGGTACGACGTGGAGCGCGCTCCAGATCAAACCGAGGCTTCGACCTTCTTCACCGGTTCCAGCTGTGGCTTGGTGTCGATGCCCGGGATGCCGTCGCCGCGGATCGAGCACGCGCGGGTCTCCGGCACGAACCAGAGCGCGATCGCACCGACGACGCACGCCGCCATCAGGTAGTAGGCGGGCATCAGCTTGTCACCGGTGCTGTTGATCAGCGCCTGGTTCACCGCGGGTGCCGTGCCACCGAACAGCGACGTGGAGATGTTGTACGCGATGGCGAACCCGGCGTACCGCACCTTCGTCGGGAACATGGCGGGGAACATCGCGGAGATCGTGGAGAGCTGCGGGACGTACAGGAGCCCGAGGATCGCGAACGCGATGATGGCCTGCGTGAACCCGGAGCCCATCAGCTTGAACAGCGGTATCGACAGCACGAACAACCCGATGATGCTGATCCACCACATGGTCTTGCGCCCCACCCGGTCGGACAGCGCACCGGAGAACGGGATCACGAGCATCATCGCGGTCTGCCCGATGATGATCAGGATCAGCGACGCCCGCGAGGTGAGCCCGATCTCGCCCTCGAGGTAGGTCGGCATGTAGGCGAGCAGCGTGTAGTTGGCGATGTTCAGCGTGACCACGAGCCCCATCAACAGGACGAGCGGCTTCCAGTACTTGAGGAGGTCACGCAGGTGCGACTTGGCCTCGTGGTCGATCTTCCCCTCGGCCTCGGCCTCGCGGAACACGGGCGTGTCCTCGAGCCGGCTGCGGAGGTAGAGCCCGACCAGCCCCATGGGCGCGGCGACGAGGAACGGCAGGCGCCAGCCCCAGTCGGCCATGTTCTCGGCCCCGACGGCGAGTTCGGTGAGGAGCACCAGCGTCGCACCGAGGGTGAACCCGGCGAGCGTCCCGAACTCGAGGAACGACCCGAAGCGCCCGCGTTTGCGGTCGGGCGCGTACTCGGCCATGAAGGTGGCCGCGCCGCCGTACTCACCGCCGGTCGAGAACCCCTGGATCATCCGGAGAATGATGAGCCCGATGGGCGCGAGAATGCCGATCGAGACATAGCCCGGGAGAATACCGACACAGAAAGTGGCGGCGGCCATGAGAAGAATCGTGGTGGCAAGGACTTTCCGTCGCCCGAGCCGGTCCCCGAGCGGCCCCCACACCATGCCGCCGAGCGGGCGGATGAGGAACGACACGGCGAAGACGAGGAGACTGCCCAGCGTGGACGCCGTCTCGTTCTCGCTGGGGAAGAACGCGTCACCGATGTAGACGGCGGTGTACGCGTAGACCCCGTAGTCGAACCATTCGGTCATATTGCCGATAGCGGACGCGGAGATCGCCCGCCGCAATGTCTTGGCGTCGGGTTCTGCCACCCGACCAGCAGAACCGCCCGCACGAGCCGACGTCATGTTGTCCCTCCGACCTGGCAAAACGCCCGTCCCCACCAGAACACGGGCGTTACTGACCGGGCGGGGGGTACCCCCAACCGAAGAGGTGAAACCCTCCGAAGTGGATCCCCACCCAAAGTGACCAGCACCTCCGCACCGTTCGAAGGCGACAGAGCCCACGGCAGGCTCCCAGTGGATCCGGCTCTGCTTCCGGACCCGACGTGAGGGCGCGATCAGCCCCGACCACCGCCGCATGTCCGCAGCCCGGACAAAACGCGGCATAACGGTCACCCCTAAGGGGTCGATCAAGGGCCCAACCCCGATGTGGCGATCCCCACTCCGATGCCACGGTTCCCCCACCACCGAAATCCCCGGGAGAACCACCGATGATCCGCACCGCCTTCTTCGCCGCCCCGTTCTTCCTCCTGCTCGGCGTGCTGGGTATGAAGCTCGGCTGGAAACCCAATCCCGACCTGGACTGGACCGTCGCCCTCCCCCTCTGGACCGCCGCCCACCTCGCCTACATCATCGGCAACCTCGCCATGCTGGCCGTCCTCGCGACCCTGTGGACGTGGACCAGGGACGCCGCCCGCCACCGGGCCGAGCGGATCGCCGTCGGGGTGATCGCGTTCGCGGGGCTCGTCGGGACCGTGGCGATGACCGGTCAGATGGTGATCGACCTGATTGTCGGGTTTCGGGCGGGTGCGCGCAGTGAGATGTCGGCCATCTCCCGCTCCATCCACGAGCTACCGGGTTTCGAGACGTTCTTCTACGGCGCCGTCCCCGCGCTCGGACTCGCGGGCGTCGCACTACTGGCACTGATCGCGGCAGCACGGCGGCAAATGCCGGTGTGGCCCGCGGTGGTATTCCTGCCGGCGAGCGTGTCGATCGGCACCGGGATCACCGCGCTCATGATCATCGGTGGTCTGACCTCGTGCTTCGCCCTGCCGGCGATGGTGCGACCGGTCCCGCTGACGGCTCCGGCAGATGCCGGTGGAGTCGCGGTCGCACCCTGATCCAGTTACGCTCGTAAATCGTGTCGGCTATTGCCGGTATCTTTTTACTGGATTCGACAATTGCCCCGCGCACTTGCATCGGCACACGCGAACACGGAATGTCATGCTGTTATCCTGGTGCCCGCCGTCCGGGTGACATCTCTCGCGACGGAGTTCCGAATGTCGCATCATGAGACACACATTCCGCCGATTCCCCCAGGAGAACGCGATGTCCGAACCCTCGCACCGCGCGATATCGGGCTACGTGAACGACGACTGCATCTGGACCTACTCCGTGTACGACGGGAACCGCCGGGAGTGGCGCGATGTCAGCGTGAACCGGCACGAGGCCGAGCAGTACGCCGCACACCTTCCCGAACCGCGCCGCGGTGACTAGTCCATAGTCGACGACGCAGGAGAGACGAGGATTCGCGTCGATGTGACGCGAATCTCGTCCACATCATGGGAAAAGCGGTCGACCGTCTCGACAATTCACTTTTCCCATTCGAGGTCAGCGCAGCTGGAATGCGAAGTAGATCCGCACGGGGTACTTCGGTAGGCCATCTGTCGCACCGTCGGCGATACCGGCGGCGACGATGCGGTCCAGGGTCGCCATGCCGTGCGTGACGCGGCCGAGCACCGAGTACGCGGGCGCGATGTTCGCGTGCGAGTGCACGATGAAGAACTGGCTGCCATTCGTGCCCGGCCCCTGGTTGCCCATGGCGACCGTGCCACGCGGGTACGTCTCGGCGCCCGTCACCTCGTCGGCGAACCGGTAGCCGGGCCCGCCCTCCTCCACGCGGTAGATGTCGCCGCACTGCAGGACGCCGAGCCGCTCGGAGTGGGTCAGCCGGAAGCACTGCGTCGCGTTGTAGAACAGGCTGCGCACGAGGTGCGTGAAGTTGTGCACCGCGCAGGACGCGTTCCCCCGGTCGAGGTCGATGACCACCGGGCCGTAGTTCGTCTGCAGGTAGACCGTGGCGGTACCGCGCGTCGACGCGACGGGCCTCGGCGGGTGCACGGGCTTGGCGGCCGGCTTGTCCGGCGTCGGGATGAACTCGCACTGCTTGACCGGCGGCGCGGCGGGCTCAGCGGCGGCGGTGGACACCGGCGCGGCGAGCCCGAACAGGCCGACGGCCACGATGACGATCCCTCGCAGAAGTTTCATGCGCTGGAACCCTACTGGTGTCCTGGTGTGGTTCGAACCACTTCCACATTCGTTCCGGCTACCCGGCGTGATACACACGCGAGTGGTTTCAAACGATAGTGGGTGATTTCATGGGGGTCCGGCGCCTCGAACGGTCCGCGCGACGTGCACTCGACCGTCTGCACGACCAGCTGGGTACAGCAGGCCTGGTGGCCGCGGCGACGGTGCCGGGCCTGGCGGCGGTACTGGACCAGCACGAGGCCGCGGTCCGCGACATCCTGACGACGGGAGTCGAGTCCGGCGCGGCGGTCGCGGGCACGGTGCTGCTGGCCGGCTACGCGCGCGGCATCCAGGACCACCTGCGGGAGCGGGGCCTGTCACTCACCATCCCCACGGACGCGACCGAGTGGCGCACGGCGACCTGGTTCCACGTACGCCTGCTGGCGGTCTGCTCGCTGGCCAGGAACATGCTCCCGGGCCACCCGGTCGCGAAGACGGACGACCTGCCGTCCCTGGCGTGACGAGAGCCGCTCCAGCGGCACCCGGCCTCGTGCCGCGAACGCCACGTCAGCGACGGCGCGAACACACCTGACCAGCGAAACAACTCGCAGAAGCGCGAACCCGCCGGTACGCAACCCCCACCCTGTCCCGGGGGCGTCCCGCCTTGCCAGTCTACCAGTTGCGGGCGGCGCTGTCACGCGTGTGGGCCGATCTGTGGATAACTCCCCCGGCTGTGGACAACATGACGGCGGCCGGGTTCGAGAGCCCGGCCGCCGTCGTGTTGTCGCTTACTGCTGCCGTCCCGGCGGCGTGTGCCCCGGCCGGGGGTAGCCGGGGTCCTGCGGGTGCTGCTCGTACCCCTGCGGCATCCGCTGGTGCTGTCCCTGCATGCCCTGCGCCCCCGCGGTCCCCGGGACCGGGCCGGTCGCCGTGCGGGCACCACCGGCGTGGGCCATCTGTTGCGTGCGACTCGGCCCGCCTGCGCGGCCGGCGTCCTCCTTGCCACGCTGGTATGCCTCCGCGGCGGCCTTGGCCTGCGGGAACTCGCTCTCCGCGCGGTCCAGCCAGCCCTCCCAGCGCTGCTGCATCGGCCGGACGAGGCCGCCGCCGACGCCGATGACCGCGATGCCGCCCACGGTGGCCAGGACCATGATCAGCACCGGGGTGGTCACCGTGGTCGCCACGCCGATCTGGTTCAGCGCGGCGATGATGCCGAGGCCCCAGATGAACACCGACGCGAGTGTGCCGAGCAGCTTGCCGTACGACAGGCCGCCCAGGGCGTTCGTGACCAGGTCCTTGACCGCACGGGCGACCGCGCCGACGACCACGATGATGACGATCGCGACGACTGCCTTCGGCAGGAACGCCACGATGGCGGTCAGCATGGTGCTCACCGGGTTCGAGCCGAAGACACCGAACGCCATCTGCAGCGCGATCAGCAGCACTGCGTAGTACACGAGCTTCGCGATGATGTCCGACGCGTCGTACTTGCTCCCCGACATCATGCGGTTGATGCCGCCGCGCTCCACCACGCGATCGAATCCGACCCGTTCGAGGACCTTGTCGACGACTTTGCTGAGCGCCTTCGCGATCAGCCAGCCGATGAACAGGATCAGCAGGAACGCCAGTAGCTTGGGCACGAACGTGGCGATCGTGCTCCACGCGCTCGAGATGCCTTGACCGAAATCGACGGCCGCGAGGTTGGAACTCTGCAACGCCACCGCCCCCTTCCAGGCGTGACGGGCACGCCCTCCGATGGACGCGCGTTGGAAGAAGCCTGTACCCGGACAGTGACTTGACACACTTCGTAGCAGGTGATCTCACCTGTACGGGTGAGGTGCGAACCGGGCGGCAAAACGGTCTGAAATGGCCTGTTTCAGCAGGTCGGACCGCATTAATCGCTGTCTGCGAGCGGGGCTGGGAACTCTTCCCGCTCGTTCCGTGAATTCGTCACTGGTCAGCGGGACCCCCGGCTGGAAACGTCGTACGGTACGGGTGGTTGTTGTCCGACCGCGGCCACGCAGGCCGCCGTACCCAGGGGGCCGACAATGCCGTTCGACCTCGACGGTCCTGTCACCACGGTCGCTGTCTCCGAAGTGCGCGGGGGCCACTCGCCACGCCAGAGCGGGGAGAACCTCGACCACGTCCGGACTCTGGCCGACACCATCGGCGAACTGCCACCCATCATCGTCCGGCGCGATGACATGCGCGTCGTGGACGGCATGCACCGCCTGCGCGCGGCCCGCCTGCGCGGCGAGGAGCGGATCGCGGTCCGGTTCTTCGAGGGCGGTGACGACGAGGCGTTCGTGCTGGCCGTCCGCACGAACGTGACACACGGATTGCCGCTGTCACTTGCCGATCGGAAAGCGGCAGCCGCCCGCATCATCGCGTCACACTCGCACTGGTCGGACCGGATGATCGCCACGGTGGCCGGTCTGTCGGCGGCGACTGTCGCCCGGCTCCGCCGGGAGCGGCCGGAACCCGCGCCGGAGGTCCGGCTCGGCAACGACGGCAAGCTCCGGCCCGTCAACAGCCTGGAGCGGCGGCGGGTGGCGCGGGCCATCCTGCTGACCGAGCCGGGGCTGTCGCTGCGGGAGGTCGCGCGGCGGGCGGGCATCTCCCCGGAGACGGCGCGGTCGGTGCGCCGGAAGCTGGCGGAGGCCGACCCGGCTCCGGCCCCCGACACGGCAACGCTGGTGGTGCGGCTGCGCTCGGACCCGACCCTCCGGTTCTCGGAAACGGGCCGCGCCCTGCTGCGGCTGCTGGAGGCGAGGTCGGTGACACCGGACCAGTGGGCGGCGATCGCGGCGAACGTACCTTCGCACTGGCGCGACACGGTGGCCCGAATGGCGATCGAATGCGCGGACGCGTGGCGCTCGTTCGCGGAAACACTGCTGGACCCGCGGAGCAGCAAAGCGGGCTAGGGCGTGTTGCCAAAGGTGTATGACAGGATGGCCGGGTGGGTACCGCCGTTGGTCTTGTCCGTTCAGCTGCGCTGAGTGATGTTGCCGAGTACGCGTATGCGGCGACCGTTGAGAGCGGAGCGCGCCTGATTTTCCTCGCGGGCGCGTGCCCGCTCGAGAAGGACGGGACAACAGCGGCTGTCGGTGACTACGCGGGGCAGGCCGCCAAGTGCGTTGAGACGCTGACGGAGGCGCTTCGGGCGGCTGGCGCGACGATCGAAGACGTGGTCAGCACCCGCGTCCTGGTTGCTTCTTCTCGTCAGTCGGACCTGGGTGCGGCGTGGGCGGTTGTTCGTGACGCGTTCGGCCACCACGACGTGCCCAGTACCTTGATGGGCGTCACAGTGCTGGGCTATGACGATCAGCTGGTTGAGATCGAGGCCGTCGCCGCGCTTGTGGATTGACCCGCCGCGGTGGTCGCGCTCGTCAACCAGTGCGGAGTCGCGGAGAGGCGCAGGCCGCCCCACGCATCCGAGATCACATCACGCGACACAACTCCCAGCCCCGCCGGTGAGTTACCGGATCAGGTTTGGCAACACGCCCTAGTGAATTCCGGTCAGGGCCAGTCTCAGCAGGTGGTCTGCTTCTTCCGGGGTTTCTTCCGCCGCGAGCGCAATGGCGTTCGCCAGTTTCAGCAGATCGCCCGGAGTCACTTCCGGTTTCACCTCGCCCTCGGTTTTCGCCTTTTCCGTCAGCGCGGTGGCCGTGGCCAGGATTTCTCGTGGCTCGACTCGCCGGTGCCGTTGAGCAGTGACGTGCCAAGACCGCGGTTCTCCGCGGCGTGCCGGGTCACCTCCCGCGACCACGTCGTCAGCGCCTCGGCCGGATCCGGTGCTGCCAGCGGCGACTCACCCCGGGCGCACAACGCCGCCACGCGTCCCGCGAACACGGCGTCCAGCAGCGCGAGGCGGCTCGGGAAGTGGCGGTGCCGGTCCCCTGCTCCCGCTGCTGCGCGGGGAGGCCGTCGACCACGATGGCGAGACGCTGGTGGCGACGGGCGCCGTCACCGTGCCCCGGCGCGGAGCCACCGGGGACGCTGCTCGCGGCGCTCGGGCCGCCATGCTGCGGGTCGCCGGCGAGCTGACCGACGGCACGGTCACGTGGATGACCGGCGTGCGCACGCTCGCCGACCACATCGTGCCCACGATCGGCAGGCACCACCCGAACCCGCGCGTCGTCGCGGGCCTGCTGACCTGCGTCACCGACGACGAGGCCGGGACCAAGCCTGGCCCGCCTGCGCGACGCGGGCGTCACCGACTTCCTCGCCGTCCCCTACGGCACGGCGGAAGGACAGCTCAGGACTCTGACGGTGCTCGCCGGCTGAGCTTCGCAGGCCACCAGATCCGCCTGCCGATGTCGATGGTCAGCGCGGGCACCAGCAGCGACCGCACGATGATCGTGTCCAGCAGCACGCCGAACGCCACGATGAACGCGATCTGGGCCAGGAACAGCACCGGGATCACCGCCAGCGCCGCGAACGTCGCCGCCAGCACCACGCCCGCCGACGTGATCACGCCGCCGGTCACCGCGAGACCGCGCAGCGTGCCCTTGCGGGTGCCGGACTCCAGCGCCTCCTCGCGCACGCGGGTCATCAGGAAGATGTTGTAGTCGATGCCCAGTGCCACCAGGAAGATGAACCCGAACAACGGGATCGCCGGGTCCGCGCCCGGGAAGCCGAACAGGTGGTTGAACACCAGCGCGGACACGCCCATGGTCGCGCCGAAGGACAGCACCACGGTCGCGATCAGCAGGAGTGGCGCCAGGAGGGCCCGCAGCAGCAACGCCAGCACCAGGAAGATCACCACGAGCACGATCGGGATGATCAACGTGCGGTCGTGTTGCGACGCGGTCTGCACGTCGAGCTGGATCGCGGTCTGGCCGCCGACGTGCGCGTCCGCGTCCGGCACTGCGTGCACGGCCGCCCGCATGCGTTCCACAGTGGACAGTGCGGCCTCGGAGTCGGCCGGGTCGTCGAGGGTGGCCTGCATGAGGACCAGGCCGTTCTTCTCCCCCGCGGGCCGCACGTTCGCCACCCCGTCCACCTCGGCCGCCTGCGCGACCTGCTGCGCCTGCGCGGACTTCGCGATGATCACCGTCGGCGAACCGGAGCCGCCGGGGAAGTGTGCGGACAGGACGTCCTGACCGCGCACGGAGTCCACCTCGGTCAGGAAGATGTCGGACTGCGCCGTGCCGCTCGCCTTGAGCTGCGGCACGAACGCGACCCCGGCGAGCAGCACGATCGTCGTCACGATCCAGATCAGCCTCGGCCGCGCGCCGACGTGCCGGGCGATCCAGCCCCACAGGCCGCGGTGCTCCGGCTTCTCCGAGCCGTGCTTGGGGAGGAACGGCCAGAACGCGGCCCTGCCGACGAGTGCGAGCGTGGCGGGCAGGAACGTGAGCGACGCGATCAGCGCCGCGCCGATGCCGATGGCGGCGACGGGTCCGAGGCCCTGGTTGGAGCGCAGGTCGCTGAACAGCAGGCACAGCAGGCCGATCACGACCGTGCCCGCGGACGCGGCGATGGGTTCGAGGGTCGCGCGCCACGCGGTGCGGATCGCGGTGAACCTGTCGTCGGTGTCGCGCAGTTCCTCGCGGAACCGGGACACCATCAGCAACGCGTAGTCGGTGGCCGCGCCGAAGACCAGGATGAACAGGATGCCCTGGCTCTGGCCGTTGAGCTTCAGCACGTCGTGGTCGGCCAGCTGGTACACGACGAACGCGGCGACCCCGAGCGCGAACACCGCGGACACCAGCACGAGCAGCGGCAGCAGCGGGCTGCGGTACACGACGATCAGGATCACCACGACGACCAGGCCCGCGACCAGGAGCAGCAGGCCGTCGATGCCGCCGAACGCGACGACCAGGTCGGCGATCTGGCCTGCGGGTCCGGTGACCAGCACGGTCAGCCCGGCAGGCGCGCCGGCCGCCAGCTCGTCGCGCACCTCGGACACGACCTTGTCCGGCTCGCCGCCGTCCCCCGCGATCGGCACGACGAACTGCGCCGCCTGCTCGTCCTCGGACTTCGCGGGCGGTGACGCCTGCCCCGCCACGCCGTCGACCTCCGCGAGGGCCACCCCGCGTTCCGCGAGGAACCGCAGGTCGTCCTCGGTGATGCCGGACGCGCGCTCCGCGACGACCACGGCCGGGAACACCTGCTCGTCGCTGAACTGCCGCTGCAGGTGCTCGACCTCGGTGGCCTCGGCCGACTCGGGGAGGAACGCGGCGTTGTCGTTCGTGGCGACGTCGGAGAGCTTTCCCGCGAACGGGCCGCCGATCCCGCCGATGGCGAGCCAGAGGACCACGAGCAGAGCTGGCAACCACCATCGGACACGACCCATGCCGGGGAGCCTAAAGGGCTTGTTGGCAGCCTGCTCAACAGCCGGGTGAGCCTGGGCACATTGAGTTGTGCACAACTTGGTTGTGCGTAATGTAGCTGTCGTGGCCGCCGACGAACTGAAGCTCGAGAACCAGGTGTGCTTCGCGCTGTACGCGGCGTCGCGGGCGGTCACCAGTCTCTACCGGCCCGCGCTCGACGCGCTGGGCCTGACCTATCCGCAGTACCTCGTGATGCTCGTGCTCTGGGAACGCGGTCCGGTCCTGGTCAAGGAACTCGGCCAGGCGCTCGACCTCGACTCGGGCACCCTCTCCCCGCTGCTGAAACGACTCGAGGCCGCCGGTCTCGTGCGCCGTCAGCGGTGCGCGGAGGACGAGCGCGCGGTCCGCGTGTACCCGACCGACGAGGGCGGTGCGCTACGGGACCGCGCGATGAGCGTGCCCCGCAAGCTCTCCGGTGCCACGGGCATGGGCCTCGCGGAACTCGAGGCACTGCGGGAGAACCTCGTCCGACTGACCGAAGAGATCACCGCACAGCAGGACTGAGAAAGGGATTCCATGGAAGCGCTCTACACAGCGAAAGCCACGTCCACCGGCGCGGGCAGGCGCGGCCACGTCGCGTCCTCGGACGGCGTGCTCGAGCACGACCTGTCCATGCCGAAGGAGATGGGCGGCCCCGGCGGCGCGGGCACCAACCCCGAGCAGCTGTTCGCCGCTGGCTACGCCGCGTGTTTCCACAGCGCGCTGCAGGCGGTCGCACGCAGGGAGAAGGTCTCGGTCCACGACTCGTCGGTGACCGCCGAGGTCGGCATCGGCAAGCAGGGTGAGGGTTTCGGGCTGGTCGTCGACCTGGTCGTGGCGCTGCCGGGCCTCGAGAGCGAAGCCGCGCAGAAGCTGGTCGACACGGCGCACCAGGTGTGCCCGTACTCCAACGCGACCCGCGGCAACATCGACGTGAACCTGCGGGTGGCCTGATGTCGGTCACCGCACGGGAGATCCGGCTCGCGTCCCGCCCCAGCGGCTGGCCGACCGACGAGAACTTCGCGTTCGCGGACGTCGAGCTGCCCTCGCCGGGCGCCGGGGAACTGCTGGTGCGCAACACGTTCATGTCCGTCGACCCGTACATGCGGGGCCGGATGAACGACGTGAAGTCCTACACCCCGCCCTACGAGCTGGGCAAGGCACTCGAGGGCGGCGCCGTCGGCGAGGTCGTCGAGTCCGGTGTGGACGGTGTGGCGCCCGGTGACCTGGTGCTGCACGGCCTCGGCTGGCGGTCGCACGCGCTGGTGTCGGAGTACACGGCGCTGACGCCGATCGCGGGCGTGTCGCCGTCGCACTTCCTCGGCGCGCTGGGCATGCCCGCGCTGACCGCGTACGTCGGGCTGCTCGACATCGCGGAGTTCAAGCAGGGCGACACGGTGTTCGTGTCCGGTGCCGCGGGTGCGGTCGGCAGCCTCGCCGGGCAGTTCGCGCGGCTGAAGGGCGCGGGCCGGGTGATCGGCAGCGCCGGGTCGGCCGACAAGGTCGCGCACCTGACGAACAAGCTGGGCTTCGACGCGGCGTTCAACTACCGCGACGGCGACGTCCGCGAACTGCTGGCGGACGCCGCGCCCGACGGCATCGAGGTGTACTTCGACAACGTCGGCGGCGACCACCTCGAAGCGGCGATCGCCGCGCTGAACACGAACGGCCGCGTGGCCGTGTGCGGATCGATCTCCATGTACAACGAGAAGGAACCGCCGCCCGGGCCGCACAACATGCACCTGCTGGTGGGCAAGCGGTTGAAGCTGCAGGGCTTCATCATCCTCGACCACTACGACCGGTTCAGGGCGATGGCCGAGGAGGTCGGGCAGTGGCTGGCCACCGGCAAGCTGGTGGCCGAGGAGACCTTCGCGGACGGTCTCGACAACGCGCCCGCCGCGTTCCTCGGCATGCTGCGCGGGGAGAACACCGGCAAGATGGTGGTCCGGCTGTAACACCTCGGATTCCCTTCGGCGCTGATGGACCTTTTCTCGGTTGCTGGGGTGCCTTCGGGGGGTGGGTGTGCCCTCCGGGGGCTCCTCGCCGGAGGGGCAGGTCTCTGGACGCGGCCCGGTGTGATGAAGGGGTCCTTCATCACACCGGACGTTACGAAGGGCCCCTTCATCACTGTGAGCACAACGAAGGGGTCCTTCATCACGCCGGACGTTACGAAGGGGTCCTTCATCACTGTGAGCACAACGAAGGGGTCCTTCATCGCGCCGGGTGTTACGAAGGGCCCCTTCATCGCGCCGGGGCAGGAACTCACCGCCAGAGCCCCACGATCGCGGTGACAACCAGCAGTTTCAGCAGCCAGTCGCCCGCGTGGGTGGCGGCCACCCGCACCGCGACCTTGTCCCACATGACCGACCCCGACAGCAACACGAACGGGAACGCGACCCACGCCGCGAGCCCGAGCAGGACCGCGCCACCGAACCCCAGATCCATGCGGGCCACCAGCACGGCGAGCATGATCACCACCAGTGCGCTGCGACCCAGCTCGGCGAGGACCTGCCACGGCGCGGGCCGCGTCCCGTCCCCCGCCTCGTGCCCGGCCACCGAGTAGTACACCGAACTCACCACGAACGCCGACACCACAGCCACCACGACGGCCAGCCAGTTCATCTTGCTCTCCTCTCGTCTACCAAGAGGTAGAAGCCGGCCGGGAGATTTCGACATCGCCGCGGCCACCACGTCAGCCCGCTCCCAGCAGCTCCCGGACCTCGGCCGCGGACTCGGTGTCGCCGACCTCGTCGAACAGCGCGTGCGCCTGGCGCACACAGGCGCCCGGCTCGTGGTCCAGCGCGGCGAGGCGGGTGAGCATCGTGGCCGCGAGCCAGCGGTCACCCGCGGCGAGGCTGGCCGCGACGCCCTTGTCGTACCACTCGCGGGCATCAGCGTGCCTGCCCATGTCCGAGTACAGGTCGGCGAGGTGGGCGTAGGTGTAACGCAGCCCGTCGACCTCACGCATCTCGGTCTGCAGCGCCAGTGCCCGCAACAGGTTCGTCTCCGCCTCCGCGTACTCGCCGCGTTGCCGGAGCACGTCGCCGACGTTGTTGAGGCTGTAGCCGACCCCGCGTTCGTCGCCGACCTGGCTGAACAGCTCGAGGGCCTCGTGGTGCATGGCGACGGCGTCGTCGAAGCGGCCGAGCCGGTCGTACACGACACCGAGGTTGTTGAGGTTCCACGCGGCGAAGTGCGTCTGCCCCAGCCGCGCGAACAGTGTCGCGGCCCGGAGGTGGCAGTCGACCGCCTCGTCGTCGTGCAGGAGGTCGTCGTGGACGACGCCGAGTCCGTTGAGCGCCACGGCCTCGCCCAGCTCAGAGCCCTCGCGGCGCGCGGCCGCCAGCGCGGCCTCGTGCGTGGTGAGCCAGTCGCCCCAGTACCGGCCGATGTTGAAGTACGTCAGCAGTATGGCGGCGAGCCGCCACGCCAGGTCGTCGTCGGAGCCGCTCAGCACCAGCGCCACCAGCACCGGCCGTTCCGCCGCGTCCGGGAAGTCGCCGCCGCCGTCTGGCACGCCGGTCAGCGGGATCGGCGGGACCTGCGGCACGACCGCCTTCCTGGCCGCCGCCGCGGTCCGCACGTACCACGCGAACAGCCGCCGCCTCGCCCCGTCGTCGGGCTCCTGCTGCTCGGCCGCGTACGCGCGCAGCAGGTCGTGCATGCCGAACCGGCCGCCCGCGGCCTCCTCGACGAGGTGCGCCCGCGCCAGCGACGCCAGCGCGCGCCGCGTGGTCCGGCCGTCGAACCCGGCCAGCGCCGCGAGCGCGTCCGGCGACGCGTCCCACGGGTGGCGGCCCATGAGGCGGAACAGGCGCGCGGAGCTGTCGTCGAGGTGGCGGTGGGACCACGAGAACACGGCACGGATGTCGGTGTCGGGGTCGCCGGTCGCGTCGAGCACGTCCAGGTCGAGGTCGGCGACCACGTCGGTGACCCGCAGCCCGGCCCGGATGCCGACCGCCTCCGCCGCGATCCGCAACGCGAGCGGCAGCCGCGCGCACCGGTCGACCAGCTCGACGACCGCGGCGTGCTCGGCGTCCACACGCGCGCCGAGCAGACGGCGCACCAGGTCCAGCGCGTCGGCGGGCGCAAGCCGGTCCAGGTCCGCCCGCGTGGCACCGTCGCGGGCGACGAGCCCGGCCAGCGAGTCGCGGCTCGTGATAACCACGAGGCAGTCCCGCCCGCCCGGCAGGAGCGGCCGCACCTGTGCGTTGTCCAGCACCACGAGGACTTTCCGGTCGTGCACCAGTGACCGGAACCGCGCGGCCCGCTCGACCGGGCCGGTCGGCGTGGCGGCACCCGGCACCCCGAACGCGCGGAGGAACCCGGCGAGCACCTCCTCCGGCTCGAGCGGCAGGCCCGGCCCGAACCCGTGCAGGTCCACGTACAACTGCCCGTCCGGGAAGGCGTCCTTGTTGCGGTGCGCCCAGCGGACGGCGAGCGCGGTCTTGCCGACCCCGGCCGTGCCCGCGATGACCACCGGCCCGGCGCGCCTGGCCCAGGTGTCGTCCATGAACGCCAGGACGTCGTCCCTGCCGACGAACGAGGGCACGTCCTTCGGCAGCTGCGCGGGCCCGACCGGGGTGCTGACGGGCTCCCCCGGCGAGCACGCGTGCCTCCAGCGCCCTCAGCTCGAACCCGGGCTCCACCCCCAGCTCGACGACGAGCACGTCCCGCGCCGCGCGGTAGGCGGCGAGCGCTTCTGCCCGCCTTCCGACCTCGTACAGGGCGGTGACGTGCAGCAGGTGCGCCCGTTCCCGCAGCGGGTGGGCGCGGACCAGCTCGGCGAGCTGGCCGACGACCGAGGCGGCCCGGCCCTCGGCCAGCTCGGCGGCGTGGCGGTCCTCCTCGGCGGCGAGCCGCCGCTGCGACAGGCGGGCGGCCTCGTCGGTGAGCAGGGGGACGTCCAGCCCCTGGTACGGGTCGCCCTGCCACAGCTCGAGCGCTTCCCGCAGCGCCGAGGACCCCCCGTCGGACACGAGCCGTTCGAACCGGGTCGCGTCCACCTCGTCGACGTCGGCCCGCAGCCGGTAGCCGTCGGCGTGGAAGGCGAGCCGGTCGGGGTCGTCGAGCGCGCGGCGCAGGCGGTGCACGTGGAGCTGCAGGCGCTGCGCGCCGCGGGGGTCCGGTGTGCCCCACATGGCCTCGATCAGGACGTCCACGGGCACGGTGGTGTTCACGCGTGCGAGAAGGACACCCAGCAGGATCGCCTGCATCCGCCCGGCAGCCGGCGCGAGTCGCGTCCCCCTGCGGCAACGGCTGCTTCCTCGGTGACCCGGTCGACATCCGGGTGTTCGACGACAGCTGCCCGGAGGGCCAGCAGTACGTGGTCCGCCTGTACGACGCGCTGGACGCCGACGGCTGGGGGACGGACGCCATCACGAGCCGCGTCGGCCGTTGCTGATCGTGTGGTGGGCCGCGCGTGCCACGCCCGGCCCACCCTGGCGTGCCGCGCGGGTCCCCCGGCCGGGTGGGGCACGTCGCCCGGCATCGCCGGGGAGCGCGGGTAGGGTGACCGACCGTGTCATCGGAACCGTCTTCGGACGCTGCGGCCGACCTGGCGGCGGACGAGGCGCGCCGGCTCAAGCTGTACGCCTACCTGGACGCGCGCGAGCACCGGCGCACCTATCTGTGGATCATGCGGCTGTTCGCGTCGACGTTGCTCGCGGACCTGTCCGCGGGTGAGGTGTCGGCCGCGCTGTCCCCTGCCGAGCGCCGCGGCGACATCGCGACCGGGGAGTCGCGGGTCGAGAACGTGATCACCCGGCTCAAGCAGCTCGTCGAGTGGGGGAACCTGGTCGCGGGCCGACGGGAAGTCGTCGCCTCCTCCATCGCCGAGTTCCAGCACGGCAGCGTGCGGTACCAGGTCAGCAAGCTGGGTGTCCGCGTCCAGCGCGACGTCGACGAGCTGCTGCGCACCACCGAGGGCGCCCGCGAGGTCTCCCGCGAGCTGCTGCCCGCCATCGCCGCGGGCCTCGACGAGCTCCTGGTCCGCCTCTCCCGCGCCGCCCACGAGCACGCGCGCGATCCCGGCTCCGACACCGCCCAGAAAGCCGTCGAGCGGATGGCCGAGCAGGTCACGACGTTGTTCCTGCAGCACGGCGAGCTGGCCGCGACGGTCCGCGACTTCTACGCCTACCTCGGCCAGGTCGTCACCCGCTACCAGATGGCCTCCGCCGAGATCTCCGGCTTCCGCAACCTGCTCGTCGAGTACATCCAGATGGTGGTCGAGGACGTGCTGCGCTACACGCCCGCCATCGCCGAGATCCTCACCCGCGACGAGTTCGCCGGGGCCACCCGCCACCTGCTGCGCCTGCTCACCCCGTCCGGCTCGCTGGGCCGGGACGTCGAGCGCGCCCGCGGTCGCGCCGCCGCCGACTGGCGGGAGCTGACCGACTGGTTCGTCGACCGGCCCGGCCGCCCGTCGCAGGTCACGGCGCTGCGCGAAGCCACGGCCCGGGCCATCGGCACGCTGCTGGCCACCGTCAAGCGCGCCACCTCCGGCGGCGGGCCGGAACCAGGGCGCCGGGCGGAGCTCCTCCAGCTCGCCGCGTGGTTCGACGAGTCCACCCCCGACCAGGCGCACACGCTGGCCGCCGCCGCGTTCGGGTTGCACTCGGCCCGCCACATCGCCCCCGCGCCCGAGCACGACGGCGACGACGAGCAGACCCCGTGGGCCGACGGGCCGGTCGTCGACGTGCTGGTCACCGTGCGCGGCCGGGGCGAGCGCACCCGCGGCCGCACGTCCCGCATCCTCGACAACCCGCTCGGCCGCGAGCAGCTGCTCGCCGAGGCCCGCAACGCCGACGCCCGGCACACGGCCGCCGTCGCCGAACTGGCCGTGCTGGCGGAGGAGGCAGGCGGACGGCTCGACCAGGTGACCCTGTCCGCCGACGCGCTGGGCACCCTGTGCGGCCTGCTCACCGACGCGATGGCCCAGCGCGAACGCGCCTCCGACCCGGGCGAGGCCATCGACCCCGTCGGCGGCCTGACGCTGAAACTGCGGCCCGAGAAGGGCGGGACGGCCGTCATCCACACCGACGGCGGCGTGCTCGAACTGCAGAACACCGCCGTCGAGTTCAGCACGGGCATCACATGAACACCGAGGTACTCGAGCGGCTCAGTGAGATCGACCAGGCCGACGCGGTGCGGTGCGCCCGCGTCCTCCTGCGTCGCCCGCTGCTGCGCACCGGCGGCCCGGAGAGCGAGCTGCTGCCGCTGATCTACCGCCACCGCGCGGTCCTGTCCGAACTCTTCGCGGGTGTCCTCGGCTACCGGCTCGTCGTGGAGCGCCGGTTCGCCCGCCTCTACAAGTCCGGCCCCGGCCACGACGCGACCCGCGGCGAGGCCACGCTCACCCCGCGCGGCTACGCCTACCTGGCCCTCACCCTCGCCTCCCTCACCGGTGTCGGGCAGCAGACGCTCCTGTCCCGCCTGGTCACCGACATCCGCTCGGCCGCGGCGGACGCCGGCATCGAGGTGTCCGACGACCTCGGCGAGCTGCGCGCGATCGCGTCCGCGCTGCGCCACCTCGTGTCGCTCGGCGTGCTCACCGAGACCGAGGGCACGGTCACCGGCGAGGACGAAGCGCTCCTCACGATCGACACGACGCTGCTCGGCCAGCTCGTCGCGGGCCCGCTGGGTGTCGCGACCACGCCGACCGAGCTGATCACGCTCGCCGCCCGCCCCGGTCCTCGCGGGATCGAGCACGCGCTGCGCCGCAGGCTCGTCGAGAACCCGGTCACCCACTACGCCGACCTCACCGACGACGAGGCCGCCTGGCTGCGCAAACGCGCGCGTCAGGAGTCGCGGCTGATCGAGCGGTGCTTCGGGCTGGTCGCCGAGGTCCGCCGCGAGGGCATCGCGGTCACCGACCCCGAGGACTACCTGACCGACGTGTCCTTCCCCGGCCAGTCGACGGTCGCGCGGGTGGCGCTGCTCGCGTTGCCGGACCTGCTGTCGTCCGGTGAGGTGCGGGATGGTTGGGTGGCGGTACCGGTCGAGCGCGTCACGACGGTCTGTGACGAGCTGGTCGACGCCTACCCCGCCGCCTGGTCGAAGCTGATGGTGGCGAGCATCCCGAAGCTGGTCGACGACGTCCTGCACCTGCTGCTGTCACTGGGGTTGGCGAAACCGGCGGACGACACGGGCGGTGCCTGGCTGCTCAGCCCGGCGGCGCACCGGTGGGCGCCGGAGCCGGACGGGGCACCGAAGCAGGACGAGGAGCCCGTGCCGGAACCAGAACCTGGCTGGTCATTGTTTGATCATGAGGGGAAGACTCGATGACCGCACCTCAGGGGAACGTGACGCAAATCAGCCACGAGAACGTGACCAAAACCGCGGGCCCGCTTCCCGACGCGACCAACACTTTCAAATCCGGGGAGGCGGGCTGCACCCGCTGGAAGCTGCACCGCGGCGGCATCGTCAACGTCTGGCAGTACGCGGTCGAGGAGTTCGACCTCTCCGGCGGCCGCGCGATCTTCCAGGGCACCAACGGTTCCGGCAAGTCCCGCACGCTCGAGCTGCTGCTGCCGCTGTGCCTCGACGGCGACCTGCGCCAGATCGGCTCCAAGGGCTACGACACGGTCAGCATGCGGCGACTCATGCTCGACGACTACACCGGCGGCCCCAACCGCATCGGGTACGCGTGGATCGAGCTGCGCCGGGAGGTGACCGGTCCTGCCGGTGTCACGGAGGAGTTCCTGACCTCCGGCATCGGCATCAAGGCGTCCGCCAACTCGCAGCAGATCGGCGACTCGTGGCGGTTCGTCACCGACCGGCGCGTCGGCAACGACGCCGACGACTTCCAGCTGGTCTTCGACGGCACCCCGGTCGGCCCGACCCAGCTGCGCGACCTGCTCGGCGCCGACTGCCTGCACGACGAGGAACCGTTCCGCGCGAAGATCGCCGAGCTGGTGTACGGCATCCCGGCCGTCCGGTACGCCGATCTCCTGCACCTGCAACGGACCCTGCGCAACCCGGACGTCGGGCTGAAGGTCCTCGAAGGGCAGCTGGAGCAGATCCTGTCCGACTCGCTGCCGCCGCTGGACCCGGCCGTGGTCGAGCAGCTGGCGCGGTCGTTCGAGGACCTGGAGTCCATCCGCGACAACATCCGCACGCTGGGCGCGGCCGACACCGCCTTGCAGCGCTTCCTGTCCAGCTACGCGGGTTACGCGTACAGCTCGCTGCGGTCGGCGGGCAAGCGCGGCGTCGACGCGAGCAAGGAGCTTTCCGCCGCACGCAACGAGATCACGAAGCTCGTGGTGCGGCTGCGGGACGAGGAGGCGTCGGCCGAGAAGGCCGAGGTCGCGGTCGCGCAGCTGGAGGAGCAGGAGCTGACGCTCGAGTCGAAGATCGACTCGCTGAAGAGCAGCCCCGCCTACGACAGCGTCCGGGACCTGGCCGACCGCAAGCGGGTCGTGTCCTCGGCGCGGCAGGCGGCGGTGAGCGCGCTCAAGCAGCTGCGCACCCAGCGCGAGCACACCGAGCAGCTCGTCGACTCGGTCGTGTCCGAGCTGGCCCGGTTCGTCG
This sequence comes from Actinophytocola algeriensis, assembly GCF_014203735.1. Taxonomy (GTDB): domain Bacteria; phylum Actinomycetota; class Actinomycetes; order Mycobacteriales; family Pseudonocardiaceae; genus Actinophytocola; species Actinophytocola algeriensis. The sequence continues at coordinate 215,153 of NZ_JACHJQ010000004.1, read as the reverse complement.
ACGACACCAACCAGGCCGCCGAGCTGTCCGACTCGGTGCGGTCCCGGATGCGGGAGGCCGGGCTGGACCCGCGCCTGTGCCCGCAGGTCCCGGCGGTGCCGGAGGCGGCGGCGACGGAGGTGCACGAGTTCGTGCGCCTGTCGCTGGACCCCGAGGCGGAGCCCGAGGAGGCGACCCGCCGCACCCCGCCGGACCTGCAGCCGCACTCGCTGCGTGCCGCGCTGGAGGGTGCGGGCGCGCAGGCCGCGGAGGCGGTGGCGGCGCTGCGGGAGCGGTGCGCGGTCACGCTGACGCTGCTGGAACGGGCCCGTGAGCTGGACTCCGAGCGGTCCGAGGTGGAGCGGCTGCAGCGGGAGGCCCGCGAGGCGCAGCTGGAGGCGACCGAGTCGGTCGGGCGGCGCAACGAGGCCGCGCAACGGCTCGAGGACGTGGCGGCGACCTGGCACGCGGCGGTGCTGCAGTGGTCGTCGGCCGGTCCCCTCGCCACGCTCGAGCGTGCGGAGGAGCTGGTGCCGCCCGCGTTCGCCGAGCTGGCGGCCGACGTGGACGCGGCCCGTGGCGCGACCGAGCGGGCGGCGGCGTGGCTGCGCGGGCGGCTGCCGGTGCTGCACGCGGACGTGGACCGGGCGTCCCGCGGCGTCGACGACCTGGACCGGCGGATGGCCGGGGCCGAGGACGAGCTGAACGCGCTGCGGGCCGGTGTCGACCCGGAGCCCGCGCTTCCGGTGTCCGATGTGGACCGTGACCCGGCGGCGGGGGCCGCGTTCTACCGGCTCGTGGACTTCGCCCCGTCGCTGTCGGAGGACGAGCGGGCGGGCTGCGAGGCGGCGCTGGAGTCGTCCGGCCTGCTGAACGCGTGGGTGACCGCCGGCGGCACCGAACCGACGACTCGCTCCGCGAGCCCGACCGGCGCGACGTCGCGGGACCTGACGGCGATCGTCGCGGGCCCGACCGTGTCGCCGTCGTTGTCGGACGTGCTGGTCCCCGCGGTGCCGCCGGGCTCGCCGGTGTCGGCGGACCTGGTGACGCGGGTGCTGACGCGGGTCGGCCTGGACGGTGCCGGCGACCGGACCGGCGCCGGGCTGTCGATCTCCCTGGACGGCCGCTGGCGCGCGGGTGTGCTGACGGGTGCGATGACCAAGCCGGCGGCGGAGTTCGTCGGCGCTGGTGCGCGGGAGACCGCGCGCCACAAGCGGATCGGCGACCTGTCGTCGGACCTGGCGCGGCTCGCGGACGAGCGCGAGCTGGCGGTGAAGGCGCTGACGGTCGCGCAGGAGGCCGTTGCCGCATGGGAGCGGCACACCGACGAGTTCCCTGACGACCGCGAGGTGCTGGCCGCGCACGTGACGCTGCGGGCGGCGGCCGCGTCGGCGGACGACGCGAGCAGCAAGGCGTTCTCGTTGCGGGACAAGCACTCCGGCACCGGCGACCGCTACCGCGCCCGCCAGGACGCGCTGCTCACCGACGCGCGCGCGGCGGGTCTGGACGCGACGGCCGAGTCGCTGCAGCTGGCCAGGGCCTCCGCGCTGGAGGCCCGCACGACGGCAGAACAGCTGGCCACGGCGTTGACGAAGCGCTGCCTTGGCGGCGTGGACAGCCTCACCAGGTCGCTGGACAACCACGCACGGGTGGACGCGGAACTGGCCGACGTGCAGGCGGGCGCGGACCGCGCGTGCCTGGACTACCGAAACGAGCAGGCCGGGTACGAGGAGCGCGTCCGCGCCATCGGCGGCGCGGCCGAGCAGCTGGAACGCGAGCTGTCGGCGGCCGAGGAGGAGCGCGCGTCGGTGCGCACGCGCCTGCCGGAGATCCGCCAGGAGGCGACGGCCGCGCGGGTGAAGGCGGGCAAGACACAGACGCAGATCGACACGAAGCAGTCGAAGGTCGCGGAGCTGGCCGAACGGGAAACCGCTCTCCAGCAACGCTTCCGCGACGCGCTGGCAGCGGACGGCGTGTGGTCCGCCGCGGTTTCCGAGGACATGCCGGCGGACCTGGCGGAGGCGTTCCAGGTCCTGACGGCGCACCCGCGCGACGGAGTCAGCGAGGACACCGTCCTTGGCAACCTGCAGACCCTCCAGTCGACGCTCGCGGGCAGCCACGACGTGATCGCCCAGCGGTCGGCCGACATCCTGACGGTCACGGTGACCGGTGCACAGGGCCCGCAGCCGGTGGCGGTGGCGGCCCGCGAGGTGGCGGAACGCCTGACCGCGCAACGGGATCTGTTGTCGGAGGAGTACCAGCAGATCTTCGACGCGTTCATGCTGCGCGACCTGGCCGACAAGCTCGCCACCCAGATCGAGGTCGCGGACGACCTGTGCCGCCGCATGAACAAGACCCTCGACGTGGCCCGGTCGAGCCAGGGCGTGCACGTACAGCTGGACTGGCAGCCGGCCCCGGACCTGGACGACGACATGCGCCAGGCCATGCACCTGATCCGCACCCCGTTCGCGAAACGCGGCGATGGCCAGGACGAGGCACTGCGCACCGCGCTGACCGAACGCATCACCGCGGAACGCGACGGCCACTCCGGCGACTACGCGGAGGTCCTCGCCAGGGCGCTGGACTACCGCACGTGGTACCGCTTCACGGTGCGGGTCAAGGACCTGGGCCCGGACGGCAGCCCGCGCACCCGCCGCATGCGCCAGCTGTCCTCGGGTGAGACCCGCCTGATCTCGTACGTGACCCTGTTCGCGGCCGCGTCGGCGTTCTACGACGCGGTCAGCACCGCGGCCGACCAGCCCCCGGTACGCCTGGTGCTGCTGGACGAGGCGTTCGAACGCCTTGACGAGCCGACCATCGCCAGGATGCTCGGCCTGCTGGTGGACCTGGACATGGACTGGATCATCACGTGGCCCAGCGGCTGGGGCCTGTCGGAGAAGATCCCGCGCATGCACATCTACGACGTCCTGCGCCCCAAGGGCGGCAGCGGCATCGCGTGCACCCACGCCATCTGGACCGGCAAGTCCCTGACCGACGACCCGAGATGAACGAGCAGCTCCGCCCCGCGGCGTGAGCTTCAGACACCACCCCCGAAGCTGCCTGCCATCACTGACTGACAGGCAGCCGGATCGGCCCCGTAGGGTCGTCGACCCTGCCGACAGTCGCGGTCATCCGGTCCAGGTGCAGTGCCTGGATGGCGCCCAGGGCGACGAACCCGAGCACGACCGCCACCAGCGGAGTCGCCGACGCGACGGAGTAGGTCTCCCCGGTCAGGTCCGCGTTCGCGGTGAACAGCAGCATCGGTGTGGTGACGTTCTCCGGTGACTGCGCCGTGAGCAGGCCCCAGAACAGGTCCTGTGCGTTGAGGAACGCGGTCACCACGAAGAGGAGCACCGCGGGCGGCAGCGTGGGCAGCACGACCGTGCGGAAGAACGAACCGGCCACGGGGGCGCCTGCCGCCGTCTGCTGCTGCCAGCGTTCCGCCTGCCCCCGGCACAGCACGGCCAGTACCAGCAGCGACACCAGGCTGACGAGAATCGGCGGGAACACGGAGCCGTCGAGCTTTCCCTCGTCCCGCAGCGACTTGAAGAACTCGATGCCCAGCGGCGCCACCCCGACGAACAGCCACGGCGCGAACGGCATCAGCAGCCATTCGCTGTGCCTGCCCAGCGGCCGCAGCCCGCTGACCCCGAGGGCACCGAAGTAGGCAACCCCCACCGACACGAGCGCGGCGAGGAGCGCGGGCGGCCACGTGCGGCCATCCGCCCCGGCCGGTCCCTCCGGCTCCGGCCCGCCCAGCGCGTCGAACCAGGGCGCCATCGTGATCCAGGCGACGACGAGCACCGCGACCAACGCCAGCACGGCCACCACGATCGCACCGGCGTTCACCGGCGCCCCCGAACCAGAAGACCGCCACGGCCGCACACTGACCCGCAACCTGGTGAGGATGACGACGAGCACCGCGACGATCCCGAGCACGGCCAGGAACAGGAGCAGCAACGTGGCCACGGCGGCGCCCGCGCCGATTCGCCCGTTGGCGAACGCGGTCGTGAACATCATCCCGGCCGGCGTCATCGTGGCGTCCGCCGGCCCGAACCCGGTCATCGCGAACGGCACCGTGAACTGCTGCAGCCCGACCGCCAGCAGCCCCAGCACGACCAGCCCCGCGATGGTGAACAGCGTCGGGAAGAGCTTGCGCCGGGCGCGGAAGGCGGGCAGGAAGACCATCACCCCCACGGCGCACACCACCCCGAACGTCATGAACGCCAGACTCGACCACACGACGCCACCGGCCAGGTCGGGATCGGCCAGCAGCTCGGGTTCCTCCCGAAGCGCCCGCTGCCAGGCGATGGCCAACGCCACCGGCGAGAACACCACGATCGCCAGCGACAGCACCACCCGCGCGGTCACCCGGGCCCAGCCGCCTGCCCACTCGAAGGCAGCCGCAAGCAGCGGCGCGATGACGACAGCGACGACGATCGGCAGCAACACGAGCGACACCGCGAACCCCAGCGCCGACCAGAACCCGCCCTCCACCACGGCGTCGAAGTTGTCGAACCCGACGTACTCCGCCTCACCCCTGGCGAGAAACGACTCGGCCCGCATGCTGGTCCCCACGGTCCGCCCCGTCGGCACGACGAGCGTGATGATGGTGAGCACGGCCGCGGGCAGGAGCAGCAGCACCCCCACCACCTTGGCGACCACACCGCCGTCCGCCCCCCGCGGCGACTGCTGGACAAGCACCTGTGGCTGCATCGCGCTGCTCCCTCTGTCCCGGACTGCCAACCCGCTGACGCGGCACCCGCTCCCCCGGTTCCCCACACCGTGGCACGGCAGGAACATTCCGGCGACCGGCGGGCACCGGCCGGGATCCGCTCAGGCGGGAGAGCTAGGCGGGCGAACTGGCCGCCGTCGCCGGGCGGCGGGCCGCCCGGTACAGGTCACGCATGAGCACGACCTCCGCGCCGTAGTGGATGACCTCGCGGTTCATGTGGAGGATGAGCGTGGTGAAGGCGTCCTCGTCCGCCGGCTGGTGGGCGCGCACGCCACGCCGCCAGTGCTCGTAGTGGGTCGCCAGTGCGCGCAGCGCCTCCGCCGCGGTGCGGGGCCAGCGGACGGACTCGACCGTCAGCGAGCCGTCACCGAACAGCGCGCTGGCTCTGATGCCCAGCGTCTGTATGCCCATGTGCGCAAGGCGCCAGGCGATCGTCGTGACCGGAGCCGGCTCGGGCGTCGGCCACTCCCAGTCCATCGACCACGTGTCGTCCTCACGCCTGCGCACGGACCAGCAACCCGGGACCGGCTCCCAGAAGTACTCCTCGTCCGTGAGCCCGCGCAGGCGCGGCCACAGGTTGTGATCCCAGTAGAACTCCAGCTGCGCCAACAGCTCTTCACGGTCGCTCACGGCGCAGACGGTAGTACCACTCGGACTTCAGCTCCACCATCGGTCGCGTTCTCGAGTGTCAGTTCGGCCGACAGGACGCGTGCCTGCGCCAACGCGATGGTCAGTCCGAGCCCGTGACCGTCGGACCGGTTGGGGTCGGCGGTGCGGAAACGGCTCGGTCCCTCCTCGAGGATCTCCTGCGGGAAACCCGGGCCGTGGTCGCGGACGACGAGCGTGGTGCCGGTGACCACCACCGACACCGGCGGCGCGCCGTGCCGTTCCGCGTTGTCGATCAGGTTCACCAGCACCCGTTCCAGCCTGCGGGGATCGGTGCGGACCGTCTCCGCGCCGGTGACGACGGCCGACGGCACCCGGCGGGACACGAACTCGCCCAGCGGCACGTCCACCAGCTCCGCCCGTTCGGTCGCCGCGTCGAGCCGGGCCACCTCCAGGATGTCCTCCACCAGCGACCGCAGCACCGTCACCCGGTCCCGCACCAGCTCAGCGGGCCGCGACGGGGGCAGCAGCTCCGCCGCCGTCACCAGCCCCGTCACCGGTGTGCGCAGCTCGTGCGCGATGTCGGCCGTCACGCGCTGCTCGGCCACCAGCCGGGCCCGCAGCGCCGCCGCCATCGCGTCGACGGCCTGTGCCAGCTCGGTCGTCTCGTCCCGGGGGCGGGCACCGATCTCAGCGCTGACCGACAAGCCGACCGACAGCATGGCGTCGCCCTCGGCCACCCGGCGCGCCACGACCGCGGCGTGCCGCAGCCTGCGCGACAGCCGTCCACCGAGGACGATGCCGAGCACGGTGGCCAGCACCAGCACCGCGGCCGACCCCAGAATCAGCACGTTGTCCAGCTGCTTCGACGCCTCGTCGCGGTCGGCGTAGGTGCTGCGCAGCGACAGGACGTGCCCGTTCGTCTCGGCCGCCGCCCAGATCCACGTCCCGGCCGTCGTCCGCTCCAGGTAGGTCGCGCGGCGGCCGCCGACGACCGCGTCGAGCAGCTCGCGGGGCACGTCGGCCGCGTCGAGCCGGGCGCCGAGCGCCGCGCGGCCGGTCAGCCCGTAGTCGCGGACGACGAGCTGGATCCGCTCGTCCTGCACCCGCCGCGCGTCGGCGAGCTGCACCCGGCTGAACTCCGACCGCACCAGCAGCGACAGCGCCACCGCGAGCGCCACGCTGACGAGCGCGATCACCGCGGACAGCCGCCACCGCAGCGACTGCGGGAAGACCCTCATGCCCCGTTCTTCAGCTTGTACCCGAAGCCCCGCACGGTCTCGATCAGGTCCTGGCCGATCTTCGCGCGCAGCCGCTGCACGTGGACGTCCACGACGCGCGAGTCACCGCCCCACTGGTAGTCCCACACCTGTTCCAGCAGCACGTCCCTGGTCAGCACGGTGCCCGGCGAGTCGACGAAGCACAGCAGCAGCCGCAGCTCGGTCGGGGTCAGCTCCACCGGCTGCCCCTTCAGCCGCACCTCGAGCGCGTCGCGGTCGACCTCCAGCTCACCGAAGGTGTTCCCGGCCGCCGCGGGCGCGGCCGCGCGGCTCATCCTCCGCACCACGGCACGGATCCGCGCCACCAGCACGGTGCTGTCGAACGGTTTCGTCACGTAGTCGTCCGCGCCCGCCTCCAGGCCCAGCACGACGTCGACCGGGTCCGCCCTGGCCGACATCATGATCACCGGGGTGGGGCTCTCCTCGCGGATCTGGCGGCACAGGGAGACCCCGTTCATGCCGGGCAGCATGATGTCGAGCAGCGCGACGTCGGGCGGCCGCTCCCGGAACGCGGCCAGCCCGGTGAGCCCGTCGGCGGCCGCCTCGACCGTGAACCCGTTGCGCTCCAACGCGAGCTGCGTCGCCTCCCGGATGACGTCGTCGTCCTCGACCAGCAGAACTCTCACCTCGGCACCTCGACGAGTTTCGTCCCGTTCCACCGGTACAGCACCAACGACTGGTCCGACGGGCAGCACGGGTCGTCCCGCTCGGCCCACGTGCTGCGGATCAGCACCAGCTCGTTGTGCTCGCCGGTGTACGGCACGAGGTCGATGGCCGCGCCCTCGACACCGAGCAGCCGCGCAGGCGGTTCCGTGGCGAGGTCGTACACGTAGGCCGCATACCCCGAGTAGTACCTGGCCGCGCCGGGCTCGCCAGGCAGGCCCTGCTTGGCGAACATGCCGTCGGGGCAGTTGAGCAGCAGGACGACCAGCTCGGCCTCGCCGTCGCCGGTGAGGTCCACGTACCGGTCGTCGGCGGGGTACTGGCCGCCGTCGCACGGCAGCAGGCTGTTCTTGATCTTGGGGTTGACCTGCGGATCCGCCCGCAGGATCGCGATCGGGTCGGCGGAGTTGGGGGTGCCGCTGGGCAGCGTCGGCGCCGACGGCGGCGGGCTGACCTGGCTCGCACGGCCCGCGATCTCGACGCCGCCGCCCTGCTCGGCGCAGCCCGCGGCGCAGAGCAGCGCGAGACCGCACAGCACTGCCACCGGCCGCCGCATCCCGTTCTCCCTTCCGCGCATGAGCCTGAGCACAGGAGACCACGCCCGAGGTGACCCGGCCACACGGGTCCGGCGGGCTGTTACGTGGCCGCGCACGGGTCGCCGGGTGGCTGTTACAGAACCGAGGGACGGTGGGCGCAATCCGTCCATAACGTCGAGATCATGCTGGTGTGGGCAGGGAGGGCGCTGGTGGCGCTGGTGTCGGCGGCGGTGCTGGCCACCATCGGGTTCGGCTGGTACACCTACCGCACGGCCGAGGGTGACGTGGTCCGCGACGACGTGATCACGGCCGCCGACCCGGCGGACCCGCCTTCGGCGCGGGACCTCCCCCGCACGGAGCAGACCATCCTGCTGGTGGGCCTCGACTCCCGCTCCGACACGCAGGGCAACCCGCTGCCCCAGGACGTGCTGGACGAGCTCCGCGCCGGCGAGGCGAGCGGCGAGCAGAACACCGACACCATGATGGTGGTCCACCTCCCGGCCGACCCGGAGAAGAAGGCGTTCGCGGTGTCGCTCCCCCGCGATTCCTATGTGGACATCGCGGGCGGGTTCGGCACGCACAAGCTGAACTCCGCCTACGCACGCGGCAAGAACGCCGCCGCGTCCCGCCTCCGCGGCGAGGGCGCCGACGACGCCGCCGTCGAACGCGAGTCGACCACCGAGGGCAGGCGCACCCTGATCGCCACGGTGTCCGCACTGACCGGCCTGCGCATCGACCACTACGCGGAGATCAACCTGTTCGGGTTCAGCGAGATCACGAAGGCCGTAGGCGGCGTGCCGGTGTGCCTGAACGAACCGGTGGACGACTCGTACTCGGGTGCCGTGTTCCCCGCCGGGCAGCAGACGCTGCAGGGCGTGGACGCGCTGAAGTTCGTGCGGCAGCGCCACGGCCTGCAGAACGGCGACCTGGACCGCGTGCGCAGGCAGCAGGCGTTCCTGGCGGGCGTGGCGAACCAGCTGTTCAGCTCCGGCACGCTGACGTCGCCCACCAGGATCAGCGCGCTGGTCGACGCACTGACGAAGTCGGTGGTGCTGGACAAGAACTGGGACCTGATGTCGTTCGCGGCCCAGGTCTCCACCCTCACCGGCGACCACATCGAGTTCTCCACCATCCCCACCGGCAGCATCGACCTCCAGACCCCGTCGGACGGCAGCGCGGTGGAGGTCGACCCGGAGCAGGTGCGGGCGTACGTGCGGACTGTGCTGACCGGTCCCCCGCCGAGCAGCCAGACGTCCCCGGCGGGCACCGGCGAGGTGGTCGTGCGGAAGCTCGCCCAGGAATCCCCCGACCAGCCCATCACGGCGGGCGGAATCCCCTGCGTGAACTGAAAACCGCAGATGAGCGGCCCGGCAGCCCCAGGAACCACCTGACAAAAACAGGACAACCTGCCCCACACCCGTTCCGGGTTCCCGCGAGCACCCGGGATTTTCGTTGTCAGCAGGTACTATCAGTGCAGAATGGTGAAGATCGGGGAGGGCACATGGCAAGTCTCACGGAGGCTGATCTCGGCTCGCAACTGGTCGATCTGACCACGGTCCCCCTGGCCGAACTGCGCGATCTCACCACATCAGAGCTGGTCGCGGCCCTGGAGCGCACGTACGCCGCCGCAGAGCACAACACAGGCAACGAGCTGCAGGAACAGAACCAATAGGGGCAGCGCTGTCCACGCACCGACTGACCCGGGCAGGGTTCGACGAGCTGAGCGCCGGTCCGATCACCGGCGCCACCATGGCCTTCCTCGAGCAGTCGCAACACAGTCACCGCAGACTGGGCCTGCGTGCGTTGCTCGACCAATTACGAGCCAACCCCGGCGCGGTCGGAAAACTGGTCGACCCCGAGGTGGCCTGGCGCACGCTCGCTGACGCCGAACAGCGAGATCCCGGTGCGCTCGCGGACATCCTGCTCTACCCGGCGGTCGGCGTCTGGCTCACTCGTGCACTGCACTACACGAGGCCGGCATCGACGGGGCCGTGGCGGGAACTCGGCTACCTCAACAACGTGGCCGCCGCGGCCGCGGTCCGCTGCGGGGTGCCGTGCGTCATCCGAGTGCCGGTGTGGCACGGTGCCGTGTCGCTGCCGACCGTCGGGCACGTCCGCCTTCCCGGCACGTTCCCGATCGGCTCGGTCGAGGTGCACAGCGCAGGGCGGGAGTCGCGAATCCAGGTCGGCACAGCGATGTCCATCCCGCTCGACGGCACGAACACGGCCTTCGCCGCGGCCTGCGAACACACGTGCACGAGCCACGGTCACACACTGCGGGCGCGGCTCGACGACCAGGACCCGTACCACGGCTTCGGTGAGCCACGCCCACCCGCCGACCTCGCCGACTCCGACGCCGCCGAATGGCGCAAGGTCCTGGACGAGGCGTGGGACGTGCTCGCGCTCAACCACCCGGCCTACGCACAGGAGCTGGCCGCCGGGCTACGCGGGCTCGTGCCGATCGAACCGGACACCGACACCGTCGGTGCCTCCTCGCCCGCCGCGTTCGGTGGGATCCGTCTGTCCGCCAACGGTTCCGCGACCGAGTTCGCCGAGGCGATGGTGCACGAGATGCAGCACTCGAAGCTGAACGCGTTGCTGGGCCTCGTACAGCTCACCCAGGACGACAACGTGCGGCGTCACCTCGCACCCTGGCGGGACGACCCGCGCCCGTTGATCGGTGTCGTGCACGGTATCTACGCGTTCACGTGCGGTGTGGAGTTCTGGGTGCGGCACGGGGTCCTCGCGGACGGCACCGAGACGCGGCGCATCGACTTCGACATCGCGTACCGGCGTCTGCAGGTGCGGCGTGCGGTGCACACGCTGACCTCGTCGGACCGCCTCACACCGGCGGGCATGGCACTGGTCGACGCGGTGTCGAAGCGTCTCACCAGGTGTGAACAGGCTCCGGTCGACCCGGCGCTGTCCCACATCGTCACCACCCTGGTCGACGATCACCGTGCCCTGTGGCGGTTGCGCCACGCACGACCGGACACCGAGACCGTCGCGGCGCTCACCGCGGCATGGCTGGACGGCGCCGCCCCGCCATCCGATCTTCCCTGGCAGAGCCACATCGTGGCCGAGGACGAGCGGCGGCTGCCCGCCAACCGACGGAACCTGTTGCGTGCCAAGGCGATCGAGCCGGAGACATTCGCCGCGCTCGCCCGCAGGCCCGCGTCGCTGTCGGGCACCACGCCGCGCGCGGATGCCGCGTTGTGTACCGGTGATGCCGAGAACGCGGCCCAGGACTACCGCGAGAGGCTCCGGATCGATCCCGACGACACCCAGGCCTGGGCAGGACTGGGGCTGGCACTGCGTGCGCAAGGCCGCGCCGCCAGGGCATTGCTGGAGCACCCGGAAGTGACGGTCGCGGTCCACCGCCGGGTGCGGGCGCTCGACGACCGGGCGCCCGACCCGGCCGCGCTGAGCACCTGGCTCAGCGCGGCGCTCTGACTCACATCTGCATCGTGTCGGTGTCGCAGTTCGCACGCACGTTCTGGTTGGCGGCCAGCGTCGCCGGGTGGTCGTCGCCCAGCACCTTGCGGAAGCTCGCCGACGTGTTGGTGTGCAGGATCGCGGCCTCGTTGCCGTTGCCCAGCAGGTTGAGGTCCATCGACAGGTTGTGCGACACCGCGAGGGTCGTCGGGTGCTCGGCGCCCAGCACCCGAACGCTGCGTTCGCGGGTGTCCTCGTCCAGCTGTCGGGCCTTCTCGGTTTCTCCCAGCTCCGCGAGATCGCTCGCCAGGTTCGCCCGCGCCACGAGCACGTACGGGTGGTCCTCGTTCAGCCGCTCGAGGAAACCGGCGATGGCGCGCTCGTTCAGCGCGCGTGCCTCGTCGACGTCACCGATGAGGCGGCGCGTGACGGCGAGGTTCGTCGCGGCGATCATGACGAACGGGTGCTCGGAGTAGTAGATGTTCTCGAAGTCCCGCACGCTGCGCAGCCCGAGCTCCAGGGACTTCTGCAGATCACCCATGTGGCGCAGCTCGGTGGTCATGTCCATCAGACCGGTCACCGTGTCGAGGTGGCCCTCACCGTGCCGCAGGCGGTAGCGGTTGTAGCAGTCCTCGGTCAGCTCCATGGCCTTCTCGTGCAGGCCCGCCTTGCGCCGGGCCACCGCGAGGCACCGGTCGCCACCGATGGTCGTCGGGTGGTCGCGGCCGAGGACCTCGGTGGCCAGTGTGCTCGTGTCCTCCTGCATCTCGCAGGCCTCGACGTAGAGCCCGCACTCACGGATGTCCATGGCGAGGCAGCTGCGGGTGTTGAGGGTCGCCGCGTGGTTGGCGCCCAGGATCGCGATCCTGCGCCGCAGGGTCTCCTGGTCGAGGTCACGAGCCTTGAAGTAGTCACCCACGAGACGCAGTGTGGCCGCGTAGTTGTTGGCGTAGCGCAGCGTCGCCGGGTCGTCCTCACCGAGGACACTCCTGGCGAGCTCCAGCGTGCTCGTGGCTTTGACCTGCTCGTCCTTGAACCTGCCCTCGGCCCGGTCGTCGACCAGCAGGACGTCGGCCATGGCGATGGTCGCCTCGTGCTCGTCGCCGAGGCTCTCGCGCATCTGCTGGTAGACCTCACTGCTGGTCTCCCGGGCGTCGGTCACGCGGCCGACACGGCGCAGCGCGCTGCCGATGTGGCGGCCCATGGTGAGCGTGTCCACGTGCGTAGCGCCCAGGGCGGTGGTCCACGCGTCCCGTGCGGACTCGGCCAGGTTGAGGGCGCCGTGGTAGTCGCCGGAGGCGAGCAGGTAGCGGACCAGGTTCGTGACGAGGCTGCGGACCCAGCTGTCCTGGCAGTCGACCGCTTTGGAGTTGATCGCATGAGGCAGGAGGTCGGCGTATACCGGCCAGTTGACGGCGTTGTCCGGGTCTCCCGGGTCGCCGTTCACGAGCATGAGGTGAACAGAGTGACGCATGTTGTCCCACTGGGTGCGGTCCAGCTGATCACGGAGAACAGCCTGAACTAGTCTGTGAAGCTGAATGGTGTTCCGGCTGTGGTCGATCTTCGCCAGGCTGTAGCGGTTGATCTCCCGGATCGCGTGGTTCAGCTGGATCGGGTCCGCGAAGGCCGCTGCCAGCGCGTCCGGGACCGGAGCGCCGCGCACGCCTGTGAACAGGCTGCGAGCGATGGGTTCTGGGCTGAAGAACGCGCAGACCTGGAGCAGTTCGAGTGCTCCCCTGCGGTCGTCCTTGAGTCGGTTGAGCGGGACGTTCCACGCGGCGGCGACAGGGAGCTCGTACTCGCTCGTCCCGCCGGCCTTCAGCAACTCGGCGCTGTTCTTGTCGAGCAGGCCGACGTACTCACCGACCGGCATGCCGGTCTGCGCACGCCACGACGCCGCCTGCTCCACCGCGAGCGGCAGGTCGCCGAGCGCCTCGGCCAAGCGGTCGGCGTCCTCGTCGGTGATGTTGCCGCCGCCCCTGCGGCGCAGGAGTTCCTTGCTCTCCGAGCGGGTGAACAGGTCGACCTCGACGGTGCGGGCCACGGTCCCCCATTCGGAGTTCCGCGACGTCACCACCACGTGCCCGAGGCCCCTCGGCAGGAAATGGCGCACGACCGCGGGATCTTCCGCGTTGTCGAACACCAGGATCCACCTGCGGTCCGGCATGCCGGACCGCAACACCTCGAGCACGGCGGGCACGGCCGTCTCCGCACTGCCCGCCTTGATGCCGAGCCTCTTGGCGAGGTCGACGAAACTCGACCGGATCTGGGTGGTGTGTTCCGACGGGATCCACCAGACGACGTCGTATTCGGTCGCGTGCCGGTAGATGTACTCGACGACGGTCTGGGATTTACCGACACCACCCATTCCGTGCAAGGCCTCTGGAAGCACCGCGGTCGCCTCGCCGGGTTGCATCAGGCGGACCCGCAATTGTTCGAGCAGTTCCTCCCGGCCGACGAAGTCGGGGTTCCGCAACGGCACCGAACCCCAGATCTGCGGTTGCCGCGACATAGCCCGACCAGTGCCAGTGCTTTCCGAATGACTCACTCCGGACGTGGTCATCTGGCCTCCTTCGGACAAAGGTCGCGATTCAGTAGCCGTCAATGGTCGTTCCTGTGAGTCTAGGGACTCCGATGCGGGCCCGGTGATCGTAGCGACGCCGGGAAGCTGCGTCCCGGTGCCCGGCACAACTCCGCTTCTTCCCAGCTTGAGCCGCAGGCGGCGGGCTTTGGGGGCGTACCGGCCCGACAGCGCGCGGAACACGGCCTCCTGCACCCGAAGGTACGGTCGTGCTTCCGGTGTCGGATCGGGCTCGGGTGTGTTGTCCGGGTCGGACAGCGCGTCCCGGAAATTTCGCACGATCGGATTACGTCCGGCGAGCTGCTCACCGACGAGGCGGGCCACCCGCACCGTGTCCCCGCGACGGCCGCTGGCCAGCAGTTCCTCGCGCACACCGCCGTAGAACTCGTAGTCGACGCCGTCGCCGACATCGGGCCGCAGCCGCGTTTTCCGCAACAAACCGCCGAGCAGTACCTCGGCGATCGCGGAAATGTCCGCACTCGGCAACAACACCCGTTGCACGAGTTTTATCGTGGGCATGGAAAGCGGTACCGCGGCCAGCAAAAGGGCCAATTGGAACGCGGGCACGGAAGCGAAAGTGCGGAAACGCAGGACGCGTTCCTTCGGCGGCATTTCCTCGGGTGTGTCGACCGGCGCGACCAGCGGTTCCTCGACCACGGCGTCCGGTTCCACGAAAACCGTCGTGCTGTTCACCCAGCCCGCACCGGGGACGGCGAGCAGGTGCGCCCAGCTCGACCACCAGTCGGGCGCGAGCCCCAGGACCGGGATGGGCACGGCCGACTCGTCCTTGACCGACACCCCGGCCTCGGTGCGCACCCGCAGCCGCGTGTTGGGGACGCCCGGCCGGTCGGCGCGGAGCCGGACCCGCACGGGGCTGAGACCGCTCCAGTGCCACAGGCGGTCGGGCAGCAGGTTCACCAGCGCGGTCGGGCTGTGCCGCGCCCACGACGCCACCACGCGCGGCGCGGCGCCGGTGCGCCACGCCTCGCCGATGCCGTCGGTGAGGACGAGGAAGAGGGTCCTGCCGGTCGGGTCGGCCTCGTCGCGCCACCCGCGCACGGCGCCGTCGGGGCCGTCGGTACGCAGCACGATGCCCTCGCCCGCGCCGTCGGTGCCGTCGAGCAGGAGGGTGCGGACGTTGCGGAACGCGCCCTGGCGGCGGAACAGGTCGCACAGCTCGCGGACCATCTGCTGCCACACGTCCGCGGCACCGGCGGTGTCGATCACCAGCACCAGCTCGAACTCGTGCCAGGACGCGGGCCGGAACGCGGGCAGCCACAACCGGTCCACCGCGGCGCGCTCCGCGGTGGCCTCCTCGTCCAGCTCCACCTGCCACGGGGAGGCGGTCCGCCTGCTGAGGACGCGAAGGGCCTTCGCGATCAGGCGCCGGTTGGGCAACGCCGGGGTGGTCGGCCAGACCAGGGGCGCGGTCTCCCCCGAGGCGTGGCGGTCGTACACGGCGGCGCGCACCGGGTGCGAGCGGCCGACCGTCCAGTCCTCCCGTTGCTGTTCGCCGACCGGTTCCGGTGCCGGCTCGCCGGGCTCCGGCGGCTCGGGCTGGTCCGGCGCGGGGTCCGGTGGCCGCGGCGGTGTCGACGACCGGGGCGGTTCCGTACGCGGCTGGGCCGGGGGGTCCGCGGTTCGCGGCGGCGGCGCACCACCGGGGTGGATCGCCCGCGCGAGCCACAGCGCGTCGCGGATCTCACGCCACTCGAGGTCGCCGGTACCCAGTCGCGGCTCGCCGCCGGACTCCCGGTCGTCCAGATGCGGGAAGATTCCCGAGTCGAGTCCGGGTCCGCCGCCAGGCGGATCCAGTGGCAGACCGCTCACGACGGCTCCTCGCGGGCTCCGAGCGGCCGCTCGCGGTCGCCCTGCGCCTTGTGATCCGCTCCGCAAGCTCCGCGCATGGGATCACCCCTCCGCGGACGACGAGAGCGGATGCCAGATCGCGGTCAGCAGTTCGTTCCAGTCCCCGTCCGGCTGGTAGGCCCCGGACGTGGACAGCTGCATCGCCATGTGCACGGCGTTCAACAACTGGTCGGACGCGAGGCCGCCCGTTGCCTCGCTGCGCTCCATGAACTCGGTGATCAGCCGGGAGATGTCGACGCCGTCGGTCTCCCCGAACTGCGCCGCCACCATCGCGCCGAGCTGCGCGAACGTCGGCGGGTCGACGTGCAGCTTGAGGCACCGGCGGAGGAACGGCGCCGGGAACTCGCGCTCCCCGTTCGACGTGATGATCACGAGCGGGAACGACCGGCAGCGGACCCGGCCCCTGCGCACCACCGCGGCGCCCTCGCGGTCGTCGGTCAACACCGTCACCTCATCATGACGGGCCGCGAGCCGGGACAGTTCAGGGATCTCGAACTCGCCGTCCTCGAAGACGTTCAGCAGATCGTTGGGCAGGTCGATGTCGGACTTGTCGAGCTCGTCGATCAACAGGACCCTGGGCCGCTCGTAGGGCAGCAGCGCGGTGCCGAGCGGACCGAGGTGCACGAACTCCCCGATGTCGGGCTCCTCGCCCTGCCGGGCGTTGATCTCCTGCACCCGCCCGATCGCGTCGTACAGGTACAGACCGTCCTTGAGCGCGGTGCGGCTCGTGACGGGCCACCGCAGCACCGGACCCAGTCCCAGCTCCCGCGCGACCAGGTACGCCAGGCTGGACTTCCCGGTGCCGGGCCTGCCGGTCACCAGCAACGGGCGCCGCAGGTAGATCGCGGCGTTGACCATCGCGACCTCGTGCTGGCTCGGCACCCACCCGGCGACACGCCTGCTGCCGATCCTGCGGTCGGCCTCACCGCTGTCGTCGGCGGGCACCTCGCGCACGGGCTCCCCGGAGAACCGGCGCCACGGCGGCGGATCCGGCAGCTTGTCGACGGTCCCGGGCAACCCCGTGCCGCGGTAGACGTGCCAGTCCGCACGCGACGTCTCGATCGGCTGTGCACTCATGCCACGGCCTCCCTCGGCGCGCCGAGGTCCGGCGGCACGACCAACCGCATCGGGTCGTCCCACAGGAGAGCGAGGCAGTGACCGACGTGCCCCGCGTGCGACTTGTACGCGGTGTTCCGCACCTGCTTCACGCGCTCCAGAACACCCGCACCATCACCGTGCAACACCTCGCGCGCGGCCGCCAAGAACTCCTCCGAATCGCAATGCTCGCGATGCCAAACCATGATCGGCACGCCGGCGCGCAGACCGACAGCGACTTCTGCCCCACCGGCTTCCGAGCCGTCCGGCGGGGCACTGAGGGTGAGCGACACCAGCTTGGCGTTGTTCTCGAAATCGGCCACCAGCCTACGGATACCGTCACCCCCCTCGGAGTGCTGGGCGGAGTCCTCGTCGACCGCGCCGTACAGCTGCAGCTGACCAGTCAGAACGCTCCAGCGCGCGTGCCAGTGCCGATGCCAGTGCCCTGTCTGCATTCGCTCCAGTGAGCGAATTGCAAATGAGTAACGACAACCGATGGGTACCGGTGGAAGCATGCTTTCCACTTCCCAGGACCACTGGTCGATGTCGAGGTTCAACAATTCACTCGAAAGAACTACTTCGATCCGGATGTCCGGCTGGTACTTCGCCCATTTGGTTTCCACTTCCTCGATCAACACCGCCACCTGGCGTTTCACCTCGTCCAGTGTGCCGGTGAAGTCGGTGCCCCGCTTGGGGTGCCACCCTTCGGAAAGGTCGATCTGCGACCAGTGGTCGAGCTGGTACAACTCGCCCGCCAGCCCGACGCGGCGCAGCAACAGCACCAGGTACGCGGGCTCGTTCGGCGCGGGACCCGGTGGCGGGGCACGGAAAGCGCGCCGGAGCGCCTGCAGTTCGGTGATCACGCTGAGCCTGCTCGCCTGCCGGTCGGACCACCGCCGCAGTTCCGTGGACAGCTCGGGCCGCCGCCCGTGTGCGAGGTACTCGACGAACACGATCGGCTTGGGCAGACCGGTCGCGTCGGCGTTCAAAGTCTCCAAGGTGAGGAATACCTCGCGATACGTCGTTTCGGCCGGCAGTTCCGGTCCGTTCGCACCGGCCACCTGGTGGTACAGCTCCACGAGGTCCTTGAAGATCATCCCGGACAACAAGCCGAACAGCCGTTCGCGCTCCTCTTCCGGCCACAGCACATCCGCATCGCGTTCCGCGACGATCCGCTCGACCTCCCGCAAGTAAATCGTGCCCTTGTCGAGTTCACCTATAATTTCGAGCAGCGCGGCGAGCCCGTCGGACCGGCGTTCGCACACCTCGACGATGTTGAACAGGTGCTGCTCGACCCGCGCGCTCTCCTCGATGGGCAGATGACCGAGGCGGTCGTTCAACAGGCGGACGACAAAATTCCGGTCCTGCTGGGAAGCCAGGCACGGCAGGTCCTGCAACGCGCGGACCAGCGGCCACAGCGGGCCACCGACGCCACCCGCTCCGCTCGACGCCACGAGGCCGCTCCTCTCCCGCATTCCGGCCGGAACAACGTTCACGCGGCGCCGGTGAGCAGCGCCACGAGCCGGTTCAGCGGAGCCGAACCACTCGGTTCCTGGCCTGAGATCGCCGTGACCAGTTCCACCACACCATCCTCGAAGTCGAGGCAGGTGCGCAAGATCGACGTCACGTGCGCCCTGCGGTTGGCAAAGTAGCGGACCGAGCCCGCGAACCGCAGCTGTTCGACGACAAGACCACGCCGGTGCTCGTCCTGCATGCAGGGCACGGCCTCGATCGCGTCGACCACCTGGTAGAACTCCGGCGACGCGGGCAGCACCGGCGGGGTGAGGACGACCGGTTTCCCCCGGCCGGCCGGGGCGTTCGGCCACCGCCGCTCGACCTCACGCGGCCTGTCCGGTGCGCGGCGTGCACCGTCGGGGAGCCGGATCCAGCCGAACCCGTTGGTCTCCTTGACATCCACGGTGACCTGGTCGTACTCGTCCGGCGCGTACTGGGGGCGGTGCCGGATGACCTCGTCGTAGAACCAGGCCGACACCATGACCGCGAGCACGCCCGTGGATTCGGCGAGCGCTTCCTTGAGCGGTGGTGAGTCGAGCAGCCGGAAGGCGTGGATGATCGCCGGCCCGGTCACGCCCCGCCTGTCGCGCGTGATCTCGCCGGCGTGCAGCACCAGCCGCAGCCGCATCCGTTCTTCCGGCGGGTGCGCGGCATTGTGCGCCTGAAGTGCGGAAACCACGGCCAGGGGCAGTTTCTCCGCGAACGCGCTCTTGCCGACGGTGGCCGGTGCGAGCGCGAGGATGCCATCCCCCGCACCTTCCTGGTAACAGTCCGCCCACGGAATTCCGGACTGGAGAAAGGCCTGTTCAACAGCCTGGTACATACCTTCACGAAGCGCGACGTAGTTCACCCGGGTACGCGACATCCCGCCGAAACCGGCGATGTCGACCGCACAGATCGTCGTGTGCTCGTCCTCAGCCATCCTGTTCACCCCCAACTCGCTGTCAATCAAGGATGCCTACGCCATTTCACCTGGGCAAGCCGCCATGGGGCCGGTTCGGCGAATAGGGCAATGTGTCCATGATTTGTCCAGTCCGGACGGTGCGGCACGGGGAACACGCGGTCGTGATCGCACGGGCTCGGTGGCACGGCTCAGCGGCACGGTTCAGCGGCACGGTTCAGCGGACGCGGAAAACCGGGCCCCTCGGGGTGAACGGCAGCCGCGCACCAGCCGGGACCAGGAACGCGTGCTCGCGGCGAACGCGCACCACGTCGCACTCGGCGTCGGTGATCACCAGGATCGGCCCGTCCGGCGGGAAGTCCGGCGCGTGTTCGAGGAGGCGCACGCCCGGCTGCAGCACGGTCCCGCCGCGGCCGCGGACCGTCACCCGGCCCGCGATGTCCGACGGCGCCAGGTAGCCCGCGTCGTAGGCGACGGCGTCGCAGAACACGACCCGTGCGGCCGGGACGTCGTGGGCGAGCGCGTACGACGCGATCGCCCCGAGTGCCTTGCCGAGCAGTTCGGTGTCCATGGAGCCGGACGTGTCGAGCACGACGCCGAACGTGTGCCGTGGCGTCAGTTCCTCCGGGCGCAGCTTGCCCGGCCGCGGGATGTCCGGTGTCGCGGCCTGGCGGCGGGACGGACGGGCGTAGGTGCGCTTCGGCTCCGGTGTGCGCAGGTGCTCGTCGAACCAGCGCGCGAGCTGTGCGTCCCACGGCAGCGGCGGGTGGTCCAGCGCCCGGATCTCCTCCTCCAGCCCGGCGGGCAGCAGGCCGCGGCCGCTGGTGTGGTGGTACTCCAGGCCCTGCGACAGGGCGCGGCGGTAGAAGTCGTCCAGGTCCACGTTCTTCGCGCGGTCCCACGGCATCGGCCTGCCCGTCGTGCGCCGGGAGCTCCGCCGCGCGGCCGCGTCCGGCTCGGACAGCCAGTCGCCGAGCACGTCCCCGTCGGGCGTGCCGAACGTGCGCAGCCGCCGCGCCCTGCGCAGGTCGGTGACGAGCGTGTCGTACACGGACTCGGCGGACAGCCCGGTCAGCTGCTGGTCGAACAGCCCGCCGTCGGGCAGGTGCCCGACGGCCATCGCGACGAGCCAGCCGTTGATCACGAAGTCGCAGGCGACGTTCCACAGGTACGGGTCGCGGCCCTGCGCGCGGCGGTCGTGGCCGAGCGCGGCGTGCAGCATCTCGTGGGCCAGCACGAACCGCCATTCCTCCGCCGTGAGCGAGGTGTGCGGATTGACGTAGATCTCGCCGTGCTCGGCCGACACCGCGGCGACGCTGATGTTCCACGCCCGCGCGACGTCGGCGTCCACCACGATCGTGAACCCGCTGGCCACCGCGCCGAGCAGTGGGAACGACGAGACGAACCACGACAGCGCCCGGTCCCACTCGCGACGCGGCCGCAGGTGCGCGGTCTGCCCTCGGGACTCCGCGGCACGGGTGATCGCCTCGGTGGCCGCGTCGGTCAGCCCGAGCGCGAAGTGCTGGTCCCACTGGGGTTTCTTCACGGGCCGGCAGTCCGTGGCCGACGACGGCACGAGGCACGGGTGGTCGCCGTTGGTGCCCAGTGCCGCGAACTCGGGTGGCACCCCGGTGTCGCGCCAGCGCCTGGCCAGCGCGTCCTCGTTGTCACCGGGCAGTTCCGGCATCAGCACCAGCGCGCGGCCGACGCGCACGGTCTGCGCGAACCGGTTGACCGCCACGCAGCACGCGACGGTGTGGACGCGGTCGTGGTGGTCGTCCCCCTCGGCGTGGCCGAGGCCCAGGTGCAGCAGGAGGTGCGCGAACACCCACGCCCACTCGGCAGGCTCCCCGTCGCGTTCGGCGTTGACGGTGACCATGCCGTGCGCGTCGACGACCGCCCACGCGTCGACGCCGGTCAGGCTCACCTCGGGGCGCAGGTGGACCGCGTCGGCGAGCCTGCGCAGGACCGCGTGGTCGCGGACCGCCGCCCAGCCCGCCGCCCGCGCCTTCGCCCTGCGCTCCCGCCGCTCGGCCTCGGACGTCTTCTTGCTCATGACCGGGCGGCGACCAGCCGGGGCATGTCCCTCGCGGCCTCGACGAGGAACCACGCGGGCAGCGGCGTCCCCTCGGCGTCCTCCGCGATGACGAGCTGCGCCATCTCGAGCGAGAGCTCGGCCAGTTCGACGAGCAGTGCCTTCGCGCGGAACGCGAACTGGCGCACCCCGCCGGACGCGTGCCGCCGGTCGGCGGGCAGCTCCTTCGCGAGCCGCGCACGGAAGGTCTCGGCGAGGAAGTACAGCAGGTCGCGGTCCTCCGGCGCGTGCGGCCACCGCCGGTCGCCCTTGATGATCGCGTCGAGGTCGTAGGCGTGGCGGGCGACCTTGAGGTAGGCCAGGAACGCGCTCGCGTGCTTCGGGGTGAGGGTGCCGTGCCCGAGCAACGCGACGGTGTCGTCGTTCAACGCGTCATCACCGTAGGAGATCAGCACGTCGGACAGCATGTGCCAGGCCCGGGGCGTGGAGAACGGCTCCTCGGTCTTGGGCGGCTGGCTCCACAGGTGGTCCGGCCGCTGGGTGAGGTACTCGACGATCCACGGGTGGATGCCGTTGTCGACCGCCCAGGTGAGCCAGTCGGCGGCCGAGGCGCGCAGGTGGATGTGCACGAGCCGGTTGACCAGCGCCGACGCCATCGGCCGCGCGAGCGCCTGGTCGGTGGCGCGGTTCCCGGCACCCACCACGACCGACCCGGCGGGCAGCTCGTAGGACCCGATGCGCCGATCGAGGATGAGCGAGTAGAACGCCTTCTGCACATCGGGTGCGGCGGCGTTCAGCTCGTCGAGGAACAACACGTAGGGCGTCTCCCTGGCGATCTCCACGGGCGGGCAGAACTGACTGCGCCCGTCGACGATCCGCGGCACCCCCATGAGGTCCTCCGGCGCGAGCTGCGTACCGATCAGCGACACGCAGTCCAGCCCGAGCGACGCGGCGAACTGCCGCACGAGCGACGACTTCCCGATCCCGGGCGCACCCCAGAGGAACACGGGCCGCACGACGGCGACGTTCAGCAGCACCTCGGGCAACTGCGCGGGCGTGACCGTCTTCGTGGCGTGCACGGTGGAACCTCCTGCGTCCTCAGGACATCCCGTTGGTGCGACGCCCCCTTCCTGTGACTGATGATCGCGTGCTTCCCGTTCCCCCGCACCCAAATATCAGCCGACAGCGCGGACCACCCGTCAGATCGCTTCCTCCCTCTCGAGCACGGCGTTGCGGACCTTCGCCGGGAGCCGCAGCCGGGGATCTGCCATCACCGGCGCGACGTCCGTGGCGTCCGGGTCCAGGGTCGCCGCCGCGAGGCGGTCGAACAGCTCCGCCTGTTCGCCCGCCACCGGCGCACTGGGCTCGGGCATCGCACCCCACTCGTCCCACGGCAGCAGTTCGACCTTCAGCAGCGCGGCCGCGTCGCGCATCAGGTTGCCCGCGATCCACCACGCGCCGGACTCCTTCGTCACCGACAGCCCGAAGTCGTCCTGCGACACCGTGCCCGCGCGCCACTGCCGCCACGCGTCCCCGGCGATCACGAAGCGGTCCCGTGGCACGTCGGTCACGTCGAAGTCGATCGCGAGTACCTCGCGCTGCTTCGCGTCGAGTTGTGCGTCCACCAGGCGCCACTGGTCGCCCGTCCAGTACTCGCACACCCAGTGGTCCTCGAAGAACCCCGGCGTGAAGTAGCCGCCGAAGCCGCAACGGGCGCGCGCCGGCACCCCGTGCGCACGCAACGCCGACACGATGAGCACGGTGAAGTGCCTGCAGTTCACGGCCACCCGCTGCCCGGGCGGTCGTGCTGCCGTCAGGGGTTCGGGCGAGGCCGCCAGTACCCGCTCGAGCAACCGGCCGACCTCCCGGATGTGCACCGTCATCCGCGTGGTCTCGTCCAACGTGACGCCGTACGCGCCCGCCCAGTGTTCGTGCAGCAGCAACCCGTGCCCGATCTCGGTGAGGGCGCGCACGTCGGCGGGCAGGTCCGCGAGGATGGCGGCGTCGGTCATCCGGCCCGGGATGGCATAGGCGTTCGGCATGTCACCGACTGTGTCACGGGCCACCGGCAGAAAACGGTGTGCCGGGGCACCCCCAGGGCCCCGGCACACCGGGGCTGATGATCGGGCACAAGGCTAAGTCCTCACTACATTCTGGACATTTCGCTGGTCAGCGCCCCTGTCACCCGAGGACGAGGAGACCGGTCGCGGCGCCTGCGCAGACAAGTCCGGCTATTTGGGCGCCGCTCAGCCGTTCCCGGAGCAACGTGATGCCGAGCAGCACGGGGATGGCCGGGTAGAGCGAAGACAGCACGACGGCGACGGTCACCAGTTGCTGCCACGTGGCGAGCAGGTAGCAGATCAGCGCGACCGCGGCCATCGCCCCGACGGCGGCGGCCGGGACCACCGCCGTCACGGGCCTGCGCACCGCGGGCAGCACGACGAGTGCCGCCGCGACCCGTCCCGCGACGACCGCCCACAGCCCGGCGTCGGCCTGCGCGAGTGCCAGGTACTGCACGGCGATGCCGACGCTCGCGACCAGCGCGTCCGTGACCCCGTCCGGTTTCGCGGGGCCCCCGGTGCGCGCGACCAGCCACAGCGCGGGCACCGCCACCGCGATGCCGGCCCACGCGAGCACCGACGGCCGGTCCCCCAGCAGGACGACCCCCACCACGACGGGGATCGCCACCCCGCCGACCGCACTGACCGGCACCACGACACTCATCGCACCGCGGCTGATGCCCCGGTACAGGAACAACATTCCGAGCCCGGTGCCGACCCCGGAGAGCGCACCCCAGCCCAGTCCCGCCAGGCTCACCTCTGCGGGCACGAACGGCGCCGCGGCCAGCGCGAACACCAGCCCGCCGACCTGCCCGACGAACGCGACCGTCCCGAAGTGCACGCGGCGGGACAGCACCCCGCCCGCGTAGTCCGCGACCCCGTACACGAGCGCCGAGGCCAGCGCGAGCAACGCGCCCATGTCAGCGCTCGCTCTCCCGGGCGGCCTGGCCGACCGGGCACACCGCGTCCGCCGTGCACGCGGTCCGGTCGCACAGGCGGCACATCAGATCCGCGCTGCCGATGTCCCCGTACAGACTGGTGAGGAGCTTCTCCAGCACCACCCCGAGCCGCTCCCGCTCGGCGGCCGACAGCGCCGACAGCACCTCGCGCAGGGTCCGCGCACGCGCCGCCAGCACGTCCTGCGCGGCGGCGCGGCCCGCCGGGGTGAGGCGCACCAGCACCGCCCGGCCCGCCCGCGGCGACCGTTCGGCCAGACCCGCGCCGACCAGGCCGTCCACCAGCCTGGTGGCCGCGGACTGCGTCAGCCCGACCTGCCTGCCCAGCTCGGTGCCACCGAGCGGACCGGACGCCAGCACCACGACCGCGGCGGCGCTGCTCGCGTTCAGCCCGCCGGTGACGTTCCGCAGCGTGAGGTCGGCGACCGCCAGACCGCACGCGCCGAGCAGGTTCGCCAGGCGTGACTCATGCATGCCTCATGCATGCCACGGACGAGCCTTCGCCAAACGTCGCCAGAACGCCGGGTACACCTCCTCGACCAGAGCGCACCGGGCCCGCTCCTGCTCCAGCAGCAACCCGTAGGTGAACCCGTTCTCGCCCGCCATGTGGGCCTGCATGCCCAGGTCACGCAGTACGGGCTGGGCGACCGTGCCGTCCTGGTGCGCGCCGAGCACCTTGGTGAAGTCCTTCGCCCGCTTCCGCGCCTTCTTCGCGGTCTTGCCCATGGCGGGTTCGGCGACCTCCAGTGCGTAGCGGTACCGCTTCGCCGCCTTCCGCGCCCGGTGCAGCGTGTCGTCCGACAGGCGGCGCTTCGTCTTCCGGTACGCCCGCCGCACGTGCTTCGGCAGCTCCTTCGCCGCGGGCCGGGACGCCCGCCGCGGCAGGTCGGGCTGGGCCAGCAGCCGGGCCAGGCCGTCGAGCACCCGGCGGTACCGCTTCGAGGCCAGCGTGGCGATCACGGTCTCGCGGGCCGCGGCGGCGGCCGGTGAGAAGTGCCGGGTCAGCCGCGCGGCAACCGGCCCGACGACCAGTTCCGTCGGCAGCGTCCCCACCGAGGCGGACAGGTGTTCCTCCTGCACCTCCAGGTCGCGCGCGTCGGCGAGCTGCCGCCCCAGCCACCGCAGGTCGGTCCGCAGCTGCTCGGTGTCCGGCAGGAGCCGCTCGTACACCCGCAGCGCGGCCCGCAGCCGCCGCGCCGCCACCCGCAGCTGGTGCACGGCGTCCTGCGCGTCCCTGCGGGCCAGCAGGTCCTGGGTCACCAGCGCGTCGAACTGCCCGCCGAGGTACGCGAGCACCGCCTCCCCCGCGGTGCCCTTCGCGTCCGGGATGGCCACCGAGGGCGGTGGCACGACCCGCGCCAGCTTGGAGCTGTGGCCCGCCCGCCGGATGCCCGCCTTGCGCAGGACCTTCTCCGCGCCGGCCAGCACGCCGGTCGCGCCGGCGTCGGCCAGCTCGACCTCCAGCTCCCGCCATTCGTCCACATTGGACGAGCCGTCGAGCCGGGTCGCGGTCACGCGGTCGTCGGTCACCTCGGCGACGGGCCTGCCCCCGTCGCCCGCCAGCTCCCACACCCGGCGGGACGTCTTGAGCTGGGCGATCGGGCGGAGCGCGGCGCCGCGGGTCATGGCGAGCGTCAGGTTCGCCAGCTCGTCCGGCGGCGCGTTGGTGGCATCCTCCGGCCGGTCGTCGAGCGGCACCCGCAGCTCCGTGCGCGAGTCCGCACCGGCGGGCACCTTGAGGTGCCAGCCCGCGTCAGCGCCACCCGTGCGCCTGCGCAGCGTCGCGCCGTACCGGGCGAGCCGCTGGTCGGCGGTGTCGAAGTAGACGGCCGACAGGTGTTCCGACCTCGGCCCGTGCACGTCCGTGACGCCCGGGATGTCCGACCACTTGGGCAGTTTGGTGTCCGCGGCGGTCTCGTACTTGCGTTCGGTCTCGGCGTGGGAGGTGACAGACATACTCCATGCTTACCCGAATCAGGGCCCGGCTACGCGGCCCCACGTGCGCAGGTACACCTCCGCGCCCCTGCTCATGTCGGCCACGACGGCCTGCCCGTCCGGCCCGGCCACGATGCGCAGGTCCTCCAGCCAGTCCGGCAGGAGGCCGTAGTGGGCGAGGCCGTCGGTGTTCACGTCGAACACCCGCTCCCCGGTCCGCTGCCGGTCCACTGTGGCCCCGCCGTCGAACGTGGTGAACGGGTACTGGACCGCCGAGGAGGACCTCGGTGGCGGCTGGTGGCCGAACCCGCCGGTGTCGAAGCCGGCGCCGAAGCCGAAGTCGGTGCCCGCGCCTGCCGCGGCCTTCATGGACCGCCACTCGCCGAGGAACTTCTCGGTGCCCCAGCCGTACGGGACCGCCATGCCGCCGAGTGCGTAGATCCGCGGGTAGTAGCTCGGGTCGACCCAGGAGTGGCTCGACACGACACCCGGGTAGTCACTGGACTCCAGCAGGTCCAGCGCCTGGTCGGTGGCCTTGGCGCTCATGTGGTCGATGTCGATGAGCATCCCGCGGTCCATCATGCCCCGCATGGCGTACTCGCCGAGGTCGGTGAGCCCGTTGACGTTGCAGTGCGGGGCGCTCGGGTAGACCGGCAGCGTCACGCCCGGCGGCAGGAGTGCCGACAGCGGCCCGGACAGCAGGTCGCTCTCGAACTGGATCGTGTTGTCGTGCGCGGCGGTCGGGCACTTCTCGACCTGCCAGAACCGCCCGGTGGAGGCGAAGTTCGCCGCGTTGATGATCGTCCCGGCGACCCCCTCGTCGAACCGGACGCCGCACAGCGCGTTGTCGAACTTGTGGCACACGAACATCCGCCGCACGCCGAGGTCGTACAGCTCGTCGAGCCCGGCGTCGATGTCGGCGCGGTCGCACAGCGGTGTCCCGTTGCGGACCCCGCACCCGAACGGCTGCGACACCTCGACGCCCAGTACGACGGCGAGCTTGCCCTGTTCGATCACCGACCGCGCCTGCGCCGGGTCGCGCACGATCCGCAACCAGCCCTGACCCGGCCCACCGGACTGGGTGTCGATGAAGTCCTCCAGCTCGTGGATCCGCTGCGCCTGCAGGCGGATCGACGCCATGTCGTCGCACGGGTTGGACTTGATCGGGTAGATCTGGCACAGGGCCTCGTTGTTCACGAACAGGTTGGTGTAGACGCGCAGGCCGCCGCGCCACGCGCGTTCGAGCCAGCGGTAGTACATGGCCTCGTGGGTCCACGAGTTGTGCTTCGGCCAGTCCTTGAAGGTCGGCCAGCCGGTCGTGTCGTGCGTGAAAGTCGGATAGCCGCCGCCCGCCAGGTTCTCCCACCACGCGCCGAGGCCGTGCGGTTCGTGGTCGGGGCAGTCGACGAGCGCGGCGGTGATGCCGTACTCGCTGAACGGCGCGCCGCAGTGGATGTCGCCGCCGATGAACTCGTACGCGGTCAGGTGGCTGTGCAGGTCGGCGAGCCCGCGCACCTCGCCGTTCACGGTGCCGGTGAACGGGTCGCCCGCGATGTTCAGCTCCGCCTCCGGCGCGGTCGCGCAGCCGGTCGCGGACACCAGCGTGAACGGTGTCGCGGTGGACCGCAGCGCGAGCGTCTTCAGCAGCGGGTCGACGGCGAGCTGCCGGTTCGCGGCGACGGCCGTGATCGTGACCGCGTCGCCGGCGGCGGTCAGCCGCCAGTTCGTGTCGGCGCTCGCGGCCCGCGCGGACAGCACGCCGAGCGTGCCGAGGCCCTGTCCGAGGAAGTCGTTGCCGGTGCCGTACAGCAGGTAGGTCGCGGCGCCGGTCTCCTGCAGGCGGAACGGCTGCGACGCGGCGCCGCCGGTGGCCTGGTAGCCGCCGAGCGCGCCCCGCACCACGAACTTGCCGCTCGGCGCCTTGAGCGCGACACAGGCGCCGTCGAGCGCGGCGACGTCCGGTGGCACGGCTTGCGCGGCGGGCACAGGCATGCCGAGCGCGGCGACGGTGAGCACCGCGGCGAGTGGTCCGAGCAGGCGACGACGGCGCATGGCGACCTCCGTTGGTGCGGCCGTCTCTCAGATCTACCCGTGAGTAGGGAACCGGTCAATCCGCCGAATGTCGTGCGGTCGCGACTCCGGCGACGATCGTGCGGCGCTGGACGAAGTCCTCCGGACCCAGCTGCGCCAGCCGGGCCCGCGCGGCGGCGAGGAACTCGGCACGTGCCGCCTGCGACAGCCCGGCGTACCGGCGCGCGGGGTGCCCGAGCCCGGTGTAGCGCACGACGAACTCGTCGGGCGTCGGCCGGAACTCCCAGTCGACGGGTCGCAGGTCCGCGCCGGTGAACCCGGCGGCCGTGACCAGCTCGGCGACCTTGTCCGGCGAGTCGACGACGTCGTGGTTGGCGAGCAGCGACTCCTCGGCAGGCGCACCGTGGCGGTCCAGCTCCTCGAACCAGACGTCGACGGCCTTCACCTGCTGGTCCGGCCCCCACGTCGCGAGCCCGAGCACACCGCCGCCGGCCAGCACGCGGTGCGCCTCCCGCAGCCCGGCGGGCGGGTCGGGCAGGTGGAACAACATGAACGCGGCCACGGCGACGTCGAACGTGCAGTCCCCGAACGGCAGCCGGGCCGCGTCGGTG
The DNA here is from genome assembly GCF_014203735.1 of Actinophytocola algeriensis. Classification (GTDB taxonomy): domain Bacteria; phylum Actinomycetota; class Actinomycetes; order Mycobacteriales; family Pseudonocardiaceae; genus Actinophytocola; species Actinophytocola algeriensis. The sequence continues at coordinate 186,330 of NZ_JACHJQ010000004.1, read as the reverse complement.
ATCACCCGGGGGAAGTCGGCGGGCGCCCTGGCGATCATGCCGGGTGCCCGGTCGATCCCGGCGACGAGCGCGTCCGGCGCCGCGTCCCGCAGTGCGGGCAGGAGCGTCCCCACCCCGGTGCCGATGTCGAGGACACGACGCGCACCCGCCAGCGGAAGGCGCTCCATGAGCTTGCGGCTGACGGGGTGGAGTGCCCCGGCCCAGGTGCGCTCGTAGGTGTCCGCGGCGTCGGAGTAGTGCCGCGCGAGCGCGGCAACGTCATCGGTCACCCGACCACGATGTCACATGTCGAGTCGGGCACCACCCGTTCGTCCTTGGCGCATGGAGCTGTACACACAAGCACAGGACGAGTTCGACAAGGTGCTGGCCGCGGTGCCGGCGGCCGGCTGGTCCAGGCCGTCGATGTGCCGGGACTGGACGGTCCGCGACGTGGCGGGCCACGCGATCTGGGGCCAGCTGCAACTGCACGCCTGGGCCACGGGCGGCCCGGACCCGGCCCGGGACGGCGCCCCGGGCATGCCTGCCCCGGCCGTCATGACGGGCGACGACCCGCTGGCCACGTGGCGCGCGGCCCGCACGGTCCCGGCACCCACCCAACTCTCGAGGACGGTGGCCATCACCGGCATGGGCGAGGTGCCGGTGGCGGCGCTGCTGTCGTTGCTGGTCACCGACCTCACCGCGCACACGTGGGACATCGGCCGGGCGCTGGGCCTGCCGGTCGACCTACCTCGCGGCCTGGTGACGGCGTCGTTCGGCTGGGCCCGCGAGCACGTGGTCCGGCGCCCCGGGTTCTTCGGCCCGGAGCTGACACCCGCCGCCGACGCCGACGCACAGACCCGCATGCTGGCGTTCCTGGGCCGCGCGACCTGACTCAGCCGCGGTCGGCGTCGTAGTCCGCCAGTGCGGCGCCGACCGCCGCGGCCACGGTCATCTCGAAGACCTCGTCCTCGGTGTGCTCCGCGAGCAGCCGGGCGATGTCCGCGTCGGTGATCCGGTACGACGCGTCGCGGACCATCGCGGTGTAGGACCGCCACGGTTCGCCCAGGTCACCCGACGCCGCACCCCGGCGCTGTTCCGGAGCTGTCACGGCAGGGGCCTCGAACACGGCGTGCCGCAGTTCGTCGACCGGATCGTCGAACCCGCCGTCCGAGCCACCCGCCAGCAGGAACGCGGGGAACTTGTACCCGAACCGGTGCAGCGCGCGCGTCCCCGTGTGCACCTGGTCGCCCCGCAGCGCGAACCCGAACGCGTTCCCCAGCCGGTTCACGATCTCCCACACCAGCGTCACCCGCGCCGCGTCCCGCACCGCGTCCGGCGGCGCGTCGGCCAGCGACCGCGTCGACGCCGGGTCGTGCGCCACCAGCCGGGTCATCTCCGTGTGCGAGTCGAGGCAGAACGCGCACCGGTGCCGCTCCGCGACCCGGCGGGCCATGTCCTCCCGCTCCCCGACCGTCCAGTACGACGGCCCGCGCATCGCGGGCACGGTCAGCGCCAGCAACGGCCGTGCGAAGAACTCCGGGCGGTACAACAACATCCGCACCACGTCCGGCGCGTCGCCGGAGGTCAGGCGGAGGAAGAGGCGGGCCCGCGCCCGGTGCCCGCCGTCCAGACAGGACAGTCTCATGTGGTCTCCAGTAGTCGGCCGGCGAGGAACCGGCGGTCGGCCGGGTCCGTCGCCAGGTCATGTGCCTGCCGGTACGCCGAGGCGGCTTCGGCCCGGCGGCCGAGGCGGCGCAACAGGTCCGCCCGGGTCGCGTGCCACAGGTGGTACCGGGTCAGGCCGTCGATGCGGTCGACCAGCGCCAGCCCCGCCGCCGGCCCGGCCGTCTCGGCCACCGCGACCGCGTGGTTCAGCGCCACCACCGGCGTCGGCGCCACCGTCAGCAGCGCCTCGTACAGGGCCGCGATCCGCGCCCAGTCGGACGGTTGCCGCGTGTGCTGCACCGCGATCATCGCCTGCAGCTGGTACTGGCCGACCGTGCCGTGCCGCAGCGCCCGGTCCAGCACCCCGACCGCCTCGGCGACCAGCGCACCGTCCCACCGCGACCGGTCCTGGTCGGCGAGCAGCACGACGTCACCGGCCGGCGACCGGCGCGCCGCGGACCGCGACTCGTGCAGCGACAACAACGCGACGAGCCCCATCGCCTCCGGCTCGTCCGGCATGAGCGCCGCGACCAGCTTCGCCAGCCGGACGGCCTCGCCGCGCAGGTCGTCGTCGGCGGGGTAGCCGTGCGTGTAGATCAGGTAGACGACCGCGAGCACCCCGGCCAGCCGGTCGGTCAGCAGGTGGTCGGGCGGTACGGCGAGCGAGATGCCGGCGTCGCGGATCTTGCGCTTCGCCCGCACCAGCCGCTGCGCGAGCGTGGCCTCGCCGACGAGGAACACCCGGGCGATCTGCGCGGCGGTCAGCCCGACGACGGCCTGCAGCGTCAGCGCCACCCGTGCCTCCTCCGCGAGCGCCGGGTGGCAGCAGGTGAAGATCAGGCTCAGCCGCTCGTCACCGACGCTGACCAGCCGTTCCTCGGCGGGGAAGTCGGGCACCGGGGCCACCGCCTCCTTCTCCCGGCCGAGCCGCGCACGGCGCAGCCGGTCGACGGCCCGGTTGCGGGCCACGGTCAGCAACCACGCGACCGGGTCGTCGGGCACGCCGTCCGCCCACCGGCGCAGCGCGAGGGCGCACGCGTCCTGCAGCACGTCCTCGGCCAGCTCGAAGTCACCGACCGCACGCAGGAGTGCCGCCAGCATGCGTGCGCGGTGCTCGCGGTAGACCCGCTCGACCTCAGCGGACGTGGTCGACACCTGGCACGCGCACGACCGGCCGGACCTCGATCGACCCGACCGCCGCCAGCGGGCACAGCGCGGCCAGCTCGAGCGCCTCGTCCAGGTCGCGGCAGTCGAGGACGTAGTAGCCGCCCAGGTGCTCGTGGGTCTCCGCGAACGGCCCGTCGGTGATCAAGGTCTTCCCGTCGCGGACGGCCACGGTCGTGGCGGCACCCTCCCTGGTCAGCGGGTCGCCCGCCACGAAAGCGCCCCGCCGACGGCACTCGTCGGCGAACGCGTTCACCCTGGCCAGGGCGTCCTCGAAGCCCGGGTCACCCGGCTCCGGACGATCGCAGTTGTAGATCAGCAGCAGGTACTGCACGTCTCCTCCTCACGTGTGCACACAGAGGATGACGAACCAGCATGCCCGATCTCGACAGGGTCAGCGAGATTTCCGTGTGGGCGGGATCGCGACGAGGAAGCTGTCCTCACCTACCTGACGCACGTCAGGGTGCTCGGTCTCGTTGCACCAGTGCCCGCCCTCGCCGAGGTAGCGGAAGCGCACCTGGGCGCCGTCGGGCACGGTCACCGCCACCGAGCGCATGCCGTTGCTGCGGGGGCGCAGTTCGTGCTCGCCAGGCCGCCAGTCGTTGAAGTCGCCGACGACGCTCACCCGCCCGCGTGGCGTGTTCGGTCGCAGGACGAAGGTGATGCGCACGGCTCCGGAGCGGTCACGGTCGATCTTCAGCATGGTTCTCCACAGTCGATCTTGTCGGGTGCGCGAACATCATGGCCCTGTTCGCCGAGATTCGCCCGAAGGACAACGCTTCCGGGTGACGACACGGACCCACCCGGTGCCTAGCTTGACCGCATGGCTCGTTCTGCCCTCGCACTGACGGCTGCTGTCGTCCTGGTTGAACTGTCCTCTGTGGTCGCGGCGACCGCGGCCGGAGCGCAGGTGGCCGGAGCGCAGATGTCCCGAACGGACGTGGCCGACGACCAGTGGGCCGTGTGCGACCGGATAACCACGGACCACCCGACCCCACCGGCGGGCGCGGTGGTGGTGGAGCCCGTCGACGGCGGTGTGCAGGGAGCGACGGCCGAACACCCGGCAGGTACGACGTTCTGGCTCGCCCCCGGCACGCACACGCTGGGCGAGGACGAGTTCGGCCAGGTGATGCCAAAGGACGGCAACGTGTACCTCGGTGCGCGGGACGCGATCCTGGACGGCCGCGACCGCAACCGGTACGCGTTCACCGGTGACGCGGACGACGTCGTGCTCCGGAACCTGACCGTCGTGAACTTCGTGGCCCCACGAGACGAAGGCGTGGTGAACCACGACTCCGGCGACGGCTGGGTGATCGAGCACAACACGATCCAGAACAACGGCGGTGCGGCGCTCATGGCGGGCGTGGGGCAGGTTGTGCGCGGAAACTGCCTGCGGGACAACGGCCAGTACGGCATCAACGCCTACAAGCCGGGCGGCCTGGCCTCCCTCGTGGTCGAGGGCAACGAGATCACGGGCAACAACACGGACGACTGGGAGTCGCAGACCCCCGGCTGCGGCTGCACGGGCGGTGCGAAGTTCTGGGCGGTGGACGGCGCCGACATCCGCGACAACTGGGTCCACGACAACCGCGGCGCCGGCCTGTGGGCCGACACCAACAACAACGACTTCCTCGTCGAACGCAACCTGTTCGAGAACAACGACGCGGAAGCCTTCTTCTACGAGACGAGCTACAACGCGGTGATCCGCGACAACGTCTTCCGCGGCAACACCATCGTCCAGGGCAGGGCCTTCGCCGGCCGCGGCGACGACTTCCCGGTCGGCACGGTGTACGTGTCGGAATCAGGCGGCGACCCGAGGGTGCCTGCCCGCACCGACCGCCTGGAAATCCAGCACAACACGTTCGAACACAACTGGTCGGGGATCACGCTGTGGGAGAACGCCGACCGCTTCTGCAACAGCCCGGCGAACACGTCCACGGGCCACTGCACGAAACTGGTGGCTGAGCCGGGCCAGTGCACCCAGCCCGCGATAGCGCAGAAGCCGCTACTGGACGACTGCCGCTGGAAAACCCAGCGCGTGGACATCCACGACAACCGATTCACGTTCGATCCGGCCGCCCTGAACTGCGACACGCTGTGCGGCCGGATGGCGGTCCTGTCGAACTGGGGCACGTACCCGGAGTGGTCCCCGTACATGGGCCAGGCCGTACAGCAGGCGATCACGTTCGAGCAGGAGAACACGTGGCGCGACAACGTCTACGTGGGCCCGTGGACCTTCACCCCGTACGACCGGTCACGCGTACTGCAGCCGCCGGAGTGGCAGGGCGACCCGTACCAGCAGGACGTGTGCAGCGCCTTCACCTTGCTGCCGACCACGTGCTGAGTCGTCCACGGCCGACCCCGTCCCAGCTCCGGGGGTCGAGTTGAGACACTGGCGGGCATGGCACCGGTGGCCGAGTTCGAAACGCGGCGAGGATGGTTGTTCGGACTCGCCTACCAGCTGCTCGGCTCCTCTGCCGAAGCGGAGGACGCCGTCCAGGACGCCTACCTCCGCTGGGACCGGGCCGACCGCGCCGCCATCACCCACCCCGGCGCGTGGCTCGCGAAGGTCGTCACCAACCTCTGCCTCAACCGCCTGACCTCGGCCCGCGCCACCCGCGAGCAGTACGTCGGCGAGTGGCTGCCCGACCCGGTGCCGACCGACCTGCTCGGTCCGCTCGAGACCGCCGAGCAACGCGACTCCGTGTCACTCGCCGTGCTGGTGCTGCTCGAACGCCTGACTCCCGCCGAACGCGCCGTCTTCGTCCTGCGGGAGGCCTTCGGCTACGGGCACCGCGAGATCGCCGACGTCATGGAGCTCTCCGAGGCCAACTGCCGCCAGCTGTACCGCCGCGCCGCCCAGCACCTCGCCGACCACAAGCCCCGCTTCCAGCCGTCCCGCGAGGAGCGCGAACGCCTCGCAGGCCGGTTCATGGCCGCCGCCCAGCACGGCGACCTGCGTGCGCTGGAGGAACTGCTCGCCGAGGACATCACCTCGTGGGCCGACAGCGGCGGCCGCCTCCCCATGGCACGCAGGCCGGTCACCGGCCGCGACCGGGTCGCGCGGTACTTCGCCGGCGCGTGGCGCAAGCTGCCCGACGGCGTCGACTTCACGTTCGCCGAGGTCAACGGTGGTACCGCGATCATCGCGACGGTGCACGGCACGACGATGGGCGTCGTGGCGCTCGAGTTCGACGGCGCCACGATCGCGGGTGTGCGGATCGTCGCCAACCCGGCCAAGTTGTCACACATGCAGGGGCTCGCCGGTTCATGAGTGCATGACACCGATTCTTGTCACCGGCGGCACGGGCACGCTCGGCCGCGCCGTGGTGCGGGAGCTGACCGCGACGGGCCGCGACGTGCGGGTGCTGAGCCGCGGCACCGGCGGCGACCTGGTCACCGGCCGCGGCGTTGCCGCGGCCGTGGCCGACGTCGAGACCGTCGTCCACCTCGCCACCACACTCCGCGGCCGCCGCGACGTGACCGCCACCCGCAACCTCGTCAACGCCGGCACGAGCATCCGGCACCTGGTGTTCATCTCGATCGTCGGCATCGACCGCATCCCCATCGGGTACTACCGGGGCAAGCTGGCCGCGGAACGCATCGTCGCCGAGCGACCGCACACGATCCTGCGCGCCACCCAGTTCCACGACCTGATCCGCACCGTCCTGGCAGGCGCGGCGATGCTGCCGCTCATGCCGATCCCCCGGCTGCGAGCACAGCCCATCGACGTCCGCGACGTGGCGGCCCGCCTGACCGAACTGGCGACCGGCGACCCGCGAGGCAGGGTGGCGGACATCGGCGGGCCAGAAGTCAAACCGCTGCGAGCGCTGGCCGCAGAGTACCTGCGCGCCAACGGAAAACGTCGCCGTACGGTGGAGTTCTCGCTGCCAGGCAAGGCTTTCCGCGCCTGTCGAGAAGGCGGCAACCTCGTCCCGGGCAACCCGGCGGGCACCATCACGTTCGAAAGGTTCCTCACGTCATGATCCGTGCCGGACTGATCTTCCTTGCCGTGACCCAGGGCGCCGCAGGCCTGATCCAACTGTTCGCCCCGAAGTTCTTCTACGACGACTTCCCCACCTCGGCCACCCCCTGGGTGTCGCTGCTGCCGCCGTACAACGAACACCTCATGCGCGACGTCGGCGCACTGACGCTCGCGTACGTACTGGTGCTGACCGCGGCGGCGATCTGGCCGGAACCCAAGCTGGTCCGGGTGGCGCTGGCGGCGAACCTGATGTTCACCGTGCCGCACTTCATCTTCCACGCCACCCACCTCGACCACTACCCGACCGGCTCGGCGACAGCCCAGACGATCGCACTGGCCCTGGCCGTACTGCTCCCGATCGCACTGCTGATCCTGAGCGTGAGGCGGAGAGCGGATACCCACTGAGCCACGATCGGGCTTGACCTCGACAATTGTCGAGCTTCTAGCGTCGTGACCATGACGTATCTGGTGACCGGAGCAACCGGCAAAGCAGGAAGGCACGTGGTGTCCGCGCTACTGGCCGCGGGAGAGCGTGTGCGCGCACTGACCCGCAACCCGGCGGAGAGCGCTCTCCCGCCGGAGGTCGAGGTGGTCGCGGGCGACCTGACCGACCCGGCCACGGTCCCGTTCGACGGCGTCACCGGCGTCCACCTGCTGACCATCGGCGGGGACGACTACGCGACGCTGACCACCGGCCCGGAGCTGGTGAAGCGCGCACAGGACGCCGGCGTCCGGCGGATCGCGGTGCTGTGGAACGGGGACGTCGGCCCGGTGGAGGAGGCGGTGGCGGCGAGCGAGCTGGCGTGGACACGCCTGCAGCCGACCGACTTCATGGGCAACACGCTGCACCTGGCGCCGTCGATCCGCGCGGAGGGACAGGTGCGGGAACCGTTCTCCGACGTCCCCGCCGCACCGGTCCACGAGGCCGACGTGGGCGCGGTGTCGGCGGCCGTGCTGACGAGCGACGGGCACGCGGGCAAGGCGTACACCCTGACCGGCCCGGAAGCGCTGACCGCGCGGCAGCGCGTGGCCCGGGTGAGCGCGGCGCTCGGCAGGGAGCTGACGTTCGTCGAGCTGACCGAGGCGCAGGCCCGGGACCGGTGGCGTGACCAGGGCCTGGCCGACGACATGATCGACACGCTCGTCGCGTGGCAGGGCAGCCCGCCGCCGCACGCCTACACGGTCACGAACACCGTCGCGGAGATCCTGGGCCGCCCACCGCGGACGTTCGACGAGTGGGCGAAGGAGCACGCGCCCCTGTTCACCTGACGACAACCCGCACCGACTTCAGCTCGGGGTCCACCGGGTCCGGGATCTGCATGCCCGCGGCGAGCCCGCTGCGCACGTAGTCCAGCACCTCCCTGGTGAGCACCTCACCGGGCAGCGCCGCGGGCGCGCCGGGCGGGTAGGGCGTGATCATCTCCGCGCTGATCCGCCCGGCGCGTCCGCGACCCCGACCTGCTCGGTCTCGCCGAAGAACGCGTCCCACGGCAGCATCGCCGTCTCGAGCGCGAGGTCGTCCGGCGACGGCAGGTCCACCGGCCGCGGTTGGGCAGGTCAGCGCGCGGGTCGCGCGCGCGAGCGCCAGGGCGTGCCCAGCAGTCGCGTCCACGGCCCACGGCGGCAGCTGGGGGTGGAACGGCAGGTGCGCGCCCCACGCCTCGTCGACGATCAGCGGCTTGCCGAACTCGTGGCACACCTCGGCGACCGCCTCGATGTCCCCGCACGTGCCGTAGTCGGTCGGGGTGACGAGCAGCATGCCCTTCGCGTCAGGCTCCTCGGCGAACCGCCGCCGCACCTCGTCGGCGGCCGTCGGGTGCGACAGGCCTGCGCCGGCACTCCCTGCGAGACGGTCCGGTCGTCGAGTCCGTTGATCGAGATGACGTCGCTCTCGAAGACCGCACGGCCGACGATGTCGAGGACCTTCGGGTCCACACCCCGGCCCTGCCGGTGTCCCGGCGGGTTGAACGGCGTGAAACCACGGTCACGGAACGCCTGGAGCGCCTCCAGGACAGGCGCACGACTGTGGTCCATGATCCTTGTGTGCCCAGGCGGGGAACGTGCGAAACCGAGGTGCGTCCAAGCCGGCCCATTCGTGTTCGTGGGCGAACGGCTCGGAGTCGATGTCCTGGCGCCACGCCTCGAAAATGGCGATGAGCTGGGATTCTGTCGGCTCCACGAACCCGTACGTCGCCTTTTCGAGCATTACTGTTACCGCCGTTCACGTCGCCCGGCCAGGATCGAGGTCTGCGACCACCCCGCAGTGGTCACTAGGCCATACCCCGTCCAAGGGTCCCTCAAACGTGCGACAACAGTTTGTCACGCGCAGTGACGGTCCCGCCCGGCCGCAACGGACGAAGACGTAGTCGATCCGGCGGTCGAGATCGGTCCGCCAGTGGTCCTCGATGATCGGCGTCAGCGACGGCGCGAACGTCGGTCCCGGCTCGGCGCCGTGCACCAGTTCCCACGCGTCGCGGTAGCTGACGCTGGTGCCGTCGAGCGCCCGCAGGCCGCGCCAGAACCGGATGCTGTCGGCGTCCGGCACCGCGTCCATGTCGCCCGCGACGATCACGTGCTGCCCGGTGCGCTCGACCAGCTCCTCGATGAAGCCCGCGGTGAGGACCGCCTGCCTGCCACGCTCGTACTCGAGGTTGGTGGCCCACGACGGCTTGTGGTTCACGAGCAGCAGTGGCACGTCGCTGTGGGGCCAGTGGATGTCGGCGATCTGGGCGCTCGCTCGGAAGTCGGCCGTGCGCGGCCCGACCTGCAGGTCCAGCTCCCGGACCGCACCGATCGGCCAGCGGCTCGCGATCGTGATGCCGGAGCCGTCCGGTTCGCGCAGCGGGTGGTGGGTGACGTGGTAGCCGTCTCCGAGCACCTCGATAGCCTGGTCATCGCCGTCGGTCGCGATCGTTTCCTGCAGCGTCACCACGTCCGGGTCCAGGCGCCGGAACATGCTCGCCGCCGCGGGCAGGCGGCGTGGCCAGTCCTGGTGGTGGCCGAGCAGGTTCTGTGTGATCACGCGCATGTTTCAAGTCTGGTAGCGGGCTTCCCCGCCTGCATGACGATCATGTCGCCGGGGTATGTCCGCTCCGTGGGAAAGGTGGCTTCGATGCGGGAGACGTTCCACAGCGAGTTGGCGGCGTTGCGCGAACTGCTGGCCAGGATGTGCGAACAGGCGGCGACCGCGATGCGGCACGCGTCGGAGGCGCTGCTGTCAGCCGACCTCGACGCGGCGAAACAGGTCCTGGCGGCGGACGCCGAGCTAGACCGGATGCGCGACGAGTGCGAGGACATGGCCCAGCAGATGCTGGCCCTGCAGGCCCCGGTGGCGACCGACCTGCGCGTGGTGCTGTCGGCGATCTACTGCGCCGAGAAGTTCGAGCGCATGGGCGACCTGGCCGAGCACATCGCGAACGCGACGTGCCGGGTGCATCCGGATCCGGTGGTCCCGGACTCGCTCCGCGAGGTGTTCGCCCGGCTGGGCACGGTCACCACGACCATGGCCACGCAGCTGGTGTCGCACGTCACGGAGCCACGCGTGGGCGCCTTCGCCGAACTCAACGCCACCGACCACGAGGTCGACGACCTGCACGCGGAGGTACTCCACACGATCACCGCGCCGACGTGGCCCCACGGCGTCCCGACGGCGACGACCCTCGCCCTGGTGGCCCGCTTCTACGAACGCTACGCGGACCAGGCGGTCTCGGCGGCGAAGCGCATCGAGTTCGTGAGCACCGGCCAGATGCCCACCCACCCGGGCCCCAGCTGAGCCGGTCGTCCACAGCGGGACTCACCCCGTTACGGGACTTCCGGTTCTGAGTCAAGGCTGGATTCCCCGCCACACCTACGCCTAGGCTGTCGTCGAGTAATCGATTACCGGAGGCGTTCGATGGCGACTGCGTTCGATTGTTGTGCCGACGGCAGCTGCTGCGAACCCACAGGCCACTCCCGGCGGTCGTTCCTCGCCATGAGCATGGCAGGCGTCGGCATGCTGGCCGCCCCCACCGCCGCCGCGGCCGAGCTCGGTCTCGACCCGGACGGGCTCGTCGCCGTCCCGCCGGACAAGGACCTCGATCCCGGCAGCCTCCTCAGCCGCGGTACCCCCACCGAGTACACCGGTGCCGCGCTCCAGCACATCGGCATGCCCGTCGGCGGCGGGTGCAGCGGCCAGGTCTACCTCGCGGGCGACGGCAAGCTCTGGGCGTGGGACATCCTCAACCCGTCGACCTTCCCCCTCGGCGGCGCCACCGGCGGCGGCCCGCACTACGCGCGACCGCTCACCGCCACCTCTCCGTTCGCGCAGGAATTTTCCTTACGTGTCAACGGAACGGTCCGCACCCTCGACAGCTTCCCCGACATCCGGTTCGTCGGCCAGTACCCCATCGGCACGATCACCTACCGCGCGCCCGACTGCCCGGTCGTCGTCACCGCCGAAGCGTTCTCCCCGTTCATCCCGCTCAACACCGCCGACTCGACCATCCCCGCCACGACCGTCCGCTTCACCGTGCGCAACACCAGCCGCCGCGCGGTCGCCGTCGAGCTCATCGGCTCGTCCGACAACCCCGTCTGCCTCACCTCCCGCGACCAGCAGCCGACCGAGCTGCTCGCGACCCCGTTCCGGGGCGGTGTCCAGTTCGCCGCCCGCGCGGGCGACGAACCCGGCAGCACCGACATCCTGTTCGAGAACTGGGAATCCCTCGACAACTGGACCGTCGACGGCGACGCGTTCACCATCGCGACCCAGGCCGAGCTACCGGCGCACATGCGCCGCTTCGGCGATCTCCTCGTGCACGGCACCACGTTCGTCACCTCCCACAACTTCCGCGCGGCAGGCGACCCCGACGGCTACCTCGGCACGCTCACCAGCGCCGAGTTCACCATCGAACGCAGCCACATCGCGGTCGGTGTCGGCGGCGGCAACCGGCCGGGCGAGACCGGTGTCGAGGTGGTGCTCGGCGGCGAGGTCGTCGCGAGCGCGACCGGCCGGGACAGCGAGCCGATGGTCGCCGCGATGCTGGATGTCAGCGCGCACCGGGGAAAGACGGCCCGCATCCGGATCGTCGACCGGGCCACCGGCGCGTGGGCGCACGTGAACTGCGACGCGATCGTGTTCACCGACCGCCCGGACATCGTCTTCGAGGACTGGGCCTCGTTCGACGGCTGGACCGTCGAGGGCGACGCGTTCCTCAACGTCACCCCGGCCGAGTGCCCGCCGGACTTCCGCCGCCCGTTCGGTGAGATCAACGACCTGAACGCGGTCGACGGCCGGTTCGCGACCTCGTACAACTTCCGCGCCACCGGCGACGCCGACGCCTACCAGGGCAAGCTGACGAGCCAGCCGTTCCAGGTGGACAGACGGTACGTGACGGCGTGGGTCGGCGGCGGCGCGCACCTCGGCCGCACCTGCGTGAACGTGGTGGTGGGGAACGACATCGTCGCGAGTCTGACCGGTCGCGAGATCGAGCCGCTGACCGCGATGTCGGTGGACGTGAGCCGCTGGCACGGCCAGACCGCGCACATCGAGGTCGTCGACTCGATCGCCGCGGGCTGGGGCCACGTCAACGTCGGCCGGATCGCGTTCAGCGACCGGCCGGTGCGCTCGATCCCGATCGAGCAGCTCCCCGAGTTCGGCACGTTCGCGCTGGCCGCGGCGGGGAACCACGCGCGGGTGGCCACCGACGGCGGCGCCTCGGCGACCGTCACCGTGCCGTTGACCGTCCCACCAGGACAGTCACGGTCCGCGCAGTTCGTGCTGGCGTGGCACTTCCCCACCCCGCAGCCGACCGCGTTCGGCTGGCTGCAGGACGGCCCGCGGCTGCGCCACCACTACGCGACACGGTTCCGCGACGCACGCGCGGTCGTCGAGTACACGATCGGGAACTTGTCCCGGCTCGGCGGGCAGACCCGTGACTGGGTGCGCACCTGGTACGCGGACTCCTCGCTGCCGCACTGGTTCCTGGAGCGCACCCTGGCGCCGGCGTCCACTCTGGCCACCAGCACGTGCTTCCGCTTCGACAACGGCCGCTTCTACGCGTGGGAGGGCATCTACTGCTGCGCGGGCACCTGCGGGCACGTGTGGAACTACGCCCAGACCGTCGCGCGCCTGTTCCCCGACCTCGAACGCGACACGCGCGAACGCGTCGACCTCGGCATCGCGTTGCGCGCCAACGGTGAGATCGGCAACCGGGGTGAGGCGGGTGAGGGCTGGTTCGCCGACGGTCAGTGCGGCACCATCCTGCGCGTCTACCGCGAGCACCAGATGTCACCGGACACCGCGTTCCTGCGACGGGTCTGGCCGTCGGCCAAGAAGGCCCTCGAGTGGGTGATCACGCAGGACGGTGATGCCGACGGCATCCTCGAGGGCAGCCAGTGGAACACCCTCGACGCCCAGTGGTGGGGCGAGATCCCGTGGATCAGCGGGCTGTACGTCGCGGCACTGCACGCGGGTGCCGCGATGGCACAGGAGATGGGCGACCCCGCGTCGGCCGCCCGGTACTCGCAGCTCGCCCAGCGCGGCTCCGCCCACCTGGAGAGCGCTCTGTGGAGCGACGAGTACGGCTACTACTTCCAGCGCGTCGACCCGGCGCACGCGACCGCACCGAACTCCAACCGCGGCTGCCACATCGACCAGCTGTACGCGCAGACCTACACCGACCAGCTCGGCCTGCCGCGCGTGTTCTCCCAGGACAAGGCGAGGACGGCGTTGGAGAACGTGTTCCGGAACAACTTCGTGCCGGACGCGGCGTCGTACCGGCCGCCGGGCATCCCCGCACCACGCGTGTACGCGATGCCGGGTGAGGCGGGCACGCTGATGTGCACGTGGCCCTACGGCGGCTCGACCGAGGCGGGTGTTGGCGGCGTCGTCGGCTACTTCAACGAGGTGTGGACCGGGCAGGAGTACCAGTTCGCGGCCGGGCTGATCGCGGCGGGCATGGTGGCCGAGGGCCTGGCGGTGACCAGGGCTGTGCACGACCGGCACCACGCGGCGAAGCGCAACCCGTACAACGAGATCGAGTGCAGCGACCACTACGCGCGGGCGATGATGAGCCACGGCGTGTACCTCGCGGTGTGCGGTTACGAGTACCACGGCCCGCGCGGCCACCTCGGGTTCGCGCCGAAGGTGACACCGGAGGACTTCCGCGCGGCGTTCACGGCCGCCGAGGGCTGGGGTCTGTACCGGCAGAAACGCGGTCCCGGCAAGCAGACGTGCGACATCGAGGTGCGCTTCGGCGAGGTCCGGCTGAAGACGCTGTCGTTCGAAGTCGACGGTGCGGTGCACTCGGTGACCGCGCACGGCAAACGGGTGCCGTTCCAGGTGACCGGCTCGCGGGTGCTGGTCACGTTGGCGGCCGAGACGACCGTGCGGGCCGGTTCGACCCTGTCGATCACCATCACCGGGTAATCGATTACATGATCACTTTCGTTCCGGTGAGCGGTTTCCTCGGCGCGGGGAAGACGACGACACTCCTGGCCGCGGCGCGTGAGCTGCGTGCACGCGGCCACCGGCCCGCGATCGTCACCAACGACCAGGGCCGCGACCTGGTCGACACCCGGCTGGCGCGGACGGTGACGGACGCGGTCGGCGAGGTGCTCGACGGCTGCTTCTGCTGCCGCTTCACCGATCTCGCGGACGTGACGACGGCACTGGTCGCGGACGGCGCGGACGTCGTGCTGGCGGAGGCGGTGGGCAGTTGCACCGACCTGCGTGCGACCGTGGTGCGCCCGCTGCGCGAGTACCACGGCGACACGTTGCGGGTCGCGCCGCTGACGACGGTCGTGGACCCGTTGCGGTACCGCGCGTTCGCGCGTTCCTGGGCGGCGGGACACGACGACGACACGGCATACCTGTACGCGCACCAGGTGGCGGAGGCCGATGTCCTGGCGCTGAACAAGGTGGACCTGCTTGGCGCGGGCCTCACACCGCTGCTGTCGGACCTGGGTCGGCGCAACCCGTCGGCGCGGGTCGTCCCGTACTCGGCGCGGTCGGGCTCGGTGGGACGACTTGTCGACATGTGGCTGGCTGCGGGAGATGTCGAGGACCGTGCCGACGAGGCGCTGGACTACGACCGGTACGCGGCGGCCGAGGCGGCACTGGCGTGGCTGAACCACGAGGTCACGGTGAGCGGCCCGTTCAGCCCGGGCCGGTGGACGCGGGTGGCGCTCGCCTCCCTGTCCCGCGCGGCGGCAGGCACGCTGGTGGGACACGCGAAGGTGACCGTCGAAACCGGGGAAGGCCTGGCGAAGGGCAGCGTGACGACCGCGGGTGCGGCGCCGGCGCTGGACCTTCCCGGCCCGCTGTCGGCGTCAGGCGGCCGGGCGGTGTTCAACCTGCGGATCGCGTGACCGCCCTCGACGTTGGACGCGGCGTGCGCCGAGGCCATCCGGGCGGCAGACGAGGCATGCGGGACGACGAGCACGGCGGCCGGGCCACCCACGGCGTTCCAGCCGTCGTACCCGAAGCCGGTGCACCGGCTCACGCGAGGCTGACGACCTGCTTGCCGTAGACGCGGTTGTGCTCCATGTCGTCGTGGGCCTGCCGGATGTCGTCCAGCGCGTACACGGTGGGCACGCCGAGCGTCAGCCGTCCGGCGGCGATGTCGTCGAGCGCCTTCTGCAGGACAGGTGCGGGCAGGTCGCCGGCCTCGCCGCCGTACCCGGTCAGTCGCACACCCTTCGGCAGGTACCCGATCGGGTAGAAGTCCCGCACGATCCATTCGTTGGACAGCATCCCGGTGAAACACACGGTGCCCCGCACGCGCACGGCGGCGAGCGTGTCCGGCAGGGTCGGCGTGCCGACCAGTTCGACCGCACCGTCCACACCGGACGGATACCGCGCACGCACCTGCGCGGCCACGTTCCCGTCGTCGACCAGCGGATGCGCCACGCCGACGGCTTCCAGGGCCGGCAGCCGGTCCGCGCTGCGGGTGGTCGACAGGACAGTCGCGCCCATGCCCACGGCGAGCGCGGCCGCGGCGAGCCCGACCGACGACGTGCCGCCGCGGATCAGCACTGTGCCTCCCGAGGAGAGCCCGACGCCGATGGTGAGCGACCCGTACGCGGTCTGCAGGGTTTCCGGCACGGCCCCGAGAACCGGCCACGGCAGGTCGGACGTGAACGGGATGACCTGGCCGCGCGGGACGACGGTGTACTCGGCGTAGCCGCCGTCGTAGGTGCGGCCCATGTTGCCCATCATGGTGGCGACCTGCTGCCCCGGCGGCAGGTCGCAGGGCGAGTCGATCTCGCCGACGCATTCGATGCCCGGCACGCGGGGGAAGGTGACGCCCTCGGCGAGCCCGAGGCGCGTGTGCAGTTCGGATCGGTTCAACCCGAAGGCCCGCACCCGGATGCGCACCCAGCCCTCCGGCGGTTCGGGCACCGGGCGGTCCTCGATGGACAGGTTGGTCACGGGACCGGGTTCGCTCAGCACCACCGCACGCACGGGATCGAATGTACGCCTCAGGCGGTGGTGTCCATCGCGGACTCGAAGACCTCGTACCGCAGCGGTTCGCCCCGGACGTACCGGTCGAGTTCGTCGGCCATGGCCTGCCCCATCCGGCGGCACTCGAGCCCGAGGCTGCCCGCGAGGTGTGGCGTGACGACGACGTTCGGGAGCGAGAACAGCGGCGACCCGGGCGGCGGTGGTTCGGGATCGGTGACGTCGAGGACCGCGAAGAGGTCGGGTCGGCGGCGCAGCACGTCGACGAGTGCGCGTTCGTCGACGAGCCGGACGCCGAGTGCGGCGGCGACAGCGGGATCGACGTGCGGGTCGTAGGCCTGGAGTCGCACGCCGTGGCGGGCGAGCAGGACCGCGGTGGCCCGCCCGGCAGCACCCAGCGAGGTGAGCCCGACGAGTGCCCCGGCAACACCTTCCCCGTCCCGGCGGGGCACGGCACGCCCGGCCCGCCGCGACTCGAGGACGTAGCGCCAGCCGTGCTTGAGCGCGTAGAGGATCTGGCTGAGCGCGAACTCGGCGACGGCTTCGGCGTTGGCGACGGCGCCGCAGGTGATGCGCACACCACGCGCCCAGGAGTCGGCCGTGACCACGGGCCGAACGGACCCGGCCCCGTAGAGGACGAGACGCAGCTTCGGCGCGGCGGCGAGGAGTTCGGCGTCGAGCCGAGGCGCACCCCAGCCGGTGACGAGCACGTTGACGTCGGCGAGCAGGTCGGGCGTGAGGCCGGCGGCGGCGAGCGGCGGGGTGGCGATGTCGAGGTGCCGTTCGATCGAGGCGCGCTCGGCGGGCCCGTAGACGTCGTCGAACCAGCGGGGTTCCATCACGTAGAGGCCGCACAGCATCCGGCCATGACGTTCCCCGTCTCGATCAAGGGCGTGGTGATCCACGCGGACAAGGTACTGCTGCTGAGGAACGATCGCGACGAGTGGGAACTGCCGGGCGGGCGCCTGGAGATCGGCGAGACACCGGAGGAGTGCGGTGCACCGTCACGTCTTCATCGCCACGTACCGCTGCACGACGAGCGACCCGGCCGGAGGAGCACACGGCGGCAAACCCGTTCCTGGAAAGGGAAATCCCAACCCTGAACCTGCCGAACGACTACCGCCGCGCGATCACGAAACGGTTCGTCTCCCCCAGGACAGTCACCTGAGCAGCCCCCACCCGATCCCGGGGGCACCCCGCTAGCCAGTCTACCGGGTGGGGCCGACGGTCCTGGGGTTGTCGATCTTGCCTGTGGATAACCGGGTGGGCTGTGGACAACTTCGACGACGCGACACGCCGACACAACATATGGGCACCACTATCGATCAAGGCCCTATGTATAGTGATCGCGAGCTGGTTCGGCCACCGCGCCATGGTGGTCGTCGCAAGAGGGAACCCGGTGGGAGTCCGGGACTGCCCCGCAGCGGTGAACGGGAACGAACGCCGTCACGAAGCACTGGACGCGAGTCTGGGAAGCGACGGTCAGTAGGAGTCTGCCCGTGAGTCCGAAGACCTGCCCGCTCCCCTGGCCGCGCCGCGGCCGGGTGCCATGCGCTTGCCCCGAGGGAGGGCGCGCGGGGACAACCCCACCGGATCGGGGTTCTCTCGCGCGCCCAAAGAGCGAGGAGAACTCTTGACCACGATCCAGGACACCATGCGCGTCCGGAAACGCAGTGGGGACACCGAACCGGTCGACGTCGGCAAGATCATTCGTGCGGTCGCGCGCTGCGCCACCGGGCTGCCGACGGTGGAGCCGCGGCGGGTCGCCACCAAGACGATCAACGGGCTGTACGACGGCGCCACCACCGAGGAACTCGACCGCCTGTCCATCCAGACCGCCGCAGAACTGGTCTCCGAGGAGCCGGAGTACTCCAAGCTCGCGGCCCGCCTGCTGGCGGCCTTCATCGACAAGGAGGTCCGCGGTCACGGCGTCCACTCCTTCAGCCAGTCGATCAGCACCGCGCACGAACTCGGCCTGATCGGCGACGACACCGCCACGTTCGTCGCCACGCACGCACGCAAGCTCGACGACGCCATCGACCACGACGCCGACCGGCGGTTCGAGTACTTCGCGCTGCGCACCGTCCACGACCGCTACCTGCTGCGCCACCCCAACAGCCGCACGGCGCTCGAACGCCCGCAGTACTGGCTCCTGCGCGTCGCTTGTGGACTGTCCCACACGCCGGCCGAGGCGATCCGGTTCTACCGGCTGATGTCGTCGCTGGCGTATCTGCCCAGCTCGCCGACCCTGTTCAACTCCGGCACCCGGCACACGCAGATGTCCTCCTGCTACCTGCTGGACTCGCCGCGCGACGAGCTCGAGTCGATCTACGAGCGGTACGGCCAGGTCGCGCGCCTGTCGAAGTTCGCGGGCGGAATCGGCATCCAGTGGTCCCGCATCCGTTCCCGCGGCGCGCTGATCCGCGGCACCAACGGCCACTCCAACGGCATCGTCCCGTGGCTGCGCACCCTCGACTCGTCGGTCGCCGCCGTCAACCAGGGCGGCAGGCGCAAGGGCGCGGCCTGCGTCTACCTCGAGACGTGGCACCCGGACATCGAGGAGTTCCTCGAGCTGCGGGACAACACCGGAGAGGACGCGCGGCGCACGCACAACCTCAACATCGCCAACTGGATCCCCGACGAGTTCATGCGCCGCGTCGAGGCCGACGCAGACTGGTCACTGTTCGACCCGGACGAGCTCCCGGAGCTGCCGGACCTGTGGGGTAAGGCGTTCGACCAGGCGTACCGGGCCGCCGAACAGGCAGGCCGCGCCGTGCGCACGGTCAGGGCGCGCGACCTCTACGCGAAGATGGTGCGCACGCTCGCGCAGACCGGCAACGGCTGGATGACGTTCAAGGACACCGCGAACCGCACCTGCAACCAGACCGCGGAGCCCGGCAACGTCGTGCACCTGTCCAACCTGTGCACGGAGATCCTCGAGGTCACCTCCGACGAGGAGACGGCCGTCTGCAACCTCGGCTCGGTCAACCTCGGCGCGCACGTCGCCGGTGACGACATCGACTGGGTGCGGCTGCGGGAGACCGTGCGCACGGCGGTCACGTTCCTCGACCGCGTGATCGACATCAACTACTGCCCCACCGAGGAGGCCGGCCGCAGCAACCCGCGCTGGCGACCCGTCGGACTCGGGGTGATGGGCCTGCAGGACGTGTTCTTCAAGCTGCGCCTGCCTTTCGACGGCGATGCGGCACGCGAGCTGTCGACGCGGATCGCCGAGGAGGTCTACCTCACGGCGCTGGAGACGTCCGCCGACCTGGCCGCGTCCGCCGGTGCGCACCCGGCGTACGCGCAGACCCGCGCCGCCCGCGGTGACCTGCAGCCCGACCTCTGGGGTGTCACGCCGGAGCAGTCCGACCGGTGGGCGGCGCTGCGGACCCGGGTCGCCGAGCACGGCCTGCGCAACTCGCTGCTCATCGCCATCGCGCCGACCGCCACGATCGCGTCGATCGCGGGCTGTTTCGAGTGCATCGAGCCGCAGGTGTCCAACGTGTTCAAGCGTGAGACGTTGTCCGGCGAGTTCCTGCAGCTCAACGGCTACCTGGTGACCGAGTTGAAGAAGCACGGACTGTGGGACGCCACCACCCGCGACCGGATCAAGCGTGCGGACGGCTCCGTGCAAGGTCTGACGGCCCTCCCTGCTGAATCACGCGAACTGTTCCGCACCGCGTGGGAACTCCCCCAGCGTGCGCTGATCGACCTCGCCGCCGCCCGAGGCCCGTACATCGACCAGAGCCAGTCGCTGAACCTGTTCGTGGCCTCCCCCACGATCGGGAAGCTGTCCTCGATGTACCGCTACGCGTGGGCGAGCGGGCTGAAGACCACCTACTACCTGCGATCCCGGCCCGCGACACGCATCCAGCAGGCGACCGTCAGCACCGCGATCCCCGCCGGCACGGACGACGCCGCGGTCGCGTGCTCCCTGGAGAACCCCGAGTCATGTGAGGCCTGCCAGTGACCACCACCCAGAACACCGGCCTGGAGAACACCGCCCGCAAGAAGGCCCTGCTCGACCCGGGCATGGACCTGACACTCCGGCCCATGCGCTACCCGCTGTTCTACGAACGCTTCCGGGACGCGATCAAGAACACGTGGACGGTCGAGGAGGTCGACCTGCACACCGACCTCGCCGACCTGAACAAGCTCACCGACGCCGAACGGCACCTGATCAACCGGCTCGTCGCATTCTTCGCCACCGGCGACACGATCGTCGCGAACAACCTGGTGCTGAACCTGTACGAGCACGTCAACGCGCCCGAGGCCAGGCTGTACCTGTCGCGGCAGCTGTTCGAGGAGGCCGTGCACGTCCAGTTCTACCTGACGCTGCTCGACACCTATCTGCCCGACGACAAGGAGCGCGCGGCCGCGTTCGCCGCCGTCGACAACATCCCGTCCATCCGGGACAAGGCCGAGTTCTGCTTCAGGTGGATCGACTCGATCGAGCACCTGAACCGGCTCGAGACCAAGGACGACCGGCGCGCGTTCCTGCTCAACCTGATCTGCTTCGCGGCGTGCATCGAGGGCCTGTTCTTCTACGGTGCCTTCGCCTACGTGTACTTCCTCCGTTCCCGTGGGCTGCTCAACGGTCTCGCCTCGGGCACCAACTGGGTGTTCCGCGACGAGTCCATGCACATGACGTTCGCGTTCGACGTGGTGGACACCGTCCGCCGCGAGGAGCCGGACCTGTTCGACGACGAACTCCACGCACAGGTCCGGCAGATGCTCCGCGAGGCCGTCGACGCCGAGGTCCAGTTCGCCGAGGACCTCCTCACCGGTGGCGTCGCCGGACTCACCCTGTCCGACATGCGTGAGTACCTGCAGCACGTCGCCGACCGCAGGCTCGCGGCACTCGGCCTCGAACCCGAGTACGGGTCGAAGAACCCGTTCGCGTTCATGGAGCTACAGGACGTCCAGGAACTGTCGAACTTCTTCGAACGCCGTGTGTCCGCCTACCAGGTGGCGGTGACCGGCACCGTCAACTTCGACGAGGACTTCTGACGGGTCAACGCCGACTCGATCCGAACGCGGCCGTCGCCGGGGCACCCCCGGCGGCGGTCGCGTCGCCCATCGGCACGGCTCAGTCGACCGAGGCGACACACCTTCTCCAGCCCGTCGGCCCACGTTCGCGCGCCTACCGCCCGAACCGTCCCCCGCAGCTCGTCCGGCACCTGGGTGTCAGCCGGCCCGTGTGCGTTCCACCACACATGGACCAACCGGCCCACAGGTGTTCTTTGATGGGGCAATGGCTCTGCTTCTGCGTGATGTGACGATCGGGTTCACCGGGCGGCGCGCCGACGTGCGCGTGGCGGGGCGCAGTGTGGTGGCCGTCGAACCCGTCGGGTCGCCCGCCGACGGCGCCGACGTGATCGACGGCCAGGGCGGCACCCTGCTGCCCGGCCTGGTCGACGCGCACGCACACCTGTTGCAGTGGGCCAGCTCCCGGCAGCGGGTGTCGCTCGCCGGCGCCACCTCGGCAGCGCACGCGGCGGACCTGATCGCGACCGCGGGCGCGACCCCCGGCGAGTTGCTGCAGGGCGGCGGTTTCCACGCCGCGCTCTGGTCCGATCGTCCACACAAGACGCTGCTGGACCGCGTGCTCCCGGACCAGGCGGTCGCACTGTTCAGCAACGACCTCCACACGCTGTGGCTCAGCTCCGCCGCCATGCGCATGGTGAACGTCGACCACCCGACCGGTGTGTTCATCGAGGACGAGTGCATGGCGCTCACCGCCGCGCTGCCCGCGCCCTCGACGGACGTCACCGACCGCTGGGTGGTCGCCGCCACCGCGGCGGCCGCCGCACGTGGCGTCACCACCATCGCCGACTACGAGTACACCGACACCGTCGCCGACTGGCGGCGCCGGGACACCCCGGCGACGCGGATTCGTTGCGTCATCGCCAAGTTCCTGCTCGACGAGACCATCGAACGCGGCCTGAAGACCGGCGACCCGGTCGGTGACCTCCTCACCGTCGGCCCGTTGAAGATCTTCATGGACGGTTCGCTCAACACCCGCACCGCCTACTGCCACGACCACTACCCGGACGGCACGTACCACGGCGAACTGCTCGAGCCCCTCGACCAACTCCTTCCCGTTCTCCGCAAGGCCAACGACAACGGCATCGGCCTCGCCCTGCACGCGATCGGCGACCGCGCCAACACCCTCGCGCTCGACGCGTTCGACCGCATCGGCGTCGGTGGCCGCATCGAGCACGCCCAGCTCGTCGACCCGGCCGACGTGCCGAGGTTCGCCGCGCTCGGCGTGGTCGCCGGTGTCCAGCCGGGACACCAGCCCGACGATCGCGACGCCGCGGACCACCACTGGGCCGGCCGCACCGACCACGCCTATGCCTTCGGCTCCCTCCACCGCGCGGGTGCGACCCTCGAGTTCGGCTCCGACGCCCCGGTCTCGGCGCTCGACCCGTGGGACGCCATCGCCTCGGCCGTCACCCGCACCGACGACGACCGACCTGGCTGGCACCCCGAGCAGTGCCTGCCGCTGGACGTCGCGGTCGCGGCGAGCACCGGCGGCCGCGGCACCACGGTCACTACTGGTGCCCCGGCCGACCTGGTGCTCGTCGGCCGGGACCTCACCTCCCTACCCCCGAGCGAGCTCAGGGACCTCCCGATCCTGGCCACCGTCCTCGACGGCCGGCTCACGCACCGGACGTGACACCAGCACCAGCAGCCCGGCGGCGAGCAGAGCGACGACACCCGCCGTCGGTGGCAGCGCACGGATGCCGACCGTGTTGATCACCAAGCCGCCGAACACCCCGGACAACCCCACGCCGAGGTAGATCGCCGACGCGTTCAACGACAGCAGCAGCCCGCTGTTCGCCGGCGCGAGCCCGATGAGGAAGTTCTGCGCGGGCGGGTTGTACGCCCACGTGAACATGCCCCACACGAACATCACGACCGCGGCCGACGGCACGCTCGTCGCGGTGAACGGCAGCGTCCCCAACAGCACGATCGCCGCCCCGAGCGAGACGAACAGCGGCGCCATGCTGCCGAACCGGTCCGCTGCCCGCCCGCCGAGCGAGTTGCCGACACTCGCGCCGAGGCCGTACCCCAGCAGCAGGAAACTCACCTCGCTGCCGTGCGCACCCGCGGTCTCCGACAGGAACGGCGCCACGTAGGTGAACGCCGCCATCGCCGACAGCACACCGAGCACGGTCACCCCGAGCATCCGCCGCACCCGGTGGTCACGCGCCACCGCGAACCGCTCGCGCAGCCCGACTGCGGGTGGCGCCGCCACGGCAGGCACCCCGAACCAGACCACGACAGCCCCCACCACCGACACGGCGGCGACGAGCGCGAACACCCCGTGGTAGCCGAGCGGCCCGCTCAGCAGGTTGCCCGCGGGCACCCCGACGATCAGCGCGAACGTGAGCCCGCCGAACACCATCGCGACCGCACGGCCCCGCCGCTCCGGCGGGTTGAGCACCGTGGCGACCACGGTCGCCGCCGGCGTGTACACCGCCGCACCGAGTGCCGCGATGACGCGCGTGCCGAGCAGCAGCTCGTACGTCGGCGCGATCACCGCGAGCGCGTTGCCCACCGCGCTGACCACCAGCGCGATCACGAGCAGCCGCCGCCGCTCCCACCGGCCGGTGAACGCGGCCAGCAGCGGCGACGCTATGGCGTAGGCGATCGCGAACGCGGTGCCCAGCTGGCCCGCGGTCGCCACCGACACATCAAGTTCACGACTGACCTCCGGTAATACCCCCGAGACGATGTACCCGCTGGTGCCGACGGCGAAGGCGCCGAGTGCGAGCAGGTAGGTACGTGGCGACATGCTTCTCCCCGTGGTTCCCTTAGTTCGATGAACACCGTACTACGACGACTGTCGAACTACGATGGATCTCGTACTATGGGCGCCATGACGGAGACGCTCACGCACCCGCCGCGATCGGACATCCAGATCGAGTCGGTGCTGCACGCGCTCGCCGACCCGGTCCGGCTGCGGATCGTGCGCGAACTCGCGCGCATCGGCTGCGACGGCATCGCCTGCGGCGCGATCGACCTGCCGGTCACCAAGTCGACCCGCACCCACCACCTGCGGACCTTGCGCGAAGCCGGCGTGATCCAGGTGCGCCCGGTCGGCACCTCACGGATCACGACCCTGCGCCGCGACGACCTCGACGCGCTCTATCCCGGCCTGCTCGACGGCATTCTCGCCGCACCACACTGACCTCAGATCGCGACGAACCCGTCCGACCCCGTGGCGATGCCGGCCACCCACCCGGTCGCGGATAACTCGAACAGCTCCATCACCGGCTCGACTTCGCCGATGAAGTCCGCGCCGAAACCCCGGTTCTCATCGCGGTCGAACCACGCCCGGCCGGAGACCCCACCCGTCTCGTCGGCACTCGCGGTCGACGAGACCGCACCCAGCAGGCAGGCCAGCGCCATCACGGCGACCAGCACCCTCCCCCACATCCTCACCGAACTCCCCTTCGAACTCGTGTTCTAAACCGAGAGTATCACGCCGCTCACCGATGGTCAGCGACCCCGGGACAACCAGGCCACACCGTCCTTGAGCGCCGGCTGCCGATCGAGCCGCCGGAAGCCCGCCCGATCCGCAGTCCACGCTGGTCGTCCCGGCTTTACACCGAGAACGGCACTCCCGTGGCCAGCGCAGCGCCAATCCGGCGGACGACGTGCCAGCCAGCCAGGCGATGTCGACCCCGGTGACGCCCGGGACCCTGCTCAGGCCGTA
Organism: Actinophytocola algeriensis; assembly: GCF_014203735.1. GTDB lineage: Bacteria > Actinomycetota > Actinomycetes > Mycobacteriales > Pseudonocardiaceae > Actinophytocola > Actinophytocola algeriensis. Next base: position 161,367 of record NZ_JACHJQ010000004.1, on the reverse strand, counting down.
GCCGCCGACGGCAAGCAGCACGACGGGCGCACCGAACAGGTCTCGCAGGTTCAACGGTTCGCCCTGCGCGCGCTGGTCGACCGCATCGGCGCGCGGATCCTCGCCCATGCCGAACTGGCCATCGCCGAGACGGACCGCGAGAAGCGCCGCGCGCTCACCACCGAACTACTCGGCGAACTCCTCACTCTCGACGAGACCAGGTACCCGGAAAGCGCGGTCTGGCTGGCCTTCGCGACGCAGGCCCGCACGTCACCGACGCTGCGCCCGCACGTCCGCGAGATGTACGACGGCACACGCACACTCGTCGGCAAGGTGCTCACGAGGTCCCGGGAACTGGGCGGCCTGGCCGAGCACGTGGACATCGCGGTCGAGACCGAACGCCTGACGGCCCTGATCGACGGCCTGATGACGAACGGCGTCATCCAGCCCGACCGGATGACACCCGATCTCATGCGCACCGTCCTGAATGCTCACCTGGACAGCATCGCCAAGATTTGACGTACTGGTGGCATGCTGCAGCGATGGCTCGTCGACCACGTGCGGACCATGGTCGCGGACACGCCCTACCGCCCGCCGACTCCCGGGGAACGGACCGAAGCGATCGCCGCCCTGCGTGCCGTGCTGGCAGGCGAGTCGAACGACCCGAGGGCAACCTCCGGAGTCGACGACGCCGGCGGCCCGTTCACCATGCTCGAGGCCACCGAACACGGCTGGGGCACCGTCATCCTGCGCCCGGTGTCCGATGTGGTGATCGAGGTACCGCACCCCGGCTCCGACCGCTTCACGGCCCGCCTCGGCCTTGAGCTGTTCCACACCATCCCGTCGGCAGCACTGCTGGTCGCCGGTGCACATCGCAGGGCGGGCGACAGCGCCGCCGACGTGGCACACCGGACCGACTCCCTGTTCCACGCGTACGCGCAAACGCTTGCGCTACCCGAGATCCAGCTCCACGGCTTCGCCGCGGACACCGCGCCGGACACCGACGCGGTCGTGTCGCCCGGTGCGGGTGAGCAGGGGGAACTACACCGCCGGGTCGAGAAGGCGCTGCGCCAACACGGTTTCCGGGTCGGTCATCACGAGCGGCTCGCGGGTCGCACGAACGTTCAGGGCATCGCCGCGGCGGCCGAACGCAGGCCGTTCCTACACCTGGAGCTCGCGCCGCTCCTCCGGATCCACCGCGACGTCGTCGTCGACGCGGTCGCCAAGGCGGTCGCGGACACGCGGGACCAGCAGGGTGACTAGCACCGCGAGCGCCGCCGCCCCCGCCGCGATCACGAACGCGACGCGGAACCCGGTCAGCGACGGCACGGTCAGCGGGCCGACGGTGACCGTCATCTGTGCCAGCAGGGTCGCGATGACCGCGCTCGACACGGACGTGCCGACCGAGCGGGCCAGCGAGTTCAGCCCGTTCGCCGACGCGGTCTCGTGCAGCGGTACCGAGCCCATGATCAGCCCGGGCATCGCGGCGTAGGCGATGCCGACGCCCGCACTCACGATGATGCCGGCGACCATGACCTCGAAAGCGTTGTGCAGCAACACGGTCGAGACCACGTACCCGACGGAGATGATCGACGCGCCGATCAGGAGCGACGTGCGCGGGCCGCGCTTGCGGGTGATGCGTGCCGACACCGGCGACAGGGCCATCATCATCAGCCCACCCGGCGCCATCCACAGGCCCGTGGCGAGCATCGACTGGCCGAGGCCGTAACCGGTGAGCGCGGGCGCCTGCAGGAGCTGCGGCAGCACCAGCGACATGCTGTACAGCGAGAACCCGACCAGCACCGACGCGAGGTTCGTGAACAGGACCGGCCGCCGCGCAGAGACGCGCAGGTCGACCAGCGGATAGCGGATGCGCAGCTGGTAGACGCCCCACAGGACGAGCACGACGACCGCCGCGGCGAACAGGCTCAGCGTGGTCGGCGACGCCCAGCCCCACGTGGCGCCCTTGGTGATCGCGAGCAGCAGGCAGACGAGCCCGGCCGCCAGGCCCAGCATGCCGAACACGTCGAACCGGCCGGGCGCGCGCACCGGCGAGTCCGGCACGACGGTCCACAGCAGGACCAGGCACACGGCGCCGAGTCCGGCCGAGAGCCAGAACAGCACGCGCCACGACGAGGACTCCGCGATGACCGCGGACAGCGGCAGGCCGATCGCACCGCCGACACCGAGCGTCGCGCTCATCATCGCGATGGCCGTCCCGACGCGGTCAGCGGGGAGAATGTCGCGCATGATGCTGATGCCCAGCGGGATGACACCCATGGCGCACCCCTGGAGCCCTCGGCCGACGACCATCGGCACGAGCGAGCTCGCGAGTGCGGAGACGACGGACCCGGTGACGAGGACCGCGACGCTCACGAGCAGCACGCGGCGCTTCCCGTAGAGGTCGCCGAGGCGCCCGCTGACCGGCGTGATCACCGCGGCCGCGAGCAGCGTGACGGTGATGACCCAGGACGCGTCCGCCGCGTCGGTGCCGAGGATCGCGGGCAGGCTCGGGATGAGCGGGATGACGAGGGTCTGCATGAACGACGCGACGAGACCGCAGCTCGCCAGCACGGAGACGACGATCCCAGGACGCACATGTGTACGGTACACATCCGACCATCGAGGACCAGCTGATGCGTGGTAGAGAACACCTGCTCGACGCGATCGAACGCGAGCTGACGCTGGTCAGCAGACACCAGCTCGCCACCACCGCCAAAGGCGTGCTCGAGCGGTCCGCCTACCTGATGCTGAGCCGCATCGACGTCACCGGTCCGATGACCGCCCGCGAACTGGCGACCGCGCTGCAACTCGAGATCTCCACCGTGACCCGTCAGGTGGGCGCGATGCTCCGCGAGCGGCTCGTGGACCGCATCCCCGACCCCGGCGGCGGTGCGGCACGTCGCCTCCGCATCACCCCGACCGGCGCCGCCCGGCTGGCCGCCGACCGCAAGCGCTACCGCTCCGGGCTGGGCAAGGTGATCGACGGCTGGCCGGACACGGAATGCGCCGACCTGTACCGCCTGCTGCGCGCGCTGAACGAACGCATCGAAAAGCTGCAGGGCACCCCGTGGCCCCGTGAGGACTAAGGCTGCGACAGCGTGACCGCGTTGGCGAGCGCTCGCGCTTCCTCGTGTGTGGGGGCCAACTGGTTGAGGGCCGCCACCAGCTTCTTCTCCTCGTAGACGAGGTGGGTTTCCAGTAGCGCGGCCAGTGTGTCCAGTTCGCGTTCTGCCGTGACGACATCCATCGTGGGCACGTCTTTCAGCCGATCGAGCACCTCGGCGACCTGGCGATGATCATGTTTCAGCTCGGTCAGCACCGCCCGCAGTTCCGGGAAATGCTGTGCCAGCACCGGAAACCCCTCGTCGTCCTCCGCCGAGTGGTGGGCCGTGAGGACCGCGCAGAACGTCAGGCAATGAGTCGCCAGGTCGACTCCCGTGTACGTCCCGTCACGGAGTCGAGCCAGCAGTTCCCTCAAACGTATGTGCGATTCGATCAGCTGGTTACCGAAGGCTGTCAGGCGGTCGTTCATCGGCATCATCAGATCACAAAACCGGCGGACGCTGTCGGACCGCTCGTGTTTACTCGGCGCCATGTTCCTCAGCGTCACGACCACACACACCCCGGCGACGGACCTCGGGTACCTGCTGCACAAGCACCCGGACCGCACACAGCGGTTCGACGTGTCCACCGGCACCGCCCACGTCTTCTACCCGGAAGTGACGCCGGAGCGCACCACCGCATCGCTGTTACTGGAGATCGACCCGATCGGCCTCGTCCGCAAGGGCGGCGACACCCTCGGCCAGTACGTCAACGACCGGCCGTACGCGGCGTCGTCCTTACTGGCGGTCGCCATGGGCAAGGTGTTCGGCACCGCGATGCGCGGCCGCTGCGACGCGCGTCCCGAGCTCGCCGAAACCGCGATCCCGTTGGAGATCCGCCTTCCGGCTTGCCCAGGCGCGCTCGCGGAGCGGCTGTTCACACCGCTCGGCTGGACCGTGGCCGCCACCCGTGTGCCGCTCGACCCCGCGTTCCCCGACTGGGGCGACAGCCCGTACGCGGACCTGCGGCTGACGGGCACGCTACGTCTCGCCGATGCGCTGACACAGCTGTACGTGCTGTTGCCGGTGCTCGACGACGCCAAGCACTACTGGGTCGCGGCGGACGAGGTCGACAAGTTGCTGCGGGTGGGCAAGAACTGGCTCGCGACACATCCCGACCGCGAGCTGATCACGGCCCGCTACCTCGCACACAAGCGTCGGTTCACCGTCGAGGCGCTCGAGCGGCTGACCGAGCTGGACGACCGGCCTGCCGAGGACGCCGACGAGCCGGAGCAGCCGGAGCGGGAGCCGTCGCTGGCGCAGCTGCGGCGCGAGGCCATCGTGGGTGAGCTGCGTTCCCTTGGCGTGCGGCGCATCGTCGACATGGGCTGCGGCGAGGGCAGGCTGCTTCGTGAGCTGGTGACGGAGCCGACGTTCACCGAGATCCTCGGCGTCGAGGTCGCCGCGCGGGCGCTGCGCACGGCGGCCCGCCGGGTCGACCGGTTCGCGGAGCGGCAGCGCGAGCGCGTCACATTGCACCAGGGTTCGGTCACCTACGCCGATCCGCGTGTCGCGGGGTTCGACGCGATGGTGCTGTCCGAGGTGGTCGAGCACGTCGACCCGCCACGGCTGCCCGCGCTGGCGGCGACCGTGTTCGGGGCCGCCAAGCCCCGGCACGTGCTCGTGACGACTCCCAACGCCGAGTACAACGTGCGGTGGGAGACGTTGCCCGCAGGGAACTTCCGGCATCCGGACCACCGTTTCGAATGGACACGTGCCGAGATGGCCGGGTGGGCGGACGACGTGTGCGCCGCGCACGGCTACGAGGTCCGGCACGTACCGGTCGGCGCGGTCGACCCGGAGGTCGGCGCACCGACGCAGCTCGCGGTGTTCACGAGGAGGTCGGCATGACACGCACCATCGCCGTGCCCGACCTGAGCCTCGTGGCGCTCGTCGGTGTCACCGGCTCCGGCAAGTCGACCTTCGCGCGGGAGCACTTCGCGGGGACGCAGGTGCTGTCGTCCGACGCGTTCCGCGCGCTGGTCGCCGACGACGAGAACGACCAGTCGGCGACGCACGACGCGTTCGACGCACTGCATTACGTGGCGGGCAAGCGATTGCGGGCAGGCAGGCTCACGGTCGTCGACGCGACCCACGTGCAGCGCGACGACCGCGCGAAGCTCGTCGCTCTCGCCCGTGAGCACGACGTGCTGCCGGTCGCGATCGTGTTCGACATGCCGCTGGCGGTGCTGCGGGAGCGCAACAAGGGTCACCGCGACCTGGCGGACCACGTGATCCGCCGCCAGCACGACGCGCTGCGCCGGTCGGTGCGGCATCTCGCGAAGGAGGGGTTCCGCAAGGTCCACGTGCTGTCCCCGGACGACAGCGTGTCGATCGAGTACGAGAAGGCGTACAACGACAAGCGGGAGCTGACCGGGCCGTTCGACATCATCGGTGACGTGCACGGCTGCCACGCCGAGCTCGTGACGTTGTTGACCCGCCTGGGATACGTGGTCAGCGCGGACGGTGCGTTCCACCCGGAGGGCCGCACCGCCGTGTTCGTGGGCGACCTCGTCGACCGCGGCCCGGACACGCCGGGAGTGCTGCGGCTCGTCATGGGCATGGTGGCGGCCGGCACCGCGCTGTGCGTGTCCGGCAACCACGAGAGCAAGCTCGTGCGCGCCCTGGACGGGCGGGATGTCCGTGTCTCCCACGGGCTCGCGGAGTCGCTCGCGCAGCTCTCCGCTGAGCCGGAGGAGTTCCGCAAGCGCGCACGCGAGTTCATGTACGGGCTCGTCAGCCACTACCGGCTGGACGACGGCCGGCTGGTGGTCGCGCACGCCGGGCTCAAGGAGGAGTACCAGGGCCGGTCCTCCGGGCGGGTGCGGTCGTTCTGCCTGTACGGCGAGACGACGGGCGAGACCGACGAGTACGGGCTGCCGGTGCGGTACCCGTGGGCGAACGACTACCGGGGTGCGGCGACGGTCGTGTACGGGCACACGCCGGTACCCAAGGCGGAGTGGGTCAACAACACCATCTGCCTCGACACCGGCTGTGTGTTCGGCGGTGCGCTGACCGCGTTGCGGTGGCCGTCGAAGGAGCTGGTGTCGGTGTCCGCCGAGCGGGTGCACTACGAGCCCGCCAAGCCGCTCAACGCGCCGACGCGTGCGCCGGACCTGCTGCGGATCGACGACGTGCTCGGCACCCGGCACGTCGACGCGCGGCTGATGGGCAGGCTCAAGGTGCGCGAGGAGAACGCGGCGGGCGCGCTCGAGGTGATGAGCCGGTTCGCGATCGCGCCGCAGTGGCTGCCGTACCTGCCGCCGACGATGGCACCATGCGCGACGTCCACTGTGGACGGCGTGCTGGAGCACCCGCTCGAGGCGTTCGACGCGTACCGGGCCGACGGAGTGCCGGAGGTCGTGTGCGAGGAGAAGCACATGGGTTCGCGGGCGGTCGTGGTGCTGTGCCGGGACGCCTCGGTGGGTGAGCGGCGGTTCGGGGCGCCCGACGGTGCGGCCGGTGCGGTCTACACGCGGACGGGCCGGTCGTTCTTCCCGGATCCGACGGCGTTCCTGGACGGGTTACGCGGGGCCGCGACCGCGGCCGACCTGTGGACCACGTTGGACAGCGACTGGGTGATCCTCGACGCGGAGCTGCTGCCGTGGTCGGCGAAGGCCGGCCAGTTGCTGCGGCGGCAGTACGCACCCGTCGGCGCGGCGGCGACGGCGGCGTTACCCGCGGTGGTGACGGCGCTGGAGCAGGCGGCGGCGCGGGGTGCGGACGTGGCGGGGCTGCTGGCCCGGCAGCAGGCACGGCTGTCGAACGCGCGTAATTATGTCGAGGCCTACGGCCGGTACTGCTGGCCGGTCGACGGGCTAGACGGGGTGTCGCTGGCGCCGTTCACCGTGCTGGCCGCGGAGGGGCACGTGCACGCGACGAAGCCGAGGGCGTGGCACATCGACGTGCTCGACGATCTGGTGGCGGCCGACCCCGGACTGTTACGCCCGACGCGGCGACTGTTCGTGGATCTGGCGGACGAGGCGTCGATCACGGCCGGTGTCGACTGGTGGACGTCACTGACCGGTGCGGGCGGCGAGGGCATGGTGGTGAAGCCCGCCGACCCGTCTGCGGCGGGAAAGCTGGTGCAGCCTGGTGTGAAGTGCCGGGGAAGGGAGTACTTACGGATCATCTACGGCCCGGACTACACGGAGCCGGAGCACCTGCGGCGGTTGCGGCAGCGGAGCCTGGGCCGCAAGCGGTCGCTGGCGTTGCGGGAGTACGCGCTGGGAATCGAGTCGTTGACGAGGTTGGTGGAGGAGGAGCCGTTGTGGCGAGTGCATGAGCCGGTGTTCGCGGTGCTGGCGCTGGAGTCGGAGCCGGTGGACCCACGACTGTGACCGGGCGACGACATGACCGAGCGACAACGTGTCCGGGGCATGGCGTCACCGGGCGCGGCCGGTGACCGGGCGTGGCTGTACCTAGGTGCATCCGGCCATCAGGTTCGCTGCTGAAGACCTGCCGGTAGGCCCACTCGGTTCGCAGGGTGCGGTTACGGCGTTCGACCTTGCCGTTTCGAGGGCGGCCAGCCACGGCACCAACAGCCTGCCTGAACGTCCTGGCCGGGTACACCTAGGGCGTGACCATGCCTGACTCGTAGGCGAAGATCGTCAGCTGGACGCGGTTGGTCACGTCGAGCTTCGCGAAGGTCCGCGTGATGTGGGTCTTCACGGTCGCCTCGCTGAGGAAGAGTTCGCCTGCGATGTCGGCATTGGACTTGCCCTGGGCGACGGCCGTGACAACCTCGCGTTCCCGTTCGGACAGTGCGCCCAGCTTGGTCAGGGCGCGCTGTCTGCGGGGGTTCGCGCGGGCGGCGACGAAGTGGCCGACCAGCTTGCGGGTGGTGCCGGGCGACAGCATGACGTCGCCCTTGGCGACTGTGCGAACGGCGGCGATGATCTCCTGGGGCGAGCCTTCCTTGAGGAGGAAGCCGCTCGCGCCGGCGGCGAGGGCGTCGAAGACGTACTCGTCGAGGTCGTAGGTGGTCAGCACCAGCACCTTGGGTGGGTCGGCCATGGCGGTCACGGCTCTGGTCGCGGCCAGGCCGTCCATGCGGCGCATGCGGATGTCCATGATCACCACGTCCGGAGACGTTGCCCGTACCCGGGCCACGGCTTCGTCGCCGTCGCTCGCCTCACCGGCCACCTCGATGTCCGCGGCGCTGGCGAGGATCATCGACAAACCGGTGCGCACGAGCGGGTCGTCGTCGACGAGCAGCACGCGCAGCTGAGTCACCGGGACATCGTAGGGTCACGCCGGAGGCCACGGGAGCCAGGCGCGCACGGCGAACGTGCCCTCCGGGGTCGGGCCCACGGATGCGTTGCCGCCCAACGCGGTCACGCGTTCCGAGATGCCGGTGAGACCCGTGCCCGCTCCGGAGTTCGGGGGTGCCGTGATCAGCGGGTTCACCACCTCCAGCGTCACGCCGGCGCCGGGGCCGCCGCGGATGGTCACGTCCGCGGCGGTGCCGGGAGCGTGGCGCAGGACATTGGTGAGTGACTCCTGCACTATCCGGTACACGGCCATGCCCAGTGGGGCGGGTGCGGAACCGGCCTGGTCGAGCAGGACGGTCAGGTTGACCGGCGCGCCTGCCTGCCTGGTCTCCGTGACCAGGGTCGGCAGGTCGGTCAGCGCGGGCGCGGGGCCGGACGACAGCTGGAAGTCCCTGCCGTCGCGGAGTACGCCGATCACCTGGCGCAGGTCGTCCAGTGACTGCTTGGCCGTCGTGCGCACGGTGCGGGCCGCGTCACCTGCCTTGGCGGGGGTGGTGACCTCCAGGGCACCTGCCTGCAGCGACAGGAGCGACAGGCGGTGGCCGAGCACATCGTGCATCTCGTGGGCGATGCGGGACCGTTCCTCCTGGCGGGTCATCTCGTCGCGCAGCGCGGCTTCGCTGAGTTCGCGTTGACGCAGGTCGGCGCGGGTGCCGCGGAGGATGCCGACCGTGAGCGGGATCGCTGTCACGACGGCCGCCGTCACGAGGACGCCGATGAGTTTGCCCGGCGGCTCGGCCGAGAGGAACACGCCCGCGGTGGTGACCTTCGGGTGCCAGCCCGCGTCGCGCCACACGGCGAGGGCCGTCACCGCGTAGGTGAGCCCGGCCGCCGGCCACAGCAGGAGGTCGCGCCGCGCGGCGGCGAAGGCGGCCAGCGCGATCAACGCGGCCATGGAGTCCGAGGCGAGCAGCGGCGGCACGAGCGCGATTCCGAGTACCAGCTCCGGTTTCTGGTGCCGCCAGCACAACATGACGGCGGCGCCGATCGCCGCGGCGAAGCTCAGGCCCGTCAGGACGGTCGGGTGCAGTGCGCGGGTGTCGGGGTCGTACCCGTCGGCGCCGAACACGTAGAAGCTGCTCACCACGCTGACCGCCACCGCGATCACGGTGATCACCACGCCGAGCACGCGCCGTCCCATGCGCAGAGCCTACGGACCACACGGACGCGCCTTCATCGACCGATCCTATGAGGTGGATTACGACAAAAGTCGTAACGGCTGACAGCGCACGAACGACGCGGTCACCGGGCCTTCATTGCTTGCATTCGCAGCAACACCTTCCCGAAAGGACTTCTCGTGACCCAGTACGCCCCGAACCCGCCGCAGCAGGCACCCGCGAAGCCAAGCAATGGCCTGGGCACCGCCGGTTTCGTCCTCGGCCTCATCGGGCTCCTGTTCTCGTTCATCCCGCTGATCGGTGTCGTGGCGTGGCCGCTGGTGATCCTCGGGATCATCTTCTCCGCCATCGGCATCAGCAAGGCCACCAAGGGCCGCGCCACCAACAAGGGCCTCGCGATCGCCGGTCTCGTCGTGTCCGTCGTCGGGCTCGTGGTCTGCATCCTCTGGGTGGCCGTGTGGAACAACGCCGTCGACGACATCAACGAAGAGGCGAACCGCGAAGTGGTGATCGTGTACGAGATCACCGGTGACGCGCCGAGCGCCGACGTGACGTACACGACCTTCGGCGACTCGATGACCACCAACCAGGAGACCGTGGCGGAACTGCCGTGGCGCAAGGAAGTCACGACCACCGGCATCGTCAAGGACGGTCAGCTGATCGTCACGACCGGCGCCGACGGCGGCAGCGTGACCTGCAAGCTGACCGTCGACGGCAAGGAGGTCAAGAGCGCGACCGCGTCCGGCGCGTTCGCGATGGCCACCTGCGACAGCATCTAGTCGATCTGGTCGCCCGAGGGGGCCTGCGGTCCGCCGGCCCCCTCGAAAACCGTCTCCAGCACGACGATCGTCTGCGTGCCGCTCACCCCGTCGATCGTGAAGAGCCTGCGCAGCACGTCCTGGAGCTGTTCCGTGGTGCCCGTGCGGATCTTCACCAGCAGCGACGCGGAGCCCGCGACGACGTGCGCCTCCTCCAGCTCCGGGATCGCCCGCAGGGCCGCGTGCACCGGCTCCTCCCCCATCCACGCGTTCGACTCGACGAGCACGAACGCCAGCACCGGCCTGCCGACCGCGACCGGGTCGACATCGATGGTCGTGCGGCGGATGACCCCGCGTTCTCGCAGCTTGCGCACCCGCTCATGCGCCGCCCCCGCCGACAGGCCAGCCAGCTTGCCGAGCGCCGCGTACGGCTGGGTGGCGTCCTCCCGGAGGGCCGCCAACAGAATCAGATCTAGCTCATCCACTTGTTCACCATATCTCATTCGGTACGATGGCGACTATGCTGAACACCATTCCGTCCGAGTTCACGCTCATGGACCAGCGGTTCGCCCGCCTCGACGGCGACTTCGTGGTCCGGCGGCTGCATACCGGCGCCCGCAAGTCCGAAGGCCCGGTGTACTTCCCCGCCGGCCGTTACCTGGTGTGGAGCGACATCCCGAACGAGCGGCTGCTGCGGTGGGACGAGACGTCCGGCACCGTCGGCGTGTTCCGCGAGAACACCGGCCACGCCAACGGGAACACGATCGACGGACAGGGCCGGTTGATCACCTGCGAGCAGGGCGCCCGGCGCGTGACCCGCACCGAACACGACGGCAGCGTCACGGTCCTCGCCACCCACTGGGAGGGGAAACGGCTCAACAGCCCCAATGACGTGGTCGCCCGCGCGGACGGCACGATCTGGTTCACCGACCCGGCGTACGGCATCGACGACGACTACGAGGGTCACCGCGCGGAGAGCGAGATCGGCGCGTGCCACGTGTACCGGCTCGACCCCGACGGCACGGTCACCGCCGTGGCCACGGACTTCAGCCGCCCCAACGGTCTCGCGTTCTCCCCCGACGAGCAGCGTCTGTACATCGTGGACACCCGTCAGGAGCCCAGTCACATCAGGGTGTTCGACGTGCTCGCGGACAACACGTTGAAGGGTGGCGAGATCTTCGCGGAGTGCGACTTCGGCCGCTTCGACGGCATCCGCCTCGACGACATGGGCCGCGTGTGGGCGGCGGCGTGGGACGGCGTGCACTGCTTCCACCCGGACGGCACGCTGCTCGGCAAGCTCCTGCTCCCCGAGTCGGTGTCGAACCTCGCGTTCGGCGGGCCGAGGCGCAACGACCTGTTCATCACCGCGGGCGGATCCCTGTACAGCCTGAAGGTGACCTTCACCGGCGCGCGTTACTGACGCCGGGCACCCGGCCACGGACCGGGCGCTGCCGAAGGCACCGACTCGTCAGTGGTCTCCGTCCAGTACAGCGTCAGGCCCCGCGCCTGGTAGTTCGCCAGCGCGGCGGGACCGTCGAGCGAGCAGGTGTGCACCCACACCCGTTCGCTGGTCAGTTCCCACGCCCGGCGCAGGCCCGTGGTCAGCAGGTGACCGCCGATGCCCTGCCCCACGAAGGCCGGGAGCAGTCCGAAGTAGGCGATCTCGACCTCACCGGCATGCGTGGCGGCGTCCAGTTCGACATACCCGGCGGGTGTTCCTCGCTGGTACGCCACCCATGTCTCCACCCCGGGCCGGGACAGCCAGTCGTGCCACTGCTGCCACGTCCACCCGAGACGGTCGATCCAGTGCCAGTCACCGCCGACCGAGGTGTAGAGGAACCGGTTGAGTTCCGGACTCACCACCTCGGCCCGCGTGACCGTCACCGGTGCGGGGCGAGCAGGACGCAGCTCGTCCGGGCTGCGCTGCTCGAGGTACCACGTCGTGATCTCCATGCCCCGATCATGCAGGTCAGGGCACGACCTCTACGACATCACCCGGCTGGAGGTCGCTGAAGTACGTCTGCGCCGCCGCGTTCGAGAGGTGGATGCAGCCGTGCGACTGGTCGCCAAGACTGCCCTCGTGGAACGCGATACCGCTCGTGGTGAAGAACACCGAGTACGGCATCGGCGCGTCGTACGCCCTGCTCCAGTGGTCGATGTCCTTGTAGGTCACCTGGAACGTACCCGGCGGTGTCTCATAACCCGGCTTGCCCGAGGTGATCGGCACGCCGCCGTAGGTCACGACGCCGTTGTCCATCAACCACGACGTGTTGGCGCTCAGGTCGATGCACGCGGCTGCCTGTGCGCTACACGGTGCCGCGGGCGCGGCTTGTGCGGTGGCGGGCAGTGCGAGCACCGCCGCCGTCCCCAACGCTGCCGAGCCCGCAGCCATCGCGAGATTCCTCCGCAGCTTCCCCATGATCAGTCCTCCCATCCGTCCACTCAGGACTCGTGTTCGGTACTGTCCTCGTCGGTTACCACTGCGGAGAGCCACGCAAACTTACAGCTTGGACAGGTCCACCGCCGCGGCCATCGCGCGGTAGCCTGCGTCGTTCGGGTGCAGGTGGTCGCCACTGTCGTAGGCGGGCAGCATGCGCAGCGGGTCGGCCGGGTCCTGGAGGGCCTTGTCGAAGTCGACGACCGCGTCGAACTCGTGGCTGTCGCGGATGAAGTCGTTGACGGCCTGCCGAGTCGCCTCGAGTGTCTCGTCCCAGACGCGCCAGCCCTTGAACGGCACGAGCGTGCCACCGATGACGCGGATGCCGTGGGCTTTCGCCTGCGCGATCACCTGCCGGTACGCGGAGATGATCTTCGCGGGATCGGTCTGGTGCGGGTCCTGCTGGATGTCGTTGATGCCCTCGAGCACGATCAGCGTGCGGACGTCACCCTGGCTGAGCACGTCGTCGGCGAGGCGGGCGAGCGCGTTGCGGCCGAAGGGGTGGCCGGGGTTGTCGAGCAGCAGCCGGTTGCCACCGATGCCGGCGTTGAGCACTCCGAGCCTGCCGCGCAGGCGGTCGGAGAGCAGGTCGGGCCAGCGGTTGTTGGCGTTCGTGGTGGAGCCGGAGCCGTCGGTGATCGAGTCGCCGAGGATCGCGACGGAGCCGCGTGCGGTCGACTGCACGTCCACGCCGCTGACGTAGTGCCAGACACCGGTCTGCTCGGTGAACGCGGCGCCGGACTCCTGGTCGGCGAAGTCGCCGTCGCGGGTGAAGAACGACGTCTGCGCGGCGAACGAGTGGTAGGTGACGGGGCCGGACGGGGTGGGCGTGTAGGTGGTGACGAGCAGGTCACCGTCGCGGGGCACGACGAGGTCGACGGGGTCGCTGAGGACCTCGGCGGCCGCGGGCACGACGACCTCGCGCTGGCCGCCGAAGGTGACCGTGCGCATGGTGCCGGGTTTCGCGGCGGGCGAGGTACCGGACTGGGCGACGGCGATGGTGACGTGGCCGAGCGTCAGCGGCGCCCTGCCGAAGGTGTTGGAGAGCCGCACCCGCGCCTTGTTGCCGCCGGCACTGGTGTGGATCACGTTGCGGATGGAGAAGTTCGGGTAGCCGTTCTCCGTGCCGGCGACCCCCGCACCGGGGGACGCGGCCCAGGTGCCGACCCAGCCGCCGGGCGCGTGCCCCTGGGTGGGGCTGGACGTGGCCGCGCTGGACGTGACGAGCGCTGCCGTGAGCACCGTGGCTCCGAGAACCAGTAACCGCCTCATGACGATCACGGTGACTTCCTGGCCAGCGCGGCGACAACCGCTGTCCGAGTGACGGGTTCGGTCACCGGGCGTGGCCGCCGGCCCCCGGAATCCACGCTACGGCACCGCACCGACAATTCCGGAGCGGCAGCGGGTGGTTGTCCACAGGTGGATCGGTTGTCCACAGCCCGGTTTCGTGGGCGGGTTTGTGTCGGTGGGCTCCGGTAGCGTGGTTCGAGGGGGCCGGAGGCCACGGCTCGGATCTCGAGCGTTGACAGCCTCATTGTTGATGTCTTGCCTTGGCACGGATCGAAAGTGCCGAGCTGGCTTGTCGGCGTCGTGCCCAACCGGGTGTGCCGGGTGGGTTCTTGTGGTGGACGTGGCGCAAGGAATGGCCTGCAAGGTCGTGGCCTGGATCCGTAGACCATCAAGTGACACAGGCGGCCCAGGGGGCTTGCCAGGCCGGTTCCTCTCAGATCTCGCGTTCCACCTCGGTGACGCTACTTCGCCTCCGTGAAGCCGGGTGGGATGACCGCTGTCAGGTTTGCGACGTTCTCCGGGGTCGGGGGCAGGTACGTCACGTCGAACGGGGTCGAGTTGGCCTGTTCCCACTCCCAGCGAACCGGGAGGTACGTCTCCGCGTCGACCCACAGGTTCAGGGGAACCTCGGCTTTTCGCGTGTCCCGGTGCAGCAGGATGGTCGGCTTGCCGTTGACCGGGTCACCGGGGCCCACCACCGTCAGGGTGCCGTTCTTCAGCGACTCCTGGATCTCCGCCGGGGTCCACACGTCGTCGTACTCGGGGGCGTTCGGTTCCACGCCGGGGAAGGCCCTGTAGGTGCCGGTGCTGTAGTCGACGAACACGTCCGCCACCGTGTCCCGGCTCAGGTCCACCACCGGATCGCCGTCGATGGTGACCCTCAGGCGGAAAGTGGTGCCGTCGGCCGCCAGCCAGCGTTCGTACAGCGCGGCCTGGCCCGGCTCGCTGTACTTGTCGCCCTTCGTCACCGTCGCGCTTTCGTAGATCACGTTGTCCAGCACCGCGTCCAGTGCCGACGCCGTTCGTTCCGCCGCGTGCGCCAGGTTGACCGGGTGGTGCTCCACGGTCGTCGTCGGGGGGTGTTGCGCCGTCGGCGTCGGGGAATGTTGCGCCGTCGGCGGGGTCTCCTCCGGTGGGGTCAGGACAACCACTGCCAGCACTGCCACCACTGCCGCCGCCACCGGGACGGCGACCAGCCAGCGGCGGGTGCGCCTCCTGCGGACCCGGGCGCGGACCGTGGACAGCAACGCGGCAGGCGCTGTCACGTCCGCCACCTCGTCGTGCAGCACCGCACGTACCTCGTTCAGCAACTGCTCGTCAGCGACCATGAACGTGCTCCGTGATCTTCAGTGCCTGACGCAGGCGGGTGACGGCCCTGCTCGTGTGTGCCTTGACCGTGCCCTCGGACATCCGCAGCGCCTCCGCGGTCTCCGCGACCGACAGGTCCGCGAAGAACCGCAGGACCATCACCTCGCGTTGCCGTCTCGGCAGGTCCGCGAGAGCGCTGCGCAGGGCGTCCCTGTCGACGACCGTGTCCGCGGGGTCCCGGCCGGCGGCCGCGTGGGTCGCGTCCGTGAGCTCCTGCTCGGTCACCCGTCTAATCGATCTCCGCCACCGGTCGCGGGCCAGGTTGAGCAGGACGCGGCGGACGTAGGCCTCCGGGTGGGACTGGACCGAACGCCAGCGCACCGCGAGCCGCAGCAACGCGGTCTGCAGCAGGTCCTCCGCGTGCCCGCGATCCCCCACCAGCAGCACGGCGGTCCGCAGCAGGGCGGTCGACCGGTCCAGTACGAACCGGTCGAAGTCGGCGTTCGGTTCTCGGTGCACGGACGGGTAGACGACGGCCGCCGCGACTAGGTTGACACGCATGACCACTGTCGCACTGCTGGGCACCGGGATCATGGGCGCGGGAATGGGGCGCAGCCTCGCCCGCGCGGGGCTCGACGTCACCGTGTGGAACCGGTCCGCCGACAAGGCCCGCGCGCTGGAGCTGCCGATCGCCGAGACCGCGGCGGACGCCGTGCGCGACAAGGACGTCGTGGTCACGATGCTGTTCGACGCCGAGTCGGTCGCCGCCGTCATGCGGGACGCGCTGCCCGGGATGCGGGCCGACGCCGTGTGGGTGCAGACCAGCACCGTCGGGCTCGAGGCCACCGCGGAGCTGGCCGGCCTCGCCGCGAAGCACGGGATCGCCTACGTGGACGCCCCCGTCCTCGGCACCCGCCAGCCCGCCGAGAACGGGCAGCTCACCGTCCTCGCGGCGGGCCCGGCCGCGGCGCGGGACCGCATCGCGCCGGTGCTGGACGCCATCAGCGCGAAGGTCGTGTGGGTCGGTGACGAACCGGGCGGCGGGCACCGGCTGAAGCTGGTCGCCAACGCGTGGGTGCTGTCGATCGTGGCCGCGACCGCGCAGAGCGTCGCGCTCGCCGAAGGGCTCGGGCTCGACCCGGCCCAGTTCCTCGGGCTGATCGAGGGCGGGCCGCTCGACTCCGGGTACGCGCAGCTCAAGGGCAAGGCCATGCTGTCCGGCGACTTCACCCCCGCGTTCGCGCTGAGCGGCGCCACCAAGGACGCGGGCCTGATCCGGGCCGCCGCGGCCGAGGCAGGTGTGGCGACCGGCCTGGTCGCGGCCATGGAGAAGCTGTTCGCGGCGGCCGGGGACCAGGACGACGACATGGCGGCGGTGATCCGGGCTGCTCGGCCCGCTTGAGCCGCTGTGCGATGCTCTATCCGGGATGACCGAACTGCCCCACCGCGTCGGTACCCGGACCGCGACGTCCCTGGTGGCGGACGTGCTGTCACGCGTTCCGGAGCTGACCGACGCCCTCGTCGCGCTGATCGCCGAGCAGAACCCGGGCTACCGCAGGGTGAACGTGGTCCCGAGGGAGGACCTCTGGCGCTCCTGCCACGACAACCTCACCCGCGTCCTGCAGCTGGTCTCACGCGCGGCCGGTGACAGCGCCGAGGACGAACCCCGCGACCCGGACCTCTACGACGCGGCCCGCGCGACCGGACGGCAGCGCGCACAGCAGCGGATGCCGCTCGACGACGTGCTGCGCTCGTTCCGGCTCGGCGGGCGGCTCGTGTGGGAGGCGCTGATCCACCGGGCCCGCGCCGGTGAGCTCGCCGACCCGGACGAGCTGCTGGACCTCGCGTCGTGGGTGTGGACGGTCGTCGACGACACGTCCGCGCAGGTCGCGATCGCCTACCACGCGACGGAGCGCGAGCTGGTGCGCGTCGACGAGCAGCGGCGGGCCACGCTGTGGGAGGGCCTGCTGCACGGCCGTGCGAAGGACCCGGCGTTCGCGCTGCAGGCGGCGCAGAGCATCGGCGTGCCGGTCGACGGGCCGTACGCGGTGGTCGTGCTCGACCGCGGCGACATCACCGGCACGGGTGACGACCGGACCGGCGCAGCGCTGGAGTGCAAGCTCGCGGACGCCGGGATCGTGTCGGTCTGGCAGGCGCGGTCGAACACGCTGGTCGGGCTGCTCGCGATCGGCGACACCACCGTCGCGTTGCGGGTGCTGCGGGAGAACGCGCCGTCACCTGCCGGCCTGTCGATGACGGTCCCGACGCTGGCGCAGGTCAGCACCGCCTACGAGCAGGCCGTGCTGGCCCGCAACACGGTGCCGCCCGGGCGGGTGGAGGTGGCCGCGCTGGCCGACCGGTTGCCGGAGGCGCTGCTGCTCAGCTCCCCCGCGCTGGCCGAGGCACTGATCGAGCGGCGGCTGGGCCCGTTGCTGAAGGTGCCGCTGGCCGAGCGGCGGCTCCTGCTCGACACGCTCAACTCGTGGCTGCGGACGGGCGGGTCGATCAACCAGACCGCGAACGCCGTGCACTGCCACCGGAACACGGTGATCAACCGGCTGCGGCGCATCGAGTCCATCACCGGCCTCGACCTGGCGAACACGTCCGCGCACCTCGAACTGTCGCTGGCGCTGCGGGCGTCGTGGCTGTTGCCGCCGGGACCACTCGCCTGAGCCGGGGAGCGCAGCGACCAAATACAACACTGTGCACGGTGCACAACGGATAGGTCCAAACGTAGGCACGGCGTTCCTTCTCCTGCCGCGTGTGACGTGACACACTCCGCTGCACCCAGTCGCTGAACCGCCACTCAGCGTGCCGCTTTCCTTGCGAGGACCCCATGGCAGAACAGAGTCGTTCGCCCGAGAACCCCACTCGCCGGCGCTTCCTCGGCTACCTCATCGCCGCCCCGACGCTCGCGGTCGGCGTGACCTGGGCCGCGGGCGGTCTCGGTGAGGACGCCGCCGAGGCCGCGATCCCGTCACCGCCGCAGCCAGAGGACCTCTTCGACCTCGGTGACCTGCAGAACCTGGCCGCGCTGCCGACGTCGGGCCTGATCGCCGTGCAGGTGAACGAGGACGGCACCGCCTCGTTCGCGCTGCACCGCTGCGAGGTCGGCCAGGGCATCACCACGACTGTCGCCATGTTGATCGCCGAGGAGCTGGACCTCCCCGTCGAGAAGATCAACGTCACGCTGTCCGACGCGCGGCCCGAGCTGCTGATGAACCAGCTCACCGGCGGTTCCAACTCGGTGCGCAGCATCTACACCCCGGTCCGCACCGCGTCCGCGATCGCGCGGCAGCAGCTGGTCAGGACCGCGGCCGCGCGGTGGGGCGTGCCGGAGAACGAGGTCGCGACCCGCGACGGCGTGCTGTCCCACAAGAGCGGCAGGACCGCGACGTACGGGTCGCTGGCGACCGCCGCCGCGAGCGACCGGACCATCCAGGTGACCGTGGACCTCAAGGCGGCGGCCGACTTCCGGGTGCTGGGCAAGCCGCACAACCGGATCGACGCGCGCGACATCGTGACCGGCCGCAAGCAGTTCGGCATGGACCTGCGGGTGCCGGACGCGAAGCCGTGCATGGTGCGCAGGCCGCCGACGATCAACGGCACGGTCAGGACCGTGCACAACATGGCCGAGGTGAAGGCCATGCCGGGCATCACCGACGTCGCGGTCGTCACCTACGGCGTCGCCGTGCGGGGCGAGACGTTCGGCCAGTGCATCGACGCGTTGCGGGCCCTCGAAGTGGACTGGCGGCCGGGCACCGTGGCGGGTGAGTCGGACGCGACGGTGCTCGCGAAGCTCAAGAAGGCGCAGCTCCCGATGGCAGTGCCGCCGCTGGGGTCGATCTCGGTCGACGCCGAGTTCACGTTCGCGTTCGCCTCCAACGCGCCGCTCGAGCCGGACAACGCGATCGCCGACGTGCGGTCCGACCGCGCGGAGATCTGGTCGACGCTGAAGGTGCCGATCGACGCGCAGCAGGACATCGCGCGGCAGCTGGGCCTGCCGCAGGACAAGGTGGTCGTGCACGTGGTGCCGGGCGGCGGCTCGTTCGGGCGGCACCTGTTCCACGACGTGGCCGCCGAGGCCGCGGAGATCTCGCAGAAGATGGGCAAGCCGGTCAAGCTGTCCTGGTCCCGCACCGACGACTTCCGGCAGGGCCGCACGCACCCGATGAGCGTGTCGAAGGTCCGCGCCACCTACCTGCTGGGCAACGTGCTGACCTACGAGCAGCGGCACGCCAGCACCGAGACCGACTTCAGCCACGGCCTCGGCGAGATGATCACGTCGACCGCGGCGGAGCTGCCGATCGCGGGCAACTACTCGTTCGCGCAGACCGTCTTCCTGCTGAGCCAGTCGGTGCCGTACAACTTCGGCGTCGTCACCCAGCTGCTGAACGAGATCCCGCTCAAGTTCAACACCGGCAGCATGCGCAACATCTACTCCCCCAACGTGGTCACCGCGATGGAGCTGGTGGTCGACCGGCTGGCGGCGAAGATGCGCAAGGACCCGGTCGCGTTCCGCCGCGAGTTCCTCAAGGACAAGCGGCTGCGCGCGGTGCTGGACAAGGCCGTCGAGGTCGGCCAGTGGGGCAGGACGATGCCGAAGGGCACGGCGCAGGGGATCGCGCTGCACGCCGAGTACCGCGGCGCGGTGGCGATGCTGCTGGAGATCGACTGCCGGCCGGAGATCGTGAACCGGCCCATCGAGCACGGCGTCACCGGCCCGAGGGTCACGAAGGCGACGATCGTGGTGGACGCGGGGTTGCCGCTCAACCCGCGTGGTCTGGAAGCGCAGATGATCGGCTGCCTCAACGACGGCATCGCGCTCGCACTGACGTCGAGCCTGCACATCAAGGACGGCATCCCGCTGGAAGGCAGTTGGGACGACTACTTCTACACCCGGCAGTGGAACACGCCACCCGAGGTGGAGGTGGTCGTGCTGCCGCCGACCAGCGACACCCCGAGCGGCGCCGGTGAGCTGGGTGTCGCGCCCGCGTTCGCGGCGACGGCCTGCGCGTACGCCCGCGCCACCGGCACGATGCCGACGAGCTTCCCGATCAACCACGGAACGCTGGGCTTCGAGCCGTTCCCGCTGCAGCCCTCCACCCCGCAGTCGCCGACCGACGGCCTCGACCACACGTTCTGACAAGGAGACTTCCCGTGCCACAACACACGTTCACGCTGAACGGCACCCAGGTCACCGTCGAGGTCGCCGACGACGTGCGGCTGCTGTGGGTGCTGCGCGACATCCTCGGCGTGATGGGCCCGAAGTACGGCTGCGGGCTGAACGTCTGCAAGTCGTGCACCTCGCACATCAACGGCAAGGCGTTCAACCCGTGCGCGGTGCCGGTGTCGCAGATCAAGGAGTCGGACGAGATCACCACCATCGAGGGCCTGCCCGCGACGGTGGGCCGCGAGCTGCACCCGATGCAGGAGGCGTGGCTGGAGGAGGACGTCTCGCAGTGCGGCTACTGCCAGCCGGGCCAGATCATGGCGGCGGTGGCGCTGGTGCGCAAGGTCCGCGAGGAGGGCCGCGCGATCACCGACGACGATCTCGACGGGCTGCGCAACATCTGCCGCTGCGGCACCTACCAGCGGATCCGGACCGCGATCAAGAAGGGCGAGTCGCGGATGTAGTCACCTGTCCAGGACGCGGCGTTTGGCCTGTTCGAACTCCGCGTCCGTCAGGTGGCCTTCGGCGTGCAGGGCGGCGAGGCGTGTCAGCTCGGTGGACAGCGAGTCTCCGCTGTCGGCGCTGGCCGTGCTGCCTGTGCCAACCGTGCCGGTCTTGCTGTTCGTGGTCAGCACCGGCTGCTTCCCCGGCGCGGGCCGGGCCCGGGACGGGTCGCGCACCAGGTAGTACGCGCGGACCGGCTGCCCACGCAGCTGCTCGGGCGCCCGCACGCGGACCGCGTGCTTGCGACCGTCGTGGTCGGTGAACGCCAGCGTCGCCGTCCCGTCGCGGAAGTCGTCCAGCTCCGCCGGCACGCGCTCCCAGCCCAGGAGCCGCCACGTGGGTCCGGGCAGGCGCCACTCGATCACCAGCCCGAGGACCGCGATGAGCCCGCCCACGATGGCGAAGGTCCGCCAGAAGCCGACCTGATCGGACAGCACCTCGACCTGGTGATCCGCGAACGCCGCCTCCCAGCCCGCGACCATGGCCAGGGCCGCGACCGCGAGCACCAGCCCGATCCCGGCGACCCGCAGCACCGTCGCGAGCAGGACCAGGGCCACGACCGCGAGCGCGACGCCCGCGACCACGAGCATCGCCCGCGCGTCGTTCGTGCCGCATTCGCCGTTGCCGTAGCAGTTCCACTCGATGTCGTCGGACACGTAGGCCCAGTGCCGCAGCACGAACCACGCGCCTGCCGCGGCCAGCACGCCGATGACGAGGCGGATCTTCATGCCGGGAGTATCGCTCGCCGGGCCGCGTTCGCGACGCCACCATATGATCACGGGGTGACCACGGTCTCGCGACGGGAAGGGGTGCTGCTCGTCGGCGTCGTCGTCGCGGCGCTGGTCTGGTCGGCGATCGGCGCGAAGAGCCTCGGCACGTGGGCCCTCGAAGTGGTCTGGATCTTCCTCGGCGCGCCGCTGGTGCTGGTGTTCCGGCGGCGCTTCCCGCTGACCCCGCTCGTGTGCCGGCTCCTGGTCTTCCACGCGATCGTGCTCTGTTACGGCGGCCACTACACGTACGCGGAAACCCCGCTCGGCGACTGGTTCCGCGACCGGTTCGACCTGGACCGCAACCACTACGACCGCTTCGCCCACTTCGTGCAGGGCTTCGTCCCCGCGATCCTGGTGCGGGAGCTGTTGCTGCGCCTCACTCCCCTGCGTCGCGGCGGGTGGACGTTCACGCTCACGGCCGCCGTGTGCCTGTCGATCTCCACGTGCTTCGAGTTCGTCGAGTGGGCGTCGGCGCTGCTCCTCGGCGCGGGCGCGGACGCCTTCCTCGCCACACAGGGGGATGTGTGGGACACGCAGTGGGACATGTTCCTGGCGCTGTGCGGTGCGTTGCTGGCGCAGCTACTGCTCCGTCGTGTGCACGACCGGCAACTCGGGTTCTGACCGCCGCTGCGCGGGGACGGCCGTCCGCTCGCGGACGGCCGCGATCAGGAACGCGGCCACCAGCGTCAGCCCGCCCGCGACGACGAGCGCCCAGTGCAGTCCGGTGGTGAAACCGGCGTCGAGGTTGGCGTTGACGATCGCGCCGAGGGCGGCGATGCCGAGCGCGGTGCCGGTCTGGCGCGCGGCGTTGACGGTCGCCGCCGCGGTGCCGGATCGTTCGCGGCCCACGGCCGACACGCCAGCCGAGTTGGTCGTCGTGATCGCGAAACCCATGCCCACGCCCAGGATCGCGAACAGGACGCCGATGAGCGGGTACGCCGTGTCCGGCTGGACCACCAGCAGTGACAGCAGTCCGCCGCCGATCAGCGTGTAGCCGGTGAGCATCACGCGGTTGCCGCCGATGCGGCCGCCGAGTACCGAGCCCACTGCGATGCCGAGGGAGTACGGCAGGAACCGCACGCCCGTCTCCGCCGCCGACGCGCCCTGGACCTGTTGCAAGAACAGGGAAAGGAGGTAGAAGCTGCCGTACGCGCCGAACCCGAGCGCGAACGAGGAGAACGTGACGACCGCGAACCGCGGCCGCGCGAACAGGCCGGCGGGGAGGATCGGCCGGGCGACCCGCCGTTCCACCACGACGAACGCGGCGAAGAGCGCGGCGGCGACGGCGAGCAGCGACAGGATCAGCGGTGAGCCCCAGCCGCGGTGCCCGGCCTCCAGCACCGCGTACGTCAGCGCCGCGAGCCAGCCGATCGCGAGGACCTGTCCCGCTGGGTCGGCGCCCGCGTGCGCGGGGTCGCTGCTCTCCCTGATGCCCCGCAGCCCGGCGACGATCGCGATCGCGCCGAGCGGCAGGTTCACGAGGAAGATCGCCGGCCAGCCGAACACGTCGGTCAGCACGCCGCCGACGAGCGGTCCGACGACCACGGCGAGCGCGACGCACGCACCCCACAGGCCGATCATCCGCGCCTGCTGCCGCTTGTCGGGAAACCCTTGCACCAGCAGGGAAAGCGCACCGGGCGCGACGGCCGCCGCGCCGACGCCCTGCACGAGCCTGCCGAGGATGAGAACCGTGGTGGTCGGCGCGACCGCGCACAGGAGCGAGCCGAGCACGAAGACGCCCAAACCGCCGAGGTACAGGCGTTTCCTGCCGTAGCGGTCGGCGAGGGAGCCGCCGGTGAGGATCAGTGCGGACAGGCACAGGGTGTAGCTGTCGACGACCCATTGGACGGTGCTGAACCCGGCCGACAGGTCGTGCTGCATCGCGGGCAGGGCGACGTTGACGACGCTCACGTCGAGCAGCGACATGAACGTGCCGAGGAAGACCGCGAGCACCATCCGACCACGGGATCACGCGGCGATCGAGGAGCGCTGGAGACTAGGCCCGGAAGTGGTCCGCCAGGTCGAGGGTGGCCGGGTCGGCCCAGGTGAAGTCGTCGTGCTCGCCGTCGTTGAGGACCACGTCGTGCGTGGCGTCTTCCTGGACGTCGAAGACGCGGGCGTGGATGCGGAGGTCCTTGCCGCCGATGTCCATCCACGTGTGGCGGCCACGTTCGCCGGCGATCCGGACGGTGAGGCCGGTCTCCTCGGCCACCTCGCGGACGGCGGCGGTCTCGTGCGGCTCGCCGGGCTCGACCGTGCCGCCGGGCAACTCCCACTGCCCGGCCCGGAAAACCCCTGGAGAGCGGTGCAGGAACAACACGGCACCGTCCCGCACGACACGGCAGTAGACGAGGTGTTTCTCGGCGGTCTCCCCCATGCGCGGAGCCTACTGCCACTCACAGCTTGACCGGTCCACCCCGGCCCATCACTCACCGCGACTACTTGACTGCGGAACAAATATGGTCTAAACCAGATATGTGGTCTAGACCACATCTCCGGAACACCCCTGCTTCCCGGGAGATTGGTATGAGCCTGAAACGAAAACTGGTCATGTTCGCGTCCGCCGCCACCATCGCGCCGTTGGGGCTCGTGGTATTGCCGGCGGCTACCGCGAACGCGCACGGTTACATCTCGACGCCCCCGTCCAGGCAGGCGCAGTGCGCTCAGGGCACCGTGTCCTGCGGTGACATCAAGTGGGAGCCGCAGTCCGTCGAAGGGCCGAAGGGCCTGCGGAACTGCCACGGCAACGTCGGCCGGTTCGCCGAGCTGAGCGATGACGGCAAGGGCTGGCGGGCGACGTCGGTCGGGCAGACGGTCACGTTCACGTGGACGTTCACCGCCCGGCACTCGACGAGCAACTTCCAGTACTACCTCGGCAACACGAAGGTCGCGGAGTTCTCGGGCAACAACCAGCAGCCGCCGCCCACCCTGTCGCACACCGTGAACCTCGGTGGCGCGTCCGGCAGGCAGAAGCTGCTGGCGGTGTGGAACATCGCGGACACCCCGAACGCGTTCTACGCGTGCGTCGACCTGCAGGTCGGTGGCCGGGCAGCCCCCGAGGCGCCCGCACCGGCGCTGCCCGCGGAGCAGCCCGCGAGCGGCACCTGGGCCAGTGGCACGTCCTACCCTGCCGGTTCGGAGGTGACCTACAACGGCACCACGTACCGGTCCACGCAGAGCCACACGGCACTGCCGGGCTGGGAGCCTGCGAGTACCCCTGCGCTCTGGCAGGCAGAGTGACCCGGTAGCCGAGCCGGCCGGCCCACCGCCCGGGCCGGCCGGTGCTCCTGGAGGCATCCACGATGCAACGCTGGCTCTTCGCCGTCCTCCTGCTCGCGCTCACCGGGTGCGGGACCGGGGTCACGGAGACGACCGGGGTGTCGCTCTCCGCCCCGCCGCCGGACGGCTCGTACAACGACACCGACGTGATGTTCCTGCAGATGGCCGTGCCGCAGCACGAACAGGGCATCGAGATGGCGCGGCTCGCCACCGAACGCGCTTCCCGCGCGGACGTCCGGAACCTGGCCGCCGCGATCGAGGCCACGCAGTCCGACGAGCTCGCCGAGATGAAGGACTGGCTGGTGAAGTGGAACCAGCCCGTCGCCTACGACCCCGACCCGAACGCGCACAAGGGCCACGGCGGCATGCACGGCTCCGACCCCGCGGTACTCGAGGTGCTGCGCGACACCCCGCCGGGCCCGGACTTCGACGCGCGGTTCCTGAACCTGCTCACCGGACACCAGCACGGCGCCGTCGAACTGGCGCGGATGGAGGAGAAGGAGGGCAGGCACCCGGACGCGCGGGCGCTGGCAGGCCGCATCGTCAAGTCGCGGACGGCGCAGATCCAGCAGATGGGCACGTACCTGACCGGATGAGACCGGCCCGGCGCGCACGTGATCCTTTCCTCGCCTCAGTTCCTGAGCATGAGGTGAACCGTGGCGAGTGATCGCCACGGTTGCCAGCGGCCGGGAGCCGCGGACAGGTCGCGGACCGCCGATCGTATGGCGGGATCGCCCGCCGGGAACGCGTCACGGGCGCCGGTGCGCAGTGCGAAGTGCGCCGCCGCATCGGGATCCATCCCTTGCGGGTCCTCCCCCGCCGCCATCGCCTTCGCCAGGTCCGCCACTGGTTCCGCGGTCTCCGCGAGCGTCGACGGCGACGGGAACACGTGCGTCAGTCCGTGACCAAGGCCCGGTATCTCGACGCCGTACCGCACCGCCAGGTCCGCCGCACCCGCAGCGCCCACGGCCGCGCGGACCGCCACCTCGAAGGGGGTCCACACGCCCGGCACCCGCACTCCCGGCCGTGCCGCCACCAGCGGGCCCAGCACGGGATCACGCGACAGCTCAGTACGGGCGGTCAGCGGGTCGAAGTCCACACCGGACAGTCGGGCGGCGCGTGCCACCACGTGGATCACGCCCTCCCAGTACGGGAGATGCGCCCGCAGCAACAGGTGGTCCGCACCGCCAGGGCCCAGTTCCAGCATGCCCGGCTCACCGTCCACCACAACGGTCCGCCGGTACACCCCGTCCACCACCGACTCGATGCCCGGGATCGCCCGCAGCGCAAGGAAAGCAGCCACCGCCGGCCAGTCGTACGGCTGGGTGAACGGCAGGCGGAGCAGCAGGCCGCCGTCCGCGGTCAGGCGGTCCGCGCGCCTGCGGCGGGCGCGCAACTCCTTCGGCGTGGCACGGAAGACCTCCCGCATCGTGCGGTTGAACTGGCGGAGGCTGCCGAAACCCGACGCGAACGCCACGTCCGCCACCGGCAGTTCCGTGTCGTCCAGCATGCGGCGGGCGAAGTGGGCTCGGCGGGAGCGGGCGAAGCCGTCCGGGGTGACGCCCAGGTGGTCGTGGAACATCCGGCGCAGGTGCCGCGCCGACACACCCAGCCGCGCACCCAGCGCCGCCTCCGTGCCTTCGTCCAGTACGCCGTCGATGATCAACCGGACCGCCCGGCACACGATCTCCGGGGCCTCGTCCGCGACCGTGCCCGCCACGCGGTAGGGCCTGCAGCGCAGGCACGCGCGGTACCCGGCCGCCTCCGCCGCGGCCGGGTGTTCGAACGTCCTGACGTTCTCCGCGTTCGGTTTCGCGCCGCAGCCCGGGCGGCAGTAGATGCCGGTGGTGCGGACGGCCGAATACGTGGTCACATCTCCAGAATCCACCATCCGGCGCCGCGGGACCGGCCAGATTCGGTCACGCCTGCCACGGCCGGGTGGTCACTCGTCGAAGTCGCGGGCGGCCAGGTCCTGGAAGGTCTGCAGCGCCTCGTCGGCCTGCGGCCCGGTCGCGGACACGTGGACCTCGTCGCCGCCACGCGCGCCCAGCGCCATCAGCGCGAGCACGCTGCGGCCGTCGGCGGTGGCATCGCCGTACCGGACGGTGACGCGCGCGTCGAGCTGGGTCATGGCGCGGGCGACCATCGCCGCGGGGCGGGCGTGGAGACCGATCTCGTTGGTGAGGGGGACGACCACCTCGGCGGGCGCGGTGGGCTGGGCCGCGGCGATGCTCTGGCTGCCGATGATGTCGACGCCGCCCGCCACGCCCTCCGCCACGACCGGGCCACCCGGTACCTCGACCGCCTCCAGCGCCGCGTGCGCCACGTCGTCGAGGTCCGCGCCGCCCTGCGCGGCGACCGCGGCCGCGACCGTGCCCTCCACCAGCGGCGCGTCCACGAGCCGCGCGCCCTCGGTGACCTCGACGGCCATCTCGGCGACCATGCGGGCGCTGCCCAGGTCGTAGAGCAGCACGACCCCGGCGCCGCTCTCGGCCCGGTCGAGTGCGGCCGCGACGGCGTCGAAGTCGGTGCCGATGCCGCCGTCGGCCGTGCCACCGGCCGGTACGACGATGACGTCCGGCGCCATCTGCGCCGCCACCTCCACCACGCCCGCCGCGAGCCCCGCGCTGTGCGAGACGACGACCAGTCCGACCCTGCTCACCGCGCGGCCACCTCCGCGAACGCACGCAGCAGCAGCGCCGTCGACCGCGCACCGGGGTCCATGTGCCCGGCGCTGCGTTCGCCCAGGTAGGAGGCTCGGCCCTTGCGCGCCACGAGCGGGACCGTGGCGTCGGCGCCGGTCTCGGCGGCGGCCGCCGCGGCGGCGAGGAGTTCGGTGGCCGTGTCGCCCTTCGCGGCCCGCACGGCCGGGTCGAGCGCGTCGACCATCGTCTTGTCGCCCGGCTCGGCCTTGCCGCGGGCGACGATCCCGCCGAGCGCGGCGGTCAGCGCCTCGGTGAGGTCGGCCGGTTCGAGCTCGGCGCGGTCCTTCACGGCGGTCGACGCACGCAGGAACGCGGTGCCGTACAGCGGGCCCGCGGCGCCGCCGACCTTGGAGATCAGGGTGGTCGCGACGAGTTTCAGCACCGCGGCCGGGGTGTCCGGGGTGTTCGCGTCGAGGGCGGTGAGCACCGCCTTGAAGCCGCGGTCCATGTTCTCGCCGTGGTCGCCGTCGCCGATGACGCGGTCGAGCTGGATCAGCTCGACGCGGTGCTCCTCGATCGTCGCCGCGGCCGCTTTCAGGGCCGTGACCAGGTCGTTCGCGGTGCAGCCCATGTCAGTTCCCCCACCGCAGCGCGGCCGTGCGCACCGGCGCGTCCCACAGCTCCAGCAACTCGTCGTCCAGCTTCAGCAGTGTGAGGCTCATGCCCTGCATCTCCAGGCTCGTGACGTACGGCCCGACGAGCCGTCGTGCCACCACGATGCCCCGATCGGCGAGCAGCCGCTCGGCGATGCCGTGCGCCAGGTACAGCTCCAGCAGCGGCGTCGCACCCATCGAGTTGGTGAACAGCAGGACGCGGTCACCCTCGGCGAACGGCAGGTCCTCGAGGATCGGCTCGAGCAGGCGGGCGACGATCCCGTCGGCGTTCTCGGCGGGCACGCGGGCGCGGCCGGGCTCGCCGTGGATGCCGATGCCGACCTCCATCTCGTCGTCGGCGAGGTCGAAGCTGGGCTCGCCGACGTGCGGGACGGTGGGCGCGGCCAGTGCCATGCCCATGGAGCGCACGTTGGCCACGACCCGCTCGGCGATGGCGTGCACGGCGTCGAGATCGTCCCCTCTGGCCGCGGCGGCACCGGTGATCTTCTCCAGCGGCACGGTCCCGCCGACCCCGCGACGGCCCGCGGTGTACGTGGAGTCCTTCACGGCGACGTCGTCGTCGATGACGATGGTGCGGACCTCGGTCTCGGCCAGTTCGGCGGCGGTCTCGAAGTTGAGGACGTCGCCGGTGTAGTTCTTGACGACGAGCAGCGCGCCCGCGCCGCCGTCGGTCTTCTCGATCGCGGTGGTGACCTGGTCGGGCGTCGGCGAGGTGAACACGGCACCTGGGCAGGCGGCGTCGAGCATGCCGGGACCGACGAGGCCGCCGTGCATGGGCTCGTGCCCGGACCCACCACCGGAGATGATCGCGACCTTGCCCCGCACGGGCGCGTCGGCCCGCACGATGACCGCGGGATCGTGGATGACGGTGAGCAGGTCACCGTGGGCCAGCTCAAGCCCCTTGAGCGACTCGGCGACGACAGTGGACGGATCGTTGATGATCTTCTTCATGCTCGAACTCCCGGTGACGTCGGCGGCGCTGCCCTCCAGTCCCGGCGTTGATCGTAGTGCGATTTCCGGCGCGCGGGATCACTCGATCCGCTCGTAGCCGGACACGTCCTCCACCGGTCGACGTCCGCCGCCACGGCGGTGACGTGTGCGAGGTCGGCGTCGGTCAGGTCGCGGTGCTGGAGCAGCACGTCCACCGGGACGGGCGCGCCGTAAGAGCGCTCTCCCGCGGGTGGCGCAGCTGCCAGAACCGCATGTCGTCCGGCGCGGGCCGGGCTTCGAAGTCCTCGGGGCCGATCACGCGTGTGCCGCCAGCTTGGCGCGCAGGCCCTTGGCCGCGGCCGGGTCCAGCTCCTCCAGAACCGCCATCGCCGACCGCCAGGACGACTCCCGGCACAGAACCCCAGCAGTTCCCCGGTGGCACCCGGTTCCGCCGCCACCCGGTGCCCGCCGACGTGCGCCGCCAGCACGTCCCGCGCGTCCATGGTGGACAGCACGTCCAGTGCGACGGGCAGGGCACCGGCCGAGGACATGACGCCGGTCAGGCGGTGGCGGCTCGTCACCACCACCGAGCACCCGGCACCGCCCGGCAGGAGCGGCAGCACCTGCGCCGAGTCCCGCGCGTTGTCCAGCACCACCAGCACCCGCAGGTCGGCGACCAGGCTGCGGAACAACGCGCTCAGCTCGTCGAGCGACGCGGGCACCGAGGCCGACGGCACGCCCAGCCCGGCGAGGAACCCGCGGAGCGCGATCTCCGGTGTCATGGGCTCGTCGCGCGGGTCGAAGCCACGCAGGTTCACGTACAGCTGGCCGTCGGGGAAGCGGTGCGCGTCGTCGTGCGCCCACCGCAGTGCGAGCCACGTCTTGCCGACCCCGCCGACCCGGCCAGCAGCGACACCCTCGCCCGCGCGTCCGTGCTGTCCAGTTCGGACAGTTCGGCGGCACGGCCGGTGAACGCGCGCGGCACGGCGGGCAGCTGGCGCGGCACGGACGCGGTGGCGGCCCCGGTGGGCGCGATCGCCGGGTCGGAGGTCAGGATCCGCTGGTGCAGCTCACGCAGCGGCGTGCTCGGGTCGACGCCGAGCTCCGCACCGAGCCGCACGCGGAGCTCCTCGTAGAAGGACGGCGCGTTGGCTTGCCGCCCGCTGCGGTAGAGCGCCAACATCGCCTGTGCGGCAAGGCGTTCGTGCCACGGGTGGTCGGCGGCGAGCGCGAGCAGGTCCGGCGCCAGCTCGGTGTGCCTGCCACGGCGCAGCTGCACGTCGTGGAAGTCGAGGCGGGCGGCGAGGTGCTCCGCGGCGAGCCCGTTCCGCACGTCGTCGAGCCACGGCGAGTCCAGGCCGGCGAACGGCTCGCCCCGCCACAGCGCGAACGCGTTCTCGAACAGCGCGGCGGCGTGGTCGTCGTCGGTGGTGTCCCGTGCGCGGGACAGGAGCAGGCGGAACCGGTGCAGGTCCACCGCGGACTCGTCGACCGACAGCACGTAGCCGCCGGTGCGGCGCTGGATGCCGAACCCGCCGGCAGTGGCGAGCGCGGTCCGCAGTCGCGACAGGTAGCTGCGCAGGGTGCCCGCGGCGCGGTACGGGACCTGCTCGCCCCACACCCGGTCCGCGAGCTGGTCGGCGGGCACGAGCCGGTTCGCCTCGACCGCGAGCACGGCGAGCACGCAGCGCTGGCGGGCCGGGCCGAGGTTCACCTCGTGGCCGTCGGCACTGGCCGTGACCTCACTGATCACGTTCAGCTCGACGGCCATCCGCACTCCCCCGCGTGTTCCCGCGGGGCCACATCGTATCCACCGTACGGAGTAGTTTCGCGGTATGACTCAGACCCGGCAGCGGCCGAGGGCCGCGCGACGCGGGATCTTCGCGACCGTGGTGGTCGTCGCGTTGCTGCTGTTGTTCGGCGTGCCGTGGGCGACGCTGGTCCTGCCGTGGCCCGCCCCGGTCGTTGCCGCAGGCACGGTCGTGTTCGCGGTGGCCGCGGTCGCGTTCCCGTTCCTCATGTTCCTCGGGCACGGGCGGGGCCGGGACTGGGCGGCACGCACGGGCGACACGCTGCTCGGGGTCGTGTGGGTGCTGTTCGCGTGGTCGGTGCTGGGGCTGGTGGCGCGGCTCGCGCAGGTCCCGTCCCGGGTCGTGGCCGTGGTGGTCGTCGCGGTGAGCGTGGTGCTGGTGGCGTGGGGCGTGCGCGAGGCGATGCGGGTGCCGCGGGTGCGGCGCACCGAGGTGACGATTCCCCGCCTCGGCCAGGGCCTGGACGGCACGACGGTCGTGGTGCTGGCCGACACGCACTACGGCCCCATCAACCGGACCCGCTGGTCGGCAGGCACGGCGGCGGCCGTGAACGCGCTGGCGCCGGACATCGTCTGCCACGCGGGCGACATCGCCGACGGCACGGTCTCGCAGCGGCTGTCGCAGGCCGCCCCGCTGGGCACGATCACCGCGCGGTACGTCCGCGTGTACGTGACCGGCAACCACGAGTACTTCGGCGAGGCACAGGAGTGGCTCGACCACATGGCGTCGCTCGGGTGGGAGGCACTGCACAACCGCCACGTGGTCGTCGAACGCGGCGGTGACCGGCTGGTGCTGGCGGGCATCGACGACGTGACCGCGAAGTCGTCCGGGCTGGCAGGCCACGGCGCGCAACTGGACGCGGCGCTGGCCGGTGCACCCCAGGACGCGCCGGTGTTGCTGGTGGCGCACCAGCCGCGGCAGGTGGCGCAGTCGGCGGGGCACGTGGACCTGCAGGTGTCGGGCCACACGCACGGCGGGCAGATCTGGCCGTTCCACTACCTGGTGCGGGTGGACCAGCCGTCGGTGCATGGCCTGTCCCAGCACGGGACGACACAGCTGTACACATCGCGTGGTGCCGGTTTCTGGGGGCCGCCGATGCGGGTCTTCGCGCCGAGCGAGATCACTCTGCTGACGTTGCGCGCCCCACGCTAGCTGCCGGGGAGCTGTGCACGTGCCCTACGGCAGGCTTCGCCGGTATACGGCGGCGCGAGACCGGGTAACCGCTCTCCCATGACCGTACGATTCGCACAGTGGACGCTCGACGTCCAGGACGTGGACCGGATGGTGGCGTTCTGGTCGCAGGCGCTCGGCTTCGACGTGCGCCGCGGCGACGACGGAGCGGCCAAGCTGTACCCGCCCGCGGCCGCGCCGCCGGACGTGCCGACGTTGTGGCTGCAGAACAGCGGTGGGACCAAACGCGGCAAGAACCGCTACCACCCCGACCTCCGGCCCGCCGATGGCGACGTGGACACGGAGGTGGCGCGCCTCCTGGAACTGGGGGCGCGCCACGCCGATGTCGGGCAGACCGGTGAGGAGGCGTTCGTCGTGCTGGCCGATCCGGAAGGCAACGAGTTCTGCGTGCTGAAACGGGAACCGCGGCTGAACTAGGCGTCGCGCAGGCGCAGCGCGGCCGCACCTGTCACCAGGGCCGCCGCCGCCCACAACGCCAGCACGCCGAGACCGGACCACGGCGCGACGGGCTCCGCCGCTACGTCCACAGTGGACTGGATCGCGAGCCCCGCGGTCATCGGGCTCAGTGTGCGCAGCCGGTCGTGCCAGGTGGGGTCCGCGACGAGCGTGGCGACGATCGGGGTCAGGTACAGCAGGCCGAGCACCAGCCCGACGGCCGCCGCCGCGTCGCGCACCAGCACCGCCACACCGACGCTGAGCACCGCGATCAATCCCAGGTACAGCACCGAACCGGCCGCCGCCCGCACCACCGGACCGGTGAACGGCAACCCGCCCGGCAGCAGCGCCTCCCCGGCCGCCACCGATCCCGCCACGGCGACCGCACCCGCCGCGAGCACGAGCCCGGTGACCACCAAAGCCTTGGCCGCCAGCACTTCCAGCCGGTGGGGCAATGCGGTGAACGTCGTGCGGATCATGCCCGTGCCGTACTCGCCGCTGACCGTGGCCACCCCCAGGATGACCACGATCGCCTGCCCAACCACGATCCCGGTGAGCGCGGACTTCGCGGGGTCGCCGCCCGAGGGCATCGCGCCCGCCGCCAGCGCACCCGGCGCCACCGTCAACGCGACGACCCCTACCAGCAGCCACACCGTGCCCGGCACGGTCCTGACCTTCGTCCACTCCGCGTGCAGCGTGGTCACGCGTCCCTCCTGCGCAGCGCGACCACCGCCAGCACGACCGCGGCCACCGCGTACGCGCACAGCACCGCGAACCCACCGCCGGGCGACAGCGGGAAGTACCCGTCCGCCGGCGTGTAGCTCGCGTTGACCTGCGGGTACTCGGGCACCGTCTGCTGGACCGCGAACCCCGCCGCCGGGGTGACCGCCGTCAGCCACTCCGCGGGGCCCGATGGCAGCACCGACGCGACCGCCAGCAGGTACGGCAGCACGACCCCGACGACCACGGTCGTCACCGTCCCCGCGCTGCGCCGCAACAACATCCCGACCGCGAGCGCGAGCACGGCCCCGACCGCGAACAGCAGACCCGTGCCCAGGACCACGCGCACCTCGGTCCACGTCGACGCCGGGAACAGGAACATCCCCTTCGCCACCTCCACCTGCTCGACGAGCGGGATCGCGAGCGCGGCCGACGCCACCCCGGTCACGAACGACACCCCGCCGATCACGACGGCCTTGGCGGCGAACAGCTGTCCCCGGCGCGGGCTCGCGGCGAGGCTCGTGCGGAGCAGGCCGCGGCGGTGCTCGGACGTCACGAACAGCGTCGCGACCACCAGCACCGCGATCAGCCCGGCGAACACGCCGATCAGCGCGTTCTCCACGGTCCGGCCCCGGCTGCCCTGGTCGGGCACGATCGGTGCGATGTCGCCGTGGCCGGTGATCGTGAACTCGCCGCCGGACTCCTGGTGGCCGGTGTCCATTCCGGACTCACCGCCGACCTCGGTGCCGCGC
Organism: Actinophytocola algeriensis; assembly: GCF_014203735.1. Taxonomy (GTDB): domain Bacteria; phylum Actinomycetota; class Actinomycetes; order Mycobacteriales; family Pseudonocardiaceae; genus Actinophytocola; species Actinophytocola algeriensis. The sequence goes on along the minus strand of NZ_JACHJQ010000004.1, from coordinate 127,216 downwards.
CAGTCGCCTGCCCACCCACCGTCGACCGACACGTCGTCGAACGTTGCGGTGGCCATGGTCGGGCCGCCGGACGCGTCCACCGACCCGAAGCCGCGGGTGATCTCGACGTGTTCCGGCGAGGACACGAACATGCCGGCCTGCACGGCGTCCCCGAGCCCGCCGAGCTGCACGCTGCCGATCGTGGCCCAGTGCTCGCCGTCCGGCGAGGTGGTGCCGGTGAGCGTGTTCCCGTCGCGGGTCAGCCGGAGCCACTGGTGGTCCGAAGTGGACACCGGACCGGCCACGTCCTCGGTGAAGTCGTGCTGCATGCGCACGCCGTGCCCACCGGTGAGCAGGACCGCCGCGTAGGTGGAGCCGACTTCGGTGTCCCGCTTGACGATCACACCCGCCTTGGACCACGGTTCGGCGTCGGTCAGCGTGGCGACGCGGGCGGTGATGGTGCCGTCGCCGGTGAGGGTGCGGTGCAGGAAGTAGAAGCTGTCGTGGACCGCTTCCCCACCCGGCCCGGTCGGCGGCACGTTGTTCTCACACGGCTGCCCGTCCGGGCCCGCGCAGCTCATCTGGCTGCCAGCGGGGCCGAGGAGTCCCACGAGGACGGTCAGCGGGATCGCCACGAGCATGCCGATCACCCAGCCGCGCACGGTACGGAACTTGGTCCACTCCGCGTGGATGAGGTGCCTCATGACTGGCCTGCCTGGAACTCGACGGCGTCCCGCGTCAGCTCCATGTACGCCTCTTCGAGCGAGGCGCGGTGGGCCGCGATCTCCGTGAACGGGACGGCGTTGTCGGTGAGCAGCGCGACGACCGCGCCCGAGGTGAGCCCGCCGACCGTGACGGTGTCGGCGCCGGTCGCGGCGACCGTGCCACCCGCGCGGCCGAGCACGGTCATGGCCTGTGTGCGGTCCGGCGTGCGGAGCGTGACCCGGTCACCGGACGCGGCGGCGATCAGCTCGGCGACGCTGGTGTCGGCGATGACCTTGCCGCGGCCCACGACGACGAGGTGGTCCGCGGTGTCCTGCAGCTCGCTCATGAGGTGGCTGGACACGAGCACAGCGCGGCCCTCGCGGGCCTTGTCGCGCAGGAAGGTGCGCATCCACACGATGCCTTCCGGGTCCATGCCGTTGAACGGTTCGTCGAGCATGAGCACCGGCGGGTCACCGAGCAGCGCGGCGGCGATCCCGAGGCGCTGCCGCATGCCGAGCGAGTAACCGCCCGCCTTGCGCTTCGCGGCGGGGCCGAGACCGGTGACGGCGATGACCTCGTCGACCCTCTTCGCGGGCAGGCCCTGTGAGTGGGCGAGCCACAGCAGGTGGTTGCGTGCCGAGCGGGACGGTTGCAGCGCACCCGCGTCGAGCAGCGAGCCGACGTGGTGCAGCGGGCGGCGCAGCTCGCGGTAGGGGCGGCCGCCGACGAGCGCGTGCCCGGCGTCGGCGGCGTCGAGCCCGAGCACGACCCGCATGGTGGTGGACTTCCCGGCCCCGTTGGGCCCGACGAACCCGGTGACCTGCCCGGCCGCGACGGTGAACGTCATCCCGTCGAGCGCGGTGGTCCCCCCGAAGCGCTTGCGCAGTCCGGTGACCTCGATGGTGGCTTCCATGCTTGACGAGGCTAGGGAGAGCGGTCTCCCGAGTCGTCACGGTGACGAGCCATTCCCGCGTCCCTCGTGAGAGTGACGCCCCGCGGGCGCCGGACGGCGACAATGATCGGCATGCCGGTGGTGTGGTGCGCGCTCGCCGCGGTGGCTTCGGTCGCCGAGGTGCTGCTGCGGACGGTGGGTGCGGGGGTGAGCGTCGAGTACGCGCTCGTGCTGCTCCTGCTCGCGCTGGCGGGCACGCTCGTCGCGCTGCTGCCCGCGCGGCCGGCCGTGGTGATCCTGGCGGCCGCGGACCTGCTGTCGCTGACCGTGCTGGACGTGCTGACCGGGGCCGCGGCGGTGGTGCTGGTCGTCGTGCTGGTGCGGGCGGGTGCGGTGTGGACGCTCGCGCTCACGGTGCCGTTCGTGGTGGTCGCGGTCGGGTGGCCGGCGCCGGTGGCGGTGCTGGTGGCGGCGGCCGCGCCGGCCGCGGTGTGCGCCGGGGTCGCGTGGCGTGCCGACAAGGAGGCGCGCGTGCACCGGGCGGCGCGGGAGGCGGTCGCGACCACGCTCGTCGAGCACACGGCCCGCGGTGAGCGGGCGCGGATCGCGCGGGAGCTGCACGACGTGGTGGCCCACCACATCTCCATGATCGCCGTGCAGGCGGAGACCGCGCGGCTCACCACCCCGGAGCTGTCTCCCCTTGGCGCGCAACGGTTCTCCGACATCGGCGACCGCGCACGCGCGGGTCTGACGGAGATGCGCAGGCTCCTCGGCGTGCTCCGCGAGGACACCGACGCCACCGCGGACCTGCAGCCGCAGCCGGGGCTCGCGCAGCTGGTCGAACTGCTGGACGACGCCCGTCAGTCGGCGGGGGCGCGGCTCATCGTGTCCGGCGCGCCGGTGCCGCTGGACCCGGGTGTGGAGCTGGCCGCGTACCGGATCGTGCAGGAAGCGCTCACCAACGCCCGGCGGCACGCCCCGGGCGCGGCGGTGGACGTGGAACTGCGCTACGGCAAGGAGTTGCGCGTGCGGATCCGGGACAACGGCCCCGGCCCCGGCGACTCCGCCGGGCACGGGCTGGCCGGCATGCGTGAGCGGGCGGCGGCGGTCGGTGGCACGCTGCGCACCGGGACCACGGCGGTCGGCGGGTTCCTCGTCGAGGCGACCCTTCCCGTGGAGGAGGCATGAGCGGAGCTTGCGGAGCTTGCGGAGCGAACCACGAGACGCGGGGACAACGATGTCCCGGAGCCTGCGAGGGGACATCGTGATCAGCGTGGTCGTGGCGGACGACCACGAGGTCGTGCGGACCGGGTATGCGGCCCTGCTGGACACGCAGCCGGACTTCACCGTGGTGGGCACCGCCGCCGACGGAGCCGCTGCCGTGCGCCTGTGCGGAGAGCGCTCTCCGGACGTCGTGCTGATGGACGTCCGCATGCCGGTCATGGACGGCATCGAGGCGACCCGCAGGCTCGCGGACGGGCCCCGGGTGCTGATCCTGACGACGTTCGACCTGGACGAGTACGTCTACGAGGCGCTGCGAGCGGGCGCGAGCGGTTTCCTGCTGAAGGACGTCACGGCGGAACGGCTCTTCGACGCGGTCCGGGTGATCGCGTCCGGCGAGGCCCTGCTCGCCCCGACCGTGACGCGACGGCTGATCGGCGAGTTCGCCCGGCAGAAGCCGAGGGCCCGCCCACCGGAGCTGGCGAGCCTCACCCCGCGGGAGACCGAAGTGCTGCGCCTGGTCGCGGAGGGCCTGTCGAACACCGAGATCGCGGCACGCCTGGTGGTCACGGAGGAGACGGTGAAGACGCACGTGTCCCGCATGCTCAGCAAACTCGGCCTCCGCGACCGCACACAGGCCGTGGTGGCGGCGTACGAGTCGGGTCTGGTCGTGCCGAGGGCCCTATAGCCCCGGCAGCATGCCGCCGTCGACGGGGATCATCGCGCCGGTCAGGTAGGACGCGGCCGGGGACAGGACGAACGCGGCCACCCGACCGAACTCCGCCGGGTCACCCGCCCGGCCGAGTGGGATCGTCGCCATCGTCGCCGCCCGTTGCTCCGGTGTGGACCGCTCGTCGAGGGACGTCATCCGGTCCGTCGCGATCCGCCCGGGCAGCAGGCCGTTCACCCGCACACCCACCGGCCCCAGCTCGTTCGCCATCGACTTCGCCACCATCGCGAGGCCCGGGCGCAGGCCGTTGGAGATGCCGAGCGTCGCGATCGGCGCCCGCACCGACGACGACAGCACGAACGCGATCGACCCGCCCTCCCCCAGGGCAGCGGCCACCTCCCGTGCCAGGCGGACCGCGCCGAGGAACACCGACTCGAACGCGGCCAGCCACTGGTCGTCGGTCGCCGCCGTGACCGAGCCGGGGGGCGGCCCGCCGACGCTCACCAGCAGCCCGTCGACCCGCCCGTACGCCTCCCGCGCCGCCGCGAGCACGCGGGCCGGTGTGCCGGGGTCGGCGTTGTCGCACGGGACACCGACAGCGTTCAGCTCCGCCGCCGCCGACGACACGGTCTCCTCGGAACGGCCCGTGATCACCACCCGCGCACCCTCCGCGACCAGCGCGGACGCGGTCGCGTAGCCAAGCCCCTTGCTCCCGCCGGTCACCAGGTACACGCGGTCGGTCAGCCCAAGATCCATGCCAACAGGCTAGGCCGTGAAACCGGCTGCAGGCCGCTGAAACCGCCGTGAAACCCCGCTGATCCGCCCCGGCCGCACGCTTCTCCCTGTCACCGGCACAACGGCAAAGGGGAACGCGATGAACACGGCCATCGGGGTCACAGGGCTCCGCAAGAAGTTCGGGGACCACGTCGTCCTCGACGGTGTCGACCTGCACGTGCCGGCGGGCACGATCTTCTCGCTGCTCGGCCCGAACGGCGCGGGCAAGACCACCGCGGTGCAGATCCTGTCTACCCTGATCACGGCTGACAGCGGTCAGGTCACGGTCGCCGGGCACGACGTCGCGGCGGACCCGGACGGGGTGCGGGCCGCGATCGGCGTCACCGGTCAGTTCTCCGCGGTCGACAAGCTGCTCACGGGCGAGGAGAACCTGCGGCTCATGGGTGAGCTGTACCGGCTGCCGAAGCAGGAGATCACCCGCCGCGCCTCGACGCTCCTGGAGCGGTTCGACCTGGTGGCCGCGGGCGGCAAGCTCGCGTCGACCTACTCGGGCGGCATGCTGCGGCGACTCGACCTGGCGATGACCCTGGTCGGTGAGCCGAGGGTGATCTTCCTCGACGAGCCGACGACCGGCCTCGACCCGCGTTCCCGCCGCGGCATGTGGGAGGTCATCAAGGACCTGGTGGCCGGCGGGGTGACCGTCTTCCTCACGACCCAGTACCTCGAGGAGGCAGACCAGCTCGCCGACCGGATCGCGGTGCTGGACCACGGCCGCATCGTCGCCGAGGGCACGGCCGCGGAGCTGAAGCGGCGCATCCCGGGCGGGCACGTGCGGCTGCGGTTCACCAACGTCCGCGAGCTGGACACCGCGGCCCGCATCCTCGCGAACGCCACCGCCGACCAGGACTCCCTGACGCTGACCGTGCCGGGCGACGGCAGCCGCCGCGCGCTCAAGGACCTCCTCGACCGCCTCGACGACGCGGCCATCGAGGTCGACGCGCTCACCGTCCACACCCCCGATCTCGACGACGTCTTCTTCGCCCTCACCGGCCACACCACCATCGACCAGGAAGCGACCCTGTCATGACCACGCTGACCGACTCCGCCACCATGCTGCGCCGCAACCTGCGGCACGCCATCCGCTACCCGTCACTGACCTTCGGCGTCGCGCTCGTGCCGGTGATCATGCTGCTGATGTTCGCGTACCTGTTCGGGAACGCGATCTCCATCGGCGTCGCGAGCACGACGGAAGGCGCCGACTACATCGACTTCCTCGTGCCAGGCATCCTGTTGATGACACTGGGCTCCGGCTCCCAGACGACCGCCGTGCAGATCTGCGGTGACATGGCGGAGGGCATCGTCGCCCGCTTCCGGACGATGCCGATCACTCGCACGTCCGTCCTCACCGGACAGGTCGCGGGCAGCGTGATCCTCACCATGGTCAGCTCCGTGCTGACCGTCGGGGTGGGGCTGGCGATGGGTTTCCGGCCCACCGCGGGCCCGGTCGAGTGGCTGGCGGTGCTCGGGCTGATGCTGCTGGCGACGTTCGCGATCACGTGGCTGGCGGTCGGTTTCGGACTGGCGTCGAAGGCCCCGGAGGGCGCGAGCAACGCGGCCATGCCGCTGTCGTTCTTCCTGCCCCTTCCTGTCCACGGCCTTCGTCCCGCTGGAGTCGCTGCCGGGCGGCATCCGCTGGTTCGCCGAGTACCAGCCGTACACGCCGATCATCGAGACGCTGCGCGGGTTGCTGGTCGGCGGGCCGATCGGGCACAACGGCTGGCTGGCCGTCGCGTGGTGCGTCGCGCTCGCGATCGTCGGCTACCTGTGGTCGAAGAAGCTGTTCAACCGCGACCCGAGCCGGTAGGCCGTGCCGCCAGCGCCGCGAGCGCGGCGCCCCGCAGTTCCGACCGGTCCAGGCCGGCGTACTCCGACACCGCGTCGGCGTACGCCGGCCTGTCGGCGTGTTCGGCGGCCGCACCCACCTTCGCGGCCGACATCGCGGGCTGAAGTCCTTGCAGGTAGCGGAAACGCTGCGCCAGCGCGACGAGCCGCACGCCGGTGGCGACGGCGCCGGTGGCGAGGTCGGCCATGCCGAGCGCGAGCAGCAGCGCTCCGGCGAGCGACAGTTCGGCGTAGTAGACCGGCGGCCGGTCGAGCGGGTTGGCCAGCAGCCGTTCGAGGCTCACCGCCAGGGTCGTCACGAGGTCGGCCACCGGCTCGACCCGGCCGAACCGCGCGTGCGCGCTGACCGCGCCCGCCTGCGTCTCCAGCACCCACGGCTGCATCTCGGTGCCCGGCTCCCCGCCGACCGCCACGGCACGGCGCCAGAACGCCAGCCCGGTGTCGACGTCCTCCCTGGCGAGCGCGAGTTCGGCGCGGGCGGCGAGTTCGAACATCGACGCGCTGGTGCGGTAGGCGGTGTAGTCCTCGGCCTCGGCGGGCGTGCCCGCGTCGTCGGCGGTCGCGCGGCCCAGCCAGTACTCGGCGTCGTCGAGCTCGCCCAGCTGGTAGCAGGCGTACATCATGCCCCAGTAGACGCCGATGACGTCGCGGCGCGCACCGATCACGTCGAGCAGCCGCACCGCGGCCGCGAAGTGGTCGCGGGCCTCGCTGCCCTGTTCGAGCCGCAGGGTCAGCTCGCCGGCCCGTTCGTGCGCCATCAGCCACAGCCACGGCGTCGCCGAGGAGCCGAAGCCGTCGAGGAACCGACGGGCCGCGACGAGCGCGTCCTCGATCTCGCCGTCGCGTTCGGCGAGATAGCTGAGGACGAGACCGGCCATGGCGGCGGTCAGCGGCTCGCCGCCGTCCGTCATCCTCCGGAGCGCCGACCGGTCCGGCGCGAAGACGTCCTTGTGCGCCAACACCTTCGCGGCGGCACGGACCGCGGTGTCCGGCGGCGCGGGCGGGAGGTTGCGAAGCACGTGCAGCAGGCGTGGCGGGGCGGAGCCGAGGACGCCGAGTGCGCTGATCAGGCAGACGACGACGGTGGTGCGGGCGGCCTCGACGACGTCCGGGTCCGGGGTCCAGCGGGTGAACAGGTGGGCGATGCCGGCCGCGGGTGTCGTCGAGCGGCCGTAGTTGCCGCCGACCGTCCACAGTGTCACGAGCGGGGCGGTGACCGCGGCGACCGTCGCGGCGTCCCCGCGCGCGCTGGCCTGCTGCCGCGCGAAGAGCAGGTTGTCCTGTTCGGCGGCGATCGCCTCGCTGACGGCCGAGGGCTCGGGCCCGAACACGGCGTCGTGGTGACTGAGACCGAACTCCCTTGCCCACGCGAGGAAAGCGTCGAGCACCTGCTCGGTGTCGCCCGCCAGCTTCCCGGCGGCGAACTCGCGGACGGTCTCCAGCATGCGGAACCGCGGCCCGGCCGTGGTTCCGGCGGTGTCGGCTTTGAGCAGCGACTGGTCGACGAGGTGCTCGAGCACGTCGAACGCGTCAGTGCCGAGCACGCGGTCGGCGGCCTCGGCGGTGAAGCCGCCCGGGAAGACCGACAACGTCCGGAGAGCGCGCTTTCCGTCCGCGTCGAGGAGGTGCCAGCTCCAGTCGACGACCGCGTGCAGCGTGTGGTGCCGCTCCGGCGCGTCCCTGCGACCGCCCCGCAACAGCGCGAACCGGTCGGCGAGCCGCCTGCCGATCTCCGGGACCGCCAGCACCCGCACCCGCGCGGCGGCCAGCTCGACCGCGAGTGGCAGCCCGTCCAGGCGGCGGCACAGCTCGGTGACCGCGCTCTCCGGCAGGTCGACACCGGGCCGGGCGGCCCGCGCGCGCTGGCGGAACAGCTCGGTCATCGCGGCCTCGTCCAGCTCGGGCAGTGGGTAAACGCTCTCCGACGACAGGCCGAGCGGCGCGCGACTGGTGGTCAGGACCGTCACGTCGCGGCTGGTGGCGACGAGTGCGGCGACCAGGTCGGCGGTGGGCAGGAGGACGTGTTCGCAGTTGTCGAGGACGAGCAGCGCACCCGGTCCCAGCGCCTCGGCGATGCCCGCCACTGAGCTGTCCGCGGCACTCACTGACGACGCGATCTCCCCGGCGACGTCCCCGTCGGGTGCGACACCGGCGAGCCCGACGAACTGCACGGTCCGCTGCGGCGCGCGTAGGCTGACGACGTGCGCGAGGCGGGTCTTGCCCAGCCCGCCGGGCCCGACGACCGACACGACCCGGGCCGTGGTGAGGAGCGCGGTCACCTCGTCGACGTCGTGGTCGCGGCCCAGCAGCGGGTTGGGTTCGTGCGCGACCCCGTGCCGGACGGTGGGCTGTTCCTCGCGCAGCAGCTCCTGGTGCAGTGCTCGGAGAGCGCTCCCCGGGTCGGCGCCCAGCTCGTCGCGCAGCGCGCGGCGGTAGGTGTCGTAGCGGGCCATCGCGGCGGCGGGCCCCGCGGTGGCCGCCTCGGCGCGGATCAGCTCGGCGAGCAGTTCCTCGTCCTTCGGGTACTCGGCGACGAGTTCGGTGAGCGGCCCGACGGCCTCGGCGTGCTTGCCGACGCGGGCCAGGGAGAGCGCGCGCGACCTGACGAGCGTGCGGTAGGTGACGGCGCGCTCGGCCCGCAGCTCGGAGAGCGGTTCCCCGCCGCCGTTCTCCGGGGGCGCGTCCCAGAACGCGAGGCCGGCATCCGCTTCCCCGAGTGCGTGGCCGTGCTCCCCCGTGCGGGCGTGCTTCGCGGCCGCGGCGGCGTGCACGAGGACGGCGGCCGCGTCGACCTGGTGCTCCGCCAGCGCGAGCCGGTAACCGGTGGGAGAGCGCTCGATGACCCCGTCGCCGAGCTGGGCGCGGAGGCGGGACACCAGGATCTGCAGGGCTTTGGCGGGGTTCTCGGGTTGTTCCGCCGGCCAGAGGCCGTCGACCAGGCGGGCCGTGCCCGCGCCGGTGCGCAGGTCGGTCGCGAGCAACGCCAGCAGTCCGCGCAGCCGGGGACCGGTGATCTCCTTCCCCCGGTACGCGACTCGCGAGAGCAGGCTCAACTCGGTCGTCACGGTGCAAAGGCTAGCCGGAGCGGCATGATGGGCGGATGACGCGACGGGCGCTTGTTCTGGGTGGCGGCGGGATCACGGGAATCGCATGGGAATGGGGGATTCTCGCCGGGCTGGCGGAGGCCGGGATCGCGCTCTCCGACGCGGATCTCGTGGTCGGCACGTCCGCGGGCTCGGTGGTGGGCGCGCAGGTGGCGAACGGTCTCGACCCGGCGGTGCGGTACGAGGCGCAGCTGGTGCCGCCGGACGGCGAGCTGGCCGGGGCGTTCGGCACGGGCACGATGCTGCGGTACGGCCTGGCGATGCTCGTGGGATCGCACGCGCCACGCAAGGTCCGGCAGCGGCTCGGCCGCCTGGCGCTGCGGGTGGACGGTGACGCGTCCGCCCGTGTCGCGGTGATCGACTCGCGGCTGCCGGTGAAGGAGTGGCCGTCGGAAACCGCTCTCCGGATCACCGCGGTGGACGCGGAGACCGGCGAGTTCCGCGTGTTCGACCGCGAGTCGGGCGTGCCGCTGGTGCACGCGGTCGCGGCGAGCTGTGCCGTGCCCGGTGTGTGGCCGCCGGTGACGATCGACGGCAGGCGGTACATGGACGGCGGCACCCGGTCGGGCACGAACGCGGACCTGGCCGCCGGGTACGACAAGGTGGTGCTGCTGGCCCCGGTGACGCGTGGTTTCGGCCCGATGCCGGGCGCGGCGGCACACGTGGCCCGGTTGCGGGGCGATGCCGCGGTGACGCTGGTGAGCCCGGATCCCGATGCGGTGCGGGCGTTCGGCCGCAACCTGCTCGACCCGGCCAAACGGGCCGACGCGGCCCGCGCCGGCCTGCGCCAGGCCGCGTCCGTGGTGGCCGCGGTCCGCGAGGTGTGGAGCGACTGACCGCTAACAAAATCCTGTTATCGTCGAATACATGGACACCCGGGAACGCATCGTCGAGGCCGCGACGGCGCTGCTCACCGAGGGTGGCCGGGAGGCGGTGTCGACGCGCGCGGTGAGCGCGGCGGCGGGCGTCCAGGCCCCGACGATCTACCGCATCTTCGGCGACAAGCAGGGCCTGCTCGACGCGGTGGCGGCACACGGTTTCCGGGCGTACCTGGAGCAGAAGGCCGGGCAGACCCCCAGCGACGACCCGGTGGCGGACCTGCGCGCGGGCTGGGACGTGCACATCGGCTTCGGCCTGGCCAACCCGGCCCTGTACTCCCTGATCTACGGCGAACCGCGACCCGGCCGCTCGACTCCCGCGGCCACGGCGGCGGCCGAGATGCTCGCGAAGCTGATCCGCCGGGTGGCGGAGGCCGGCCGCCTGCGGGTCACCGAGGAACGAGCAGCACACGTGGTGCACGCGGCTGGTGTGGGCACGACGCTGACGCTGATCGCCGAACCACCGGACAGCCGCGACCTGACCGCGTCCACGCTGACCCGCGAGGCGGTACTCGCGGCGATCACCACCGACACGCCGGTAGCGGCCCCGGGTGTCGCGAGCGCGGCGGTGGCCCTCCGCGCGGCGCTGCCCGAGACGCGGGCACTGACGGTGCACGAGCGAGCGCTGCTGACGGAGTGGCTGGACCGGATCGCCGACTAGCTGGTGAGCAACCAGACGTGCCCGTCCGGATCGGCGACGGCCGCGGTGTAGGCCCACGGCTTCTGCTCGGGCTCCGCGACGACCTCGGCCCCTGCGGAAACCGCTCTCCCGAAGGCCACGTCGACGTCGTCGACGGTGATCGACAGAGCGACCTCGCTGGTCCCCCGCTCCGCGACGGGCCGGTTGACGGTCCACCCGAACCCGCCGGTGGGGATGAGCATCAGAACGAGGTCGTCCGCGAGCCGGAACTGGAGCGGCTCGGGCACCCCGTCGTCGGCGACCGGCCCGAACGCCTCGAACCCGAAGGCCTTCGGGTAGAACTCGTGCGCGCCGACCCGGTCGGCGGTGGGCAGGGCAATGATCACAATCGTGCTCCTCTCGTTTCCCAGCCGACGAACGGTTCAGCACCGTTTCGACATATACTTACTTGGTGGAAGTAAACAGTGCAGTGGTACTGCAGTTGATGGCCGCACTGCGGGAGTGCGCCAAGCACGTCCACCGCGGGGTGGCGGACCAACCACTGGACGAGGTGGACGTGGGCATCCTGACGCTGGCTGGCGCGGAAAAGGGCGCACTGAAACCATCCCATGCGGCGGCGGTGCTGGAGGTGGCGTTCCCGTCGATCACCCGGCACGTCCGCGCACTGCAGGACAAGGCCCTGATCACGATCGCCCCGGACACCGATGACGGCCGCAGCTACGCCATCACCCTCTCCCCCGCCGGCGAACAGGCACTACGCGCCTACCGCGACAACCTGGTGGCCCGCTTCACGCCCGCGGTGGCCGACTGGCCGGCAGCCGACCTGGCCACACTGACAGCACAGGTGACCCGCCTGGCGGAGTCGATGTCCGCGGCCCAGTCCACCGCCGCCACCCGCCGCACCCCCACGTCAGCCATCTGGTGGCGCGACAACAGCTGAGTTGTCCACAGGCAAGATCAACAACGCCGGGAATGTCGGTGCCCGGCGGTAGACTGGCCTCGGGGTGGCCCCCCGGGAACGGGTGGGGGATGCCTGCGCAACGTACTGGGGCCCGCACGTTTTACGCGCGCAGGTCGTTTTCCGCTGCCTGCCAGTCGAAGTCCTGGTGGTCCGGGGCGCCGCCGACGGCCCTGGTCATCAGGCTGTGCGCCTTGCCGTTGCCCGGGTCCGCGGCCAGTACGACCCCGAGGTGGGTGACGGCATCGTCGCCCTTCCCCGCGCCCACCAGTAGTTCCGCGAGGTGGAGCCGCAGCACCACATCGTCGGGCGCGGCTTCGACGGCTCTTCGCATGCTTGCGATCAGTGCGTCGGTCATGGCGTCCCCTGTCGGTGAGACCAGGCGAATCGTAGGTACGCCACCGGGCCCGGACAACCGCCTTCCGGCTCAGCCGACCACCTTCGCGAGTTGCTCCGGAAGGACGGCGGCGGGCACGAGCGCACGCAACCGGTCACGCAGCCGGGTGTCCGGCACCAGCTCACCGCGCGCCGCCCGCTCGGCCACGGCCGACTGCCTGCTCGCGTACGTGTCGTCGAACGTGCCGCCGCGCAGCCGGTCGTAGTCCTCGCGCCAGTGCCAGCCCACGTCGGTGCTCACCACGGTGTTCGCCGCGTACGCCGAGCCTCCGTTGCGGATCTTGCGGCGGTACTGCTCCGCGCCGCGGTCCGGCACGTGCAGCATCCGCAGCGGGTGCCCGTCGGCAGGCGGGCCGATGCGCGGCCCCTCCGCCGTGTGGTTGCCGTACGCCACGGACACGTCCGGGTCGCCGACGTGGCAGAACTTCGGGCCGATGCGGGTCCCGCGCGGCGACAGCGACAGCTCGTCCCGCAGCACCAGCCGGTCCACCCACGAACCGGTCACCCCCGGCACCGCGACCAGGTTGTCCCTCGGCACCACCACACCACCGCCGCGCACCGACGCGAACACGGCGGGCAGTGGCTCCGGGGACCACAGGAACTCGTCGGCGTCCGCGTTGACCACCCAGTCCGCACCGTGCACGGCGGCCGCGCGGCGGGCCATGCGGGTCACCCAGTCGGCCTGCCGGTAGTCGAGGGCGGGTTCGTGGTGCAGCTCGAGCACTCCCGCTTCCTGGTACGCGGCAAGGATTTCCGCGGTGCCGTCGACGGACCCGTTGTCGGTCGCGACGATCATGCCGACACCGGCGGCGAGGTGGTGCTCGACGACGGCGGCCACGATGTCGGCCTCGTCCCGCACCAGCAGGGTCATGACGACGAACACGGGGCGGCTCCAACCGTTAGCGTGCCGGTCATGCCGAGAAGAGCCGAACTGTTCGGCGGTGAGGACGACCGTCGGTTCCGGAATCCTACGACCGGCGACGAGCGCACCGTGCTGGCCGGGGTGCTGGCCGCACAACGCGCGACGCTCGAGGCGAAGTGCGCCGGCCTCGCCGCCGAGCTGGCGGAACGGTCGGTGCCGCCGTCGACGCTGTCGCTGCTGGGACTGGTCCGCCACCTGGCCGACATCGAACGCCGCTGGTTCCGCCAGGTGCTGGCGAACGAGGACGCACCACCCCGCTACTCGTCGACGACGACCCCGGACGGCGACTTCGACGGCGCGACCGCCGACCCGGCGGTGGCGGCGGAGGCCTGGGCGGCGTGGCGGGAGGAGGTGGCGTTCGCGGAGGCGATGACGGCCGCCGCACCGGACCTGTCGGTCACGGGCGAGGACAGCTGGCGCGGCACGGTGTCGCTGCGGTGGATGCTGATCCACATGATCGAGGAGTACGCCCGCCACAACGGCCACGCCGACCTGTTGCGAGAACGCATCGACGGCGCGGTCGGAGTCTGAGCCCCGCCCGGTCAGGCGGCGAAATCGAACCGTGCGCCCCCAGGACTGTTACGCAGGCATCCCCCACCCGTTCCCGGGGGGCCACCCCGAGGCCAGTCTACCGCCGGGCACCGACATTCCCGGCATTGTTGATCTTGCCTGTGGATAACTCCCGCAGTCGGGTTGCTGCCCACAAATGATCGCGCGGCCCGCTGTCCCGGCGAGACCCCGGAGCTGGTCGGGGGACGACGGCCGCGGCGGTCCAGCCCGGTGCGTGGGTGCGCGACTCCGCCCTGGCGGGTTTCTTCTCAAGGTCGGGTTGCCCGGGTGAACCACGCTGCCGAGCCGTACCGGACACCTCTCGGGGTCTCGTGTGCCGCGAAGTCGGCCCGTAGCTCGGCTGTCGCTTGTTCTCGATCGGGGAGCCGGGCGAACGCGGACGCGAACTGGCCCGTGATGAACTCCAGTGCGTCGTCGGCGTCGGTGCCCAGGTACATGTCCGCCGTTCTCGGCTCGATGCGGACATCCTGGAAGCCGGTCGACGTCAGCAGTTCCCGGATCCAGTCCGGGTCGCCGAAGCCGGGGCGTTCGGGGGTCGGCGCGCGCAGTGCCTCGCGGATGGTGCGGATCCACTCGTTGTCCGCCACCGGCTGCCACGTCATCAGCACCAGCCGGCCGCCGGGGCGTAGTGCTCGTGCCAGGTTGCGGAACGCGGCTTCCTGGTCGCCGAAGAACATCACGCCGTTGCGGCTCAGCACCACGTCGAACTCGGTGAACTCGTGTGTCTGGGCGTCCGCCTGTTCGTAGCTGACGTTCGTCAGGTCCTTCGAGCGCGCTCGGGCGAGAGTGAGCATCGGGGTCGACAGGTCCACGCCCAGCGCTTCGGCACCCAGTGCCGCCGCCGTCCGGGTCGTCGCGCCGCTGCCGCAACCCACGTCCAGCACCCGGTCGTTCGGTTCGATGCCAGCCGAGGCCACGAAGTCGTAGTCGGCCACGCCTTCTTCGAAGCGGTCCGCCCGACGGGCCCAGTACTCGCCGGAGGCGCCGTCCCAGTAGTCCAGTTGGTCCTCGTTGGACTGATCGACTCGCACTGCCTCACCACATGTTCTCGAACCTGGACCCCAGCATCACGCGGGCCATCGTCACCTTGATCACCCTGCGTAGTTCGGTCGGACTGTACAGCTCGGGCAGCGCGTCGAAGATGTCCTTTCCCACATCCAGCAAGGTCACGCCCTGTGTGCCTTCGTCGGTACCGAGCACGAACCAGGCCCAGCAGCGGTACGACTCCGGCTCTGGGCCGACCGCCTCGTTCCTCAGCATCGGGCACAGGAACACCCCGGCCACCGACGACACCTGCCGCAGCAGGGCGTTCTCACTGCTCCACCGGCGCGTCCGCTCGTGCTCGACGTTCTCCCGCTGGATGCGCAGCAGGTCGTCGACGCCCGCGACCCGGACCGTGAAGTCGGGGTCGGCCCACTCCACGTCCGACCGGCCGCGGAAACCGCTGTGCTCGCCGTGTGCGGCGTTGCTGTTCAATGTCACCGATCCGAAGGAGGTGGCGCGTGGGCGCTTCTGCGTGGCACTACGTCGTCGGGTACCGGCCCGACACGGAGTCGGCGTTCGCGGAGTTGCAGGAGACCGTTCTGGCAGACGGAAAGTACTACCACGGCCTCGGCACCTGGTCCTCGATGGCCGAGCTGAACGAGGCGCGGCACACCGAACGCTTCTGGGAGGAGGGCACGCACTCGATCCTCGACATGATGTCGATCAGCGGCCCGGACGGAGAGGACGACATCGCCGTCCTCCGCCTCCTCCGCGACGACGAGGTGCGTGCGTTGTTCGGCCACGACCAACCCACGAACGGCGACTTCGAACGGTTCACCGCCGCGGAGTGGGACATCAACCGCTGGGAGGGCCGGGCCACCGTGCTCTACCAGGGTGGACAGCCGCACGGGCTCGCGTTCTGGGGCATCTCCGGCGACTAGCTAGTGCTGTGTCCCTTTTCGTGGCCGGGGTGGGTTCGTGGTTTGTCCTCGCCGGACGGGCGTCGTCGCCAACGGCTCCTCGCCGGAGGGACAGGTCGGGCCGCGGCGCCGGATCCGCGCGTGGCTGACGCCGCACGCGACGCGTGTCCGCGCGCGGTGGGACGCGATCCACTAGGTCGAGTCGCGGATCACCAGTGACGGTTCGAAGATCCGGGACGTCGGCGGCAGACCGGGTTGCGCGACGTGGTCCAGCAGCAGCTCGGCCATCGCGGCGCCCATCTCCTCCACCGGTTGCCTGATGGTCGTCAGCTTCGGGCGGCACGCCAGGGCCGCGCTGCTGTCGTCGAAGCCCACCACCGCGACGTCACCCGGCACCGTCCGGCCACTGGCCTGCAGGACGCCCAGCGCACCCTGTGCCATCAGGTCGTTCGCCACGAAGACGCCGTCGAGGTCCGGGCGGGTCCTCAGCAGTTCCGCCATGGCCTCCTCGCCGCTGGCGAGGGTGAAGTTGCCCGCCACGTTCGGGACGTCGTCGCCCGCGATCCGGCGGAAGCCCGCCAGGCGTTCCTGGCTCGCGGGCACGTCCCGCGGGCCGGAGATGGACGCCAGCCGGGCGCGGTCGCGGTCCAGCAGGTGCCACGCCGCCAGCTCGCCGCCCTTCTTGTGCTTCATGTCCACATACGACAGTGCCTGCGTGGTGCCCGCGAACACCACCGCGGGCAGGCCGGCCACCGCGAGCATCAGCGGCAGGCGGTCGTCCGGGTGGGTGGTCACCAGCAGCGCACCGTCGGCGCCGCCCTGCCGCAGGTGGGAGACGACGTCATCGCGGGCGGCGTCGTCGTCGGCCAGCATCAGCAGCGGGTGCGTGCTGTGCCTGCGCAGGTAGTCGACGACCCCGCTGACCACGCGGCCGAAGAACGGGTCACCGAACACGTCGCCGCCCGCACCGGACACGACCAGCGCGACCGCGCCCGTGCGGCGGGTGACGAGCGAGCGGGCCACGCGGTTCGGCGTGTACCCGGTCTTCTCGATCGCCCGCCGCACGGCCTCCTGGATGTCCCGGTCGACGTTGCGGATGCCGTTCACCACCCGCGACACCGTCGCGCGCGACACTCCCGCGACCCTGGCCACGTCCTCCAGCGTCGGCGTCCGCCCCGGCGTGCGTGCACTCATGCGGCGATCGTACGGGAGAGCGCTCTCCAAGGAGTGGGATCCGGCGCGAAGCACCTCATGGAGCGAATCCCGCGCAACCGGCCACCACCACGACGTCAGCGCTGGTAGACGCCCAGCTCGTACAACGAGTACCCCCAGCCGGTGCCCCGCCCGGTGCCGTACAGCCGCACGTACCGGCCGGACGCGGTGACGTCGATGGCGTCCACGCCGCCGTCAGCGGTGGTCGTCGAGTACACCGTCCGCCAACCGCTGCCGTCGTCCGACACCTGGAGCTCGTACGCACGCCCGTACGCCGCCTCCCACACCAGCTGCACGTGCTGGAACGTGGTCACCGCGCCGAGGTCGACCGACAGCCACTGCGGGTCGCTCCAGTCGGACGCCCAGCGCGTGGTGAGCGAGCCGTCGACCGTGTTCGACGGCGGGAACGGCGCCCCGTCCCCCACCTGCTGGTAGGACGACGCGGTCGTCGCCTTGCCGCGGGCCACGTTCGTCCCGTCCGGTGTCGGCGCCACGACCCGGAACGACCGCGTCTCGATGCCGACGTTGCCGCGCCCGTCACGGGCGTACACGTACACCTTCCACACGCCCAGCCGGTCCGGCGCGCGCACGGTGAACGGTCCCCCGCCGGTGAACGACGCGGGCACCAGCGCACCGGCGTTGTCGATGTACTTGCTGTTCAGCCGGATGTCGTAGGAGATGGCGTCACCGTTGGGATCCGACGCGGCGACGTCGATCGTGAACGTGCCGCCCGCCGGCACGTCCGTGACGCGCGAGAGGTCCATCCGCGAGATCACCGGCGGCGTGTTCCCGCCCGGGTTGCCGCCGAACGCGGCCGCGACCGAGTAGTACGACAGCCGCTTCTCGTTGCCCGGCACCAGGTTGAACCACACGCCACCGAAGTCCTGTTCGGTGCCGTAGTGGAACAGCGTGCCGCCGAGCGCGACCCCGGTGTGCGACATCAGGCAGTTCCACGCGTTGCGGTACCCGTCGCGTTTGGCCACGTCGGACGGTTCGGTCGGCACGCCGTTGACGTCGTCCGGCACCTCCCACTCACCGGCGGGCCCGCCCTCGGTGAGGATGTACGGCTTGGTGTACCCGCCGGCCTGCCAGTCGTCGCGCACCTGGCACACGGCGTTGTACGCGTTCACCGCGTACAGGTCGAGGTCGGGTGCGTTCGCCTTGTAGTACGGCCACGCGCCGGTCCACGCGTCGGTCGAGGTGACCGGGTGGTTCGGGTCGATGCCGTGGATCGCGCGTGCCACGTCGTTGACGAACCGCGTGTACGCGTTGCGCTGGTTCTCCAGCTCCGCGCCGGAGAAGCAGTTCTGCATGCCCAGCACGGACTCGTTGCCCACGTTCCACATCAGCACACCGGAATGTCCTTTGTAGACATTCACCCAGCGGGTGAACTCGGCGAGCATGTTCGACTTGTAGGTCGAGTCGGTCACGTAGTTCACGCAACCGCCGCTGCCGGGTCCGCCGCCCGGCTGCAGCCAGAAACCGGCGATCACCTTGATGCCGTTGGCGGCGGCCGCGTCGAACAGCGGGGCCGACGTGCCGTCGGTGCCCCAGGTGCGCACCGTGTTGACGCCCATGGCCCGCAGGTCCGGCATCCGCGCGGCGGCCTCGGAGATCGGTGGCCCCCAGGTCAGGCCCTTGACCTGGAACGGGGCGCCGTCGACGGTGAGCTGCCAGTTGCCGTGCGAACCGGTCACGCGGACCACGCTCGCGGCGGCGGCCGCGGGTTGCGCCGCGACCGTCAGCAGCCCGGCGAGCAGGGTCAGAACGAGCGCGAGAGCGCGCTTCATCGCTACTCCTCAGCAGGGTTCTCGGAGTGGGTTCGGAGAGCGCTCTCCCACTCGGTTCTGAGTGTTGCGGGCAGGTTGCGGGCATGTCAAGGGCAACCTTGACACCGCCAGCTACGCTCATGGGAGAGCGCTCTCCCTCGCCCTGCCGAGGAGGAGTACACAACCGATGAGACGACATCTCGCGCTCGCGGCGACCGGACTGGCCGTCGCGGCACTGCTGAGCACACCCGCGGCTGCCGAACCAGCGGACGACGTGACGCACCACGAGTTCCAGGTGAACTGCGATGTCACGCACCGGCTGCCCGACGACCCGATCGTGCTGCCGAACCTGCCGGGCGCGTCGCACGAGCACAGCTTCACCGGCAACACCACGACCAACGCGTACACGACCCTGCAGTCGCTGCAGGCCGCGGGTGTCGGCGCCACGTCGTGCCTCGCGCCGGACGACTTGTCGGCGTACTGGTTCCCGACGATGTTCAACGGGAACACTCCGGTGATCCCGAACTTCAAGCAGGTCATCTACTACAAGTCCGGGATCGAGCGCTACCAGGACGTGCGGCCGTTCCCGCCCGGCCTGCGCTACGTGGTCGGCAGCCCGAACTCGACCCTCGACGAGTTCCGCAACCACCCGGGGCGGGTCGAGGGCTGGGAGTGCGGGAACAGCTTCTTCAACTGGGACTTCCCCGCGAACTGCCCGGCCGGCACGCAGCTGAACGTGCGGTTCCAGGCCCCGAGTTGCTGGAACGGCACACAGCTCGACTCCGCGGACCACAAGTCGCACATGGCATACCCGGTGAACGGCGTCTGCCCGTCCTCGCACCCGAGGCCGGTGCCGATGCTGGAGTTCAAGATCGCGTTCCCGGTCGACGGGAACATGAGCCAGGTCCGGCTGGCGAGCGGTCGTGGCTACTCGTGGCACTACGACTTCTTCAACGCGTGGGACGAGCCGACGCTCGCGGCGCTGGTGAGCCACTGCATCAACGGCGGCCTCCAGTGCGACCCGCGCGGGTTTGACCTGTACAAACCGCACCGCGGCCAGGTGCTCGGCGCGAACTACCGCCTGCCCGGCAGGCCGTGAGAGCCGGTCGCCGGCACTGGTCGTACCACATGACCGGTGCCGGTGACCGTTGCGGCGCAAGGGGTTGACGCGGCGGGAACGGGGTATTCCGGCGGGACGAAGGTCCCCAGAAAGGATCCCGCCATGCTCGCGATCCTCGCAGCGGTTCTGTTCGCCATCGCACTGATCATGGATCTGGCCGACGCCGCCACCGGCATCTCCGCCAGCGCGTTCGTCACCGCGGGCCTGCTCTGCCTGGCCCTGCACATGGCAGGCATCGGCACCCGCATGCCGGTCAGGAACGGCCGTCGCTGGTCGATGCGCCGCTGACCGCTGCGGCATCGGGGTGATGGCCCGGTCCTGCCGGGTGACCCCGTCCGTAACCGTGTCGCGCACGGGCTACGTTCCACGACTGTGCGACCCGACGTGATAGAGCAATCCCCCCTGCCCGACGGGCTGTGGCCCGCGCACGCCGCCGACGCGACCCGGATCGTCTTCCGTGGCACGGGATACGACGGTTCGGGTCGCGCGGCGGGCGGGTCGGTGTTCCTGCCGTTCGGGTCGCCGCCGCCCGGCGGCTGGCCCGTCATCAGCTACGCCACCGGTCTCGCACCGGGGCTGACCGTGCCGGAACGCGTACACGTCGCGCGGTGGCTCACCGCGGGGTACGCGGTCACGGTCGCCGACCACCACGGCAACGGCCCGCACTCGTACCTCAACGGCGAAGCCGTCGCCGACGACGTGGTGGACATCGTGCGCGCGGCCAGGAGAGCGGATTCCCACGTTGGCCGGACGTGGCTCGTCGTCGGGTTCTCGCGGGGCGCGCACGCGGCGTTGTTCACCGGCCTGGTGGCGAGCCAGTACGCGCCGGAGCTGGATTTCCGCGGCACGGTGGCGATCGCGCCACCGGTGCACCCGACGCTGCTCGCCGCCGAGCTGACCGCCGACGGCGGCAGCGGAGTGTCGCCGTTGATCCCGTTCCTGCTCGCCGGGGTGGGCGCGGAGTTCCTGACGCCGACCGGTCGCGTACTGGTGGCGCTGGCCGCGGAGGGCACGTTCGACGAGGTCGCCGAAGCGGCCTGGCACGTCACCAACGACGACGCCGGGTTCACCGGTCTGCACCGGCGGACCGGTGTCATGGCGGTGCTCGACGCGTGCCGGGTGCCGGTGAGCCGCATGGACCGGCCGGTGCTGCTGACCGGCGGCGACGACGATGACGTGGTGCCCGCGGACGTGGTGGCCCAGTACTACCAGCAGATGCGGCAGACCGGGGTGGACGTGCGGTTCGCCCGGCACGACACCACGCACCTCGGGTTGTTGCGGGCCGGGCTGGACGACATCGTCGCGTGGGCGCGGCGGCCCGGTTTCGGCAGGCGCGACGGTGACCGCGACGGCAGGCTGACGGGCGACGACTTCGCGGTGTGCGCGTTGCGGTTGGTGCAGGCGTGCGGTGAGCCGCCGGGTTCACCGGCGGCTCAGGCGGTGCGGCGGGGTTATGCCGCGCTGTGGCGGGAGGTCTCGGCGCGCTCGGGTGCCACGGTCGAGCTGCGGGAGTTCCTGCACTGGCTGGACGCCGGCCAGGCCGACGGGTTCGAGGCGGCGGTGCACGTCCTGGCCGAGGCGGTGCTGCACCTGGCGCGCAAGAGCGACTCGGTGACCGCGGCGGAGATCGCGGCCGCGGTCCGCGATCCCGGCCGCACGGACGACTGGCTGTTCGGCCAGCTCTGACGTGCGGCGTTGACTCTGGCGCCATTGTTGCGCCATCATGGCGCCATGGATCTGGCACCGTTCGCCGACGGACTGCGCAGGGAGTTCCTCGCCGCGGCGCAAGCTCGTGGCGACGACACCCGCGCGGTCGCCGAACAGCTCGTCGGCGCGCTCGACGCGGCCACCCGCCTCACGCTGCTCGAGGCGCTGACGACGGCGGCCGACGAGATCACCGGCGCGCTGGCGCCCGGGTCGGTCGAGGTGCGGCTGCGCGGGATGACGCCGGGTTTCGTCGTCACGATGGCGCCGGCCGAGCAGCCGGTGGCGCCACCCGTCCAGGAGGACGGGCCTGCCGCACGCATCAACTTCCGCCCGCCGGAGAGCCTCAAGAACCGCATCGACGCGGCCGCCGCCCGTGACGGGCTGTCGGTCAACGCGTGGCTGGTCCGCGTGGTCGGCGCCGCCCTGGCCGACGGCACACCGCCGCGGCCGGCCGGGAACGGCGACCGCCACCACACCGGCTGGGTGCACTGACAACTGGAGGGGACATGCCCACGTTCGCAACACCGGGGCCCGTGCGGGTCGACGTCGATCTCAGCCTCGCGGTCGGGAACATCGAGGTGGTCGCGAGCGACCGCGTGGACACGGTCGTCGAGGTGCGGCCGGGTGACCCGGCCCGCAAGGCGGACGTCCGTGCCGCCACGGAGACGCGGGTCGAGCACATCGGCACGAAGCTGCTGGTCGAGTTCACCCGGCACCGGCGGCACATGAACATGTTCTCCCGCAACGGTTCCGTCGACATCCGCATCGAGCTGCCCGCAGGCTCGGACCTGGACGCCGACGTCGCGGTCGGCAGCCTGCGGTGCACCGGCGCCATCGGCACGTGCCGCTTCACCACCCACCACGGCGACATCGCGGTGGAACGGGCAGGCGGCACGGTCGACGTGCGCACCGAGCACGGCCAGATCCGCGTCGACGAGGTGGCGGGCCCGCTGCGCGTCACGAGCGTCAACGGCGGCGTGCGGATCGGCCGCGCGGGCGCCGACGTGGAGGCCCGCAACGCCAAGGGCGCCATCCGGGTCGACGAGGTGACGCGCGGGTCGGTGGTGCTGACCACGGCGTCCGGCGAGCTGGAGGTCGGCGTCCGCGAGGGCACGGCCGCGTGGCTGGACGTCCGCACGGTCGCGGGCAGACTGCGCAACTCCCTGGAGACCACCGAGCGGCCCGCCGACGAGGAGGCCCGCGTGTCGGTCCGCGCGCGGACCTACGACGGCGACAT
This sequence comes from Actinophytocola algeriensis, assembly GCF_014203735.1. Lineage (GTDB taxonomy): Bacteria > Actinomycetota > Actinomycetes > Mycobacteriales > Pseudonocardiaceae > Actinophytocola > Actinophytocola algeriensis. Next base: position 104,695 of record NZ_JACHJQ010000004.1, on the reverse strand, counting down.
CGTGATCAGGAGGGCGAGCTGATGTTCCCCACGACAGCCGTGCGGGCCGGGTGGCACCGCGGGATCATCGAGCTGCGTCAGACGTTCACCAACGCGCAGGAGCTGTTCGGCCAGCTGTTCTGGCCGGTGCTGCTGCTCGTGGCGCTGTTCTTCATGCGGGACAGCGAGTTCTCGGACACCGGCATCAGCCTCGCCGCGCTCGCGCTGCCCGGTGTCGTCGGCATGACCATCGCGTTCAACGGCATGATGGGCATGAGCGGCTCCCTCGCCATCGACCGCGAGGACGGCACCCTGTTGCGCGCCAAGGCGATCCCGCACGGCATGGTCAGCTACCTCGTCGGCAAGGTCGTGACGGTCACCGGCTGGGTGGTCGCCGGTGTCCTGCTCCTGTTGGTACCGGGTGCTTTCCTCGTCGGCGACCTGGCACTGGGTTCGGCCGGCGCGTGGCTGACGCTGACGTGGGTGGTGCTGCTGGGTGCGACGGCGATGCTGCCGATGGGCGCGGTCCTGGGGTCGCTGATCGCGAACCCGCGTAGCCAGGGACTCGTGATGCTGCCGCTGTCGGGGCTGGCGGCGATCTCGGGCATCTTCTACCCGATCACCGCGATGGCCGGCTGGCTGCAGGTGGTCGCGCAGGTGTTCCCGGTGTACTGGCTGGGCATCGGCCTGCGGTCGGCGCTGCTGCCGGACGAGGCGGCGGCGGTCGAGCTGACGGGGTCGTGGCGTGCCGTGGAGACCGTGGCCGTGCTGGGGGTGTGGGCCGTCGCCGGGCTGGTGCTGGCACCGGTGGTGCTGCGCCGCATGGCGCGCCGCGAGTCCGGTTCTTCGGTCGCGGCCCGGCGCGAGAAAGCCATGCAGCGCATCGGTTAACGTGCCGGGTGCCGCTCCGCCGCAGCGGCCGCGCGCGACCGGTCGTCACGCGTGTGCGTGCGCAGTGCGGGTAGCGCGACCAGCAGCGCGAGGCCCGTGCCGATGCCGCCGACCAGGAACGCGCCCGCCGGGCCCACCAACCCGATCAGCGGGCCCGCCGCCACATAGGCCACCGCCGAGCCGAGTTGTGCCGCGGTCGCCACGGCGCCGAACGCGCGGCCCAGCAGGTGGCGGGGCGTGATGCGCTGCACCAGCGTGTCCGTCGCGACGTTCTCCGTGCCGTTGCCCATGCCACCCACCGCCTGCGCGACGGCCACCGCGACCAGCGTCGGCAGGAAGGCCGTCGCGATCGCACCCGTCGACACCAGGCCGATGCCGCCGATCAGCAGTGCCGCCGCCGACCGGGTACCCAGTACGAAACCCAGCAGCGCGGACGCGGCCAGCATGCCGACGCCGTACGCGGCCTGTGTCAGCCCGAAGTCGGCGGGTGAGCCACCCAGCCCGGTCACGAGGAACACCAGCGCCACGTTGTCGATCGCCGCGAAGGACACCACCAGGAACAGGGACACCACCAGCGCTCGCGGGCCCGGTGTCGTGGCCACGAAGCGCAGGCCGGCCACCGTCTCCGCCCACAGTCCGGTGTGGACACCCGTCGGCGTGAGCGCGGGCAGGCGGGTCAGGATCAGCGCCGAGACCACGAACGTCAGCGCGTTGACGGCGAACGCGACCCGCGCGCCACCCAGCTCCACGGCCAGCCCGCCGACCGTGGGGCCGACCGCGAGCTGGATGTTGAACGCCATGCCCAGCAACGCGTTCGCCCGCCCGAGACCAGCTTCCGGCACCAACGCGGGCACCGCGCTGCGACCGGCGGGCACGAACGCCGTCGCGAAACCGCCGCCCAGCAACACGAACGCGAGCAGCACCGGCAGCGGCGGCAGGAACACCGCGAGCAGCGCGAACACCGCCGCCTGCCCGAGCTCGCACACGGCCATGAGCCGCCGCTGGTCGAGCCGGTCGGCGAGCGCGCCGGCGACCGGGCCGAGGAAGCGGGGCAGCGCGATCGCCAGCAGCACGAGGCTGACCGCGGTGGCGCCGTGGGTCGTGGCGTAGAGGACCAGTGCGGTGCGGCCGATCCCGTCACCGGCGAAGGAGACGGCACGCGACCACCAGAGCACGCGGAAAGGCATGCCGCACAGGTTGCGCGCCACGATGGGGCACGACCATGATTTCGGGTACCGCCGAAACGGAGAGCGATGGCTGTCACGTTCCGCCTCACCACGACCACGACCTGCCGCTGGGCGATCTCACCGCTGCGGGAGACGACCAGCGCCGTGCGGCTGCTGACCCACCCGGACCGGCAGGGCTACCACCAGCCGTGGCTGCGTGCGGTGGCACCGGCGCTCGACGAGCTGGACCTGACGCCGTTGCTGCAGGTCATGCGGTTCACCTACAACCCGGACTTCCTGATGCCGCCACCCGATGGCCCCGGCCCGGCGATCGCCGACGAGCTGGCGCTGGTACGGCGCACGCCGGTCGCCCGGGTGCGCGCGGAGCTGTCGCAGTGCCTGCACACCCAGCACGGCCGCCGCCTGCCGCCGCCCGCGCAGGCGCTGGTGGACCACCCGCTACGGGCACGCGCGCTCCTGGCCGACACCCTCGAGGCGTGCTGGGAGCGGCTGATCGCGCCGTGGTGGCCGCGGCTGCGGGACGTGCTGGCGGGCGACATCGCCTACCGGACCGGTGTGCTGGCCGACAGCGGGCTCGCGGCGGTGCTCACCGACCTGCACCCGAGCGTCGCGTGGGACGACCCGGTGCTGACGGTGGAGGTCGGCGCCGACGGGCACCGCGAGGTCGGCGAGGCGGGTCTGGTGCTGATGCCGAGCACGTTCGAATGGCCGCACGTCGGTGTGATGATGGACGAGCCGTGGCTGCCGACGATCGACTACCCGGCACGCGGGATCGCCGCGCTGTGGGCGCCGCGGTCCGACCCGCCCGCCGCGCTGGCCAGGCTGCTCGGCCACACGCGGGCGGTGCTGCTCGCTGCGCTCACCGAACCCACGTCGACGACCGGCCTCGCGCGCCGCTGCGGGCTGCCGAACAGCACGGTCAGCGAGCACCTGACGGTCCTGCGCGACGCCGGTCTCGTCGCCACCCACCGCGTTGGCCGCTGGCTGCGGCACACGCGCACCCCGCTCGGCACGCAGCTCACCGGTGGTAGCTGAGCAGCACCGAGCGGCCGTCGAACGTCCTCGTGTCCGCGAGCCACAGGTCGAACCGCTCGGCGAACGGGAACACCTGCTTGCCGCCACCGAGGACGACCGGGTGCACGACGATCTGGTACTCGTCGATCAGGTCGTGCTCGGCGAGCGCGCCGGCCAGCCGCGCGCCGCCGGTCAGCACCATGTCCTTGCCCGGCTGGGCCTTGAGCGCACGGACCTCCTGCTCGACGTCCGTCGCGACACGGGCGTTCCAGCTCAGTTCGGTCAGCGTCGTGGAGAAGACGACCTTCGGCATCCGCCGCCACACCTTGGCGAAGCTCAGGTTGTGCGGGTGGTCGGAGATCTGGTCGGCGGTGGGCCAGTAGCTCGCCATCAGCTCCCACACGACGCGGCCGTACAGGAACGTGTCGGCCCGCTCGTGCAACGTGTCCGAGTACGCGCTCAGCTCCGGGCCCATGGCCGGCCAGTCGAACTCGCCGTTCGGGCCCGCGATGAACCCGTCGACCGAGGTGTGGACCCAGTAGACGACCTTGCGCATGTCCTCGCTCCTTCTTCCCGGTGGTTACGGGAACAGGTCGGAGCGGGCGCGGGGTTCTCTACATCAGCTGGCGAACTCGGCCATGACTTTCTCGCGCAGCGTCTCGGACTTGCCGGAGTCGGTCGCGGTGATGACGACGACCAGCTCGTGTTCGAGGTCGACGACCACCTGCTGCCCGTCGAACCCGATCGCGGCGAACGCCTTCGGAGCGCCGGGGTCGAGCCACCAGCCCGCGCCGTAGTGGTCCGCGGTGGTGCTGGGCTCGCGGCTGTAGTCGATCCAGTCCTCGGGCAGGATCCGCTGTCCCCGCCATTCGCCACCGAGGCGGTACAGCTCGCCGAACTTGGCGTAGTCCAAGGGGGTCGCGGCCGCGCCGTACCCGCCGAGCCAGTTCCCCGCGTCGTCGAACGACAGCGTGACGGTCATGCCGAGCGGGTCGAACAGCTCGCGTTCCAGGTAGTCCCGCAGCCCGGCGCCCCCGCCGCCGACCACGTCCTGCAGGGCCCGCGCGAGGACGAACGTGCTGCCGGTGCTGTAGAGGAAGGTGGTGCCCGGTGGCGTCTTGAGGGGCCGCGCGGCGGAGAAGGCGGCCGTGTCCCTGCTGCGCGTGGCGGCGGCGATGTCGGTGTCCTCGTGCCACTCCAGCCCGCTCGACATCCGCAGCAGGTGGTCGGCGGTGATCCCGGCCCTCGGGTCGCCGGGCGGCCACTCCGGCGCGCGGACGGGGGTGTGCACGGCGAACTTCCCGTCCCGCACCAGCAGTCCGGTCGCCGCGGAGGTGATGCTCTTGGCGACCGAGTACGACGGCATCAGCGCGTCGGCATCGTCCGCCGGGTTCGGGCTGTACCGCTGGTAGACGAGTTTCCCTTGGCGGATCACGACGATCGCCCGCACGCGCAGCGGGCCGCCGTCGGCGAACGCGGTGTCCACGGCCTCGTCGACGGCTTTCCTGTCGACGCCGTCCGGCCATTCGCCGGCGGGCCAGTCGCCGGTCGGCAGGCCGGGGGTCCCGGTGGTCTCGCCGGGTGGTGACGGCGGTGGCGATGCCGTGCAGCCCGCCACGAACACCGACAGAGCCAGCACGACGACCGCGCGACGCCACCCCATGCGAGGACGGTACCGCTCGGTAGCGGTCGTGGACCTGTCCCGCACCATCGGGGTGCTGGTCGAGCTCAGCCCTGCTGCAGCGAGGGCGGGAGCGTGAAACCGTCCGGGCCGGGCGGGAAGTCGTGCGCGGCGACCACGGCCGCGGCCGGGATCGGGCCGTACACGTGCGGGAACCACGGGCCGCCCGGGATCGGCGGCGAACCCGGTTCCCAGCGCAGCGGCACGTCGAGCTTCGCCGGGTCGACCTCGAGCAGCAACAGGTCGGTGCGGCCCGCGTACAGGCGGTCCGCGGGCAGGTGCACGGTGCCGGGATCGGAGCAGTGCACGAAGCCCTCGGTCTCGAGCGACGGTGCGGTGACCGGCTCGCCCGGCCGGTACGTGGCGCGGTCGGTGATGTGGAGGATCACGCGCACACGCTAACCGGTGGGCCCGCCCCCCGGACAGGCCCACCGGTCACACTGACGACTGTGCCCTTGCGGCGTCGCACGGCGCGGACGAAAACGTTGAATGTGCTGGTAGGGGCGCCGGTGGCCCGGACAGACCCGGGCCACCGGCGGGGGCGGCCGAGCCCGAGTGAGCCGTCTCGGTCTCGGCCTGGAACGACCACCGGAGTGGTCGTTGGTCTCAAGGTGGGAGTGGGTTCGGGCCGGGATCTGGGGTCGTGTGGCCCGAACCCACTCCGTCCGGTCAGCCGCCCGTTGACGGCGGTTCGGCGCCGCTGGGGGGCACGGCGGTTGCGGCGCCGAGGGCTGGGCTGCCCGGAGTCGTGGTGACGGCGTCCTCGACAGTGGGTGCGCTCGTCGGGTTCTTCCTCGTCGTGCTCGGCTTCGCCGGTCTGCCCGCCTCGGCAGGCAGCTCGATGGTGCCCGGCAGCTCGGGGAGGCTGGGGCTCCCGTTGCCGGTCGACGGCTTGCCAGGCGGGGTCGCGGGCTTGCTGCCCGGTCCCGTGGGCTCGCCCGGTTCGGCTGACGGGCTCGGCGTGGCGGTCTCGACCAGCTCGCAGTAACCGGGGACCTCGTCTTTGCCGCCCGCGGCCTCGACCAGTGCGCCGAACGCGGGGTTGTCGAGGTCCGTGACGTCGTGCACGTACGCCTCGCAGAGGCCGACGATCGCCGGGTCCGGATCCGCGGGTGGCTGCCTGCCCTCGGAGGGGTGGGCACCGGACGAACTCCGCGCCGGTGGCGTGGCGGAGGTCGCGGTGGTCCCGGTGGTCCCGGTCGGGACGGGCGGGCCGCCGGGGTTGTTCGACCACGGCATGGGCAGCGCGCCATCGTTGGCGGCGAGCACGATCCCGGTCGAGCCCGCGATGACCAGGACGACCGCGGCCTTGACGGTGAGCGCCTTCACGACGGCCTTGCGGAACACCGGCTTCCTGCCGGGCACGGCGGTGCCGGTGGCGGCCATGCGGAACGCGGCGACCGCGGCTTCCTCACCGGCCAGCTCGTACCGGTACACGGGCGCGGCGGCCGCACGCAGCAACGCCGCGACCGGCCCGACGCCCTCGCCGGCAACCAGGTGCTCGGCGGCGTCGCGGTCCATGCGTGGCGATCGCTGAATGCTCATGACGTCTTCCTAGGCGCCCGCTCGCCCGCAGATGTCACACCGGTGGCCGCGACCTGCCGGTCGCCGGTCTGGTCGAGCCGCTCACCGAGCTTGCGCAACCCGCGCCACACGGCGGTCCGGACCGCGCCGGGCCGCTTGCCCATCACCGCCGCGACCGCCTGCGCGTCGAGGCCCATCACGACCCGCAGCAGCACGGCCTCCGCCTGGTCGCGGGGCAGGGTGGCGATCAGCGCGATGGTGGCGTTGGTCATGGTGTGCGTGATGGCCTGTTCCGCGGTGTCGGTGCGGTCCGGCAGGTCAACCAGCACGTCCGAGGACAGCCCCGCCACCGGCCGCCGCTGCGCGCGCCGGATGTGGTCGAGGGCGCGGTGTCGGGCGATGGTCGCCGCCCAGCCGCGGAACCCGCCGGCACCGTCGTCGCGGAAGGTGCGGATGTCGCGGGCGATCTGCAGCCAGGCCTCCGCCGCGATGTCCTCCGCGTCCTGCACGGGCACCAGGCCGCGCAGGTACCGCAGCAGACCGGGCTGTACCTCCCGGTACAGCAACCGGAACGCCGCCTCGTTCCCGCCCCGTGCCGCCCGCACCATCGCGGACAGGTCAGCCGCCGCCTGACCAGTCACTCAGCAAACCTCGACTCGACGTAGATGGACCCCGCCAGTGTTGGCGCACGGTCCACCGGAAACGTCACACGGGCGGCAGCGCGGGGTTGGTGGTCGCGCCGGTGCTGGCGCTGCCGACCTGGGCCTCGTACTTGGCGAGCACGCCGGTCCGGTGCGGGTTCTCCGGCGGCCGCCACGCGGCGGCGCGCACGGTGATCTCCTCGTCGGGCAGCTCGACGTCCATGCGGCGGGCGGCGACGTCGATCGTGATGGTGTCACCGTCGCGCACGGCCGCGATCGGCCCGCCGCGCACGGCCTCCGGTGCCACGTGCCCGACCATGAAGCCCCTGGTCGCGCCACTGAACCGGCCGTCGGTGAGCAGGGCGACGTCCGAGCCGAGGCCCGCGCCCATGAGCGCGCCGGTGACCGCGAGCATCTCCCGCATGCCGGGCCCGCCCGCGGGCCCTTCCGCGCGGATGACGACCACGTCACCGGCCCTGATCTGCCCGGCGAGCACCGCGGCCATCGCGGCCTCCTCGCCGTCGAACACCCGCGCCGGGCCGCGGTGGTAGTTCCGTTCGTGGCCGGAGAGCTTCACAACCGAGCCGTCGGGGGCGAGGTTGCCGCGCAGGATCGCGAGCCCGCCGGTGGGCTTGAGCGGCCGGTCCAGGGGCAGGACGACCTCCTGGCCGTCGGTCTCGGCGGCGTCGCGGGCGGCCTCGCCGAGCGTCTGCCCGGTGACGGTCAGCGCGTCCGGGTCGAGCAGCCCGCCTTCGAGCAGCCTGCGGACGAGCAGCGGCACGCCTCCCGCCGCGTACAGGTCGGTGGCGACGAACCGGCCGCCGGGTTTGAGGTCGCAGATCAGCGGGGTCTTGGCGCTGATCTCGTCCATGTCGTCGAGGTCGATCGCCACGCCCATCTCGGCCGCGACCGCGAGCAGGTGCAGCACCGCGTTCGTGGACCCACCGGACGCCGCGACGGCGGTCATGGCGTTGCGGATGGACTCGCGGGTGATCACGTCCCTCGGCCGGATGCCCGCGGCGAGCACGTCCATGGCGAGCCGTCCGACCTGTTCTGCCACCCCCGGCTTGCCGTCGTCCTCGGCGGGCACCATCGCCGAGCCCAGCGGGGACAGGCCCATCACCTCGAACACCATGGCCATCGTGTTGGCGGTGAACTGCCCGCCACACGCCCCGACCCCCGGCGACGCGGCGGCTTCGAGTTCGTTGAGCTCGTCGTCGGTGATCCGCCCGGCGGAGTGCGCGCCGACCGCCTCGAAGACCTCCTGGACGGTGACGTCCTTCCCCTGCCAGCAACCGGGCCGGATCGAGCCGCTGTAGAGCAGGACGCTGGGCAGGTCGAGGCGCGCCATGGCCATCACGACGCCGGGCAGCGTCTTGTCACAGCCTGCGATGCCGACGAGCGAGTCGAAGCAGTGCCCGCGCGCGACCAGCTCGATCGAGTCGGCGATGACCTCCCGCGACACCAGCGAGGTCCGCATGCCGGGTGTGCCCATGGTGATGCCGTCGGAGATCGCGATGGTGTTCAGCTCCATCGGCGTGCCGCCGTTCTCCCGCACGCCGTTCTTCACGGCGGCGGCGAGCGTGCGGTGCGTGAAGTTGCACGGCATGGTCTCGGTCCAGCAGTGCGCCACCCCGACGAACGGCCTGCCCAGCGCGTCGTCGTCGTAGCCCATGCCTTTGAGCTGCGCCCGGGCCCCGGCCCTGGCGGGCCCTTCGACGAGCGCACGCGAACGATGCCGGAGCTCCATGGACGCCTCCCCACAGTGGACGGGTCGTCTCAACCGTAGAGCCCTCGCGCGTCGCCGGCACGCCTCCGGAGCCCTCGACGGCGGTCTCGGCGAGGTGGCCGGGGAGCTGTCGGGCGGAACCGTGGCGCCGACCGGCCTAGCATCGGCGGATGGAGTTGCGGCAGATCGAGCACTTCCTCGCCGTGGTGCGGCATTCCGGGTTCACTGCCGCGGCGCAGGAGATCCACATCGTGCAGTCCGCACTGTCGGCGTCCGTGCGCAAGCTCGAGCACGACCTCGGTGCCCCGCTGTTCGAACGCACCAGCCGCGGTGTCCTGCTGACCGAGGCCGGGCACGCGTTGCTGCCGGTCGCGCACCGGCTGGTGGCCGACGCCGTCGCCGCGCGCGGTGAGGTGGCCGCGACCATGGGTCTGGCCAGGGGCCGGGTGTCGATCGGCACCATCCAGGCGCTCACCATGGTGGACCTGCCGCGCGAGCTGGGTGAGTTCCGGCGCCGCCACGACGGCATCCAGATCCACGTGCGCGACGGTCTCGTGCCCGCGCTCGCGCAGGCCGTCGCGGGCGGCGAGCTCGACCTCGCGTACCTCGCCGCGGACGGGCCCCTGCCTGCCGAACTCGCGGTCTTCGCCACCTGGCGCCAGAAGCTCGTGCTCGTCACGCACCCCGGCCACCGGCTCGCGGGCAGGCAGCGGGTGCGGCTGTCCGAACTGGACGGTGAACCGTACGTCGACCTGCAGGGCAGTGGCATGCAGACGATGGTGCGCCGCCGGTTCGCCGACGCGGGGCTGCGCCTCAACGCCGTCTGCGAGGCCACGCACATCCCGCTGCTGCTCGAACTCGTGGCCGCTGGGCTCGGCGTCACCGTGGTGCCGCAGGGCGTCGCGGAACGGGCCGGGCTGCCGTTCGCCACCGTGGCGAAGAGCGACCTGACCCGCACGATCTACCTCGCGGGCCGCTCCCCCGTCCCGTCGAACCCCGCGGCGCGGGCGTTGCTCGCGCACCTCACGAGCCAGCAGCCCACCACCACGAGGAACAGCAACAGCGGCACCCACCCCGCGAGCCCGGCGAGCGCCGCCAGGACGAACACCCGGGCGGCGAAGGCCAGCAGCAGCCGCCCCGGGTCGTCCTGACTTCCGCGCATGCCATCAGTGTTCGCGCCGGTGGGCCGCCGGTCCAACGCTCGTCCGCGCTGCGACCCATCGACGGAATCGATGGCCGGGGCGGCCGCCACCACGCGTCTGTCGCGCGCTGATCCGCTCAGCTCACCGCGAACAGCAGCGCGGCGCTGACCAGGACGAGGACCGCGGTCGCGAAGTGGATCCCGTAGGCGACGGCCTTCGTGCCGCCGTTGCGCAACACGACAACGGTGTCCCCCAACGGGTTCAACGCCACGACGAGCATGAACCACGCGCCGGCCCGCGCGCCGACGAACGCGAGCAGCGCCAGCCCGAGCAGGCCGTAGCTGCCGTCGCGCAGTCCCTTCACGGTGAGGAAGGCGCGTTCGGTCGCGGGCACCCCGTAGCCGGCGGCCGCGGCGCGCGGGACGAAGAGGAACCGCAGCCCGACGAACAGGACGAGCAGGTCGAGCGCGATGGCGAGCCCGTAGGCGAGGTAGGTCATGACGTCTCCAGATCTAGCAACGCTAGGAACGTTGTCGACGCTAACATAGCGGCGACACCCGTTCTAGCAGTGCTAGCCTCAGGAGCATGTCGATACAGGCGCGCCGCGAGCGCGAGCGGGCGGAGCGCGAGAAGCTGATCGTGACCGCGGCCCGCGAGCTGGTCGAAACCGAAGGCTGGGACGCGGTGACCACGCGCAGGCTCGCGGAGGAGGTCGAGTACAGCCAGCCCGTGCTGTACAGCCATTTCAAGGGCAAGGACGCGATCATGGCGGCGGTCGCGCTGGAGGGCTTCGCCGACCTGGCCACGGAGCTGCGCGCCGCGGCGCCGTCCGGCCTGGCGGCGGTCGCGACGGCCTACACGTCGTTCGCCGAACGCCGCCCCGCCCTGTACGACGCGATGTTCAGCCAAGCCGTCGACCTGCCGTTCGCGAGCCCCGCCACCCCGGCCGCCCTGCACGCCGGGTTCGACGCCCTGTCCGACGCGATCCGCCCCCACGTGGGCGACGACGACCTTGGACTGCTGACGGAGACGTTCTGGGCCGCACTGCACGGCCTGGCCACCCTCACCCGCGGCGGCCGCCTCCCCCGCGACGCCCACGACGAACGGCTGACGATCCTGCTGTCGCGTTTCACGACCTAGACCTCAGGACGGCCTCTGGTGGTGTCCCGAAAGACGCTTTCGGGTCATTGAGCGTCCTGAAAGCGTCTTTTCGGGGCATGGGATGCCGCTGGTTCGGCGTGCGGGGGTGGGCCTGGCGGGTGAGGATCGGCGGGTGCTCGACATCAGTGGGGTGACCTGGGCCGTCACCATCGGACTCATCGTCCTGTTGCTCGCCGTGGATCTGGTGGCCGCCGGGGTGCGGCCGCACCGGGTGGGGTTTCGGGAAGCCACGGCCTGGTCGGTGTTCTACGTGCTCGTCGCCGTCGGGTTCGGGGTGTGGTTCGCGCTCGCCTACGGGGGTGAGTTCGGGACCGAGTACTTCGCCGGGTACATCGTCGAGAAGAGTCTCTCCGTCGACAACCTGTTCGTGTTCGTCATCATCATGACCACCTTCGCGGTGCCCGAGGAGCACCAGCACAAGGTGCTCACGTTCGGGATCGTGCTCGCCCTGGTCATGCGGGCGATCTTCATCGCGCTCGGAGCCACGCTCCTTTCCTTGTTCTCCTTCATGTTCCTGCTCTTCGGATTGTTGCTGATCTTCACCGCCGTCCAGCTGTTCCGGCACCGGGACGAGGATCCGGACGTCGAGGACAACGTCATGGTCAAGGCCGCGCGCCGGGTGCTGCCCGTGACCGACGAGTACGTGGACGGGAAGCTGGTCACGAAGGTCGACGGGCGCCGGATGGTCACTCCCCTGCTGGTGGTGCTCATCGCGATCGGCAGCATCGACCTCCTGTTCGCGCTCGACTCGATTCCGGCGGTCTTCGGGGTCACCGACGAGGCGTACATCGTGTTCGCGGCCAACGCGTTCGCCCTGCTGGGGCTGCGGGCCCTGTTCTTCCTCGTCAAGGGATTGCTGGACCGCCTCGTCTACCTCTCCACCGGCCTCGCGCTGATCCTCGCGTTCATCGGGGTCAAGCTGATCCTGCACTGGGCGCACGTGGACATCGACGAGCGCGTTCCCGAGATCCCGACGCCGCTCAGCCTCGGCGTGATCATCGCCGTGCTGGCGGTCGTCACCGTCGCGAGTCTCGTCAAGACGCGCAACGACCCCTCGGCCAAGGCGCACCCCGGGTCCCTGCGGGCGCACCGGCCGGGCGACCGTGACCAGCCAACCTGAGTGATCAGCTCACCGTCCGGCCAGGTCGGGGAGCTGCCGGGCGACGTCGGCCGGTGCGGGCAGGCGGGCGATCTCGTCGGCCAGCGCGCGGGCGGCGGCGCGGTGGCCTGCGCCGATGGCCGCCGCGCTGTCGGCGATGGCGGCCACGTCGTCGACGGTGATGGCGGCCCCCGCTTCGGTGAGTGCGGCCGCGTTGGCGAACTGGTCGGCGCCCTGGGGCAGGACCAGCTGCGGCACTCCCGCGGCGAGGGCGCCGAGGGTGGTGCCGCTGCCGCCGTGGTGGACGACGAGGTCGGCGTGCGGGACGAGGCCGGCCTGCGGCAGCCACTTCCGGACGGTGACGTCAGCGGGCAGCGGCCCCAGGTCGCGCGGGTCGACCCGGCCGGTGGCGACGACGACCGGTCTCCCCAGTTTCGCGAGGCCGTGGATGGCGGTGGTGAGCAGCTCGGCGGTGCCGAACGCGGTACCGAGGGTCAGGTAGATCAGCGGGCCGTCGAACGTCTCGCCGGGCTCGGAGAACGGCACCGGGCGCAGCGGGACCGTCCGTTCAGCCGCGAGGAAGTCCTTGTCCTGTATGGACGGTGGGCAGATGTCGAGGTGCACGCCACCCGCTGGTCGTTCGAGGCCGATGCCGTCGGGATACCTGCGGCCGAAGCCGTGCCAGAGGCCGGGGATGCCCGCTTCGCGGGCGGCCGTGGCGGCGCCGGGGAGGCCCCATTCGTGGATGACGAGGTCGGGACGCAGGCGGTCCAGTTCGGGGGCGAGGTCCTCGGCGTAGATCTCGTAGAACGAGTCCGCGGGGCGGAAGGGGTTCAGGCCGTTGGCGGCCAGCGGCGGGTGGACCTCCGCACCGGCGGCGAAGTGCACCTCGTGCCCGGCGTCCCGCGCGGCGACGGCGAGCGGGATGAGCGGGTAGGTGTGCCCCACGGAGGCCAGACTCGCGAACAGGACGCGCATGCGCGTCAAACTACGCGGCGCACCCCCTGCTCCGACGGTCGTTTCGCGTTCAGCGAAGCGGCCTCACCGCCGCAGCTCCTGCAGCTTGGTCTTCACCCCCTGCGCGATCAGGTGGAACGCCTCGGGGTCGCCCTTGAGCACGGCCTCGGTGACGGCCTTCATCTGGTCGAACGTGGCGTGCGGCGGGATCGGCGGCACCTCGGGATCGCAGTGGATGTCCAGCACGACCGGCCGGTCGGCGATGAGCGCGTCCGCCCACGCGGTGCCGACGTCACCGGGCTCGGTGACGGTGACGCCGCCCAGGCCGAGAGAGCGGGCGAACGCGGCGTAGTCGACGTCCGGCAGCGTCTGGGACTCCTCGAACTTCGGCGCCCCGCCCATGGCCCGCAGCTCCCACGTCACCTGGTTCAGGTCGTTGTTGTGGAACACGCACACCACGCACCGCTGGTCGTCCCACAGGTGCCGATAGTGGGCGATCGTGATCAGCTCGGCCATCCCGTTCATCTGCATCGCGCCGTCGCCGACCAGCGCGATCACCGGGCGGTCCGGGTGGGCGAACTTCGCGCCGATCGCGTACGGCACCCCGGGGCCCATCGTGGCGAGCGTGCCCGACAGCGACGCCAGCATGCCCTCGCGCAGCTTGAGGTTCCGCGCGTACCAGTTGGTCGACGAACCCGAGTCCGCGGTGACGATCGCGTTGTCCGGGATGCGGCGCGACAGCTCCGACACGATCCGCATCGGGTTCACCGGCCGTGCGTCCACATCGGACTGTTCGGCCATCGTGGACCACCAGCCGGCGACGTCCTTCTCGACCTTCTCCCGCCAGGAGCGGTCTTCCTTGCGGGACAGCATGGGCAGCATCGCGGTCAGCGTCGCGGCCGCGTCGCCGACCAGGTTGACCTCGGTCGGGTACCGCATGCCGATGAACCGGCCGTCGATGTCGATCTGCACCGCCCGCGCCTGCCCGAACTCCGGCAGGAACTGGCTGTACGGGAAGTTCGACCCGATGATCAGCAGCGTGTCGCAGTCCCGCATCAGCTCGAAGCTCGGCCGGGTGCCGAGCAGCCCGATCGAGCCGGTGACGTACGGCAGCTCGTCGGAGAGCACGTCCTTGCCCAGCAACGCCTTCGCCACCCCGGCGCCGGTCAGGTCCGCCAGCTCCCGCACCTGCTCCGCCGCGCCGCGGGCGCCCTGGCCGACGAGGATCGCGACCTTCTCCCCCGCGTTCACCACCTCGGCGGCGCGCGCGAGCTCGCGCTCCGGTGCCACCGGCGCCGCCCACGCCGTGCCGGGGGCGCTGGACGGGACGTGCTTGAACGCGTGCTGGGGCGGTTGGTAATCGCTCTCCTGCACGTCGTTCGGGATGATCACGGCGGTGGGCGCGCGGTTGGCCTGCGCAACCCGGATGGCGCGGTCGATCGCGTTCGGCAGCTGCTCAGGGACGTTCACCTCGACCAGGTAGTCCGAGGCGACGTCCTTGAACAGCGACTGCAGGTCGACCTCCTGCTGGTAGGAGCCACCCATGGCACTGCGTGCGGTCTGGCCGACGATCGCGACCACCGGCACGTGGTCGAGCTTCGCGTCGTAGAGACCGTTCAGCAGGTGGATCGCGCCGGGTCCCGAGGTGGCCATGCACACGCCGGTCCGGCCGGAGAACTTCGCGTAGCCGACCGCGGCGAACGCGGCCATCTCCTCGTGCCGCACCTGCACGAACCGCGGCTGGTTGTCCGCCTTGCCGAACGCGGCGACCAGGCCGTTGATCCCGTCGCCCGGATAGGCGAACACCTGCCGCACGTCCCAGTCCCGCAAGCGCTCGAGTACGTAGTCAGCGACTGTCTGTGCCATGCCCGACGGCTACCCGGCACGCCGGGAGCTACACCCCGTGCCGCCGGTCGCCCAGCACCAGCTCCGACACCCGCGCCTCGGACCGCGCCGAGAACGGGTCCCGGTAGGCGGCGACGGCCGCCTTGGTCTCCTCGGCGACCAGGTCGGCGTTGATCTGCGCGCCGGCACCCGCCCCCGCGGCGGCCGACGGTCCGACCTGCGCGCTCAGGTCGGTGACGTTGCCCGCGACCCACACGCCCGGCACGTCGGTGCGGCCGGCCGGGTCGGCGGGCAGGTGCTCGCCGACGCCCATCGGGTGCGGCACCGGGTGCAACCCGAGCCCGGTGAGGAACCCGGCCCTGGCCACCATGCGCGTCGCGACCGCGACCACGGTGCGAGCGACGACCGTGCCGTCCGCAAGCCGCACGCCGGTGATCCGGTCGTCCTCGACCACCACGCCCGCGACCTCGCCCGCCACCACCCGGACGCCCCGCGCGGCCAGCTCCTCCGCCTGCTCGGCCGAGGGCGGCGCGGTGTGCGAGAAGAACGTGACGTCGGCGGACAGCTGCCGGAACAGCTGCGCCTGGTGCACGGACATCGGCCCGGTCGCCAGCACACCGATCGCCTCGTCCCGGACCTCCCAGCCGTGGCAGTACGGGCAGTGCACGACGTCCTTGCCCCAGCGTTCCCGCAGTCCCGCGATGTCCGGCAGCTCGTCGACGAGCCCGGTCGCGACCAGCAGGCGGCGGGCGGAGAGCGTTCTCCCGTCGGTCAGGGCCACGACGAACCGCGCACCGTCCCGCGTCACGTCCGCCACCTCGCCGGGCAGGATCTCGCCGCCGTAGCCGACGACCTCGTCCCGGCCGCGGGCCAGCAGCTCCGCGGGCGGGGTGCCCTCCCTGCCCAGCAGCCCGTGCACCCCCTCGGCGGGCGCGTTGCGCGGTCTGCCCGAGTCGACCACCACCACCGACCGCCGGGAACGGGCCAGCAGCAGTGCCCCGTTCAGCCCGGCCGCGCCGCCGCCGATGACCACCACGTCGTATTCGGTCACGTTGACCACCTCCGCGACCACGATGCGGCCTGGGCCGCTGCGGTGGCAACCTACGTTGCCGAAGTGGCAAACTGGTCGTCATGGACGATCTGGACCAGGCACTGGACTCGGTGGGCCCTCGGCTGCGTGCGCTGCGCAAACAGCGGGAGACGACGCTGGCCGACCTGTCCACGGCGACCGGCATCTCGGTGAGCACGCTCTCCCGGCTGGAGTCGGGTGCCCGCAGGCCGACGCTCGAGCTGCTGTTCCCGCTGGCGAAGGCGTACCACGTGACGCTCGACGAGCTGGTCGACGCGCCACCCACCGGCGACCCGCGCGTCCACCTTCGGCCGGTGCAGCGCGGCGGGATGACGATGCTGCCGCTGACCCGCCGCGCGGGCGGCATCCAGGCGTACAAGCTGGTGATCCCCGCCGAGAGCGGCAGGAGGAAGCCGGACCCGCAGACACACGAGGGCTACGAGTGGCTGTACGTCCTCAATGGACGACTGCGGGTGATCCTCGGCGAACACGACTTCGTGATGGCACCCGGCGAGGCAGCCGAGTTCGACACCCGCGTACCGCACTGGTTCGGCGCGGCGGACGGTGAACCCGTCGAGTTCCTGAGCCTGTTCGGCAAACAGGGCGAACGCGCGCACCTGAGAGCCCGCCCGAAACAGGGCTAGAGCACGCCGTTGTCGCGGGCGTAGATCGCCGCCTGTGTGCGGTCGCGCAGTCCGAGGCGGCCGAGGATGCGCGAGATGTGGTTCTTCACCGTGCCCTCGGACAGGTACAGGCGCGCGGCGATCTCCCGGTTCGTGGCCCCGGACGCGATCAGCCGCAGCACCTCGGTCTCCCGCCCGGTGAGCGGACCGGTGGAACGCGGGGTCAGCGCCGCCGCGACGTGTTTCGCCGCCGCGTCGTCGAGTTGGGTGACGCCGGCGTGGGCCAGCCGCACGGCCTCCGCCAGCTCCGCGGCGGGCAGGTCCTTCAGCAGGTACCCGGCCGCGCCCGCGCGCAGCGCCTGCACGACGTACTCCTCATCGTCGAACGTCGTCAGCATCACGACCCGGCACGACGGCGCCCGCTTCGCGAGCACGGCGGCCGCGTCCACGCCGTCCATCTCCGGCATCCGCACGTCCATCAGCACCACGTCCGGTGTCAGCGCCAGCACCCGCTCGACCGCCTCCCGGCCGTCGGCCGCCGTGCCGACCACCTCGATGCCCGGCTGGATGCCGAGCAGCGACGCGATGCCCTCGCGGACCAGCCGCTGGTCGTCGACCACGAGGACCCGCACGGTGCTCACGGGACCAGCACCGTCACCGACGTGCCCGCGCCCGGCCGACTGTCCACAATGCACTCACCACCGACCAGCGCGGCGCGTTCCCGCAAGCCGAGCAGGCCGAAGCCCGCGCGGTCGGCGGACGGGTCGAAGCCGCGGCCGTCGTCGGTGACGACCAGGCGGGTGCCCGCCGGGTCGTAGGTCACCGTCACCGACACCGCGGTGGCCGCGCCGTGCCTGCGTGCGTTGGTGACCGCCTCCTGCGCGGCGCGGTGGAGCGTGGTCACGGTCGCCTGGTCGAGGTCGCGTTCGGCGCCGTCGATGTGGACCGTCACGCGGTCGTCCTGCCCGGCCAGCTCGGTGAGCGCCGCGCGCAGGGTCACCGGCGCGGAACGCAGTGCGCCGACCGAGGTGCGGACGTCGCGGAGCGCGCGCTGCGCGGAGTCGCGGGCGTCGGTCAGCGCCTGCTCGGCGGCGGCCGGGTCGCGGTCGCGGAACGCGGACGCCTTCGCCAGCTGGATGGCGATCGCGGTGAGGTGGTGGCCGAGGCTGTCGTGGATGTCGCGGGCGAGCCGGTTGCGCTCGGTCACCGCCGACAGCTCCGCGATCCGCGCGGCCGCGCGCCGCTCCCTCGTCGCGACCTCGGCCATGGCGAGCGCGAGCACGAGGCCCATGCCGAACATCAGCAGGTCCGACAGGTGGGTCGCGTCGCGGTACCAGCCGGGCACCCACACGGCGAAGCCGCCAGCGAGCAGCGCGAGGCACAGCCCGCCGAGGACCAGACCCGCGGTCCTGCCGAACGTCAGGTACGCGGTGAACGGCACCAGCACGAACAACGCGCGGGACAGCCCGGACTCGTCCAGCGCCGCGACCGAGGAGAACAGCGCCAGCCGCGCCACGAGGAACACCACGGGCGCACGGTCGAGACGGCGTTCGACCACGTCGAGCGCGAACAGCGCCGCCATGCCCGCCACGAAACCGGCCAGCCGCGGCGGGTTCCCGTCACCCAGCCCGGCGAGCGCGTAGTACAGACCGGCCGCCAGGACGATCCCGTAGACCGCGCCGGACACCCACCGGAAGCTCGTCACCAGCCGAGGCTACGGCGTGCCACGCACCCGTGTCATGAGCCGGAAGGCACATGACCTCCGGCGGCCGGTCCTGGCCGCACGGCACTTCCCCCGGCCCAGTCGCCGTTCGTAGCTTTCTCGCCGAACCTGTTATCTGCCAAGGAGATTCGCATGACGTTGAACAGACTGGCCGCGTGGTGTGGCGTGCTCGCGGGACTGTGCATCGGTCTGCCCGGCGCGGTCGAGGTGGTCACGGGCGAGACCGCGGTGACGAGCTTCGTGCTCGGGGTGGCACCCGCGCTGGCCCTCCCGTTGCTCACCGTGCTGCACCTGCGACAGAGCGACGCGGCGGGGTCGTTCGGAGCCGTGGCCTACACGGTGAACGTCGTCGGCCTCGGCCTGTTCGGCGGCGCCGCGTTCACGCTGAACCTGGCCCTGTTCTACGTGGACCGGCCGGTCCTCGACGAGCTGCTCGACGGGCCGACGCGGTTCGCGCTAGTGGGCAGCGCGGTGGTGTTCGCCGTGGGCGCGGTGCTGTTCGGGGTCGCCATGCTGCGGGCGCGGATCCACCCCCGGGTCCCCTCGGCCGGCTACCTGGTGGCGTTGCCGGTACTCGCACTCGCCGCGCCGCTGCCGGACTCGGTGCTCACCAGCGGCATCCACGTCGCAGCGGGGGCGGCGGTCGCGTGGCTCGCGGCCACGCTGTGGAAATCCTGAGCAAATCCAATGTTCTCGGACAGCCGTGGCACGACGGCCGGAATTCCTTTATGCTGGCGGCGACCGAGGCTCAATACGAGCGGGGAACTCGGCGATCATGAAAACTGGGGGAGTTATCCGAGGGGGGACCGCGTTCCTGGGGGACCGTGACGCGCTCCTGCAACCGTTGTGACACAACGGGTGTACTCCCCTGCGACTACGCAGGAGGAATACCGGTGACCGACGTCATCACACAACCGACACAGACCGCCGCGCCGACGGCACCGAATTTCGGGCTCACGAAATTCCTGGATCCACTGCGGATTGCGCCGCTCGTCCGGCCACATTCATGGTGGCACCAGGACGAGATAACGATCAACATGACCAGAGCAGGGGTGCGGCTGCACTCACAGCTCCCGACGACGACCTCGGTGTGGGCCTACGAAGGCCAGTTCCCCGGCCCCACCATCGAGGTCCGCAGCGGCAAGCGGCTGCGGGTCGCGTGGAGCAACGACATCGAGGGCACCATCCCGCTCGTGGCGGTGCGGGCGCCGCTCGCGCAGCCGAACCCCGCGAACAGCCCCGGCTACCGCAACCCCGACGGCAGCCTGCCCGCGGGCGTCGAGCTGATCGAGGGTGTCGCCGACCTGCCCGCGTGGACCGTGGTGCACCTGCACGGCGCGCTGACCGGCGGCGGCAACGACGGCTGGGCGCACAACGCCACGCTGCCAGGGCACGCCCAGCTCACCGAGTACCCGAACAAGCAGCCGTCGACCACCCTCTGGTACCACGACCACGCGATGGCCGTGACCCGGTTCAACGTGCACGCCGGCCTCGCCGGGATGTACCTGGTCCGCGACGACGAGGAGGACCGGCTCGACCTCCCCGGCGGTGACCACGAGGTCCCGCTGATCATCACCGACCGCAACCTCGACACCGACCCGGCCACCGGCGCGCTCACCGGCCGGCTGCTGTTCAAGGTGCCCTACATCCCGGCGAACGGCGCGATGATCCCGTTCACCGGACCGTTCACACTGGTCAACGGCGTGATCTGGCCGCACATGGAGGTGGATGCCCGCTGGTACCGCTTCCGGGTGCTGAACGCGGCGAACTCGCGGTTCTTCCGCCTCGACCTGGTCGACGAGGCGGGGGTCGGGCACAACGACGCCGTGCGGATCATCGGCACCGACGGCGGTCTGCTGCCCGCACCGGCCGAGATCCCGGCGGCGGGGCTCACGCTGGCGCCGTCCGAGCGGGCCGACCTGCTGATCGACTTCAGCCGGTTCAAGGGGCAGCGCCTGCGCCTGGTGAACACCGGCAGTACGGTCGAGCCGGACATCATGGAGTTCCGCGTCGAGAACCGGGACCGGCACGACTCGTTCGAGCTGCCGGACAAGCTGTCGGAGTCCTACGTGCGGCTGCACCACGACTCGCCGGAGCTGGTGGACCACGAGCACGTCTTCGTGGCCACGGTCCCGCCGGGCACCGGCGGCGAGGCGCACCCGCAACTGTGGGAGCTGCAGGAGGTGCCGGACGAGGAGGTGCCCACCGAGTTCCCGGTCGAGGGGATCATCCAGGTCACCGACCCGGCGGACGGGACGGTGCGGACGTTCCGCAAGGTCGCCAGCCTGTTCGACGAGACGAACACGTTCTTCATCGACCACGGCAAGTGGGCGGTGTGGAACCTCATCCACCTCGGCGGGCCCGCGCACCCGATGCACATCCACATGTCGCAGTTCCAGCTGCTGACGCGGCGCCGGTTCGAGCGGGACCCGAACAACAACGTGATCGGGTTCGACATTCCGGCGGGCGGCACCACCGCGCCGCTGCCGGTGCCGCCGGACGGCAGGCCGCTCGACAAGTGGGAGGAAGGCTGGAAGGACGTCTTCCAGCTACAGCCAGGTGAGTGGCTCACGGTGGTGGGCCTGTTCGAGGGCGCGACCGGCCAGTTCATGTACCACTGCCACATCCTCGACCACGAGGACGAGGGCATGATGCGGCCGTTCGTCGTGCACCCGCCGGAGGTCGCGCGGTTCCACATCCACCCGGGGGGTTCGGGTCATGGTGGGCACTCGTAACCGAACTGCCCACTTCCCTCGCATCCCCGGGTGCTGAAGAATGCACCGGGGGGTGCGCTGGGTGCGGATACTTGTGCTCGGGCCCGTCGAGGTGCGGTCACCCGGCGGTGCCGTCAACCTCGGCGGGCCCAAACCCAAGGCACTGCTGTCGGCGTTGTTGTTGGCTGCCAGGCAGGTCGTGTCGGCCGAGCGGCTGATCGACCTCATCTGGGAGGACAACCCGCCGCAGTCGGCGACCGCGCTGGTCCACACCTATGTCTCAGCGCTGCGCCGCGGGTTCACCGCCGCGGGCATGGACGGCGCGCTCGCCACCCGCGCCCCCGGCTACGTCCTCGACGTCACGTCCGGCGACAGCGACCTCGAGTCGTTCGACCGGCACCTCGACGAGGCGCGGCGCGCGGAACGGGTGGCCGACCACGACACCGCGGCCCGGCACTACGACCTCGCGCTCGGCCTGTGGCGCGGGTCCGCGTTCGGCGGGGTGGACGCCGCGTTCGCGCGGGCGCGGGCCGACGGGCTCGCCGAGGAAAGGCGTGGTGCGGAAGAAGGTTCCGCCCGCGCACGGCTCGCGCTCGGGCAGGCGGGCGAGCTGACCCAGCCGTTGCGGTCGCTGGTCGCCGCGCACCCGCTGCGGGAAGAGGCCCGCGGCCTCCTGATGCGGGTGCTGCACGAGACGGGCAGACAGGCCGACGCCCTCGCCGTGTACCGCGAGGGCCGCCAGGTGCTGCTCGACGAGCTGGGCATCGAACCCGGTGAGCGGCTGCGGGAGCTGCAGGTCGCGATCCTGAACGGCACGCTGGCGCCGATCGCCGCGCGCACGCCCGTGCTCGTGCCCGCACGGCCGGAGCCCGTCGCGCAACGCCCGGTCCCGAGGACGCTCCCGCCCGACATCGGCGACTTCACCGGCCGCGACGACGCGCTGGGCGCCGTCCTGCGGCTCGCCACCGCCGGCACCGGCACCCGCACGCCGACCGTGGTGGTGTCCGGGTTCGGCGGCGCAGGCAAGTCGGTGCTGGCGGTGCACGCCGCGTACCTGCTGCGGGAGCAGTACCCGGACGGACAGCTGTTCGCGAACCTGCGCGGCTTCGACCGCGACGTCGGCGCGTTCGAGGCGCTCGGCCGGTTCCTCGGCGCGCTCGGCGTCACCGACCTGCCGTCCACTGTGGACGACCGGGTCGAGCTGTTCCGGCGCACCGTGGCCGGGCGGCGGCTGATCATCGTGCTGGACAACGCGCGGGCCGAGCACCAGCTGCGGCCGCTGCTGCCCGGTGACCCCCACTGCCTGGTGCTGATCACGAGCCGCTCGCGGCTGACCGGCCTGGAGGGCGCGGAACACGTCGAGCTGGGGTTCTTCTCCACCGACACCGCGGTCGACATGCTCGGCAAGATCGTCGGCGCGGAGCGGATCGCGAGCCAGCACACGGCGGCCCGGCGGATCGCGGACCTGTGCGGCGGGGTGCCGCTGGCGATCCGGGCCGCGGCGGCGAAGTTGCAGGCCCGGCCGCACTGGCCGCTCAAGTCGCTCGCCACGCGCCTGTCCGACGAGCGCCGCAGGCTTGACGAGCTGGCGGTCGGCGACCTCGCGATCCGGTCCAGCCTGCGGATGAACTACACGGAGCTGACCGAGCCGCAGCGGCACGCGTTCCACCTGCTGTGCGTGCTGGACCTGCCCGACTTCGGCTGGTGGGTGGCTGCGCCGCTGCTGGACGTGCCGCTGGAGCAGGCCGAGGACGTCGTCGAGCAGCTCGTCGACCTGCGGCTGCTGGAGGTCGCGGGCGTCGACGGCATCGGCCGGGTCCGCTACCGCTTCCACGACCTCGTGCAGCTGTTCGGCGCCGAGCACGCGGCCGCCGCCGAGCAGGCCGACGACGTCGCCGCCGCCGTGTCCCGGGTGCTCGCGGTGTGGATGGCGCTGGTCGACGCCGGATCGCGCCGGTTGCCGCGCGTCACGCTGGGCCTGCGGCCCGCCGTCGATCCGGTCGCTGTGGACGAACGGCTCGTCGAGGAGGTCGAGGACGACCCGACGGGCTGGTTCAAGTCCGAGACCGCCGCGGTGGTGCGGGCCGTCGAACGCGCCGGTGAGCTGGGCATCGACGGCATGGCCACGCTGATCACCGCGCTGCTGGCGTCCCCGTTCGCGGCCCGCAACGAGTTCGACGGCTGGCAGCGGACCCTCGAGGTGGCCCGCACCGCGGCGGCGGGCGACCGGCGCGCGGAGGCCATGGTGCTCGCGGGACTCGGCCAGCTGAACTACGAGAAGGACGACTTCGACACCGCGCTGCGACACTTCACGAACGCCGAGACCCACGCCGCCGCCGTCGGCGACGACCCCATCCGTGCCGTGGCGCTGGTCGGGCTCGGCACGGTGCGCCGCGACCTGGCCGAGTTCGCGGCCGCCCGCGCGGACCTGGTGGCCGCCGCGGCGCTCGGCGAGCGGATCGGCGACGACAGCGTGGTCGCCGCCGCGTGCTACGGGCTCGGCGTGATCAGCCGCGACCACGGCGGCATCGACGAGGCCGAGACGTGGACGCGGCGGTGCCTGGACCTGTACCGCAAGACCGACGACTTCCGCGGCCAGGCACTCGCGCTGCGCGGGCTGTCGCTGTGCCACCGCGCGCGCGACGAGCACGCCGAGGCGGCGGAGCTCGCCGACCAGGCCGTCACCATCCTCGACGCGGCAGGCGACGAGCTGGGCGCGACCTACGCGCGGCAGTCGCACGCGAAGGCGTTGATCCGGCTGGGACGCACGACGGGGGTCGCCGAGCTGCTGGCCGGGTGCCTGGAGACGTGCACCCGGCACCACGACCGGTTCGGCGTCGCGCTGGTGACCCGTACCGTGGGCGAGCTGCGGCTGGCTCTCGGCGACCGCGCGGGTGCCGAGGCCGTGTTGCGGGAGGCGCTGGCGCTGTGGGAGGAGCTGGCGGCACCGCTGTGGCAGATCCGGACACTGCGCGACCTGGCGGCGGCGACGTCGTCGGACGCGTTGTGGCGGCGCGCGCAGGAGTTGTGTGCCGAGGTCGGTGGCCGGGAGGCGGCGGAACTGGCGGCCGGCACGCCGGCCTCGTGGTACCTCCAGGTCCGTTTATAGGCGGCTTATAGGCGGCGGCTCGTTTTCTGCAGCCCGGTTGCAGGCCGGTCCGCGAACCTTCTCCTGTCCGACGAGAGAAGGAGGCGAAGAGGATGGCCACTCCCAGCGACACCAGGCCGCCGGCCCGGCTCGGTCCGCCGATCCGGCGCAGCGAGATCATCGAGCGCGCGGAGAGCTGGCTGCGGCCGTCCGTTCCTTACCGCACCACGAAGTTCCACCACAACGAGTACGGGATCTACCGCACCGACTGCTCGGGCTATGTCTCGATGGCGTGGGGCCTGCCCGCCCGCCGCGGCGGCCTCGACATCCTGGGGCTGACCACCATGAGCACGACGATCGACCGGGGCGATCTGCGTGCCGGGGACGTGCTTTTGCGCGCGGAGGGCAGCAGGCTGGTCCGCCACGTGGCCGTGTTCCACGAATGGACGGACGCCGGCGAGACGGCGTACTGGGGGTTCGAGCAGTCGGTCGGTACCGGCACCGTGCACCGGCGCATCGTTTATCCGTATGGGGAGCAGCTGCACTTTCTGCCGCGGCGTTATCTCAACATCGCTTGATGCCCGGGGGACCGTTGTGGGAGCGGCGGAATCGGGGGGGGGGGGCGCTGAAAAGCGGCGATTGGGGAGGTCGCCTTCTGGGGGAGCTTCGAGGGCTGCGGTCGTGTGCGGACCGCAGCCCTCGAAGCCGTCACATGCTGCGCAGTACCGAGACCACCACGCCCAGCACCACCGCGCGGTCGCCGTCGATGACGTCGTACGCCGGGTTGCGGGGTTCCAGGTACACGTGCCCGTTGCGGCGGCGGTAGACCTTCACCGTTGCCTCTTCGTCGATCATCGCCGCCACTATCTGGCCCGAGTGGGCTTCGCGTTCCTGGCGGACGACGACTATGTCGCCGTCGCAGATGGCGGCGTCCACCATGGAGTCGCCGCGGACCCGTAGGCCGAACACCGTGCCCCGGCCGGTCAGGCCGCGGGGCAGGGTCAGCACGTCGTCCACATGTTGTTCCGCGGCGATCGGGATGCCCGCCGCGATGTCGCCCACGACCGGCACCGGGACCGCGTCCGGGGACTCGACCGACGTACCCGTCAGGAACGCGCGCACGTCGATCGGGCGGGACACCGACGTGCTGCGGCGCAGGTATCCCTTGTCCTCCAGGGCGGCCAGGTGTTTCGACACCGACGACGTCGACTTCAGGCCCACCGCGTCGCCGAGCTGCCTCGTGCTGGGCGAGTAGCCGTGCTCCACGACCCAGTCGCGGATCGCGGCCAGGATCCGCTGCTGTCGCTCCGGCAGTGTCGAGGCGTCTAGTCCGAGGTCGTCGTAGATGGTCACCGGCGGAATCCTAGGCGTAGCCGCACCTCGCGAACGCCACCGACTCGCCGAAAGGGACAGGTCAGGCGGGTGACGTGTACACGCACTGCCACTGCTCCCACCCGGCCTTGGGTGTGAACGAGCCCGACACCTGCTCGACCCAGTCCTGTGTCTCGGTCGTGAAGTAGTACGTGGCCGGCGTCAGGTGCAGCGTCACCGACGGGCGGCCGTTGACATCGGCGCAGGCGGCCGGGTCGTCCTTCGCGTAGCTCTCCGGGCACAGCTCGCACGCCGCCACGGTGACCTCGTGCGCGGTCGGGCCCGCCACCAACAGCTTCAGCGGTTCCTGGCTGTCGTTGTAGAACGTCATCGGGATCGAGCCGGGGTCGTTGCCGCCGAGCGGAGGGGGCATCGGCAGCGTCACCTTGTTGGCCACGGCGACCGCCGCCGAGACCCGGGCCGCGTTCACCTGCGGTGCGCGGCCGTCGTCCGGGTACTTCGCGAGGAACGTCGTGAACGACGTGACCGCCTCCGACAGGCGCCCCGCGCGGTACTGGCTCAGCCCGCACTCGAACAGCGACCGCGCGCGGAACGTGTTCGCGTCGGCCACGACCTTCTCCCCCGCGCTCGACGGGTCGAGGTCCGCGAAGTAGGCGAGGACCGTGAGCGAGTCGCAGAACTTCCCCGTGCCGTACGGTTTCGTCGCCGCCGCGAACATGTCGGCGATCGCCGCGGGGGCCTTGTCCGCGACCCCGGTGTCGGCGAAGTCCCTGCGCAGCATCAGAAGCGTGTCGACCGACAGCCGGGCGTCGACGTCGGTCACCGGCTCCTGCCAGCTCGTGGCCTTCGCGAAGTGGGTGTCGGCGAGGTTGGTGTGGACGTGGGGCGCCAGCACGCTGTCCGGGTGGATCTTGCCGAAGTCGTCGTACAGCACGATCGCGGACTCGTAGTCGTCGCGGTCCTGTGCGGCACGGGCCTTCTCGTACGCCGCGCACTCCACGGACCGGGTCCGCGCGGCGAGCACGTCCGCACTCAACGTCAGCTCGAACGGGCCGGTGACGGTGGCGAACGCGCGCCCGGCCGTGCCGCAGTCGCCCGCCTCCTGCGCGGTGACACCGCGGTCGTACACGGCGGCGCCCGCGATCCCGTACCCCACATAGCCCGCGGCCACCACGGCGACCGCGACCACTCCGGCGACCACCGGACCGCGCTGACGGGCACCGGGTTCGCGGCGGCTCGCGAGGAGCGCCGCGTGCGCGGCGACGAGCACCACCCAGCCCAGCACGGCGCCACGCCACACCCACGGCTGGGCGGCGGCGTCGGTGAGGAACGCGACAGTGACGATCCCCGCCGTGACCACGAGTGCGACGGCGAGGAGCACGTGGTTGCGCAGGTACGCGTAGCCGAGGCCGAGCCCGGTGAGGTTCAGCAACGCGGCGCCGGTGACGGACTTCGGCGGCCCGGCAGGCTTGCGCGGCGGTTCCGGCTGGGCGTAGGTGACCTGCTCGAAAGCCGGTTCGTAGGCGACGACCGGGACGACCGCGACCGGTTGCCCGGGGTCGATGGGAACGTCGGCGGGGATGTCGGCGGGTAGGCCGGTGAGTGGGTCGATGGGTCTGTCGGACGTGTCCATGTGCGAAACCCCCAGAGGTGTAGGTGGGCAAAGGAAATCACACGCCGGCAACGGGTTGCGCGCGCATTCCGGAGACGCCGGTGGCCCGGACCCCGCGAGCGGGTCCGGGCCACCGAACGATCCGGGGTGGGCTGCCTCAGCCCGCCGGGTTGACCACCGAGATGGTCAGGTCGTCGCCCGCGTCACCGGTCACCGTGACCTGCACGCCGTGGCCCGCGACCTTGACGCTGCCCTGCGGGTTCGCGGTGCTGTAGTAGGCGTCCGGGTTCGTGTCGTCGAACACCGGGATGCCCGGCACCGACGGCGCGCACGCGGCGAGCGTGGTGACCGTCTGCTGCTGGCCCTTGCCGGTCAGCACCTCCTTGTGGAGGCACGTCTCGTCGGTCGCCTCGAGGCCGAACGTGGCGTCGAACGGCTGGCGGCGGTTGCTGGGCCGCGTCCCGTCCGACCACGAGAACGGCGCGGGCCGCGCGTCCACGACCATCGCCGAGCCCGCGCCCGGGTGCTCGCTGACGTTGTTGTCGCCGTACGAGCCGTCGACGTACCAGACCAGCATGCCGTTCTGGAACTTGAAGAACTCCACCCAGTTCGGCGCGGTCAGGCCCTTGCTGAACTGGTACGGGCCCTCGGCGAGCAGCGCGTCCGAACCGACGTACTCCCGGTTCTCCACCAGGTAGTACTGCTCGAAGGTGCCCGTCTCGGTGCCGGTCGAGATCTTCCACAGGCCCTGCGGGGTCCAGCCGTTCGTGCCGCTCTCGACGTTGTCGCTGAACAGCGTGGTGCCGCCGCTCTTGACGGTGATGTCGTCGAGAAACGCGCCGGGCAGGTGCACGCCGCCGTCGCTCTGGAAGCGGAACCGGAACTGCGAGGCCTTGCCGCCCGCGTCGTAGGAGAACTTCAGCGAGGTCCACTTGCCCGCCGAGTCACCGTCGACCAGCGCACCGGCGCGGGCCCAGTTGGCGCCACCGTCGAGCGAGTACTCGCCGACCAGGAAGTCGTAGTCGGCCTCGATCGAGTACCAGGCGCTGGCGTTCACGGTGATCCGCGACGCGGCCGGGACGTCCCTGGTCAGCGACTGGTTCAGGTCGTCGGCGGAGCCGGTCCACCAGGCGTGCGTGCCGGACGCCGGCGTGGTGTAGCTCGTGCTGGCGGTCTTGTCCGGCAGGTTCACGCGGACCGCCTGGTCCTTGCCGTCCACCTGGAGCTGCGCCGGGTTGAGCGTGTAGTCCCCGGACGAGCCGAGGTTCACGGTGCTGTGGTCGAGCCAGCCGAGGAACAGCTTCTCCTCCGCGCCCATCAGGCCGGGGTGGGTGCCGATGCCGTCGCCCGCGGCCGCGCCGTGGCCGAGCCACGAGCCCGAGCTCATGAGCGTCCAGAACGCGGTCGAGTTCTCGCCGCCCGCGGTGTCGTAGAAGTCCGGCAGGCCGAGGTCGTGGCCGAACTCGTGGCAGAACACGCCGAGGCCGCCGTTCTCCGGCTCGGTGGTGTAGTCGCCGAGCCAGTACTTGGAGCCACCGATGCGGGCACCGCCCGCCTTGTTCTGGGTGCCGCCGACCTGCGGGCCCGTGAGGCCGTAGTCGTCGCCGTTGACGTACCAGCGGTGCGACCAGATGGCGTCCTCGCCCTGCGCGCCGCCACCCGCGTCCTCGCCCTCACCGGCGTGCACCGCCTGGAAGTGGTCGAGGTAGCCGTCGGCCTCGTCGAAGTTGCCGTCGTGGTCCCAGTCGTTGCGGTCCCACACGTCGAACTGCGCGAGGTAGGCGTCGATCTCGGCCGGGGTCCTGCCCGCCGCGAGCTGCGAGTCCCACCAGGCGTTGCCGGAGTCCTGGATGAAGTCCCACGAGCCGCCGTTGTCCTCGCGGGCGTTGTCGCCGTACCAGGAGGCGTTGTAGGGGACCTTCACCCAGTCGGTGACGGTGTTGGTCACCGAGTAGCGGCCGTTCGACAGCGCCTCGTAGTAGGTGCGCATCGACTCGCCGTCGCCGTTGAAGTGCTCCTCGTAGAACGCCTTGTCGAAGTCCGGCGCCCACTCGGTGGAGTTGTCGACGGTGCGGTCCGGCTCGGGGATCTCGTTGTGCAGCGGACCGGGGACGGTGCCGTAGCGGCCGGAGCTCTGGTCGCCGAACTCGGCGAGGATCGTGAAGATCTTGTCCTGGCGGACCGTGGTGGTCTCGACGAACTTGCCTGGTTCGAGCTCCACCACGCCCTCGGTGTCCGGCTTGGCCTTGCCCGTGGCGACCTTCTCGATCGCCTGCTTGCGCATCTCGTTGCGCTGCTTGGTCAGCGGCCCGGGACGATTGTCCTCCCGGTGCGCAGCGGGCGTGGACGCCTGCGCGGTGTCTCTGGCTGGGCTTGCGTCGACGGCGCCCGGCAGCACGGCTGCCAGTACGGCGGCGACCGCGGCGCTCGAAAGCGCCCCGACGGCGAACTTCTTCACGGGCTCGTCCTTCTGGTGGAGCGAAAACAAAACGACCGGCGGGGAGTCTTACACACGAAAAGGGCGAGGAGAAGTGTCTTGGCGACACCGTGATATTCCCATTCCCGCTTTTCCATGGGAACAGACGAAACGCCCTGACCTGCGGTTTCACTACCCGAAATCGCGCAGCACCAACGCCCGGCGAGCCGGTTCGCACAATTCCGGCACGACGGGTCGTCAGTTTTCGATTGACGCATTCCCACACTCATAGGCGCACGGGACGCCGTTCGTGTCACAGGGGGAACCCGGCCGGTGGGCACGTGCTGGTCGCGGGCGTCGCCATCGGCACGCCGCTGCCGTCCACCACCGACCGGCTACCCGGTCCTCCTCGGCACCGCCGCTCCCGGCTCAGCCGAGCCCGACCACCGCGACCATCAGGGGTACGCCGAGCAGGATCAACGCCGCGCCGAGCACGTCGAACGAGATGCCGGAGCGGATCATGGTCGTGATCGACACCGCGCCGGAGCCGTACACGACCGCGTTCTGCGGGGTGGACACCGGCAGCATGAACCCGAACGACGCCGCGAACGTCGCCGCCAGCGCGGGCACGATCGGATCGACCCCGGCGCCGGCGGCCACGGAGATGACGATCGGCACCACGACCGACGCGGACGCGGTGTTGCTCGTCGTCTCCGACACGATGATCGCGAGCAGCACGGCGAAGATCGTGATGGTGACCCCGCTGGACAGCCCGAGCGCGTCCGACGCGGACGTGCCGAGCGTCTCGGCGAGGCCGGTGGTGCGCAGCAGCGCGCCGAAGATGATGCCGGTGCCGAACAGGACGATCGTGCCCCAGTCGATCTGGGCGGCGTCGCGCCAGCGCAGCGTGTACTCGCGCCGCGACCAGTCGGTCGGCAGCAGGAACAGCAGGCTCGCGCCGAGCACCGCGACGATGCCCTCGTCGAGCCGTTCGCTGATCATGGCGTAGGCGTCGGAGTCGTTGCCCGCGATCAACGCGACCACACCGGGCGTGATCCACAGGACGACCGTGATCCCGAACGCGATCAGCGTGTTCTTCTCCGCCCGGGACAACGGACCCATGGCCGCGCGTTCGCCCGCGACGTAGTCCGCGACCCCGTCGATGCGCCGGATCTCCGGGCGGTTGAGCAGCAGCAGGACCACCGCGAGCACGACGAACATGAACAGGCAGATCGGCAGCGCCGCGCCGACCCACTGCGCGAACGAGATCCGTTCGCCGGTGGCCTCCTCGATCTGCGCGCGACCGATCAGGTTCGGCGGGCTGCCGACCGGGGTGAGCAGACCGCCGACGCTCGCCCCGTACGCCAGCATCAACATGATCGCCGCACCGACCCGCAGCCGCAGCGGGTCGAAGTCCGCCGCGACGATTCCCCGCTCCTGCAACAGTTTCGCGATCACCGACAGGATGCCGAGCGCGGTCGGCAGCAGCATCGCGACGGTCGCGGTGTTCGACACGAACGCCGACAGCAGGCAGGTGATGGCCCCGAACGCGATGATCACGCCGGTGGTCGAGTTGCCCACCCTGGGCAGTGCGAGGATGCGGAACGCGAACCGCCGCGCGAGGCCGTGCTTCAGCATGGCCTGCGCGAGGATGAACGCGCCGATGAAGGTGAAGATCGTCGACGACCCGAACGGCGCGAGCACGTCGTCGACCGGTGCGACGTTCAGCACCACCACGGCCGCGATGCCGAGCAGGCCGCCGACCGGGATCGGCACCGCCTCGGTGATCCACAGCACGATGACGCCGAGCAGCACGCCGCCGAGCGTCTGCTGGTCACCGGGAAGATCCAGTGGCAGCACGAGGAAAACGACGGTGACCAACGGCGCGAGCCACAAACCCGTGGTGCGCCTGGCCTTCTCGAATCTCTCCTCGGCCGGCGTGAGCCGCTGCTCGCCGAGGCTGCGGTAGGTGGCGTGCCCGAGCAGCGCCTTGTCCACGTCCGTCCGGGTGCTGGTCCTGTCCTGTTGCTGGTCCTCCGACACGGGCCCTCCAACGGATCGACGATGATCCTGCAGACCCTCCAATTCAACCGCGTACCGCAAGCCCGGTGCCGGTACCCGCGGCCCGCCGCAGGTGCTCGGCGAGCGCCTCGGTGGCGTCCGTCCGGCTCGTGGCACCCCAGGCCAGCAGCTGGTCGCGCCGCGCCCAGGTGTCCTGGAGGTCGCACACGTCGAGCGTCTGACCGGGATCGACCGCCCGCCGCGGCACGACGGCCAGCCCGGCACCGGGTGCGGGCACCGCGCCGACCCTGTCCGGCATGGGGTTGCCGTACGGCACGCTCGGCGGCTCCGGGCTCCCGGTCACGGCGAAACCCCTTGCCGCCAAACGTGCTCCGGTCGCCGCGGCGGACGTGGCCCCGGTGAGCGGCAACCCCACCACGGCGGCGGCGGCGAAGGCGGGCGGGGTCCCGCCGATGATGCCGCCGATGGCCGGGCAGGGCGCGGGCGCCGCCGCGCGGCCGCCGCGCGGCACCGTCCCGTCCGGCCGGTCGCGCACGACGAGGAGGCAGGCGGACGGGACCGGCGCCGTGCCTGCCGACCTGCGTGGCCGGTCCGCCGAGTGACTGTGACAAGGTTCGGCTCATGAGCACTCCCGGCTACGAACTCCTGGCCAGCCTGATGAGCGACCCGGACGCGAGCGGCGTGGACCTGTTCGCCGCGGCGGGCGAGCTGCGGGACGGCTTCGTCCGCAGCGAGCACCTCATCGGGCTGCTGCCGCAGGACGCGCCGGGACTGCTCGTGGCAGGTCTCGAGCGGGCGGGCCGGGCCGGCGTGGTGGACGCGTGGCTCGAGCTCGGCCGCCTGCTCGCGTACGGCGCGGCGCCGTGGGCGCCCTACCCGGAGCGGGACATCCCGGCGTCCATCGAGGCGTACCGGGAGGCCGACCGCGCCGGGTCGCTCGCGGGCGCGCTCGGGTGGGTCCGGATCGCGTACTTCGCGAACAGCGCGGCCCACGAGCAGGACGCGGCCGGCAGGCTCGACGAGCTGCTGGCCGCGCACCAGCAGAACCCGGACGTGCTGCTGCTGTCGGGTTACCTGCGCTACCAGGGCTACGGGCACCCGGCCGACCCGGCGGCGGCCGTGCCGTTCCACCGCGCGGCCGCCGAGCACGGCAGCGCCGACGCCGCGTTCGAGATGAGCGTCCTGCACGCGACGGGCAGCGGCGTCCCCGCCGACGACGACGAGTCGCTGCGGTGGACCGTGCGCGCCGCGGAGCTGGGCAGCGTGCGGGCCATGGGGAACCTCGGCGTCTTCTACGCGACCGGCCAGGGCGTCGAGCGCGACCCGGCCACCGCGCTCGACTGGTACGCGAAGGCCGCGTACGCCGGGCACGCCAACAGTGCGTACACGGCAGGCGTGATGTGCCTGACCGGTGATGGCGGCCTGCCCGTCGACGGGGACCGGGCGGCGGCGTTCTTCGCCACGGCGGAGGAACTGGGCTTCGACGTGGACGACGCTCTCGGCTCGATGGGCCTGTCCCGGGCGTAGCTGTCGCCGGCGTTCTTCATCAAGCCGGGCCGGCCGGAGGAGCCGGCTGAGGTTGGTGGTCGCAGCAGTCGCAGTTCTTCTCGGCGGCGGCCGGGGCCGGTACCGCGCAGCACGTGTCGCCGCGCCACGCGTCGCGGCCCTCCTTCAGCGCGACCGCCGCGATCACCAGTGCTGCCACCGGATCCGCCCACGACCACCCGAACGCGCTGTTCAGCACCAGGCCCACGAGCAGCACCGCCGACAGGTACGTGCACAGCAACGTCTGCTTGGAGTCCGCCACCGCGGTGGCCGATCCCAGCTCGCGGCCCGCGCGCCGCTGCGCGTACGACAGTGCCGGCATCACCGCGAGGCTCACCGCGGCCAGCACGATCCCGACCGTCGAGTGTTCGGGGTCGGCCCCGCCGACGAGCGCGCGCACCGACTCCACCGCCACGTACGCCGCCAGCACGAAGAACGACACCGCGATCACCCGCAGCGCCACCTTCTCCCTGGCCTCCCGCACGTCGTGGTCCCGCGCCGAGAACTGCCACGCCACCGCCGCCGCGGACGACACCTCGATCACCGAGTCCAGCCCGAACCCGATCAGCGCCGTCGACCCGGCGACCGTCCCCGCGCTGATCGCGACCACGGCCTCGACGACGTTGTAGGTGATGGTGGCCGCCACCAGCCACCGCACCCGGCGGGTGAGCACCGATAGCCGTGACGACAGCTGGACCATCAGCAGCAGCCTTCGGTCTCGGCCACCGGACACGCGAGCGGGTCGACGGCCAGCACCACCCCGAGCAGGTCGCCCAGGGCGTGCGCCAGCTTCGCGTCGGCCAGCTCGTACCGCGTGCGCCTGCCCTCGGGCACCGCCACCACCAGCCCGCAGCCGCGCAGGCAGGCGAGGTGGTTCGACATCTTGGTCCTGGACACGTCGAGCGCGTCGGCGAGGTCGGCCGGATACGCGGGCCCGTCGCGCAACAGGAGCAGCACCCGGCTCCGTGTCGAGTCGGACAGGGCGTGCCCGAAGCGGGCGAGCACGTCGGCTTGGACGGTCAGCACACCGAGCACAGTACATCAGAAGCTGAATCCAGGAAACACTGAACTCACACCCTCGAACGCGCTCCGTACACCCGCGGTTACCATCGGGCGTTCACGTCCGAGGGGGACACCATGTTCATCGGGTTCATGTCTCTGCAGATCCTCATCCTCGCCACGATGATCACGATGATCGTCGCGATGTGGAAGCTGTTCGAGAAGGCGGGCCAGCCGGGCTGGGCCGCGATCGTGCCGTTCTTCAACTTCTACACCGTGCTGAAGGTCGTCGGCCGTCCCGGCTGGTGGCTGGCGCTGATGATCGTCCCGATCGCCAACGTCGTGGTGGTGATCCTCGTGGCGGTCGACCTGGCGAGGGCCTTCAGCCGCGACGGCGGCTTCGCGGTCCTGTTGGTACTGCTGCCGTTCGTGGGCTTCCCGATGCTGGCGTTCAGCGCGACCGCGGTCTACCGCGGGCCGGTCGCGGACCCGAGGTACCAGCAGGCGATGTGGGCCCAGTACGGCTACCCGCCGCCACACATGCCCGGCTGCCTCCAGCCCCACGCGATGCCCGGCTACCCGGCGCCCGCGTATCCGCCGCCGGGCTACCCAGCGCAACCGGGCTACCCACCGCCCGGTTACCCGCAGCCGGGCTACCCGCAGCAGCTGGCCCCGCAGCCGGGTTATCCGCCACCACCGCACCACCCGCCGGTGCCACCGCGGCACCCGGGGTATCCGCCGCGCTACTGACCCGGTCCGGTCAGGGCGCGACGGCGCCCGCGGCCGTGATGGCGGTCGCCCCGCTCACGTTGTAGACCCGCCTCGGGGAGAGCACGTCGTCGTTCGTGTCGGCGACGACGTGGCCGCGGTTCGCACCCCAGCCCCACACCGTGCCGTCCGCACGCAACACGAAGACGCTGCCGTCGCTCGCGGCGATCGCGTCCACTCCGGACAGACCGGGCACCGGCGCCGGGACCTCCTGGTAGCAGTCCTCGACGGCGTCGGCGCACAGCTTCCCGTCGCCAAGCAGTCCGTTGCGCTTGTCACCCCAGGCCCACACCGTGCCGTCGGCCCGCACGGCGTAGAAGCTGTACCAGGTGGTCGCCACCGCGGTGACCTCGGTCAGGCCCGGCACCTGGCTCGGCGCGGCGTCTCCGTGCCATTCCCACGTGGTGCCCTCGGAGTCCACGCCGTAGCCACCGACGTAGCCGCCCGCGATGGTGGTCATGGCAGGCAGCCCGACCACCCGCACCGGGACCCACGACCGCTCTGGCGAGTCGTAGCCCCACGCCCGGACCGCGCCGTCCGGCGTCAGCGCGAGGGCGATGCCCGGTCCGGCGGCGATCGCGGTCACCCCCGTCAGCCCGGTCACCCGCACCGGCACGTTCGAGGCCTGCCCGGAGCCGGTGCCGAGCTGTCCGGAGTCGCCGGAGCCCCACGCCCAGACCGTCCCGTCCGAGCGCAACGCGTACGCCGTGTCGAGGGCAGTGGCGATCGCCGTGACGCCGGTCAGCCCCGTCACCGGCACCGGGACCGCCGAGTAGCCGCCGGTCCAGCCGTTGCCCAGCTCGCCGGTGTGGTTGTCACCCCAGGCCCACACGGTGCCGTCGGCGCGCAGCGCGTACCGGGTGTCGCCGAGGAGGTCGTTCGCGAGCGCGGTCACCCCGGACAGCTCGAGCACCCGCGCAGGCGTGCCCCGGTCGTTCGGGGCTGCGGTGCCCAGCTGCCACCGGTCGTTGGGGCCCCAGCCGTACGCGCAGTCCTGCGTGCACGCCGACGCGGGCACGCTGAACACCCCGGCGAGGTCGGCCACGAGGTGGGTCCGGCCGCGATGGCTGTACAGGGAGAGGTCCGGGACCGGGCCGAGGGAGACGGCGGCGAGGTTGGCGGCGGTCTCCCCGGCGGCGAGGTTCAGCGCGGACGGCACACCGGGCACCCGGTCGTCCCGGGTCCACACGCCCATATAGGTCGACTCGGTCGGGGCGATCCCGGTCAGGTTCAGCAGCAGCGCCGTCGGGTTCGCGGGCAGCTCGGACGGGCGGGGCAGCGGGCGGGTCTGCCCGGCCACGAGCGGGCCGTCCGTGCCTGCGCGGGTGTCCAGGACGCGCCGCGGCGGGACCGGGGTGAACGTGGCGCCGTAGCCCGCGGTGTAGAAACCGCTCAGCTGAGCCATCAGGTCCGTCTGACCCGCGAAGTTGAACAGGTTGAGCTTCCGGTCGGCGCCGAGCCGGACGGTGACCAGGTTGGCGCGGACGCTGCCCGGGGGCAGGTTCAGGTTCGACACCCCGGGCCGTGCGGTGCCCGACGGCCAGGCGGTCACGTAGGTCGCGCTGCTGGGCGTGATCCCGGTGAGGTTGAGCGTCACCGCCGTCGCCGACGCGGGCACGTGGCGCGACAGGTCCAGCACCCGGGTCTCTCCTGGGCCGAGGATGTCGCCGTACCCCGCCAGGCGCGTGTCCAGCACGACCTTCGGCGTGAACGGCGTGTACCGCGCGCCGCTGCCGGGCGCGTAGTAGCCGGCCAGGTCGGCGAGCAGGTGCACGGTCCCGGCGTTGTTGTACAGGTCGACCCGCCGGTCCGCGCCCACGGCGACGGTCACCAGGTTCGGCCGGGTGTCCCCGGCGACCAGGTTCAGGTTCGACGTCACCGGCCGGGGGGTGCCGTGCGCATAGGCGGTGACGTAGGTGCCGGTGGTGGCGGCGGTCCCGGTGACGGTGAGCACGACGGCGGTCGCGGTGGCGGGCACCCGCGCGGACAGGTCCACCGTGACCGCCCGGCCCGCGCCGACCGGGCCCGCGCCCTGCCTGGTGTCGAGCACGCGCACCGGCGCGACCGGCGTGAACACCGATCCGTCGGCGAGCGCGGCGGTGGCGGCGGCGGCGGCGGCGGAAGGAGCCTCGGCTCCGGCGGCCGGGGCCGAGCCCAGTAACGCCACCATGGCGACGACGGCCGACAGGTACCTGCGCACGATTTCCCCCAAGGAGGTGTCCCGGTGCGGCCCGACTCCGCGCGGATGTCTCCACAGGATCTTCACATCTCGCCCCGACGGTCTCCACGGCCCCGTGCATAAGGTCGGCACATGGCAACAGGAGAGCGGCGCGTGCTCGTGGTGGAGGACGACGCCACCATCGCCGAGTCGATCACCGCGCGGCTGCGTGCCGAGGGGTTCGCCGTGGAGGTCGCGCACGACGGGCCCGCCGCGGTGGCCGCCGACGCCGAACACGAGCCGGACCTGGTGGTGCTCGACGTGATGCTCCCCGGGTTCGACGGGCTCGAGGTGTGCCGCCGGATCCAGGCACGCCGCCCGGTCCCGGTGCTCATGCTCACCGCGCGTGCCGACGAGACGGACCTGCTGGTCGGCCTCGGCGTCGGCGCGGACGACTACCTGACCAAGCCGTTCTCGATGCGGGTGCTGACCGCGCGGGTGCACGCGCTGCTGCGCCGGGTGGAGCGAGCGCGCCAGGACCCCGAGGAGGCGCGGATCGTGCTCGGTGACCTGGAGATCGACATCGACCGGCGCCGGGTGGCGCGCGGCGGGATCCCCGCCCAGCTCACGCCCATCGAGTTCGACCTGCTCGTGCACTTCGCGCGGCGGCCGAGGGCGGTGCAGCCGAGGGAACGCCTGCTGAGCGAGATCTGGGACTGGGACGTGCGCGAGCTCGCCTCGGGCACCCGCGCGGTGGACAGCCACATCAAGGCGTTGCGGCGCAAGCTCGGCGCGGATCTCATCCGCACCGTGCACGGCGTCGGCTACGCACTGGAGGTCGGCCCGTGAACACCTTCTGGAGCAAGGTGGTCGACCTGCTGCCCCGGCCGCTGGACCCGATCCGGTCGATCAAGCTGAAGCTCGCCATCCTGCTGGTCAGCTCGGGCGGGGTCGCGTTCGCGTTCTTCAAGTGGCAGATCGGCTGGCTGCCGCCGCGCACCACGTTCACCGCGATCGCGCTGGCGCTGATCACCTCGCAGATCCTGGCGCACGGCATGACCCGGCCGCTGCGCGAGATGACGGCCGCCGCCCGCGCGATGGCCAGGGGCGACTACACGCGCCGCATCCGCGCCACCACCCGCGACGAGGTCGGCGAGCTGGCGCACGCGTTCAACCAGATGGCCGCCGACCTCGACACCGCCGACCAGCAGCGGCGCGAGCTGATCGCGAACGTGTCGCACGAGCTGCGCACCCCGATCACCGCGTTGAACGGGGTGCTGGAGAACCTCGTCGACGGGGTCGCGAAGCCGGACCCGGCGACGTTGCGGACCGCACTCGCCCAGACCGAACGGCTCGGCCTGCTGGTCACCGAGCTGCTCGACCTCTCCCGGATCGACGCGGGCGCTATCCCGCTCGACCTGGAGGAGTTCGACCTGGAGCTGCTGCTCGACGAGGTCGCCACCGAGGCCGAGGTGATGACCGCGGCGGTCGGCAGGGGCGTCCGGTTCACGGTGGACGTCCAGTCGCCGGGCGCGAGCGTGGTCGCCGACCGGGGGCGGCTGTACCAGGTGGTGCTCAACCTGCTCGACAACGCGGCCCGCCACGGCCCGGCGGGCGGCAACGTGCACGTGTTCGCGCAGGCCCGCGCGGACGACGTCGTGATCGAGGTCCGCGACGAGGGCCCCGGCATCCCGCCGGAGGAACGCGACCGGGTCTTCGAACGCTTCACCCGCGGTGAGCGGGCCGGGGGCGGCGGCACCGGGCTCGGTCTCGCGATCGCGCGGTGGGTGGTCGACCTGCACGGCGGCACCATCGGCGTCGTCGTGCCAGGCCAGCTGCCGCCCGGCGAGCCGGAAGGCTGCCGCATCCGGGTGGTCCTGCCCGCGCACTGAGCACTGCTCCACACATCACGGGTGGCTCAGCCCTGCCCGGAACCCCGCACGCCGACACCTCCTGGAGACACCCATGCCTGAAACCGGTGCACAGACGGAATCTCCCACCGACACGCCGATGCTGCTGCGACCGAGGCCGACACCGAAGTCGGCCGTGATCGCGGTACCGCCGTCGGTGCTGCCCGCCGGGATCGCCGCCGGACTCGCCGCGGTCGTGCTGCTGCCGCTGGACCGGCCGGGCCTCGGCTGGGTCCTGGCCGGGATCGCCGCCGTGGCGGCGGTCGTCTGGTCCGACCGCCGGTCCCGGCCCGCCGACGCGGTGCCGCACTTCACGCGCATGAGCCCGGTGTGGGCGGCCGCGACGCTCGCGTTGCTGGCCGCCGGGTTCATCCGCGCGTCGGAGTGGCTGTTCCTGTTGTGCGTGCTCGCCGCGTGCGTGACGGGTTCGCTGGCGGTGGTCGGCAGGCGCAGGGCCAGGTCCGTGCTGTACGAGGTGTTCGCGGTGCCGATCGAGGCGTTGCGTTCCCCGCCGTGGCTCCTGCGCGCCGTCCAGCTGCGGGCCGAGGCGGGTGACAGCGGGGCGCGGCGGCGGATCGGGGTGTCCGTGCTGGCGTCGGTGGTGCTGCTCGCCGTGTTCGTCCCGTTGCTGAGCGGCGCGGACGCGACATTCGCGCACCTGGTGTCCTCGGCGGTGCCGGACCTGGACCCGGGTACGTTCGCCGGGTGGCTCGTCGCGTTCTGCGTGGCCGGTTTCGGTGTGGTCGGCGCGTGTTACCTGCTCGCGTCGCCGCCGCTGCCCGCGGACGAGGAGGTGGCGCGCAGGCGGCTGGCGCACCGCGTGGAGTGGGCGCTGCCGCTGGGTGTGCTGGTGGCGCTGTTCGTGGTGTTCGTCGCGGTGCGGCTGGTGGTCCTGTTCGGCGGCGACGACTACATGCGCAGGACCACCGGCCTCACGGCCGCCGACTACGCCCGTGGCGGGTTCTGGCAGCTGTGCGTGGCGACGGTGCTGACGCTCGCACTGGTCGGGGCTGCGCTGCGGTGGGCGCCGAACAGCACCACGGCGGACCGGGTGTGGCAGCGCGCGCTGCTCGGTGCGCTGAGCGCGCTCAGCCTGGTGCTGGTCGCGTCGGCGTTGAGTCGCATGTGGACCTACCAGCAGGCGTACGGGTTCACGGTGCTGCGGCTGCTGGTCGAGGTGTGCGAACTGTGGCTGGGCGCGGTGTTCGTACTGGTGCTGGTCGCGCTGGTGCGGCTGCGCACGGCGTGGCTGCCGCGCGCGGCGGTGGGCGCCGCGGCCGTTGCCCTGCTGGCACTGGTGGCGCTGGATCCC
This sequence comes from Actinophytocola algeriensis, assembly GCF_014203735.1. Classification (GTDB taxonomy): domain Bacteria; phylum Actinomycetota; class Actinomycetes; order Mycobacteriales; family Pseudonocardiaceae; genus Actinophytocola; species Actinophytocola algeriensis. The sequence continues at coordinate 64,554 of NZ_JACHJQ010000004.1, read as the reverse complement.
GAACGGCTCATCGCGGACCGCAACATCGACCGCGCGGAACAGGGCATGCCGGTCGACACCGAGTACCTGAGCGGCTTCTCCGCCGACGTCGTGCCCGCCGTCGAACGTCTGCCGGAGCCGCAGCGGTCGTGCGTGCTGCGGGAGGTCGCGGCCGGCCCCGGCGACGACGGGTGGCAGGGGTGGAACCTGAGCCGCGCCGCGGCGCGGGAGGCACTGGCCACCGCCCACGGCTGCTGAGCGTCCACACCGAACACGACGGGCCGTCCCGTAACCTGGAGGGGTGGCGAGACCCGTCTTGTTCGGTACCGCGGAGCTGGTGCGTGACCAGGAGCACCGGCAGGCGTGGACGATCACCGTCAACGGCATCCTGCAGTCCTATGTGGATCTCACGGAACCAGCGAACCTCGCGATGCCGTACACGGACTGGATCGGGCAGGTCGTGGACCGGCACTGGGACACGGGCGAACCGATCAGAGCGGTACATCTCGGCGGTGGCGGCTACTCGATCCCGAGGTACATCACCGCGATGCGGCCCGGCTCGGACCAGACCGTGTACGAGCTCGACGGGCAACTGGTCGACCTGATCCGGGAACAGCTCGGCCTCACCACCACGCCCGGCATGCGGATCCACGTGCAGGACGCCCGCGCGGGCATCGACGAGACCCCGGACGCCACCGTCGACCTGGTCGTCCAGGACGTGTTCCGCGCGGGCGAGATCGCCACCGAACTGGCCACCGTCGAGTTCGTCGGCAGGATCGCCCGCACACTGCGCCCCGGCGGCCTGTACACGACGAACCTGTGGGACGGCGGCGACCTCGACTTCGCGCTGCGTGCCGTGGCCGCGATCAGCGAGGTCTTCCCGCACACCCTGGTACTGGCCGAAACCGATGTCCTGACACGACAACGCCCCGGCAACCTGGTGGTGGCGGCGTCGACCCGCGAACTCCCGGTGGCGGTCCTGGAGCTCTGGGCGGCGACCGATCCGGACCCGGTCCACTGCCTGCCACTCGCACACCTGACGGCCATGTGCGGGCATGCACCGCCGCTGACCGAGAACAGCCCGCTGACGAGCACCACCCCGTCGATCCACCGCCGCCGCGACTGACCGGGCACCACGCAGGCCCACCCGACCGCCACCCGCCCGGGGCGGCCGTGCTCGGCTGACGCCGTGGCAGGATCGGCCGGGTGCAGATCGGGATGCTGGGACCGTTCGAGGTTCGCGCGGACGACGGCACCGTCGTCGACGTGCCGGGCGCCCGGTTGCGTGGGCTGCTGATCGCACTCGCGCTCGAACCGGGTCACGTCGTCCCGAAGGCCGCGCTGGTCGACTGGATCTGGGGTGAGCACCCGCCCGCCGACGCGGCGAACGCCTTGCAGCGCCTGGTTTCCCGGCTGCGGAAGCTGCTGCCGGAAGGCGCGGTCGACGGCCACGCCAACGGCTACCGGCTGCGGGTCGAACCCGACGCGGTCGACGCGGTGCGGTTCGAACGGCAGGTCCGCGACGGTGCCGACCCAGGGCGGCTGCGCGAGGCACTCGCGTTGTGGCGCGGATCGGCCATGCAGGACGTCGGCCTGCGGGACAGCGAGGCGTTCGACGCGGCGGTCACCAGGCTCGACGGACTCCGCCTGACCGTGCTGGAGGACCGGTACGACGCGGAGGTCGGGCTCGGCCACAGCGCGGAGCTGGTCACGGAGCTGACCGACCTGGTGACCGCGCACCCGCTGCGGGAACGGCTCGTCGCCGCGCTGATGCGGGCGCTGGCCGCGACCGGCCGCGACACCGACGCGCTGCTGGTCTACCAGCGCACGCGGGAAACCCTGGCCGACACGCTGGGCGTGGACCCGTCGCCGGAGCTGTCCGGGCTGCACGTCGCGCTGCTGCGGGGCGAGCTCGGCAGGCGCGACGAAACGAGGAAGACCAACCTGCGTGCTGAGCTGACCAGCTTCGTCGGCAAGGACGCCGACATCGCCGCGGTCCGCGACCTCGTCGCGGGGAACCGGCTCACCACGCTGGTCGGGCCGGGCGGGTCCGGGAAGACCAGGCTGGCCACGGAGACCGCGCGCACGCTGCTCGGTGACCTGCCCGGTGACGTCTGGCTGGTGGAGCTCGCGGCGATCGGCGCGGACGGTGACGTGGCGCAGGCGACGCTCACCGGGCTCGGCCTGCGGGACGCCCTGCTCGGCGAGGCCCAGAACGCGGAGCCGGTGGACCGGCTCGTCGCCGCGATCCGCGAGCGGGACGCGCTGCTGGTGCTGGACAACTGCGAGCACGTGATCGAGTCGGCGGCGGCCCTCGCCCACCGGCTGCTCGGGGAGTGCGTGCGGCTGCGGATCCTGGCGACGAGCAGGGAACCGCTCGGCATCACCGGTGAGGTCCTGTGGCCGGTCGCGCCGCTGGCCGTGCCGGAGAGCGGCGCGAGCCCCGCCGAGATCGAGGCCGCGCCCGCCGTGCGGTTGCTGCGGGACCGGGCGGGCGCCGTGCGCAAGGACCTCGCGGACTCCGTACTGCTCGATGCCCCCACGCTGGCGACGATGCTGCGTGTCTGCCGGGCGCTGGACGGGATGCCGCTGGCGATCGAGCTGGCCGCGGCCAGGTTGCGCACCATGTCCATCGACCAGCTCGCCAACCGGCTCGACGACCGGTTCCGGCTGCTGACCGGCGGCAGCCGCACCGCGTTGCCGCGGCACCGGACGCTGCGCGCGGTGGTCGACTGGAGCTGGGAGCTGCTGACCGAGGCCGAACGGGTGGTCCTGCGGAGGCTGTCGGTGTTCGCGGGCGGGGCGGGCCTGGACGCGGCCGAGCAGGTCTGCGCGGGCGGTGGTGATGTCGGGCAGCACGTCGAGCAGTACGAGGTGCTCGACCTGCTCACCGCGCTGACCGAGAAGTCGCTGCTGGTCGCCGAGGGTGACAGCGCACCGCGCTACCGGATGCTCGGCACGATCAAGGAGTACGCCGCGCAGCGCCTCGCGGAGGCGGGCGAAACGGACCTGGCACGCCGGGCGCACCTCGAGTACTTCACCGATCTCGCCGCCACCGCGGAGCCGCACCTGCGCCGCGCCGAGCAGGTGACGTGGCTGGCCACGCTCGCGGCCGACCACGACAACCTCGGTTCCGCGATGCGCGGCGCGCTCGAGACCGGCGACGCGCGGGCGGCGATGCGGCTCGCGGAAAGCGCCGGCTGGTACTGGTGGCTGTCCGGTCACAAGGCCGAGGGCATGGAGCTGCTCACCGCGGCCACCGCGACACCCGGCGAGGTCGCCGACGAGGTCCGGGCCACGGTGTGCGGTCTCATCTCGATGTTCGTGAGCACCGGGCCCACGGACGAACACGCGTCGGCGACGTGGATCCACGAGGCCTACCGGCTCGGCGATGGCGCACGGCACCACCACCCGGCGCTGAGGCTCGTCGTCCCGCTGGAACGCATGATCGAGGCGCCGGACGCGTTCCTGCCCGCGTGGGAGTCGTTGCTGACCGACGACGACCCCTGGGTGGCCGCGCTGGCGCGGATGCAGCTCGGCAAGATGCGGATCATGCTCGGCGACGGCGGGCCGGCCGCGGACGCGGACCTCGAGACGGCACTCGCCGAGTTCCGGGCGCTCGGCGAACGGTTCGGGATCTCCTTCGCCCAGACCGAGCTGGCGGAACGGATCGCGTCGCGCGGCGACTTCGCCGGTGCGTGCGAGCACTACGACCAGGCGATCGCGGCCGTCACCGAGATCGGCGCCCTCGACGACGTCATCCGGATGCGGGCACGGCAGGCGCTGCTGTGCTGGCTCCTGGGCGACAAGGACCGCACCACCTCGGCCATGGCCGAGGCGGACCGGTACGCGGCACAGGTCGCGTGGCCGGGCACCCTCGCCATCCTGGCCCTGTCGAAGGCGGAGCTCGCCCGCCGCGGTGGTGACGCCGACGGAGTCCACCGGCAGCTCGCCGTCGCGCGGAGCATGCTGGGCGCCGAAGCGGACCAGGCGTACCTCCGCGCGGGGACGCACGACCTGCTCGGCTACCTCGCCGACGACCTCGACGAGGCACGTGCGCACCGCGCCGCGGCGTGCGCGGCGGCGGCCGAGGCGGGGCACTCGCACGTGACCGCGCAGGTGCTCGTCGGGGTCGCGGACCTGGCGCTGCGCCGCGACCAGTACGAGCAGGCCGCGCGGCTGCTCGCGGCGAGCGCGGCCGTGCGCGGGCTGCGGGACCGTTCCCACCCGGACCTGGCGCGCATCGAGCGGACAGCACGGAGCCGCCTCGGCGACACGGGGTTCGCCGAGGCGGCTCGGGAGGGTGCGGGGACGAGCTGGACCGAGCTGGTCGCGGTCACGCTCGCTTCGTGAACGTGGACCGCGCCCACAGGTAACCGACGAGCGCGATCCCGGCGCACCAGGCGATGGCGACGATCGCGTCGGTCCCGTCCGGTGTCCCGTCGAGCAGCCCGCGCACGGTCTCGATGATCGGCGTGAACGGCTGGTACTCCGCGAACTCCCGCAGACCGGGGCCCATCTTGTCGGCAGGCACGATCGCGCTGCTGAAGAACGGCAGCATGACCAGCGGCACCGACGCCATGCCCGCGGTCTCCGGGGACTTCGCCGCCAGGCCGAGCGCGACCGTGAGCCAGCCGGCGGCGAACGCGAGCAGCAGGAGGATGCCGAGCACACCGAGCCAGTCGAGGAAGCTCGCCGCCGGGCTGAACCCCAGTGCGAAGGCCACCCCGACCAGGGCCGCGATGGCGATCAGGTTGGTCAGGACGCTGGCGACGACGTGCCCGGTCAGCACGGCGCCGCGGGAGACGTCCATGACCTTGAAGCGGTTGATGATGCCCTTGGTCATGTCGGAGTTCACCGACGTGGCGGCGGCCCCGAGCCCGTAGCAGACGGCCAGCAGCATCAGGCCCGGTGTGGCGTAGTCGATGTAGTCGACGCCGACGTCGAACGCGTCGCCCATCATGTACACGAACATCAGCATGATCACGATGGGCATCAGGACCGCGTTGAACACCGAGGTCGGGTTCCTCGCGATGTGCTTGACGTTGCGGCGCAACATGACCGTGGAGTGGGACGTGGTGCTCATTTCGCGGCAACCTCCGTGTGGTGGCCCGTCAGGGCGAGGAAGACGTCGTCGAGGTCCGGGGTGTGGACGGAGAACTCGTCGGCGGACAGGGCGTACTCGTCGAGCCGGTCCAGCACGGCCCGCAGTGATGTCGTGCCGCCGTCGCTGGGCACCCGCAGGGCCAGCGCCTCGTCGTCGCGGGTGGCGTCGGTGAGGACCCGCGCGGCGGCGTCGAGCTCGGCGACGGTGGTGAACCGGAGCCGGACGTGCGTGCCGGGGATCTGGCGCTTGAGGTCGTCCGCGGTGCCCTGGGCGACCAGGCGGCCCTGGTCGAGCACCGCGATCCGGTCGGCGAGCTGGTCGGCTTCCTCGAGGTACTGGGTGGTGAGGAAGATCGTCACGCCGTCGGCCACCAGCTCGCGGACGATCGCCCACATGGTGCGGCGGCTGCGCGGGTCGAGGCCCGTCGTCGGCTCGTCGAGGAAGATGATCCGCGGGTCGCCGACGAGCGTCATCGCCAGGTCCAGCTTCCGGCGCATGCCCCCGGAGTAGGTCGACGCGGGCTTGTCCGCCGACTCCACCAGGTCGAACCGTTCGAGCAGGTCGTCGACGACCTGCTTGCCGCCGCCCTGCAGGTCCACCATCAGCCGCAGGTTCTCCCGCCCGGTCAGCAGGTCGTCCACCGCCGCGAACTGACCGGTGACCCCGATGGCCGCGCGGACCGCCTTGGCCTCGGTCGCGATGTCGTGCCCGGCGACCAGGACGGTCCCGCCGTCCGCCTTCATCAGGGTGGTCAGCACGTTGACCGTCGTCGTCTTGCCCGCCCCGTTGGGTCCGAGCAGGGCGAACACGGTGCCCGCCTGGACTTCGAGGTCGATGCCGTCGAGGACTGTCCTGTCCCCGTATGCCTTGCGCAGTCCCGAGACCGCGATCGCCGTGGTTGTCATGGGACAAACCATCGACGGCGCCGCTGTCACCACTCCGCCACGGCTCCGCCACGCCTCCGGACCCCGTGGCGGTGGTGTCAGGGCCGTGACAGACGGGTGTCAGGCGCGCCCGCGAGGGTGGGCCCATGACGACGCACACGGATCCGAACGGCCTCTCGAGGGAGCGCGACGCGGGCCCCTTCGACCCGCCCGGCCACCTCACCCGGTTGCGCTCGACGCGCCCGGTCAGCCCCCTGGTCTTCCCCGACGGGCACGAGGGCTGGCTGGTCACCGGCTACGACGCGGTCCGGCAGCTGCTGGCCGACACCCGATTCAGCTCCCGCCAGGACATCGGCGAGCTGCACGAGCCGTTCCCGATCCCCGGCATGCCCGCCGTGACCGAGCCGTCCCCGCAGGTGCCCGGCGTGTTCATCGCCATGGACCCGCCCGACCACACCCGGTTGCGCCGCAAGCTCACCGGCGCCTTCACCGTCCGGCGGATGAAGCAGCTCGAGGAGCGCATCACGGAGATCGCCGAGCGGCAGCTGGACGAGCTGGCGCGCCTCACCCCACCGGTCGACCTGGTCAGGGAGTTCGCGCTGCCGGTGCCGTCGCTGGTGATCTGCGAGCTGCTCGGCGTCCCGTACGCGGACCGGGAGAACTTCCAGGACAACTCCTCGAAGTTCCTCGACACGAACCTGCCGCTGGAGGAGAAGCTGGCCGCCTACGGCGCGCTGACCGGGTACCTGGCCGAGCTGGTCATGACCAAGCGCGCCACCCCCGGCGAGGACATCCTGTCCGACCTGGCCCGCGACGACGACCTCAGCGTCGAGGAACTGACCGGCATCGCCTTCCTGCTGCTGCTCGCGGGCCACGAGACCACCGCCAACATGCTGGCACTGGGCACGTTCGCACTGCTCGAACACCCCGACCAGCTGGCGCGGCTGCGCGCCGACCCGGCCTTGCTGCCCGGCGCCGTGGAGGAACTGCTGCGCTACCTGTCCGTCGTCGACGTCGGCGCCCTCTACCGCTACGCCACGGAAGACATCGAGCTCGGCGGCGAAACGATCCGCGAGGGCTCGACCGTCATCGTGTCGACCCTGACCGCCAACCGCGACCCGGACCGCTTCGACAACCCCGACGTGCTGGACGTCCACCGCTCGGCCCGCGGCCACCTGTCCTTCGGCCACGGCGTCCACCAGTGCCTCGGCCAGCAGCTGGCCCGCATCGAGATGCGCGCGGGCTTCGAGGGCCTGCTGCGCCGCTTCCCGGCCCTGCGGCTCACCATCCCGGCGGACGAGGTGAAGCTCCGGACGAACATGCGCATCTACGGCGTCCACGAGCTCCCGGTCACCTGGACGGAATGACGACGAGCGGCGATGGCGAGCGTCTCGCCATCGCCGTTCCTGGGACCGGTAGGCGGCGGGTGCTCCGACTCTGGTCGGCATGTACCAGGACCGTCCGCGCCGCGGCCTGCTCGCGCTGCTGTTCCTCGGGGTGTCGTTGGCGAGCAGGCCGGTCCCGGACGTCGAGGCGCCACCGGGTTTCGCGTTCGTCGACGCCGTGCCGCGGAACGTGCTGCTGGTCCACTACGCGCGACAGGGCGCCCGCGGCATGTCGCAGCTCATGGCACAGGACGTGTTCCAGGTCCGGCTCACGGCAGGCAACACGTCGACGTGGCAACAGACCCAGGCCGCACGATCACCACGAGTCCGCACCGGCCGCGGTGTCCGTTGTGGATGATGAGCCAGTCCGGAATCGGGAACGGTCCGGCCTACGCGGCGGTGCGCGAGTTCATCGCCGAGCTGGTCGCGGCCAAGCGCGCCGAGCCAACCGACGACCTGCTCAGTGGCCTGACCGCGGGCGATCTCAGCGACGAGGAACTGGTCGACATCGGCTTCGTGCTGCTGGGCGCCGGGCTGGACACCACGGCCAACATGCCCGCGCTGGGCGCCTTCGCCCTGCTGAGCCATCCCGGCCAGCTCGCCGCCCTGCGTGCGGACCCGGGCATCGCCGACCACGCTGTCGAGGAGCTGCTGCGCTACCTGAGCATCATCCCGTTCACGGTGCGCACCGCGCTGGCGATGGACGCGAACGATGACGAGGACCTGGAGCTCAACAGGACACTGCCGGACCGCGAGTTCGACGCACCGGCCACCCGTTCGTCCACATAGGACGGCCTACGCACCGGGGGAACGATCAGCCACACGCGACACGGCCCAGGATCGTTCGAGGTAGCGCATGAGCGCCGGATAGATGATCGCGTAGCGAAACGGCTTGATGAAAGCCATGTAGGCCTTGCCGACGGCGCCGCGCGGCTTGACGTAGACGGTCATCTGCCCCTGGTACCGGCCGCCACCCTGGTCCACCCAGGCGAGGTGCATCACGCCGTACATCGTCCGGTTCGATATCTCGTCGGCGAACTCGGTGCCGGTGAGGTACAGCGGACGGAACGGCTTGCCCGCGAGACGCGAATCCGTCGCCGTGTTGCGGAGTTCCTCCGGCACCCGGCCGAGCAGCGACCGCTCGCCAGTGCCGGGGACCGGCGGCCAGACGCCGGCGTCGTCCGCTGACGTCGAGATGCGCCCGAGTCCGAACATGCGGCCGAGCAGGTCGCGAATGCCCCACAGCAGGCGTACCGGCAGGGGCGCCGACTCGGGGAAGTCGATGAATGACATGAGGTCGATGACCGCACCGAAGTCGTCGGCCCCGCCATCGATGGGGAGAGCCCAGACGTCCTCGACGTCGAAGTCGTGGACGATGTCGGTGATGATCCATCGCTGGGTCTTCAGCACGTCGTTGGAGACTTTCATCTGCCGTGCGCTCCTTTCGCGCAGAGGTAGCGGATCGGGCGGATGATGGCGCGGTAGAACGGCCGGACCAGCCGTCCGCTGATGCGGCCGTGGCGTTCCTCGTGCCAGACACGTGCCCGCGGATGTCCCTCGATCAGCCGGTCGAGAACGCCCGTACCGAGACGGTGCGCCGGCAGCGCCGAACACACTTCGACGGCGCAGAGGTGCTTGGTGCTCACGTAGCCGTACTGCGTCGGGCTGACCAGTCGTATCGGAGCACCGTGGTCACCGTCGAGAGGACGTCCGTTCAGCCGGTCGGCCAGCAGGACATCGTCGGCGAGCGCGTCCTGCGGCTCGACCACCGACACGACTCCGTCCATGCCCTCGAACACCAGGTGGGTGACCGTGACCCCTGGCTCCAGCGCGGGTTCGACGAACTGGCGGTAGAAGTCGGCGAACCGCACGCCTTCCCAGCGCAGGTCGGTCGCGGTCCAGCCGGCGACGCAGTGGAAGTCGGCCACGATCTCGGTCCGGGGCAGCTGGGACAGCTCCGCCAGCCGCACCTCGGATGAGGTTCGCACCGCGCCGCCACCAAGGGCGATCACGGGGTCGTCGGGTACGGGAGGCGGCGGCCGGTGCAGGTGTGCCCCGAAGCGCGGAAACCCCTCCACGAGGCGTTGCCCGGGCGGAAGTGTCTTCATTGTGGCCCCCTCACCGACCGACGGTCGTTCACCGACTGACGGTCAGTCTCTATGCTTGCCCTGTGAGTGTCAAGCGACTTCGGGAACGGCAAGCAGAGGCGACGCGTGAGTTGCTGGTCGCGATCGCACGGGAGCGATTCGTCGAGCAGGGCTTCACCGCGACCGCGATCGACGACATCGTGCAGCGGGCCGGCCTCGCGAAGGGCGCGCTCTACCACCACTTCAGCGGCAAGGACGCGCTGTTCAAGGCGGTCTATGACGTCGTGCTGGCCGAAACCGCCGAGGCCGTGCTGGCCGCGGCGCTGGCCGAACGCGACCCGTGGGCCGCGGTGCGAGCGGGTTTGTCCGCGTTCCTCGATGCCTGCCTGCAGCCCGCGTTTCGGCGGGTCGTGATCATCGACAGCGTGACGGTGCTGGCCGCCAACTCGTGGGAGGGCGGCATGGAGGGCGTCGAGCTCCCGATGTTGCGCACCGTGCTGACCGCGCTGGTGGAGAGCGGCACCCTGCCAGGTGTCGCGCTCGACCCGTTGGCACACGTCGCGCTGGGCGGCCTCTACGGCTCAGCGCTGTACATCGCCCGGGCCGCCGATCCGCAGGCCGCTCGCGCCGAGGCGGACACGGTCCTCGACGTCGTCCTTCGCGGTGTGCGAGCCGTCGCCGACGGATAGTCCGCAAGCCGGTGACCATCGGGCGGCCGCCGTGGGTGTGGCGCAAGCCCGCCGTGAACCTCGCGTGCGTGGTTGGAGCTCAAGCCCTGCTCGCAAAGTTCGGTCCTGGCGCGTCCGTCCTGCCGCGTTTCCAGTGCAGCCATGGCGCGCAGATCAGCCATCGGCGCCAACAGCTTCGTCAACAACGACGCCATCTTCATGGACGATGCCGCGATCACCATTGGTGACGACGTCCGGGTCGGCCCCCGAGCGCAGCTGCCCACAGCGCTGCACCCGATGGAAGATCACGAACGACGTCGCGCCGGATGGGAGCGAACCGCCCCCCCATCGCGATCGGCGACAACGCCTGGCTCGGCGGCGGCGTGATCGTCTGCCCAGGCGTCACCATCGGCGAGAACACGGTCATCGATGCGGGCAGCGTGGTCATCCGGCACATACCGGACCACGTCTTCGCCGCGGGCAACCCGGCCCGCATCATCCGGCGGCTCTGACTGCCCGCTGTCCACCAGCGCCACAAGTTCCGCCCCGGATCTTCAGCCATCGAATCCGCCGCTGGTCCGGACAGCTCGGCCGTCGACCTGTCCGGACCAACACGGCGTGCGGCGGGTAAGCCTTCGATCAGGCGGCTGTGACCACGACCTTCCCGAATGGGCCGCGTTCGAGGTGGGCGAGCACGGACGGGAGATCGGACAGGGCGTACTCGGCCGCGATCACCGGGCGGAGGGCGATGCGGTCGACCGCGCGGACGAGGTCCTCCAGCGCCCGCCGGTGACCCACCTGCAGGCCGTCGACGCGCAGCTTCTTGCGGGCCAGGTGGGCCACGTGGCCGGCGGCGCGCTGATGATGTCCGTCTACGCACAGCAGGTGCTCGGCTACTCGGCCGTCCTGTTCGGACTGAGCACCGCGGTCTACGCCGCCATGTCCGTCGTCGGCTCCAACCTCGCCGGCCCCCTCACCACCAGGTTCGGCTACCGGAAAGTGGCCGTGTTCGGTGCGACACTCCTGACCGGCGGCGCCTACCTGCTCTCCCGCGTGGCTCCGGACGGCGACTACTGGACCGACCTGCTGCCCGCGATGGTCGTGTTCGGCGCCGGCATCGGCATCACCGTCGTGGCGTCGGCGATCGCCGCGCTGTCCAGCGTCCCGGCGGACGAGTCCGGTCTGGCCTCGGGCGTCAACAACTCCGTCTTCCAGATCGGCGCCGCGTTCGGCATCGCGTTGTGCACCACGGTGTCGGTGGCCAACGCCGACGTCATGGCCGCGGATCCCGCGGTGGGTCTCAACGAAGGCGTGCGGGCGGCGTTCCTGGCCACGTTCGTCTTCGCGGCCGTCTGCCTCGCCGTCGCCGTCGTCCTCACGGTGGCACGCAAGCGTTCCTCCTCCCCGTCCGCGTGAAAGAACTCACCGGTGCAGCACGGCCTTCGGGCCCAGGTAGAGACCGCCGTTGTTCCGAGGGCGCGCCTGCATGATGACGCTCGCGGAGTTCCCCGACCCGGCACTACCCGCCCACCAGAACGCGATCGACTCCAAGACGTGGATCCACGAGCGCTTCGGCGACCTCACCCGGCAACTGGACGTGGCGGAGCCCGCGGTGCTGGCCGACCAGCTGTCGATCATCTGGGAGGGCACGAACAGCGCGGCACAGGCCCTGGGCGCCGACGGCCCACCTGCCAGCACCCGCGCCCTGGTAACCGCGATCCTGGACCACCACACCCGACAGACACCCGAAAAGAGCCCTCCCACCAGGCGACACACCTGAACTGAGAAGGCTCTTCCTTACGGGCGCTCACTCGAACACGGTGACCACAGACGGGGGCCCCGGGACGAAGCCCGCCGGGCGGGGCCTGGGGGTTGCACCCCACGCGCGCTATGGGACAGAAGCGTGCGTTGGACTGTAGAGATCAGCTCACCTGCCCGGCCGTCGCTGTCACGAGTCTGTACCTACTAGTATGTACACTGGTTGTCATGGACACGAGAGACCGACTCATCGAGAGCACTCGGGAGCTGTTGTGGGAGCGCGGTTACGTGGGCACGAGCCCGAAGGCGATCCAGGAACGGTCCGGGACGGGTCAGGGCAGCATGTACCACCACTTTCGCGGCAAGCCGGACCTCGCGCGTGCCGCGATCAGGCGCAGTGCTGACGAGTTGCGGGACAGGGCGGAGGATGCGTTTGCCGGTCCCGGCACCGTGGTCGAGAGGATCGGCACCTATCTGGGACGGGAGCGGGACGCGCTGAAAGGCTGCCCGGTTGGTCGGCTCACCCAGGATTTCGGGGTGATGGCCGACCCGGAACTGCGTAGACCTGTCGAAGAGACCTTTGCGTGGCTCATCGACCGCCTGACCGGCCTGCTGGCGGAGGGCCGTGCGAGCGGGGAACTCGACCCCGGCCTCGATCCGGCGAATATGGCCTCCGCGTTGGTCGCGGTAGTGCAGGGCGGATACGTGCTGGCCTGCGCCGCGGGCTCGGCCACCCTCTACGCCCAGGCCGTCGGCGGCGCTCTCGGTCTACTCGCCGGCCACGTCCGGTGAATCCGTGCGATTCCGCACCAACGTAGACGGAGACCCGCTGAAATCGCTGAATTCGTGTTCCTGCCAATGACTTGGAGAACCGCTGAGATGCCTCTGGTTCGTATCGATGCCCTGAGGGCCGACAGTGATCGCCTTGATGCGCTCGGGCGTGCCGTACACAACGCGCTGGTCGAGACGGTCGGCGTCCCGCCCAACGACCTGTTCCAGATTCTGGTCAGTCACGGCGGCTCCCGCAGCACGCTCCGCTACGGCGACTTTCTCAGTCCAGACCGCGACGATGACATCGTCTATGTCGCGATCACCATGCGCTCCGGACGCACAGTCGAGCAGAAACAGGCGCTGTACCGGCGGATCGCTGAGCTCGCCCACGAGTACGCGGGCACCAAGCCGAAGAATATGTTCGTCACCGTGACCGAAAACGAATCGACCGACTGGTCGTTCGGCGACGGGGTGGCACAGTACGTCGTTTCTCCCGACGCACCCAGCCCGTCATCGGGCGCAGCCGGTAACTAGCCACTCCTGTCCAGGCACGGTCTCGGGGGCAGCTCACCGGACTTCGGCAGGGTCTCCCACCGCGGCTGCCCCGTGACCGACGAGTAGCTCGCGCCGACGGAGTACGTGCCCGTCAGGCGAAACACTGAACCGGGAGAGCTCTTCCCAGGGTGGAGCTGAGGGGGTTCGAACCCCTGACCCCACACGCCGTTCCGCTCCACCGAGCACCGTTCAGCGCCGCTCAGAGCGCACCCATGCTCCACAGCTGCTCCACACGACCAGTGCTCGCGGCGGCGTTGCTGCTGGAACTCGCGAAGGCCGGCCGACTCGGTGTCGACTGGGATGGCGCGAGGAGGCTCCATGTGTTCACCGACGACCACTCGCGGTCTGGGGACGCCCTGTTCGACAGCGCACTCGCCGCGGACGGCGCGCTCGTCGCGGACGTGAGGCAGGCCCTCGTACCTGGCCTGCACGTCCGGCTTATGGACCGCCTCGCGCAACGCGGTGTCCTGACCGCTCGATCCCGCATCGGAATCTGGCGGTTGGCCGACCGGACTCGCCGAGACCACCTGCGTACCTGACTCACCGACGTCCTGCTGGAACGCACCGCGCCGGACTGGGGCAGCGGCGCACTGATCTCACTGCTGCACATGGTCTACGCGACCTCGGTCGTCGTCAGCGGCCCCTCGGCCACCGCACGGGCCACCGCTGTCGCCGACGGTGACTGGCCCGCCGACGAGACCACCAAGGCGATCGCGGACGACTGCGCGGACATCGTGCACCACTGGACTTCGGGCAGCGGCGGAACAACCGCCACGACACCAACCTGACGTCGTGCGCCGTGAGTAGCCCGACCGACCCGCGAACGTGTCGGCACCGGCATCTCGTGGAACAGTCCCGGTCACGACGGGCGTACCTCACCGAGGAAGTGCTGACCAGAAGTCGCAGCGGTGGGTGGCGGCGAACGGGGTGGGCGCGATTCCGCTGGTGGACAAGGTGAGCACGGTGCCCGTGTCGCCGAACTCCGGCCAGTGTGGACGGCGGGGCCCATTGGGGTCGCCGTTGTGGGCGAACGCCGACCAGTAGTCGATCATCGTGGCCGACAGTCGCCGCTGCGCCGCGGTGGGCTCCGGGTAAGGGTTGGGCCAGGCCGGGTCGAGGGTCCACAGGTAGGGCATGTCCACGCCGTGATAGGCGCCCATGGGGAAGCCGCCGGTGGTGACCTGGCCGCTGTCTTCGGCGAACTCGTATGCGTAGACCGGCCGGCGGGTGGCGGCGGCTTCGGCGGTGCGCAGCACCGGGCAGGCGCCGATGGCGCCGCCCCAGTCGCTGAGCACCGTGGCCAGCGCGAGCGCGGGGCTGTCGTAGTCGGTGACCGGGTACTTCCCGAGCACGACGGTCGCTTGGTCACCGAACGTCTCGGTCAGCATCGACCGGTACTGCTCCGCGGTGAGCCCCGCCTGGTTCGACACGAACGACCGCATCTCGTCGCGGGTGCCGCCGACCAGGAGCGGAACCCGTGCGGCACCTCCGGTGCGCAGCGCCTCACCGGGCTGCTGGGGCAGCACCCGCGTCCCGGCGACCGGCCCCCACGGCCGGTCGGCCACCCGGCCGTTGACCGCCATGCCGACGCCCACGAAGATGTCGAGCAGCTCGGCCGGGGTGCGCTCGCGCAGACACCCGGCGATGTCGGCGGCCGCGGCGCAGCCGAGGTCCTCGGTCGCCCGGACACCGAACTCCTGGGCCGCGGCCAGCGTCAGCACCGGGTTGTCACATGCGCCGCTCTGGCTGATCGCACGGTGGAACAGGCCGCGCGACATCGGCGACGCGAGCTGGGCACACACGGCACGGGCACCGCCGGACTGGCCGGCCAGCGTCACGTTGTGCGGGTCACCGCCGAATCGGGCCGCGTTGCCGCGCACCCAGCGCAGCGCGGCGGCCTGGTCCATGAGGCCGTAGTTCCCGCCACCCTCCAGCGACGGCGCGGACAGGAACCCGAGCGCACCCAACCGGTAGTTGATCGTCACGACGACGAGGTCCCCGTCGACGGCGAGTTCGACGCCGTCCTGCTGCTGGGCCCCGCCGGAGGTGAGGCCGCCGCCGTGCAACCACACCAGCACCGGCAGCCGGCCACCCCGCCGGGTGTTCCGGGGCGCCGTGACGTCGAGGTAGAGGCAGTCCTCGAACCCGGCCATCCCGCGCTGCGGGCAGGGCGGGCTCGGTGTCGTCGCGTCCCGAACTCCGGACCAGGACCTCGGCCGGACCGGTGGTCGCCACCGCCGCTCGTCGACCGGCGGCGCGGCGTACGGAATGCCCGAGTAGGTCACATGATCGTCGCCAACAGAGCCGCGCAACCACCCCGAATCGACCCGGACCACACCCGGGTCCGGCGACTGCTGACTACCCAGCGCAGGAGAAGCGCCGACCACGGTAGCCCCGACGACAGCGACCGCGAACAAAGACCGGAGGAGCACACGAATCGACATGGCCATGATTCTCGGCGGCCGGCGCTGTCAGCACATTCGCTCTCCGTCGACAATTCCACTACCACCGGCGACGTACACCTCGTCACCGGGCTACCGCGGTCGGCGCAGCGTCTGGCGGCGGCTCAGTTGGCAGGCCGCTGGCCTACCACATCACCCCGTCGGCCTCGGTCACCTTCGACACCCGGCCTTCGGGGGTCCCAGATGCGAGTCGAGCAGTCGCCGTCGACACCTACCGCCACTGCATCCACTCCCTTCGTCGGCCGTCCTGATACGGGTGCCGTACGGGCAGGGCCGTGCCAGCGAGAGGAGCTAGCGTGCCGGACCGTCCGCAGCCCCCCGGCCCGGTCCGATCGACATTGGTGAGGATTCGATGATTCGCAAGCTGGCGGTGCTGCTGTCCGGGTTCGCGTTGACCGTGACCGTGGGTGCGTGCGGTGAGCCGGGTGGGAACGAGACCGCCAGCAACGGCTCCGGCGGCGGTAACCAGGCGGTGACAACCGACCTGGCCGCGCTCGTCCAGCAAATCGGGGAGAGCACTGCCGAGACGAACACCGCGCACCTGACCATGATCGTCGAGGCCGGGGGCAACAAGGTCGAGACCGAGGGCGACATCGAGTTCAGGTCCGACGACGTGGCGATGGCGTTGGCCATGTCGTTGCCCGGCCAGGGTGAAGTGTCCGCGGTGCTGGTGGACGGCCTGATGTACCTCGACACTGGGAAAGATCTTGAGCCAGGCAAGCCATGGCTCAAGATCGACCCGACCGCCGACGACCCGATGTCCAAGTCGTTGGGCGGCATGGTCGAGGAGATGCGCAAGAACGCC
Organism: Actinophytocola algeriensis; assembly: GCF_014203735.1. Lineage (GTDB taxonomy): Bacteria > Actinomycetota > Actinomycetes > Mycobacteriales > Pseudonocardiaceae > Actinophytocola > Actinophytocola algeriensis. The sequence continues at coordinate 48,093 of NZ_JACHJQ010000004.1, read as the reverse complement.
GACCCGCGCGCGACCGTCGAGACGTTGAAGAACGCCGGCACGCTCACCGCCGAAGTGGAGGCCGAGCTGAACGGCGAGCGGACGACCCACTACACGATCCTGGTCGACTTCGAGAAGGTGGCTGCGGAGCAGGATGACCCCGAGTTGGCGACGACGCTCGACACGCTTGGTGTCAAGGAGTTCCCGGTAGAGTTGTGGACCAACGGGAACGGGCTGCCGGTTCGTTTGAAGATGGAGCCGCCGATGACCGACCCGAACACAGGCAAGCCTGTCGAGGCGGTCATCCAGGCGGACTATACGAATTGGGGCGAGCCGGTCGAGATCGACGCCCCACCCGCCGACCAGGTCGCGGAGCTGCCGAGCTGACCAGGGCTCGTCCGGCCCCGATATGCGACAGCTACCTGGCGCGGCGATTCGTCGGACCCCCACCATGGGGATCGACTGGAGCTGGGCCCGAGCCAGCGAGCTGACGGCACTGTCGCGCGCCCGCGCACTCTGTGGACCTGCCAACGGTACTCATCAGCATGAGCGTGCACCTGCACCCGTGGCGTCCAGATCCAGCAATCCGGCGCTTGGAGTACTGCGCTATCGCTGCCCACAGCGAGGCCGCGATGGTGTCCGGCGCGCATCGCTTGTGTGTTCAGCTTGTTGGTCGTGCCGGTGACGATGACATAGGCGATACGAGGTGCCCCGGGGTGTTGCCAGGTGAGGGCAAGGACGTGCACGGCCGAACTCGGGACAATCGAATCCGCGACGGGCCCGTACCGGCGACTGGAGCCGCTCGCGGCTGCACTGGGCGACGAACATCGAGCACACGCCGGGCGCGAGGCGTAACCAGGCGCTTCCACAGGTGTTCGCTCAGCGCGGATCGGGCACTCCAGCACTCGGGCCGCCATGATCTACCAGCACGCAGGGAGCGCGATCACGCGATCGCGGTAGCGCTGGACCTCATGATCAAGGAAGCGCGGGGGGAACCAGCCGCCTGATCTGGCACGCATCTGGCACGACAGCCGTTCGAGCGAAGGTAAGACGAAAGCGGCAGGCGGGGACATTAGTCCTCACCTGCCGCTTTTCGATGTGGAGCTGAGGGGGTTCGAACCCCTGACCCCCACACTGCCAGTGTGGTGCGCTACCAGCTGCGCTACAGCCCCTTGGTGCGTGTACAAGATACCCCGGCGTTCGCTGCGTGTTGCAGTGGGGTCGGTCCTTCCGCAATGGACTGGTCACGTGCTACACCCACTCCGTGGTCGCTGATGCCCTCGTGGTCCCCCTTGTCGAGCCGGATGCGGAGGGTGTCGACCCCGCGCGACGCCGGGAGCTGCAGGAACAACGGTTGCGAGCGCTGGTGGAACGGCTGCTGGCGGCCGGTGGGCTGCAGGCCGACCGCCTGGCGGACGCCGGGGTGCGGGCCGGCGCGGACGTGTCGCTCGACGACATCCACCGGTTGCCTATGGTCACCAAGCGTGACCTCTGGGATCACTACCCCGACGGGCTGCGGGCGGTCGAACCCGAGGACGTCGTCTGCATCCACGGCTCCTCCGGGACCGGCGGGCGGCCGACTCTCGTGCCGTACACGGCCGCTGACATCGACGTGTGGGCCCAGGTCATGGCCCGCGCGCTGGGCGGCGCGGGCGCCACGCGCCGCAGTCTGATCCACAACGCCTACGGCTACGGTCTGTTCACCGGCGGTCTCGGCGTGCACCACGGCGGGATGCGGCTGGGTGCGACCGTCCTGCCGCTTTCGGGTGGGATGACGGACCGTCAGGTGCGGATGATCGTGGACCTGAAACCGGACATCCTGACGTGCACGCCGTCGTACGCGATCTTCCTCGGGGAGGCGCTGGCGGCGGCCGGGGTCGAGCCGGTGAGCCTGCGTGCTGGGCTGTTCGGCGCGGAGCCGTGGACGCACGAGATGCGCACGCAGGTCGAGCGGCTGCTGGGGTTGCGGGCGCTGGACATCTACGGCCTGTCGGAGGTCATCGGGCCGGGGGTGGCGGCGGAGTCGCTGGACTCGGACGGCATGTTGAACGTCGCGGAGGACCACTTCTTCGTGGAGGCCGTCGACTCCGACGGCAGGCCGGTGCCGGATGGCACGGCGGGTGAGCTGGTGTTCACGACGTTGACGAAGACCGGGATGCCGCTGCTGCGGTACCGGTCGGGGGACGTGGCGACGCTGGCCGGCCCGGTGCCGGGCGCGCCGCGCACGCTGCGCCGCATGTCGAAGCTGCTGGGCCGCACCGACGACATGCTGGTGGTGCGCGGCGTGAACGTGTACCCGACGGAGATCGAGGCGGTGCTGCTGGCGGACGACCGGGTCAGCCCGCACTACCTGGTGGTGGAGGACCGGCGGGCCGCGGCGCGGCCGGAGCTGTTGGTGGCGGTGGAGCAGGCCGGCGGGGCCGAGTCGCCGGCCGCCGACCTGGTCGCGGCGCTGCGGGAGCGACTGGGCATCACGTGTGTGGTGCGGGTCGTCGCGCAGGGCAGTGTGCCGCGTACCGAGGTCGGCAAGGCGAAGCGGTTCGTGCGCTGGTCGGAGGGTGCGCCGCCGGTGCGGGGGCTAGGCGGCTGACCGGACGAGCTGGTCGAGCCAGTCGGCCTTGGCGGTGTCGACGACCTTCTCGTCCACCGCGAGGGTGGGTGTGCCGAAGCCCTTGGACCCGTCCGGGAACTCCTGCTGCAGGTAGGGCGCGGCCTTGACCTCGTCGAAGTTCTTCTGCACGAGGCCGTCGTACTTGCCGCTGGTCACGCAGGACGTGAAGTTCGGGTCGGTGATGCCGAGGTCGGTGCCGAGCTTGGCGAGCTGCTGGTCGTCCCAGCCGCGGCTGCCTTCCTCTGGCTGGTCGCCGAAGAGGCTCTTGTGGTACGCGGGGAACTGGCCCGCGTCGGCGGCGCACAGGCCCGCGTTGGCGGAGTCCATGGAGTAGCCGGGCGGGTCGGAGCGCTCGTTGAGCATGGGCAGCATGTGGTACCGGACGCGGACGGTGCCGTCGCCGACGTACTTCTCGATGTCGCCCGCGTAGGTCTCCTCGAACTGGCGGCAGGCCGGGCAGAGGAAGTCCTCGTAGACCTCGAGCGTGACCTTGGCGTCGGACTGGCCGACGACGACGATGCCGCCGTCGCGCTCGACCGGGTAGTCGGGCGCGGTCGCGGACGGGGTCGTGCCCGCGTTGATGTTCTCGCCCTCGGTGGCGTTCTTCTGGTTGTTGTAGATCAGCACCCCACCGACGACGGCGACGGCCAGCACGACGACCACTACGACGCCCACCACGACCTTCTTGCGGTCGGGGCCGCTCTTGCGGGCAGCCGCGACCGCCGGGCTCCGGCCCGTTGTCTGGGCCTGCCGCTTCTTGCGAGCGTTGCGCTCAGCTCCACCCACCGATCAAGTCCTTCCCTGTGTGTCCACGGTCTCCACCTCGCGGACGGTGAGCCAGCCATCTAGCGACCACTTGCTGCGCGGCCGCACGGTCAGCCACACGGCGAGCAGCAGGAACCCGATGTCCCGCGCGATCTCCTGCGGGTACCGCGTCTCCCCCGCCGTGACCTGCCCACCCCCGCCGAAACAGCCGCAGTCGATGGTGAGCCCCCGCGCCCAGGACTGCGCCACGCCCCCGATGAAGGCGAGCAGCACGATCCCGGACACGATGGCCACGACGCGTGTCCCGAGCCCGGTGAGGACCAGCACCCCGAGCACCAGCTCGAGGAACGGCAACCCGGCGGCGACCACACTGACAGCACCGGCCGGCAACAGGTCGTAGGCCTGCACGGCGATGTAGGTCTGGTTGAGGTCGCTTACCTTGATCGCCCCGGACACCAGCCAGACGGCAGCCAGGCCGACCCTGACGAGCAGGCCGATCAAGTCGAGCGCCCGCACGGACGGACGAGCCACGCCACGAAGTTACCGAACCCGCCTTAGCGCAACCTGAGAGCCCGTCGACGCAGGTAGACCCCGACCACCACATGGTCAAGGACCTGCGGGAAACCCAGCAGAGTACGCGCCGCACCGGGTAGGAGCACCCGCCCGGCAGCAACCGTCGCGGCAAGCGGATCCGCACGTACGGCGGTGACGGCAAACGTGGGGCCTCACCCAAGGAGGCATCCACACTGGGTCAGGCACCACCCACACCGTGGGGGCTTGGAGGGCTCGGCCGCAGCCAAGGAGGCAACCACGCTGGGTCAGGCACCACCCGCACCGTGGGGGCGTGGGGGGCTCGGCCCCCCAACCTAATCCGAAACGAGCCGGCGAGCGCTCTCCGCGAGCACTCGCCGGCCGAGTGGAGGTGCCGGGAATCGAACCCGGGTCCTCTGCCGTCTCAACAAGACTTCTCCGTGCGCAGTTCACTGTGCCTCTACTTGGCCCCACCGGTCACGTGAACAAGCCGGTGTGACGAGCCCAGCCGCTGTAAGTGTCCCGTCGCAGGTCCGCGGCCAACCCGCGACGGTGAGCCTCCTAGCTGATGCCGGCAGACCGGGTCGGAGGCGACCCCGGGCCGACAGACATCACTACTCGCTCAGGCGGCGAGTGCGACGTCGCGCTGGTTATTAACCTTGGCGCTTATTGGTTTGCAGCGACGCTTGAGGTGGTCATCTGCCTGCACCTGCACGCTTCCCTTGAATCAACGTCCAGAGTCGAAACCGTTCACCCCCTTGTGGTGTGTACTTAGAGTCTAACGTGCGGACGCGTGGGGATCATCCCGGTTAACGGAGGTAGGGAAAACCCCACCATGAACTGTGCGGTCTTCCTCATGGTCTAGCCCCTCCCGGCACGGGATCCTGGTCTTGCGACACCGACTAAGGAGACCTGAGATGACCACCGCCACCACCGAGCGCGACGGCTCGCGGCCGAACCCTCCGCTGCTGGGCGCGCTCGCGTACCTGGTGATGAACCTGCCGATCGGGATCGCCTCGTTCACGTTCGTGGTGACGACGATGGCGGTGGGCGTCGGCACGGTGGTCATCTGGGTCGGGCTCGCGGTGCTGGCGCTGGCGGTGCTGGGGATGCGCGGCATGGCGGCGCTGGAGCGGCTGCGCGTGCACACGATGCTGGGCACGTACGTGGCGTCGCCGTACCGGCCTGCCGGTGAGAAGTCGCGCTGGCTGTCGCGCGTGAAGGACCCGGCGACCTGGAAGGACATGGTCTACCTGGTCCTGATGCTGCCGCTGGGCATCGCGGAGTTCACGATCATGGTGGTGCTGTGGTCGGTGTCCCTGTACCTGACGTTCCTGCCGGTGTACTGGACCTGGATGCCGGACGACTGGCAGATCGTGCTGTGGAACCACAACGCGCTGGTGAACATCGACTCGTGGCTGGGCACGTTGCCGTTCGCGGGGCTGGGTGTGCTGCTGCTGGCGCTGTCGATCATCGTGACGAAGGGCCTCGGCACGATGCACGCGGTGTACGCCAGGGCGATGCTGGGCCCGAGCGAGCGGCACATCGCGAAGCTGGAGGGCCTGTCGACGGCCGGCGCGATCGACTGGTCGAACGAGTGGCCGTCGAACACGATGAACTACCGGCCGGTGACGCGATGACCAGCCCGGCACCGGAGCAGCAGCCGCTGTATTTGGTCCCGGCCGAGGAGCGGGTGGATGCTGACATCGTGGCATCGACCGTCGAGAACCAGCTGGTGGCCCAGCCGCCCGCCCAGGAATCCGGGGTCGGCCAGCCGACGCTGGTGAGCAAGGGGTTCCGTGCCGCGGGTTTCATGATCGCGGGATTCCCGGTCAACCTGCTGGCGTTCATCCTCATCGTCACGTTGTTCTCCGTCGGCATCGGCACGCTGGTGATCTGGCTGGGCCTCGCGGTGTTGTTGCTGGCGACGAAGGTCGTGTACGCGTTCGCGGCGACGAACCGGGCGCTGCTCCGCGGCGTGCTGGGCGTGGACATCCCGGCGCCGAAGGTCTCCTACGACGAGTCCGGCTCGTTCTGGCAGCGCTACCTGCGCCGGTTCACGCACCCGCAGATGTGGCGCAACCTCGCCTACCAGCTGATCGCCTTCCCGCTGGCGTGTTTCGAGCTGCCGCTGGCGCTGGCGGGCATCGTGATCCTGCCGGTGGGCCTGTTCGTGCTGCCGGTGGTGGCGTCGCTGCACATCCTGCTGGCGAAGTGGCTGCTCGGCCCGACCGAGACCGAGGAGCTGACGCAGAAGGCGGAGCGCCTGCAGGCGTCCCGTGCGCGTGGCGTGGACGCGGCGGAGGCGGAGCGGCGGCGCATCGAACGCGACCTGCACGACGGTGCGCAGCAGCGGCTGGTCGCCGTGGCGATGGGCCTTGGCAGGGCGAAGACGAAGATGGACGCCGACCCGGACGCGGCGAAGGCGCTGATCGACGAGGCGCACGTGGACGCGAAGCTCGCGGTGTCGGAGCTGCGTGACCTGGCCCGCGGCATCTACCCGGCGGTGCTGGGCGACCGCGGCCTGGACGCGGCGCTGTCGTCGCTGGCGGCGAAGTGCCCGATCCCGGTCGAGGTGAACGTCGTGATCGACCCGCGGCCGCCCGCGGCGGTGGAGTCGACGGCGTACTTCATCGTCGGCGAGTGCCTCACCAACGTCGCGAAGCACGCGGGCGCGACGGAGGCGAAGGTCAACGCGTGGCGCGAGGAGCGGCCGACCGGCGACCTGGTGGTCGTGGAGATCACCGACAACGGCACCGGTGGCGCGTCGATGCGCACGGGCGGTGGCCTGTCGGGGCTGGCGGACCGGGCTGCCACGATTGACGGCGTGATGACCGTGGTGAGCCCCATCGGCGGGCCGACAGTGATCAGGGCGGACCTGCCATGCGCGTGGTGATCGCGGAGGACTCTGTCCTGCTGCGAGCAGGCATCGAACGCCTGCTGGCGGACGAGAACATAGAGGTGGTCGCCGCGATGGAAGACGGCGACGGCCTCCTGGTGGCGGTGAGCGAACACCGCCCGGACCTGGCGATCGTGGACGTCCGCATGCCCCCGTCCTTTACGGACGAGGGCCTGCGAGCCGCGCTGAAGGCACGCGAACAGCAACCGGGCCTGCCGGTTCTGGTGCTGTCGCAGTACGTGGAGGAGCGCTACGCGGTAGAGCTCCTGTCCGGCGGCGCGGGCGGTGTCGGCTACCTGTTGAAGGAACGGGTGGCCGACGTGGCCGAGTTCGTCGACGCGGTGCAACGAGTAGCCGGCGGCGGCACCTGCATCGACCAGGAGGTGATCGCCCAACTGATGGCCAGGGGCCGACGAAACCCGATCGACGTGCTCACCCCCCGGGAACGCGAGGTACTTGGCCTGATGGCGCAGGGCATGACCAACGTGGCCATCGCCAAGTCCCTGACCGTCTCCGACGGCGCGGTGGAGAAGCACGTCGGGAACATCTTTTCCAAGCTCGGCCTGGAGCCGAGTTCAGAGGAGCACCGGCGGGTGCGGGCGGTGCTGACGTTCTTGGAGCGCGGCTAGGTCGGTTGGGGTTGCCGAGGCCCGTGCTGTTCCTGTTCCGGCACTTCCGTCCAGGCATGCGAAAGGACCCTCGCCCGGGGGATCGGCGAGGGTCCTTTCTGTTCGTCAGGCGGCTCTGTTCGTCAGGCGGCCGCGGTCGCGGCGGCGCGGGCTGGGGCCAGGGCCACTTCCAGCACCTCACGCACGTCAGTCGCCAAGTGGACGGTCAGCTCGTCCAGCACCGACGCGGGCACGTCGTCGAGATCCGGCTCGTTGCGCTTCGGGAGCACGATGTCGGTGATGCCTGCCCGGTGTGCGGCCAGCAGTTTCTGCTTCACCCCACCGATCGGCAGCACCCGTCCCGTCAGTGACACCTCGCCGGTCATCGCCACGTCCGCGCGTACCGGGCGGCCCGACAGCAGTGACGCCAGCGCGGTCGTCATCGTCACGCCCGCTGATGGGCCGTCCTTCGGGACCGCGCCCGCCGGGACGTGGACGTGCACGCCCTGCTCGGCCAGCGTCGTCACCGGCACGCCCAGGTCATCACCGTGTGACCGCAGGTACGACAGCGCGATCTGCGCCGACTCCTTCATCACGTCACCGAGTTGCCCGGTCAGCGTGACGCCCGTGGCACCGGAGTCCTTCGACGCCACCGACGCCTCCACGAACAGCACGTCCCCGCCCGCACCGGTGACCGCCAGACCTGTGGCCACGCCGGGTACGGCCGTGCGTTCGGCCGACTCCGGGGTGAACTTCGGCTGTCCCAGGTACGTGCGCAGGTCGCCGATGTCCACGGTCAGCGGCAGCGACACCGAATCCAGCGCGAGCGACGCGGTGATCTTGCGGAGTACCCGCGCGATCGACCGCTCCAGCTGCCGCACACCGGCTTCCCGGGTGTACTCGCCCGCCATCAGCCGCAGCGCGTCGTCTGTCAGGGTCACCTCTTCGGTGCCCAGGCCCGCGCGCTCCAACTGCCTGGGCAGCAGGTGGTCGCGGGCGATGACGACCTTCTCGTCCTCCGTGTAGCCGTCCAGCGCCACCAGTTCCATGCGGTCCAGCAGCGGCGCCGGGATCGACTCGATCACGTTCGCCGTCGCCAGGAACACCACGTCCGACAGGTCCAGCTCGACCTCGAGGTAGTGGTCGCGGAACGTGTGGTTCTGCGCCGGGTCCAGCACCTCGAGCAGGGCCGCCGTCGGGTCGCCTCGGTAGTCCGAGCCCACCTTGTCGATCTCGTCGAGCAGGACCACCGGGTTCATCGAGCCCGCTTCGGAGATGGCGCGCACGATCCGGCCGGGGAGCGCACCGACATAGGTCCTGCGGTGGCCGCGGATCTCCGCTTCGTCGCGGATGCCGCCCAGGGCGACCCGGACGAACTTGCGGCCCATCGCCCTCGCGACCGACTCGCCCAGCGACGTCTTGCCGACCCCGGGAGGACCGGCGAGCGCCAGCACCGCACCGCTGCGGCGGCCGCCGACGACACCCAGGCCCCGCTCCTCGCGACGCTTGCGCACGGCCAGGTACTCGATGATGCGGTCCTTCACGTCGTCGAGCCCGGCGTGGTCGGTGTCGAGGATCTCGCGGGCGCCCGTGATGTCGTAGGCGTCGTCGGTGCGGGTGTTCCACGGCATCTCGAGGACCGTGTCCAGCCACGTGCGGATCCAGCCCACCTCGGGTGACTGGTCGGAGGTGCGCTCCAGCTTGTCGACCTCGGCGAGCGCGGCCTCGCGAACCTTCTCGGGCAGGTCGGCGGCCTCGACGCGGGCGCGGTAGTCCTGCTCCTCGGTGTCGGGTTTGCCGTCCAGTTCGGCGAGTTCCTTGCGGATCGCGCTGAGCTGCTGGCGCAGCAGGAACTCCCGCTGCTGCTTTTCCATGCCTTCCTTGACGTCCTTGCGGATGGTCTCCGCGACGTCCAGCTCGGCCAGGTGCTCGCGGGTCCACTCGAGCAGCTTCTCGAGCCGCTCGGTCACGTCCGCGGTCTCCAGCAGCCACAGTTTCTGCTCGTCGTCCAGCCAGGCCGCGTAGCCCGCCATGTCGGCGAGCGCGGACGGGTCGTCCTCGGACTGCACCGAGTCGACGACCTGCCACGCGCCACGCTCCTGGAGCATGGTGATGACCAGCGCCTTGTACTCCTTGGCCAGCTCGCGGGCGCGGCCGGTCACGGGCGCGGCGTCGGCCACCTCGACCTCGACCCACAGCGCGGCGCCCGGACCGGTGGTGCCTGCTCCGATGCGGACGCGCTCGGTGCCGCGGACCACGGCGGCCCGCTCACCACCTGGCATGCGGCCGACCTGCTCGACGACGCCGAGCACACCGGCGCGCGCGTACTTGCCTTCCAGGCGCGGCACCATCACCACGCGTGGCCGTTCCCCCTCGGCGACCGCCTGCGCGGCCTCGACCGCGGCCCTGACCTCGGTGCCGTCGGTGCCGGCCATGCGGATCGGCACGACCATCCCCGGCAGCAGCACCGTGTCGTCCAGCGGCAGCACCGGGAGCGTCAACGACTCTGCCATCAGTTCACCCTCCAAAGTTGAGTCTGTCCTACTCAACCCGGAAGGCGGTCAGGATGTTTCCGGTGGCTGTTCGCTCAGAGAGAGCAAGCGCCGCGGGGTCTCCCACAGCACCGCACGCAGGAAGGACTCGCCGAGACGGTCGTCCGACGCGGCCCAGCCCGCGATGGCGCGGAGCTGGGTGGCGTAGTCGTACGGGATCGACGGGAAGTCGGTGCCGAGTGCGACGCGGCCGGGATTCCCGGCGAGGCGGGCGACCCAATCGGCGGGCAGCAGCTCGTCGGCGCGGTTGAACGGCACGCCGACCATGGTCGTGTCGAGGTGCACGCCCGGGTACCGGTCGACGAGGTCGAGCGCGAGCGTGAACTCGGGCGCGCCGGCGTGCGCGAGCACCGCGACGAGCCGTGGGTGGCGGCGCAGCACGTCCTCGAAGACGTCGAGCCCGGTGAACTTGCCCGCGACGGGCCCGTGCCCGCAGTGGACGACGACCGGCACACCGGCCTCGGCGAGGAGCCCCCACACGGGTTCGAGCAACTGGTCGCGCGGGTCGTAGGCGCCGACCTGGACGTGCGACTTCACGCACCGAACGCCCTGGTCGAGAGCATCGGCGAGGTAGCGCCCGGCGCCCGGCTCTGGGAAGAACGTGGCGGTCGGCACGGCCTCCGGGGTGTTCGCCGCGAACTCGCGGGCCCACTCGTTCAGCCACGCCGCCATGTCCGGTTTGTGCGGGTAGACGAGCGGCGCGAACCGCAGGACACCCAGGTCACGCAGGATGGCGAGCCGTTCGTCGGCGGGCAGCCGGTAGTGGATGGGCCACTCGGTGCCGTACTCGGCGCTCGCGCGGTCGAAGAACGCCCACACCTTCCGCTGCATGGGGTCCGGCAGGAAGTGGACGTGCAGGTCGGTCAACCCGGGGAGGCCCAGCGCTCTGGTGAACGCCGGGACCTCCGCGTCGGATCCGGGTGTCAATAGCGGCCCTTCAGCGCCCTGCCGTGGGCGCGCGCGATCTCCCGCTGCGCGTCCCGCTTGGCGAGTGACTGCCGCTTGTCGTATTCCTTCTTGCCCTTGGCCAGCGCGAGCTCGACTTTGACCTTGCCGTCCTTGAAGTACATGGACAGCGGCACCAGCGACAGGCCGCCCTCGCGTGTCTTGCCGATGAGGCGTTCGATCTCGCCTCGGTGCAGCAGGAGCTTGCGGGTGCGGCGCGGCGTGTGGTTGGTCCACGTGCCGAGCACGTACTCCGGGATGTGGAGGTTGCGCAGCCACACCTCGCCGTCGTCGACCGTGGCGAATGCGTCCACGAGCGACGCCCGGCCGAGGCGCAGCGACTTGACCTCGGTGCCCATGAGGGCGATCCCGGCCTCGTACGTGTCCAGGATCGTGTAGTCGTGCCGCGCCTTGCGGTTCTGCACGATTACCTTCTGGCCACGTTCTTTCGACATGGTGACAACTCTACGTGTCCACGCACGCCGTTTACTGGCGCACGTACAGGCGGAGCGTGACGTAGCCGGTGACCGCCGAGATGCCGATGGCCGTGAGGAGCAGCCATGGCGAGATCAGCAGGATGTCCAGACCCTCGATCGGTCTGATCACGCCGGCGGCGAACGGCCCCTCCAGTAGTCGGTCGAGGAACCAGAGTTTCGCCAGCACCAGCAGCCCGATCGCGAGGACCGCGCCGATGAGGCCCGCGACCACCGCCTCCAGGAGGAACGGCAGCTGGGTATACCAGCGGGTCGCGCCGACGAGGCGCATGATGCCGACTTCTGTTCGCCTCGTGAACGCGGAGACCTGCACGGTGTTGGAGATCAGCAGGAGTGCCGCGACGGCCTGGATCAACGCGACGACGAACGTGAGATCTCGTACGCCGTTCAACGCGTCGAAGAACCGGTCGAGGAACTCGCTCTGGTCCGCGATCGAGTCGACCCCCACCTTCCCGGAGAAGGTCTGGATGATCACGTCGGGCCGGTCGGGGTCGTACAGCTTCACGTTGAACGAGGCGGGCAGCGCCTCGGGCCTGGCGAGCTTCACCAGCTCGGGCTGCGACGCGAAGATCTCCTTGAACCGCGCGTAGGCCTGGTCGCGGTTCTCGTACTTGACCGACTCGACCGCGGGGTTCTTCTCGAGGTCCGTGCGCAGGGTGCGGCACGGGTCCTTCTGGCATTCCTTGTCGTTCGCGCTGATGTCGTTGGTCAGGTAGACGTTGACCTGCAGCTTGTCCTCGTAGACCGTCTGCGTCTTGTCGATCATGCGCACGACCAGGAGACCGCCACCGAGCAGGAGCAGCGAGACCATCGTGGTGAGGATCATCGCGACGGTCATCGTCACGTTCCTGCGGAGGCCGGTCAGGACCTCGCTGAAGACAAAGCTGGCACGCATCGGGGGAAGGCGTCCTTGTGTCGGGAGGGCGGGGGTGCGGGGGTCTTTCTAACGGCCTACGCCGTAAACCCCTCGTGAGTCGTCGCGCACGACCTGGCCGAGCGACAGTTCCACGACCCGGCGCCGCATGGAGTCGACGATCGAGTGGTCGTGGGTCGCCATCAGCACGGTCGTGCCAGTGCGGTTGATCCGCTCCAGCAGCAGCATGATGTCCTGGCTGGTGTCGGGGTCGAGGTTTCCCGTTGGCTCGTCGGCGAGCAGCATCAGCGGCCGGTTGACGAACGCACGCGCGATCGCGACGCGCTGCTGCTCACCACCGGACAGCTCGTGCGGCATGCGCGCCGACTTGCCCTCGAGGCCGACCAGTTCGAGGACCTCGGGGACAACCTTGCGGATGGTGTTGCGCGGCTTGCCGATGACCTCGAGCGCGAAGGCGACGTTCTCCGCGACGGTCTTGTTGTGCAGCAGCCGGAAGTCCTGGAAGACGCACCCGATGGACTGGCGCAGGCGGGGGACCCTGCGCCGGGACATGCGGACCACGTCGAAGTTCGCCACGTAGACGCGCCCCTTGGTCGGCACCTCTTCCCGCAGCAACAGGCGCAGGAAGGTCGATTTGCCCGACCCGGAAGCGCCGATGAGGAAGACGAACTCGCCTTTGTCCATCTCGACGGAGACGTCCTCCAGCGCAGGGCGCGTGGAGGTCTTGTACACCTTCGAAACGTGTTCGAGCCGGATCACGAGGCGCGAGTCTACCTACATCCGTTATCGACCTGTTGCCTTGGGAGCCGAAGACGTTGACCAGCCAAGATCGAAAGCGGCTTGGCGGTGGGCGGCCACCGGCCCCCGAAACCCAGCGTAACCACGCGGACCGACAGGAACGGCTCCCGACCACACCGCGCGACGGAACCTGTGGACAACCACCCAGGCTGTGGACAACCCCACACCGCCGGGCCGCGACCGCCGGGAACTGTCACCCCTGCGCCGTAGGCTGGAAACCGGGGGCCGGCGGCCGGCCCCCGGTCACTGATCACACACTCTGCGTGCGCCGCCAGCGGATGCCTGCCTCGAGGAAACCGTCGATCTCCCCGTCGAGCACGCTCGACGGGTTGCCGACCTCGAACTCGGTCCGCAGGTCCTTGACCATCTGGTACGGGTGCAGCACGTAGGACCGCATCTGGTTGCCCCACGACGACCCGCCGTCGCCCTTGAGGGCGTCCATCTCGGCGCGCTCCTCCAGCCGCTTGCGCTCCAGCAGCTTCGCCTGCAGCACTCGCATGGCGGCGGCGCGGTTCTGGATCTGGGACTTCTCGTTCTGGCAGGACACCACGATCCCCGACGGGAGGTGTGTGATGCGCACGGCCGAGTCGGTCGTGTTCACGCTCTGCCCGCCGGGCCCGGACGACCGGAACACGTCGATCCGGATGTCCTTCTCCGGAATGTCGACGTGGTCGACGGCCGCCACGAACGGCAGCACCTCGACACCGGCGAACGACGTCTGCCGCCGCCCCTGGTTGTCGAACGGCGAGATCCGCACGAGCCGGTGCGTGCCCTGCTCTACGGACAGCGTCCCGTAGGAGTAGGCCGCGGTGACCTTGAAGGTGGCCGACTTGATGCCGGCTTCTTCCGCGTAGGAGATGTCGTAGACCTCGGTCGGGTAGCCGTGCCGCTCCGCCCAGCGCAGGTACATGCGCAGCAGCATCTCCGCCCAGTCGGCGGCGTCGACCCCGCCTGCCTCGGACCGGATGGTGACGAGCGCGTCACGCTCGTCGTACTCACCGGACAGCAGCGTGCGCACCTCGATGGAAGCGATGTCGGAGTGCAGCCGTTCACGCTCCGCTTCCGCCTCGGCACGGGCGTCGGCCGAGCCCTCCTCCTCGGCGAGCTCGTACATCACACCGAGGTCGTCGAGCCGCTGCCGCAGCTCCTCGATGCGCCGCAGCTCGCTCTGCTTGTGCGAGAGCTGGCTGGTCACCTGCTGTGCCGAGTCGGGGTCGTCCCAGAGGTCCGGACGGGCCGCCTGCTGCTCCAGATCCGCGATCTGGGCACGCAGGGCGTCCAGGTCCGACACGGCCTCGACGCTGGCGAGGGTGTCGGACAGTTCTTTCATGTCAGCTGCGACGTCCGGGTTCACGTCTTCAGAATCTACCGTGAACCCGCACGCCGTCCGCTTGTGGCGACCTTTCAGGAGGTGGGGATGGAATCGAGCAGCTTCAGGACCGCCTTCGCCCTCGCCACCCCGAACTCCGCGACCGCCTTCGAGTAGGCGCCGTCCGCGGTCTTGACCGCGGACCTCGCCGCCTCGTGCTCTTCGGAATAGACCTTCTTCGCTGACTCGATGAGCACGCCCCGCTGTTTCGCCGTCAGCGCGTCCGCGTGGACGAGCCTCAGGATCAGCGGACTGCGGAGATGGTCGGGACCGGGCTCACTGCCCAACCATCCCTTGAACGCCTTCTTGCCCGCGGCGGTCACCAGGTATTGCTGGCTCGACCGCGGCCCCTGCTTGCCGAGCCGGACAAGACCGGCGTCGGCGAGAGCGGGGAGCTCGCGGTAGACCTGGCTCCGCGTGACACTGAAGAACGACCCAAATCGATCACGGGCGGCCGAGACCAATTGCCCACCAGTAGCCGGACCTTCGTGCAGCAGCCCAAGAAGGGCAGCGGCAGTTGCATTCAGTTCAGACACCTTACCACCGTGCCACGAACCTGGACCGGTGTCCACAGTGGCCGGGGCCTCTGTCCACTGTGGCTTGACGGGTTTCCTGGTGCGGTTGCGGAGTGTTCCAGTCGCACAGTTCGCCGAGATTAGTGATCTCGCCAAGTGTCAAGGAATCCTTCGCATAGCGAAACAACTTCACGATCTGATCCGACTCGCAGCCCTTGTACCAGGGGAAATAGCGAGCGATCACCGGCACCCGACCGCCGGGCCACCGTCTTCCACCCCACGGACCACAACGGCGGCAGGACCGCGGAACCGCGCTTCTCCAGCCGGTTTCCGGCGTTCTCAGCTGCCGAAGAAGGCCGCTACTCCATCCGGGTAAAAGATGTGCGGGAACACCCCGACAATGCTCGTTCCGATGTCGAACGCGACCGGACGACCGCGACGGTCGCACGTGCACAGCGGCCGCCCAGTCCTGTGTGGACTGCGCATAGGCGGCCGGCCGCAAGCATTCGCACACCCAGGTGCACGTGCAGGCGTCACGTGCACCTGGACCGGACCGTCCCCACGGGAAATCACGAGTACCGAATTCGGTGTCGCGCCGAAACTTCCGGCTCCCGGGGCGTCGGGATCCGTTGCGCACGGGCGACATCGGACAGACGCCCACGACCCGCGGACCGATGGTCCAGACCTCTTCCTCCACTTGGAGTAACAGGTGCCACCTCCTGCCGCAGCGCGCGGGCGGGAGCGCTCCCGCCCGGCATCGGGGTCACGCGACAACCACGACGTCCGGGCGCTGACTGGCCGATCGAAGACCCCGCCGACCGGGAACGACCCGGAGAGCCCTCCCGGGCACCTCCGGCCCCACCCCCCCGTTTTGCCTGTTTTCGCAGGTCAGAGCACAAATGACCCCCCGGTGTAGACCCCCCTGAAGGCCTGCGTATAGTTACAAACACAACGACGCGGGGTGGAGCAGCTCGGTAGCTCGCTGGGCTCATAACCCAGAGGTCGCAGGTTCGAATCCTGTCCCCGCTACCAGGGACGATGGCCCCTCGGAGATCCTTCCGAGGGGCCATCGTTCTTTTGCGTCCACCCCGTAATCCGGGTCACATTACCCTCCCACCCTCCCGTGTGGACGTGGCGGCATTTGGCCGGATCGGCCATCGGTTGAACGAATTGAATCCGGTAAGCCCGCTTGCGGCACCGGAAATGGCCCGCGGAAGGCGCCCGCGTTGGCCTGTCTCGTTCGGACAGTCAGGAACCCTGGTCGTCCCTGGTTCGTTTCGGACTCGGGCCGGTTATTTGCTACTGTGCCGACACAAACCAACCGGTGTGCACGCATGTCTCGTGCAACGGCGTCCAAGGGAGAGCAGCCAGATGGCTCAGAAGGTATTGGTCCAGCTCGTCGACGACCTGGACGGCACCAGTTCACAGGATGTTTCGACCGTCCTGTTCGGCCTGGACGGCGTGAGTTACGAAATCGACCTTTCGGACAGCAACGCCGAGCGGTTGCGGGAAAGCCTGGCCGAGTACGTCGAGTCGGCCCGCCGCATCGGCGGCCGGATCAAGCGGGGCACCCGTCCGGCCCAGCCGGGCAAGTCCGCGAACTCCGGCGAGGCGGGCCAGATCCGCGAGTGGGCGCTGGAGAACGGATTCGAGCTCGCGGGCCGCGGGCGCATTCCTTCGCACGTCGTCGAGGCCTACAAGGAGGCGCAGGCGGAGTCGAAGCAGGCCAAGACGGCCGCGAAGCCGGCGGCGAAGCGCAGGACGCGCGCGAAGAAGAGCTGAACCGGTGTCCGCGGGCGCGGTTCTGCTCGGAACCCCGCACCGGCTGACGACGGGGAATTGACAAAAGACGTCGCGGTGTCACTGTGCGGTGCTCCTGCGTCCACAGTGGATAACTGGCTCTCCCTGGCTCTGTTCGTCAACACCCGACGTCCTCAGGCGTAAGAAACACGGCCTCCGCACCAGCGGGGGCCGTGTTTTTCGTCTGCCGGGGATGACGACGCATTAGGCGTGATGACGGACCACGCTGGCCCTTACAGACGAAAACGCGGCCTCCCCGGATCAGTCCCGGGAAGGCCGCGCCTTTCAGTCGAATCAGCCGGTCAGCCGCCGCCACCCGCAGGCGGGTTCGCCTTGGCCGCCTCGTACTCGCCGACCGCCTTCTCCAGGGCGGCCAGCGCCTGGCCCTGCGCGGCGAAGTCACCGCTCTGCTGTGCGGTCTTCAGCTGCTCGAGGGCGGTACCGATGTCCTGCACGGCCTGTTCCATCGCCGGGTTGTCCCCGCCGCTTGGCGGCGGCGGTGGCGTGGACGTGCCGGGCGGAGGTGGCGTCGACGTGTCCGGCGGCTGCTCGCCTTCCTCTTCCTCCGGTGGCGTCACCACCCCACCGGCGCCTGGACCGAAGATCTCCTCGAGTGCTTCCTGCAGTGTCGGGGCGAACCCGACCCGGTCACCGAAGTACACCAGCACGCGGGCGAGCTGCGGGAACGCGTTCTCGTCCTTCTGTTCGATGTAGATCGGCTCGACGTACAGCAGACCGTCCGCGACCGGCAACGTCAGCAGGTTTCCGTAGATGACGTTGACGTTCGGGTTCTGGAACAGCGTCCGGTTCTCGGTCACCTCGTCGGTGGTCTCGAACTCGTTCTGAACCTGGCCAGGACCCTTCGTCTGGTCCTGGGACGGTAGCCGCAGGACTCTGAACTGGCCGTAGTCCTTCGGATCGGACGACACCGACACCCACGCGGCGAGGAACTGCCTTCGCAGCAGTGTCATGGCGCTGGTGAGCTGGAACGTCGGTTCTGCCTGGCCTGGTACCTGCGCGAGGACGTAGTACGGCGGCTGGTTCGGTGCCGCCCCGCCTGCCTCGTTGTTGCTACCCGTCGGGTCGGCCGGCACGTCCCAGAACGTCTGGGTCGAGAAGAACTGTCCCGCGCTTTCCACGTGGTACTGCGCGAGCAGCTCACGCTGCACCTTGAACAGGTCCTCCGGGTAGCGGAAGTGCTCCTGGAGGGCCTCGGGGATCTCGCCGTGCTTCACGGTGCCGGGGAAGACGCTCTCCCAGGCTTTCAGCACGGGGTCCTTGTCGTCGATCGAGTACAGGGTCACGGTGCCGTCGAACGCGTCGACGGTCGCCTTGACGGAGTTCCGGATATAGCTGATGTCCCGGTTCTCCTGCCGCGCCACGCCGGTCAGCGAGTCGTTGGTGACCTCACCGAGCGGGGTGCGCTGCGCGTACGGGAAGTTGTCGAGCGTGGTGTAGCCGTCGACGATCCACTGGATGCGGCCGTCGACCACCGCCGGGTACGGGTCACCGTCGACCGTCAGCCACGGCGCGACACGGCTCACGCGGTCCCGGGGGTCGCGGTTGTACATGATCTTCGAGCCGTCGCTGATGTCGCTGGAGAAGAGGATGTTCCGCTCGCCGTAGTGGGCGAAGAAGACGAACCGGTTGAACCAGTCGTCGACGGCGACGCCGCCCTTGCCGGTGTAGCGGTAGTCCTGGTTGACGGGGGTGTCGTACTCGCCGCGCGCGTTGACGATCGCGTAGTCGGTGGCGAGTTCGCCGTAGTAGATCCGCGGCTCGGTGACGGGGATGTCCATCTCCGAGTTGTTCTCGAGCGCCTCGATGTCGCTCACGGTGAAGACCGGGTAGCCGCCCTCACCGCTGGACTCGCCTTCTGCCAGCGCGCGGTTGATGCGGTTGGCGGGCGCGGCGACGAACCCGTTGCCATGTGTGTAGACGAGGTGCCGGTTGATCCAGGAGGTCTGGTTCGCGGCAAGTCGCGTCGAGTCGAGCTCGCGGGCCGCGACGATGTAGTCCTGGACCTTGCCGTTGACCTCGTAGCGGTCGACGTCCAGCTTGGTCGGGAAGCCGTAGAAGTTCTCGCCACCTTCGCGCTGGGTGAAGGTGCGGGACAGGATGCTCGGGTCGAGCAGGCGGATGTTCTGAATGGTGCCGGTGGCGGCCTTGACCTTCTCGGTGGTCTCGGCGTTGACCGACGCGTCACCCTGGTAGTCCTCGAACTTGATCTTGTCGTTGGTGAGGCCGAACGCGTACTTCGTGGCGTTGATGTTCCGTTCGATGGACGCCGCCTCTTTCTCCGCCTCGTTCGGCTTGACGGAGAACTGCTGCAGCACGGTCGGCCACGCCCAGCCGACGAGGATGCTGGACAGGATCAGCAGCACGATCGCGATGGCGGGCAACTGCAGATTCCTGACGAACGCGCCGACGAAGAACGCGACCGCGCAGAACCCGGCGATGAACATCAGGATGAGCTTCGCCGGCAGGACCGCGTTGAGGTCGGTGTAGGTGGCGCCGTCGAACAGCGCGTTGCGCGTGGAGAACAGCAGCTCGTAGCGCTCGAAGTAGTAGTCGACGGCCAGCACCACGACGAACAGGCCCGCGATGACGGACAGCTGCACGCGGGCGGGGACGGAGAAGTTGTCGCCCTTGGTGCCCAGGCGGATGCCGCCGAAGATGTAGTGGATGACCAGCGCACCGATGCCCGCGATCGCGATCGACACGAACAGCCAGGTGATGAGCCAGCTGATGAACGGCAGCGTGAACGCGTAGAAGCCGACGTCCTTGCCGAACTCGGGGTCGGTCTGACCGAACGGCTGCGCGTTGAGCATCAGCTGCACGGGCTGCCATTCGCCCTGGCCCGCGGCGCCCGCGATGGCGCCGACGACCACGGGGATGCCGATGCCGAACAGCCGGACCCGCTGCACGATGGTCGACCGGTACCTGGCGAGCGGGTCATCCGCGCCGGAGACCGGCACGAACACCGGCCTGGACCGGTAGGCGATGGCGAGGCTCACCGCCAGGAGCCCGCCGACCAGCAGCCCGATCGCGAAGAACAGGATGATTCTCGTGAGCATCACGGTCGTGAAGACCGACCGGAAATCGACCTCGCCGTACCAAAGCCAGTCGACGTAGGTGTCCAGCAACCGGGCGCCGACGATCAGCACCAGGATCAGCACACCAGCGATACTGAGCAGGACCTTGGCGCGTCGGGACAGCTTCGGCATTCCGATCGGGGGCCTGGTGGCCACGGTGCACTCCCTGTGTTGACCATCTCTTCGCTAGGACCGCCGAGGCTGTCCTAGATGTCCAACTCTATTCCGTGCCCGTCAGGTTCCCGTTCGGGTAGGTCGAAATAGCCGACCGCGAGAATAGGTGAGGATGACAGGCATGTCCGCAAGCCATGCCCAGCACCTGTCCGCCGTCGCAAGAGAGGTCGAGGACTTCGTGTCCACGGCCGGGTGGGACCAGCCGCCCCAGCTGTTCGCCCTGGTCCCGACCGCCGAGCTGGTGGAGGCCCAACCCGAGCTTGCCGCCCAGGTCGACGCGGGTGCGTTCCTCACCCCGGTCGCCCAGGACCAGCTGCCCAGCGAGGACCTGGCGGAGGCACTGGCCGGCATCATGTGGCCGGAGGCCGTCCAGGGCTGCGCGATCTCCCAGGAGATCGTGGTGCTGCCCCCGGACGCGGAGGACACCCTGCCCGCGGGCGAGCAGACCGGCGACACCGACGCGCTGCGCCGCATCGCCGCCGAACACCCCTTCCGCCGCGAGGCCCGCCTGGTCGCCGCCGTACTGCGTGACGGCACCGCCGCGTGTGTGCTCCGGGTGCGCGCCACCGAGGGCGATGACGAGATCGTCGAGCACCCGGAGCTGGCCCCGAACCTGACCGACGCCCTCCTGGACACCCTCCGCTGACCACCGCAGACGCGGGAAGGCCCTGGTACCGGGTGGTACTCGGGCCTTTCCGGCAACGCCGGCCGGGCCACCGGGAAGCGCGCAGGCGCTCCGGCTCAGGCCACTAGCAGCGCGGCGGGGTGCGCCCGGCGTCCAGGTCCTCCAGCGCCTCGACCGCGCCGGCCAGGGTCTCGACCTTCACGAGCTGCAGGCCGTCCGGCACGTTCGACTTCGCCTCGGCGCAGTTGTCCGCCGGCACGAGGAACGTGGTCGCACCGTCCTCGCGGGCGGCGATCAGCTTGAACGGGATGCCGCCGATCGGCTGGACGTTCCCCTTCACGTCGATCGCGCCGGTGCCCGCGACCGTGCGGCCCTCCTCCATCTCACCGGGGGTGAGGGTGTCGACGATCGCCAGCGCGAAGATCAGCCCGGCGGACGGGCCGCCGACGTCCTCGAGGTGGATGGTGGTCTCGAAGTCGACGTCCGCGCGGTCGGCGGGCGCGAGCCCGAGGAAGCCTTCCGGCCGGTCGTCGCCGCCGAAGTCGCTGGCCTTGCCGAGCTTGATGTCGGCGGTCTTCTTCGGCTCGTCCCCGTGCTGGAACGTCACCGACACGGTCTGCCCCGGCTTGGTGTTCTTCAGCGCGTCGCGCACGTCCTCCTGCACGGCGATGTCCTCGCCGTTCACCACCCACAAGCGGTCACCCGGCTGGATGACAGTGTCGGCGGGGGCGCCGCGGGTGATCTCCTGCGCGATGACCTTCACCGGGTTGTCGAGCAGCCGCAGCGCCGCGGTCTCCGCCGCGCTCTGCGAGTCCTGGAACATGACCTTGTTCTCGCGCTCGAGGTCTTCCTGGGTCTGGCCGGGCCCGAAGTACTCGTCGCGCGGCGCGAGCGCGTAGCGGCCGCTGACCCACCTGCCGAGCGCGTCGAACAGCGTGACCTCGTCGTTGATCGACACAGTGGTCATCCGCAGCTGCCCGCTGGTCGGGTAGGTCTTGGTGCCGTCGACCTCGACGACTGCCTGACCGTTGACGTCACCGAGCGTGTCGTAGGTCGGGCCGGGGCCGATGGAGACGTACGGGACCTTCACGAACCCGCCGACGAGTGCGAGTGCTGCCACCAGGACGAAGCTGATCGCCACGGTCCACCCGCGCCGCGTCAGTCCGCGGGGACTGTCGGTGCCCGGTTCGTAACCGATTGTCCGGGGGGCCTCTACCTGGGGGCTCGGAGAGTCACTCACGGGTTGACAGGGTACGGCGTGTTCTCGACAAGCGAATCACCGCGCGTTACTGGCGTGGCGTGCCCGCGTACCGTGGACACATGACCGAGTTTCCCTTTGGCTTCGGACCGCCCGACCCGGACGACCGCGGCAAGAAGGAGCCCTCAGGGCAGGGCGAGAACCCCGCTGAGGCGTTCAACCAGCTCGGCCAGATGCTCAGCCAGCTCGGGCAGATGCTCAGCCAGGCCGGCACCTCGGCCGGGCCGGTGAACTACGACTTGGCGAAACAGATCGCGATGCAGCGCCTGACCTCGGGCGACGTCGGGTTCCGCACGTCGACCGAGTTCCAGGGCGCGGTGACCGACGCGGTGCACCTCGCGGAGATGTGGCTCGACCCGGCGACGATCCTCCCGGCGGGCGCCACGGCCGTGAAGGCGTGGACGCCGCGGGACTGGGTGGAGAACACACTGCCCACGTGGCAGCGCCTGTGCGACCCGGTGGCCCGCAGGGTGTCGAGCGCGTGGGTGGACGCACTGCCCGCCGAGGCGAAGCAGGCGGCGGGTCCGCTGCTGTCGATGGTCAGCCAGATGGGCGGCATGGCGTTCGGCTCGCAGCTGGGCAACGCCCTCGGGCAGCTGGCGTCCGAGGTCCTGACGTCCACCGACATCGGCCTGCCTCTCGGCCCACCCGCGACCGTCGCGTTGCTGCCCCAGAACATCGAGGAGTTCACGAACGGCCTCGAGCGCCCGAACAGCGAGGTCATGGTCTTCCTCGCCGCGCGGGAAGCAGCGCACCAACGCCTGTTCGCGCACGTCCCGTGGCTGCGGCAGCGCCTGCTGGCGACGGTGGAGGAGTTCGCGAGCGGCATCCGCGTGGACACCTCGGCCCTTGAGCAGCTGGCGGGCCAGATCGACCCGGCCAACCCGCAGTCGATCGAGCAGGCCATGCAGTCGGGCATGCTCGAACCCCAGACCACCCCGGAGCAGAAGGCGGCCCTGGCCAGGCTGGAGACGTTGCTTGCCCTGGTGGAGGGCTGGGTGGACGTGGTCGTGGGCGACGCGGTCACCGACCGCCTCCCCGGCGCGGACGCACTCCGCGAGACCCTGCGCCGCAGGCGCGCGAGCGGTGGCCCCGCCGAGCAGACGTTCGCGACCCTGGTCGGCCTGGAGCTCCGCCCGAGGCGCCTGCGAGCGGCGGCCGCCCTGTGGCGCCTGGTGGGCGACCAGCACGGCCTGGAAGCCCGCGACGGCATCTGGGCCCACCCGGACCTGGTCCCCACGGCGGAGGACCTGGACGATCCGATGGACTTCGCTGAGCGCATGGGTACCAAGCCCGCCCTGGAGGACGACCCGATCGCCGCCCTGGAACGCGAAGAGCAGGCCGAGCGCGACCGGGACGAAGGCACAGCAGGCACCGAAGGCACCGAGGGCAAGGACAAGGGCCCCGAAGAGCAGGCCTGACCTCGCCGAGACCGAGCTTCGGCCGAAGGGTCCTTCGAGACGCGATCAACGTCCCGAAGGACCCTCCCGCGCATTCATGCCTGCCTGAAGCCCACCAGGCCGCCCAGCCGAGCCTGCACCGCGGACCACGGGTGCGCGTCGGCCGGCCCCACCAGACCGGCGCAACGCCACCCCTTCCCCGGACCCCGGCCCAACCCGCCGAGCCCCGAGGGATCAGTCCTCAGTCACCACCCCCAGACCGGCAGCAGCCGACAACCCTTCCAAGTACCCCATGGCCCGATCAGTCCGCGGGTACTCCCGCACCAGCTCCCAGAACTTGGCGTTGTGCGAGGGCACCAACAGGTGCGCGAGCTCGTGCACGAGCACGTAGTCGAGCACCCAGGCCGGCACGGACTTCAGGTGCTCGCTCACCCGGATCGTCCCGTCGGCCGGCGTGCAGGACGCCCACCTGGTCCGCATGGGGGGCACCCACCGAACACTGTTCGGCGTGGCCCGACCTTCAAGATGTTTGGCCGACAGCTCGGCACAGCGACGTAACAGCGCCTCGTCCGACGGCTTCGCCGGTTGGAGCTTCCGAGGCTCGCCCTTGAGCAGCTTGCGCTGCATCTCGGCGACCCAGTGCGCCTCCTCGGCCTTCGACAGCCGGGCAGGGATCAACACAACCAGCGTGTCGCCATCGCGATACGCGGTCACGGTGCGCGTGCGGCGCTTGCTGCGTCGCACCTCGACTCTGGATTCGGCCACGGCTGCCACGTTACGACTCCGCACCGACAATTCGGAGTGCGTTCCCAGGGCAGGGCCTTGGTCACCTGGGGAAGCCTGTGGATAACGATTTCGTCGCCGGGCGGGAGTCGGTGAACCTGTCCACATGACGAAACAACTGCCGGCCCGGCCGAGGGTCGTCGCCGGCCTTCCCGTCCTGCGGCGCAGGGGCGGTGAGCTGCAGATAGGCCTCGATCCACGGCACGCGACGGTGGTCGAGGGACTGTCCGACCGCGTGGTGGCGGCGGCGGGACGGCTCACCGGTGACCGCGCGCGGGACCAGCTCGCCGCGGACCTCGACGAGGCCGACCGCAGGATGTTCGCCGAGCTGCTCGGGAGCCTTCGTGACCAGGGGCTCGTGGAGGACGCGACCCCGACCCCGGCGCGGTTGGCCGGTGAGGTGTCCGCGGCCCAGGTGCACGCGCTCGCGACGGGTCTGCGGCCGCATGATCACCCGTCCGGGCGAACCGAGCTGGCGGTGGCCGTGCAGGGCGACGGCAGGCTGGCGGTCGCCATCGGCTGCCTGCTGGCGACGGCGGGGGTGGGCTGGGTGCACGTGGCGGCGACGGGCGTGGTCCGGCCGGAGGACATCGGCGCCGGTTACCGGGAGCAGGACGTCGGCACGCCGCGGCTGGTGGCGGCGCGGCGGGCGCTGCGCAGGGTGCGGCCGAACGTCCGCACCGCCCAGTTCGACGTGACGCGAGCGCCTGACCTGGTGGTTCTCTGCGACGCGTTGGTGCCGAGACCGGAGCGGGTCGACATGGTGATGCGGGCGGCGATCCCGCACCTGTTCGTGCGGGTGCGGGACACGGTCGGCATCGTGGGCCCGCTGGTGGTGCCGGGCCTGACGAGCTGTCTGCGATGCGCTGACCTGCACCGGTGCGACCGGGACTCGTGCTGGCCGCAGCTCGCGGTCCAGCTGGCCGGGCAGACCCAGCTCACCGACCTGGCAGGCACTCAGGCGACGGCCGCGTTCGCGATGGCGCAGGTGCTGGAGGCCGCCGGGTGGCTGCGGGGCGTGGCCGAGCGGCCCGCGACGTGTGAGACAAGTGTCGCATTGGAGCCGCGCACGGCAACCGTGCGGCATCGTGCCTGGTCCGCGCACCCGCGGTGCCCCTGTGGCGCCGCTCGTCGCCAGCTGGACGGGCTGGTGCACTGCGCCAAAGGTGCTGCGGACAGTGGTGCGGAGTTGAGACAATCGGATCGTGACGGAGATGCCTCGTAAGACCGCGGCGCGGACTGCGCGGCTCGCCAGCATCCCGCTCGGAGTCGCCGGCCGAGCGGTCGGTGGTTGGGGGAAGCGCCTGGTCGGGCAGAACGCCGAGCAGGTGAGCGCCGAGTTGTCCGCGAAGACGGCCGAGCAGTTGTTCGCCGTGCTCGGCACCCTCAAGGGCGGCGCGATGAAGTTCGGGCAGGCATTGTCGGTGTTCGAGGCCGCGGTGCCGAGCGAGATGGCGGAGCCGTACCGGGAGGCGTTGACGAAGCTGCAGTCGGCGGCGCCGCCGATGAGCGCCCAGACGACCCGGCGGGTGCTCGCCGAGCAGCTGGGCCGCAGGTGGGAGGAGCGCTTCACGTCGTTCGACGAGGTGCCCGCGGCGGCCGCGAGCATCGGCCAGGTGCACCGGGCGGTGTGGCACGACGGCCGCGTGGTGGCCGTGAAGGTCCAGTACCCGGGCGCTGACCAGGCGCTGATGTCGGACCTGCGGCAGCTGCAGCGGTTCAGCAAGCTGTTCCAGGCGGTGGTGCCGGGCACCGAGGTCAAGCCGCTGCTGCAGGAGCTGTCGGACCGGATGAGCGAGGAGCTCGACTACCGGGCGGAGGCCGACAACCAGCGCGCGTTCGCGAAGGCGTTCGCCGGTGACCCGCACGTACTGGTGCCGAAGGTCCTGGCGAGTTCCCCGAAGGTGCTGATCTCGGAGTGGGTCGACGGCACACCGCTGTCGTCGGTCATCCGTGACGGTTCCCGCGAGGAACGCGACCAGGCAGGGCTGCGGCTGGCCGAGTTCCACTACTCGTCCCCGGCACGCGTCGGCAGGCTGCACTCGGACCCGCACCCTGGCAACTTCATGCTCGTCGAGGACGGCCGCCTGTGCGTGATCGACTTCGGTGCCGTCGCGCACCTGCCGGACGGCCTCCCACCCGCACACGGCCGCATGATGCGGCTCGCGCTGGACGGTCAGTCGCGTGAGCTGCTGGACCTGTTGCGCGAAGAGCACTTCATCCGCGCGGACACCCGCCAGCAACCGGAGGCCGAGCACGTCTACGCGTACCTGGCGCCGTTCGTGGAGCCGTTGGAGGCGGAGACGTTCCACTTCACCCGGCGGTGGATGCAGAAGCAGGCCATGCGGGTGAGCAACATGCGCGGCCAGGACTTCCGCACCGGCCGCACGCTGAACCTGCCGCCGCAGTACCTGCTGCTGCACCGGGTCCTCGGCGGGTCGACCGGCATCCTGTGCCAGCTCGACGCGGAACTGCCGGTGCGTGAGCTGATCACCCGCTGGCAGCCGGGTTTCGCTGCCTGAGCACGACCACGAACGTCACGACCGGATGCTCGGCTACAGCCCTCCGCCGCTGAAGCCGGCCGTGCGAGAGGTCGCGGACAAGGTCTTCCGCACGGCGTGCACGACGGGTGCGGTCACCGGAAGCGCCACCGGAGTGGTCGGACTCCACGAAGCGGGCTTCCGGTAGCGCTCCCGGCCGAACGAAAGTCCCATTCGCTCGGACACTTGTCCCCAACTTCGCCTCACCCCATTCAGCTCCGCGCCCCGCACGCCGACCACCCAGGCATGCACCACATCTGCGCCCCCGACAACGTCACGACGATCGCCGAGTTGCGCGTGCTCGGCGTGACGAACCACGCGATCACCACCCGCTGCCGGCCGTCCGGTCCGTGGCAGCGCGTGCTGCCGGGCGTGGTGCTGATGAGCGCCGCCCGCCCGACGAGGCGGCAGCGGTTACGAGCCGCGATCACTTACGCGGGCCCGCTTTCGGTCGTGTCGGGCGTCGACGCGATGCGGGCGCACGACGTGGACGTCCCGCTGCCGCCGGACGTGCTCGTGCTGGCTCCGGCCACACGCAGGCTGGCCTGCCGCTCGTACCTGACGGTCGAGCGCACGACGAGACCGCCGGCCCCGGCTGTCCGCGCGGGTCTGCCGTACGCACCGCTCGCCAGGGCGACGCTGGACGCGGCCAGACGGGTGGCGGACCGTGACCAGCTACGGGTGCTGCTGACGTCGGCGATCGGCCAGTGCACCGTGGATGAGCTGCGGACGGAGCTGGACGCGGGCAGCCAGCGCGGCACGGCCGCGATCCGCGCGTTGCTGACACCGGACCTGACAGACGACGCGGACGTGGTCCCGGAAGAGGTCACGCTGGCCCGGCGGTTGCTGCGCGACACGGCGCTGCCCGCGCCGCGGTGGCGTGCGCCGGTCCACGACGAGACGGGCATGTTGCTCGGCATCCCCGACGCGTGGTGGCCGGAGGTGGGGCTGGCGTGGGACGTGGGCCCACGCGCACGCCACCACGACCCGCGGGTCTGGTCGACGGCGGGTCTCACCCTCGTCCGCACGGACCGGCAACGCCTGCGCGACGCACCGGTCGCGGTGACGGACGAACTTGTCAGGGCGTTCGCGGCCGCGGCGGCGAGCGTCCATCGCCGCGCGGGCTGACGCACGGGACGACAAAGGAGCACGAACATGAACCAGCGCGGACTTGTCGCGCGGCTACGCGCGGTCTGCCGGTGGCTTGGGCAGCGGACGCGGGCTCACCAGTACTCGTCGGGGAGTTTCCCCTCGATGTCACGCACGTGGGCGCGTGCGCAGGCCGGGCACAGCCAGCTGCGGCCACGCTCGTCGTGGGTCATGACCCACGCGAGTGCTTCCGCGGACGGTGCCTCGGCGCGGGACCGGCCGCACCGCGCGCAGTGCGCGGCGGCCGGGTCGGGATCGTCGACCATGGCGCGAAAGCTTACGTCAGACCGGTTTGTGTCCAAGGTAGACGGTCGAGGCGCCGAGCACGAACACGTCGTCCCGCGCACCGGCGTACGCCTCGTCGTCGGGATCGAGCAGGCGGGCGATGGTCGCCTGGTCGCTTGCGGACAGCTCGTCGTCCCCCGCTCCGGACATCCACGCGATCCAGTCCACAACGGACAGTCGGACGGCTTCGGACGCGGGCGCGGGGTGGTCGATGACGTAGCTGAAGGAGGACACGCCGGTCAGCCCGGCGGCCTCGAGCACCTTGTTCCAACCGACGGGGAGCGACCGGGCACCGGGCATGTCGGCGCGCATGCCGGCGAACCACGTGTCGCGTGCCGCGGTCAGCCGGTTGCCGAGCCCGGGCTCACCGATGCCCAGGTCCCACGGCAGGCACCGGGTCGCGAGGCCGCCTTCGGACAGCGCCAGCCATCCGCCGGGCGCGAGCACCCGCGCCAGACCGTCGATGGCAGCCTGCTGGTCGGGGAGGTGGTGGACGACGCGTGATGCCCACACCAGGTCGGCCGGGGGCAGGTGGTCCGCCAGCTGATCACTGGCGGCGTCGGCGCGAACCGCGTCGACCTCGACGGTGGTGCCCGCGGCGATGTCCCGGACGAGAGCGGTCGCGGGTTCGAGCAGCTCGCCGACGGCGTCGCTGAGGACGATCCGGCCACCACCACGTGCCGCGAGAGCCCCGGCGAACGCGGCACTCATGCCACCGCCACCCGACCCGATGTCGACGATCACCGGCTTGGCGTCCGCACCGAGGAGGTCGACGAGCCGGTCGGCGACTTCACGAGCGAAAGGAGCGTCAAGCTCGTCGGCACGGCGAAGGGAGGAGAGCCGCGCGGGCCAGTCGATGTTGTCGTGGGTGTGCTTGTGCGCCATGCGACCGACGTTATCGCCAACGCGTCACAGGCGCCGCAGCCCGACGAGCACGCGGTGCATGAACGCGAGGTCGGGTTCACCGTCACCGCTGGTACCGGCGGTGGGGTGGACCACGACCACACCGGCGGTGGCGAGGTCACCGAGCAGGACACGCGCGACTCCGAGCGGCACCGACAGCAGGGCGGCCACCTCGGCGACCGATCGCGGCTGAACGCACAGGTCGACGATCATCCGCCGGTGGTGGGTGGTGAGCACGGTGTCGTCGCCGACGCCGGACCGCCGGCTGCTGGAGACCAGCGCCTCGAGCGCGAGGCTGTGGCTGGACCGGGTGCGGCCACCGGTGTGCGCGTAAGGGCGGACGAGAGCCCCTGCCCACGGCCTGATCAGCGGCTGGGTGCGTTCGGCTGACTGTTCGGGCGTGGGCTCACCGGGCGGTGTCTCGAACGCCGGGTCGTCGGCGACGGGGGTACTCCCGGAGTCGAACTCCCTGGCACGCTTGGGTTTGCGCACGGAGTAACGCCCGAACCGAGCACCGGTGCGCCCGACGACCTCGGCGTCGTAGTCCTCGGTGTCGCGGTCCTCGGTGTCGCGGTCCTCGGTGTCGCGGTCCTCGGTGTCGTAGACCTCGGCGTAGTGGTCCTCGGTGTCGTGGCGCTCCGCGTCGTGGTCCTCGGCGTGCGAGTCGCTGCCACCGTCCCGCACGTCACCGGCGACCGACGAGTGCACGGACGCAGAGGACCCGTGAGCAGGCGACGCGTGAGCAGGCGACGCGTGAGCAGTGGACGCGCGAGCCGAGGGTGCGACAGACGACGCACGGGCAGACGACCCCCAGGCGGGCGAACCGTCAGCGGGCGAGGGGTGGGTGGACGACGAGGAGGTGGAGGCGGCGGGAGGGGAGGGGGCGGGGGCGGGGGCCCGGGTTGATGCGTGCGCGGACTCGGATGAGGTGGCCGACGCGGGTTGGGCGGGTACCGGGGGTTGGGCAGTCGGCACAGTCGGCACCGGTCGGGCAGCCGACGCGGGATGCGCAGCCGACGCAGAATGGGCAGCTGGCGTGGGTTGCGCAGCCGACGCGGGATGGGCGGCCGACGCGGGTTGCGTGGTCGGCGCGGGGTCGGTTGGCTTTTCTGGCTCTTCGGGTTCTTCTTCGCGGATGGCGGGGAACCGT
Source organism: Actinophytocola algeriensis (assembly GCF_014203735.1). Taxonomy (GTDB): domain Bacteria; phylum Actinomycetota; class Actinomycetes; order Mycobacteriales; family Pseudonocardiaceae; genus Actinophytocola; species Actinophytocola algeriensis. The sequence continues at coordinate 17,991 of NZ_JACHJQ010000004.1, read as the reverse complement.
GCGCCGGTGCGGCCGACGCCCTTGGTTCGCTTGTTCTTGGCAGATCGCCGTCCGCCGGTGGGCAGTTTGTGCGAACCGTCGTCTCGTGTCATCTCCGCCCCGTTCGGGGGAAATCCGGGTCGAACCAACCCCGCACGATACGACTGATCCGGTCGCCTTCGGTGACGTCCATGTTTCCGGCACGTTCCGCGCCCGCTAACCGGAATTGCCGCGACCGGCACGATGCCGGGATGCGGGCCGCGGGAAGCCTTGTGGGGCAACGGTTCGGGATGCTGCGGGACGGAACTTGGCGCTGCCGCGGGCTGCACGAAGAGAAATCCGCCGGAAGTCGTGGGCGGTCCGGCGTGCTGTCGCGCAACCAGCGCAGAACGCGGCATCGCCCGCCTCGGTGGAAACCGGGGCGGGCGATGCCGTCGTCACGCTGGTTGAACTAGAGCAGGTCCTGCGCGCGCCTTGCGCGTCTCGCTGCCCACGCCGACAAACGTTCCCAGCGGCGTGCCGAGTTCAACCGGCGGACCAAGCGCTGCTCAGCAGCGTCCTGTTCCGCCTCGCGCATTCGTTCTCGTGCAAGATTTTCGTAGAGCAACATTGTTTTGGTTCCCTCCGGAACGATCAGGTCCACATGGTTGGTCGGCTGGTAGTGCAGTTGCCGGGTCATGCCGCTGCCTCCTGTGCACGGGCAGCACGCTCGGCCGCCTCACGAGCGACGTCCTCCTTGCGCGGACGGCCGCGGGGCCGCTTGCGCGCGATGACCGCGCCGCGCTCGAAGATCTCGCCACCCCACACGCCCCACGGCTCCTGCCGCGCAAGCGCGCCGGCCAGGCACTCCGAGCGGACCGGGCAGTCCACGCAGAGCCGCTTGGCCTGCTCGAGGTCGGACGGAGTGTCGGCGAACCACAGGTCGGGGTTGTCGCCCGAGCGGCACGGCAGGTCGAGACCGGCCGAAGGCGCCACGTCGAGCAGCTCACTTACACCGAGAAGGTCCGGTGGTGCCCCACTCTCCAGTGGGACAGTCGCGGTACTCATCAGGGGTTACTCCTTGGTAGGTGTCACTTGTCGCGGTTTTGTTCTGAAAAAACACAAAGGCCGCGGATCCGTTTCCGGGTCCGCGGCCTCTGTGAGCCTTGGGTCTTGACCTGTCGGTCAAGGCCTTCGCTCATGAGGTGGAGCGGACGCATTGCACGGGAAATCGATGGTCTGGGTCTGCACGCGCGCAGCCGTCAGTTCGCCGACGACTCGCTTGCGCTCGACGATGACTGGCCGGTGGGCCGAACCGATGCTGCCGAGAGCAGCCAGGTTCGCGCCGCCGAAGACATACGTGTGCCCCGCCATGGACATGGGGTAGCCCGGGGTGCACTTGATGAGAGTCAAGTTCCTCACGATGGCCACCTCCCCACTGTCCTCGAGATCCTCAGGCCTCCCGACCTGGTTACTGCAGGCTATTAGGCCCGATCAGGAGCGCGCAACATGTTTTTCGGGACTTCTTCCTGATGCGTTACATGTCACCCGAAGAGGCAGTGCCCGCGAGCAGCGCGAGCACCTCCGAACCGAACTTCTCGAGCTTGCTCGCGCCGATGCCCGCGATGGACACCAGCGTCGACGAGTCGGTGGGCCGCTGCTCGGCGATCGCGGTGAGCGTGGCGTCGGTGAACACCACGTACGCAGGCACTTTGAGCATCCGCGCGCGCTTGGCCCGCCACTCCCGCAGCCGCGTGAGCAGCTCCTCGTCGATGTCCGCGGGACAGTTGGCGCACCGGCCGAGCTTCGTCGCGACGGCCCCGACGAGTTGCCTGGCGCACACCCGGCACAGCGTCGGTGCGACGCCGGTCTGCTGACGGGCGCGGGTGAGCCTCGACGTCGGGTGGTCCTCGGGGATCAGCCCGTAGAGGAACCGGCTGCGGCGGCGCGGGCGGCGGTTGCTCTCCGAACGCGCGGTGGCCCACGAGAGCGACAGGAACTGCCGTGCGCGGGTGACGCCGACGTAGAGGAGCCGGCGTTCCTCCTCGATCGCCGCGTCGTTGCCGTCGGCGTGCAGGATCGGCAGCGTCCCGTCGACGAGACCGACGAGGAACACCGCGTCCCACTCGAGGCCCTTCGCGGCGTGGAGCGACGCGAGTGTCACGCCCTCCACGGTCGGCGGGTGCTGGGCTCGCGCCCGCATGTCCAGCTCGACGACGTACTGCGCGAGGTCGGCGCCCTCGATCGTCGACGCCAGCTCCTCGGCCAGCTCCACCAGCGCGAGCAGCGACTCCCACCGTTCGCGGGCGGCGCCACCGGTCGGCGGGTCGGCGGTCAGGCCGAGCGGCGCGAGCAGCTCGCGCACCAGCTTCGGCAGCTCACCGGTCGGTTTCTGCACGGCCGCGGTCCGCAGCGCGGCCGTCGCCTGCCGGACCTCGGTGCGCATGAAGAACCGCTCGCCGCCGCGGACCAGGTACGGGATCTCCAGCTCGGACAGCGCCTGCTCGAACGCCTCCGACTGGGCGTTCACCCGGTACAGGACGGCGATCTCGCTGGCGGCTGTGCCAGCGTCGATCAGCTCGGAGATCTTCCGCGCGACCGCCGCCGCCTCGGCGGGCTCGTCCTCGTGCTCGGCGAACGCCGGGGCGGGGCCCGGCTTCCGCTGGCCGACGAGCTTGAGCCGCGACCCTGCCGGCCGGTCCCGCGCGGCACCGATGACCCGGTTGGCGAGCCCGACGACCTCGGGGGTGGACCGGTAGTCCCGTTCGAGCCGCGCGACGGTGGCGTGCGGGAAGCGGCGGGTGAAGTTCAGCAGCGGCCGGGCCGACGCGCCTGCGAACGAGTAGATCGTCTGGTTCGCGTCGCCGACCACCGTCAGGTCGTCCCGGTCCCCCAGCCAGGCGTCGAGCACGCGCTGCTGCAGCGGCGTCACGTCCTGGTACTCGTCGACGACGAAGCAGCGGTAGCGGTCGCGGAACTCGTCGGCGACCACGGTGTGCTCCTCCAGCGCGGCCGCCGTGTGCAGGAGCAGGTCGTCGAAGTCGAGCTGGTTGGCGCGTGTCTTGATCGACTCGTACCACTGGTACACCTGCGCGACCTGCTCCGCGGGTGCGGGCGGTTGCCTGCGCAGTTTCGCGACCTCGGCCGGGTAGTCGTCGGGGGTGACCAGCGACGCCTTCGCCCACTCGATCTCGGTGGCGAGGTCGCGCAGCACCTCGGACTCGGTGCCGACCCCTGCCTTGTGCGCGGCCTGGCTGACCAGCCGGAGCTTGCCTTCGAGGAGGTCCCACTGCTGCCCGCCGACGACGCGCGGCCAGAAGTACCGGAGCTGCCGCAGCGCGGCGGCGTGGAACGTGCGTGCCTGCGCGCCGTGGATGCCGAGCGCGCGCAACCGGGTCCGCATCTCCCCCGCGGCCCGCGCCGTGAACGTCACCGCGAGCACCTGACCTGCGGCGACGTGCCCCGAATGGATGAGGTGCGCGATGCGGTGGACGATCGTGCGGGTCTTGCCGGTGCCTGCGCCCGCGAGCACGCAGACGGGTCCGCGGGGCGCGTGGATCGCGATCAGCTGATCGGGGTCGAGTCCGGTGTCGTCCGGTTCGCCGGAGACGCCCGAAACAGCTACCGCACCCATGCCGGGCATCCTGACAGATCGGTGTGCGGAAGCGTTCGACGGACACGGTGCGCGGCCGCCCGAGTCGAGTGTTAGGTGCGCCCCGTATCCTGGTGTTCATGGCTCAGAAGTTGGACAAGGCGGCGGCCGCCGAGGCTAAGAAGGCTCGGAAGGAAGCGTCCAAGGCCAAGCGGAAGCAGATCTTCCAGGCGTTCAACATGCAACGCAAGGAAGACAAGGCGCTCATCCCGCTGATGCTGGTCGCGTTCCTGGTGGTCGCGGGCGTGTTCTTCGGCCTGGGCCTGATCTGGGGCATCCAGTGGTTCCTGCTGCCGGTCGGCATCGCGTTCGGCCTGCTCGCGGCCGTGATCCTGTTCGGTCGCCGCGTGCAGAAGAACGTGTACACGAAGGCCGACGGCCAGCCGGGTGCCGCGGCGTGGGCACTGGAGAACATGCGCGGCCGCTGGCGGGTTACCCCGACGGTCGCGGGCACCACGCAGCTCGACGCCGTGCACCGGGTACTGGGCCGCCCGGGGGTCGTCCTGGTCGCCGAGGGCGCGCCGCACCGGGTGAAGACGCTGCTCGCGCAGGAGAAGAAGCGCATCGCGCGGGTGATCGGCGAGACCCCGATCTACGACTTCATCGTCGGCAACTACGAGAACCAGGTCCCGCTGCGCAAGCTGCAGCAGACGATCATGAAGCTGCCGAACAACCTCAAGCCCGCGCAGATCGACACGATCGAGAAGCGGCTGTCGGCACTCGCGGCCCGCGGCGCCCAGCTGCCGAAGGGCCCCATGCCGCAGGGCGCGAAGATGCGCAACGTCCAGCGCACGATTCGCCGTCGCTGACCGGACGCTCCAGAATTGTCGGTGCCTCGTGAGAACGTGGCCGGCAACAGGGAGGAGACGCCATGACCGCCGAGCTGCACGAGTTGGATGGCGACTCGTTCCACTTGCTGACCATTGGGGAGTACGCCGCGCTCGGTGAGACCGAGCACGGCTACACCGAACTCGTTGAGGGCCGTCTGTTGATGTCACCAAGTCCCGCGTTCAAGCACAGCCGGGCCATGGGCAGGTTGTACTCGGCGCTGGTCGCACAGGCACCAGCGGACTTCGAGGCTGTGCAGGCACTCGATGTCGATCTCGAGCTGGCGCCCGCTGACGAGCCCGGATCCAGCCGCCGTCCCGACATCATGGTCGTTCGACGGGAATTCGGCGATCGGCTCGCCGAGGAAGGCGGGATCGTCCCGGCATCCGAGGTCCTGCTGGTCGTGGAGATCGTTTCGCCGAGTTCGAAGCGCACCGATCACGTGCACAAGCGGAACGACTACGCGGACGCCGGGATCCCGAACTACTGGATCGTCGACGTCGACCGTCCCGTGTCGCTGACCGCGTGCCGGTTGACCGAGCAGTTCGGGTATCAGGACGACCAGACCGCCACCGGGACCTTCCGGACCGACGTGCCGTTCCCCGTGGAGGTCGACCTCAGCCGCCTGGTGTGACGGCGGGGAGGACGGCGCGCACCACGGTGCCGTCGTGGTCGCTTTCGCAGGTGAACTCGCCTTTGATCTCGCGGGCTCGTTGGGCCATGAAGCGCATGCCCATGCCGTTGCGGCCCGAGTCCGGGGGGACGCCCACGCCGTCGTCGGCGACCGCCACCGCCAGGCGGTCTTCGGTCAGGGTCACCGTGATCTCGGCGCGGGTGGCCTGTGCGTGGCGGACGACGTTGGTCAACGCCTCGGCGACGATGCGGTAGGCGGCCACCTCCACCTGCTTGGACAGCGGCGCGAGTGTCTGCGGCAGCGTCGTCTCCACCTTCAGTGACGGGCCGGACAGGAACACCGCCAGCTCACGCAGCGCCCCAGACAAGCCCAGCGCGTCGAGTTCCGGAGGACGCAGGCCGTGCACGACCCGGCGCAGTGTGCGGAGCGCGTCGTCGATGCCCTGCATCGCGCGGTCCATCAGGCCGACCGCGGCGAAGTCGGCGGGGAGCTTGGTGCGGACCGCTTCGATCTGCATGCGGGTGCCCGCCAGGGTGGGGCCCACGTTGTCGTGCAGTTCGCGGGACAGGCGGGACCGTTCCTCCTCCCGCGCGGTCACCACCTGCTCGCGGGACTGGAGCAGCTCCTCGTCGAGTCGCAGCGCCGCGACGACCGGCGCCACGTGGTCCGCGAGCGACGCAAGCGCTTGCGCCATGCGTTCGTCCAGGTAGGGGTGGCCGTCGGAGGGCAGCACCATCAGCTGCCCGACCCGCACCCCCCGGTACCAGAGCTGGAACCGTTCCGGGTTCGCGCCGCCGGACCGGTCCATCGACCCCACCTGCGCGAGCCGCCGCAGCCCGCTGTCGGTCTCCAGGTCGAGCCGCGCCATCCGCAGCCGCAGCGACCGCACGAGCTGCTCGCACACCACGGCGGGCACCTCGGCCGAGTCGAGCTGGTCACGCATCCGGTTGCCGAGACCGACGGCCAGCTCCACCACGTCGACCCGCCGCCCCCACAGCAGCGACCGCACCCGCCGGACCACCAGCAGCGTCACCGGGAACAGGGCGGCACCCGCGACCCCGGCCGCCAGCGCCGACCCCGGCGCGACCGATGCGGGCAGCACGGTCTGCAGCACCGCGTACCCGCCGAGGTAACACGCGAACAGGGTGCCCGCCGACGCCACCCCGACGATCGCGTGGCGCACCGTCTGGTCCAGGTCGTACAGGCGGTCCCTGGTCACCGCCACCGCGATCGCCAGCGGCACCAGCACGAACGCCAGCACCTCCAGCCCGCGGTCGAGCACCGCGGGCAGCTGCCCGGGAATGCTGTCGCGCACCACGGCCTGCACCGCGCCGAAACCGAACGCGCACAACAACAGCGTGACCCGCCGCCGGTACACGCCACTCGCCCGCAGCCACCGCCACACCAGCCCGGCGACGGCGAGGATCGTCGCGACGAGCAGGAGGTACTCGCCTGTCCTGAGCAGCGGCGCTGCCAGCGGCGGGTCGGCCAGCGGGTTCACCACCGTCCGCGTGCCGGCGAAGTCGGCGTCCTCGAACGCGAGACCGGCGCAGTAGACGACCATGCCGGCCGCGGTGAGCGCCACCGCCCACCACCAGCGGCGGCTCGGCAGACGGCCGTCCGGGTAGATCATCGGCAGCAGCGTGGTGACCGCCCAGATCGGCGGCGCCCACAGCCACGCCTGCAGCCACATCAACACCGGCGAACCCGACGCTCCGGTCAGGACCGTCAGCAGCACGCCGACGCCGTCCCACGCGGCGATCGCGAGCAGCGTCCAGCCGAGCACGTTGCCGGGTTTGTGCCAGGTGACCAGCACCCCCATCGCGGAGAAGAACACGGCGACGGCGATGTTCAGCGGCACCGGGTCGTACGCCGAGTACCCCCACGCGTCGTCGATCTGCGTGCGGACCGCGGCCGCGACCGCGGTGCCGAGACCGACCGTGCCCAGCACGACGGCCAGGGAGAGCACCTGCCCACGCCGGCGGCTGCGCATGTCCGGCTCCTCAGGCAGCGGTGATCTCGACCAGTGGTCGGCAAATCGTAATTGGTCAGACCGGTCGCGGGCAGCGCCCTATCGGGTACGTACGACGACCGTCCCAGTGACCTTGTCGTGCAGGCCACGGCTGTCGGCGTCGGCGATCGCGGCAGGCAGGAGCAGCGCGGTCAGCAGTGTGCGCGGGACCGCGCGGACCGGTCCGACCATCGGTTTGCCGTCGAGGCGCACGACCCGCAGCCCGAGCAGCGCCTTGCCGGCGGTGAAGCCGAACAGGGTGATCATCACCGAGGTGATCACGAACCACACCACCCCCGAGGTGTAGTTGAACTGCTGCATCACCTCGGGCCTGTTCACGTCGACCTCGACGAACACGCTGGTCGCGAGGGACATCAGCACCAGGTCGATGAGCAGGGCGAGCAGTCGGACACCGCGCGGGGCGACCGACCCCGGGCCCTCCTTGGGAAGACCGAGCCGCTCCCCCGGCCACTCCTGCGGCTCGTCACCGGTCTCACCGATCCCGCCGGACAGCCACGAACCCGTCACTCTGCTCACGACAGCCCCTCGCAGGCTCGGTGCTGCCGCTCGCGGTCGCCCGGTATCTGATTGTTCGCTCCGCAAGCTCCGCTCACGAACACCAGGGTAGAACCAGTCGCGTCGGGGCCCTGAGGCTGGCATGCTCGACCTCGGCTGGACCCCGCCCCACGTCGTTAACATCGGCGAAACATGAGGGTGATGGCCGGGCAACACCGCACTCATAGCTTGACCGCGAGCGCCCCCGGAGCAGAGGTAAGGAGCCAACGAGCGTGTTCAAGAATTCCGACGAGGTCCTGAAGTTCATCTCCGACGAAGAGGTGAAGTTCGTCGACGTCCGGTTCTGCGACCTCCCGGGCATCATGCAGCACTTCACCGTGCCGGTGCAGTCGTTCGACGCGGACACCATCAACGACGGCCTCGCGTTCGACGGCTCCTCGGTGCGCGGCTTCCAGGAGATCCACGAGTCGGACATGCTGCTGCTGCCCGACCTGGCGACCGCGCGGCTCGACCCGTTCCGGGTCGAGAACACGCTCATCATGAACTTCTTCGTGCACGACCCGCTGACCCGCGAGGCCTACAGCCGTGACCCGCGCAACATCGCGCGCAAGGCCGAGCAGTACCTGGCCGAGTCCGGCATCGCCGACACCGCGTTCTTCGGCGCCGAAGCCGAGTTCTACGTGTTCGACTCGGTGCGGTTCGACTCGGCCGAGAACGGCTCCTTCCACGAGATCGACTCGATCGAGGGCTGGTGGAACACCGGCGCCGACGAGGAAGGCGGCAACCGCGGCTACAAGACGAAGTACAAGAGCGGCTACTTCCCGGTGCCGCCGGTCGACCACTTCGCCGACCTGCGTGACGAGATCTCGCTGAACCTGATCAACTCCGGCTTCACCGTCGAGCGCGCGCACCACGAGGTGGGCACCGCGGGCCAGGCCGAGATCAACTACAAGTTCAACTCGCTGCTGCACGCGGCCGACGACCTGCAGCTGTTCAAGTACATCGTCAAGAGCACCGCGTGGGACGCAGGCCGCACCGCCACCTTCATGCCGAAGCCGCTCTTCGGTGACAACGGCTCCGGCATGCACTGCCACCAGTCGCTGTGGAAGGACGGCGAGCCGCTGTTCCACGACGAGTCCGGCTACGCGGGCCTGTCCGACACGGCACGCCACTACATCGGTGGCCTGCTGCACCACGCGCCGAGCCTGCTGGCGTTCACCAACCCGACGGTCAACTCGTACCACCGGCTGGTGCCGGGCTACGAGGCGCCGATCAACCTGGTGTACTCGCAGCGCAACCGCTCCGCCTGCGTGCGCATCCCCATCACGGGCGCCAACCCGAAGGCCAAGCGCATCGAGTTCCGCTGCCCCGACTCGTCCGGCAACCCGTACCTCGCGTTCGCGGCGATGGTGATGGCAGGCCTCGACGGCATCAAGAACAAGATCGAGCCGCCGACGCCGATCGACAAGGACCTCTACGAGCTGCCGCCCGAGGAGGCCAAGGACGTCGCGACCGTGCCCGGGTCGCTGGACGCGGTGCTGGACAGCCTCGAGGCGGACCACGAGTTCCTGCTGGAGGGCGGCGTGTTCACGTCGGACGTGATCGAGACCTGGATCGCGTTCAAGCGCGAGCACGAGATCGACCCGCTCCGCCTGCGCCCGCACCCGTACGAGTTCGCCCTGTACTACGACGTGTGATCGGAGCCGATCCCGCGGACACAGGCCGGCGGTCGAGGGGAAACCCCGGCCGCCGGCCTGAACTATGTCCGGGACCGGCGTTCGCGGACCGCGAGCCCCGCGGCGAGCAGATACGGCCCGAGCAGCAGCGCCGCGCACACCAGGCAGTACCAGAACCGCCCCGCCAGCGGACCGGCTGACATGCCGTCGGCGGCCCACCGCAGCACGACCGCGACGACCGGCAGCACGAACAACGCGAACCAGCCGAGCACACCGGCGAACCCGGCGAGCCACACCCAGCGGAACCAGCTGCCCGCGCGGCGGTCCGCCGCCGACGCCGACGCCAGCTCCTCGGTCTCCGCCGCGGACAGCCGCCCGAACGCCCGCCGCAGCAACAACGTCTTGACCCGCCACAGGTTGTGGCAGCCGAGCAGGTTCACCATGACCGCGTACAGGTCGGTCCGCAGGAACACCATGCACTGCCACAGGAACCCGGCGAGCTTCAGGTAGATCCCGACGGCGAGCGCCGCCGACACCGCGGCGTCGTCGACGGCGAGGCTCGCGGCCAGCAGCGCACCGAGCAGCACGACGTCGACCGCCATGCCGCCGAGCAGCGGGCTGTAGCGCTGTTTCCTCGGCACACCCCAGACCTGCGTGAGGTCGGTTTCGAAGACCAGCAGCATCATCCGCCGGTCCACCCCGAACCGGGCGCGCAGCCCGGCGGCGCGCGCGGCGAGCCAGTGCCCGCACTCGTGCAACGCCATCGTCGCCATGGAGAACGGCACGAGCAGCACAGCGCTCAACCCGATGTCGCCGAACGGGAACGCGTCCCGGGCCGCCGACGGGAACAGGTCCGGGCGCACCACGAACACGGCCACGCAGAACACGGCGATCGCGGCGTAGCAGCACCACGCGACCCGCCCGAACAGCGGCCGCACCACCCGCTCACTGACCCCGGCCACCCACCGCTTCCCCTGGATCGGGGCGGTCGCGGCGGCCTCCGGTCGCGACCCGTCGTCGACGAACCCCAGCTCGGTCAGCGTCGCGACGAACGCCGGGATGTCGACCGGCTGACCGGCCGCCGCCTCGGCTTCGGCCGCGACCTCGTCGATGGTGGCGCCACGCGTCAGCGCCTCGATGACGAGCCCGCCGATCGCCGGGATGGTCACGAACGTGCCGGTCTCCGGATCGCCGACGAGCACCTCCTCGCCCTCCGGCACGATCGACAGCGGCCGCAGCCGGACCGTGGTCACGACCGCACCTCCGCCACCGCGAGCGCACACGCCGGGCAGTCCGCGAGCCGGGGGAACGGCTGCCACACCGGCACGAGCCCGGTGCGCAGGTCAACCACCACCTGGGCACCGGCAGCGCGCGGCGGCTCGAACCCGGACAGGTACCGCAGCGCCTCGTAGGCGATCAGCGACCCGAGCTGCATCGCGATCGGCCCGATCAGCGCGTTGTTGAACCGCAGCGAACGCGACAGCCGCTGCGCGACACCCGCCGACGTCGGCTCACCGGGATCGGGGCGGTCCGACTCGTCGCACAGCAGGCACGGGCTGCGGCCGGGGTCGACGGAGAAGTACATGAACTGGGTGCGCTGCATCCCGCCGCCCACCCACGGCACACCGGCACGCAGCACGGCCTCGTTGACCCACAGGTGCGCGTCCTGTTCGCTGTCGATACCGCCGACCACCAGATCGACGTCCTCGACGAGGTCAGCGAGGTCACCGGGCCCGATGATCCACCGTTCGACGGGCCGCACCTCGATGCCCGGGTCGTACTCGCGCACCCACTCCGCGGCCCGCGCCACCTTCGACCGGCCGACGTCGCGGTGCCGGTACAGGAACTGGCGGGCGAAGTTGCGCGGCTCCACGTCGTCGCGGTCCACGATCGTCATGGCGCCGACACCGAGACCGGCGAGGCACTGCACGACGCTGGAACCGACGCCGCCCGCGCCGAGCACGAGCACCCGGGACGCACGGACCCGGCGCACGAACTCCGCGCGTGACTGGTCGCGCCGCGCGTACGACGCGAAGAACGTCAGGTTGGAGAACTGGCGGGCGTCGACGTCCGGGTCACCGAGTGTCTGCTCGTCCGGCCGCTCCAGCAACCCGAGCGAGTCGAGCCCGTCCAGGCCCGCGGCCACGTCGGCGGCGCTGACCGCGACGCCGCGCGCCGACAGGGCGGCGGACAGTTCCGCCGCGGTCGCCGGACCCGTGCTCAGCTCCTCGAGCAGTGCCGCGACCTGCCCGTCCGGGTCGGCCAGCGTCAGCGCCTCCCTCGGATCGCGCACCAGGACCAGGCCGTCGCCGAGCGGCGCCCACGCACATTCCTTCAACACCACGCGCACAGCGGGTCTCCCGTGGTCGAGGTGGTGGGACGGGACGACAGGAGTCCCGCCCACCGTCACGTCACTCAGGCGTCGTTGCCGGTCGCCTTGACGGACTCGACCTTGCGGACCTCGATGGTCATCGGAATCTCCTCTCGTCCCCCGCCACCTCTGTGGCGGGTGCACGGAGGCTGCCCCAGCCCGCTAACAAACCCCTCACCGCGGACTCACACCCGTGTGCAAACGTTCCACCATCTGTCGCATGCAGATGGTCAGTTATTGACAGCCGGGTTGGACGCTTTCTACGGTTCTGTCACACCTGGCTGGATGGGAGCGATCATGCGGCTTCGTTCGGTTCTCACGGCGGGGGTTCTCGCGCTCGGTGCGGTCGTCGGGGTCTTCCCCGCGACCGCGAGCGCCGCCCCGGCCTTCCAACTTCCCTTCCCCTGCGGGCAAACCTGGAACGGTGACAGCGACAACTCCAGCGCCCACCAAACCTACGAGATCGACTTCAACCGCGGGTCGACAGCCGACGCCGACCGGTACGACACGGTCGTCGCGGCGGCGGACGGGACCGTACGCACCGCGGCGCACCAGGGCAGCGCCAACGGGTACGGCAACCTCGTCAAGATCGCGCACGCGGGCGGCTACTTCACCTACTACGCCCACCTCTCGACCATGGCCGTCGTCGCCGGGCAGGTCGTCACGCGCGGACAGTCGATCGGGACGCTCGGCAACACGTCCAAGCCGGGCAACAACATCAGCCCGCACCTGCACTACGAGGTCCGGCTGGGCTCCACCGGCTACCCCGGCAACATCCAGCGCGCGGTCTTCAACGGCACGACGTTCGGCTATCCCAACGCGAACGTCACCTCACGCAACTGCTCGACCTCCTACGACCCCGCGGCGGTCTGCGGCGGCACCTACCGCGTGATCGACACCGCCAGGCTCGGCACCGCGGGCGCGGTGGACCTGTTGTGGAATGGCGGCAGCAACTGCGTCGTCACGCTCAAGTTCACCAACAAGGGCACCGCGACCGCCACCGCCGCATACCTCGAACCCCAAGGCGCGGCAAGGAAAACCGACTCCGGCAACTTCAGCTACTACGCTGGGCCCGTGACCGCCGTCGCCCCGACCTGCGTCAAGTGGGGCGGGTCGACCGGGGGCGTGGCCTACAACAGCCCGTCGGAGCACTGCTAACCGTCCAGCAGGACACCCATGTCGAGGCCGGCCGACTCCAGGGTGGCGCGCGGGTCGGCGAACAACTTCCGCGCGTCCAGGTCCATCACCCCGAACACGCCGTACATCTCGGCGGACACCGTCCCGTCGACCTTCACGATCTGCTGTTCGAGCGTGAACGTCTTGCCGGTGCCGAACTTCGCCGCGCACGACACGTCCACCACGTCACCGCCACGCAGCTCGGCGCGGAAGTTCACGGTCGTGCTGAGCAGCACCGGCCCGATCCGCCGCCGCATCAGCTCGTCCCAGTCACAGCCCGCGACGGCGAACGCCTTCATCCGCGCCACCTCGCCGTACTGGTGGTACACGGCGTGGTTCACGTGCCCGAGCGAGTCCAGCTCGTACCCACGCACCTCGATCCTGGTGCTGACGCCCATACCTCACCTCAGTCGTCGTAGAAGAGCCGTTCCACCACACCACGTGCCCGGCGCAACGTGCGACGGTATGAGTCGAGGAACTCACCCGCATCGGCTTCCACGTCCTGCCGGATGACCGCGGCGACCGCCGTCAGCTCCCGCCCGGACGTCGGCGGCTGATCGGTCTGCTTGCCCCGCACCAGCGTCGCCGCGTTGCGGACCCGGGTCGCGAGCAACCACGACTCCCGCAGCTCCACCGCGTCCACCTCGTCGACCAGGCCGGCCTCGATCGCCGCCCCCAAACCGTCCACAGTGGAGGTCGTGCGCAGGCCGGGGTGCTCGTGCGCGTACCGCAACTGCAGCAGCTGCACCGTCCACTCGATGTCGGCGAGCCCGCCGCGGCCGAGCTTCGTGTGCGTCGCCGCGTCGGCGCCACGCGGCAGCCGCTCGGTGTCCACGCGGGCCTTGATGCGCCGCACCTCACGGATCCGGTCCGCGTCCAGCCCATCGGCCGGGTACCGGATCGGGTCGATCAGCTCGATGAACCGCGCGCCTAGGTCGTCGTCACCGGCGATCGGGCGGGCACGCAACAACGCCTGCGCCTCCCACACCTCCGACCACTGCGCGTAGTAGGCGCGGTAGGACTCGAGCGTGCGGACGATCGCGCCCTGCCGCCCCTCCGGCCGCAGATCGACGTCCACGTGCAGCGGCGGGTCCTGACTCGGCGACGACAACAGCTTCCGCACACTCTGCGCCACCCGCGACGCGTACTTCACCGCGTCCTCCTCGGACGCGCCACCGGCGGGCTCGCACACGAACAACACGTCCGCGTCCGACCCGTACCCCAGTTCGGCGCCGCCGAGCCGGCCCATGCCGATCACCGAGATCGTCGCGAGCCGCCCACCGGCGGCCACCGACTCGGCCCGGTCCACGGCCGCCAGCACCGACTGCAGCACCACCGCCCACACCGTCGACAGCGCATGACACACCGACAGCGTGTCCATGAACCCGAGCAGGTCCGCGGACGCCACCCGCAACAGCTCATGCCGCCGGAACGAGCGGGCCGCGGTGACCGCGTTCGGCAGGTAGCCGTGCCGGTTCACCGCCTGCCGCAGCGACCGCGCCACCTCGTGGGGGTCGCGGCCCGCGAGCTTGTCGACGTCACCGAGCAGCTGCAGCACCTCGGGTGCGCGGGTCAACAGCTCCGGCACCATCTTCGACGTGCCGAGCAGCTGCGCGAGCCGCTCGACGACCGCGCCCTCGTCACGCAGCACCCGCAGGTACCAGGGGGTCGCGGCGAGCGCCTCGGACACCCGCCGGTACGCGAGCAGACCACCGTCCGGGTCGGGGGTGTTGGCGAACAGGTCCATCAACGCGGGCAGCAACGCGCTCTGGATCGCGGCGCGGCGCGACACCCCGGTGGTGAGCGCCTGGATGTGCCGCAGCGCACCGTCCGGCCCCGCGAACCCGAGCGCGGCGAGCCGCTGCTCGGCCTGCTTGGCGGTCAGGCGCAACGCGTTCGTGGGAACACGCGCGACCGCCTCCAGCAGCGGCCGGTAGAACAACTTCTCGTGCAGCCTGCGGATGCGGCGCACATGCCTGCGGAAGTCCTCGAGCAGCACCTGCCATTCGGGCTTGCCGCGCGCGGGCCGCACCCCGGCGGCACGCGCGAGCCAGCGCAGCTCGTCGACGTTGGAGTCGGCGGGGAACAGGTGGGTGCGGCGCAGCCGCTGCAGCTGGAGCCGGTGCTCGAGCGTGCGCAGGAACCGGTAGCTCTCCCCCAGCTCGGCGGCGTCGGTGCGGCCAACGTAGCCGCGGTCACCGAGCATCGCGAGCGCGTCGACGGTCGACCCGAGCCGCAGCGCGTCGTCGTTGCGGCCGTGCACCAGCTGCAGCAGCTGCACCGCGAACTCGACGTCCCGCAACCCACCCCGGCCCAGCTTCAGCTCACGGTCCACGAGGTCGGACGGCACGTGGTCCTCGACGCGGCGGCGCATCGCACGCACGTCGTCGACGAAGTTGTCGCGGTCGGCCGCCGTCCACACCATCGGCCGCACCGCGTCCAGGTAGTCCTGGCCCAGCTCCGGGTCACCGGCGATCGGCCGCGCCTTCAGCAGCGCCTGGAACTCCCAGGTCCGGGCCCACCGCTTGTAGTAGCTGGTGTGCCCGTCGAGCGTGCGGACCAGCGGACCCGCCTTGCCTTCCGGGCGGAGCGCGGCGTCGACCTCGAAACAGGCGCTGGTCGCGATCCGCATCGTGGTGGTCGCGAGCCGGGTGGCGACGTCCAGGTCGCCGTCGGCGACGAACAGCACATCCACGTCGGACACGTAGTTCAGCTCACGGCCACCGGTCTTGCCCATCGCGACGACCGTGAACCGGCAGTTCTCACGCGCGTCCCCGGCCTCGGTCTCGGCGACGTCCAACGCGGCACGGATCCCGGCCTCGGCCAGGTAGGTGAGGCGGGCGGTCGCCTGCTGGTAGTCGAGCGCTGGCAGGTCCGGCTCGATGAGGTGCGCGAGGTCCTCCGCGGCGATCTCCAACAACAGCCCGCGGTAGGCGGCCCGCAACCCGCGGACGGCGTCGGACGGTGCCGCGTTCTCGACCGCGGCGAGCAACACACCCGGGTACTGCACGGGCGAGGTCTGCCGGTCGGTGAGCAACCGACGCCACTCGCCGGGCCTGCTGATGACGAAGTCGCCGAGCGCGGTGGACGCGCCGAGCACCGACAACAGCCGGGCCCGCAACCCGCGGTCGGTGACGAGCGCCCGGTTGAGCCCCGACCAGCCCTTCTCGTCGCCCGTGCGCATGCGGTCGAGCGCACGCAACGCGAGGTCCGGGTCGGGACTGCGGGACAACGCGACGAGAGTGTGCTCGAACTCCTTCACCGGGGCGCCGTCGGCCCACCAGCCCGCGGCACGCAAATGGTCACCGGCGCGGTCGTCGGTGAAGCCGTAGCGGGCGATGGAGACGACGGAACGAACGCGGTCGCCCATGGCTCAGTGCTGGATCAGCGGCAGCGGCGTACTGGCCGGGGCCAGCTCACCGGTGACGAGCTTCACGAACTGCGCCGCGAACGGGCGCCACGTCTCCTCGAGGTCGGCGTGGGCCTGGACGAGCCGGTCGTGTGACAGCTCCCCGGGTCGCGCGAACTCCGCGGTGTCCGGGTTGTTCGCCGCCCACTCCTCGACCAGTTCCGTGGTGGTCTCGATGTGGAACTGGATGCCGTACACGGCGCGACCGACCCGGAACGCCTGGTGCGGGTACAACGTCGACGCCGCGAGCAACGCCGCGTTTGGCGGCAACTGCACCACGATGTCGGAGTGGAACTGCATGACGTCCGGCATGAACGGCAGGTCCGCGAACAGCGGGTCGTTCCAGCCGACATCACGTTTCGCGACGAGCAGCGGACCGACCTCGGGACCGTCCGGGCCGGTGATGACCCTTCCCCCGGTGGCGGCAGCCAGCAGCTGCGCGCCGAGGCAGATCGCGAGCGTGGGCAAGCCCGACGTGGTGGCCGACGCGAGGAGGCGGCGGACGTCCGCGAGCCACGGGAAGTCGAGGTCGTCGTAGGCGCCCATGTGACCGCCGAGCACGACCAGGCCCTGGTAGCCGCCGGTGTCGGCAGGGATGTCGCCCGGCTTGCGAATGTCCAGCTCGGCGCCGGCACCGGTGAGCCAGTCGCCGAGCGGACCGATCGGGTCTTGCTCGTCGGGCTGGATGACGAGCAGGCGTGGAGATGTCACGTTGTCGAGGGTAGCCGGGCGAATTCCAGCTCCGTCGAGTCGTACACCGGGCGGTAGCCGATCTTCTGGTAGATGGAGTTCGACACCGGGTTCGTGAGATCGGTGAAGAGGATGACGTCGTCCGCGCCCGCGTCCATGGCGTGCTGCGAGGCCGCCGCGGTGACCGCGGAGCCGTACCCGTGCTCGCGGTGCTCCGGTGGGGTGTAGACGGGCCCGACACGGGACATGCCACCGATGGGTTTGCTGGCGTTCGCCCACGCGACTGGCTTGCCACCGTCCTCCCACAACACGACGCTGTCCCCGATCTCGAACCTGCGCCGGATCTCGACGGGTCCCTCGTCGGCATCGCGCTGGAACCCGAGGGCCTCGATCTCGAAGTCACGTCGCCATGTGACGAGCAACTCAACGTCGTCCTCGGTGGCTTCGCGGGCCTGCCCGGTGGTCGTGGGCGGCTCCAGCTCGCCGAGGCGGAAGAGCCTGCTGGCGAGTGTGACGTTCGTCGTACCGCCGGTCCGCTTGGTCCACACGTCGGCGACCGCATACGCGTTCTCGATGGGACCGCTGACACCGGGCAGCTCGGGATCGGCCTCGAGCCACTGGGTCAGGAAGCTGTCCAGGACGTCCGAGTCCGTCGGCAACCCTGAGACGATGACCGGCCACGGCGGTGTGCGAAGCGCCACACCGATGAGCTCACCGTTGTCGTGAAGGGTGCCCATGATCGCCGGGTTCGCGCGCGCCATCCCGAGAAAACGGGCCATCACCGTGAGCGCGACAGTATGTCTGAGGGTGTCAGTGCCGTAGAACGGATCGGCGAGCGCTGCGAACGCCCGCGGATCGTCGTATATCTGCAGGTCCATGCCCAAGAGTGACGCGTGACGCCGACCGAGGTCCACCGATTTACCCTGGGCATGCCAAAAGGGCCTCGCTGTTGCCAGCGAGGCCCTTTGGAAAGAATGTTCGGCGGTGTCCTACTCTCCCACACCCTGGCGAGTGCAGTACCATCGGCGCTGGTGGGCTTAGCTTCCGGGTTCGGAATGGGACCGGGCGTT
>NZ_JACHJQ010000003.1:1055625-1136783 GCF_014203735.1 Actinophytocola algeriensis | reverse complement strand
GACGCGCCGCGCGGGCCGAGGGGACTAGAGCCTGCGGAGACCACTGAGCACCCTTTCCATGAATTCGATCGACGGCCGGTCGCCGACGACCATGCCGCTCTGATGGATCAGGACCAGTCCCATACCGGCCATGTCTCCAATCAGCACCCTGGCGACGCCGAGCGGGAGCCGCAAGTGGGCGGCCACCTCCGCGACGGACCTGGTGTCCAGGCACAGGCCACAGATGGACCGGTGCTCCGGCAGCACCGCCGCGTCCGGCGCCTTCCCCCGCTCGCTGGTGGACACCAGCGCCTCGATCGCAAGATCATAATCGGACCGCGTACGCCCACCTGTCCTGGTGTACGGGCGGACCAGCGATCCGGTTTCGTGCGGCGCGGGACCGCCGCCACCACGTGCGTCGGAGCCGAGGAAGTCCTCAGCACCCCACGCTCCGCTGTTGTGGACTCCACTGTTGTAGACGCCGCTGTTGTGGACACCACTGTTGTAGGCCCCGCTGTTGTGCACGCCACTGTTGTGGACGCCACTGTGGCCTACCCCGCTGTCAGAGATCCCGTCCCTGCCGACCGTGGGAATTTCCTTGCTGTCCCAGTTCGACTGTGCCGGTATCCCGGAGTCCCCGTACAGCGTCGCACCCGGGCCACCGAAAAGCCTGGCCCGGAATCCGTCGACGTCGAACCTGTTCGGTGCGTCGCCAACGTCGTGCTCGGGGAGGTCCTCCCAACCTTTCTCCGGCATCGCTTCTACTCGCCTCCGCTCTGGCTCGACGGCGCGCGGAAGTCGCTTGTCGAGATGTCCTCGGCTGGGACGCATAAGCCCAGACCTCCGCTCCGCGCGGTAAGCATGCCCCGCTACCTGCGCTGTGCGCCCTGAAGCTGAGCTCGCAGCTCCGGAGTCATCTGCTGGCCGACCCTCTCGACCAGCAATGTCATCTCGTACGCCACCGGACCGATGTCGCAGTTCGGCGCCGCCAGCACGGCGAGGCACGAACCGTCGGAGATCGACATCAGGAACAGGTAGCCCCGGTCCATCTCGACCACGGTCTGGTTGACGCCACCGGCCTCGAAGCACCGGGCGGCGCCCTGCGTGAGGCTGACGAGGCCGGACGAGACAGCGGAGAGCTGCTCGGCGCGGTCCCTCGGCAGGCCTTGCGAACCGGCCAGAAGAAGGCCGTCCGCCGACACGACCACGGCGTGCGCCACGCCAGGAACCTGACGGACGAAATCAGTGATAAGCCACCCGAAGCTGCCGGGCTGCTGTGCGGACGCGGTCGTCACTCCTGCTCCTCGTCTTGACGGCTCTGCTCCGAACCGGATTGGTCACCAGCGTATGCCTCGATGAGCGCGTGGCGCCCCCGCCGTACGCCCTGTTGGAAGCTTGACATGCGACCCCGGACCGCGTCTGCGGTTCGAGGGGGCAGCGGCGGCATACCTGGAGTCGCCTCCCCGCCGGTGTTCTCCCTGGCCTCGTGCCGCGGCGCGGCCGACCCCGGGAGCAGGTGCTGTTTCGGTACCCGCTTGGGCAGACCGGCGTTGGTAGTGGCGTCGGGGGTCTTGTCATCGAGCAGTGCCTGTGCCGCGAGCCAGCCGTCGTCACCGGGCGAGGTCCACGGGGTGGGCTCGACCGGCTCGGCCTGCGCCTCCACGTGACCGTTGGCGATCCCGGTGCCGTTGGCAGAGCCATTGGTGCCGTTGGTGCCATTGGCATTGTGCCCGTTGCCGTTCGTCGCGGTCTCGGCCGGGTCGGCACCGCCCGCACCCCTCGGCGGGGCGGAACCGGTGTCCGCGGCCTCGAACCACTGTGACAGCACGGCCTCGTAGATGGGCAGGCGCTCGGTCGGCGCATCCACGTTCAGCTCTGCCTCCCCGGAAGGCGTGTTGCCGCCGCCCGCGAACGGCTGGTACGAGGTGTCTTCGACCGGCGCCTCCGGCAGCGGCGCACCGAACAGCGCCGTACCGGTGTCGGCGGGGTCGTGGCGGCCGTTCTGCGGGGCGGGCGGCTCCGCTGGCACACCGTTCGCCGTGGTGGCCTCGGCGCTGCCCTCGTACCCGGGGTTGAAAGGTGGGTAGCCGGACAGCTCGGCTGGGGTGCGGTCGTGCGCCGTGTCGGCGCCGGCCGGCGTGCCCTCCGGGCGGATCCTCGGCATGTTGCCCGTGAACGCACCCGCGATGCCGCTGTTGCGGGACGGGGCGTTGGTGGGCGGGTTGAGCCGTGCCTCCGTGCTCGTCTGGTCCGCGATGGCCAGCGAGCCGGTGGTGGACGGCGAGGCCATCGACCTCGGCGTCGCGCCGATCGGCTGGACCAGCTCGGCCGGGACGTTGATGCGGGCGATCAGGCCGCCCTCGATGTCCTCGTTGTCGCGCAGCCGCACGGTGATGTTGTGCCGCTTGGCCAGGCGCGCGACCACGTAGAGGCCCATTCGCCTGGTCACCGCGACGTCCAGGTCCGGCGGGTCGGCGAGCCGGGCGTTGGTGGCCCCGATCTCGTCCTCCGACATGCCGACGCCCTGGTCGGTGATCTGGATGGCCAGCTCCTTCTTGCGGGTCATGGCCATCCGGACGATGACCTTCTTGTCCGCCGGGGAGAAGAAGGTGGCGTTGTCCAGCAGTTCCGCGATGACGTGCACGAGGTCGGAGACCGCGCGGCCCTGGACCGCGACTTCCGGTGCGGAGGCCACCTCGATGCGGGCGTAGTGCTCGACCTCGGACACGGCCGCGCCGACCACGTCGGAGGCGGGCACCGGCCGCGACAGCTGCCGCGAGAGGCCGGTGCCGGAAAGCACCAGGAGGGACTCCGAGTTCCGCCGCATACGGGTGGCGAGGTGGTCCAGCTCGAACAGCGACGCCAGCTGGTCGGGGTCCTGCTCGTCCTGCTCCAGGCGGTCGATCAGCGACAGCTGGCGCTCGACCAGCGCCTGCGACCGGCGGGACAGGTTGACGAAGATCGAGTTGATGTTGTCGCGCAGGAGCGCCTGCTCGGTCGCCATCAGGACCGCCTGCTCCTGCACCGCGTCGAACGAGCGGGCCAGCTGGCCCGTCTCCTCGCGGGTGAACACCGGCACCGGCTCGACCGCGTTCTTGGACGCGGCCACCGGGTCCGGGTCGGCCAGGATCCGGCGGACCGTCTGCGGCAGTCGCGAGTACGCGACGTCCAGCGCGTTGGACCGCAGGACGCGCAGCGGCTTGAGCAGCGACCGCGCCACCAGCAGCGCCAGGAGGACCGCGAGGAGCAGGACCGCGAGCACGATCGCCGCGTCGCGGAGGGTGGCCTCCTGCTGGTCGTTGCGCAGGGTCGAGATCGAGTCCCGCAGGTCGGTGAGCTCACCGGTCTCGATCGTGCGGTACAGGCCGAGCGTGCTCGTACCGGCCTGCACGACCTCGTTCGGGACGATGCCCAGGTTCTGGCCGGTCTCACCGCGGACGAGCAGCAGCTGGCGGTTCTGCTTCAGCTGGTCGACCGCGGGACCCACCAGGGTGTCGTTGAGCCGCTGCAGTTCCTCCGGCGTGGCGACGGAGTTGAACGTCGCGAGCGCGGAGTCGTGCCGGGCGACGGCGGCCTGGATCTCGTTGAGGTCCGGGACGCGGATCGCGCCCTGCTGCGCGGCGACCGTGATGTAGGAGAACTGCTGTGCGATCTGCGCCTTCGCGGTCGCGATCGAGTTCAGCGCGGTCAGGCGCGGGGTCAGCTGGCCGCCACCGACGTCGGAGCGGGCGAGCTGGCCGATCTGCAGGACGTTGGCCACGATGTCCGCGTAAATCGAGGCGACGGCGATGCCGTCGAACTGCGAGTTCGATGCCACCTCGCGCAGCGGGCCGAGGCTGTCGAGGCGGAAGAAGATCCGCTCGTACTCGGTGCGGACGCTCTCGTCGGACTCGCCGTAGAAGGCCTCCGCCGCGCCGCGCACCTCGGCGACCGCGTCGTCGGTCGCCTGCAGCTGCGCGTCGATCGGCGCGCGGTCTCCCGTTCGGTTCCGCGCCGCGAACTGCGCGACGACCTGGCCTTCCTTCTGGATCTGGTCGGCCGCCTCGTAGAGCTTCGAGTGCAGCTCGACCTGCTGGAGCAGGTAGTCGAGATCGTTCGCCTGCTTGATCTGCGTGTAGACGCGCAGACCGGCGAACGCGAGCGCCGCGAGCGTCGGCACCAGCAGCACGACCATCAGTTTGGTCGGCAGGCGCCACTCGCTCAGGCGGAAACGCCTGCGCTTGCCCGGCCGACCCGACGCCTGCTCGGCGCGAATAGCGGCGTTGGCACGCCGCACGGCGCTGTCGGTCGTACTGTCACCGTCCAACGCACTGTCCCTGGCCACTCCGGACACACTCCCAAGACGCCGTCAGTCAAAGGCACACACATCAATAGCAATCTCACCCGTGTGGCTGACACTGCGGCGCACAGCTTTCCCGTATAGGGACCACCGGTCAAGGGGACGAGTTCCACCTCGGACGTACAGAACGGACCACGGGTGACCGTTCAGCACGGTGTGATGGCCCCCGACCACCCTCCACCTTGGCCCACCACCCGCCGATAGTACGAACCTGCTGGTGATGGCTCCGGCAACACTGTATGCGGCCGTCTCGCCCAAGATCTTTCCCACGTCCGCGGTGGACTGGACCACCGAAAACTCTTGACGTTTGAAAAGTGGCGGACGACACACTCGCTTCGTAAGTTCGCCGCTGCTCCTAGACTACCGGGCCGTTGCTCATGCAAGCGACCAGGCAGTCACGCATCGTGATTGCCGGTTGTTGACAGTACCCGATCGGGTGGCTATACCTCCGGGCGGGTATACAACTGGTCGTCCTTAACACGGTGCAGGGGCAGCCCGTGTTAAAGCGACATTTCCCAACGCTCTGATCGCCGCATAATTCCAAGGCAGGAGACGGCAAGACAATGAATCGTCCAGGCAGAGTCGGTCGGGCCAGGCGCGGGTCCGTCCGCGCGGTCGGACTGTTGGCGACCCTCCTCGCGGCTTCACTGACGGCAGGCTGCGGCCTCTTCGGTGGTTCCGACGAGGCAGGTGACTCCGGCGACGGCACGACCGCGGCCTCCGGGCCACTGGAGAAGACCACCCTGAAGGTCGGCGTCATGATCGGCATCGACTGCGCGGGAGCTCAGCTCGCACTGCTCAACGACACCTTCGCCGACGAGGGCCTGAAGATCGAGGCCACGACCATCCAGAGTGGTGCGCTCGCGATCCCGTCCCTGGCCTCGGGTGAGTTCGACATCACCTTCGGCAACTGGGTGTCGTTCATCAAGGCTCAGAGCGCGGGCGTCGTCGACATGAAGTTCATCGGCGAGTCTTACCTGTCGACACCCAACAGCAACTTCGCCGTCATCGCGGGCAAGGACTCTCCGATCAACAGCCCGAAGGACCTCGAGGGCAAGAAGATCGCCGTCAACGCCAAGGGCAACATCAACGAGCTCCTGCTCCGCGCTGTGCTCACCGCCAACGACGTGGACTTCAACAAGGTGAAGGACAACCTGGTCGAGATGCCGTTCCCGAACATGGCGGCAGCCGTCCAGAACAAGCAGGTCGACGCCGCGGCGTTCATCGACCCGTTCGTGACGGCGGCGCAGAAGGAGTTCGGCCACAAGATCGTGTTCGACCTGACCGGTGCCGGCCCGACCGAGAACTTCCCGCTCTCCGGCTTCGCCACGAAGAAGGACTTCGCCGAGCAGAACCCGAACACCATCGCGGCGTTCCAGCGGGCACTGCTGAAGGGCCAGCAGCTGGCCGCTGACCGCAGCAAGGTCGAGGAGGCTCTGCCGAAGTTCGCGAAGATGGACCCGGAGACCGCGGCGATCGTCAAGATCGGCCAGTTCCCGACCACGATCGACGCGAAGCGCCTCCAGCGCGTTGCCGACCTCCTGGTGACGTACGACATGCTGGAGAAGAAGCTCGACGTCGAGCCGCTGGTCGTGTCCATGCCGTCCGAGAACGGTTAGCACCAGCCGGGATGAAACGCCTGGTACGCAACACCATCGGAACGGTCGGCGTGCTCGCGGTCTGCGAGCTCGTCGGCCGTTCCGGCTTGGTGAACCCCAACCAGCTGCCGCCACCGTCGGTGATCGGCGCGCGGCTGGTCGAGATGTTCAACGACTACGAGTTCTCCGTCGACGTCGTCGAGACGATCTCGAGCTGGGCGATCTCGATGGTCATCGCGACGCTCATCGCGGTACCGCTCGGCATCCTGTTCGGCAGCGTGCCGGCCGTCGGCAAGGTGACCAGCGCGATCGTCGAGTTCCTGCGGCCGATCCCGTCGGTCGCGATGATCCCCCTCGCGCTGATCGCATTCGGTGACTCCGTGGACGCGAAGATCGCACTGGCCGTGTTCGGCGCGGTGTGGCCGATCCTGTTCAACACCGTGCACGCGATCGGCGACATCGACCCGGTGCAGATCAACACGGCGAAGGCGTTCAACCTGACGCGGCGGCAGATGCTGACGCAGGTCAAGCTGCCCGCCATCGCGCCGTTCGTGCTCACCGGCGTCCGCATCTCGGCGAGTATCGCGCTGATCCTGGTGGTCAGCACCGAGGTCCTCGCGGGCAGCGCGGGTGGTCTCGGCAGCTTCATCACCGAGACCGGCACGGGTGGCGCCCAGATGGACCTCGCGATCGCGGGCACGTTCGTGGCGGGCGTGATCGGTTTCGCCATCAACTTGATCTTCGAGTGGGCCCAGCGGCGCTGGGTCAACTGGTCGGACGGGGACCGCGCGCGATGACTGTGACCGAACGAAAAGAGAAGAAGGTCACGCCGGACACGCGTGCCCGGCGCGGCCGCGCGATCGGGTTCCTCGGCAAGTGGGCCGTGTTCGCCGGTTTCATCGCGGCGTGGCAGGTCGCCACCACGCTGGCGGAGGCGCCGTACTTCCCGACCCCGTCGACCATCGGCGAAACCATGGTCGACCTGTGGCTTTCCGGCCCCGCGTCGCAGCTGTGGCTGTCCGACGCGGTGTTCGACGACGTCGTGCCGAGCCTGTTGCGCCTGCTCGGCGGATGGGCGGCGGCCGGTGTCGTCGGCGTTGTCCTCGGCCTGATGATGGGCCGGTCGGAGAAGCTGTACGACTACTTCTCACCGACCATCTCGTTCCTGCGGTCAGTCCCGCCACCTGCGCTTTTGCCGGTGTTCCTGGTGCTCTTCCCCATCGGCACCCCCATGCAGCTCGCCACGATCATCTTCGGGGTGATCTGGCCGGTGCTGCTCAACACCATTGACGGCGCGCATACGCTGGACGAGACGGTAGTCGAGACGACCAGGAGCATGCGGTTGTCGAAGCCTCGGTTCCTCGCCACCGTGGTGCTCCCGGCAGCGTTGCCGAAGATCTTCGCAGGTCTGCGGGTCAGTCTGTCGCTCGCGCTGATCCTGATGGTCATCTCCGAGCTCGTCGGGTCGACCAACGGGATCGGATACCAGATGATCATGGCGCAACGCGACTTCTCGCTGCCCAAGATGTGGGCCGGGATCGTTCTGCTTGGCATACTCGGCTATGTCCTGAATGTACTGCTGCTCGTCATCCAGAACCGGGTGATCGGCTGGCACACCAGGTCGAAGAGTCTCACCGGGAGGTAGACCGTCCCATGCTGGACGTGACCGGCATCAGCCACACCTACGGATCGGGCGCGAAGACCCACACCGCGCTCGGCGACATCACCTTCTCCGTGGAGAAGGGCGAGATCGTCTGCATCGTGGGCCCGTCCGGCTGCGGCAAGTCGACCCTCCTGCGGGCGATCTCCGGCCTGCTGCCGCCCACCGCGGGTGAGTCGCGGTTCATGGGCGAACGCATCACCGAAGTGCCGCATGACCTGGCGTTCGTGTTCCAGGAGTACAGCAAGTCGCTGTTCCCGTGGCTCACCGTGCGCGGCAATGTGGCGTTCCCGCTCAAGGCCAGGGGCATGTCGCGCAGGCAGCGCCACGAGGTCGTCGACGAGGCCCTCGGCTGGGTCGGCCTCGCCGACGCTGTCGAGAAGTACCCCTGGCAGCTCTCCGGCGGCATGCAGCAGCGTGTCGCCATCGCCCGCGCGCTGGTCTGCCAGCCCGCGCTGCTCATGATGGACGAGCCGTTCGCGTCCGTCGACGCCCAGACCAGGGCGGAGCTGGAGGACCTGCTGCTGCGGGTCCGCCGCGAGTACGACACGACGGTCCTGCTCGTCACGCACGACATCGACGAGAGCGTTTACCTTTCCGACCGGGTGCTGGTGCTGTCCAAGGCGCCGAGCACGGTCGTGTCCACGCTGACCGTGTCGCTCGGCGCGGAGCGTGACCAGATCACGACCAAGGAGACCGACGACTTCGTCCACCTGCGCGGGGAGGTGGCCCGCCTGCTGCGTTACGGCACGGCGGGTGTGCACGACGAAGTCCACGAGGTCAAACAAGCGGTGCCCGTTGAAGCTGTAGCGGAGTAAGCCATGTCCACATCCGCGAGACGCATGGTCGTCGGCATATCCGGCGCGTCCGGTTCCGTTTACGGGATCCGGATGCTGGAGGCCCTGCGGAAAGTCGACGTAGAGACACACCTGGTGATCAGCCGCAGTGGCAAGCGGACCATCTTCGAGGAGACGAACCTCAAGCTCGAGGACGTTCGCTCGCTCGCGGACGTCTACTACCCGAGCGACGACATCGGCGCCGCCATCTCCTCCGGCTCCTTCCGGACGCTGGGCATGGTCGTCGCGCCGTGCTCGATCCGCTCGCTGTCGGAGATCGCGTACGGCAACACCACGAGCCTGCTCACGCGGGCCGTCGACGTCGCGCTGAAGGAACGCCGCAAGGTGGTCCTCATGTGCCGCGAGACACCGCTGCGGATCGCGCACCTCAAGGCCATGCAGGCCGCGGCCGAGGACGGCGCGCTGATCATGCCACCGGTGCCCGCGTTCTACACGCGGCCCGAATCGCTCGACGAGATCATCGACCACACCATTGGACGGGTGCTGGACTACTTCGACATCGAAACGGACCTCGTCCGTAGATGGGGAGAAGACTGAACATGCCGGTGAGCCCTCTGCACGACCTCGGCGTCATCATCGAGACGCTGGACAAGGCCGGGCAGCTGATACGAGTGCGTTCCGAGGTCGACCCGGTGCACCAGCTGGCCAGCGTGGCGTCCCACTTCGAGGGGCGTGCGCAGGCGGTGCTGTTCGAGAACGTGCGCGGGCAGGAGCACCCGGTGTTCACCGGCCTGTACTGGTCACGGGAGCTGTTGGCGGAGCTGATCGGCACGAAGGAGAAGCAGCTCGCGACCCACATCTCCGGCAAGGTGCAGGAGTGGCAGAAGGAGCCGTTCGACAAGGCGGTCGAGCCGCTGGTCGTCGAGACGGGGCCGGTGAAGGAGTACACGCAGCCGGTCGTCGACCTGTTCAAACTCCCGATCCCCACGCACGCCGAGCGGGACGGCGGCCCGTACATCGACGCGGGCGTGGTCGTGGTGACCGACCCGGAGACGGGTGTGCGCAACGCGTCGATCCAGCGGTTCCAGCTGGTGGACCGGGACCGGCTGCACATCAACATCGACGCGGGCCGCCACCTCCAGATGGCGCTGGAGCACGCCAAGGACCGCGGCGAGACGCTGAAGTTCTCGCTGAACATCGGCGTCGGGCCCGGTGTGCACTTCGCGGCCGTGACGCCGGCCGAGGCCGCTCCCCCGGACACCGACGAGCTCGGCATCGCGTCGGTGTTCCACGGCGACCCGGTCGAGCTGGTCCGCGGTGACGCGCCGGGTGTCGAGCTGATCGCGCACGCCATGTACGCGCTGGAGTGCGAGATCGTCCCGGGCGAGGTCGCCGACGAGGGCCCGTTCGCGGAGGTCACCGGCTACTACGCGAAGGTCGCGCCGCGGCCGGTCGTGCACGTGAACGCCGTCCACCACCGCGCCAACCCGGTGTTCCAGACCATCATCTGCGGCAAGGAGGTGTGGAACTCGGCCGGTGTGCTCGGCGAGGCCTCCGTGCTGTCGTCGGTGCGCAAGCAGGTGCCGGGCGTCCTCGACGTCTACTTCCCGCACGGTGGCTGCGGTTTCTACCACGCGGTCGTGCAGATCCAGCAGAAGCGGGCGGGCTGGGCGCAGCTCGCGGTGATGTCGGCGTTCGCCGCGTTCCCGCCGCTGAAGATGGTGACCGTGGTCGACGAGGACGTGGACATCCGCGACGCATCGGACGTCGAGTGGGCCCTGACCACCCGGCTCAACCCGACCACCGGCGTGATCACCGTGCCGGAGGTGTTCGGCCACGGCCTGAACCCGACCTTCCCCGACTACTTCGGCGCGAAGATCGGCTTCAACGCCACCCACCCGTTCCCGAAGACCTACGCCTACGAACGGGTGCGGCTGAAGGAGTTCTCCATCGAGGGCCTCGACATCGACGTACCGGAGCCGACCACGACGCGGCCGTCCTCGGTCGACAAGTGGACCGCCGCGGAGCGCGCGGAGCACGGCACGCCGGCACGCCCGGCACCGAAGTCCAGCGGCGCGATCATGTAGTCAGGACAACGAAAAGCGGGGCTCCCGAATGCTGGGAGCCCCGCTTTGTGCCGTACTGCCTAGGCTTCTGCCGGCGGGCCGAAGCACTGCACCATCGCGGGCTCGGCGTAGGCGTAGAAGTTGCCCTGGCTCTCCTCGGGGCAGCCGTTGCCGTCCGACGTGCCGGTCAGGATCTTGATGACCTTGAACGTGGCGTTGGGGTCGGTGCACTCGACCTGCTTGTCGGCGTCGCCCTGCTCGAAGCAGTCGCCTTCCTTGGCGTTCAGCGTGAGGCACAGCGTCAGGTCACCGCGGCCGGACTCCGTGTACGACACGTAGTCGCTCTCGGTGCCACCCGGGCACTCGGCGGAGCTGTCGTCGAACGTGGCCGCCACCTTGTACGCCGCGCTCGGGTCGGTGCATTCGACCTTCTCGACGTCCGCGTTCGACGAGCTCGCGTTGTTGACCTTGATGCAGTCGCCGACCTTGGAGCTGGACGGCGCCGTGCCCCAGTTGATGATCGCGAACGTGGCCACGACACCGATGACGACGATGCCGAGCACGATCTTGATGATCTTGCCGGTGTTGTTCGGCTTCGCGGCGGGCGGCGGCGGGGGCGGTGTCGCGTAGCCGACCGGAGGCGCACCACCGGGACCACCCGGGCCACCGGGACCGCCCGGGCCTGCGAGGCCCTGGGGGGCACCGCCACCGTACGGCTGCCCCTGCGGGGGCGGACCACCGTAGGGCTGGCCCTGGGGCGGCGGTGCGCCGTAGGGCTGCCCACCGGGCGGCGACTGCGGCGGCCGCTGGCCGTACGGCTGGCCACCGGGCGGCGTCTGGGGCGGTCCGTACGGGCCCTGCTGCCCGCCGGGAGGCGGGTAGTTCGGAGAGTTCATGTGCACCCCTCGCACAACATGCCGACAAATCGGAAGACTTGGTTCGAGAGCAGCAATGTACGCGACCGCACCGACAGTCGTGTGCCACCCCACCAAAGTCCTCAGTGGAACTTCTGGGAAACCACGGTCCGTCATCGAACGGTCGCGGTGGGGCCCGGAGATGTTATGCGGTAGGCGATCCGAGACAGATGGTGAGCGGGGGCTGCGGATAGGTGATGACCTCGGTGGTGGCGTCCGAGCACTGCGTCTCGTCGTCGACACCGTCCAGCACGTCGATCACCGCGTGCGTGACGCCCGGCGCCGCGCAGTCCGCCCGCTTGTCCTCGGAGTCCGTCACCTCGAGGCAGTCGCCCCGGGACACGTTCAACTGCAGGCACAGCAGGAGCTGGCCCTCCTCCGTGTACGACACGTACTGGTCGTTCGGGCAGGACCCGGTGTCGGTCTCCTCGCGCGTCGCGACCTTGTAGATCGCCTCGGGGGTCGAGCAGTCGACGGTCTCCACGTCCGCGTTGGTGGAGCTCGCGACGTTCACCTTGATGCAGTCGCCGGGCTGGGCGTCGATGGCCTCGCCGGGGTCCGCGATGGGCTCCTCGGTCTCCTCCGTTGTCGCGGTCTCCTCGTCCGTTCCCGCACCCGACGAGGAGTCCGTTTTGTCCGAGGCCGAGGTGGAGGTCCCGCCACCCGCGGTGTTGTCGCCGCCGTCCTTGTTGAGGAAGTACAGCCCGATCCCCGCGCCCGCCAGGACCAGCACGGCGATCGTCACGATCGCGACGACCATCCCGGTGTTCTTCTGCGGCGGCTCCGGTGGCGGCGTCATCCCGCCGTAGCCGCCACCCGGCCACTGCTGGGTGGCGCCGTACGGGCTCTGCGGCGCGTTCCCGAACGCCTGCGTCTGGTCGTTGGCGCCGCCGTACTGGCCGCCGTATTGTGGCTGGCCGTACTGCGGTTGCTGCGGCGGTCTCTGCTGGCCGTAGCCTCCCTGACCACCATATGGATCGTTGGGCTGCCCGTAAGGCCCCGGCTGGTAGGGAGGCGTCGTCATGCACCGCAATCTAGCGTTGCGGGATTGAATACGACGAGCCGGTTGTTGTGACATTTGCGATGTCAAAGCCGAGGGGAAACCGCCAGAAGTGACCGACGGCCCACTGATCGTCCAGTCCGACAAAACACTGCTGCTCGAGGTCGACCACCCGAGGTCGAACGACGCGCGGATCGCGATCGCGCCGTTCGCCGAACTGGAGCGGGCACCCGAGCACGTGCACACCTACCGTGTCACCCCGCTCGCGCTGTGGAACGCCCGCGCGGCGGGCCACGACGCCGAGCAGGTGGTCGACGCGCTCACCGTGTTCTCGCGTTACCCGGTGCCGCAACCGCTGCTCATCGACATCGTCGACACCATGGGCCGGTTCGGCAGGCTGCAGCTGTCCAACCATCCGGCGCACGGCCTGGTGATGACCACGATCGACCGCGCCGTGCTCGAGGAAGTGTTGCGGCACAAGAAGATCGCCCCGATGATCGGGGCGCGCCTCGATGACGACACGGTCGTCGTGCACCCGTCGGAACGCGGCCGCCTCAAGCAGTTGCTGCTGAAGGTCGGCTGGCCCGCGGAGGACATGGCCGGGTATGTCGACGGCGAGGCGCACCCCATCGAGCTGGAGGAGAACGACTGGACGCTGCGCGACTACCAACGGCAGGCGGCGGACGCTTTCTGGGCCGGTGGTTCCGGTGTGGTCGTGCTGCCGTGTGGTGCGGGCAAGACGCTGGTCGGCGCGGCGGCGATGGCCCAGGCGAAGGCGACGACGCTGATCCTGGTGACCAACACCGTCGCGGGCAGGCAGTGGAAGCGCGAGCTGATCGCCCGCACGTCGCTGACCGAGGAGGAGATCGGCGAGTACTCCGGTGAGCGCAAGGAGATCCGCCCGGTCACGATCGCCACGTACCAGGTGATGACCCGCAAGTCGAAGGGCGAGTACCGGCACCTGGACCTGTTCGACTCCCGCGACTGGGGCCTGGTCGTCTACGACGAGGTCCACCTGTTGCCCGCGCCGGTGTTCCGCATGACGGCGGACCTGCAGTCCCGGCGGCGCCTCGGCCTGACGGCCACGCTGGTGCGCGAGGACGGCCGCGAAGGCGACGTGTTCTCGCTGATCGGCCCCAAGCGGTACGACGTGCCGTGGCGCGACATCGAGGCGCAGGGCTGGATCGCGCCCGCGGAGTGCATCGAGGTCCGGGTGACCCTCACCGACGCCGAGCGCCTGTCCTACGCCACGGCCGAGCCGGAGGAACGCTACAAGCTGTGCTCCACTGTGGACACGAAGATCCCGGTGGTGAAGAAGATCCTGGACAAGCACCCCGACGAGCCGACGCTGGTCATCGGCGCGTACCTGGACCAGCTGGAGATGCTCGGCGGCGAGCTGGACGCGCCGGTGATCCAGGGCTCGACCCGCAACGCGGAGCGCGAGCGGCTGTTCGAGATGTTCCGCCAGGGTGAGCTGCGGACGCTGGTGGTGTCGAAGGTCGCGAACTTCTCGATCGACCTGCCGGAAGCGACGGTCGCGGTGCAGGTGTCCGGCACGTTCGGTTCGCGGCAGGAGGAGGCGCAGCGGCTGGGAAGGTTGTTGCGCCCCAAGGAGGACGGCCGGCAGGCGCACTTCTACTCGGTGGTCTCCCGGGACACGCTGGACACGGACTACGCCGCGCACCGGCAGCGCTTCCTTGCCGAACAGGGCTACGCGTACACGATCCGCGACGCGGACGACTTCCTGGGCCCGCAGCTGCCGTCTGTGGGTTAGGTGCTGTGAAAGGCGCGTTCGCGGCACCGGTCATGCCGTGAACGCGCCTTTCACGGCGAGCTGGGTTGGCCGGATCGGCGGCGGACTCGGTCAGGCCGAGTTGACCAGGTCCGGTGCGGACGCCAGGCGAGTCAGCTTGTCCGCATCGGCCGACCCGGCGTCCGGGTGGTACACGACGAGCATCAGCCCCTCGGCGCCGCTGATGCCCAGTCGTTCCCGGTTGAGGGTCAGTGCCCCGACCCGGGGGTGATGGATCCGGATCGGCGCCCCGTACTGGCTGCGGACGTCATGGCGGGCCCACAGCTCTCGAAAGCGGGGACTTCTCCGTGCCAGTTCGCCGGTCAGCTCGACGAAGCGGGAGTCGTCGACGTCCTTCCCCACGGACTGCCGCAGGTTCGCGACGAGGCATTGCGTGACGTTCTGCCAGTCGGGGTGCAGCGCCTGCTCGGCCGGGTCCAGGAACATGTCCCTCAGCTGGTTGCCCCCCCGCGGCGAGGCCGGGCGAGAGTGCTCTGGCGAGGCGGTTCGAGGCGAGGATGTCGAAGTACCGGCCTTCGATGAACGCTGGCTGGGCGAGGGAGTCCAGGAGCTTGAGCGCGCCGGGTGGTGGGGTCTCCTCGTGCGGTCGGCGTCCTCGGGGTGCCTCCGCGACCAAGGTCCGCAGGTGAGCGACGTGGTCGTCGTCGAGGCGGAGCACCCGCGCGAGTGACTCGAGCACCTGCGCGGAGGGGTTGCGGTCGCGGCCCCGTTCCAACCGCAGGTAGTAGTCGGCACTGATGCCGGCGAGCATCGCGACCTCCTCACGCCGCAGCCCCGGCACCCGCCGCACACCGACGTCGCGGATGCCCGCCTGCGCAGGCGTCACCAGCTCGCGCCGGGCACGCAGGTACGCGCCGAGGGGGTTCGTCCCGCTCCGCGGAGGGGGTCCTGTCACTCCCCGGGCACGAGAGGGCTCTGGTTGAGGTGAGTGGCGCCGCATAGCGTCGACAACGGTCCGCTCAGGCCACATATTTCGGAAGGACGCACATGACCGTCACACTGGTCACCGGGGCCAACAAGGGCATCGGTTTCGAGACCGCCAAACAGCTTCTGGAGCTGGGACACGTCGTCTACGTCGGTGCGCGGGACGTCGAGCGGGGTGAGAAGGCCGCGGCAGCGCTCGGCGCCCGGTTCGTTCAGCTCGACGTGACCGACGACGCGTCGGTGGCGGGCGCGCTGGCGACGATCGGTGCGGCCGAGGGCCTGCTCGACGTCCTGGTGCACAACGCGGGCATCCTCGAACCCGGAGTCGTCGACGGTCCCACGGCACTGCGCGCCTTCGACACCAACGCGGTGGGCGTCGTGCGCGTCACGGAGGCGGCGCTCCCCCTGCTGCGCAAGTCCTCGAACCCCACCGTGGTCACCGTGTCGAGCAGCGCCGGGTCGTTCTGGGCGGTGAACAACCCCGACCGGCCGGAGTACCACCTGCCTGTCGCGCTCTACTCCGCGTCCAAGGCAGCCGCCACCATGCTGACGGTCCAGTACGCCAAGTCCGAGCGGGGCATCAAGTTCAACGCACTCGAACCCGGCACCACCGCCACCGACATGACCGCGGGCTTCGGCATCGGACGGTCGCCGGAGGAGAGCGCCAGAACCGTCGTGCGGCTGGCGACCCTCGACGCGGACGGTCCGACCGGCACCTTCCAGGACGAGTCCGGGGTGCTGGCCTGGTAGCGCTCAGTCGGCGATCTCCGCCAGCGCCACGACCTTCGTGATGCGGGCGCGGACCAGCAGCTCGCCGGGCACGGCGTTGCGCTTGCCGAACGCCTCGGCCTTGTCGGTGCCCATGTAGCGCCCGCCGAGGCGAGTGGCCCAGCCGAGCATCTCGTCGAGGTCCTCGGACACCTCGGCCTCGGCCTGGAACTGCACGAACGAGAACGGCGGCTCCTCGACGTCCACCACCATCGACAGCCGCGGGTCGCGCTTGACGGCGTACCCCTTGGCCGTGTCGGCGCCGGTCGTGAACACGATGAAGTCGCCGTCGTCGGTCGCGTCGATCAGGAACCAGATCGGCGCCACGTGCGGGGAGCCGTCCTTGCGCACCGTCGCGAGCTTGCCGGTGCGGGTGCCGTGCGAGACGAAGCGGAGCCATTCGTCGCGGTCCATGTGGTACATGACCGCCATCGTGCCCGGACCCACGGTCAAGCGCCCGCCGGGTCGGGTGAACCTCGCCCTCCGGCGGCCCCCGGCGGATCTACGTTGGCGGCATGACCGGTCGGCACACCACCACGAGAAGCCGTCAGCTGGGCGCCGAACTGAAGCGCGTGCGCGAGCGGGCGGGCTGCAACGTCCACGACCTGGCGCGTGCCCTGGGGTGGTCGGACAGCAAGGTCACCAGGATGGAGAACGGCCAGCGCGGGGCCTCCGAGGTGGCCGTCGCCACCTACCTGGCGTACTTCCGCGTCGTCGGGCCCGAGATGGACCGACTGCTCGCCATGTGCCGCGACATCTGGGCCAGGGACTGGCTCCAGCCCAACGTCCCGGACGAGCTGCGCACCCTGACGACCCACGAAACCACCGCCACCAGCATCCACCAGTACGAGCCCCTGCTCGTGCCTGGCCTCCTGCAGACCGAGGACTACGCCAGAGCCGTGTTCCGGGCCACCGGCCGCTTCCCCGACGAGGGAATCGACCTCCGAGTGCGGATCAGGCTGGAACGCCAGGATCTCTTGCGCCGCGAGTTCGGCATCGACCTGACGTTCTTCATCCCCGAACAGGTGCTCCGCTCGACCGTGGGCAGCCCCCGCGTGATGAACGATCAGCTGCTGCACCTCGCCCTCATCACGGCCCGGCCCTGGTGCACGGTCCGGGTGGTGCCCGCGTCGTTCTCGCTCGGTTTCCTCGGCGGCCCGTTCGAACTGATGGAATACCGCAACCACGGGCCAGTCGCCTACGTCGAGAACCAGACGCACGGCCTCTTCTTGGAGACGCCCGACGACATCCGCATCTATCGATCGATCCTGTAGAAGCTGAAGGCCGTTACTCTGGATGAGGGACAGTCCCGAGCACTTCTTGCCCGTGTGGCAAACGAATACGACGTTCCGGAGGACCGAGATGGAGTGGCGGAAGAGTAGCTTCAGCGGCGGCGGCAACGGTGGCTGCGTCGAGGTCGCCTTCACCACAGTGCTGGTCGGGGTCCGGGACTCGAAGGACACCGCCGGTCCGGTGTTGCGGTTCTCTCCCGCTCAGTGGCGGGCGTTCACAGCTCGGCGAGTACCGCGTCCGTGAAGTCCGGCCACGTGTCGATGGCCCACTGGCCGAAGGCGCGGTCCGCGAGTGCCACGCAGGCAACGCCCGCTGCCGGGTCGACCCACAGGAACGTGCCCGACTGTCCGAAGTGGCCGAACGTGGCGGGTGAGCTGTTCTTGCCGGTCCAGTGTGGACTCTTGTGGTCGCGGATCTCGCAGCCGAGGCCCCAGTCGTTGTTCTTCTGGTAGCCGTAGCCCGGCAGCACACCGGACAGGCCGGGGAACGCGACCGACGTCGCTTCCTCCACAGTGGACGGTGCGACCAGCGTCGGGGACTGCAGCTCCGCGGCGAAGCGGGCCAGGTCGGCGCACGTGGACACGGCACCAGCGCCCGCGGTGCCCGCGAGGCGTGACGACTCCATGCCCAGCGGCGCCAGCACCGCCTCCGTCAGGTACTCGGCGAACGGGATGCCGGACGCCTCGTGGACGGTGTCGGCCAGCACCTCGAAGCCCGTGTTCGAGTACATGCGCCTGGTGCCGGGCTGGGCCATGACCTTGTGCTCGTCGAACGCGAGGCCCGACACGTGCGCGATCAAGTGCCGGACCGTCGAACCCTCGGGGCCCGCGGGCTGGTCCCACTCGACGGCACCCTCCTCGACGGCGACCAGCGTGGCGTACGCCGTGAGCAGCTTCGTCACCGACGCGAGCTTGAACTCGCGCTCCTGCGGGCCCGCGGCACCGAGCAGGTCACCCGACGCGGACACCACCGCGACCGCCGCGTTCTCGACCGGCCAGCCGTCGATCGCACGCACACTCTCCATGGGATCGACGTTACGACCTCATGGCCGCGTGAGTCCCGGCGGGTCGAGGGACAGCACAACACCGTCGGTGCGGTCGAGCGCCTCCTGCTTGCGGGCGGGGTCGACGTCGCCGGTGGTCAGGTCCTTCAGGCGGATCGGCGGGCCGAGGTCGACGAGCGTCGGGATGTACTCGGCCTTGTCGACCCGCCACCCGACCTCCGACTTCGTGAACCGGAAGCGCGCGATCAGGCCTTCCTCGGTGGTGCCGCGCGGCTCCTCGTGCTTGGCGACGGAGTTGCCGAGGCCGTAGGCGACCCACTTCTCCCCGAACTTCTCGAACGGCTGCACCACGTGCGCGTGGTGGCCGATGATCAGGTCGACGGCCGGGTCGGCGAGGATCGCCTCCGCGGTGTCCCTTTGGTCCTCGGTCGGTTCGTGCTGGTCCTCGATGCCCCAGTGCAGGCTCGCGATCACCACCTCGGCCCCGGCGGAGCGAGCTTTCCGCGCGGCCTCGACCACCCCGTCGACGGTGATCTCGTTGCCCATCCACGGCTCCGGCTCCTCGGTGCCCTGGTTGTAGTCGAACGTGAACGACACCTGGCCGACCTTGACACCGTTGACCTCGGTCACCAGCGGCGTGTCCGCCTCGGCCTCGGTGCGCGCGGACCCGGTGTGCCCGATGTCGACGGAGTCGAGCGCGTCGAGCGTGGTCGCCGCACCCTCGGCGCCGTGGTCGAAGGTGTGGTTGGAGGCGGTGGAGCAGGTGTCGTACCCGGTGGCGGCCACGGCCTCGGCGACCTCGGGCGGCGCGTAGAACAGGGGGTAGCCCTCGAACGTCCCGTCCTCGGGGGCGAGCGGGACCTCCATGTGGCAGATCGCGAGGTCGGCGCCTTCGATGACGGGCTTGATGCCTTCGAAGAGCGGCGTGAAGTCGCGGTCGCCGCCGCCGTCCTCCTCGGCCTGCTCGGTGAGCGCGGGGTGAATCAGCACGTCACCGGTCGCGACGACGGTGAACGAGCCGGGCGGCTTGGCGGCGGGGTTCTCGCGCGGGGTGACGGTGGCGGGGTGGAAGGGCGGCACCGGTTCGCCTGCCTGGACGGGCCCGCCCGCACAGCCGGAAACGAGGAGAGCCACTCCGCAGAGCCCCAGCATCCGCCGCACCCGGGCCATAGTGCCGGGCCGCAGGACGGCGCTCAACCCTCAGATCGGTCAGCCGACCTGACTGGCCAGCTCACGAAGGCTGTAGAAGTACCTGGAGTGGGTCCGCATCAGGTCGGCCCGTGACTCTGCCGCAAGCACGACGACCTCGATGTTCTCGCCACTCGTACGGTGTACAGCCTCGGCATCGAACCGGGCGGCGAGAGCCTCTGCCTTGCTGTCGAACGCGCGCTCTTCCAGCAGCTCCGCCTGGGCGCGGTCGTAGACGAGCAAGGTGTAGTACACAGCCATAAGCCTACCCTTCACTGTCATCGCCGTCAGCAGGAACGGGATCATCTCCAGGCGGAGTCGACTCGTTGACCAGGCCCAACCGCTTCCGGAGCTCCGTCCGCAGAACTTCGCGGTCGAGAACGGACGTCTCAGGAACACCGCCGGAGGCGGACAGCTCGCCCTTGATGGCTGCTATTTCGGTCTCGAACGTCGCCTTCGTGCCCAGAAGCCCGTCGACGCTTTTCTCCATCGCACGAGCCGTCTCGAGTACGACTTCCTTCCTTTGCTCCAGCTCATCCAAGCTCGGAAGCACGTCAGGAGGGATCCTTTGCTCCAGGAACTCCGGGTAGCCGTGAAACGTCGCAGCCACCTCACAAGCATGGATCTCACTGGACAAGACTCCGAAGTACTCGATAATCAAACTCACGAAACCCCGGCCACCGCCAACCTCGTCAGCAAGGATTCTCGAGGTGCTCGCGTCATCACGGACGAGTCGCTCAAAGCTGACGTCGAAGAACACGGTCCATTCGTCTGGCGGCTCGCCGTAGCGGATTCCACGACCCGCGATGTCCGCGAATTTCTCGAAAGATTCGCCCACTGATGCTGCAGCCTCGTCCTGATCTGCACTTCGACCGGGCGGCCGGCCACCGTCACGATGACGTGAACGGCCCGGTATCCACGCAGTCCCTCAACGCGCCGGTCCACGATCTTCGGCGGTCGGCTCTCGGCCGCGAAGAGTGATTCGACCCTCCGCGCGAAGCGCATCTGTTCCGTGAGGTCGCAGTCCAACACCATCCGGATCCCGGCCAGGTCCTGCACGTTGGGCAGGGATCCACCACCCGTGCGCCTCAGCTTCTCGAGGATCGTTCCCGTGTTCTTGAGACGAGAGGTCAACTGGACGTTCATGTCTTCGCGAATCCGCGCGACAGCGGCGTCGAGTGCTTCGTCGTAGACGATGAGCAGCTCGTGCAGCTCATGCAGCCGGTCCACCGGAGGCGGGTTCGTCGAAATCAGTGCTTTGCCCAGCCTGGAGATCCGCGATTTACTCCAGTCCGCATCCATTTGACCAATCCCACCGCCGCGAACCCGTGAATTCACAGCGGAGTGTAACCGCGTAGCACCGAGACGGTGAACCAGCCGCTGATTACACACGCAGATATACAAAACAGGACGTTTGAGTTCCGGAAGACTGTCAGCGGCGGCGGCGTAGGCCGAGCACGATCAGCACCGCCACGACCACCGCCACCAGTGGCGCCACGCGCTTGAGCACCGACGGACCGGCGAACGCGAGCAGGTCGATCGGCTCGTTCTCAGGTTCCGGGACCGCGGACAGGCGGGGGCGCGCGGCACGCGGGGCGTGCTCGGACGCCGTCTCACCGGCTTCCCGGCCCGTGGCCACCGCCTCGGCCTCGGCCTGGGCTTGAGCCACCGACGCCGGGGACGGAGCCGGAGCCGCCGCGGGATTGCCGCCTTCGGCTTCCGGGAGTTGGGCGGTCGGGGCGGACTCCGCCGCTGCCGGGGCCTGCGGGCGTTCCTTCTCCACCACCGACAGCTTCGGGGTCTCCTCGGCCTCCGCGGGGGTCGTCGACGGGGCGAGTTTCGAGGCCAGGCAGGTCGCGAACGAGTCCAGGATCTTGCCGCCCACCTCGGAGATCAGCCCGCGGCCGAACTGGGCGGGCTTGCCCGTGATCGACAGGTCCGTGACGACCTTGCCGATCGTCGCGGCGCCGTCCGCTTCCAGGGACACGGTCACCGTCGCGGAGGCGGTGCCGTTGCCCCTGGCGTCCTTGCCCGCCGCCTTGATCACGACCGTCCGCGCCGGCTCGTCCTTCGACAGGAACTCGCCGCTTCCCTTGTACAGCAGGGAAATGGGGCCCATCTTGACCTTCACCGAGCCCTTGAACGTGTCGCCGTCGACCTCGGTGAGCGTGGCGCCCGGCATGCACGGTGCCACCCGTTCCGGGTCGAGCAGCGCCTGCCAGACGGTGTCGAGGTCGGCGGGAACGGTGAACGAGTGCTCCAGCTTCACGGCTACTCCTCAGGCGACGTAGAAGGGCGGCACCTCCGCGACGGAGGCGCCGCCCTGTGTGACCACCCTATGCGCCGACCGCCGCGCTCACCGCACGAGAAGTCAGCACCCGGGCGAGGTGCTTGCGGTACTCGGCGTCGGCATCGGCGTTCGACGGTGGGCTGGTCCCCTCGGCGGCGTGCGCGGCCGCGTCGCGGATCGCGGACGGCGTGGCCTCCCGGCCCACCAGCGCCTGCTCCACCGACGTGGCCCGCACCGGGGTCGAGCCCATGTTCGTCAGTGCCACGCGGGCCTCGGCGATCGCGCCACCCTCGACCCGCACGGCCGCCGCCACCGCGACGATCGACCACGCCTGGGCGACGCGGTTGAACTTCTCGTAGTGCGCGCTCCACCCCGTCGTCTTCGGCACCCGCACCTCGACCAGGATCTCGCCCGGCCGCAGCGCGGTGGTGAAGAAGTCGGTGAAGAACTCCGCGGCGGGCACGGTCCTCGTGCCGTCCATGCCGCGCACCACCATCTCGGCGTCCAGTGCCAGCGCGGGTGCGGGCAGGTCGCCCGCCGGGTCCGCGTGCGCCAACGATCCGCCGAACGTGCCGCGATGCCGCACCTGCGGGTCCGCGACCGCGTTCGCGGTGAGCGCGAGCAGTGAGGCGTGTTCCGCGATGAGCGGGTCGTGCTGCATCTCGTAGTGCGTGGTCATCGCGCCGATCACCAGGGCGTCGCCGTCCTCGCGGATGCCGCGGAGCTCGGGCACCTTGCCGAGGTCGATCAGCTTCGACGGCGCCGCGAGACGCATCCGCAGCACGGGCAGCAGGCTCTGCCCGCCCGCGATGATCTTCGCGTCCTCGCCTGCCTCGGACAGCGCGCGCACCGCGTCGTCCACTGTGGTCGGTGCGACGTAGTCGAACGCGGCCGGGATCACTGCTGGCCTCCTGAGGTGTCTGTGACGTTCATCGAACCGAGGCCGCCGCCGGCCTCATCCCCGAGCCCGCCCGCGTCGGTCTGCCCGGTGTTGATCGCCTGCCAGACCCGCATCGGGGTGCACGGCATCTGCACGTCGTTGACGCCGAAGTGCCGGATCGCGTCGACCACCGCGTTCACCACGGCGGGCGTCGAGGCGATCGTGCCCGCCTCGCCGACACCCTTGACGCCCAGGACGTTCGACGTCGCCGGGGTCTCGGTGCGGTCGGTCGTGAACGTCGGCAGGTCCGCAGCCGACGGCACGAGGTAGTCGGCGAGCGTGCCCGTGGTGAGCGTGCCCGACTCGTCGTGCACGGCCTCCTCGAACAGCGCCTGCGCGATGCCCTGCGCGAGCCCGCCGTGCACCTGGCCCTCGACGATCAGCGGGTTCACCACCTTGCCGATGTCGTCGACGCACACGTACTTCCGGATGGTCGTCCGCCCGGTCTCGGTGTCCACCTCGACCGCGCACAGGTGCGTGCCGTGCGGGAACGAGAAGTTCTCCGGATCGAACGTTGCCTCCGAGTCCAGGTTCGGCTCCACGCCGTCGGGCAGGTCGTGCGCGGCGAACACGGCGAGCGCGACGTCCTGGATGGAGACGCCCTTCGCCTCGGCTCCGGTGCCGCGGACGCGGAACGAACCGGCCTGGAACTCGACGTCGTCCTCGCCCGCCTCCAGCATGTGCGCGGCGATCTTCGCGGCCTTGGCCTTCACCTTGTCGGTCGCGGCGACGACGGCCATGGCGCCGACGGTCAGCGACCGCGAACCGTAGGTGTCCATGCCCTTGTGCGAGGACTGCGTGTCGCCGTGCAGCACCTCGACGTCCTCGAACGGCACGCCGAGCTGGTCGGCGACGATCTGGCTCCACGCCGTCTCGTGGCCCTGGCCGTGCGGCGACGAGCCGGTGACGACCTCGACCTTGCCGGTCGGCAGCATGCGGATCGCCGCGTGCTCCCAGCCGCCCGCGCCGTAGGCCAGCGAGCCGAGCACGCGGGACGGCGCGAGCCCGCACATCTCGGTGAACGTGGAGATGCCGATGCCGAGCTGGACGGAGTCACCGCGGTCGCGGCGCTCCTTCTGCTCGGCGCGCAGGGCGTCGTAGCCGAACAGCTCCATGGCCTTGGCGGTCGCGGCCTCGTAGTTGCCGGAGTCGTAGGTCAGCCCGCACACCGTCGTGAACGGGAACTCCTCGTGGGCGATCCAGTTCTTCTCCCGCACCGCCATCGGGTCCATGTCCAGCTCGGCGGCCAGCTCGTCCATGAGCCGTTCGATCGCGTACGTCGCCTCCGGCCGCCCGGCGCCGCGGTAGGCGTCGGTGGGCACCTTGTTCGTGAACACGTTGGTGCACACGAACTTGTAGGCCGGGAACTTGTAGATCGCGTTGAACATGAACGCGCCGAGGATCGGCACGCCCGGCGAGACCAGCCGCAGGTAGGCGCCCATGTCGGCGAGCAGCTCGACCTTGAGGCCGGTGACCGTGCCGTCGCGCTTCGCCGACAGCGTCAGCTTCTGGATCTGGTCGCGGCCGTGGTGCCCGGACAACAGGCTCTCGCTGCGGGACTCGGTGTACTTGACCGGCTTGCCGAGCCGCCGCGCCACCAGGAAGGTCAGGAAGTCCTCCGGCGTGACCTGCAGCTTGCCGCCGAACCCGCCGCCGACGTCCGGCGCGATCACGCGGATCTTGTGTTCCGGCACGCCGAGCTGCGCGGCCAGCAGGAACCGCAGGATGTGCGGGATCTGGGTGCTGGACCACAGGGTGATCTGGTCGCCCGTCGGATCGCACATGAACGACCGCGGCTCCATGAACGCCGGGATCAGGCGCTGTTGCCGGTAGGTGCGCTCGATGACGACCTCGCTGCCGGCGATGGCGGCGTCGACGTCGCCGCCGGTGCCCGCCGCACCGGAGTCGAAGATCCACGTGGCGCTCTTGTTGGTGCCGAGCTCCTCGTGCACCAGGTCGGCACCGTCCTCGACGGCCGCGGCCATGTCGAGCACGACCGGCAGGTCGTCGTAGTCGACGTCGATGGCCTCGAGCGCGTCGGCGGCCTCGTAGGCACT
This sequence comes from Actinophytocola algeriensis, assembly GCF_014203735.1. Taxonomy (GTDB): domain Bacteria; phylum Actinomycetota; class Actinomycetes; order Mycobacteriales; family Pseudonocardiaceae; genus Actinophytocola; species Actinophytocola algeriensis. Next base: position 1,112,154 of record NZ_JACHJQ010000003.1, on the reverse strand, counting down.
GCGCGCGACCACGATGGCCACGATCTCACCCGCGAAGTTGACCTTGTCGACCGCGATCGACGGCGCGTCCGGCGACTTCATGTCCTCGGTGATCGGCCACGCGCACGGCAGGCTCCCCTGCTCGCCCGCGAGGTCGGCGCCGGTGAACACGGCGTGCACGCCAGGCATGTCCTTCGCGGCGGACGCGTCGATGTTCGTGATCCGTGCGTGCGCCATGGGACTGCGCAGCACCGCCATGTGCAGCAGGCCGGGCAGCGTCAGGTTGTCGGTCCAGCGGGTGCGCCCGGTGATCAGCCGCGCGTCTTCCTTCCGGCGGCGGGACTTGCCGACCTCCGGCTCCATCGTGGCGGTCACTGCGTGCCTCCCGCGGTGGCGGGAGCGCCCGCCACCTGCTCAGCCTCGGGACCGGCGCCGCCCTGCATCTGGGCGGCAGCGTCCCGCACGGCGCGGACGATGTTCTGGTAGCCCGTGCACCGGCACAGGTTGCCCTCGAGGCCTTCCCGCACGGCCTTCTCGTCCGGGTCGGGGTTGTCGGCGAGGAGGTCGATCGACTGCATGATCATGCCGGGGGTGCAGAAACCGCACTGGAGGGCGTGGTTGTCGTGGAACGCCCGCTGCACCGGGTGGAGGTTGCCGTCCCGCGCGAGGCCCTCGATGGTCGTGACTTCGCAGCCGTCGGCCTGTACCGCGAGCACGGAACAGGACTTCACGCTGTGCCCGTCGAGGTGCACAGTGCACGCGCCGCAGTTGCTCGTGTCGCACCCGACCACCGTGCCGACCTTGCCTAGCCGCTCTCGGAGGTAGTGCACGAGCAACTGGCGAGGTTCAACATCGTCGGTGAACTTCGTTCCGTCAACGGTCACGGTGATGCGCATACGGCCTCCCTGCCGGGTGGTGCTCAGCTCGGGTCACGTGAGCGGGCTCACAGCATGTGAGCCTGCCCCCGTGAGGGCGCCGGGACAAGTCCACGGACGCCAAAGTGGACCTGGGGGCAAAAACGCGCGGTGTGATCCTCGTTCAATTGTTCGAGTACGATCGTTCGCATGGCTTAGGATTTTGCGGTGTCCTCCCCTTCCGTCGCTGGTCAGCGCACTGAACAGGACGCCGAGCACCGCCGCGGCGTGGCCTTCGGCGTCACCGCGTACGGACTGTGGGGCCTCTTCCCGCTCTACTGGTCGCTGCTCGCGTCGGCGGGTGCGCTGGAGACGCTCGCGCACCGGATGATCTGGTCGCTGGTGGTCGTCGTCGGCGTGCTGGCGTGGACGCGGCGGTTCGGGTCGTTCCGCGCGGTGCTGCACGACCGGCGACAGTTCCTGCTGCTCGCCGCGGCGGCCGTGTTGATCTCCGCGAACTGGGGCGCCTACATCTGGGGCGTCACCAACGGGCACGTCGTGGAGACCGCGCTGGGGTACTTCATCGGCCCGCTCGTGTCGGTGCTGCTCGGCGTGGTGCTGCTCAAGGAGAAGCTGCGGAAGGCGCAGTGGACCGCGGTCGGGCTCGGCTTGGTGGCGGTCGTCGTGCTGGCCATCGGCTACGGCGAGGTGCCGTGGATCGCGCTGGTGCTCGCGTTCAGCTTCGCCACGTACGGCCTGGTCAAGAAGCTCGCAAACGTTGGCGCGGTCGAGTCGATGGCCGTCGAGACGAGCGTGACGCTGCTGCCCGCGCTGGCGTACGTGGTGTTCCTGGGGTACTCCGGGGGCGGCACGTTCACGTCGCTGGGCGTCGGCCACACGCTGCTGCTGGTCGGCGGCGGCTTCGTGACGATGGTGCCGCTGCTGGCGTTCGCCGCGGCGGCCGTGCGGATCCCGCTCTCGGTGATCGGCCTGCTGCAGTACATGACGCCGAGCATGCAGTTCGCGTTCGGCGTGCTCGTGTTCCACGAGTACATGCCGCTGGAGCGCTGGCTCGGCTTCGGGATCGTGTGGCTGGCGCTGGTCGTGCTGACCTTCGACGGGTTGCGCCGCCGCTCGCGCGCTATCGAGCCGGAGCCGGTGCCCTGAGCCCGTCCTCGATCTTCGCGGAGAGCGAGCCCAGTGCCGTCCTGCCGTGGCGGCCCCTCGGGAACCTGCGGGTGACCTCGCGGACCGTGGTGTCCGCGTGGCCGAGGGCCCAGCGGACCTCCTCGTCGGCGTCCTCACCTGCCAGCGCACGGGCCCGGGCCGCGTACAGCGGAGGGCCCACGATGTGCTTGACCTGGTGCGGGGTCGCGATCGGGTGGATGTACGGGATCGCGACCGCGGCGGCCGCGGCACGGGCGACGGCGTAGGCGACCGGGTCGTCGGTCTCCTTGGCGGCGGCGAGGGCGGCCCAGGCCAGTGGGCGCAGCGGGCCACGGTGCCGCTCGCCGTTCGCGAAGGCGCGGGTGCCGTCGAGCGCGGCCCGTGGGCGCGGGTCGTCCGGCACGCGCCGCTCGAACAGCGGGAGCACCCGCTGCGCGCAGTCGGCCGCCCAGGTGACGAGCGCGCGGCGGTCGTCGTCGGTCAGCGGCACCGAATCCATGAGTCTCAACCGTATCGTTGAACTACGCGGTTGAGACTTTCCCCGGAGTTGTCGCGCGAAGTCTCAACCAGCGTGGAGAACCGGGACGGGCAGGCGGACGTCCGCGTCGGTGATCACGCCCGCCACCGCGGTCCACGGCAGCACCTCGAACGGCGACGCCGCCCCGATCTTCTCCTCGCTGGCGAGCACGTACGTGTCCGCCGCGCGGCGGGACAGCAGGCGCTTCATGGCGGCCTCGTCCGCGTCGGCCGTGGTGAGGCCCGCCTCGGGGTGGACGCCGGTGACGCCGAGCAGGAACAGGTCGGCCTGCACGCGTTCCGCCGCCTCCGCGGCCGCCGCGCCGGACGTGACCGCCGAGTGCTTGAACAGGCGGCCGCCGATGAGGAACACCTCGACCGTCGGGTGCTCGACCAGCGCGGCGGCGACCGTCGGGCTGTGCGTGACGACGGTGGCGGCCAGGTCGGGAGGCAGCGCCCTGGTGACCGCGAGCGCGGTGGTGCCGCCGTCGAGGATCACGGTCGAGCCGGGCCGGACCAGCTCCGCCGCGCGCCGCGCCACCCGCGCCTTGCTGTCGAGGCTGACGGCCGTGCGGGTCGCGTAGTCGGCGACCGCGGGCGACACCGGCAGCGCGCCGCCGTACACCCGCTGGCACAACCCGGCCGCGGCCAGTTCGCGCAGGTCCCGCCGCACGCTGTCCTCGGAAAGGCCCAGCTCGGCGGCCAGTTCCTTCGCGATCACCTTGCCGTCCGTGCGGAGCCGGGCCAGCAGCAGGTCACGCCTCTCAGCGGCAAGCATGCACGTTCCTCCTTGTTCTTGCCGATTGTTGCACGTTATGGTCGGGTCATGCTCATTCTGATCGCAGGCCCCTACCGCTCCGGCACCGGTGACGACCCCGCCCTGATGGCGGCGAACCTCGCGAAGCTGGAGGCGGCTGCGTGGCCGTTGTTCCAGGCAGGGCACGTGCCGATGATCGGCGAGTGGGTGGCGCTGCCGGTCCTGCGCGGCGCGGGCGGCACGAGCGTCACCGACCCGGTGGCGGCGGAGATCATGTACCCGACCGCGGCACGCCTGCTCCGGCACTGCGACGCCGTGCTGCGGCTGCCCGGCGAGTCGACGGGCGCGGACCAGGACGTGGCGATCGCGCGGGAGCGGGGACTTCCGGTGTACCACCGGATCGAGGACGTGCCGGGCGCTACCGTGCCGGCATGAACGAGTTCGTTGGGAGCTGGGAACTGGTCGCGGCCGCCGAGGAGGAGTTCCCCGAGACCCAGTACGACGACGGAGACCTGGTCATCGGCGACGTCCGGCTGCCGCTCGACGAGTTCAACCGCCGCTGGCTCGCGGGCGAGGTGTTCACGCGGGAGCCGCCGCTCGCACCGCACACCGGCCTCACCCTGGCGATCGCGGAGGACGGCACGTTCACCGAGACCGGCGCCGCGGACATCTCGTGGTTCGACGACGAGGGTGTGCTGGAACCGTCGGCCCGCCCGTTCGACGGCACCCTCGCGACCTCGCCCGCGGGCACGTTCCTGCTGGGTGAGGAGGGTCTGCAGGCGGCGGTCTTCGCGGACGCGAAGGACCTGCGCCTGCGCATCGACGACGGCGACACCGGCATCACCGACCTGATCACCACCGGCGGCAACGGCCTGCTGCGAGTCATGTCGGTGATCACCGACGAGATGTCCCCGTGCCGCGTCCGCCTGGCGTACCGCCGCACCTGATCCTGTGGACAACTCGCCCGCGGCGAACCGGAACTGTCGGTGGTCGCGGGTGGCGTGGTTCGAGGGGGCCGGAGGCCGGCCGCCCGCGGTCGAACAGGCGTCACGGCTCCCGGTGGATGCGCCCCGACACCTCCGTCAGCCGCTTGCCCGCGCCGCCCCACCGCAGCGAGATGATCTCCGCCGCGATCGACACCGCGGTCTCCTCCGGGGTGCGGGCGCCCAGGTCGAGGCCGATCGGCGACGCCAGCCGCGCCAGCTCGTCCTCGGTCAGGCCCGCGTCCCGCAGTCGCTGCATGCGGTCGTCGTGGGTGCGGCGGGAGCCCATCGCGCCGATGTAGCCCGCCTCGCAACGCAGCGCGACCTCCAGCACCGGCACGTCGAACTTCGGGTCGTGGGTCAGCACCGCGACCACCGTGCGCTGGTCGATCCGCCCCGCCTCGACCTCCGCGGCCAGGTACCGGTGCGGCCAGTTCACGACCACCTCGTCGGCGTCCGGGAACCGGCTCTTCGTCGCGAAGATCGGCCGCGCGTCGCACACGGTCACGCGGTAGCCCAGGTACGAGCCGAGCCGCGCCATGGCGGTCGCGAAGTCGATGGCGCCGAACACCAGCATGCGCGGCGGCGGCTCGAACGAGCTGACGAACACCGACATGCCCTCACCGCGGCGCTGGCCCTCCGCGCCGTAGTGCAGCGTGCCGGTCCGGCCGGTGCCGAGCATGCCGCGCGCGTCGTCCGCGATGGCCGCCTCCGCCCGCGCCGACCCGAGGTCACCCGCGGTCCGGTTCGGCCACACGACCAGGTGACGCCCGATCCGGGACGGGTCCGGGTGCGCCACGATCGTCGCGAGCGCCACCGGCTCCTCGGTCTGGATCGACTTGGCGAGCTCCGCGAACTCCGGGAAGTCGGCGGCGGAGATCGACTCGACGTAGATGTCGATGATCCCGCCGCAGGTCAGGCCCACCGCGAACGCGTCGTCGTCGCTCACGCCGTAGCGCTGCAGCACCGGCGTGCCGTCCTCGAGCACCTGCGTGCCCAGCTCGTACACGGCGCCCTCGACGCACCCGCCGGACACGCTGCCCGACACCGTCCCGTCCTGCGCGACGAGCATCGCGGCGCCGGGCGCGCGGGGCGCCGAGGAGAACGTCGCGACGACGGTGCCGAGCGCGACCTTCTCCCCCGCCGAGTAGCGGCGCAACAGTTCGTCAAGCACGTCACGCACGGCGTACCTCCACAAGTAATTCCTCGAGCGTGGCAAGGCTGTGTCCGGCCAGCAGCCGGTCGAGGTGCGGCATGGCGACCGCGATGCCGGACTGGACGGGCGCGTACCCGTCCCGGCCGGCGTGCGGGTTGACCCACAGCACCTTGTGCGCGAGCCGCCGCAGGCGTGCGAGCTGCTCGCCGAGCAGGGCCGCGTCGCCGCGTTCCCAGCCGTCGGAGAACACCACGACCACCGCGCGCCGCGCGAGTCCCCGCTGCCCCCAGCGATCGAGAAACACCCGGACGGTCTCACCCAGCCGGGTACCGCCCGCGAAGTCCGGCACCGCCCGTGACGCCGCCGCGAGCGCCTCCCTCGGGTCCCGCTTGCGCAGCTGCCGCGACAACCGGGTCAGCCGCGTGCCGACCGTGAACACCTCGGTGGTCGTGGGCGCGGCCCGGACCACGGCGTGTGCGAACCGCATCAACGCGTCGGCGTAGGGGGTCATGGACCCGGAGATGTCGAGCAGGAGGACCACCCGGCGGGGCCGCCGGGTCCGGTCCTTGTAGGCCAGCCGGACGGTCTCCCCGCCCGCGGCGCGCATGGCGCGGAGGATGCGCGCGGAGTCGAGCCGCCCCCGGCGGTGGGGCCGCAGCCGCATGGACCGGCGCAGTGGCGGGGCGAGGTGGAGGGTGGCCATCAGCTCCCGCAGGTGCTCCCGCTCCACGGCGGTCAGCTCCGAGATGTCCCTGTGCCGCAACACTTCCGCGTCACTGGCGGCGACCTTCAGCTCCTCGGTCGCCCGCTCCTCCTCGCCGTTGGCGGAGGGAGCCTCGGTGAGCGCGGCCATGGTCACGACTTTCGGTTTCGGCGCTCCCCTGCGGCGGGCGCGAGGTTCGTCGGCGGTGAACCAGGCGGCGAAGGCCTCGTCGTAGCGCGGCAGGTCGTCCGGCTCGGCGCAGAGCGTCAACCGCCCGGCCCAGTACAGCTGCCCCGGATCCGCGATGTCGAGCTCGCCGACGGCCCCGAGGTAGGCCTGCACGCGCTGCGCGTCGGCGGGCAACCCGGCCACCCGGAGGGCGGCGGCGAAACCGACCAGTCCGGTGAGGGGGTCCGCGGTGTCCACACAGCCATTGTGTACCCGCGCGTCAGCGACGTGGCCGCATGATGAGCGCCGCCACATAGTACTCGCAGGTCAGGTCGCCGCGGTTGGCGTAGGAGTGGACCGCGTCGGCGGGGAAGTAGAGCGAGTCGCCCACGGCCAGCACGTACTCGCGCCCACCGGCTCCCAGGTGGAGGGTCCCCTCGGTGACGACGACGAACTCGTGCGACCCCGGCGCGTAGGCGGGGAAGTCCCCCGCGTCGGTGCGCGGCGGCAGCGTCGTGCGGATCCACTCGAAGTTCACCCCCGGCACGACCGGGGTGAGGATCGTCCGCCGCCAGCCGTCTTCGTCGACGGTGTCCTGCGCAGCGGCGCGCCGCAGGACGACCCGGTCGGTCTCCAGCTCGGACACCAGTGCCGACAGCCGGAGGTCGAGGCCCTCGGCGATCCGGTCGAGCACGACGACGGTAGGGGTCTTCTCGCCCCGTTCGACGGCCGACAACATGCTCACGCTGACGCCGGTGACCTGCGACAACTCCTGGAGGCTCAGCCCGGCCCCGGTCCGCTTGGCGTTGATCAGCCGGCCCAGCTGTTCCTCTATAATGCGCGCCATGTCCACTATAGTGCGCGACGCGGTCCCGGCGGACGCACCCGGGGTGGCCGCGGTGTTCGAGCCGTACGTGCGCGACTCGGTGGTCACGTTCGAGACGGACCCGCCGTCCGTCGCCGCCTGGGAATCCCGGCTCGCCGCGGACCTGCCGTTCGTGGTGCTGACGGTCGACGGGGTCGTCAAGGGCTACGCGTACGCGTCCCCGTGGCGCCCGAAACCGGCGTACCGGCACACGGTGGAGACCACGGTGTACCTGTCGGCGGACGCGACGGGCCAGGGCCACGGCCGCACGCTGATGGCGAGGTTGTTAAAGCGCTGCAAGGAAAACGGCTACCGGCAGGCGGTCGCGGTGGTGGTCGCGGCTCCGGACGAGTCGTCCCTGCGCCTGCACGAAGCCCTCGGCTACGAGGAGGCGGGCAGGCTGACGAAGGTCGGCTGGAAGCAGGGCCAGTGGCTGGACACCCTGCTGCTGCAACGAGAACTCTGACTCCACGCGGCGGCCGCACGCACCCGGCGGCGGTGCCGGCGTAGGTGCACGGCGGCCGGGCGGATGCGGCCGCCGCGTGGACTGCCTGGCGCCGACCGCGATACACGGGCGACGCCAGGGTGGGTCCCCCACCGCGACCGTGGCCAGGTAGCAGGCCGGGCGCGGGGAACCGGTGAGTGGTTTACGGGCGGCCGTCCACATCGGACTGTGGAGCCGGAGGGGACGGCCGCCACAGCCGCCGCGCGGGTGAACACCGCGACCGGTCCACCGCGCAGGCGACTGCTTGTCGGATCAGGCGACGCTACCGCTCGCTCCCCCTGCGTTCGGTACTCATCAGCCCTCCTCCGGTGTGGCATGCCGAGAACAACTATCGCCCAGGACAACGAGAAACGCGACCGAATATTCCGGCGGCGCGGTGTCCGGGACGACCGCTTTCGCGCGGTCACCCAGCCAAGATCGCTTCCAGCCCGACCGCGACCACCCGCTGCGTGTCCTCGCGGTACTTCAACACCGCCCCCAGGGTCGCGGCAGCGGAAGCGGCGTCCAGTTCCGACCGCCCCAACGCGGTCAACGCGGAAGCCCAGTCCAACGACTCCGCGACGCCGGGCGGCTTCAGCAACTCCATCTCCCGCAACCGCCGCACCGCCGAGGCCACCTGCGTGGCCAGCCGTTCCGGCAACTCCGGCAACCGCCGCCGCAGAATGGCGACCTCGCGCCCCAGGGACGGATGCTCCAGCCAGTGGTACAGACACCGCCGCTTCAGCGCGTCGTGGACTTCCCGGGTGCGGTTGGAAGTCAGGATCACCAGCGGCGGCACCGAAGCCCGCACCTCGCCGAGCTCGGGCACGGTCACCGCGTTCTCGCCGAGGATCTCGAGCAGGAAAGCCTCGAACTCGTCGTCGGCGCGGTCGACCTCGTCGACGAGCAGCACGCACGGCGACTCCTCCAGCGCACGCAGCAACGGCCGCGCGAGGAGGAAACGCCGTGAGTAGAGGGACTTCTCCGCCAGCTCGGAATCCAGCGCACCGCCCGAAGCGGCCTCCAGCGCCCGCAGGTGCAGCAGCTGCCGGGGAAAGTCCCAGTCGTACAGGGCCTGCGTGAAGTCGATCCCCTCGTGGCACTGCAGTTTGATCAACGGCACCGACAGCGCCTGCGACAGCGCCACCGCGAGCGAGGTCTTGCCGGTGCCGGGATCGCCCTCGCAGAACAGCGGGCGGCCGAGGCGCTGGGCGAGGAAGGCAGCGGTCGCGATGCCCTCGTCCGGCAGGTAGCCGACCGACTCGAGGGCCGCCGACAGCTCATCAGGGGAAGTCACCACGTCCCGAGCGTACTGCGCCGGTAGGCACCAATCCGGCCGCGAGCAGGCAGTCACCGCAGGTAGAACAGCCGCCATCGTCAGCCTGATTTCGGCCTCCCCGACAAAAGGCCAGGGTGCGATCAGGGTCGATCCCTGATGGCGGCGCCCGCCGGAGGCGCCACTGTGGAGTCATGAACACGACGACTGTGAAGCTCCGCCGCAGCCGCTCCGACCGCATGGTCGCCGGGGTGTGCGGGGGGATCGCCAAGATGTTCGGCATGGACGCGGCGCTGGTCCGGATCCTGCTGGTCGCCGCGACGCTGCTCGGGTTCGGCACCGGCGCGATCCTGTACCTGGTCGCCTGGGCGGTCGTGCCGGAGGAATAATCGGCGGGCGTGGACCAGAAGCGGACGTTCTCCCGGCCCGGCACCGCCCGGGCGCTCGTCCTGCTCGCCTCCGCGCTCGCTCTGGCCGGGGCCGTCCTCGTCTTCCTGCTCGCGCTCGCGTTCGGGTCCGCGCTGCGGGACCTGACCGGCGCCGTACTGGTCGCGACCGCCATTTTCGGCGGGTTCGTGCTGGTCAGCGCGGTTGTCGCCAACCTGCTCGCCATCCGCGCGAAGTCGACCCGGGGTATTGTCGGCGTCGGCTGCGGCACCTTGCTGGCCGGTGTGGTCATCGGGCTCGGGGTGTTGCTGTTAGTGATCTCGCAATCTGCTTGAACCACCCGAATGGTCGGTATCTACATCACGTACCGACGCTCTTGAACGTAAGACCCCACACGGGGTGACTTCGGGCAAGACGGATTGGCACCATAAGCGGGTGCCACGAGCAGAGCGACCCTCGAAGCGGGGTGGGAAGCGGTGACGGAACTGCAGACCGCAAGCATGGTCAAGCCTTGGGCTGAGCTCGAGGGCCGGGACCGGCACGCGGCATGCATGCTGGCAGCACGGGACGGTGACAAGGAGGCGTTCGACGCCCTGGTCGCCGACCTCGCGCCGTTGGTGTGGCACGTCGCCCGCGGCAGCGGTCTCGACCGCACGACCGCGGAGGACGTGGTGCAGACGGTGTGGCTCGCGTTGCTGCGGCACCTGCACCGGTTGACCGAACCCCGCGCGCTCGCGGGCTGGCTGATCACCACCACCCGCCGTGAGGCCAACCGGATACAACACCGCGCTGGCGGAACGGTGGAACTGTCCCAGGAGATGGCCGAGCGCACACCGACGACCGATCCGTCTCCCGAACACGAAGTGCTCCGCACGGAGCGCGACCACCAGCTGTGGTCCGCGTTCCACAAGCTTTCGCAGCGCTGCCAGGAGCTGCTGCGGCTGACCGTGATCGCGGGCCGGGCGGAGTACCGCGCGGTCGCGGAGGCCCTGCACATGCCGCACGGGAGTATCGGACCGACACGAGGGCGCTGCCTGAACAACCTGCGCTCGCTGTACGACGGGGACAGTGGATCATGAGAACGAACCACACTGACGACGACCTGATGGCCGAGGTGGCGCGGCTCGTGAACGAGCTGGACCCGCTACCGCCCGGCCTGGTCGAGAGAACCCAGTTCGCCGTGGCGCTCGACGACATCGACCGCCACGTCGAACTCGAGGTCGCACAGTGGGCCGACAACCGGCCGCTCGCCGGTGTCCGCGGCGGCATGCCCGGCACCATCACGTTCTTCGTCGGCGACCTGACCGTCATGGTCAACGTCACCCGAACCGGTGAACGGCAGCGCATCGACGGCTGGCTCGTGCCCGCCGGGGCCCACGGCGTCGAGGTCCGCGTCGCCGACCACGGCTCCGCCGTCACCACCGCGGACGAGGGCGGGCGCTTCGTGCTGACCGAGGTGCCGAGGGGCACCACCCAGCTACTTGTACGCATGAATGCCGAGCAGTCACGCACCGTGGTCACACCCACTGTCGATTTGTAACCCGAATAGCCCCCAACTCCCCCGAACGGCAGATATTCTGCTGTATCTCACTGTGAATGTTCGCCTCTTATGTAGGTGAATACGCAGCATTCCGACGAGAGGGGAGATCAGGAATGACGGAGACCACGATCACCAAGGATCCGACCAACCCGCAGCCGCCCTGTGCCGAGTGCGGCTCGACGGCCCACACCACCGGCCACCACGAGGGCAATGCGGAACCGATGGGCCACCACGAGGGCAACAGCATCCCGACGGGATCGCCGGCCTGACGATCAACTGCCCCGACATCGCGCACGGGGTGACACGTGTGGTGCCATTGGTGATGTGTCACAACGCCTGAGCAAGGGCGGGACCGCCGCGGACAGCACCACATCCGGCAACGGCGTCGCCGCCGCAGCCGACCTCAGGGGGAAAGCCGTCGAGGTCGCTGCGGCGGGACGACCCGCCGAAGCGGTCAAACTGCTGCAGCTCGCGCTGCAGGCGCTCCCGGTGGACGACACCGACGTCCACGCGGTCACGATGCGCATCCGCGTGCTCGTCAGCCTCGGCTACACGGAAGCGGAAGCCGGGTCGGTGCCGGGGGGCCTCGCGCACCTCGGCACCGCCAACGCACTCGCGAGCGGCCTGTCCGGCGGGCCGCGGCGCGCGGGCATGCTGGGGCTCGTCGACAGCCAGCGCGCGCTCGTGCTGCACCGCACCGGCCGCACCGCCGAGGCGCTGGAACTGTTCGACCGCGCGATCCCCCTGCTCGAGGGCGCGCTCACCGACTCCGACCTCGACCCCGAGGTACTGGCCCGCGTGATCATGAACCGCGGCCTCACCCACATCGCCGACGGCAAACCCGGCCCCGCCGAGGCCGACATGCACCGCGTGATCGCGCTCGCCGACGAGCACGGCCTGTCCCGCCTCCGCGCGAAGGCGCAGGGCAACCTCGGCGACATCGCCCAGCTCACCGGCGACGTCCCGGTGGCGCTCGACCACTACCAGAACGCGGAACGGGCGTTTCGCGACCTCGCGCCCGGCCTGGTGCCACGCACCCAGATCGACCTCGCCAGGGCGCTGCTCACCGCGGGGCTCGCCGAGGACGCGGCGCGGTACCTCGACGAGGCCCTGCCGAGCCTGCGGGAGCAGAAGGTCAGCCAGGACCTCGCAGAGGCGGAGATCGCCAGGGCGGCGGCCGCGCTGCTGGAGGGCGACCTGACGATGGCGAAGAAGCTCGCGGAGTCCGCGCGCAGGCGGTTCGTCAAGCGCGGCAGCGAGTCGTGGGCGGAGGTCGCCGCGCTCACGAAGGTGCGCGCCGAGGTCACCGCCGCGCTGTCGGACGGCTCCGGCAGGCCGGCCGCCGCGGCCCCCACCCGGCTCGCGGAACGGTTGTCGGCGGTCGGGCTGACCGACGAGGCCGCGCTGGCCAGGATGCTCGCGGTGCGGCTGTTGCTGCGCCGCGGCCAGGTCGACGCCGCCGCGCAGCTGCTCGACGAGGTGCCGCAGCCCAGCCGGATCGAGCCGATCGACCACAAGGTGATGCGCAGGCTCTGCCGTGCGGAGGTCGCGCTCGCCCACGGGCAGAAGCGGACCGCCCTCGCCCAGGCCAAGGCCGGGTTCGACGAGCTGGGCGCGGTCCGCGACCGGATGGGCGGGCTCGACCTGGTGTGCGGCACCGCCGTGCACGGCATCGAGCTGGGCAGGCTCGCGGTCGGCCTGGTGCTCGACGACGCCCGCTCGGACGCCGACGCCCGCCGGGTCCTCTCCTGGCAGGAACGCACCCGCGCGCAGGTGTACCGCTACGAACCGCTGCCCGCGATCGACGACCCCGAGCTGGCCAGCCGGGTCACCGAGCTGCGGACCGTACTGCGGACCGTGCAGCAGGCCCGCCTCGAACGCCGCGCGGTCACGCACCTCGAACGCCGCTCGGCCGCACTGCAGCGTGAGGTCAGCCGCCTCGGCTGGCACACCTCCCACTGGGGACGGCCGCGGCCCGTCGCCGCCCCGGCCGAGATCATCGAGCGGCTTGGCGACCGGGCGTTGATCAGCTTCGCGGGCCCCGACCGCGACCTGGCCGCCGTGATCGTCTCCGGTGGACGGACCAAGCTCGTCCGCCTCGGGCCGAAAGAGGCCGTGCTGGAGATCGCCCGCCAGCTGCACGCGGACCTCGACGCACTGGCGCCCGACGAGCTGATCGAGCCGCTCCGCCAGGCCGTGTCCCAGTCCGCGCTGCGGCGCATCACCACGCTCGACGACCTGTTGTTCGGCGAGCACGGGATCCCGGCGGACCTGCTCGGCGACCGGGAGCTGGTCGTCGTGCCGTTCGGGGGGCTGTACTCGGTGCCGTGGGAGTCGCTGCCCTCGCTGCGGGGGCGGGCAGTGTCGGTGGCGCCGTCGGCGACCGCGTGGATCAGCGCGGACGAGGTCGTGCCCGCCGACGGACCGGTCGTGCTGGTACGCGGGCCGGACCTGCCGACGTCGGCGACCGAGCTGGACCAGCTGCGGGAGGTGTACCCGGAGGCGATCGTCCTGGACGGCGCGGAGGCGACGACCGCCGCGGTGCTGTCCGCGATGGACGGTGCGAAGCTCGTCCACATCGCCGCGCACGGCACGCACGAGGCCGCCAACGCGATGTTCTCCCGCCTGGAGCTGCACGACGGCGGGCTGCTCGCGCACGAGGTGGCGCGGCTGCGGCGGCCGCCGGCGCACATCGTGCTCGGCGCGTGCGAGCTGGCGCTGTCGCACATCCGGCCGGGGGACGAGCCGCTCGGGTTCGCCGGCGCGATGCTCGCGAGCGGGTCGCGGACCGTGGTCGCGGCCGTGAACCGGGTCGGGCACCGGTCTGCCGCGCTGACGATGACCGACTACCACCGCCGCCTCACCAACCAGCCGGACCTCGCCGCCGACCTCGCGGACACCATGACCGACTACCACCGGCGGGTCGCGTCGGGCGTCAGCCCCGCCCGCGCGCTCGCGGAGGCGACCGCCGCCGACCCCCTCCGGCGGCCGTTTATCCTGCTGGGCGCGGGTTAGGCATTGCACGAAGATCGTTGACCACTGACCATGGGTCATCGGCTTGCGAGGGGGGCGAACGGTGATCCTGGCTATCGACTGGTCGGACTCGCGGTTCCTCACGCACCTGATCTCCGTGCCGCTGTTCACCGGCGTCATCGGGTACGTCACCAACTGGACCGGCGTGATCATGCTGTTCCAGCCGATGCGGTTCCACGGCATCCGGTGGCCGGGGCTGCGGTTCCTGTACCCCTACCTGCCGAGGCGCGTGCAGGTCATCCCCGCGATCACGCACGACGGCCGGTTCGGCTGGCAGGGCATCATCCCGTCGCGGGTGTCCAAGATGGCCTCGATCTCCGTCGACAAGGCACTGCTCAAAGTGGGCAGCATCGGCGACTTCTACCGCGAGTTCGAACCGGACAAGATCGCCGACCACATCGCGGCGACCGCGCGCGAGGAGATCCGCGGCGTGGTCGAACGGATCATGGAACGCGAGCACCCGCGGCTGTGGCACGACCTGCCGCCGGTGATCAAGTCGGCGGTGCACGCCAGGATCCAGCGGCGGCTGCCGGTGATCGTGCGCGGCCTCACCGACCAGCTCGGCGAGCACATCGAGCAGCTCATCGACGCGAAGCTGCTGGTGATCCGGCACTTCGAGGAGCACCCGGAGCTGATGAACGACATGCTCCGCGAGGTGGGCCGCAAGGAGCTGCGGTTCATGCAGAACTTCGGGTTCTACTTCGGTTTCCCGGCAGGCATCGGGCTGGTGTTCCTGCTGGAGGCGCTGCCGTACTGGTGGGTGCTGCCGCTCGGCGGCGCGGTGATCGGCTGGGTCGCCAACTGGATCGGCATCAAGATGATCTTCGAGCCGGTGTTCCCGAGACGCGTCGGCCCGTTCCGGTTCCACGGGCTGTTCCTGCGGCGGCAGCCGGAGGTGAGCGATGTGATGGCCAAGATCATCTCCGACGACGTCATCAACATGAAGAACATCGGCGACGAACTGCTGTTCGGCCCGCGCTCGGACCGCACGCGGCAGATGCTGGAGACCTCGCTGCGGCCCGCGGTGGACGACGCGATCGGGTTCGCGCGGTCGGCGGTGCGGGTCGGCATCGGCACCGAGCGGTACGACCGGATCCGCGACGCGGTGGCGCACGAGGCCGTGGAGTTCGCGTCGGTCTTCGGCGACACGGAGTTCGGCAGGCAGCAGGCGGGCAAGATCAGGGCGTTCGTCGCGCGGCAGATGCGGCAGCTGCGGTATGACGAGTTCAACGAACTGCTGCGGTCGGCCATCAAACAGGACGAGTGGCTGTTGTTCGTGCACGGCGGAGTGCTCGGCGTCGGCGCCGGGCTCATCCATCTGGCGATCTTCGGGGTGTGAGATGGCTTCTTCATGGGGACTGCTGCGGATAGCCGCGAACGCGGGACTGTCCACCGCGCAGTGGGTCGTGCAGACTTCCGTCCACACGGGACAGCGGGTGGTGCGCGGGCTGGCGGCCGGTGAGCCACCGGTGAAGATCGCACAGGACCTCGGCGCGGAGCTGCGTGCCGCGGCGCAGTCGGTGCTGGGCGTGCAGCCCGCGCCGGACGAACACGACGCCTCCACGGCCGAGTTGCGGGCGCGAGGGGCGGAGTTGCTGCGCCGGTCATCGGACGTGCACTTCGTGGAGGACACCCATCCCGCGTACGAACGAATCCTGGGCGAGCTCACCCCGGACGAGGCGCGCATGCTGCGCTTCCTCTTCCGCGAGGGCCCGCAGCCGATGGTCGACGTGCGGACCAACCGTCCACTGGGGATCGGCTCGGAACTGATCGAGGCCGGGTTGTCGATGGTCGGGCGGCTGGCCGGCGTTCGGCGCCTCGACCGGACGAACGCCTACTTGAACAACCTGTTCCGGTTGGGGTTGGTCTGGTATTCGCGGGAAGAGGTCGAACCGGAGCGGTACCAGGTGGTGGAGGTCCAGCCAGAGGTTCAGGAGGCCATCGCCCGGGCCGGTCGTGCCGGGAAGACCATTCGACGCAGCATTCACCTGACCCCGTTCGGTGAGGACTTCTGCCGCACCTGTCTGCCCATGGACTGAGCGTTCGTTTCTCGCCGGGTTGGGAAATGCCGAAGGGCCCTGAGCGCTTTCGCGCCCAGGGCCCTTCGGAACAGCTGGCTACCTACCGTGGCTGGATCAGAAGTCCATGCCGCCGGTGGGGTCGCCGCCGCCCGCGGGGGCCGCGGACTTCTCCGGCTTGTCCGCGACGACAGCCTCGGTCGTCAGGAACAGCGCGGCGATCGACGCGGCGTTCTGCAGCGCCGAGCGGGTGACCTTGGTCGGGTCCGGCACGCCGGCCGCGAGCAGGTCCTCGTACTCGCCCGTGGCGGCGTTCAGGCCGTGGCCCTGCGGCAGGCCCTTGACCTTCTCCACCACGACGCCACCCTCGTGGCCCGCGTTCACAGCGATCTGCTTCAGCGGGGCCTCGACGGCCACCTTGACGATGTTGGCACCGGTCGCCTCGTCGCCCGTGAGCTTGAGGCCCGCGAAGGCCTCCTCGGCGGCCTGGAGCAGCGCGACGCCGCCACCGGCGACGATGCCCTCCTCGACGGCAGCCTTGGCGTTGCGCACCGCGTCCTCGATGCGGTGCTTGCGCTCCTTCAGCTCGACCTCGGTCGCGGCGCCGGCCTTGATCACCGCAACACCGCCGGCCAGCTTGGCCAGGCGCTCCTGCAGCTTCTCGCGGTCGTAGTCCGAGTCCGAGTTCGCGATGTCGTTGCGGATCTGGTTGACGCGGCCCTGGATCTGCTCGGCGTCACCCGCACCCTCGACGATCGTGGTCTCGTCCTTGGTCACGACGACCTTGCGGGCACGGCCCAGCAGCGAGATGTCGGCGTTCTCCAGCTTGAGGCCCACGTCCTCGGAGATGACCTGGCCACCGGTCAGGGTGGCGATGTCCTGCAGGATCGCCTTGCGGCGGTCGCCGAAGCCCGGAGCCTTGACGGCGACGGACTTGAAGGTGCCGCGGATCTTGTTGACCACCAGGGTCGCCAGGGCCTCGCCCTCGACGTCCTCGGCGATGATCAGCAGCGGCTTCGACGCCTGCATGACCTTCTCCAGCACCGGGAGCAGGTCCTTGACGGCGGAGATCTTCGAGCCGAACAGCAGGATGTACGGGTCCTCGAGGGTCGCCTCCTGGCGCTCCGGGTCGGTCACGAAGTAACCGGCCAGGTAACCCTTGTCGAAGCGCATGCCCTCGGTGAGCTCCAGCTCCATACCGAGTGCGTTGCTCTCCTCGACGGTGACGACGCCTTCCTTGCCGACCTTGTCCAGCGCCTCGGCGATGAGCTCGCCGATCGTGGTGTCAGCGGCGGAGATCGACGCGGTCGCGGCGATCTGCTCCTTGGTCTCGACCTCGCGCGACATCTTGTGCAGCTGCTCGGTGATGGCCTCGACGGCCTGCTCGATGCCGCGCTTCAGCGACAGCGGGTCGGCGCCCGCCGCGACGTTGCGCAGGCCCTCGCGCACAAGCGCCTGGGCGAGCACGGTCGCGGTCGTGGTGCCGTCACCGGCGACGTCGTCGGTCTTCTTGGCGACCTCCTTGACGAGCTCGGCCCCGATCTTCTCCCACGGGTCCTCGAGCTCGATCTCCTTGGCGATGGAGACACCATCGTTGGTGATGGTGGGCGCGCCCCACTTCTTCTCGAGCACGACGTTGCGGCCACGGGGGCCGAGCGTCACCTTGACGGCGTCGGCGAGGATGTTCAGGCCCCGCTCGAGACCGCGGCGCGCCTCCTCGTCGAAAGCGATCAAC
This sequence comes from Actinophytocola algeriensis, assembly GCF_014203735.1. Lineage (GTDB taxonomy): Bacteria > Actinomycetota > Actinomycetes > Mycobacteriales > Pseudonocardiaceae > Actinophytocola > Actinophytocola algeriensis. The sequence continues at coordinate 1,094,533 of NZ_JACHJQ010000003.1, read as the reverse complement.
TTGGCCATTGCGGTGTAAGTCCTCCGTTTGGAAGTTCACGTCCGTGGCCAGGCTCGGTGCCCGCGACGGACGACCGGAGACTCCCGGCCTCACCGTCCCGACCTCGTTTTGGCACTCGGAAGTACAGAGTGCCAACTCCGTGTTTAGCACTCTCCCCGCCCGAGTGCAAGAAGACCAGGTCAGCGACCGGACGTCTCGGCGGAGCCGGAGTCCTCGGATTCGGAGTCGCTGTCGGAGTCGTTCGAGGAGTCGCCGTCGCCCACCTTGATGGACGGGACGCTCTTCTTCGTGGTCGTGGTCTCCTGCTGGTCGCCGGGACCCGACGGCTGGTCGCCGGAGTTGAAGAAGAGGATGGCCGCCACGATCAGGCCGATCGCGACGATCCCGACGAGCACGGGCGCGATCCACCGGTTGCCGCCCGAGGAGTCCGACGACGTGAACGCCGTGCTCGCGGCGGCCGGTGCCGGCGGGCGCAGCCGCACCGGGTCGGCCGACGACATGGCAGGCCGCTGGTACCCGCCGGGCGGGGTGGTCTGTGGTTGCTGCGGCCGGTAGGGCGTGGTCTGCTGCGGGCGCTGCTGTTGCTGGGCAGGCGCGGGCCGCTGGCCGGGTCCCTGCCCGGGCCCCTGTCCCTGGCCGGGTCCCTGCCCGTGTCCCACCGGCACGGCGGGCGGGCGGCGCACCGGCTGCGACAGGGCCCGCCGGGCGGCGGCGATCAGCTCGCGGCAGGTGGCGTACCGGTCCGCCGGCCGCTTCGCCATGCCGCGGCGGATCACCTCGTCGATACCGGCGGGCAGCGACGGCACCACCTCGGTGAGCGACGGCGGTTCGCGGTTCAGGTGGCCCTGGATGACCTCGGGCACCGCGCCCTGGAACGGCGGCCGCCCGGACAGGCACGCGAACAGCACACAGGCCAGCGAGTAGGCGTCGGTGCGCGCGTCCACCGGCTCGCCGCGCAGGTGCTCCGGCGCGGCGTAGGTGGGTGAGCCGAGGAAGTCGCCGCCACGCGTGCGGTGGCCGGTGGCGCCGCGGCGGGTCAGGCCGAAGTCCGCGACGTAGATGTGCTCGGCGGCCGACTCGCGGCTCGTGACGAGCACGTTGGCGGGCTTGACGTCCAGGTGGACCAGACCACGCTCGTGCAGGTTGTCCAGCGCCTCGGCGACCTGCGACAGCAGCGCGACCGCGCGGTCCGGCTCGAGCCGCTCGTTCTTGATCAACGACGCGAGGTCGGACCCGTCGACGAGCCGCATGGCGATGTAGAGCAGGCCGTCGACCTCACCGAAGTCGTACAGCGGCACCACGTTCGCGTGGTCGATGGCCGAGGTGTTGCGTGCCTCGTCGACGAACCGCTCCCGGAACTCCGGGTCCTCGGTGAGGTGTTCCGCGATGACCTTGAGCGCGACCTTCCGGCCGAGGCGGATGTCCGTGGCGCGGTACATCACGCTCATGCCGCCCTTGCCGAGCACACCGTCGATCCGGTAGTGCCCCAGGCGACGCCCGGTGAGGTCCTCCGCCACCACTCATCCATTCATTCGTCGTCGGGTGGAAGCCTAACGTCCGGCGTGTGAGGCCCGCGCAGGGTTGGGCGTATCCGTCATCGACCGTTGCCGGGTGCCCCCAGCACCGCGCCCATCGCCCGCGGGTTGCGGGTCTGAATCAGCAACTGACCAGGCCCGGCGAAGTCCAGCAGCAGACCCTCCCCGGTCCGCACGGCCTGCGGCATCGACTGGCTCACCGCGCGCAGCCGCGACTGGGTCAGCTCGGAGTACGCGAGCAGGTAGGCGGGGTCGACCGTGATCAACTCGCCCTGGTCGAGGGTCACCACGTCGAGGGTGCCGCACGCCGACAGCACCAGCGCGCCGACGCCGGACACGTGCTCGACGAACCCCGTCTCCGCCCCGAACAGGTTGCGGAACCCGCTCCACTGCGGGTCGGTGCGCACGGTCGACGGCGCGGCGAGCCAGCAGCCGCGCGACACGCACCAGCCGTTCACGCCGTCCAGCTCGAGGGTGTACACGTCGCCGGGCAGCGCGGGCGCGACGTCCACCCAGCCGCCCTCGGCAGGCGCGGTGAACACGGCCCTCGCCGATCTGCTGCGCGACCCGCCCCGCGCCCGGACGTCCACGACGACGCCGTAGCTCGTCGCGATCATCGAGGCGTAGTCGGCCTGGACCGCCTCACCTGGCGCCAGCAACAGCCTGGCGACGCCGAACGCCGGGGTGTGCCGCGTGCGGACCTGCACCGTGCCCTCCGTGATCGTGAACCGGTCGGGGTGCAGTCTGGCACGCACGTTCTGTCAGCGGGCAGGATGCGGGGCGTGGCCAACACTCCGCTCTCCGCTCCGATCTCCGTGGCCGACTACCGCGCACGGGTCGCCGCGCTGATCCCGCCAACGCCGGTGACCCTGCGTCCCGTGCTGGACTGCGTCGGCCTGGTGCTCGCAGAGGACCTGCCGTCGCCGGTGTCGCTGCCGCCGTTCGACAACTCCGCCATGGACGGCTACGCGGTCCGCGCCGAGGACGTGGCGGACGCGGAGCGGCACGCCGCGGTCGCGCTGCCCGTACCGGTCGACATCCCGGCGGGCCGGACCGACATCGTGCCGCTGCTGCCGCACACCGCGCACCGGATCATGACCGGCGCGCCGGTCCCGCCCGGCGCGGACGCGGTGGTCAGGGTCGAGGACACCGACGGCGGCGAGCAGCGGGTGGCCGTGCGGGCACCCGTCGCGCCGGGCACGCACATCCGCCGGACCGGCGAGGACGTCACCGAGGGCGACACGGTCCTGCGCGCGGGCACGGTCCTCGGTGCGCCGCAGCTGGGGCTCGCGGCCGCGATCGGGCTGGCCGAGCTGCCGGTGCGCAGGCCGGTCCGCGTGCTGGTGCTGTCGACCGGTTCCGAGCTGGTCGCGCCGGGGAACCCGTTGCTGCACGGCCAGATCTACGAGTCGAACAGCCTGATGCTGGCCGCTGCCGTGCGGGAGATCGGCGGCGAGCCGATCGTGCTGCGGTTCGTGCCCGACGACGTCGAGGCGTTCCACGCGACCATCGCCGAGCACATCGACCACGTGGACCTGCTGATCACCTCCGGCGGGGTGAGCGCGGGCGCGTACGAGGTGGTCAAGGACGCGCTGACCGGCCAGGGCGTGGACTTCGTGCGGGTCGCCGTGCAGCCGGGCGGGCCGCAGGGGTCCGGGGTGTTCAAGGGCCTGCCGGTCGTGACGCTGCCCGGCAACCCCGTGAGTGCCGCCCTGTCGTTCGAGCTGTTCGTGCGGCCCGCGCTGCTCGCCGCGATGGGCCACGAGGTGATCCGCAGGCCGAGGGTCCGGGTGCGGTCGGCGGCCGAGCTGCGGTCGCCGTCGGCGCGGCGGCAGTACCGGCGCGGCCACGTCGAGGATGGCGTCGTTACTCCGGTCGGCGGACCCGGCTCTCATCTGCTCGCGTCGTTCGCCGCGTCGAACTGCCTCATCGAGGTGCCCGAGAACGCCGAGGTGATCGCGGAGGGTGACCTCGTGGACGTGCTGCTCCTCGGCGGCGCGACGTAGGCTCGGTCCCGTGGGGTTCATCGCGTGGATCGTGTTCGGGGCCATCGTCGGCTGGGTCGCCAACGTCGTCGTCGGCGGGAAGTACCGGCGGCCGCAGGGTTGCCTGGTCAGCATCATCGTCGGCGTCGTGGGAGCGGCGCTCGGCGGACTGCTCTACCGGGCGTTCACCGGCCAGGAGAAGACCTGGGACTTCGATCTTCCGAGCATGGGTGTGGCGGCCCTCGGCGCGATCGTGCTCCTGGCCGTGCTGCAGCTGGTCCAGGCGATCGCGCGCAGGTCATCCGGCAACCGTCCGTAACCGGAGACGCACTTTCGGCTATTGCTCACTTCGAGTGCCCGGGCATACACTGCCGGTGCGCTCATGAAAGCTTGGCCCAGCCGGCCGGCTCGTGCACGTCGTCGGGGGGTGCACGGTCGGCCGGTGCGGGTCTCCCCTGAGGTCACCCTCCGCGACCGGCGTAGCGTGGTGCGTACAGAACCGCACCCGTTTGCGAGGAATGTCCCGGTTGATGACCGAATCCAAAGAAGGCCCCGATTCGGGCCGACTCGCCCACCTCATGGCCCTGACCAGGAGTGTCGTACCACCGATGCACCCGGCAGGCCGCCCGTTCGCGCTCGGCGCCGCCGGTGCCGCGTTCCTGCTGCGCCGCCTGTCCCGGCGACTCGGCGTGGTCGGCTTCGTGCTGGCCGGCGCCGTCGCCTGGTTCTTCCGCGAGCCCAAGCGCGTCTCCCCCACCCGCCCCGGCCTGGTCGTGGCCGCCGCCGACGGTGCCGTGTCGCACGTCGTGCTGGCCGAGCCACCGCCCGAGCTGGACCTGCCCGCCGGTGAACGCCTGCGGATCTCGGTGTTCCTGTCCGTGTTCGACGTGCACGTCCAGCGCGCGCCGGTGTCCGGTGTCGTCACCCGCGCGGTGTACAAGCCGGGCAAGTTCCTCTCCGCCGACCTGGACAAGGCCAGCGAGGACAACGAGCGCAACTCGCTGCTGCTCACCACCGACCACGGCCCAGGAGGCACCGAGGTCGTGGTCGTGCAGATCGCCGGGCTGATCGCACGGCGGATCGTGTGCCAGGTCACGGAGGGTGAGAAGGTCACCGTCGGCGACACCTACGGGCTGATCCGCTTCGGCTCGCGGGTGGACATCTACGTCCCGGTCGACTCGAAGGTGCTGGTCGAGCCGGGCCAGCGCACCATCGGTGGCGAGACCGTCCTCGCCGAACTGCCGGAGGGCTGAGTGGCAGGCCGCGTCGTGGGCCGTGCGTCCGCGGGTGTTCGGGTGCTGCCGAACGCCATCACCGTGCTGGCCATGTGCGCGGGCCTCTCCGCGGTCCAGTTCGCGCTGGCCAAGCAGTTCCAGGCGGCGATCGCGGCCATCGCGGTCGCCGCGGTGCTCGACAGCCTCGACGGCCGCATCGCGCGCCTGCTCGACGCCACCAGCAAGATGGGCGCCGAGCTGGACTCGCTCGCCGACGCGATCTCGTTCGGCGTCGCGCCCGCGCTCGTGCTGTACGTGTGGCAGTTCCAGGGCAACAGAGTCGGCTGGGTCGTCACGCTGGTGTTCGCGGTGTGCATCATCCTTCGGCTCGCGCGGTTCAACACGCTGCTCGACGACACCGAACAACCGCCGTACGCCAGGGAGTTCTTCGTCGGCGTACCCGCGCCCGCCGGTGGTCTGTCGGCGCTGCTGCCGCTGATCCTGACGCTGCAGATCGGCCGCGACGGCTGGTGGAACACCGACGCCGTGGTGATGGTGTGGACGGTCGCGATCGCCGCGCTGCTGATCAGCCGCATCCCGACGCTGTCGCTCAAGACGATCAAGGTGCCCGCGAAGGCGGTCGCGCCGCTGCTGGTGCTCACCGGACTGCTCGCCGCGGCCGTGATCACCTACCCGATGCTGGCGCTGGCCGCGGCGCTGCTGGTGTACCTGCTGCACATCCCGTACGCGGTGCGCCGCAACCACTGGCTCGCCAACCACCCCGAGGCGTGGGAGGTGCCGCCGAAGGAACGGCGCGCCATCCGCCGCGCCCACGGTGCGGGACGGCGGCTCGGGCTGCGGCCGCCGATGCGGCGGGTCGCGGGCGCCGCCCGCGCGGCGTGGTCGCGCCGCGGCGGCGACAACAACGTGCGCTCGGTGGCGCTGCCCACCGACGCGACCCGCATGCGCCGCGGCGCGGTGCGCGGCCGCAACTGGCGGCGGATCGGCCTGCGGCGCAACCAGTCCAGGCCACCCACCAGCAGGCGCGACGACCAGTAGCGCCGTTCGCTCCCGCAAGCTCCGCTCAGCGGCACTGTTCGCTCCGCAAGCTCCGCTCAGCATCACTGTTCGCTCCGCAAGCTCCGCTCAGCGGCACTGTTCGCTCCGCAAGCTCCGCTCAGCGGCACTGTTCGCTCCGCAAGCTCCGCTCAGTAATGTCTGACCCATGCCAGAGATCACGCTCACCGTCCGGCTGTCCCCGTCGGCGCTCGACTCGCGGCGCGGGGTGGTGCGGCTGCACCCGGAGGTGCTGGACGCGCTGGGCCTCGAACCGTGGGCGGGTGTGCGGCTGACCGGCGCCCGGGTGAGCGCCGCGCTGGCCGCCGAGGGCGACGGCCCGCCCGGCGTGGTGCTGCTCGACGACATCACGATGTCGAACATCGGCGTGACCGAGGGCGGCGAGGTCGTCGTGGCCCCCGCCGAGGTGGCGCCCGCCCGGACCCTGACGCTGTCCGGGTCCCGTCTCGCGGCGGCGTCGCTGTCGCCGGAGACCGTGCGCCTCGCGCTGACCGGCAAGATCCTGACCGTCGGCGACGCGGTGTCCCTGCTGCCGCAGGACCTGGCGCCCGCGCCGGGCTCCGACGTGACCGCGGTGCGCGGCACCCTGTCCCGCGCGATCGGCATGACGTGGACGAACGAGCTGCTGACCGTCACCGCGAGCGAGCCATCGGGTGCGGTCGCCGTCCATCCGTCCACTGTGGTCGGCTGGCGCGACGGTGCCCGCACGGGTGAGCCCGCGGCCGCGGCGGCGCTGGCGGGCCCCGGTGGTTCGGTGGTGCTGCCGGAGCCGCAGCAGGTGGACGTGGATCCGGTCGTGGTGCCGTCGGCGGCCCCGCCGCCGGTGTGCGACCTCATCGGCGCGAAGGACGCGACGGACCGGCTGACGGAGTGGTTCGACCTGGCGTTCAAGCGGCCGGAGCTGCTGACCGCGCTCGGTACGACCGCGCAGCTCGGCGTGCTGCTGACCGGCCCGGAAGGGGTCGGCAAGGCGACGGTGGTGCGCTCGGTGGCGCACGCGGCGGAGGCCGAGGTCGTGGAGCTGGCGGCACCGACGCTGGCCGCGCTCGAACCGAACGCGGGCGCGGCGAGGCTGTCGGCGGCGATCGAGTCGGCGACGTCCCGCACCCCGGCGGTGCTGTTGCTCACCGACATCGACGCCCTGCTGCCCGCCACCAGTCCCCCGCCGATCGCGACGGTGGTGATCGAGACGCTGCGCGCGGCGGTGCGCAACCCGGGCTTCGCGGTGGTGGCGACCTCCGCGCACCCGGAGGCGGTCGACCCGCGCGTGCGGGGGGTGGACCTGCTGGACCGTTCGGTGTCGGTGCCGCTGCCGGACGCGCGCACCAGGGTGGACCTGCTGCGCGTACTGCTGCGCGACGTGCCGGTCGAGTCCGATGTGGACTTCGGGGTGTTGTCGGAACGCACCCCGGGCTTCGTGGCGGCGGACCTGATCGCCCTGCGCCGCGAGGCCGCGGTCCGGGCAGCGGTCCGGGCAGCGGCCGCGATCACCTTCGCGGACCTGACGGACGCCCTGTCCACGGTCCGCCCGACCTCGCTGTCCACTTCGGACAACCTGCAGACCGGTGGCCTGACGCTCGACCAGGTCGGCGACATGAAGGAGGTCAAGCAGTCGCTCGAGGAGACGGTGCTGTGGCCACTGCGGTACCCGGACTCGTTCGCGCGGTTGGGGGTGGAGCCGCCGAGGGGCGTGCTGCTGTACGGGCCGCCGGGGTGCGGCAAGACGTTCCTGGTGCGGGCGCTGGCGGGAACAGGTCAGCTGAACGTGATCGCGGTCAAGGGCGCCGAGCTGATGGACAAGTGGGTCGGCGAGTCCGAGCGTGCCGTGCGTGAGCTGTTCCGCCGGGCGGCGGAGGCGGCACCGGCGATGGTGTTCCTGGACGAGGTCGACGCGTTGGCGCCACGACGCGGCCAGTCGTCGGACTCCGGGGTGGCCGACCGAGTGGTGGCCGCGCTGCTGACCGAACTGGACGGCGTGGAACCCATGCGCGACGTGGTGGTCCTCGGCGCGACGAACCGCCCGGAGCTGATCGACCCGGCGCTGCTGCGGCCGGGCCGCCTGGAGCGCCTGGTGTACGTGCCACCGCCGGACGCGGACGCCCGCACGGACATCCTGAAGGCAGCGGCGCGCAACACACCGCTGGCGCCGGACGTGAACCTGGCGGAGCTGGCGGCATCCCTGGACGGCTACTCGGCGGCGGACTGCGCCGCGCTGGTCCGGGAGGCGGCGCTGACGGCGATGCGCGAGTCGCTGGAAGCGGCGGAGGTGACGGCGGCGCACGTGGCGAGGGCCCGCGACTCGGTGCGGGCAAGCCTGGATCCGGCACAGCTGGCGTCACTGGAGGCGTACGCGAAGTCCCGCTGACCCAGGACCTCGCGAGTCCGGCCCACAAGTCGCGCCGGTCGGACTCGCGGGTCAGCCTTCGTTCTTGCCGTCGCCGTCGTTGTCGGCGTAGTCGTTGGTCACCACGACGATCACGCTCGGCGGGAGGTCGGCCAGCGTGTCGATGCGGGGCTCGACCGCCAGGCCGAACGCCGACGCCAGCGCTCGCGCCGCGGCTTCCTCATCCGTGCCGGGGCGGTAGAACACCGTCGTCTCCGGCAGGTTGCTCGCCGAGTAGTTGCCGACCTCCACGACCTGCCAGCCGTTCGCCTTCAGGTCGTCGCCCGCGGTGGCGGCCAGACCCTTGATCTTGCTGTTGTTCAGCACCCGCACCGGGACCGACTTCTCGGGCTCACCGTTGCCGTCGCCCGGCGGGCGGGTCTGCGTCGTCGTGGTGGTGGTCGTGGGCGACGAGGATGATGTCGTCGGCGGCACGGACTTCGACGTCGACGCGGACGACGGCGGGTTGCCGGGCGGTACGGAGGAACTAGTCGTCGTCGTGGGCTCGGGCGGGCGTTCCTCGCCGCCGTCGGCGCGGCCGTCGCCGTTGCTGCCGAACATGGTGATCAGGCCGATGATCAGGGCGATCGTCGCCACGCCGAGCAGCGCGACGCCCGCGACCCGCAGTGGGCGCGTCGAACCGGATTCGGGCGAGGTCATTGCCGCTCGGCACCCAGCCTCGGCGCCATGCGTGCGCGCTGCCTGCCGGACCGCAGCCTGCGCAGCCGCTTGACCAGCATCGGGTCGGCCTCGAGCGCCTCGCTCTTGTCGATCAGCCGGTTGACCAGCTGGTAGTACCGCGTGGGCGACATGTCGAACAGCTCACGGATCGCCTGTTCCTTGGCGCCCGCGTACTTCCACCACTGGCGCTCGAACGCGAGGATCTCCCGCTCGCGTTGCGTCAGCTCACCGGCTGCGGGCAGGCCTCCAGCGGGCTCTGCCGGCAACTCCGCGGCGTCCATCTGGCTCCTCGCCACCAGGTCGGTCCTCAACGGAATCACACGCGTGTGATTTCCGGGTGCCATTACATCACGCTACCGCTGTCCCCGCCGGGACAACGCACCCGGTTTGGCTACAGTTCGGCCATGGCCGTTCACCCCATCCGGATCGCCGGCGACCCCGTGCTGCACCACCCCGTCCGCAAGATCGACAAGTTCGACGACGAGCTGCGCACGCTGGTCGACGACATGTTCGAGACCATGGCGGCAGCCCGCGGTGTCGGCCTCGCGGCCAACCAGATCGGCATCGACCTGCGCGTGTTCGTGTACGACTGCCCCGACGACGAGGGCGTGCGGCACCGCGGCGTGATCGTGAACCCCGTGCTCGACACCTCCGAGCGGCCCGAGACCATGCCCGACCCGGACAAGGACCTCGAGGGCTGCCTGTCCGTGCCGGGCGAGTCGTTCCCGACCGGCCGCGCGCAGTGGGCCAAGGTCACCGGGCAGGACCTCGACGGCGAACAGATCGAGGTCGAGGGCACCGGCTACTTCGCGCGCTGCCTGCAGCACGAGACCGACCACCTCGACGGCTTCCTGTACCTGAGCCGCCTCGTCGGCCGGTACGGCAGGGAGTCGAAACGCATGCTCAAGCGCAACGACTGGGGCAGGCCGGGCCTGTCCTGGAACCCGGCCGAGGAGGACGAGCCCGAGGTCTAGCGTCGGGGCCATGGACCTCGACGTCGACCGGATCGCCCGCGCCGCAACGGAAATCGACCCGCTCTTCCGGAACACCCCGCAGTACGTCGACGACCAGCTGAGCGCGCGGCTCGGCAAGCGCGTGCTGACGAAGGTCGAGACGCTGAACCCGCTGCGCAGCTTCAAGGGCCGCGGCGCCGACTTCGCGATCGCGGCGCTCCCCTCGGGTTCGACGGTCGTGTGCTCGTCGACCGGCGGGAACTTCGGGCAGGCCGTCGGCTACGTGGCCCGGCGCCGCGGGCTGCGCGCGGAGGTGTTCGTACCGGCCGCGACGTCCCCGGTGAAGCTCGCGCGGATGACCGCGACCGGCGCGGTCGTGCACCGGGTCGACGGTGACGCGAAGGCGGCCGCGGTGACGTACGCGGCGGACGATCCGAGCCGCCTGTACCTGAGCGACGGCGTCGACCCCGCGATCGCCGAGGGCGCGGGCACGGTCGGTGTCGAGCTGGCGGCGGAGTCGTTCGACACGGTCGTGGTCCAGGTCGGCGACGGCGCGCTGATCAGCGGAATCGCGTGCTGGCTCAAGGAAAAGCGGCCGGACGTGCGGGTCGTGGGCGTCGCCGCGGCGGCCGCGCCCGCGCTGGTGGAGAGCTGGCGCCGCGGCGAGGTGGTGGCGGTGCCGCAGGAGAACGCGTTCGCGGCCGGGATCACGATCAGCCGGCCGGAGCCCGTTGCGGTGACGCGGTTGCGCGCGCTGGTCGACGACATGGTGCTCGTGACCGACGACGAACTCCGCGCGGCCATGGCACTGGCCGCCGAAACCCTGGGCGTGCTGCTGGAACCGGCGGGCGCGGCGGGGCTGGCCGCGCTGTCGCACGTCGACGCCGGGTCGGTCGCGACGGTGCTCACCGGCGCGAACGCGGACGTCCGCTGAGGGCGAACGCGGAACAAACACGAACCGGCGCACAGTTCGTAGTACGTGCAACGGTGTAATTGGCGGTGAGTGCATGTCCGACGAGCTTGACCCCTACTCGCGCACGGTGAGCGAGGTGGCCAGGACCCTGACTCCCCACGTGGCGAGCGTGTCGCTGCCCCGCGGCGGCGGGTCGGCGGTGGTCGTCACGGAAGAGGGGCACCTGCTGACGAACGCCCACGTGGTCGGCGGCTCGTCGAGCGGGGAGGCGACCTACTCCGACGGCGAGGAGTCCCTGTTCGACGTGATCGGCTCGGACGCGCTGTCGGACCTCGCGGTGCTCCACGCACGCACGGCCCCGGCCCCGGCCGAGCTGGGCAACGCCGATGACCTGGTCGTCGGCCAGCTGGTCGTCGCGGTCGGTTCGCCGCTGGGCCTGTCGGGTTCGGTGACGGCGGGCGTGGTGAGCGCACTGGGCCGGTCGCTGCCGGTGCGGCAGGGGCAGGCGGCACGGGTGATCGAGGACGTCATCCAGACCGACGCCGCGCTGAACCCGGGCAACTCGGGTGGCGCGCTGGCGGACTCGCACGGCCGGGTCGTCGGGATCAACACGGCGGTCGCGGGTTTCGGCCTCGGCCTCGCGGTCCCGATCAACCCGACGACCAGGCGGATCATCGACACCCTGATGGTCGAGGGCCGGGTGCGGCGGGCGTACCTCGGCGTGGTCGGCATGCCCGCGCCACTGCCGGACGACGTCGCCGAGCGCACGGGCCAGCGCGCCGGTCTTCGGGTGATCGAGGTCGTGACGGGCGGGCCCGCGGACCGCGCCGGGCTGCGGAAGGGCGACCTGATCCTGACCGTGGCACGCGAGCAGATCCGTGACGCACAAGGCATCCAGCGCAAGCTGTTCGCCGAGGTCATCGGCACCGACCTGGCGGTCACGGTGCTGCGCAACGGCGCGATGGTCGACGTGTACGCCCGGCCGACGGAGCTGACGATCGGCTGACCGGAACGCCGGCAACAGCGCGACACACTCATGAAAGGCGACGCGCGCCGGAACGCACCCCCCACCCTGTCCCGGGGGCGTCCCGCCTTGCCAGTCTACCAGTTGGGGTTCAGATTTCAAGGCCCCTGGGGCGAACTGTGGACAACCCACCCTGCTGTGGACAACTCCCCCCAAATCGGTTGGCGGTGTCGGTGGGCGGGCGCACGATGTCGCCATGACCACCACCGGACTGCTCGCCTTCCTCCTCGCCTCGTTCCTGCTCGCGATCGTGCCGGGCGTCGGGACCGCCATGCTCGTCAAGCAGTCCGTGCGCGGTGGCCGGCGGGCCGCGTTCGTGACCGTCGCCGGGCTCGAGACCGGGGTCGCCTTCTGGGCGCTCGCCGCCGGGCTCGGGCTGTCGGTGCTGCTCGTCGCGTCCGAGGTCGCCTACCAGGTACTCCGGGTCGCCGGGGTCGTCGTCCTCCTGTGGTTCGGGGCCAGAGCCCTGTTCGGGAAGCACCGCGAGACCGACACCCCGGCAACCGGCGGCTTCCGCGCGGGCCTGCTGGTCAACCTCGCCAACCCGAAGCTCGCCGTGTTCGCGATCTCGTTCCTGCCGCAGTTCGTCTCTCCCGGTGCCGGGCGGTGGGCACTGATCACGCTCGCCGTGCTCTGGGTCGTGATCGACACGCTCTGGTACCTCGTGATCGCCACCGTGATCACCGCCGCGGTCGGGTGGCTGCAACGGCATCGGGCCGCGATCGAGCGGTTATCCGGTGCCGTGCTGATCGGGCTCGGGGTGAAGCTCGCCCTGGACCGTTGAGCGACGCCACGGCAGCAGCGGCACCTCCAGCGGCAACGTCTCCAGCCCCGCCAGTTCCGCATACCTGCCCGCCAGCACCTGTGTTCTGACCTCGCGCAACTCGGCGACCGATGGCACCGCGCCCGCCACCACGAACGGCAACAGGAGCCGCCATGTCGACACCACCGCCTGCCGGTGCCACGTCGGTGCCCGCAGCGCCACCACCGCCGTGCGCAGTACGTGCTCGTGCGGGGTCGACGTCGCCAGCTCCCAGCGGGCTGACGACGCCGCAGCGCAGCCGACGCAGTCCGGAGCGCCCGCGGCCAGCTCACCGCCGCAGCCCTGGCAGCGCAGCTTCCGAAGTGCCCAGTCGACGCATGTCCACGGGTAGTCACCAGAGGGCGCGTCGGCCACCTGTTCGGGGTCCGGGTCCGGCAACAGGGTCCACGCGGACAGCCACGGGCCGTCGACGGCGCTCGCGCAACCCGGGCATGACGGGTAGCAGCGGCCCGTCAGGTCTCCGCAGGTCGCGCAGGGTTTTGCCGGCGCCGGGTGCGCGTACACGCCTGCACGTTATCGCCGTCGCGCGGATCTCGCCCTTGGCAGTGCCCCGAACAGCTGGTTATGGTCGTGCTCAGAGTCACCACAATTCAATCAACGCGGGAGCTCGCGCCTTGGCGGGCTGAGAGGGCAGATGGTGTCCAGTCACGGACCCGGTTCTGCCGACCGCCTGAACCTGACCGGGTAATGCCGGCGTAGGGAGATCCACTGATGACCGCACTTGACGACCGTTCCGTGCGCCCCAGCGTGACCACCGGCCCCATCACGGGTTCCCGCAAGGTCTACCGCGACATCGACGGGACAGCCGGCATCCGGGTGCCGTTCCGCCGCGTGGACCTGACCAACGGGGAGCACATCGAGCTGTACGACACGTCCGGCCCGTACACCGACGACAACGCCACCATCGACGTCCACAGTGGACTTGCCCCGCTCCGCGCGAGCTGGATCGCCGGGCGGGAACCCGTCAACGGCGCCGTTTCCCAGCTGGCGTACGCGAAAGCGGGGATCATCACCGAGGAGATGCGGTACGTCGCCGCGCGCGAGGGCGTCGACGCGGAGTTCGTGCGGAACGAGGTCGCCATCGGGCGGGCCGTGATCCCGGTGAACCGCAGGCATCCCGAGGTCGAGCCGGCGATCATCGGCAAGAAGTTCCTCGTCAAGATCAACGCCAACATCGGCAACTCGGCCGTCTCGTCGTCCATCGAGGACGAGGTGGACAAGCTGGTGTGGGCGACCCGCTGGGGCGCCGACACGGTCATGGACCTGTCGACGGGCAAGCGCATCCACGAGACCCGCGAGTGGATCGTCCGCAACTCCCCGGTGCCGATCGGCACCGTGCCGATCTACCAGGCCCTCGAGAAGGTCAACGGCGACCCCGCCGCCCTCACGTGGGAGATCTACCGCGACACCGTGATCGAGCAGTGCGAGCAGGGCGTCGACTACATGACCGTGCACGCGGGAGTGTTGCTGCGGTACGTGCCGCTCACGGCCAAGCGGGTCACCGGGATCGTGTCGCGCGGCGGGTCGATCATGGCCGCCTGGTGCCTCGCGCACCACCGGGAGTCCTTCCTGTACACCAACTTCGTCGAGCTGTGCGAGATCCTCCGCGAATACGACGTGACGTTCTCGCTCGGTGACGGGCTGCGGCCGGGAAGCATCGCCGACGCCAACGACGCGGCCCAGTTCGCGGAGCTGCGCACACTCGGCGAGCTGACGCACATCGCGCGCGAGCACGACGTGCAGGTGATGATCGAAGGCCCCGGCCACGTGCCCATGCACAAGATCGCGGAGAACGTGCGCCTCGAGGAGGAGCTGTGCGGAGAGGCGCCGTTCTACACGCTCGGTCCACTCGCGACGGACATCGCGCCTGCCTACGACCACATCACGTCCGCGATCGGCGCCGCGCAGATCGGCTGGCTCGGCACCGCGATGCTCTGCTACGTCACGCCGAAGGAGCACCTCGGCCTGCCCAACCGCGACGACGTGAAGACCGGCGTGATCACCTACAAGATCGCCGCGCACTCCGCGGACCTCGCCAAGGGGCACCCGCGCGCGCAGGAGCGGGACGACGCGCTTTCCAAGGCCCGCTTCGAGTTCCGGTGGACCGACCAGTTCAACCTGTCGCTCGACCCGGACACGGCACGGTCGTTCCACGACGAGACCCTGCCCGCGGAACCCGCCAAGACCGCGCACTTCTGCTCCATGTGCGGGCCGAAGTTCTGCTCGATGCGCATCACGCAGGACGTCCGCAAGTACGCCGAGGAGCACGGGCTCACCGACATGGCGGCCATCGACGCGGGCATGGAGGAGATGTCCGACCGCTTCCACGAGCACGGCCGCCAGGTCTACCTGCCGGTGGTGGACTCATGAGCGGAGCTCGCGAAGCGCACGGATGACATGAGCGGAGCTTGCGGAGCGCACCGATGACACAGAACGCCACCCCACCCCGCGTCCTCACCATCGCCGGTTCCGACTCCGGCGGTGGTGCGGGGTTGCAGGCCGACCTCCGCACGTTCTTCGCGTGCGGAGTGCACGGCATGACCGCGGTCACCGCGGTCACCGTGCAGAACTCGCTCGGGGTCACCGGTGTCTCGGTGATCCCGCCCGAGGTCGTCGCGGCCCAGATCGAGACGGTCGCCGACGACATCGGCGTGCTGGCGGCGAAGACCGGGATGCTCGCCACCGCCGAGATCATCGCGGCGGTGGCGAAGGCGTGCGACCGGGTCCACATCGGACGGGACGGCCGGATCCCGTTCGTCGTGGACCCGGTGGCGGCGTCGATGCACGGCGACCCGCTGCTACGCGACGACGCGATGTCCGCGCTGCGCACCGAACTCTTCCCCCGTGCGACGCTCGTCACACCCAACCTCGACGAGGTGCGGCTGCTGATCGGCCACGACGTCCGCACGCACGCCGACGCCCGCGAGGCGGCGAAGGCGCTGCACGCGCTCGGTCCACAGTGGGCACTCGTCAAGGGCGGCCACATGCACGACGACCCGGAGTGCGTGGACGTGCTGTATGACGGCGAGACGTTCCTCGAACTGCCCGCGACCAGGATCGACACGATCCACACGCACGGCGGCGGCGACACGATGGCGTCGTCGATCGCCTCCGCGCTCGCCCGCGGCATGGCGGTGCCGGACGCGGTGCGGTTCGGCAAGTGGTTCGTGACCAACGCGGTGAAGCACGCGTATCCACTGGGTAGCGGTGTGGGTCCAGTGTCGGCGTTCTGGCGACTGCCCGACGACGGGGCGTTTAGTCTCTCTTGACGTGAATCCCCGGGACCGCGTACGCGCTCTTGTCGAGCACAAACGCTTCCAGCAGTTCATCATCTGGGTGATCGTCGTGAACGCGGTCACACTCGGCCTGGAGACCTCGCGGTCGGTGATGTCCGGGTTCGGCGGCCTGCTGCACGCCGTCGACCACGTGATCCTCGGCATCTTCGTGCTGGAACTGGTGCTGCGGCTCTACGCGCACGGCTGGCGGTTCTTCCGCGACCCGTGGAACGTGTTCGACTTCGTGATCGTCGCGATCTCGGTGATCCCCACGTCCGGGCCGTTCTCGGTGCTGCGGGCGCTGCGGATCCTGCGCGCGCTGCGGCTGATCTCCGCGGTGCCCGCGATGCGGCGCGTGGTGTCGGGCCTGCTCGCCGCGGTGCCGGGGATGGCGTCGATCGGCGCGCTGCTCGGGCTGATCATCTACGTGGCCGCGGTGATGGCCACGAAGCTGTTCGGCGCGATCTCGCCGCAGTACTTCGGCGACCTGGGCACCACGCTGTTCACCCTGTTCCAGACGATGACCGGCGAGGCGTGGCCGGACATCGCACGCGAGGTGATGGCGGCGGCGCCGTTCGCGTGGATCTTCTTCGTGATCTACATCCTGATCTCCAGCTTCGCGGTGCTGAACCTGTTCATCGCGGTGATCGTGAGCGGGATGGAGAAGACGGTGACGAACGACCTCGTCGAGGCGGAGGAGCAGCACGCGGCCGACCAGGCGGCGTCGGACGCGCTGATCCTGGAGGAGGTCAGGGCGTTGCGGCGGGAGATCGCGGAGCTGCGGGAGCAGCAGCGGGAGCGGACATGAGGGCACGCGCGAGGACTCTGGTCGAGCACAAGGGCTTCCAGCGGCTGGTGATCGTGCGTGGAGCATCTTCGACCTGCTGGAGGTCGGCGTCGCGCTGATCCCGGCGGTGGGTCCGCTGTCGGTGTTGCGCGCACTGCGGCTGGTGTCGGCGGTCCCGTCGATGCGGCAGGTGGTGAACTCGCTGTTCAGCGCCCTGTCCGGGATCGTGTCCATCCTCCTGCTGCTGATGCTGGTGCTGTACACGTCGTCGATCGCGGCGGTACAGATGTTCGGCGCGATCGCACCGGACGAGTTCGGGCACCTTGGCTCGTCGTCACCGACGATGTTCAAGGTGATGACGCAGGGCTGGCCGGAGGTCGCGGACCGGATCATCGCGGTCCGGCCGCTGGGCTGGCTGTTCTTCGTTGGCTACATCGTGCTGACCGGCTTCATCGTGCTGAACCTGCTGATCGCGGTGATCGTCAACGCGGCGGAACGCCAGATGGTGGAAGCCCAGGCAGCGAAGGAAGAACGCACGGACAAGGCGGTGCTGACGGAACTGACCGCGCTACGCGCCCAACTGACCCGCCTGGAAGACGAACTGCGCACCCGACGTTGCCGTCCGGGCCGCTGACCGGCCGGAACGCACACCTCAGCGCGGTGGGCTCGATGCCTGTGCCCAGAACCGTTGCGGTACCCGGCCCGCGCCGTGTGCCAGCCGTCCCGCCGTCACGCCGTGCCGCATCGCCGACGCCATGGCTTCCGGGTCCGTCGCGCGGGTGACCGCCGTTGCCAGCATCACGCCCGAGCAGCCGAGTTCCATCGCCAGGGCCGCGTCCGACGCGGTGCCGATGCCCGCGTCCAGGATCACCGGCACGCCTGCCCGCTTCACGATCAGCTCGATGTTGTGCGGGTTGCGGATCCCCAGGCCCGTGCCGATCGGCGAGCCGAGCGGCATCACCGCCGCGCAGCCGAGTTCCTCCAGCCGCAGCGCCAGCACCGGGTCGTCGTTCGTGTACGGCAGGACGGTGAAACCGTCGTCCACCAGCGTTGCCGCCGCTTCGAGGAGTTCGACCGGGTCGGGCAGCAGCGTGCGGTCGTCCGCGACGACCTCCAGCTTCACCCACGACGTGCCCAGTGCCTCGCGGGCCAGGCGCGCGGTGAGCACCGCCTCCCCCGCCGTGCGGCAGCCCGCCGTGTTCGGCAGCGGGTCGATTCCCAGGCGCTCCAGCACTTCCAGCACCCCGGTGCCGCCCTGGGTGTCCACGCGGCGGATGGACACCGTCGTCAGCTCGGTGCCCGACGCCGTCAGCGCACGCTCCAGCACCGCCAGGTTCGCGGCACCACCGGTGCCCATGATCAGGCGCGACGAGTACTGCCGGTCTCCGATGACCAGTGGGTCGTCCATGTCAGCCTCCCTGCACCGCGGTCAGGACCTCGACGTCGGCGTCGTCGGGCACCACCTTCGTGTCGTGCTCGGTCCGCACGACCACCTGGCCGTCGACCGCGACGGCCACGCCTTTGGCCGCAACCCCCAGTGCCGCGAGGAGTTCGGTCACCGTCGCGCCGTCGGGCACCTCGCGTTCCGTGCCGTTGACCCGTACGTTCATCTGCTCACCTCTCCAGTCGGGCGGGGTCCGCGGCCTTGATCTCCGCGGGCGGCTCCGCGCCCGCGGCCATGGCGCGGATCGCGTCCGCCGTGATCGGGGCCAGCAGCAGGCCGTTGCGGTGGTGTCCCGCCGCGACCAGCACCCCCGGTTCGAGCCTGCCGACCAGCGGGAGGTTGTCCCTGCTGCCGGCACGCAGTCCCGCCGCGGTCTCCGTCAGCTCGTACTCTGCGATGGCGGGCAGCACGCGTTCCCCGTAGACGAGCAGGTCACGCACTCCGCCCGCGGTGACCGCGGTGTCGAAGCCCGCCTCGTACTGCGTCGCGCCGAGCACGAGTTCGCCGTCCGCCCTCGGCACCAGGTAGATGGGCCTGGACTCGACGAACGCGCGCACGGTGTGCCGGGGTGGTGGCAGCGTGCCCGCCCGTGCGCGCAGGCGCAGGATCTCGCCCTTGACCGGCCGCACCGCCGACGCGAGCGCCGGGTGCAACCCGCTGCTCCACGCGCCCGCGGCGATGACCGCGGTGTCGCAGCGCAGCGTCGACCCGGCGAGTTCGACCGCACCGGACCGCACCGCCCGCACCGGTTCACGGAGGAACTCCACCCCGGCCTCGGCCGCGCTGGAAGTCAGGCGCCGCAACAGTTCCCGGTTGTCGACGGCGAGGTCACCCGGCACGCGGAGTCCGCTTCGGACACTGGGGCCGATGGTCGGCTCGACGCGGCGCAGCTCGCGGCCGGTGAGCCGGTCGACGGTTCTGCCCTGTCGCGCGAGGTAGTCGGCGACGATGTCGAGCTGCGCGGCGTCGGCGGCGTCGAACCCGGCGACGACCGTGCCCTCGGTGTACAGGTCGATGCCCAGGTCGGCGGCGAACCCCGGCCACGCCGCGAGGGAGGCGGCGCCGATGTCGAGCAGTTCCTCCTCACCGGGCCACGCCTCGGTGAC
Organism: Actinophytocola algeriensis; assembly: GCF_014203735.1. Classification (GTDB taxonomy): domain Bacteria; phylum Actinomycetota; class Actinomycetes; order Mycobacteriales; family Pseudonocardiaceae; genus Actinophytocola; species Actinophytocola algeriensis. The sequence continues at coordinate 1,075,333 of NZ_JACHJQ010000003.1, read as the reverse complement.
CGGCGCGAGCATGCCGCCCGCGACCCACGACGCGCCGCGGGCGGGTGTGGGGTCGACGACCGTCACGTCGTGTCCGGACGCCAGCCGCCACGCGATGGACAGACCGATGACGCCACCGCCCACGACGACCACATTGTGACTCACAGCACACTCACGCTCCCTGCGCCGGCATGATCCGGATCAGGTTCGACGGTCGGGATCGGCAGATCCCCTCTCAGCCCAGTCCTCTGGACTCCCGTGCGGACCACCTCCACCGTATAGCGTGAACGGGTGCCTGGACTAGACGGAGACGCGATTCGGCGTCGGCTGGCGGACGCACGGCTGTACCTGTGCACCGGGAACCGCCCGGACCTGGCGGAGTTCGCGGACGCGGCGCTTGCCGGCGGCGTGGACGTGATCCAGCTGCGGGAGAAGGGCCTGGAGGCGCGCGAGGAGCTCGCGGCGCTCGAGGTGCTGGCGGCGGCGTGCGCGCGGCACGGGGCGCTGCTGTCGGTGAACGACCGCGCGGACGTCGCGCTCGGGGCGGGCGCGGACGTGCTGCACCTCGGGCAGGACGACCTGCCGGTCCCGTTGGCCCGCAGGATCATCGGCGAGGACGTGGTGATCGGCCGCTCCACGCACGACGAGGCCCAGGCGAAGGCGGCCGCCGACGAGGCGGGCGTGGACTACTTCTGCACGGGCCCGTGCTGGCCGACCCCGACGAAGCCCGGACGACCCGCGCCGGGCCTGGACCTGGTGCGCACGACGGCCGCGACGGGGACGGGCAGGCCGTGGTTCGCGATCGGCGGTATCGACGAGGCACGGCTGCCGGAGGTGCTGGCCGCCGGTGCGACGCGGGTGGTGGTGGTCCGCGCGATCACGGAGGCGGCGGACCCGCGAGCGGCGGCGTCCCGGTTGGCGGCGGCCCTGCGGGCGGCGACGTCTGGTTGACGCGGCTGATGCCCTGCAAGTCGCTTTCAGGACGCTCAATGCCCCGAAAGCGTGTTTCGGGGCATTGGCCGGTCGTGCACGAGGACAACCGGAGAGAACCAGCGGACGGGCCGGCAGGGTTCGGCCCGTCCGCTGGCGTGCACGGTCAGCCTGTGACGAGCGACAGGCCGTACGCGCTGAGTGCTTCGTTGATCTTCTGGTAGTACGTCGTTCCGCCGGTACGGCAGTTGCCGGAACCACCCGAGGTCAGGCCCTGGGCCTGGACTGTCGAGCCGGACGGGCTGCTCACCAGCGAACCGCCGGAGTCGCCCGGCTCCGCACACACGTTGGTGCGGAACGTCTGGTAGACGCAGCCCTGCTGGTAGCACACCGTCGCGTTGGTGGACGAGACGGAGCCGCAGTGCCAGCCGGTGGTGGAGCCGGAACGGCACACCGCCGCGCCGGTGCCCACGGCGCTCGAACCGGTGACGCGCACGTCACTGCCCGAGCTGTAGCGGTCGACCAGGCCCGTCTGCACCGCGGCGCTGGAGCTCACGGTGATGCGGCCGTAGTCGTTGGTGGGGAACGACGAACCGGACACACCGCCGATGGTGCCGCCGGAGCCGGACCACGTGCCACCGAGGTTGGTGCAGTGACCGGCGGTGATGACGTACCGGGCACTGCTGCTGCGGGCGTTGAAGCCCAGCGAGCAGCGCGAGCCGCTGCTGGTCCGGATCGCCTGGCCGCCGATCAGGTTCCAGAACGTCTGCGGCCGTTCGGTGACGTGCTCGAAGCTGACGTCCGCGCCGAGGCCCTTCGCCCAGCTCGTGGCCGCGGCGTCGTTGCCGTAGACGGAGACGACGACGGCGTTGGACGCCCCGTCGACTCGCCAGCCGGTGACCGACTTCGGCACGGCGGCACTGCCCTGTGCCAGCTTCGTCGCGACGGCGTTCAGTTCCGCCTCGCTGTGCTCGACCACGCGGGCCAGCGCACCGGAGGCCTTGACCTCGGCGACACGGCTCGCGTCGGCGACGTCCACCACCAGCTTGCCCGACTTGGCGTCGAACCGGCTGCCCGCGTAGTCGCTGCCCAGGGCGATTCGCAGGGTCTTGTCCTTCGACCAGGCCACGTTTTCCTGCTGGGACCGGACTTCGGCCTGTTGCGGGGTCAGGCCGAGGTCCCGTTGCAGCGCCGCCTGGATCTCACTCATGTCCGATGTGACCGGCACACTGTTGGCGGGCGTGGCGAAGGTCAGCGCCAGGCCCAGTGTGAGTAGTGCGGTGCTGCCCATGCGCACAAGGGTCGTGCGTTTCATCAGGGTTGCTCCCTCGTTTTCTTGCAGGGGAACCCGGGAGCGAGCAGGGGGTTGAAGCGTGCTCCCGGGGCGTTCAACAGAGGGGTCTCACCATCCGGGAATGGATGGCCTTCCTGAAACTATTTGCTTACGCAGGGTCCGGCGATCGGCCGTTCGGGGACAACAGTTGCCATTGTGAGCGACCGATTTGCTACACAGGGTCAGTTTGTCGGGATAATGCTGCCGCCCGGCGGCTCCACCTCGGTCGTTGTCGTGACCGGCGGTGGCGTGGTGGTGGTCAGCGTGGTCTCTGGAGTGCTCGAACCACTCGGCGGCGTCGTGGTCGTACTGGTCGGACCTGTGGTCGTGGACGTCGGCGGGGTCGAGTCGCTCGCGGGCGCGGTCGGCGTGGTCGTGGACGTCGTCGGGTCGGGCGCCTGCCGCTCCCGCTGGTCCTCGCTGTCGCGGTGCGGTTCGACGATGCTGCCGAACGTCGTCCCGGTACCGCCGGACAGGGACTCGCCACGCAGCCACTCGAGGCCGGTCACGGCCAGCATGCCCAGTGCGAACGCCGCCAGGCTGCCGACGACCACCATCGGCCACCGCAGCTTGCGGCGTGCCACGGGCGGCCGGTCTGCCTGCTCGTCGCCCCCTGCCTCGCCCCCTGCCTCGCCCCCTGCCTCGTCGCCCCCTGCCCCGGCGTCCCTTGTCGCTGCCTCGACCTCCTCACCCGTCGCGGGCGGCTCCTCGCCGGGGTCCTGGTCGGCGACCAGCACGGTCGCGCCACCCGACTTGCCGACGACCTTGGCGCGGACCGTCCGCACGCTGTCCGTGGTCCGCTCGATCGACCGCAGGTACAGGGCGCCGCCCAGCGTCGAGACGATGCTCGCGACCCCGGCCCCCACGATCGTGCCCGCGACCCCCATGGTGGAGCCGATCAGCGCCGCGGTCACCGCCGCGAGCGCACCGGCCAGCACCTGGCTGATCCGTACTCTGTCCTTCTCTTCCTTGTCGCTCATGATCCTTCGTCTGTTTATGAGTACTCCATTTCGCCAACGACTGGGACGGTCGCGCCACTCCCCCGGTTGGCCGATGGTGAGCACCACCACAGTCCATTGTGGACAGTGCATACTTGTGTGGTGCAACTGATCACCATCGATGACATCGAGGCGGCCGCCGCGCGCATCGGCGACCGGATCGTGCGAACTCCTTTGCTGCCTTGCCTTTGGGCCTCCTACGACGTCGGCGCCGACCGTCCCCTGTGGCTCAAACCGGAGCAGCTGCAACCCATCGGCGCGTTCAAGATCCGCGGCGCGGCCAACGCCATCGGGCGGCTGCCCGACGAGGTGCGTACCCGCGGTGTGGTCGCTTATTCGAGCGGGAACCACGCGCAGGCCGTGGCGTACGTCGCCAGGACCTACGGCATCCCGGCGACGATCGTGGTGACCACGAACACGCCGGGGGTCAAGGTCGACGCGACCCGCCGCCACGGCGCGGAAGTGCTGATCGTACCGCCCGAGGACCGCGAGTCGGCGGCCGAGGAGGTCGTAGCGAAAGGCGGCGGCACGCTGATCCCGCCGTTCGACCACCCGGACGTCATCGCGGGCCAGGGCACCATCGGGCTGGAGATCGCCGCCGACCTGCCGGACGTCGAGGTGGTGCTCGTGCCGGTGAGCGGCGCGGGCCTGATCTCCGGCGTGGCCGCCGCGATCAAGGCGAAGGCACCGCACGCGAAGGTCATCGGCGTCGAACCGGAGCTGGCCGGCGACACCGCGGAGGGCTTCCGCACCGGTCAGCGTCCGGACTGGTCGACCGAAGACCGCGCGCGGACCATCGCCGACGGGCTGCGCTCCACGCCGTCGGAGCTGACGTTCGCGCACGTCCGCAAGTTCGTCGACGACGTGGTCACCGTGACCGAGGACCAGATCAGGGACGCGATCGGCCTGCTGGCCACCAGGTCACAGGTGATCGCCGAGCCGAGCGGCGCGGTGACCACCGCCGCCTACCTGCACGCGGACCTGCCCAAGGGCAAGACCGTGGCGGTCCTGTCCGGCGGCAACATCGACCCGGCTCTGCTCGCGGAGATCCTCATGCCCTGAAAGACGCTTTCAGGGCATTGCGCGGGCCGGGTCAGTGGGTCCGCATGTGCGTCGGCGGGCTCGTCACCCCGCAGCTGAAGCACTCCCCCGGCTCCGGCAGCTCGGCTACGGGCTCCGGAGCCGGGGCGAGCACGTCGTTGCGCACCCACAGCGCCAGCACGCCGCCGACCGCGCACAGCCCGGCGCACAGCCACATCGCCATCTGCCAGCCCGCCGTCATCGCGTCCGGGTCGGCGTACGACTCGCCGGTCAGCCCCGCGGCGGCGGGCAGGATCGCCACCGCCAGCAGGCCGCCGGTCCGCGCGATCGCGTTGTTCACCCCCGACGCCACCCCGGCGTGCCGGTCCTCGGCCGAGGCCAGCACGGTGGCGGTCACCGGCGCGACCACCGCGGTCAGCCCGAGCCCGAACACGACCACCGCGGGCAGCACCGTGAGCAGGTACGACGCGCCCGGCGTGACCCGGGTGTACATGACCATGGCCAGCGCGATCACGATCGGCCCGGCCACCAGGAACGGCCGTGGCCCGTACCGCTGCGCGAGCTTCCCGGACCGCGCCGACAGCACGAGCATGATCACCGAGATGGGCACGCTGGCTAGGCCGGCGAAGGTCGGCGAGTAGCCGAGTGAGACCTGCAGCTGCAGGACGAACAGCATCATCACGCCGCCGAGCGCCGCGTACACCACGAACGTCAGCAGGTTCGCGACGACGAACGTCCGGTTCGCGAAGATGTCCGGCGGCACGAGCGGGTTCCGCTGCCGCATCTGCAGCACCACGAACGCCACCAGCCCGGCCACGCCGACCACCGCGCCGACGGCCACGAGCGGGTCGGCCAGCCCCCGCCCCGGCCCCTCCACCAGCGCCGTCGTGACCCCGGCGAGGCCGAGCGCGCCGAGCACGGAGCCCCACACGTCGGGGTGCCCGGTCATCGAGGTGTCCCCGGACTCGGGCACGTACTTCCTGGTCAGCCAGATCACGGCCAGCCCGAGCGGCAGGTTGATCAGGAACGCGAGCCGCCACGACCACGCCTGCACGAGCAGCCCGCCGACCAGCGGACCGACCGCGCCCGCGATGCCACCGAGCCCGGACCACGCGCCGATCGCCCGCGCCCGGTCCTCCCGGTGGAACGCCGACTGGATGATCGCGAGCGCGCCCGGCGTGAGCAGCGCGCCGCCGATGCCCTGCAGGATCCGCGCGGCGACCAGCATCTCCGTGTTGAACGCCACCCCGCAGAGCAGCGACGACACGGCGAACCACGCGACGCCGACGAGGTAGACGCGGCGGCGGCCGTACCGGTCACCCAGCGAGCCGGCCACCAGGATCAGCGCGGCGAGCGTCAGCAGGTAACCGTTGATGATCCACTGCAGGCCCGCGACACCCGCGCCGAACTCGGTGCCGATGTGGGGCAGCGCGATGTTGACGACCGTGCCGTCGAGGAACGCCATGCCCGAGCCGAGGATCGTCGCGGCGAGGATCCCTCTGGCGCCCGGACTCCCCCAGCGGACCTCACCAAGCGTCATGAGGGCCGGTTCAGCTCGGCGACGAACTTGTACCGGTCGCCTCGGTAGACCGAGCGCACCCACTCCACGGGCCGCTCCGCGGTGTCGAACGAGTGGCGGGACAGCAGCAGCATCGGCATGCCGACGTCGGCGCCGAGCAGCTCCGCCTCGTGCGGGCCTGCGAGCGCGGTCTCTATCGTCTCCTCCGCGTGGCCCATCTCGACGTCGAACCGGTCGCGCAGCACCTGGTAGAGCGAGCCGCCCGGGGTCAGGTACTTGCGCAGGCCGCGGAACCTGCCGAGCGGCAGGTGCGTGGTCTCGAGCGCCATCGGCTCACCGTCGGCGAGGCGCAGGCGCTGCATGCGCAGGACCTTCGCGCCGGAGCGGACGCCGAGCAATGTGGTCAGCTCGTTTTCCGCGGGGATCTCCGAGATGTCTATCAGCTGCGACGACGGCTCACGGCCCTGTGCCCGCATGTCCTCTGTGTACGAAGACAGCTGCAACCGCTGTGCCACCTTGGGTTCCGCCGCGAACGTGCCCTTGCCCTGCACGCGCAGTAGTCGCCCTTCCACTGTCAGGTCAGCAAGAGCCTGGCGCACAGTGGTGCGCGACACATCGAACTCGGCGGCGAGCGAACGCTCGGTGGGGATCGGCGATCCCGGCGGCAGGGAGGCGAGCAGGTCGAGCAGGTGCCTTTTCAGACCCCAGTACTTCGGTTCGCGCATCGCGCGGGTACCGGCGTCGGGCTCCTGCGCGGCCGACGTTTCGAGCATGGCTCCTCCTCCAACGACTTCCCTGCTACAGCATGCCTTCCCCAGGCCGCCGACGCGATCACGCCGCACCGCGCTTTTTCACGAACACCGTCAGGAATACCGTGACACCCGTGGCGAACGCACACCCTACAGCGCTACCATCATTGGTCTAGACCTTAATGGCTCTGTTGACAGTCTGGAGGGGCGATGGCGGCAGCAGGTGCCCGGATGGCCGAGGAGGTCGCCGAGCAACCGGCGGTGTTCGACTCGCTGGTGGCGCGGCGTTCGGACGTGGCGGCGGTGGCTCGGTTGATCGCCGGGAGAAGGCCGCGGTTCGCGCTGCTGGCCGCGCGCGGGTCGAGCGACCACGCCGCGCTGTACGCGAAGTACCTGATCGAGGTGCTGCTCCAGCTGCCCGCCGGCCTGGTGTCGCCGTCGACCACCACGCTGTACGGCGCGCGCCCGGACTTCACCGACGTCCTGTACCTGTCGGTGAGCCAGAGCGGCGGTTCACCCGATCTGGTGGCGGCGACCGAAGCGGCCCGCGCCCAGGGCGCCCTCACGGTCGCCGTGACGAACACCCCGTCGTCGCCGCTGTCGGACGCGGCGGAACTCTCGGTCGACATCAAGGCGGGCGAGGAACTCGCCGTCGCGGCCACGAAGACGTACACGGCGACCCTGCTGTCGCTCTACCTGCTCGTGGACGCGGTCCGAGGGGGCTCGGGGGAGGCGGTCGCGGGCATCGGAGAGCTGTCCGCGACCGCCCTCGCGGCCCCGATCGAGGACGCGGTGGCGCGGTTCCGCGACATCGACCGGGTGGTCACGACCGGTCGCGGTTACTCCTCGGCCACGGCGGCGGAGGCAGCGCTGAAGCTGGCGGAGACCAGCTACCTCGGCGCCCGTTCCTACAGCGGCGCGGACCTGCTGCACGGCCCGGTCGCCGCCATCGACGACCGCACCGGCGTGGTGGCCGTGACCAGCACGGGCCACGGCGGCGCGGCCATGCGGGACGTGGTGTCGACGGTGCACGGGCGCGGCGCTTCGGTCCTCGCGGTGGGCTCGGCAGCCGCGGACGTGTCCGCTGACCTGCGCATCCAGGTCCCGGAGACGGCCGAGGAGGTCGCCCCGATCCTGGAGATCCTGCCCTTGCAGCGCCTGGCGCTGGCCCTGGCGCTGGCGCGCGGCGGGGACCCCGACAACCCTCGCGGGCTGAACAAGGTCACTCGCACTCTGTAGTCCTCGCCCGTCGGACCCCTAGACTTCTCCCGTGCGAAGGACGTCGTTCGCCCGCTGGCCGTGTTCCATCGCAAGAACCATGGACCTGCTGGGGGATCAGTGGACACTGCTGGTGTTGCGTGAGGCGTTCAACGGCGTGCGGAGGTTCGACCGGTTCCAGGCCGAACTGGGCATCGCGCGGAACACGCTGACCGAGCGGCTGGACCGGCTCACCGGCGCCGGGCTGCTCGACCGCGTCCGCTACCAGGAGCGGCCCGCCAGGTACGAGTACCCGCTGACCGAGATGGGCGCGGACTTCTTCCCCGTGCTGGCGGCGATGATCCGCTGGGGCGACCAGTGGCTGGCCGACCCGGTGGGCCCGCCGACGCTGCTGCGCCACCACGACTGCGACACGGCGAGCACCGCGGCGGTGAGCTGCGCGAAGTGCGGCGGCGAGATGTCGGCGGACAGGGTGACCATGGAACCGGGACCGGGGCGGGTGGCGCTGTGACGGACGTGGCGGTCGGTGTTGACATCGGTGGCACGTCGAGCCGGGCGCTCGCGGTGCACGCCGACGGGCGGCTCGCCGGGCGTGGCTCGTCCGGTGGCGGCAACCCGAACTCGCACCCGCCCGCCCACGCGGCGAAGCGGGTCGCCGAGGCGGTGGCCGCCGCGGTGCCGGACGGCGCGGTCGTCGTGGGCTGCATGCTGGGGCTGGCGGGTGAGAGCAAGTTCACCGACAAGACGGTGGTGGCGGTGTTCGAGACCGCGCTGCGGCAGGTGGGCGTCGGGTGCCGGATCGACGTGGTGTCGGACGCGGAGGTGGCGTTCGCGTCGGCCACGTCGTCGCTGGACGGGACCGTGGTCATCGGCGGGACCGGCTCGGTGGCGGCCCGGATCGTGGCGCGCCGCAAGGAATCCTGGCGCGGCGGCTGGGGCTGGCTGCTCGGTGACGAGGGTTCGGCGTACTGGATCGGCCGCGCGGCGGTGCGGTCCACACTGTCCGTGCTGCAGAGCACCGAGGCGATCGGCCCGCTGGCGACGGCGGTGCTGACCGAGGCGATCGGAAGTTTCGCCGACGACGCGCCGGGGCGCCGGCTCGCGCTGAGCAAGCTGATCACGGCGGCGAACTCGGAGGCCCCGATCCGGCTGGCGCGGTTCGCGTCGCTGGTGAGCTCGTCAGCGCCGACCGACCCGGTGGCGGCGGCCATCGTGGCGGAGGCGGCCGGGTTGCTCGCCGAGCAGGCGCACCTGGCGCGACGGTCCGGCGAGACGACGCCGGTGGTGCTGGCGGGGAGCGTGATCGGGCCGGCGAGCCCGGTGGGGGCGGCGTTGCGGGAACGGCTGACGGGCGAGGTGTTGTTCGCGCCTGACGGTGCGGTGGGCGCCGCGTGGCTGGCCGCCCTGGAAGCGTGGGGACCGGAGGCGCCTCGCCCGATCGTGTGAGCGGCGTGGCCGCCGGCCCCCTCGAACCACGCTACGGCACGGCACCGACAGTTCCGGGCACTCGCGAGGCGGTTGTCCACAGGCCGGCCACTTGTCCACAGCCCCGGGCTACGACGCCCCGGTTTGTCGGGGGTCGGCCGTAGGCTGGTGATCGGGGGCCGGAGGCCGGCCCGCCATGCGCGGATGGCGCAGCCCAGGGTGTCCTTCCGGCAGTGACCTGCGCAGCACCACGGCACTCACCGCCAGCGTCGCCGCCACCAGTGGCCAGCTCAGCACCACCCGCGCCACGCCCAGTGCCACCACCCAGCCCGACCACCACAGCACGCCGAACACCACCACGCGCACCGTGTACTGGCCGAGCACCCACACCCAGCTCGCGTTGCCGTACGCGCGCACCAGGTCAGGGTCGCGCCGCCACCGTGTCTTCTGCCCGAGCACGAGGCCGACCACCACGCCCAGCAGCGGCCAGCGGATCAGAATGCTCAGGGCCCACGCCAGCGCGCTCGCCACGTTCGACAGCAGCTGGATCAGGAAGAAGTCCTCCGCGCGCCCGGTCTGCAGCGCCACGAACGCCGCCAGCGACACCGCCGCCACGCTCGCCACCGACGCCGTCACCCGCCTGCCGCGCGCCAGGCGCCAGATGCCGACCCCGACGCCCGCCGTGATCGCCGCCGCTGCGCCCCAGCCGATGGACCGGCCGCTCACCAGCCAGGCGACGACGAACACCGCGGGCGGGATGCTCGCGTCCAGCGCTCCCCGGCGCCCGCCCAGCAGCTCGCGCAGCGGCAGCTCGCGGGTGTCGGTCGGCTGGTCGGTCACACGTCAAGCCTGCCTCATCGCCGATCGCCAAGGCAGCCTAACCTCACTTGACAGCACGTTTTAGAATTACGTGGCATCACAACGCGGCACGGAAACAAAGATGGCCAACGTCGACGAGAACCACACCTGCCTCAACTGCGGGCGAGAACTCCCGAAACAACAAGGGAGAGGTCGCCGCAAGCGGTACTGCGACGCCACCTGCCGCAGCGCCGCCCGACGACACCGCGTCAAACCGACCTTGACGTCCACCGCGCGTCAAGGTTACGTTGACGACGGGCTCACGGCAGTCGCCGAGGCCCGGGAAAAGGCACGCGACGCCGACGAGGCGTTGCGGCGCGCCGTCGACGGGGCACGGGCGCGGGGCCACACCTGGCAGGAGATCGGTGACGTGCTCGGCACGTCCCGCCAGGCGGCCTTCCAGCGTTTCGGCCGCCCGGTCGACCCGCGGACGGGAGAGGACATGGACCGGCACACCGACCTGCTGCCGGGCGCGGCCGAGCGGGCGGTCGCCCTGCTCGCCGACCTGGTGGCCGGCCGGTGGGCCGACGTCCGGCGCGACTTCGACGCGCGGATGGCGGCCGAGCTGACCACCGACCAGATCGTCGAGGTGTGGACGCAGGTCGTCGGCATGATCGGCGCGTACGAGCGGATGGGCGCGCCGATCGCGTTGCGGCTCGGCGAGTACACGGTGGTCAACGTGCCGCTGTACTGCGAGGCCGGCGAGCTGACCGGTCGCGTGTCGTTCGGCGACGACGGCTCGGTCGGCGGTCTGTTCCTCCTCCCGGCCTGACCGACCCGACCGGGAGGAACACGTGCGCAGGCTCCTGATTGTTTTCGTGCTGCTCGCACTCGTCACGCCGACGGCCAATGCGGCCGCGGACACGAGGCCGGCGGAGCGCGAACTGGCCTGGTTGTTGGCGATCTCACAGCGGCTGCCCGCGGCGGAGGCCGAGCTGCGCCAGCACATCGCCGCACCGATGCTCGACGCCATCGGCGGGGCGCCCGGGTTCAACGAGACCCTCGCCGGCGTCGCGCCGATGACCGGGTCCCGCACGGTGGAGAGCACGGCGAACGCCGTGACCGCGGTGGTGGACGAGCGGCTCCTCGTCGAGGTGCACACCGACGCCACCGGCCTCATCGACGGGCTCTGGTTGCGCCCGTACGCGCCCTCGCCGGCCGACTGGTCCGAACTGGACAGTCGGCTCAGGGCCCTCGCGCCGCGGGTGTCGTACGCGTCCTCGTTGGTGGACAACGGATGCACGCCGGTGCACGAGGTCGACGCCGACCGGAGGAACCCGCTCGGCTCCGCCTTCAAGCTCTACGTCCTCGGCGCGCTGGAACGCACGACGACCGACTGGAGCACGAACCTGCCGATCCGCGAGGAGTGGAAGAGCCTCCCGACCGGCGTGCTGCAGGACCGTCCCGCGGGCACGGACGTCACGCTGCGGCAGCACGCCGACCTGATGATCTCGATTAGCGACAACACGGCCACCGACCACCTGGTCCACCACGTCGGCCGCGACGCGGTGCGCAGGCAGATGGCGGCGACCGGCAACCGCGACCCGCGCAACGACGCGCTCCTCACCACGCGGGAACTGTTCGTCCTCAAGGGTTTCCGGTACCCGAAGCTCGCGAACACCTACCTGTCGCTCCCCCGCCCGTTGCGTCCCGCGCTGCGGCCTGCGCTCGCGGCCGTGCCCCGCACCGCCATCCAGCCGTGGACCGAACCGAGGAACCTCGATTCGATCGAGTGGTTCGGCTCCGCGAACGACATGTGCCGCGTGCTGGCGAGCCTCGACGCGGCACACAGCCCGCGCATCGACGAGGCGATGTCGATTGAGGACGCCGGTATCGGGCTGGACCGAACGGAGTACCCGGAGATCTGGTTCAAAGGCGGGTCCGAACCGGGTCTTCTGGTGTTGAATCACCTGGCACGCACCGACGACGGCCGCACGGTCGTCGCCACCGTGATGCTGTCCGACCCGGACAAAGCGCTCGCCCCGGCGGCCGCGGTCGAGGCGCTCGCGCTGGTACGCGGCGGCATCGAACTGGCAACCCCCTGATCACGCTGTGCAGCCGGTGGCGAACACGGCAAACCGACGGTGGCGGAAGTCGGGAATTAGGCGGCATCCTGGCGGATTAGGAGATATAAACGGGGGCGCGCACTAGGGAGGGGTGGTCGCCGTGCGGACATGGAACAGCTGGGTTGCCGTTGGGGACAGCTTTACCGAAGGTTTGAGTGACGAGGCACCGGACGGCAGCTACGTGGGGTGGGCCGACCGCCTGGCCGCGACGCTCGCCGAGCGCAACCCGGGTTTCCGCTACGCGAACCTGGCACTTCGGGGGAAGATGCTGAGGGAGATCATCGAGGAGCAGGTGCCGATCGCGGTCGAGGTGAAGCCCGACCTGGTGACGATCTGCGGAGGCGGCAACGACCTGATCGTGCCCGGCTGCGACGTCGACGCGCTGGCGGAGGAGTACGAGCAGGCCGTGAAGGCCTTGCGTGCCGCCGGCTGCGAGGTCGTCATGTTCACCGGTCCCGACCCGCGCGACCAGCCGGTGGTGCGGCGGGTGCGGCCCAAGGTCGCGATCTACAACGCGAACCTGCGGGGCATCGCCGACCGGCACGGCGCCATGCTCGTCGACCTGTGGGCCATGAAGCCCCTCGTGGACGTCCGCGCCTGGAGCGACGACCGGCTGCACTTCTCCCCGGAGGGCCACCGCCGCATCGCGCTGCGTACCGCCGAGGTGCTCGACGTGCCGGTGACCGAGGAGTGGCGGGAGCCGTGGCCGCCGGTCGAACCGACGCCGTGGCTGCGGTCCCGCCAGGCCGACCTCGCGTGGACCCGCACGCACCTGCTGCCGTGGGTGCGCAGGCACCTGCGCGGTGAGTCCATGGGAGACGGGCTCGTGCCCAAGCGCCCGGAACTGTCGCCGCTCGCCCTGCCCGCTCGCGGCAAGGGCGGCGCCCGCGTCTAGGGCGCGCCCTTGATCCTTGCGCGAAAGTCTGGGGCTGATCAGCAGTTACCTCAGGGGAACGTGACGGCACCCAGCCACCAACCACGTGCGGCCCCGCAGGAGAAGCCGGGTCGGGACCAACACTTTTAAATACCGGGAAGGCGGAACAGTCCGGCCGGCACTGTCCCCCAACAGCGCCGGCCGGATCGCTTGGGCGAGCACACCCCCACGTTGGTAGTGCCGCCCGAGTGCTCATGTCAGGCTCCGGGACGTCGAGCACTCGGCGGGCAGCCTGCCACTTGATCACCCGAATTGACTAACTGTTCGCTAAACGCGGGTGGAACCTAGACGACCAGACGGACCAACCGGCTCAGCGCCGCGGGCCCGAGAGCCCGCGTACCCTCGGAAAACTCCGCCGCGAGCCGCGCGAGCGCGACGACCTCCTCGTCCGTTTCGTTATCGGAGTCGGCACCGGTCTCGACCACCGCGAGCAGGTTCGCCCACTCCTGGTCGATCCAGTCGACGGCGTCCTCAGCCGTGGCCATCGGCGGGCCCGCGGTTTCCGTGCGCACCACGCCGTCGGTCCGCAGCAGTGCGCGGGCGGTCCGCGCGCCGGCCAGGTAGTACCGCAGCAGCCGCCGCTGTCCGAGCGTTCTGTCCACATCGGACATCTCGGCTTCCGCCAGTGCGAACGCGTGCAAACGCACCAGGTCGTGCATGAGGAAAACGTCCCGGCTGGTCTCGGTGACGACGAACGAGGCGGCGAGCGCGCGGAGCCTGCGCCTGCACTCGTCGACGTCGCCACCGGTCAGCGCGGCGACCGGGTGCGGGCCGATCCGCGTGCCGGGGAACAGCCCGAGGTGGCGGACGGTCTCGGCCAGCTCCGGCCGCAGACTGCGGTAGGTGACGTCGAGTGCGGCACGCACGCTCGTGTCCGCGTCCGCCAGGTCGAGCGCGCCGAGCCGGGACCGCTCGTCGGCCAGCTCGGCCACCAGGTCCGCGACTGTCCACTGTGGATTACCGGCGAGCCGGGCGGCCGCGATGCGCAGCGCGAGCGGCAGGTGCCCGCACAGCCGCGCGAGCTTGCGGCGCTGCTCGCGGTCCTTGCTGTGCGCGGGCGTGCCCGCCATGTGCTCGATCAGCCGCTCGGCAGCGTCGACCCCGAGCGTGCCGAGCGACAGCAGCTTCGCGCCGGTCCGCGCGACCAGCCCGTCGAGCCGGATCCGGCTCGTCACCAGCACGAACGACGACGACGCGGCAGGCAGCAGCGGGTGGATCTGCTCGGCGTCGCGGGCGTCGTCGAGCACCACCAGCACGCGCCGGTCCGCGAGGATCGACCGGTACAGCGCGGCCCGGTCGTCCAGTTCGAACGGCACGTCGTCCACCCCGACGCCGAGCGCGAGCAGGAACTGGGTGAGCACGTCCGCGGCCCGCACCGGCGCGTGCTGCGGGTCGAAGCCGCGCATGCTCGCGAACAGCTGCCCGTCCGGGAACGCCTGCGCGACGCGGTGCGCCCACAGCACGGCGAGCGCGGTCTTGCCGACGCCAGCCGGCCCGGCCAGCACGCCGATCGCCGCGGTCTCACCCGGCGGCAGGAGCCCGGACAGCCAGTCCAGCTCGTCCTCGCGACCGGCGAAACCGGACGGCGCCCTCGGCAGCTGCGCTGGCACCAGCACGCCGACCTTCGGTGTGATCACCGGGTCGGGCGAGGGTTCGAGCAGGCCGGAGTCGTCGCGCAGCACCCGTGCGTGCAGCTCACGCAGCTGCGGGCCGGGGTCCATGCCCAGCTCCTGGGCTGCTCTGTGCGCGAAGCGCTGGTACACGTCGAGCGCGGTGGCGCGGCGGTTCGCCCGGTACAGGGCCAGCATCAACTGGGCAACCAGCCGCTCGCGGAACGGCTGCGCATCGATCAGCTGCGTCAGCTCGCCGATCACCTCGCGGTGGCGGCCCAGCTCCAGCTGCGCGTCGTACAGCGCCTCGAGGATCGCGAGGCGCAGCTCGGTGAGCTCCGGCGCGGTGAGCCTGCCGCCGAGGTCGGCGAGCGCGGGCCCGCGCCACAGCGCGTTCGCCGCGCGCAGCAGCTCGGCGCGGCGCGCGGCGGGTTGCTCGCGGGCCTTGGCGAGCAGCGACCGCGCGACGGTCACATCGATCATGGACTCGTCGACGACCATCCGGTAGCCCGGCGGCGTGGTGACGATCAGGGCGCCCGCGTCGACTTCCGCGATCCGCTGCCGCAGGCGCGACACGTAGCCCTGGACCATCGTCCGCGCGCTCGGCGGCGGTTCGTGGGCCCACAGGACGTCCACCATCCGGTCCAGCGCCACCACCTGGTTGGGTTCGAGCAGCAGCATGGCGAGCACGCCACGCATACCGGCGCCGCCCAGCGGCACGGCCCTCTCCCCGACCACCAGCTGCACGGGTCCGAGCAGGCAGAACCGTGCGGCGGACGGATGCTCCGCTGCCATCGGACCACCCCCAGTTGTCCCCCGGCGCAGGAAGCCGGGAGTACTGCACAAGGTACGACGCCCGGGGTGACGAGCACGACCTCCCCGTCGCGCTCGTCACCCGGGTGGACTAGCGGCGCAGTGCCTCACAGTCACGGTTCGCCAGGTACGGCGGTCTCGGCTGCCCACCGGCGAACGGCGCGAACAGCAGGTTCTCCACGCTGGAGAACACGACGTGGATGTTGGTCTGCGGGAACGGGGTGATGTTGTCGGCCGAGCCCTGCATGGTGTTCGCGTCGAACACCAGCACCGAGCCCGCCGCGTCGGTGAACCGCTCGATGCCGTACGCGGCCCCGAGCGAGCGCAGGTGCTCCTTGTCCGGCACCCCGCCGGAGCCGAGCGTCGTGGGGACGAACGTGCGGTGGCTGCCCGGCATCGCCATCAGCTCACCGGTCAGCTCCTGCTGCCCCGACAACGGGATCGACACGCTGACCGCCCTCGGCGCAGGCATGCCGTCCTCGGCGTGCCAGGTCTCGAACGGCGAGTGCCAGTAGGTGCCCTTGCCTCGGAAGCCCGGCAGGTAGTCGATGCGGGACTGGTGGATGTACACGTCGGAGCCGAGGATCTGGCGCGCCCGGTCCAGCACCCTCGGGTCCCGGACCAGCTCGGCGACCAGCTCGCTGACCGCGTGCACCTCGTAGATCATCCGGACCTCACCGTCGTCGGTGAGGACCGCGCGCTCGTCTTCCGCGAGCCCCGGGTCGGTGGCGAGCCTGGCCAGCTCGTCGCGGCACGCGGCCACCTCTGCCGGGCTCAGCAGGTCGTGGTGGACCGAGAACCCCTTCGTGTGGTGCCCGGCCATGGTGGCGCGGTCGATCGGGCCGGCGCCGGTGAAGTCCCACACGCTGGGGTCGGTCCGGTCGATGAGCTCCGGGTCGCCGTCGATCCTCGTGGGATATCGGTCGACGACCGCGGTGGCGGTGAGCGTCATGCGCTCTTCTCCTCCACGATCAGGGGGTAGACACCGTGTTCGTCGTGCACCTCGCGCCCGGTCACCGGCGGGTTGAACACGCAGACCGTGCGCATGTCCGTCCTGGGGCGCAGCTGGTGGTGGTCGTGGTCGTTGAGCAGGTAGAGGCTGCCGGGCCGCAGCTGGTGGGTCTCACCGGTGCCCTTGTCCAGCAGCTCGCCCTCGCCCTCGACGACGAACACCGCCTCGATGTGGTTGGCGTACCAGAAGTCGTTGACCGTGCCCGCGTACAGCGTGGTCTCGTGCACGGAGAAGCCGACGCCCTCCTTCGCGAGCACGACGCGTTTGCTTCTCCAGTTCGGCGTCTTGATGTCCCGGTCTGTGTCGTCCAGGTCCCCGACGTTCCTGACGATCATGGTTCTTCCTCCCCTACGAGCACACCGCGTGCACGGCGTCGGACAGCAGGTCGAGTCCCTTGGCCAGCTCGTCGTCGGTGATCGTGAGCGGCGGCATGGCCTTCGCGACCTCGCCGTCCGGGCCGGAGGTCTCCATCAGCAGGCCGCGCTCGAACGCGGCGCGGCAGACCTTGCCCGCGATGTCACCGGAGTCGAACGCCAGGCCGCGCGCGAGGCCGCGGCCCTTGGCCCGCATCGGCGTGCCGGGGTGCTGCTCGGCCAGCTCGTTCATGACGCGGCCGATCTGCTCGCCCTTCGCGAGGGTGCTCTTCTCGAGCTTGTCGTCGGTCCAGTAGGTGCGGATCGCCTCGGAGGCGGCGATGAACGCGGGGCTGATGCCGCGGAACGTGCCGTTGTGCTCGCCCGGCTCCCACACGTCCAGCTCCGGCTTGAGGAGCGTCATGGCGAGCGGCAGCCCGAACGCGCCGATCGACTTGGACAGGCACACGATGTCCGGCTCGAAGCCGGCCGACTCGAAGCTGAAGAACGGGCCGGTGCGGCCGCAGCCCATCTGCACGTCGTCGACGATCAGCAGTATCTTGTGGCGCTTGCACAGGTCGGCGAGACCGCGGAGCCACTCGTCGCGGGCCGCGTTGATGCCGCCCTCGCCCTGCACGGTCTCGACGATCACCGCGGCGGGCTCGTTGAGGCCCGAACCCGGGTCGTCGAGCAGCCGCTCGAACCACAGGAAGTCCTCGACCTGGCCGTCGAGGTAGTTGTCGTACGGCATCGGGGTGGCGTGGACCAGCGGGATGCCCGCGCCGCCGCGCTTCATGGAGTTGCCGGTGACCGAGAGGGCACCGAGCGTCATGCCGTGGAAGGCGTTGGTGAAGTTGATGATCGACTCGCGGCCGGTCACCTTGCGGGCCAGCTTGAGCGCGGCCTCGACGGCGTTCGCACCGGCCGGGCCGGGGAACATGATCTTGTAGTCGAGCTCTCTCGGCTTCATGATCACGTCGGTGAAGGTCTCGAGGAACTCCCGCTTGGCGACGGTCTGCATGTCCAGCGCGTGGACGACGCCGTCGCGCTGGAGGTAGTCGATGACGGCCTTCTTGAGGACCGGGTTGTTGTGCCCGTAGTTCAGCGCCCCCGCGCCTGCGAAGAAGTCGAGGTAGGCGTTGCCGTCCTCGTCGTGCAGCCACGCTCCGGTGGCACGGTCGAACACGACCGGCCAGCCGCGGCAGTAGCTGCGCACCTCGGACTCGACGGTCTCGAATACGTTCACTGTGCTCTGAACCTGCTTCCCCGGTTTATGTGTCTTTTCGTTACAGTCAGGCTGCGCGCGCGTCCCGAAACGGCCCGATCCGATAGAGGACTTCGGTTTCGTGGTCATCCGGGAACTCGTGCGCCGCGAACTCGCCCGTCACGCTCATCTCGGCACCCCACCGGTCCGCGAGTGAACGGAACAACGCGTTCGACGCGTCGTTGTCGGTTGTGATCGTGGTCTCCATGCGACGCGCGCCGGTTCTGCGCACGAGCGCGTCGAGCAGGGCGGCCGCGGTGCCTCTGCCCCGCTGACCGGCGTCGACCGCGACCTGCCAGACCACAACGGTGTCCGGGGCCTGCGGACGCAGGTAGCCGATGACGAAGCCCACCACGTCGTCGCCGACCCGTGCCACCGCCGAGGTGTCCGCGAAGTCGTGACACCACAACAGATACGCATAGGACGAGTTAAGATCGAGCTTTCCGGAATCACGTGCTATTCGCCAGATTGCCGCTCCGTCCTTTTTGGACGGACTGTCGATGACTCGTTCCGACATACTCAAGGAACGTAACAGAGAATTTTCTCCGCTTCAGATGAACGAATGCAATGCTTGTTGCTCACCTGCGGAATCAAGATTTTTACTGTGAGAAGGTCCACGGTAATGTTGCGATCATGGCGATTTATCTGATATATAGCGCCTGGTGAGTGGAGCTTGCGGAACGAACCATCGGACACAGGGCGACCACGAGCGGCCGTTCGAAGCCTGTGAGGACCGGTCGTGACCATCAGGATCTTCTTGGTCGACGACCACGAGATCGTCCGCCGGGGCGTTGCCGACCTCTTCGAGGACGAGCCGGACCTGGAGATCGTCGGCGAGGCCGCCACGGTGTCCGACGCCCTGCGCCGCATCCCGACGCACCAGGTGGACGTGGCGGTACTCGACGTGCGCATGCCGGACGGCAACGGCGTCGAGCTGTGCCGGGACCTTCGCTCACAGTTACCGGAGCTCCACTGCCTGATCCTGACGTCCTACTCGGACGATGAGGCCCTCCTGAACGCGATCATGGCCGGCGCGTCGGGTTTCGTGCTGAAGCAGGTGGTCGGCAACGACCTGATCAGCGCGGTCCGCAAGGTGGGCGCCGGCGAGTCCCTTCTGGACGCCAAGACCACGGAGGCGCTGATGAAGCGCATCCGCCAGGGCGAGACGGACGGGCCGCTCGCCGGGTTGACCGACCAGGAGCGGGCGGTGTTCGACCTGGTCGGCGAGGGCCTGACGAACCGCCAGATCGCGGCGAGGCTGTTCCTGGCGGAGAAGACGGTCAAGAACTACGTGTCCCACATCCTGGCGAAGCTGGGCATGCAGCGGCGCACGCAGGCGGCGGTGCTGGCGGCTGAGCTGAAGTCGCGCAAGCCCGACCTGTGAACTGTGGACAACTCGACGCCGGGCGACGCGGCATGTCGGTACCGGCTGGGACAATGGTGACCGGGGGCCGGAGGCCGCCCCACGGGGCGGCCTGACCGCGACTGTGGGCTTCGCCACGCGCGACTGCCCACGCTGCCGAAGCCGAGTGCGCAGCACGAGCCCTTCGAGCCGGGCCCGCGCTCGCACGGGGAGGCCAGGCCGGGGCAGGCACCGGGAGCCCAC
>NZ_JACHJQ010000003.1:171325-1055526 GCF_014203735.1 Actinophytocola algeriensis | reverse complement strand
CCGCCGAGCCGCCGAGCCGCCGAGCCGCCGAGCCGCCGAGCCGCCGAGCCGCCGAGCCGCCGAGCCGCCGAGCCGCCGAGCCGCCGAGCCGCCGAGCCGCCGAGAGAGCGTCTGTGGCCGTCGCCTGCCGCGTCAAGCCGCGCGGGGCGGGGCTTGGCCTCCGGCCCCCGATCTCCAGCCTACGTGTGGGGACCGACAACAAAGCCCAGCTCAGAGCGCACCTGTGGACAACGGAACCACCTGTGGACAACCGGCCACCGACCACACGGAAATGTCGGTGCCTTCCGGTAGCGTGGTTGGAGGGGGCCGGCGGCCACCCTCACGCCCCATCCAGCGGCGCGCGCCACGTCAACCGCGTCCCGCCCTCAGGCCCGGGCACCACCACGGCCATCCCCCCGCACTTCCCCGCGCGCCGCTCCACCCCGAGCAACCCGCTCCGCGCGATCCCCGGCGGCATCCCGACCCCGTCGTCGACGACATCGATGATGAGATCCGCCCCCGCCTCCACCGTCACCACGATGGACCCCGCGTGCGAGTGCCGGATGGCGTTGCTCACCGCCTCGCGGAGCACCGCCGTCGCGTGCACCGCCAGGGCCTCCGGCACCAGCGTGTCGACGGCCCCCGAAATGCGCACCGACGGGGTCAGCTCCGAGTCCGCCGACAGCTCCTCGACGATGTCCAGCAACCGCCGCCGGAGGCTGGCCGAACCGTCCGTCCCCGTGGTGTGCAGGTCGAAGATGGACGTCCGGATCTCGCGGACCGTCTCGTCCAGCTGCTCCACCGCCCGGCTGACCCGCCGCCGCACGGTCGGGTCGGTGATCCGGCGGACGGTCCCCTGCAGACTCATCCCCGTCGCGAACAGGCGCTGGATCACGTGGTCGTGCAGGTCGCCCGCGATCCGGTCGCGGTCGGCCAGCACATCGAGCTGTCGCTGCGCGCGGTGCTTCTCCGCCAGCTCCAGCGCGAAGGCGGCCTGGTCGGCGAACGACGCCAGCAGCGGCACGTGCTCGCGCGGGAACCGGGCCCCGCCGGACGCGCGCATCGCCAGCAGCACCCCGGTCACCACGTTCCCCGCCCGCAGCGGCACGGCGACCGCCGGGCCCAACGGCAGGCGCCACGTCGCGGGCATGATCCCGGACAGGTCGGCGATCATCTCCGGGCCCTGCATGTCGAACATGCTCGCGACCAGCGCATCGTTCACCGGCAGGGCAGTCCCGACGAGATCCGGGCCGACCTCGCCCGCCGCCGCGCGGACCACCACGCGGGCACCGTCGGACAACAACAACAGCGCGCAGTCCGCGGCGGACAGTTCGCAGGCGCGGGACGCGATCAGCGCCAGCGCGTCCTGGCTGGAACCGCCGCCGAGCAGGTGTGAGTTGACCTCCCGCGACGCCGCCATGAAGCGTTCGCGCAGCAGTGACTCCTCGAACAGCCGCGCGTTCTCCACCGCTACGCCAGCCGCCGCGGCCAGGCCCTTGAGCACGATCTCGTCGTCCTCGGTGAACTCGCCGTCGTCGCCGCGTTTCTCGGTCAGGTAGAGGTTGCCGAACACCTCTCCCCGCACGCGGATCGGCTCGCCGAGCACGTGGCGAGGCACCGCGTCGACCGGTTCCTCGATGGGGTGCGGGTTCTCGATGACGACCCCGCGGCCGCGCTCCTCGTCGGCGCCGACGTAGACGAACTCGGACAACAGCTCCTGCTGGTCCGGGCCGACCACACCGAGCGCACCGTATCGGGCGTCGACCAGCTCCACAGCGGTGCGCACGATACGGTTCAGCGTGCCCTCGAGCTCCAGTCCGGCCCCGACCGCGACCACCGCGTCGA
Source organism: Actinophytocola algeriensis (assembly GCF_014203735.1). GTDB lineage: Bacteria > Actinomycetota > Actinomycetes > Mycobacteriales > Pseudonocardiaceae > Actinophytocola > Actinophytocola algeriensis. Next base: position 1,053,702 of record NZ_JACHJQ010000003.1, on the reverse strand, counting down.
GCAGGCCCTGGAGCCGGTCACGCGACTTCGCGGTCTCGGTCAGCCTCGTCTGGAGCGCGAACAAGCCGTCCAGCGACCGCCCGTCCGGCTGTACCCGGTCAGGCTGGTACCCACGAGCGGATGAGCGCGCCTGCTCAGGTGGCATGGCATCCCCGGCTGGTCCGTTGGATCGGCAAACGGGCTATCGGTCGGATTCGACCGTTTGTTACTCACTGTATTTCTCATCTCCTCCGTGCGGGGTAGGCCACCTGGGCGATTGGGCCCAAGCCTGGCCCGCCACCGCCATCTCGGCCACCGGACGACCACTCAGTGTGTACATCTGGGACGGTGCGCGTCCGCGCGCCGCGACCGGGCACTCGCGAGCGGATCCACACCGCCAGAGCCCAAAGTCCCTGCCCGGTCCAGGTGCTTGGGCTCTTGCGCCACGAGCCCGCGAGGCCGATGCTCACGCCCTGAGATGGGCGCCAGGAGGTGCACGTGGGTGACCCCCGCCTTGCGGAGATGAGCCGCGCGGAGTCGTTGCGGCTACTCAGCGAGGCACCATTCGGCCGGATCGTCTACACGGTCCGCGCACTGCCCGCGATCGTGCCCGTCCGGCACCTGGTCGAGAACGGCATGGTCGTCGTGCGCAGCCACGTCGGCGGCGACTGCGCGGGCTCGGTCGTCGCGTTCCAGGCCGACGGCGCGGGCCCCGGGCACGAGCTCGGCTGGAGCGTCACGGTCACCGGCGTGGCCCGGCGGATCGTCGACACCGAGGAGATCGAGCACTTCGAGTCGATGATCGTCCCGCTCGTCGACATCGGGAACGTCGAGGTCATCCGCGTCTTCCCGGAGATCGTCACCGGCTACCGGCTCGAGTCAGGCGACTAACCCCGCGAAGACCCGGGCCAGCACCCGCTCCCGCAGGTCGGCAGGCCAGCCACCCCACAACGCGCCCTGGGCGGTCGCCGTCAGCAGCGCGAGCACCTCGTCGAGGCGCACGTCCGCGCGGACCGCGCCCGCCTCCCGCGCCGCCGCCAGCAGTCTGTCGACGGTGTCGCCGAGCGCCGCGACCGGACCCTCGACGCCGACCGCGACGCCCTCCCGTGCGAGCAGCTCCACCACCACCTTCTTCTCCGCGGCGGCCGTGACCACGCGAGTGAAGAACGCGAACAGGTCGGTGTCGCCTGCCGAGGTGAGGTCGGCGAGCAGGTCCTTCAGGATCGCGCCGAGCAGGTCCTGCTTGGTCGGGAAGTGCCGGAACACCGTGCCGATCGCGACCCCGGCCCTGGCGGCGACCTCCTCGGTCGACGCCGCCACGCCACGTTCCGCGAACACCTCGCCCGCGGCGTCGAGGATCTTCGCCCGGTTGCGGCGCGCGTCCGCCCGCAACGGCTTGCTTGACAAAGTGAGCCTCCACTCATGATAGTAGAACGGAGTCAACGCTCATCTTAGGAGGCCAGGCATGACCACCGCACTTGACGTGTTCGACCGGTTCCGGGAGTACGTCCTCGGCACGGTGACGCACGAACCGTGGGCGCCGGACGTGGTGATCGAGCAGCCCTTCGCGGCGGGCGGACCGTCCCGCATCGTCGGCCGCGACACCTTCCTCGAGAAGACCAGGGGCAGCCGCGAGGCCCTGCCGGTGCGGTTCGAGGAGATGCGGGACGTGGTCGTGCACGAGACCACCGACCCGAACAAGATCATCGTGGAGTACACGCTGGCAGGCACGATCCTCCCGACCGGCGAGCGGGCCAGCGCGCCGTTCATCGCCGTGATGGAGGTGCGCGACGGGCTCATGACGCTCTGGCGCGAGTACCAGAACACCGCACTCATGGCCGAGAAGCTCGGCAACCTCCAACCCACGGCGCCTCTAAGCCACGGCGCCTCTAAACCACAGCGCCTCTAAACCACAGCGGCCTCGACACTGCCCAGCCTGCCGACACTCGCGACCAGCACGTCGCCGGACCGCACCTCGCCGACCGACGCGAGCGGCCCCGTCACCACGATCTCACCCGCCCGCAGCGGCCCGAGCGCGGCGACCGCGGCCGCCGGATGCCCTTGTGCCGCACCGGCCGCGGTCGCGACCACCTCACCACCGCGTTCCAGCACCACCCCGAGCAACCGCAGGTCCACGGGCGGGACCGGCACGGGACTGCCGAGCACGTGCCGGTCCCCCGTCACGATCACCGGGCACAGCGCCCGCGTCGCCGCGAGGACGTCCCACACCGTTCCACCGTCCACATCGGACCCGAGCACGAACGCGATCGACGCCGCGGCGGGACCTTCCACCAGTGCGCCAGGGGAAAACCGTGCCGCCGTCATGCCACCACCCGTACCGTCACCGCGCCCAGCACGTCGAACTCCGCCCGGAACACGTCACCAGCCGCCATCGGCACGGCCGCGTGCAGCGCGCCGGTCATGATCAGGTGCCCCGGTTCGAGCCCGACGCCGACCTCGCCGAGTGTGTTGGCGAGCCACGCCACCACCAGCAGCGGATCGCCGAGCGCGGCCGCGCCAGCGCCGGTGTCGATGACAGAACCGTTGCGGGACAACACCATCCCGACCATCCGAGCGTCCACATCGGACAGTGCGACCAGGCGGCCCGACGTCGCGACCGCGCCGTTGGACGCGAGGTCGCCGATGGTGTCGGCGAGCCCGATCCGCCAGTCCTCGATGCGGGAGTCCACGATCTCCACGGCCGCGGCGACCCCCGCGACCGCACGCGCCGCGTCGAGCAGGCTCACACCGGGCCCGCGCAGCGGTTCGCCGAGCACGAAGCCGATCTCCGCCTCGATCTTGGGCTGGATGTACCGGCGCAGCGGCACTTCGGCGCCCGACGGGTACACCGTCGACGCCAGCACCGGGCCGTAGTCCGGCGAGTCCATGCCGATCAGCCGCTGCATGGGCTTGGACGTGAGCCCGACCTTGTGCCCGACGACCCGGTCGCCGTCGGCCAGCAGCAGCCGCACCAGCTCCTGCTGGACCGCGTACCCGTCAGCGGCGGTCAGACCTTCGCCGAATGGCGGGATGGGAACCCGGCTCCTCCGCGCCTCGTAGAGCTGTCGTGCCGTGACGAGCGGATCCATCTCACCTTCCCGGGTCGGGCGAGTACCAGCCACACGGCCGCCGCACAGCCTGCCAACCCGGCCAGCGTGGTCCACGTGACCGGGTCGCCGAACATCAACAGCGCCCACACCATCGTGGTGGGTGGCGTCAGGAAGAGCAACGTGCTGGCGCCGGTCGCACCGAGCGCGCGGAGCGCGAGCAGGTAGCAGCCGTAGCCGCCGAACGTCGACAAGACGACCACCCACACCACCGCCCACCAGAACCCCGGCGTCATCGGCGGCGCGAGCCTGCCGGTGACCGCCGCGGCCACCACGAACACCCCGCACGACGTCAGGCAGTGGATGGCGAGCTGGTCGAACGGCGCGGTCGCGAGCGCCCACCGCCGCTCCAGCAGCGTGCCGGCCGACAGCGCGAGCATCCCGCCGACGACCAGCAGGTAACCGAGGACGTGCCCGCCGCCGTCCAGGTCACCGGCGACCACCACGGCCACCGCGGCGAGACCGGTCACCAGCCCAGCCCACTGCCGCGGCCGCACCTCCTGCCCGAGCACCGGCCCCGCCAGCGCGCCGACGACCAGCGGCTGCATGACCGCGACCAGCGCGGCGATCCCGGCGGGCACGCCGAGCCCGACCCCGGTCACCACACCCGCGAGGTAGAGCGCCTGGCACAGCAGCCCGAGCAGGGCCTGCCGCCGCACCTCGAACCCCGTCAGCCGGGGCCGGCGCACCGCCAGCGCCAGCCCGACCAGCACCGCGACGACGACATAACGCCAGGCCAGGAGCGTGTCCGCGGCCGCGTGGGCGGTGCCGAGCCGGGCACCGACGAACCCACTGCTCCACATGACGACGAGGCCGGCCGCAGCGGCCGCGGTATGTCTCATGCCGACAGGTAAACATACAGGTCGGTATACTGTCAGTATGCTGTCGACGCGTCCGATGACACCAGCCGGGAAACGCCTGCTCGCGACCGCGAGCGAGCTGTTCTACCACCGCGGCATCCACGCGGTGGGCGTCGATCTCATCGCGGAGCGGGCAGGCACCACGAAGAAGACGCTCTACGACCGGTTCGGCTCGAAGGACAACCTGGTCGCGCTGTACCTGCAGACGCGGTTCGAGCGGTGGCGGGCGTTCGTGGACGAGCGGCTGGCCGCGGTCGAGCCGGGTCCGGAGCGGGTGCTGGCCGCGTTCGACGTGCTCGGGGAATGGCTCGCCGCCAACACGTGCGGGTGCGCGTTCGTCAACGCCAACGCGGAGATCGGCCGCGGCGACCACCCCGGTGTGCCCGTGATCCACGCCGAGAAGAAGTGGATGCGCGAGCGGTACGAGGACCTCGTCCGCGACGCGGGACTGCCCGTGGCACTGGGCGCCTACCTGCACCTGCTGCACGAGGGCGCGATCGTCGCGCTGACCTCCGGCGGGCAGGAGGACGCGGTGGCCAACGCGAAGTCGGCGGCGCGGGAGTTGCTCGCCACGGCAGGATGAACCCGTGGCGACCATCGGCATTCTCCTGTTCGACGACGTCGAGGAACTGGACGCGATCGGCCCATGGGAGGTGCTCGCCTGGTGGTGCGCGCGGTCCCCGGACGACGGCTGGGCGGTGACCACCTTCTCCCATGACGGCGCGACTGTCCGCTGCGCCAAGGGTTTGCGGGTCGTCCCGGACCACTCGGACGACACCGTGCCCACGCTCGACGTGCTGCTGTACCCGGGCGGCAAGGGAGCCAGGATGCGGGTCGACGACGAGGCCGAGGTCGCGTGGGTCCGCGATCAGCGCGCGAAGGTCCCGCTGCTGGCGAGCGTGTGCACGGGCTCGCTCGTGTTCGCGAAGGCCGGACTGCTGGCGGGCCGGCCCGCGACCACGCACTGGGCCTCGCTCGACCGGCTGACCGAGCTCGACCCGACGATCGACGTGCGCCGCGACGACCGGTTCGTCGACGACGGCGACGTGGTCACCTCGGCCGGGATCTCAGCGGGCATCGACATGGCGCTGCACCTGGTGTCCCGGTTCGCGGGCCCCGATCGGGCACGCGCAGTGCGGCGCGGCATCCAGTACGACCCACAACCGCCGGTGTGAGCGCGTACACCATCCGCCTGACCCGGCCTAGCTGATCTCGTCGACGTGTGTGATGTTCGCCCGGTCGCCGGCGTCCTCGCTGGGTTCGCCCGCGAACCAGCCGTCGAGGATCTCGGTGAGCAACGGCGCGCTGGTCAGGCGCAGCGACAGCGCGAGCACGTTCGCGTCGTTCCACTTGCGTGCGCCGCGGGCGGTCTCCGCGTCCGCGCACAGGGCGGCCCGCACACCGGGCACCTTGTTCGCGGCGATCGACGCGCCGGTACCGGTCCAGCAGCAGACGATCGCCTGGTCAGCGTGGCCGTCGGCGACCGCGCGGGCGGCGGCCTCGCTCGACCACGCCCAGTCGGCGCGCTCGCCGGGGTTCAGCGCGCCGTGCGGCAGCGGCTCGTGACCCCTGCTGCGCAGCTCCTCGACGACGGCCTCGGCGACCCCGACCAACTCGTCCGCGGCGACGGCGATTCTCATGCCACGAGGCTACGGAACATGATGTGCAAACCCACGTAGCCCTCCTTCGCGTGCAGGTAGCCCTCCGGCAGCGTCGCGATGATGTCGAAACCCAGTGACTGCCACAGTTTCACCGCGACCGCGTTGGTCGAGACGACCGCGTTGAACTGCATGGCGCGGAAACCGTCGGCGCGGGCCTGGTCCAGGACGTACTGGCCGAGCGCCCGGCCGACGCCCTTGCCGCCGTGGTCCGGGTTCACCATGAAGCTGGCGTTCGCGATGTGCGAGCCGGGGCCGAGGTGGTTGGGGCCCATCTTCGCCGTGCCCATCACGTCGCCGCCGCTCTCGACCGCCACGACGGTCCGGTACGGCAACGCGTGTGCCATCCACATGGCCCGCGCCACGTCTTCGGTGACGTCGGTCGGCCAGGTGTAGGTCTCCCCCGCGCGCACGATGTCCCGCAGGAACGGCCAGATCCTCGGCCAGTCCTCCGGTACCGCGTCCCTGATCTCCATGGCGCCAGGCTAGAGACGTCCGGGAGCCGGGGTCCACACGATTGGGCGTTACCCACGAGTTGGCTTTCCGGTACGGGACGAGGACGTCCAGTGTGGGGTCATGAACCTCACCCGGATCGGTGGCGCGCTGCTGGCCGCCGCCTTGCCGTTCGCGGTAACCGGCGTCGCCAGCGCGAGCACCTCCACGTCGTTGACGCTCACCCTCTCGTCGCCGGACGGGGTGGAGGAAGTCGTGGAACTGGAGTGCGACCCACCCGGCGGGTCCCACCCGAACGCCAAGTCCGCGTGCGTGGAACTCCATATGGCACAAGGGGATTTCGACAAGCTCGCGGACCACCAGCCATCGGCGAGCTGCACCATGGAGTACCGCCCGCTGACCGCCGAGGCACGCGGCACGTGGCACGGCAACCCGGCGGACTGGCGCCACGAGTTCGGCAACGACTGCACACTTCGCGCGGCAACCGGCTCGGTCTTCCGCTTCTGACGGGTGGTCAAGCGGTGTTGCCGGGTGGTCTCAGGTGACCGGGACGATGCGGGCGTCCAGCAGGTGACCGTCCTCGATGTCGAGCAGGCCGATGGTGCCCTGTGGCTGGCGGCGGCGGTCGGTCGGTGAGCCGGGGTTGAAGATGCGCAGGCCGGCGCCGGTGACGTCCATCGGGATGTGGGAGTGCCCGAACACGACCAGGTCAGCGTCGGGAAAGCGGCGGCGCATACGAGCGGGACGGCCGTCGGCCTGGCCGCTGTCGTGGATCATGGCGACCTTCAGGCCGGCCAGGTCCAGTTCGAGGGTCTCCGGCGCACCCCACGCGACGACGTCCGGCCCGTCGTTGTTACCCGCGACGACGTGCACCGGGGCGAACGCGGCCAGTTCGTCGAGGACGCTCGGGACGCACACGTCACCGGCGTGCAGGATGACGTCGGCGTGCGCGAGGTGCTCCGCCACGGCGGGCGGGCACCCCTTCCAGCGACGCGGGGCGTGGGTGTCAGCCAGCACGACGACTCTCAATTTCACTGGTTCCTTATATACGATGACGGGGTGCATGCCTTCGACGTCCTAGGCGACCCGGTCCGCCGAAGGATCCTGGAACTACTCGCCGACGGTGAACGGGCCGCTGGCGAGGTGTCCTCGGTCGTCCAGGACGAGTTCGGCATTACCCAGCCCGCGGTGTCCCAACACCTGAAGGTCCTCCGGGAGAACGGCTTCGCCCGCGTCCGCGCGGAAGGGACCCGCCGCCTGTACGCGGTCTCCCCGGAGCCGTTGCGGGAGGCCGACGAGTGGCTTGCCAACTTCCGCCGCTTCTGGACCCCGCACCTCAACGCCCTGGCGACCGAACTGGCCCGGGGCAAACGGGAACGCCGCCTGGCCGCCGAACCCGACCCCACCGACTGACCCGCGTGGCCGGGCGATGCCGTCGTCCCGCGACCAGCTCCGACCAGGGACTACGCGACTTCGCGAGGCCGTACCCCGCACCGGAGGCGAGGCCATGGCCGCTCCCCGAACGGGGCGACGCACCCGGTCCCCAACGGGGGCCGAGCACGAGCCTGACCTCCCGAACCGGACCGGCCTCCCGGAACCGGAACCGCACTCCCCTGGCTGGCCCTCCCCAGCCCGGCCCATCCGCGGAGGCCAACCCGTCCGCCCGCCACCGAAAGCAGCCAGCCCGAGCCGGGCAGGAGTCAGTCGGTCAGCACCGGCAGTGTTTCCACGCCGTAGACGATCGAGACCTTGCGGTAGTTCAGCTCGTCCGCCGGGGTGGCCAGGCGGAGGTTCGGGAAGCGACGGACCAGCGCCGGATAGGCCGCACGCAGTTCCATCCGAGCCAGTTCCGCGCCGATGCAACGGTGGACTCCATACCCGAACGCCAGGTGCGATGTCGGCGCGCGGTGGGGGTCGACCGTGTCGAGGTTTTCGCCAAGGGCCGGGTCTCGGTCTGCGGCTGCGAGGGAGACGATGACCACGTCACCCTTGTTGATCTGTTCGCCGCCCACCTCGACGTCCGCGCGGGCGAACCTCGGGAAGGCGACCTGGACGACCGTCAGGTGGCGCAGTACCTCTTCGACGAAGCCGTGGATCGCCGTGTCGTCGTCGTGGATCCGGTTGAACGTGTCCCTGTCCTTCAGCAGTACCAGTGCGCCGAGCGCGAGCATGCTCGCCGTGGTCTCGAAGCCGCCGGTCAGTACGCCGTCGGCCAGGCCGGCCAGCTCCTGGTCGCTGATCTCGTCGCCGTGTTCCTTGATCAGCATGCCCAGTAGGCCGTCGCCCGGTTCAGCGCGTTGTTTCTTCACCACCTCGGTCAGGTACGCGAGCGACTCCGAGATCGCGCCCAGGGACGCCGTGGCGCCGCTGAAGAGGTCGAAGCGGGCCATCGACAGGCGCTGGAAGTCGTCACGGTCGTCGTACGGGACGCCCAGCAGTTCGCAGATCACCAGGCTCGGGATCGGGAGCGCGAAGTGCGAGACCAGGTCGACCGGGTCGTCGGAGGCGGCCATGCCGTCCAGTTGCTGGTCGATGATCGCCTTGATGCCCGGGGTCAGCCGGGACAGGCGGCGCATCGTGAACTCCGGGGTCAGCAGCTTGCGCAGCCGCGTGTGCTCCGGCGGGTCCGCGAAGCCGAGGCCGCCTGGGCTGTGGCTCGCCGACGCGCCGTGCTCGCCGACGAGGTTGGCGAAGTCGTTGCTGTAGCTCTTGGCGTCGCCGAGGACGGTCTTGGCCTCCTCGTACCCCGTGACCAACCACACGTTCACGCCGAACGGGATCGGCAGCTTGCTCACCGGTGCCGCCTCGCGCGCCTCCCGCAGCTCGGGCACCGGGTCCAGGCCGTCGCGCCTCAGCGGCATCAGCGCGCTGTCCGGCAGCAGCGCCATTTTCGACAGGTCGAAGCCCTTTTTTGACTGCCGCGCGAGGTACCAGCGCGTCGCCCAAGCCATGATCCTCGAGCGCATGCTCACCACAGCGAAACCCCCTAACTCAGTACGCCCGCGAGCGTAGCCGCCCAGGTGAGCGGCCGGACGGCACGGCCCGACTGGTAAACGAACCGTCACCCGGCGTACGATTTCACAAAGTTGTAAATCTTCTGACGTATGGAGATCTTGATGTCCGGGGTGCGCTTCACCGAGGACCAGTCGACGAACCTCGCCACGTTGTACGGGCGTGCACTGGACGCCCGGGCGGAGCACCCGGTGCTTGGCGACCCGACCGCCGAGGACGCGGTGCGCCGCATCGACTACGACTTCGGCAAGTTCAAGATCGGTCCGGCCGAGGCGTTCGGGATCGCGTCGCGAGGCAAGGTGTTCGACCGGGTTGTCCGCGAGTTCATCGCCGCCCACGAGGAGTGCACCGTCCTGCACCTCGGTGCGGGCATGGACAGCCGCGTGTACCGGCTCGACCCGCCACCGACGGTGCGCTGGTACGACGTCGACTTCCCGGACGTCATCGACCTGCGCGGGCAGGTCTACCCCGGACGTGCGAACACGACCATGATACCCGCGTCGGTGACCGACACCGCCTGGCTCGAGCAGGTGCCCGCCGACCGGCCGACGCTGGTGGTGGCCGAGGGCCTGACCATGTACCTCGACCCCGGCGCCGGGCGCGCACTGTTCCGGAGCGTCGTGGAGCGCTTCCCGTCCGGCGAGGTGTTCACCGACGCGTACAGCAAGCTCGGCATCCGCCTGCAGAAGACGAACTCCGTGGTGCGCCGCGCGAAGGCCACCCTGCGGTGGGGCATCGACCCGGAGGAACTGGAGGAGGTCGGGCTGACGCTGGTGTCGGTCCAGTACGCCGACGGTTTCGTCCCCGAGGAGGACTGGCGGTACCTGCCCACGCTCCAGCGCGTGTTCTACCGCGGGTCACTGCGGATCCCGGTGCTGCGGAAGATGGGGAAGCTGCTGCGGTACCGGTTCTGATCACCATGCCCACGACGGTAGAGAGATCGCCGGGGCGGCGTAATGAGGGAGACCCCCGATTTACCCTGAGGTTTTCCGCAGCAAGTAGTCCCGCTCGGGGATGCTGAACGTGCGTTTCGCCGCCCGCCGGTAGTGCTCGCGGGCCTGCTCGTGCTCACCGGCGAGGTCGAGCAGGTGCGCGCGGACCGCGTCGAGCCGGTAGTGGCCCGCGACCCGCTTGTCCTCGTCCAGCGACGCCAGCAGGTCCAGCCCCGCCCTCGGACCGTGCACCATCGCGGTGGCGATCGCGCGGTTCAGCGTGACCATCGGGTTCGGCGCCATCCGGTCGAGCAGCTTGTACAGGACGAGGATCTGGCGCCAGTCCGTCTCCTCGGTGCTGGGTGCCTCGTCGTGGATGGCGGCGATCGCGGCCTGCAGCAGGTACGGGCCGGGTTCCGACCTCGCCAGTGCCTCGGTGACCAGCGTGACGCCTTCCCTGATCCGCCCCTGGTCCCAGCGGCCGCGGTCCTGCTCCTCGAGCGGCACCAGCGCACCGTCCGGCGACGTGCGGGTGGCCCGGCGGGCGTCGGTGAGCAGCATCAACGCCAGCAGCCCGGTCAGCTCGCCGTCGCCGGGCACGATCCGGCAGACCTCGCGGGTCAGCCGGATCGCCTCCTCGGTCAGCGCGACCCGCTGCAGGTCGGGGCCGGACGTCGTGCTGTAGCCCTCGTTGAAGATCAGGTACAGGACGTGCAGCACGGCGGGCAGCCGTTCCGGGCCGTCTGGGAAGCCCTTGTCCTTGATCTTCTGCTTGGCGCGGCTGATGCGCTGCGCCAACGTCGCTTCCGGCACGAAGAACGCGTTCGCGATCTCCGCGGTGGTGAGGCCGCCGACGGCCCGCAGCGTGAGCGCGACCTGCGAGGGCGCGGACAGCTCCGGGTGGCAGCACAGGAACAGCAGCTTGAGCGTGTCGTCGACGTGCCGGTTCAGGTCGTCGTCCGGCACGGGCTCGACGGAGACGGCCAGCTCGCGCTGCCGCCGCGCCGCCTCGCTGCGCCACTGGTCGGTGAGCCGCCGCCCGGCGACGGTGACCAGCCACCCGGCAGGCTCGGCGGGTATCCCCTGCTCGGGCCACTGGACCGACGCGGCGAGGAGCGCCTCCTGGACGGCGTCCTCGCACGCGTCGAACTGGCCGTGCCTGCGGACGAGCGTGGCGAGAACCCGCGGCGCGAGGCCCCGGAGCAGCTCCTCGATCTCGCGCTGTGTCATCGGATCGCTCCGCAAGCTCTCTCAGATGTCCGCGCCCGCCGAGAACATCACCGGCCGGATCTCGATGGCGAGGCCCTTGATCTTGGTGTCGGGGATGAGCTTCGCGATCTCGACCGCGCGCTCCTCGCTCTCGCAGTCGATCAGGTAGAAGCCGCCCATGAACTCCTTGGCCTCGAGGAACGGCCCGTCGGTCACGGCGGGCACGTCACCGCCGCGGACGACCTTCGAGTTGGCGGGGTCGGCGAGCGCCTGGGTGAGGATGAACTCGCCGGACTCCTGGATGGTCTTCATCAGCTCGCCGTGGCCTTCTCCGATCGCCGTGCGCTCCTCCTCGGTGAGCGCGTCGAGAACGGCGGGGTTGATCTGCATGATGAGCAGGTACTTCATGGTGTGCTCCTTGCGTGTCGGGCGCCCGTCCGGGCCGCGTTTCGACAGGAAGTCGGAGCCGCCTCGACGTTCTCGACATCCCCCCGCAAGAAAACTTAGGCCGTTTCGCACGACAGCTCACGCAGGGACTGTCCTCGCCGGAGGTTCCGCCCGAGGGGTGTTGTCCTCGCCGGACGGGCCTCCTCGCCGGAGAGGCAGGTCTCCGGGATGGCAGGGGGTTGGCAACGGAGCTGGTTTGGCAAGGACTCTGTGAGGTCGTCTGCCTGCAGCCTCGGGTGTGGTGTGGGGGCACGCAGCCAGGGAGGTGCCGACGCTGGGTCGGGAACCACCCGCACCGTGGGGGGTTTGGGGGGGCTCGGCCCCCCAACATGACGCGAAACGCGATGGCGAACGCGTTCCGCGAGCATGCGTCGCCGGCGTTGAGCCGGTGGCGGGACTCGAACCCGGAACCTTTCGCTTACAAGGCGAGTGCTCTGCCAATTGAGCTACACCGGCGGTGGCCGTGTCAGCGGCCGCACCAATCCTAGGACACGGTCACTCGAGGCGGCGCTTCGTGGGGCGAAGAGGTCCGGCCAGCCGCGGGCCGGAGATGCGCCGCTCCAGCCTGCCGAGGCCGTACCTGACCGGCTGTGCCAGGTATTCGCCCAGCACGACCCCCGCTGCCAGCGCCAACGCGATCGACGTCGCCACCATCAGTGTCGACAGTCCGGAGTTGCTGCGTTCGACGGCCAGTTCGAACAGCGCGCGGTAGATGGTGAGGCCGGGCAGCAGCGGCACCATCCCGGCCACCGCGATGACCAGTGGCGGGATCCGCAGCCGCCGGGAGATGACGCCGCCCGAGAAGCCGATCACGGTCGCGGCCGCGGCGGACGCGGCGATGGAGCCGACACCTGCGAGGACGAGCCCGCTGTATCCGATGGCCCCCGCGGCGCCCGCGACCCCGGCCACCACCACGGCACGTGGCGTCGCGTAGCTGGCCAGTGCGAACAAGGCCGCCGCCGCGGCGCCCGCCAGGGTCTGGAGCGGCAGCCGCACGAGCGACGGCGGCAGCGGCTCGGCCAGCGGTACCGACGGCAGGCCCAGGTGCACGGCGAGGTTCAGCGCGATGACGACGCCCGCGATCAGGCCCGCCGTCATGAGCGACACCTCGACCGTGCGGCCGGCGGCGGTGACGTTGTAGCCGGTGATGGCGTCCTGCACGGTCGACACGAACGACAGCCCGGACAGGAGCACGGTGATGGCCGCGGCGACCATGAGTGTCGGGCGGACCGAGTCCGGCAGCACGCCCGACGCGACGATGCCGACGGCGCAGCCGGTGGCCAGTGCGCCGCCGACCATCTGCTGGAAGAAGAACGGCAGTGCCCGCTTGTTCAGCAGCCTGCCGATCCGGTCGATGACGGCGGTGATGATCGCCGCGAACAGGGCGACGAGGGCGTCGCCGCCGATGAGGACCGAGATGGCGGCCGCCATGCCCGCGTAGGCCGCCGTGGCCAGCCAGCGCGGGTACGGGTGCGGTGCGTTCGTGATCCGGTCCAGTTCGGTGTGGGCGTCCCGGGCGGTGACGCGACCGAGGGTGATGTCCCGGACCAGCCGCTCGACCAGCGCGAGGCGCGTGTAGTCGAGGCTGCGGGAGCGGACCACGCGCAGTGAGGTGACGGGTGGCAGGTCGACACCGCGGTGGCAGGCGACGGTGATCGACGTGAAGATCACGTCGACCTCGCAGTGCGGCATGCCGTAGGCGTTGGTGACCGCGATGATCGTGGCCGTCGCGTCGGAGGCGCCCGCGCCGGACGACATCTGCACCTCGCCGATCCGCAACGCGAGATCCAGTACGAAGTGGACAGCGGATTCCGAGGGGAGCGCGGGTCCCTGAACTCCGCCGACAGGGCTCTCCAGCCGTTCCCACCTGCTGAGTTCCCGTGTCCGCGCGGACCTGTTCCGCCACACCGCCGCTCTCACCTCCCACATCGTTTCCACGCTATCCCGGGGCGTATCGAACTGCTCGGGGCCGCCGTTAGGCGAAGCGCGCGTGGCGTGCACCACTACCGTGGCGACATGACGGACACCTTCAGGTCGGTGCGGATCGAGCGCGTCTCGACCGGTGAGTACGTGGTCCACAACACGCGGGGCGGCACGCTGCCCGTCGGCGGCAAGGACGGCACCGCGTTCACGCCGGTGGAGCTGCTGCTCGCCGCGATCGGCGCGTGCACGGCGATCGACACGGACACGGTCACCAGCAGGAGGGCGGAACCGGAGGGGTTCACGGTCACCGTCAGTGGCGACAAGGTCTCCGATCCCGAGCAGGGCAACCGGATGACGAACCTGTCCGTGACGTTCGACGTCCGTTTCCCCGCTGGTCCGGAGGGTGACGAGGCCCGGAAGGTGCTGCCACGCACGGTGAAGCTGTCGCACGACAAGCTGTGCACGGTAAGCCGCACGGTCGAAAGCGGCGAGCAGGTGCACACGACGATCGTCTGATCGGTGGAAAACCCTGTGTGACCGCGCACTTCTCATCACCCACACCGGCACGATGCGGGCTAACCTCGAAGACCGACGCGTTTCGAGGGAGGCACGCTCGGCGTGAGCAGTGACAGCACTGACAGCACTGGGATCACCAACAGTGGCGGGGCCGATTTCATCGTCGTGGCCAACCGGTTGCCGGTCGACCTGGAACGGCTGCCGGACGGCACGGAACGGTGGAAACACAGCCCCGGCGGGCTGGTGAGCGCGCTCGCGCCCTTCCTCCAGCGCAACAGCGGCGCGTGGGTCGGGTGGCCCGGCGTGCCGGACGTCGAGGCCGACAAGTTCTCCGACGACGGCATCTCGCTGCACCCCGTGCGGCTCTCGGCGGAAGAGGTGCGCGACTACTACGAGGGCTTCTCGAACGGCACGCTGTGGCCGCTGTACCACGACGTGGTCGCCACCCCGGTGTTCGACCGAGCGTGGTGGGACAGCTACGTCAAGGTGAACCGAAGATTCGCGGACGAGACCGCCAAGATCGCCGCGGACGGTGCGACCGTGTGGGTGCAGGACTACCAGCTGCAGCTCGTGCCGTCGATGCTCCGCGAACAGCGCCCCGACCTGCGGATCGGCTTCTTCCTGCACATCCCGTTCCCGCCCACCGAGCTGTTCATGCAGCTGCCGTGGCGCGCGGAGATCATCCGCGGCCTGCTCGGCGCGGACCTCGTCGGCTTCCACCGGCCCGGCGGCGCGCAGAACTACCTGTGGCTCGCCCGGCGCCTCATCGGCCTCGAACCCAGCCGCGGCGCGGTCGGTGTCCGCACCCGGCCCGGTGTGGTCCAGGTCGGTGACCGGTCGGTGCGCGTCGGCGCGTTCCCGATCTCCATCGACGCGTCCGGCCTCGACGCCACGGCCCGCAGCCGTGAGGTCATCCAGCGGGCCCGCCAGATCCGGGCCGACCTCGGCAACCCGCGCAAGATCATCCTGGGCGTGGACCGGCTGGACTACACCAAGGGCATCGACGTCCGCCTGTACGCGCTGCAGGAGCTGCTCGCCGAGGGCCGCATCGACCCGTCCGAGGTCGTGATGGTGCAGCTCGCCACCCCCAGCCGGGAGCGGGTCGAGCACTACCAGCGGATGCGTGGCGAGATCGAGCAGGTGGTCAGCCGCATCAACGGCGAGTTCGCCCGCGTCGGCCACCCCGTCGTGCACTACCTGCACCAGTCGATCGACCGCAAGGAGCTGGCCGCGTTCTTCTCCGCGGCCGACGTCATGCTCGTCACACCGGTGCGAGACGGCATGAACCTGGTCTGCAAGGAGTACGTGGCCTGCCGCCACGACCTGGGCGGCGCGCTCGTGCTGAGCGAGTTCGCGGGTGCCGCGTCCGAGCTGACCAGCGCGTTCCTCGTGAACCCGCACGACCTGGACGGGGTGAAGAACGCCATGGAGTCGGCACTGGAGCTCGACCCGGCCGAGGGCAGGCGCCGGATGCGGGCCCTGCGCAGGCAGGTGCTCACCCACGACGTCGACCGCTGGGCCAGGTCGTTCCTGGACGCACTGCAGCCGACACCGGAACAGATCATCTAGCGGGAAAGGCCACCTCAGGACACGAGGGGATCGCTCTCACAGACGGGCGATACAGTTCGGCTCTGCCGCCGTCTGCAAGCCTGACGCGACAAGCACACAACCCTTTCGCCGGAGAGTCGACGACCACCGTGACCATGACCGCTGAAGCTCTGCCTGCCGAGCTGCGCCGGGCCGTCGTCCAGATCGCGCGCACGCCGCGTCTCCTGGTGGCCTGCGACTACGACGGCACCCTCGCGCCCATCGTGGAGAACCCCGACGAGGCCCGCCCCATGACCGAGTCGGTCGGGGCGCTGCGCTCGCTCGCGGGTCTGCACGAGACCACCACCGCCGTGATCTCCGGGCGCGCGCTGCGCGACCTCGCGACACTGTCCCGCCTGCCCGCCGAGGTCCACCTGGTCGGCAGCCACGGGTCGGAGTTCGACATCGGGTTCGTCCACGCGCTGGACGACCAGGCCAAAGCACTGCACCGCCGCCTGGAGACCGCACTGGAGCGGATCATCGACGGCACCGCCGGTGTCCAGCTGGAGATCAAGCCGGCCAGCATCGCCGTGCACACCCGCCGCGCCGAGACCGGCGTGGCCGACCAGGTCAACGAACAGGTCCGCCAGGGGCCCTGCACCTGGGATGGTGTGCAGGTCACCGAGGGCAAGGCCGTCATCGAGCTGGCGGTCGTGCAGACCGACAAGGGCGGCGCGCTCGACACGCTGCGCCACCAGGTCGGCGCGACCGCCGCGGTGTTCGTCGGCGACGACGTGACCGACGAGAAGGCGTTCGCCCGCCTGTCCGGTCCGGACCTCGGGGTGAAGGTCGGCGACGGCGACACCCTCGCCGGTTTCCGCATCAACGACCCGGTGCAGGTCGGCATGGTGCTCGCGTTCCTGCTGGAGGAGCGCCGCAACTGGCTCTACGGCGAGCAGGCGCCACCGATCGAGCGGCTGACGATGCTCGCGAGCGAGCGCTCGGTCGCGCTGCTCACCCCGGACGCCCGCCTGACCTGGCTGTGCCACCCCGAGCCGGACTCGGCCGCGGTGTTCGCCGACCTGCTCGGCGGCCCGAACGCGGGGAACTTCTCGATCAACCCGGAGCGCGGCGGCCTGCCGCTCGGGCAGCGCTACCTGCCGGGCACGATGACCGTCGAGACCCGCTGGTCGGGTCTGCTGGTCACCGACTACCTCGACCACTACGTCTACGCGCACCGCACAGACCTGGTGCGCGTCATCTCCGGCACCGCCGCCGCGGTGGTCGAGTTCGCGCCGCGGCCGGAGTTCGCGCAGGTGCAGGTGCGGCTGATCCCGTCGGCCGACGGCCTGCGGGTGCTGGGCACGTCCGACCCGGTCTCGCTGCGCGCACCCGGTGTCACCTGGGAGATCACGTCCGACGGCATGCACGACACGGCCCGCGCGGTGGTCACGCCGACCGCCGAAGCGCCGATCGTGCTCGAGCTTCGTTGCGGTACGAACGACCTGGATCCGCACGAGGTGCCGGAGACCGAGCGGGCCGCCCGCGCGGCCGCGTACTGGTCCGAGTGGCTGGACGGCCTGACGCTGCCGCCGGTGGAGAAGGACCTGGTGGCCCGGTCCGCGCTGACGCTGCGCGGCCTGTGCCACAACGAGACCGGCGCGATCATGGCCGCGGCGACCACGTCGCTGCCGGAGGAGATCGGCGGCATCCGCAACTGGGACTACCGCTACTGCTGGCTCCGCGACGGCGCCATGACCGCCAAGGCGCTGGTCTCCGTCGGCTCGATCAACGAGGCGGAGAAGTTCCTCGGCTGGCTGCACGGCGTGCTCGCCACGCTGCCCGGGCCCGAGCTGCTGCACCCGCTGTACACGATCGCCGGGACCACGCTGCCCGCCGAGGCCGTGATCGACACGCTGCCCGGGTACGCGGGCTCGCGGCCGGTCCGCGTCGGCAACCTCGCGAACCAGCAGGTGCAGCTGGACGTGTTCGGCCCGGTCGTGGACCTGGTCGCGGCGCTGTCCGAGGCGCGCGGCAAGCTCACCGACGACGACTGGCGCATGGTGGGCGCGATGGCCGAGGCCGTGGCGCGCCGCTGGCACGAGCCGGACCACGGGATCTGGGAGGAGCGGCACCGGCCGCGCCACCACGTGTACTCGAAGGTCATGTGCTGGCTGACGATCGACCGGGCCATCAAGCTCGCGGAGGCGTACGGCCGGGAGATCGAGCCGAGCTGGCCGGGCCTGCGCGACGAGATCGCGAACGACGTGCTGACCAACGGCTGGAACGACGAGGTCCGCTCGTTCACCACCGCCTACGACGGCACCGACCTGGACGCGGCGACCCTGCTGATCGGCATGGTCGGCCTGATGGACCCGTCCGACGAGCGGTTCCACGCGACGGTGACGGCGACCGAGGCGGAGCTGCGCAGCGGCTCCACGGTGTACCGCTACCACCGCGACGACGGCCTGCCTGGCGACGAGGGCGGCTTCCACCTCTGTGCCGCGTGGATGATCGAGGCGTACCTGCTGACCGGCAGGCGCACCGAGGCGGAGGACCTGTTCGCGCAGATCGTCGACGCCGCGGGCCCCACCGGCCTGCTGCCGGAGGAGTACGACCCGATCGCGGAGCGCTCGCTGGGCAACCACCCGCAGGCGTACTCGCACCTGGGCCTGATCAGGTGCGCGCAGCTGCTCTCTGAATGAACCGTGAGCGAGAGCGACGGAGCGTCCGCCGTCTGGACTGACGAGCGCGCGCAGGCGTGAGGAACGAGCGCCGAGCACGCGAGGAGGGAAGACGGCGGGTAGCGGAGGAGCGAAGCGAACCGTGAACGCTGTCTGAGTCATCGGGCAACACGTGATGTGAGGACGATGACACGGCAGGCCGACGAGCCACTGCCCGCGGACAAGGACCGCCCGTACCTGGGCGGACCCGAGCCGGCGGTGGAGTTCGGCAGGCTGTTCGACGCCTACGCGCGCCCGCTGCACCGCTACCTCGCACGTCGCGTCGGCCAGGAGACCGCGCACGACCTGGTCAGCGAGACGTTCCTCGTCGCGCTGAACCAGCGGCACAGCTACGACCCCAGACGGGGTGCGGTGCGCTCGTGGCTGTACGGCATCGCCACGAACCTGCTGCGCAGGCAGGTCCGCCAGGAGGTGCGGGCGCTGCAGGCCACCGCGCGGTCGGCGGGGCACGCCCCCGGGCAGGAAGCGAGCCACGAGTCCCGGGTGGCGGACCGCCTCGACGCGGCCGCCATGGCCGCGCGCCTGGCCGGTGCGCTGGCGGAGCTGGCCGACGGCGACCGCGACGTGCTGCTCCTCACCTCGTGGGCCGGCCTCGACTCGATCGAGGTGGCCGACGCGCTCGACATCCCGGTCGGGACCGTGCGCTCGCGGCTGCACCGGGTCCGCAAGTGGTTGCGGGCGAACGCCCCGAAGACAGTGACGGCTGGGGAGACACGGGAGGAGGACGGCGATGCCTGAGGACAACGTGCGCGACATGTGGTCGGAGGAAGAACTGGACCGGGCGCTGGCCGCTCTCCGGCCCGTGGAGGACGTGGACGACCGGGTCGTCCGCCGTGCGAAGGCGGAGTTGCTGGTGGCGGCGGGTAGCCGCGAACCGGCCCCGGCCCCGGACCCGGAACCCGCACCGGCGCCGAGGCGCCGCCGGTGGGCGTGGTGGGCCGCGTCGGCAGGCACGGTCGCGGCGGTGGTGGCGAGCGTGCTGGTGGTGCAGACCGTGCAGTTCGACGACAGCATGCCGAGCGCGGCGGCGGCCGAGCAGCTGAACTGGGCGGCGGCGAAGGCGAGCACGGTGGACGAGCCGCTCGCGCCGGGCCAGTACCGCTACATCGCCACGCACGCGTGGTGGATGGCGTCGATGGACGAGTACTCGTACCTGGCGGAGAACCTCCTGGAGACGTGGGTCCCGGCCGACGAGAAGCAGGACTGGCTGTGGCGCAGGGACGTCACGGGTGCCCGCAAGTGGGTGGCCGGCTCCGAGGAGGAGGCGCGGAAGGCGGGCTTCCCGATCGACGAGGCGGGCTGGCCGGAAGGCGAGTGGCGGGCCCCGTGCGGCGACTGGTTCGCGGAGGAGGAAGGCCGCGAGCCGTGCGAGACGCAGGGCAGCTGGCAGATCCCGGACGAGGAGTTCCTGGCGTCCCTGCCACGTGACACCCAGGCCCTGTACGACCGGCTCCGCGACGACACTGAGGGCCGTGGGCAGGACCCGGACCTGGAGATGGTCGTGTACGTGGCGGACCTGCTCCGCACCGGCCAGGTCCCCGCCGACCTCCGGGCCGCGCTGTACCGGGCGCTGGCGAAGGTGCCGAACCTGGAGATCACCGAACAGGTGGCGAACCTGGACGGCGTCGAGGGCACGGCGTACGGCATCAGCGCGAAGGGCAGGCGCCACGACGTGATCGTCGACCCGGAGACCGGCCAGTTCATCGGCGAACGCAAGGTGACGGAGGAGGACCTCGGCGACATCCCGGCGGGGACGGTCACGCAGTACACGTCGGTCATGACCGCGGTTGTGCCCGCCATGGGTGTGCGTCCGTAGGAGCTGCGACGAGGCGGCGGCCGAACTGGGCGAACGCCGCCTCACTTACCAGCCGACACGGCCTCCATGATGTCCAGCGCGGTCCCGAGATCAGGGCAGACCCGCGCCCGAACCCCGTCCGGCACCTCACAGTCCGGCGGGATCAGCGCCTTCACGAACCCCAACCGAGCCGCCTCGGCCAGCCGCGACTTGACCCCGTGTACCCGCCGCACCTCCCCGGCGAGCCCGACCTCCCCCAGCACCACCAGGTCCGGCGGCAACGGCCGCCCGCTGACGGCGGAGGCCACCGCCAGAATCAGGGCAAGGTCAGCGACCGGCTCCTTGATCCGCATCCCGCCGACGGTCGCCACGAACACGTCCTGATCCGACAACCGGATCCCGCCGCGCCGCTCCAGCACGGCCAGCGCCATCGCCACCCGGGCCGAGTCCAGCCCGGACACGGCACGCCGGGGCGTGGGCAGCGCCGACCGCGACACGAGCGCCTGCACCTCGCCGACCAGCGGCCGCTTCCCCTCGACCGCGACGGTGACCGCCGTTCCCGGCACCCCCATCTCGCGTTTGTTGAGGAACAGCCCGGACGGGTCGGCGACCCCGCGGATCCCGTCGTCGACCAGCTCGAAGCAGCCCACCTCGTCGGCGGGCCCGAACCGGTTCTTCACCCCGCGCACCAGCCGCAGCGTGGAGTGCCGGTCGCCTTCGAAGTGCAGCACCACGTCCACGAGGTGCTCCAGGACGCGCGGCCCGGCGATCGACCCGTCCTTGGTGACGTGCCCGACCAGCACCACCGGCAGCCCACGTTCCTTGGCCAGCGCGACCAGCGCCGCCGTCACGGTGCGGACCTGCGTGACCCCGCCGGCCGTGCCCTCGACGGCGGTCGTGGACAACGTCTGGACCGAGTCGACCACCAGCAGCCCGGGGTCCACCTGGTCCACGTGCGTGAGGATCGCCGAGACGTCGCTCTCGGCCGCGAGGTACATGGCGTCGTGCACGTTGCCGGTGCGCTCGGCCCGCAGCCGCACCTGCCCGGCCGACTCCTCACCCGTCACGTACAGCGCGGGCGACGAGGACCCGTCGCGCGCGGCCCAGCGGTACGCGACCTCGAGCAGGAGCGTGGACTTGCCCACACCCGGCTCACCGGCCAGCAGCACCACCGCGCCCGGCACCAGGCCGCCGCCGAGGACGCGGTCCAGCTCCGGCACCCCGGTCTGCCTGGCCCTGGCCGCCTCGACGTCCACCTCGCCGATCGGCCGCGCTGGTGCGCTCGGCGCACCCGCCACGATCTTGGCCAGCGCGGCCTTGGGGACCCCGACCTCTTCCAAGGTGCCCCACGCCTGGCACTCGGGACAACGGCCGTACCACTTGGCCGACTCGTTGCCGCACTCAGCGCAGCGCCAGCCGGGTTTCGATCGCACGTTCTTCGCCACGCGGCCAACCTAGAGGCAGCCACCGACAAAGACGTGGAGCGACCCCTCAGTGCCCTTCTTCGACGACCTCGGCTTCCGGCCGCGGAGTGGCGGGCGCGCCGATGGGCAGCTGGATGGTGATCTTGCCCGCGTTGGCGAACTCGAAGGTCACCGGCACGTTCTTGCCGTACGGCAGGTCCGCGGACAGCCCGGTGATCACCAGGCTCATGGTCCCGACCACCGGCGGCGCGACGGCCTCGGTGTCGGCGGGCGACTCGGTCGAGGTGGCCGAGGCCGACTCGGAACCGGACGGCGCCTCCGAACCCGTGGGCTCCTCGCCGCCGGACGGCGTTTCCGAACCGGAGGTCTCGGAGGACTCTGAGGACTCGGTCGTCGAGGTCGCGGAGGCCGAGGTGTTCTCGTCCGGCAGCACGACCTGCAGCGAGGTACCCGCCGGGATGGCCGGGTTGCCGATCAGCTCGACCTCGCCTGCCGGGCTCGTCACGCCCACCAGCTCGTCGTTCTCGCCACCGGAGTTGACGATCGAGAGCAGCAGCGGGGCGTCCTCACCGGCCTGGTACGGCTCGCCGCTCTCCGGGAACGCCAACTGGACGTTGCGCAGCGCGATCGTGCCGACCTGGCCGCTGTTGCCGTTCACCGCCGGCTCCATCTCGGCGGTCTGGGCGACCTGCCCGGCGGAACAGCCGACGATCCCGAGCAGCGCACTGACACCGATCGCCACCGCGGGCACGAGCTTGCGCAGCGGTCGGGTGTTCTGACGGCTCACCATCGCGCGGGTCCTTCCTCGGGCTTGCCTACCTCACGCGAAAGGGTAGCGGGACCGCTCACCACCTCGTCCGAGTGGTCGTGCCCGCGTGTTCACACCGTCCAATTCGGACAACTTCGGACGGCGCGGAATTGCTGGTGATCGTTATTCGACTTCTCCCGGCGAGCACGGGGCCGTGAGATTTGTCAACCCCGGGGCCCGCCCGCACGTGGCCGCTGACCTGCGGTAACCGATTCCGGGTCCGTTACGGGTCCAGCCTGGCTCGTGTTAAGATGGAGTCAGCGAAAGGGGCAGAGGACACATGGTTTTCAAGGTCGGAGAGACCGTCGTCTACCCGCACCACGGTGCCGCACTCATCGAAGCAATCGAGACCCGTGTGATCAAGGGCGAGGAAAAGAAGTACCTCGTGCTCAAGGTCGCGCAGGGTGACCTCACCGTACGCGTCCCCGCGGACAACGCCGAGATCGTGGGCGTTCGGGACGTTGTCGGCCAGGAGGGCCTCAACCGCGTCTTCGATGTCCTGCGTGCTCCTCACACCGAGGAGCCGACCAACTGGTCCAGGAGGTACAAGGCCAACCTCGAGAAGCTCGCCTCCGGCGATGTGAACAAGGTGGCCGAAGTGGTGCGCGACCTCTGGCGGCGCGAGAAGGATCGCGGGTTGTCCGCCGGAGAGAAGCGCATGCTAGCCAAGGCGCGGCAGATCCTGGTCAGTGAGCTTGCGCTGGCCGAGGGCACCGACGAGGGCAAGGCCGAGGTCATCCTCGACGAGGTCCTCGCCACGGCTTCGGTCTGAGCCTGAGCAGCAGCACACAACGAGATATCGAGTCCACTGTGACGGTCGCACTCGTCCCCGCTGCGGGGCGGGGTGAGCGCCTCGGTTCAGCCGGACCCAAGGCCATGGTTTCCCTACATGGCTTGCCTTTGGTCGCACATGCCGTGCGTGGCCTGCTCGCAGCGGGCTGCGTGCGGCATGTCGTCGTCGCGGCCCCGGTCGACCACCAAGCCGAGATGGCCGCCGCCCTGTCCGCGTTCGAACCGGTCTCCGTCGTGCCCGGCGGTGCGGACCGTACCGCGTCCGTGCGGCTCGCGCTGCTGGCCGCGCTCGAACACGTGCCGGACGCGAAGATCGTCCTCGTGCACGACGCCGCCAGAGCCTTCACCCCGCCCGCCCTTGTGCGATCCGTCACCGAGGCGGTCGCGGCGGGTGCGCCCGCCGTGATTCCTGTGTTGCCGGTCACGGACACGGTCAAGCGCGTCGACGCGGACGGCATCGTGGTCGACACCCCGAGCCGAGCCGACCTGCGCGCGGTCCAGACCCCGCAGGGCTTCGCGATCGACGTGCTGCGCCGCGCGTACGAGGCCGCCGACAGCGCCGTCTTCTCGGCCACCGACGACGCCGGGCTCGTCGAGCGGATCGGCGTGCGCGTGCACACGGTGCCCGGTGACGTGGCCGCGATGAAGATCACGACCCCCTTCGACCTCGCGGTCGCCGAGGCGGTGTTCACAGTGAGGGCGGAACCGTGAGAGTCGGCATCGGCACCGACGTGCACCCGGTCGAGTCCGGCCGCGAGTGCTGGGTCGCGGGCCTGCGGTGGGACGGCGTCGACGGCTGTGCTGGCCACTCCGACGGGGACGTCGCCGCGCACGCCCTGTGCGACGCGCTGCTGTCCGCCGCCGGGCTCGGTGACCTCGGGGCCGTGTTCGGCACCGGCGATCCGCGCTGGTCCGGCGCCCACGGCGTCGAGCTGCTCGCCGAGGTCCGCACCCGTGTCGAGGCTGCCGGGTACCGGCTCGGGAACGCCGTCGTGCAGGTCATCGGCAACGCGCCCAAGATCAGCAAGCGCCGCGAGGAGGCGCAGGACGTGCTGTCGAAGGCCGCGGGCGGCGAGGTCGCGGTGTCCGGCACCACCACCGACGGGCTCGGGCTGACCGGCCGCGGCGAGGGCATCGCGGCGGTTGCCACCGCCTGTCTTTTCCCCCGCGACTAGCCTGTACCCCTGGTCGGGTCCTTCCCACGAAAGCTGAGCTATGCCGTGAGCCTCCACCTGTTCGACACCGCGAGCCGGAGTGTGCGGGAGTTCCATCCTGTACGCAGCGGAACGGCGTCGATCTACGTGTGTGGGCCCACACCGCAGGGACCGCCCCACATCGGCCACATGCGTGGCGCCCTGAACTACGACGTGCTGCGCCGGTGGCTCGCCCACCAAGGGCTGGACGTCACGCTCGTGCGCAACGTCACCGACATCGACGACAAGATCCTGCGCAAGGCCGGTGAGCACGAGCGACCGTGGTGGGAGTGGTCGGCGACCTACGAGCGCCAGTTCGAGGCGGCGTACGACACCCTCGGCTGCCTGCCCGCGTCGATCGCACCGCGCGCGACCGGGCACGTGACGCAGATGGTCGAGCTGATGCAGCGGCTCGTCGACTCCGGCCACGCGTACGCGGCGGCGGGCGACGTGTACTTCGACGTGCGCTCCTACCCCGCGTACGGCGCCCTGTCCGGCCAGAAGCCCGACGAGGTGCAGCAGGGCGAGTCCGCGGCCGAGGGCAAGCGGGACCCGCTCGACTTCACGCTGTGGAAGGGCGCGCGGCCGGGTGAGCCCGCGTGGCCGACGCCGTGGGGACCGGGCCGCCCCGGCTGGCACCTCGAGTGCTCCGCCATGGCCCTGACCTACCTCGGCGCGGAGTTCGACGTGCACGGCGGCGGGCACGACCTCGTGTTCCCGCACCACGAGAACGAACTGGCCCAGTCGCGTGCGGCGGGTGACCCGTTCGCGCGGTTCTGGATGCACAACGGGATCGTCGGCATGGCGGGCGAGAAGATGTCGAAGTCGCTCGGCAACGTCGTGTCGATCCCCGCGCTGACCGAGAAGTACCGGCCGCAGGAGCTGCGGTACCACCTCGTCGCGCCGCACTACCGGTCGACCATGGAGTTCTCCGAGACCGCGCTGGCCGAGTCGGTGCGCGCCTACCAGCGGATCGAGTCGTTCGTGCAGCGCGTCGGCAGCCGGGTCGGCGCGGTGTCGCTCGGTGCGCCGGGGCCGGAGTTCGCGGCGGCGATGGACGACGACCTCGGCACGCCCTCCGCGCTCGCGGTCGTGCACAACACCGTGCGGCAGGGCTTCACCGCGCTGGACGGTGGCGACGAGCAGGGCGCGCTGGCGGCGGCCGCGACGGTGCGCGGGCAGATGGCCGTGCTCGGTCTCGACCCGCTCGCCTGGTCGACGTCCACAGTGGACACCGGCGCGCTCAAGGCGCTGGACACGCTCGTGGGCGACCTGCTCGAGCAGCGCCAGCAGGCCCGCGCGGCCAGGGACTTCGCGACCGCCGATGCGGTGCGCGACCGCCTGCTGGCCGCGGGCATCACCGTCGAGGACACCCCCGACGGTCCACAATGGACTTTGAAGGACGGCTGAACCGGTGGCGGGGAACTCGAGGCGCAAGGGCGCCATGCGCAAACCTGGGACGAAGAAGGGTGCGGTCGGCGGCTCCGGCGGCCAGAAGTCGAAGGGCCTGGAAGGCAAGGGCCCGACGCCCCGTGCCACCGTGCGTCCCGGCCACCCGGCCCAGCGCAAGGCCGCGGCGCAGCAGAAGGCACAGCAGCGCCGCGCGGCCGCGAAGGACAAGCCGGTGGCCGAACTGGTCGCGGGCCGCAACCCGGTGGTCGAGTGCCTGCGCGCGAACGTGCCGACCACGGCGCTGTACGTGCAGATCGGCGTGGACGCGGACGAGCGGGTGACCGAGGCGGTGCGGATGGCCGCGGACCGGGGCATCTCGGTGCTCGAGGTCAGCAAGCCGGAGCTGGACCGGCTCACCGGCGGTGCCCTGCACCAGGGCCTGTCGCTGCAGATGCCGCCGTTCGAGTACGCCCACCCGGATGACCTGCTGCGGGCGGCGCACGAGTCGGTGGAGCCCGCGCTGCTGGTGGCACTCGACGGCGTGACCGACCCCCGCAACCTGGGCGCGGTGATCCGCTCGGCGGCCGCGTTCGGCGCCGACGGGGTGCTGCTTCCCCAGCGCCGCAGCGCCGGCATCACGGCGGTGGCGTGGCGGACATCGGCGGGCACCGCGGCGAAGATCCCGGTGGCGGTGGCGACGAACCTGACGCGCACGCTGCGCCAGTACGCGGCGGAGGGCCTGATGGTCGTGGGCCTGGACGCGGACGGGTCGATCACGGTCGACCAGCTGTCGCTCGCGACGTCCCCGCTGGTCGTGGTGGTCGGCTCGGAGGGCAGGGGGCTCTCCAGGCTGGTCCGCGAGGCGTGCGACGAGACGGTGTCCATCCCGATGTCCGCCGACGTGGAGTCGCTGAACGCGTCGGTGGCCGCGGGTGTGGTGCTGGCGGAGGTGTCCCGGCGGCGACGGGTAGCCGGCCGCACGTAGGTTCGTCGCGGCGGTTCGTTCGGGTTCGGGGGAGGTCGAGGCGTGTCGTTCGCCAGCCCGTTGTTCCTGTGGATCTTCCTGCCACTGGTGCTGGGCGCGATCCTGCTCGCGCCGAGGCCCTGGCGCAACGGCATCGTCGCTGTCTCTTCGCTGATCTTCTACGCCGTCGGCGCGGGACCCACCACCCTGTTGCTGCTGCTCACGATGGCCGTCAACTTCGTCGCGGGCCAGAACCTCGAGCCAGACGAGTGGGCCTTGGCGGCGCGGCGCAAGCGGATCACCCTCATCTCGGTGATCACGTTCAACGTGGCGTCACTGGTGGTGTGGAAGTACTTCGGCTTCCTCACCGAGCAGCTGAACGGCTTCGCGCAGCTGTTCGGCGGCGACTTCCCGATCACCCACCTCGTGCTGCCGATCGGCATCTCGTTCTACACGTTCCACAACATCTCCTACGTCGTGGACATCTACCGCGGCGAACGCCCGGCGCTGCGCCAGCCGGTCTCCTACGTCACCTACATCTCGATGTTCCCGCAGCTGGTGGCCGGCCCCATCGTCCGGTACCGCGAGATCGCCGACCAGCTGCCGCAGGAACGCACCCACCGCCTGGACGACATCGCGGCGGGCTTCCCGCGGTTCGCGCTGGGCCTGTGCAAGAAGGTCATCATCGCGGACTCGCTGAGCCCGCTGGTGGAAGCGTGCTTCTCGACGCCGGGCGACGAGATGACGTTCGCGATCGCGTGGCTGGGCGCGATCACCTACACGTTGCAGCTGTACTTCGACTTCTCCGGCTACTCGGACATGGCGATCGGCCTTGGCCGGATGCTCGGCTTCCGCCTGCCGGAGAACTTCGCGAGGCCGTACTCCTCGGTCACGGTCACCGAGTTCTGGCGCCGCTGGCACATGTCCCTGTCGAGGTGGTTCCGCGACTACGTCTACATCCCGCTGGGCGGCAACCGCCACGGCGCGGCACGCACCTACCGGAACCTGTTCATCGTGTTCGTACTGACGGGCTTCTGGCACGGCGCGAACTGGACCTACCTGGTGTGGGGCCTGTACCACGGCGCCCTGCTCATCATCGAACGCGGCTTCCACAAGGACACCTCGCCGGTCTCCACCGGCCACCGCACGGCCCGCCGGGCCCTGACCCTCGCCCTCGTGGTGGTCGGCTGGGTCTTCTTCCGCTCGACGGACCTCCCCCAGGCACTGACGATGATCGGCCACATGCTGCTCCCCGACTTCACGGGCCTGACCGACGTCGTGGGCCAGGCGTTCACCAACCAGCGCCTGATCATCCTCCTGTGCGCCGTGGCGATCGTCTTCCTCCCGGCCCACCCGGTGACCGGCCCGCTCCTGGAGTCCTCCCGCAGCAAACCGGCGACCATCCTCCGCGCGACCGTGATGACGGTCGGCCTCCTGTACGCCGCCATCCTGGTCGCGACGGGCACGTTCAGCCCGTTCCTGTACTACCAGTTCTGACGGCCGGGCTTCCCCGTCCTCGCGACCGCGGCCCGACCGTGCCGCTGACCTGCATGACGTTGCTCGACGTTTCTCGTCGGCTCTCGCCGCTCCCCAACCTCTGACGGCCTGGAGACGGCCTGATCTTGGTCTGCCTAGACCTCCCCCGCTCCCTCGTACAGGCCGTCACGTAGCGCCGGGGTGTCGGTGTCAAGAGTGGTCGCTTGCGGCCATCGCGTCAGCGACGCGGAGCGCTCTTGATGCCGACACCCCGGCGTTAGACGATCGAGGCCGAGGGAGCTGCCACCGTGGCTCTGTGGTCCCTCGCGCCGCCGGTGGTGGCGCTCCCGTCGCGGGCCGTGGGCTGCGCCGCGCAGGCCGGGCGGCGTGAGCGGAGCGGAAGCCGCCCGTGCCGCGATGGATGCAGACCACGTCGCCAACGCGACGGGCACAGCGCGCCGCCACCGGCGGCGCGCCTTGATCCCATAGAGCCAAGTTCCACAGCATCAGCCAGACACCGTCAAGCATCAGGTACGACTAGACACAGCCAGACATCGGTGAAATGAGACGCAGGGATAGCTAGACGCAGCCTCTGAGTAGATAACCCAGGCGAACGTTGCTGGTCGAGTGTGTGTCGGTAGCCAAACCAAATGGGCTGGCGCACTTTATTCACGTCTAATGGATGCCATTTGGGAGTCTGTCAACTTAAGTTTGTGCACCTTGACACCGCGTAGATCAGCGGATGTCAAGTTTGCTCCGGAAAATTTCGTACCATTAGCGGTGATCCCACGAAGATCCGCTCCGGCGAGATTGGAGTTCTCTAGTGTTGCGTTGTCTAAACTAGCCATTGAGAGATCAGCATTGACTAGATCTGACCGTGATAAATCCAACGAGCGGAGATCAGCAAGTGGAAGACTGGATCCGGCAAGGTTCACCTCCCGGCGTCCGCCACGCATAAACTTGGCGCCAATTACCCGAATGGCCGCCTGTGCATCCGAGGAAAGCTGGCGTTCACCATCAGAATTTACCACTGTGGCCGCCTCTCTTATAAATGCTGCCAGTACGTCAGCCACTGCCTGTTTGTCAAACGACGAATCTTTTGCCAGCCGTTCTAGCGCATATATTCCACCGAGGCGCACGGTAGTCTTTTCGCTACTTAGATGCTCGACGGCACGTGAATATCGGTCCGTGAACTGTCCAGATTGAGACAATTTATAGGTTCTAAGGCCTACGATCACACTGCCTAGTGCCACAGCGCCTACCATTGCACTAACGAACGTCGTGCGGGCGTCGTTGGCTGCTTTTAGTCGTTCGGCGGTTGTGAGCCCCTCCACCCTTTCTGAAAGCAGTGAGCGGAGGGGCAATGCTAGTCCAACGAACGTGGCGCCCAGCAGTAGTATGGCAAGCATCGCCAACACCCAGAGCAGCCATGTCCGAAATTTTCCCACCGATAACTCCTTGGTACTCTCTCGCGCGCCACGACCTCTGCTCACGGTAGGGTACAATCTTCGCCGGTTATACAACAGGGGAGGCGCAGTGGCCCGTCTTGAATTCGACGAACGGACTATTCAAAAGCTATTCGGTCACGAGGCTGCCGAAGATGAAGACCCACTACGCCTCCGCGAATACTATTTCAAGTCGTCAACATACGATCAGGTTGTAACCGACTTGCCTGTCCGCGTTTTGGTCGGCCATAAGGGAATCGGGAAGTCAGCGCTTTTTCAAAACGCTATTCTTGAACAGCGCGATTCTAATAACTTGGTGATCGTCCTAAAGCCGGACGATGTACTGGATATAGAGAAAGACGACGCGGACTTTCTCCGCGCCATTAGATACTGGAAGCGCGGCCTACTTCAAATTTTAGCTAATAGAGCAGCTAAAGCTCTGGGGCTGAACGCTAGAGCAGTTGCCTCTGCCATTGAAGAGGGTCAGTCGATCCTTCCCGCACTTGCCTCCCGAATTGCATCGGAGGGTGTCGACAACGCAACGTCAGCACAGTTTTTGAAAGATCGACACCTTACTACGTATATCGACGATCTCGATCGCGGCTGGGAGGGGCGACCTCGCGATGTGAAGCGAATCTCGGCGCTGCTAAACGCAGTTCGAGATCTCGCCAATGAGGAAAGTGGACTTCGGTTTCGAATTAGCCTTCGTTCAGATGTGTACTTTCTGGTCCGCACCTCAGATGAGTCGACCGACAAAATTGAGGGATCGGTCATCTGGCATTCATGGACAAATCACGAAATCTTCGCGCTTTTGGTCAAGCGGATTGAAACTTTCTTCGGCCGCAATCTGGACTATGAGTGGTTACGTACACGGAGCCCGAACGAGTTGGCATCGTATCTAGCTCCCGTATTCGACGATAGATTTCGCGGACAGGGGCATTGGAGAAATGCTCCAACGCATCGAGTCTTGATGTCTCTTATCCGCAAACGACCTCGCGACCTTGTCAAGCTTTGCTCATTGTCGGCTCGTAACGCACGGATCGCCAAGCATGCAAAAATATACACTGAAGATTTGGAAAACTCATTCGAGGAATACTCCCAAGGACGAGTGCAAGATACCATTAACGAATATCGATCCGAGTTGCCAGATGTCGAGCGACTTATACTGAATATGCGGCCAACAAAGAAGGAGAAGACCGCGAAGGCTGGGTACGTCTACGAGACAGCCGACCTTCTAAAGAAGATTCAAGATATCACGGAGCAAGGTCAATTTCGTTTTAAGCTTGGAAGGGTCGCCAGCAAGAAGGATCTGGCCGCCTTCATGTACAAGATCAACTTTCTTACGGCTCGCAAAGAGCGCAGCAATTTGATTATCCGGAAATACTTTGAAGAGCAAAGATACCTTCAAAGTGAACTAGTAGACTTCGGCTTCAACTGGGAGATTCATCCCGCCTATCGGTGGGCATTGCAACCAGATGATCCAAACTCGATCTACTATAGCCTTATCTTGAGTTCAGATGATGGATAGATTGCAAAAAGTGGAATGAGGTAACGTCGAGGCCGTCAGCCATGGAGTCGAAGCCTTCCTTGATCGTCCGGAGGGGCGGTAACCTCAGGTTATGCGTGGTGCTGGTGATCCGTTGACGGTCGGGGAGCGCGTTGCGTTCTACCGGCGGCGGCGGGGGCTGGCTCAGGCCACGTTGGCGGGGTTGGTGGGGCGGTCTGAGGACTGGTTGTCCAAGATCGAGCGTGGCGAGCGGGACATCCGGCGCCTGGACGTGCTGGTCGAGGTCGCGAAAGCTCTGCGTGTCACGCTTGGTGACCTGTTGGGTGAGCCGGTGCTCATGGAGGACGAGCACAAGAACGACGATGTCCCTGCCATCCGGGACGCGCTCATGGCTCCTCAGCGGCTGTCCAAGACTCTGTTCGGCGGCGGATTCGAGCCCGAGTACGTCGACCCGAAGCCGGTCGCGTCGTGGACCGAAGATGCCTGGTCGGACTACCAGGGTGGCCGGATCGGCAAGGTCGTCGCCGCGCTTCCGCGTCTGATCAAGACTGCTCAGCAGATGGAAGCAGCCGGTGGGGACGGCTCCTACAAGCGCCGGTGCGCGGCCGTGTCCGCCCGCATCCACCACCTGGCCGCGACCACGTTGTCCAAGGTCGGCGAGGCTGACCTTGCCTGGATCGCCGCCGAACGTGCCATGCAAGCCGCGGATACCGCCGACGATCCCCTGGTTCTGGCGTCCGCCGCCCGGTCCGGCACACACGCGCTGCTCGCGGTCGGCCGGTTCGACGACGCCATGCAGCTTGGCGACGCTGCTGCCCGTTGGCTGATGCCCAGGATGAAGGACGGCGACCCCGCCGCGCTGAGCCTGTACGGCATGCTCCACCTCCGCTCGGCCATCGCCGCCGCGCGTCAGCAGGACCGGGGCATCGCCTCCGAACTGCTCTCCAAGGCCGAGGTCGCTGGTGACGCCCTCGGCGAGGACGCCAATCACTGGCTGACTGGGTTCGGGCCGACCAACGTCGCCCTGCACCGGATCTCTGCTGGGCTCGACCTCGGCGACATCCCCTTGGCGATCAAGCAGGCCGAGCAGCTCGACACCAGCGGCGTGCCGGTCGAACGACAGGTCACACACCTCATCGACCACGCCCGCGCACTCAGCCTTCTCGCCAAGGACGACGACGCCGTACAGGTGCTGCTGTCAGCCGAGGAGAAGTCACCGCAGCTCGTCCGGCACTCCGCGATCGCGCGGGAGGTCGTGCGGACCATCTACCGGCGAGCGCCGGTCACCGGCGGCAAGAAGTCCTCGCTGCTCCTCGCGCTGGCCGAACGCTGCCGCGCGGTGAGTGACAGCTGATGGCCGCGCCCGTGCTCGGCCTGGTCGGCTCCGCCGCCGGTGGCCTGGAGGAGATCCTTCCAAAGCTCGTCGAGCCCATGATTGAACGAGGCTGGCGGGTGGCTGTCACGCTCACGCCGACCGCTGCCACCTGGCTCAAAGCGACCGGCGATTTCGACAAGATCGAGCAGGTCACGGGCCTGCCAGTACGGGTGAAGCCGCGGTTGCCCGGCGAGGAGAGCCCGCACCCGAAGATCGACTGTTACGCGGTCGTCCCGGCCACCTCGAACACCGTCGGCAAGCTCGCGCTCGGCCTGGCTGACAACCAGGCTCTCACCCAGGTCTGCGAGGCCATCGGTGGTGGCACCGTGCCGGTCGTCGTCTTCCCACGCATCAACGCTGCCCACGCGCGTCAACCGTCGTGGGACAGTCACACCTCTGCCCTGACGCGGGCTGGTGTGCATCTCGTAATGGGCGATGACGTGTGGCCCCTGCACGAGCCGCGCTCCGCGCCAGGCAAGCAACTGCCCTGGGACGCGATCATCGACGCCATCGTTTCCGCAGCTCAGCGGTAGCCGCAACCCCTCCAATTGAGGCACCCGGACAGTTTGTCCGGGTCGTTGGCCTGTTCCGCCGGTTTCCTTGGATCACCGCACCCGACCGGGTGCCCCGAGGACGGCGGAAGGCGCATGAGTGTGCACGTAGTCATCCAACCCACGGCCGGTTTCGGCGCTGAGGTCATCGAGCCCCTGCTGGGCGTCCGGCAGCTCATCGCGGGCAGCGGTGACGTCGGCATGACCGTTCAGGTCCCCGCACGCATCGGCGGCCTGGCCGACACCGCCCGATTCGCCCGCTCCCTGGCGGCGGCCGCGAGCGACTTCGCCGACTGGTGCGACGAGCAGAACCGCTCCCGCACCTTCGACGACCGCCCGAGCGGTTGGGCCGGACTCACCAACCACAACAAAGGAGACTGATCATGGCTGTACCCCACGGCGCACGGTTCCCCATCGCGTTCGACGACCTGTTCCCCCAGGGCGCGTACCTCATGGGCGACATCCAGCCCCTGACCGAGTACCAGTCGCAAGAAGACAAGGCCCGCAACCGTCCCATCCGGCCCCGGATCGACGAGACCACCGGCAAGCGGCTCTACCGCGCCACCATCGCCGACCCGTCCGCCGAGAAGGAACGCGACAAGTCCATCTCGGTCGACATCACCGCCGACGTCCAGCCCGTGCCGCCCGAGGCCGTGGGCAACCTGCCGTTCCGGCCCGTGGTCCTGGAAGGGCTGACCGTCCAGCCGCGCGCCGAAGCATCCGGCCAGGCCAAGTGGATCACCTGGGTCGTCCGCGCCACCGGCCTGCGGGGCGTCGACGCACCTGCTTCCGGCCGTTCCAGCTCAGCGAGGGGTGAGGGGAAGTCGGCGGCATGAGCGACTACAGCACCACTTATCAGGTCGCCTGCTTCCCCGGCCGCAACGCTGGCGCTGCCGCCACACGCGGCCCCGGTGGCACGCCGGTCCTGATGGTCTACCTCGACCCCGTGAACATGACCCTCCACGGCGAACCATCCGTGGCAGGCACCCGGGGACTCGCGGACTTCTGCCGGGAGCTGGCGCGCGAGGCCGCCAAGTTGGCCGCTGAGATCGATCCGGACGGGGAGCCTGCTCCGCCTGAGCGTGCGCCTCGGCACCGGTTGGTGACCGGCGACCTCGGTGACTCGGGTGGTGGGTACTGATGGGCTGTCAGCAGGTTGCGCCGTCGTCGTTGTTCGAGGCGCACGAGGTGTTGTGGCGGCGCAGGCCGAGTCACGACGCGGCGCCTGAGGAGTGGATGGCGTTTCATCGGCACAGCGCGGAGGTGTACGCGGCGGCGGCGAAAGTTGACGTGCCGAACCGGGCGGAGGCGTCGCAGTACGCGGCGTTTGCGATCCGGCGGGCTCGGGAGATCGAGCACCGCATCGCCCCTGCGATCGACAGCGACACCTAGCCATGACCACGACAGCATCTGGGCCTGGGTCGCAGGCTGATCCGTTGGACGTGACGGACGAGGTGACCGCGTCGGCGATCGCGCGGGCGCTCGGAGATGAGTTGCGGCGGGCTCGTGAAGCGCGGGGGTGGTCGCGGGCGTTCTTCGTGAAGCGGCTGCCGTCCCAGATCGGGGACCGCACGCTGCTCGCGTACGAGCACGGGTTGCGGCAGCTCACGATGTTGCGGCTGCTGGAGCTGTCGCAGGGGTTGGAGGTGCCCGCGTCGGTGATCGTGGCCCAGGCGTTGCAACGCGCCCGGCTGTATCTGCAGAACATCACCATGCGGGTGGACCTGCGGCAGGTGTTGCAGAACACCAATGTCCACTACCGGCCCTTGGTGCCGTGGGCGCGGAACCGGCTCCACGACAGTGCTGACGGCGTGATCGAGGTGTCGCCGGACGGAGTGCGGGAGCTGGCCGCGGTCATGGGCCGGACAAATCGGGAGATGTCGGCCTACCTCGCCAAGTTCACCCCGGACCACACGGTCACCGAGGAGGTGGACGCCGTACCCGTATAGACACTCTGCTGTCACTAATCGGAACGCACCGTGCACGCACGTTGTGCGGCGGTGAAGTGCGCTCTTGTTGCGCTGCAACGGATCCGTAAGACGCAGAAGCGGAACACCTGGCTACCAACCTGTTTCCGCTCCTGCGCTGCTCACCCGGAAGGTAAGCAATGACAAGGCTAGAACCAACCCATACCTCGGCACCAGTAGGGGTCACCCGAACGCGCTGCAGCAAGTGCCGCCGGTTCGCTCGGCTGCTACCCGGCGAGATCCTGTGCGGCCGGTGCGCCGGAACCTTGCCGCTGGACTTCGGGCGGGGTGGTCGGTGATGGTGCGCGAATCCCGCTGGGTTGACCCCGCACCGTTGGAAGTGTCGCGGCCTCGGTTGCCGTGGTGGACGATGCTGCCCGGCTGGGTCAAGCTCGTCCTCTCGCCCGTTGCGGCCCTGATCCTGTTGTGCTGGCTTGTGTTCCAGCTCGGCCGGATCGTCTACCGCTACCCGCTCTCGCTGGCCCTGTTGATCGCCGCGTGGTGGTCATACTCCGATCTGGGGCCGTGGTGGTTCGCCGCGTTCCTGGCTGTGCTGCTCGGGCTGCTGGCGTTGTGGTGGTGGCGTGCCCGGCCCTCGTTCGAGCGGTTCGTCGTACCACGTGTCCGGACCGAGTGCCGCCGCTTGTTCGTCTACGCCTGGGAGTGGCGGTCGGTCATGCGACTCTCGGAGCTGACCAAAGACAAGCGTGGCCGTGAGTACAGGCCAACGCTCGGCCGGGTTCGCGCTGAGGGCTGGCGGGACCTGGTGCGGGTTCGGATGGTCAAGGGGCAGGCTCCCGAGCAGTGGGAGCTGCACGCCTCGGGGCTGGCGCACGCGTTCAACGCCGAGTCCTGCCGCGTGCGGGTTCGCAAGCCTGGCCGTCTGGAGTTGGACTTCATCCACTCCGACCCGCTTGCTCGTTCCATTCCCGTTCCTGAGCTGGTCGACGAGTCCGCAGTGGACTTGCGGCGCGTGGTGATCGGCCGGACCGAGACCGGGAAGCCGTTGCGGCTTCAGCTCCTCGGCACCCACGTCCTGACCGTCGGCGTCTCCGGTGCAGGTAAGGGCTCGCTGCTGTGGTCCGTTGCCTGGGCGCTGGCTCCCGCGATCAAGGCCGGGCGGGTGAAGCTCTACGGGATCGATCCCAAGGGCGGGATGGACTGGGGCAGGCACCGGAGGTGTTCGAACGGGTCGTCTACGACAACGGGTCGCACGCCGTGACGTTGTTGGAGTGGCTGGCGCAGGAAGTGAAGCGCCGCGCGGAATCCTACCGGGGTCGTCGTCGCATGTGGACCGCTGAGTCTGGTGATCCGTTCATCCTGCTCGTGGTTGATGAGCTGGCGGACGTGATCGCCTACCAGACCGACAAGAACCTTCGCGATCGCGCCACCCGGGCGGTGCAGGCCATCACCTCGCAGGGGCGCGCGCCTGGTGTGTGCGTGCTGGGGCTGTTGCAGGACCCGCGTAAGGAGATCATCGCCTTCCGGCACCTGTTCTCCACCCGCATCGCCATGCGCCTCGACGAACCCGCCCAAGTCGACATGGTCCTCGGCGACGGCGTCCGCAAACGGGGCGCGGCCGCGCACGAGATCTCCGAGAGCACACCAGGCGTGGCCTGGGTGAAGGAGGACGGCAAGCGGGAACCGGTGCGAGCACGGACCTTCCACGTCACCGACGACCACCTCACCCAACTCGTCGGCTACCTCACCGGCCGTCCTGCTCTGCCCACGTCGGCGGAGGTAGTCGACTTCCCCGCCGGCCGCGACATGACGCGGGGAGGTGCGGCATGACTGACGCCAACACCATCGTGCGGCTGCTCGGGTCGGTCCGCGAGCACCTGACCGCGCACGACCTGAACACTCCGCTTGCGTCGGTGACGGTGCGCTGCGACCTGATCGAGGGCGAACACGTCATGTGCACCTGCACCCCTCACTGCTGTCTGAACTGGCATCCGGGTTGCTGGCGTGGGTCGACACGCTCACCAGGATCACCGTGTCCGCGTGGCGGCCACCGCACGGCGAGACCGTGCACCTGACGGTCACCGGCGAACGGCACGACACCACCCGCGTCGTCGTGTACGGCGGCGTCGACTTCACCGAGGATGTGTTCGCGGACCTCCAGCCCGGCGGACGGCAGAGCGTCGCGCTCTCGGTCCTGCGCTTCTGGGCTTCCGGGTCGGCGGGGGTGGCGGCATGACTCACCAGACCCGCGCTGAGCGAGTGGCTATGCCGCTTGCCATCGACGTTGTCACCGCGACCGCTGAGCAGCACGGCGTGTGCGTCCGGCCGTTCACGATGGAGGTCGGCGACCTCGACACCGGCGAACTCCGGCACGTCGCCGTGCCCTGCGGCTCGACGGTCGAGTCCGTCTGTGGGCCGTGTGCTCGGAAGGCTCGCGCGCTGCGGGTCGTCCAGTGCCGAGAGGGCTGGCACCTGACCGAAGAACCGGACTTCACCCCGGAGCCTCCGAGTGAGGATCACAAGGCGCTGTTGACGCTGCGGGCCGACCTCGTCGCCGCCTACCGAACCGCCGAGGGTGCCGACGCCGACGACTTGCGGGACGAGATCCGCTCTGTCGACGAGGAACTACGTGGCCTCGGCATGCGCGGACGTCTCCCCTCTCCGGAACTGGAGACCCAGAAGACCGCGCCGAAGCGGTCCACCAAGCGGCGGCAGGACGCGCCGAACCTGCCTCGG
Source organism: Actinophytocola algeriensis (assembly GCF_014203735.1). GTDB lineage: Bacteria > Actinomycetota > Actinomycetes > Mycobacteriales > Pseudonocardiaceae > Actinophytocola > Actinophytocola algeriensis. Next base: position 1,015,949 of record NZ_JACHJQ010000003.1, on the reverse strand, counting down.
CGGCGCGTGGAGAAGCGAACCCTCGGGCGGGAGTTCGCTGGGCGGTTCCGGCCGTCCATGTTCGTCACCCTGACCTGCGACAGCTACGGCCGCGTGCGCGACGATGGAACACCGGTCGACGAGTCGACATATGACTACCGGCGCGCTGCCCGTGATGCTGTCCACTTCGCGTCGCTTGTGGACCGGTGGTGGCAGAACCTGCGCCGCTGCGTGGGCTGGGACGTGCAGTATTTCGCGACCGTGGAGCCGCAGAAGCGGGTGGCTCCGCACCTGCATGCCGCGATCCGCGGTTCCATCCCGCACGAGGTGGTGCGGCAGGTGACCGTGGCTACCTACCTCCAGGTCTGGTGGCCCCGGCACGACGAACTCGTCTACGACGGCGACCACCTGCCCGTGTGGGACGGGGAACGGTTCGTCGACCCCGACACGCGAAGGGCCTTGACTACCTGGGCTGATGCGCTTGAGGACGTCGACGAGCCTGCGCACGTCGCCACGTTCGGGCGGCAGGTGCACTCCAAGGGCATCCTCGGCGGCTCGGAGGAAGCCGGGCGGCACATCGGCTACCTGACCAAGTACCTGACGAAGTCGCTCGGGGAGGTCGTCGAGGCCAACTCCGACCGCCAGCGACGGCACCATGACCGGCTGCACGACGAGCTGGCCGTCACGCCCTGCTCGCCACGGTGCGCGGTGTGGCTGCTCTACGGCGTCGAGCCGCTCGGGGCGAACTCCCGGACCACGCCGGGGCACTGCAAGGGGCGCGCTCACCGGCGAACCACGCTCGGCCTACCGGGTCGGCGGGTGCTCGTGTCGCGAAAGTGGTCAGGCAAAAGCCTCGCTGACCACAGGGCGGACCGGCGAGCGTTCGTGCTCCAAGCCCTCGCAGACATCGGGATCGAGAAGCCAGAGGAAGAACCTCGGCGGCTCGTCTGGCACAAAGTCCAGCCCGGCGACCCCCACGTCCCGCCCCGCGCGCACCTGCTCATGCACGCCATCGCGGAGCGGATCAGATGGCGGGCCGAGTACGACAGAGCGCTCCTCGCCGCGTCACCGCCCGATCTTTCAGCAACTTCCACGCAGGCAGCCTGACCAGGGGGAACAGATGGACATGGGGATCCCGATCGACCGCCTGTGGACCGTGGAGGACGTCTCCACCTACCTCGGCGTGCCGGTCAAGACGCTCTACCAGTGGAAGTGGCGCGGAGAAGGGCCGCCGGTCCGCAAGATCGGCCGCCACCTGCGCTACGACCCGCGCGGTCCAGGCGTGGGCGACGTCAGAGGCGGCCTGAGCGATGGGACATGTTCAAGATCGCTGGTACAAGCGCGTCGTCGACCCAGTGTCTAAGAAGGTCACGCGAGAGAAGACGGGCGTCTACGGCGTCGGCGACCGGTACAAGGTGCGGTACGTCGACCACTCGGGACGTGAACGGTCGAAGACCTTCCCTGACCGGCAGAAGAAGCAGGCTGACGACTACCTGCGGGAGGTCGAGGGCGAGCTACGGCGCGGGACCTATATCGATCCCTCGGCCGGGAAGATCACCTTCGAGGAGTACGCCACGCGCTGGCTGCGGTCCCAATCGTTCGACGAGTCCACTCGGGAGAGCACCGGACTACGGCTGAGGCTGCATGTCTTCCCTGCCATCGGGCCGCGGAACCTCGACGCGATCCGGCCATCCGACGTTCGGGAGCTGCTCCGCGCGCTGCAGGAGAAGGGGCTCGCCGCGAGCTACCGGCAGGTGATCTTCATCCATATGCAGACGATCTTCAACGCGGCCATCGATGACGAGCGGATCAGGAAGAACCCGTGCAACGCCTCGTCGGTGCAGAAGCCGCAGATTCCGGCGAGGAAGGTCGTGCTGTGGCCTGCTGAGCGGGTGCACGCGGTTCGGGAGGCGATGAACCCTCGGTACCGGCTTACCGTCGTGCTCGGGGCTGGGCTTGGGCTTCGCCAGGGCGAGGCGTTCGGCCTGGCCGTGGACGACGTCGACTTCGACGACGAGACCGTGCACGTCGTCCGCCAAGTGAAGCTCGTGGGCGGGAAGCCGTGCTTCGGCCCGCCGAAGGGTGGCAAGACTCGCGACGTGCCGCTGCCCCAGTCGGTGGCCGCTGCGATCCGGGCGCATATAGAGACGTACCCGCCGGTGGCGATCACGCTGCCGTGGCAGAAGCCAGGCGGGGAGCCGACGACGGTCCGGCTGATCGTGACCAGTCGTGAGCACTCGGCGGCCTGGCGGCCGGTCTACAACCAGTGGACCTGGATTCCCGCGCTGAAGAAGGCAGGCGTCGAGCGGCAGGCCCGTGTGGACGGGTTCCACGCCCTGCGGCATTTCTACGCCTCCACGCTGCTCGATGCCGGGGAGACGATCACGGCGCTGTCGAGCTACCTCGGCCACTCCGATCCAGGCTTCACGCTCAAGGTCTACACACACCTCATGCCGTCGAGTAAGCAGCGCACGCGCACTGCGGTCGACGGGGTGTTCGGCGACGGCCCGGACTCGCTGACGGCCTGATCACGGCCTGGCGGCCGCGTTGGTCTACATCATCGCTGGTAGTGACGGTGCGCATGCGCTGTACTACCAGTTCTGACGTGGCCTAGCCAGGTCGCGACCGCGCCCTCGTTGTAGCGGTCGGGCCCACCTTGGCGATACGGAGGTGACGAGTTACGCATGACGGACCAGATAGGACTTCAGTCTTGGGTGAGATCAGAAGGCTGGAATCACCGCCCGCTGGGAAGTGGATCGGAGCCGGTGTTGCCCTTGCGCTGGCCACGGCCCTTGTCAGCGGGATGATCTATTTCGCGCAGAAGACCAACGAAGACCCCAGCCTAATCAATTGGTTCGGAATTGCCACAGCTCTGGGCGGCGCGATGGCTTTCGAGTTCATGAAATTCGCCGCAACAACAAGAAGTCGCCACCTGCACGACCTCACGACGCGCATCACGCTCACGCCAGCAAAGCTCGAAGAATTAACGCGGATCGTCACAGAGGTAGAGAAAAACCGACAGATGTACTCAGGCTTGAACTCGGCCATTGAACTACGGTCCCGCGAGCTGACCCTGGAGTACGAGAAGGACCAACTGAGGACAAGAGCGACAGAGACACTGGACGCACTTGACGACCTCGCAGATCGCCAACGTCGCCTCGCGCTTGACATGGAATCCGCCCAAACCCGTGAGTTTGCCAAGGAAATGAGCGCCGTCCTGGCAAAATTGGGAGGATCACGAGCAAACAGGACTCTTGATGAATTCTCAAGATCATCGGGCTACTTCGGCCTGGCCGGGTTCATCGGATACATCGCCGCCGAGGCCGCGAAACTAATTCATGCTGAAACAGAACGCATTGCCGCGAAGCGGCGTAAAACGCGCCTTGAGCGGCTGGGCATTGAACACTCAGCCAACGAAGAGTCGATGTCAACCCCGCATGATGACGCGGAACAACCGCGATCACCCAGCGACTCGAACCACAAGTAGAGACTCGGCCAACACGTCGAACATCCGGTCCCGATAGCCAGGACCGCGCCTTTCTCCTCGCGAGCCGTGGGGCTCCCTCGCACATCACGGCCGACGTGATCACCGCGCTACCGGTGGCGGACTGCCAGATCGACGACGCTGACCACGATGACCGCCACCCCCACGAAGACCAGGGCCACCGTCCCCGCCTCGACAGCCACGCCCGTGACCAGCGCGAACAAGAAGAAGGTCACCGCAGGACGGCAACCCCAGCGCATGCCGAGCGCGATCTTTCGCATGATGCGGACGCTGAGCCCAACCCACCGGACGGGTCCCTCAAAACTTCTGTCGACGGATGTCGATCCACCCGACCACCGTCCGACGTACAGGCGAAGATGGAGATCAACCACCACGAGGAGAACCCCATGCGCACCCTGATCACCACCGCCTTCGTCTCGCTCGACGGCGTTGTCGAGGCGCCCGGCGGCGAGGCGGGCCACCGCAGCTCCGGCTGGACGTTCAAGGACATCGACTTCGTGCCCGATGCCTACGAGCTCAAGGGCCGGGAGCAGGACGAGGCCGCCGCGATGATGATGGGACGGGTCAGCTACCAGGTGTTCAGCCCGGTCTGGCCGACGATGACCGAGGACTTCGCCGGGTACAACGCGATGCCCAAGTACGTCGTGTCCTCGACGCTCGCCGACGGCGACCTCGTCGACAACTGGGGTGACACCACCATCCTGCGGTCGCTGGCCGACGTCGCCGCCCTGAAGGAGACCGACGGCGGACCGATCATCGTCCACGGCAGTGCCACCCTGAACCGCAACCTGTCCGACGCCGGCCTCATCGACCGCTACCACCTGCTCGTCTTCCCGGTCCTGCTCGGCGCGGGCAAGCGGCTGTTCAGCGACTCCGACGTCGACAAGCGCATGCTGAAGGTCGTCGAGAGCGAGACCTACTCGAACGGCATCCAGAAGCTCGTCTACGACGTCGTCCGGTGACTACTTGAACACCCCCGCATGCTCGGCAACCCACGACTCGTACGTGCGGCCCGCGCGGCCCAGTAGGTCCTGGACCGCCGGGCTGACCTGCCGCAACGCCGGTGACGACAGGATGTCCAGCGTGCTCTCCGCCACCGGTTCCGGCATGAACCGCAGCATCGCCGCCTTCGCCTCCGCGCGGGTCTGTGCCACGAACCGCACCGGTTCGCCCACCGCGGCGGCGATCGCGGCCACCTGGTCGCGCGGGGAGACCGGGGCCGGGCCGGTCAGCTCGTAGGTCTGGCCCTCGTGCGCCGCCGGGTCGCGCAGCACCGTCGCCGCGACCGCGGCGATGTCCACCGGGTCGATGGTCGGCAGTGCCGTGTCTCCGAACGGCGCCGCCACCTCCCGGTGGGCACGCACGGATTCCGCCCACCGCAACGTGTTCGAGTGGAAGCCGCCCGGTCGCAGGATCGTCCACCGCAGACCCGACGCCCGCACCGCGTCCTCCAGCGCGGGCGGGTGGTGGCCCGAGCCGACGCCCTGCGACGACAGCAGCACCACCCGGCCGACCCCGCTCGACCGCACCTCCGACAGCACGGGCGCGAGGTCCGCGCCCAGGAGGTCGCCCGCGGTCAGCAGGAACACCACCTCCGCGCCGGTCAGCGCCGGCCGCAACGACGCCGGGTTCGCCAGGTCCGCCTGGACCACCTTGGCGCCCGGCACCTCCACCGCCCGGCGGGACACCGCCGTCACCTCTTCGCCTGCCGCCACCAGTGCCGCCACCAGCGGCTGTCCGACATTGCCTGTCGCTCCTGTCACCACAATCATGTGGAGGACGCTAGTATCTTGTTGATAGTAGGTACCTAGAGGAAAGTAATGGGAACGTGATCGAGGACACCACACCCGAGCTGGCCTGCCCGGTCGCGCCCGTGGTCGACGTCGTGTTCAGCCGGTGGACCACGCCGATCCTGTGGGCGCTCAACGAGTACGGGCGGCAGCGGTTCGTCGAGCTGTCCCGCCGCATCACCACGATCACGCCCAAGGTGCTCACGCAGCGGCTGCGGCAGCTGGAACGCGACGGACTCGTCGTGCGCACGTACCACGCGGAGGTGCCACCGCGCGTCGAGTACGAGATCAGCGACCTCGGGCGCAGCCTCGGCCCGCTGTTCGCCGCGCTGTCCGAGTGGTCGTCCAACCTCGAGCGAGTCGAGTCCGCGCGCGCCGAGTACGACCGCAAAGCTAGTGCAGGAACAAGAAAACCTGCAGCTCACCGATGAGCGCGCCGATCACCGCGCCGACCGCGATCAGCTTCCACTCGTCCTGCCGGAACGCCGGGCGCAGCAGCGCCTCGTACTCGATCCGCGTCAGCCTGCGCATCTTCTGCGCGATCGTGTCGCGGATGTCCAGTGCCTCGGTCGTGTAGCGGTCCGCGGTCAGCATCGTCGTTGGCAGATAACGGATCGCGCGGTCCGCGGCCGCCTTCTTCAGCTCGGTGAACCGGTCCGCGCCGACGAGCGTGCGCACCAGGCCCGCCTGCTCGTCGATCGCCTCCTCGACGGTTTCCCGCACCATCGCACGGAGACGGTCGGCGCGTGGTCCGTTCAGCACGGCGGTCACGAGGTTCGGCATGGTCATCACGTCGCGGGCCACGATCGCCGCGTACTGCTTCGCGACCTCGTCACGCCTGCGCTGGAACACGCCCTGCAGCGGCAGCACGCCGAGGATTCGCCTGCGCTCACGCGGGAAGAACACGAGCTTGATCGCGAGCCAGTCGGTGCACCAGCCGATCGCGGCACCGAACAGCGGCATCACGATCGGGTCCTTCGTCAGCGCCCAGACGACCGTCTGCACCAGCCCGAGCACCAGTCCGAAGTAGACGCCGCAGCGCGCGATGAACGCCATCTCCGGGCGGGAGATGTCGCGGATCAGCTTGAGCAGCAGGCGTTTGTCGCGGTGCAGGGCGTCGACCGCGACCTGTTTGATGTCGAGGAACTCGTCGATGTCCGCGCTGAGCGTGGCCATGATCCGCGCGACGAGGCCGGGGATCCCGGCCTGCACGCGCTTGATCGCCACCTCCTGCGCGAGCGGCGGCAGCTTCTGCCACAGGCCGTGCCGGGCCATGACGTCGCGGGTGATCTCGTCGGCCGCCAGCATCAGCGGCAGTTCCAGCTCCTTGGCGAGCTTCGCCGGGTCGAGGCGGCCGAAGATCTCCTTGGGGTGGACGAGTTTCGCGGTCAGCAGGTCGGCGGCGACCGCGATCATGCGCTCGGAGTTGCGCGGCACGACACCCTGCCAGCCGAGGTAGGGCGGGATGCCGACGAACTCGAGCGGCCGGAACATCATCTCGATGGCCGCGCGCTTGGTGAGGTAGCCGATGACGGCCGCGATCACGGGCATGGACAGGTAGACCTGCCAGTGCGCGAGGAAGTCGTCGACCATTCAGCCGGTCACCTGCGACTCCACCACGGCACGCCGGAGCTCGGTGACCAGCTCGACGAGCCGGGGGTCGGACAGGTCAGGCCCGACGTTGGCGCGGAGCACGGCGACCGCCTCGTCGGTGAGGTCGAGCCAGTCGCGGCGCAGCGCGTGCTCGGCGGGGTCGAGGAACACGGCGCGCATCATGTTGACGCCGACGCGGTAGTTCGGGGACAGCGCGGTGCAGAGCTCGTTGACGGCGAGGATGTCGGTGAACTTGTTGCGGTCGCGGCCCTGTTCCAGTCGCAGGTAGTAGTCGGCGCTGATGCCCGCGAGGAGCGCGACCTCTTCGCGGCGCAGGCCGGGCACGCGCCGCAGCCCACCCGGCACGATGCCGACGTCGGCGGGTCGTACCTGCTCGCGACGGGCGCGGAGGTACTCGCCGAGCGCGTTGGAGCTGTCCACGCGGTTCACGGTAGCCCTGTCATCCCCAGGAACAGCGGGACATGCCCAGGCCTGGCGGTGTGCGCGGAGAATGGGTGGCATGACAGAGTTCATTTTCCCCCGGATGGGTTACGGCGCGATGCAGCTGGCGGGTCCGAACGTGTTCGGCCCGCCCAAGGACCGCGACGAGGCTCTCGCCGTGCTGCGGGAAGTGGTCGAGCTGGGCATCACGCACATCGACACGAGCGACTTCTACGGGCCGTACGTCGTGAACGAGCTGATCAGGGAGGCCCTGCACCCGTACCCGGCCGGTTTGCGGCTGGTGACGAAGGTCGGTGCCCGGCGCGGTTCGGACGGCGCGTGGATCCCGGCGTTCGAACCGGCCGAACTGCGCGCGCAGGTGCACGAGAACCTCGCGCGCCTGGGTGTCGAGGTGCTCGATGTGGTGAACCTGCGGGTGCCGGAGGTGCCGGGTACGTCAGTGACGGCGCAGTTCGCGGAGCTGGCCGCGCTGCGGGAGTCGGGTGTGATCCGGCACCTGGGCGTGAGTGCGGTGAGTTCGGACCAGCTCACGGAGGCGCAGCGGATCGCGCCGGTGGTGACGGTGCAGAACCTGTACAACGTGGCGCAGCGCGGCGATGACCCACTGGTGGACCGTTGCGAGGCGGAGGGGATCTCGTACGTGCCGTTCTTCCCGCTGGGTGGTTTCACGCCGCTGCAGTCGTCGACGTTGACGTCGGTCGCGGCGCGGTTGGGGGCGACGGCGCACCAGGTGGCGTTGGCGTGGCTGTTGCGGCGGTCCCCGGCGATCGCGTTGATTCCTGGCACGTCGTCGGTGGCGCACCTGCGGGAAAACGTGGCGGCGGCGGATCTCGTGCTGCCGGAGGACGCGGTCGCGGAACTGAACACGATCGGCGGGTGATGGCCTCCGGCCCCCGGTTTCCAGCGTATGGCAAGGGACCGACAGTTCCGGCCGCGTCAACGTTCCCCTGTGGACAACCGCCGGAGCTGTGGACAACTCGCGCTGACTGTCGGTGCCTTGCCGTAGCGTGGTTCGAGGGGGCCGGCGGCCACGCTATGTTCGAGCCATGGAGGCGACCCCGGCCGGACTGCGTCCCATCCCGCTGTACTTCCCGTACATCTTCGTCCGGCGTGCCGACTGGTTGCGGGCGTGCGCTCTGTACTGGCCCAGGCTGGCGATCCTGCGCCCGGAGGGATTTCTCCCCGGCGACTACCGGGAAGGGCCGGTCGGGCGCGCGTTGCGGGACGAGCTGGGTTTCTTCGTCGATGTCGATCCGGCTCCTCATGTGCCGGGCGCTTCCGCCGAACTGCTGAGTCTGATCAATGGGCACGAGGACGCACTCCGCGCCCGTTATGGCGGGCCGTTCGACGGGAACAGCTTCGTCATGGACAGTCAGATGTCCGGCGATCTGCGCACAGCTCTGCTGGAAAGCGGCCTGGCCGGCGATCCCGGGGACGTCGCCGGTCCTTCCTGGCTGGACCTGCACCCGCGCGTCACCAGCGCCTACACGAGTCTCCTCATGCACCGGGTCGCCGACGCCAATGAGCTGTCGCTCGTCACCGACCAGGTGGCGGCACACGCGGCGGTCACCAACGCGGCCGACCTCGTCCTGGACCTCCTCGACGACGGTCATCCCGCGGTCCGGACCACCGGCGATGTGGCGTCGGCGTACTCCGTGACGGCGATCGAGACCGTCGTGCCCGCGGATCTCGCGCAGGTGCCGGTCGACAAGATCATCAAGGCGCGCCGTGAACTGGCCGTGCAGTTCGACGCGTTTCGCGCGCACCTCGGCACACTTTCGCGGGAATTCACGGAGATCGCCGCGATCGACAACGGGGAGGTCATGCGGGCGCGGGTCGAAATGCTGGTGCACGACCAACTCGACCAGGCGGTCAAGGATTTACGCCGGGAACTGCGGACTCTGGGTCTGCAACCGGCCCAGGCACTGCTCAGCCTCAAGACGCTGACGCCGCCGGCACTGGTGGCGGCCGCGAGTGGCATCGCCGGACTTCCGTCGGTCATCGCGGGAGCCGGTACCGCCGCGGCCTACTTCGTCGGCACCGCGCACGCGGCGCGGCGGGAGGCGAGGGTCAGGAAACGCAGCCCGGCGGGCTATCTCCTCGGCTCGACCGGGCGTTGACACCCCGGAAACTGACCGACCGACTCCGCGCGACGATCTCCCGCGAGAAGTGAGGCGGTATCTCCGGTATCTCAGGCCCCTGGCCTCGTCACCGCGCGGGCATCGGCACCGCGACCACCGACGCCCCGCGCGTCGACCGGCCCCGCGCGCGGCTGATCGTCCAGCACACCAGGTAGATCAGGAACGAGATCGCGGTCACGAAAGCGCTCACCGGCGCACCCGGCGCCAGCGACAGGATGAACCCGCCCAGCGCCGCCGCCTCCGCGAACACCACCGCCAGCACCGTCGCGCGCAGCGGGCTCGCCGTCACCTTGGCGGCCGCCGCGGCGGGGGTGATCATCAGCGCCAGCACCAGCAGCGCACCGACCGTCTGCACCCCCAGCGCCGTCGCGACACCGACGAGCACCGCGAACACCACGGACAGCCCGCCGACCGGAACGCCGCGGGCTTTCGCCACATCGGGGTCCACCGACGCGAACAGCAGCGGCCGGTAGATCACCAGCAGCACCAGCATGACAGCGATGCCGCACGCCGACAGCAGCGCGATCGACGCGAAGTTGACGCCGACGACCTGGCCGACCAGCAGGCCGAACTTGTTGTTCGCGCGGCCGGGGTAGAGCCACAGCAGCAGCACCCCGAGGCCGAGGCCGAACGACAGCACCGCGCCGATCACCGAGTCGTGGTCGGAGCTGCGCCGCGACAGCAGGCCCAGCACCAGCGCCGCGATCACCGCCCCCGCGAGCGCGCCGTGACCGACCTGGATGCCCAGCAGCAGCGCCGCGGCACCGCCCGTGAACGACAGCTCGCTGGTCCCGTGCACCGCGAACGCCATGTTCCTGCTCACGATCAGCGGGCCCAGCACTCCCGCCAGCAACCCCAGGATGGCGGCCGCCACCAGCGCGGCCTGCACGTAGGGCAGCCCCAGCAACCTGCCCAGCAGCTCGAGGTCGAACAGCTTGTCCATCAGGCGCGTTCCTCGTGCAGGTGGTGTGTCTGGTCCTCGCACAGCCCGCTCTGCGCGCCGACCACGTGGATCTGGCCCCGCACCCGCACCACGTCGATCTTCGTGCGGTACAGCTCGGACAGCGTCTCGGAGTTCATCACCTCGTCCGGCCTGCCGATCCGGAAGCGACCGTCCACGAGGTACAGCACGCGGTCGACCAGCGACAGCACCGGGTTGATCTCGTGGGTCACGAACAGCACGGCGGTGTTCGCGACGCGGCGGCGCTGGTCGATCAGCGAGCTGACCACCTGCTGGTTCGCGAGGTCGAGGGACAGCAGCGGCTCGTCGCACAGCAGCACGTCCGGGTCGCTCACCAGTGCCTGCGCCACCCGCAGGCGCTGCTGTTCACCGCCGGACAGCAGCGCCACCGGCGCCTTCGCGAACGCCTCCGCACCCACCTCGGCGATGGCCTGGTCGACCCGCTGCCGCCGCTCGCGGATCCGGGAAACGCCGGTGCCCCAGCGGTGTCCGTCCAGGCCGAGGCCGACCAGGTCGCGGCCGCGGACGGGGGCGTCGATGGCCCGCTGCTGCGGGACGTACCCGATCCGCTTGTTGCCGCGCCCCGGCGACTCGCCCGCGATCCGCGCGGTGCCCGACGACAGCGCCTGCAACCCGAGCAGCACGCGGAGCAGGCTCGTCTTGCCGGACCCGTTCGGGCCCAGCACCGTGACGAACTCCCCCGGCTCGATGTCGAGGTTCAGGCCGGACCACAGGATCCGGTCGCCGTAGCCGAGCGTCGCGTCCCGGAGCGAGATCGCGGGTACGTGTCCGTCCATCAAGCCACCGCGCCCGCCAGCGCGTCCACCTGCTTGGTCATCCACTCAACGTAGTCGGTCACGCCCGGTGGCAACGTCTCACTCACGTTCACGATCGGTACCCCGGCGCTCTTCGCCGCGCCGTTGAGCTGGTCGGTCACGTTCGTCTCGGTCTGGTCGTTGTTGACCAGCGCGACGATCTGCTTGCCGGTCACCAGGTCCATGGTGTCGGCGACCGTCGCGACCGGCGGGTCGGTCTCCTCCTCGATGGCCTCGGAGAAGTCCGGCGGCGTCACGTCGGTCAGGCCGGCGGCGTCGAGCAGGTACTTGGCGACGGGCTCGGTCGCGACGACGTCGCCGTCCGGGATGGCGCCGGCCTTCGTGGTCAGCTCGTCGATCTTGCCGTCGAACGCCTTCGCGTTGTCCGCGTAGGTGTCCTTGTTGTCCGGGTCGATGGCGCCCAGCTCCTCGGCGACCTTGCCCGCCACCTTCTTGACGGTCGCGAAGTCGTACCAGACGTGCTCGTTCTCACCCTCGGCGAGACCGGCGACGTCGTACGCGACGACCTGCTTCGCGTCCGCGCCTGCCGCGTCCACCAGCTTGGTGAAGAAGTCGTCGTAGCCGCCGCCGTTGTAGACGACGAGCTTCGCCTCGGTGAGCAGGGTCGCGTCCTCGGGCTTGTCCGCGTAGGAATGCGGGTCGCCCTTCGAGTCGTTGATCAGGGAGCGAACGCTCACATCGTCACCGCCGACCGCCTGGACGACGCTGCCCCACACGTTCGTGGACGCGACGACCGCGACCTTCCCGTCCGCCGCCGCGTCAGTCGTGCCACCGCCGCAGCCGGCGGCGCCGAGGACGGCGACCGCGGCGACCGCGAGTGGAAGGGCGCTTCTCATGGCGTTCCTCCGAAGTATTCATGCGTGTCACGCTATAGGTAATGGAAACCGTTTTCGACTACTGCAAGTCGACTATACGACTGGAAATTCCGGGCGCGTCAGCCGACCAGGTGAGAAGTGCCACCAGATGTGGTGAAGGTGACGTGCGTGGCCAGGCTTCTGATTGTGCTTCTGAACCGTTACGGTCAGCACATGGCGAGGCCTATGCATGTTCGGCGGCCGGCGACACTGGCGTCGCTGGCGGCGGAGCTCGGCGTTTCGCGAACCACCGTGTCCAACGCCTACAACCGGCCTGACCAGCTCTCGCCGGAGCTGCGCAGACGCGTGTTGGAGACGGCGCGACGTCTGGGCTATCCCGGCCCGGACCCGGTGGCGCGATCGTTGCGCACGCGCAAAGCGGGCGCGGTCGGGCTCCTGTTGACCGAGAACCTTTCGTACGCGTTCCGTGACCCGGCGGCGCTCGGCTTCCTGGAGGGGCTGGCGCTGGCCTGTGAAGGCGCCGGCCAGGGCCTCCACCTGGTGCCGGTGAACCCGGAGCGCGACGACGTCACCGCCGTCCACAGTGCTGGTGTGGACGGTTTCGTCGTCTACTCCGTACCGGACGACGACCCCCACCTGGCCGCGGTGCTGTCGCGCCCGGTGCCGACCGTGGTGTGCGACCAGCCGCGGGTGGAGGGCGTCGACCTGGTCGGCATCGACGACCACGCGGCGATCGCGCAGCTGGCGGGGCGGCTGATCAGCATCGGGCACCGGAACATCGGGGTGCTGTGCATGCGGCTGGCACGCGACCGCAACGACGGCTTCGCGGCGATCGCGCGGCAGCGGACCGCGCACTTCCACGTGCAGCGGGCCCGGCTCACCGCGCTGGCCGAGTCGTTCGAGACGGCGGGCGTGGACTGGGCACGGGTGCCGGTCGTGGAGCGCTTCGACCACTCCATCGGGAGCGGCGAGTCGGCGGCCGCGCAGCTCCTGGACGCGAGCCCCGAGGTCACGGCCCTCATCTGCACGTCGGACATCCTGGCGCTCGGCGCGCTGAACGAGGCGAAGCGGCGTGGGCTGCGGGTGCCGCAGGACCTGACGGTGACCGGTTTCGACGGGATCGTCGAGGCGGAGCGGGTCGGCCTGACGACGATCCGGCAGCCGGTGCTGGAGAAGGGCCGCGCGGCCGGGAAGCTGCTGCTCGCCTCGGCGGAGCACAGCAAGCCCCGGCACATCACGCTGGACACCGAACTGGTCGTCGGCACCACGAGCGCACCGCCGAGGACCACGGAGGAACGCTGGTTCGGCCCGTGACCGGGCGCCACGGCTGATCTCTCGAAAGACGCTTTCGGGGCACTCAACGCCCCGAAGGCGTCTTTCAGGACATCGCGGCGGCACGAAGGCTCGGCTACGTCAGCACCAGCTGCGTCGGTGCGCCTGCCAGCGCGCCCAGCTTGCCGACCACCTGGTACGTACCGGCAGGCACGGTCCTGCGGTCCAGCGGGCAACCGGGCTCGGACGTCCGCCCGGCCCAGTTGACCGAGAACTCCACCGGCTGGTTCGGCGCCAGCACGCGCACGTCGGCCTCCGGCGGCCCGTAGCAGTCGTTGCTCGACCACAGCCGCGCGCCGTCGGCGCCCATCACGAGGATCTCCCGCAGCCCGCGGTTCACGTCGCGCGTGCACGGGACCGGGCCCGCGTTGACGATCCGCAGCCGCAGCAACGGCCGTGTGCCGACCGCGTACGACGGCACGTCCGGCGCGGCCGCGACCTTCATCACCGCGTCGGGGCACGCCTTGGGCGGGCCGGGCGGCGGCGCCGGGGTGGTCGTCGTGGTCGTGACGACCGGGGCGGGCGGCGCGGGCTTGCTCGCACCGGACGTCGGCCCGGTGCGGCTGGGGCCGGCGGTGACCGAACCTTGTGGGTCGTCCGGGCCCGGGCTCGACGGGGGCGCGGACGCCCGGTCCGACGTGGCCCGCACGGAGCCGGCCGCCGCGGGTCCACCGAGGTCCGCCGTGTTCGCCGTGCCCTGCACCGGGTGCTGGTCGTCCGCCTCGACGAGACCGCCGATGAGCCACGCCAGCAGCACCACGGCCAGCACCGAAACACCGGCCGCGAACGCGCGACGGCGCCGGTACACGGACCGGGGCAACGGGCCGTTCGGTTCGATCATGCGCCTGACGGTAACCCCGCACTATCGCGTGCGCTTGGATCTTCCCTGGCCTCGAAAGGGGGATATTTGTGCAGGTAGTGACCACGGAGAGTTGTTGTCGACGACACGTTGCCCTCGGGCCGCCACCTTGCTCCAATTGGTGATCGAGCAGGTTTCCAGTGCTTGACCGCAATGTGGGCACGGCGAAACACGGGAGCTGACAGATGACCGCTATCGACGATCTCCTGCACCGGCACGTGACCGGCGTGGACCTCGGCGCGCCCGAGGTCCCCACACCCGTGCCATCACTCCACCTGGCCGTCGTGACCTGCATGGACGCGCGCATCAAGGTGTTCGACGTGTTCGGCCTGCGGCACGGCGAGGTGCACATCCTGCGCAACGCGGGCGGTGTGGTGACCGACGACGTGATCCGGTCGCTCGCGATCAGCCAGCGCAAACTCGAGACCCGCGAGGTCATCGTCATGCAGCACACGTCGTGCGGCCTGTCGCTGATCACCGAGGACGAGTTCAAGGACGAGCTGGAAAAGGAGACCAAGCTGCGGCCGCCGTGGGCGATCGAGGCGTTTCGCGAGGTCAAGGACAGCGTCCGCCAGTCGGTGGAGCGGGTGCGGCGCAGCCCGTTCGTGCCCCACCGCGACAACGTGCGCGGGTTCGTCTACGACGTGCACAACGCGGAGCTGACCGAGGTCATCTGACCGGCTCCCCCGGCGCCGCGCCCTCCGCGCGCGGGCCGCCGTGCCGGGCTAGCATCGGTCGGCGATGACCATCGACGCGTACGTGCTGACCGACTGGTTCGCCGAGAAGGCACGGGACCTGCCATGGCGCAGGCCCGACTGCTCGGCGTGGGGCGTGCTGGTCAGCGAGATCATGCTGCAGCAGACCCCGGTCGCCCGCGTCGAACCGTCGTGGCACGAGTGGCTGGCGCGCTGGCCGGTCCCGTCCGCGCTCGCCGCCGCCACCCCGGCCGACGTGCTCCGGATGTGGGGCAAGCTCGGCTACCCGCGCCGCGCGCTGCGGCTGCGGGACGCCGCGACGGTGATCGCGGAGCAGCACGACGACGTCGTCCCGTCCGATGTGGACACCCTGCTGGCGCTGCCGGGCATCGGTGCCTACACCGCGCGTGCGGTCGCCGCGTTCGCGTACCGCAAGCGCTGCCCGGTCGTGGACACCAACGTGCGGCGGGTCATCGCCCGCGCGGTGCACGGCGCGGGCGATGCGGGGCCCGCCTCGAACACGCGCGACATGGCCGACGCGGAGAAGCTGCTGCCCGCCGACGACGAGCAGGCCGCGCGGATGTCGGCCGCGTTGATGGAGCTGGGCGCGATCGTGTGCACGGCACGGAACCCGCGCTGCGCCGACTGCCCGGTGTACGACTCGTGCGCGTGGCAGCTCGCCGGGAAACCGGCCTACGCCGGCCCCGCGAAGCCCGTGCAGAAGTTCGCGGGCACGGACCGCCAGGTGCGCGGTCTGCTGCTGGACGTCCTGCGGGACACCTCGACCCCGGTCCCCAAGACACGACTGGACGTCGTCTGGTCCGACGCCGGGCAGCGGGACAGATGTCTCGACTCGCTGCTGGTGGACGGGCTGGTCGAACAGACCACCGACGGCTTGTTCGCGTTACCCGGAGAGCACTGAACCACTTCCGGGAATCGGCAACCAAATTCTCTGGCAATTGGGGAACTCTTGTCTTCGAGTAACCGCGCCACTACCGTCGGAAATGCCAGTCACCGATCTGGGTCTGATGGCCCCATGTCGAGGGAGATCGAGATGGCCGTATCCCGCCGTGCCCTTCTACGGGGCGGATTCACCGTCACCGCCATGGGCGTGCTCGGCACGTCCACCGCACCGCTCGCGTTCGGGGAGGTCGGCGCGAGAGCCGTCGACCGGCCGCGCATCCACACCTGCAGCGAGTGGGGCGCGCGCCCGCCGAACGGCACCATCACCGTCGAGAACCACAAACCGACCTACATCGTCGTGCACCACACCGCGGGCGGGAACTCGTCCGACACGTCACTGGCGCACGCGTACCAGATCTCGCGCGGCATCCAGAACTTCCACATGGACGGCCGCGGCTGGATCGACAGCGGCCAGCAGTTGACCAACAGCCGCGGCGGGCACATCACCGAAGGCCGCCACCGCAGCGTCGAGATCCTCGACGGCGGCACGCGGCACGTGCAGGGCGCGAACGTGGGCAACCACAACAGCGAGGTCATCGGCATCGAGAACGAGGGCCTCTACTCCACTGTGGACGTCCCGGTCGCGCTGTGGAACTCGCTGGTGCAGCTGGTCGCCTACATCGCGCAGTCGTACGGGATCTCGCCGGACATGATCCGAGGACACCGCGACTTCAACGCCACCGAATGTCCCGGGCAGGTGCTGTACGAGCGCCTGCCGGAGCTGATCGCGGCGGTCCGCGCCGCGCTCGGCACCTCGCCTGCCTCACCCGCCGCTCCCCTGCGTTCCTGGCCCCTGCTGAAGCCGGGTGAGCAGAGCGACAAGGTCCTTGCCGCGCAACACCTCCTGCGAGCGCGCGGCGTGGCGGTCAAGGCGGACGGCGTGTTCGGCGACGCGACGTTCGCCGCGGTGGCGCGGCTCGCGGCCGAGAACGGGGTGGCGTACGAACCCTGCTACGCCAGCCGGTCCGCGGACGAGAGCGGCTTCGTCGGCGTCACCACGTGGCCGCTGCTGGTCCGCACCGTGCGGGCGGGCGACACCGGTGAGGCCGCGCAGGCCGCGCGGGTGCTGATGTCCGCGCGCGGGGAGCGGTTCGCCACCGTCGACACCCCGACCTGGCAGCGGCTCCTGGCCTGACACCTGGCACCCTGCGTGCATGGCGCAGGCGCTGGAGTTCCACTTCGACGGCGACGCGGACGCCGCCGTCCGAGGACTGTGGCGGCGGCTGGCGGACAACCACATCTCGAGCAACGGCATCTCGAGCGGTGTCCCCAGCCCCGCCACGTCACCGCACGTCACCTTCGCGGCCGCGGGCACGATCCCCGCGGCCACCCGCGCGGCGCTGCGGGACGACCTTCGGCTGCTGTCGATCCCGTCGCTGTGGCTGTCGATCCTGACCGCCGCCGACGGCGAGCTGGCGCTGACCGCCGTCGTCGACACCGAGCTGCTCGCCGTCCACTCCGCGGTACACGACGTGCTGGCGAAACGGGTGAAACAGCCGGTCGCGCGCTATCTGCCCGGTTCGTGGATGCCGCGCTGCGTGCTCGCGCGCGATCTCGAACCGGCAGAGATGACGGCGGGCTTCGCCGCGCTGTACCCGGTAGCGTCGATCAAGGCGAAGATCACCGAGATCGTGGTCGTCGACACCCACACGGGTGAGACTGACGTCCTACGCGATCTGGAGGACGGGTCATGAGTGAAGAGCTGCGCCGGGTGCGCCTCCTCCGGAGCCCGCCCGTCCGGCACCGGTCGAGGAGGAAGACGACTTCGGCGGCTCCTTCATGGTGCGGCCCACCTCGTCGCAGTCGAACATCCTCGGCTACCGCGACACACCCGCCGAACTGCCGCGCTCGCTGCGGGACCGCCGCCGCTAGCGGTTCAGCACACCCGACAGGAACGCCTCGACCGCGCCCCGGTAGACGGCGGGCTGGTCGTGGTGGACGACGTGGCCCGCGCCTGCCACGACCAGGTGGCGCACCTCGCCGCCCGCGCGTTTCGGCAGCTCGGCCATCTGCCCGGGCGGCATCGCGCTGTGCTCGGCCTCGATCGCCAGCATCGGGCAGCGGACCCGCTCGACGAACGGCCAGTAGTCGCGGCGGCCCCACTCGTTCGCGATCTCGTACAGGTCCTCGAGGTCGGCGATCAGGTGGTAGCCGTCCGCGCGTTCCTCCACGCACTCGGTGAACCAGTCGCCGAGGTCCCCGAAGAACTCCCGCACGTGCGCCAGCGACCGGAACGGCACCGGCCACGACTCGAAGTACGCCTTCCACGGGTCGACGGTCTTGCCGCGCTGGTCGGGCGCGATGTCCTCGACGACGACCGCGCGGACCAGGTCCGGGTGGGTGGCGGCGAGGCACCACGCGTGCAGCCCGCCCATCGAGTGCCCGACGACGGTGCTGGGTCCGAGGTCGCGCAGGACCTCGGCGGCGTCGTCGACGAAGTCCTCGGTGCGCCAGCCGCCGCCGCGGTGCGGGCTGCGGCCGTGCCCGCGCGCGTCGAGGCCGACGACCCGGCCGTAGTGGCTCATCCACTTCGCCGCTTCCCACCAGGTGGTCGCGCGGCCCATCAGGCCGTGGAGGAGCAGGATCCCGGGGCCGTCACCGCCGAACTCGACAATGTGCACGTCCGATGGTTGCACCGAACCAACCCACGCATCACATCCGGTCGGTCATGATGTCCGGGTCACCGACGATCGGGAGCTGTTCACCATGCACCACCGCACGGCCGTGCGCGTTCTCTGCCTCACGCTGGCCGCGACGGGTCTGGCCGCCTGCACGGTCTCGCGGACGAACGAGGGGTCGCCCGCACCGGACGAGGCGCCACCGGCGGCGCAGGCCCCCGGCGGTGACGGTGCTGGCGATCCGTACTACCCGGAGGACGGCAACCCGGGCTACGACGTCACCGCGTACCACGTGCAGATCACCTACGACCCCGGCACGAAGGCGTTGCAGGGCGACACCCTGGTGACGGCGAAGGCGAGCGCGGAGCTGCCGGAGTTCAACCTGGACCTGCAGGGCCTGGAAGTGTCGGCGGTGACCGTCGGCGACGCGGAGGCGGAGTTCGCCCGTGAGGGCGACCACGAACTCGTCATCACCCCGTCGAGCCCGGTCGCGGAGGGCGACACGTTCACGACCCGGGTGCGGTACGACGGCGTCCCGGAAGCCGCGCGGCAGGGCTCGCTGGGCGAGAACGGCTGGCAGCTGTCGTCGTCCGGCGGCGCGTTCGCGGCGGGCGAGCCCCACTCGGCGACGTCCTGGTACCCGGCGAACGACACCCCGAAGGACAAGGCGACGTTCAAGCTCGACGCGCGGGTACCGAACGGGTGGAGCGTGGTCTCGAACGGTGTCGAGTCCCCCGCCACGCCCGGTGGCGACGGCTGGACCACGTACCACTGGAACGAGCCCACCCGCATAGCGACGTACCTGACGACGGTCGGCATCGACAAGTGGACCTTCGAACGGTCGACGCTCCCCAGCGGCACACCGGTCGTCAGCGCGTACGCGCCGGGCGCCGAGGACAAGAAGTCGGTCGAGTCGAAGCTCCCCGAGATCATCGCGTTCCTGGAGACGAAGTTCGGTCCGTACCCGCAGTCGGCGGCAGGCGGGATCTACATCAACGAGAACATCGGCTTCTCGCTGGAGACCCAGGGCAGGCCCATCTACGCGGCGTGGGCGGAAGAGCCCGTGGTGGTGCACGAGAACGCACACATGTGGTGGGGCAACTCGGTGACGGTGTCCGAGTGGAAGGACATCTGCCTGAACGAGTGCTTCGCGAGCTACGCCCAGTGGCTGTGGGACGAAGCGAAATACGGCGCGAACCTGGACGAGCAGTACCGCGTGGAGGTCGCCAGGAGCACCGACGACCTGTGGTCGGGCAAGCTGTACGACATGGGCGCGGGCAACGAGTTCGGCGCCGTGTACGAGAAGGGCCCACTCGCACTGCACGCCCTGCGCCGCGAGATCGGCGAGGACGCGTTCAACAAGGTCCTGAAGGACTGGCCGACCAAGCACCGCGACGCCAACGCGTCGTGGCCGCAGTTCGAGAAGTTCGTGTCCGAGATCGCGGGCCGCGACCTGACCGACTTCTTCGAAGCCTGGTTCCGCGACGACACGCAGCCGGCGGACGAGTACCTGTACCCGGGGCCGCTGCGCAAGTAGTGCTGTGTCCCCATCTCTGGGATGGCAGGCAGCCTCGGGAGTGGTGTGGGGCTCACGCCCCGCGCGCGCCTTTTGCGGCTCTGGCGGTGTCCGAAGGACCGGCAAACGTTGGTGGACACAGCAGCGGCCGTGCTGGTTGTCCACAGCGACCTGAGTTGTCCACAGCGACCGCGGAACGCGCGGAAACTGTCGCCCCTCCCCGCTACGCTGGATTTCGGGGGGCCGACGGCCGCCGTTGATCATGGTCGGGGTGGTCGTCCCTACGGGAGGATGACCTCGGCCATGACCGCGCGGTGGTCGCTGTGCGGCAGGTCGTACACGGCGTAGCTGCTGATCGCGCAGCGGACGTCCGTCACGATGTGGTCGATCGTCAGTGGTGGACCCGTCGGCCAGGACGACCAGGTGGTCTGCATGCCTTCGCCGGTCTCCTCGCCCGCGTCGGCGTAGCCGTGGTCGACCAGGTCGCGGAAGGCGGCGTGGTCGAGTGTGGCGTTGAAGTCGCCCGCCAGGATTCGTGGTCGCTTGTCCGTTGTGGACTTCGGGAGCTCGTCGAGTTCTTGCCGCCACGTGCGGGCGTCGGGGCCCGTCAGTGGCGGCTGGACGTGCACCGCGGTCACTTCGATGTCCTCGCGGCCCGGCAGGTCCACCACCGCCGACGGTTGCGACAGGGTGCTGTCGTCGACGAGAACTATCTGGCGCAGCGGCAGGTTCGACGCGATGCCGGAGCCGTCACCACCTGGGCGTTCGTCGAAAACGTGGTGGGGCAACAACTTCGACAGGCCTGCTCTGTCCAAAGCGGACACCGCGGCCGGGGTCAGCTCCGGCATGGTCAGCACGTCGATCTCGTGCCTGCGGACCAGGTCGACGAGCGTGCGCGCGTCGGCCAGGCCCGCACGGAGGTTGGCTGTCATGATCCGCAGGTGCTGCCCGTTCGCGGCCGGTTGTTCCTCCGCCAGGAACCTCGGGCCGAGCAGCGACGACAGCGACAGCGTGACGACGAGGACCGCCAGCCCCAGGAACCACCGCCGCAGCAGCAGGGTGACGAACGTGAGCATGACGGCGCCCGCGACCACGTACGGCGTGAGTGCCATGGCGCCGATGAGGAACGCGTTGTTCTCGAGGCTGAGCACGCGGACGACCCCGTACGCGAGGACCACCAGCGTGAGAACGGCCAGGAGGAACGTGACCTTGCCGCTCCGGCGGCGCCGACCGGGTTCGGCGACGTCGTCGACGGGTGCGTAGTCGACCTCGTCGGTTGCCTGGCTCCGCCTACCCACGGCGTTCGTTGCCGCGTTTGTAGTTGCCGGTGGCGCGGGCGAGGAGGTGCTGGGTCTCGTCGTCACCGGCGCGTTCGAGGCGGCCGAGGAGCTTGTCGGCGGCGGTACCGCGGATCGTGGTGACGACCCGGCCGCCGCGGGAGACGAGCAGCTGCCCGTCCTTGGTGACCCGCCAGTCGAACGGGTCGTCCTCAAGCCCCATGGGTACAGCTTGCCCGAGGTTGGGTGGGTGGCGCCGCTGGCTTGCCGGTCGTGTCGCGGCCTCCGGCCCCCGGAATCCAGCGTAACGGCGGTGGGCGACACTCCGGAGTTGTCCCCAGGGCGCCTGTGGACAACCGTGTCGGCTGTGGATAACCCGGGTTACGGAACGTTGGCGCGGCCGGTTGTGTCGGTGCCATCGCGTAGCGTGGTTCGAGGGGGCCGGAGGCCAGCCGCCGCACCGCCGCAGCGCCGGAACCCCTTGCGTTGCTTGGGTTTTCGAGGTTCTCGTGCCTCTGTCAGGGGGCGGCCTCCGGCCCCCGGGAATCCAGCTTACGGGGCGGCACCGACAGTCACGGTGGGCTGTGGGCAGACCTGTGGATAACCGGCTCGGCTGTGGACAACTCGCGGCGCGGCCGGTGGGTCGCAACAGAAAGGCCGCGCCCCCTCGAAGGGAGCGCGGCCTTTCCTCAGAACTTTCGGATCAGGCGGACTCGGCGTCGTCGGTGCCGCTGTCCGCGCCGCTCGACGCGGCCATGTCGACCGGCGGCGCGTCCGGGACGTTGGCGGGCTTGGTCTCACCCCGGAAGGTGAACACCGCCTTGTCCGTGGACGTGTTCTCGTCGCCGTCCCAGCCTTCGACGTCGACGATGATGATCTGGCCGGCCTGGATCTCGCCGAACAGGATCTTCTCCGACAGCTGGTCCTCGATCTCGCGCTGGATGGTCCTGCGCAGCGGCCGGGCACCAAGCACCTTGTCGAAGCCGCGGGTCGCCAGGAGCTTCTTGGCGGACGGCGTCAGCTCGATGGCCATGTCCTTGTTCTTCAGCTGCGTCTCGACGCGGGTGATCATCAGGTCCACCATCTTGACGATCTGCTCTTCGGTGAGCTGGTGGAACACGATGATGTCGTCGATGCGGTTGAGGAACTCCGGCCGGAAGTGCTTCTTCAGCTCGTCGTCGACGCGCTGCTTCATCCGGTCGTAGGTCTGGCCTTCGCCACCGCTCGAGAAGCCCAGGTTCACGGCCTTCGAGATGTCCTGCGTACCCAGGTTCGACGTGAAGATGATGACGGTGTTCTTGAAGTCGACCGTGCGGCCCTGGCCGTCGGTCAGGCGACCGTCCTCCAGCACCTGCAGGAGCGTGTTGTAGATCTCCTGGTGCGCCTTCTCGATCTCGTCGAACAGGACCACCGAGAACGGCTTGCGGCGGACCTTCTCCGTCAGCTGGCCGCCCTCCTCGTAGCCCACGTACCCGGGAGGGGCACCGAAGAGCCGCGAGGCGGTGTACCGGTCGTGGAACTCGCCCATGTCGATCTGGATGAGCGCGTCGTCCTCGCCGAACAGGAAGTTCGCCAGCGCCTTGGACAGCTCGGTCTTACCGACACCGGACGGGCCGGCGAAGATGAACGAGCCGGACGGGCGCCTCGGGTCCTTCAGGCCGGCACGGGTGCGGCGGATCGCCTGGGACACGGCCTTGACCGCGTCCTCCTGGCCGATGATCCGCTTGTGCAGCTCGTCCTCCATGCGGAGCAGACGCGTGGTCTCCTCCTCGGTGAGCTTGAACACCGGGATGCCGGTCCAGTTGGCGAGGACCTCGGCGATCTGCTCGTCGTCGACCTCCGCGACGACGTCCAGGTCACCGTCCTTCCACTGCTTCTCCCGCTCCGCCTTCTGGCCGAGCAGCGTCTTCTCCGAGTCCCGCAGCTTGGCGGCCCGCTCGAAGTCCTGCGCGTCTATCGCGCTCTCCTTCTCACGGCGCACGTCGGCGATCTTCTCGTCGAACTCGCGCAGGTCCGGCGGCGCGGTCATGCGGCGGATGCGCATCCGGGCGCCGGCCTCGTCGATCAGGTCGATCGCCTTGTCCGGCAGGAACCGGTCGTTGATGTACCGGTCGGCGAGGGTCGCCGCGGCCACCAGCGCCGGGTCGGTGATCGTGACGCGGTGGTGCGCCTCGTACCGGTCCCGCAGGCCCTTGAGGATCTCGATCGTGTGCTCGAGCGTCGGCTCGCCGACCTGGATCGGCTGGAAGCGGCGCTCCAGCGCGGGGTCCTTCTCGACGTACTTGCGGTACTCGTCGAGCGTGGTCGCGCCGATCGTCTGCAGCTCACCGCGGGCGAGCATCGGCTTCAGGATCGAGGCCGCGTCGATCGCGCCCTCGGCGGCACCCGCACCGACGAGCGTGTGGATCTCGTCGATGAACAGGATGATGTCGCCGCGCGTGCGGATCTCCTTGAGCACCTTCTTCAGGCGCTCCTCGAAGTCACCGCGGTAGCGCGAACCGGCGACCAGGGAGCCGAGGTCAAGCGTGTACAGCTGCTTGTCCTTCAGCGTCTCCGGCACCTCGCCCTTGACGACCATCTGCGCGAGGCCCTCGACGACGGCCGTCTTGCCGACGCCGGGCTCGCCGATGAGCACGGGGTTGTTCTTGGTGCGGCGGGACAGCACCTGCATGACCCGCTCGATCTCCTTGGCCCGCCCGATGACCGGGTCGAGCTTGCCCTCCCGCGCGGACGCGGTCAGGTTGCGACCGAACTGGTCGAGCACCAGCGAGGAGGAGGGCGTGCCCTCGCCGCGGCCGCCGGTCTCCGCGGGCTCCTTGCCCTGGTAGCCCGACAGCAGCTGCAACACCTGCTGGCGTACGCGGTTGAGGTCGGCGCCGAGCTTGACGAGCACCTGGGCGGCGACGCCCTCGCCCTCCCGGATCAGGCCGAGGAGGATGTGCTCGGTACCGATGTAGTTGTGTCCGAGCTGCAACGCTTCCCGCAGCGAGAGCTCGAGGACCTTCTTGGCCCGTGGGGTGAAGGGGATGTGCCCGCTCGGCGCGTGCTGGCCCTGGCCGATGATCTCCTCGACCTGCTGCCGCACGCCCTCGAGGGCGATTCCCAGCGACTCGAGCGCCTTGGCGGCGACACCTTCACCCTCGTGGATCAAACCCAGGAGGATGTGCTCGGTGCCGATGTAGTTGTGGTTGAGCATCCTGGCCTCTTCTTGGGCCAGGACAACCACCCGCCTCGCGCGGTCGGTGAACCTCTCAAACATCTGCACTCCTGACTGCTGCGCCGGCGGCCCTTACTTCACCGCATCTTTCTCTTGTGCGGTGGGTCAGCACCGTGAAGACCACTGTAGTCGTCCAGCCTGTCGCTCTCAGTACCACTTGCGGCTATCCGCGGCCTTCGTGAGGAACAACGTGCGACGACGTGGACGGATTCCGCCAGAGGTGGTTGTCCGCTGAACGCGAACACGCCCGGCACCGGGGTCGCGATGATCTTGTTGGTGAGTTAGAGTTAGGTCAGGCTCACCTAACCACGCCCCGGGAGATACCCATGCGGACCAGTCCAAGCCTACGGCTTGTGACTGAAACGCGCGCCCCTTCGCTTGTCGAATCCGTCACACGGGCCGCGTCCCGCCAGGTCAGGACCGAGGTCCGCGTCGGGCTACCCGACGATTCCACCGGCTGGGTGAACTGTGCGGAACTACTCTCCGCGCCCGACCGGTTCACTCTTTGGCGACAGGAACTCGCAGGTTGGCTGCATGATCGCTACAGCGAGGCCCCAGAACGGACCACCGCCGGTTACGTGATGTCGTGGTACCTCGGCGTCCCCGGGTACCTCGCGGCACTGCTCTTCCACCACGAGCGGCGGGTGCCGTCGCTGCGTCCGGAGCACCTCGCCTTCCACAAAGCTCGACCGAGACCCCACCCGGATTCCATCGCGGTTCTGGACGAGAGCTTCGTCTGCCTGCCGGACGACCCGGCCGCCGGCACGGCCAACGCGACGGTCGTGCCCACCGAGAAAGCCCTCGCCGCGGTGTTGCGCGGCCGCTTCACCGCGCACGCGGCCCGGTTCGTGTCGGCGTTCAGCGGGACCGTGCGGTTCGGCAGGCACACGCTGTGGGCGGCCGCGACCGACGCGATCGACCACTCGATGTGGCTCGTCGGCCGGTACGCGGGCGACGAGACGGCAGGGGTGCTGGACGCCAACCTGCTGCTGCCGGACCGGTTCGCACCGCTGACCTCGGCGTCCACGCTGCGCCCTGTGATCGAGGACGACGGCAGGACGGGGTGGACGCGGCGGCGCGAGGCGTGTTGCTTCCACTACCTGATGGAGGCCGGTCAGGGCGTCTGCGACACGTGCCCGAGGGTCTGCGCGAAGAGTTAGCCCGATGTTAGGCCCGCTTGGCACGCTGGACCGGTGTTGACGAACCTGCTCGTCGGCCTCGTGATCGCGGCCGTGGTCCTCGTGTTCCTGTACACGCCCGGGCCGGGGCAACGGCTGCGCCACCGAGCCATGTACCGGGTGACCAGGAGTGAGTGGCAGGCCGGGCGGGCCGTGGTGGTGCTGCGGGTGGTCGACGGGTCGCACGCGGGGCTGGGGCCGAGGTGGCGCTCCGGCACGGCGGTCGCGACGCCCGGCAGGTTGGAGTTCACCCGGTTCGTGGGTGGCATGTCGTTCCTGAAACGACCGGTGACGCCGGTGCAGGTGGTGGCCGCGGGCTCGCCGGGCCCGATCCGCGGGCTCAGCCGGTTGTGGCTGGATCCGGACTGCCGGGTGACCCGGCTGACCACGCCGACCGCGGTACTCGAGATCGCGGTGCAGCCGCCGATTCCCGCCGAACAGGTGCTGGGCCGGATGCGGTGAGGCGTGGCCTCCGGCCCCCTCGAACCACGCTACGGCACGGCACCGACAGTGCGGCGCGGCTGCGCGGCGGTTGTCCACAGCTCTCCAGGTTGTCCACAGCGCCCGGTCCGGTGAGCCGGGCCCGTCGGTGCTCGCCGGTAGCGTGGAATCCGGGGGCCGGAGGCGTCACGGCGTCCCGCCCGCCAGCGCGTCGCCCAGTGGCGTCCTCCTGTACAGCACGGAGCGGCCAGAGCGGGCCCTCGTGACCAGGCCCGCGTTGCGCAGCACCGCCAGGTGGTCGCCCACCGCGCCCGTGGCCATGCCCAGCGACGTCGCGAGCTGGGTCGTGCTCGCCGCGTCCGAGAGGGACACCAGCAGTCGCGCCCGGGAGCGGCCCAGCAGTGACGCCAGCGCGTCCGGCGGCGTCGCCGGGCCTGGGTCCCACAGCGCCGCCGTGCCGCGCGCCGGGTAGACCAGCGCCTTCGGCCAGGGCGGGTCGGTGTACGCGCCGATGTTCGGCCACACGAAGACCGCGGGCACCAGCAGGAGCCCCGCGCCATCCAGCTCGTACGTCGCGTCCACGAACCTGCTCAGCTCCAGCCCGCCGTCGCGCCACGCGAGCCTCTTGTGCAGGCCCGCGAACGCCGCCTGCCAGCCGCCCGTGCTGAGCAGTCCACCGCGATGGACCACGTCGCGCTCCAGCACCGCCCGCAGCGTCGGCCAGTCCGGGGCGACCAGCTCGTGCCAGGCCGCCTCCATCGCGTCCGCCATGATCGTGGCCACGTGCCGGTCTTCCAGGACCGCCAGCACCTTCGGGTCGGTCGCCGGACGGCGCGCGAGGCAGTCGGCGATCTCCTTGCGGGCCTGCGCCAGCGGCGTCGACCGCAGCGCGGCCAGGTCGTCGTCGATGGTCTGCGCCATGCTCGCCGGCGGCTGCACCACGAACGCGGCGCCGTACCGCTCGCTCTGCAGTGCGAGCACCGCGTCCAGGGCCGTCTCCGCGCGCAGACGCTGGAAGGCCGGCGTCAGGCGTGCCGACCACGCCGGTGGCAGCGCCGCCCGTTTGCGGCCGGACAGCTTGCGCAGCAGGTTCTCCAGCTCGGTCACCGGCGACAGCGCGAAACGGCTGTTCAACAGGTCGTCCCGGCCCGCCACGAACCTCAGCACACCGCGACCTTACGCCGATGCACGAAAGAGTGGGACGCGGTCACCAGAAGGCAGAGGCTGGGGCCGTGAGTGAACGAGCCACCTTCCGCCAGGTCCTGGCCGTGCCGGTCTACCGCACGGTCTTCCTCACCAGGGCCCTCGCGATCGGCGCCGACACCCTGCGCACGGTCGCCCTGTCCGTGCTGGTCTTCACGGCCACCGGGTCGGCGCTGCTCGGCGCGGTGACGTTCGGTGCCTCGTTCCTCCCCCAGGTCGTCGGCGGGCTCGTCATCGGCGCGCTGCCCGACCTGGTCCGGCCGCGGCTGCTGATCGTCACCGGCTACACGCTGGAGGCAGGCGCGGCCGCCGTGCTGGCGGTCGGTGGCATGCCCGTGTGGGCGAGCCTGCTGCTGGTCGCCGGCATCGGCTGCCTCGCGCCGGTGTTCAACGGCACCGCGGGGCGGCTCACCGCCGACGTGCTGACCGGGGACGCGTTCGTCGTCGGACGTGGCCTGTTCCAGCTCGCGTCGTCGGCGGCGCAGGTCATCGGGATGGCGGGCGGCGGGCTCGCGGTCGCGTTCGTCGGGTCGGAGACGGCCCTGTTGGTGACCGCTTCCTGCCACGCCGTCGCCGCCCTGTGGGCCTGGCTCGCGCTGCCCGACCTGCCCGCGCCTGGCCGGCAGAGCGAGCGGTCGCTGGTGCGGCAGAGCTTCCACGGCGCGCGTGAGCTGCTCGTCGACCCCGTGGTCCGGCGGCTGCTGTTCGCGAACTGGCTGCCGCCCGCGCTGGTGATCGGCGGGGAGAGCCTGCTGATCCCCTACGCGGCCCTCGCGGGCTTCCCCACCGGCGCGGCCGGTGTCGTGCTCGCGTGCATCCCGGCCGGGATGTTCGTCGGCAACCTGGTGGTGACCAGGGTGTTCACGCCGCACCTGCGGGAGCGGGCGGTGCCGGTGCTGGTGGCGGTGCTCGGGTTGCCGCTGGTCGCTTTCGTGTTCGACCTGAACGCGGTGACCGCGGGTGTGCTCATGGTGTTCCTGGGCGCCGGGTTCGCGTTCGGCGTCGGGCTGCAGGGCCGGTTCCGGGACGCGCTGCCGGACGACTCGACCGGGCAGGCGTTCGGGTTGCTGTCGACCGGCCTGATGACGTTCCAGGGTGTCGGGCCACTCGTGTTCGGCGGGCTGACCGAGGTGGTACCGGTGGGGGTCGCGATGGCACTCGCGGGCGCGGCGACACTCGGCAGTGCCGTGTGGATCGCCCTCGCGGTGCGCCCGGCCGAAGCGAAATCGCCGGTTCCCGCCTAATGCGGGAACCGGCGCCGCACGATTGTGTGAATCTCAGGCCTGAGCGTTGTACGCCTCAGCGACTTCCTTCGGGATTCGGCCGCGATCGGAGATGTTCATGCCCTGCTTACGGGCCCACTCACGCATTGCCTGGTTCTGTTCCCGATCCGCCGACGCGGTGCGTGGGGCACGTCCCGCGACGGCCACTCGGCCACCGCTGCGCTTACGGCCACCGGACCGGCGCGCGTGCTCGACGTATTCGGCGAGCGCGTCCCGCAACCGCTCCGCATTGTCCTCGGAGAGGTCGATCTCGTAGAACGCGCCGTCCAAACCGAACTCGACAGTCTCCTCCGCCTCTGAACCATCGAGGTCGTCGACCAGGCTAACCGTGACCTTCTGCGCCATGTGCGCCCTCCTCAGGTTTGCGACACGGGGGACCAAGCGAACGTGCGTGAGCACATAACAAATACTCCCACTAACCAGCCTAACGCAAATCCGTGATTAGGTTAGTGGTTCCCGAGCCGCAAGTTGCTCATTCTGGGCGCACCAGCGGAAACAGGATCGTCTCCCGTATGCCGAGACCGGTGAGAGCCATCAGCAACCGGTCGATACCCATTCCGACGCCGCCGCTGGGGGGCATTCCGTACTCCAGCGCACGCAGGAAGTCCTCGTCGAGACGCATCGCCTCGTCGTCTCCACCCGCCCGCAGACCGGCCTGTTCGGTCAAGCGCTCGCGTTCCACCACGGGGTCGACGAGCTCGGAGTATCCGGTGGCGAGCTCGAATCCCCGGACGTAGAGATCCCATTTTTCGGCGACACCGTCGATACTGCGGTGCTGCCGGGTGAGCGGGGAGGTCTCGACCGGGAAATCCCGCACGAACGTTGGCGCGTACAGCTGGTCGCCGACCAGGTGCTCCCACAGCTCCTCGACCATCTTGCCGTGGCCGAGTTTCGGGTCGACCTCCAGCTCGAGGCGCTCCGCGTGCTTGTGCAGCAGCTCGGCGGGCGTTTCCGGGGTGACCTCCGAGCCCAGCGCGTCGGACAGCGACGGGTACATCGACAGGCTGGTCCATTCGCCGGACAGGTCGTACTCCTCGCCGCTCGCGAGCGTGACGACCTGCGTACCGAGCGCTGCCTGCGCGGACTCCTGGATGAGCTCGCGGGTCAGCACGGCCATCGAGTCGTAGGTCTCGTAGGCCGCGTAGAACTCGAGCATCGCGAACTCGGGGGAATGCGTCGAATCGCTGCCCTCGTTGCGGAAGTTGCGGTTGATCTCGAAGACCCGGTCGATACCGCCGACCACGCAGCGCTTCAGGAACAGCTCCGGCGCGATGCGCAGGTACAGGTCCATGCTCATCGCGTTCGAGCGGGTGACGAATGGCCGTGCGGTGGCACCGCCGTGCTGCGTCTGGAGCATCGGCGTCTCGACCTCGATGAATCCGCGCCCGTGGAAACTGTCGCGCAATGCGCGGACCACCCCCGCGCGGGTGCGTACCGTTTCGCGGGCCTGCGGGCGCAGGATCAGATCGACATACCGCTGCCGAATCCGGGTTTCCTCGTTCAGGTCCTTGTGCGCCACCGGCAGGGGCCGCAGCGACTTGGCGGCCATTCGCCACTCGTCGGCGAGAACGGACAGCTCGCCCCGGCGGGAGGTGATTACCTCGCCGCGGACGAAAACGTGATCACCGATGTCGGCGGTGCTCTTCCAGTCGGAAAGTGCGTCCGCACCGACCTTGTTCAGGCTCAGCATCGCCTGCAGTTCGGTGCCGTCACCCGCTTGCAGTGTCGCGAAACACAGCTTGCCCGTATTGCGCAGAAAGATGACCCGGCCAGTGACGCCCACCACATCTCCGGTCGCGGTGTCGGGCGCGAGGTCCGAATATGTCTCACGAATCTGTCGCAGGTCGTGGGTGCGCGGCAGCTCGACTGGATATGGATCCACGCCGTCGGCAAGCAGCCGGGCCCGCTTCTCCCGACGGACCCGAAGCTGCTCAGGAAGGTCGTCGGACTGCGGTACCTGCGTTTCGTCGGTCACGGTAGAACAGAGTAATGCGTGTGTTAACCGGTTAGTTTGGGTGCCATGGCGGACCGGGCGCGTTCCTTCGGATCACTCGCGGGCGACTACGCCGAGCACCGGCCGGACTACCCGGCGGACGGCATCCGCTGGGCACTCGGCGGCGTGACCGGTCCGGTGCTGGACCTCGCGGCGGGTACCGGGAAGCTCACGTCAGGGCTATTGGCGTTGGGCCTGTCCGTGACCGCGGTGGAGCCGGACGACGCGATGCGCGCCGAGCTGTCGCGCCGGTTTCCGCAGGTGGCGGCGCTTCCTGGCGCGGCGGAGGAGATCCCGCTGGCCTCGGGTTCCGTCGACGCGGTGCTCGTCGGGCAGGCGTTCCACTGGTTCGACCAGGCCGCGGCGCTGGACGAGATCGGGCGGGTGCTGCGGCCGGGCGGAGCGGTCGGGCTGCTGTGGAACGCGGAGGACACGAGCGTCGAGTGGATGGCCGGGCTGATGGCGTTGGCGGGGACGACGGCGGGGATCTCCGCGCCGGAGCGGACCTCGATGCCGACGCACGCGTTGTTCAGCGAGCCCGAGGTGGCGATGTTCCCGCACGTGCAGCGGCGGACGAGCGACTCGCTGGCGGAGACGCTGAGCACGCACTCGCGGATGATCGTGATCCCGGTTGCCGAGCGGGACGCGGTGCTGGGGCGGATCCGGGCGTACCTGTCATCGCGGCCCGAGACGGCGAGTGGTGAGTTCGACGCACCGCTGGTGACGAAGGTGGTACGCGCGAGGCGGGTCTGAGGCTCGGCCGCCGGGGTCAGAGGTATCGCGCCATGAGCACGTCGTCGACGAGCTTCCCGTCCATCACGAACTCGCCGCGCAGCACGCCCTCGACGACGAACCCGCAGCGCTCGTACAGCCGCCGCGCGCCCGGGTTCTCGCCCAGCACCCGCAGCGCCACCTTCGACGCGCCACGCCGGGCCGCCTCCGCCACCGCCGCCTCGACCAGCGCCCGGCCGACCCCTCGGCCCTGCGCGGACGGGTCGACCGCCAGCCCGTTGATGCCGAGCACGTGCTGGTGTGACGGCAGCGGGATGTTCTGGTGCACCAGCACGTACCCCAGGACCCGGCCGTCGGCCTCGGCGACCAGGTAGTTCTCGCGGTCGGTGCGGTCGTCGAAGAACGACGTGCGGTCCTCCCTGGTCGGCGCCGGTGCCGGGGACACGGCCTGCGTCCACGTCGCGAAGTCGATCTCCAGCAGCACTGCGTCGTCGGCGTCGCCGGCCGGACGGATGTCCACGGTCACCTCGTGTTCCGTTCGAAGACCAGGCGCAGCCCGAGCAGCGTCAGGTCGGGGCGGTGGTCGGTGATCGTCTCGGACTCGTCGACCACCAGCGGAGCGAGGCCACCGGTCGCCATGACCGTGACCTCGCCGGGGTGGGCGGTGCGGTGGAGCTCGTCGACGATGCGGCGCACCAGGCCGTCGACCTGGGCGGTGAAGCCGTACATGATGCCGGACTGCAGGCATTCCACGGTGTTCTTGCCGATCACCGACTTCGGGCGGACCAGCTCCACCTTGCGCAGCGCGGCGGCCCTGGACGCGAGCGCGTCCACGGAGATCTCGATGCCGGGCGCGAACACGCCGCCGAGGAACTCGCCGCGCGCGGAGATCACGTCGATGTTGGTGGACGTGCCGAAGTCGACGACCACGCACGTCGTCTCGTGCAGGTGGTGGGCGGCGAGGGTGTTGATCACGCGGTCGGCGCCGACCTCCTTCGGGTTGTCGACGAGCAGCGGCACGCCGGTCTTCACGCCCGGTTCGACGATCACGCGCGGCACCGCGCGGTAGTAGCGGCCGAGCATGACCCGCAGCTCACGCAGCACGGCGGGCACGGTCGACAGCGCCGAGACGCCGGTGACCCCTGACGCGTGCTCGCCGAGCAGGCCGTGCATGATCAACGCCAGCTCGTCGGCGGTCATCTGCGGGTCGGTGCGCATCCGCCAGTCGCGGACCAGTTCCGTGCCCGCGTACAGGCCCAGCGCGATGTTGGTGTTGCCGACGTCGATCGCGAGCAGCACCGGGTCAGCTCTCCGACTGGAGCAGCGCGTCGAGCATCGCCGCCTCGGCCGTCTCCGCCGGCACGGCACCGCTGACCAGGCCGTGCCCGTCCGGCACGTGCCCTGGCACCGATCCCTTGTCGACGATCGCGTTGGTCTCGTCGACGAACACCACGCGCGGGCGGTGGGCGGCGGCCTCCGCGTTGTCCATCAGGCCGTAGGCGATCAGGATCACGACGTCGCCGGGGTGCACGAGGTGCGCGGCCGCGCCGTTGATGCCGATGACACCGCTGCCCCGCTCGCCGGTGATCACGTACGTCTCGAGGCGGGCGCCGTTGGTGACGTCGACGATCGTCACCTGCTCGCCGGCCAGCAGGTCGGCGGCTTCCATGAGGTCCTGGTCGACGGTCACCGAGCCCACGTAGTGCAGGTCGGCCTGCGTCACGGTCGCCCGGTGAATCTTGGACTTCAGCATCGTGCGGAACATGTCAGTCCTCCCCCTGACCAAGGAACACCTGGCTGTTGTCGATGAGCCGCGTCGAGCCGACCCGCGCCGCCACCAGCAGCCGGGCCTCCCCGTGCTCCGGCGCCGGACCGAGGTCGGCGCCACGCAGCTCCAGGTAGTCGACCGCCACGGACGGCTCCTTGTCGAGCACCGCGCGCGCGGACTCCAGCACGACCGCCGCGCCGCCCGCGCTGACCCGGGCACCCGCGACGAGCGCGGCCGACAGCGTGATCGCGGCCGTGCGCTGCTCGTCGGACAGGTAGGCGTTGCGGGAGGAGCGGGCGAGCCCGTCGGGGTCCCGCACGATCGGCACGCCGATGACCTTCACGTCGAGGTTGAGGTCGCGGACCAGCTTCCTGACGAGCGTCAGCTGCTGGTAGTCCTTCTCCCCGAACACCGCGTAGTGCGGCTGGATGATCGTGAACAGCTTGGTCACCACAGTCAGCACACCGGCGAAGTGACCTGGCCGGGACGCGCCCTCCAGCTCACCGCCGAGCGGACCGGGGTCGACCATGATCTCCGGGCCGCCCGGGTACATCTGCTCGCGGGACGGCGTGAACGCCAGCTCGACGCGTTCTTCCCCGCAGATCTTCAGGTCGGCCTCGAGTGGGCGGGGGTAGCGGTCGTAGTCCTCGTCGGGCCCGAACTGCAGCGGGTTGACGAAGATCGACGCGGCGAGCACGGTGCCCGGCAGCCTGCGCGCGGTGCGCATGAGCTGCCGGTGCCCGTCGTGCAGCGCGCCCATGGTCGGCACCAGCGCGATCTTGCGGCCGACGGCACGCAACGCGCGCGCGGTCGCCACCATGTCGTCGAGTCCACTGTGGACGTGGAGCTGGCCGGGGGTGAACCTCGGCGTCATCGGCGATCCTCTCCAGTGCCGGGCCGGAGCGCGGCGAAGACGTCGGGGGCCAGGTCCGGGCGCAGGAGCCCGCTCTGCTCTGCGCGTTCCGCGGTCCGCTCGGCGAGCGCGCGGTACGCGGGCAGCATGTCGGGGGCGTTCTCGGCCAGGACCCGCAGGTGGGCTCGGACGGTGCCCGCGTCACCGCGGGCGACGGGACCGGTGAGCGCGCGGTCGCCGTGGCGCAGCGCGTTGTCGAGCGCGGCGGACAGCAGCGGGCCGAGCATCCGGTCTGGGTTGTCGACGCCGGTGCCGCGCAGCAGGTCGGCGGCCTCCGCGACCAGCGTGACCAGGTGGTTCGCGCCGTGGGCCAGTGCGGTGTGGTACAGCGGGCGGTCCGAGTCGGAGATGCGGACCGGCTCGGCGCCCATCTCCATCACGAGTGCCTCGCCGACGCTCCACGCCGCCTCGTCGGAGTCGACGGCGGTGACTCCGAAACAGCAGGTCGCGAGGCGTTCGAGGTCCTCGGCGCGGCCGGTGAACGTCATCACCGGGTGCAACGCGAGCGGCAGTGCGCCGTGTTCCTGCGCGGGGGCGAGGACGTCGACGCCGTGCGCGCCGCAGGTGTGGACGACGATCTGGCCCGGCCGCAGCGCGTCGGCGGCGGCGAGCCCGCGGACCATGCCGGGCAGCGCGTCGTCGGGCAGGGCGAGGAGCACCAGGTCAGCGGCGCGGACGACGTCGTCGGGGGCGAGCAGCGGGACGCCGGGCAGCAGGTCCTCTGCGCGCTGGACGGATTCGCGGGAGACCCCGGAGGCGGCGACGACCGAGTGACCGGCGCGTGCGAGGGCCGCACCGAGCACCGCCCCGACGCGTCCGGTGGAGACCACCCCGACGGCAAGGCGCGCGGGCCGGTTCATACCGCCTCCCTGAACATCTCCCGACGGAAGCGTAACTTCACCGCGACGGGGTTCTGGCGGGCAGGTCGGCCTTGGCGGCGTGCAGCACCGTGACGAGGCGCGCCTCACGCTCTGGGGCGTCGTGGCCCGCGAGCCCGAGGTGGACGGCGTGCCACAGGAACGCCAGCTCGGTGACCGCGGCCTGGTAGGCGCCGACCGCGCGGGAGGCGGTTCTGCCCTGCTTGCGCCCGGCCCGGACCCGCCAGTTGCGGCGGGCGGTGAGCGTGACGAGCCGCTTCACGTTGGCCGGGTCGACCCAGCCGCGGTCCACCATCGCGGGCAGCGCCCTGGCGACGATCCGCTGCTCGCGGCGGCGGTGCCAGCTGACGAGGAAGACGCCCGAGATGAAGATCGGCACCATGACGAGGAAGTACACGTTGAGGAAGGTCTGCGGGGTGCCGAGCGTGGCGGCGGCGTTCCAGAGCGCGTGCAGCAGGACCGCGACGAGGTAACCGGCCAGCGGCGCCACGACGCGCAGCCAGCGGCTCGAGGTGCGCACGGCGATGCCGATGCCGATCCCGATCATGGCGGTGAAGAGCGGGTGGGTGAACGGCGACAGGACCCCGCGCAGGATGAACGCGGTGACGACGCCGCCGGTGCCGGGGTCGCCGAACCCGTGGTCGGCGAAGGCGCGGCCGAAGTAGTAGATGTTCTCGGTGAAGGCGAACCCGGCGGCGACGAAGCCCGCGTAGACGACGCCGTCGATGACCCCGTCGAACTCGTCGCGCAGGAAGTACATGATCCCGAGGACGAAGACGCCTTTGAGGCCTTCCTCGAAGAGCGGCGCGGAGACGATGGCGCTGACCTTGTCGCCGCTGCCGTGCCCGAGAAGCGCGTCCCCGACCGCGGCGGCGGTGTTGTTGACGAGCAGTGCCGTGATCGCGGCGACGCTGGCGCCCCACCCGAACGCGAGCCAGAGCATGCGCGCGGGTTCGGGCTCCCAGCGGTCGATCCAGAGCAGGGCGGCCACGATCGACCCGACGGGCACGAGCGCGGCGACGATCCCGACCAGTTCCGCGACGAGGCCGACGCGGGCCGTGGATAGCGCGAGGAGCGTGAGCCCGCAGGCGGCGAGCACGACCAGCCCGGTGACCGGCAGAAGGACGGTTCGCCGACGCGGTGTGTGCCGATGCGGCGGCCGGGCAGGGTGCACGGGGTCACCCTAAAGCCTGACCACTTCGTGCAGGTTGTCCACAGCCCACCCGGTTATCCACAGGCAAGATCAACATCACCCTCCCCGTCGGTACCTACCGGTAAGCTGGCAAGGCGGGACGCCCCCGGGAACGGGTGGGGGTTGGGTACCGGGCGCGCGCGAGGAGTTTTCGCTGGTCAGCGTGGGGTGCTCGCGCTTCGGGTTCGCCCGGGCCAGGGGCGTTTCCGGCGGCACGTTCCGTTGTTCCGTCATCGGTTGGGGACCTGCCTCGCGAGGAGGCGCGCTCGCTCTCCGCTGGCGCCGGGTGCTCGGCGAACCCGCGCGGCACGCGCAGGCGCCACGGGCGTCGGCGGGTGGGA
The DNA here is from genome assembly GCF_014203735.1 of Actinophytocola algeriensis. GTDB lineage: Bacteria > Actinomycetota > Actinomycetes > Mycobacteriales > Pseudonocardiaceae > Actinophytocola > Actinophytocola algeriensis. Next base: position 979,468 of record NZ_JACHJQ010000003.1, on the reverse strand, counting down.
GCGGTCGGCCAGTGGTCAGTCCTCGCGGCGGCGTCTGCGGCGGGGGCTCGAGTCGAGGCCGTGGTTGGCGAGCAGCTCGCTCACCGAGCGGCCCGCGGCGTGCGAACCGGTCGGTTCCTCCTGCTGGCCCACGGTCTCCTGCCACGACGGCTGCCCCTCGGCCCGGCGCCTGCGCCCACCGCCCGACTCCTCGGCCCGGTGCCGCCGACCCGCCGGCGGCTCCTCCGACCGGTACTCGGCACTGCGCCTGCTCGGCCGGTCGGTCAGCACCTGCTCCGGCGTGCTCTCCGACGGCTCCGGCCGCACCGGCGGGACGTACGCGCGGCTCGAGTACGTCGGCTCGCCCGGCGACTGCGGCTGGTTGTACTGCGCGAGCCAACTGGTCTGCTCGGCCGTCATGCCGAACGGCGCGCCGTTCGGTGACTCCTCACGGCGCGTCTCCCACGACGGGCCCCACTCCGGCTCACCGTCGTCCCAGCCGGGAGTGGCCCGGCGCGGCGGTGGGTCGGCCGGACGCTTCGGCTCGGGCCTGCGCGGCTGCTCGGCACGGCGCTGCTGTTCCTGGCGGCGCGCCGAGGGCGCCGCGGTCGGCATGGCGCCGGAATCGGCGAGGCCTTCCGGGATGAACCAGCGGTCGGACACCTCGGCCGGGTGCTCCACGTACCGCGTCGGCTGCTCCTGTTGCCGTGCCGCGGCCGCGGGCTGCGCCGGCTCGGGTCGCTTCGCGGGCGGCGCGGGCTCGGCGCGCTTCGCCGGTTTCACGGGCTCGGCGCGCTTCGCGGGCTGCACCGGTTCCGGCGTCGGCCGATCGGGCCGGGCCGGGCGCTCGGGGCGGCGGGCCCCCGACGATGGGCGGGACTCGGCGACCTTCGGTTCCGGGCGGTGCGGCGGCTGCTCGCGGTGGGGCTCGCGGCGCGGCTTCTGGTGCACCTCGCGGATCCGCTCGATCATCTCGGTCTCGGCCTCGCGCACGACCGGCGGGACGACGATGTCGGGCTGCTCGGACCGGGCCGCGGTCAGGCGCTTGATGTCGCCGGGCACCGCGATCGCGCGGTCGTCACCGAGGGAGCGCATGCGGGTCGACTCGGCGCGCAGCGCGTACCGCTCGACCAGGAACTCACCGCCCAGCAGGCTTTCCAGCGTCTGCCGCATCTTCTGCAGCTCGTCGCGCAGCACCGCGATGTCGTCGCGGGCCTCCTCCTCCGCCTGGCGCTTCGCCTCGGCGGCGACCTCCAGCTCGTACTCGCGGCGGGCCGCGACCTCACGCTCGAGCTCGAGCTCGTAGATCTTCTGCCGCTCTGCCGCGGCCTCGCGCTGGTCGGCCACCTGCTTGCGGTACCTCGCGGCGACGAACGCACCGCCGAGCGCGGCCCACAGCGCGGCGACAATGCCGAGGCGGAGCCATTTCTCCTCGTCGGTCAGCACCAGCAGGCCGGTGGCCGCGAGCGCGAAGAGCACGGCGCCCGCGAGTAGCACACGCCCGCCGGACGAGCCGGCCTCAGGCTCATCGGAGGAGTCTCGGCGGGCGTTCATGGCACACACCGTACCGGTCCGTTATAAGGACGAGACCATTACGATTCGCAAAGGATGTCAGCCGGCCGACCCGGAATGCCGTTCAGGCGGCTGATTGTCCTGGTCACGCGGTGTGCGGCAGCACCATTCGAGCCACAAAGCGGCGGCGGTCAGGAGTGCGGAACAGATCACACCGACCACCGCGCTGGGCAGATCGTCGGCCGCGGCCGTGATCTCCGCACGCCTCGGCAACACGTAACCGAGCACACCGAGCCACGCCCCGGCCATGATCGCGCCGAGCAGTGACGAGGCCTTCGCCAGCGCGACGGCCCGCGCCGCGGTGAGCGCGTGCACCGGCCGCCCCTGCCGAGGGTTGCGGATGCGGGAGCGGAGGGAGAACGCGAGCACGGTCTCCACGATGGCGAGCACGAGCAGCGTCACACCGGCGAACGTCGGCAGCGGCGGCAGCTGTCCATAGAGGACACGCACCAGCAGGTAGACCACCGCGGCGGCGACGAGCCCGGCTGTGACGAGATCGCGGGCCCGGGTGAAGTGCATGACGCCACGGTACCGGCGAGGATTGACTCTCCAGTTACTGGAAGGTTCAGCATGTCTCGCATGGGGTTCTTGACGATCGGCGAGCTGGCCAGGCGTACCGGCCTGACCACGCGCACGATCCGCTTCTACTCGGACGAAGGGCTGCTGCCGCCCGCGGACCGCACGCACGCCGGCTACCGGCTGTACGACGGTGAGTCGCTGGCCAGGCTCGAGCTGCTGCGCACGCTGCGCGAGCTGGGGCTGGGTCTGCCGGACGCGTCGGCGGCGCTGGCGGGCAAGTCGTCCGTGGCCGATCTGGCCCGCAGGCACGTGGCGCTGCTCGACGAGCAGATCCGGGTGCTGCGGCTGCGGCGGGCCGTGCTGCGCGCGATCGCGAGAACCGAAGCCGAGCTGGACGAGGTGCGACTGATGAAGAACCTGGCGACGATGACCGACGCGGAGCGGGCGGCGCTGATCGACGACTTCTGGAACGAGGTGAACGCGGGGCTGGACATCAACCCCGACTTCGACGCGGGCATGCGCTCCGCGAAGCCGGTGCTGCCGGACGACCCCACCCCCGAGCAGCTGGAGGCGTGGATCGAGCTGGCGGAACTGGTGCAGGACAAGGACTTCCGCGCCCGGATCCGCGCGATGAGCGAGGGCCACGCGGAAGCACGCGAGGCGGGCGAGTCGATGGACATGCCATCGCCGGAGACACAGGAACAGTGGAAGGGCTGGACCGCACGGGCCGCGGTGGCACGCGAGGCGGGCGAGGAACCGGGCTCGGCGACGGGTCAGGAGCTGGCGGCGGAGATCGTCGCGGCGTTCGGTGCGTCGCGGGAGGAGGTGGCCGAGCGGATGGCGCTGAGCACGGACGGCCGCGCCGAGCGCTACTGGCAACTGATGGCGACGATCAACGGCTGGCCCCAGTGGCCGGAGCAGGTGCCGAACGCGGAGTGGCTGGTGGCGGCGCTGAGGAGCTGACCGACGCGCGAGCCGTGATCGCGGGCCACACAGGACGGTTGCGCCCGGACTCCCGACGCGACCGGGCAGGTAGGACGTCCGGTGCGGACGGCTCACGGGATCAGGTGCAGGTCCTCGCGTTCGTGGACCGCTTCCCGGTCCGCGGGCGGGAGGGCGGCCAGCAGGTCCGCCACCCGGCCGTGGCCCGGGAGTTCCGCCTCCGCGTCCACCGCCAGCCACGGGATCAGCACCGTCGCCCGGCTGGGCGTGCCCGGGTGGGGCAACAGGAGGTCGGGGTGCTCGCTGGTCACCCCGGCCACCGTCACCACGTCCACGTCCAGTGTCCTCGGGCCCCAGCGTTGCTCGCGGACGCGACCCGCCGCCTTCTCCAGCGCCTGGCCGCGCCGCAGCCAACCCCACTCGTCGAGCTCCGGCGACGACACGACCAGCACCGCGTTCAGGAAGTCCGGCTGGTCCGTCACACCCCACGGCGCCGTCTCGTACACCGGGGACGCCTTTTCCAGCACGTCCGCGAAGCCCTGCACCGCCAGGCGCAGGAAAGCCAGGCGGTCGCCCATGTTCGAGCCCAGCGACAGGACCGCCCGCGTCATCCCATGCGCTTTCGCGAGCGGCGGACCGTCACCGCGACGTCGGCGAAGGTCAGCGGGATCGGGGCATCCGGTTTGTGGATGGTGACCTCCGCCGCGTGGAGGCGGGGGTCCCAGTTCATGATGTCTTCCGCGGTTTCCGTCGCCACCGTTTCGATCAGGTCCCGGGACGGGCCGCCCACGATCTCCGCCACTCTCGTGGCCAGTGCGCCGTAGTCCAGGGTGTGCTTCAGGTCGTCGGTCGCCGCGGCCTCCGCCAGCTCCAGCCACACGGTCACGTCGACCACGAAGTCCTGGCCGTCGCGTTTCTCGTAGTCGAAGACGCCGTGGTAGCCCCGTACCCGCAGGCCCGTCAGCGTGATGCGGTCAGCCAAGTGCCTCCACCACCTTCACCGCGTCGAGGGACCGGCGTACGTCGTGCACCCGCACGCCCCACGCACCTGCTCTCGCGACCAGCGCTGAGATCGCCGCCGTCGCGTCCTCGCGGCCGTCGGGTGGGCGCGGGGCGCCTTCCTTGTCCGCCAGCAGTGTGCCGAGGAAACGTTTGCGGGACGCGCCCACCAGGACCGGGAAACCCAGGTCCAGCAGGGCGTCCAGGCGGCGTAGCAGTGCCCAGTTGTGATCGCCCTTCTTGGCGAAGCCCAGGCCGGGGTCCAGCACCAGCGCCGTCTCCGGCACCCCCGCCTTCAGTGCGGCGTCGACCCGTGCCGACAGTTCGTCCCGGACGTCCTTCACCACGTCGTCGTACGTGGCCAGGGAGTCCATGTTTCTCGAGTAGCCGCGCCAGTGCATCAGGATCCACGGCACACCGGCTTCGGCGACCACGTGGGCCATGTCCGGGTCGGCCAGGCCACCGGACACGTCGTTCACGATCGTCGCGCCCGCCGCCACCGCCGCCGCGGCCACGCGGGCCCGGGTCGTGTCCACCGACACCGCCACGCCCGCGGCGGACAGGCCGCGGATCACCGGGAGGATGCGGGCGATCTCGACGTCGGGGGCGACGCGGTCCGCGCCCGGCCTTGTCGACTCGCCGCCGACGTCCACCAGGTCGGCGCCGTCGGTCCACATCTCGACACCGTGGACCAGGGCGTCGTCCAGGTGGAGGTAGCGGCCGCCGTCGGAGAACGAGTCCGGGGTGACGTTCAGTACGCCCACCACGGCACAGCGGCCGGGGCTGGGCAGCGTAGGGATCACCGGCTGCGTCCGTTGATCAGCGCAAGCGCCTCGGCGCGGGACGTCGACGAGCTGCGGAACAGGCCGCGCACCGCGGACGTCGTGGTGCGGGCGCCCGGTTTGCGGATGCCGCGCATCGCCATGCACAGGTGCTCGGCCTCGACGACCACGATCACGCCGCGCGGGTCGAGCTTGTCCTCGATCGCGTCCGCGACCTGCGTGGTGAGGCGCTCCTGCACCTGCGGGCGCTTCGCGTACAGGTCGACGAGCCGCGCGAGCTTCGACAGGCCGGTGACCTTGCCCTGTTCGTTCGGGATGTAGCCGACGTGCGCGACGCCGTGGAACGGCACCAGGTGGTGCTCACAGGTCGAGTACATGGGGATGTCCGTGACCAGCACCAGCTCGTCGTGGCACTCGTCGAACGTCTTGCTGAGCACTTCGTCCGGATCCGTGTACAGACCGGCGAACATCTCCAGGTACGCCCTGGCCACCCGCGCGGGGGTGTCCTGGAGGCCGTCGCGGTCCGGGTTCTCGCCACATGCGAGCAGCAGTTCCCGGACCGCCTTCTCGGCGCGCTCCTGGTCGAAGACAGACCCGCCGGTGTACAGCGGGCCCCTCCGGGACCCGTTAGCCGTCACAGCCTTCGCCTCCGGTCGCCGTTCAGGTCCTCGTAGGACCCTCGTCAGCGACCACTATCCCATTCGGGACCGTCACGGCGGTCCGAACCGTCCTGTCGTTCCTGGTCGGACGGGCCGGGCTGTGGCTGATCCCACGAAGGACGCCACGGCTGGTTGTTGCCGGGAGGCTGCGTCGCCGGGGTCCACCCGGGGGGCGCGCCGTAGTTCGGCGGACCCGAGTGGCCACCGGGACCACCGGCCGGCGGGTAGCCACCGGAAGGCGGGTACGGCTGGCCGTAGCCACCCGGCCGCGGCGGCAGGCCGTTCGGGCCCGCGCCGTTGCTGCCCGGGGGCTCCGGGTTCGGCCGAGGCGGACCACCAGGAAGCTCACCGCCACCGGGTGCGGTACGCACCGGCGTCGGAGCCTCCTCCTGGACCGGCGGCCACGGCTCGCCACGCTCCTTCGCCAGCTCACCGGGGGTCTTGATCGGCGGCTTGTCCGACGGCGTACGACCACCGAACTCGTTGAACGCCGTGATCCTCGGCCGCTTCTCGACGCCGGCGAAGATCCGCTCCAGGTCCTTGCGCTGCAGCGTCTCCTTCTCCAGCAGCTCGATCACGAGGCTGTCGAGGATGTCGCGGTAGGTGTTGAGCACGTCCCACGCCTCGGTGTGCGCGGCCTCGATGAGCTTGCGCACCTCCTCGTCGATCTCGTGCGCGACCTCGAGCGAGTAGTCCGGCGCGTGGCCCATCGACCGGCCGAGGAACGGGTCGCCCTCGTCCTTGCCGTACTTGACCGCGCCGAGCCTGGCGGACATGCCGTACTCGGTGACCATCGCCTTGGCGATCTTGGTGGCCTGCTCGATGTCCGACGACGCGCCGGTCGTCGGCTCGTGGAACACCAGCTCCTCGGCCGAACGGCCGCCGAGCGCGAACACCAGGCGCGCGATCATCTCGGAGCGGGTCATGAGCTGCTTGTCGTCCTCGGGGACGACGAGCGCGTGCCCACCCGTCCTGCCACGCGGCAGGATCGTCAGCTTGTACACCGGCTCCAGGTCCGGCATCGCCCACGCGGCGAGCGCGTGCCCGCCCTCGTGGTAGGCCGTGATCTTCTTCTCCTTCTCGGAGATGATCCGGCTCTTGCGTGCCGGGCCGCCGATCACGCGGTCGACCGACTCCTCCAGCGCGACACTGTTGATCATCGTGCCGTTGGTGCGGGCGGTGAGCAGCGCGGCCTCGTTGATGACGTTCGCGAGGTCGGCGCCGGACATGCCGACGGTGCGCTTCGCGAGCCCGTCGAGGTCGGCGTCCGGGTCGAACGGCTTGCCCTTCGAGTGCACCTGCAGGATCTTCTTGCGGCCGGTCAGGTCCGGCGCGGACACCGGGATCTGCCGGTCGAACCGGCCAGGGCGCAGCAGCGCCGGGTCGAGGATGTCGGGCCGGTTCGTGGCGGCAATGAGAATGATGCCGCCGCGCGCGTCGAAGCCGTCCATCTCGACGAGCAGCTGGTTCAGGGTCTGTTCGCGCTCGTCGTGCCCACCGCCGAGGCCGGCGCCGCGCTGGCGGCCGACCGCGTCGATCTCGTCGACGAAGATGATGCAGGGCGCGTTCTGCTTGGCCTGCTCGAACAGGTCGCGCACCCGACTCGCACCGACACCGACGAACATCTCGACGAAGTCCGAGCCGGAGATCGAGTAGAACGGCACGGCCGCTTCACCGGCGACCGCGCGGGCCAGCAGCGTCTTGCCCGTTCCCGGCGGGCCGTACAGCAGCACGCCCTTCGGGATCTTCGCGCCCAGGGCCTGGTAGCGGCCGGGGTTCTGCAGGAAGTCCTTGATCTCGTACAGCTCTTCGACGGCCTCGTCGGCGCCCGCGACGTCCGAGAACGTCGTCTTCGGCATGTCCTTCGGCAGTTGCTTGGCGCGCGACTTGCCGAAGTTCATCACCCGGTTCCCGCCGCCCTGGACGTTGTTCATCATCCACATCAGGAGGATGAGCAACAGGCCGAGCGGGATCAGGAAGATCAGGATCTGGGTGAGGAAGTTCTCCTGCGTGACCGTCGTGTTGAACTCGGTCTTGTTGTCGACCTGGTCCTCTAGTTGCCGGTAGATGTCGCCCGTGGCGGCGGCGGGGAACTGCGTGATGATCTGGGTGACCTTCTGACCGTCCTGGTCGATCGGGTCACGCAGGGTCAGCTTGAGTCGCTGTTCCTTGTCCTCGAGCTCCGCCTTCTCGACGTTGCCGCCGGTGATCTGCGACGTGGCTTTCGACGTTGGCACCTCGGTATAACCGCGGGTGTCGTCGAACAGCATGCTGATCAAGAAGTAGAGCAGCAACACCACCAGGATCCACACCAGTGGGTTGCGAAGCAGGCGCTTGCGGTCCATCAACTTACGGCCGCGGAGCGGCCCGACCCTCCCTGACAGCACGTGATACCTGGCCGGACGAGGCACTCCGGTCCACCCAGGGTACCGCCCATGGCTGGGCACCCACTGCGCGAAGTACGCGAGCGGTGCCCACCTAGGTCCAACGGCGGAGGGGTCGAATCGGTTCCCGAGATGAAAGCGCTGGTCAGGACGTGACGGACGCGACCATCTCCCCGATGCGGTGCCGCAGGGTCGCCGCGTCGGCCGGTGCGATGGTCACCCAGTCGTTCTTCGTCTGGGTCAGGTAGCGGCCCGACTCGTTGTCGAACCAGGACAGCACCTGGCTGCGGCGGCGGCCCCGCATGTCGGTGCGGCTGTTCGCCGCGATCTGCCCGCCGCGCTGGTTCGGCATGGCGGTCAGCTTCGCGAGCGCCTTGCGGGTCTCCTGGTCGCTGCTCCGGCCACCTGCTCGCGCCCCGGCCGTCGCCAGCTCGTTCGACGGCAGCGAGATGGAGGTCTCCGAGCCGCGCCTGGCGGGCGGCAGCATGCTCACGATCGCGGACACCAGCCCGTCACGCGGGATGGACCGCAGCCGCAGACCGTCCTTCTGCTGGACCGCCAGGACCGCGGAACCCCGGCCGCTCGCGGCCAGCGCGGAGACCGCGGGCGCGCCGGTGTCCGGCAGGAAGACCGAGTCGATGCTCAGGTCCGGGTTCGCGAGCGCCAGCAGCCAGTCCTCCAGCCGCGGCTCGAGGCGGCCGGAGTTGTCGAGGAGCTGGTTCGCGACCAGCTCCTCCCGGATCCGCCGCCGCAGCATGGCCCGGCTGTCCATCGTCGCGCCGTGCGACTGGACCTCCAGCGGGTAGGGCGGTTCGCCCGCGTCGAGCGCTTCCCAGAGGAAGTCCAGTGCGATCGGGCTGATCAGCCGTTCCTGCTGCACGTCACTCGTCGTCCCCGCCGATGACCGCCGGGGCGGTCAGCTGGTCGTTGCCGAAGGCGCTCTCCGGGTCACCCTCGACGAGGTACGCGGGACGCTCGTGCTCCTGGTCCTCCTCGCCGTCACCCTTGCCGCGCGGAGCGCCACCCATGCCGCCGCCCGCGCCACCGCGGCCGCCCGGCGCCATGCCGGCGGGCGTCATGCCCTTGGGGCCGGTCGCGCCGGGGTTGCCCGAGCCCGCGCCTGCCCCGGCGCCACCCGCGCCACCTGCGCCGCCCGGACCACCGAAGCTGCCGAAGCCACCGCCGAAGCCACCGGCACCCGCGCCCGGCACGGAGGTCGACGGCACGCCGCCGGGACCGCCGCCAGGGCCGAAGGTGGGCGACGGGTTCGTCGGGCCGGGGTTGTAGCCGGAGGTGCCGGTGCCGAGGCCGCTGGGGAGCGGGGCGTAGCCGCTCTGGTCGGTCTGGTTGGGGTCGCCGAGGTAGCCATGGCCGGACGCGGCGTCCCCGGGACCGGCGACGCCGGTGTACTTCCCGGTCGGGGCGCCGGTGGTCGTGCCCCCGTTGTACACCTGCTGGTTGCCGGTGCCCGGGATGACCACCGAGCCGCCGGGGAGGCTGCCGCCGCCTACGCCGCCACCACCGATCCGCTCCTTGGGCGGGACGAACGACGGGGTCTGCGCGTCCACCGCGCTCATGGTCTTCGTGTAGGCGTTCAGGTAGGAGATCTGCTCGCGCTTGACCGCGTCCGCGGCGTCCTTCTGGGCCTTGATGTCCGCCTGCATGGCCGCGGGGCCACCGGCGATCATCGCGTTCAGGGACTGCTGGTTGTCGTGCTTCTGCGCGGGCGGCAGCTTGCGCACTTCCGTGGCGGCCAGCGACTGCTGCGACATCTGGACGCCCATCATCTGGGCGGTCTGGCCCGCACCACCCGCGGCCTGGGCGAGCGGCGACAGCGCGGTCTTCGCCGAGTCAGCCGCGACACCCGTCCAGGCACCGTCCAGGGCGTGCACTGCTTCGTAGAGCGCGTTGGCCGCCTCGGCCAGGCTGTTGCCACCCTCGTTGAACGCCCGGCCGAGGTTGTCGGCGGTCGAGGGGGCGTTGTTCTGGGTGGCGAAGTTGTACAGCTGCTCGCTGTCGAACGCGTCCCAGTTCGGGGTGTCCCCGATGGCGCGGTCCTCCCCCATCCGCACCTCGGGCGCCAGCTCGGCGGACTGGCTCGCGTTGATCGACTCCCGGATCTCCTGGGTCGTCGACCGGTCTTCGTCCGGCATGTGGTTCATGACCCGGCGCGTGTCCGCTGCCTGGTCGCCCGCGTACCGGTGGGTGTCGTAGTGCGGCTGCTGCTCGTTGTTCGGTGCCATTCGAAGCTCCCCCTTACTGGTCCTTCACCCTGGGAATGATCAGGTTCGCCATCTGGTTCGCGACCTCGCACGGGTCGTACTTGCCCTCGCCCGCGGACAGAACCCCGGCTGTCGCGTGAACCAGCCGCCCGCTCGGCAAGTCGACCAATACGTCACACGACACCACGGTGTCGGTGTTCAACGACTGCACGGCGGGCAGGCCGTCGATCTCGGTCGGTGTGTTCGTGATGGACGGTCCGGTGTCCACGTTCGCTGTCGTGACACCCTCCTGGAACCCGACCATGAGAGACGTCTCGTTCTCCCAGGTGCAGATCGCGTGGCCGTCCCTGAGGCTGTTGCCCTTCTCGCCCTCGGCGGAGCCCCCGAGTTCCTCGGCCTCGTCGGACGAGAGCAGTTCACACAACCGCGCCAGGGAGTACTCCGGCTCCTCGGACTCGGACGTCGTCGGCTCGGAGGACGTCTCCGACGACTGCGAACCGGTTTCCGTCGGTTTGGGCTGTCCTTCAGTCGCACTGTCACAGGCGACGAGGGCGCCGAGCGTGGCAACGCCGAGGACGGCCGCCGTCACACTTCGCCTCAACACAGAAAGCACTACTGCTGCGTCCGGTTGTAGGTGGCCTGGTGCAGCTCGTCCTCGTCCACGTAGTTCGCGATGCACTGCTTCAACGCGGTCTCGGCCTTTGCCGTCTGATCCGCGAGCAGAGTGAGGGCGGCCATGAAGGAGTCATCGCCGTCATAGCGGCCCATGGACTTCACAGCCATGGCCTGCCCGATGGGGTTCGCGCCCAACTGCACGTCGGAAGCACCGCCACGGGCGTTCCGGACCAGCACAGAAATCTGGTCCTTGACCTTGCCGAGCTTCTTCAGCGCGTCGGCGGCGGCTTCTGCTTCGATGGAGACCTGGCCGCTCATCGCGGCATTGCTGAAGGCGGCTACTGCGCCTCCGATTGCCTCGTACACCCTGCGCTCCCCTGGTTACTCGGCGCGCACACCCCTCTTGTGCGGCGCGTGACCGCTGTTGAGATTAACGCACGCGGATCACACACGGGGACGCAATCAGCACAAAGGGCCACCCGTCACCTGCGATGAGGACCCTCAGCGGCCGGGGTGGCCTTGGTCAGCAGTTCGCCCAGGTGGTGGCGGAGGGTTGCCGCGTCGGCCGGGGCGATGGTGATCCAGTCCGTGCCGTCGACGCCCTTCCTCGTGTAGGTCAGGTAGCGGCCCGTCTCCGTGTCGAACCACGACACGACCGGGGAGCGTGTGCGGCCGCCCATGGGGTTGCGGGTGTTGACCGCCAGTTGGCCTGCCCGCAGTTTGGGCTGTTCGGACAGTGCTTTCAGGACCTGGCGATCCGTGGTGGTCCGGCCGGCGGGTCTGCCCTTGGCCATGGCGGTCAGGTCCGCGGCCGGGATGGTGATCGACTGTTCCGAGCCGCGGCGGCTCGGGGGCAGCAGTGCCACCACCGACGACACCACGGCGCTCGGGTCTATGGCTCGCAGGCTCAGGCCTTGGCCGGTCTGTGTCGCCAGCAGTGCTCTGTGGCCGTCGCCTGTGGACAGGGCCGACACTCCCTCGAAGACGGCGTCCACGCTGTGCGTGCCCCGTGCCAGCAGGGTCAGCCAGTCCTCGACGTGCGGGGCCAGGCGGCCCTGGGGGTCCATCAACCGCTGGGCGCGCAGGTCCTCGAAGACGCGGTGGCGCAGCAGGCCGCGCTGGTCCATCGTCTCGCCGTGCGACTTGGCTTCCAGCGGGTACGGCAGTTCGCCTGCGGCCACGGACTCCCACAGGAAGTCCAGGGCCACCGGCGTGAGGAACTGCGTCACGACGAATAGACCTTCGGGTCCAGCGTGCCGATGTGCGGGAGGTCCCGGTACCGCTCCGCGTAGTCCAGGCCGTAGCCGACCACGAACTCGTTCGGGATCTCGAAGCCCACGTACTTGACCGGGACCTCGACCTTCACGGCGTCCGGCTTGCGGAGCAGCGTGCAGACCTCCAGCGACGCCGGGTTGCGGGACGCCAGGTTCTTCAGCAGCCAGCTCAGCGTCAGGCCAGAGTCGATGATGTCCTCGACGATCACCACGTGCCGGTTCGCGATGTCGCGGTCGAGATCCTTCAGGATGCGGACCACGCCGGAGGACGAGGTCGACGACCCGTAGGAGCTGACCGCCATGAACTCCATCTGCACCGGCACCGGCAGCGCCCTGGCGAAGTCGGTCATGAACATGACCGCCCCCTTGAGCACGCCGACCAGCAGCAGGTCACCGCGGTCGCCACGCTCCGGGTAGTCGTCGGCCACCTGCTTCGCGAGTTCTTTGATCTTGTCCTGGATCTGCTGCTCGGTGATCAAGACGGAGGCGATGTCGTCGCCGTACACCCGGTCCCCTCTCCTGGCTCCCACGCGGTTACCCGAAGCCTGCCACGGGCCCGGCTCACCGCAAAGTTGCCGGGTAACCAGACAGCGCCCTGACCCCGCCACTCACCGATCAGCGCGTCCGCCGAGCGCAGGTGCGCGTCGGTCAGTTCAGGCACGCCGGCATCGAGGAGCCACCTGCGCAGCGCCCTGCGCCGCAGCGCCGCCGGTTCCGCCGCCAGCACCGGCACCGCCAGCTCCCCCTCGGCGCGCGCCGACTCCAGGAGCCGGGCCGCGAGTGTGTCCAAGGCCTCAGTGTCGTCACGCAGCTGCGCCGCGGTCCGCGCCAACGCGGGCGCCACCCCGCCCTGCAGCACGTCCTCCAGCAGCGGCAGCACCTCCCTCCTCAGCCGCACCCTCGTGTAGGCCGGATCGACGTTGTGGGGGTCGTCCCACACGGTCAGACCCAGCTCCGCGCACGCTGCGACAGTGGTAGCACGGGGCACCGACAAAAACGGGCGTCCCCAAGGGAAGTCCAGGTCGCGCATGCCCGCGACCGAGCGCGGGCCGGAACCGCGGCCGAGGCCGAGCAGCACCGTCTCGGCCTGGTCGTCCTGCGTGTGTCCCAGCAGTACCAACGGAAAACCCGCGGAACGCAGCGCCTGGTACCTCGCCGACCTGGCCGCCGCCTCCGGGCCGCCGCGGCCGGTCACCGACACCGTCAGCACGCGGACGTCCTCGAAGCCGAGGCCGTGCAGCTGTTTCGCCGCGGCCGCCGCGACCTCCGCGGAGCCCTCCTGCAGCTGGTGGTCGACGATCAGCCCGTGGACCACGAGGTCACGCCGGGCGGCGACGTACGCGCTGGCCGCGGCCAGCGCCAGCGAGTCCGCACCACCCGACACCGCGACGCCCACATCGGACACCGGGCCTGCCTTGTCGAGCAGCTGCCGCACCGCCTGCCGGGTGCGGGCGACCGGCGCGAACCGGGTCACCGGCCGTGGACGCGCCGCACCCACGTCGCCGGGTCGGAGATCTCCGCCCGCAGCGGCACCGTCTCGGGCGACTCCCACACGCGGTTGAAGCCGGTCATGCCGACCTCGTCCACGACGTACCTGGTGAACGCGGCACCGGCCGCGTACTGCTTGACCTTCGCGTCCACCCCGAGCAGCGACCGCAGGAGCCGGTCGAGCACCCCGCCGCCGCGGCGGCGCTGCGTGAACCGGGCACGGATCGTCGACACGCTCGGCACGACGGACGGGCCGACCGCGTCCATCACGTGGTCCGCGTGCCCCTCCAGCAGCGTCGACAGCGCGATCAGGCGGTCGAACACCTCGCGCTGCCGCGGCGACTGCAGCACCTCCATCAGCCCGATGGGGCCGGGGCTGGCGTCGGAGTCGTCGGCGCGGTTGCGGATCTGCTTGAGGATCTCCGGCAGCCGCGTGAGCGCGCCGGTCGCCGTCTCGTCCAGTCCGGACAGGAACGACGCGACCTCGCCTGCGAAGTAGTCGCGCAGCCACGGCACCGCCGTGAACTGCAGCCGGTGCGTGCACTCGTGCAGGCACACCCACATCTGGAAGTCCTCGTCGGGCACGTCGAGCGCGCGCTGGGCGGCCATGATGTTCGGCGCCACCAGCAACAGCCTGCCGCCCTGCGGGTCGCCGCCGAACGGGTCGTATTGGCCGAGCACGCGGCCGCCGAGGAACGCCAGCACCATGCCGGCCTGGACGCCGGCGCTGCCCGCGAGCACGCCACCCATCGGGCGGTTCTGGCCGGAAGGCAGGGCGCCGTCGGTCAGCGCGGCGAGGCCCTCCGCCGCGGCCTCGACCCACCGGCGCCGGTCGACGACCTCGCCGGGGTGCAGCGGCAGGTCCAGCCCGAGGCCGGTCAGCTCGCGCACGTGGTTCTCGGCGACGTCGGTCGCGTCGCGCAGTTGCGCGACGGCCTGCTCCGCCTCTTCCATCGGCACTGCCGGGCCCGGTTTGATCAGCTTGTGTGCGGTGGCCACAGCGATGCCCCAGTCCACCGGGGACCTGGTCTCGTTCTCCTGGTCAGCCGCCGCGCTCATGACATCGACGCTACCCGACCGGACGTGAAACGTCCGTGTCGATGGCACTACTGACAGCCACAACCCCGCAACGCCGCGGTCACGTTGTCCAGTGCGGGCCGCGCGGACGTCGACACCGTGCCGCTCGTCAGGAACGCGAACACCAGCGGCCGGTTGTCCTTGTCCAGCACGATCCCCGCGAGCGAGTTGATGCCGGTCAGCGAACCGGTCTTGGCACGCACCCAGCCCTTGCCCGCGGCCGACTCGCCCTCGGTGTACCGGTCGGCGAGGGTGCCGCTGCCGCCCGCGACGGGCAGGCCGCCGAGCAGCGGGCGCAGCTTCGCGGTGCGCGGGTCCTTGCCGTCCGGGCTGGCCGCGACCGCGAGGACCTCGGCGAGCAGGCGCGCGGTCATCTTGTTCTCCTCGGACATGCCGCTGCCGTCGCGCAACGTCACACCGTCGACGACGAAACCGTTCTCGCGCAGGATGTCCAGCATCGCCTTGCTCGCGCCGTCGAAGTTCGGCTCCTCGCCCGCCTTGACCGCGACCTCGCGGGCGAGGACGTCGGCGAGGGTGTTCTCCGAGCGGTTCAGCATGTTGTCGACGAGCTGCGTGACCGGCGCGGACCTGATCTCGCCGAGCACCTTCGCGTCCGCGGCGGCCTTCTTCTCGATCGAACCGGCCGGGGACGCGCCGATGCGGTCGGCGAACTCGTCGACCAGCGTGGCGCCGGGGTCGGTCGTGCGGGCCACGTAGTTCTCCGTCGGGTCGCCCTGCCGGTCGCCGTCGAGCATGGCGGGCACGATCGGCGCGATGTAGCCCGCGCCGATGTCGGCGGGCAGCCAGCTCGGCGCGAGTCCCGGCGCGGCGTAGCGGCTCTGGTCGATGTAGACGGTCTGGACCTGCGCGCCACTGGCCTTGACCTGGTCGACCAGCTCGGAGAGGTGCGCCGCACCCGGGTAGATCGACTCCTCGCCGACCGGCAGCGAGGAGATCGTCGGGTCGCCGCCGCCGACGATGATCACCTCGCCGGGCTGGTCGCCCTCGACGACCATGGTGGCCAGCTGTTCCGTCGGGTCCAGGCTGAGCAGCGCCGCCGCGGCGGTGAGGATCTTGCCGGTGGAGGCGGGGGTGGTCGCGCCGTCCGCGTTCTTCTCGTACAGCGTCTCGCCGGTGGCCGGGTCGATGACGATGCCGTTGACGTTGCCGAGAGCCGAGCTGGCCATGGGGCCGGACAGTGCCTGCTCGACGCCCTGCCGGGTGGGGCCGGGGGTGGCGGCGTCGGGGCCGTGCAGCGCCGGGGTGTAGCTGACCGGCGACGGTGGCGGGGCGATCGCGACCGGGTCCTCGCCGGTCAGGCCGAGCTTGTCGGACACACCGGGGATGCCGAAGACCACGCCCGCGGCGATCGCGATGACGGCCGCGATCGAGATGGCCGCGATCAGCAGGGGTTTCCTGGTCTTCGTCTGCTCCTGCTCGGATTCCGGTTCGTCGGCTTCCGGGTGCGCGCCGACGCGCCGGGGTGCGGCGCGGGCCGGCTCCGGAGGTGGCCAGTCGGCGCGGCGGTCGGGCTCCGGGCGCTCCGGGCGGCTCAGGTTGACGGTGGTGCTGTCGGTGAAGCTCTTGTCGCGCCGGATGAAGGTGGTGGCGGAGTTGTCCGCGCGGACGAAGCTCGGGGGCTCCTGGCGGCGGACGAAGCTCGTTTCGTTGTTGTCCGGCCGGGTGTCCTGGCGGTTGTGCGGACGGTTCTCCTGGCGGTTGTCCGGGCGGAGGAAGCTCGGCGGGGCGGATTCCTTCCGGGGCGGCGGACTGACCGGGCGGACGAAGCTGGTCGGGGCGTCCTCCGGCCTGCGTCGCGCGCCTTCTTCACGGCGGTCACCCGCACCGCCGCCGGGTTCGTTGCGCACGCCGTTGGCGGGCCGGGGGCCCGGTTCGCTGCTCTGCTGGCGCCCGGTCCGCTCGTCGTCACCGGCGCTGGGCCGGGAAGCACCCGCCGCGGCACCCTGGGTCTCCTGCCGGCCAGGGCCGGGCTCGTCGGAGCCGCCGGCACTCGGTGCGTCGCGCTGGGAGTCGCCGCCGGTACTCCTCGGCCGGCCGAGGCCCTCCGCGCTCGTGTCCGTGTCCTTGTCGGTGCTCGCCTGCTCCGACTCGGCCTGCGCCGCGTCCGGAGTGGCCTTTTCCTCGTTCGAAGGCGGCCAGGCGGGGCGTTTCACGATGGCGGTCTTCGCGTCCGCCGATTTGGGGAGTGGGCGGGAGAAAGATCTGACCGGGTCCTCTGCCGCCTGTCTTTCCAGATCAGCCACCGGCCACGACACCGGTTGGGTGATCTGCTGCTCAGGTCGGGCGTGCGGTTCGTCACGCCCCTCGCCGGCGGTCTCCGGGGCCTCGGTGTCCGGCTCGCTGTCGGCGTCCTCGGCGGGCGCAGGCTGCGACTCCGCCTGCTCAGCTGGCTCTTTCTGCTGGTCAGGGACCGGCAACTCGTGGGTTTCCGCGTCCTTGGCCCGGGCCGACGAGGAGTCGTCGTCGGTCGTCGGCCAGAGGTCCCCATCCCCGGACTGCGGCACGTGCCCTCCCCAATCGGTAACCAGCAGTGGTCCACACTAGATGGCACCCAGACACGAGCCGATTTGAGCGAGGAAAACCGTGGAGTTCGACGTCACGATCGAAATCCCCAAAGGCGTGCGCAACAAGTACGAACTGGATCACGTCACCGGCCGGATCCGCCTGGACAGGACCCTGTTCACGGCCACCCAGTACCCGGCCGACTACGGCTTCGTGGAGAACACCCTCGGCGAGGACAGTGACCCGCTCGACGCGCTGGTGCTCGTCCAGGAGCCGACGTTCCCCGGCTGCCTGATCAAGGCCAGGGCCATCGGCATGTTCCGCATGACCGACGAGAAGGGCGGCGACGACAAGGTGCTGTGCGTGCCCGCGGAGGACCCGAGGACCGAGCACCTGCGCGACATCCACCACCTCGCCGAGTACCACCGGCTGGAGATCCAGCACTTCTTCGAGGTCTACAAGGACCTGGAGCCGGGCAAGAGCGTCGAGGGCGCCACCTGGGTGGGCCGCGACGAGGCGGAGAAGGAGATCGTCCGCTCCTACCAGCGGCTCAAGGACGCGGGCGGCGTCTACCCGCACTAGGCTGGTCCGTCTGCTGACCAGGCGCGGACCTCAGCACGAAGATCCACGGGACGTGACGAAGAGGCAGGCCCCGCGCACCCCCTGAGTGCGCGGGGCCCTCACCTCCCCGGGTCAGTGTGCGATCGCCGGAGCGGCCGCCGCTGCCTCGTCGTCGGCGACCCGCTGGATGCCCGACTTGTCGGACAGCGGGGTCTCCTTGAGGAACCACATCAGCACGAACGCCACCAGCGTCACGAACCCGCCGACCATGAACACCGTGTCGATCGACTCGGCGAAGCCGGTCAGGATCGGCCTGGCCAGTGTCGGGTCGAGGCTGTTCAGGAACTCGGTGTTGTTCAGGTCGAGACCGCCGCCGCCACCCTGGAGCATCTTCGCGAACTCCGGGTTCTGACCGGCCGCGGCGAGGAACGCCGGGTCGGTCCGCACGGCGGTGAACGCGCCCGCGATCTTCTCGCCGACCAGGCCGAACAGGATCGACAGGAACACCGCGGTACCGACGGTGCCGCCGATGGACCGGAAGAACGTCGCCGACGAGGTCGCGACACCCATGTCCTTGGCGGGCACGTCGTTCTGGATCGCCAGGATCAGGGTCTGCATGCACAGGCCGAGACCCAGGCCCGCCAGGCCCATGATCAGCATGGTCGAGACGAGCGGGGTGTCCACGCCGATCTGCGCGAACAGGAACATCGACACCGACACGATGAACAGGCCCGCGATCGGGAACCGCTTGTAGCGCCCCGTCTTCGAGATCAGGATGCCGGAACCCATCGACGCCACGAGGATGCCCGCGGTCATCGGCAGGGTCTGCAGACCCGACTCGGTCGGCGTCGCGCCCTTCACGATCTGCAGGTACAGCGGCAGCGACATCATCATGCCGAACATGCCGATACCCATCACGAAGTTGATGATGTTGGTCAGCGAGAACACCGGCCTGCGGAACAACCGCAGCGGCAGCAGTGCCTCGTCGCCCATCAGCCGCTCCACGAACACGAACGCGACCAGTCCGACGACGCCGAGGCCGTACATCGCCCACGCGGCGCCGGAGTCCCAGCCCCACACCCGGCCCTGCTCGGCCACGATCAGCAGCGGCACCAGCATGACGGTGAGCGCGGCCGCGCCCCAGTAGTCGACGCGGTGGTTCACCCTGGCGTGCGGCACGTTCAGGAACCGCGCGACCACGAACAGCGCGACGATGCCGAGCGGCACGTTCACGAGGAACACCCAGCGCCAGCCGTCGACGCCGAAGATCGTGCCCGCCCCGGCGAAGAACCCGCCGATCACCGGCCCGAGGACGCTGGACGTGCCCCAGACCGCCATGAAGTAGCCCTGGTACTTGCTGCGTTCCCGTGGCGACACGAGGTCGGCGAGGATCGCGAGCGCCAGCGACATCAGACCACCGGCACCGAGGCCCTGGACCGCGCGGAACGCGGCCAGCTCGTACATCGAGGTCGCCATCGCCGACAGCACGGAGCCGGCCAGGAACAGCGTGATCGCGGTCAGGTACATCGGCTTGCGGCCGAGGATGTCGGACAGCTTGCCGTACAACGGCGTCGAGATCGTCGACGTGATGAGGTACGCGGTGGTGACCCACGCCTGGATGGTCTGGCCGTGCAGCTGGTCGGCGATCGTCTTGGTCGCCGAGCCCATGATCGTCATGTCGAGGGCGGCCAGCAGCATGCCGAGCAGCAGCCCGGCGAGAATCGTCATGATCTGGCGGTGCGACAGGACGCCGCCCCGCTCCCCCTGCACCTCGGGCACAGTGCGCGAGGTTGACTCGGACATCTACTTCTCCCCTTCGGAACGCGCGGCGAAGGCCACACATTCGTTGATCATCGTGGGCAGCTGGCGCTCGTGATCGGTCACGAACCGTTCGAGCAGATCGAGGAACCTGTCCACGTCCTCGGGCGCCCACTGCTGTACTACGCGAGCCAGCGCCAGGCCCAGCCGCCTGCGCTGCTCTTCCAGGAGTGCCTTCCCCGCCTCGGTCGGGGCGAGCACGCTCGCCCTGCCGTCCTCCGGGTCGGCCATCCGCTCCACCAGACCGTCCCGCACCATCGCGGCGATCTGCCTGCTGACCGTCGACGGATCCGAGTGGATCGCCGCCGCCAGCGCGCTCGACCGGCTCGGACCCTGGTGCACGAGGGTCTTCAGCAGCAGAATGGTCGACCGGTCGACACCGGCCTTGCTCATCTTGTGACCGAGCGTCGCCTGCTGCTTGCCGATGCCGAAGATCGCGCTCGCGAGCCTGCGGCCCGCCTCGATCTGCTCCTCGGTCAGCACGGCCGGCTCGGAGTCGGTCCCCGCAACGACCACGACCCGTCCTCCTATTGCTTGCATCACCCAATTAGTTGGTCGATACAAGCATGCGCTTCGTCCAACTGCGCAGGCAAGCGGATAAGGTGTGACGCCGATCCCAGGGCACCTCTGCTGACCTGCACAAACTTCCACAAGTGGACATGTGGGACGTACCCGGCGGTGAACATCACGCGGCGGACGAGCGCAACTCGTTACATTCTCACGGTTGGCACAAGTGTGGCGCAGGCGACAAACTGCTCCAATGCGTCGACTCCTTGCGATGGTCCTCGCGGCCGCCACCGCCTTCTCGCTCGCCGCCGCGGCTCCGGTCGCGACCGCCGAGCCCGTGACCAAGTGCGCACCCGATCCGGCGGCGGCCAAGCAGCAGCTGCGTGCCGAGTGGATCGCGAGCGTCGCCAACATCGACTGGCCCTCCGCCCGCGGCCTCACCGCGGACCAGCAGAAGGCCGAGCTGGTCCGCTGGTACGACGAGGCCGTCGCGCTGGGCCTCAACGCGGTGGTCGTGCAGGTCCGGCCGACCGCGGACGCGTTCTGGCCGTCGCCGTTCGAGCCGTGGTCGCACTGGCTCACCGGCACGCAGGGCCAGGACCCCGGCTACGACCCGCTGGCCTTCGCGGTCGAGGAGGCGCACAAGCGCAACCTCGAGTTCCACGGCTGGTTCAACCCGTACCGCGTGTCGATGGGCACCGACGTCAACGCGCTCGTGCCGACGCACCCCGCACGCGTGCACCCGGACTGGGTGCTGCCCTACGGCGGCAAGCTGTACTACAACCCGGGCATTCCCGAGGTCCGCGAGTTCACGATCGACGCGATCATGGACGCGGTCCGCAAGTACGACATGGACGCGGTCCACTTCGACGACTACTTCTACCCGTACCCGGTGGCCGGGCAGGTCTTCGGCGACGCGGCGACCTATGCCGAGTACGGCAACGGCCTGTCGCTCGCGGACTGGCGGCGCAAGAACGTCGACCTGCTCATCTCCGAGCTGTCGGGACAGATCCGGTCGGCGAAGCCCTGGGTGCAGTTCGGCATCAGCCCGTTCGCGATCTGGCGCAACTCCTCGACCGACCCGGCGGGCTCGCCGACGCAGGGCGGCGTGCAGACCTACGACGACCTGTACGCGGACACGGTCAAGTGGGTGCGCGAGGAGTGGATCGACTACATCACGCCGCAGGTGTACTGGAACATCGGGTTCGCGGTCGCCGACTACGCGAAGCTCGTGCCGTGGTGGTCGGACATCGTGGCCGGGACGGACGTGAACCTGTACATCGGGCACGCCAACCACAAGGTCGCGAACCCGGCACAGCCTGCGCCGTGGCAGGACCCGAACGAGATGAGCCGCCAGCTCACGTTCAACCAGGACTACCCGGAAGTGGAAGGCGACGTCTACTTCTCGGCCGTGCAGGTGCGCGCGAACCGCTTGCAGCACATGACGATCGTGAAGGAGGACCACTACTCCCAGCCCGCGTTCGCACCGACCGCGGACCGGCTGGCGGCACGTGGTCCCTCGGCGCCGTTGATGGCGGACGCGTCACGGACGGCCGACGGTGTGCGGGTGCGGTGGCTCGCGAACGGCGCGACCTCGTACGGCGTCTACCGGTTGGACGGGCACGACCTCGTCGGCCGCTGTGACATCGCGGACGCGACGCACCTGGTCGGGTCGGTGCGGGCGAAGCGGGGTGTGCTGCAGTCGTTCACCGACACGACGGCCGTGCCGGGCCAGCGGTACACGTACGTGGTGACGGCGCTGGACCGCTCGCACAACGAGAGCCGCGCCAGCCAGCCACGGTTCACGAAGGCCTGATGCCCCGAACGGCGCTTTCGGGACGCCGAGTGTCCCGAAAGCGTCGTTCAGGGCATGGCTCCTAGGCCCAGCCCGGCATCGGGTAGGCGGACAGCAGTTCCTTGACCTCGGCGGCGATGGTCGCGATGGCGGTCTCGTCGCCGTCGTTCGCGGCCGTCGCCGTGCGGTCGATCCACTCGGCGATCTGCGGCATCTGCTCGGTGCCCAGGCCGCGGGTGGTGATCGCGCCGGTGCCCAGGCGCAGGCCGGACGGGTCGAACGGCTTGCGCGGGTCGAACGGCACGGTGTTGTAGTTCAGCTCGATCCCGGCCCGGTCGAGGGCCTTGGCGAGCGGCTTGCCCGCGGTGCCCTTGCCGGTGACGTCCATCAGGATCAGGTGGTTGTCGGTGCCACCGGACACGAGGTCGAAACCGCGCGCCGTCAGCGCCTCGGCGAGTGCCTTGGCGTTGGCGACGACACCGGCGGCGTACTCGCGGAACTCCGGCCGCGCGGCCTCGGCCAGCGCGACGGCGATGCCCGCGGTGGTGTGGTTGTGCGGGCCGCCCTGCAGACCGGGGAAGACGGCCTTGTCGAGCGCCTTGGCGTGCTCGGCGTCGGACATGAGCATCGCGCCACGCGGGCCACGCAGCGTCTTGTGCGTGGTGGTCGAGATGATCTGCGCGTGCCCGACCGGCGACGGGTGCGCGCCACCGGCGACGAGGCCCGCGATGTGCGCGATGTCGGCGACCAGGACCGCGCCGACCTCGGCGGCGATCTCCGCGAACGCCGGGAAGTCGATGGTGCGCGGGATGGCGGTGCCAC
This sequence comes from Actinophytocola algeriensis, assembly GCF_014203735.1. Classification (GTDB taxonomy): domain Bacteria; phylum Actinomycetota; class Actinomycetes; order Mycobacteriales; family Pseudonocardiaceae; genus Actinophytocola; species Actinophytocola algeriensis. Next base: position 956,930 of record NZ_JACHJQ010000003.1, on the reverse strand, counting down.
CGCAGAAGATCAGCTTCGGCCGCTCGGCGCGCGCGAGGTCGCGCACCTCGTCCATGTCGACGCGGCCGGTGTCCTTGCGCACGCCGTACTGGACCGCGCGGAACCACTTGCCGGTGGCGGAGACGGACCAGCCGTGCGTGAGGTGGCCGCCCGCGGGGAGCGCCATGCCCATGACGGTGTCGCCGGGCGCCGCGAGCGCCAGGTAGACGGCGAGGTTGGCCGGGGAGCCGGAGTAGGGCTGCACGTTGGCGTGGTCGACGCCGAAGACGGCCTTGGCGCGCTCGATGGCGAGCGTCTCGACCTGGTCGATGAACTGCTGGCCCTCGTAGTAGCGCTTGCCCGCGTAGCCCTCGGAGTACTTGTTGGTCAGAACCGAGCCGGTGGCCTCGAGTACGGCGGTGGAGACGTAGTTCTCCGACGCGATGAGACGCACCTTCTCGAACTGACGCGCAGCCTCGCCTTCGACGAGCTGGGCGATGTCGGGATCGGCGGCGGCAAGGTGCGGGATCGCCGGCTGGTGCATGGTCGTGCCTCCATGGTGGTCGGTGCCGCGACGACACTATCTGTCGTGGCCGGGTGCATCGAGCCGCGCCCGGATCTGTGCCACGAGCTGGGTGACCTCGGCGTTCCCGCCGCGCGGCGCGGCCGGCCACTCGTCGAGCCGGGGCCACCAGTAGTCCCGTGGCGTGCCCGGGTACCGCGGGACGAGGTGCAGGTGCAGGTGGTCGATCCGGTGCCCCACGATCGACGAGTAGACGTGCTCGGCCTGGAGCGCGTGTGCGGCTGCCGCCGCCCACCGGCCGAGGGCCGCGGCTTCGTCGGGGGTGAGATCGGCGAGGCCCTGGACGTGGCGCCGGGGTTCGACGACGAGGTGGCCGAGGTAGACGGGGCCGTCGGCCAGGTCGGGCAGCACGTGCCCGAGGACCATGAGGTCGTCGGCTGCGATGACCCCGTCACCGGCCTGGTGCTTGTCGCAGATGTAGCACGCCACGCGGGGACGTTACCCCGAGCGCACGGCACCGCTCACCCGCACGAATGCGAAACAACCTGCCGCGACCGCGAATCCGCCCGTACGGCAGCCCCCACCCTGCCCCGGGGGCGTCCCGCCTTGCCAGTCTATCAGCTGGAGGTCACGATTCAAGGGCTGTGGGCCGAACTGTGGACAACTGGTGCGGCTGTGGACAACCAGAGCGTGTCCAGCCACCAACCGCCTGCGGTCCGAGGGTGTCGCTGGGTCGGGACCAACACTGTCAAGCGCGGGGAGGCGGACTGGTGCGGTGCGGCGTGCACCAGCGGCGGGTGCAGCCGTTCGTGCGGTCCACGAACGGGGTGCCGCACGTGTCGCAGCGCTTCAGCCGCCGCCAGCCCGTCACCGCCACCAACGCGGCGAGCCCGCCCGCCGCGACGACCAGCTCCGGGTCGCGGCGGGCGACAGCCACGTAGACCACGCACCACACCCCACCGACGGACCGCAACCGCGGGCGGGCCCCGGCCAGCACCTCGTTCAACCGCGCGGCGGCGGCTCGCTCGTCCGGCAACGACAGGACCACGGTGGACAGCCGCGACGACGGCAGCAACCGCTCCGCCACCGCCAGCGCGGGGTCCAGCGCACGAAACGGGGGCACGACCTTCATTCCACTATGGACACCCCCATCGACCGGGCCGTACCCGCGATCGTGCGCATCGCCGCCGCCACGTCCGTCGTGTTGAGATCGGGCAGCTTGCGTTCCGCGATCGCGCGCAGCTGCTCATGGGTCAGCGAACCCGCCCTGTCGTGCCCCGGCCGCGCGGATCCCTTGCTGCCCAGCGCCTTCCTGATGAGAAACGACGTCGGCGGGGTCTTCAGGCGCAGCTCGAACGAACGGTCCTCGAAGACCGTGACCACGACCGGCACCACGTCACCGCGTTGCCCGCTCGTGCTCGCGTCGTAGGAACGCTTGACCTCCACCAGGTTCACGCCGGTCTGCCCCAGCATCTTGCCGAGGTCCACCATCGGCGCGTCGCCCGCGGGCAGTTCCAGCGTGACCTGGAACGTCTGTTTCTTCTTCGGTGCCATGGGGAGCACGTTAGGAATTGACGTTACGTGAAACTCAAGTGCGAACTCGTGCGCGCCTGGTTACCGTCCGTCCATGGACGCCGACATACTCGAGTACTACGACCGCGGCGGCGAGGACACCCGTCTCGTCGACTCCGTGGAACTGTTGCGCACCAAGGCCTTGCTGCAACGGTACCTGCCGAAGAACGCGACTGTCCTCGACGTCGGCGGTGCCTCCGGCGTCTACGCCACGTGGCTCGCCGAGGAAGGGCACGACGTCCGGCTCGTCGACCCGGTGCCCCGGCACGTGGCCACCGCGCGTGCGAAGGGCATCGACGCGGTCGAGGGAGACGCCCGCGCGCTGGCCGAACCCGACGCCAGCCGCGACGCCGTCCTCCTCCTCGGCCCGCTCTACCACCTGCTCGACCGCGCCGACCGGGTGCGCGCCCTGGCCGAAGCCGGGCGCGTCAGCAAGGGCCTGGTCGTCGCGGCCGCGATCAGCCGCTGGTCACCCATGTTCGAAGGCATGCTCCGCGGCCTGGTCGACGTCCCCGGGTTCACCCCGATGCTGCGCGAGGACCTCACCTCCGGCACGCGTCGCGGCACCCAGCACCACCCGTTCGGCTTCACGACCTGCTACTTCCACCGCCCGGAGGAACTCGAGAGCGAGGTGGTGGACGCGGGCCTCACGCTCGTCGACCTCCTCCCCGTCGAGGGCATGGCGGAGTGGATTCCCGACGTCGCCGACCGGCTCGCCGACCCGGACAAGCGTGCGCTACTGCTCGAACTGCTCGAGCGCACCGAACGCGAACCCGCGCTCGTCGGCGCCACCGCGCACCTGCTGGCCATCGCACGCAGGTAACCCGGTTGCCCGCGCGCGGCCGCCGGTGGTCCACTACGCGCCATGGATCAGGCGGCCGCGCTCGCGGCGTTCGACGCACAGCTCCGCAACGTCGTCCGGCCCACGCTGGACGGTGGGCAGTTCGAGCGGGTCGGCCCGGTCATCCGCTGCGTGAGCTCCGCGCCGGACGGCTGGTCCGGTGTCGAGTGGTCCGATGTGGACGAGACGACCGCCGATGCCGTGATCGCCGAGCAGGTCCGGTTCTTCACCGAGGCCCGGCGCGACTTCGAGTGGAAGTACTACGCCTACGACAAGCCCGCCGACCTGCCCGAGCGCCTGCTCAAGGCCGGTCTCCTGCCGGGCGAGGAGGAGGCGCTGATGGTCGCGGACGTCGCCGACGTGCCCGATGTCGCCACCCCGGACGGCATCCGGCTCGTCACAGTGTCCGATGAGGACGGTCTACAGCAGGTGAAAGCCGTGCACGACAGGGTGTTCGGCGGCGACCATACCGCGATGATCGACAGCATGCGCGAGCGGCTGCCGTCCGGTGCGGTGGCGCCGGTGCTCGCGCTCGCCGGTGACGAGGCCGTGTGCGCGGCGCGCGTGGACTTCCACATCGGCACCGACTTCGCGAGCCTGTGGGGCGGCGGCACGCTCCCCGAGTGGCGCGGGCGCGGCATCTACCGCGCGCTGGTGAGCCACCGCACGAAGCTCGCCGTCGGGCGCGGCTACCGCTACCTGCGCACGGACGCGCTGCCGACCAGCCGTCCGATCCTGGAGAAGCTCGGCTTCACGCGCCTCACGACGACCGTTCCGTACACCCTGCCCTAAACGGGTTCGATGCCGTCCCGGTGCCTGCGCATCAGCTCGCGGTAGATCTCCGGGTTGTGGTCCACCCACGCCTTGGCCGTGCCGACGAGCGGGAGGAACGTCTTGGCGGGTGACCCGACGGCCACGGTCTCACCGGGCACCTCGGTCCCCGGTGTGACGGTCGACCCGGCCGCGATCAGCGCGCGCGGACCGACCACGGCACCGTCGAGCACCGTGGAACCGTTGCCCACCAACGCTTCCGCGCCGATGGTGCAGTCGTGCACGAGACACAGGTGCCCGATGGTCGCGCCGGGCCCGACCTCGCACACGCCGTTGCCGACGTGGATCACCGAGTTGTCCTGCACGTTCGCGCCCTCGCGGATCACGATCGCGCCGAAGTCCGCGCGGATCACCACGCCGTACCAGACGGACGCGTCCGCCTCGACCGTCACGTCACCGACGAGCGTGGCGGTCGGCGCGATCCACGCGTCCGGGTGCACGACCGGGGACTTGCCTTCGAAGGAGAACAGGGGCACCGGCCCACCGTAATGTGCGACTACGAAGCCCGTCGCACGACGTCCGCGAACAGCGCCGCGATCTCGTCCGGCGCGAAGCCCATCGCGTTCTCACCGACCGTCAGCTCGACACGACACCGATCGGGCCACGACTCGGGCCGCGCCCGGGTGAACACGTGCACTCCCTGTTCCTCGACGAGTGCCTTGCTCGCCGCCTCGGCCGCGGCGGCGGGCACCGGCAGGCGGACGTGGAACATCGGCGTGTGCGGCGGGTCGGGCAGCACGTCGGCGACACCGCCGGAGGTGACGGCCTTGGCGATGGCGACGGCGTGGTCCCGGAACGCGGCCATCCTCGGCAGGATCTCGTCGAGCCCGACCAGGGCGGCGAGGGCGAACGGCCACGCGTCGGGCATGGCGCCGCCGAGCCGCTGCCGCCACACCTCGGCGTGGTCGATCGTGGCCTCGTCCCCGGCGAGCACCGCACCGCGCACGCCTTCGAGTCCTTTGTAGAGGGACACGTAGACGGTGTCGAACAACCCGGCGATCTCGGCGTGCGGCCGGTCGTAGAACGGCTGGGACTCCCAGAGCCGCGCACCGTCGAGGTGGACGGCAGCGCCGCGGTCGCGGGCCCAGGCGACCTGCGCCGTCAGCTCGTCCCAGGCCGGGAGGAAGCCGCCGATCTCCCGCTGTGGCAGCTCGATGAGCAGCGCACCGACGGGTTCCTTGACGGCGTCGAGGTCCTCGCGGGTCAGCAGCCGCTCGGGGAAGCCCGCCGGCTGGAACCGCAGCCCGTGGACGACGGCGTACCCGCGCTGCTCCCACAGGTCGAGGTGGTTGGCGGGGTGCGCGGTGAAGGTGGTCCGCCCGGTCCGTTCGGCGTGGATGCGCAGCGCGACCTGCTGGGCCATGGTGCCGGTGGGGAAGAACAACGCCTTCTGCTTCCCGAGCAGCTCGGCGAGCCGCTGCTCCAGCCGCGCGACCGGGTCACCGGGCAGCGCGTCCTCGGACACGGCGTCGAGCATCCGCCGCAACACGAAAGCCGGCCTGCGCCGCGTCGGCCCGTGTGCCGCCACCGACCGCTGAACACCGCTCATGAACCGCTCCTAGGCTCGGGGCATGTTGCGCACCTTCTCGGCCGCCGACGAGTGGCCACCCGGTCTCGACGACGCGGTCACGTTCGCGGCCGGATGGCACGCCGACCAGAAGCGCCCCGCGGGTGAACCGTACGTCGAACACCTGAAGGAGGCCACGGCCTTTCTGGCGTACGGCGCGGGAGTCACCTCGCCGTCGCTGCTCCGCGCCGCGGTCCTGCACGACGTGGTCGAGGACACCGACTGCACACTGGCGCAGGTCCGCGACACCTTCGGCGACGACGTGGCAACCCTCGTCGACTGGGTGACGAAGGGCGACGACCGCGCCGCGTACCTCGACCGCCTCCGCGACGCGCCGCGGGAGGCGCTGCTGGTGAAACTCGCGGACCGGGCGAGCAACGTCCAGCGCCTCGACACGCACCCGCGCCCGCGCCCGGAGAAACAGCGCTCGTACTACGCGGAAACGGTCCGCTCGATCGTGCCGCTGTCGTCGGCACACCCGTGGTTCGCGGACTGGTACGCGTCGTGGCAGCGGGAATTCGCCTATCTGGCCTGACGCACCCGAAACCATGTCAGGCCCCGTCCCAACTGCTTCGGGACGGGGCCTGACCTGGAGCCGCCTGTCGGAATCGAACCGACGACCTGCTCATTACGAGTGAGCCGCTCTAGCCGACTGAGCTAAGGCGGCGACGTGGTCATAGTGTAACCGGCGCCCGGGCGTCACCTCACACGACCTCCGTCGTTACATAGGTGCTGGTCGGGGGACTGGTCGGGAGTCGAGGAGGATGCCGATGCGCGGAGGGTCGCAACTCGCGACGGCGGCGGGGCTGGCGGCGCTGGTCCTTGGCCTGGTCGCCGCGCCTGCCGCTGCTCAGCCCACCACGCCGATCCCCACGCCGACGGACCCGGAGTCGCCGGGGATGTCGTCGCCGGTCGGGCCGGTGCCGCCGGGGCGTGCGGTGGGTGATGCCGGGACCGGGCTCGGCATCGTGCGGATCCTGCCGAACTCGACGCCCACCAAGGCGATCGTGCCCGGCATGGAGGACAAGCTGCCCAAGCAGTCGGCCGCCGAGCTCGGGTTCGGGCTCGCGACCGCGCAGGTCAACTCCGAGGCGTACCTGTCGTTCGAACGGTCGGTCGCGCAGGCCGCGCCCGGTGGGCTCGCCATCCAGGGCGGCAGCCCGCAGGCGCCCGGCGCGCTGTCGCAGACCGCGTCGCCCGACAACCCGCAGCCCATCCACAACGGGCTGACGCTCCCGTCGACGCCGCTCGACACGCTCATCCGCGCCGGTGCTCTCCAGGGGCAGGTGCACGCCAGGTGGAGCGACACCGTGGGCCCGTGCGTCGGGACGATCGCCGACGCCACCACCGAGATCGCCAGCCTGTCGCTGCTCAACGCGATCCCCACGCTGCCGTCGACCCCGGACCTGACCGGTGTGTTCGACGCCCCCAAACTCGACGCGAACGCCGACAAGGCCGTGATCGACGGCCTCAAGAAGCTCGCGGGCCCGCTCTCCACCCTGGGCGGCGCGCTGTCCGGCGGCGCGAAGCCCTCGGCGGACGGCGCCGGTTCGCTCGTCAGCCTGCCGAACACGTTGTCCGCGCGGTCGGTGGTGCGGCTGGTGGACATCCCCGGCTCGGCGAACAAGGCGGTGCAGTCGACGTCGACGATGCAGGTCGCCGCGCTGAAGCTGCTGGCCGGTACGCCGTTCGAGATCACGATCCGCGTGGTCAGCCAGCCGACGCTGCAAGTCACGTCGACCGGCGACGAGAAGACGTCGACGGTGACGTACACGGCGCCGGTGCTCGCGGTCGAGCAGGGCGGCAAGGTGATCGGGCAGCTCGACGCGGCGAACCCGAAGTTCGACATCCCGGTCGGCATCCCGCTCGCGCCGGGCGCGCCGTCGTTGCCGATCATCGGTGACCTGCTGGCCAACGGGCAGCAGGTGACGCAGGCGTTGCAGCGCCTCGACCTGGGTGTCATCCGGCTGGGGGTCGCGCAGCTCGACCAACGCGGCACGCCGATGACGTCGCCGTTCACCGGGTTCCAGCTCGGGGCGACGGCGCGGATGCTCGACGTGCAGGTGCTGCCGACGCAGGCGCTCGGGCTGCCGAACCTGCCGTCGGCGCTGGCGCAGGTCGCGCTGGGTGAGCAGGTCGCGCGTGCGTACGCGCCGACGGGTGGGGTGGTGTGCCGGACGTCCGAGCAGCCCACGCCGCCGCCGACGCCGAAGCCGCAGGGGCGGGCGCCGATGGAGCTGGCGTACACGACGATGGCCTACAAGACGATCCCGATGTTCTGGGCCGGGACGGCCATGTTGCTGATCGGCGTGGTGCTGGTGGCGGCGTTGCCGACGCTGCGCTCGCCGCGACTCGCGCAGGGTGGCCCAGGTGCGACGGACCCGGACGCCGGTTCGGCGGAACAGGTGCGGGACACCGGGACCGGAGCGACCGGCAGGGAGTCTGCGGACTCCGCCGAGGCCGGGGACGCAGAGTCGACGGACGCGGAGGCCGCCGAGACCGGCGAAGCAGAGTCGGCGAAGGCGGAACCTGCCGAAGCCGAAGCCGAGCCCGGCGACGCGGAGCCGACCGAGGCGGAACCCGCCGAAGCTGAGTCCGGCCATGCGGAGCCGACCGAGGCGGAACCCGTCGAGGCCGAGCGCGCCGACGTGGAGTCGGCCGACGTGGCAACGGCGGACGCGGAGTCGGCGGATGCCGAAGCCGGCAACGCCGAGTCGGCGGAGTCAGTGCACACGGAGTCAGTGCAGGCGGAGTCTGCGGAAGCCGAGGTGAAGGACCAGTCTCCGGACGGTGAGACCGGCAAGTGAGCCCGGCTGAGCCGGCCCCGGACGGGGCCGGCTTGGCCTCCGGCCCCCTCGAACCACGCTACGGCACGGGTACGACACCGGCGGTCGGATGATCGCGAGTTGTCCACAGGTGGCGGGGTTGTCCACAGGCCCCGTCCACCTGCCGCTGTCGCGGTTTACCTGCTGATCAGTGGGTGCTCCGCGCCTACTTCACGATCGAGTAGCCACGTGCCTGTGGACAACTCAGCCGAAGTGCATCGCGGTCAGCATCGCCTCGATGGCGATCCTCGGTTTCACGTTCAGCTCCATCGCCTCGCGGCACGCGAGGACGGCCTCCAGGCGCTTCAGCGTCGAGTCCGGTGTCCACGTGGCCGCGGCCTGGCGTGCGTCGCGTTCACGGTCCGGGTGGTTCAGGGTCGCGTCGCTGCCCGACGACACCACCAGCACGTCGCGGTAGAACGCCGCCAGATCGACCAGGGCCAGGTCGATGGCGTCGCGCTGGGTCCTGGTCGCCCGGCTTTTCTGCCTGCGCTCCAGCTCCTTGATGGCCGCCGCGCTGCCGCGGGTCGCGCTCGCCGTGCCCTTGCCGGTGCCGCCGTGGCCCATCGCGGTCTTCAGGGCTTCCTTCTCCGCCTCGTCGCGGGTGCCGCTGACCTCGCTCGCGTCCGCCTCGGCCGCCTTCACCAGGACGTCCGCGCAGTCGAAGACATCCGCCAGGCGGCGCAGGTTCAGCGGGATCCGCAGCACCGACTCGCGGCGGGTGCGGGCCGATTCGTCCGTGGCCAGGCGGCGGGCGCGGCCGACGTGGCCGCCGCACACCGACGCCGCCCACCGCGCCATGTCCGGCGAGATGCCGTCGCGGGTCTGCAGGACCTCCGCGATGGCGGCGGACGACGGGGTGCGCAGGCCGAGGTGGCGGCAGCGCGACCGGATCGTCACCGGCACGTCCTCCGGGTGGTCCGACGGGGCGGCCAGCAGGAAGACGGTCCGCTCCGGTGGCTCCTCCACCGCCTTGAGCAGCGCGTTCGCGGCGCCCTCCGTGAGGCGGTCCGCGTCCGTGATGATCACCACCTGCCAGCGGGCACCGGTCGGCCTGCGGGCGGCGATCTGCACCAGCGAGCGCATCTCCGCCACCGAGATCGACAGGCCCTCCGGCACGACCACGTGGACGTCCGCGTGGGTCCCGGCCATCGCCGTCCGGCAACCGGCGCACGAGCCGCAGCCCGTGCCCGTCTCGCACTGCAGCGCCGCCGCGAACGCTTTCGCCGCAACGGACCGGCCGGAACCGGGTGGGCCGGTGAACAGCCACGCGTGCGCGACCGCCGACGTCGAGCCGCCTTCGAACGTGCCGTCGACGATCTTCGCCGCCACGGTCGCCGACGCCGTCAGCACTTCGACGGCCTCCGGCTGGCCGACCACCTGCGACCACACGGTGCCCACAGCGCGCCTCCGGTTACGTGGCCCGGACCTAGGTCGCCCGAACCTCCACCGGAGCGAGGCTATCGCTCGGCACGAGGCTGCCGAGCCTGCGCCCGGCCAGCGCGGTCTGCACGGCGATCCGCACCCGCACCGCCACCTGCTCCGGGGTGCCGTCGGCGTCCACCACCACGTACCGGTCCGGGTCCGCGGCGGCCATCTCGGTCAGCACCTTCTGCACCTGCCAGTGGTCGGTCGACGACGACCGCCGCTGCGTCGGGTCGAGCGTGCTCGGGTCGCGGTCCAGCAGGATCGTGACGTCCGGGCGCAGCCGGGCCGTCGCCCAGTCGGCGAGGCCCTCCAGCTCGGCCGGGTCGAGATCGGCCGCGGCGGACAGGTGCGCGAGCGGGCTGTCGACGAACCGTTCCATCACGACGAGCGCGCCGCGGTCCAGCGCGGGCCGGATCTGGCGTTCCACGATGTCCGCCCGCACGGCCGCCGCCACCAGCGCGTGCGCCCTGGCGCCGGTCAGCTGCGCACCCGACAGCACCGCCCGCAGCCGCTGGTCGTCCAGCGCGGGGTCGGTGGCCAGCAGCACCTCCTTGGCCCCCGGCCGCTTCAGCCAGTCGGCGAGCAGGCGCGCCTGGGTCGAGGTGTCGCTCGCGATGTCGGCCTCCACCGCGACCAGCAGGCCGGTCGACCGGCGCGGCTTGCCGCGGATCGCGTTCAGCAGGTCGGCGAGGATCGGCTCGGTGCGGCGGTCGTCCATCTGGCGGTACGCGATCACGCCGACCAGCGCGGCGATCAGCCCGGCACCCAGCAGCACCGGGCGGGTGCCGTCGATGGTCATCTCGCGGCCCCACACGATGACCTTGTGCGGCTGCACCAGGCCGACGAGCAGCGGGGTCAGCGCCAGCGCGCCGGCCAGGATGACCTTCATCAGCGCCTGGTAGATCGCGTTGATGCGGCCGCGGATCGCGTCCTCGATCTGCGTGCCGATGATCGTCACGCCGGTCAGGAACGCCGCGCCCGCGCACGCACCGACGATCATCACGGTGATCAGCGAGACGAACAGGTGCGGCGACAGCGCCACCAGTACCAGCGTGACGCCCGCCAGCACGATCGCGATGCCGAACAGCCGGTTGTGCGGCAGCCGCCGCGCGAGTTTCGGTGCCCCGGCCATGCCGGTGGCGAGACCGATGAACATGGCCACCATCAGCAGGCCGAACGTCGAAGCGCCACCGCGGAGGCTGCTCGCGTACAGGTTCGCCGACCCGATCAGCGCACCGGCCGCGGCGAACGCGCCGACCATGCCGATGAGCAGGCCGCGGACGAGCGGTGTGGTGCGCACGAACCGGCCGGCGTCGCGGACCATCGCGCCGAAGCCCAGCTTCTCGCCCGACTCCTCCGCGGCCTTCTTCTCCGCCTTGCGCGCCTCGGCGAGCGGGGTGTCGCGGCTGGACAGCTCGGGGATGCGGGTCGCGATGAGGAGCGCGCTGGTGAGGTACAGCGCCCCGACGACCACCACGATGATCTTCGCCATGCCGAGGCCCTCTGGGTCCGGCTGGAGGTTGAGGTTCGTGGTGATGCCGGTGATGATCGCGTACAGGCCGGCGCCGGTGATGGCGGCGATGCCGTAGGTCATGACCAACCCGAGCTGCGCCGCGGTCTCGACCTGGTCGGAGCGGCGCAGCAGGTTCGGCACCGCCGCGTCCTTGGACGGGATCCACATCATCGAGCAGCAGCCGATGAGGAAGTTCGCCACGAACAGCCACAGCGGCGTGCCCACGAGCGCGATCGACACGAACAGCGCGCAGCGCAGCACGTCGCAGACCACCATGACCTTGCGGCGGTCGAACCGGTCCGCGAACAGCCCGCCGAGCGGCGCGAACAGCAGCCCGGGCAGCAGCTGGGTGAGGACGACCCCGGCGAACGCGAAGCTCGCCGCCGAGTAACCGTCGGTCATCTTGGTGACCAGGCTGGTCAGCGCAAGCAGTGACAGCCAGTCACCGATGCTACACAGGTAGGTGACGCCCCAGAGTCTGCGAAAGCCCCTGATGGCGAGCACACTCCGCGCACGGTGTGTGATGGAAGCGTTCGACTCGGCCGGCGACCTGGCGCCACCGTCCGGTTCCGTGCTCGCGCCCCCGATGATGCCAGCCACCCCATCTCCAACCCGCTCGCGCGTCCAGGGTAACCGGGATGCGCGTACGGCCGCCCAGTCGGCCGCGCGGGTAAGGTAACGCGGCCAAGCTGAGAGTGCTGAGGGTTCAGCTGAACAAAGACGAGATCGTGTCGATCAGGTTCGCCAGCATCACGATGACGAGCACTCCGATCACCAGCAGTAGCAGCCCGACGGCCGCGAACCCCGGCGAGAACGACCCGCGCCGCAGCGGCCGGGGCGGTGCCCCGCGCTGAAGCGGGATGCGCCCGGCGGGCAGCACGGGGATACCGGCGGGCGGCGTCGGCGGCGCAGGTGCCGGGGCGGGGGCCGGGGCCGCCGCGGCGGGACCGACGTTCTCGCCGCCGTCACCGGCGTCCGGGTCGTTGGCGCCGAGGTCCCGCTCCGGCTGCTCGTTCACCGGCGTCGCGGGCATCGCCATCATCAGCTCGGAGTCCTCGTCGAGCACCGAGGCCATCGCCTCGCGCACGTGCTCGATGTCGGGCATCGAGGGCTCGACCACCCGCACCCGGACGGCCTCCGCGTCGTACTTCCCGCCGGTCACCAGGCCGGACAGCGGGTCTGACATGAGCGGCGGCGGCCCGGGGTCCTGGGTGCCGTCGTGATTCCAGCTCGCCATGTCGTCCACTCCCTGCGCTACCTGTCGGTGACGTACCGCATCCAACTACCAGACTAGGAGTCTTCTCCGCGCCGGGCGAGATAAACCTGACGTGCCGCAAGGGAAACTCGAACGTCAGCCAAGAGCGGTTCGAAGAACGAGTCCCGGTAGTGCTGGTCGGTGGCGGCGGTCGCGGCGAAGTACAGGCCGGAGAACGCGGCGAGGAACAGCGACACGTGCACGAGCGCGCGCGGCAGCGGCAGCGCGACCCCGAACAGCGTGCCCTGGATCTTCGAGAAGCCGTCACCGAGCCACGCGTCGATCACCGGGCCGTTGATGGCGAGCGCGCCCAACGCGATGAGCAGGCAGAACACCAGGACGCTGAGCACGAGGATCTGCAGCAGCTGCGCGACGAACAGCACCAGTGTGATGTTCGCCCGCTCCCTGCGACCCAGGGGAAGCGGCGCGATCGGCGGGCCGTCGACGGCACCCGCGAGCGGTGTCTTCCGCAACATGTCGGCCAGGTCGCCGAGCCGGTCCCCCGCCACCTTGTCGATCATCGCGCGGAGTTCCTCGTCGAGCCGCGCGGCCATGAACAGGACCGCCAGCACCGCGAACAACGCCACCACCAGCCACAACCGCCAGCGCGGCAGGCCGTCGGCGATCTGCCACATCTCGGTCGAGAAGAACGCGAAGATGACGACCAACACCAGCAGCGGCAACGCTTTCGTCGCCATCCGGCCGACCGTGCCCAGCTCGGCGACGGCCTTGCGCAGCCCCCACGCGAGGATCGAGCCCGCCCCGACCCAGACGGCGAAGAGCATGACCAACGTCACGCCGATGTTGATCGCGAGCGACTGCCACAACCCCGTCCGCAGCCCGGCCCACCACTCGACGAGCGGCAGCACGACCACGTTGAGCAGCAACACGAACCTGGCGAGCACCCACCGGCCGCGCCGCGACAGCGCCCGCATCCACCGCGACGAACCCCAGCCCGCGAGGAGCGGCACGACCAGCGCGGTGACGATGACCGCGAGCAGCACGAACACGTAGGCGGTGTTGGCCATCCGCCGTTCCAGCTCGGCCGCCGGCACGTCCAGCAGCCAGGTGACGGCCGTGATCAGCGGGTCGAGGACCATCACGAAGACGAGCGCGGGCACCGCGCGCTGCAGCAGGCGTGACCCGCGTTCGTCGCGGCGCACCACGAGCGGCAGCCCCCGCCACCGGAACCACGCCTCGACCGCCGGCCGGTCGAACCCGTCGGACACCGCCACGTCGGTCATGCCGTTCCCCCTCACCCGTTCGTGACGGGGAACGGTATCCAACTACGACTTCGACTTGGCAGGTGCCTTCTTCGCCGGGGCCTTCTTCGCAGGCGCCTTGGTCGTGCCGGCCTTGCGGGTCGTGCGCTTGGGCGCCGGGCCCTTCGCGCGCTTCTCCGCCAGCAGTTCTGCCGCCCGCTCGTCGGTCAGCGTCTCGACGCTGTCGGACTTGCGCAGCGACGCGTTGTACTCGCCGTCGGTGACGTACGGGCCGAACCGGCCGTCCTTGACCACCATCGGCTTGCCGGACACCGGGTCGTTGCCGAGCTCCTTGAGCGGCGGCGCGGACGCGGCGGCCTGGCGACCGCGGCGCTTCGGCTCGGCGTACAGCTTCAGCGCGTCCTCGATGGTGACCGTGAACAGCTCGTCCTCGTTGGCGAGCGACCGGGAGTCCGTGCCCTTCTTGAGGTACGGGCCGTAGCGGCCGTTCTGCGCGGTGATCTCCTCGCCGCTCACCGGGTCGTTCCCGACCACCCTGGGCAGCGACAGCAACTTGAGCGCGTCCTCGAGCGTGATCGACTCGATGGACATCGCCTTGAACAACGAGCCGGTGCGCGGCTTCGGCGCCGCCTTCTTCGCCTTGGCCGAGGTGTCCTCCGGCTCGGGCAGGATCTCGGTGACGTACGGGCCGAAGCGGCCTTCCTTGGCCACGATCTCGTGGCCGGTCACCGGGTCCGTGCCGAGCGTGCGGCCCTCGACGGGCGTCGAGAACAGCTTCTCGGCGATCTCCAGGCTCAGCTCGTCCGGCGGCAGGTCCTCCGGCAGGTTCGCGCGCTGCGGGTTCTCCGCGCCGTTCGGCCCGTCGCCGTCGCGCTCGAGGTAGGGCCCGTAGCGGCCGACGCGGACCACGACCGCGCGACCGGTGTCGTCGTCGAACAGCGGGATCGAGTTGATCTCGCGGGCGTCGATCGTGTCCACGCCGGAGCCGACCAGCTTCTTCAGCCCGCCGTCGCGGCCGACCGAGCCCTCCGGGCCCACGTCGCCACCGAAGTAGAAGCCGGACAGCCACGTGGTGCGCTGCTGCTCACCGGCGGCGATGCGGTCCAGCTCGTCTTCCATCGCGGCCGTGAAGTCGTAGTCAACGAGCCTGCCGAAGTGCCGCTCCAGCAGCCCGACCACGGAGAACGCGATCCAGGACGGCACGAGCGCGGAACCCTTCTTCCACACGTAGCCGCGGTCCTGGATGGTGTTGATGATCGACGCGTACGTCGACGGGCGGCCGATGCCCAGCTCCTCGAGGGCCTTGACCAGGCTCGGCTCGGTGTAGCGCGGCGGCGGGCTCGTGGTGTGGCCGTCCGGGTTCAGCTCGGTCGCGGTGACGCCCTGGTCCTTGACCAGCTGCGGCAGCCTGCGCTCGGCGTCGTCGGCCTCGCCGCCCTCCTCGGTGTCCACGGTCTCGACGTACGCGCGGAGGAAGCCGGGGAACGTGATAGTGCGGCCGGACGCGGCGAACGTGCACTCCTCGCCGGACCCGGCGGTGCCGGTGATGCGGACGCTCATGGTCGTGCCGCGCGCGTCGGCCATCTGGGAGGCGACCGTGCGCTGCCAGATCAGCTCGTACAGGCGGAACTCGTCGGTCTCCAGCTCACCGGCGACCTGGCCCGGCGTGCGGAACACCTCGCCAGCGGGGCGGATGGCCTCGTGCGCCTCCTGCGCGTTCTTGACCTTGCGCGTGTACTGGCGGGGCTGCGGCGACACGAACGCGTCGCCGTACAGCTCACGGGCCTGCGCACGGGCCGCCGCGATCGCCGTCTCGGACAGCGTCGTGGAGTCGGTACGCATGTAGGTGATGTAGCCGTTCTCGTACAGCCGCTGCGCCACCCGCATGGTGCGGTCGGAGCCGAAGCGCAGCTTGCGGCCGGCCTCCTGCTGCAGCGTGGACGTCATGAACGGCGGGTAGGGCCGCCGGGTGTACGGCTTCTCCTCGACCGAGGAGACCCGCAGCTCGGAGCCGGTCAGCGCGTCGGCGAGCCGTCGGGCGTCGGCCTCGTCGAGGCGCAGCACCTTGTTCTTCAGCTGCCCGTCCGGGCCGAAGTCGCGGCCGGTGGCGAGCTTGTTGCCGTCGACGGAGACCAGGCGCGCACCGAAGTTGCGCGGCTCGGCCTCCGCACCGGCGTCGAGCTTCGCGGAGATGTCCCAGTACGAGGCGGAGACGAACTTCATCCGCTCCCGCTCGCGGTCCACGACGATCCTGGTCGCGACCGACTGCACGCGGCCCGCGGACAGACCGCGGGTGATCTTCTTCCACAGGACCGGGCTGACCTCGTAGCCGTACAGGCGGTCGAGGATGCGGCGGGTCTCCTGCGCGTCCACCAGGTCCTGGTCGAGCGGCCGGGTGTTCTGCGCGGCGGCGCGGATCGCCGACTCGGTGATCTCGTGGAAGACCATCCGGCTGACCGGCACCTTCGGCTTGAGCGCCTCGAGCAGGTGCCACGCGATGGCCTCGCCCTCGCGGTCACCGTCTGTCGCGAGGTAGAGCTCGTCGACGGTCTTCAGCGCTTCCTTCAGCTCCGTGACCGTGGCCTTCTTGTCCGGCGTGACGATGTAGATCGGCTCGAAGCCGTTGTCGACGTTCACGCCGAGGTTCGACCACGACTCGCCCTTGTACTTCGCGGGCACCTCGGCCGCCTTGCGGGGCAGGTCGCGGATGTGTCCGCGAGAGGATTCCACGACGAAGTTCCGGCCGAGGTAGGAAGCGATCTTCCGCGCCTTGGCCGGCGACTCGACGATCACCAGCCGCCGCGGCTCGGCCCCCGCCGACCCGCTCTTCTTCGTCCCGTTAGAACCTGCCACGCCGTCCCGCTCTCTAGTCCGTGCTCGTTCTCAGCTCGCTAGTGTGCACGTTGCACACCGTGATACCTACCCCCAGGTGCCTCGCGGCACACTTCGTGCAGCTTGCGGAGCGAACATCCGGCACCGCGTGCGGCTTGCGGAGCGAACCATCAGACTCCGTCGGCCGAAAGGCACAAACCGTTACCTGGGTAGCACGCTCAGGCGCTCTGGCGCACCCTGGATACCGCGGGCCAGTGGTTCTCGGCCGTCACGGACGGTGGCCTGCCGACCAGTTCGGCGAGCCTGCCCAGCCGTCGCCGGCCCGAAATCCGCAGGCCCGGGCCCTCGTCCCCGCCTGCGTGCAGGGTAGCGGGCAGTCCCGCGGCACCGAGCGCCCCTCTCACCGTGTCATAGGTCCTCGGCGCTTCGGGGTCGAGTCCGAGGAGGTAACTCCCCGCGAGCCACGTGCCGGCCGCGAGCACCCAGAGACGTAACGCACCGCCGTCGAGCGCCAGTCCGTTCGGGGCGAACTTCTCGCCTTCCTTCGTCCACTCCTCAGCCAGTCGCAGCAGGTCGGACCGGAAGGCGGTGCGCACCCCGTGCTCGCCTTCCCCGGTCACCGTGTGCGTGCCGTCGATCCCCCGTTCGGCCAGTGCGCGCACCACCAGCCGCGCCCGCCACGGTTCGTCCACGCGGAGGGTCAGGCGTGCGGCCGTCCTGGCGAACTCGGACATCTGGGCCTGGCAGCACAGCAGGCCGCTGAGGTCGCCGGCGTGCGGCCGGTTGGCCTCCGCGGAGTAGAACGAGAGCTGCGCCACCCGGCCAAGGATAGAACACGCGTTCGATCTCGGGAAGGGTGATCAGTAACCGAGCCGGTGCAGAGTGCCATCGCGCAGCGTGACGACCGCGCCGCCCTCGACCGCGCTCAGCTTGCCGCCGTGGAGCCGCCCGTCCTGCGCGAGCACGGTGACCGCGCCCTCGACGGTCACGCCCAGCAGGACGTCCTCGCTCAGCACGAGCAGCCCGCCCGCCGAGTCGAAGGCCAGCGTCGCGTACGGCAGCCGCACGGTCGCCGGATCGGCGCCGTGTGCGAGTGCCACGGCGACCGGCACGTCGTCGCTCCCCGCGGCGTTGACGACCGGCGTTGCCGGTCCCAGCCGCGCCGGGTCGAACCAGTACAGGCCGCCCTGTGCGAGGACCCAGCCGCGCCCGTCGCGGCCGACCACCGGGGACAGGCAGCCGCTCTCCCCCTTCAGGTTCTCGAGGGCCGGGATCGACGCCGCGTCGCCGCGGCCGGAGAACCGCGTCGGCGGACAGTGGCCCACCAGTGGCACGCCACCGCTCAGGTCGGGGTGGAGTTTGTTGCGCTCGCCGCCGCCCGCCACCGGTGCGTGCCTGGTCACGACGCCGGCGGCGGACGCGTGCACGAGCTGCCGGGCCAGCGGCTCATCCGGCACGGGCACGACGGTCTCCAGCCACCACAGCCCGCCGGAACCGTCCGGCACGAACTCCAGCAGGCCGTCCTCCTCGCCCTGGCGGGGACCGAGCGGTGTCCGTGCGCCGTCGGCCGCGACGACCTCGATCGCGCCGTTGACCGTGCGCTCGGCGTGGCGCCCGGTCACGTCCAGCACATCTCGGGTGTGCGGTGCCACGGCGATCGGCGTGAGCGGGGCGGGTCCGCCCACTTCGGGCCGGGGGAAGCAGTCGCGGCCGGGTTCCGGCAGTGCCTCGAGCCGCGACCGCGGGTCCGCCAGCCGCCAGACGCCTTCGCGGGTGCCGACGTGCAGGTCACCGTCGACGACCAGCGCGGACTCCGGCACCCCGAGGTCGAGGGGCGGGAGGGCCCGCAGCTCACCGTCCGCGGCGAGGTGCAGGAGCCGGTCCTCGGTGGCGAGCCACCAGCCGTCGGCGCCGTCCGCGGTCACGGCGCCGAGCTCCGGGAGGAACGTGTCGGGTCCGTTCGCGGTGAGGCCGCACGCCGGGTCGAGGCCACCGGCCGCGAGCCGGCCGCCGTCGCCGGGGCCCGCGACGTCCAGGCGCTCGCCGTCGTTGGTGTGGGGGCCGGTCACCGCCACCCTGCCTGCGCGCGGCTGGTCGAGGAGCCGGAGCCGGTGCGGTCCCAGCTCGTGGTTCTCGAAGGGCCCCGACGTGGGCAGTGGCACGGCCGCCAGCTCGGCCGCGAGCATCCGCGCCCCGTCCGGGAGCCGCGTGACGTCGAGCCGGTGCACTGTCTGCCGGTGGGGCTCGCCGGTCTCGACGAGGACCGTGCCGGCCCCGGACATCGCGCTGACCGCGTTCACCCCGGTGACGACGGCCCGTTGCGCGTCGGGGACGCCGAGCCGTGCGATCCACACCTCGCCGCCGTCGTCGTCCGGGCCGCGGTAGGGCGAGAACACGACGAGGCGTCCGGCCACGACGCCGAGTGGCTCGGCCCGTGCGTCGTCGAGCCGGGCAAGCACGGCGGGCCGGACACCCGACACGGTCCTGACCGCACCACGCTCCGCCAGGCCGACACCGTCGTCGACCGGCAGCAACCGGGACGGCCCCGCGTTCGCGAGGCGTTCGAAGGGGTCGCGGCCGGTGGTGTCGCCCAGCGTGTCGACCGGCACGAAACCGGCGGGTACGGCGACGAGGAGCAGCACCGCGGGCGTCGCCTTCAGCCTGCGCGGCAGTGCCGTGGCGAGCGCCCGCACGGCGATGACCGCGACCACCAGGCCGGCGACCAGCGTCGACGCCGACCCGAGGTCGAGCCCCCACGACGCCACCACGACGGCGGCGGCCGCCGCCTGCGCGATCCCCGCCGCCGCGATCAACCACCACCTGGCACGGAACTCAGGGACCACCGCCGCCACCACAGCGGCCACAGCGGCGCCGATGACGAGCGTGACGGCCCACGAACCGGCGACGTCGACGCCGCGCAGGCGCTCCGTGCCCTGGTCGGTCATCTCCCCCAGGGAGACGAGGTAGGTCGGGTGGTCCGCCGACCACCACGGCAGCCACAGTCCCGCCGCGGCGACCGCGGCGACCAGCGCGACGACTACGCGCATCGGCATCTTTCCCCCAAAAAGACTGGCCCGCTTCCGGATCATGCCGGAAGCGGGCCAGTCGTAGAGGGTAGATCAGGCAGCGCCGTTGGTGACGGCCTCCGCCGGGTTCTCCGCGATCGCGGTACCGCGCCGCTTCGACACGAACACCGCGCCGACGATCAGCAGGATCGCGACGAGCGCGAACACGGCACGAAGCACGCCGTTCTCGCTCTCGCCGATCGACAGCGTCACGATCGCCGGGGCGATCAGCAGCGAGACCAGGTTCATCACCTTGATCAGCGGGTTGATGGCCGGGCCCGCGGTGTCCTTGAACGGGTCGCCGACGGTGTCGCCGATGATCGTGGCCTCGTGGGCGTCGGAGCCCTTGCCGCCGTGGTTGCCGTCCTCGACCAGCTTCTTCGCGTTGTCCCACGAACCACCCGAGTTGGCCAGGAACACGGCCATCAGGGTGCCGGTCGCGATCGCGCCCGCCAGGTAACCGGCCAGCGGGCCGGTGCCGAGGCCGAAGCCGACGGCGATCGGGGCGAGCACCGCGAGCAGACCGGGGGTGGCCAGCTCACGCAGCGAGTCGCGGGTGCAGATGTCCACCACGCGGCCGTACTCCGGGCGGACCGTGCCGTCCATGATGCCGGGGTTCTCGTGGAACTGGCGGCGCACCTCGTACACCACCGCGCCCGCGGCACGGGACACCGCGTTGACGGCGAGACCCGAGAACATGAACACGACCGCCGCACCGAGGATCACGCCGACCAGCACGTTCGGGCTGACGATCGACAGGCTGAACGCCGCGATGTCCGACGGGTCCACCCCGATCTCGGTCACCTTCTCGGTGATCGCGGTCAGGTAGGAGCCGAACAGCGCGGTCGCGGCGAGCACCGCCGTCGCGATCGCGATGCCCTTCGTGATGGCCTTCGTGGTGTTGCCGACCGCGTCGAGCTCGGTCAGGATCGCCGCGCCCTCGCCGTCGACGTCACCGGACATCTCGGCGATGCCCTGCGCGTTGTCGGAGACCGGGCCGAAGGTGTCCATCGCGACGATGACGCCGACGGTGGTGAGCAGACCGCAACCGGCCAGCGCGACCGCGAACAGCGCCACGAACAGCGAACCGGACAGCAGGAACGCGCCGTAGACCGAGGCACCGATCACGACAGCGGTGTACACCGCGGACTCGAAACCGACCGAGATGCCGGACAGGATCACGGTGGCGGCACCGGTCAGCGACGACTTGCCCACGTCCTTGACCGGCTTGTACTCGGTGCCGGTGAAGTAGCCGGTCAGCCACAGGATGATGCCGGCGAGCACGATGCCGATGATCACGGCGACGGTCGCGATGACCGCCGGGTTGCCACCGATGCTCGGGTCGCTCGGGCCGTCCAGCTCGGAGAACGAGGACGGCAGGAAGATGAACGCCGCCGCCGTGCACAGGATCGCCGAGATCAGCGCCGAGATGTAGAACGAGCGGTTGATCGCGGTCAGGCCACTTTCACCGGCCTTGGCGCGGGTGATGTACACGCCGATGACCGCCGTGATGATGCCCAGCGCGGGCACGATCAGCGGGAAGAGCAGGCCCTGCGCGCCGAACGCGGTGGAACCGAGGATCAGCGCGGCGACCAGGGTCACGGCGTAGGACTCGAACAGGTCCGCGGCCATGCCCGCGCAGTCACCGACGTTGTCACCGACGTTGTCGGCGATGGTGGCGGCGTTGCGCGGGTCGTCCTCGGGGATGCCCTGCTCGACCTTGCCGACCAGGTCGGCGCCCACGTCGGCGGCCTTGGTGAAGATGCCGCCGCCGACACGCATGAACATCGCGATCAGCGCGGCGCCGAAGCCGAAGCCCTCGAGGACCTTGGGTGCGTCACCGGCGTAGACCAGCACCACGATCGCGGCACCGAACAGGCCGAGGCCGACGGTCGACATGCCGACCACGCCACCGGTGCGGAACGCGATGCGCATGGCGGTCTCGCGACCACCCTGCTCGCGGGCCGCGGCGGCGACACGCAGGTTCGCCTGCGTGGCGAGCCACATGCCGAGGTAGCCGATGGCGAAGGAGAACCCGGCGCCGATGACGAAGAACAGCGACCTGCCGATACGTTCCCCCCAACCGTCCGCGGGGAGGAAGAAGAGGAGCACGAACACGATCGCGCCGAAGATCGTCAGCGTGTTCCGCTGCCGCTTCAGGTACGCGCCGGCACCCTCCTGCACCGCCTTGGCGATGTCCTGCATCTTGGTGGTGCCCTGGCCGGCGGCCAGCACCTCCTTCAGCAGCACGTAACCGACGGCGAGAGCGGCGAGAGCGATCACGGCGACCACGACGACAATGCCGCGATCACCGCCGGTCAGCGTTGGACCGCCTTCCGCCGCTAGGTACTGCCAGGACATCTGGCCTCCTGGGTCTGCCCGATGTGGCGCGGTTTCCGCGATCGCCGAGGACCGCCGCAAACGTCCGGAGAGACGGGTGCGCCACCAGGGGTTATTGATGGGACGTCGGCGGAGTCTATTGGTTGGACTCACCGCCTTCGCGAGGCGGCCTCCCAACTGCGGATTCTCCGGATTCATGATCGATCAAGAGCATCGATACAGAATTCAGCGCAATTCCTTCGCGGCGCGCACGGAGCGGACCATCCGGCACAGGTTCGATTCGTTGTCGGTGCCGTGTGCTTCCCTAGCTCCGTGAGTCGCCTCCTGCTCGACCGCGTGCTGGCCGGTGTGCCGCAGGGCGAGAACCCGCTGCGGCACGCGCGGGACCTGCCGGAACGACCCGCGACGTTCGCCGAATGGCCGCCGTGGGTGCCGTCCGACCTGCGTGTTTCCCTGGCCCGGTGTGGTGTCGAACAGCCATGGTCACACCAGGTCGAGGCCGCGACGCACGCCCGCGAGGGCAGGCACGTGGTGATCGCGACCGGCACCGCGTCCGGCAAGTCGCTCGCCTACCAGCTGCCGGTGCTGAGCGCCCTGTCCACCGACCGCCGCGCGACCGCGCTGTACCTGTCGCCGACGAAAGCGCTGGGCGCCGACCAGCTCCGCGCGGTGCGGGCGCTGGAGGTCGAGGAGGTCCGCCCGGCGTCGTTCGACGGGGACACCGCCCTGCCGGAACGCGACTGGGTGCGCGCACACGCCAGGTGGGTGTTCACGAACCCGGACATGCTGCACCGCGGGATCCTGCCCGCCCACGCGCGGTGGGCGTCGTTCTTCCGGCGGCTGAAGTACGTGGTCGTCGACGAGTGCCACGGCTACCGGGGCGTGTTCGGGTCGCACGTCGCGTTGTTGCTGCGCAGGCTGCGGCGGGTGGCGGCGAAGTACGGCGCCGACCCGGTGTTCGTGCTGGCGTCGGCAACGGTCTCCGACCCGGCGACGTCCGCGTCGAGGCTCTCCGGGGTCCCGTGCGTGGCGGTCACGGAGGACGCGTCACCACGGGGCGCGCGCACGGTGGCGCTGTGGGAGCCGCCGCTCCTGCCCGAACTGGCCGGGGAGAACGGTGCGCCGGTCCGCCGGTCGGCCGGCGCGGAGACGGCGCGGATCATGACGGACCTGGTGGTGGAGGGTGCCCGCACGCTCGCCTTCGTCCGATCCCGCCGGGGCGCGGAGCTGACCGCCCTGTCGGCCCGGCACGCACTGTCGGAGGTGGACCCGTCGCTGCCCAAACGGGTGGCCGCGTACCGCGCGGGCTTCCTGCCGGAGGAGCGGCGGGCACTGGAGAAGTCGCTGGCCGACGGCACGCTGCTAGGTGTGGCCAGCACGAACGCGCTGGAGCTCGGTGTCGACATCGCGGGGCTGGACGCGGTGGTGGTGGCCGGCTACCCGGGCACGCTGGCGTCGTTCTGGCAGCAGGCGGGCCGCGCAGGCCGGGCGGGTGACAGCGCGCTGGTGGTGTTCGTGGCGCAGGACAACCCGCTGGACACCTATCTGGTGCACAACCCGTCGGCGATGCTGGACAAGCCGGTGGAAGCGACGGTCATCGACCCCACCAACCCGTACGTGCTGGCCCCGCAGCTGGCCTGCGCGGCGATGGAGCTGCCGCTGACGGAGAAGTGCCTGGCCGCTTTCGGCGGTCCGGTGGCGAAGCGGGTCGTGGAGGACCTGACCGCGGACGGCATCCTGCGCAAACGTCCGACGGGCTGGTTCTGGACGTCCCGCGAACGCCCCCACGCGTCGGTGGACATCCGCGGCTCCGGCGGTGAGCAGGTGGCGGTGGTGGAAGCGGACTCGGGCCGGATGCTGGGCACGGTCGACCCGGGTGCCGCGTTCACGACCGTCCACTCGGGAGCGGTGTACCTGCACCAGGGCACGTCCTACGTGGTGGACGACCTGGACCTGGAAACCGGCTTGGCGATGGTGCACCGGGAGGACCCGGAGTGGTCCACGTCGCCGAGGGAACAGATCGACATCACGGTGCTGTCGACGGAAGAACAAACCCGGCACGGTGACGTGACTGTCAACCTGGGCGAGGTGGCGGTGACCTCGCACGTGGTGGCGTACCTGCGCAAACTCCCGTCGGGCCAGGTGCTGGACCAGATCCCGCTGGACCTGCCGGAACAGACGCTGAACACCAGAGCCGTCTGGTACACCCTGACCGACGACCTGCTGGCAGCAGCGGGCCTGACCAAACACGAGATCCCCGGCGCCCTGCACGCGGCGGAGCACGCGGCGATCGGCCTGCTGCCCCTGTTCGCGACGTGCGACCGCTGGGACATCGGCGGCGTGTCCACAGCCCTGCACCCCGACACGGGCGACCCCACGGTCTTCGTCCACGACGGACACCCAGGCGGCGCAGGCTTCGCCGACCGCGCCCACGCGGCACTGATCCCGTGGCTGACAGCGACAAGGGACGCGATCGAGGCGTGCGAGTGCCCGTCGGGCTGCCCGTCGTGCGTGCAGTCCCCCAAGTGCGGCAACGGAAACGAACCCCTGCACAAGGAAGGCGCGATCCGCGTGCTGACGACGGTCCTGGACGCGATCACAGCATCCACTCCGGAATCCAAGGCCTCCTGAGGATCCCCGACCACGTCACGACCCCGCGCCGTGGCCCGCTCCGCGAACCAGCGTTCCGGCATGCCGCAGCCCCAAGCTCCACGCTGTCAACACGTGTCCACCATGCGCGCCGCGCATGCGTCCATGTGGGACAGTCCACACGTGACAGAACGCCGGGGCGGCCAATGCCAGCCCCGGCGCTCTGAGTTAGCCGGGCGCGCGAGGAGCGGCCTCTACCGCTCGGGTCGTCGCGCGACTTTTCGGGATGTCGGCAGGGTTTCCGTCCACCTCATGGAGGTACGGGGAGGCAGTTTCCTCCACGAGGTGTCGGTCACCCTCGGGCCAGGTGTTCGCCGACGGCGGTGCGGGTACCGCCATATCCCTGGTGTCGGTCGCGACGCGGGAGACCTAGCTCCTCCAGCGAGCGCCCGGCATGCTGCCCGTCCCGTTCGGCCGCTGAAGGTGCGGGAGCAGCGCCGAGTCGGGGCGGGTTGGTTGCGGTGGTGCCGCGCGGATGCGCAATGCCACCGCTGGTGTGCCGGATGGGTGCGTTCCGGCGTGGCTTTCGGGGGATCGGACCCCGGCTGCGGACTTGGTCAGTCCGCGGCGACGAGACGACCGCCGCGAGCGTAGGTCGCCGCGTCGGTGATCGCGTCCATCAGCGCGTCCTGCACGAGGCTCGGCTCGGGCATCTGCCAGCCGCAGACCTCGGGACGGACGCGCCAGTGCACGACACCGTGCTGAACGGGCGTCGGCGGCAGCGGCACGAAGCTGCCCGCCGCGTGCAGCACGACATCGCCCTGCTCGACAAGTGGCCGGGCAAGCTTCTGCCCGGTGCGGACCAGGAAGGTCCAGCGGTCGTCCGGCGTCGCGATGATCGGCACCGGCAGCCCGACCGCGCGCAGCACACGGGCCGCGCCTCGGCCGAGGTGACCGGGCACCTCGATCGCGTCGAGCGTCACGCCGGTGGCCAGCAGCACGCTGTAGGGCCGGCCGGTCCACCACGTCGCGACCTGCTCCGGCTTGGTGCCGATGCGCTCCTGCCAGTCGGCGTGCACCGGCACGGGCCCGATGCTCTCGACGCCTTCGCGACCCGCCCACTGCGAGCCCGCCAGATAGGTGCCTGGCAGCACCGGCCATCCGCGCCACGCGAGGCCGACGGCCTGCGCACGAAGTTCGACGCGGAAGGCCCTGCGCCAGCTATCTGACGTATCCATGTCCAACATGACGAGCTCTTGCCTCTCCTTGTTTCTGGGCGCCCGGTGCGGCGGGTGCCCTACGGATTACTTAACGGCACGGCGACGGCAGAACAAACTTGCAGTCGACAACTGGTCGTCCACGCACGGTGAAACGAACGGCGTCTGACGAGGGACTGAACTCCGCGGACTCGTTCATCGGCGGTCCAGACCACTCTCCGCGGCCTGGTAATGCCGCTTACCGTGCGCGGACGACCGTTGAACTTGTCTCAGCGGTTGAGCTCGACCGGTCCGGCACGTGCCCGTGCTGCCGCTGAACCGAACGGTGCGTAGCCCACATCGGCCTCGACGAGCGCGTCCCAACCGGACAGACGGCAGGACCGCAGCACCGCCCCCATCCGCTCGACCACCCACCGCGCCTCGGCGCATGCTGCCTGCTCACCGTCGACCGCCGTGCCCGCCGCGGCCAAGGCGCCCAGGTCAGCGGCCCCTTCCGCCTGATGTCGAGCCACCACGGCGCCGCCGTACCAGTACACCGCGGCCATGACGGCCATGACGACCGCGATCCCGCCGACCACCCAGACTGTTGCCGCTCCACGATCCGCAGACCGCTCGTCGCGCCCCGCCCACGACGGACGGCCCACCGGAAGCCGCCGCGGCACCAACCGACAGAGGATGCGAACCATTCGCCTCGGCTCGACGAGGACCGCTTCCTGATAAGGATGGTCACCATGAGGATCGTCACCGTTGGGCCGGGAGGGCGACGCCTCGCGCACCGCGGGCTCACCGCCCGCGCTCGTCGTGGGCGCAGGTGCCGCACCAGGGCTGGGCACAGCGGTAGTCGTCGGGTGCTTCTCCGTGGCTTCGGGCGGCGCAGGTGCGGCGGAGCCGGTCCGCCGGCCGCGGGCCTGGCCCGCCTGCCTGGTGGGCAGTAGCCGCTGAGTGACTCTGCTCAGCAGGCGGGCCAGGCGCCTTCCGCGGTGTGGGCGCCGGAGGTGGTGGCTCATCCGTCCGGCTCGCGGACCGCGAACGCTTCCGCCTGTAAGTGGAGGCCGGGCAGCAGTCCGCTTGCCGGTGTCGCGCTGACCTGTACCTCTATGTGTTCGCCGGTCATGGTGATCGTTACCTCCGCGTTCTCGGGGGCTATGCGTTTCGCCGCGGTTCTGGCCTGGTCCTGTTCGCCTCTGGCGGTCAGGCGGGCCGCTTCTCGTGCCGCGTCGACGCAGCGCACGTGGTCCACGGCCGCTGCCGCGCCGCCCAGTGCGAATGTCAGGAACACCGCGAACGCCGCGAGACCTATCGCGGCCTCCACCGTGACGCCGCCGCCGTCTCCTGGCCTTCGTCTCGGTCGACGGTGGGCGGGCATCAGCCGGTGAAGTTGAGCGCTCGGTCGATCAGGCCGGTGAGACCGTCCTCCACGGAGCCGCTCTGGACGATGCCGAAGAGGATCATCGCGAACGCTGCCGCGACCAGCAGGCCCAGCGAGTACTCCACCGTCGACATGCCGCGGTCGTCGAGGAAGACGTATCGGGGTCGGGGGAACATGGGTTTCCTTCTTTCTATGTGGGTGTTCACAGGGAGATCCGTTCGGCGAGGCCGGCGATCACCGGCGCCACGCCGAGACAGACGAACGCGGGCAGGAAGCACAGTCCGAGCGGAGCGGTGATCAGGACACCTGCCCGCTGGGCTGTCGCCTCCGCGTTGTCGGCCGCCGCTGCCCGCACCGCGGCGGCCAGGTCGGTGACCAGGTCGGCCAGTGCTGCGCCGGACTGGGCCGCCCGCCGGGCGCCGCGTGCCAGTGGCGCGGTCTCCGGGCAGCTCGTGGCGGGCTCCCAGGCTGTTGCCGGGTCGGCGCCCAGCGCCAGGAGCTCCGCCGAGGAGCGCAGCGCCCGTGCCGGTTCCGCGGGCAGCTCGCCCGCCACCACTGTGATCGCGGTCGGGACCGGCAGTCCTGCCCGCAGGCACGCGGCCAGCAGGTCCCACGTGGCGGCGACCGTCATCGGGTCGGCCTTGGGCGGCCGTCTCGCGCGGCGGAGGAACCACCAGACGGCCACCGCGACCGCGAGACCTGGCAGCGGACCCGCCACGACCGCCGCCAGGACACCAGCGCCCGCGGCCGAGAGGTGCGGAGGTGGCTTCGCCGGTGTGAGCCGCGTCCACGGGCGATGAGCGGTCCGGCCGGTCAGCCATGCGAGCCGCAGCCTCGCGACGTCCGACCGCGAGGTGAGCTGCACCGCCGCCGCCAGCAGCACGAGCGCGACGCTGTGGGTGTTCATCGGAGCGCCACCTGACTCGTGATGCGGCCCGACCAGATGACGCCCGCGCACAACAGGGTCACGCCGGCCAGCAGCAGCACCTGTCCCGGACCGGTGCCGGTGAGCATCCGCAGCGGGCTCGCGCCGACGGCCTCCCCCAGCCCGATGCCGAGTACCGGGAGCAGGGACAACGCCGCGGCACTCGACTTCGGCCCGGTCATGCGTGCCAGCACCTGCCTGGCGAACCTGGTGCGTTGTTCGAGGTCCCCGCGGACCGCGTCGAGGACGTCCGCCAGTGGCAGGCCGTGCCGTTGGGCGAGCTGCCACGCCTTCGCGATCCTGGCGAGCGCGGTCGCCAGCGCCGGGGTCCGGGCACCTGCCAGTGCCGTCGCCATGTCGCCGTCCAGCCGGGCCGCGGCGGCCATCGCACGCATCGTGTCGACCGTCTGCGGCTGGGCGTCCTCGGCGGCGGCTTCGGCGGCTGCCGCCGGATGGGCCCCTGACCGCAGGCCCGCGACGAGGGTGCGCAGTGCTTCCGCGAGTCCGTCGACGGCGGCGAGGGATTCCCGGTTCTCGGTGCGGGCACGGAGTTGGCGTCGTGCTGTCGCCGCGAGGAGACCGGCCGCCACCGCACCGCCGGGTCCGGCCGCCAACCAGCCCGCCACCACCGCCGCGACGATGAGCGTCACCCCTGAGGGACGCGGTGTGCGCATGCGCTTGCGACGCTGTTGACCTGTGAGGACGCGCAGCCGTTGACCGGCTCTGGCGTCTGGCCAGCACAGCAGTGCGAAGCCGGTCAGGAGGAGGCTCACCACGGTGCTTCCACTCCCCTGGCGGCCAGGAGGGTCTTGAGCCGGGTGCGGTCGTGGACGACACGGACGGTGTCCCCGTCGCGGTCGAACACGCCGACGTCGGTGAGCCGCCGGGTGCCGTCCTGTTCGCGTGCCATGTGCAACACGAGGTGGAAGGCGGCGGCCAGCTGGCTGTGCAGTGCGGGCCGGGGTAGACCGCCGAGCGCGGCCAGCGCCTCCATGCGGGCGGGGACCTCGGTCGGCGAGTTGGCGTGGAGCGTGCCCGCGCCACCGTCGTGGCCGGTGTTCAAGGCCGTGAGCAACATGCAGACCTCGGCACCTCGGACCTCGCCGACCACCAGGCGGTCGGGGCGCATGCGCAGGCCCTGGCGGACGAGGTCGGCGAGAGTGACCTCGCCCGCGCCCTCCACGTTCGGCGGGCGGGCGATCAGGCGGACGAACTGCGGGTGGTTCGGGGACAGCTCGCCGGCGTCCTCCACGCACACGATTCGTTCACGCGGTGACACCTCGCCGAGCAGCGCGTTCAGCAGCGACGTCTTGCCCGCGCCGGTGCCGCCCGTGATGACGAACGCCAGCCGCGCCTCGACGATGGCCTCGAGGGCGCGGTGGACGGTGTCGTCGAACGTGCCGAGCGCGCGGAGCGACGCCAGGTCGTGGACTGCCGGCCGCAGCACCCGCAGCGAGATGCAGGTGCCGCCAACGGCGATGGGTGGGAGCACGGCGTGCAGCCGCACGCGCCCGGGGAGCCACGCGTCGACGAACGGCTGGGCGTCGTCGAGTCGGCGGCCGCAGGCGAGCGCCAGCCGTTGCGCGAGGCGGCGGACGGCGTCCTCGTCGGGGAACCGGATGTCGGTGCGGCACAGTCCGCCGTCGCCGTCGCGCCAGACCTCGTCGGGTGCGGTGACCAGGACGTCGGTGGTGCCGGGTTCGCGCAGCAGCGGTTCGAGCGGGCCCGCGCCGACGAACTCCTGGGTCATGCGGTCGGTGGCCACGAGGATGTCGTCGTGACCCGCGACGCCGCTTTCCTCGCGGACGGCGCGGGCGACCTCGGCACGGGTGATGGCGGTGCCGCTGCCTGCGAGGCGGCCGCGGACGCGGTCGACGAGCTCAGGGGTGGACATGTGTTGCTCCTTCGTGGTGGCCGGCGCCGGCCGCGGTCCGCGGGGGCATGCGGTTGGTTGACCGGCGCCGGCCCTCCCCGCCCGCTGTCCGAGCGGGCGGAGCTGTGGGTGGTGTCTGGCCCGGGGCGTTGGTCCCCCGGCGCGGCGTTCAGTGACCGCACGCCCGGCGGGACGAGCGGTGCGGGCGGTCCCGGCGGTGGCCGGGACGTGCGAAGACCTGGTGCCGGACCGGGTCGGGGATGCCGGCCCGGCACAGGCCGTCCCTCGGTGCGGCAGGAGTGCTGGTACCGCGGTCGAGGGAGGTTGGTGGCCGCCGGACCGGGTGACCGGTTGAAGGAACTTCCGGTCCGGCGGCGTTGTCCTCGTTGCCGGCGACCCGTTGGGGTGGCCATGGAGGACGTTTGTCGGCCGGGCGCCGAACCGGTGTGGTTCCGGGGCCCACTGACGCCCGGTCCGGCGCTCGCCGTTCCGCCCTGCCGCGTGCTGGGGAGGCGGTGCGGGCGGACGTTTCTGTCGCGGGTGCCGGGCGCCGGACCGAGATGGATGAACGCCACGAGGTGTTCTGTCCGGCGCCCGTTGCCCGCCTGCCGCCGGAAGGGAAGGCGGCTTGGCGGACGTTCTTGGTTGGCGATGGCATCAGGCGGCCCTCGCTTCGCCTTGCGGGGAGCGGGATTTCGGGGGTTGGGCCGCCAGTTCCGTCAGGGTCGCCCGTGCTGCCAGGGACAGTGGGCCCTTCGGTTTCGGGTGGAAGTCGCCTCGTTCCAGGGACTGGGCCAGTTGGGGTTCGGGGCGCATCGTGGCCAGGACCGGGATGCCCACCGCCGCGGCTATTTCCGTCAGCTTCAGGCCGCCTGGGGACGGGCCTCGGACAACCAGTTGTGGGTGAGCACCCCTGGCTCGCAGTTCGTCGGCCAGCTGTTTCGCGGTTATGCAGGCTCGTACTTCGGCCGGGGTGACGATCACTGCCAGGTCGCAGCGGTCGACCGCGGCCCACGCCGCCCCGTCCAGTTGTCGTGGGACGTCGCAGACCACGACCTCGCCGGTGCGTCTGCCCGCCTCGATGACCGCGGCCACCGCGTCCGGAGCCGGTCCTTCGCCCTTGCGGGCGCCGGACAGCAGCGTCAGTCGTGCGTTGCCCTTTCGCCTTGTCGGCAAGGCCATGTGCAAGGACGACGCCGCCACGCGGCCCGCGCTCAGTTGCATGTCGGGCCAGCGGAGGCCCTCTTCCGCTTCGGCGCCCAGCACCACGTCCAGGCCGCCGCCGCGTGGGTCGCAGTCGATCAGGAGCGCGTTGTCGCCCGCTTTCAGGGCGGTCAGACCCACCGCCACCGCGAAGACCGACGCGCCAGCTCCTCCCCTGGCGCCCAGTACCGCGAGGACCTTGCCCGCGTTGCTGGCCGGGCCTTCCGCCGCGTCGGCCAGTGCGCTCACCAGCCACGGCTCGGCGCCGGGGAGCGTGATCAGGCGTTCGGCCCCGACCTCCATCGCCTGTTTCCACAGTTCCTGGGGTTCCGGGTCGGGGACCACGACCACCACCGCGTCACGGCGGGGGAACGCTTCTCGCTCGCACTCGGCGACACCGGTCGCGTCCAGCAGGACCAGCGGGGCCGTCGGCCAGCGCAGCCGTGCGGCCGCCGCGTCCGGGACGCGTTCCAGGTCGCAGCCGGCCGCGGCGGCCAGCTTCAGCAGGTCGTCGAGCAGGTTCTCGTCCGCCACGAAGGCCATCGGCCGGTTCGTGCTCACGGTGCCCCCTCGGGTGCTCGCCGGGCGGGGTTGCCCGGTCTGGTCCCAAGAATCGGCGAGCGGCGGGGGCCGGACAACGCGGCAAGATCGACATGTGGACAACCGGATGGGCTGTGGACAACTCCCGTTCCAGGGGTCGTCGACAGCCGTGGTTGTCGGTGGGGAGGCGTAGGCTTCCGCGGTTTGGGCACGCGTCGGCTCAGGGCCTGAACATCAAGAGGGGGGAAGAGAAGGGACGACCCCCGCCAGGGGGGAGGGACGGGGGTCGTCAGAGGTTCAGCCCCGGGGGGTCGGACTGAACCGGTCCGGCATGACGCCGGATGTCCCCACTGTATCCCGTTACGTCCAACTCGTGGTTGCAACTTGCTCGAAGTGGGGCAACGAACCCGTTCCGACACGCACTACCTGCGGCAACCGACGGGAGTGAGGTAGCCCTCCTATGCTCGGCGGGGTGACAGAGCTGCGCGCCGCCGCGTTCTTCGACCTTGACAAGACAGTCATCGCGAAGTCCAGCACCCTTGCCTTCAGCAGGCCTTTCTTCCGCAACGGTCTCATCAACCGGCGTGCCGTACTGAAAGGCGCCTACGCGCAGTTCGTGTTCGCGGTCTCCGGCGCGGACGCCGACCAGGTGGAGCGCATCCGCGCGCACCTCACGGCGCTGTGCAACGGCTGGGACGTCCAGCAGGTCCGGGCGATCGTCGAGGAGACGCTGCACGACATCGTCGACCCGCTGGTCTACGCCGAGGCGACCGAGCTCGTGGCGGAACACAAGGAAGAAGGCCGCGACATCGTCGTCGTGTCGGCGTCCGGGGCGGAGATCGTCACGCCCATCTCCGAGATGCTCGGGGCGACGCACAGCATCGGCACCCGCATGGTCGAGGTGAACGGCAAGTACAGCGGCGAGATCGACTTCTACTGCTACGGCGACAACAAGGCGACCGCCATGAAGGAGCTGGCCGCCGAGCACGGCTACGACCTCGCCGCGAGCCACGCCTACTCCGACTCGATCACCGACCTGCCGATGCTCGAGGCGGTCGGCCACCCGACGGTGGTCAACCCGGACCGGGGGCTACGCGTGCTGGCGCTCGAGCGGGGCTGGCCGGTCCTCGAGTTCACCAAGCCGGTGTCGCTGCGGTCGCGCTTCCAGCCGTCCGGCACGGCGGTCGCGGTCACCGCGATCAGCCTCGGCGCCATCGCCACCGCCGGCGCCACGTGGTATGGCATCCACCGCCGCAGGAAGCGTTGAAACATTTCAAGGAATGCACCCGGTCGGTGGTACGAGCCGTGTCACCAATCGATTAAGGGACACGGAGAATACGCTCACAATGCGTTGCCGTCGACCACCCAGGGAGTCTTGAACGGTGCACCCCAACGTGGTCTTGAAGTGACCTTCGCCACTGGGTACAAAGGAGGTGCGGAGTTTCGATCGGCCAGGGGCCAGACGAAGAGAAGCCTGGTCCACCCCGGTGACACTCCGTGCACGAGCACCGGGCACCCACGCGCAGCGAGCCGCGGGAGGCATGTCGTCAAGGGACTGCGTACCGGGACGCCGGACGCCGAGGCCAGGTAGGTACGACACTGTTGCACGCTTGGTAACCCGTGTAGCTCGTGCGGTTGTTTTGGGCGATCCCCGTCCGCCATTACGGCGGACAGGGATCGCTCTTTTCGTGTGAGGACACGAGTCGCACTTTTGTCGGTGCGGCGGGCTAGGTTAGGCCGAACACCTGCTTGCCCACGGGATCGTCCCGTGGGTAACTTACCGATGCTGTCAGCTATCGGTTAAGAGGTTACGGATTGTCCCGCCTTGCCGGCCAAGGAGGCCGCTGTGTCTCTGTCCAGAACATCCGCCCGTCGCAGTCTGTCCGTCGCGGTCGCGGCGGTCGCGACCACCGCCATGGTTAGCGGTACCCACCCGGCCTCCGCTGTGGCCGGCACCGCGACTCCGCAGGTGAGCAGTGCAGCGGCGGCCGAGGCACTCGCCCGCGCGGAGATGCGCGGCATGTCGCTCGAGCAGAAGATCGCCCAGCTGTTCGTGGTCTCCGTGTGGGGCAAGGGCGCCGACGAGGTCCACCCCACCAACCAGGCGAACTACGGCGTCGACACCCCCGCCCAGGTCGTCGAGAAGTTCGGCGTCGGCGGTGTCATCTACTTCAACAACAGCGGCACCGACAACGTGGACAACCCCGCGCAGATGGCGGCGTTCTCCAACGGCCTGCAGCGCGCCGCGGTCCGCCACAACACGCGGATCCCGCTGATCGTGGCCATCGACCAGGAGGGCGGCAACGTCACCCGCCTCGAGTCGCCTGCCACGGAGTTCCCGGCCAGCATGGCCGTCGGCGCGGGCCGCAGTGCCGCCGACGCCAAGACGGTCGCCACCCTCAACGGCCGCGAGCTGCGGGCCATGGGGATCAACCAGAACTTCGCGCCGGTCGCGGACGTCAACTCCAACCCCGACAACCCGGTGATCGGCGCGCGCTCGTTCTCGTCGCGGCCGGAGCTGGTGAGCCAGCTGGTGACCGCCGAGGTCGAGGGCTACCAGGAGGGCGGGCGGCCGAACCAGACCGTGTCCTCGTCGGCCAAGCACTTCCCCGGCCACGGCGACGCCGCGACCGACAGCCACACCGGCCTGCCGAACATCGACCGCACCGAGGCCGAGTGGCGTGCCATCGACATGCCGCCGTTCCGGGCCGCCATCAAGGCGGGCGTCGACTCGATCATGACCGCGCACATCCAGGTGCCGAGCCTCGACCCGTCCGGCGTGCCGGCCACGGTGTCGAAGCCGATCCTCACCGGCCTGCTGCGCGGCGAGCTGAAGTACAAGGGCGTGATCGTCACCGACGCGCTCGGCATGGGCGGCGCGAACGTGTTCCCGCCGGAGGAGATCCCGGTCATGGCCATCGAGGCCGGTGTCGACCAGCTCCTCATGCCGCCGAACCTGCAGCTTGCGCTCGACTCGGTGAAGGCGGCCGTGGAGAGCGGACGGCTGACCGAGCGGCGCATCGACCAGAGCGTGCTGCGGATCCTGCTGCTCAAGCTCAAGCGCGGCATCATCACCTCGCCGTTCGTGGACGAGGGCAAGGTGGCGGGCATCGTCGGGACGCCTGACCACATCGCGCGGGTCCAGCAGGTCAGCGACCGCACGACCACGGTCGTGCGCAACGACGCGAACCTGCTGCCGCTGGCCGGCGACCTCGGCAAGGTGCTGGTGACCGGCATCGGTGACACCCGCAGCCCGCAGTGGCTCGCCGACAGCCTCAACCGGCGCGGCGCCACGGCAACGGCGTTGTCGACGGGCGCCAACCCCAACGCGACGACCATCGCGAACGCGGTGGCGGCAGCCAACACCTCCGACCTGGTCGTCGTGCTGACCAACAACCTCAAGGACCGGACCGCGCAGCGGAACCTGGTGAACGCGCTCCTCGCGACCGGCAAGCCGGTCATCGCGGTCGCCTCCCAGATCCCGTACGACGCGGGTTACGTCGACGCGCCGACCTGGGTCGCGACCTACGGCTGGCGCGCACACGCCATGGAGTCCCTCGCGAAGGTCCTGACCGGCGAGATCTCGCCGCGGGGCAAGCTGCCGGTCGACATCCCGGTCGGCGGCACCTCTGACGTCCTCTACCCCTTCGACCACGGGGTGACCTGGTGAGCGGCAAAGACAGGCGCGGCATGGACCGCCGAAACTTCCTGATGGCGTCGGCGATGGCGGCACCCCTCATGGGTGTCGGCGCGGCGACGGCGAGTGCCGACGAGGAACGCGGGCACTCGCACCGCGGCACGACGACCGGCGCGGAGTCGCTGGCCGCCGACGGCTGGCGCAGGTTCCGCGGCCGCAAGGTCGGCATCCTGACCAACCCGACCGGCGTCCTGCGCGACAACACGCACATCGTCGACTCGATGGTGGCCGCCAACATGCCGCCGACCGCGGTGTTCGGGCCGGAGCACGGCTTCCGCGGCACCGCGCAGGCGGGCGGTTCGGAGGGCGACTACCTCGACCCGCGCACCCAGATCCCCGTCTACGACACCTACACGCTGACCGCGGCGAAGATCGCCGACCAGTTCCGCAAGGCGGGCATCGACCTGCTGGTCTTCGACATCGCGGACATCGGCGCGCGCTTCTACACCTACATCTGGTCGATGTACAACGCCATGCACGCCGCGGTGCTGACCGGCATCGACTTCATGGTGCTCGACCGGCCCAACCCGGTCGGCGGCACGCCGTACGGCCCGATGCTGGACCCGGCGTTCTCGTCCGGTGTCGGCCGCAAGCCGATCGTCCAGCAGCACGGCATGACCGCGGGCGAGCTGGCCAGGTTCTTCGACGCCGAGTTCCTGCCGGCGGACGCGGGCGGGCGGCTGCGGAGCCTGGAGATCGTGAAGCTCAAGGGCTGGCGGCGGGACGACCTGTTCTCCGACACCGGGCTGGAGTGGGTCTTACCGAGCCCGAACGTGCCGACCCCGGAGACCGCGCTCGCCTACCCGGGCACCTGCCTGTTCGAGGGCACCGTGTTCTCCGAGGGCCGGGGCACCACGCGGCCCTTCGAGATCATCGGCGCGCCGGGCATCGACTGGCGCTGGGCGGAGGCCCTCAACCAGGCAGGGCTGCCGGGTGTGCGGTTCCGCGAGCACTACTTCGCGCCGACGTTCTCCAAGTGGGTCGGCAAGGTGTGCGGTGGCGTGCAGCTGCACATCACCGACGAACGGCGCTTCCAGGCGATCAGGACAGCGGTCACGATGCTGGTCACGGCCAAGCAGGTGCACCCGGACGTCTTCGGCTGGCGGCCGGACAACTTCATCGACAAGCTCTCCGGCTCGACCCGGCTGCGCACGATGATCGACGCCGGGGCGACGGTCAACGAGGTGATCGGCGCGTGGCGCGACGAGCTGGCCGCGTTCGCGAGGCTGCGGGAGCAGTACCTGATCTACCGGTGACGACCGATAAGAGGTGGCCATGTCCGGAGTCCTTCGTGTCACCGTCCTCGCACTGGCCGTCGCCGTGACGGCCGGTTCCGGCGTGAGCGTGGCCGAGTCGCGGGGCGGGGTCACCGGCCGCTTCGACGTGCCCTTACCCGGGTACGCGTCGCCACACACCGCACTGCGGGACGGGTCACCTGCCTCGGTCGGCCTCGATCCCGCGCCGATCGACGCGGCGCTCACCCGCATCGACGAGTGGACCAGGAAGAACTACGACCCGAGGCTGACCGTGCCGCTGTACTCCGGCGCGGTCAGCCTCGTCGCGCACGACGGGGTCGTGGTCAGCAGGAAGACCGCCGGGTACGCGGTCCGGTACGCCGACGGCGCGGGCACCGAGCTGCCAGAGGACCAGAAGGTCCCGATGCGCGAGGACACCATCTTCGACATGGCGTCGGTGTCGAAGCTGTTCACGTCGATCGCCGTGATGCAGCTGGTCGAGGCAGGCCAGGTCGACGTGAACGCGCCGGTGGCGACCTACCTGCCCGAGTTCGGGGTGAACGGCAAGGAGTCGATCACCGTCGCCCAGCTGCTCACGCACACGTCCGGCCTGGTCTCGTGGATCCCGCTGTGGTCGAGGTACCCGGACATCCCGGCGCGGATCAAGGCCGTGATGGACATCGCGCCGCGCACGACCCCGGGCACGAACTACGAGTACTCGGACCTGAACCTGATCACGCTCGGGGTGCTGATCGAACGGATCACGGGCAAGAAGCTGGACGAGGTGGTGGCCCAGCGGATCACCGGGCCGCTGCGCATGGTCGACACCGGCTACAACCCGCCCGCGTCCAAGCTGGACCGGGTCGTGGCCACCGAGTACCAGACGGCACCGCCGCGCGGCATGGTGCGCGGCTCGGTGCACGACGAGAACGCCTGGTCGCTGGGCGGGGTCGCCGGGCACGCCGGGGTGTTCTCCACCGCCGGTGACATGGCGATCCTGGCGCAGACGATCCTCAACGGCGGCTCCTACCGAGGACACCGCATCCTGCGGCCGGAGACGGTCACGGCGATGATCACCGACCACAACGAGGCCTTCCCCGGTCACGATCACGGCTACGGGTTCGAGCTGAACCAGATGTTCTACATGGGCGCGCTCGCCGGCCCGCGCACCGCGGGGCACACCGGGTACACCGGCACGGACGTCGTCATCGACCCCGCGTCGCGGTCGTTCGCGATCCTGCTCACCAACCGGGTGCACCCGAGCCGTAACTGGGGGTCGATCAACATCGCCCGCGAGGCGCTGAGCAGCGGACTCGCCAAGGCGCTCGCGGTGAAGCCCCGGCACGGCCGGGACGCGTGGTACTCGGGCATCGGGGACGCGTCGTCTGCGTCACTGACGACTGTCACGCTGCACCCACGGCAACCCGTTCGGGTGAACTTCGACGCCTTTGTGGACACGGAGAGCACCGATCGGCTGATATTCGAAGTAAGCACCGATGGGGTGACGTGGACGGCGGTCCCGCTGTCCGTCCACGGCCGAGGCGCACCGGACGAATCGGTCGAAGCACTCTCCGGCAACGGCCACCGCGCATGGTGGCGGGTCGAAGCTCGACTGCCACACGCAGCGGAGATCACGTTGCGCTGGCGATTCGCTACCGATGCCCGGTACACCGGGCGCGGCGTGCATCTTGATCAGGTCGTGGTCACGGAACGTGGTCGGACGCTCCTCAACGGTGAGAAAGAACCCCACAAGCTTCAGTCAGACGGCTGGCAGCTCAGATCACGATGAGGAAGAAAAACTGGTTGAAGCGCTAACAAGGTGCGGCGATACATCGACTGGGTTGTTACACCCACACAACCGCACCTGAAGTTTCACCCAGATTTGGGTAGCGTTGTCTACAGACGACGGCTGCCGCCTTGTCGTTCCACATGCCTGTTAGTAAGTTTCCCACGTGAGCGCGAGTGCCATGACCACACAACACACTGAGTCAAGTCCGCTGGTCCGAATCCGGTCGCTTCTGCCCGGTCTGGCCCGCGCCGAACAGCGCGTGGCGAAGGTCGTCCTCGACAGCCCGGCCACCGTCGCCCGTCGCAGCATCACCGAGGTCGCCGAGGCGGCCGGTACGAGCGAGACCACCGTCACCCGTTTCTGCAAGGCCATCGGCGTCGGCGGCTACCCGGAGCTGCGCATCGCGCTGGCCGCGGACACCGCCCGTTCCGAGGCCCGCGTCGACCGGGACCTCGGTGGCGAGATCGCCCCCGACGACGACATGGCGACCGTGGTCGGCAAGGTCACGTTCGCCGACGCGCGTGCCGTCGAGGAGACGGCCGCGCAACTCGACGCCGAGGTGCTGGAGAAGGTCGTCGTGGCCCTGGCGTCGGCGGGCCGGGTCGACGTCTACGGCGTCGGCGCCAGCGCGTTCGTCGCCGCCGACCTGCAGCAGAAGCTGCACCGCATCGGGCGCATCAGCTTCGCCTGGAGCGACACCCACATCATGCTGACCTCTGCCGCCGTGCTCGGGCGCGGCGACGTGGCCGTCGGCATCTCGCACACGGGCGCGACGGCCGACACCGTCGAGGCCCTGCGCGAGGCGCGGCGCGCCGGTGCCACGACGGTCGCACTGACCAACTACCCGACCGCGCCGATCAGCGAGGTCGCCGACCTCGTGCTCACCACGGCGGCGCGGGAGACCACGTTCCGGTCCGGCGCCATGGCAAGCCGGATCGCGCAGCTGACGGTCATCGACTGCCTCTTCATCGGGGTCGCCCAGCGCCACCTGAACGACTCGATGAAGGCCCTCGACGACACCAGGGACGCGGTGGGCTCGCACCGGCTGGAGACCCGCCACGACGGTCGCCGCAAGGCGCGGGAGACCGGTAAATGATCGGTGGGGGAGGCAGCAACATGACTGTGCCGCGACAGGCCGTACACGTCGAATCGCCGACGGAACGGCGGAACCCGCGGACGACGGATCTTGATCAGCTGCCGACTCTCGACCTCCTGAGGTCGATCAACGCCGAGGACCGTCTCGTCCCCGACGCGGTGGCGGCCGCGCTGCCCGCGCTCGCCGCCGCCGTGGACTTCGCGACCGAGGCACTGCGGGGCGGGCACCGCGTGCACTACGTGGGCGCCGGCACGTCCGGCCGGCTGGCGACGGTGGACGCGGCCGAGCTGGTGCCGACGTTCAACGCGCCTTCCGACTGGTTCGTCGTGCACCACGCGGGCGGCGACCACGCACTGCAGAACGCGGTGGAGAACGCCGAGGACGACGACGAGGCGGGCGCGGCGGAGCTCGCGGCGTCGGCCTCGGCGGGCGACTTCGTGCTGGGCCTGACCGCGTCCGGGCGGACCCCGTACGTGCTGGGCGCGCTGCGTGCCGCCCGTGAGCTGGGCGCGCACACCGGCCTGGTGTTCTCCAACCCGCACGCGACGGGCCTGCTGGACATCGACGTGCTGGTCGAGGTCGACACGGGCCCCGAGGTGGTCGCCGGGTCGACCCGCATGAAGGCGGGCACCGCGCAGAAGCTCGTGCTGACGGCGTTCTCGACGGCCGTGATGGTCAAGCTCGGCCGCACCTACTCGAACCTGATGGTCAGCATGCGCGCCACGAACGCCAAGCTGCGCGGGCGGACCCTGCGGATCCTGCAGGAGGCCACCGGCGTGAGCAGACAGGAGTGCGCGGCCGCGCTGGACGAGGCGCACGGGGACCTGAAGGTGGCCCTCGTGCACCTGCTGTCGGGCGTCGACCCGGAGCGCGCCGCCGCGGTACTGGCCGCCACCGACGGCCACGTCCGCCAGGCCCTGACCAAACTGGACGCGACCGCGGTCTGAACGCTGGCCAGCACACCTGAGAGGTGGCCGAGATGCTGCTGTCCTGTGGATCTTTGTGCTGAGGTCTGCGCCTGGTCAGCAGTCACCTCAGGGGAACGTGACTTTTGAATGCGGGGAGGCGGATCAGTCAGGCGGGTAGTGCGGCTTCCGCGATGCTCGTCGCCTCGCGGGCACCCGCCTCGATGGCCTCGCACGAGAACAGCAGCCACTCGGTGAGGCCGTCGCCGCCACTGGCGAACGCGGCGGCCGCCTCGCGGTAGCGGTCGGAGCGGCGCAGGTAGAAGACCTCCGGCACGATCAGGCCCTTCGGGTCGAGGCCGGTCGCGATCATGGTCAGCCGCGCGGCGGCACGCGCGACCACGCCGTCCGCGGTGCCGAACGGGGACAGTGCCAGCAGCTCGCCGTGCACGACGGCGGTCAGGACCGGCCCGGGCACCGAGGTGCCGCCCGCGACGATCTCGGCCAGGATGTCCAGCCGCTTCGAGATCCAGCGCGCCTGCCGGGGACGGCCGAGCGACTCGTCGTCGGCCAGGTCGGCGGCCGCCAGGACGTGCAGCCGGGCCAGCGCCTGCATCGGTGCGCGCTGCCACACCGCCAGGATCGGGCCGATGGACTCGCCGATGCGCAACGCACCCGCGAGGTGCGGGTCCGTGACCTCGCCGGTAGCCGGGATGTCCGCGGCGCCGCCGTCGAGCGCGGCGGACGCGCGGGACGCGCGGACCGACGCCTCGGCCGCGGTAGCGGGCCAGCCGCGACGGTTCGCCGGGTGTCCGTGGACCGCGTCGACCGCCTCGCGTGCGGCGGCCACCGCCTCGTCGACTCCGGGCAGGTCCAGCAGCGGCGCCAGGGGGTCTGTCACGTGGACGGACCCTACCGGGTGACATCCGTTCGGGAACCCCCAGTTCATTGGTCTGGACCTCTGTACGTGCTGTTGCCAGGCGTGATAGAGCACTACCGTTCACGGCAGACACACGCAGTCCCCCCGGGGTCGAGGAGGATCCGCATCATGACCGAGCAGTCCGGCCAGGGCCAGACGCTGGACAACCTGCTCACGGAGAGCAGGACCTTCCCGCCGAGTGACGAGTTCGCGCAGCAGGCGAACGCGAAGGCCGAGCTGTACGAGCAGGCCGACGCCGATCGCGAGGCGTTCTGGGCCGCGCAGGCGGAGCAGCTGACCTGGGAGACCCCGTGGAACCAGGTGCTGGACTGGTCGAACGCGCCGTTCGCGAAGTGGTTCGTCGGCGGCAAGCTGAACGTCGCCTACAACTGTGTCGATCGCCACGTCGAGGCCGGCAACGGCGACCGCGTCGCGATCCACTGGGAGGGCGAGCCCGGCGACGGCCGCACCATCACCTACGCCGACCTGCTGCGTGAGGTGTCGAAGACCGCGAACGCGCTGCTCTCGCTGGGTCTGACGACCGGGGACCGGGTCGCGATCTACATGCCGATGCTGCCCGAGGCGATCTTCTCGATGCTCGCGTGCGCGCGGCTCGGCCTGACCCACAGCGTCGTGTTCGGCGGGTTCTCCGCCGAGGCGCTGCGGTCCCGCATCGACGACGCGCAGGCCAAGCTCGTGATCACCGCCGACGGCCAGTACCGGCGCGGCAAGCCCGCGCCGCTGAAGGCCGCCGTGGACGAGGCGGTCGCGAAGACGCCGTCGGTCGAGCACGTGCTGGTGGTCAAGCGGACCGAGACCGACGTCGAGTGGA
Organism: Actinophytocola algeriensis; assembly: GCF_014203735.1. Classification (GTDB taxonomy): domain Bacteria; phylum Actinomycetota; class Actinomycetes; order Mycobacteriales; family Pseudonocardiaceae; genus Actinophytocola; species Actinophytocola algeriensis. The sequence continues at coordinate 914,947 of NZ_JACHJQ010000003.1, read as the reverse complement.
CCGAGGGCCGCGATATCTGGTGGCACGACACCGTCGACGGGCAGTCCGAGCAGCACACGCCGGAGGCGTTCGACTCCGAGCACCCGCTGTACATCCTGTACACCTCGGGCACGACCGGTAAGCCGAAGGGCATCCTGCACACGACGGGCGGCTACCTGACCCAGACCGCGTACACGCACCGGAACGTCTTCGACCTGAAGCCGGAGAGTGACGTCTACTGGTGCACCGCCGACATCGGCTGGGTGACCGGGCACAGCTACATCGTGTACGGACCGTTGGCGAACGGCGCGACCGAAGTCGTGTACGAGGGCACGCCCAACACGCCGCACGAGGGCAGGCACTGGGAGATCGTGCAGAAGTACGGCGTCACCATCTACTACACGGCGCCGACGCTGATCCGCACGTTCATGAAGTGGGGCAAGGAGATCCCCGAGAAGTTCGACCTGTCGTCGCTGCGGGTGCTCGGGTCGGTCGGTGAGCCGATCAACCCGGAGGCGTGGATCTGGTACCGGGAGACCATCGGGTCCTCGAAGACGCCGGTGGTCGACACGTGGTGGCAGACGGAGACGGGCGCGATCATGATCTCGCCGTTGCCGGGGGTGACGCACGCGAAGCCGGGTTCGGCGCAGCGCGCGCTGCCGGGCATCTCGGCGAAGGTGGTCGACGACCAGGGCAACGAGGTCGCGGCCGGTGGCGGCGGCTACCTGGTGCTCGACAAGCCGTGGCCCGCGATGCTGCGCGGCATCTGGGGCGACGAGGAGCGGTACCGGGACACGTACTGGTCGCGGTTCGCCGACCAGGGCTTCTACTTCGCGGGCGACGGCGCGAAGTACGACGCGGACGGTGACGTCTGGCTGCTCGGCCGCGTCGACGACGTGATGAACGTGTCCGGCCACCGCATCTCGACGACCGAGGTGGAGTCGGCACTGGTGTCGCACCCGACGGTGGCCGAGGCCGCGGTGGTCGGCGCGTCGGACGCGACCACCGGTCAGGGCATCGTGGCGTTCGTGATCCTGCGCGGCGGCGTCGCCGAGGACGAGGCGCGCGGCGAGGCCGCGATCAAGGCACTGCGCGACCACGTGGCGAAGGAGATCGGCCCGATCGCGAAGCCGCGGCAGATCATGGTGGTGCCGGAACTGCCGAAGACGCGGTCCGGCAAGATCATGCGCCGCCTGCTGCGCGACGTGGCGGAGAACCGCGAGATCGGCGACGTGACGACGCTGGCCGACTCGTCGGTCATGGAGCTGATCTCGTCGGGTCTGAAGGGGTCCGGCTCGGACGAGTGATGTGTGACGAGTGACTGAACGGGCCGCGATCCCTCGAGAGAGGTCGCGGCCCGTTCCGCCGTGTCCACAAAGGACACTCAAGCCTGAACGCCAGCGGATCTGACCCACCCAGGGCGCAAACGTCCGCGTCGCTCGCGCGCGATACCCAACCCCCACCCTGTCCCGGGGGCGTCCCGCCTTGCCAGTCTACCAGTTGGGGCTTGGATTTCAAGGGCTGTGCGCCCAACTGTGGACAACTCACCGTGCTGTGGACAACTGAGCGGTTGGCGGTCCCGCGCGGTTCAATATGGCGGTGTCAGTCACCCATCCCGGCGAGCCGCACCACGCGAGTCTCGGAGAGCGCCTCAACTGGTTGCGCGCCGGTGTGCTGGGCGCCAACGACGGCATCGTGTCCGTCGCCGGGGTGACGGTCGGGGTGGCCGGGGCGACCGCCGACCGGACCGCGATCCTCGTCGCGGGGGTGGCGAGCCTTGTCGCCGGTGCGCTGTCCATGGCGGGCGGGGAGTACGTCTCCGTCTCCACGCAGCGGGATACCGAGCAGGCGGCGCTGCGGCTCGAGAAGTACGAGCTCGACACCATGCCCGAGCAAGAGGAGCGGGAACTCGCCGAGATCTACCAGGAACGCGGTCTCTCCCCCGGTCTCGCCGCCGAGGTCGCGCGCGAGCTGACCGCGAGGAACGCCCTCGAGGCCCACGCCGAAGCCGAACTGGGCATCGACCCCGACGATCTCACCAGCCCCTGGCACGCGGCATGGGCGTCGCTCGTCGCGTTCACCGTCGGCGGGCTGCTGCCGCTGCTCGCCATCTCGGTGCCGAGCGTCTCCATGCGGGTGTGGGCGTGCGCGGCCGCCGTCGTGGTCGGGCTCGTGCTCACCGGGGTGGTCAGCGCACGCCTTGGCGGCGCGAACGTCACCCGTGCGATCGTCCGGAACGTCGGGGTCGGCGCCTTGACGATGCTCGTCACATATCTCGTCGGGCTTTTGTTCGGGGTCACCGTTGGCGGTTAGGGTCGACGCAGGTGAGCCGGGAAGTCTGGTCGGCATGATGATCCGGCAACCCCTGGAGACCCGTGACTGAGTTCGGCCGCTTCCTCCGTACCGAGACCGTGGGCGGGTCGATCCTGCTCGCCGCCACCGCGATCGCGTTGCTCGCGGCCAACGGACCGTGGGCCGACGCCTACCTGACGTTGCGGGACACCGCGGTCGGGCCGCACTTCCTGCACCTCGACCTGACCGTCGGCGACTGGGCCAAGGACGGGTTGCTCGCGCTGTTCTTCTTCGTCGCCGGGCTCGAGCTGAAGCGGGAGCTGGTGGTCGGCGAGCTGTCGCGGCTCAAGAACGCCCTGCTGCCGGTGATCGCCGCCATCGGCGGGATTGTCGTGCCCGCGCTGGTCGCGGTCGGGATCGGCTGGGGTGATCCGCGCATGGCGCAGGCGTGGGCGATCCCCGTCGCCACCGACATCGCGTTCGCGCTCGGGGTGCTCGCGCTCACCGCGTCTGGGCTGCCGAGCAGCGCGCGGGTGTTCCTGCTCAGCCTCGCGGTGGTGGACGACCTCGGCGCGATCCTGCTGATCGCGATCCTGTTCACCGGCTCGTTCGACCTCGTCGCGGCGGGCGCCGCGGTGGCACTGCTGGCGCTCTACTGGTTCCTGCAGCACAAACGGGTCCGGACGCCGTGGGTGCACGTGCCGGTCGCGGTCGCCACGTGGGTCGCCGTCCACTCGTGCGGGGTGCACGCCACGGTCGCGGGCGTCGCGCTCGCGCTGCTGACACGGGTGCGCACCGACCCCGGCGAGGAGGAGTCGCCGTGCCTGCGGCTGGAGCACCGGTTGCAGCCGTGGTCGGCCGGGCTGGCCGTGCCGGTGTTCGCGTTCTTCGCGGCGGGCATCCCGGTCAGCGGTGACGCGCTCGGCAGGCTGTTCACCGACCGGCTCGCGGTCGCGATCATCGCCGGGCTGGTGATCGGCAAGCTCGTCGGGATCGTCGGGGCGGCACTGCTCGCGGTCCGGTTCAAGTTCGCCGCCCTACCTTCCGACCTGGGCAAACGGGACCTGGTCGCGGTCGCGATGCTCGGCGGGGTCGGGTTCACGGTGAGCCTGCTGATCGCCGACCTGTCGCTCGACGGACCCGACATGGAACTGGCGAAGGGCGCTGTTCTGGTCGCGTCGGTGCTGGCCTCACTGCTCGCGGCGGTGCTGTTGATGCGCCGGAACAAGGCTCGTTCGGCGGGTTGACCCCGCCCGGCCAGCTTCTTTGATCCGCACGTGGCACGATGTCGCCGTGACCAGTGCGCGCGAGAACAGCCACGGAAACGGGGCGGAGCTGCCCAGGGTCCCGTCGATACCGCTCTCGGACGATGCTGCGGCGCCGGGAGACCAGTCGATCGGCGGCCTGGTCAAGGACGCCACGACGCACCTGTCGACGCTGATCAGAGGCGAACTCGAGCTGGCGAAGTCCGAGGTCGCAGGCGAGGTCAAGAAGGGCCTGACGGGCAGCGTCTACTTCATCATCGCGCTCGTCCTTCTGCTGCTCTTCATCCCGTTCGGGCTGGTCGCGCTGTCGCTGGGACTCAACGACATCTTCGACTGGGAGGCCCACCCCTGGCTGGGCTTCCTCATCGTCTTCGTCGTCGCGATCGTCGGTGCGGCCCTGCTCGTGTTCCTCGGCATCAAGAAGTTCAAGCGGATCCGTGCGCCGCAGCGCACGATCGACTCCGCGAAGGACACCATCGCCGCGCTGCGTCCCGGTGGGGACGGCAAGCACGGCGAGCTCGAACCGCGTCGTCCTTGACCAGCACCATCGTGCGCCCCGACCCGTCGACCGTGCGCCTCGACGGACCCTGGGTGCACCGTGACGTCCACGCCAACGGCATCCGCCTGCACGTGGCCGAGGCGGGCGAGGGCCCGCTCGTGTTGCTGCTGCACGGCTTCACCGGTTTCTGGTGGTCCTGGCGCAACCAGCTGGGCGCGCTCGCGGATGCCGGCTACCGCACGGTCGCGGTCGACCTCCGCGGCTACGGCGACTCCGACAAGCCACCCCGCGGCTACGACGGCTGGACCCTCGCCGGTGACGTCGGCGGGCTGATCAAGGCACTGGGCGAGCCCCGCGCGCACCTGGTCGGCCACGCGTGGGGCGGCATGCTCGCGTGGACCGTCGCCGCGCTGCACCCCCGCCTGGTCCGCTCGGTCACGTCGATCGCGGCCGCGCACCCGATGGCGCTGCGCAGGGAGATGCGCCGCACCGCGTTGCACCGCAAGGCGACCAACCAGGCCCGTGCGCTGGGGCACGTGTTCCGCGCGCAGGTCCCGCTCGCGCCGGAACGCTGGCTGACCCGCGACGACGCGGCGACCGTCGAGGACCTGATGCACCGCTGGTCGGGTCCACAGTGGACGGGTACGCCGGACTTCGCGGCGGCGGTCCGCACGCACCGATCGGCGATGATGGTCCGCGGTGTCGCGCACAGCGCGCTCGAGTACTACCGCTGGGCGGGCCGCTCGCAGCTCCGCGGTGAGGGCCGCCGGTTCTCGGAAGCCATGCAGCGCAAGGTGACCGTGCCCGTGCTGCAACTCGCGGGCGCGGTCGACCCGTGCGTGCTGCCGCGCACGCTGACCGAGTCGTCCGCGTGGGCGACGCGCCCGGTGCGGACGACGACACTCGACGGCGTCGGCCACTTCCCGCAGCAGGAAGCGCCCGCCGCGACCAACCGCGCGATCGGCGAGTTCCTCACCCGATAGTCCCGGGACATCTCAGGGTTCTCCCGGAGACGACGGCGAATCCCCGGCGGCAGACTCGTTCCCGGGATCAACCGGGAGGAAAACCATGAAACGTGGTTCCATGCTGCTCGCCGCCGTCCTGCTGACGGGTGTGGCGACCGGCACCGCCACCGCTGAACCGGGGAAGACACTCGACTGGCGGCCGTGTGCGCCGGACAGCCAGGTCGAATGCGCGACGATCACCGTGCCGATCGACTACGCGCGGCCGTCGACGGGCACGATCGAGGTCGCCGTCGTGCGCGCGAAGGCGACGGGCGAGCGCGAGGGCACGCTCGTGTTCATGCCGGGTGGGCCCGGCGGCTCGGGCGTGGACCGGGTGCTGGCCGGGAACGTCGTGCCGCCCGCGGTGTCCGAGCGGTTCGACGTCGTCAGCTACGACCCGCGCGGCACCAACCGCAGCCACCCCGTCGAGTGCGCCGCGGACCTGGTCACGAACCTGCCGAACGTGATCCCCGATGCGGGGGCGCGGCTCGCGGACATCCAGGCCTGGGCCCGTGAGACCGGCGCCAGCTGCCGCGAGCACACCGGCCCGCTGATCGACCACGTCGACAACGTCAGCGTCGCGCGGGACATCGACGTGCTGCGTGCCGCGCTCGGCGAACGGAAGATCACGCTGTACGGCCGCTCGTACGGCACGTTGGCGGGCCAGATGTATGCCGAGAACTTCCCGCACCGGGTGCGCGGCATGGTCCTCGACAGCGTCTTCGACCACGGCCTCACACAGACGCGGTTCATGACGACCCAGGCCGCGGCGGGTGAGGACGCGTTCGCCGAGTTCGCCACGTGGTGCGCGGAAGACGCGGACTGCGCGCTGCACGGCCAGGACGCGGGTCAGGTGTATGGCGACCTGTACGAGAAGGCGGTCCTCGGTGAGCTGCCCGTGCCGCCGACCGCGCTGAACCAGCTGACGCTGCAACGCCTCTACAACCCGGACTGGGCGGAACTCGCGGTGCAGCTGAAGCAGCTGTCGGAGGGCACGGCCACCATCAGTGCCACTGAGGAGACGGCACCGTTCCCGATCGCGTCGTTCTGCACCGACCACCGGGTCCGGTTCGGTTCGCAGGGCGAGTGGTTGTCGTTGTGGCGCAAGCAGAACGCGGCCGCGCCGGTCCTGCGCACGCACTTCGCGTGGGCGGTCCTGTCGCTGTGCTCCGCGTGGCCAGCGGAGGTGCCGAACCCGCAGCACCGCACCGACGCCGACGACGCGCCGCCGATCCTCGTCATGAACTCGCTGCACGACCCCGCCACCGGCTACGCGTGGGCGAAGGACGTCCACCGGCAGCTCGACGACAGCGTCCTGCTGACCTACGACGGCTGGGGCCACGGCGTCATGGACCGCACCGACTGCACCCGCGCCGTGTTCACCGACTACGTGCTGGACCGCGAAACCCCGCGGCCCGGCACGCACTGCGCGGCGGACTAGGCGGCGCAGTTCCCGGTCGCCACGGCACGCGACAGGTCCGGGGCCGCTTCGACCTCCTCCGCCACCTCGGCGGCGGTCAGCGCGAAGCCGGTCTCGGACTGGTCCGTGGCGGCGCCGAAGATCACGCCGATCACGCGGCCCTGCGTGTCGACCAGCGGGCCGCCCGAGTTGCCGCTCTGCACCAGCGCGCGCAGCGTGAACACCTCGCGCTGCACCTGCTTCGCGTCGTAGATGTCCGGGCCGTTCAGCGTGATCTCGTCCCGCACGCGGGCGGGCGACGCGCGGTACGGGCCGTCGAGCGGGTAGCCGAGCACGATCCCGTCCTGGCCGGAGGTCGCGGGCCTGCCCGCGAACGGCAGCGGCGCGGCGGTCAGGCCGGGCACCGACAGCACCGCGACGTCGGTCTCCGGGTCGTACAGGACGACCCGCGCGTCCAGCTGGCCGTCGTCGGTCTCCACCACGACCTCGGACGTTCCGGCGACCACGTGCGCGTTGGTCATCATCCGCTCTGGCGCGATCACGAACCCGCTGCCTTCGAGCGCACGCGAACAGGACGGGGCCCGTGCGTGGATCTTCAGCACGCTCGGGCGCACGTTCTGCACGACCGCACTGTTCTGCAGTGCCGGATCGGGCGGCGCGACCTCACGGTTCGGGGTCCGGTCGAACGGGTCGACGACCTCGGGGAAGCCCGACACGTCGAGCAGCCGCCGCAGTTCGTCCGGCAGGTCCTGCGCGGCCTGCGGCATGACCTTGTCGACGCCGCCGAGCACGGTCGAGTTGCGGATCGCGGACGCGAGGTCCGGCAGCCCGCCCACGGTGACCAGCGGCAACGCGATCAGCCACGCCACGACGAACACCACGGCGCCCTGCACGATCGCGCCGAGCGCGTTGTCCACGCCCGCGAGCCTCGGCGACTTGATCCGCTCGCGCAGGCTGCGGCCGAGCCACACGCCGAGCGTCTCGCCCAGCGCCACCAGGAGCACGAAGATCGCCACGGCGAACGCGACCCTGGTCGGCGTCGACTCGATGTAGCGCACCACGAGCGGCGCGATCTTGATGCCCGCGATGGCGCCGATCAGCACCCCGATGAACGCAGGCAGCGCGGTGATCACGCCTTGCCGTGCCCCCGAGATCGCGGCCAGGATCGCGAGCAGAATCACGACCAGGTCGACCCAGTTCACCCGTTCATACCTCCCCGACGGCTTGCCTCACTGAACGCCAAGCGGCGTCAAGGTCGCGTATGTCCGAACCGTCCCACGGTTTCGCCCAGTCGCCGAGCTCGAGCAGGAGCGTCAGCAGTGCGGCAGTAAAGCCCCACACCAGCATCCGTGGCAAGGCGAACGCGGGTCCCGTGAAACCGGACGGGTGGCGGCACATGAACCGGTTCGCCGGATCGGCCAGGTCGGCGATCGGCACCCGGGCCACCGCCGCGCTCTCCAGCGGGTCGACCGCCCAGACCCGGCTCGGCTTCTCCCAGTGCGCGACCACGGGCGTGACGTGGAAACGGGACACGGGGATGTGCAGCCGCGGCAGCAACGCGACCGGCCGCACGCCCGCCGGGTCGAGCCCGGTCTCCTCGACGGCCTCGCGCAACGCGGTCGCGACCGGGCCGTCGTCCTCGGGCTCGCTGGAGCCGCCGGGGAACGCGACCTGCCCCGAGTGCGCGCCACCGCGGTCGGCCCGCAGCTGCAGCAGCACGTCCGGGCCGCGCGTCTCGTGCTCGCCGAACAGGATCAGCACGGCGGCGTCGCGGGCGTCCTCGGTCGGCGCGGAGAGCTGGCGGAACATCTCCGCGTCGAGGTGCGCGCTGGCCTCGACGACCGGGCGCAGCCATGCGGGGATGGTCGCCGGGTCCACCAGCGGCCCGTGCTCAGCCATTCGCCACGCCGTTCGCCACTGCCTGCCTGACCTGGTCGACCGACGTGAACACCCGCGGGCTCTCGATCAGCGTGACCGTGCCGTTCTCCACCAGGTACGTGGCCGGCAGGCCGATCGGGTGCAGCTTCTGCCTGGCGTGGCCGTCCTCGTCGAGGAGGCTCGGCAGCTTCACCTTCAGCGCGGTGAGCAGCTCGAGCGCGTCACCCGGCCGGGACTCGACGCCGAGCGTGACGACCGGGATGGCACCGGGCTCCTTCGCATAGGCGTCCAGGATCGGCAGTTCTGTCTTGCACGGCTGGCACCAGGTGGCCCACATGTTGACGAGCACCCGCCCCTCGAGCGCCGCCGCGATGTCGACGGCGCGGCCGTCCGCGAGGCACTCCGCTGCGATCCCGCGCAGTTCAGCGGGGCCGTCCGCGCCGTCAGGACACGCCGGTAAGTCCGCCTCGGCCCGTGCCCCGGTCAGGTCGGGCGCGGTCTGCGTGCTGTCCCTCGGTGGGGGCGGAGCGGGTTCGGAGCGCGGCCAGATGGCGATGACGCCGGCGATCATCAGGATCACCGCCGCGATCGACCAGCGCACTCCGTTGCCCACTACGCGCGTCCCGGCTTGTACCCGTTGTGCACGCGTTCTGCCAGGTCGATGAGGTGCGGCGCCTCCGGCCCCTTGACCAGCTTGACCGCCTCCTCGAACTCCGTCGGCCCTGCGCCGAACGACGGGCAGTCCTTGGCGAGCACGCACGCGCCGCAGGCGGGCTTGCGCGCGTGGCACACGCGGCGGCCGTGGAAGATCACCCAGTGGGACAGCATCGTCCAGTCCTTCTTGGGGATCAGCTCGCCGATCTCGTGCTCGACCTTGACCGGGTCCTCCTCCTTGGTCCACTCCCAGCGGCGGACCAGGCGGCCGAAGTGCGTGTCGACGGTGATGCCGGGGATGCCGAACGCGTTGCCGAGGATCACGTTGGCGGTCTTGCGGCCGACGCCCGGCAGTGTGACCAGGTCCGCCAGCTTGTTCGGCACCTCGCCGCCGAACCGCTCGACGAGCGCGGTCCCGAGACCGATCAGCGACGTCGTCTTGTTCCGGTAGAAGCCGGTCGGGCGGATCAGCTCCTCCATCTCCAGCCGGTCGGCGCCCGCGTAGTCCGCGGCCGTCACGTAACGCTTGAACAGGGCGGGAGTGGTCAGGTTGACCCGCGCGTCGGTGCTCTGCGCGGACAGGATCGTGGCGACGGCGAGTTCGAGCGGGTTGGTGAAGTCCAGCTCGCAGTGCGCGTCGGGGAACGCCTCGGCCAGCACTCTCGTCATCCGCCGGGCACGGCGGACCAGCGTGGTGGGGGGCGGTGTTTCGGGGGTCGCGGCACGGGGTAGCTGTCGAGTGGCGGGCGGCACCCCGCTAGCCTACGGGCCGCCGCACAACCACATCCGTGCCATGGACGTCCATCAAGTGAGGGACACGCCGGACCCCGGGTCCGCGTCGCCCGACCCGAGTTGAGCGAGGATCAACACACTATGGCTGTCTGGTTCGTGTTCGCCGTTCCGATCGTCGTGATGTTCTTCGCCCTGTTCATGGAACGGGTGGAGGCCAGGCTCCGGCACGTCGCCGTCCAGGAGGACGAGGTCGAGGCGTTCCTGGACAACCCCCGACCGGATGAAGTTCGCGCGCTGTACGGCCACGGCATCGGCCGCGCGCTGGAGCTGTTCCGGCTGCGCCGGAAGGGCAAGGTTCCCGCGCGTGTCAGGAAGGTCATGAACGCGCCGACCGTGCGCATCTCCAGGGCCGACCTCCCCAAGAAACTCGGCTGACGACATACCCGTGGTACGCCCTACGAGGTGATCCACCGCACACGCTCTACACTTCCCAAGGGTGATCAGGGCGCCGTTGCCGCTGTTCACCGCACGAGTCTGATTGGGAGGGACGCAGGTGGACGAGACCCTTGCCAGGGCCGGCATCTTCCAGGGTGTCGAACCGGCTGCCGCTGAAGCGCTCGCTCAGACGCTGGAGACCGTCGAGTTTCCGCGTGGGCACGTGATCTTCGCGGAGGGCGAGCCCGGCGACCGTCTTTACATCATCCAGTCGGGCAAGGTGAAGCTCGGCCGCAAGTCACCGGACGGTCGCGAGAACCTGCTGGGCATCATGGGGCCCGCCGACATGTTCGGCGAGCTGTCGATCTTCGACCCGGGCCCCCGGACGTCGACCGCGACGACGGTCACCGAGGTCGTCGCGCGCACCATGGACCGCCCGGCGCTGCGCCAGTGGATCGCGACCCGCCCGGAGATCGCGGAACAGCTGCTGCGGGTCATCGCCCGCCGCCTGCGCAGGACGAACGGCATGCTGGCGGACCTGATCTTCACCGACGTGCCCGGCCGGGTGGCGAAGGCGCTGCTGCAGTTCGCACAGCGGTTCGGCAGCCAGGAGGCGGGCCTGCTGCGGGTCATGCACGACCTCACGCAGGAAGAGATCGCCCAGTACGTCGGCGCGTCCCGCGAGACGGTCAACAAGGCCCTCGCGGACTTCGCGCACCGCGGCTGGCTGCGGCTGGAAGGCAAGAGCGTGCTGATCCTCGACCCGGAGCGGCTGGCCCGCCGCGCCAGATGAGTCACGCCTGAAAAGGCCCGCGCCGTCCCGGTGCCGGGTCTTTTCGCATGCCCGGGTTTCGGCCTCCGGCCTGCCCTTGGACAGCAAAGGAGCCGGGCGCCGCCCCCGACGCGGCGCACCGGCTCCTTGCCTTGCGTGAACCATCCCCCGACGGCCCACGCTCCCCGCCCTCCGAACCATTAGGCCCCGACCCATGTCTGCCGGAGGGAGCTTCTTCAGTTGAACGCGGCTCCTCGGCGATTCGTTACCCGCCTGCGGGAGCTTTCACATACGAGGACTGGTTCGAGTACCCATCCGTTGTGCCGTTATCCCGTCTCGTTACCGAACCGTTACCGATGAATCGATTGGTACGCAAGTACCAAAATTTGTCATACTGGTACGCGTGTCCCACTCCGCCGGTCTAGCCGACTTCCGCGCTGCGCTGACCACGCCAGGCGCGCGCACTCCCGTACTCACCTCTCTGCTGGCCAGGATGCCGATCGCCATGGTCGGCCTTTCGCTGCTGCTGTACGTGCAGCGCGAGACCGGCTCGTTCACGGTCGCCGGCCTCGTCTCCGCCGGCTCGCTCATCGGCGTCGCCATCGGCGCGGTCGCGCAGGGGCGCATCATGGACCGGCTCGGCCCGACCCGGCCGCTGCTCATCGCGTCCGGCCTGCTCGTGGCGACCGTCACAGCCGCGATCATCGCCATCGAGACCGGTCAGTCCGGCCCCGCGATGGTCGCGCTGGGCTGGCTCATCGGCCTCACCGAACCGATGGTCGGCGCCGCGTCGCGGGCGCTGTGGACACACCTGGTCCCGCCAGGGCCGATCCGCCACGCCGCGTTCGCCTACGAAGCGATCAGCCTCGAGGTCTTCTTCATCCTCGGGCCCGCGCTCGCGGGCATCATGGTCGCGGCGCCGTGGGCAGGCACGGGACTCGTGTTCAGCGCGGCGTGCATGGTGGTCGGCGGCGTCGGTTTCGCACTCACCACCGCCGTCCGATCCGTGCGGCCCGCACCGCGCCGCGGCGGGCGCCTCCTCGGCGCGCTCGCCACACCGGGCATGCGCACGGTGGCGCTGGCCGCGCTCGGGTTCGGCGTGACCGTCGGGTTCGTCGAGGTCGCCATCCCCGCGGCCGCGACGAACGCGGGCCACGCGCCGCTCGGCGGCGTCATGCTGGCCGCGTGGTCGCTGACCTCGGTGGTCTTCGGCGTGTACTACGCGGGCCGCCCGTGGCCGCGGTCGATGGCGCTGCGGCTGCCGTTCCTGCTGGGCATGTTCGCGCTGTTCGTGATCCCCCTCGCCAGCACGTCGAACCTGCTCTGGCTGGCGGTGCTGTCGCTGGCCGCGGGCATGTGGATCACTCCGCAGTCCACGACGCACTCGACCGCGATCGAGCTGGTGGCGCCGGAGGGCACGGCCACGGAGGCGTTCGGCTGGATCGTCACGTCGGTGACGCTGGGTCTCGCGGCGGGCCAGTCGGCCAGCGGTTACCTGGTGGAGCACGTCGGCGTGTGGTCGGCGTTCATCGCGGCCGGCGTCGCGGGCCTGCTGATCGCCGGGCTGGTCCTGGCCCGCAGGAACACGTTCACCGAGCAGCACGATCCGGCGCCGGAACTGGTCGCCGTGAGCTGACGCGGAAATTGTCGGTGGCCGGGTCTACCTTGTGGCCATGGACGTCACCGTCACCACAGCGGCACTCGCCGGCGCGGCATCCGCGCTGGTCAAGCTGGTTCCCGGCAGGCTGATCGACCCGGTGCTGTCCGGGCTGCTGCTCACCGCGACGGCCGAGGGGGTCTCCCTCGCGGCCAACGACCGGGAGCGGGCGGCCCGGGTGCACCGGGACGCGCTCGTGCACACCGAGGGCCGCGTGCTGGTGCCCGCGAAGCCGCTCGCCGACACGTTACGTGCGCTCGAGCAGGAACAGGTCCGCCTCGTGGTGGAGGGGTCGAAGCTGGCGATCCGCGCGCCGGGCGCCCGCTACGCGCTGCCACTGCTGGACGCGGACGTCCACCCCGGAGTCGGCTCGGCGCCGACGGCGGCGGGGACCGTCGACGGCGCGATGTTCGCGTCCGCTCTGGCCACGACGGTGCTGGCGGCGTCGCGGGACGACGCGTTACCCATGTTCACCGGCGTCCGGGTCCGCTCGGAGGACGACCGGTTGATCATGGTCGCGACCGACCGCTACCAGATGGCGCTCGCGTCGCTGCCCTGGCACGCGCAGGGCTCGGTCGACGCGCTGGTCCCGGCGAACCTGCTGAGCGAGCTGGCGCGCCGGCTCCCGGCGACGGAGGTCACGGTGTACGCCGACCGCGACCGGTTCGGCCTGGGCTGGCACGGCGCGCTGACCACGACCGCGGTGCTCGACGGCTCGTTCCTGCACGAGTCGAAGATCCACCTGTCGGACGTCGACACGACGGTGACCGTGGACGCGGACGCACTGGCGGGTGCGGTCCGCCGGGTCGGCATCTACACGGACGCCCGCGGTGTCCTGCTGGTGGAGATCGGCGATGGCGAGATCCGCCTGCGCGGCGCGGACGCGAAGGCCGGTGAGGCGGAGGAGTCCGTGAAGGCGACTGTGGACGGTGGCCGCACCGGCCAGGCCTACCAGTCCCGCTTCCTCACCGACGCGCTCCGCTGCTTCGGGGGTCAGCAGGTCCGCATGGAGATCCAGCCGGGCATGCGCGCGACCGTCTTCTCAGCTGTCGAACCGACGGAACCAACCGTCCGCTACGTGGTGATGCCCATGCTGCCGCCCAAATAACGCGGTCAGAACACCTCACCGGTGGTGGCGAGGTAGTCGAGCTGTGTGCGGACCGACCACTCGGCCGGTCCCCACAGCGACTCGTCCACGTCGCGGTAGACGTGCTCGACGACCTGGCGTGCGGTGGCGCCGGGGCCGAGCTCGCGCAGCGCCGCGCGCACCTGGTCGAGTCGCGCCTCGCGGTGGCCGAGGTACTCCCGCGCGGTCGCGGCGATGTCCGGCAGCTCCGGACCGTGACCGGGCAGGGCGACGGTGCCGGCCGGCATCGTGATGAGGCGGCGGAGCGTCCCCAGGTACGCACCCAGGTCCGAGATCACGGTGGTGCCGCGGCCGAGCACGGTGTCACCGGTGAGCAAAGCCCCGTCGACGGCGAGGCACACCGAGTCGTCGGTGTGGCCGGGCGTGTGCAGCACGCGGATCGAGATGCCGGCGGCTTCGACGACCTCGTCGTCGGTGAGAGCGCCCGCGTCCGCGCACAGGGCCGGGTCGAACGCACGGATCGGTGCCCCGGCCCGGCGGGCGAGCCAGGGCGCGCCCCGCACGTGGTCCGGGTGGTGGTGGGTCACGAGGATCAGCGCGACCTCACCCGCCGCCTCGACGACCCGGGTCAGGTGCGGCTCGTCCTCGTAGCCGGGGTCGACGACGACGCACGCCGGTGAGCCGGGGGCACGCAGCAGCCAGGTGTTGGTGCCTTCGAGCGTCATCGGGCCGGGGTTGTCCTCGAGCAGGACGGCGGCCGTGTCCGTGACCGCCCGAAGCTCGCCGTACGCGGGGTGCCCGCTCATCGCCCGATCCGGTCGTCGGGCCGCGCGTCGAGGTGTGCTGGTGAGCCGTCGTACAGCGGATCACCGGGCAGGACGATGCGCAGGGTGTCGCCGTCGCGCGCCACCTTGGGCATGAGCACGCTGATCTCCCGCTCGACGACCATCGCCTCGGCGACGGTCCCGCAGTCCTCCAGCTCGGCGAGGGTGGTCCACGTGGGAGGCAGGAGCCCGTCGCGCCCGGCCTTCCAGTCGTCGAGCGCGTCACCGGGCCGCTGCCAGCGCGTATCCGAGGCCTCGGAGGTCTCGCCGTCGGCCAGCTGCCCCTCGGGCAGCCGGGCGAGGAAGAACCGGGTGTCGAACCGCCGGGTCTCCTGCTCGGGCGTGAGCCAGTTGGCCCAGGGCCGAAGCAGGTCGGCCCGCAGCACCAGCCCGGCCTCAGCGAGGAACCCGGCCAGCGAAAGCTCCCGGTTCACGAGCTGCTCCCGGGCCGCCGCGAACGGCCGCACGTCGGCGACGACGCTGTCCCCGTCCGGCCCGGCGAGCAGCACCCCGGACTCCTCGAACGTCTCGCGCACGGCAGCACACACCAGTGCCCGGGCGAGCCCCACATCGCAGAAGAACCGCTCAGCCCACCACTCCGGCGCGGGCCCATGCCAAGCGATGGACGTGTCCGCGTCCCGCCGATCGACCCCACCACCGGGAAAGACAGTCATCCCCCCGGCGAAAGCCATGCCACGAACCCGTCGCTGCAGGAAGACCTCGAGCCCGGCGGCGGTGTCCCGAACGAGCATCACGGTGGCCGCGTCCTTGGGCGTCACCGGCGGGTCGGGCGGTTCAGGAGGCACCAACCCGGACGGCAGGGTCAACTCCTTCGGCAGCTCACGCACAGGGGGAGCCTACTTCGGCACCACGGCCGAAGAGCCCCACGATGAGGCGCAGCCCACGAACGTCCGTCCCCCGCGCGGATGCCGCCACGCCCACCCGCAAAGCCCCGGCCCAGGCGCCGGGGCGGCCTCCGGCCCCCCGAAATCCAGCGTAACGACAACCACCGACAAAACCGCCCCGCGAGGCACGCACCTGTGGACAACCCGGCCGCGGACACCCGGCCTGTGGACAACTGCCTTACGCAGCACGGAAATGTCGGCACCCCAAGCTAGGGTGGAAATCGGGGGCCGGAGGCCAAGCCCGGCCACGGGCGTCATGCCGCGAGCTGGAAACCGCGCCAGAGCGACAGCCTCCCTGTGAACCCGAGGGGATGCCGTCCGTGACGCTGGAGTCGCTGGTTTGAGGGCCTCGCCCGGCGTCCCCGGGTGCCTTCACCCCTCACCCCGAGCTGGGCCGCCGCCGGACGAGAGCGCGTGCGGACACGTCTCGCGGCCGACCTCACCCGCAGGCTTCACCCCAAGCCCGCCGTGGCGGGACGGGACTCGCTACGCAAGCGGGCTCGCCAGGTGACGTCACGTGCTGGGCGGCAGCAGCCGCCCACAGTCCTGTTTCCGAGGAGGCTCCGCGTGAACACCTCGGGATGGCGAAAGGTCGGCCGGAGACCGCGCGCGGCAGGATGGGCCCATGAGTGAAGACGTGCTGCGTATGGGGCTTGTCGGGGCTGGGCAGTGGGCGCACAAGGTGCATGGGCCAGGAATCGCGGCTCACCCGCGGACCGAGCTGGTCGCCACCTGGGCCCGGCGCCCGGAAGCGGCGGCCGAGGTCGCGGCGTTGGGCAAGGCGACACCGTTCGCCGACTTCGACGAGTTCCTCCAGCACGTCGACGCGGTCGCGTTCGCGGTGCCACCCGCCGTGCAGGCGCCGCTCGCGACGCGGGCGGCGCAAGCCGGGAAGCACCTCGTGCTCGAGAAGCCCGTGGCGCCTTCGGCCGACGAGGCGGCGCGCCTCGCGCAGGCCGTGGCGGACGCCGGGGTCACCTCGATCATGATGCTCACCTTCCGGTACGACCCCGCGACCCGCGAGTGGCTGGACGAGGTGCACCGGACCGGCGAGTGGGACGGCGGGCTGGCGCGCTGGTTCTCCGGCACCCTGCTCGACACCAAGTACGAAAACTCCCAGTGGCGGCACGACGGCGGTGCGCTCGCCGACATCGGGCCGCACGTGTTCGACCTGCTCGACGCCGCGCTCGGGCCGGTCGTCAGCGTCGAGCAGGTGCGGTTCGACCGCCAGGTCTGGCACGTCCTGCTGGGCCACGAAACCGGCCGGCTCAGCGCCGCGACGCTGTCGATGCACACGCCTGTGTTCCCGGCCGTCACCGACTTCGCCGTGCACGGGCCGCACGGGTTCCTCGCGTTCGACGCCAGCGGGGACGCGACGTCGCGGTACGCGGTGTTGCTCGACGACTTCGTTCGGCTGGTCGGCGGCAAAACGGCCGAGCACCCGCTGGACGTGCGGCGTGGGCTGCACCTTCAGCGGCTGCTCGGCCGTGTGACCGATCAGTTGGCGGGCGGGTAACCCCGGCCCTCCGCGTGCGGCGGGACCCCGTTGATGATCATCGGGCCCGTCGTCTGGTTCGGGTGGTCGAAGGGGCCGGCCGTGGCGGGTTTGCCGTGGCGGCCGGACCTGTCGACGGTCCACGAACCGGTGTTCTGCGCAGGCGGTTCCTGCTGCTCGCGCCGCGCCAGCTCATCCTGGAGCTCGCGCAGGAGGTTGCGCTCCTGCGTGTTGAGGATGTCGTCGACGAACGCCTGTGAGTGCTTGTCCACCCCGTTCGCCGGGGCGAGATGGGGGCGGGACGGCGGCTCCTGCGGCGGCTGCTCGTCCTGCGGCGGCTCGACGCGGTCAGCACGGTCAGCACGGCGGCGCGGCGTCGGCGACGGCTGCGAGTCCGTGCGGGTCTCCTCGCGCAGCGCGGACGGCGGCGGGACCGGCGCGGGCGGCGGCTCCTCCGGCATCCGCTCCTGCTCGAACTGCGGCGCGGACTGGGCCGGCCGCTCGAACGGGTCGTTGCGCACCGCCTCGACGCGCGGAGGCTCCTGCTCCTCGAGGCCACCGGCCGCCGGGGTCATCATCGTCGGCGGGTCGACGCGCGGGCCCTCGTGCGGCGGCTCCGTGAACGCGGGCTGGTCGCTGAACGGCGGGTCCTTGCGGACGGGCAGCGAGTCGACCCTCGGCGCGTCGACCGCGGGCGGGTCGATGCGCTCCGCCTGCACGGCGCTCACCCTCGGCGGCTCCGGCTGGACCGCGGACAGTCGCGGCAGCTCCGGGGCCGGTTCCGGACGGCTCGGCGGCTCGGGCATCGAGGACAGCGCAGGCATCGCCATCCGAGGCGGCTCCGGCGCGGGCGTCAGTCGCGGTGGCTCGACGCGGGGCGGGTCGATCCTCGACGGCTCTGGCACCGCCGACATCCTCGGCGGCTCGACCCTGGCCGGTTCCACGCGAGCGCGTGCCGGCTCGATCCGCGGCGCCTCGTACGCCGGCTCCACCCGCGGCCTTCCGGAGCCGTGACCATCAAAAGGGACCTGTCGCGCGCTCCGCATCGCCTCCCGGTGGTACTCGCCGGGCTCGACGCCGTCCATCAGGACCTCGACCGACGCGCGGATACCGGCGCGCCGCAACGCTTCGTCGACGCGGTAGGCCGTCGCCGGCGCGAAACCGCCGGGACCGATGCCCACCAGGACCAGCAGGTGCGGGACCGGGCCGGACGCCGGGCCTGCCGGGGTCAGGCGCCACACGCACCACATCGACCGCACGTCCGGCAGCACGCCGAGCACCGAGCGCGCCGCGTCGGCGACGCCGCGCTCCGGCTCCCGGCCGTCGACCGAGCCGAACGCGAACCGGTGCCTGCCGGCCTCGACGCGGTCGGTGACCATCACGCGGTCGATGACCGACGGGTCGAGGTACATGTCGGCGAACAGCGACTCCAGCTCCGTGTGCTGCTCCCGGGTCAGCACGATCCGGCCTGCCGCCAGGCAGCCGGCCATGAACTCGAGCGACCGGTCCAGCTCGGCGGACGCCAGCATCTGGCGCACGTCGCCCAGCGCGTCGTCGTCGAGCCGCCCTGCGAGCGTCAGCACCAGATCATGTATTCGGATCGGCAACGCGATACCCGGCCGGTTCGCGCCACCTGGTCCTACCCCCCGCGCGACCTGTGTCACGTCGGCTCCTTCCCAGCTCTCGTCGGCATCGACGGCTTGTGCTGGGGAGCAGATTCACCCCTGGTGCACGATCACCCCGGGCAGCAGCGGCTCGGAGGCCGCCAGTGCCGCACGGTGATAGGGCGGGAGGTCGATGCCTTCCGGCATGACCTCGACGCCAGGCTCGTGCGTTCCAAGAGCACGCAGCACTCGCTGCAGCTCCCCGGTCAACCGAGCGCAGTCCGTCGATGCCGTGACGAGCACGATCCTGGTGGTCGGTCCCATCCCGGATCGGTGTCGCCGCCAGCTCCCACGCACGTCGACCAACTCGGAACGACCGTGGAGGACCGCTCCGAGCACTACTGCTTCGGAGTCCCCCGCGTTCACCCGTTCGGGCGACTCCGAGGTGAATGTGTAGTCGACTTCGTCGATTTGGTCCACCCAGGGCACCGCGTGTAGCCGTCCGGCGTCGGCTCCTGAGTCGAGCAGGGCCGTGTTGAGCAGCAGTGATTCACGCGCTGTGATCGCGACCCGTTCTCTGAGCAAAGTCAGCGGCAGCGCGCGGGCCAGCGCGTCGATGGCGCCACCCGCGAGCCAGTCACGCAGCCGCCACAGCTGCCGGTCGGGCAGCCGGCCCGCCAACCGGAGCAACAGTTCGTGGCACGCGTCGTTGCGCTCGTCCACATCCGTCATGACGCCCCCTCGCAGGCTCGGTGCCGTCCTCCGCATCGATGACTCGCTCCGCAAGCTCCGCTCATGCGCTCTCCCCAACCTCGACAGTCAGCTCGACCTCGACCGGCACACCGAGCGGCAGCTCGGCGACCCCGACCGCGGAGCGGGCGTGCTTGCCTGCGTCCCCGAACACCTCACCGAGCAGCTCGGACGCCCCGTTGACGACCGCGGGCTGGCCGGTGAAGCCCTCCGCGGACGCGACGAACCCGACGACCTTCACGACGCGCACGACCCGGTCGAGACCGACGAGCGCGTCCACGGCCGCCAGCGCGTTCAGCGCACAGGTGCGGGCGTGCGCCTTCGCCTCCTCGGGGCTGATCTCGCGGCCGACCTTGCCGGTCGCGGCGATCTTCCCGTCGACGAAGGGCACCTGGCCCGCCGTGAACACCAGGTTCCCCGACTGGACCGCCGGCACGTACGCACCGGCGGGCGCGGGCACCGAGGGCAGCTCGACGCCCAGCTCCGCGAGCCGGCCCGTCCAGGTCATGACCGCTCCTCGCAGGCTCCGAGCGGTCCCTGCGCCAATCGATTCGCTCCGCAAGCTCCGCTCATGACGCCTTCGGCCGCTTCAGGTAGGCGACCATCTGCTCACCGGTCGGCCCTGGCAGCACGGTGACGAGCTCCCAGCCGTCCTCGCCCCACTGGTCGAGGATCTGCTTGGTCGCGTGGATCAGCAGCGGCACCGTGGCGTACTCCCACTTGGTCATGGTCCGCGACTCTAGCCGCCGTCCCGGTACGGTGTGGCGCGTGGAGGGTTGGCGGCTGATAGCGGGCGCGCTGCTGGCGATGGCCGGGATCGTGCTGATGCTGCTCACGATGGCGAAGGTGCGCGAGCGGAACGGCTCGACCGGTGGCGACGTCGCGGTGGCGGGCGCGATCTCGTTCGTGGTGCTGCTGATCCTGGTCGGGCTCGTGCTGCTCGTGCTGCCCGCGACCATCGCGTGGGGCGTCGTCGTTGTGGTCGGCGGCACTGTGACCGTGATGATGCTCGCTAGTTGAGCCGGTCCATGAGCGCAGGCCGGTTCTGTCCACTTACTCTGAAAACGTGAGCACTCCCGTCGTCGGTTGGACCGACCAGGTCGCGCGGGCGCGGCTGCACGTGGTCACCGGCAAGGGCGGAACCGGCAAGACCACCGTGGCGGCCGCGCTGGCGCTGGCGCTCGCCACGGGCGGGCGCCGGGTACTGCTGGTCGAGGTGGAGGGCCGCCAGGGCATCGCGCAGCTCTTCGACACCAACCCGCTGCCCTACGAGGAGCGCAGGATCGCGTCCGCGCCCGGTGGCGGCGAGGTCCGCGCGCTGCACGTGGACGCGGAAGAGGCGCTGCTCGAGTACTTCGCGATGTTCTACAACCTGGGTTTCGCAGGCCGGACGCTGCGCAGGATGGGTGCGATCGAGTTCGCCACCACCCTCGCGCCGGGCCTGCGGGACGTGCTGCTGACCGGCAAGGTCAAGGAGACCGTCGGCCGCACCGACGACAACGGCCGCCACATGTACGACGCGGTGGTGCTCGACGCGCCGCCGACCGGCCGGATCGTGAAGTTCCTCGACGTCACCAAGGCCATGGCCGAGCTGGCGAAGGTTGGCCCGATCAAGGGCCAGAGCGACGGCGTGGTCCGGCTGCTGCACTCCGGCGACACCGCGGTGCACCTGGTGACGCTGCTGGAGGAGATGCCGGTCCGCGAGACCATCGAGGCGGTCGCCGAGCTGGACGGCGCGGACCTGCGGCCGGGCGTGGTGTTCCTGAACCGGGTGCGCCCGCCCCGCCTGCCGGCGCGGTCCGTGACCCCGGCCGCCGGTGGCCGCGTGGACGCGTCCCGGGTGCGCAACGGGCTCACCTCCGCCGGGCTGGACCTGTCCGAGGAGGACCTGGACGGCCTGGTCGAGGAGACCGTCGAGCACGCGATCCGGGTGCTGGCCGAGCAGAACGCCCGCGAGCAGATCGCCGAGGTGGACCTGCCCGCCGTCGAGCTGCCCGACGTCACGGAGGGCATCGACACCGCAGCCCTGTACGAGCTGGCCGAGGCCATGGTCGAGCAGGGGGTGCGATGACCGAGCAGCTGGACGTCGACTCGCTGATCGACAACCCCGACATCCAGGTGATCGTCTGCTGTGGCTCCGGTGGCGTCGGCAAGACCACCACCGCCGCGGCGATCGCGGTGCGTGCCGCCGAACGCGGCCGCAAGACCGTGGTGCTGACGATCGACCCGGCGCGCCGGCTCGCGCAGGCGCTCGGGCTCCGCGAGCTGGGCAACACCCCGAAAGAGGTGGAGGTCGACGGCTTCGAGCCGGACGGCCAGCTCTCGGCGATGATGCTCGACATGCGCCGCACGTTCGACGACATGGTGCTGGCGCACGCGGGTGAGAAGCGGGCGCAGGAGGTGCTCGCCAACCCGTTCTACAAGACGATCTCCTCGTCGTTCTCCGGCACGCAGGAGTACATGGCGATGGAGAAGCTGGGCCAGCTCGCGGGTGAGGGCCGGTGGGACCTGATCGTCGTCGACACCCCGCCGAGCCGCTCCGCGCTGGACTTCCTCGACGCGCCGCAGCGCATGTCGACCGCACTGGACGGCCGGATGATCCGCCTGCTGTCCGGGCCCGCGCGCAGTGGCGGCTGGGGCATCCGCAAGGTCGTCGGCGCCGGGGTGATGCTGTTCGCGAAGGCCGTGTCGACCATCGTCGGCGGGCAGCTGCTGGCCGACGCGTCGGCGTTCGTGCAGGCCTTCGACTCGATGTTCGGCGGCTTCAAGCAGCGCGCACGCAAGACCTACGAGCTGCTGCGCTCGTCCGGCACGTCGTTCGTGGTGGTGGCCTCGCCGGAGCCGGACGCGCTGCGCGAGGCGAGCTACTTCGTGGAGCGGCTGGCGTCCGAGTCGATGCCGCTCGCCGGTCTCGTGATCAACCGGACGCACCCGGTGCTGGCCGGGCTGTCGGCGACCAAGGCGACAGCGGCCGCCGACGGGCTCGATTCCCGCGGCGCGTCACCGCTCGCCGCGGCCGTGCTGCGCCTGCACGCGGACCGGGTGGCCGTGCGGGAGCGCGAACGCCGGTTGCTGGCACGGTTCACGAAGGCGCACCCGAGCGTCCCGGCGGTCAGCGTGCCGGCCATGCCGTCGGACGTGCACGACCTGCCCGGTCTGCGCACGATCGGCGAGCAACTGGCCGGGACTGGGCTGCCTGCCCGGAATTGAGGTGCTGGTCCCGACCCTGGTGTCCTGAGTGGTTGGCTCAGGACACTGGGCCTCTGGACCTAGCCGACGCGGACTTCTTCTTCCTCGTCCACGTCCAGGTGCTGACGCTTCGCCTCCGTCAGCAGCTCCTGCCAGGACGAGACGTCCGGGCGACGACGGAGCAGAGCCCGTCGCTCACGCTCGGTCATCCCGCCCCACACTCCGAACTCGATGCGGCCGTCCAGCGCCTCGGCGAGACATTCCGTGCGCACCGGGCACGCGATGCACACCAGCTTGGCCTTGCGCTGCTCCTTGCCCCGGACGAACAGCCCGTCGGGGTCCTCGTCGCGGCACGACGCGTTGACTCGCCAGTCCGCCTTCTCAATCTGCTGCATAACCCCCGCCCCTAACCTGTCTCGACCCAATCCACCCCGGGTCCCCCCTTAGGCCCCGGAGCGCCGGCGGTCGGCCACCTTGTCGTGGTCGCCCTGCCCGGCTCATGTCGTTTGAGACGTTGACGGACTCTAGGGCCCACCGGTTCCCACGAGAACGCCCGGGGGCACAGGCGTTACAGAAAGTCAATAACTCCCTCGGCCAAACCGGCGGGTTGTGGGGCCCTCCGCGTACTCTGACCTCCGTGCGAGTCGGAGACGGTCTGCTGAAGATGTTCGGCCTCTGCCTGTTGGCCGGTGTCCTGATGGCGGGGATGCTCTTCCCGGTCGTCGGCGCCCTCGGGGTGGCGTCCAACCGCGCGAGCGACACGATCGACAGTGTCTCCGCGGACCTGGTCACCACGGACCCGCCGCTGATCACGCGGATCACGGACTCGCAGGGCAACGACATCGCGTACCTCTACAACCAGTACCGCCTGCCGGTGACGTCCGAGCAGATCTCGCCGACCATGAAGGCGGCGCTGATCTCGATCGAGGACCGCCGGTTCTACGAGCACCACGGCGTGGACTGGAAGGGCACGATCCGCGCCGCCATCAGCAACTCGTCGTCCTCCGACACGCAGGGCGCGTCGACGCTCACACAGCAGTACGTCAAGAACTACCTGATCAACGTGGTCTACCGGGACCAGATGGGGGCCGAGGAGGACCCGGAGAAGGAGATCGGGCGGCAGCGGGCGCAGGAGCAGACCGTCACCCGCAAGCTGCGCGAGGCGCGCCTCTCGATCCAGCTCGAGCAGAAGATGTCCAAGGAGGAGATCCTCACCGGCTACCTCAACGTCGTCGAGTTCACCGACCGGGTGTTCGGCGTCGGGGCGGCCGCGAAGGCCTACTTCGACACCACGCCGGACAAGCTGACCGTCCCCCAGTCCGCGCTGCTCGCGGGCATGGTCAACAACCCGAGCCTGTACAACCCGTGGAAGCGGCCGGAGGAGACACTCAAGCGCCGCAACCTGGTCATCGACACGATGGTCCAGACGAACAGGCTGTCCGAGGAGGACGCGGCGGCGGCGAAGAAGGAGGCGCTGGGCGTCCGGCCGGAGGGGCCGAAGAAGCCTGCCGCGAACTGCGTCGGCGCGGGCCCGGAGTACGGCTTCTTCTGCCAGTACGTCGAGGACTACCTGATGAAGATCGGGATGTTCTCCGAGGACCAGCTGTACTCCGGCGGCTACACGATCAAGACGACGTTCGACGCGCGGGCCACGCAGATCGCGAAGGCGGCCGTCGAGCACCAGGTGCCGAAGAACACCGAGGGCATCGCCAACACGATGTCGATCGTCCGGCCCGGCAAGACGCGCCACGAGGTGGTCGCGCTGGTCGCCAACCGCGACTACGGCCTCAACGGCGACGCGGGCCAGACCACGATCTCCTACCCGTACGGCGTGATGAACAAGTTCGGCGCCGGGTCGACGTACAAGATCTTCACCGCGGCCGCGTACCTGGAGAAGGGCGGCGGCATCAACCACGTCATCGACACGCCCAGCTTCCACTCGTCGAGGCTGTTCTTCGGTGGCGCCGAGCGGTGCCCGGGCACCGGCAAACCGAACACCCGGTGGTACTGCCTGTCGAACGCCACCGACAACTACCCGTCGAAGATGACGCTGCAGGAGGCGCTCGCGACCTCGCCGAACACGGGTTTCGTCATCCTCGAGGAGCGGCTCGGCAGCACCGACCCGGTCGTCGAGATGGCCAGCAGGCTCGGTCTGCGCGAGACGATGGCCACCAACATGAGCGGCCAGACCCCGGACCCGGCGTCGAAGAACCCGAACGTCAACCAGACCCAGTCGCAGTTCTTCCGCAGCAAGCCGGGCAACCCGGGCAACGCGTCGTTCACGCTCAGCCCGGCGCCGGTGAGCACGCTGGAGATGGCGAACGTGGGCGCCACCATCATGAGCGGTGGCGTGTGGTGCCCACCGACTCCGCTGATGGAGATCCTGGACCGCCGCGGCAAGAAGCTTGACATCACCCAGTACGAGGAGCCGTGCGAGCAGGTCGTCGCCGAGCCGCTCGCCAGGTCGCTCGCCCAGGGCCTGAGCAAGGACGATGTCGGCAGCGGCACCTCAGCGGGCGCCGCGCGGATGTTCAACTGGACGCGTCCGATGATCGGCAAGACCGGCACGACGCAGAACTACCGGTCCGCCGCGTTCGTCGGTGCCACCCCGCAGCTGGCCGCGTCGACGATGACCTTCAACGACGGACCCCGGCCGAGAACCATCTGCGACTCGACCGTGTCCGGCAAGCCGCCGTCCCTGTGCGGTGACGGGATCATCTACGGCGGCCGGGCCCCGGCGAGAACGTGGTTCGAGGCCATGAGCCAGATCCTCGGTGACGCACCCGCGCTGCCAATACCGCCGGGCGACCCGCGCTACATGGACGGCGGACCGGAGAGCCGGGTGCCGAACGTCGTCGGCGACGGCGAGGCCGATGCGATCGCGACCCTGCAGAACGCCGGCTACAAGGTGACGGTCAAGCGCACCAACCGCTCCGACCCGAAGGGCACCGTCGTCAACCAGACGCCCCGCGGCGCGGCACTGCCCGGCGAAACGATCACGATCTACGTGAGCACCGGTTACGTCCCGCCCGTCCAGACCGAGGAGCCCTCGGCACCGCCGAGCAGCGGGACACCACCGCCGAGCAGCGGCACGCCACCGCCTGGTGGCGGGGGTGGGGGCCCCGGCGGCGGGGGCGGTCCAGGCGGCGGGGGCGGCGGCACTCCGCCGGGTGGCAGACCGGGCGGCGGCTGACAGTCAGGAGGCCGGGGACTCGAACGAGTCCCCGGCCTCTTCGTCACTTCTGCAGGAGTGCCTTCACGGCGGCGGCCACCCGGCCACCCTCGGCGCGGCCCGCGACCTTCGCGTTGGCGGCCTTCATGACCTGGCCCATCTGCCGGGGACCGGGCGCCTCGCCGAGCTGCCCGGTCACCTCGGCGACGGCGTCGGAGACCAGCGCGGACAGCTCGTCGTCGGACAGCTGCTTCGGCAGGTAGTCGGTGAGCACGGCGGCCTCGTCCCGCTCGGCCTGCGCCTGCTCGACGCGCCCGGCGCCCGCGAACGCCTCGGCGGCCTCCTTGCGCTTCTTCACCTCGCGGGTCAGCACCTTCTCCACCTCGCCGTCCGACAGCTCGCGAGCCTCGTCCCCCGCCACCTCCTCGGTGGTGATCGACGCCAGCGCCATGCGCAACGCCGCCATCCGGGTCGTTTCCCGGGACTTTATGGCCGCGGCCAGGTCCGTCCGCAGCCGTGCCTTGAGGTCAGCCATGGCGGGAACACTACTGGTCAGCGGGATCCTGCTCACGGCGGTTTCCGGTCACCCCGGCCGCGCATCTAGGCTCGGGGACGTGGGTAACTTCGCGCGCAACATCGGCCGGACGGCACTCGGCGCGACCGCGGTCGGCACCGCGACGCTCGCGTATGCCGCGGGGATCGAACGCAGGCACTGGACGCTGCGACAGGCCACCCTGCCTGTGCTCGCCGAAGGCGCCCGGCCGCTCAAGGTCCTGCACATCTCCGACCTGCACATGACGCCCAACCAGACCTCCAAGCAGCGCTGGGTCGCCTCGCTCGCGTCGCTCGAGCCCGACCTGGTGGTCAACACCGGCGACAACCTGGCGCACCAGAACGCCGTGCCCGCCGTGCTCCGCGCCCTCGGGCCGCTGCTGGACGTGCCGGGTGTGTTCGTCTTCGGCAGCAACGACTACTACGCGCCGCGCCCCAAGAACCCGGTGCGGTACATCACGAAGTCGAAGAAGCGCATCCACGGCATCCCCCTCCCGTGGCGCGACCTGCGCGCGGCCCTGGTCGAGCGCGGGTGGCACGACCTGACGCACGTGCGCCGCCTGCTGGCCATCGAAGGCCAGACCATCGCCGTCGCCGGCGTCGACGACCCCCACCTGCGGCGTGACCGGTACTCGGACATCGCGGGGAAGCCGGACCGCACCGCCACCCTGCGGCTCGGCGTGACGCACTCCCCCGAACCCCGGGTCCTGGACTCCTTCGCCGACGACGGGTACGACCTGGTCATGGCCGGCCACACCCACGGCGGGCAGCTGCGGGTACCCGGGTACGGAGCGCTGGTGACCAACTGCCAGCTGGACCGCACCCGAGCACGCGGCGCGTCCCGGTGGGGCGCGCACACGTGGCTCCACGTGTCGGCCGGCCTGGGCACGTCACCGTACGCACCGGTGCGGTTCGCGTGCCCGCCGGAAGCGTCGCTGCTGACCCTCGTACCCCGCCCTACCAGCGGATCTGGGCGGGACGGTGCGGCAGACAGTGCCCGCTTCGGAGCCGGCGCGGACGTCGGCTAGACTTCTTCCCGTACCACCGGGGTGTGGCGCAGCTTGGTAGCGCACTTCGTTCGGGACGAAGGGGTCGCAGGTTCAAATCCTGTCACCCCGACGGTGGCAAAACAACAGATCAGGGCCGGTTTCCGTGACGTGGAAACCGGCCCTGATTCCGTTGCGGGCCTTGGCCGGGAGAATCCGGAACAGCGCGCAGACAGCCTGAATGTGCCGCGGTTGTGCGTGGGTCAGGAACAATCAGTGAGTGGTGACCGTCCTCTCGGCGGTGTCGCTCCTGTTCGCCGTGGTGCTCCGGTTCGCGCACCGGCGTGCTCGGGTCGGCCCGGAACTGACCCCGGCGACCGCGGGGTTGCTCGCGAGTGGGTCCAAGCGCGCGCTCCAGGCGGCACTCATGACCATGCGTCTCCGCGGGGAGATCGGTATCGAGAAGCCGGTGTCCTGCGGCGCGCGGGCGGGCTGGCCGAGACTGATGACGCGCTCGAACGCTCCGTTTTCCGGGTTCTCGCCTACCCGCTCGGGCTCTCGGCGATCCGCGCCCACCGGCGCACGATCGAGACGTTCGACGCGGTCCGGCGCAGCCTGGTCAGGGCCGGGTTGCTGCTGCCCAGATCCGGCTGGTGGCTACTGCGTCTCCTGGCGGCTGCGGCACTTGGCCTGAGCGTCGCCGGGTTCGTCGCGGGTGACCGCGCGGTCGCCGGTGTCGTCGCGGGACTCGCCGTGGTCAACCTGTTGTTGCCCCGCCGCACCCTTGCTGGGTCGCGGCTGCTCCGCGAACTGGACCGGGCGTTGCCCGGTGAAGACGAGCGGCTCGACCCCGCCACCGCCGGTATCGCGGTGGCGCTCCACGGCATCGGCGCCGTGCCCGGCCTGCGCGGCTTCGTCGAGCGCGGCGGAATTGTCGACGGCGGCAGCTCGAACAGCACCGCCGGCACGGACCCGACGATCAACTCGCCGAACGTCCCGCTGAACGCGGATCCCAACCGCTGACCGACGGACTCGTCGGACGGACACTGTCCATTCGCCTGTCCCGCGCCTCTCGTGGTTGTGATCTTGTTGAGCCTTCTGGGTGATCGGAGGTTGCTTCCTGTAACGGGGGTGAGTGGGGGCGCGACGTGGGCTGTGGTGTCGGCTTACGGGAGTGGATGGGGCTATGCGCAGAGCGCTCGTCGCGGTTCTTGTTGTGCTTGCCGGGCTTGTGGTGCCTGGCGTGGCCGTCGCCGCTCCGCCTGATCCCAGTGCTGTCACCCTCGGGGCAGGCGACGTGGCTCCCGGCGGCACCTTCACCGCGTCCGTCGAGCTGTACAACCCACAGAACTTCACCGTGACCGGGGCCAACGCCCAGTTGCGGGTCGTCGAGGCACCCATCACGTCGGTGTTCGAACTGGTTTCTTGTTCTGGTGGGGCCTGTTACGAGTACTCGCCCACCAGTTACCGCGGGGTGGTCGGGGACATCGCGCCAGACGCCGGCGCCACCGTGATC
Organism: Actinophytocola algeriensis; assembly: GCF_014203735.1. Lineage (GTDB taxonomy): Bacteria > Actinomycetota > Actinomycetes > Mycobacteriales > Pseudonocardiaceae > Actinophytocola > Actinophytocola algeriensis. Next base: position 886,280 of record NZ_JACHJQ010000003.1, on the reverse strand, counting down.
TTCACGTTCCGGGTGAAGCACGACGCTCCGCTCGGGAACTACACGCTCGAGCACCAGTTCGTGGGCGGTAACTACTCGTTCGCGGCCGGCACCGGGCCCGTGGTTTCCGTTGTGGGGGCGGCCCAGATCGCTGATCTCGCGGTTTCACTCGGCGCCTCGCCGCGGGGGATTCTCACCTCGCGGATCACGTACACCGTCTCCGTGGTGAACAACGGGCCTGCCGACGCTTCCTCGGTCCGCATCGGCGGCACCTACGCCGCCGGGCTCGCCTGGAACAGTGGCAACGGGTGCGCTCGGGACGGGAGCCGGAGCGTGGTGTGTGCATTCGCGTCGATCCCGGTGGGACAGACCGCTTCCGCTTCGTTCTCCGTCAACGCCGGGCTGCTGACCATCGGGTCGTTCTCCGCCTCCGTTGCCCGGGTTTCTTCCTCTCCTTCCGATCCCGACAGTGGTAACGACAGTGCTCGCCGGTCCTGCGCGGCCTTGACTGGGCTACTCGTGCGGTGCTGACGGATCGATCCCTGACCAGGCCCCGGCCGCGTTCTTCGCGGGCGGGGCCTGGTCGTTTCGCGGGCGACCCGATCACTACGACGTGCTCGACCCCGAGGGGAACGAGTTCTGCGTGTTCTAGTCCTCGTCGAGCTGTCCTTGCTTCCTGGCGCGTTCCACCAGCTTGCGCACGTTCTCCACGCTGCCGCAGCCCGCGTCGATCTGGCGCTGGCGTTCCGCCAGGAACTCACGGCCGAGTTCCGCCCGCACCTGGGGGCCGACCTCGTCGCGGGCCGGGTTGAGGATCGTCAGCTCCTCTTCCGCGATGTGGTGGTTGATCTTGCCGGACAGCTCCTCGACGGCGTCGGAGAAGGCTTTGGTGTCCGTTCCCTTGAGTTCGAGCACCTCCAGCAGGGCCTCGTGGCCCTCCGCGTGCTCCTCTTCGCCGTGTTCGGCTTCCTCCTCACCGACGGCGTGGCGTTTGCGCAGCTTCGGGTAGACGAACCTCTCCTCCGCCTCCGCGTGGGCCACGAGCACCGTGGCCAGCGCGGTGCGGACCTCGTCGCGGTCCGAGGACGCGTCGCGCAGCGCACGCAGCAGTTCCTCGAACAAGCGGTGGTCGGTCAGGATCAGGTCGATGACGTCGCCCGCTACTGGGCGGTGCAGGTCCAGGACATACCCCATGCCGGTGATTACCCGGGAAACACGATCACTAACTCGCGTCCACCACGAAAGTCCGGACGTCCTTCACCGTCGACTCCCACGGGCGGGTCAGCTCCGCCAGCACCTCGTGGCGGCCCGCGGCCGCGACCAGCAGGACGAAGACGCGCTCACCCGCCCCGCCGGGGGCGGTGCCGGACGGGAAGTACTCGTCCGACACCACCGCCAGCGGGCTGGTCAGGCGCCAGCGGAAGCCGGTGGCCGGGTTCTCCGGCAACGCCAGGGTCACCGTCCCACCGACCCGTGCCGTGATCACACCAGGAGCTGGTCGATCCGGCCGGCGGCGTCCTCGTGGTAGTCCACCGGCAGGTTGCGGTCCGTCGCGAGGGTCGCGAGCAGGCACAGGTGGCTGTGCCCGTGCTCCGACACCGGCGACAGGCGCTTCCAGCCGATGCCGTCGACCCACACCCAGACACCGGTCACGGCGTCGTAGGACCACAGATGGGTGATCATGCGGTGGTGGACCCAGCCGACGGTCAGACCGTCGCCGATCGCGATGCCCTGCTCGTCGAGCGACGGGGGCGCGGGCGCCAGCATGTCCTGCGCCGTCGTCGCTGCCGCCATCATCGCCGCCGGTGCGGGCGGCGGGGTGTCCGGGCCTGCCTCGGCGGTCGCCGGCGCGGGCGGGGCCTGCGCCGCCTCGGCGGCCGTCACCGTCGCCGGGACCGCCTTGCGTGGTTTGCGGGCAACCGGTGTCGCCATGTCGATCAGGTCCTCTCAGTCGGCGACGAGCACCGAGCTCAGCTCGGCGCCGTTGATGAACGGGCTGACCTGGTGACCCGTGCCCCGCGCGTGGGTCAGCTCGGCCAGCTTGTTGGTCGTGGTGTGGGCACCACCCGCGAGGTGCGCCCAGCCGTAGTTCTCCAGGTACGCCCAGCCGTTGGCGTCGTTGGCCGTGGCGAACAGCCGCAGCGTGCGCTGCGCGGGCAGCCACGCCCGCAACGTCACCGACGTGCAGCCGAACACCGTCGGCCGCGTGCCCGGGTAGTCCTCGATGAACGAGTCGCCGTACGCGATGCGGAAGAACCCGCCGTCACCCCAGCCGGTGCCCCAGGAGTTCTTGCCGAGCCAGCAGCCCGCGGCGTCGTCCCAGCCGATCAGCGCGACGCAGTGGCCACCGGCGACGTCCTCGGTCGTGTGCCGGTAGACGCCGCTGCGGTAGTGGAAGAAGTCGTTGTAGACGACGAAGCACGCGACCACGCCGCCGTAGCTGTAGATGTGCTGCTTGATGGCGGCCGGGTTGCCCGTCAGGTTCGCCGTGCCGACCGCCTTCGCCAGGCGGTTCGGCCAGTCCGCGTTCACGGCACCGGTACCGGCGTCGCTGTACGGGTAGTAGTCCTCGAACGTGACGCCCTTAGTCACGCAGTCGGAGTACAGGTCGTCCGGCCACGAACCGGACGCGCACGTGTAGCCGCGCGCCTTCGCGTGCACGAAGTACAGGTGCGCCTCGGACAGGTTCAGCGCAAGGCCGGGCGCGCCCCGCGTGTACGACGCGGTGCTCTCCATCGACGCGAGCGTGCCGAACGCCACGCACGAACCACATCCGCCCTGGTCACGGATGCCGGTGACGTACGAGCGGCCACCGACGTCGCGCAGGTCGAACGCCGAGGGCAGCGACGCGCTCGGTGCGCCCAGCGCGGACACGGACTGGCCTGCGGCGCCCCGCGCTGCCGCTGCCATCGACTCCGGCTGACCCGCCCGCTCGGCGATCTCGTCGCTGGTCGGTGCGGGTACGCCCAACCGGGCCGCCCGCCAGTCCTCCGGCAGTCTGCTCATCCGGGTCTCCGCCGCCTGCCACGGGTTGCCGCGCTCGGCGAGCGTGGACCGGACGGCGGCGAGTTCTGCGATGTGAGGTCGTTCTGGACTCATGGCTCCTCCCCTTCGGGGGATGGGGGTGGACACCTGATTAGAGCCCCGTCCACCTGCTATGGATACCGATATCCCTTGTGCAATAAGGGTTTTCCCCATACCGGCGGTCACGAGCGGCGATTCACCGACGAGGTGTGCGCTACATCTGGACTGGCTGTCCGAACTGCCTGCGGTTTGGCAGGATCAGGGGGTGAGCAACCACCCGCCCGCCGAGGTGCCCGACCGACTGTTCGCCGACGACGCCGCCGAGACCCGGTGGCGTGACCGGTTCACCGCGGCCCGCGTGTCCCTGCCCGACTGGGCACGCGACGCGCCGGACCGGAACATCTACGTCTCCAACGCGAGCGGCGTGTTCGAGATCTACGCGTGGGACCGCGCGACCGACACGCACCGCAAGGTCACCGACCGGCCCAACGGCACCTACAACGGCGCCATCAGCCCGGACGGCGAGCACGTGTGGTGGTTCTCCGACAAGGACGGCGACGAGTTCGGCAGCTGGGTGCGTGAGCCGTTCGCCGGCAGGCCCGCCACCGAGGAGCCGGCGGCCGCGGTGCCCGGCGGTGTGCCCGGCTACCCCGCCGGCCTCGGCATCGGCAGGACCGTGATCGCGCTCGGCGTGTCCGGCGACGACGGCACCACGGTGTTCGTCACCAGGAACGGCGCGCCGGCCGAGGTCGTGTACCGGAACGAGCACGACGGCGGCGTCGCCGCGCTGTCCCGCGACGAGACGCTGCTCGCCATCGAGCACTCCGAGCACGGCGACAACCGGCACTCGGCGCTGCGGATCCTCGCGGTGGCCGACGGCGCCGAGGTCGCCGAGAAGTGGGACGGCGAGGGCAAGGGCCTCGACGCGATCGGCTTCAGCCCGATCGCGGGCGACCAGCGCCTGCTGGTCCGCCACGAGCGCCGCGGCCGCGACGAGCTGCTGGTCTGGGACGTGACGGCCGACACCGAGGTCGAGCTGGCCATCGACCTGCCCGGTGAGCTGACCGCCGACTGGTACCCGGACGGCAGCGCGATCGTCGTCGTGCACACGCACGAGGCCCGCAACACCGTGTACCGCCACGACCTGCGTTCCGGCGAGCTGACCAAGCTCGCCACCCCGCCGGGCACGATCGGGGCCGTGGACGTGCGGCCGGACCACACGGTCGAGTACTCCTGGTCCAACGCCGCCAAGCCGGGCGTGGTGCGGGCGCTGTACACCGACGGCACCGAACGCGTGCTGCTGGCGCCGCCGGGCCACCGCGCGCCGGAGTCGACCGAGCTGCTGGACGTGTTCGTGCCGAGCGAGGGCGGCGAGGTGCACGCGCTGTACGCGCGGCCCGCCCACGCACCCGACGGGCCGCTGCCGACGGTGTTCGCGCTGCACGGCGGGCCGCACTCGCACGACGAGGACCGGTTCTCCGCGTACCGGGCGGTGTGGCTGGACGCCGGGTTCGCGGTCGTGCACGTCAACTACCGCGGCTCGTCCGGGTACGGCTCGAAGTGGCGGGACGCCATCGAGGGCAGGCCGGGGCTGACGGAGCTCGCGGACGTGGCCGCGGTGCACGAGTGGGCGGTGGAGAAGGGCCTGGCCGACCCGGCGAAGTGCGTGGTCAACGGCGCCTCGTGGGGCGGTTACCTGACGCTCCTGGCGATGGGGACGCAGCCGGGGCTGTGGGCCGCGGGGGTGGCCGGGGTGCCGGTGGCGGACTACCTCGCCGCGTACGAGGACGAGATGGAGCCGCTGCGGGCGTTCGACCGGGCGCTGTTCGGGGGTTCACCCGAGGAGGTGGCCGACCGCTACGTCGAGTGCTCGCCGATCACGTACGTCGAGCACGTGGCGGCGCCCGTGCTGGTGGTGGCCGGGGAGAACGACCCGCGCTGCCCGATCCGCCAGATCGAGAACTACCTCGAGAAGCTGGCGGACCGGGACAGCCCGTACGAGGTGTACCGGTACGACGCGGGCCACGGGTCGCTCGTGGTGGCCGAGACGATCAAGCAGACGGCGATCGAAGTCCACTTCGTCCGCCGTCACCTGGGCATGCCCTGAAAGCGTCTTTCAGGGCATTGGGCGCCGGGTCAGGCGGTCTGGGCCTGCCACATCCAGTGCTGCTTCTCGAGCTCGGCCGCGATCTCGATCAGCAGGTCCTGGGTGACCAGGTCGGTCTTGTCGGTCTCCTCGATGCGCTCGCGCAGGCGCTTGATGACCTCGCCGAGGATCTCGACGATCGCGGCGACGGTGGCCTCGACGGTCTGCCAGTTGGCGGGGTAGTCCGGGATGCCGGAGGACTTGACGACGGTCTTGGCCTTGCCGTTCGGGGAGACGCCGATGGCGTTGGCGCGCTCGGCCACGTCGTCGGTGTACTGCCTTGCGGCCGACACCAGCTCGTCGAGCTGCAGGTGCGCGCTGCGAAAGTTCTGGCCCACGACGTTCCAGTGGGCCTGCTTCGCGATCAGGGAGAGGTCGATCAGGTCGACGAGCGTCGCCTGGAGCACTGCGCCGGTGGCTTCCTTCTCGGCGTCACCGAGCGGGCTCGTGATGGGGGACTTGGTCATCTCACATACCTCCTCAGTACACCTGTGCAAACCGTGGTGTACCCAAGGGGATTCCTGGTCACACGCGTGCTGTGGCGAACTCCACGACCTGCAACCCGATCGTGCGGAGGTTCTCGGCGACCTGCTCGTCGGAGCAGTCGCCGTCCGGCCCGAACAGCACGTGCGCGGAGTTCACCGCCGCGCCGAGCGGGGTCGGCCAGCCGCGCAGCGCGTGCACGATCGAGCGCAGCGAGGTGAGCGTGGTGACGGCCGCCTGCCAGCCGCGCGCGGCCGCGACGCAGCCGACGGCCCGGCCGTCGAGGTACGGGCGCGAGTCCTCGCGGAGGTCCTCCACGTAGTCGAGTGCGTTCTTGACCAGGCCGGAGACGGTGCCGTGGTAGCCGGGCGAGACGAGGACCACGCCGTCGGCGCCGCGCAGCTCCTCGACCAGCCGGTACGCGGCCGGGCTGCGGCCGGGTTCCGCTGGATCGTAGAACGGCAGGACCAGGTCGGCGCCGGTGATGACCGTGGTCTTGGCGCCCGCGCGCTCCGCGCCGTCGAGCGCGATGCGCAGTGCGCGTTCGGACTGCGAGTCCGTCCGCAACGAACCGCCGATGCCCACCACGCTGACAGTCACCGTTCTCCTTCCGTCACCCAGATCATCCTCCATTCTGGCGACCGATGGCTCCACTCCCGGTAGTTCCACCGGCGGTCTGGCCACGGCGGGGAACCCGTGGTAGTGGAGTTTCGGCACGGCGGGTGACCATGGACACGTTCACCGGATAGCCTCCACCCGTAGCCGCCCGGGGAGGCGTTATGGCGAGTGTGATGGACAGGGTTCCGCTGCCGGTCCAAGGCGCGGCGCTGCACGCGGTGTTCGCGTTGCCTCGGCCGCTGCGGCGGCTGATCGCGGGGGCGCCGATCAGGAGGGACGGGCTGGAGCTGGCGCTCGACGCGCAGCTGCTGCTGCGCATGCTGGCCCTCACCGACACCAGCCTCGCGGGCGGGGACCACCTCGACGCGCGGGCACAGCTGGAGCTGCGGCGCGGGCTGGTCGGTCCCGGGGTCACCGGCGTACGGACCCGCGACCTCGACATCCCGTCCGACTCCGGTGGACCGGTGCCCGCCCGGCTGTACGAGCCCGTGAGCCTCGGCACCGGGTCACCGCTGCTCGTGTACCTGCACGGCGGCGGCTGGGTGATCGGCAGCATCGAGACGCACGACGCGACCTGCCGCTACCTGGCCCGCAACGCCCAGGTCCGGGTGCTGTCGATCGGGTACCGGCTCGCGCCGGAGCACCACTTCCCCGCTGCCGCGGAGGACGCGCTCACCGCGTTCCGGTTCGCCGCGCGCAACGCCGAGTCGCTGGGCGCGGACCCGTCGGCCATCGCGATCGGCGGCGACAGCGCCGGCGCGAACCTGGCCGCGTCCGTGTGCCTGCAGACAGCGCAGACCATGGGCAAGGGCCCTCGGCCGGTCTTCCAGCTGCTCTTCTACCCCGCCACGGACGGGACCACCCGCCGCCGGTCGCGGGACCTGTTCGCCGACGGCTTCTTCCTGACCGACGACGACATGACGTGGTTCCTCGACCACTACTGCCCGGACCTCGACCTGCGGTCCGACCCCCGGCTGTCGGTGCTGCTCGCCGACGACCTGCGCGGGCTGCCGCCCGCCTACGTGGCGACCGCGGGGTTCGACCCGCTGCGTGACGAGGGCAACGCGTTCGCCGACCGGCTGCGGGAGGCGGGGGTGCCGGTGGTGAAACGGCAGCACGACGACCTCATCCACGGGTTCGTCAGTTTCGTGAAGCTCGGGACGCGCTTCCGGGAGGCGATGTCGGAAGCGGCGGGTGCGTTGCGCACGGGTCTCGCGCTGCGGTCCCGCGCGAATGTCGTCGACCTGTTCCGGCCGACCGCGTAGAACGACTCCCCGGGCCTATTCGGAACGGGGTCCCGTGTGGTTGCCCGGCCGGCAGTCCGGGCAGACGCCCCAGAAGACCACCTCGGCCTCGTCGATCACGAACCCGGCCGACGCGGTCGGGCCGACGCAGGGCGCCTCGCCGACGACGTGGTCGACGTCCTCCGTGCGGCCGCAGACCCGGCACACGATGTGGTGGTGGTCGTCCCTGACGCGGGTCTCGAACCGGGCGGGTGAGCCAGCGGGTTCGATGCGCCGCAGCAGGCCGGTCTGGGTGCACGCGTTCAGCACGTCGTAGATCGCCTGCGTGGACACCGACCCGAGCCGGGCCCGCACGCCCTTCGCCACCTGGTCGGCGGTCGCGTGCGGGTGGGCGGCCAGCCAGTCGAGGGTGGCGACCCGCGGCGCGGTGACCCGCAACCCCACGGCCCGCAGCTGTTCGGCCCGGCTGTCGTTCATGTCTCCACGACACCATCTTCTCTGGAACAGGTCAAGAAACGTGCGGAACTGTCGGTGACCGGTCGTAAATTAGTTGCCGATCGTCGTCGCGAGAGGTCACATCCAACCATGCAGTTCTACCGCCGAACGCTTGCCCTGCCCGGCGTCCGGACCCTCCTGGTGCTCGTGTTCTTCGCCCGCATCCCGGGCACGGCCGCCGGCATGGCCCTGACCCTGCACATCGCCGTGACGATGGACCGCGGCTACGGGGCGGCGGGCACGGTCGGCGCGGTCGCGACCATCGGCATCGCGCTCGGGGCACCGGTGCTGGGGCGGGTCGTCGACCGGTACGGGCTGCGGCCGATGCTGGTGGTCACCACGATCGGCGAGGCCACGTTCTGGGTGTTCGCGCGGTTCATGTCGTACCCGATGCTGCTGGTGTGCGGGTTCGTCGGGGGCCTGCTGGTGCTGCCCGCGATGTCGATCGGGCGGCAGGCGATCGCCGCGCTGGTACCGGAGGACCTGCGGCGCACGGCGTACTCGATGGACTCGGTGTCCACCGAGCTGTCGTTCATGGTCGGCCCGGCCGCCGCGGTGCTCGTCTCGACGCAGTTCTCCACGCAGACCGCGCTGATGGCGATGGCGGTGGGGATCGTGGTCGTCGGGTGCGCGCTGTACGTGGTGAACCCGGCGGTGCGCAGCAAGGCGGAGAAGGCCGCGGTGGAGAAGGTGCCGCGCCGGGTGTGGCTCACGCCGCGGCTGGTGGGTGTCCTGCTCGTCGGTGCGGGCGCGGTGTTCATCCTCGCGGGCACCGAGGTCGCGATCGTCGCGCAGATGCAGCACAGCGGCGAGCTGTCGTGGACGGGCGTCGTGGTGATCGTGTGGTCGGCGGGGTCCGCGGTGGGCGGTCTCGTGTACGGCGCGCTGACGCGGTCGTACCGCCAGGCGACGCTGATGGCGTGGCTGGGTGTGCTGACGATCCCGATCGGGCTGGCGGGCGGGGAGTGGTGGTGGCTGATGCTGGCGCTGGTGCCCGCCGCGTTCCTGTGCGCCCCGACCATCGCCGCGACGGGTGAGGAGGTGGCGCGGCTGGCGCCGCCCGCCGCCCGTGGGGAGGCGACCGGGTTGCAGTCGTCGGCGTTCACGCTCGGCGCGGCGGCCGGTGCGCCGCTGGTCGGGTTCGTGGTGGACCACGCGTCGCCGGGGTGGGGTTTCGCGATCGCGGGCATCGGCGGTGTCCTGGTCGCCGGCCTCGCGTGGGTGCTGGCCGCGCGGCAGAAGGAGGAGGCGCCGATCGTCGTCAGCCCGGACACGGTCGCGGCCAAGCACTGAGCCCCCGGCGAGGCTGGGTGGCGCCAGTCAGGTGATCGCTCTGCGGAGGCGGACGTAGCCGGTGCCCTGGTGACCCGGGCGGGTGTGGCCGTCCGGGCGCCAGCCGTGGCTTTCGTAGAACTCGCGGGTGGTCTCGTCGGCGGACGGGAGTTCCACCACCCCGACGGTGACGCCGCGCGCTCGCCACGTGGTCAGGCACGCGTCGTGCAGGCGGGCGCCGATGCCCTGGCCGCGGTGGCCAGCACGCACCTCGAGCCGGTACAGCTCGCCGACCCACGGGCCGAAGATGCCGCGCGGCGGGCCCGCCATCGCCGTGCCGACCACCTCGCCGTCGACCTCCGCGTGCCACACGTCGCGGGTGAAGCGGCCGTCCAGGTCGCCGAAGTGGGCTCGGCGGAGTTCGTCGTGGCCCGCCTGGGTGTGCGTGATCTTCATTCCGTGCCGCTCACCACCGTGTTCCTCCCGGCGCGCTTCGCCCGGTACATCCGCTCGTCCGCCGCGTGGACCAGGCCGTCGACCGTGACCGACGCGTCCGGGAAGCATGCCACGCCCACCGACGCGGAGAGATCGGTGATCTCGTGGGTCGCGTCGCCGACCGACACCGTCACCGTCAGGTCGCCGACGGCGGTGCGGATGCGTTCGGCCACATCGCAGGCGCCCTGTTCGGCGATCTGCGGCAGCAGCACGACGAACTCCTCGCCACCCCAGCGGCCGACGGAATCGTAGGCGCGCAGCTGGCCGGTGATCGTCGTCGCGACGGTGCGCAGTACGGCGTCGCCCGCGACGTGGCCGTAGGTGTCGTTGACCTTCTTGAAGCGGTCCAGGTCCACCATCAGGACACCGAACGGCTCGCGGGTCCGCGCATTGCGGACCAGTTCGGCCGCCACTCGCGTCTGCCACTCCTCTGCGGTGAGGAGCCCGGTCTTCGAGTCCTGCGCGGCCTTCTCCTCCAACTGGCGCATGAGGACGTTGCGGTGCAACACGATCACCGGCAACAGCATGAACGCCACCAGGGCAGGCTGTGTCACGAGGACGATCGCGGTGACGCCGCCGAGGCTCAGCGTCGCCAGCTCGAGCGCGTTCTCCGCCTTGGTGCCGAACGTCTTCCGCCACGGCCGGGCCGGGTGGTGCAGCTTCACGGCGACCGCGACCGGTGCCCCGTTGACCGTCGTGTACACCAGCAACGACACCACGAGCGCCAGCAGGACCCGGCTGCCCTGCCAGTCGGCGCGGAGCACGTCGTCCGCGCCGAACAGGCGCAGCACCGGCTGCACCGAAAGTACCGCCAGCAGAACCGTGGCCGCGGAGAACACGACGCGGTACGCGGGCCTGCCCTGGATGGGCCACCACACCCGCAGCCACAGGTGCAGGTACGTGATCACGGTCAGCGCGACCGCCATCGCCGCGGGCAGCACGACCGCGCCGCCGAACATCCACGCCGACGTCATGTTGATGTGCGGCCGGTCGGCGAGGTAGCGGCGCGCCTTCTCGGTGCCGAGCGACAACTCGGTCTGCAGACACGAAACCACAAGCAGCGCAAGGGAACGCACCCAGTCCTGGTCCGTCGGCGCGTGCCCGGGGAACGCGGCGACGAGCACGACCGCCGCCAGCCCGACACCCAGGTACAGCGGCAGCACTCCCCGCGGCGCTTCGAGGATCGCCCACCGGCCCCGTGGTCGGGTTGCGGTCATGCTCGTCGCTCCACGGTGTTCTCGTCCCCGAGCCAGAAGGCCTGAAGGTACCGGAAACCCCGTGTGCCTCACCGTCTTGGGCGACGGTCACCAACCATTCGGATTAACGCCGCGCGGAAAATGGAACTGGCGGGCACCACCGTCGCGGACTTGCGCGACGGGGTGGACCCGCCAGTACCCGAACTCGGAAGAACAGACCAGGGAGTGGCTCGCTCAGCGCTGAGCGAGCGCCTCCGCGATCTCGTACGTGTTGAGCGCGGCACCCTTGCGGAGGTTGTCGCCGCACACGAAGAAGTCGAGGGTGTTCGGGAAGTCCAGCGCCTGCCGGATGCGGCCCACGTACGTCGGGTCGCCGCCGACCACGTCGGCCGGGGTCGGGAACACGCCGTTCTCCGGATCGTCCTGGAGCACGATCGACGGCTGCGCCTCGAAGACCTCGCGCGCGGCCGCGACCGTCACCTCGGACGCGAACGTCGCGTGGACCGCGAGCGAGTGCGTGGTCACCACCGGCACGCGCACGCAGGTCGCCGACACCTTCAACTCCGGGATGCCGAGGATCTTCCGCGACTCGTTGCGGACCTTCAGCTCCTCGGAGTACCAGCCGTCACCCTTGTAGGACCCGGCCGACGGGACCACGTTCAGCGCGAGCGGGGCCGGGAACGGCGAGTCCGCCAGCGGCAGCCCCGCGGCTTCGAGAGCCTCTCGCACGTCCCCCGCACGCAGGCCGACGCCCTTGCCGACCACCGCGGCCAGCTCGGCGTACAGCCGCTCGACACCGGCGACGCCCGCGCCGGACACGGCCTGGTACGACGCGACGACCAGTTCCTTCAGCTCGAACGACCGGTGCAGCGCGCCGAGCGCGGCCATCATCGACAGCGTCGTGCAGTTCGGGTTCGCGATGATCCCGCGCGGCCGTTCGTGGATCTTGTCGAGGTTGCACTCCGGCACGACGAGCGGCACGTCGTCGTCCATGCGGAACGCACCCGAGTTGTCGACCACCACGGCACCGCGCGCGGCGGCGATCGGGGCCCACTCGGCGGAGATCTCGTCCGGCACGTCGAACATCGCGATGTCGACGCCGTCGAACGCCTCCGGCGACAGCGCGACGACCGTCTTCTCCTCGCCGCGCACGGTGAGCTTCCTGCCTGCCGACCGCTGCGACGCGATCAGCCGCACGTCGCCGAACGGGAAGTCCGGCCGCCCGTTCATGATGTCGATCATCACCGAACCGACCGCGCCGGTGGCGCCGACGAGAGCCAGACGGGGCTGCTGCGGGACACCCGCACCCGGGGTAGCCATCAGCGACCACTCCCCGCGTACACCTGGGCGATCTCGTCGCCGCCGAGCCCGAAGGCCGAGTGGATGGCCTGCACGGCCTCGTCGAGCTGCGTGTCCCTGATCAGCACCGAGATGCGGATCTCCGAGGTGTTGATGATCTCGATGTTCACCCCCGCCTTCGCGAGCGCCTCGCAGAACGAGGCCGTGACGCCGGGGTGCGACCGCATGCCCGCGCCGACCAGCGACACCTTGCCGACGTGGTCGTCGTAGAGCACCGACTTGAAGCCCAGCTCTTCCTTGATCTTCTCCAGCGCCGCCACCGCGGTCGGGCCGTTGTCCTTGGAGAGCGTGAACGTGATGTCGGTGCGGCCGGAGACCGTGCTCGACACGTTCTGCAGCACCATGTCGATGTCGATCTCGGCGTCGGCGACCACCCGGAAGATGCGGGCCGCGAAGCCCGCCTGGTCCGGCACGCCGACGACGGTGACCTTCGCCTCCGAGCGGTCGTGGGCGACGCCGGTGATCATGGCCTGTTCCACGGGAATGTCCTCCGTTGAGCCGGTGACGATGGTGCCCGGCTTGTTGGTGTACGACGAGCGGACGTGGATGGGGACGCCGTAGCGGCGGGCGTACTCGACGCAGCGCAGCATCAGGACCTTCGCCCCGGACGCCGCCATCTCCAGCATCTCCTCGTACGGGACCCGGTCGAGCTTGCGCGCGTTCGCGACGATCCTCGGGTCCGCGGTGTAGACGCCGTCCACGTCGGTGTAGATCTCGCACACGTCCGCGTTCAGCGCGGCGGCCAGCGCGACGGCGGTGGTGTCCGAGCCGCCCCGGCCGAGCGTGGTGATGTCCTTGGTGTCCTGGCTGACGCCCTGGAAGCCGGCGACGAGGCAGATGAAGCCGTCGTCGAGCGCCTGCTGCACGCGGCTGGGCGTGACGTCGATGATGCGGGCGCGGCCGTGCGTCGAGTCGGTGACCACGCCGGCCTGCGAGCCGGTGAACGACAGGGCCTCCGCGCCGAGCGCGCTGACGGCCATCGCGACGAGCGAGTTCGAGATGCGCTCCCCCGCGGTGAGCAGCATGTCCATCTCGCGTTCCGGCGGGACCGGGTTCACCCGCTGCGCGAGGTCGAGCAGTTCGTCGGTGGTGTCTCCCATCGCGGAGCACACGACCACCACGTCGTTGCCCGCCTTGCGCGTCGCCACGATCCGCTCGGCCACACGTTTGATCCGGTCCGCGTTCTCGAGTGATGAACCGCCGTACTTCTGGACCACGAGCGCCACTGTCGGCTACCTCCCGTTCCGGCCGCTCCTCGCAGGCTCCGAGCGGCCGCTGTGTCAATGCTCGCTCCGCAAGCTCCGCTCGAAGAGTCGAGACGAGCCTAACCGAGGATGCGAATCGATTCGGTCCTGCGTGTGGCGCCCGCCACGTGCGGGAACAGCCGCCCTACCCTGTAACCCGAGAGCCAGCCGAGGTGGGCGGAAGGATCGGGGTGTCGGCGACGGACGTGACGCGTGCCGAGGCGGAGGAGTCCTCCGTTCCGGACGACGTACCGGTTGAGTCCAGTCAGCGCGAGCACGGGTGGACCGTCCGGAGAGTCGGCGCGCTCCTCGCGCCTGCGCTGATCTTCCTCGGCATCCGTGAGCTCGGGCTGCTGGTGCTCACGTGGATGGCGAGCCGCAACTTCGGTTCGGTGTCCGAGGCACTGCGGTCGTGGGACGGGCAGTGGTTCCTGGCGATCGCGGGCGGCGGCTACGACGGAGTGCCGGAGGGCCTTGTCGACGCGTTCGGGCAGCGCAGCGCCGAGACGCCGCTGGCCTTCTTCCCCGGCTACCCGATGGTCGTGCGGTGGTTCGCCGCGGTCGACGGGCCGGGCGGGATCGGCCTGGTCACCTCGGCCCTGACCGTGACGATCGTCTCCGGCGTCGTGTGTTCCTACGCACTCGCGCGGCTCGGGCAGCACATCCGCGGCGGTTCGCGCCGGACCGGCCTGATCCTGGTGGCGCTGTTCGCGGCGACGCCGATGTCGGTCGTGCTGTCGATGGCCTACTCGGAGGCGATGTTCTGCGCGCTCGCCGCGTGGGCGCTGGTCGGGGTGCTCGAGAAGCGGTGGCTGCTCGCCGGGGTGTGCTGCACGCTGGCCGGGCTGGTCCGGTCGACCGGCGCGGCGCTGGTCCTGGCGGTCGCGCTGGCCGCGCTGCTCGTGGTGATCAGGAACCCGAGGTCCTGGCGGGCGTGGCTCGGCGGGGCGATCGCACCGCTCGGGCTGGTCGGGTACCTGGTGTGGGTCGGGACGCGGACCGGCGAGTGGAACGGCTGGTTCGCGCTGCAGGAGCGCGGGTGGGGCACCGGGTTCGACGGCGGTGCCGCGACGCTGCGGTTCTCCCTGGACGCACTGGCCGACGCCCGGTCCGTGCTGGAGGTCACGACCGTCGGGCTGATCGTCGTGGCCCTGGTCCTGCTGGTGATCATGATCGTGCGGAAGGTCGAGTGGCCGCTGATCGCCTACTCGGCCGCCGTGCTGGCGATGGACCTGACGTCGAACGGGCTGATGAACTCGAAGGCGCGCCTGATGGTGCCCGCCTTCACGCTGCTGATCCCGATCGCGCTGGCCCTGGCGAAACGGCGGGTGTCGACGTTCGTGGTGGCGTTGTGCGCGCTCGCCGTGGTCAGCTCCTGGTTCGGGGCATACGCACTGACGTCGTGGGGTTACGCCATCTGATGAGCGACAGCGATGACTGACAAGGACGCCGAGACGAGCGTGCCCATCCACCCGCTGCTGGCGGCCAGGTGGAGCCCCCGCGCGCTGGACCCGGCCGGGGTGGTGACCGACGAGCAGCTGCGTGCGGTGCTCGAGGCCGCGCGGTGGGCGCCGTCGAACGGGAACACCCAGCCCGCGCGGTACCTGGTGGGGCGGCGCGGCGACGAGACCTACGCGCGGCTGTTCGACCTGCTGTCCAGGCGCAACCAGGGGTGGGCGCACCCGGCCGCGATGCTGGTGCTGGTGTGCGCGGTGACGGTCAACGAGAAGGGCACGATCCCGATGCCCGAGTACGGCGTCGGGCTCGCGGCCGAGAACCTGGTACTGCAGGCGGTGGCCGAAGGCCTGGTCGCGCACCAGATGGGCGGGTTCAACCGGGAGGGCGCGAAGCTCGTGTTCTCGCTGCCCGCCGACGTCGAGCCGCAGACGGTGATCGCGCTGGGCACGCTCGGCGACCCCGCGCTGCTGGACGAGGAGCGGCGCGCGAAAGAACTCGCGCCGCGGCGGCGGCTGGCCCTGGACGAGATCGCGTTCACGGGTGAGTGGGGAAACCCGGTGTTCTAGTGGCCCGCGACGAGCTCCGCGAGTTCCTTCGCTCACGGCGCGCGCGGCTGACGCCCGCCGACGTGGGCATGCCGTCGGCCGGCACGCGCCGCACGCCGGGGCTGCGGCGTGAGGAGGTCGCGGTGCTCGCCGGGGTGGGGGTGTCCTGGTACACGTGGCTGGAGCAGGGCCGGGACATCAACGTGTCGGCGGAGGTGCTCGACGCGATCGCCCGCGTGCTGCGGCTGACCGAGCCGGAGCGGGCGCACCTGTACCTGCTGGCCGGGCTCAACCCGCCGCGTGCTTCGCGCTCGGACGCGGCTGTCACGCCGGAGCTGCGGCGGCTGCTCGACGCGTGGCCGCACCCGGCGCTGCTGCGGGACCGGCAGTGGAACCTGCTGGCGGTCAACGAGCGGGCGCGGTCGGTGTTCGGGCTCGACGGCGACCGCAACTGCCTGGTCGCGTTCTTCACCAACGAGCGGTACCGCGACCTGCACGTCAACTGGGCGGCGGTGGCGCCGGGCGTGGTCGCGGCGTACCGGGCCGACGCGGTGCACACGGACGGGGTGGTGGCGGAGCTCGCGGCGGCGAGCCCGGAGTTCGCGGCGCTGTGGGCGCGGCACGACGTGGCCGCGTCGGAGCAGATGGTGAAGTCGGTGCGGTCGGCAGAGGGTGAGCTGCACTTCGACCTGACCACGCTGGCGGTGACCGACCACCCGGGCTGGTACGTGGAGCTGTACAACCTGGTGGTGGCAGACCCACGATGACTGCGCCCTGTCAGGGGCGCGTGCGGGTGTCCACGCTGGACCCATGACACGTTTCGACGGCAGGACCGCGCTGGTCACGGGTGGCACGAGCGGAATCGGAATGGCCACGGCACAGCGGTTGCGGGCCGAGGGCGCACAGGTGATCGTCACGGGCCGCGACAAGTCCCGGTTGGAGTCGTCGGAGTTCGTCGCGGTGCCCGGCGATGTGGCGAACCTGGCCGATCTGGACACGCTCGCGGCGGTGGTCCGGGAGCGGTTCGGACGGCTGGACGTGGTGTTCGCGAACGCGGGCGTGGCGACCTTCGGCCCGTTCGCCGAGGTCACGGAGGCCGAGTACGACCGGGTCATGGGGATCAACGTGAAGGGCGTGTACTTCACGCTGCAGAAGCTGGCCCCGCTGCTGGCCGAGAACGCCGCGGTGGTGATCAACGCGTCGTGGACGCTGCACCGCGGCCTGGCGGGCGGCTCCCTGTACTCGGCGACCAAGGCTGCGGTGCACAACCTGACCCACACGCTGGCGGCCGAACTGGCGCCGGTCCGGGTGAACTCGGTGTCGCCCGGCTACATCGCGACCCCGATGTTCCACGCGAACGTCGAGGTGGCGGCCCAGCCGGGGGTCCGGTCCGCGATCCCGCTGGACCGCTTCGGCACCGCGGAGGACGTCGCCGGAGCGGTGGCTTTCCTGGCGTCACCGGAAGCGTCCTACATCACGGGCCAGGACCTGATCATCGACGGTGGCCTGGTCACCACGCCGTGGTGACCATCGCGGCTCGGGCCGCGGCACCTGTCGGCTTCCCGAAATCAGCCTCGTGCTGTGTCCACATTCGTTGGCCGGGTTCGGTTGGTCTTCTGGTCTGGTTTGTCCTCGAACCCACCCGGCCAACCTAAGTGGACACAGCACTAGCCACCACCGACAATCCGGCGAGTTGTCCACAGGCCGCCACCGCGTAACCCCGAAAATGTCGGTGGCCCGTGAGAGGCTGGTCACCGGGGGCCGGGGGCCAGGCCTGCCAGCAGGTCCTGCAGCAGTCGCCAGCTCTCGTCGTCGTCCGCCGAGCCGTCGTGCGGGCGGGCGAAGCCCGCCGCGAACTCGGTCAGGTCGGTCAGGTCCCAGTGCAGGCGGTACATCGCCAGCAGGTCCGGCTCCGGCCGCACGCCGGTCGCTTCCTCATACGCCGCAAGGGTTTCCGGGGTCGCCAGGTGCCACAGGTCGCGTTCCGGTGGGGCGATCTTCGCGGTGTCCCAGTCGATCAGGCGCCAGCCGTCCGCGGTCAGCATCGTGTTGCCAGGGTGCGGTTCTCCGTGGGTGAGGACCATCCGGGACCGGTCGACCCGCGCGGCCAGCTCCCATAATCGGGTGTGTGCCCACGCGATCGCCGACGCGTGCGAGGTCAGCAGAGCCGCGGCCGGTCGCGAGTACGGGCCCTCGTCCATCGGGATCGGCGGCAGCGCCACGGTGCAGTCGTCGGTCAACGCGTGCCGTGCGGGGGTGCGGTGCACCGCCAGCACCAGGTCCAGCGCGGCCCGCAGATGGGCGGCGTCCCGGAACTCACCCCACTCGAACGACTCGCCCGCCACGAACGGGTACACCGTCACCGCGAACCGGCCCGCCCGCACCAGCGGTTCCCCATCACGCGTGAACAGTGGCGCCACCGCCACCGGGACGTCCGCCGCCGACCGCAGTGACGCCTCGAGCTGCCGGAAGTCGGGGTCCTCGTCGACCGTCACGAAATGGTCCCCGGCCGTCCAGTGGTGGCTGCCGAACCCCACCGGCTGGTACTGGACCGGGCCGTCGACACCCCATGCCGCCAGCGCCGCCACCAGGTCAGACGACGTGAAACCGCTCGGCGGGCTCAGCACTCAGGCACCGTAGACCGGCACCTCCGGCGGCGTCTTCGCGATCAGCGCCGCCACCGCGGCGCCGACCTCGTCGACCGGCCACCGGCTGCCTCTGTCCACTGTGGTCACCCGCTGGTGCCCGGACACCACGGTGATCTTCCCGGCCTCCACCTCGAACACCCGGCCCGTCACCCCCACCGACTCCGTCGAACCCAGCCACACCACCAGCGGCGCGACGTCCTCCGGCCCCGGCAGGTCGGGGAACAGCTCCTCCGTCATCCGCGTCCGCGCGGACGGGGCGATCGCGTTCACCGTCACGCCGTACCGCGCCAGCTCCGCCGCCGCGACCAGCGTCAGCCCAAGGATGCCCGCCTTCGCCGCCGAGTAGTTCGCCTGGCCGACGCTGCCGAACAGGCCCGCGCCCGAACTGGTGTTGATCACCCGCGCGGAGACCTCCTCACCTGCCTTCGACCGCGAGCGCCAGTGCTCCGCCGCGTGCCGCATCGTGAGGAAATGGGCCTTGAGGTGCACGCGCACCACGTCGTCCCACTCCTGCTCACTGGTCGACACCAGCATGCGGTCCCGCACGATCCCCGCGTTGTTGACCAGCACGTCGAGCCGCCCGTGACGCGAGACCGCCAGGTCAACCAACGACTTCGCACCGTCCCACGTGGACACGTCGGCGTGGTGGTCGCCGCCGTCGACGTCGTTCACCACCACGTGCGCGCCCTGGCGCCGGAACTCCTCCGCGTGCGCAGCGCCGATCCCGCGCGCGGCACCGGTGATCGCCACGACCCGCCCCGCGCAGATCACGATGGCTCCACGGCGTTCGAGGCCGCCAGGAACGCGGGCCGCTCGCCGCCGCCGTGCACGGTGATCGTGCTGCCGCTGACGTACGCGGCGCCCGGCGACGCCAGCCACAGGCACGCCTGCGCCACGTCCGCGGGCACCGCCATGCGCCCCAGCGGGATCGTCGAGCCGACCGAGGAGACTCCGGCCGCGTCGCCGTAGTGCAGGTGTGACTGCTCGGTGTCGACCGGCCCCACCACCACCGTGTTGACCCGCACCTTCGGCGCCCACTCGACCGCGAGCGACGTCGCGAGGTTCGCCAGGCCCGCCTTCGCCGCGCCGTACGCGGCCGTGCCAGGTGACGGCCGGGTGCCGCTCACGCTGCCGATCATCACGATCACGCCACCCGTTTCCTGTTGCTGCATCACGGTGTTCGCGCGCTGCGACACGTGCAGCGGCGCGACCAGGTTCAGCTCGATGATCTTCGCGTGCAGGCGCGGGGACGCGGTGGCGGCGTCGACCGGCGGCGCGCCACCGGCGTTGTTGACCACGACGTCGAGCGTCCCGTACCGGCTGAGCACGGCGGACACCAGACCGTCCACTTGCGACAGATCGCGCACGTCCGCCTTGATGAACTCCGCCTCGCCCATGTCGTTCGTCGGCTCGTGCCTGCTGCACGTCACCACGTCGTAGCCCGCGTCGAGGAACCCGCGCACGATCCCCAGCCCGACGCCGCGTGCGCCGCCGGTCACCAGCACGGTCGTCACAGGCGCTCCAGGATCGTCACGTTGGCCTGCCCGCCGCCCTCGCACATGGTCTGCAGCCCGTACCGGCCGCCGGTGCGCTCCAGCCCGGCGAGCAGTGTGGTCATCAGCCGCGCGCCGGTCGCGCCGAGCGGGTGGCCGAGTGCGATCGCCCCACCCGCGGGGTTCACGCGGTCCGGATCGGCGCCGGTCTCCTTGAGCCAGGCCAGGACCACGCTCGCGAACGCCTCGTTGATCTCCACGAGGTCGATGTCGTCGATGGACAGCCCGGCGCGGCGCAGCGCGTGGCCGGTGGCGGCGATCGGCGCGTCGAGCATCACGACCGGGTCGCCGCCGCGGGCCGACAGGTGGTGCACACGGGCCCTCGGCGTGAGCCCGTGCTCGGCGAGGGCCCGTTCGGACACGACCAGCAGCGCGGCGGCGCCGTCGGAGATCTGGCTGGCCAGCGCGGCGGTCAGGCGGCCGTCCGGCAGCAGCGTCGTCAAGCCCGCCATCTTCGACGGTGACGTGTCACGGCGCGGGCACTCGTCGGCGACGACGCCCTCCAGGGCCGCGAGCTCGCCGTCGAACCAGCCGCCGTCGATGGCCGCCACCGCGCGGGTGTGGCTGCGCAGCGCGAACTCCTCCATGTCGCCGCGCGAGATGTCCCACTTCGCGGCGATCATCTCGGCGCCGCGGAACTGGGAGATCTCCTGGTCGCCGTAGCGGGCGAGCCAGCCCTTCGACGTGGAGAACGGGTCGGGGAAGCCGTGGTCGCGGCCCGCGTACATGGCCGCCGAGATCGGGATGGCGCTCATGTTCTGCACGCCACCGGCGACGACGACGTCCGCGGTCCCGCTCAGCACCGCCTGCGCGGCGAAGTGCACGGCCTGCTGCGACGACCCGCACTGCCGGTCCACGGTCACGCCCGGCACCTCCTCGGGCAGCCCGGCCGCGAGCCAGCACGTCCGTGCCACGTCCCCGGCCTGTGGACCGATCGTGTCGACGCAGCCGAAGACCACGTCGTCGACCACAGCGGGGTCGAGCGGGGTTCTGTCGAACAGCGCACGCAGCACGTGCGCGCCGAGGTCAGCCGGATGGACACCCGCGAGTCCGCCGCCGCGCCGGCCTACCGGCGTGCGGACCGCGTCGACGATGTACGCGTCTGCCACGGTGCTAGGCTACCAAGCTAGCGCTTGGGTGCGGGAGTGGAGAACATGACGGAAACGCGCGGCAAGCCCTCGGCACGGCGTGCCGACCTGGTGCGCATCGCGGCGGAGCTGTTCGCGGAACGCGGCTACCGGGCCACGACGGTCCGGCACATCGGCGACGCCGCCGGCGTGCTGTCCGGCAGCCTGTACCACCACTTCGACTCCAAGGAGACGATCCTCGACGAGCTGCTGTCGAGCTACCTCGACGAGCTGCTCACCACGTACCGGGAGATCGCGGGCGCCGAGCCGGTCACCGCGCTGCGCGGCCTGGTCACCGAGGCCTTCCGCTCGCTGGGCGAGCACCGCGCGGCGATCACCGTGCTGCAGAACGAACGCACCTACCTGCGCTCGCTCCCCCGCTTCGGCTACCTCACCAAGGCCGACGACGAGGTCCGCCGCATCTGGACCACCGTGCTGCGCGACGGCATCGAGGCTGGCGCCTTCCGCGCGGACCTCGACCCGGCGATCACGTACCGCTTCCTGCGCGACTCGGTGTGGGTGGCGGTGCGCTGGTTCCGCCAGGACGGCAGGCTCTCCCCCGAGGAACTGGCCGAGCAATACCTGAAGATGATTCTGGACGGCATCACCGCCTGACTACGATCACGCCGTGACCGGGGACGAGACCCTCAGCGCCAAGCAGGCGTCGATCGGTGGCCCCTGGTCGCGGGGGATGCTCCGCTCCTGCGCCGTGCTGCTCTGGCTCTCGTCCGCGATCCCGCTGGCCATGGCCTTCGCCGAGGGCATGCCGTGGTGGGCGACAGTGCTCGTCGAGGTGCTGCTGCTGGTGACCATCGTCCCGCTCGGGTTCGTGCTCTGGTTCGACGCGGCGGAGCACCGCGAGCACACCGCGCGGCTGCGGCGGGCCGGCCGCCCCGCGGTCGCGGAGATCACCGACGTGGAGCACGTCGACCCCGGCGACGACACCGGCACCGTCGTCGTGCTGCGCCTGCGGATCAGCGGTGACGACGTGCCCCCGTTCGCGGCGACCTACCGCGGCAGGCCCGACCCGGAGTACCGCGTCGGCGGGCTGCTGTACGCGACCGTCGACCCGGCGGACAACCTGTTCACGCTCCGGCGTCTCTGAGCACCCGCTTGAGCACCTTGCCGGACGCGTTGCGCGGCAGCGCTTCGGTGAACTCGACCTGCCTCGGCACCTTGTAGTTGGCGAGCAGGCGCCTGCAGTGCGCGATCACGTCCTCAGTGGACAGTCCATTCGCGACGACGAACGCCTTGCCCACCTCGCCGAGCCGCTCGTCCGGCACGCCAACCACCGCGGACTCCGTGACGCCGGGCAGCCTGGCGAGCACCTGCTCGACCTCCGCGGGGTACACGTTGAAGCCGCCGCTGATGTACATGTCCTTGAGGCGGTCGGTGATCGTGAGGTGGCCGCGGTCGCCGACGGTACCCACGTCACCGGTGTGCAGCCAGCCGTCGGCGTCCACGGCCTGCGCTGTCGCGTGTGGGTCGTCGAGGTAGCCGAGCATGACGTTCGGGCCGCGCAGGAGGATCTCGCCCTGGTCACCGATGCGCAGCTCGAACCCGGCGGTGGGCCGGCCGCACGTGGTCGCGACGGTCTCGGCGTCGTCGTCGGGGCCGCACATCGTGGCGACGACCGCCTCGGTGAGCCCGTAGGCGGTGAGGACGGTGCCGAACTCGCGTTGCATGCGTTCGACGAGCGTCACCGGCACGACCGCGGCGCCGGTGACGGCGAGGCGCAGCGTCCTCAGGTCGGCGCCGGGCAGGTCGAGCATGGACTGGAAGATCGTCGGCGGGCCGGGCATCACCGTGATCCGCTCGCGCCGGACCAGCTCGGCGGCCTGTTTCACGTCGAAGGTCAGCTGCGGGACGATCGTGGCGCCGGTGAGGAGGCAGACGAGGATGCCCGCCTTGTAGCCGAAGCTGTGGAAGAACGGGTTGATCACGAGGTAGCGGTCGTCCTGCGTGACACCGCCGAGTCCGGCCCATGCCCTGGCGACGCCCAGCGCCTGGCGGTGTGCGCTCATCGCGCCCTTGCTGCGGCCGGTGGTGCCGGAGGTGAAGAGGATGTCGCTGACGTCGTCCGGGCCGGTCCCGACGTCGGGTGCCGCGTGGTCGAGCGGCTGCCACGGCGTGCCGGGGTCGATGGTCATGACGTGGCCGGGGATCCGGTGGCCGTCGTCGCGGAGTTCGCGGAGCCGGTCCCTCCCGAGGAACTCACCGACCACGACCAGGGACTTCGCGCGGGTGCGGTCGAGAATGTCGGCCGTCTCGGCTGCGGTGAAGCGGGTGTTGACCGGGACCAGGGTGGCGCCCGCGGTGAGCGCGCCGAGAGCCGCGAGCACCCAGTGGTGGGTGTTGGGGGCGCAGACGGCGACCCGGTCGCCGGGCTGGACCCCGTTCTCGGCGAACAGTCCGGCGGCAGCGCGGACCTGGGCCCCCAGCTCACGCCAAGACATCCGCACGGGCCCGTCGACCAGGGCCTCCGCGTCGCCGAACCGGTGAGCCGCCGCGGCGACGACAGCCGGAATCGTGTCCACGGATCAACTAGAACACGTTCTATAAAGTGTGCGCAAGACCCGGTGGCGCCCCCCACCAGAGGGCGCCACCGGCGAACGCTCACCACGCCCGGACGGCCGGCAGCAGGACTGGGAACCCCCGACTGGCACCCAGGACAGTTGCGCGACTCACGCCAGGCGTCGGATCAGGCGTGACAAAACCGAGGACACGATCAGCCAGAACAGCGCCGCGAGCCCGTAGTTCACGAGCACCCGCAGCTGCGTGTTCTCCGGGGTGAAGAGGTCCTTGAACGCCAGCGCGAGCGGTTCCGCGACGGACGAGAAGAACCGCGTGATGCCGTTCGCCGGATTGGCGTTGCCCACCGTGAGGAGAACGTGCACCACCAGTACGACGGCGAATGCCAGTCCGGCCCAGCGGACGGCGCCTGCCAGGACTCCCACCACGTTCGACCGGGTCACGGTGGCCATGGTGGGAGTCTGGCACGTTCGTCATCAGGATACGACTCGCGCGATCAAGCCGGCGACGAGCAGCCAGAACACGGCGGCGAGACCGTAGTTCACGATTGTCTCGAGCGACTTGTTGGCGAAGGTGAACAAACCGGGGAAGAACAGCGCCAGCGGTTCTGCCATCGACTGGATGAAACGGAAGAAGGCGTTGCCCGCGTTCGCGCCGAACAGGTTCAGCAGGATGTAGACGACCTCGATGAGCGCGAAGACCGCCCCGATGAGCTGGACGACACGCGCAGCGGTCCCACTTCCCGTGCGGCTCCATCTACGAGTTGTCATGCAGGGTGGATGCCCAGCATGCGTGTGACGAAACTCTTTCACCGGAGCAATCCGGGTAGTCCGTTCGGCCCACGATGTGAGAGGGCCGCTTCGTGTTCGCAGCGATCCCTGGCTAGGCTGTCGGCCGTGGCACGTGCTCTCCTCCTTCGTTGCCGCGACGGGGCCTGACCAGACCGGCTCCCCGCCGCGGGGCGAAGCCTTGCCGGTCGTTCGTCCGTAGACCCGCAAGCAGGAGCTTTCCGACATCATGAGCATTCCCGACGTACAGCGCGCCGCCACCAGCAACATCCGGATGCCGAGCAGGCCCGCGCCCGACAACCAGCCCACGTGGAACACCCAGCGGGGCACGTCGATGCCGGTCCACCGCTACCAGCCCTTCGCCCAGCTCATCGAGCCGATCTCGGTGCCCGACCGCACCTGGCCGGACAAGGTGATCACCAAGGCGCCCCAGTGGTGCGCGGTCGACCTGCGCGACGGCAACCAGGCCCTGATCGACCCCATGTCGCCCGCGCGCAAGCGGCGCATGTTCGACCTGCTCGTGCGCATGGGCTACAAGGAGATCGAGGTCGGCTTCCCCGCCGCCTCGCAGACCGACTTCGACTTCGTGCGCGAGATCATCAACGACGGCGCGGTCCCGGACGACGTGTCCATCCAGGTGCTGTCGCAGTGCCGCCCCGAGCTGATCGAGCGCACCTTCGAGGCGCTGCAGGGCGCGCGCAAGGCGATCGTCCACATCTACAACTCGACCTCGATCCTCCAGCGGCGCGTGGTGTTCCGCGAGGAGCGCGAGGGCATCAAGAAGATCGCCACCTCCGCCGCCGAGATGGTCCAGGAGCTGGCGGGCAAGTACTCCGACACCGACTTCCGGTTCGAGTACTCCCCCGAGTCCTACACCGGCACCGAACTGTCCTACGCGGCCGAGGTGTGCAACGCGGTCACCGAGATCTGGCGGCCGACGCCCGACCGCCCGGTGATCATCAACCTGCCCGCCACCGTCGAGATGGCGACACCGAACGTGTACGCCGACTCCATCGAGTGGATGAACCGCAACCTGGAACGTCGTGACTCCGTGGTGCTGTCGCTGCACCCGCACAACGACCGCGGCACCGGGGTGGCCGCCGCCGAGCTGGGCTACCAGGCCGGCGCGGACCGCATCGAGGGCTGCCTGTTCGGCAACGGCGAGCGCACCGGCAACGTGTGCCTGGTGACGCTGGGCATGAACCTGTTCAGCCAGGGCATCGACCCGCAGATCGACTTCTCCGACATCGACGAGATCCGCCGCACGGTCGAGTACTGCAACCAGCTGCCGGTCGGCGAGCGCCACCCGTGGGGCGGCGACCTGGTGTTCACGGCGTTCTCCGGCTCGCACCAGGACGCGATCAACAAGGGCCTGGACGCGTTGCAGGACGCGGCGGATCGGGCGGGTCACCCGGTCGAGGACCACCCGTGGGAGGTCCCGTACCTGCCGATCGACCCGAAGGACGTCGGCCGCACGTACGAGGCCGTGATCCGCGTGAACTCGCAGTCCGGCAAGGGCGGCGTCGCGTACGTGATGAAGACCGAGCACCAGCTCGAGCTGCCGCGCCGCCTGCAGATCGAGTTCTCGCAGGTCGTGCAGCGGTACACGGACACGGAGGGCGGCGAGGTGTCGCCCGCGCTCATGTGGTCGACGTTCTCCTCGGAGTACCTGGAGCACGGGGCGCCACTGGTGCTGCGTGAGCACCGCATCTCCGGCTCCGACCCCTCGGACGGCCGCGGCCACGACGAGATCAGCGCGGTCGTCGAGGTCGAGGGCGACCGGCACGAGATCACCGGTGCCGGCAACGGCCCGATCGCCGCGTTCGTCGACGCGCTGGCCTCGGTCGGCTTCGACGTGCGGGTCCTGGACTACACCGAGCACGCGCTCACGGCGGGTGACGACGCCCGCGCGGCGGCGTACGTGGAGTGCTCGATCGGCGAGCGCACGCTCTGGGGCGTCGGCGTCCACAGCTCGATCGTGACGGCGTCGCTGCGTGCGGTCGTCTCGGCGGTCAACCGCTTCTCGCGCTGACGCGCTTGGGGGCGGGCCCGGCAACCCCTTACGAGACCCGCCCCCGCGCGTGATCGTTCCGGTTCGCGCTGGAGATCCAGTCGAGCGCCGCAAGTGCCGCGGGGTACGGGGCACCACCATGCCGCCAGGACTGGTCCGGACCGGATGTCCATCCCGGCGACTCCCGTTCGTAGTGGAGGCATGATCCTCGACTGGACCCGCGACGAACGCCTCAGCCTGGCCGACCTCTTCGACAGCCTCACCGACCACGAGTGGCAGGCGCCCTCCCTGTGCGACGGCTGGACCGTGCTGCACGTCGCCGCCCACATGACCATGTCGACACGCACCACCGGGTTCGTGATGTTCACGGGCATGCTGAAGGCCATGGGCGACTTCGACCGCATGGTGGACAACTTCGCGCGCGACCGCGTGGCCCGTTTCAGCAGGCAGGAGCTGATCGCGCAGCTGAGGGAGACCGCGGGCTCGGCCCGCCGCACTCCCGGCGCCGCGCCGCTGGACCCGCTGGTCGACGCGATCGTGCACGGCCAGGACGTGGCCCGGCCGCTCGGCGTCGCCCGCCCGATGCCGGTCGAACAGACTACCGCCGCACTGGAACACGTCCGGACCAGCAGGTTCTACGGCGCCCGCAAACGGTTCACAGGCGTGCGCCTGGTCGCCACCGACTGCGACTGGTCCGCGGGTGACGGCCCCCGCGAGCTGCGCGGCCCGGTCGGCGACCTGCTGCTGGTCGCCACCGGCCGGCCTGCCGGCCTCGCCACGCTCACCGGCTCAGGCGTCGGCCTGGTGACGGCCGCCCTGTGACCGGCCGCTTCGCCCGCGGCGGGTTCCTGCGCCGGGCCCCGGCCGGTGGGTGGCTCCACCGGCCGGGTGCCAGGCACATCGTCGCGGTCAGGGGCCGAGCGTCTCCGTGACGGACGCGGGGCCGGCCAGCGAGGCGTCGTCCGGGGCGTCCCATTCCATCTCGACCAGCTCGGGCTTCACCTCGTGTGCCCGGATCTTGCCGTCGCGGATGTCCTCGGCCCAGTGGCACGCCACGCGGTGGCCCGGCGTGATCTCGCGCAGCGCAGGCCGCTCGGTGTCGCACTTCTCCGCCTGCTTCCAGGGGCAGCGCGTGTGGAACCGGCAGCCTGTCGGCGGGCGCGCGGGCGAGGGCAGGTCGCCGGCCAGGAGGATGCGCTCGCGGCGGTCCTCGACCACCGGGTCCGGCACCGGCACGGCCGACAGCAGCGCCCGCGTGTACGGGTGCAGCGGCTCGGCGTACAGGTCGTCGGACGTCGCCTCCTCGACCAGGCCGCCCAGGTACATCACGCCGACGCGGTCGGAGATGTGCCGGACGACCGCCAGGTCGTGGGCGATCACCAGGTAGGTGAGGCCGAACTCGTCCTGCAGGTCCTCCAGCAGGTTGATCACCTGCGCCTGCACGGACACGTCCAGCGCCGACACCGGCTCGTCCGCGACGATCAGGTCCGGCTCGACCGTCAGCGCGCGGGCGATGCCGATGCGCTGGCGCTGGCCGCCGGAGAACTCGTGCGGGTACTTGCGCAGCGCGGTGCTCGGCAGGCCGACCGCCGACAGCAGCTCCCGCAAACGCTTGCCGGTCGACTCCTTGCCCTTGTCGAGGTTGTGCGCGCGCATGCCCTCGACCAGCAGCGACTCCACCGACTGGCGCGGGTCCAGCGACGACATCGGGTCCTGGAAGACCATCTGCATGCGCCGCCGCATGGTGCGCAGCTTCTCGCCCTTCATGGCCGACAGGTCGACCCCGTCGAACAGGACCCTGCCGCTGGTCGGCTCGGTGAGCTTCAGCATCGCGCGGCCGAGCGTGGACTTGCCGCAGCCGGACTCGCCGACCAGGCCGTACGTCTCACCCCGGTTGACCACCAGGTCGACACCGTCGACCGCGTACACGTGGCCGACGGTCCGGTCCAGCACGATCCCGCGCTTGATCGGGAAGTGCACCTTGATGTCGTCGGCCTCGATGAGGGGGTGTGCGGCCGGTGCGGCCGGCTCTGTGGCTGGCGCGGTCACGCGGGCACCTCCTGGGCAACCGGGTTGTGGCAGCGCAGCAACCGCTCGCCCCGCACGGAACCAGCACCGTCGGGCACCATCTCGGGCGTCACCTCGACGCACGTGTCGGTCGCGTTCGGGCACCGGGGCGCGAACGCGCAGCCCGACGTCCACGGGATGTTGTCCTGCACCGACCCTCGGATCGGCGACAGGCGCTCGCCCTTCGGCGCGTCCAGCCTGGGGATCGACTGCAGCAGGCCGTAGGTGTACGGGTGCCGGGGCACCTGGAACAGGTCGTGCCGCCCGCCGCGCTCGACCACGCGGCCGCCGTACAGCACGTTGACCTCGTCGCACAGGCCCGCGACCACGCCCAGGTCGTGCGTGATCATGATCAGTGCGGTGCCGGAGTCGCGCACCAGCTCCGCGAGCAGCGCCAGGATCTGCGCCTGGATGGTCACGTCCAGCGCGGTGGTCGGCTCGTCCGCGATCAGCAGCCGGGGCTGGCACGCCAGCGCGATCGCGATGAGCGCGCGCTGCCGCATGCCGCCGGACAGCTGGTGCGGGTACTCGTCGAGCCGCCGCCTCGGGTCCGGGATGCCGACCCTGTCGAGCAGGTCCGCCGCCTCGACCATGGCCTTGCGGCGGGACATGTCGCGGTGCCGCTCGAGCACCTCGGTGACCTGCAGGCCGATCGGGATGACCGGGTTCAGCGACGACAGCGGGTCCTGGAACACCATGGCCAGGTCGCGGCCGCGCCGGTCCCGCATCTGCCGGTCGGACAGCGTGAGCAGCTCGGTGTCCTCGAACTTCGCCGAGCCGGTGACCTTGTTGCCGCGCTTGGGCAGCAGACCCATGATCGACATCGCGGTCACGGACTTGCCACAGCCGGACTCGCCGACCAGGCCGACCGTCTGCCCCGGCTCGACGTCGAAGTCGACGCCGTCGACCGCGGTGAACGGCACCTCGCCCTTGCGCTGGAAGACGACCCGCAGGTCGCGTACTTCGAGTAGAGCCACTATCGGTTCCTCCTCGCAGGCTCCGAGGAACCGCGGTGCTGATGGTTCGCTCCGCAAGCTCCGCTCACTAGCGCCTGCTCTTCGGGTCGAGGGCCTCGCGCAGCGACTCACCCATGAGCGTGAAGCCGAGCGCCACCACGATGATGCAACCGGCAGGCCAGAAGGCGAGCTGCGGGTGGCTGTCGATCACGTTCTGCGCCCGGCCGAGCATCTGCCCCCACTCCGGGATCCGGTCGTCGGGGTTGCCGAGACCGAGGAACGACAGGCCCGCCGCCTCGATGATGGAGATCGCGAGGACCAGCGTGGACTGGACGATCACCGGGCCGAGCGAGTTCGGCAGCATGTGCCGGAACACGATGGCCCGCTGTTTCACGCCGAGCGCACGCGCGGCCAGCACGTGGTCGCTGTGCCGTTGCGCGAGCATGGAGCCCCGCAACAGGCGCGCGAAGATCGGTATCTGCACCGTCGCGACGGCGACGATCAGCGTGTAGATGTTCGGTTGCGCGAACAGCGCACCGATCGACACCGCCAGCAGCAGGCCCGGGATCGACAGCATGACGTCGACCGCGCGCATGACCAGGCTGTCGACCCAGCCGCCGAGCGCACCGGCCAGTGTGCCGAGGATCAGCCCGCCCGTGAGCCCGATCAGCGTGGCCAGCACGCCGACCAGCAACGTCTGCTGTGAGCCGACCAGAAGCCGGGACAGCAGGTCGCGGCCCACCTGGTCACCCCCGAGGGGGTGCCCCTCCTGCGACTCCGGGATCTGGTTGCGGGCCTTGACGACCTGGTCGCCCAGCATCGGGTCGGTCGGGTCGTGCGGCGCGATGAACGGCGCCAGGATCGCCAGCACGATGAACGCGGTGATGATCACCGCGCCGGTGAGGAACACCGGGTTGCGGCGCAGCCTGCGCCACGCGGCGGCGGCCACGCTCACGCCGGGGTCGTCGCCGATCTTGCCCGCGGTCGCCGCGAGCGCGTCGATCTTGGACTTCGTGCTCATCACCGGGCACCACCTGCCGTGCGGATGCGCGGATCGATCAACGCGTAGGACAGGTCGACCAGCATGTTGATCAGCACGAACACCCCGGCGGCACAGAGGATCAGCAACAACAGCACCGGATAGTCACGGCGTTCGAACCCGAGCGCCAGCGCCTGCCCGATACCGGGGAACGCGAACACCTTCTCGGTCAGCACCGCGCCGGCGAGCAACGCACCGGTCTGCAGGCCGATGGTGGTGACCACCGGCAGCATCGCGTTGCGCAGCACGTGGCGGCGGCGGATGACCGGGGTGGTGAGGCCCTTGGACTCCGCGGTGCGGATGAAGTCCTCGTCGAGGACGTCGAGCACCGCCGCGCGGGTGATCCGGAAGATCACCGAGAACGGGATGCTCGACAACGCGATCGCGGGCAGGATCAGATGTCTGATCGCGTCCCACGCCGCGTCCCACTCCTGCGTCAGGACCCCGTCGAGGACGAAGAACCCGGTTACGCGCGTGGCGTCGAGGCCGCCCTCCTGGCGTCCCGCCGTCGGGAACCAGCCGAGGTCGACGGCCAGCACCTGCTTGAGCACGAACGCGAGGAAGAAGACCGGCACCGCGACGCCGACGAGCGAGCCGACGATCGACAGGTTGTCGAGCCAGCCACCTCGGCGGCGGGCGGCGAGGTAACCGAGAGGGATGCCGACGGCGATCGCGATGACGATCGCCAGGAACGACAGCTCCAGCGTCGCGGGGAACCGCTGGAGGAAGATCTCGGACGCGGTGTCACCGGGCTGCACGCCCGTCGACACCCCGAAGTCCCCCGACGCGGCACGCGTGAGGAACTTCCAGTACTGGACGAATATCGGCTGGTCCAGACCCAGCTCTTGGGTGAGCCGGGCCCGGCTCGCAGCGGTCGCCCGCTCGCCCAGGAGGGCCGAGACCGGCCCTCCTGGGAGCGAGCGGAGCCACGCGAACAGCAGCAGCGACAGCACCCCGACGACGATTACGAGCTGCAGCAACCGCCGAACCGTGTAGCGAAGCACCTAACTTTGTCCTGTGGTGGTGGGAGCTGGACTTCGTCAGCCGAGGCTGACGGAGTCGAAGCGCTCGTCGGTGAGCGGGCTGGCGACCAGCCCCTTCACGTTCTCGGCGACGACGATCGCAGGCGGACCGTGCGAGATCGGGATGGCAGGCAGGTACTCCGCCTTCAGCTTCTTGTTCAGCTCCTCGTACATGCCGTTGCGCTTCTCCTCGTCGGGCTCCGAGTCGGCGGCCTGGATCTCCTGGGACAACGTCGCGCCCCACGGCGAGTTGCCGGTGCCGAAGCGGTTGTTCGGGTCGGAGAAGAAGTTGCCGATGAAGTTGTCCGCCGTGTTGTAGTCACCGTTCCAGCCGAGCAGGAACAGGTCGGCCTTGCCGGAGTCCACGTCCTCCAGGTAGCCACCGTTCCACGGCTTGCTGACCACGTTCAGCTTGATGCCGACGGCCTCCAGGTTGCCCCGGATGAAGCCGAACATGTCCTGCGGGTTCGGCATGTACGGACGGGTGACCTCGGTCGGCCAGTAGATGTTGACCGTCAGGTTCGACTGGCCCGCGTCGGCGAGCAGCTGCTTGGCCTTCTCCGGGTCGTAGTCGTACTTCTCGACGTCGTCGGTCCAGCCGTCGACCGTCTTCGGGTAGAAGTTCTCCGCGACCTCGGAACCCTCGGGCAGCTGCTGCTTGACCAGGCCCTCGCGGTCGATCGCGTGGGCGATCGCCTG
This sequence comes from Actinophytocola algeriensis, assembly GCF_014203735.1. Classification (GTDB taxonomy): domain Bacteria; phylum Actinomycetota; class Actinomycetes; order Mycobacteriales; family Pseudonocardiaceae; genus Actinophytocola; species Actinophytocola algeriensis. The sequence continues at coordinate 854,280 of NZ_JACHJQ010000003.1, read as the reverse complement.
GCGGACCTTCAGGTCGCGCAGCGCGGGCACGTTCTTCTGGCCGATGCCCAGGTAGAAGACGTTGAACGCCGGGCGGATCATGACGTTGTAGCCGTCGTCCTTGAGGCCCTGCCAGTCGGCGGGCGACGGGAGGTCGTAGCCGTCGACGTCACCGGACTGCAGCGCCTGCTTGCGGGCGGTCTCGTCCGGGATGGCGCGCAGGATCAGCTTGTCCAGCTTGGCCTTCTCGCCCCAGTAGTCCTCGTTGCGGACCAGCTCGACGGTGCCGTTCGCCTCGTCGTACTTCGAGAACTTGAACGCGCCGGTGCCGGTCGGGTGGTCGGTCGCGTACTCGGGGTACACGAACGAGTCACCCTGCGCCTGGACGTCGTCGGCCTTGTACTGCTCGAGCGCCGTCGGGCTCTGCATCGCGAACGACGGCAGGCCCAGGATGTCCGGGAACTTCGAGGTGGAGCGGGTCAGCGTCACGACGGCCTTGTTGCCCTCCGCGACGCACGACTTGAACAGCGACGGGGTCGCACCGTCGGAGAAGCCACCGAAGTTGTCCTGCCAGTAGCCGGACACGGCCGGGCTCTGGCCCGCGCCCTTCTGGTTGTACCAGCGGTCGAAGTTGGCGCAGACGGCCTCGGCGTTGAACTCGGAGCCGTCGTGGAACTTCACGCCCTCGCGGAGCTCGAAGTTCCAGGTGAGGCCGTCCTCGCTGTGGTCCCACTTGGTCGCCAGCGCGGGCTCGGCATCGGCGGTGCCTGCCTTGAACTCGATCAGACCCTCGAAGATCTGCTGTGAGGTGCGGAAGGTGGCACCGTCGGTGGCGAAGAAGGGGTCGAACAGCTTCGGCGCACCCTCGGTCGCGAAGGTCAGTGTGCCGCCGGTCTGGCCGCCACCTTCGTCCTGGGAGTCGCGCTGGGATTCAGCGCACGCGGTCAGCGCGACAGCGGCGGCGAAGCCGAGTGCCGCCAAGCGGACCGTGCGGGGGTTGACCATTACGCACCTCAGAGGGTTGTGTCTCACACTTTGGTCGCCGACCTTATCCCCTCGGGGTGCTCGGACGTGAAGTCCTGCTCTGTAACGACTCGGTATCCGATCAGCTGTTCACCACGTCCGCACGCGCTTTGGTCTGGTCCACCGCGAACCAGCCGCGCTCAAACGCCTGCCAGGTCAGCAGGTGTTTCCTGACCTGTTCCCCGTCCCGGGCCACCGCCCGTTCCAGTCGAGTGGTCTCGTCAGGAAGCTCACACCAGACCAGCAGGGACAGCGTGTCGGAGATCGATCCGCGACCGGCCGAAACACCCTCGATGACCAGCACTTCCGGTACTTCGATCCGGCGTTCCGCGCCGAGGAAGGGCTTGCCGTCCGCCCACTCCGTCCGCCGATAGGTGGCGGTTTTTCCCAGTTTTATGGGAATGAGGACGTCTTGTACCAGGCGTGGCCACCACGACACGGGCTGTTCCCAGGTCGCGAAGTCGTCGGTGCTCACGACCGTCGCGCCAAGCTCTGCCGCCAGCCGTGCCGCGTAGTGGGTCTTGCCGGAACCGGACGGCCCGTCGACCGCGATCAACGTGGTGCGGCCGAGGCGCGGCGGCCGCACACGGTGATCCAACGCTCGCTCCGCTGTTCGCTCCGCTCAGACCGCGCGACGCCCGGTCAGCGCCCGGCCCAGCGTCAGCTCGTCGGCGAACTCGAGGTCGCCGCCCATCGGCAGGCCCGACGCGAGCCGGGTGACCGTGAGTCCGGGGAAGTCGCGCAGCATCCGCACCAGGTAGGTGGCGGTCGCCTCGCCCTCGGTGTTCGGGTCGGTCGCCAGGATGACCTCGGTGATCTCCTGCCCGCCGATGCGCTGCAGCAGCTCACGCACCCGCAGCTGGTCGGGACCGATGCCGGACAACGGGTCCAGGGCGCCACCCAGCACGTGGTAGCGGCCCTTGAACTCGCGGGTCTTCTCGATGGCCAGGACGTCCTTGGGCTCCTCGACCACGCACACCGCGGACGGGTCGCGGCGCGCGTCGCGGCAGATGCGGCAGGTCGGCTCCTCGGAGACGTTGCCGCAGATGTCGCAGAAGACCACGCCCTCCTTCACCTTCTGCAGCGCGAGCTGCAGCCGGGCGATGTCGGCGGGGTCGGCGCCGAGCAGGTGGAACGCGATGCGCTGCGCGCTCTTCGGACCGACGCCGGGGAGTCGCCCCAGCTCGTCGATCAGGTCCTGGACCGGTCCCTCGTACATGCCGGGATCACATACCGGGCAGGCCGAGCCCGCCCATGCCACCCGCGAGCGGCCCCATCGCGTCGGCGGCCAGCTGCTGCGCCTTGCCACTCGCGTCGCGGACCGCGGCGACCACCAGGTCGGCCAGCGTCTCCACGTCGTCCGGGTCGACGACCTTCGGGTCGATCGTGAGGGACTTCAGCTCACCGGAACCGGACACGACCGCCGTGACGAGACCACCGCCGGCCGAGCCGGTCGCCTCCGCGTTGGCCAGCTCCTCCTGCGCGGACATGAGCTGTTCCTGCATCTTCTGCGCCTGCTGCAGGATCTGCTGCATGTCGGGCATGCCACCACCGGGTTGCACCATGGTGTCCTCTCGTCGGTTGCTCCCAGCGTAGTCGCGCTTCCCTGTGGCAGGGTGAGCGCCGTGCGGAGACCTGTACTCGCGGTGATCGCCCTGCTGGCGCTCGCCGCGTGCGGCGACCAGCCACCGGCCGCCCCGTCCACGACGACGACCACGACGGTCACCTCCGCCAGCACGACCACGACGTCGCCACCGCCGCCGGTCACCACGACGACGACCACCACCACTGCGCCGGCCACGACGGCGCCACCCGGGAAGCCCGCACCGGTGGTGGTCCTCGACCCCGGCCACAACGGCGCGAACGCGGCGAACCCCGGCGAGATCAACCGCCAGGTCCCCGCAGGCCGCGGCCGCGTGAAGGCCTGCAACACGACCGGCACCGCCACCAACGCCGGCTACCCGGAGCACGCGTTCACGTGGGACGTGGCGGTGCGGGTCCGCGACCAGCTCACCGCGCAGGGCGTGCGGGTCGTGCTGACCAGGCCGGACGACGACGGCGTCGGCCCGTGCGTCGACCGCCGCGCGGCCATCGGCAACGAGTCGGGCGCGGCGGCCGTCGTGTCGATCCACGCGGACGGCTCGACGAACCCGTCCGCGCACGGCTTCCACATCGCCTACTCGGCCCCGCCGCTGAACGACGCGCAGGGCGAGCCGTCCATGCGCCTGGCCACGACCATGCGGGACACGTTGGTGGCCAAGGGTTTCGCGACGTCCACCTACATCGGGTCGGCGGGCCTGTCGCCCCGTGACGACCTGGGCGGTCTCAACCTGTCGGAGCGCCCCGCGGTGCTCGTGGAGTGCGGCAACATGCGCAACGCCACCGAGGCGGCCGCGTTCAGCACCCCGGACGGCCGGGCGTCGTACGCGACGGCCATCGCGGCCGGGGTCCTGGCGTACCTGAACTAGCGCTTGATGATCGGGCGCGCACCGAGCTTGTCGGTGAGGAGCTTGACCATGTCCTCTTCCGGGTTGCTCTCCGGCTCGGGCGGCGCGGCGGTCGTCGGGACGCCGTCGTCCTCGTAGTAGTCGTCGTCCGGTGGCTCCGGCAGCGGTGGCTCGTCAGCGGGCGGCGGCGGAGCCGGCACGGCGGGCCGGGGCGGCGGCGGTTCCTGGTGCTGTTGCGGCGCCGGTTGCTGTTGCTGCGGCGCGGCGGCGGGCTGGTTGGGCCGCGTGAACGTGGGCGGATCGTTGCGCGGCTTCTGCTGCACCGACTGGGTGGCGGTGTTCTGCGCGGCGTGCACGCACTTGACCTGCCACTGCCCGCCGAGCACCTCTCCGAGCGCCTTGGCGATGGCGTCCACGTTGCGTGGCTCACCCAGCCGCCGGGCCAGCGGCGCAGCGGTGTGCGCGATCGTGACCGTGTCGCCCTCGATGGACTGCACGGTCGCGTTGGTCAGCATGGCCTCGGTGCTGCGGCTGTTCTTGCGAACCGCACCGAGCAGCTCCGACCACAGCCTGCGCACCGCGGTCGCGTCGATGGCCCCACTCGCGGCGGGCGCGGGCGCGGGGGCAGCCGCGGGCGCGGGTGCCGGTGCCGAGGTGGTGACCGGAGGCGGCGGCGCCACCGGTGCCCGGTCGGCGGGCGTAGGAGCGGGCTGACTCGCGGCGGGCGTCCGAGCCTCTGGCCACTCGGCGGGCGGCGGCGCGGCAGGTGCCGGTGCGGCCTGTGCCGGTGTGGCGGGGGCCGCCTGTGGCGCGGGGGCCGCCTGCGGTGCGGCGGGCGGAGCCTGGGCGGGCGCGGGTGCCGCGGCCGTCTGCCCGGCGGTCACCCGCCGCTCCATGCGCTCGAGCCGCTGGAGCACCGCCGAGTCGGCGGCCGCGTCGGTGGGCACCGCACCCGGCAGCAACATCCGCGCGCACAGCAACTCGAGCAGCAGCCGAGGCGCGGTGGCGCCACGCATGTCGATCAACCCGGTGTGCACGATCTCCGCGTACCGCGTCAACGTGGCGGGCCCGAGCCGCTGCGCCTGCTCCTGCATGCGCTCCAGCTCGTCCCCGGGCACCGCCACCAGCCCACGCGCCCCGGCGTCGGGCACCGCACGCAGCAACACCAGGTCACGCAGCCGGTCGAGCAGGTCGGAAGCGAACCGCCGGGGGTCGTGCCCGGCGTCCACCAGCCTGTCCACGGTCCCGTACACGGCGGCCGCGTCGTCGGCGGCGAGCCCGTCGACCATGTCGTCGATCAACGCGACGTCGGTGACCCCGAGCAGGGCGACCGCACGCTCATACGTGACGCCCTCGGCTCCCGCCCCGGCCAGCAACTGGTCAAGGATCGACTGCGTGTCCCGGGCCGACCCCCCACCAGCCCGGATGACCAGCGGATACACCGGAGGAGCGACAGTGGCGCCCTCGTCGGCGACGTTCCGTTCGAGCAGCTCCCGCATCGCGCTCGGCGGGATCAACCGGAACGGGTAGTGGTGCGTCCGGGACCGGATCGTCCCCAGCACCTTCTCCGGCTCGGTCGTCGCGAAGATGAAGACGAGGTGCTCCGGCGGCTCCTCCACGATCTTCAGCAGAGCGTTGAAACCCTGCGTGGTGACCATGTGCGCCTCATCGATGATGAACACCCGATAACGCGACGACGCCGGTGCGTAGAACGCGCGGTCCCGCAGCTCACGGGCGTCGTCCACACCACCGTGACTGGCGGCGTCCAGCTCCACCACATCGACGTTGCCCGGCCCCTCGGGCGCCAGCGAGATGCACGAGTCACACTCGCCGCACGGATCCGGCGTCGGCCCCTGCTCACAGTTCAGCGAACGGGCAAGAATCCGGGCGGACGACGTCTTGCCACACCCACGCGGCCCGGAGAACAGGTAGGCGTGGTTCACCCGCTTCGCGGCCAGCGCCGTCCGAAGCGGATCGGTGACGTGTTCCTGCCCGACGACCTCGGCGAAGGTAGCCGGCCGGTACTTGCGGTAAAGGGCGAGCGCCACGCCAGGACCATACCCGCCACCACCGACAGGCCGGCCCCCAAGGCCGCCCGGTACACTGAACGCGGACCCCATGCGGCGTTCATCTCGTGAACCTCCCCAGGGCCGGAAGGCAGCAAGGATAAGCGAGCTCTGACGGGTGCGTGGGGTCCCTCGACCTCTGGCCGACCCTGCTCGGTGCTTTGCACCTTCGCGGGGTCGGTCTTCGTCGTTGTTTGGGGGGCCGAGCCCCCCAAGCCCCCCACGGTGCGGTTGCTTGCCGACCCAGCGTGGGCCCGCACCCCTCCTCTCTCTCGCGCCCACCGTGCGGTTGCTTGCCGACCCAGCTTGGGCCCGCACCCCCACCTCTCACGCCCCCACCGTGCGGTTGCTGCCGACCCAGCTTGGGCACGTATTTCGCGCCTGTCCTCCACAGCGTGGGTGCTTGCTGACCCAGCGTGGGAATGGGGTGGGCCTCGTCCTGCCTGTGCGGTCTTCTTGCCCGGGTTCGCTTCCTTGGGCCGGTGGAGTTGGTGGTGGGGGCGTTCGGGTGGTGGATCACGCTCTGTGGGTGGGTGTGGTTCGGCTGGTCGGGCGATCACTGGCATCGTTCGGGTGTTTCTTCCTGGTGGGGGTTGGCTCGCCGGATTCGCTTTGGTTGCCTGCTTGTGGGTCGCCACGGCGGAAGGGGCGTTATGCAGCCGTTCGAATTGCCGGAGTTCTACATGCCTTATCCGGCGCGGATCAATCCGCATCTCGAGCGGGCGCGTGAGCACAGCAAAGCCTGGGCCTACGAGATGGACATGATCGACGTCCCCCAGAACGGCACCAAGATCTGGGACGAGCACGACTTCGACTCCCACGACTACGCACTCCTGTGCGCATACACGCACCCCGACTGCACCGGCGCCGACCTCGACCTCGTCACCGACTGGTACGTCTGGGTCTTCTACTTCGACGACCACTTCCTCGAACTGTTCAAACGAACCCGCGACCTCCCCGCCGCGCACGCGTACCTCGAGCGGCTGGCCCTGTTCATGCCGGTCGACGGCGAGATCACCGAAGAACCGGGAAACCCCGTCGAACGCGGGCTCGCCGACCTCTGGGGACGCACCGTCCCCGCGCATTCCCTCGATTTCCGGCAACGGTTCGTCGTCAGCACCAAAAACCTCCTCGACGAATCCCTGTGGGAACTCGCCAACATCAGCGAAGGCCGGGTTTCGAACCCGATCGAGTACGTCGAGATGCGGCGGAAGGTCGGCGGCGCGCCATGGTCCGCCAACCTCATCGAACACGCCGTCGGCGCCGAGGTGCCCGCCTCCATCGCGGGCAGCCGCGCGCTGACCGTCCTCCGCGACACCTTCGCCGACGCCGTCCACCTGCGCAACGACATCTTCTCCTACGAGCGCGAGGTGCTCGACGAAGGCGAACTGTCCAACGGGATCCTCGTGTTCGAGAAGTTCCTCGGACTGTCCACACAGGAGGCCGCCGACGCGGTCAACGAACTGCTCACCTCGCGCCTGCACCAGTTCGAACACACCGCGCTGACCGAAGTACCGCCGCTGCTCGCCACCCACGGCGAGGACCCGTTCGGTGTCGCCGCGTACGTGAAAGGCCTGCAGGACTGGCAGTCCGGCGGCCACGAGTGGCACCTGCGCTCGTCGCGGTACATGAACTCCGCCGCCCGGCCGCTCGACGGGCCGGCAGGGCTCGGCACGTCGGCGGCACGCATCGTGCGATCGCTGACCGGGACCGCGCCGCAGCGGGCGCGCGCGTTCAGCCACACGCCGTACGAACGGGTCGGCAGCGTCGAACTGCCGGAGATGTACATCCCGTTCGACCTGACGCTGTCACCGCACCTCGACGCCGCACGGCAGAACCTGGTCACGTGGTGCCAGTCGATGGGCCTCCTGTCCGAAGGCATCTGGACCGAACAGACACTGCTGGACGCCGACCTGCCGCTGTGCGGCGCGGGCATCCACCCCTCGGCGACACCCGAAGGACTGGACCTGACCTCCAAGTGGCTGGCCTGGGGCACCTACGGTGACGACCTCTACCCGAAGGTGTACGGCCTGACCGGTGACGCGGCGGGTGCGCACGTGAGCAACGAGCGCCTCAAGGCGTTGATGCCGGTGGAACTGACCGTGCCGTCGGTGCTGCCGGCCACCGCACTGGAACGCAGTCTGGCGGACCTGTGGGTGCGGACAGCGGGACCCATGGTCATCGAGGCACGCGGCCAGTTCCGGACGGCGATCGACAAGATGCTCGACAGCTGGCTGTGGGAGCTGGACAACCAGCGGCTGAACCGGATCCCGGACCCCGTGGACTACGTGGAGATGCGGCGCAGCACGTTCGGCTCGGACCTGACGATGAGCCTGTCGCGGATCGCGCACCTCGGGGTGCTGCCGGAGTGGGTGTACCGGACGCGGCCCGTCCAGTCGCTGGAGAACTCGGCCATGGACTCGGCGTGCCTGATCAACGACATGTTCTCGTACCGCAAGGAGATCGAGTTCGAGGGCGAGGTCCACAACGCGGTGCTGGTGGTGCGGAACTTCCTGTCGTGCTCGCAGGAGCGGGCGTTCGAGGTGGTGCGCGACCTGCAGGCCGCGCGGACGCGGCAGTTCGAACACGTGGTGGACAAGGAACTGCCCGCGGTCCTCGGCGAACTGACCGGGGACGCCCACTCGGCGATGCTGGAGTACGTGCAGGAACTGCGTGACTGGCTCGCGGGCATCCTGAACTGGCACCAGGGGGTCAGGCGGTACAAGGACGAGACGCTGGAGCAGCCGGTGCGCGTCGGTGCACTGACCGGCCTTGGCACGTCGGCGGCGAGGTATCTGGTGTCCTGAACGTGGTCGCGCTGGACGGCAGCTGGGGTGACGCAGTACCGAAAGGGCACGACCTACGGCCACGTAGAGTGGTGAACAGCAACCCCCGAACCGAAACCGGCCGGTACCCAACCCCCACCCTGCCCCGGGGGCGCGCTGGGACCAGGCCGCGGTCAACGCCGTCCACGACGAGGCGAAGACCGCCGACGACACCGACTGGCCGCAGCTCCTCGCCCTGTACGGGGTGCTGCGCGGCATCTCAGAGAACCTGATGGTCGCGCTCAACCACGCCGTCGCGTTCGCGATGATCCACGGCCCGGCCGCCGGGCTCGACCTGCTCACCACCATCGCCGCCGACAAGCGGATCGCGGGCCACCACCGGCTCACGCGGTCCGCGCGCACCTGCTGGAGATGGCCGACGACCACACCGCGGCGGCCGAGGAGTACCGGATCGCCGCGAGCCGCACCACGAGCGTGCCCGAGCAGCGCTACCTGACGCTGCGCGCCGCCCGGACCGCCCGCCGTCAGTCGATCAGCCGGGACGGCGGCTCACCGAGCGCCGGCGCCAAGCCGTGCACGACGGCCTGGTCCGGGGCGCCGATGTAGTGGCCGTCCGCGTCGAAGATGACCGTGAACAGCCTGCCTTCGTAGTCCGGGAGGCTGTAGCCGGTGCCCTTCTCGCCGAGCACGTTCGCCGTGTCCGGCTGGGTCTGGATGCCCGGCAGCAACTTCACCGCCTCCTCGAGCGCGACCTCCAGGTCCGCGGGCACACCGTTGCCGGTCAGCAGCCGCCGCAGGAAGTTCAGCTCCAGGTAGGCGAGGTTCCCCGCGGAGAACGTCTTGTCGTCGGCCGAGAAGTCGCCGCCCGGACCGGTCCGCCGCGCCTCCTCGGCGACCGCCTCGTCGTGCAACTGCTGCACGATCGCCTCAGGGTCACGTGGCGCGTTCGCGAGGAAGTCCAGCGTCGGGTTGAACCACGACCCGGGCGCCGTGCACTTCTCGTCGGACGCCGTCACAGCCGGGTAGCAGACCCCCGACTCGGGCGCCAGGACCGTCATGGAGCTGTCGGGCACGACCCGGCCATCCACGACCTTCAGGCCGCCGACGATCTTCTGCCGCCACGCGTCCGTGCGTGCCTTCCCCTGCCACAGCTCGACTTCCGCGAGGTTCTCGCCGGGCACACCGCTCACCACCCGCGAGTAGTACACCTCCGGTGCCTGCCCGACGACGGCGTCCTGCCGCTGCGGCCCACCGTCACCCGGCAAGAGCACGACACCGGCCACCACCAGCCCGACGACCGCGGCCGCGGCGGCAGTCACCGGCATGACCCAGCCCCGCCGCGGCGTCGGCGCGGCAGCGGTCAGCGGCGGGCACGGCACGTCGGGCACCTCGCCCGCGCGACGCCGCAGGGCGGCGGCGAGGTCCTTCTCGAGGTCAGTGCTCATCGTTGGTGTCCTTCATGCGGCGGCGCAGGGTGTTCAGGGCTCGGTGGGCGGCGGCCTTCACGGTGCCGGCGGAAACGCCCAGGGTCGCGGCGGTCTCGGCTTCGGACAACTCGCAGTAGTAGCGGAGGACGATCACCTCGCGCTGGCGGGCGGGCAGCAGGTCGACGTGGCGCAGCAGCTCCCGGTGCCGCTCGGCGGCCAGCAGCTCCCGCTCAGCGGACGGCACGTCCCGGGGTTTGGTCAGCCCCATGAGGTACCGGTTGACCGTCCGCTGCCGCCGCAGCCGCGACCGCGCCCGGTTGATGACCGCCTTGCGCAGGTAGGCGACGAGGTGCGCGGTGTCGTCGACGTCCGGCCGCAGCCGAAGCACACCCTCGAGACAGTCCTGCACGACGTCCCGCGCCGCGTCCGCGTCCCCGGTCAGCAGCGCCGCCAGCCGCACGAGCGGCATCCACTGCTCCTCGAGCACAGCAACGAGCGACGGCGGCGGCACGACCGGCCGCACGTTCACGTCCGCGGCCATGCCGGTCCCCGTGATCTCATGCTCAGGACACGCCCCAGCCCACAGATGGTTACTCCGGTGTGGCCCAGGTCACCCCACCCAGCCGCTTTGGGCCCACCCGACCCCCTCCGGTACCCTCACCGGCGGAGGATTCGCATAGTGGCCTAGTGCGCACGATTGGAAATCGTGTTGGGTGTTAAAGCCCTCGCGGGTTCAAATCCCGCATCCTCCGCGCTCTGAACAGGCAGAACGCCCGGTGTCCGTGATCATGGACACCGGGCGTTCGTCGTCTCACAGGGGTGCTGGGTCTCGGTTTGGGTCTCAGTCGCCCTTGAGGTCGACTCACCCTGCTCGGTCCGCGCCAAACAGCGGGACTGCAGTTCTCTCCACAGGCGTAACACCTTGCCGCCGGCGAGGCAGCCAGGCACCTCCAGTGCGTGGAACCTCAGCCCCTGGTTCGACCCCGCGGTAGGCGGGCACAACCACCCTGAAGCAGCCTGTCGATCGACCTTCGCCCAAGCGTTGCGCTCTCCGCCTCCCCCCCAGATGGGGTATGGCGCCTTGCCAGGTGCCAGATTACACTCAGGATCGTGGACGACGGGACTCAGTACCAGCTGCACGTTCGCCTTACCGAGGGCGAGATCGCCACCTTGGAAGCGATGGGAGATGTCATCCGCTTCCCAAAAGGCAACATCCTCATGGGCGAAGGGGAGACGACCACGTTTGTGCTTCTAATCCGCAAGGGGCACGTCAAGGTGGTTGCCGGCACTCCCCGTCGAGTGGTTGCCATACGTGGTCCAGGTGACTTGATTGGCGAGATGGCGGCAATCCGAAACAAGCCCCGGTCGGCCAGTGTCTTTGCACTTGAAGATGTTGAAGCGCTCCACCTTTCCGCCAGCAAGTGGTTCAGCTTCCTAGAGACCAATTTCCGCGCGACGTTGGCCCTGATATACACGGTGCAAGAACGCTTGGCGGAGTCCACGCATTTGACGGTTGAATCCCAGCTAGCTGGAGCACAAAAGCTTGCAAAAGCGCTTGTCGATCTGTGCACGAAAGGACTGGGGGTTACCTCCGCCGGGAAGACGACCCTCGGGTTCAGCCAGGTCGACCTCGCCGAACTCGCTGGCATATCGACTGACTCAGTCAAGAAGATCGTTCGGCCGCTACGCGAAAAAGGAATCTTGTCCGTAGGGCGTCAAACCATCACGGTACTTGATCTAGCAAAACTGGAGTCTATCGCCAGAGGCGACACTCCGACCTCATAAGGTATAAGGTTTGCCACAGGGAGCCGGAATCATGCCGCCGAGCAGAATCTTGTTTGATCCGAGTTCACATCCGTTGTTCAGTCGACTCGCCGAACTTGACCTCGACCGTGAGAACTTTGCCATTTTTGGCAGTGCACCACTGTACGCGCGAGGCATGATCTCACAAATCAGCGATTTGGATATCATTGCCCGAGGCGCTGCATGGAACAAGGCTCGCCAGTTGGGCACGTCCGCATTCGGGCCGCTACGCAGCATTCCGATCATCCAGTTCTGGGGCGGGAAGATCGAGATATTCAGCGAGTGGCTACCAAGGATCTGGGACACGGACTTTCTCATTGATCAGTCCGAGTGGCTCAGCGGATTCCGATTCGTCCGACTTGAGTGTGTACTGACGTATAAATGGGTACTCAACCGGCCAAAAGATCTTGTTCACATGGAACAGGTTCGCGGCTGCCTTGCGCACCAGAGCGCGTCGCCAAGGTTGGGAAGGTAGCTCAACTCGTCATTTGGGCGAGCTTTGGACGCGTCAAGGTTGGTTGAATAACCACGCTCTGAAGCAGTTCCTAAACATCGCAACCCATAGCTCCCTAACCGGACATCCGCGTCAACCGCCTACCGCCGCACTGTAATTATCCAATCTGTTAAGCGAGGTTGACATGATGCCACCGTGGACATCCGAAAAGGTCGTACTGCAGCCGTACGATCCTCGCTGGATTGACCGCGCAAGGACGGAAAACGACCGGGTTGAAGAATTATTGGAGCCTTGGCTTGTTGATGGCGTCCAGCATATCGGCTCCACTGCGGTGGTCGGACTCATCGCGAAGCCAATTATTGACTTAATCGCATCGGTGCGCGACTTGTCGAACATTTCCCTCGTCGCCTCAGGAAGACTTACGGCAGAGGGTTGGACGTATGTGGACCCGGAGTTCGACGCACAGCCTTGGCGCCGGTTCTTCATCAAAACGGACACATCCGGCCGCCATCGCCAATCTCATCTGCACATTGTCCAGGCCGGAGGGTCGAAGTGGGTAGAGATGATTAGTTTCAGAGACGCACTTCGCCATGACCATGTTCTTGCGAGGCGATATGAAGACCTCAAGGTTCGACTCGCGGAACAGCATAAATACGATCGCAAAGCCTACACTATGGCAAAAACGGAATTTGTGATGGCCGCACTGAGAGCGCTGCCAGCAGACAGGCAGATGAAGTCCTCGCGCGCATAGTTATACCACCAAGAGGACTTGCGAGACCATTCACGGACACACGGATTTTTTTTCCTGATCGCAAACCGGATCACCACGGATCCAATTGTGGTAACTTGCTAACAACCGGTCAATAATACCCGTAACACGAGCGCTCCAAACCCTTCTCCAGCGCAGGCACAATGCCCATCTAGTCGTCGTAAAAGTTGGCCCACATCAACCCACCCACTTGGTTCGCGATAGCACTCAAGAACTCACTCGGCACGTGCATGTAACGCTTCGCGATTGAGGCATCCGACCAACCCATGATCTCCATAACGGCTGGCAACGGCACCTTGAGCACCAGGAGCATGGTCGCGGCCGTGTGCCGGGCGTCGTGCAATCGCGCGTCCCGTACTTTCGCCGCGCGCAGTAGGGCTTTCCACGCTTCGTGGTCCACGGTCGGGTGGACCGGGCCGCCGAGTCGGCTGGTGAACACCCATCCTTCCTCGCGCCACAGGTTCGCAGCGTGCGCGCGTTCGACGGCTTGCTGTTCCCGGTGCCGCTCGATCTCGTGTACCAACGGCGCGGGGATGCCGACCGTGCGGCGACCGGCGCGGGACTTCACGTCCGTGGTGACCACTCCCCCGCTGTGCCGTTGCGGGCAGTGCGCGCCGTACCTTCGGCCGCACGGTTTGGCGTCTGCGCAGCCGTGCTGCCAGACGAACTGCTGGACTGCGCGTCGGATGGTCATCGTGGCGGTCTTCAGTTGACGGTCTGGGCAGAGTTGCGCGGCCGCTCCGCGGCACTCGCTGTCCTTCTCGCAGCCGTGCTGCCACTTGATGTCCAGGTCCGACCACTTCAGCCCGAGAGCCTCGCCGCGCCGTAGGCCGAGTGTCAGCGCGACCACGAACCGTGCACCGTTGCGCACGTCCGCGGCCGTGGCGAGAATTCGGCGCGCTTCCTCCACGGTGAACGGCACGATCTCGTCTTCTTCGACCTTCGGCGGCTTCGCGACCTTCGCCACGTTCTCGACGACGTGCCGACGCTTGACCGCCTCACCGAGCGCAACCCGCACGGTCCGATGCGCCAGGTGCACCGTCCCTGCCGCGAGTCCCTTCCCTCCCTTGTCCTTCGGGACTTGCAGCTTCGCGTACAGCCTTTCGAGGTGTTCCGGCTCCAGCTTGTCCAGCCGGTGCGCACCGACCCCCGGGATCAGGTGGTTGTAGACCGACGAGCGGTAGCCCACCATCGTGGTCCGGCGCACGGTCGGGGCCGCGATGTTCTCGACCCAGTGCCGCAGCCACTTCTCCACCGTCCACCCGCGACCCGGTTTCCGCACCTTGCCCGCGTCGCGCTGCTTCTCCAGCTCGCGGACAGCGCGGATCGCGTCCGCTTCGGTGTTGCGCTTGACGTGACGACGGTCCGGCCGGCCGTCGTCGCGGACGCCCATCGTCACGCGGCCGTGCCACTTCCCGTCACTGCCGAGGTAGATGGACGATGCCCCGTTGGGGTTACGGGTTCCCTCTGCGCGCTTCCTGCGTGCCACTTCTGTGGTTCCTCTCATCGCTGCTTTTGGGCATGGCTCCGCCCGAGCGGTTTGCGTTTGCGGTAAACCGGCTGGTCAGGCGGCGTTCTGGTCGGTGAGCAAGCGCGTCATGAACGCGTCCAGTGCGCCTACCGGGATGCGGCGGAGTCGGCCGACGCGCACCGACATGACCTCTCCGGCCTTGATGAGCGCGTACATGCGGGTGCGGCTGATGGAGAGCAGCTCAGCCGCTGCCTCGACGGTGATCAGCAGCCGCGGCGGCTCGCTGTCGCCTGTCGGGGTAACCATGGTGGGCACCTCTCCCCTCGTGTCGACGTGACCGGTCCTCGTGGGTGTCACTGGCGTTGTCACAGCGATTCCTCCTGTTCAGAAGGGGTGGAGTGACTGAGTGACAGGTGTGACAGCGGTGACGTGTCACGGGCCTGGTCACTCGACTGGTCGCCCGGTTCGGGTGGGTAGTAGGCCCCACCAGGCGCGACGCGGAGTTGGCCCTGTTCGGCCATCCGCGAGAGGGTCTTGCGCACCGTGGCCGGTGGCTTGTCGAGGGCCTTCGCCAGGTCGGCGGGCTTGCTGCCGGGGCACTCGCGCACCAACCGCATCAGCAGGGCGCGCGTGTCGCGCATCTCGTAGTCCGACGCGGGGCCGTCGAGCTTGCTCCAGAACGTCCCGTCGAACGTCATGGCGTAGTCGCTCTCCACCACGTCGCGGCCGGTGACGTGCAGGACGCCGTCCGCCTGCCCGCGCGAACGCTCGAGTACGAGCGTGGCGTCCACCGCACCGGTCAGGCCGTTGGTGCCGGACACGAGGTCCTGCCAGTCCTCGGCGGCCTGCTTGCGGACGTGGTGGATCAGCAGGATCGGCACGCCGTAGTTGTCCGCGATGGTCTTGAACCGGCCAGCCGCGGCGTAGTCGGCCGCGTACGCGGACACGCCCTGCGGGTTGCGACCGCGCATCTTCTCGAAGGTGTCGACGATGATCAGCCGGGCGTTCGGGTTCTCCTCGATCCACTCGACGATGACCGCGTCACCGCCGTTCGGCATGGTCGGGCAGGCCGTCTCCAGCGTCAGCAACGGCGCGGCCCGACCGCCAGCAGCGAGCATCTGCCGGCGGCGGGACTGCAACCGGCGGCCGGTGTCCTCCAACGCGCAGTACAGGACCGGGCCGCGCTCGACCTCGATCCCGCCCAACGCCGGATCACCGTTCGCGATGGACGCGCCGATGCCGAGCGAGAGCCAGGACTTGCCCAGCTTCGGCGCACCGGCCAGCAGGTTGAGTCCTTCGCACAGTAGCCCGGGTACGGCCCACCGCGGCGGCGGGAACTCCTGGTTCAACAGCTGGTCGTCGGTCCACCGCGTCCGCCGTTCCGGCGAGGCCGGGACCGCATGCAGGGCACGAGCTGGTGCCGTGTTCATCACGCGGCCTCCCGAATGGCGTGGCTAAGAAGAGCGGTAAGCGCGGTCCGGCGGCTGGGGTAGTCGAGATCTGTGCTCCAGCGCGCGGCGCTGTCGCCGTCCTCTCGCCAGCAGGCCCACCAACGTCGGCCGCCGTAGCGCCAGCCGCGCCACGGTCGGCCGTCACCGACCCAGCCGACCCACCGACCCGCGACCAGCACGCGGTAGGCGACCGTTCCGCCACCGTGCAGGCCGTCTGTCCGCTCCAGACGCGTGTCAGCGCTCATCAGGCCACCTGCCGGGGCTGCTGTGCACCTGCGTCCAGACCGGAGCGGATGGTGGCCATGGCCTGGCCCTGGCTGTACGCACCGACCGAGATGTGTGTCCACGCAGCGGCGAACAGCTCGTTGACCGCCTGGTCCTCGCGCAGCGCGCCACCGGCCACGAGCTGACCGAGCGACTTGGCCGCGACGAACAGGCGCGCATTGCGCTGCCCTTCGCGGGCCTGCTCGACCTGCGCGCACTCCAGGCTCACGGCCGCATCCACGTACCGAGACCGGCGGCCAGCAGCCACCCGCACCGGATGGTCCGGCACCACCGAACGTGGCGCGGGCCGGAGCAGCATCACGAGCCAGGCAGGCAACGGCGCGACGGGCAGATCGAGCAGCACGCGGTAGCGGCGGCCGTCCACTGCCGACTCTGGCGCGACGACATAGCCGCCGTGCGCGCGGGTGTCCACTTTCCACCCGAGCGTGCCCGCCGTGTTCCGCAGCTCGACGCCGTCCGGCGCGCGGTAGTACAGGTGCAGGCCACCGGACGGGGTGGCCACGGTGAACGTGTCGACCGGTACCGGCTCACCAGCACGGTCGGCAAGCACCGCGAGCACGTCCTGTCCATCCCGGACACCTGGCATGTCCCAGTCGGCCGGGCAGGGGTCGTCTTCGGGCTTGGGGGTGTCGAGATCGAGCACCACGAGACCGGACGGACCGGTTGCGGTGCCGACGTTGAAGCGGCCGGCCGACCACGCGGACCGGATGCGGTCGGAGTCTGTAGTGGCGCGCTGCTCCCATCCCCGGTGACCGTCGCGGCAAGCGTCGGTGCGCGGGCAGCGGGCCTTGCGGTGCAGGGCCGGGACCTTGCTGCCTGGACGGAGCGGGAAGACGTGCCAACCGCGGGCCGCGGCCGTGAGCGCGGCCGTCAACATGTCTGAGTCAGTAGCCATGGTGATCCCTCCGAAGTAGACGGTCAGTGGCGGCGCATGGCGCGCAGGTGGTTGATCAGTCGGCGGCCGACACGCAGACGACGGCCGGTGCCGTCGCAACGTCGGCAGCGCCAGAGACGCCGGGCGTCGGAGTGGCGGCAGGAGGTGAAGGGGAAGAGCCAGCAGCGGACGAAGTAGCCAGCGGTGACGATCGCCAGGGCGACCACCACGACCGAGACCAGACCAGCAATGCTGTGATCCTGGGTAGCAGCGTCGGGAATGCCGGTAGCGGCAAGCGTGGACATAGGTGTCTCCAGAGAGCCTGTTTTGGGCAGCGTCGACCAGGGCCGCTATCCGCTACCTGCGGAAATAGCGCCTGATCAGATGTGTTGTGAGTGGTAGCGGGGTGGGGTAGCGGTGCCGCTACCGGTAGCGCGACAGCCGCTACCCCACCGATCCGCTCGGATCACTCGCGACGGTTACCGTGTGTGAGATTCGCGGCGCGTCATGGCCGCGTGGATGTCGTCGGCCTTCGCGCCCTTGAGCACCTGGCCGTCCCACTTGACGTTCACGCTCGACACGCCCAGCGCACGGAGTTGGGCACTGATCGCGTCGGCCGTGATGTCGCCGTAGTGCTCTGGCGCGTGCTCGACCAGGCGGCCGGCGAGGATCTGCCAGGGCAGGCGGCCGGAGCCGTTGAACACGGCCAACGCGTCCGCCAGGACGTCCCGCACCTCGCGTGCGATCTCCTCGCCGGCGGCCTGCCCGGTGAGCGTGCCGACTCGTTCACGGTGCTTGCGGGCCGCCAGCAGGATCTTCTCCGCGTCGGTGTGGTCGGCCAGGAACGTGCTGGTCGTCGGAGTGTGGTCGGACTGTCCGTACAGCAGGCCCAGGCCCAGGTACTCCTCGCCTACCGGCAGGCTGGACGCGTCGTAGCCCTCGGCGTACGCATCACCACCCAGCACCGCCTCACTGACGGTGCGGTTGCCGCACTTGAGCGCGAAGCGAACCGCGTGGTTGTCGCGGTAGCGGTTGAACAACCGGCCCACGTCACCCGCACCGACCCCGGACGGCTTCTGCGAGCTGGACAGGATGACCACACCGGCCGACGGTCCGACTGCCTGAATCCTCGACAGCTTGGCCGCGATCTCCTTGTTCACGGCCTGGTCCTCGGTCTCGAAGTAGACCTGAAACTCCTCCATGACCAGCACCAGCACCCGCAGGTCCGGGTACCGCGGATCGCGCGCAAGCTCCTCGGTCAGCTTCCCTTCTGGACAGACGGAGACCGGCAGGCTCGCGAGGATCTGGTTCACCCGCTCGATGTGCGCGAGCACCTCGTCCAGCACCGCCAGCAGGTGCCCGATCGGGTCGTCGTCGTTCGGGTTGGGGTGCGTGCCGAAGATGATCCGGTGCGCAACCAGCCGGAACTTCGCCCAGTCCGGCGAGTTCTTCCCGTCGACCACGATCAGCTTCACGTAAGGGTCCAGCGCGGCGTGCAGCGCGATCAGGCGCGCGGTGAACGTCTTGCCCTTGCGCGGCTGCGCGCCGATCAGGATGGACACCCACATCAGCGCCAGCTCGACGAGGTTCCCGCGCTCGTCCTTGCCGAACCGCAACGGCCGCCAGATCGAGCGCGGCTTGCAGTCCAGCATGTCCGTCCGACCGGCAGGCACCGCCAGCGGATCGCGGTCCGCCACGAACAGCATGTGCCGGCGGCTGGACGTCTTGTCCGGCGAGAGGAACACCTGGTTGACGTGCACGTCCAAACCGGACGCGATCTTCTCCCGCGCGTTCATCACGTCCGACCAGCCCTTGCCGTACGGCAGATCGATCACGACCTGGGAACCGGTGTTCCGCGCATCGCGCGACATTGGTGAACCGAACTGGATCTGCTGTTCTGGCTTGCTGAGGTTGCCCAGACCGGCGGCGTAGTAGGCGCGCAGCACGATGTCCGAGTTGAGCTTGCGGAACCGCGGTGCCACCACCGCCGTGCCGATCAGCGTCCGGCCAGCCGGACGGCCGTAGTGCGCCAGCCCGGCAACCGCACCCGTGCCGACGAGCAGCAGCCACGCGGCGGGCACCAGCGCCAGCATGATCGGCAGACCGATCACCAGCGCCAGCGTCTCGGCGGCCAGGACGATGCCGCGCCACATGCGGGTAGCCTTAACCTCCCGGTGCACCCGCTGCCACTCCAGCAGTTGGTTGGTGTTCGCGGCGTGCTGCTCCATCGAGTACGCGCCCGGCACCCACCACCACCGGATCTGACCACCCGCCACTCGCAGCACACCGCGTGCCGCGTAGTAGGCCAGCCTCACGACGTACCAAGGCAAGCGAACCGCGTGGAACGCGGACACGTGCGCGGCGCGGCCACCCGCGCGGCGGGCCGTGGCCTTGAGATTCTGCGGCCGTAGCTGCGGCGGGATGATCGGACGACGCTTCCCGTCCGCGGCCTGCACCGGCACGGCCGACGCGATGTCGACCGGCAGCGGCGTGGCGGCTGGCCGCGACTCGTCCAGCTCGACCTCGTAAGCGGTGTCCGCTCCCCCGGTCCGGGCTTCACCGTTGACGATCCTGCGCGACTGCAACGGGATCACGTTGCCGTTCACGGGCTGGTGCTCGTGAACGTCCTTTGCGTTGTTCATGAACTCCCCCGTGTCGGTCTCGTGAATGCCGCCGTGAACGTGTTCGTGAACGTCACGGCGCGGGCCGCCGTCGGATGTTGGGATCTTCATCAGGCGGCCTCCTGCCCGTCGGCGGACCGCACAGCGGGGTGCGTCGTGGTGATCTCGTCGCGGAGCGCGGCAGCCACCTTCGGAGACAGGCCCGCGGAACAGCCGCTGGCGCGGCGTGCCCATGCCGGAGTGATCTCGACGCCCGGCGACCACGAGGCCCGCGCGTCGTTCACGTAGTCCGCGAGCAGCTTCCGGCTCGCCTTGCGCACCTTGCGGCCAGCAGAGCGCTTGCGCTCGGACTTGGCGGGCTCCGACGTAACCGTGTCGGCCGTCTCGGGCACCGGCTCCAGCCCGTGCCTACGGCTGAGCGTGAACGTGCCGGTCGTGAACACCAGCCGCGCCGTTCCGTCCTCCTCGATCCGGGCCACGGCCGTACGCACGGCTACCCGCTGAACACGGGCCACCTTGCGCGCCACCCGTGCGGCCATCCTCGCGGCGTCCCGCTCGCTGCGGGACCGGCGCGGCGACGCGGTCACCAACTGGTGCGCGATCACTCCGGCCACGCTTGCCAGGCCCATCACGATGCCGTCGAACACGCTGCCGGTGGCCTGCCAGCCGTGGCCGAAGTTCACGCCGAAACCGGCCGCGGTGAACGTCCACACGCCGACCTGCAATGCCCACACCGGACGCTCCGGGTGTCGGTGGCGGGTCACGTGCACCGCGATCGAGAAGGCCCACATGCCCAGCTCGGTGATGAAGAACAGCGCGAGCCCGGTCGCGGAGTCGTACAGGCTGTACCCGTAGGCGGCCATGGCAGGTACCGCCATCACGGCGGACACCAGCGCCAGCGGGTAGATCAGCAGATCCACCACGTGTGCACTGGCCCAGCCACGCATGGCCGCAACGCGAGCAGTGCGCCGAGCGCGTGCCGTCGCACGTCGGGCGTTCTTCTCCGCGCGGGCCTGCTGACGCAGCCGGACACGGTGTTCCGCGTCTGCGCGCTCTCGCTCTGCTCGCGCGGCGTCCTTCGCGGTCTCGATCTCCGCGAGCACCCGCGCGTTCCTGCGCGCTTCCTCGGCTCGCGCGGCCTCGTCCAACCGGCGCTGTTCCCGCCGATCGGGCGCGTAGCCCGGGATGTAGCTGGTGCCTACGATTGGGGCCTCTCCACTTCCTTGCAGGTGGTTGGGAGACCCGACCCGGTGGGGGTTGCTTGCCGACGTCACCACCGGGCCGGGGTTGAACTGGTGTTGGGGCGTCATCACGCCACCTCTCCGGTCACGTCGGAGATGCCGAAGCGGGTCGGCAACGTCCGCAGCACCGTCCGGTCCTCCCGGCGACGTGCCCGACGTGCCCGCGTCTGGTCGGTGAACACTCGCGTGAGCCGCACGGTCTCGCGCTGCTCGGCGGCAGCCCACTCGCGCTCGGCTTCCTCGACGAGGGCGTCGATCTCGGCAACCTCGGCCGCTGCGGCTTCCTCTTCCGCGACGGCGGCAATGTCGGCGTCCAGCTGCGGGATCAGCGCTTCGGTGACTCGCCTGTCGGTGATCTTCAGCGAAAACATCGGTCTCCTCAGGTCACATCTGGACTAGGCCAGATTGGAATAATGAGGCAGTAAGTAGTCCAGATACGAGATGTCAAGTTCTGGCCTAGGCCAGCTAAGATCGGGTGTTGACTAGGGGACGGCGTGGAGATGCCGGCGAAGGGGGACTAATGCCTGGTCGCAAGGACATTGCCGCGACGCTCAGAGACCGGATCCGAGCCGGTGAGTACCCGGTCGGGAGCAAGATGCCGAGCACGCGCGAGATCACGACCGAACTCGGCGGCTCGCGAGCGACGACCAGCGCTGCCCTGCACTTGCTCGCGGACGAGGGTTTCCTGACCCTCAAGGACAAGAGCACCGCCGTGGTGCGCTCCCCCGAGGCAACGGACGAGACTCCCGAGTCCCGCCTTGCGGATGTGCGGGCGGAGCTGCTGGCGCTCCGCGGAGACGTGGCCGACGTACAACAGCGGCTCGACGACGTGACCGAACGGCTCTCGAACGCGCTGGACAAACTGAGGACCTGACAGTGCGAGCGTCAGCCGCCGAACTGCCAAACGAAGGTCCACAGTCGCTCGATCACATCGACGAGTGCGCCCCCGAGTGCCTTGACCATGGCGGCCGCCTCGCTCGGGTGCTTCACCGCGATCACGAGAAGCGCGACAGCGACAAACGCACTGACCAACTTGGGCAGGGTCTTGCCGCCGGTCGGCAGCGGCATGTGGGTCTTGGCCATGGCTTCCTCCTGTGTGTCCGGTTGTCGCCGTGTGTGCCATGGCTCTATGAAACCGCCACCTGACCTGCGCAAACAGGGCACACTAGGGGGCACACTTGATCAGTCGGGGCACAGTCGGGGGACGTGATGGCGGGTAATGAGCACCCTCGAAGCGGTGATGTTGGCGGCCGGTTTCCTGCGAGAAGACGGCACGGTCGGCCTCAAGGTCTTCGGCCGCGCGGTGAGCCGTCACGCAGGCCGGGACCTCAACCACACGTACGTACGCCGCTGGCTCAACGGGATGGTGCCGCGGGAGGAGAAGGTGCGCCGCGCCATCATGCAGGCCCTCGGCGAGAAGCTCGGCCGGCCGGTCAGCCTCGACGAGGTCGGATTCGGCAAGTCCAAGAAGGTGCCTGCCGACCTGGGTCTGTCCTACCCGGACAAAGCGGCAGACGGAATCGCCGCGGTCACCGACCTGTGGCAGGCGGATCTCGCTGGCGCGTCGACGCTCGTCACGGCACCCGCGAACGTCGGAGCGTGGAACGACGCGTCGCTGTCCTGGCTGGTGTCGGCCAGGCACGACGAGACGCACAGCACCGGGAGTCGCCGAGTCGGGCCGGGGGACATCGCAGGTGTCCGCAGCACGACCGACATGTTCGACCACCTCGACGGCCAGCATGGCGGCGGCCACGCGCGAACAGCGCTGATCCAGTTCCTGCGTACCGACCTGGCCGGCCTGCTGCGCGGGGCGTACAGCGACGAGATCGGCCGCGAGCTGTTCAAGGCCGCAGCACAGGCGACGCTTCTTGGCGCGTGGATGTCCTATGACGCCGGGCTTCACGGCCTGGCCCAGCGGTACTTCATTCAGGCGCTACGACTCGCCGAGTCGTCCGGTGACCGGCTGCTCGGCGCGAGCATCCTCGACGCCATGAGCCACCAGGCCACGTTCCTCGGCCGGTACCGTGAGGCGGCCAACCTGGCGCGAGCCGCTCGACTGGGTACGACGACGGCCGGATCGGCGAGCGCCGCGGCGCACTTCTACGCGATGGAGGCTCGCGCCCTGGCACGTCTCGGTGACGCGGCGGCATGCGACGAGGCCATGTCGGGCGCGGTTCGCGAGTTCGAACGACGGAACACCAAGAGCGACCCCGCCGAGTGGTTCGCCTACTTCAACGACGCGGAGCTGGCGGCGGAGCTTGGCCACTGCAACCGCGACCTCGGGCGCGCCGTGGACGCCAGCACGTACGCCACGCAGTCGCTCGGACTGACTCCCAGCGGCTATGTCCGCAGCGACTTCTTCGCGACGATGGTCCTCGCGGATTCGTACCTTGAGCAGGGCGAACTAGAGGAAGCCTGCCGAGTGGCGCTGAGCGCGCTGGAGATCGGCGAGCAACTGAAGTCCGCCCGCTGCGGTGCCTACGTGAAGGAGTTCCGAGAACGGCTCACGCGCGTCGGTGACACGGCAACCGTCAGGGAGTTCGAGGAGCAGGCGTCCGGTACTCGCCTCTGGACTCCCCAGGACGCTAGAACGGTGCCCAGTCCCGACGACTTCCGCCAGACCTGATCGACTCCACGCGCTTGTGTACCTCGGCGGCCGCCTTCTCGTCGGCGTCGGCCTTGCCTGCGAGCCACAACGTCATCGAGATCTCGCGGTAGCCGGCCAGGACGCGGTACCCGGACCACGACATGATGTCGAACCCGTACACGTCGACGAATGTCCGGTACTCCTCTTCCGTGTGCCACCCGAACCGCTCGTAGAACAGGGCCGTCTGCACCAGATCCCACTCGCGCGGGCCGACAGCGAAACCGTCGAGATCGATCAGCACGGGGTCACCGTCGCGGCTCAGGATCACGTTGCCAACGTTCGCGTCACCGTGAATCACGCCCGGCGGCAGCGGGAACTCCAAGGTGTCGTACCGGTTCCGCAGCTCTCCGATCAGCTCGCGGAGGAAGTCGGCGTCCGCGGTGTCGAGGTTCGCGAGCACGGACAGACGGTTGTCCAGGTCGGCGAACGGTTGCGCGGCTGGGAGCGTGAAACTCGGCGGTTCGAGGTCATGCAGTCGCCGGATCAGATCGGCAACCTGCCGGATCGGCGCGTACTTCTCGCTCTCGGAGACCGAGACCCAGAAGGTGGCAGGGTGCCCGTCGGCGTCAACGGGCTGATCGACGTCGAGCGCGCGAGTGGCCGGGTAGCCAGCCTGCTCCAACCATCGCGCCACCTGGACTTGCCGCGTGACGTTCTCCACCGTGTCCGCGTCGCGACTGATCCGCACGATGACTGGTTCGGCGAGCCGGTACACCGCGTTCGACCCCAGCCGGACGAGCTTCGCGTCGGTCGGGTCCACCCTGACCTGTTCGCAGGCTTTCACCAGGAAGTCGTGCGCCGTCTCTTCGGTCAGAGCCGCTCTGCTGCTCAATGTCTGCGATCCCTTTCGCTGAACCAGCCGATGTCTAGTGTCCGCCAAAGCCAGCGTCTCCGGCTCATGTACCCCGGACGGGGTTCCTATGGCGATGGTTGCGGTCCGCCTCCCGGGATGGCGTAGGGGGACGGGAGGCGGACCGCGCCCAGCTACGCGGGGAAGGAGGCACCCGTAGCTGGGTGATCAGGGGAGCTAATGCCGGTGTGGGGTTCTCATGGCCGGCCGAATCACGAGGTTCGGGTTGTTCGGCGTGCGCACGCTCTCTGTGAGGCCGTGCCGAAACGCGGGCGGTAGCGCGCAACCAGGCGGAGGCGTCACCAGCGGCCGCTGTACCCGTTCCTTGCCGTATTCGTCCCAGGTGAGCGCGGCCCTGAGCGCGTGCACCGGTACGCCGCTGTCCCACTCGGTGACTAACTCGGGCACGAACACGTCCCGACACGGCGGCGTCCGGTAGGCAACGGCACCCGTCCTGCGCACGAGAACGACGTCAGCGGCACCGTCGTCCCAGAAGAACGCGGCACCGCGCACCTCAGGTTCGGAGCCGGAGCTGTGGCCCCACTCGTACAACGTCCACCCTCGACGCGTCATCTTGTCCAGCAGAAGGCGGATCTCGATGTCCCCGACCTGCGGCACGTCCATGGCCACTCCCTTGTTCGGGCCGGTGGGACAGCAGAGAGGCGCTCGTTAACCGTCGAATCGCGGAGCGCCCCTCAGCGGGAGCACCCGAACCCTGCCCCACCGACAGACAGGAAACTACACCGGAATTTCCGGTTGGAGTTGGCAAGAACTAAAGTTGCACCGAACGGAGTACTTGCGGTACACGGTGAGTGAGCACCACGGGAGAATGCCCGCCATGACCACAGCGGACGAGGGCGACAACAACCCCGGCGCAGAGGCGGACCTGGGTCCGTTCGTTCAGCGGATCTTGCTGGGTGCCCGGCTGCGCGCCGCCCGCGAGTCGATCGAGCTGAGCAGCACCGAGGCGACCAAGGCCCTCGGCTGGTACGCAGGCAAGCTGTCCAAGATCGAGCAGGGCGACGTCCCGACGAGCGACAAGGATCTGGCGGCGGCGATCCGCGCGTTCAAGATCGGCCCGAAGGAGGCCGGCGAGCTGCAACGGCTCGCGAGCCTCGCCCGCCGCAAGCTCCCGCCGAGTCGCGTCGCCGAGTGGGCAGCCAAGTACGTGCACCTCGTCGCGGCGGCCCGCGAGCTGAAGCTGTGGAACGCGGACGCGTTCCCAGGCACGGTGCAGACGGCCGACTACGCCCGTGCCCAGCTTGAACGCGTGGTCACCGTGCGGCCGGCCGACGTCGAGCCGATGGCACAGGACCGCGCGAAGCGAGTCGAGCGCCTGCGTGCGCCAGGTGCTCCGCGGCTGTGGCTCGTCGTCGGCGAGGAGGCGCTGCACCGCTCCATCGGCGGCCCCGAGACGCTGCGCGGGCAGCTCGAACAGGTCCGCGACCTCGCCGAGCTAGAGAACGTGTCCGTCCAGGTGATGCCGTTCAGCGCGGGAGCGCACGCGTCACACGGCGTGTCCTTCTCCATCGTCAACCTGATGGAAGGCCGACCGGGCCTCGTCTACGTGGCCGGACTGACCACGTCCGACTACCTCGGCCGCGAGCACCAGCGGGTATATGACCTGGTCTTCGACAAGCTACGAGCCGACGCGCTCAGCCCTCAGGGGACAATCGAGCTGATCAACCGTCGGATCGCAGAGCTGTAGGAGTACCACCGATGCAGTCACCCGCCCCAATGCCTGACAACGCACAGTGGCGAAAGAGCACGAGGAGTGACCAGGGAGAGAACTGCGTGGAGTTGTGGCGCAGCTCCGACCAGGCCGCCGTACGCGACTCGAAGAACGCGGCTGGCTCCGCGCTGAACCTGCCGACATCCGCGCTGGACTCTCTCCTAGAGATCGTGACGAAGTAGCAGCGCGGCGCGAGAAGCCCCCGGAACCGGTCCCGGGGGCTTGCGGTTCGGCGCGTAATCAGACTCAACTCCTTCACTCCCTGCGCAGGTCCCCGCGTGGGGTGCATCCACGGCCCTAGTTCACAGTCGGCGCGCGAGCCGACGAAGACAGGCCGCCCGTGTAACACCTGCCACTCTGTCACGACAGATCATCTGACCTGCAAAGACTGTCGTGACAGCCGAGTGACACGTTCGCAGGTGTCGCCTTCCACTCTCTATGTCACTGGAGGCATCACAGAGCAAGGCTGAACCATCTTCATCGGAGGGCTCCAGATGGCCCTAATGCCACCGGCTGCTGCAGACTGTGCGCCGCCTATTGGAACTGCGCGCACGGGCGAACTCGCGCCCGGCGTCCAACATTCATCCTCGAACGAGCCTAAGGAGCCTTGTGAGCACCCTCGGTAGTTTCATCTGGTCGATCGCCGACCAGCTTCGAGGTCCCTACCGCCCCAACCAGTACGGCAACGTGATCCTCCCACTCACGATCCTGCGCCGCCTCGACTGCATCCTTGAGCCCGACCGTGAGACGGTGCGCAATCTGGCGGCGAAGTACGACAATCCGAACCGGCTCAGGATCGAGATCAAGAAGGCGACCGGCAGGCCGTTCTACAACACCTCGAACTACTCCTTCGCCAACCTGCTGGCTGACGCCGACGGGCTGGCGGACAACCTGACCGACTACATCGACCGGTTCTCGCCCGATGTCGACGTGTTCGAGTACTTCGACTTCAGAAATGAGATCCTCGCCCTGGAGAAGGCAGCGCTCCTGCGCGAAGTCATCACGTCTTTCAAGGCCGTCAACCTGCATCCGGACGCCGTCTCCAACGCCGATATGGGCGATGCGTTTGAGTACATCATCCGCAAGTTCAATGAGGCCGCGAACGAGACTTCCGGTGACCATTACACGCCGCGAGACGCGATCCGGCTGCTAGTCGATCTGCTCTTCGCCGAGAAGAACGTCGACCTGACCGAGGCCGGCATCGTCCGCACGCTGTACGACCCCACTGCCGGCACTGGCGGCATGCTCGCCTTGGCCGAGGAGCACCTGCTCGGGCAGAACCCCGACGCGAAGCTGAACCTGTACGGCCAGGAGTACAACCCCCAGTCGTATGCGATCTGCAAGTCCGACCTGCTGGCCAAGGGCCACGACGCGACCAACATCGCCTTCGGCAACACCCTGACCGATGACGCGTTCAAGGGCCGCCAGTTCGACTTCTGCATGTCCAACCCGCCATACGGCGTCGACTGGAAGCAATACGCGAAGGCGGTCACGAAAGAGCGCGACGAAGCGGGCCCTTACGGCCGGTTCGCTCCCGGCCTCCCGGCAACTTCGGATGGGCAGATGCTCTTCCTGCTCCACCTGGTCCACAAGATGCGGGCGCCGGAGGACGGCGGCGGCCGCGTCGGGATCGTGATGAACGGCTCGCCGCTCTTCAATGGAGGCGCCGAGTCTGGGCCCTCCAATATCCGCAAGTGGCTGCTGGAGAACGACCTGGTCGATGCCATCGTCGCGCTACCGACGAACATGTTCTTCAACACCGGCATTGCCACCTACATCTGGATCCTCGACAACACCAAGCACCCCGATCGCAAAGGCTTGGTCCAGCTCATCGACGGCACCTCGTTCTGGACCAAGATGCGCAAGAGTCTCGGGTCGAAGAATCGTGAGCTCAGCGAGGCGGACCGGGCCAATGTGGTGAAGTTGTATGCCGACTTCCTCGATGCCGACCCCGACTACTCCAAGGTGCTGCGCAACGACGCGTTCGGCTACTGGGCCATCACCATCGAGCGTCCGCTGCTCGATGGATCCGGCAGCCCTGTGGTCGACCGCAAGGGCAAGCCCAAGCCGGATACGAAGAAGCGTGACACCGAGAACGTCCCGTTCACCTACGGCGGCTCGACCGCCGGCCCTGCCTGCAAGGTCGAGGTCATCCAGGCGTATTTCGACGCCGAGGTGAAGCCGCACGTCCCCGACGCCTGGATCGACTGGGCCAAGGTCAAGATGGGCTACGAGATCCCCTTCACCCGCCAGTTCTACAAGTACGTCCCACCGCGTCCCCTCGCCGAGATCGATGCCGACCTGGAGAAGCAGGTCGTCAAGATCCTCGACCTCCTGCAGGAGGTCGAGGACTGATGCAGTCCTACGCCGAGATGACGACAGCAAACTCCCCGTGGCTGGACGAGGTGCCAGCACATTGGGACCTCAGTCGTTTCCGCTATGAGGCGGTGATCAACGGCGGACAGGTCGATCCTCGCGAAGAGCCTTGGAGCGGGATGACACTGATCGCTCCTAACCACATCGAGAGCAACACAGGACGGATCGTCAGCGTCGAAACGGCAGACGAGCAGGGCGCCGATAGCGGTAAATATCTTGTCAAGCAGGGCCAAATCGTGTATTCGAAAATTCGACCCGCGCTGAATAAGGCGGTGATCGCTGAGACGCAAGCGCTATGCAGCGCGGATATGTACGCGATGTCATTCAGTGACAGGGTCGAGCCCCGATTCGCGCTCTACTACCTTTTGGCGCGGCCGTTCCACACGTTTGCGACGATCATCTCGACGCGCGTCAAGATGCCAAAGGTCAACCGCGAGGAGTTGGCCGATGCACCGTGGCTGGTTCCCCCGCTGGACGAGCAGCGGGCCATCGCCGATTACCTCGACCGCGAGACCGCGCGCATCGACACGCTCATCGAGGAGCAGCAGCGCCTGATCGAGATGCTCCGCGAGCGCCGTCGTGTGCTGGCGACCCGCGCCGTCTGCTTCGGGGTGGACGAGGATGTCGAACTCCGCGACAGTGGTGACCCTGTGGTCGGTCTGGTACCGCGCCATTGGACGGTCAAGGCCGTCCGATACTGGCTGGAGAGTCTCGACGGACGACGCATCCCACTGAGCGGCGAGGAGCGTGCCGACCGTCGCGGTGACTTCGATTACTACGGAGCATCCGGAGTGATCGATCGGGTCAACGACTACTTGTTCGATGAACCGCTCGTGTTGGTCTCTGAGGACGGCGCCAATCTCTTGATGCGCTCCACGCCGATAGCCTTTGCTGCCAAGGGGCGCTATTGGGTGAACAACCACGCCCACGTCCTTCGCCCCCTGAGCGATGGTGACGTCGACTTCTGGGCCCAGCGACTGGAGGCGCTCGATGTCACTACCGTCGTTTCTGGAGCGGCGCAGCCCAAGTTGACCGCCGGAGCACTGATGGGGCTCCGGGTTTCTGCACCCGACGACGTCGACGAGCAGCGAAGGATCGCTGCGTATCTGGCTAAGCAGACCTCGAAGATTGACACGCTAATCACAGAGTCGGAACTGTTCGTTGAACTATCACGCGAGCGGCGGGCAGCGCTGATCACGGCGGCGGTGACGGGGCAGATCGACGTACGGGAGATGTTGTGACGGCGGACCACCACGAGGGTGTCTTCGAGACCGAAATTTGCGAGTACCTGTCCGGCCATGGGTGGCTCTACTCAGCCGATGACTCCGGATACGACCGGGAGCGAGCACTCGTTCCAGAGGATCTGTTCGCCTGGCTAGAGGAGACCCAGCAGGCAGCCTACGAGAAGGCGTTAAAGGCCGCGGGGTCGGTGGCGAAGTTCCTCGACGTGCTGACCACGGCGCTCGACAAACCTCTTGAACATGGCGGCGGGACGTTGAACATCCTGCGCAACGGGGTGCAGTACATCGGTGGTGGCCGCTTGAAGATGGCACAGTTCCGTCCCGAAACCAGCCTGAATGCGACGACCAACGAGCAGTACGCGGCGATGCGAGTGCGGGTGATGCGGCAAGTACACTTCTCCACCGCTGACCAGCGCAGCATCGACCTGGTCCTCTTCGTCAACGGGCTCCCGGTCGCCACCGTGGAGCTGAAGACCGACTTCACCCAGTCGCTGGACCAGGCGATCAACCAGTACCGAAAGAACCGGCACCCGCTGACCAACGGGCGGCCGGAGCCGCTGCTGTCGTTCGGGCACCGGGCTTTGGTGCACTTTGCCGTCTCCAACGATCTGGCCGCCATGACCACTCGACTCGAAGGCGATACAACGCACTTCCTGCCGTTCAACATGGGCCACGACAGTGGCGAGGGAAACCCACCGGGTAAGGATGGGCGGTCGGCGACGGCGTACTTGTGGGAGCGAGTCTGGGAGAGACATGCCTGGCTCAACATCATCGGCCGGCTGATGATCGTGGAGACCAAGGAGGAATGGAACGTCGCCACCGGCACGTCGGTGCGGCATACGAGCATGCTCTTCCCACGCTTCCACCAGTGGGAGGCCGTGACAAACATCGTGGCTGCGGTGCGCGAGGAGGGCGTGGGTCAGCGCTACCTGATCGAGCACTCGGCGGGCTCGGGGAAGACGAATACCATCGCCTGGACCGCGCACCGGCTGGCGCGGCTGCACGTGAACGACAAGAAGCTTTTCGACTCGGTAATCGTGGTCGTGGACCGCACTGTGCTCGACGGACAGCTCCAGGAGGCGATCCGTCAGATCGACGGGTCGGGAAAGATCGTGGCCACGATCAGCCCGG
The DNA here is from genome assembly GCF_014203735.1 of Actinophytocola algeriensis. Taxonomy (GTDB): domain Bacteria; phylum Actinomycetota; class Actinomycetes; order Mycobacteriales; family Pseudonocardiaceae; genus Actinophytocola; species Actinophytocola algeriensis. The sequence goes on along the minus strand of NZ_JACHJQ010000003.1, from coordinate 823,606 downwards.
AGGACGTGCGCAAGTCGGGGGCCAAGTCGAAGTCCGGGCTGCTGGCGACCGCGTTGAAGGCCGGGGAACTAATCATCGCGGTGACGGTGCAGACCTTCCCGTTCGCACTCGACGAGATCCGGGCCGACAAGGGTCTGAAGGGTAAGCGGTTCGCAGTGATCGCCGACGAGGCGCACTCCTCACAGTCTGGACAAACCTCTTCGAAGCTCAAGGCCGTGCTGACCGCGGAGGAGGTCAAGGAGATCGAGGAGGGCGGTGAGATCGACGCCGAGACGATCCTGGCCTCGGAGATGACCGAACGGGCCGAGTCAAAGAACATCTCCTACTTTGCATTCACCGCGACGCCGAAGAACAAGACGTTGGAACTCTTCGGCCGCAAGGGGCCTGACGGCAAGCCTGTCGAGTTCCACCTCTACTCGATGCGGCAGGCCATCGAGGAGGGCTACATCCTCGATGTGCTCAAGGGCTACCAGACCTACGACACCGCGCTAAAGATCGCCGGACAGGCCGAAAGCAGCGACGGTAGTGAGGTGGTGGAGGAGGCCGCAGCGAGGAAAGGGCTGATGCGGTGGGTGAAGCTGCACCCGACCAACATCAGCCAGAAGGTGCAGATCATCGTCGAGCACTTCCATGTCAACGTCGCCCGTCTGCTGGAAGGCAAGGCGAAGGCGATGGTCGTGACCGACTCTCGTAAGGCCGCGGTGAAGTACAAGAAGGCGATTGACGCCTACATCGCCAAACGCGCCGCCAAGGACGCCTCGTACAACTACCGCACCCTGGTCGCCTTCTCCGGCTCAGTGACGATGGCTGAGGACGAGGAGTGGGCCTCGGACTGGGGGCCGCACCCGGGCAAGGACGACGAGTTCACCGAGGCCAACCTGAACCCCGGTGCCGGCTCGGACCTGGCCGCCGCCTTCAAGGGCGAGACGTACAAGATCATGCTGGTCGCCAACAAGTTTCAGACAGGGTTCGACCAGCCGCTGCTCTCGGCAATGTACGTCGACAAGAAGCTCTCCGGGGTCACTGCCGTGCAGACGCTCTCCCGGCTCAACCGCACCCATCGCACTGCGGGCGGCGAGCAGAAGCGCAAGACGTTCGTCATCGATTTCGTGAACAAGCCCGAGGACATCCGGAGCGCGTTCGAGCCTTACTTCACCAACGCCACCCTCGAGACCGAGACCGACCCGTACGTCGTCGTCCACCTCACCAACAAGCTCGCCCAGGCGGGGATCTACACGCCTGAGCAGGTGCGTGAGGTTGCCGGACTGTGGGTCGGCCGTAAAGGCAACAACGCGCTCTCCGCCGCGATCAGTCCGGCCAAGAACGAGTTCGCCCGCCGCTACGCGGCTGCGATCGAGGCCGACGACAGGGTCACTCTCACCACCCTCGACCTGTTCCGCAAGGACGTCTCCACCTATGTCCGGCTCTACGACTTCATGAGCCAGATCATCGACTACGGCGACCCGTACATGGAGATGCTGTCGATCTTCCTGCGACTTCTGGAGAAGGTCATCGCAGACTCGTCGTGGGCCGCGGAAGTCGACCTCTCCGACGTGGTCCTGGTCGGCGTCAAGCACACCAAGGGGACCGCGGTCGACATCTCGCTGACCGGCGACGGTGAACTGAAGGGGATCGGCGCAGCGGGCACCGGGGCGCGAAAGGAACCGAAGTACGTCGCGCTCCAAGTCGTCATCGACAAGATGAACGATCTCTTCGGCGCCGAATCGTTCACAGCGTCGCAGGTCCGGGAGTTCGTGCAGGGCCTGGTGCAGCGACTGCTCGCCTACCCGGACCTAGTCAACCAGACCAAGGTGAACTCGAAGAAGCAGTTCATGGAATCACAGGACTTTCAAACCGCGGTCACTGAAGCAGTCGTCGAGAACCAGGAAGCCCACAACACCATGGCCGACTACTTCTTCAGCGACGGCCCCGCTGTCAGCGCCGTCATCATGGCGCTCGCGGACGCCTTCTACGAGGCCGCGATCGGCCAGGGAACGGACGAGTGAGCATGTAGGGCGGTACCGTCGAGCAGCCACAAACCGCAACGCCATCGTCACCGGCGGACGAGGTTCGTCGGTGACCTCTGCTGATGGTTCAGCTTCTTTTGGGTCTCAGTTCGGGTCTCAGTTCCGTTCGATCCGGCAGGGTTCCAAACGGATGCCACGCTCGCGTTGACCTGCCGAAACGACGTGACTGAACCCCTCTGGACGAGTCGAAGCGGAATTGGAAATCGTGTTGGGTGTTAAAGCCCTCGCGGGTTCAAATCCCGCATCCTCCGCCAGGCGATGGGTGGCGTGTGCCCACGGAGAGCGTGGGCCTCGTCGCCTGGCCATCCTCTTGGGGGTGCAACCCCCAAGCCCCGCCCGGCTGGGCTTCGCCCCCCGGACCCCCGCGTTTGGTGCCGCTGATCTCTCGCGTCGCCGCTCGACTTCGGTGCTCCGCGCGCTCGGCTCGCTTCGCTTCGCCTTCGTGGGTGACCCCCGTCGGAGAGTTCTGCCCTCAGCTCGGGCTGCTCGCTTCTTGTCGCTCGCGGTTTCTCGCCCGGTTTCTCTTGACCTTTCGCTGTGCGTCCTCCTGGTCCTCTTCCGGTTCTCGTCCGGTCGAGCCGTTTCTTTTTCTCGTCTCGCTCTCGGCTCGCTTCCCACTCGCCTGCTCGTCCCGCTGCGCCTTCCTGTTGTATGTCCCCGTTGCGTCTCCACTCTGCCTTTCCGGCTGCACCTTCCCAGCTTTCCCGCGCCTTGCTGTTGGCGCTCGTCCTTGGCCTGACTCCTTGCCGCTTTGGGTATCTGGCTGGGTTTCCGCTGCTCTCGGTTCGTGGTTGGTCGTTGTCTCTCGTGTGTTTGTCAGGCTTCCTGTTGTTTGTGCTCGTCTACTTGCTTCGGTTGCTGGCTTGGGAGGCTCTGCTCTGGTTTGCGGTTCGGTTGACTTCTAATCTACCTCTGGGAGGGGTTTCGTCTAAGCGTTTGGTTTGGTGTGGTCGAGCGAGAGTCCCATTCGCTCGGGTGGGCGGGGGCCGCACATGCGAGAGCGCCGGCCACCAAGGTGGCCGGCGCTCTCGCGATCTTTGTTCAGTCCTCTTCCGGGCGGGCGTGGTCTGCCTGGCCTGGGGTCGGATCGCGATCCAGGTTGATCAGTGGGTGCCGCTCCGCCCCCTCCGGCGCCGCGTGCCTCCCCTGCCTCTGCTCAGGTTGCTGCTGGTCGGGCATGACGTCCTCCTCGTTTCTCCCACGTCAGCCCAGGCAGTATCGCTCATTCCGCGAGGCTCAGCCGCACCACCTGCGGGTCGTGATCGCTGGCCTGGTTCGCGAACTCCGCGTTGACGTGCACGACGTCGTAGTCCAGCCCCGCGATCCGGCCGCCGACCAGCACGTGGTCCAGCGTTTGCGAGTTTCCTTCATAGATGTAGCTGTACCGCTCGTCCCTCGGCAGCAGGTTGATCAGGTCCAGCAGCGGCGGCGACAGCTCATCGAGGGCCTGCGAGAACTGGAAATCGTTCAAACCGCCCAGAACGACCGTATTGGCCCGGCGTGGCAGCTCCTTCACGAACTCGCGGACCTCCTTCGCCTGCGCGAGCCGCTGCGTCTCGCTCGACCGCGTCGGGGGCTGGTGCCGCCCGTAGAGAGGCTCATCGCCGCCCTTGGAGTTGAAGTGGTTCGCCACCACGAACACCGTGCGCCCGCGGAACGTGAACTCGCCCGCCAGCGGCTTGCGGCTGTCCGCCCACGCCTCGCTCCCCGGGTCGATCCGGCCCGGTGACACCGACAGGTGCCCGTCGACCACCTCGACCGGCGTGGTCGCGTCGCCGCCGGGCCGGTCCACGAACGACACCCGCGACGGGTCGAACAGGAACGCGACCCGGATGTTGCCGCCCGGCTGGCCGCCATCGGCACCGTCCACCGGGTCGATCTGCCGCCACTCGTACCTCGGCCCGCCCGCCGCGACGACCGCGTCGACGAACCGCCGCAGCGTCTGCCCGGCCGTCACGACCTGGTCGTCCGTGGCGCCGTTGTCGTCCTGGATCTCCTCGAGCGACAGGATGTCCGGGCTCGCCAGGTGGTCGACCACACCCTGCGCGAGCCGCTGGAACTTCGAGGCCGGGTCCGTCGGCGACAGGTTCTCCACGTTGTACGTGCCGACCGCCAGCTCACCGTCCCGCTGGCGGCGCGTGACCTCCGGCCGCAACCCGCCCGGCTGGAGCTCCCCGATCGCCGTCGCCTGGATGACGTACCCGCCGAACTCGTCGTAGTCGAGCGGCCCGGACGTCTCACCCGCGAGCGTGTCCCGCACGTTGGCCTGCGGGAACGGGTGCTGCGAGAACGGGATCAGCGACTCGACCTTGATCCGGCCGGTGTTGTCCGCGCGGTAGCCCCAGTACAGCACCCCGCCGCGCGCGGTCCGGTTCTCGCGCGGCCTGCTGGTCAGCCACACCTCGTTGTACTGCGTCGTCGGGCCGACCACCGGCGCGTCGTCGAGCCGCACCCGCATGCCCTCGAGCGACTCGTAGTAGTCCAGCGCGTACCGGCGCGGCCGCAGCGGCGTGCGCTCGATGTCGCCGTTCGCGGTGAGGTCGCGCGGCACGTCCAGCACCTCGGCGTCCGGCAGCGCGTGCCCGCTCGACTCGACCGTCCACGTGGCACGCACCAGCTCGGTCGTCGACTGGTGCACGGCGGTGTCCGGCGGGCCGTCCGGGTAGTACTCGTCGACCGTCCCAGCCACCGAAACCTGGTCACCCACCGCAACCGTCGGCGACACCGAACCGGTGAAGACCAGCAGACCTTCGCTGGTCGCTGAACTACTGTCCGGAGTCGGATCCTGAATCCAGAACCCGCGCGCCGAGCCGAACGCCCGCACCGCGGTGACGATCCCCCGGACCTCGGACACCTGCTGCCCGTCGTACGGCGACAGTCTCGTCGTGCCCTGGATGTCGTGAATCCGCAGGTCATCCGCTACCGCGTGCGCCGCGGGTGGCGCACACAGCGCCAGGGCGGTCGCCCCGACCAGAACCAACCCTTCTCGCCTCACCAATCCGCCTTCCGTTCCTGAACCCCCGAGTTCGGGACACGGGGCATACTCCCCTGATCGGGTGAACGAGAGAAGGGTTCACGAGCACACTCGGTGCGGACGCACACGCCCCGCCGCCTCTGTGCAGACCGCCGCGAGCCGTCCGGTATCGTTCCCGTCGGTAGCGTGTCCGAGCGGCCGAAGGAGCGCGCCTCGAAAGCGCGTGAGGGTTCACGCCCTCCGTGGGTTCAAATCCCACCGCTACCGCTCTGAACAAGCGTGATGCCGGGTACATCGATCTTCGATGTACCCGGCATCACGCTTTGGACATACCCTGGCGTTCTCACGCGGCCTCAATTGATGGTTACTCTTTCGCGGGTAAAATACGCCTGAATGACGTAATCAGGGTGGTTGTTTTCTCCCTTATCCTGGTGTGGACCGCCTGTCGTGCCGGCTCACCGGCAGGCGGTCGCGCTTTCCTCAGAGCGCGGGGAGGAGTGTGGAATCCATGGTTACAGATTACCTCTCTTTCCGGCCGTGGGTGATTGCCGGGATCACGGCGCTGACAGTTGCCGCCATATTGATGGCACTTCTCGGAAATGGCGGACCGCGGGTCGCGGCAACTGTCGTCGCCATTGTGTGCGCGGCCGGGGTCGTCGGCGCGTTCCTCGTCGAGTCCCGGGCGGCCCGGCTGGCCGCGCGGGACTGCGGTCAGCTGGTCACGCGGTACTGCGACTTCGTGGTGGGCAACGAGTCCGCTGCCCGGCAGGGGTTGCTGGCCTCCGTGGAGATCTGGCACCAGAAGGTGCACATCCTGCCCAACGGCGACGTGCGCGAGATCGTCGTGCTCGAGGCCGTCGCCGAACGGGACGAGTTGTATTTCATCAGGTTCCACCTCGGCAGCGAGTGGGACCAGCCGGAGAAGTACCGCCGGAATGTCCTGGTGAATGCCGACAACATCGAGATCGACGGGCGGTCGACCAGGCATTGGAGTATAACGAACTCGTGGCTCACAGCCGCCCGGCTGACATCGATAGTGCACTTTCATTCGCCAGTGCGCATGGGTCAGGTCATCCGAATGGAGATGACGCGTTTCTGGCCCGCCAAATGCCTGCCGCTCATGCGCCGCGGCGCGGCGGAACAGTTCGTCTTCCGCACCACCGATCTGCTGCGCATCCGGCACCTGGAATACCACGTCACGTTGCCGTCCGGCTTCGACGCCGTCTACGAGCCGGTCGGCTTCACACCGCCCGACCACCGGATGTCGGTCGACGGCTACACCGACGTCGGCGGGCGTCGCGTGTTCATCTGCCGGGTCACGGAGCTGCCGGAGCGGCTCACCGTGGGCATGCGCCTGGCACTGACCTGACCCGGTGCCGTCAGGTGCCGCCCCGCTGCGGTTCACCCGATGGGGTGGCGGAAACCCCCCGGCTTTTGTCGGTGCCCCTTGCTAGCTTCGCCGCCATGGAGTTCCCCCGGATCCAGCGACACGAAGCCGACGAGGTCGTCGCCTTCCTGACCGCCGAGGAGTGGCCGTTCCACACCGAGCCGAAGACCGACGGTGCCGCCGTGCACGCCCGGGTCGCCGGTGGGGCGTACGACGACGCCTTCTGGATCAGTGAAGGACCGGACCGGCTGGGGCTCGTCCGGTTACTGGACCTCGACGACGGGACTCCCCTGTTCGACTTACGTGTGCGTGCGTCGGCACGCGGGCGTGGGGCCGGGACCGCCGCGGTGCGGTGGCTGACCTCGCACGTCTTCACCAACCACGACACCAACCGGATCGAAGGGACGACACGGGAGGACAACCACGCCATGCGGCGGATCTTCACCAAGGCCGGGTACGCCAAGGAGGCCCATTACCGGGACGCCTGGCCGGGCCCTGATCGCTGGTACGCCTCGGTCGGCTACGCGATCCTGCGCCAGGACTGGCAGACCGGCACGGTGACGGCGGTCGACTGGTCCGGCTAGCCGGACCGGTGGGTGGCGAAGAACTCGTCCAGCAGCGCGGCGCACTCGTCGGCCAGCACCCCGCCCACCACCTCAGGGCGGTGTGTCAGCCTGCGGTCACGCACCACGTCCCACAAGGACCCGACCGCGCCCGTCTTCGGCTCCCACGCGCCGAACACGACGCGGGCGACGCGGGCGAGCACGAGCGCGCCCGCGCACATGGTGCACGGCTCGACCGTGACGACGAGCGTGCAGCCGGTGAGGCGCCAGCCGTCGCCGTGGCGGGCGGCCGCCTCGCGCAGCGCGAGGACCTCGGCATGTGCGGTGGGGTCGCCGAGGGCCTCGCGGGCGTTGCGGGCGGCGGCCAGCTCGGTGCCGTCCGGGGCGAGCACGAGCGCGCCGATCGGCACGTCGCCGCTCGCGGAGGCACCTCTCGCGACCTCGATGGCCGCGCGGACCAGGTCCTCGTCGGCGGCGAGGCGCGCGGGGCTCATCCGGTGGGCTCCGGGCTCGGTCCGGGGTGCGTTCCGGGGCTCGGTCCTGGGGTCGGTCCTGGGGTCACTGGGTGATGCTGTCCATGGTGTCGAGGAGCTTGCCCAGCTCGTCGGCGAAGCCACACCGCTGCGCGATCATCTGCAGCTGCTCGTCGGGGTAGAGGTCCACCTCGCCGATGATCACCTGCAGCTCGGCGGCGGGCAGGCCGATGTCGGCGAGGACGTCCAGCGCGCCCTCCGGCCAGACCTCGTCGTCGTCGTAGTCGGTGGGCGGGTCCACGCGCAGCAGGTCCAGCGCGTCCGCGGCGATGTCGTAGTCGAGTGCCGCGGCCGAGTCGGACAGCAGCAGCTGCACGCCGCCCGGGCTCGGGCGCACGATGAGGAAGAACTGGTCATCCACGTCGAACAGGCCGAACACCGCCCCGGTTGACCTGGTCTTGCGCAGCGCGGTGATCGCCGTGTCGAGCTCGGACAACGCCGCGCTCTCCATGGTCGTGCAACGCCACTTTCCTTCTTCGCGAACGACAGCGATCGCGAAGCCCGTAACCGGGTCCTGCTCGGACATGGTGGACACGGTATTCCTCAAGTTCGGCCGCAGGAAGAAGCAGTAGCCGGAGTGTTGCGCGATCATCAATGGATGACCACCGCGACGCTCTCCGACGACCCGAGGTTCACCGGCCTGTTCGAGGCCGCCCGTGCACTGCAGCCGAGGACGGTGTCGCTGCGCAGGCAGCTGCACAAACACCCGGAAGAGGGCCTCGACCTGCCGAAGACGCAGGCCGCGGTGCTGCACGCGCTCGAGGGCCTCGGCCTGCACATCAGCACCGGTGAGGCGTGCAGTTCGGTGATCGCGGTGATGAACGGCGAGAAGTCGGGGCCGACCGTGCTGCTGCGCGGCGACATGGACGCGCTGCCGTTGCGGGAGGACAGCGGCCTGGCGTTCGCGTCGGAGACCGACGGGTCGATGCACGCGTGCGGTCACGACACGCACACGGCGATGCTCGTGTCGGCCGCCCGGCTGCTGAACAGCAGGCGGGACGCGCTGGCGGGCAAGGTCGTGTTCATGTTCCAGCCAGGAGAGGAGGGTCAGCACGGCGCCAGGTACATGCTGGAGGAGGGCGTGCTGGAGGCGGGCGGTCGGCCGGTGGAGCAGGCGTTCGCGCTGCACATCACGTCGACGGCGCAGTCCGGGGTGGTGATGTGCCGCCCTGGTCCGATGATGGCGAGCGCCGACGCGTACACGGTGACGGTCACCGGCAAGGGTGGCCACGGCGCGATGCCCGACCGCGCGATCGACCCGGTGCCGGCCGCGGCGGCGATGGTCGGTGCGCTGCAGACCATGGTGACCCGCCGGTTCAGCGTCTTCGACCCCGCGGTGCTGACGGTCGGCCGGATCACGGCGGGCACGACGTCCAACATCATCCCGGAGACCGCCGAGCTGGAAGGCACCGTGCGCACGCTGTCCGACCAGACCCGCAAGCTCGTGCAGGCGGAGATCCCGAAGGTGTGCGGGCACATCGCGGCCGCGCACGGCTGCACGGCCACCTTCAAGATCAACACCGGTTACCCGCCCACGAACAACGACGGCACGGTCGCCGGCCGGGTCCTCGACCTGGCCAGCGTGGTGCTGGGCAGCAGGAACAGCGCGCTCATGCCGGAACCGCTGATGGCGTCCGAGGACTTCTCCTACGTGCTGCAGCAGGTCCCCGGCGCGCTGGCGTTCCTCGGCGCGTGCCCGCCGGGAGTGACCCCGGACGAGGCGGCCCCGAACCACTCGAACCGCGTTCACTTCGACGAGTCCGCGTTCGCCCACGGGGTGGCGCTGTACGCGGCGTTCGCGCTGGACGCACTGCGGTGAAGGATGGACACGTGCGACCTGTATGTGTGCTCGGCCTCGGCCTGATCGGTGGCTCGGTGCTGAAGGCGGCGACGAGAGCCGGCCGGGACGCGTTCGGCGCGACCACGGAGCCGGTGTCGGATCCGCGCGTCGAACCGAGCGTGGCCGCGGCGCTCGAGCGCGCCGCGGCGACCGACGCGCTGATCGTCGTGGCCGTGCCGCTGCCCGCCGTCGAGGACGTGCTGCGCGAAGTGGCGGCGCACGCCCCGGACTGCCTGCTCACCGACGTCGTGAGCGTGAAGCAGCCGGTGGCCGACGCGGTGGCGAGACGCCTCCCGGACACGCGGTACGCGGGCGGGCACCCGATGGCCGGCAAGTCGGCGTCGGGCTGGGCCGCTGCCACGGAGACGCTGTTCGACGGGGCCGCGTGGGTGGTCACGACCGACGAGGACACGCCGCAGGACGCGTGGCGGGCGGCCGTGGAGCTGGCGCTGGCGTGCGGCGCGCACGTGGTCCCGACCACGACCAGGGAGCACGACGCGGCGGTCGCCCGGATCTCGCACCTGCCGCACATCCTGGCCGCGGTGCTGGCGTCGACGGGCGCGGACGGCGGGTCATTGGCGCTGGCGCTGGCCGCGGGCTCCTTCCGCGACGGGACGAGGGTGATGTCGACGCGGCCGGAGCTGGTGCTCGCCATGTGCGAGGGGAACCGGGGCCCGCTGCTCGAGGCGGTGGACGAGGCGCTGGGCCGGCTGGGCGCGGCCCGGGGCGCGCTGGCGTCGACGGGTGGCCTGGCCGCCACGGTCCGGGCCGGTCACGAAGGCAGGCAGGCGCTCGAAGACCTGCGGAACGCGGACCAGGAGGAAATTCCGATCGACCTGACGGATCCGGAAGCCTTTGAAACTCTCCGTGACCTCGGCACGGCGGGCGGGCGGGTACTCCGTGTGGAAGGAGACACTGCGATTGGCGCACTTCCGGCCTAAACTCGAAGCACGTAACAGGATCGCTGGAGTCGCGAAGAACAACACATCCGGCGATTGCTACGGGTCAGCACGACCCGTAACATCGATAATTCGCCAGGTGACACATCGGCGGAGGGACGCGAGCAATGCACACGAGTTCCGAGGCGACGATGACAGAGGCCGAGCAGAACGAATCGGTAATCGATCAGTCACCGAAACGAGTCGTCGGAGATCGAGTTTATGTCTCGGTTCCCGGGCCGGTGCCGATGGTGCGCGTGAAAAAGCGGCGGTCAGCCAGGGTCTAGGACGAACTCGGCCGCTTTCTGCAGGCTGCCGATCAGTTCGTCGTAGTGCGCCGCCTTCAGGCGCTTGATGATGGAGACCTCCTCGGGATCGGGTTCCTTGCCGTCCTCGAGGTCGGTCACCAGATGCGTCGAGTTGAGCGTGATGGCGCCGATGGTCAGGATGTCGGCCGGTTCGCCGTTGATGTTCTTGTCGCTGCCGCTCGCGACCAGGAGCACCGGCGCCGCCACCACGCCCCGCCAGATCTGCGAGGTCGGTGAGGGCACGACGTTCGCCACCTGCCTGCTGCCCTGGAAGATGGCCTGCGCGGCGCTGAACGGCGTGTCGGCCGAGACGGGCACTTCGCGCCGCATCGACCACTCCTCACGGTGCGTGAACGCGGACGTGCCGACCATGCACAGTGAGTAGGACTCCCTGGTCGCCAGTGATTCGCGGGTCCGCAACCACAACGAGAGGCCGAAGTTCTCGCCGCCCGGTCCGCCGAGTTTCGTGTTCCGGTAGAGCGGGCTCAGGCGTTTGAGCACGTCGAGTGGGCCGCCGGGGGCGTTCAACGCCTGGTAGAGCCGGTCGTTGAAGGCGACGCCCGCCTCGCCGTAGGGCACCCAGTCGTCCGGGCCACAGCCGATCGCGGTGTAGCACATGTCGAGCGCGCGGCTGAGCCGCTCGTTGTACACCAGCGAACCGTCGGTCAGGTACCGGTCGGGTTCCACCGAGGCGAGCGCGAGGTCGGAGATCACCTGGTTGAGCTGCGAGTAGGACCGCAGGAAGATCGGCCGCAGGTTCAGCTTCTCCTCGAGGTACCGCGCCGACCCGATCGCGTACCGCGCGGACTCCTCGACCGACGCGCCGGCCTCCAGGCCAGGCACCACCAGCGCGAACCGCGGCGACGAGGACTTCGCGCTCTGGTACAGCGGGCCGATCAGGTTCGGGTCGGACATGCTCAGGCCGACGAAGATCGTGCAGGCGCCGTCGATGGTGTCGGATATCGCGGCGCGCACGCGGGAGCCGTACTTGAGGAACTGCGACTCGGTCAGGATTATCGGTTCCTCCGGGTCCTTCCCCTGCCGGACAAGGCCGTGGAGGTGCATGACCCCGATGTTCCCGTTCGTGCGGCCCCATTCCGCCCACGCGTCCACCTGGGAAATCGAATAGGAACCCACGCGGGAAATGTCGAAATACCCGTACAGCGCCTTTTCGATGATGTCGTCGAAGTTCGTGGTCAGTACTTTGACGTGGCTTCGGTGCGTGTAGATGAGGCGTGCCAGCGAGTTCGCGAGCTGACCTGGCACGACGGTGGCGTTCTTGTGGTACAGGGCGTCCCGGATCACCTCGTGGTCCTGCACGTTCACGTTGCCCTGTTTCACGAGGTTCAGGACGATCTCGGCTTTGCGCATGGGATCGGAGGAATCGCGCACGGCCATCCTCCGCAGGGCCTCGTCGTCGATGGCGCCTGCCATCTTGGTGATCAGCGAACGCCAGGATGGGAGGCTGGCGTTCATCGAGACCCCGGCCCCCAGTACGAGAACCAGCGGTAACCTGCCGCTCGCGACCGCCTCGAACAGATCCCGCAGGTAGGGCTGCGACTGAAATGAGAAGGTGTGCCCGTCAACGAAGGTACTGGGGTCGACAATGTTCGACATCAATTACCTCATCGTCCGGCGTACAGCAAACAATTCAGAATAACACCCGGACGCACCCGATGGCGGCGATGGCAGATTCTGTCACGTAACTGACCATCACATAACCGACCTGGGAAAGGGCGCACACAGTACGCCCACCTTCCACATATAGCGCAATGGGAGGCCTGCGGCAAGACCCGGGCAGTGCCACCGAATCACCGACCGAACCCGCTCGCCCGCACGCGAACCGCCCGTACCCAACCCCCACCCTGTCCCGGGGGCGTCCCGCCTTGCCAGTCTACCAGGTGGAGGTCACGATTCAAGGGGTGTGGGGCGAACTGTGGATAACTCGGTGCCCTGTGGACAACTCAGAGGCGCTGTGCGACGTCCGGGTATGTGACCGGGAGGCCGTCCTTGTCGACGGCGATGTCGGCGCTGCGGTGGGTGTCCGTGTAGTTGATGATCGCGCCGGTGTCGGTGATGGACACCGTGCGGTAGGTCTGGCGGACCAGGGTGATCGTGAGGTCCGGCATCGACACGTACAGGACCGGGAGTTCCACTTCCGCGGCCCTGCGGTGGAGGCCGAGGCGGCGGATGGGGAGCGCGGTGAAGGTGACCGAGCCCGCGACGTCCACGTCGACGGCACCTTCGAACTCGTCGCGGGCCGTCGCGCCGTTGCCGTCGTCGATCAGCCAGATCCCGTCTTCGGTGCGGCCGACCGAGATGGAGCGTTCGGTGTCGGCGGCCGTGGTGCGCAGCAGGCCGCGGCCGACGTCGCCGGAGCGGGCGGCCGTGAACTCGAACGACGCGCTGTAGGGCGTCTCGGTGGCGACGATGAGCCGCCCGGACGCGCGCAGTCTGCCATCGGACACGAACAGCCGGACCGACTCGAGGCTAGTCCGGTTCGTCCCCTGCCATGTCACGATGATCGGCTTGCGTGAGCCGGGCGGCGTCGTCGTCACTGCTGGCTGCTCGGCTTCTCCGGGATGGCGTCCTGGATCTTGTCCACGACCTTGTCCACCTGCTCGTCGTGGCCGAACTTGTTCTTGGCGAACTCGCCGGCCTTCTCCACGCCGGCCTCGATCTTGTCGCCATGCTGCTCGACGAGGTCCGCCGCCTTGTTCTTCAGGGCGTCGAAGTCAATCCCCACGACTGGCCCTCCTTCCACGCACTCGGTCCAACCTATACGGCTGTTGGTGGCCGCTTCCACAAAAGCGGCCACCAACCGAGGACCCTACGTCGCGCGGATCAGGCGCGCTTGCGGTGACGCTGGAACAGCAGGGCGCCGATGCCGGCACCGACGAGCACCACACCGATCATGATCGGCGCGAAGATCGACGCGCCGGTCTCGGCCAGGTCGTCGCTGGCGTTCTTCGGCTGCGGGGCCGGGGTGTCCGAGGTGGTCTCGGTCGTCGGCGCGGCCTCCGTGGTCGACGGCGGCACCTCGGTCGTCGAGCTCGGCGGCGTCGTGGGCGCCTCGGTCCACTTGCCACCCGCGGCCGCGACGATCTCGCTCTTCTCGGAGGTCGCCACGATCAGCGACTGCGTCTTCTTCGTCTTTCCGTACTGCTCGCCGACGAACAGGCGGCCGGTGTCGACGCCCGCCGTCGCGGTCAGCTCGAACGTGCCGTCGCCCGGCGCGGTGCCCGCGGGCACGTCCAGGTACAGCTGCGCGCCGTTCTTGATCTTCTCGGCGGTGAACTCGACGCCGTCGACGTCGGTGACCTTGACGCCCTCCGGCAGGTTCGTCGTCAGCTTCTCGATGTCACCGGTGGTGTTCACGGTGAACGGGCCAACGCGGGAGCCCGCCACGCCGGACAGGTCGTTCGGCGCGACCTGGAGGGCCGGGGTCGGCTGGTCGCCGATACCGACGTTCGCGTCACCGGTCAGGTAGTCGTACAGCGCGAGCACGTCCGCCTTGGAGTCGAACGGGCCCTTCGGCAGCGGGGTGTCCCGGTCGAGGTCGGTGCCGTCGCTGAAGTGCCACACCGCGGCCTGCGTCGCGGAGATGGCCTCCTTCTCGTCGATCCCGTTCTTGAGCGTCGCGCCCTGCTCGGTGAGGACCTCGGTGAGCTGCTCGGCGTCGACCACCGGGAAGCCGTTGTGCAGCACCCAGTTGATCTTGTCGCGGTTCTCGTGGAACGGGGAGTCCTCGTTCGGGTACTGGTCCCACGGCCGCTCGGTCATCTGGTGCTTGTTGTCGATGGGCGTCTCGATCTCGACGCAGTACATCTGAAGCTCTGTGCCGTCGGTGAGCTTGAAGCTGATCAGGCTCGCGTTGATGTCCGTGTTCTCGCCACCCACGTTGACGTGGTGGCCGTGGACGTAGTTCTCCGGGTCCACCTTGCCCGTGGCGGATTCGGCGCCGGCCGGGATGGCCGCCGTCATCATCAACGCAACTGAGGCGCCCGCGACCGCGGCTCCGGCGCGCGCGTACTTCAACCGACTGGCCATGACACTCCTTCTCGTCCGAACGACACTTGGCTCAGGCCTCTCACCCATCTCGGTGACAGGAGAGTCGATCAGGCGAGGGCGCACTCTACTCAGGGGTTGTAATTCCCCAACTACGGGGGGTGGCTATACCTTGTGCCGGGGCATACTTTCGCGACTTCCGGCAGCGGATTGTTTCGGCGGGATATCTGCCCGAGCACACGGTGTTCCGGCTATCGTCCTGGCTGTGACCGGATGGCAAGGGAATGACGGTGGTCAGGGCGGCTGGAACCCCCAGTCATTCGGACCCGATCCGGGGACGAACAAGTACGGCACCGACCCGTACGTGAACCAGTACGGCTCCGACCCGTACAACGATCCGTACGCCCAGGCCGACCCCTACGCCCAGTACCAGCAGCCCGGCTACCAGACCGGCGGCTTCCCGGCCCAGGGCTACCCGCCGACGGGCGGGTTCCCGGCGCAGGGCTACCCGCCACCACCACCGCCGAAGCGGTCCAAGCTGCCGATGATCCTGAGCCTCGTGGCCATCGTGATCATCATCGGCGCGGTCGTGGCCATCGTGCTGGTGAACCGCAAGGACACCCAGACCGCGGAGCCACAGCCGACGAGCACCTCGAAGGAGGACCCCGGGCCGTCGTCGAAGGAGTCCACGTCGTCGTCCGAGGAGCCGCCACCCACCACGGGCGGCACGCACGACGACTGGATCACCATCGACAACACCGCAGACGCCGGGCTGACCTACCAGGTGCCACCGGAGTGGAAGGAGTCCCCGGCCACCCGCGCGAGCGGCCTGGACGTGGACTTCACCGGGGACGCCGACTACGGCGTGTACGACTGCGGCGGCGCCAGCTACGTCCGCACGTTCGCCGCGAGCGGTGACGTGCAGGGCAAGAACGGCAAGGACCTCGACCTCGCGGCCACGGTGAGCGACTTCGCCAAGTCGTTCGCGACGACCTACTACGGTGCCGACGCCAAGGTGGACGCGCCCGCGCCGACCGAGGTCGCCGTCGGGGACAAGACCGCGATGACGCTGACCGCGACGGTCACGCCGAACACCACCAAGCCCGACTGCCAGGCGACGGCGGGCGAGGTCGGGATCGTGGGCGTGCTGCTCGAGTCGGAGGGCCAGCCCAACGGTGTCGCCATGCTGGTCGTGGTGAACGACCTGGACGGTGGCCCCGACGACCCGAAGCCGCTGGACGGCTCGGTGACGCAGGAGATCCTGAAGACGGTCAGCGCGGGCTGAAGGGCGCCTTCGGGACGCTCGACATCCCGAAGGGCGCCTTCATGGCGTCACACCGCCCAGGCCGTCACCACGTCGGCCAGCACCGCCAGCGGCAGCGAACCGTTGCCGAGCACCACGTCGTGGAACGCGCGGATGTCGAACCGGTCGCCGAGCGCCTCCTCCGCGACACCGCGCAGGCGCTGGATCTCCAGGCGCCCCACCATGTACGACAGCGCCTGCCCCGGGTACGCGATGTACCGGTCGATCTCGTTGGCGATGTCGAGGCCGGACATCGGGGTGTTCTCCCGCAGGAAGTCCACGGCCTGCTGACGGCTCCAGCCAAGGGCGTGCATACCGGTGTCGACGACGAGCCGGCCGGCGCGCATCGAGTCCATGGCGAGCATGCCGAGCCGGTAGGTGTCCGACGAGTACAGGCCCATCTCCTCGGCCAGCCGCTCGGTGTACAGGCCCCAGCCCTCGGCGTACGCGTTCGGGTTGACCACGCGGCGGAACATCGGCAGGTGGGTCAGCTCCTGCGCGAGCTGGATCTGGAAGTGGTGCCCCGGCACGGCCTCGTGGAACGCCATCACCTCGGACACGAACCGGTCGCGTTCCTCGGCCTTGTGGGTGTTCGCGAAGTAGATGCCCGGCCGCTGCCCGTCCATCGACGGCCACAGGTAGAACGCGGCGGGCGCACCGGGTGCGTCGGCCGCCGGGACCGCTTCGATCTTGCACTGCTGCGACGCGAGGCGCCCGAACCAGCCGGGCACCGCGGCCTCCGCGCGGGAGACGGCCTCCTGGGCCGAGGCCAGCAGCTCGTCCGCGTCGCGCCAGCGCATGGCCGGGTCGGTGGTCATGCGCGCGAAGATCTCCGTGCGGTCGCGGGTGCCGAACACCCGCTCACCGACCTCGGCGTACTCCTCGGTGAGCCGCTCGATGATGTCGAGACCGGTCTGGTGCAGGTCGTCTGGCGTGCGGTCGGTGGTCGTGTGCACGCGGGCGAGCGTGCGGTACAGCTCGTCGCCGCCGGGCAGGTGGCACACGCCGACCTTGTCGTCCGGCCTGCCGTGCTGCAGGAACTCGTCGGCCAGCGCCTGCTTGTACGCGGCGAACGCCGGGCGCACGACCGTCGCGAGCACCTCCTCGCGCGCGGCCGCGAACGCCTCCGGCACCTCCTGGCGCGCGAGCGGGTCGGTCTCCGGCGCGGCGAGGTAGCGGTCCAGGTGCGCGATCGCGTTGCGGACCAGCCGCTCGACCGGCACGCGTCCGGCGGCCACGCCCTCGCGGTGCCGCGCGGCCACGGACTCGAGGTACGCGGGCACCGCGCGCAGCCGCGCGAGGTAGTCGTCGCGGGCCTCGTCGTCGTTCAGCGGCACCATCGGCAGCGTCATGATCAGCTCGGCCGCCGGCGCGATGAACAGGTCGCTGATCGTGAACTCGATCTGGCGCGAGTCGATCTCGTCGATCATCTGGCCGGCGTGGTGGATGACCATCGCCCTGGTCACGGCGTCGTCGACGGACAGGCCTGCCGGGTCGACGGCGGTGGTCCTGGCGGCGACGTCCTCGATCCGCACACGGAGGTCGTCCTGGGCGGCGGCGGACCGGTCGGCCAGCTCACGGCCGTGGCCGGGGACGCCCAGGATGGAGGCGTACATCGGGTCGGCGCGGAAGACCAACTGGAGGAGCTCGTCAGCGAGCTGCGGCACGGTGTTCGTCACGGCGGCCACGCTACCTGGGCGGGGCCTGCTGGTACTCCCGCCATTTCCGCATCAGTTCCGGCATCTGCTCCCGGAGGAACTCGAAGAACTGGCGGCTGGTCTCCAGCCGCCGGCCCGCATTCGTGTCGTGGCCGACCGCGGCCACGCCCTCGGCCATGACCTCGGCCCACGTCTTCATCTGCGTGTCCCGGTTGGCGAACGCCTCGTACCAGAGGTCCTCGGTGACCTCGTAGTGATCGCGCCGCTCGCCCGGGTCGCGGCGGCGCACGATCAGGCCGACCTGCACGAGGTAACGCACAGCGCCCGAGATGGCGGCCGGGCTCACCCGGAGGTTGTCGGCCAGCGCGCCCGCGGTCAGCTTGCCGTCGTCGGTCACGAGCAGCGCGCCGAAGACCCGTGACGGCATGCGCCCGAGACCGGCGTCGGCCAGCAACAGGGCGAACCGTTCGACGAACCGGTCGACGTCGCTGGGCTGGTCCTCGGGAGCACTGGTCACGTTCTGCATCTTCTCCTCCGGCCGTGTGATCGCCATCAGTTTATACGTTTTCTTAACTTCACAACTTTGTGAAGCAACACTACGGTCCGAAGCATGACAACCGCAATTTCCGTGTCCGGTCTGGTCAAGACCTTCGGCCGGACGCGCGCGCTCGACGGACTCGATCTGACGGTGCGCACCGGGGAGGTACACGGCTTCCTCGGCCCCAACGGGTCAGGCAAGTCCACCACCATCCGGGTGCTGCTGGGCCTGCTCCGTGCCGACGCGGGCGAGACCCGCCTGCTCGGCGGGGACCCGTGGGCGGACGCCACCTCCCTGCACCGCCGCCTGGCCTACGTGCCGGGTGACGTGTCGCTGTGGCCGAACCTGTCCGGCGGTGAGGTCATCGACCTGCTGGGCCGCCTGCGCGGCGGCCTCGACACGCGGCGCAGGGCCGACCTGCTCGAGCGCTTCGACCTGGACCCGACCAAGAAGGGCCGGACCTACTCGAAGGGCAACCGGCAGAAGGTCGCCCTGGTCGCGGCGCTCGCGTCGAACGTGGAGCTGCTGATCCTCGACGAGCCGACCTCGGGGCTGGACCCGCTGATGGAGGCCGTCTTCCAGGACTGCGTCACCGAGGAGCGCGAGCGCGGCCGCACCGTGCTGCTGTCGAGCCACATCCTCGCCGAGGTCGAGTCGCTGTGCGACCGGGTGAGCATCATCCGGCTGGGGCGCACGGTCGAGACCGGCACGCTGTCCGAGCTGCGCCACCTCACCCGCACGTCGATCGCCGCGGAACTGGCGGCCGCCCCGAACGGCATCGCCGACCACCCCGGCGTGCACGACCTCAAGGTCGACGGCTCGCAGGTGAGGTTCGACGTGGACACCAAGGAGCTGGACAGCGTCCTCAAGCGGTTGACCTCGGTCGGCGTGCGCAGCCTGACCAGTCAGCCGCCGACGCTGGAGGAGCTGTTCCTCCGCCACTACGAGGCGGACATGGCCGCCGAGAACGGCAGGCACGGGGGAGCGCGGAGCGACCAGAACAACACAGGGGTGGCGAAGTGACCGCGACCCTTGCCCCACCCGTCACCGCGCCCGCGACCCGGCAGCACGAAGGGTTCGCCGGCACGGGCACGCTGCTGCGGCTCGCGCTGCGCCGGGACCGGATCGTCGCGAGCATCTGGATCCTGCTGTTCGTGATCATGGCGGCCAGCTCGTCGTCGGCGTCGCAGGACCTCTACACCACGCTCGAGTCGCGGGTGCGGGCCGCGAACGCGGTCAACGACACCCCCGCCACGCTCGCCCTGTACGGCCGGGTGTTCGACCCGACCTCGCTCGGCGCCGTGTCGCTGATCAAGCTCGGCGCGATGGGGGCCGCGCTGGTCGCACTGGTCGCGATCTTCACGGTGGTGCGGCACACCCGCGCCGAAGAGGAAGCGGGCCGCCTGGAGCTGCTGGGCGCGGCCGTGGTCGGCCGGTACGCGTCGCTGACCGCCGCGCTGCTGCTGGCCACCGGCACCTCGCTGGTGCTGGCGCTGCTGACCGGGCTCAGCCTCATGGGCACGGGCCTGCCGGCGGCGGGTGCGCTCGCGTTCGGGCTGTCCTGGGCCGGTGCCGGGATCGCGTTCGCCGCGGTCGGTGCGCTGGCCGCGCAGGTCACCGAGAGTGCGCGGACCGCACGCGGCCTCGCGGCGGCCGTGCTCGCGGCGGCCTACCTGCTGCGGGCGGCGGGTGACGCGACCGGCACCGACACGTCGACCTGGCTGTCGTGGGTGTCGCCGATCGGCTGGGCGCAGCAGGTGCGGCCGTTCGCCGGGGACCGCTGGTGGGTGCTGATGTACCTCGTCGCGTTCGCCGTGCTGGTGGCCGCCGGGGCGTACGCGCTGGCCGCCCGGCGCGACCACGGCGCGGGCCTGCTCGCGCAGAAGCCGGGCAGGGCGACGGCGAGCCCGTCGCTGTCGAGCCCGCTGGCGCTGGCCGTGCGGCTGCAGCGCGGCAGCGTGGTCGGCTGGCTGGTCGGCATGGCCATCGGCGGTCTGGTGCTGGGCAGCATCGCGTCGCAGGTCGGCGAGTTCCTCGACACCGACCAGGCCCGCGACATGATCATGAAGCTGGGCGGGGAGCGCGGGATCGTCGACGCGTTCCTGTCGGCGGAGATGGGGATCCTCGCCGTGGTCGTGTCCGCCTTCGGGATCTCGTCGGCCATGCGGCTGCGGTCGGAGGAGACCGCGCTGCGCGTCGAGCCGATCCTCGCGACCAGGATCGGCAGGTTCCGCTGGGCGGCGAGCCACGTGGTCGTGGCGCTCGCCGGGACGACCCTGCTGATGATCGCGGTCGGCGTGTTCGGCGGGTTCGCGCACGGCGCCGCGAGCGGTGACATGGGGGCGATGGGCCGCGTGGTGGTGGCCGCGCTGGTGCAGCTGCCGTCGGTGTGGGTGCTGACGGGGATCACCGTGCTGGTGTTCGGCGCCGCGCCGGGGCTCGTCATGGCCGGCTGGGGCGCGCTCGTGGCGTTCCTGCTGCTGGGGCAGCTGGGGCCGATCTTCGAACTGCCGCAGTGGGCGATGGACATCTCACCGTTCACGCACACGCCGAAGCTGCCGGGCGCGGAGTTCACGGCCACGCCGCTGGTGTGGCTGACGGTGGTGGCCGCGGCGCTGGTCGCGGCCGGGCTGGCGGCCTTCCGCCGCCGGGACGTCGGTTGACCCGTGTGAAGGAGGCCCGGGGAGCCGGGCCCCTTCACACCGTGCCGATCCGGCTCACCTTCCAGCCGTCGTCGGTGCGCTCGAGGTCGGCGGTCACGCGGGTCTGTTTCCTCGTCGGCTGCTGTCCGTCGACGGTGACCTCGACGGACACGGCGGCGATCAGGTGCGCGGTGCCCGCCCGCTCGTCGAGCTCGGTGAGACCCGCGTCGAGCACGTCGGCGGTGGACGTGGACTTCGCGTCCGCGATCCGGGTGGCGTTCTGCTCCCGGGTGTCCCGCAGCTCGGTCAGCAGCTCGCCGGTCGCGACGGACTCCCAGCGGTCCAGGCCCGCCTCGACCTCGCGGTGGTCGAGGGTGTTGAACACCTCGACGGCCGCCTCGCCGTCGGCCAGCGCGGTGTCCCGCTCCTCGGCGAACCGGGTGTCGGCGGCCTCCGCCGAGGTCGTCGGCGCCTGCTCGCTCGTACCGCTCTCCCTCGTGGACACGACGACGATCGCCAGGACGCCGCCGACCACGAGCAGCGCGGCGATACCGATGATCGCGAACAGGTTCGCCCGGCTCTTCCTGGGCGGCGGGTAGGTCATCGATCCTCGTAGAGGTCGATGCCGGCGAACTTCCATTCGCCGTCGACGCGGTGCATCGTGGCGCGGAACGCC
Source organism: Actinophytocola algeriensis (assembly GCF_014203735.1). Lineage (GTDB taxonomy): Bacteria > Actinomycetota > Actinomycetes > Mycobacteriales > Pseudonocardiaceae > Actinophytocola > Actinophytocola algeriensis. The sequence continues at coordinate 802,211 of NZ_JACHJQ010000003.1, read as the reverse complement.
GCCGTGCTCGCGGTCTTCCGCCCGGTGGCGGCGCTGCCGGCCTCCTGGTCGAGGAACACGAGCACCCCTGCGCTGTCGTCGTTCAGCACCTGCACGGCCGACTCGACGACCGTGCTGGTCAAGGTCAGCTGCTGTGCTGTCGCCTGCGTGCCGACCGCCGAGAACAGCTCGCCGTACCGGCTGCTGAACGCGCCGGTGGTGAGGCGGCCGAACGTGGCCTCGTGCGCCGCGAGGTCGGTGTAGGTGTACGAGAACAGGTCCTCGCTGATCGAGGTCGCCGCGTCGATCGCCGCGCTGGTGGCGGCCGCGTCGATGAGGGCGCGGTTGCCCGGCCCCACGTCCTCCTCCTGTGCGGCGCTCGACACGGCAGCGATCGGCGACGTGCCAAGGACGACGGCCAACACCACGGCCGACCGACTGATCCCCCAGCGTGACATGCGAGCTTGTATATCAGGAATGAAGCACGGACCTGGGCGGTTGACGCAGTTCGGGTCACGACGACGCTGATGGGGGTGGTGGCGGTTTCCGCGCCGAAGGAGCGACTGCCCAGCGAGGTGTGGGTGCTCGTCGCGGCCAACTTCGTCATCGCCGCCGGGTTCGGGCTGGTCGCGCCGGCGCTGCCGACGTTCGCCAGGTCCTTCGACGTCAGCGTCACCGCCGCGTCGGTGGTCGTCAGCGCGTTCGCGGTGGCGCGGCTGATCTTCGCGCCTGCCAGCGGGCGGCTCGTCTCGATGCTCGGTGAACGTCGCGTGTACCTGACGGGAATCACGATCGTCGCCATCTCGACCGGTGTGTGCGCGTTCGCCGCGAACTACTGGCAGCTGCTGCTGTTCCGGTCGCTGGGCGGGATCGGGTCGACCATGTTCACGGTGTCGGCGATCGCGCTGCTGATCCGGCTGACGCCCACGCCGCTGCGGGGCCGCGCCTCCGGGCTGTGGGGCACCGGGTTCCTGACGGGCAGTGTGGCCGGGCCGTTGCTCGGCGGCGGCCTCCTGACCATCTCCCTGCGTGCCCCGTTCCTCGTGTACGCGGCGTTGCTGCTGCTCGCGGTACTCATCGTGTGGTGGTTCCTGCGCAACTCGACCCTGGCGGCGAAGGCGGACGCCGAGTCGTCGACGTTCACGGTGCGGGAGGCGCTGCGGCACCGGGCGTACGTGGCGGCGCTGGGTTCGTCGTTCGCGAACGGCTGGGCCGTGTTCGGCGTGCGGGTGTCGCTGGTGCCGCTGTTCGTGGAGGAGGTCCTGCGGCGGGACGGTGCGTTCGCGGGCACCGCGCTGGCCGTGTTCGCCGTGGGCAACGTGCTGATGCTGCTGGTGTCGGGCCGGATGGCCGACTCGTGGGGCCGCAAACCGACGGTGCTGCTCGGGCTGCTCATCTCGGCGGGCGGCACCATCTGGGTCGGTTTCACGGCCGACGTGCCGACGTTCCTGATCGCGACCGTGGTGGCGGGCCTCGGGGCCGGGCTGTTGTCGCCGCCGCTGCAGGCGACGGTCGCGGACGTGATCGGGTCCAGGGGCCGTGGCGGTCCGGTGCTGGCGACGTTCCAGATGACGGCCGACATCGGTGCCGTGCTGGGACCGATCGTGGCGGGCCTGCTGGCGGACGGGCTGTCGTACGGGGCGGCGTTCGCGGTGACGGGGTCGTTGTGCGCGGTGGCCGCGTTCGCCTGGTTGCCCGCACCGGAAACCCTGCCTGCCAAGACGACACCCGAGCCTGCGCCCTCGGTGTCCTGAACGGTCGCACGAGCACCACGTTCTGCCTTGCGGGGCAGGGCGGCTGCCCGGCGCGGAGCCACGGGAAGCGTGTCCGCGCCGGAAGTGGTTCCCCCGTGTGCACGAACGCCCGACGCGACCTCGCACCGCGCTGCCGCGGTGTTGTACTCGCCGATATGGAACGCGCCGACCGCTCGCCACTACGCCCCGGTCCCTCGCTGGCCGCCGTGCTCGCGCTGTCGGCCACGGTGCTCGTCGTCCCGGTCACGGCGCCGCCCGCGCCCGGCACGCCACCCTCGGCCGCCGACAACCCGGCGGTCCCGGACGGCACAGTCCCGGACGGTACGGTCCCGGACGGTACGGCGGGATGGCCCAACGCGACCGCGCCGGAGGCGGTCGTCCCGTTGCCGATCAGCAGGGTCAGTCCGGGCGGGAGCGCGGCCACCGGACCGTACTCGGGACTGGCCGGGATTCCCGCGAGCGTCTACCCGGCGTACACCCGGGCGGCGGCCCACTTCGCGACGACACAACCGGACTGCGGGCTGCCCTCGGTCCTGCTGGCCGCGATCGGGCGCGTGGAGTCGGGACACGCACGGGGTGGCCGGGTCGACTCGCGGGGCACGACGCTCACCCCGATCCTCGGCCCCCGGCTGGACGGCGGTCCGGCGCTGGCGGCCATCCCCGACACCGACGGCGGGGGCTACGACGGTGACACGGTGTGGGACCGCGCGGTGGGCCCCATGCAGTTCATCCCCGGCACCTGGCGCGGCTGGGCAGCCGACGGGAACGGCGACGGCGTGGCCGACCCGCACAACGTCCACGACGCGGCCCGCGCCGCCGGCGCCTACCTGTGCGCGGACGGCCGCGACCTGTCCACGGAGCAAGGGCTGCGGGCGGGCGTGCTGAGTTACAACCGGTCGGAGTCCTACCTGCACCTGATCCGGCGCTGGATGGCCGTGTACGAGCGAGGCGTCGTCATCGGACCGGTGGGGCCCGCCGGACCGTCGGCCCCCGAGGCGGGTGCCGGCAGCCCCGGCTCGGCGACCGGCACCCCGGTGACGGCTCCGGCGCCGCGGCCCGCCACGCCGCCGGCGACGCGTCCCGGGCCGCCGGAGCCCGCGCCCACCACCCCGGCCACGCCGCCGCCGTCCCCGTCTCCTTCCCCGTCCCCGGACCCTGCCGGGCCGGTCACGACCACGGTGACCGACGTCGTCGCAGGGACCCTGTGCCTGGTCGACGGGATCGTGGTGTCGGTGACCACGACCACCACCAGCCTGCTGGGCGGCCTGCTCGGGCAGCCGGTCAGTCCCGGACCCGCCGAGGGGTGTCCGAGGGCGAGCTGACCCCGTGCTCTGCCGCGACCACGTCCTCCCACCCACCGGTGGGTGCGCCGCCGTGCACGAGCCGGGTGGCGAGGTGGAGCGCGAGCCGCTCGTCCGGGTCGTTCATCTCGACGTCGAGCAGCGTCCGGATCCGGTCCAGGCGCGCCAGCACGGTGTTGCGGTGCACCCCGAGGCTCAGCGCGGTCGCGGTCGCGGACGACTCGTTGTCCAGGTAGCAGGACAGGGTGATCGTCAGGTACCCGGACATGTCCGCGGACGTGAGTGGCAGCAGCAGCCGCTCGGCGAGGTCGACCTGCGACGGGGTCGCGTGCTGGTCGGACAGCAACCTCTTGACGCTGCTCGCACCGATGCGTTCGACCGCGCCCGCGACGTTGCGCGCGGCGGCCATCGTGCAAGCCCGCCGCGCGTCCTGCAGCGAGTCGCGCAGTCCCCCGGTGCCGTTTCCCGGCACGCCGACCCCCGCGCACATCCGCACACCGGGGCAGGACCGCTCGACGTCGAGCAGGACACCCCGCATCGTCCGCAACAGCGTGCCGTCCTCGTCCGGGTCGAGGTCGGTGAACCACACCACCCAGCCGTCGTCGCGGGGCACCGGGTCCGCGGCCAGGTCACGGGCCTCGAGCGCGGCCCGCAGGCGGTACCGGACCGCCATCCCGGTCGGCTCGTGTCCCGTCGCCCGGACGTGGACGCCGGTGTGCCTGCCACCCAGGCGCCAGCCTGCCGCGGTCGCCTGCTCCAGCACCTCGGAGCTCGGCGCGTCCGCCTCGGCGAGCAGCCTGGCCAGCAGCCCAGCGCGGGGCTGCTGCTGCCGCTCCAGTACGACGGCGACGGTGGCGAGGTGCGCGACGAACGCCCACGCCGCGACGCTGAGGGACACGCTGGTGGTGCGCGCGTAGGCGACCGGCCCGTTGGGCACCACCGCCACGAGCCGCAGGTTCAGCGGGCCCGTCGGTCCGAGCCGTACTGGCTGGATGATCAACAGCGAGTCGTCGTCCAGCGCGCGCACCTGCTGGGTGTGCCCGCCTCCCCCGGCCGACGGCCCGCACGCGCGCCGGAACGCCTGCGACCGCACCACCTCCGCGGGCAGGTTGCCGACGGCCAGCCGCCCCTCCGCGTCGAGCAGGCCGACCCGGCAGCGCAGGGTGGTGGACAGGACCCGCACCATGCCCTCCGCGTCCGACACCGTCGAGCACAACCGGTGGGACACCGTGTTGATCAACGCCGCGTCCGGCAGGTCCGGGGACCGCACGAACCGGTCCATGGCGGTCACGAGTCTTCGCACGTCGACGTTCTGCCCGGTCAGGACGAGTGGCAGGCCGGACCGCGCGACCAGCTCCCGGGTGGTCGCCGGGAGCTGGTCGGCGGATCCGTTCACCAGCAGGCCGCTGGCCCCCTGGCTCGCGGCGCGGACGATCGTCCCGGCCAGGTTCGGGTCGGACGCGGCGAACCGGGTGTGGTCGAGGACGGCGAACTCCCCCGGCCGCAGCCCGGCGATCTCGTCGTGGGCGCTCACCGCGACGACGGAGCGCACGACGCGGTGCGCCAGGTCGCCGGTGGTCACCACCTCGTGCCCAGGAAGGAAACCGAACGCGAGCAGGTTGCTGAGCGTCATCGACACGACCGCGACTCCTCACTCCTCGCGATCCGCCCTGCGTCATTCGATTGTCATGTCGACCGCTGGGCAACACCGACCAGCGCCGGATCAGCCGTTCGCACGACCATTCCGGCACTCGAAAAGCGGCGGATCATCATCACACGTCCGGCATAACGAGCACCGAGGCGCGCGGTTACGCTCACGCCCAGGTCAGCACGCCCCGCACCGGTGTGACGGACCCCGCCGCCGCTTTTGCGCGGAATCGACGCGGGAATCGACGGGCCGGTGTCGCGACGGTTTCGGTAATCGGAACAACTGCTTTCTTCATTCGTGATGATTTCGTGGCCCACACGGTGTTGCGCCGACTCAGATCAGCCCTTCCCGCATCGCGAACGCCACCGCGTGCGTGCGGTTGCGGAGGTGGAACCGGCTGACCACGTCGTGCAGCGCGTTCTTGATCGTGCGTTCCGAATAGGACAGCTCCTGGGCGATCTCGCGGACCTCCATGCCCTGGGAGATCATCCGGAGCACCGCGGCCTCGCGGTCGGACAGGCCGGTGAACTTCAGCCCCTTGGGTGCCAGCACCTGGTGCTGCAGGCGGTTGACCTGCTCGAGGAGGCGACCGACGAGCTTCGGCGAGAGCACCCCGCCCATGGTCGACGCCTGGGTCACCGCCGTCACGAGTCTCTCCGGCGTCGCGTCCGCTCTCGCGACCACGCCGCACGCACCCGTCTCGATGACCGACAGCAGCGCGGCGTCGTCGATCGTGGACACCACGAGGATCACCTGCCGGTTGCCGTGGGCCCGCAGTTCCCGCGCCAGCTGGAGCACCTGGTCGTCGACGATGTCGTGGACGACGACGCAGACCGCCGCGGGCGACGGGTCGGCGACGAGCTCGACCTCCGGGCGGGAGCGCAGCTGTGTGGCGACCCCGGTCCGCAGGATCGGGTCGGTCGACGTCACGTGAACGGGGATTCGGAGAGCCATGATTCACCTCGTGATCGACGGGGAGCGGTGCACGTCCACTGTCGACACGGTGCTCAACACGCGCTCAACACGGCTGCACACGCGCTCACCGCGCTCACTCACCGGACGAGGGCCGCCGTGAAGTCGCCCGTCGGTGTGCACGGGTCCCTGCGGTTCGTGCACACGACCGCGAGCGTGATCCGCTCCCCCGGGCCGACCAGCGGCGGGTCGTCCGGCACGAAGGTCAGCTCGTCGTTGCCGTCGCGGTTGATCACGGCCAGGTCCACCGTGCCGACGACCGAGGAGCCGTGCCTGATCTGGAGCTGCCCGGTGTCGGCGGCGGGGTTGCGCAGGACAACGGACAGCACGCGGTACCGCACCCCGGCCGGAACCACGTAGGAGAACAGCTGCGGCCCGCCGCCCACGTTCGGGTACGCCCGCGTCTCGATGCGGAACCGGCCGGTCACCGCCCTGCCCCCGGTGGGCGCCGACACGCTCGGCCCGCCGCCACCCGCCACCCGGCTCGTGCCCGGCGCCGAGCTCGGCGCGGAACTGGCGGTCGTCGACGCGGCGGAACCGGTGGTGGTGGTCACCGCCGAGCTGGACGGCCGCTCCGGCGAGGGGCCCGCGATGGAGACCGGCTGCTGGCGCAGCAGCAACGTCACGATGATCACCAGGACCATGAGCAGCCCGAAGAGGATGGACACCAGCCAGAACACCCGCCGCGGGATCAGTGCCTTCTGGTCGAGGCGGGCGTCGAGCTCGATCTCCTGCGCGTCCGGCACCGCCACGACGATCTTGAACGGCAGCGGGACGTTCTCGCCCTTCCAGAAGTACTTCCTCGGCCGGGCGTCGACGCGCGCGAAGGTCGTGTGGCCCAGCGGCAGTTCGAGGCGCGCGGGTTTGTGCCGGAAGGTGAGGCGCTCGTCCTTGTCGACCGCGCCCACCTCGACCTTGACGGGGTGGTTGCCCAGGTTGTCCAGCGCGAGGGTGTGCCTGCCGATCCGGCGTGCCGTCGACGTCTCCGGCACCACCCCGGCGGCGACCTCGGTGAACGGCTCGACGGTGACCACGCCCTCCTGCACGACCGAGCCCGCCGGATCCTCCCGCGAGGCGATCCGCAGCGCGAACGGGTGTTCGCCGGCGGGCACCTCGTGGGACCGGGGTGGCCGGAAGGTCAGCTCGACGCTGACCTCCTGCCTCGGCATCAGGTTGGCGACGGCAGGCTTGATCTCGGTCCAGTCCGCGGGGGCGCCGCGGACGGTGAAGACGAACTGGTCCACCACCGCGGAGTTGTTGCGGATCAGCACATGGCACCGTGCGGCCCCGCCGGGGGCGACCACGACCGCACTGGTGCGGAGGAGCGCGCTGACAGCCATGCGTCACAGCATGTCCTCGGCCCGCGCGCCAGGGCAGCCGCCGCCGAACCAGTCGCCGGGACACGATCCGCTGACCTGACGGGCACGTCCGCCCAGCGGCGAAGGCACCCGTTCGGCGCATCGCGCGTGGCCACACGCGATGTGCGAGTTGCCCACGGCGACCCGCTCCGGTGGGCAGATCGTCTGCTGACCGGTCCCGCCGCGACAGGCACAGTCGCTGGTGTGCTCAACAGTGACGCCCACAAGGCCACCACACCCCGCGGCGGCCTGCTCGACCGGAACGCGGTGCTCGACGACCTCAACGCCGCGGCCGGGACGCGGCTCCGCCTGCTCACCGGGCCCGCGGGCGCCGGCAAGTCGGTCCTGGCCGGCCAGCTCGCGGCCGCGGGCGGTCCGCGTCATCTCCTGGTCAGGTGCACGCACCCGGCCAGGACCGGCCTGGTGCGTGCGCTCGCCCCCCTCATCGACTCGCAGGCACGCGACATCGAGGGCCTGCTCACCGACCTCGGCCGGGACGACCGCCCCACGACCGTCGTGGTGGACGACGCCCACGCCTTGCACACCACGCCGGATCTCGGCGACCTGAACCGGTTGCTCACCGAGGCACCGGACCACGTGCGGTTCGTCGTCACCATCCGGGACGCCCGGCCGCTCGACCTCTCCGACGTGCCGGGGTCCGTGCACCGGCTGGGCTACCAGCAGCTGAGGTTCACCGCGCAGGACGTCGCCCTGCTGTTCGACACCGTCTACCACGCGCCGGTCCCCGACCCGGAAGCGTTGTGCGAACAGGTCGAGGGACTGCCCGTCGCGTTGCGGCACCTGCACCTGGACACGGTCAGGATGTCCGGTGCGGAGCGGAACGCGGTGCTGCGCGACCCGGTGAACGGCTCGGAACGCCTGCGCGAGTTCCTCACCCGCGCCGTGCTCGGCGTGCTGCCGGGGGACCTGCGGGACTTCATGGTCGACGTCAGCCCGCTCGGCAGGCTGAGCGGCAGGCTGTGCGACGCGCTGCTCGGCGCGGAGGACAGCGAGGAGCGCCTGACCGAGCTCGCCGCGCGGGAGGCACTGACGTTCCACGTGGGGTTGACCGAGTTCCGGTTCCACGCCCTGTTGCGCGGCCTGCTCGAACTCCAGCTCGCCGAACGCCGCGGCCCGCACCTGACCCGCCAGACCTACCAGACGGCCGTGGCGCTCCTGACCGACGCGGGCAAGCTGACCGACGCCTACCGCTGCGCGGCCCGCGCCGAGGACTGGGTCACCGCCGCCCGCCTCGCCCACGAGTACGGCCTGCCCACCACCGGTCTCGACGATCCGTGGGTCGTCCTCGCGGAGGCGCGGCGGCTGCGTGCGGCAGGCCACTTCGCCGAGGCCCACGCGCGCTACGCCGAGGCCGCCGCCCGGCTGCCGGAGGGCCCGCTGCGCTGGCAGTGCGAACACGAACGGATCGCGGCCTCGCACTCGATGCGCGACCAGCCGGACGCGGGCGTCCCGGTGGCGTCCGACGTGGTGGGCCACCTGACCGAGGCGCTGCGGGAGCACCCGGCCAGGATGGTGGCGCTCGCGGTGCCGTCCGCGAGCCCGGAGTGGGTCCTCGCCCGCGCGGTGGCCGCCATGGTCGACGGGCGGATCGACATGGCCGTCGAACTCGCCGAGCCGCTGGCCGGCGCGCCGTCGCCGTTCGCCTCGCTCGCGGCCCGGCTGCTGACCACCGCGATCAGAACCGCCGTGTACGGAAGTGGCACGGTGGCGCAGTTCTACGCGCTGGCCGGAGAGGCGGAGGCGGAGGGCTGGTTGTGGCTCGCCAGGATCGCGCGCGCGACGACCGCGGTGCTGGAGCCCTCGGCGTGCGCGGACGCCGCGGCGGCGCTCGCGGAGTTCGAGGCGGCCGGCGACGACTGGGGCTGCCTGATCGCGATCCTGGTGCTGCTGATCGGCCAGCTGCGGGCCGGCCAGCCACGCGACCCCGGTGTGCTGCGGCGCACCCTGGTGCGATTACGCCGGATGCGCGCCCCGTTGCTGGAGATGTGGCTGCGGGCACTGGTGGGTCCGGAGATCGAACGGATGGAGGCCGGGGACCCGGCGCTCGCCGCGACCGCGCCGGCACGGCCGTGGGCCAAGGACATGCTCGGCCACAACTGCCCGGCGATCGTCGCGGTCCTCAGCACGCCGCCTGCCGCCACGCACAGGTCGGGACTGACCCTCGCGTCCCCGCCCGAGCGGACACCGCCGGTCGCGGTGCGCTGTTTCGTCACGTTCGAGGTGGACGTGCACGGCGAGCCGGTGCCCCTCGACGGGCTGCGCGCGCAGGCCCGCCGGGTGCTGCGCGTGCTCGCCGTGCACTACGGCCAGCCGATCCACGAGGAGCGGCTGGCGGCGGTGCTGTGGCCGGACACCGCCGTCAAACCGGCGAAACGAAGACTCCAGGTCGCCATCTCCAGCCTGCGTGCGCTGTTCCGCACGTACCTGCCGGGCGACCGGCACGGCGGAGTCGTCCGGCACGGCAGCGCCTACCTGCTGCGATTACCGGCCGGCTCGACCGTCGACGTGGTGGAGTTCGCCGCGGCGATGCGGGAGTGGCGACGCGGACAGCATCTGCGCGACCCGCACCACGTGCGCGAGGTCGGCACCAAGGTGCTCGACCTGTACCGGGGTGAGCTCCTCGCCGAGGAGGGCTCCGCGGAGTGGCTCCTCGCCAGGCGCGAGTCGTTGCGTGGCGAGGCGATGGGGGTGGCCGTGGCCCTCGCCGGCATGGAGCTCGACACGGGTGACCCGGCCGCCGCGGCGGCGGTGTGCGAGCGGGCACTCGCCATCGACGACCTCGACCACCGCCTGTGGACGGTGCTCGCCGACGCCCGCGCGCGGCTCGGGGACGGCGACGGGGCGTCGCGGGCCCACGACGCCTACCGCGCACTGCTGGCTGAGGGCTGAGGGGCTGGGGAACCTTCACTTGAGCGCGAAGAACTCCAGCTCGCTGATCGCCACCGTCTGCCGTTCCGTCCCGCTGTAGACGTCGACCACCTCGATGGTCACCGAGGTCACCAGCGTGGAGTTGGACAGCTGCAGGTTCTGCTCGCCCCGGGTGTCGATCGGCAGCACGTTCTCACTCTTCCCGGTGCTGTAGGTGAGCCGCAGGATCGACGGGCGGCCGTTCTCCGTGAACTCGTCGGCCGCGCCGGAGTGGATGATGATCGAACGCAGCAGGTAGCTCTCGTCGAAGCGGACGGTGATCTTCGGCCGGTTGCCGCTCAGGTCGGCGGCCCAGTAGGTGTCGTCGTAGGTGTCGATGAGCAGTCTGGGATCGTGCCCAGGGAGAGCGCTGAGCGAGGTCAGCGCGGCGGGCCGCACCGGGTCCATCGTGGGCACGATCTTGCGGTACAGCGCACGCGTGTTGTCGATGATCACGGCGCGGAACGGCGGGTAGAGGGCGTACACCAGGCCGAGGGTCAGGCCGAGGATCACGATCGCGGCCCGGACCCGCCGGAAGGTCAGCCGCATCAGCCACGAGCGGCGGTTGCGGGTGCCCTTCGCGCCCGGCCGCGTGCCGAGCGGGTACTTCTTGCGCCGCCGCCGGAAGACGCGGCGCCACCACACCAGGCGCACGACTCCCGCGTCCGCCAGCGACTCGCCGCACCGGCTGCAGAAGTTCCGCGACGGCGCGTTGCCCTCCCCGCAGGCAGCGCACACCAGGTCGTCCGGTTCGAGCCTGCGGCTCGGCTTGGTCCGCACGACGGCACGCGTCTTCTTGATCGCGGGGGCCGGCATCAGCTCGGGCGGCTCGTCCGGCCGCGCGGTGGCAAGCCCGTCGACCGGCTGGGCGAGCGCGGACACCAGCTCCGGCGCGGGCGGCGGCGGTTCGGCGACCGCCTCCCCCTTCGCATCCGACGGCGAGGCAGTCGCGCCAGGCGACGGTGACTTCGCACCAGGCGGCGGAGGCGGGGCCTTCGCACCCGGCGGCGGCGGAGGCGGGGCCTTCGCACCCGGCGGCGGAGGCGGCGGCGCTTTCGCACCCGGTGGGGGTGGCGGCGGCGACTTCGCGCCAGGTGGCGGAGGTGGCGGCGACTTCGCGCCAGGTGGTGGCGGAGGCGGGGCCTTCGCACCCGGCGGAGGTGGCGGCGGGGCCTTCGCGCCCGGTGGTGGTGGAGGCGGCGGCGCTTTCGCACCAGGCGGCGGTGGCGGCGGCGTCCTCGCACCCGGTGGCGCGGGCGGGGGCTCGGGTGGCGGTGGTTCCGCTTCGGACGCCCAGGTGGCGACCACGGCCGCCGACGGTGCACGCGGTGCCACCTGGACACGGGCGGGCAGCCAGGACCGGACCTTCGCGCGCACCCGCTGCCACCAGGTCAGCTGCTCCCCGGCCGTGGGCGGCGGTGCCTCCACCACCACGACGACCTCCGGCGGCGGGGTCACCTTCTCGCCGTTCCATTCGAGGAACCGGCCGCAGTCGCCGCAGAAGGCGTGCGTCTCGTCGTTGTGGTTGCCGCACATCGCGCAGACGATCATGGGAGCACTTCCAGTGTGTGCGCGACGTGCACCGGCTTCGCGGCCCGGATCACCGCGGCGACGGCCTCCTCGGAGATCACCGACGGCTCGCGCGTGCGGACCACCACCCGCACCCAGTGCTCCCCGTCGTCGGCGACGTCCGGCCGGGGGCGGGCCGACCAGGACACCCCACCGCTCTCCTCGATCTCGACGTCACCGTCGAGCACGACCGCCAGATGCCTGCGCAGCCCCGCCATCGTGCCCCGCATGCGGAACAGGTCGACCGCCTCCGCGACCACCGCGCGCTGCGCCGTCATCGGCCAGCTCTCGTCGAGCAGCACACCGAACCAGCTCGACAGCCACCGCACGAACTCCTCCGGCGCCAGCAGCGGGTCCACATAGGCGTGCACGCAGTCGATGACGTTGATCAGGGAGGCCAGCACGTCGTCGAAACCCGCCGTCCACCGCACCGCGCCCTGGCTGTCGGCGTAGACCGCGGGCAGGTAGTCGATCAGCGGGTACGGCGACGGGAGTGGCTGTTCCTCGGCGACTCCGATGACCGTCGTCATGACTTCTCCACCCGCACCTGGTGGTCGTAGGAGAACACCAGCCCGCCCGGCCCCACCTGCAGGCGCGTGCTCTCGTTGCCGCGCTCGCCGGTGACCGGGTTGGCGCCGTAGAGCCGGACGTCCTCGGCCACGTCCACCCCGCGCACGGACTGGAGCAACGCGAACACCTCCCCGTGGGTCACCCGGCGGCCGAAGGGCCAGCCAGTGCCGTCGGGCCCGCCGGTGAGCGGGTTCAGATAGCTGTACAGCGCGCTCAGCGCCCGCGTCCTGATCTCCTCGGGGTCCAGCCTGGTCCGCGCCACGAGCCGGGCGACGACGGTGATGCCGCGGTAGCGCGGCGGTTCGACGAGCACCCTCGTGCCGACCAGGCGGACCTCCTCGAGCCGGTCCGCGATCCGCGCCAGCGTGGCCTCGCCCGGCACCAGGTCGGCGAAGGCCAGTTCGCCGCCCCGGTGTGCGGCCGCGGGCACCACCAGCACCTTGACCGAGCCCGTCGGGACGTCGTCCTCCCCCGCGGTCACGCAGTGGATCCGCGCCACCTCCGGTGCGGCTTCCCTGGCGATCGCCTCGTAGTCCTCCGCGGTCACCGCCCGGCTGCGGGTCCGCAGCATGATCGGGCCGCGTGCCTTCGCCTCGTCGAGCGTCTCCCCGTCGACCCCGCCCGCGGCGGGGTGCAGGTTCGTCACGCCGGACACGAACGGGATGGACGCCTTGAGCGTGTCCACGGCGAACCTCGCGACGTTCCCCCGGGCGCCGCCGCCGTGGTAGTAGCTGCGCATGCGGACACGCGTCCCCCGCGGGGGCACGGCGCCGTGCCTGCGCAGGCCGCCGTCCTCGAGACGGGTCGCGGGGCCGAACTCGACCTCGCCACCGACCGCGTCCAGCACGAAGTGCCGGTCTTCCCGGCCGGACGCGGCGAAGCTCTCCACCGCCGTCCACTCCTGCCAGCCCTCGTCGGTCGCCACCTCCAGCACGGGCGCGTGGCTGCCCGCGAGCACCGGGCCGCGCAGCAGGGAGAACCGCTGCCCCGGCGTGCCTTCGGACTCGCCGAGCTCTTCGAACTCCACCAACTCGCCGTGCACCGCGGTCACGGACCCGCCGACGGTGCCCGCGCGCATGGACCGGATCACCGGGCTGGAGCTGTACGCGGGCTGGCCGGGCAGCGGCTCGACCACCCTGATCCGCAGCCACCCGGCCCGCTGCTCGTCGATCACGCTGGCGCGGTGCCCTTCCGGCACGTGCACGACGACGCGCCCCGGCCGGTTCAACCCGCCGGTCTCGTCGGTGGTCAGCTCGCACTCGGTCCAGCCGTCACCGGTCCACGCCTCCCACACGATCGGCGGGTGCAGCGGGTTGACACCCACGCCCGAGGTCCTGCTGTCGACGTCGATGCGCACGGCGCACGACGAGGCCTCGTCGACCAGCCCGATCAGCAGCACGTCGTCCAGCTTGGGCGGCTCACTGAACGCCTCGAACTCCTTGCCGAGCTCGACCACACCGGTCTGGTTCTCGCTGCCGACACCGGTGCCGCGGATCCGCCGCACCGCCGCGACGGCCGTCGGGCGCAACGGCAGGTCCGCCACGGTGGAGAAGACGATCGCCTCGTCGCTCTCGGTGCGCGTGGTGGACACCTTGGTGCCCGCCCGGATCACCAGCGGCGCCCTGGCCGGGGTCGACAGCCAGAACGTCACGCCCACCTCGGCCGGGGTGGGCGGCAGCATGCGCAGGCCCAGCAGTTCCAGGAACTTCACGTAGAGGCGGTCGGGCACCCGGTTGAGGCGGTAGCAGAGCTGCTCGGTCATGAACGCGAACGTCTCGATGAGCGTGACACCGGGGTCGGACACGTTGTGGTCCGTCCACTCCGGACACCGCCGCATCACGTACTTCTTCGCGTCGTCGACGAACTCCTGGAAGCGGCGGTCGTCGAGGCTCGGTGCGGGAAGGACCATCAGTAGTCTCCCTCGTCGGGAATCGTGTAGAAGGGGTGGACGAGGTTCCGTTCGTCGTTCTCCCCCTTGATCCGGTACGTGATGTCGATCAGCAGGAGGGACGGCTGGTCGAGGTCGGCGCGGACGGTGACGTCCTCGACGGTCACCCTCGGCTCCCACAGGTCCAGCGCGGACCGGACCTCGCTCTCGACCGCCGCGAACACCTCGACGCTCGCCCCCTCGAACGTGAAGTCCCGCAGCCGGGACCCGAACTTGGGGCGGAACGGCCGTTCGCCCGGATAGGTGTTTAGCACCAGCGCCATGGCCTGTTCCAGCTTGCGCGGACCGCTCGCCGTGGCGACGGTGCCGTTGACCGTGAAGTCGAGCGGGAACGACCAGCCCCGGCCGACGAACTCGTCGTGCAGCAACGGGAACCTCATCTCAGATCGGGACCGGGATGCCGTTGACGGTCAGCAGGCCGACGACGTTGACGTTCTCCGCGGAGAGCGTGATCGTGCCGGTGGCGGAGATGACCATCCCCGCGCCGCCGTTGATCATCGCGGCGCCCGCCTGCCCGGCGCTCAGGTAGAGCAGGCCGTTGTCGGCCGACAGGGAGACGCTGGGCATCGGGTTGACCGACGTGCCGGGCACCATCGCCGCGTTGATGCTCACCCCGGCGTTGACCTGGTCGACGGTCACGGACACCTCACCGTTCTGGCTGCCCAGCCGGACGGAGGAACCGATCGCGGGCGTGCCGAGCCCAGCACCCGCGGCCCCGCTGCCCGCCCCCTTACCCGTGCCACCGCCTGTGCCGTTCGTCGTGCCCGTGTCGGCGGAGCCGGACTGGTCCTCGGTGGTGCCCGTGCCCGACGCACCGGTGCCCGCCGCCATGCCCATCGGCAGCGGCACGTCGTAGAACAGCAACGAGTTGCCGGTGCTCGACACGAAACCCCGGTGGTGCACCTCGCTGACCATCCCCGGCGCCACCACCGATCCCGCGGCGGATCCGCCACCGCCACCGATCCCGCTGAGCCCGTCGGCCACCGTGTTGGTGGCGTCCGTGTACATGGCGAGGTTGGCGTCGGCCAGTTCGCCGTACGTGTCCCCGGCAGCACTGGTGTCGACGAGACCGCCGGTGGCGAAGCCCGCCGTGCCAGCGACGTTGCCGACCACCTTCTTCGCGAGCCCGGTGCCCATGGCCATCTGCGCGTTGAACGTGTCCGCGAGGGTGGTGAAGATGTTCGCGTCCTCGTTCAGGATGCTGTCGACGATGCCCCCGACGAACTCGCCGCCCGCCTGCAGCGGACCGGAAGCCGAGACGTCCCACTGGGTGAGGTTGTTCATCATGCCGCCGAGCACGTAGGGCCTGCGGATGTCGCCGAACTCGAACGCCACCAGCACCTCGTCGCCGACCTCCGGCAGGAACATCGCACCGGTCTTCTGCCCGGCGACGAACTGGATGTTCGGCGCCCAGTCGGTCTCGAAGTCCGGGGACAGCCACGGCAACGTGAGCTTCATCCGGCCCTTGGCCAGCGGGTCGGCGCAGTCGCTGACCACCCCGCACACCACCCCGGACATCCTGGCCCGGTCCGCGCCGGGCGCGGTCGCCCGCGACGCCAGCCCGACCATCGTGCGGTCCTGCCTGCCGTGGGCCGAGAAGATCACCCGGTACCCGAACTCGAGGTCGTCGAACACGTGCCTGGCACGGGAAACCCGCCAGGTGCCCGCGAACTCGGCCTGCACGCCGGAGATCGTGAGCACCGCACCTGGTTGCACGGCCGCGTTGCCCTTCACCTCACCTTCCGCCTCGGCGAACGTGCTGCCCGCCGCGGTGCCGAACGCCCCGGCCACCGTCGGACCGGCCGTCGGCATCGCCGACGCGCGGGCGAAGGGCCGGTCGGACCGGATGTTCGCGGTGGCGCTCGGCCGCGGACCGAGGTAGCCGACCGGCGAGCCCAGCATGCCGCCCAGCGCGCTCCCCGCACCGCCGGCGCCACCCGCACCGCCCAGGCCGCTGAGTCCACTCGCGACACCGCCGAGGTCACCGGACGCCAGTGCGCTGCCGACGCGCCCGAGACCACCCAGAGCCCCCGGCCGGCCGGTCGAGGTGAACCGCTGCCCCAGCGACCGCGGCGAGTGCTCACCCCCCGAGACCATCGAGACGTTCTCCGCCACCGCCTTGCGGGCGAGGGGATCCCACACCCGCACCTCGACGTCGGGGGTCAGGTTGCCCGCCGTGATCCGGGGCCGGAAGCTGATCAGGTCGTCCGGGTACCGGATCGCGACCTCCTTCGCCGCGAGGCCCCCGCCCGACGGGTGGAAGTGGAACTCGCCCGCCACCACACCGAACTCGCAGCCGGTCTCCCGTGCGCGCGCGTCCAGGAACTCCCAGTCGGTCTGGTTCACCTGCGCGAGGTAGCTGTGGGTGAAGCCACTGCACCGCACGTCGCGCACGGTCAGGCCGGCCTCGGTCGCGATCCGCCGTGCGACGTCGGCGTCGGTCACGTTGACGAAGCTGCGGCTGCGCCTTGCGCGCTGCAGCCGGTGCTCGGCGGTGTAGCCCCGCACGATGGTGCGTTGCGTCATCCCGCGGATCTGCGCCTCGAGCCCGGTGACCTCGCCGGTGAGCAACGTGAGCGCCTCACCGGCCGGGCCCGCGCCGGTGATCGTGATCTCCGAGCCCATCGAGATCCGCGCCTCGCGGAGGCTCTTGCCGTCCACGTCGAGGAAGGTCAGCTCGAACATGCCGGGCAGGTGCGCGTCGTTGTCGACCACCACCCGTTGCAGCCGGACCGCCATGTCGGCACGCATCGGCGTGCCGTCGACCGCGACGGTCGGCCGTCCGGTCGCCTCGACGTTGGCGACGCTCTCTTCCGTGTCGGTCATCGGGTCCGCACCTCCTGTGTGTTGCCCGCCGGCGGGATCGCCAGCCGCCGCCCCGGCCGCACCCGCAGGGGGTCGTCGATGCGGTTCGCCTCGGTGACCGCGCGCCAGGCGTTGGGGCTGCCGTAGGCGCGGTTGGCGATCTGCACCACGTTCTCGCCCTGGGTCACCACGTGGCGGGTGTGCCCTGGCACCCCGCCGGAGGTCGGGTTGGTCCTCGGCTTGTCCACGACGTACTCGACCAGGGTCAGGTCGACCGTGGCCCAGACCGGGATGCCGTAGTCGTCGAACCGCTTGTACCTGGCGGTCACCTTCTCGAGCGTCACCGGCAGGTTGGCGCCCGCCGGGCCGGAAAGCCCCCAGCTGAACAGCAGGACCGGCAGGCGGAAGAACACCGGCGTCGAGTCGGTCACGTCCATGCCCTTGGTCGCGGACCCCGGGGCCCCGCTCGTGGCCGCGGTCGCCGCGGTGGCCGCGAACGACTTGATGGCGGAGGCCGCGCTGACCGACCCGAGGTGGTACGCGTCCACGGCGCTGATCGAGGCCGGGGTCGCCCACTCGATGAGCTGGTCCACAGCGGACTTGGTGGAGGCGGCGCCGAACAGGTGCGCGTTGGACAACGACCACCGGATGTTGCCGGTCCCCTTGAGCGCTTCCTGGAAGCTGTGGGTGACCACCCCCCGCCTGCCCTCGGTCGTGTTCCGCTTGTCCACGCTCACCGACTCCGGGTTGAGCCCGAACGTCACCGGGAACCCGCCGGACTCGGCGGTCAGGCTCGCCTTCGCGTTGCCGGTGACCAGGCCAGCGACGTTGGTGAGGTTGGAGATGAGGCGACCGGCGGCCATGTCACAGGAACCCTTCGTGCACGAGCTCGAGGGTCTCGGTCGCCACCTTCGCCTTGTCCGCGTCCAGCGACGGACCCGTCCAGCCGGTCGGGTACACGTTGCGCAGCTCCCAGGAGGTGACCTCCTGCCACTCCGCGTCGAGCAGGCGGATCGTCGCGTCGTCCCCGAAGAACAGGCCCGCCATCGCATGCAGGGCGCCCGGCTGGCTGA
Organism: Actinophytocola algeriensis; assembly: GCF_014203735.1. Classification (GTDB taxonomy): domain Bacteria; phylum Actinomycetota; class Actinomycetes; order Mycobacteriales; family Pseudonocardiaceae; genus Actinophytocola; species Actinophytocola algeriensis. The sequence goes on along the minus strand of NZ_JACHJQ010000003.1, from coordinate 784,306 downwards.
ACGTGGACCACTTGTCCTTCACCCAGTCCCGCACCGCGGCGGACGACGAGTCGATCGCGCGGGTGAGCTTGACGGGCGAGTAGTCGACGTCCGCGAACAGGATCCGCTTGTAGGTGTACTCGCCGTGGTCGTAGAACCGGTGCACCGTCGCCTTCGCGTCCAGGCCCGTGCAGGACGACCAGTCCCCGAGGCTGACCCCGCCGACGGACACGCTGAACCGCATGGTCATGCCCATCGCGGGCCGTGCTCCCATTCGCGTCACATCGTGCTCCTCTCCATCACGTGCACCGTCAGGCCCGCTGCGCGGCGGTCAGAAATCCGTTGTGGACGATCGTGAGCGTCTCCATCGCGACCCTTCCGGTGGTCGCGTCGAAGTCGCTGAGCTGCCAGCCGGCCGGGAACATCTCGCGCAGCGTCCACGTCGCCACCGGCACTCCGGCCGAGGTCAGCATGTCCACGGCGCCCTCCTCCGGGACCCCGCCCCGCGCCTGCACCTCGTTGAGCCAGGCCTGGACAGCGGCCGTGCCCGCCGAGTCCGCCGCCCGGCTGAGCCTGATCGGGTCGAACCGCGGGATGGCGGCGAACCGGTCCACGTGGTCCGAGCTGCCCCGGCGGTACTCGGCCACGTCCCACTTGACCGCGAGACCGGACACCTTCGACCACGCACCGAGGTCACGTGCCCCCGCGGTCACGGCGAACCGGTGCGCCATCCCGTGCAGCAACGCCCGGCCGTTGGTCCTCGCCTCCTGCATGTGCCTCTCCTGTCAGCTGAAGTCGAGCAACGTGCCGGACCGTTCGCGGTCGACGACCATGTCGAACCGGATGCGGCTCACGAGCTCGTTGTAGATGCGCCCCGCCAGCTCCTCGAAGTCGTCGACGTCGTCGAGGTCGAACCACCTGCGCGGCGGCTCGTCAGCGAAGATCTCCGCGATGCCCTCGGCCAGCGCCGCGACGGTCTCGTCAGCCGTGCCGCCCCCGCCGCCGAGCCGGTTCCCGCCGCCATCGGCCCCGTCACCGCCGGGCCCGCTCCCGCCACCACCCGGTTGGTCCGGCCCGAACAGCGACGCGACGTCCAGCGCCGGCATCTCGTAGGCGGCGTCCGGGATGAGGCTTTCGCCGGTCGCGGGATCGACACCCGCGAAGATCTGCCGCACGTCCAGGTCCGGCCGGTCCGGCGCGGAGCCGGCGAACACCGCCAGCGCCTCGGCCAGGCTGGGGCGGCTGCCGGAGCCGGAGGTGAGGCCGGTGCCACTCGCCTGCTGCTTGGCGCCACCGACCGGGTGCACCAGCACCGGCGGCGAGCCGCCCGCGCCACCCGCCACCCAGCGCTCGACCTCGACCGCGTCCTCCTCGAGCTGCTGCCCGGCGACGGAGCCAGGGGCGGGGAGCGCCGACCCGAAGTCGCGTTGCTGCGCCGCGTGGGTGAGCTCGTGCGCCAGCAGCGGTGCGACCGAGGAGCTGTCGAGCGGACCGACGTCGTCCGGCAGGTACACCACCCGATCGTCGGTGTACCCGCGCGCGCCGAGCCGGTGGGACATGGCCGTGACGTCCGGCCCGCGCCGCACCGTCACGTCCGAGACGTCGACACCGAGCGCGAGCGACACCGGCCGCACCACCGACAACGGCGGACTCTCGTCGACCGTTCCCCGGCCGTCCGAAGTGGACGATCCGGCCGAAGTCCCGTCCCCCATGGCGAACTGCGCCCGGCTCGACGGGGCGTGGCTCAGGACCGCCGTACCGGCCCCTGCCCGCCGTCCTGTGCCCGCGGCGTCCCCGGCAGGCGCGAGCCGCCGCACGTCCGACGCGTCCGGGTATGGCGCGAGCGGCACGGTCCGCGTCCCGTGCAGTCCCACTCCGCCCGCGTCCGTGTGGCGGTGCACGTCGTGGGAGACCGAGCGCCCGGCGGCGGATGCGCTGCGGTGCTGGAGCGAACCTTCCTGCGCGGCAACGGATTCGTCCTGTCCGTTGCCATCAGTTCGCACGCCTTCCGTTGCCGCGCCAGGACGTCTGCCGGACCGCGCCTCGCCACCCCGCGACACCTCGTCCGGCACCACACGACCAGGCACCACGTTCACCGGCACCGCGGCACTCGGCACCGCGCCACGCAGCGCCACCTCCGGCACCCCACCCTGCTCCGGCCACGGCTCCCGCCCCGACACGGCACCCGCCTCCACCTCAAGCTCGCGCCCGGGCCGCGACACCGCCTCCGGCCGCGACACGGCATCCGCCGCTGACTCCAACTCCGGCCCTCGCTCCAGTTCGAGCCGCCGCACAGCCACTGCCTCCGGACCCAGCCGCGACTCCCGGCCCGGCAGGGCAGCCATCTCCGGCTCAGGCCCCCGCCCGGGCCGCGACACCGCCGCCGACTCCGGCCGCGACACGGCATCCGCCGCCGACTCCAACTTCGGCCCTCGCCCCGGTTCGAGCCGCCGCACAGCCACTGCCTCCGGACCCAGCCGCGACACCCGCCCAGACGAGGTAGCCGCGTCCGGCGCAAGCCCCTGCCCCGGCCGCGACACGGCATCCGCCGATGACTCCAGCTCCGGCCCCGGCTCGATCGGCCACACCGCCGCTACCTCCGGACCCAGCCGCGACTCCCGGCCCGGCTCGGGCGGCCACGCCGCCGCTGCCTCCGGCCCCAGCCGCGACACCCGCCCCGACAAGGCAGCCGCGTCCGACTCAGGCTCCTGCGCGGGCCGCCACTCCGGCTCCAGCCCCGGCCTCCGCTCCGGTTCGGGCCGCGGCACCGCCGTTGCCTCCGGCTCCAGCCGCGACCCGGCATCCGCCGCCGACCCCAGTTCGGGCGGCGGCACCGCCGCTGCCTCCGGCGCCAGCCACGACTTCCGCTCCGACCCGGCAGCTACGTCCGGTCCCAGCTCCCGCTCCGCCGCTGACTCCAGATCGGGCCCCCGCTCCGGTTCGGGCCGCCGCAACGCTGCCTCCGGCCGCGGCTCCTGCTCCGGCACCGGCCGTGGCTCCAGAACCGGCCCCAGCCGCGGCGACTGCGGCTGCGGCTCCCGTCCCGGTTCGGGTGGCCACACCGTCGCTGCCTCCGGCTCCGGCCGCGCCTCCCGCTCCCGCACGGACACCGGTCGCGGCTCCAGCTGCGGGGCCAACTCCGGCCGTGCCAGCGGTTCCGGTTCCGGCCCGGGCGGCGGCACGGCATCGTCCGGTGCTGTGCCCGCCGGGGCATCGGGCATTGCCCGGTCAGGGGGCTGGTGCGCATCGGGACGGTCCGGCGTCCCGGCGTCGCGCACCGGCACGTCCGAGGTGAGCGCATCCCCTTCCGCCGGTCCGCGGGCGTGGCCCGGAGCGTCGGTCGCGGGCGGCGTGGCGGGCGCAGAACTGAGTGTCAGCCCCTGGCGGCGAGCCTGCGCGAGCGACGCACGCCGGACCGGCGGAACAGCCGCACCCGGCTCCGGCCCGGGACCGGACGGCATCAGAACCGACGGCACCGGCACCGGCAGCGCGGCAACAGACGGTGTGGGAACAGACGGTGCGAATTCAGACGGTACCGGAACAGGCGCGGCGAACGAGGTGTCCGCCCGTCCGTCATCCACGTGTTCCGCCTGCGCCGCAACGGGTTGCGGGCGCGGCTGGGCCTCGCCGTTGGTCTCCCGGTAGGCCTCCGCCAGCAGGCGGTCCTTCTCCAGGTAGGCCCGGTGCATGAACTCCGACGGCGTCCACGGCTCCTCCGGAACCACCGGCTGCGCCATCCACCGCGGCGCGGCCACGGTGAGCGGGCTCTCCGGCACGTCACCGACCCGGGCGGGCAGCGCCCGGGGCTCGGCATCCACAGTGGACATCGGCGCGTGGTCAGGCCCATCGAGCACGCCGGGCCCATCCGGTACGCCGGGCCATGGTCCGCGCCCGAAGACCGGCAGCGGTGCCCGGTCGTGGGGCCCAGCGGTACGACCGTCGTCGGGCAGGGCGGTGACGAGGCCGTGCACCTGACCCACCTGGTCACCGCGGCGCAACAGCGTCGGCTCGGGCAGCGTCAGGCGGTCGAGGACGCTGCTCCCGGTGACAGGAATCGTCAGGGGCGCGCTGCCGGACAGCGTCGCGGGCAACGGCGGCAGCGACCGCCACTCCTCGACGCGACGCGCCGGTTCCCGACGGCCGGTCGCCATCTGCCGCTCCCGGCGGCGCCACGGCCACCACTTCATCGCGCGGTCCTCCTCTCAGTACTGCTCCGGCAACTCGTCCGCGCGGGAGTTGATGGCGGCGATCTCCTGGATCACCCGTGTCCTCGTCCGGTGGTCGAGTTCGAGAATCGAGTCGAACGACCAGTGCAGGTAGTAGGCGATGTAGACGATCTCCTCCCACAACCGGTCGGTCTCCTCGACCGCCTGCCCGGTCACGGCGCGGCCTCACCGGCCACGTCGACCAGGAACCGGTGCTCGCACCTGGGGCACGCGACCTCGCCCTCCGTGTGCCCCAGCTGGTTGACCCGCCGGTACAGGTCCTGCAGGAACGCGAGGTCGGAGGCGAACATGTGCTCGACGACGAACCGGTCGACCACCGGCACGGCACCGAGCCGCGTCAATGTCCGCATGATCAGGTAGATGGTCAGGTACGAGCCGTTCTGCCGGACCAGCGGCTCGGCCTGCGCGGTGAGCTCGTCCTTCGCGGTCGCGAGTCGCAGCGCGCCCTCACGGTGCACCCTGCCGTCCTCGTCCACGTAACCGCGGGGCAGCGTGAACGGGAACTCGGTACGCAGCCCCGGCTGCTCGGTGACCGCGGTGGTCATCGCTGCTTGATGTCGATCTGCTCGCAGGTGAGCGTGACGGTCGCGATCGAGGCCTCGCTGCCGCCCGCCTTCATCCCCGAGATGTCCAGTTTGGACGGCCACGCGTTGATCAGGTCGTAGGTCTGCTTGATCACCCCGGCCATGTCGAGCAGCATCAGGGAGCAGCTGCGCCGCGCGGTCGGCTGGCCTGCCAGCACCTCCTGGTGCCAGGTCCACAGCGCCAGGTCCTGGTCGACACCACGCTTGAGCACGACCGTCGCCGGCTTGGTGCGGCCGAACTGCTTGGACAACGACACGCCGAGCCGGTTGCTCGACATGTACTCGCTGACCTCCACCTCGGAGGTGATGCCGGACAGCTCGGAGAAGGAGATCTCCGCCATCCGGTCCGCGGTGATCACGAACCGGGCCGCGCTGACGAGGGTGTTGGTGTTGGTGCTCGCGGTCGAAACACGGGGCAACGCCATGGTTCACACTCCAAACGTGCTGGGACTACTCACTCTTCGAGGGCTGGGCCCTGCGGCATCTGGGCGATGCGGAACACCACGAACTCGGCGGGCTTGACCGGGGCGACACCGATCTCGATGATCAGGTTGCCCGCGTCCCTGGACTCCGGCGGGTTGTTCTCCTCGTCGCACTTGACGTAGTAGGCGTCCGACGCGGCCCTGCCCATCAGGGCGCCGCTGCGCCAGATGCGTTGCAGGAACGCCCCGACGACCCGGCGGACCGACGCCCACAGGTACTCGTCGTTGGGTTCGAAGACCACCCAGTTGGTCCCGTTGAGGATCGACTCCTCGATGAAGTTGAACAGCCGCCGGACGTTGATGTAGCGCCATTCCTGGTCGCTGGAGAGCGTCCGCGCGCCCCACACCCGGATGCCCTGCCCCGGGAAGGCGCGGATGCAGTTGATGCCGTTGGGGTTGAGCTGTTCCTGCTCCCCACGGCTGATCATCGTCTCCAGGGAGACGACACCCCGCACGACCTCGTTGGCCGGCGCCTTGTGCACGCCCCTGGTCTCGTCGCTGCGGCCCCAGATGCCTGCCACGTGCCCACTGGGCGGCAACGAGATCGGGCGGCCCGTCATCGGGTCGAGTGTGTTGATCCACGGCCAGTACAGGGTGGCGAACTTCGAGTCGTAACCGGCGGTCTCGCCGCGCCAGTGCTTGATCTGCTGGGAGTTCAGGCCGGGCGGCGGGTCGAGGATCGCGACCCGGTCCGACATCAGCTCGCAGTGCGCGATCATCGCGAGCTGGACCGACCGCACCCCGTCCATGTCGATCAGGCCGCGCTGGTAGGCCGACATCAGGTCGGGGGCGAGCACCATCGTGATCTCGTCGATGGCCTCGAAGCCGCCGATGCCCGTACGCGCCACCGCGTCACCGACATAGGTCTGCGCCGTCACCGCCACCGGTTCCGACCCGTTGCCGCCCAACGACACCACCGTGTCCTTGCGCGGCGCGACCGCGGTGCCGGTCTTGCTCTGTTCCAGCGCGATCAGCTTGGACTGCTTGCCCACCACGGTGGCCACGTTCCTCGGCCCGCGCTTGACGGTCACGTTGTCGAAGGACTCGACCACCTTGCCGGCACGCAGCACGTCGAGGCGGAAGTTGTCCTCTCCTGCCTCACCGGCCTCGGCCACGTCGGCGATGGCGACGGTGTACTGGCCCGCCTGCGCCGAGTTGAGCGCCTGGACGTCGAACGCGGGCGGTCCGTCCTGTTCGGACGCCGCCGGGATGGCGACCCGCCGGGCGGCTCCGCCGGACTGGCCGGGGTCCGCCGTCTCCGGCAGCCTGACGACGTAGGCCGCGCCGCCGCCGTTCAGGAAGTACCCGTACACCGAGTGCGGCAGGTAGGCGCCTTCGGTGAAGCCGCCGAAGACCCGGGTGTAGTGCGTCCAGTTGCTGATCAGTGTCGGCTCGGAGACGGGCCCCTTCTCGGCGAAGCCCACGAAGCCGGCGACGGCTGTGCCGACGCCCTCGATGGGTTTCGACCCGGAAGACACCTCTTCGACGTATACGCCTGGAGCCAGGTAGTTGGGCATCGACTCTCCCAGTTGGAGCGGGAACCACTGGACACGAGCGTGCCGCTCCCGCCGCGACGGCGCGGGGTGCGCGCGGCCAACGACACAGCCACCGCCGGTTGCCCGTCAGGACAACGGATTGTGGCCGTGTGGCGTGCCGTGACAGCACTGCCACCGCGACCGGCCCGTTACACACTGCGGAGGTGCTGGCCGACATCGCGTCCTCCCTTCGTGCGTGGCTCGCCTCCGAACTGCCCCCTGGGACCGGGATCGGGTTCGACCCCCTCGGCGTCGTCGCGGGCATCGAACGCCGCCCCAGCGGCGCCGGGCTCGTCAACGTCTTCCTGTACGCCGTGTCCGAGGACCTCGACGGGCTGGCGGGCACCCGGGTACGCGTCGTCGACCAGGAAGGCCGGGTCGCTGGCACGGTCTCCCCGATCCGCACGTACCAGCTCTCCTTCCTCGTGACCGCGTGGGCGGCCGACACGAACGAGGAGCTCGAGCTGCTCGGCGCCGTGATCGGGGCGCACGCGGAGCGGGACAGCCTGAGCGGCGACCACCTGCGCGGTGGGCTGGTGCACATCGACACCGCGCTGCCGATGCGGCTGGGATGGGCGCCCACCGCACACGCCGCCGAGGTGTGGAGCGCCATCGGCACGTCCATGCGCACCTCCCTGGTGCTGACCGTGTCCGCGCCCGCGCTGCCGCAGCGGGTGCGCCAGGTGGCGCCGCCGGTGCGCACGCGTGAGCTCGACGTGCACGACCTGACCAGGTCCGGGGACACGGCGCCGACGGCCGTGTCCCGGCGCCGCAGGCAACGCCCCACCACCGCCGAGCACTGAACCCCGAGGAGCGAACGTGTCCCGCTACGCCACCGCGGTCCTGCTCGCGCTGATCGTGACGGTGCCCTTTCTGGGGCTCGGCGCGGATCAGCCCGGCGCCGCCCCTCCTGCCGAACAGGTGGCCGAGCCGAGCCTGCTGCCGCCGCCACCGAGCCCCACGATCGAACCGTCCTACCGGGACGCCGTGTACGGCGACTTCCTGCTCGCGGGCAACAGCGTGCTGCGCTGCCCGGTCGACGGCGAGACCGAGGGCGACCACGGTCCACAGGAGTGCGCGGCGGCCACGGCCGGCGCGGACGCCGGCGGCGGTCTCCTCGACAACAGGTCCAACAACAACGGCTACTACCTGCACCACGCCGACGTCGACGACCTGCCGGAGACGTTCGACTCCAGCACGGCCACGGTCACCGTGCCGCAGGGCGCCGCGGTGCGGCACGCGCGGCTCACCTGGGGTGGGCACACCGGACGGTTCATCGGGTTCTCCGGGATCAACTGCGTCCGCCCGCTGCTGTTGCAGGGCGAGGCGCCGCCACCGCCCGCCATGGCGGCGCCCGCCGACCAGCCAGTCACCGTCTCGGTCGACGGCCACGCGCCGGTGACGGTGAGCCACGCGGGCTTCCACACCACCGACGGCCTGACCGAGGCGAGCCAGGTCTACACCGCCTGGGCTGACGTCACCCAGGCGTTCACCGGCGTGCCTGCGGGCGCTCCGGTGCCGGTCACGGTCGGCAACGTCTGGGTGCCGACCGGGCCGGGCTGCGCGGGCGGCTGGTCCCTGACCGTCGTGTTCGACCACGGGCAGCCCACCGACTCCTACCCCCGGCCCCGGGTCGTGGACGTCTACCACGACGACCTCCCGAGGAGCGGGGTGCTGCTGCCCGGGCTGATCGAGCCGCTGCTGCCCGGCGTGCCGCTGCTCGACAACGTGCTGCCCGGCCTGGTGCCCGCGCTGACCGGCTCCAGGGTGCTGCTGCCCGGCCTCACCCCGCACCGCGCCACCGCGGACGTCACGATCGGTGTCACGGCGTTCGACGGTGACTGGCGGCAGGGCGAGGAGACCATGACCGTCGACGGCGAACCGGTCGTCGAGCCGTGTTCGGAGGACGGTACGGCGGACTTCTTCCGGTCCTGTGCCCGTGGCGCGGCCGACCCGCTCGTCCCCGGTGCGGAACCGGTCAACAACCTCGGCGTGGACGCCAAGACGGTCCGCCCCGCACTGGCCGACAACGACACGGGCGCCGTCGAGGTGGGACTGGACGCCGTCAGCGACTTCGTGGTGCTCGGCAACCTCGTGATGTCCTCGGCCGTCGACCCGTCGATCGCCATGACGATCACCGGGCCCGCCGAGCCGGTGGCCGAGGGATCGCTCGCCACGTTCGACGTCGTGATCACCAACGACGGCGGCCTGCCACTGACCGGTCTCACCCTCCGGGTCGGGGCGCCGGACGACGGCACGCGGTGCGTGCCCGGTGTCCTGCCCACGCTCGAACCGGGAGCGTCGACCACGGCGACGTGCGTCCGCCCGGTGACCGAGTCGGCCGCGTTCGACCTCCCCGCCGAGGTGGCCGCGTCCTACCTCACGGGCGCGGACGGCGCCGCGCGCACGGTGACGGCGCGGTCGACGGCGCACGTCGAGGTGGTCCCCTCGGACCTCGCGGTGACCAGGATGCCGGACCGGCTCGTGACCCGCGCTGGGTCCACTGTGGAGTTCGCGGTGCGGCTGCGGAACAACACGGCCGCTCCGGTCCGCGACCTCGTCTACACCGACAGCGCGGCACCGGACTGCACGGCACCCGGCACCACCCTGGACGCCGCCACCACGATGGAGTTCACCTGCTCCGTCGTGGCACCCGGCGAGGCGTTCGAGAGCGGCGGCACGCTGCGGGGCACCACCGCGGACGGCAGCGTCGTCACGGTCGAGAGCGACCGGGTGACCGTCAACGTCATCGCACCGGCGATCACGGTCGGGACGGTCGCCGAGCCGGACACGATCTACCGGGGCGGGACCACCGAGCTGACGTTCACCGTCACCAACGCGGGCACCGACCCCGACGAGGCGCTCACGGACGTGCGCGTCACGGCGGCCGACCTGTGCGCCACGGCACCCATCGCCACGCTCGCCCCCGGTGCGAGCGCGACGACCTCCTGCACCGCCGCGCCTGCCGAGAGCCGGGGGATCACCGCGACGGCGGCGGCGTACGACGTCACCGGCGAGCCGGTGACCGGGACGGCCGACGAGGTGGCGGTGACCGTCCTGGAGCCGCTGATCGCGTTGCGGCAGGAGACCGACCGCACCGTCGTCCGCGTCGGCGAGGAGGTGGTGCTCACGTTCACCGTCCAGCACACGGGCACCGAGGCGGACGGGCCGGTGCGCGACGTGCGGGTCACCAGCCCCACCCTGCCGCCCGACTGCCTGCCCGATCCGGTCGCCGAGCTCGCTCCCGGCGAGTCCGCGTCGGTGTCGTGCAGAGCGGCTCCCGACCGGACGTTCGACAACCAGGCGTTCGCGTCCGCCGTCGACCGGCTCGAGCGGGTCATGCGGGTGGGCACGGCCCCCGAGCGGGTCGTGGTGATCAACCCGGCACTGACGATCAGCGCCACCGCGGAACCGGAGTCGGCCAAGCACGGCGCGCCGGTCGACTTCGCCGTGACCGTGCGGAACATCGGTGACGTGCCGCTGACCGTGGCGGTCACCAACGACAACGCGCCCGACTGCGACTTCACGCTCTCCGGCGAGGGTTTGCGGGCAGGCGCGGCGAACGGTCTGCGGTGCACGGTCACCGCACCGTCCGACGAGGGCACGACGGAGCTGACCAACATCGCCGCCTACCGCGCGGAACCGTTGCCGGGAAGCGGCGACACCGGGCCGCCACTGGACGGCGCCGACGACGCGACGGTGCGGCTGGCGGCGGGGCAGGCCGAAGCGCCGCCAGCGCCGGGCGACGATCCCCTCGACCCGGCCCGGAGCGGCGGTGGCGTCGAAGGCGGCTCGACCGGCGCGGGCGCGGATCCCGCACGCCGGGAGGGCGCCGGGTCCGGGCTGGCGTGGACCGGGGCGGGCATCGCCGGGTACGTCGGCGCCGGTGCCGCGCTCCTCGTCGTCGGTGGCCTCGTCCTGCTGGTCACGTCGCGGCGGCGGCACGACCCGGACTCCGCGCTGTACCGCTGGTGGCCGGGATCCTGACCGCCCGCACCGAGATTCCCCCAGAAAGGAAGCGACCATGGACTCTGTCCTGACCGACTCGCTCACGGTCCTGTGTGACAGCGGGCTGAGCGACCCCAGGCTGTTCTTCGCCTCCGTCGGCGAGGTGCACGAGGAACTCGACCAGGCGGGTGCCGGTGGCGACTTCGACGCGTTCCGGTCCGCGCTCGCCGACCGCGCGGGCCGCGACGGCTTCGCCGAGGCCGGTGCGCGGTTCACCCGGTACCTGGAAGCCAACGGCGGCACCGAGATCGTGCGCAAGCTCGCCGAGGAGAGCGTCGACGACCTCGTCGCCGAGTACGAGCGGGTCCTCGCGGAGACCGGGGACTCCGCCGAGCCTGCCGCACCGGGTGGCGGTGCGTACGACGAGTCCGTGTGGACCGCCTTCGTCGCCGAGTACGGCGCGAGCTGGAACGGCGAGGCGGAGACCTGGGACGCGTTCCGGACCTGGTTCCTGTACCACGCGGAGGAACGCGGGGTTGCCGCGCCGGCAACGGATTTCCTGGACTACGCGGAGGGCGAGACCGACCGTGTCGCGTTCTTCGCCAGGTACGGCGTCGTCGTCGAGGGCGCGGCCGAGGTAGCGACAGACGCAGCGGCGGACGCCGCGGCGGAGGACCCCGGGGCGTGGGAGGCGTTTCTCGCCGCGTACGGCCCGGACTGGAACGGCGCCGAGGAGAACTGGGCGAGCTTCACCCCGTACTTCCTGCACTACGCGGAGGAGCGGGGGGTGCCGGGCTTCGCCGCGGCGTTCCTCGAGAACGCCCCGGACGACAACGACGAGCGCGTCCGGTACTTCGCCTCCTACGGGATCTCCGTCGGGGAGGAGGCGGGCGACGACGCGCCCGCCGGGAACGGCGAGCCGGTCACCGCGGCGGAGATCGCCGAGGCGGAGCAACAGTTCGCGCAGGTCGCGGACGAGTCGGACCACGTGCCGGAGGAGCACGAGGAAGCCATCACCGAGGCGTTCGCCGAGCTGGTGAACCAGATGCCGGAGGCGGCGAACCTCACCAGGGAGCAGATGCGGGAACTGCTCGCGACCATCCCGCCAGAACACCTCTGACCGCCGGAAAGGACCACCCCGATGACCACAGAACAGGCCACGACCGACATCTCCGCGTTCGCCGGGCCCCTCCTGGAGAAGTTCCTGGAGCTCAAGGCCGTCCGCGCCGAGGAGGACGCCACGATCACCGAGGCCGACGTCGCGCTGCTGCTGGACGAGGTCCGGGAGACGGCCATCCGCCCGGCCATGGCGGACATCCTCAGAACCGTGCCCGGCGCCGCGGCCATGCCGCCGGAGGAGCTCAGCGCACTCGTCGGAGAGGCGCTGACCGAGATCGTCATGGAAGCACTCGGCGCCTGAGTGGTCGCCGGTACCGAATCCCCGAGAGGAGCACGAGACCATGACCAGCCCAGCCAAGGCGGACAAGTCCGCCATCGCCGGCGTGCTGCGCAAACATGTCTGGACCACCCTGCAGAACCGCCTCGGCAATGCGACCCATCTGACGGTCGACGCCCGCGCGCTGGCGCCGATCGCCCAGGACGTCGCGGTGCAGGAGATGGCCGAAGGCATCCGGGTCGACCCAGCTGTCGCCGAGGTGGTCGGTGAGTACCAGGTCCTGTTCGGCGACTACCGCGTCTACCTGACCGGCCTGATCGGCCAGAGCATGGAGCTCGTCAAGATCTGTGACGGGCTGCGTGAGTACGAGTTCATCAACAAGACCGTCCACGGCGACGACGCGAAGTCCGCCGCGAAGCGGCTGGAGAAGCTCCTCAAGAAGCTGTACGACGTCCTCAACGAGCTGAGCGGGCTCCAGACCCGGCTGCCGCTGGTGGCCGACCAGCCGGGCCTCGCACCGTTCACGGCGTTCAACGCGAAGATGCGGAACCTGATCGAGGACACCAAGAGACAGGCGGACGAGGTCGGCGCGGGGTTCGACGACGCCGTCGACTTCGAGGTCGTGAAGGCCATCGTCCGCAATGACCCGCACTACAAGCTGGGCACGGCGTTCTACGCGGTCAGGTCCGGCATCGCGGGCATGTCGCTGGCGGGCGACATCTGCGGGCTGATCCCCAACCCCTACACCACTCCCGTCAGCATCGCGCTGAGGAACGTCGCACGCGGTCTGTCCATCGTGGAGACGATCGTGCGCCGCCAGGCCTACGCGTTGTCGAACGAGAACAGGGTCAAGGAGTACCGCAACAAGCACGCCGACGGCGACAAGTGGGACGCGCACACCAAAGACAAGTCCCTCATGGCCCAGATGCTCGTGGACAAACGCAAGGCCGACCTGGAGCTGGCGCTGGTCTGCGCCGACGCGGCGATCGGCCCGGTCCTCGACCTGTTCGAGTACTCCGATATCGCGTGGGACGTCATACGGCAGGCGATCGAGTCCACGTTCGTGGGGTACCTCGACGCACGGATCAAACTGTTGAAGGAGGAGCTGGGCCAGACCCCGGAGGGCAACGTCGTCAAGCGGGCGGCGGACGTGTTCGGGCAGGCACTGCTCGACGCGTTCAAGGAGGACCTCTTCAAGATCCTCAACCCGCTCAACGCGCTCAAGGGGGCGGTGCTGTCCAGCCTCGGCGACAACATCGCCACCCTGATCTGGGAACACCTCCCCATCGACCCGGGGCAGGCGGTGGACGGTGCCACGCTCAAGGCGCAGCTGGACGAGCTCGCGGAGAAGCTGGTCTCCGGGATGCCGAAGCGGGACGAGGCGTTCGCCGCGAAGGTGGCGGCCGAGGAGAAGGCCGCAGAGCGGCCGACCGTGGACAAGGACGGCAAGGCGGTCGAGAAGGTGCTCAGCGGCGTGCTCGTCGACGACGACGGCAAGGCGCACCGGCTCGTGCGGATCGGCGGCGTGGTGGGTGCGCTGTACCTGGCGGACCTGGAGTTCCGGCCAGGGCAGGTGAACGACGACGTTCTCGCGCCCCTCGACGTCCTTCCCGCCACCGACAACCGGGCCCGCGCCATCGACGAGATCGACCTCACCGTCGGTTTCACGCTCGGCCACCCGGCGCCGGCTGGCATGACCGCCACCAAGCACCTGTGGGTCCGCATCGGCGTCATCTGGGGCTACCTCGACACCGAGACCGAGAAGTTCTGGCCTGCCACCGTCGACCCGGCGGGTTTCGCGAACTGGCGGCAGCGCAAGATCGTGCCGGACGGCTACTACGAGGACGGCGAACACGTCAAGGGAAAGTGGTACCGGCCGTTCCCCGAACACCACGCCGGGTACTACCTGTTCAAACCCAAGGGCAAGGACGAGGGCGAGTGGGCCCGGTCCCAGGACAACACGGGCTCGGGCCGCGGCGCCAACAACACGATCGCGGGGCTGACGAAGCCATCCGACCGGTTCGACCTCTCCCGCCTCTGAAGCCTCTGACGCCGTGACGGTCGGCGGTGGCAACGAGCCACCGCCGACCGTTTCGCGTACCGCGGGTCGCCCGCGCTCACACCCAGGGCGCGACCGGGAACCACGGGATGATGTCGAGCATGGCGAGCAGCCGGACGTCCCAGTACAGGACCAGGAACACACCCGGGATGATCAGCGCCGCCCCGGTGAGCACCGTCAGGCGCCGGGGGTCGGCGGCCAGCCAGCGCTGGAGCCGCCCACTCGTGAAGGCGATGATCAGCATCAGCACGGCGAGCACCACGATGTTGCCGATCGACTGGAGCACGAACGCGCCGGCGCCGTAGAACGGGTTGCCGGACTCCGCCGCGTCCCGGAACAGCATGCGGAACAGCGGGAACGGCCTGCCGATCAGGAAAGCCCCCACCAGTGCGCCCATGAACACCAGTGGGGCGTTGGGAAAGCGCGGCGCGATCCGCGCGAAGGGGTCGCGCACGAACCCGAGCGAGGCAAGGCCGAGGTAGGCCATGACCACTCCGATCAGGCCGAACACCACCATCGACTGGCCGAGCCTGCCGGGGATCTCACCCGGCTGGCTCGCCGCGGTGTCGAACTGCGGCATGCCGGTACCGACGAGGCCGACGACCACGCCGTACACCGCGGACACCACCACCATGCCGACGGCGAGCCACAGCATGGGGCGCAACGTGGTCAGCACCTGCTGCCACCGCCCGCCCGCGCCGCCGACCATCGGTGCGACGGTGCCGAACACCGCGATGTTGCAGGCGGTGAACGTGCCGGCGAGCCCGGAGACGAACGCGAACACGATGCCGGCGGCCGCGCCGGTGATGGCCGTCTCCTTCGCGTCGTGGCCGAGCATCGCGTTGGCCACGCTGTCCCCGATGACGCTGTCCACGAACGACGCCGACCAGATCACGGTCAGCAGGAACCCGGCGAGCACGCTGAACCCGACGACCTTCCACCGCCGCCGGGGGAAATGGCCGTTGACAAACGCACTCGTGGCAGCGGCGGGGATGACCGGATAGGCGGCCGACACGTCACCGGAATCGGCGACCTCCACATTTTCGGCAGGCTGGCCCGGTCGTAAACTACTGGACATCACGTCACCTCTCACAGGGATACCATTCGCCGGTCACACATTCCCGTGATCTACGAAACCGGCGAAACGACGGTATCCCGGACAGGCCACCACCCCATTGCCCGTTGAGACAACAGGCAGACGACTCCGCATTTCCCAAAAAGGAAACCGGCCCGGCGGAAATGGTGCCCCGAAAGGGCCCTCAGCGTCCCGAACGCGTCATTCAGGACACCGCCGACGGTGTGGCGTTGCGGAGGATCATGAAGTCGAACACGAAGCTGGTCACCGCGCCGGACTCCGTGCGGCCGACCCACACGGGGTAGCCGCCGTCGCCCCAGCCCGTTTCGACCGCGAGCAGGTTCGCGCCCGACTCCGGTTCCGGGACGTTCGTGACGTGGCCGGAGAACACCACGTCCTCGATCGTGTCCTCGTAGGACTCCGCGACCTCCGCGTCGACCAGCGCGAGCAGGCCGCCGTCGACGCCGACCGAGAAGTAGCTGTCGTCGCCGAGCATCCGCACGTCCTCGCCCTCGCGGAGCGCGGGTTCCCAGCGCGCCGCCTGCGCGTCGCTGATCACCAGCTTGGCCGCCGCCACGCGGGCGTGGCCGGGGTCGTCGGCGAACCGGACCACCGAGAGCACCAGCGGGTACTCCCCCGGCTCCACGACATCGACGTAGGGCTCCTGCTCGAACATCCACGGGTCCGGGTCGGCCGCGATCAGGTTCCCACTGGGCAGCCACAGCCGCCCGCCGTCGACGACCTCGACCGTCACCTCGCGGCCGTCGTCGTCCAGCCGGAACCGGCCACCCGCCGTGAACATCTCGTCCAGGCCGGCCGGCCGCATCGGGGTCGGCGGGTGCCACGGCAGCTCCACCTCGGGGCCCGCGTCGGTGACCTCGCGGACCGTCAGCCGGACCGGCTCGGCCAGCAGTTCGTCCAGGTATGCGAGCGTCACCCAGTCGCCGAACCGCGGCATCGGCCGGGACGTCTTCGCGAGCTCCAGCGGCTCGACCTCATCGAGGTCGTCCGACCAGCCCCAGTCGTGGCGGTCGCCGTCCAGGCCGTACTCGCTCGACCGCTGGGGCACACCCGTGTCGAACTCGAGCTGGTCCGGCGAGGTGTACACCCACTGCTCGGCCAACCGCAGCACGAGCATGCCGACGCCGTCCGCGGTGGGGAACCGGCGCAGCTCCACCATCCGGTCGCGCCTGCCCTGGTCGTCGAACAGCCAGGCCGCCGCGTGGTGGGCCTGCCAGCACACCTCGACCAGCGCCAACGGCTTGCCCTCCGCCAGCAACACGACGGCGTACTGTTCGCCCGCCTCGTCGCGCTCCCGCGCCACGGACTCCGGAAGTGGTCGCACGACCGTCGCCGACTCGGGGTCCCAGCCCTCGCAGTAGACGACTTCGGCAGAGGTGAAGGCGGCATCAATGCTCACTACGCGAGCTCCGTTCGGTCTTCGTGGTGGTCACCCCAGGATCCTGACACCTCGCGTAGGTTTCCATCATGGCCACCCTGGTTTCCTTCCACGCACACCCCGACGACGAGTGCATCGCCTGCGGCGGTGTAATGCGCAAGGCACACGAGGAGGGCCACCGGGTCGTCCTCGTCGTCGCGACCCGCGGTGAGCTGGGCGAAGTGCCCGACGGCTTCCTCGACGACGGCGAGGAGCTGTGGCAGCGCCGGGTCGTCGAGACCCGCGCGTCCGCCGACATCCTCGGCGTCGACCGGATCGAGTTCCTCGGCTACACCGACTCCGGGATGATGGGCGAGCCAACCAACGACGCGCCCGGCACGTTCTGGACCGCGGACGTCGAGGAGGCCGCCGCCAAGCTCGCCGCGATCCTCCGCGAGGAGAACGCGGACGTGCTGACCGTGTACGACGACCACGGCGGCTACGGCCACCCCGACCACATCCAGGTGCACCGCGTCGGCATGCGGGCGGCCGAGCTGGCCGGCACCCAGAAGGTCTACCAGGCCACGATCAACCGCGACCGCGCGCTCGCCGGCCAGCGCGAGTTCGCCGAGCGGACCGGTGTCGAGGTGCCGGAGATGGGCCCCGACTTCGGCACGCCGGAGTCGGAGATCACCTGCATGGTCGACGTCACCGCCTACACCGGGCACAAGCGCAAGGCGATGCGCGCGCACGCGAGCCAGATCAGCGAGCAGTCGTTCTTCCTCTCGATGCCCGACGAGGCGTTCATCTTCGCGTTCGGCACCGAGTGGTTCATCCGCGCTGGTCAGGGCCCCGGGATCACCGAGACGGACCTGATGGCATGAGCGGAGCTCGCGGAGCGTTCCGGTGCCACGGAGCAGGCGAGGTGGCGGCATGACGGTCGACGTCCACTTCGAGGTCACCGGGCACGGCCCGCCGGTCGTGCTGGCCGGTTCGCTCGGCAGCGACCTGCACATGTGGGACCCGCAGGTGGGCGCGCTGACCGCGGCCGGTTTCCAGGTCATCAGGTACGACCACCGCGGCCACGGCTCCTCCCCCGCGCCCGACGGCCCGTACACACTGGCCGAACTGGCGGAGGACCTGCTGGCGCTGCTGGACCGCCTTTCGCTGCAGCGGGTCTCGCTGGTCGGCCTGTCGCTGGGCGGGATGGTCGGCATGT
The DNA here is from genome assembly GCF_014203735.1 of Actinophytocola algeriensis. Classification (GTDB taxonomy): domain Bacteria; phylum Actinomycetota; class Actinomycetes; order Mycobacteriales; family Pseudonocardiaceae; genus Actinophytocola; species Actinophytocola algeriensis. The sequence goes on along the minus strand of NZ_JACHJQ010000003.1, from coordinate 766,425 downwards.
GGCTGGCCGAACACGCGCCGGCACGCCTGGACCGGCTGGTCCTGTGCTGCACGTCCGCTTCCCTCGGCCCGGCGTCGATGTGGCGGGAACGCGCGGAGACCGCCCGCACACGGGGAATGGCGGTGCTCGCCGACGCCGCGGTGGACCGCTGGGTCACACCCGGGTTCAGGAAGTCCCAGCCGGACAAGGCGAACTGGCTGCGTGACATGGTCGCGAGCCACCCTGGCGAGGGCTACGCGTCGTGCTGCACCGCCATCGAAACCATGTCCATCGCGGACTCGCTGCCGACGGTCACCGCACCCACGCTGGTGATCGCGGGCGCCGACGACCCCGCCACCCCGCCGGACCACGGCCGCCGCATCGCCGATGCGATCCCGGGCGCGCGGCTCGAGATCGTGCCGGACGCCGCGCACCTCGGGAACGTCGAACAGCCCGAGGTGTTCACCGGCCTGATCCTCGGCCACCTGCGCCCCGACCGCCGCGCACTCGGCACGACGACCCGCAGGCAGGTGCTGGGCGACGAGCACGTGGACCGCGCGGAGGCCAGCACGACCGAGTTCACCAGGCCGTTCCAGGAGTACATCACCGAAGGCGCGTGGGGTTCGGTGTGGTCACGCCCCGGCCTGGACCGCCGCACGCGCAGCGCGGTGACCCTGGCGGCGCTGACCGCGTTGCGCGCGCACGAGGAGATCCCGATGCACGTCCGCGCCGCCCGCAAGCACGGCCTGACCGAGGCCGAGATCGCGGAGATCCTGCTGCACACAGCCGTGTACGCGGGCGCCCCGGCCGCGAACGCGGCCTTCGCCATCGCGCAACGCACGCTGGCCGACGAGGAGTCATGCCCCTGAGACGCTTTCGGGGTGTCTTTGGCGGGTGGGTTGCCCTCCGGGGGCTCCTCGCCGGAGGGGCAGGTCTCTGGGATGGCTTGGGGTTCGTTGTTTGGCTGCGGTTGGGTGCGGGTCTGCCCCGTGCTCGGTTGGCCTTCGTGCCGTGAAAGGCGCTTTCAGGACGTGGCCCGATGTCATGAAGGGCCCCTTCGTCACACCGGGCGTTACGAAGGGGTCCTTCATCACGGTGAGCGCAACGAAGGGGTCCTTCATCGCAGCGGGTGTTACGAAGGTCCCCTTCGTGGCATCGCAGTTGTCTCGACAGCGTCGTCTTTCAGGGCATTGGGTGTCACCAGCTGACCTGTGACACCAGCTGCTCCGGATGCGGTGCGCCGTCCGCCACCGCGACCGCGTACGACAGCCGCAGCGCCTCGCCTGGCTCGACCGGCACCTCCGCCGCGAAGAACGGTGCCGGGCACACGCATGCGAACGGCAACGACCGCACGAACCACATCACCGGGTGGCCCTGGTTCTTCGGCGCGTCCACGAACACCAGTGTCGACGTGCGGCCGTGCCCGTCGTGGCGGCCGCGGAACGCCAGCCACGGCGACCGGCTCCCCATCAGCTCGTCGCCGCCAGTGCCCGTCGGCAGCAGGACCTCGCCGTCCGTGAACGAGCGCGGGCCGCGCCACATCAGGCCGCCGTAACCGGCGTTCGGGCGGCCCGCGGTGGTCGGGCTGCCGATCGGGATCACCGCATCGGTCACGTTCGTCATGGCCGTCGTGAACACCAGCACCCAGCCACCGTCCACAATGGACCAGCGCAGGACGCGTTCCTCGCGGAACCACCGGGAACCGTCGGCGGCCAGCCAGTCCAGCTCCTGCGTGACCGTGCCGTCGTCGACGGTCAGGCCGCGGTGTGCCTGCGTGCCGTTGTTGTCCAGCTGCACGTAACCCTTGTCCCGCACGAAAGTCGGGCCGCCCCAGAAGTTCTGCGGGCCCACGTGCGGCAGGGACCACGAGATGCCCTTGTGCCACACGTGGTCGTGCGGGCGATAGATCGACACGACGTCGCCGGTCAGCGTGCGCACCGGGTGGAAGTACGGTCTCGGCGACTCCACCCGCGGTTCCGATGGCCGGTACACGTACCGGCACAGCGAGACGCCATCGTGTGCGACCAGTAGCGCGGCCCCGTCGTCGGTCAGTTCCACGGTGCGCCCGTCCCGTCCATCCGGTGGTAGAACGGCGAATCCGTGGTCAGCTCGCCCCGCCGCACGCTCGCGCCGGTGAACGCCGACGCGTAGATCGCGGCGATCAGTTCCACCGTCAGCCTCGTGTCCCGCAGGGTCACCGGTGGTGCCGTACCGGAGGAGAGCGCGTCCAGTACCGCCGCGAACTGGGCCTTGTGCCCGCTCGCCACGCCCGACGGACCTGCCGCCCACGCCGACGCGATCTCCGTCTCGTGGCCCGGTGCGGCCGTGACCCGCCAGTTGTGGTCCGCGTAGCCGTACACGTGGTCCAGTTCGACCGTCGCGTGTTCGAAGTCGAACCGCAGGTAGCTCTGCTCCCTCGGCGACACGACGCTGTTCACGACGGTGGCCACCGCGCCGTTCGCGAACGTCACGATCGCGGCCGACAGGTCCTCGGTCGCGGTCGGCTTGGCCTGGCGGGCCGCCACCGCCACCACCGATGTCCACTCGCCGAGCACCGACAGCAGCAGGTCGAACTGGTGGATCCCGTGCCCCATCGTCGGGCCGCCGCCCTCGATCTCCCACTTCCCGCGCCACGGCACCGCGAAGTACTCGTCCGGGCGGAACCACAGCGTGTGACACACGGCCGTGGTCGGGCGGCCCAGCCGCGGGTCGCCGATCAGGCCGCGCAGGCGTGCGGCGCCGCTGCCGAACCGGTGCTGGAACACGGTCGCGAAGAACGCGTCGCCCGTCGCCGCCTCGATCGCGTCCAGTTCGGCGAGGCTCAGCACCGGTGGCTTCTCGCACAGCACCGACACCCCGCGGGACAGGCACGCAATCGCTTGCGGCGCGTGCAGTCCCGGTGGGGTGCACAGCGTGACGAGGTCCGGTTTCTCGTGGTCGAGCAGCTCGTCCAGGGTCGGGTACACCGAGGGCACCGACCACTTCGACGCGTACGCGTCGAGCGCGGCGGCGTCGATGTCGGTGGCCGCGACGATCCGCGCCCGTCCGGCCAGTGCCTCCGCGTGGAACCCGGCGATCACCCCGGTTCCCACGATCGCGCACGACAGGTCCATCAACTCACCGTAACGCGTGTGTCACACTCCTCGCCCGGGCTTATCTCACGAACCGGACCCTCGACGCGTGCGGGCAGCACCTGCCGCACGTCCGCGCTCGACGCGGCCAGCCACAACTCGACGTCACCCGGCTCCACGATCCGCTTCCCCGCGAGACCGGTGAACGCGGTCGCCTCCGGTGGCACCGCGAACTCGACGCGCCGCGACTCGCCCGGCGCCAGCCACACCTTCGCGAACCCGAGCAGCCGCTGCACCGGCTGGACGACCTGCGCGACGGGGTCGTGCAGGTACAGCTGCACCACCTCGGCGCCGTCCCGGGCACCGGTGTTGGTCACGGTCACCGCGGCGGTCAGCCCGTCACTCGTCACGTCCGTCCACTCGAAACTCGTGTACGACAGCCCGTGCCCGAACGGGAAGGCAGGCGTCGGGTCGACCGAGCTGCTGCCGTTGACCCGCGCCAGCGGCGCCCCGAGGTACGGCGACGGTGACGCGAACGGGTCCGCGGGCACGCTCACCGGCAGGCGGCCGGACGGCTGGACCGCGCCGGTCAGCACACCCGCCATCGCGGGCCCGCCTTCCTCGCCGGGGAAGAACGCCTGCACGATCGCGGCGCACCGGTCGGCGTACGAGCCGAGCGCGTACGGCCGCCCGGTCAGCAGCACCAGCACGACCGGCGTGCCCGTCCCCAGCACCGCCTCCAGCAGCTCGTGGCCCGGTACCCGCAGGTCAGAGGCGTCGGTGCCCTCACCGGACGTGCCGCGTCCGAACAACCCGGACTCGTCGCCGAGCGCCACCACGCACACGTCGGCGTCCCGTGCCGCCGCGACCGCGTCCTCGCCGTCCGGCACGTACACGTCGTGCGGCAGCACCGAGCGCAGCGTCGGGATCGCGACACCTTCCGGCGCGGTCGGGATGTGGCGCGGGAACGTGTAGCAGCCGAGCATCGCCGCGTCCGTGTCCGCCTGCCTGCCGACGAGCGCGACCTTGACGCCGTCGCGCAGCGGCAGCACCCCGTCGTTCGCCAGCAGGACGACGGACTCCTCGGCGACCTTCCGCGCGAGGGCGCGCCCTTCCGGTGGATCAAGGTCCACTGTGGAGGGCACAGACGGCCGGGCCGGCCGCCAGCCGGGGTCGAGCATGCCGAGCACGCACTTCTGCCGCAGCACCCGGGTCACCGCGAGGTCCACCAGCGACTCCGGCACGTCCCCCGCGAGCACCGCGTCCAGCAACGGCGTGCCGAAACACCTGACCTGCGGCAGCTCCACGTCCACGCCCGCGGCGAGCGCGAGTGCCGCCGCGCCACCGGCATCGGCCGCGAGGTGGTGCTGCTTCTCGATGAACGTGACGCCGAAGTAGTCCGAGACGACCGTCCCTTCGAACCCCCAGTGCTCCCGCAGCAAGCCGGTGAGCAGCGCGTGGTCCGCGACGGGCGGCACGCCGTCGACGTCGGCGTAGGAGTGCATGACCGACTCCGCGCCCGCCTTCAGCGCCGCGAGGAACGGCGGCAGCAGGACGTCCGCGACCTCGCGCGGGCCTGCCGCGACCGGCGCGAAGTTGCGGGCGCCCCGCGAGGCCGAGTACCCCACGAAGTGCTTGAGCGTCGGCATGATCCCGGCCGACCGCATGCCGCGCACGTACGCCGTGCCGATGGCCGCGACCAGGTGCGGGTCCTCGCCGATGGACTCCTCGGTGCGGCCCCAGCGCACGTCCCGGGTCACGTCGAGCACGGGCGCGAGCCCTTGGTGCACACCGATTTCCCGCATGGTCGCGCCGACGGTCGCCGCCATCTCCTCGACCAGCGCCGGATGCCACGCGGCACCCCACGCGAGCGCGGTGGGGTAGATCGTCGCGCCGTGGGCCATCAGCCCCGAAAGGCACTCCTCGTGCACGACGGCGGGGATGCCGAAGCGTCCCGCCGCCATGACCTCCTCCTGCAGCCGCGCGACCCGTTCGGCGCCCGCGGCCGGCTCGATCGGCGCGGTTCCGAAAGGCCGGGTCAGCTGCCCCAGTCCGTTCTTGATCAGCTCGGGCCAGTCGAGGTCGTCGTCCACCAGCTCGTGCTGGAACGGCGCCACCTGTTCCTCCGAAGTGGACTGTCCGAGCCACACCCCGTACAACTGGCCCAGCTTCTCGCGCAGCGTCATCCGATCGACCAGGTCGGCGACCCGCTCATCGACCGACCGCGCCGGATCCCGCCACGGCTCGTCGGGCATCGCGCACTCCATTCCCGAAAGTTTCGACCGGCAAGAACCGGCAGAATCTCAAGCTAACCGCGACATGTACCGGTAGCAAGGGATTGACCTCGCTGTGACGAGCGTCGTAATCTCCGTCCAACTACCGGATGGATTCCGAAACTTACGGCAGGTTGATCGCGCTGGGGCGAGCTGCTGTCCGCCTCGGCGCGCGGGCCATTCCTGAAAGGCGCGCCCATGGTTTCCCAGCGGCTACCCAGACGATCCTTCTTGGGCCTCCTCGGCGCCGGTGTCGGCGCGAGCGTCCTCGGCACCAGCGCGTGCGGCACCGACGCCACCTCCAGCGGCGGGGGCGGCGGCACGTTCCAGGTGTGGGTTCTCCAGGAGGAGGCCCAGAACGTGGCGCACGAGGGCGCCGTCGACCGGTTCAACAAGAACTCCGACGCGAAGGCGCGGATCGTCGCGTCCCCCAACGACGGGTACACCGACAAGCTGCACGTCTCCATGGGCAGCTCGAGCAAGCCGGACGTGTTCTACAACTGGGGCGGCGGCAGCATCCGCACGTACGCGCGGGACAACCTCCTGGTCGACCTGACCCCGTACTTCGAGAAGGACACGGCGTGGAAGGACAGCTTCCTCCCGTCGGTCCTCGACGCGGGCCAGATCGACGGCAAGTACTACGGCGTGCCCGCGCGTGGCATGCAGCCGATCATCCTGTTCTTCAACAAGAAGGTCTTCAACGACCACGGTGTCCAGCCACCGAGGACGTGGACCGACCTGATGGCGGCGGTCGACCGGTTCACGTCCAACGGGATCATCCCGTTCGCGCTGGCGGGCGGTGACGCGTGGACCGAGCTGGTGTGGCCGGAGTACCTGGTCGACCGGATCGGCGGCGCCGAGGTGTTCAACCGCATCGCCGCGGGCAAGAAGGACGCGTGGCGCGACCCGGCGATCTCCACGTCCATCGACATGATCCGCCAGCTGGTCGACCGCGGCGGCTTCGGCGACAGCTACGCGTCCGTGCGGTGGGACGGCGCCGGCGCGTCGAACCTGATCGCGCAGGGCCAGGCAGCCATGCACCTCATGGGTTCGTGGGAGTACACGAACCAGGTCAACGACCAGCCGGAGTACGCGAAGAACGACCAAGGCTTCATCCCGTTCCCGATCGTCGAGGGCGGCGTCGGCGACCCGAAGGCGATCGTCGGCAACCCCACCAACTACTTCTCGGTCAGCAAGGACTCCGCGCACGTCGAGCACGCCATCGAGTTCCTGAAGCAGGAGATGTCCTCGGACGCGTACGTCGACCAGTGGCTGAAGGCGGGCGACGTGCCCGCGGTGTCCGGGCTCGAGTCCAGGATGGACAACGCCGCGGACCCGGCGTTCGCCAAGGTCGTCTACGACATGGTCAACCAGGCGCCGACGTTCCAGCTGTCGTGGGACCAGGCGATCGAGCGCGCGCAGGCACAGCCGATGCTGGACGCGCTGGCGAAGGTGTTCCTCGGCCAGATGGACGCCGCCGGGTTCGTCAAGGCCAACGAGGACGCGGCGTAGATGTCGGTCGCCCTGGAGTCGCGGGCGCCGGTGCGGCCGGCACCGGCGCCACCGCGGCGGCGGCAGGCGCGGGTGAACCGGCCGAACGCCCTGTACCTGCTGCCCGCGCTGGTGTTCTTCGGCCTGTTCGCGGCGTTCCCGCTGGTCCTGGTGCTGTACCTGTCGTTCACCGACTGGAACGGCATCGGCACGCCCGGCTTCGTCGGCGTGGACAACTGGGTGCGGATGTTCGAGAACGAGGCGATCTGGGACGTCACCTCGACCACCTTGCTGCTGACCGGGCTGTGCTGGGTGACCCAGACCCCGCTGTCGATCCTGCTCGGCGTGTGGGCGGCGGGCGCGCAACGCAACCGGGCCGTGCTGTCGGCGCTGTTCTTCCTGCCGCTCCTGCTGTCCACCGCCGCGATCGCGTTGCTGTACAACAGGTTGTTCGACCCGTACGTGGGTATCGGGCGCGGTTTCGAGCCGCTGCGCAACATCCTCGGCACCACGTCAGGCGCGCTGACGGCGATCGTGATCGTGGTGGGCTGGCAGTTCATCCCGTTCCACACGCTGCTCTACCAGGCGGCGGCGCGGAACATCCCGAAGGTGCTGTACGACGCGGCCTACATCGACGGCGCGGGTGGCTGGCACCAGTTCTGGTACATCACGCTGCCCCAGCTCAAGAACACGATCATCACGTCGTCCACCATCATGATCGTCGGCTCGCTCACGTACTTCGAGACCATCTTCCTGCTGACCAACGGCGGCCCGGCCGCGTCGACCCGCACGCTGCCGCTGGAGATGTACTTCCGGTCGTTCCGGTCCTACGAGTTCGGCTACGCGTCGACGATCGCGTCGGTGCTGGTCATCGTCGCGACCGCGATCTCGCTGCTGATCGTCAGGTTCTCGGGCTTCGGGAAGATGCGCAGCACGTTGGAGGGCCTGTGAAGACCAGACCGAACTACGCCGCGGGCGCCCTGTCCGCGATGTGGCTGGTGCTCGTCGGGGTCCCCATCTACGTGATGGTCTCGTGGAGCCTCCAGACTCGTGACAGCTTCCTGGACCGCGGCCCGCTGGCGATCCCGGGTTCGATCACGCTCAGCAACGTCGCCGAGGTCCTGGACAGCGGCTTCATGCGCTACCTGCTGAACACGGTGATCGTGACGGCGGCGTCGGTGGGGCTGACTCTGCTGGTGGCGATCCCGGCGGCCTACGCGATCGTCCGCTCACTGAGCTGGTTCTCGAGCACGATGTTCCGGATCTTCCTCGCAGGCATGGCGATCCCCGCGCAGGCCACGATCATCCCGCTGTACCTGATCATCAACCGGATGCAGCTCTACGACTCACTGACCGCGATCATCCTGCCCACGGTCGCCTTCGGGCTGCCGCTGGTGATCCTGGTCCTGGTCGGCTCGCTGCGAGACGTGTCCGCGGAGCTGTACGACGCGATGACGGTCGACGGCGCGGGCCCGTTCCGGATCCTGTGGCAACTGGTCATCCCGATGTCGAAGGGCGCGATCGCCGCGGTGGGCACGTACACGGCGCTCGGGGCGTGGAACCAGTTCCTGTTCCCGCTGGTGCTGACGCAGGACCCGTCCATGCGGGTGTTGACGCTGAGCCTGACGAGCTTCAAGCAGGAGTTCCAGATCAACGTGCCGGGGATGATGATGGCGGTGATGATGACCGCGCTGCCGGTGTTCGTCCTGTACCTCGTGGCACGCCGGTGGCTGATCGCAGGCCTCGCCGGGATGGGCAGCAAGTAGACTTCCGAAAGTTTCGGAGCGTTTCGGTATCGGGGAGTGCGACGTGGCAAGAGAACGCAAGGTGACGATCAACGTCATCGCGGCGGAAGCAGGCGTGTCGGTGCCCACGGTGTCGCGGGTACTGAACGGCAGGTCAGACGTATCCCCGACCACCCGAGCGCGCATCGAAGCGCTACTGGCCCAACACGGCTACCAACGCCGGGGTTCGCGCCGGGGCGAGCATGCCGGCCTGGTCGACCTGGTCTTCAACGACCTGGACAGCCCGTGGGCAGTGGAGATCATCCGCGGCGTGGAGGACGTTGCCCACGCGGCCCAGGTGGGCACGGTGGTGAGCGCGATCCACCGCCACTCCGCCGCCACCCGCCAGTGGCTGGACAACCTCCGAGCGAGGAAATCGGACGGCGTCATCCTGGTGACCTCGACGCTCCAGCCGGGTCACCAGGCCGAACTCCGCCGGTTGAACGTCCCGGCAGTGGTGATCGACCCAGCAGGCGGCCCGGCACTGGAAGTCCCGACAATCGGCGCGACGAACTGGGCAGGCGGTCGAGCCGCGACAGAGCACCTGACTTCCCTGGGCCACCGCCGCATCGGCTTCATCGCGGGCCCGACGTCCCTCCTGTGCAGCCGAGCCCGCCTGGACGGCTACCGAGCGGCCCTCGACGCGGCAGGCCTACCGGTATCGGACGAACTGATCCAACCGGGCGACTTCTACCACGAGTCCGGTTTCCGAGGCGCGACCGCGCTGATGTCGCTACCGGAACCGCCAACGGCGATCTTCGCGTCGAGCGACCAGATGGCGTTCGGCGTGTACGAGGGCCTCCGGCAACGAGGGCTGCGCGTCCCGGACGACGTGAGCGTGGTGGGCTTCGACGACCTTCCGGAGGCCCGCTGGGCGTCTCCTCCACTGACGACGGTCCGCCAACCACTGGCGGAGATGGGCACGCTGGCGGCCCGAATGCTGCTTCGCCTGTCCCGCGGGGAAGAGACGGACAGCCCGCGGGTGGAACTGGCAACCGACCTGATCGTCCGCAACAGCACGGCACCCCTGGCGGTTTGACACCTCTCAACGCCGGGCAGTGATGAAACCGGCGTTCGACACGACGGTCAGGCGACGGTCGGCGTCGTCAGGATCGAAGCGTGCCGGGTCGAACTGGTCACGACTGTCCAAGCCGAGCCAGTCGAGCATGGACCGGTGCTCATCGTGACCGGGATCGGCGAGGATCTCGACGAGCCGCTCGTATCCCTCCACACCACCGGAGTCCTCCGGCGGACAGGCGCCCTCCCCAGCGACACACCGTGGACAACGCAGGCCGGACTCGGCGACAGTCGCTTCCTCGACGAGGATCTCGTGGTCCCAGCCGTCACCGAAGTCGTAGGTGTACTCGAGGCGGCCACCAGGTTCGACCAGGTCGTTCAACCTCGTCGCGTGTTCGTCGCGGTGACCCAGTTCCGGATCCGGCACGCCGTAGTGGGTCTGCCCGTCGCTGAACGCGTGCAGGTGTGCGTTCTGCCAACCCATGGTGGCCTGGACGACCTCGTGCAGGCGATCGAGCCGGATCGCGGCAGGCACCAGAACCCGCCGCCACACCGGCGGATCAGCCGACCCCACCAGGGTGATCCTGAGCTGGTAGACGGGGTCACCATGCTCCGGTTCCGCCAGGAGCACGCGCATACCGGCCAGGCCGGGTTCGGTCAGTGACACTGTCCCGTCCTCGATCGTCACCGCGCCCAACCGCCGCAGGACGTCGAGCGCGAGGTCGGTGTCGCGGTCGTTGCACTTTCGCCATAGCCCGGCCTGGAACTCGGTGGCATCGTCCAGAACGTACGGCGCGGTCACGATGTCCCAGGCCATCGCGCGCAGGCGGGCGACCGGCTGGTCGGCCTGGCGCAGCAAGGTCAGCATCGCACGGCTGCCGCTCGCGAACTGCCAGCGCAGCGGCGACTCCGCGATCCCGCCCGCCAGAAACGCCTCGCCAACCCGGTCGAACGTCGTGAACAGCGTCAGCCACAGTGCCCGCTGGTCGTCGAGCAGCGCCGCGTTCTTCTTCACCGCCACCAGCCGGTCGCCGGTCTTGCGGACGAGCCGCGCGGCCTTGGCCCACGCCACGACGAGCATCAGGTTGGACAGTTCCTGGCTCGAGGTGGTCCGGTACACGCGATCACCGATGGTGGGGTCGACCACGTCGCCGGTACCCAGCGATTCCACCAGTACCCGGGCGTCGGTCAAGGTGATCCGCCCTGCCTGGGTGAGCTTGCGCCCCGTGCCCACCCAGCGCACGAACGCCCGCACCTGCTCGACCAGTTCCGACTCCACGGTCACACCTCCCGGCACGCTGGCATGGACAGTACCGACCGTGACCGAAGCGGTCACAGGTCGGCCAGCGCGCCGCGGTAGGAGTCCTCGTCGAACGGTTCCCCCCTGGTCAGGGTCGGGCGCATGTGCTCGGCCATGACCCTGGCCAGCTCGTGCAGGACGTCGTGCCGTGCCATGCCTTGCTCACGCAACCGCTTGGCCGCCCGCCACACCTCAGGCGGCTCGTCCGCCCACAGCTGGTTGGCGATCACCTCGTGCATCGTGAGGTGGAACCGGGGGTTCATCCCGTCGATCTCGCCCTGCCACGTCGAATCGGCCAGATATTGCTGGAACTCCGGGTGCTCACCCTGGATGAGCAGCGACCGCTCGTCCGGGTCGGCGGGATCGAGCCGGTCGAACTCCTCGCCGCCGATCACGGTGCCGCGGTGCGGCATCGCGAACACCCGCCGGTCCAGAATCCGCTCGACCTCGTCCTCGGACACGCCGGACGGCAGGTCACCGAGATACACGTCCCGGTCGACATCGTGCTCCACTCGGACTTCCGGCCGCCGCTTCGGGCGAGAAATCCCGCGTCCCGACTTCTTCGGTTTGCGTTTACGCCCCTTGCTCACCGGACTCACAGCCCCAGACTCCCACGAAACACCGGCGCGAATTCACCGGGTCAACCGCGCGTTCACGGCGCCGACTTCGAAGGAATGCGGCTCATCGGGGTCTGCCAGGCGATGGACAAAAATGTGGGGCCGGTCCGGAAGACCGGCCCCACGATTGCCTCAACGCGCTGGTCAGAGCACTGATTGCCACATCTGCGACAGTCCGAACGGTCCCGAACTGAGACGGCCACACCCAAGGCCGGCGGCTGTCAGCTTCCTACGACCCCGAGGTGGTCGGGGCCGCGCTCAAGCGCCTGGGCGCGGCTCATACCCCTTTGATCCGTTCGACGAGCTCGTCGCGGTAATCCCGCACCGCCTGAAACTCCGGTTCGTCGCCGGTCGCCCGCTTCAACGCGCCTTCCAGGATCTTCAGCCCCTGGCGTTCGTCGCCGCGCGCATCCGCCTGCCTCGCGGCGTTCTCCATGGCTTTGGCGAGCTTGGTCTGCGCCTCGGGTTCCGTGGCGGCCTTGTTGATCCGGATCCAGTTGCCGCCCGGATCGACGACGGTGAACCCGGTGTGCCGGTCGTTGCGCAGCCGCGGCCGGGTCATGCGCGGGATGCCGGAGACGAGCAGTTTTCCGTGCACGGACCGCATCCCCGCCGCGAAGGCCTCGAACAGCTCGCTGGTGTCCGCCACGATGACCAGGCACGAGCTGTACGACTGCGCCGGGTCGTAGTCGTCCATCCCGAAGAAGTGCAGATTGATGTCTTCCCGTCGCACCGCGACGTGCGGGTTCGGCCGCGTCTGCCGATAGGTGATCTCGAAGCCGAGCATCTGGTAGAACGACGCGATCTCGTCGATGGATGGACAGGGCAGGAGCGGAATGGTCAGTTCGTTCGCCACCGCCCGAAGCTAAGCCCGGACCTGCCGAAACGACACCGAGCTATTTGCTGATGCGAACAGCATGACAGCCCCGCTCGGCAACAACGACGCCGACACAACGGCTGTAGCGAGCACACGCCCACGCGGCGTCTGCGCGTGCTTCAACGCGATACCCAACGGACCGATCCCAGCCATGACAGCTCCCTTCGAAGGCATAGCAACGACAGCACCCAAAGCCTCGGAGGCCACGCTCAACGGCGACATGCCAAGTTCGCGCGCCCCAACAACATCCGCGCTTCCCACTGCTCGCGATAGCGGTCATCGCCCACCTGTGGTTCGCGGTGTTCAAGCAGAAGAAGCGAGCGAATGCAACATTGACCACGTACGACGACACGCTGCGGCTGCGCGTCGTGCCGGGTGTGGGGTCGCTGCGGATACGTGAGCTGACCGTCGGGACGGCGGAACGGTTCCTCAACGCCGTGCGGGACAAGACTGAGCCGTCAGCGGCCAAGCACGCCAAGACGGTGTTGAGTCAGGCCATGGGGTTGGCCGCTCGGCATGCCGCGGTCGAGCACAACCCGCTGCGCAACGTCTCGCCCATCACAACGGAGAAGGAGTTGGCTCGGGCACTGACACTCGACGAGGTGCGCAAGCTCCGGGCTGGTCTGCGTGCGTACGAGCGTGCGTGGCACGGGACATCCCAGATCTCGTGGACTTCATGCTCGGGACGGGGCTGCGGATCGGCGAGGCGCTGGCAGTGACATGGGACGCGCTCGACCTGCAGGCGGCCACAGTGGAGGTTCGCGGCACGTTGACCTATGTCCGCGGTGAGGGTGGGTAATCCAGCCGAAGCCCAAGACGGAGTCGGGGTGGCGGACTCTGCACCTACCCGCCTGGTTGGTGCTGCTGCTCAAGGCCCGCGAGCGTGACGGGAACGGTGGAACGTGGTGGTTCCGTCGCCGCTGGGCAAGCTGCGGAATCGGGGTAACACCAACTCCGACCTGCGGGACGCTCTCGATCCGCTCGGGTTCACGTGGCTCACGAGTCACAACTTCCGAAAGACGGCCGCCACGCTGCTCGATGATGGCGGACTGACCGTCCGGGAGACCGCGGACCAGCTTGGTCACAAGCGGGTGAGTGAGACGCTGGACACCTACCTCGGCCGCGCCCAGCCGAGTCCGAAGGTCGCGAAGTTGCTTGACGTCCTCGCCGATTAGCGGTAACTCTGCGATGACGCTAACTACACGAAAAGTAACCCTTTGGAGGAGCGCGATGTTGGCGATTGCCTCAGCAGTCAGCGTCCTCGCGGTAGCCGCAGAAGACCACTCAGCGAACCAAGGCTGATCGAGGAAACCGCTGGTTGGCGATCACCTCGTGCATGGCGAGGTGCAACCGCGGATTCGTCCCGTCGATCTCGCCGCTCCACAACGGGTCGGAGAGGTACTCGTCGATTCGGCATGCTCGCCCTGGATGAGCAGTGACCGCTGGTCCGGGTCGGCGGGATCGAGCCGGTCGAACTCCTCGCCGTCGATGGTGGCGGCGCGGTACGGCATCACGAACATCCGCCGATCCATGATTCGCTCGACCTCGTGCTCGGACGCGCCGGGCGACACGTCACCGAGATACACGTCCCGTTCGGCACCCTGCACCGCCCGGGCTTCCGGCACCCGGTTCGGGCGGGCCGTGCCGCGCCCCGACTTCTTCGGCTTGCGTTTACGTCCTCTGCTCACCGGACTCACGTCACCAGACTCCCACGAAACACCGTCACGAGCTCACCAGGTCAGCTTGCGCAACCGTGTTGACGGCCTCGACGTCCGAGGGCTCCGGAGCCGCCGGGTCGTCGCCCTTGCCGGTGCGGTGCCGGCATCGAGTCAGCGCGCGGGCGCCACCGCCTCGATGTTGGCGACGGTGAACTCGCGGTCCGCTTCCCGCAGGAACAGAAGGACTCCAGCCACCGGCCGCGAATCCCGTAGGGCCGGACCTGTCGCACCGTGTGGCCGCCGTTCTTGTCCTTATAGGAGATCAGCACGTCGTCCTGGTTGTCGATGGCGTGGCTCAGCAGGACCAGCTCGGCGTCGTCGAGGTGCGGGTTGAGCCGGGCGATCAGGTCGACGGTTCCGCTCCTCGGCGCGTCGCGGTCACCGTCCGGGTCGGCGAGGAGCCGCGCGGCCAACTCCGGCGCGTCGACCACGGCCCGGGCGGCGACGATGCCGGTCTCCTCCGCCCGGTGCTCCTCGCGGCGCTCGACGACCGTCGTGCCGTCGGCCTTCTCGCCGACCGGGGACAGCCCCGCCGCGCGCAACCGCTCGAGCACGTGGTCCAGCTGGTACGGGCTGGTCAGCACGGTGGGTGCGACGCGGCTGAGCCGGAGTTTCGTGAGTTCCCTGGTGTTGAGGATCTCGGTGGCGAGTGCCTCGTCGGCGACGACACACGACCGGGTCTCCCGCACCCGCACCTGCCCGTGTCTGCGGGCGGCGTCGTTGACCAGGTATTCCAGTGGTTGCGGCACGGCACGGTCGGCCACGTCCGCCAGCTCCGCCAGCAGTTCGGCGGCCGTCCAGCCCGCGTCGAGCGCGGCGCGGACGCCGGCCGGGGTGAACCGCCAGACAGCGGCGTCACCGCGCGCCTCGTTGAGGGCGGCCGCGGCGAGCAGCCGGGCCACGGCCGCGGTGGGTTGCCCCGTGACGACCGCGGTGAGGTCGGACTGGAGGATCACCGTGCATCCGGCTTCCGGCAGCAGGGACGCACACCCCTCGGCCGCGTCCGCGACGACGTCGCCGCCGGTCCCGATCGCGGCCAGCACCGCGTCGCCGAGGCCGGACACCCGGTCGCCGGCGACCACACCGAGCAGTTCCGCCTCCCGGACCGTGGCGGCGGTCTTCTCGTCACGGGCCCCCGGTTCGTAGCCATGCAGCGGGCAGAACCAGTCGATCTCGGCGCCGACACCACGCACCGAGAGCCCGGCACGAGCCTCCCGCAGCATCGCGCGCCGCATCTCCCCCGCCATGGACATCAGCGGCAACGGCGGTGGCAGCTCCCGATCGCCGTCGATCTCCCGCATCAACGGCGCGTGCTCGATGCCGTGCCACGCGACGGCGAGCGCAGCCCACTGCGCGCCGGGCGCGGCCTCCCGCCACGTCCCGTAGGCGCCGGTCGGGGCGTAACCGCCCTCCACCTCCCCGAGCAACCCGGCCGCGAACGCGATGTCGATCGACAGCACCAGCACGTCGTCGGGAAGCCCGAGCAGTTTGGCGAGCCGACCACGTTCCCGCGTGCCGACCCCGCCCTTCTTCAGGGCGGCGACCGGCTTGCGCGCGGCCTCGTCCAGGAGCGTCGACACCGCCCGCACCGCCTCCCGCGCGGCGGCGACGGCCGCCGTGGCGGGCAACCCGGCCGCGGCGGCGACCGCGGGGCGGCCGGTCAGCCCCAGGTTGTGATCCACGAGCCAGGCCGCGACCGCCACCTCTCTCGGCACCTCCGGCCGCCGGTTGGACCGCAGCACCAGACCGGCCCGGACCAGCAACTCGGTCGGATCGACCCGGCCACGCGGCGCACCGAACCCGAACATGCCCCCGAAGTCGCCGAGTCGCAGCTCCTCCAGCCGCACCCGCGCCGCCGCCGGAAGCCCGCGGATCACGTCGCCCAACAACCGCGAATCGGCCATCACCTCGCCCAGTCGCGCGACCAGCTCGACCTTGCGCAACCCGGCAACGTCGACCCCCAGCGCCGACAGGCAGGCACGCAACTCGTCGGCGAGCGCCGCCCCGGCCAGTTTCACCGCGGGCCGCCCGCCCCCCACCTCGGTCATCCACTGGTCCCGCAGCACCTCGGGCTGGTGCAGGACCTCCCCGTCGGCCCAGGCCAACCCGATCGCGCACAGGACTGCCAACTCGTCCCGCACGCTCTTCTCGTCGGCCCCCAGCAACGCCGCGACCGCGGGCGCGGTCGCCGCCTCCCCGAGCAGGGCCACCGCTTCCCCGGCGATCAACGTGTCCCGGCAGAGAGTGTGCAACGCGGGCACAATGGACTCGACCCCACTGAGCCGCTGCGCCAGCTGCCGAAACCCGGACGGCACCGGCTCACGACGAACGTCCGGACGCACGTCGAGCAGCCGAACCAGCGCGTCTTTGTCCAGAGCAGACAGGTATCCGGCGAACGACACGTCACTCATGCCTCGACATTGTGTCCCATCCATCGCGGTGATCACTCGGGACGCCGCTGCCTGGCGGCCGAGTGCTCACCGACGCCAAGGTGAACGCCCATGTCTGGTGTCCCGCATAGTCTGGACACAGTGGACTGACGTGATGAACCATTCGACATCGGCACTGGCTGCCTTTGTCAGCGGCCGAGAAGGCCTCGGTGCTCGATGGACTGCTGGCCGCTCGTCCGGACCTTCAGGAACCGGCCGAGGCCCTGGATCGCCCGGTCGGTGTTCGAATGGGGTCGGGGAGTGGGCCTTTCAACGCCCGGAAGTGCCGGTCCGACAATGGCCGTCAGACCACGATCAGGGGCAGTGTCGGGTCGAGCTTGGCGAGGTCCTCAGGATCGGACGTTACTACCGGGCAGTGGTTCAACCGGCGCGCGCAGACGGCGACGCACGCATCGACGACGTCCGCCGTTCCGCTGTCACCGAGCAGAGCGCCGATTTCCAGGGCGGCCGGGTAGTCGAGTCCGACGAAGCTCAGGTACGAGTCGGCCAGGAAACGACGCAGGTTCGCCTGCCTGCCGCCGCTGCGCACGACCTGCGCGACGACGACGGTGGGAACGACGATGGCGACGGTGCGCGCCCGCGCCTGCCGAAACAGCTCCTGGAGCTGGGGCGATCGCCGATCGACGCCGATCAACGCGCCTGCGTCCAGGACGAGAGACTTGTTCACGCCACCCCGCGGTTGTGTGCGGCCTGCTCGGCGAACGCCCGGTCAAGCTCCTGCCCGGCCCACTTCTCCACCTCGGCGGAGGGCGTACCCCGCTCGGCGTCCCACTCCGTGAAGAGCGCGTCCATGATCACTCCGGGTGCGAGCTTGCTCGCGATGTAGGCGGACACCGACCGCGCTTCACCTCGCTCGACAGCCGCTCTGATGGTGTCGATCAGATCTTCGGGGAGGGTGATCGAGATCTGGCGAGTTTTACTCATGATTCCATCATAATTGACTGTCCCCTGGCCGCGAGTCGTTCGCATCGGGGACATCGACCGAGCCGTTCGAGCCGGTCAGCGGCGTGGAGTACGGCCGCCCGCCCGCAGAGCGACCAGGCGAGCGGCACCCCGTGGAAGACCATGCGGTCGGCGTACGGGTCGACGGCGTGCAGGCGGGGCACGAAGTAGCCGGGCAGCCAGGCCGTCACGACACCGGCGGCGACTCGACCCACACGAGCCGCGCGGTGACGTCGGGGTCGCGACCGAGAAGTCGGCACGCGCACTCCGGGGAGCGGACGCCCAGCAACGTGGCGCCGTCGCACACCACGTCCGCGCGATCCTCGAACGCCATGCCCCATGCGGCGATACGGCCGTCGACGCGCTCCCCCAACTCCTGGACCACGGCGAACAGCCGTGGCGCCGCCTCGTTGACCATCGCCGTGACCAGTTCGGCGAACTCCGCCTCACCACACAGCTCGCCCATCCCATTGCCCACGCTCATGCCACACCTCGTGTTCGATCCGCTACCTGACGTGAGATACACTGATCGCTCAACCGTAAGGATGAAAAGTGGGATTCCCATTTTTCACTCGGAAGGGGTACCGGTGTCGGAGGAGGACGAGTGGGTCGTGACCGCGACCGTGCGGCGCTGGCAGCTCACCGAGACGCTGCGCCAGCTGCGGGAACAGCACGGCTGGACGATGGACGAGACCGTCGAGCGGCTGAACCGGATCGGCGGCAAGTGGTCCACGTCGAAGATCAGCCGGATCGAGAACCGGCAGCAGGGCGTGAAGTCGTTCGACGTGGAACGGATGCTCGACGCTTACGAGGTCACGGATTCGAACACCCGCGAGTGGGTGCTGGGATTGTCGGCGCGGGCCGGTGAGCGCGGCTATTGGCTGGCTCTGCGCAAGGACCTGCCCGCAGACTTCCACGAGCTGCTGAACGTCGAAGCCGCGCTGCTCGCGGTCCGGCAACTGGAGACGATCGTGGTACCCGGCCTGTTGCAGACGCCCGACTACACGCGGGCGCTGGTGACCGGCGCGAACCCCGGACTGGACTACGAGGTGGCCGAGCGCCGCGTGCTCGCGCGGATGGCCCGGCAGCGCGTGCTGAACCGGCCGAAGCCGTTGCGGTACCACGTGATCATCGACGAAACGGTGCTGACGCGGCCGATCGGGACGCCGTCGGTGCTACGCGGTCAGCTCGCCAGGTTGGTGGACGCGGCGGAGTCGGAGCACATCACGCTGCAGGTGTTGCCGCGTTCAGCGGGCGCGACCCCGGCCGTGGACGGCCCGTTCTCGATCCTGACTTTGCCGGAGCCGATTCCGGATGTCGGCTACGCGGAAGGCCAGGGTGGCTCGATCTACATCGAGGATCGGGGCCATGTCCGCGAACTGCTGGAACGGTGGGGAATCCTGACCCAGCGCGCAATGTCGCCAGCCAGGTCACTGGACTCGATCAGGGCGGCCGGGGAGACTGGAGGCTGACGACGAGAAGGGGCCTCCATGACGAGCGGGTCGGACCTGGTGTGGCGCAGGAGCAGCTTCTCCGGCAGCGGAGGCACCGGGGGCGGAAACTGTGTCGAGGCCGCGCTGCTGCCCGCAGACAGGTGTGCGCTGCGCGACAGCAAGGCAGCCAAGGAACCTGCTGTGCTCGAACTCCCCCGCGCCGGTCTGACCTCGTTGCTGCTGCACGTCACGACCTAGCCTCCGGCGGCAGCAGCGACGACGGCACCCCGTGCCACGAGAGGCGCAACGTCTCCCGTGCCCGGGTGCAGGCGACGAACAGCAGGCAGCGTTCCTGCTGAAGATCGAGTTCGTGGGCGACCGGGTCCTCCTCGATCGGCGTGACCGCCCGCGGTGACGGCATCGACTCCTCGCCGAGCCCGACCACGGCGACAGAGCGGAACTCCAGCCCCTTCATCGCGTGCATCGTCGCCCCCGAGATGCGCCCGGCGACCGGCTTCGACCGCGCGAGCGACGTCGTCGGCAGACCGGCCCTGTCCAACGCCGACAGCGCCGACGCCACCTGGCTCCACGTACGCGCGGCGATGCCGACCTGGTCCGGCTCCACACCGGCGGCGAGCCACTCGCGCACGTCCTCGACGACCGCCTGCGACTCCTCCCGTTCGCTCATCGCGGGGCGCAGGGCAGGTGGTTCGCCGTGCACGTCCGAGCGACAGCCCGCGAGTGTGTCGAGATCCTCGTTGAGGGCGTCGATCTCCTGCCCGCGCAGCAGGCCGATGCTCCACCCGAGGATCTCCGCCGTGGTGCGGTAGTTCAACGTCAGCCGCGCGGACCGGCCCGTGATGTTGATCCCGAGCTGCCGCAAGGAGACCCGGTGACCGTAGATGCGCTGGTGTGCGTCCGCGGCGATGAACAGGTCATTGCCGGACTCGGCCACCGCGGCACGCAGCAGACGCCAGCCCCACGGACCGAGGTCCTGCCCCTCGTCGACGACGATGTGCTGGTAGGGCTTGTCGGGCCGCTCGGCCAACAGCCGGGCCGCTTCCACGCACACCGTCTCGTAGGTCCAGCGGTCACGGCGGCGCAGCTCGTCGACGAACGCCGACACCGCCGTCCACACCTGTTCCTTCTGGCGGGTGCCGAGCTGGCGTCCCCGGCCGCGGCGCCGCGCGGCCAGGTAGCCGTCGAGGTCGGCGATCTGTTGCGCGAGCACGACATCACGCCACTCCTGCGCGAGGAAGGTGTCGGTGAATCCGGCCCCGGTCGCCCCGATCACCGTCCGCCACACCTGGCGCTGTTCGTCGGTCGACAGGATGCCGACCCGCCCGTGTGCCGCGGTGACGACCTGGTTGGCGATCTGGTCCACGTGCCGCACGTCGATCCGGCGCAGCACGGCGTCGTCCTCGACCAGTGTGTGGAGCTGGTCCTCAAGGGAACCGGTCAGGGTCTTGGTGAAGGTGGTCACCAGCACCGACCGGTCGCGTGTGGACCGCTCGGCGAGGTGCTTCGCCCGGTGCAGCACGGCGACGGTCTTGCCGGTGCCCGGTCCACCGGTGACCCGCACCGGCCCGGAGAAGTCGCCGTACGCGACGCGGTGCTGCACCGGGTGCAGGTAGACCCGCCACAGGTCGAACGGGTAGCTGAACACCTCCATCAGCTCCTCCGGTCCGCTGACCAGGACGACCTGCTTCGAAGAGCGGGTGAGGGCGGCGGTCACGTCGTCCGGGTCGTAGTCGCCGGGTTCGAGGGTGTCGGCGATCTCGGCCCACACCTCTTCGGGGCTCATGCCGACGGCGAGCCCGACCAGGGCGTCGTACTGGGGTTCCGGCAGCATGATGCGGGCCGTTTCGAGCTGGTCGTGGTCGGTGAGGGTGCGCGCGAACGCGAGAACCTGGTCGTCGATACCCAGTCGCCGCAGGTCGGCGTCGCTCACCCCGCTGAGCAGACGCGTGGTGGTGGTCGCCGCCCGCTCCTCCAGCCGAGGCATACGATCCTCCATCGAGACCACGTCACGGATCTCGATGCCGCCGGTGACCCGGTTGACGCTCGCGGTCCTGCGCCGCGCCCACTGGTACGCGTCGTCGTGCGGAAGCACGCGAAGCAGCACGTACGCGTCACCGGAGGTCGGAGCGAGGACGATGCCGCGCCAGAACTGGTCGATCCGGATGGACCGCAGCCGCGGGTCGCGGACGTTGCGGATGGTTTCCAGGTGGATACCCGCGAACGTCGCCTCCTCGAACTTGGCGAACGTCTCGTACACCTTGTCCTGGACGGGCCGTTGGAGTTTCCCGAACTCACGCAGGAACTCCCGCGCGATCCCCAGTGTCGGCACTTCTCCTCCGTTTACTTGTTCCCGGCGAGGTCCCTTGCCAGTCGGTCGATGAGGCCCAGCAGCTCCGCCGGCCGCAGTGTCAGATCCAGCGCGTGGCAGACGATCTCCACCCCGGCATGCCGCACGACGTGCCGCGCGGGCAGGCCGTTTCCCTTGGCGTAGACGAGATGGCCGCGCCGAAGTCCGAGTGCGGTGCAGTAGGCCAGCAGCTGGTACAGGTCGGCGTTCGGGTAGCCCTCCGGCTTCTCCTGCTTGTACTTCGCGTCCACCACGGCCGCCGGGCTACCGCCGACCCGCCAGACCAGGTCGGGTTTCATGCCCACGGCCGCCGCTTCGTCGAGTGAGCACGGATACTGACGATGCGCGGTGCCCGCCGCGTGGGTGGGCAGCGCTTCGGCGAGGCCGACCGTGACGAAGTCCTCGAACACCCTGGCGAGGTCGAACAGGAACCCGGTCGCGGTGACTGTGCCGGGCGCGTGCTCGGGTGAGGTGGCCTGCCACACGATCTCCGCGAGCCGCAGAGCGCTGTGGTATCGGGCGTTGAGCCGGTTCGGCCGCCACGCGGGCAGCCGCGCGCCACGAATCAGGGAGGTCACGTCGGCGAGGCGAACACGCAGTGCGGTGAGCCGCTGCCGCGACTGGTCGTCCACCCTGGGCACCGTGAGCATGCGGGTGACGGCGGCCAGGAGGATCTGGTTCTCTGCCACGTCCACGGTGAAGTCGTCGTGCCGCAGTTCCATCGGGATCACCCGCCCGTGGTGCCTGCGGAGCTGGTCGGCCTCCCGCAACCGGCCACGCAGGACATACGAGGTTTCCTCGACCTCGCGGTAGCCCTGAAGCAGACCCTGGCGCAACGCGCGTTCGGTCTGCCGCCACAGCGCGTTCGCGACCGCGGGCACCAGCCCGTCACCGGTCGCCAGCTCGACCTCGTCGTCACGCCACCCCTTCGGGTCGACCGCGTAGCCGACGAGGAACAGGAGCCGCGCGATGTCGAGCTTCGGCCGGATCCACAGGTCGACATCCCCAACCCGGGCAACACCCACCTTGCCGCGGGCCGCGACGTCCCACTGCCCCGGCACGAGCGCGGACGGGGCCGCGGACACCAACCCCGACCGGGCGAGCCGTTGCCCCTGTTCGGTGGTGAGCGAGTGCGCGGAACTGCCCAGCTCGTCCAGTTCAACGACCGGCATCGCACGCGGCCTTCAGCCCGGCTTCGACTCCGGTGACGAAGTGCTGCCAGGACGGCAACCGGGCTACCGGGCCGTCCCGGTCCAACCGCTCCAGCAGCTGCCGCCGGTGCTGGGAGAACCGTTTCCTGACCTGGTCGAGTCGTCGGCCCGAGACTCCGGACGCCGTGGCGAGAGCGTCCCTGAGCAGTTCCTTCGGATCGGCGATCCGTTCGAGAGCGCCGAGGTTCGGCAGGCCCAGCGGCATCCTGCCCGTCGGGTTCCCCGCGACCCGGCGCACCTCGTCCTCGCTGGTGAGGAGCCACGCCTCGGTCATCCGAACCGGTACGACCGGAACGTGCGGCACGTCTGCGGTCACTACGGCGACGGCCGCGGCGATCTCGTCGACACGGGCGTCGACACCCTGGTTGTCGGCGTCGCGGTGCACCACGATCAGGTCGTACACACCACCCATCTCCAGCACCGCCCGCAGTTTGGCCGCCACGGCCAGCCCGGGCGGCTTCGGCAGCCGGTCCAGTTCCGGGTCGGTGACTGACACGTCGAGGTCGTGGTTCGCCGCGATCGCCTCGATGTGCGGCACGATCCCGCTGTCGCTGGTGCCTTCACGAAGGAACACGATGCGGATGGTCACGCGGTGTCCCCCAGGCTGAGCTGGGCACCGGGGTGCGTGGTCAGGTAGGGCAGGATGTCCGCCCTGGTCACCGCTGAGTGACCCCGGGCCCGCCAGGTGTCGGCCATCGGCCGCAGACGAAGCACGTGTGCGGTGCTGCCGTCCGGACCCTTGCGGACGGCGGTGTCGGCGAACAGCAGGTCACCCGGGTCGACAAGTTGCACGATCGCGGGTGAATGGGTGTTGATCACGACCTGGCGGAACGGGTTGTCCTCGCCCGGCGTCGCCTGCGGGTCGACCGCGAGGTCGCGGACGAGGTGGACCATCGCGTCCATGTTGGCCGGATGGATCCCGTTCTCCGGCTCCTCCATACAGATCAGACCGGTGACGGACGGATCCTCCAGCAACACGCACAGCGCCAGGAACCGCAGCGTGCCCTCCGACAGGCTGCGCGCAGGCAGTGTCAGGCCGCTGGACTCGACCAGCTGGATGGTCAGCAGTTCGCGCACATCGTCCTGGTCGATACGCAGGTCCCGGACGTTGATGCCCGCCAGATCCGCCAGACGTCCGGCGACTCTCGCGTAGGCGGCCTCAGGATCGGAACCCGCACGATTGGCGACCCGGAACAGCGCGGCCGCCAGGTGCCTGCCGTTCACATCCATCATGCGGTCATCGACATACCGGTCCGCGGTGCGCAGCGCGGACGGTTCCAACGCCAGTCGCCGCCACGACTGCATCTCGCGCCGGGCGGCGAGGATGGTGGGATCGTCGTTGCTGGTCACGGTGCTGACGACCGTGGCGGGAGCACGGGAAGCCGCCGCCCGCTTGGGCTGGCCGCGGCTGCCACCGTCCTGGTGAATGGACACGATCGGCTGGCCGTCCTCGACAATGGTCGAGATGAACGCGGTTCCGCTGCGCTTGCCGTGCAGGACGGCGTTGCGGAACTTGCCGGTGCTGTGCGGAAACCGGAGATGGGCGGGGGCGTCGCCGAGCTTGATGTGCCGGAGGTTCTCCTCCAGCAGGACGAGCCTGCCGACTTTTTCCAGCCCGCTCGGGGCGGCGTAGCCGATCACCAACTCGTAGCGCAGGAAAGTGATCGTGGCCTTGGCAGCTCGACCGAAGTCGTCCTCGACCTCGCCGGGCACGATCATCTCGGCCGCGAACCGCATCCTGGGTTCCGACCAGGAGTGGCCGTTCCAGAAAAGGTCGCGCGGGTCGCCGAGCCGCTCACCGTGGATACCCCGGACCTCCTGGGCGGCTTCGATGAGCGAGCGGTCGACGAGCAGGCTCAGGAACTGGATCGCGTCGAACACGTTGCTCTTGCCGGTGCCGTTCTCGCCCGCGATGCAGGTGAACGGGCCGAAGTCGATCGCCAGCCCCAGCAGGTTCTTGAAGCCGTCCACCTCGATGCGGGTCAGCATGCGGCCTCCTGTGTCCTCGACGGCCCGGAACGCCCATCATCCTCGCAGGTCACGGCTCGTCCGACCGGGTGTCGATGGACTTGCGCAACGCGGCGAGGCGGTACCGGTCGAGGATCTCGCGCGGGCTGCCGAAGTGGTGTTCCTCCAGCAGCGGCAGGATCGAGGTCTCCCACACCTCGTCCAGCGCGTCCGGTCGCTGGTAGACGTAGTCGTGCATCAGGTAGGAGGGGCCGATCGCCAGTTCGCGGTCGTCGATGGCCCGGTTGAGCGCGTCCAGCAGGTCCGCCGCGTCGGCGTGGTGCGCGATCTCGTCGGCGCGTCGGCGCAGCCACTCACGCAGCAGTCCCGAGGTGGGCGGTTGCGACGGGTGCAGCTCGACGAACGCGAACCGGCGCCGCATGGCGGCGTCGACCAGCGCGATGGAGCGGTCGGTGGTGTTCATGGTGCCGATCACGAACACGTTCTTCGGCAGCGTGAAGTCCGCCTCGGTGGAGTACAGCAGGCTGATCGAGTCGTCCCGGTACTCCAGCAGGAAGTACAGCTCACCGAACACCTTGGCGAGGTTCGCCCGGTTGATCTCGTCGATGATCAGGATGTACGGGTCGGACGGGTGTGTCCGCGCGTCGTCGACCAGCGCCCGGAACGGCCCGGGCCGCAGCTCGAACGCGAGCTGCCCGTCGTCCCCCTGCACCGGCCGGAAACCCTCGAAGAAGTCCTCGTAGGTGTAGGACGGATGGAACTGGACGAGCTTGACCGCACTGGGCTCGGCGAGGTGCTGGGCGATCTTGCGGGCGAGGAACGTCTTCCCGGTGCCGGGCGGGCCGTAGAGGATCAACTGGCGGCGGTGCCACAGCAGGTCGGTCCTGCGTTGCAGCCAGTCCCGGTCGATCATCAGCTCGTCGGCCAGCTCGGAGCTGACCGGCGTGAACTCCAGCGGCTTCTGCGGCGCGGGCGCGGGTGTCTCGACCTCGATGTCCAGCTCACGCAGCAGGGCCTCGACGGCGGCGAGGTTCTCGGTGAGGTCCACGACGTCGGACTGGTTGTGCAGCTTCGCGGGCAACGGGTCCGGCAGTTTCGCGAACGGCACCGGCCGGGTGTCGTTGAGCCAGTCCACGGCGCGGCGCAGGTTGGAACGCTTGTCCCCGGAGTTGACGTACTCGGCCTCGCCGGTGACGCGACCCAGGTAGGTCTTGCCGCCGGTGGTTGTCAGCACGAGGTCGCCGGGCCGCATCCGGTTGCAGAACGCATCGAACTCGGCCACCTTCGCCTCACGAGCGGAGTAGGGCTTGTGCTGGTAATCCTCGTCCACAAGGGACTTCAACTCGGCCCGCGTCACGGGAAGAGTGACGGGCCGCAACGTGGAGGCGGCGAGTGACACTGACTCCTTCCGCAACCACACCGGCACCAGATCCCGCCCCTCGACGGACGACCCGCGCACCAGCCACGCACGTTTGTTGGTCGGCTGCGGAAGAAGATCGCTCAGCAGGTCACGGAAATCATCGACGGTGAGCCGTTGACTCGAACTGGCACGACCACGTTCGTCGAACTCGACGCCTTCGGATTCGAGCACTTCCCGGGGGGTGTCGGTGCGCTCCGGATCCCACCACTGGAAGTTCGGCGAGATGGTGCCGTTGACCGTCATGACGCGGTGGCCACTGGCAGTTGGATGCTCGGTCATGAAACCGCCGACCGCCTGCCCTGACATTCCGACAAGCTCGGCCAGGTCGCCGTATGTGGTCCAGTTTCCCGGTCCTACGTGTTCGAGAGCACTCAGCACGGTGGACCAGCGCGGGTCTCGGTACTGGCGCTTCTTCGTGGTCTGGTTTCGGGCTCGGTAGAGGCGCCGCAGCTCGCTCAGCAACTCTGTGCCGGGGAAATCCAGCATCGCCTGCAAGCCTGACTCGGTCACGGTCCACGAGCCGCCACCCTTGGTCAGCCACCCGACCATCGCGGCTTCGGAGGTCCGGAACCCCATCTGGACCCGCCACTTGACCCGGCCTCGTTCGTCGGACGCCCGTTCGTCGGCGGTGAGGCCCAACCTGTCAGCGACTCGCTCCGCCACCTCGGTCCGAGACAGTGATCCGCCCGCGTCCCGCAACACTTCCATCGCGGTTCGCAGGTAGAGCGCGTTGCGATCGGCGAAGGTCATTCGTGTTCTCCTTCAGCCGGGTGGCGGGGACCGTGGCCGGGCGGCGGGTCGAGCCTGGTCTGGTACGGCTCGCCGGTCTCGACGGCCTTGGCCATGTCGTCGTAGATGTCGAGGATCGCCTGCTTGGTGCGCGCGAACCGGTCCGGGTCGTTGTTCCTGAACGCCCGGAACGTGTCCATGATGTAGTCCACGTCGTCGCGCGGCACCCCATAGAGGTGGAAGTAGGCGGCATCCAGCTCGGCCCGCAACCAGAACCGCCGCTCCTCATCCCACCGGAATGGTGGCCCCTCATCTCCATGATCACGCGCGAAGCCGACCACGTCATAGCTGCCATAAGTAAGCTCTACAATGCGGACGCCGACCCACTGGTGGAGAATCTCATTCGAACTCCACAAACAGTTGCCATTGTAGTAACTCGGAACAAATATCGGAAGCTGTTTGAAGTACGCCGGATTCAGATGGGACCCTGCAACTTTTTGCCTGACTATGTAGTCGAGACAAAGGGAAGTGAGGTTCGCGTACAAGCCTGCAATTCTTCCAACTGGAAGCATCAGATTGAAAGTTCCAGCGATTGCCGTTCGCGGAACGATACTTGCAATGCATGTCCGCTCGTCGGAACTGCGGCAGATATCACGCCATCCCAGCAGCCAGTCCTTATCCCAGCCTTTGCGTGCGAGTCGACCGTCCGCCTCTCCCTCGGCCACCCAGTAGCGAGGTACTACTGCAAAATTCGGATCAAACTTCCGTTCAGCATCCACTCGCGGAAGTGTCCCTTTGTTTACCTGAGCATCGGTGGCGTGCTCGTAGGTACTAAACCGGTGATCCAGTATGTGAATCATTTTCGCTTCGACCAGAGGGAACATCCGCTCATCGCCACGCGCAAAAATGTTGCCGTTCAGCGTCCAGTCGTTCTGCTCCAGGAAGTCTCGATCACGGAACAGCGGCGAATCACTTGCCATATTGAATGTTCCTTGCATGAATGAGATATTCCAAGGATTTTCCTCAGGACTGTCACGCCATAGCAGAGACTTGACATGTCGATACATGGCAATCGTGAGGCCCGCAGAACGCTTATGCGCAAACACCGGACACGTTCCAGTATTCGAGTTAAGTAGAGTAATCTCATTCGGGGTCAGCGCGTAGCGCCTTAGTTTAATCTGAGACGCCTGACGCAAGGCAAAAGCGAGACTAATCTCCTCGATTTTGGATTCGCGTCCCGCAGCCGTCCACAAGCAAAATCGTACCCTATTGGTAATGCCTGGAAAGATTTTTTCTTCGTTCTCAAAATCGTATATTGACACAAGAGTGCGACTCAGCACCAAGTCTTTGAAGAAGTACTGAGTGTTAGCATCAGTCGCAATACCGGTTGGTAACACCATTCCCACCCTTGCATGTGGAGCGAGAATGGTCCGACCAGTTTCCGCGAATACAGGGTCAGTTTTTATCCTTCCGCGTGCAGTGAGAGGAAATCTGCCACTAGTCGCCAGAAAATGCCTAGTTCCGTCAATGAAGTGTTTTGCTTCCTCAAAATCAGCGAACAGTTTCTTGTCCTGCTCGTTGACACTGCTCTTCAGCGCGTCGATCGCCCGCTTGCGCTTGGAGGCGTTCGTGGATTCCGCAATCTTCGGTCGGCGCGTGGCAAAGAACTCCTGCTCCTTCATTTCGATATTCTCCCAGGGCGGGTTGCCCAGCACGCATGAGAAGCCTCCGCGCCAACCGGTCGTCGCGTCCACGTCCAACCGGTCCTCAGAAACGGTGAAAATGTGAGGGAACTCCACGTGCCAATGGAAGAACCGGTAGTCTCTGGCCAGTTCTACAACCAGATTGGCGAGCTGGGCACGTTCGAGGGTGTCCGGGTTGTCAGCGATCCAGTCCAGCGTCGACCGAACTACAGCGTGCAGCGCGGTGTCTTGGGTCTTAGGCTGAACAAAAGCGGCACACCAAGCATCGGCGACACGCTTGGCCGCCATGCGCTCATCATCGATATCACGCAATCGCGTGCGTTGCACGTATACATCTGCCAGGCTGCGTGCCTCTGCGTGTACCAGCGCCCTGGTGTTGTGGGCGATCGCGACATTCTTAGTAATTGGGGGTTCTGATGCGAACAGGTCGAAGATGCCATCGCCCTGTTCGGCGTTGCGTTTGGCAATGACCCGAGAAGCATCCCTGTCGTCACCGACCAAAGGCTTAAAGGCCTCCTTTGGAATACCTTTCTCGATCAGGGCGGGTGTGGTGCCGAGCAGCGAGTTCCCTACGCGGATGTTGGCGTCCAGGAAGGGGAGCGGGAAGCCCGGTTCCACCGACTCCAGCCACAGCGACACCTTCGCCAGTTCCGCTGCCGTCTCGTTGATGTCGACGCCGTAGATGCAGCGGCTCACGACCTCACGCATCGCGGTGCGGACCAGGTTCGGGGACGGTTCGTTCTCGCCGCTGCGCAGCTGGGCGACACGGCGGGCGATGCGGCGGGCGGCGGCCACCAGGAAGTGCCCGGACCCACATGCCGGGTCGCACACCGTCACGTTCAGCAGGGCGGCGACCTGCTCGGTGGCGGAGTCGATGCCGCTGACCGCGTCGTCAAGGACCGGGTCCAGTGCGCTGTCCAGCAGCGCCTCCGTCAGTGACGACGGGGTGTAGTACGAGCCCGTTGTCTTGCGTTCGTTGCCCGCCGCCGCCTTCAACGTGAACGCCCGCTCGTCCGGGTCGTAGTCGGGGTGCAGCTCCAGCAGCGACTCGTAGACGCTGCCCAGTTCCTCCGAGTCCAGGTTCAGGAAGTCCACCTGGCGACGCTGACCGGCGCTGTCCACGATGGCCAGGTGACGCACGGCCGTGATCAGGACCCCGTTGGTCAGCCGCATCCCTTCGAGGGGCTCGTCCAGCTCGTCCGGGCGGCTCGGGTCGATCTTCTCGTCGCCGTCCCGGGTGATGCGTTCGAAGATGCCGCCGATGCCCGGCACGCCCAGTTCGGGGCGACCTTCCTCCAGCCCGAGGCCGACGAACACCAGCCGCACCGACTCCCACAGGTCGTCGTGGTGGTCCGTGCTGCCGTGACGCGCGCGGTCTCGCAGACGCCGGGCGGAGAAGTAGCGGTCGTACCGCTTGCGCACGTCCAGCGTTGTCTCCGGGTCGAGCAGCACGCCGCGGTCCTCGGCGACGAACCAGAACAGCAGCCGGTACACCAGCCGCAGCACCGACCGTTTGTAGTCCTCGGGTCGCAGCTCACCGGTCGCCAGCCGACGGTTGAGGTCGCCGTTGGCCGGGTGGCGGACGAACCCGGTGCCCAACGTGTTGATCGCCTGCTCGACACCACCCCGTAACCGTTCCAGCGCGCGTTCGCCCTGCTGGATGGCCGTGGTGCGCCACGTCTCCAACCAGCACGACGCCGGTGAGTCGTCGGAACGGACCTGGAATCGGGTCGCGTGCAGCAGCCGGAACAGCAGCAGGAAGTCCGGGAACAGGCCCTCTTCGAAGATCAGCTCCAGGTCGAACTCCACGTATGCCGACCCGGCGAGCGAACGGGAGTCACGCAGGAGCCGCAGGCGCTGCCCGTTCGACACCATCGCGAACAGGTGGTCGTCGGTGCGGTTCAGCAGTTCCTGCACCATCGACTGCGGGGCGGCGTCGGCGGCACCGACGACACCCTTCGTGCGGTGGTCCAGGTCGGTGCCCCAGGGCAGCCAGTGCACGGGCACGTGCTGCCAGCGGTGGCTGACCTTGAACTGCCGGTCGTCCGCCGTCAGGCCGCCGCGCAGCTCCTCCAGCGGGCCGTAGCCGAGGCCGTCGCTGCCGTAGACCGCGCGGAGCCAGTCGCGGGTGCCGCGGACCTTGTCACGGGACAGCGCACGCCATTCCTTCGACAAGTCCTCGAACGCCCGCGACGCCGCCTCACGGACCGTGCGGCGCGCGCCCAGCCCGTAGTCGGCCGGACCGCGGCCGGCGAGACCGGCGTCGTCCATCACCCGGACGAACAGGTCGGCGGGCAGCAACCCACCTGCGACCCGCAACGACGGGAACGGTGCGCGGCTCATCGGGCACCTCCCGGCACCGGCAGGTACACGTACACACCCAGGACATCGACCGGCGTGTGCGCGTGGACGTCGATCCTGGTGACACCTGCCTGGCGCGTCGCCGCCCGGACCCGCATGTGCGACTCGCGGAGCTGGTCCGCGACCTCGGCGGCCTGTTCGTCCAACGACGTGCGCAGCTCGTCCAGCTGGGCGACCGCGCGCCGGATGTCGTCCTGGGCCTGCTCGACCGCCACGTTGCCGCTCGGCTGCGCCGCGAGCAGCGCGGTCACCTCCTCCGGTGGCAACCAGTCCGGCTCACCCGGTCGGCCGCGGTACGCCACCGTCCGCGCCTCCTCCGCGACCAACGTCCGGGTGCCGTAAGCCCCGGGCAACGTGACGTGCATGCGGAACCGCAGGAGCAGCAGTGTGGTGCGACGGGCCACCGTGTCGGTGCGCACAACGCCGCAGCGGCGGGCCGGGCGCGGGCCCGGAGTCAGTGGGTCGAGTGCGCTGTCCAGCACGTAACCGGCGATGGCCGCGACCGACGGATCGGTGCGGTCGAGGTGTGCGTGTTTCGGCGGCACCGGCAGATCCGAGCGGAACGGCAGCGGCTCGACGTGCCCCGGCGGCAATGCGTCCTGCAGTCCCAACGGCAGAGTGGTGGTCACCGCCTCGAACCCGGCTTTCTTCGCGGTGATCGACGCGCCGAGCGCGTCCAGGGACTCCCGGACGAACTCCGTGACCTCGGTGTCGGCGCCCAGGCTGGCCCGGACCTCGGCGAGTTCGGCGGCCACCTCGTCCGGCTTGATACCGGACTGGGCGAACTTCGTCAGCGCCGCGTTCTCCTTGGCGGCGTAGCTGTCCCACTCCTCGTGCAGCGACTTGCGGTGCGTCGCCATCACGTCCTCGAAACCCGCCAGCATCGGCTGGTCGGCCACCGGCGCCGCCACGAACAGTTCCTCCAGCACCGCCTCGACCACCGCGTTCGCCGAGTCCGGCACCGGGACGCTGATCCCGAGCTGTTTGCGGATCTCGTTGTGCTTGCGCAGCAGCACCCGCATCACGATCTCGTCGACCCGGTTGTCCGCGCCGATGACCGTTACCGCCCGCACCTCCTTGAAGGGCTGCCCGAACCGGTCGACACGGCCTTCCCGCTGCTCGTGCCGGGTCGGGTTCCACGCCAGGTCGTAGTGCACGACCGCCTGGAAGTGCTCCTGCAGGTTCACACCCTCCGAAAGGCAGTCGGTCGCCACCAGCACGTGGCGCCCCCGCTGACCGGTCAGCTCGGCGATGGTGCTCTCACGCACCGGTGGACTGAGCGCCCCGGTCACCGCGGCGACCGACGCGGTGCGTCCCAGCGAACCACGCAGGTGCTCGGCCACGTACTCGGCGGTGTCGATGAAGCGACAGAACACGACCGGGTCGTACCCGTCGCTCAGCAACGCCTGGATGGCCTCGTCCAAGCAGGCCAGTTTCGCGTCGCCCGCGCCTTCCAACTGCTCGGCGCGGCGCGCGAACTCCATCAGTCTGCGTCGCTCGGCGCTACCACCTTCGGCGATGTCGTCCGCCCCCGGCGTGACGTCCACCGACTCCGCGGCCTCGTCGTCGGCCAGGTCCAGCACGGTGGCACGGCCGATGCGGTCGGCCTCGTCGCTCGACGCCGCACCCGCCGCCTGTGCGCGAGTACGCAACGTCGCGGCGGCGGCCTTCGGCGAGGAGGCCAGCGCGCGCAGCAGCGCGAGCGCGGACCAGTACCGGACGCGTTGCCGCAGCGCACCGCCGGTGTGGTCGCGGACGGTCTCCCTGGCGTAGGACAGGACCGAGCCGAACAGCTTGGCGTAGTCGTCGGTGAGGTAGTACTTCCGTTCCTGGATCTTGCGGTCCTCGGGGAACGGGGTGTCCTCGACGAACTTGCGGATGTGCGCCCGGCGGCGCTGCACCATGTGCCGGGCCAGCCGTTCGCGGCCCTTCGACGACCCGAGGTCCAGGGCACGCAGCTCCGGGTCGAGCAGCGCGATCAGGTTGCGGAAGCCCTCGTCCTTGCCGCTGTGGGGTGTCGCGGTCACCAGCAGCAGATGGCGTTTTCGGTCCTCGGCGAGCCTGCGGACCAGGTCGTAACGCAGCGTCCGCCCACCCGACGTCGACCCGTCGGCCACGCAGGTGTGCGCCTCGTCCACGATCACCAGGTCCGGGCAGGCACGGACGAAGTCGTCGCGGTGCCTGGTGGACTTGATGAAGTCCGTCGACACGATCGTGTACGGATGCAGCTCGAAGATCGACTCGTCGTCCAGGCGGTTGCGCTCCAGCCGCTTCACCGTGCCGGGCAGCACCAGCTCCGCGTCGATGCGGAACTTGCTCGCCAACTCGGCCTGCCACTGCTCCGCGAGCGCGGGAGCACACAGGACGGTGAGTCCGCGAGCGCTGCCCTGCGCCAGCAGTTCCGCCGCGATCAGTCCGGCCTCGACGGTCTTGCCGATGCCGACGTCGTCGGCGACGAGCATGCGCACCGTCTCCTGACGCAGCGCCATCAGCAGCGGCACCAGCTGGTAGGGCCGCGGTTCGACCGCGAGACCGGCCATCGACCGGAACGGGCCCGCGGTGGACCGGAAGCCGATCCGCAGGGCGGTGCGGAGCAGTCCCGCGCTCACCGCGTTGCCCGCGTCCGCCGGATCCGGATCGGCGAACGTCGCCTGGCTGACCTGCTCGATCCCGGTGATGATGCCCGCCACCTCGTCGTCGCGGCCACCGAGCGGTCGGACCACCAGCAGGTCGTCCGCGGAGTCGGGAAGCACCACCCAGTCCCGACCCCGTGCGCGCACCAACGACCCGACGGCGAACGTGCTCACCGATTCCCCCTTCGACTGACTCCGAACACACTCGGGTTCCGAGTAACGATCTCCGGGTACGTCGCTCCGAAGGGCACCCGTATTACGAACCAGCCGGCATCCCGCAGGTTCTCCTCCGCAAGATCATCACGCCCCGGCGCGGCCGAGTCGTCCGGCCCGTCCACGAACACCGCGACCGGACCGGTCGCGGGCCGGTACACCAGGTCGGCCACCACGTCGAACTCCGGCAGCGCGACGGCGACCTCGTCGGGGCGGCGATACTCCATCTCCCGCAGCCAGTACACGAACTGCTGCCGAGCCCTGTACCCGGAGACCTTGTCCAACACGGCCTCCCACGCCTCGTCCGGATCATGCCCGCCCGGTTGGGCGGTGGTGGACCGTGCGCAGGCCAGCAGGAGTTCCTTCGCGAGATGCCGGTCGATCAGCAGGTGGCTGCCCTGGTTGCTGTAGGAGAGCAGGCAGTCGTAGCAGGCACGTGCGCAACGTTCGCCTGTCCCGTCGACGTCACCGCCGGTGTCGGCTCCGGTCTCCGGGTCGAAGTGACAGATCTCCAACGCTCGGCGGGCAGCTCGCCGCAACGCGTTCTTCTCCTCCACGAGACGCCGCAGCACACCCGCACCGCCCTCGGCGCTCTCCACGAACAGCACCCGGCCGCGGTCTTCGTCGTCCGGCAGCAGTTCGCTCGCCAGCTCGCTGTCCTCCAGCTGGAACTCCGCCTCGATCCCGCGCTCCAGCGCGTACATGAACGATCGGGCCGCGGCCTCGCCGACCTGACCGGCCGCCACTCTGGTGATCAGGATGTTGCGGCTGTCCTCCACGTACGGCACGACCTGCTGCTTCTTCGGCACCTCGTCGGCCGCGTCCAACTCCTCGCCGCCCTGGCCGTCGTTCGCCAACGCCTGCCGCTCCGACAGCCAGCGACCGTTCCGCACGTCGATCCAGTAGCCGATATTGCTGTGCGGGTCCCGCCGCCGCCGCAAGCCCAGGTTGGTGACCCGCACGGTCGCTGTGTCCCCGTAGTGCAGGTCGAGCACGGCCTCACCGGCGGTGCTCGCGACCGCGTCGAGCCTGCCGGGCCGGGCTCCGTGGTCGTTGAACCGGTACGAGGTGATCAGCTCGTACCCGGTGCGACGCCGTTCCTCCTCGTCCGAGGAGATCCGGTCCCGCCGGTTCGCACGCACCGTCTGCAGGCGCAGCAGCCGATACATCGTCGGGCCCAACCGTTGTTCACAGGAGTCGCAGACATCCGACCCGACCTCGACGTCGTGCTGGTAACCACAGGCCGAGCACCGGCGCGCGGACGTCGTGTCCAGCCCGGTGCCACCGTCCTCGCCCGGCGTGAGCTGCACCTGGTTCACCTGGTAGCGCACGCCCTCGTGATAGACGAGCGCACCCGGCCCGAACTCGCTGATGGCGATGAACCGCGGCCGCTGGATGAACTCGGCGTCGCCGCCGACCCCCCGCCTTCCCGGCACGTAGGCCCGCAGCGGCAGCCGAGGAAACGAGTAGCCGGGCAGGAAACCCTCGGCCGCCAGGTACCGGTACGAGTAGAAGTCCGTCTGGTACTCATCGCTGTCGTCGAGCCGGAGCAGACGCAGCTGGTTCTCGGCCTCTCGACGCTTGCGAGTCGCGTCGTCCCGGGACTTCGGACTGCTCGAGTGATCGAGAATGATCTTGTTCTGCCGCTCCTGCTCACGCACCGCGGCCCGGAACAGTTCACGCCAGCGTTCCAGCGCACGGTCGAACTCCAGCTCGGCGTCCGTGACGACCCGTTCGATCCAGTCGGGGTGCCACCACGAGGTGCTGTCCAACCGATCGGCGAGGCCGGACAGGACTATCCGAGCGTGCCGTATCGCGCGGTCTCGTGCGGCCACGGAGCCGATCGCCTGGCGAATCCGTGTCGCGATCGGCAGACCGGGGGAACCCGTGCCCACCACCTTCGCCAGAGACCGGTCCAGCCGGACTCCGGTCTCGGCGAGCCAGATGGCGTGGACGTGGGAGCGCAGCAGGTCTTCGTTGGTGAGGTCCAGCCGGGGCGGTGCGACGGAGCCACCGACCATCTGGTCCCGGTTGCGGAAGTAGTACTGGTCGTGGGCATTCCCGGTGG
This sequence comes from Actinophytocola algeriensis, assembly GCF_014203735.1. Taxonomy (GTDB): domain Bacteria; phylum Actinomycetota; class Actinomycetes; order Mycobacteriales; family Pseudonocardiaceae; genus Actinophytocola; species Actinophytocola algeriensis. The sequence goes on along the minus strand of NZ_JACHJQ010000003.1, from coordinate 730,799 downwards.
CGCAGTACGTGACCACGAGCGCGGGCTGACCAGAACGCCCGGCACGGCCCGCGCGCTGCGCGTAGTTGGCCGGTGTCGGCGGCACGTTACGCAACCCGACGGCGTTCAGACTCGCGATGTCGATGCCGAGTTCCATGGTGGGCGAGCAGAACAGCACAGGCAGCTCACCACTACGGAACTGGTTCTCCCGTTTGATCCGGTTCTCGTTGGACACCTGGGCGGTGTGCTCGCGGGCATGCATGCCGGCGAGCGTCTCGGCCACATCCGAGTACAGGCGCCGGAAGAACGGGTTGACCCTCGGCCCGTGCTCGGAGGCGACCTCCTTGCGCACCGGGTCCGTGGCACCGGACTTCCCGTCGCCGGCACGCCAGATGATCGCGGAAGCCTTGAGCTGATAGCCCGGTGCACCGTCCGCCTCGTTGGTCCGGCTGACCGCGAGCAGGCCACATTCGGCGAGGACGCCCAGCATGTCCGCGATCATCTTCTGGGCGTCATCCCGGGCAAGCCTGCCCGGGACTCCGGGAAACGTGGTGGACCGCAACAGGTAGCGACCGTACGCGCCGTAGCCGCTGAGGTAGAGGTGGTCACGACGGCTGCCCTTGCCGCCCGCACGAGCGAACGCCTTGCCGGTGCTCGGTTCGCTCTCCCGTTCCGGCAGTGCCCACGGTTCGTCGAGGTGCTGGCCGCTGAGTTTGCGGAGCTGTTCGAACCCGATGGGATCGAAACAGTCGACCTCGACGGCCAGCACCCGGCGCAACTCGTCGAGCAGAATGCGCATCAGCTCGCGGCGATGCTCGGCGATGTCGTCGCGGAGCACTGGGTGACGGTCCTCCCACAGGGACTGTTCGGCCGCGATCTCCGGCAGGTCGGTGTAGTCGATCCGCAGCAGGCCGGTCTGTTCGAGGTTTGGCATGGTGATCCGCCAGCCCCGCTCCAGATCCTGGTAGATCCGGTAGCCGACCACCCGGCGCAGCGCCTCCCACGCGCGGCGCTCAAGGCTGAACCGGGCGACCTTGTTCTGCGCGAAGTCCGCAATGGACAGTCCCAGCGCGTCAGTGACCTTCTGTTCGATCACCTCGTGGGTCAGCCCGTCCGGCGCAACGGACACCGCCCGGTACAGCGCACCGCGCAGCTGACTGACCTGGATGAAGTCATTGAAGTGCCCGGCCTGCAAACTCGCGTCCTGCCGGTTGTCGGCGAACGCGAGCAGTTTCCGCGCGGAGTGCGGCAGGTCGGACTGCGATCGCAGGCTGCGCACGACGCTCGCGCTGATCACAGACGCAGCAGAGCTACGCCCCTCCGCGGAGAGCGAGGCGAGCTTGCCGAAGTCGCTGCTGCGCAGTTGCTCGTAGGAGACCCGGCAGCGGAGACAGAAGGCGAACGCGCCTTCGATGAACGCGAACTCGGTTCCCGAGCCGCGTTCGGTCAACCGGCCCGTCACGTCGAGGTATACCCGCTCGGGCAGGCGGTCGCGGCGGCGCGGCGCGATGGACACGTTGCCGTGGTCATCCGTGACGAGCCACGACTCCGGCAACCGCTGTTCACTGATCGCGACGTGGACGTCGGCGGGCCACGGCACCTCTTCGCTGGTGAACAGGTAACCAGGTGCGCCGCCACGACCCTCGCCGTCCGCCCGGGACACGAAGCGCTCGTAGCCGTCGTCGTCGACTCGCTGCACCACGAGGTACTCCTGCCCGCACTCGCGACAGAACGCCGCGGGCAGAAGGATGGCGTCGGCACGCCCCTGCTCCGGCACCACCGTCTGGTACCGGCTGGTCACATATCTGGCCGAAGGGGGTTCCAGGCTGAGGTAGACGTTGTCCCCTTTGGACAGGAACTGGTGCAGGCGGAACGCGAACACCGGACGGCGGGTACGCGGGTCGATGATGCGCGCACCGCGCTGCAACGTCCTCGCGACACCGGCCGCACACGCGTCGACGGACACCCCCAAGCTCTTCGCAAGCACGTCAGCGGCATCGCGAACAGTCGACGGCGTCGGCGGCCGTACCAACCTGCCTTCGGACTCGACGATGCCGAACCGCCGCTCGACCCATGCGGACAGCGGATCACTCACGAAACGCCCGTGGTCGTCGTTGCCCGTGTCGTCCTCGATGCTTCTCCGGAGGCCCTGGACGTCGTCCGGGTCACCGTCGGTCGCACGTTCCAACGTCTCCCCGATGACATTCGGGGCTGCTACCGCGGTACCGAACAGATCACTGGCGACCGAGGCCACGGCGGCCTTCCGATCCTGTTCGGAGCCTTCGGTGGTCATGGTCGCGGACGTACCCACGCACTGGAGATCAGTCGCCGAACAAGCGTCTCGAAGCCGTCGAACCAGCATGCCGACATCCGCACCGGAACGCCCTCGATAGGTGTGCAACTCGTCCAGCACCAGGAATCGCAGATCACCAGCAGCCGTGATCAACCGCTCGCGCTCGTCCGGACGTGTCAGGACGAGTTCGAGCATCACGTAGTTGGTGAGAACGATGTCCGGCGGATTTTCGAGGATCTCCGCGCGTTCGGATTCCCTGTCCTGTCCCGTGTAGCGGCGAAAGGTGACCTGTTCGTCCTCCGGATCCATTCCGTTTCTGAGGAACTTCTCCAGTTCGTTGCGTTGACTGTTGGCGAGAGCGTTCATCGGATAGACGATGATCGCCTTGACACCGGGACGGTAGGTTCCCGCCTCGCGCTGCCGGAGCACGCTGTCCACGATGGGCACGATGTAGCTCAGGCTCTTGCCGGAACCGGTGCCCGTGGTGAGCACATAGCTGGCGCCGCCCCGCGCGATCGCGATCGCTTCCCGTTGGTGTTGATGCAGGCTGAGCGGATGGCCGGTCATGCCCGGCTGGTCCTTGCCGACCCTGAAGATCTTTTCGCAGTCGGGATGCAGGAGCCCCTCACCGACGAGGTCGGACACTGTGCCGCCGGAGGCGAAGTTCGGGTTCAACGACAGATAGGGGTCCGGCCACTGGTCACCATCACGAAGGCGCCGGTCGACGTGTTCACGAATCTCTCGGTCGTGGATCTCCGCGAACCCGGAGGTGAACTCACGGTAGTCCTCGATCAGTCGTCCGTGTACGTCGAACACATCCATGCCAGCAGCCCCCAGGGAGTTGATCGGCTACAGACAGGCTAATCGCATGAGGCGTGGCTGCCCGACAATGACGCTCGGCCCATCGGCAACAGAGCTCAGGCAGCCCGCGTACAGCCATACCGACCCTGCCAGGATGACGACGGCCGGAATTACCCGTTCGAGGCAGCTTCCTCGGGCTGGAAGCTCTGGTTGGTGAAACGCACCGATCCATGCGGGCAAAAGTGTGGGGCCGGTCTTGGAAGACCGGCCCCACGATTGCCTCAACCATGGCAATAAGCGCGCCCGAAGGGATTCGAACCCCTAACCTTCTGATCCGTAGTCAGATGCTCTATCCGTTGAGCTACGGGCGCATGTTCAGTTGTGGCGGAGGCTCCGGGATTTGAACCCGGGAGGGGTTGCCCCCAACCGCATTAGCAGTGCGGCGCCATAGACCAGACTAGGCGAAGCCTCCCGGAGTACCGCTCGGCGATACCTTACACAGACCCCCCGGCGGGCTCCAAACCGGGTCGCTACCTGGGGATGAACGCGGTCAGTGAGTCCGGGTTGGCGAGCGCGTCCCGGCTCACCGCGCGCTCCGGCGCCACCCCCGCCAGGATCTTCTTGACCGGGACCTCGCACTTCTTGCCGTTCAGGGTCCTCGGGACCTCGGTGACCACCACGAACCGGTCCGGGACGTGGCGGGGGGACAGTGCGGAGCGGAGGGCCTTCCTGAGCTGTGGCTCCACGACGTCCAGAGACGCGCCGGGAGCCAGCACCACGAAGCACAGCAGCTCGCCCTCGACGTCCGACGACGTGTCGATGACCAGGGAGTCCGCCACCTCTTCGAAGCCCTCCACGACGCTGTAGAACTCGCTCGTGCCCATGCGTACGCCGCCGCGGTTGAGGGTCGAGTCGGAGCGGCCGTAGATGACCGCCGACCCGCGTGGGGTGATGCGGATCCAGTCGCCGTGGCGCCAGGTGCCCGGGTACAGCTCGAAGTACGAGTCGTGCATCTTCGCGCCGTCGGTGTCGCCCCACAGGTACAGGGGCATGGACGGCATCGGCTTGGTGATGACCAGCTCGCCTACCTCGTCTACCAGCGGGTTTCCGTCCGGTGACCAGGACTCCACTGCCGCGCCCAGGGCGCGGCAGGACAGCTCGCCCAGCCAGACCGGGACGTCCGGGGCCGAGCCCACGAACGCCGTGCACAGGTCCGTGCCGCCCGAGACCGAGCAGATCTGGACGTCCTTGCCCAGCTCGTCGGCTATCCACTGGAAGCCTTCCTGGCTCAGCGGGGCGCCTGTCGAGCCCAGGGCCCGCAGCGCGGAGAGGTCGTGTGCGGCCGCCGGCTTCAGGTGTTGTTTCAGGCAGGTCTGGATGTACGGGGCCGAGGTGCCGAAGTACGTCACGCGGTGCTTGGCCGCGAGGCGCCACAGGGTGTCCAGGTCCGGGTGGGCGGGGCTGCCGTCGTACATCACCACCGTGGCGCCCACCAACAAGCCTGAGACCAGGTAGTTCCACATCATCCAGCCGGTGGTGGTGAACCAGAAGAAGCGGTCACCGGGGCCGAAGTCGGCGTGCAGGGCCAGCTGCTTCAGGTGTTCCACCACGATGCCGCCGTGACCTTGGACGATGCCCTTCGGCAGACCTGTGGTGCCGCTGGAGTACAGGACCCACAGCGGGTGGTCGAACGGGACGGGGTCGAAGTCGGGAGCGGCGCCCGGGTGGACGAACGTGCGCCACGGGATCGTGTCCGGGGCCGTCGCCTCGTCCGAGAGGTAGTCGATGAGCACGGTGGCGCGCAGTGACGGGATCTCGGCCTGGAGCTTGGCGATCGTCGGGCGGACGTCGAAGGCTCGGCCGTTGTACTTGTAGCCGTCCACCGCGAACAGGACCGCCGGTTCGATCTGGGTGAAGCGGTCGGCCACCGCGCGCACACCGAAGTCCGGGGAGCAGGACGACCACGTGGCACCGAGAGAGGCGGCCGCCAGGAACGCCACCAGCGTGCGCGGGGTGTTCGGGGCCAGTGCCACCACCCGGTCGCCGCGTTGGACGCCGACCGCCACGAGGCCGGCGCGGGCCGCGGCGACCTCGGCGCGCAGCTCGCCGTACGTGAGCTGGGAGGACAGGCCGTCCTCGCGTTCGAAGACGATCGCCACGTCGTCGTCGGCGCCCGCGGCGAGGGCCTGCTCGGCGTAGTTGAGCGTGGCGCCCGGGAACCACCGCGCGCCCGGCATGTCGGCTTTCGCCAGTACCCGGTCCGCCTGCGTGTGGAACCGCACCCCCAGGAACTCGGTCACCGCTCCCCAGAACGCCTCCAGGTCATCCGTGGACCACTCCCACAGCTCCTGGTAGCCGGCCACCTCGACGCCCCGCTCCGCCGCCAGCCACCGGCGGAACCCGGCCATCCTGCTCTCCTCGACGCGGGCTGGGTCCGGGCGCCACAACAACGTGGCCTGGTTGTCGGTCATGGCCCGTTCCTATCCCATATCGCGGGCCCTTGCCATGGTGTCCGCCCACACATCGCGCAGCTCGGGCGGTGGGCGGCGCCACCGGCCGTGCGCGTTCCGCCAGACGGTCGACAGCAGGTCGGCCAGCGCCTGCCAGTCCTCGGCGGCCGAACCCGGCAGGTCGAGCAGGTGGCCGACGGCCACGTCGGTGAGCACGACCTCGCCGCGGTGGTCCAGCACGACCGTCGATGGGCTGAGCGTGCGGTGGCGCACACCCTGCTCGTGGAGCGCGGTCAGCCCGGCGGCGACGCCGTCCGCCACCCGCACCAGCTCGTCGGCCGTCAGCCGCGCGCGGCGCAGCGTCCTGCCGAGCACGGCGTCGGCGGCGATCGCGACGCGGTCGTCCACGAGTACGTCCCGCACGGTGGCCAGGTTGGGGTGCCGGACAGCGGTGAGCAGGTCGACGTCGGCGCGGCGCACCCTCGGCCGCGACGTCAGGACGCGGACCGCGACCGGCACACCACGCGGCCCGGCGGCGATGTGTGTCATGCCGTACCGGTCGCCCCATGCCGGGTGGAGCAACCGGTAGCTGTCGGCAAGTCGGGTTGCCATGCCCCGAAGTGTCGGCAGTGGACACGTACGGGACATGTATTGGACGTGGATTACCAGGTCAGGGTTGACTGCCCACGTGGTGGACGAGTGGGGTGGCGGCTGGACCCGGCTGAACTCCGACGTGAAGTTCGCGTCGGGGTGGTTCGAGGTGCGCCGGGACGAGACCCGCAGGCCGGACGGGTCGGTCGGGCACTACGACCACGTGCTCGCGCCGCCCGCGGTGACCGTCCTCGCCGTCAACGACGGCCGCGAGGTCGCGGTCACCCGGCAGTGGATCTACACCCACGAGGAGCCGCAGTGGCGGCTGCCCGCCGGCCGGATCGACCAGCGCGACCACACCCCGGAGGCGGCGGCCCGCCGCGAGCTGGCCGAGGAGACCGGGGTGGTCGCGCGGCGGTGGACGGGGCTCGGCGCCATCAACTGCGCCGACTCGCTCAGCAACCACCGCGACCACGCGTTCCTCGCCACCGGGCTGACGCTCGGCGAGAACGACCTCGAGCCAGGTGAGGCCGACCTCGAGGTGCACTGGTTCCCGGCGGGACAGCTCGTCGGGATGACCCTCGAAGGGCAGCTCCCGCACGCGGGCAGCACGTTCGCGGTCCTTTCCGCAAAGGTGCGCGGCCTCCTCTAGAAAGCGTTTCCCGTTTCCTCCTTTATCCGGAAACGGGAAACTCATTGTTGTCCAGAATCGCGTCATGAATTCTCTTGGTAGGCGCCGATCCGGCGCCGGAAGAAATCCAAGGAGGAATCATGTCGAAGTCCCGTGCTGCCGTTTTCACGACGCGAATCGCACTGCTGGCAGGCACCGCGGCGATCGCGGTCGCACTCCCCTTCCTCGGCGCCACCTCGGCGTCCGCGGGCGAGGAGACGCCGCCCCCGCCGCCGACGACGACCGTGACCACCAACGGCCACCCGTGGAGCAACTGAGCCGGAATGCCGGCGCCGGGAGGGAATACCGGCGCCGGCACGGCATTGCGTCCACTTCGTCGCGGTGGTGTACTCGGCGGGAGAGCTGGGGAGGCACCGGTGACCGAGTTCGGCACATTGTTGCGGACTTTTCGGCTGGCGGCCGGTATGTCACTCGCGGAGCTGGCAAGGCAGACCAACTACAGCAAGGGTCAGGTCAGCAAGATCGAGAACGGGCGCGCGAAGCCCGCCCTCGGTTTCGCCAGGCAGTGTGACGACAAGCTGGGGACGGGCGGCGCGCTCGTCGCCGCGGTGCGGGCCGAGCCACGCCGCGTCGAGGCGCCGCCGCCCGAGGACGTCTGGGTGCTCGAGCTGGACGAGGACGGCACGCTGCGGTACGCGGAACTGCCGCGCAGACAGGTCCTCGCTGGCGCGGGGGCGCTGCTCGGCTACGCGATGACCCGCTCGGCCAAGCCCGCCATCGACGACGGGACGTTCGCCGTGCTCCGTGCGTCGTTCGACCAGCACCGCGCGCTCGGCACGATGGCGAGCCCGTCGCTGGTGCTCGCGGGGGTGATCGCGCACCTGCACACCTTGCGCACCCTCGCGCTCGACAACCCGGAGCCCATGCGGTCCGAGCTGGTGCTGCTCGCCGCGCGGGTGGCCGAGTACGCGGGCTGGATGAGCCAGGAGGCAGGCCGCGAAGCCGAGGCGTTGCGGTGGACCGACCGCGCGGTCGGCTACGCCGCCGACCACGACCCGCACCTGGCGAGCTTCGCGTGGTTCCGGCACGCGGAGGTCGCGCTGTACCGGCACGACCCGGCGCGGACGATCGAGCTGGCCCGGCGGGCGCAGCAGAACCCGGCGGCGGGGCCGCGCATCCTCGGGCTCGCCGCGCGGTGCGAGGCGCAGGGCCACGCGCTGGCGGGCGACGTCCGCGGCTACGAGGTAGCGCTGGACCGCGCAGCGGAACTGCTGTCCACCCACCAGCAGACCGAGGCACCGGTGCTGGGTCCGGCGTCCGTGCCCGACGACATCGCGCTGGTCCGCGGCTGGGCCCTGCACGACCTCGGCAGACCAAGGGAGGCGGCGGAACTGCTCGACCGGCAGCTGCCGGTGATCCCGGTGACCGCGCGGCGCGCAAGGGCGCGGTTCGGGGTCCGGCGAGCCCTCGCCCACGCCCTGACCAGCGAGATCGACCAGGCGTGCCTGGCGGCCAGGGAGGTGCTGGCGGACGTGGCGCTCGTCGACTCGGCGACCATCCGGGTCGATCTCCGTGAGCTGAACCGGACCCTGAACCGCTGGCACACGCACCGCGCGGTCAGCGAACTGCAGGGCGAGCTGGTCCCGTTGCTGCGTTAGCCGGCGCAGGCGCAGGTCAGTTTGTCCAGCTCGGCCCGGACCTCGTCCGCTTCCGGCAGGCCCAGTTCGGCGAACTCGCTCAGCGCGTCGTGCCAGTGGGCCGGGTCGTGGCGGCCGGTGTCGTGCAGGACCTCCGCGATGCGATGGGTCGCCCGCGCGCGTTGCACCCGCTCCCCCATGCCCGCGGACAGGTCGAGCGCGGCGCGGTAGGCGTGCAGCGCGGCCTGGTGGTCACCGACCGCGCGGGCGGTCTCGCCCCGGTCGAGGTACAGCTGGGTACGCAGGTTGGGGTCGACGACGAGGTCGGCGAGGTTCCGCGCCTGCTGCTGGCAGGCCATCGCCTCCTCGTAGCGGCCTGCCAGGCGGTGGGTGTTGCCGAGGTTGTTGAGCGCGTACGCCTCGGCGCCCGGGTCCCCCAGCTCGACGGCCAGCTCGCGGGCCTCGGTGTGGTGGGCCAGCGCGTCGTCGAGCCTGCCGAGGCGCTGGCGCACGTAACCGAGGTTGTCGAGCGAGTGCGCGAGACCGGGCCGGTGGTCGATCCGGCGCAGCAGCTCGATCGCCGCCAGGTGCTTGCGCTCGGCGTCGATCAGGTCGCCTCGGCGCTCGCTGACGAGCCCGAACAGGTCGAGTGCGTGGGCGTGACCGCTGGCGTCGCCGGTCTTCTCCCACCGGTCGAGTGCGGTGGTCAGGTGTTCCGCGGCGGCCGGGAAGTCGCCGATCATGTACGCGTTGGTCGCGATCGCGACGAGCGTGGTGGCCTCACCGCGCACGTCGCGCAGCTCGACCCACAGGGGCAGCGCCTGCTCGGCGAGCGCACGCGCCTCGGTCAGCGCGCCGGAGTTCCGCCTGGCCTCCGACAGCCGCAGCCGCACGTTGGCGAGGCCCATGGTGTTGCCGTCGAGGACGTCGGCGGCGCGCTGCAGTGTGTCGGTCCATTCGCGCAGGTGACCGCGGACGTAGAGGTACCGCCACAGCAGGACCGCGAGCCGCCAGGCGTGCTCGGGCCGGTCGTGGGCGGCGGCGTGGCTGACCGCGGCCACGAGGTTGTACCGCTCGTCGTCGAGCCAGTCCATGGCCGAGTCACCGTCGCGGAACGACAGCGCGACCGGGCTGGTCACGGTCGGCTCGGGCTGGCGGTCGCGGTCGAACGGGAACACGGTGGCCACCGCGACGGCGGTGGTGGCCAGGTAGAAGTCGAGCAGGCGGTCCACCGGGGTGACCGGGTCTTCCGGTGGGTGGGCGGCGAGGACGTAGTCGCGGAGGGGGTCGAGCATCTGGAAGCGTTCGGGGGCGGACTCCTCCAGGAGGCTCACGCGGTGCAGGTCCTCCAGCAGCCCACGGGCCTTGCGGATCCCCATCAGTGCGGCCGCCCCCGGTGCCGACAGGTCAGCGCCGGGGGCCAGGGCGAAAACCCGGAACAGGGTCTGTTGTTCCTCGGTGAGCTGGTCGTAGGACACCGTGCAGGCCATGGTCGCGGCGTGCGGGAACGTCGTGTCCGGGCTGACCGCCGGGACCTCGCGCAGCAGGTCCAGCAGGTGGGTCAGCGGCCAGCGGGTGTGGCGCTGGAACTGGGCGGCGACGAGGTGGATCAGCAGCGGGACCTGGCCACACAGGGCGACCACCTCGCGGATCTGGTCCACGTGGCCGTGCACGCGTTCCGCGGTGACCAGTTTGCGGAACAGCTCGACGGCCTCGTGCGGGGGCAGGGGTTCCAGGCGGATGTGCTCGGTGGCCATCAGCGCGCCCTGTTCGCGGCTGGTGATCAGCGTGAGGGTGCCGCCGAGCAGGGGTTCGACCTGCTCCTCGGACGCCGCGTTGTCGAGGACCACGAGGGTGCGGGTGCCGTCGACCGTCGAGCGGTAGAGGTCGGCGCGGGCCGCCGTGTTCTCCGGGATGGCTTCCGGCGGGACGCCCAGGTCGGTGAGGAGTCTCGCCAGCGCGGCGGCGGGGGTCGCGGGGGCGACGTTCGGGGTGAAGCCGGTCAGGTCGACGAACAGGCGGCCGTCCGGGAACACGTCGCCGAGGCGGTGCGCGGCGCTGACCGCCAGCGCGGTCTTGCCGACGCCGGGCATGCCGGAGATCCACAGGACCGACGGGCCGTCCTCCACCGCGGACCGGGCGACCGAGTCCACGAAGGCCAGCTCGTCGGCGCGGCCGGTGAACCTGTTCTGCCGCATCGGCAGTGAGCTGAGCCGGTCGCCGTACTGGGCGCGGCGCATGGTGTCGCGCAGCTCACGGGACACGTCCATGCCGTACTCGTCGAGCGCGTCGCGGGTCTGGTGGTACACCTCGACCGCCCGCACGTGGTCGCCCGACTGGATCAGCGCCCGCATCAGGGCCGCCGCGATGCGTTGCTGGCTGCGGTCCTCCTCCCACACCGGGCGCAGGCGGTCGCGGATCCGGCGGTGCTGACCGGCCGACAGCTCCAGCTCGGCCAGGTCGACCAGCGCGTCGACGCGTTCCTCCTCGGACGGCATGACCGTGGGGCCGCCGACCCGGTCGACGTCCATGTCGGACAGGAACCGGCCGCGCCACAGGTCCAGCGCCTCGTGGAAGGTCGCCGCGTCGTTCGCCGTGCGTGCCCGCGCGCACAACGTGCGGAAGCGGACGACGTCGATCAAGTTCTCGTCGAGGCGCAACAGATAGCCCGTCGGGGTTTTGTCTATCACTACCTCGGGGCTGTCCTTGAAGACTTTCCGCAGCCGGGCGATGTAGCTCGTGATCAGGTCGGAACGGGGTTGTTCCTGTCCGCGCCACACGTATTCCTGCAGGTATTCCCGGGTCACCGCCCGGTTGGCGTTGAGCAGCAGGATGACCAGCACGTAGCGCTGTTGGAGGTCACCTGGGTCCACCGTGGCCCCGTCGTGCCAGACCTCGAACGGGCCGAACAACCGAAAGTCCATATCTGATCCAGATCTGGTGCGGGTGCGTTCGTCATCCTCCCCGGCGGGAGGGTCAAGAATGCCAGAACAAATACTGCCGTTTTACGTGGTGTGCGACCAGTCGTACTCGATGACCGACCACCTCGACGCGTTGAACGACGGGTTGGCGCAGCTGCACGCCGCCGTCGGCACCGATCCCGTGGTGGCCGACAAGACAAGGTTCTGCCTCATCGGGTTCGCTGGAAACGCCGAAGTGTTACAACCGCTGTGCAGTCCGAGCGACGTCGTGAACCTGGTCGGCCTTGCCACGCAGGCCGGCACGAACTTCGGTGCGGCGTTCGCGCTGCTGCGCGAGACCATCGAGGACGACGTGGCCGCGCTGAAGGCCGACGCGCACCAGGTGTACCGGCCCGCCGTGTTCTTCCTGTCCGACGGGCACCCCACCGACCCGGCCGCCTGGCCAGGCGCCTACGAGCGGCTCGTCGACCCGGACTGGGCCGCGCGGCCCAACATCATCGCGTTCGGGATCGGCGACGCGGACGCCGCGACCATCGGCCGGATCGGCACGTTCCAGGCGTTCATGAGCCGCGGCGGGGTCAGCCCGGCCGCCGCGCTGCACGGGTTCGCCCGCGCGCTCACCACGTCGGTGGTCCGCTCCGGCAGCGACGGCGACCTGCTGCTGCGCGTGCCGACGCAGGTCGCCGGATTCACCGCACTGAGGGTCGATCAGCTGTGATGACCGACGTCTGGGGTGACAGGGGCGTGTTCCGGCCGAGGGAGCTGGGTGTGCCGTCCCGCGCGGCCGGGCAGCCGTGGCGGCTGGACACGGTCACCGACGTGCCGGACACGGTGATCGAGGCGGCGCGCGTCGGCACGCTCGAGGTCAGGGCGGCCTCGACGCGTGGTGCCGGGCACCGCAGCCGCGGCGAGGTGCGGCAGGACGCGATGGGCGTGACCGACCTCGGCGGCCGGTACGTGCTCACGGCCGTCGCGGACGGTTTCGGGGCTTCCTCCCACGCGCACCGGGGCGCGCAGCTCGCGGTCCGCCACGCGATCGGCTACCTGGCGTACGCACTCCCGGGCGCGGACCTCGACGTGGTCGACATGATCACCGCGCTGCGGAAGGCGGACCGCGCGGTGCGGGAGGCCGGGCCGAACCCCGAGTGCAGGAGGACGACGCTGACGGTCGCGGCCGTGGAGCTGGGCTGGACCGGGCAGGGCCACCGGTACCGGGCGATGCGGATCGGCGACAGTCCCGCGATGGTGCTGAACGACGGGGCGTTCCTGCCGCTGTTCGGGAAACGCGGTGCGGAGTCCGACCTCCTGCCGTCGCCGCGCGGCTCTGCCGACGGGGTGCGCGGAGTGCTGCGACCGGGTGAGGTGCTGGTGGTGGCGTCGGCCGGACTCGGCACAGCCGTGCGGGATTCGGCCGTCGGCACGTACCTGGCGAGCGCGTGGGCGGAGGTCCCCGGCCCGGTCGCGTTCGTCCACCAGCTGCAGTTCGACCTCCGGGCGTTCGACGACGACCGGACGGCGGTGGCGGTGTGGGCCCGTTAGGGGACGCACAGCTCACCGATCTGGCAGCGGCGGCAACGGTCGCGGAAGGCGGCCAGGGCACGGTGTTCCGGCTGGCGCGGCCGGCGGGGACCCTGCTGAAGCTCTACCACCGCGAGGTGGCCGTGCTGGCGGGCGAGCTGGCGCGGCTGATCGACCTGCCCGCGCGCGAGACGGTCGCGACGCGGACGGCGTGGCCGTCGGGCCGCGTGTTCCACCGGGGCCGGTGTGTCGGGCTGCTGATGCCGGCGGCCCCCGACCGGTTCACGACGACGATCGCGGGGCGGCCACGGCTCCTTGAGCTGCAGTTCCTGCTGTATCCCCGGCGGGCGATGTGGGCGGAGCTGGCGCTGCCGACCGAGGACGAGCGGCGTGGGCTGGCGGCCGGGTACCTGGAGCTGTTCCGGGAGCTGCACCACCACGACGTCGTGCTCGGGGACGTGTCCATGCGGAACCTGCTGTGGACGCTGTCCGGCGGTCCCGGGGTGTTCGCCATCGACTGCGACGGGTTCCGGGTCGCCGGGCGGCCACCCGCGGTGCGGCCGGCGGACACGGCCGGGTGGGCGGATCCGGCGGGCCCCAGGGAGCTCACGCTCGACACCGACCGGTACAAGCTCGCGCTGCTGACGTTGCGGATCCTGCTCGGCAACCACCGGGTGACGCCGGAGGAGGTGCGCGGGAAACCGTTGCTGCGCGGGCGGCTCGGGCCCGCGCTGTCGCTCCTGGCGGCCCGCGCGGCGGAACCGGGCAGGAGACCCGCGGCGGAGTGCTGGCTGGCTGCTCTGTCGTGAGTGGGCAGTGCGATGCGGCGTGCTCGGGGTGGCCGCACCGCGCTGTTTCCCGTTTCCTCTCGACGTGGCACCGGGAAACGGGTATCCGGTGGTGTCCCCCGCGACGCATCCTTGGTGTGCCAACGAATTCGCGGAGGAAACGATGAGCATCCTCGTCTCGCTCTCTGGCATGGTGCGGCTGGTCGCACTGTGCTTCGTGCTGGGCATCGCGCTCGGTGTGTACGTCGGGCTCGGCGACGCCCCGGACGTCACCCCACCCGCCCCGGCGGACACGACATCGCACGTGGAACGGCTGGCCGCGCCGAACTGAGCACCGATGCGGGAGGAAGAGACGATGGCCACGCAAGCCGAGCTGGTCGGTGACCTCAAGGCGCTGCGCAAGGGTCGCGGCCTGTTCGCGGGCAACGTCGCCGACCGCGTCGGCGGCACACTGCGCGACCTGTGCGGCGTGACCGACGAGGACGGGCCCGGCGAGATCCGCTACCGGGTCGCGCGCCGCGTCACCCGCCTGGCCACCGGCCTGCCGGACGACCTGCGCGTGGCCGTGCTGGCCGCGTTCGGCGTGCTCCCCGCCGCCCGGCACCCGCTGTACCAGGACCGCGTCGCGTGGGTGGCGGACCGCATCCACCGCGAACCACGCACCGCGCGCCGCCGCATCGACGAGGGCATCCACCAGCTGGCGCAGCTCGCCTGCACACCGCAGCGCGCCGGCACGCCACCGGGTGCCGGCTGGCACACCGAGGAGACCCGCGTGCTCGCCATGCTCGACCGCGCCGCGCCGGAGGTGCTCGAACACCACCGCGTGGTGGCGGGACAGGACGTGACGGAGCTGGAGCTGCCGGTGCCGCCGGGCAGCGAGGTGGCGTACGGCGGCACGCTGCGGTCGGGGGTGCTGACGCTGCCCGCGCCACTCGGGCCCGGTGACACACACGAGTTCGCGCTGCGGACCCGGTTGGCGGTGCTGCCCCGGCAGCTGGTGCACGTGCCCGGCAGGCAGTGCGACTTCCTGGAGCTGCGCGTCCGCTTCGACCGCGACCGCCTGCCCCGCCGGGTGTCCCGCCTGCCCGGCGGCGCGACGGCCGTCCAGGTCGACCGGGCGGGCGAGATCCGCCTGACGTTCGCCGACCTGACACGCGGCCTGACGTACGGCGCCCGCTGGGACTAGTGCTGTGTAGGTCAGCAGCGATACTCGCCGCCATCATCGCGGCCGGGCGTCAGTCCTCCGGCACCGGCATGGGCTCGCCGCAGCGCGGGCACGTCGTGGGCGGGTCCTCGTCAGCGAGGGCGCCGCATTCCGGGCACACGCGGGCGAGCCAGCACACCGACTCGCCGCCCTCGTCCGTCACTCCGTCATTCTGCGTCAGGTGCGAAGTAGCCCGCCAGGTCGGCGATCAGGTTGATGGTGCCCGCGTTGTTGAACAGCCACACGTCCCGGTTCGGGCCGAGGGCGACCGACGACAGGTTGGGCAGGATCTGGCCCGCGGTCAGGTTCAGGTTGGACGTGGTCGGGCGGGCCGGGGTGGCGCTGGTCTTCGGGTAGGCGCTCACAAACGTGGCCACCGAAGGCGACACGCCCGTCAGGTTCATCACCGCGGCCGTCGCCCCGGCTGGGATCGGGCCCGACATGGTCAGGGGCACCGCTGTGCCGCCGCCGCTCACCGGGGTCCAGTTCGTCGTCGCGGTGCGGGTGTCCAGGACTCGCATCGGGGACAGGGCGATGAACTTGGCTCCGCTGTCCGGGCCGTAGTAACCCGCCAGGTCGGCCAGCAGGTGCACCTGGCCGGAGTTGTTGTACAGGTCCACCGAACGGTTCGTGCCCAGCTGGACCGTGACCAGGTTCGACGTCGGGCTCGCCGAAGCCAGGTTGAGGTTCGACGCGTTGGGGCGGGCGACACCGGTGGGCCACGCGGTCACGAACGTCGACAGCGTCGCGCCGACACCCGTCAGGTTCAGGGTCACCGCGGTCGCCGATGCGGGCACCCGCGACGACAGGTTCAGCGTGACCTTGCCGCCCGGGCCGACCGCGGCCGTGGACCTCGTGTCCAGCACGCGTTGCGGTGCCAGCGCCGTGTTCAGGCCGGGCGCGTCGGTCGCGTACCAGCCCGCCAGGTCGGCGAGCACGTGCGTGCTGCCGGAGTTGTTGTACACCTGGACCTTGCGGTCGGCGTTGAGCTGCACGGTCACCAGGTTCGGGCGGATGTCACCCGCGACCAGGTTCAGGTTCGACGCGTTCGGGCGCGTGGCGCCGGTCGGCCACACCGTCACGAACGTGTTGGCCGTCGCGATGCCGGTGACGTTCAGGACCGCCGCGGTCGCGGTCGCGGGGAGGCGGGACGACAGGTCGACCGTGACCGAGCCGCGTGCGCCCAGCGGACCCGAGCCGCGGGTGTCGAGGACTCGGGTCGGGGCGATCGCGGTGTACCCGGAGGGGTCGGACGCCTTCGTCGCCAGCGCGGCCAGGGCTTCCTCGCCGCCGCGGACGTAGTTGCCGTCGACGGGACCGGTGATGCCGGGGACCGTGGTGGTGGCGCTGTACTGCCACAGCTCCCAGTTCGACCAGCCGGCTGGCAGGGTCGGGGTCGTCGGGTTCGACGACCACGACGCCACCCACAGGGGGTACGACGCGAACGCCGAACTGTTGCCCATGCACTCCTGCCAGAACGCCGGGGCCGTGTAGACGATCGGGTCGACACCCGTGCGGCGCTTCACCACGTCGACGAACTCGCGGACCCAGCTCACGAGCTGCGCGGGGGTCTTGTCGTAGCAGCGGTTCGCGGTGTCGTACGGGTTGGTCTCGATGTCGATCGCGGGGCGGAGCGTCTTGCCGTTCGGCGTGAAGTTCGCGTAGTCGAGGAAGTAGTTCGCCTGCTCGGTGGCGCCGGAGTCGTTGGGCGTCGCGAAGTGGTACGGGAACGAGTACATGCCCGCCCCCTGCGCACCGCTCATGTCGGACGCGTAGAACTCCTGCTGGTCGTAGTTGCCCTCGGTCGCCTTGACGCCGACGAACCGGACCCCGCTGCCCGCGACCTGCGACCAGTCGATCGGGGTGTCGTGCTGCCACCTCGACACGTCGATGCCGCGCACGTAGTCCGCCGCGATCCGCGCCTGCGGCCGCCCGTCGAACTCCTCAGCCGCCGACCGGCCGTGCGTGTTGTCCACATTGTCGCGGACCACGCCGCCGACCACCGGATAGTCGGCCTCGTCGGCACTCGCGGCCGGTGCGACGGCCAGTAACCCCGCCGACGCCGCCGACGCCACCGTCACCGACAACACCGCGCCCAGCCATCGCCCCATCGACACGTGCTCCCCCTCGAGTGGCCTACCTCTTCGCCTCTCTATCGCTGTTGGGGCGCAAGGGTTACACCCGATCGCGCGACTTCCGGGGAATTGTCGTCATCGTCGTGGTTCGTGGTGAGAATCGCCACAATCGGGAGCGCCAGAGCCGCGGCCGCGAGCACGAACACCGGGAACAGGAAGCTGAACACCTCGACACCTTCTGGGTCCGGAGCCGCCGGGTCGAGCCGCACCGAGACCGCCGCCATCCCGACGTAGTGCATGCCGGTCGACGCGAGGCCCAGCACCCCACCGGCGAGCAGGCGCATCGGCAGCCGGTCGACGGTCACCGCGCACCACAGCGCGGCCGTCGCGGCCAGCACCGCGATCACCACGGACAGCACGACCAGCCCGGCGTGGTAGCTCGTCGTCCCCTTCACGCTGATCGCCCACATGCCGGTGTAGTGCATGAGGATCACCGCGAGACCGGTGACCAGCCCGGCGACCGCGAGCCGCCACGGCACGAACCGCTGGCCCAGCACCACCAGCCCGCAGAACACCGCACCGACCGCGAGCACCGCCGACAGCAGCGTCTTGGCCACGTCGAAGCGGATCGGCGAGCCGGGGGTGCCGAAGCCGAGCATCGCGATGAAGTGCATCAGCCAGATGCCGACGCCACCGATGGACAGCGACGCCAGCACGAGCCACGCCATCCGCACGGTGTTCGTCGCCGCGTGCCGGGACTGCAGCGTGCACGTCAGGCCGATGGCCGCGCCGGCGAAGGACGTGACGTAGGCCAGGAACAGCAGCCAGACACCCATCTCGAAGTGGTTGACCATCGACAGACCTCTCAGTACCGGCGGGCGGGGAGCCGTGCATCCACAGTGGACAGGGCGTGCTCGCTCGCGGCGATGAGGACACCCTTCGTCGACTCGGCCGAGCGGGCGTCGCAGGTGATGATCCGGACATCCGGGGCGATCTGGAGCGCCTCGCGGACCTCGTCGGCGGTGAAGCGGCGGGCTCCTTCGAACTCGTTGACCGCCACCAGGAACGGCACGCGGCGGGACTCGAAGTAGTCGATCGACGAGAAGCCGTCCGCGAGCCGGCGCGTGTCGATCAGCACCACCGCGGCGATCGCGCCGCGCGCGATGTCGTCCCACATGAACCAGAACCGCCGCTGGCCGGGCGTGCCGAACACGTACAGCACGAGGTCGCCCGTGAGCGTGAGCCTGCCGAAGTCCATGGCGACCGTGGTCGCGAGCTTGTCCGGCACGGCCGACAGCTCGTCGACGCCGACGCTCGCGCTGGTCATCAGCGCCTCGGTGCGCAGCGGGGTGATCTCCGACATGGCGCCGACGAACGTGGTCTTCCCGACCCCGAACCCGCCTGCCACCACGATCTTGGCCGACGTGATGCGCTTACTTCGCCCGTAGTCCACTCAGGACCCTCTCGATCAGCTCGCGCCGCTCCGCGTCGTCCGCGTCGTGGGCAAGAGTGGCCTCGACGTGCACCAGACCCTCGGCGACGAGGTCGGCGACCAGTACCCGCACCACCCCGAGCGGCACCGCGAGGTACGCACCGAGCTCGGCGACCGACCGCGGCTGCAGGCACAGCTGCGTGATCGTCCACGCCGCGCTCGTCAGCCTCGGCGGCAGGTCGCGACCGGCCGGTGTGGTCACCACCCGCGCCTCGACCGCGATGTCGACCGAGGGTTGCGTGCGCCCCTCGGTCCACGAGTACGGGCGGGCCAGCGCCGGTGGCGGCCCGGCTCGGTCGGCCTGGTCGTTGACGTCAACCACGTCCGCCTCAGCCCTGCTCCGAAGCTCCGCGGACAGGGGTGTCGACCATGCGGCCGACCCGGTCGACCAGCAGCGTCATCTCGTACCCGACGAGCCCGATGTCGCAGCCCGCCGCGGCGATCACCGCGAGGTGCGAGCCGTCGCCGACGCTCATCAGCAGCAGGAACCCGCCCTCCATCTCGATCACCGACTGCACGACCCGGCCCGCCGTGAACAGCTGCGCCGCGCCGACCGTCAGGCTCGTGAGCCCCGCGGACAGCGCCGACATCTGGTCCGCCATGTCGCGGGGCAGCCCGTCGCTCGCCGCGACCAGCAGACCGTCCGCGGACACCAGCACCGCGTGCGCGACACCAGGAACCTCTTGTGTGAACGCGGAAACCAGCCAGCCCAGCGACGGCTCGGTGGCCGTCGTCGCATCCGTCATCTCGTGTGCTTTCCCCTCGTTGTTCATCCCGCTGATCCCGGTTCCTCGCGGGCGCGGCGCGCGGCCAGCACACCGTCGTAGTGCCGGGAAAGGTTGTTCCGGATCGACTCCGGGTCCCGGAAGCCGGTGTGCGACTCCGTCTGCTGCCGTTCGGTGGGCAGGGCGCGCGCACCGGGCGTGCGGACCGGGAGGCCGTTGGCCGTCGTGGCGGGCAGCGCGGGCTGCTGGGGCTGGTCGACCGGCACGGTCGGGGTGAGCCACTGACTCCGGTCGGCCTCCTCGGGCACCTTCTCCTCCGTGAACCAGCTGGACTCGGCGGAGGCCTGCGCGGGCCCGGCGAGTGCGAGTGCGGGTGCCGGGGACCAGGACGACGCGGCGGCGAGCTCCTTGCGGGCGGGCACGGCGGCGGTCAGCGTGGTGGCGACCATGCTCTCCGGGGTGGTGCCCGCGATCACCAGCGTGCCGGGCACGTGGATGCTCGCAGTGATGCCCGCCCGGGACGCGCGTTCGAACGTCGGTCGCAACCGGACGGTCACGCCGTGCCGGGACGCGAGGCGGCTCACCACGTACAGGCCCATGCGGCGGGTGGTCTCGGGGTCGACCGCGTCGCTCGACGCGAGCCGGGAGTTCGCGGCCGCCATGTCGTCCGGCGCCATGCCGAGTCCGGCGTCGACGACCTCGAACAGCAGCCCGCCGTCGGCGCCGCGGTCGGCGGACAGCACGACCTTGCGGTCCGGCGGCGAGTAGCGGGTCGCGTTCTCCAGCAGCTCCGAGAGGATGTGCACGACGTCGGCGGCGGCGCTCGCGCGGACCGAACCGGTCGGCGCGTGCGCGAGCGTGATGCGGCTGTAGTCGTCGATCTCGGAGGTGGCCGCCCGCAACAGTTCCACGACGGTCACCGGTGACGTGTCGCGCCGCGCGGGTACGCCGCCCGCGAGGACCTGGAGGTTCTCGCCGTTGCGGCGCAGGCGGGTCGCGAGGTGGTCGAGCCGGAACAGCCCGGCGAGCCTGCGCGGGTCCTGTTCCTCGGCTTCGAGACCCTCGATCACCTCGAGCTGCGACTCGACGAGCGTCTGGCTGCGGCGCGACAGCGTCATGAACATCTCGCTGACCTGCCTGCGCAGCTCGGCCTGTTCACCGGCGAGGCGGACGGCCTGTTCGTGCATGTCGTCGAACGCACGCGCGAGCTGGCCGATCTCCTCCGTGCCGCGGACGGGCACGGCCTGCACGGACGTCCAGTCGACCTGTTCACCGGCACGCACCCGCTCGACGGTCCTCGGCAGCTGTTCGCGGGCGGCGTGCAGAGCGGCCTCCCGCAGCTTGCGCACCGGCGACAGCAGCGACCGCGCGACGACCAGTGCCACGGCGAGCGCGGTCAGCAGCGCGGCGATCACGATGGCCGCGTCGCGCAACGCGGCCGACCTGGCGTCGTTGGTGCGGGCGGCGACCGTGTCGGCGAGCGAGGTGACGAGGTCCTGCGACAGCTCGCGGACCCGTTCGGTCGCGGCCTGCAGGTTCGGCAGCAGCGCCCGCAGGTCGACGGACCGCGGGTCGACCACGGCCTGCTGCAGCGCGGCACGCCGCGCGGAGGACGAGTCGGTGGCCGCGGCGAAATCGATCGCGGCCTGCTCCGGGAGGTCGAGCTGCAGCTGTTCGCCGAGCACCCGCTCCTCGGCGGCCGACTGCTGCGCGGCCGACGCGATGGCTCGGTTGCCGGGCGCGGTCGCGTGCCGGATCAGCGCTTCCTCGGCGGAGAGCGAAGAACGGAGCAGGAGCAGCGATCTGACCGAAGTGGACAGGTCGTCGAGGTCACCGCTCTGCGCGACCTCGACCACGCCGGGCACCAGCTCGGTGAGGCCGTTGACGACCTCCTGGTACGCGGCGAGGTCCGTGACCGGGTCGCCGACGTCGTTGCTGGTCTGCACGCGCACCGCGGCGAGCCTGCCGAGCGCGTCGGACAGCGTCCGGTCGACCTCGGCAGGCAGGTGCGCGAAGTCCACGGCGTCCCGCACGGTGACGACCTGCCGGTCGACGGCGGCCCGCTCCGATCTCAGCCGCGGCCGGTCGGCCCGGTCGTTGACCACCGCGGTGACCATCTCGTCGACGACGAGATCGGCGAGCGTCAGTGACTGGCCCAGCACGGCCATCTGGTCGCGGATCGTGCTCAGCCGGTTGGCTTCGTCCAGTTTCGACTGGACGCGGACCGCACCGAGTACGAGCGCGATGATCGCGGGCAGCAGCAGCACCGCCGCCACTTTCGTTCGCAGACTCCAGTTGTCGATGCGCCAATTCGTGGAGGCGCGCGTACGCGACTCCAGGGCCCCGCTGCCCATCGTGATCCGCCTGACTTTCGGCGTGGGTGATTTGCGTTACGTCCCTACCTGGCCTGAGCACACAATCGGAAGCGGAGGTCCGTGTCAAGACACGGTTCGGAAATTGACGGACATGACAAGATCTTCCACGTTGCACAGCACACCGCTGGCCACCGTCGTCACTGACTGTCGGGGGTCGAACACTCGGAACCAGCGGTCTCGAGTTCCGTATTGGGTGTGTTGATGATTCGCAGGATTTCTGCTGCCCTGGTGGCGCTGCTCGCCACCGGTGTGGTCACCGTCGGCGCCGCGACCCCGGCGACAGCAGCGGCATCGCCGCAGATCTTCGGCTGCGCGGACGGCGCGGCACTCGACTACGTGGTCCCGGCCGGGGTGACGAGCGTGCGGGTCCGCGCGGAAGGCGGCGGCTCGGGCGGCGTCGTCGAGGCGACCGTCGAGGTGGAACCGGGCCAGGTGCTCGGCGTCATCACCGGTTGCGCGGGCGGCGCCGGCTACCACTGGGGTGGTGGCGGCGGTGTGTCCAAGGACGGCACCTGCGCGGACGGCTCGCCTGGTGGCGGCAGCAGCGCGGTACTGACCGGTGACTTCGACCAGGTGATCGCCGAGGCGGGTGGTGGCGGCGGCGCGGGCGGCGACTGCGCGGGAAACACCGGCGGCACAGGCGGTTCCGGTAGCCAGGCGGGAACTGACGGTGCCGCGGGCCCGGGTCCGCGGCCGGCGAACGCCGGGCGTGGCGGGGTCCGGGCGACCGGGCTCGGCGACAACGGACGGCCGGGCCGCGGCCGCACCGGCGCGGGTGGTGGCGGCGGTGGCGGTGGCTGCCGCGGCGGCGGCAGCGGTCAGGGTGGCGTGAACCAGGCGGGTGCCGGTGGTGGCGGCGGCAGTTCGTGTGCCGGTCCGCTGGCGTCGTCCGTCTCGTTCGGGACGGGTGGTGCCGGGCAGGTCGTGATCAGCCCCGAGCTGCTGACCGCGACCAACACCGGTTCGGACGTCATCGACGCCAACGGCAACGGGCGCCAGGACATCGGCGACCGGGTCGACTACGCGGTGACCGTCCGCAACGACGGCGGTGTCGCGGTCGGCGGGATCGCGGTCTCCGCACAGCTCGGGTCGGTGGCGCTGCCGCTGACCTGCGAGTCGTCTCGCACGCTCGCGCCCGGCTCCGCGCTCACGTGCACCGCGGCACACACGCTGACGGCGGCTGATGTGACCGCGCGCGGGTTCACGATCACGTCGGTGGCGATGGCGACCTCCGCGGGCGGCACGGCGCTGACCGCGACGGCGTCCCGCACGACGAAGCTCAACCCGGTGCCGGGCATGACGCTCACGCTCGACGCGGCGGTCACCGACACCGACGCCGACGGCCGCACGGACCGCGGCGACGTGGTCCGGTACACGGCGACCGCGATGAACACCGGTGGTGCGGTGCTGCACGCGGTGGCCATGACCGGTGGCTGCACGGCACCCGCGTTGATCATCGGCGAGTCGGTGTCGTGCACGTCGACGCACGTGATCACGGCCGAGGACATGGAAACCGGCACGGTGGCGGCGGCCGCGGACGCGTCGGCGTCCACTCCGGACGGCAAGCCGGTGGCTGCCCCGACGGCCCACGCGGCCACGCCGATGACGCAGGTGGCCGCGCTGGCGGTGACCAACACCGTCACCTCGGTCGAGGACGCCGACGGGGACGGCCGCGTGGACAGCGGCGACGTCGTGCACTACACGATCGGCGCGACCAACACGGGGACCGTGAACGTGTCCGATGTGGTCACGGCACTGCCGTTCCTGTCGTGCGCACCGGAAACCCTTGCCCCGGACGAGGTCCAGACCTGCTCCGGTACGTACACGCTGACCCGGGCGGACGCCGACCTCGGCACGGTGACCCACACCGCGTCGGCGACGGGCACGTCGGTGGTCGGCCCGGTGACGGCGGCCCCGGTCGCGGCCACCACCGAAGTTCCCGTCGTGGCAACGCTTTCCCCGGCGGTGACCACGGTCGTGGTGGACAGCAACGAGAACGGGCTCACGGACACGGGCGACGAGCTGCGGTACACGATCGAGCTGACCAACGACGGCACGGTGACGCTGTCGGACGTCGGCGTGGCGGGCTTCTCCTGCGTCTCGGCTTCGCTCGCAGCGGGCGGGTCGACGTCGTGCACGTCCGCTCATGTCGTGACGCAGGCAGAGGTCGACGGGAATGCGCCGGTGGCGCTTTCCGTGACGGCACAGGGCACGGCACCGTCCGGCGCCGTGGCGTCCGCCCCGGTGACGGCGTCGACCGCGGTGAGCAGCCTGCCGGAGCTGACGGTGACGACGCGCGCGGAGACCGACGGCAAGGCCGTGACGTACACGGTCGTGGCGACGAACACGGGCACGGTGACACTGCACGATGTGACCACAGTGGACTGCGCGGCGGCGGTACTGGCCCCTGGCGAGTCCCTGGACTGCGCCGGCACGCAGGCAGTCACGCAGGCAGACCTGGACCGCGGTTTCGTGATGACGGTGGCCGCCGCGACGGGCACGACCCCGTGGGGCGACGAGGTGCGGTCGGACGCCGGCTCGGCGATGACGGAGCTGTCGCAGGAGCCAGGCCTGACGGTGACGAACACGGTCGCGGTGACAAGTTCGACGCTGACGTACACGGTGACGGCGACGAACAGCGGCAACGTGACGCTGACCGACGTCCGGCCGGCGCTGTCCCCGGCGCGGCTGACGTGCGCACCGGCGGAGCTGGCCCCGGGCGCCCGGATGACGTGCCAGGCGACCTACGAGGCGACGGGCACGGTGACGGCCACCGCGACGGCGACGGGCCGCACCCCGTCGGGCTCGTCGGTGACGGCAGACCCGGTGTCGGTGACCACGACGGTGTCGGTGCCGTCACCGGCGCCGACCCCCGCGCCGGTGCCCCAGGCCAGCGGTGGCCTGGCATGGACAGGCGTGACCGCGGTGACCGAGATGATCATCGCGGGCGTGGTGGTGCTCGCGCTGGGTCTGGGGCTGCTCCTGTTCACCCGCCGCAGGCGGCGCGACCAGTAGCAGCCCCCGCACTCACCCGGAATCGGTGACGCCGCGCAACCCCATGGCTTGCTCCCTCCACATGCTCGGAGCAAGCATCGGGTTGCGCGGCCGTCACCACGAGTGCTCTTCAGGTCAATGTCCCCTTTCGGCCAGGCCCGAAGTTGTCCACAACCGACCCGGTTATCCACAGCTGGGCACAGGCGCTCGCTTTTCCCGGCCCGAACTGGTAGACTGGCAAGGCGGGACGCCCCCGGGACAGGGTGGGGGTTGCGTTCCGGCCGGTTTCGGTTCTGGGTGGGCGCGGGTGGCTGTCAGAGCCAGCCCCTCCGCACCGCCGCCACCCCCGCCGCGAACCGGCTGTCCACGTTCAGAATCTCCAGCAGCGCACTCACATGCCGCCGCACCGTCCGCACCGCGGTGCCCGTGTGGTTCGCGATCGACTCGTCCGTCAGCCCGGATGCCAGCAGCGTCAGCACCTTGTGCCGAGCGGGCGTCAGCTCGTCCGGCACCTTGCCACCGATCGGCGTGGTGTCCGGCGCGGTCCACATCGCGTCGAACCACTCCGCCAACAGCTTCAGCAGCGCGGGCGACTCGATGTGCAGCGCCCCCTGCGCACCGGTGTGGTCGATGGTCACCAGCGCGACCGTGTCGTCCACGTGCATCATCTTCAGCGGCACCGTCTGCCGAACCCGCGCCTGCTCACCCGCCCGCACCGACTGCTCGATGCTGTAGGACCCCCAGGTGTCCGACGCGTGCGGCGCGTCGTACAGCATCCGGAACTCCACACCCGCCGCGATCGAGTCCGGCGGGGGCAGCAGCAGGCCCTCCGTCGTCGGTTCGTCGCCGGAGCGCGCTGTGAACGTGGCCCGCAGCAACCTGCGCGGCGACCGGTACAGACCCGCCGCCAGCCGGGCCATCTCCGCGCGGTCCCGGACCGCCCGGACGTCCGAGGCTTGCAGGTCACCGTCGGTCAGGCCGCTGACCGGGGACACCAGCGCCGCGAACCGCTGCCACGTCCCCGCCAGGTCCGTCTGCAGCGCCGCGAGGTGCCGGTGCTGGCGATCGAGCAGCCTGCGCAGCGCGATCGACGGGTGCACGGCGCGAACCAGCCTGCCGTCGCCGTGGCCCGCGAACGTGATGACGCCCGCGTCCAGCAGTTCCCGCGCGGGCTCCTCGGCCAGGTCGAACTTGTCCGGACCGACACCGACCGGCAGGTGCACGGCGTCGTGCAGGCGGTCGTAGGCCGCCGCGGCCTCCTCCGACACGAGCCCGGCGAGAGTCCTGTCCGTCACCGCCCGGCCTCCTTCCATCCACACTGGATCATGACGCCGTCCTGACAGGTCCGGCACACCCGCCCGAGAACGTAACCGGTGCGCGGACTCCTGTGACCGCCACGCGGGCGGCGTGCGGCAGCGGTTCGCCCGGCGTCAGGGCTCCGTTGTACCGGCGGGCACGGTCCATGTGAGACTCACCCCGTGGTGCTGACCGCCGTTCTCGACTACGTGGGTGTCGCGACGTTTGCCATGGTCAGCACGGTGGCCGCGCGTGATCGGCGGCTCGACCTCGTGTCGGCTGCGATGCTCGGCACGGTCGCGGGGATCGGCGGCGGCACGCTCCGCGACCTGGCGCTCGACCGGACCGTGTTCTGGCTGCACGACCCCGGTTACCTGTACGTCTGCGTCGGCGCGGCGACGCTCGTGTGGTTCGTCGGCGCCGGGCCGAGGCGGCGGCAGACGCTGCTCTTCCTCGACGCCCTGGGGATCAGCTCGTTCGCGGTCGTCGGCGCGCTGATCGCCGGGGAGGCAGGCGTGTCCGCGCCGGTGGCGGTGGTGATGGGCATCCTGACCGCCACCTGCGGCGGGATCCTGCGGGACGTGCTCGCCGGTGAACTCGCGGTGCTGGTGCGCAGGGACATCTACATCAGCGTGGCGATGCTGTCCGCGACGGTGTTCGTCGTGGCGACCGAGCTGAGACTGCCACCGGTCCCGGCCGCGATCTGCGGGGCCGCGGTCGGGACCGTGCTGCGCGTGCTGGTGATCACGCGCCGCTGGCAGCTACCTGCCCCGCCACGCGCCTAGAGCCCGGTGTGTGCCGTGAAAGCGCCTTTCACGGCACCACCAGACGACCCGGCCAACGCACCTAAGGCAGTACCGAGCCGGCGGTGTCGCGGACCGAGTCCGCGGCGCTGCGGGCGGCGTGCTTGGCCCGCCACGCGGCCGACGGCTTGCCGTGTGTGTCGGCCGCCGCGAGGAGGAGACCGCCCAGCAGGCCCACGTTCTTGAAGAAGTGGACCTGCTGCTGGGCGCGCTCCTTCGGGTCTTCCTTCTCCCAGAAGCGGTGGCCGGCGAGTGTCGTCGGCAGGACGCTCCCGGCCAGCACGAGCGCGGAGAACCGGGGGAACTTGCCGAGGGCGAGCGCGATCCCGGCACCGATCTGGGCGGCGGCGTTGATCTTGACCAGGGACTCGGTGTCGGTCGGCACCTTGTCGACGACCTTGTCCGGGACCTTGTCGAGCACCTGCTCCGGGACTTTGTCGATCACCTGGTCGGCCGCCTTGCTCACGAGCGGATCGGCGGCCTCGACGCGGGATGCTGGGTTGCGCAGCGTCTCGATGCCGCCGGACACGAAGACGGCCGCGAGCATCGGGCGTGCGATCCGGCGCAGGATCATGGACTCGAACCTCCCTGTTGGTCAGAAGCCGGACTTACCCGCAAACACCCCCGCTCACACGCCGAGCCGCACCGCCAGCTCGGTCAGCCGCCACGTGCCCGGGTCCGGTGCCCGCACCGGTTCGCCCGCCAGCACGAGGTCGCGGCCGAGCAGCGCGGCGAGCGCGACCTCGGTCTGCACGCGTGCGTGTGCCGCGCCGAGGCAGAAATGCGGGCCGTGGCCGAAGCCGAGCTGGGTCGCGGCGCCGCGGCGGACGTCGAAGCGGTCCGGGTCGGCGAAGACCTCCGGGTCGCGGTTGGTGGCGGCGATCGCGACCGTCACCGGCTCCCCGGCCTCGACCACGACGCCGTGCAGGTCGACGTCCTCGGCCGCGAAACGCGGCACGGTGAGCAGCTGCGGGCCGCACCAGCGCATCAGCTCGTCGACCGCGCCCGGCAGCAGCGACCGGTCCGCACGCAGCTCCGCCAGGTCCGCCGGCCGGGTCCACAGCTCGGCCACGGCGTTCGCGATCAGGTTCGCCGGGGTCTGGCCCGCGAGCACGATGTGCCACACGAGCGTCACCAGTTCGGTGTCGGTCATGCGGTCCTCCGCGCGGATCAGGTCCGCGAGCAGACCGGTGTCCGGACGCGCGGCGACCACCGACTTCGCGCCCTCGACGATGCCGGGGATCGCCTCGCCGAGCCTGCGGACGTCGCCGGAGGCGATGATCGCGCCCCACTCGACCCAGTCGCCGCGGTCCGCTTCCGGAATGCCGACCAGCTCGCAGATGACGAGCATCGGCAGCGGCTTGGCGACGTCGCGGAGCAGGTCCGGCTCCGGTGGCAGGCCCGCGAGGAGCTTGTCGACGACGGGTTCGATCGACGCGCGGAAGTCCTGCGCGCGGCGCGCGGTGAACGCGGGCGCGGCGAGCCTGCGCAACCGCAGGTGGTCCGGGCCGTCCATCTCGGACATGGTCCGCAGGTAGGGCTGGTACTCGTCCGGCACGCCCGGGATGCCGGCGAAGCTGGCGGCACGGATCGCGAACCGCGGGTCGGTGAGGAAGGCGCGCGCGTCGTCGTGCCTGGTCAGGGCCCACATCGGCATGCCGGGGATGCTCAGCCGCACCACCGGGCCCGCGTCACGGGCGCGGCTGTAGGCGGTGAACGGGTCGGCGATGACAGCGGGATCGGTGAGGTCCACCTCGTACATGTTCACTCCATATGTTCAGATCATATGATCTCATCATCTGAATGGTGACGATATCTTGTCAACCATGAGCCGCCTCACCAGAGCGGAGGCGCAGGAGCGCAACCGCACCCGGGTGCTGGCCGCCGCGCGCGACGAGTTCGCCGAGCGCGGGTACCGGGACACCAAGATCGACGTGATCGCCGAGCGGGCCGAACTGACGCGCGGGGCCGTCTACTCGAACTTCCCCGGCAAGCGAGCGCTGTACTTCGCGGTGCTGGCGGACCTGGCGGAGCGCGCGCCTGCGCCCGACGTCGAGCCAGGCCGGACGACGGGTGACGCGCTGGCGGCGCTGGCGCGGGCATGGCTGTCGCGGTTGCCGATGACCGACGAGTCCGCGCGGCTGGGCATGGACGTACTGCCGGAGGTCATGGCCGACGAGGCGACGCGGCGGCCGTACGCGCAGCTGCTGGCGCTGGACGCGGTGCTGCTGGGGCTGGCGCTGGAGCGGCTGCGGCCGGACGGGCGGCTGGTGCGCGTCGCGGAGACGGTGCTGACGGCGCTGCACGGCGCGAGCCAGCTGGCGGCCGCGGCGCCGGGGTTCGTGGAGCCGTTCAACGTGGTGAACGCGTGCGCGCAGCTCGCGTACCTGGACGTGGACGACGAGTGGCTGGAGCTGCCGTTCACGACGCACGCACAGGCGGTGGACGTGCCGTGGCAGCCGCCTGACGCGTGGGACTCGGTGCGCGGTGCTCCGGTGTCGCTGGAAGCCGACGGCATCGTGGCCGTGCTGGGGCTCGGCCGTGCGTCGGCGGTGGAACACGCGGTGCGCGCGGCGCCGGACGCGACGGTGACGGCGGTACTCGTGTCGGGGTCGCCGCGGGAGCTGATCCCGCTGGCGCGACTGGCGGTGGCGGAGCTGACGGGATGCCTGCGGCACGCGTTCCCGGAGTACGCGTGGCCGCGGCTGCGCGTCGTGTGCGACGGGACGGGTTCGCTGGCCGCCGCGGCCGGTCTACCCGCGGTGAGCGATGCCACGGAAGTGGCCGTCCGGATCGCTGGCGGCCGGGTCGTTTCGCGCGCGGAGGGGTACGGCGCGTGTCATGTCGTGGCGGCCGCACACGATCGGGTGAGCGGACGTTTGCGCAGGTAGAAGGCTGGGCAGCCCTGGCGCTGAGATCGTTCCGCGCACGGAAGGAGTTCGGCATGAGTGGGTTCGACGAGGCCAAGGACAAGGCTCAGGACTTCATGGGTCAGGCGAAGGAGAAGTTCGGCCAGCAGGACGACCAGAACCAGGGCGAGCAGAACCAGGGCGACCAGCAGGACGAGGGCCTGTCCGGCCGGGGTGACGACCTTCGCGGCAAGGCTTCCGACGCCATGGACAACGCCAGGGAGCGTTTCGGCAACTGAGGCTCGCGGCACCGCGGGTCTCAGCTGACGGCTTGTGCGCGAGACCCGCGGTCGCTGACGATGCCCTGAACGACGCTCTCGGGGCGTTGCGCGTCCGGAGGCGTCTTTCAGGGCATCAGCCGTCAGCTGGCGGTGCCTGCCAGGCGGGCTTCCGCCATCGCGTGCTGCAGCAGCGCGATCAGCACCTGCTTCGTGGACTCGCGTTCGCGGGCGTCGCACAGCAGGACCGGCACGTGGTCGTCCAGGTCCAGGGCGCCGCGGA
Organism: Actinophytocola algeriensis; assembly: GCF_014203735.1. Lineage (GTDB taxonomy): Bacteria > Actinomycetota > Actinomycetes > Mycobacteriales > Pseudonocardiaceae > Actinophytocola > Actinophytocola algeriensis. The sequence continues at coordinate 700,816 of NZ_JACHJQ010000003.1, read as the reverse complement.
CCTCTTCCGTGCCGTAGCGGTAGGAGTTGTCGAAGCAGTTCACGCCCACCACGAACGGCAGGTTGCGGCGTTCGAAGAAGTCCACGGCCGCGAAGCAGCTGTCCAGCCTGCGCGTGTCGGCCAGCACGACCGCGCCGATCGCGCCTCTCGCCAGTTCGTCCCACATGAACCAGAAGCGGTCCTGCCCGGGGGTGCCGAACAGGTAAAGGATCAGCTCGGGGCTGATGGTGATGCGGCCGAAGTCCAGTGCGACCGTCGTCGTGCGCTTCTGTTCCACCCCGGACAGGTCGTCGACACCCTCGGACGCCTCGGTGATCAGTTCCTCGGTGCGGAGCGGGGCGATCTCGCTGACCGAGCCGACCATCGTCGTCTTGCCGACGCCGAAGCCGCCGGCGATCACGATCTTGGTGGCTCTCGCCGACCGGTCGTCAGAGTTTGCGTATGCCATCGAGGACCGCCTGGAGAACGTGTTGGCTTGGTGGCTCGGCCCCCGGGGCGGCGGGCGAGCGGAAGATGATGAGGCGCTGGCTGATCAGGTCGGACAGGAGGACCTTCACCACCTGCAGTGGCAGGTCCACCTTCGCCGCCACCTCGACCACCGAGGTCGGGTGCTGGCAGGCGGAAAGGATGCCCGCGTACTCCGGCTCGACATCGACGTCGGTGACGGACTGCATCGCGACGACGAGCGTGATCAGGTCGAGACCGAGCGTGTCCGAGCGGGTGCGCCCGCCGGTCATCGCGTACGGCCGGACCAGCGGCCCGGCGGCCTCGTCGAACCACTCCTCGTCGGTTGCTGTCATGGCACCGGTCGCTCCAAGAACTCCCGCGGCTTCGCGGTGAGCACCGCGCCGACGCGCTTGACCATCATGTTCATCTCGTAGGCGATCATGCCCACGTCCGCGTTCTCGGCCGCGAGCAGCGCGAGGCAGGCGCCGTGGCCTGCCGCGGTGACGAACAGGAACGCGTGGTCCATCTCGACCAGCGTCTGCCGCACCTGACCGCCACCGAAGTGCCTGCCGGTGCCACGCGCGAGGCTCTGGAACGCCGACGCGACCGCGGACAGGTGCTCCGCGTCACCGGTCGACAGGTTGGCGGACCGGCCGATCAGCAGGCCGTCCGCCGAGAGCACGACGGCACGATCCACGCCCGCCACCCGCTTGACCAGTTCATCGAGCAACCAGTCGAGCTCATTCACTGCGGTGTTGGCCATTTCGCGTGCTCCCCACACTGTCGTTCCCGTTCAACATCTCCCCGGGCACCGGCTCGTCCCGGCCGCGCCGGGTCCCCGCCTGGAAAGCGGACAACCTGCTGCGTGCCTGGTCCGGGGTCTCCTCCCGATTGTGCTCCGCCTCGGGCTCCTGCTGCGCAGGCCAGGCAGGCGGCGTGTCTTCACGCAGCTGCGGGGCCAGGTTCTGCTGGCGGCGGCGCTGCGGCAGCGGCGGTCTGCCCGGTGCCATGCCCGCGGTCTGTGGTTGCGGGTTGGCCTGGGCGCGGGTGTCGCCGTCCGTGGGGGCCGGCTGGTTGATCTCCGGCGCGACCTTGCGCAGCTCGACGGGCTTCGGCGGTTCTGGCCGCGGCTCGCCGTTCCGTTCGGCGTGGCGCGGTTCGCGCTGCAACGCCTGGCTCGGCTCGTGGTCGGCGCGGGCCCCGCGCTTCGGCAGTGGCGGCCGGTCGCCGGCGTCCCGCTTGGGCAGCGGCTCGCTGGTCTCGGGTTCGAGGTGCCGCGGCGCGCGCTGCTGGCGCTGTGGCTGGGTCGGCTCGTGCTCGGCGCCGACCGGCTTCTGCGGGCGGAACAGGTCCTCCCCCGGCCGCGGCTCCACCATCGGCAGCGGCGGCAGGTTCGGCAGGTCCGGCAGGCTGACCGCGCCCGGGATGGTCAGGCGCACGGTCGAGCCCGGAGCCGGCGAGTCGCCGTTCGCGACCGGCAGCTCGACCGGGCGCAGCGTCTCGGTCTTCGGGTCGATCGGCCGGTCCGCCTTCTGGTCCTGCTCGTCGGCCTTGTCCTGCGGGACGGCCGAGTCCGGGCCGAGCAGCTCGTTGCGGACCAGCACGATGGCCCTGGTGCCGCCGTACGCCGACTCACGCAGCGTGACCGAGATGCCGTGGCGCGCCGCGAGGCGCGCGACGACGAACAACCCGAGGCGCGGCTCGCTGGAGAGCGCCATGATCCCGAAGTCGGGCGGGTTGGTGAGCATGTCGTTGAGATCGTCGGCGCGAGCCGGTTCGATACCGAGTCCCTGGTCCTCGATCTCGAGGACCACACCGCGGCCGACGACGTTGCCGCGCACGTCCACCCGCGCTGCGGGCGGGGAGAACGTGGTGGCGTTGTCGATCAGCTCCGCGAGCAGGTGGACGAGGTCGCCGACGACCGGGCCGATCACCGAGAGCGACGGCAGCTTGGCCGTCTTGACCCGCGCGAAGTCCTCGGTCTCGGCGGCCGCGCCACGCACGATCTCGGCGAGGCTGACCGGGTTGCGCCAGCGGCGGCCCGGCTGCCCGCCGCCGAGGATGATCAGGTTCTCGGCGTTGCGGCGCTGGCGGGTGGTCAGGTGGTCGAGCTGGAACAGCAGCTCCAGCTGCTCGGGGTCCTCCTGCTTGCGCTCGGCCTCGTCCAGCGTCTTCAGCTGGCGGTGCACGATGACCTGGCTGCGGTGCGCGATGTTGAGGAACACCTTGTTGGTGCCCTCGCGGGTCTTCGCCTCCTGCACGGCGGCGGCGACGGCGGTCTGCTGCGCCTTGTTGAACGCGTCCGCGACCTCGCCGATCTCGTCCGCGCCGTAGTCCCGCAGCCGGACCTCGTCGTCGACGCTCACGTCGTTGCCCGCCCGGACCTTCTCGACCAGCTCCGGCAGGCCCTTCTCGGCGAGGTCCAGGGTCTCCGACCGCAGGCGGACGAGCCGCTCGATGAGCCGCCGCGACAGCCGCAGCGCGAAGAAGAACACCAGCGCCACGAGCGCGAGCACCAGCACACCGGCGACGATCGACTGGGCGAGCGTGGTGTTGACCTTCGACAGCGCGAGGTCGTTGGTGTGGCGGCTCTGCGTCTGCAGCATCGTCATCAGCCGCTGGCCGACGTCGCCGGCCGCGGCCCGCCACATGTCCTCACTGATCGGGAGGTTGATGTCGCCGCGGAGCAGCACCTCCTCGACCGACATCAACCGCAGCCACTCCGCTGAACCGGTGAGCTTGCGGTACTGGGCCTGCACCTCCGGCTCGGCGAGCGGGATGGTCGACTCGAGCTGCAGGTGGTAGGAGCTGACCTGGCCCTGGTAGACGGAGAAGTCGGTGTTGTTCAGACCACCGCCGACCAGGTTCGCCGCGGCGAGGGCGTCCGAGCGCTGCATGAGGTCGGCGCTGGTGAGCAGCGGCGCGACGACCAGCTGCAGGTAGGCGATCTCGGCGTCGGGCGCGAACTGCGCGAGGCCCTTCGTGCCGTCGACGAACCTGTCGATGATGTCGTTGTAGAGGGAGAACGACTCGGAGATCGACACCTGGCCGCCGTCGACGCGCGCACGCATCGCGGGCAGCTCGCCCATCAGCTCGCCGAACTCGCGGACCGCGCGGGTCACCGAGTCCGGCGCGACCTCCGACAGCTCGCCGAGGCTCGCGGTGGCCTGACCCGCGAGCGAGTCGGTGCGGTTGCGCTGTTTGATCAGATCCGACTGGAACGTGCCGAAACTCGCGAGGCGACGCAGGGTGAGGCGGCGTTCTTCCTGGAGTGAGGCGATCAATGGGAGAGACCGCTGTTGTGCCTCACTCGCGAGCTGGAAGTAATTCCTGGTCTGTACCGCATCGAAGATCAAATAACCCGCGCCCGCGACACCGGCGAGCAGGAATACGATGCACGGCACCAGCGCCAACGTCAGCACGCGCGCCCGGATGGACAGGGCCCGGCTCCGCCGGATGGACGTCATCTTCACCGCGGTCCGCTTTCCTTCCGGCGTTCCCCAAAGTTCTCGAACGGGCGCCGCAACACGCACCCCCGGACCCCGCGGGGAACGGTAAACACCCAGCGTCAACGAGTCAAATAGGGGATTCTGTGACTTTTTACTGCCGACGAACCTGTAACGGGAAAACCAGCAACGTAAGCGCTCTCAATTGTGCGTTTCGTACAGATCAATTAGGCCGAACGGACCAACGCGGACGAAAACAGTGGCCGTTCGCGCCCGGTCGGCTACGCACCGGATTGGTCTGAACCTATTCGAAGACCAGGCGCCAGACGGGCTTGTCGTCGCGACGTTCGACACAGACCACCGGCTGGTAACGCTCCGTGAACGAGTATGTCCCTGGCGTGTCACAGCGCTGGCCGACGACAGCGAACCGGTCACCTCGGCCGGGCGGGCGCGTGGTGCCGGGCGGCGGCGTCGGCTGGGTGGTCGTCGGCGGGGCGGTGGCGGTGATCACCGCGGTCTGACTGCGGACCTCGGGGGCCACGATCTCGGCGAGCGGGGTCGTCGTGGACGTCGTCGGCGTGTTGCTCGCCTCGATCTCGGGCACCGAGGGCGCCGTGGCCTCCTGCTCCGGCTCACCGCCCGCGGTCGCGAGGAGGATGCCGGCCCCGACCAGGGCGATGACGAGCGCGAACGTCGCGGCCTTGAGCACCACGACGACGTTGTCCCGCTTCGCGTCCCGGCGGTCCTCGGCGGACTCCGTGTTCGCCGGACCGCCCTTCGGCTCCTCGAAAACCAGCCGCGGCATGATCACCCGTCCCGTTGGTCGGTGCGCTCGGTGAGTCAGGGTAACGAACGGGTCAATCATCTCAATCATCAGGTGGTCCCGGCATTTCCCGATAAATCGTTGACGATTCGGAGGCAATGGGCCACGATGGTGTTAACACCGAATGGAGGAGCAGCCATGACTCGCACCGAGCGCCGACCGCAGCGGATCGCCAGCCGCCGCGCACTGCCGTGCGAGCGACCGCTTGAGCTGCGCGAATGGCTTCCTGGCTCCCCACCGTGACCTACCCGTAGGCACGTCAGGGAGCCGCCCACCGGAATTCCGGAACGGGCGGCTCTTTTGTTTGCCATGCCATTTTCGCTAATCGGCGAACTGCGGCTGCGGCGCGGATTCCAAACCCGTGGCGCAAGAGGGTTCGACCCCTCCCGCAGAGGCTTTTCAAAACACCAATTCACACACCCCTGTAGCTCAGTGGACAGAGCAGCGGCCTCCGACGCCGCGGGTCGCCGGTTCGAGTCCGGCTGGGGGTACGCGGACCCTTGTAGCTCAGCAGGAGAGAGCGCGCCGCTACGAACGGCGAGGTCGCAGGTTCAAGTCCTGCCAAGGGTGCTCTGGCCAGGGAGAAGGGAGGGAGGTGATGACCGGTCTGCTGCTGCTCGACGTCGACGGGCCGCTCCACCCGTACGCGGCGCGAAGGACACGGCGGGGCGGCCGCTGGCGTGGTTCGACGACGAGCACGACGAGCACGCGGGCGGGGAGGAGTTCGCGGCGCACCGGGCAGGGGCTGGGTTCGGCGCACCTGGCGGCGGTGCGGGAGTGGCGGAGTAACGGCAAGCGGGTGCGAGGGAGACGGCAACCCACCTGATCTGGGCTCAGGAGACACCGCGTTCGACTCGCGGGCACCCGACGCAGGGGAAGTGGACGGCGCGTTGGTCCAGCGGCATGGACACCGGCTTCTCACGCCGGAGACACGGGTTCGATCCCCGTACGCGTCACCGGAAACCGGTTCTTGTGGCACCATCACGCACGTGACCGGCAGCAGACCCGACGCGGCCCAGCAGCGACTGCGCGACCTCGCGCTGTTGCGCCGGGTGCGTGACCGGATCGACCGGGAGTACGCGAAGCCGCTGAACGTGGAAGCGCTCGCGCGCGCTGTGCACATGTCGGCCGGGCACCTCAGCCGCGAGTTCCGGGTCGCCTACGGAGAGTCACCGTACTCGTACCTGATGACGCGCCGCATCGAGCGGGCCATGGCACTGCTGCGCCGCGGCGACATGAGTGTCACCGAGGTGTGCTTCGCGGTCGGCTGCTCGTCGCTCGGCACCTTCAGCACCCGGTTCGCCGAGCTGGTGGGCATGCCGCCCAGCGCCTACCGGACCCAGCAGGCGGCGACCGGGGAACCGGGGATGGCGCCGTGCGTGGAGAAGAAGGTCACCAGACCGATCAGGAATCGAGAAGCGCGGCCCACGGCGCGTACCTAGTGTGACCGCCATGGACATCACGATCGCGCAGGTCTACCTCCCCCACAACGACGCGGCGGCCTCGCTCGCCTTCTACCGCGACACGCTCGGCTTCGAGGTCCGCCAGGAGGTCGAGTACGACGGGCTGCACTGGATCACCGTCGGTCCCCCCGGGCAGCCCGGCACGTCCATCGTCCTGCACCCCCCGGCCGCGGACCCGGGCATCACCGACGACGAGCGCAAGGTCATCTCCGAGATGATGGCCAAGGGCACCTTCGCCGGCCTCAACCTCGCCACCAAGGACCTCGACGCGACCTTCGAGCGCCTGGCGGCCGGGGACGCCGAGGTCGTCCAGGAGCCCACCGCCCAGCCCTGGGGCGTCCGCGACTGCGCGTTCCGCGACCCCGCGGGCAACCTGCTGCGCATCGCGGAAGCCCGCTGAGTCCATCCCGAACCGAGCCCGCCCGAACAGCAGCATGGAGACACGATGAGCAAGCCCGCGAGGTCGAAGGCGCAGCCCGCCGCGCCGCACGTCGCCGACAGCCACGACCTGATCCGGGTGCACGGCGCACGTGAGAACAACCTCAAGGACGTCAGCATCGAGCTGCCGAAGCGCAGGCTGACGGTGTTCACCGGCGTCTCCGGCTCCGGCAAGAGCTCGCTGGTGTTCAGCACGATCGCCGCCGAGTCGCAGCGGATGATCAACGAGACCTACAGCACGTTCATCCAGGGGTTCATGCCGACGCTGGCGCGGCCGGACGTGGACGTGCTCGACGGGCTGACCACCGCGATCATCGTCGACCAGCAGCGGATGGGCGCCGACCCGCGCTCGACGGTCGGCACGGCCACCGACGCCAACGCGATGCTGCGGATCCTGTTCAGCAGGCTCGGCAAGCCGTACCTCGGCGGGCCGCAGGCGTTCTCGTTCAACGTCGAGTCGATCAGCGGCGCGGGTGCGGTCACCATCGAGAAGGCCGGGCGGCAGGTGAAGGAGCGCCGCAGCTTCAGCATCACCGGCGGCATGTGCCCGCGCTGCGAGGGCCGGGGCAAGGTCAACGACTTCGACCTGACCCAGCTGTACGACGAGAACAAGTCGCTCAACGAGGGCGCCGTCACGATCCCCGGCTACAGCATGGACGGCTGGTACGGGCGGATCTTCCGCGGCTGCGGCTTCTTCGACCCGGACAAGCCGATCAAGAAGTACACGAAGAAGCAGCTGCACGACCTGCTGTACAAGGAACCGACCAAGGTCAAGGTCGAGGGCATCAACCTCACCTACTCGGGTCTGGTCCCGACGATCCAGAAGTCGATGCTGTCCAAGGACGTCGACGCGATGCAGCCGCACATCCGCGCGTTCGTGGAGCGGGTGGTGACCTTCCAGGTCTGCCCGGACTGCGACGGCACCCGGCTGACCGAGGGCGCGCGGTCGTCGAAGATCGCCGGGATCAGCATCGCCGACGCGTGCCGGATGCAGATCTCCGACCTGGCCGAGTGGGTGCAGGGCCTCGACGAGCCGACGGTCAAGCCGCTGCTGGACGCGCTCGGCCACACGCTGGACTCGTTCGTGGAGATCGGCCTCGGCTACCTGTCGCTGGAACGGCCCTCCGGCACGCTGTCCGGCGGCGAGGCGCAGCGCACCAAGATGATCCGCCACCTCGGGTCGTCGCTCACCGACGTCACCTACGTGTTCGACGAGCCGACGATCGGCCTGCACCCGCATGACATCGCCCGCATGAACAACCTGCTGCTCCGCCTGCGGGACAAGGGCAACACCGTGCTGATGGTCGAGCACAAGCCGGAGGCGATCGCGATCGCCGACCACGTCGTCGACCTCGGTCCCGGCGCGGGCAGCGCGGGTGGCCAGGTGTGCTTCGAGGGCACCATCGAGGAGCTGCGGAAGAGCAAGACCGTCACCGGCCGCCACCTCGACGACCGCGTGTCGCTCAAGGAGGACGTGCGTGAGCCGTCCGGGCAGCTGGAGATCCGCGGCGCGGACACGAACAACCTGCGGGACGTGGACGTCGACATCCCGCTCGGGGTGCTGGTGGTCGTCACCGGCGTCGCGGGGTCGGGCAAGAGCTCGCTGATCCACGGTTCCGTCGCCAAGCGGGACGGTGTGGTGGCGGTCGACCAGACCCCGATCCGCGGCTCGCGGCGCAGCAACCCCGCGACCTACACCGGTCTGCTGGAGCCGATCCGCAAGGCGTTCGCCAAGGCCAACGGCGTGAAGCCGGCGCTGTTCAGCGCGAACTCCGAGGGCGCGTGCCCGGGCTGCAACGGCGCCGGGGTCATCTACACCGACCTCGGGATCATGGCCGGCATGTCCACCACGTGTGACGTGTGCGAGGGCAGGCGCTTCGACGCGTCCGTGCTGGACTACAAGTTCGGTGGCCGGGACATCAGCGAGGTGCTCGCGATGTCGGTGACCGAGGCCGAGGAGTTCTTCGGCGACGGCGAAGCCAAGCTGCCTGCCGCGCACAAGATCCTCGATCGCCTGGCCGACGTCGGCCTCGGCTACCTCACCATCGGCCAGCCGCTGACCACGCTGTCCGGCGGCGAGCGGCAGCGGCTCAAGCTCGCCACCCACATGGGCGGCGACGGCGGCGTCTACATCCTCGACGAGCCGACCACGGGCCTGCACCTCGCGGACGTGGAGAACCTGCTGGGCCTGCTCGACCGGCTGGTCGACGCGGGCAAGTCGGTGATCGTCATCGAGCACCACCAGGCGGTCATGGCGCACGCGGACTGGATCATCGACCTCGGACCCGGTGCGGGCCACGACGGTGGACTGGTCGTCTTCGAGGGCACTCCCAGCGCCCTCGTCGCCGACCACTCCACCCTCACCGGCGAGCACCTCGCGGAGTACGTCGGCGCCTGACTCACGCGCCGGTCGGACCGGCCGACCAAAGTACCGACCTTTCCCGACCTTGGTCTGGGATCGGCGTCCGGAACGCGCGGGCTCGGTACGTTCGGGCGATGAGACGCAGCCTGCGCGACTGGTCTGTGGACATCGGGCTGTTCATGTTCGCCGTGTTGTACGGGCTCCTGGTCGTCGCGATGCGCGTCGAGACGGGCTCGGCGCCCCGGCAGGAGTGGCTGTTCGCGCTCGACCAGCTGGTCGGGGTCGCCGGCGCCGGGCTGCTGTGGCTGCGTCGGCGGTGGCCGGTCGGCGTGGCGGCCGCGCTGATGGCCGTGGCGTGCGTGTCGGAACTGGTGGGGGGCGCGGCCATGGTCGCGCTGTTCACGGTGGCCGTGCACCGGTCGCTGCGGGTCACCGCCGTCCTGTTCGCCGCGGGCCTGGCCTCGACGTGCGTGTTCCTGCTGCTGCGGCCCGCGCCGGACGAGCCGCTCGCGTTCTCGCTCGGGTTCGGGTTCGCGGTGCAGTGCGCGGTCGTCGGGTGGGGGCTGGTCGTGCGGCACCGGCGCGAGCTGGTGCTGTCGCTGCGGGAACGGGCCGCGCGCGCCGAGACGGAGGCGCGGCTGCGGGCTGACCGCGCGCAGCTGCAGGCCCGCGAGGCGATCGCCCGCGAGATGCACGACGTGCTCGGGCACCGGTTGTCGCTGCTCAGCGTGCACGCGGGCGCGCTGGAGTACCGGCCGGACGCACCGGCGGCGGACATCGCGCGGGCGGCGGGGGTGATCCGCGAGAGCGCGCACCAGGCGCTGCAGGACCTGCGTGAGGTGATCGGGGTGCTGCGCGCGCCCGTGCAGGAGCTGCCGCAGCCGACGTTCGCGGACGTGCCCGCGCTGGTCGCCGAGTCCGCCCGCGCCGGCATGCCGGTGGTGCTGCGCAACGAGATCACGGCCGAGATGCCGGACACGCTCGGCCGCACGGTGTACCGGATCGTGCAGGAAAGCCTGACCAACGCACGCAAGCACGCCGCGGGCTCCACAGTGGACATCTCGGTGCGGGACGCGGACGGGCTCCGCGTCGAGATCGTCAACACGGCGGGCGAGCCGGGCGAACCCGGTGGCGGACAAGGACTCGCGGGGTTGCGCGAACGCGTGGCACTGGCCGGTGGCCGGGTCGACGCCGGACCGGAACCCGGCGGCGGCTGGCGCGTGTCGGCGTGGCTACCGTGGCCGGCATGACCGTGGACGTGCTGATCGTCGACGACGACCCACTCGTGCGCACCGGGCTGACCATGATGCTCGGCGGCGCACCGGACATCCGCGTGGTCGCCGAGGCCGGGGACGGCGCCGAGGTGCTCGCGCTGGTCGACCGGCACCGCCCGCACGTGGTGCTGATGGACATCCGCATGCCGACGGTCGACGGTCTCACCGCGACGGAGGCGCTCCGCAAGCGGCGGGACGCACCCGAGGTACTGGTGCTGACCACGTTCGACGCCGACCGGCACGTGCTGCGCGCACTGCGAGCGGGGGCGGCCGGGTTCTTGCTGAAGGACACGCCGCCCGCACAGATCGTGGCGGCCGTGCGACAGGTCGCGGAAGGCACACCGGTGCTGTCGCCCGTGGTGATGAAACGCCTGGTCGCGAGGGTCGCCGCGACGGAGACGGAGACCCGGGGGACCCGTGCCGCGACCCGTCTCGCGGTGCTCAACGACCGGGAGCGCGCGGTGGCGGTGGAGGTCGGCAAGGGCCGGTCGAACGCCGAGATCGGGACGGCGCTGCACCTGTCCGTGCCGACGGTGAAGACACACGTGTCGAGCGCCCTGACGAAGCTGGACCTCAACAACCGCGTCCAGATCGCGATACTGGTCCACGACGCGGGACTCCTGCCGGACTAGCGCCCGCGAGCAGAACCGACGAACCTTCCGAAAATAAAAGTTGTCCGGACAGGAAAAGTTGTCATAGACTGCGTGGGCACCGCCCCCACGACAGACGGAGACGACATGTCCTTCCAGGCCTACCTAGACGGCATCGAGAAGAAGACCGGCAAGACCCCGGCCGAGCTGCTGGCGGAGGCCGGTGCGCGCGGCTACGACGCGACCACCAGGGCAGGCGTCGTCCTCGAATGGCTCAAGACCGACTACGACCTGGGCCGCGGCCACGGGATGGCGCTGTGCCACGTGCTGAAGAACGGCACGGAGATCAGCGACAAGCACGTCGGCGGCACCGGCACCCACCGGGATCCGTCCGCGACCCTGCGGATCGACGGCCTCGCCAACCGCTGAGGGCTCAGCGGTTGTTGAGCCGGGCCGCCTGGCGCGTCAGGTATTCGCATTCGGCCAGGTTGGGTGCCTTGCTGGCCGCCTCGACGTACAGCCGGGCCGCCGCGGCCAGGTCGCCGTCGCGCTCGTGCAGGTACGCCGCCACCGCGGCGTGGCGCGGCAGCGAGTCGTCCAGCGCCGCGAGCGCCGCCAGCCCGGCCCGCGGCCCGTCGGCCTCGCCGACCGCCACCGCGCGGTTGAGCAGGACGACCGGGCTGTCGGTCAGGCGCACCAGCTCGTCGTACCACTCGACGATCTGCACCCAGTCGGTCTCCTCGGCGGTGGGCGCGTCCGCGTGCAGGGCCGCGATGGCGGCCTGCGCCTGGAACTCGCCCAGCCGGTCGCGGGCCAGCGCCGCCTGCAGGATCCCGACGCCCTCGGCGATCATCGCGGTGTCCCACCGGCCGCGGTCCTGCTCGGCGAGCGGCACCAGACCGCCGTCCGGCGTGGTCCGGCCGGCCCGCCGGGCGTGGTGGAGCAGCATGAGCGCGAGCAACCCGGCCACCTCCGGGTGGTCGATCGCGGCCGCGAGCCCTCGGGTGAGCCGGATGGCCTCGGCGGCCAGGTCGACGTCGCCGGAGTAGCCCTCGTTGAAGACGAGGTACAGGACGCGCAGCACGGTGGCGACGTCGCCGGGCTGGTCGAACCGCACGCCGGAGACGGTCCGCTTCGCCCGGCTGATGCGCTGCCCCATGGTCGCCTCGGGCACCAGGTAGGCCTGCGCGATCTGGCGGGTGGTCAGCCCGCCGACGGCCCGCAACGTGAGCGCGACCGCGGCCGACGGCGACAGCGACGGGTGTGCGCACAGGAAGTAGAGCTGGAGCGTGTCGTCCACCGCGGGCACCGGCTCCGGCGCGGGTTCGGCCACGAGTTCTCCCGCGTCCTCCCGCCTGCGACGGGCCGCGTCCGCCCTGGTCGCGTCGAGGAACTTCCGCCAGGACACGGTGACCAGCCAGCCCTTCGGGTCCCGGGGCGGGTCGGCAGGCCAGACGCGCAGCGCCTCGATCAGCGCCTCCTGCACGGCGTCCTCGGCCGCCGCGAAGTCGGCGCCGCGGCGGACGAGGATGCCGAGGACGTTCGGGGTGAGGCTCCTGAGCAGCGCCTCGTCCATGCTCACTCCGTGATCGTCGGCGCCGAGCCGTAGAACGGGCGCAGCTCCAGCCACTCGTGGATCGGCTTCCCGCCCGCGCCCGGGGCAGCGGACAGCTCGCCCGCCAGCTCGATGGCGCGGTCGTAGGTGTCGACGTCGATCACCATCCAGCCGGCGATGAGGTCCTTGGTCTCGGCGAACGGGCCGTCGGTGACCGGCGGGCGCCCCTCGCCGTCGTACCGGACGAACGTGCCCACGGGCGAGAGCGCCTGCGAGTCGACGAACTCGCCGGTCTCCTCGAGCCGGGCCGCGAAGTCGTCCATGTACTTCACGTGGGCCGAGATCTCCTCCGGCGTCCACTCGGCCATCGGCACGTCGTTGACGGCGGCCGGTGCGCCTCGGTAGTGCTTGAGCAGCAGGTACTTGGCCATGGTGACTCTCCTCGTCAGGTGTGCGCGTTCCCGCGCGGTTCATGCCGCTGGGACGGAGCCGCACCCGGATCTTCGACATCAGCAAATTGTGACGCGCGACACAGTCAGCGGACGTCGGTGAGCATCTCTTCGGCCATCGTGGTCAGGCGGGCCGTGTCGGCCGGGGTGAGGGTGATCCACGAGCCGTTGCGGCGCAGGGCGTACCGGCCGTCCGGGGTGTCCAGCCAGTTGACCAGGCTGTACGCGCGGGCCCGGCCCGTCGCGCCGAGCTGGCCACCGCCCGTGCGGGACGTCAGCGCCTGCGTGAGCGTGCTGACCTCCTCCGCGCGGACACCCGCGGCGTGCAGCACCCTCGTGAACCCGGAAATGCCTTCCGCGGCACCCTGCGCGCACGCCGCGTCGTAGTCGGCGGCGCTCACGTTGGCCGGCCGGTCGGCGGCAGCGGGCAGGTGGGTGAGCGAGCCGAGCAGCGACGACGCGAGTGCCGTCGGGCGGACCGCGCCCAACCGGACCTCGTCGCCGACGCGGGCCGCGATCGCGGCGCCGGACGGACCGACCGCGGCGAAGGCGAACAGCGGCGAACCCGTCCCGTACACCCGCATGTCCAGCGACGCCGACGGGTTGCCGAGCGACCGCAGCATCCCGGCCAGGTCGCGGGCCGGTGCCGCCACCGTGCCGAGGTCACGGGCCGCGAGGTCGCGGGACGACTCCTCGGCCAGCTCCGCCCGCCGCGCCTTCGTGCGGCCTACGTGCAGCACGTCCAGCACCTCGGGCGTCGGGCCGAGGCCCATCGCCGACCACAGCAGGTACAGCTCGACCACACTCAGCTGGATCCACCCGGAGCCAGGGTCACGCACGGCGGTTGACCTCCCCGATCACCGGCGGCATGACCCGCTCGTCGCTGGCGCCCCAGATGTCGGGGTCCTCCTCGACGTACTTGTTCCTGCGCTCGATGTCCTCGCCGCGACCGCTCCCGCCGCCACCACCCATCGGCATACCGCCTGCCATGCCCGGCGCCTGGCCGCCCTGCCGGACCGGCACCGCCGACGCGGCAGCGGGCCGGGCCGCTGGTTCACCCGTTCCCGCACCGCCGCCCGGGGCGAGCGGGGCGGTGGCCGGGGCACGACCCGGCGTGCCGGGTCCAGCGGCGCCAGGACCACCACCGGAAACCGGACCACCGCCCGCGCCAGGGCCGGGGCCACCGCCGGGCACCCTCGGCACTGGCGGCGGGACTGGTGGCTGCGGTGGCTGGGGTGGCGGAGGTGGCTGCGGCGGCTCGGTCGGCGGGCCGTACGGCACCTTCCGCAGCGACGGCGGCGCGAACTGGGGCACGGTCGCGTACACGTCCCGCGAGTTCGCCTGGAACCGCTCCATGGTCCGCGCGGCCTGCTCGTGCAGCTCGCGTTCCTGTGTCGTGTAGACCAGCGGGTCCACCACGAGCGGCGTCGCGGTGTCGAAGCCACCGTTGGTGAACGCGGTCACCTGCGAGGGCAGGGGCGTCGGCGTCGGCAGCACCGGGTACGGCGGGGGCGGCATGTCGTTGCGCGCGGTGGCGACGTTGTCGACCTGGACGGTGACGCAGGCGCACACCTCGGTCGCGCGGATCGCGGTCTCCCTCGACCACTCCGACAGCGCCGACACGCTCTCCTTCGCGAGCTCCGCCGCCTCACCCTCCCACGCCTGCGAGGTCGTGAACAGCAGCTTCGACAGCTCGTCGGCCATGTCGGCCAGCTCGTCACCCAGCCGCGCCCACGTCGCGGACACCGACATCGCGCCGGTGAGGTCGATGCCGTCGTGGACCATCCGGTACAGCTCGGGGTGCGACCAGGTCATCCACTCGACGGTCTCGTCGAGCGACTCCGGCACCGGCTCGTCCACCGGCGGCTTCGGCGGGCGCGGCCAGCTCGGCGGATAACAGCCACCGATCATGATGCCCTCGCTCAACTTTCCTCCTCGACCGTCACGCCGAACTGCCCGACCGCGCGCCGCAGGTCGTCCGCCGCACTCTCGTCGCTCGTCTCGTACATGCCCGCCGCGAACCGGACCGTCGCCTCCAGGTCGTCGAGGACCTGGTGGAACGCGGTCAGCACGTGCGTGACGCCGCCGTCGCTGTCCACGGCGACCATGCGCAGCCGCTCGGACATGATCCGGCCGACCCAGTTGTCGCCGAACCGGAGCGGCGTGTCGAGGTCCACGCAGTCCCGGACCAGCTCGGCCGCGCGGGCCCGCAGCGTGCCGAGCTGGACGAGGATGACCTTCGCGACCTCGAGGTCGATCGTCAGCGAGCCGGCGAGCGCCTGCTCCTTGACCTTGCCGACCTTGGTGGCGACCGGCGCGAGCGCGCCCGAGGCCGCGCCGGGGAAGGCCCTGGGCTCGGACATGGGGAACCCCCTTTGACGGATCAGAACCAGGTGTCACAGTAACGCGTCGCGCGGCCGCTCACGGCTGGTTCAGCGAGGCCGCCATCTCCGTCAGGCGCTGCTCGACGCGCGCGGTGTCGGCGGGGGTGATGGTCAGCCATTCGACCCGGTCCCTGGTCACCTCGGTGTGCACGAGGTAGCGGCCGGGCTCGGTGTCGAACCAGTTCAGCACGGACGTCCTGGTGCGGCGGCCGACCTGGTCGACGCTGTTCGCGGCCAGCTGCCCGCCGCCCTGCCTGCCGGACTCCAGCAACGTGGTGACCGTGCGCAGGTCGCGGCCGGTCACGCCGCCGTTCGTGAGCGTGCGTTCCAGCCCGACGTACCCGCTCGCGGCGAACTCGTCGACGGCCGCGTCGAAGACCTCCTTGGGCAGCCGCGCCGACCCGCCCGGCCCTGGCCGCCGGTCCGGCAGCAACGCGATCACCGCGGGCACGAGCCGCGCGTTCCGCACCCACGCGAGCCGGACCTCGTCGTCGGACTGCGCGGCGAGCACGCCCCGGCGGCCGTCGCTCGCCGCGAGCACCCGCAGTGTCTCGCCGACGGACAACCGCCCGTCGACACTCCGCGTGTGCCTGCCGAGCAGCGCGAGCTGCTCCTCCAGCGCGGGCGCGACCTCGGCGCCGTCGTGGAGTCCCTTGTGGGCCAAGGACTGCCGCACCTGCTCGCGCAGTGCCGCCCGCTCGTCCATGGTGTACCCGAAGGAACGCACGTCGAGCGGGTAGGGCCGTTCGGTGAAGCCGAGGTGCTCCCACAGGAGGTCGAACTCCTGGTGGGACAACGAGGTCGCGGACACGCGGAGAATTATGGTCCGGTCAGCGCAAGTGCGCGTCGAACCAGTTCAGGACCCGCTGCCAGGCTTCGACGGCCGTGTCCGGGTAGATGTCGAACCGGTGGTCGGCGGCCGGGTACAGCACGACGTCGTTGGCCGTCTCCGAGCGCTTCGCCGCGTCCCGCAGCAGCGCGACCTCGTCGGCGACCTTGTCCCCGTACAGGCCGAGCCACGGGCAGCGCAGCGTGGGCGCCGCGTCCACGAGTGCGGGCAGGCCGGGCGAGAGCGGGTTCAGGATCCCGCCACCGCCGACGGACACGGCCGCGCCGATCGCCCGGCTCGCGGCCACCACCAGTGCCACCGCACCACCCAGCTCGAACCCGACCACACCGATCCGGTCCGCGTCGATGCCGTGCTGCGCGAGCCAGCCGAACGCGATGTCGGTGTCGGCGAGCACGGACTCACCGGACAGCTCGCTGATCCGGTCCAGCGCCGTGAGGTCGTCCACTTCGGTCGAGTCGCCGTCGTAGATGTGCGGTGCGACGGTCAGCCAGCCCTCGGCGGCGAGCCCGGTGATCAGGTCCCGCATCGCCTCGGTCATCCCGCGTTCCTCGTGCAGGACGACGACTCCGCCTCTGACGACCCCGTGTGGTTCCGCGTACGTCATGCGCAGCGCACGACCGTCAGTCAGCTGTACAGGCTCTGTGCGGGTGGCTGGAGACATTCCGATACCCAATCACGTCGAGGTGAACACCAGTCAACGAATCCCATCCGAATGGAGTAATCACCGGATGAGCAGCTGCACGATCGCCACCGTGCCGACCACCACTATGGCGGCCCGTAACCAGATCGGCCTAAGACGGCGCCCGATCCGTGCCCCGATCAGCCCACCGATGGTCGAGCCACCCGCGAGCAGACCCACGACCGCCCAGTCCACATCGGCCACGAACACGAACACCACCCCGGACACGAGGTTCGCGATCGCGGTGGTCACGTTCTTGACGCCGTTGAGCCGTTGCAGCGAATCGTCCACCAGGATGCCCATGAGCGCCAGCAGGATGACGCCCTGCGCCGCGCCGAAGTAGCCGCCGTACACGGCGCAGCCGAACACCCCGAACAGCAACGGGATGCCCCCGTGCGGATGCCGGTCGCCCTCGCGCTGGGCGAGGCGCTTCGCGATGAGCGGCTGCAGCAGGACGAGTACGAGCGCGACGACGATCAGCGCGGGCACGACGGCTTCGAACGCGCCGGGCGGCAGGACGAGCAGCAGCAGGGCCCCGCCGACCGCCCCGACCGCGGTCACGACGCCGAACCGCAGCAGCCGCGAGCCCTGCCCCTTCAGCTCCCGCCGGTAGCCGACGGCACCGCCGATGGATCCCGGCACGAGCCCGAGGCTGTTGGAGACGTTCGCCACCACCGGCGGATACCCGAGCGCCAGCAGCACGGGAAAGGTGACGAGCGTGCCGGACCCGACCACGGAGTTGATGCCGCCCGCGAACAACCCCGCCGCGACGACGATGACGATGTCGAGCGCGGTCAACGCGGTGTGAACACGCAGAACTCGTTGCCCTCGGGATCGGCGAGCACGTCCCACTCGATCTCGTCGTCCCGGCGGCGCAGGAGGGTCGCGCCCGCGTCGAGGAGTTCCTGGGTGTCCCCGAACACGTCCAGGTGCAACCGGTTCTTGCCCGTCTTCTTCTCCGGCACCGGCACGATCCAGAACAGCGGGCCGGCACCGTGCGGGTCGACGATCGGCACCGGCCAGTCGTGCGGCCGCATCCACCCGTCGGCAGGCGGCTCGTGCTCGTCCTTGCGCACGTACCCCATCGCGCCACACCACCAGTCGGCGAGCGTGTGGTGGTCGTTCGCGTCGATGACCAGGTCCTTGAAACGTGCTGGCATTGCGGCATGGTCGCACGGGCCGCCGACCGTGGCGCGTGCCATACGCCCTGGTCGAGGACCACGTCACACCCCACTTGCCAACCGGCACCCGACGTGGTGCGGACCAGAGTGGACGGTGCGTTGTCCACAGGCGTCAGCCGGTACTCACTTCGCTCTCTCCAGCACGGCGTCGCACAAGGAGTCCAGCACCTCGCGGGCCTCGCCCCGGGGCAGATCGGCCAGCGCCGCCCGCGCCAGCTCCGCGTGGTCGCCGGCGTCGGCGCGAGTCAGCGACGGGCCGGGGCCGTCCCGCAGCAGCCCGAGCGCTTCGGCGTGCAGGTCCGGGTCGGTGACCGTGCCCGTGACCAGCAGCACGCGCAGCCGGTCGGCCGCGGCATCGCCCGCGGCCAGCGCGTGCAGCACGGGCACGGTCACCACCCCCGCTCGCAGGTCGGTGCCGGGAGTCTTCCCCGACTCGCCACCGACGATGTCCAGTACGTCGTCCACCAGCTGGAACGCGATGCCCAGGTGTTCGCCGTAGATGTGCAACGCGCCGCAGACCGACGGGGGCGCCTCCGCCACCAGGGCGCCCAGCTCCGCGGCCATCGCGATCAGGGACGCCGACTTGTCGGCCATGACCTCCAGGCAGAACGCCATCGGGTCGGCCGATTTCGGGCGGACCGTCTCCATCAGCTGGCCTCGGACCAGCCTGGCCAGTGTGGTGGTCTGCAGGCGCAGCGCGGGCAGGCCAAGCTCCGCACCCAGCTCCCCGGCCCTGGCCAGCATCAGGTCACCCAGCAGGATCGCCCGGTTGTTGCCCCACAGCGCGTTCGCCGTCGGGACCCCGTGGCGGACCGGGGCCTGGTCCATCACGTCGTCGTGGTGCAGCGTGCCGACGTGGACCAGCTCCGTGAGCACCGCGGCGTCCACCACCTTGTCCTGGCGCGGGCCGAACTCGGCCCCCAGGATGACGAGCATCGGGCGCAGCCGCTTGCCACCCGCGTCGATGAGGTGGGTGGCGCCCGCGTGCCCGTCCAGGACCTCGCGCAGCCGGCTTTCGACATCGGACAGAAGCGTGTTCCCCATGCTGTCGAGCTTCCCGCCGGGGACCACCGCGGCAGATCCCGCCTGCGGCCGAACGCGCTCACTCCTGAGAGGGAGATTTCTCCAGCCAGTGCCACTCCGAGCGCGACACGGACGGCACCGGCCGGTAGCCCGCGCGGCGGAACAGGGCCAGCGACGCGGCGTTCTCACCGTGCACGTTCGCGCGGATCACCGCCGGGCCCAGTGCCCGTTCGGCCGCCAGCAGCATCGGTACCGCCAGCCTCCGGCCGCGTGCTGCGGGCGCCACCGTGATGCTGACCTCCCACGCCCCGCCCGCGCGGTCGAAACGCACCGTCCCCACCGGACGGCCGTCGTGCTCCGCCACCAGCAGCCATCGGTCGTCATCGGTCAGCACGCGGGACAGCCACGCCTCGTGGTCGGCCGGGGAGACCGGGTCCGTGGTGCGTGACCAGCGGCGGGTCTCCTCGTCGTTCCGCCACGACAGCAGCAGCGCCGCGTCCGCCCCGGTGGCGGCACGCACTGTCGGGTCGAAGCCCATCGCGTCGAGGACGCGGTCCGCTCCCCTGCCGTCGACAGTCGTCCTTGCCTTGTCCCCCAGCGCTTTCCGCGCGGCGGCGTCCCGCAGCAGCGTCCGCAGCACCGGCACGTGCGATCGCGGGTCGGCGCCGAGGCCCGCCGCCACGCCCTGCTCCACCGCCGCCTGATAGCCGGCCGCCTGGTTGTCCGCGATCCGCACCAGCGCGGTCGGCACCCCGATGCAGCACAGCTCCAGCAACGTCACGCCGGCCGCGCTCACCACCAGGTCCGCCGACGCGCACAACGCGGGCAGCTCGGGGGTCGGCGGCACGACCTCGAAACCCGGCACCGGCGCGGCCGAGATCGCCACCACCTCAGCGGGCACCCCCGTGTCACGCAGCGCGGACAGCGCCGCCGCCACCGACGACGGGGCCGCGCCGCCACCCATCACGACCACGACCTTCGGCGGCACCGAACCCGCGCGCTGTGCCGTCCGTGCCGTCCGTGCTGTCCGTGCCGCCCGGATCTCCGCACGCAGCGGCGCGTACGCGGGCCCCCTCAGCACCACCGGCGACCCGTCGTCCGGGCGCGGTGCCGCGTACAGGTTCGCGTCCACCACGATGTCCGCGCGCCGCCGCCCGAACCCGCCGTCCTCCATGGACACCACGAGACCGTCGGCACTGAACTCGCCGATGCCGTAGTGGTCGACCACGACCGCGTCAGCGGGCTCGGGAGAAGCCACGACCGGGAGCGATCCGAGCAGCCACCGGCCCGCGGTGAACGATCCGCACAGCGCCACGTCCCAGCCGCGGGACCGGGCCGCCGTCGCCAGCGCCACGCAGCGGGACAGGTGACCGACCCCCGTCGACGGGGTGGCGTCCGCGCGCAGCAGCAGCCTCGTCATGTCGTGGGCGTGGTGTTCTGCTCGACGTCCGCGTTCAGCGCCACCAGGTCCGGCCGGGACCGCAGCAGCGCGACCAGCGCCTGCCACGACGGCACCTCGTCGCCGAGCTCCGCCACGACCCCTTCCAGGAGCTTCGCGTCCTCCTCGGTGTCCAGCGTGACGCGCAGGTCGGAGTTGTCCACCCCGGGCACCACGCCGCCGCACCGGTACACGTCGGGCTGCGTGTAGATGTTCGACGTCACGTGCTCGCGGTGGCCGCCGGTCGCGATGCGTGCCTGTTCCTCCAGCACCGCGACCCGTACCAGCTCGGTGTCCAGGCCGCGCGGGTGGCGGCGCACGACGAAGTTCGACACGTGGTCCAGCGTCGGGTCGGCCCGCCACACGGCCACGACCTGCGCGATCACCGCCGGGTCGTGCAGCGGGCAGTCGGCCGTGAGCCGTACCACCGCGTCGCACGGGTGCTCGCGGACGGCCTTCACGTATCTGGCCAGCACGTCGTCCAGCGGGCCACGGACGACCACGGCACCGCAGCGGGCGGCCTCGTCGGCCACCGGGTCGTCCGTGGGGTCGTCGGACGTCGCGAGGATCACGGTGTCGAGGTTGTGCGTCTCCTGGGCGGCGCGGATGACCCAGCTCAGCACGCTCCTGCCGCCCAGCGGCCGGAGCACTTTGCCGGGCAGCCGGGTGGAGGACAACCGTGCCTGGATGACCGCGTTGACTCGCACGGGTGCCATGATGGCGCACCGGTGACGACCCAGACCGCGGAGGTAAGACCATGGCGCTGCTCGAAGGGGCTGGCATCCTGCTCACGGGCGGGACGGGGTCCTTCGGCAAGGCGTTCATCGACTACGCCCTGAAGCACCTGGACCCACGGCGTCTGGTGATCCTGTCCCGCGACGAGCTGAAACAGTACGAGGCCCGCCAGATGTTCGGCGACGACCCCCGGCTGCGCTGGTTCATCGGCGACGTCCGCGACCGCAGGCGCCTCGAGCGCGCCATGCACGACGTGGACTACGTGGTGCACGCCGCCGCGCTCAAGCAGGTCGACACGGCCGAGTACAACCCGTTCGAGTTCGTGCAGACCAACATCACCGGGTCGCAGAACGTGATCGAGGCGGCCATCGACTGCGGCATCCAGAAGGTCGTGGCGCTGTCGACCGACAAGGCGTCCAGCCCCATCAACCTGTACGGCGCGACGAAGCTGTGCGCGGACCGGCTGTTCATCTCCGGCAACCACTACGCGGCGGGTCACCCGACCCGGTTCTCGGTGGTCAGGTACGGCAACGTGATGGGCTCACGCGGGTCGGTCATCCCGTTCTTCAAGTCGCTGGCCGACCGCGGTGAGGCGCTGCCGATCACCGACCTGCGCATGACCCGCTTCTGGATCACGCTGCCGCAGGCCGTGGAGTTCGTGGTCAACTCGTTCGACTCGATGCACGGCGGCGAGCTGTACGTGCCGAGGATCCCCAGCATGCGGCTGGTGGACCTGGCCCGCGTGATCGCGCCGAACAGCCCCATGAAGGAGGTCGGCATCCGGCCTGGCGAGAAGCTCCACGAGGAGATGATCGCCCCGGACGACTCGCGCAGGACGCTCCTGCTCGACGACCGGTACGTCGTGATGCCGCACATCGCGGGCTGGGGTTACGAGCCGCCCGCCGAGGGCCAGGCGGTGCCGGAGGGCTTCGCGTACCGGTCGGACACCAACGACCTGTGGCTCTCGGACGATGACCTGCGGGCGTTGGTGGCGCAGTATGGGTGAGGAGCGGAGCGACGGAGCGGGCGTCGTCTGGACTGACGAGCAGCGCAGGGAGCCCGGCCACGGGCGAGCGAGCAGCGTAGGAGGGAAGACGGCGTCTGAGCGGAGGAGCGCAGCGACCAGTGATGCGGACGTGCTCCCGTATGGACGGCAGTCGATCGTCGAGGAGGACATCGCCGCGGTCGCGGAGGTCCTGCGCGGTGACTGGCTGACCACCGGACCGGCCGTGCGCCGGTTCGAGGCGGACCTGTCCGCGCTGGTCGGCGGCGTGCCGACGGTGTCGGTGACCTCGGGGACCGCGGCTCTGCACGTCGCGTACGCGGCGGCGGGCATCGGCCAGGGCGACGAGGTCGTGTGCGCGCCGATGACGTTCGTCGCGACCGCCGCGACCGCGATCCAGCAGGGCGCGACGGTCGTGTTCGCGGACGTGTCGCCGGAGACCGGGAACCTCCTGCCGGAGGCCGCCGCGGCGGCGATGACCGCGAAGACACGCGTGGTGTCCTCGGTCGACTACGCCGGGCACCCGGTGCAGGTCGACGAGCTGCTCAAGGTCGCGCACGACGGCGGCGCGCTGCTCCTGGAGGACGCGGCGCACTCGATCGGCGGCACGTGGCAACGCCGCCCGGTCGGCGCTCTGGCGGACCTGACGACGTTCTCCTTCTTCCCCACCAAGAACCTGACGACCGCCGAGGGCGGCGCGGTCGCGACGCCGAACCCGGACCTCGCGCGGCGGGCGGCGCAGTTCCGCAACCACGGGCTGGTGCGCGACAAGGCGCGGATGCGGTACCCGGACGAGGGCGGCTGGCACCAGGAGGTGCACGAGTTCGGCCTGAACTACCGGCTGCCGGACGTGTTGTGCGCCTTGGGTTCCAGCCAGCTGCGGCGGCTCGCGTGGTTCAAGGAGCGGCGCGCGGAGATCCACGCCCGCTACACCGCCGGGCTGTCCGATGTGGACGGCGTTCGGACGCCGGTGACGCTGCCGGGCGCGGACCCGATGTGGCACCTGTACCCGTTGCGGGTGCTGGACGGGCGCCGCCGCGACCTGTTCGACCACCTGCGTGCGGGTGGGATCGGGGTGCAGGTGAACTACATCCCGGTGTACTGGCACCCGGTGTTCGCCGACCTCGGCTACCAGCGCGGGATGTGCCCGAACGCGGAGCGGTTCTACGCGGAGGAGCTGTCGCTGCCGCTGTTCCCGGACCTGTCGGACGACTACGTGGACCGGGTGATCGAGCTGGTGAGGAAGTTCTTCTCTCCTGAGCGGAGCTTGCGGAGCGAACAGTGATGCCGAGCGGAGCTTGCGGAGCGAACAGTGATGCCGAGCAAGGGTTGCGAGCGAACATGACCCTGGACCTCGCCCCGTGGGGCTCTCCCACGGTGCTGGAGCGGCTCGGTGGGCACCGCAACGAGGTGTTCCGTCTCGAAGGCGGCCTCGTGGCACGCCGATCCCGCCGATCCGTCGCGTCCCTCGACTGGGAGCTGGACCTGCTGGACCACCTGTCGCGCCACGGTTTCCTCGTGCCCGAGGTGGTGCGTGCGGACGGGCGGGCGCAGGTGGACGGTGTGGTCGTGCAGCGCTGGCTCCCCGGCCGTGAGCCGACCGACTGGGCGCCGGTGGTGGCCGAGCTGCGGCGCCTCCACGAGCTGACCGCGGGCTGGCCGCCGCGCCCGGACTTCCCCGGCACCCGCGACCTGTTGACCACCGACCGCGGCGGCGACGTCGACCTGACCGCGATGCCACCCGAGGCCGTCGAGACCTGCCGAGCCGCGTGGCGGGCCCTCGACGGCCCGTCGACGGTCGTCCACGGCGATCCGTGCGCCGCGAACATCCGCGTCGACGGCGACCGCGTCGGCTTCCTCGACTGGGACGAGGCCCGCGTCGACCACCCGTGGCTCGACCTCGCGGACATCCCGGGCCTGGACCTCCCACCGGCCGCCCACGCCGCCGTCAACGCGTGGGAAGCCGCCAACGGCTGGCTGGTCGAGCCGCACTACGCCCGCGAACGGCTCGCACAGCTGGCCTGTGGACAACCCTGTGGACAACATCCCGGCCTGTGGACAACGTGTGTGTCAGCAAGCGCTTGCGGGATTCAAACCTGTGGATAACCTGGCTCAATCGGACGGCGTGACCGGGGACCACACGCCGAACCACTGCTCGGCGCCGAACTCCTCGAACCGCTCCACCTCGGTGAACCCCAGCTTCGCCGCGAGGCGCACCGCGCGGTCGTTGGCGGTCTGGGTGCAGAGCACCACCGGTTCGCCCGGACGCTCGCAGGCGAACCACCCGAGTGCCGCGGCGCACGCCTCGGCGGCGTACCCGCGTCCCCACACCTCCGGCAGGAACAGGTAGCCGAGCTCGGTCTCCCCGGCGTCCGGGTGGACGTGGCCCGGACGCTCCGCGGCGCGCCGGTCGAGCGTGATGATGCCGATCATCGCGCCGTCGAGGTCGGCGACGAAAACGCCGGGACGCCGGCCGGGCACCTCGGGCACCGCGCGTTCGAGCTCGGCACGCGGTCGAGGACCACCGAGGTAGGTGCGCACCTCCGGCGAGGCGAACAGCTCGATGAACGCCGCACGGTCCCGGGCCTCCGACTCGCGGAGCACGAGCCGTTCGGTCCGCAACGGGGCAGGTGGCCAGAGCACGGGAAGAGAACGCCTAGACCAGGTCCCAGGTGAGCGGGGTCCCCTTCGGCGCGGCCTGGCGGAACCGGCGGCCCAGCACGGTCCCCAGGTCGGCGGGGGCGAGCCCACCTGACGGCCGGATCGACCGGACGTTCGCGGCCGTCACCTCGTCACCCTCGGCGACGTCCTCGACCACCCACAGCGACCGCCGCAGCCTGCTGACCTCGCGCTCGCTGTCCTTCGGGCCGATGCGGGTCGTGCCGAGTGCCTGCCAGGCCCGCTCGGTCTCCGTGACCAGCGCGGCCAGCTCCAGGGGCTCCAGCGAGAACTCGCTGTCCACGCCGCCGTCGGCGCGCTTGAGCGTCACGTGCTTCTCGATCACGCACGCCCCGAGCGCCACCGCGGCGACCGGCACGCCGATGCCCATGGTGTGGTCGGACAGGCCCGGGACCACGTCGAACGTGTCGCGGATGAGCGGGATGCCCCGCAGGTTGCTGTCGGCCGGATCGGCCGGGTAGGACGCGGTGCAGCCCAGGACGACCAGCTGGTCGTTGCCCGCGCGGCGGGCGGTCTCGACGGCGGCGTGGATCTCGGCGACGTTCGCCATGCCGGTGGAGATGACCAGCGGTTTCCCGGTCCGGGCGGCCAGCTCGACGAGCGGCAGGTCCACGATCTCGGCGGAGGCGATCTTGTAGGCGGGCGCGTCGAGCGACTCGAGCAGGTCGATGGCGGTCGGGTCGAACGGGCTGGAGAAGACGGTGAGGCCCTGCTGGGCGGCGCGCTCGAAGATCGGCGCGTGCCACTCCCACGGCGTGTGGGCCTTCTCGTACAGCGAGTAGAGGTTCTCCCCGCCCCACAGCGAGTGGTCGTCGGAGATGCGGAAGGCGGGCGCGTCGACGTCGATGGTGATCGTGTCGGCGCGGTAGGTCTGCAGCTTCAGCGCCTGCGCACCGGACCTGGCGACCTCGTCGACGATCGCCAGCGCACGGTCCAGGTCACCGTTGTGGTTCCCGGACATCTCGGCGATGACGAACGGCCGGTGGTCCGCGCCGATCGTGTGCTTGCCGATCCTGACTTCACGCATGGGCCCAACGTACCGGGCCTAGGACGCGCGCCAGTTGGCCTCTCCCAAGGTGTCCGCGAGCAGGTCACCGAAGATCAGCAAGCACGCGAGACATCGTTCGCCGTCGTCGGTGCAGGAGATCTTGTTGTTCGGTACGCAGTGCTCACACAGTGCTTCCCCGAAATCGCGGCCGGCTTCCTCGTTGCCGAACGCGTGCACCCGGTTGTCGTACGCAGATAACCACCACTGGACGTCCACCATGACCCCGACCTCCGCGCCTGTGCCCACTCATCAGGGTCCACGAATGGAGTAACAGGCAACAGAGTTGACCGATGGAGACAACCAGTCAACAATTCCCACTTGAACGTTAAACTGTGAATGGCAACGGAACGTGATGTCCGGGCCCTGACGGCTACTCCGCGCGATCTTCGAGCTTGCGGAGGCGGTCCTCGTACTGGGCCACCGCGGTGAGGCGCACCCGGATCTGGCTGTGCTCCCGGCGGATCTCGTCGATCAGCGTGCGGGACTCGTCGATCTGCGGCTGGTCGCCGACCGGCACCGCGGCGATCTTCTCGCGCAGCGACTCGAGCTGGGACTCCTGCGACGCGACCTGCGGGATGATGCGCTCGAGCTCGTTGTGCGTCCAGCGCTGGATCTTGTCGACCTCGTTGAAGCGGCGCTCGAGGTCGTTGATCCGTCTGCGCATGTCCTCCACGACCTCGGTGTGGTCGTGCGCGAGCCGGTCTACGGTCCGGTAGTACTCCTCGAGGCGCTCGGCCGGGATGCGCTCGTTGATCCGGAAGTCGATCAGCCGCTTGATCCGGTCCGACACGACCGGACGGGCCCCGAACAGCGTGCGGAGACCCTCAAAACCGTTGTTGCGCAATGTGTTTCCCTCAGCGAAGCAGCCTGGTGCGGCCGGTCTTGGTCCACGAGTCGAGCAGCCGCCCCTCGGCGGCGATCTGGTGCTCGGGCCCGACGATGCAGGAGTCACCGGCGGCGTGCATCCAGTGCGTCTGGTTCGGGTCGTCGATGAACGAGTACCCGGTCAGCAGGAGTTCAGCCTCCGGATAGCAGGTCCGTGCGATCCAGGCGGCCATCGTGCCGGTCGTCGACCACGTGCCCTCGGTGCGGCTCGGCAGGCCGAGCGCGTCCGACAGCGGCAGCGTCACCTCGGCGTTGTTGACCGGCACGAGCCCCAGGTCCGCCGGCCACCAGCCGGGCAGGTTGTCCGGTTCCCAGTGCAGACGGCCCGGCTCGACCATGAGGTACAGCCGCCTGCGGTAGTTCTCGAACACGTACTTGGTGGCGCGCAGCGCACGGTTGAACACCACCACGTGTGTGCGACTGCCCACAGTCGGGGCGGCACCAGGGTCGTCCGTGACGAACCCGTTGACCCGGAACACCAGGTCGCATGCGTCGATGGCCTTGGCCCGCTCCTCGTCCGCGGGCAGCGGCATGTTGCCGACGACCGCGACGGTCCGTGGTTCCGGGTGTTCGGCATAGACGTCAATGAGCGTGCGCATGACGCTCTGCACAGGGGCGACGTCGACCATGAGCGCAGAAGTTACCAGGACGCGAACGATCTTCTTTCGCGCGCGGGGTCTCGGTGTGACAACACTGTGCGAAGCGCGGCCCCTGCGGCACGCGCAGTGCCCGCCGGTAGTCTCGACAGCCGTGTCAGTAATGAGCGCTGCCGAGCAGGAGCAGGCACCCCCACCTCCCCCCTCGACCCGTAGCTGGTCGCGTGCGCGGGAGGACATCGTCGAGGGCTTCAAACAGCGTGAGCTGTGGGGGCATCTCGGGTGGCAGGACATCAAACAGCGCTACCGCAGGTCGGTCATCGGACCACTGTGGATCACGCTGTCGATGGCCATCACCGCGATCGGGCTCGGTCTGCTCTACTCCCAGCTGTTCCAGGCGACGATCCCGACCTTCCTGCCGTACATCACGGTCGGCTTCATCGTGTGGAACTTCATCAACGGGTGCATCACCGAGGGCACGGACACCTTCATCCGCAACGAAGGTCTCATCAAGCACCTTCCCGCGCCGCTGACCGTGTACGCACTGCGCACGGTGTGGCGGCTCACGCTGATGTTCGCCCACAACCTCCTCGTGTACGTGGTCATCCTCGTCATCTTCTGGGGCTCGCTGACCACGTCGGACTACACGATCACCGACGGCGGCAACCCGCAGCCGGGCATCGGTTTCGGCATCCTGCTCGCCATTCCCGCGTTCGTGCTGCTCGCGGTCAACGGCGGGTGGGTCGCGATCCTCTTCGGCATCATCTCCACGCGCTACCGCGACATCCCCCAGGTCATCAACAGCCTGATCTCGTTGCTGTTCTTCATGACGCCGATCGTGTGGACCACCGACATCCTCACGCAGCGCCTGCCCGGCTCGGGTGACAGCGACTGGAAGGTGCTGATCGCCGAGCTGAACCCGCTCTACCACTACGTGCAGCTGCTGCGCGCGCCGCTGATCGGCAACGAGCAGAGTTGGCACCACTGGGCGGTCGTCGGCGGGTTTACCGTTGTGGGGTGGGGCCTGGCCTTCGTGGCCATGCGCAACTACCGTTCGCGCGTTTCCTACTGGGTCTGAGTGAGGCGATAACGGCATGGTCAGCATCAACGTCTGGGACGCCTCGGTCGACTTCCCGATCTTCGACGCGAAGACCCGCTCCCTGAAGAAGGCCGTCCTCGGCAAGGTCGGCGGCAAGATCGGCACCGAGCAGAAGGTGCCGATCATCGAGGCACTGCACGACATCACGCTGTCGCTGAAGGAAGGCGACCGCGTGGGGCTCGTCGGCCACAACGGCGCGGGCAAGTCGACGCTGCTGCGGCTGCTGGCGGGCATCTACGAGCCGACCAGGGGCTCGTCGCGGATCGTCGGCAAGGTCGCGCCGGTGTTCGA
This sequence comes from Actinophytocola algeriensis, assembly GCF_014203735.1. Taxonomy (GTDB): domain Bacteria; phylum Actinomycetota; class Actinomycetes; order Mycobacteriales; family Pseudonocardiaceae; genus Actinophytocola; species Actinophytocola algeriensis. Next base: position 672,078 of record NZ_JACHJQ010000003.1, on the reverse strand, counting down.
CCTCGGCGTCGGCATGGATCCGGAGATCTCCGGCCTCGAGAACATCATGATCCGCGGCCTGTTCCTCGGCATGACCCGCAAGCAGATGGAGAAGCGGGTCGACGACATCACCGAGTTCACCGAGCTCGGCGACTACCTGCAGATGCCGCTGCGGACGTACTCCACGGGCATGCGCGTCCGCCTCGCGCTGGGCGTGGTCACGTCGATCGACCCGGAGATCCTGCTGCTGGACGAGGGCATCGGCGCGGTCGACGCGGCGTTCCTCGCGAAGGCACGCACCCGCCTGGTGGATCTCGTGAAGCGCTCCGGCATGTTGGTGTTCGCCTCGCACCAGGACGACCTATTGTTCGAGCTGTGTAACACGGCCATCTGGATGGACGAGGGTCACATGAAACAGCACGGCTCCCTGCGCGAGGTCATCACCGCGTACAAGGGCAAGGACCCGTTCGCGAACATGAGCTCGGAGACGCTCCAGCGCCTGGGCATCGAGCCGGCACTGACGACAAAGAGCGGCGAGGCCTGATGGGTGCCGATGAGCAGTTGCCCGCGAACGCGGTGGTGGCCGTGGTGGTCACCCGCCACCGCCGGGAGCTGCTCGCCGACTCCCTGAAGATGATCGGCGCGCAGACCAGGCCCCCGGACCACCTCGTGGTGGTCGACAACGGCCCGGACGACCCGGTCCGGGACATCGTCGAGAGCTGCCCGGTGCCGTCGACCTACCTGGCGTCGCACCGGAACCTCGGCGGCGCGGGCGGGTTCGCGCTGGGCATGCTGCACGCCCTGTCCATGGGTGCCGAGTGGGTCTGGTGCGCCGACGACGACGGCCGCCCGGCCGACGAGAACGTGCTGGAAGTGCTGCTCGCGGAGGCCGAGAAGCGGAACCTGGCGGAGATCAGCCCGGTGGTGTCGAACATCGAGACCCCGGACCGCCTCGCCTTCCCCCTGCGCCGCGGCCTGACGTGGAAGCGGAGCGCCGCGGAGCTGGGCACGGACTTCCTGCCCGGCATCGCGTCGCTGTTCAACGGCGCCCTGTTCCGCGCGTCCGCCCTGGACGTCATCGGCGTCCCGGACTACCGCCTGTTCTTCCGCGGCGACGAGGTGGAGATCCACCGCCGCCTGACGAGGTCGGGACTGCGGTTCGGCACGAGCCTGAAGGTGGCGTACCTGCACCCGGACGGTTCCGACGAGTTCAAGCCCATGCTCGGCGGCAGGCTGCACGCACAGGACCCGGAGAACGAGGTCAAGCGGTACTACACGTACCGCAACCGCGGCTACCTGCTGTCACAGCCGGGCCTGCGCAAGATCGGCATGCTGGAGCTCGTGCGGTTCGGCCTGTACTTCATCGGCACCAAGCGCGACCCGAAGGCGTTCTTCCAGTGGCTCAAACTGGTTCGCCAGGGGCGCAAGGAACGCTTCTTCCGCTTCTAGCGGATTTGCTGTCGGTGAACCCAGGTTGCCCGCTGACCGGCGGTGATGCTCATGTTGACGCATGGCTGACTCGAAACGCGCACTGGTACTGCACCTCTCGGGCGGTGGCGAACCACTGGTGTTCGCCCTGTCCGAGGAGGGCGCCAACGAACTGAACCCGAGGCTGCCCGACCTGCTGGGCGCCGGTCAGGTGGGCCGCCCGAAACTGGCGGACGGCTCGACGGTGGTGGTGAACTTCGCCCACGTGGTGACGGCCCACCTGGACGAACTGCCGCCACTCACGCGGGTCTACGGCAGCGACCTCCCGAAGAAGCACGGTTTCGCGACCTGAGCCCGGCAGCAGGGGTCGGGCTGCGCACTTTGCCGTGAAAGGCGCGTTCGCGGCGTGACCAGTGCCGTGAAAGGCGCGTTTGGGGCGTTGAGTGCCGTGAAGGCGCCTTTCACGGCACCACCAGCACCGAGGACCCCGAAGCGTCAGCGGACCCGGAACACCACGGTCCGCAACATCACGAAGTTGATCACCGTGGCAACCCCCTGGGCCACCACCCAGGCGACCGTGATCCGCCACGAGAACGACGGCAACAGGTGCAACATCAACGCGTTGACACCGACGTTCACGAAGAACGTCACCGTGTAGAGCAGGGCGAACCCGCCGACCTGCCCGACCCCGCCCCGTCCGGCGGCGAAGGTGAACCGCCGGTTCAGGAAGAACGCGGTGGTGGTCCCGGCAACGAAGCTGACCGCCTTGGCGAGGTGGACCCACAGGTCCAGGGCGAGCAACCCCTGGTAGACCCCGAAGTCGACCAGCGCGCAGAACCCGCCGATCAGCACGAACCGCGCGAGCTGGCTCACCAGTCGCGGCGGGGCGTCCACGGCAGTCACGGAGCCAGTGTAGGAGCCCCCGGGCACCCGGTTACCCTCGGTGCGGTGAAGCCACAAAAGCTCACAGGCTGGGGCCGCACCGCCCCCACGACCGCGCAGGTGGTCCACACCGCCGACGTCCGGGCCATCGCCGAGGCCGTGAAACACGCCGGTCCGCGCGGCGTCATCGCCCGCGGGCTGGGCCGCAGCTACGGCGACCCGGCGCAGAACGCGGGCGGCACGGTCATCGACATGACCGCGTTGAACCGCATCCACCGGGTCGATGCCGAAGCCGGCACGGTGGACGTCGACGCCGGGGTCTCGCTCGACACCCTGATGCGTGCGCTGCTGCCGTTCGGGCTGTGGCTCCCGGTGCTGCCTGGCACCCGGCAGGTCACGGTCGGCGGCGCGATCGGGAGTGACATCCACGGCAAGGCGCACCACGTCGAGGGCAGCTTCGGCGACCACATCAGCGAACTCGACCTGCTCACCGCCGACGGGGAGGTCGCCACCCTCACCCCGGCCGACGACCTCTTCTGGGCCACCGTCGGCGGCATGGGGCTGACCGGTGTCGTCCTCAGGGCGACCCTGCACCTCAACCACGTCGAGACCGCGTACTTCCTCGTCGACACCGAGCAGCTCGGCAGCCTCGACGAGCTGATGGCGCGCCAGAGCGTGGACGACGAGAAGTACGTCGAGTCCGTCTCGTGGTTCGACGCCGTCACCACCGGGCCGCACCTCGGCCGCGGCCTGCTCACCCGCGCCAACCACGCCACGCTCGACGACCTCCCGGCGAAACGCCGCAGGCACCCGCTCAGGTTCGAGGCGCCGCAGCTGCTGGTCGTCCCCGACCTGTTCCCGCCCGGGCTGCTCAACAAGGTGACCGGCCGGGTGTTCAGCGAGCTCTGGTACCGCAAGTCGCCGACGAAGATGGGCGCGGTCCAGAACATCACGCAGTTCCTGCACCCGCTGGACATGTTCGGCGAGTGGAACCGCGGGTACGGGCCGCACGGCTTCCTGCAGTACCAGTACGTGGTCCCGTTCGGCGCCGAGGACGTCATCCGGCACACGGTCCGGCGCATGACCGAGACCGGCAAGGTCTCCGCGCTGAACGTGCTCAAGCGCTTCGGCGACGGCAACCGCGCGCCGCTGTCCTTCCCCATGAAGGGCTGGACGTTGTGCGTCGACCTGCCGGTCGGCGCGGGCGTGCACGAGCTGTGCGAGGAGCTGGACGAGCTGGTGCTCGCCGCGGGCGGACGGCACTACCTGGCGAAGGAGTCCCGCGCGACGCCCGAGGTCATCGCGCGCGGGTACCCGCGCCTCGACGAGTGGCGCAAGGTCCGCGCTTCCGTTGACCCAGAAGGAAAGTTCGCTTCGGACATGTCGAGAAGGTTGGAGTTGTCGTGATCGACGCGGTCGGGAACCCCCAGTCGCTGCTGCTGTTGGGCGGCACGTCGGAGATCGGCCTGGCGGTCGCCGCGAAGTACGCGAAGCGCCGCCCGCTGCGGGTCGTGCTCGCCGCGCGGCCCTCCGAGCGCCTCGACAAGGCCGCCGACGACCTGCGCGCCGCGGGCGCCACGGTGTCCACCGTGGAGTTCGACGCGCTGGACTTCGACTCGCACGCCGCCGTGCTGGACAAGGCGTTCGGCGACGGCGACATCGACATCACGGTGCTCGCGTTCGGCCTGCTCGGCGACGCGGAGCAGGCGTGGCAGGACCACGGCCGCGCGGTCGAGCTGGCGCAGGTCAACTACACGGCTCCGGTGTCGGTCGGTGTGCTGCTCGCGGAGCGCCTCCGCAGGCAGGGGCACGGCCGCGTGGTCGCGCTGTCCTCGGTCGCCGGGGAGCGGGTCCGCCGCTCGAACTTCGTGTACGGGTCGACGAAGGCCGGCATGGACGGCTTCTACCTCGGTCTCGGCGAGGCGCTGCGGGGTGACGGCATCTCGGTCACCGTGGTCCGGCCCGGGTTCGTGAAGACGAAGATGACCGAGGGCATGAAGCCCGCGCCGCTGTCCGCGACGGCCGACCAGGTCGCGGACGTGGTCGTCAGTGCCGTGGCCAAGCGCAAGGAACTGGTGTGGGCACCCGCGCCGCTGCGCGTGCTGTTCTCGATCCTGCGGCACGTCCCGCGGCCGATCTTCCGCCGCCTGCCGATCTGACGCGCACGGGGCCGTCCACCGGCAGTTCGCCGCGCTCCGGTGGACGGCCCGTTCCGCAACTTGCTGTTCGCAAGCAACCACTCAGCGTACTCGCGAAGTCGCGTCTGCGAAACCTCTCCATTGACCGGCCCGCACGCTCTACGTTCTGGGACACCGACCGGACGGCCTTCGAGATCTACCTGTCACCGGGCGACGACATTCACGCGCGGGGCAACCCGCACATCGCGGTGGAATCCGCGGGCGGCCGCGGCGACCTGAGCAACCCCGAGGCGTTGCCCCAGGAACAAGCCGACCGGGGAACCGAGGCCATGACACAGGTCGTCGAGACGTACTTCCACTGAGCCACGTCGGGTCGTAACGCCGTAACGCGTGACGAATAACGCGCTCTGACCTGCGTTGATGAGCGGCCGCCCGATTCAGCGTCTTCATTGGCACACGATCCGAAGGAGACGGACATGACGAAGAACGCGGTGATCTACGGCGGCGGCGGCGCGATCGGCACGGCGGTGGCGACGATCCTGGCGAAGCAGGGCGTGCGGGTCCACCTGGTCGGCCGGACGCTCGAACGGCTCCAGCAGGCCGCTGGTGGGATCGAGAGCGTCGAGGTCGCGGTGGTCGACGCGCTCGACGAGGCGGCCGTGGTCGCGCACGCCGAGTCGGTGGTGGAGCGGTTCGGCAGCCTGGATATCTCGCTTAACCTGGTCGCGCGCGGCGACGTCCAGGGGACACCGCTCATCGAGATGGCCGCCGAGGACTTCCTCGCCCCCGTCGCGAACGCCGCACGCGCCCACTTCAACACCGCCCGCGCGGCGGCGCGGATCATGACCACGCGGGGCAGCGGCGTGATCGTCGTGCTGAACAGCGGTTCCGGTCACGCGGGCAGCCCGATGATGGGTGGCACGGGCCCCGCCGACGCGGCACTGGACTCGCTGTGCCGCAACCTGGCGTACGAGACCGGTCCGAGTGGGGTGCGCGTGGTCGGCGTGTGGGTGGCCGGCATCCCGGAGACGCTGACGCCGGAGAAGCTGGGTGCCGTCAACCCCGCGATGGGCACGCCGGAGGCACACCAGGGCGTGCTGAACCACCTGGCCTCGCTGCGCATGACGAAGCGTTCGCCCCGGCTCGCGGAGGTGGCGGAGACGGTCGCGTTCCTGGCCTCCGACCACGCCCGCGGCATCACGGGCACGTTCGTCAACGCCACGGGCGGCATGTTCACCTGAGCTGTTCGGCCCTGTCGGAGGGCTCGTCGAACCAGTCGATGTGCATCTCACCGAGGCTCGCGAAGCGCTGCGCGACGCGCTCCGCGGAGACGGTGTGGTGCGTGACCGAGTCCTCCGGCAGGTAGAACAGGACGTCGTCCTGGCCCTCGAACTCCATGCCCCAGCCGATGATCGGCGGGGCGTCGGGGTGGTGGCGCAGTCCGTAGACGGCGAAGAGGCGCGGCCTGGCGAGCCGGGCCAGTTCGGCCAGCGTGGCGATGGATGTCATGACGATGACGTTGGCACTGTGCCAGCCTGGCCAGCAATCCGACCGATCGTGTGATTGCCACTCACCCGGTGCGGATCGAAGGATGGCCGCATGACCGAGAACCCCAACCCCAGCGTCCGATCCCGGCAGGTCTCGGCGTTGCTCAGGACCCTACGTGAGGACCTCGGACTGTCCGGCTCGGAGGTCGCGAAGTCGCTGGGCATGTCCCCCAGCAAGATCAGCCGCATCGAGACGGGCAGCCGCGGTCTGCGCGTGGACGACGTCGCGGCGTTGCTCGGGCACTACAAGGTGCCGGAGCAGAAACGGGCCCAGATCCTGGACCAGGTAAGGAAAGCCGAGGAACGCGGCTGGTGGGAGAGCCAGGGCCTCGGGCTGCCGCAGCTCTGGCAGGCACTCATCAACTTCGAGTCGAGGGCCACGAGAATCCAGAACTTCGAGGCGCTTGTCGTCCCCGGCCTCCTCCAGACCGACGAGTACACGGAAGCGATCATCAGCAGCATCAACAAGACGCTGAGCAAGGTCGAACTGACGAACCTCGTCGCGTCCCGAAGGGCTCGGCAGGCAGTGCTGAGCCGCCGAGAACTTCAGTTCCTCGCGGTGATCGACGAAGGCGCCCTTCGGCGACCCATCACGGAAAGTGGCGTGATGCGACGACAACTCCGCCATCTGGCTGACACCTCTGACCGCCCGAACATCACTATCCGTGTGGTGCCCTTGCAGGCAGGGCAATACGCAGGTCTTCGCGGGTCGTTCGCGGTCCTGGAGTTCGAGGACGAACCGAGTCTCGTCTACACCGAGAACCAAGTCACGAGCATGTTCCTCGACGAGAAGGACGACGTGGCCGCCTATCGTGTCGCCCTTGGCAATATCCTGAACGAGGCACTGGAACCGGCCGAGTCCGCGCAATTGATGGCGAGAGTGGCCGAGGAGCACGAGTGACTGGAGGCAGCATGGACCTGAGGGACGCGCAGTGGCGTAAGAGCAGCCGCAGCACTGACCAGGCCAACTGCGTCGAGGTCGCGTTTTCCGGTCCTGCCGTGGCCGTCCGGGACTCCAAGAACACCGACGGCCCCGTCCTCACGTTCCCCGCGACGAACTGGGCCGCCTTCCTCCGATGAGTCCCGGCCGCTGACGCGGTCTACCTGCCATGGACATGTACAGCGTCATGTGCGTGCGCGACACGGCAGCGGCGATCACGTGGTACGAGGTGTTCTTCGGGCGTCCCGCCGACGAGGTCATCGGCGATGAGCACCTGTGGCAGGTCGGTGAGAACGCGTGGCTCGTCGTCGACGACCGGTCCATGCGCGCCGACCGGGTGGGCGGGTCGATGGTCACGTTCGGTGTGACCGACTTCGACGAGATCCTGGCCCGTCTCGCCGCCAACGGCATCGAGCACGCCCCGGTGGAGACGTACGGCAACGGCGTGCGCCACGTCGACATCCTCGACCCGGACGGGAACAGCCTGTCGCTCGCCCAGGCACCGTGACCACTCTGGTACATGGTTGTGTACACTTCTGCCATGACCGTCGATGACGATTTAGCACGGGTCGGCATTCGGGAACTGCGCGACAACCTCAAGGACGTACTGGACAAGGTCGAACTCGGCGCCACGGTCGAGGTCACGAAGAACGGAAGGACGATCGCGATGATCGTGCCCAGGCCGAGCGGCGATCCGGTGGACCGGCTCGTCGCGGAAGGCAGACTGCTCCCGTCCCGCAGCGGCAACAGCACCGTGCGGCTGCCACGGCGCATACAGGCGTCGCCGTCAGGTCCGTCGAGCGGCGAGGTCCTCGACGACCTGCGCGCGGAGCGGCAGTGATCTATCTCGACACGTCCGCGCTCGTCAAACTCGTCTTCGAGGAGGCTGAATCCGGCGCACTGGAACACTGGCTGCTGCTCCAGGAGGACACGGTCGCGACCAGCGTGGTCGGCAAGATAGAGCTGCACCGTGCCTGCCGCCGCATCGACCCGGCGGGCGTGGCGGGCGCCGAGTTGCTGCTCGCCGACCTGCCGATCATCCCGCTGGCGGGGTGGATCGTGGAGACCGCGGAGAACATCGGCCCGCCCACCCTGCGCACCCTCGACGCGCTGCACCTCGCCTCAGCTTTCGCGATGGGCGACCTGCTGACGGCGTTCGTCGTGTACGACAAGCGCCTCCGGGACGCGGCCGTGCAGATCGGCTTACCCGTGATGACCCCGGGCACGGACTAGCTCCTGGCAGTCGGCGAGGCCTGCTCGAACGCCTCGCGGACGGCGTTCAGCGCTTCCGCTGCCGTGATCTCCAGGCGGGTCTGGCCGGAGAGTTCCTGGCGCCACCGGGTCTCGTCCGGGGCGGTGGTGAACAGGGCGCCCGTGGGTGGCCTGCCGGTCTGGCCGTACCTCGCGAAAAGCCCGGCGTCGTCGAACGGGCCACGTTGGGTGAGGAGCCACAGGTCGTACAGGTCGCGTGGGGTGGCGCGGTCGACCCACGCCATGATCTTCGCCGCCACGAAAGCCGGGAGGGTGAGCACGGTGAGGGTCGCCGGTGGGGCGTCGGAGTAGCGCTGGACGAGCTGCCGCTGCTCGGTCGGCCACGGCGGGTAGCCCGTCGCGCTCAGGAGTTGCACTCGGACGGTGAGGCCGTCCTGGGAGATCAGCACCGCCGGTTCGGTGTCGCGGACCGTCGTGAGCAACGGCTCCCACCGCAGACCCGGGTACTCGCGGCGCACGCCGCGCACCAGGCAGTCCGTCACCGCCTCCGCCGCCGAGCGGCGGTCGTTGACGGCGATCAGGTCGATGTCCTCGGACAGCCTGCCGTCCGGGAGGAACGTGCGGGACAGGGCCGTGCCGCCGAAGAACACCACCTGGTCCGCCGCTCGTGCGGACAGGGCCGCGAGCAGGTGCGAGATGAGGTGGTCGCGGCGGACCTGCGGGCGGGCCACGCCGAACTTGTCGGCGACCGCCGTCTCCTCGGCCGGGTCCAGCATCACGCACCCGCCAGGAGCCGGTCGAGCATGGCGCGGCGGCGTTGCGCGATGGCCAGTTCGCGCAGGGTCTCGCGGTCCGCGCGCGGGATCAGTGCCCGCACGGCCGCCTCCGCCTCGTCGGTCAGGCCGCCCAGCGACGGGCGCGCGGCCAGGTCCAGCAGCGTCTGCTCCACCGTGGTGACCAGGCCGCGGCCCAGCTCGTTCGGTCGTTGCTCGCAGTCGAGCCTGCCCACGTCGCGGCGCACGAACACCACCGTCGCGTCCCGGTCGGTCAGGCGCAGCGTTCTCCGGTGGCCTGCCGCGGCGACCACGGCGACGCCGAGGGCCCGTGGGATCGCACCGTGCACGCGGGCCGCCGACAGGCCCATCAACGCCACCCCGTCCGCGCCCTGGTCGGCGGCGGCGATCCCGAGGGCGGCCGCCTCCAGCTCCGGGAGCCAGTCGCGGTCGGTCTGGTCGTCCGGCACGACGGCGTAGTAGCCGCCCGCCAGGCGGTGCAACGTGCCCGCCTTCGCCAGCCGCGCGAGCTCCGGGCGGGGGAAGGCGTACAGGTCCGCCGCGTCCTGCGGGCGGATGACACGCATGGGGCGGCGCAGCAGCGCGGCGGGGACCTTGCCCGCGGCCCGTGTCCTCATCAGTGTCACCTCCGTAGGGTTCAAGCCTACGTTGGTGACAGTGACGGGGCTAGAGGAACGCGGACAGGGCCACGCAGACGACCCACGACGCACCGAGGACCTGCAGCACACGGTCGCGCAGCGCGATCTCCTCCGGCTCCCCCGCGTTGCCGCCGTCCACGTCGACCGCGTACCGCAGCACCGCGACCACCATCGGGACGATCGAGATGACCGCCCACACCGAGTTGGTGCCGGTGCGCTGACGGATCTCGAACGCCCACAGCGCGTAGGTCATGATCATGATCGCCGCGGAGGTGGCCCACACGAACCGCAGGTAGCTCGCGGAGTACTTCGACAGGGACGCGCGGATCTTGGCGCCGGTCCGCTCGTACAACACGATCTCCGCGTACCGCTTGCCCGCCACCATGAACAGCGAACCGAACGCGGTGACCAGCAGGAACCACTGCGACAGCGGCAGCCCGGCGGCGGCACCGCCTGCGATCGCGCGCAGCAGGAAGCCCGACGCGACGATGCACAGGTCGATCACCGGCTGGTGCTTGAGCCCCAGGCAGTAGCCGACCTGCACGGCCGCGTACACGCCGACGACGACCAAGAGCCGCCAGCTCGACACCAGCGACACCGCGAACGACGCCAGGAACAGGAACACCGACAGCCCGTACGCCAGCCGCACCGGCACGATCCCGGCCGCGATGGGCCGGTTGCGCTTGGTCGGGTGCGCCCGGTCGGCCTCGACGTCGATCGCGTCGTTGATCAGGTACACCGCGGACGCGACCAGGCAGAACGCGACGAACGCGATGGCGGCGTCGACGACCACGTCCGACCGGAACACCGGGTTGGCGGCGAACGCGGCGAACGGCGCCGCCAGCACCAGCACGTTCTTCACCCACTGGCGCGGCCGGGCCGTGCGGATCACGCCCCGCACGAGCCCACCGCGCGGGGCGTCGGCGGAGGACACCGAAGTGCCGCTCTCCGCCGTGCTACTCACGACTCCCCCTCGCAGGCTCCGTGGAGCCGCTCGCGGTCGCCCTGCGTCTGCCGATTCGCTCCGCAAGCTCCGCTCATGAGACGCGCTTCCGGACGAGTCGGCGGACCAGTCCGCCGACGACCGCGCCCAGCGTCGCGCCCGCGAGCACGTCGCTCGGGTAGTGCACGCCAAGCACCAGCCGCGACACCAGCATCGGCGGCACCAGCGCGGGCACCAGGTTGCGGCCGGTCAGGCCGGAGTACACGACCGCGGCGGCCGTCGTGGACGTCGCGTGCGACGACGGGAACGACAGCGACGACGGCGTCTTGACCAGCACCTCGACCGACTCGTCGATCGGCCGCTGCCTGCGCACGACCCGCTTCACCGCGATCGACGCGGCGTGCGCGGCGACGACACCGGCGGCGCTCACGAGCCAGTCCTTGCGGCGGTCGCGGTCGACCGCCGCGCCGACCAGGCCGAGCGCGAACCAGCCGGCCGAGTGCTCACCGAACAGCGACAGCCCGCGCGCGGCCCGCACGACCGGGGGCTTCCCGATCGTGCGCTGGACCGCGGCGAGGGCCCTGATCTCGGCCGACCGCTCCGGCTCGGGAGGCGGGGTGCCGGGTTCGACTACACGCAGGCGAGCCGGAGCGGTGGTGGTCATCAGCCTTCCAGGGACCCGTCGAGCGGCGCGCCGTCGGTGAGGTGCGGCGCCACCTTGTTGTCGAACACCGACAGCGCCGACCCGATGGCCATGTGCATGTCGAGGTACTTGTACGTGCCGAGACGGCCGCCGAAGATCACGTTCCGCTCCTTGGCCTCGTTCTTGGCCAGGTCGCGGTACTGCTCGAGCTTCTCGCGGTTCTCGGGGGTGTTGATCGGGTAGTACGGCTCATCGTCGTCCTTCGCGAAGCGCGAGAACTCCCGGAACACGACCGTCTTGTCCGCCGGGTAGTGCTTGCGCTCCGGGTGGAAGTGCCGGAACTCGATGATCCGGGTGTAGGGGACCTCTTCGTCGTTGTAGTTGACGACGGAGGTGCCCTGGAAGTCACCGGTCTGCACGACCTCGGACTCGAAGTCGACGGTGCGCCAGGTGAACTTGCCTGCCGAGTAGTCGAAGTACCGGTCGAGCGGTCCGGTGTAGACGGTCGGGGTGCCTGCCGGGATGTGCTCGCGCACATCGAAGTAGTCGACGTTCAGCCGGACCTCGATGTTCTCGTGCTCGGCCATCTTCTCCAGCCACGCGGTGTAGCCGTTGACCGGCAGGCCCTCGTAGTCGTCGTTGAAGTACCGGTTGTCGAACGTGTACCGGACGGGCAGGCGCGTGATGATGTTGGCGCCGAGGTCCTTGGGGTCGTTCTCCCACTGCTTGGCCGTGTAGCCCTTGATGAACGCCTCGTAGAGCGGGCGGCCGACCAGCGAGATCGCCTTTTCCTCGAGGTTCTGGGCGTCCTCGGTGCGGTACTCGGACGCCTGCTTCGCGATGAGCTCGCGTGCCTCGTCGGGGGTGTGCGACTTGCCGAAGAACTGGTTGATGAGGCCCAGGTTCATCGGGAACGAGTAGACCTGGTCCTTGACGCGCGCGAACACGCGGTGCTGGTAGTTCGTGAACTCGGTGAACTGGTTCACGTAGTCCCACACGCGCTTGTTCGAGGTGTGGAAGAGGTGCGCACCGTACTTGTGCACCTCGATGCCCGTCTCGGGCTCGGGCTCGGAGTACGCGTTGCCGCCGATGTGCGACCTGCGCTCCAGCACGAGGACGCGCTTGTTCAGCTGCGTCGCCACCCGCTCGGCGATGGTGAGTCCGAAGAAGCCGGAGCCGACGATGACGAGGTCGTAGCCGGAGTAGTTGTCAGAGTTGTCTGCTGGGGCGCTCACGGCGACTCAGGCTACCTGCGTGTCGGGACATGCTTGATATCGCCTCACCCCGTCACGCAGTGCGCACGGCGTCCGCGAGCTTGCGGTCGAGCGACACCCGGACCAGCGCGGCGGCGAGCCTCGGCAGGTCCTTCTTGGCGGTCAGTCCCGCCAGCCGGTCCGGCTCGGCGGGCAGGCCGATCTTCTTCGCGCCGTCGAGGGTCTTCTTGTCCAGGTAGGGCCGCAGCTCCGGCCACACGGCCTGCGCCTCACGGCAGAAGATGTCCGCCCCGACCGGCCCCATCCTGGGGAACTTCCGCAGCTCGGCGCGCACGTCGCCGCCCCGGATCTTCCGCAGGTCGCCGCCGTGCTCGTCGAGCAGGAGCTGTGCGCCGTCACCGAGCGCGGTCGCGGTCGACTCGTCGTAGCGGACGTAGTGGGCGCGGCCCAGCGCGTCGACCCGGTCCTGCCAGGACGCGTCGAGCATCTTCTTCGGCGTGCCGTACCGCTTCAGCTCCTTGGCCGCCTCGACGGCAATGTCCGCCTTGATGCGGGTGGAGAGCAGCGTGCTCAGTACGAGCAGCCGGTACAGCGGGGCCGGTTTGTCAGCGAGGGTGATGCCGGCCTGTTCCGCGTAGGTCGTGCCGGCCTTGTCGAGCAGTGCGCGCACGGTGTCCATGCAGGTCGGGTACCCGAAACGGCCCCCGAAAACGCCGAAGACCCCCGTACCTCCCCCGGTACGAGGGTCCTCACCCCTGGCGTTCCCCTGCTTCCTCCGGCAGTTGCCTCGGTAATAGGGACGCGGCGGGGACCCCCGGCGTTCCCGTGCCGTAGGTCACTTTCCCCGTTGATCTTCAGGCGGTTGGTCTTCAGGCGGTTGATCGCGCGAGCAGAACCGTGGCAGCGACTTCCTCCAGCACGGCCTCGCGTCCCGCATAGACGCCGTCCGCGCGGGGCCAGTGCGTGACGACGTCCGTGAAGCCGAGTTCGGCCGCGCGCCCGAAGGCCTCGCGGAAGTACTCCACGCTCGACAGGGAGAACACCGGCGCCGCGTCCATGCTCAGGAAGCGGTCCTTGCCCGCGCTGCCCGGGACGTCGGTGAACCGCTTCGCCAGCTCGGCGACGCCGGCCCACCACTCGTCGACCGTGTCGCCGCCCTTGCCGGTGGTGAGCCAGGCCTGGCCGAACCGCGCGGCGACGCGCATCGAGCGGGGACCGTTCGCGGCCACCACGAACGGGGCCCGGGGCTGCTGCACGCAGCCGGGCGCGGAGCGGGCGTCGACCGACGTGTAGTACTCGCCGCTGATCGACGTGCGTTCGGCGGTCAGCAGCGAGTCGAGCTGCTCGACGAACTCGCGGTACCGGTCGACGCGGGCCCTGAGCGGAAGCGCTTCGCCGCCCGTGACGATGTTGTCGTACCCGGCAAGGGCACCCGCGCCGAGCCCGACGAGCAGGCGGCCGCCGGACACGTCGTCGAGCGAGAGCAGGCTCCGCGCGAACGGCACCGGGTGCCGGAAGTTGGGTGACGCGACGAGCGTGCCGAGGCGGATGCGGCTGGTCACCATGGCCGCCGCCGTCAGGGTCGAGACCGCGTCGAACCACGGTCCGTCGGCCAGCGACCGCCAGCCGATGTGGTCGTAGGTCCAGACGTGGTCGAAGCCGTAGGACTCGGCCGCCCGCCACCTGGGTTCGGCGGCGGACCACCGGTACTCGGGGAGGATCACGATGCCGGCACGCACGTCTGCACCGTAACCGGTCTGGATCAGTACTGCTGCGGGTAGCCGGCCTGCGGTGGCCCCTGGGGCGGATACGGTGCGGGGCCACGTTCGCGCATCGCGCGGCCCGTCGCCGGGAGTGCGGCGAGCACGGTCGCGGCGAGCCACAGGACCCACGACACCAGGGCCATGCCGATGACCTCGCCGCCGTCGTTGGAGAGGATCCAGACGATCGCGTACAGGTAGTACACGGTCACGAGGCCGCCAAGGACCGCGAGGATCCAGCGCAGGAACTCCAGGCGGGCGAACATGGCCAGGCCGAACAGGACGGCCGTGCACGCGACCGACATGGTCGCGGAGATCGCGAAGTCGACGTTGCCGGTGAGGTCCTCGGTGAACGCGACCCCGATCAGCGCGGCCATCAGCGTGCCGTTGTCGCTGGTGCCGTCCCAGCCGTTGATCGCGAACATGAGCGACAGCAGGCCGAGCACGACGAACGCGATCGCGGTGACGTAACCCAGTGCGGGGCTCGGTGGCCGGTAGCCGTACGGACCGTAACCGGGTGGCGGCGGGCCGTACGGCTGGTAGCCCTGTGGTCCATAACCCTGTGGTGGGTAGCTCACGAAACGCACCGTAGCCCATTCGGCCTCATGGAAGATGGGAGTTGTGCACCGACCCGATCTCGTGGCCTCCGACGTGGATGGCACCCTGCTGGACCCGACCGAACGCGTCACCGACCGCACCGCTGGCGTGATCTCCCGCGTCCTCGCGGACGGCATACCGTTCGTGCTGGTCAGCGGCAGGCCGCCACGCTGGATCCCGAGGGTCGCACAGGCCGCCGGGCTGACCGGGTACGCGGTCTGCGCGAACGGCGCGTCCGTCTACGACATCGGCGCCGACGAGGTGCTGCACGTGCGGGACCTGACGTCGTTGCAGCTGCAGGACGTGGTCCGGGCGGTGGAACACGTGCTGCCGGACATCAAGGTCGCCGCCGAGCGGACCGTGGTCGGCAGCCACCAGCCCGAGCCGTTCGCGACCGAGCCCGGGTTCCGCAACCCGTGGGGCAACCCGAACGGCGAGACCGACTCACCGGACCTCGCCCCGAGGGCCGAGGTGGTCGGCAAGCCGGCCACGAAGCTGCTGGTGCGCAACCCCGGCATGACCAGCGCCCAGATGGCCGACGTGATGGAGAACGTGCTCGGGGACATGGACCTCGAGATCACCTACTCGTCCAACAGCGGGCTGATCGAGATCTCCGCGAGCGGCGTGACCAAGGCGTCCGGTCTCGAGTGGGTGTGCCGGGAGCTGGGGGTGGACGCCGAGCGGGTGGTCGCGTTCGGCGACATGCCCAACGACGTGCCGATGCTCGGCTGGGCGGGACACGGGGTGGCGATGGCCAACGCGCACGAGGCCCTCCTGGCCATCGCGGACGAGGTGACCGCCCCGAACTCGGAAGATGGCGTCGCGCAGGTTCTGGAGCGGTGGTTCTAGCGCTGGACCGCTGCGATGAAGGGGTCCTTCGTAACACCAGGCGTCATGAAGGGGTCCTTCGTAACACCAGGCGTCATGAAGGGGTCCTTCGTAACACCAGGCGTCATGAAGGGGTCCTTCGTAACACCAGGTGCCCTGAAGGGGTCCTTCATCACGCTGGGTGCACGGCCTGCCGTTCGCGGACGCGGCATTAGCATCGGGGGATGGCTCGCACTCTCGTCGTCATCCGGCACGCCAAGTCCGACTGGACCCACGACCTGCCCGATGACCAGCGGCCACTCAACCCGCGCGGGCAGCGGGAAGCTCCCCTGATCGGGCGATGGGTCGCCGAGCACGTCGGGCCCGTCGACCTCGTGCTCTGCTCGACGGCGGCTCGTGCGCGGGAGACCCTCCAGCGGTCCGGGCTGACCGCGGGCGAGGTCCGGCACGACGAACGCGTGTACGCGGCCGCGCCGCAGGACCTGATGTCGGTGCTGGACGAGGTGTCCGACGACCTGGACACGGTGGCCATCGTCGGGCACAACCCGGGGGTGTCCGAGCTGGTCGGGGTGCTGACCGGGGAGCCAGTGGAGCTGAAGACCTCGGCCATCGCCGTCGTCACCTGGCAGGGTGGGTGGCCCGACGTGTGGGCCCGCGGCGCGAGCCTGGTCAGCCACGCGACACCACGCGGCTGACCAGGGGGGACACGGGTCTCAGTCGGTGTTCTTGGCGGCACGCAGCGCGATCGGCGCGCCTGCCAGATCCTCCTCGTTGCACAGGAGCTTCACGTCGTAGTACGGGGAGTCCCCGCCGTCGTCGTAATCCAGGTGGATCGCGATGACGTCTACCGGTTCACCCAGCCATTCCTGTGTTCGCCGAAGCCATGCCGCGGAACGTTCGAGGGCGGTGGGCAGGTCGTCGTCGCGGAACTCGACGGGTCGATATGGGACGCCGTAGACCTGATCCTCCTGGTGGGAGGGCTTGGGGAGGTCTACGGAGACGCCTGCGTCGTCCAGGTTCAGTGCGATGGATCGGGGCTGGTCACTAGCGAGCTCGCTCACCTTACGAGCGTCTCCCAGCACGTGAATGCCCGCAACCCTTCTAGTGCGTTCGCTCCGCTCTTTGTGGTTCACTGTCCATGGTCGTCAATGAGTTCGTGTTCGATCACCGCTCGCGAACGAATGCGGGCGCGCGGGTTACCTCTCCAGGTTGAGTCGCCGTCTGAACCGACCAAGGGTTGTCGCGACCGCGGCGGCTTGCACAGCAGTATCAGGAGATATGTAGTGGCACAGGGAACTGTGAAGTGGTTCAACTCCGAGAAGGGCTTCGGCTTCATCGCACCGGACGACGGTAGCGCTGACGTCTTCGTCCACTACTCGGAGATTCAGGGCAGCGGCTTCCGCAGCCTGGACGAGAACCAGCGCGTGGAGTTCGAGATCGGCCAGGGCCAGAAGGGCCCCCAGGCTACCGGCGTGCGCGCCGTCTGATCTCGCCAAGTTGCGAATGATCGAGGCCGCCAGGGTCCAGGCCCTGGCGGCCTCTTTCGTGTCCACGACCGGTCACGCGAGTTCGGCGTAGACGATCACGTTCTCCCGGTAGCTGTGCGCGGACCTGTCGAAGGTGCCACCGCAGGTGATGAGCCGCAGCTCCGGCTTCTGGGTGTCGCCGTAGACCTCCTCGGTCGGGAAGTCCGCCTTCGGCACCTGCTCGACGCGGGTCACGGTGAACCGCACCCCGGTGCCGTCGCTGCGCCGGACCAGCACCTCGTCACCTTCTTCCAGCTCGTGCAGCCGGGCGAAGACGCCCGCCTGGCCGCCGCCGTCGACGTGCCCGAGGACCACCGAGGGACCCGGCTCACCGGGCTTCGGGGCTCCCGTGAACCAGCCGGCCTGCATCGGCGCCTCGACCGGCGGCACCTCGACGGTCCCGTCGGCGGCGAGCCCCAGCCCGACCAGCGACGACGTCGCCCCGATCCGCGGGATGTCGATCTCGGCGGGCACCACTACCGCCGAGGTGGTGGTCGAACCGGTGGTCGGGTCCGTGCTCAGCGGCGGTGCCGAGATGTTCGGTACCGCGCAGCCGGTCAGCAGTGCGGTGGCGGCGAGCACGACCGCCACCACCGCGGCGCCGATCCGCGCCATCAGAACTGCCCGCGCTTGCGGTACGCCTGCACACCCACGCCACCGGCGACGAGCAGGGCCGCCGCGCCCGCGCCGACCACGATGCCGAGGTTGCCGTCCTCGGCGGGCGCCGCCTGGTCGAGCGAGCCGGTCTCGGGCGCGCCCTTCGGCTTCACCGGCACCTGGGCCGCGGGCCTGGCCCTCGGCTCCGGCTCCTCGTCCGCGACGACGGTGAACTGACCGGTCACCTCGCGGTCGGCACAGGTGAAGGAAATCGGATAGATTCCTGCCGGCACCTCGGCGTGAATTCGACCCATCGACATGAGCACACTGTTCGCGGGCGCGCCCTTTTCCCGAACCAGATCGGGTGCGATCAACGCAGGCGAAATGATTTTCGAGCTGACGAATTCCTCGGTCTGGCAGCTCGCGGCCACCCGGACCTCCTGCCCGGCCTTGATGACGTCGTCGTCGATGCCGATCGCCGTGTACGGCTCCTCGGCCTGCCCATAGGTCTGGAACCGTGCGACCGCGCCCTCCCCCAGCGCCGTGTCACCCTCCGCCGACGCGCTGCCCGCGCCGAACGCCGTCAGCGCGAGACCGGCGACAGCGCACGCCAAAACAAACCGAACCTTCATTGTTTTCCCCCAGGAATGCAATCGCGGGCTGTCAGCTCCGCGTGCTCATCGTTCTACGCCTTGGAAGACGCCCCGGGGTCGGCTGGGTTGCACCGGTTCGGAAAAAAGAACGGGGCCGCCGAAGCGACCCCGTTTCCCTCGACTGTGAGCTAGTCCTGGAACACCTTGCGCCACGACTCCGCGGAGGTCAGCTCCGGCAGCGCACCCTTGTACTGCTCGACGAGCGCGGGCCACTCGGCGATGAGGCGCTTGTAGGTCTGCGTGGTCCGCATCGCCAGCTCGCGGAACACCTTCGGGTCGCGGCGGCGGAACGCCACCCCGCTGCCGTCCGGGTTGGAGACGGTCGCGCTGTCCAGGTTGCCGAGCAGGAACCACGGCGCGCCGTTGGCGGACAGGTTGACCTGCGGCCGGTCATGAGAGTCCGGGTTCGGCGAGCGCAGGTTGTGCACCAGCGCCTTGCCTGCCCGCAGCGCGATCTTCGCCGGGTGCACCGGCGGGTGCATCATCTGCTCGGCCTTCGCCATGTCGAAGCTCGGCGTCGGGAACTCCCTGGCCGACGGCTCGAACTGCGCGTCCGTGTACTGCTTGCGGATGGCCTGGATCTCGGGCAGCGCGGTGCCGAGCTTCTCGAACAGCTTGTCCGGCCCGGCCATGAAGTCGTCGAGCGCCTTCAGCTCCAGCGCGACGGTCGAGTACTCCATCGACAGCAGCCGCCGGACCGTGGACCGCGCACCCTGCTTGAGCAGCGTCTTGCGCATGTCGTACGGGCTGTGCAGCGCCGCCATCACCAGGCGGTTGCGCAGGTGGAAGTAGACCGTCCAGTCCTTGGTGTCGTTCTTGTCGGTCCACGGCTCGTGCCACACCGCGGAACCCGGCAGCGTCACCGTCGGGATGTCCTGCGCCAGCGCCCGCAGCGAGTACTCGGCGTCGTCGCACTTGATGAACAGCGGCAGCGGCAGGCCGACCTTCTCCACGACCTCACGCGGGAACAGGCACATCCACCAGCCGTTGTAGGTGGAGTCGATACGCCGGTGCAGCTCGCGGGTGTCACGCAGCGAGCGGGCGCCGAAGTCGTGGTCGGTGATCGCGCCGGGCGCGGGCCGCCACACGAACGAGGTGAGGTCGACGATCTCGCCCATGGTGTGCAGGCGCGACTTGGCCTGCAGGTTCAGCATGTGGCTGCCGACGATCACCGGCTTGGCCGCCGCGCGGGCGAACGCGTTGGAGCGCAGGATCGAGTCCGCCTCCAGCGCGATGTCGTCGTCCATCAGCAGGATCTGGTCGACGGTGCCCGGCTTCGTGTGCTCGATCGACTCGAACAGCGCGCGGGTGAAGCCGCCGGAGCCACCGAGGTTGCCCTGCGCGATGACGTTGAGGCGCTCGCCGAGCGCCGCCCTGACCTCGCCGTACCGCTCGTGGTCGACGATCTTCTTCGGCCCCTGGTCGGCCACGTAGACCTTGGCGATCACGTCGAGCACCTGCGGGTCCTCGCCGAGCGCGAGCAGCGACTCGACGCAGTCGTCGAGGCGGTTGAACGTGGTGGTGCCGACGGCGACCTTCTTCGCCGGCAGCGGCTCGTCGGACAGCCACTCCGCCGCGCCGATGGTCAGCTCGACGTTCTCGGTGTACACGTCGAACCACAGCCAGCCGCCGTCCTCGAACGGCTTCAGCGTCGTGCGGAACTCGAAGGTCTCCCAGTCCGACTCCGCGTGCACCGGCGCGCCCGTCAGGTGGACGACGTCGCCGTTCGGCTTCGAGCGGTACACCTCGATCCGGCCTGCGCCCTTCACCCGCAGCCGCAGGGTGACGTCCTCGATGACCGTCCAGCGCTTCCAGTAGCTCGCCGGGAAGGCGTTGAAGTAGGAGGCGAACGAGACCCTGGCCGACGGCGGGATGACGACCTCACGACGGGAGGCGACGTGGCTGTGCACGTTCTCTGGCTCGTCGAGGTACAGCGGACGGACGTCGAGCGGATCGCGATCCCTCGGCAGGATCACCCGCTGCAGCACGCGATCGGCGTCGGGTGTGCTGTCGGTCGCCTGCTCGGCCACGGTTTCTGCTCCTCCGGTGTGGGGGTGGCTCACGCCGTGCGGTCGGCGACCAGCACGAACTCGTTGTAGGTGAACGCCTTGCCCGCGAAACGAGGCAGGGGGAAGGACTGCCGGTTGGTCTTGGTGAAGCCCAGCTGGTAGGCCACGTCGGTGAGCGCGTCGAAGTCCGAGAACGCGACGTGCGTGCTGTCGCTCGCGTAACCGCGCTCCTGCGGGCAGATCAGCACGAGGCGCGCGTCGTCCGCCAGGTAGTCGACGTAGCCGGAGAGGATCTTGATCGCGTCCTCCCTCGGCATGTGCTCGACGAGGTGGGCGGCGAGCATGCCACCGAAACGACCCGGCTTCGCGTACTCGGTCTCGGCGAACTCGTCCGTGGTGAACGCGGTCAGCCCGCGCTCGCGGCACGCGTCGATCGAGGTCTTGTTGTGGTCGACGCCGACGCCGCGCGGGGCGAGGTGCGCCAGGCAGCGGCCGATGCCGCAGCCGACGTCGAGCACCTCGCGGTCACCGAACAGGCGGCGGATGTTCCACCGGTAGGGCGCCTGTACGTCCAGAACCCGCTTCCACAGCGGCAGTTCGAGCCGCTTGAGCCGGTCGGTGTACTCCTCGCCCTCGGTCGATTCCAGGGAGGCCATGGCGAAATTCCTATTCACAGAGGGTTGCGCGGAACGAGGAAGCCGGACGCACCGCATGGTAGCCAGGTGCGTCCGGCAACCATCAGTCGCGGTTGTAGAGGCGGGTCCAGTTCTCGCGGCTGGTCAGGTCCCCGGCGGCGGCGCGGTACTCCTCGCGCAGGCGGGGCATCTCGTTGATCAGGCGGCGGGTGAGCCTGCCGCACTCCTTGGCGAGCCGGACCGTCACCTCCTTGTCGCGGCGGCGGATGCGCACACCACCCTGCGAGCCGTCGGTGACGACGACCGTGTTGAACTGCGACAGGTGCCACCAGGTGGCGTCCTTCTGGGTGACCGCGCCGATCTCGTGCACCGTCTTGCCCATCGCGAAGTGGATGAGCCGCTTCAGCAGCACCAGCCGCGCCTTGCTCGGCGCGGGACCGGCCTGGACCATCGGCACGTCGCCGGGCTTGTAGCCGGGCACGTCGCTGGCCGGGTACATGATCGTGTCCGGGTAGTCGGCGCGGACGACGTGGATCTCCTTGGCGGCGGCCGCCCCGCCGTCGTGCAGGAAGTCAGGCCCCTTCAGGAAGTCCTCGACCGCCTTGATCAGCGTGGCCGCGAGGCCGTACTGCATCGACATCAGGTAGCGGCTGACACGGGACACGAACACCCGCGCGGTCTGCTTCGGGTCGATCTCGGCGTGCAGCGAGGCCACGATCATCGAGTTGCGGACCGCGAAGTACTCGTTCCACTTGTCCGCGTCCTTCCAGTCGAAGTCCGCGTGCCACAGC
The DNA here is from genome assembly GCF_014203735.1 of Actinophytocola algeriensis. Lineage (GTDB taxonomy): Bacteria > Actinomycetota > Actinomycetes > Mycobacteriales > Pseudonocardiaceae > Actinophytocola > Actinophytocola algeriensis. The sequence goes on along the minus strand of NZ_JACHJQ010000003.1, from coordinate 650,324 downwards.
CCGGCGCCGGGCAGGGTGACGGTCGCGAACCCGGCGTGGCGGGCGCGGTAGCCGTACTCGACGTCGTCCCACTGGAAGAACAGCGGCAGCGGCAGCCCGATCTTCGCGATCACCTCGGCCGGGATCAGGCAGGACCACCACGCGTTGTAGTCGGCGTCGACGCGGCGGTCGCCCCGGTTGGGCTTGCCGGTCGGCACGCCGTAGTCGTCCTCCGCCTCCTCGGTGAGGTCGACGTCGTCGAGGGCGCCCTTCACGACCTTGCCCGGCACGAGCTGCGCGAAGTCCGCGTACTCGGCGCCGGCCAGCAGGATCGTCGGGTGCAGCAGCCGCAGCATCTGGCCGCCGACGATGGTCGGCTCCGCCGTGCGGTTGGCGAACGCGGTCAGCCGCACCGCGATCTCCGGCTCGCACAGCACGTCGTCGTCCATCAGCAGCACGTTCGCGTGCTCCGAGCCGCGCTCGGTGACCTCGTACATGCCGCGGCCGAAGCCGCCCGCGCCGCCGAGGTTGGGCTGGCGGAGGTACCGCAGCCTGCCGCCGAGGTCCTTCTCGACCTGCGGGAACGCGTCCCGCGACTCGACCGTGTCGGTGCCCTGGTCCACCACGTACACGGCGTCGAGCACGTCGAGCGCCTCGTCGTCGGCGGCGAGTGCCTGCAGCGTCTTCGTGCAGTCGTCGGCCCGGTTGAACGTGCAGATGACGACGGCGGTCGGGCGCAGCAGCTCCGGCGCCTCGACGGTCCAGCGGAGGCGTTCGACGACCAGGTCGGACTCCGGCGCGGCGAACTCCAGCCAGAGGAAGCCGCCGTCGAGGTACTGGTTGAGCGCGGCACGCAGGGTGACCTGGCCGCCGCGCTGGTCGGTGACCTCCTCGGCCGCGACCGTGCGGGTCTCACCCTTGGGGTCGGACGCGACGAGCGCCACCCGGCCGGAGCCGGAGATCGTCACCTCCGCGTGCACCTCGGACACGACGGTCCAGCGCTGCCAGTAGCTCGCCGGGAAGCGGCCGAAGTAGGTGTCCATGGACACCTCGGAGCCGCTGTGCACCACCAGGCGCTGCCGCTCGCGCGCCGCGTTGCCGATGGTGATCTGTGCGTACAGGTCGTCAGGGCACACCGGGTCGGGACCGCGGAACAGCCCGCGCTGGGCGACCAGACGCCCGCTGGGCGCGTGCTCCACCAGCCGCTCGTCCGGAGCCGACGCCTCGCTCGTGGTCGGGGTGCTGCCGAGCATTCGAGTTCAGTCCTCCAGGGTCGTCAGGCCGACCAGGGTACCTGTGCAGCCGCACATGGTTACCGTTAGGTCACGGTGCCGCGCTGACACTCGTCGACGTCCGCCGACCTGCACAGATGGCCATCGCACGACCATCGCTTAGGGGTTCGTTCCGAGGGTAGCGCGAGCGGGGGCGCGCGGCCCGGGAGCGGTTCTCCTCGCTCCCGGGGCCGCGCGCCGCCTACTTGACGAGGTACGAGGTCGTGCCGCCGCTGCCGACGGTGCGCACGCCGGTCTCCTGGCCGACCAGCTCCGGCTCCGCGGTCACCGAGGGGTGGCCCGCCTGGCCCATCGGCGACCAGCCCCAGCCGTAGGCCAGGCCGTCCGACCGCAGGGCGAGGGCGTAGCCGTTGCCGCCGACCAGCTCGGTGACGTTCGTGAGCGTGCTGACCGCGACCGGGCTGGGCGCGACGCAGTCCGGCGTGCCCGGGTCCTCGCACTGACCGCCGGCGGTGCCGTTGCCCAGCTGCGCCTCGCCGTTCCAGCCCCAGGCCAGTGCGGTGCCGTCGGTCCTGATCGCGTAGGTCGTCGAGACGCTGCCGGACGCCACCTCCGCGACGCCGGTGAGGCCCGGGATCTGGACGGGCGACAGGGCGACGCAGTCCTGGCCCCGCGGGTCGTCGAAGCAGGCCGGGCCGCCGGCGGTGCCGATGCCCAGCTCGCCGTGCGCGTTGAAGCCCCACGCCCAGACCGTGCCGTCGCCCTTGACCGCGAACGCGGCGTTGCGGGTGGCGGCGATCGAGGTCACGCCGGTCAGGCCCGGCACCTGGATCGGGGTGACCGCGCGGCAGCCGGCGCCGACCGGGGTGGTGTCGCAGCCGGTGCCGTAGAAGCCGTTGCCGAGCGAGCTGCCGTTGGACCCCCACGCCCACACGGTGCCGTCGTTCCGCAGCGCGTACGCGGTGGTGTAGCCCGCCGCGACCTGCGTGATGCCGCTCGGGGTGTTGACCCGCACCGGCGCGGACTGCGTGCTGACGTTGCCGTTGCCGAGCGAGCCGTCGCCGTTGTAGCCCCAGGCCCACACCTCGCCGTTGCCCTTCAGCGCGTAGCCGTTGTAGACGCCTGCGGCGATCTGGGTGACCCCGGTCAGCGAGCCGACACGGCCGGGCACGGGGTTCGTGCCGTAGGTCTTGCCGTTGCCGAGGCCGCTCCAGCTGTTGTCGCCCCACGCCCACACGGTGCCGTCGCTCTGCAGCGCGTAGCCGTTGGGGAAGCTGCCGGTCACCGCGGTCACGCCGGTCAGGCCGTCGACCCGGCCGGGCGTGCGGGAGAAGCCGCCGACGGTGCCGACGCCCAGCTGGCCGAGCTCGTTGTCGGCCCAGCTGTACACGCAGTCCGTGGTGCACGCGGCGGGCACCGGGGCGAAGTAGCCGGCTAGGTCCATCACGAAGTCGGTGCGGCCCGCGAGGTTGTAGACGCTGACCGAGCGGTTGCCGCCGACCGCCACCGTCGCCAGGTTCGCGGCCGTCTGGCCGGCCACCAGGTTGACGTTCGACGCGGTCGGGCGGGTGGCGCCAGCCGGGAACGCGGTCAGGAACGTCGACGCGGTCGGCCCGGTGCCGGTCAGGTTGAACACGACCGCCGAGGCCGCGGCCGGGAGGTCGGTGTCGAGCGCGACCGTGCCGGTGGCGCCCGCGCCGAGCGGCTCGCCGAAGCGCGAGTCGAACAGGCGGACCGGTGACAGCTGGTAGAACGCGTCGCCTCGGTCGGTGGCGTAGTAACCGGCCAGGTCGGCGATCAGGTGCGTGTTGCCGGAGTTGTTGTACAGCGCGACCTTCTTGTCGGCGCTGAGCGCGACGGTCACCTGGTTGGGCGTGACCTGCCCGGGTGCCAGGTTGAGCGACGACGCGGTCGGCCGGGCCGCACCCGACGGCCACGCGGTGACGAACGTGTTCGCGGTCGCCGACGCGCCGGTCAGGTTGAACGTCACCGCGGTGGCGGAGGCGGGCACCCGGGACGACAGGTCCAGCACCCGCGTGGCACCGGTGGCCAGCGCGCCGCCCGCGTCGCGGGTGTCGAGCACGCGGGCGGGCGACTGCGCGGTGAACCTCGAACCGGTGCCCTGCGCGTAGTAGCCGACGAGGTCGACGACCACGTGCGTGCTGCCGGAGTTGTTGTAGACGTTCAGGTCCCGGATCCCGTCCAGCGCCACCGTCGCCGCGTTGGCCCGGATCTCCCCGGCACGCAGGTTGAGGTTCGACACCTCGGGCCGGTCGGAGCTCGCGGGCCACACGGTCAGGAACGTGGCCTGTGTCGGGGACACGCCGGTGATGTTCAACGCCACCGCGGTCGTGCCCTCCGGCACCCGCTCGACCAGCGACAGCGGCGAGACCTTGCCCGGCCCCAGCGGCTGGGACGCGCGCGAGTCGAGGACGCGGAGCGGGGTGACCGGCACGTACACCGAGCCCGTGCTGTCGGTCGCCGCCGCTTCCGCCGCGGCTGTCGCCGCCCTGGCCTGCCGCTGCGCGACCGCCGCACCGCCGGCCACCGGGGTCCTCCTGGCATCCTCGAAACCGACGGGCTGCTCAGCCCGCACGGCGGAGCCGTCCGGTTCCACAGTGGCCGGTGCGGCCGCGGCGGCGCCCTGCGTGCCGAGCAGCGCGGCCGCGGTCACCCCGACCAGTAACAGACTTCCCTTGCGCCTCAACGTGTGTGCCCCCTTCAGTACGGCCGGTCGGTGACCCGGCCCGTAGCCGATTCGTAGAAGATGTAGCCGCCCTGGAAGTCCGAGCGGCGGCCGCCGGTCACGCCGTACTCGCCGCTCTTCGGGAAGCCGAGGTAGGACCGCTCCCAGCCGAGCGCGAAGTAGCGGGTGCGGATGGCCCCGAGGACCTCCCACGCGCCGGTGGCGCCCGACCACAGGACCGTGCCGCGCTCGAAGTGCTGGTACCGGCCGGTGTTGCCCTGGGTGCTGGTCTCGCCGCCGGTCGGGAAGCCGAGGCCGGTCGCGCCGCCGAGCGCGTTCCAGCGGCCGAGGATCGCGCCGAACAGCTCCCACGCGCCGTACTTGGGCGTCCAGTAGACGGAGCCGCGCTGGAAGTGGTTGAACCGGCCTGCCGGGGCGCCGCCCTCGTCGGTGGTCGGGTAGCCGAGCGCCGAGCCCTCCGCGCCGATCGCGCGGTAGCGGGTGTGGATCGCGCCGACCACCAGGTGCGCGCCAGTGGCCGGGAGCCAGTAGAGGCCCTGGTTGCGGTCCAGCAGCTGGTAGCGGCCGCCGCCCGCGCCCGCCAGCTCGTCGGTGGTGGGCAGGCCGAGCGAGACGTGCCCGCCCATCGCCAGGTACTTCGCCAGCACGGCGCCGGCCATCACGTGCACGCCCGTGGTCGGCGACCAGTACAGGCGGCCGCGCTGGTAGTTGCGCCAGCGGACCTTCGTGTCACCCTGCTCGACGTCGGTCGGCGTGCCGAGCGCGGTGCGCAGCGCGGCGTCCGAGTCGTACCGCTGGTCGATCGGGGTGGCGTAGAGGACCTCGTACACCTGGTCGGCGTCGGGCAGGACGACCTCGCGGACGCGGTTCGTGCTGCCCTCCGCCCACTGGCCGAAGGTGGCGATGCCGTCGAGCGACCGCTCCGGCGCGATGATCGTGAGCGGCGTGCCGACCGTGAACAGCCCGGACGACAGGTTCTCCTGACCGATCGTGAAGTCGGCAGCGGCCGTGCTGTTGATCGTGACGCGGCGCTGCTTCGGGCGGACCGTGAACGTGCTCGTCGTGGCCGCGCCCTTCGAGTCGACCGCGACCGCGGTGACCTCGAGCCTGCTGTCGCCGGGGTGCCCGTCGAACGTGAGCCGGAACCGCGGACCGTCCTGCCGCGCGCCCGGGTGCAGGTGGCAGTCGGCGGGCGCGGCGCAGTGGACGATCTGGGTCTCCCAGCCGACGGCGAGCTCACCGTCCTCCGCGTCGGTCGCGGTCGCGTCGGCGGCGATCTGGTCGCCGACCTCGAACGTCACGTCCGGGTCCGGTGCCTGCAGCGACAGGACCGGCGGGTGGTTGCTCGGGTGGACGGTGGCGCTCTTCGTCGCGGTCGCGCCGCCCGGGTCGCGTGCGGTGAGCGTGACCTCGAAGCTCTCCTGGCCCGCCGCGTAGGTGTGGCTCGCCGTCTCACCGGTGCCGGTCTGGCCGTCGCCGAAGTCCCACGTGTACGTCAGCGGGTCGCCGTTGGGGTCGGTGGACTCGCGGGCGTCGAACGCGACAGTGCGGGTCGCCGGGTCCACCGTGGACCTGATCACCGGGTCCGGCGGCACGTTGCCAGGGGCGTAGACGATCCGGCGCAGCTTCCCGGACGCGATGTCGGCGTAGATGATGTCGCCGCCGGTGGGCACGGTGCCGAACTTGACCGGCGCGCCGATCTCGCCGCCGAAGCCGCCTGTCTCGGGCGCCGTGGTGAGCTCGCCGCGCTCGTCCCACTTCATCGTCCACATGACGCGGTCGGCGTAGTCACCGAAGAAGTACTTGCCGTGGTAGGCGTCCGGGTAGGTGTGTCCCGTGTAGACCACGCCGCCGGTGACGCTGCTGCCACCGACGTGCGGGTAGGAGTAGACCGGCTGCGCCGACGAGACGTTCGCGCACTCCGCGTACGTGTTGCTCCACGCGGTCTTCACGTTGCCTTCCCAGCACGGCCAGCCGTAGTTGTTGCCCGCCGCGACGATGTTGATCTCCTCGATGGCGCCGTTGCCGACGTCACCGAGGAGCGGGCGGCCGGTGCCCGGTTCGAGGCTGATCCGGAACGGGCTGCGGAAGCCGCTCGCGAAGATCTGGCTGCGCGGCGAACGCGGGTTCGCCGGGTCGTAGTACGGGTTGGTCGGCACGCCCGTGCCGTCCGGGTTGACGTGGATCAGCTTGCCGTGCAGGTCGTTCGGGTCGATCGCGCGCAGCGCCTCACGCGGGACGCCGACGTAGTTCGCGTTGTCGCCGATGGACGCCCACACGGTGCCGTCGGGTGCGGCGACGATGCCGGAGAGACCGTGGATGTAGAAGTCGGCGAAGGTCTGGATGACCGTCTGCTCGTTCGTCAGGCCTGCCGGGTTGCCCGCCGCGTCGGTGGTGACGGTCCAGCGGCTGACCCGCAGCACGCCGTTCGCGCCGGTGCCCGTGCCGGTCGCGTTGACCGCGCGGGCGGTGTAGATCGCCTTGCTGGTCGCGTAGTCGGGTGCCACCGCGAGCCCGTTGAGGCCGAGGTCGCCCGACCCGTTGGTCGGGATGTCCGCGATCTGCTTCGGCGCCCCGGTGCGCGGCAGCCACATGACCTTGCCGTACTTGCCGGCGACCAGGATGGACTCGTCGGGCAGGTAGGCGAAGTCGGTGAGGCCGTCGCCGAGTTTGCCGCCGGAGATGCCCGCGAGGCCGGTCTCGATGTCGCGGAGGACGAACCCGTCCTCGAGCCTGGGCGCGGCCGCGGCGGGCGCGGCGGCAGGCAGGACGGTGAGCGTCGCGGCGACCACGGCGAGCGCCGGCAGCAACACGGCACGACGTAACGCAGGTCGGATTCTTCTGGCCATGGCCGTCCCCCGGGTGTTCGACGGCCTGTGCGACCGACGGATGCTATTCGTGCGGCCTATCGCCCATACGGGTGATGACGTTTCATCCATACAGGTTCGTTATGCGGAATTAGCGGGACGTTTCGTGCGGAGAGTGACCACGTGGGAGCGTGCCCTCCGAGCGACGCAATGGGTGACCGACGCCACATTCGTCCGGCTTCCTAGAATCAGCCCGCCCCAACGCTGGGATCCCCGCGAGTAGACGAGGTTGCGCCCGCGATGAACTGGTTCGAAGCCGTGCCCGCCCTGCTGGTCACCGCGGCATGGCTGCTCGTACCCGGTGTGGCGATCAGCTACCTGGTCGGCCTCCGCGGCATCGCCGCATGGGGGCTCGCACCGATGACGAGCCTCGCGATCATCGCGTCGACGGCCGTCGTCCTCGAGATGGCGGGCATCGACTGGAGTGCGCTCGCTGTGCTCGTCGTGTGCGTCGTGGTCGTGGCGGTCGCCGGCGTGGTCGGATTCCTGCTGCGACGGCGCCGGATCTTCGCCGCCGAGCCGGACCCGAGGGCGGTGTCCGTCGCCGGATTCGTCGGCCTGCTGCCCGGCATGGTGCTCGGGATGATCACGATCGTCATGGCGATCCACGCGCCGGACGTGCTCAACCAGACCTACGACGCGCTGTTCCACTACAACGCGCTCGCCTACATCCAGGACTCGCACCAGGCGTCGTCGCTGACGCTCTCGACGCTCGGCAACCCCGAGGTCCCCGGCGTGTTCTACCCGGCGGCGTGGCACGACCTCGGCTCGCTCGTGATGCTGTCGACCGGCAGCTCGATCCCGGTGGCCGCGAACCTCGTGACCGTGGTCGCCACGATCATCGTGTGGCCGCTGTCCTGCCTGCTGCTGGCCCGCCAGCTGTTCGGCCGCCACGTCGGCGCGCTCGCCATCACCGGCACGCTGAGCCTCGGCTTCGCCGCGTTCCCGTGGGACCTGCTCGGATTCGGCGTGCTGTGGCCGAACCTGCTCGGCATGGCGTTCGCACCCGCGGCGCTCGCGATCGTGTTCACGGTGACCCGCTGGGTCGCCGACGACGCGATCGGTGTGGGCCGCGGCTGGCTCGCCGCGGTGGTCGCGGTCGTCGCGGCGGGGCTCACGCACCCGAACGTGCTGTTCTCCGTCGGCGTGCTGGCACTGTTCCCGATCGGCGCCCGGCTCGGTGCCCGCGCGTGGGAGCTGCACAAGGCGGGCAAGACGGTCCGCGGGATCGTCGAGGTGGTCGCCGCGGTCCTGTTCGCCGGCCTGGTGTGGTGGTACACGGCCACGACGCCCGCGTTCGCCAACACGCGTGACCAGTACTGGCCGCCGTTCGAGACCCCCGCGAACGCGGTCGGCGACGTGCTGCTGAACGCCACGCACCGGCACGAGGCGCTGTGGATCCTGTCGATCGTGGTGATCGTCGGCGTGTTCGCCGCGCGCCGCGAGTGGCCGATCCTGCGGCTGATCGTGGCCGGGCACGTCGCCACCACGTTCCTGTACGTGCTGACCGCCGCCATCAACCGGCCGGACACCAAGAAGTTCACCGGCTACTGGTACAACGACTCGCACCGCCTCGCGGCCATGCTGCCGATCACGGCCGTCCCGCTCGCGGTCGGCGGCATCCTGTTCATCGCCGCGAAGCTGCTGGCCCGCAGCGCCGAGGGCGCGGAAGCCCCCACCGGCTGGCGCGCCAGGATCGCGACGACGTCGTCGACCACGCTGATCGTCACGCTCGCCGCCGCGCTCGTCGTGGTGACCGGTGGCCTGTACCCGAAGGACCGCGAGGTCCGCGTCACCGCCGGGTACGCCGTGCCCTACCCGGCGCAGCTCGTGAACTCGGAGACGCAGGAGTTCTTCCAGCGGATCAAGGACGAGATCCCGGACGACGCCCTGGTCGCGGGCAACCCGTTCAACGGAAGCGCCATGCTGTGGACCCTCGCGGACCGGCAGGTGCTGTTCCCGCACTTCCGCAGCACGCAGAGCCCCGAGCAGGACCTCGTCGCCGGCCACCTGGACGAGGTGGCCAGCGACCCGGAGGTCTGCGACGCGGTCGAGGACCTCGGCATCGAGTTCCTGCTGGTCGGCGGCGGCGAGTTCCGCACGTCCGACATCAAGTGGGAGTACTACAGCGGCCTGGACGACCCGGGCTCGGCGCCGGGCTTCGAACTGGTCGACACGGACGGCGACAGCAAGCTGTACCGCATCACCGCCTGCGACATCCCGAGCAGCGACTCGGACGGCTGAATGCCGTGACGGACGCTTTCGGGGCATTCAACGCCCCCGAAAGCGTCTTTCAGGGCATCGGTGTCAGGCTCGGCCGAAAGCGTGCCTGACCAGTGGCTGCACGCCGTTGCGTGCCTTGACCGCCTGCGGCAGCTTGGTGAGCGCGAAGATCCGCGACGACAGGTGCAGCCGCGCCACGCGCGCGGCCCGGTGCCAGCCGTGGGCGGCCATCCTGTCGGCCACGTCGTTGAAGAACTCGCCCGCCTCGGTGAAGCGGGAGCCGTCGAACGCCGTCGCCGACGACTCCGACGCGTCGTGGCGGCGGTACTCGAAGGCCACGGTGCGGTCGGCGACGAGCTTCGCGCCGCGCTGGACCACCTCGATCAGCAGTGCCAGGTCCTGGATGACCTTCAGCTCCGGCCGGAACCGCAGCCCCTTGACCACCTCGGTGCGCCAGCAGATCGACGGGAAGTACAGCCAGTCCCCACGCAGCAGGCTGACCGCCAGCGCCTCGCCGGTCAGCGCGACGCGGCGGTCGAACTTCGGCGCGTAGATCCGGCGCTTGGCCTCGTCGACCAGGGTCTTCGACTCGTTCCCGTCGCCATCGATCACCCGCACGCCGGGCTGGATGATGCCCACGTCGGGGTGGTCGGCGTACACGCCCTGCACGGTGCCGACGTAGTTCGGCAGCATCAGGTCGTCGCAGCCGATGAGGGTCCACAACTCGTGCTCGACCAGCTCGAGGCAGCGGTTGAAGTTGCCGGTCAGGCCCAGGTTCTCCGGGTTCTTGACGTACCGCACCCGCTCGTCGTCGATGGTCGCGAACCACTCCGGCACGGCGGGGTTGCTGTCGTCGTCGACGACCGTGAGCCGCCAGCGCGGGTCGTCCTGCGCCATGACGCTGCGGACGGCCGCCTGCATCATCGGGACGTCGCCGTAGAACGGCATCATGATGTCGACGTCTGCCATCAGTCGGTCACGTTCTCCTGCTTGTCGCGCTGCAGCTGCTCGACCTCGAGCCGCAGGATGGCCTGGTCCTCGGCGAGCTTGCGGGTCTCGTTCTCGAGCCTGGACACCTCCCACGACAGGTGCAGCACCACGCCGACGAGGAACAGGATCCCCACGAAGAACATGAGGTTGGTCGGCACCGCGACGCCGAGACCGCTCGCGATCCCGGTCAGCAGGCCGGGGAACACCGTGAAGATCAGCAGCAGGATGCCGACGACGAGCCACAGCACCGCGTACTTCTCGCCGAGCTGACGGCGGCGGAGCAGCTCCACGATGCCCGCGAGCACCAGGATGCTGCCGACCAGGGCGACCAGGTAGGTGTTGCTCATCGCGTGACGCCTTCCTTCACCGCGGGACGCGCCTGCTTCTGGTCGACCTCGGCCGCCGTGTCGTACCGGCGGATGAGGGCGAGCAGCAGGGCGAAGCCCGCGCGGAAGAGGTAGATCATGGACTTGATCGGCCGGTGGCTGGGGGTGCCGCCGCGCCGGGGGCGCATGTGCGCGGACACCTGCGTGACCTTGCAGCCGGCACGCAGCGCGATCACCAGCGATTCGACGGTGTCACCCAGGTACTCCACCGGGTAGTGCTCGGCGAACACCGGCAGCGCACGGCCACCGGTCGCCTTGAACCCGGACGTGGCGTCCGTGAGCTTGGTCTTCGCGAGCTTGGACAGCACCTTCGACAGCACGACCATGGCCCACTTGCGGGGGCCCTTGACCTTGTAGGTGTCGTCGCCGTCGGAGAACCGGGCACCGATCACGATGTCGTACTCGGCGAGCTTCTCCAGCAGCACCGGTACTTCCTTCGGGTCGTGCTGCCCGTCCGCGTCCACCTGGACGGCGGCGTCGTAGCCGTGGCGGACGGCGTAGCGGAACCCGGCCCGCATCGCCCCGCCGACACCGAGGTTGAAGGGAAGTTCCAGCACGAGGGCGCCCGCGTCGCGGGCCACGTCGGCGGTCCGGTCGGTCGACCCGTCGCTCACGACCAGCACCGGGAGGTCGGGCGTCGCGGCGCGGATCTCCCGCACCGTCTCACCCACCGTCAGCTGCTCGTTCCAGGCGGGAACAACGATGATCGCGCGGGCCGCAGGCACCTTGCTTGACACGGGTGACAAGACTAGCCGGGTGTCGTGGCGACTCCGGTACCGGCTGTCGCCGCCGCGGGTTGGGCCCCGCCGCGCAGCGCCGTCGACAGCGCGCGGAGCATGATCACCACCACGAGTGCGGCACCGGCGAGCTGCGCCGCCACCCCGGCCCGGATGGGGTCACCGGGCAGCGCGAGCAGCGCGACCAGCACCACCGTGCCCGCGAGCCACGCGATGGTCACCGACTTGTGCGCACCCAGCGCGATGAGCCCCGGCTGCAGCACCATCGCGGTCATCAGCCCGACCGTGCTGACCCCGAGCAGGCCGACGACCACGGCCGACAGGCGCACCTCGGCGCCGAACAGCACCTGCACGGCCCACGGCCCGATCGTGAACGACGCGAGCACGCCGAGCAGCCCGATGGCGAGCACCGCCATGATGATCACCCGGAGCCTGGCCCGCACCGTCGCGAAGTCGTGCGCGGCGGCCGCCCTGGTCAGCGACGGCAGCAGCATCGCCTGGACCGGCGCGAACAGGAACAGCGGGATGCGGGCGAGCACGAAGGCCGACGCGAACGCGGCGGCCGTGACCGCGTCGTCGGTCAGCCGCCCGGTCACCACGATCGGCGCCACGTTCGACACGACCAGCATCAGCACGGTGCCGCCCACCAGCAGCGACAGCGCCCGCGCCATGTTCTTCACGGTCGGCGGCGCCGCGGTCACCGGCCCGGTGGGCTCGGCAGGCTCGACCGGCTCGCGCACGCCGCGCCGCAGCCAGAACAGCCCGGCGACCGCGCCGAACCCGGAGCCCGCGGCGAAGATCAGCGCGTAGCCGGTGGAGTCCGGCATGCCCAGCGCCGCGATCACGACGCACGGCAGGATCCTGGCGATGCCCTCGGCGGCGAGCGTGGCCGAGTAGCCGGTGAACCGCTGGACGCCGCCGAGCAGGCCACGCACCACGTACACGGCGGCCGAGGTGACCACGCTCAGCAGCACGGCCACGAACAGCCCCCACTGCCCGGCGAACGCCCGGTCGGTGAGGACCGGCGACACGATCAGCAGCACCAGGAGCACCGCGGCCAGCAGCGCGGACGCGAGGAGCCACGCGTGCCGCAGCACCACCCCCGTCGGGCGGCCCGCGGCGACCTCGGTGCTCACCGACCGGCTGGTCTCCTGCTCGAGCGCGGAGAACACACCGGGGCCGATGATGTTGACCATGAGGTAGAGGCTGGCGAGGGCGGCCGCGTGGGCCGGGTCGAGCGTGTGCCCGGCGAGCGCCACGAACCCGTAGCCCGCCGCGCCGACGAGCGCCAGCCCCCCGCCCATGTAGATGGCGGGGCCGAGACGTGCACGCAGGCTGACCACGCGGACAACCGTACGGAACGTCCCGGCCCCGGCCGGTCACGGGTGCCGGTCGCAGGCGGTGATCCGGTACAGCCGCGTGGCCCCCGCACGGTCCACCAGCTCGAAGCCCTCGGCGTCCGTGACACCGAGGATTCCGCCGTAGCGGCCCTGGACCGTGTCGGCCTCGTCCTTGCCGATCAGGACGTACCCGACGTCGTAGCGGTCCAGCTCGCGGCAGACCCTCGGATCGGTCGCCGCGTCCTCGAGGTGCCTGCCGAGGTAGGCCTGCCCGGAGCTGCTCGCGGTGAGGAAGTGCGGGAAGAGCACCTCGCGGTCCGCGAGCGCCCACAGCAGCACGCTGCCGTCGAACGGGTTGCCGATCACGCGGCCGTCCTCGGGGATCTCGTCGGCGACCCGCGCGTAGAAGTCCCGCATGTCGTCGGTGACCAGCTTGTGTTCCTCGGTGCGCGGGTAGGTGACCTGGATCCGGAGCTCCCGGTCGGCGGGGTACAGGCCACCGGTCGCGACGACCAGCAGCGCGGTGAGCACGATGGCGGGCTGCCTGACCTTCGGCAGCTTGGTGGCGAGGAAGAGGATCCCGGCGATCGCGAGCGGCACGGCGGTGATCGGCAGCATGGCCGCGAGCCGGTGCGAGTCGTTGTACCAGTAGCCGGTGAACAGGCGGGTGTCCGGCCGGTTGAGGCCCGCGGCGAGCACGTACAGCAGGGCGGTCACCGCGTGAGCGGCCAGCACCCAGCGCATGACGGGGAACCGCGGCACCGTGCACATGCCCACGACCACCACCGCCGACAGCAGCCACAGCGCCTCGCGCTGGTTGGTCGCGTTGAGCAGCACCTCACCGACCGCGTTCGCCGGCGTCTCGATCGCCTTCCAGTTCCAGTTCCTGGCGTTGGCGAACACGGGCGAGGTCGCCGACCACAGCCAGCCGCCGATCACCACGACCGCGAACACCACGCACTCGACCACCCCGCGCCTGCCCTGCCTGGCCCGCAGGAACAGCCGTGCGCCGACCGGGAACAGCGACAGCGCGACCAGTGAGAACAACACGTTCGGGTGCGCGAACCCGGCCGCCACCACGGCGAAGACGAGCAGCACCCACGCCCGACGGGTGCCGATCGCGTCGTCCTTCACCCATCCGGTGACGGTCAGCACGAGCGCGAACGCCGCCGGTGCGAGCGCCATCCCGAACAGGTTGGGCCACAGCACGCCCCACCCGAACAGGTCCCACGGGAACCCGGGGAACGCGACGCTCAGCACGCCCGCGATCGCCAGCGCGGCGATGTTGCGGCCGAACAGCTGACGCGCCAGCAGCAGGCACGACAGCGGCCACAGCAGCACGGTGACGACCGCGCACACCACGTTGGCGGCGATGGGGATCGACGTGCCGGTCGACATCATCACGAGCGAGCCGAAGTCGTGCCAGGCCGCCGGGTAGAACACGCCCGGCAGGTCCGGGTTGCCCAGCGAGCCGATCGTCAGCGACGACGCCTGGTGCGTGTCGCGGATGTAGGCGAGCGCGTTGTAGTGGAACGGCGTGTCGAACACCTGCGAGAGGCTGTCCGGCGGGCCGACCGCACGCATGACGCTGAACGTCGCCAGCAGTGCCGCGGGCAGCATCCCCACCGCGGCGACGATGGTCAGTCGCCGCGGATCAGGCGCGAAAGCCTTGCGTCGCAGGAAGAACGCTGTTGCCGCGAGTACCGCGGAGACGGCGAGCGGTACCAGCACCGACCACCCCACTCCGGCCAGTTCGGCGGCCACCGCGGTGCCCGCCACGACCGCGATGCTCACCAGCGGTGCGGTCGCGGCCGCCGCGATTCCCCGCAACCCCAACGAATACGTCACCGGCAGCCCCGGCAACCACAACCACGCGACCGTGACGAGCACGATCGGCGCGACTTCCACCCAGTTCACGCGATCCCCCAGGAGCGCAGGACGAACACCCGTGCCACGCGGGCACGGGTCATCGCCGAATCGACATTGGTACGGGCCCGCGAAACGAGTTCTGTGCCGTCCCCCGACGCCATGTGGCGCGGGCCGTACCTATAAGTCGTGTGAGATCGCTCCGGGTTGCCTGGGCCGTCAGGTATTCCCGCGGCTGTTCCCGCGGCGGACGGCCAGCAGCAGCCCGCCGCCGAGGAGGACGAGCACGCCGCCCGCGAGCAGCGGTACCGCCGAGGACGCACCGGTGTCGGCGAGCTTCGGTTGCGGGGCGGGCTTCGGCGGTGCTGGTGCCGTTGCCTTCGCCACCACGACGTCGCGGGCCACGGTGTCGTTGTCCGGGTTCACGTCCGGCCACAGACCACCGAACACCCGGAACGTGACCGGGCCGCTGGTCTCCGCGTCCGCGCGGAACGTCACCGTCACGGTGGCGGTCGCGCCGGGATCGAGCTTGTCCTCGCCGAAGCCCTTGAGCGTGCCCTTGCCGGTCTCGACGGCGGCCAGGCCCGTACTGCCGGTGACCGTGAGCCCTGCCGGGAAGGTCCCGGCGATGCCCCACCCATCGCGGAGAGCGCCGCCTCGGGCCGTCATGGTGGCGGTGAAGGTGTCGCCGGGCCGGTAGGTCTTCTTGTCCGGGGCGAACGTCAGGCCGGTGAGGCTCAGGTCGTTGGGGCCGAGGATTTCCTCGGTCGTCGACGTGGTGGTCGTGGTTGTGGTTGGCGTGGTTGTGGCGGTGGGCGTTGTCGTCGGTGTCGTTGTCGTCGGTGTCGTTGTCGTCGGTGTCGTTGTCGTCGGTGTCGTTGTCGTCGGTGTCGTTGTCGTCGGTGTCGTTGTCGTGGGCGTCGTAGTGGTGGTCGTGGTCTCGTCGGCCGTCGCGATGGGCGCCGCCGCGAGCAGCAGACCGGTCGCGGCGAGCGCGCTGATGAGCGTTCTCATGCTTCCCCCAGGTGTCGTGGTTGCTCCGGACACCGCGGGGCGGCCACCGCCGGTTGCCGCCGTGATCGGTCCGTTACCTACGGACGTGTGCACGCCGTACGCTTACTTTCCGTGCGAAACGTAGTGGTGGTCGGCGGTGGCATCCTCGGCCTGGCGACCGCGCGGGAGCTGACCTCGCGCGGCGACCGGGTGACCGTCCTGGAGAAGGAGGACCACTGGGCCGGGCACCAGACCGGGCACAACTCCAACGTCGTGCACGCCGGGCTGTACTACGCGCCGGGGTCGTTCAAGGCACGCATGTCGGTGGCGGGGAACCGGTCGATCGTGGAGTTCGCCCGCGAGCACGGTGTGCCGGTCGAGGTATGCGGCAAGCTCGTCGTCGCCACCCGCGAGGAGGAGCTGCCCGGCCTGCACGCGCTGGCGGCCCGCGCCGAGGCCAACAACGTGCCCGCGAAGCTGATCGAGCCCGCGGAAGCGCACGAACGTGAACCCGAGGTCGCCTGCCTGTCGGCCCTGCGGGTGGAGAGCACCGGCATCATCGACTTCCCGGCCGTGTGCGCCGCGCTGGTCCGGCTGCTGGCGGAAGCGGGCGCCGACCTGCGCCTGTCGACGCCTGCGCTGGGCATCCGCGCGGGCCGGAGCGGCGGCGTGGAGATCGCGACGGGCAGCGAGGTGCTGCGGGCGGACGTGCTGGTCAACTGCGCTGGCCTGCACGCCGACCGGGTCGCACGCCTGGCCGGGCTGAACCCGAAGGTGCGGATCGTGCCGTTCCGCGGCGAGTACTTCACGCTGCGACCCGAGTCCGCGCACCTGGTCCGGGGCCTGATCTACCCGGTGCCGGACCCGACGCTGCCGTTCCTTGGCGTGCACCTGACGCGCATGCTCGACGGCAGCGTGCACGCTGGCCCGAACGCGGTGCTCGCGCTGCGCCGCGAGGGCTACCGCTGGCGGGACGTCTCGGCCGCGGACCTGGCGGAGGTCGCGCGGTTCCCCGGCATCTGGCGGCTGGCGCGCAAGTACCCGCGCACGGCCGTCGACGAGGTGGTCCGCTCGCTGTCGCGGCGCCGGTTCGCCAACAGCCTGGCGCGGCTGGTGCCCGCGGTGGGACGGGAGGACCTGGTGCGGGCCGGCTCCGGGGTGCGGGCCCAGGCGTTGCTGCCGGACGGGACGCTCGTGCAGGACTTCATCATCGAATCCGCGCCCCACCAGGTCCACGTGCTGAACGCACCCTCACCTGGCGCGACGTGTGCGCTGGAGATCGCGAAACACGTCGCCGATCAGGCGTCCTGAAGCAACCTAACGCGCCCCTGGCGCGTGAGAAGAGTCGGTTACGCTACCCCGCTGGGGATCTTTGAGCACCGACTGCTTTGGGGGATCGGACGAGAGTGGACACCGTCATCGAGCAGCGCCGGAGCGGTGGCGCCCCGCCGTCTGACGCGGCCCGCGCGACCGGTTTCCGGACCGACATCCAGGCGCTGCGCGCGGTCGCCGTGCTGGCGGTGGTGCTCAACCACCTGTCCGCCGACTGGCTGACCGGCGGTTATGTCGGCGTGGACGTGTTCTTCGTGATCTCGGGCTTCCTGATCAGCTCCCACCTCGACAAAGAGATCATTCGGACAGGCCGGGTCAAACTGGGCCAGTTCTACGCACGCCGGATCCGCAGGCTGCTGCCCGCGGCCTTGCTGGTGCTGGCCCTGTCGGTGGCGGCGGCGTATTTCCTGCTCCCGTACTCCCGCTGGGAAGCGACGGCCCACGAGGCCGCCGCGAGCGCCATGTACTGGGAGAACTGGCTGCTGGCAGCCAAGTCGGTGGACTACATGGCGGCGAACACCGCCGCCAGCCTGGTGCAGCACTACTGGTCACTGTCGGTGGAGGAGCAGTTCTACCTGGTGTGGCCGCTGCTGTTGCTGCTGCTGTTCAAGGTCCGTCGCCGCCGCGCTCAGGTCGTCGGCATCGCGCTGGTGGGCGCGGCGTCGTTCGCGTTCAGCGTGTACTACACGCAGGCGTCCCCGAACGAGGCGTACTTCATCACCCCGGTGCGCGTGTGGGAGTTCGCACTGGGCGCCCTGGTGGCGCTGGCAGCGCACCGCCTGGCCCTCCCCCGCGCGGCGGCGGGCGCGGCGTCCCTGGCGGGCTTCGCGATGATCATCGGCTCGGCGGTCCTGTACGACCACCACACCCCGTTCCCGGGCTACCTGGCGGCGGTCCCGACGGTGGGCACCGCACTGGTCATCATGTCCGGCCTGCGGCCGGTCAGGCAGTGGCACACGGCGGTGACGGCGTCGTCGCCGGTCCAGCTGATAGGCAACATCAGCTACTCCCTGTACCTGTGGCACTGGCCCCTGATCCTCCTGACCCCGTTCGTGCTGGGCGACGTCCTCGACGCGGGCCGCATGACGTGGCCGTACCTGCTGGCGGTGCTGGGCGCGTCGCTGCTGCTGGCGTACCTGTCGAAGGCGCTGGTGGAAGACAAGGGCATCACGTTCGCCCCGCTAAAGCGCAGCACCAAACTGACGTTCACGGCGATGATCGCGGGCGTGCTGGTGGTCGCCCTGGCATCAGCCGCCCTGGCCTGGACGTACGACCGCCATGTGGAACAGGCGACACAAGAGGTCGGCGCCTACAAAGAAGCCCCATGTCACGGCGCCCCCGCGATGGTGAACAAGTGCGCAGACCGCCTCGGCCCGGCGAAGATCGTGACGATGGGCCCGGCAAACCAGTACTACAACACCCCCAAGCAATGTCGCCAGATCGACCAGCACAAAGCAGGCGACATCAAGACGGTCTCCATCTGCGACTACAGCAAAGGCAACCCCAAGCCGAAGACGGTGTGGCTGGTAGGCGACTCACACGCCCAGCAGTGGCAGGCCCCACTGTTCGAACTGGCCAAGGAACAACGCTGGGTCCTGAAACTGGCGCTGCTGGGCGCCTGCCCCTTCGCGAAGATCGACTTCACCGGCTACCGGACAGTCGCATCGGAAGAGAAACGCCGAACCTGCACCGACTGGACCTCCCACATGACGGAGGTAGTCGCTTCGGACAAGCCGGCCATGGTGTTCGTGTCGTTCTTCGCCCGAGAAGAACACGCGGACGACGGCTCGGACCGCTCCCAGACAGCCCAGTACAAGGACGGCCTGGAGCCGTACTGGCGCCGATGGTCAGACACCGGCGCGAAGGTCGTGGTCCTGGCAGATCCCCCGCTCAACCGAGAGGTGAGAGCGCAGGACTGCGTGGAACTGAACCCCACGAACCCCCTCACGTGCGCAGTGGACCGCAAGGTAGCCCACCCGGCAGACCCACTGACCGAAGTAGCGAAGTCCACCGAAGTCCCAGGCGTGACGGCGGTAGACCTCACCAAGTATTTCTGCGACGACCATAAGTGCTACGCAGTCGTAGGAAACGTGGCCGTTTACTTCGACAACGACCACATGAACCTGGAATTCAGCCGCAGCCTGAAACCCATGATCGCCGAGGCAACGGGCCTGCGCTGAACAACGCCCACACCAACGAAGCCAAGGTCGCGCACCTCAGCGTCACCCAGCCGGGCCCCGCGCACCCGGCGCTACACCCCCCGATCGCGCCCAGCCCGATCCTGGGCACCCGGCGCCACACCAGCCAACCCCTGCACAACCGGCGCCGCGCACCCCAAATCCGCCCAGCCCAGCTGCGGGAACCGGTCCCGCGCACCCCCGATCCTGCTGAGCCCGATCCAGCGGAACCCAGCCATGCCCAGCCCGATCCCGCACAGCCTGATTCGCGCCTCCCAGTCCCGCGCGTCCCAGGCCGCCCCTGCCCAACCTCGCTTAGCCCGACCCCCGCGCAACCCGATCCCCGCACAGCCCGGCCCCGCGCAGCCCAGTCCGCGCAGCCCGATCAATCCCCCGCAAGCCTCCCCTGCCCGCCTCGCCCAGCCCCGGATCACACCGGCCGCAGAACCTCCACCCCGAGGAACGGGCGCAACGCCTCAGGAACCAGCACCGAGCCATCCGCCTGCTGGTGGTTCTCCAGCAGCGCCACGATCCACCGGGTGGTCGCCAACGTGCCGTTCAACGTCGCCGCCGCCTGGGGCCGGCCGTTCTCGTCGCGGTAGCGCACCGAGAGGCGGCGGGCCTGGAACGTCGTGCAGTTGGACGCCGACGTCAGCTCGCGGTAGCGGGCCTGTGTCGGCACCCACGCCTCGCAGTCGAACTTGCGTGCCGCGCTCATGCCGAGATCGCCGCCTGCCACGTCGATCACGCGGTACGGCACCTCGATCTTCGCGAGCATCTCCTCCTCCCACGCGAGCAGCCGCGCGTGTTCCGCCTCCGCGTCCTCCGGCCTGCAGTAGACGAACATCTCGACCTTGTCGAACTGGTGCACGCGGATGATGCCCCGCGTGTCCTTGCCGTACGACCCCGCTTCCCGCCGGAAGCACGACGACCACCCCGCGTACCGCCTCGGCCCCGCCGACAGGTCAAGGATCTCGTCGGAGTGGTACCCCGCCAGCGGCACCTCCGACGTCCCCACCAGGTAAAGGTCGTCGTCGGCAAGCCGGTAGACCTCGCTCGCGTGCGCGCCGAGGAAGCCCGTTCCCGCCATGATCTCCGGCCGCACCAGCACGGGCGGGATCATCAGCGTGAACCCGTTCGCGGTCGCCTGCGCAGCCGCCAGGTTCAGCAGCGCGAGCTGCAGCTGCGCGCCGACCCCGGTCAGGAAGTAGAACCGCGACCCGGACACCTTCGCGCCGCGCTCGATGTCCAGCGCCCCGAGCCGGACCCCGAGGTCGAGGTGGTCGACGGGCTCGAAGTCGAACTCCGGCGGCGTGCCGACCTCCTTAAGCACCACGTAGTCGTCCTCGCCGCCCGCCGGCGCGTCCGGGTGCACCACGTTCGGCACCGCCACGTGCAGCTTCGCCAGCTCGTCCTCGGCCGCCGACTGCGCCGCCTCCGCCGCACGCACGTCGGCCGCCAGCTGCTTGCCCTTGGTGAGAAGCGCGTCACGCTCCTCACCCCGAGCCAGGCCTACCTGCTTGCCCAGCTGCTTCTGCTCAGCGCGCAACGTGTCCGCGGCGGCGACCGCGGAGCGTCGCCGTTCGTCCGCGGACAACAGCGCGTCCACCAGCGCCTCGTCCTCGCCGCGGGCGCGCTGAGAAGCACGCACCGCCTCCGGGTCCTCACGCAACGTCCTCAGGTCGATCACAGCCCGGAGCGTATCCGCCGCCTACTTTTGACCCGCAAGTCGATTCGGTCCCTACCACCGTGCGTAACGCTGGCATCATGGACGCGATGTCTGCACGCGTCGGGTTGTCGCGCTCCCGGAGGAGCACGCTCAAAACACGGTTGGTGATGGCGGGCGCCTTCGTCGGGGCGCTGGCCGTACTCAGCATGAGCATGCTGTTCTCATGGCCGGTGTCGGTGAAGGGCGCGGCGGACACCGCCGCCGAGGAGGCAGCCGCGGCGTTCGACTCGCCCAGCGGCACCTGCCTGGACTGGCCGAACGACGCACCGCAGAACATGCGCCGCGTCCCGTGCTCGAAACCACACACCTTCGAGGTGACGGAGAACGTCGACATCGGCAAGGACTACCCCGGCAGCGCGCCGCCGCCGAACGCCGAGGGCTGGCAGCAGATCGTGACGGAGAAGTGCACGGCCGTGGGGGCCAAGTACCTGGGCGGCAAGCTCGACCCGTTCGGCAAGTACACGGTCGGTGCGCTGAAGCCCAACGCCGACCAGTGGCGTGACGGCGACCGCAAGCTGCGCTGTGGCCTGCAGCGGGTGACCCCGTCCGGCAAGCGTCTCCTGCCCACCACGGGGAGCGCCGCCGAGCAGGACCAGTCCAATGTGCACGACCCCGGCACCTGCTTCGCCCTCGTGAACAAGAAAGAGGTCGGCGATCCGGTGGACTGCTCGAAGGAGCACTCCTACGAGGTCGTCGGCAGCATCGACCTGTCGAAGACGTTCCCCGCCGAGTACCCGACCGAGGCGCTGCAGCTCGAGAAGACCGTGGACCTGTGCCCGCCGGTGGCGAACCAGTACACGGGTGACAAGGACCTGGCCGCGCTCGGCCTGTCCCTCTACTCGGACACGCTGAAGAAGGAGAGCTGGGACGCGGGTTCCAGGAAGATCGACTGCAAGGTCGGCGCGCTCGAGCCGGACCAGACGCTGCGGCCGGTGCGCGGCAGCGTGAAGGCCCAGCCCGTGAGCTCGGCGCCGCCGAGCAGCCCGAAGCCGGGCGGCTGACGTGGCGTTCGCCATGACCCGCCAGCGCTTCGAGGAGCTGGTCGGCGACGCGCTCGACCTCATCCCCGAAGAGTTCGCGCGGGCCATGGACAACGTGGTGATCCTCGTCGAGGACCGCAACCCCGAGAACCCCACGCTCCTCGGCCTCTACCACGGCGTGGCGCTGACCGAGCGCACGTCGCAGTACGGGGGCGTGCTGCCGGACACGATCACCATCTACCGCGAGGCCATCCTCGACATCTGCCGGGACGAGGATGACGTGGTCGAGGAAGTCGCCATCACGGTCGTTCACGAGATTGCCCACCATTTCGGTATCGACGATGCCCGGTTGCACGAGCTCGGCTGGGGTTGACGTTTTCTGACACTGACAGCTTGACACTGTCACCCAACACTGTCAAGATAGCTGTCATGAGCGACGAGCTGTACACCCTCGAACAGCTTTCGGAACGTGTCGCCGACCTGCTGGCCGAGGACTACGACGGGCAGCGGAGCGGCCGGGTCCGCGAGCTGCCGAACGGGCGGACCATCCGGTGGTACACGACCATCGGACTCGTCGACCGTCCGCTGGCGACCCGGGGCCGGGTCGCGCTGTACGGCCAGCGTCATGCACTGCAGCTGGCCGCCATCAAGAAACTGCAGGCAAACGGCCTGGCGCTGGCCGAGGTACAGGAGCGGCTGGTCGGCGCGAGCGACGACGAACTCGCCGAGCTCGCCGAGCTGCCCAAGGTCTCCCGCCCCGTGGTGGACATCGTCTACCCGTCGGCGGCCATCCAGGCGGAGGTCAGCCCGTCGCTGCTGGCCGGTGTCGCGGCCGACACCGCCATCCACGCTGTCAGGAACCTGGTCCCGGCCTTCCGCGTCGGTGACAGTGTCACCGTTCTGTTGAACGGTGTCACCCGCACTCTCGACGACGCCGAGATCGAGGAGCTGACAGCGGCCGCCACGCCGTTGCTGGACGCTCTCGAGCGGCTCGGCCTGACCCCACGAAAGGAACGCCGATGAGCACCGACATCGAGTTGATCGACCAGGCGGAGGTGACCGCCCGGCCGACCGACGACGACGGGCTCGGCTGCCTGCGGACGAAGCACGGCAACCTGCCGCTGGAGTCGATCGACGTCCGCGCGAGGATCACTGGTCTCGCGTCGCACACCGAGCTGACGCAGGGCTTTCGCAACACGTACGACGAACCGCTCGAGGCCACGTACGTCTTCCCGCTGCCACCGCGCGCGGCGGTCACGGCGATGCGCATGGAAGCCGACGGCCGGGTGGTCGAAGGCGTGCTGAAGGAGCGCGGCGAGGCACGCGCCACCTACGACCAGGCCATCCAGGAGGGCAAACGCGCCTCGATCGCGGAGGAGGAGCGACCGGGTGTCTTCACCATGCGCGTCGGCAACATCCTGTCCGGCGAGCGGGTGACCGTGCACCTGACCCTGGCCGGTGCCCTGTCCTACGAGGACGGCGAGGCCACGTACCGGTTCCCGCTGGTGGTGGCGCCGAAGTACATCCCGGGACAGCCCGTCGACGGCGAGCAGGTGGGTGACGGCACCGCGCTGGACACCAACGAGGTGCCCGACGCGTCCCGCATCTCGCCGCCGGTGCTGCTCCCCGGCTTTCCGAACCCGGTCGACCTGTCGCTGGAGGTGGACGTCGACTCCGCGGGCCTTCCGCTGGCCGGAGTGCGGTCGAGCCTGCACGCCACGGCTATCGAGGACGCGGGCACTGGGCTGCGGATCCGGCTGAACCCGGGCGAGCGCGCCGACCGTGACTTCCTGCTGCGGCTGCAGGTGGGTGACGAGTCGGCGGTGACCACGGCACTCGCGGTGCTGCCGGACGAGGACGAGCAGGGTGGCACCTTCGCGCTGACCGTCCTGCCACCTACCGGCGAGGCACCGAAGCGCGGCCGTGACGTGGTGCTGGTCCTGGACCGCTCCGGGTCGATGGGTGGCTGGAAGATGGTGGCCGCCCGGCGAGCCGCGGCCAGGATCATCGACACGCTCGGCGGCGACGACCGGTTCGCCGTACTGGCCTTCGACCACCTCATCGACACCCCGCCCACGCTGCCGGAACAGCTGGTGGAGGCGACCGACCGCAACCGATTCCGCGCCGTGGAGTTCCTGTCGAACCTGGACGCGCGAGGCGGCACCGAGATGCTGGCGCCACTGCGCCGCGGCGCGGAACTCCTCCGGGAGGTCGCGGTCCGCGAGCGCGTGCTGGTCCTGGTCACGGACGGCCAGATCGGCAACGAGGACCAGCTCCTGTACGAGCTGTCGTCGAAGCTGTCCGGTGTCCGCGTGCACACGGTGGGCATCGACCGGGCCGTGAACGAAGGCTTCCTGCAGCGACTCGCGGGCTCACAGGGCCGGTGCGAACTGGTGGAGTCGGAGGACCGCCTCGACGAGGCGATGCACAACATCCACCGCAGGATCGGCACGCCGCTGTTGACGGACCTGCAGGTCACACCGGACGGGCTGGCGGTGGACATGACGACGCTGGCACCAGCGCCGATCCCGGATGTCTTCCCGGGCGCACCGGTGGTGGTGATGGGCCGCTACACCGGCTCGCCGGACGGAGCGGTGACAGTGAGCGGTCAGCCGGGCTTGCAGGCAAGGCTGTCGGCCACGAAGAGCGACAACCCGGCACTCGCGGCACTGTGGGCGCGGGCGAACCTCCGCGACCTCGAGGACAAGTACGTCACCGGGCAGACATCGCTGGAAGAGCAGATCGTCGAGACGTCCTTGAAGTTCGGCGTGCTGTCGAGGTTCACGGCGTTCGTGGCGGTCGACCAGCGCGTGGTGAACGAAGGCGGCAACACCCGCCGCGTCACACAACCAGTGGACCTTCCGAGCGGCTGGGAAGTTCCGGGAGCAGCCCCCGCGGGCGCGGCGGCGATGCCGGCAAGCATGCCGACCTTCGGCGCGGCAGCCCGCTTCAGCGCGGCGGAGGCGACCCGAGGCGCTCCGGCGCCGAACTACGGGATGCAGGGCGGCTACGGCAGCGCACCTGACAGCTTCGGCGGCTACGACCAAGGCAGCTACGGTGGCCCCCCGCCGAGCGGCCCAGTACCCGGCGGTTTCCCGTCTCCGGCGGCGGGAGTGCCGGGACGCCCGCTGGTCCCCCCGGCAGGAAAGCGACGCACGCGAGGCGGCAAGCCGACTCCGCCACCACCAGCACCGGGTGACGGCGCTTCGCTGACAACGTTCGTCCAGGACGAACTGACCCGCCTGCGCGGCAGCGACGGCCAGGACGTGTGGCTGCGCGCCGGCCTGCTGACGGCACTGTCGGAGCGCATCCGAGTGCTGCTGGACGTCTGGAAGCAGAACAACGAACCGCAGGAGGCACGCACTACGCTGGGCACACTGTCGACCGAGCTGGCATCCCCAACCGCCGACCCGGCCGAGGTGGACCGCCGCTGGCACCAGGCGCTAACCACACTGGAGTCCTTAACAACCGGCGGCACCCCGCGCACCCGCCGCCCCTTCTGGAAACGCTGACCACGACAGACGCCCGTGGTCGCCCCGCCCACCACCCGGAGCGACCACGGCGCCATCGAGGTGGCTCCCCCGCCGCAGGCCCCGCCCGCAATGGTCAGGACGGACCGCCCGACCCAACCAGGCACTGAGCCCAGCCAAGCAGAGCGATCGAGGCGGGCAGGGCATCCGGACGGACAGAGAAACCCGGACAGCAGCCCGCCAGCTCAGCAGAACGCCGAACCCCAGCCAGGCAGAGCGCCCCGGATGGGCAGGAGATCCGAACACAGGGGGCTGGAAGGCCAAGGCGGCCCAGCCCCAGCCGGATGCGGAGCCAGCCAGGCAGAGCGACCGGGACGGACAGGAGATCCGGACGCAGGCGACTCGGGCGACCAGGGCGGCCCAGCCGCTGCGGTTCGGCGGGCACCCCGACCCACCAAGCGTGGCTAACCACTGGTCGGGCAGAGCGGCCCAGCCAAGCCAGCGATCCAGGAGGCACGGCGATCCGGAAAAGGCATCCCAGCCAAGCACGGTGATCCCAGCCAGCACACCGGCCCAGCTGCGGTCCGGGCAGGCACCACGATCGGGGCGACCACCACGAGCCCGACCGAGGCCGAGGCCAGCGATGCACGGCGATCCGGGCAAACAAAGGATCCGCGCGAAGCCCGGCGGCTCAGCTAGATGAACGGCCCAGCAGCTGCGTCTGGGCAGGCACCACGATCGGGGCAAGCACCACGAGCCCGCCAGACCGCGGGTCAGCCACGCGCAGCGATCCGAGCGCGGCGGCGGCGCTGCGGTCTGGGCGAACGTTACGGCCTAGCCAGGCGCTGTGGGCCCTGGTAGCGCGATTGGCCAGCTCGACGGTCCGCGCTGCGGTCCGAGCGCACGACGGCCCAGCGCTGCACCGCGGGTTCGGGCGCTGGGATGCAGCCAGGCGTTGCGATCTGGCGGACACCACAGCCTAACCAGGTGCTGTGGGCCTGATACGGCGATGGGCCAGCTCGGCGGCCCCGCCGCTGCACTGCGCTCCGGCCGGGTGCTGTGATGCGGCCAGACGTTGCGGTCTGGGCGAGCATCGCGGTTCGAGCGAACGTCGTGATCCGGCGTGCGCTGCGGGCCGGATGGGCGCCAGGGTGCGCGCGAGCACTACAAACCAGCCTGGCACCGCATCCAGGCTGGCCGCCGTTGAGCCAGGCACCGCAATCCAGGCCGGTTGCAGTTCAGCCTGGCATCGCAGTCCAGCCAGGGATCCTGACCGGCGGGTGCTGCGGGCTGGGCTGGGTGCTGCGGTTCCAGGGCCTGGGGTGCGGTGGGGCGATTGCGGCTCCACCACGGCAGCGCCCGCGGTGGGCGGAGCAGGCGATGCCTCCTGTGGTGGTCCTGCCTCGGGTGTGGTGCATGAGTTGGCGAGCGAGGGCGTTCGCGGCGGGGTTGCCGTGGCGGGGCGTCAGATCTGGATTACCAGTTTTCCGCGGACGCTCCTTGTTTCCAGGGCTTGGTGGGCTTCCGCGATCTTGGACAGCGAGTACACCGTGTCCACGACCGGGCGGATGGCGCCGTTGTCTGTCAGGCGGGACAGTTCGGCCAGTAGGGCCGATTTTGGGTTGCCGCTGAAGAAGTGGATTTTGCGGCGGATGAAGACCGAGGAGCCGATGAGTACGCGAGGGAGGTGAACGGGTGGTCGGTGTCGAAGGAGATCGCGACCATGCGGCCTGAGCGGGTCAAGCGGTCGCGGTAGGCGGGGAACTCCGTGCCCACTGTGTCCAGGACGACGTCGTATCGGGGTAGGTCGGCTGGGGTCGTGGTTCGGTAGTCGAGTACCTCGTGTGCGCCCAGGTCTTGCAGGGCTTCGCGGTGTTTGGGGTTCGCCAGTGCGGTTACGTGCGCGCCGTACACGCGGCCCAGTTGGACCGCGACGCTGCCTACGCCGCCGCTCGCGCCACGCACCAGTAGGCGTTCGCCCGGTTGTAGGTGGGCCTTGTCTCTCAGCGCGGTTATCGCTGTGGTGCCCGCCGCGGGCAGAGCGGCCGCCTGCACCAGGTCGACGGTTGCCGGGGCCGGGGCCAGTTGGCGAGCATCCACCGCCACGAACTCTGCTGCTGCGCCGAAGCGGCGTGGTAGTAGGCCCCATACTCGGTCGCCTGGGCGGTAGGTGCTCACGTCCGGGCCCGTTGCTGCTACCTCGCCGGTGAAGTCGACGCCCATGGGTTTCGGGAAGCCTCGGTCTATCGTCCCGGTGAGCAGGCGGACCTTGCCTGCTCGGACGTGTAGTTCGCCGCCGTTCACGCTTGTTGCGTGTACCCGGACCAGTACCTGGCCTGGGGCGGCCGTCGGCTTTGGTCGCCTGCCCTCGTACAGGACCTCGGGTGGGCCGTACCTGTCGTAGAGGGCTGCTCGCATCTCGTTCATGTCCACACCAACGTCATAAGCGGACGGGGGACTCCAGTTCTGGCTAATGTGAGAGACATGCCTGGTGGTTCGTCTCGCTTGCGTGCCGATGCTCAGCTGAACCGGGACCGGATTCTCGACGCGGCCCGGGACGCGTTCGCGGTGCGTGGGCTCGACGTGCCCATGGCCGCCATCGCCCGGCGGGCCGGGGTTGGGGTGGCGACGCTCTACCGGCGGTTCCCCACCCGGGAGTCACTGATCACCGAGGTGTTCGCCGACCAGCTTGCCGGGTGTCTGTCGCTTGTGGACGACGCGCTGGCGGACCCGGATCCGTGGCGTGGTTTCTGCTCGGCCATCGAGAAAGTCTGCGCCATGCAGGTGATCGACCGGGGGTTCAGTGCCGCTTTCCTGACCGCGTTTCCCGACGCGATCGACTTCGACAAGGCACGAACCCGCGCCGAAGAGGGCTTCGCCGCAGTGGTTCGCCGCGCGCAGGAGTCCGGCGGCCTGCGCGCTGACTTCGATCCCGCGGACCTCGCGTTGATCCTCCAGGCCAACGCCGGCATCACCGCCGACTCCCCCGCAGTCGCGCTTGCCGCGTCTCGGCGGCTCGTCGCTTATCTGCTGCAGGCGTTCCACACCAACCAGGCTGGGTCGCTGCCACCGCCCGCACCACTCGCCCTGCAGCACGCGATCGGTTGATGGCTCGGACGTGGGGCCGCGCCGCCCGCGACCCCACGTAACCGTCAACCCTTGACGCAGACCACCTGCTTCAGCTTCGCCACGATCTCGACGAGGTCCTCCTGGTTGCGGATCACCTCGTCGATGTCCTTGTAGGCGGCCGGAATCTCGTCCACCACGCCGTTGTCCTTGCGGCACTCGACGCCCGCGGTCTGGCTTGCCAGGTCCTCGGCCGTGAACTGCTTGCGTGCCTTGTTCCTGGACATCCGCCTGCCGGCACCGTGGGACGCCGACTCGAACGAGTCCGGGTTTCCCAGGCCCCGCACGATGTACGAACCCGTGCCCATCGAACCCGGGATGATGCCCATGTCACCGCGGCCTGCCCGGATGGCCCCCTTCCGCGTCACCAGCACCTCCTCGCCGAAGTGGGTCTCCTCGGCGACGTAGTTGTGGTGCGCCGAAATGGGCTGTTCGAACGTGACCTGCGGGAACTGCTTGCGCAGCACGTCGCAGATCAGCCGCAGCATCACGGACCGGTTCCGGCGCGCGTAGTCCTGCGCCCAGAAGAGGTCATGCCGGTACGCCTTCATCTCCGCCGTGTTCGCGAGGAACACCGACAGGTCCGGGTCCGGCAGCGACTCGTTGTGCGCGAGGCCCCGCGCCACCTCGATGTGGTGCTGCGCCAACAGGTTCCCGATGCCGCGGCTACCCGAGTGCAACATCACCCACACGTGACCAGCCGTGTCCAGGCAGATCTCGATGAAGTGGTTGCCGCCGCCGAGCGTGCCCATCTGGTGCAGCGCCTTGGCGGAGTTCGCCTTCACCGCGGGCGTCAGGTCCTCGAAGCCGCGCCAGAAAGTGTCCCAGTCGCGTGCGTCGCGGTCGGTGAACGCGGTCGCGCGGTGCTGGCCGAAGCCGACCGGCACCGCCCGCTCCAGCTCGGCACGCAGGCGCCGCAGGTCGGCCGGGAGGTCAGCCGCGTCGAGGGAGGTCCGGACGGCGGTCATGCCGCAGCCGATGTCCACCCCGACCGCGGCCGGGGACACGGCGTCGCGCATCGCGATCACCGAGCCGACCGTGGCGCCCTTCCCGTAGTGCACGTCCGGCATGACCGCGACGTGCTTGAAGGTCCACGGCAGCGCGGCGATGTTCTGGAGCTGCCGCATCGCCTGTTCCTCGACCGTCTCCGGCCGGGTCCACATGCGAATGTCGACGTGCTTCCCTGGAATCGTCGTAGCTGCCATGAAATCCAGAGTAGAGAACGGAACCAGCGATTTAAATCAAGTGGGCACGCTTCCAGATCGCCTTCGACGGGCCGCCGATCATGCCGACCTCGTCGAGGAACGCCACGATCTTCTCCGCCATCCACCGGCGGGACTCGTGGTGGTGCGGGTTCGCCAACGCCACCCGACGCGCCTCGCGCGGGTCGAGACCGACCGCCGCGTACGCGCCAGGGTGCACCAGGATGTCCATCACCGTCGCCCCGACCACCGCCGTCACCAGGCGGTGCAGCTCCAGCGCCGGGCGCGAGAGCTTGGACATGCCACGCACCAGTTCCTCCCGCGCGTACCGGACGTGGCGGGCCTCCTCCACCACGTGGATCCGGTTGATCATGCGGATCATCGGCTGGATGCGCTCGTCGTCGAGCATCGAGCGCTGCAGCCGGTCGGTCGTCTCCTCGACCACCAGCACCGATGCGAACATGGCGGGCCCGCCGATGATCGCGCCGAACAGCTTCGCGGGCACCCGCACCACGCGCGGCGGGCCGTAGGCAGGCAGGCCGAGCCGGGCGATGCCCTTGCCGAACATGATCGCGTGGCGGGTCTCGTCGCCGATCTCCGTGAGCGCGTAGTGCGTGTGCGGGCTGCGCGGGTCCAGGTCCGCCGCGTAGCGGGCGAGCAGCTGCATCAGCACGATCTCGGTCCACAGCCCGACGCTGGTGATGCTGCCGATCTCGTGCTTCGACAGCTCCAGCCGCTGCTCCGGCGTCAGGCGGTCCCACAGGTGCGTGCCGTAGAGCGACACCCGCTCCTCCGGCATGAACCCGAGACCGTCGACCAGCGGCGCGTTCCAGTCGACGTCCACGTCGGGGTCGTAGGAGTTACGCATGGACGAGTCGAGCAGCCGCTCAGCGGTGACGTCCCGGTCCTTGGGTTGCAGCACTCGCGCCATCGCGATCCTCCCGAAAGTACATGTTACGACAAGTAACACGCACAAAGGTGGACCGCCGCACACTCCCCTGTCAAGCTTCCGGACGCGTCAGATCTCCGATGAGTTGCACGATCTCCCTGGTCACCGGCCGCAGCAGCCGCAGCCGGGACAGGCCGATCACGCGGTCGAGCAGCGGCACCGTGCGGTCCACGAGCATCCGCGTGCGCCGGCAGTCCGGCGAGCGGTCGTGCACCCAGAACAGCACGACACCCATCTCGTACAACCAGAGCAACTCCGGCAATTCGGGCCGCAGGTCGGGGTCGACCTTTGCCGTCGACCCCTCCAGCACGCGCCGGAACAACGCGATCTGCGCGTCGCGCGCGGGGCTCGACTCGGTCGAGAACGGGCTCAGCGGGCTGTCCGGGTCGGCCGCGTTCACGAAGAACTGCCTGCCGAACTCGTGGTACGGCGCGGCCACCGAAAGCCACGCCAGCAGGACCGCGCGCAAACGTTTGGCGAAGTCCTTCTCGCTGGTCAGCACGTCCGCGCACGCCTCGTCGTGCAGCTGCGTTATCCGGTCGTAGAAGCCCTGGACCAGCTGCTCCTTCGACGAGAAGTAGTAGTACGCGTTGCCGACCGAGACCCCCGCCTCCTTGGCGATGGCCCGCATGGTCGTCTTGTCGTAGCCGTTCTCCTGGAACAACCGCAGCGCCGTCTCCACGATCAGCGTGCGAGTCGCCTCGCTCTTGGGTGTCCTGACCACCGCCGCAGGAGAATCCGCCACCCGTTCACCGTATCCCCGCGACACCGTTCACGTGGCCGTGTCAGGGTGGCCCATGCGTCTACTGCTCTTACCCGCGCTGGCGCTCGTCGCCGGTGTTCTCACCGCTCCGACCGCCCAGGCCACCGGCCACGAGTCGGTCCGCTTCGCCACCTTCAACGCCTCGCTCAACCGCGGCGCCGCCGGCCAGCTGGTCGCCGACCTCTCGACGCCGGACAACGCGCAGGCCCGCGAGGTCGCCGAGGTCATCCAGCGCAACCGCCCGGACGTGCTGCTGATCAACGAGTTCGACTACGCGCCCGCCGCCGTCGACCTCTTCCGCGACAACTACCTCGAGCGCGGCCAGAACGGCGCCCGGCCCGTCGACTACCCGTACGCGTTCATCGCGCCGTCCAACACGGGTGTGCTGACCGGCTTCGACCTGGACCGCGACGGCACCACGACCACCGGTAACGACGCGCACGGCTTCGGCCTGTTCGAGGGCCAGTACGGGATGCTCGTCCTCTCGAAGTACCCGATCGATACCAAGAACGTCCGGACCTTCCAGCACTTCCTGTGGAAGGACATGCCGAACGCGATGCTGCCGGACGACCCGGCGACCCCGGCGGCGAAGGACTGGTACTCCGCAGAAGTCCTCGACGTGCTGCGCCTGTCCTCGAAGTCGCACTGGGACGTGCCGGTGAGGATCGGCCGGGAGACCGTGCACTTCCTCGTGTCGCACCCGACGCCGCCCACGTTCGACGGCGCCGAGGACCGCAACGGCACCCGCAACCACGACGAGATCCGGTTCTGGGCGGACTACGTGACGCCGGGCAAGGGTCGCTACATCTACGACGACAAGCACCGCCGAGGTGGGCTGAACCCGAGCCAGAAGTTCGTCGTCGCGGGCGACAACAACTCCGACCCGCTCGACGGCGACAGCGTGCCGGGCTCGATCCAGCAGCTGCTGCACGCACCGCGCGTGATCGACCCGCGCCCGGGCAGCGCGGGCGGTGTGCTCGCCGCGGAGACCCAGGGCGGCGCGAACCTGACCCACCGGTCGAACCCGTACTTCGACACCGCCGACTTCAACGACAACGCGCCCGGCAACCTGCGTGCCGACTACGTGCTCCCGTCGCGTGGCCTGTGGCCGGTGCGGGCCGCGGTCTACTGGCCGACCGACGAGCTGTCCCGGCTGAACGACGCGTCGGACCACCACCTCGTGCGCGTGGACGTGCTGATCAGCAAGCGGTAACCGCCAGCACACGTCCCGTGCAGGCGTTCTGCCCTTTGGGGCAACGGTTTGGTTCCGCGGGGATCTGATTTCGCCGCCGACGTATTTGTGCCGCCTGTTCGTGCTCTCTTGAGTGAACACAACAGCCGGGGGCACAGGAGGCGCGCGATGTTGTGCACGGCAGAGCCAGAAGTCGATCTCGCCCAGCTCGAAGCCGAGCTGGCGGGTGTGACCACGCCGACGGCCATCGCTCCGGCGTGGTCACGCCCGGTGAACAGGGTGAACCTGGACGACGTGGCCGCCGCCGCGTCCGCCGGTGACCACGCGGCGACCGACGAGCTGCTCGCCTACCTGCGGCCGATCATGGTGCGGTACTGCCGCACGAAGCTGGGCCGGGTGCGCCCGATCAGCTCCGCCGACGACGTCGCGCAGGAGGTCTGCATCGCGGTCTTCCGCGCGCTGCCCACCTACCGGCACCTCGGCCGTCCTTTCCTCTCGTTCGTGTTCGGCGTCGCGGCGCACAAGGTGGCCGACGTCCACCGCGCCGCCGCCAGGGACCGTTCGCTGCCGACCGCGGAGACCCCGGACACGATCCTCGTCGACGAGAGCCCCGAGCAGATCGCGCTGCGCCGCGAGCTGGTCGAGCAGGCCGGTGACCTGCTGCGGACGCTCCTGCCGCGCCAGCGCGAGATCGTCGTGATGCGGGTCGTGATGGGCATGTCCGCGCAGGAGACCGCGGACGCCGTCGGCACGACCCCGGACGCGGTCCGCGTCGCACAGCACCGGGCGCTCAACCGGCTGCGCAAGACGGTCGCCCGCTGACGGACTTCGGCGGCGCGGGGAGTCGCAGGGGGCTTCCCGCGCCGCCGATACACACGTCACGGCCGCGTCGTCCGCCCCTCGGTCAGCGTCTTCTGACCGGTCACGTAGTGGCTCCAGACGCCGAAGTCCAGCTTGGTGCCGGGACGGGCGTAGGACTGGATGAAGTCCTGCCCGTTCCAGGTGGCGCCGAAGGTCACCTCGAACTCGGTGGTCGAGCCGCGCAGCTCCGGCGGGATGTCGCTCACCGGGATGATCTCGTGGAATCCCCAGGTGTACCGCTTCTGGTAGTCGCCGATGACCGGCTCGAGGGTGTTGTCGAGGACCGTGCCAGCGGCGGGGAGCGTGATCAGCACGCCACGCATGCCGTTCGCGAAACTGGTGTTGTAGACGAGCACCTCGGACGTGCCCGCCGGGTGGAACGTGGCGCGGCCCGAGCCCACCTGTGAGCCGGGTGGGCAGGCCTGCTCGGCCAGCTGTGCCCTGCCGCAGGTCGGGAACGCGTACGGGTTGAACCGGATCGAGTTGTCGAACAGGAACACGAACTCGCGTGGCGCGGACGGCTTCTCGCCGGTCGCCGTGCGGCGCGCGGTGTCGAACGTGAGTGAGACACCGCCGCCGAGCCGGTTGACGGTCACGTCGCCGGACTCGATGTTCTCCGGGCCCGCCACGGTGGGTTCGTAGGGCCGTTGCGGACCCAGCGGGGCGGGGTGGGCGAGGTCGTCAGCCGCCGCGGGGGTCGCCGAGAGACCGACCGCTGCCGCCACGACCGCCAGGACGAATGGGACTTTCATGCCGAACCTCCGGTGTTTTCGATGTGTGTCGAATACACCGGAGCGCCGGTAGAGTCTTCGTTAGGTGTCGAAGAGAACTGAGAGGTCTGCCAGGAATGCCGATCGGGCGGTGGGCGCCGCTTTCGCACCCGGACGTCGCATCCGTCGAGGTCGACGACCTGCTCCGGGCCCTCGCCGACCCCACGCGGCGGCAGATCGTCCGGCTGCTCCTCGCTGAGGGCGACCGGCCCTGCGGCACGTTCGGCCTGCCGGTCGCCGCCTCGACGCTCAGCCACCACTTCCGGACGTTGCGCAAGGCGGGCATCCTCCGCCAGTACGACGACGGCAGGCAGCGGATGAACACGCTGCGCCTCGACGAGCTGGACGAGCGCTTCCCCGGGCTCGTCCGCACCGTCCTCGACGCGAGTTAGCCCACCGGGTGCGGTACACGGTGCGCCACCGGCGCCTCGCTCGTGCGCGCCTTCTTCTTGGCGATCTTCTTGTTGTGGCGCCGCTCGAACCACCACGAGTCGAGCTCCACGATGACCGGGCCGAGCGCCATCACCAGCAGCAGGCCGATCGCCAGCACTGCCCCCACCCACACCAGAACCGCCTGCAGCATGTCTTCCTCCTCCGGTGAACTTCCTGGTCACAAGCTTCTCTCCGGAGACCCCGCCCGCGGATCGGTCGAACAGCCGCGCCCGCCCGGCCGACCGGTCACCGCACGGCTGGCCCGTACTGGCCGATCGGCCGACCCCGGCCCGCCGGTCGGCCGAGGCGGGGAACGCACCGCTGTCCTACGTTGACCGCATGACACCGCAACCGGTGCCACATCGCTGGCTGGCCACCTTGCTGGGCATCGCCCTGCTCCTCGACTTCACGATGATCGTCACCGGGGTGTCGGCGAGCGGGAAGTCGGTGCTGGCCATCCCGGGCGCCGCGATCTTCGCCGCGTGCGCGTGGCTGGGAGTGCACCGTCCGGCGACCGCGTCGATCGTCGGCGCGTTCACACTGACCGCGTCGTCGGTGCTGATGCGGGCGGTCGGCGTGATCACGCCGTCGATCGCGCTGTCCCACATCATGCTCACCGAGCTGATCGCCGGGACCGTGCTGGTCGTGCTGGTGGTGTGGCGGACGACGCCGCTGGTCGCGTTCGCCTGCACGACCGCGCTCGTGGTGTCGTGCCTCGCGTCGATCGTCCTGCGGCAGCGGTACTGCGAGTACTACTGCGACCCGTACGAGAACTCGTTCACCGTGCTCATCACCCCGTCCGACGTGCTGCAGTCACTGCTGCTGGGGTTCATGCTGCTGGTCGCGGCCGTCAGCACCGGCCTGTACCTGCGCCGCACGGCCAAGCAGCGGGTCGAGACCGAGATGGGTGCGCTGGTCCGCAAGCAGTGGCCGCTCGGCGCCGCGCTCAGCGCGCTCGCGCTGATCGAGCTGTCCGAGAGCGGCATCGACGGCATGGTCGCCATCGCCGGCGCGGTCGGGGCGAGCGTGTGCGCGTTCTTCGGCCCGAAGTACCCGCTGCGGAACACGTGGCTCGCGGCGGGCGTGCAACTGTTCGCCGCGCTGGTCTCCGCGATGTACGGCGGCAACAACGGCCCACCGCTGTCGTTCACCGGTCTCGCCGCGAGCATGGCGCTGATCGCCTACGTCGTGCGTTTCGTGGCACCGAAGCAGGCCGCGTGGGCGACGGCCGGGCTGTCGCTCGCGTTCGTGCTGGCGGCGTCGGTGCGGTACCGCAGCGCGATCACCGACGCGAACATGGTGCTGATCCTGCTGTTCCTGCTGCTCGTGTCGGTCGCGGCAGGCGTGTACTTCCGCGCGCGGGACCGGGAGCGGAACCAGACGGTGAAGGCCGCGGTGACGTCCGCGCAGCAGGGCGAGCGGATGGCGCTGGCCCGCGAGCTGCACGACGTGGTCGCGCACCACGTCACCGGCATCGTCGTGCAGGCGCAGGCCGCGATCATGGTCGCCGAGAAGAACCCCGAGGTCGCGGTGCCCGCGCTGGAGAAGATCGAACGCAGCGGCACCGAGGCGCTGAAGGCGATGCGCACGCTGGTGGGCAGCCTCCGCGACGGCACGGCCGCGTGGACCGCGGGCAACACCGACATGGCCGAGCAGGCCACGACCGACCTGGCGGGCGACCTCGCCGGGCTCGCCGAGAACTTCGCGGGCCCGCCGGTCGAGCTGGAGCTGGACCTGCCGGGCGAGCTGCCGCACGAGGTCGGCCGGTCGGTGCTGCGGCTGGTGCAGGAGTCGCTGACGAACGTCGGCAAGCACGCACCGGACGCGACGTCCGTGCGGGTGCTGGTGGCCGCGACGACGAGCGACACCCTGCACATCCGGGTGACCGACGACGGTTCGCAGCGCCCGGTGCACCCGGCCGGCGGGTCGGGCGGTTACGGTCTGGTCGGCATGCGTGAGCGGGTCGAGCTACTCGGGGGCCGGTTCGACGCGGGGCCGAGCGGATACGTCGGCTGGAGCGTCGAGGCGTGGCTGCCGCTGCGGAAAGAGGGAACGTGATCCGGGTACTGATCGCAGACGATCAGGAAATGGTGCGCGCGGGTTTCCGGATGATCCTGGAGACGCAGGACGACATCGAGGTGGTGGCGGACGTCGCCGACGGGGTGTCGGCGGTGCGGCGGGCACGGGAGCTGAGGCCGGACGTCTGCTTGCTGGACATTCGCATGCCGGGCATGGACGGCCTCGAGGTGACCAAGTCGCTCGCCGGTCCTGGCGTGCCGGACCCGCTGAAGGTCGTCGTGGTCACCACTTTCGACCTCGACGAGTACGTCCACACCGCGTTGTCCAACGGCGCCAACGGTTTCCTGCTGAAGGACGCGGGCCCGGCGCTGTTGCTGGAAGCGGTCCGCGCGGCAGACCGCGGTGACGCACTGGTGTCGCCGCAGATCACCGTGCGCCTGCTGAAGCACTTCTCGACGGCGAACGCGACCGCGCCGGCCGAGCAGACGACGGAGCCGCTGACCGAGCGGGAGCTGGACGTCGTGCAGGCCGCGGCGCGCGGGCTCACCAACACCGAGATCGGCACCGAGCTGTACCTGTCGCTCTCCACGGTGAAGACGCACCTCGCCGCGGTGCAGGCCAAGATCGGGGCCCGCAACCGCGTCGAGGTGGCCGCGTGGGCGTGGCGCACCGGGCTGATGACCGGCGGCGGGAACTAGGCGCCGCCCGTACCGCTCTGCACCGTGGCGACGGTCAGCTGGTTGCCGGGCGGAGTGCCCGCGCAGCCGGTGCCCGCGTTGGGCAGGAACATCGAGTCGTAGTCGTGCGGCGGGTACACCCGCAGCCCGCGCACCTCGGTCGGCTTGCAGACGGCCGGGTCGAAGTTGGCGACCTGCACGAACCCGACGTCCGCGAAGGCGCTGCCGCCCGGCTTCAGCGTGACGGCCGGCCCTTTCTTGCCGGTGCGGTAGGCAGCGGGCCCGACCTGGTGCCCGTCATCACCGGCGACGTACGAGACGCCGGGGAAGCCCTGCATCGTGCAGGTGCGGCTGCCCTTGTTGGTGAAGACGAGGTTCCGGTAGGCGGTGCCCGCCGCGGCGTCACCGCCGCCGAGGCTCAGCTTGAGGTCGGCGACCTTGCACTCGGTGCTGCTGGTTCCGCTGTCGCTGCCCACACTCGGCGGCGGCTGTTCCGCCTGCGCCGTGCTGGGCGCGGTCGAACTGGGTGGCGGCGTGGTCGTCGCCTGCTGGGACGTGCTCTGCGGGATGGCCGGCACGTCCGGATCTCCCGGACTGGCCGTTCCCCCACTGTTGCAGGCGGCGAGCAGCAGCAACGCTCCGCCGATCATGACGCCCGCACCGATCCTGTTTCGCAGCATGGTCATCGCCTCCACCTGGCCCCGACACCACTGGACGCATCTACTGACTTCCACTTACAAGGACGTTCGGCCGCGTTCAGGGTTGCTTCCCACCAGAACTACCCCTCTTTGGGGAAGAAAAAACGACATTTGTGCACGGACAGTGAGAAATCGTCACTCGCGTTCGGTCGACCAGGGCAAACCCGGCCGAAGCGAGAACCGGGAGCGCACGTCCGGTGGCGGCGACGGGTTTCCCACCGGGCGTCGCGGTCGTCCCGGCGGAACGCATCGCCGACCGGAACGCAGTCGCTGCCCGCGTCCGCGGCCAACGTCGGCATCGCGCTGGGGTCGCTCGCGGGCGGCACCGCCATCGCCGGCTTCACGACCGCGGCCGGTCACCGAACCCCGCCCCGGCGCACTGACAGCGCGCGCCTTTCACAGCAACCAAAGCACATCCCGGCCCCCCGCGAACGCGGTCTCGCCCGCACGGGCAAGCGAAAGCGGGGCAAAGCTCAAGCACCCCAGAGACCTGCCCGTCCGGCGAGGACAAACCACACCACCGAAACAACGCATCAGGCCCCATGCCCCGAAAGCGCCTTTCGAGGCATCAGGCCGTTGGTGTCAGCGGATTTTCACGTCTCGTGGGCGTGGAGCGGCGTGGGCCGTCAACGCGCGGATGATCTTGTCGCGCTTGCGGCGGGTGTCGGTGTAGGAGCGGGGGCGTTGGATCAGCACCGCGTCGGTCAGGGCGTAGCGGGTCCACACCTTGGCCACGCTGCGGCCGTGGCGGTCGGGGAGATCGGAGATCGCCACGTGGACGACGTTGCGAGCGCGGATGTGTTTCGTGCGCAGGCCGTTGTCGGTGAACTCGACTTCCCACAGCACACCGCGGGCCGCGGTCGCGGCGGTCAGCAGGGCCCGGGAGCGGCTGCAAGCCAGCTCCACGGAGAAGTCCCTGTCCAGCTCGCGGGTGCGCCGCTTCCCCATCCCGAACCTCGTGACGAAAACCAGAACGACGACAGCGCCCGACGCGATCAGAAACGTGTTCATGATGCCTGCACCTCCTGCCCCTCATACCGTCCGACCAGGAACGACGGCATGGTGCTGCGGCAGGTCGACCCGGCAGCGCCGACGGGTCATCAGGTCATCCGAAGCACCTCTCACCGTTTCCGGTTCGTTACGAATCCTTCTGCGTGCCTAGCAATTCCCATTAGCGCCGAGCACCGGGCATCCGTCAAGTATTTCGGCGAAACTGGTCTATCGGAGGAAAATTTTCTGCTTGACCTCGACCTAGGTGGAGCGGTCACCGTGTACTCATGGATCTCGACACCGCAGACCGGTACCTCGACAGGATCGGCGCACGGCGGCCCGGCGTGCCGGACGCCGCCGCGCTCCGCGAGCTGCACCGCAGGCACGTCGAGGCGGTGCCCTTCGAGAACCTGTCGATCGTGCTCGGGGAGCCGGTCGCGCTCGACGAGGACTCGCTCGTCGACAAGATCGTCCACCGGCGGCGCGGCGGGTTCTGTTACGAGCTCAACGGGGCGTTCGCCGCGTTGCTCGCCGCCATCGGGTACGACGTGCGCCTCCTCGCCGCCTCCGTGTTCGGGGAGGACGGCACGCTCACGCCCGCCTTCGACCACCTCGCGCTCCTCGTCGAGCTGGACGAGCGGTACCTCGTCGACGTCGGGTTCGGCGCGCACACCACCTACCCGCTGCGGCGGGACTGGCCCGAGGCGCAGGAGGACCCCGCCGGCTCGTTCCTCGTCGTCGACGCACCGGGCGGGGACGTCGACGTGCTCCAGGACGGCGTGCCGCAGTACCGGGCCGAGCCGAGGGCACGCAGGATCACCGACTTCGCGCGCTTCGCCTGGTGGCACGCGAGCTCGCCCGAGTCGCACTTCCGCTCCGGGCCACGGTGTTCACGCGCCACCGGGTCAGGGCGCGTCACGATCCGCGGCGACCGTCTCATCGAGACAGTCCACGGCGAACGGACCGAGACGACACTCGCCACCGACGAGGAAATCCTTGCCGCGTACGAGAAACACTTCAGGTTCCGAGCGGAGCTTGCGGAGCGAGTGTCGGCGCTGCGGCCGCGCGTGCCTACTTGCTAGCCACCCTCCGGTACTTCGCCACCGACAGCGGCACGAACACCGCCAGGATCACGATCGACGACAACAGCGCGTAGAGCACCGCGTTGTCCGCGGGCCAGCCCGGCGGCGGCGCCATGCCCGGTGGTGCCTCGTTGCCGAACAGGTCACGCACCGACTGGATCACCGCCGTGAACGGGTTCCACTCCGCCACCACGCGCAGCGGCCCCGGCATCGTGCCCGCGCCGACGAACGCCGACGAGATGAACGACAGCGGGAACAACCACATCAGGCCCGCGCTCTGCGCCACCTCGACGCTCGGCGCCGACAGCCCGATCAGCGCGCCGATCCACGACATCGCGAAGCCGAACAGCAACAGCAGCAGGTACGCCAGCACCGCGTCGAGGAAGCTGCCGCGGATCCGCCAGCCCACCAGCAGACCGCACAGCGACATGATCAGCAGCGCCAGCGCCGACACGACGAGGTCGGACGTCGTGCGGCCCAGCAGCACCGCGAGCCGGGACATGGGTAACGACCGGAACCGGTCGATGATGCCCTTCTGCAGGTCGTTGCACAGGCCGATCACGGTGAACGCCGAGTTGAACGAGATCGTCTGCACGAAGATGCCCGCGATCAGGAACTCGCGGTACTGCCCGCCGCCGAGCGCACCGCCGAACACGTACGCGAACAGCAGCACGAACATGATCGGCTGGATCACCGCGGCGAACAGCCAGTCGGCGTTGCGGCGGACGTTGAGCAGGTTGCGCCACGCGACGATGCCGCTGTCACGCAGGCCCTGGGTCAGCACGGTCATGCGGTCTCCTCCGTCGCGTGGCCGGTGAGCGACAGGAACACGTCGTCGAGCGTGGGCCGGTGCAGTCCGACGTCGAGGACGGTCACGTTCTCCACGTCCAGTCTGCGCAACGCCTCCACCAGCGACTTCGGCCCGGCGTCGACCAGCACCTGCACCCGCTTGCCGTGCCGGTCGACGGTCGGTTCCGCCGAGCCGACCTCGGCGAGCACCCTGGTCGTCGCCTCCACCTCGGACTCCTCCGCGACCACGATCTCCAGCCGCTCGCCGCCGACCTCGGCCTTCAGCTGGTCGGCGGTGCCGCTCGCGATGACCTTGCCGTGGTCGATCACGAGGATCGTGTCGGCCAGCTGGTCGGCTTCTTCCAGGTACTGCGTGGTCAGCAGCACCGTTGCGCCGTCGGCCACCAGCTCGCCGATGACCTCCCACGTGTCGAGCCGCCCGCGCGGGTCGAGGCCGGTGGTCGGCTCGTCGAGCAGCACGACCTGCGGCTCGGCCACCAGCGCGCCCGCGAGGTCGAGGCGCCGCCGCATGCCGCCGGAGTACGTCTTCGACGGGCGCGCCGCCGCGTCCGTCAGCCGGAACCGGTTGATCAGCTCGGTGGCGCGGGTGCGGGCGTCCGGCTTGTTCATGCCGTAGAGCCGCCCGACCATGTACAGGTTCTCGAAGCCGGTCAGGTTCTCGTCGACGGCCGCGTACTGGCCGGAGAGACCGATCGACCTGCGCACCTTGTCCGGCTCGGCCAGCACGTCGTGCCCGGCCACCCACGCGCGGCCGGAGTCGGGACGTAAGAGGGTGGTCAGGATGCGGACCGCGGTGGTCTTCCCCGCGCCGTTCGGTCCGAGCAGGCCCAGAACGGTCCCGGTCGGTATCTCGAGATCGATACCGTCGAGCGCGCGGGTGGACCCGAAGGTCTTCACCAGCGCTTCCGCCCGGACGGCGGTGTCGGTAGGCATGCGGTCCCCCGGTTCGTCGGTGTGCCGCCGCGCACTGTAGACCGGAGCACCGACAATTTCGCTCCGTTTATGCCGCGAGGAGAAGGTGAGGGGCTCAGCGCGGACGCCTAACCGGTGCGGCCCTGCTGGACCTTCGTGACCCAGCTCGCGGCTGCGGCGTAGTCCGCGTCGGCGTTGTCGGTGCCCGCGAGGGTCGGTGTGCCGTCGGCCTTCGGGTAGGAGCCCAGGAAGCGGACCTCGTGGCAGCGGCGGTGCAGCGCGGCGAGCGCGTCGGCGATCCGCTGCTCCGCCACGTGCCCGTCGAAGTCCAGGTAGAAGCGGTACTCGCCGAGGCGGCCCTTCATCGGGCGGGACTCGATGCGGCTCAGGTTGATGCCACGCAGCGCCAGCTCGGTGAGCATCTCGGCGAGCACGCCGGTGCGCTGGTAGGCGGCGACGGCCACGATCGACGTGCGGTCCGAGCCGGTCGGCGCCGGGAGCGCGCCGGGGCGCTGGAGCAGGAGGAAGCGGGTGACCGCGTCGTCGACGTCCGCGATGCCGGTCTCCAGCACCTCGAGGTCGTAGTGGTCGGCGGCGACGGGCGCGGTGATCGCGGCGCCGCACTGGCCGTCGAGCACGCCGACCGCGGCGGCGGCCGTTGAGGTCGCCGCGAGCTGGGTGGCGTGGCTGAGGTGTTTCGCGAGCCAGCCCTGGACCTGCGCGAGCGCGTGCGGGTGGCTCGCCACGGACGTGATGTCGCCCAGCTCCGTGCCGGGCTTCGCGAGCAGCGAGAACCTGACCGGCAGCACGATCTCGGCGATCGCGACCAGCGGCTCGTCGACGGCGAGGGCGTCCATGGTGGCCGACACCGCGCCCTCGACCGAGTTCTCCACCGGCACGCACGCGAGGTCGGCGTGGCCGTGCCGGACCGCGGCGAGCGCCTCGGGCACGGTCGCCTCCGGCACGAGCGTGTGGTCCGGGCGGTTCGCCGCGAGCGCGGCCTGCTCGGAGAAGGTCCCCTGCGGTCCGAAGTACGCGATGCTCGCCACGACGCCACCCTAACCCCGCAGCTCTGCGTTGCCGCTGCGCCCGATCGGGTGCACCGAGACTTAACCTGGACGGTGCTGCCAGTTACCAGATAGCGGTTACGCGCGGTGCCTTCCAGTGCCATGCTGAAACCCGTGACCGCCGCCGAAGAGGCTTCGCAAGCGGGTACCGGGACGAAGGAACCGCTTCGACTTGTCCTGTGCGCTGTCGAAGACGCCCTGGCAGGGGCGTGGGAGTCGGCCGCGGACGGGCGGCGCGAGGTGTACACGCACCGTGGCTCCACGCTGGACGTGCCTGCCGACGCGGTGGTGAGCCCGG
Source organism: Actinophytocola algeriensis (assembly GCF_014203735.1). Lineage (GTDB taxonomy): Bacteria > Actinomycetota > Actinomycetes > Mycobacteriales > Pseudonocardiaceae > Actinophytocola > Actinophytocola algeriensis. Next base: position 607,468 of record NZ_JACHJQ010000003.1, on the reverse strand, counting down.
CTAACTCGTACGGGTGGATGCGCGGCGGCATCGACGCGGTGTACGCGAGCACGTTCCCGGCGATCGAACAGCACGTGCGCAGCGCTGTGCTGGCCTACCACGGCGGTGAGCTCCCGGTCGGCCAGGCGGTGATCGTGCCGACCGACCTGGCGGCACCCGCGTGGCTGATCAGCGCGCCGACGATGCGGGAGCCGGGTGAGCGCCTGCCGCAGGACACGGTGCACCCGTACCTCGCGGCACGCGCGGTGTTCCGGATGTGGCGCGAGGGCAGGCTCGAAGACGGCAGACCGGTGCGCTCGGTGGTGTCGACCATCGCCATGCCGGGCCTGGGCACCGGGATCGGCGGCGTGCCGCCCGAGGTGTGCGCCAGGCAGGTCATGGCCGCGTGGGACGAGGTGTTCGCCCCACGCACGCCCGGTCAGTGACGGACCGCGTCCACACCGGGCAGGAGTGCCAGTGCTGTGTCCACCAACAGTTGCCGGGTCCTGCGGCGGGGTCCGGCCAAGCCGACGGTGATCGTCGTACCGGGGTGGGCTGGTATGCCGTGAAAGGCGCCATTCCGGAGACCTGCCCCTCCGGCGAGGAGCCGCCGGAGGCAAAGCCCGTCCGGCGACGACACCCGCTGCCGAGGCGGCCAGTGCTCGGCGGAACACGCGCGTAGGCGGGTCAGGGCTGCCAGCGCCAGCACGAGCAGGGACCGGCGCTTCAACGTCCGGCTCGAATTCCAGGATTGGTCAACTGCTGAGAAAAGGAACCTCTCGCGGCTCCCTTTTTATGGCAATTCCACAGTCAATGCCATGGTCAGTTCCAGCTCGTCCCGGATGGGAATGTCGTCCTCGCCGAGTTCGGGGATTTCCGGTTTGCTTCTTCTGGCCTCGGTGACGGCCCCCGGGCGCAGCGCGGACAGGTGGAAGCCCGCGCGCTGGTAGAAGCGCAGCGCCCTGGTGTTGTCGTTGGTGGTGGTCACGGCGATCCGGCGGACCCCGTTCGTCCGGCAGTGCTCGACCAGTTCCGCCAGCAGGGCCGCCCCGACACCGCCACCCGCGAACGCGTTGATCGTCACCAGCTCGGCCACCTCGCCGCGAACGAGGTACGTGAGCAGTCCCACGACCTCGCCGTCCGACTCCGCGACCCATCCGGGCAGCTCCGAGGCGTCGACCACGCCGCCGAGGGACAGGGCCACGACCTGCGTCGCTCCCCATTCGCGCACGAGGACCGGGGTGACCACGGGCTTGTCGGCCGGGGTGAGCGGCCGGAGCGTGTAGTGCGTCACAGTGCTCACGGTGCCACGAACACCTAACGTTTGTTGACGTGGCGGTGAAGACCCGCGACCTCAGCCCGTACGTGGAGCTGCGTCGCGACCAGTGGCGAGGGCTGCGACGCGCCACGCCCCTGACTCTCACCCTCGACGAGCTGGTCAGCCTCCGCGGGCTCGGCGACCCCGTGGACCTCGACGAGGTCGTCGACGTCTACCTGCCGCTGTCGCGCCTGATCAGCCTGCGGGTCGCCGCCCACCAGCGGCTGTACGCGGACACCACGTCGTTCCTCGGCGAGACCGCGCAGCAGGTGCCGTTCGTGATCGGGATCGCGGGCAGCGTCGCCGTCGGCAAGTCGACCACCGCGCGGCTACTGCGGACACTGCTGGCGCGCTGGCCGGATCACCCACACGTGGACCTCGTGACCACCGACGGTTTCTTGTGGCCGAAGGCGGACCTGATCCGGCGCGGCATGATGAGCCGCAAGGGGTTCCCCGAGAGCTACGACCGGCGCAGCCTGCTGCGGTTCGTGTCGGACGTGAAGTCCGGCGCGCCCGAGGTGCACGCGCCGGTGTACTCGCACCTCGCGTACGACATCGTGCCCGATGAGGCGCAGGTCGTGCGCAAGCCGGACATCCTCATCATCGAGGGCCTGAACGTGCTGCTGCCCGGGCAGGGACTGACCGTGGCGGACCTGTTCGACTTCTCGATCTACGTCGACGCGCACACCGAGGACATCGCGCGCTGGTACGTGGAGCGGTTCCTCACGTTGCGCGACACGGCGTTCGCCGACCCGGACTCGCACTTCCACCACTACGCCGGGCTGACCGACGACGAGGCGCGTGCCGAGGCGGCGAAGCTGTGGCAGAAGATCAACGAGCCGAACCTGGTGCGGAACATCCTGCCGACGCGGCCGAGGGCCTCGCTGGTGTTGCGGAAGGACGCCGACCACCGGATCTCCCGAGTGCGACTACGCAAACTCTGACCAGCGCCCGCGCGGAGCGAGCCAATCCAGCGCGCAGGCCCGCCGGCGTCTGGACTGAGCGAGCAGCGCAGGGAGCTCGGCCACGAGCGAGTGAGCAGCGCAGGGAGGAAGACGCCGGATTGAGGGCCTGCGCACAGCGCGGAGCTGGCGGCCGGCGTCGACCACGACCCGATCCCCGCGGACCTCGCGGAGGACGGCATCGACGAGCTGCTGACGTGCTTCCTCGCGTACACGCCGCAGGAGTACCCGGACGAGCTCGGTGAGCACCTCGGCGAGTGCGACGGGCGGACCGTGCAGATCGCGACCGAGGGCGCGGGCCGGCAGGTTCAGCTCGGTCCGGCCGAGGTCACGGTGGTGCGTGGCGAGTCCGACCCGGAGGCAGGCGTGTTCGGGAGCCGGGCGCGGTGCTGCGGTGGATGTGGGGGCGCGCGGGTGACGGCGCGGTCCAGCTGGACGGCAACCGGTGGGTGATCGGGAAGCTGCGGGCGATGCTGGAGGTCGTCGCGCAGTAGCACGCAATAGTCTGACGGCATGGCCGTGAGGGTGGCGCTCGTCGACGACCACGAGGTGGTGCGGCGCGGGCTGCGTGACCTGCTCGGCGGCGAGCCCGGCATCGAGGTGGTGGCCGAGGCCGGGAGCGTCGAGGAGGCGCTGGCACGCGTCGGTGCGACGTTGCCGGACGTCGTGGTGGTCGACATGCGCCTGCCGGACGGCGACGGGGTGCAGCTGTGCCGTGCGCTGCGGCAGCTGGCCCCGCCGCCGCGGTGCCTGGTGCTGACCGCGTTCGACGACGAGCGCGCGCTGGTCGAGGCGATCATGGCGGGCGCGTCCGGGTACCTGCTGAAGCAGGTGCGCGGGCAGGAGCTGGTCGACGCGGTGCGGGAGGTCGCGGCCGGGCGGTCGCTGCTGGACCCGGTGACGACGGCACGCGTGCTGGACCGCATGCGCAAGGACGCGGAGACCGACGACCTGGCCGCGCTCACCGAGCGGGAGCGGGCGGTGCTGGAGCTGATGGGCGAGGGCCTGTCGAACCGGCAGATCGCGGAACGGCTGTTCCTGGCGGAGAAGACCGTCAAGAACTACGTGACGTCGGTGCTCGCGAAGCTCGGCATGGAGCGGCGGACGCAGGCGGTGGCGTGGATCGCGCGCCGCCCGCACCGCTGATCACCACTCGCGCCACTTGTCGGTGATCTCGTACTGGCCGAGACCTCGGCGCGCGGCCAGGGCCGCCACATCGATCCCGGCCTCGGTGAGGGTGCCGTCGATGTAGGCGCAGAGCAGCTCACGTTCGTCGGTCTCGTACCCGATCTCGTCGTGCTCCTCGTTCACGGCGTTCAGTGCGAGTACGACGTTCTCGACTGCCGAGAACACGTCGTCGTCGGACGGCGCCTCGAAGTCGGCCACCTCGACCTCGAACTCGGCGAGCACCTCGTCGGTGCGCAGGATCAGGGACTCGGGGTACAGGTCGGCGAGGTCCGGGTCCTCCGCCACGTCCGCACGCCACACCTCAGTGGGTCTGTCAGCCATGTGCGAAGGCTAGGACGTAGACCTGCGGGGTGTTCTCCGGGTACGGGCCGTCGAGGTCGGGTTCGCGGAGCAGCTGTGCCTGCACGGTGAAGCCGTTGTCGCGCAACAGGTCTGCCATGCGGGCGGGTTCGCGGTGGTGGAAGGTCAGCGCCACCTCGTGGCCGCCTGCCCTGGTGCGGTGCTCGGTGCCGGTGCCGGACTGGAACGCCAGCTGCAGGTGGCCGCCGGGGCGCAGGACGCGGCGGAACTCCGCCAGCGCCGCGGGGAGGTGGTCGTCGGGGACATGGATGGTCGAGTACCAGGCCACCACGCCGCCGAGCACGTGGTCGTCGATCGGCAGCGCGGTCATCGTGGCCTCGGTGAAGCGCAGGTGCGGGTACGTGCGGCGGGCGGCGGTCAGCATGCCCGGCGACAGGTCGACGCCCGAGATCTCGACGCCGAGGTCGTGGAGGTGGGCGGTGATGCGGCCCGTGCCGCAGCCGACGTCCGCGACCGGGCCGCGCACCACCTCGGCGAACACGGCCAGCACCGCACGGTCGACCGGTTTGGCCGCCAGCTCGTCCTGGATCCAGGTCGCGTAGTCGTCGGCCGTGGTGTCGTAGGAACGCCTTGTGTCATCCAGGAAATCCGCCACGGGCCACGGTAACGCGACTGCGGGCGGCCCCGGGTGGGACCGCCCGCAGTGCTTCGGCCGCGTCAGGCGGGTGCGACAGCCGCCTCAACGGGCCGGGACCGCAGGCCCGCCCAGGTGGACACCAGGGTCGAGCCGAAGGCGAGCAGTGCCGCCGCGCCGACCACGCTCAGGTACACCTCGATCGGGCCCTTCGGCAGGATCGAGCCGTCCGTGACCAGCGTGAACGGCATCAGCGTCATGCCGGCGACCAGCGTGCCGAGCGCCACGCCGATGACCGTGGCCATGCCTGCCTCGACCATCATCATGCGCAGCACCTGCCCGCGCGTGGAGCCGGTCAGGCGCTGCAGGCCGAACTCGCGGCGCCGCGCGCCGGTCGACATGACCAGGCTGTTCACCACCGAGATCGCGGTGTAGGCGATGATCATCCCGGCCATCAGGTAGTTGATCCACGCGCCGAGTTCCTGGTCCTTCGCGAACCCCGACACGAGCGCGTCGCGGTCCACCACCGACAGGCCGGGGTGTTCGGCCACCACCGACCCCAGCGCGGCGGTCACCGCGGCCGGGTCGTCCGTGCGGATCACGATCTGCGACGGCAGGCCCTCGGTCGTGTGCTCGGCGACCAGCGACGCGGGCATCAGCAGCATCTCGAAGCCCTCCTTCGCCGGGTACAGCGCGACGATCTCCACCGGCACCTCGGCGCGGTCGCCCATCGCGACGGTGATCGTGTCGCCGACGGCCTTGCCCAGCGTCGCCGCGTGTTCGGCAGGCAGCGCCACCGTGTTGCCGGTCAGGTCCGCGAGCGAACCCGACGACGGGGTGACCGCGGTCGTCTCGGCGGCGGCCGGGCCGGTGACACCCTGCACCGGCCAGCCGTCCTCGGACAGCGACGAGTCGTAGGGCTTCGCCACGAACACCGTGCTCGTCGCGAACTCGGACGCGGCGCGCACGCCGGGCACCGACCGGACCTCGTCGACCACACCGGACGGGATGCCGCCGGTCGCGGAGGTCAGCACCAGGTCGGCCCGCAGGTTGTCCGTGAACGCCGCGTTGGCGACCTCCACCGACGTGGTCTGCAGGTAGATGTTCGCCGTGGCCATGCCGGTGGCCAGCATGATCGGCGTGACCACGGCCGCCACCCGCACCGCGCGGGTCTTCGTCGACAGCGTCGCCAGGTAACCGGCGGTCCCGGCGAACGCCCGCACCGGCCACCGCAGCACCGCCAGGAGGACCTTCGTGACGCCCGGCGACACCAGCGCCAGCGCGATCGCCCACAGCATCACCGAGGGGCCTGCCGTGCTCGCCGCGATCGGGCCGGTCATCACCGCGACCGTCACGATGAACAGCGCGATCCCGCCGCCGAACGCGAGCACCGCCAGCACGACCCGCACCCACGACAGCCACTTCCGCTGGATCGCGGCGTCCGCGAGTGCCTCGGTCGGCCGGGTCTTCGCGGCCTTGCGACCGGCGATCAGCGCACCGAAGAACGACCCGAGCAGCACCGCGCCGGACGCCACGACCATTGGGAGCCAGCCGGACGAGTGGACCATCGCCGTGGGCACGATCCCGTTGTCCGCCAGCCGGTCGAACAGCCACTCGCCGAACAGGCCGCCGAGCAGCAGCCCGGCACCGGCCGCGAACACCGCCATGAACAGCGCCTCGCCGATCACCATGCGCCGCAGCTGGCCCGGTGTGGTGCCGACCGCCCGCAGCAGGGCCAGCTCGCGCTGCCGCTGCTGGATCGACAGGCCCAGCGTCGTGGACACCACGAACAGCATGACCATCGTCGCGAGGCCACCGAACACCGCGGACAGCACGATCAGGTTCTCGCTCGCCTTCTCGGCGTCGGCGAACTCGGCGAGCCCGCGCTCCTCCCCGGCGAGCAGGGTCGCGTTCCGGCCGGGCAGCAGCTTGCCGATCGCGTCGGACACCGCGGCCTGGTCGGCGCCCGGTGACGTGTGCACGCCGATCAGGTCGACCGTGCCCGCATGCCCGGCAAGGGCGGCGACCTGGTCGTCGGCGAAGTACACGGCGTCCTCCGGCACGAGGCCGGACACCGTGAACGTCTCCGCGCTCCCCCGCACGACCAGCTCGACCCGCTCACCGACGGTCGTGCCTGCCCCCTGGCCGAGCACGACCTCCCCCGTCGCGGGTGCCTCCCCCGACACCAGCGACACCGGTGTCAGCGACGCCGACCCCCATCCGTACGCGTCCACCCGTTGCTGGCCCGCCAGCACCGGTACCGACACCTCTCCCACCGCGGCCGCCACCCCCGGCACCCGCGACACCTCGCCGACCAGCTCGTCCGACAGCCGCACGCGTTCCGGCAGGAACGCGGCCTCGCTGTCCTCCTCCGGGTCGGCCGGGTTCTCCTTCGGCAGCGCCCACGTCTGGCTGCCGGTCACCACGTACTGCGCGGCCGCGAGCCGCTGGGGCGGGATGTCGCCCCGGATGCCCGTCTCCATCAGCCCGGCGCAGGCGAGCACCAGCACGGCGCCGAACGTCATCGCGAGGAACGTCGCGACGAACGCGCCCTTGCGGAACCGCAGTGTCCGCAACGCGATCCGCAACATCACCGCACCCCCGCGGACTCGGCCCACGCGCCGAGGTGCGTCATGCGCTCGGCGACGGCCTCGGCGGTCGGGCGGTTCAGCTCACCGACGAGCTTGCCGTCGGCGAGGAACACGACCCGGTCGGCGTAGGACGCGGCGACCGGGTCGTGGGTCACCATGACAACGGTCTGACCGACCTGGTCGACCGACGCGCGCAGCAGGTTCAGCACCTCGCGGGCGGTGCGGGTGTCGAGGGCGCCGGTGGGCTCGTCGGCGAACATGACGGCCGGGCGGGTGATCAGCGCGCGGGCGATCGCGACGCGCTGCTGCTGGCCGCCGGACAGCTCGCCGGGCAGGTGCTTGCGGCGCTCGGCGAGCCCGACCTGCGCCAGCACGCGGTCGACGACCTCGGCCTTGACGCGCTTGCCCGCCAGGCGCAGCGGCAGCGTCACGTTGTCCTGCACGGAGAACGCGGGCAGCAGGTTGAAGGCCTGGAAGACGAACCCGACGCGGTCGCGCCGCAGCTTGGTCAGGTCGACCTCGGAGAGCTTCGACAGTTCTTCGTCCTCGAGCATGACGGACCCGCTGGTGGGGCGGTCCAGTCCGGCGGCACAGTGCAGGAACGTGCTCTTGCCGGAGCCGGACGGGCCCATCACCGCCGTGAAGGTGGCCCTGGGGAAGCCGATGGTGACGCCGTCGAGCGCGGTCACGGCGTTGCGCCTGCCGCCGTAGGTCTTCCGCACGTCGGTAAGCCGCACCACGTCGGGGCTCATGGTGTTCTCCTTCTCTTGTCGCACAGGAGAAGACTCGCGGATCAGCGCCGGAGGAACACTGGTGCGGACCGGCGGATGGGAGGTGGGGGTAGCCCTACCCCAGCGGAACGGTCCAGGTCACGGTCGTGCCCTTGGGCGAGGACCGGATGACCGAACGGCCGCCGGCCTGGCGGGCGCGCTCGTCGAGGTGCTTGAGGCCGCGGTGGGTTACGCCCTCGGGAATGCCGCAGCCGTCGTCGGCGACCACCAGGCGCAGCTCGGCGTCGCGTCCGATGTGGACGTTGACGTGGTGCGCGCCGGAGTGGCGGACCACGTTGGACAGCGCCTCCCGCAGCGCGGCGCGGGCGTGGTCGGCGAGCGCGGCTGGCACGTCGGTCAGGTCGCCGTCGATCTCCAGCACGGGCGGGAAGCCGAGCAGCTCACCGGCGATCGCGACCTCGGTCCGCGCGGAGTCGGCGAGGTCGGTGGCGTGGTCGTCCGGTTCCGGGTTGCGCAGCGCGCGCACCACCGAGCGGACGTCCTCGATGGAGGCGTCGAGCTGGTCGATGGCGTCGGCGAGCCGCTGCGCGTCGTGCCGGGCGAGCTTGCGGCTCGGGCGGCGGGCGAGCAGGTCGAGCTGCATGCCCGCGGCGTAGAGGCGCTGGACGAGCACGTCGTGGAGGTCGCGGGCGATGCGTTCGCGTTCCTGGTAGAGCGTGAGGCGGGCGCGGGCGTTGGCGCCCTCGGCGAGCACGAGGACGAGCCCGGCCTGCGCGGCGAACGCGGTGAGGACCTCGACCGCGGCCTGGGTGAAGGGGCGGGCACCGCGGTGGCGGTAGACGGTGAGCGCACCGAGCCTGCGCTGGGTGGTGCCGAACGGCGCGGCGGCGAACGGGCCGAAGGTGCGCAGCTCGCGGGGCACGTACGGGGCGGTGCGCGGGTCGGCGGCCACGTCCTCGACGACGACGGCGACCCCGCTGCGCGCGGTGCGGGCGGCGGAGCTGCGCGGGGACAGGACCAGGCCGACGGGGTCGGTGAAGGTGGGCCCGGGGCTGCCGTGCGCGGCCTCGACGGTGAGTGCGCCGTCCTCGCCGCGGGTCATGACCAGGCCGAGGTCGGCTTCGGCCAGCTCGGCGGCGTGCTGGACGACGAGGCGCAGCACCGCCTCCGGGTCCTCGCCGGAGAGCGCCGCCGTCGCGATCTCGGTGGAGGCACCGAGCGCTTTCGCGGCGAGTGCGGGTTCCATGGTGAGGCTCAGGTTAGCCCGCCTCGCGCCGGCCGCCGACGTGACGAAGGACCCTGGGTGGCCAGGTCGAGGACGGCGTCCGCGGCGGCGGCCTCCTCGGCGCGGTGGGTGACGTGCACGATCGTGCGGCCCTCGAGGTTCGCGAGCACACGGGCCGCGGTCGGCGCGTCGAGGTGGGCGGTGGGTTCGTCGAGGAGCAGCAGGTCGGCGTCGGCGAGCAGCGCACGGGCGAGGGCGATGCGCTGGGCCTCGCCACCGGAGGCGGTGGTGGGGTCGTCGTCGAGGCGGTCGGTCCAGGCGGGGAGCTCGGCCTGCCGCAGCGCGGCGCGGAGCTGCTCGTCGGTGGCGTGGGGGTCGGCGATGCGGAGGTTCTCCCGGAGGGTGGTCGCGACGAGGTGCGGTTCCTGGGGCACCCAGGCCGTTGCCGGGAGGTGGGCCGTGCCGCGTTCGGCCGGGAGGAGACCGGCCATGAGCGCGATGAGGGTCGACTTGCCCGCGCCGGACGGGCCGACGACGGCGAGGTGGGTGCCGGGCGGGACGTCGAGGTCGAGGTCGCGGAGGGTGGGTGCGGCGGCGCCGGGCCACCGGATGTCCACGCCCCGCAACGTGAGCCCCGGTTCCCGCGGGGAGATCGAGGGATCCCCGACCGTGCCAATGGGACTCTCGCTCGGGGTCGCAGGGCGGGATCGGGCGGTTTCGGGGCTGTTCTGTCGGTCCTCGCCGCTACGCTGGATTTCGGGGGGCCGAGGGCCGCGCTCAGCGAGCGCCGCACGCAGTGGCGCCGCCTGACGCGCCGCCACCGGCAGCGGGGTCAACGTCTCCGCCAGGGCCAGTGGGACCAAGGCCAGCACCGGGACCAGCAGCGGGTCCACGCCCTTCGCCAGGAACAGGGCCACCGCACTCGCCAGGCCCAGGCTCAGCGTGATCAGTGCTGTCGCCGCGCCCGCGCTCAGTGCCTGCCGCCGGGCCTGGCGGGCCAGTGCCGCGTCCTCTCGTGCCACCTCCGCTCGGTGGCGTGTGTGGGTGCCGAACGCGATCAGGTCCGGGGCCGCGTCCAGCAGTGCCAGCACGCGGTCCGCCACCCGGCGGCGGCCTTCCGACAACGCCCTCGTCGCGTGCCGGTCCACCGCGAGCGCGACGGCCGGTGCACCCAGGCCGGCCGCAGCGACCGCGATGGCGAGCGCCAGCCCCGCGGCCGGCAGGACCGCCGACTGCACGACCACCGCTGCCACGCACACCACTGCCGCCACCAGCGGCGGAAGGAGGACTCTCGGGGTCAGGTCGCGGACGGTGTCCACGTCCGTCGTCAGGCGGCGGTAGTCCGCGGTGCGCCACAGGCTGACCCGGCGCGCGGTCGCGGCGCGGAACGCCGCGTCGTGGGTGACCAGGCGTTCCGCGTAGCGCAGGCCCGCCCGTGCCAGGCCGAACGCGCGCACGCCCACCACCGCCACACCCAGCAGCAGAATCGGTGGCTGAGTGGCTGCCTTCGCGATGAGCCACGCCGACGTCGCCGTCAGCGCCACCCCCGCCAGCAACGCTGCCGCGCCCAGTGCCGCACCCGCCAGCAGGCGTGGCGTGATCAGCGTGCGCAGAGGAACTTGTCGATATGTCGACAAGTTCGTGGAGTTCGGCGTCCGCACCGGAGTGGGTTCCGCCGCGCCTTCCGTGGCGCGGTGGCTCGCTATCACCACCGCCGCGCCCGACTCCGCTATCGCCTCGTGGACCCTCGCCGCGTTCGCCGGGTCCTGATGGGCCGTTGGCTCGTCCAGCAGCAGCACGTCCGCGTTCTTGCGCAGCGCGCGGGCCACCGCCACCCGCTGTCGTTCCCCTGTGGACAGTTCCGCGATCTCGCGGTCCAGCACGTGTGCCAGGTTGAGCCGTGCCGCCAGTTCGCCCACCTCCGCGCGCACGGTCCCGCCGGTGAACCTCGGGGTCTGCGGTACCCACGCGACCCTGCGCCGCCACGCGTCGATGTCCACGTGCGACAGATCGTGGGCGCCGACGCGGATCGATCCCGAGGCCGGGGCCACGAACCCCAGGATCGCCGCGAAGGTCGTCGACTTCCCCGACGCGCTCGGGGTCGACAGGTGCACGACCTCGCCCCGCCGCGCGGTGAACGTCACCCCGTCCGGGGCGAAACCTTCGCGCCTGCGCACCCGCAGATCCGTCACCGTCAGCTCCCCGACCGGGTCGGCCGTGCCGAACACCGGCGGGTCAGGCAGCTCCGCGATCTCGCGCACCGCCTGCATGCCCGCCTCGCTGGCGTGGTGCGCGGCGCCGGCCTGCCGCAGCGGCAGATAGCACTCCGGGGCCAGGACCAGCACGAACAGCCCCACCGCGAGCGACAGGTCACCGCTGATCAGCCGCAGCCCGATGAGCACCGCCACCAGTGCGACCGACAGCGTCGCCACCAGTTCCAGCGCCAGCGCCGACGCGAAGGCCACCCGCAGCGTGCCCATCGTGGCATGCCGCTGTGCTTCCGAGATCCGGCGGATCGTCGTGGCCTGTGCGTCGACGCGGCGGAACGCCGTCAGCACCGGCCGGGCCCGCACCAGTTCGCGGAGGTGGTGCGCCACTCGCTGTTCCGTCGCGGACGCCTCCGCCACGCGGTCCTTCGTCCGCAGCCCCACCAGCGCGGCGAACAGCGGCACCAGCGGCAGCGTCAACCCCACCACCAGCGCGGACGGCCAGTCCGCTGCCAGCAACACCGCCCCGATCCCCAGTGGCAGCACCGCCGCGTTGACCAGCGCGGGCAGGTACACGGTGAAGTAGTCGTCCAGCGCGTCCAGACCCTGCGTCGCGAGCACGGTCAGCGCCGGACCGCGCGGCACCGTCCACTCCGGACCCAACGCCAGCGCACGGTCCAGCAGCCTCGCCCGTAGTTCCTCCTTCGCGCCCGCCGCGGCGCGGGCCGCCACCACCTGCGTCACCCACACCAGCAGGGCCCGCGCCACCACCGCGCCGACCAGTACCGCCAGTCCGCCGGACCCCGTGATCACCGACGCGAGCGCCCACGCCTGCACCACCAGTGCGGCACCGCTGAACCCCGCCAGCACGGCGCACCCGGCGAGTGCCCGGCGCGCCGCGCGTGACAGCCGCGGCAGCGCGCCGAGCGGGCCGGCCGCTCCCGACGGTCCCGGAGTCATGACGTCAGCACCCGCTTGCGGAACACCCAGTACGTCCAGCCCTGGTAGACCAGCACCGCGGGGGCGCCGAACCCGGCGACCCACGTCATGACCGTCAGGGTGTACGGACTGGACGCCGTGTCCGCGATGGACAGCGAGTACGCCGGATCCACTGTGGACGGCAGGACGTTCGGGTACAGGGCGCCGAACAACGCCAGCACCGCCGCGCTCAGCACCACCCCCAGCAACGCGAACGCCCGCCCCTCACGCCTGGCCTCCAGGCACACCCACGCGCACACGGCCGCCACCAGCACCGCGAACACGACGAGCCAGGTCCACTCCGCACCCGACCGCAGCTGCGCCACCACCGCGAGCAACATCACCGGCGCCAACCCCACGGGCAGGAACGACAGCGCGAACCGCCGGGCCCGGTGCCGCAGCGGCCCTTCGGTCTTCAGCGCCACGAACACCGCGCCGTGCACCAGCGCGAAACCGGTCACCGCCAGCGCGCCGAGTGCCGTGTCCCACCGCAGCGCGGCGAACGGCGAGCCGACGCGGTTCCCGTTGGCGTCCAACGGAAGTCCCAGCACGTTCCACGACAGCACGAGCCCGACGCACAGCGTGGCGACCAGCGAGCCACCGGTGATCACGGTGTCCCACACCGACCGCCACCGGTCGGTGTCGACCTTGCCGCGCCACTCGAGCGCGACGCCGCGGCCGATCAACGCCAGCAGCAGCAACAACATCGGCAGGTAGCCGGCGCTGAACAACCCCGCGTACCAGCCGGGGAACGCGGCGAACGTGGCACCGGCGGCGACGATCAGCCACACCTCGTTGCCGTCCCACACCGGGCCGATCGTGGTGAGCATCGCGCGCCGGTCCCGCTCGCTCCGGCCGAGCAGGCGCAGCAGCATCCCGACGCCGAAGTCGAACCCCTCGAGGAACAGGTAGCCGAACCACAGCGCCGCGATCGCGACGAACCAGAAGGTCTCCACCGCACGCTCCTCAGTACGCGAACGTCAGGTTGTCGTCGTCGGACTTCTTCTCCGGCGAATCCGGGCCGGACTCGGAGATCCCGGCCCGCACGTAGCGGCGCATCAGCACGACCTCCACCACCGCCAGCACGCCGTACACGAGCGTCAGCGCGATCAGCGACGTCAGCACCTCGCCGACGGTCAGCCCGGACACGGCCCGCGCGGTGAACATCCACACCCCGTCCACACCGGACGGGTTGGGCGCGACCACGAACGGCTGGCGCCCCATCTCGGTGAAGATCCACCCGAAGCTGTTGGCGACGAAGGGAAGCGCGATGCTCGCCAACGCCAGCCGGGGGAACCAGCGGTTCGTCGGCACGCGCCCGCGCCGCGTCAGCCACAGCACCGCCAGCCCCGCGAACGTCCCGATGGCACCGAGGCCGATCATGAACCGGAAGCTCCAGTACGTCACCGGCAGGTTCGGCACGTAGTCGATCGGCTGACCGGACAGTTCACCCAGTCGCGAGTCGACCGGGTAGTGCGTCCCGTACTTCTCCTGGTACTGCTCGACGAGGTCCTCGACACCGGTCACCTTCGCGTCGAAGTCGCCGTGTGCCAGGAAGGACAACAGCGCCGGGACGGTGATCGACTTGACGTTCTCGCAGTCCGGTTCGGACACGTCGCCGACCGCGAAGATCGAGAACCCGGCCGGCTGCTCGGTGTGGCACAAGGCTTCCGCCGACGCCATCTTCATCGGCTGCTGTTCGAACATCAGCTTCGACTGCAGGTCACCGCTGATCGCGAGCCCCGCGAACGCGACGACCCCGACCCACGCACCCAGCCGGACCGAGGCACGCCAGGTGCCCTCGTCCGCACGAGACCGCCACAGTCGCCACGCGCCGATGCCCACCAGGAACGTCGCCGCCACCGCGAACGCGCCGAAGATCGCGTGCGGGAACGCGGCCAGCACGGTCGAGTTCGACAGCACCGCCCAGATCGACGTCAGCTGCGGCCGCCCGTCGACCAGGTCCGCGCCGACCGGGTGCTGCATCCACGAGTTCGCCGCGAGGATGAAGTACGCCGACGCGACCGTGGCCAGCGAGAACGCCCACACGCACGCGAGGTGCACGCGTTTGGGCAGCCGGTCCCAGCCGAACATCCACAGCCCGAGGAAGGTCGACTCGACGAAGAACGCGACCAGTCCCTCCATGGCGAGCGGCGCGCCGAACACGTCGCCGACGAAGCGGGAGTACTCGCTCCACGCCATGCCGAACTGGAACTCCTGGACGATCCCGGTGACCACGCCCATGGCGAAGTTGATCATCAGGAGCTTGCCCCAGAACTTCGTCATCGCCAGGTACCGCGGGTTCCCGGTGCGCACCCACGCCGTCTGCATGCCCGCGACCAGCAGCGACAGGCCGATCGTCAACGGAACCATCAGGAAGTGGTAGACGGTCGTGATGCCGAACTGCCACCGCGCGAGGTCGAGTACTTCCACGCCATCAAGACTTCCCGTGCGGGCGGACGTCCGGCAGGTCCCGCGGTCCTGATCGGACAGGACGTTCGTCCCGTGACCACCGCCATAACGGTGCGTCACCGCGGCCGGGTTACACTGGTGGTGCCAGAGGGGAGTAGTTCCCGCTGCGGGTGTTCGCACTCGCACGGCGAGAGCATCGACATACTGACTCGCTTGTCGGGTCCGGTGCCTCACCCGCTTTCCCAGCGGGCGAACGAGACCTCCGGCCGGGTTGCAGCATGCCCGGCCGGAGTCATGCTGCCTCCGTCCGGGCCCGACACGGAAGGATTTCCGTCCACATGGGCCACTGGCTTCTGGCGTTCGTCTCGGCGTACGGCGCCGTCTTCCTGCTCGAACTGCCGGACAAGACGACGGCGCTGACCCTCGTGCTGTCCAATCGCTTCCGCGGCAAGGCCGTACTGCTCGGCGCGGGCATCGCGTTCGCGCTGCAGGCCGTCATCGCGGTCGCGCTCGGCAGTGCCATCACCCTGCTGCCCGAACGGGTCGTGGCGGCGGCGATCGCCGTCCTGTTCGGAGTCGGCGCGTTCCTGCTGTGGCGCGAAAGCCGCGAATCGGACACCGACGAGGCCGACGGCGCCGGCCCGGCGAAGCGCGACGCGATCCCGTTCCTGCGTGCCGCGATGATCTCGTTCGGCACCCTGTTCCTCACCGAGTGGGGCGACGCCTCCCAGGTGACCGCGATCGGTGTGGCCGCGCGGTACGCGAGCCCCGTCGCCGTCGGCATCGGGACGTTCCTCGCGCTGATGAGCGTGACCGTGCTGGCGCTGGTCGTCGGCCGCAAGCTGCGGGCGAAGGTGCCCGCGCACCTGATCCAGCGCGGCGCGGCCGCCGTGTTCGCCGTGTTCGCACTCCTCGCGTTGTGGCAGGCGATCTTCTGACCTGTGTCGACCGTTTGGCGGATACACACCGTGGCGAACGCGGGGTTATGGTTCTGGGGTCTTCAGTCGTGCCCAGGACCCGGCACATACTCCGCACGAGTTCGCCGAGGGACCATGAGCTGGGACGATCATGAGCCGGTCGATATTTTCGTCGTCCAGGCAAGCGTGATCAGTGAACGGCTGTCTCGCGTCGCGCTCGACATGAATGTCGCGCTGAGTGACACCAACGGCCCGGCACGGACCCGTCTCGAACGGGCCATCACGGGCCTTGACCAGACCATCAGGGAAGTACGACTGCTGGCGGCCAGCCAGCTGCGTCTGGGGGAGGGAGGGACCGGCCGGCGGCAGGGGTAAACACCCACTCACCACGCCACCCCGAGGACGAACCGAGCACGTCCGCGCCGCCGGCCGGGACCCCGTCAGCCAGCCAGTCAGTTCGGTCGATAGGTCGCGGGAATTGTCAGCACGCCCTTGACCACGTCCTCCGCCACCAGCCGCATCTTCACGCCGTTCTTGCGCGCGTAGTTGCGGAGCACGGTGAACGCCTCGTCGACCGTGACGTTCTCCCGTTCTGCCAGCATCCCCTTGGCCTGCTCGATGGCCACCCGGGTGTCCAGCGCGCTCTGCAGCTGTCCGGCCCGCACCGCCATCTCGCGGCCGCGGTGCGCGGTCACCCCGAGCGTGACGACGTTGACCAGTCCGTGCCGGAGCTCCTCGCTCCCCTCGGGCAGTGGCCCCGGCACGTTCACGTACAGGGTCATCGCGCCGACCACCTCGTCGCGCAACCGGCACGGCAGCCCGAACCCGGCGGCGACCCCCGCCTCCAGCGCGAGCGGCGCGAACTGGGGCCACCGCAGGGTGGCGTTGGTCAGGTCGGTGCACTCCACGCACTCCCCGGTGCGGAGGGCGTCGACCCCGGGGCCCTGTTCGTAGGCCAGTTCGAACCGGGCCAGCAGCTCCGCCGTCTCCTCGGAGGCCGCCTCGACCACCTGCGCGCCGTCGATGTCCAGCCCGAGCAGCGCCGCGGCGCCCACGTCGAGCAGGTCAGCGCACTTGGCCGTGAGCAGGTTCCGCTGAGCGGGCAGGTCGAACCCGTCGACCAGGATTTCCGCGAGCGCCACGAGCCCTCGACCCGACTCGTACATCAGTTCACCTTCAACCCTCCATGAACGATCTCGTCCGCGATCGCGGCGAGGGGCGTGTCGGTGGCGAAGGCCCTGGCACGCAGTACGACGAGTCCGTCGGACACACCGCAACCGAGCTGTTCTGCGACCATACCGCTGGCCTGGTGCAGGACAGCGTGGTCGTCGGCGCCCACCAGCAGCGGCAGGTCCAGTGGATCGCCGCTGTCCGGGGCGAGCAGCGCGCTGTACACCAGGGCGTCGGCGACCGTGGCCAGCGACCCCGGCGCCGCTTCGGCAGGCGGGTCGAACACGGTCAGCACGCCGAGACAGCCCGTGTTCGTGCGCAGTGGCTCGGCCGCGACAGAACGCACGCCGTACAGCGCCACCGCGGACGCCAACCGCGGCCACCGCACCGGGAACGCCGACGCGTCGGCCACGATCGGGTCACCGTACGAGGCGACGTCGTGCACCGGTCCCTCCCCGATGATGGACTCCAGGTCCTGGACCGCCGTGGCGATCACGTCCGACGCGACCGTCACCGCCTCGGTCCGGTCGCCGAGCACGAGGCTGATGCCGACGTGGACGGCGCCGACCTCCGCGGCCACCGCCGCCATGAACGGTGGTGCCGGTGTGACGTCACCTGCCCGCACCAGCCGTTCGGCGTGGTCGGCGTGCAACCGGGCCGCCGTCAGGTGCCTGCGCTCGATGTCGCGGTGCATGGCGGCCATGTCGCGGTGCAGCCCGCCCAGTGCCGGACTTGCTTGTTTCGCGAGGTGTTCGTGCCTGCCCGCGACGCCGGCGGCACGTGCCGCACGGGCTCGTTCCCGGGTCGCTCGCTGCCGGGCCCTGGCGATGCCGGACGCGTTCGAGTGCTGTTCAAGCACGCGGCAAAGCGTACCTCGGTTCACCCTTGATCGACGGCCTCCATCAGCAGCACCACGCCGGCGCTCACACCCTCGAGCGGGGTGAACGTGAGCGAGCACGTGAAGCCGCGGCCCCTGCGGTTCACCGCCTGGACGTCGATCGGGCCGGCGCGGCGCCGTTCGACGGAACACCGGCGCACCAGCTTGGCCACGTCGGCCGTGGGCAACCCGAAGTCGAGCGCGAAGAAGTCCTCGTGCCGGACCTCTGCCGCACGCAACCCCCACAGCTCCTCCGCGCCGCGGTTCCAGCTCCGCACCCGCAGCTCCGCGTCCAGCACCACCACGCCCGCCGCGACGCTCGCGAGCACACCTTCGAGGAACGTGCGGGCCTCGTCCAGCTGCATGCTGCGGATCCGCATCTCCTCGTTCATGGTCTCCAGCTCCTCGTTGCCGGACTGGAGCTCCTCGTTGGTCGTCTCGAGTTCCTCGTTGGTGGACTGGAGCTCCTCGTTCGTGGTCTCCAGCTCCTCGATGCTGGACTGGAGCTCCTCGTTGGTCGTCTCGAGTTCCTCGTTGGTGGACTGGAGCTCCTCGTTCGTCGTCTCCAGCTCCTCGCGGCTGCGTTTGACCTCCTGCTGCAGCTGGGTGAACAGGGTGTTGTCGATGAACGAGAGTGCCGCGCCGAGCACCTCACCGTCGCTCGCGATCAACGGCTGGACCACGATGTCGAGGTACTGCACGTCGTCCGCGGTGAGCCTGCGTTCGACGGCGTTGACCCGTATCGGGCGCCGGGTGTCCTGCGCCTGCTCGACGAGCGACCGCAGCTCGAGCGGCCGGTAGGACACCTCCAGGTCGCGGAACGGCCTGCCCACGTCGGCGGGCCCCAGCCCGAGCCGCTCCCTGGCCTGGCCGTTGATCCGCATGACCGTCCCCGCCATGTCCACCGCGACCAGCGCGTTCGGCGCGGTCTCCAGTGCGAGGTCACCCAGCTGCCGCTGCCGGTCGGCGTCCTGCGGCGTCACGACCGTGCGCATCGGCCGCTCCTGGGACGACGGCCACGCGTGGCCGCCACCCCTGCGCTGGAAGATGCGGTGCCGCATGGTCACCACGTCGAACCGGTTGCCGTCGGCCAGCAGCATCTCCGCCTTGCCGAGGAACAGGACACCGCGGTCGTTCAGCGCGAACGTGAACCGGTCGACGATCGTCTGCTGGGCCTCGACGTTGAAGTACATCAGCGTGTTGCGGCACACCAGCAGGTGCAGCCGCGAGATCGGCGCGTCCCTGGTGATGTCGTGGCGGCCGAAGATGACCCGGCGGCGCAGGTCGGAGCGGAACACCAGCTTGCGGTCCTGCGGCTCGAAGTACTTCTCCCGCAGGGGTTCCGGCAGCGCCTCGACGGCCTTCGCCTCGTACGCGCCCGCCCGCGCCTTGCGCAGCGCGTCGTCGTCGACGTCGGTGCTGTAGATCTTCACCCGCCGGACGAACTCGTCGATGCCGATGGCCTCCGCGAGCACGATCGCCAGCGAGTACGCCTCCTCGCCACTGGAGCAGCCCGCGCTCCACACCCGGATCTCCTCGTCGGCGGTCAGCCCGCCGAGGAGCTCCGGCACCACGTCGTCCCGCAGGTAGGCCCAGCTCTCGTCATCCCGGAAGAAGCTGGTGACGTTGATCAGGATCGTGTTGAACAGCGCACCGAACTCGGCCGCGCTCGCCTCGAGGAGGTCGCGGTAGTCGACGTAGTCGGAGATGCCGACGTCGGCCATGCGCTTGCGGATGCGCCGGGTCAGCGAGGTGCGCTTGTAGCCGGTGAAGTCGAAGCCACGCGAGTCGCGGATGAAGCTCAGCAACTCTTCGAGGTCGCTGTCGATCGGCTCGGTCACGGTCGGGTCGCCACCAGGAGGTCGTGGAGTGCGGTCGGGATGTCGGCCAGCGCGAGCACGTGGTCCACGTGCTCGCTCCGGACCGCGGCGTGCGGCATGCCGGCGAACGCGGCGGTCTCCGGGTCCTCGACGATCACCGTCCCGCCGCGGGTCTTCGCGGCCACCACGCCCGCCGCACCGTCGCGGCCACTGCCGGTCAGCACGCAGACGACCGCCCGGGCACCGTACGCGTCGGCCACGCTCTCGAAGAGCAGGTCGGCCGCCGGGCGGACGAACTGGGTGCGGGGCCGGTCGGACAGCGACAGCACGCCGTCCGCGCCGATCAGCAGGTGGCGGTCCGGCGGGGCGATGTAGGCGGTGCCGGGTTCGGCGTGCTCACCCGCGTCGGCGAGCTTGACCCGCAGCGCGGACCGGCGGTCGAGGATGTCCGCGAGAGTCGTGTCGTGCCGGGGGTCGAGGTGCTGCACGATCAGCACCGGCACCGGGAAGTCCGCAGGCAGGGCGCCGAGCAACGCGCTGAGGGCCTGGACGCCGCCCGCCGAGGTCGCGACAGCCACCACGTCGAACCGGCCCAACGGTTCACGGGCGGGCGCACTCATCTCCAAGCTCTGTCACCGGGCACCAGGAGAGCGTAACGGTGTCAGCGCCGCTGCCGCCGGAGCGCGGCGGCGAGCTCCTCGGTCGTGTGCACCATGGCGACGAGAAAGTCGACGAGGTGCTCGCGGGTGACGTCCAGCTCGCCACGCAGCCACGACGCGAACAGCTCGAGCGTGCCGTGGACGAGGGTGAGCGCGGCGAGTTCGCGGTCCTGTTCCGGCGGGGCCTGCGCGCCGAGCATCGCCGCGCCCTGGTCGGCGACCAGGCGTGCCATCGCGCGGATGCTCACCTGGCGCGCCTTCCGCAGTTCCTCGGTGGCCTGGGACTGGACCAGCACGTGCCCGCGGCGCGGGTCCTCGGTGAAGAACCCGACGAGGGCCTCGATCACCGCGCGGACGCGGACCTCCGGGTCGGGCTCGGTGTCCGCGATCGCCGTCCCCACGACCGCGAACGCCTGCGCCGTCACCTGTTCGCGAACGGTGAGCAGCAGGGACTCCGGGTCGCGGAAGCTCTCGTAGAAGTAGCGGTCGTTGAGCTTCGCGCGGACGCAGACCCCGCGCACGGTGACGCGCTCCCACCCGCCCTCGGCGAGGAGGTCGAGGGCGGCCTCGCACAGAGCGGCCCGGCGTTTGGCCGTGCGCTCGGCAGGGCTGGCGCCACCGTAGGTCTTCATGCGACCCTATGTTATCTGGTGACGACCTCCACCAGAAGGGAGCGGGGCCATGCGGCAGCCGATCGGGCCGGGTACGCGCTTGTGGGACGAGACCGGCCTCGTCACGTTCTCCCTCACCACCGGTGCGGCGTTCGCGCTGCAGGTGATGCACCCGACGGTCGGCGCGGTCGTCGGTGAGCACTCGGTGTTCCGGACCGACGCGATCGGGCGGGCGCAGCGGTCCATCGCGTCGGTGATGACATGGATCTACGGCGGCGAGGAGGCACTGGCCGAAGGCGACCGGCTGCGCGCGCTCCACGCCCCCCTCAAGTCCACCGTGGACGGAGTGACGCACACGGCGCTGGCGTCCGGGCCGTGGGCGTGGATCATCCTGACCGCGCCATACGCGTACACCGTCGGCGCGAAGTACTTCTCGCGGAAGCCGCTGACACGGGCCGACGAGGAGGCGTACTACGCGGAGGTCGTGCAGCTGGCGCGGAACCTGCACGTGGCGGAGAAGGAGATCCCGCCGACCTACGACGCGTACCTGAAGTACTTCGCGGACATGGTCGACGAGACGCTGGTCGCGCACCCGACGGTCTACGAGTACCTCGAGACGACGCGCCGCGTCCCGCCGCCGCCCGCCGTGCCGTCGGCGCTGCGGCCGCTGTGGCGGCTGGCGATGGTTGTGCCGGGGCGGGTGCAGCACTTCGTGACGGTCGGCACGCTGCCGCCGTCGGCCCGCGACAAGCTCGGCCTGACGTGGCGCGCCCGCGACGAGCGCCTGCTGCGGGCGCTGGGGTACGCGGTCGGCCGGGTGGTGCCGCTGCTGCCGGAGAAGCTGCGGTACTTCCCCATCGCGTACGAGGCGCGCCGGGTGGAGCGGGCGCGCCGCGCGCTACGACACGTGCTCGAGCACCGCCCCCTGTGAGGCCCGGTACTGGCCGGGCGCGGTGTCGAAGGCCCGCTTGAACGCCTTGCCGAACGCGTACTCCGAGGCGTAGCCGCAGCGGGCGGCGATCGTGCGCAGCGGTTCGTCCGTCTCGCGGAGCAGCCGGGCGGCGGTGGTCATGCGCCACCACGTCAGGTAGCCCAGCGGCGGCTGGCCGATGATCGTGGTGAACCGCTTCGCGAACGCGGCGCGGGACAGCCCGGCGGCGGCGGCGAGGTCCTCGACGGTCCACGGCTTGTCGGGGTGGCGGTGGATCTGGCGCAGTGCCGTGGTGATCGCCGGGTCGCGCAGTGCGGTGGCCCAGCCGGAGTGGCCGTCGGGCTGCTCGTCGAGCCACGCGCGGAGCACGTACGTCAGCAGCATGTCGATCAGCGCGGGCACCACCGCGCCGGTGCCCGGTCTCGGGTCGGCCAGCTCGTCGCCGAGCAGCTCCACCGCGGACCGCAGCGACTGGTGCTGCCCGACGCGCGCCGGCACGTGGATCATCGCCGGGAGGTCGGCGAGCAGCGGGTGCGGGCGGGCCGGGTCGAACATGTAGTAGGCGCACAGCAGTTCCGTGACCGGGCCCGCGCCGTCGATGCGCATCTCGTCGAGCGGGCCGGTGTCGTCCGGCGCGGGGTCGAAGTCGACGAGCGGGCTGCCGGGCTGGTCGGCGAGGGCGTAACCGTCCCCGTGCGGGGTGAACAGGACGTCGCCGATGTTGAGCGGCCGTGGTTCGCCGTGTTCGGAGAGGAGCCAGCAGCTGCCGGAGAGGACGACGTGGCAGCCGGCGGCCAGCCCCTGGTGGAAACGCACCCCCCAGGGTGCCCGGCTGGAGGAGCGCGCGGCGGAGGGCCGCCCGGTGCGCAGGGCCGTCAACACATCGCTGAGCACGTCCATGTGAAGACTGTAGGACATCTTTTCGAGCTTCTGAACCATCCACAGTCTTCGCGACGGGTCATATCGTCGAGGACATGACCTTCCACGTTGTAGTAGGCGCGGGCCCGACCGGCACCGCGACCGCCCTCCTGCTGGCGTCCACTGGCGACGACGTCCGGGTGGTGACCCGGCGCGGCGCGGGCCCGTCCCACCCCCGGATCGAACTGGTGGCGGCGGACGCGACCAGATCGCTGACGGAGCTGTCCCGTGGCGCGGCGACGATCGTCAACTGCGCGATGCCGCCGTACGACCGGTGGCCGGAGGAGACGCCCGCGCTGTCGTCGGCTCTGGTGGCGGCGGCGTCGGCGACCGGCGCGGGGTACGTGAACCTGTCCAACGGCTACGGCTACGGCCCGTTCGACGGGCCGGTGACACCGGACCTGCCGCTGCGGCCGACGACCGTCAAGGGGCAGGTCCGGACGCGGATGTACCTCGACGGGCTGGCGGCGCACTCGGCCGGGCACCTGCGGTTCGCGGAGGTGCGGCCGGGTGACTACCTGGGCGTCGGCGCGATCGCGATGTTCAACCTGATGATCGGGCCGAACGTGCTGGCGGGCGAGGAGGTCGTGTTCCCGGCGGACCTGGATGTCGCCCACAGCTGGACGTACACGGGCGACGTGGCGGCGACGCTGGTGGCGGTGGCGCGGTCGGCGGCGGGATGGGGACGGGCGTGGCACACGCCGCAGACGTCGGACATCTCGGTGCGGGAGATGACCTCCCGCTTCGCTTCGGTGGCCGGTGTCACCACGCCGGCGATCCGGGAGATGACGCCGTTGGAACTGCACACCGCGGCGCAGGCGGACCCGATGATGGCGGAGATGCCGGAGACGCAGTACCTGTACCGGCGCCCGATGGTCATGGACTGGGCCGACACCGCGGCGACCTTCGACCTGAAGCCGACCCCGCTGGACGACGTACTGCGGGAACTGGCGAAGCCCTGACCCGCAATGCCCTGGAAGACGCTTTCGAGACGTGCAGCGTCCTCGAAAGCGTCTTTCAGGACACCGCGGTGGCCACCATGTGTGCTGCCCGCAGGACTTTCGGGCCCACCACTTCGCCGTCGAGGGCCTCGAAGCTGATCACGCCAACGCTCGCCCGGAGTCCCGGCACTCCCCGGACCGGCGCCGCGATGCCCGACGCGCCCGACTGCAGCTCACCCGTCGTCGCCAGCCAGCCCGGGTCCTCCGAGCGCAACCCGATCGCCTTGCCAGCCGCCCCCCGGCTCAGCGGATGGCGGGTCCCCACGCGGTAGGCCACGTGGTAGGTCGTCCACGACGGTTCGATCACCGCTATCGCCTGGGCTTCTTCACCGTCCGCGACCGTCAGGTGGGCCGTCGCGCCGACCGCCTCCGCCAGCTCGCGCAGAGCGGGCAGCGCGGCGAGGCGCAGCTGCGGGGTGACGCTGGCCGCCAGCCGAAGCAGGCCCAGGCCCAGTCGCACCTTCGAACCGTCCCGGCGGACCAGGCCGCGCTCCTGCAGTGGCACCAGCAGCCGGTACACCGCCGCACGGGACGCGCCGATGGCCGTCGCCAGGTCGCTGATCGTCGGGGCCTCCGACTCCGAGTCGGCCACCGCCTGCAACAGAGCCAGCCCGCGTTCCAGCGTCAGCGAGCTTTCCCGGCCGGTCCCCGCCGGCGGGCGGGCCGCTGGCTGGATGGGACGGATCGGGCGGGCCACCTCAGACCGCCGGGACCACTCTGCCCGTGACCGGTGCGATGCCGACCACCGAGCCGTCCTCGCCAGGGGCGGTCGCGGTGATCACCACCTCGTCGCCGTCCTCCAGGAAGGTCCTGGTCACGCCGTCCGCGAGGGTGATCTCCTCCTTGCCGCCCCACGACAGCTCCAGGAAGCAGCCGAGCCTCGACTTGTCGGGGCCGGACACCGTGCCGGACGCGAACAGGTCGCCGGGGCGGACCGTGGCACCGTTGACCGTCATGTGGGCCAGCTGCTGCGCGCACGTGTACGACATGTCCGAGAACCTCGGCCGCGACACCACGGTCCCGTTCCACTCGACGACCAGCCGCAGGTCCAGACCCCACGGTGTGTCCTCCACGAGGTACGGGAGACGGGGGTGGCCGACATCGGCGGCAGGCACGCGGGCCATCGCCAGCGCGTCGAGCGGGGTGATCCACGCCGAGACCGACGTCGCGAACGATTTGCCGAGGAACGGGCCGAGTGGCTGGTACTCCCAGCCCTGGATGTCGCGCGCGGACCAGTCGTTCACCAGCACCACGCCGAAGATGTGCTCTGCCGCCGACGACGTCGGCACGCGGCGGGCGACCGGGCCGCCGCACACGAAACCGACCTCCGCCTCGATGTCGAGCCTGCCGCTCGGGCCGAACTGCGGGCCCGACGAGCCGCGCCGCTGGCCGTCCGGGCGCTCGATGTCGGTACCCGAGACGACGACCGTGCCGGAGCGGCCGTGGTAGCCGACCGGCAGGTGGGTCCAGTTCGGCAGCAGCGGGTCGGTGTCCGGCCGCATGATCCGGCCGACGTTCTCCGCGTGGTAGCGCGAGGAGTAGAAGTCCACGTAGTCGCCGACGGTGAACGGCAGCGCCATCCGCACGTCCGTCAGCGGCACCAGCGTCGCGCCCGTGGGCGGGGCGGTCTGGGCGACCAGGTCCACGAGCCGGGCACGCAGCGCGCTCCACTCCACCCGCGTCGCCGCGAGGAGCGGGTCGAGCGAGGAGCCGGACACCAGGTCGGCGACGTCGCCGAGGTCGTGCGCGACCGACCGCAGCGGCAGCGCGTGATCACCCAGGCGCACCGCCACCCGCGGCCCGTCCCCCGCGTCGACCACGCCGTACGGCAGGGTCTGCGGACCGAACGGCTGGTCCCGCGCGAAGGCGGGATCCCGCACCCACGACGCCGGCGACACCGTCACAGCAGCCCCAGTCCCTCGAGGTCGGCGACCGGGTCGGTGAGCGAGCACGACCCGTAGGAGGCGAACACGCCGCGCACCGACAGCGCCTCGTGCTCGGTCATGTTCTGCGCCTCCTCGGCGAGCGCCGTGCCGTCGGTCGACTCGAGCGCCGCCCGCACGTGTTCGGCATCCGCGCCCGCCAGCAGGCGGCCGGTGGCGATCAGCAGGTTGAGGAAGCCGTGGTGGGTGAACCCGGTGTCCGCCGCGGTGTGCCGGACCGCGTTGTGCAGGCCAGCGGTCGCCTTGAACGACGCGCCACCCGAGTTGATCACGCCGAGGAACTCGGCGACCTGGTCGACGGCCGGGAAGTTCTCTGCGGACAGGCCGCCGCAGCGGAGCTTGGGCCAGCTGCCGTGCTCGATGACGCGCTGGATGCCGTCGAGCCAGCCCGCGCCGCCGCGCCGCGGCTCGATCACCCGGATCACGTCCTCGGGCACGAACTCGGAGACGCGCTCGAGCCACACCTCGTCGACGTCCGTGGGTGCCGGCATCTCGACCATGCGCAGCGCGAGCAGTTCGGCCCGCGACTCGACGATCGACAGTGCCTTCGGCACACCGCCGAGACCGGTGTCGATGACGAGCGACAGCTCCACCGGCTTGGCCGGCTTCACCTTGATCAACTCGGTGATCAGCTCGGGCAGGCGTGATGCGGGGCAGAGAAAAAGCCCCACCAGGTCGGCGTGCGGGCCCGATCTGCCCGCGAGGTGCAGCCGCACCGCGTCGGGCACGGTCGCGTTCCCTGGCGGGAACAACGCGGCGTCGTCGATGAGGCGAGCGAGCAGGGAGGGCACGTCCCGCTGATCCGATGCGGGCTGGGGTGCGGCGCTTGACACGGCTGACACGCTAGTAGCGTATCGGCAACTGAACAAAGATGTCCGACTATCGGACGTTTTGGAGAGGGCCATGCCTTACTACCGCCGCGTCGGGGAGATACCCCGAAAGAGGCACACGCAGTTCCGCTCACCGGACGGCACGCTGTACGCCGAGGAGCTGATGGGAGTCGAGGGCTTCTCCTCCGACTCGGCCCTCCTCTACCACCGGTACCTGCCGACGGCGATCGTGAACGCCGAGGTCGTCGAGGACCACCGGGGCACGCTCACGCCCAACCACCCGCTGCTACCGAGGGCCTTCCGCACGCAGGACATGAAGTCCGAGCAGCAGCACGAGGTCGACGCCGTGACCGGGCGGCGGACGCTGTTCGGCAACAACGACCTGACGATCGGGTTCGCCATCGCCACGGCACCGAGCCCGCTGTACCGGAACGCGGCCGGTGACGAGCTGCTGTACGTCCAGACCGGGTCCGCCACGCTCGAGACCACCTACGGCGCCCTCGAGGTCGCCGACGGCGACTACGTGGTGCTGCCGACCTCCACGACCTACCGCGTGCTCCCCCACGGCGAGACGCGCCTGTTCGTCATCGAGGCGACCGGCCACATCGGCCCGCCGAAGCGGTACCTGTCCACGAAGGGCCAGTTCCTGGAGCACGCGCCGTACTGCGAGCGCGACCAGCGCGGCCCGGACGGGCCGCTGCTCGCCGACGGCACCGACGTGCCCGTGCTGGTCCGGCACCGCGCCGGGCTCACCCGGTTCACGTACGCCAACCACCCGTTCGATGTCGTCGGCTGGGACGGCTGCCTCTACCCGTGGGCGTTCAACATCCGCGACTTCGAGCCGATCACCGGCCGCGTGCACCAGCCGCCGCCGGTGCACCAGACATTCGAGGGCCCGAACTTCGTGGTCTGCTCGTTCTGCCCGCGCAAGGTCGACTACCACCCCGAGTCGATCCCGGTGCCCTACAACCACGCGAACGTCGACTCCGACGAATTGATGTTCTACGTCGGCGGAAATTACGAAGCGCGAAAAGGCTCCGGCATCGGCATTGGGTCGCTGTCCCTGCACCCATCCGGATTCACACATGGCCCCCAACCGGGTGCCGCGGAAGCGTCCATTGGTGTGGACTATTTCGACGAAACCGCGGTGATGGTTGACACGTTCCGCCCGCTCGAGCTGGGCGAGGGCGCTGTGAACTGCGAAGACCCCGGTTACGCATGGACCTGGTCGGGGCGGGGACCGGGTAGCTGAATCGGGTGAAACAGGACGGCCGCACGGGCCGACTCTCCAGGCAGCTAACTGCCCGGATTGGGGGAAGCCCGTGCGTACCCGCCTTACTTCAGCGCGCCCGAAAACAGCTCTCTTAGCCGTCGCCGGCCTCGTCGCCGGTGTGCTGACCACGTTCACGTCGACCACCACCGCCGGCGCCGCGGTGCCTGCCGGGTTCACCGACACCGCGGTGATCAGCGGGCTGTCCGCGCCGACCAACGCGGTGTTCGCACCCGACGGCCGGGTGTTCGTCAGCGAGAAGAGCGGCCTGGTCAAGACGTTCGACTCGATCACCGACACCACGGCGACGGTCACCGCAGACCTGCGCACCCAGACGCAGGACTTCTGGGACCGCGGCCTGCTCGGCCTCACACTGGACCCGGCCTACCCCACCAGGCCGTACCTGTACGTCCTGTACACCTACGACGCCGTGCCGGGCGGCACCGCGCCCCGCTGGGGTGACCAGTGCCCGACCCCGCCAGGGGCGACCGAGGACGGCTGCGTCGTCACCGGCCGCCTCTCCAGGCTGACGCTCGACACGTTCGGAGTCGCGACCGGCGCCGAGCAGGTGCTGGTGACCGACTGGTGCCAGCAGTACCCGTCGCACTCGGTCGGCACGGTCGCGTTCGGGCCGGACGGCAACCTGTACGTGGGCGGCGGCGACGGCGCGAGCTTCAACTTCGCCGACTGGGGCCAGCGCGGCAACCCGTGCGCCGACCCACCGAGCCCGGCAGGCGTGAACCTGGCGCCGCCGGACGCCCGCGGCGGCGCGTTGCGGTCGCAGTCGCCGCGCCGCCCGGCCGGTGAGCCGGTGACGCTCGACGGCACGATCACCCGCGTCCACCCGGACACCGGCGCCACGCAGATCGTCGCGTACGGCCAGCGCAACCAGTTCCGCTTCGCGTTCCGGCCCGGCACCAGCGAGATCTGGTCGGGTGACGTCGGCTGGAACACGTGGGAGGAGATCAACCGGATCACGAACGTCTCCGACGCGACCGTCGAGAACTTCGGCTGGCCGTGTTACGAGGGCTCGGCCCGGCAGTCCGGCTACGACGGCGCGAACCTGACGATGTGCGAGTCGCTGTACACCGCCGGGGGCCAGACCGCGCCGTACTACGCGTACAACCACGCCGCGTCGGTCGCGACCGGCGACGGCTGCCCCACCGGTGGCTCGTCGATCGCGGGCATCGCGTTCGAGACGAGCAGCAACTACCCGGCCGCCTACGACGGCGCACTGTTCTTCGCCGACAGCTCGCGTGGCTGCATCTGGGCCATGCAGCGCGGCTCGAACGGCCTGCCGAACCCGGCGACGATCGTGCCGTTCGTGACCGGCGTCAACGCTCCGGTGCAGGTGCTGACCGGCCCGGGCGGCGACCTGTACTACGTCGCGCTCGGCGCGGGCCAGCTGCGCCGCGTGAGCTACCCGGCGGGCACGAACCTGCCGCCGACCGCGGTGGCGACCGCGAACCCGACGTCCGGCAACGCACCGCTGACCGTCCAGTTCACCGGTTCCGGCTCCACGGACCCGGAGGGCGGCGCGCTCACGTACGCGTGGGACCTCGACGGCGACGGCGCCTACGACGACTCGACCGCGGCCAACCCGAGCTACACCTACCTCACGCAGGCGTCGGTCACGGCACGGCTGCGGGTCACCGATCCCGGCGGCCTGTCCGGTACCGCGTCGGTGGTGATCACGGTCGGCAACCCGCCGTCGGACTCGCCGGTGGTGACCATCGACAACCCGACCGCGGCGACGCAGTGGAGTGTCGGCCAGACCATCCCGTTCGCGGGCCGGGCGGCGGACGCACAGGACGGCACACTGCCCGCGTCCGCGCTGTCGTGGCAGCTCACACTGCAGCACTGCACGTCGTCGACGAACTGCCACGCGCACAACGTCCAGTCGTGGAACGGGATCTCCTCCGGCAGCTTCGTCGCGCCGGACCACGAGTACCCGTCGTTCCTGGACCTGACGTTGCGGGCGACCGACTCGGACGGCAACACGACGTCCCAGACGGTGCGGCTGAACCCGCGCACGGTGAACCTGACGTTCACGTCCAGCCCGAGCGGCGCACGGCTGGTGGTCGGCACGGCCGAGCAGGTCACGCCGTTCACGCGGACCGTGATCGTGGGGTCGAACAACTCCGTCAGCGCGCCGAGCCCGCAACGCCTCACGCTGGGCCTCGGGTTCCGGTTCCGCAGTTGGTCCGACGGCGGGGCGCAGACCCACAACATCACCGCGCCCGCGACCGCGACGACCTACCGCGCGAACTTCCAGTTGTGCCTGTGCTGAGCGGAACTCGCGGAACGAACATCGTCACGGCTACTGGCTGACGGCGATCCGCACGCCGATGCCGACGAGGAGGGTGCCCATCACCGCGTCGATCGTCCGCCGGACCTTCGACGCGGTGAGGAACCTCCGCAGCGCGGTGACCACGTTCGCGAGGACCGTGAACCAGACGAGCGAGGTCAGCGCGGCGACCGCGGTGAGGATGGCGGTGTCGGTGACCGTCGCGTCGTGGGGCAGGAACTGCGGCCACAGCGCGAGGAAGAAGACCGCGACCTTCGGGTTGAACAGGTTGGTGAGCAGGCCCTGGCGGTAGGCGGTGAACGCGCTCCGCCGGGTCTGCGCCACTTCCGGCTGCTTGGCCTGTTCGTACCCGCCGCGGCGGGCGGCCAGCAGCGACTGGATGCCGAGCAGCACGAGGTAGGCCGCGCCGGCGAGCTTGACGACGGTGAACGCGACCGCGGACGCGGCGAGCAGCCCGGCGATCCCGATCGAGGTGACGACCGCCCAGGCCAGCACCCCGGACGCGATGCCTGCCGCACAACCGAGGCCCGCGCGCCTGCCGCCCGCGAGCACGCTGCGGAGCATGACGACGAAGTCGGGACCGGGTGACATGGCGGCGAGGAGGATGACACCGGCGAGGCCGAGGGCCTGGGTCACGTTCACCGCGCCAGGCTACCGACGCTGTCGATTGTTCTTCCAGAGCAAGTTAGGTTAGCCTAAGTCGGGAGGTGCTCCTTGACCGATCGACCGCCGACACCGAATCCGGGCGAGCGCGCCAGGACCATCGCCGCGCGTGGCCCGGCCACGCTGCTGCCGCCCATGCCGTCCCTGCCGCCGACCGGCGCGGTCGCGGACCGGGTGACACCGCTGCTGCACCACGTGCACGACGACGGTGTGGTGTCGGTGCTGCTGCCCGACGACCACCAGCTGCCCGCGGCACTCGCGGACGGCGTGCTGACGTCGATGGTCGAGGTGGTCGACATGGCACCGGTGCCGCTGCGCGAGTCCGTGCGCGGCCTGCTGTGGATCACCGGCCAGCTCTCCGTGCTGCCACTGCCCGCCGCGCGCGGGGTGGCGCTGACGATCGCGGCCCAGCGCCCGGACCCTCGGCTGCTCGACCTCGGCCACGGCGCGTCGCTGCTGCGGCTCACGCCGGTGTCGATGGTGATCGCGGACGCCGACGGCACGCACCCGGTCACGCAGGCGACGTTCGCGGCGGCCGACCCGGACCCGTTCTGCCACGAGGAGGCCGGCTGGCTGCGGCACCTCGAGCTGTCGCACACGGAGGTCGTGCACACGCTGCGCCGCCACCTGCCCACGCACCTGCAGGGCGGCCACCTCAGGCCGCTGGGCCTGGACCGGTACGGCCTGCGGCTGCGAGTCGAGGACATCGAGGGCGACCACGACATCCGCCTGGCGTTCTCCCGGCCGATCTCCACGCTCGAGGAGCTGTCGGACGAGCTGCGCAGGATGGTCGGCTGCCCGTTCCTGGCGCTACAGCACGGGGTCTAGTGCTGTCCGCCAACGTCTGGCGGGTCCTCCGGCGGTTCGGCCGAGCCGACCGTGATTGGCGTGCCGGGGTGGGCTGGTTCGCCATGAAAGGCGCGTTCGGGGCAGCCGGCGATCACGGCAGTTCGGGGAGTTTCGGGCGTTTCTTCACCAGCAACGGTTTCAGCAGGTCGCCGTGCTCCTCGACGCGGCTCAGCACGTTCTTCGCCGTGAAGGTCAGGTCGTTCGGGTGGCGGCAGTTCGCCACCTCGTCCCAGGTGATCGGGGTCGACGCCGTCGGGGTTTCGCGGCCGCGCAGGGAGTACGGGGCGATCGTCGTCTTGTAGCGGTTGTTCTGGCTCCAGTCGATGAACACCTTGCGTGGCCGCAGGTCCTTCGCCATCCGCGCCACCACCAGCTTCGGGTGCTCGCGTGCCAGGTGCTCCGCCACCGCCTTCGCGTACTCCGACGTGCGCTCCACCGCGGTCGTCGTGATCGGTGCGTACAGCTGCATCCCCTTGTTGCCACTGGTTTTCGCGACCGCTTTCAGGCCGTGCGAGGCCAGCACGTCGCGCAGCAACATGGCCACCTCGCAGCACTCGACCATCGTCGCGGGCGGGCCGGGGTCCAGGTCGAACACCACCAGGTCGGGGGTGAGCCGCTCCCCCGCGTCGTCCACCTTCCACTGCGGGATGTGCAGCTCCAGCGCCGCCATGTTCGCCGACCACACCAGGCTCGGCAGGTCGTTCAGCAGCACGAAG
The DNA here is from genome assembly GCF_014203735.1 of Actinophytocola algeriensis. Classification (GTDB taxonomy): domain Bacteria; phylum Actinomycetota; class Actinomycetes; order Mycobacteriales; family Pseudonocardiaceae; genus Actinophytocola; species Actinophytocola algeriensis. Next base: position 575,460 of record NZ_JACHJQ010000003.1, on the reverse strand, counting down.
TCCAGCGTCTCGTTGCCGCGGGTGCTGCCCGGCGTCTCGATCCGGACCTTCCGCAGCCACTCCGGCGCGTGCCGTGCCGCGTTCTTCTCGAAGAACGGCTGGCCCAGCACGCCGTCCGGCCACCGGCGGAGCGTCACCGGGCGGTCTATCAGGTGTGGCAACAAGAACGGCGCGATCCGGCTGTAGTAGTCGATCACCTGCGCCTTGCTGAAGCCGGGATACAGCGCCTTGTCCAAATTGGACAGTCGGAGCCGTGTGCCGTCGACCTCCACCAGCACGTTCTGCGGCTGCGGCTCCTCCGGCTCGTCGTCCGCCCACGGCGGTTCGTCCTCGAGCTCCGCGCCGGGCGTCGCCTCCGGCTCCAGGTCCGCCGCGTCCTTGTCCGAGCGCAGCCCGCGCCACGACGGCGCGCGCAGCCTGCCGTCCGGCGTCCAGTTGCGGAACTCCACCTCGCCGACCAGCTCGGGCGCCACCCACGTCGCGCCCTTCGCGCGTTCGCGCGGCACCTGGTTGATGAACGGGTTCTCCTCGCACACCAACGGCTTCAGGCGATCGTGCAGTGCCGCGAGCGCTTCGTCGGTGAAGCCGGTGCCGACCTGGCCCACGTACCGCAGGCCCGCGTCGGTCGGCACGCCCAGCATCAGCGAGCCGATCGTGCCCGCGCGCCTGCCCTCGCCGGGACGCCAGCCGCCGATCAGCACCTCCAGCGTCAGGACCTCGGTGATCTTCACCCAGTCGGCGGTCCGCCGGCCCGGGTAGTACCGGGACGACAGGCGTTTCGCGATCACGCCCTCCAGCTGCTGGTCGCGCGCGGTCTCCACCACCGCGGCGCCGTCGCCGCTGTACGACGGGGACACGAGCCAGTTCGGCCCGCGCAGCTCGAGGCCCTCCAGCAGCGCACGCCGTTCCGCGAACGGGAGGTCCACACAGGACTTCCCGTCCAGGTACAGCACGTCGAAGATCAGGTACGTGACCGGCACGGTGTTCGCCAGGCTCCGCGCCTGCCGGTCGTGCTGGACGTGCATCCGCTGCTGCAACGCGGGAAAGCTGGGCCTGCCGTCCTGCAGCGCGACGATCTCGCCGTCCAGCCACACCTGCGTCGACCCCAGCTCCTCACCGAGAACTCGCAGCTCGGGGTAGGTGACCGTGATGTCGTTGCCCTTGCGGGAATGCAGCCGCAGCCTGCCACCCTCGATCCTGGCGAGCGCGCGGACGCCGTCCCACTTGAACTCGTACGACCAGTCCGACTCGTCCTCCGGCAGCGTGCCCGGCGACGCCAGCATCGGCTCCACCAGCTCCGGCAACAGCTGGAACCCCGACCGCAGCGGCGGCTCCGAACGCCGGACCATCCAGTCCTTGCTGTCCTTGCCGCTGCGGAAGAAGGTGTACCGCCCCTTGGCCCGCTCCCCGGCGAAGACCACCGCCACCTCGCGGTCGGACCACTTCAGCGTCTCGTAGTGGCCGCGGTCCCAGATGAACATCCGGCCACCGCCGTACTCACCCTTCGGAATCTCCCCGGAGAACGTCGCGTACTCCATCGGGTGGTCTTCGGTGTGCACCGCCAACCGGATGTCACCGGGCACGTCCGGCAGCCCGCGCGGCACCGCCCACGACACGAGCACCCCGTCGCGCTCCAGCCGCACGTCCCAGTGCAGCCGGGTCGCGTGGTGCTCCTGGATGACGAACGTGTCGTTGTTGCCCGTCGGCAGCGGCTCGTCGGCCGGCACCGGTTCTGGGGTCTTCGCGGGATCGCGTTTCCTGCGGTACTCGTCGAGGCCGGCCATGACCTATTCGTACCTGTTCGGCCTCACGGCAGCCAGGAGACGCGGCCACGTAGTGCCGCGTAACCGACGAACGCGACGAAGTCGATCAGGAAGTGCGCCAGCACCAGCGGCCACAGCCGGTTGGTCCGCTGCCACACCCGGCCGAACACCAGGCCCATGACCACGTTGCCGACGAACCCGCCGAAGCCCTGGTAGAGGTGGTAGGACCCGCGCAGCACCGACGACACCAGCAGCGACGCGTTCTCCCCCAGCCCCAGCTGCCGCAGCCGCGTGATCAGGTAGCCGACGACCAGCACTTCCTCGGCCCACGCGTTGCCGAACGCCGACAGCGGCAGCGTCAGGAACTGCCACCAGTGGTCCAGCGCCGTCGGCACCACGGTCAGGTTCGCGCCGACGGCCCGCGCGATCAGGTAGAACCCGAGCCCTGGCACCCCGATCAGCGCGGCGAGCCCCGCACCGCCCGCGAGGTCGCGCCCGAACCGGCCGCGCGCCAGACCGACCTGCCGCAGCTGGATGCCGCCGCGCCACAGCAGGTACAGGCCGAGCGCGCCCCACGTGAACAGCTGCGTCGCCGACAGCAGCTGGCGGATGAAGTCGAGCACCTGGTTGGTGGCCTGCGAGACGTTCAGCGCCACCGCCTGGTCGGCGAGCCGCTCCTCCCGCAGCAGCGAGTCGACCAGCGAGAGCAGGCTGCGCAGCGCGGAGAGTCCCAGCGTGATCGCGAAGACGATCACCAGCTCGACGACGATCCCTCGGCGCTCACGCCGGTCGGTGACCGGTTCGGGGAAGGCCGGGCGCGGCGGGTTCAGCCAGGTGCGGATCACGGCCGCACGCTACCGGGCGTCGTAGGCTGGTGTCCGTGCCAAAGATCGCAACGGCCGACGAGGTCGACCGCGCCGCCCTGAACGACTTCGTCCGCCCGCGCCACCACGCCGTGCTGGTGACCACGCGCGCCGACGGCAGCCCGCAGATGTCGCCCGTGACGTGCGGCCTGGACGGTGAGGGCCGGATCGTGATCTCGAGCTATCCGCAGCGGGCGAAGTCACGCAACGCCAAGCGGAACCCCACGGTGTCGGTGCTGGTCCTGTCCGACGAGTTCGACGACGCGTACGTGCAGGTCGACGGCACCGCCGAGGTCCTGGACCTGCCGGACGCGCTGGAGCCGCTGGTCGAGTACTTCCGCGTGATCTCCGGCGAGCACCCGGACTGGGACGAGTACCGCGAGGCGATGACCAGGCAGGGCAAGTGCCTGATCCGCGTGACGGTCGAGCGCTGGGGCCCGGTCGCGACCGGAGGCTTCCCGCCCGAGCAGGCTTAGGCGAACAGCTCCTCGATGGTCGAGACCGTCACGGCCCGGCGCACCCAGGTCTCGAGCTGCTCGAGATCGAGGCACTGCATGATCCGCTCCCGCGCGGCGTCGGGCACGGAAATACCGCGCACCTCCAGAACCCCCAGCACCGCCCTGGCCTCGCCTTCGGCACGGCCTTCTTCGCGGCCCTGACCGTAGTAGCGGCGAGCGAACTCGCTTTTGTACTCGTAGGTTCCAGTGCTCATGAGTTCCTCCAGACGGGCCCGTGCCGCTGCAGGCAGCGTCATGAGCACGAGGTCAGTGTACAAGTTTGCTTGGTCATCAGAGAGTGCTCGCAGGCCGGCCAGGAACGCGGACAGGACCTTGTCGCCATCGATTCCGGCGCCGTGGGCCATGGCCGAAAGCACTGCCAGCTCCGGTTTGCCGACCGCCTCCTCGGGGTCGGTGAGCACGGGCACCCGATCGGGGGCGATCACCACCGGACGCAGAGCCCAGTCCGGATGGCCCAGGTCGATCGACGCCGCGCACCAGGTGGCCACCGCGCTGTCCGGGCACACCACAAGCAGCACGACCGGCACCTGGAGGCGAGCACGGAGCGTCGTCAGGTACACCGGCCAGGACCAGCGCTTGGCCGGGTCCCGCCGCAGTTGCACCTCGATCACGACCGCGCCAACCGGTGCGTCGCCGCTGGTCAGCACGGTGACCGCGTCCGCCCGATACTCAGTGGGCGTCAGATCGGTCAGGTCGCTCGACCCCACACTCGCGTGCGCGTACGACGGCATCGCCACACCGAGCTGACCGCGCAGCAACTCAGCGGCCAGCGCCGGGCGCTGCCGGAACAGCTCGATCAGGGCTTCGTGAACATGGGAGGGCACGGGGTCATATTACCGAACGTATCGATCAATGACTCAGGGTGTTCGAACTAGAGTGCGAGTGCGGCCGACCCGAACGCGACGTTGAAGCGGTCGCACCAGATGACCGCGCTGCGCAGGCCGGTCAGGTCGGCGTCCGCCGGGATCGCGTAGTTGTGGTTGCCGTCGGTCGCCTTGATCTCGCCCAGCGGCACGTACCGGCCGTCGTCGGCCTTGTGCCAGTCGCCGCCCGCGGTCGCCTCGGACAGCCAGACGTGCACGTCCGGGCCGTCGGAGGTGGAGAAGCCCTCCAGGCGCAGGACCCGGGAGCCGTCGGGCAGCTCCAGGAGGCGGGCGGTGCCGCTGGTGTCGTGCTCCTGGCTGACGAACGGACCCTCGGCGAGGACCACCGGCTGAGGCGGCGCGGTGGTCGTCGGCCCAGCGCTCGTGGCCGGGGTGCTACCCGGGGCCGCCACCGGTACCGGTTCGTCCAGGCGGCTGCTCGTGAACGCGCGCCACGGTTCGAACAGCGCGAGGCCCACCCCGAGGCCGATCAGCGCAACGGGCACACCCACCCAGATCAGCAGTCGTCGCATGTGACTCATCGTGGCGGAGGTGGCCGCGACAACCTACTTACCGAGTTATTACGCTCGCCTTCGTGACCGCACCTGATCTCGAAGTTCACGAGCAGCCCCGGGTGGAAAGCGAGGTCGGGCCGTTGCGCGCGGTGCTGCTGCACCGGCCGGGCGACGAGCTGAAGCGCCTCACGCCGCGCAACAACGACCAGCTGCTGTTCGACAGCATCCCGTGGGTCGACCGCGCGCAGGAGGAGCACGACGCGTTCTCGGAGACGCTCAGGTCCCGCGACGTCGACGTGCTGCTGCTCGTGGACGCCCTGGTCGCCGCGCTGGGCGACGAACGTGCCCACGCGGCGGCCGCCGACACGGCGGTCGACCGGCGGCGGGTCGGCCACGAGCTGGCCGACGCGCTGTCCTCGCACCTGTCGACGCTGACGCCGACCGGCCTCGCGGACGTGCTGATGGCGGGCATGACGTTCGAGGAGCTGCCCGCCGCGGAGGGCGCTTCGCTGGTGCGCAAGATGCACCACCCGCACGACTTCGTCGTCGACCCGCTGCCGAACCTGCTGTTCACCAGGGACTCGTCGGTGTGGATCGGCAACAGGGTGGCGATCGCGTCGCTCGCGATGCCGGCCAGGAACCGGGAGACGGCGCTGCTGGACCTGATCTACGCGTACCACCCCAGGTTCCGGTCGGCGGGCCGCGCGTACGGCGCGCACTCGGCACCGGTCGAGGGCGGCGACGTGCTGCTGCTCGCGCCCGGTGTCATGGCGATCGGCGTCGGTGAGCGCACGTCGCCCGCTGGTGCGGAGTCGCTGGCCCGGTCGGCGTTCGCGGACGGTCTGGCGCACACGGTGCTGGCGGTGCCGATCGCGCAGGACCGGGCGACGATGCACCTGGACACGGTGTGCACGATGGTCGACCGGGACGCCGTGGTGATGTACCCGGCGGTGCGGGACACGCTGGTCGCGTACCCGCTGCAGCCCGACGACGCGAAGGGTGTGCGGGTGGCGGGGCCGGTCCCGTTCCTGGAGGCCGCCGCGACGGCGATGGGCATCGACCGGCTGCGCGTGATCGACACGGGCCTCGACCCGGTGACGGCCGAACGCGAACAGTGGGACGACGGCAACAACACGCTGGCCGTGGGGCCGGGGGTCGTGGTCGCGTACGAGCGGAACGTGGAGACGAACGAGCGGCTGGAGGAAGCGGGGATCGAGGTACTGCGGATCCGCGGCTCCGAGCTGGGCAGCGGCCGCGGCGGCCCGCGCTGCATGTCGTGCCCGATCGTGCGAGCACAGCTGTAAAGGCTCGCGCGCGTTACCCAACCCCCACCCTGTCCCGGGGGCGTCCCGCCATGCCAGTCTACCAGGTGGAGGTCACGATTCAAGGGGTGTGGGGCGAACTGTGGATAACTGGGAGCCCTGTGGACAACTTCAGTAGCGGTCCGCGAGCCAGCGGCCCAGCGCGCGCAGCCGGTCGTTGAGTTCCGGCGGTTCGAGCACGTCCAGATCCAGGTTCAGGTACGCGAGCCAGCGTGCCGCCCAGTCCAGGTCGTCCGTGCCCAGGCGGAGTTCGCACTCGTCGTCGTTGTCGATCACCGTCGCCACGGTCGGGTCGACCAGTTCGCACACCAGGTCCGCCGACGTGTACACCCGCACGCGGACGCGGTGGCGCCACGGGCCGTGCGCGAGCGAGTCGGCCACGAACGCGGACGCGTCGGCCGGTGGTTCCGGGACCTCGAACCGGGTGCCGAGCGGCTGCACCCGCGTGACGCGGTCGAGCGCGTAGACGACCCAGCCGTCCGAGCCGCGCGGGCAGGCGACCAGGTACCAGCGGCGGCGCAGCGTGACCAGCCGGTGCGGCTGCACGTCGACCGGCCGGTCCCGGTGGCGGATCCGGACGGCTTCGTCCGCGCGGCACGCCAGCGCGGCCGGGACCAGCACGTCGCGGCCCGCGCGGCGTTGTGCTGATCCCGGCAGCGCCTCGACGTCGGCCAGCGCGGCCAGCCGGGTGCGCCAGCGGGACGGCACGACCTGCGTGAGCTTGGCCAGTGCCGTGACCGCGGCGGTTTCGAGACCCTCGACGGTGACGGCGGTGCGCAGGCCGAGGGCGACGGCGGCCACCTCGTCCGCGTCGAGCAGGAGCGGGGGCATCGCACCGCCGGACGCCAGCCGGTAGCCGCCGGTCCGGCCCGCCTCGCCGTCGATGCGGTAGCCGATCTCGCGGAGCTGGGCGACGTCGCGGCGCGCGGTGCGTCCGGTGACGCCGAGCCGTGCCGCGAGCTGGGTGGCGGAGATTCCCGGGTGTGCCTGGAGCAGCGAGAGCGTTTCCAGGCGGCGGTTGGCCGTGCTCACAAACCCTGACACTATCCGTCCGGGTATCGCACCATGATGGGTCGCATGAAGTTGCTCCGTCCCGAGGGACTCGTCCAGTCGCCCGCGTTCAGCCACGTCGCGGTGGTGCCGCCGGAGGCGACCACGGTCTACGTCGGCGGTCAGAACGCCGTCGACGCCGACGGCACGCTCGTCGGCGGTGGTGACGCCGCCGCGCAGACCGGTCAGGTGATGAGGAATCTGCACGCGGCGCTGGCCGCGGCGGGCGCGAGCGTTCACGATCTGGTCATGATGACGATCCTGGTGGTCGACGGTGTCGACATCGGCGCTGCCTACCAGGTCGCGGCCGCTGAGCTGGACGGCGCGGCGCCGGCGGTCATGGTCGCGCGGGTGGCCGGGCTCGCCGTGCCGGGTGCCCTGGTCGAGCTGAGCGCGGTCGCGGCGGTGCCGGCGTGACCGCGGGGCGGCGGTCGCCGGTCGGGTTGACGCGCGACGTGGGCTGGCAGATCGGGGTGTCGAAGACGATCGACCACCCGGTCGAGGACGTGTGGGGTTTCATCACGTCGCCGGAGGGGATCGCGATCTGGCTCGGCGAGGGCGTTTCGGTGCTGCCGGAGCCGGGCGAGGGTTACGAGACGGTGGACGGCGTGCGGGGCGAGACGCGCAGCTTCCGTGAGCTGGACCGGCTCCGGCTCACGTGGCAACCGGCCGGCTGGCGGCACGAGACGACGCTGCAGCTGACGGTGACGTCGGCGGGCGCGGGCCGGGCGCGGCTGGGTGTCCACCAGGAGCGGCTGGCCGACGCCGAGGAGCGGGAGCAGCAACGCACCCACTGGCGCGGCGTGATCAACGCACTGGCAGCGGCACTGAACGACCAACACCCCACCTGAGCAGGGAAAACACCGCTCCCAGCTCGCGCGCGCGTTTACCCATCCCCCACCCGTTCCCGGGGGCGTCCCGCCTTGCCAGCTTACCGGCTGGTGGTGGGATTTTCGTGCGTGTGTGCCCAGCTGTGGACAACTCACCCCGCTGTGGACAACTCCGTCCACTTCGGATCGACCAGTGCGTAGACGGTCTCGTCCTCGAAGCCGGATTCGCCGGTGGGGAAGGATTCCGGCTGGGTCGCCACGTGGGTGAAGCCCGCCTTCTCGGCCCCGTACCTGGACGCCGTGTTGCTCGCCGCGGTCGACAGGCTCAGGCGCCGCAGGCCCAGGCCGCCGTCCTTCTTGTCGGCGAACGCGCAGTCGACCAGCATGCCCAGTGCCTCGGTCAGCACGCCCTTGCCTCGGGCGTCCGGGTGCACGCCGTAGCCGATCTCCGCGGCCGTGTGGTCGAGGCCGCGCAGGTTGAAGAGCTGGATGTGGCCGATGAACTCGTCGGTCTCGCGGTCGGCGATAGTCCAGTCGTAGCGTTCGCCGCGTGCGTCGAACTCGCGGGGGCGCACCAGCACCCGGTCCGCGGGCTCCATGTTGTTCGCCCACGAGTTGCGGCCCGCGAAGTGGCGGCTGCGCTCGTCGGTCATCATCTCCACGAACCGGCGGCCGTCCTCGTCGACGTGCGGGCGCAGCCGGATGCGGTCGGACTCCAGGGTCGGCGGGACGTGCCACTCGTACTTCGGTTCACGGGTGTCGCCCTTGCGCAGCGAGCCGCACCACGCGTCGTACCGCTGGCCGCGCTGGGCCAGGAACTTCGCGACCTTGCCGTCGTAGGAGAAGCCGTTCGCCCACGCCACGCGCCACGACGCCCAGTTGCCGACCTGCGCGTACCACACGACCAGCTCGATGTCCGGTTGCGTGAAACCCCAGTCCAGGATCAGCTTCACCGCCCGGCTGCACACGCCCTGCCCGCGCACGGCCGGGTGCAGGCCGAACGCGAGCTCCGCCACCCCATCCGCCAGCGGCCGCAACGAGATCGAGCCCGAGAACCGGCGCACCCCGTCCGGGTGCGGCGCCTCGATGGCGAAACCCAGGTCCTTCCTGGTCAGCCAGCCCGAAGGGACCACCTCGGTGACGAACCCGGTGGCGTCCTCGCGGCTGTACGGCACCGGCACGGTCGTCCACCGGATCGACTCCGGGTCCACGCACTGCACAATCACCTCATCCACATCGGACAGTGCGTGGGCACGCAGCGTGATCTCGCCGTCGGTGAGCGTGGGGATGTCGTCAGGGAAGGAGAGCGCCATCACACCATCGTCGACGGCAGGCCGCCCCGGTGCAATCCAGTTTAGGAATGCCTTACCTGAATTGCATTCTGATAGGCTTGCCTAATTAATTGTTGAATTGCTCTCCAGTGCGCCGCCGCGTATTCTTAAAATCATGTCGAAGTTCAACACCATGCTGCAAGAGCAGATCCGAAACGAGTTCACCGCCTCCCAGCAGTACGTGGCGCTTGCGGTCTGGTTCGACGGCCAGGACCTGCCACAACTCGCCAAGCACTTCTACCGGCAGTCGCTGGAAGAACGCAACCACGCGATGATGATCGTGCAATACCTGCTCGACAACGACCTCCGGCCCGCCATTCCCGGCGTGGACGAGGTGCGCAACGATTTTTCCGACGCCGCCGATCTGGTCGCGCTCGCGCTCAAGCAGGAGAAGCAGGTCACCGAGGACATCATCGGGCTCGCCAAGGTCGCCCGCGACGAGGACGACTACAAGGGCGAGCAGTTCATGCAGTGGTTCCTCAAGGAGCAGGTCGAGGAGGTGGCCCAGATGACGACGTTGCTCAACGTGGTCCGCCGGGCCAACGGCAACCTGTTCGACATCGAGAACTTCCTGGCCCGCGAGTCCGTCGGCGACAGCGGTGGCGACCCACTCGCCCCGCACACTGCCGGTGGCGCCCTCTAGAAGCAGGGCTGAGCCGCGGTCTGCATCGTGACGCGCGTGATCTGGTCCACGTCGACGTCCACGAGCAGGCGGTAGGTGGCGCCCGGGTTCCCGGGTGCCGACACCACCGCGTACCGGTTGGCCTTGGCGAACCCCACGTCGAGGTCCGGGTACACGGCCGCGGCCTGCTCGATCGTCCATCCGAGACCGACACCCTCCGGTGTCTGCGCCTCGAACGGCATGATCGCGGCCACCCCGCTGCTGGAGAAGTACACCCAGCCGACGTGGACGGTGTCCACGAGCAGCTGGTACTCCGAGCAGCTGCCGTACGTCTCGGACGTCGGCACCCCGACCATGCCGGTGGCCTCCGCCTCCTCCTGCGTCTGACCCAGCTGGAGCACCTGGAAACCGGTCGGCCCGAGCACCGGGTAGCCGAGCACCGGTGGCGGATCCGCGCTCGGCGTGGTCGGGTCGGTGTTCTCCTCCTCGTTGGTGAGCGGCGGTTGCTCGTTGCCGCCGACGGTGCCCGTCGGCACGATCCGCGTCGTCGACGACTGCGTGAGCGGGCTGCTCGTCGTCGTGGTCGTCGTCGACGACGTGGGGGTGTTCTTGTAGCGGTTGGCGGGCGGCATCGCGTCCGGGTGCCCACCCGTCAGCAGCACACCGGCCGCCACCGCCGCCACCACGGCGAGCGTGCCGCTCGCCGCGACCGCGGTGATCCTGCGCCTGCGGACCCGCTGGGCGCCCGCCACGATCACGTCGTCGGCGCCCGGGCGTGCGGCTACCTCGAGCCGTTCGTCCGCGAACAGTCGCCGCAGCTCGTCGTCGAGGTCCATCACACACCTCCCACAGACGTGCCGAGCCGTGCCCGCAAGGTTGCCATCGCCTTGCTGGACTGGCTTTTCACGGTGCCGCGGCTGACCCCCAGGACGGCCGCGATGTCCGCTTCGGACAGATCGTCGTAGTAGCGCATGACCATCACCGCGCGCTGCCGTGGTGGCAGCCCGCGCAACGCCTCCCACAAGGGCTCGTTCTCGAACGGGTCGGGTGCCGTCTCCGCTGGGCGGTCGGGCAGGTCCGCGATCAGGCTCTCGCGGCGCGTCCGCCGCCACCGGCTGATGTGCGCGTTGGCCATGGACTTGCGTGCGTACGCGACCGGGTCGCCGGTCTTGCGCACCACGGACGGCCACCGCGACCCGAGCTTCTCGAGCACGGTCTGGACGAGGTCGGCGGCGTCGTGCGGGTTGCCGGTGAGCATGTGGCCGTACCTGAGCAGCCCGGGCAGCGCCTGCCGCACGAACTCCGCGAAGTCCTCCACCGCCGTGGCTCCACTTCCCCTGTCCAGGGTCACACGCCAGGGACCGGTCACCGGCTCCAGCGTGGACATGGCGTGCTCCTCCCGTCACCACGGACGATCGGAACACGCACCCAGGACGTCCCAGGTTGCCTCGCCGTTGCGGAGGATGCGCATCGGCAGCGCACATTCAGGTCCGCGACAGGCCGACCGCGACGAGCGCACACGCCGCGGCGAACACCGGCACGGCGCCCGGCGACATGCCGACCAGCAGCCCGCCCGCCGCGCCACCGGCGGCCGCACCCAGGTAGACCGTGCTGCTGACGACGGCCATCGCGGCGGTCGCGTGCTCCTGTCCGGCGCGCGCGAGCATGAGTGCCTGGATGGCGGGCGGCACGGCCCACGCAGCCGCGGACCACACGACGAGCAGCGGGACGGTCAGCCACAACGGCACCGGACGTGCGCTCCAGACCACCGCGAACACGGCCATGACCAGCGCGAACACGGCGGCGGCCGCGGCGAACGCGCGGTGTGCGCCGATCCGGTCGATCACGGTGCCCGCGAGCCGCGCGCCCGCGATGCCCGCCAGGCCGGCGACGACCAGCAGGACGCCGAGCACGGCCGGGGTGACTCCGGAGAGGCCGGCGAGGAACGTGGCGAGGTAGGTCTGGAACGCGAGGTTGCCCGCGACGGCGGCCACGGTCACCGCGAGCACCTTGAGCACCGGCGCGGTCAGCAGCCCGCGCGGTGACGGTGGCCGGTCGAGGGTGGTGCGGGGCAGCCAGGTGAGGAGCGCGAGCAGCCCGAGGGCGCCGAGCGCGCCGCCGAGCACGAACGTCGCCCGCCAGCCGAACGCGGCGCCGACCCACGTGCCCGCGGGGACGCCGAGGACGATCGCGCCGGTCATGCCCGCCATGACGGTGGCGAGGTGGCGGCCCGTGGCGCCTTCGGGTGCGAGGTGGGTGGCGAGCGCGAGCGCGGCAGGCAGGACGGTCGCCGCCGCGAGGGCCGCGACCACGCGCAGGGCCATGAGCAGCGGGTAGGAGTCGACGAGCGGGACGACGAAGTTGGCCGCGCAGAAGAGGATCAGCGCGCCGGCGAGGAGGGTGCGGCGGTCGAGGCGGCCGAGGAGCGCGGCGGAGAGCGGCGCGGCGAGGGCGTAGACGAGGGTGAAGACGGTGACGAGCTGACCGGCCGCGCCGGTGGAGACGCCCAGGTCGGCGGCGATGGCGGGCAGGACGCCGATGATCACGAAGTCGTCGGTCTGGACGGCGAAGGCGGCGAGGGTGAGGGCGAAGAGGTACACCTCATTAAGGTAACACTCGTTACCTTAATAGGGTTGTGGGTATGGCTCGGACCGCGGACCCGGCACGGCGCGTCGAACTGATCGACGCGATCATCGTGGAGCTGTCCGAGACGGGGCTGGCGACGTTTTCGCTGCGCACGCTGGCCGCGGCGCTCGGCAGGTCGACGCGGGTGCTGACGCACCACTTCGCGGACAAGGACGCGTTGCTGGCGGCGGTGCTGGCGCGGCTGGACGAGCAGCAGCACGAGGCGCTGCGGGCGACCGAGGGGTGGGCCGACCCGGCGATCGGCATCGGCACGATCGTGCGCGACGCGTGGCGGCGGCACCTGTCACCGGCGGAACTGCCGAGGACGCGGTTGATCCACGAGATCGAGGGCCTGGCGGCGGCGGGCAGGCTGGCGACGCACGTGCCCGCGTTCGTCAGCGGACGGGCGACGTTCGTGGCGGCGGCGCTGGAACTGCGGGGCTTGCCGGCGGCCGACGCGCTGACGAAGGCGACGTTGCTGAACAACGCGTACGCGGGCCTGCAGGCGGATTTCCTGACCACGGGCGAGGCGGCGAGAACGGAAGCGGCCCTGGCCGAACTGTGCGAGCTCGCAAACAGTTGGACCGTCCCCAGGACTGTTGCGTAAGCAGCCCCCACCCTTTCCCGGGGGCACCCCTGACGCCAGTCTATCGGGTGGGGGTGACGGTTTCGGGGTTGTGGATCTTGCCTGTGGACAACTGGTGCGGCTGTGGACAACTCAGTGCGGGAGCCACCCGTAGCCCGGCGCGAACGGTTCGAACGGGGCCGCTGGGGCCAGGGACCGGTGCAACGGGATCGGGTGAGCGACCCGACGGAGCGCGTCCGGGACCGTGTTCGCGGCGTGGGCGGCCGCCTGCTCGTCGTCGCCGAAGTTGGCCACGAGTTCGAAGACGACCGCCATCGCGCGCTAGCGGATCGTGACCTGGCGGCTGATCAGACCGTCGCGGGCGCGGCGCTCGTCGCTGGTCAGCGGGGTCTTCTCCAGTGAGGCCAGTGCCTCGTCGAGGCGGGCGCCCAGCTCCTCCGCCTGCGTGGTCCACTCGCGGGCGTGCTGCTCGCGGTCGAGGTCCCACACCGGCACCAGCAGGCCGTGCGCGCGGAACGAACCCGCGTACCGCGAACCCTCGCCCAGTCCCAGCTCGCCCTTCGCGTGCAGCCTGGCCAGCGCGAACAGCAGCTGCTCCTCCGGCTCCGGCCGCACCCAGCGCAGGTGCGCGCGGTCACCGGCGTCGACCCAGTACGCGGCCGGGCCGATGCGCTCCGTCGGCATGATGGCCTGGTTCGCGCGCTCCAGCGACAGCGCGACCTCGCCGGTCGGCTCCTCGTCCTCCGGGAGCCACCAGGAGAAGTCGCTGTGCAGCGTCGGGTTCAGCTCGGCCTTCACGTCCAGCAGGTCCTGCAGGCGCTCGCGCTCGCCGTCCTCGGTCTCCGGGCCGACGACCGACAGCACGTCACCCGGCTTCGCGTCGAGCGCCCAGCGCAGCGCGCGGGCCAGGTCGCGGCCGACGTCGCTGGAGCGGGTCTGCACCTGCAGCCCGACGAACGCGCTGCCGTCGGCGCGGACCAGCGCGGCAGCGGCCATCGGCAGGACCGTGGAAAGCGTCACCGCGCGGTCGGTGTTCACCGACAGGGCGAGCGGCGCGGTCGCCGACGGCACGAACTCACGCAGTGCGATCAGCTCGCACTCACCGGCGAGCCCCTCGAACGGGCGGCCGACCGGCACCTCGACCGGGCCGCCGGTCAGGCCGTGGCACGCCTTGTAGCGCTTGCCGGACCCGCACGGGCAGGCCTGCCTCGGGTTGATGCCGTCGGTGGTCTTCTTGCTCTTCACGGCGGAACGCTTGGCCATGGGGCGAGACGCTACCGGTTCAGCAGGCGCATGGTGCTCGCCGGGGAGTTCGTCGCGAGGAAGCGGACGCCGAGCTTCGCGCACAGGCTCACGTCGGCCGGTTCGTCGACGGTCCAGACGTAGGTCTCGTTGCCGAACGACCGCGCCCGTTCCACATAGTCCGGGTCGGTTCGCAGGAGGTGCACGCCCGGCCCGGTGTAGTCGGCGTACATCGGGAGCGCGCCGTCCCACCTGGCGACCGACAGGTTCTCGAGCAGCAGGACGGTCGGCAGCGTGGCGGTGTGCCCGCGCACGCGCCGGACCGCCCGCGACGAGAACGACATCATCACCACCTGCGAGTCCTCTTTGGACCTCGGCCGGGCGAGGCCGTAGCGGCGCAGCATGGCGACGAGCTTCGCCTCGACCAGACCGCCGTACCGCACGGGGTGTTTGGTCTCGACGAACAGTTTCACGCCCGGGTGTGCTTCCACCAGCTCCAGAAGGGACTCGAGCGTGAGCACGCCGCGTTCGGACTCGTCCGGCGGGCGCAGCACCAGCTCGTCGGCGTGCTCCGGCATCGCGGGACTCCAGCTGCCGTAGTCCAGTTCGGACAGTCGCTCGAGGGTGAGCGTGGAGACGACGCCACGCCCGGAGGACGTGCGGTCGACACGGCGGTCGTGGACGCACACGAGGTGACCGTCACGGGAGAGGCGCACATCGCACTCGAGGCCGTCCGCACCCTGCTCGACGGCGAGGGCATAAGCGGCGACTGTGTGCTCGGCTCGGTGCGCGGAGGCACCCCTGTGCGCGACAACAGCGGGCTGCACCGCGGGATCATCGCACAGCTACGGTGGAGGCATGTTCGACCCGCGTGACCCGGCGTTCCTCGCCGACCCGTACCCGGTGTTCGCGGCCCTGCGGGCGGAGGGTCCGGTGCACTGGCACGAAGGCCTCGGCGTCGCGGTGGCGGTGTCGCACGAGGCGTGCTCGGAGGTGCTGCGCGACCGGTCGGCTGGTCGCCTGTGGCGGGACAAGGAACCCGCTTCCGACTTCGTGGCGTTCAACCTGCTGCACCAGAACTCGCTGCTGGAGAACGAACCCCCGCGCCACACGCGGCTGCGGCGGCTGATCTCGGCGGCGTTCGCGCGCGGGCACACGGAGCGGCTGCGGCCGTGGGTGCGGTCGCTGTCGACGTCGCTGGTGCGGTCGCTGGCGTCGGCGATCAAGGCGGACGGTTCCGCCGACCTGCTGGCGCACGTGGCCGCGCCGCTGCCGGTCGAGGTGATCGCGGAGCTGCTGGGCGTGCCCGCCGCGGACCGACCACGGCTGCAGCCGTGGTCGAACGCGATCGTGAAGATGTACGAGTACGGGCTGCCCGCTCCCCTGGCCGCGGCCGCGGAGGAGGCGGCGAGCGAGTTCGTGGACTACCTGCGCTCGCTGGCGGCGACGCGGGTGTCGGCGCCGGGACCGGACCTGATCAGCGACCTGGTGGCGGTCCGCGACGGCACGGACCGGCTGACCGACGACGAGCTGGTGGGCACGGCGGTGCTGCTGCTGATGGCGGGCCACGAGGCGACGGTGAACGTCGTCGGGAACGGCGTGCTGGCGCTGCTCCGGCATCGTGCGGAGTGGGAGCGGCTGGTCGCGGACCCGGCACTGCTGCCGACCGCGGCGGAGGAGCTGATCCGGTTCGACGCGCCGCTGCAGCTGTTCGAGCGGACTGCCACCGCGCCGACGACGGTGGCCGGGTACGCGCTGGCGCCGGGCGACAAGATCGCGGCGCTGCTGGGGGCGGCGGCGCGGGATCCCGCGGTGTTCGAGTCGCCGGACCGGCTGGACGTCGGGCGGTCGCCGAACGCGCATCTTGGCTTCGGGGCGGGGATTCACTATTGCGTGGGTGCGCCGCTCGCGCGGGTGGAGATCGCGGCGGCGCTGGAGGCGCTGGTGACGGAGCTGCCCGGGTTGCGGCTCGCGTCGGAGCCGGACCGCAGGCCGGAGTTCGTGATCCGGGGTCTGCGGACGTTGCCGGTCACGACGTAGTCCGTCGTGGCGTGGATGTTCAGGCTCGGGACGCCGTCGGCGTTCCTGAGCGAGTTGTGGATCCGGCCGTAGGAGGTACCGGCGTCCAGCGAGGCGGACACCCCGGCGGCGGCGTCGACAGCTGATGGCGGTGCGGTCAGCGGCGTGAGGACAGGGTGCGGGAGGCGCGCAGTGGGGGTTCCGGGGCGCCTTCTACTCGGATGACCCGCAGGTAGCGGACGCTGTTGAGGTCCACCGGGGCCAGCAGTGTGGACAGGCGGCGGATCAGCAGGGCTGTCAGTACGGCCACCGCCGCCGCGGACAGGTCGGTCAGTGCGCTCAGGAGGACGCTGTCCGCGTGGGCCTGGACCGAGTCCCGGAAGCGCCACGCGACCGTCACCCCGAACAGGATTCCCGCCGTTGCCCACGCTGCCCACCAGATGGCGAGCGGCTTGGTCGGGCGGGGGCGGTCGGTGCCGGGGCGGCGGAGGACCTGGTGTTCCAGCTCGGTGAGGAGCACGCCGGCCATGGCCAGGTTCACGCCTGGGACCAGCAGGTACACCAGCACCTGCCAGTCCGGGCGGGTCACGTCCTGGTCCGCGAGGTCCGCCGCCGCGTGACGGGCCAGGTGCAGCCACCACAGGGCGACGATCGCCGCCAGCACGGTGAACGCCAGGGTCAGTACGCCCGCGATCGTCACCACCGCGTCCGACGTGCTCACCAGGCGGGAGGACAGTGCGCCGGTCCGGCTTCGCACCAGGAGCACGTAGCGCCAGATCTCGCCGCCCGCGGTGAGCAGGGCCAGGCATGCCAGGGCCCACATCATCGCGGAGGCGTGGCCCGCCACCGCCCGTACCCGGTCGACCGTCACCGGCTGGTCCGGGTTGGCGCCGGGGATGGTCGTCGGCCAGCGCCAGGCCAGTGCCGGGAAGCCCCATCGCGGTGGCGCGCTGTAGCCGGGCGGGCCCGGGTACGGCAGGCGCCTGCGCGCGCGTGGACGGCGGGTGCCCCCAGGGGGCACCGTCGCGATCCAGCGCTGGCGGGGCTGCGTCACGTCAGATTACCGTCGGGGTGCCGCTGTCGGCGGACATCGGGCGGCCAGCGGCCTGCCACTGCTGCATGCCGCCGTCGACGTTCTTCGCGTCCCAGCCGTTCGCGTTCAGGTACTGGGTGACGCGGGCCGAGCGGCCGCCGCTGCGGCACACCACGTACACCTCGTTGTCCGCGGGGAGGTCGTCCAGCCTGCCCGCCAGCTCCCCCATGGGGATGTGCACCGCGTCCGGGGCGTGCCCCGCGGCCCACTCGTCGGGTTCACGCACGTCGAGGAGCGTCACTCCGTCCGGCAGCGACTCCGGGAGGTCCGGGATGGTCACGGTCGGCACCTGCTGTGGCATCACACCTCGATGCTGCCACGTCGGACCGTAGGACGCGCGTGAGCCGGTCAACCCAGGTTCGCCACCAGCGTTGTCGCTATCTCCGCCAGTTGGGCGTCGTCGGTCGGCAGGTCTCTCCGGCCGCCTTCGATGGTGTAAGCGGTGCTTCCTGGCACCGGGACCATGTCCGCCTCGCTCCAGCCCGCCGACGTGACGATGTACTCGTGGCCGTCCGGGCGGAAGATCTGCAGGTGCTGCATCGGCTGTTCCGGGTCGAAGTTGTCGCGCTGGAACAGCTGCAGCACCGTGCCGTCCGGCAGCGTGTGCCGTGCCGGGGCCTTGCAGTCGCCGTAGGCGTACAGCGACGCGTCGGCCTTCGCCGTCGGGGTGCCGCCGTAGACGTAGGCCTCCAGCTGGAGCTGGCCGTTGCCGTCGCTCATGGGGATCTCGGTCACCACGTAGCCGCGTGGGCCGTCCGCCTTGGGCGAGTAGCCCTCCCACTGGGCGGTGGTCGCGCTCGCCCCCGGGCCGGTGACCGCCACTACCGCGTCGACGAACGCCGGTTCCACGACTGCCTGTGGCAGCAGTGCGTCCGGCGCGGTGCCCGGCACGTTGATCAACGGGTTCTGTTTGCAGGTCGCCTCGTCGATCTCGATGGTCCGCCAGCCCGGCAGGGGGCCCGCCGGCGCCGGGGGGGCCGTCGTCGGCTCGGCCACCCGCACGCCACCGTCGCCCGTCCCGCCTTGGCGCACCAGCACCGCCGTGACCCCGATCGCGGCCACCACCGCCACCACGCCTGCCACCGCGCTCACGCGCTGTGCGAGCACGCGTCGCCTGCCGCGCCGCAGCACCTGCTCGACCGTCGTGGTGGGGGGTGGGGCCGGCTCGTCGTTCAGGGTCTGGAGCGCGTTGCGCGCCGTGGTGTCGTCGTCGAACATGTCACGCTCCTCGCATCTCTAAGCTGACCTCGCCCTTGTGGTACGCGGCGCGCAGGGAGGCGAGGCCCCGCGCGGTCTGGCTCTTGACCGTCCCCGTCGAGCAGCCGAGGGTCTCAGCCACCTGGTCCACCGACAGGTCGGCGACGTACCTCAGCACCAGCACCGCTCGTTGTCCCGGCGGCACGGCGAGCAGAGCGGTTCGCAGCGCGAGTCGCTCCCCCGGGCCCGCGTCGGCCGGCGCGATCGTGTCCGGCAGGTCGGCCATGACCTGTTCACGGGCTCGGCCCCGTCTCTTCGTGTCCAGGAACACCCTGGTCAGGACCGTGCGCAAGTACGCGTCGACGGTCTCGATGCGGATCTTCGTCCACCGCGCGTACAGCTTCACGAACGCCGACTGCGCGATCTCCTCCGCGTCCGGCCAGCTTCCGCACATCGCGTACGCGATCCGCCGAGCCCCCTCGAAGCGCGCCGAGAAGAACTCGGCGAACTCCTGGTCCCGCCCTCGCACCCTGCGACCTCCTCATGATCTGCCCCTTCTACGCGGACCTCGGGCAGAGGGTTGCACGCGAAGGTTGACTTCGTGCTTGGTCGAGGTTCGAAGCTTGTAAGCGTGAGCGACAGCAGAGACATCGATGAGATCAGGCAGGTAGTGGCGGACGTCGAGGGTGGGTTCAACACGAACGACGCCGCACTGATGAACAAGCACGTCGCGCCGGACGCGACGCTCGTGAGCGCCATGGGCGTGCGGCTCGTTGGCCTCGACGAGGTGATGACGGCCAGCGAGGCGGGGCTCGCGGGGCCGTTGCGCGACCAGTTCGCCAGGTACGAGGTCAAGGACGTGCGCTTCGTGCGGCCGGACGTGGCGCTGGCCTACAAGGAGGCGTACGCGATCACCGCCGACGGCGAGCCGATCGACCTGGACCACACCATGTGCGCGCTGTACGTGTTGGTCAAGGACGACGGGCGCTGGCGCGTTGCGGCCAGGCAGAACACGCTGGTGCCACGCTGAACGTGATGAAGGACCCCTTCATCACGCTGGGCGTGACGAAGGGGTCCTTCAGTGCAGCGAGCTAGTGGGCCACCGCCTTCTCGGCGCCGGCGCCGGTCAGGCTGCGGACCTCCATCTCCGCGTACTTGGCCTCGTCCATCTCCTTCGAGGTCTTCGAGCCGATGTAACCCAGCAGGAACGCCACCGGGATCGACACGATGCCCGGGTTGGACAGCGGGAACCAGTGGAAGTCGACGCTCGGGAACATCGCCTTCTCGCCGCCGGACACCGCCGGGGAGAAGATGATCAGGCCGACGCACACGATCAGGCCGCCGTAGATGCTCCACAGCGCGCCGCGGGTGTTGAAGCCCTTCCAGAACAGCGAGTACAGGATGGTCGGCAGGTTCGCCGAGGCCGCGACCGCGAACGCCAGCGCCACGAGGAACGCGATGTTCTGGCCGCTCGCGACGATGCCACCAACGATGGCGACCGCGCCGATGACCAGTGCGGTGATGCGGGCGACCCGCACCTCCGCGGCCTTGTCGTCCGCCTCGCCCTTCTTGATCACGTTCGCGTAGATGTCGTGCGCGAACGACGCGGACGCGGTGATCGTCAGACCGGCCACCACCGCGAGGATCGTCGCGAAGGCGACCGCGGCGATGATGCCCAGCAGGACCGTGCCGCCCAGTGCGTAGGCGAGCAGCGGTGCCGCCGAGTTCACGCCGCCGGGTGCCGCGGTGATCACGTCGGCGCCCACCAGCGCGCCGGCGCCGTAGCCGAGCACCAGGGTGAACAGGTAGAAGATGCCGATCAGCCAGATGGCCCACACGACCGACTTCCTGGCCTCCTTGGCCGTCGGGACCGTGTAGAAGCGCATCAGGATGTGCGGGAGACCCGCGGTGCCGAGGACCAGCGCGAGCGACAGCGACACGAAGTCCAGCTTGGACGTGCCGGTGGCGCCGTACTGGTTGCCGGGGTCGAGCAGCGCGGCGCCGCCCTCGCCGACGCGGTCGACCGCCGCACCGAGCACGCTCGACAGGTTGAAGCCGTACTTGCCGAGCACCCACACGGTCATCAGGAACGCGCCCGCGATCAGCAGCGTCGCCTTGATGATCTGCACCCAGGTGGTGCCGCGCATGCCGCCGATGATCACGTACAGGATCATCACGACACCGACGACCGCGATCACCACCGCCTGACCGGCCTTGTTCTCGATGTTGAGCAGGAGCGCGACCAGGCCGCCAGCGCCCGCCATCTGCGCGAGCAGGTAGAAGAACGACACCACGAGCGTCGACGTGGCGGCGGCCGCGCGCACCGGGCGCTGCCGCATCCGGAAGCTCAGGACGTCACCCATCGTGTACTTGCCGGTGTTGCGGAGCAGCTCCGCCACCAGCAGCAACGCGATCAGCCACGCCACCAGGAAGCCGATGGAGTACAGGAAGCCGTCGTAGCCGTTCACGGCGATCGCACCCGCGATGCCCAGGAACGACGCCGCCGACAGGTAGTCACCGGAGATCGCGACGCCGTTCTGCGCGCCGGTGAAGGAGTGGCCGGCCGCGTAGTAGTCGACCGCGGTCTTGGACGAGCGGCTCGCACGGAACACGATCACCAGCGTGATCGCCACGAACAGCCCGAAGATGCCGATGTTGAGCCAGGTGTTGCTGCCTTCGACGCCTGCTGCCAGCTTCACTTGGCACCTCCCTCGACGTCCTCACGGATCTTGTCGGCGATCGGGTCGAGCTTCTTGTTGGCGTGCCGGACGTAGAGGCTCGTGATCACGAACGTGGAGACGAACTGCAGCAGACCGAAGACCAGGCCGATGTTGATGTTGCCGACGACCTTCGTGCTCATGAACTCGTGCGCGTAGTCGGACAGCAGCACGTACAGCAGGTACCAGGCCAGGAACGCGATCGTCATCGGGAAGACGAAGTTGCGCAGGCGGCGGCGCAGCTGCATGAACTCCGCGCTCTGCTGGATGGTCGCCCAGTCAGGGTCCGGTGGGCCCTGGTCGGTGGTGCTCACGTTGCCTCCATGGGGAATGAAACCGGGGTTCCAAACCCTATGGAGGTGGTCAGGTGGCGTGAATCACTCGTGGATCAACCGCTTGGTCGCACGACGAACGGTTGACGAACGGTGCTTATAGCGCGACGAGTGGCGCAGGTCACATTTTGGTGACGTGAAGAAAACGCGCCCAAGCAGGGGCGGACACGACCAGGATCCCTCGTTCGGGGGACTTCGAGTCACGGACCGCTACAGAGAGTCCGGGGTGCGCCACCTCGACACAATTGCCGTTCGTGTGGTCCTGGCCGCTGCGGCTGCTCTTCCGCCAAACAAGGTCCACTGTGGACACCTCTATCGTTCTTGGCTGATGCGCTTGATCAGCGCGATGGAGTCGTCAGGGCTCAGCGCTTCGACACCCAGCCGATCGAACTTGAGTCTACAGGCTCGGACCTCGCCTTCTTCCTCGATGTGAAGCGATCCCGTGGCGTATTCGACGTAGAGCAGGTCGGGCTCGTCGCGGTCGTGGAACGACAACAATGTGAAGCCTCCGTCGAGGGCGCTGTGCATCTTGAGCGGCAGCACCTGAAGGGAGACGCTGGGGAGTTCTGCCATCTCGATCAGTTGTCGGAGCTGTGTCTGCATGACGTCCGGGCCGCCGACTTCCCGCCGGAGCGCCGACTCGTCGATGATCACCGACAGTTCGAGCGGGTCTTGCGTGCTGGTGAGGCGTTCTTTGCGGATCAGGCGGACTTCGATGTCGTTCCGCAGTTGGTCGGGCGTGCGGCGTCGGCGGCTGTGGCCGAACAGGGCGTGGATGTAGGCCTCGGTGTGCAGCAGGCCGGGGAGCATGAGGCCGGAGAATTCCTTTACTGATGCGGCATAGGTTTCTACGTCGACATATCCCGCGTCCTCGATGCCGTAGGAGCGGAACCACGGGGGTTTCGCCGCTTCGCGGGCTTCTTCGACAAGAGTGGCGTCGTAGTGGTCGTAGACGTCCATGGCGGAGCGGATGAAATGCACGTCAGCGCGAGTGGCGCCGGTTTCGATGCGCTGTAATGCGCTGCGGGTTTTGTCCAAGCGCTTCGCGGCTTCGGCCAGTGTGAAGTTGGCGCCTTCACGGATCTCCCGCAGCCGGCGTCCCAGCCGCCGCCGGAGGAATGGTGCTCGCTTACCCACGACTCATGATCGCAGCCACCTGGCCCAACCTTGGGAAACCCAGTGCTGGCGAGTTCATCCGCACACTGAAATACCATGGAAGGACGACTCTTCACGCTGGTCAGCGCGGACAACGAGGAAAACGTGTTCGCGTGGGGAATGCAAATCACGACGACGAACGACCAGGAAGCGGTGACCTATTGCCGCAACCCGGTCACCAACCAGACAGTTTTCGGACTGCACTCGAACGCGGAATCCGCTTTGCGGCGGTACGGGACCACATTTCAGTTGCGGTTGGTCTGGGAGGACTGAGCGCGTTCACGCAGGGCCCGGAGGCGGTCGGCCGGGGTTTGTTCGCGGTCCTCGTTGAGGTGCAGGCGGAGCATGGCCGTACGTGCCCACGTCGGTGGCCTGCCGCGCAGCGACACGAGGACCATCGTGAGGAACGCGAGCGGGACCGACCAGGGCGCTGGTTGTGCGATGAGGATGGCGAGCCAGCCGGTGACCGGCAGGCCGAACAGTGTGCAGGCGATCGCGCCCGACGACGCGAAGAGGCCGGCGAGGACACCGGACATGGCGCCGGTGACCGTGAGGCGCGACCACCAGATGCCGAGCACGAGCAGTGGGCAGAAGGTGGAGGCCGCGACCGTGAACGCCCAGGTGACGAGGACACCCGCGTCGAGGCGGATCGCTTGCAGCGCAAGGAGGACCACGACCGCGGCGGCCACCACCACGGTGACGCGGAGGCCGCGGAGACCGCCGGACAGCAGGTCGTAGGAGATGGCGCCGGAGACGACCAGGAGCAGTCCGAGCGAGGTCGCGAGGAACGCGGCGAAGGCGCCGCCGGTGAGCAGTGCGGTGAAGAGGCTGCCGGGCCAGCCGGTGTCGACCTGCGCGGGGAGCGCGACGACCGCGGTGTCGGTGGCGCCGGAGAGGTAGAGCTGCGGGACGAGGACGCGGCCGAGGACGCCGTAGATGCCGGGGAACAGGTAGAAGATGCCGAGCAGCCCGACCGTGAAGGCGGCGGTGCGGCGGGCGGCGCGGCCGTCGGGGCTGGTGTGGAAACGCATGATCACGTGCGGGAGACCCATGGTGCCGAGAGCCAGCGCGACGGTGAGGGCCCAGGTGCTCAGCAGGGGGTGGTCGGCGTCGGCGATGTCGAGGAGGGGGCGGGACCAGCCTTCGCCGCCGGGCCGTGCCTCGCCGACGACCTGCGGAACCTCATCGCCCGCCGCGAACTCGACGGTGGCACCCTGGGGGACTTCCCAGCGTTCGCCGTTCAGTTCGAGGGTCGTGCCGATGCGGAACTCGACGGACGTGTCGGCCGCGAAACGCGTGAACTCGACGGGGTTGAGGGCGTCCTCGCGGGTCTGCGGGCTGACCTGGATGAGGAGCCAGATCGCGGGGACGATGAAGAGGACCAGCTTGAGGACGAACTGGAAGGCCTGCACGTAGGTGGCGGCACGCATGCCGCCCAGGGCGAGGGTGATGGCGACACCGGAGCCCGCGATGACCACGCCGACCCAGTACGGGGAGTTGCTGACGGCGGAGAGGACCAGGCCCGCGGTGCGGAACTGCGGGACCAGGTAGAGCCCGCCGATGACGAGGATCACCGCCGCCGTGACTCGTCGCAGGGCCGGGGAGGCCAGACGGGCTTCGGCGAAGTCGGGGACGGTGAGCGCGCCGGAGCGGCGCATGGGGGCGGCGACGAGGACGAGCATCGCGATGTAGCCGGCGGTGAAGCCGACCGGGTACCAGAGCGCGCCGATGCCGTCCTTGACGACCAGACCCGCCACGCCCAGGAAACTGGCCGCGGAGAGGTACTCGCCGGAGACCGCGGCCGAGTTGAGGAGCGGGGAGACGCGGCGGGAGGCGACGAGGAAGTCGGAGGTGGTGCGCATGGCCGCCACACCGCGAAGCCCGATGAGCAACGTGATGAGGACGACGGGGGCTACCGCGAAGGCGAGGATCACTCGGTGTCCTCCGCCTTTTCGGCGCGGCGGAGTTGCCACCCTGCCAGCAGGGCCAGTGCCGGGTACGGGAGTACCGCCAGCGCCAGCCACGACACGGGGATGCCCAGCAGGCGGATGTCGTCCAGGCCCGGGAACAGGGCGAACACCAGCGGCAGGCCCAGGATGCCCGCGAACAGCAACGCCAGTGGCGCCACGGCCAGGCGGAGTTGGCGGCGGTGCAACACCAGCGCGCGGTCGGCGCCGGGACCGTCCAGTTTGGGGACTCGCCAGCGGCCTCGTGCCCTGCGGCGGGAATGCGCCAGCCGTGTCTGCGGGCTCATCACCGCGATGCGCTTGTGGCCTGGCATTACCGGCGGTCCAGCTGGCCGGACTTGGCCGCGGACAACAGCTTCTCGCGCAGGTCCCGCGCGTGGCGGCGGGAAACCGGGACGTCCCCCAGGTCCGTGTGTGCCAGCAGGCCGCCCACTGAGTCGCTGCGCAGTTCCCGGACCGCGTCCAGTGCCACCAGGAAGCTCCTGTGCACTCGGACGAAACCCGCCGGGGCCCAGTACTCCTCCAGGCGCGAGATCGGCATGCGCACCTCGTGCACGCCCGACACCGCGTGCAGGCGGACGTAGTCGCCGTGGGCTTCGACGTAGTGGACCTCGGTGCGGCGGATGTACCGCGTGCGGCCTTCCGACTCCACCGGCAGCGCGGCCATCGCGTCCGGGGTCTCCTGGGCCGGGCTGGCGTCCGGGATCACCCGGTTGACCCTTGCCAGCGCGTCGGCCAGACGTTCCGCTCGTATCGGTTTCAGCAGGTAGTCGACCGCGCCGATGCCGAACGCGGCCACCGCGTGTTGTTCGTACGCCGTCACGAAGACAATCGCCGGGGCCTCGTTCAACCGCGCCAGCAGCGAAGCGAGTTCCAGGCCGTCCAGTCCCGGCATGGAGATGTCCAGGAACACCGCGTCGTAGCGGCCGTTCTGGATCATGCGCAGTGCGGACAGTGCGTCCGTCGCGCTCGCCACCGCCGAAACTTCCGGGGAGTCCGACAGCAGCCTGCACAACTCGGCGAGTGCGGGGGGGACGTCGTCCACGGCCAGCACGGACAGGCCCGTCATCCTGGCATCACTCCCGGTTGGAACCTCGGGATCCGTACCACCACGCGGGTTCCCTCACCTGTCGCCGTCTCCACCACCAGGCCGTACCACGGGCCGTAGACGCTCCGCAGTCGTCTGTCCACATTGGCCAGACCGACGCTGTCCGAACCGCCGCGGCCCGCCAGGATCTCCTCCGCCAGCGCGGGGTCCATGCCGAGGCCGTCGTCCTCCACGCTGATCACGCAGTCGTTCCCCTCCGCCTCGCCGCGGACCTGCACGTGCCCGGTGCCCGTGCGCGGCTCGATGCCGTGGCGGACGGCGTTCTCCACCAGCGGCTGCAGCACGAGGTACGGCAGCGCCACCGCGAGTACCTCCGGCGCCACCCGCACCTGCACCTGTAGCCGGTCCCCCAGCACCGCGCGTTGCAGCGCCAGGTATGTCTCGATCGCGTGGAACTCGTCCGCCACCGTCGTGTACTCGCCGTGTTTCGCCAGGCTGTAGCGGATGTAGTCGGCGAAGTCGAGCATCAGCTCACGCGAACGGTCCGGTTCGGAACTGACCAGCGCGGCGATGACCGTCAGTGCGTTGTAGACGAAGTGCGGCGAGATCTCCGCCCGCAGCGCACGCAGCTCGGCCTGCGCCGCCTGTTCGGCCGACGCCTCCAGCCTGCCGCGCTCCAGCGCCTCCACGACCCACTTCGACGCCTCCCGCACCGCCGCCCGCCGGGACGCGCCCGCCACCACCAGCACGCCGGCCAGCTCGTGGTCCACGTGCAGCGGCACCGCCACCAGCGGGGACCGGCCTTCGCGGTTCTCGCTGTGCAGCACGCGTTCCACCAGCGCGTTCGCGTCCGCGTAGAACGGTGGCTCGTCCGGTGCCCAGACGGCTCGGCCGGACAGGTCGGCCAGCGCGACGAAGTCGGCGTCCAGCAGCCTGCGCAGGCCGCGGGCCGCCGACCGCACGCCCGTGCCGGACAGGCCTTCTTTCAGCTCGTCCGCGATGTGGCGTGCCATGCCGAGCACTGACACCGCCATCCGGGGCTCCCATCGTCCACGACCGAGCTCGCCTAGATGTTAATGGCGGGATTGCCCGATCTCGCCACTCGAAAGGGGACTGACCACCGGTAGCGACCGCCTCACTCCTTGCGGTGGCGGCCGTCCGCCAGCCGGGACCGTTCCTCGGCCGTGCCGAAGCTCGCCACCGCGCGGTCGCGGGTCAGGCCCAGGTTGTCCGGGGCGTGCATGCGCAGCCGGATCTGTGCGACGTCGGCCGGGATCTTCGCGGGAGTCGCCTTGCTCACCAGGATCACCGTGAGGAACGCGGCCGGGACCGTGATGATCGCCGGCTGGCTGAACACGCTCGGTGCCCAGCCGCCCGTGAGGTTGCTGATCGTGTTGATCACCAACGAGGCCAGCACCAGGCCGCCGCCCACGATCATGCCCGCGGCGGCACCCACCCACGTGAGCTTCCGCCACCACACGCCGAGCAGGAGGATGGGGCAGAACGTGGACGCGGCCAGTGCGAACGACATGCCGACCGTCAGCGAGATGTCGGTCTGCCGCACGGCGATCGCCAGTGCCAGCGGTACCCCGCCCGCCACGGCCGTCGCGAACCGGAAGTCCCGCACGCGGCCGCGCAGCACGTCCGTGGACAGCACCCCGGACACGCTCACCACCAGGCCCGACGACGTCGACAGGAACGCCGCGAACGCGCCTGCCGTGAGCACCGCGCCCAGGATGTCACCGAGGATGCCCGGCGCGATGCTGTGCGGCAGGTTCAGCACCGCCGCGTCGGTCTGGCCGGTGACCAGCAGTTCCGGCACGTACAGGCGGGACAGCGCGCCCAGCATGATCGGGAACAGGTAGAACAGCGACAACAACAGCAGCACGTGCAGGGTGGTGCGGCGCGCGGCTCTGCCGTCGGGATTGGTGTAGAAGCGGACCAGCACGTGCGGCAGGCCCATCGTGCCCAGGAACAGCGCCAGGATCAGCGAGTACGTGCTGAACAGGTCGCCGCCGTTCGACGCCGGCGCCAGCCAGCTCTCGTTGTCCGCGGGCGCACCGGCGACCACCGGGACCGACGAGCCCTTCGAGAAGTGCAGCGTGGTGCCCGCGGCGACCTCGTGCGTGCCGGGACCCCAGTAGACCGTGCCCATCGCGGGTTCGCCGTCGGTCTCGCCGCGCGCCGCGAGCCACACCGGGTCCTCGACCCGCAGCAGCACCGGGGTGCGCACGTCGATCTCGGTGTTCTGCGTGAACGTCGGCGGCAGCGCCTCGGTCAGCGTCGTCGCCTGCCCGTCGCGCAGGCCGCCGTTGCCGATGAACAGCAGGCACATCACGAACGTCGGCGCCGCGATCGCGAACAGCTTCAGCCAGTACTGGAACGCCTGCACCACCGTGATCGCGCGCATGCCGCCGCCGAACACGTTGACGATCACCACGACCGTCACCACCGTCGCGCCGACCCACGTCGGCACCGGCAGGATGTTCGCCAGCGCCTGGCCCGCGAGCTGCAGCTGCGGGACCACGTACAGGATCCCGATGAACACCACGAACACCGCGGCAAGGCCACGCAGCGCGCGCGATCCCAGGCGGGCCTCGCAGAAGTCGGGCAGCGTGTACGCGCCGGAGCGGCGCAGCGGGGCGGCGACGAACAGCATGAGCGCCAGGTAGCCCGCGGTGAACCCGATCGGGTACCAGAGCGCGTCGGCGCCGTCCTTCAGCACCAGGCCCGCCACACCCAGGAACGACGCCGCGGACAGGTACTCACCGGAGACGGCGGCCGCGTTGCGGCGCGACCGCACGGTGCGGCGCGCGACGAGGAAGTCCTGCGCGGTGCTGGCCGTCCTGGAGGAGCGCCACCCGATGTAGAAGGTCGCGATGATGACCGCAAAGGCACCCGAAAGGGCCCAGATCTTTGCGCTCACCAGACCTCGGTTACTTCTCGACCATCGCGACGAAGTCGCGTTCCTGCCGCTCGGCCACCACGTTGTACCAGTACCCGACGCCGAACAACAACGGGAAGGGCAGCAGTCCGAGCACGAGCCACGGTAACCGGACGCCCGCGAGGGTGGTCTGGGACAGCTGCGGCAGGAAGAAGAACAGCGCGGGGAGTGCCAGGAAGAAGGCGAGCGTGGCCAGCCAGAACTTCATCGCCTGCTTGAACTGCGCGCGGATCAGCTGGCGGACCAGCTCCTCGCCGTAGCTGGTCTGTTCCTCCAGCTCGATGACGGTGCGCAGGCGGGTGACGGGGGCCCGGGAGTCGGCCAGTACGACGCGCTTGCGGCGGGGTTTCGTCGGCGGGTCCGTGTAGGACCGCCGCGGCCCCTGCTCTTCCCGGCCAGGACCCGCCGAATGCCTGCTCACGACCGCCCCTCGCAGGCTCGGTCCGGCCGCTCGCCGTCGCCCCGTGTTCGACTAGTCGCTCCGCAAGCTCCGCTCATAAGCCACCGCGGCGCACGATCCGGTCCTTCAGCTCACGCGTGTGCCGCCTGCTCACCGGCAGCTTGCGTTCCTCGTCGCCGATGACCACGTGGTAGCCGTTGCCGCCGAGCTGCAGCTCGGTGATCAGGTTGATCGGCACCAGGTACGAGCGGTGGATGCGGACGAACCCCGCCTTCTCCCACCGCTCCTCCAGCTGCGCGAGCGGGATCCGCACCAGGTGCGAGCCCTCGGTGGTGAACAGGCGCGCGTAGTCGCCCTGCGCCTCCACCCAGCGCACCGACGAGCGCGGGATGAGCTTCGTGTTGCCCGCCAGCTCGACCGGGATGACCTCGTCGTCCGCCGGTTCGGACGCGACCTGCGGCGCCTCGCCGACCAGCCCGTCACCGCGCAGCTTGGAGATCACCCGCTGCACCGCGCGGTCCATGCGGCCCTGGTCGCACGGCTTCGGGATGAAGTCGACCGCGCCGAGGTCGAACGCCTCGACCGCGTCGTTGCCCTCGCCGTGCCCGGTGATGAACACCAGCACCGGCGACGGCTTGAAGCCGGCCAGCACCTTCGCCATCTCCATGCCGGTCAGGCCGGGCATCTTCAGGTCGGAGAAGACCGCGTCCACGATCGGTTTGCCCGCGTTGCGGCGCGCGGTCAGCTCCTGGTCGTCGCCGCCGAGCTGGCGCAGCGCCTCGGTCGCGTCGAACGCCGGGATGACCCGGCGCACGTAGCGGTTCGCCTCGAGCCGTTCGACCATCAGGTCCATGCCGTCTTTCTCGTCGTCCACGGCGAGGACGACGAGACCGGGGGTGTTGGGTGGAGTACTCACTGTGACCCGCATCTTGCCGATGGGAAGTACCGTCTGTCCATGGTGTTGCCCCTCGTGGGTGACACGAGATCAGAGACCGAAGCGGGACCAGAGTGCCCGATGTTCGATGGCAGTGAGCAGTGACTGTGTCGCACCCCCCAGTCCGAGTCGCGCCAGCAGCGGGCGCTTCGGCTCCGCCACGACCAGTTCCGCCTCCGGAAAACGCGAGGTCAGCACGGCGCGGAGGTTGCCGACCCCGTCGACGAGACCCATCTCCTTGGCCCGCACGCCGGTCCACACCTCACCGGTGAACAGGTCCTCGCCGTCGTTCAGCCGGTCGCCGCGGCGGTCCTTCACCCACGACACGAACTGGTCGTGCAGCTGCGACTGCAGACCCTTGATCCACTCCACGTCCTCGTCCTTCTCCGGGCGGAACGGGTCGAGGCGCACCTTGTGGGCGCCCGCGGTGTAGACGCGGCGTTCGACGCCGACCCGTTCGAGCAGCCCGTTCAAACCGAAACCCGCGGTGACCACACCGATCGAGCCGACGAGCGACGACGAGTGCGCGAAGATCTCGTCGGCCGCGCACGCGAGCCAGTAACCACCGGACGCCGCGACGTCCTCGCAGAACGCGAGGACGGGCACCTTCTTCTTGTCGGCCAGCTCCCGGATCCGCTCGCTCACCAGCGCCGACTGCGTCGGCGCGCCACCCGGCGAGTTGATCGCGAGCGCGACCGCGGACAGCCGCTCGTGGTCGAAAGCCTTGGCCAGGGCCTGTTCCACGGTGTTGATGTTGATCGTGCCCCGGCTCAGCGGCGACGGGGTCGGAGTGATGACGCCGTGCAGCTTGACCACCGCGACGACAGGTTTTGCGGTGCCCCTGTTGATGGGGAGCCGGGCGGCCAGCTTTTCCGTGACACTCATGGAACCACCCTACGTATCCCGCGCGAGTTCGCCCGCTCATGTTCCGTATGGGGAAGCAGGTGCGCTGGCGGGCGTGGCTCGGCATGGGGGACGAGTCGCACCTGTCGCAGATCGACGTCGCCGAGTTCGCGTCGTGCGCGGCGGCGCGGGCATGGGTGGAGCGGCGGCTGTCGGCGGTGTGGGCGCGGCCGGGGCTCGCGGTGTTCGGCTCGGTGGACCGGGGCGTGTACCTGGACGAGACACCCGGCGCCGCGGCCCACTGGACGCTCGACCCGCACTGGGCGGGCATGGACGCGGACGTGGTCGACGGCCAGGTCCGCTGGCACCGCCCGGGCACCCGCTGCGACTAGGTCGGCTGGCTCGCCTTCGGTTCCGTGTCCTCACCGAACTTGGGGAGGTCCGGGCGGACGCCGGGGAAGAACTTGGGAACGCGCAGGATCACCTTCATGCCCGCGCCCGGCGCGGTCTCCGCCATCAGCGCGTACTCGTCACCGAACACCTGCCGCATGCGCTGGTTGATGTTCCCGATACCGACGTGCGACCCACTCTTGTGGGCGTCCCGCAGGTCGGCGAACAGGCGGTCGGCGTCCATCCCCACGCCGTCGTCCTCCACGCTGATCAGCGCCTCGTTGCCGTTGTCCTGCGCCACGACCGTGACCGTGCCGCCGCCCGGCTTCGGGGACAGGCCGTGCTGCACCGCGTTCTCCACCAGCGGCTGGAGCACCAGGAACGGGACCACCACTGACAACACCTCCGGTGCGATCTTGATGCGCACGTTGAGGCGGTCGGCGTACCGCTGGCTCTGGATCGTCAGGTAGCGGTCGATGTTGCGCAGTTCCTCCGCCAGCGTCGTGAACTGGCCGGAGGTCCGGAACGAGTACCTGGTGAAGTCCGCGAACTCCTGCAGCAGGTCACGCGCCCGCTCCGGGTCGGTGCGGATCAGCGAGGAGATCGAGTTCAGCGCGTTGTACAGGAAGTGCGGCGAGATCTGTGCCCGCAGCATCCGCACCTCGGCCTTCGCGAGCTGCTGCTTCGACTCGTCCAGCTTCGCGAGCTCCAGCTGGATCGCCACGAACTGCGCGACCTCGTCGGCGGCGCGGATCAGCCGCTTCGAGTTGATCCCGCCGACCACGATCAGCGTGCCCTCCACCTGGCCGTCCGGGATCAGCGGCACGATCACGGCCGTGCGCATCGGGCAGCGGCTGCGGTGGTCGCAGGACAGGTTCGTGTGGTGGATGGCCGCGCGCTGGCCGTTGCGGATGGCCATGTCGATCGCGCCGGTCAGGTCGGCGTAGTGCTCGTTGGCGCCGCCGTCCCACGACAGGAGGTGGCCGGTCGCGTCCGTGATCCCGATGGCGACGCACTTGAGCATCTCCACCAGGTGCTTGGCGGCCTGGTCAGCGGCCTCCTCGGTGAGCCCGCTGCGCATGGCGGGCGCGGCCTTCGACAACCGCTGGACCGCGTCCAGGACGGCGTCGTCGACCGAGTTGTCGGTTTTCCGGGACCGGATCCAGAAGGCGAACGCCGCGGCGAAGACGAGGATCGCGATCCCGCCGACGATGGTGCGTTCGTTCAACAGGTCGGTCACCCGGCAATGCTCCGGCCACGACACCCTCCGTGGCAAGCGCGGGTCACTTGAGCAACCTCGACAACCTCCGGTCAGCGAGCGGCTTCCCGCCCGTCTGGCAGGTCGCGCAGTACTGGAACGCCTTGTCGGCGAACGACACCTCGCGCACGGTATCGCCGCACACCGGGCACGGCATACCGGTCCGGTTGTGCACCCGCAGACCG
Organism: Actinophytocola algeriensis; assembly: GCF_014203735.1. Classification (GTDB taxonomy): domain Bacteria; phylum Actinomycetota; class Actinomycetes; order Mycobacteriales; family Pseudonocardiaceae; genus Actinophytocola; species Actinophytocola algeriensis. The sequence goes on along the minus strand of NZ_JACHJQ010000003.1, from coordinate 542,848 downwards.
GACCGCTTCTCGCCCTTCAGCGTCGCCGCGTGCTGGCCGACCGACCTGTTCACGGCGCTGGTGAGGATCTCGCGCACCGACTCGTACAGCCGGTCCAGCTGATCGTCGGCCAGCTTGCCCGCCGTCGCGAACGGGGACAGCTTCGCCATGTGCAGGATCTCGTCGGAGTACGCGTTGCCGATGCCGGCGATGATCCGCTGGGTAGTGAGCGCGTTCTTCAGGCGCTCGGTGTGGCCGGAGAGCACTGTGACGAACTCGTCACGGGTCAGCGCCAGCGCGTCCGGGCCCAGCGCCGCGATGCCCGGCACCTCTTTCGGGTCGGCCACGATCCACACCGCCAGGCCCTTCTTGGTGCCAGCCTCGGTGAGGTCGAAGCCGGGGCCCTGACCGGGCGGGCCGAGGTGCACGCGGAACGCGAGCGGGCCCTTCCCCGGCTTCGGCGGCACGGCGGAGAGGGTGTCGGCCCAGCGCAGCCAGCCCGCGCGGGCCAGGTGGATGATCAGGTGCAGGTCGCCGACCTCGACGTCGAGGAACTTGCCGTGCCTGCCGGCCCCCGTCACCTCCTTGCCGTGCAGCTCGGTCCACGGTGGGGTGACGGTCTTCAGCACGGACAGTGAGGCGACGTCGATCCGCGCCACGGTGCGACCGACACCGTGCTCGCGGATGTGCTGTGCGAGCGCCTCCACCTCGGGTAGTTCTGGCACGGCCCCAGTCTTGCCCGATTCCGGCGGTTACGCCACGGGTTGCAGCGGACCTTCGAGGCCCGGCTGCGAGTCGAGCTGGATGTCCTTGGCGATGCGGTTGACCTGCTGGCGGACCGTGAACATGCCGCGCACGGTGCCGACCCAGCGCTCCTCCGGCTCGCCCTCGCCGTTGTCGCCGGTCTCCGCGACGACCTTCCACGGCCGCCGCAGCGCCCAGCGGGCCGGGAAGAACAGGATCGCCAGCACGATGAGGAGGCCGAGCCACAGCATCTTGCTGCTCCACGGCGCGACGACGTCGTCCGGGATCGACACCACGAGCACCACGGCCAGGCCGATGACCAGCGCGAGCAGGACGAACGCGGACATGCTGCCGACGCTCACGTCGTGCTCGAAGTCGTCGTCAGTGGCGGGCTGCCGCCACTCCATCTCGCCGCGCAGGGTCCACATTCGTCCGTCAGCCCCGCGCACAACGCGCGTCATTCGATCGCCTCCCGGCGGCCGGCAACATCAACTTCAATGATGGCGCATACCGGGGGCGTTGTCAGGGCCCGGTCAGGTGGTTGGTGCCGGATCTGTCGCACTCATCGCGGTCGCGTGGCCGTCCTTGGGCTGTGTGTAGGTCGTCGTCGACTTCGTCGTGCGCGTCTGATCCAGGGAGTTGACCTCGGTGACGGTGGTCGTCTCCTGCACGAGCGTGTAGTCCTCGTACTCGTGGCTGTAGGTCTCGACCGTGGTCTCGCGGTACACGATCGGGGCGCTCTCGTCGAAGGCCGGGGTCTCGCTCGACATGGGCACGTCGTCGCGGCCGTCACCCTCGGTGGTCGTGGTCTCGGCGCCCTCCGCGGGCACGCCCGCGGGCGTCCCGGACGTGGGGGTCACGGGGGCGTCCGTGTCCTCGGCGCCGTACCCGCGGTCGGAGGTCTCGTCCTTCTCCGGCGGCGTGATCGAGTCCTCCAGGCTGCCGCGCCGCACGTCGACGGTGGTCCTCGGCTGGACCGGCTGGGCCGCCGCGTGGGTCTCGATGGCCCGCTTGCCGGCCAGCTCCATCGGCTTCGAGTCGTCCCCGCCACCCCACGGCGCGAACGCGAACCCGAGCGCCCCGGCCGCGGCCGCCGACGTCGCGGCGATGCCGACCTGGACCTTCGTGCTCGCGAGCAGGCCCTTGAGGGTGGCGCCGAGCTGCCAGAGCGCGGCCCCCACCACCGGCACGGTCGCGAGCGCGGTGTGCGGGCGCAGACCGACGAAGATGTCCCGCAGCTCGGCGTACATCGCGGTGCAGGACGTGCAGGTGGACAGGTGTGTGCGGATGCGACGGCGTTCGATGCCCGAGGTGGTCCCCGCGGTGTAGGCGCCGAGCTTCTCCAGCACGGACCGGCAGCCGACGGCACTGCGCTCGGACGCCAGGTGGGCCTGCAGGTAGGCGGCCCGCAGCCCCTGTCTCGCCCGGCGGGCGAGCGCGGCGGTCGCGTTGGGCGACAGGCCGAAGTTCGTGGCCACGGCCGCCGGGCGCTCGCCCTCGACCTCCATCTTCCAGAGCACGCGCCGCCACCGCTCCGGCAGCGACGTGAAGGCGCGGCGGATCAGGTTGCGCTCGGTGAACTGGCCGGAGGTGTCCGGGTTCGCGGGAGCGCGGTGGGTCAGCTCCTCGTCGGAGACCGGCATCTCCTTGCGCCGCAGACTCCACTCCCACGCCACCCGCCTGGCGACGATCAGCAGGTAGCCGCGCACGTTGTCGACGGGCCCCGCACCGCGCCGGATGGCCTGCAGCACCCGGAAGAACGCCTCCGCCGTCAGGTCGTCGGCCTCGGCCCGGTCGTTCACGAGCCCTAGCGCGAGCCGGAAGACGGCGGCGGAATGACGGGAGAACAGCTCACCGAAGGCAGCGTCCTCACCCCCACGAAGCCGCTCGAGCAGTGCTCGGTCCCCGCCTTCTGGTGCTTCCACAGCCTCGCTGGTCACGACACCTCCATCCCGACCGCCACGGGATTCGCCAAATCTGCCACACACCGTTTCGAGTGGACGGCAAACGTTAAGAACGTGAAGGCGATACCGACGAAGGTATTAGGCCAACCAGTCCAGGTCGCTGTGCCGAACAGCCCCATGCCAAAGGTGTTAAGGCCCTGAGGTATGCTTTCCGGCATTGCGGACGTGGCGCAGCTGGTAGCGCATCACCTTGCCAAGGTGAGGGTCGCGGGTTCGAATCCCGTCGTCCGCTCCACTCTTTCCTAACGCGGGCCGTAGCCCATCGCGTTCAGGTACCGGACCAGCAGCGGTTGCGCGGGGACGGTCCGGCCCATCTCGAAACTCGCCAGCTCCGCGTGTGACGTGCCCGCGAGTTTCGACAGCCGGGTGCGCGTCCAGCCGAGGTCTTCACGCATGGACTAAACGAGGCGGCCGTTGTCCTCCGCGTCCCAGCGGGCGCGCTGCGCTTCGGTCACGTCGACCGCGTTGAACCAGGTCGTGCTCATGGCGCGCATTCCACCACCCGCACGATCAACTACGCCAGGGTCACCCGGTGAGGGACGTCAGGCGGTGCGGCCCATCGCGCGCAGGAGGGTGGTCAGCATCGGTTCGACCGGGGAGACGCGGCCGGACTCGAAGAGGGTTACGTCCTCCTCCGGCACGTCCGCGGCCGACGCCAGCTGTGCGCGGGTCAGGCCCTCCTCGTTGCGGACGATCTCCACCAGCCTGCCGCAGTCCTCGGCCTCTTGGCGGGCCTTGTCCGTCGCCGGTTCGAACCAACCACTCGTGTTCGCCATGGCGCCACTTTACGGAGGCCGTGATACGAACTGGGGCATGAGCTGGCAGGAGCGGCTTCGGGAACTCGGTGAGCGGCTGGCGGCCGGGGAGATCTCGACGAACGACTACCGGAAGACGAGCGAGGAGATCCTCGCCGAGGCGGATGCGGAGGCGGCGGCAGACACCCAACCGGCAGACACACGACCGGCAGACACACGACCGGCAGATGCCGAACAGGCCGGGGAACCGGCCGCCGACAAGCCCAAGGTGCACATTCCCGTGTCCGCCGCCTGGGAGGCGCCATCCGGGGAGATGACCCAGATCGTGGGGACACAGGACAAGACCACTGTGGTCAACGCCTCGATCGCCGACAAACCGGAACCTGAACACCCCGCGACGTGAGACCCGTTAACGTGCACCTGTGACCATCGAGCTGCCACCCGTCCACGAGGCGTGGCTGCCCAGGGAGCACTCCCTGCACCGGCCCCGGCACGGCAAGCGGCAGCTCACGGCGCTGATCAGCGCGCTGGTCTTCCTCGCGACGCCGACGCTCATGTGGGTGTTCGGCATGCGGCCGAGCGAGATCGAGAACCACGAGCTCGCGAGCTTCCCCAGCGTCAGCGACGGCTGGGGGCTGTTCACCGGCATGGAGGGCTGGGCCACCGACAACCTCGTGTTCCGCGAGGAGGCCATCAGCGCCGCCGACTGGGTCAGCCGCACCTTCTTCGGTGAGCCCGCGCCGTTCGACCAGGGCGGCGGCACGCCGACCGGACCCCTGCCCGGCACGCCAGGTGAGCAGGACACGAAGCCCGGCGACGAGGAGGACACCCCCGTCCAGGGGCCGTCCGACGGGCAGGAGCAGGCCGGGTTCCGGACGGTCGTGGAGGGCGAGGACGGCTGGCTCTACTACGGCTCCGACGCCCTGTCCAAGTGCCGGCCGACGAAACCGCTGGCGCAGACCATCGGCCAGCTCGCCAAGCTGCGGGACGTGGTCGAGCGGTCCGGACGGGAGTTCGTGCTGGTCCTCGTGCCGGACAAGACCACGATGGTGCCCGAGCACCTGCCCGAGACCTACCCCGGCAAGGACTGCGCCGCGCCGGTCACACCCGAGCTGTGGCAGCAGTCCATCGCGGTCGCCGGCGGGCTCGACATGCGGCCCCGCCTCGCCGCCGCCGCGGAGCGCCACGACAAGCCCATGTACTACCCGCTCGACACCCACTGGACCGCGGAAGGCGCCCTCGAAATGGTGAAGGGCGTCGCGCTCGAGGTGAAGCCGGAGGTCGCCGACGACTGGCGCATCCAGGTCAAGAGCAGGGACAAGGTGACCGCGGACCTGCCGAGGCTGATCGGGCAGAAGGGCGAGAACAACGTCACCAACTACCGGTTCAAGCCGGACGGGCGCTACGACCGGGCGCGCAAGAACATCGTCGACATGGTCGAGCCGAAGCACTACGACTCCAAGGACCTGCCCGGCATGGTGTACGCGCCGACGGCGGTGCTGGGCGACTCGTTCCTCGTGAACGCGTCCGGCTACCTGCCCGCCGCGTTCGCCGACCTGACCATGCAGTACTACCGCTCGGCGGGCAACCGCCCGGACGAGGTGGTCGGCACGATCCGGGACGCCGAGATCGTCGTGCTCGAGGTCGTCGAGCGGAACGTCGCGGCCGGTGTCATCGACCTGCTCGACCAGAGCTTCCTCGACCGGCTCGACCAAGAGCTGCAGAAACACCCGGTTCGTTAGGTGCGGACGGACGGGGTCGGGTACGACACGTGGGCCGGGCAGGAACACGGCACCGGCTACGCACCCGTGCGCCAGTGGATGGCCGACCGGCGGCTCGCATTCGGCGTCGAGCTCCTCGCGGTGCTGCCCGCGCTCGCGATGGCGTTCGAGGTCGCCGCGTCCCCCCGGCTACAGCTGCTGGACTACTGGTCGGTGCTGCTGCGGATCACCAACCCCGACGGCAGCTACAACATCGACGGCGTCTGGGACCTCCAGAACGAGCACCCGCTGATCATCCCGTCGTTCTTCTACTGGGCCGACGCGAAGCTGTTCGGCGGCGACAACCGCATGCTCGGCTACCTCACGATCGTGATCGCCGTGCTCACGATCCTGATGCTGCGGTCCGCGCTGCCCAAGGTGCTGCCCGTCGTACTCCGCGCCGGGCTGGTCGTGGCGATGTCCGCACTGGTGTTCAGCCTGCACGGCATCCACAACTTCGCGCTCGGCATGAGCGGCGCGGCGTGGCTCACCGCGAACATGCTGGTGGTCGGGTCGCTGTTGCTCGCGAGGAAGCGGCGATGGCTCCTCGCGTGGCTGGTGGGCGTGCTGGCGTGCGCGAGCTACGGCACCGGGTTCGCCGTGTGGCCCGCGCTGTTCCTGCTGGCGTGCATGCACCGGGAACGGTGGTGGCGCCGGATCGCGACGCTCGTCATCGGCGCCGCGGTGGTCGCCGTGTGGCTGACCATGCGCCCGAGCGTCGTGCCGGGCAAGGACCCCGCGAACGACATCGGCAGCCTGCTGTACGCGTTCCTCACCCTCATCGGGCACGTGTGGACGGGCCGGTCCGCCGATCTCGCGGCGATCGCGGGCGGGGCCATCCTCTGCGGGCTCGCCGCGCTGCTGACCGTGCCGTCCGCACGGGCGGGGCGGTTGTGGTTCTGGTGGGCGGTCGCCTGCTACGGGGTGCTGGCGTGCGGGATGATCGCGACCGCCCGCGTCGACTTCGGTACCGACATCGGCCTGGCCAGCCGCTACACGTCGCTGTCGGTGCTCACCTCGGTGCCGCTGCTGGTGGTCGTCGCGACCGTCGCGTTCCGCCGGTCGCCGAGGAACGCGCCCCGGTTCGCGGTCGTGTCCGTCGCGATCGGGCTCGTCGGGTTCACGCTCGGCGCGCCGATGGTGGCGGTGGTCCGGGAAGCGCTCACCGACGTCCCCCTGCGCGCGGTCGCGCTGCGCGCCCAGCTGGACGACCGGTTCTGGTACGGCTTCCCGCCAACGGACCAGCTCGCGGGCAGGCTGGCGGCGCTGGACCACTACCCGTACACCGACGACTTCACCATCGGCTGCGGCGGCCCGGAGCTGGGCGACCGGCTGAAACTGTCCGACATGCGGCCCATGCTCGCCCCCGACGAGGACGAGCCGGGACCGACCGGCGCGGTCGACGCGAGCGAGACCCGAGGCGACACGACACTGCTGCGCGGGTGGGCCACGGACGGCCGCGAGGATGTCCGATGCGTCCTGTTCACCGACGCCAGGGGCGAGGTGACCGGCGGCGGCCAGTACCATCTGGCCAGGCCGGACGTGCAGAGCCTGCTCGAGTGGGCGCCGTCCGACACGGGATTCGCGGTGATCGCGCCAACCGATCCGGCTGGTCGGGTGGTCATCGTCCTGGACAGCGGCCGGATGCTGTGGCTCCCGGGGAAGGCAGTCGAGGGGGAACCTCCCGATTAATCGACAGCAATAATCGACAGTGACGGGCCGCGCGTCGCCCTGTTGCCGGACTTTGACAGGCTGGACGGCGTGGACCCGGCGCGGAGGAATGTGACGTGACGAGCACGGTGACGGACAAGTCGGAGCCGGATTCGGCGCCCGAGGAACGCGCCGGCGAGGCACCGGCAACCGCCGGCACCTGGTGGCAGAAGCTGGAGCGCTTCGCCACGACCCGCTGGCTCGCGCGCCTCATCGAGTTCCTCGCGCTGGTCCCGGCCGCCGCGATGACCATCGAGGTGGCGAGAGCGCCGGAGCTGCACTTCGTCGACTACTGGTACGCGCTGGTCCGGTTCGTGAGCCTGGACGGGTCGCTCAACTTCGGCGGCCTGTGGAAAGCGTCCAACGAGCACCTGATCGCGGTGCCGTCGATGCTGTACTACGGCGACGCGACGATCTTCGGCGGCGACCAGCGGATCCTGGGCTACCTGGACATCCTCATCGCGCTCGCGACCGTGGTGCTGATCCGGTTCGCGATCCCGAGGTCGCTGCCGGTCGTGGTGCGCGCGTCGATCGTGCTCGCGTCGTCCGCGCTGATCTTCAGCCTGCACGGGCTGCACAACTTCACCCACGCGATGAGCGGCGCCGCCTGGCTGACCGCGAACCTGATCTCGGTCGGCGCGCTGCTGTTCGCGGTCAAGGGCAAGTGGTGGCCCGCGTGGGGCATGGCGCTGCTCGGCAGCATCACCTACGGCACCGCGTTCGCCGTGTGGCCGTCGCTCGCGCTGGTCGCGATCCTGCGCAAGGAGCCCGTGTGGCGGCGGGTCCTGCCGCTCGCGCTGGGCGCGGTGATCGTCGTCGGCTGGATGTCGGTCAACCACAACGCGGCCGGGTCCGGCACCGAGAGCGACATCGGCACCGCCATCTACGGCCTGTTCGCGGTCATCGGGAAGGTCTGGACCGCGAACAACACCGGCATGGCGGTGTTCGCGGGTGCGGTGATCGTCGCCGGGTACGCCACGATGGCGACGGTGAAGGCGGCCAAGGCCCCTGAGCTGCGGTTCTGGTGGGGGCTGGGCTGCCACGGGTTCTTCGGTTCGGCGATGATCGCGGTCTCGCGCATCGACTTCGGCCTCGACTACAGCCAGCACAGCCGGTACACGTCGGTGTCCGTGCTGGTCTCGCTGCCGCTGCTGGTCATCATCGGCACCGTCGTCCACTCCTTCGCCGCGCGGCACTGGCGCAAGATCGCCGTCGCCTTCGCGGTCGCCGGCGTCACGGGCTTCGCGCTCGGCGTGCCGACCGCCGACACCGTGCGGGCCGAGAACGCCGACCACGAGATCAAGTCGGTGGCGCTGCGGGCCGGCTACCTCAACGCGTTCGGGTGGGCGCTGCCGCCGGAGGGCCACCAACTGGTGCCGCGGCTCGAGGCGCTGGGCCACTACCCGTTCAACGACGACTTCACGCTCGGCTGCGGTGGCCCGGAACTGGGCGACACCATCGACATGAGCGGCGTCGAGGAGATCGGCTTCCCGACCGGTGGCCGCACCCCCGCCTCGCCGGCCGGGGTGGTCGACCTGGTGGAGGAGAAGCCGGGGTCACGCCTCGTGTGGGGATGGGCGACGGGAGTGAAGGACCCGGTGCGCTGTACCGTCCTTGTCGACTCCTCGGACAAGGTCGTGGGCGGCGGCGTCAGCGACCGGGTGCGTTCGGACATCGCCCAGCAGTACCTGGGCATCAACGCGGACACCGGTTTCGGCATGGTGGGACCGGACGAGGACGACCTCCGGGTCGTGGTGATCCTGGAGAGCGGCGCGAAGCGCTGGATGCCGGCGGAAGTTCCGGACGACGAGGACCAGAAGTGAGTATGGAGACAGTGCCAGAGCCCCAGGTCAGCGTCCTGATCCCGGTCAAGGACGAAGAGGCGACACTGGCCACGTTGGTCGGCCAGATCGACGAGGCGTTCAAGCCTCTGGACACCGAGTACGAGGTCATCTTCGTCGACGACGGCAGCACGGACTCCAGCTGGGACGTCATGTCGCGGCTCGCCGAGGACAACCCGCGCGTGCGCGCCATCCGGTTCCGCCGCAACTTCGGCAAGGCCGCCGCACTGGCCGCGGCCGTCGACGAGGCCCGCGGCGAGCGGGTCGTCACGATGGACGCCGACCTGCAGGACGACCCGGCCGAGGTGCCGCGCCTGCTCGCCGAGCTGGACGACGGCGCCGACCTGGTCTCCGGGCACAAGGCGGACCGCAAGGACCCGCTGGGCAAGCGGATCCCGTCGAAGTTCTTCAACATGATGACCAACGTCATGACCGGCCTGAAGATCAACGACCACAACTGCGGGCTCAAGGCGGCGCGGACCGAGGTGTACCGGCGGGTGCCGCTGTACGGCGAGCTGCACCGCTACATCCCGGCGCTCGCGCACCAGACCGGCTACAAGGTCCGTGAGCTGCCGGTCAACCACCGGCCGCGTGAGCACGGCAAGTCGAAGTACGGCTTCGAGCGGTACGTTCGCGGCGCCATCGACCTGCTGACGGTCATGACGATCACCAAGTACGGCCGCCGTCCCGCGCACCTGTTCGGCGGGATCGGCCTGCTGTCCGCGTTCATCGGCTTCCTGACGCTGGCCTACCTGACCATCGTGAAGCTGTTCGGCGGTCAGGCGATCGGGGACCGGCCGCTGCTGATGCTCGGCATCCTGCTGGTCATCCTCGGTGTGCAGCTGATCTCGATCGGGTTGATCGCCGAGATCGTGCTGCACCGAACCGCGAACCGGCGAGAAGCCACCGATCTCATCCGGGAACGAACCCCTGCCGAGCCGACCGCCCGCGACGCGGAGGTCAAGGTTTCCGAGAAGGTTGAAGCATGAGCGGCGTGCGTGGCGCATACGTGACCGGCGTGAAGACCCTCCGCAAGGCGGCGGAGAAGACCGGGCTGCTCGGCAAGCTGGAGAACAGCGCCTCACCGAAGGCGCGACACGTCCGCACGCTGTTCTCGATCTTCGACGCGAACGACATGGTCCGCATGGACATGGCCTGGTGGAGCTACCCGGCCATGGAGCGGGTCGACGAGTTCCTGTCCGAGCGGCCGGAAGCGCGGATCTTCGAGTACGGCGCGGGCGCGAGCACCCTGTGGCTCGCCAAGCGCGCCGCGCGGGTCGACAGCGTCGAGCACGACACCGGGTGGGCGGAGTCGGTGCGCGGGATGCTGGCCGACTCCCCCGGCAACGTGAAGTTGCACGCCGTGGCGCCGACCGCGGCCACCGCCGACAGCGTCGTGCGCTCCGGTCGCGTCGGGCACACCGACCTCGACTTCGGCGACTACGTGTCGACGATCGACGAGGTCGGCGGGCCGTTCGACCTGATCGTGGTGGACGGGCGCGCCAGGGTCGACGCGTTCCGCCGCTCGCTCGACCACCTCGCCGACGGCGGTGTCGTCGTGTTCGACAACATCAAGCGCAAGCGGTACTGGGACGTCATCTCGGTCATGCCCGGCCTGCGCATCGAGCTGCTCAAGGGCGGCACGCCGACGCTGCCCTATCCGACGACCACTGGGCTGATCTGGCGTGACTGAGCGGAGCTTGCGGAGCGAGCATCGTGACTGACGAGCCGGCTGCCCCGAAACCGAGCCGGCGGGCGGACCTGCTGGCCCTGGTCTTCGTGGTGGTCGCCGTCGGGGTCGCCGTCTGGGCGCTGCGCGACGACTTCCCGTCGATGGTCGACGCGCTCGGGAAGATCTCGTGGTGGCGGCCGGTCGTGGCGTTCGCCGGGATCGTGCTCGGCCTGCTGGCGACCGCCGAGGTGTGGAAGCACTGCCTCGGCGCGCTCGGCGCACCGGTGACGTCCCGGGCCGCGCGGGAGATCTTCTTCCCCGCACAGGTCGGGAAGTACCTGCCCGGTTCGGTGTGGCCGTTCCTGGCGCAGATGAAGTTCGCGCGCGAGCGTGGCGTGCCGGGCGGCATGGCGTTGCTCGCCGGGTCGGTGTTCCTCGTCGTGCACACGGTGACGTCCGTGCTCGTCGGCGCGCTGCTGCTGGTGAGCCAGCCCGCGCTGGTGGACAGGTTCGGCTGGGCCGGGCTGTGCATCCCGCTCGCGCTGGTCGTGCTGCACCCCAAGGTGATCAACTTCCTGGCGCGCAAGCTCGCGAAGCGGTCCGGGGAGGAACCGCCGGTGCTGCGGTGGTCCGGCCTGGTGAAGCCGCTGCTGTGGATGCTGCCCGCGTGGCTGGGCTACGGCGTGGCCGGCTACGTGCTGGCGGACCCGTTCACGGACTCGGTGCTGCAGCTGGCGGTCGTGTGCACTGGCGCGTTCGCGCTCGGCTGGCTGGTGGGGCTGCTCGTGTTCCTGGCCCCGGCCGGTGTCGGTGCCCGCGAGGCGGTGCTGATCCTCGCGCTCACCCCGCTGCTGGGCGCCCCCGCCGCGGCCACCGTCAGCCTGATGCTGCGCGTGGGCCACACGCTCGCGGACCTGGTGCTCGCGCTGCGGTACGGGCTGATCCGCGCCCGCGCGAAACGTCCCTCGGAAGCAGAGCATCCGGCGGGCGTTTAGCCTTGCCGCTGTCAGCGGTCTACAGGTGTGTCGGGGGGAGCGGGCATGGCAGTCGATCGGCTGAAGTCGACGTGGGAGGACCTCGGGAGGACCGACCCGCTGTGGGCCGTGCTCACCGATCCCGGCCGGCGGCACGGCGGGTGGCAGGTGGACGAGTTCCTCGCCACCGGCGCCGCGCCGGTCGCGCAGGTGCGCGCGCGGGTCGACGAGGCCGGGCTGTCGCTCGGTGACCGGGTGCTCGACTTCGGGTGCGGCGCTGGCCGGTTGTCCAACGCGCTCGCCACGCACGCCAAGGAGGTCGTCGGCGTCGACATCGCGCAGTCGATGATCGACGAGGCGAACCGCATCAACCAGTTCCCGGACCGCGTCTCGTACGTGGCCTACGACGGGCACCGGCTGCCGTTCGACGACGAGTCGTTCGACGCGGCCGTCAGCCTCATCTCCATCCAGCACTCGCCGCCCGCGGTGCAGCTGGCGTGCCTCGTCGAGCTGCAGCGCGTCGTGCGGCCCGGTGGCGTGCTGGTGCTGCAGATCCCGTCGCGGCCGAGCAGGCCTGCCGAGCTGCCCGCCGAGGCCATGCGTGCCGGGATCGAGCTGCTGTCCGTGCCGACGCCGGTGGGCGCCGGACAGACCGCGCCGGTGCGGGCCAGGGTCACCAACGTCAGCGACCGGACGTGGCCCGCCGGGCAGCTGATCCGGCTCGGCAACCACTGGCACCGCGACGGCGAGACCGTGCGCTGGAACGACGGCCGCGCCGACCTGCCGCACGATCTCGCGCCGGGTTCGTCCGTCGAGCTGGAGCTGCCGGTCGTCGCGCCGGACGTGCCGGGGACCCACGAGCTGGAGCTGGACGTGGTCCAGGAAGCCGTGACGTGGTGGGCGGCGGCGGGCAGCACGCCGGTCCGCACGTCCGTCGAGGTCGTGGCCGACGAGGTCGCGGACATGCCGTCACTCGCGCCCGCCCAGGAAGTAGCGCCGCAGGCCGCGCCACGGGGGCGCAACGACGGCGGCATGGAGATGTTCGGCATGGACCCGCGGCTCGTGCGGCTCGCGTTCGCGCACTGCGGTTCCGACCTCGTGCACACCGTGGCCGACGGCATGGCGGGCGCGGAGTGGGAGAGCTTCACCTACGTGGTCCGCCGCGGCACGGTGTGAGAGCGGTTCTGCGCGTAGTCGGGGTGCACGTGCTGCTCGCGGGTCTGGCGCTGGGCGCCGTCGCGGTGTGGGGCACGGGCGCGGATCCCGCGCGTGCGGATCTCGCGGTGACCGTCCCCGACACCGATCCCCGCCTGCCGGTGAACCCGGAGCTGGTGGCGCTCGTGCGGCCGCCGGGTCTGGTGGTCATGGACACCACCAAGGAGAAGAACGGCGCCTGGCTCACCGCGGTCCTGCCCGAGAAGGAGGCGCGGTACTTCACCGACGCCGGTGTGGCGTCGGTGAAGGCGCTCGTGAGCCGGGACGGCGAGTTCAGCCAGGGCGTGTGGCAGTTCCCGGTCCGCGACGGCGCCGACCCCGTCGCCGCGTTGCGGGCGGCCGACGACTTCTACGCCGCCGGCGGCTGGGCGGAGGCGCCCGGCCCGAGGGACGTGCTGGTCCGCTCGCACGCGCCGACGCCGGAGCTGCCGCTCGCCGCGTACCGCGCCCACTACGTCCGGGGGCCGTACCTGATCCGCGTCGAGGCGTACGGGCCGGACGCCGAGCGCGTCCACCGCGAGTTCGAAGCGCTCGTGGACAGGCAGCTGGACCGGTGGCCGCCGACATGACGGCTGTCATCGCGACACGGACCGTTCCCGTCACACTGCTGCGGGCCGGTGGCGCGCTGCTCGGCGTCTACGGCTACCTCGTCGCGCTGTGGCCCACGCGGCACGGATCGGACCCGGCGCCGGTCGCGGTGGTGCGGGAGTGGGTCGCCCGGCCACTCGGCCTCGGCGAGGACTTCGGGCCGCTCGGCGTGCTGCTGCTGCTCGTGTGCACCGGCTGGACGGCCGGTGGTGCGCGGTTCCGCCCGCTGCGGCTGGTGGCCGTGTGCCTGCCCGCGGTCGTCGCTTCGGCGCTCGCGGTGGCCGGGACGCGGCTCGGGCTCGCGGACGTGACGACGATCGGCGGGGTGCTGGCGCCGCTCGCGTGGGTCGCCGGGCTGCAGCTGGTCGGGTGGGTCGTCGCGCTGGACCCGAGGACGTGGCCGTCCGTGCTCGCGACGCTCGTCGTGGTCGGCGTCCTGTCGGTGTTCGCGCGGGACGCGCTCGGCAGGCCGCTGCTGTTCCTGCCGCTCGTGCTGCTCGGGCTCGTGACCCGGCGCGTGCTGGACCGTGAGCTGGTGCCGTGGGCCGGGCTGCTGCTCGGCGCGGGCTGTGCGGCGGCGGTGATCGGCGCGGACCGGGCCTTCCCGGCGCTGGCGCAGTGGTGGTACCCGGTCGCCGCCACCTACGCGGTCCTGCTGTTCCTGGTCGCGGTGTACGTGCCCGGCGCGACCGCGACCGCGACCGCGCTCGCCGCGCAGCCGGTGACCCGCTGGCTCGCGGACCGGGCCGAGTGGCTGCTCCTGCTGGGCGGGGTCGCGGGGTTCGCCGTGCTCGGCGCGCTCCCGAACGCCGCGGGCATGGTCGCCGCACTGCTCGCCACTGGCGTCGCCGCCGACCTGTGCCACCGCCTCACCAGGAGGCCCGCGTGAAGAAACCCGGCTACTACCACGGTCTCGACGTGCTGCGGGTCGTCGCGTCGATCGCGGTCGTCTACGTCCACACCCGCGACTGGTTCACCACCGGCGGGCAGCGGTGGCGGTTCGACGAGGGCTTCACCGCCGCGGTGCTGGCGCCCCTGCACGTCGACGCCTACCTGGTGCCGTTCTCGATCAGTGCGTTCTTCCTGATCAGCGGGCTCGTGATCACGCACGCCGCGTTCCGGGAGAGCCCTGGGCGGTTCCTGTTCCGCCGGGCCGCGCGGACGCTGCCCGCGATGTGGGTCGTGCTGCTGGTCGTGTGGTTCGTGGCCCGTGCGGGCGTGCCGATCGGGGTGCCGGGCGAGGTCACCGTGCGCACGCTGGTCACGAACCTGACGCTCACGAACTTCTTCTTCTCGGGCAACCCCGGGCTCGACCTCGTCACGTGGACGCTGGTCGTGCAGTTCGCGTTCTACGTGCTCGTGGCGGCCATGATCCCGTTGCTGCGCCGGTGGCCGTGGCTGCCGCCCGCGCTGTCGATCACGCTCGTGTCGGTGCTGTTGTCGGTGGTGCGGACCGAGTCACCGGTCGCGATGCACACGCTGCGGGTGGTCGTCACGCTGCTGCCGGTCCTGTTCATCGGCCAGCTGATCGGCCTGGTCCGGCTCGGGAAGCTGCACCCGCTGGCGGGGCTCGCCTACGGCGCCCTGCACTGGCTGCTGCTCGTGCGCGGCGACCTCACCAGCGACTTCACCCCGGCCATCCCGGGATATCCGCAGCTGACGGCGTGCCTGGCGCTGCTCGTGATCGTCTGTTGCCTGCTGCCCGGCGGCATGGCGCCCGCCCGCTGGGTCCGGGCCGTGGCGAACCGGACCTACGCCGTCTTCCTGGTCCACGTGCCGGTGCTGTACGTGTCCCCGCACCTGGTCTCGGCACCCGCGGGCTCGACCCCGGCTTTCCTCGTCGCCATGGCGGGCACGGTGGTCACCGCGGAGCTCCTGCACCGGTTCGTGGAGGAACCGGTGGTGCGGTGGTGCCGCCGGCGGGAGCGGCCCGCCGCCACGCCAGCGCAGGACGATTCGCCGGAAAAAGCAAGCCCCATTCACCCGATCAGGTAACGCTCCCCCGCGTTTTTCGATTGTCGTGGTGGCGGGTGCCGGTCCACGTGCCCCGTCTCAGGAGGTTTGCTGTGAGGGGGGCACGGCCCACCGTTCCGGTGGTACTCGTCCACGCGCTGCTCGCGGTCGTCGTGCTCGGCGCCGTGGCGCTGTGGGGCACCGGCAGCGACCCGGCGGGCGCCGCCACGCAGGTCACCGCACCCGATCCGGACCCACGACTGCCCGGCCCCGAGTCGCTCGCGCTGGTGCGGCCGCCCGGCACGGTCGTGCTCGACAACACCAGGGTGAAGCGCGGCGACGTGCCGGCCACCGTGCTGCCGGAGGCCGAGGCGCAGGCCGTCACCGCCGCCGGGGTGGTCTCGGTCAAGGCGCTGGTCAGCCGGGACGGCGCGGTCAGCCGCGGTGTGTGGCAGCTGGCGGTCCGCAACGGCGGCGACGCGGGGGACGCGCTGCGCGCGATCGACGACCTGTACGCCGCGGGTGGCTGGCAGCCAGCGGACAGCCCGGCTCCCGGTGTCGTGGTCCGGGCCCAGGTACCGGGCGACGGACAGCCGTACTCCGGCTACCGAGCCCACTACGTCCGCGGCCCGTACCTCATCCGCATCGAGGCCTACGGGACCGCCAAGGCACTCGTCGACCGCGAGTTCGCCGCGCTGGCGCGGCGGCAGCTGGCCGAATGGCCACCGCGGTGACCGCGCCGCCGGCCGGTCCGCCGACCAGCCCGGCCATCGCCGTCCCGGCAGCCGGAACCGTCCCCGCGGCCGACCCGGCACGTGACCGCGCGGGCAGGCCGCTCGCCGTGCCGGTCACCCTGCTGCGCGCGGGGGCCGCGCTGCTCGGCGTGTACGGCTACCTCGTCACGCTGTGGCTCGCCAGGCACGGGTCGCACCCCGAGCCGATCGCCACCGTCCGGGAGTGGCTCAACCGGCCGCTCGGCGTGGCGGAGGACTTCGGTCCCCTGGCCGTGATGCTGCTGCTCACCGCGACCGGGTACCTGGCGGCGGCCAGGGGGTTCGGCGGGTGGCGGCTGGTACGCGCGTACCTGCCGGTGCTCGTGGTGACGGTCCTCGCCGCGGCCGCCGTCCTCGCCGGGATCGACGTGTGGACCACCCCGCCGGACGCCTCGGTCACCGCGCCGAACGTCGTGGCGAACCTGACGTTCGCGAGCCACCTCGTCGCCGCCAAGACGGTGCTGGTGCCGCTCGCGTGGGTCGCCGGACTGCAGCTCGTCGCGTGGCTCGTCGCACTCGACCGGCGGACGTGGCCGACGGTGCTCCTGCTGCTCGTCGCCACCGGGGTGCTGTGCCTGTTCGCGGGCGACCTCACCCACCTCGGCAGGCCGCTGCTGTTCCTGCCGCTGGTGCTCGTCGGGCACGTGACGTGGCGGGTGCTCGACCGGACCCTGCCCCTGTTGGCGGGCATGCTGCTCGTCGCCGCCTGTCTCGCCGCGATCATCGCCGTCGACCGGACCTTCGCCGGGCTCGAGCAGTGGTGGTACCCGGTCGCCGCCACCTACGCGGTGCTGCTGTTGCTCGTCGCGGTCCGCGCGGCAGGCCCGACCGCCGCCACGATCGCCGCGCACCCGGTGACGCGCTGGCTCGCCGACCGCGCCGAGTGGCTGGTCCTGCTCGGCGGCGTCATCGGGTTCGCCGTCCTCGAACCGCTGCGCGGAACCGTCCCCGTGCCGCTGGGCATGGTCGCCGCGCTCGCCGCCGTCGGACTCGCCGCCGAGGCGTGCCACCGGCTCACCGGCGTGATCACGAAGGCGGAGCGGGCATGAGACCTGGGTACTACCCCGGCCTGGACGTCCTGCGCATCGTCGCGGCTCTCGTCGTCTTCTACGACCACGCCCGCGACTGGTTCACCTCCGGCGGGCAGCGGTGGTGGTTCGACGACGTCTTCACCTCGGGCGTGGTCGAACCCCTGGCCCTCGGTGACCACCTCGGACCGCTCGCGATCAGCACGTTCTTCGTCGTCAGCGGCTTCGTGATCACCAACGCCGCGTTCCGCGAGAGCCCGGGGCGCTTCCTCGCACGCCGTGCCATGCGCATCGTGCCCGCGCTGTGGGTGGTGCTGCTGATCATCTGGTTCGTCGCGCGGGCAGGGGTCCCGATCGCGGTGACGGGCACCGCCGACACGAGCACCCTGCTGACGAACCTGACGCTCACCAACCTCTTCTTCTCCGGCGAACCAGCGCTGGACGCCGTGACGTGGTCACTCGTCGTGCAGGTCGTCTACTACCTGTACGTCGCGGTCACCATCCCGTTGCTGCGCCGCTGGCCGTGGCTGCCGTCGATACTGGCGGTCGCACTGGCGGGCGTGCTGCTGTCGGTGGTCCGGGCCGAGGTCCCGGTCGCGGCCCACACCGTGCGCGTGGTCGTCACCTTCCTGCCGATTCTGTTCATCGGGCAGCTCATCGCCCTGGTGCGGCTCGGCAAGCTGCACCCGCTGGCGGGCACGGCCTACGGCGTCCTGCACTGGCTGTTGCTCGTGCGTGGTGATCTCACCAGCTATTTCACCCCGGCTGTTCCGGGCTATCCCCAATCGGTGGTATGCATAGCCCTGCTCGTGATCGTCTGCACCCGGATATCCGGCGGCGAGGTGGCCGGGCGCTGGGTCAGAGCCGTGGCAAACCGAACTTATGCCGTCTATTTGGTTCATGTGCCGGTGCTCTACGTGACACCTCACCTATTGTCGACATCCGCGGGGACGACCCTGGCCTTCCTCACCGTGGTGGCAGGTACGGCGGTCACGGCTGACCTGCTGCACAGGGTTGTCGAGGTACCTGCGGTCCGGTTGTTCCGCAGGTGGGAAAATCGTGGACAGTACACAGCTGAAAGGGCACCGGATGACGTGGCAGGAAGAGCTGAGGCAACTCGATAGCGCACTTGCCGGCGGGGAGCTCTCAGCCAACGAGTACCGCAAGCGCCGGGACGAGATCCTGGCGGCCGCGTCGTCCGCACAACCGCCGTCTCCGCTGCTCGGCGCACCGGCCGAGCCGCCGCCCGCCCAGGCGGACAACGGTGACCAGGCCGGTGACCAGGCCGAGGTCACGCAGATCGTCAACGTCGAAGAGTCCGAGGCCGACCAGACCCAGATCATCGACGCCGCGACGATGACAGGCGTCAAGGCGGGCGGCAACGGCAACGGCGGTGACAACAATGCCGACGCCGATGCCGAGCGCACGCAGGCGGTGGCGGCGAAGGTCCAGCCCGCGCTCCCAGCCCAGCCCGCGGCCCAGCAGCCCGCACCACAGCAGGCCGCGCCGCAGCAGCCCGTGTGGGCGACCCAGCTGCCGGAGCCGAACGCTTCCGCCGGGATGTACCCGCCGCCGCCGCAGGCGATCCCCGGTATGCCCGGGCCCACGGTGACCCCCCACGACGCGCAGGACCTGTTCACCAGCAACAAGCCGCCCCGCGGCAGCAAGAAGCCGTTGCTGATCGGCCTCGTGGTGCTGGTGGTGCTCGCGCTCGCCGGTGGCGCCGTGTGGTTCTTCGGCTTCAGCGGTGACGACGACCCGCAGAACACGGCCGAACAGACGAGCACGCCGGCCGAGCCCGCGCCGGAGCCGGTCGACATCACCAAGATCGAGCTGCCGGGCAAGCCCGCCGACAACGGCGGCGAGATGGACATCGCGCGGGCAGGCGAGCTGAAGGTCCTCGCCCCGGCGGAGGCAGCGCTGATCGCGGACGCGGGCGCCGACACGGTCGTCTACTCCGGCACCGCGGAGGGCGACTACCGCTACCTCCTGTACGCGTACAACACCGCGGACCAGAAAGCGGCCGAGGAGCTCACCGGCAACCTGCTCGACATTCAGAAGCAGCTCGGCTTCGAGGACACCGAGGTCGGCGAGGTGCCGGACAGCGTGCACGTGTCCACGGTCAGCAACCCGCAGGCCTCGGCGATGCGCGGGGTGTACACCTACGGGGACACCACGATCCAGCTCTCCGTGCTCCAAGTGCCCGCCGGCGGCATCGACGAGCTCCGGGTCCAGTTCCAGCGGGCGATGACGGCCGTGACGGACGCGGCACCACCCGGGAACTGACCCGACCCACCCCGGGGTTTGACCGCACCCCGTACCCAATACTCTTTCTGAGGCCACAGCGGGGCACTGAGCTGGCGGCCATTTCATCTGGTTGGAGGGCGACTTCATGTCCTGGCAAGACGAGCTCGCACAGCTCGACAGCGCTTTGGCGTCCGGCCAGATCTCCGCGGACGAGTACCGCACCCGGCGCGACCGCGTGATCGCACAGGCGTCCGGTCAGAGCGCGCCGGAGCAGCAGCAACAACAGCAGCCGCAGGGGGCCGAGCCGACCGCGGTGTTCCGGCCCGTGCAGCCGCCGCCGCAGCAGGCTGACCGCACGCAGGTCGTGTCCGGTCAGGGGCCCGGCAACGAGCACACACAGGTGGTGGGCCGCCAGGACGCGGACAGCACCCAGATCGTGCCGAACATACAGCAGCAGCCGCATTTTCCGCCGCCGCAGCCGCCGCCCCCGTGGGAGAGCCAGCAGCCGCACCCGCAGGCCATGACCCCGCCCCCGTGGGCGAACGAGGACCTGCCGCCGGAGTTCGGGCAGCAGAGCTGGCCGCGGCAGGGTCCCGAGGTCTTCGCGGAGAAGTCCGGCGGCGGCACCGGCAAGGTCGTCGGCATCATCGTCGCCGTCGTCGTGGTGCTCGCGCTCGCGGGCGGCGCGGTCTGGTTCTTCGGCTTCAAGGACAGCGGGAACAACCAGGCCGACAACAAGACCACCGAGCAGACCCAGCCGGAGACCACCAGCTCGAAGCCGCCGCCCCCGGACATCCCGGAGGGCCCGTTCCTCGACCTGCCCGGCGACAAGGTGTTCAACCGCACCGTGCCGATCGCGCAGGCGGTGGCCGAGAAGCTGCCGACCGAGACCGAGGCGAAGCTCCTGCAGTCCGTCGGGGTGTCCGAGGTCAGCGGCCTCGTCGCCGAGGACAACGACCTGCGCTCGGGCCTCTGGGCGTTCAAGGTCGACGAGACCGGCGACCCGGCCGCGGTGCTGGCCGCGATGGACCAGCTCTACCAGCAGGCCAAGTACGAGCTGGTCAGCGAGGAGAACGGGGTCAAGGTCCGCAAGCTCGCGGCCGCCACCCCGGACGCGCCGACCGTGTTCCGCGCGCACTACGTGACCGAGGACGGCTACCTGGTGCGGGTGGAGGTGTACGGCGCCGACTCGGCGAACGTGGAGTCGACGTTCAACGACCTGCTCGCCGACGAGACCGACGAGTTCGCGCCGGTTTCGTGACCGCTGGCGTGACTGTCTCGACGGCGACGCGCTCATGACGATCGACTACGCCGACGGAGCCGAGTCGGCGGTGCTGGCTGCCCTGCGGTCCGCGCACGACGTGAGCGCGGGATCCACCGAGCTGTCACGGCTGGTCGAGACGTGGGAGACGGCCTACCACTTCTCCCCCGCCCGGCTCGGCCTGCTCGCACCGCTGCGGATCGCACCCGGTCTGCGGGTCGTCGACCTCGGCTGCGGGTCCGGCGTGCTGTCCAGGGCGCTCGGCGAGGCAGGCGCGTCGGTGCTCGGCATCGAGGGCGTGCCCGACCGGGCCGCCGCGGCGGCGGAACGCTGCCGCGACCTCGCCGACGTGCGGATCGTCCAGGCCACGCTGGCCGACGGGCTCGCCGGCGCGGCCGGACCGTTCGACCTCGCGATGGTGTGCGGGGTGCTGGAGTACAACGACCCGGCCGCGCTGCTGCCGCCCGTGGTGAACGCGCTGTCCGACGACGGTGTCGTGGTGCTCGCGATCGAGAACCAGCTGGGTTTGCGGTACCTGCTGGGCGGCGTCGAGGACCACCACGACAAGGCGTGGGTCGGGCTGGCGGACTACCCGGGTGCCAAGCGCAGCCCGCGCACGTGGACCCGCCAGGCGCTCGGCGAGCTGCTCGCGGGCGCCGGGCTCACGGCGCAGCGGTGGCTGTTCCCGTACCCGGACTACAAGATGCCGAGGGTGGTGCTGGACGAGTCCGCGTTCCGGCACGGGCCCGAGCTGGTGGAGAAGCTCGTCCGCGACCCGCTGCAGAGCTCGTTCGGCGGCAACGACGGCGTCGTGTCCGGCCGCATCGCGCACCGGCTCGCGATGGCCGAGGGCATGGGCGTCTCGGTCGCGCCGTCGTTCCTGGTCGTGGCGTCGAGATCGCCGGAGGCGCTGGCGAAGGTGGCCCAGCCGGGGCTCGCGTGGCTGATCAGCGGCGCGCGCAGACCGGTGTGGCGGCGGACGCGGCGGGTGGGCGCCGACCACACGCTCCAGACCATCCACAGTGGACTCGGCGACTCCGGTTCGTGGCTGCGCCAGGAACACGTGGTGACCGAGCCCCTGCACCCCGGCCGCGCGCTCGACGCGTGCCTGCTCGACGCCATGCGCACCGCCGACCACGACGAGCTGACCCGGCTGTTCGACGTGTGGCGCCGCACCTGCACCGCGCGGGCGAGAGCGCTGGAGCCCGCCGACCTGGCCCACCCGTACCTGCCGCACCGCGACGACGTGCCCGTGCTGCCGCCGGACCACCTCGACGTGCACCCCGGCAACCTGATCATCGGCCCGGACGGGTCGGTCACCCGCGTCGACCTGGAGTGGCACGCGGGCCAGGGCGTCGACGCCGAACTGGTGATGCTGCGGGCACTGCTCGAGTTCGCCCGCGAGACCGTGCAGGGCCACGCGCCGCACCCGTGGCCGGACCGCACGAGCGTCCGCGGGGTGCTCGCCGAGCTGTGCGCGCTGACCGGGCTGACCGCCGCGCTCGAGGACCGCTGGGCCGAGCTGGTGGCGGCGGAGGCCGCGCTGCAGGAGCAGGTGACCGGTCACCCGGCCGCCCGCATCGCGGCCGCGCTCGAACACGACGTCGACGCCGACTACGGCGACCCGCTGTGGCAGCTCCCCGGCGGGATGCGGCGGCTGCGTGCCGACCACGACGCCTTCCGGGCGGCCGAACACGAGCGGGACACCGCGCTGCGGCGTGAACACCACCTGACCGGTGAGCTGACCGCGCACCGCGAGCAGGTCGCGGACCTGACCGAACGCCTCGCGCAGGCCGAGCACGGGCTCGCGATGACGCGGTCCGAGATGGACCTGAAGGACGACCGCATCGGGCAGGCGTTCAACGACCTGACCGCCGCGGTCGCCGAGGCCGCCGCGGCGTGGCAGGCAGGCGAGCGGACCGAGGCGGCGCGCGCCGCGCTCGACGCGGAGACCGCGAGCCTGCGGGACCGCCTGCACCGCACACGGTCCCGGCTGGACGCGCTCGAGAACGCGAAGCTGGTGCGGGTCGCGCACAAGTCCCTGTGGCCGGCGGGCCGCCTGGTCCGCGGGGTCCGCGACCTGGCGCTCGGCAGGCCGGGCGACGAGCCGGACGGCCTGCTGCGCAAGCTCGGCCAGAAGTCCCCGGGCCTGACACGCAAGCTGGCTTCGCGGTACCGGCGTTCCGCCGGGTCCGCGCGCGAGGCCGGGCTGCACTACGACTTCCAGGTGCCGGACACGCTGCCGGTCGGCGCGGGTCAGGTGCTGGAGCTGGACGGCTGGGTCACGCACGCCTCGCTCGGTGTGCGGGCGGTGTCCATGCGGGCCGGGTCGCGGCACGTGCCCGGCAGCCTCGGCCACCACCGCCCGGACGTGGCGGCGGCGCTGCGGCCCGGCGGTGTGCGGGTGCCCGACGGCAGCGGTGTGTCGTTCCGGATTCCCGTCGCGGGCGCCGACGCACCGGGGCGGCTGGCGTTGACACTGGTGGTGGAGCTGGTCGACGGGACAACGCTGACGCGGCAGCTGCCGACGGTGGAGCTGGCGCCCGCGAACCTCGCGCCGTCGGCCGTGCGCTGGCCATCGGACGGCGCGAAGGTCGCGATCTGCATGGCGACCTACCGGCCCGACCCGGACTTCCTGGCGCACCAGCTCGACTCGATCCGCGCGCAGAAACACCCGAACTGGGTGTGCGTGATCGCCGACGACGCGTCCGGCGACGAGCACGTCGCCACGATCCGGCGCCTGGTCGACGGCGACGACCGGTTCGTGGTGCTCGCCCATGACGAGAACGTCGGCTTCTACCGCAACTTCGAGCGCGCGATGACCCACGTGCCCGCCGACGCCCAGTTCGTGGCGCTGTCCGACCAGGACGACGTGTGGGACGCCGACAAGCTGGACACGCTGCTGGAGCGGTTCGACGACCCGGCGGTCACCCTCGCGTACGCCGACATGCGGCTGATCGACGAGCACGACGAGGTGGTGGCGTCGTCGTTCTGGCGGCACCGGCACAACCAGTGGACCGACCTGGACGCGTTGCTGCTGCTCAACACCGTGACCGGCGCGGCGGCCATGGTCCGCGCCGACGTGGTGCGCGACCTCGTGCTGCCGTTCCCGCCCGGGACGCCGTCGGCGTTCCACGACCAGTGGATCGCCGCGACCGCCATGGCCGCGGGCCGGCTCGAGTTCGTGGACCGGCCACTGCACTCCTACCGCCAGCACGGCGGCGCGATCACCGGCCGCCGCGACAACCGCCTCGACGACGGCCTGCCCACCGGGCTCGGCTGGCTGGGTCTCGCGATGGGCGCCCGCCGCGACGACGCCGAGCTGGAGGCGGTCGCGGAGTACGAGCTGCGGCGCGTCGCCCAGTTCACGACCGTGCTGCTGATGCGCACGTGGCACCGGCTGGGCGACGTGCGGGAGAAGCTCGCCGAGCTGACCCGGGTGGAACGGGACCTGACGCCGCTGGTGCGCCGCGCCCGCGCCGACCGCCAGGAGACGGCAGGCGCGGAACGACGGCTCCTGGCCGCGGCGGTGCGGTGGAAGTCGTTGCGCGGCAAGCGGTTGCGCATCCCGGTACTCCCACCGCACCCCGTGGACTAACGCCGCTCCGGCTTCTGTCCCGGCCGTGGGCCGACCGCCTTGGGCTTCTCCGGGGTCGCCGCCGCTTCCTCACGGTCGACCTTCGCGGTCAGGACGTGCTGCTGCCCGAACGTCCACACGTTGCTGGCCAGGAAGTACAGCAACACCCCGATCGGCACCGGGAAGAACAACCCGGACCCGAGCATGCCGGCGGGCGCCAGGTACATCATCGCCTTGCTGATCCCCGCCACCTGCGGGTTGACGTCGACCTGCCGCTTCAGCGACATCCGCATCGACAGGAACGTGGCCGCGCTGGCGATCAGCATCAGCGGGATGCCGACGGCGAGCATGTGCGCCTTGTCGGTGCCGAACGCGGCCAGCTCGGCCACCGGCTGACTGACCCAGTTGCCCAGCTTGGCGCCGAACAGGTCCGCGTTGAGGAACGACGTCACACCGGCCTGGTCGAAGACGTGGTTGGCCGTGGCGCCGGGCGTGAAGTCGCGCAGCACCCAGTACAGGCTCAGGAAAACGGGGATCTGCAGCAGTGCGGGCAGGCAGCCGCTGAACGGGCTGGTGCCGTGGTCCGCGTGCAGCTTCTGGATCTCCTGCGCCATGCGCCGGCGGTCCTTGCCGTACTTCTCGCGGATCTTCTTCATCCGCGGCGCGAGCTTCTGGGTGCGCCGCCCGGCCCGCAGCTGACCGAGCGCCGGCCGGACGAGCAGAGTGCGGATGGAAAAGACGAGGAACACGATGGCGAGCACCCACGCCGCCCCGCTGTCGGGACTGAGCAGGGCGCCGAAAACGGTGTGCCAGAACCAGAGAATGGCCGAGACCGGGTACAGGAAGATGTCGAACAAGGGTCGCTCCAGGAGTTCATGCGAGGTGACATGGGCAGGCGGGAGCGACTGCCTTACTCAGAAAGGGTTTCAGGCAGCCGCGCTGCCGAGTCCAGGAGCTCGTGGCCGGGTGCGTCCCGGCGCGTCGGGATCGCGCAACCGCAGGAAGACGGTCAGTTTCGCGCGTTCACGCAGGCTGAGCGTGCGGACCGCCGTGGGTACGGTCGCCGGCGGCACGTGCAGCACGACGGCGACGACCAGCGCGGCGGCGAGACCGACGGTGAGCGCACCGGCGAGGTCGCCGAGTCCGCCGGCCGCGGGCAACGCGATGAACAGGGCGGGCAGGAAGAGGGCGAGTACCAACCTCGCCCGCACCAGCACAGAATCCCGCCCCACGGGCTCCACTGTACTGGGATCTGTCTCGCAGGTCTTTTGCCGAGGTGCGTACCTGATCAGCAGTTACCTCAGGGGAACGTGACGGCGCTCAGCCACCAACCGCCTGCGGTCCGCCGGTGGCGCTGGGTCGGGACCCACACTTGAAAATGCGGGGAGGCGGAACAGCCGGCGGGACCGCGCACGCCACCAGCACGTCCCGCATGCGGCGGCGGAACTCCGCGGGCGAGAAGTGGATGCGGCAGATCTCCATCAGCCCCTGCTGCACCTCGGTCCACAGCACGGGGTCGGTCAGCAGCTTGTGGCACAGCTCGACGTGCTCGGCCGGCGACGCGCCGATCAGGTGCCGGGCCGTCCAGCCAAGGTGCAGGCCCTCGCCGCCGACCGGGGTGGTCACGAACGGCAGCCCGGCCGCCATCGAGTCCACGAACTTGATCTTCACGCCCGCGCCGTACCGCATCGGGACCACGTGCAGCAGCGCGGACTCCAGCAGCGGCCGCGGGTCGGGCACCTTGCCGACCACCTCGATCGCCGGGCCGTCCAGCGCCAGCACCGCGGGCGACGGGTCCGCGCCGACCACCCGCATCCGCAGGTCCGGGTGCCGCTCGCGCAACGGCGGCAGCACCTCGCCTGCCAGCTCCAGCACGGCGAACTCGTTGGGAGTGCGCGGGGTCGCGTCGAACCCGCCGAAGAACACGATGTCGCGCCGCGCCGCGAAACCCGGCACCTCGTCCGGCACGTGCGCCGGGTAGCACGCCACGTGCACCGACGAGCCCGGCGCGACCCGGCGCGCCCAGTGGGCCTCCTCCTCGCTCACGCACACGGCGACGTCGGCCCACGTGAACGCGTCGACCTCCTGCTGGCGCAACAGGTCTGCCTGCACGGCCCACGCGCGGCGGTCCCGTACCTCGTCGGCGGTACCGAAGTGCTGCTCCGGGCGGCGGTGGAACAACGCCTCCGCGTCGTACACCTTCACCGCCTGCGGCTGCGCCTCGGCGATCGGCTTGCCGTAGCCGACGAAGTTGTGCGGCCGGAACACGACGACCACGTCGTACAGCCCGGCCCGTTCGCGGGACCAGCGGCCGGGATCGCCGACCCCGTACACGACCTCGATGCCCTTCGCGGCGAGCGCGGGCGCCACCTGCTCGGCCCGTTCCGGCGACACCGCGAAGAACGTGACGCGGGCGCGCGGGTCGGCCTCCCGCCACGCGTCGACCACGGCCATCGTGCGGCCGTCGCCGCGGCCGCGGTCCGGCTGCGGGACGCGGTCGTCGATCAGCAGCACCCGGTACGGCGCGATCTGGTCACGCAGCCACCACTTGCGGTGTGGGTGCTCGTCGAGGCCGACGACCGGCGCGCGGCGGGCCAGCTCGGCGGGCCACCGCTTGACGAACGTGGCGTGGTTGAGCCGCATCAGCTCGTTCGCCCGCTCCGACGAGCTGCTGCCGTGGCGTTCGTGCACGACCGCCGACGCGGGTTCCAGCCACGTCTGCCAGCCGTGCGCCCGGAGCGACAGCATCAGGTCGACGTCCTCGAAGTACGCGATCTCGTACTCCGGCGAGAACCCGCCCGCCGCCAGGAAAGCCTTGCGCCGCACCACGAGGCAGGCGGCGGAGGCGTAGTCGACCTCGCGGGTGAACACCGGGCCCGCTGTCATGCCGGCGTCGACGGCCCGGCACCAGCCGTCGCCGCCGATCACGCTGCCCGCCTCCTGGACCGTGCCGTCCGGGTTCAGCAGCACCGGCGACACGGCGGCGGCTTCCGGCCTGGTGTCGAGGAACGACAGGAGTGGCTCCAGCCAGCCCTCGGTGACCTCGATGTCCGCGTTGAGGAAACACAGGAGCTCGGTGTCGGCGTGCCGCACGGCCAGGTTGCCGCCCGCTCCGAACCCCAGGTTCTCCGGCATCCGCAGGACCGTCGCGCCGGTCAGGTTCTTCTCGAGCCACTCGCCGGTGCCGTCCGGCGACGCGCTGTCGGCGACGATCACCCGGTAGGGCTGGGGCGTGTGCTCGGCGAGCAGCTCCAGGCACCGCACCACCAGCTCGCGCCCGCCGTAGGACACGAGCACGAAGGTGATCCTCGGTGTCATCCGCGCGCCTTCCCGTAGGCGTCGCGCAGCGGCCGGGTCCAGCGCACCAGCTTCGTGCCCTGCCAGGCGGACAGCTCGCTCTCGACGTGCGCGAGCCGCGCGGCCAGCTCCTCGTTCTGCCTGGCGAGCTCGCGGTTGCGGTCCCGCAGCCCGGCGGCCTCGTCGACCGCCTCGTCCCGCTCCCGCCACGTCTCGGCGAGGGGCTCGACCAGGCGCTGCCGCTCGACGAGCATCCGCTCCCGCAACAGCCAGTGCGCCAGCCGCAGCGCGTGGTTCTCCTCGGCCAGCACGGCCATCCGGGTCCCCAGGTCGCCGCCCTGCTCGGCGAGCGTCTTCTCCGCGAGGGCGGCGAGCCGGTCCAGCTCGTCCCGCAGCTCGGTCACGGAACCACGCGGCGCGGGCCCAACGCAGGACACACCGAGCGCGGCACACGCGGCCGCGACGTGCTCGTCGTCGGTGGTCACCGATCGCGCGCCGGAGAGGATGGCGAGCCGGTCCTCGAACACGACACCCGCCGGGAACTCGGACACGTCGTAGTCGCCGTCGGGCAGCTCACCGAGCTGGCGCAGCTGCGCGACCCGCACCGGCAGTGTCTCCAGGCCGACCACGTGGTCCAGCAGGAAGGCCGGGTCGGCCTCGGCGACGAACGCGGCCCGTGCCGCGAGCACCGCGGGCACCTCCCGGACCCCGAACGGCACCACCGGGTGCGCGGGATCGAGGCGAGTGGCGAGCTCGAGCGTGAACGGGTCGTCGGAGCACACGACGGTGAGCGTCGCGGCCGCGGCGAGTTCGTCCGGCGAGCGGTCACGCAGCGGTTCGGCGACGAGCCCACCGTCCGCCACGGCAGGGCGACGCCAGCCGTCGGGTGAACAGAGGGTCATCCGCCAGCCCGGCAGCCGCGCGAGCAGCTCCTGCTGGATCACCCGTCCGAGTAGCTGGTCTCCGAGGCCGGGCTGGTCGGCCGATGTCCAGATCGCGACCGCGCCCACCCCGGTGCTTGGTGCTGGCACGGCGAGACTGTACCCACTTCGGGAACCCCGCCGATACCGACCGTGTTCAGCCGATCGAGTTAACCCCTCCGGCGTGTCCCCCGTCACATCCCGGGCTCGCCGTGGGAACGGTAGAACGATCACTCCCGTCGCAGTCAGGTCCGTACGAGCAGGAGGCGACACCGTGGTGATGCAGATCCTGGTCGTCAGCGTGGTGGCCGTGATCTTCCTGGTACGGCTCACGGTCGCGCTGTACGACCGCCCTTCGCGGCAGGGGAACCAGGACGGCTAGATTGTCCCGCGCACCTGAGGCGAGGGGACGGCAGGACATGACCAGTGCGGCGACGGACCTCTACGCGCGGCCCCGCGAGGTCGAGGGCGTGGCGGACTGCTACTTCTACCACTCGATGGAGATCCCCGGGCACGGTGACGTGACCGGCGAGTGGGACCTGCGCGGCGACGAGCACCGGTATCTGGGCGGCGTCGACCTCGGCGGCAAGCGGGTGCTCGAACTCGGCGCCGCGAGCGGCTTCCTCACCACCTACATGGAGCGCCAGGGCGCCGACGTGGTGGCCTACGACCTGTCGGAAGAGCACTCCTGGGACGTGGTCCCGTTCGCGGGCAACGACCTGGCCCGGTTCGACACGATCCGCCGCGACCACCTGCGGAAGATCAACAACGGCTTCTGGCTCAACCACAAGGCGCGGAACCTCTCCGCGAAGCTGGTCCACGGCACCGTCTACACGGTGCCGGAGGAGATCGGCCAGGTCGACGTGGCCACGTTCGCGAGCATCCTGCTGCACGTCCGGGACCCCTTCCTGGCGTTGCAGACCTCGCTGCGGCTGGTCCGCGACATGGTGATCGTGACGGACGTGTACCCCGCCTCGGAGTACCACCTGGTCGGCGACTTCGTGGACGCCCCGGACAGCGAGGTCCCGACCCCGCTCCCGCCGGAGGCCCACGGCCAGCCGAAGGCGACGTTCCTGCCGCAGTACTGGGACCACGCGTACGGCGACACCTGGTGGCACATGAGCCCGGAGACCATCCGGCGGTACGTTGGCGTGCTCGGCTTCGAGAACACCGAGATCACCTACCACCACGCGTACGCGGGTGGCCGGCGAACTCTGCTGTACACGGTCGTCGGTCACCGCACCCGCTGAGCAGCACCAGCGAGGTCAGCCCGATCGTGAGCCCGCCGGCGGTCCCGAGCAGCGCGGGCCACGCGGGCGCGCCGCCGTCGAGGAACGTGTCGCCGAGCGAGTTGACGGTGGCCCACGCACTCCAGGAGAACATGGCCCCGGCCCCGACCCAGGTGACGACGACGGGCACCCAGAACCGCCCACGGATCCGGTTGGTCATGACGACCGTGCCCGCGGCGGCACCCAGCGCGAACGCCCCGAACAGGATGTCCTGGAAGGTGCCCTGGGCGATGAACCGCACCCCGCTGGCTGCGGCGAGCAGTGCCCCCACGTGTGCGGCAACGGCCCGCACCGGCCCGGCCGCGGGAACGTCAGCGGTGTCGAGCCGGAACACGAACGGCCACCGGTGCGACGCGTAGAACACGAACGCGATCGCGAGCATCACGCCCTGCCAGGCGAACCCGCCGTAGACGAGCGGCTGCACCCACGGTGCGAGGAACGGCTGCGGATCCCCGAAATCCATGCTGGGCAAGAGGATCGCGATCGGCGCGAGGAACCCGGTCCCGATCCAGATCGGGACGAGGACGAAGAACCCGGGCACCCGCAGTCCCCACGAGTAGGTGAACGCGAGCGCCACGAGTATCGCGACGGCGTCCATGGCGGCGGTGACCGCGTTGAGCACCAGGACGCTGGTGTCGTCGAACAGCGCGGGATCGGTGACCCCGATTGTGCCGCCGGACAGCCAGATCGCCTTCAACAGCAGGTAGGGAAGCGTCCCGAGGACAGCGGCCCAGCCGATCGCGTGCCTGACAGTGATCATGCACCCCAGCGTGCTCCGCCGAGCCCCGCGAAACGTCCCGCCGAAGCGCGAACCGGCTCCCCCGCAGGTATGACGGCGCGGCCTACGTGCGCTGGGCCTACGTGCGCTGGAACAGGGCCGTCCACAGGAACGGGACGCCGTAGTGCGGGGAGTCGGCCGGTTCCGAGGTCATCCGGCGCAGCTCGATCTCGGTCAGGTCCTCGAAGATCCACCGCAGGGAGTCCTCCGAGTACCCGAGGCCGCCTTCGAGCCTGCCGCGCCGGTACAGCTCGGTGTCCGGCACCACCGACCCCATCGACCCGGCCGCGAAGCACGCGAGGCCGAGGTGCCCGCCCGGCTTCAGGCAGCGGTCCAGCAGCGACAGGTAGCTGACCCGGCGGTGCGGCGGCAGGTGGTGGAAGCACCCCGAGTCGTACACGAAGTCGTACTCACCCAGCTCCAGCGTGAACGCGTCGCCGCACAGGAACCGGACCTCCGCCTCCCCCGCCCGTTCCCGCGCCCACTCGATCGCGGCGGGCGACAGGTCGACGGCGTCCACGGAGAACCCGGCCGCGGCGAGGTGCAGCGCGTTGCGCCCCGGGCCGCAGCCGAGGTCGAGCGCCCGGCCCGGCGACACGAGGCCGCGCTCCAGGTACGACACGAGGTTCTCGTCCGGCTTCGCCGCGAAGAACGGGACCGGCCTGTCGCGGTCACCGTAGAAGTCCTGCCACTTCGGGGTGTCCACGAAAAGACCGTCGAGGAGTGCCAGCAGGTCCTCGACCGAACGCACGTCCCGGCCCGTCACGGGGTCAGGTCGATGTGCACTCCGGTCAGCTCCTCCGAGATGTCCCACAGTCGTTTCCCCAGTTCACGGTCTCGTGCCTCGTCGAGCGGTTCGACGAGCGTCGGGAAGCCCTTGCTCTCCTTGCGGCCGTCCGGTCCCCAGAACTGACCGCTCTCCACATCAGCGCCCACCGCCGCGTAGACCTGCGGAAGCGCGCCCATCTCGACCTCCTGGGCCATGACCCGGTTGGTCACCTTCAAGATCAGTTTGCCAACCCCGGTCGGGCCTGCGGACTGCAGGTTCGTCGCCGCGTAACCGGGGTGGGCGAGCACGCTGCGCAACGGGAAACCGCTGGTGCGCAGCCGCCGGTGCAGCTCGAGCGCGAACACCACGTTCGCGAGCTTGGACTGCGAGTAGTACTTGGTGCGGTGGTAGCCGTGCTCGCCGTGCAGGTCCTCGAAGTGGATGCGACCGCGTTTGTGCAGGCCGGAGCTGACCGTCACCACGCGCGGGTCCTCGGCCTGCAGCAGCGTGTTGAACAGCAGGATCGTGAGCGCGAAGTGCGCGAGGTGGTTCACGCCGAACTGCAGCTCGTAGCCCTGTTCGGTGAGCGTGCGCGGTGGCATCATCACCCCCGCGTTGTTGACCAGCACGTCGACGTGCTCGACCCCCGCGGCGAACTCCCGCACCGAGTCCAGGTCGGCGAGGTCGAGGTGGCGCAGGTCGAACCGGCCGTCCGGTTGTTCGGCACGCAGTGCCTCGACCGCGGCCGCACCCTTCTCGGTGTCCCGCACGGCCATGATCACACTGCCGCCGAGCGCACCGAGCGCACGCGCGGTCTCCAGACCGAGCCCGCTGTTCGCGCCGGTCACCACGAAAACGCGTCCGACCTGGCTCGAAACGTGCTCGGTGAGCCAGTCCGCCGCCGACGGTCTGTCCCCCTCAGCCACGATTTTCGCTCCACAAGTCCCGCTCAGCCACGATGCTCGCTCCACAAGTTCCGCTCAGTCACGATTTTCGCTCCACAAGTTCCGCTCAGATGCCTTGCCCATGCTCCACAGCCTGCCTCACTGATCCCCGGAATTGATCGTGCTGATGGGAATACCCGATGTGTCGAATGTCAATACCAACCCGATTGGCAGCTGGATCGAAGGCGGCACTCTCAGTAGCCTGTCGCCGTGGAACTCCGTCACCTGGGAGAATCCGGGCTCGTGGTCAGTGCGGTCGGTCTCGGCTGCAACAACCTGGGCCGCCCGGGCACGGCTGCGGAGTCACTGGCCGGTTCCCGGGCGCTCATCGCCGCCGCGGTCGACGCCGGCGTCAACCTGTTCGACGTCGCCGACGTGTACGGCGCGCCCCGTGGCCGCAGCGAGGAACTGCTCGGCCAGGCGCTGTCCGGCCGCCGCGACAACGCCGTGATCGCGACCAAGTTCGGCGTCGACATGCAGGGCATGAACGGCCCGGACTTCGGCGCCCGCGGCTCGCGGCGCTACGTGAAACGTGCGGTCGAGGCGTCGCTGCGCAGGCTCGGCACCGACTGGATCGACCTGTACCAGCTGCACCGCGCCGACCCGACCACCCCGATCGAGGAGACGCTGTCCGCGCTGGACGACCTCGTGCGTGAGGGCCTGATCCGGTACGCGGGCGTCTGCAACCTCGCGGGCTGGCAGGTGGCGGACGCCGTGTGGCTGTCGCGCACCAACCACTGGGCGGGCGTGGTCGCCGCCGAGAACCACTACTCGCTGCTCGAACGCGAGGCCGAACGGGACGTGATCCCCGCGTGCCAGCGGTTCGGGCTCGGGCTGCTGCCGTACTTCCCGCTGGGCAACGGCCTGTTGACCGGCAAGTACCACCGCGACACCGACCCGCCTGCGAACGCGCGCCTCGCGGGGCGCTCCCGCCTGCTGGCCGACGCGCCGTGGGACCGCATCGAGAAGCTGCGCGCGTTCGCCGAGGAACGCGGCCTGCCGATGGCGACGGTCGCCATCGGCTGGCTGGCCGCGCAGAAGCCGGTCGGCTCGGTGATCGCGGGTGCCACCACGCCGGACCAGGTGGTGGCGAACGCCGCCGCGACCCAGTGGCACCCGTCCGACGACGACCTCATCGCACTCGACGAGATCTGCCCGCCCGGCAGGCGGTGACCGCTCAGCGCGGCGCCATCCGCAACGCGCCGTCGAGGCGGATGACCTCGCCGTTCAGGTAGTCCTGCGCGATGATCGACAGCGCGAGGGTCGCGTACTCCTCGGGGTTGCCGAGCCGCTTCGGGAACGGGATCCCGGCGGCGAGCCCGGCCCGGAACTCGTCACTGACGGTCGCGAGCATCGGGGTGTCGATGATGCCGGGCGCGATCGTGCAGACCCGGATGCCGGACGTCGACAGGTCACGCGCGGCAGGCAGGTTCATGCCGACGACGCCGCCCTTGGACGCCGCGTAGGCGACCTGCCCGATCTGCCCGTCGAACGCCGCGATGGAGGCGGTGTTGATCACGACACCGCGCTGGCCGTGCTCGTCGGCCTCGGTCTTGGCGATCTCTTGCGCGGCGAGGGTGACCACGTTGAACGTGCCGATCAGGTTGATCTCCACGACCTTCTTGAACAACGCGAGGTCGTGCGGCCCCTTCTTGGACAGGATCCGCGCCGACGGCCCGATACCCGCGCAGTTCACCACGGTCCGCAACGGCCCGTGCGCGGCGGCCGCGTCGACGGCGGCCTGCACCTGGTCGGGCTCGGTCACGTCGGCCCCGACGTAGGTGACCCCGGCGACCTCTGGCGCCCTGTCGATGGCGACCGGCAGGTCGACGGCGAACACACGGGCGCCCTGGTCGGCCAGCGCCTTGGCGGTCGCACCACCGAGCCCGGACGCGCCCCCCGTCACGATGGCGGAAGTGTCACTGATCAGCATGCCGACAGGTTAACGCTCGATCACTTCAGCTCGGTCGACAGCAGGTCCATGAGCAGGCCGTCGTGCCAGCCCCTGCCGTCCGGGTCCCGCTCGTAGCGCCGCAGCACGCCGACCGGCCGGAACCCGACGGCCTCGTAACACCGGATGGCGGCGACGTTGTCGGCGGCGGGGTCGATGACGATCCGGTGGTGCGCCCGGTCGTCGACGAGGTGCCGGGCGAGCGTCCGCACCGCGTCCTTGCCGATCCCGCGGCCGTGCACTGCCGGGTCCACGTAGATGTCGATGGAGGCGTGCCGGTAGTCCGGGTCGTCCTCCTCGCCGTACTGGACCATCCCGCGGACCGCCCCGCCGACGAAGATCGCGAAACAGGTGACGTCGTCCTCCGTGCCGTCGTCGGCAGGCGCACCCCCCGCGCCCGCACCTCGGGCGTGGCCCGGATCCGCCGCAGTTCCGGCAGGTGTTCCGGGGTCAACGGGACGAGCTGGACAACAGCACCTTGGAGCACCCGGTCACGCTATCTCCGGTCCCGTGGTTTTCGCGGCCATTTTCTGCTACCCCTCGCCGTCCGAATGACGTTGTGTGACGTGGAGCAGGAGCACCAAAGGGATGGCGGCGAGGAGGGCGAGCCCGACGAAGAGACCGGCGGCGGCGAGGAGTTCCATGACATCCACCCTGGTAGGAGGACCGCTGCGCGCGCGTCCCCCAAGAGGGGTGATCTGCCATCCTTCCGGGGGACGAGTCAAGTCACCGTGTGCTACAGATCACCCACGTACGGCACGTCGTACACAGCCGGTGACGACATCCAGTGCCGCAGGGCGTGGGTGGCCCGGACGTCGTCCTCGTTGTACTCGAGCAGGCGGATCCGCTGGTCGTCGTCCGGCGCGGAGCCGTCCATACCGACCGCGTCGCGGTACCAGCGCATGCTGTTCTCGCCGCTGGCCTCCGAGTCGCGCCACGAGAAGCCCGCGGCGGGCGCGATCGTCTTCAGGCCCTTGCCGCGCGAGCACAGGAAGTGGTCACGGACGCTGCCGAACAGGTCGAACCACGCGTCGGACGTGATGAACGACTGCACCTGCGCGGTCGTCGGGATGCCGGGCTTGCCCGCGAAGCGCTTCGCGGACGACAGGAGCCAGCGGTTCTCCGCCAGTTCGTTGTAGCAGTACGCGCGGAAGCTGAGCCCCCGCGCCCGCGCACGGAGCCGCACGACTGTGAGCCACTGCCAGAACGCGGCGAACGACCGCGCCTCGTCGTCGGTCGGCAGCGGTTCCCACGTCGCGAACGCGCGGTAGCCCTGCTTCTCGCCCACGTCGGCGCCGGTCAGCAGCGCGCCCCACAGGTAAGCGCCGGAGTCGCCGAAGCTCTCCATGTCGACGTCGACCTCGACCTCGGCACGCGGCACGTGGATGTCCGGCACCCTGCGCACGACGGTCAGGTCCGCGAGCCACGCCTTCGCGAGGCCCACCGCGTCGGACATCGGCATGCCGGTCGGCGGCAGCGACTCGTCGTCCGGGTCGAGCACGGCCAGGTCGTCGACGGTGCGGACGCCGACGGCACGCAGGCTCGCGGCCTCCTCGCCTCGCACCACCAGGCTGACGTCCCTGGCCTTCTGCAGTTCGACCTGGCAGATCGGCCACCACGGGCACGACCGGCACTCGACGATCCGCGACGGCTGCGCGAGCGCCTCCGCGCCGGTCGCGGCCGCGTTCGCCACGGCGAGCCGGTCGGCGAACCTGGCGTCGTACTCGGCGAGCGCGTCCCGGCCACCCGGCCAGGTCGGCGCCTCCAGGTCGTGCCACACGACGACGTCGCCGTCGAGCCCCACCACCCCGGCGACCGCCGGGCCGGGCGCGGCGCGCCCACAGGCCTGCAGCAGCCGGTAGGTGTGTGCGAGCCGCAGCACGTCGCGGGGCTGCGGGCGCACGCGGCGGCGCTTGTCGGACCGCCTGGCGTCCGGCCACGGCTTCGACAGCGGCGAGGTCTGCGCACCGGAACCGGGATCGCTCACCTTGTGCCGCACCACGAGCACCGGCACGTACCCGCCGTCGACCGCGACCAGCAGGTCCATGTGGCCGCGCCGGCCACCTGCCTCGTCGCGCGGCAGCTGGGGGGCCCAGATGAACCGGGCGCCTTCCGCCATCGCGTCCAGCGTCATCTGCTCGCGGTCGCTCGCGCGCACCTCGGACCCGCGCGGGATCTCCGTCCAGCCCGGGCCGACCAGGCCCGCGATCTCGTCGGCGATCGAGCGACGGTGCGCGGCCGCGTCGGCCTTGCGCTGCTCGCCCGTCGGATCGGGCGGCGCGGTCGGTGCGTCGGCCATCGTCGGGTCGTGCTCGAGGTGCACCCGACGGCGGCAGCGGTTCACCACGCCTGAGTCGAGAAGCACCGATGTCGTCACGGTACGCAGTCTAGGCGGGACCACCGACAGAACCTGGTGGGCAGCGGGTGCCGAGGCTGGTCAGCACCGATAAGTTGAGTGCCATGGCACTGAGGAAGCGCAAGGCCGCGGGTGGTGTCGGCGGTGGCGCGGAGTCGAGGTTCACGCCGAAGCGGACGAAGAACGCGATCGCCGTCGTCAAGATCATCGGCCCGGCCGTGATCCCGGTGGTCGCCCCGCACGTGCTGCGTGCGCTCGGTGAGGTGCGCGACCGGTACGACCGGGGCCGGGCCCGGCGCCTCGGGGTGCCCCTCGATGAGCTGTCCCGCTTCTCCGGCCGCGGCGGCGCGCTGCACGCGCGGATCTCCGGTGCGGCCGACGCCGTCAACGAGCTGCGGGACCGCCCCGACGCGTCGGCGGACGACAAGGCGTTCGCGAACCGGAGCGACACGACGCTGCGCCAGCTCGCCGCCGCGGTCCGGGCCGCGGAGCGGATGCCAACGGCCCGTCGCAAGGCCGCGCACAAGGCCGCGTCGACCGAGCTGGACCAGCTCGAGGAACGTCTTCTGCATCGTCTCGGCGTGTGAGCCACAGCGTCTGACCACACAGCGTCTGACTGCGTCTGACTTACAAACCCCGAACATTCCCCTGTCCTTCTGCTCACCTTGGCACGCCAAAGTGAGTCCCATGCGAAACCACCTCACCACCGCTGCCCTGACCATCGGCCTCGTGCTGGCCGGCGCGACCACCGCGGCGGCACAGCCGACCGACCCGGTCACGATCACGCTCAGCCCGGAGCAGGTGCAGCACCTGTGCGAGAAGCGCCTGCCGAAGATCGAGAAACGTGCCGACCGGTTGCTCGAGCGCATCAACGGCGGACCGGAGGTCCGCGGCTCGGCGGAGTGGCTGCGCGCTCGCGCGACCAGGGAACGCGAAGCAGGCCGCGAGACCACCGCACAGTTACTCGAGGAGCGAGCCGACCGCCGGGCGGGCCGGGTCGACGACCTCACCAAGGTCAAGCAGTGGGCCACCGACTTCCGCACCGACCACTGCGAGGCGAAGTGAGGCGGCTGGCAGGCACGCTGGCGCTGCTCCTGTCGCTGACCGCCGGCTGCCGGGGCGACAGCGCCCCGGCGCCAGGCGGCGGCGTGGACCAGCAGGTCGGCGACATCGAATCCACATTGGACGCCGTCGAATCCGAAATGGCCGGTGACTGAATGAGTGCTATACAAAACCATGTCCGATGATGGCCGCGGCCTGATCCTGGTCGTGGAGGACGACCCGGCCATCGCCGACCTGGTGCAGCGCTACCTGCTGCGTGAGGGCTTCGGCGTGCACCTCGAGAAGGACGGCGCGGCAGCACTGGCGGCGGTCCGCAGACTCCGCCCGGCAGCCGTAATCCTGGACGTTGGCCTCCCGTCGATGGACGGCATCGAGATCTGCCGAACCCTGCGAGCAGACGGCGACTGGACCCCGATCCTGTTCGTCACGGCCCGCGACGACGAGGTGGACCGGGTGCTGGGCCTGGAACTGGGTGGCGACGACTACGTCACGAAGCCGTTCAGCCCGCGCGAGCTGGTGGCGAGAGTCCGGACGGTGCTGCGCAGAGGCCCGACGGCGGCGGAGG
Organism: Actinophytocola algeriensis; assembly: GCF_014203735.1. GTDB lineage: Bacteria > Actinomycetota > Actinomycetes > Mycobacteriales > Pseudonocardiaceae > Actinophytocola > Actinophytocola algeriensis. The sequence continues at coordinate 504,876 of NZ_JACHJQ010000003.1, read as the reverse complement.
TGCTGGAGGTGGGCCGAGTCCGCGTGGACATGACCCAGCGCCGAGCCTGGGCGAACGAGGTGGAGATCGCGCTGACCTCCACCGAGTTCGACCTGCTGGCCCAGCTGATGCGCCGCCCGAACCACGTCTTCGAGCGGAGGCAACTCCTGAGCACGGTGTGGGGCTACTCGGTGACGGGCACGAGAACGGTGGACGTCCACGTGGCGCAACTGAGGGCCAAACTGGGTGAGGCCAGCCCCATCCGCACGGTACGGGGCATCGGCTACGCCGCGGACCGCCCGTGACCACGCCACCAGGGCCGGCGCGACCGGAGTCCCCGCCGCCGCGGGGGCCGGTGGGCGCCGGTGGCGGGAAGGTGCGGCGGCAGGCGGCGCAGCGGTCCTCGTTGTGGGTGCGTACCTACGTGCTGGGGCTCGTCGTGGCCGGGGTGACGGCGTTGGTCGCCGGGGTGGTGTCGGTTGGGCTGGTGATCAGGCAGTCGCGGGATGTGTTGCGGGAGCAGCTTTCCGCGCAGGCCGACGTGGTGTCCGCGCAGCTCGGGGACGTGCCGGTGGCCGCGCGGCGGGTGACGGAGATCCTCGACCGGCTTGACGTGGACGTGGTGCGGCGTGGGCCCAACGGTGGCATCGCGGGTGCCGACCAGCAGGCCGTGCGTGCCGCGCGGCGGGCCGGGTTCGCCAAGGTGACCGTCGACCGGCCGCTGCACGGCAGGGTGACCATCGCCGGGGTCGAGTTCCTCGTCGAAGGGCGGGCGCTGGCCGATCGTGGGGCGGTTGCGCTGGTTCAGCCCGTCGACGTCGCCCGTGGGACCGGTCGTGAGTTGCTGCGCAGTCTGCTGTTCGCGTTGTGCGTCGGCATCGTGGTCGCGGCGATCGCCGGGGTGGTGCTGGCACGGTTGCTGGCCCGGCCGCTGCGCCGCACTGCCGAGGTCGCCGTCAGCATGAGCCACGGGCGGCGTGATCTGCGCGTACCACCGGAAGGGCCCAAGGAACTGGTCGAGGTCGGCGAGTCGATCAACGTGCTGGCCGACGCCCTCGCCCGCAGCGAAGCGCGGCAACGCGAGTTCCTGCTGTCCGTCTCGCACGAGCTGCGCACGCCGCTCACCGCCGTCCGCGGTTTCGCCGAGTCGCTCGCCGACGGTGTGGTGACCGGTGCCGAGGTGCCCGCGGTGGGCCGCACCATCGAGACGGAAGCCGAGCGGCTCGACCAGCTCGTGTCCGACCTCCTGGACCTCGCGCGGCTCGGTGCCGACGACTTCCGGCTGGACCTCGTCGACGTCGACCTCACCCAGCTGGTCGCCGAGTCCGCTCGGGTGTGGGAAAGCCGGTGCGCCGCCACGGGTGTGCTGTTCCGGGTCGAGAGCCCGGCCGGCGCGGTGGTGGTGCGGACCGATCCCCGGCGGGTTCGTCAGGTCGTCGACGGGCTCGCGTCCAACGCTGTTCGTGCCACCCCGGCCGGGGCCCCGGTCGTGCTCGCGTTGCGCACCGTTCCCGGTGCCGCGGTGCTCGAGGTCCGCGACGGCGGCCCCGGCCTGTCAGAAGAGGACTACCGCAACGCCTTCCAGCGCGGCGTGCTGCACTCGCGCTACCACGGGATCCGGCCCGGCGGCACCGGCATCGGTCTCGCACTCGTGCACGGACTGGTCACCCGCCTCGGTGGTGGCGTCGACGCCGGGCCCGCACCAGAAGGAGGCGCCCGGTTCAGCGCGTCCCTTCCTCGGTGAGTCCTGCCGCCAGCACCTCCGCCAGGTGCACGGCCGTGCGGTCGGTGCCGTGCGCCACCTGTGTCCGGCAGCTGAAGCCGTCCGCGATCACCACCGCGTCCTCTGCCGCCGTGCGTACCGCGGGCAGCAGTGCGCGTTCCGCCAGTGCCTGTGACACCTCGTAGTGGTCGCGTTCGAAGCCGAAGTTGCCTGCCAGGCCACAACATCCCGACGGGACCGACGTCATGTCCACGCCTGCCTTCGCCAGCAACTCGGTCTCCGCCGCGTAACCCAGGGTCGCGTGCTGGTGGCAGTGCACCTGCATGAGCGCCTCGCGATCCACCGGTGGTGGCGTCCACTCCGGAGCGTAGGTCTGCAGGAAACCCGCCAGCGTGAACGTGTTCGACACCGTGCGGTCGTCGCCCGTCAGTTCCGGCACGTCCGTCTTCAGCGCCGACAGACAGCTCGGCTCCAGACCGACGATGGGCGTGCCCGCGTCCAGGTGCGGGGTCAGCACCCGCAGGCTTCGCCGCATCACCTTGCGTGCCACCGAAAGCTGGCCCGTCGACACCCACGTCAGACCGCAGCACACCGATCCCTTCGGCAACACCGGGTTGAACCCGGCGGCCCGCAGCACCGTCACCGCCGCGATGCCCGCCGAGGGGGTGAAGTAGTTCGTGAACGTGTCCGGCCACAGCACCACCGGGCGACCGGAACCCGGATTCCGGCTCAACCACCGGGTGAACGGCTCCGGCGCGACGACCGGCAGCGCGCGTTCCTTGGCGATCCCGCCCATGCGCTTCACCAACGGCGCCATCCGGCCCGACAGCGCCGCGTTCGCCACCCGAGGCATCCGCGCCGCCAGCCGCAGCCAGAGCGGCAGCCACCCCATCGAGTAGTGCGACGCCGGCCGCAGCCGCCGCTTGTAGTGGTGGTGCAGGAACTCCGCCTTGTACGTCGCCATGTCGACGTTCACCGGGCAGTCGCTCCTGCACCCCTTGCACGACAGGCACAGGTCCAGCGCGTCCCGCACCTCCGTCGACCGCCAGCCGTCGGTGATCACGTCGCCTGCCAGCATCTCGTACAGCAGCCGCGACCGGCCGCGGGTCGAGTGCCGCTCGTCGCCCGTCACCTGGAAGCTCGGGCACATCACCGAACCGGAATGGTTGCGGCACTTCGCGACGCCCACGCACCGCCGCATCGCCTGGCCGAAGTCGCCGTTGTCGTGCGGGTACGAGAACGCGGTGCGCACCGACGACAACGGCACGAAGCGCAGGTTCTCGTCGATCCGGTACGGCCGCACCACCATGCCCGGGTTCATCCGGCCCTTCGGGTCCCAGAACTCCTTGAACCGCGCGAACATGGCCATCGCCGACGGGGAGTACATGCGCGGCAGCAGCTCCGCGCGGACCTGCCCGTCGCCGTGCTCGCCCGACAGCGAACCGCCGTGCCTGGCGACCAGGTCCGCGCCCTCCTCGAGGAACCGGCGGAACACCGCGCGACCGTCGTCGTGGACGAGGTCGAAGTCGATGCGGATGTGGATGCAGCCCTCGCCGAAGTGGCCGTACGTGATCCCGCGCAGACCGTGCTTCTCCAGCAGCGCACGGAGTTCCCGCAGGTAGGCGCCCAGCCGGTCCGGTGGCACGGCCGTGTCCTCCCAGCCGGGCCACGCCTCCGAACCGTCCGCCATGCGGGTCGAGATCCCCGAACCTTCCTCCCGCAGCCGCCACAGCGCGCGCTGCGCCACCGCGTCGGTCAGCACCTGGTGCGGCGCAGCGACCACGTCGGCGATGGCCTGTGCGGCCGCCACCCCGTCGACCTCGACGAACAGCCACGCACCACCGTCGGGCAGCGCGGGTGGCCGCTCGGGATTGCGGGCGGCGCGCAGGGCGATGATCCGCTCGTCCATGCTCTCCACGGTCAGCGGCCGGTGCGGCAGGATCGCGGGCACCGTGTCGGCCGCGGCGACGTCGTCCGCGAACCCGAGCACCAGCAGCACGCGTTCCTTCGGCACCGCCACCAGGCGGACCGTCGCGCCGAGCACCGTCACGCACGTGCCCTCGGTGCCGACCAGCGCCTTCGCGAGGTCGCGCCCGTGTTCGGGCAGGAGGTGGTGCAGCGCGTAGCCGGACACCTGCCGCCCAAGCCTGCCGAACTCCGTGCGCAGCACCGCGAGGTTGTCGTCGACCAGTTTCCGCAGTTCCGGCGGCAGGTCGTGGTCGCGGCCGACGGTCATGCGGGTGCCGTCATAGGTGAGCACGCTTAGCTCGACGACGTTGTCGAGCGTCGTGCCCCACGCGACCGAGTGCGCGCCGCACGAGTTGTTGCCGATCATGCCGCCGAGCGTGCAGCGGCTGTGCGTCGACGGGTCGGGACCGAACGTCAGCCCGTGTTCGGCGGCCGCGGCCCGCAGGTCGTCGAGCACCACACCGGGCTCGACCCGCGCGGTGCGCGCGACGGGGTCGATGGTGAACCCGCGCAGGCGGGTCAGGTCCAGCACGAGCCCGCCACCGGTCGAGTTGCCGGCGAGGCTGGTGCCGCCGCCCCGCGGCACGACCGGCACGTCGTGCGCACGCGCGGCGGCGACCGCGGCCACCACGTCGTCGACGGTCGCCGGCCGCACCACCCCGACCGGCACCTGCCGGTAGTTCGAGGCGTCCATCGTGTACAGCGCTCTGGTGCCCGCGTCGAAGCTGACGTCGCCCGACACGGTTTCGGTCAACCTGCGCTGTAGATCCATGGACTCCGATGCTAGGCGGAGAGGACCGACTCGATCGTGTCGGCGACCGGCGTCGTCGGATGTCCGATCAGGGTCCGCAGGTGGCCGGGCGTGTCGGCGAGGGTGCCGTCGGCGATGTTCTGCTCCAGCGCGGCGACGAACCCGGCGACCTCGGCGGGCGTGCCCTGGTCGACGAGGAGCTGCTGGAACTCGGCGGGCGGGAGGCTGCGGTAGGTGACGGACTTGCCAGCGACCTTGCCGATCTCGTCGGCGAACTCGCTGAACGTCCACGCGGTGTCGCCGCTCAGCTCGTAGGCCTTGTTCTCGTGCCCGCTGCCGGTGAGCACGGCGACCGCGGCGTCGGCGAAGTCCTTGCGCGCGGCGGACGCGACCCGGCCGTCCCCGGCGGCGCCGACGATCTCTCCGGTCTTGGCGCCCTGGGCGATCTGGTCGAGGTAGTTCTCGTGGTACCAGCCGTTGCGCAGGAAGGTGTACGGGAGCCCGCTCGCGAGGATGGCCTCCTCGGTCGCCTTGTGCTCCGGCGCGAGGACGAGCGGCGTGGTGTCGGCGTGCAGAGCGCTGGTGTAGACGAGCTGGCGGACCCCGGCCCGCTTGGCGGCGTCGACGACGGCCGTGTGCTGCGGGACGCGCTTGCCAGGCTCGGAGCCCGAGATGAGGAGGACCTGGTCGGCGCCGGCGAGCGCGGCGTCGACGGTCGCGGGCCGGTCGTAGTCCAGCTCCCGCACCTCGACACCGAGGTCAGCGGCGGCCGCGGGGTTGCGCGCCCCGGCGACCACGGTCGCACCCTGCTTGCGAAGCCCTTCGACCACGAGCCGCCCGAGCTGCCCGGTAGCGCCTGTCACGACGATCATCGACACTCTCCAATGGTTAGTACTATCTGTCAGTTAGTACTACCATATACCTCATGGACGAGTTGGTGTTCGACGTCTTCGCCAGGAACTGCACCTCGCGGGAGACGATGGAGCACGCGACCGGCCGCTGGGGCACGCTCGCGCTGGTGGCACTGCTGGACGGCACGACCCGCTTCAACGCGCTGCGGCGCCGGGTCGACGGGATCAGCGAGAAGATGCTGAGCCAGACGTTGCAGGCGCTGGAGCGGGACGGGCTGGTGCTGCGGGAGGCGCGGCCGACGATCCCGCCGCACGTGGAGTACAGCCTCACGGGTCTGGGCACGGACGTGGCGAAGCAGCTGCACACGCTGGTCGAGCTGCTGGAGAGCCGCATGCCCGAGGTGATGACGGCCCGCGAGGCCTACGACGCGCGGTAGCTCACGGGATGAGCAGCGGCCGGAACGCGGCCTGCACGTCGGCGGGACTGGCGGCGACGTACTCGCTCGACGGCGGCGTGACGGAGCCGTACCAGCTCAGGAAGGCCGGACAGCTCCCGCCGCCGATCTCCACCTTGAACGAGGCGACCAGCCGCCCGGTCCGCACCTCGAAGACGCGCAGCGGGATCGCGATCTTCCGGAACGTGACCCAGCCCGAGACGCCGGGGTCGGTGGTGGAGTCGTACAGGCAGGTGTCGACGGAGGCGCCGTACTCGGACTCGCCAGCACAGATCACCACGACCGCGTCCGTGACGTCGCGAGCCAACCAGCCCGGGGGGATCTTGTTCGTGTTGGGTTCGCTCCCGTACACCAGCGCGCGGTTCGGCCGGTTGGGCACGTACGGAGCGGCGCCGCTGTAGGGGGCCGGGCTGTCGCAGTACCGGGGCTGGCCGCCCGTGGGCGCCAGCAGGCCGCGCACGTTGTCCAGTTCGATCGCCAGCGTGGCCTTCCGCACTCCCTGCTGGGCCGTCGGCGCGAGCTCGTGCTCGGGGTACTCGTCGAGCAACTGCCGGTAGTGGTCGCGGGCCACGCCCCAGTCGTTGGCCGCCATGAGCCGGTCGCCGCAGCCGACGATCGCCCGCGGCGCGACGCGCGGGACGATGTCGGCGGCAGGGGCGAGCTCGCCGCCGGGCTTGTGCTCGCGCAGCCAGTCGGTGACCGTCGTGGCGATGCACGAGTCCACCACCGGCAGGCGGTCGAGGAAGCCGTCCAGTGCCGTGGCGACCATCTGCTCGTGCCCCGGCCGCTCGGCGAGCACCTCGGACAGCGTGGCGAAGCCGGTCTGGAGTGTCTCGATGTCGCCGGTCAGCGCGACGCTGAGAGCCTTGGCGGCCGCACGCAACCGCTCGCACGCCGCGATGGTCTCCTCGGCACGGACGACCAGCGGCGCGTCGACCACGCGGTGCCCGAACCCCAGCTGGTCCGTGGCGGTCACCGCCTGGCGGCAGTCGCCCGCGCCGCGCGCCTCGGTCACGTCCTGCTCGATCCCGGCCGCGTCGAACCGCAGCACGCCGAACGCCGCCAGGACCGGCACCGTCACGGCGAGCGCGACCACCCGCCTCCCCCACGGCCGGGCGGGTCGCGGACGCCTGCGGGCGAGCAGCCAGCCGTGCGCGATGAGGGCCGCCCACCACAGGACCACGACGACTTCCAGCCAGACCTCCGGCGTGCTCCCGGTGAGGACGATGACCAGCACGACCGTGACGACGAGGGTCAGGACGGCGAGCCAGGTCCTGCGCAGCAACAGGTAGCCGACGCCGAGCAGCGAGGCGTTCCCGAGCGCGACGGCGAGCGGGTCGGCCGGCCGAGGCGGCTTGGTGTCCACATCGGACATGACGGGCAGGACCTCGGTGTCCGGCTCCGACGTGGGTGTCCAGGCGTGCTCCGGCTGCGAGGCGGGGTCCATCGTGGTTCCTTCCCGGAGGAACTGGCGAGACCCGCGTAGTTTCGGGCCTCCCCGCCGGGACCGGTCCCCGCTCAGTCCGCCGGGATGGTCACGAAGCCTTCCTTCGCCAGCCAGTCGCGGGCCACCACCGCCGGGTCCTCGCCGTCGCCGTCGATCTTGACCGACAGTTCCAGGATCACGTCGTTGTTCAGTTTCGCCGACACCGGTTCGAGCACGTCCGCGATCGCCGGGTAGCGGTCCAGGAACTCCTTGCGGACCGTCACCGCGGCGTTGTACTGCGGGAACGTCTTCTTGTCGTCCTCGAGCACCGCCAGGTCCAGGGTCAGGATGCGGCCGTCCGTGGTGAAGACCTCGCCGAAGTTGCACGTGCGGCCCGTCGCGAGCGTCGCGTAGATGGCGCCCACGCCGAAGGTCTTGATGTCGCGGTCCGGCACCTCGAAGCCGTACTTCTGTTCCGCGCCAAGCAGTCCGTCCTGCCGGTTGATGAACTCCGACTCCATGCAGAACGTGCCGAGCGACGGGTCCCGCCGCAGCAGCGCCGTCATGTCCGACATGGTCTTCAGGCCGTGTTGTTCGGCGAACGCGCGCGTTGTCGCGAACGCGTACTTGTCGTTCACCGGCGAGTAGTCGAGCCACGCCACGCCGAACCGCTCGAGGTCGGCCTTCTTCACCGCGTCGTACTGCTCCTGCTCGTCGGGAATGGGCTCGGTCTGTTGCTGGAAGTTGATCCAGCTCGTCCCCGTGTACTCCCAGTACAGGTCCAGATCGCCCACCTCCAGTGCCTGCCGCACCGGCGTGGAACCCTGGATGTTCGTCATGTCCTCGACGTCCGCGCCCGCCGCGGTCAACGCCACCTCGGCGATGTAGCCCAGCAGGATCTGCTCGGTGAAGTTCTTCGAGCCCACCCGGATCGGCACGTCCCGCAGCGTCGGTTCCGCCTTGATCGAACCCGGGCCGACGTCGAACGGCAGCGTGGCGCCCGCCTCCAGGCCGCAGCCACCCACCAGCACCGTGCACGCCGCGGCCAGCGCGGCCAGCCGCCGCCTCATCGCAACCCCTTCGGGCCGAGGTACCGCTCCGCCAGCGCGCCAAGCCAGTCGATCAGCAGCGCCAACCCCACCGCCAGCGCGGCGCCCGTCAGCAACACCGTCGGGCGGGCCACCTTGTAGCCCGAGTCGATCACGAAGCCGAGGCCGCCGCCGTTGACGAACAGCGCGAGCGTCGCCGTGCCCACGGCCAGCACCAGCGACGTGCGCAGGCCGGCGAGGATGAGCGGGATCGCCAAGGGGAGCTCCACCCGGCGCAGCACCGTGAACGACGACATCCCGATCCCCCGCCCCGCGTCGACGAGCGCGGGATCGATCTGCTGGATGCCGACGATCGTGTTGCGCAGCACCGGAAGCAGGGACACGAAGGCGAGCGGCACCGCCGCCGCCCACAGCCCTTCCTGTTCTGTCCACAGGAAGTACAGCACGATCACGCCGATCGCCGGCGCCGCCTGACCGATCGTCGCGACGCCGAGGAACACCGGGGCGATCCACCGCGCCCACCGTCGCGTGAGGACGATGCCGAGCGGGATCGCCACCACCACGACGAGAACCGTCACCGCCGCCGTGATCAGCACGTGCTCGCCGGTCGACTTCAACAACGTCGCCGCGTTGAGCGTCACCACCTCGATCGCGTCCAGGTCCTGGCTGAACGCCCACACCAGCACGGCCCCGACGAGAACCAGTGCCGCGATCGGTTGCAGGAACAGCCGTACGACCTCCGCGCGACGGGTGCCGGACTCCATCGAGACCACCGCGTCGGTGACGGTCACGACTGGTGCTCCTCACGCAGCTCGCGGATCTTCGCGACCACCGTGTCCAGCTGCACCGTCCCCGCGTACTCGCCGCGCGGGCCGGTGACGACCGCGTCGCCGCCCTCCGTGAGGATCGCCTCCAACGCGTCCTGCAGCGTCGACTGCGTGGACACCACGTCGCCGACCGGTCTGCCGATCCCGGCCAGCGACGCGCCGCCGAGCTGCCGGTCGTGCACCCATCGCAGCGGCCGCCGCCGGTTGTCCAGCACCAGCGCGAACTTGCGGCCCTCGGTCGCCATGCGCTGCCGCACCGAGGACGGCGCCTCCTCGACCGACGCGGTGATCGCCGAGCCCAGCACGATGTCCCGCACCCGCAACAAGGTGAGCTGCTTGAGCGACGCGCCCGCGCCGACGAAACCCGCCACCGTGTCGTCCGCCGGGTTCGCGAGGATCGCCTCCGGGGTGTCGTACTGCAGGATCCGCGAGCGGTCACCCAGCACCGCGATCCGGTCGCCGAGCTTCACCGCCTCGTCGAAGTCGTGGGTGACGAACACGATCGTCTTGTGCAGCTCCGCCTGCAGCCGCAGCAGCTCGTCCTGCAGGTTGCCGCGCGTGATCGGGTCGACCGCGCCGAAGGGCTCGTCCATCAGCAGTACCGGCGGGTCCGCCGCGAGCGCCCGCGCCACCCCGACGCGTTGCTGCTGCCCACCGGACAGCTGCCGGGGGTACCGGCGGAGGAACTCCTCGGGCTCCAGGCCCACCAGCGACAGCATCTCCTCGACGCGTGCCTCGATCCGCTTCTTCGGCCACTTCAGCAGGCCCGGCACGACTCCCACGTTCTGCGCCACCGTCAGGTGCGGGAACAGGCCGGCCTGCTGGATCGCGTAGCCGATGCGCCGCCGCAGGTCGTCCGCGTCGAGCGACAGCGCGTCGTCGCCGCCGATCACGATGCGGCCGGACGTCGGCTCGATCAGCCGGTTGATCATCCGCATGGTGGTGGTCTTGCCGCAGCCGGATGGGCCGACGAAGATCGTCGTCTCGCCGGGGTTGATCGTCATCGTGAACCCGTCGACCGCGGGCTCCCTGCTCCCCGGGTACCGCTTCGTGACGTCGGCCAGCTCGATGCCCACGCTGGTCTGCTCAGGCACGAATCCCCCTCGAGGTGGTCAGGCGGGCGACCAGCAGGTACAGCCCGTCGATGAGCAGCGCCATCAGCACGATCCCGAGCGTGCCCGCGAGCGCCTGGTTGACCGCGTTGGCGGCGCCCGCGCGGTTCAGCCCGGAGAAGATCTCGGTGCCGAGGCCCGGCCCCTTCGCGTACGCGGCGATCGCGGCGATGCCCATCAGCATCTGGGTCGCCACCCGCATGCCCGCGAGGATCGCGGGCCACGCGAGCCGCAGTTCGACGAGCGTCAGCACCCGCATGCGGTTCATGCCGATGCCGCGGGCCGCGTCCGTGACCGCGGAGTCGACTCCGCCTAGGCCGACAATGGTGTTGCGCACGATCGGCAGCAGCGCGTACAGCACGAGCGCGGTGACCGTCGGCGCCACCCCGAGCCCGACGAGCGGGATCAGCAAACCGAGCAGGGCGAACGACGGGATGGTCAGGATCGTGCTCGCCAGTGCGGTCGCGATCGTGGACCCGATCGGGCTGCGGTAGACGGCGACACCTGCGAGAACGCCGACGAGCGTGGCGATGAGCGTGCACTGGATGACGACGCTGGCGTGCTGGTAGGCCTCGGCTGCGAGCCGGGGCCAGCGGTCGGTGACGAACTCCCACAGACTCACCTTGATCACCGTGGTCTAGATCACCTCGGGAAGCAAGTACCCGAAAGTCGGGCGTGCCTCGCCCAGGGACACCGATCCGACCAGTCACAGAACCACGGTTTCGTCCTACTCTTGGGCCCGTGAACGGGAGACGAGTGCGACACGAGGGCGCTGGTGGCGTCCTGCTCGCGTCGTCCTCGGCCGCGCTCGCGATCGCCGCGCACGGCATCGGCGGCGGCGCGGTGTCCGACTCCCTGTTCACCGTCCTGCTGGCCACGCTCCTCGCGTGGGGCGGCTCGACACTCGCCCACCGCGGCGGCATCCCGGCGCTCGTGGGTGTCCTCGGCGTGACACAGCTCTGCCAGCACCTGCTGCTCACCGAGCTCGCCAGAGGGCACGGGCACCAGCAGTCGCTCTTCGACCCCTGGACCATGTTCACCGCGCACGCCGTCGCCACCGTGGTCACGGCCGTGCTCCTGACCAGGGCGGGCGTCGCGCTCCGCCTGGTCACGACCGCGGCCGCGTGGCTCCTGGCGCGGCTCACCGCGCTGGTCGCCGGCCCGGTCCGCCGCACCGCCCGGCCCGGCGGCTCCCCGCTGCCCGCCCGCCCCGGCGCCTTCCTCGAGGTGCTGTTCCGCGAGGTCTGCGCACGTCGCGGCCCACCAGTCCACTCCTGAGAACCCAGACACCCCACCGGACGTGCGAAGGAGTGCGCCCGGAATCCCCGTTCATCTCAGGAGAGACATGTCCACCACACGTTTCATCGCGCGCGCCGGTGTCGTAGCCGTCGCGGCCGGTGTCGCCACGCTGCTCGGCTCCGGCCTCGCGTCGGCCCACGTCACCGCGAAGGTTCTCGGCGAGGCCGCGCAGCAGGGCGGCTACTCGAAGATCACCTTCCGGGTGCCGAACGAGGACGAGGCCGCGGGCACCGTGAAGCTCGAGGTCAAGATGCCCGCCGACACCCCGGTCACCTCCGCGCGCACCCGGCCCATGGCGGGCTGGACCGCGCAGATCACCAAGGTCGCGCTGGACAAGCCGGTCAAGGTCCACGGCGCCGAGATCAAGGAGGCCATCAGCTCGGTCACCTGGACCGCGGCCGCGGGCACCCGCATCGCACCGGGTGAGTTCGAGGAGTTCGAGCTGTCCGTCGGCCCGCTGCCGGAGACCGACCAGCTGGTCATGCCCGCGATCCAGACCTACGAGGGCGGCAAGGTCGTCGCGTGGGACCAGCCGCCCGCCGAGGACGGTGCCGAACCGGAGCACCCGGCGCCGGTGATCGCGCTCGCGCCGGAAGGCGAGGACCACCACGGTGGTTCGGCGGCATCGGTGGACGCTCAGAACGCGGCCTCGGAGTCCGATGACGCCAACGCGGCCGCGGCCTCCGGTTCCGACGACACCGCCCGCTGGCTGGGCGGTGCCGGCCTCGTGGTCGGCGCGCTGGGTCTCGGCTTCGGCGTCGGCGCCACCTTGCGGGCGCGGAAGGCCACGAGCCGGTCATGAGGAAGTTCGCCAAGGCGCTGTCCGTGCTGACGCTGGCGGGGCTGGGGCTGTTCGCCCTGGCCGCGCCCGCGTCCGCGCACAACTCCCTGACCGGCAGCAACCCGGCGGACAAGGCGGTGCTCGACGCCGGCCCCGCCGAGATCGTGCTGACGTTCGACCAGCCGGTCCAGGAGGGCGAGGGGCTCAACTCCATCGCCGTCACCGGACCCGACGGCGAGCAGTGGCAGGGCGGCTCGGCGTCCGTCGACAGCAACGTCGTCAGCGCACCGGTTCGTGAGCTGGGCCCGTCGGGCACCTACACGATCGGCTACCGGATCGTGTCGGCCGACGGCCACCCCGTCTCCGGGGAGCTGACGTTCAACGTCAACACCGCGGGCAGCGGCACCCCGGCGGCCGAGGGCGACCCGGGCTGGATCGACATGGACCCCAGCGCGGGCGGCGGCAACGGCGACGACGGCGGGATGCCCATCTGGGTGTGGCTCGTCGGCGCGGTCGTGCTGCTCGGTGCCGGGTTGTTCGTGGCGCTGCGCATCGGCGGCGGCAAGCAACCGGAATGACCGTGACGTGAAGGAGGCCCGGACCACCGCGGTGTCCCGACTGCACCTGGTCGGGATCGGGATCGGCGCGGCACTGCTCGCGGTGCTGGCCGGTCTGCTGCTCACCCCCGTGCGCCCGATCACGGGCGTGCTCGAGCCGGACGCGGTGGTCCGGTACGGCCTTCCGGTCGTCCGGGTCCTGTTCGACCTGGCCGCCGTCGCGACCGTCGGGCTGAACCTGCTGCCGATCCTCGTCGGGCTGTCCCGGCCGAAGGGTGCGGAGCGGGTGCTGACCGGCGCGCGGCGGGCGGCCGCGTTCAGCGCGCTCGCGCTCGCCGTGGCGGCGCTCGCCACGCTCGTGCTGCAGACCGCGGAGGTGCTGCCGCACGCGGCGGGCATCTCGTTCTCGCGGGTCACCGAGTACGTGGCGACGGTGAGCGCGGGCAAGGCGCTGGTGTTCGTCGCCGCGGTCGCGCTCGTGTCGTTCGGCCTGTCGCTGTGGTCGGTGCGTGCCGGTGAGGCGGTGCCCGCCGAACTGCGGGCGGCGGTCGCGTTGTTCGCGTTGCTGCCGCTGCCGGTCACCGGGCACGCCACCAACTGGCGGTGGCAGGACTACGCGATGATCTCGATGGAGCTGCACGTGCTAGGCGCGGCCGTGTGGACCGGCGGACTCGGCGCGGTCGTCATCGCGCTCGCCGCGAACCGCACGCTGCTCGCCCACACGCTGCCCCGGTTCTCCAGGCTCGCGACCGCCTGCCTGTGCGTGGTGGCGGCGACCGGGCTGTTCAACGCGGCGGTGGAGCTGACCTCGGTGACGGGCCGGGGCCTGGTCGACGTCCTGTTCGGCACCGGCTACGGGCTGCTCGTCATCCTCAAGCTCGCCTGTTTCGCCGGGCTCGCCGCGCTCGGCGCCAACATCCGGTGGCGGCTGCTGCCCGGGATCGTGCGCCACCAGCGGACCGCGCTCATCGGGTGGGCCGCGTTGGAGATCGCTGTCATGTGCGCGGCCTTCGGGTTCGCGGTCGTGCTGACGCGGACGCCGGTCGCCTGACTTTCCGTTGCTCGTCTTTCACGATCAAGTGCACAGTTAGGCCGGGGCGAACGGTAAACGGCGCATCGGCGACCGTTCGTCGTTCCACCGCCACTGTGTGCCGCGCCACACGGGCGCGCGAGAGCGGAAAGGAAGACCAACGGTGAGTGGTCAGTCCTGCTCGGTGAACTGCGTGGACGACTGCGGCGAACGCTCGCGGATCCTGGACAGCTTCCGCATCGTCGAATGACCGCGCCGCTCCAGTTCGCGGCGGCTGATCCAGCCCTCCGCGTGGTGCCGGTAGGCCTGCGACAGCAGGACCAGCTCGGCGAGGAAGTCCGCGGCCCGCGTCCTGCTGCGGCCTTCGGGCAGACGGGCGACAAGCGGGAGCTGATTCTCGACCACCTGGTCGAGAACCCGCGCCGATGCGAGCGCGCGGCGCGCGCTGCGACGTTGCCTGATCACCCTAGCCACCAGAAGGACACCTCGTTCGGGGAGCGGACAGAGGCTAGTACCACTCAGCGTAGCGTGCTTCGCGCGGACGGCTACCCTTCCCCATCACCCGAACGAATGAACTTCGCTCGGACCGGCGACGACGTGCGAAGACGTCCTCACGAGCACATGAAGATGGTCGGTTCCCGGCGACGCAGCGTTACGGCCTTTGCGCCAGACGAGTCAGGTGTACCGGGCCCAGCGCGCCGAAGTGTTACCCGAACGGACATCCGCCAAACGCCGGAACAGCTCCGCACGCACCGCGGGCCGCGTTCCGATGATCGGCAGGACGCTGGTGATGAGCTTCAGCTCCCGCACCGCACGCAACACAGGGAAACCCGGCCACCGCGTCACGTCCATGCCGTAGGTCCTGACCAGCTCCTGGTACCGGCCCGCCGGCTCACCGAACCGGACCACGCCAACGGCCAGCGGCGTCAGGTCCCATTCTGGCGGGCCGAGGCTGGAGGAGTCGAAGTCGCACAGGACCGGGCCCGCCGGACCCGGGATGAGGTTGCCGAGGTGTGCGTCGCCGTGCACCAGCGAGGGCGCGGACGGGAACTCCAGCCTGGCCAGCTGGTCCGCCACGTCGTCGTAGCGGTCCTTCAGGAACGCCATGTCGGCGGGGTCGATGCCGGCGTCGCGGTCGGTGGCCTCGCCGATCCGCGCGGCCACGTCGTCGAGCGGCCGCCAGTGCGGCAGCCACGACGCGGGCTCCGGCAGGTCGTGGATCCGGCGCAGCAGTTTGCCCAGGTCACGGCCGCGTGGCCGCTTACCGCCGTGCGGCACCGCCTCCCAGACGGTGGCGACGTAGCCGTCGTAGGTGACCGGCTGCGGCACCCCGGGCAGCAGCCGCACCGCGGGGACGTCGTGTTCGGCCAGCCAGGTGGCCACGTGGACGACTTTCTCCACGCGGTGGTTCAACGCCGTCGAGGCGCCGATCCGGACCACCACGGGCGCGCTGGCGAGCCGGAACACCGCGTTGGCGGTGCACTTGATGAGCGTCGCGCCCTCCGGGTCCAGCCCTGCCGCCGCGCACACCCCGGTCAGCGCCGCCGCGAGGCGTTCCCCGGAGAACGGACCGCCCGTGTCCGACAGGGACGCCGCGGATTCTGCGGACTCCGGGGTCGGCAGCACCGTCACGACGGCCTCGTCACACCGCGTTGGATTCGGGGCTGCTGTCGGAGAACCGGCCGATCAGGTCCGCCAGGTCGCGGGCGTCGACGAAGTTGCGCCGCTTGTCCGCCTCGATCCGCAACGGCTCCAGCCGGTCGCGGACGCGCTTGGACTTCAGGTGCTGTGCCAGGTCGACGGCCTGCACACCCACCCTCGCGCCGTGGTCGATGTCGCCGTCGAGCAGGTGGTTCGTCGCCAGCGAGGACAGGTTGAACGCCTTGTTGCGGGCGACCTCGTCGCCGTAGGAGTCGATCGCCCTGGTCAGCGCCGGGATCGCGTACTTCGTGTGCCGCGAGTCGACCTTCTGGGCGAGCACCGTGTGCACGGTGCCGATCATCGAGTAGACGTCGTCCTCGTTGAAGAACTTGACCCAGTCGGCGGCCTCGCCGTGGTTGGCGCGGGCGAACTCGTCACGGGTCCTGCCGATGAGCTTCATCGTCTGGTCCTCGTGCCCCATCATCGCGTAGGCCCAGGCCTGGTTCGCGCAGATGACCGCGACAGCCAGTTCCGAGCCCGACTGCTGGGCCGCGATCTGCCCGAGCTGGAACATCTTCAGCGCGTCGTCCGGAGCCTCTTTGTGCAGGTAGACCCGGCCCATGCGGTACAGGATGTTAGCGACGAGCTCGTCGCTCTCCCCGGCCTTCGCGAGCTCCAGTGCACGGCCGAAGTGGTTGCGCGCGGAGTCGATCAGGCCGACGTCGAACGACGTCCAGCCCGCGAGGTTGTGCAGGTCGGCGAGCGCGACGTGCAGTCGCTGCTTCACCACATCGGTCCCCGACGAGTTCAGCATCTGCTGGCCCCACGACAGCTGGGCGACCACCGCGTCCCGGCAGAATCCGCCCCCGTACTGGTAGTCCAGCGAGCGGAGTGCCCTGGTCGCGGCCTCGACCTGCCGGACATCGGTCATGCCGATCCGGCCGGGCGCCGGCGTCAACACCGGGTTGGACACCCACGATCCTGAGTCGGCGCCGAGCACATGCGCACCCACCGCGACCGCGGCGGCGTGCGCAAGGAACTTCCGACGCTTCACGTTCTCCGGCTCCTCAGCCTCCGGGGTCTCCCGCGAGTCGGCCACCCGCTGAGCGGTGACTTCGTCGTACGCGAGGCCCATGTATCCCCTGGGGACACCCAGGCCGTCGGCGATCCGGACCAGGACGTCGTAGGCCATGACCTGACGACCCTTGAGGATCTCCGACACCTCGGACTGTGACTGACCGGTCATCGCGGCGATCTGGCGTTGGGACACGCCTTTCCGTCGCAGCAGCTTGTAGATCGTGCTGACCTCCCGCGCGGCGAGCGCGTTCCGCATCTCCGCGTCTTCCCACGCCTCTGGCGTAACAGAAGAGCTCTGAGACCCGATGGAGTTCATTCCGCCCCCTCACAGTCCGCTGGGCGTCAGGCGCAGAGTAAGCGCACTTCACGAGCCGCTGAAAGTCCAGATCGGTGAACCTGATCGGCCCGACCGAAGTTACCCGACCGCTTACCGTGAAACGGCCGCCGATCGGCGCTATGACGCACCAATCTGTGTCTCAAGCCACCAATGTAGTTGGTTGTAAGCGTACGAGCACGGAGGGAAGCCGAGACTGTGGAACTGGTCAGGACGGCACCACCCCGACTTGAGGCACCAGGACTTGAGGCCATGGCCGACGAGGTGGACGCGAACCACCACGGCGAGCTGCACGGCTCCGCCCTCGGGCGGAAGGTCTGGCGCATCAACTGTGGTGACGTCGTCAACCGGGAGCGCTGCCTCACCGTGCTCGTAGAACGTAATCGGGTGGTCCTCGTCGGACCGCCGGGCGAAACCGCGGTACTGACATCTGGCCAGCTCGGCCAGCTGCGGACCGCGCTTCGTGAGGCCGCCGAGCAGGCGGAAAGGTAGCGGTGACGTTTCGATGGACGAGATCCTCGGACAGGTACTCCGCAACGCGGTGTGGGAACGGCTCGACATGCTGTCGGAGCTGGCCAACCGCGCGGACGCACCGTCCCTGCTGTCCGTGGCACGTTCCGAGCTTCCCAGGCTGACGGAGGGCTGGCGGGCCATGCTCGCCGCCCACGAGCCGGACGAGAAGGGAAACTGCCCCGCGTGCTCGTCGCGGTGGCGGCAACAGAAGGCGCCTTGCTCTGTCTGGCAGGCCGCCTACGAGCACCTGGTTGCCGGTGGGCTCGCGCCTACACCGCAGCCCGCCCGTCACGCGACCCGCACACGCGTGACGCACACCGGCCGGCTGGCCACGGGCGCCAGGTAAACCAGGGCGCTCCCTCGCCCGCCGCGACCCCGCGCGGCGTGTGGCCGAGAGGGACGCCACCTGTGGCCGGCGGTTCGTTTCGTACGCACCCCCGAGCGAGACGGAACGAACCGCCGCCACAGCTTCTCTGCCGATTTCCCCAATCTCCGCGAACCGGTGCTGCAGTTTCCCCTCCCCCGACCAGCATCGGTTCGCGGCTCCACTCGCGAAGAGCGACCTGCGTCCGCGGCAGCGGACCAGGTCGCTCGTTCGTGGTTCCGTCCGAGCACGTCCACGCCGGTTTACTGGCCGTGTGCTGTGCCACTTGTCCGACGGTCCTGCGTCCTTCGGCCGATATCGAATACACAATCTGGTGGTAGGTCTGGTCCAGTCGGGGCAGGATGGTGTTGTGTCGACCCAGGTACCGTTGCGAAAGCAACCCGTGCAGCAGCGCAGTGCGAAGCGCGTCGAGCAGATGCTCAAGGCGTGCGCTGAGCTGATCGACGAACTCGGCTATGACGGCGTCACGACCACGTTGATCGCCGAACGCGCCGGCGTCGCGGTCGGGTCGCTCTACCAGTTCTTCCCCGACAAGCGGGCGGTCGTGCAGGCACTCACCAAACGCCACCTCGACCACTTCACGAGCCAGATCGACAAGCGGCTCGACTGGGAGCACCTCGAGCACTGGTGGCACGGCGTCGACACGATCATCGACATCTACGTCGAGATGTACCGGACCATCCCGGGCTTCAGCCACGTCCGGTTCGGTGACGTCATCGACATCCGGCTCATCGAGGACGGCCGCGACAACAACTCCGTCATCGCCGAGCAGATCGCCAAGGTCGTCGCCGGGAAGAACAACGTGCCGGTCGAGAGCCTGTACCGGCAGATCACCGTCGCGAGCGACATCGGCGACGCCATCCTCGCCCTCGCCTTCCGCCGCAAGCTGTTCCCGGAGGAAGACATGGTCAACGAGGCGAAGCAGGTGGTCAGGGCGTACCTGGCCGGGCAGATGTACCGGCAGGACTAGCCGAAGCAGCGCCCTTCGCCGCGGTAGGTCGGCACGGTCCTCGTGACCCGGTCGCCCTCCAGTACGTGATACTCGATGAACCGTTCGGCCAGCTCACCGGCTTTCGTGTGCCGCAGCCACACCCGGTCGCCCACCCGCAGGTCACGGGCCGCGCGGCCGGTCACCGGTGTCTGCACCTCCCCGGCGCCTTCCGTGCCGACGAGCGACAGGCCGGCGGGCAGGTACGGAGCCGGTGAACGGTCCTTGCCGGGCGGGCCGGAGGCGATGTAGCCGCCGGAGAACAGGGTCGCGGTCTTCTTCCTCGGCTTGCGGACCACTGGGAGCGCGAACAAAACCGCCGGGTCCGGTGCGAACCCGCGGTAGTTGTCGAACAGGGTCGGCCCGATGAGCCCGGACCCGGCGGCGACCTCCGTGACGGAGTCGTCGAAGCCGGTCGTCTCGATGCTGCCGGTGCCACCGCCGTTGACGAACTCCAGGTCACCGATGCGGCGCACGGCTTCCGCCCGCCGACCGGTCAGCTCCCGCGACGAACGGTCCTGCATCCAGCGCAGGACGGCACCCATGACGGGTTTGCCGGTGGGTTCGTCCCCGAGCCCGGCGATCTGGCCCTCGTAACCCATCAGGCCGACGAGCCGGAACCCCGGCCGTTCGCGGACGACCTTGGCCAGCGCCTCGGCCTGGGCGGGCGTGAAGACGGGTGATCGACGAGTGCCAATGTGAGCGAAGTCACGACCGAAGAAGGGTCGCCAGGACACGTCCAGCTCGAGACAGACCCGGATTTCGGGGTGCCCGTCACCGAGCGCGGCGTCCACCAGATCGAGGTGCGCGACGGAGTCGACCATGATCGTGATCAGGCCGATGGCGCGGTCGTCGGCGGCGAGCCGCCGCAGGGCGGTGTGGTCGACGGTCGGGTAGGCGACGAGGAGGTCGACGTCGTCGAGATCGGTGCCGGCCCATTCGCCCGCGAGCCAGAGCGCCTCGGGGAGGGAGTAGGCCATGACGCCCTCGAACCCGTCACGGCGCAACACCCGCTCGAGCAGGAACCGGCAGCGAACGGACTTGCTGGCCACCCGGACCGGCCGCCCAGCCGCCCGCCGGAGCAGATCGTCGGCGTTGCGGTCGAAAGCCGCGAGATCGACGACGGCGAGGGGAGCTTCGAGCTGCTTGGTGGCCGCATCGAGGCGGGCACGCAACGTCTCATCGGGCACGACGCCAACAGTACGACCAGCCCCACAACCAGGACAGCCACACCAGAGCCCCGCGCGCGATACCCAACCCCCACCCTGTCCCGGGGGCGTCCCGCCATGCCAGTCTACCAGTGGGTGCCGGCGATTTCCACCTCGCGAGCCGAACTGTGGATAACTCCCCCTGCTGTGGATAACTTTGATCGCGAGCGCGCCGTGACCATCCTCGGAAGGACCAGCCATGACCATCCTGATCACCGGCGCCACCGACGGCCTCGGCCGCGCGCTCGCCGAGCGGTTCGCGGCCGATGGTCACTCGCTGATCCTGCACGGACGCGACGCGGGCAAGGTCGCCAGGACCGCCGATTCCTTGCCTGGCAACGATGTCCGGACCGTCGTCGCCGATCTCGCCGAACTCGAACAGGTGCGGCGGCTCGCGGCCGAGGTGCGGGACAGCACCGGCCGGCCCGACGTGCTCGTCAGCAACGCGGGCATCGGCTCCGGCGAGCCCGACGGCCGGCACCGGCGAACCAGCGCCGACGGCCACGAGCTGCGGTTCGCGGTCAACTACCTGGCCGGCTTCCTGCTCACGCTCGAACTGCTGCCGCTGCTGCACCGCGTCGTCAACGTCGCCTCGCTCGGCCAGCACCCGATCGACTTCGCCGACCTCATGATCGAGCGCGGCTACAGCGGCATCCGGGCGTACGGGCAGAGCAAGCTGGCGCAGATCATGTCCGGCTTCGAGCTGGCCGCCCGCGTGCCGCGGGTCGCGGTGAACAGCCTGCACCCCGGCACCTACATGCCGACCAAGATCGTGCTCCAGGAGATCGGCCACACCGTCGACACCCTCGAGTCCGGTGTGGACGCGGTGCACCGGCTGGCCGTCGGCGAACCGGGTGCGGTGACGGGCCGGTTCTTCGACCGCACCCGGGAAACCACCGCGAACGCGCAGGCGTACGACGAGAACGCACGCCGCGAACTGTGGCGCCGCAGCCTCGAACTCGTCGGCCACCCGGGCATCGACTGACGCGACGGCCTGCGAAGATCCCCCCATGACGACGGCATGGCGCAACTGGGCCGGCACCGAGGCAGCGGTCGCCACCGAGGTCGTGCGGCCGAGGGACCTCGAGGAGCTGACCGTCGCGGTCACCGGCGCCGGGCAGACCGTCCGCGCCCGCGGCAGCGGCCACTCGTTCACCGCGGTCGGCGCCGCGCACGACCGGGCCGTCGACCTGTCCGCGTGGACCGGCGTCGTGTGCGCGGACGTGGACTCCGGTCTGGTCACCGTGCGGTCGGGCACCACGCTCAAGGCGCTGAACGCCGAGCTGGACCGCCTCGGCCTGGCCATGACGAACCTCGGCGACATCGACGCGCAAACGATTGCGGGCGCGATCTCCACCGGCACGCACGGCACGGGCGCCCGGTTCGGCGGGATCTCCACGCAGGTGGCGGCGCTGGAGCTGGTGCTGGCGGACGGGTCGGTCGTCACCTGCTCACCCGACGAACGGCCCGAGTTGTTCGCCGCGGGCCGGGTCGGGCTGGGTGCGTTCGGCGTGGTGTCGGCGGTGACGCTGCAGACCGAGCCGTCGTTCGTGCTGGCGGCCGAGGAGCGGCCGGAGCCCCTCGACGACGTGCTCGCGGGACTGGACGAGAACTGTGCGGAGAACGACCACTTCGAGTTCTACTGGTTCCCCTACGGCCGCAACGCGCTGACCAAGCGAAACAACCGGCTCCCGGCCGGGTCGACGCCGGAACCGCTGTCCCCGGCACGGCAGTTCGTCGAGTACCGGTTCATGGAAAACACCCTGTTCGGCGCCGTTTGTCGTGTGGGGAGGGCCGTTCGTCCACTCGTGCGACCGCTCAACCGTTTGTCGTCGGCCGTGCTGTCAGCGCGGGCGTATTCCGACGTGTCGCACAAGGTGTTCGTGACGAACCGGGACGTGCGGTTCGTGGAGTCGGAGTACGCGGTGCCCCGGGCCGCGCTGCCCGAGGTGCTCGGTGAGCTGCGGAAGCGGGTGCCGGAGCTGGCGGATCCGGTGATGTTCCCGGTGGAGATCCGGGTGGCGGCGGCGGACGACATCTGGCTGTCGACCGCCTACGAGCGGGACTCGGCGTACATCGCGGTGCACCAGTTCACCGGCATGCCGTACCGGGCGTACTTCGACCTGTTCGAGAAGGTCGCGGGCGCGGTCGGCGGGCGGCCGCACTGGGGGAAGATGCACACGCTGGGCGCGGACGACCTGCATGCCCGCTACCCGAGGTTCGACGACTTCACCCGGCTGCGGGCGGAGCTGGACCCGGAGGGCAAGTTCCTGAACCCGTACCTGAAGCGGGTGCTAGGCGCCTAGCGCGTCATCGATCGGGGTGTCGCCGCCGACCAGCTCGTACACGCGGTTCGCGGTGTCCGGCCGGTCGAGGAGGGCGACGAGCACGGCGGCCACGTCGCTCCTGGTCACGGCACCGGGCGGGACGCTCTCGGCGAGCGTCACGGTGCCGACCGCGGGGTCGTTGGTGAGACGACCCGGCCGCAGGATGGTCCAGTCGAGCCCGTCGCGGGCCATGACGTCCCGGTCGGCGGCGTCCTTGGCCCGCAGGTAGACGGCGAAGACCTCGTCCAGCGACGGGTCGTCGGCCCGGTCCAGCCCCATCGCGCTGACCTGCAGGAAGCGCCGCACCTGAGCCGCTTCTGCCGCGTCGGCGAACAGCACGGACGCGGCCCGGTCGACGGTGTCCTTGCGGGCGACGCCACTACCCGGGCCCGCACCGGCGGCGAAGACGACGGCGTCGGCCCCCGTGAGCGCGGTGGCCACCTCGTCGACGGTTGCCTGCTCGAGGTCCAGGACGACCGCGTCGCCACCGGCTTCCCGCACGTCAGCGACGTGATCGGGGTTCCGGACGATGCCCACGGCGGTGTCGCCGCGTCGAGCGAGCAGCGCGGTCAACCGGAGGGCGATCTGTCCGTGACCGCCCGCGATGACAACCCTCACGCGGCGGCGAGGATCTGCTCGTAGGCCAGCTCACCGAGCCAGCGGTGGGTGCCGTCGACGTCGGCGGGCACGCGGTCCGCGCGGCCGGGGAGGTCCATGCGGACCTCGGGCCCCGGCGAGGCGGAGGCGATGGCCACGCCGTAGGCGCGAGCCCGCGGCAGGCAGTTGACGAGGTAGTCGTTCGTGATGACGACCGACATCGGCAGCACCATCGCGGCGTCGCAGTACCGCAGGAACGGCACGGCGTTGATGAGCCCGGTCCGCCAGTGGCGGGCGACGGCGATGGCGCCGACGATCCGCACGGCAGGTGCGGGCACGCGCCCGTTGAACTCCGGCCACACCCAGGTGGCGACGGTGGCGCGATCCACCTCGGGCGCCTGGCCCAGGCAGATGCGTTCGGCGTGTGCGTCGGGCATCAGCTGCGCGACGAGGGAAATGCGCCGACCGAGCAACTTCATCTCGGGGAGGACGATGCCCTGCCACCCGAGGTCACGAGCCGCGGCAGCCGCCAGCTCGTCCGCCTTGGCGGGAAGCTCGACGGGGGGGACGAGCGGCGATGGCACCGCCGTCAGGTTGTCCGAAACCGCCGTGCGTCCTGGTATGCCCGTCACGAACCCAGCCCTCTCCACTACCGCCGTGCCGTCGGCTCGCCATCCCCTGCCAAGCGCGGCGTTTTTGGTTACCTCACTGTCCTACCTCCCCCGCCCCCACCAACCGCAGACGGAAACGACCCCCCTGCGACCGGCGGCGCTGAGCGGTCGGTGACCGGTCGACGACCGGCATTAGGACTTCTGCCCGACGGTGCCGCCGTCTGGGTGAGTCATAGGCCGGGCGGTTGAACAGAGGGCAACACCCAAAGTTGCGGCCAGCAATTTGCACATGCCACCCCTCACCAGCAAGAAGATCAACAGGCCCTCCCCGTCCACACCCGACACACGCCCGTCTGCGAAACGCGGGACAGCGCAAGAAAAACCGAAAGATCCCGCCACCGGCGAAATCGAACGCACCCCCGGAAACGATCGACAAACCCCGCACTCACAAATGCGAAGCAAACCCGGCAAAGGTCCAGACCACCAGCGAGAACACCCCATCGCCTCGACCACGAACACACGGAGACACCGACCCGGGAAACCCAGATAGAAATGACCGCAAACGAAGAAGGAGAACACGACCGCAAACTGGCCCGCGGCCCCAAGGAAGACGACCAAGACGAGGCGCCGAGCCCGCGAACACCCGCGCCGAGCCCCGCGAGGCCCGGGCGGGCGGGCGGGCCGAGCGGGGCCATGCCGAGCGGTGGCGAGGCGAGCGGGGCCGCCGAACCGGGCGGGCCGAACCGAGTCAGGCGGGACGAGCCGGGTCAGGCCAGCGGGGCCGGACGACGCGAGGCAACGCCGAGCGGAGCGAGGCGGAGCGAGGCGGAGCGAGACAAAACGAGGCACACTCACCATGGAGAGAGGAACCAGGCAAGGAGATTGCGTGGTCAACCAACCGAACGGCCGCCGAACGACACCGCTTGCGAACCGCAACAGAACCCGACAGGAACAGGCCAACATCAACGTGACGAACGCAACCCCACCACGCTGGGTCAGGACCCACCCGCACCGTGGGGGGCATGGGGGGCTCGGCCCCCCAAAATAAAAACGACCGACAAGGCCTGCGCTCTCCGCAGGCATACGTCGGCCGTCGGTCGTGGGCGAGGAGGGAGTTGAACCCTCACGTCCTTTCGGACACACGGACCTGAACCGTGCGCGTCTGCCATTCCGCCACTCGCCCCGAGTGGTGTGCGCCGAAGCCTACAGGGTCCGCAATCGGGTTTGCACATCGCCCTGTCCTTGGGCCCGGACCCAGATACGATCGAACGAGGAGCACACGACGGAAGGAGGGACCCATGGGCCTCGGGCAGCGGTTGAACCGCAAGTTGGAGAACGCCGTGGGGAACACCTTCGCGCGTGTGTTCGGTGGCAGTGTGGTGCCCCAGGAGCTGGCACAGGCGCTGCTGCGTGAAGGTGAGGTCAACCTCCGTGAGCTGGCTGGCGGCCGGCTCCTGGCGCCCAACCACTACATAGTGCAACTGGGCGAGCAGGACTTCGGCAACTTCGCCGGGGAGGCCGACCGCACCACCGCGCTGCTCGCGGACTGTGTCGAGGAGTATCTCGCGGAGCAGCAGTGGGACACATACGGTGACGTCGTAGTCTCCCTGGAGCGCTCCGACGCGCTGCACACCGGACAGTTCCGAATACGCTCGACTGTCGACCCGGATGTCAAGGCTCCGGCCAGGGCACCTGGGGACGCACGGTCGGCACAACCCCGCAACGCAGGAGACCGATCCATGAGCCAGCCTCCCGGCTACGGCCAACCGCCCGAGGGCGATCCTTACGGACAGCAGTACGGCTATGGCCAGCAAGGCCAGGGCTACGGGCAGCAGCAGGGCTACGACCAGGGTTACGGCCAGCAACAGCAGGGCTACGACCAGGGCTATGGCCAACAGCAGGGCTACGACCAGGGTTACGGCCAACAGCAGCAGGGCTACGGCCAGCAGGGTTACGACCAGGGTTACGGCCAGCAGCAGCAGGGCTACGACCAGGGCTACGGCCAACAGCAGCAGGGCTACGGCCAGCAGGGCTACGACCAGGGTTACGGCCAGCAGCAGCAGGGCTACGACCAGGGCTACGGCCAACAGCAGGGTTACGGCCAGCAGGGCTACGGCCAGGGCGGCGGCGACCCGTACGCACAGCAGGGTTACGCGCCCCCCGCTGTGCAGACCGGCCCGCGCCAGCTGAACGCCAGCCTGCAGCTCGACGACGGTTCGAACCGCACCTACTCGCTGAAGCAGGGCGGCAACGTCGTGGGCCGTGGCCAGGACGCGGACTTCCGGCTGCCGGACACCGGGGTCTCCCGGCGGCACCTGGAAATCACGTGGGACGGCCAGTCGGCGACTCTGGCGGACCTCGGTTCGACCAATGGCACTACGGTGAACGGCACCCCGGTGCAGACCTGGCAGCTGGCCGACGGTGATGTGATCCGCATCGGTCACTCGTCGTTGGTGTTCCGTACTCAGGGCTGACACGGTCTAGACCGGGCGGTCTCACCTATCCCCTCAAGGCGGGAGCGTTCGCTACAGGTGCCAGAGCTGGTTGTGCAGCTGACCAGAGCAGGGTTTCTCGCCCTGCTCTGGTTGTTCGTGCTGGCCGCGTTACGGGTGGTTCGTTCCGACCTGTACGCAGCTGCCGGCATCCGGGTAGCTGTCCCCGGTTTCCGCCGTTCGGCGGCAAATAAGACCAGGGGGAAAGCGCCCCGCCAGCTTGTGGTGACGCACGGGGCGCTCGCGGGCACGCGCATCTCCCTGGACGGCAGGCCGATCATGATCGGCCGCGCGGATGACTCGACGCTGGTGCTGGACGACGACTACGCGTCGACCCGCCATGCGCGGATCTCGTTGCGCGGAACGGACTGGTACGTGGAAGATCTGGGCTCGACGAACGGCACTTACCTGGACCGGGCTAAGGTCACGGCACCCCTCCGGGTGCCCCTCGGGGCCCCGATCCGAATCGGCAAGACGGTGATCGAGCTACGGTCATGACCCTCGTCCTTCGCTACGCGGCCCGCAGCGACAGGGGCCTGGTGCGTTCGAACAACCAGGACTCCGTGTACGCGGGCCCTCGCCTGCTCTCTCTCGCCGACGGGATGGGCGGACACGCGGCAGGTGAGGTGGCCAGCAAGGTCGTCATCGCCGCGCTGGCCCCCCTCGACGACGACGAGCCAGGTGAGGACCTCCTCGGCAAGCTCCGGGAGGCGACCAACGCCGGCAACGGCGCCATCGCAGAACTCGTGGCCAGCGACCCAGAGCTGGACGGCATGGGCACGACGCTGACCGCGATCCTGTTCGCAGGCAGCCGGATCGGCCTCGTCCACATCGGCGACTCGCGCGCCTACCTCCAGCGCAACGGCCAGTTCGCGCAGATCACGCACGACGACACGTTCGTCCAGTCGCTGATCGACGAGGGCCGCATCACCGAGGACGAGGCGGCGACCCACCCGCAGCGTTCGTTGCTGCTGAAGGCGTTGACCGGCCACGAGGTCGAGCCGAACCTGACGATCAGGGAGGCACGGCCGGGAGACCGCTACCTGCTGTGCTCCGACGGCCTTTCCGGTGTGGTCAGCCACGAGACCCTCGCCGACACGATCAAGATCCCGGACGCGCAGGCGTGCGCGGACCGGATGATCGAGCTCGCGCTGAAGGGCGGCGGACCGGACAACGTGACGGTGATCGTCGCGGACGTCGTCGACATCGACTTCGGTGAGGACGCCCCGATCGTGGGCGGCGCCGCGGGCAACGGCCAGGACCAGGGCCAGCCCGCGGACTCACCAGCGGCGCGGGCCAGTGCGATCACCGGTCCCCGTGAGATCCCGAAGCCGGTGGCGCCCCCGCCACCGCCGCCGGACCCGAAAGCCAAGCGCCGCAGACGTTTTCGCGTGTTCGCACTCGTCTTCGTGGTGTTATTGCTGCTCGCGGGCGGTGGTGTGGCCACGTGGGTCGTGGTGAACAAGCAGTACTTCGTCGGTGAGGCGGACGACGGCGAGATCGCGATCTTCCAGGGGGTGCGGGGCAGCATCTTCGGCATCTCCCTGAACCGCCAGGTGCAGGGATCGTGCGACCCGGCGGTGCCGACCTGCGACAAGTTCTTCGTCGACGACCTCAAAGAGCTCGGCCGCGACACGGTTCGCGAGGGCACCGAGAGTTTCGACAACGTCCCCGACGCCCGCCAGTTCATCCGCGACCTGCGCACGAAGTACCCGCTGCCGCCGTGCGACACGCTGATGAAGGAGCAGGAGCGCAACGCTGGCCAGCCGTCCGGCACGCCGACACCCGGCCAGCCGACGACGCAGCCCGGTCAGACCTCGGGCGCGGCCCCCACGACGACCACCGGGGGCCAGGCCTCCGACACCAGGGTCGAAGCCAAGCCGGGCGTGAACTGCCGCGAACCCCGTGAGGGCGGCGGCTGATGACACAGCCGGGCTCGGCGGGGTTGCTGGCGGGGCAGTCCGGCGACGCGCAAGGCACGACCGCTCCGACCCGGCGCGGCACCGAGCTGTCCATGCTGGCGTTCGCGGCAGGGCTGGTGACGGCCGCGCTGATGCTCGTCGAGGCCAACCAGAACGAGTCGCTGACGTTGCGCATCGTCTGGTACGGCCTCGCCTACCTCGCCCTGTTCGGCGTCGCGCACGTCGCGGTCCGCAAGTGGGCGCCCTACGCCGACCCGCTGATCCTGCCGTGCGTCGCGCTGCTCAACGGCATCGGTCTGGTCATGATCTACCGGATCGACCTGGCCAAGGCCGAGGCGGCGCTGCAGACGGAGTCCGAGTGGGAGAACGCGGTCCCGAAGCAGATCCTGTGGACCGCGATCGCGGTGGCGATGTTCCTCGCGGTGCTCTACGTGATCAAGGACCACCGCACGCTCACCCGCTACGGCTACACGTTCGGTCTGGTCGGGCTGTTCCTGCTGGCGCTGCCCGCGGTGCTGCCGAGCGTGATCGCGCCGACGATCAACGGTGCGAAGATCTGGCTGCGCCTCGGCATCCTGTCGATCCAGCCCGGTGAGTTCGCGAAGATCCTGCTGCTGATCTTCTTCGCCGCGTTCCTCGTGTCCAAGCGTGACCTGTTCATCGCCGCGGGCAGGCGGGTGCTCGGCGTCGACCTGCCGCGTGCGCGTGACCTCGGGCCGATCCTGTTCTGCTGGGGCGTCTCGGTGATGGTCCTCGTCGCCGAGAAGGACCTGGGCACGTCGCTGCTGTTCTTCGGCACCGTGCTCGTGATGTTGTACGTGGCGACCGAGCGGGCCATCTGGATCGGTGTCGGGCTCTCGCTGTTCGCGCTCGGCTGCCTGCTCGCCTACCAGCTGTTCGGCCACGTGCAGGTGCGTGTCGAGACCTGGCTCGACCCGTTCGCCGACCCGAACGGCCGCGGCTACCAGATCGTGCAGGCGCTGTTCGGGCTCGGCACCGGTGGGATCGCGGGCACCGGTCTCGGCGCGGGACGGCCGGACATCGTGCCGTTCGCGAACAGCGACTTCATCACGGCGGCCATCGGCGAGGAGCTCGGGTTCATCGGGCTCGCCGCGTTGCTGCTGGTCTACATGCTGCTGGCGATGCGCGGCATGCGCAGCGCGGTGGCCGTGCGCGACACGTTCGGCAAGCTGCTCGGCGGCGGGCTGTCGTTCGCGCTCATCATGCAGGTCTTCGTGGTCGTCGGCGGGGTCACCAAACTGATCCCGCTCACGGGTATCACCGCGCCGTTCCTGTCCGCGGGTGGCTCGTCGCTGCTCGCCAACTACGTCCTGGTCGCGTTGCTGCTGCGGATCTCGGACGCGGCCCGGCGGCCGCAGACCGGGCAGAAGCCCAAGCCGGTGAACCAGGCGCCGATCGCGGAGGCACATACCGTCATGGTGGAGCGGCCCCAATGAACACCCCGCTGCGCCGTGTCGGCCTCGCCATGCTCGCGATGATCGTGCTGCTGCTGGCCAACGCCACGTACATCCAGATCGTGAAGGCCGACGACTACCGCACCGACTCGCGCAACCAGCGGGTCCTGCTCGAGGAGTACGCGCGGCAGCGCGGCAAGATCCTCACCTCCGACGACCAGATCATCGCCAACGTCAAGTCGACCAGCGGGCGCCTGCAGTACCAGCGGACCTACCTCGACGGCCCGCTGTACGCGCCGGTCACCGGCTTCTACTCGGTGCGCTACGGCTCGACCGGGCTGGAGAGCGCGGAGGACGAGATCCTCAACGGCTCCGACGACCGGCTGTTCGTGCGGCGGCTGTCCGACCTGATCACCGGCCGCGACCCGCGTGGCGGCAACATCGTCACCACGGTCAACTCGAAGGTGCAGAAGGCCGCCTACGACGCGATGATGGCCAACGGCTTCACCGGCGCCGTGGTGGCGATCAAGCCGGACGACGGCCAGATCCTCGCGATGGTGTCCACGCCGTCCTACGACCCGAGCGGTCTCGCGAGCCAGGACGGTGAGCAGCAGCAACAGGCCTGGAACAGCTACCAGACCGACGAGAAGCCGATGCTGAACCGCGCGATCTCGGAGAACTACGCGCCGGGTTCGACGTTCAAGCTGGTCACCGCCGCCGCCGGGCTCGCGGACGGCAAGAACAAGGACAGCCGGGTCACGACCGCCGCTGGCATCAACGTGATCAACGGCGACACGAACTGCGACACCGACGAGAACACCTGTCTCGCGAACTACAGCCGCAGCACCTGCGGTACCGGCTCGCTGGAGTCCGCGCTGCAGAACTCGTGCAACACGGCGTTCGCGCAGCTGGCCGACGAGCTCGGTGAGGACAAGCTGCGGGACCAGGCGGCGAAGTTCGGCATCGGTGAGACCGACCTGCGGATCCCGATGTCGGTGGTGCCCTCCTGCATCGGACCGCGCGCCGACGACCAGTGCATGGTGATCTCCGACCGGGCGGCGCTGTTCCAGTCCGGCATCGGTCAGAAGGACGTCCGCATGACCGCGCTGGAGAACGCGTCGATCGCGGCGTCCATCGCCAACGGCGGCGAGCGGATGCGACCGCAACTCGTGCAGCGGATCCTCGCGCCGGACCTCGACGAGATCTCCGGCTACGACGAGGAGTCCCTCGGCGAGGCCATGTCCAGCGACGACGCGGCCGAGCTGCGCGACATGATGGTCAAGTCGGAGGAGAACACCGGCGGTGGCGGCAAGCGCGACGACCTGACCATCGCGTCGAAGACCGGCACCGCCGAGACCGGCGTCGACCCGAAGAACGCCCCGCCGTTCGCGTGGTACGTGGCGTTCGCACCTGCCGATAACCCCCAGATCGCCGTCGCCGTGGTGGTAGAAAGCAAGGACGTCGCCGCGACCGGCGGCAAGCTGTCCGCGGCGGTCGGGCGGGCGACGATCGAAGCGCTGGTCGGGGGGAGCTGAGCATGCTGACGTCAGGGCAGCTCCTGGCCGACCGCTACCGGCTCGCGAACCGCATCGCCGTCGGCGGCATGGGCGAGGTCTGGGAAGCGGCGGACACGCGGCTCGACCGGGCCGTCGCCATCAAGGTGCTCAAGCCGGAGCTGTGCGGCGACGCCGAGTTCCTGCACCGCTTCCGCACCGAGGCCCGCACGACCGCGTCGCTGAACCACCCCGGCATCGCCGCGGTCCACGACTACGGCGAGACCGCGGCGATCGTCGACGGCCCCAAGGACACCGCGTACCTGGTGATGGAACTGGTCGAGGGCGACCCGCTCGCGGCGATCCTCGCCAAGGACCGGCGGCTGTCCGCGGAGTACACGCTCGAAATCCTGGAGCAGGCCGGCAACGCGCTGCAGGCCGCGCACGAACGTGGTTACGTCCACCGGGACGTGAAGCCGGGCAACATCATGGTCACCCCCGGCGCGGACGGCCGCATCGTGGTGAAGCTGACCGACTTCGGCATCGCGAAGGCCGCCGACGCGGCACCGGTGACCCGGTCGGGCATGGTCATGGGCACCGCCCACTACATCGCGCCGGAGCAGGCCTTGGGGCACGAGGCCTCGCCGGCCAGCGACGTGTACTCGCTCGCGGTGGTCGGCTACGAGTGCCTCGCCGGGCACCGGCCGTTCCTGTCGGAGAACGCGGTGACGGTCGCGATGATGCACATCCGCGACGCACCGCCGCCGCTGCCGCCCGACGTGCCGATGTACGCCCGCGCGGTGATCGAGGCAACACTGGTGAAGGACCCGGCGCAGCGGTACGCGAGCGGTGGCGAGTTCGCGGCCGCGGTGGCCGCGGTGCGTGCCGGGCACCCGCTGCCCGCGCCGTCGGGCCGGGTCGCGCAGTACGTGGGCGCCCCGGGTGCCAGCAACCCCAGCATGCTTCCGATCGGGCCGCCCAGCGCGCCGCACGCGACGGCGGGCACGGGGTCCTTCCCCATGGGGCCCCCTCCGCGGCCGCCGCGGCGCGGGAAGGTCGGACTCTGGGCTCTGCTCATCGTCCTCGGTGTGGTACTTCTGGTGCTCGCCGTGCTCGGCGTGGCATCGTTGCTCGGCGCCGACCGGGACACCGACGGCAGATCGACGCCGGAGAGCACCTCGGCGCCGGCGGGCAACGACGAGAATCCTGTCAACGAAGACGAGGACAGCGGCGAAGAGGCACCAGGCAACCCGCCGATGACCGGCATCCCGACGAAGAACAAGTACGTGGAGGTCGACGAGGGTTTGTTCGTCGGCCGCACGGCCGCCTTCGCCTCCGACACCCTGGAGAAAGCCGGCTTGGTCCCGACGGTGACGAACCAGTTCGGGGAACCGCCAGACGACATGAGCCGGTGCACGGTGACCGAGGTCGCGCCGGAAGGGCGGATGCCGGTGGAGACCGAAGTATCAGTGCGCTGCGAGGAAGATGAGGAACCGCCGCGATGACTCACGGCGTTCACCGGAACCGGACAGGCATCATGGGCGCGAGCGGCGCACACCCGACGAGGATCGAGACGAAAGACCGATGACCACACCGAGACTGCTCTCGAACCGCTACGAACTGGGCGACACGCTCGGTTACGGCGGCATGTCCGAGGTGCACAAGGGTCGCGACGTCCGTCTCGGGCGTGATGTCGCGGTGAAGGTGCTGCGTCAGGACCTCGCTCGCGACCCGCAGTTCCAGGAGCGGTTCCGGCGCGAGGCCCAGAACGCGGCCGCCCTGAACCACCCGGCGATCGTGGCCGTGTACGACACGGGCGAGACCAGGACCGAGCACGGCCCCCTCCCGTACATCGTCATGGAGTACGTGGACGGGCGGACGCTG
Organism: Actinophytocola algeriensis; assembly: GCF_014203735.1. Classification (GTDB taxonomy): domain Bacteria; phylum Actinomycetota; class Actinomycetes; order Mycobacteriales; family Pseudonocardiaceae; genus Actinophytocola; species Actinophytocola algeriensis. The sequence continues at coordinate 472,181 of NZ_JACHJQ010000003.1, read as the reverse complement.
CGCGACATCGTGAAGACCGAGGGCCCCCTCCCCGGTCAGCGCGCCATGGAGATCATGGCCGACGTCTCCGCCGCACTGGACTTCTCACACCGCCACGGCATCATCCACCGCGACGTCAAGCCGGCCAACGTCATGATCACCAAGACCGGTGCGGTCAAGGTGATGGACTTCGGCATCGCCCGCGCCATCCACGACGGCCAGGCCGCGGTCACGCAGACGGCCGCCGTGATAGGCACCGCCCAGTACCTGTCCCCCGAGCAGGCCCGCGGCGAGCAGGTCGACGCGCGAAGCGACGTGTACGCGGCGGGCTGCGTGCTGTTCGAGCTGCTCACGGGTGAGCCGCCGTTCACCGGTGACTCGCCGGTCGCGGTCGCCTACCAGCACGTGCGGGAGGACCCGAAGCCGCCGTCGGCGCTGAACCCGAGGGTCAACCCGGCGCTGGACGCGATCGTGCTGAAGGCGATGGCGAAGGGCGCGCCGAACCGCTACCAGTCGGCCGCCGAGATGCGCACCGACCTGGTCCGCGTGCTGTCCGGACAGCGACCGCTCGCACCGATGGTGATGACCGACGAGGACCGCACCACGATCCTGTCGCAGGGCAGGACCACCGCGATGCCGCCGCAGCGCGGCAGGCACCGGCCCGCGGCGCTCGCCGAGGACCCCGACGACTACGACCCGTACGAGGACGACGAGGAGGAGCGCAGGCGCAAGCGCCGCAAGGGCTGGCTGATCGCGCTCCTCACCGTGCTCGGCGTGGCGTTGATCGCGGTGCTGATCTGGCTGATGAGCACGGCGTTCGGCGACGAGCCGGCGTCCGAGCAGGTGACGGTGCCGGACGTGGTCAGCCAGACGGAGATCGACGCCCGCGAGGAGCTCCAGGGCCGCGGCTTCGAGGTGCGGATCGACGAGGTCTTCTGCCAGCCGACGCCGACGAGCGAACCGGGCCAGTGCGGGCCGGACTCCATCGGCAAGGTGGTGGAGACCAACCCCGCGCCGGGCACGAAGGTGAGCAAGTCGTCGGTGGTCGTGCTGCGCGTCGGCCGGGAGGCGCCGAAGAAGACGGTCCCGGAGCTGAGCGGCAAGACGCCGGACGAGGCCCGCGCCGAGCTGGAGAAGGCCGGCCTGACCCTCGACCCGACGACCACCGAGGAAGAGGTCGACGACGAGTCGCTGGTCGGCAAGGTCGTCGCACAGGACCCGCCGAGCGGCACCCAGGCCGCGCAGAACGCGCCCGTCAAGATCACGATCGGCAAGGCCAAGGAGCAGTCCTCGGTCCCGAACCTGATCGGCCAGGACTTCGAAACCGCCAAGGGCAACCTCGAGAGCCTCGGGTTCACCGTGAAGCGCGAGGAGCAGTCGTCCGACAAGCCCGCCAACCAGGTGATCGACCAGAACCCGAAGGGCGGCGAGCACGAGCCGGGCACCGAGATCACGCTGGTCGTGTCGAAGGGTGACCAGCAGAACGACAAGATCTCGATGCCGAGCCTGATCGGGTTGACGGAGCAGGACGCGGAACAGCTTCTGCGGCAGCAGGGCTGGACCGGCAGCTTCGACACCGAGGAGACCGACACCCAGAACCCGGCCGAGTTCGACCGGATCCTCGATCAGGAACAGGGCGCGGGCTCGCAGATCGACAAGGACCAGGACGTGGGCATCATCGTCGGCAAGCCAGGAATCGGCGGAGGACGCTGACCGGCTCATGCAGATGCGTACCGCCGTCGTCGGGGCTGGCGTAGTCGGCCTGTCGACGGCGTACGCGCTCCTGCGGCACGGCTCCGAGGTGGTCGTGTACGAGACGGGTGCCCCGATGGCCGCCAGGTCGGCGGGCAGCTCCCGGATCTTCCGCCTGGCCCACGGCGACCCGGGCCTGGTCGCGTACGCGGCGGCGGCCGCGGGTCTGTGGGCGGACTGGACGCACCGGGCGGGCAACCGCCTGCTTGGCCAGCAGACCGTGGTCGTGACCGGCCCGATCGCCGAGGAATGGGCCGACGCGATGGAAGACGCGGGCGCCGACCACACCTTCGTCGACGAGGACGACCTGGACACGGCCGAACTGGGCCTGCCGGTGGAGGCACTGCCGGGCCCGGCACTGATCGACCCGGCGGGCGGCGTGATCGACGCCCCGGCGACCGGCAGGTTCCTCCGTGCCGCGATCGGCAACCGCATCCGCCGGGAACACATCCACCGCATAGAACCCCACGAGGACTGGGTGGAGCTGCACGGTTCGAACGGTGTGCACGAGGTCGACCACGTGGTCGTGGCGGCGGGCCGCGGCTCGGTCGACCTGGCGGCACAGGTGGACCTGTACCTGCCGAGCCAGCTGTCCCACCACGTGCGGTTCACGTTCCGGCTGAAGGACCCGGACGTGACACCCCCGTGCTGGATCGACGACACCCAGTCCTGGCGCGACGGCGTGACGAGCTACCAGCACATGGCGGGCCCTGGCCTGTGGACGGTGGGGCTGCACCTGCCGACAGAGCTGGAGTTCTGGGAACGCGGCCGCGCCGAGGTGATCGACCACTCCCGCGAGCTCGCGCTGACCTACATCCACGACACGCTGGTAGGCGTCGACGACGAGATCGTCGAAGAGGTCTACTGCGACACCCCGACCGTCCTGAGGGACGGCGTCCACGTCTCGACCACGGGCCCGGTGACGGTGGTCTGGGGCGCGCACCTGTTCAAGCACGCACCGGCGATCGGTCAGACGCTGGCGAGCGCCGCCGTGCATGGCGGGTCGCCGCAGGTGCCGCGCTCGGAGTGACTACGCGCGAGCGGCCTCAGCCAGGTTTCGCATGGCGTTCTCCAGTTCCCGCACCCGCTCCTCGCGCACCTCGAACCCGGCGATCCGAAGCCAGTTGGCCAGCATCCGGTGCCCGCCCTCGGTCAACACGGACTCGGGATGGAACTGCACGCCCTCGATGGGCAGCGACCGGTGCCGCATGGCCATCACCACCCCGGAATCCGTCTCCCCGGTCACCTCGAACTCGGCGGGCACCGTTTCGGGCAGCACGGTCAACGAGTGGTACCGGGTGGCCGTGAACGGATCCGGCAGCCCGGCCAGCACGCCGACGCCCTTGTGCTGCACCCGGCTCGTCTTGCCGTGCAACAGCTCCGGCGCCCGGTCGACCGTCCCGCCGTAGGCGACCCCGATCGCCTGGTGACCGAGGCACACCCCCAGCAACGGCCGGCCCGCGGCGGCGCACCAGCGCACGACATCGATGCTCGCCCCGGCGCGCTCCGGCGTGCTGGGTCCTGGGCTCAGCAACACGGCGTCCACGTCGTCGACCACCGACGACACCAGCTCGGGAGCGTCGTTGCGCAGGACGACACACTCCGTTCCCAGCTGGGCCAGATACTGGACCAGGTTGTAGACGAAGCTGTCGTAGTTGTCGACCACCAGCACGCGCATACCCCAGACGATACTGCCCCGGGAGCCCTCCATGACCGACCTGGCCCGTCGCCTCGGCACGCTCGACGCGACCGCCATCGGGCTCGGGTCCATGCTCGGCGCCGGGGTGTTCGCCGTGTTCACCCCCGCCGCGGCCAGTGCCGGGGGCTGGTTGCCCGCGGCGATCCTCATCGCCGGGTTCGTCGCCTACTGCAACGCGGTGGCCTCGGCTCAGCTCGCGGCCGCCTACCCGTCCTCCGGAGGCACCTACGTCTACGGCCGGGAGCGGCTCGGGCCCTGGTGGGGGTTCACCGCCGGGTGGGGCTTCGTCGTCGGGAAGACCGCCAGCTGTGCGGCCATGGCGCTCACGTTCGCGACGTATGTCGCGCCGGGAGCGGCCAAGCCGGTGGCGGTCGCCGCTGTCGTGCTGCTCGTCGTGGTGAACCTCCGCGGGATCACGCGTACCGCTCTCGTCACCAAAGTGCTGCTCGTCGTCGTGCTTGTGGTTCTGTGCGGCGTGATCGCACTGTCGCTTGTGGATGGACCGCGAGCCACCGGGCCCGCGGCGGACCCGCCCGGGCCGCTGGATGTGTTGCAGGCGGCCGGTTTGCTCTTCTTCGCGTTCGCCGGGTACGCGCGCATCGCGACACTCGGCGAGGAGGTGCGTGAGCCGAGGAAGACCATCCCCCGCGCGATCCTCGCCGCGCTCGCGGGCGCCTTGCTCGTCTACCTCGCGGTCGGTCTCACCCTCCTGCACACCCTTGGGGCGCAACGGATCGCGCAGGAGGACGCCCCGCTCGCCGCGGCCGTTCCACAGTGGACCGCCGTGGTCACGGTGGGCGCCGCGGCGGCCAGTCTCGGTGCACTGCTCGCGTTGATCGCGGGTGTCGGGCGCACCACGCTCGCCATGGCTCGTGAGCGCGACCTGCCCCACTGGCTCGCGGCAGTGCACCCGCGCTTCGCCGTGCCGCACCGGGCCGAACTGGTCGTCGGCGTGCTCGTGTGCGTCCTGGTGCTGACGACCGATCTCCGCGCCGTGATCGGCTTCTCGTCGTTCGGCGTGCTGGTCTACTACGCGATCGCCAACCTGTCGGCCGCCACCCAGACCGGCGCCGACCGGCGGTGGCCGAAGGCGCTCAACGTCATCGGGCTCGCGGGCTGCCTGCTGCTCGCGGCCACGCTGCCGCTCGGCTCCGTGCTGGTGGGGCTCGCCGTGTTCGCGGTCGGACTCGGCGGCCGCGCGCTCACTGCTCGGTCGTGACGTTGTTGAACGGCAGCAGCGGCTCCGCCCATGGGAACACCACGAACATCAGCAGCGAAACCGCGCCGGCCACCAGTGCCAGCGCGAGCACCAGCCGCACGGCGAAGGGCCCCGGCAGGTGGTTCCAGATCCACCCGTACATCAGGCGGTCTCCTTCATCTCCGGCGGCGTCCAGCCCTGCTTGCCCGGATCCTTCTGCCACTGCTTGACCAGCACCGCGTGCACGATCAGGCGCTCCTTGTCGGAGAAGCGGGGGTGGCACGTCGTGAGCGTCATCAGCGCCGCCTGCTCGCCCGCGCTCGGCACCACGTCCGAGCCCGGCACCGGCGCGATGACGGAGCCGTCGGTCGGCGGCACGATCTGCTGCCCGATCACGTTCTCGTACGGGCCGCCGAGCACCGAGACGCCCTTGCACTGCGCCTCAGAGCCCCGCCCCTCGGCCCAGCCCGCCTTCTCCTCCTCCTTCGGCAGCGCGCGGTAGACGAACCAGTTGTCGGCCGTCTCCACGACGATCGCGTCGCAGGAGTTGATGAGGTTGATGTCGTTGAACGGCGCGCCCTTGCCGACCCGGTGCCCGGCGACCGCGAAGTTGCCGCTCTGGCCCGGGTACGCGGTCTGGGTGTAGTGGCCGGGGCCGATCTCCAGGCTCGCCGCCGTGGTGCCCTCGACGATCGTGAAGTGGTAGTCGGCGCCGAACGCGGGGATGTACATCTTCGCGAAGCCGTCGCCCTCGCCGAGGCCGGTGAAGTGCTCCTCACGCTCCTGCTGCCACTTGTCGTCGAGCGCGGTCGTCGCGTCCTTCTGCTTGCCCGCGGAGATCACGTCGGTCCAGTAGACCTCGTAGACCACGAACAGCAGCACGACGATGCCCAGCGTGATCAGGACCTCGCCGAAGGTCCGCACGGCGGTGCGGACCGGGTCTTTCGACGGCGCGGGCGGCCGCGCACGGGGTCGCGGAGACGGGATCAGGTCACCCAGATCGCCTGAGATGCGACCCGCGCCGCGACCGATGTGCTCCACGGTGCCCACGCGCGCTCCTCTCGGTCCCCGACCTATTGGTTCGCCTGTTAGTTCGCCGAGCCCTCGGCTACGTTAACGTGTTGCAGAGTGGTGTTCGTGCCGGTTCCTACGCATGAGGCGCGCGTGGGGTTCAGGCACGACACTGTCGCGCCCAAAGTTACACGCCAGTGAGGACTCCGATGCCCAAGTCCAAGGTCCGCAAGAAGGCGGTCTACACGCCACCCACCGATCGCCGTACCCCGGTGAAGGTGAAATCCGCGGGTCCGTCCCACCCGATCTACGTCGCGGTGATGCTCGGCGTGATGGTGCTCGGCCTGGCGTGGCTGGTGGTCAACTACATCGCAGGGGAGAGCATCCCCTTCATGGCCGACCTCGGCAACTGGAACTTCGCGATCGGCTTCGCGCTGATGATCGGCGGGCTCCTGATGACGATGCGGTGGCGCTGAGCGCGCGTCGCTCTACCGTCGGTTGGCCGCGGTACACCCGGATGGCCCAGCGTAGTTGAACCACAAGGGTGTAAGTCATCCCCAGTGTGGACAACTGCTGTGGATAACTCCGGTTGCCGCGTTCGCAGATTCGGAACGTGAGGTCGCCCGTGGCCCCGCCACCAGCGAAAACGTGGGCTCCGCAGCCCTCGGTCGTGGTTCTGGCCTGGGCTCTGGCCGTGACGGCCGGAGCGGTGGCGGCGTTCACCCATGACCCACCCGGTCGGGTGTTGCTCGGGGCGGTCGCGCTGCTCCTGGCCTTCGCGGGGGTGTACACCTCCGTCGCCCGGCCCCGGCTGGCCGCCGACCAGGACGGGATCACGATCCGCGGGCTGACCGGCACCCGGCAGTGGACGTGGGCCGAGGTGAACGTGCGGCTGGTCCGCACGCGTCGCCTCGGCCGCGACACCGCCACCGTGGAGGTCGACGCCGAGAACGCCGAGCCGCCCGCCCTGGTGGTGCTGGGCAGGCTGGATCTCGGCGCCGACCCCGAGGACGTCGTCGGGGAGCTGCTGGCACTCCGGACCTAGGTCTGGAAGCAGCTCAACAGCTCGCTCGACGTGACCTCGCAGCTCATGTCCATGGTGGCCGCGCTCGTCACCAGCATGGCCACGATCAGCACGGCGATCGCCGCCACCGCGATCGTCTGGAACCGGACGAGGTTCTGCCGCGGCGCGTACACCAGCGCGGCCGTCGCCAGCGCGCCGACGACGAGCCCGCCAAGGTGGCCGAGCAGGGAGATGCCCGGCAGGGCGACGCTCAGGAAGATGTTGACGCCCAGCAGCATCAACACCGGCGTGGGGTTCAGCTTCGCGCGGAACACCACGACGGCGATGCCGCCGAACAGGCCGTAGATCGCACCGGACGCACCGGCCACACTGCCCAGCGGGTCACCGAACAGCATGACCGCCGTCGACCCGCCCAGCAGCGCGAGCAGGTAGACAACCAGGAACCGGACCTTGCCCAGCGCCACCTCGAGGTCCCGCCCGATCACGTACAGGGCGAACATGTTGAAGACCAGGTGGACCGGCCCGTAGCCACCGTAGTTGCCGAAGTGCAAGAACCCGGAGGTCAGCAGGCGCCAGAAGTCGCCGGCCGCGACCGTGCTGGGGATCAGCGTGCCCTGCACGAACAGCTCGGACCGCTGGTTCTGGGTGATGCTCCCGGCCTGCACCGCGGTGATCGCGAAGATCAGCACGTTCAGCCCGATGAGCACCGGCACGACGACCAGCGACCGCGCGCTGCTCCTGGTCCGCGCACCGCCGGTGTTCCTGGCGGGGCGGACCGACTTGTTGCCCTCGGCCACGCAGTCGACGCACTGGTAGCCGACGGACGCCTCACGCAGGCAGTCCGGACAGGCCGGCCGTTCGCACCGCACGCAGCGCAGCCCGGTCGGCCGGTCCGGATGTCTCACGCAGGCTGGCAGGTCCTGCTGCCTGTTGACGGACACTCAGCCCTCACGTTCGACGCTGACCCGCTCCACGACGATGTCCTCGATCGGCTTGTCAGCCGGCGGCGCGGTCTTCGTCGTCGCGATCGTGTCGACGACGTTGCGCGACTCCTGGTCCGCGACCTCACCGAAGATCGTGTGCTTGAAGTTCAGCCACGTCGTCGGGCCCACGGTGATGAAGAACTGCGAGCCGTTCGCGTCCCGGCGGCCGGGGTTGGCCATGCCGAGCAGGTAGGGCTTGTTGAACTGGAGCTCCGGGGTGAACTCGTCCTGGAACTCGTAGCCGGGGCCACCGCGGCCGGTGCCGGTCGGGTCACCGGTCTGGATCATGAAGCCGTCGATGACACGGTGGAAGATCATGCCGTCGTAGAACGGACCGGAAGTCTCGCCCTTGGCGTTGCGGGGGGCGTACTCCTTGGTGCCCTCCGCCAGGCCGACGAAGTTCGACACGGTTTTGGGGGCGTGATCAGGGAAAAGGTTGATCCGGATATCGCCCTTCGAAGTGTGAAGGGTTGCCGATACCTTCACCCCGACAAGGGACTCGTTGCTGTCTGCCACCCGGCCATCGTGCCATCCACAAGCAGGATCGGTCCGGAAGGGGCAGGATGGTAGGTGTCCGACAAGCCACCCTGGAGCAGACTATGAGCGATACGAAGGCCATGACCCGGGCCGGAGAGACGGTCGGCAAGGCCGTCGGCTCCGGCTGGCGCTCGGCGCGCCACAACGCGAAACGTGCCGGTGTCGCCGGTGCGGAGGCCACGTCCCGGGCCGCGCAGGCCGCCGACCGCAAGCTGACCGAACGGGGCTTCGCGCCACGCCAGGTCGCGGAGGCAATCGCAGAAGGCGCCGAGGTCGCACGCCAGGAGGTCGCGAAGACCACCCGTCGTGCACGCAAGAAGCTCGGCAAGACGGCCAAGCAGACCCGCAAGGACCTGGCCAAGGCCGCCAAGCAGGCACGCAAGGACGCCGCCAGGAGCAAGACGTCGAAGCGCGCCCGCAAGTCGGCCAAGCAGGCGAAGGCGGACGCCAAGGCGCTGAAGGCCCAGTTCAAGACCGAGGCGAAGGCGCTGCGGTCGCGTGCGGCGGAGGCGCTCGCCAACGAGCCGAAGCCCAAGCGGCGGTGGCCGAAGGTGGTGCTGTTCGCGATCATCGCGGGTGGCATCGCGTACGTGGTCAGGAGCAAGGCCGCGGAGCGGCAGGAAGCCGTGCCGGAGCCGCGTCGGGACGCACCGGCCGAGCCGGAGACGCAGAAGCCGGACGCTGCCGCCAACGGGCAGCTGAACGGTCAGACACAGAAGTCGTCCGCGAAGAACTAGTGGTGACAGCCGAAGGGCCCGCCGGTCACGTGCCGGCGGGCCCTTCGGTGTGTCTAGAGGCCGAGTGCGGTGATCGTCTCCTGCGCGATCTGCTTGGCCTTGATGGTCTGCCCCTGGTTGGTGGAGACGACGACCGCGGTGGCTTCCTTGGCGACCGCGTACACGGCGCCGGACTCGGTCGCCTCAGCGCCGCCCTGCCAGCCACCGGACAGCTCCGCCGGGTTCGAGCTCGCGACCGGTGTCGAGGCGTCCACCAGTGCCTGGGCGACCGGCGCCTCCCCGGTGTAGACGCGCACGGTCAGCTGCACGCCGCCGTCCGGGCGGTAGAAGAAGCACGCGGGCGGCTCGTCGGCCGAGGTCTGCACCTTGGACACGCGCTGCCCGTTGGTCTCCTCGACGAGGGCCTCGTCCAGGTACGGGCACGGCCCGTCGGCGGTCGGCTGCGGTTCCGGCGGGAGCGCGGCCTGCGGGACGCTCGTCGTCGACGCGGGCGGGGTGTTCGTGGCCACGGTCGGGTCGTCGGTCTCTTCCTGAGCACACGCGGCGAGTGCGACCAGCAGCAGGGGACCGAGCAGGAGGACGCGTTTCATAGGCCGTGGAGTCAACCACATCGGTTCTCGAACGGGTGGAGCAGTGCACGCGGAGGATCGGCTGTGCCAGCTTGGTGTTGAACAGTTCGATGCCAAGGGAGTTGCGATGTTCCGGAACCTGTTCCTGGTGCTGGTGTCCGAACCCGCGGAACGCGTCGTCCACGCGGACGACCTGTCGTCGACGACGATCGTGCCGGTGACGTCGGCGGAAGAGGGTGCGGCGGTCGCGGCGGCCAGCGAGTGGGACCTGGTCGAGCTGTACGGCGGCCTGGGATTGGACGCTGCCGCAGCCGTCGTCGCGGCCCTTGTCGATGCGGCGCCAGGGGTGCCGGTGGGCTTCCCCGGGGACGTCGGCCCGTCGCCGTCGCCGGTGGTGCTGTTCGAGGACCCGGCGGCCGACCAGGAGAAGCACCGCTGGCGGTTCGGCTCGACCACGGTGATCGCGGTGCCGTCGACCGACGAGGTGCCCGCGCTCGCTGCCAGGCTGGCCGAGGAAGGCGCGACGCGGATCGAGCTGTGCGGCGGCATGGGGCCGGTCCCGGCGGCTGCGGTGCGCGCGGTGGTGGACGTGCCGGTGACGACGGTGTTGTTCGGTTTCGAGTCGCTGCCGTCGGCGGCGGCCTACCGTGCGCGGTTCGAGGCGTCACTGACGACACACGACTGATTGCACAGCGTGCCCATCGGGACCGGGAGCTACGCCAGCGCGAAACGTTCGGAGTGCACCTGCCGCTCCGGCACCCCGAGCGTCTTGAGGCTCGCGAGCACGGCCGAGGTCATGGCGGTCGGCCCGCAGACGTAGACGTCGCGGCCGGTCACGTCCGGTACCAGCGTGCGGAGCCCGTCCGGGGTGAACGGCCGGGCTCCGTCAGCCGTGCGGCCGGTGAGCAGGTGCAGCCTGCCGCCCCGCGAAGCGACGAGCGACCGCACCTCACCGAGCAGCACCGCGTCCCGCTCGTCACGCACCCGGTACAGCACGACCACGTCCCCGGTCACGTCCTCGAGGAGCGCGCGGATGGGCGTGATGCCGACACCACCGGCGATCAGCAGCACGCCGCGACAGGCCCGGTGCGCCGAGGTGAACGCGCCGTAGGGACCTTCGAGGAACACCTTGCTGCCGACCGGAAGGCTTCGCAGCCCGGCACTGGTGTCGCCGACGGCCTTGGCGGTGAGCCGGAGCGAATGCCCGCGCGGCGCCGCCGACAGTGAGAACGGGTTGGCCCGCCACCACGAGTGGTGTCCGGGGAACCGCCACACGAAGAACTGCCCGGCCCGCGCGGGGAGCCGGTCGAGCTGCCGCCCGGTGACGTACACGGACACCACGTTGTCCGACTCGGGCACGACCGCCTCGACCCGGAACTGGTGCCGGGCGTTGCGCAGCAGCGGCAGGACGACCCGCCCCGCCAGCAGCGCACCGACGGCGAAGATCCACAGCACCCACCAGTAGGCGAAGGCGAGCGCCGACGACGTGAACGTGGTCGTCTCGAGCAGCTGGTGGACGAAGGCGAGCGCGAGCACCAGGTAGACCAGCATGTGCAGCGCGTGCCAGGTCTCGTACCGCAACCGCCGACGCACCGGCCGCAGGGACACCGCCGCGGTCACGACGACGAGCAGGGCCGCGCACATGCCGAGCAGCGACGCGGGCACCCCGGCCAGTGCGAGGAACGTCCTGGCCATGGTCGCGTCGTCGAGCACGGCGTACCCGAGCACGACGATGAACGCGTGGGTCAGGATCGTCCAGAAGAGACCGAACCCGACCCAGCGGTGCCACACGGTGAGCCGGTCCATGCCGATGCGCCGGTCGAGCCACGGCAGCCTGGCGATGAGCAGCAGTTGGAAGAGCAGCAGCAGCGCCGCGTGCAACCCGAAGAACTTGGCGACCGTGAGCACGCTGTTCTTGCCCGCACCCGCGGTGAAGAACAGCACCTCGACGATCAGGATGTTGACGGCGACGAACGTCCACAACGCCCACCGTGCCTGCGCGACCATCATGACTCCCGTCCCCGTTTGACAACCAGTGACACGCGGGAAAGACGAGAAGGGTTCAGAAGCCGCAGCACATGGTGGGCGCTGGCGCTCTTGTGTTCCACGTGGAACAGCGCCTCGAACAAGCGAGCTGACGCGAACGGCACAGCCGGGAGAGGGACAGCCCAGCTGACCCAGGGTCTCTTGCCCTAGGTGGTCTTCGTGGAGACGAGGGGAATCGAACCCCTAACCCCTGCCTTGCAAAGGCAGTGCTCTGCCAATTGAGCTACGTCCCCGGACGTGCGTCGGGCCGAGGCCCGCGCACGTAAGACTGAAAGGTGGCTCAGGCCTTCTTGCCCGCGGGGGCGGTGGCCTCGCGCCAGAGGTCGTTCTGCGCCTTGGCCGACTTGTTCCGGCGCACCACGAAGAGCACGGTGCCAGCGACAGCCACCAGAGCGAAAAGCTTCTTCACTTTCGTTGCCTCCTTCGGCAAAACAAGATCTAGCCCAACCACGACCCCTGCGATCCCCGCGGCCGGGGCCCCACAAGTCTGCCACAACCACCTCACCCGAGGAGGGGAGGAGCCGGAAGGCGGACAAGCCCGATGTCCGAGACCGGAGCACGACCACGCTGGGTCAGTAACCGACCGCACCGTGGGGTTTGAGGGCTCGGCCCCCAAATGAAACGGACGACCCGGCGAGGCAGTTGGCTGCCGAGCTGAGTCGTCCAGAGTCCGTACCGTGGGCCTAGGAGGACTTGAACCTCCGACCCCTTCGTTATCAGCGAAGTGCTCTAACCGCCTGAGCTATAGGCCCCTGGTGCGAGTGGAACTTTACAGGACCGGATTCGGGGCTCTCAAACCGGTATCACTCTCGCTCGGCGAGGGTGACCTCCAGGCCTCCGGCCAGGTCAGCCGACACGTTGTAGATGAACGCGCCCACTGTGGACAGGGCGCTGAACAGCACGATGTTGACGGCGCCGATGATGGCGGCGACGCCGAACACGCGGCCCGCGCTGATGAGCGGGGTGCCCGTCTCGTTGGAGCCCTGCAGCAGCTCGTCGGAGATGCCGTTCAGGTTGTCCCACACGCCCATGCCGTCCAGGACGGCGTACAGGATGCCGACCGCGACGAGCCACACGAAGAACAGTGCGACACCGAGCACGAGCGACAGCTTGAGCACCGACCACGGGTCGAAGCGCTTGATCTGCAGGTTGGCCCGGCGGGGGCCGCGACCCGGCCTGCGCAGTGCGCTCGGGGCGGCCGCGCTGGTACCCACGGCACGCAGCGGGCCGGTGGACGGATTGCCGCTGTCCAGGTGCACGGTCGTGCGGGCGGCCGACGGGATGCCGCCGGGCGGGGTGCCCGGCGTGATCGGCAACGACTGCGGGACGCCGATGGTCGGCGAGTCCACACCGCTGCCGAACAGGCGGTTGGCGGCGGAGCCGGTGACCACCGGGCGTTCGACCTGCACCGTCTTCTCCCCCGGCGGGTCGGCCGGGCGGGCAGGCTGCTGGTGGGGTGCCGTCGCCTGCGTGTCGGTGGTGACGCGCTGCCACGGCGGTGGGGTGCCGTGGCTGAGCTCGAGGTCCTCCGCGCCGGCCACCTGTGCGGTGGCCGACGCGTTGCCATTGCCGTCAGTCCTGCCGTCAGTCCTGCCGTCAGTGCTGCCATCAGCTCGGCCGTCGTGGTTCCCACCGGCCTGGTCGACCTGCTGGGCCTGGCCGCTCGTCGCGACGGCGGAGGTGTGCTCCGCCTCCGCTCCCTGGCCGGTGCGTCCGGGCTTGTCGGGTGGTGTCACGCGGGTCCCCTACGTGTCTCGCGGCTTGTCACGACTCGGTCGGCGGCTCGTCGTCCGAGTCCTCGGGTGTACTGGTGATGACGCCTTGATCCGCATCGGCGTTGCTCTCCGCCGGTGATTCGTCGGTCACCCCGTCGATCACCCCGTCGATCACCTCGGCGTCGACACCGGCAGCGGTCTCGATGCCGTTCTCGCTCGTGTCCTCGGCGCTGCGGGCGATCGCGACCAGGGTCGTGCCCTCCCCGAGATTCATGAGGCGCACCCCCTTCGTCTGCCTGCCTGCCTTGCGGACCTCCCTGGCCGAGGTCCTGATGACCCCGCCCGCGGAAGTGATCGCGAACACCTCGTCGTCCTCGTCGACGATGAGCGCACCCACCAGCCTGCCACGCTTGCTGTCATATTGAACGGTGAGCACGCCCTTGCCACCCCGTCCCTGAACCGGGTAGTCCTCGATCGGGGTGCGCTTCGCGTAGCCGCCGTTGGTCGCGACCAGCAGGAACGTGTCCGCGCGGACCACGCCGAGGGTGAGCAGCTCGTCCCCGTCCTTGAACCGCATGCCGAGCACGCCGGACGTGGCGCGGCCCATCGGGCGCATCGCCTCGTCGCTCGCGTGGAACCGGATGGACTGGGCGCCCGCGGACACGAGGAGCAAGTCGTCCTCGGCGGCACACAGCACGGCGCCGACCAGTTCGTCGTCCTCGCGGAGGTTGATGCCGATGAGGCCACCAGCGCGGTTCGAGTCGAAGTCGGACAGCCGGCTCTTCTTCACGAGACCGTTCTTGGTCGCGAGCACCAGGTACGGCGCGACCTGGTAGTCCTTGATCTCGATGATCTGCGCGATCTGCTCGTCCGGCTGGAACGCGAGCAGGTTGGCGACGTGCTGGCCGCGCGCGTTGCGGTTGGCCTCCGGCAGCTCGTACGCCTTCGCCCGGTACACCCGGCCCTTGTTCGTGAAGAACAGGATCCAGTCGTGGGTGGAGCACACGAAGAAGTGCGCCACGATGTCGTCCTGTTTGAGGCCTGCGCCCTGGACGCCCTTGCCGCCGCGTTTCTGCGCGCGGTACAGGTCGGTCTTGGTGCGCTTCGCGTACCCGGTGCGGGTGATGGTGACGACGACGTCCTCGACCGCGATCAGGTCCTCGATCGAGACGTCGCCGTCGAACGGGATGATCTGGGTGCGCCGGTCGTCGCCGTGCTTGTCGACGATCTCCATCAGCTCTTCGCGCACGATCGCGCGCTGCCGCTCCGGCTTGGCCAGGATGTCCTGCAGGTCGGCGATGACCGTCTCGATCTCCGACAGCTCGTCGATGATCTTCTGCCGCTCCAAGGCGGCGAGGCGGCGCAGCTGCATCTCGAGGATGGCGTTGGCCTGGATCTCGTCGATGGTGAGCAGGTCGATCAGGCCGGACCGGGCCACGTCGACGGTCGGCGAGCGGCGGATCAGCGCGATGACCTCGTCGAGCGCGTCGAGCGCCTTGACCAGACCACGCAGGATGTGGGCCCGCTCCTCCGCCTTGCGCAGCCGGTAGCGGGTGCGCCGGACGATGACCTCGACCTGGTGCCGCACGTAGTGCCGGATCATCTGGTCGAGGCGCAGCGTGCGCGGCACGCCGTCGACCAGCGACAGCATGTTCACGCCGAAGTTGTGCTGCAGCTGGGTGTGCTTGTACAGGTTGTTCAGCACGACCTTGGCGACCGCGTCCCGCTTGAGCGTGATCACGATCCGCATGCCTGCCCGCTTCGACGACTCGTCGTCGACGTTGGCGATGCCACCGATCTTGCCGTCGCGGACCAGGTTCGCGATGTTCTCGATCAGGTTGTCCGGGTTCACCTGGTACGGCAACTCGGTGACGATGAGGATCGTGCGGCCCTTGGCGTCCTCGTCGACCTCGACGACCGCACGCATCCGGACCGAGCCGCGGCCAGTGCGGTAGGCGTCCTCGATGCCCTGCGTGCCGAGGATCAGGGCGCGGGTCGGGAAGTCCGGGCCCTTGATCCGCATCATCATCGCGGCCAGGGTCTCGTCGTCCGAGGCGTCCCAGTTCTCCAGCGCCCACACGACACCGGACGCGACCTCGCGCAGGTTGTGCGGCGGGATGTTGGTCGCCATGCCGACCGCGATGCCGTTGCTGCCGTTGACGAGCAGGTTCGGGATGCGCGACGGGAGGACGTCCGGTTCCTGCGTCTTGCCGTCGTAGTTGTCCGAGAAGTCGACGGTCTCCTCGGTGATGTCCTGCAGCATCGCCATCGCGAGCGGCGTCATGCGGGCTTCGGTGTACCGCATGGCGGCCTGCGGGTCGTTGCCCGGCGAGCCGAAGTTGCCCTGGCCGTCGATCAGCGGGTACCGCATCGACCACGGCTGGGCGAGCCGGACGAGCGCGTCGTAGATCGCGGAGTCGCCGTGGGGGTGGTAGTTACCCATGACGTCACCGACGATGCGCGAGCACTTGACGTGGCTGCGCTCGGGCCGGAGGCCGGTGTCGTACATCGAGTAGAGGACGCGGCGGTGGACGGGCTTGAGGCCGTCACGGACGTCCGGCAGCGCTCGGGACACGATCACGCTCATCGCGTAGTCGATGTAGGAGCGCTGCATCTCATGCTGGATGTCGACCGGCTCTACGCGGTCGTTGTCCGGCGGCACGGGCGGCAAGGTCTCGGTCACGAAACGGGGATTCCTTTCACACGCGTCCCTCGACTACACGTCGAGGAAGCGGACGTCCTTTGCGTTGCGGGTGATGAACGAGCGGCGGGCCTCGACGTCCTCGCCCATCAGCACGCTGAACAGCTCGTCCGCGGTGGCGGCGTCGTCCAGGGTGACCTGCAGCAGCAGGCGGTGCGCCGGGTCCATCGTGGTCTCCCACAGCTCGTCGGCGTTCATCTCGCCGAGACCCTTGTACCGCTGGATGCCGTCATCTTTGTTGATCTTCTTGCCTGCCGCGAGGCCGGCCGCCATCAGGCCGTCCCGCTCGCGGTCGGAGTAGGCGAACTCCGGTTCCGCGCGCTGCCACTTGATCTTGTACAGCGGGGGCTGCGCCAGGTACACGTACCCGTGCTCGACGAGCGGGCGCATGAAGCGGAACAGCAGGGTCAGCAGCAGGGTGCGGATGTGCTGGCCGTCGACGTCGGCGTCCGCCATCAGCACGATCTTGTGGTACCGCAGCTTCGACACGTCGAAGTCCTCGTGGATGCCCGTGCCCAGCGCGGTGATCAGGCTCTGGACCTCGGTGTTCTTGAGGACCCGGTCGATGCGGGCCTTCTCCACGTTGATGATCTTGCCGCGGATCGGGAGGATCGCCTGGAAGCGGGACTCCCGGCCTTCCTTGGCCGAGCCGCCCGCGGAGTCGCCCTCCACGATGTAGAGCTCGCACTCCTCCGGGTTGGTGGAGCGGCAGTCCTTCAGCTTGCCCGGCAGGCCGCCGATGTCGAGCGCGCCCTTGCGGCGGACCAGCTCCCTCGCCTTGCGGGCCGCCATCCTGGCCTGCGCCGACGACACCGACTTCGTGACGATGGTCCGCGCGTCGGCCGGGTTGCGCTCGAGCCAGTCGGCGAGCAGCTCGTTGCAGGTGGTCTGCACGAACGTCTTCGCCTCGGTGTTGCCGAGCTTCTGCTTGGTCTGCCCCTCGAACTGCGGCTCGGCGAGCTTGATGGAGATGATCGCGGCGAGGCCCTCGCGGATGTCGTCACCGGTGAGGTTGGCGTCCTTCTCCTTGAGCAGCTTCTTGTCGCGCGCGTACACGTTGACCACGCGGGTCAGCGCGGCGCGGAAGCCCTCCTCGTGGGTGCCGCCCTCGGCCGTGTTGATCGTGTTGGCGAACGTGTAGACCGACTCGCTGTAGCCGGTGTTCCACTGCATCGCGACCTCGACCTCGAGCCCCTCACCCTTGGCCTCGAAGGCGATCACGCCGCCGTGGATGGCCTCGCGCGTGTGGTTGATGTGCTTGACGAAGTCCTCGAGCCCGCCCGGGTAGTGGTACGTGCGCTCCTTGACCCGCGCGGCGTGGCCCTCGGCGTCCTCGGCGGCCTCCTCCTCAGCCACCCGCTCGTCACGGAGGACGATCGTGAGGCCCTTGTTGAGGAACGCCATCTCCTGGAGGCGGCGGGCGATCGTCTCCGCGTTGTACGTGGTGGTCTCGAAGATGTCGCCGTCGGCCCAGAAGGTGACCGACGTGCCGGTGCCCTCGGTCTCGCCGTGCTCGGTCAGCGGGCCCGGCACCGAACGGTCGTAGTGCTGGCGCCAGATCTTGCCCTTGTAGTGGATCTCGACGTCGAGTTTGGTGGACAGCGCGTTGACCACCGAGACGCCGACGCCGTGCAGACCGCCGGAGACCGCGTAGGTGTCGCTGTCGAACTTGCCGCCGGCGTGCAGCTCGGTCAGGACGATCTCGACGGTCGGCCGCTTGTACTCGGGGTGGATCTCGACCGGGATGCCGCGGCCGTCGTCGACGACCCGTACCCCGCCGTCGGCCAGCAGCGTGACCTCGACCTTCGTGGCGTGCCCCGCCATCGCCTCGTCGACAGAGTTGTCCACGACCTCCTGGATCAGGTGGTGGAGACCGCGCTCACCGGTGGACCCGATGTACATGCCGGGGCGCTTGCGAACGGCTTCGAGGCCTTCCAGTTTCTTGATGGAGGACGCGTTGTACTCGTTGTTGTTAGTCGCCACGGGCGGGGTGTCTCCTGTCCAGAAAGGGCCAAACCGATCGCCTGTCTCAATGATACTGGTGCGCGTCCGCAGAAGGGCGCGAACACACCCCTAGCTCTGTCACAGACGCCCGAAGGGGCTCTGGACCGACCCGGTACGCCTGCCTGGGCCCTGCAAGGCGGATTTCACACCTTCCGCCCCAATAGCGCCACTTGGGGTCACCCGTAGGTGTCGCGAGGGCCCCGGCCACGCACGTGACGTGTTCCGAAGCGCCAGCTCGGGGCCGTCGGGCCCAGCACTTTGAGCCGTTTGACCACGTCGTGGCCGACGCCGGCGGCGATCTTGATCAGCAGCTGCTTCTGCAGCAGACGCAGCTGGGTGGCCCACGCGGTGGAGTCGGCCCGCACGGTCAGCTCCCCGTCCTTCAGCTCGACCGGCTGCGCGTGCTCGGCGACGTCGGCGCCGACGATCACGGCCCACCTGTCGAACAGCCTGCCGGTCGTGAGCCGGGACGACCAACCACGCTCGAGCGCGACACGAGACGCGATGCGCCCGAGGGGCTGCGGGTCGCGCTCGTCGGCACCGGGACCGGACCACCGGCGTCGCCGCCGGTTGACCGCGCCCGCGCCGCGCCGCACGAACCTGTTCTTCTTGGCCTCCGGGCCGCCGGACGCGGCGCGCGCGGCCGCCAGCGCGGCCCGCGCGAGGTCCGAACCGCGGAGCTGTGGATGGTCACTCTCCGTGGTAGATCCTGCGGCGCCGTCGGCCCCGGCACCCTTCGGGGTGGTCAGATCGCCGGTTTTCCCCCGCTCCGGGGTCGCCGCAGGGCGCGGAGCGTCAGCGTTATCCACACTATCCACAGGTTTGTCCCCAGATGTGGGACCCGTCACACCACGCGCAGTCACTCTCCGGTGATCATTCACGGTGGACCTCCCCGTCGGAAACAAGGTAGCGGGCCCCTGCCAGTTCGCTCGGGACGTCCTCCGGTACGGCGGCGGTCACGAGCACCTGTTCCGCCGCGACCGACACCTCGGCGAGCCGTTCCCGTCTTCGCCGGTCCAGCTCCGCGAACACGTCGTCGAGCACGAGCACCGGTTCGTTGCCGTCATCCCGGAGCAGCTCGTAGGACGCGAGCCGCAGCGCGAGCGCGAACGACCACGACTCGCCGTGGGAGGCGTACCCCTTCGCCGGGAACGCGTCGAGCGTCAGCTCCAGCTCGTCGCGGTGCGGGCCGACGAGGCTCACGCCCCGGTCCAGCTCCTGGTCGCGGTGCGCCGCCATCGCCGCGAGCAGCGCGTCGGTCAGCACCTCCATGTCGGCGCGCCCGGTCGTGCCGTACTCGGCGGGGAACGATTCCGCGATGCCCGACCGGTACCTGATCGTCGCGGGCCGCGACTCCGGCGCCACCCCCGCGTACGCGGCGGTGAGGTGCGGCCCGAGGTCCGCGACCAGGTCCAGCCTGGCCGCGAGCAGCTCGGCGCCGTACCGGGCCAGGTGCCCGTCCCACACGTCCAGCGTGCCCAGAGCATCACCGCCCCCCGACCCCGCGCGCCGGGCGTGCCCCGACGACTTGAGCAGCGCGTTCCGCTGCCGCAGCACCCGGTCGTAGTCGGCGCGGACGCCTGCGTAGCGCGGTGTGCGCAGCACCAGCAGCTCGTCGAGGAACCGGCGCCGTTCACCGGGGTCGCCCCGCACGAGCGCCAGGTCCTCCGGCGCGAACAGCACCGTGCGCAGAATCCCCAGCACGTCCCTGGTCCTGGGCACCGGCCCCCGGTTCACCCGCGCGCGGTTCGCCTTGCCAGCGGTGATCTCCAGTTCGATCGTCAGCTCGCGGCCCTCGTTGACGACCGCGGTCCGCACGATCGCGCGGGCACAGCCGTGGCGGATCAGCGGCGCGTCGGTCGCCACCCGGTGCGAGCCGAGCGTCGCCGCGTACCCGAGTGCCTCGACGAGGTTGGTCTTGCCCTGCCCGTTCTGCCCGACGAGCACCGCCGGTCCCGGTTCGAGTTCCAGGTCGGCGTACTCCCACGAGCGGAAGTCCGTGACCTGTAAGTGCCGGACGTACACAATCCGCAAGCTCCGCTCAGTGACAATGTTCGCTCCGCAAGCTCCGCTCAGTCACTCAGCCCTGCGTGCTGCCCGCACCCGAGGTCGGCCCGGCGGACTGCACCGCGTGCCCGCCGAACTGGTTGCGGAGCGACGCCACGGCACGCATCGCGGGCGAGTCGTCCTGCCGCGAACGGAACCGGGCGAACAACGCGGCCGAGATCACCGGCGCCGGCACGGCGAGGTTGATCGCCTCCTCGACGGTCCACCGGCCCTCGCCCGAGTCCTCGACGTAGCCGCGCAGGTCGTCGAGCTCCGGGTCGGAGTCGAGCGCCCGCACCAGCAGGTCGAGCAGCCAGGACCGGACGACCGTGCCGCGCTGCCACGCCTTGATCGTCGCGGGCACGTCCTCGATGACCTCCGCCGCCTCGAGCAGCTCGAAGCCCTCGGCGTAGGCCTGCATCAGGCCGTACTCGATGCCGTTGTGAATCATCTTCGCGTAATGGCCCGCACCGACCGCGCCCGCGTGGGCGAAGCCCTCCTCGCGCGGACCCTCCGGGCGCAGCGCGTCGAAGACCGGCATCACGCGCTCGACGTCGGCGGCGGCGCCACCGACCATCAGGCCGTAGCCGTTGTCCTTGCCCCACACGCCACCGGACACGCCGCAGTCGAGGTAGGCGATCCCCTTGTCCGCGAGCAGGCCCGAGTTCGTCTGGTCGTCGGAGAAGCGGGAGTTGCCGCCGTCGATCACGATGTCGCCCTCGGACAGCAGCTCCGACAGCTCCGCGATCGTCTGCCGCGTCGGCTCACCGGCGGGCACCATCACCCAGACCGCGCGCGGCGCGGACAGCTTCGACACCATGTCGGCCAGCGACTCGCTGTCGCTCACGTCCGCGTTGCGGTCGTAGCCGACCACCTCGTGGCCTGCCGTGCGCAAGCGCTCGCGCATGTTGAAGCCCATCCGGCCGAGACCGACGAGACCGAGCTGCATGTGGTTCTCCTCCTGAAGTCCGAAACCGGTCAGCCCGGAAGGCGCACCGGCATCAACAGGTGCAGGTACCCCGGGGTGACAGTTCCATCCTCGCCGACGGGCTTGATCAACGCCGGTCGGCTGGGTGTGGTGAAGGACAACTCCGCGCGGTCGGAGTGCAACGCGCCGAGGCCCTCCTGGAGGAAGCCGGGGTTGAACGCGATCGTCACCGGCTCGCCGGTGTAGTCGACCGACAGCTCCTCCTCCGCGGACCCCTCGTCGTCGCCGCCCGCGGACAGGCGCAGGCCGCCGTCGGCGAACTCGAGCCGGACCTGGGTGCCGCGCTCGGCGACCAGCGACACGCGCTTGATCGCCTCGACGAGCGGGCTCACCTCGATGATCGCGGCCGCGGTCTGCTCGGATGGGAGCAGCTGGCGGTAGCGCGGGAACTCCGTGTCGAGCAGCCGGCTCGTGGTGCGGCGGCCCGCGCCGGACAGGCCGATGAGCCCGTCGCCCGGGGAGAGCGCCAGCTCGACGGTCTTGCCGGACGTGCCGAGTGCCTTCGCCGCGTCAGCGAGCGTGCGCGCCGGAACGAGCACCGCGAGCTCGCCCGCGGCGGCGAGGCTCTCGTCGGGCTGCCACGCGAACTCGCGCATCGCGAGCCGGAAGCGGTCGGTCGCGACGAGGGTCAGCTTGTCGCCGGAGATCTCCACGCGGACACCGGTCAGCATCGGGAGCGTGTCGTCCTTGCCGGCCGCGACGGCGACCTGGCTGACCGCGAGCCCGAACACCTCACCGGCGAGCTGGCCGGCGTGCGGCGGCATCGCCGGGAGCTGTGGGTAGTCCTCGACCGGCATCGTCGGGAGCGAGAACTTCGCGCTGCCACAGGCGATCGACACCCGGGCACCGTCGACCATGATCTCGACCGGTTGTGCCGGAAGGGATTTCGTGATGTCGGCGAGCAGCCTGCCGGACACCAGCGTGCGGCCGCCGTCCGCGATCGTCGCCGGGACGCCCACCGTCGCCGAGACCTCGTAGTCGAAACCGGAGATCGTCAGACCGTCGGAGCCGCTCGCATCCAGGAGGATCCCGCCCAGGACGGGAACCGGCGGCCGGGACGGCAGCGAGCGCGCGACCCAGGCGACGGCGTCGGCGAGACCGTCGCGCTCGACGCGGATCTTCATGAGAGTCCTTTCCAGGCACGAGGGGCATGCGGCGATGGGCCGCCTCGAGCAATTGTGACGTTGGCTCCGCAAGCTCCGCAAAGAACCAGACGTGTCTCGCCACCGTAGAGCGTGCGGATCCCAGGCTCCACCCGGGCCCTGCCGTCCGAGTGCCTCCGCGACGCGGCGCTCGCTCGCGAACTCACAGCCCCTGTTTTTGTTTTGTTGATAACTCCTAGAGATAAAAACAGTCGTAGTAGTAGGTCCTGTGGATTGTGTGGACAACCCTCATACCCGCACGTCGCGACGTGTCGACGGCTGTGGGTAGAACCTGGGTGCAACCGGTGGACAACTCGGGGGGTCCGTGGACAACTCGAACCTGTGCAAGGTTCTTCCACAGGTACTCCACAGTTGTCCACAGCCCGCTCCCCAGCTGCGACCCGGTTTGCCCCCAGGCAGTGCACAGGGTTGGGGATGGTCATGAATCCCCTTTCCGGGTGACGACGGGCTGGAGTGCGACGGAGACCACAACGACGGACACGACTGGATCCGGAAAGTCGTGCCCGCACAAGGGGGTTGGTGTCGAACGGAGCTCGCGTAGCGGGAGTCGTGGCTAGCCGCGAGCGCGTTGCTTGATGCGCGAGGTCAGTTCCTGGACCTGGTCGTACACGCGCCGCCGCTCCGCCATCTCCTTGCGGATCTTCTTCTCCGCGTGCATGACGGTCGTGTGGTCGCGGCCGCCGAAGGTCTGGCCGATCCTCGGCAGCGACAGGTCGGTCAGCTCCCGGCACAGATACATGGAGATCTGCCGGGCCTGTGCGAGCGCCTTCGTCTTGCCCGGGCCGCACAGGTCGTCCAGGGAGACACTGAAGTACTCGGCCGTCACGGCCATGATCGTCGAGACGCTGATCTCCGGCACCTGCGAGTCCGGGATCAGGTCCCGCAGCACGATCTCCGCGAGACCCACGTCGACCGGCTGCTGGTTCAGCGACGCGAACGCGGTGACGCGGATGAGCGCGCCCTCGAGTTCGCGGATGTTGTGCTCGATGCGGGCCGCGATGAACTCCAGCACCTCGGCCGGCGCGGGCAGGCGGTCCTGGGCAGCCTTCTTGCGGAGGATCGCGATGCGCGTCTCCAGCTCGGGCGGCTGGATGTCGGTGATCAGGCCCCACTCGAACCGCGTGCGCAGCCGGTCCTCCAGGGTCTCCAGACGCTTGGGCGGCCGGTCGGACGACACGACGATCTGCTTGTTCGCGTTGTGGAGCGTGTTGAAGGTGTGGAAGAACTCCTCCTGGGTGCCTTCCTTGCCCTCCAGGAACTGGATGTCGTCCACCAGCAGGACGTCGATGTCGCGGTACCGCCGCTGGAACGCGACCTTGCGGTCGTCGCGCAGCGAGTTGATGAAGTCGTTCGTGAACTCCTCGGTCGACACGTACCGCACGCGCATGCCGGGGAACAGGCGCTGCGCGTAGTGGCCGACCGCGTGCAGCAGGTGCGTCTTGCCGAGCCCGGACTCACCCCAGATGAACAACGGGTTGTACGCGCGGGCGGGTGCCTCGGCGACGGCGACCGCGGCCGCGTGCGCGAAGCGGTTGGAGGCGCCGATGACGAACGTGTCGAACGTGTACTTCTCGTTCAGCCGCGTCTTGGAGGTCTGCGGTTGGGCGGGCGCGGTGAACGGCTGCCCGCTCGCAGGCGGCTGCCCGGAGTACGGCGGCCAGATCTCGTGGACGGTGGCGAGCGCGTCGCCGACCTCGTCCACTTCGTCGTTGTCACCGTCGGCGCCGGTGTCGCCCGCCGCCGAGGGCTTCTCAGTGTTATTACTGTCCACTGCGGTGATGGGCGCCATCACCAGCGTCTGCTCGACGAGCGAACCGACGCCGGGACGCGGTGTGCCGGGCCGCGGCTGGGGCGGCATCGGGGGCGGCGGTGCCGGGGCGCCACGCGGTGGGGCAGGCATCTGAGGCACCGAGGGCACCGGCGGCATGGTGACCGGGGGCGGCGGCGGTGCGGACTGGGAGCCCATGGGGTCGACCTTCACGGCCAGTGAGACGACGCGGCCGAGCCTGCGGGACAGCGCGTCGGTGATCGGGTCGCGGAGCGCTCGTTCGATCGCGTCCTTCGCGAAGTCGCTCGGCGCGGCGAGAAGGGCGGTGCCGTCCAGCAGTCCGATGGGCCGGGTCACCCGCATCCATGCCCGCTGCTGTGGGGAGAGCGTGCCTGCGGACAACTCCCGCACGACCTGCTCCCACACCACACTAAGGTTCACCTGCTGCTCGGACACCTACGAGCTCCCCTCCCCTCGTTGGCCATGCACCATCACTGCGGCCCCTCAGTCGTGGCGGACGCGACCCGTCGTACGAGCGGCATCCACAAGTTGTCCACAACTGTGCACGAAGGTACGGCGAACCGCAGCGGAACCCGCAGGAGGGCCTGCCGTATCTCCGGCGGCGCGGCGGGCTCCCACTCCCGACCGGCCGACCAAGAGCACGCACGCTAACAAGCCCCGGGCCATGCCACAAGGCATGTCGGGAAGCAAGCACCGAGTGTGCGCGGCGTGTCGTCGAGCGGCCCCAACGCACCCCCGGGTGCGTTGGTCCTGGGCTGGGTGCGTACCCTGTGAAGGTCTCCCGTCAGTTGTGGGTGAGTCCTGCGCGCCGTCAGGCCGCGACGGGGACAGACGTACTTTGACGAGCCAGTATCGGGAGATTCAGCCGTGAGCAAGCGTACTTTCCAGCCGAACAACCGCCGCCGGGCGCGTACCCATGGGTTCCGTCTGCGCATGCGCACCCGTGCCGGCCGTGCGATCCTCGCGGCTCGTCGTCGCAAGGGTCGCAAGAGCCTGTCTGCCTGAGCTTGCTCCCCGCGCCCAGTCGACTGACCGGTAGCGACAACTTTCGGCTCGTGACCAGAAAGGGACGCCGCGCTGGGCGTCCCAGGCTCGTCGTGCATGCCATCACGGCCGAGGAGGTCGCCGGCTTCGGCGTGCCCAAGGTCGATCCGGTCATGACCGACGCCGGTGCGGTGCCCCGGGTCGGGTTCGTGGTCAGCAAGGCGGTGGGCAACTCGGTGGTACGCCACCGGGTCGCCCGCCGCCTTCGCCACGTCGTGCGCGACCGGCTGGGAACCGTTCGTCCTGGTTGCACGTTGGTCGTGCGGGCGCTGCCGTCCGCTGCCTCGGCGGCGAGCGCCGAACTCGGCGGCGACATCGACTCCGCCTTGCGGCGACTGCGGCTGAGCCGCGACCACAGTGAGACCGGCGGTGCCCAGTGACCACCACGCACGACACAGAGGATCAGGTCCACCCGACGGAATCCGCGCGACGGCCCGGTCCGGTGGCGCGAGTGCTCCTGGTGCCGGTCAACTTCTACCGGCGGTGGATCTCGCCGGTGCTTCCCCCCAGCTGCCGGTTCGAGCCGAGCTGTAGCGCGTACGCCGTCGAGGCGCTCTCGACCCACGGCGCGCTGCGCGGCTCCTGGCTCACCGTGCGCAGGCTGCTGCGGTGCGGGCCGTGGCACCCCGGTGGTTACGACCCGGTACCACCGCCACGCCGGAACTTGACGGTTCGCTCCGCAAGCTCCGCGAACGAAGACCTCGAACACCACACTGCCGCCAAGGAGTAGCTCTCGTGCTCGACTTCATCTACTACCCCGTGTCGTTCATCCTCTGGTGCTGGCACTGGGTGTTCGGGCACGTGTTCGGTGAGTCCAGCGGTGTCGCCTGGGCGCTCGGCATCGTGTTCCTGGTGTGGACGCTGCGGGCGATCATGTTCAAGCCGTTCGTGAAGCAGGTCCGCTCGATGCGGACCATGCAGGAGTTCGCGCCGGAGATCAAGAAGATCCAGAAGAAGTACGCGAACGACCGGCAGCGCCAGGCGCAGGAGATGCAGAAGCTCCAGCGCGAGCACGGGTTCAGCCCGCTCGGTGGCTGCCTGCCGATGCTGCTGCAGATCCCGGTGTTCATCGGTCTGTTCCACGTGCTGCGCTCGTTCGGCAACAGCCCGAACGAGAACTACTTCTTCGACGCGAGCGGCGTCAGCTCCTACCTCCAGGCCAACCTCTTCGGCGCGGGTCTGTCGAACTTCATCACCCAGCCGCAGGAGCTGCTCGAGCGCTACGGCGCGGGCGACCGCACCGCGGTCATCATCGTGTCGATCCCGCTGATGATCCTCGCGAGCGTCCTGACCTACCTGACCGCTCGTCACTCGGTCGAGCGCCAGAACCCCGCGTCGGCGACCGCGCAGACCGCGATCATGAACAAGCTGACGATGTACGTCTTCCCGATCGGTGTGCTCGTCTTCGGCTTCTTCTTCCCCATCGGTCTGCTCCTCTACTGGCTGTCGAACAACTTCTGGACGCTGATGCAGCAGCGGTTCGTCTACAAGCGGATCGACCGCGAGGAAGAGGAGAAGAAGACCGCGGCGATCGAGAAGCGGACCAACCTCGCGCCGAAGCCGGGCGCCAAGCCGGACACCGCGAAGAAGCGGCCGGGCACCGCGCCCGCTCCGGGTGCGAAGCCCGCGCCGAACGCCAAGGCGGCAGGTACCCCCAAGAAGCCGGCCCCCGGTGCGAAGCCCGCGCCGAACGCGAAGGCTGCGGGCACCGCTCGCCCCAAGTCGGGCGGCAACACCAACAAGCCGACCGGTTCGGCGAGCACCCCGAACGGTGCCGCGAACAAGGACGGCTCCACCGATTCCGGTCTGAGCGCAGACCGTTCCCGCAATAAGAACACAGGCCGGAAGAAGCGCTGACGCGAAGCTGATCCGGACCTGGAGAGGAGAAGTCGTGCCGGAGACGGTGCAGGAGTCGGACGCCGACCGCGATGCGGTGGCGGGCGACACCGATGAACAGCCCACCGACGCGGTCGCTGAGGACGGTGACCGGGGGACGTCGGGTGAGGACTTGCTCGTCCGTGAGGGCGACATCGCTGGGGACTACCTCGAGCGCCTGCTCGACCTCGTCGACTACGACGGGGACATCGACCTCGACGTCGAGGCCGGGCGTGCGGTCGTGAGCATCGACGGCGGTGACGACCTGGAGAAGCTCGTCGGCCCTCGGGGCAACGTGCTCGAGGCGCTGCAGGAGCTGACCCGGCTCGCCGTGCAGCAGGAAACAGGCACGCGTAGCCGGCTCATGCTGGACATCGCGGGCTGGCGGGCCGACCGCAGGCAGGAGCTGAAGGATCTCGGCAAGGCGACGGCGGAGCGGGTGCTCGCAGATGGCGAGAAGATCCGCCTCCAGCCCATGACGCCGTTCGAGCGCAAGGTCGTCCACGACGCGGTCGCCGCGATCGACGGCGTCCACAGTGAGAGCGAGGGCGAGGACCCCCGGCGCCGAGTCGTGGTCTTCCCCAAGCCCTGACGTTTCACGTGAAACATCGCTACTAGCTCAAGAAGGGTGGCATCCGGTTGGCCGAGACGCCGTCCGCGTCTCCGCCCCCGGAGACCGCTACAACAGTTTTTGGTGACGCTCTGACGGCGGCGGTGCAGTTCGCAGAACTGCTCGCCGCCGTTGGCGTAGAACGAGGGTTGATCGGACCCCGAGAGGTCGACCGCCTCTGGGACCGACACCTCCTGAACTCGGCGGTGATCGCCGAGACGCTCCCCGACGGCGCCCGCGTGGTGGACCTCGGATCCGGAGCCGGACTGCCTGGCGTGCCGTTGTGCATCGCCAGACCCGACCTTCACATTACATTGTTGGAACCGATGGCTCGTCGAGTGGCGTGGCTGACCGAAGTCGTCGATACTCTTGCGCTGTCCGCAAGTGTGGTTCGGGGCCGCGCGGAAGAGCCGGCCATCAAGCAGCAGCTCGCGGGTGCCGATGTTGTCATCGCGCGAGCGGTCGCGCCGCTTGCTCGTCTGTGGGCGTGGAGCGCCCCCTTGCTCCGGCAGGGCGGTCGGCTCGTCGCACTCAAAGGAGAAAGTGCCGAGGAGGAATCGGCGCGCGATGGCGGCGCCGTGACCCGTGCGGGTGGTTCGCTCCCGGTGGTCGAACGGTGTGGCGCCGACCTGCTCGCGGTGCCGACGACCATCATCGTGGTGACACGTCTGAACCCCCAGCAGGGTGCGCGTGGACGTGGTCCGCGGCGGACCAAGAAGTGATGGAGCCAGGATTGTTTCACGTGAAACAGCACGAAGTCGCCGAGCTTGCGAGGCGATCATCAGACACAGTCGTGCCGAGTGAGGCGAGGTGCAGCCACCCATGACCGGACGCCACGATGTTCAGGGCGCCAGCGAGACGATGCACGACAACGTCGAGGCGGCGACCGCCGTCTCCGGATGGACGCCGATCGCTGAAGAGGCCGAGCGCGCTACGCGCATGCTGCACCCCAAGCATGACCTGCCCAAGCCGCCGCAGCGCCGCGTCCTCACCGTCGCGAACCAGAAGGGTGGCGTCGGCAAGACGACCAGCGCGGTGAACCTCGCGGCCGCCCTCGCGATGCACGGGCTGAAGGTCCTCGTCATCGACCTCGACCCACAGGGCAACGCGAGCACCGCGCTCGGCGTCGACCACCGCTCCGGCGTGCCGTCGATCTACGAGGTGCTGCTCGGCGAGGTGTCGCTCTCGGACGCGGCCGCGGTCAGCGACCAGTCCCCCAACCTCTACTGCGTCCCGGCGACCATCGACCTCGCCGGTGCGGAGATCGAGCTGGTGGGCATGGAGGCACGCGAGTCCCGGCTCAAGGCGGCGCTGCCGACCGGCGCGTTCGACGAGCTGAACCCGGACTACGTGTTCATCGACTGCCCGCCGTCGCTCGGTCTGCTGACCGTCAACGCGATGGTCGCCGCCGAAGAGGTCCTGATCCCGATCCAGTGCGAGTACTACGCGCTGGAAGGCCTCTCCCAGCTCCTCCGCAACATCGAGCTGGTGCAGAACCATCTCAACCCGAACCTGCTCGTGTCGACCATCCTGCTCACCATGTACGACGGGCGCACGAAGCTCGCCGATCAGGTGACAGCGGAGGTCCGGAAGCACTTCGGCGACACGGTCTTGCGTACTGTGATCCCCAGGAGTGTGAAGGTGTCCGAGGCACCCGGCTTCGGACAGACTGTGCTCGCGTACGACCCCGGTTCACGGGGTTCGATGAGCTACCTGGACGCGGCGCGGGAAATGGCCGAGCGCGGGTTCGGCGGGGAGTAGAAGCATGAGTGAGCGCAAGGGTGGTCTCGGCCGGGGTCTCGCGGCACTGATCCCGCAGGGACCGGCGGACGGTTCCGGTGGCGGTGCGATGAAACTGCCGACCGCGCCGCGGCCCAAGCCGTCAGGTGTGGCCGCCGCACCGGAGGCACCTGCCGCACCCAGCGGCACGGTGGCGGGTGCGGTGTACCGCGAGGTTCCGCTCGACGCGATCAAGGCCAACCCGAAGCAGCCTCGTCAGGTCTTCGACGAGGACGCGCTCGCCGAGCTGGAACACTCCATCCGCGAGTTCGGGCTCATGCAGCCCATCGTGGTTCGCGAGCTGGGGGCGAACTCCTACGAGCTCGTCATGGGCGAGCGGCGGCTGCGTGCCGCCCAGCGCGCCGAACTGGGCAAGATCCCGGCCATCGTCCGGCAGACCGCCGACGAGGCGATGCTGCGGGACGCGCTGCTGGAGAACATCCACCGCGTGCAGCTGAACCCGCTCGAAGAGGCGGCCGCCTACCAGCAGCTGCTCGAGGAGTTCGCGGTCACGCACGACGAGCTGGCGTCTCGCATCGGGCGCAGCCGTCCGGTCATCACGAACACGATCCGGCTGCTGAAGCTCCCCCTCGCGGTGCAGCGCCGGGTCGCGGCGGGGGTCCTCTCCTCCGGGCACGCCCGCGCGCTGCTCGGTCTCGAGGACGCCGGTCAGCAGGAGGAGCTGGCCGCCCGCATCGTCGCCGAGGGTCTTTCGGTGCGGGCCACCGAGGAAGCGGTCGTGCTCCTCAAGGGCCAGGCGCCCGCGAAGCAGAAGGCGACTCCGCAGCGCAAGCCGATGCAGGCGCCGGGCCTCCAGGACGTGGCGGACCGGCTCTCCAACACGTTCGACACCCGCGTGAAGGTCGAACTCGGCAAGCGCAAGGGCAAAATCGTCGTCGAATTCGGCTCGGTGGACGATCTCGAACGTATTGTCGAAATGATGTCGAAAAATGGGGCAAATCGGACTTCGGAAGAGGCGTAAGGGATCACACCAGCCCCTTACGTCACGGTGACAATTGCGGTCGGTTGATCAACAACTACCGAGCGCGAGCGACAGCCCGCTCGATCAAACCGGCGTAAATGTCGCCCAGTGAGCGCCCCGCGACCTCCGCCGCCATCGGCAGGAGCGAGGTCTCGGTCAGCCCGGGCGACGAGTTCACCTCGAGGAAGTAGACGGTCCCGTCCGGCGCGACGATCGCGTCGGTCCGGGACACGTCGCGCAGGCCGAGCAGCCGGTGCGCGGCCACCGCCAGCTCCGCCACCGCGGCGGCCGCGCGATCGTCGAGCCGAGCAGGCCGGTGGAACGTCGTGAGCCCGGCGGTGTACCGCGAGGTGTAGTCGTAGATCCCGGACTCCGGCTCGATCTCCACCGCGGGCAGCGCGACCGGACCGTCCGCACCCTCGACGACCGCGACCGCCACCTCCACACCCTCGACGAACCGCTCCGCCAGAACGGTCTCCCCGTACGCGAGGCAGCCGACCATCGCGGCGGGCAGATCCGCCGCGTCCCGCACCACCTGAGCGCCGAGGGCCGACCCGCCCTGGTCCGGCTTCAGCATCATCGGCAGCCCGAGCCGGTCGACCATCGCGTTCAGCACCGGCTGGGCACCCAGCTCCCGGAACGTGCTGTGCGGCAGCACCACCCACTCCGGCGTCGCGATGCCGGCACGGGCCAGCTCGGTCTTCGCTGTCGGCTTGTCCCACGCACGGCGGCAGGCGTTCGAGTCCGACCCGACGTACGGCACGCCGAGCATCTCCAGCACGGTCTGCACCGAGCCACCCTCGCCCTCGACGCCGTGCAGCGCCACCACCACCGCGTCCGGCCCCTGGTCCCGCAGCCGCTCCAGGAGCGCCGCGTCGGCGTCCCACTCGTCGACGGTCAGCCCCGAGGACCGCAACGCGGCCGACAGCCGCCTGCCCGATCGCAGTGACACCTCACGCTCGTGCGAGAGACCACCGGACAGCACCGCCACGGCGAGATCGGACACAGCTCGACTCCCTCGAAGGACCAGACAGTCCACTGTGGACAGCGGACGTGAGTTGCTTGCGGGAAGAGGAGGCTACGCGATGTCCGGGCCCGGCACCTGAGGACCGGACACCGGCCGCTGGTGGATCGGGCCGAACGTGCGCGACAGCTCCAGCTCGGCGGCGAGCACGGCCGCGAGCCTGCGCACGCCTTCCTGGATCCGCTCCGGTGTCGGGTAGCAGAACGACAGCCGCATCTGCCTGCTGCCGAACCCGTCGGCGTAGAACCCGGTGCCGGACACGTACGCGACCCTGGCGGTCACCGCACGCGGCAGCATCGCCTTGGTGTCCACGCCTTCCGGCACGGTCATCCACACGAAGAACCCGCCGGCGGGCACGGTCCACGAGCAATCGGGCGGCATGTGCTGTTCCAGCCCGGCGATCATCGCGTCCCGCCGGTCGCGGTACGCCGACTGGAAGGACTTGATCTGCCCCTTCCAGTCGTGCGTCGCGAGGTAGCGCGACACGATCATCTGGTTCAGCGTGGGCGGGCACAGCGTGGCCGACTCGGCGGCCAGCATCAGCTTCTCCCGCACCGCGTGCGGCGCCAGTACCCAGCCGACCCGCAGCCCCGCGGCGAACGTCTTCGAGAACGACCCGAGGTACACCACGTTGTCCGGGTCCATCGACCGCAGCGCCGGGTAGGTCTGGCCGTCGAAGCCGAGCAGCCCGTACGGGTTGTCCTCGACCACCAGCACGTTGTGCTGTCTGCAGATGTCCAGGACCTCCGCACGCCGCGGCACGGCGAGCGTCACGCCTGCCGGGTTGTGGAAGTTCGGGATCGTGTACAGGAACTTGACCCGGCGGCCGGCCGACTCGGCCGCCCGCAGCGCCTCGCGGAGCGCGTCGGGCACCAGGCCCTCGTCGTCCATGGCCACGTGGACCACGTCCGCCTGGTACGCGGCGAAGGTGCCCAGCGCCCCGACGTACGACGGGCCCTCGGCGATGACGACGTCACCGGGATCACAGAAGATCCTCGTCACCATGTCCAGGCCCATCTGCGAGCCCACGGTCACGACGACGTCGTCCGGGTGGCCGGTGACGCCCTCCAGGGCCATCACCTCGCAGATCTGGTCCCGCAGCTCAGGCAGCCCGTGCGCGGAGCCGTACTGCAGCGCGACCAGGCCGTCCTTGCTGATGATGCTCGCGACCTCGCCGGAAAGGGAGTCCAGCGGCAGCGCGGCCAGGTTGGGCATGCCGCCCGCCAGCGAGACCACCTCGGGGCGGCTGGCGACGGCGAAGAGAGCTCGTACCTCGGAGGCCGTCATCCCGGCAGCTCGCGCCGCGTAACGGCGGAGGTGCGGATCGAGGCTTCTGCTGCCTGCTGGCTCGAGGGACATGAGGGGCTCTCTTCGGCCGGGGTACGTCGATCGAGTGTAACCGGCTCCCTATTCACCCCTTGCCGGTTCCGGCTCCCGCCCAACCGGACGTATCCTGGCTGAGCACACGGTCAGGCCCGCTCGGGCCAGGGTGGGAGGTCAGGTGTCGCGACGCGTCGTTGGCGTCACGCTGGACAACCTAGAAGATCTCCCGAAGCACAGCCGTTCGTGCGTGTACTGGGAGCTCGCGCCGCACCTCAAGGAGCAGGCGGAGGAGTTCGGCACCTCTGAGCTGGAGAAAGAGGCCTGGGTCTCCAGCGTCCTGCTCGAATGGGGTTCCTGCGGCAGGCTCGTCTACAGCGACAAGCTGCCGGTCGGGTTCGTCCTGTACGCCCCGCCGAACGCGGTGCCGAGGTCGGCCGCGTTCCCCACGTCACCGCCCAGCCCGGACGCGGTCCTGCTGACCGGGTTCCACGTGCTGCCGGAGTTCCGCCGCGGCGGGCTCGGCCGGATGCTGGTCCAGGCGGTCGCCAAGGACCTGACCCGGCGTGGCGTGAAGGCCATCGAGGCGTTCGGCGACGCGAAGCCCGACGAAGAGGTCTCGTGCGTGGTCCCGGCCGACTTCCTCCTGAGCGTCGGCTTCAAGACCGTCCGGCCGCACCCTCGTTGGCCCCGTCTGCGCCTGGAACTGCGTTCGGCGATCACCTGGAAGGAAGACGTCGAGGCGGCCCTGGAGCGGCTCCTGGGCACCGTTTCGGTGTCCACCGCGAGCCCCGTGCTCCAGCAGTAGCCATTCAGGACATGAAACAGCCCCCGGGACCCGGTCCCGGGGGCTGTTTCATGTGAAACATTGCTGATGTTCGCTCCGCAAGCTCTGCTCAGCGGTTTACTCGGCCTTCGCCAGCTCGTGTCGCAGGACGTCCGCGAACGTGAACGTGCCGGTCGGCTGGTCGTTCTGGCCCAGCAGGTACAGGCGCTTGACCGCGACGAGGATGCCCTCGGCCACCACGTCGCGGAACGACGGGTCGGTCAGTCGGCGGCGGTCGTCGGGATTGGTCAGGTAGCCGATCTCCACCCGGACGGCCGGGCAGCGGGTCAGCCGCAGCGTGTCCCACGTCTTGCGGTGCGCCCGGCAGTCCCGCAGGCCGGTCCGCACGACCAGCTCGCGCTGGATGAAGCCGGCGAGGGTCTCCCCGATGGTCGACGTGCTGCCGGTCGCGGTGCCGAAGTGGAAGCTCGCCACGCCCTGCGCCAGCGGTGAGCGGTTGGCGTCCGAGTGCAGCGAGAGGAACAGGTCACCGCCCACCTCGTTCGCGAAGTGCGCCCGCTCGCCATCGGTCGGGCACTGGTCGGGGCCACGCGACAGCAGCGCCTGCATACCCGTCGCCGCCATCTTGCCCTCGAGCCGCCGCGCCAGGTCCCACACGAGGTCGGCCTCGTTGACCCCGCCCACCGTCACACCGGTTTCGCCCGCGCCGTGACCGGGGTCGATGACGATGCGCTTGCCGCGCAGCCGCGGCCCGGCCTTGCGGACCCGCTCCTGCTCACGCAGCAGCACCGGCGAGCCACCCCGCGCGCGGGGTGACAGCTGGCGCAGTGCGCGCACGGTCTCGGCACCGCAGATGCCGTCCACGGTCAGCCCGTAGTCGCGCTGGAAGTTCCGCAGGGCGGCCTCGGTCTGCGCGCCGAACACGCCGTTGGCGCGGCCCGCGTCGTAGCCCAGCTCCAGCAGGCGTTCCTGCAACGTCATCACGTCGTCACCGCTGATCGGCGACGACACGAGGTACGCGAGTGGTCGCGCGCCCAGCCGGTAGGTGGCGTCCTTCAACGCGCGGTACGTCGCCGGGCCGACCTGGCCGTCGGCGATCAGGCCACGCTGCTGCTGGAAGGTGCTCACCGCGTGCTCGACGGCCTCGTCGTACACCACGTCTTCGGGAGCCGACGGGTCCGCAGGCAGGAGGTCTAGCCCTGAAAGCGTCGCGCGAACCTCGGCCACTGCCGGTCCCGCGTCACCGCGGCGGAGTACCCGCATGCACCCCTCGCTCGGATCGTGCACCGACCGAGTCGGCGCTCATCTGCCATTCCTGTCGCAGCACGGCTGCTGGTCCACTATTGTGCCCTGCCGCCAAGTACGCGGCTTGCGGGGTCACGTGCCGCGTCCAACCGCTCACCCAACATGCGTCAACGGCGCACACCAAGTAGACGGTGTACGCCGTTGAACGGTTGTCACGCTGCCGGGGCGTTCAGATGAAGTCCGAGAGGTCGTTCAGCAGCGCCGCTTTCGGCCGCGCGCCCACGATCTCCTTCACCTTCTCGCCGCCCTTGAACACCATCAGCGTCGGGATGGAGAGGACCTGGTAGTCACGCGCGACGGTCGGGTTCGCGTCCACGTCGAGCTTCGCGACGGTGAGCTTGTCACCGTGCTCCGCGGCGATCTCCTCGAGCACCGGCGCGACCATCCGGCACGGCCCGCACCAGGTCGCCCAGAAATCGACGAGCACCGTCTTGTCACTGTTCAGGACGTCCTCGCTGAACGACGCGTCGGTGACGGTCACGGTGTTTCCGGCCATGTTCTCTCCTTAGTGATGTGCGCTTCGCAAGCTTCGCTGAGTCAGTTCTGAGTCGGGGCGTAGCCGCCGCCGACGAGTTCCGCGGCCGAGTGGGCGTTCGACTCACCGTGCTCGGAGAGCCAGCGTTCGGCGTCGATCGCGGCGGAGCAACCAGAGCCCGCCGCGGTGATCGCCTGCCGGTACGTGTGGTCCACCAGGTCACCGGCGGCGAACACGCCGTCGATGTTGGTGTAGGTCGACTGCGGGCGCACCTGGACGTAGCCGTCGGCGTCCACCTCCACCTGCCCCTTCACCAGCGAGCTGCGCGGGTCGTGCCCGATGGCCATGAACAGGCCGGTCACGTCCAGCACCGACTCCTCACCGGTCACCGTGTTCCGCAGCTTGACGCCGGAGACGTTGCCGTCCCCGAGCACCTCGAGCACCTCGGAGTCGAGCTGCCAGCGGATCTTCTCGTTCGCCTTCGCGCGCTCGAGCATGATCCGCGACGCCCGGAACTCCTGGCGGCGGTGGATGATCGTGACCGACTTCGCGAACTTGGTCAGGAAGGTGGCCTCCTCCATCGCGGAGTCGCCACCGCCCACCACGGCGATGTCCTGGTCACGGAAGAAGAAGCCGTCGCAGGTGGCACACGCGGACACGCCGTGGCCGAGGAGCTCCTGCTCACCGGGCACGTTCAGGTACCTGGCCGCGGCGCCCATCGCGAGGATGACCGACTTCGCGGCGTACCGGACGCCGTTCGCGGTGACGTACTTGACCGCACCGTCGAGCTGGATGTCCTCGACGTCCTCGGCCCGCAGCTCGGCGCCGAAGCGCTCGGCCTGCGCCCGCATCTGCTCCATGAGGTCCGGCCCCATGATGCCGTCGCGGAACCCCGGGTAGTTCTCCACCTCGGTGGTGGTCATCAGGGCGCCGCCGAACTGCGTGCCCTCGAAGACGAGTGGCTCGAGCTGTGCGCGGGCCGCGTACACGGCCGCCGTGTAGCCGGCCGGGCCGGACCCGACGATGATGACGTCGCGGACGTTCTCGGACATCAGACCTCCGAAGCGGGGCGCTGGTTGCTGCGCACTCGTGTAACACGATCGTAGGTGCCAGTTGTTCCACGCGTCCGCCGTGACCGTGCGCATAGCTCTGCCGCGTGCGGGGAACACGTTCCCACACGCGGCAGAGAGAGCTTCGGTCAGCCGATCGAGGCGTCGGTGATGGGGTCGCCGGAGCAGTCCGGGCTGACGATCAGCAACCGGAACCGGTGGCCGTCCTCGCCCTGCGCGAGCAGCGCGGCGACGCCAGGCGTGCCATCGAGTGTCACCTCGCGCGCGCCGATGACCTGCGGGTCTTCGATGCCCTTGTCGGCGAGGCAGTCCTTCAGGCCCTGCTCGTCGTCCAGCGGGCCGTAGTCCTTCTTGCCCGACAGGGCGCCGATGGCGGGCCCGAGGTCGTCGGCCTGCAACGCGGCCGGTGGCAGGTCCTGCGGTGCCGCCTGCTCGCTGTTGCTGTTGTTGTTGCCGTTGTCGTTCTGGGGTTGCGCCGTGCCGCCCGTCGGCTGCTGCCCCGGCAGCGCCACGAACGCGACCGCGACCACGGCAGCGGCGGCGGTCACCAGCCCGCCGACCCAGCCCATCCTTTTGTTGCGCCTGCGGCGGGCCTCGGCCATGTCGACGAGCGGCGCCACCCCTCGGCCGGCCGCCGAGGGCATGGACCTGGCCGCCTCGGCCGCGATCGCGTTGTCGAGCTGGGCCGCGAAGTGCGCGGGCATCGGCTCGACCGGGGCGTCACCGAGCGCGTCGAGGTCGTGCTTGACGCTGTCGAGCGCCGCGAGGATGGCCTGCGCCTCGGGGTCGTTGTTGACCCGCGCCCACAACGCCGCGGACTGCCTTGTGTCCAGCACGCCTGCGTGCAGGTCGGCGAGCACATCGACAGACCACGGCGGCCCGTTGGGCACCCCGGTCCCCCTCGTGCTGTCCGTCATCGTCCCTCCCAGCGGCGCCGCACCGGCACGTCTCGCCCTTCAACTGCGCCATCTGGGACGTTCGCATCTGCATCGGGGTTCCGCAGATGCCCCAGAACTTTGGCCAGCTTGGCGCGACCCCGGGCACACCGGCTCTTCACGGTGCCCTCGGCGATCCCGAGCATCTTGGCGGTCTCCGCCACCGAGTAGCCCTCGACGTCGACGAGCACGATCGGCACCCGCTGGTCCTCGGACAGCTGGCCGAGCGCCTTCTGGACGACGAGCTTGGTCTCCCGTTCGGACATCGAGTCCCGGGGTGCGGCCGGTTCACCTGGCCCGGTCTCCGGCAGTGGCACGGTCGGCCTGGCCTGCCGGCGTCGCACCCGGTCCAGGCACGCGTTCACCACGATCCGGTGCAACCAGGTGGTCACCTGCGACTCGGCCCGGAACGAGCCTGCCGCGCGGAACGCGGAGATGAACGCCTCCTGGAGCGCGTCGGACGCCTCCTCCGGGTCCCGGAGGGTGCGCAGGGCGACCGCCCACATCCGATCACGGTGCCGGCGGACCAACTCACCGAAGGCACGCGGATCCCCTGCGGCGTGTGCCGCGATGAGGTCGGCGTCCGAGCTGGCAGCGGTGGTCACGTGAGGAGGATATCGGGGGCCCCTGTTCACCCATTCGCGGTGTGGCCCCGACCACTGGCCAGGGACGCCGGGACGTCACTCCGCGCGGAGGAACTGCACCTCACCCAGCGCCGACTTGTTGCCGTCGCCGAGCTGGGTGATCCAGATGAGGACGTACTGGGTCGGCTCCGCGTTGTTGAGCTGGATCTCGGTCTTGCCTTCCTGCAGCGTGGCCTTGCCGATGACCTTGGTCTCCTCGAGCGTCGGCTCGCCCGACGGCGCGGTGCGGATCTCCACGACCGTGTTCGGGCTCGGCGAGTCGATCACCACGGACGCGAACTTCACCGACTCCGCGAACGACGCCATCAGCCCGACACCGGGCTTGAGCGCCGGGAACTGCTCCTTGTAGGTGTCGGTGCGCCACTCGGTGCCCGGGTCGCCGTCGGTGGCGAAACCGGCGCGGCGCGGGTTGTCCGGGGTGCCGCCGACGTTGAACACCTCGACCGACGCGGGCTGCAGCGGCCCGGCCGGTTTCGGCGCGGGCGCGGGGGTGTTCCCGTCGGACGGGGCCGGCTGCTCGACGACGACCGTGCTGCCGTCGCTGCCGGTGTCCTCGCCGAAGAAGTCGATGAGCATGGTGCCGAGCCAGGCGAGGATCGCGACGACCGCGATCGCGAGCGTGGTGACGCCGATGGCGAGCTTGCGTCTGCGTGACTTGTCGCGGGCTGGTGGCCGGGTCGTCCACACCGCGCCGCCCTCGGCGTCGTCGGCGGGCTCGGTGACCGGCCCGAGGAACTCGGTGCGCTCCGCGGACCGCGCCGCCTCGTCGAGCACCGCGAGCAGCGTGGCGCTGGTGTGGATGCCGCCGATCTGGGTGTCCTCGAGGCTGCGGATCGCGACCGTGGCCAGCTCAGCGGGGATGAACGGGGCGAGGACGTGCGGCGGCACGATCGAGCCGTCCGGCGCGACCGGCGCGGTCGGGATGGCCTCCGGGCCGCCCGGCAGGGGCCAGCGGCCGGTGAGCAGCAGGTACAGGATCGCGCCGAGACCGCGGACGTCGTCGCGCGGCACGGCCTCCGGCAGCGGGCCGGGGAACGCGAGCCGCAGCATGCCGTCGGTGCCGACGCGGATGC
This sequence comes from Actinophytocola algeriensis, assembly GCF_014203735.1. GTDB lineage: Bacteria > Actinomycetota > Actinomycetes > Mycobacteriales > Pseudonocardiaceae > Actinophytocola > Actinophytocola algeriensis. The sequence continues at coordinate 433,317 of NZ_JACHJQ010000003.1, read as the reverse complement.
GCTGGGGGTGGTCGACGCCGAGCACGAGGCCTGCGTGGTGGGCGCGTTCGACCGCGGACGCGAGCGGCTCGAGCAGCCTGGCCGCGTTGGCGGCGGGCAGCGGGTGCTCGGCGATCACGTCGATCAGGTCGGTGCCCGTGGACCAGTCGGCGACGATGATGCCGAGGAGGCCCTCACCAGGGGAGATGCCGTTGCCGAGGCTCAGCACGTCCAGCACGCGGGCGGTGGCGGGGTGGTGGAACGCGGCGGCGTGCGCGGCCCGCTCCAGCGTCCGGCGCGCGGCCTGCGCGTGGGGGCCGTCCTGCGGGTCGCCGACGAGCACGGTCAGCGCCACGTCGCGGCGCAGCTGGCCGTCGCGGGCCCGCCACATGTGCGCCCCGGCCCGGATGTCGTGGCCGAACTGGGCGAGCAGGCGGTAGCGGCCGTCGCCGATCACGGCTCCGGGCAGCAGGAAACCCTCTCCGCCAGGCTCTCCGCCGGGGGGCAACTCGCCGGTCAGGGACTCGGTTCGTCTCGTGGTCACTGCTCTCTCCCCGCCCAGCGCCCAGTGCGCGGCAGACACCCTCCGTTGTTGTGAGTACCAAAACGAGGGTACGTGACGTGGGTTCTTTCTACCTGTCGTTGACTACTACCCGCGACGCACCAGTCGGGTGATTCGTTGCGTCGCGGGCTGAAGTTCCGGCACCCGGAACGCGACCAGGAGGCCGAAGGCCACCACGGTCGTCACCAGCCCCTGGACCACGAGGTGGACCCACGCGGTCAGGCGCGGTCCCGCCCCGTCGCCGAGCACCATGTCGACCACGAGCGTCATCCCCCACGCCGCAAGGATTCCCGCGACGCCCGCGACGATCGTCTGGACGATGACCTTGACCACCCGCATGCTCTGCAGCCTGCCGAGCCGCACCCACAGCCACATCTGGCCGAGCACCGCGCCGACCACGTACGTGAGCGAGTTCACCAGCAGCACGCCGATCACCACGTCCTCCGGGCGCAGCCGGTCGGCGCAGAAGTACAGCAGCGGGATCTTCACGACCGTCATCACGATCATGATCAGCGTGGGGGTGCGCGCGTCCTTCATCGCGTAGAACACCCGCAGCTGCAGCATGACCAGCGCGTACGGGAGGATCCCGAACGCCGAGAAGGCGAGCGCGTCGCCGAGCCGGGCCGCGTCGGCGATGTCGGCCTCGCCGACCCCGAACAACGCGATGCCGACCGCGGAGCCCGCGATCGTCAGGATGGCGCTGATCGGCACCAGCAGCACCGTCGACAGCCTGCTGCCCAGCGACAGGTCCCCCACCAGCTTCTCGGTGTCGCCGTCGGCCGCGGACCGGGACAGCCTCGGCATGATCGCGGTCAGCAGGGACACGCCGATCACCCCGTAGGGCAGCTGGAACAGCAGCCACGCGTTGGAGTAGATCGAGGCGCCGCCGTTCGCGCCCGCGGTCAGCACGCGGGTGGTGATCACCATGCCGACCTGGCTGACCGCCACGTACCCGAGGATCCACAGCGCGAGGCCGCCGAACTCCTTGAGCCGCGAGTCGAGGCCCCACGTCCACCGGTAGCGGAAACCCGTCCTGCGCAGCGCGGGCACCAGGACCAGTGCCTGCACGACGATGCCCAGCGTCACGCCGACGCCGAGCACCAGCAGCTTCGCGTCACCCATGCGCACCGGGTTCAGCGAGATCTCGCCGGGCACGACCGCGTAGAGGCCGAGGGTCCCCATGATGACCAGGTTGTTGATCACCGGCGCCCACGCGGTCGGTCCGAACACGTGCTTGGCCTGCAGTACCGCCGACAGCAGCGCGAAGAGGCCGTAGAAGACGATCTCCGGCAGCAGCAGGTAGGCGAACGCGGTGGCCAGGTCGCTGTTGGCCTTGCCGGTCGAGTCGTCCATGTACAGGCCGGTGAGCAGCGGCGCCAGCGCGACCGCGACCACCGTGCCCGCCAGCAGCATCGTCATGCCGACCGTGAGCAGCCGGTTCGTGTAGGCCTGGCCGCCGTCCGGGTCGTCCTGCGACCGGACCAGCAGCGGCACCACGACACTCGCCAGCACGCCCCCGAGCAGCAGCTCGTAGACGATGTTCGGCAGCGTGTTGGCGACGGTGAACGAGTCGTTGACCACGCCGAGGCCCGCCACCCACGCGAGCTGGATCTTCCAGACGAACCCGGTGATCCGGCTGACGAGCGTGGCGACGGCCATCGAGCCGCTCGCCTTGGCGAGCGACGGTGGCTTCTGCCGCGACGGTGGGTCCACGGTTTGTGATTGTGGCCCGAGGCGCCGGGTCACATCACCGCTACGGGTCAACGATTTCCTCATTCGCCCTCGTGCCGCCTGCGCGTGCCGCCCTGACCCGGCGGAAGATACGCACTCCGACGAGCAGCACGAGCACCGCACCCGCGGTACCGGTCACGGCCACGCTGATGATGCCGTACGAGGTGGAGTTCAGCTCCAGCCGGACCGTCTCCCCGAGAGGTGTGCCCCCGGGCGTCGACAGCTCGACGTCCACGGTGAACCGCCCGGCGCGGGACACGTCGGCCTGGATCCACTGGCTCGACGACGCGAGCGGCGGCACGCGGACGTCCCGGATCTGCTCCGGGCGCAGGCCGGGCACCGGGCTCAGCGTGATCCGCACGACGATCGCGACGGGCAGCCCGTTGTTGATCGTGATCGGGATGGGGCTGTCGCCGGACGCCAGCGAGTAGGGGCGGCCCGGGTCGTTGACGACGACCAGGTCACGCAGCCCGTCGAGCTGCTGTTCCACGAACGCGACCGTGTTGGCGGCGCCGTCGGTGTGGCCGCGCCACGCGGTCGAGACACCCCGCAGCAGGCCGTACTGCAGCGGCGAGAGGAGCGCGTTCGGGTCGACCTGGGTCGTGTTGTCCTCGGCCATCGCGTCGAGCATGTCCCGCTTGGTCGCGTTGATCCGCATGACGTCCGCGGTGACCGGCGACGGGATCTCCTGCGCGGTGTCCTGAGCGGTGTAGGAGAGGCTCTCCGCGGTGCCACCGTCCGGCGCGGCGACCGCCTGGTCGAGTGGCAGCGGGGTGGTGAACCCCTGCTCGAACAGCTGCCCGGCGAGCGACAGGAACTGGTCCAGCTCGGTGTTCGACGCGAGCCAGCGCCGCGGCGGCGCGATCAGCACCTGGCCGCCGACCCGCTGGTCGAACGCGGCGCGGTAGAGCAGCGCGGCGAGCCCGTTCTGCACGGAGACGCCGGAGTTGCCGCCGATCGGCGCGCGCGGGCTGTTCGGGGTGGCGAGCGCGTCGGACACCAGCGAGTCGACCGGCAGCGCGCGCACCGGGTTGGCGGTCTGCGTGACGCCGATCGTGTACGGGCCGCGGCCTTCGACCTTCTGCAGGTGCGCCGGGTCGGCCAGCACCGTCGCCGGACCCGACGACGCGAGGCTCACCAGCGTGTTCTGGTCGTACGTGCCACCGGCGGGCCAGTAGAGGTCCTTGATCGGCTGCACCGACAGGAGCCGGGCCGTGATCGACGCGCTGCTGGGCACGGCCAGCTGCGCCAGGTCGGCGGCGCCCGCGCGGGACAGCGCGGACAGGTCGGCGTCCGCGTACGGGACGGAGACGACGCAGTGGCCCCTGGTCAGGTCCTGCACGCTGGTGAGCCAGTCAGCGGCGGCCTGGGCGCCCTTGCCGGTGACGTACTGGCCCGCCGGGGTCCGCACCCGGTAGCCCTCGGTCATCTTCGACACGGTCTCCAGCAGGTCCGGGTCGACCGCGAAGCAGACCGACCGCAGCAGCTGGGGGTTCGCGGTCGTCGCCGAGCGCACCACGTTGACCAGGTTGGACAGGCGGCCACCCGCGGCGAGGGAGTCGGCGAGGTCGTCGTCGGCGAGCAGCGTGCTGTTGTCGGTGGCGGGCAGTGCCCTCGGCCGCTCGTCCAGCAGCGGCCACAGGACCGTCACCTCGGGCGGCGCCGCCTTCGGGCTCGCGGCCGGGCCGCCCCCGGGCACGGACAGGACCGGCAGCGGGATCGACACGGCCGCGAGCCGGGCCGGCTCGCTGTAGTCCGGCGTGCCGTTCACGTTCACGAGCAGCGGGTAGATGCCGGGCTCCTCGATGGCGAGCGTCCGCCCGCCGTCCCGGACCGGGATGAACACCGAGATGTCCGCGCTGTCGCCGGGTTCGAGCGACTTGCCGACGTCCTGGAACGGGCCCGCGGCCGTGTCGGTCGCCTGGTTCTGCACGTCGCGCAGGTCGCGGTCGGAGTCGATCGCCTCGCCGCGCTGCAGCCGGACGCTGATGTCCTCGATGGGGCGGTCACCGGTGTTGGTGATCCGGCCCTTCACCGTGACCTGCTGCGTCGCGGCGGTGACCACCCGGGGGGCGAGGTCCTCGACCGTCAGCTCCATGCGCGACTGCCCACCGCCCGCCGGGGGCAGCGGCTGCCCGATCGGCTGGGCCCGGGCGGGCTCCGCCGCCGTGAGCGGTGCGGACAGTGCGAGCAGCGCGGACGCGAGCACAGCCGCACCCGCCCGCCAGCCGCGCGTCATGGTGCTCAGCCCCCATCAGCCTCGACCGGTAGGTCCTCGGTCTCGTTCAGTTCCTGGCCGTTCGTGTGGATCGCGAGCAGCTCGAGCGCCTTGCGGACGAGGCGGCGCTCATCCGCGTACGCAAGCCTGTCCTCCAGCTCCTCCAGCGCGACCCAGTCGACCTCGGTCACCTCGACGTCCTCGTCGCTGAGGTCGCCACCGCGCTCCTCCATGAGGAAGTGGTGCACGGTCTTGTGGATCCGGCGGCGTTCCGCGACGAACCAGTAGTCGATGGTGCCGAGCGGTCGAATTATCTCGCCCACGATGCCGGTCTCTTCCCCGACCTCCCGCACGGCGGTCTGCTCGGCGGTCTCGCCCTCCTCGATGTGGCCTTTCGGCAGTGACCACAACAGGCGTCCGCGCCGGTCGAGCCGTCCGATGAGGACGACCTTGTCGCGCGCCGTGTTGATCACTACCCCGCCCGCCGACGTCTCGTCCACCGCCGCCATGCGGCGCCCGCGTCGCCTGCCGCGGCGTCCCGACCGGGCGCCACGCGACCTGCCGGACGCCGGGGGCATGTTTCTGATCGTAATGCGGGGACGGCGTCCGGGTTGCCCGATCAGCGGCAGTTACGCTCGTTCCTCGTGTCATCGTCCACGTCACTGACCCACACCATCGACGCGAGTACCCGTGAATCGGAGGAACAGGTGCAGTTTCCTGTGGCCGACGAGCTGGCGACCCGCTTCACAGAAGCTGGGCACCAGCTGTACCTCGTCGGCGGCACGGTGCGCGACGCGATGATGGACCGGCTGGGCAACGACCTCGACTTCGCCACCGACGCGCGGCCCGAGCGGGTGCGCGAGCTGCTGACCGGGTGGGCGGACGCGATGTGGGACACCGGCATCGCGTTCGGCACCATGGGCGCGGCCAAGCGCGGGGCGACGGTGGAGATCACCACCTTCCGGTCCGACGCGTACGACAGGATGAGCCGCAACCCCGAGGTCTCCTTCGGCGAGACGATCGAGGACGACCTGGTGCGCCGCGACTTCACGGTCAACGCGATGGCCATCGACATGGCGACGAAGAAGTTCGTCGACCCGCACGACGGCCGCGGCGCGCTGCAACGGCGGGTGCTCGACACGCCGGCCACCCCGCAGGAGTCGTTCGCCGACGATCCGCTGCGGATGATGCGCGCGGTCCGGTTCGTGAGCCAGCTCGGCTTCACCGTCGCGCCGCGCGTGCTCGCCGCGATCCGCGAGATGGCGGGCGAGATCGAGCGGATCACCGCCGAGCGGATCCAGGCGGAGCTGTCGAAGCTGCTCTGCGGCCGGTACCCGCGGCGCGGGATCGAGCTGATGGTCGACACCGGCCTCGCCGACCACGTGCTGCCCGAGCTGCCCGAGATGCGGCTGGAGATCGACGAGCACCACCAACACAAGGACGTCTACCAGCACTCGCTCGTGGTGCTGGAGCAGGCGATCGACCTGGAAGAGCCGGACACCGACCCGGATCTGGTGTTGCGGCTCGCCGCCCTGCTGCACGACATCGGCAAGCCGCCGACCCGGAAGTTCGTCGAGGGTGGCGGCGTGAGCTTCCACCACCACGAGGTCGTGGGCGCCAAGATGGTCCGCAAGCGTTTGCGCACGCTGCGGTACTCGAAGGAGATCGTCGAGGACGTCGCCCAGCTCGTGTACCTCCACCTGCGGTTCCACGGCTACGGCAAGGGTGAGTGGACCGACTCGGCGGTACGCAGGTACGTGACGGACGCCGGCCCGCTGCTCACCCGGCTGCACAAGCTGGTCCGCGCCGACTGCACGACCCGCAACCGGCGCAAGGCGGCCGCGCTGCAGCGCACCTACGACGACCTCGAAGAGCGGATCGCCAGGATCGCCGCCGACGAGGACCTGGCACGCGTGCGCCCGGACCTCGACGGCAACGAGATCATGCGGCTGCTCGGCCTGCCACCAGGCCCGCTCGTGGGCAAGGCGTGGCGGTACCTCAAGGAGCTGCGCCTTGACCGCGGTCCGCTGGACCACGACGAGGCGATCGCCGAGCTGCGCAAGTGGGCGGCGGAGGAAAACATCACGCCTCCGGACGAGTCCTGATCTGGGCTCGGGCCCACTCCGAACCGGGTTGTCCAGAAACACGCCGTAGCGCGGGAGCCGTGGCCGCCGCCTCGACGCCGGCCCGCGTCGCGATCGGGCACTTCGCGGACCTCGGTGCGGACGAGGTGGTGCTGTACTGCCACGGGCGCGACCCCGAGCAGGTCACGCGACTCGCTGACCTCGTCGGCTGACGAGCTCGAAGCCGGTGATCCCGGCCAGGTACACGACGGTGGCGACCACGATGAGGGTCACCGACTCGCCGTTGGCCGGGATCACGGTGGCCGCGATCGCCACCGCAAGCGCTTGCGTGATGTTGAACAGCATGTCGTAGAGGGCGAACACCCGGCCGCGGGTCTCGTCGCCGATGTCGCGCTGCACGGCCGCGTCCACGCACAGCTTCACGACCTGGCCCGTGTAGGCGATCACGAACGCGGCGGCCAATGTGGTCGGCAGGAGCATCGGCAGGCCGAGCCCGAACTGGGACAGCGCGGCCACCCCGAGCGCGATGAACACCGTCCGCTTGCGGCCGAGGCTCGTGACCAGGCGCGCGGTGGTGAGCCCGGCGACGAAGATGCCGATGCCACCGGCACCGAGTACCACCCCGAGCCCCGGCAGCCCGGCCTCGACGGGCCCCCAGCTCTCGAAGCTGTACCGCATGAGGATCACGGTCATCAGCAGCGAGATCCCGAACGAGGCGCGGTGCGCGAGCAGCGCGCAGAACCCGGCGGCGACGGTCGGGGTGCGCAGGGCGACCCGGGCACCGTCGAACAGTCCGTTCGCGACGGCCGCGACCGCGGTGGCCGGCTCCACGACCCGGTCGGGACCGAGCGCGCCGCGGGCGAACCGGGACGCGAGCAACGCCGCCAGTCCCGACCCGACGACCGCGACGGCCGCGGTGAGCCCGGACCCGGCGTTGTCCTCACCGAACACGGCCCGCAGCCCGACCGCGCAGCCGCCGCCGATCACGGACACCACCGCGCCGAGCGTGACCGACAACGCGTTGGCCTCGACGAGGTTGGGCACCGGCACCACATGGGGCAGCGACGCGGACAGCCCGGCCCCGACGAACCGGCTGATGCCGATGACGATGAGCGCGAGCAACAGGATCGGGAACCCGGCGACGCCGGTCGCGACACAGACGGCCGAGAACAGGATCAGGACACCGCGGAGCAGGTTCGCCACGACCAGCACGCGGCGGCGGTCCCACCGGTCGAGCAGGGCACCCGCGAAGGGCCCGATGACCGAGTACGGCAGCAGCAGCACGACGAACCCGACCGCGATCTCCGACGGCGACACGGCCCGTTCCGGGTTGAACACGACCGCGCCCGCGAGGCCCGTCTGGAACAGACCGTCGCCCCACTGGGAGGAGAACCGGCTGAACAGGAGCCTTCGGAACTCGCCGATGGCGAGCAGCCGACGCGGTCCGATCCGGATGTGGTGCGGATCGGACACATCAGCGGAGGTCGTCACGAGAGATGAGCCTATGGGAAACCCCGAACGGCGGGTGTGCCACTCACGTGACCCACCCGCCATTCGAGTGGCTGGGCACCCGGTCGCCTCACGGCGGATGGCGCGACATGGCTCCGGCCGAACCGGTATTCCATGAAGGCTGTTCTGGTTGAGCCCGGGGGACACAGTGGTGTCCAGCCACCTCCTCCAACGAGGAGGTGGCCCCCATTGTTCCCCAGGTACCGTAGGCGTGCTGGCTTCCCGCTGAATGAATGGGATCATGTCCTGGTGCGATCCGACGCTCCCGATGCGGCCGTAGAGCCGGGCACGCTCCTCGTGGCGGCACCCTCTCTTACCGACTCGAACTTCCGCCGGACCGTCGTGTTCGTCATCGACCACCGCGGGGAAGGCACGCTCGGCGTGGTGCTGAACCGGCCGAGTGAGGTGCCGGTCGACGACGTGCTGCCCAACTGGGGACCCCATGTGACGAACCCGGGCTCGGTGTTCGTCGGCGGCCCGGTCGAGCAGAAGACCGCGCTCTGCCTGGCCTCCCTGCGCACCGGCGAGGAGGCGAACGGGGTGAAGGGCCTGATCGGGGTGCGTGGCCCGGTCGCGCTCGTCGACCTCGACGCCGACCCCGAGGTGCTGGTGCCGAAGTTCAAGGGCCTGCGGGTGTTCGCGGGCTACGCGGGCTGGGACGTCGGCCAGGTGGCGGGCGAGATCGAGCGCGGTGACTGGATCGTGGTGCCCGCGCTGCCGAGTGACGTGCTGGCGCCGACGGACCAGGACCTGTGGGGCCGGGTGCTGCGGCGGCAGGGCATGCCGCTGGCGTTACTCGCCACCCACCCGGGTGACGTTCGCACCAACTGAGTCCTGCCGTGTTCGATGGGGGCTGCGCTCCTCCGCTCAACCACGTCTTCCCTCGTCGCGTGCTCGGCGCTGGCGCGCCTGCGCGCGCTCCTCAGTCCAGACGGTGGCCGCTCCGTCGCTCCGCTCCCCCTGCCAGCGCGGCGACGCCGCAGCCACCGCACTGGCAGCCCTTGCAGCCCTCGGGCAGCTCGGGCTCCGGCTCGGGCACGGCCTCCGCGGCCCGGTGGCCCAGCACGCCGCCCGCACCGGTGATGACCAGCGTGCCGAGCAGTGCGAGCACGGCGGTCACGATGGTCGCGGCGGTGCCGGTCATGGCGAGCGCGGCGGTGCCACCGAGGATCCCGACCGCGCCGCCGACGGCGATGGGCAGGCCCGCGACCTTGTTGCCGACGCGGAACGTCTCGTCGTCGCGCAGGGTCGCGGGCGTGCGGACGCCACCGAACCTGTTGCGGGGCAACCGCTCCGAGAACCCGAGGATCCCGACCGACGCGACGACCAACCCGACCAGCAGCGGAACCAGCGCGACTACGAACACATGTCGATGGTAGGTCGGCTCGCGTGGCGGTTCTGCACCCGGCCCGCGTACCAGGCCGTCCACCCCGACAGCAGGCCGATCACGACGAGCAGCAGCACCACGCTCAGCCCGGCCATCACGTCGGCGGACAGCAGGTAGACCAGCGGCACCCGCAGTGCCGCCTCGGCCAGTAGTGCGATTCCCCACACCACCGACATCAGCACGAAGGACCGCCGGAACCCCGGCACGTCGGCGCACAGCCGGTCGATCTCGGCGCGCTTCTCCTCGTTCGACCCGGCACGCACCGCCACCAGGATCAACGGGTTGCCGCGCGCGGTCGCCAGCAGGACGAGCGCCGCGGCCGCGGTGGCGAAGGACTCCTTGACCAGGATGAACCGGACGTCGCCGGAGACGAACGACAGCACGAGGCCGACCGCCAGCACCGCCGTGAGCAAGGCCGCGACGCCGTCGAACCTCCGGTGCCGCGCCGCGACCCAGCAGATCCGCATGGCGGCGAGCACCGCGCCCGCCAGCAGTGCGACCTGCTCGCTCTGCCCGGCGAGCCGCAGCCCGTAGTAGGCGGCGAGCGGCAGGCCCGCGTCCCACAGCAGCAGCGCGATCATCGGATGAACTCCAGGATCCGTGCGCCGACCTCGTCGGCCGACTCGCCCGCGATGGCGTGGGTCGCCTCCGGCCACAGCTCGGCCCGCACGTCCGGCAGCAGGTCCCTGGCGCGGGCGACGGCCCGGCGAGGGGCGTGCATGACGCTGCGGCCCGCGATCAGCGCGAGCACCGGGAGCGTGACCGACCGCAGTTGCTCGTCGGTGAACAACGCGGGGACCGGCAGCGTGATCGCGAAGGTCCGCATGCCCTCGTCGATGATCGTCGCGACCGGGTCGCCGTCGGGCACCGCCGCGCCGCCCGCGGTCCAGCGCAGGAACGACGGCCGGGCCCAGCGGCGGATGCCGGGGACGAGCGTGAGCGTCGTGCGCACGAGCAGCGGGACCGGGAACCCGGCGAACGTCCGCACCGGATCGATCACGGTCACGGACGCGAGCCGGGTAGGCGCCCGGACGGCCAGGTTCATCGCGAGCCAGCCACCGAACGAGTAGCCGACGAGGTGCACGGCGTCCAGGTCCAGCCCCGCGAGGAGGGCCTCGAGCCAGGCGGCCTGGTCGGCGGCGTCGCGGATCGGCGCGGTCTGCTCGCTGCGGCCCGGCTCGCCGATCAGGTCGACGGTCCACACCGGGTGCTCGGCGGCGAGTGCGGCGAGGTTGGGCTCCCACATGATCGAGGTGCCCGCCCGGCCGGGCAGCAGCACGAGCGGAGCCGGGCCTTTCTCCCCGAAGCGGTAGACCCGCGCGGACCCCCAGTCCGTACGGATGTCGCGCCGCTCGGCGGGTGCGGGCAGCGCGGCGAACGCCCGGTCGTAGGCCACGTCGTACTCGGCGCGTGCCTGTGGTGAGTGGAACGCCATGCGAAGCCTCCCCGACTTTGGCGATACGATCGGATCGTAAAAGCTGTGCCGGATTTTTGCAATCCAGTCGTATCGTGAAGGGGTGCGATGCCGAAGCGGGTCGATCACGATGAGCGCAGGCGGCTGATCGCCGCGGCCGTCCGGCGCATCGCCGCCGACCGGGGCCTCGAGGCGGTGAGCCTCGGCGAGGTCGCGGCCGAGGCGGGCATCTCGAAAGGCCTGGTGCAGCACTACTTCGCGACCAAGGACGCCATGCTGCGGTTCGCCACCGGCACGCTGCGCGACCACGTCGAGCAACGGCTCGGCACCCCGGCGACCCTGCGCGACACCATCGTCGCACTGCTGCCGCTCGACGACGCGAGCCGCGCGGAAGCACTGGTGGCGAACGCGTTCCTCGTGCGCGCGCTGAAGGACGAGGAGATCGCGGGCCGGTTCCGCACCGGCCACGCGCAGCTCGCCGAGGTGCTGACCACGATGGTCGCCGCCGCGCAGGCCGCGGGCGAGCTGGCCGCCGACCTCGACCCGGCGCGGGAGGCGGACCTGCTGCTGGCCGTCGCCGCCGGTCTCGGCGACGCCGTACTGCTCGGCCACCGCACACCTGAGCAGGCCATCGCCCTCGTCGACCACCACCTGTTCCGCCTGGAGGCGCGGGAAACGGGGTTGGCCCGCGCGATAGAGTAGTGCTATGCGCGCCGGACGCCTGCTCCTTAGCCGGCCGCGCTGACCAGCTCGCGAGGTCAGTGCGGCTAACCCCTCATGCCCTGCGGCAGAGGGGTTTTTTGTGTTCCGGAGCAGAGCAACCATGGAAGGACCCACGATGAGTGACGCCGCCGCCGAGGCAGTGCCAGAACACCGCTACACGGCCGCGCTGGCCAACACCATCGAGCAGCGGTGGCAGGAGCACTGGACCGAGCGCGGGACCTTCGAGGCACCGAACCCGGTCGGCCCGCTGAAGGGTGACGTGCCGGACGACAAGCTGTTCGTCCAGGACATGTTCCCGTACCCGTCGGGCGCCGGCCTGCACGTCGGTCACCCGCTGGGCTTCATCGGCACGGACGTGTTCGCGCGCTACCACCGCATGACCGGCCGCAACGTCCTGCACACCATGGGCTTCGACGCGTTCGGCCTGCCCGCCGAGCAGTACGCGGTGCAGACCGGCCAACACCCGCGCAAGACGACGGAAGAGAACGTCGCCCGCTACCTGAAGCAGATCCGCAGGCTGGGACTGGGGCACGACGAGCGCCGCCGCGTCAACACGACCGACCTGTCGTACTACCGCTGGACGCAGTGGATCTTCCTGCAGATCTTCAACTCCTGGTACGACGAGACGCAGGACAAGGCCCGGCCGATCAGCGAGCTGGAGGCCGAGTACGCGCAGGACAAGCGCCGCACGCCGGACGGTCGCGGCTGGTGCGAGCTGACCGTCGTCGAGCAGCGGAAGATCATCGACTCGCACCGGCTGGTGTACCTGTCGGAGGCGCCGGTCAACTGGTGCCCCGGGCTGGGCACGGTGGTGGCGAACGAGGAGGTCACCGCCGACGGTAAGAGCGAGCGCGGCAACTTCCCCGTGTTCCGCAAGAACCTGCGCCAGTGGATGATGCGGATCACCGCCTACGCCGACCGCCTGGTCGACGACCTGGACCTGCTGGAGTGGTCCGACCAGGTCAAGTCCATGCAGCGCAACTGGATCGGCCGCTCGAAGGGCGCCCACATCCGCTTCCCCGCCGGGGATGACGCGATCGAGGTCTTCACCACCCGCCCGGACACCGTGTTCGGCGCGACGTACATGGTCATGGCGCCCGAGCACCACCTGGTGGACCGGATCGTGCCGGACGCCTGGCCGGCGGACACCGACGAGCGGTGGACCGGCGGCCACGCGACGCCGAAGGAGGCCATCGCCGAGTACCGGCGCGCCGCGTCGCAGAAGTCCGAGCTGGACCGCCAGGAGAACAAGGAGAAGACCGGCGTCTTCGTCGGGGTGTTCGCCACGAACCCGGTGACCGAGACCAAGATCCCGGTGTTCATCGCGGACTACGTGCTGATGGGCTACGGCACCGGCGCGATCATGGCGGTGCCGGGCCAGGACCAGCGCGACTGGGACTTCGCGAAGGTGTTCGGCCTGAACATCGTCCGCACGGTCCAGCCCACGGAGGGCTTCGACGGCGAGGCCTTCACGGGTGAAGGCGTGGCCATCAACTCGAGCCAGGAAAACGGACTCAGTCTGGATGGGCTGGACGTCGACGAGGCCAAGAAGACGATCATCACGTGGCTGGAGCAGAACGGCCACGGCGAGGGCCGCCTGCAGTACAAGCTGCGCGACTGGCTGTTCGCGCGCCAGCGCTACTGGGGCGAGCCGTTCCCCGTCGTCTACGACGAGGACGGCCTGCCGCGCGCGCTGCCGGAGACCATGCTGCCGGTGGAGCTGCCCGAGGTCGACGACTACTCCCCGAGGACGTTCGACCCGGACGACGCCGACTCCGAGCCGTCGCCCCCGCTGTCCAGGGCGTCGGACTGGATCGACGTCGAGCTGGACCTGGGCGAGGGCAAGAAGACCTACCGCCGCGACGCGAACGTCATGCCGCAGTGGGCGGGTTCGTGCTGGTACCAGCTGCGCTACGTCGACCCGACCGACGAGGAACGCTTCTGCGAGCCGGAGAACGAGAAGTACTGGCTGGGCCCGCAGCCGCAGGTCCACGGCCCGGACGACCCGGGCGGCGTCGACCTGTACATCGGCGGCATCGAGCACGCCGTGCTGCACCTGCTGTACTCGCGGTTCTGGCAGAAGGTGCTGTACGACCTGGGCCACGTGTCGGCGAAGGAGCCGTACCGCAGGCTGTTCAACCAGGGCTACATCCAGGCCTACGCCTACACGGACGCCCGGGGCGTCTACGTGCCCGCGGAGGAGGTCGTCGAGCGCGACGGCAAGTACTTCTGGAACGACCAGGAGGTCAAGCAGGAGTACGGGAAGATGGGCAAGAGCCTGAAGAACGTCGTCACGCCGGACGAGATGTGCGAACGGTACGGCGCGGACACGTTCCGGTTCTACGAGATGGCCATGGGCCCCATGGACGTCTCGCGCCCGTGGGCGACGAAGGACGTCGTCGGCGCGCAGCGCTTCCTGCAGCGCATCTGGCGCAACGTCGTCGACGAGACGACCGGCGCGCTGAAGGTCAGCGCCGAGGAGCCGGACGAGGCGACGCTGCGCGCGCTGCACAAGGCCATCGACGGCGTGCACGCCGACTACGCGAACATGCGCTTCAACACCGCGGGCGCGAAGCTGATCGAGCTGAACAACCACGTGACCAAGGCCTACGGCGGCAAGCCGGCGCCGAGGTCGGTCGTCGAGCCGATGGTGCTGATGCTGGCGCCGCTGTGCCCGCACATCGCGGAGGAGATGTGGTCCGCGCTGGGCCACGACGGCTCGCTGGCCCACGGCCCGTTCCCGGTGGCGGACGAGCGGTACCTGGTCGAGGACACGGTCGAGTACCCGATCCAGGTCAACGGCAAGGTCCGCGCCCGGGTGACGGTGCCCGCGTCGGCCACGCAGGACGAGGTCAAGGCCGCGGCGCTGGCGGAGGAGAAGGTCGCCGCACTGATCAACGGCGGCGAACCCCGCAAGGTGATCGTGGTCCCCGGCCGCCTGGTGAACGTCGTCGTCTGAGTGTTCACGTGTGAACCCCCTTAACAGTTGACTTGTTAAGGGGGTTCACACGACACTGGATCGGTGCCGGACGACACCACCCTGGTCAGCCTCGCCGACGTCGCGAGGCTCGCGGGCGTGACCCGCCCGGCCGTCAGCAACTGGCGCCGCAGGCACAAGGACTTCCCGGTCCCCGTCCGCGAGACGGACGCGGCCGCCCTGTTCACCCTCGCCGACATCCGGGCGTGGTTGACGGCGCACGGCAAGGAGCTGGTCCGCCCGTCGCTGCGCGACGAGATCGCCGCCGCGTTGAACACGGTTCGTGCCGACATCGGCGTCGGCAAGGTGGTCGAGCTCTGCCTTCAGGTCCTCGCCAGCTATGTCACCGAGGGCCGCCGGGAACCCGCACCGGCGGTGGCGGGCGCGGCGCCGGTCGTCAGCCTGTTGCCGCGGCTCGTCGACACACACGGCGAGGTGGCCGTGTGCGAGGCGCTCATCGCCGAGGCGACGGCACGGGAGCAGCGCGTGTACTGGCGCGCCACCCCGCCAGGTGTCGCGGACCTCGTGCTCGCCTTCGCGGGTGACCTCTCCGGCGCCGTCCACGACCCGCACTGCGGAATCGGCACGCTCCTGCTCGCGGTGGCCGGTTCCGGCAGCGCCGTGCGGCTCACCGGAGACTGCGAAGACAAGACCGAACACCGGATCGCGACGCTCCGGCTGATGATCCACGGCGTGGACGTCGACGTGCGGCGCGCGGAGGACCCGCCCGGCCCGGTGGCGGATGTCGTCCTCACGGCATCGGACACCAGCTGGACCGAGAGCGCGGAGTTGCTCGACCGGACGGTGCGTGCGCTGCGGCCGGGCGGCCGCGGTTTCCACGTCTCGCCACACTCCTTGCTCGTGCACAGAAAGGACCAGGCCCGCCGCAAGCACTTCGTCCGGCAGGGCGTGGTCGAGGCGGTGATCGAGCTGCCGCACGATCTGTACGGGGGCGGGTTCGAGCACACCGCGCTGTGGCTCCTGCGGCCACCCGGCGAGGCGACCGTCCCCGACGTGCTGCTCGTCGACGCCCGGCGTGCCACGGGCACCGACGGCAGGGTGGACCAGCGTGACCTCGACGACCTCGTGCGGGCCTGCCGCAGCTGGCAGGAGACCGGTGATCTGCCTGACCGATTCCCCGCCACCGCCGTGCCCAGGGAGTCGCTCCTCGACGGCGAGTGCTGGCTGGACGTCGCGTCCTGGCGCGACGACGTCGACCTGCCAGAAGCCCTGACGCGGTACGACGGTGCCCGGGTGCGGCTCGACCGGACCGCGACCACGCTGGCCGCGGCGGTGCCGCGTGAGCTGGTCGCGTCGACAGCGCCGCGTCGACCGGTGCACGAGCTGATCGCCGCGGGAGAGGTCGAGTTGATCCGCGGCGTCCGGTTGGACGGGGAGCGGACCGAGGAGATCACGAACCGGCGCGGTGACGTCCTGATCTCCGTCGGCAGGGGGCGGGTCGAGGCCCACGCCGTCACGCGGGGAGGCGCGTTGGTGCTGCTCCCGGACCACTGCCTCAGGTTGCGCAAACCGTCCATGGCGAGGGCGCGGACGATCGCCGCCCAGCTGTCGGCCGGT
The DNA here is from genome assembly GCF_014203735.1 of Actinophytocola algeriensis. Lineage (GTDB taxonomy): Bacteria > Actinomycetota > Actinomycetes > Mycobacteriales > Pseudonocardiaceae > Actinophytocola > Actinophytocola algeriensis. The sequence goes on along the minus strand of NZ_JACHJQ010000003.1, from coordinate 417,155 downwards.
CAGGACGCCCTGCGCTACGCCGACGTGCGCGACCTCCTCCTGCGCTGGCCGAGCGACGAGGAGTGCGAGCGGGTCGTGGCCGCCCTCGACCACCTGGCGGAGGTGCGCCGGGAAGCTGCCGAGGTGGCGAAAGCCGCGGAGGCGCTCACGACCAGGACTCTCGAGGCACTGGCAGCGGGGGCCGCCCCGATCATCGATCCGAGGACGGTGGACGGATGACCTGGTGGTTGGTCGTGCCCGCGGTCACGACCGCGATCGGCAGCATCGGTTGGCTGGTGGTGGCGCTCAAGCGGCTGGCGGTGGCGAACGAGCGGACCAAGCAGGCGCTGACCGGGTGTCCCGCGGCGGAGAGGGCGGCGGTGCTGGAGGCGGCGGGCCGGTACGCGAAGAGCCTCGGCAGCCGGAAGGTGCGGTGAGATGGACCGCGCCACTGGCATCGATCGCTCGGGGGGCTACGCGACCGATGCCAGCGGCGCGAAGCCCGGCCGTAGCCGGGCCCCGACGCTCGACTTAGCCGGCGTTGGGGCTCTGACATGTCAGAGTCGGGGACATTGTGGCACCCCGTTGGCCTGGTGCTAACTAATCGTTAGCAGTTGCGCACGAATCACCGGATGTCGTGTTCGAGTGATTGCGAAGAGTGTTCACATTGCGCCCCTCGCGGACACGAATGCCTCCACCGCGTGCTCGACGTCCTCCGTCGAGTGGGCCGCCGACATCTGCGTGCGGATGCGGGCCTTGCCGTGGGGCACGACCGGGTACGAGAAGCCGATCACGTACACGCCGCGTGCCAGCAGCAGGTCGGCCATGCGGCCGGCCTCGGCCGCGTCGCCGATCATGACGGGGATGATCGGGTGCTCGCCCGGCAGCAGGTCGAAGCCCGCGTCCGTCATCTTCGCGCGGAACAACTCGGTGTTGGCGCGGAGCCGCGACAGCAGCTCGCCGGACGACTCGAGCAGGTTCAGCGCCGCCAGTGTCGTCGCGGTGATCGACGGGGCAAGGGAGTTCGAGAACAGGTACGGGCGCGATCGCTGCCGCAGCATCTCCACGATCTCCGCACGGCCGGACGTGTAACCGCCGCTCGCGCCGCCCAGCGCCTTGCCGAGCGTGCCCGTCACGACGTCCACGCGGTCCTGGACACCGAACAGCTCCGGGGTGCCGCGCCCGGTCGGGCCCGTGAAGCCCACCGCGTGCGAGTCGTCGACCATCACCAGGGCGTCGTAGCGGTCGGCCAGCGCGCAGATCTCGTCCAGCGGCGCCAGGTAGCCGTCCATCGAGAACACGCCGTCCGTGGCGATCAGGCGATACCGCGCGCCGGCCGCTTCCTTCAGCTGCCGCTCCAGGTCGGCCATGTCGCGGTTCTTGTAGCGCAACCGGGAGGCCTTGCACAGGCGGATGCCGTCGATCACCGACGCGTGGTTCAGCTCGTCCGAGATCACGGCGTCGTCCTTGCCGAGGATGGTCTCGAACAGTCCCGCGTTCGCGTCGAAGCAGGAGCTGTAGAGGATCGTGTCTTCGGTGCTCAGGAACTCGGACAGCTTGGCTTCCAGCTCCTTGTGCGGTTCCTGCGTACCGCAGATGAACCGGACGGACGCCATGCCGAAGCCCCACCGGTCGAGCGCGTCCTTCGCGGCCGCCACCAGCACGGGGTGGTCGGCCAGGCCCAGGTAGTTGTTGGCGCAGAAGTTCAGGACCTCGGGCTCGGTGCCGACCCGGACCGCCGCGTTCTGCGGGGTCGAGATCACCCGCTCGGCCTTGTAGAGGCCCGCCGCGCGGATCTCCGCCAGCTCCGTGCGCAGGTTGTCCCGCATCGTGCCGAACATCAGGCCTCCGTCCAGTCCAACAGGACCTTGCCGCACCGGCCGTCGCGCGCGGTGGCGAACGCGGCCTCGTGCTCCGTGTAGTGGAACCGGTGGGTGATCACCGGGGAGATGTCCAGCCCCGCCTGTAGCAGGACGGACATCGCGTACCAGGTCTCGAACATCTCGCGGCCGTAGATGCCCTTGATCGTCAGCATCTTCAGCACCACGTGCGACCAGTCGATCGGGATCTCCTGCGCGGGCAGGCCCAGCATCGCGATCCGGCCGCCGTGCGTCATGTTCGCGATCATGTCGCGCAGGGCGGAGGGCTGGCCGGACATCTCCATGCCGACGTCGAAGCCCTCGCTCATCCGCAGCTGGCCGTAGACGTCGGAGATCCTGGTGGTGGCGACGTTCAGCGCCAGGTCGGCGCCGATCTTGCCGGCCAGCTCCAGCCGCGGCTCGGACACGTCCGTGATCACCACGTGCCGGGCGCCCGCGTGCTTCGCGACCGCTGCCGCCATCAGGCCGATCGGGCCCGCGCCGGTGATCAGCACGTCCTCACCCAGCACCGGGAACGACAGCGCGGTGTGCACGGCGTTGCCGAACGGGTCGAAGATCGCCGCCACGTCGAGGTCCACCTCGTGGGTGTGCACCCACGCGTTCTGTTCCGGCAGCACCGCGTACTCCGCGAACGCGCCCGCCGTGTGCACCCCGAGGCCGACGGTGTTGGCGCACAGGTGCCGCCGCCCGGCCTTGCAGTTGCGGCAGGTGCCGCAGATCAAGTGCCCCTCGCCGGAGACCAGGTCGCCCGGCTTGACCTTCGTGACGGCCGCGCCGACCTCGACGACCTCGCCCGCGAACTCGTGCCCGATCACCAGCGGCGGCTTGATAGTGTTCGCCGCCCACTCGTCCCAGGACTGGATGTGCAGGTCCGTGCCGCAGATCCCGGTCCGCAGCACGCGGACGAGCACGTCACCTGGCCCGGCCACCGGCTCGGGCACCTCGGTGAGCTCCAGCCCGGGACCCTTGGCCGCCTTGACCAGAGCCTTCACGCGTTCCCTCCTCAGTCCGCCGCGCGGGTGATCCGCAACGACGAGTGGATCAGCAGGTTGCCGATCCGCAGGTAGCTCGGCCTGCGGATCACGAGCGAGCCCGCGGTGACCGAACCGGTCAGCACGAACCTCGGCCTGCCGCCACCGCTGCCGACCTTGTCCTTGATGCTGCCCGCGGTCATCCGGACCTCGTCGTGCACCACCGACGCGCCCTCCGGCAGCACGAGCTTCACCGACCCGCCACCGCAGTTCAGCTGGATCCGCACCTCGCCGTGCTTGATGCGGGCCTCGGAGAAGTCCAGGTCGGTCGAGCCGAGCCGGTTGTAGATCACCAGCTCGCGCGGCACCGTCCAGTCACCGTTGCGCTTGAGCGTGGCGAAGCTGGCACGCAGCTCCACCGGCTTCTCCCGCACCGGCGCCTCCGCGTCCGTGTGCGTGACGCCGGCCAGGTCGACGAGCACCGCGTTCAGCTCGCCGCGGGTCTTCGCCGCCAGCGCCTTGTCGGTGCGCTCGGTGAACTCGTCGAGCGACAGCATCCCGTGCCCGATGGCCTTCTGCAGCACGTTCACCACGTGTGTGCGTTCTGCGTCGGACACCCGCAGTTCGCGCGGGTCGACGGGTCCGGGTTGCTCGCTCACCTTGATCACTCCCCCACGGTGCCATCCGGGTCGATGCGTTCGAAGCGGGTGTACGGGACCAGCGCGGGCGGGATCACGACCGACCCGTCCGCCTGCTGGTTCTGCTCCAGGATCGCGACCAGCGTGCGGCCGATCGGCAGCCCGGAGCCGTTGAGGGTGTTGGCGAAGCCGCGCGTGCCGTCCTTGGCCTTCGTGCGGATGCCGGCACGCCTGGCCTGGAAGGTGCCGAAGTCCGACACGCTCGAGATCTCCCGGTACCGGCCCTGCCCAGGCAGCCACACCTCGAGGTCGTAGGTCCGCTCGGCGGAGAAACCGAGGTCACCGGCCGCGAGCTTCACGACGCGGTAGGCGAGTCCCAGTTCCCGCAGGCACGTCTCGGCGTGCGACAGCAGCACGTCGAACTCGGCGTCCGCCCGGTCCGGCGTGCAGAACCGCACCAGCTCGACCTTCTGGAACTGGTGCAGGCGGATCAGGCCGCGGGTGTCCTTGCCGTACGAACCGGCCTCCGAGCGGAAGCACGGCGTGTTCGACGTGTACCCGAACGGCAGGTCCTCCGCGGGGAGCGTCTCGCCCGCGTGCAGGTTCGTCAGCGGCACCTCGGCCGTCGGGATCAGGAACAGCTCGCGGTCGGCGACGGCCGTGCGGAACAGGTCCTGCTCGAACTTCGGCAGCTGCCCGGTGCCGGTCATGGTCGGCCGGTTCACGATCACGGGCATGGAGTACTCGGTGTAGCCGTGCTTCTCGGTGTGCAGCTCCAGCAGGAACGTGGCGATCGCCCGCTCCAGCCGGGCACCCGCACCGCGGGTCACGCTGAACCGGGGGCCCGACAGCTTGGTGGCACGGGCGAAGTCGAGGATGCCCAGCTGCTCGCCGAGCGCGACGTGGTCCTTCGGCTCGAAGTCGAACGACGGCGGCTCGCCCCAGCTGCTGACCAGCTCGGCGTCCTCGTCGGTGTTGCCGTCCGGCAGGTCGTCGCTCGGCAGGTTCGGGATGCCCAGCATGACCTCGTCCAGCTCGGCGGCCAGCTGCCGCTGCTGCTCCTCGAGCTCCTGGACGCGGGCCTTCAGCGCGCGGGCGTTCTCCTTGACCGCGGTGACGTCCTCACCGCGCTTGGCCGCCGCGCCGATCTCCTTCGCGGCCCGGTTGGACTCCGCACGGGACTCGTCCGTCTGCCCGATCACGGTCGTGCGCTGGGAGAACAGCTTCTCCAGGGCGACCAGGTCGAGAGTGAAGCCACGGCGCGCGAGCTTGCGCACCGCGTCCGTGGCGGGGTCGAGCAGTAGGCGCGGGTCATGCATGGTTGACAGCCTACTGAGCGGAGTTTACGGAGCGAGCGTTGCTACTGGCGGGTGCCATCCGGTTCTCCGTCGAGGCCGTGCTCGATGGCGTAGCGGGCCAGCTCGACCCGGTTGTGCAGCTGCAGTTTGCGCAGGGTCGACTGCACGTGGTTCTCCACGGTCCGGTGCGACAGCACCAGCCGCGTCGCGATCTGCCGGGCGGTCAGGCCCTTCGCCACGAGCCGCAGCACGTCGGTCTCCCGGTCGGTCAGCCTCGGCTGGTCGCGTGGGTCCGGGTCGGCGGCCATGCGCCGGTACTCACCCAGCACCAGGCCCGCGAGCCCGGGCGTGAACACGGCGTCGCCCGCCGCGGTCCGCGTGACCGCGTCGACCAGCTCCGCCACCGACGCGGACTTCAGCAGGTAGCCGGACGCGCCCGCCTTCACCGCCTCCAGCACGTCCGCGTGCTCACCGGACGCGGACAGCACCAGCACGCGCGTATCGGTCAGCTCGGCGGTGATCTGCCCGGTGGCCGTTACGCCGGAACCCTCACCGAGGTTGAGGTCCATCAGCACCACGTCGGGCCGCACCGTTCGTGCGATCCGCACCGCCGAGCCCGCGTCCCCCGCGGTCGCCCGCACGTCGAAGCCGCGCTCGGCCAGGTCGCGTGCGACGCCGTCCCGCCACATCGGGTGGTCGTCGACGACCATCACCGAGACTGGCGCTGAATGGGTCACTTCGCTCCGCTCCGTTCCCGCGGCACCCGGAGTTCCCACTCGACCCCCTCCCCTGGCGCGGTCTCGAGCGTCACACTGCCACCCAGTTCCGCGACCCGGCCGCGGAGGGACCGCGCGATGCCCATGCGACCCTCCCGTTCCGCCGCGGCCACCCGGCCGGGCGCGATGCCGACCCCGTCGTCCCGGACGCTGACCACGATGTCCGACCCGAGGTCTTCGAGCAACACCCACGCCTTGGCTGTCACACCGGCGTGCTTCCCGACGTTCGCGAGCGCCTCCCGCACGGCCGAGGCCAGCTCGTTCGCCGCCGCGGCCGGCAGTGGCACCGGCGTCGCGGGGACCGACACCGAGACCCGTTCGGTCTCCAGGATCTTCAGCCGCGCACCGAGGTCCGCGGCGCCGTCCTCGGTCGACGCCGGCGCGCTCGACACCAGCGCCCGCAACGCGACCTCCTGCTCACCGGCGAGCTTCGCCAGCTCCGCCGCGTCCCCGCCCAGCTCGCCGCCGCGCCTGCGCACGTGTGCGAGGACCTGCAGCACGCTGTCGTGGATCGACCGCGCGAGCCGCTCCCGCTCGGCCGTCGCCGCCTCCGTGCGCAACGCGGTCTCGAGCCGTGCCGCCGACCGCCGCGACGACGCGGCCGCCAGCCCCAGCACGAAACCCACCCCGACGAGCAGCATCAGGTCGCGGGTCAGGTCGGTGTCGACGTAGCCGCGCACGCCGTAGTTGAACGCGGCCACCACACCGCCGAACACCCCGCCCGCGACCGGCCCGGCCGCCACCGCACCGGCGGCGACCACACCGGTGACCCACACCGTCGGGACCAGCGGCACCGGTTCGCCTTCCAGCTGCAGCGGTGTGAGCACGAGCAGGGAACTGGTCATCACCGCACAGCACACGGCGAGGTCGAACACCGTGAACGCGAGCAGCTTCTCGGTGGGCTTGAGGTACCGCACCGCGACGACGACCGTCCACACGGTCATCACGCCACCCATGACCAGCGCCAGCCATGGCCGCCGGTATTCGTCCAGGTGGTAGATGATCACGCCCAGCGCGAACAGCAGGGTCAGGACCCGCAGCAGAACCGCCGCGCGCCACAAGGGAAGCGTCGGATCCCGACCCTGCTGGTTGTTCACGGCTTCCAGGTCGCCTTCGTGTCCTCTTCCGCATCGCCGCCGGGCGGGGCCTGGTCGTCCTGGTTCAGGACGTCGATGTCCTCCGGCTCCGTGTCGGTGTCGTTCACCAGCGACTTGACGCCCGCGTTCAGCACCGCCAGCAGCGGCACCGACAGCAGCGCGCCCGCGATCCCGGCCGCGAGCAGGCCCGCGGTGATCGCCAGCACCACCGCGAGCGGGTGCAGCCGCACCGCGCGGCCGAGCAGCCACGGTTGCAGCACGTGGCTCTCCAGCTGCATCACGAGGACCACGATCGCCAGCACGACCACCGCGGCGATGAACCCGTTGGCCACCAACGCGATCAGCACCGCGACCGTGCCTGCCAGGACCGCACCGATGATCGGCACGAACGCCGAGAGGAACACCAGCGCGGACAGCGGGATCACCAGTGGCACCTGCATGATCGCGAGCCCGATGCCGATGCCGACGGCGTCGACGAGCGCCACCGCGGCGGTCGCGCGCACATAGCTGACGAGCGCGCCGAACCCGCGCCGCCCGGCCACGTCCACCCGGTCCCGCACCCGCGACGGCACGCCGCGGGTCACGAACTTCCAGATGCCAGGGCCGTCGTACAGGAAGAAGATCAGCACGAACACGGTCAGCAGGAAGCCGGTCAGGATCTCGCCGATGGTCGTCGCCGTGGTGAGCGCGCCCTCGGTGATCGCCGCCTGGTTCTCCTGGATCGTGTCGATCGTGTTGTCGATGAACGACGTGATCTGCTCGTCCCGCAGGTGCAGCGGCCCCTCGGTCAGCCAGGTCCTGATCTGGTCGAGGCTGTCCGAGACCTGGGACTGCAACTCCGGCAGGCCCTGCGTGAACTGGATGATCACGAACGTCAGCAGGCCGCCGAGCACGCCGATCCCGGCGATCATCACGATCGCCGCCGCCAGGCCGCGGGGCACGCTCCACCGCACGAGCCGTTCCACCCCCGGCGCCATCAAAGCCGCCAGCAGCAACGCGATCGCCGCGGGCACCACGAGGTGCGAGAAGTAGCCGGCGAGCCAGATGATCACGTACAGCGCGGCGATGACCATGAGGAAGCGCCACGCGAGGGCGGCGCTCACACGCAGACCGGTCGGCACCAGCCCGGTCACGTCCTGCGGTGGTGTCCTGCGTCGTCTTCTGGTCGGTGGAGGGGACTTCTCTTCGGGGGGCGAGGTCACCTACGAAAGGTATCGAGGGGATCGGACATTTGGCAGCAGATCAGCCCCACCACCGATGACTACGTTGTGTCATGTTCGATTGCACACTGTGTTCGTCACACGATCGGGCGGACTGTCCCGTTGGGACGTGCGAGCCGGGGCCCATCGATGAAAGTGTCTCGCTGCACGGCATGCGACACCGAACGTGCTCGTTCGATCGCTCCGCGTCTCGAGATCAGCGCGCATGCGCGCCCCGTCCCAACCAGCGAGGTTCAGTGGCTCAGGCGAAGAACGACGTCCGGCAGACGCCCGCGTTCGCGCGGCGTGTCGTCCGCCGGACGTTGACGGTCATCGGTGGCGTTGCCGCCGGGACCGCCCTCGCCTGGTGGCTCTCCACCGCCTCCGCGTCGGCCGACGTGCAACCGCCGCGGTCGGCCGAACAGCACGTGCGGACCGTGCAGCACGTGACCACCGAGGTCCAGGACTTCGCCGCGCCCGTCACCGGGCCGGTCGAGACCGCGGTCCACACCGTCACGCGGTACCTGCAGGATCCGCCGCCCCCGCCGAAGCAGCCGCTGAAGGACCTCGGCGACAGGGTGAAGGACGCCGCGCAGAAGTTCCGCTCCGACGCGGGACGCGGCTTCGAGCAGCTGCCCGGCGCCGACGAGGCCGGCGAGTACTCCTCCGCCGGCTACGGCCGCTCGGACATGCCCGCCTTCCCGGTGCCCCTGCCCAGCGCGACTGCCGAGGACGTCACCGTGCCCGGTGTCGACCTCCAGTCCGTCGTCCACCGGTCCGCCACGGACCGGGCCTTCGCCGACGGCATGAGCAGGCGCGGCTCCCCCGAGCCGGTCCTGCCCACGCTCCCGGACCTCCCGGGTGTCCCCAACCCGCTCCCGTTCACCCCGCCGGCCGGCGTGCCGACGACGGTCGGCCACGGCTCCGCGGGCAACTCGTTCGACTCGCACCTGTTCGCCGCGCTTCCGTGGCAGGACAGCGTTTTCGGCCTCACGCGCGGCGGTGTCGCCGCGGTTTCCGACGCGGCCACCTTCGGGCGTCCGGGCACACAGCCCGGTGTCGCACCTGACTGAACACTGACTGGCGCGTCCGCCATCAGCCCTGAGCGCTGAGCGGATCCGACGCACCGCGCTCGCGGAGCGTGCGGAGCGAACCACCGACACGGTCGTGTTGCCACGCGCCTTTCACCCCCCGCGGACATCCCCGCGACCACCCACAGACACGGGTGGCCGACTGCCCCGACGCGTGTGCCCCTCCGCGTCCGGCCACCCGCCAAACCCCCTCCCCAAGGGACTACGAAAGGAGCATCCGACGATGCAAACGTGGGCGAAGCGCGGTCTTCAGACAGCGCTGGTCACCGGTGGTTTGCTGATGCTGGGTACCGGCATCGCTTCCGCCGACGAGGACGTCAACCCCGACAAGCCGGCATCGCCGCTTGACGGTTCGGTCGCCGTCCCTGTGCACATCGACAACAACGTGTTCGGCACGCCGCTCGGCCAGAAGGCCCTTCCGGCGATCCACCGGGACATCGCGGTCGACAGTTCGCGGATCACCGGCGCTCTGCCGCTCGCGAAGGTCACGGCTGTCACGGGCCCGATCGCCGGCAAGGCGACCGGGCCCGCCGCACCCGTTGTCAGCAAGGTCCAGAACGCCATCGCGCCGCTGCCGCGGGAAGGCCGTGACTTCGCGGCACCGCTCGCGGACAAGGCCGCGCCGGTCACCGGCAAGGTGACGTCGCTGCCCGTGGTGGGCGACAAGGTCACCAACCTCCCGTCGACGGACAAGGTGCGCGTCCCCGCCGTCGACAAGATGGCCGGGACCCCGGCGCAGGGCAACCAGATCGACGCGGACATGGTGGTCCCGGTCGACATCTCCGGCAACGCGGTCGCGGCGATCGGGCGCGCCGAGACGACGAACGAGTCGGACCACAGCTACGGCTGGAAGCACGACACCGAGACCGACGGGTCCGGCAGCTTCGTCAGTGGCAACGTGGTCGACCTGGACTGGGCGCTCCCGGTGCAGGTCACCAACAACGCGGTCGCGGGCGCAGGCACGGCGTCCGCCGAGGGCACCACCCACCAGGAAGCCTGGACCACCGGCGACATCGACACCAACGGGTCGCACAGCTTCCTCGGTGGCAACGTGGTCGCGCCGCAGTTCGCGACGCCGGTCCAGGCCGACGGCAACGCGGTCGCGGGCGGCGGCTCGGCCGAAGCCACCTCGGAGGCCTCGACCTCCGCGGAGGCCGGCGGTTCGGTCCTCACCGCCGGTGCGGACAGCGTCGGCGGCGGCAACGCCGTTCCGGTGCCGGTTGCCGTGCCGGCGCGGGTCAACGGCAACGCGATCATGGGCCTCGGCAAGTCCGACGCCTCCGCCGACTCGGCCGCCGACGCCGCCGCGGGTACGACCCGCACCGGCAAGTACCGCGTCCCGACCTACGTCGAGACGAACGGCGACCCGGCCTACGCGGCGGGCAACGTCGCACAGCCCGCGCTGTCCGGCCCGGCCATGCTGTGCGGCAACGCGGGTGGTGCGATCGGCTCGGCCGACGCGACCTGCGACACCGCCACCACCACCGACGCGGGCGGCACCAGCCGCTCCACCGGTGAGGGCTCGGTCGCCTCCGGCGCCATCGCGGCCGCTCCGGTCACGCTGCCCGTCGAGGGCTTCGGCAACGGGGCCGCCGCGGTCGGTGAGGCGACGGCGGACGCCACCAACCGCGTCGACTCGACGGCGGGCGGCGACTCCTACACCCGCGGCCACGACAGCATCGTGTCCGGCACCACGGCGAACGCGCCGATGACCGGCACGGCCGACGTGTTCGCGAACGCCGCGGCGGGTGCTGGCGATGCCGGGACGACCGCGCAGAACTACGTCGACACCAGCTCGGGCGGCAACACCGGCACCACCGGCGACAACTCGGTGGCCGGCGGCAACATGGCCACCGCGCCGGTGAACACGCCGGGCGAGGTGTACGGCAACGGCGCGGCAGGCGCGGGTGGCGCGGGCACGGCGGCGTCGGAGAGCAAGAAGACCAGTTCCGGTGGCGGCAACAACACCGACGACGACTACGGTCTGGCCGCGTCCAACCTCGTGACCACCCCGGTCGCGACGGCGGCGCAGGCGTTCGGCAACAGCGCCGGTGCGGTGGGCTCCACCAACGCCGCGGCGTCCGCCGACAACCACGTCACCTCCGGTGGCGACAACAAGGCGACCGGTACCGCGGGTCTGGGTTCCGGCAACATCGGGCAGGTCCCGGTGTCCGTCCCGGCCCAGGTCTTCGGGACCGGGGCCAGCGGTCTCGCCAAGGGCACGCAGGCCGCGGTCAACCAAACCGAGATGCAGGCTGGCGGTGATTCGATGAGCGACGGCACGCACGGCGCGGGAACGGGCAACGTGATGAACGCTCCGGTCGCGGGGGCAGGCCAGGTGTACGGCGAGTCCGCCACCGCACTTGGCTCCAACCACTCGCTCGCCGGGTCGCAGACGGAGACCGAGGCCGGTGGCGACACCGAGACCAGCGGTCGGGATGGCCTGATGTCGGGCAACGTGGCTTCGCCGCAGGCTCTGCCGCTCGCGCAGAGCTTCGCCACCGCGGCGTCGGGGGTCGGCGGGGGCAGCTCCTCGTCGGCGATGAACAAGACCGAGGCCGGGTCCGGCGGCGACATCGACACCACCGGTGACGACGGCTACCTGTCCGGCAACCTGGTCGACGTGCCGGCGGCCGCGGTCGTGCAGCCGTTCGGCGACGCGGTGTCGGCGTGGGCGGGCCGCTCCCACGCCCAGGGCATCTCCAGCACGGATGGTGAGGTCGGCGGCACGTCCACGACCAGCGGTGCGATGGGCTCGCTGTCCGGTCTCGACGCCACGCTGCCGGCCGGTGCCAACGGCCCGTACTACGACATCCCGGTCGAGGTGCTTGCCAAGGCGATGACGGAATCCGCGAACACCAGCGACCTGCGGGCCGGCGAGGGTGAGGTGCAGATGCTGCGCCTGCCCGCCGAGGGTGTCATGAGCGCGACGGAGCTCCCGAGCTTCTCGTCGCCGCGCTCCATGCCCGCCCAGGACCTCCGCGGCGCGTTCACCGGCGTGCTGTCGGGCTTCCCGGCCCGCCTGCCCGTCCAGGTTCCGGTCACCGACCTGTCGGCGGACGGTCTGCCGGAGGTGCCGCAGATCCTGCCCGCGCCGGCCCGTGCCGACGCGACGCCGGTCCCGGGCCTGCCCGGCGGTCTCCCGGTCGCCCTGCCCGGTCTGCCCACCGAGGCGCCCGGCCTGCCGATCGACTCGCTGAACGCTGGTCTCCCGACCTCCGTGCCCGGTGTGCCGTCCAGCTCGCTGAGCGGCACCGAGGTGACCGGTGGCCTCCCCACCGAGGCCCCGGCGCTGCCGATCGACGCGATCAAGGGCGGTCTGCCGTCCGACGTGCCCGGTCTGCCCGCCGGTGGCGTGCCGGGCGGCCTGGTGAACCAGGACCTGCCGTCCTACCGGCTGACCACGGACCTGCCGACGGACGGCATCACCGGTGACCTGCCGACGAGTGGCCTGCCGATCGGCCTGCCCGGTCGGCAGCGCGATCTGCCGACGGACACCATCGTCGGTGGCCTGCCCTCGGGTGGTCTGCCGGTGGCGCTGCCGGTGCAGCGTGCGGACCTGCCGACGGACACCATCGTCGGTGGGCTGCCAACGGGTGACCTGCCGGTGCAGCGTGACCTGCCGCACGTCCCGGCGATGCCGATGGTCGGTGACGTGTTCGCGCCGCTGTCGCCGGTCTCGCTGGACCGCTTCGGTGGCTTCGGCAGCCGCTCGAACGTCCCGGTGGACCTGACCGAGGTCACGACCCTCATCCCCGTGATCCCCGCGACGGGTGACCTGACCGACATCACCACGGTCCTGCCGGTCATTCCGGCCGCCCCGGGCGTCGGCGACATCACCGCCGCCCCGATCGCGCAGGCGCCGAGCGTCGGCACCCTGGTCCCGGCGGGGTCCGAGGTCGCGGCTCCGGAGCTGGGCGGGTCGTCGCTCGACTCGACCCGCGCCGCGCTGGCGAACCTCTTCACCACCCACCCGATCGCCTGACCGGGTAACCGAAAGGGCCCGGGAGCACCACGCTCCCGGGCCCTTTCCCATGCTGGATGGCTAGTCCCAGTTGCCCAGCCACTTGGGCAGGGTCACCCCGGTCGCCTCGGCGAGTTCCTGGGCGTCCTGCCGCAACCGGGCCAGCTCCTCCCGCGGGTCGGCCGCGGTCCCCAGCCCCCGGACGACCCCGGCGAGCGCGTGCAGGTCGTGCTCCCGCGCGGCGTTCCGCACCCCCGCGGGCACCGAACTGTCGAAGGCGACATCGAACCGCTGCAACCCGGTCCCCGCGCGAGCACAGGCGGCGCAGGAACAGTGGGTGATCTCCGTGCCCTTGAGGTCCACCCCGCGCTGCCAGTGCAGCAGCCGAGGCACGAACACCTGAGGACTCCGCTTGGGCCGCACCCCGTCGGCCCGCCGCGCGACCGGCCCACCCAGATGCCGGGTGGACGAGGAGGCGCCGATGGCAGCGACCTTCGCACCGGCGGCGACAGCGGGAATCCCGATCGGCCCGGTGCGCAACAACTCCAGCTTGCGCCCGGTCCGGTTGCTCCACCGCAGCAGGCGCCGAAGTCCCAGGACCTTGTACGAGGAGTCCACGGGGTCGAAGGGCGCCCCGAACACCAGGGAGATGTCCCGGTCCGCAGCGCGCAACTGCTCGGCGAGCACCCCGCTGTGCTTGGACCCGAGCCATCCGCCGTCGAGCACCAGCGTCACGGAAACCGGCACCGGGTAGTCCCGGTGCAACTCGGCCTTGAGCTCGTCCAACTGCCCGACCCGCAACCGAGGCCCGGCCGTCCGGACGACGGGCAACCCGAGTTCGGCCTGCACCTCGACCCAGTCGAAGACGGGCAGGTCGAGGTCGAACCCCAGCTGTCCCCGTACGACAGGAGCCGTGGGCTTCCCCCTGGCCAGATAGGCGGCTGGATCGAGGTCGACGCCCTTCAGCTCCCCGGCCCGGTCCAGCACCCGCGCGATCTTGAGCCCGTGCACCCCCTGCAAGGTGACCCCGCCGAACGCGTCCCGGTTGGCCAGCGCCTCGGCGGCACTGCAACGCCCGAGGTACGCCTGCACCCGCCCGAGCGAGGCGCGCCGATCAGCCATGCCTCACACGGTATGCGACGTGCTCAGGACTGGGCCAGGTCGGTGAAGCGGCTGTAGTGCAGCTGGTGGGCGACGGTGATCGTGGCGGTCGGGCCGGCACGGTGCTTCGCCAGGATCAGGTCCGCCTCGCCCGCGCGGGGGTCGTCGCGTTCGAAGGCGTCCGGGCGGTTGATCAGGATGACCATGTCCGCGTCCTGCTCCAGGGAGCCGGACTCACGCAGGTCGGACAGCATCGGCCGCTTGTCGGTGCGCTGTTCCGGACCACGGTTCAGCTGGCTGATCGCGACCACCGGCACCTCGAGCTCCTTGGCGAGCAGCTTGAGCTGCCGCGAGAACTCCGAGACCTCCTGCTGCCGGGACTCGACCCGCTTGCCGGACGTCATCAGCTGCATGTAGTCCACGACCACGAGCTTCAGGTCGTTCCGCTGCTTGAGCCGCCTGGCCTTCGCCCGGATCTCCATCATCGTCATGTTCGGCGAGTCGTCCACGAACAGCGGCGCCTCGCTGATCTCACTCATCCGCCGCGCGAGCCGGGTCCAGTCGTCGTCGGTCATGCGCCCACCACGCATGTCCTGCAACCGGATCTTCGCCTCGGCGGAGAGCATGCGCATGACGATCTCGGTGCGGCTCATCTCCAGCGAGAAGATGACGCTGGTCATCCGGTGGGTCACCGAGCACGACCTGGCGAAGTCCAGTCCCAGCGTCGAGTTGTGTGTCGGCACCATGGCCGCGCCCGCGAGGTAGAGGTGATCGGCGTTGTCGACCTCCACACACCGCACCGGAACACTCGGCACCGGCCGCACATCGACGATGTACCGCGAGCCGAACCGTTCGGCGTTCTTCGCCCGGTTGTGCTCCTTGTGCAGCAGACGCTTCCGTTCGAGCCGGAACACCTCGTCCTCGGTGCTGAAGGTGAGGGTGTACGCCGTCGACGACAGCTCGCCGCGACCCTCGACCTTCCTGGTCGTCAAGGAGCAGCGGTACCCGAGGCTCACGACCAGCTCGTAGGTGTCCATGGCGAGCCGCTGGTTCGTTACCGAGAACTGCACAGCACCCGTCGTGCACACCGTGCCGCCGGTGTCGAGCAACCCGGCAAGTAGCGCACGCCGCTGCGACTCGCTCGCACGGAGGTAGTCGACGGGAATGTGCTTGTCCCCGAGCACACCGAGGGCGCGGAGGATCGCATCCACCGTCCTGTGGCCGACAGCGGGATTGGCCGGAAGTCGGAGACTGCAGCGCAGATCGCCTCGCGGAATGACCGTCAGGCCTTCCTCTTCCACGTACCAGACGATCTCGGGGTCCGCCGACGTGAATCGAGCGCTCGCGGAATGGCCGTCACCAAGCCAGACACCGAAGGTGTAGGGCGGGAGCGGTAGGTCACGTTCGGGCAGGTCGAGTGGCTTGGCGTTGTTGATCGAGTGGTTCAGCCCGCGACCAGCGGTCTCGCAGCGGAGTGTGTCCGCGATCTGCGCGGTGGTCCGGACGGCGGGGAACGTGCGCTGATTCTCCTGTCGGTCGCGTCCGGCAGCGGCTGTCCGGGCGGAGCGGCGTGACGCCCGGGTTTCGGTCAGCCACTGGTGCTCGGCGTCGGCGACGATGACGGTGCCGTCTGAGAACTCGACCTCGTAGCAGGGGCGGTCACGCATCACCTCGGTGGCGGCGACGACCCGGGTCGGGCGGCCGTCCGCGCCGATGAGGTGGTCGCCGACCTCGACGGTCCCCATGGTCACCCAGCCGTCAGGCGTCGCCAGTGGTGTGTCCAGGGCCAGCGCCTTGCCGATGCCGGGCCGGGCCGCGACGATGATCATCTGGCCGGGGTGCAGGCCGTTGGTGACGGCTTCCAGGTCGGCGAAGCCGGTGGGGACGCCGAGCGAGGTGCCGCCGCGGGACGCGATCGCGTCGATCTCGTCCATCGTGGGCTGGAGGAGTTCCTCCAGCACGACGTAGTCCTCGGTCGTGCGGCGTTCGGTGACGTCGTAGATCGACGACTGGGCGCGGTCGACGACCTCGTTGATGTCCGCGCCCTCGGCGCCCGAGTAGCCGAGCTGCACGATCCTCGTGCCTGCCTCGACCAGCCTGCGCAGCGTCGCCTTCTCGGCGACGATCTCCGCGTAGTAGCTGGCGTTCGCGGCCGTGGGCACGGTCGCGATCAGCGTGTGCAGGTACGGGGCGCCGCCGACCCGCCGGATCTCGCCGCGGCGTTCCAGTTCGGCGGCGACGGTCACGGCGTCGGCCGGCTCACCCCGGCTGTACAGGTCGAGGATGCAGTCGTAGACCAGCTGGTGTGCGGGCCGGTAGAAGTCGTTCGGGCGGAGCACCTCGACGACGTCGGCGATCGCGTCCTTGGACAGCATCATGCCGCCGAGCACGCTCTGTTCGGCCGTGAGGTCCTGCGGTGGCTGCCGGTCGAACCCGTTGCCGCCCTCCGCCCCTGGCGCGGCTGCCCGGTCGTCGGTCAGAGCCACCGAAATGCCCCCTCACTTCATCGAACAAATGTTCGAACACCCACGATAAGCACCTACGGCGTCGACGGCAAGGCGCCCAGCTCCGCGCACGCAGAGCCAGTGGACCAGGCGGAACCTAGGGCCCGCACGCGCGTTCCGCAAAACAGCCCTGTGGACAGCGTGGGGATGGTTCGCCGACACCGGTTGACAGCCCGGTGCGCAGCCTGGGGATAACTTGGGGACAGCCTGCGCGATCACCAAAGAAACCCCTGATCAAGGGCTGTGTACAGGTTGTGGAAAAACTAACCCGTCAACCACCGGCGTGTCGGGCGGATCCGCACGTTCGGCGTGTCGTCGAACGGGAGCGCGGCCAACACCCGTCAGCCCCGGTCGAGTGGTGGACCCGACACGGGGCTGACGCGTTGGTGGTTACTCTCCGTCAACAAAAGCTGAGGTGCAAGCTCCGCCGACAACGATGCTCGCTACGCAAGCTCCGCCGACAACGATGCTCGCTGCGCAAGCTCCGCTCAGGAAGCGGTGACCTCGAGCTTGAAAGCGACGGTGACCTCAGGGTGCAGGCGCACGTTCACCGAGTGCTTGCCGATGGTCTTGATGTGACTGGACAGCTCGACCGCACGCTTGTCCAGCACCGGACCCCCGGCGGCCTTGACCGCGGAGACGATGTCGGACGTGGTGACCGAGCCGAACAGCTTGCCGGAACCGGCGGCGGCCTTGGCCTTCAGCTGAACCGGCGCGATCTTCTCGATCGCGGCCTTGACCTCCTGCGCGTGGTCGAGGCCACGGATGGCCCTGGCCCGCTGCGCACGGCGGATGGTCTGTACCTGCTTCTCGGCGCCCTTGCTGGCGACGATCGCGAGCGAACGCGGCAGCAGGTAGTTGCGGCCGTAGCCGTCCTTGACCTCGACGATGTCGCCGGGGCCACCGAGGCCCGCGACATCAGCGGTGAGGATGAGCTTCATCGTGACTCCTCAGATCAGCGCGCGGTCGAGGTGTAGGGCAGCAGAGCCATCTCACGCGCGTTCTTCACCGCGATGGCGACGTCGCGCTGGTGCTGGCTGCAGTTGCCGGTGACCCGGCGGGCACGGATCTTGCCGCGGTCGGAGATGTACTTCCGCAGCAGCGTGGTGTCCTTGTAGTCGATGTCCTGCAGGTCCGACTTGGTCTTGGCCTTCTTCTCGGCCTTGCAGAACACGCAAACCTTCTTCTTCGGCTTGCGAATGGGTGGCTTGGCCACGGTATTACTCCTGAGTCTGTCTCAATCCCACGATGCTTGTTCGAGAAGAACGAAGCTGGTCAGAACGGCGGTTCGTCCGAGAACCCGCCACTGGAGCCGGCGGGCGGGGCCGAACCCCACGGGTCGTCGGCCGGGGCACCACCGCCGCCGTAGCCGCCGCCACCGCCATTGCCGCCACCACCGCCGCCGCCGCCGCTACCGCGGGCGACCTTGTTGACCTTCGCGGTGGCGTAGCGCAGCGAGGGGCCGATCTCGTCGACCTCGAGCTCCACGACGGTGCGCTTCTCGCCCTCACGGGTCTCGAAGGACCGCTGCTTGAGCCGGCCGCTGACGATGACGCGAGCGCCACGCGTGAGCGACTCCGCCACGTTCTCCGCGGCCTGCCGCCAGATGTTGCACCGCAGGAAGAGGGCTTCGCCGTCCTTCCACTCGCCGCTCTGGCGGTCGAGGGTGCGGGGCGTCGACGCCACCGTGAAGTTGGCCACCGCCGCGCCGGACTGCGTGAAACGCAGCTCGGGATCCGCGGTCAGGTTGCCGATTACGGTGATGATCGTGTCGCCGGCCATGTTGTTACCTCCGGTGTTCAGGCCCCCGCGGTGTCGCGCCGCAGGACCTTAGTCCGCAGCACCGACTCCTGCAGGCCCAGCTGGCGGTCGAGTTCCTTGACCGCGTCGGGGTCGGAGTTCACGTCGAGCACGGCGTAGATGCCCTCGGTGTGCTTGTTGATCTCGAACGAGAGGCGACGCTTGCCCCACACCTCGACCTTCTCGACGTTCCCGCCCGAAGTGCGGATCACGTTGAGGAAGTTGTCGAGGGTCGGCTGCACGGTCCGCTCGTCCAAAGTGGGATCGAGGATGACCATTACCTCGTAATGACGCATGAAGACCACTCACCTCCTGTGGACTCGGCGGCCACGGACTTTCCGTGGCAGGAGGGGTCTTGCTCGCAACAGGCTACAGGGCCGGTCGCGGGGCCCTGCGCAGGACCCACGTGCGGACCAGCGCGGCCGTCACACCGGACAGCACGAGCACCGCGAGCAGCACGGGGAACTCCACCCGCTGACCGATGGGCGGGTCGATGGCCTCGGCGCGGCCCGCGACGGACACGCCGTCGTCGGGCGGCGTGTCGCCGACGATGCCGAACTCCGGCGAGTACCCGGGCACGCCGCCGCCGTAGCGGACGCCCGGCGAGGGTGCCCACAGGCCGGCGCGGGCGAACGGGATGTTCGAGTAGTCGGCCATGGGCCAGCGGCCGAAGTTCCACAGGCCAGGCTGGTAGAGGTCGAGACCCATGCCGGGCAGTCCGCCGAGCGGCGGCTGGTTGGGGGCAGGCATGCCGCTGCCGCCACCTGTGCCACCACCGGGGCCGGGCGTCTCGGTGCCGCCACCACCGCCGGGGCCGCCACCGCCGCCACCCGGCAGGCCGGGCAGGCTCTCGATGACCTTCGCGGTGGCGTCCTCGGACGCGTCCGCGACGGCGTCGGCGCCGTCCTGGACGGGGGCCGTGGCAGTGTTGACGCCCTTGACGGTCACGCCGCAGCCCGCGGTCAGCGCGGACTGCACGCCCCGCACGACGGCCGCGAGCACGACTCCGAGCAGCGGGATCTTCTTCAGCTCGGCGGTCACGGCATTCGCGATGGAACCGCCGGTGATGTAGCCGGTGCCGTTGGGCAGCGCGCCGATCGGGATGGGCGGCAGCGCGGCGAAGATCGGGCGCACCGCGTTGGCCAGCAGCGGTCCTCCCAGCGGCACGATGCGCACGACGTCGAGCACGACCTCGATCACCGCCGCGGGGGCGAGCGACACGGGTTGTCCCGGCGCGCCCTCGATCGAGGCGGCGCAGGAGCCGATGACGATGGGCTCGGCCGCGGTGGCGGTGCCGCTGCCTGCCAGGAGACCGGCCGTCGACAGGCTCAGGACGAGCGCGACCGCGGTGGCAAGGCTCCTCACTCGCCTGCGCATGCCGTCCCTCCTGGTACTCGCCGGTAACACCTACGGATTCAACGACGGTAACCCGGGTTGGTGACGGTGACCAGGTCAATCCGTGACCAGACCGATGCGGTTACCCCATCCGGCCCAACCGGCCGCACGGCAGGCGCAGGACCGGACACCTCTCTCTTTGCGTCGGCCCGGCCGACTACGCTCGCGGGCCATGAGCATCGGCGCCCACATTCACAGCGACGATCCCCTCGGCGCCGCACGGGAGCGGAACGCGGATGTCGTGCAGTTCTTCCTCGGCGACCCCCAGAGCTGGAAGTCGCAGCCGCCGCACCCGCAGGCCGACGCGCTGCGCGAAGCGGGCATCGACGTGTTCGTGCACTCGCCGTACCCGGTGAACATCGCCTCCACGAACAACCGGATCCGCATCCCGTCCCGGAAGACGGTCACGCAGTACGCCGAGTCGGCGGCGAAGACCGGGGCGAAGGGGCTGATCGTGCACGGCGGGCACGTGACGCAGAAGGACGACCCGGCGCAGGGGCTCGTGAACTGGCGCAAGTTCTTCGAGCGCCAGGCCGAGGCCGGTGGCTTCCCGCTGCCGATCCTCATCGAGAACACCGCGGGCGGCGACAACGCGATGGCGCGCAGCTTCGACATGCTGGCGCGGTTGTGGGACGAGGTCGGCGAGTTCGGTGCCGGGTTCTGCCTGGACACCTGCCACGCGTTCGCCGCGGGTGAGGACCTGGTCGGCATCGTCGAGCGGGTCAAGGCCATCACCGGCCGCATCGACCTGGTGCACCTCAACAGCTCCCGCGACGAGTTCGGCTCGTCGCGGGACCGGCACGCCAACATCGCGACTGGCATGATCGATGCCGAACAGCTCGCCGCGGTGGTCAAGGAGGCCGGCGCGCCCGTCGTGGTGGAGACACCGGCGGACGGTCAGGCGGACGACATCGCGTTCCTGCGTGAGGCCACGGGGCGGTGAGTATCGTGCCCGCCGGTGCGGCGGCACCCGAGTCGCAACCGAGGTCAGGAGAGGACGAGGTGCCCGAGGAGGTGGGCGCGGCGGCGGACGCCGCCGGGCCGGGTGTCGGTGCTCGCCTCACCTCGCTCGGCCTGATCGTGCTGACGGTGCTGTGCGGGATCACGCTCGTGCTCGGGTTCGTCAACAAGGACCGCTGCACGGGGCCCCGCTTCGACGAGTACGGCCGCAGCCAGCCGGACTTCGACCAGCGCCGCTACCAGGACTTCTGCTACTCGGACATCCAGACGCTGTGGATCGGCCGGGACATCGACCGGCACGTCTTCCCGTACGTCCACGGCAGCCTGACCGACGAGGGCCAGCCGGTCGGCGGCGTCGTCGAGTACCCGGTGCTGACGGGTGTGTTCATCTGGGCGTCGGCGATCTTCGCGCACACCGACGCCGACTTCCTGCTGTACTCGGCGCTGCTGCTGGCTCCGTTCGGCCTGGCCACGGCGTGGCTGCTGGGCCGCATGGCGGGCTGGCGGGCGCTGTTGTGGGCGATCAGCCCACCGCTGGTGCTGTACGCGTTCCACAACTGGGAGCTGCCGGTCGTCCTGTGCGCGACGGCGGCGTTCTACGTCGTGCACAAGGGCTGGGGCAAACGCGGCGCGGACCGTCCGCTGATGACCCGCGCGGCGGTCGCCGCGGTGCTGCTGGGGCTGGGTTTCGCGTTCAAGGTGTACCCGGCGATCTTCGTGCTGCCGCTGATGCTCTACGTGCTGACCGGCGGCCGAGGCGGCGCGGAGTACGGGGGCCGCGCCGGGCCGGACTGGAAGGGCGCGGTGCGGGTCGCCGTGATCGCGCTCGGCACCGCGGTGGCGGTGAACGTGCCGTTCGTGGTGGCTGGTTTCGAGGGCTGGCGGGCGTCGTTCACGTTCCAGCTGCTGCGCAAGGCCGACATCACGACGAACTCGATCTGGTTCTGGGGCCTGCGCCCGGACTCCGACCCGGACAACGTGCCGGTGCAGGAGCTGATCGGCGTCCTGTCCCCGCTGCTGATGCTCATTTCCTTCGTGGTGGCCTGCGGCATCGGCTGGGTGCGCTACCAGCGCGAGGGCACGTACCCGTGGCTGCCGGTGTCGGCGGCGATGCTGTGCGGGTTCCTGCTGCTGCACAAGGTCCACTCGCCGCAGTACACGCTGTGGCTGATCCCGATGTTCGTGCTGCTGCGGATCCGGTGGGGCTGGATCCTGGCGTACCTCGTCGCGGACCTGGCGATGGGCATCGGCATCTTCCGCTGGTACTACGAGATCTTCTACGACAAGCACGGTGACATCTTCGACGGCTTCGCGGCACAGGCGGTCATGATCGGCGTGTGGGGCCGAGCGGCGTTGTTGGTGGGCCTGTTCTGCGCGTTCCTGACGGCGAAGGAGATGTTCCGGCCGGAACGCGAACGCTTGACAGTGTGAGTGGCGCTGCCCTTACATTCGCGCATGGTGGCAGGCGAGGGCACCGACGCGAGCGTACTGGCGGGCATCGTCGTGGCGTCGTCGCTGGCGTTGTGCGTGGCAGGGCTGGCCGCGCTGTCGGGAACCACCTTCGGCATCACCGGCGCGACGCTCGTTCCACTCTTGCTGGGTGCGGCGGCGTTCCTGGTGATGATGCTGGTGGTCGACCCGGTGCTGACCCCGAAACACCCGCCCACCCGCGACGAGATCCACATCTGGCTGTCGAAGACGGTGCTCTGCAGGCTGCCCGCGATCGAGGTGCCGATGCTGGCCGGCCTGCTGATCGCGTTCGTCGGCCAGGAACGCGGAATGCTGCTGACCGGAGTGCTGGGCACGCTGGTGCTGGCATCGGTCTGGTGGCCGGGCGAACAGTTCTTCAACGCGATGCGCCGCCGCCTGCAACCCCTGTCCGCGGACCGGCTGCTGGACGAGTTGCTGACAAGGTCGAACGGCCGCCTGAAACTGCGCACACGCTGAGTTGTCCACAGGCCCGCTTCTCGCACACGAAAACCGTCGGTGGCCCCGGGTAGCGTGGTTCGAGGGGGCCGGAGGCCAAGCCCGGCCCGGCGCGCGACGGGCCGGAAACCCAGGCACCCCAAGCATTTCGGTCCGCGCCCGTGCCGCGGGGCGGCCTCCGGCCCCGGTTGCCGGCGTACGCGCGGCCACCGACAGCGCTGGTCTTCACGAGCCGAGTTATCCACAGGTCTGGGAGTTATCCACAACGGGCGAACGCTGCGATACGCGGGGTGACAACGGGCACTTCGGACGTCGGCGCCGGGTGGTCCACGCGGCACTGGTCTGCTCTCGCGATGCTCTGGATTCGCGACCCCGGTGGCCTCCGGCCCCCGGATTCCAGCGTACGGGGCCGGGGCGACGGTCCTCGGCGCTGTGAAGGGAGTTGTCCACAGCGGAGCGAGTTGTCCACAGGGCGCTGCGCGGGCGGGCGAGCCTGTCGGTGGTCGCCGGTAGCGTGGTGACCGGGGCCCGGAGGCCGGCCCTCACACCGGTTCCGGGATAGCCACCTTCTCGCGGCGGCGGCCGCCCAGCACCACCTTGTCCGGGGCGCCGTCCAGCACGCCGCCCGCCGGGTCGTCGTCGCCGTTGTGGCGGAGCAGGTCCCGGGCGGGGTGGTAGATCTCGTAGATGATCAGGACGCACAGGGCCACCACGGCGAGGTCGCGCAGCACGACGAACGACAGGAACCAGTCGATCGGCAGGCCCTTCTTGTCGTCCCCGAGGTAGAACATCATCCGCGGGGCCCAGACCAGCGCGTCGATCGTCATCCAGGCCAGTAGCAGGCGCCATCTCGGGAGCGCCAGCACCGCCAGCGGCACCAGCCACAGCGAGTACTGCGGGCTCCACACCTTGTTGGTCAGCAGGAACGCCGCCACCACGAGGAAAGCCAGCTGTGCCACGCGCGGCCTCGTCGGGGCGTGGAGGGCGACAAACGCGACGCCCGCGCAGCACGCCAGGAACAGGACCGCCGTGACCGTGTTCAACACCGCGGGTGTCTGGCCGAACGGCAGTGGGCCGTCGAAGCCCTGCCAGCCCGTGAACTGGGCGACCACGTTGTACAGCGAGTCCGGGTCGGCGCCGCGGAGGCTGTTGCGGTGGAAGAACTCCCACCAGCCTCTCGGGTAGAGCAGGGCGATGGGCAGGTTCACCGCCGCCCACGTCACCACCGCGGCCACCGCCGTGGTCGTGAAGGCGCGCATCTTTCCCGCACGGAGGCACAGCACGAGCAGGGCACCCAGCAGGAACAGCGGGTACAGCTTCGCCGCGCCGCCGATGCCCAGCAGGACGCCTGCCAGCAGCGGGCGTTGTCGGGCCCATGCCAGCAGCGCGGTGGCGGCGCAGGCGGTGGCGAGGGTGTCGAAGTTGGTGAACGCGTGCACCAGGACCAGCGGTGACGCCGCGATGAGCACCGCGTCCCACGGGCGTCTGCGCGCGGTTCTGGTGACCGCCCAGATCGTCACCAGCCACGCCAGTGCCAGCCAGAAGGCGGAGATGTCGAAGAAGACGGTGACGGCCAGGCCGGTCGGGAGCCAGCCGGAGTCCGCGATCTTCAGCCAGCCGTCGGTGAGCTTCGCGTTCACCCACTGGAAGAGCCCGGTCAGCACCGGGTACTCCATCCAGCGCTCGTGCTGCGTCGGCTTGCCCGCGTCGTCGTACCAGCTGGTCTTGTACGGGAAGCCGCCCTTGTCGAGCTGTTCCGCGGAGTACAGCGGGATGATGTCCGAGTAGCACATGGCGGTGAACGGGCGGTTCGACCGCCAGTCCAGCTCCAGCTGCTTCGCGTCCTCGTTGTAGTACTGCTGCACGCACGCGGCCTTGCCGAACCAGCCGATGGTCAGGCCGATCACGGCGATCAGCAGTGCCACCCGCAGCGGCGTCCAGAACCAGTGGCGGCCGATGACCGCGTGCACACCCAGCGGTCCGCCGATCGGTGCGCTGCCCGCCCGTGCCAGCGGCTCCGTCCACGTCGGGATGACCCGGTCCGACGGGCTGAGCGTCGCGGTGTCGGTGCTGTCGGAGGCGTCGGAGGCACCGGTGCGCGCGTCGTCCTTCGCGTCCGCCACCCCGTCTGGCTCCGTCTCGCCTGGCACGGCCGCGATGCTACGGGGCCCGGTGATCGTCCGGCCGCGCACCTCTCCCCGGAAACGAACAGAGGCCCCGCTCGGGGGCCTCTGTTCGTTCAGTTCTCGCTCGGGGGCCTGCCGCCCAGACCCAGGGTCGGGATGGGCGGGTCGCCGGGCTCCGTCGAGTTGGGCGGGGGGTCCTCCGAGGTCTCGGTGTCGTCCGTCTCCGTCGTCGGCTCGCTGTCGGTCGGCGGCTTGTCGCCACCCGACGGCGGCTTGTCGTTGCCGGACGACCGGTTGTCGTTCGATCTCCGGTCGCCGCGGTCGTTGTCGCCGCCCTTGTTCTCGTCCTCGTCCGACGCGACCTTGCCGATCGGGTCGAACTTGCCGAAGGTCATCTTCGTGGCGCCGTCCAGCCAGCTGTTCATGAACGCCTGCCAGATCTCGCCGGGCAGACCGGAGCCGTAGATGATGTCGCCGTCCTGGTCCTTCAGCGGCACCTGTTTCTGGTTCTCCTCGGCGGCCAGCGACACGGCGACCGAGATCTGCGGGGTGTACCCCACCATCCAGGCCTTGGCGTTGTCCTCGGTGGCGCCGAACTGGTGCGTGCCGGTCTTGCCCGCGCACTGGCGGTTGTCGTCACACCCGATGTCCGAGTACTCCGGGATCGGCAGCAGCGACTCGGTCACGTTCCGCGCGATCTGCCGGTTGCGCTCGCCGTTGCCCGCGTCGAACGCGGGTTTGCCCTTCACGCCGGGCTTCCACACGATGTCACCCTCGGGGCCGATGATCGCCTCGATCAGGTGCGGCTTGTAGTAGGTGCCGCCGTTGGCGAACGTCGCATACGCCGACGCCATCTCGTACGTGCTGACCAGTGTCTTACCGCCGCCGATGGAGATGTTGGCGTCCGGGTTCCCGCCCTCCTCCGGCATGAGCGGCGACGTGATGCCCGCCTGGCGCGCGGCGTCGGCGACCTTCTTCGTCCCGACCTCGTTCAGCGCGATGTCGTAGAACACCGTGTTGATCGATTTCTTCATGGCCGTGGCGACCGTGCAGTTCTCGCCACAGGTCGCGCCGCCGGAGTTGCGGACCTTGCGGCCACCGAGGATCCGGTCGGTGCGGCCGTCGTAGGTCTCGCCGAGGCCCTTGCCCTCCTCGAGCAGCGCGACCAGGTCGAACGGCTTGAACGACGAACCGGGCTCCTGCCGGGCCTTGGCCCAGTCGAGACCGTTGCCGTCCTCGCCGCCGTAGTAGGCGAGCACCGCACCGTTCCTCGGGTCGATCACGACCATGCCGGGGAACAGGTTCCCGGGTTCGCCTTCCATTATTTCCGCGATCGCGTCCTGGGCGGTTTTCTGTGCGGCCTTGTTGATCGTGGTCTGGATCTTGTAGCCCTTTTGCCGCAGCGTCTCCAGCGGGTAACCGGCGTCCTCGGCCTCTTCGAGGACGGCCTGCTGGATGTGCGCGCCGGGACCGGTGATGGCCTGCGGGCGGGCCTTCTCCAGCGGGATCCGGTCCGGGAACGTCGCGGCCTTCCGCACCTCCGCCGTGACCCAGCCCTTGTCGAGCATCTGGTCCATGACGAACTTCCAGCGGCGCTGCATGTACTTCTCGTTCCTGTACTCGCCCGGCCGCTGGATCATGCCCGCGAGCAGCGCCGCCTCGGACGCGGTCAGTTTGTCGAGCTCCTTGCCGTAGTACGCCTTGGCGGCCGCCACGATCCCGTTGGCGCTGCGGCCGAAGTAGATCGTGTTCAGGTAGGAGGTGAGGATCTGCTCCTTGGTGTACGTGTTGTTCATCTTGTACGCCTTGACCACCTCGGTGGCCTTGCGCGAGTAGCCGCTGAGGCCGGAGGCCTCGTCGTTGCCGGTCGCCATCTTGATGTACTGCTGCGTGATCGTGGAGCCACCGCCGGCACCACCGGTGACCTGGTTGTAGCCCGCGCGGAGCACACCGCCGATGTCGAAGCCCGGGTTCGTCATGAACTCGGCGTCCTCCGCCGCGAACACGGCGTGCTTGACGACGTCCGGCAGCTCTTCGTAGGTGACCATCTGCCGGGTGCCGTCCGGCGGCACGATCTCCGACAGCTTCTCGCGCTGCGAGTCGTTGGAGTACGTCAGCGTCACGACCTGGCCCTGGCTGTCCGCCACGGCCTTCGCGTCGGGCACCTCGACCACCTGGTACGCGACGAAGAACGCGACGATCGGGCCGATGACCCCCAGCGCGGTCAGCACGTAGGCCGTGCGCCGCACCCGGCGCCAGATCTTCTTGCGCCGCTGCCTGCGGTCCCCGTCGCTGAGCGGGGCGTCCTCGTCCTCGTCGTAGTAGAGGTCCGGGTCGTCGTTGAGGTCCTCGTCGTAGTCCGGCTCGCGGTGGGTCAGCAGCTGCGGCTCCGGGCCGGTGCCGTGGTGCGTCCTCGGCAGCAGCTCGGTCGGGCCCTCGACGTCGGGGCCTACCGGACCACCCTGGCGCGGCGGGCCCGCGGGACGGGGTCGCACGATGCGGGTGGTCGGACCGGCGGGCGGCCGGGGACCGCCGGGGCCGGGCGCACCGTTCGGACCGGGGGCACCGTTCGGCAAGCCCGCGCCGGGCGGCGGCGTGTGGGGGCCACCGGGCCTGCGGCCACCGGGCGTACCGGGGCCCGCCGGCGTGCCGGCTTCGGCACTCGGCCACGCGGGGGCTGACGAGCGCGGGGCAGGACGGCGCGGCGCAGGCCGCGGTGCGGCGGGCGGCTCGGCGTCGGGCCAGCGGTGGTCGCTCGCGTCGGCGTCCGGCCAGGCGTGACCGGCACCACCGGCGCTGTCAGCGGCCTGGTGGCGTGCGTGCCCGTTGCCCGCGGCCTCGTGGCGCGCGTGCCCGTTCGAGTGCGCGGCGCGGCCGTGCCCGTTCGCGGGACGGCCGGCCTGCTCGTCGTCGTCCTCCCACAGGGGGCTCCAGAAGCCGGTTCGCTCCTGGGACTCCTCCTGTGCGCCTCGGGCGGACGCGCGCGGGTCCGGGTTGTCACCACTCGGCCATGCCGGTTCGCTCTCGCGATACCGGTGGTTGCGATGGTCGTTCACGTGAACAGGCCTCCCAGAGCGGCGCACGACAGGGTGCGCCGTGTGGTGGTCATCGGCGGCTGAGCAGGCAGAATCGAGCGTGTCACTCCGCCGCTGTCCTCCTCCGTGGCTTATGGGTGTCGAGTCCACCCGTCCCCAGGACGTATGACTGCACCAGGTGGTTCCACCCACAGGTGCGGCAAACCTCGACGGCGTACACAGTGAACTCGGTGAACAGCGCCGCCATCCGCGCGAGCTCGTCGGTCGCGCGCGCCGAGCCCGACGCGTGCTTGAGCTCGTCACCGTAGACCCAGGACACCTTCGTCACCGGTTCCTTGCGGCAGACCGGGCAGGTCACGTCACTGGGTTCACCGTGGAACTTGGCGGCGCGCAGCAGGTACGGATTCGCGTCGCACACGTCCATCGTGCCGACACGACCGGAGTGCACCTCCGCGAGCAGCGCTTTGCGCTGCAACGCGTAGTCGACCACCTGCCGCTGTGTACGCACGGAGCACAGCGTACGCGGCCCCGTTACCACGTCCATGCGCTGTTTGGCATACGGCGCGCGGCAGTGTCGCCACTCTGCGTTGAAGAAGTGATGTGGTCACCGGTTGTCAACGGCCGTGACCTGCGGTTGCGCTGTGACCTCACCGAGACGTCACCGTGTCCTGAGAGTTCGTGATCACGGCCACGTCCACCTTCATGTCACCTCTCTGATGTATCGGCGCGATATAGTGACCGAGTAGGTCAAGTGCGCACGAGAGGAGTGGCGGATGCTCGAGTTCGCGATCCTCGGGTTGCTGCACGAGGCCCCGATGCACGGCTATGAACTGCGGAAACGCCTGTTCGACATGCTGGGAACGCTCCGCGCGTTCTCCTACGGCTCGCTCTACCCGACGCTGCGCAGACTGCTGAAGGCCGGCCTGATCGTCGAGGACGACCCGAGCGAGCCGGACGACGAGCGTGCCGCCCGCACGTGGGGCAAGCGCGGGAAGCGCGTCTACAAGCTCAGCGCGGAAGGCAAGGAGCGCTTCGCCGAGATGCTCGCCGACGTGGGCCCCCAGGCCTACGACGACGAGGGCTTCGGCGTTCACATGGCGTTCTTCTCCCGCACGCCGGCCGAGATCAGGATGCGCATCCTCGAAGGCCGCAGGCGCCGGGTGGAGGAACGACGGGAAGGGCTGCGCTCCTCGGTGGCGCGGGCGGGTGAGCAGATCGACCGCTACACCCGCGAGCTGCACCGGCTCGGGCTCGAGCACAGCGAGCGGGAGGTGCGCTGGCTCAACGAGCTGATCGCGACCGAACAACGGGAGCAGAAGGAACGGCAGGACGGCGTCGAGTGACGGCGCTGACTGACACCGGCAGGTCAGCGCGGATCTGCGACTTCGGACCACCACGACTCGCGAGTCGTGGTCCACACAGGGAGAAGGAGAACCGGCATGGGCGAACAGCGTCGCAGCGTCCGGGTGGCCATCGTGGGCGTCGGCAACTGTGCCGCGTCGCTGGTGCAGGGCGTCCACTACTACCGTGACGCCGACCCGGAGGCCCGCGTCCCCGGCCTGATGCACGTCCAGTTCGGCGACTACCACGTCCGCGACGTGGAGTTCGTCGCAGCGTTCGACGTGGACGCCAAGAAGGTCGGCCGCGACCTTTCCGAGGCGATCGTCGCGAGCGAGAACAACACGATCAAGATCTGCGATGTCCCGCCGCTCGGCGTGACCGTGCAGCGCGGGCACACGTTCGACAGTCTCGGCGAGTACTACAGCGAGATGATCACCGAGTCCGACGAGCAGCCGGTCGACATCGTGGCCGCGCTGCGCGAGTCGCGGGCCGACGTGCTGGTGTCCTACCTGCCGGTCGGCTCCGAGGAGGCGGACCGCTTCTACGCCCAGGCGGCGATCGACGCGAAGGTCGCGTTCGTCAACGCGCTGCCGGTGTTCATCGCGTCGGACCCGGAGTGGGCGGCGAAGTTCACCGAGGCGGGCGTGCCGATCGTGGGCGACGACATCAAGTCGCAGGTCGGCGCGACCATCACCCACCGAGTGATGGCAAAGCTGTTCGAGGACCGCGGGGTGGAGCTGCTGCGCACCTACCAGCTCAACTTCGGCGGCAACATGGACTTCATGAACATGCTGGAGCGCAAGCGGCTCCAGTCGAAGAAGATCTCCAAGACGCAGTCGGTGACCTCGCAGATCCCGCACGAGATGGCGAAGGCCGACGTGCACATCGGCCCGTCGGACCACGTGCCGTGGCTGGACGACCGCAAGTGGGCCTACGTGCGCCTCGAGGGCAGGTCGTTCGGGGACACCCCGCTGAACCTGGAGTACAAGCTCGAGGTCTGGGACTCCCCGAACTCAGCGGGCGTGATCATCGACGCGGTGCGCGCCGCGAAGATCGCGCTGGACCGCGGCATCGGCGGCCCGATCCTGTCGGCGTCGTCGTACTTCATGAAGTCGCCGCCCGAGCAGTACTCCGACACGGAGGCCTACGACGCGGTGGAGAAGTTCATCGCGGGCGAGCTGGAGCGCTAACCCGCCTGGTGGTCCGCGCGGCGGTCGTACGCCGCGCGGGCCTCGTCGATCTCGTCGCCGTGGTCGACGGCCCAGTTCATCAGCGCGCACACGGTCTCGGACAGGGTCAGGCCGAGCTTCGTGAGCCGGTAGTCCACACGTGGCGGCACCACCGGGTGGACGGTGCGCTCGACGAGCCCGTCCCGTTCCAGCGTCCGCAGGGTCGAGGTCAGCATGCGCTGGCTGATGCCGTCGATCGCGTGGCGCAGCTCGGTGAACCGCAGGGTGGTGGCACCGAGCGCGTAGATCACCGAGATCGACCACTTGTCGCCGACCCGGTCCAGGATGTGGCGTGCGTGACACAGCCGGGGATCCGGTGTGGCCGGTAGCTCCACGGTTACCTCCAGCTCACCGAGGCAGAAAAAGGTGCCGTCTTCTCAGCGCCACCATAGTTCCTCACGATGGGGTCAGTTACCAATCGGAACTGCCCTTGAAAGGGAACTTCATGACGATCGAGGCCACCGCAGACCCGCTGCACGTCGACGAGGCGTTCGCCCGGCCCGCGGACCACGAGGCGATCAGCCGGGCCGCCAAGGGCCTGTCCGAGCGCAACTACACCACGCACGTCGTCGACACCGTCGCCGCCGCCCGTGCGCTCGTCCGCGACCTGCTCCCCCGCGACAAGGCGATCTTCACCGCCAACAGTGAGAGCGTCCGCCTCTCCGGCCTGGGTGCCGACATCGACGAGGGCGGCGAGTTCGTCTCCGTCCGCGCCAAGCTCGCCGGGGCCGACCCGGCCGACATCCGCGCGCAGATCACCATGGGCGCCACGCCGGACGTGATCCTCGGCAGCGTGCACGCGGTCACCGAGGACGGCCTGCTGGTCGTGACCTCCTTCAGCGGCAGCCAGCTCGGCCCGTACGCCGCGGGCGCGGAGCAGGTGGTCTACCTCGTCGGCGCGCAGAAGGTCGTCCCCGACCTCGACACCGCGCTGCGCCGCGTCCGCACCCACAGCCTGCCGATCGTGCGGAACGTGATGCGGGAGCGGGGCACGGACTCGTTCATGGGCAAGACCCTCATCCTGGAGCGGGAGTTCCTGGACGACCGTGCGACCGTGGTGCTGACCAGGGAGGCGATCGGCTTCTAAACCCGGGAGCCGGGGCAGGCGTCAAGAGGCCGTGCAGTATCAACAGTCCGCTCCGCGAGCCGCGCGGACCGCCGCATCCGGCCACGCGTCGGAACCCCGCGCGGACAGTGCGGGGTTCGACGCGTTGTTCGACGAGTCCTTCGAGCGCATGAAGCGCCTGGCGTTCCTCCTCGGGGCGGACGACCCGGAGAACATCGCGCAGGAGGCGTTCACCCGGCTGCACGGCAGGTGGCGGAGCCTGGGCGGTCCCGACAAGGCGCTGCCCTACCTGCGGCGGACCGTGGTCAACCTGTCGCGCTCGCGGCTGCGGCACCTGCGGGTGGTGCGCAGGGCGCCGAAGGAACCGAACCGCGACATCGTGTCCGCGGAGGCCACGGTCCTCGCCGGGCACGCCAACCGCGCCGTGCACGAGGCACTGCTGGGGCTGACCCCGCGCCAGCGCCAGGTGCTCGTCCTCCGGTACTGGCTGGACCTCGACCAGCAGGCCATCGCGGAGACACTCGGCATCGCGGTCGGCACCGTGAAGGCCACCACCAGCCACGCCATGACCGCACTGCGCGCCGCGCTCCCCGAGGAGGACGACCGATGAAGGACCTCGAGCAGCGCCTGCGCTACACGCTCCACGAGCTCGCCGACACCGTGCCGAGTAGCGAGAACCCGAAGGCCGACTTCGAGCGGCGGCTCGTGAGCCGCCGCGGCATCCGCAGGCCGGTGCTGGTCGCGGCCGCGGTGGCCGCGGTCATCGC
Organism: Actinophytocola algeriensis; assembly: GCF_014203735.1. Classification (GTDB taxonomy): domain Bacteria; phylum Actinomycetota; class Actinomycetes; order Mycobacteriales; family Pseudonocardiaceae; genus Actinophytocola; species Actinophytocola algeriensis. Next base: position 385,012 of record NZ_JACHJQ010000003.1, on the reverse strand, counting down.
GGCGGGGGGCGTGGCGATCCCGCTGAGCCTGCGCGACACGCCCGCTCCGCCCGCCGCCGAGGAGCAGGACGGAGACGGGCTCGTGTGGTCGCGGGACTACGACTGGCTGCAGGCCGACGGCGGCCCGTACGTCGTCGCCACCTTCACGAAGGACGGTGCGGCCGTCGACGCCGTCGTCTGGCTGCGGGACGGTGACCTGTGCATGGCCGAGGGGCACCACGTCGGTGTCGGCGGTTCGACCGACCGCACGCCGGGCGCCATCGTCGGCACCTCGTGTGTCGCCGTGCCGGACTGGCCGACGGAACCGGGACGGGGCTCGTACGTCGTGTCGAGGTCGGTGCTGTCCACGGGCGTCCCCGACAGCGGCCCGGTGCCGGGGCTGATGGTGTTCATGACCGCCCCGGCGGTCGAGGCCCTCGAGGTGTACCGGGGCGACGGCTCGTACGTCCAGCCGGAGCGGTTCGAGACGCTCGCCGGGGCGACGCTGTACGTCGCCGACTTCAAGTCATCGACCCAGGGCTTCGGCTACACCGCGCGGGACTACGCCGGTGACGTGCTGGAGAGTGCGATCACCTGATCACAGTCCGTGTGACCTGGGCAGATGATCCAGCTGTTCATCTTGACTTCACCTGCACCACGCGTGCCGCTGGTCTTCGCCTCCTAGCGTCGGGCCGTTCCCAGACCTGACAGTGGAGGCCAAGCGTGTCCTCAGCCGACAAACCCCGGCTCCTCCCGTTGCTCACCACCAACCCCAAGGGCGGGCGGTCCTCGATCACCTGCCTGTACCGGTGCGGCAACGCCTGCGCGCACGACGCGCCGAACACCTCGGACAACACCTACTTCGCCGACGTGGTCGCCGACGTCGTGAACCGCCGCAAGATGCTCAAGGCAGGCGCGGTGATCGCGGTCGCGGGTGCCGGCATGGCCACCGCCGCCGGGACCGCGGCCGCGACGCCCGGTCACGGCGGCGGTCACGGTGGTGGCCACGGCGGCGGTCACGGTCACGGTGGCACCGGACTCGACTTCGAGCCGGTCGCCCCGAACGACCTCGACGCGCTCGTCGTGCCGAAGGGCTACGAGCAGGGTGTGGTCATCCGCTGGGGCGACCCGGTCGTGCCGGGCGCGCCGCGGTTCGACTTCGAGAAGCAGACCGCGGCCGCGCAGGCCAGGCAGTTCGGCTACAACAACGACTTCTGCGGGCTCGTGCCGCTGGGCCGCGACCGGTACCTCATGGTGTCCAACCACGAGTACACGACCGAGTCGGCCATGTTCCACGGCTACGACCCGGAGAACCCGACCCGCGAGCAGGCCGAGATCGCCTGGGCCGCACACGGTCTGTCGGTCGTCGTCGTGGAGGAGGGCCGCCGAGGTGGCCTCGAGGTGAAGCTGGACCGGCACTACAACCGCCGGATCACGATGACCACGCCGTTCGAGGTCAGTGGCCCCGCCGCCGGGTCGAAGTACCTGAAGACGAAGGCCGACCCGACCGGCCGCCGCGTCCTCGGCACGCAGAACAACTGCGCGGGCGGGGTGACCCCGTGGGGCACGATCCTGTCCGGCGAGGAGAACTTCAACCAGTACTTCGCGAACGCCGACGGCGTCACCGACCCGGTCGCCAAGGCGCGCAACACCCGCTACGGCGTCACCGGCGGCGCGTCGCAGCGCAAGTGGGAGCGGTTCGACGAGCGGTTCGACCTGGCCAAGAACCCCAACGAGGTCAACAGGTTCGGCTGGGTCGTCGAGATCGACCCGCTCGACCCGCACTCGACGCCGGTGAAGCACACCGCGCTGGGCCGGTTCAAGCACGAGGGCGCGAACGTCATCGTCGCCAAGTCCGGGCACGTGGTCGCGTACATGGGCGATGACGAGCGCTTCGACTACCTGTACAAGTTCGTCACCGACGGCAAGTACAAGCCGGGCAACAGCCGCTACGCCCGCGAGCACAACAAGAAGCTGCTCGACTCCGGCACGCTGTACGTCGCCAAGCTCACCGGTGACAGCCCCGCCGCCGAGATCGACGGTTCCGGCGCGGTCCCGTCGGACGGCGAGTTCGACGGCAGCGGCGAGTGGATCCCCCTGGTGCGCAACGACAAGTCGTTCGTGCCGGGCTTCACCGCCGAGGAGGTCTACGTCTTCACGCGCCTCGCGGCCGACGTGGTCGGCCCGACCAAGATGGACCGTCCCGAGGACGTCGAGCCGAGCCTCAAGAACGGCCGGATCTACGCCGCGCTCACCAACAACACCGACCGCGGCAAGGCGGGCAAGGAGGGCGCTACCGAGCCCAACCCGCGCGTCGCCAACAAGCACGGCCACGTGCTGGAGCTGGCGGAGCGCAGGGGCGACCACACCGGCACCCGGTTCTCCTGGAAGCTGCTGCTGCTCTGCGGTGACCCGGCTTCTCCCGACACCTACTTCGCCGGCTACGACAAGTCGCAGGTCAGCCCTATCTCCTGCCCGGACAACGTGGCGTTCGACAGCAAGGGCAACCTGTGGATCTCCACGGACGGCAACGCGCTGTCGCACAACGACGGCCTGTTCGCGGTGCCGGTCGAGGGCCGCGAGCGCGGGCACGTCAAGCAGTTCCTCACCGTGCCCGACGGCGCGGAGACCTGCGGCCCGGTCGTGACCGACGACTTCGTGCTGGTCTCGGTGCAGCACCCGGGTGAGCTGGACGGCGCGAGCGCCGACACCCCGCTGTCGCACTGGCCGGACGGCGGCACCTCGCAGCCGCGGCCGTCGGTCGTCGCGGTGTGGAAGAAGCGCCGCTGACCCGGAACAAACCGATCACCGCGTGCCACTTGGCAGGGAGCATCAGCCGTTCTACGGTCGGCTGATGTTCCCTGCTGATGAACGCAAACTTCTGCCACTGTTCACCGGCCATACACCTCGGCGTGCCGCCGCGACCTGCCGGTACCGCTGCGGCAACGCATGCGCCCACGAAGCGCCCAACACCTCGGACAACCCCTACTTCGGCGACGTCGTCCGCGAGATCGTCAGCCGCCGCAACGTGCTGAAGGCGGGTGCCGTCCTCGCCGTCGCCGGTGCCGGCGTGGGCGTGGTCGCCGCGCCGGTCGCCGCCGCACCGGGTAACCCGGGCGAGCCGGGACACGGCACCGGTCTCGACTTCGACCCGGTCGCCCCCAACACCCTCGACGCGGTGGTCGTGCCGGACGGCTACGAGCAGGACATCCTCATCCGCTGGGGCGACCCGGTGCTGCCGGGCGCACCCGAGTGGGACTTCGCGAACCAGACCGCGGCCGCGCAGGCCAAGCAGTTCGGGTTCAACAACGACTACTGCGGCCTGGTGCCGCTGCCGGGGCAGCACGGTCGGCACCGCGAGCGCTACCTCATGGTGTCCAACCACGAGTACACCAGCGAGAACTACATGTTCCACGGCTGGGACCCGGACAACCCGACCCGTGAGCAGACCGAGATCGCCTGGCAGGCGCACGGGCTGTCGGTCGTCGTCGTGGAACGCGACCGGCGCGGCAAGCTCGAGGTGAAGCTCGACCGGCACTACAACCGCCGGATCACGCTCACCACGCCGTTCACCGTGCGTGGGCCCGCGGCGGGATCACCACTGTTGCGAACCAACGCCGACCCGGCGGGCCGGACCGTGTTCGGCACGAAGAACAACTGCGCCGGCGGGGTCACGCCGTGGGGCACCATCCTGTCCGGCGAGGAGAACATCAACCAGTACTTCGCGAACGCCGACGCGGTGACCGACCCGGTCGCCCGCGCCCGGCTCGCGCGCTACGGCTTCCCCGCCGGCGCGACCGAACGCAAGTGGGAGCGCTTCGACGACCGCTACGACCTGGCCAAGGAGCCCAACGAGGCCAACCGGTTCGGCTGGATCGTCGAGATCGACCCGCTGTCGCCGCACGAGAACCCGGTCAAGCACACGGCCCTGGGCCGGTTCAAGCACGAGGGCGCGAACGTCATCATCGCGCACGACGGCCGGGTCGTCGCGTACATGGGCGACGACGAGCGGTTCGAGTACCTGTACAAGTTCGTGTCCGACGGCAAGTACAAGCCCGGCAACAGCCGCCACGCCCGCGAGCACAACAAGAAGCTCCTCGACTCCGGCACCTTGTACGTCGCCAGGTTCACCGGCGACAGCCCCGCCGCGGAGATCGACGGCTCCGGCCGCCTCCCCTCCGACGGCGAGTTCGACGGCAGGGGCGAGTGGATCCCGCTGGCGCACAACGACAAGTCCCTCGTGGACGGCTTCACCGCCGAGGAGGTGTACGTCTTCGCCCGCGCGGCCGCCGACGTCGTGGGCGCCACCAAGATGGACCGCCCGGAGGACGTCGAGCCGAGCCTGAAGAACCGCAGGATGTACGCGGCGCTGACCAACAACAGCGAACGCGGCAACCCCGGCAAGGAAGGCGCCACGGAGATCAACCCGCGCGTCAGGAACCGGCACGGTCACGTGCTGGAGCTGGAGGAACGCCGCAGCGACAACACGGCGACCACGTTCTCGTGGCAGCTGTTCCTCGTCTGCGGCGACCCGGCCGCCGACGACACGTACTTCGGCGGCTACGACAAGTCGCAGGTCAGCCCGATTTCTTGTCCCGACAATGTCGCGTTCGACAGCAAGGGCAACCTGTGGATCTCCACCGACGGCAACGCGCTGGACTTCAACGACGGTCTCTTCGCCGTGCCGCTGGAAGGCCGCGAACGCGGGCACGTGAAGCAGTTCCTGACGGTCCCGGCCGGTGCGGAGACGTGCGGCCCGATCATCGAGGACGACTTCGTGCTGGTGTCGGTGCAGCACCCGGGTGAGCTGGACGGCGCGAGCGCGGACAACCCGCTGTCGCACTGGCCGGACGGCGGTGACTCGCAACCACGTCCCTCGGTCGTGGCCGTCTACCGTTCGTAGAGTGGGGGCATGACTGATCGTCCGCTCGCTCTGATCACCGGCGCGTCGAAGGGGATCGGCCGGGCTGTCGCCGACTCCCTAGCCGGTACGCACGACCTGCTGCTCGGCGGCCGCGACGAGGAAGCACTCGCGTCGCTGGCCGCCGGGCTGCCGTCGGCCCGCCCGTGGGCGGTGGAGCTGACCGACGAGCGGGCCCTGGCCGCGGCCGTCGCGGACATCGACCGCCTCGACGTGCTCGTGCACTCGGCGGGCATCTCCCGCCTCGGCCCGCTGACCGAGGTCACGGCGGCGGACTGGCGCGAGTCGTACGAGCTGAACGTGGTCGCCGTCGTGGAACTGACCCGGCTCCTGCTGCCCGCCCTGCGCGCGGCGGAAGGTCATGTGGTCCTGATCAACTCGGGTTCTGGCATCAAGGCGAACCCGAAGTGGGGCCCGTACGCGGCCAGCAAGTTCGCACTGCGCGCGTACGCCGACGTCCTGCGCGCGGAGGAAGAGCCGAACGGCCTGCGCGTCACGTCCGTGCACCCCGGCCGCACCGCCACCGGCATGCAGAAGGCGGTCCGCGACTTCGAGGGCGGCGACTACGTGCCCGAGAAGTACATGCGCCCCGAGTCGGTGGCGGCGGTCGTCAAGGCCGCGGTCGACACCCCGCGCGACGCCCACGTGCACGAGATCGTGATCCGGCAGCCCAACCGCTGATGGACGACGACCCGGTTGGGGTACCGGAGGGGCTGACCCAGCGTGCCCGCGCGTTCGTGCGTCAGAACGGCGTGCGCGTCGACGCGCTCGACGTCACGCGGTGGCGGGAACCGTGGCTCGGGTTCGGCATCCCCGCCGAGGAGATCGACCGGGTCGCGGCCTACCAGCGCAGCTGGGGCGGGCTCGTCCTCCCGCCCGCGCTGATGTACGGCGGCGGTCCCCGCTACCTCAACGCCGACACCCCGGAGCCGTCGCCGGACGACGGCTGGTGGTTCGAGGCCGGTCTGCGGCGCACGGCCGTGCAGTACGGGTTCATGATCGGCCCGACCGGCGAGTTCGGCATCCACGGCGACCACTGGGTGCCGCTGCACGCGTCCGTCGAGGGCTGGGTCGAGTCGCTCTCGCTCGCCCACCACGCCATCGCCTCCGCACACCGGGTCACCCGCCTCACCGGCGACGAGGTGGAGATCATCGACCTCGACGAGTACGAGCTGGTGCCGGAGGTCGAGGGCCTGGCCGACTCGTGGTGGCGCGACGACGACACCCTCATCGCCGTCTACACGGGCGAGGCCGAGGCCTTCGCCGCCCAGGAACACCGCACGACGATCGTCTACGAGTTCGCCAGCAGCGGCTAGGACCTGCGCAGGCGGGCGGTCACCGCACCGGCCTGTGCCTGGACCTTCGCGCGCTCCACCTTCGTCGGCTCGTGGTCGGCCACCACCTGCTCGCCGCCCACCCACACGTCCCGCACGTTCCGCGCGCCCGCGCCCCACACGAGGTTCGCCAGCAGGTGCTCGTCCGGCACCGACAGGCCCGCCGCGAACGCCTCGGTCGACGTGTCGACGTGCACGACGTCCGCCCAGCGGCCGGCCGCCAGCACACCGATGTCCTCGCGGCCAAGGGCTTCCGCGCCACCGCGGGTCGCCATCAGCAGCACGTCCGCCGCGGTCAGCACCGCCGAGTCCATGGCCGACAGGCGGGCGACGAGCGCGGCAAGGCGCATCTCCTCCCACAGGTCAAGGTCGTCGTTGCTGGCCGGGCCGTCCGTGCCCAGCCCCACCGGCACCCCGGCCGCCCGCAGCTCCGGCACCCGCGCGATGCCCGACGCGAGCTTCGCGTTCGAGCCAGGGCAGTGCGCCACGGCGACGCCGTTGTCCGCGAAGATCCGGATGTCCTCCTCCGACAGGTGCACCGAGTGCGCCGCCAGCACCCGGCCGCCGAGCAGCCCGATCTTCGCCAGCAGCTTCGGCACCGACCCGTGCGACGCCCGCTGCGCCGCGTCCTCGCCCTGCGACTCCGCCACGTGGATCAGCAGCAACGCGTCCCGTGCGCGGGCGGCCTCCGCCACCATCGTCAGCGACTCCGGCGACAGCGTGTACGCCGAGTGCGGGCCGTAGCCGATCTCGATCCGGTCGTGCGGGCGCAGGCCGTCGACGTCGATGCGCGCGCTCACCTCGTCGAGCTGCGCGCGCCAGCTCCACCCTGCCGTGTCCACGATCGCGGGCCCCAGCACCATCCGCCCGCCGGTCGCGAGCACCGCGCGCACCACGTGGTCGGGCTGGAAGTACTGCTCGACGCTGGTCGTGATGCCGTTGCGCAGCATCTCCACCGAGCCGAGCAGCATCCCGGCCTCGATGTCCGACGGCACCAGCTTCGCCTCGGCGGGCCAGATGATCTCCCGCAGCCACCGCATCAGCGGCACGTCGCCGCCCATGCCGCGCAGGACCGTCATCGGGCTGTGCGCGTGCAGGTTGATCATGCCGGGCAGGAGGATGCCGTCCAGCGAACGCACCGGCGCGTCCGTCGCGGGCGCACCGTCCGCCGGGCCGACGTAACCGAGGCGGCCGGACGAGTCGACGTCCACCACCGCGTCGCGCAGGACAGCGCACGAAGGATCGCAGGGCAGGACGATCGGGGCACGCAGACGGAACATGCCGCGATCCTGCCAGGGCGGCAGCGGAGCGCCCCATCGGACACAGCTAGGGCGACGCGTCCTCCCACGTGGTGAACGACGGCCGGGAACCGCCGCCCGTCGTGGGCAGGAACCCGTCCACCGAGTGCTTGATCGTCACGCCGGCCGCGTCGAACGAGTGCACCACCGCGCGGTTCAGCTCCACCACCGCGCGGTCGCGCCACAGCGTCCGCGCGGACGTGGTGTCCAGGCCGAGCCGGTCGGCGATCACCCGCGCGAGGCCGTAGGCGGAGTCGTCGGCGAGCACGTCCTCACCGATCGCCTGGCAGATGTACACGCCGTTGTAGGGCGCAGCCGGGTAGGTGATGCCACCGATCCGCAGCCTGCGGTTGCTGATCACCGGCACCGCGTGCCACCGCAGCCCGAGCGTGGCGAACCAGGGCAGCTCCGGGTGTTCGAGGGGCACCTCGTGCACCACGTCCCTGGGCAGCGGGAACACCGCGACCCCTTCGTGCGGGGTCTGCACCACCAGCGGCAGCTTGTCGAACGCGGTGCGGCCGGTCGGCGGGCGCCAGCCGAGGCGGCACACGGCGGTCGTGAAGTCGACGTACCTGCGGTCGCCCAGCACGCGGCCTGGTTCGGCGTAGCCCGCGTACCGGACCAGCTGGTCGTTGCGGATCCGAGGGCCCGGCCGCCACGGGGTGTCCGGCGCGAACACGCTCACCATGGGCCGCACGGCGCCGTCGTTCGTCGACATCCGCAGGTGCTGCACGCACTGGGTGGCGACCTCGGTGCTGTCCCGGATCTGCCGCAGGTCGCGGACCAGCAGCCCGCGCCACGGCACGTTCGCCGGGCACCACCCGCTGTCCCGCAGCGCGAGCCGCGCGCCGTACGCCAGCTCGGCGGGCTTGTGGCGGTAGGTGCCCGTGGCCATGATCTCTTCGCGCACCTTCGCGAGCCGCGCCTCCACCTGCCCCGCCCTGGGTCTGGCGTGGTGGAACGCGCGGATGAACTCCTCGGCCTCGCCGTAGAGCGACTGCGCTCGCAGCCGCGGTCGCGCGGAGGCGGGCACCGGGGTGAGGACGGGCTCGTCGCGCAGTGCGGTCACACCATTGGGTATCGGCCCCGGTTGTGCAGTACTGGATTACCTGGACGTGTGGCGGGCCGGGTGAGAAAGCTACCGCCGGTTGGTCCGGATCCGGTCATTTCGCCGTCGCCGTGCTCCGTCGGGAACCCGCGGACCACCCAATCCGGTCACGGTGTCACTCACGCCGTCTTCCCTCGTCACGTGCTCGGCGCTGGCGCGCCTGCGCGCGCTCCTCAGTCCAGACGGCGCCCGCTCCTTCGCTCAGCTCACGGTCCGTTCGAAGATGAGGTCGCGGCTGACCCGGCCGTCCTGCTCGGCGCGGCTCTCGAACTTCGTCAGCGGCCGCCACACCGGCCGGGGCGCCCAACCACCCGGCTCGTCCGCGTGGCGGTTCCGCAGGCTTGGCTCGGCGGAGCACACCTCCATCATGTGCTCCGCGTAGTGCTCCCAGTCGGTCGCGAGGTGCAGCGTGCCGCCGGGCACGAGCCGCGACGCCACCACCGACACCAGCGAGGGCTGCACGAGCCTGCGCTTGTGGTGCTTCTTCTTAGGCCACGGGTCCGGGTAGAAGATCCGCACCCCGGACAGCGACTGCTCCGGCAGGTGCTCCTCCAGCAGCACGACCGCGTCACCGCGCAGCAGGCGCAGGTTCTTCAGGTCCGCGGTCTCGGCACGCATCATCAGCTGCGCGAGCCCCGGCTGGTACACGTCGACCGCGACGTAGTTGACCTCCGGCGCGGCCTCGGCCAGCGCGGCGGTGGTCTCGCCCATGCCGGACCCGATCTCCAGCACCACCGGCGCGGACCGGCCGAACCACGCGTCGAGGTCCAGCGGGCCGGGCGGCAGGGACGTGATGTCCCGGCCCATCGACGGCCACTGCCGTTCCCACGCGCGGGTCTGCCCGACGGTCATCCGACCGCCGCGGTTCACGAAGCTGACGACAGTGCGCCTGGGTGCGTCCACGGGTGGAGAGCCTAGGGGGCGAGCGATTCCACCCTCGCGAGGTTCGCGCGCAGGTCCGCGAGGCCGGCCACCGCGATCGGCGCCGTGCTGGCCTCGCTGGGGTGCACGCGGATCACGTCGATCCAGCCGGTGTGCCGGTCGGTCAGCATGAGGGTGGTGGGCACGCCGGGTGCGGTCAGCTTGCGTTCGGAGGGCACGTACTCCCAGAAACCGGAGTCGCCGTCGGCGCCCCAGGGCACGTACACCCAGCCGGTGCGGGCGGTGAGCAGCTTCGACACGCGGTCCTCGACCGTGAACCCCTCCAGGCGGGAGGTCAGCGTGCCCGCCGCGAGCGCACGCAGCCACCAGGGCGCTGGTGCGTCCGGGTCGGCCTCCTGGATGGCGCGGTAGAGCGTGAGGACCTGCTGCTCCGGGGCGCGGTGCAGCCAGGAGCGTCTGGTCTCCGCCGGGGTGGTGGCGTCGTTCTCCCCACCCCACTGTTCGACGGCCTGCGACCACTCGAGCCCGATCATGGGCTCGACCCGCAGCGCTTCGGCCGTGGACGGTTGGTGTGACGAGCGCCGTTGCTCCTCAGCCGCCGCGGCGGCATCAGTAATGGGGCCGGTGTCAACCACCGTCACAAGTCCACCTCCAGGTGCGCCCTGCAGTGGGGGCGGGTTGGGGACTACTGATTCGATCTGACCTCAGTAAACTGAGTCTGTCCGCACGCTGTGGGCAGGATCACGGCGGCTTTACGTGGTCTTAACCGCGCGGTGTGCTGTACAACACCAAATCCCGCCCACATGGCACATCGACCACCTAAGTCCGGCCGTTACCTTACGGTGGGCATCTTGTGGCTTTTTCACCCGTTTGGCAGACAAAATAAGGGACCCGAGCCACCCCCCGAAGGTGACCCGGGTCCCTTTCCCCCGTGACGGCGCAGCATCTATCTGGGGAGCGATCCCCCAGACCCCCGGTCCCTCCCCCGAGTGCTACGCGTCCCGCTTGTTGGCGGTGAACAGCGCCGCCAGCAACATGATCAGTGCGAACCCGGCGAAGTAGGCCAGCGACCACCACGGGCTCAGCGACGACAGCGACGGCGGCGGGCCCTCCTGGATCGGCCGGTTCGTGATGTCCGGGTCCCCGGTCAGGAACTTGTTGACCACGTAGAACGGCATCCACTTCTGGATGTCGTCGCCGACGTTCGGGATCAGCGCGACCAGGCTCTCGACGAGCAGCACGTAGATCAGCGTCAGCGACACCGCGCCCGCCGAGTGGCGGATCATGACACCGACCGCCACCGAGATGACCGCCGCCAGCGCGTAGACCAGGCCGACGCCCGCGGTGGCACGCCACTCGAACGGCGTGTTGATGGACAGGTCCGCGCCCGACTGGATGAGCTTGGAGATCCCGACCGCGCCGAACGCGGCCAGCTCACCGACGATGCCGGCGAACAGCGCGACGACGGTCGTCTTCGCGATCAGCGTGGCGGACCGGTTGGGCACCGCCTGGAACGTGGCCCGGATCGTGCCGAACCGGTACTCGGTGGTGATCGCCAGCGTGGCCATCACCATGATCACCATCAGGCCGAAGTTCATGCCGAACTGGGTCGAGGCGATCGTGGGCAGGTTCTCGGTGTCGACGCCGGCGAGCAGCGCGGCGAAGCCGATGGTGACCGCGAGCGCGGCCAGGGTGCACCACAGCGGCGACCGCGTGGTGAAGAGCTTGATGCGTTCGACTGCGAGCAGAGTCATCGGGTCACTTCCCCAGCGGCATGAGGTCGGCGGGCTGCGCCGGTGCGGCGTCGCCCAGCGCGGCGTGGTATTCGACGGCGTCGCCGGTGAGCTGGATGAACGCCTCCTCGAGCGAGCCGCGCTGCGGGCTCAGCTCGTGCAGTGCGACGTTCTTCGCGGCGGCCAGCTCGCCGATCTTGGCGATGTCCATGCCGGAGACGACCAGGCTCTCGCCGTCGTCGCGGATGCTCGCCCCCAGTTCGCCGAGCGCGGAGCGCAGCAGCGCGAGCTGCGGGCTGCGCACCAGCACGGTGTTCTCCGTCGCCTGCGCGACGAACTCCTCGGTGCTGCACTGCGAGATCAGCTTCCCCTTGCCGATCACGATCAGTTCCTGCGCGGTGAGCGCCATCTCCGACAGCAGGTGGCTGGACACGAACACGGTCCTGCCCTCCTCGGCCAGCCGGTGCATGAACCGGCGGATCCACAGGATGCCCTCCGGGTCCAGGCCGTTGACCGGCTCGTCGAACAGCAGCACCTGCGGGTCGCCGAGCAGCGCGGCCGCGATGCCGAGCCGCTGCGACATGCCGAGCGAGAACCCGCCGGCGCGGCGGTTCGCCACGTCGGTGAGGCCGACGAGGTCGAGCACCTCGTCCACGCGCTTGGGCGACAGCCGGTTGGACTTCGCGAGCCAGCGCAGGTGCGCACGGGCGGACCGGTTCGGGTGCACCCACTTCGCGTCGAGCAGCGCGCCGACGGTGCGCAGCGGGTTGTGCAGTTCCTTGTAGCGCTTGCCGTCGATGCGGACGTTGCCGCCGGACGGCTTGTCCAGGCCCAGGATCATCCGCATCGTCGTGGACTTGCCCGCCCCGTTCGGGCCGAGGAAGCCGGTGACCCGCCCCGACTGGACCGAGAACGACAGGTTGTCGACGGCGAGCGTCTTCCCGTATCGCTTGCTGAGGCCTTCTGCCTCAATCATGGTCTCTCCCTGAGATGTTGAGATGCTGCGCTCCGCAAGCTCCGCGAAGGTCGGTGTTCCCCATGGTGTGAATCCTGTCGGTACGCGGTGTTCGCGCACGTCCACCTGTGGTCGCCAGTTCGGGTCAACCGCTGGGAGTAGCCTCCATCAACCGAAAGGCTGGCGAAATCGGTTACCACCCTGAGGCAACCCTGATTCGGTGTCACCCTGAGGTAGGGGTAACCCCCGGTCACGCCTCGCCTGGGCGCACCAGACCGGTCTCGTACGCGAGCACCACGGCCTGCACCCGGTCGCGGAGGTCCAGTTTGGACAGCACACGGCCGACGTGGGTCTTCACCGTCGCCTCGGAGAGGAAGAGCTTCCGCGCGATCTCGGTGTTGGACAGGCCCTGCGCCATCAGCAGGAGCACCTCACGCTCGCGTTCGGTGAGCACGTCGAGCATCGAGGCGTCCCGCAGCTCCCCGCCCGTGGCGCCGAGGAACCGGTCCAGCAGGCGGCGGGTGACGCTCGGCGAGACGACCGCGTCGCCGGACGCGACCGACCGCAGCGCGGCGACCAGCTGCACCGACGGCGTGTCCTTCAGCAGGAACCCGCTCGCGCCGTTGCGCAGGGCGGACAGCGCGTACTCGTCGAGGTCGAACGTCGTCATCACGAGGACCTTCGCGAGGCCCCGCCCGGTGATCAGCTTGGTGGCCTCGACCCCGTCGAGCACCGGCATCCGGACGTCCATCAGCACGACGTCCGGGCGGTGCTCCTCCGCGAGCTCGACCGCCTCCGCGCCGTTGCCCGCCTCGCCGACGATCTCCATGTCGTCCTGCGCACCCAGCACCATGCGGAAACCGACACGCATGAGTTCCTGGTCGTCGACCAGCAGCACCCGGATCACGTAGCCCAAACTAGTTGCCCCTATATGTTGCCGAACGGCAGGCTCGCCGTCACCTGCCAGCCGCCTACCGAGCGCGGCCCTGCCTCGAGCGTGCCGCCGAACACCAGCGCCCTCTCCCGCATGCCGATCAGCCCGTTCCCGCCGGACACCCCGACCAGTGATCTGCTGGACCGCCGTCCGTTGTCCACAATGGACAACTCGACGCGGTCGCCGGTCCGCTCGACGCGCACGGTCGCCGCGGTGCCGGGGCCCGCGTGCTTGAGCGAGTTCGTGAGCGCCTCCTGGACGATCCGGTAGATCCCGAGTCCCACGCCGGCCGGCAGGTCGTCCACGTTCCCGACGATGTCGAGCTGCACCGGCAGCCCCACCGCGCGCACGCGCGCGGCCAGTTCGGAGAGCGACTGGGTGCCGGGCTGCGGGGTGCGTTCGCCGCCGGTGTCCTCGCTGCGCAGCACGCCGAGGAGGCGCCGCAGCTCGGTGAGCGCGTCCCGCCCGGTGCCTGCGATCGTCTTCACGGCCCGCTCGGCGAGCTCGGGCTGGGTCCGCACCGCGTAGGCGGCACCGTCGGCCTGCACCACCATCACGCTGACCGCGTGCGCGACCACGTCGTGCAGCTCACGGGCGATGCGGGCGCGTTCCTCGGCGACCGCGATGCGCGCCTGCTGACCCCGCTCGGTCTCCAGCAGCCGCAGCCGTTGCTCCAGCTCCGCGTGGTAGGCGCGCCGCGCCCCGACGAACTCGCCGAGCGCCCAGGAGAACGCGAGCGACAGGTTCACGACGATCAACGTGGTGATCCACTGCTGCGGGAACTGCCACGGCGACTGCACGAGCGTGATGACCTCGTTGACCGCGAAGAACAGCAGCGCGCTGCGCCTGCTCACGTACGCGACCAGCGTGTACAGCGCGATGCACGTGGTGAACATGCTGGCGATGCCGATCTCCAGCACCGAGTGCGCGACCCCGATGCCGAGCGTCAGGTAGGCGGCGGTGATCGGGTACTTGCGCCGGAACACGAGCGGCGCCACCACCCCGAAGACCAGCGGCAGCGTGATGTACCAGGGCTCCGGCTCGAGCTCCCCTTCCGGCGACACGGCGACCCGGCTGATGTAGAGGAGCAGGTCGAGCGACGCGATGAGGGCGGCGAGCAGCGAGTCCCCGACCATGGGGTGTGCCTTCATCCACAGGCTGAACCGCCGCACCCGCTCAGCGTAAGCAGCCCCGGCCGCCAACGGCGTCAGGCCGAGGTCTGATCGCGCGTACGCCGCACGGCTGACGGCGTTGCTGATACTTTGTATCAAAGGGGTGATACAAAGTGGCGCACTGGCTCGAGACCTCCGTCCTGCCCGCCGCCCTCGCGGCCTGCCTGCTTCTCCTCGTCCTCTGGCCGACCAAGCACAGCGGCGGGCGGCTCCTCCAGCGGTGGGGCGTCCCGCGACCGGAACCGGCGCAGGTCACCGAGGCGGTCCGCTACCTCCGGCAGCGGCGCGTCCTCTACGTGGCCCTCTTCCTCCTGTTCCCCTCGGTGGCCGGCGCGGTAGACAGTGGTGACAGTCCCGCGGGCGTCGTGATCCTCGTCCCGCTGCTCGTCGCCATGCTCGTCGCCGAGGCGATCGCCACCCTGCGGCCCGTGTCCGGTGTCCGCACCGCCTCGCTCGACCGGCGCACCTGGCGGGACCTGGTTCCCCGCTGGGCCGTGCGCACCACCGTGGGCGGTGCGGTCGTCACCGCCGTGCTCGCCGTGGCAGGCGCCTCGTGGCTCACGCTCGGGTACGTCCTCGCGTGCCTCCTCCTCGTCTGCGGGCTCATCGCGCTCGCGGTGCGGCGGCCCGCCGTGGACGACGAGGCCGTGGACGCCGCTCTGCGGACCAGGACCGCGCGGGTCGCGGTCGGGATCGGGTTCGGCTGGCTCGTGACCGCGCTGAGCATCGCCTTCGGGCAGTTCCAGGACCGCTGGTTCCCCCAGGATCCGTTGTGGTACGAGCCCGGCGACAACGTGCTCACCATCGCCCGCGTCGCGGTCATCGTCGCGGCGCTCGTGTGCTGGCACTGGGTGGCGGTACCGAGCAGACAATGGCCGGCCACCCGTCCGTGAGCGGGCCGCGGATCACCGTCGACCCCGAGAGCGGGGTCGCGCCATGGCGGCAGGTGCGCGACCAGCTGATGCACCTCGTCCGCGTTGGCGCCCTGCCGGTCGGTGCGCGGCTGCCGGCGATCCGCCAGCTCGCCGGTGACCTCGGGCTCGCAGCGGGCACCGTCGCGCGGGTCTACCGGGAGCTGGAGGCGGACGGAGTGCTGCGGACCGCACGCAGGCAGGGCACGGTCGTGGCGAGCGTGCCCGCCGCGCCGGGCAACGAGCTGGCGCTCGCCGCGGCCGCGTACGTGGCGCGGGCCGTGGAGCTGGGTGCCGACCCGCACACGGCCGCGGCCGCCGTGTTCGCCGCGTGGCCGTCCGATCGGTAGGACCCGGCCCGCGTGCGGAGCCGTCATGGCACGATCAACCCTGCACGGACGCTTGTTGTTCGAACGGGGGTGACATGACGACGGCTACCGAGCAGCAGCACCTCGCCGGTCCGTTGTCCGCCGCGGTGGCCAACCTGTGCACGCGCCTGCAGCCGCAGGTCTCCGCGCGTACGGCCGCCGGGTTCCGCGAAGTGCTGCGGCGGCTGTCGGCACCACTGCAGGTCGCGGTCGCCGGGCGTATCAAGTCCGGCAAGTCCACGCTGGTCAACGCCCTGATCGGGCGGCGGGTCGCGCCGACGGACGTCGGTGAGTGCACCCGGCTGGTCACCCGCTTCCAGTACGGCACCGTCGACCGCGTCGAGATCGTGTTCGACGACGGGCGCAAGCAGGTGCTGCCGTTCTCGGCGGACGGCATGATCCCCAACGACCTCGAGGTCGACTTCGACAAGGTCTCGCACCTCGAGGCGTACCTGACCAACGCCGTGCTGCGCGACCTCACGGTGATCGACACGCCCGGCCTCGGCTCGCTGGACGCCGCGTCGGTCAAGCGCACCGAGCAGCTCCTCGGCGCCGCCAAGCACCGCAAGCCCGAGGACGGTGCCGACGGTGCGGATGATGACGAGGGCTCCGACGACCTCGACGACACCTCCCGCAACGCCGTCGCAGGCGCGGAGGCCGTCCTCTACGTCGTGACGCAGGGCGTCCGGGCCGACGACCAGCAGGCACTCGCCGCGTTCACCGCCGCCACCGCGTCCCGCGAGGCGGGCCCGGTCAACGCGATCGCCATCCTCAACAAGGCCGACACGATCGCGCCGGAGTCCGTCGCTGGTTCGGACGGGGACGTGTGGAAGGCCGCCACACTGCTCGCCGAGAAGCAGGCCGCCACGCTGAAACCCCGCGTCGCCGACGTCATCCCGGTCATCGGCCTGCTCGCCGAGTCCGCCGAGTCCGGCGGGTTCACCTCCGCCGACGCGGACGCGCTGCGCGCACTGTCCAAACTGGACGACGCGACCTGGGAGACGATGCTGATGTCCGCGGACATCTTCGCCACCTGGGACTGCGAGGTGCCCACGGCAACCAGGACGCTGCTGCTCGAGAAGCTCGACCTCTACGGCATCCGCACCGCGGTCGACGCGCTGCGCCGCGACCCCGACATCACCGCGGGCACACTGCGCCGCGTGCTGCTGACCGCGTCCGGGCTCTCCGGCGTGCGCGGCAAGCTCGACGCCGTGTTCCGCGCCCGCGCCGACGGCATCAAGGCCGCCGCCGCGCTCGCCTCGGTCACCGCACTGGCCCAGGCCTCCGGTGATCCCGGTGAGCGGCAACGGGTCCACGACGCGATCGAGGTGCTGCTCGCCAAGCCGGAGGCGCACCAGCTGCGCCTGCTGGAGGCGCTCACGCTCGTCACGTCCGGTGCGGTCGCCATGCCGGAGGACCTCGCGGAGGAGGTGCTGCGGGTGGGCAGCAGCGCCGACATCGGCGAGCAGCTCGGGCTGAAGGGCAGACCCGCCAAAGAGCTTTCCGCCTACGCCCTGGAGCGGGCCGGGTGGTGGCGGTCGTTCGCGTCGTTCGGCGCGACACCGGCGCAGAGCCGCGTCGCACACGTGGTGCACCGCGCGTATTTCCTTATCTGGCAACAGCTTCGCGAACAGGCGGGGTGAGGCACATGGCATCGTGGTTCAAGCGCCGCGACGGTGAGGACACGGTCGACGAGGCGGAGACCGACCCGACGATCGAGGTGAAGGCACAGGTGATCGCGGACGCGGTCCGTGCCGCCGACCAGCAACAGCAGGCACAGGCGGGCTCTGCCGCCGGGATAGCGTCCGACGGCCTGGTGGCGGGCGGTGACTTCGTCGAGCCGGACGAGACGCCGCAGAGCGCGGCGGCCATCGCACTCGACCAGGCGCTCGCCGAGCGCAGGTCGCTGGTGCAGCTGTGCCTCTACGCGCTCGACCGGGCCAAGAGCGCCGGTGTGGCGGAGCGGCTGCAGGAGGGCCTGGCCGGCGTCGGGGTCGACGCCATCCGCCCGGACGGCGTCCGGTTCGACCCGGCGCACCACGAGGCGGGCGGCACCGTCGCCACCACCGACGAGACCCTCGACGGCGTGGTCGCCGAGACCGAGGTCGTCGGCTTCGCCGACCGCGGCGAGGTGCTGCGCGTGCCGATCGTGACGGTGTACAGCAAGGGCGCGTCGTGACCGCGCCAGCGCAGCAGCAGAAACCCTCGTTACCCCAGCAGGTCAAGGCGACCCGCGAGAAGCTCCTGACGCTGCTCAAGGACGTCAACCCGGACTCGGCCCGCTGGGTCGAGGAGATCAGGGGCAAGCGCAGGAGCGCCCCGTCCGCGGTGGTGGTCGGCGAGACCAACCGCGGCAAGAGCTCGCTCGTCAACGCGCTCATCGGCCAGTCCGGGCTGTCGCCGGTGGACGCCGAGGTGGCCACCGCGACCTACCTGGTGTTCGGCCACGCCGAGGAATGGCAGGCCCGCGCCTGCTACCCGGGCCAGGTCGCGCCGGTGCCGATCGAGCTGCCGGAACTGGTCAACTGGGTGTCCGCGGCGCACGAGCTGCCCGGCAACCACATCCCGCCCAGGTACGTGGAGATCGACGGCCCCTCCGAGCTGCTCGGCAAGGTGTCCGTCGTGGACACGCCGGGCGTCGGCGGCCTCGACTCGATGCACGGCGAGCTGGCCAAGGAGGCCGCCGCCTCCGCGACCGCGCTGCTGTTCGTGGTGGACGCGTCCGCGCCGTTCACCATCGGCGAGCTGAACTTCCTCGCGACCGTCGGCGAGAGCGTCGAGACCGTCGTGTTCGCGTTGTCCAAAGTGGATGCCTACCGCGGCTGGCGCCAGGTGCTCGAGGAGGATCAGGCGCTGCTCGCCGAGCACGCGCCCCGGTTCGCGGGCGCCAAGTTCCACCCGGTCTCCGCCCGGATGTACGAGATGGCCGCGAAGGCACCCAGCCCCGAGGCCGCGGCCATGCTGCGCGAGCGGTCCGGTGTGGAGGAGTTGCGGTCCGCGCTCGAGACCCTCATCGGTGGCCGGTCGGCGATGCTCGGCGAGGCCAACACCATGCGTGCCCTGTCGACCGCGCTGGCCGAGCTGCAGGTCCGGCTCGAGTCCGAGAAGCGCGCCCTGTCGACCGGTGAGGACGAGGCCGAGAAGCTGCGCGCCCGCAAGGACGAGCTGACCTCGGAGCGGCGGTCGTCCACCAAGGGCTGGCAGGTCCGCATGCGCTCGGAGATCCAGCGCACCCGCGTCGAGAACAACCACGAAGTGCAACGGCAGATGCGCGACGTGCAGTCGTGGTTCCGGCAGGCGATCGACGCCGCCGACCGGGACAACCTGCGGGAGCTGCCCGCCCAGGTGGACGCCGCGCTGCAGATGGTGTCCGGCCGCATCAGCCAGTCCGTGGCCTTCCGGCTCAACCAGGTCGCCGAGATCGTGCTGGGCGAGCTGTTCACGCCCGACGAGCTGTCGGTGATCCGTGCCCAGTTCGCGCGGACTGGGCAGCCCATCGTCGTGCGGCCCGCAGAGAAGCGCCCGCCCACCACCGAGGACAAGCTGCTCGTCTTCATGGGTGCCACCGGCGGGCTCAGCGCGGGCAAGATGGCCCTCCTGCCGCTGGCCGGTGTGGTCGCGGCGCCGATCCTCCTCGTGCCGACGATCGCCATCGCGCTCGGCGCTGGCTGGTGGCTCTCCTCGACCCGCAAGCACTCGGCCAACAAGCAGCACATGAAGCAGTGGCTGACCGAGGCCATCGCCGACGCGCGCTCCACTGTGGACCAGCTGCTGGCCGAACAGCTCATCGAGGCGGAGCAGCAGCTGTCGCTCTCCCTCGACGAGGCGCTCGGAAAACGCATCACGGGTATCGAAGAAGAGCTGCGTGAGGTAGACAAGGCACTGCGACTGGACACCGCGGAGCGGACGAAGCGCCTCAACGCGGTGAACAAGCGCCTGACCGACGTCAGCGCCGGCCGGGACCGGGCGGAGAAGCTCCTCGCGAGCATCCGGTCCGTACGGGACCGGGCCTGACCTCCGCCATGAATTGTTGAGGGAACCGACCGGCCCTACGGTCAGTCATACCTGCCAGAAAGCCAGAAGAACACATAAGGGGGCACCCCGTGTACGTGGACGACGACACCACCACCGACACGACCGACACCACCGAGGACACGACTGACTACAGCGACGACTCGTCGGCCACGACCGGCGACGACGAGCTGACCGTCGAGATCGACGGCGAGGAGTACACCGCCGAAGAGAACGTCGACATCGACGCGGACGGCCAGAACGACGCCGCCGTGGTCGAGACCGAGGACGGCTACCTCGCGTTCGCGGACACCGACGGTGACGGGACCGCCGACGTGGCCGTGGAGTACGACGCGGACGGCAACCCGATCGCGGGCGCCGAGTACGACGCGACCACCGGCGAGTGGACCGAGGAGGACGTCGAGACCCTCCCGACGCCGACCGGTGACGGCGCTGACGATGCCGATGGGTCCGGCACCGACAGCACCGACACGACCGACTCGACGGACACGACCGACACGACGAGCACCGACGGTGAGAGCATGACCGTCGACCTGCCGGGTGAGGACGTGGACGCGGGTCCGGCCACGTACGACACCGACGGTGACGGCGACAACGACACCTCGGTCGTCACGGACGCGGACGGCACCACGTACGCCTTCACCGACACCGACGGCGACAACGAGGCCGACCAGGCAGTGATCATCGAGGCCGACGGTGACGTGACGGTCGCCGAGCACACGGGCGAGGACGAGTGGACCACCACCGAGGAGGGCCACATCGACTCCTCCGGCGAGTACGTGCCGGACAGCGGCGCGTCGTCCTCGGACGCCGTCTGGGCCGAGCGGTGACCTGAACCACTCGGTCACCAAACAGCTACGCAGCCGATCCCGGCAGGCGCTCTGCCTGCCGGGATCGGCTTTTGTGCGGTAGACCACTCGTACATCTGTGTACTGAATCGATATCCGAATCGGTCTTGTGGCAGAGCCGACACGTCAGCTCTCGTTTGAGTGGTCGTCACCTGGCTAACCTCATTGACATCCCCAAGCGAAGTCCCGTTCGGAGTCCGGACGGGGGCGTCGCCGTTCACTCAGGACGCCGAAGTCCGGATCGACGGACAACGGCGTCCTGAGTCATTCGGTGTCCAGTCAGGAGATGAAGCGAGATGACGGCAGTGGCAATCCCAGGTGTCGATAGCGCACCGACGACGCACGAGCGGCTTCTTTCCTGGGTGCGGGAGGTGGCCGAGCTGACCACTCCGGACCGCGTCGTCTGGGTGGACGGCTCCGACGAGGAGTGGACCCGGCTGACCGACGAACTGGTCGAAGCGGGCACGTTCACGCGTCTCGCCAAGAAGCCGAACTCGTTCTGGGCTGCCTCCGACCCCGACGACGTGGCACGCGTCGAGCAGCGGACCTTCATCTGCTCCACGAACCCCGACGACGCCGGTCCCACCAACAACTGGATGGACCCGGCCGAGATGAAGGCCACGATGACCGAGCTGTACCGCGGCTCGATGCGTGGCCGGACGATGTACGTGATCCCGTTCTGCATGGGCCCGCTGACCGCGGACAAGCCGATGCTCGGCGTGGAGATCACCGACTCGGCCTACGTCGTGGTCTCGATGAAGATCATGACCCGGATGGGGACCAGGGCGCTGGAGCAGTTCACCGCGCCCGACGGCACCGAGCGTGACTTCGTGCCCGCGCTGCACAGCGTCGGCGCGCCGCTCGAGCCCGGCCAGGACGACGTGCCGTGGCCGTGCAACGAGGAGAAGTACATCTCCCAGTTCCCCGAGACCCGCGAGATCTGGAGCTACGGCTCGGGTTACGGCGGCAACGCGCTCCTGGGCAAGAAGTGCTACTCGCTGCGGATCGCGTCGGTGCAGGGCCGGGACGAGGGCTGGCTCGCCGAGCACATGCTGATCCTCAAGCTGATCTCCCCGGAGGACAAGGTCTACTACGTCGCCGCCGCGTTCCCCAGCGCCTGCGGCAAGACGAACCTCGCGATGCTGGAGCCGACCATCCCTGGCTGGAAGGTCGAGACGCTCGGTGACGACATCGCGTGGATGCGCTTCGGCGACGACGGCCGCCTGTACGCGGTGAACCCGGAGGCCGGCTTCTTCGGCGTCGCGCCCGGCACCGACTACCACACCAACCCGAACGCGATGCGCACGATCGAGAAGGGCAACTCGATCTTCACGAACGTCGCGCTGACCGACGACGGCGACATCTGGTGGGAGGGCATGGGCGAGAAGCCCGCGCACCTCACCTCGTGGAAGAAGCAGGACTGGACCCCGGCTTCCGACGAACTGTCGTCGCACCCGAACTCGCGGTACTGCACGCCGATGTCGCAGTGCCCGATCCTCGCCCCGGAGTGGGACGACCCGAAGGGCGTGCCGATCTCGGCGATCTTCTTCGGTGGCCGCCGCGCCGACACCATCCCGCTGGTGACCGAGTCCCGCGACTGGCAGCACGGCACGTTCATGGGCGCCACGCTGTCGTCGGAGACCACCGCCGCCGCGAAGGGCAAGGTCGGCGTCGTGCGCCGCGACCCGATGGCGATGCTGCCGTTCATCGGCTACCACGCCGGTGACTACTTCCAGCACTGGATCGACACGGGCAAGCGCGCCGACGCGGACAAGCTGCCGAAGATCTTCTACGTCAACTGGTTCCGCCGCGGCGCCGACAAGAAGTTCCTGTGGCCGGGCTTCGGCGAGAACTCGCGCGTGCTGAAGTGGGCCGTCGAACGCCTCGAGGGCAAGGCCGCCGCGGTGGAGACGCCCATCGGCTACGTCCCGACCGCCGCCGACCTGGACCTGTCGGGCCTCGACGTGTCGAAGGACGACGTCGAGGCGTCCCTGAGGTTCGACGCCAACGAGTGGCGCGCGGAGATCCCGCTCATCGAGGAGTGGTTCGAGAAGATCGGCGAGAAGCTCCCGACGCTGCTGCGTGCGGAGCTGGACGCACTGAAGACCCGCCTGGCCGGGTAGTCGCACGACGAGAAACGGGGACCACCTGCGGGTGGTCCCCGTTCTGTGTGCGCGGTGTGGCACTCGCGGGTCTGCTCCTCGTGGGGCGTCACCCGGCCGAGCATCACCGATCGGGTTGGGCGCTCCTAGTTTGTCCACAGCCTGTGGATAACCCTGTGCACAGCCTGTGGAGTCGACCCCCAGGTCGTGACCAGCGACGACGCCGACGTCACGCGTCAGACACGTCGACTTCATCCTGTGGACACCCAGTTTGTCCACAGATGTGGATGTCACCGGCAGTCACTTGGGTCCCGCCGAACGTGTTACCGGCACCGCTCGAGTTGCCGGAGGAGAAACCTTCGAGTGGGTGCCGAGCACTCTCTGCTCAGGGCCTCGGAGTACAGCTCGGCGGCGATGTCGGGCTCCCCGGCCCGCAACCAGAGCGCCCCTAGCGCCGCGGGCAGGCGGTGGTAGTCCCGCAGGACGGGGTCCTGTCGAAGCCGCCGCAGCTCGTCGGGGTCGGCACCACCCGCCATGGCCGCGGCGACCGCCCGGTTGAGCGCGACGACCGGCGACGGTTTCACCGCGAGCAGCTCGTCGTAGAGCCGGACCACCAGGCCCCAGTCGGTCTCGGGCACGACGTGGCAGAGCGCGATGGCGGCCTCGGTGTGGAAGGGCGAGTGCTCGTCCCCGGCACAGGCCGAGGAGAACACCCGGACCCCCTCGGCCACCATCCGCCGATCCCACCGCGCGCGATCCTGGTCGGCGAGGAGCAGCAGGTCCCCGTTGTCGTCCACGCGGGCCCCGAGCCGGCCACCGTGCAGGAGCATCAGCCCGAGCAGGGCCCGCACCCGCGGCCGGTCGGTCCGCGGATCGGCGACGAGCAGCCCGCACAGCCGGATCGCCTCGGCACACAGCTCCCCACGCACGACCCGGTCCCCGGAAGGCGCGTCGTACCCGGCGTTGAACAGCAGGTAGAGCACGGCGAGCACCGCGTCGAGATCACCCAGGTCCGAGAACGACTCGCCCCGCAACACCCGCTTGGCCCGCACGATCCGCTGGGCCACCGCGGCCGGCGTGGTCAGCAAGGCGGCCGCGATCTCACCGACCCCGAGCCCACCGACGGTCTTCAACGTCAGGGCGACCTGCGAAGCGACCGCGAGTCTCGGGTGGCAGCAGAGGAAGACGAGCGCAAGCTCGTCGTCGCCGTCCGGCAGCTCGGCCACGTCATCGGAGGCGAGCACCGGCAACCTGGCCCGCACGACCTCGTCGTGCCGGACCGCGGCGAGCACGTGGTTGCGCGCGACGGTGAACAACCACCCGGCGGGGTTCTCGGGCACGCCGGTGAAGGGCCACCGGTTCAGCGCCCGCAGCAACGCCTCCTGCACGGCGTCCTCGACGACGTCGAGGTGGGCGGGCCCGAGCACCCGCACCAACGTGGCGGTGATCCGCCCGGCACTACGCCGGAACAACCGCTCCACCACCACCCGCGAGTTGTCCACAACCCGGCTCCTCACCAACCCGAAACCGTCGTACCCCACCTGTAGCGTGGAAACCGGGGGCCGGAGGCCAACCGGCCCCACAGCCCCCGCAGCACCACAGCCCTGGATCAGTCCTCGCAGCCCTTTTCGCCGATCTTGCGCACCTCGATCGTGCCGAACTCCAGGTGCGGGTGGTCGCCGAAGATCTTGGTCGCCTCGTCCAGCGACGTCGCCTCGATCGTGATGAACCCGCCCACCACCTCGGCGCCCTCGGCGAACGGCCCGTCCGACACCGACAACCCGTCCACCACCCGCCCCTGCCGCGACAACCCGCCACCACCCGGCGACGGTGTCCGCGCGGCGTTCCAGGCGAGGTACCGCTCCAACGTCTGCTGCGCCTCCTCCGGGCTCAGGTCCCGCGCCGGACCACCGCGGAGAAACCCGACGAACTCAGTCATACCGACCTCCTGTGCATCGACCCAACACCACCTAGATGCGCGGGGCGACCCACAATCGACACATGGCCGAGAACATCAGCCGGTTCCCTGTCGTGGAACCCGACGACCTGCCCGACGACCTGCGCGAACGGGTGAACGCGATCGCCGAGAAGTCCGGCTTCGTGCCGAACGTCTTCACCGCCCTCGGGCACCGGCCGCGTGAGCTGCGTGCCTTCCTCGACTACCACGACGCGGTCATGGAGCGCGAGGACAGCAGCCTCTCCAAGGCCGAGCGGGAGCTGATCGTCGTGGCCACGTCCGGTGCCAACAGCTGCACCTACTGCGT
This sequence comes from Actinophytocola algeriensis, assembly GCF_014203735.1. GTDB lineage: Bacteria > Actinomycetota > Actinomycetes > Mycobacteriales > Pseudonocardiaceae > Actinophytocola > Actinophytocola algeriensis. The sequence continues at coordinate 360,171 of NZ_JACHJQ010000003.1, read as the reverse complement.
GGTCGCGCACGGCGCCATCCTGCGCATCCGCGCCAAGGACCCCACGATCGCCGACCGCGTCGCCACCAACCCGTGGACCGTCGAGCTCGACCACCGCCTGCGCGCGATCGTCGACCTGGCGCTGGCCCTTGCGGTCGAGCCGAACACCTTCGGCGAGCAGGACCTCGACGACGCCCGTGACGCGGGCCTGACCGACGACGAGATCTGGGACGTCGGCGCGATCACCGCCCTGTTCGCCCTCTCGAACCGCATCGCTCACCTGTCCGCGCTGCGCCCGAACGACGAGTTCTACCTGATGGGCCGCATCCCTAGAGGGTGAGCCGCCACGTCTGCCCCGTCAGCTCCTGCCCGAACCGCAGCGCGGTGTCCTCCTCGGCGAGTGTGAACCCGGCCCGCTGGTAGATCCGGCGGGCCGGGGCGAGCAGCGACACCGTCCACAGCTCCATCTCGCGGTACCCCACCGTCCGCGCGAACCGGACGCACTCCTCCACCAGCACCGACCCGACCCCGGCGCCCCGCGCGCTCGGCTCGACGTGCAGCAGTCGCAGTTTCGCTGTGCCGGGCTTCTGGTCGTCCCGTACGCAGAAGATCGCGCCGACCCGTTCGCCGTTGAGTTCCGCGATCCACGCCCGCTCCAGTTCCGGGTCGTGTTTGTCCAGGTAACCGGCCACGATCCGCGCCACCAGCGCCTCGTACGAGGAGTCGAACCCGTGCTCGGCGGCGTACAGCGCGCCGTTGCGCTCGATCACCCAGCCCCAGTCGCCCGGTGCCGGGTCGCGCAGTGCCACGTCCGGCCGCGAGGTCGGCCGGTCGACCCGGTTGCGGATCATCTCCATGGCCTCGATCAGCCGGACCTGCTCCTCCTCGGTCAGGTCGGCCAGCAGTTCGCGGATCTGCCCGGCCGACTTGGTGTCGAGCACCCGGAACGCGTCCTGCCCCTTGTTGGTCAGCCGGATGACCTGCCGCCGCGCGTCGGCGCCCGACTTCCCGCGGCGCACGAACCCGTTGTCCTCGAACCGGCTGAGCAGACGGCTCAGGTACCCGGCGTCCAGGCCGGTGACCTGCCGCAGCGCGGACACCTCGGTCTCGTCGCGCTGGCCCAGCTCGAACAGGACTCTTGCCTCAGTCAAGGAAAATGGTGTGCTGAGCAGATGTTCACTCAACGCGCCGAGGAACTTCGTGTAACTGCGGTTGAACGCGCGTACTGCGGCGATCCGGTCGGGCGAGACCGTGGCGGCCATGGTGAGCCTCGTTTCCCGTGAAACAATTCGTTGACTAAGTCAAAGAATAGGCCAGGGCGGCCGCACCGTACAGACCCGCCGACGGACCGAGCTTCGCCGGTTCGACCCGCAGGCCACGCAGGTACGACAGCCGGGCGTACGTCGCGAGCGTCGCCCGCACCGGCTCGAACAGCAGGTCGCCGACCTGCGCGACACCACCGCCGATCACCACGAGGTCCAGGTCGCACACCGCGGCCGTGGCCGTGATCGCCATCCCGACGGCCTGCCCACCCCGCCGGAACGCCTCCGCCGCCACCGGGTCACCGGCGTGCGCGGACGCCGCGAGCGCCATGCCGTCCGTGCCCGCCCACCCCTGCGCACGCGCCCACCGCACCAGGTGCGTCCCGCTCGCCACGGTCTCCACGCACCCGCGCCCACCACACGTGCACGGCACCCCGTCCGGCTCGACGACCACGTGCCCGACGTGCCCCGCGTTGCCGCTGCGCCCGCCGAACGGCCGCCCGTTCAGCACGAGCCCGCCGCCGACCCCGGTCGACACGACCATCCCGAGCATCGCCGACGAGCCCTGCCCGGCACCGGCCCAGTGCTCGCCGAGCGCCATGCACAACCCGTCACCCGCCAGCGACACGGGCGCACCGGTCAGCGCTCGCACACGCGCCACCAGCGGAAAGTCCCGCCACGACGGGATGTTGATGGGCGCGACCGTGCCGGCGACGGTGTCCACCGGCCCGGCACACGCGATGCCGACCCCGTCGACCCGCCCCGGCGCCAGCTCGGCCACCACCGCCTCGACCGACGCGAACGGGTCGGCGCCGGTGGGTCTCGTCGCGTGCCGCAGCAGCTTGCCGCCCGGGTCGACGAGTCCTCCGGCGATCTTCGTGCCGCCGATGTCCAGTGCCAGCATCGTCAGTGCCTGTGGGTGTTGTCGGGCTGACCGGGGTCGCCGGGATGCTCGAACCCGGGCGCGAGCGCCACCTCCGCCGCCGCGTGCCGGTCGAGCCAGGCCGTGAACGCCCGCCGCCGCGCACCCGCCACCAGGTGCGCGGTGATCTCGTCCCGCACCTCGGCGAGCGGCCGCACCCGCGCGGGCCGCACCTCCTCGACCACCACCGTGTGCGTGCCGAGCGGGTCCCGCACCGGCCCGGCCGTCTCCCCGGCGGTGGCCGCGAACACCGCCGCCTCGACCGGCCCGGCCAGCTGACCGCGCCGCAGGACCCGCCGCCGCGGCGCCCCGCCGCCGACCGTGTGCGTCACGACCCGCTCCTCCGGCACCCGGAACCGCTCAGGGTTCCGCTCGTAGAACTCCGCCACCACGTCCGGCGGGACCGTCACCCGCGCGGTCACCGCCACGAACACCGCGCGCGCCAACGGACTCCGCGTCAGCAGGTCCGCCGCCACGCTGCCGAGCCCGAGCATCGCGGCCCGGTCCGGCGCGAGGTCGAACAGGCCGGGCGCGTCCGACGCGTCGAGCCCGCGCGCCGCGGCCTCGACCGCCACCAGCCGCTCGGCCACCAGCACCTGCACGAGCCAGCGCCGCAGCTGCCGCCCTTCCCGCGTCTGTTCCCTCGGCAGCGTCGGCCCGACCGGCCCCGATCGCAGCCCTGCCTCCAGCAGGTCTACTTCGGACACGTCGACGGGGTCACCTGCGACCCACGCCACGGCCGTCACGCGGTCACCTCCAGCGGCACCGTCGGCGAGTACAGCAACCGGCCCGCGCCCGCCACGCGGACCAGCGCCCACCACCGGCCCGGTGCGGCCCACGGCGGCACGACCACGTCGAACCCCAGCTCCACCTCGCCCTTCGCGGGCAGTTCGGCGCCGACGAGCCGCGGTCCGGTGAACTCCCAGGTCCCCCACGGGCTCACGAGCGCGGCCTCCAGCGTCACCGGCGCGTTCGCCGTCGACGCCACCCGCACGGCGAGCCGCCCGCGCGCCCCGCGCGCCAGCCGCACCGGCTCCGGCTCGGCCGACAGGCGGATCAGCTTGTCCTGCTCGATCGAGGCGCCGACGGTCACCACGGCGACGTCCTCCACCACCTGCCGCCAGCTCACGGGCAACGCGTCCCCGGTCGGTTCGACGCGCACCCGCACCGGGTAGCGGCCCGGCTCGGCGCCCTCGGGCGCGGTCACGGTGACCTCGCTGGTCAGGTGCCCGCCCGGCGGCAACCCGAAGGGCAGCTCGGCGGGCTCGGCGGTCCACCCGCCGGGCAGCCCGAGCCGCACGTAGCCGTGCAGGTCGACGTCGGTGGCGTCGGACGCGACCGTCACCGTCAGCGGTTCGCCCGCCTCGGCCCGAGTCGGGTCGACGTGCACGGCCAGCGGCAGCCCGCCCAGCGGCGCCGGACCGCGGTTGTGCAGCCAGTACTTGGCGTACAGCGGTTGCACGGGCTCCGCCTCCGGCCCGAGCACCGCTCCGTCCACAGTGGACCACCCGGCGGACGGCCTGGCGAGCACGGTGACCGCGTCGCACCCGGCCACCTCGATCGGGCCGGACACCGGTGCGCCGGGTTCTTCGAGCAGGTTCGCCGCGGTGAGGTCCGACAGCACGACCACGTCCGACTCGAGCGTCGCCGCCGCGGGCGCACCGGTGGGCGCGACGACCCGCACCGCGAGACACTCCCGTGGATCGGCCTGCGCGGCGGAACCGCGGGTCAGCGGGTTGCCCGCCGCCTTCACCGCGGCCAGCCGCACCCGGTCGGCAGGGTCGGCCCGCAGCAGCGATCCCCGCGCCGGAAGGCCACGTGTGCCGCCGTCCACCGTGATCACCGCGTGCAGCGGGCGGCTGAACTCCGCGCTGTTCTCGGCGATCCCCGCCCCGCGCCAGTCCCCGTCGCCGGCCGCGACCGCGTACCGGAACTCGTGGGTCCAGTGCTGCAGCTGGAAGTTCGACCCGTCCGGCACCGTGCGTCGCGGCGGGTCGATCCACACCCCCGACGGCCAGCCGGTGCACGACCGCAGCAGCGACGCGTGCAGCGTGCCCGCCGAGTCGACGGCGAACCCCGGCAGGCCGCGGTTGAGCAGCGCGACCGACCGGCCCGCGTACTCGTCCTGGCCCGGCGACCCGGCACCGACCTCGATCACGTGGTCCGCCAGATCGTCCACAATGGACTGGATGTGCGCGGTCGGCACCACCAGCACACCGAGCGTCCGCGCGTCCCGCAGGTCCGCGCTCGGCCGCCACACCTCGGGAAGCGGCTTCTCCGGCGGCACCCAGTACACCCCGTCGCCGCTCACACCGGACCGTTCCACCACTTCCGCGGTGAACGCGTTGACCTCCGGCCCACCCAGCGTGATCCGCACGTCCGGCAGGTTCGAGTCGACGCCGAGGTCGCCGTACCGCGCACCGGCCGCGCTGCTGACGGTCGACGTGACCCCCGACCGCGCGAGCGCGACGGCCAGTTCGCGGGCCAGCGGAGCCGCCTCCGCCTCGGTCGGCACGATGATCTCGGCGACGCCGATCGGCCGCAGCGCACCGTCCGCCAGCCGCAGCGACGCGGCGGCGGACAGGCCGAACCACGTGTGCGCCGGGTTGTCGAGGGTCCACGGGTGCCGCGCCGAGTCGACGTCGATGAGCCCGAAACCCCGTCCCACCACGGCGTTCCCCACCTCGCTGACCGGCAGGGCCCCCGGCACCGCGCACGGCCAGCGCACGCGCAGGAGCTGGTCCTGGCCGCTGAACTCGTCGACGGTCGTGGTGCAGTCGACCCGGTCAACGCCGTGCCACAGCGCGATCGTCTGCGTGTAGCGGACGGTCCCGACCTGGCCCTCCACGATGATCCGCTCGCCAACGGGACTGCGCTCGACGGTCACCTCTGCCTGGTGCTCCGAGGAAGTCCTGACCGGGCCCTTCGGCAGCAGGTGCCACGGCCCCTCCCCGAACGTCGGATGGTCGTGGTACTCCTCGTACAGCGCCAGTTCGTTGCCGACCGCGCCGGACGTGAGCAGCTCGTGCGCACTGTGCAGCTCGACAAGACTGCGCACGCAGCCACCCTGATCGGCGTCGACGGTCACCCGGAACCGGTCACTGGCCGCCGTTTCTCCGTCGACCGCGGTCCAGCCCTGGTCGTCCCGCGCGGACTCGGCGAGCCGGAACACCTTCCACCCCAACGGGGGCACACCCTCGGCGAGGAACGTGACCGTGCCGTTCTCCACCAGCACGGGCAGTTCGGCGCCGGCGTCGTCGGTGACGGTCGCACCGGTCACGGGCTCGATGAGCCTCACCGTGACCGTGTCCGTGCGCTCGTGGTTGAGCGGATTCCAGACCACCACGGGCTTTCCGGTGCCGTCCGGCAACGAGACCAGTCCCGACAGGACCGTCAGCGCGCTGTCGCGGACACCGGTCGCGAGGTCGTGCGCGTCGCGCCAGCTCGTGAGCAGGTCCAGGTACACCTGGTCGGACTCGGAACCGGTGATGGCGTCGTGGTGCGCGCCGTACGCGAGCTGCACCCACGCCTTCGCGAGAGCCGCGTCCGGGTAGTCCGAGCCGGCGAGGATCGTGGCGAACGCGGCGAACGGCTCCGCCTCCAGCAGAGCGGCCTCGGCGGCGCGCTGCGCCTGCTTCGTGTCGATGTAGGAGACGTCCTTGCCCGTGTAGATCGGGTTCATGTCCCGGGTCTGCGGCGTCGGCTCCTCGTCCCGCGCGGCCAGCTCCGCGCGGACGGCGGCGAAGAAGTCCCTCGGCAGCGAGCACACGAACCGCGGCCACACGTACCGGTTCGCCCAGTCCTTGTGCAGGTCGGTGATCCACTTGTTCGGTGGCGTGTAGTCCCCGCCGACCGGCAGCAGCACGTGCTTCGCGGTCGTCACCTTCTTCAGTTCCAGGAACTCCTGGTAGGCGGCCTCGCCTGCGACCTCGAGCGTCGGCGCGGAGTCCAGGGACCAGCCGGAGCCGTAGTGGTCGGTCATGTAGGCGGTCAGCAACCCCTTGCCCGACGGCGAGATCCACTCGAACTCGCTCGGGAACTGCATGCGCGTCGGGTCGCCCTTGCCCGACGGCGTCTTCTCCATCGGGCCCCACTGGTGGAACGGCCCGCGCGCCCACGAGCTCGTGGTGAGCCCGGCGTCGGCGGCGAACCCGGGGAACGCCGGGTCGTGCCCGAACGCGTCGAGCTGCCACGCGGTGTCGGGGCGGCCGCCGAACACGTCCCGCTGGAAACCCATGCCGTGCACGAAGTTCCGGATGGTCGTCTCGGGGTCGGTCAGGTTGGTGTTCGGCTCGTTGTACGCACCGCCCATGACCTCGACCCGGCCCTCGGCGAGCAGCCGCCGCAGCACCTCGCGGTCCTGGGGGTAGGTGTCCCAGTACGGCTTGAGGTAGTCGACCTCGGCGAGCACGAACCGGTAGTCCGGCTCGGCGAGCGCCAGGTCCAGGTGTGCCCTGACCAGGTCGAACCCGGCGAGCTGTCGCGCGCCACGGTGTGAGCCGGGGAAGTCCAGCTCGTCCCACGCGGTCGTGTACGCGGCCTGCGTGTTCCACCAGACGGGGTCGTAGTGGAAGTGGGAGACCATGTGCATGGTCCAGCCCGGTTCGGCGACGACCAGTTCGAACGCGGTCTCGCCGAGACCGTCGATGACGACGCGTGCGGGCAGCCGCGTCCCCGGCGCGGCGCCGCGGGTGTCGACCGCGACCTCCACCCCGACGTGCCCGGCGGCGGAGACCTCGACAGGCGACGGCGTGGCGACTCTCTCGCCCTCGACGTGCACCCGAGCGGCCCCGACCGCCTCCCACGACACCCGGACAACCTGAAGCGGAGCCTCGACCGACCCGACGAACAGTTCGGTCGACTCCACGGAGACAACACCCATGGTTCGCACTGTGGTGGGTAGATCAAGAGGGCACAACCCGGTGTGAGGATCCTGTCCGGCTCTGTCCTCGGGTCGTTCAGCGTGTGTCCCACGACACGCCGTAGCGCTTTCTGCCTCAATATCGGGAACTTGCTAGAAAGCCGGATACCGTCTGATGCGTGGACCCGGTGCGCAACCCGTTCGCTCCTGGAGCCGGACAGCGACCCCCGGAACTGGCGGGCCGCGAGAAGGAAGTCGCGGCGTTCGACGTCGTGCTGGAACGGGTCGCGCGCGGCCGACCGGAACGCAGCCTGGTGCTCACCGGCCTGCGCGGCGTCGGCAAGACCGTGTTGCTGGGCGAACTCCGCTCGATGGCCATCCGCCGCGGCTGGGGTGCCGGCAAGATCGAGGCCCGTCCGGACGCCGGTCTCCGCCGTCCCCTGTCGGCCGCGCTGCACCGGGCCGTCCGCGACCTGGCCGTGCGGCATCGTGCGCCGGACCGCGTCGAGCAGGTGCTGGGTGTGCTGAAGGCGTTCGCCCTGCGCGCGAGCCCCAGCGACTCGAAGCTCCGCGACCGGTGGCAGCCGGGCATCGACGTGCCGCCCACACAGGGTCGTGCCGACTCCGGTGACATCGAGATCGACCTCGTTGAGCTGTTCACGGATGTCGCGGAGCTGGCGCAGGACGTCGGCACGGGGGTCGCGCTGCTGATCGACGAGATGCAGGACGTCATGGCCGACGACATCTCCGCGTTGTGCGCGGCCTGCCACGAGCTGTCGCAGTCCGGCGCCCCGTTCGTGGTGGTGGGAGCGGGTCTGCCGCACCTGCCCGCGGTGCTGTCGGCGTCGAAGTCGTACTCGGAACGCCTCTTCCGCTACGTGCGGATCGACCGCCTGGACCGCGCGGATGCCGACCAGGCGGTGGTGGCCCCGGTGTCCCGCGAGGACGCGACCATCACCGACGAGGCCCTGGACGCGTTGTTCGACGCGGCGGGCGGCTACCCGTACTTCATTCAGGCGTACGGCAAAGCGGCCTGGGACGCGGCGCCGAGCGACCCGATCACGGCGGAAGACGTCGGTGTCGCGGCCCCGGAAGCGGAAGCCGAACTGGCGGTGGGCTTCTTCGGCTCCCGCTACGAACGCGCGACCCCGGCCGAACGCGAGTACCTCCGCGCGATGGCGGAGCTGACGAAGGGCAAGACCGACGAGGGCGCCGCGACCGCGGACATCGCCGGTCAGCTGGGCAGGAAGCCGTCGTCACTGTCGCCGGCGCGGGACAGCCTCATCAAGAAGGGCCTGATCTTCTCCGCGGAGCGCGGACGGATCGCGTTCACGGTGCCGCACTTCGGCCGGTACCTGCTGAACATGGACGACTGACTCAAGCAGTATCCAGCTCTCTAGCTCTGTTCCTATAGAGCGGTATAAGCCTGCATGCGCCACGATCGTAGGATCGTCCCACGTCCTGCGCAGATGACCAGCTACCGATGATTCACCGGAGTGTGCCCCGCTTCACCGAATAAACGGGTGACTTGATGTGTTGGAAGAGGCATAATGGTCAGTGGCTGGAGAAACCAGCAGAGCACGAAGAGGGAGTGCAGAACCAAGATGAACATCGCCGCCAAGCTCCGCGCCCGCCGCGTCGAGTCCCGCAACCGCCGGGCGGTGAACCACGCGATCGCCACCGCCGCCACCCCGGCCATGCGTGACGAGATCCTGATCATGGCCCAGCGTCAGGCCACCATGATCCGCTAACCAAAAACTTTTCTCGAAGCCGTGTAACACCCGTGGCTCGCCCCACGATGTTCCGGTTGACCCCGTAGTGCTGGCGGACCCCCGACCTGGCAGCACTACGGGGTTTCCATATGGGTGCTCGGTGCTTGCGCACCTTCGCGCCCGCCCCTTCGTCATCATGCTGGGGGGGCCGAGCCCCCCAAACCCCCCACGGTGCCGTTGCTTCTGACCCAGCGTTCGCGCGTTCGGGGGGTTCCTGCTCGGTGCTTGCGCACCTTCGTTGTCATGGTGGGGGGCCGAGCCCTCATACCCCCCATGGTGCGGGTGCTTCTGACCCAGCGTTCGCGCGTTCGTCCGGTTGTGGGGTTCCCGCTTCGCTGCGCTCAGGGGGCTGGCGTTCCGTCCAAGTCGGTGGGGTTCGACGGAGACTTTCCTGGTGGCTGGGCTACGCCGCTTCCAGGATTGCTGTTGTGCCTTGGCCTCCTGCTGCGCAGATGGAGATCAGGCCTCGGCCTTTGCCGTTTTCCTGGAGGAGTTTGGCCAGCGTTGCCACTATGCGGCCGCCTGTCGCGGCGAACGGGTGGCCTGCTGCCAGGGACGAGCCGTTCACGTTCAGCTTTGACCGGTCGATGGCGCCTGGGGGGTTGTCCAGGCTCAGGCGGGTTTTCGCGAAGTCCGGGTCTTCCCACGCGGCCAGTGTCGCCAGGACCTGTGAGGCGAACGCTTCGTGGATCTCGTAGAAGTCGAAGTCCTGCAACGAGAGACCCGCGCGGGCCAGCATCCTCGGTACCGCGTACGCCGGGGCCATCAGCAGGCCCTCGTGACCGTGTACGTAGTCGACCGCCGCGGTTTCCGAGTGGGTCAGGTACGCCAGGACTGGCAGGCTTCGCTCCCTCGCCCACTCCTCTGACGCCAGCAACACCGTCGACGCGCCGTCGGTCAGCGGGGTCGAGTTGCCCGCGGTCATCGTGCCCTCGGGGCCGCCGAAGGCCGGCTTCAGTGTCGCCAGCTTGTCCGCTGTCGAGTCCGGGCGGAGGTTCGCGTCCCGGGTCAGGCCCTGGAACGGGGTCAGCAGGTCGCCGAAGAAACCGCGTTCGTACGCCGCCGCCAGCTTCTGGTGGGACGCCGCCGCCAGTTCGTCCTGTGCCTCGCGCGTGATGCCCCACTCCTTCGCCGTGATGGCGGCGTGTTCGCCCATCGACAGGCCCGTGCGGGGTTCCGCGTTTCTCGGGATGTCCGGGACTATCTGCGTCGGACGGATCCTCGCCAGCGCCTTCAGGCGGGCGCCCACCGACCTTGCCCGGTTCAGTTCCAGGAAGACCTGGCGCAGGTCCTCGTTCACGCCGAGGGGCGCGTCGCTCGTCGTGTCCACGCCGCCTGCCACGCCGGACTCGATCTGGCCCAGTGCGATCTTGTTCGCCACCTGGATGACCGCCTGCAGTCCGGTGCCACACGCCTGCTGCACGTCGTTCGCCGGGGTCTCCGGGGACAACCTCGAGCCCAGCACGCTTTCGCGGGCCAGGTTGAAGTCACGGCTGTGCTTCAGCACCGCACCCGCCGCCACCTCGCCCAGTCGCTCGTCCTGCAGACCGAAACGGCTCACCAGGCCATCGAGCGCCGCGGTGAACATGTCCTGGTTCGACGCCGTCGCGTAGTGCTTGTTCGACCGGGCGAACGGGATCCGGTTGCCACCGACGATCGCCACCTTGCGCGTCATGTCTTGTCACACCCCTGCGAACTTGTCCCGGCTGGCACTCCTAACCTACTCGCGAGTAGGCTTGACGTCGAGTGAGGCCCCGAACACGTCAGAAGCGGAGCATCATGTCCGACCGCTACCAGCAGTTTGCCCGGTCCGGCCTCGGTCGGCAGCTCGTCCGCCGCCTCGGACTGCCCGATCCGACGCCGCTGCGGCGCCACGAGCCCGGCGCGCCGGCGCTCGACGGGCCCGCGCTCGTCGGCGGCAAAGGCAGGCTCGCCGACACCGTCCACGCGGTGCTCACGGCCATCGGTGCCGAGGAGGTCGCCCGCGACGACGACACAGCCGACCGCTACGCCGCGCTGGTCTTCGACGCCACCGACATCGACGACCCAGCCAGGCTGCGCGAGCTGTACGACTTCTTCCACCCGCTCATGCGCAGGATCGGCACCTGCGCCCGGCTCGTCGTGCTCGGCACGCCGCCGTCGGGCAGCGGCCGGGACGCCGTGGCACAGCGGGCGCTCGAAGGGTTCACCCGTTCGGTAGGCAAGGAACTGCGCAAGGGCGCCACCGTCCAGCTCGTCTACGTCGCGCCCGGGCACGAGGCCGCGGCTGAGTCGACACTGAGGTTCATCCTCTCCGCCAAGTCGGCGTTCGTCGACGCGCAGGTCATCCGTATCGGCACCCACGGCGGCGAAACCGTGGTGCCCGACGACTGGGACCGGCCGCTCGCAGGCAAGGTCGCCCTCGTCACGGGGGCGTCGCGCGGGATCGGCGCGTCCATCGCCGAGGTGCTGGCCCGCGACGGTGCGCACGTCGTCGCGCTCGACATCCCCCCGCAGGGCGCAGAGCTGTCCGACGTCGCCAACAGGATCAAGGGCGCCGCGCTCCAGCTCGACATCACCGCCGACACGGCACCCGCGCAGCTCGTCCAGTACCTGCGCGAACGGCACGGCGGCGTCGACATCGTCGTGCACAACGCGGGCATCACGCGGGACAAGCGACTCGCCAACATGTCCGACACCGCCTGGGACGCCGTCCTCGCGGTCAACCTCTCCAGCCAGCTCGCCGCCAACGACGCGCTGCTCGCCGAGGACGTCCTCAGGCCGAACGGTCGCATCATCGGCGTCTCCTCGATCGCGGGCATCGCGGGCAACAACGGGCAGACCAACTACGGCACCAGCAAGGCGGGCGTGATCGGCATGGTCGACGCGTACGCGCCGGTCCTCGCCGAGCGCGGGGCCACGATCAACGCGGTCGCGCCCGGGTTCATCGAGACCAAGATGACCGCGGCCGTCCCGCTGTTCATCCGCGAGGCGGGCCGTCGCATGAGCAGCCTGCAGCAGGGCGGGCTGCCGGTGGACGTCGCCGAGACCATCGCCTGGTACGCGAGTCCCGCGTCGGCCGCGGTCAACGGCAACGTCGTGCGGGTGTGCGGCCAGAGCCTCCTGGGGGCGTGATGGTCGAGCTGTCCTCCCCGCCCAGCCTCCGCGTCCTGTACCCGAAGGCCGTGCTCACCGGCTTCCGGCGCAAGGGCGGTGAGCTGCCGGACACCGTGTACACGCTGTCCGGCGTGCGCACCGACCCCGCGCACCTGGCCGCCTACAACCGGGTCTGCGGCTTTCGCCTCTCCGACGAGCTGCCGTCGACCTACCCGCACCTGCTCACGTTCCCGTTGCAGATCAAGCTGATGGCGGGCGACGACTTCCCGTTCCCGCTGGTCGGCTCCGTGCACGTGGCCAACAGGATCACGCAGACCCGGCCGCTGCGCGTCGGCGAGTCGTATGACTTGCGTGTGCACCTGGAGAACCTCCGCGACCACCCGCGCGGCCGCCAGTTCGACGTGGTCGGCGAGGCGCTGGTGGACGGCGAGGTCGTGTGGACCGACGTGTCCACCTACCTGCGCCGCGGCGGTGGCACGGGCCGGCCCGAGAGGTCGGAGCGGACCGAACCTCCCGCCCCGACCGCGATCTGGCGCGTACCCGACGACATCGGCCGCCGCTACGGCGACGTGTCCGGCGACCGCAACCCGATACACCTGTACAAGCTGACCGCGAAGATGTTCGGTTTCCCGCGTGCGATCGCGCACGGCATGTGGACGAAGGCCCGCTGCCTCGCGGCGTTCGAGGGCAGGCTGCCCGACGCGTACACCGTCGACGTGGCCTTCAAGCTGCCCGTGCTGCTACCGGCGAAGGTCGCCTTCACCGCGCGCGAGGACGGCGACGGCTGGACGTTCGACCTGTTCGGCGCGACTGTGCCCGGTGTTCGCTCCGCGAGCTCCGCGACTGTGCCCGATGTTCGCTCCGCGAGCTCCGCGACTGTGCCCGATGTTCGCTCCGCAAGCTCCGCGACTGTGCCCGATGTTCGCTCCGCAAGCTCCGCGAAGAACGGGAAGCCGCACCTGACGGGGACCATCAGTAGCCAACGGTGAAGCGGGTCCGGTGGTGCTTCGGCCGCTCGGCCTCGTCGAGCAGTGCCACGGCCAGGTCGGCGTTCGTGATGCGGGACGTGCCCGACTCGTCCGCGATGAGGTCGTCCGCGCCCAGCCGGTAGTGGCCCGTGCGTGGTCCCGGCTCGAGCAGCGCGGGCGGGCTCAGGTAGGCCCAGTCCACATCGGACTGCTCCTGGCACACCGCGAGCTGCTCGGCGCACGCGTTCGCGATCGGCACCAGCGCGGCCGGGAAGTCCGGCGCGTCCTGCACGAGGAACCCGCCGGGCGTGCGCAACGTGGCGGCACCGCCCACGACCAGGAGCCGCGTCCCGCTGCCCCGCAGTCCGGCGAACAACGCACGGGCGACGGCCACGAGTTCCGGTTCCCGCCCCGGCTGCGGCCGGGTCGCACTGATCACCAGGTCCTGGCCGGCGGCGAGCCGGGCGACGTGCGCGGGATCGGTCGCGTCCACGCCGGCCGAGCGGCTGGCAGGCCGGACCTCGTGGCCGCGGGCGCGTGCCTCGGCGACTACTTCGCGACCGACGGCACCAGTGGCGCCGAACACGGTGATGCGCATGGCTTCTTCTCCTTCACGAGCTGGGGAGCGAGGACGGCGGACAGCACGAGCAGCGCGCCGACCAGTTGCAGGGCCGTGAGCCCCTGGCCGAGCACCGCCCAGCCGAGGACGGTGGCGACGAGCGGGCTGAGCAGGGTCAGGAAGGTGACCTTCACCGGCGACAGGGCCCGGATGCCGAGGAACCACAACGAGTACGTGACCGCCGCGCCGATGGTCGACAGGTAGACGTAGCCGGCGATGTTCGTCCCGGTCACGGTCGACGGCAGGCCCTCGAACAGCAGCAACGGCGGCACCAGCACGAGCCCGCCCGCGGTGAGCTGCCAGCCGGTCGTGGCGAGCACCGGCGCCGTCGAACGCCACCGCTTCGCGAGGACGACCCCGAGCGCCATGACGACCGCACCACCCAACGCCGCCGTGACCCCGAGTGCGTCGAGCCGCGCGTCGGCACGCAGTACGAGCAGGCTGACACCCGCGATCCCGGCCGCACCGGCCACGACCGTGCGGGTCCGCAGCCGTTCGCCGAGCAGACCCGCGGAGAGCGCCCCCACGAGCACCGGCTGGACCGCGCCGACCGTGGCCGCCACCCCGCCGGGCAACCGGTAGGCGGCAATGAACAACAGCGCCAGGAACGCGCCGATGTTGAGCGTGCCGAGAACGAGCGCGCGCCACCACCAGTCGCCGGCCGGGAGCCTGCGGGTGAACGCGATGAGCAGGAGTCCGGCCGGGAGGGCACGGACGACCGCCGCGAGCAGTGGGCGGTCCGGAGGCAGGAATTCGCTGGTGACCAGGTATGTCGTGCCCCAGACCGCGGGCGCGATGGCGGTGACCAGAAGGCGGTTGCTTAGCACTAAGGTAAAATATCTCATCGCTAAGAGACATGGCAAGGAGTTATCTCACCGCTAAGGTGTCGGCATGGGTGACCACCTGGACTCGGTGCTCGAGCAGTGGGCGGCGGTCCGTCCGGACCTCGACGCCTCCCCGATGGGGGTGATCGGGCGGCTCTCGCGGCTCGCCCGGCTGGTCGACACGGAGCTGCAGCGGACGTTCGGCGAGCACGACCTGGACCGCTCGTCGTTCGACGTGCTGGCGACCCTGCGGCGCAACGACCGGCCGCTGACCCCCGCCGAACTGATGCGCTCGTCGATGATCACCTCCGGCGCGGTGACGCAACGCCTGGACCGGCTCGTGGCCCGTGGTCTGGTCGCGCGGACGCCGAGCCAGAAGGACGGGCGGGTCGTGCACGTGTCACTGACGGACGAAGGCCGCGCGGCGATCGACCGCGCGCTGCCCGATCACGTGGCGAACGAGCACCGGATCCTCGCCGAGCTGAACGACGAGGACCGCGCTGCCCTGGCCGACCTGCTGCGCAGGCTGCTGACCAGCCTGGAGAGGAACTAGGGCGCCAACACTTTCGAATGCGGGGAGGCGGACTGCCTAGTCCTCGCTGGGGTGCCAGGTGTTGCCCTCGACGAGCCCGCCGAAGCCGATCCACGCGAGGTTCATGAGCCGCGACGCGACCGCCCGGCTCGGCACGTCGGGGTTGTCGAGCCACCAGTCCGCGAGCGACTCCGCCGCGCCGACCAGCGCGGCGGCGAGCGACTCGGTGGCGCCGCGGTCAAGGCCTTCCTTGGTGGCGACCCGGACCAGGAGCGTGTCGACCAGGCTGATCGCCTGGCGGCGCATGTCGAGGAGTTCCTCGGAGAACGGCCCACCCTGGGAGATCGCCTGGCGGTGCAGGACCCGCCAGCTCTCCCGGTGCGCGCCGACGTACTCGAAGAACGCGCCGAGCCCGTGCCACAACTGCATGTCGGCGGGTAACTCCGTGCGCACCCCGGCGGCGACGGCTTCGAGCAGCTGCGTGGCCTCGCGGTGGATGCACGCGGCGAAGAGGTCTTCCTTCGAACCCAGGTAGGCGTAGATCATCGGTTTGGAGACGCCCGCGACCTCGGAGATCTCGTCCATCGACGCGTTGTGGTAGCCGTGGTCGGAGAACACCCGGACCGCGGCGTCGAGGATCTGCCGCTCCCGAACCTCGCGCGGCAGTCGCTTGACCCGCCGCCGCTCGTGAACGGAGCTTGCGGAGTGATCCATCAGACACTCTTCTCCACGGTCGCCGATCCTCCTGCGGTTCGATCAATCCTTGCCAGGGTACAGAGTCGAACGTAGCGTTACCCGCCAGTAGATAAGGTGGAACATGCGATTCAGGCGCAAATCGGGGGCTTCGACGCTGAGCAGTCCGGTGGTCGAGAGCACGGTCGACATCGACGCGTTCGCCCGCGCGGTCGACCCGGCGCGGCTCGACGAGGAACAGTTCGTGCAGCTGATCGACGTCCTCGACATGCTCGGTCGCGTCGGCACGGGCATCGAGCTGGCCGCGATGCGCACGGACACGTTCGTCTGGTTCGTCTCCAGGGCGTCCACCACACAGCTGGAACACCTGATGACCCACCCGCACCTGCGCCTGGTCGTGTTCGAGGAGATCTTCCGGCGCATGGGCGAGCACCTGGACCCGGTGAAGGCGGCTTCGCTGAGCGCGGTCGTGCACTGGCGCCTGTCGGGCGGCGCGGGCGCGGGCGGCTACGACCGCTACGAGACGGTGATCGACAACGGCACGTGCACGTCCGGCCAGGCCCCGACCGCCGACGCCCGCGTCACGCTGACCCTGTCCCCGACCGACTTCCTGCGCGCGGTGACGGGCAGCGTCAACGTCGCGATGTTGTTCATGCGCGGCAAGGTGAAGGTGAAGGGCGACATCGCGTTCGCGGCCGGCCTGATCAACTACTTCGACCTCCCCCGGCCCGCCCAATAGGGGAGTCGCGGGCCTCGGCCGTCGGTAGGCTGCGGGGTCGATGAGACCCCGAGACCACGCCGACGCCTCGGCGGGCTCGATGACACTGTCCATCCTGGGCTGGGTCGTCGTGGCGCTGCTGGTCGGCGCAGGCACGAGCACACTGCTGCTGTGGGCGTTCGGCTGGCCGGGCCTGCCGAGGTCGGCGACGTTCACCGCGGCCGACACGATCGAGCTGCTGAAGATCGTCCTGGCGGTCATCGCGGGCTTCGGCGGTGTGGTGCTCCTTTCGGTCAACCACCGCAAACAGAAGGTCGCCGAGGGCGACCACCGCCTGGCGCTGCGGCAGGAGGAACGCGAGAAGTCCAAGCTCCTCAACGAACGCTTCGCCGCGGCGGCCGAACAACTGGCCCACGAGAGCGACCAGGTCCGCCTCGCGGGCGTCTATGCCTTGGCAGGCCTCGCGGACGACTGGGACGACGGCCGCCAGAAGTGCGTGGAAGTCCTGATCGCCTACCTGCGGCTGTCCGGATCGCGCGGGGGCGAGGTCGTGGACACGGTGTTCCGGCTGTTCCGCGAACGCCTGACCGGCGATTCCCCCTGGTGCGACGCCGACTTCGACTTCACCGGCATGAAGCTGATCGACATGGACTTCGGGGGGTTCACCTTCCGCGGCACCGTGACGCTGGACGACGTGGTCTTCCGAGGCGAGCGGACATCCTTCGCGGGCGCGGAGTTCCTGGGCACACTCCGTTGCCACGACGGGGAGTTCGCGGCGAGCCTGACCGACTTCCACGAGGCACGCTTCCTCGGCAGAGTCGAGTTCCACCACACCGTGTTCGGCTCGGCGCTCAACCTGAACGATCTGCGAGTGCGCGGTGGCCGGGTCGAGTTCGAACACTGCGTCTTCGAGCGGCCGATCACCGCGCGGAAGATCGTGGTCGACTCGGGCACGCTCCGGTTCGACAACTGCGTGTTCCAGAACGCCCCCGCAGACTTCCAGTACGGCCAGTTCGGGGCGCTGTGGGACGAACGAGACTGGTTCAACCAGCTCTTCAGCCGCGGGCACGGGCCGTCGCTCGGCACTCTCCACCTCGTCGAGTGCGTGATGGAGAAGTCGCCCGTGTCGCTGGTGGACATCCTCACGGAGCACGGACGGGTGGTGCTCCGGGACCTCGTGCTGGAGGAGAGCGTGCTGCGTATCACGTCGGCCGAGCCGCGGCACCCCTGGCTCGATATGCGGCGGATCGACGCCCGGAACGCCGAGGTGGATGTTCCTGTGCCGGAACGGTTCTGGAAGGGGCGTGCCCCGGAGGGCACGCCCCACCGATCAGAACGTGATGGCCATGGCGGGGTCGGCCATGATGGCGCCGACGTCCGCGAGGAACTGTGAACCCTGCTGGCCGTCGACCACCCGGTGGTCGAAGCTCAGCGACAGCTGGCACACCTTCCGCACCTTGATCTCGCCGTCCACCACCCACGGCATGTCCTTGATCGCGCCGAGCGCGAGGATCGCGGACTCACCCGGGTTGATGATCGGCGTGCCGGTGTCCACACCGAACACACCGACGTTGGTGATCGTGATCGTGCCGTGGAGCATGTCCGCCGGGGTGGTCTTGCCGTTCCGGGCGGTCACCGTCAGCTGCTCCAGTGCCTCGGCCAGCTCCCGCAGCGACATCCCGTCCGCGTCGCGGATCTTCGGCACCACCAGGCCGCGCGGCGTGGCGGCCGCGATGCCCAGGTGCACGTAGTCCTTGTAGACGATCTCCTCGCCCGCCCACGTCGCGTTCACGTCCGGCGTCCGCTTCGCCGCCAGGCACACGGCCTTCGCGGCGAAGGTGAGCGGGGTGATCTTGACGTCGCGGAACGACGGGTGCGTCTTCAGGCGCGCACGCAGCTCCATCATCGGCGTGACGTCGACCGTCAGGAACTCGGTCACGTGCGGCGCCGAGTACGCGCTCTCGACCATGGCCTGCGCGGTCATCTTGCGCACGCCCTTGACCGGGACCCGCCGCTCGCGGTCGCCGGACGCGACCGGGGCCGGGACCGGGGTCACCGCACCGTGGGCCGCGCGCTCGACGTCCTCGCGCGTGATCACGCCCGAGCCGGCCAGCGACCGCAGGTCGACGCCCAGGTCCTTGGCCAGCTTGCGCACCGGCGGCTTCGCCAGCGGCACCAGGGCCGACGGCTCCAGCAGCGCGGCGGGCGAGTCCGGCACGGTGACCGGCTTGGCGACCGGTGGCGGCGGGGCGGTGGCGACCGGCGCGGCCGGAGCCGGAGCCGTGTCCTTGCGGGCCCGCCGTTTCGCCGTCGACGCCTTGGGGCCGTAGCCGACGAGCATGGCCTGCCCGTTGCTCTCGGCAGCCGGAGCAGGGGCGGCGGCAGCGGCAGGCGCCGCGGCACCACCCGGGTCGACGTCGATCGTCACGATCGGCGCGCCCACGTTGACCGTCTGGCCGGGCTCGGCGTGCAGTTCCGTGACCACACCGGCCCATGGGCACGGCAGCTCGACCGCCGCCTTGGCCGTCTCGATCTCGACGATGATCTGGTTGACCTTGACCTCGTCCCCCGGCTTGATGTGCCAGGTCAGGATCTCGGCGTCGACCAGCCCCTCTGCCGTGTCGGGCAGGGGGAAGACCTTGAAGTCAGGCATGCCTCACCAGCCCAGCGAACGGTCGACGGCGTCCAGCACCCGGTCGAGGTCGGGGAGGAACTCCTCCTCGAGTTTCGACGGCGGGTACGGGGCATCGAAGCCCGTCACGCGCAGGATCGGCGCCTCCAGCGAGTAGAAGCACTCCTGCTGCACCCGCGCGGCGATCTCCGACGACAGCGACGCCTCGCCAGGCGCCTCCGACACGACCACCAGGTGACCGGTGCGGCGCACCGAGTCGTACACGGGCGTCAGGTCCATCGGGGACAGCGCACGCAGGTCGATGACCTCGAGCTCCTTGCCCTCCTCGGCCGCGGCGGCCGCCGACTCCAGGCACGTCTTCACCATCGGGCCGTACGTGGCGATGGTCGCGTGGGTGCCCTTGCGCAGCACCCGCGACGCGAACAGCGGCTCCGGCTTCGCGTCGAAGTCCAGCTCCGCCTTCTCGTAGTACCGCCGCTTCGGCTCGAAGAACAGCACCGGGTCGTCGCACCGGATGGCCTGCTGGATCATCCAGTAGGCGTCGACCGGGTTGGAGCACGACACGACCTTGAGGCCGGCGGTGTGCGCGAAGTACGACTCCGGCGACTCGGAGTGGTGCTCGACCGCGCCGATGCCGCCGCCGAACGGCACGCGGATCACCATCGGCAGGTTGATCTTGCCCTGGCTGCGGAACCGAAGCTTCGCCACCTGCGACACGATCTGGTCGAACGCGGGGAAGATGAACCCGTCGAACTGGATCTCGCACACCGGCCGGAAGCCGCGGATCGCGAGACCCACCGCCGTGCCGATGATGCCGGACTCCGCGAGCGGCGTGTCCAGCACGCGCTGCTCACCGAAGTCCTTCTGCAGCCCGTCCGTGATTCGGAAGACGCCGCCGAGCTTGCCGACGTCCTCGCCCATGACGATGACCTTCGGGTCCGCCTCCATGGCGGCACGCAGGCCCAGGTTCAGGCTCTTGCCCAGGGTGACGGTCTGGCTGCTCGTCCTGGGCGACTCCGCTGACTTGTTCATGACTGGCGCCGCCATCAGTGCTCACCTCCATCGAACCCGGCCGCGTACTCGAGGTAGGCGTCGCGCTGCGCATCCAGCACCGGGCTGCCCTCCGCGTAGACCTCGGAGAACATCCGCCCCGGAGGCGGTTCCGGCATGTTCTGGCAGAACTCGCGCAGCTCGGCCGCGAGCTGGTCCGACTCGTCCTGGACCTGGTCGAAGAACTCGTTCTCGGTGTCCATGTGCCGCACCAGGTGCACGCGTACCCGCTCGATCGGGTCCTTCAACTTCCACGCCTCCAGCTCGTCGGACAGCCGGTAGCGCGTCGGGTCGTCGGTCGTGGTGTGCGCGTCCATGCGGTAGGTGAACGCCTCGATCAGGACCGGGCCGTTGCCGTGGCGGCACTCGTCGAGCGCCCAGCGGGACACGGCCAGGGTCGCGAGGACGTCGTTGCCGTCGACGCGGATGCCGGGGAAGCCGTAGCCGCGGGCACGCTGGTAGAGCGGCAGCCGCGACTGGCGTTCGGTGGGCTCTGAGATGGCCCACTGGTTGTTCTGGCAGAAGAACACGAGCGGCGCGTCGTACACCGACGCCCACACGAAGCCCTCGTGCACGTCGCCCTGCGAGGTCGCGCCGTCGCCGAAGTAGCAGATCGTGGCTTCACCGTCGTCGTCGCCGACTTTGCCCTCGAAGCGCTGGCCCATGGCATAACCCGCCGCGTTCAGCACCTGGTTGCCGATGACGATCGTGTACAGGTGGAAGCGGTTCGCGAGCGGGTCCCAGCTGCCGTGGTCGGTGCCGCGGAAGATGCCGAGCAGCTCCGTCGGCTTGACGCCACGGGTCCACGCGACACCGTGCTCCCGGTAGCTCGGGAACGCCATGTCCTGCGGTTTGAGTGCCCGGCCGGACCCGATCTGCGCGGCTTCCTGGCCGAGCAGCGGCACCCAGATGCCGAGCTGGCCCTGCCGCTGCAGTGCGTTCGCCTCACGGTCGACCCGCCGCGTCAGGACCATGTCGCGGTAGAGGTTCCGCAGGTCCTCGGCGGTGACGTCGGAGACGTAGGGGTCCCACTGGCTGTTGGGCACCCGCTCGCCTTCCGGCGTGAGGAGCTGCACCAGCTCCGGGCCACCCTCACTCGTTGCGCGCAAACCGGCGATCACCTGCTCCGCGGTCGGCTTGGCCGCGGTGGCGGCCGGTCCGACGCCGGGTTCCGGGTGCGTCCACTGTTCTGGGGACGACATTCGTTCTCCTAGTTGTCGACGCCGGGCGTTCGCTTGTGGCGTCCGCACGGCCGCGCCACCGGCGGTCCACCAGCCCGGGTAAAGGGAGGCTCGACCGTCGTTGGCACTGACGGTTTCGGGGTTCATCCTGGCATGCGTTGGCTCGATCCGGTGAGGTCCGAACGTCGGCATCTTGGCGTCCGCGACGCGCTGAGCTGCGGAAACCGTAGGACAACCGACATTAGGGCGTTCATCGGCGGGTCTGTCACCACCTACTGGCGGGCAGTGAACGCGGCAGCTCAGAGCAGTCGTCGGTCGCGGGTTCCGCTGACCCGCGCGACGCCGGTTCCGGCGTCCGGCTCACCAACTCGCGCATGGAAAGTGATCTGCGTCACCTTCCATCGTAGTCGTCTCCGCTCGACGACCGCCGGAGGCGAACTACCCTTGGGTGATGGCCGACTGGCGAGACGAGCGCGTGCGACGGGCCGAGGCTGCCCTGGAGGAGGCCGCGGACGCGGCCGAGGAAATCCTCTCGTCGATCGCCCCCCGCCAGCTGCCCGAGCCGGAGCCGGAGCCGTCGGTGCTGCGCGACGCCTGGTAGTGGCAGTATCGCCGGAGTGGACAACGCACAGGTACGCACGACTGATGATTCGCTCGGCGAGCTCCGCACGACTGATGATTCGCTCCGCAAGCTCCGCTCAACGGTCGAACGGACATGGGACGCGGAGATCCTGCCGAGCCTGTCCGAGCTGGTGAAGATCCCCGCCGTGTCGGTGGTGTTCGACGCGAAGTGGGCCGAGCACGGCCACCTCGACGCCGCCGCCGAACACGTCCGCGCCTGGCTCGCCGCCCGCGCGATCCCCGGCGCGACCGTCGAGATCCTCCGCCTCCCCGAGCGCACCCCCGTGGTGCTGATGGACGTGCCGGCGTCCGACGGCATGCCGGAGGACGGCGGGACCGTCCTCCTGTACGGCCACCTCGACAAGCAGCCGCCGGTCGGCGGCTGGGGTGAGGGCCTCGGCCCGTGGACCCCGGTCATCCGCGGCGACCGGCTGTACGGGCGCGGCGCCGCCGACGACGGCTACTCCGGTTACTCGGCGTCGGCCGCGATCGAGGCGCTGCAGGCCGCCGGCGGCAAGCACGCGCGCTGCCTGGTGCTGCTCGAGCTGAGCGAGGAGTCCGGCAGCCCGGACCTGGACGCGTACCTCGAGGCGTACCGCGAGCGGCTCGGCGACATCTCGCTGGTCGTGTGCCTGGACTCCGGCGGCCAGGACTACGAACGGCTGTGGCTGACCACCTCGCTGCGTGGTCTCGTGTCGACGACGGTGACCGTGCACGTCATGGACGCCGGCCAGCACTCCGGCTCGGCGAGCGGCATCGTGCCCAGCTCGTTCCGGATCATGCGGCAGCTGCTGGACCGCATCGAGGACGCCCGCACCGGCGAGATCCTGCTGCCCGAGCTGCACGGCCCCATCCCGCCGGAGCGCGACGCGGAGATGAAGGCCCTCGCCGACCTCGCCCCCGGCGCGGCCAAGGCGGCGTTCCCGCTGGTCGACGGCATGTCCGCGGCGTCGGACGACGACTACGAGCTGATGGCGAACAACTCGTGGCGACCCACCCTGTCGATCATCGGCGCGGCAGGCCTGCCGCTGCCGGAGGACGCGGGCAACGTCCTGCGCCCGTTCACGACGCTGAAGCTGAGCTTCCGCCTGCCGCCGACGGCCGACCCGAAGACCGCGCTCGCCGCGGTCGAGCGGGTGCTGACCACCGACGTGCCGTACGGCGCGAAGGTCACGCTCTCCGCGCCGGAGGAGGGGCCGGGCTGGAACGCGCCGCCGATCGCGCCGTGGCTGCGGTCCGCGCTGGACTCGCTGAGCGAGACCGTGTTCGCGGGCAGCCAGTGGCAGACCATGCGGCTCGGCGGGTCGATCCCGTTCATGGGCTCACTGGCGGAGGCGTACCCGAAGGCGCAGTTCGTGGTCACGGGCGCGCTGGCGAACGACAGCAACCCGCACGTGCCGGACGAGTGGCTGCACATCCCGCAGGCCAAGCGCGTCACGGAGTCGGTGGCGCACCTGCTGGACGCCCACGCGTCGGCGCTGTGACGATGTTCGCTCCGCAAGCTCCGCTCAGGGACGATGTTCGCTCCGCAAGCTCCGCTCAGGGACGATGTTCGCTCCACATGCTCCGCTCAGGGACGATGTTCGCTCCGCAAGCTCCGCTCAGGTGAACGGGTAGCGGTCACCCCAGGCCGGGGGCGCGTCACCGAACTCGGCGAGCGCGTCCCTGGTCAGCTGCTCGATCACGTCCCGCAGTTCCAGCTCCGCCAGCCATTCCGGCGGGATCGTCGCCGTGCCCCGCATGGCGCCGAGGAGGTTGCCGCAGATCGCGCCGGTGGAGTCACTGTCGCCGGAGTGGTTGACCGCGAGCAGCAGCCCGTCCCGCATGTCCTCCGCGGCGAGCGCGGCGGCGACCGCGATCGCGAGCGCCTCCTCACCGGTCCAGCCACCGCCGAGCTTCTCGGCGATCGACTCGGGCGTCGGCCTGCCGTGCGCCACGGCGGCGTCGAGCGCGGCGACCTGTTCCTCGTGGCCGTCCCAGGTCAGCAGCTTCGCCCTGGTGGCGGCGATGGCGTCGGGCAGCGCGGCGTCCTGCAGCAGCAGGTGGACCAGGTGCGCGAGCGCGCCCGCGGACAGGTAGCCGCTCGGGTGGCTGTGGGTCAGCAGGCCGTTGCCGACGGCGAACGCGAACGCGTCGTCGCCCAGCAGTGCGTAGGGCGCGACACGCATGACCGCACCGCAGCCCTTGGAGTTGTTGAGGCGGTTGTCGAACGAGCCGCGTGGCTGGCCGCGGGAGAAGGCGCGGAGTGCCTGGGTGACCGTGTTGCCGGGGGCGCGCATGGCGAACAGGCCCTTGTTGGTGATCAGCCAGCCGTCCGGTTCGGGTTTCGTGGCGAACACGCCGCCGTTGTCGGCCCAGCGCGTCTCCATGCCCTGCGTGTGCAGCCAGCGCTGGTAGGCGTGCTGCATCGGCGCGAACAAGTCGTCGTGCTCGCCGCGGTGGCCCCGGATGAGCCCTTCGAGGGTGAAGAGGGTCATCTGGGTGTCGTCGGTGATGGTGCCGCGGCCGCCGTACTCCTCTTCGTAGCCGGTGGTGCCGTCCGGCCCGAACTGGCGGCGGATGGTCTCGATGGTGAGGAACTCGACCGGCGCTCCGAGCGCGTCCCCCACCGCACCCGCCAGGATGCAGCCCAGAAATCGGTCGTCATCGATCATGGTGCAAGGCTACGATCTTTTGTATGCGCGCATGGTTCCGACATTGATCTGACCTAGCACCGAGGTTCCCGGCGACGCTGGTGGCGTCGCTCCTCCTGGTGCGCTTTTTCGACGAGACGGTGGCCTACCTGCCGTACGCGGCGGTGGAGTCCATCCGCGCGGACGTCGACCTGACGTACGCACAGGCGGGGTTCCTGCTGTTCCTGTACCCCGGCATAGGCCTGCTGACCACGCCTTTCGGTGTCCTGGTCGACCGTTGCAACAGGCGAGTGCTGGCAGCGATCGGCGGCCTGGGTTACGGCGTGGGCCTGTTCCTGTTCGCGGCGGCGGGCGACTTCTGGGCGCTGTTCGTCGCGGTCTGCGTGATGGGGACCCTCGGCGACCTGCTGGTGACCGCGGGAGAAGTGTCGCTGGTGGAGATCGCGGGCGACAACGCGGAACCCGCGCTGGCACGCGCGAACCTCCTCGCGGCGATGGGGGACCTGGCGGGCCCACTGCTGCTGGCGACGGCGTTGTGGTCGGGCCTCGGCTGGCGCGCCGCGTTCTGGGCGGCGGGCGTGATGATGGTGGCCTACGGCGTGCTGCTGGCGACCAGGCCGCTGCCCCGCCCGGAACCGGACGACGAGGAAAGCGCGTTCGGCGCCCTGATGTCGGTGATCCGCGACCGCCGGGTGATCGCGGCCGGGCTGCTGGTGGCGGTCATCGTGGCGTTCGATGACACGTTCATCGGTTTCGCGGTGGCGTTCCTGATCACCGACCAGGACCTGAGCCCGGCACTGGCGACGGTGGCGACGGGCGCGGGCCTGACGGGTGGCGTGGCGGCGGCCGCGTGGGCAAGCCGGACCACGCGCCGGCGAGTGGGCCTGCGAACCTGCGCGGTGGCGCTGACGGCGGGGGTCTTCCTGCTGGTCCTGGTCCCGACAACGGTGACGGCGGCGATCGCGATGGCACTCGTCGGTGCGGCGGTGAACCTGGCGTGGATCATCCTGCAGGCGCGGTACATGACGCTGCGCCCGGGCCAGGCGGGTGCCACGTCGTCGGTGGCGGAAGCGGTGGCCCAGATCGGCGTGACCACGCCGCTGGTGATCGGCCTCCTGGCGGACCACACCGGCCTGGGCCCGGCAATGTGGCTGTACTGCGCGATAGCGGTGGTGTTCATCGCCTCAGCGCGCTAGCTCGAGCACCTTGTCACCGATGTGCTGATGCGTCCCGGGCGCCGCGCTGATCCACCGCTCCCCCCGAACCCGCGAAACGGACAGCGCCCACCGCCCGTCGACGAGATCGAGAACGGTGAGCCACCGCTCAGACCGCTGCCGAACCCCGCTCACGTCCCGCCTGGCGGTGTAGAGCTTGGCAACGGAGACGCGCGAGGCCTTGAGGAGGGCGTCCAACCGCCGAGCCCCATCCGGCCGGGCCGATGACGATCGCCGCATGACGCTGCCGTCGGCCCGCCCCCGGGGCGCGTGAAAGTCAGCGTGGCGAACGGAAAACGGCTCCCCGTGGGCCACCCCGACATCAGGCAACCGCCACACGAGCGTCTCGACCATGCGGTCGGGATCGCACCGCTCGAACCGGACCCGCTCCCCGGACCGCACGACCAGCACGGCCTGCCGCCCATGTGCGGCAACGAGAACGGAGTAGGCCTCGTCAGAGCTGGTGACCCACCCGTAGTACTCGACAGAGGCCCGCTGAACGACATTCACAAGATCGAGAAACGAGTCGAAATCCCCGCGCTCCCCAAGCCCGGCGTCCCGCAACTCCTGCTGAACAACCCGAGCGGCCTGATCGGCAAACCGAGGCGACACATAACGCTCACCCCCGGCGAAAACAGTGTGCGGCTCCCCGAGATTCTCCTTCTGCATCAGACTGAGCAGAGGAAAGACGGAAAGCTCAACCTTACTCCCGGTCCGCATCAGTCCTCGTATTCGTCGTCGCCGATGACCGGAGGAGCGGTCAGCACCGCACTACCGAAGATCTCCTCGGAGTCCACCTCGATGAGCACCTTCCGCTCATGCTCGGCATCCTCGTCACCATTCCCCTTGTTTCCCAGCGGCGCACCCACCGCCCCCACCCCGCCACGCGCAGAACCAGCCCCAGCGGCACCACGCCGAACAGCGTTCTCCTCAGCGGAAAGCGGCCCAACCCCGACAGCACCCCCAGGCCCACGAACAACCCCAGTACCGCCCGCGCCACCGCCCCCGCGACCGTCGCCACCCATCCGAGGCACACCCCCACCCCCACCGCCGGAATACCCACCGACAGGAACCCCGCCAACAACCCCACCGGGCCCCGCGGAAACAGACCCCCCAACCCCAGGCAAAGAAGAAGAATACCCAGAAGAAGGAGAACCACCAACCACCCCAGGCCGATAGTCATTGGCCTGGGTCACCCCGCCCCCAGAAGGCAGAACCCCAGAAGACCCAGTAACCCCACCAGAACCCTCTTGAGGTCCACCAGATCCGGCCGGTTCCCCGGCAGAAGACCTCGGATAACCAGAAGAAGATCCACCAGGCCCGCTGTCTTCCCCTGGCCCGCCAAGCACCCCGTCCCCAGGCTTACCCCCGGGATGAGGCTCCCCAACCTCAATGCTGTCAGCAGACTTCACCGACACATCGCCCCCACCCCGACCGCCAGCGTGAAACTCCTGAGGCATATTCGTCTCGTTGTACTCGCTGGCCCCGTCATACTGCCCGAACACATCCATGTTGTGCTGAGCAATCCCCTGGTAAAACGCGACTTCCTTGGCGTGATCCACATCAAAGGGAACCGGCTCGTCCAGCGACTGCTGAGGCACATCAGGCACCGGCAGCACACTGTTGTAAGCCCTCTCAAAAGACCCGGCTTGCCGCGAGAGCAGGTCTTGCACGCGTTCGAGCTTGTCCGCGTTCGCGAGCACGTGGTCCCTGAGTGGCAGCGCTGCTCCATGAGCCGCCGCGCTCGCCTGCCCCTGCCATCCCGTTGCGATCAGGTCGGCGAGAGACGCGAGCAACTCCGCTCTGTCAGTCTCCTCTGGAAGCTCCATCTGGGTGCTGAACTGCGCGTTGTTGAGCGAACCCGAGCCCTTGCCGTCACGAAGTTGGTGATAGATCTCAGCTGGTGTCAGGAACGGTGTGTATCCGTCAGTCGAGGTATTCATGAGTTCGCCTTGATCGTTTTCAGCATCTCGCGTGTTGCCATCACGCCTGCCTCGCACGGGTCCGTCTTGCCGATGTTGGCCCGCGACAGATTCGTCAACGTCTGGAATGCGAGGTCGTCCGAGAGGCCGACCGTTATCGAGCACTGGCTCGTGGGCTTGTCCGTTCCCGTGTCGAATATCGCGGCAGGGAAACCCTCGAGATCGTCGATGGGCTTGAAGTACCGGTAGTACCCGGCGCTCTCCTCCGCGTAAGCGATGCTCAACCCTCGCCTGACGCTCGAAAGGAAGGAGATCCCCGTCGCTCCGCCGCTGTCCGGGTTGCGCCAGATGCACCCTCCGCCGAACTCCGTGTCCGCGGCCTGCCCATCCGGCGGTACGTTGAGTCTGCTCGCCTGGGCCGGGGTCAGTGCATCGCACGGGTTCTGTTCGAAGTGGGTCGCGTCGATGGGGTTCTCTACCTTCGGGGCGCCGTTCGTCGGCAGCTCGTCGGGAGGTGAGTCCCCGCTGGTCGGGGTATCGGTGGAATTCACCCGATCGGGTATTGGGGTGCCCGGGGCCGCGGTGGTGCAGGCGGCCAGGCCGACCAGGCTGACCGCGACGACGGCGGCACCTGTGAACCGGATGCTCACAGTCAGATCCCCGCCTGCGGTCCGGACTTGTTGATCAGGAGGACCGACTGGTGTTCCTGGCCTCGGTAATCGTCCAGGGTGTCCTGCAGGAGTTGGGCCTGTTCGATGCAGTACCAGTAGTTCCTGACCACGTACTCGTAGTACTCCTTGGTCGCGTTCGTGGCGGCGTCGGCCTGGCCCCTGCTCGCGAAGTCGAGGCCGGGGGGTGCGATCGGGTCGGTGGAGACGCGCTGGCTGGACGCCAGGTAGCGGTCCGCCAGCTCAGTCCACTTCGTGACCAGCGATGTCAGCGTTGCCTCGTCGTAGGCGAAGCCGGCGCTCGTGGACTCGACGGGCGTCGGGCTGCCCATCTTCTCCAGGCGTCGGTAGCCCTCGCTCTGCTCGAGTCTTCCGCTCATTCCTCTCGGCCTCCCCCAGATCCGCCTGTGACGTGGCGGATGCGCTCGGTAGTCGAGAATACGACATGCCGGTGCGCGCTGTGACCAATTCGCCGTCGAACCGCTCGCTCGGGTCAGTCTTCGTACTCGTCGTCGCCGATTACCTGGGGGGCGGTCAGTATGTCGCTGCCGAAGGTTTCTTCCGCGTCGGTTTCGATGAGGATCTTGCGCTCGTGTTCGGTGTCCTCGTCGTCCTTGCCCCGGCCTGCTCCCATCGGGGCGCCCACGGGGCCTCCCGCGCCCCCTGGGCGGATGCCAGCCGCGGCTTGTGCGGCCCTTCTAGCTGCGGCTTCTTCCGCTGCTACGGCACCTGCCGCCGCGCCGGGGCCGGGGCCCGGGGTGGGGCCGAAGCCGCGTGGGCCGCCGCCTCCTGGGCCGCTGCCATAGCCGCCGCCACCGCCTCCGCCGCCACCCCGGGGGCCGAAGCCGCCTCCGCCGTACGGGGCACCGCCGGTGTAGTTGCCCGGGTCCGCCGAGACCGGGGACGGGCGGTGCACGGGTGGGTACGACGGCGGGTAGGAGTACGGCGGTTGCGGTGACGGACGGTAGTCGTTGGGGGTGGTCTGCTGGCCGCCGGACGGGACGGTGCCGGGGTGACCGCCGCCGGTGGACGGGCCGCCGGCAGCCGGGCCGCCGCTTCCCGGGCCGCCTGGGTAGCCGCTCGGGCCCGCGCCGTAACCGCTGTAGTTCCCGGGACCGCCGCTGTGCTCACCGGGGCCGCCGCTCCTCGGGCCGGAGTCGCCGACCTCGATCGTGTCCGCGGGCGGGGTCACCGTCACGTCGCCCGTGGCGCGGTTCGTCGTGTTGTACTCCTGCGGCATGTGTGTCTCGTTGTACGAGCTCGCGCCGTCGTAGTCGCGGAACACGGCGAAGTTGTTCTGCGCCGCCGACTGGTAGTCCGCCGTGTCCTTGTCGATGTCGGTGTCGAACGGGAACGCGTCGGTCAGCGAGTTCTCCGGCGGCTTCTCCGGCACCGGCCGCACCCGGTTCGCCGCGTCGACGAACGATGCGCTCTGCCTGCTCAGCAGGTCCTGCGACACCCGAAGCTGGTCGGCGCCCCGCAGCGCGTACTCCGCCAGCGGGCTCACCGCGCTGTAGGCCCTGCCACCTGCCTCGCCCTGCCAGCCGGCCTGGATGGCGTTCGACAGCAGCATGATCTGGTCGGCGCGCTGGTTCTCGCGTTCCATCTCGTGCTGGGTCGCGTTCTGCGCCAGGTCGAGCGACTCCGCGCCGGGCCCTTCCTTGAGCCACCGGTAGATGTCGTCGGCGGTCACGAAGAACCCGTACTCGCTCATCACGCCCTCCCCGCCTGCCAGTCACCTGGCGGCTGCGCTCGGTAGTCGACAATACGACATACCCCGGTTCGAGGTGGGCCACTTCGGGCAACCGGCATCATGGGTGCCATGGGCTCAGACCACACCTCCGAGCACGACCGGCTGGCCGAATCGGAGGAGATGGCCTCGCCATGGCGGTTCTGGGGGCCGTACCTCGCCGCGCGCCAGTGGGGAACCGTGCGTGAGGACTACTCCCCGCACGGCGACGCCTGGGGCTACTTCACCTTCGACCACGCCAGGTCGCGCGCCTACCGGTGGGGTGAGGACGGCATCGCCGGGATCTGCGACCGGCACGGGTTCCTCAACTTCGCCGTCGCCATGTGGAACGGGCAGGACGACATCCTCAAGGAGCGCTACTTCGGGCTCACCAACGGTGAAGGCAACCACGGCGAGGACGCCAAAGAACACTGGTGGGTGCTCGACGGCACCCCAACCCATTCGTGGATGCGGGTCCTCTACCGCTACCCGCAGGCCGCGTTCCCGTACAAGGAACTCCGGGCCCGCGCTGCCGAGGCGCGACGCGACGAGCGGGAGCC
Organism: Actinophytocola algeriensis; assembly: GCF_014203735.1. Taxonomy (GTDB): domain Bacteria; phylum Actinomycetota; class Actinomycetes; order Mycobacteriales; family Pseudonocardiaceae; genus Actinophytocola; species Actinophytocola algeriensis. The sequence continues at coordinate 329,715 of NZ_JACHJQ010000003.1, read as the reverse complement.
GGAACTCGCGGACACCGGGGTGCTGTCGGGCAACCGGTTCTTCGACGTGCAGGTGACCTACGCCAAGGCGGCGCCGGACGACATCTGTGTCGACATCACCGTCACCAACCAGGGCCCCGACGCCGCGCCGCTCCACCTGTTGCCGCAGCTGTGGTTCCGCAACACCTGGTCCTGGGGCCGGGACGCGCGGCGGCCAGCGCTGATCGCGTCCACCGCGCAGGGCTGGACCCGCGTCGTCGCCGAGCACTCGCGGATCGGCCGGTACACGCTGCAGGCCAGCGGTTCGCCGACGATGCTCGTCACCGACAACGAGACCGACGAGGTCGGGCTGTTCGGGCGCGGGCGCAACCCCAGCCGGTACACCAAGGCCGGCATCGACGACCACGTCGTGAACGGGCTGCTCGACGCGTGCCAGGTCGTCGAGCCGGGGACCGCGTCGCAGCCGGGGACCAAGGCCGCGGCCTGGTACCACTTCGAGTCCGTCGCGCCTGGTGAGTCGGTGTCCGTGCAGTTGCGGCTCATCGCCGGGAACGGGCACGGGCGGGCGTTCGGCAGCACGTTCCGCGACACGATGGCGGCGCGGCAGCAGGAAGCGGACGAGTTCTACGGCTCCGTCATCGCCAACCAGGACCCGCGGGAGCGGGCGGTGGTGCGCAAGGCGCTCGCCGGTCTGTTGTGGACCAAGCAGATCTACCGGTTCCGGCTGCGGCACTGGCTGGAAGGTGATCCAGCCAACCCGCCGTCGCCCGGCGAGCGGCTGCGGCCGGGCGCGCGCAACGTCCACTGGCGACACCTCGACGTCGCCGACGTGCTCTCCATGCCCGACGAGTGGGAGTACCCGTGGTTCGCGGCGTGGGACCTCGCGTTCCACATGATCCCGTTCGCGATGGTCGACCCGGCGTTCGCGAAGGACCAGCTGCTGCTGATGTGCCGCGAGTGGATGATGCACCCGGACGGCCAGCTGCCCGCCTACGAGTGGGAGTTCGGCGACGTCAACCCGCCCGTCCACGCGTGGGCGGCGCTGCAGGTCTACTTCGCGGAGCAGCACCGGACCGGTGTCGGTGACCGGGTGTTCCTCGCGCGGGTGTTCCACAAGCTGCTGCTCAACTTCTCCTGGTGGGTCAACAGGAAGGACCCCGAGGGCAACTACCTGTTCGAGGGCGGCTTCCTCGGCATGGACAACATCGGGCCGGTCAACCGGTCCGAGCGGCTGCCGGAGGGGTGGCGGTTCGAGCAGTCGGACGCGACCTCGTGGATGGCGACCTACGCGCTGCACCTCATGCGGATCGCGCTGGAGCTCGCGCGGCACGACGAGGCGTACGAGGACGTCGCGACGAAGTTCGTCGAGCACTTCCTGTCGATCGCGCAGGTGTCGTCGCGCTTCGGGTCGGCGGCCCGCGGGATCTGGGACGAGCAGGACGGTTTCTGCTACGACCTCGTGTCCCGCACCCACGGTGACGGTTCGGTCGAGTCCGCGCCGGTGCGGGTGCGGTCGATGGTCGGGCTCATCCCGGTGCTCGCCACCGCCCGGCTCGAGCCGTGGGTGTTCGCCGAGCTGCCGCACTTCGCGGCACGGCTGAACTACCTGCTGCACCACCAGCCGGAGTTCGGCCAGTTCATCAACTGGCGAGCGGGTGGGGAACGCAGCGCGCTGCTGTCCCTGTTGGACGAAGGCAAGCTGCGCCGCGTGCTGGCCCGCATGCTCGACGAGGACGAGTTCCTTTCGCCGCACGGCATCCGCTCGCTGTCCGCCGCACACCGCGACGGCATGGTGGTCGACGTCGCGGGTCAGCAGCACTGGCTCCGCTACGAACCCGGCGAGTCGCACACGCCCATGTTCGGCGGCAACTCCAACTGGCGCGGCCCGGTGTGGTTCCCGACCAACGCGCTGCTGGTCCAGGCGCTCCACACGATCGACGCGTTCCACCGCGGCGACCTGGCGGTCGAGCTGCCGACCGGCTCCGGCCGGACCATGCCGCTCGGCGACGCCGCCGACGAGCTGTCCCGCAGGCTCGCCGCGCTGTTCCTCCCCGGCGAGGACGGCCGCAGGCCGGCCGACGGGAAGCGCGTCGAGGCCAGTGACTCCCCGCTGTGGACCGAGCACGTCACCTTCAGTGAGTTCTTCGACGGGGACACCGGCGAAGGCCTCGGCGCCACCCACCAGACCGGATGGACCGCGCTGGTCGCGGCGTTGATCACAGGGTGGCCGCGCGCATGGTGACACGTCCGTAACATGCTGAACCTGTGCTCAGCGCATCCCAAATGGCAGGATGCGCTGAATTCAGACCGCCAGTAAGGCTCGAGGAGTGAAGAAGACGTGTCCCGTACCCGCCTGTCCGTGCTGACCGTGCTGTGCACCGCCGCGACCTTGTTCGCGGCCGGCTGCGGCGCCACGACCGAGAACCCCGCCGACCAGGGCGGCGGCAACGGTGGTGGAAGCGAGTGCACCCCGGGTGAGCCGTCGGACGTGCCCGACCCGAAGCCGCTGGACGTGGACGTCGCCGCCGACAGTGCGCTCGGTGGGCAGGTGCCCGCCTCGGTCAAGGCCGACGGCAAGATCGTCATCGCCACCGACGCCTCGTACGCGCCCAACGAGTACACCCTCGAGGCCTCCGACGAGATCATCGGCATGGACATCGACCTCGGCAAGGCGCTCGGCAAGGTGCTCGGCACAGAGGTCGAGTTCGTCAACGCCTCCTTCGACGGCATCCTCGCCGGTCTCCAGGCCGGCCGCTACGAGCTCGGCATGTCGTCGTTCACCGACACCAAGGAGCGCGAGCAGACCGTCGACTTCGTGACCTACTTCGAGGCGGGCACCTCGACGATGGTCCGCAAGTGCAACCCGAAGAACATCCAGACCATCGAGGACCTGTGCGGCAAGACGGTCGGCGCCCAGAACGGCACCACCCAGCTCGACCAGCTCACCCAGCCCGACGTCGAGGGCTCGGTCGTCAAGGCGTGTGAGGACGCAGGCAAGGAGCCGCCGACCTCCCAGGGCTTCCCGAAGCAGACCGACGTCAACGCCGCGCTCGCCGCCAACCGGATCGACGCCTACATGGCCGACAGCCCGGTGGTCGACTACGCCGTGAAGAAGACCGGCAACGCCTTCGAGAAGACCGGCGACGACACCGACACCGCGCCGTACGGCATCGCCGTCCCGAAGACCGCGGGCACCATGAAGGAAGCCCTCCAGGCCGCGGTCCAGAAGCTCATCGACGACGGTGCGTACCAGGAGATCCTGGACAACTGGGGCACCGGCGGCGGCGCCATCACCGAGGCCAAGGTCAACGGGGCCATCTACTGAGCATGACCTCCCCCGAGACCGACGAGCGAAAGAACCGGATCCCGCCCGAGCAGATCGTGGCGGTGCCCGTGCGGCACCCCGGCCGCTGGGTCGCGGCCGCGGCGCTGCTCGTGCTGGCCGCGATGCTGGTCAACAGCCTGGTGACCAACCCAGCCTGGAGCTGGGACGTGGTGTGGCAGTTCCTGTTCTCCGACCGTGTCCTCAAAGGACTCTGGGTGACCATCGAGCTGACCCTGCTCGCCATGGTCATCGGCGTGGTGCTGGGCATCGTGGTGGCGGTCATGCGGTTGTCCCGCAACCCGATCGTCTCCACGATCGCGTGGCTCTACGCGTGGTTCTTCCGGGGCACCCCCGTTCTGGTGCAGGTCATCTTCTGGTCGTACATCGCAGTCCTGTACCCGACACTGTCGCTCGGGATCCCGTTCGGGCCGGAGTTCGTCTACTTCGACTCGAACCTGCTCATCCCGATCTTCGCCGGCGCCGTGCTCGGGTTCGGGCTCAACGAGGCCGCCTACATGTCGGAGATCGTCCGCGCCGGCATCCTGTCCGTCGACCAGGGACAGACCGAGGCGGCCGAGGCGCTCGGCATGACCCGGCTCAAGATCCTGCGCCGGATCGTGCTGCCCCAGGCCATGCGGGTGATCATCCCGCCGACCGGCAACGAGACCATCTCGATGCTCAAGACCACCTCGCTCGCGAGCGTGATCGCGGTCGGCGACCTGTTCACCCAGGTGCAGCTGATCTACGGCGGTAACCTCAAGTATGTGCCGCTGCTCGTGGTGGCGAGCATCTGGTACCTGGTGCTGACCTCGCTGCTGTCGATCGCCCAGTACTTCATCGAACGCCGGTACTCCCGTGGTGCGATCCCGGCCCGCCAGGGCGGTTTCCTCGGGTTTGGCCGGCCGAAATCGGGGCTGGCATGACCGAGCCGACCATCACGCCCATGGTCAAGTCGGAGGGCGTGCACAAGTACTTCGGGCGCCTCGAGGTGCTCAAGGGCATCGACCTGGAGGTCATGCCCGGCGAGGTGATGTGCGTGATCGGACCGTCCGGGTCCGGCAAGTCCACGTTCCTCCGCTGCATCAACCACCTCGAGAAGCTCACCGCGGGCAAGCTCTGGGTCGATGGTGAGCTCGTCGGCTACCGGCAGAAGGGCGACAAGCTCCACGAGCTGCGCGACAACGAGGTGGCCGCGAAGCGCCGGGAGATCGGCATGGTCTTCCAGCGCTTCAACCTGTTCCCGCACATGACCGTGTGCGAGAACGTCATGGAGGCCCCGATCCAGGTCAAGGGCGTCGCCAAGGCCAAGGCCAGGGAACGGGCCCTCGCGCTGCTCGAGCGCGTCGGCCTCGCCGACAAGCCGAAGGCCTACCCCCGCGAGCTGTCCGGTGGACAGCAGCAGCGGGTCGCGATCGCCAGGGCTCTCGCCATGGATCCCAAGCTGATGCTGTTCGACGAGCCGACGTCCGCGCTCGACCCCGAGCTGGTGGGCGAGGTACTCGCGGTCATGCGCCAACTGGCCGAGGACGGCATGACCATGGTCGTGGTCACCCACGAGATGGGCTTCGCCAAGGAGGTCGGCGACTCGCTGGTCTTCATGGACGGCGGCGTGGTCGTCGAGCAGGGCAGCCCCCGGGACGTGATCAGCAACCCGCAGCACGAGCGCACCAAGGCCTTCCTCGGCAAGGTGCTGACGTAGTGCGACCCCTCCCGGTCGGCGACGGCCGGGAGGGTGCTCGGGCAGTGGCCGCGGGACTGCCGGCCTGGCCCTGTAGTTGACCTGGGGATTCCGGGCGTTGGCGCGCGGAGTCGATCTTCGGGAGCCCTCCCATGAGCGGTGTGCAATCTTTGATCAGCACGTTGCTGTCGAGTGGGAACCGTCCGTGATCGTGTCGCGTCGGAGTGTCGCGCCATGCAGGTGTCGTGTACGAGGGGCCTCTGATGACTGAAGAGCCGCCTGGTCGCAGGCTGGACCCGTTCGACCCGCAGCCGCCCGAGTGGGCGAGGGTGCGGGCCGAGGAGGTCGTGCGGCAGATCTTCGCCTTCGAGCCCGGGCCCGCCGGGTGGGGTCCGGCGAGTGGCTGGGGCCGCAGACGAGCCACCACGCCGCCGGTTCTCCGGTTCACGGACAAGCACATCGTCGGTGTCCTCGACCTGCGGGCCGTCGAGTTCCCGCACCTGCTCGAGTTCGTGCGCTGCCGGTTCGAGGAGCCGCCGGACCTGCGGCAGACCAACCTCGCGGGCTGCGAGTTCGGGACGTGCAGGCTGCCCGGGCTCGAAGGGCGCAACCTCTACAGCGACAACGACCTGCGGTTCGTCGGTGGCACCCGCGTAGAGGGGCGGATCGACCTCACCGACGCCGAGATCAGCGGCTCGCTCGAGCTGACCGGCGCGAAGCTGACCAACGTCGGCGGGTACGCGCTGCACGCCGACCGGTTGCAGCTCGCGGGCGCGCTCCTGGCCGCGGACATGCAGGTGCGCGGCCAGCTGCGGATTCCCGGCCTGCGTACCGGCGGCAACGTCAACCTGTCCGGCGCCCTGCTCGACAGCCCCGAGGGCTACGCACTGGACGGGAACGGCATCCAGATCGGCGGCAACCTGCAGTGCGTCGCGACGAGTACGCGGCGGTTCACCTCGATCGGGCGGCTGTACCTGCCGAGTGCGCGGATCGACAGCGACTTCTCCCTGCGCGGTGCGCTGCTGCGGCCCGCGGACAAGGACTACAGCGACGGTGGCAACCAGCGGTTCTTCGACCAGCGCGCCACGTTGATCGCCGACCGGATGCAGGTGTCCGGCAACGTGGACCTCGACAAGGAGTTCACCAGCACCGGCACGCTGCGGATCGTCAACGCGCGCATCGGCGGGTCGCTGCGGCTCTCCGGCGCGACCGTCGACCTGTCCGGCGGCGTGGAGCCGTTCGAGGAGCGGACCGGCAAGACGGAGGCCCCCGGGCCGTACCGCTACCGCGCGCTGCACCTCGACGGCACCGAGATCGACGGCGGGATCGACGCGAGGAACACCCGGATCGCCGGGCAGGTGCGGCTGGTCGACGTGAACGCGCGTGGCAGCGTCGTGCTGGACGGCTCGATCCTGAGCAACCGCAACGGGGACGTGGTCGAGGGCCGCAGGTTCACCACCGGTGGCAACCTCGACGCGCGTGGCGTCGTGGTGTTCGGCTCGGTGCTGCTGCCGGAGGCCGGCATCGGCGCCAACTTCGACCTGCGCGCCTCCCGGCTCGTCAGCCCCGGCCGGTACCGGCGCGACCAGTCCCAGAAGCCGTCGGTCGACCTGCGGGTGGCCCAGATCGGCCGGGACCTCGTCTGTGCCCGCGGCGACGGCAAGTCGTTCTCGGCGCACGGTGAGATCCGGATCCGGCGCGCGGAGATCGGCAGGCAGACGAACTTCCAGGGCGCCGAGCTCGGCTCGAAGCTCAACGTGACCGCCATCAACGGCTTCGGGCTGATCACCCAGGAGCTGCGCGTCGACGTGGCCGCCCCGCCGCGCGGCCACGTGAACCTGCAGCACGCCCGCTGCGCGAACCTCGCCGACAACGACAAGTTCTGGGACGCCTCTGGGCACATCTCGTTGCACGACTTCCGCTACGACGCGCTCGCCAAGCCGATCGAGCTGGACGACGACGCGCAGGTCAAGCACCGGCTCAAGCTGCTGCGCAACGCCATGGGCGACAACTACCGGCCCGGGCCGTACGACCAGTTCGCCACGATGCTGCGCGCCAACGGCAACGAGGAGCACGCCTCGACCGTGCTCATCGACAAGCAGCGCTGGCGGTACGCGGCCCTGGCCGACGGCTACCGCCTGCTCGGCCTGCCGGTGATGCTGTGGAGCTGGCTGCAGCGGTGGATGGTCGGCTACGGCTACCGGCCGATGCGCGCGCTGCTGTGGCTGCTGGCGCTGCTGGTCGCGGGCTCCGTCTGGTTCTCGCTGCAGCCGACGCCGGTCGAGGCCAACGCCGACGACAAGCTCGTGTGGAACCCGGTGCTGTTCACGATCGACCAGCTGGTCCCGATCGTCGACTTCGGCCACAAGAACCGGTGGCACTTCGACGGGGCGTCGCAGTGGATCACGGCCGGGCTCGTGGCGTCGGGTTGGATACTCGCGACGACCGTCGCGGCAGGCATCACCCGGATGCTGCGCAGGTCGTCGACCTAGGAGCGTGTCGCTGTCTCGTGTCACGAATCCATCGTCGGCACCGCGACCGGCCCGGCGCACCCCTCAGCCCGTACGAATGGACCGTTCGCTCGGCCTCGTGCTGGCGGTAGGCCCCCGGCCGCCGAAATACTCTCCGCAGCGGCGGCGAAACCGGCCCGCCGAGGTGGCAGGGAGGATCGATGGACGAGCCGAGCGCGGCGGCGCGCACCGAGGTGCACGCGTCGCCGGAGGTGGTGTACGCGCTGGTCAGCGACCCGCCGAGGATGGCGGAGCTGACCGAGGAACTGGCGCGCGTCAGCTGGCTCGACGGGGCGCGGGAGGCCGCCGTCGGCGTCCGGTTCCGCGGGCACAACCGGATCGCGTGGCGCCGCTGGAGCACCACGGCCACGGTCACCGACGCGGAGCCGGGACGGCGGTTCGCGTTCGAGGTCTCCTCGGTCGCGGGCATCCCTGTCTCCCGTTGGCAGTACGACATAGAGCAGACCGGGAAAGGGTGCCGGGTCGAGGAGTCGACCTGGGACCGGCGGCCCGTCTGGTTCCTCCCGTTCGCCAACCTCGTGACGGGCGTGCGCGACCGTGCGGAACACAACCGGCACAACATCGAGCGCACCCTGTCGCGGTTGAAGGCGGCAGCGGAGGCGGCACACGGTTAGCACGGGGTCGCGGTTACCATTCTTCGGTGCCAGAGCTCAAACTCGAGATCCAGATGCTGCACGACAGGGTGCTCGTGCAGCTCACTCCCGAGGAAGGGGAACGGCGCAGCACCGGTGGCATCGTCATCCCGGCAACCGCGCAGATGGCGCGGCGGCTGGCCTGGGGTGACGTGTTGGGGGTCGGCACGAACGTGCGGAACGTCAAGGTCGGCGACCGGGTCCTGTTCAACCCCGAGGACCAGTTCGAGGTCGAGGTCCAAGGACAGACGTACCTGGTGATGCGCGAGCGCGACCTGCACGCCATCGCAAGCGAGCGGATCGAGCACGGCACGGGTTTATATCTCTAGGGGAAGGCAAGTCGTGGAGCACCAATGGCCGGAGTCGCACGCCGAACAGACAGACGTGCTCACACCGATCACACGTACCCATACCCCTGGTGACGAGCCGACCGTCAAGATCCAGGCACCCGGACAACCCGACGGGGACCAGGGCGCCAAGAGCAAGAGGCTGCGCAAGGCGGGCATCATCGCCGGTGCCGTCTTCGGTGCGCTCGTCGTCCTGTACGGCGTCGACCTGCTGATGAGCAGCGGCGAGGTGCCCCGCGGGGTCACGGTGGCCGGTGTCGACGTCGGCGGCCAGTCGCACGAGGACGCGGAGCGGACCCTGCGCGAGGCCATCGAGCCGCGCCTCGCCGAGCCGGTCAAGCTGCGCGGCGGCGACGTCGACGCCGAGGTCAAGTCGGCCGACGCCGGTCTGTCCATCGACTGGCGGGCGACCCTCGACCACACCGGCGAGCAGCCGCTGAACCCGATCACGCGGCTGATGTCCCTCTTCGGCAGCAGCGAGGAGAAGGGCGTCATCACCACCACGGACGACAAGAAGCTGGACGCTGCCATCGAGGCGCTCCGGCCGAAGATCGACCGTGAGCCCGCGGAGGGCACGGTCAAGTTCGAGGGCGTCAACCCGGTCGCGGTCGACCCGAAGCCGGGCCAGAAGCTCGACGCCGCCGGCGCGCGGCAGGCACTCGTCGACCAGTGGGCCACCGGCAAGCAGGTCGCACTGCCCGTGTCCGTCACGAAGGTCAAGACGACCGCGGCCGGTGTGAAGAAGGCGGTCGACGAGATCGCGAAGCCCGCGGTCGCCGCACCCGTGATCGTGCACGGCGAGGGCAAGGACGCCACGATCGAGCCGGCGGTGATCGCGGGCTCTCTGGTGTTCAAACCGGCCGCCAACGGCGGGCTGACGGCGAGCATCGACCAGAACAAGCTGGTCGGCGCGGTCGGCCCGCAGCTCGCGTCCACCGAGGTCGAGGGCAAGGACGCGCAGATCGTGTTCTCCTCCGGCGCGCCGACCGTCGAGCCGTCCGTCGACGGCAAGGGCGTCGACTGGGCCAAGACGCTGACGCCGGTGATGGACGTGCTGAAGAAGACCGACGGGCGGGAGCTGAAGGCCGTGTACGCGCCGAAGCCCGCGAAGGTGACCACCGATGCCGCGAACAAGCTCGGCATCAAGGAGGTCATCGGCGAGTTCACGACGCGCGGGTTCGCCTCGGACTCCGGTGTCAACATCCGCACGGTCGCCGAGGAGGTCGACGGCGCGATCGTGAAGCCGGGGGAGACGTTCAGCCTGAACGGGTACACCGGGCCGAGGACCAAGGCGCAGGGTTACGTCGAGGCGGGCGTGATCAAGGAAGGCGCCCCGGGCCGGGAGGTCGGCGGCGGCATCTCGCAGTTCGCGACGACCCTCTACAACGCGGCGTACTTCGCGGCCATGAAGGACGCGGGGCACAAGGAGCACAGCTACTACATCAGCCGCTACCCGGCGGCCCGTGAGGCGACCGTGTTCCAGAACCACGACGGCAGCAGCGTGATCGACCTGAAGTTCACCAACGACTCCGACACCGGGGTGGCCATCCAGACGATCTGGACGTCCTCCTCGATCACGGTGAAGTTGTGGGGCACGAAGAAGTACGAGGTCGAGTCGATCACCGGTGGACGGTCGAACCAGACCCCTCCGCAGGAGAAGCCGGGGCCTGCTGAGAACTGCCACGCCAGCAACGGCGCGCCCGGGTTCACGACTTCCGACACCCGGATCATCCGGGAGGTCGGTTCCGGTCGTGAGGTTTCCCGGAACACGCGGACCGTGAAGTACAACCCGCAGCCGAAGATCGTCTGCCCGCCGCCTCCCCCGGCTGGGTGAGGTGGCTCCCGGACGGGCGGGCCGGGCCCGGTGGGACGCGCCGGCTGAGGTGAGGGCCGGGTTTCCTGGCGGGTTCTGACCGAATCGTGGCCCGCGGGTGCTGCGTGGGCCCCTCGGGTTCAGCGTTGCACGCCTGAAGCCTCCGGGGTTCCGGAGGCTTCAGGGGCTAGTCAATTCGGTTCTAGGCGTGTGTGCGTGCCTTCGGGTAGAGCGACGCTGCCAGGGTTACCGCAACAACGGCGGCGATGATCTGGAAGATGTGGCGCCACCAGTCGATGCCTGGTGTGTCCTTCACCCCTACCCAGCCGGCGATCAGGTTGCCTATCAGTGCGCCGACGATGCCTGCCAGGATCGTCAGCCAGAACGGGATCTTCTGCTCACCCGGTGCCAGGAGCCGTCCCAGGACGCCCAGGACGATTCCTGCGATGAGAAGTCCGATGATTGCGCCTACTGACCACATGAGTGCTCCTCAACCCAAGGTGTTGGTGCAATCAGCAGTACCACCGATCGCCCCAGCTCACACTTCGAGCGTGACCGGGCCGTTTCCTTGGCCGAGACGACACCAGCCGCGGGTCGAATGACCCGCGGCTGGTGTTTTCGATCAGTTCTTCGTCAGAAGGCCGACTCGTCGATCTCCATCAGGCCGTTGTCCGCCGCTTCGACGATCTTGCGGCCCGCGGACAGTTCCGGCAGGACGTTCTTCGCGAAGAAGGTCGCCACGGCGACCTTGCCCTCGTAGAAGGCCTTGTCCTTCTCCGCGGCGCCCTCGTCCAGGCGGGCGATCGCGATCTCCGCCTGGCGCTGGAGCAGCCAGCCGATGAGCAGGTCGCCCACCGCCATCAGGAACCGCACGCTGTGCTGGCCGACCTTGTAGAGACTCGCGGGCTCGTTCTGCGCCGCCGTCAGGTAGCCGATCAGCGTGCCCAGCATGCCCTGCACGTCCTCGAGGGCCTGCTTGAGCAGCTGACGGCCTTCCTTCAGCCTGCCGTTGCCGCCCTCGGACTCGAGGAACGTCGTGATCTCGCCGGCCACGTAGGTCAGCGCCTGGCCCTTGTCGCGGACGATCTTGCGGAAGAAGAAGTCCATCGACTGGATGGCCGTCGTGCCCTCGTAGAGGGAGTCGATCTTCGAGTCGCGGATGTACTGCTCGATCGGGTAGTCCTGCAGGAAGCCGGAGCCACCGAGCGTCTGCAGTGACTGTGCCAGCTGCTCGTACGCCCGCTCGGAGCCGACACCCTTGACGATCGGCAGCAGCAGGTCGTTGACCCGCTCCGCCAGCTTCAGCGACTCCTCGTCGCCCTCGCCCGTCCACGCCTGGTCCTGGAAGGTCGCCGTGTACATGTACACGGCGCGCAGGCCCTCGGCGTACGCCTTCTGCAGCATCAGGCTGCGCCGGACGTCCGGGTGCGCGGTGATCGCCACGCGCGGCGCCGTCTTGTCCAGCATCTGCGTGAGGTCCGCGCCCTGCACGCGGTCCTTCGCGTAGCTCAGCGCGTTCAGGTAGCCGGTGGACAGCGTCGCGATGGCCTTGGTGCCCACCATCATCCGGGCGTACTCGATGACCTGGAACATCTGCGCGATGCCGTTGTGCACCTCGCCGACCAGCCAGCCCTTCGCGGGCGTGTCGTGCTGGCCCAGCGACAGCTCGCACGTCGTGGACGCCTTGATGCCCATCTTGTGCTCGATGTTCGTCACGAAGGCGCCGTTGCGCTCGCCCAGCTCGCCCGTCTCGCTGTCGAAGTGGAACTTCGGGACCACGAACATCGACAGGCCCTTGGTGCCCGGGCCGCCGCCCTCGGGGCGTGCCAGCACCAGGTGGATGATGTTCTCGGTCAGGTCGTGCTCACCCGAGGTGATGAACCGCTTCACGCCGTCGAGGTGCCACGAGCCGTCCTCCTGCTGGACCGCCTTCGTGCGGCCGGCGCCCACGTCGGAGCCCGCGTCCGGCTCGGTGAGCACCATCGTGGCGCCCCAGCCGCGGTCGATCATGAACTGGGCCCAGCGCTTCTGCTCGTCCGTGCCGTTGCGGAACAGGACCTGCGCCATGTTCGGGCCGGACATGTACATGAACAGCGGCGGGTTCGCGCCCAGCATCAGCTCGGCGGCCGCCCACTGCACGGTCGGGGGCAGGCCAAGGCCACCGAGGTCGTCGGACAGGCCGAGGCGCCACCAGTCGCCGTCCCACATCAGCTGGTAGGCCTTCTTGAACGACTCGGGCAGCTTCGCGGAGAAGGTCTTCGGGTCGTAGGTGGGTGGGTTGCGGTCCGCCTCGGCGAACGACTCCGCCAGCGGGCCCGTGGCCAGCCGGTTCAGCTCGGCCAGCACGCCGCGCGCGGTCTCCTCGTCGGACTCGGCGAGGACGCCCTTGCCCAGCCGCTCCTGGACGTTGAACACCTCGAACAGGTTGAACTCGAGGTCGCGGACGTTGCTCTTGTAGTGGCCCATCTCCTGGCTCCCTCATCTTCGCGGTTCCGCGAACACGTGCTACCCGTCGGTAACATCAGGATATTACTAGCGAGTAGAGCACGGCAAGGAGGCCAGTCGAGAAGATGGGTCAGTGCAGGTCAGAGGCGGTGTAAGTCGCCTCACGGGAGGTCGTTGCCACTGCGTGCGTGGGGTACGGCGTCGTCGAGGGTCAGTACGCCGGACCGGAACGCGACGGCCACCGCGTGCGTGCGGTCCCGCGACGCGAGCTTGCGCAGGATGCTCTTCACGTGCGTCCTGACGGTCTCGACGGACACGAAGAGGACATTCGCGATCGCCTGGTTCTCAAGTCCGTCGGCGATCAGCTGCAGCACCTGGTGCTCACGCTGCGACAGCGGCTGGCGGGGCCCGTTCGGGCGGCGGGGACCGGCGAGGGGCGCCGTGAGCGAGACGGCGAGGGCGGTGTCGAGGTAGCGGCCCTCGGAGTGCACCGTCTGGATGGCCTTCAGGACCTGCGGCGGCTGCGCGGTGCGGAGGACGACCCCGCGCACGCCGCCCGTGACGGCGTTCGCGACGTACTGGGTGGTCCTGCGCGCCTCGTCGACCAGCAGGACGACCCCGAGCGCCGGGTTGCCCGCGAGGAGGTGGCTCAGCTGGCCTCGTGGGTCGAGCGCGGCGTCGATGACCACGACGTCCGGCCGCATCCGTTCGCACAGCCGCACCCCGACCGACGGGTTCTCGGCGGCACCGACCCAGCGCAGCCCCGGCGTCCGGTGCACGAGCGCGGACAGGCCTTCGCGGACGAGCGGGGTGCCGTCGATGAGCGCGACGCCCACGGCGACGCCGTTCGCAGGGCGCCCCGGCGGGTGGTTGTTGTTCGGTGGCATCTCGTCCTCCCGGCCTTTACTGCTCCGGGACAGGGACGGTGCCGCTCGGCCAGCGTGACGCGATCGGTGAGTTTGTTCTCACGATCCATTCTGGATAGCGAACGCTTAGCACTCCGTGGGTTTGCGACGCTACTGTTAGTGGCACTGTGGAGTCCGAGATCGAGCGCAACGCGCAAGACTGGTTCAGGTTCATGGTCGACACGAACCTGGCCCCGGGTCTGCGCGCCCTCGGTTTCTTTGGAGTCGGCCGCCGCTTCCGCATCGAGGGACCGCACCACTGGGGCGAAGTCGCTGTGGAGCAGGCACGTTCGTTCACCGCGCGCGCGGTCCGCTTCACGCTGCACATCGGCGTCATGTCCCGCGACGAGTGGGCGGAGCAGTTGCGCGTGCGCCCGTACTACCCGGCGAACGAGGCGACGAAGGCGCAGTGGATGGGCTGGCAGGCCCCGATCGGCTCGGTCGTGGACGTGGGCGGTTTCCCCATCGGCGAGCTGTGGTGGGAGCTGGAGGTAGGCCGCCCGTTCCAGTCACTGGCAAGAGAAGTGCTGACCACAGTCCGCGAGTACGGCCTCCCCGCAATGCGAGAACGCATGCAAGCCTGACAAGGCGGATGCGACAACCCACGCTGGGTCTGGACCGACCACACCGCCGGAGGAAGGGCTCACGCTGGAGCGGGAGCAACCGCAGCTCTGGTAAGGAAGGACCCACGCCGGGCGGGGCCGACGCACCGCCGGTGGGAAAGAACCAGGCTGGGTCGGGAGTAACCGCACCGTGGGGTCTGGGGCTCGGCCCCAGAAGAAATGGCGAAGCGGAAAAGGCCCACGCACTCCGTGGGCACACGGAGGCCATCGCGAGCGGATGACGGGAATCGAACCCGCGTTCTCAGCTTGGGAAGCTGATGTTCTACCATTGAACTACATCCGCAGTGTGCAGCCAGATCTTACACAGTCCTGGTTCTCGCTAGGGTGAGCGGGTGTTGTTGAGCGATGGTGACCTCCGCAAAGAACTCGCCTCCGGTCGGTTGGGGCTCGATCCGCTGGATGAGGCGATGATCCAGCCGTCGAGTGTCGACGTGCGGCTTGATCGGTTCTTCCGCGTCTTCAACAACACGAAGTACACCCACATCGACCCCCGGCAGCAGCAGGACGACCTGACGACGCTCGTGGAGACGGGCGACGACGAGCCCTTCGTGTTGCACCCCGGGGAGTTCGTGCTCGGGTCCACCTTCGAGTCGGTCAACCTGCCGGACGATCTCGCCGGGCGGCTCGAGGGCAAGTCCTCGCTCGGGCGGCTGGGGCTGCTCACCCACTCCACGGCCGGGTTCATCGATCCCGGTTTCACCGGGCACATCACGCTCGAGCTGAGCAACGTCGCGAACCTGCCGATCACCCTGTGGCCCGGCATGAAGATCGGGCAGCTCTGCCTCTTCCGGCTCACCAGCCCGGCCGAGAACCCCTACGGTTCGACGGCCGCCGGGTCCCGCTACCAGGGGCAGCGTGGTCCGACGCCGTCACGGGCGTACCTCAACTTCCACCGCGTCGACACGCGCCGCTGACTCGCCGGACACCGGGGTGAGTGCCGCTCCGGCCGCTGGGAACAGTGCCGCCACGCCGAGTGCCAGTGGGTAGCCGAACGCGGTGATCAAGGCGCTGAACAGCGGTGCGGCGGCCATGGCTGCGATGTTCTGGCCCGTGTTCTGCACGCCCAGCGCGCGTCCTGCCCAGAACGGGCCTGCGAGTTCCGCCGTCGCGGTGAAGCCGAGGCCGTTGTCCGTCACCGACACGACCATCGCCGACAGCAGGGCGGCGATGGCGAGCCACGGCAGGTCCAGTGCGTCGCCAACGCCCCACAGCACCATCGTCGCCAGGGCGCCGAGTGCGATGAGGCGCATCGGGCCCATGCGGCTGCCAGCGCGGTCGGACCACACGCCTGCGGCGATCCGCCCCGCGGCACCCAGGACCTGTACCACCGCGACCAGTTGGCCTGCCGCCACCGGGTTCCAGCCGCGGGCCGACACGAGGTAGGTCACGGCGAAGGTCGCCGCCACGAACTGGGGTACGACCAGCATCGAGCTGGCCGTGTGCAGGCGGATGAGCGTCGTGGCCGTGGGACCGGTGTACGGGGACACCGCCGCCGACACGGTGCGTTCGGGGCGCGGCGGGTCCACGACCACGAACCACACGAGCGCCGCCGACAGCAGGCACAGGACCGCGGGCAGGGCGACGGCCGTCGCGAGGCCGAAGTGGTGTGCCAGGGGTGGCAGGGTCGCCGCCGCGATGCCGACGCCGACCGGCTGGGCGGTCTGCCGGATGCCCATCGCGAGACCGCGTTCGTGCGCGGCGAACCAGCCGAGCACGACCCGGCCGCTCGCCGCGTTCACCGACGCGGCGGCCGCGCCGGCGAAGAGCAGTCCGAGACCGAGCAGCACGAACCCCGGTAAGGCGAGGCTCGCGAGCAGCAGCACGCCGGTGAGTGCGAGACCGGCTGTCATCACGACCCGCTCGCCGAACCGGTCGGCGGCCGCGCCCCACGCGATCAACGCGAACAGCAGGCCGAGCAGCGGCGCCGAGATCAGCACGCTCGCCGAGGTCAGGGACAGTCCGTGGTCGGTCTGCAGTGACGGGATGAGGAACGGGAGGCCGTAGAGGAAGCTCGACGTGGTCGCCTGCGCGGTCAGTCCGGTGGCGAGGATGAACCAGCGTCGCATGTCCTGCACGGTAACTCCGTGCTCCTGAATGTTGGGAACATATTCCCAGTTGCTGGGAGCGGGGACAGGGGCAGCACCAGGGTCGGCTCGGGGGCGTCCCGGATGTCCGCGGCAGCGGGCAGGCCATAACTTCGTGTCACACAGGAAAGCTGAGCGGAGGCATGGCACATGGGGAGCAAGCGCGCGGTGGCGGGGATCACGGTCGGGGTGGCCGGTCTGTTCCTGGCCGGGTGCGGCTGGGTCGGCCAGAACAGCTTCGACGACCACGAGGCCCTGGGGCAGACGGTCACCGAACTCCGGTTCGCCAACGATTCGGGCGACGTCAAGGTCAGTGTCGGCGACACCGTCGAGGTGCGGCGCACGGTCAGGTACGGGGACGACAAGCCGGACAAGACCTACCGTGTGGAGAAGGACACGCTGCTCCTCGAGGAGTGCCCGGTCCGCAACTGCACGATCGACTACGAGGTGACCGTCCCGGCAGGCACCAGGGTCAGCGGGCACGTCGACTCGGGGAGCGTCGAGGTCGTGGGGATGGCGAGCGCGAACGTGGAGGCCGAGTCCGGCGACATCACGGTCCGCGACGTGGCGGGTGACGTGAACGCGTCGGTCCAGTCCGGGTCGATCGACCTCAGCGGCATCGGCGGCGCGGTCGTCGCCGGCGCGCAGTCGGGGGACGTGCAGGTGGGGCTCACCGCCGCGAAGAGCGTCGCCGTCGAGACCCAGAGCGGCAACATCGAGGTGGCCGTGCCGAGTGGGAAGTACCACGTCACGGCGTCGACCGAGAGCGGGAACCTGAAGAACGACCTGGGGGACGACCCGTCCGGCGAGCCGATCGACGTGAGCGCCCAGAGCGGTGACATCACCATTCGCGCCGCCTAGGGAACACGACGGGCAGGTCGCTCGTTGAGGGGTGAGAAAGGTTGAGCGAGAGGGACTCAAGTCTGGTTTGACGACTGATCAGGTCCGACGGCAAACTTGAGCGGTAGACACTCAACCCACTACGTGAGCAGAAAGCAGGAGGGAATCACATGGCGCGAGCGGTCGGTATCGACCTGGGGACGACCAACTCCGTCGTCGCTGTCCTCGAGGGCGGTGAGCCGACGGTGATCGCCAACTCCGAGGGTTCGCGGACGACACCGTCCATCGTCGCCTTCGCCAAGAACGGCGAGGTGCTGACCGGCCAGCCGGCGAAGAACCAGGCCGTGACCAACGTGGACCGCACGGTCCGCTCGGTCAAGCGGCACATGGGCACCGACTGGTCGACGGAGATCGACGGCAAGAAGTACAGCCCGCAGGAGATCAGCGCGCGGGTCCTCATGAAGCTCAAGCGGGACGCGGAGGCCTACCTCGGCGAGCCGATCACCGACGCGGTGATCACCGTCCCGGCGTACTTCGAGGACGCGCAGCGGCAGGCCACCAAGGAGGCCGGGCAGATCGCCGGCCTGAACGTGCTGCGGATCGTGAACGAGCCGACCGCCGCGGCGCTGGCCTACGGCCTGGACAAGGGCGAGAAGGAGCAGACCATCCTCGTGTTCGACCTCGGTGGTGGCACGTTCGACGTGTCGCTGCTGGAGATCGGCGAGGGCGTGGTCGAGGTCCGCGCGACGTCCGGTGACAACCACCTCGGTGGTGACGACTGGGACCAGCGGATCGTCGACTGGCTGGTCGACAAGTTCAAGCAGTCCTCCGGCATCGACCTCACCAAGGACAAGATGGCGCTCCAGCGCATCCGTGAGGCCGCCGAGAAGGCGAAGATCGAGCTGTCCAGCTCGAACAGCGCGGGCATCAACCTGCCCTACATCACGGTCGACGCGGACAAGAACCCGCTGTTCCTCGACGAGACGCTGACGCGCGCCGAGTTCCAGCGGATCACCAGCGACCTGCTGGACCGCACCCGCGCGCCGTTCAACAACGTGATCAAGGACGCCGGCATCAAGGTCGGCGACATCGACCACGTCGTGATGGTGGGTGGCTCGACCCGCATGCCCGCCGTGAGCGAGCTGGTCAAGGAGCTGACGGGCGGCCAGGAGCCGAACAAGGGCGTGAACCCGGACGAGGTCGTCGCCGTCGGCGCGACCCTGCAGGCCGGTGTCCTGCGCGGTGACGTCAAGGACGTGCTGCTGCTGGACGTCACCCCGCTGTCGCTGGGCATCGAGACCAAGGGCGGTGTGTTCACCAAGCTCATCGAGCGGAACACGACCATCCCCACCAAGCGGTCGGAGATCTTCTCCACCGCGGACGACGGCCAGACCACGGTCGGCATCCAGGTCTTCCAGGGTGAGCGCGAGATCGCGGTGCACAACAAGAAGCTGGGCACCTTCGACCTCACGGGCATCCCGCCGGCACCGCGCGGCGTGCCGCAGATCGAGGTCACCTTCGACATCGACGCGAACGGCATCGTCCACGTCAACGCGAAGGACCTCGGCACCGGCAAGGAGCAGTCGATGACGATCACCGGCGGCTCCGCGCTGCCGAAGGACGACATCGACCGGATGGTCAAGGACGCGGAGGCGCACGCCGAGGAGGACAAGCAGCGCCGCGAGGAGGCCGAGGTCCGCAACCAGGCCGAGACGCTCGTCTACCAGACGGAGAAGTTCGTCAAGGACAACGACGAGAAGATCCCGGCCGAGGTCAAGGACAAGGTCAACCTCGCAGTCAAGGAGGCCGAGGAGTCGCTGAAGGGCACCGACATCGCGGCCATCAAGACCGCGATGGAGAAGCTCGCGACCGAGTCGCAGGCCATGGGCTCCGCGATCTACGCGCAGTCCGGTGCCACGCAGGACGCGGGCGCTGGTGCCGGTGCGGCAGGCGGTGAGCAGGCCGGTGGCCAGCAGGCGCAGGGCGCCGAAGACGTCGTGGACGCCGAGATCGTCGACGAGGACGGCAAGAAGTGACGACTCCGTCCGAGCCGCGATCGTCCGACGACCACGGAGAGGAGCCACGCGTAGTGGTGCGCGACCGGCGTCGCATTGACCCGGACACTGGCGAGGTCCGGCCACCAGCCGCCGAACAGGAGGCGGGTGGGCCGGACCCCGAGGCCGGTGTCGCACCGGACGCCGCCATCGAGGCGGAGCTGGTGCCCAGCCAGGAAGCCGAGCTGAAGGCCCAACTCGACGAGCGGACCGCGGACCTGCAGCGACTGCAGGCCGAGTACGCCAACTACCGCAAGCGGATCGACCGCGACCGCGAGTCCGTGGTCAACACCGCGAAGGCGTCGGTCGCAGGCGAGCTGCTTGCGGTGCTCGACGACATCGAGCGGGCCGCTCAGCACGGTGACCTCACCGGTGCGTTCAAGGCCGTCGCGGACAAGCTCGTCGCGACCCTGGAGCGCACGGGCCTCGAGTCCTTCGGGCACGAGGGCGAGCCGTTCGACCCGTCGGTGCACGAGGCCGTCCAGCACGACACGTCACCCGACGTGGCGGGCCCGACGGTGACGGCGGTGCTGCGCCGCGGCTACCGGTTCGGCGACCGGATCGTGCGGGCCGCGCTGGTCGCGGTCACCGACCACGAGCCGGGGGCCTCGACCGTGCCGGACGAGCCGCCGAGCGAGTGGTTCGACCCGAACGACAAGTCGAACGACCAGATCTGAGCCGAGAGGAGGGGACGTCCGTGAGTGCGCGGGATTGGATCGACAAGGACTTCTACCGCGAGTTGGGCGTCTCGTCCGACGCCACCGACGCCGAGATCAAGAAGGCGTACCGCAAGCTCGCACGTGAGCTGCACCCCGACGCCAACCCGGGCAACGCCCAGGCGGAGGCGCGGTTCAAGGCGGTGTCCGAGGCTTACGGGGTTCTTGGCGACGCCGAGAAGCGCAAGCAGTACGACGAGGCCCGCCGGCTCTTCGGATCCGGCGGGTTCCGTCCGGGCGGCTTCGGCGGTTTCGGCGGAGGCGGCGGCGGGTCGACGTTCGACTTCAGCGACATCTTCGCCGGCCAGCAGGCCGGTGGCGGTGCTGGTGGTGGCGGCATCAGCGACCTGCTCGGCAACCTGTTCAACCGCCGCAGTGGCGGCACGACCTCGGCAGGCAGGCCGCGGCGGGGCGCCGACGTGGAGACCGAGGTGCGGATCGACTTCGTGGAGGCGGTGAAGGGCGCGACCGTGCCGTTGCGCCTGTCGAGCCCATCCACGTGCGAGACGTGCCACGGGAACGGTGCCAAGCCGGGCACGACGCCGCGCACGTGTCCCACGTGTGCCGGCGCCGGTCTGGTGAGCCGGTCGCAGGGCGCGTTCGCGTTCAGCGAGCCGTGCCGCGACTGCCGTGGGACGGGCCGGATCGTCGACGACCCGTGCCCGGAGTGCGGTGGCGACGGCGTCAGCACCAAGTCGCGGACGCTGACCGTGCGGATCCCGGCGGGTGTCGACGACGACCAGCGGATCCGCCTGGCTGGCCAGGGCGAACCCGGCAACGGGGGCGGGCACGCGGGTGACCTCTACGTCCGCGTGCACGTGACCTCTCACCCGGTGTTCGGCCGCAACGGCAACGATCTGACGCTCAAGGTGCCGGTGACCTTCACCGAGCTCGCGCTGGGCACGACACTGGAGGTGCCGACACTCGAGGGCAAGGTCGCCCTGCGGGTGGCTCCCGGCACGGCCAGCGGCCGGGTCCTGCGCGTGCGCGGCAAGGGCATCACCCGCCGCGACGGGCAGTCCGGCGACCTGCTGGTGACCCTGCAGGTGTCGGTGCCGTCGAGCATGGACGACACGGCCAAGGCCGCGCTGGAGTCGTACGCGGAGGCGACCGCGGGCAACGACCCGAGGCCGGAGCTGACGGCGATGCTGGCTGAACGGAGTCGGTGATGGCGGGTTTTCCGTTTCCGCCCGGTGCGGATGAGGACACACCTGTTTTCGTGATCTCGGTGGCCGCCGAGCTGTCCGGGCTGCACGCGCAGACCTTGCGCGGGTACGACCGGATGGGTTTGGTGTCGCCAGGGCGCACGTCCGGCGGCGGGCGGCGGTACTCCATGCGGGACATCGCGCTGCTTCGTGAGGTGCAGCGGTTGTCCCAGGAGCAAGGGGTCAACCTCGCGGGCATCAAGCGGATCATCGAGCTGGAGAACGAGGTCGACGCGTTGCGCGGCCGGCTCGCCGAGCTGACCGAGGAGCTGGCCGCCGTGCACGCGGCCGCTGAGCAGGCTGCCGCGGCCATCCACCGGTCGTACCGGAACGAGCTGGTGCCGGTTTCCCGGCAGACCGCGCTGGTGGTGTGGAAGCCGCGCAAGAAATGATGGCTTGACGTGAAGGGGGCCGTGCCTTGCGGGCGCGGCCCTTTCTATGTGCTGCAAGTCCTTCGCTCTGCGGCCCACAGCTTGAACACCAGAACGTTTCGTTGCTCTCCGTTGTAGTCCGGTGCCTGCTCGAACGTGCGCGGGCGGTCAGAGTCCGGCTGGAACACGCCTAGATAGTGCACCTGTCCGTTCCCCGAGTTCTCAAAGATCCGGATCGTCAGATCGCCGCGAAGGATGGCGGCTTTTCGTTTGGTCGCCAACCACGCCTTCGCCTGTGTAGCTGTACGAGCCGTCATCATTGCGGCCGTCAAAGACGAAGCGCCGGTTCCCCGTGGTGCGAGAAGTGAAGTCCTTCGGTGAGCGTC
Source organism: Actinophytocola algeriensis (assembly GCF_014203735.1). Classification (GTDB taxonomy): domain Bacteria; phylum Actinomycetota; class Actinomycetes; order Mycobacteriales; family Pseudonocardiaceae; genus Actinophytocola; species Actinophytocola algeriensis. The sequence continues at coordinate 307,781 of NZ_JACHJQ010000003.1, read as the reverse complement.
AGCTCCAGTGCCGTGAAAACCCAAAGGGCGCGCTGGAAGTACGGAATCGCGCGCAGCCAAGCTTGGTGATCTCGTAGTACCGGCGAGGTGGCCGCCCGTGGATGGTCGTCGGATCCTCCCAGCCATCGGTGAGCCATCCCTCTTCGAGCAGGCGCGAGAGCATCGGATAGAAGACCGGTGGTGATCGAGTGTCGAGTCAGTCCATCGTGAACGGGTCGTAGGTGATGCGGTCCAGTGCCGTGCCCGCCACCAGCATCCTCGACACCGTGGACCGGACCATCGCCGGTGAGCCCGACACGAGCACGTCGTGGTCCTGCCAGGCGCCGTAGCGGGTCACCACGTCGGCCAGCGTGCCCTTCTCCACCGCCGCCATCGTCGAGTCCGACTCCAGCACGGGGACGACCTTCATCCACGGGTTGGACGCCGCCGTGGCCTGGAGGTTTTCCAGGTCGTACAGGTCCGCGCGGACGCGGCCGCCGTAGAAGACCTGCACCCTCGGGTTCTCGCCCCAGGACGAGAGGTGGTCGATGATGGCGCGCATCGGGGCGATGCCCGTGCCGCCGGCGATCATGAGCACGTCGCGGCCCGACTCGCGGTTCACCGCCAGGCGGCCCATCGGGGGGCCGATCCGCCAGACGTCGCCGAGCTCGCCGTGGGTGACGATCGCCCGGGAGACCCAGCCGGTCTCGACCGCGCGGATGTGGAACTCCAGCAGGCCGTCCTCACGCGGGGCGGTGGCGGGGGTGAAGTAGCGCCACATCCTCGGGCGCTGCGGCACCTCGACGCTCAGGTACTGGCCCGCCTGGTACGGGACCGCGTAGTCCGGCTGCACCCGCACCACCGCGAGGTCTCTCGTCAGGCGGTGCCGTTCGACGACCGTCCCGTTCCACCAGGCCGGGCCGTCTTCGGCGTTCGCCGACTCCAGCATCGCCCTGGCCATGATCGTGTACGCCTCGGCCCAGGCCCGTTCGACGTCCTCGGTCCACGCGGCCTTCGCGTACTGCTTGACCGCGGACAGCAACGACATGCCGACGGCCTCGTAGTGGTTCGCGACCACGCCGAACTTGCGGTGGTCGCGGCCGAGCTGGCGCAGGAACGGCAGCAGGTCGTCGGGCCGGTCGACCATCTGGACGACGTGGACCAGGGCACGCAGCAGCCGCGATCGCTGCACCTGCATGTTGACCGGGAACATCTCGCGGGTGGCGGGCGCGATGCTGAACAGCGTCGCGTAGAAGTGCTGCGCCACCTGCTCTGCTTGCGGCTCGACAGCCGCGAAGCTCTCGCGGACCAGGCGCGCCATGGCGACGAGTGGTTCCTCGCCATGCGACTGGCTGTCCTGGCTCGGTAAGGGGCTCACAACGGCGTTGGCTGTCATGGTCGGGACACAGTCCACCTCTCGGCGTCCGGGGCTCGACGCCACGTCACCTCGGGCGTCGTCCGTCCCCGACATCGAGACACTAGACGGAAACTCACTCGTTGTCCGCCCTACTGACACTTTCGTGTGAGGCGCCACTACGTACGGTCGTCGCGTTGGGACGTTCGAGCGACATGCCCGGGGGATATGTTCGCATTTACCTCGCCGTTATGAAAACGTGTCCGCCGTGCGTCCTGATCTGGTGACTCCGACGGGTGTCGCGGACGCGGCTCTGCTCGACTTGGAGATCGCGGAACCCGCTGTCACGCCACCGCCACCACCACCCGTAGACCCTCCGACGGTGAAATTTCACCCGATCGGCCCAACTTCTTCGCCCGGTTGTGCGGGTGAGCGTCTACTCCAAACCGCCTATGGCACTACCGACCGAGCGGAGCGCTTCTACCGCGACCAGGTGCTCGACCACCTCAACCCCGAGATGGTCGAGTTCGTCGGCCGCATGGAGATGGCGTTCGTCGGCACCGCCGACGGTGCCGGCGAATGCGACGCCAGCTTCCGTGCCGGGCCGCCCGGCTTCCTGCACGTCCTCGACGCGCGCCGCGTCGCCTACCCGGAGTTCCGGGGCAACGGCGTGCTCGCGAGCCTCGGCAACATCAGCGAGAACCCGCACGTCGCCCTCCTGATGATCGACTTCGTCCGGGACCTGATCGGGCTGCACGTCAACGGCCGTGCCGCGATCGTCGACGACGTCGTGCTGCGCCGAGACCACCCCGCGCTCCCCGTCGCGGACGAACGCGGGCGGACCCCGGAACGCTGGGTCGTGGTGCACGTCGTGGAGGCCTACCTGCACTGCCGCAAGCACATCCCGCGGTTGCAGCCCGTCCCCCGCGACCGGGAGTGGGGCACCGACGACATGCGGCGCAAGGGTGGCGACTACTTCAACGTCCGCGCGCGCCAGAACGCTCCGGTGGTGCCCGGTCATCGCTGACTTTCTCGGCGGGTCCGCCCGGGTTTCCGTGCGTTCACTCGGGTGGCGGTAGCGGCGCGAGCGGGAAACCCTCGAGTCGACCGTCGGAATGCATCTTGCACACTTACCTGTGGATAGACACCTGGGGATTGTGGACAAGTGCGCACCTGCTGTGGACAACCCTGTTAGGACATGTGGGTGAGGTGCGACCAGACCATCGTGACCTTGCGCCAAGTCTGGGTTGAGCGGAACACGCTCAACTTTGCTGACGTTGTGCATAGTGAGTCAGAACGGTGCACGTGAGGGGACCCATGGACGCTTTCAACCCGACTACCAAGACCCAGCAGGCCATCTCGGCGGCCGCGCAGGCCGCGACGGTCGCGGGCAACCCGGACGTGAAGCCCGCGCACCTGCTGGGTGCGCTGCTCGCCCAGGGCGACGGCCTCACCGCGCCTCTGCTGTCGGCGGTCGGGGCTGACCCGAACGTGGTGCGCAAAGAGCTGGACCAGCTCGCGAACTCGTTACCGTCCGCGAGCGGATCGACCGTGTCCGCGCCGCAGCTGGACAGCGAGGCGCTGCGCTCGGTGACCCACGCGCAGAAGCTCGCGACCGAGATGGGCGACGAGTACGTCTCCACCGAGCACCTGCTGGTCGGCCTCGCCGCGCAGGGCGGGGCGGTCGCGAACCTGCTGAGCCGCCACGGCGCGACGCCCGAGGCGCTGCGTGAGGCGTTCGCCAAGGTCCGCGGCTCCGCGCGGGTCACGAGTCCCGACCCCGAGTCGACCTACAAGGCACTGGAGAAGTACGGCCTCGACCTCACCGAGCGCGCCCGCAAGGGCGAGCTGGACCCCGTCATCGGCCGGGACTCCGAGATCCGCCGGGTCGTGCAGGTGCTGTCGCGGCGGACCAAGAACAACCCCGTGCTGATCGGTGAGCCCGGCGTCGGCAAGACCGCGATCGTCGAGGGCCTCGCCCAGCGGATCGTGGCCGGTGACGTGCCGCAGTCGCTGCTCGGCAAGCGGGTGGTGGCCCTTGACCTCGGGTCGATGGTCGCCGGCGCGAAGTTCCGCGGTGAGTTCGAGGAGCGGCTGAAGGCCGTGCTCAAGGAGATCACCGAGTCGGCGGGCCAGGTCATCACGTTCATCGACGAGCTGCACACGATCGTCGGCGCGGGCGCGACCGGCGAGGGCGCGATGGACGCGGGCAACATGATCAAGCCGATGCTCGCCCGCGGTGAGCTGCGGATGGTCGGCGCCACCACGCTCGACGAGTACCGCCAGCACATCGAGAAGGACGCCGCGCTGGAGCGCCGCTTCCAGCAGGTGCTGGTCGGCGAGCCGTCCGTCGAGGACACCGTCGGCATCCTGCGCGGCCTCAAGGAGCGCTACGAGGTGCACCACGGTGTGCGCATCACCGACGGCGCGCTGGTCGCGGCGGCCACGCTGTCCGACCGGTACATCACCGCGCGCTTCCTGCCGGACAAGGCGATCGACCTCGTCGACGAGGCCGCGTCCCGGCTGCGCATGGAGATCGACTCCCGGCCGGTCGAGATCGACGAGGTCGAGCGGGCCGTGCGGCGCCTCGAGATCGAGGAGATGGCGCTCGAGAAGGAGGACGACCCGGCGTCGAAGCAGCGGCTGGCCGCGCTGCGTGCCGAGCTGGCCGAGAAGCGGGAGGCGCTGACCGCGCTGACCGCCCGCTGGCAGAACGAGAAGGGCGCCATCGAGAAGGTCCGCGACCTCAAGGAGCAGCTGGAGCAGCTGCGCGGCGAGTCGGAGCGGGCCGAACGCGACGGCGACCTCGGCCGGGCCGCCGAGCTGCGGTACGGCCGGATCCCCCAGCTCGAGAAGGAGTTGGAGGCGGCCACGGCGACCGCGGAGCGCGCCGAGGAGCAGGTCATGCTGAAGGAGGAGGTCGGCCCGGACGACGTCGCGGACGTCGTGTCGGCGTGGACCGGCATCCCGGCGGGCAGGCTGCTCGAGGGCGAGACCGCGAAGCTGCTGCGCATGGAGGAGGCCATCAGCAACCGGGTCGTCGGCCAGGCGGAGGCCGTGCGCGTGGTGTCCGACGCGGTGCGGCGCGCCCGTGCCGGGGTGGCCGACCCGGACCGGCCGACGGGGTCGTTCCTGTTCCTCGGCCCCACCGGTGTCGGCAAGACCGAGCTGGCGAAGGCGCTCGCGGAGTTCCTGTTCGACGACGAGCGCGCGATGATCCGCATCGACATGTCCGAGTACTCGGAGAAGCACTCGGTCGCGCGGCTGGTCGGCGCCCCGCCCGGGTACGTCGGCTACGACCAGGGCGGCCAGCTCACCGAGTCGGTGCGGCGGCGGCCGTACAGCGTGGTGCTGCTGGACGAGGTCGAGAAGGCGCACCCGGACGTGTTCGACGTCCTGTTGCAGGTCCTCGACGACGGTCGCCTGACCGACGGACAGGGCCGCACGGTCGACTTCCGCAACACGATCCTCGTGCTCACCTCGAACCTCGGTTCGCAGGCCATCGCGGACGTGACCCTGGACGAGCAGCAGCGCAAGGACGCCGTGCTTTCCGTGGTGCAGCGGCACTTCAAGCCGGAGTTCCTGAACCGGCTCGACGACGTGGTGGTGTTCCACTCGCTCGCGACCGAGGAACTGACGTCCATCGTGGAGATCCAGGTCGCGGCGCTCGGCCGTCGCCTCGCGGCGCGCCGCCTGACGCTCGACGTCAGCCCGGCGGCGCGGGAATGGCTGGCGCTCAACGGGTTCGACCCGGTGTACGGGGCGCGGCCGCTGCGGCGGCTGGTGGCCTCGGCGATCGGTGACCAGCTGGCGAAGTCGTTGCTGGCGGGCGAGATCCGGGACGGCGACACGGTCCGCGTGGACGTCACGCCGGACAACGCGGCCCTGATCGTCGGCCGCGCGCTGTAAGAAGACGCGAAGCGGCGCCTCCCCCCAGGAGAGGCGCCGCTTTCGTCATGCGCAGAACGTGATCTCGGGGTACTCCGGCGACGGTGCCGCCAGCAGTGGCCGCTCCTCGCCCTTCAGGTTCTGGTCGAGGAACGCACCGAGGTAGGCCCTGGTGATCGCCTGCACGCGGGTCGCGTCCACGGTCGGGTACTTGATCAGGTACAGGAACGGCCGGTCCAGGTTCTCGGACAGCGGGAGGTAGGCCCGGCCGTCGATGTCGAACCCGGCCTTGATGCGGTCGTCGGCGACCAGGGCCGTGGTGGCGCTGCCGCCACCCGCGGAGTGGCCGCCCATCGCGATCCGCGCCGGGTCGATCCGCCGGTACTTTCCGAGCAGCTCGTCGAGGACGAACGACACGTCCTTCGCGCGGCCCTGCGCGAGCTTCTCCCAGAACCCCGGCAGGTGGTCGATCGCGCAGGACGCGCACTCGAGGAACCGGCCGTCGGGGAAGCTCGTGCCGTAGTTCTCGTACGTGTGACCGACAACCGCGACGACGTAGCCGTTGCTCGCGAGGTCCTCGGCCAGCGCGGTGAGCGTCGCGCGGGGCTTGGTGTAGCCCGGCGAGAGCACCACCAGTGGCAGGTGGTGGCCTGCCATGCGGGCGTTCCGCACGGAGTTGGTGCGCACGGTGGTCAGCAGATCCGGTGGCAGATCGGTGAGACCGCCGTCCGCCAGCAGGGCCGCCGACTCGGCCGCCGTCACGTACTGGGTCTTCGTGCCGTGCGTGGTGGCCGTGGGGTAGAACAGCGAGACCATCAGCTCGCGGTAGGGCACCTCCGGCACCCAGGTGTCGGGCCTGGACGTGTCCTTCAGGTGCAGCGAGGTCGAACCGACCGGCCTGCGACCCGTCGGGTGCGGCAGCGAGAGGTTCTTCGGCAACGTGACCTCGGGGTACCGAGGGGACGGCTCGTCCAGCAGCGGCTGCGACCTCCCGCGCAGGTGCAGGTCCAGGAACGCCCGCACGTACGTGCGGGTGATGGCCTGCGTGCGGTCGGCCGTGATCGTGGCGCCGGTGTCGAGGTTCATCTGGTCCAGCAGGATCCCGACGTCGGTGAACGACACGTGCTTCGCGCCGTCCACCAAGAGCCAGCGCTTCCAGCCGGTCATGCCCGCCCAGCTGCGGTCCCACGTGTCGGCCGGGTTGCCGCTGCCCGGCGTGTACTGCTCGGCGCGGCCGAGGAACAGGAACGGCTTCGCCAGTCCGCTCTCGGGGATGATGTCGTAGGTGCTGCCGTCGATGTCGAACCCGGCGTTGATCCTCGGGTCGGTGAGCAGCGCGGGGATGCTGCTCGCGCCGCCGGCGGAGTGGCCGCCCATGACGATGCGCGCCGGGTCGATCTGCCGCCACCTTCCGAGCAGCTCGTCGAGCACGAACGACACGTCGGTGGCCCGGCCCTGGTTCAACCTGATCCAGTCCGACTCGTCCTTCTCCATCTCACAGGTCACGCACGTGGTGACGCGCCCGTCGGGGAAGGTCTGCGCGACGTTCTCGTAGGTGTGGTCGACGACCGCGACGACGTAGCCGTGGCTCGCCAGGTCCTCGGCCAGCGACGTGAGCGTGGCGCGGGGCTTGCTGTGGCCCGGTGACAGCACGACCAACGGCAGGCTGTGCGGCCGGCCCCCTGGCCGGGCGTCGCGGACGGCGTCGGTCCGCACCGTGCTGAGCAGGTCGGACGGAAGGTCGGTCAGTTCGCCGTCTGCCAGCAGCAGCCGCGATTCGGTCGGGGTCATGTACTGCGCCTTCTGCCCGTGCGCCGAGGTGGCCGGGTAGAACAGCGAGACCATCAGCTCCCGGTAGGGCACCGACGGCACCCACGGGTCGGGCCTCGACGTGTCCTTCAGGTACAGCGAGGTGGTGCCGACCGGGTGTTTCCCGGTCGGCGCGGGCAGGCGGAGCCCCGGGTCCGCGGCGGCGGGTGCGGCGGGCAGGGCGAGCGCGAGTGCCAGTGCGGTGAGTACGGCGACGGTACGCATGAATCCCCCTCAGACATGCCGGATACGGCGGAAGCAGAACCACGTCAACAGCCCGGAGAGCACGAGGAAGAACCCCAGTTCGATCCACTGCAGTGCCCAGAAACGGCTGGCAGGCTGGTAGGTGACGCGCTGCGTGTAACCCATGTCGCTCAGCTGTGCGAGGCACTGGGTGATGGTCTGGTGGTTGGGCGGGCCCGCGTCCCGGTCCGGCCTCGGAACACAGTCCTGCACGGCGTCCGGAAGTGGGGACACCACGGTGCCTGCCGCGTCGACCGTCTCGTTGTCCAGCATCCACGCGCCCGCGGGCTGGGACACGGTGATCCGCTCGATGACCCCCGACTCGTTCCCGATGATCTGGTGGATGCTCGACTCCGTGATCGGCACGGTGTCCACGGCCGCGGGCAGCACGTACGGCCGCACCAGGAACGGGACCGCGATGATCACGGCGGCGAAGACCGCGAGCGTGACGGCCATCGCGGCCACGGTCCTGCGCAACAGGATCCCCACCGCGACCCCGAGCACGAACGCGAAGGCGGCGTAACCGATCGGGACGATCCCGCGTGCGGCGAACACGACCGGTGCCATGCGGGTCAGCTCGGAGCTGCCGGGGTCCGCGACCGCCATGGCGTCGATGGGGCCGGCCCACCAGCTGACCGCCGTGCTCAGCAGCGCCGCCGCGGCCATCGCGGCCAGCGCGCCGATGCCCATCTTGGTGGTGAGCCAGCGTTTGCGGGTGATGCTCTGGTTCCAGACGACGTTGTGCGTGCCGGTCTCCAGCTCGCGCGTCACCAGCGGCACGCCCCAGAAGACGCCGATGACCGCGGGGAGCAGGTACAGCACGAGGATCGTGGCGCCGTACAGGACTTCCTGGTCGGAGTAGTCGGTGCGGCCCGGCAGGTCCGTGCCGGTGATCGCGAGCACCACGAGGATCGCCACGATCGCGGCGTACACCGTCGCCGCCGGGACGCGGAACTGGCGCCAGGTCAGCCAGGTCATCGCAGGACCTCCAGTGCGGGGCGGGCGGTGACCGGGTTGCTCATGTACTCGAGGACCAGGTCCTCCAGGGTGAGCTGCCCGACCGTCCACGAGGGGTCGAGGATCGGCCCGTCGGTGCGGACGACGACCGTGGTCTGGCGGTCGGTGTGGCTCGCGGAGATCACCTGCTGGTCCGACGGCAGAGTGTCGAGGTCGCGGCGCGGGCCGCTCAGCCGGTGGTGCGTGGCGCGCAGGTCCTCGACGTCGCCGATGATCCGCACCTGCGAGTCGACGAGCACGATCATGTGGTCGCACACCCGTTCCAGGTCGGCGACCAGGTGCGACGACAGGACGACCGACACGCCGTGCTCGGCGACCGACTCCATGAGGTCGGACAGGAACTCGCGGCGGGCGAGCGGGTCGAGCGCCGCGACCGGCTCGTCGAGCAGCAGCAGCTCGGGGCGCTTCGCGATGCCGAGCGTGAGCGCGAGCTGTGCCCGCTGACCGCCGGAGAGCTTCCCGGCCTGCTGCTTCGGGTCGAGCCCGATCCGTTCCACGCGCCGCTGCGCCAGCTTCTCGTCCCATCCCGGGTTGAGGTGGGCGCCGAGCCGCAGGTGCTCCTCGACGGTCAGAGCCGTGTAGACCGGCGTGCTCTGCGCGACGTAGCCGACCTTCGCGAGCTGGTCCGGGCCGCTGCCCGGCACGCCGCCGCAGACCTCGATGGTGCCGGTGGTCGGTTCGAGCATGCCCGCGGCGAGGTTCAGCAACGTCGACTTGCCAGCGCCGTTCGGGCCGACGAGACCGGTCACGTGACCCGCCTCGATGTCGATCGAGCAGCCGGCCAGCGCCCAGCGGCGCTTGTACTTCTTGCCCAGTCCCTCGGCCCGCAAGACGGTCACGCTATGTCCTCTCTCGCGGCGTTGCGAAACGTGGACATGAACAGCGCCTCGATGCTCTCGTCGTCGAGACCGGCCTTGCGTGCCTTGCCGAGCCAGCGCCGCAGGTCCTGGCGCAGCGGGCCGTGGGCGGCGAGCGTGTTGTCGGCGAGCGTCGCCGTCACGAACGTGCCGACCCCGGGCCGCGCCGCGACGAGCCCGTCGTGCTCCAGCTCCCGGTAGGCCTTGAGCACCGTGTTCGGGTTGATCGCGAGCGTCGCGACCACGTCCTTGACCTTCGGCAGCTGGTCGCCTTCGCGGAGCAGGCCCAGCCGGAGCGCGTGCCGCACCTGCTGGACCACCTGTTGGTAGGGCGACAGGCCGGACCTGCCGTCCAGGTGAAACTCGATCACGACTTCCTCCATTTATCTAGCTAACTAGCACTATAGAGAAACAGGCGGCCGCCGCGCCAGAGCGACCTGTGATCTTTGCTCCGGCGCCAGGACGGCTACTCTTTGCCGGGTGGGCATACCGGCATGGGTGTGGTTCGTCGTGGCGGTGGTCGCCGGGCTGGCCGGCGCCGCGCTGTTGCTGCGTGACCGCGCCCGCCTGACCTCGCGAAACCGGGAACGCCGCCGCTGGGCGGCGCTGCGTGGCTGGCAGTTCGCGGAAACCGACCACCTGCTGCCGACGCAGTGGACCGGTGGCGCCATCGCGTTCCACGGCGGCGGCGTCGCACACGACGTGGTCGCCGGGTCCACGTTCACCGCCGACGGCAGGCGCAAGGTGTACGTGTTCGACCTGGACGTCGGCGGCAGGGTCGTGGCGGTGATCGCGGCCGTGCAGTGCAGGCGCGTGCTGCCCGCGGTGGTCGAGCTGTGGCTGCCGAGCGCACCGTTCCAGCGCGACACGATGCCCGAGCTGCTCGGGCCGGTCGGCCAGCGCTACGCGTTCGTCTCGGACATCACCGCCGCCCGCGGCCTGATCACCCCGGACCTCGTGGACGCGACGGAGGAGATCGGCGCGGACATCCCGGTGGCGTGGATCGAGGAGGGCTGGGTGCTGGCGAGCGTCGCCCCGCACGCGTCCCCGTCCAGGCTGGAGCGGCTGCTGCGCGGCGTCGGCGAGATCGCGGACGTCATCGACCCCTTCGACGCCGAGGTCGACCCGGTCGGTGAGCACGAGCATCCGACCGGTCGGCACGGAGAACGCCCCGACTAACGTTGGACACATGCCAACAGCGCTCGTAACGGGGGCCACCGCCGGGATCGGTGCCGCCTTCGCCAGGAAGCTCGCTGCGGAGGGCTACGACCTGGTCATCGTCGCCCGCACCAAGGAACGGCTGAAGGAAGTCGCAAGCTCGCTCTCCGACCAGTACGGCGTCGCGGTCACCCCGATGGCCGCGGACCTGTCGGTCGGCAGGGCCCGCAAGCGCGTCGAGGAGCGGCTGCTGACCGGTGAGCCGATCGACCTGCTGGTCAACAACGCGGGCTTCGGCACCAGGGGCGCGTTCGCCACGACGGACGTCGACCACCTGCAGGCCCAGCTGGACGTGAACGTTGCCAGTGTGCTGCGGCTGACCCGCGCCGCACTGCCGGGCATGCTGTCGCGGGGCAGCGGCGCGGTGGTGAACGTGTCGAGCGTGGCGGGCTTCTTCCCGGCGACGGGCCCCACTTACGCGGCGACGAAGGCGTGGGTGACCACGTTCTCGGAGGGCATGGCGGCGAACCTCGCGGGCACCGGCGTGCGCGTGCTGGCCCTGTGCCCGGGTTTCACGAAGACGGAGTTCCACGCCCGGGCGGGCGACGACATGAAGGCGCTGCCCGACTCACTGTGGCTCAACGCGGACCGCGTGGTGGCCGACTGCCTGCGCGACCTGCGCAAGGGACGCCCGCGTTCGGTGCCCGGCCCGGTGTACAAGGCGCTGCTGGCGGTGCCCCGCCTGCTTCCGCGCGCCCTGCTGCGCCGCCTCGAAACCCGTGTCACCGCAGGCAGGGACCGCACCTGACTTTCCCGGAACCGGCTCGCGGGCCTGGGGAGGTCCCGTACGTTGTCGTGCTGTGAACACAACGCTGCTGATCATCGCCGCTGTGGTGGTCGTCGGCCTGGTGCTGTACTTCCAGTACCAGGCGCACAAGAAGAAGGTAGCGGCCTTCACGGCACTGGCGTCCGAACGAGGCTGGCGCTACACAGAACGTGACAGGGGCCTGGCGAACCGCTTCCTGGGCACCCCGTTCGGCGACGGCCACGGCCGCGACGCCCGGCACGTGCTGACGGGGACCTTCAGGGATCGCCCGATGCTGGCCTTCGAGTACTCGTACAAGGAGACTCACGGGAGCGGCGACGACCGCAGGACCGAGACGTACCACTACACGGTCGTCTCACTGGGACTCCCCGCGCCGAAGCCGACGCTGCAGGTGAACCGGGAAGGCCTGGGCCGCAAGCTGTTGGGCCTGGTTGGGGTGCGCGACCTGCAGCTGGAAAGCGAGGACTTCAACAAGACGTTCCACATCACCACGGAAAACGACAGGTTCGCCTACGACGTCCTGCACCCGCGCATGATGGAGTGGATGCTGGCTGATCAGCGCGCGCTGTCGACGCCGTTCCGCTTCGAACGCGGCGACCTGGTCACGTGGGACCAGTGCAAGATCGAGGTGTCCAATGTGGACGCCCTGCTGAACTACCTGTGCGACGTCGTGGACCGGGTCCCGTCCTTCGTGTGGAAGCCGTGACCTAACCGGCCTTGATGGTCTTCACGGTCTCACCGGCCACGTCCGCCGCCACCACACACGGATCTGTGGTACCGACCCTGTCGCTGGACTGCTGCACCACGACCTCGTACGAGAGCTCGTCACTGGCACCGACGACGACGGTGCAGATGCCGTCTGGCCGACGGTCGACTTGGCCCCGTATGACGGCTGGGTAGCCCGCGACCGTGAGTTCTTCGAAGAGCACCCACCGGCCGTCTTCGTTGACCGCGTACTCCGCGCTCAACCCGCGTGGGTTCTTGTCGAGGAAAACCACATCGGCCTGCGCCCGAGACTCCTCGTTCTTCCACTTGCACCCGTTGCCCAGTGTGTCGGTATAACCCTGCCCCGATGGGCTGATGCCGAAGATGCCCTCAGACTGGTCCGAGGTAAGCGTCAGACAGGGGTTTTCCTGGAACTTCGTAGTCTCAAGGGGATCGTTGACCTTGGGGGCGCCGTCGGTCGGCAACTCGTCAGAATCCGGTTCGTCTGAAGGAGTCGTCGACTCCGAGCTCGTGTCCGGGGTAACCGCAGGCGCGGGAGTCGCCTGACCACCTGTTGGCGATGTGCAGCCGGCCAGGAAGGCCAAGGCTGTCGTGCCGATCAGCAGGTGGAACGAACGTGGACGCAACTCTCAAACCTTCCGGTCATTCTTGTCGAACTCGGTCGCGTTGGTGTCTTCGACCCCCAGGTAGTCGTTCAACGCAGCCTGGAACAGGTGTGCTTGCTCATCGCAGTATCGGGCGTTGTGCGTGAGGTACGCGAGGTACGAAGCACCAGAACCGTTCGCGGCGGATGCATGGGCTTCGCTCGCGAAGTCGTGGCCAGGAGGTTTGATGAGCGCCATGCGTTCCGCTTGGCTGATCGAGTCGGCGTAGCTGTCGGCCAGGTCCTGCCACTTGCGGATCAGCGACCGCAGCTCGTCCGGGTCGAAGCTGAAGCTTCCCCGCGCCTGTGCCGCGTTCGCGATCTCGCGCAGGCCTTCGCCCTTGTGCAGTTCCCCCGCCACCCGACCTCCCCTGGCTGCGCTCCGTAACGAGCGTACCGCCGTGAGCCACCCTGGACCGGAGTATTCGGACAACGGCTGCGGGGCGCGGCTCGCGGTGACAAGCTGCCCCCATGACGCAGCCGCCCGGTTGGTACCCGGAGCAGCCTGGCTCCACCGTTCTTCGCTGGTGGGACGGCGCTCAGTGGACGCAGCACACACAGCAGAAGGCCCCCCGGAGCGACGCCTCCCCCTGGGAGGTGCAGGTCGGGCGCGGCCCCGATCCGGACAAGATCCGGGAGCAGACCCGCGCCGCCGGTGTGGGCCAGGCCGGGTACGGCGGCGGCACCCTCTTCACCGAACCCGTGCTCGTGGTCAACCAGAAGGTCAAGCTCATCGAGATGGCCAACGAGTACGCCGTCTTCGACCAGCACGGCAAGCAGATCGGGTCGGTGGCCCAGGTCGGGCAGAACGCGTTCAAGAAAGCGGTCCGGTTCTTCACCAGCTACGACCAGTTCCTCACGCACCGCCTGGAAGTGCGGGACATCGACCACCAGCCGGTGCTGATGCTGACGCGGCCTGCCAAGGTGTTCAAGTCCCGGATCATCGTGCAGCGGCCGGACGGCAACGAGATCGGGCAGATCGTGCAGGACAACGTGTTCGGCAAGATCCGGTTCTCATTCCTCGTCAACGAGCAGCAGGTGGGCGGGATCCAGGCCGAGAACTGGCGGGCGTGGAACTTCTCCGTCACCGATCACACCGGCGGTGAGGTCGCCCGCATCACGAAGACGTTCGAAGGCTTCGCCAAGACCATGTTCACCACCGCCGACAACTACGTCGTGCAGATCCACCGGCCGCTGCGGGAACCGCTCGCCAGCATGGTCGTGGCCTCCGCGCTGACCGTGGACACCGCGCTCAAGCAGGACGAGCGCGGGTTCGGATGATCTGGTGGATCGTCGGGGGCGTGGCCGCGGCACTGCTCGTGGTCATGTGGTTCCGCACCACCGGCAAGGAGGACCGGCGGACCGTCAGCTGGTGGGCCGGGCGCAACGGGTACCGCTACACCGCGGGCACCCCTGAACTGCTGGCGCACCTGCCCGGCGCACCGTTCGACCGCGGCTCCAGCCAGGAGCTGCACGACGTCCTCTCCGGCCCGATCGCGGGCAGGCCGGGGCTGATCGTCCAGTTCAGCTGGTTCCGCGTCGGGGGCGGACCGGACGGGCTGCGCAGCGGCATCTGCTCCGCCGCCGTCCTGGAACTACCCGCGCCGGTGCCGGAACTGGTGGTGCGCAAGGAATCCGGGCTCGGCCGCGACCTGCTGCTGGAGAGCGAGGAGTTCAACGCCGCCTTCCGCGTCGATGGCGCGCACGACCGGTTCAGCTACGACGTCCTCAACCCGCGCGTGATGGAGTGGCTCCTCGCCAACCAGGGCTTCTCGCTACGGCTCGGCGGCAACACCCTCGCCGTGTGGCGGGACGGGCCGCTGGACGGCGCCATGCGACTGGGCGAGCTGCGGGACTTCGCGGCCACGCTCTTCGGCATGATCCCCGGCTTCGTCCACACCGCCGGGTACCCCGCCACACCGTCGCCGAGGATCAGCGAGATCGACGACCTCGGGCCGACCCCGGTCGGCACGCTGCACCTGATGCAGCACCTCACGCACCGCGGTCACGAGGTCGAACGCTACGAGCACCCGCGCAAGCTGTGGGGCATCACCGAGACCGCGGTCTCCGTGAAGATCTCGGTGCCCACGATCTGGCCGGTTCTGATGATCGCGGCCAGGCGGATCGCGAGCGAGCGGGGCAGGCAGCCGAGGTTCGACGACGGTGTGACCTCCGGCGACCCACGGTTCGACGCGGTCTACCTGTGCGGCACCCCGCGCCCGGACTTCGCGCTCAAGGTGCTGACCCGCGACTTCACCGACCTCCTGCTGGACCGTCCGGCGACGCGGTCGGCGTGCGTGATCTTCCAGTCCGAGCCGCTGACGCCCGAGGACGACGGCGTGCCGGAGACCATCAAGCGTGGCGGGATCTGGGTCTCGGCCGTCGGTGAGCTCCGCGACCAGGCGCTGGCGGACTCGATCACCGAGCTGGCGTGCGACCTGATCGAGGCCCTGCCGGACGACGTGCTGACCTACCACGTCGGCGCGCCGGTGGACGTACCGCCGGACGGCCGGTGGGGCAACGAGCTGCCCGGCTACCTCGTGCAGCCGAGCCACCGGGTGTGACTTCTGGCGCGCCGCCGCCGCCATCGCCCCACGTCATGAGACAGTGTGGACCCGTGCGAACCGTTGACCTCTCAGCAAAGGGCGAGCTCGCCCGCCTCGTCACCGAGCTCTCCGTGGTACACGGGCGCGTGACGCTCGCCTCCGGCAAGGAGGCCGACTACTACGTCGACCTCCGCCGCGCGACGCTGCACCACGCGGCGGCCCCGCTCATCGGGCGTCTGCTGCGCCAGCTCACCGCCGACTGGGACTACGTCGCCGCGGGCGGTCTCACCCTCGGCGCCGACCCGGTCGCAGGCGCGATGATGCACGCCGCGGCGGCCGCCGGTGAGGTGCTGGACGTGTTCGTGGTCCGCAAGGAGAGCAAGGCGCACGGCATGCAGCGGCGCATCGAGGGCATCGAGGTCGCCGGGCAGCCGGTGCTGGCCGTCGAGGACACCTCGACCACCGGCGGCAGCGTGCTGACCGCGGTCGACGCGCTGGCGGAAGCCGGGGCGCGGGTCGTCGGCGTCGCCACCGTCGTCGACCGCGACACCGGGGCCCGTGAGGCCATCGAGGCACGGGGTCTCCCGTACCGCTACCTGCTGAACCTCGAGGACCTGGGTTTGTGAGACACACCGCGAGGCGGCCCTTCGCGGTATAGCCTCACCCGCGTGACCGCAGTCTTCATCATCCTGCTGGTAGTGGTGGCGATCATCGTGATCACCGTCGTCGCCTTCATCTCGATGTACAACAAGTTCGCGCGGCAGCGGAACACCATCGAGGAGTCCTGGCGCCAGATCGACGTGGAGCTGCAGCGCAGACACGACCTGATCGGCAACCTCGTCGAGGTCACCAAGGCGTCCGCCCAGTTCGAGCAGCAGACGCTGACCCAGGTCGTGCAGGCCCGCACGCAGGCGGTCGCCGCGCACGGTGCGGGCCCGGCCGCCCAGGGGCAGGCCGAGCAGGCGCTGAACGGCGCGCTGTCGAACTTCTTCGCGGTGGCGGAGCAGTACCCGAACCTGAAGTCGAACCAGAACTTCCTCGAGCTGCAGCAGCAGATGGTCGAGACCGAGGACCGGGTCGCCGCCGGCCGCCGGTTCTACAACGGCAACGTGCGTGCCTTCAACACGCGGTTCGACACGTTCCCGTCGAGTATGGTCGCGAACTTCGGCAAGTTCCAGAAGAAGGAGTACTACGAGGTCGACGACCCGAACGTGCGGGCGGCGCCGTCGCTCAGGGGCGCGTTCGACTCGTTGACGGGTCCGGCAGCGCCGACCCCGCCGCTCGGGCAGCCCGCGCTGGGCGCGCACCAGCCGCCACCAGCAGCGCAGCCACCGGAAGGCCGGCCACCGGAGGCTTGATTTTTCGGTAGCGTGGCGGTATGGCCGAATTACTCGCCGATGTCACGATGGTGGTGCATTTCCTCGCGCTGCTGTACATCGGCTTGGGCGGGTTCCTGGCCTGGCGCTGGCGAAGATCGATCTACGTGCACGTCTTCTTCGCGGCATGGGGTGTCATCGTCAACGTGCTGCCGCTTCCGTGCCCGCTGACCGCCCTGGAAGACTGGTTCCGCGGCATGCAGGGCCTCGGCCCGCTGCCGGGTGGTTTCAACGAGTACTACATCTACGACTCGATCATCCCCCGTCCGCTCCTGCCGGTCGTCGCGGTGGGCGCGGTCGTGCTGCTGGTCGTGTCGTACGTGGGAGTGTGGAAGCGGTGGCGGACGAGTCCGGTCCAACAGAGTGGGAGTTCGGCGAGCCCGTCGGCGTAGGACCGTGGCCGGGTGACTGGCCCGCCGACGACCGTTACGACCCGGCGCTGCTGACCGACGGCGACCGCCGCAACGTGGTCGACCACTACCGCTACTGGCGCCGCGACGCCGTGGTCGCCGACCTCGACACCCGCCGCCACGACTTCCACGTCGCCATCGAGAACTTCCGGCACGACCACAACATCGGCACGGTCGTCCGCACCGCCAACGCGTTCGCGGCCAGCGCGGTCCACATCGTCGGCCGCCGCCGCTGGAACCGGCGCGGTGCCATGGTCACCGACCGGTACCAGCACGTGCACCACCACCCGGACATGGCTTCCCTGCTGGACTTCGCGACCGAGGACGGCCTCGCGGTGGTGGCGGTCGACAACACCCCGGGCGCGGCCCGGCTGGAGACGGTGACGCTGCCGAGGCGGTGCGTCCTCGTGTTCGGGCAGGAAGGCCCTGGCCTGTCCGACGACGCACGCAAGCAGGCCACCCAGGTCGTGTCGATCGCGCAGTTCGGCTCGACCCGCTCCATCAACGCGGGCGTGGCGGCAGGCATCGTCATGCACGCGTGGATCCGCGACCACGCGGACCTGGACCGGGCCTGGTAGCCGGCCACCCCCTCGGCGCGGCCGGCCACCAGGGGACTGTTCCGCCTCCCCGGCCTTGACAGTGTCGGTCCCGACCCAGCGACGCCTGCGGACCGCAGGCGGTTGGTGGCTGAGTGCCGTCACGTTCCCCTGGGGTACCTGCTGATCAGCCACAGACTTCGCACAAAGATCCAGGGGACACGCATTAGTGGCTCTCCACCCTGGGGTCCGGCAGCAGCTTCCGCATCGACATGCCCAGCTCGATCAGGTGCTCGCGATGGCGGTCGTACAGCGCGGCGGCCTCGGCCAGCCTGCCCGTGCGGTGCAGCGTGGCCACGGCGAGCCCGACCACCTCGGTGTCCGCCAGCCGCTCGTGCGACAGCCGCACGAGGTCCGGGACGTGCTCCTCGGCGCGGCCGAGGCGGGACTCGGTGCGGATCAACGCGATCTCCGCGTTCCGGCGTTCCTCGAGGAGGGCGTGGCGGCAGCGGGCGATGCGCCGCCCGGACAACCCGGCCAGCGGTACCCCGGCGCACAGGTCGAGTACCTCGCGCAGCCGGGCGGCCGCGGTCCGGTCGTCGAGCCGGTCGGCCTCGGTGACGGCCGAGGTCAGGCGGTGCGCGTCGACCTGTTCCGGTGCGATGGTGAGGCGGCAGACCTGGTCGCGGTTGACCATCGTCTGCCGGAAACGCAGGGCCGCGAGCCGGCGGCGCAGACCGGTCAGGTGCTCCTCGATCTCGTCCGGTGCGTCCTCCGGCGCTTCGTCCCACATCCAGTCGGTCAGCTCGAGGCGGGAGACCGCCTTCCCCTTGGCCAGCAGCAACGGCACGAGCATCCGCCGTTCCAGCTCCGGGCCCAGGTCGACGGGCGTCCCCGCCGCGGTGGCCCCCACGATGCCGTGCAAGTGAAACATGACAGTTTCGG
Organism: Actinophytocola algeriensis; assembly: GCF_014203735.1. GTDB lineage: Bacteria > Actinomycetota > Actinomycetes > Mycobacteriales > Pseudonocardiaceae > Actinophytocola > Actinophytocola algeriensis. The sequence continues at coordinate 289,468 of NZ_JACHJQ010000003.1, read as the reverse complement.
GCGAAAAAATGTCGGATACTTTCGTCATCTTCTGCCTTCGGGTTTCCATGGACCCATGCACCCAGTCATGAGCGGCCCCATGGAGAAATGGATCCGGGCGCACGTCACCTTCGTGAAGAGCACCTTCAGCGAGGGCGGCAACTGCGTGGAGGTGGCCAACGCCGGAGTAGTTGGAGTACGGGACTCCAAGGACCCCGACGGACCGCTGCTGTTCTTCACGCGCGGTGGCTGGGACGCCTTCGCCGGCGCGATGGGGCCGGGAATGGCGCCATAGCGCACCGTCCTACGTGGCGGAACGGGTGCGGAGGTCGGCCGCGACGAAGCGCAGGAACTCCCGCGCTTCGTCACCGCACAGCGCCGACCGCCGGAGCAGAGACCAGCGGGAACGGTAGAGATCCACGTGTTCCGCACTGTCGACCGCCATGTCCGCGTGGATCGTCTCGACCGTGACCGTCGCGTCCGCGCCGTCCTCGCCTTCGTAGATCACGAAGTTGTGCGTCGTGAGCGTGGTGGCCTCGACGTCAAGCGGGACCAGGCCCACGGTGACGTTGTCGAGCGTGCTGACCGAGTCGATCCGGTCGAGCTGTGCCAGTTGCAGGGCGACGGGTCCGGGTCGCCATCTCAGCGCGGTCTCGGTGATCAGGAAGTCGAACTGCCGGTGCTCTTCGTACAGCGCGAGCTGGCGGTGCAGCCTGCCCGCGACCTCGGCGGCGGGGTCCGAGCCGCCGTACTGCTGGTGGAACATGGCGATGACGCGGCGGGCGTACTCCGCGGTCTGCAGCAGCCCTGGCACCAGCGCGGGCTGGAACGTGTAGGTCCTGGCCGCGGTCGTCTCCAGGTCCTGCACGGTGTTCTGTAAGTTGCCGCGCCGTCGCAGAGCTTCCTGCCACGGGTGTATCTCGTCGTAGGCCGTCCCGGTCAAGGCGGTCAGCCGCTCCTGCGTCTCGACGGACACGCCCAGCTCCTTTCCCCATGCGGTGACTTCCGGGAGGGACGGGACGACCGCGCCCGACTCGATCCGCGACACCTTGGACTGGCTGATGCCGACGCGCTGTGCCAGCTCGCGGCCGGACACCCCGGCCAGGTCGCGCAGGCGCCGCAGTTCCGCCGCCAGCTGATGCCGTCCCGACCCGTCCGGGGTGTCCATGCTCGTGAACCCTCCCGTCATCCGTGCAGCGGGATGATCCAAGGTGATGCGTGATGATGCGAATTAGACCAGGCGTGCACGTGCATCGTCAACGGCTGATTCAGATTGATTCACCGGGCGGGTTCGACCTCGACGGGGATGCCGTTCAGCGCGGCGGTGCCGGACAGTGCGTCCAGGAGCTGGTCGTCGGCCAGGACGTTCGTGTTCACGCCCGCGTGCGCCGTCGCGACCGCGGTGCGGGTGCCGTCCACGTCGTGGCCCCAGCCGTGCGGGATGCTCACGACGCCCGCCCGGATCGCGTCCGTGACCTCCACCGGGATCTCGATCTTCCCGGCGCGGGACCGGACCACGGCCGTGCCACCGTCGACGAGGCCCAGCCTGGCCGCGTCCGCGGGGTTGAGCTGCGCGGTGCAGCGGTTCTTCCCGCGCACCAACGGTTCCAGGTTGTGCATCCACGAGTTGTTGGACGACAGCTGCCTGCGCCCGATCAGCAGCAGCTGGCCGTTCACCGGTGTCTCCAGCACCGCCGCCAGCCGAGGCACGTCGGTCGTGATCGCGGCCGGCGCCAGCTCGATCCGGCCGGACGGCGTGCGGAGCACGTCCGGGATCCGCGGCTTGAGCGGGCCGAGGTCCACACCGTGCGGCGCGGCCTCGAGGTCGGCGAGCGTCAGCTCGTAGGGGCCGCCGCGCAGCATGATGTCGATCAGCCGCTCCGGACCGCGCCGCTCGCCGATCGCGACGTCGAAGCGCTTGGCCATCTCGCCCGCGACGAAGTCGTCCAGCGCGTCCAGGTCCGCGGCCGCGCCCATGCCCGTGACGATGCCGGTGAGGCGCAGCAGCGTCTCCCACTCCTGCGGCACGTCGGCCGGCAGCGTGGCCGGGGTCCAGTTCGCGACGTTGCGGACCGCCAGCTGGTACAGCGCCAGGTCGTAGTGCGGGCGTTCGAGCGGTGTCGGCCCCGGCAGGACCACGTCCGCGTGCTTGCTCGTCTCGTTCAGGTACACGTCGACCGACACCATGAAGTCCAGGTGCCCCAACGCTTCCGTGAGCCTGCCCGCGTTGGGGGTGGACAGGCACGGGTTGCCGCACACCGTGATCAGTGCCCGCACCTGGCCATCGCCGGGCGTCAGGATCTCGTCGGCCAGCGTCGCCACCGGCAGCTCGCCGACCACCTCGGGCAGGCCGCGCACCCGGCTGTGCCACCGGCCGGTCTGGAAGCCGCGCCGCTTGGACGGCCGCGCGTTGGCCTGGCCCGCGGCCGCGAGCGGGAACATCGCGCCGCCCTCGCGGTCCAGGTTGCCGGTCAGCACGTTCAGCACGTCGATCAGCCAGCTCGCGAGCGTGCCGAACGCCTGCGTCGTGGTGCCGATCCGGCCGTACACGACGGCCCGTCCGGCCGCCGCCAGCTCGTGCGCCATGCGGCGGATGTCGTCGGCGGCGAGGTCCGTGTGCGCGGCGACGGTCTCGGGCGTGAACGGCGCGGCCAGTGCCCGCACCTCGTCGAGACCGTTGACCGGCAGGTCCCGCGTGTTCACCAGCGACATCGTGAACAGCTCGTTGACCAGCGCGAACAGCAGCAGCGCGTCGGTGCCGGGGCGGATCGCGTGGTGCTCGTCGGCCAGCTCGGCGGTCCTGGACCGCTTCGGGTCGACCACCACGAGCTTGCCGCCGCGCTCGCGCAGCGCACGCAGCTTGCCGCGCACGTCGGGCGCGGTCATCAGGCTGCCGTTGGAGACGAGCGGGTTCGCGCCCAGCATCAGCAGGTGGTCCGTGCGGTCCAGGTCCGGCACCGGGATCGTGAACCCGCCGCCGAACATGTGGCCGACCGAGAAGTGCTTGGGCACCTGGTCGACGGTGCCCGCGGTGTAGAAGTTCTTCGTGCCGAGCGCCTTGTAGAACGCCGGGCCGTACAGCGAGGTCGGCGTGTTGTGCACCGACGGGTTGCCCGCGTACACCGCGACCGCGTCCCGCCCGTGCTCCGCCATGATCGACGGCAGCCTGCGCTCGATCTCCGCGAACGCCTCGTCCCAGGTGGTCTCGACCAGCTCGCCGTCGCGCCGCACCAGCGGCCTGCGCAACCGGTCCGGGTCGTGGTGCAGCGCACCGAGCGACGCGCCCTTGGGGCAGATGAACCCGTGGGAGAACACGTCGGCGTCGTCGCCGCGCACACCCGTGACACGGCTGTCCTCGATCGTCACCGCCAGCCCGCAGGTCGCTTCGCACAGAGGACACGTCACCGGCGTGGTGGTCATGGCCCACTGTGACACAGGACGGTGACATCACCCTCCTGGCGGAAACATCGGAACCGATTCAGCACTCACGATGTAGAGGTGACGCAACGGGCCGGCTATGCGGACGGCACAACCGAAGGCTCGCCATCTCTCTGGGGGGCGCGGTCGGCCGTCGCGGAACGTGCCGTTCTGGCCCGGCACCTGCGGCGGGTGTGGGCGCTGCCCGGCACCCGGCTGGGTGTCGCGGGCTGGCCGCAGTCGATCGGCAACCGCCTGCACGGCCACTGGAACTACTGGTGGCAGGCGCACCTGCTGGACTGCCTCGTCGACGCGCAGGAACGGCAGCCGAACGCCGCCCGCGCCGCCACCATCCGCAGGCTCGTCCGCGGCGTGCGCCTGCGCAACCTCGGCACCTGGACCAACGACTACTACGACGACATCGCATGGCTCGGCCTCGCGCTCATGCGTGCGCGCGACTGCGAGGACGTGCCGATCACCAAGGCCATGACCGCCATCGCCGCGCAGCTGCGGGCCGGGTGGACCGACCACGGTGGCGGCGGCATCTGGTGGCGGCGCAAGGACATGTTCAAGAACGTCCCCGCGAACGGCCCCGCCGCGATCCTGTTCACCCGCTGGGCGACCCGCGGCGGCCAGCGCGCGGACCGCCAGCGCGCGCGGTCCATGACGGAGTGGATGTCGCAGGTGCTGGTCGACCCGGCCACCGGCCTGCTGTGGGACGGCGTGTACGTGGAGCCGGACGGGTCGATCAAGGACATCGTCCGGGTCATCTACACCTACTGCCAGGGCGTGTACATCGGCGCGTGCGTCGAGCTGGCCGACGGCGACACGTCGGGCGTGTGGGTGGAGCGGGCCGAGCAGACGATCCGCGCGGTGGCCACGCACCTCAACGACGACAACGTGCTGCGCGGGCGTGGTGGCGGGGACGGCGGCCTGTTCGCGGGCATCCTCGCCAGGTACCTCGCACAGGCGGTGCTGCGGCTGCCCCCGTCCCCGGCCACGGCGACCGCGCGTGACCTGGTCCTCGGCTCGGCGCTGGCGGCGTGGCGGAACCGGGCACTGGCACGGTCGGGACCGCTGTTCGGTCCGGAGTGGGCGCAGCCGGCGCAGGTGCCGAGGGCGGCCGGGCACCGGCGGGTGGAACGGGACCTGTCCGTACAGCTGTCGGGGTGGATGGTGCTGGAAGCCGCGGCACTGCTGGAGCGGTCCGCCGGATAGGTTTCCCGCGTGTCTGTAGTGATCGTGACCGGCGGGAGCCGGGGCATCGGAGCGGCAGTGGCCCGGCAGCTCGCCCAGCGCGGGTACGCCGTGGCGATCGGCTACGCGGGCGACCACGACGCGGCGCGCGGCGTGGTCGCATCCTGCGAGGCAGTGGGCGCGCAAGCGCTTGCGGTCGCGGGCGACGTCGCCGACGAGGCCGACGTGCGGCGGCTGTTCGACTCGGCGGCGACGCTGGGTCCACTGGCCGGCGTGGTGTGCAACGCGGGCATCACGGGTAACACCCCTGGGCGACTGGACGAGCAGGACGCGGCCACGGTGCGGCGCGTGCTGGACGTGAACGTGATGGGGGTGTTCCTGTGCAACCGGGAGGCGGTGCGACGGCTGTCGACCCGCCACGGCGGGAGCGGCGGCGCGATCGTGAACGTGTCGTCGACGGCCGCGGGCCGGGGGTCCCCCGGCGAGTGGGTCCACTACGCGGCGAGCAAGGCGGCGGTGGAGTCCATGACCTACGGTCTCGCGCAGGAGGTGGCGGCCGAAGGCGTGCGGGTGAACGCGGTGGCGCCTGGCCTGGTCCACACAGACCTGCACGCGGCGGCCGGTCTCCCGAACCGGCCCGCCGAGCGGGCGCCCATGATTCCGATGAAACGCGCGGGGGAACCGTCGGAAATCGCGGAAGGCGTCGTGTGGCTGCTGTCCGACGCCGCGTCGTTCGTGACGGGTGCCACTCTGCCGATCAGCGGCGGCTACTGACCGGATATCGGCCTGCAGAAGATCCGATAACGGCGCGGGTTTTGCCGGACCCCTGCGGCAGTATGGCGGAGTCGGCCCGCCTCCGCTTGGGTCGGGAAGGACTCTGATGCCCACGTTGACCGGTGTTCACCACGTCGCCCTGACCGTCACCGACGTGGATCGCAGTGTCCCGTGGTACGAGCGGGTGCTGGGGTTCGAGTCAATCGGCTGCGATGACGACCACCCGACCGGGATGCGCAAGGCTTTCCTGCGCGGCCCGGGGTTCGGCATCACGCTCACGCTCGTACAGCACCCGGTGTCCGAGTACTCCCTGTTCGACGAGCGCAGGCCAGGCCTCGACCACCTGACCTTCTCCGTGCCGAACCGCACCTGCCTCCGCGAGTGGACCGACCGCCTCACAGAGCACGGCGTGACGTTCTCCCCGATAACGGAGGAGCACACGGCCCCGGGCACGGAAGTCATCTCCCTGCGCGACCCGGACGGCATCCAGCTGGTCCTGTGGGCCCGCGAAGACTGAGCTGTCCGCCCTCGTAGGTGAGCGGCGTCAGTCCGACACCGAGCCTGCCGTCACGGTGGCTTCCACCGGCGGCTTGTGCATCTCCTGCCGGTAGCGGATCACGCCGTAGGCGGTCCCGAACACGAAGAACGCGATGCTGCCCCACAGCGCGACCGCCTTCAGCCACGGCATGTGCTCCAGCAGCCCGGCACCGTAGTACCCGAGCAGCACCAGCGTCGGCACCCACGCCAGCCCGCCGATCGTCGTGGCCAGCACGAACCTGCGCTTGTCCATCTTGGCCGCGCCCGCGATCAGCGGCGCGAGCGTGCGGATCCACGGGATCCACCGCGCCAGCACGATCGCCCAGAAGCCGCGCCGGTCGAGGAACTCCCTTGCCTTGTCGAGGTTCTCGAGGTTCAGCACGCGCCCACCGCGTCGCGCGATGATCGTGTGCCCCGCCTTGTGGCCGATGTAGTAGCCGACCATGTTGCCGATCACCGCGGTCAGCATCGCGGCCGCCGACAGGGCCCACGCGTGGAACTCGCCGTCGTGTTCCGCCAGCACGACACCCGCCGCGAACAGCAGCGAGTCGCCGGGCAGGAACAGACCGACGATGAACGCGCACTCGGTGAACACGAACCCGAGCACGATGATCCACACCATGACGGGTCCGGCGGATTCGAGAACACCGGTTGCCACACTCACGACACGCAGCCTACGTGTCCGGGTGCGCCGCCATCCCGCGAACGTTCCCGAGTTCGCCGGATCTCCACCGGCCGGTCAACTGGCGGTCGCGATCACGCCCTGGTCAGCGGCCAGTTCGCGGACGAACCCACCGACGTAGGAGATCGCCGTCCTGCCCTCCGGGAGCAGCGGGTAGAACGCCGGGAAGACGTGCACCTGACCCGGCCACACCTGCAGTTCACAGTGGACGCCCGCGGCCCGGATGCTCTCCGCCATCCGTTCCGAGTCACCCAGCAGGCACTCGGTGTCGCCGACCTGGATCAGCACCGGCGGCCAGCGCCGCTTGTTCGCCTTCAGCACGTTCAGCCTGCTGTGCGTGAGCGCGTACTCGCCCGCGTACGTCCGGCCACACTCCATCGCCCGCTGCGGCGGCACGAACGGGTCGCGCCGCACCCGGTCCCGGTCGGCCAGCTCCGCGCAGGTCAGGTCCAGGAACGGCGAGAACATGACCGCCGCGGCAGGCATCGGCAGCCTGCGCCGCGACAGGTCGGCGAGCAGGCCGGCGACGAGGTGACCACCCGCGGAGTCGCCCATGACCGTGATCGACTCGGGGGCGTGGCCGGTGCGCAGCAGCCAGCGGTACCCGGCCAGTGCGTCGTCGGCCGCCGCGGGGAACGGGTGCTCCGGCGCGCGGCGGTAGTCCACCAGGAACGCGGGCCGCCCTGTCGCCGCGGACAGCGCCGCGACCAGGTGTTTGTGGGTGCGCTGCGAGCCGAACACGAAGCCGCCGCCGTGCAGGTAGAGCACCACGCCGTTCGCCTGATCGGTATTGCGGCCAGTGATCCACAGGCCGCGGACGTCACCGTCCGCAACCGGCCTGACCCGGGAGCCGCGGGGCATCGGGGCGAGCCCGACGGTGTCGAACATGTCGCGCACGACCCGCAGGTGCGGCCACGCGGTGATCCGCAGCCGGTCGCCGATCGGTCGAAGCCCGCTCATGAGGAGTTGTGCCAGCGCCCGGCTCTGCACGCTCGGGCTCGTGGGCACCGCCGGCCGCGTCATCGCACCCCCGCCCCTCCGTGAACCGTCGACATTGACGTATCAACCACTGTAAATGATCGACGTACTGGTCCGAACCATCAAAAGTCGTACACCGTGATCTCGGTTTGGTGTCGCTCTTCGTGTCGGTCGAGTGTTGGTCGAGAGGGACTCGAATTCCCCTCGAAAACGGTTACGGTTGAGGTGTGAGCACTCTCCTGGACGAGCTCCGTACCGCTGTGGGTGACGGCGCGGTGCTCGTTGACGCCGACGTCACTGAGAGTTACCGGCGCGACATGATGCCGCTGGCGCCGCACGGCGCCCCGCTCGCGGTCGTGCTGCCGAAGGCCGCGACGGAGGTGCAGGCCGTGGTCCGCGCATGCGCTGCCGCAGGCGTGCCGATCGTGCCGAGAGGCGCGGGCAGCGGCCTGTCGGGCGCGGCGAACGCGATCGAGGGCTGCGTCGTGCTCGCGATGACCAAGATGAACGAGATCGTCGAGATCGACGCCGACAACCGGCTCGCGGTGGTGCAGCCGGGGGTGGTCAACCTGGACCTGCGCGGGGCGGTGGAGAAGCACGGGCTGTTCTACCCGCCGGACCCGTCGAGCTACGACTGGTGCACGATCGGCGGCAACCTGTCCACGAACGCGGGCGGCCTGTGCTGTGTGAAGTACGGCGTGACGACGGACTCCGTGCTGGGCCTGGAAGTGGTGCTCGCGGACGGCGAACTGCTCAAGACCGGTCGCCGCACGGTGAAGGGCGTCGCGGGCTACGACCTGACGAAACTGTTCATCGGCAGCGAAGGCACGCTCGGCGTGATCACGCAGGCGACGCTCGCGCTGCGCCCGCTGCCACAGGCGCCGGGCACGATGGTGGCGGCGTTCTCGGCGGTGGAGACCGCGGGCGAGGCGGTGAGCCGCATCGTGCGCGAGGGCATCGTCCCCTCGCTGATGGAGATCATGGACGCCACGTCGATCGCGGCGGTCGAGGCGCACCTGAAGACGGAACTGGGCGCGGGTGCCGGTTGTGCCGCGCTGCTGATCTGCCAGTCGGACTCCGGCGGTGAGGCGGCACGGCAGGAACTGCGCGCGATCGAGCAGGTGTGCGAGGACGTCGGCGCCGACCTGGTGCACTCGACGTTCGACCTGGCGGAGGGCCAGATGCTGCTGGCCGCGCGCCGGGCGGTGCTGACCGCGCTGGAGGTCTACGGCGCGTGGATGACCGACGACGTCTGCGTCCCGAGGACCCGCATCGCGGAGCTGATCGCGGCGTGCGAACGAATCGCGGCGGAGGTGCGGCTGCGCGTCGCGGTCGTCGGCCACGCGGGCGACGGCAACATGCACCCGACGATCGTCTACGACCCGACGTCGGAGGACGAGTTCGCGCGCGCCACGGTGGCGTTCAACGACATCCTGGCCGTGGGCCTCGCCCTGGGCGGCACGGTCACGGGCGAACACGGCATCGGCAAGATCAAACGCGACTGGCTGGAGAAGGAAATCGGCCCGATCGCGATGCGCACCCACCGCGCGATCAAGGCGGCCCTGGACCCGGACAACGTCTTCAACCCGGGCTCGATGTTCTCAATGCCGACCTAGCCGACCTGGTCAACCTCGGTCGGCCTCCGGCCCCCGGATTCCAGCGTAACGACGAGCACCGACAGAACCGCGAAGTTGTCCACAGCCGCACCAGTTATCCACAGCCGACCCAAATCCTCAGCGACTCCCGGCCCCCACTGGTAGACTGGCACGGCGGGACGCCCCCGGGATCGGGTGGGGGTTGGGTAAACGCGCGCGCGAGCTGAGCTGGGCGTTCTGTTCGGATGTGGCTTCGTTGGCCCGAGGTGGACGCAGACAAAAGGCGGCTCGCCGGTGTCGGCAAGCCGCCTCATGGCCGGGTCTCGGGTCAGATCCGCTCGATGATCTCCGTTGCCGCGTCCGCGCTCGCCTCCGGCAGCCGCTTCTTCTCGCGGCGCGCCTTGATCACCTCGATGATGATCGGGACGACCGAGAGCAGCACGATCAGGATCAGCATCGCCTCGATGTTCTTCTCCACGAACGGGATCTCACCGAGGAAGTAACCGAGGACCGTCAGGCCGGCCGCCCACGCGACGCCACCGATCGCGGAGTACGTGAAGTACTTCTTCGCGTCCATGCGCCCGACACCGGCCATCGCGGTGATGAACGTCCGCACGATCGGCACGAACCGCGCCATGACGATGGCCCGCGCGCCGTACTTGTCGAAGAACTCGTGCGTCTTGTCGACGTACTCCTTCTTGAACAGCTTGGAGTTCGGCTTGCTGAACAGCGCGGGCCCCGCCTTCGCGCCGATCCAGTAACCGCACACGTTGCCCACGAACGCGCACACCGTCACCAGCACGCACACCAGCCACAGGGGTGTCGCGATCGCCCCGGTCGCCACGAACAGGCCCGCCACGAACAGCAACGAGTCCCCGGGCAGGAAGAAGCCGACCAGCAGGCCGCACTCCGCGAAGATGATCAGGCACAGCACGGCGAGTGCCCAGCCGCCCATGCCACGCAGGATGACCTCCGGGTCGAGCCAGGAGGGCAAAAAGGACATTGTGTGCACGGTGGCGGCGGCGATCGTCACGCCAACGAAGGGTACGCGTGCACTCTGTGTGTCTTATAAGAGCGTCAGCAGCCCGACGACCGCGCCCGCCGCCAGGCCCAGGACCAGCGACAACAGCAGGATGAGCACCGCGGGGATCTGCCGGGAGACCTCGGCGAGCCGCGTCGTCGCCGACTCGGCCGCCGGCGCCGCCGGGGTGAGGCCGGCGAACTCGCTGCCGGACAGCAACCCGTAGCCCACCGGCGACGTGTCCGCGGGGGCACGGGTCGCCTGTGCGCGCAGGGCTTCGGAGAGGAGGCGTTCGGGGTCGTCAGCGCTCACGACACGGACGGTACCCACTCCCCGCGCCGCATGACGGATTTCGGGTGCAGCGCGTCGTCCAGCAGCACCACGTCGGCGGCGTACCCCGCGGCGAGCCTGCCGGTCACGTTGCCGAGACCGAGCAACTCCGCGGGCCGGGTGGCGGCGGCCGCGACCGCGTCCAGCACGCCGAGCCCGCAGCTCTGCACGAGGTTGCGGAACGCGGCGTCCATGGTGAGCGTGCTGCCCGCGAGCGAGCCGCCGCCCGCGAGCGTCGGCACGCCGTCGGTCACGTTCACCTCGAGCCCGCCGATGTCGTAGACCCCGTCGCCCGCGGCCGCGGCGGCGATGGCGTCGGTGATGAGCACGGTCCGGCCCGCGCCCGCGTGCCGCGCGGCGAGCCGCACGACGGTCGGGTGCAGGTGGACGAGGTCGCAGATCAGCTCGACGGTCACGCGTTCGTCGTCGAGCAGCACGCCGATGGGACCGGGTTCGCGGTGGTGCAGCGGGCGCATGCCGTTGAACAGGTGCGTCGCGACGCTCGCGCCCGCGTCGACGGCCGGGACGACGTCCTCGGCGAGCGCGTCGGTGTGCCCGATCGCGGCGATGACACCCGAGTCGACCAGCCGCTTCACCGCGGGCACGGCGCCTTCGAGCTCCGGCGCGACGGTGACCATGCGGATGGTGCCGCGGCCTGCGGCGAGCAGCGCGTCGACGGAGACCGGGTCCGGCGGGCGGAGGATCGCGGGGTCGTGGGCGCCGCAACGGGCGGCGGACAGGAACGGCCCTTCGAGGTGCACGCCGGCGACGAGCCCGTCCTGGACGAGGTCGGCGAGTGCCGCGACCTGCTCGACCAGTTCGGGGACGGGCCGCGTGACGAGGCTCGCGAGCATGGTGGTGGTGCCGTGGGCGGTGTGCGCGTCGACGACCTGGCGCACGTCGGCGGGGTCGGCGCTGGTGAACGCGGCACCGCCACCGCCGTGGCAGTGGATGTCGACGAAGCCGGGGAGGACCCAGCTGCCGGACGCGTCGGTCACCGTGGCGCCGGGCCGGACGGGCGGCTCACCGGTACCGACCGAGCTGATCCTGCCGTCGTCGACCAGGACCCAGCCCGGGTCGAGCACGCCATCGGGCGTCGCCACCCGGCCCCCGGTGATCAGCTGCACAGCCATTCCTCACCCCTCGAACACTGACACTATTGGTCTATACCATAGCGCCTCGGAACCACTTGGGGATTATTCACAATGTATCAATGCAGTCGCGTTATCACCTAACGAATCCCGCGTGCGACTGGGTGAAAAATCGCTCGCGCCGAGGCGGGAGTCAGGGCTCGGTCATCGAGAGTCGATCATGAACGAAGCCCGCAACCGGTTCCGCGACAAGAAGTCCACCGCGAGCCCGCGGAGTGAAGAAGCGCGCCACCGTCCGGTACCCAACCCCCACCCTGTCCCGGGGGCGTCCCGCCGTGCCAGTCTACCGGCTGGGGTCGACGGACCAGGCGTTGTCGATCTTGGTTGTGGACAACCGGGCGGGCTGTGGATGATTTCCGTGCAAAAGCGACATTCCGCCCGCCACCCAGGACTGTTACGTAGCCCCCACCCACACCGGGGGCACCCCTGTCGCCAGTCTATCGGGGGTGGGGGGCGGTTCGGGGGTTCGCGGGCTGGGCTGTGGATAACTGGTGTCGCTGTGGACAACCCTCAGTTCGGGGTCCGCATGATCTTCTGCAGTGCGTCCAGTGCCCGGCTCGCCGTGGACTTGACCGTGCCCTTCGAGATGCCGGCCGCGTCGGCGATCTCCGCTTCCGACAGGTCGCCGTAGTAACGCAGCACCAGCACCTCCCGCTGCCGGGGCGGCAGCTGCGACAGCGCGCGCACCACCGACTGGTGCTCGGCCGTCAGCATCGCCAGGCTCTCCGCCGAGCGGGCGTTGACCTGGTGCGGTGGCGTGTACTCGCGGGCCGTCTTGCGGCGGCGCAGTACGGAGCGGGAACCGTTGACCACCGCGGTGCGCAGGTAGCCGACGGCGGCCGCCGCGTCGCGGAGGTTGCCCCAGTTGCGGTGGAGGCCCGTGAACGCCTCCTGCACGACGTCCTCCGCGGTCGCCGGTTCGTCGACCAGCAGCAGCGCCAGGCGCACCAGGCGCATGCGGTGGGTGCGGTACAGGTCCTCGAGCGTCAGCGGCGCCTGCTCCGCCTGTGGCACCGGGAAAGTGCCGGTGTCGATCGCGCGCAGGTGGCCGAGCGTTCGCTCGACTGTGCGTTCCGCGCTGAGGTCCCCAGTCACATCAGAACTCTATCGGCAGCGGTACCGTGCCGCCATGGCCTGGTACACGGTGGAGACCACCTATGTCGACGACCGCGCGAAGCTCGAGGACAGCCGGCCGCGTCACCGTGCGTACCTGCGGGCACTGGTCGAGGAGGGCAAGGTCGGTGCGGCCGGGCCGTGGGCCGACGACTCCGCCGGGTTCGCGATCTACCAGGTCGCCGACCGGGCCGAGCTGGACCGGTTGCTGGCCGACGACCCGTACACGGTGGACGGAGTCGCCGCCGGGCGGACCGTGAACGAGTGGAAGCTCGTCCTCGGTTCAGTAGGCGCCGCCTAGCTTTCCGTGGTCCCAGCTGACGATCTTCGTCGGCCGGCAGACCAGGCCGACCCGCTTCGGGGCCTGCAGCCGCACGAACTGGCTCCCCGCCGTCGCCACCTGTGGGTTCGGGCTGTAGCGGTGCATCAGCTGCTGCCCGATCATCGTGATCTTCTCGGTGTTCGTCACCAGCTCCACGTCGCACTCCATGGAGACGCCGCGCAGCTTCTCGTACGAGTCACCGGTTTCGACGAGGATCGTCGCCTGCGGGAGGCGCTGCAGGTTCAGCGCCTTCTGCGACTTGGCGTACGTCCACGTCTCGATCACGTCACCGCGCGGGACGTACCACAGCGCCGTCAGATGCGGTCTCCCGTTGGGCCCGATCGTCGCGATGTTCGCCGTCTTGCCCTCCTGGAGGAAGGCCTCGATCTCCTCGGGCGTCATCTGCACCTGGCCACGTCGCGACATGGAACTCGTTATAGCGCACGCTCCCGCTCCGCCGCAGCTTTCGCGCCGGGGCCGACGAGGCTCGACTCGGCCGCGCCGCGCTTCTCGATGTCCGCCAGCGCGGCCTTGTCCGCGGCGGGCATGATCTTCCGCGCGTACAGCTCGACCACCCTCGGTACCAGTGCGCGAAACAGCTTCACGACACCCACCCAACCTGGCACGTGCACGACCCGCGACCGGCGGGCCAGCCCCGCCGAGATCAGGTCCACCGCCAGCGACAGGGGGTAGGTCCTGCTCGCGAGCCCGCCCGCGCTGCCGCGCAGCCTGCCGAACACCGGGTGCTCGTCGGCGTTGTTGACCATGTCGGTCGCGATCCACGTCGGGTGCACGACACCCACGTCGACGCCGAGGTGCTTCACCTCCGCGCGCAGCGAGTTCGCGAACGCCTCCACCCCCGCCTTCGCCGCCGAGTACGCGGCGTTGCCGGGGATGTGGATGATCGCGGCCGCGGACGACACGAGCATCGCGTAGCCCTTGGACTCGATCAGGTGCGGCAGCGCCACCCGGACCGTCTTCCACACGCCGAGCAGGTCCACGTTGATCACGCGCTCGAACGCGGCCGGGTCGATGGACCGCGTGAAGCCGGTCGCCGCGATGCCCGCGTTGGCCACCACCACGTCGATCCGGCCGTAGCGCTCGGCGATCGCCGAGGTCGCCTTCTCCAGGTCGGTCCAGCTGGTGACGTCGGCCTCCCAGGCGCCGGCGTCCGGACCGCACTCGGCGGCGACCTTCGCCAGCTCCTCCGCCTCGAGCCCGACGAGCGCCACCTTCGCGCCCTTGGCGGACAGATCACGTGCGAGCCCGGCTCCGATGCCCCGTGCCGCACCCGTGATGACCACGACTTTCCCGCGCACGTTCTTGCCCATGCCAGCGAACCTACCACGAGTAACCTACTCCCAGTAAGTGGCAATTGTGCATGGAATGTTTACGCAGAACGGCTGTATGTCACACCCCCTGGCGCGGCCAGGATCGAAGGTCATGGAGCAGACCTTCGACCGTCGATCCGTACTGCGTGCGGGTGCCGCCACCGCCGGTGTGGTCCTCGGCGCCACCGCCCTTCCCACCACCAGCGCCACTGCCGACGAGCCGGTGTTCGCACACGGCGTCGCGTCCGGCGACCCCCTGCCCGACGCCGTCCTGCTCTGGACCCGCGTCACCCCGACCCCCGACGCGACCCCGGGCTCGGGTGTCGGCCCCACCGTGGACGTGACCTGGGAGGTCGCCGCCGACCCGGCGTTCGCGGCCGTCGTCGCCTCCGGTGCGCAGACCACCGGCCCCGGCCGCGACCACACCGTGAAGGCCGATGCCACCGGCCTGAACCCGGCGACCACGTACTACTACCGGTTCCGCCTGGACGGCGCCGTGTCCGCGACCGGCACGACCCGCACCGCGCCCGCGCTGACCGCGGCCGTCGCCCGGCTGCGGTTCGGCGTGGTGTCCTGCTCCAACGTCCCGGCCGGCCACTTCGCCGCCTACCGCTACCTGGCGGAACGCGGCGACCTCGATGCCGTGCTCCACCTCGGCGACTACATCTACGAGTACGCGGGCGACTTCAACGACTCCGTCGTCCGCCCGCACGACCCGCCGCGCGAGATCCTCACGCTCGCCGACTACCGCCGCCGCCACGCGCAGTACAAGTCCGACGAGCACCTCAAGCGCCTGCACGCGACCGTCCCGTTCATCGCGACCTGGGACGACCACGAGGTCGCGAACGACGCGTGGTCCGGCGGCGCCGAGAACCACCAGCCCGACACCGAGGGCGACTACGCGGCCCGCAAGGCCGTCGCGCACCAGGCGTACTTCGAGTGGATGCCGGTCCGCAACGAGGCCGACCGCATCTACCGGCGCCTGCGGTTCGGGCTGCTGGCCGAGCTGTCCATGCTGGACCTGCGCAGCTACCGGTCGCGGCAGGTCGGCATCGGCGACGGCGGCACCGACGACCCGAACCGCACGCTCACCGGCGCCGAGCAGATGGCGTGGCTCGAGAACGGGCTGATCACGAGTGGTGCCCAGTGGAAGCTCGTCGGCAACTCCGTGATGGTCGCGCCGCTGCAGCTGCCGCCGCTGTCCCCGGAGCTGCTCGGCCCGCTCGCCGAGCTGCTGGGCCTGCCGGAGGAAGGCATCTCGCTCAACCCGGACCAGTGGGACGGCTACGCGGTCGACCGGCGGCGCCTGCTCGCGACGCTCGCGAACCACGGCGTGCGCGACACGGTGTTCCTGACCGGCGACATCCACTCGTCGTGGGCGAACGACGTGCCGCGCGACGCCGGGCTGTACCCGCTGCTGTCGAAGTCGGTCGCCACCGAGTTCGTGTGCACGTCGGTGACCTCGGACAACTTCGACGAGATCCTCGGGGTGCCGCCGCGCACCACGTCGATCGTGCTGGAGACGGCCGTGCAGGCGCTGAACCGGCACATCAAGTACTGCGAGCTGGACTCCCACGGCGCGTCCGTGCTCGAGGTGACTCCGGCTGGGACCCAGATGGACTGGTACTACCTGGCGAACAAGGCCGACCCGGCGAGCACGCTGACCTGGGGCCGGTCGTTCCGGACCCGTGCCGGGACGCAGCGGGTCCAGTCCGTCGGCACGCCGATCGCGCCATGACCGCGATCTCCCGTCGATCGCTCTTGGGCGGGGCGGCCGGTGCGGCCGCCCTCACGGCGTTCTCCTCGGCGATGTCGGAAGCGGTCGCGCGGGCGGCGTCGGACCTGCGGGTGTACGTGCTCGTGGTGGACGGCTGCCGCCCGGACGAGGCCGTCGGCGCGTACCTGCCGACGGTGCGATCCCTCGCCGCACAGGGGACCTCGTTCACCGCGGCCCGGTCGGTCACCGTGGCCGAGACCATCCCCAACCACGTCGCGATGATGTCCGGCGTGTGGCCCGCGCGGTCCGGTGTGCCGGCGAACTCCGTGTGGGACCCGGCGCTCGGCGAGGTGCGTGACCTGGGCCTGGCCACGGACCTGCTGGTGCCGACCGTGCTCGACCGGCTGACCGGGGAGCTGGGGCTCGCGACCGCCAGTGTGCTGTCCAAGGACTACCTGTTCGGCGTGTTCGGGACGCGGGCGACGTACCGGTGGACGCCGGAGCCGATGCTGCCGGTCACCGACCACGCGCCGGACGTGTTCACCATGGACGCCCTGGTCCGCGTGATCGACGACCACGACCCCGCGCTGGTGTTCGCGAACCTCGGCGACGTCGACCGGTTCGGGCACGCGGACCTGTCGGGGTCGTCGTTGCGCCTGCTGCGGACGCTGGCGTTGATCGACACGGACGCACAACTGGCCAGGTTCGTCGCGCACCTGCGGTGGCGCGGGCTCTGGGAGCGGTCGGTCGTGATCCTGCTCGCGGACCACTCGATGGACTGGTCGCTGCCGTTGTCGCTGGTGAACCTGGCGTCCCGGCTGGACGACGACGCCTTCCTAGCCGGGCGGTGTCAGATCGCCCAGAACGGCGGCGCGGACCTCCTGTACTGGACCGGGCCACCGGACGAGCGTGCCGCCGCGGTCGAGCGGATGCGGTCGATCGCGCTGGCGACGCCCGGCGTGCTGTCCGTGCACGACCCGGCCGGGCTGAATCTCGGCGCGAACGCCGGTGACCTCGTCGTGTACTGCAAGGCGGGCTGGCGGTTCACGGATCCGACGGTGATCTCGAACCCCGTTCCCGGGAACCACGGGCACCCGGCGACCGAGCCGATTCCGCTGGTCGTGTCGGGCGGGCATCCGCTGGTGCGGCGTGGAGTGGTGTCGTCGGCGCCCGCGCGGACGCTGGACGTCGCGCCGACGGTGGCCTCGCTGTTCGGGTTGCAAGCCCCGTCCGGTGGGTGGGACGGGGTGCCGTTGTCCCCTGCGTTCGCGGGGGTCCCCGCGTAGTCTTCGATATATGTCGAAGACTTTGGGAGTGTGGGACCACGCGGCGGCGCCGTGGCTGCGGGACCCCGCGGTGCTGGCGGAGCTGGAGCGACTCGGCTACGAGACGGTGTGGCTCGGCGGTTCCCCTGCCGCCGACCTCACGTCGGTCGAGCCGACCCTGGCCGCGTCGACGTCGCTGAACGTCGCGACCGGGATCGTCAACGTGTGGGACGGCGAGCCGGACGCGGCGGCCTACACGCGGGTGACCGAAGCCCACCCCGGACGCTTCACCCTCGGCATCGGCGTCGGCCATCCGCAGGCCGTCGGCGCGCGCTACACCAAGCCGTACGACAAGCTCGTGAGCTACCTCGACGGACTCGACGAGGGCGGGGTGCCGGTGTCCGGGCGCGTGCTGGCGGCGCTGGGCCCGCGCGTACTGCGGCTGGCGAAGGACCGGACCGCGGGCGCGCACCCGTACCTCACGACCCCCGAGCACACCGCGCAGGCCAGGGAGATCCTCGGCGAGGGTCCACTGCTGGTGCCGGAGCAGAAGGTCGTCCTGTCGACCGATCCGGCCGAGGCGCGGGCCATCGCGCGGGGTGTGCTCGCCATGTACCTCAAGCTGACGAACTACACGAACGCGTGGCTGCGGCTCGGGTTCACCGAGGCGGACCTGGCCGACGGCGGCAGCGACCGGCTGGTCGACGCGCTCGTCGCGTGGGGCGACGCGGACGCCATCCGCGAGCGCATCGCCGCGCATTGGGACGCGGGGGCCGACCAGGTCGCGCTCCAGGTGCTGAACCAGGACAAAATGGACGTGGTCAGGGCACTGGGGCCGGTACCGGCGGGTACGTCTTTCTGAATCGGTCATCCTCCCGGCGCGCTGCGAGTCCTTGCTCGTAGGATCGGGCGGGCGGCCCTAACCAGCCGGCCCTGTCCAGCCATGAGGAGGACGTACCGATGCCCATCGCCACACCCGAGGTCTACGCCGAGATGCTGGACCGGGCGAAGGCGAACGAGTTCGCATTCCCCGCCATCAACGTGACCTCTTCCGAGACGCTCAACGCGGCACTCCGCGGCTTCGCCGAGGCCGAGAGCGACGGGATCATCCAGGTCTCCACCGGGGGGTCCGAGTTCGCTTCCGGTACCAAGGTCAAGGACATGGTCACCGGGTCGGTCGCGCTCGCGGAGTTCGCGCACGTCGTCGCCGCCAAGTACCCGGTCAACGTCGCGCTGCACACCGACCACTGCCCCAAGGACAAGCTCGACGGGTTCGTCCGGCCGCTCATCGCGATCTCCCAGGAGCGCGTCGCCGCCGGGCAGGAGCCGCTGTTCCAGTCGCACATGTGGGACGGGTCGGCCATCGACCTCGACGAGAACCTCACGATCGCGTCCGAGCTGCTCGACCAGGCGGCCAAGGCGCGGATCATCCTCGAGGTCGAGATCGGGGTCGTCGGCGGCGAGGAGGACGGCGTCGCCCACGAGATCAACGAGAAGCTCTACACCGCCGAGGGTGACTTCCTGAAGACCATCGACGCGCTCGGCGCCGGGGAGAAGGGCCGCTACCTGCTGGCCGCGACCTTCGGCAACGTGCACGGCGTCTACAAGCCGGGCAACGTGAAGCTGCGCCCGGACGTGCTCAAGCGCGGCCAGGAGGTCGCCGCCGAGAAGCTCGGCCAGGCCGCCGGTTCGAAGCCGTTCGAGCTGGTCTTCCACGGCGGGTCCGGGTCGCTGCTCGAGGAGATCCACGAGGCGCTGTCCTACGGCGTGGTGAAGATGAACATCGACACCGACACCCAGTACGCGTTCACGCGTCCGGTCGCCGCGCACATGTTCTCGAACTACGACGGCGTCCTGAAGATCGACGGCGAGGTCGGCAACAAGAAGACCTACGACCCGCGTTCGTACCTGAAGGCGGCGGAGCAGGGCATGGCCGCGCGCATCACCCAGGCGTGCGAGCAGCTGAAGTCCGCCGGCCGGATGCTGGCAGGCTGAGCCGATGACTCTGCAGGAGAACCTGTTCGGCGGCCCGCCCGCCACGCACCTGCCGGACCGGCCGGAGGCGCAGGCCGCGCTCGAGGGCGGTACCGACCCGGCCAAGGTCGTGACCGAGTGGCCCGACTTCTCCGAGGGCTGGGCCGCGCTGGCCGAGCTCGCGCTGACGGAGAACAACGCGGTCGCGGCCTACGCCTACGCCCGCACCGGCTACCACCGCGGTCTGGACCAGCTCCGCCGCGCCGGCTGGAAGGGGCACGGCCCGATCCCGTGGTCCCACCGGCCGAACCGCGGCTTCCTCCGCGCGCTGGCGGCGCTCGCCCGCGCCGCGCAGGCGATCGGGGACACCGAGGAGTGGGAGCGGTGCTCGACGTTCCTCGCCGACTCCGACCCGGACGCACCGGCCCAGCTCGGACTGGCGTAAACACACGGAAAGGGCCGCCCACACGTCGTGGGCGGCCCTTCTTCCTTGGTGCGTCAGCAGGTTCCGAGCATCTCCTCCAGCGCGCCCTGTTCGGCGTCGGTGACGGTCAGCTCGTAGCGGTACTTCACGTGCGTGTACGCGCTCGCGTACTGGCACCAGTTGGACTGCAGCGGCGGCTTCCACTGGTCCGGCGTCTGGTCGCTCTTGGACTGGTTCACGTTGTCCGTCACCGCCCACAGCTGCGGTGAGCCGAGGTCGTTCGCGAACGCCTCGCGCTGCGCGGTGGTCCAGTCCGCGGCGCCGGAACGCCACGCGGCCGCCAGCGGCACCATGTGGTCGATGTCCACATCGGACGTCTCGGTCCACGTGTCGCCGTCGTACGGGCTGGTCCAGCTGCCGGACGTCGCGGCGCAGTCGTCGCCGACCTCCACCCCGTCGCCGTCGCGCCGCAGGACCATTTCCCTTGTGTTGCAAGCGCCTTCGACGGTGTGCCAGTGCGGGAACTTCTCCCGGTCGTAACCGTCCATGGAGCCTTCCGGCGCCACCGTGAGTGCGGCCAGCTCACTCGCCGCCGTCGCTGGGTCCGGTATATCCGGTGGGGTCGCGCTCGCTGTCCCGCTGCCGAGACCGATCATGGTCCCGGCAGCGAGCACCAGCGAGGCGACGAGTGCTTTCCCCGACATCGCGCCTCCAGTGGTGAAGTTGTCGCATCGACTGTGCGACACGGCGATCACCATGGGCAACGGCCATCAGGGAAACACTGGGGAAAGCAGACTTCCGTAGGGGGCCGAACGGGTCAGCAGTAGCCGAGCATCGTGGTCAACGCCGACTTCTCCGACGAGTTGACCGTCAGCGAGTAGCGGTACTTCACGTGGACCCACATCTTCGAGTAGGTGCACCAGTACGCGGTCCTCGGCGGCTTCCACGTAGCGGGCGACTGGTCGCCCTTGGACGAGTTCACGTTGTCGGTCACCGCGATCAGCTGCGGGTTCGTCAGGTCGTTCGCGAACTGCGTGCGCCGCGTCTGGGTCCAGCCCGACGCACCGGTGCGCCACGCGTTCGCCAGCGGGATGACGTGGTCGATGTCCACATCGGACGCCGCCCGCCACGTCGCGCCGTCGTAGGGGCTGTACCAGCTGCCGGACGTCGCCGCGCACGACGAGTCGGTGACCACCCCGGAACCGTCCCGTTTGAGCACGGTCTCGCGGGTGTTGCAGGTGCCGCTCACCGTGTTCCAGTGCGGGAACTTGTCACGGGAGTAGCCGCTGCTGGAACCGTCGGCCGCGACGCGGAGCGCTGCCAGCTCCGAACGGGCCGTCGACTCACTGGGGATGCCGGGCGGGGTCGCGGCTGCCGACTGTGGTGATGCGGCCGGTAAGGCCACCGCCAGAGCCACGACGAGGACGAAGACAGCCAACAGGCTGCGTGCAGGGTTCATGACCATCACTGTCGCGCAGCGAGATGGCCTGGCGGCGAAGCGTTACCGAACAGAAAAGGGCGGTGCCGGAACCCCCTCGCGGTCCGCCACCGCCCTGATCTCGACCTATACCGGGCAGGGCGGCCGATTGGCCGCAGCCGGATCCACCCAGTAGCCGAACCGCGGTTGCGTCGGACTGACCAACGCCGCCGAGCAGCCACGTGCCCGGATCGTCTCATTCGAGTAGCCCACTCCGGTATGCAAACCGGAAGTATTTTGCAGTTGCACCACCGGTTCGTCGAAGTACACGTGCTCGCGGTTCTTCGGCAGGAGACACGTCGACGGCACGAAGCCCCACACGCCGTACGACGCACCCGGCCGCGGCGCGCTGACCAGCGCCACCGCGCCGTCCGTGGTCACGTACCGGTAGCTCACCTTCGACATGTCCAGCCCGGGCACGGCCTGTGCGGGGTCGACGCGGTCCGGCCCGTCGGGCACGCGCGTGTAGTTCAGCGACAGCACGCAACCCGCCGCCAGGTGCACGCCCGTGCCGAACGTGATCCGCCGCCACTTCCCGTCCACCAGCCGCAACGACCGGAACGGCGCGTTGATCGCGCCGACCCAGTCGCGCCAGCGTTCGGTGTCGTCGCCGCAGCGCTCCGGCACGCCGTCCAGGCCACCGGACTGGCTCGCCCTCGTCAGGTGGCCCCGCATGACCCAGCCGGTCGTCGTCGCCATCGCGTGGTCCGGGGTCACGCGGACCCGCACCCATTCACCGCAGTAGCCCTGCACGTCCGCCCGGTCGCCCTTGGCCGCGTTCGCCAGCACCAGGCGACCCGGGTTGTCGCGCACGGTGGCGCGGTCGGCGGAGATCGTGTCCGCTGGCGCCGCGTCCGCGTGGCCCGGCAGCAGGGCCACCAGCAGGGCGGCGAGCAGCGCGATTCGTAGCTTCATGCCGCCATTGCATCGCCGGTGCCGCGCGGGGTCAGCCCGCGTTGCGCGGGCGGGCAAGAAGGTTGCTCAGCAGATCGCGCGCAGGTCCTCGGTGTGGCGGTACCAGGTCCACCGCGTCACCGCGCGCGGGTACTCGACGCCGTCGCGGACCGGCCGGGTCTCGTCGATGCCGAACTGCACCGCGCGGCCCGCGAACGTGGCGGGGCGCCGCAGCCTGCCGCGCACCACCTTCACCGACACGCCCGACGGTCCCGGCGTCACCTCGATCCGCGACGCGTCACCACGCAGCGCGACGGCGTCGTCGCAGTAGACGGTGCCGCGGGCGGGCGCGACCACGCCGAGACCGAGCAGCACGCCACCGTTGTCGTCCCGCACCAACGGCAGACTGCGGTCACTGCCCGTGAGCGCGAGGTCCACGCCGTTGAGCGGCAGACCCCACAGCTGGGCGACGTGCGACAGCTTCCGGTCCACCGGCACGAAGCCGACCGCAATGTCGTCCACCCGTTCGGTGCGCATGAGGCGGAGGACGACAGCGGCCAGGTCGGCGTCGGTGCCGTGCACCACGACGCGGTCGATGTCGTCGGCCTTCAGCAGCGGGTCGACGTCGTTCTTGGTGGGTGTGGCAGGGATCTCGTGGGCCCCCGATCCCGAGGCCGAAGCCAGTTTTCGCCAGTCACCGCTGGTGACGGCGGTCCCGCAACCCAGTATCAGCGCACCCATCCCGGGCCTCCTGGTCTACGCTCAATCACCGGCATTTCGCCCATCCGAAATGCGCCCACTTCGTGTTCCGTTGACATCGGGGAGTTTCACATGCCGGCCATCGTGCTCATCGGCGCCCAGTGGGGCGACGAAGGTAAGGGCAAGGCAACGGACCTGTTGGGCGAGAAGGTCCAGTGGGTCGTGCGCTACCAGGGCGGCAACAACGCCGGCCACACGGTCGTGCTCCCCGATGGACAGGACTTCGCTCTCCACTTGATCCCTTCGGGCATCCTGACCCCCGGCGTCACCAACGTTATCGGCAACGGCGTGGTGGTCGACCCCGGCGTCCTGCTGAAGGAACTGGCAGGCCTGGAGGGCCGCGACGTCGACACCTCGCGCCTGCTGATCTCCGCCGACGCGCACTTGATCATGCCGTACCACGTGGCCATCGACAAAGTCACCGAGCGGTACCTCGGCAAGGCCAAGATCGGCACCACCGGCCGCGGCATCGGCCCGGCGTACCAGGACAAGGTGTCGCGCGTCGGCGTCCGCGTCCAGGACCTGCTCGACGAGAAGATCCTGCGGCAGAAGGTCGAGGCCGCGCTCGACGTCAAGAACCAGATCCTGATCAAGGTCTACAACCGCAAGGGCCTCGACCCCGAGCAGGTCGTCGACTCGGTGCTGGAGTCCGGCGAGAAGTTCGCCCACCGCATCGCCGACACCCGCCTGCTGCTGAACGAGGCACTGGAGCGCGGCGAGACGGTGCTGCTGGAAGGCTCCCAGGGCACCCTGCTGGACGTCGACCACGGCACGTACCCGTTCGTCACGTCGTCGAACCCGACCGCGGGCGGCGCGGCGGCCGGCTCGGGCATCGGCCCGACCCGGATCACGACGGTCATCGGCATCCTGAAGGCCTACACGACCCGCGTCGGCTCGGGCCCGTTCCCGTCCGAGCTGCACGACGAGATGGGCGAGCGCCTGCGCAAGACCGGCGGCGAGTTCGGCGTGACCACGGGCCGGTCCCGGCGCACCGGCTGGTTCGATGCGGTGATCGCCAGGTACGCCGCGCGGGTCAACGGCATCACCGACTACTTCCTGACCAAGCTCGACGTGCTGTCCGGTTTGGACCGGGTGCCGATCTGCGTGGCGTACAAGGTGAACGGCGAGACGATCTCGGACATGCCGATGACGCAGACCGATGTGCACCACGCGGTGCCGGTGTACGAGGAGATGCCCGGTTGGTGGGAGGACATCTCCGAGTGCCGGACCTTCGAGGAGCTGCCCGCGAACGCGAAGGCGTACGTGGCGCGGCTGGAGGAGCTGTCGGGCGCGAGGTTCTCGGCGATCGGCGTCGGCCCCGGCCGTGAGCAGACGATCGTCCGCCACTCGATGACCGGCTGACGTGCCGCAGCGGAAGGCGTGTTCGGCAGGCCTGAACGCGCCGCCGCGGTAGCGGCCCCCGTTCCCGAGCCCAGACATGCGGAAAGGCGCGTCCAGGACGCCGAAGCGTCCCGAACGCGCCTCCAAAACCCGCGCATCAAGCCCGCGAACCCGGCCGGATGGCAACCCCCACCCTGTCCCGGGGGCGTCCCGCCTTGCCAGTCTATCAGTTGTGGGCGGCGAAAGGAAGAGCGCGGGCTGAACTGTGGACAACTACCCGGGCTGTGGACAACTCAGGCCGCCGCCAGCTGCTCCTGGGCCACCGCCACGTCCGGGTTGTCCGTGAACAGCCCGTCGATCCCCGTCGCGCGGAACACCTCGATCTCCGCGAACAGGTCCCCGTACTGCGAGGGCACCGCCGACGAGCGGAAGTCGGCGGGCAGGAACGAGTTCTCCACCCGGAACGTGTACGGGTGCACGACGAGCCCCGCCCGGTGCGCGTCCCGCACCAGCGACGTCGGCGTCGTCAGGAAGCCAGCCGCGTCGCGCGGGATGACCTGGCCCTTCTCCGGTCCGAGGCCCTTCGCGTACTTCGCCACGTCCCGCAGCCCGCGCGGCGACACGATGTCGGCGTACGTCCTCGGGTCACCCGAGTCCACGAAGTCGAACGGCGCACCGCTCGCCGACGTCAGCTGCACCAGCGGCACCCGCAGCACGCGGCGCAGCTCGATCAGGTTCGTCACCTCGAACGACTGCACGTACACCTTCGCCGACGACCGGTTCAGCCCGTTGCGGTTCAACGTCCGCACCAGCGCGGGCTCCAGCGCGAGGCCCTGCTTCTCGAAGTACGTCGGGTGCTTGGTCTCGATGTAGATCCCGATCTCCCGGTGCAGCTCCCGCGACAGCCGCTTCCCCAGGTCGATGACCTCCTGCAGCGTCGGCACCTCGTACCGTCCGTTGTAGATCGTGTTGTGCTGCCGGATGTCCGGGATCCGCTCGACAGCGCGCAGCGTCTTCAGCTCGGCCAGCGTGAAGTCCTCCGCGAACCAGCCGGTCACGTTCACACCGTCCAGCGACTTCGTCTTCTTGCGGTCCGTGAACTCCGGGTGGTCCGCGACGTCCGTCGTGCCGCCGATCTCCGGCTCGTGCCGGGCGACCAGCACGCCGTCCTTCGTGGTCACGAGATCGGGCTCGATGTAGTCGGCGCCCATCCGCGCCGCGAGCTCGTACGACGCCAGCGTGTGCTCCGGCCGGTAGCCGGACGCGCCGCGGTGGCCCACGATCGTGAAGCTGTCCACGCCGCCGTGCGACGGGGCAGCGGGCGCGCGGTCGGCGATCGCCGGCGCCGCGCTCACCAGGGCCAGCGCGGCCGTCGCCGTGACGGCCATGCGCACTAACTTCGAACTCACGGTCTCCTCCTAGCCTCGAGTGGCCCGCGCATCGTCGTCGACCTGAGGAAACTCCGTCGAAGGAGCAGGTGACGAAGCGATGACGCATTCGATCTTCTATGTGACACCTGTCACCGGTAGGTTGCCGGTGGTGACCACGTCTACGGAAGACCTGGACGCCGACCGGCCCGCCATGGCCGTCGGCGAGCACGACGAGGAGCGCCCCGCGCGGACCCTGTCCGGCCGCTGGGAGCTGTTCGTCTGGGCGGCGTCGATCGCGATCGCGCTGCTGGTGCTCAAGCAGGTCTTCCTGCCGTTCGCGACCGGCAACCAGTACTACCTGGTGATCTTCCTCGGGGTCACGCTGCCGCTGGTGTTCCTGTGCTACCGGACACGCGGCAGCGCCGGCAGTGCCGATGACGGAGCCGGCCACACTGACAACCCAGGCCCACTCGACTGGGCGTTCGCCGCCATCGCCCTGCTCGTGGGCCTGTACCCGGTGATCCCGCTCGCGATCGGCGACGCGGGCGGCGGGTTCGACGCGTTCCTCGACCGCCAGGGCATCCTGTCCACATCGGACGTCGTGGCGGGCGCGCTGCTGCTCGTGCTGATCCTGGAGGCGACGCGGCGGACCACCGGGCTCGTGCTTCCCCTGGTCTGCCTGGCGTTCCTCGGGTACTCCTACTACGGCGGCTACCTGCCCCAGAACTGGGACATCGCGCACGCGGGCGTCGACTTCAGCCAGATCGTGAACGCGCTGTACAACGACCAGAGCGGCTTCTACGGCATCCCACTCGACGTCGCCGCGACCTACATCGTGCTGTTCACGATCTACGGCGCCGTGCTGTCCACGTCCGGCGCCGGGAAGTTCTTCGTGGACATCTCCTTCGCCGCGTTCCGCAAGTCGCGCACCGCACCCGGCCGCACCGCCGCCATGTCCGGCTTCCTGCTCGGCACCGTCTCCGGTTCCGGCACGGCCACCACGGTCAGCCTGGGCGCGATCACGTGGCCGGTGCTGCGGAAAGCCGGTTACCCCAAGGAGAACGCGGGCGGCCTGCTCGCCGCGTCGGGCATCGGCGCGATCCTGTCGCCACCGACACTGGGTGCGGCGGCGTTCATCATCGCCGAGTACCTGGAGACGTCGTACCTGACGGTGCTGCTGTGGGCGATCATCCCGACCGTCCTGTACTACCTCGGGATCGTGTTCGCGGTGGAGGCGGACGCCCGCCGGTTCGGCGCGAAGTCGGTGGACGTCGACACCCCGCCGGTCGGGAAGCTGTTGCTGCGCGGCGGTTACCACTTCGCGTCGCTCGGGATCATCGTCGTGTTCCTGGCGCTGGACATCCCGCCGTTCACCGCGGTCGTGTACGCGACCGGCGTCGCGGCGCTGTTCGCGTTGATCTCGCAGCTGGTCACCGGCGGTTCGGTCCTGACATGGCTTCGCGGCGTGGCGGACTCGCTCGCGGCAGGCATTCGCGGCGCGCTGCCCGTGATCGCGGTGTGCGCGGCGGCGGGCATCATCACGTCGACGATCACGAAGACCGGGCTGGGTCAGGAACTGGCGGCGGCCCTGGTGGACGCGGCGCGGGCGCTGGGGCCGAACGAGACCGTGATCCTGATGCTGACGGTGGTGTTCGCGGCCGTCGCGGTGAGCGTGCTCGGGCTGGCGGTGCCGGTGACGGCGTCGTTCATCATCTCGTGGGTCGTGCTCGGGCCCGCGCTGTCCGACCTCGGTGTGGAACCCGCCGAGGTCGCGATGTTCATCTTCTACTACGCCGTGCTGTCGGAGGTGACGCCGCCGACCGCGCTGGCCGCGGTGGCGGCGGCCGCCATCACCGGCGGGTCGGTGATGAAGACGATGTGGCAGACGTGGAAGTACACGCTGCCCGCGTTCCTGGTGCCGCTCGCGTTCGTACTCACGGACAACGGATCGGCCCTGTTGCTGCAGCAGGGTTTCGTGACCGTGGTGTGGGTGACGCTGGTGTCCGCGCTGGGGGTGGCGGCGCTGGCGGTGGTCACGAGCGGCTGGCTCGTCGGCCCCGCGCGCTGGCCGGAGCGGGTGCTGTGCGTGCCCGCGGCGCTGCTCTTGCTTTACCTGCAGCCGCTGTCGATCGCGATCGGCGTCGGTTTCGCAGTGGTGGCGGTCGTCGTGCACCTGCTCGGCCGCCGAACCTCGAATGAACAGGAGCCCGATGATGCGACCCCTGAAGATCGCGGCGGCGACGCTGAGCCTGCTGCTGGTGACGGCGGCGTGCGGCGGGAAGCAGACGAACAACAACACGGCTGAGCAGGAGTCCGGCGGTTGCGAGGCGAGCGAGGGCCGGATCACGATCGCGACCGGCAACACGGGCGGCGTGTACTACACGCTCGGCGGTGGCCTGGCGCAGCTGATCAGCAACAACACGCCGTTGAAGGCCAGTGCCGCGGAGACGGGCGCGTCGGTGCAGAACATCCAGCAGCTCGTGGCGGGCGACTACGACATCGCGTTCGCACTGGCCGACACGGCGGCGGACGCGGTCGAGGGCAAGGCGTCGTTCGACGGCAAACCGCAGGACGTCAAGGCGCTGGCGCGGATCTACCCGAACTACACGCAGGTCGTCGTCCGTGCCGACAGCGGGATCAACAGCGTGGCCGACATGAAGGGCAAGAGCATCTCGACGGGCTCCCCGAAGTCCGGCACGGAGGTGATCGCGAACCGGCTGCTGGAGGCGGCGGGCCTGGCGGGCTCGGACATCTCGGCCCAGCGACTGGCCCTGCGCCCGACCGTCGACCAGATGAAGGCAGGCCAGATCGACGGCCTGTTCTGGTCCGGCGGCCTGCCGACCCCGGAGCTCACGGACCTCACGACGTCCCTTGGCGACGACGTGAAGTTCCTGGACATCAGCGACCTGCTCGAGAACATGAAGAAGGTCAACGAGGTCTACGAGGAAGGCGCGATCCCGGCCGACACGTACAGCCTGCCCGCCGACGTCCCGACGATCGTCGTCCCGAACCTGCTGCTGGTGACGACCGACTTCCCGGCGGGCAACGCGTGCGCCATCACCAACCTGGTCTTCGACAAGAAGGCCGACCTGGCGAAGGTCCACAAGGCCGCGAACGCCCTGGACCGCGAAACCGCGGTGGACACCGGCCCGGTGGAACTGCACCCAGGCGCGGCTCAGGCCCTGGAAGCGACCAAGTAGTCCACAGCCGCACCAGTTATCCACAGCCCACGCAAATCCCCAGCAACTCCCGATCCCCACTGGTAGACTGGCACGGCGGGACGCCCCCGGGATCGGGTGGGGGTTGGGTAAACGCGCGCGCGAGCTTTCGGCCGGGCCGGACGGCGGAGTGTCGTCCGGCCCGGCCGTTCACGCGTCAGCGAGCCCTCGTCTTCGTGCTGCATCTCCGGGCCGTCCAGCCAGCCCAGCTCGCCGCCCGGGGGCCTGCCGGGAAGCCGTCGACCGGTCCCGGCCGGAAGATTCTTTCAGCACGTCATGGCCCTGACGGCGGCCCGCCGGAACGCGGCATCTACGCTGTGTCATCGTGCGTGTCCTGGTGATCGGGTCCGGTGCGCGCGAGCACGCTCTGGTGCTCGCCCTCTCCCACGACCCCGCGGTGACGGCGCTCGCGTGCGCCCCCGGCAACGCGGGCACGGCGGCCGTCGCCGAGTCCTACGGTGCCGACGTCACCGACCCTGCTTCCGTCGTCGCTGCCGCCCGGGAGTGGCACGCCGACCTCGTCATCGTCGGCCCCGAGGTGCCGCTGGTCGCCGGCGCGGCCGACGCGGTCCGCGCGGCGGGCATCGCGTGCTTCGGCCCGTCCGCCGCCGCCGCCCGCATCGAGGGCTCGAAGGCGTTCGCGAAGGACGTCATGATCGCCGCGGGGGTCCCCACCGCCCACAGCGAGATCGTCGACAACCCGGCCAAGCTCGACGCCGCCCTCGCCCGCTTCGGCCCGACGTGGGTCGTGAAGGACGACGGCCTCGCGGCGGGCAAGGGCGTGGCGGTCACCAGCGACCTCGCCGCGGCCCGCACCCACGCGATGACCCTCCTCGACGGCGGCCACCCGGTACTCCTCGAGTCCTACCTGGACGGCCCGGAGGCGTCGCTCTTCTGCCTCGTCGACGGCACCACCGTCGTCCCGCTGCTGCCCGCACAGGACTTCAAACGCGTCGGCGACGACGACACGGGCCCGAACACCGGCGGCATGGGTGCGTACGCCCCACTGCCCTGGACACCCCCCGACCTGGTCGACGAGGTCGTCACCAAGATCATCCAGCCGGTGGTCGACGAGCTGGCCGAGCGCGGCGCCCCGTTCTCCGGCCTCCTGTACGCGGGCCTGGCGCTCACCAGCGAAGGCCCGCAGGTCATCGAGTTCAACTGCCGCTTCGGCGACCCGGAGACCCAGGTCGTACTGGCCCTGCTCCGCACCCCGCTGGCGGGCCTGCTGAACGCGGTCGCGACCGGCACCCTGGCCACCCAGCCCCCACTCGACTGGCACGACGGCTACGCGGTCACCGTGGTGATCGCCGCAGAGGGTTACCCAGGCCGAGCCCGCTCAGGCGACGTCATCACGGGCGCGGAAGCCCACGGCGTACTCCACGCAGGCACCCGCCGCCGAGACGACGGCGCGATCGTGTCCGCCGGCGGCCGCGTGCTGTCGGTCGTAGGCACGGGCGCCACCCTGCAGGACGCCCGCGAAGAGGCATACCGCCTGGCCCAGGACGTACACCTGACCGGCTCCCACCACCGCACCGACATAGCCGCCCGAGCCGCGAAGGGCGAGATCACCGCACAGTGACGGTTCAGCCGATCAGCGGAACCGGACCTGCCACTTCTTCGTCAAAGTTCAGGTGGGTGCCGCGCGCCATTGGTAGCCTGCAGAAAGAGACCGGATCGTCACGATCAGTGGGGAGCGAACGGGATGTATCTCGCCGGAGACGTGGGCCGAGGCATCAACGCCGCCTTCAAGCAGGTCGAGCAAGCAACCCAAAGCATCAGTTCGGGCACCTTCACGGTCTCGAAGGACAACATTCTGGCGGCAGGTCGGATTATAGAATCGCAGGCCACGACGCTGTTCGAGCTTTGGAAGACTCGCTCGCGCGACCTTCGGGTGTTGCCGCCGGGTGACGACGCGGTCAGCGAGCGCATGGCGCTGGCGTGGAACGACCGCCTGTTCGAGGACGATGACTCGTACCGCAACCGGATCCGCGACTACATCCTTGGCCTGCGAAAGCTCGCGGTCCAGCTCGGCGATGCCGCGAAGGCGTATGGCTACACCGAGGACGAGATCTCTGCGGCGTTCGGAAAAACGGGTGCGTAGGTCTGCGGTTCTGCTGGCGGCCGTGCTTGCCATGGCCGGCTTTCTCCCGGCTTGCACCACGTCAGAAGCCGGAACGCCATCGCCGAGCGCCGACTCCGGTTCGACGGCGACCAATGAGCCGCCGTCGTCGACTGGTTCGAGTCCGACGTCGGTGGACGTTCCACCTCGCCCGCGAGACCTGTCTCTGGACGGGCTTGACCCCTGCACATTGTTCACCGATGCGCAGCGTGCGCAGCTTCGGGCCGATGACGTGCGTTCTGATGACGGTGGGTCGTCCGGCACCATTTACAAGGACATGAAGCAGTGCACCCTTGACGTCACTGCCGCAGAACCCTTCAACAGTTACGACGTCGTCGCGGTCACGGATGTCGACTTCAGTTTCTGGCTCGAAGAGGATTCGAACGCCGATGCTGAACTGATCTCGATCGCCGGGTTTCCGGCCGCCCAGTTCCACATCAAGGGCGGTGGCACGCACGACTGCGCCATCGCGGTGGGTGTGGCGGAGAACCAGCACCTTCATATCGAGATGTTGCCGCTGAGTGACGATGTCACCGGCGACGAGATCTGCCAGGGAAGTAGGCAAGCTGCCGAGATGGCACTGCAGACGCTGCAGACGCTGAGGTGAGGAAGTAGCTATGGCCGGGGACTACGGACTGAGCGATTTGCGCTTCGCCGGGTACGACAACGAGGCGCTTGCACGAGAGGTTGATGGTCTGCGTAATGGGCGAGGCCCAGGCACGCTCGAGGACGCGGTCGACGCCTTGGTCGCGCTGGCTGGTGGGCTCGCTGACACCGACAAGACCTTGCGGAACCAGCTCAAGGAGATCGGCGTCACGTGGCAGGGCGAGGCGGCGGATGGCGGCACCGCGGCCACCGAGTCCGCCTCGATCTACGCCGAGGATGCGCAAGGGCCCGTGACCGAGTCGGCCGCTGGCGTCGGGATGCAGGGGGCGGTCTTCGGGATCACGAAGAACTCCGCTCCGGAATCGGGTGCACTCCGCGGGCCGACAGAGGAGAACGGCATCGACAAGGTGGCGGGGTTCTTCGGGCACACGACCGATCACGCGCAGCAGGTCAGGGAGACGAACGCGGCCCGTGACGCGGCGGTGGACTCCATGACCGGCTACCAGAACAACAGCTCCGACGCGCTCGGCCAGGCGCAGACGTTGCCGGTGCCGCCGGGGATGAACCTCGTCGCGCAGCCGGTGGACACCAGTACTCACATCTCGTCCGTCGGGGTTTACAACTCGGGTTCCGGGTACAGCCCCGCTGGTGTCGGTACCGGGCCCGGCGGTTCCTCGACGACCTTCTCGCCTGGGCCCGCCGGCGGGAACGTGCCTCAGCTGCCCACGACCGGGCCGAACCCGCCGCTCAACGCGCCGCCCATCACCGGTACCGGGCCGACGCCGAACAACCCCTTCCTGCCCAGTGCGGCGAACCCCCTCAACCCGGCCCTCCGCGCGAACCCGATGCTCATGGCCGAAGCCGCCACCCTCATGGGCGCGGGCGGCGCGGGTGGTGCTGGTGCGGGTGCCGACGGTGAACGTCTCGCCCGCAGTGGTGGCCGGGGTGGCGCCGGCGGCGCCCTCAAGAACGGTGTACCTCTCGGTGCGGCACCCGAGGAAGAAGCCAGGGCCGCGCGCAACGCCGAGAAGTTCGGCGCGCGCACAGGCCGGCCGGGTGGGTCGATCATGCAGCCCGCCGCGGCGGGGGCAGGGCGCAGGGAAGAGGGCGAGGAGGACCAGGAGCACGTCCGGCGCTACGGGGTCGAGTCGAGCGATGTGTTCGACGACGAACGGGTCGTGGCGCCGGAGTCGATCGGCGACGATGACGACCGGTAGATGATCAGCGGCACCATCGTCCTCTCCAAGCTCGAGTTCGACGTTCTGTGGGAGCACGAGAAGCTCCCACAGAAGCACGAGGCGCTCACCGTGCCGAGCCCCGGACGCACACACACCGAGCGGCGGCAGCTTGTCGCGCAGGCGTTCGCGGATCTCGAGGAGCGCGGGCTCGCCGACCGCGACCGAGCCACGCCCGAGCTGCTGGACCGGCTGAACCTGCTCGCCTACCCGCAGCTCGCGATAGACAGCTGGGTCTGGACCGACCACCGCATCTCCTCGCTCGCGGTGGTTTCCGGTAGTTCGGCGCTGCTGTGTGCCGTCGACGGGCCCGAGGTCTGGCTCATCCCCGCCCGCGAGACCGCCATCGCCGAGGCCGCGGTGTCGGTCGCGGGGGACGTGGTCGCGGGGCCGGGGCTGTCGGTGAGCGTGCCGTCCGATGTGCTCGGCGCGGCCGACGCCGAGGCGCGTGGGGACGTGCGTGAGTTCGCCGCCGCGTTGAGCCGGTCCGGAGTGTCCGGGCCGGACGCCAAGACGATGGCGGACATGGTGCGGGACATGAACGTGCGCGGTCAGTTCTGCGTCTCACGCATGCACCGGGACCAGCGAATGGTCCGCGCTGACCGGGTTGTCGCTTTCCACGACACACCTCGCGGGCGTTATGTCCACCTCGCGAAGCCGAATGTGGACGGTCGCATGTGGAGCACCGTCACCCCTGCCGACAACCGGCGTCTCGCGAGCTGTGTGCAAGAGCTGATGGCCGAGGTCTGACCGTCCTGGGGTGAGGGAACCGCGCCGCGGCACGTGCCGTCAGAACGGGGCGCGCTAAAGGGGGCGACATGACGAAGTACGACATCGACGCCATCAACGGCTGCATGCAGAAGGCGCTCGACTACAAGCCGAAGTTCGGCGAGATCTCCGATACGTTCCCCGAGCTGTGCACGGCGTCGACGGTCTACGGCAAGCTGCCGAGCTCCGCAGGGCTGGCGAGCGCGGTGGACGCGCTGAACGACCTCATGCACGACGAGCTCAACGCCGCGGAGGACCGGCTCAACGGAGTCGCCGGCGCGCTCGACGCGGTCGCGCAGACGGTCCAGAACAACGAGGACGAGGGCGTGCGCACCTACGGTGCCCAGCCGCGGTACGTGCAGGTCTAGGAGGGGACACGGTGGGTTCGGCTGACACTCTGGCCGGCTACGCGGGAGGCGAGGCGGTCGCGACCGCCGCCGCGAAGGTGAAGGACGCGGACACCGAGGCGATCACCTCGGCCGCGACCCGGCTCGCCACGGCCGCGGGCAACCTGTCCTCGTACAGCGGCGAGGTCGCGGGCGGCGTAACCAAGCTCGACGAGGCGTGGGAGGGCCGCTCCGCCGACGAGTTCGTGGCGTACATGACCAGGTTCAGGACCGCGGGCACCGACATCGGCACGGCGATGACCGACGCCTCGACCGCGCTCACCAGCGTCGCCACCGCGCTCACCGGCGCGAAGAGCTACCTCTCGTCGCGCTGCGACCAGGCCCTCACCGACATCACGACGTGGAC
This sequence comes from Actinophytocola algeriensis, assembly GCF_014203735.1. Classification (GTDB taxonomy): domain Bacteria; phylum Actinomycetota; class Actinomycetes; order Mycobacteriales; family Pseudonocardiaceae; genus Actinophytocola; species Actinophytocola algeriensis. The sequence goes on along the minus strand of NZ_JACHJQ010000003.1, from coordinate 255,118 downwards.
GACGAACCACCCGGACGCCACCCCGGAGGAGTTCGACGCGATGACCACGCGGGTGTGCTCGGACGCCGCGGCGGACATCGACACGCACCTCGAGGGGACCGAGCAGACGCTCGGCTCGGCGCTGGGCACGATCAACGGCAGCACGTCGCCCGCGTCGACGTTCTCGGCGCTGTCACAGCCGAACACGCAGCCGTTCACGCCGCAGAGCGGTCAGCCGATCGAGTGGAACGTGACGCCGCCGCAGACCACGAGCCCATCGTCGGCGGACGCGGCGGACTCCGTGGGCAACGGCAGCCAGCAGCCGTCGCAGAGCAACTCGTCGTCGACCGGGTCCGGCGGTTCCGGGGGCGGAGGCGGTGGTCTCGGCTCGTCCGGTGGTCCGCCCGCCGGTGGCCCGCCGCCCGGCAACGTGCAGGAGTGGATCAACCAGGCGATCGAGATCCTCCGGCAGAACGGCATCAACGTCGGACCAGAGGACGCGCAGCGGATCTGGCAGATCATCCAGCACGAGTCCGGCGGCAACCCGCACGCGATCAACAACTGGGACTCCAACGCCGCCAAGGGGACGCCGTCGAAGGGCCTGATGCAGTGCATCGACCCGACGTTCGACTCGTACAAGCTGTCGGGGCACAACGACATCTGGAACCCGGTCGACAACATCTGCGCCGGCGTGAACTACGCGATCTCGCGGTACGGGTCGCTGGCCAACGTGCCGGGCATCAAGGCGACCGCGGGCGGCGGGTCCTACGTCGGGTACTGATTGGTTGGTCACTGGATTATCTGCTGCCGGATCTACCGGCGTAACCTGGGGTTATGGATCTCGCGTTCCTGCTCGCCCATGCGAGTCACGTGTTGTCGACCGAGCTGACCGCGGAGTTGGCGGGGCTGGGGATCACCCCGCGAGGCAGCTGTGTGCTGTCGGCCGCGCTGACCGGCGAGAAGACGCAGATCCAGCTGGCCGACACGTGCGGTCTCGACAAGACGACCATGGTCGTGACGGTCGACGAGCTGGAGAAGGCCGGGTTGGTGGAGCGGCAGACTTCGCCTGTCGACCGGCGCGCCCGGATCATCGTGGTGACTCCGCAGGGGCGTGAGGTCCACGCGAAGGCCGCCGATGTGGTGGCCCGGGTGTACGAGGACGTGCTGTCCTCGCTGCCGGCGGACGAGCGGGACGGGCTTGTCCGGGGGTTGAGCCGGTTGGTCGAGAACCGGTTGTCGACGCCGGTGGCTTGTCAGCGAGCACCCCGTCGACGGATGTGAGCCCGGGCACGTTCCCTGCTGCCACTACATCATCGATTTAGTCCCGATGTAGGCAATCCCACACGAGATCGTCCGCTAGTAGACGATCTGTTACGGTCCCTCTTGTGGAGAATCAAGAGGGGGCCATGTCCCAGATCGTTGGTCAGCGGCGGGATTCGCGGTGGTACGCGCTCGTCGTGCTGTGCGTGGGGATGCTGATGATCATCCTCGACGGAACCATCGTCAACGTCGCTCTTCCCGTCATCCAGGCCGATCTCGGCTTCACCCAGTCCGGGCTCGCGTGGGTGGTCAACGCCTACCTCATCCCCTTCGGCGGCCTGCTGCTGCTCGCAGGCAGGGTCGGGGATCTGATCGGGCGCAAACAGATGTTCCTCGGTGGCGTCGCCGTCTTCACCGTCGCGTCGCTGCTGTGCGGGCTCGCCACGTCCCAGGGACTGCTCATCGCCGCGCGGTTCGTGCAGGGGGTCGGGGGTGCGATGGCCGCCGCCGTCATCCTCGGGATGATCGTCACCATGTTTCCCGAGAAGCGGGAGCAGGCGCGGGCCATCGCCGTCTTCAGCTTCGTCGCCGCGGCCGGGGGGTCGATAGGGCTGCTGGCTGGCGGGGTGCTCACCGAGGCCATCAGCTGGCACTGGATCTTCTTCGTGAACGTGCCGATCGGGCTGGTCGCCTTCGCGCTGGCCATCAGGACCGTGCCCGGTGAGCGCGGTATCGGGCTGCGCAGCGGGGCGGACGTCGTCGGCGCGGTGCTCGTCACCGCCGGGCTCATGATCGGCGTCTACACGATCGTCAAGGCCGCCGACCACGGCTGGGTCTCCGGCCACACGCTGGGCTTCGGTGCGCTCTCCATCGCGCTGCTCGCCGGGTTCGTCGTGCGGCAGGCGACTGTCGCCAACCCACTCCTGCCGCTGCGGATCCTGCGGGACCGCAACGTCGCGGGCGCCAACCTGATCCAGGTGCTGATGGTCGCCGGGATGTTCGGCCTGTTCTTCCTCGGCGCCCTCTACCTGGAACGGGTCCTCGGCTACGACCCGCTCCAGATCGGGCTCGCGTTCCTGCCCGTCGCCGTCGGGATCGGTGGTCTGTCGCTGGGGGCGTCGGCGCGGGTCAACGCGCGGTTCGGGGAGCGGCCGGTGCTGATCACGGCACTCGTGCTGGTCGCGGCCGGGTTGCTGCTCTTCACGCGGGCGCCTGCCGACGCCGACTACCTGCTCGACGTCTTCCCGTCCGTCGCGCTGATGGGGATCGGCGCCGGGCTCGCGTTCCCCGCGATGATGACGCTCGCCATGTCCGACGCCACCAAGGACGACTCCGGCGTCGCGTCCGGGCTGGTCAACACGACCCAGCAGGTCGGTGGGGCGCTGGGACTGTCGGTGCTCGCCACCCTGGCCACGTCGTACACGAACGAGTCGGGTGACGCCCTTGGCGGTTACCGGCTCGCGTTCGCCGTCGCCGGCGGGCTCGTCGCGGTCGCGGCGCTGCTCGCGGTGGTCGTGCTCCGGCAGCCGAAGGCCGTCCGCGAGGAGCTGGTGCCCGTGCCGGTGGGTTGATCGCGTGCGGCGATCGGCGGCAGGCTGGGGTCATGTCAACCCGTCTGCTGCAGGTCGCCCAGCGCGCGAACATCCCACCCTTCCACGTGATGGACGTGCTGTCCGCGGCCAACGCCCGGCAGCGCGCGCAGGGGGACGTGGTGTCGCTGGCCGCCGGGCAACCGTCGGCCGCGGCACCACGCGCCGTTCTCGACAAGGCCGCGCAGGCCCTGCAGGGCCCCCTCGGCTACACGGAACAGCTGGGCATCCCCGAGCTGCGGGAGGCCATCGCCCGCCACTACGACCAGCGGTACGCGCTCGACGTCTCCGGCGGGGACGTCGTCGCCACCACCGGCTCCTCCGGCGGTTTCCTCCTCGCGTTCCTCGCCGCGTTCGACGCGGGTGACCGGGTCGCGCTCGTCCGGCCCGGCTACCCGGCCTACCGCAACATCCTCACCGCGCTCGGCTGCGAGGTGGTCGAGCTGCCGTGCGGCGCCGACACCCGCTTCCAGCCCACGGTCGAGATGCTCGAACGGGCCGGCCCGCTCGACGGGCTGGTCATCGCGTCGCCTGCCAACCCCACCGGCACCGTGCTGCCCGTCGGTGAGCTGGCCGCCATCGCGGGCTGGTGCGCCGACCACGGCGTCCAGCTGGTCAGCGACGAGATCTACCACGGCATCTCGTACGGCGAGGAGGCCACGGCGTCCGCATGGCAGTTCTCCCGCGAGGCGATCGTGGTCAACTCGTTCTCCAAGTACTTCGCGATGACCGGCTGGCGCCTCGGCTGGCTGCTGGTCCCGCAGCGCCTCATGCGCGCGGTCGACTGCCTGACCGGCAACTTCACCATCTGCCCGCCCGCGATCGCGCAGCACGCCGCGACCGCCGCGTTCCGGTACGACGAGCTGGACGGACACGTCGCCGCCTACCTCGGGAACCGGAACCGCCTGGTCACGGGCTTGGCGGACCTCGGCATCGACAGGGTCGCCCCGGTCGACGGCGCGTTCTACGTCTACGCCGACGTGTCCCACCTGACCACCGACACCATGGCGTGGTGCCAGCGCCTCCTGGCCGAGACGGGCCTGGCGATCGTGCCCGGCATCGACTTCGACCCCGAGCTGGGTCACCACTTCGTCCGGCTCTCCTTCGCGGGCCCGGCCGAGGACATCGAGACCGGCCTGGCGCGCCTGGGCGGCTGGCTCGCACCCTGAGCCGCGAACCAGTGGATATCCCCGATGTACCAGCACAGTCACGGTGGTTGACTGGTGGAACCGCCGATGAGCGCCAGTCGTTCACCCGGTGAGACCCCGGAGAGGAACCTCAAATGCTGCTGAAGATCATCGGCGCGATCATCGTCATCTGGGTGGCGTTCGCGGTGATTGGCCTCGTGTTCAAGGTGCTGGGCTTCCTGCTCGTCGCCGCCGCCGTCGTCACCATCGGTGCCATCGGGTACAGCGCGATCAAGGGCGGCTCCGAGAAGAAGCAGATCCGCTAGGCGTGCAGCTTCGCGACCCGGGACAGCACCTCGTTGATGTCCTTGGTCGTGAGGTCGCGGTGCGGGATGAACCGCACGCGCCCGCCGACCGGCACCCCGAGCACGCCGACCCGCTTGAGCCCGGTCAGCGTCGCCTCGGTGTCGGGCGTCGACGCGAGCACGATGTTCGACTCCGGCTCGTTGACCTCCCAGCCGAGGTCCCTGAGCCCCTTCGCGAGCTTCCTGGCGTTGGCGTGGTCCTTGGCGAGGTCCTGGACGCGGTCCAGCGCGACCAGGCCGGCCGCGGCCACGATGCCGCCCTGCCGGACCCCGCCGCCCAGCATCTTCCTGACGCGGCGGGCCTCCTCGACGAACGTCGACGTGCCGCCGACCAGCCCGCCCATGGGCGCGCCGAGCGCCTTGCTCAGGCAGACCTGCACGGTGTCGACCCCGACCGTCAGCGCGGCGGGCGGCACCTCGAGGGCCACCGACGCGTGCCACAGCCGGGCCCCGTCCAGGTGCACCCGCAGGCCCACGTCCCGGGCGGTGGCGACCAGCTTCGCGTGCTCGTCCGGTGGCGTGACTGTGCCCCCGGCCGCGTTGTGCGTGTTCTCCAGGCACAACAGCGTGGTCCGCAGCGTGTAGTACGGGCCGCTCCGCGCGGACTGCCGCACCGACTCGACCGGCATGCGGCCGGGCCAGTCGCCCCAGTCCACCGCCTCCGGCATGCCGCCGGCGAGCCACGCGGGCGCACCCAGTTCGTCGTCCAGCACGTGCGCGCCGCGGGGCGCGATGAACCGGTCACCTCTGCGCAGGTGGACCATCAGTGCGACGAGGTTCCCCATGGTCGCGCTCGGCACCCAGAGGGTCGCGTCGACGCCGAGCATGTCGGCGGCGCGCTCCTCCAGTGCCTGCATCGTGGGGTCTCTGTCGAGCACGTCGTCGCCGACCTCGGCGCGCGACATGGCGAGCCGCATCGGCTCGTCCGGTTGGGTGACAGTGTCCGAACGAAGGTCGATCTCTCGCACTTTGGTCACGATCTGATCACACCACACCGCCGCGCGGGCATCCTCATTGGTGTCCCGGACGTCTTGAGGGGTGGCGTACGTCACGACGAAGTGGTCGTGCAACCTTATGGGCCGGACGTTCCGTCCCCCGTATGCAGACGACGAGCAGAGAGAGTCCGCGTGGATCAGCGCGACGAGCAGGACTTCGCGGAGTACTTCGCGGCTCGGCGAGACGCCGTGCGCAGGTCCGCGTACCTGTTGTGCGGTGACTGGCACCGTGCGGACGATCTCGCGCAGACCGCGTTCGTCGCGCTGCACCGGCGGTGGCGCAAGATCCGGGACCGTGGGGCCCTGGACGCCTACGTACGCAGGACGCTGGTGCGTGCGGTGATCGACGAGTCCCGGCGCCCGTGGCGGCGGGAGCGGTTCGTCGAGGAGCTGCCGGAGACGCCGCAACAGGGCGGCGAGATCGGCGACTCCGTGGCGACGAGGTCCGCGCTGCTCGACGGTCTGCGGGCGGTCCCGCCCCGGCAACGGGCGGTGCTCGTCCTGAGGTTCCTCGAGGGACTTGACGTAGCCGGCACGGCCGAGGCGCTCAAGTGCTCCGAGGGCACCGTGAAGAGCCAGACAGCCAGGGGGCTGAACGCGTTGCGTGAGGCCCTGGGAGACACGATCGATGACCTGCGGTCGGCGTCATGAGAGTGCGGAGGAGGTGGCGGAATGGATGAGAACAAGCTTGCTGACCTGCTGAAAGACGCGGTGGCGGAGACTCCGCCGCCGACCTTCACCGCCTCCGACGTCAGCCGGGAATCGGACCGCCAGCGCGTCCGTCACCGGAATGGCGTACTCGCAGGTTCCGCCTTTGGTGTGGCCCTCCTCGCGGGCGCGACGGCGCTCGGCGTGGCATTGTGGACAGGGCCGGGGGTGGCCACTGACGCGATGGATGCGGAAAGTGCCGCGTCAGGCGGTAACGGAAACGCTGCTCCATACGAGTTACCAAACGAGGACAACAACGCGGCCGCGCCGACAGAGCGTGGCGGCGCTGAGGACTTCCCGTCGGAGACGCCCAAGCAGGGGGGCTATCCGGACGGGAGTGGCGGGCCTGCGGGGCCCGCCGGCACCCCTCGTGGGTGCGAACAGGTGGACCGGGAGCTCGCTGCTGCCCTCGCGGGCGAGCTCCCGGCCGCCGCTAACGTCGACTTCGCCGACGCGATCCCGGTTTCCGTGACCTGTCCCCAGGACGCCATCGGCGCCGCCTACGACCTTCCCGGTGGCCGCGTCAGCGTCATCGTCATTCCGGACGATGTGATGCTGACCACACAGACCTCGGGTGGAACGCGGGCCGAGGCGCCCACGGACGACGGTCGCCGGGTGTTCGTGGTGAGTGAGCCGGTCAGCCCGGGCGGCACTGCCCCATTCGGGTCCGACATCCAGCGGATCGCCACCGAGCTGGGGCAGCTGTACTGAGCGTCGCCCGCCCGGTCGTACGATGCCCCGCAAATGACAGCCGCCAGTACTCCCAAGGGTGAGCGGCGTCGCCAGGCACTGGTCGAGGCCGCGGCGGCGCTGCTGGTCGAGGGCGGCTTCGAAGGGCTGCGGCACCGGGCGGTCGCCGAACGCGCCGGCCTCCCGCTGGCGTCCACGACCTACTACTTCGACTCGCTCGACGAGCTGATCGCCGCCGCCGTCGAACACCACGGCCGCACCGAGCTGGAGCGCGGCCGCGCACAGCTCGCCGTGCTGTCCGCCGAACACCGCGACCTCGACTCCGTCATCGACCTCGTGCTCGACCAGCTCCTCGGCAGGCCCGCGGGCGACCGCGACGCGGAGTCCGTGCTGTTGCGGTACGAACGCCTGGTGGCGACCGGTCGCCGCCCCTACCTGCGGCCGCTCATGCGTACCCTCGGGACGGAGCTGCGCGGTCTCCTCGCCGAGGTCCTCGCCCGTTCCGGCAGCCCCGTCGACGAACGCCGGCTCGAGCAGCTGATCGCGCTGGTCGACGGCGCCGTCGTCAACGCGCTGATCGAGATCGATCCGGACCCCCGCGCGGTCGCGCACCGCATGCTCCGGGAGTCCTTGCAACCTTGACGGTCCCCGCGTCGTGAGTAACCGGCGAAGGGGGTCCGATGCGACAAGCCGACGAGGAGAGCTTTCGCAGGTTCGCCGTGGCACACGCGGGGAAGCTGCGCAGGTCGGCGTACCTGCTGTGCGGTGACTGGCATTTCGCGGAAGACCTGATGCAGAACACTCTCATCAAGATCTACCGGTCCTGGTCACGGGTGCAGAAGGACGAGAGCCTCGCCAACTACGGCCGCACTGTTCTGCTGCGCACCTGGCTCGACGAGAAACGCAGACCGTGGCGCCGTTCCGAGCAGACCGCGGCCGCGGTGCCGGATCGGAGTGACGACGCGCGCGGCCCCGGCGACAGCCCGGAACGGCTGTGGGCGCAGGACCTCGTACACCAGGGCTTGCTGCGGTTGCCGCCACGGCAACGCGCCGTGCTGGTCCTGCGCTACTTCGAACAACTGTCCGTCGCCGAGGCGGCCGCGGTCATGCGCTGCACGGAGGGGACGGTCAAATCGCAGACGGCTCGCGGGCTCGACGCGCTGCGGGCCTCCGTGTCTCACCTGGTGGGGAGGGTGGCCTCATGAGCGGAGCTTGCGAAGCGAACCATCGGACACAGGGCGACCGCGAGCGGCTCCCCGGAGCCTGCGAGGGGGCGTCATGAGCGAAGAGGACGTCCGCAGCGGGTTACGGGACGCGGTGGCCGACGAGCCACCGCTGCACTTCGACCCCGACGAACTGGTCGCGACCGCACGCAGCCAGGTCCGGCGGCGCGCTCTCGTCGCGGCCGGGCTGGCCACGGTCGCCATCGCGGTGGCCGCGGTCGCGGTACCCGCGATGGTCGGCCGCGACGGCTCGGGCACCACACCTGTCGCCGACCGGCCGGCATCGAGCACGCCGTCCCCGTCGCCGTCCACATCGGCTGTGCCGTCCCCGCGCCCCGACCAGTGGCCGCCGCCGGGGGTGGAACCTGTCACCCGCACCGTGGACGAGCTGCGGCAACGCGGCAAGGAAATGGGCGAGCACTTACGCGGCTCGCTGCCCGCGACCCTGCCCTCCGCGACGGATTTCGTGCACGGCGAGTTCGGCGGCGAGGCCGAAGGCGAGTACTACCCGGAACAGACCAGCATCAACGCGGCGATCAGCTTCACGATCGACGGCAGGCGGTACTCGATCGTGGTCACCAGCTGGCTGCCGGGCTCGACCGGCTCACCGGCCGAGACCTGCGTCGCGAACTGCCACCGGCTCCCCGACCAGGCCGCCGGCGCGCTCTACGACCAGACGGAGGACTACGACCAGGGCGTCATCGAGACCGTCTTCCACTTCCGCGACACCGGCGCGATGGTGTCGGTCGCCGCCTACAACTACGACATGACCAGCGGTGCCATGCCGACCTACCACCAGTCGCTGCCGGTGTCGCTCGACCAGCTGGTGGCGATCGCGACCGACCCAGAGCTGGAGCTGTAGGTGCTCGAGCATCAGCTCGCGGAGCGGTTCCGCGCGGCCGTCGACGACGAGCCGCCGTTCGCGCTGGACCCCGACGAGCTGGTGGACCGGCTGCTGCGCAGACGCCGCCGCAGGCTCGGCATCGCCACCGCGCTCGGTGTCGTGGTGGTCGCGACGGTGGCGGTCGGCGGTGGCGCGATCGGTGGCGCGGGCGGTAGTGCGGTCGGTGGCGTGTCGGTGGGTGGCGCGTCGGCCGGTCAGCGGACGGCGACCCCGCCGCCCGCTCCCACCACCGCCTCCGCGCCCGTCGACGTCACCATCGCCGCCACGGTGCCTGCCGGCGCTTCCGACGTCGTGGCTGAGCAGCGGAAACAGGAGTCCGCGCGCTCGGTGTCGGACTTCCTCGTCGACGCGGTGCCGACCGACCGGGGCACGCTGGAGATCAGGCGGGACGGGGACGTGCTGTTCCACGCGGACCTGGCCGGGCTCGACGCGTACGTGTTCCGGCCGACCGAGCCGGTGCTGCTGAAACCGGGCCAGCGGGTGCTGGTCGCGGTGAAGTGCGCCCGGACCCTGTCACGCGCGGGCGGATGCCATGTGGACGTCACGTTCCCGGTGCTCGTGGTAGCCCGTTAAGCTGGCCAAACGTGACGTCCAAGCCGCGTATCCCCAACGTCCTCGCCGGTCGCTACGCCTCCGTGGCGCTTGCCGAGCTGTGGTCCCCCGAGCACAAGATCGTGCTGGAGCGCAGGCTGTGGCTCGCCGTGCTCAACGCCCAGGCCGACCTCGGCATCGACGTCCCCGACGGGGTGCTCGCCGACTACGAACGGGTCATCGACCAGGTCGACCTGGAGTCGATCGCGGCCCGTGAACGGGTGACGCTGCACGACGTCAAGGCCCGCATCGAGGAGTTCAACGCGCTCGCCGGGCACGAGCACGTGCACAAGGGCATGACGTCCCGCGACCTGACGGAGAACGTGGAACAGCTGCAGATCCGCCGGTCGCTGGAGCACGTCCGGGACCGCACGGTCGCCGTGCTCGCGCGGCTGGCGACGCTCGCGACCGGGCACGGCGAGCTGGTGATGGCTGGCCGTTCGCACAACGTGGCCGCGCAGGCCACGACCCTGGGCAAGCGGTTCGCGTCCGCCGCGGACGAGCTGCTGGTGGCGTTCGAACGGCTCGACAGCCTGGTCGAGCGGTACCCGCTGCGCGGCGTCCAGGGGCCGGTCGGGACCGCGCAGGACATGCTGGACCTCCTCGGCGGCGACGCGTCGAAGCTGGACACGCTGCAGCGCAAGATCGCCGAGTACCTCGGCTTCTCCCGGGTCTTCGACAGCGTCGGCCAGGTGTACCCGCGGTCGCTGGACTACGACGTGGTGTCCGCGCTGGTGCAGGTGGCGGCCGCGCCGTCGAGCCTGGCCAAGACCATCCGGCTGATGGTCGGCCACGAGCTGTCGACCGAGGGCTTCCGCCCGGGTCAGGTGGGTTCGTCCGCGATGCCGCACAAGATGAACACCCGCTCGAGCGAGCGCGTGAACGGCTTCGCGGTGATCCTCCGCGGCTACGCGTCGATGGTCGGCGAACTGGCCGGTGACCAGTGGAACGAGGGCGACGTGTCCTGTTCCGTGGTGCGCCGCGTCGCGCTGCCGGACGCGTTCTTCGCGCTGGACGGCCTCATCGAGACGTTCCTGACCGTGCTGGACTCGTTCGGCGCGTACCCGGCGGTGGTCGCGCGCGAACTGGACCGCTACCTGCCGTTCCTCGCGACGACGAAGGTCCTGATGGCGTCGGTGCAGGCCGGCGTGGGCCGCGAGACGGCACACGAGGCGATCAAGGAGCACGCGGTCGCGGTGGCGCTCGCGATGCGCGAGCAGGGCATCGAGCGCAACGACCTGCTGGACCGCCTGGCGGCGGACGACCGCATCCCGCTGGACCGGCAGGCACTGGACGCGCTGCTGGCCGACCGCCTGCCGTTCACCGGCGTGGCGGGCGCACAGGTCGCCGCGGTGGCGAAGCGGGTGTCGGACGTGGTGTCCCGCTTCCCAGAGGCCGCGAAGTACGTTCCCGGCGCGATCCTGTGAGCATTGTGGTCTTCCACAGTGGAACGTACGGGAAACCGCACTGACGAACGCCTTTTCCGCAACTACTCTCGCTCCCGTGGCAACCGTCTCAGATCTTCTGCTCTACCCGGTCAAAGGCTGCGCCGGCGGCCCGCTCACGCGGGCGCGGGTACTGCCGACCGGGGTGGCGCACGACCGCACGTTCATGTTCGTCCGCGCGTCGGACGGCGTGTTCCGCAGCCAGCGCAGCACCCCGAAGCTGTCCGTGATCAGGCCCGACCTGGCCACGGACGGCGAGAAGCTGACGCTGTCCGCCGACGACGTGCAGTCACTGGCCGTCGACGTCACGACGGACGGCAGGCGCTTACCGGTGAGCGTGCACGGCGTCTGGGACGGCGAAGGCGTCGACCAGGGCGACGAGGCGGCGGAGTGGGCGAGCACCCTCGTAGGTGAGCCACTGCGCCTGGTCCGCGTGCCCCCGGACCACCACCGGGCAGTGGACGAGTGGCACGGCCACATCACCTTCACCGACTCGACGCCCCTGCACCTCACCTCGCTGTCGTCCCTGGACGACCTGAACGCGCGGATCCTCGAGAAGGGCGCCGAGCCGGTCCCCATGGCCCGCTTCCGTCCGAACATCGTGATCTCAGGCTGGGACCGGCCCTACGCGGAGGACGACATCCGCGAGTTCAGCATCGGCACCACCCGCCTCCGCTGGGTGAAACCGGACGTCCGCTGCCAGGTCACCATGGTCGACCAGCCAACCGGCGAACGCGCGGGCCCAGAACCACTACGCACCCTGGCCGACTACCGCCGCGAACCGGAGGGCGGCGTGAGTTTCGGCATCAAGGTCGCGGTGATCACCCCGGGAGAAATCGAAGCAGGGGACGAGATCATGGTGCACTGAATGGGTTTGGAAGGTCCCGCTCCGGGCTCGCGGGTCTCCTGCTCCGCTCGGGTGCCCGATTCCTGGGGGCATGGGACTTCGGCCTGCTCCGGCCATTCCGGCTGCCGATTCCGGAGGTGCCTTCGGGGCTCGGGGTTCCGGCGTTGCACCGGGCTGTGGCTTTCGGAAGTTCGGCGTTCGGAGGCTCCGGGCGCCCGGCTCTCGAGGCGCGGGTTGGCCGTTCGCGGGCTTCGGGTTCCCGGCCAGCACCACGCGGGCACGAAGCGTCCGGGAATCTTGGTGCCGCCGGTGTTGCTAGGCGGCTCGGGCCGGTTGGTGGGTGAGCAGGGCCTGGTAGGTGAGTGGGGTCGCGTCGTGGTGGAGGGCGATGTCGATCGCGTCCAGCAGAGCCTGGCGCGGGCCTGAGCGGGCCAGGTCCGTCGTGTCGACCGCCAGGCGGATCAGCTGGCCTTTGCGGGCGGCTCGGGAGGTGCCCATCACCAGGGCGAAGCACCACCACGGTTCGGTCCGTTCGCCGAAGCCGAAGCCCTGCACGCGTCCTCTGTGGACATAGTCGGTGCGCAGGTCGCGGGTGCCCATCAGGTCTGCGCACAGGGTGAAACCCTTGTGCCGCAACGCCAGCAGCGTGCCAGGGGACGCCACCCAGCGCGGCGGCACGAAGGCGTCGGTCGTCAGGTTCAGGCGTTCCATCGTGGCGGCCGCGGCTGTCAGGCGCAGTGTGGCCTCGTGCGCAGGCAGCGACGCGAACTCGGCTCGGCGGCGGATGGTGCGGGTCCTGGCGTCGGCAGGGTGGTCGTAGCCGTGTTGGAGCAGTGCGTTGCCTGCGGCTCGTTGCCCGCGCACCCATTCCAGCACCGCTTTCGGCTGGTCCGCGCCCGCGATCTTCGGCGCGAACAGCATCGAGAGCGGCACGCCCCGGGACGCCAGCTCGTCGCTCAGGTCGGCACTGCGTTCCAGGGTCCATGCGTTGATCCCGGACAGCGAAACCATCAGTTGAGCGGTCACGTACCCCATGAGGCCATGAGTCGATGACTTCGGGCTGACACCGAGGTGACATGTCGCCGAACTGGGCACCGGCTTCACCCGGAATTCATGCCCCGCACGAGTGCGTGCCATTGTTTGTCGATGAGCTACGACTGGATCTCGTTCACGACCGACTACGGCATCGATGACGGATTCGTCGGGGTCTGCGAGGGGGTGGTCGCGCGGATCGCGCCCCGGCCGCGGGTCATCCACATCAGCCACACCGTGCCGCCGCAGGACGTGCGGCGTGGCGCCGCGATCCTCGCCCAGGCCGTGTCGTACCTGCCGCCTGCCGTGCACTTCGCGGTGGTCGACCCCGGGGTGGGGACCGACCGGCGCGGTGTCGTCGTGGTCGCGGCGGAAGGTGCGCTCGTCGGGCCGGACAACGGACTGCTCGTGCCTGCCGCCGAACTGCTCGGCGGGGTGCGGGCCGCGTATGAACTGGTCAACCCGGCCTACCGGCTGTCGACGGTGTCGGCGACCTTCCACGGCCGGGACGTGTTCGCGCCGGCTGCCGCGCACCTCGCCGCCGGGGTGGCGCCCGAGAGCTTCGGACCCGCCGTCGACACGGCCGACCTGGTGCGGCTGCCGGAACCGGAAACGACCGTGGAGCCAGGGAAGCTGACCACCGAGATCCGGTACGTCGACACCTTCGGCAACATCCAGCTCGCCGCCACCGGCGCCGACCTGGACGCGAGCGGCGCCACGGCGGGCACCACCGCACACGCGCACCTCAACGGCCGGTCCGTGAAGGCGACCGTGGGCCGCACGTTCGCGGACGCCATTCACGAGGGGCTGATCGTGTACGTCGACTCGGGCGGCCGCGTCGCGCTGGCGGTGAACGGCGGCTCCGCGGCCAACGACTTCGGCGGCCAGCCAGGCGACCCGGTGCTGCTGCTGTTCGCGAGGTAACGAACACGTCAGAAGCCGGCGCGGGCAAACAAGCTCGCGCGCGCGTTACCCAACCCCCACCCTGTCCCGGGGGCGTCCCGCCGTGCCAGTCTACCAGTGGGGGCCGACGTTACGCGGTCTTCGACGGTGAGCTGTGGATAACTCGCCGCCCTGTGGATAACTCGTCGTTGGGCACGGGGGCCTGTCGGTGCCCCCGCGTACGCTGGTCAACGGGGCCGGAGGCCATCCGCAACGAACAGGCGTTCGATCCACAGGCTTGTCCACACCTGTGGACAACTTCTCAGAACGACGTCAGCTCGGCCGTCAGCGGCCGGAAGTCCGCATCCGGGACCAGCCGGGTGATCCAGTTCTGTTGGCCGCGGAAGCCCAGTTCCGACAGCAGCGCCTCGTGAATGGGCACCGCCACCCGCGGCCCCACCGCGCGCAGGAAGTCGATCATCTCGCCCGTCTTCAGCCACGGGGCCGACATGGGCAGCCCCAGGACGTCGACGCGCTGCTCAGGCACGAACAGCGCGTCGCCGGGGTGGTAGAAGGCGCCGTGGTCGACGAGGTAGCCCGCGTTCGTCGGCATCGGCAGGTCCTCGTGGATGGTCGCGTGGCGGCCGCCGACCACCGACACCGCGCTGCCGCCGAGCGTGAGGGTGTCGCCCGGCCGGGCGACCGACGTCGGCCTGAGGCCGAGTTTCTCCAGCTCCGCCACCGAGTCCTCGTCGGACACCAGCGCCGCGCCGGGATTGGCCGCCACCAGTGCGGGCAGGCGGTCACCGTCCAGGTGGTCCGGGTGCTGGTGCGTGATCAGGATGGCGTCGAGGTCGGTGACCGTTTCGAAGCCGTTCGAGTACGTCCCTGGGTCGAAGAGCAGCCGTGCCGAGCCGGTCGAGAGCAGCACGCACGAGTGCCCGTAGTGAGCGATCTGCACACCACAGAGGCTAGTCGCGGTGGACGCTACCGGCGGGTAGCCTTGGCGGCGTACGCGACCAGGGAGGCTCGTCATGACCGCCGTGCAAGCGAAGCAGGACACCTTCGACTCGCTGAGTCCCACGACGGACGAGGTCGTCGGCACGTACCCGGTCCACACCGCGGACGACGTCACCGCCGCGGTCGCCCGGGCGCGGGACGCCGCGCGGTGGTGGGCTGACCTCGGCTTCGCCGGACGGGCCGAGCGGCTGCAGCGCTGGAAGGGCGTCATCACCCGCCGCGCCGCGCAGCTCGCGGAGGTCGTGCACGCCGAGACCGGCAAGCCGCACGCCGACGCCATGCTGGAGATCGTCCTCGCGATCGACCACACCGCGTGGGCCGCGAAGAACGCACCCAAGGTGCTGGGCCGCAAGCGCAGGTCCGCCGGTCTGCTGATGTCCAACCACGCGGCGTCGGTCGAGTTCCAGCCGCTCGGGGTCGTCGGCGTGATCGGCCCGTGGAACTACCCGGTGTTCACCCCGATGGGGTCCATCGCCTACGCGCTCGCCGCCGGCAACGCGGTCGTGTTCAAGCCGAGCGAGTACACGCCGGGCGTCGGCAAGTGGCTCGCCGACTCGTTCGCCGAGGTCGTGCCGGAGCGGCCGGTGTTCCAGCTGATCACGGGCTACGGCGAGACGGGCGCGGCGCTGTGCCGGTCCGGTGTGGACAAACTCGCGTTCACCGGTTCGCCAGGCACCGGCAAGAAGATCATGGCCGCGTGCGCCGAGACGCTGACCCCGGTGCTCATCGAGGCGGGCGGCAAGGACGCGCTGCTGGTCGACGCGGACGCGGACCTCGACGCGGCGGCCGACGCCGCGGTGTGGGGCGGCATGTCCAACGCGGGCCAGACGTGCGTCGGTGTCGAGCGGGTCTACGTGCACGAACGCGTCTACGACGATTTCGTCGCGAAGGTCGTGAAGATCGCCAAGGACGTGCGCGCGGGCGACGACCCGGAGGCGAAGATCGGCCCGATCACCATGCCGGGCCAGCTGAAGATCATCCAGCGGCACATCCACGACGCACTCGCCCGCGGCGGCCGCGCGCTGGTCGGTGGCAAGGACGCGGTCGGCGACAAGTACGTGCAGCCCACGGTGCTGGTCGACGTGCCGGAGGACTCGGAGGCGGTGCGCGAGGAGACGTTCGGCCCCACGCTGACGATCGCGAAGGTCACCGACATGGACGAGGCGATCACGAAGGCCAACGACACCAGGTACGGCCTGGCGTCGACGGTGTTCTCGAAGCGCCGCGGCGTCGAGCTGGCGCAGCGCCTGCGTGCCGGCATGACGTCGGTGAACAGCGTGATCAGCTTCGCGGGCATCCCGTCACTGCCGTTCGGCGGCGTCGGCGAGTCGGGCTTCGGCCGCATCCACGGTCCGGAGGGCCTGAAGGAGTTCACCCGCCCGAAGGCGATCGCGCGTCAGCGGTTCAAGGCGCCGCTGGTGCTGACAACGTTCAGCCGCACGGCGAAGACGGACGCGACGGTGGCCAAACTGATCACGCTGCTGCACGGCAAGCGCCGCTGAGGGCGGCCGTCGGCCCCCCGATCACCAGCGTAGGCGGAAGGACCGACATTTCCGTCCCCGGCGGACGAGGTTGTCCACAGCGACGACGGTTGTCCACAGGCCGCTCGCCGGTGGGACGGAACTGTCGGTGCCGTGCCGTAGCGTGGTTCGAGGGGCCGGAGGCCAAGCCAGGACGCGTCTCCGGCGCCAACTTCCGATGCCTGCCACGACCTGTAGGCCTTGCTGAACGAGCCGTCGGCGCGGGGGCTGCACCCGCGCACATCCCGTGCGGAAGGTGGCGAGGGCCACCTCGGGAGAAAGGTGGCGTGAGGGGCCACGACAATCTGCCGCGGTTATCCACAGGCCGCGGCCGTCGGCCCCCGACATCCAGCCTAGAGGGCGGCACCGACAACCGAGCCGAGTTGTCCACAGGTGTGGACAACCCTGGGGATGAATCGAACAGGCGTTCTCAGTTGGTGGATCGGACGAGGTCAGCCGCCTTCTCCGCGACCATGATCGTCGGCGCGTTCGTGTTGCCGCGCGGGACTGTTGGCATCACCGACGCGTCGACCACCCGCAGCCCATCGATCCCGTGCACCTTCAGCTCCGCGTCCACGACCGAACCCATCGCGCACGTGCCGACCGGGTGGTACAGCGTCTGGGTGATCTCCCTCAGGTGCTCCCGCAGCTCATCCTCCGTCGGCTCCGAGGTCGCCGGTCGGTACGGGCCTGCCAGGTACCTCGCCAACGGGCCGACCGAAGCGATCTCCCCCAGCGTCCGCATCGCCGCGAGCATGGCGTCGAGGTCCGCGGGGTCCTCGTAGTACGCCGGGTCGATCAACGGGCGCCAGCGTGGGTTCGACGAACGCAGCCGCACCCGGCCCCTCGACGCCACGTCCACCAGCGTCGCGCCCGCGGTGAAACCCGGGACCGTCGGCTCGCGCATGCCGTTGTCGTAGAACAGCGTCGGTGCCACGTGTACCTGCATGTCGGGACCGGCCAGACCGTCGCGCGTGTGGAAGAACGCGCCCGCCTCGCCAACGTTCGACGCCAGTGGGCCGCGGCCCGTCGCCTGCCAGCGGAGCAGGCGGCCCGGGGTGGTCAGGTTCACCAGATCGGTCGTGCCCTTGGTGCGCCACAGCATCGGGGCGGCCGGGTGGTCGTGCAGGTTGTCGCCCACGCCCGGGAGGTGGTTGACCACCTCGATGCCCATGTCGTTCAGGTGGGATGCCGGGCCCACGCCGGAGAGCATGAGCAGCTGCGGGGAGTTGACGGCGCCGCCGCACAGGAGGATCTCCGTCGACGCGCCTACCTCGAACTCCTCGCCGTGCCTCGAGTAGGACACCGCCGTCGCTCGGTTGCCCTCGAACACGATGCGGTTGACCAGTGCGTTCGTGCGCACGGTCAGGTTGGTCCTGGTCATCGCCGGGCGCAGGTACGCGTCGGCCGTGGACCAGCGTCGGCCGTTGCGGCACGTCACCTGGTACAGGCCCGCGCCTTCCTGCGTCTCGCCGTTGAAGTCGTCCGTCGGCTTCATGCCCCACGTGACCGCCGCCTCGACCCACGCGTGCGACAGCTCGTGGGTGTACCTGCGGTCCTCGACGTGCAGTGGACCGTCGGTCCCGTGGTACGGCCCGGTCAGCCGCGTGTTGTGCTCGGCCTTCGTGAAGTACGGCAGCACGTCGTCGTACTTCCAGCCGTCCGGCCACGCGTCGTAGTCCGCGCGGTTGCCGCGGATGTAGATCATCGCGTTCATCGACGAGCAGCCGCCCAGCATCTTCGCGCGGGGCCAGTACGCCGCGCGGTCGCCGAGGTTCTTCTGCTCGACCGTCTCGTAGTTCCAGTCGAACCTGGTCTTGAAGAGCGTCGAGAACGCGGCCGGGATGTGCACCTCGTCGGCGTCGTCCTCGCCGCCCGCCTCGAGGAGCAGCACCCTGGCCGCCTCGTCCTCGCTGAGCCGGTTCGCGAGCACACACCCCGCGCTACCAGCACCGATCACGACGTAGTCGAAGGTCTCGGCCATCCCCCGACCCTGCCACCTTCACTACAGCTTCGCGAGTAGTTCTTTCTCCTCCGCCGGGGAAAGGCCCGCTTTTCGCTCCCGGTCGAGGCCCAGGTCCTTCTCCCTGGCCAGCGCGTCCAGCACCGCGTCCGCGAACGGCGCGAACCGCAGACCTGCGGCGATCGACGGCGCCGGGTCGTGCGACTTCAGGCCCTCGTAGCCCGGTGGCAGCCACAGCGGCAGCGACTTCGGGCCGCTCCACGGGTTCACGCCCTCCGAGGTCAGCCACTCCGGCGCCGCCCGGACGATGTCGCCGTCGAAGCCGGTCACCGACGCGATCTCCTCGATCATCTCGAGCGTCGGCCGCCGCGGGCCGACCGCGTCGTAGGTGCCGGACGTGCCCTGCTCCGCCGCGTCCACGATCCACCGCGCGAAGTCCTTCACGTCGATGGTCTGGATCGGGGACGTCGTGTCCGGCACCAGCACCGTGCCGCCCCGCGCGAACCGGCCCGGCCAGTAACCGAACCGGTCGCTCCGGTCCCACGAACCGGTGATCAGGCCGGGCCGGACCACGAACGCACGGTCACCCATCGCGGCCAGCACGGCGTTCTCGCTCGCGACCTTGATACCGCCGTACAGGAGCACGCCGTCCTCGCCGCGGGCCATCATCTCGTCGCGCGTCGCGTGTTCCTCCAACGCCGGGACCAGCGGCCCGGTCGCCGGCGTCTGGCCCGGCGTCTCGTTGTCCGCGTACACGTTGATCGTCGACACGAACGTCCAGTGGCCCGCGTCGCCGAACGCCTCGAGCGCCCGCCGCACCCACGGGTACGACAGCGGCGACACGTCCACCACCGCGTCGAACGTCTCGCCCGCGAGCGGCGCGAGGCCGTCCTCGGCGTCCCGGTCGACCTTCACCAGGGTCGCCCCGTCCGGGACCGCGCCGGACTCGCCCCGCGCCGCGCACACCACGTCGTGCCCCCGCCGCGACCCCTCGGCCGCGACCGCGTACCCGACGAAGATCGTTCCTCCCAGCACCAGAATCCTCATGCGGCCCACACTGTCCGGTGCCAGGGCCGCACCGCCAGTCATCTCGCGCTGGGCGAACTACTCACAACCGGCGGAGAACGAAGTCGTTCGCGGTGCCGCCCGCGATGAACGCGTCGAGCCGGCCGTCCACCACGTAGATCCCGTACGGCGTCTCCGCTGCCGTCGTCGGTGCCGGGTCCGGCCACGGCGTCGTCCGCAGCCGCACCGCCGCGTTGCCTGCCAGCACCAGCTCGTGCACCGCGACCTCCGCGCCCGGCAAGCCGCTGAGCCGGTTGGTGACCACGACCAGCGTGCCGTCGCGGCGCAGCACCATGCCGTCCGCGCCGACGAGTGGCCGCGCCAGCCGCAGTTCGGTCAGCCCGCCGCCGGACAGCCGGTAGAGCTTGCCCGTCGTGTAGTTGGCGACCACGAGGTGGCCGCGCGGGTGCCACACGATCCCGTTGGCGCCGGGGGACGGCGTCAGTCGCGGGTCGCTGACCAGCGTCGTCACGTGCCCCGCCAGGTCCACCTTGTAGACGGCACCCGCGCCCGTGTCGGACACGTACGCGTTGCCCGCCGGGTCGAGCGCGACGTCGTTGGCCGCGTGCCCGTCGCCCGACAGGTCGACCAGCTGCTCACGCTCGCCGGTCCGCAGGTCGTACACGGCGAGGAAGCTCGGTCCCGGCGCGAACGGGCTGCCGATCGCGGCGACGATCCGGTGCCCGCGGGCGTCGACCTCGAGGCCGACGAACCCCGGCAGCTCCGGGTCGGACACCACGGTTCTCGCCACGCCGTCACGGCCGACCGCCGAGATCAACGCGGGTGTCGTGAGCGACCCGACCAGCAGCGACTGCCGGGTCGGGTCCCAGGCCACGCCCTCCGGGAACAGGTTCCGCGCCGCCGGTGCCATGACCGGCGGCAGGCCGCGTCCGGTGGCCGCGGCGGGCACGGCGGTGCCGACCAGCCCGGCCACCAGCGCGGCGGTGATGAGTAGTGCACGCATCTGTCTCCCCTTTCGACGGACACCATCGATGCTGTCCACGTCGTGGGCCGACGTCCAGCGGTCACCGCAACCCTGGGTCTGACAGACCCAGGCTCGCGGCGCCGGGGCCGTGAATACTCGACGGCCGAGGTCGTGAACTCCGTCGCGACCGCGCTCGCGCTGGACTCGGCAGAACGCTGCTACCTGCACAACCCTCGCCCGCCCCGGCCGTGCGATCGAGCCGGTCCGCACGGCGGTGCCCGCGACGTTCCAGCTGGTGCTCGACAACCTGCAGGTCCCGGCCGCGATCTACAGCCGCCACGGTGACATCGTGGCGTGGAACGCCCTCGCCGCGGCCCTGCTGGTCGACTTCGGCGCGCTGCCGCCCGAGGAGCGCAACAGGCCGCGGCTGGTGTTCCTGAACGACGAGGTGGCGTCCCGGTTCGTGCATTGGGAGAGCAAGGCCAGGGACCTGGTCTCGCAGCTGCGGATGGCGGCGGGGTGCAGTCCGGGCGATGAGAGACTCGCCACGCTCATCGGTGAGCTGAGCATGCGCAGCCCCGAGTTCGCGCGGCTGTGGGCCACCCACCACGTGCGGGAGAAGGTCCGCGGCGGGCACCGCTATCGCCACCCGGTCGTTGGCGAGTTCTACTTGCGGTACGAGGCTTTCCGGCCGCCTGATGCCCCGGACGTGGCACTCGTGTGCCAGGTGGCGGAGCCGGGCACACCGGATGAAGAGGCACTTCGGTTGCTCGCGTCGTGGATGGCGGACTCGACCGATCGGGTGAACGTGCAGCTCAGGTAGTCTCGCCGCGTAGAGACACCCTCGAAACGGGAGCTGCCTGTCGTGGCCCGAGTCGTCGTCGACGTCATGCCCAAGCCCGAGATCCTCGACCCGCAGGGTCAGGCCGTGGCCAATGCCCTTCCCCGCCTCGGCTTCACCGGCATCTCCGATGTCCGCCAGGGCAAACACTTCGAGCTGGAAGTCGACGACAGCGTCGACGACGAGACGCTCGCCAAGATCGCCATCGGGTTCCTCTCGAACCCGGTGATCGAGGACTTCGTGGTCCGGAGGCTCTCGTGAGCAAGATCGGGGTCATCACCTTCCCCGGGACGCTCGACGACACCGACGCGGCACGTGCCGTGCGGTACGCGGGCGGCGAGCCCGTGGCTCTCTGGCACGGGGACGCCGACCTGCGCGGTGTGGACGCGGTGATCGTCCCCGGCGGGTTCTCCTACGGCGACTACCTGCGGGCCGGTGCCATCGCCAGGTTCGCGCCCGTGATGGGCGAGGTCGTCACCGCCGCCCGTGGCGGCATGCCGGTGCTCGGCATCTGCAACGGCTTCCAGATCCTGTGCGAGGCCGGGCTGCTGCCGGGTGCGCTCCTGCGCAACGCGGGCCTGCACTTCGTGTGCCGCGACCAGAAGCTGCGCGTCGAGCGGACCTCCACGGCGTGGACCGGCGGCTACGCGGACGGCGCGGAGATCGTCATCCCCGTCAAGAACATGGACGGCCGCTTCGCCGCGTCCAGGTCCACTGTGGATGAGCTGGAGGGCGAGGGCCGGGTGGTGTTCCGGTACACCGATGTCAACCCGAACGGCTCGTTGTCCGACATCGCCGGGATCTCCTCGGCGGACGGCCGGATCGTCGGCCTCATGCCGCACCCGGAGCACGCGATCGACGCGCTCACCGGGCCCGGTGACGACGGCCTCGCCATGTTCCGCTCGGTGCTGGGGACGGTGCTCGCATGACGACGACCGTGCACGTGGACACGACCGGCCACGCGGCGTCCACTCCGGACACCCCGCAGCCGTACCGCGAGCTGGGCCTCAAGGACGACGAGTACACCCGCATCCGCGAGATCCTCGGCCGCCGCCCGACCGACGCCGAACTGGCCATGTACTCGGTGATGTGGTCCGAGCACTGCTCGTACAAGTCGTCGAAGGTGCACCTCAAGTACTTCGGCGAGACCACGACCGAGGAGATGCGCGCGAAGATGCTCGCCGGCATCGGCGAGAACGCCGGTGTGGTCGACATCGGCGACGGCTGGGCCATCACGTTCAAGGTCGAGTCGCACAACCACCCGTCCTATGTGGAGCCGTACCAGGGCGCGGCGACCGGCGTCGGCGGGATCGTGCGCGACATCCTCGCGATGGGCGCGCGGCCCCTGGCGGTCATGGACCCGCTGCGGTTCGGCGCCGCGGACGCACCCGACACGCGGCGCGTGCTGCCCGGTGTGGTCGCGGGTGTCGGCGGCTACGGCAACTGCCTGGGCCTGCCCAACATCGGCGGCGAGGTCGTGTTCGACCCGTCGTACCAGGGCAACCCGCTGGTCAACGCGCTGTGCGTGGGTGCGATGCGGGTCGAGGACCTGCACCTCGCGCACGCGTCCGGCGCGGGCAACAAGGTGATCCTGTTCGGTGCGCGGACCGGCCTCGACGGCATCGGCGGCGTTTCCGTGCTGGCGTCCGACACCTTCGCTGGTGACGAGGGCGGCACTGAGCCGATGCTCGACCCTGCAAGCAGGTCTTCGGCGCCGATGCTCGACCCTGCAAGCAGGTCTTCGGCGCGCAAGAAGCTGCCGAGCGTGCAGGTGGGCGACCCGTTCACGGAGAAGGTGCTGATCGAGTGCTGCCTGGAGCTGTTCCGGGAGGGCATCGTCGTCGGCA
The DNA here is from genome assembly GCF_014203735.1 of Actinophytocola algeriensis. Classification (GTDB taxonomy): domain Bacteria; phylum Actinomycetota; class Actinomycetes; order Mycobacteriales; family Pseudonocardiaceae; genus Actinophytocola; species Actinophytocola algeriensis. The sequence continues at coordinate 232,300 of NZ_JACHJQ010000003.1, read as the reverse complement.
TCCAGGACCTCGGCGGTGCCGGGTTGTCGTGCGCCACGTCGGAGCTGGCGTCGGCCGGTGACGGTGGCATGCACGTGTACCTCGAGCGCGTTCCCTTGCGTGCCACGGGGATGACGCCGGCGGAGATCCTGTCGTCGGAGTCGCAGGAACGCATGTGCGCGGTGGTCGCACCGTCCGATGTGGATGCGTTCATGCGGGTGTGCCGCAAGTGGGACGTCATCGCGACGGAGATCGGCGAGGTCACCGATGGCGACCGGCTGGTGATCACGTGGCACGGCGAGACCGTGGTCGACGTGCCACCGCGCACGGTCGCGCACGAGGGCCCCGTGTACGAGCGGCCGGTCTCCCGGCCGCCGGTGCAGGACGACATCGTGGCCGCCACACCGGACGCGCTTCCTCGTCCGTCCACTTCGGACGAACTGCGGGCGGAGATCCTGCGCATGGCCGGTTCGCCGAACCTGTCGTCGCGGCGGTGGGTGACCGAGCAGTACGACCGGTACGTGCGCGGCGGCACCGTGCTCGCGCAGCCGTCGGACGCGGGCATGATCCGCATCGACGAGTCGACGGGCCGCGGCGTGGCCATGTCCTGTGACTGCAACGGCCGCTACACCTATCTCGACCCCTATGCCGGCGCGCAGCTGGCGCTGGCGGAGGCGTACCGGAACGTGGCCACCTCGGGCGCGCGCCCGGTGGCGGTGACGAACTGCCTCAACTTCGGTTCGCCGGAGGACCCGGGCGTGATGTGGCAGTTCCAGCAGGCCGTGCGTGGCCTGGCGGACGGCTGTGCCGAGCTGGGCATCCCGGTGACCGGCGGCAACGTGAGCTTCTACAACCAGACCGGCACGACGGCGATCCTGCCGACCCCCGTGGTCGGCGTCCTCGGCGTCATCGACGACGTGGCGTCGCGGATCCCGACCGGCCTCGGCGCCCCTGGCGACACCCTGATCCTGCTGGGCGAGACCCACGACGAGCTGGCCGGTTCGGAGTGGGCACACGTCGTGCACGGCCACCTCGGCGGGCAGCCCCCGGTCGTGAACCTCGCCCGTGAAGCGGTGATCGCCGCGGTCCTGCGGGACGGTGGGGTGTCGGCGGCACACGACCTGTCCGAGGGCGGGCTCGCGCAGGCACTGGTGGAGTCGACCCTGGTCACGGGCCGCGGCTGCGACGTGGAACTGACCGGCGACCCGTTCGTGGCGCTGTTCAGCGAGTCGTCGGCGCGGGTGCTGGTGTCGGTCCCGGACCCCGACGCCTTCACGGCCCGCTGTGCCGAGGCAGGCCTGCCGTGGACGCGGCTGGGTGCGGTGTCGGCGACGTCGTCCCTGCGCATCGAGGGTGTCGGCGAGCTGGCGCTGCCGGAGCTGTCGGAGGTCTGGGAGGGCACGCTGCCCGCGCTGTTCGGCTAGTCGAACTCGGCGGCCGTGCAGTCGTCCACCTCGGGGAGCCGGTTGGTGGGGCAGGTCAGGAACCAGCTGGCCACCCACCCCCGGTTCCCTCCCGGCGCGTCCACGTACACCCACCAGGAGTTCTGCCCGACGAGCTGACCGCGGCTCTGGCAGACGGGGTAGAGGTTGTCGCCGGGTTCGAGCCCGTCGAGGACGTTCGGGCAGTTCCCGGTACCCGGGTTGGCGTTGCAGTCCGTCCCACCGTCCCGCAGCCGGACCCCGGCCTCCCGCACCGTGTACGACCCGGGCACGTAGACCGACCCGTCGGTCGGCTCGCACCCGGTGACCAGCGTGAGCAGCACCAGGACTCCGGCTAACGGACCACCACGCATGAGCCGACCTCCCGCAACACCGCGAACCACGTTCAGGTGATCGCAGAGTCACCCACATGCGTAACGCACTGTCAAGATCGGGCACTGCCGACGAGGCTCACGTGGCTCAAGCTGATCAAGGCGTTGCGGCGGGACCGGTAGTGCGGACCAGGCGGCCCGCGGGGTTCTGCTGCCAGCCAGGTGGTGGCTTCAGCGGGCCGGTGAAGTTCGTGTGCGAGAAGTCCGCGGTGGTGGCGAACTCGGTGTTCTCGAAGGACGTTCGGCTCGTGAACTCGGCGTTCTCGAACTTCGTCGTCTGGTGGAAGACGGTTTCCTCGAAGCTCACCAGCGAGTGAAAGCGGACCTTGCTGAACCACGCCCGGTCGTGGAACTCCATGTGGTGCAGCCACACGTTGCCCCAGCTGCGGGACTCCGTGAACCAGGCCGGGCCGCGGATTTCGCAGTGGTGGAACGAGTTCGACTGGTACAGCTTCAGCGTTCGCGCGCTGAGTTTGCCGATGATCCGGTGCGACAGGTCGCAGTACTCGAGCGTCGCGCCGGTCAGGTCGAGGTCGTAGGTGGGGGCGTCGGGGGTGCCCACGGTCGGGAGCAGGTCGGCCAGCAAGCGTTGTGCCGTAAGGCGGACCACGCGCCAGCGGTCGGACTCCGCCAGGTCGAAATCGGGTTTCGGGTCGGCGAAGTCGGGGTCGTCCCTGCGGGCCGTGACGTACTCCGGGTGTTCGAACGGGCGGCGCAGGTACGAGCAGATCACGTCCAGCACGTCCTGCGTGTACGACGGCCGTGCGCGTGCCACACCGGCCAGTGCGTGCAGCGCGCCCACCCTGACCTGGTCCGTCTCGTGGCCGAGCATCTCCACCGCGCGGAGGAAGCGGTCGTCCGCGGCGCGTTCGCGTTCGTGGTCCGCGCGGGCGTTCTCCAGTATCTGGCGGTCGTGTTCCAGTTGCTGGCGGCCCTCGTCGACGCGGCGTCTGCGGTCGTTGAGCCACAGGGCGTACAGCGCGACGACCGACCCGGCGGCCAGGCCGCCCGTCTTCAACGCGTCCGCTCTCGTCGACTCCGGCAGCAGCCAGCCCGTGACCACGGCGAGCGCGCCGAACGCCAGCAACATGGTCGCGATCAGGCGGGACGACAGTGCGAACACGACGATGCCGCCGATGATCGCCACAGACCCGGCTATGAGGAGTGTGACGGCCACCGGCGGCATCCGTTCTACGAAAGGGAACTCAGCTGGCGAAGAAGGTGTAGATGCACCACGCGCCGTCCTCGAGGAAGGCGCTGGTGCGGCCCGTCACGGCCGCGCCGGCGAGCGTGCCCTTGAGGTCGGAGCCGACGTACGCCTCGTCGGCCGTGGTGCCCGCCGGGTCCATCTCCAGGACGGCGCCCTGCGTGGCGGCCTCGGTGATGTCCGACTGGCTGGTGCTGTCGGAGCACGACATGGCCGCCGCGCCCGCACCGTCGCCGCCGTTCACCTTGTCCAGGAAGGACTGGACGAACTGCTCGCCCTCGGAGTCGCCGGTCGCGCCGCCGCCGCCCGGGTCGGTCACCGTGGTGTCGTTGGCCGTGGTCTCCTCGGTGGTGGTGGAGTCGTCACCACCGGTCGGCTTGCCCGCCTCGATGTCCTGCCAGCACCAGTCATCGCCGTCCTTCTTGAGGGTGACCGTGTCGTCCTCGGTCTTGCCGTCGAAGGAGATGGTGACCGTGAAGGTGACCTCGTCGTCGGACTCGTCCTTGACCTCACCGAACTCGGCGCTGTCGATGTTGTCGATGGCGTCGATCGCCGAGTCCACTGTGTCCGTCGCGGCCGAGCACTTCAGCGTGCGCAGCGCGGACTTGTCCTGGTCGTCCGCGGCGGCGACGAGCTTGTCGATGGTCTCCTGCGAGCCGTTGTCCTTCTTTTCCGTCGGCTTCTCGCTGCTGCTGTCACCGGACCCCGCGTTGTTGGAGCCTTCCTTGTCGTCGGACAGGAAGAACCCGGGCGCCACGAAGCCGGTGATGCCGAGGCCACCGAGGAGGAGCACGACGATCGACACGATGGCGATGATCGGGCCGGTCTTGCTCTTGGGCGGCTCCGGTGGACCCCCGAGCCCGCCGTACTGCTGGTACCCGCCCCCGTACTGAGCGTTCGGGTCGTAGGCGCCGAACTGGCCGGTCTGCGGCTGTTGGTACCCGCCCCCGTACTGCGGCTGCTGTTGAGGTTGCTGCTGTCCGTAGGGATCCGGCTGCTGGCCGTAAGGTCCCTGCGGTGGGTAAGTCATTGTCCCTCCCCGATCACGGTCTTCGCGTGTCCGACGTGGTCACGGGGGTCCTCGTTCCCTCAACTCACGCGTCGCTCACGCGGAGCTTAAATGTACGAAGGGGACCTTCGCTCCAGGTGGTGGAGGAAGGTCCCCATCGGACAGGGAACGGGTGGGATCAGTCGCTGTTCCTCGCGAACACCTGCAGGCGGCTGTAGTCACCGTTGAAGGAGTTCTGGTCGATCGGCGTGGAGCTGTACTGCCACACCGTGTAGAAGCTCCAGCCGATCGGCAGCGTGCCGACCGACGACGAGTACCGCGCCACCCACAGCGGGTTGGTGGAACCGAAGCTCGACCCGACGCACTGGTTCCACCAGCTGGTGGACGTGTAGATCGCCGGGTACTTGTTCCACCGCGCCTTGTAGGTGTTGCTGAAGTCGCGGATCCAGTTGGTCATCGCCGACTGGGACAGCCCGTAGCAGGTCGCGCCGTACGGGTTGTACTCCATGTCGAGCGCACCGGGCAGCGTCTTGCCGTCACCCGACCAGCCGCCGCCGTTGCTCGAGAAGAAGTTCGCCTGCGTGGCGCCGGACGACCGGTCCGGCAGCGCGAAGTGGTACGCGCCGCGGATGAAGCCCTGGTTGTAGGAACCGTTGTACTGCTGCGCGAAGTACGGGTTCCGGTACCCGGTGCCTTCGGTCGCCTTCACCCACACGAACCGCTTGCCCGCGTTCCACTGGGCAGGCCAGTCCACGTTGCCCTGGTGGCCGCTCACGTCGATGCCGGCCACGGAGGCCTGGGCGCCGATGTCGGACGGGACACTCCTGGGCATCTGAGCTGTGCCCTCGTGCTCGCGGATCTGCGAGCCCATCGGGTGGTCGTACTTCTTGACGTACGCGTCGATCGCCGCCTGGTCGCCTGCAGGGGTGGCAGCCGGGTCGGCCTGTGCGGGACTTGCCAGTCCCGCCAGTAACACAGTGGTGGTCACCGCAACGGCGGCGCTCAGCAAGCCCCGTCGTCTCCCACGCCACACAATGTTCATGGGAAGCCCTTTCTGAATCGCCCTCGCGAATGGCAGCACCCGGGCTGGAGCTGCCAAGATACAGATTGTGGTCGCTCGGTACCGTTTTGTCACGCCGTCCAGTGAATAACTAACAGTTGTTTCGGTAACGTTTGGTGCATGGCTGAGCACGGACGATCACGGTCCGCGACCGGCGTTGTTGCCGGTTCAACCGCTGTGACCAGTGCGAACGGTCCGCACACGAGCATGGACGCGGTGTGTGGGCGGTCGTATCCTGGCCGGTGCCACGCAGGTGGGTGCGTGCGCGAGATTCGCCGGAAGGTGTGACGGTGGCAGGCCCGACAACCGCAGGGCGTGACGCGTTCGTGGCTGCGTGGACCGACGTCCTCGCCGCGACCGGCTACGTCGCGACCGGCCGCGCCGACCTCGGCGCGGACCTCGAGGGGAACGCCGACACGCTCATCTCGGCACTGACCTCGGCGCCGTTCGACCCGGCGTCCGCCGAGCGGGTGGGCGCGGCGCTCGTGTCGCTGCGGTTCCTCGCCGCGGAGTCGCTCGCGGGGACGATCGAGCTGATCGGCACGCACTTCGCCGGGGAGCGGGTGCCCGCGGTCCAGGCCGCGGTGACCGCCGGGTTCGTGCGGGCCGCGCAGTCGCGGATCTTCAGCGAGCAGGAGGCGCTGCGGCGCTCGGCGCTGGAGGCCAGGGACGGTGCCGAAAGCGCGCGCCGGTCCAGTGAGGCCAGGTTCCGGGCGATGTTCACCTCCGCCGCCGTCGGCATCGGGATCACCGACACCCGAGGCAGGCTGCTCGAGGTCAACGGCGCGATGGCGGGCATGCTCGGCTACCGGCCCGAGCAGCTGCTCGACCTCAACCTCGTCGACTTCCTGCACCCGGACGACCCGCTGGAGCTGCGCAGGTTCTTCAACGAGATGGTCGCCGGGGAGCGCGACCACTACCGGATCGAACGCCGGTTCCGCAAACGCGACGGCTCTCCCCTGTGGACGAATGTGACCGTGTCGCTCGTGCGGGACGACGACGGCATGCCGCAGTACCTCGTCGGGATGGTCGAGGACAACACCGAGCGGCACGTGCTGTCGGAGAAGCTGCGGCACCAGGCCAACCACGACCACCTCACCGACCTCGGCAACCGGGCGCTGTTCACCGAGCGGCTGCACGCCGCGTTCGGCGGTTCGGCCGGGCGGCGGGTCGGGTTGTGCTACCTGGACCTGGACGGGTTCAAGGCCGTCAACGACACCCTCGGCCACGTCGTCGGCGACCAGCTGCTCGTCGAGGTCGGCAGGCGGCTCGACCGGCTGGTGTCGGCGCCGGACAGGCTGGTGGCCAGGATGGGCGGCGACGAGTTCGTGGTGCTGGTCGAGCACACCACCGGCATGGCCGAGCTGGTGGCGCTGGCCGAGCGGATCCTCGCGGAGATCGCCGCGCCGGTGCTGGTCGGCGGGCACCGGCTGACGGTGTCGGCGAGCATCGGCCTGGTCGAGCGGTCCGTGTTCGACGCCTCGCCCGCGGAGACCATGCGCGACGCGGACGTGACACTGCACTGGGCGAAAGTGGACGGCAAGAACCGCTGGGCGTCCTACGACCCGGAACGCAACGCACGCGAGATCGCCAGGATCACCCTGTCCAACGCGATGCCCGCCGCGCTGGAACGCGAGGAGTTCTACGTCGACTACCAGCCGATCGTGTCCCTCACGGACGGCACGCTGGTGGGCGTCGAGGCGCTGGTGCGGTGGGCGCACCCGGAGTTCGGCAGGCTCGGCCCGGACCGGTTCATCGGGCTCGCGGAGGAGACCGGGCTGATCGTGCCGCTGGGACTGTGGGTGCTGGAGACGTCGTGCAGGCAGGCGCTGAAGTGGGCGAGGACCCCGATCGTGAGCGTGAACCTGGCGGCCAGGCAGGTGGCCGAGCCGGACCTGGTGGCCGATGTTTCGGCGATCATCGAGCGGGTGGGTTTCCCGCCGTCGGCGCTGCAGCTGGAACTGACGGAGAGCGCGATCATGGGCACGACCGGCGAGCCGCTCTCCGCGTTGCGGCGGCTGGCCGACCTTGGCGTCCGCATCGCGATCGACGACTTCGGGACGGGGTACTCGAACCTCGCCTACCTGCGGCACCTGCCGGTGCACGCGCTGAAGATCGCCGGGTCCTTTGTGGAGGGTCTGCGGGTGGGGGCGGCGGACTCGGTGGACGCGCGGATCGTGACGGCGCTGGTGTCGCTCGCGCACACGCTGAAGCTGGACGTGATCGCGGAGGGGGTGGAGACCGGTGAGCAGGCGGAGCTGCTGCGGCACATCGGGGCGGACTCGGCGCAGGGCTGGCTGTACGCCAAACCCGGGCCACCGGAGGACGTCGAACGCTGGCTGACGTGAGGCCGGACCGGACTACCCGAGCGCGGCCGCCGGGAGCAGTGCCGTGATCGGGCCGATCGGGTTGATCACCAACGGATGACCGCCCAGCCGCGCGGCCAGCTCCCGCCCGGACACCTCCCGCCACCCCGGCCACGCCGCGGGCACGTGCGCGACCGACGTGCAGGCAGGCACCATGATCCGGCCCGAGCGGTCGGGGAAAGCGGTCACCGACCGGTCCTCCGGCGCCGTGGCGTACACCAGCAGCCGGGCCCGCAGCACCGCCGCCGGCAGCTCGGCCTCCGCCCGGTGCCCGGAGGTGATCCACTGCAACAACCGCTCCAGGCCGCTCGACGCGGCCGGCATCCGCAGTGCCGTCGGCGACGGGCGGTACTCGGTGTTGCGCCGGAACGTCGGGCCGATCTCACCGGCCGCGTCCACCCGGTACACGCCGACCACGCCCCACGGCGGGATGTCGGCGTCGGCGTCGAAGGCCGGGTCGATGACGTACAGCCAGGTGTTCGGGTTCGCCATCGCGCTGGCGCGCATCCGGGAGGTGATCTCGGGCGAGACAACGGGCGGCGGGGTGTCCGGCATCGGCCCATCGTAGGTCGGTACGTTGCGGTCATGCGCAGGTTGCTGCTCGTGACGGGACTGCTGCTCACCGCCGGTTGCACGGCGACCGAGAACGGGACCCCGACCACCGGGGACCAACCGACCACGACCACGACGACAACCACAACCACCACCGCGGAAACGCAGATCCGTCCCCGCGACATCGACATGGCCGGTGTGGACGTCTGCGGTCTGGTCGCGGCACTCCCGCTCACCACCTTCGGGCTCGACCAGCGGCCGCCGACCGGCGGCGAGTCGACCAGCTTTCCCGGGTCGCGGGACTGCTTCGCCAACGGCATCGCGGCCAACCTCGGGCTCACGCTGGTGGCGGTGGTCGACGAGGGCGCCGCCGACTACGCCGACGGTGCGAACGCCGAGGTCAGCGTGACCGAAGTGGACGGCTTCCCGCTCCACGTGCTGAAACCACCCGTCCCCGACAGCTGTTTCGGCGCGCTCGACGTCGCCGACGGACAGATGCTGTACGTCAACTACGGCCTCAGCGCACCAGGTGAGCAGCCGGTGACTCCACAAGCAACACTCTGTGAGCGGGTGCCGAGGATCGCCGCCGCGGCGCTCGCGCAGCTCTGAATCGAGTGAGTGTCCACCGGACGGTGGAATATCCCGTGAAAAGTTCTTCTGAGTATCGGGTTGCTGGTGGGAACCACTCCACGGCGTCATGCATCAGAGCTACAGTCGTCGCAATCGCACAGACTGAGGGAGACGAACCGTGTTCGTGGCAGATGGCGGTGGTGGTGGCGGGCGAGCGTTGTCGACTCCGGCGTTCTCCGGCCCTCAGACCCTGCACGTCGAGCCCTCCGCGATCCCGGAGGCGCTCAAGGCGTTCACCGACGCGTACGACCGCGTGTCACGCAAAGTCCGTGACCTCGCCAGTCTCCCGGTGCGGGAATGGGCGGGCGACCCGGTCAGCGGTGAGACGGCGACGCAGTTCGCCGAGCGCACCAACACCGGCGGCGCCGACTCCGCGTACGTGTGCCTGACCGGTTACCAGAAGCAACTCAAGGCAGCGATCGACTCGCTGACGAGCGCGCAGGAGGAATACCTGCGCGTCGAAGGCACGAACTCCGCCCGCTGGGGCAAGTACGACGGGTGAGAGGCGACTCCCATGGGTTACCGCTGGCGGGGCTACGAACACCCCGAGCTGTACAAGATGATCAACGCCGGGCCCGGTCCCAAGGCGTCGGACCCGCAGACGATGTACTGGACGTCGCTGTCCGAGGAGCTGGCGCAGGTCGACCAGGACCTCAACGCGCGGCTGACCCAGCTCGGCTCCCGCTGGGAAGGCAAGGCGTCCGAGAACGCGCAGACCGGCCTGACCCCGCTCGCCGAGTGGGCCGGTGACGCCGAGACGGGCTCGACCGTCATGAAGGTCTCGTCGGAGAACCAGGGCGAGTACATCGCCGACGCGCGGGCCAAGATGCCGGAGCCGATCGAGGTGACCACGCAGGCACCGTCCGGCTGGGACAAGTTCCTGGCGGGCGCCGCCGCGGCCACCGGCAACATCGGGCCCGCCGCGGACGTGGCCGCCCAGGCCGCCGACCACGAGGCGCAGGAGGCCGCGCAGAGCGAGGCCGAGCAGCGCGCCATCGAGACCATGCAGTCCTACGAGTCGAGCAGCATCTGGAACCGGGAGACGCTCGGCACGTTCGTCGCGCCGCCGGACGTCGTGGTGGCCACCCCGGCACCGCAGCCGACCGGCGGTGTCAGCCCGGTGCTGATCAACAACCTGTCGGTCGACCCCGGCTCGGACCCCGGCGGCGGCTCGGGCGGCGGCAGCGGCTCGAACCCCCCGTCCGTGCGGCAGCAGCCGCCGAACCTCCCGCCGAACACGGGCGGCGAGCTCGTTCCCGGCACCCCGCCGCCCGGCGGTGGCGGCGGCGGTGGTGGTGGTGGCGGCACGGTGATCACCAACCCCACCAACCCGGTCGGCACCCTGCCGCCCTCGGTGACCACCCCGCAGGACGTGTTCGTGCCGCCGACGACCGGGCCCAACACCCAGTTCCCGCCGCCGAACCAGTTCCCGACGAACCCGACGCCGACCCCGAACCCGGGCGGGCAGCCCCCGTTCCTCGGTACCGGCCCCAACCCGTTCGGCCCCGGCGACAACGCGAGCGACATCGCACGGCGTGCGCTGCCGCTGCGGCCGGGCCTGCCCGGCCAGGGCGGACCGTTCGGCCAGCACCCGTTCGGCGGTCCCGGCGGGCTGCCGGGTGGCGGCGCCGGCGCCGGTGCGCTGGACGGTGAGCGCGCCCCGTCGCAGCTCGGCCGCGGCGGGCTCGCCGGTGGCGCGGTCGGTGAGGGTGGCGTGGTCCGCAACGGGCCCGGCGCCGCCGGTGCCGCGGGCGGCCGCGGCGCGAACGGTGTGCACGGCCCGGCCGGTGCCGGTGGCCGGCGTGCCGACGGCGAGGACGACGACGAGCACTTCGCGCCCGACTACCTGCTCGAGAACGACGACGTGTTCGGCGACGACCGCAGGGTTTCGCCGACCGTCATCGGCGAATAGTCCGTTCCACCTGCGCGGGGAGTCGCCTCAGCGGCTTCCCGCGCGGATTTTCGTAGGTAGAGTTGCGCTGTGACCAGCACCTTCTCGATCGGTGACCGCGAGACCGCGCCGATCACGCTGTCGGCCCTCGAGCTCGACGTGCTGTGGGAGCACCTGCGGCTCGGTGCGCTGCCGCTCGTGGTGAAGGTGCCCTCACCGGGCAAGACGTTCGAGGAGCGGGAACGGATCGAGGCCCGGGTGTGGGCCGGCCTGGAAGCCCGAGGGCTCGGGCGGCCGGTCGACGTGAACCCGGAGATCGAGGCGCTGCTCACGGTCCTCGCCCGGCCGGAACGCGAGGTCGACGTGCGTGCCTACGTGGGCCGCAACGTGCGCGTGCTCGCCGCCTCCGCCGGGGAGTCCGCCGCGGTCGCCGAGCTGTCGGAGGGCTCGGTGACGTTGCGGTCGGCGTCCATGACCGGGCTGCCGTCCGCCGCGCTGGCCGTGCTGCCCTCGGTCGCCGCGGGGCCGGGTCAGTCGGTGACGCTGCGGACCGCCGACTTCGAGGCCGCCGCCAACGGGGCGGCCGGGACCCGGGAGGGCTTCGGGCACGCGCTGCTGTCCGGCGGGCTGCGGCCCGACGACGCCACCGCGCTGGCCGAGATGATCAAGGACGTGGCGCACATGGGGAACTTCGGCGCCGCCGCCCGCGACCGGTTGGGCAGACGCAGACGCGCGACCAGGGTGGTGTCGTTCTTCGACACGGAGGACGGCAGGTACGTGCAGGTCCGGCGGCCCGCGGACGACGGCACGCTGTGGACCACCATCTCGCCCGCCGACCTGCGCAAGCTCACCCACCACGTCGGTGAGCTGCTGGACGAGATCGTCGGCGAGGTGTCGCAGTGAGCTCTCCCATCGACCCCCGCGAGATGCGGGACGCGGTCGCCGCCGTCCTGCCGTGGGACGCACCTGCCCGCCCCGACCTGGCGAAGGCCGTGCGGCTGAGCCTGCGGACCCTCGCGCAGGTCGCGCCCGGCCGCAGCGTCGAGGTGCGGGTGCCGCCGTTCGCCGCCGTGCAGTGCGTCGACGGGCCGCGGCACACGCGTGGCACGCCGCCGAACGTGGTGGAGATGGATGCCCGCACCTGGCTGGAGCTGGCGTCCGGCAGTCTCCTGTGGACGGACGCGGTCGCGGCGGGCCGGGTGTCGGCGTCCGGGAACCGCGCGGACCTCGCCGCGCTGCTTCCGCTCGTCCGGCTCTAGTGTCCCGCGCCGGAAATCAGGCAACTAATTCGGCGGCCCAGCTTCCTGCTGGCGGCGTTGCCGGTCCGTCCGAGTACGATCCAGTACGAGGACGAACCGGCGCCTTGCCAGCAGAAACCTGGATTCACCGACTTAATCACCGCATTTCCGGCGCGGGACACTAGAAGATCCGGCCCAAGGTGTTGTCGTAGACCGACTTCCCGGCCTCCACGAGGCCGCCCGCACCGCCGATGAGGACGTCGCCCGCGTCGTTCAGCAGCTCGCGGCCGGTGTCCTTCAGCTCGTCCCAGGCGCCGTCCCAGTCGCCCTGCAACGCCTCCCGGCCCGCGTCCCACAGGCCGCCACCCGCGTCGGTCACCAGCTCGCCCGCGGAGTTCGTCTCCGGCGTGCCCTGCGTGACCGCGTCGTAGTTGCCGGTCGCGATGTTCGCCAGGTTGTCGAGCGACTGGTCGGAGTAGTACGTGCTGTGCGCGCCGAGCAGGTTGTCGTCGCCCTGCACGCCGAACTGGTTCGCGCCGAACTCCTCGTCGTACGGGCCGACCGCGCTGCCGTCCGCGGTGAACCAGCTGCCGCTCGTGCCCTGGACGACCGGGTCGTGCTCCGACACGCCCGCCCACACGTGCCCGGCACCCGGCGACAGTTGGTCCACAGTGGACGCACCGACACCGGGTGCGCCGAGGAAGGCCACGTCGTCGGCCGCGAGACCGTTCATGCCCGCGTAGCCGACCGTGGCGGCGCCGTAGCTGTGCCCGATGACCGTGATGTGCTGCCGCGTCTCGGCCGCCGCCCGGTAACCGTCCACATCGGACTTCAACTGCTCGCCGCCCGCGATGGCGTTGTCGGGGCTGACAACCGTGGTGTCCCAGGTGGGCGCGTCGTAGCCCAGCCACGCGATCGTCGCGTTGCCGCCCGGTCGCGCCTGGTCCATCGCGGCCCGCAGGTCCTGCGCGCTGTCGTTCGGGAACCCGTTCTCCAGCGTGGTCGCCGTGCCGGGAACCACCACGGCGACGTTGCTCGCCTGGTCGGGGTTCCCGTACGCGATGGCGAGCGTGCCCTCCTGCTTGCCGGGACCGACCGGGTCGTAGGACAGGACGTACGTGTCATAGCCCGACCGCATGGCCTCCTCGACCCGCGCGTTCGCCTCCGTCGCGTTGTCCAGCCACCGGTTCGTGTCCTGGCGCTGGTCCAGCAGGTCCGCCAGCGCCGGGTCCGCCCGCAGCGCGCCCTCGTCCGACGGGTCGATGCCCAGCTCGGCGGCCCGCGCGTCGATCTGGTTCGTCAGGTCGGTGTTCGCGGCGGCGAACCTGGTCAGGTCAGCGTCGATGCGGTGCTTGTTGGCCTCGTCGAGCACCGGCGCGGGCAGTCCGCCGAGGCGGCCTAGCGCCTCGAACCGGGTGGCCAGCAACTCGTTCCGCGTCGCCTCGTCCAGCGACCGCCACCACTGCGCGACCTGGCGCGGGTCGGTGCCGGGTGGCGGCACGGTGGCGCCGGACGCGCTGGTCAGGCCGCCGGTCGCGGCGGTGACGGTCGTGAAGGCGGGCCGGATGCCCCGCAGCGCGCCCGCGTAGGAGCGCAGCACTTCCTCGTAGCTGGTCTTCAGCTGGTTCAGCACCGAGGACGCCTGCGTGTCGGGGATGCCGCCCGCCCGGTACGCCCGGATGGTCTGGTCCGCGGCCGTGCGCATGCGGCCGTACGCCGCCGCGGCCGCCTCGACCACGGACATCGCGTCGCCAAGCCGGTCACCGGCCGCCGTGACGGCCTTGTTCGACGTGGTCAGCCGCGCGGCGAACGCCTGCGCCGCCGTGCCCGTCCACTCCGTGACCGGCTTCAGCTCCACGCCGGTGAGCAGGGTCCTCGCCGCGCCGACCGGTTCCAGCACGGCCAGGATCCGGCCGGTGTCGCCGGTCGCGAGCCGGGCGTACAGCTCTTCCGGGTCGCTCATACGCGGAACACGTCCTTCCTGACGTACTCGTCCGCGTTCTCGACCAGGCCGTCGCCGGTCTCGGTGACCCACGCCGCGCCACGTCTGATGTCCTCGGCGTGCTCGCCGACGAACTCGGCGAACGCCGCCGCCAGCTCGTACGCCGCGTCCACCTCGCCGAGGGCCGCCGGCACCAGCTGCGCCACCGACAGCCGCGCGGCCGCTTGGTCAACGGCTGCCGCGCCCGTGTAGAACCCACCCGACGCGGCGCGCAACGCCGCGGGATCAACCTCATAACCGTCGGCCACGGAACTGACCGTAACCCGGGGACGGTGGGCATAGGGTGGTTCCTCGAACACTGTGTGCGTACGGGAAGGACGACATCACGTGTGGACGGCCCGCCGGTGGACCGGCGTGTTCGCGCAGCAGGCGGGGCTGTTCCGTACCGCTGTCGCCACGGCAGCCCAGGCGGACGACGTACCGTCGTGCCCCGGCTGGACCTTCGCCGACCTGACCGTGCACGTCGCGCGGTTCCTGCACACGACGACCAGATACCTCACGAGTGGCTCGATCGTGGAACTGCGGCCGGTGCCGGTGCGCAGGGACGTCGACCCGGTCGTCTACCTCGACGAGCAGCTGGCCGCGGCCACGCAGGTCCTCAACAACACGTCCGGCAACCGTCCGGTGTGGACCTTCTCGCCCGCGGCACCCGACCTCGCGTGGGTGTGGCACCGGCGGGTGGCGCACGAGCTCAACCTGCGCCGCTGGGACGCGCAGGCCGCGCTGCGCACGCTCACGCCCACCGACCGCGAGCAGGCCGCCGACGCGATCGACGAGCTGCTCGGCACGCTGCTCGCCGCACGGCTGCGTGGTGACTCGCCGCCGAGGTACAGCGGTACCGCCGTCGTGTCCTGCACGGACGGTCCGCAGGCCTGGTACGTCCGGTTCGCGCCAGGTGAGGCACCCGAGGTGCGTGCCGCTGACCGGAACGAGAAGGCGGACGCGCGACTGTCCAATCGCACCGCGAACGTCCTCTACCAGTTGCGCGGGCGGATGCAGCTCGCCGGTGAGGGTGATCCCACAGTTCTGAAGGCGTTGCGGATGAGCTGAGCAGCTCTGGGTACGACCTACACTGGAAGTACCTGACACCGTTCTAACGGGGAGTTGCTCTCGGTGGTCACCGATCCGACCGTCATCGACCAGACCGACCAGATCGACCGACCCGAACCCGAGCCTCGTGAGGAGTGCGGCGTCTTCGGGGTGTGGGCAAAGGGCGAGGAAGTCGCCAAGCTCAGCTACTTCGGCCTCTACGCACTGCAGCACCGAGGACAGGAAGCCGCCGGCATCTCGGTGTCCGACGGTGAGAAGATCGTCGTGTTCAAGGACCTCGGACTCGTCTCGCAGGTGTTCGACGAGCAGGTGCTCGTCTCGCTGCAGGGGCACATCGCCGTCGGCCACTGCCGCTACTCCACGACCGGGTCCACGACCTGGGAGAACGCGCAGCCGACGTTCCGCACCACCGCCACCGGCAGTGGCCTGTCACTCGGGCACAACGGCAACCTCGTCAACACGGCCGAACTGCGCGACCGGGCCCGTGAGCTGGGCATCGCCACGAGCGGAGCCAACGCCACGGGCGCCACCAGCGACTCCGACCTGCTCACCGGCCTGCTCGCGGCGACGGCCGCGGACATCGGCATCGAGCAGGCCGCCATGAACCTGCTGCCGGACGTGAAGGGCGCGTTCTGCCTGGTCTTCGCGGACGAGACGACGCTCTACGCGGCCCGCGACCCGCACGGTGTGCGGCCGCTGGTGCTGGGGCGGCTCGAGCGGGGCTGGGTCGTCGCCTCCGAGACCGCGGCCCTCGACATCGTCGGCGCGTCGTTCGTGCGCGAGGTCGAGCCGGGTGAGCTGCTCGCCATCGACGAGCACGGGCTGCGGTCCTCGCGGTTCGCGAACCCCGAGCCCAAGGGCTGCGTGTTCGAGTACGTCTACCTGGCCCGCCCCGACACCACGATCGCGGGCCGGTCCGTGCACGCGGCCCGCGTCGACATCGGCCGCAGGCTCGCCGAGGAACAGCCGGTCGAGGCCGACCTGGTCATCCCGGTCCCGGAGTCCGGCACCCCGGCCGCCATCGGCTACGCACAGGGCTCCGGCATCGACTACGGCTCCGGCCTGGTCAAGAACGCCTACGTGGGCCGCACCTTCATCCAGCCGTCGCAGACCATCCGCCAGCTGGGCATCCGGCTCAAGCTGAACCCGCTGCGCGACGTGATCCGCGGCAAGCGCCTGGTCGTGGTGGACGACTCGATCGTGCGCGGCAACACCCAGCGCGCGCTGGTCCGCATGCTGCGGGAGGCCGGTGCGGTCGAGGTGCACGTCCGGATCGCGTCGCCGCCGGTGCGCTGGCCGTGCTTCTACGGCATCGACTTCGCGTCGCGGGCCGAGCTGGTCGCCAACGGCCTCGACCTCGACGGGATCCGCCGGTCGATCGGCGCGGACTCGCTCGGCTACGTGTCCCTCGACGGCCTGGTCGCGGCCAGTGAGCAGCCGCGCAGCAGGCTCTGCACGGCGTGCTTCGACGGCCACTACCCGATCCCCATCCCCGAGGAGGACCGGATCGGCAAGCACCTGCTCGAGAGCTTCGAGCGCGGGGTCGCGGGGTCCGCCGCCCCGGTCGTGCCTGCGGGGTACGGTGCCTCGGACGCACTCCAGCGTCCCTGACCCGAACCCGGAGCCATGACCGACACCAGCGCGACCCCCGAGCACCCGCACGCCACCTACGCGGCGGCGGGGGTGAACATCGAGGCAGGCGAGAAAGCGGTCGAGCAGCTCAAGCCGTTCGCCGAGAAGGCGACCCGGCCCGAGGTGCTCGGCGGCATCGGCGGCTTCGCCGGGCTGTTCAAGCTCAGGCTGGACCGCTGGAAGGAGCCGGTGCTCGCCTCGTCGACCGACGGGGTCGGCACCAAGATCGCGGTGGCCCAGGCGCTGGACGTGCACGACACGGTCGGCATCGACCTGGTCGCCATGGTCGTCGACGACCTGGTCGTGTGCGGGGCGGAGCCGCTGTTCCTGCAGGACTACATCGCGGTCGGCACGGTCGTGCCCGAGCGGATCGCGGCGCTGGTCAAGGGCATCTCGGAAGGTTGCGTCCAGGCGGGTTGCGCGCTGCTCGGCGGTGAGACCGCGGAGCACCCCGGCCTGATGGCCGACGGCGCCTACGACCTGTCCGCCACCGGCGTCGGTGTCGTGGAGGCCGACCAGGTGCTCGGCCCGGAGCGGGTCCGGCCCGGTGACGTGCTGATCGCCATGGGGTCGTCCGGCCTGCACTCCAACGGGTACTCGCTGGCCAGGCACGTGCTGCTGGAGATCGGCCGCATGCCGCTCGAGGGCCAGGTCGAGGAGTTCGGCCGCACGCTCGGTGAGGAGCTGCTCGAACCGACCCGCATCTACGCGAAGGACTGCCTGGCCGCGGCCGCCGAGGCCGAGGTGCGCACGTTCGCGCACATCACCGGCGGCGGCATGGCGGCGAACGTCGCGCGGGTCATCCCCAAGGGCCTGTCCGCGCGGCTGGACCGCGGCACGTGGACGCCCGCACCCGTGTTCTCGATGATCGCGCAGCGTGGCCGCGTCGACCGGGCCGAGATGGAGAAGACGTTCAACATGGGCGTTGGCATGGTGGCCGTGGTGGCCGCCGAGGACGCCGACCGGGTGCTGGCCGTGCTCACCGCGCGGCACGTGCCCGCGTGGGTGCTCGGCGAGGTCGCCCCGGCAGGCGACGACGGGGTGCGTGCCGAGCTGGTCGGCAACCACCCGAGGTTCTGAGACAACCGGACCCGGCGCGCCGCCGTATGACACCGGCGAGAGAGCGAGAGGAAGCCAAGGGGCGTGCTGCAGGACCGCGACGCGGAGTTCGGGGAGTTCCTCGACAGCCGGGCCGTCGTCATGCGGCGGACGGCGTACCTGCTGTGCGGAGGTGACTGGCATCGCGCGGAGGACTTGGTGCAGACAACGCTGACGAAGATCTACGTCGCCTGGCCCCGCATCCGCCGCGACGGCAGCGTCGACGCCTACTCTCGCAAGATCATGGTGCGGGCCGCGATCGACGAGTCCCGCCGCGCCTACCGCAGACGCGAGTCGGTGGTCGGGGACGTGCCCGAGGTGTCGGCCAGCCCGCCTGCCGGCGTCGAGGACGCCGTCGACGTCCGGCGCGCCCTCGCTCAGCTACCGGCAGGTCAGCGGGCCGTGGTGGTGCTGCGGTACTGGGAGGACCTGTCGGTCACCGAGACCGCGCACGCGCTTGGCAAGAGCGAGGGCACGATCAAGAGCCAGTCCGCGAAGGGCCTCGCCACGCTGCGCAGACTGCTCGGCGTCGACCTCGCCGAGGCGGGTGGGTCATGACCGACATCAAGGACCTCCTCGGCAAGGCCATCGGCGACGAACCGCCGATTGGCATCGACCGCGACGAGGTGTTCCGGGCCGGCAGGCAACGGGTCCGCAGACGCAAGGCACTGGCCGCGGGCGGAGTGGTGGCCGCGGTGGTCGTCGCCGCGGTGGGCGCCGCCACGCTGACGAACTTCGTCTCGCTGGACTCCGAGCCGACGCCCCCCGCGGTCGGCGACTCCCAGCACGCGCCCCCCGGCCCGGACCTGCCACTGCCGTCGACGCCGGTCTCCCAGAAGCCGCCGCCGCTGGGCCCGCGGCTGACGTCGCAGCATGCCGAGCAGCTGACAGACCGGCTGTTCCACTCGTGGTACGTGTCCAGCACCGAGGTGGTGCCGTGGCACGGTGACGCGACGCCCGGGTTCCGCGTCGAGGACGGCACCTACCGGTACCAGTCGGACCTCACGTCGCCGAACGCCGAAGGCGTCCTGCAGATGACGGTGGACTTCGTGGCCCCGGGCACCAAGGCTTCCTGCGGCGACATCCTGGGTCCGTACGACTCGTGCGCGGTGGTGCCGAAGGACGGTGTGGCGGTCGCGCAGGCCACGTGGAAGAGCCCGGCTGGTGAACGCCGCAACCTGGCGGTCACGGTACTGCCCGACGGGACGAGGGTCACCGCGATGACGTCCAACTTCTCGCGGCGGTTCTCCGACGCCGGGAAGGTGCCCTCTGGCGGGGAGCCAGTGCTCGACATGGAGAAGCTGACGACGGTGATGGTGAAGTCGGGGTTCAGTGTCTTCTGATCTGGTGGTGTCTTCGGGGTTCGTGATTCCCGGCACGGAGTTGCGTGAGCGGTTCTCGCGGTCGTCCGGACCCGGTGGGCAAGGGGTCAACACCGCCGACAGCCGCGTCGAGCTGTCGTGGGACGTGGCCGGATCGCCGTCGGTGCCGGAGTGGTTGCGGGACCGGCTGCTCGCCCGCCTGGGGCGGCGGTTGGCCGGTGGGGTGCTGACCGTGGCCGTCAGCACGCAGCGGGCGCAGCTGGCCAACCGTGCCGAGGCCCGCGAGCGGCTGGCGTCGTTGCTGCGGGCCGCGTCGTCGCCGCCACCACCTCGCCGACGGCCCACCAGACCGTCGCGCGGCTCGGTGGAGCGACGGCTGTCCGCCAAGAAGCAGCGCTCGCAAACCAAGAAGGGCCGTCGCCTGCGCTCCGACGAGTGACTCGCACCGTCCGACTAGTGTCCCGCGCCGGAAATCAGGCAACTGATTCGGCGGCCCAGCTTCCTGCTGGCGGCGTTGCCGGTCCGCCCAAGTACGATCCAGTACGAGGACGAACCGGCGCCTTGCCAGCAGAAACCTGGATCCACCGACTTAATCACCGCATTTCCGGCGCGGGACACTAGGCGCGCCAGTAGTAACGGCGTTCCGGGCGGCCCGTCCCGTACCGCAACCGGACGTCCGCCTGTGCCGTCGACACGAAGTGCTCCAGGTAGCGGCGGGCGCTGACCCGGGAGATGTCAGTCCTGGCAGCGCATTCCGCCGCCGACACGTCATCCGACGCGCGGAGCACCTCCTCCACCAGCGTCGCCGTCTCGCCGCTCAACCCCTTCGGCAGCGCACCCGCGCCCGCCGGACGGCCGCCGAACACCTGGTCCACATCGGACTGTCCGGCCTCCGACAACGCGCTCAACCTCTCGTGCAGGCCCGCGAAGTGCCGCAGCTGGTCGTACAGCGCCGCATACGTGAACGGCTTGATCAGGTAGTGCAGCACGCCGCCACGCATGGCCGCCCGCACGGTCTCCACGTCGTTGGCGGCACTGATCACGATCACGTCCGTGTCCGCCACCGCGCGCAGCTCGCGGAGGACCGAGACGCCGTCCCGGTCCGGCAGGTAGATGTCCAGCAGCACCAGGTCCGGGCGCAGGGCCTCGACGGCGCGAACGGCGTCGGCGCCCGTGTGCGCCACGCCCACCACCTCGAAACCCGGTGTCTTGCCGACATATCCACTGTGGACCTTCGCGACCATGAAGTCGTCGTCCACCACCAGGACCCGGATCACGCGCGCACCCCCAGCCGTGCCGTGAACACCGCGCCGGCCACGTCCACCGAACCGCCCCTGCGGCGGCACGTCTGTCTCGTCAGTGCCAGGCCAAGGCCGCGTTGCCCGCCTTCCTCCGCGGCCTTCGTCGTGAAGCCGCGGGTGAAGATCTCCTCCGCGATGTCCGGGGCCACGCCAGGGCCCGAGTCGGTGACCACCACCAGCACCTCGTCGTCGGTGTGCGTCAGGTCCACTTCTATCCAGCCCGCGCCCGGCAGCGCGTCGATCGCGTTGTCCACCAGGTTGCCCAGCACCGTCACCAGGTCCGCGGACAACCCGTCGTCCACCTCACCGAGGTGGCTGTCCGGGGTCAGGCGCAGGCCGACGCCGCGTTCGGTCGCGACGCTCGCCTTCGCGATCAGCAGCGCGGCGACCGCGGAGTCGTCGATGCGTTCGCTCACCTCGGTGTGCCACGCCTCGCGGGTGTGGCTCACGCGGTCGACGTACCGGCGCACCTCGTCGTACTCGCCCAGCTCGATGAGACCGGCGATCGTGTGGAGGCGGTTGGTGAACTCGTGTGCCTGCGCGCGCAACGCGTCCGTCGTGCCGCGGTTGGCGTCCAGTTCGTGTTGCAGCGTCACGATCTCCGTCCGGTCCCGCAGTGTCACCACCGAGCCGACCGCCGAGTCGCGCGACCGGATCGGCATGCGGTTCATGATCAGGACTCGGCCGCGGCGCAGGACGATCTGGTCGTTGCCCTCCGCCCGGCCGGTGAGCACGTCGACCAGCCGGTCGTTCAGCTCCAGGTCGTGCACCGAGCGACCGACCACGTCGGCCTGGAGCGACAGCAGACGCCGGGCCTGGTCGTTGACCAGCGTGATCCGGTGCGCGGTGTCCAGGCCGACGACACCCTCGCGAATGCCGTGCAGCATCGCCTCGCGGTGCTCGACGAGACCGGCGATCTCGCGGGGTTCCAGCCCGAACGTCTGCCGCTTCACCCGGCCGGCCAGCAGGAACGAGCCGACGACGCCGACGACCAGCGCGATGCCGAGGATGGTCAGCGCCTCGGCCGGGGAGCTGACGACGCCCTCCAGGAACGTCGGGGTCGCCACGCCTGCGGCCACGACGCCGACCACCTCACCCCGGTCGCTCATCACCGGCACGTGCGCGACGAGCGAGTCGCCGATGACGCCCACCCACGAGCGGCCCTGCCCGATCATCGAGTCGCCGAGGGGCAGTCTCGTGCCCAGTTCGTCCGGGTTCTGCGAGGTCAGGACGGTGAGATCCGGCCGCGCGATCGTGACGTACCCGGCGCCGGACAGGTTCCGCGCGCTCGTCGCGAACGACGGCAGCTGGTGGTAGCGCAGCGGGTCGGCCAGTGCCTCGCGGACGGTCAGCTGCGCGGCGACGTCCTCGGCGACCGACAGCACCCGGCGGCCCTCGACGTCGGTGAACGTCTTGTTCGACTGGATCGCCGAGAACCCCGCGACGGCCACGAGCAATGCGACGACGATCAGCAGCTGCCAGCCCAGCAGCTGCTTCGACAGCGGGCCGCGATCAGCCGTGACGACCTCCCCGTGACCACAACGACCACAACGACCGCTGTGCGACTAAAGACGACAAGAAGGTAACCCGGTGGGACCGTGAGCACGCAATCCCGGCGACGGGAGCGGAGCGACCCATCTCAACGCAGAGAGGCTCGTCAATGCGTGCTCAACCCTGGATCGCTGGACTCGCCGCGCTCGCGGCGGTCCTGCTGATACCGCCGCTGATCTCCTCCGGCGCGGACGACGACGCGGGCAGCCAGATCCGCGGCCTGCGGATCCTCGTGCCGAACACGCCGGGCGGCGGCTACGACATCACCGCCAGAACCGCGGCCAAGGCCGTCGAGGAAGCCGATCTCGCCAGGACCGTCGAGGTGTTCAACCTGCCCGGCGCGGGTGGCACGGTCGGGCTGGGCCGCCTGGTCAACGAGGCGGGCAACGACAAGCTGGTCATGTCGATGGGCCTCGGCGTGGTCGGCAGTGTCCACACGAACCACTCGCCGTCGTCCCTTCAGGACACCACGCCGATCGCGCGGCTGATCGAGGAGCCGGACATCGTGGTGGTGTCGAAGGATTCCCCGTACCAGGACATCGACCAGCTGATCGACGCCTGGAAGTCCGACCCCGGCGCGGTGCCGGTCGGCGGCGGGTCGTCACCGGGCGGGCCGGACCACCTCGCGCCGATGCTGTTCGCCAAGGCGATCGGGCTCGCGCCAAAGGACGTGCGGTACGTGTCCTACGACGGCGGCGGTGAGCTGCTGGCCTCCGTGCTGGGCGGCAAGATCGCGTTCGGCGTGTCCGGGGTCGGCGAGTACCGCGACCAGATCGAGTCCGGCGACCTGCGGGTGCTGGCGGTGACCAGCGCGGAACGGGTCGACGGGCTGGACGCGCCCACGCTTCAGGAGTCCGGTGTGGACGTCGACTTCACGAACTGGCGCGGGATCGTCGCGCCGCCGGGCATCTCGCAGAACGACACCGACCGGCTCGTGCGCCTGTTCACCGACCTGCAGGACACACCGCAGTGGAAGGAAGCGCTGGAGCGCAACGGGTGGACGCCCGCGTTCCAGGCGGGTGCGGAGTTCGGCGACTTCCTCGCGCGGGAGAACGACCGGGTCGCCGGTGTGCTGTCGGAGCTGGGGCTATGACCGAGACGACTGGGACGACCGAGAAGAAGGACCGCTCCGAGCTCGGCATCTGCGCGTTGCTCGCGGTGCTCGGTGTGCTGGTGCTGGTCGACGCGATCAACATCCCCACCGACTTCGCGCAGCGCGGACCGGTCGGGCCGAAGGCCGTGCCGGTCGTGGTCGGCGTGCTGCTGCTGGTGGTCGCCGTGCTGCTGGCGCGGGATGTGCTGCGTGGCGGCCGCGGCGAGGCCGAAGGCGGCGAGGATGTCGATCTGTCCGCACCCAGCGACTGGCGCACCGTGTTGCTGCTGTCGGCGGCGTTCCTCGCGAACGCGGCGCTGATCGGCGTGGTCGGGTTCCCGATCTCCGGCGCGGTCCTGTTCTGGGGCGCGGCGTACGCGCTCGGGTCCCGGGCGTTCGTGCGTGACCCGCTGATCGCCGCGGGCATGTCGATCGTGACGTTCGTGCTGTTCAACAACCTGCTCGGGGTGCCGCTGCCCGGCGGTCCGCTGATGGAGGTGTTCTGACGTGGACTCGCTGACACAACTGATCGACGGGTTCGGCACCGCGCTCACCCCGACCCACCTGCTGCTGGCCGCGGTCGGCGTCCTGCTGGGCACGTTCATCGGCGTGCTGCCGGGCATCGGGCCCGCGATGGCGGTGGCGCTGCTGCTGCCGGTGACGTACGGCCTGGACCCGACGGCCGCGTTCATCATGTTCGCCGGCATCTACTACGGCGGCATGTTCGGCGGCTCGACGACGTCGATCCTGCTGAACACGCCCGGGGAGAGCGCCGCGGTGGTGACGGCCATCGAGGGCAACAAGATGGCGAAGAGCGGGCGCGGGTCGCAAGCGCTTGCGGCGGCGGCGATCGGCCACTTCGCCGGCGCGATGATCGGCACGGTCGGCATCGTGGTGCTGGCGCCGTTCATCGCCGCGCACGCGGTCGACATCGGCGCCCCCGACTACTTCGCGATCATGATCCTGGCGTTCATCGGCGTCACGTCCGTGCTGGGTGCGTCGCGGATCCGCGGGTTCGCGTCGCTGCTCATCGGCCTGTCGATCGGGCTGATCGGGCTCGACGAGATGACGGGGCAGTCGCGGCTCACGTTCGGGTCGCTGGAGCTGGCCGACGGGATCGACGTCGTGATCGTGGCGGTCGGGTTGTTCGCGGTCGGCGAGTCGCTGTGGATCGCGTCGCGGTTGCGGCACGGCAACGACGGCCCGATCCCGGTCGGCAGGCCGTGGCTCGGCCGCGACGACCTGAAGCGCACGTGGAAGCCGTGGCTGCGCGGCCCGGTGATCGGGTTCCCGTTCGGCGCGATCCCGGCAGGCGGCGCGGAGATCCCGACGTTCCTGTCGTACGTGGCGGAGAAGAAGCTGTCCAAGCACCGCGACGAGTTCGGCTCGGGCGCCATCGAGGGCGTGGCGGGCCCGGAGTCGGCGGCGTCCGCGTCGGCGTCGGGCACGCTGGTCACGATGCTGACGCTCGGACTGCCGACGACGGCGACGGCGGCCGTGATGCTGGCGGCGTTCCAGCAGTACGGCATCCAGCCGGGCCCGCTGCTGTTCGAGCGCGAGGCGGACCTGGTGTGGGGCCTGATCGCGTCGCTGTTCGTGGGGACCGTGTTGTTGCTGGTCCTGAACCTGCCGCTGGCGCCGGTGTGGGCGAAGCTGCTGAAGATCCCGCGGCCCTACCTGTACGCGGGGATCCTGTTCTTCGCCTCGGTCGGCGCGTACGCGGTGAGCGGTCAGGTCGTGGACCTGATCGTGTTGTTCGTGATCGGTGTGCTCGGATTCGCGATGCGCCGGTACGGACTGCCGATCCTGCCCGCGGTCATCGGGGTGATCCTCGGTCCGGCGGCCGAACAGCAGATGCGGCGGGCGCTGCAGATCTCCGACGGGTCGCTGACGGGCCTGGTGAACACGACGTTCTCGGTGGTCGTGTACGCGATCGTCGTGGTCATCCTGGTGTGGCCGCTGGTACGCCGGTTCACGCGGTCGCGGCAACCGGTTGGGTGA
This sequence comes from Actinophytocola algeriensis, assembly GCF_014203735.1. GTDB lineage: Bacteria > Actinomycetota > Actinomycetes > Mycobacteriales > Pseudonocardiaceae > Actinophytocola > Actinophytocola algeriensis. The sequence goes on along the minus strand of NZ_JACHJQ010000003.1, from coordinate 207,505 downwards.
TTTACATCCGCGGCAGGGAACCTGACACTAATTCACGTCCGGTTCCCTGCCCGGAGGTCAACGACGATGCGCCGGCTGGTTCTGCTCGTTCTGCCCGTTCTACTGGCCCTGTCGGTGCCGGGAGTGGCCTCGGCGGCCCCGGCCAAGTACGTGGCTCTCGGTGACTCGGCCGCGTCCGGCCCGCTGATCCCGCTGCCGGACCTGTCGATGCCGGGCTGTTTCCGCTCCACCGCGAACTACCCGAAGCTGGCGGCGGCCCAGCTCGGGCTGGCGCTGACCGACGTGACCTGCTCGGGTGCCGACACGAACGACATGTTCAACCCGCAGGAGACCGACCTCGGCACCGCGCCGCCGCAGCTGGACGCGCTGACCGCCGACACGTCCGTGGTGACGCTGCAGATCGGCGGCAACGACGCCGGGCTCGTGGGTCTCGCGGAGTCGTGCCTGAACATCTGGCCGGAGTGGCTGTCCGGCTCGTCGTGCGCCGACGAGTACACGGCGGGCGGGCGTGACGTGTACGGCGAGCGGGTGTCGAACGTGCGGCCGCGCGTCGACGCCGTGCTGGCGGCGATCCACTCCAGGGCCCCGTCCGCGCGGGTGTTCGTGGTCGGCTACACGACCTACCTGCCGCAGAACGGCTGCTACCCGAGGGTCCAGGTGTGGCCCCGCGACGCGAACTACATCCAGGCCAAGATCGACCAGCTGAACCAGGTCCTCGCCGACGCGGCCGCCGCCGGTGGTGCGTCCTATGTGGACATCCGCACGCCGGGCATCGGCAAGGACGTGTGCAAGTCGGCGTCGGTGCGGTGGACGGAACCGTTCATCCCGGAGAACGTGGCGGCCCCACTGCACCCGAACGCGACGGGCATGCGCGGCATGGCGACGGTGGTGGGCGCGGCGATCGCGGGTTGACGGCTTGGCCGCCGGCCCCCGATTTCCAGCCTACGGCAGGGCGCCGACAGTTTTCGGTGCGTGCGTGAGGGTTGTCCACAGGTGGGGCAGTTGTCCCCAGGGGCATCCACAACCGCACTGTTCGTCGGTGCCCCCCGTTACGCTGGATTCCGGGGGCCGGAGGCCGCCCGCCGGGGGCGTGCGCTGGGCTGGTGTCGGCGAGCGAGGCCGTGGGCCACCGAACTACTGAGTGCGCGGTGGCCCGGTGGTCGCGCGGACGACCAGCGTCGGCTGGACCACCAACCGTGCCGCCGCTGTCCGTTCACCGCGGACCCGGGAGATCAACGCCGTCGCCGCCAACCGCCCCATCTCCTCCCTCGGCTGGTCGATCGTCGTCAGGCCGATGTGCCGCAGACCCGCGAGCCACGTGTTGTCGTACCCCACCACCGACACGTCCTCCGGCACCCGCAGCCCCGCCTCCGCCAGCGCCGACAGCACCCCCACCGCGTTGAGGTCGTTCGCCGCGAGCACCGCCGTGAACGGGCTGCGCAGAGAACGAACCGCCGCGGCACCGGCGGCTTCCGTGTACTCGCCGCGCGCCACCCTCGGTGTCAGTCCGTGCCGGGCCATCGCGACCTGGTACCCCGCGCGCCGCGGCGCCGCCTGCGAACCCGAGCCGCCGTCGATGTGCACGATCTCGCGATGTCCCAGTGCTACCAGGTGATCCACGGCCAGCGCGGACCCGGCGCGGCCGTCGTCGTTCACAGTGTCCACAATGGACAGACGAGACGACCGGGACACCAGCACCAGCGGGACGTCCGCCGCCGCCGTGATCGCCGAGGACGCCACCACCGGGCCCAGCAACGCGATCCCCGCCGGCCGGAACGACGTCAGCGACCGCAGTGCCTGCTGTTCCCGCGACGGGCTCCGGCCACCCGTGTTGATCACCAGCTCGAAGCCCGCGGCACGGGCGTGGCCGTCGAGGCCGTCGACCACTTCGGCCCAGAAGGGGTTGTGCAGGTCCGACACCATCACGCCCAGCACGTGCGAGGTCCGCGACGCCAGCGATCTCGCCATCGCGTGCGGCGAGTACCCCAGCTCCGCCGCCGCTTCGAGCACCGCCGTGCGCCGGGCCGCGCTGACCTTCGGGGAGCCGCGCATCACCAGCGACACGAGCGCCCGGGACACGCCCGCCCGCGCCGCGACGTCCTCCATCGTGGGGCGGGCCAACGCGGCGACCTCCTTGACACTGCTGTGACGGCCATTACAGGATAGGCGGATTAGAGCGCTCCAACGCAAGGAGCAGTATGCGGATCGGTGTCGCGGGAGTCGGACGGATCGGGACCATGCACGCGGCGAACCTCGCCGCGTTGGCGCAGGTGGACGAGGTTCTGCTCTACGACCCGATCGCCGGGCGCGCCGAACAGGCGGCCACGTTGCCGAAGACCCGCGCGGTCCCGGAGCTGGCCGGCCTGCTGAGAGAGAGCGACGGCGTACTCGTCGCCACGCCCACCGACACACACCCGGACCTCGTCCGCGCCTGTCTCGCCGCGAACACGCCCGTGTTGTGCGAGAAGCCGATCGCCGCGGACCTGCGGGCGATGTCCGCGCTGGTCACGGAGATCGAGGCGGCGTCGGTGCCGGTGCTCGTCGGGTTCCAGCGGCGGTTCGACCCGGACATGGTCGAGCTGCACCGCCGCGTCGGCGCCGGTGAGCTGGGCGCGATCTACCACGTGCGCGCCACCGGGTTCGACGCGGAGCCACCGGATTTCTCCTACCTGCCCGGTTCCGGCGGCATCTTCCGCGACCTGCTCATCCACGACCTCGACGCCGTGCCGTGGCTGGTCGGCGAGCCGGTGGTGGAGGTGTACGCGTCCGGTTCGGTGCTCGTCGACGAGGCGTTCGCGGCCGCCGACGACGTGGACAACGCGGTGGTGCTGCTCAAGTTCGACGGCGGCGCGCACGCGGTGCTGACCGGTGGGCGGCACGACCCGCTCGGCTACGACCACCGCATCGAGGTGCTCGGCGCCAAGGACTCCGTGGCCGTCGGGCTCGACGAGCGCACCCCGCTGAACGGCGCCGCGAACGCGTACCCCGGCTTCCCCGACCGGTTCCAGCGCGCCTACCGCAACGAGATGCACGTGTTCACCGACGTCGTCGCCGGCCGGGCGGAGAACCCGTCCCCGGCACGCGACAGCCTCATCAGCCTCCGGCTCGCTGAGGCGTGCGAACAGTCCCGCCGCACCGGCAAACCCGTGCGGACTCATCAGTGGAGCACAGCATGACGAAGGTCGCGGCGGCGCCGATCTCGTGGGGTGTCTGCGAAGTGCCGGGGTGGGGGCGGGTGCTGCCGCCGGAGACGGTGCTTGGCGAGATGGCCGCGCTCGGCATCACCGCGACCGAGCTCGGCCCGCCCGGCTACCTGCCGACCACCGCGTCCGACCTGGTCACGGCGCTGGACGGGTACGGGCTCGGTCTCGTCGGCGGGTTCTTCGCCACCGCGCTGCACGACGCCGGTGAGTCTACTGTGGAGGATGCGGCCGAGGTTGCCGAGCTGCTGGCGCACGCCGGTGGCGGGGTGCTGGTGCTCGCCGCCGCCACCGGGCTCGACGGCTACGACGAGCGGCCCGCCCTGTCGGACAAGGAATGGGCGACGCTGATCGACAACAGTGCGCGCATCGCGGAGCGCGCCGCCGCGCTCGGGGTGCGGACCGTGCTGCACCCGCACGTCGGCACGCACGTCGAGACTTACGCCGAGGTGGAGCGGTTCGTGCACGACTCCGACCTGCTGCTGTGCATCGACACCGGGCACCTGCTGATCGGCGGCACCGACCCGGTCGACCTCGTGCGCCGCCACCCGAGACGCGTCGGGCACGTGCACCTCAAGGACGTCCGCGAGGACCTCGCCGAACGCGTGCGGACCGGCGACCTCACGTACACGCAGGCCGTCAAGGAAGGCATCTACGTGCCACTGGGCGCCGGTGACGTCGACCTGGCCGCCATGCTGAAGTTGTTGCGCGACAACGACTACGACGGCTGGTACGTGCTCGAGCAGGACACCGCGCTGCCGGCCGACACGGCGACCGACCCCCTCCCTCGTGCGCACACCAAGCAGAGCCTGGATCATCTGGCACGACTCATGGCCTAGGGCGAAGCGACCCATTCAACACAGCCAACAGGAGACAAGACAACGATGTCGACGACCTCCGCCCGGGCACGACGAGCGTTATGGGTGGCCGCCGCGGCCTTCCTGCTCGCCGCGTGCACCGGGCCGTCAGCGGACACCGGTCCGGAGGAACCCGCTGCCGACAGCGGAGGGGTGGACTCCACCGCCCCACTGGACTTCGCGGTGATCACCCACGGCAGCGAGGGTGACGCCTTCTGGAGCGTCGTGCAGAACGGCGCACAGGACGCCGCCCGCGACCTCGGCGTGGAGGTCAGCTACCTCGCCGACGGCGACGCGGGCGCGCAGTCCAAGCTCATCGACAACGCCGTGGCTCAGGGGAAGACCGGCCTCGTCGTGTCGATGGCGAACCCGGACGCGCTCAAGTCGTCCATCGAGGCCGCGGTCCGCGCGGGCATCCCGGTGATCACGATCAACTCCGGCGCCGACCGCAGCACGGAGTTCGGCGCGATCACGCACGTCGGCCAGGATGAGACGGTCGCGGGCGAAGCCGCCGGTGAACGGCTCAAGGGCGAGGGCAAGAAGAAGATCCTCTGCGTGATCCACGAGGCAGGCAACTCCGGCCTCAACGACCGCTGCGAAGGCGCCAAGCAGGGCTTCGGCGGGAACGTCACGAACCTGCAGGTCGACGTCGCCAACCCGACCGACGCCGAGGCCCGCATCCGCGGCGCGCTGCAGACCGACTCGGCGATCGACGGGGTGCTGACGCTGAACTCGCAGGTCGCCGACCGCGCGGTCGCCGCGGCCGAGTCCGCGGGCTCGGCGGCCGAGGTCGCCACGTTCGACCTGAACACCGACGTCGTGAAGTCCATCCAGGACGGGAAGATCCTGTTCGCCGTCGACCAGCAGCAGTACCAGCAGGGCTACGTGCCGATCGTGATGCTGAAGCTGTACCGGGAGAACGGCAACACGCTCGGCGGCGGGCAGCCGGTGTTCACCGGCCCCGGGTTCGTCGACAAGTCGAACGCCGACCAGGTCGAGACCTACACCGAGCGAGGCACCCGATGACCGTCTCGGAGTGGAGTGAAGGAGCGGGCACCGCCTGGACTGAGGAGCGCGCGCAGGCGCGAGGGACGAGCGCCGAGCACGCGGCGAGGGAAGGCGGTGTCTGAGCGGATGAACGCAACGACAGATGTCACAGACGAAAGGGTCGCCCAGGACCACCTCGCGCAGCGGTTGGTCGTCCGGCCCGAGATCGGCGCACTGATCGGTGCGCTCGTGGTGTTCCTGTTCTTCACGTTCGTGACCGAGAAGTTCTTCACCATGGGCGGCGTCGCCACCTGGCTGGACGACTCGGCGACGCTCGGGATCATGGCGGTCGCGGTGGCGCTGCTGATGATCGGCGGCGAGTTCGACCTGTCCGCCGGCGTGATGACCGCGTCGACGGCACTGGTCACGGCCATCTTCGCGACACAGGTCGGGCTCAACGTGTGGCTCGCGCTGCTGCTGTCGCTGATCTTCGCGCTCGGTGTCGGCGCGCTGAACGGGTGGCTCGTGGTCCGGACCGGGCTGCCGAGCTTCATCGTCACGCTCGGCACCTTCCTCGCCCTGCAGGGCCTGAACCTGGGTGTCACCCGGCTGGTGACGAACAGCGTGCAGGTCTCCGGGATGCGCAGGGCCGACGGCTACGAGTCGACCGGGTTCGTGTTCGCGTCGACGTTCGACATCGGCGACACGTCGTTCCGGATCTCCATCATCTGGTGGCTCGGGTTCGCCGCGCTGGCCGCGTACATCCTGGTGCGCACGAAGTTCGGCAACTGGATCTTCGCGGTCGGCGGCTCGGCACCCAGCGCGCGGGCGGTCGGCGTGCCGGTGGCGCGGACGAAGATCCTGCTGTTCATGACGACCGCGGCCGCCGCGTGGCTGGTCGGGTCGATCAACATCCTGCGCTACACGACCGCGCAGGCCAACGAAGGCATCGGGCTGGAGTTCCAGTACATCATCGCGGCCGTGATCGGCGGCTGCCTGCTGACCGGCGGCTTCGGCTCGGCGATCGGCGCCGCGATCGGCGCGCTGATCTTCGGCATGGCCCGGCAGGGCATCGTGTTCGCGAACTGGAACTCCGACTGGTTCATGCTCTTCCTCGGCATCATGCTGCTCGGCGCGGTGCTGGTGAACAACACCTTCCGGCGGCGAGCGGAAAGGGTGCGGCGGTGAGCGGAGCCTGCGGAGCGAACCATCGAACACAGGGCGACCGCGTGCGGTCGCTCCGAGCCTGCGAGGAGCGATCGTGAGTGCACTGCTCGAGGTCGACGGGATCGGCAAGAACTACGGCAGCGTGATCGCGCTGCGGGACGTGTCGACGGTCGTGAACGCGGGCGAGGTGACCTGCGTGCTCGGCGACAACGGGGCGGGCAAGTCCACGCTCATCAAGGTTCTGGCCGGGGTGCACCAGCACGACCGGGGGCGGCTCCTGGTCAACGGCACGGCGACCCGGTTCACCTCGCCCCGCGACGCGCTGGACGCCGGGATCGCGACGGTCTACCAGGACCTCGCGGTCGTGCCGCTGATGTCGGTGTGGCGGAACTTCTTCCTCGGCTCCGAGCCGACGGTCGGCGTCGGCCCGTTGCAGCGGCTGGACCGGAAGCGTGGCAAGCAGATCGCGAAGGAAGCGCTCGCCGACATGGGCATCGACCTGCGCGACGTGGAACAGCCGGTCGGCACGCTGTCCGGTGGTGAGCGGCAGTGCGTGGCGATCGCCCGCGCCATCCACTTCGGCGCGAAGGTCCTGATCCTCGACGAGCCGACCGCCGCGCTCGGCGTGAAGCAGTCCGGGGTGGTGCTGCGGTACGTGGCACAGGCGCGCGACCGCGGCCTCGGGATCGTGCTGGTGACGCACAACCCGCACCACGCCTACCCCGTCGGCAACCGGTTCCTGCTGCTCAAGCGCGGCGCGAGCCTCGGCTGCATGGAAAAGTCGGAGATCACGATCGAGGAGCTGACCCGGCAGATGGCGGGCGGCGCGGAGCTGGAAGCCCTGGAGCACGAACTGCGGGAGGTAGCTGCGGAGTGAGAGTGACGGAGCGGCTGACAGTCCGATCGACGCTGGCACAGGCGCTGGTTCGCTGGCTGCTGGCGCAGCGAACCGAGCTGATGGACGGGACCGAGGCGCCGCTCTTCGCGGGCGTGTTCGCGATCTTCGGGCACGGGAACGTGCTCGGCATGGGCACCGCCCTGTCCGAGCACCCCGAGCTGCCGGTGTGGCGTGGCCAGAACGAGCAGGGCATGGCGCTCGCGGCGGTCGGCCTCGCGAAGGCCACGCACCGGCGGCAGGTGGGCGTCGCGACGTCGTCCATCGGGCCGGGCGCGCTGAACATGGTCACCGCGGCCGGGGTCGCGCACGCCAACCGCCTTCCGCTGCTGCTCCTTCCAGGCGACACGTTCGTCAGCCGTGCGCCGGACCCCGTGCTGCAACAGGTGGAGCACTTCGGTGACGGCACGGCGACCGTCAACGACGCGTTCCGTGCCGTGAGCCGCTACTTCGACCGGATCACCCGGCCAGAACAGCTGCTGTCGGCGCTGCCGCAGGTGGCCCGCGTGCTGACCGACCCGGCCGACTGCGGGCCGGTCACGCTGGCGCTGCCGCAGGACGTGCAGGCGGAGGTGTTCGACTTCCCGGCCTCGCTGTTCGAGCCGGTTGTGCACCGCCCGCAGCGGCCCCGCCCGGACCAGCGCACGCTGTCGCACGCGGCCAACCTGCTGCGGGCGAGCCGCAGGCCGCTGCTGGTCCTGGGTGGCGGGGTCCGGTACTCGGGCGCCGCGCGGGTCGCGCTGGCGTTCGCCGAACGCCACGGCGTGCCGGTCACCGAGACCACCGCGGGCCGCACGCTCGTGCCGCACGACCACCCGCTGTACGCGGGCCCGCTCGGCATCACGGGGTCGTCCTCGGCGAACGCGCTGGCGGCCGACGCGGATCTCGTGCTGGCCGTCGGCACCCGGCTGCAGGACTTCACGACGGCGTCCTGGTCGGTGTTCTCGCCGGACGTGCGCCTGGTCAGCGTCAACACGGCCCGCTTCGACGCGGTCAAGCACGGCGGCCTCGCGGTGGTCGGCGACGCCCGCGAGACCCTCGACGAGCTCTCGGTCGACTCGTGGCCGGTCGACAAGCACTGGACCACCCGCGCCAACGTCGAACGGTCCCGCTGGGACGACTACATCTCCGGGCTGCGGCGGCCCGGCACCGGCCTGCCGACATACGCGCAGGTCGTGGGCGTGGTGAACGAGGCAGCCGAGCCGGGTGACTACGTGATGACCGCGTCCGGCGGCCTGCCGGGCGAGCTGATCGGCGGCTGGCGGGCGGCCCATCCGGGCATGGACGTCGAGTACGGCTTCTCGTGCATGGGCTATGAGCTGGCAGGCGCGTGGGGCGCCGCGATCGGGCACACCGGCGGCGTCGTCACCACACTGCTCGGGGACGGCTCGTACCTGATGCTCAACTCGGAGCTGTACTCCGCCGCGTTCGCCGGGCACGGGTTCGTGGCGGTGGTGTGCGACAACGACGGCTACGCCGTGATCGACCGGCTCCAGCGCGGCAACGGCGGGTCGGCGTTCAACAACATGTACGCCGACTGCCGCACCGCGCACGCGCAACCGCCCAGAGTGGACTTCGCGTCGCACGCCGCAGCGCTGGGCTGCGCCGTGCTCACGGCCGACACGCTCGACGGCCTCGCGGCCGCGTACGCGCAGGCTCGCACCCACGCGCGCGCGGGCACGCCAGCAGTGGTCGTGATCCGCACGCATCCCGCGTCGTGGACGGACGCCGGCGCCTGGTGGGAGGTGGGCGTGCCGGAGATCTCGACGAACGCCGAGATCACCGAGGCACGCACAGCGTCGGACAAGGCCAAGGAAGGCCAGGTCCGCTACCTCAAGCGTCCGTGATGAAGAGGCTCAACGACGGTAGTCGTCGTCGTACTCGTCGTCGTACGCCTCGTCGCCGTTGCCATCATCTGAGGACTTGCTCCCAGAAAGCTCGCGTTGAAGAGCTTCGAAGTCCGTATCACGAGTGCTGTATTTGAGCTCTCGGGCTACCTTGGTCTGCTTAGCCTTCGCCCGGCCGCGCCCCATGGCTCGACCCCCTCGCACAGTTGCGGGGCGGCCGGGGGAAACGGCGGCCCCGCTGATCTCGACAACTGGTTCCTGCCAACTACCGTACCGTGCCGAGGGGGTTCAGTGCGAAGGGGCACGGTGTTCGAGTGCCGACTGATCGCGTTCGGCAGAACCGTGCAACCATGCCAACCGTGCCTCGACCGTTCGTCGCCTACCTCCGGGTGTACGAACCGTTGTCAGCATTCGACTCGGACGTAGCCGACCGCCTGCGAGAAGCGGTACAAAACGGACAGTTGGACTACGCATCGGTTGCGGAGCGCGAGCGAGACCTGTGGTTCAGATCACAGCTGTCCCAACCGCCGACGCTGCTGCCGGGCGAGCTGGCGAACGGTTCGCCGTCCCCGCGCGCGCAACGCGAGGTGCTGGTGCTGGATCCGGCCGAAGTGCCCGGCACCGTCGGCGCGGGTCCGCTGGTGTGCCCGATGGACATCCGGGCCCGGTCGGCCGCCGCCCTGGTGGGCTTCCTGTCGACCGCCCACCCGTCGCTGAAGGCGGTCGCGCTGACGGCGTCCGAGGACAGCGTGCGCGAGAAGGCGACCCGGGTGCTGGCCGAGCTCCCCAGTGGCGCCGTGCACATCGTGTCGACGACCTGGACTGTGCCGTTGCCGTGGTTCACGCTGGTCGATCCGGCGACCAGGCACCTGGTGCTGGCCCCGAGGGACGATTCCCGGCGGCAGGTGTGCTGGCGGGTGGCGATGCCGGACGCCAGGGAGCGGGTGGCCAAGGCCCATGCGCTGGCCACCGAGGCCATGGGCGAGCAGGGGCCGACGAAGGTGCTGGAGGACACCGGGCGGTGGCTGGAGCACTTCGACGAGCAGTCGGCGGTCGAGCTGGACTACGGCGGGTTGGTGCAGTTGCTCTCGGACGAGGAACTGCAGGAGGACACGTCCGCCGCCGATGTCAACGCGATCGTGGACGCGTTGGAGCGCGAGGACGTCGAGGAGATCGCGTCCCGGTTCGAGAAGCTCCGCGACTTCTGGGGCGACCTGGCGGTCCGAGAACGCTTCAACTGAGGCTGTGGACTGGCGTGGTCGCCGCACTGCGCGGGTGTTCAGGCCTTGTCGTCGTCGCCGCGTTCGGCGGCCAGCAGGGTGTCCACCGAGGCGCTGCCTGCCCGGTAGCGCGCCCCGATCTCGTCGTTCAGTGCGTCGACGACCTTCTGGACCTCGCGCCTGCGCAGGGAGACCGACTCCTCCTCCGCCGCGTACGTGCGCAGCGCGAGGTCGAGCCGCTCGTCCGGTAGCGATGCCACATCGGACAGGTCGGCGTCCGACACCAGCGCTTCGACGTGCCTGCGGTGGGCCTCCGCGCGGGAGGGCTCCAGGGCCTGGTGGCGGCCGGAACCCGACGGCGCGGGGCCGACCACGTTGTCCGCGAGGATCTCCACCAGCCGTTCCACCACCGAGCTGGAGCCGCCCTCGCTTCTGCGCTTCTGCTCGGCCTTCACGATGTCGATCCGCCCGTGCAGCAGCCTGCGCAGGTAGGACAGGTCGGTCTCCTCCTGGGCGGCGTCGTCCCGACGGCTGCGCACCTCGGCCAGGTCGAGCTGGTCGAGTTTCTGCACATAGTCCGGCGCGAGCACTCGGTCGATACGCCTGCGTCCACCGGGACGGACTTCGATCACGTGCCTATCCTCCGGTACGCGGCCCCGTGCCGCCAACCTCGCAAGTCAGTTGCTTTGGGCAACCTTCAACAGCGTACGCACCTCGTCGGCCGGCATGGGCGGGCGCTGGGCGATCTTCGCCAGGCCTGCGGCCCGTGCGACCAGCTGGGCGTTGTCGCGGACGCGTTCGCCGCGGGCGTAGGACACCGTGTCCTCCATGCCGACCCGCAGGTGACCGCCCGCCGACAGGGACGCGAGCATCACCGGCAGCGAGGTGCGGCCGATGCCGGTCGCCGAGAAGGTGGCGCCGTCCGGGATCATGCGCAGGGCCGCGACCAGCGTCTCCGTGTCGCCCGGCATGCCGCCCGGGACGCCCATGACCAGGTCGACGTGCACGTGGCCGCCCGAGGGCAGGCCGTGCTGGTCGAGCAGCCGGTGCAGGCTGGCGAGCTGGCCGAGGTCGAAGATCTCGTACTCGGGCACGATGCCGCGGTCCCGCATCCGCTTGTGCAGCTCGACGACGAACTCCCAGCGGTTCATGAACACGTCGTCGCCGAAGTTGACCGTGCCCATCGTGCAGCTGGCCGAGTCGGGCATCGCGTCGAGCACGCGGAGGCGGTGCTCCTCCGGGTCGGTGACCGCGCCACCGGTGGACAGCTGCACGACCAGCGAGGTCTCCTCGCGCAACGCGGCGACGGTGTCCTTCAGCCGCTGCAGGTCGAGCGTCGGCCTGGCGTCCGCGCCGCGGATGTGGACGTGGATCATCGCGGCGCCGACGCGCTCGCAGTCCTTCGCGGTCCGGACCAGCTCCTCGATGGTGACGGGGAGGTTGGGTACGTCGGACTTCGCGTGCTCCGCGCCGGTGGGCGCGACGGTGATCAGGGTGCCGGTGGACATGGCCGCGATCGTATGCGATCCAGGCCGCCGGTTCCCGCGCTCGAACCCCGGCCGAGCCGGTCGCGGGCATCGCCGGACAGCCGACCTCGCTCAGCCGCGCAGGCGGCGGGCGGCCTCGCGACCCAGGCCCGGTGTCGCCTCCGGGACCGCGTCCGGGTCGATGGCGGCCTGGACCACGCGGTCTTCCGCGCCGGTGAGCAGTTCCGCGTCCAGCGGCACCGAGTACTTCACCAGCGCCAGCGCGATCGGGCCCAGCTCGTGGTGTCGCACCACCGACCCGACCCGGCCGACCGTCCGCTCGCCGTGCCGTACCGGGTCGCCGGTCTCCGGCAGCACCTCCGGGGAGCCGTCCAGGTGCAGCAGCAGCATCCGCCGCGGCGGGCGGCCCACGTTGTGCACCTTCGACACGGTCTCCTGGCCGCGGTAGCAGCCCTTCGCGACGTGCGCCGCCACGTGCACCCAGCCCACCTCGTGCGGGATCGTGCGGTCGTCGGTGTCGAGGTCCATGCGCGGCCGTGCCGCCGCCACGCGGAACGCCTCGTAACCCCAGCTGCCCATCGGCCGCGCGCCCGCCTCGGTGAGGCGGGTCCACCAGTCGTTCTTGGACGCACGCGGCACCAGCAGGTCCACGCCCAGCGCGCCGCGCCGGACGATCACGTCCGAGCCCAGCACCGCGCCAGGGGACACCGGCAGGCCCACCGCGGCCAGCACCTCGTCCGTCGACGGCCCGAGCAGTGTCAGCACCGCGCGCTCGGCCGTCGCGTCGCGCAGTTCGACCTTCGACCAGAACACCATCGACTCGAGGTACTCCAGCAGCGTCTGCCGCCCGCCGCGCACTCCCGTGGCGTGCGCGCCCGGGTCGGTGTCGAGCCACACGGTGTCACCGAGGTGGGCGACCTCCATGTGCGCGTCGACGCGGCCCTGGCTGTCCAGCACCAGCGCCTCGGTCACGGTGCCGTCGGGGAGGTCGGTCATGTGCTGGGAGATGACCAGGTGCAGCCACGACAGCCGCTCCGGCCCGGTGACCGCGATGACCTCCCGGTTGGCCCGGTCGACCACGGCGACCTTGCGTGCGGCGGTCCGCTGCTCGGCGAACGGGTCGCCGAAGTGCCACGGCACACCCGCGTCCGGCGAGCCTTCCGGGGCTTCGACCGCGGTCATGGGATCTCCTTCTGGCAGTTCTCGCACAGGCCCGACAACGCGAGGTGGCTCGCATCAAGTGCGAACCCGAAGCGGGCGCGGAGTGTTCCGCGCAGGTCGTCCATCACCTCGCACGGCACCTCGAGGACCCGGTCGCAGCGGTGGCAGACGAGGTGGACGTGCTTGTGCTCGTGGACGGAGTAGTTCGGGGCGCCGTGCCCGAGGTGCGTGTGCCGGACGACACCGAGCGACTCCAGCAGCTCGAGCGTGCGGTACACGGTGGTGATGTTGACCGTCGGCGTGCTGCGCTGCACGTGCTGGCAGACCTGTTCCGGAGTGGCGTGCTCCAGTTCGAGCAGCGCGTCGAGCACGAGCTGGCGCTGCGGTGTCATCCGCATGCCCCGCTCGTGCAGTGTGGTCTTCAGCTGCGCGCGTTCCTCCTGGATGTTGGTCTCCACAACCTCGATCGTAGGCCCGCGTACGCTTTGCCCATGCGCGTGCTGGTGATGCTCGACGGGACAGTTACCGATGCGGAGACCCCGCTGATCCGGGTCGACGACCTCGGTATCACCCGGGGCGACGGCGTGTTCGAGACGATCCTCGTGGTCGGCGGCAAGCCCCGTGAGCTGGGCCCGCACCTCGACCGGCTCGCCCGCTCGGCCGCCATGCTGCAGCTGCCCGTGCCCGACCGCGCGGCGTGGGAACGGTGCGTCCAGCTGGTGCTGGACAACTGGCAGGGCGGCGACGAGATGGCGCTGAAGCTCGTCTACACCCGAGGCCCGGAGTTCGGCGACGGCAGCCCGACCGGCTACGCGATGGGCCTGCCGATCGGCGAGAAGGTGCGCGCGGCCCGCGAGTCCGGGGTGACGGCGGTGCTGCTGGACCGCGGCTACGACCCGGAGATCGTGGCGCGGGCGCCGTGGCTGCTGCTGGGCGCGAAGTCGTTGTCCTACGCGGTGAACATGGCCGCGTACCGGCACGCCGAGTCGGTCGGCGCGGACGAGGTGATCTTCGTGGCGACGGACGGCTCGGTGCTCGAAGGGCCGACGTCGAACGTGGTCACCGCGACCGGCAACACGCTGCGCACCACGCCACCGTCGAGCGGCATCCTCCGCGGCACCACGCAGGGCGCGCTGTTCCGGGCCGCGGAGCGCGCGGGCTGGGTGACGAAGGTCGAGCCGATGACGGTGCGGGAGCTGAAGGACGCGGAGGCCGTGTTCCTGGCGTCGAGTGTCCGGAAGATCACGCGGGTGCACACGCTCGACGGGGTGGTGCTGCCGGACAGTTCCGCGCTGCACAAGGAACTGAACGCGCTGTACGAGTCGGAGTACTGACCCGCTGGCTCCCGTGCCGGATCCGCGGCTGCCCGATCGGAGCCCGGGACCGGTGAGGTGGGGCGGCCTCCGGCCCCCGGTCACCACGCTACGGCACGGGACCGACAGTTTCGGGCGGTGCGGGGCGGTGCTGTGGACAAGTCCGTCTGCTGTGGACAACTCGTGGTCGAGCCGTCGTCGTTGTCGGTGTGCCCCGTTACGCTGGATTTCCGGGGGGCGAGGGCCACAGTTGATCTTTCCGCGCGGTCCGGTGCGCGGGGACGGGCCGCCACCTCTGGACGGCGTCGCGAGCCCGCCGACGAGGCACGGGAAGGTGCCGGAGGTCAGCCCGCGACGCGCCGCAGGTAGGCGGAGGTGTGGGGCTGGAGCGGCTGGCCGACCATGGCGCGTTCCTCGACATACGCCAGGTCACCGTTGTTGACCAGGCCGTACAGGCGCTTCGCGCCGTTGACCTCCTTGGCCGACGCCGTCCGCATGGTGACGTCCGTGGCCAGCTCCCACGAGGTCTGCGTGCGGGACTCGCCGTAGAAGATCTCGATCACGCCGGTCGCGTGCGTGAGCAGCAGCTCGATCGTCCCGTCTGGCTGCGGGCGCCACCAGCCCATCTCGCGGGCCGCGGGCCGGATCACCTTGCCGTCGGCGTCGAGGAGCCACGCGCGGCTCTCGTAGTACACGAACGGGCGGCCGTCGTGCGCGAACACGATCTGCTGCCCGAAGTGCTGGTCGGAGATCGTCGGGTACACGACCTCGCCCTCGCCGCGCCACACACCGATCAGCGGCAGCAGTGGCAGGAGCGCGTCGTGCAGGTTCGGGCCCTCGCGCAGGTTCGCCGTGTCGCCGTCGATCGGCAGGTCCGGCCACTGCGGGAGGTTGCGCTCGCGGGTGGTGTTCGCGCGCTCGGCCGCGACACGCACCGCCTCGTCGCCGCTGCCAGGAACGGGCTGGTCAGGCGTGGTCATGAGGGTCGTCCGGCGACGCGCACGGCCACGCGTCCGAGGAGGGCGGTGCCTGCCAGGGCGGCGGCGATCAGCGACAGGGTGACGAACAGTTCCACCCGGAGAGGATATGGCAACGCGGGGCGGCCGAGTTCAGGCCGCCCCGCGTTTCGACACAGAGCCGTCAGGCGACCGACACGGCCACCGGGTGCAGGCCGGGCCCGTCGGCGGTCACCTTCGCCTCACCATTGCCGGAACGGTGCAGCGCACGCACCGTCCACTGGCCCGGCGCGGCGAAGAACCGGAAGTCACCGTCCTGTGAGGACACCACCTCGGCGGTGAACTCGCCGCTCGCGTCGAGCAGCCGGACGTACGCGCCGCCGACGGGCGCGCCGTCCGCGGTCACCTTGCCACCGAGCACGATCTCCTTGCCGAGGTCGATGCCGGCGGGTAGCACCGCGGTCTGCTCGGGCGCCCCGCAACCGTCGTTGGCCATGTGCGTATCTCCTTCAGGGACTTCAGTGGGTGCCAGGGCCGACCTCGACCGGCACGCCCACGAGTGAGCCGTACTCGGTCCAGGACCCGTCGTAGTTCTTGACATCCGAGTAGCCGAGCAGCTCGTGCAGCGCGAACCAGGTGTGCGAGCTGCGCTCACCGATGCGGCAGTAGGCGATGGTGGCCTTGCCCTCGTCGATCCCGGCGTCGGAGTACAGCTCGCGCAACTCGTCGTCGGAGCGGAACGTGCCGTCCTCGTTGGCCGCCTTGCTCCACGGCACGTTGATCGCCGACGGGATGTGCCCGCCGCGTTGCGCCTGCTCCTGCGGCAGGTGGGCGGGGGCGAGCAGCTTGCCGGAGAACTCGTCCGGCGACCGCACGTCGACCAGGTTCTTGGCGTTGATGGCCGCGACGACCTCGTCGCGGAACGCGCGGATCGCCGGGTCCTGCTCCTGGGCCTTGTACTCGGTCTCGGCGCGGGACACCGCGTCGGAGGACAGCGGGCGCCCGTCGAGCTCCCACTTCTTGCGGCCGCCGTCGAGCAGCTGCACGTTCTGGTGGCCGTACAGCTTGAAGTACCAGTACGCGTAGGCGGCGAACCAGTTGTTGTTACCGCCGTACAGGACCACGCGGTCCTCGTTGCCGATGCCCTTGGCGGACAGCAGCTTCTCGAAGCCCTCGCGGTCCACGAAGTCGCGGCGCACCGCGTCCTGCAGCTCGGTCTTCCAGTCGATCTTCACCGCGCCGGGGATGTGCCCGCCGTCGTACGCGGAGGTGTCTTCGTCGACCTCGACGAACACCACCCCGGGGGTCTCCAGGTTGTTCTCGGCCCATTCGGCCGTGACCAGCACGTCTTCGCGGCTCATCGGAGCGCTCTCTCCTTCGTTGGGGTGAATCGACGGATCAGCAGATAGGTCTCGCAGCCGAGGCAGAACGCGAACGCCGCGTTGAGGAACGCCGCCGCCAGCGCGAACGCGGTCGCCACGGTGCCCAGTGCGGTCAGGCCGGTCGCGTAGCCGAGCACGCCCACCACGGCGAACCCGAAACCGACGCCCTGCGCGAACCGCAGTGGGGCCGTGTCCTCACGCTCGTCGGTCGGCCCGAGCCTCGGCGCGACGAACGTGCGGTAGAGGATCGAGTAGGGCGCGACGCCGAAGCCGGCGAACGCGCCGATGGCGAACACCACGGCCTGCGCGGCGAGCAGTGGCCACCACCCGGTGACCAGCACGACCGCGAGCACCGCGGTCGTGACCCACGCGGCGAAGCGGGGTCCTCGGGGATCGACTCGGGATGGTCCAGCGGACATGGCGGCACCTCCTGACTGCACGGCTGGGAAACCAGCCGGACGGCGGCCAGAGAGAAAGGGGGCCGTCCGGGTCAGTCAGATGCCAGACACAGGCTGGAGTCGACGCGGCAGTAGTCGACCGCGCGGCGCCTGGTCAGCAAGGTGAACACGCTTAGCACAGTACCGCCGGATCCCTGCTGCTGGGCGGGGCGTCCACGTAGTGGGACTACGTCAGATGGGGTTGAAGCGCGGCCAGCAACTCGTCCCGCCGGGGCACGCCGCCGACCCGCAGGATCTCGGTGCCCGACCGGTCGACGGCCAGCGTCGTCGGCGTCCGGAGAACGGCCAGCTCCTTCGCCAGTTCCGGCCGCTCGGTGAGGTCCAGCTCGGTGTGGTGCAGCCCGTCCGTGCGGGACGCGAGGTCGGACAGCAGGACCCGCGTGTGCCTGCACGGCGCGCAGAAGGTGGTCGACAACTGGACCAGCGTCACACCACCCGGCGCCAGCACCGAGGTGATGTCGGCGGGCAGGTCCGAGGTGGCGACGGTGGCGACAGTGGCGGCGGTGGTGCGGACGCGGCCGTTGCGGGACCTCATGACCAGGCCTGCGACGGTGGCGAGCACGAGCGTGCCCACCAGCACCAGCACCCCGGTCATGACCGCTCCCTACTGGCCGCCGAGCACCACGTCGCTCGCGGTGCCCTTCACCGACAGTACGCCGGAGTCCACAGTGACCGCGGTCGGTGTGACGGTGAACGGCAGCTCACCGGGGTCGAGGGTGAAGGTCAGCGCCTGCTTGGCGGCCGCGTCGAGGACCGGCGGCAGCTCGCCGGCGCCGAGCACCGAGTTCCGCAGCTCGAGACGGCCGGGAGTGAACGTCATCTTCGCGTCGACCAGGGAGATGATCCCGAACGCGCACAGCTCGGTCTCGTCGCCGCCGATGTCGACGGTCGCGCAGATCCGGGTGCCCGCGGTGGTGTCCTCGATCTCCGCCTCGGCCGCGCGCTCGGCGGCCTCCTGCTGGGCGTCGGTGCGGTCGTCGGGGTCGGTGGCGACGTCCTGCTCGCTGACCGGGTCGATCGTGAGGTTCGTGATGGACCGGATCGCGGCGTTCTTGTTCGCCGCGACCGCGCGGTTCACGTCCGAGGCCTTGACCTTGACCTGGCCCTCGACCTCGCGGACCTTCACTTCCTTGAGCGAGCCGGACACCAGCTCACCGAGCGGTGCCTGCACGTCCCGCAGCTCGATGTGCACCTCGAGGTCGCGCAGCGTGTCCTCGACCGGCACGCCCTTCGCGTCGATCATGACGTGGCCGTACTCGCCGGAGATCGCCTGCGCCAGGAACGAGAAGCCGCCGACCTTGACCGACGGGTCGTCGGCGAGGTTGAACTGGTCGCGGGCCCGCTTGGACACCTGGTACTCGAACATGGCCGCGGCGCCGAAGTCCGCGACCACCAGCAGCCCGAGCAGCACGACGAAGGTGATGACGAGTCTGCGGACCGTCTTCCTGCGCTTGCGCGGCGCGGGCCGGGACGGTGTCTGCGTCATCGAGGTCATACTGCCAATCGCTCTCTGTGTTTGTCAGGTCGCTTCGCTCGTCCGCCAGCACGCTGTCTTCCCTCGTCGCGTGCTCGGCGCTCGTTCCTCGCGCCTGCGCGCGCTCCTCGGTCCAGACGGCGCCCGCTCCCTCGCTCCCGCTCCCGTGTTCGTGTGAAGCCAGTCGCCGACCTGGTCCACCAGCTCCGGTGTCATCGCGGTCTCCGCGTGGCGCATGCCGTCGAGCGCCCACAACTCCGTGCCACCGGCGCGGTGCAGCGCCAGCGCGTGGTCAACCGGTACGTAATGATCCTCGGTCCCGTGCACGATCAGCACCGGGGTGGGGGCGATCCGGTCGACCACCTCGACCGGCGACGGCGGGATGGCCGTCAGCGGCGGTGCCATCCGGACCCGCAGCGCGCGCATGGCCGCGCGTCCGTGCGGCTGCTCAGCCAGCCAGAACAGGCGGCGCATGGCCTCGGTGTCCCTTGTCCACCAACGACTCGCGGCGCTGACCGCCGCGACGGCGTCCGGCCGGTGGTTGCCGGTGGCGGCGTGCATGATCGCGACCGTGCCGCCCATGGAGAAGCCGAGCGTGGCGACGTGGTCGGCGTGCTGCCGTGCCGTGTGGACGGCCGCGTCGAGGTCGAGGACCTCGGCGGGCCCCGCGGTGCAGCGGCCGCCGGAACGACCGTGCCCTCGGAAGTCGAGGGCGATCACCGTGTGCTGCCGCGCGAGGCGCCCGAGGATGCGAAAGACGAACGGTTTGCGGACGTGATTGGTGAATCCGTGGCCCACCACGACGGCGGTCACGTTACGTCCATGTTTCGGTCGCAACATCAGTCCCGTCAGCCTCACACCGTCGCTGGAACGTTGGTGCAGACGTGTGACGCATGTGTCACGACCAGGACATTCGCTCGCCACACCGGCTATTCTCCCGGAAAGCCACGGAGCGTATCCAGAGAGGGCGGGCCCCCATGAGCCTCGACCTGCTGCTGCTCACCGCGGACCCAACGCCGGGCTCGGTTGTGCCGTCACTGATGTTGCTGCCCCACCACGTGCGCACCCAGGCGCCCGAGGTCACCGCCCTCCTCGAGGCCGGTTCCCGGGATGTCGTCCTGGTCGACGCGCGGACCGACCTCGCCGCCGCGAAGAGCCTCTGCAGGCTGCTCACTTCCGGCGGCGACAGCGCCCCGGTCATCGCCATCGTCAACGAGGGCGGCCTCGTGGCCGTGAACTCGGAATGGCGTGTCGACGACATCCTGCTCCCCACCGCGGGCCCGGCCGAGGTGGACGCCCGCCTGCGGCTGCTGACCTCGCGCGGCCCCGCGGGTGCGCCGGGCGCGGACGGTGCCCTGCGACTGGGCGAGCTGGTCATCGACGAGGCCACCTACATGGCTCGCCTGCGCGGCCGTCCCCTCGATCTCACGTACAAGGAGTTCGAGCTGCTCAAGTACCTCGCGCAGCACGCGGGCCGGGTGTTCACCCGCGCGCAGCTGCTGCAGGAGGTCTGGGGCTACGACTTCTTCGGCGGCACCCGGACGGTGGACGTGCACGTCCGGCGGCTGCGCGCGAAGCTCGGTACCGAGCACGAGCAGATGATCGGGACCGTGCGCAACGTGGGTTACAAGTTCGTCCAGCCGCCGAAGGCCTCGCTCGGCGCGGAAGAGACCACAGAAAAGACCGCCGACGTCACCTGAGACACCGGAACGGCGGTCTCGTCCGACAGGGACGGGACCGTCGTCGCTGTGTGCGGATCGCACGTGCCGCGCTCTCCCGGACACGGCGGACCCCGATCCCGGTACGGTCGAAGCGTGGAACTGATCTGGCTGGACGACGCGGACGACACCATCCCCCCGTTGCTCGCCGCGGTGCGGGAAGCCGACGGGGTGCCCGAGGCGTCCGCCGACGGAGCGCTGCCACCCGAGTTCCGCACCGGTCGTCACCTCGTCGCGTGGGACGGCGGCACCACCGTCGGCTACGCGCACGTCGACCAGCGGGGCGACGCGTTCGGTAACCAGATCATCGAGTTGTTCGTCCACCCCGCGCACCGGCGCCGGGGGATTGGGACCGCGCTCGTCGACGAGGTACTCACCATCGCCAGCCCGCTACGCCTGTGGTCCCACCGCGACCACCCCGGCGCCGCGCGGATCGCGGAGAGACGCGATCTGGCACGCGTGCGTGAGCTATTACAGATGCGGCTCGACAACTCCGTGGAACTGCCCGTGCAAACGAACCCGGGTGTCACGGTGCGCACGTTTATGCCCGGGCGGGACGAACAAGCCGTGGTCGACGTCAACAAGCGCGCGTTCGACTGGCATCCCGAACAGGGCATGCTCACCGTCGCGGATGTCGAGGCGACCGAAAAGGAGCCCTGGTTCGATCCGGGCGGATTCTTCCTCGCCGTCGACGAACAGGACAAAGTGGTCGGGTTTCACTGGACGAAGGTCCACCCGGATGGCACCGGTGAGGTGTACGTCGTGGGCATTCACCCGGACGCGCAGGGCGGTGGGCTCGGTCGTGCGCTCACGCTGACGGGACTGCACCACCTGCGAGGGCTGGGCGTGTCGGAGATCATCTTGTACGTTGAATCCGACAACGCGCCGGCCTTGGCCGTGTATCGCCGATTGGGCTTTTCCGTGGCGTACACGAATGTCGCCTACCAGCGGTAGTAACTCAATTACCGTTAGCGCAAGCAACAAAGGTCACAATCTGGCGTTGTTCACCTGGTGTTCACCTCAACACCCGGACCTGTCCATTCCGCTTCCATAGCGTCCGCGCCGTGCCCGCAGTCGGGAGGATGTGGGCGCATCAACAGACATCGAGATACCTCGAGAGGACCCAGTGAAGCGCATCCGCTACGGCCGCATCGCGGCCCTCGTCACTGCAAGCGCAGTGGCGCTCACGGCCTGCGGCTCCGACCCCGAAACCTCTTCGGGGAGCAACAACGACGGTGGCTCGGAGAGCAGCCTGTCCGGTGAGCTCGCCGGTGCCGGTGCGAGCTCGCAGGAATCCGCCATGAACGCCTGGCGGTCGGGCTTCGGGTCGGCGAACCCGGATGTCACCGTCAGCTACGACCCGGCGGGCTCGGGTGCCGGCCGCACGCAGTTCGGCGAGGGTGCGGTGGCTTTCGCGGGCTCCGACGCGGTGATGGACGACGAGGAGCGGGCCGCCGCCAAGGAGGCCTGCGGCAGCGACGCGATCCACCTGCCGCTGTACATCAGCCCGATCGCGGTCGTCTACAACCTCGAGGGCGTGGACAACCTCCAGCTCTCGCCCGCGACGATCGCTGGGATCTTCAACCAGCAGATCAAGAAGTGGAACGACCCGAAGATCGCAGCGGACAACCCGGGCGCGTCGCTCCCGGACCAGGCGATCACGCCGGTGAACCGGTCCGACGAGTCGGGCACCACGGAGAACTTCACCGAGTACCTCGCCGCCACGGCAGGCGAGGCCTGGCCGCACGAGCCGAGCGGTGACTGGCCGGTGGGCGGCAGCCAGTCCGCGCAGGGCACCTCCGGTGTGGTGCAGACCGTCGAGGGTGGCCAGGGCACCATTGGCTACGCGGACGCGAGCAAGGCTGGCAACCTGGGCGTCGCCAAGGTCAAGGTCGGCGACCAGTTCGTGGAGTACTCGGCGGAGGCCGCGGCCAAGGTCGTCGACGCGTCGCCGAAGGTCGAGGGCGGGCCGGAGCACGACCTCGCCATCGAGCTCCAGCGGGACACCACCGCCGAAGGCACCTACCCGATCGTGCTGGTTTCCTACACCATCGTGTGCAGCGACTACACCAACGCCAAGGCCAACATGGCCGGCAAGGGCGAGCTGGTGAAGGCGCTGGTCGGCTACATCGCGAGCAAGGAAGGCCAGGAGGCCTCGGCCGGTGCGGCCGGCTCGGCGCCGATCTCCGACGCGCTGCGTGCGGACGTCGAGGCCGCGCTCGAGGCCATGAAGGTCTGACGCAGCACGTGGACGGACCAGTTGTCGCGGTCTGACAGTCCGTACGGGTGGCCACCTGGCGTGGCCATCCGTACGGCGCAGTCCACTCCCTTCCCGCAACCGGAGAACACACAGTGACCACCACGGGCGAACCGAAGGCGAAGTCCTCGACGCCACCGCGGGGCAAACAACCAGGACCACCGCGACGACCAGGCGATGTGATCTTCAGCGGCGCCGCCAAGGGCGCGGGCGTGCTGATCCTCGCGATCCTCGCGGCCGTCGCGATCTTCCTGTTGGTGAACGCATGGCCGGCGATCAGCACGCCGACCGACGAACTCTCCGAATCGGTCCATTGGATCAAGGAGGGTGACTCCCTCCTCGACTATGTCGGCCCGCTGGTGTTCGGCACGGTCCTCGCGGCGCTCATCGCGCTCATCATCGCGACACCGGTCGCCATCGCGGTCGCGCTGTTCATCTCGCACTACGCCCCGCGCAAGCTCGCGCAGATCTTCGGCTACGTCATCGACCTGCTCGCCGCCATCCCCAGCGTCGTGTACGGCCTGTGGGGCGCGCTGTGGCTGATGCCCCAGATGTTCCCGGTCTTCGAGTGGCTGAGCGAGTACCTCGGCTTCATCCCGATCTTCCAGGGGCCCGCGGCCAGCCCACCCCGCACCATCCTGACCGCGGGCATCGTGCTGGCCGTAATGATCCTGCCGATCATCACGGCCGTGTCGCGCGAGGTGTTCCTGCAGACGCCGACGCTGCACCGGGAGGCGGCGCTCGCGCTCGGCGCGACCCGCTGGGAGATGATCCGGATGGCGGTGCTGCCGTTCGGCCGCTCCGGCATCATCAGCGCGGCGATGCTCGGCCTGGGCCGCGCGCTCGGTGAGACGATGGCGGTCGCCATGGTGCTCTCGCCAGGGTTCGTCTACTCGTTCTTCATCCTCCAGGCGGGCCAGCAGCAGAACATCGCGGCCAACATCGCGCTGAAGTTCCCCGAGTCGAGCGGGCTCGGCGTCAACGTCCTGATCTTCACGGGTCTGGTGCTGTTCGCGATCACCCTTCTCGTCAACATGATCGCGCGGTGGATCGTCTCCCGGCGCGCCGAGTTCTCGGGGGCGAACTGATGGCCACCGTCCAGACCCCGCCGTCCGTCGAACTCAGCTCGCCGGGGCTTACCCGCGGCAAGCTGCCCAGGTATGCCCCGGTCGTACTGCTGGTGCTGTCCTTCGCGGCGGTGGGCGGACTGTTCGCCGCGCTCGGCTCGTTCAGCGTGCCGCTCACGGTGTTCCTCGGCATCATCCTGTACGCCGTGGTGATCCTCGTGGTCACCACGTTCGTCGAGGGTGCCCGGGCGGCGCGGGACCGGCTCGCCACCACGCTGATGTACAGCGCGTTCGGCCTCGCCGTCGTGCCGCTGGTCAGCCTGCTGTGGACCGTTCTCGAGAACGGCCTCGAGCGGTTCAACGGCTACTTCCTCACCACCACGATGCGCGGCGTGTTCGGCGGCATGGACGCCGGCGGCGCCTACCACGCGATCATGGGCACGCTGGAGATCACGGCGTTCGCCACGGTCATCTCGGTGCCGATCGGCATGCTCACCGCGATCTACCTGGTGGAGTACGGGCCGAAGAGCAAGCTCGGCCGCGGCATCACGTTCTTCGTGGACGTGATGACCGGCATCCCGTCCATCGTGGCCGGTCTGTTCGCCTACGCCCTGTTCGTGCTGTTCTTCGGCCCTGGCGTGCGGATGGGCGCGGCAGGCTCGGTGGCACTGGCCGTGCTGATGATCCCGGTCGTGGTGCGGGCCTCGGAGGAGATGCTCAAGCTGGTGCCGAACGAGCTGCGTGAGGCGGCCTACGCGTTGGGCGTGCCCAAGTGGCTCACGATCGTCAAGGTGGTGCTCCGGACGGCGGCGGCGGGGCTGGTGACCGGTGTCATGCTGGCCATCGCCCGCGTGATCGGCGAGACCGCGCCGCTGCTGATCGTGGCCGGCGTGGTCGACTCGGCCAACTTCGACCTGTTCGAGGGCCGGATGATGACCCTGCCGGTGTTCGTGTACGGGCAGTACACCCAGGGGCTCGCGCCTCCGGGGCCGGACAGCATCATCACCATCAACTACGACCGGGCATGGGCCGCGGCGCTGACGTTGATCCTGATCGTCATGGTGCTCAACCTGATCGCCCGGATCATCGCCCGTATCTTCTCGCCCAAGACCGGCCGTTGAGGCACACGACAAGGACTATCGATGGCTAAGCGACTGGACATCTCCGACCTCAACATCTACTACGGCGACTTCCTCGCGGTGGAGGGTGTGTCCATGGCGGTCGAACCACGGGCCGTGACGGCGTTCATCGGGCCGTCCGGATGCGGCAAGTCAACCGTCCTGCGGTCCCTCAACCGCATGCACGAGGTGATTCCCGGCGCCTACATCGAGGGCAAGATCGCGCTCGATGGCGAGGACCTGTACGGACGGGACGTCGACCCGGTGCGGGTGCGCCGTTCCATCGGCATGGTGTTCCAGCGACCCAACCCGTTCCCGACCATGTCGATCCACGCGAACGTGATCGCCGGGATGAAGCTGAACAACCAGCGCATGTCGAAGGCGCAGGCGGACGAGGTCGTGGAGACGTCCCTGCGCGGGGCGAACCTGTGGAGCGAAGTGAAGGACCGCCTCAACAAGCCGGGGTCGTCGCTCTCGGGTGGACAGCAGCAGCGCCTGTGCATCGCCCGTGCGATCGCCGTGCAGCCGGACGTGCTGCTGATGGACGAGCCGTGCTCGGCGCTCGACCCGATCTCCACGCTCGCGATCGAGGACCTGATCGGCAAGCTGAAGCAGGACTACACGATCGTCATCGTCACGCACAACATGCAGCAGGCCGCGCGCGTCAGCGACCAGACCGCGTTCTTCAACCTGGCGGGCGTCGGCCAGCCCGGCAAGCTGATCGAGATGGACGCGACGGAGAAGATCTTCTCCAACCCCAACCAGAAGGCCACGGAGGACTACATCTCCGGCCGCTTCGGCTGAGCCACGAGGGTCCACCTGGATGGCCCGCGAGTCCGGCCCGGACTCGCGGGCCGTCCGCGTCGCACACCCCGGTCCCGGCGTTTACTTTGGGGAACCTTCCAGTGCCGGTTTGCGTCAGAATGTGGCTCGCACAGGGGTTGGCCGCGAAGGGTAGGGGCGAATGCTTGACGCAGGTGGCGGTGGGGGCTTCGGGAAGATGGCCGCGTCCATGAAGGGGCTGCAGCAGGCCGCCGCGGACGGGTCGTTCGCCGTCAGCGAGACCGGTGGCAAGGCGTTGCTCGTGGCCATCCGCGAGATGGCCAAGTGGGTCGACGACAACATCGCCGACCTCGGCACGCTCTCCCGGTCCCCGCAGCTGGGCTCCAGCCACGGCGCCGAGGCCATGAAGCCCTACGTGCGGGAGGTCGCCACCGACCAGCAGGGCTTCCTCACCATGCTGCGCGAGTTCCGCGCGTCCCTCGTCGACGCCGAGGCGGGCGTGGTCGGCGCGATGAACAACTACCGGCACATCGAGTCGTCCGTGGAGAGCACCTTCCGTGTCTAGAGCGCTCCTGGCGGTGGTCGCCGCGTTCCTCGTCCTCCTGTCCGGCTGCGCGGAGCAGACCGAGGGCACACCGACGGGCGGGACCACCGGCACCAACCGGCCACCGGCCATCACCACCGACCCCGGCGCGCCGACGGAGTCCGACGACCCGCCGACCGGCGGGGACGAGCCGTCCGTGCTCGCCGACGTCGACCCGTGCGGCCTCGTCGACCAGTCCGGGCTCGACTCCCTCGGCCTCACCGGTGGCGAGGAGAAGGAGATCGGCGGGGCGCGGGTCTGCCGCTGGCGGCACGACGGCCCCTCCCTAGACCAGAGCTTCACGGTCTCCGTCGAGGTGTTCGACTCGAACGGCCTCGCCGACCTCGCCGAGAACACCACCGTCCAGCAGTTGCCGAAGGTGGGCGCGCACGACGCGGTCTCCTTCGTCGACGCCGCCGGGGTCTGCGGTGTCAGCCTCGGTGTCGGCGAGGACGCGCGCGTCGACAGCACCGCCGTCGGCGGTGACCAGCAGCAGGGGTGCGGTCTCGCGCAGCAGCTCGCCACCCTCGTCGAACCGAAACTGCCCTGAGGACACGCCATGGCCAGAAACCACCAGTCCCGGGACGACGTGTCCGACCCGTACAGCCCGGACTACGACCCGACGAGCCCGGACTACGACTCGACCCGGGACCCGAGCAGCTCCACCTACATCGACCGCCGCGACACGTCGCAAACCGGTGCGCAGACCGAGCGGAACGCCGAGGCCCAGGTGGACCGCGAGGTCGGCGAGGGCACGCTGCTCGACCGGCTGATCGACATGTTCAACCACGGCGACCGCGTGTCGGACACGTACAACAACGAGATGAACGCGCGCGCCGCGGAGCTCGCGGCAGGCGTGCAGACCCGTGAGGGTCCGATCATGATGTGCGCCAACTACATGGCGACGCCGCACGGCCAGCTGAAGACCATGGTCACCGAGGACGTGGACCCGGACAGCGTCGGCGAGGCGGGCGACCTGTGGATCTCGGCGGGCAACGCGATGATCCGCTTCCAGTCCGGGGTCGCGTCGGCCATCAACAACAGCGAGACCGACTGGCAGGGCTCCGCGGGTGACTCGGCGCGCACGTTCATGGCGCAGGTCGGCAACTGGGTGGGCGCCGCGGGCCAGAGCGCGCAGCTCGCAGGCACGCAGACGAACCTGCAGGCCTCCGCGCTCGCCACGGCGAAGCGGGAGATGCCGGAGCCGGTGAACTTCGACGTCGACGCCGCCAACCGGGACCTGCAGACCGAGTCGAACCCGTTCGAGCTGATCCGCAAGCTCAACGACTACCAGGCGCAGTACGACGCGCAACAGGCCGCGCACGAGCGCGCGGCCGGCGTCGTCAACACGTACGACAGCGGCCTGTCCGGCGCGAGCACGATGCCCGCGTTCGGCCCGCCGCCGACGTTGTCCAGCAGCTCGACGGGCACGACGACCCTCGAGAGCACGAACGTCGGCAACACCGGCACGAACACCCCTGCCACCACCACGCCCGGCACCTTCACGTCCCCGCCGTCGAACGGCACGAACCCGCCGCCGGGCGGCAACCCGACCGTGCCACCGGGTGGGCCCGGCGGTCCTGGCGGCCCGAACGTGCCCGGCGGACCGGGCGGCTCCGGCGGTCCCGGTGGCCCAGGCGGGTCGAACCCCGGGATCCCGGACATCCCGGGCGGCCCGAACCTCCCCGGCGGCCCGAACCTCCCCGGCAGCCCCAACGGACCGGGCGGCAGCGGCACCACCCCGAGCGGTGACCTGCCCAACCTGCCCGGCCCCGGACAGTTCCCGAACAACCCGCTCCCCGGCCCGGGTGGCGGTGGCGGCCAGAACCCGGGGATCCCGCCGTTCCCGGTCACCGGTCTGCCCGGCCCGAACGGCGGCGGTGACCACGGTCGCGGCAGCGGTCCGGGTGGACGTGGGTTCGGGCCCGGCGGCGGGTACGGCGGCGGCCCCGGTTCCGGCGGGTACGGCAGTGGCTCCGGCGCGGGCGGCGGTCAGGGCGCGGCGGGCCGCGGTCCCGGCGTCGGCGGCATGGGTCCCGGCGGTGCGCTCGGCGACGGCGGCGCGGTACGCGGCGGGGCCGCGGGTGCGGGCCGCGGTGGTGCCGGTGGCGGCATGGGCCCGCTCGGCGGCCGGCGCGGCGATGGCGAGGAGGACGAGGAGCACAAGCGGCCGTCGTTCCTCGTCGAGGGCGACCCGGACGCCGTGTTCGGCACCGACCAGATGACCGCGCCCCCCGTGATCGGTGAGTGATGGCCGGGTACATCCTCACGCTGCGCGAGGTGGACGTGCTGGCGCAGACACTGGACGTCAACGTCCGGCAGTTCCCGTTCGAGATCCCGAGCTTCGGTGAGTTCCAGGTCGACCGGCAGCGCATCGCCCGCGAGGTGTTCCTCGACCTGGGCAGGCGCGGCCTGATCCGCGGCGCCGACATCGACCCGGAGCTGGTCCGCGCGTTCACGGTCCTGTCGCGGCCGGTGATCACCGTGGCCGCGATGGGCACGGTCGAGCAGACCCGCAAGCTGTACGCGCGGGCCGCGACCGACGGCGAGCGGGGCGTGCTCGCGGTCAAGGAGGGCGAGCGGTTCCGGCTCGAGCTGATCCGGCCGACCGCGCTCGCGATCTCACTCGTCGGGCTGCTGCCGAAGACGGCGGCCGGCCCCGGCCAGTCGGTGACGGTCACCCGCCCCGGCCCGGTACCGCTGGAGCAGGACGACTTCCTCGCACCGGTGTACGGCGGTGGCTCAGGCGACCAGCAGCTGCGGATCGCCGCGAGCTACCTCGCCAGGCCGCGCACGGGGACCGGGTTCTTCTCCGTCTCCGGCCGCGACCGGCGCACCGGCAAGGAACTGCGCGCCGGCAACCTCACCTGGATCGACACCGACGCGGGCCGGTACCTGACGCTGTCCCGTCCGGCGGGTGAGGACGGGCAGGTACGCAGCACGTTCAGCCCGGCTGACGGGTCCCGGCTGGCACTCACACTGGGCGAGATGATCGAGTCGGTGGCTCCGCTGGCTCGCCGCTAGCGCCGCCCGGACACGTGACGAAGGACCCCTCCAGCACGCTGGGCGTGACGAAGGGGTCCTTCATCGCACGGGCTCGGGGGCCGGGGCGTCGGGCTCAGACGTCCTCGTCCTCCGCGTAGCCGGGCATCCGGCCGGTCACCACGAACACGACGCGCTTCGCCACCGACACGGCGTGGTCGGCGTAGCGCTCGTAGAAGCGGCCGAGCAGGGTCACGTCCACCGCGGCCGCGACGCCGTGTGACCAGTCCTTCTCCATGATCACCGAGAACAGCTGCCGGTGGAGGTCGTCCATCTCGTCGTCGGCCTCTTCGAGCGAGCGGGCCTGGTCGATGTCCTTGTTCAGGATGACCTGCTCCGCGTCGCGGGCCAGTTCGACGGCCACGCGGCCCATCTCGGAGAAGTAGGGGCGGATCTGCTCCGGCAGCACGGGGTTCGGGTGGCGGCGGCGGGCGGCCTTCGCCACGTGCAGCGCCAGGTCACCCATGCGCTCCAGGCTCTCGGCCGCGTGGATGGCGGCGAGGACCGTGCGGAGGTCGGTGGCCACCGGCGCCTGCAGCGCGAGGAGCGCGTAGGCGTGTTCCTCGCAGGACGACCGGGCGTCGTCGATCTTGGCGTCGTCGCCGATCACCTGTTCGGCGAGGCCGAGGTCGGTGTCCAGCAGCGCCCGGGTGGCGAGCTCCATCGCGGTCGCGGACATGGAGCACATGTTTGCCAGCTCTTCCGCGAGCTGACCGAGTTCGACATGGTAGGCCTCACGCATGGCGACAGCCTACGGGCGAGTGCGCACGCCAACGGCATTGCTGGATGAATCCCGGGTGAACCCCCGGCCACCAATCGGGTGATGGTCTGTCAGGCGCGCCCTACGCGCACGAAACGTCACCGGCGTTGACGGTGGAGAGGTTGTCCGGCACCTCGGCGGTCTTGCCGCCCCCGTTCGGTGACACGACCTCGCCGTCGAAGCCCGGTCCGACCACCAGCATGATCGCGCCCGCCATCGACGGGTCCTCCTGCAGCACCGAGCCGGGCACGGCCGCCTGGAGGGTCTGCGCCTCGGCGATGCGTTCCTTGCCGTACTTGATGACCGCGGTCTTGTCGATGTTCTCCGGCGCCGCGTCCACGCGCATGATCTGGAAGCCGTACTCGGCGAGCGCGTCCGCGGTGTCGCCCGCGATGCCGCCGGTCTCGTTGCCGCCGTTCAGCACCTGGATCTTGATGGTCTTCGGGTCGACCGGGCCCTGTGGCTGGTCCTGCTGGAGGGTCGACTGCCGAGGAGTGCCCTTCGACGCGTCGTCGGCGGGTTTCTTCGGGGTCTCGCCCGGCAGCGGGGTGTCCTGGCGGATCGCCTCGAACAGCGCGTTGGTGTCCTCGACGCGCAGGTCCTCGTTGCCGCGCTCGTTGGACTCGCCGACGGTCGGCACGGTGATGAACGTGACCCGGCCGGCCTCGACGCCCTGCATCGACTGGCCGAGCGTGAACAGCTGGTCCACGCCCACGTTGTCACCGAAGGTGGCCTTCGAGAACGCGTCGACGAAGGCGGTCAGCTTGCCGGGGTCGAGCAGCACCTCGCTCGACATCGCCTTGCGCAGCAGGGAGGACAGGAACCGCTGCTGGCGGATGATGCGGCCGTAGTCGGAGGTCACGTCGCCCTCGACCTTGCGGGCGCGCACGAAGTTCAGCGCCTGGTCGCCCGAGAGCTTCACGTTCTTGCCCGCCTCGGGCACGATCGTGCCGAGCGTCTCGTCCTTCATCGGCTGCTCGACGCACACCTCGACGCCCTCCACGGCGTCGACCATTTCCTTGAAGCCGTGGAAGTCGATGCCGACGAAGTGGTTGATGGCGAGACCGGACAGCTCCTGCACCATCTTCGTCACGCACTTGGGCCCGCCGACCTGGTAGGCCGTGTTGATCTTGACCTGTTCCTCGGCCGGGTGGGTCTCGCCGTTCAGCTCACCGGACTTGGCGTCCCAGCCCTCGCACTCGGGGCGGGTCACCTCGAGGTCGCGCGGAAAGGAGACGACCACGACCCGTTCCCGGTTCTTCGGGATGTGCGCGATCATCACGGTGTCGGACCGCGCGCCCTGAATGGTGTTCTCGTCGCCGACGCCCTCCTCGGCGGCCGCACCCGCGCGGGTGTCGGAGCCGACGAGCAGGAAGTTCTCGTCACCGAGCTGTGCCTCGGCGTCCTGGATGGCCTTGGAGTCGGGGTCGAGCGCGTCGACGGTGGTCGCCGCCGCGTCGATGTAGGCCTTGAAGCTCCACCCGGCCGCGGTCCCCACGAACACGAGTGCCGCGAAGAAGACGACGAACGCCTTGCCCGCCGACCCCTTGCCCCACTTCTTGCGCTTCTTCTTGCGCAGGCGGCCCTTGGGCTCCTCGTCCTCCGGCCTGGCCTCGTCCTCATCGGGGATGACGGGGATCCGCATCGCCATCGACTGCTGGGCGTCCAGCTCGTCGAGGCGGTCCATCTCGCTGTCGTCGTTCTGCCATGGCCGGAGCTTGCGGCGCTTGGCCTTCTTCTCCCGCTCCTCGGCCTTGATCTCGTCGTGGACGGCGGAGAAGCGCGCGAGCGTGTGGTCGATGGTGCGCCGCTTCTGCACCTCCTCGCCGATGGCCTCCATCTCGGTGGTCATCGACACGAGGTCGTCGTCACCACGCGGCGGCAGCGGCGGCGGGACCGGCGGCACACCGGTGCTCCTCGGCCGCGCGTCCGGCGCGTCGATCGCGGCCGGGGTCAGCCTCGGCTCGGAGATCGGCTCACCGGGCCACTGGCCGGGCGGCGGCGTCGGCGGACCCTGGCGGCCGGGGACCGGGTAGTGCGCGGACGTCTCACCGGGGCGGCGCCCGTTGAGGGGCGTGTCGTCGCGGGGGAAGGGAGGTTCGCCGGGGAAGCCGTTGGGGTCGCCGGGGACCGGGTGGTGGGCCGAGGCCTCACCGGTGCGACGGCCACCCGGGATCGGGTGGTGCGCGGACCCCTCGCCCGGCCTGCGGCCGCCCGGGATCGGTGCCTCACCGGGACGGCGGCCGTTCAGGGGGGCGTCGTCGCGGGGGAACACGGGCTCCCCGGGTGCTTCGGACGGGAAGCCGATCGGGTCGGGGACGGCGCGGTGGGCCGACGCTTCGCCTCGGCGCCGAGGACGGGGGCGTGGCGCGGGAGCCTGGGGGGCTTCGCCGGGGAAGCCGGGCTCACCCGGGACGGCGTGGTGCCCGGAGGCCTCACCCGTCCGGCGGCTGCCGGGGTGGGGGACGTCGGCAGGCGCGTCCGGGAAGAACGCGTCGGGGCCGCCGCGGCGTGCGCCGCGGGGATCCGCGGGCAGGTCCGCCGGGAAGCCGTCGCCGCGCCGGGCCCGCGGGCCGGAGCCCTCCCCGGGGATGTCCGCCGGGAAGCCGGGGGCCTCGCCGCGCCGGGCGTGGGAGCCGTCGCCGGGTGCGTCGGGGAAGAAGGCGTCGGGGCCGCCGGGGCGGCCGTTGCCGGGACCGTCCGGGAGGAAAGCGTCGGGGCCGCCTGCTCGGCGGCCGTTGCGGCCGTCACCGGGAGCTTCTGCCGGGAAGCCGGGGGCCTCACCGCGCCGGGCGTGGGAGCCGTCGCCGGGGGTTTCCGGGAAGAAGGCGTCGGGGCCGCCGCCTGGGCGGCCGTTCCCGGGGCCTTCCGGGAGGTAAGCGTCGGCAGCGCCGCCGCGGCGTGCGCCGGGCAGGTCCGCCGGGAAGCCGGGGGTGTCCGGGAAGAACGCGTCGGGGCCAGCGCCTGCCCGGCCGGGTGCGTCCGGAGGGAAGCCTGCGGCGTCGCCGCGGCGGGGACGGGGACGGGGGCCGGAACCTTCGCCACGGCGGCGGGGCTCGGCGGGCAGGTCCGCGGGGAAGCCCGCTGGTTCGCCGCCTCGGCGGCCGTTGCGGGTGGCCTCGCCGGGGTGGGGAGCGGCGGGCACGGCGTGGCGCCGGGGCCCGGAGCCCTCGCCGGGAACGTCCGGTGGGAAGGCGTGGTGGCCACCATCGGGGGCGAACGTGTCGGGGGCGAACGTGCCGGGGGCGAACGCGTCGGGAGTGGCCGGCGGGGCCGCGTGGTGGCTGTTGGGGCCCGGGGTTTCCGCTGCTCGGCGACCCTTGCGGGCGGCCTCGCCCGGGTGGGGCCGGCGACCGGGCGCCGCGGTGTCCTGCGGGAAACCGTTGCGGTCGGCGCGGCGGCCGGGGCGGGGCCTGTCGTCGCGGGGGAAGTCGGAGGACTCGCCGCTCAGGGCGTCCGCGATCGAGGGTGGGGGCGGCGCCTGGCGCCGGGGTGTCTCGCCGGGGTGGCCGTGGCCCGCGGGGCCCTCGGCGCCCTGTCTGTCCTGACGGGCGCGGCGGCCGCTCACCAGCGCGTTCTGCTGCAGCTGTTGCGGGTCGACCGGTGTCAGGTCCGACCTCGACGCGGTGTGTTTCTGCACCAGGTCGGCCACGGACAACCCGCCACCGGCCTCCATCGAACGCCTGCGGCGCCTCGGTTTGTCCTCACCGGGAGCGGCGCCGTCCTCGCGACGGTGCCGCCTGCCGTACTCGTGCGGATCGCGGGTGCCGCCGAGGCGTTCGTCGTCGGGCACCCGGACTCCTCTCACCTCGTGTACGGGCCACTGTTTCGTGGCTCTTTCTTTATCAAGACGTTGTGTGTCGCACCTTGGTTGCGAACCCACAGTGTTCTAGTGCCGCCCAGATAGTACGGACGGATGGCACTTCTGACGACTGCCAACCGAAAATCGCTCACTATCTGTGGGCAACTGGCCTCCATCGGATAGCCCGATCGGGGTATCGCCGTCGCGGCCCTAAATGTTATCGAACCGACGCAAGAGCGCGGTCAAGGGTGACCGGAACTAGCCGCGCCGACTTCGTTGCCCGGCCGCGCCGGAGAGGCGGACCTGGCCTCCGACACGGTAGGCCACGCTGTTGCGGCCCGACTGCTTGGCCGTGTACAGGAGCCCGTCCGCGAGCCGGAGCTGCTGCTCGGGACTGGTGACGCCGCTGGTCCCGGACTCGTGCGCGACGCCTATGGAAACCGTCACACGCAGGCCCCGGACGATCGAGGACCACGCGAACTGCTCGACCCGCGCCCGTGCCGCCTCGGAGACCGCCCACGCGGCCGCGCCGTCGAGGCCCGGCAGCATGAGCACGAACTCCTCGCCGCCGTACCTGGCGCAGAACCCGCCCTCCGGCAGGCCCACCTGGAGCAGCTCGACCACCTGCTGCAGCACCCGGTCGCCGACGAGGTGACCGAACGTGTCGTTCACGCGCTTGAAGAGGTCGAGGTCGACGAGCGCCACCGCGAACTCGCCGCGCGGGTCGTCCACCTCCAGGAGCCGCTGGTCGAGGTAGCGGCGGTTGTAGCTCGCGGTGAGCGCGTCGCGGATGCTCTGCTCACGGGCTTCCGCGTGTTCCCTGCGCAGCCGGGCGACCTCCTGCCGGAACTGCTCCGGCACCTGGGGCGGCCGCTCCGCCGTCGCGAGGTCCAGCGCGTGCCGCAGGTGCTCGTACGCCTGCCGCCACTCGCCGCGCGACGCCAGCAGGGAGGCGATGGACTGGTGCAGTTCGACCAGGCTCATCTCTTCCGACTCGATGTGCGCCTCGAGCAGGGACTCCCGGGCCTCGTGCCAGGTCTCGTTCCGGGGCTCGGCACGAACGTGCTCGCCGCGCCGGGACGGGTGCTGGATGGGTACCGTCGGCTCGTTGATCCTGCGTTCCCGCCATCTGGGGTCCCGCCGGACCGGCTCTGGCTGGGTGTCCACTGCTGCCATACGCGCTCACCTCCCTACCTGGTCTGTTTCGACGGGAGGCGTAGCGGTCTTGAGATGTTGGCGGTTGCGTGTTCGGATTTCCCCCTACTGGTGGAACTCCGACTGCTCCGAACCAGTGACGGCTGCTCCGGACGGTTGGCGGAACGCGCATCTGCCGCCGATGTGGTCGCGGAGCGTCACTGACCTGTGGGACACGGCGCGAAGCCGTACGCCTTGTCCTCGAGCACGACCACCCGCTGGGACCCGATCTGCTCGCCGAGCAACGCGCCGTCCTGCCGGATGCTGACCGACACGCCGAGGACGTACACCAGTCCACGCGGGTGTGCCGCGTCGCGGCCCGCGTCCGGCGGCACCCAGTCCGGGTCCACTCGCAGCGTCGACATGGCGGGGTCGACGTTGAGCGTCAGGTCGCCCAGATCGCACAGTTCGTCCGCGTAGTCCGGGTGCTGGCTGCGGCGCAGGAAGTCCCGCTGCGTGGCGGGGCCCTCCTCGGCCGCCGCGTTCAGGTCGTCGAAGTACGCCTGCACGAGCTCGCGGTCGTCGTCCGGGGAGGCCGCGGGCAGCGCGACACCCGCCACTGCCGAGCTGCAGCCCGCGATCAGCAGGCCTGCGAGCCCGAGGACGGCGAACAGGACGCGGCGCATGTCGTTCCCCCGGGGAGTGCGGTGTGGTTCCAGGCTAACCGTGTCTAGGCGGGCTCGATGCGATAACCGAAACCCCGCACGGTGTGGATCATGGGCGGGTGCCGCAGCTTGCGGCGCAGCTGGGTGATCACCACGTCGAGCACATTGGACGCGGGGTCGACGAACGGGTCCCACACCTCTTTGATGAGGTCGGCGCGGTGCACCGGCGTGCGCTGGCGCGCGACGAGCAGGCGCAGCACGTCGAACTCCTTGCCCGTCAACGTGAGCAGCACACCCGCGCGCCGCACCTCGTGCCGTCCACTGTCGACCTCCAGGTCGCCGCAGCGCAGCACCGGTGGCAGCCCGCTCGCCACGCGTCTGCACAGCCGCCGCACACGCGCCTCCAGCTCCTCGACCGCGAACGGCTTCACCAGGTAGTCGTCGCCGTGCTCGAGACCGGCGATGCGGTCGGCGACGGTGTCCCGCGCGGTCAGGAACAGCACGGGCACGGCGGGGCGCCGCACGCGGACGTAGTGGAGGGCGTCACCGGAGGGCAGCATGCGGTCGAGGACGGCGCAGTCGTAGGAGTTCACCGACAGCGCCTCGTCGGCGGCGGGCAGGTCGCCGACCGCGTCCACGGCGAACCCTGCCGCACGCAGCGACCCGGCGATCGCGATCCGCAGGTTCTCATCGTCCTCGACCACCAGTACCCGCACATATCCGACAGTAACGATGCTCGCTCCGCATGCTCTGCTCGGCTGCGATGCTCGCTCCGCATGCTCCGCTCGGCTGCGATGCTCGCTCCGCATGCTCCGCTCGGCTGCGATGCTCGCTCCGCATGCTCCGC
>NZ_JACHJQ010000003.1:0-171231 GCF_014203735.1 Actinophytocola algeriensis | reverse complement strand
CTGCTCGCTCCGCATGCTCCGCTCGGCTGCGATGCTCGCTCCGCATGCTCCGCTCGGCTGCGATGCTCGCTCCGCATGCTCCGCTCGGCTGCGATGCTCGCTCCGCATGCTCCGCTCGGCCGCGAAGTGCTGTCATCCCGTGACGGCAAGGACATCCTCGGCCGTCAGCGTCTGCAGCTCCGCCATCTCCGGCATCCGGCCGAGCGTCCGCAACCGCTGCGACTGCACCTTCCGCACCCCTTCGAACAGCCGCCGCGCGTCGCGGGCGTTGCCGAAGTTGGGGTCGTCGGCGACGCGGGCGAAGTACTCCCGCAGCACCGGTGCGGAGTCGTCGTCGAGGCGGTAGTCGCCCGCGGCGACCATCCGCCCGATGATCTGCACGAGGTCGTCCGGCGAGTAGTTCTCGAACTCGATGGTCTTGGAGAACCGGGACGCGAGACCGGGGTTGGCGTCGAGGAACTCCCGCATCTCGGCGGTGTACCCGGCGACGATCACGGCCACCTCGTCGCGGTGGTCCTCCATGAGCTTGACGAGCGTGTCGATGGCCTCCTGGCCGAAGTCGCCGCCGCCGGAACCCGCCTGCCGCGACAGCGTGTACGCCTCGTCGATGAACAGCACGCCGCCGAGCGACTCCTCGAACACCACGGACGTCTTCTCCGCGGTGTGGCCGATGTACTGGCCGACGAGGTCGCGCCGCGACACCTCCCGGAACTGCCCCTTCGACAGCACCCCGAGCTCCTTGAGCAGCTGCCCGTAGGTACGTGCGACGGTCGTCTTGCCGGTGCCCGGCGCGCCCGCGAAGATCAGGTGGTGGCTGACGGTGCCGACCGACAGTCCGGCGCCGCGTCGCCACTCGTTGACCTGGATCTCGTCGACGACCGCGTGCACCTCGGCCTTCACCCCGGGCAGCCCGACCATGCCGTCGAGGCCCGCGAGCAGCTCGTCGAGGCCCGCGCCGCCGCCCGTGGTCACCCGCTTCGCCGGTTCGGTGACGGTCGGGGTGGCGCCCTCGGCGACGAGAACGCCCGGTTCGGCCGAGTTGTCGACCTGGCACTCCTCGATCGCACCCGCGCAGCCCGCGGCGAACGCGATGCCGACGCCGCCGACGTCGTGGACCCGGCACTTGCGGACTTCCGGCCTGCTCTGCTGCGCCACCGCGATGCCCTCGTGGCCGGTGCTGGACACCTCGCACGACTCGATCACGGGTCGCGCGTACTGGTACACGTAGATCCCGCGCTGCCCGCAGTCGGACACCACGCAGTTCCGCAGCTCGGGGTCGGCGCCGAGGCCGATCACGATGCCGTCGCCCGCGATGTTCCGCACGGTCGTCTCGTCGATCCGGCCGGACGAGCTCTCGACCACCAGGCCCTGTTCGGCGCCGTCGACCGTGCACCGGCTGACCGTGAACCGGCGACAGCCGCGCACCGCGACCGCGGGCCCGACCTCGGTCGACAGCGTGCACCGCTCGACCGACAGTTCCACGTCCTCCACCTGCACAGCCGCGGCACCCGCCTTGATGGTGAGGCCCTGCAGGGTCAGGGAGCCGCCGCGCGCGGACAGTGCCGGCCAGTCGCCGCCGCTGCCGTCGAGGACCACCTCACCGCCCTCGTGCGCGCGGATCGTGAGCCGTCTGCCGTCCAGCTCGAACGTCTCGGCGTAGGTACCGGCGGCGATCGCGATCACGCCGCCGTCGGGCGCGTTGCCGAGCGCGTCGCCGATGGTGGGGAACGCGCCGTGCCTGCCCGGCGCCACCAGCAGGGTGCGTGCCGCGATCGCGGTCATCAGCCCGCCCTCTCCATCAGCCAGCCGCGGTCGGCGGCCTTGGCGCCGGCCTGGAAGCGGCTGCGCGCGCCGAGCCGGTTCATGATGTCGGCGACCATGCGGCGCACGGTCCGCACCGACACCCCGAGCCGCGCGGCGGCGGACTCGTCGGTGCTGCCCGAGAACAGCAGTGTCAGCAACTCCCGCTCGCGGGCGTTCAGCTCCGCGGCGTCCGGCAGCTCGTTCGGGCTCATCGGCACCGCCGACAGCCACACCCGCTCGAACAGCTCGATGGTCGTGGTGACCACACTGGACAGCCGGAACACGGCGGTGCCGAGCGAGCGGCCGCCCGCGGTGCGGTCCACCGGCAGCACGACGACCTGGCCGTCGATCACGAGCGCGTCGGTCGGCACCTCGGGCACCGTCCGCGTGTCGGCACCGGCCAGCGCGAGCGTGCCGAGCCGGGTCGCGAGCACCGGCGCGGTCCGCGCGGTGTCCGGCACGATCACGCGGTACTTCACGCCGCGCCGCAGGTTCTCGTGGTCGACGCGGCGCACCCCGCCGATCGGGTCGCGGGCCGCGACGGACAGCGTGCTCATCACGAGCACCTCCCGCTCGGCCGAGGCGACCAGTGCCTCGACACCCGCGCTGGACGGGCAGCGGGCCGCGTGGCCGACGCTGCCGATGGTGCCCACGACGCCCCCCGGCGCCGGGTGCAGGACGGTGACCGGGTTTACCGGGTTCTCCGCGAGAACGGTCATTGCTGAAACACTCCGATCGGAAGCGAGGCGGCGACACCGTGGACGTGTGCGCCGTCGAGCCGAGCGAGGCGAACCCCCGAAGGCGCGAGACGGTCGGTGATGGTCTTGACGGCCGCCTCGACAGCGGCCTCGGTGGTGGCGGCGAGGCGGACGGCGGCGCCCGCGAGCGGGTCGCCGCGGCGCTGGGTCCGTGAGCGGAGCTTGCGGAGCGCACCATCGTCGACAGCGCCGAGCGTGATCGTGGTGGCGACGCCGGGGACACCCACCAGCAGACGGCTGACCAGCTGCCTGGCGTGCGCGTCGGTGAGCGCGGCCCAGCCGGTGAGCGCGAAGGTGGCCTGGCTGACCGAACCGGTGCGCCAGAACTTCCAGTCCTCGCGCACCTCGTTGCGGCCCCCAGTGACGTGCGCGAGGCCCGCGATCGCGGACAGCGCCTGCTCCTCGGCGAGCGGCTCGGTGTGCAGGCCGGCCCGGTCGAGCGCCCTGCGCACGCGGCGCAACGCGTTGCGCAGCGCGAGGGTCAGCTCGGCGTCGGCCGGGGAGTCGACGGTGCGGGCGGTGTGCACGGCGACCAGCAGCCTGCGCGGCTTGTCCTGCCGCAGGCCCACGTGCAGCACGAGCTGCACGCCGAACAGGTGGTGGCGGCCCGCGTTGTCGGCGACGGTCGGCAGCAGCGCGCCCGGCATCGGCAGCACGTTCACCAGCTCCGGCGTGAGCGCCTGCGGCTTGACCTGCGCGGTCAGTCCGCCCTGGTGGCTGATCGCCATGGCCTGGCCCTGGCTGGTCTCCACCGACCGGAGCGTCGACCCCGGCAGCAGCATGTGCAGCAGCGCGAGCGTCATGCCCGGGGTGCCGCCGGTGTCCGGCAGGTCCTTCCTGCGGGCGCGGGTCGCGAACGCGGCGCCGAGCCCGGTCAGCTCGTACAGCCAGCGCCCGCCCGCCCGCACGCTCGTCAGCGCGAGCAACGCCGCCGCCGCGGCCGACGTGCCGACCAGCACCGGCCACGGCTGCCGCACGGTCAGCACGACCGCGATCGCGGCGACCTGCCAACAGATCACCTGCAGCGGGCTGAGGCCGCGGACGTACTCGCGGACCTGCCGCGACCACGTGTGCTTTGGCGGCTCCGCCGTGCGTGCGAGCGGCGCGGGTGCCGCGGGCCGCGGCGGCGGTGTGAGCAGCAGCGGCCGTGTGCGCAGGTCCGCCTCGGACAGCAGCTGCGGCAGCTGTCTGCCCGCGGCCGCGGGCACCGCCGTCCCCCGTGCGTCGGCGAACCGCCGTGGCGCCGCGACACTGGCGGGCGCGGCCGAAGCCGATCGTGCCTGGGCTTGCCCGCCGGTCAGCGCGGCCGAGCCCGTGTTCCGAATGGGTGCGTCCACCGGTCACCTCCTCCTGGCGCGAAAACGGTATTAACGACTCGATGGGACCGGTCCCGTACGGAAGGTGACCTCCAGGAGTTCACCGGCGTCCGGTTCCGGCCAGTGCCGGTGCCGGACTTCCGCGTCGGGCTACGGTTCCGTCGTGGACCACGATCGAGCAGGGCACATTAGGTTTCGATGACATGCGCGTGATGGTGGTCGAGGACGACGAGGACCTGCGCTTTTCCGTCGCGGTCGAGCTGGGGGCGGCCGGTCTCGAGGTGGTCGAGGCCCGTGATCTGGCCACCGCCGACGCCTCGCTGCGGCAGGGCGACTTCGCCTGCGTCGTGTTCGACCGGATGCTCCCGGACGGTGACTCGCTCGACTACGTGCAGCACCGCAGACAGACGGGCTGGAACACCCCCGTGCTGTTCCTGACCGCGCGTGACGCGATCGCCGACCGGGTCGCGGGGTTCGCCGCAGGCGGCGACGACTACCTGGTGAAACCGTTCTCCGTGGCGGAGATGGCCGCGCGGGTGCGGACGCTGTGCCGGCGTTCGGACGGGCGGCCGTCGGTGCTGCGGCACGCCGACCTGGAGGTCGACTGCGCACGTCGTGCCGTACGCCGGGCCGGGGTGCTGCTCACGTTGTCCGACAAGGAGTTCGCGGTGCTGGAGTTCCTCGCGATCCGGCCGGACCAGGTGGTCTCGCGCACCGACATCATCGAGCACTGCTGGGACTCCTCCACCGACCCGATGTCGAACGTGGTCGACGTGGTGGTGAAGCGGCTGCGCCGCAAACTGGGGCAGCCGGAGCTGATCCACACGGTCCGTGGGCGCGGCTACCGGCTCGGGGCATACGGTCCCGTCTCGTGAACCGATCCTCCGCCGACCGGCTCCGGCGCCTGAGGTGGGTGCTGACCGCGGTGTTCACGGTCATGAACGCGATCGGCCTGATCGTGTTCGCGTGGCTGATCGTCGACACCGACGCCGAGAGCGGCGAGAAGCAGATGGACCTGGAGCTGGCCAAGGTCACCTCGACCGTCTCGCGGCTGATCGGCCGCGACGGCGACGCGGTCGTCACCGGGTTCATCAAGACCGACGAGATCAACCGGCAGTGCCCGCAGTTCGCGGTGCTGGCGGGCGACACCGGCAGCGGCTTCTCCGACCACTACAGCGACCGCGAGTGCGTGCGCATGGACCGGGCGGTCATCGAGGACCTCGCCGTGCAGGCCACGAGGTCCGGCCGCGAGATCTTCGGCTACAAGACCAGCCTCGACGACCAGACCGTGCGGGTGCGGGCGCAGCCGTTCCGCGGCGAGTCGGGGTACCTCGGCGCCGTCGTGGCGGTGAGCAACGCGGAGCCGACGCTCGGCGACCACGACCAGCTGGTGGTGTGGGTGGTCGCCGCCGCGGCCGTGCTCATCGGCAGCCTCGCGCTGGCGGGCCACCTGATCGCGACCCGCGCGATCCGGCCCGCGGTGGCCGCGCTGGAGCAACAGGAGGTGCTGCTCGCCGAGACCGCGCACGACCTCCGCACACCGGTGGCCGCACTGCGTGCGCTGGCCGAGACCGCGCTGCGCAACCCGACCCAGCGCGGTGACCTGCTGCCGAGAACCGTCCGGCTCGCGTCCCGCATGGGCAGCATCATCGACGGTCTGCTCGTGCGCGCACGGCTCGCCGCGGGGGTCGAACGCCTCGCCGCGCAACCGGTGTGGCTGGACCAGCTCGTGGCGGGCGTCGTCGAGGAGACCCCGACCGAGGGCGCGTCGGTGACCCTGACCGCCGCCCCGTGCAAGGTCATGGCCGACCCGACGCTGCTGCAGCGCGCGATCGGCAACCTGCTGGACAACGCGATGCGGTACGGCCGCCAGCCCAACCAGCCCGCCATCGTCCACATCTCGGTCGCGGGCGGCCGCGTGACGGTCGCCGACCACGGCCCCGGCGTGGACGGCGACTTCGCGGAGGAGGCCTTCGACCGCTTCCGCACCGGCAGCGGCTCGTCCGGGCTGGGCCTGTCGATCGTCCGGTGGGTGGCGACCGCCCACGGCGGCACGCTGTCGGTCTACAACGCGGAGGACGCGGGCGCCATCTTCGAACTGGCGCTTCCCGTGCTCCCGTGATCAAGGGACTGTCCGGAACCTGCCACAGGCCGTCGTTGGACGAAGGCAACCGGTTACTTTTACCGTGTGGTCATGTCTGGCAAGGGGGGACGCTTCGCGTCGTGGCGCACGCGTCTGCCGGTCGTCGCGGTGGTCGTCGCCTGCGTGGCCGCGGTCGTGGCGGCCGTCACCGGCGCCGCGAACCCCGTCTCGGCGGTGCAGTTCCTCATGCCGGGCCACTGGGTCTACAACTCCGCACTGCAGTCGGTCCTCCACGTGGACGGCGCGACCGGGAACGTGGATGCCCGCGCCCGGGTCCCCGGCAGCCCGGGTGACCAGGTCTTCCAGGGCGACATGAGCGGCTACGTCGTCGGCAGCTCGCGGATCACGGAGTTCGGCAAGTCCGGCCTCGAGGTCGAGAAGACGAGCACGCCCGCGTCGAAGGAACGGGCGTACGGCGTCGAGACCAGGGGCGGCCCCTACCTCGTGTACCGCGAAGGGGGCAAGGTCGTGCGCGTCGGCGACCCGTCCGTCGTGATGGAGCTGGAGGGACCGGTCGGCACGCCCGTCGCGACCAGGGACGGCACGCTGTGGCTGCCGCGCACCGAGGCCGGCCTGCTCTGCCAGGTGCGGTCGGGCGCCCGCGTCCCGGCCTGCCAGGTGCCGCTGCCGAAGGGCCACAACGGCGCCCTGGCCGTGGTGCACGACGAGGTCGTGTTCGTCGACACCACGTCCGACACCCTCCACACCGTGGAGAAGGACGGTCTCGGCGAGGGCCGGGACCTCGGCATGGACGCCTCGGACGACGCGGTGCTCGCCGACACCGACGTGGACGGCCGGGTCGCGATCCTGGACGCGAACCGCATCCACCTCGTCGACACCGAGTCGGACCGCGAGCCGGTCCGGGTCGACCTGCCGGACGGCGACTACGCGGGCCCGGTGTCGACCGGCGAGGTGGTCGCGGTGGTCGACAGAAAGACCGACACGCTGTTCACCTACGACGGCGTCGGCGACCTGCAGCGCAAGGAACTCCCCGCCGAATCCGGCGATCCGCGCATCACGCGCGGCGAGGACGACCGACTCTACGTCGACGGCGAGGAGGGCGAGCACGTCGTGGTCGTCGACCAGGACGGCGAGTTCACCGACGTGCCGATCAAGGGCGGCGACGACGACGAGACCGTGCCGCCCCGCGGCGACGACACGGACGGGCCGCCGGTGGCCGGACCGCCGCCGGAGCGGCCCGACCCGCCCCGGACACAGCAGCCGCCACCGCCGTCCAACGAGCAGCCCGAGCGCCCCGACCCGCGCCGCGAGCAGCAGACGCCGCCGCGTGTGCCGCCCACCGCGCCGGGCGCGCCCGCCGGGGTCAGCGCGACCCCGGGCAACGCGACCGCGACCGTCAGCTGGGGGGCGGCCGCGGACAACCGGTCGCCGCTCACCGGCTACCGGGTGATGTGGCCGGGTGGCTCGACGACCACCGGCCCCGGCCAGCGTTCCGTGACGATCCCGAACCTGGCCAACGGCACCACCTACGTGTTCACGGTGGCCGCGGTCAACGGCGTCGGCGTCGGGCCGGGCAGCTCGTCGAACCCGGTGACCCCGGTCGCGCCGTTCCGGGCTGCGACCGCGCCGGTCGGCCTGACGGCCGTGAACGACTTCGACAACCAGACCGTGACCGTGAACTGGGGCAGGCCTGCGGACATGGGCTCCGGCGGGTTCGTGCACTACGTGGTCAACGTGGGCGGCTTCCGGCAGGTGACCGTGACCGGCCTGTCGGCGGCCCTCACCGGGGTCCAGGTCGACACCGCGTTCACCGTCACCGTCACGGCCGTCACGACGAACCCGGCCGGCGCACAGGTCCCCGGTGCGCCCGCGTCGGTGCAGACGGAGGGCAGGCCGCCCGCCGCCGACCCGTCCGTGGTGCTGAGCGAGGGCGCGCCCACCGAGGAGTACTGCGGCGAGCTGCCGGACTGTGCCTGGATGCACGTGGAGGCGTCGAACTTCCCACCGGGCACCATGATCAGGTTCACGGCGTACTCCACCCATGACCCCGAGTGGAGCAACAGCCACGAGACCACGACGGACGAGAACGGCTTCGCGGACATCGATCGGTTCGCGTACGGCGGGACCGGGCACACTGTGTGGGTGGAGGTCACGACGCCGGACGGGAACACGTACGAGTCCAACAGGATCGAATGGGGGGCAGGGTGACCCAACCCACCGCTGGCCAGGTCTACGAGCTGATCGCGGCCAACGTGCAGGGCGTCATCCGGGGTAAGCCGCAGCTCGTGCGGCTCGCCATCGCCGGTCTGCTGGCCGAGGGGCACCTGCTCATCGAGGACGTGCCCGGCCTCGGCAAGACGACGCTCGCCCGCTGCCTCGCCCGCAGCATCGGCGGCTCGTACAACCGCATCCAGTTCACGCCCGACCTGCTGCCGAGCGACGTCACCGGCGTGCAGGTGTTCCGGCAGGGCAGCGAGACGTTCGAGTTCCGGCCGGGCGGCATCTTCGCGAACGTGGTGCTGGCCGACGAGATCAACCGCGGCACGCCGAAGACCCAGTCGGCGCTGCTCGAGGTGATGAGCGAGCGCACGGTCACCGTCGACGCGGTCCGCCACGAGGTGCCGAGGCCGTTCCTCGTGGTGGCCACGCAGAAC
The DNA here is from genome assembly GCF_014203735.1 of Actinophytocola algeriensis. Taxonomy (GTDB): domain Bacteria; phylum Actinomycetota; class Actinomycetes; order Mycobacteriales; family Pseudonocardiaceae; genus Actinophytocola; species Actinophytocola algeriensis. The sequence goes on along the minus strand of NZ_JACHJQ010000003.1, from coordinate 162,596 downwards.
CCGATCGAGATGGAGGGCACCTACCGGCTGCCGGAGGCGCAGCTCGACCGGTTCCTCATGCGGCTGTCGGTCGGCTACCCGAACCTCGAGGCCGAGGTGCTGGTGATCATGAGCGACTGCGCGGGCATCGGCCCGGACGAGCTGTCGCCGGTCGTCGACATCGCGACGCTCCGGGCCGCGGTCGCGCAGGTGCGGAAGGCGCACATCGACCCGGCCGTGGTCGAGTACGCGGCCCGGCTGACCGCCGCCACCCGCGAGCACGCCGCACTGGCCTACGGCGCCAGCCCGCGCGGGTCGATCGCGCTGGTGCGGGCCGGGCAGGCGGTGGCCGCGACCTACGGCCGCAACTTCGTCACCCCGGACGACGTCAAGGAGGTCGCGAAGCCGGTCCTGGAGCACCGCCTGATCCTCAACGCGGAGGCCGAGCTGAACCAGCGCCGCACGAGCGACATCGTCGACGAGGTGCTGGCCGCGATCCCGGCGCCCGCGGTGTCCGCCACGGTGTCCTAGATGCCCCGGCTCACGGGGCGCGGCTGGGTGGTGCTCGTCGGTGCGGTCGTGGCGTACGCGGCGGGCGAGTGGGCCGGGTTCCCGCTGTTGCGTGCGATGGCGGGGGCCGCGTTCGGCGCGGTGCTCGCCGCGCTCGTGGTGACCGCGCGCCGACCCCGCGTCGCGGTGACCCGTGAGGTGTACCCGGACCGGGTGGAGCGCGGCAGGCCCGCGTTCGCGCGGCTGCGCGTGCACAACGCGTCCGGGCGCCGCCACGGCGGTTTCATCGCGGGCGACCGCATCGACGGCGGCTTCCACGCGGTGTCGGTGCGCCCGCTCGCGCCGGGTGCCGAGGCCGCCTACCACTACGAGCTGCCGACGAAGAAGCGCGGCCGGTTCGAGGTCGGCCCGCTGACGCTGGAGCGCGTGGACCCGCTCGGGCTCGGCCGCAGCCGCCTGACCACCGGCGACACCGCGACCATGTGGGTGCACCCGAGGACGTACCCGGTGCGTGCGCTGGTCTCCGGGCATCCGCGCCACCACCACGAGGGCCGCACCACCGACGAGTCGCTGCACGGTTCCCTGGACCTGCGGGACGTGCGCGAGTACGTGCCCGGCGACGAGGTGCGCCACCTGCACTGGAAGGCGACGGCCCGCACCGGGCGGCTCATGGTCCGCGACTACGTCGACCCGAACCAGCCCAGGTTCACCGCGCTGCTCGACTCCCGTGCCGACCTCGTGCCGCCCCAGGTGCTGGAGGAGGCTGTGGACCTGACGGCGTCGCTCATGCGCGCCGCCGCGGCCGACGGCTACTGGTGCCGCCTCCTGACGACCTCCGGCGTGGACCTCAAACTCGGCGGCGGTCAGCAGACCGTGCGCCACCTGCTCGACGAGCTGTGCGAGCTGTCGCCGGTGACCGGAGGCGCCCTGGTGCCCGTCGAGCTGACCCGCGGCCCGGACCGCGGCGGCTCGCTGGTGGTGGTGCTGGCGAGCGCGCGGCAGGACGACCTGACCGCGATCGCGGCACTGCGCCCCCACTACGCGTCCACTGTGGTCATCACGATCGCGGGCGGCGCCGACACCGGGGTCCCCGTGCGCATCCCCGGTACGCGGGTCATCCAGGCCCCGAACGCGAAGGGCGGCACACGCCGCTGGAACGTGGCGGCCCTCCGATGACCGCGAGTCCCGCTCTCCGACACCGCGAGCCTCGCGCTCGCACCTACCGAGTTGTGTGTTTCGTGCAGGTGATCGCGTGACGTCCCGTGCTGCCGTGCTCGCCGTCCTGCTCGCCGCGGCAGGCCCCGGCCTGCTGTTCGTGCCCGTCTTCGGCATCGGTCCGCTGCTGCTGCCGCTCGCGCTGGTCGTGGCCGCCGGGTTCGGGGTGTCCGAGCTGTGCGGGCGCCGGCCCGCGCTGCTGCCGTGGCGCGCGGTGCTGGTGCTCGTCGTCGGGTTGCTCGCGCTGTCCGTGGCGATGCTGTTCCCCACGACACTCGCCGGGCTGCCGACCGCGGAGACCGGCCGGGCCCTGGTCGCGGGCGTCACCGAGTCGTGGCAGCTGACGCTGCAGTCCACCTGGCCAGCCCGCTCGGACCCCGAGCTGATGCTGTTCGTACCGCTGGCCGCGCTCGCCGCGGCGGTGCTCGCGCTGGAGCTGCTGCGGTGGCCGCTCGCGGCACTGGTGCCCGGGATCGCGGTGGTGGTGCTGGCGCAGGCGTACGTCGCGCTCACCGGTCTGACCGCGATGCTCGCCGCGTTCGGGTTCGTGGTGGTCGCGGGGGTGCTGCTGTCCACTTCGGACGAACGCGTCGACGCCGTGCCCACGGTGGGCCGCCGCGGCTTCGTGGCGTTCGCGATGATCGTGCCCACGGTCGTGCTCGCCGTGGCGGGTGCCGTGCTCGCGACCACCGTGCACCCCGTCGAGCGGCCCGCGGTGTCCTTGCGGGACAAGCAGTTCGTGCCGCTGCCGCCGGACCGCGTGTCGAGCCCGCTCGACGAGGTGTCCGACCGCATGCAGGACGGCGACGAGACGGTGTTCACCTACTCCACGGAAGCCCAGGTGGACCGCTGGCGCATGGTGGTGCTGGACCAGTTCGACGGTGTCACGTGGACGCCGAGCGCCCAGCCGCGCAGGCTCGGCACCGAGCTGCGGCCGGTGCTGTCGGTGGCGCGGACCGAGCTCAGCGCCCGGATCAGCTACCCCGGCACGGACGGCCCGTGGCTGCCGAGCCAGGCGCTGCCCGCGTCGGTGACCGGGCTGGCGCCACTGGTCGACGAGGCGTCCGGCACGCTGTTCGACTACGACCGCACCGGACCGGCCGACTACGAGCTGACCTGGTGGGAGCCGCGCCCCGACCCGGAACAGCTACGGAACGCCGCCATCGACCCGGCCGCCCGCACCGGCTTCGGCGACCTCGGCGAGGTGCCGTCCGGCGTTGTGGACCTCGCGCGCCGGGCCGTCGGGGACGACCGGCCCGCGTTCCAGACCGCGCTGGTGCTGGAACGGTTCTTCCGCGACAACTACCGCGTCGCGAGCGGCGACGAGCTGCCGAGCGGCAGCGGATGGCCGCAGCTGGAACGGTTCCTGCTCGAGACCGAGGTCGGCACGGCGGTGCAGTTCGCGGCCGCGTACGTGGTGCTGGCGCGCATCATCGGCATCCCGGCGCGCATCGCGGTCGGTTTCCGCGCCCCCGAGGAGACCGGCCAGGACGTGACGGTCCACAACCGGGATGTGCTGGCATGGCCGGAGGTGGCCGTCGAAGGTGTCGGCTGGGTGCCGCTGGACCCGGCGGGCGCGACCGCGGAGGGCTCCGCCCCGAAGGGCCTCGCGGAGGTCACGGCGGAGGCCCGCGAGCAGCTGCCGCCACCGGACGACGTGCGCGATCCCGAACTGCCCAGGGACGAGGAGCGTGACAACGGCGCCGCCGACGCCGAGGGCACCCCGTTCCCGTGGGTGCGGGTGCTGGCCGGGCTCGCGGCGCTGGTCGTGGCGTGGCTGGGTGGTGTGCCGCTGGCCCGCGCGGTCCGCGCGTGGCGACGGCGCCGCCGCACGGGCGCGGGTGCGGTGGTGGGCGCGTGGGCCGAGGCGAGGGACCGGCTGAGAGCCCACGGCGTGCCGTACAACGTGGGCATGACCCCCCGCGACCTCGCCGCGGCCGCGGGCGATCCGTTGGTGGCCCCGGGCCTGCAGGCCCTGGCCCGCGCGGTGGACCTGGCGCTGTGGTCACCGGGCGGTCCCGCCCCCGGCACGGCGGCCGAGGCCTGGACGGCCGTGCGCGCGGTGCGCGGCGGTCTGGCCAAGCGGCCCTTCGCCGCCAGGATCCGGGCGGCCCTGGACCCGAGATCGCTGATCCCGCCGGGGCGCTAGTTGGTGCGCAGGTACTCGAGCGCCGCCTGGCGGTCGGCCTTCTCCGGGCGCACCGCCACGTACTCGTGCGCGGCCATGTGCGCCAGGAAGTCCGGCTCCGGTGCGATGCGGTGCGTCTCCACGTAGTAGCGCAGCCCGTCGCCCCAGATCCACTCGCCGTCGGTCATGGTGGACAGCGGGACGGCCGCACCGCGGGACGGGTCGAGGCGGTCGGTGTCCAGGCCGGACACGCGCACGATCACGGTGCCGCCGCGCAGGAACCGCACGACCCCGGCCAGTTCGGCCGGGTCGGTCAGGCGCGGGCGGTTCGGCGCGAACGTCCAGTCGCCGTCGGCGTTCCTGCCGTCGAAGAGCCGCGCGATCCTCATCGTTCCTCCATCACGTTGAGCGCCGCGAGTGTCCCTGCCGGGTCGTCGAGGTACTCGTGTTGTGGCTTCGGGCGGGTGAACTGGGCCAGCACGGCGGCCACCGCGTCCCGCTCGGCGGGCGTGACCGGGATGTTCCCCTTCACCAGGTAGGCGCAGAGCGAGTCGACCAGCATCGACCACTCGCCCACGTCGCTGAACGTCCTCGACCAGCTCAGCTGCTGCTCGGTGAGCCGGTCGGCGAGCATGTCGAGCAGCGCCCGGGAGTCCTTGTGCAGGCGGCGCAACCGTTCTTTGGCCGCCTCGTCCAGTGCCACGTCAGTCCCCTTCCAGTGGTTGTGGGGCACCGTTCTCGTCGTTGCGGTGGACGCCTTCGCCCTCGACGGGAAAGCCACTCGTGATTGTGCCGTCCGGGGTGACGAAGACCTGGATGACCACGCCCTCCCGGATGCCGTACACCGTCCACGTCTCGTACTCCAGGTTGAACACGGGCGGGTACTCCGGGTTCCTCGCCACGTCCTCGATCCTGGCGATGATCTCGTCGTCGTTGGTCCAGTGCGGGGGGAAGGTGGTCTTGAACGGGATCCCGGAGTTGTGCTTGTGACCGCCGCCCACCCCGTCGGCGTCGCCGTAGAGGATGTGCCCCCGGTTGACGGCCGCCGAGATCGTCCCGGGATCAGGCACTCTGCCGTTGGCGCCCGCCCAGTAGCCGTGGCGGTCGAGCTCCCGAGGTGGTGCGAGGTGGTCGTGCAGGAGCGGGGGTGTCCCCGGCGTGAACTCGCGGTCGCCCACGTACACCACCACGCCGAGCCGGTCGGCGAGCCGCTGTGCGAAGTCGGCGTCCACGGCGGCGCGCAGCCGGACGGGTTGCCCGCCGTCCCAGTCCCAGTTCCGGTCGGCTCCGATGAGCCAGGTGAGGTGGTCCGCGTCGAGCAGGTAGCTGCCGACGCGTACCCCGGCACTCCCGCCCGCGACGTCGACGGTGAAGGCACCGTCCTCGCCCGCGACCTCCGGGGCCGGGTCATCGGGGCCGAGGAACGACCGGCCGCCCGGCAACGGCACGCTGTCGTCGAAGAGGCCGTACAGCAGTGCCTCGACCGGGTCGGTCTCGACCGGGGGCAGCGGCGGCGGCTGGTCGTTCCTGATCACCTCTGCCGCGCTGTCGATGAGCTCGCCCGCCCACGCCTCGCCGGTGATCGCCCCGTGTTCCCGGATCTCGGCCAGCCGGGCGACGGCCCCGTCCACGGCGGCCGGGCTGAGCCCCGTGCCCAGCAGCATCGTGCGCAGCTCCGCCGTTGTCACCGCGGCGACGGCGCTCGCCACCTCGGGGTCGAGGCGCGCCCCGAGGTGGTCCCGGACGAAGTCGGACATGATCCCGTCGAATGCGTGCTCCGGGAAGGCGAGCCCGTGGTCGATCGCGATCAGCTCGCCGTCCGGGCCGGTCAGGTAGTTGCCCATGTTCCGGTCGAGGTTGCCGACGACGTAGTCCAGCACCGCCATCCGCTGCGTCTCGAGCATCGAGTACTCGCTGGTCTGCCGCCCCTCCGTGGAGTTCTCCGCGAACCGCTGGAGCGAGCCGGGTCCCTCCCCGGGACCCTCGACCGCCGTGGTGGTGGGGACGAGCCCGAACCCGACCAGCTCACTCAGCCGGTACGCCGCCACCTCGGCCGCCACCTGGTGGGCGCTCGTGTCCGCCTCGGCCTTGTAGACGCCGCGCCTGCCGTCGTCGAGGTCCGCGCGGAGGACGGTGGCGCCAGGCGGCGCCGACAGTGCGGTGATGTGCCGCGGCGGGTCGACGTGCTCGATGGGGGCCAGCCGCAGATCGGGCGGGCCCTGCAGGGAGATCCGGGGGGCGACCGTGCCCGCCGGGGTGCCGACCGGGACCTGGAGCAGGTTGGCCAGGTGCTGGGCGAAGTCGTTGCCGTCGGTGAGCAACCGGATCGGCTGCCCCGTCCACCCCGGGTCGGCCAGGAGGATCGCCGCCACGTGGTCGGGGGTCAGGCCGAGGACCCCGACACCGCGCAGGTCGACGGTGTACCGGGCGGGGTCCGGCGGCACGGGCGCGGCCGGTGCCGGCATCGGGTCGCCCGGCAGGTGGAAGACCCGGCCACCCGGGTACCGCACCGCGGCGGCCTCGATCGCCGCCAGTGCGGCCGCTACGCCTGGCTCTCGTCCTGGAGCGTGTAGTAGCTCATGTTCCGCTGCCTCAGCAGTGCCCTCATGAACACCGAGCCCTCGCTCGGACGCACCATGCGCTTCTCCTCGCGCAGGTTCACGCCTTCCATGAAGTACCGCTGTGCGAGGTGGCCCCAGTCCTGGTCGAGCAGCTCCAGCGTCACCCCGTTCTCCTCGGTGTAGTGGAAGATCGCGATTCGCCTCGGCGGGTCGGTGGCCTGGGCGTACAGCGCCACCCTGGTCGGCGATGGGTCGGTCACGGTCGAATCCCTTCGGCAGCGTGGTGTATCGGTCGTCGGTGAGCTTGCCGGGCCACGCCGTCCCGGCGATCCCGCCGTTCTTCTGGATCTCCACCAGGCGCGCGGTGGTGAGGTCGACCGCGGCCGCGTCCAGCCCGCTTGCCAGCAGCATCGCGCGCATGGCGTGCGGGCGCACCGCGCGGACCGCCGCGACCACCTCGGGGAGCAGCGGCCCGCCGAGGTGCAGCGCGACGAAGTCCGAACTGATCGGGTTGCCGCCGCCCGAGGGGAACGTGAGCCCGTGGTCGATCGCGACCAGGTCGCCGCCGGGACCGGTCAGGTAGTTGCCGGAGTGCCGGTCGGTGTTGCCGGTGACGTAGTCGAGCACGGCCATCTGCTGTTGCCGGAGCACCGGGAACGCGGCGGGGTCACCGCCTTCGCGGGCGTTGCCGACGAACCGCTGCAGCGAGCCGGGCGGGTGGGTGACCGGACCGGGGGCGGCCCAGTTGTCGTCGATCATCGTGGTGGTGGGCACCAGGCCGAAGCCGAACATCTCGTCCACCCGCGACGCGGCGACCTCCCGGGCACCGAGGTTCCCGGAGATGTGTTCCCGCTGGCCGTGCTGCTCGCCGAGGATCGGCTTGTACACGGCCTGCGTGCCGTCGTCGAGGGTGACGCGGAACGTCACGCTCGTGTTGTCGGCCAGCTCGCTGCGGAGCAGGTGCATGTCGGCGATCGTGTGGCCCGCCAGCTCGCGCTCCCGCGCGCTCGGCTCGTAGGTGCCGCCGCCGCGCAGCCGCCACGGGTTGTCGTTGTCGAGGGCGCCCGCACCGACGTAGACGGGTGGCTCCACGAGGTCCGGGGCCAGGTGGGCGACGTTGTTCTTCCTCGGCTCGAACGCGCGCATTTCCCCCGTGGGCGGGAACTTCGGCCGGATGATGCCGTTGGCGTCGACCTCGACGTCGGTGACGAACTCCGTGCCGTTGTGGTCGACGCCGTAGTGGGCGGTTGGCGCGATGACCCGTTCTCCGCGCCGGTCGGCGAGGCGCTGGGCGAAGCTCTCCTCGCCGCGGCCCGCCGCGCAGACGAGGAGCCGGATGGGTCCGCCGTGGTAGTTCGGGTCGGCGTCGAGGATGGCGTCCAGGTGCTCGACGGTGAGCAGGTGCGCGCCGATGCGGAGCGCGATGCCGTCGGGTCCGTGCTCGACGCCGTGCGCGTCGATCGTGTAGACGCCGTCCACCTGCCGCACGCCGAGCCGGTCGGTCAGCAGCGGATCGCCCGCGGCGAAGAACATCCGGCCGCCCGGGATCGCCGTGCTCTGGCCCAGGTAGGACCGCAGCTGCTCGGCGACCTGCTGCCGTGCCGTGAGGTACTGCTCGTGGTCGTACGGCATGGCGGTGCCGTCCGCGACCAGCTTCCGGTACGCCTGCCAGATCTTGGCGAGGTCCGTCCTGGCCTGCCGCGCCGGTCCGCTGTCGCCGGTGCGGGCCTCGTGCCGGGAGAACAGCCGGGTGCGTGCCACCAGCCGGTCGAGCCGCTGCAGTGCGACGAGGCGGGCGCCGAGCTTCGACAGCGGTCGCGGCTCACGGCGCAGCAGCTCGCGTTCGTGGGCCACGAGTGCCTCGATGTGGTCCGGGTAGGCGGGGTCGGCGCTGTCGAGGTGCGGGGGGACCGGCGGGCGCGCGGGCGCCGGGGTGAGCGCGTGCGGGCCGTGGCCCGCGGTCCGCACGCGCTCGGCTTCCGCGACCTCGCGGTTGATCAGCTCCTGCATGAAGCCGCGCACGGCCATCGCTTCCGCGGCCTCGACCACCCGCTCCTTCGCGCGGTCGGCGAAGATCTTCCGGTCCACCGCGTGCTGCTCGGCACGCCGGTGCATGAACCGCAGCGGGAAGCTCGCCACGATCCCCAGTGCGGCGGCGCCCACCACGTACTTCGTCTGCCAGCCCTGGTGCCATACCGCGGCGGAGAACACGGCGACGCTCTCCAGCGCGGCCGCCTGGAGGATGCCCTGCTTGCGGAACTCGGGGATGCCGCGGTGCCCCGGTGGGCGGTGCGCGGGGTTCGGTGGCAACGGGACGACGGCGTCGGGAGCGGCGTCCTGCGACGCCTGACCGAGTGCCGTCGCCTCTGCCGCCTCCACGCGGCTCTCCACCTCGGCGAGCATCGCGAGCAGGGCCCGTTCCTGCTGTGCGGCCTGCTCGAGCATCGTCGCGCCGAAGTCGAACTTGACCTGGGCGACGATCTTGGCGTACTCGTCGCGGGTGAACTCCCGGTCCAGGAACGCCGCGACCACGACGCCGAGCCCGAAGCGGGTCAGGCCGCTGCCCACCGCGTCGAGCGCGGCGCTGCCGGTCGCGCTGACCGAGTCGAGCAGCGCGTTGCCCATCCGGCTCGGGGCGTTGGTGGCGTCACGGGAGAAGTCGCCCGCGTTGTTGGGGGCCGAGTTCGCGCCGTAGCGGTTGGCGGCGTCCTTCTCGACGGTGACGTCGCCGAGGGGCTCCCGCACCGGCGACACACGCGGCGAGGTGACATCCGCGATCCGGTCGATGCGGTCCATCAGCGCGTGCAGGTGCCCGGCGAACTGTTCGTCGAACTTCGCGTTGCGGCGGTCGAGCTCACGGCCGATCGCGTCGAACCGCTTCCACTCGCGGGACACGATCCGGCCGCGGAAGTAGCGCTCCGCCATCGGCCCGAAGATCCCGGCGAAACCGGCGATGCCCCAGTGCGTCACGAGGTTCCAGAACGGCAGACCCAGCGGCAGCAACGTGGTCGCGGCGATCGCGCCGACCAGTGGCGGCAGCCCTCGGCTGACGAGCAGAGCCCCGTACGGCTGCACCTTGGGCGGTTCGGGGCCGGTCGGCGGCGGCTCGGCGGGACCGGGGGCGGTGACGTCGATGCCCAGGGTGCGCATGCGGGCGAGCAGCGGATTCGTGATGGCCGCGCGTTTCACCGCGATCTCGTGGGCCCGCTTCTGGCCGAAGTAGCCGTGTCCCGCGTCGACCAGGTCCTTCTCGCGCCTGCCGAACCACCTGGCGACGATGGTGCCCGTCACCGCCGTGCCGAGGTTCATCAACCCGACCGCAGCGGCGACCATCAACGACTCGCCCGCGGCGATCGACAGCCCGGCGATCACCGCCGACGCGCCGAGACCGGGGATGATGCTCGCGCCGAAGGCGGGGACGAAGGCTTTCCACGGCGTGTACCCGCTGGGTTCGTGCACCCAGCTCGGCCTGCGTGTACCCGGGCCCGCGTGCCGGTCGAGCAGGTGCCGGGTGCCGGGCGAGGCCACCGCGCGGCGCTGGGGACCGGCTTCCTCCTCCGCGTGGACCCCCATGTCCTCGACGAGCGCACGCCATTCGGTGGCGAGCCGGTGCTTGCGCAGCAGGCGGTACCGGCCCGCCTCCTGCCGGGTGCGGACGAGGTGGGCCAGCTCGGTCTCGCGTCCCGCGTCGTGCGCGGAACGGGTCAGCCCGTGGCCGGGGTGGTGCTCGCGGGTGAGCAGGTCCTGGCTGTTCGCGTTGCCCGCGAGGCGGGCGGACAGCTGGGCGAGGGCGCTCGCGACCGCGCGGTCGAGGATGTCCTTGGTGGCGCGCTCCGACACCCGGATCACGCCCCGCCCCGGCCCGGTGACGACCACCTCGGCGGGCGCGCCGTCGCGGGTCGGCTCGGCCACGACCCGGACGGTGAACGTGGAACCGGCCTTGTCGGCGCGCGTGACCTCGAAGTTCCCGACGTCGTCGACCTTGCGGGCGCTCTTCACCCCGACGACGTCGCCGACGACCCGCGTCACCGCGGCACGCGCGTGCTGGAGCACGACGTGCCAGTCGCGGCGGGCCTGCTGGTCCACCCGGAACCTGGACCGCGCCACCGGCCGCACCGCGAAGACTTCGGGCTCTCCGGGTTTTGGCGGCGGCGGCCCGATGCGGCGGAACAGCGTCGGCGCTACTCCGGACTCGTCAGCACCGCGCCCTCGGTCAGCGCCGTCCGGTCCTTCCTGTCGATCCGCAGGGTCCGCCGGTCGGTGCCGACCTGCTTCGGCGTCAGGAACTCCACGCCCAGCACGCGCACCTCCTGGCCCGTGCTCTCGTTGCGCAGGACCGTCCCGTCCTGGATCCGGCCGCTCACGACCAGGCCCGTCGTGAGGATGCCGTCCCGGCCCGGGATGTCGTACGTCGCCTCGATGATGAACCGGACTGCCGACATGCTCGTGGTACCTCTCCACCGCGGGGGCCTCACTGGCCTCCGCCTCGTTTTCGAGCTGGTGCCTGTCCTCACCGCCACGGCCGTCGAGGAGCTGACCGACGTGGGTCATCTCGTGCGCGATGGTCGCGACCAGTGTGTCATGGTCGGCGAAGCTCGCCGGGCCGAGCCGGATCTGCGGCACGCCGTGCACGAGCGTCGTGGCCGCGGCCGCGCGCTCGTCGTCGAGGTACTTCAGTTCCACCGGATCGGTGACCACGACGACGTCGACACCGGTCAGGTCGCGGTCCGCGGCGGTCGCGTGCTCACGCACGGTCTCCTCGGTGAGCGGCAAGTGCTCACCACTCGCCAGGACCTCGGCGTTGCTCACGGAAGGCTTGCGGCTGAACAGGTCCGTGCCGTCGTGGGCCGGGCCGGTGGTCTCGACCGCCACACCCAGCTCCCGCGCCAGCTCGGCGAGCTCCGCCGCGGCCGGACCCGTGCCGTCGACGGCGATCATGACCCGCTTGCCCGCCCACGCCGGGTCGTGGCGGATCAGGGCCGCCAGCTCGGCGACGGTGAAGGGCCTGCCGTCGATGACGACGTCGCCGCGCTCGCCGCGCACGTGGACGGTGTGGAACGTGTCGCCCGGCTCGGCGACCGTGGCACCGTCCGGCAGGAACGACCGGCCGCCCGGCACCCCGTGGCTCGCCGTGAGCGCGTCGGCGACCGGGCTCTCGCCGTGCACCGGCACACCGAGCAGGTCCGCCAGCTCCTGCCGCGCCCGCACCGTGAGCCCGACCGGACCGGCGACCCGCACCGGCCGCCCCTGCCACGCCAGGTCCAGCCGGACCAGCTTGGCGAACTCCTCGATGGTGAACCGCCGGTCCCCGATGCGGACCGCGGTCATGTCCCCGACGACGTGGACGGTGTGCACGTCCGGGTCGGCCTGCTCGGCAGGGACCAGCGCACCGAAGACCCGGTTGCCCCCGACGAGCGTGCTCCCGGCCAGCGCGTCGGCGACCGCGGTGTTGTCCGATCGCACGGTGACGCCGAGGAGGCCGGCGATCTCGTCGCGCTGCGCGGTGGTCAGTCCGGTGTTGGCGTCGGTGATCCACAGTGCCCGCACGCGCCCGCGGTCCCAGCTCGGGTCGTGGCGGAGCACCTCGGCGAACTGCGCGGTGGTGAGGCGCTGGACGCCGAACCAGATCCCGTCCGGCCCGGCGGCCACGTGCACCGTGTGGAACCCCGGGAGTCGCGGTGCCTGCTGGGCCTCGGCGTGGGCCTTGGGCCAGTAGTTCGGGTAGAACGCCCGGCCGCCAGGCGTTTCGCGGCTCTGCAGGAGGACGTCCGCGGGTGCCGTGGTGCTGGACTCGACGTGGATCCCGGCGGCGCCGAGGTGCGCGGCCAGCTCCGCGATCGCCAGGCTGGACAGCCCGATCCCGGCCGCGTCGACCACGACCGCCCGGCCCTGCCTGCTCGCGTCGTGGCCGATCAGGGTGGCCAGTTCGGCCATGGTCAGCCGTTCCCCGCCGACCAGCACGTGGTCGACGTCGCCGAGGACGTGGACCACGTGTCGCTCGACGACGGGCGCCATGGCCTGGGCGAGGTGCCGGAAGTCTGCGTGTCCCGGGGCGTGGAAGGAGCGGCCGGCGGGCGTGGTCTCACTGGCCTCGAGGAGGTCGGCGAGCGACTGCCGGTAGGAGAACACCTGCCCGTCGACCAGGCTGTCCAGTTGTGCCAGCGCCGCCGCCGTGAGCCCGACGCCTTCCGCGTCGATGAACAGGTCCCGGCCCGCGAAATCCGGCGCGTGCCGCAGCATGGTGGCGAACTCGGCCATCGTGAACAGGCGGTCCCCGATCCGCACGCGATCCACGGCACCCTCGATGTGCACGCGAAGGCGAACCGGTGAGCCGGGCACGGGCGGGACCTGCTGTGCCGCGTCGTGCCGGGGGTCGCCCGCCGGGAAGTACGCGCGGCCACCCGGTGTCGCCTCGCTCTCGGCCATCGCCCGGGTGATCGCGGGGTCGGTGTCGGCGGGAAGGACGGGGGGCGTGGGCGACGCGTCGCCGTGGAGCAGCTCGCCCCGGACCGGCACACCCAGCTCCCGGCCGAGCTCGGCGAGCTGCTCCTCGGTCAGGCCGGCCCCGACGTCGGCGATCCACACGTCCTGCCCGCGCCAGTTCGGGTCGAACCGGAGCATGGTGGCGAACTGGCTGATCGTGAACCACCGGTTGCCCGCCCGGATCCCGGCGGGGCCGCCTTCGGCCTGGACGGTGTGGTAGCCCGGCCGCTCCTCGAAGGGACCGTGGTGGAACGACCGGCCGCCCGGGGTGGCCCGGCTCGCGGCGAGGGCGTCGGCCATCGAGGAGAGCAGGACGCCGGGGACCTTCGGCCGCCGGCCCAGTTCGAGCGGGTGCTTCGCGCGTTCCTCGGCCAGCTCCTCGGACGGGAGGCCGGGCTTCGGCATCGGTTTCGTCGTAGACATCAGGCGCTGGTAGAAGAACCAGGTGTCCTCGAGGTCGCGGATGGCCTGCTCGAGCGGACGCCGGTCCCCGGTCTCCTCGGCGCGCGCGGCCAGCAGGTCGAGCACCCGCAGGTCCTCGGTCAGCCGCACGAGCCCGCGCAGGCGCGCGTCGAACAGCAGGTGGGGCCGCGGCTCCTGGTCCAGTGCGGCACGTTCGAGACCGACCATGGTGCGGACGTACTCGGTGAACCACGGATGGCCGGCGTCGATGTGGGTCGGGGTCATCGACGGGGGCGCGGTCGGTTCGAACGCCGGGTCCGTGACGGGGACGGCACCAGGGCGGCCCTCGACGGCGATCTCCCGGCGCAGCAGGTTCATCAGGTAGTCGAGACGCGGGCCCTGCGCGTCCCGGGACAGCTTCTGGAGCGTCGCCCGTTTCCGGTCGCTCCGTTCGTCCTTCGCCCTGCTCGCCGCCACGCGGCCCTTCCATCGCGCGACCCAGCCACCGATGCCGGCCACCGACGCGGCGCCGAACGCGGCGATCAGGAACCCGGGGACGACCGGGTGGACGCTCAGCGAGTTGATCACGTGGGCCATGAGCGCCACCCCGGCCCAGCCCGCGGTGCCCACGATCGCGCCGTACCGCAGGTAGGTCCGCTGTTCCACGACCGTCGGCGGCGCCTCCTCGGCGGGTGGTGCCAGCGGGACGGCGCGCGGGCCGGGCGAGGTCGCGGGCGGCGCGCTGAGCATCGGTGCGCCGAGCGGGGTGTGCGCGTCCAGGTCGGCGGCGGACAGACCGGCCTTCTCGGCCGCGGCCCTGGCCGCGTCGGCGGCACGGCTCGCCAGCACGGCGGCGACCCCGGCCCGCCGCACGGCGACCGCTGCGGCCCGTTCCGCGCGCACGGCGTGTGTCTCCGCCGTTCGCGCGGCAGCCGCCGCCTCGGCGGCCTGGACCCGGAGGCGTTGTTCGGCGGCGCCGACCGGCGTGTCGGACCGGGGCCTGGCCGCCGCGTCGGCGGCCGCTGCCACCCCGGCGGCCTTGTCGGCGGCGAGCCGGGTGTGCGCGGCGTCGCGGTGGGCCTGCTCGGCGCGCATCTCCGTGTACTCGGCGGTGATCCTGGCTCGGTGCGCGGCGGCGTTGGCGTTGGCCGCCGCGGTGAGCAGGTGCCGCCTGGCGGCACCGACGGGCCTGGTGTCACCCTGGTTGCCGGTAGCGCTGTCCGGGGCCTGCTGTCCAGCGCGCCGGGCGGCCTCCTCGGCGGCTTCGGCGACGACGTCCGCCCGCGCGGCCAGGGCTTCCGCTCGCTGGTGGAGCGGGTGGCCGGGACCGGCGCCTGCCTTGTCGGCGGCGATCCTCGCCTGCGCGGCCGCGGTCCTGGCCTGCTCGGCGTCGTGCCGGGCCCGCTCGGCGACCATGCTCGTGTACTCGGCGGTGATCCTGGCCCGCCTGGCGCCGGGAGCGCCGGGGTCGGCCTCGGCGAGCCGGAGCCGTTGCGCCTTGCCGACCGGTGTCGTCGTGGGGTCGAACCCCAGCAGGCGCTGCAGCCGCGCGGCGTGGATCTCGGACAGGACACCCGTCAGCAGCTCGGTGATCAGCTCGTGGCGCAGTTGCTGGCCGAACGCCTGGTCCTCGGTGAGCTCGTGGCGGGTCCGATCGTCGCGGAGGCCGCGTTCCTTCCCGTACAGCAACCGTTCGGCGATCGCCCCGACGAGCATCGCGACCACACCGCGGCCCACGCCGAGCCCGCCTGCCAGGACCGCGTCCCGTTCGTGCAGGTGCCCGCCGTAGTGGAAGAACGCCCTGAGGAAGGACTGGAGGCCGCGCCGCGACGACCGCACGCCGAAGTGCGCGAGGCCGGGGCCGTCACCGTGGTTCGCGGGCGGGGCAGGCGGCCGCGCGGTGGCCACCATCGGCTGCGACCGGGTCCCGTCGATGGAGTCGATCCAGGCCAGGACCATGTGCAGGTCGTTGACCACCGCCTCGGCGAACTCGGTCTCCTGGTGGGAAAGCGGGTCGCGAACGAGCCCGAACCGGGTCAGCTGACCGGCGATCTTCCGCTGCTGGAACCACCGCTCGACGAACGGGGTGGCGCCGGTGAGCACGAGACCGGTGAGCCACATCGCGGCCACGGTCCTCGACAGGTCGAACCGTGACTGCACCGCACCGGCGGCGGGGTCGACCGGGGTCGCCGGGGGAGAGAGCGGCAGCATCGTGCTGGCCGCCGCCGCGCCGAACACGACCGGCAGCGCGCGGACGAGCCGGTGGGTCAGCTTCGGCACACCGGTCGGTGTCCCGTCGTGGCGGGGTGCCGGCTCGGCAGGTGCGTGGGCGGGATCGGCGAACGCCGTGCCGCGTGCCGCGGCCAGCAGCGGGTCGAGCAACTCCTTGACGAGCAGGGCGTTGTCGTAGGCCTGCTGCTCGGCCGCCCTGGTCTTCAGCTCCTTGGCGGCCGCCTTCGCCCGCGTGGCGTACCACCGGCCGAGCATCCCGTCACCGAGCCCGGACGCGAGCGCCGACAACCCGATCGCGGCACCGAACACCGGACTGCCGAGCGCGACACCGAGCGTCGCGCCGACCGCGATGCCCGGCAGTGCCTTGGTGACGAGGGCGGTGACGATGAACGACCGGTGCGACTGCAGGCCGTCGCCCTGCGGTCCGAGCACCGAATGCCAGGAGGCCCGTGTCCCGACCGGGAAGTGCCGGTCGACGATCCGCTCGACGTCCGCCGCGAGCCTGCTCTTCAGCTGCTGGGAGTGGTCCTGGGTGGGGTGGACGTGCATCTCCTCGGCGAGCAGGCGCATGTGGTGGCGCAGGGCCAGTCGCCGCAGTGCGCGCGCGGGCCCGGTCGCGGCGTCGTGCTCCGCGGCGAGGATGCGCATCTCGGTCTGCCGGCCGTGGTCGTGCGCGGACGTCTCGGTCCGCTTGCCGGGGGCCTTGCCGACGAGCAGGTCCGCGTTGTCGTTGCCGAGCAGCTTCTGGTTGATCTCGCTGATCTCGTGCCCGAGCGCCCGGCTCAACGCGGTCGACCGCAGCCAGACCTTCGTCGACGACACCAGCGTCGGCGCGACGCGGATGAACC
Organism: Actinophytocola algeriensis; assembly: GCF_014203735.1. GTDB lineage: Bacteria > Actinomycetota > Actinomycetes > Mycobacteriales > Pseudonocardiaceae > Actinophytocola > Actinophytocola algeriensis. Next base: position 146,238 of record NZ_JACHJQ010000003.1, on the reverse strand, counting down.
CCTCGCCGTCGACCACGGTGAGCTCGGCCGGGTTCCCGTCCGAGGTCTCACCGACCCGGATCCGGAAGGGGAAGCCGGAGCCGTCCCTGCGCACGCCCCGGTACCCACCGAGGTCGTCCGGTTCGATGGCGGCGAGCCCGGCCGCGTCGGCGATCCGCTGCCGCACGGTGTCGTCGGCGAGCAGCCGCTCGATCAGCCGGATCGTCTGCCCGCCCCTGGACATCCGGTTGGCCTTCGCCTCGAACCCGGGCATCTTCCCGGCCGCACCCGTGTAGGCGTCGTCCTCCCACCCGGTGGTGCCGTCCTTCGTTCGTTTCGTGACCGGGTCGTACTCGGTCTTCGGCACGTTGCTGCGGACGTCGTGCAGGACGCCGGAGCAGTTGGGGCAGAACGGTGCTTCCTCGATCGTGGCGCCGATGAACGAGACGTCGGCCGCCAGGTCGCTCAGCCTCGTGCCGGGCGCCGCTTTGAGCGCGGCGTCGGCGGCGCGCACCTCGGCGTGCCGGTACGGCAGGTCGAAACCCGGGTAGACCCGCGGTTCGCCGGGCCTGTCCTCGTACCGGTGCCTGCCGGACCGGAACATGCCCTGGATGCGGGCGTGGATCTGCGGGGCGTACTTCAGCAGGATCGCGCCGACGACGCGCCCGTTCATGGACTCGAAGACCTCGCCGGTCGTGAGGTTCATGACGAGCGCGACTGCCTGCCCGGCCCGCTTCTTGCTGAGGGCGGTGTTCCCGGCCAGCCGCTCGCTGTTGTACCGCTCCGTGCGCATCTCGGCGAACTGACGCAGTCTCGTCCGCGCCGGCACGCCACCGATGTGCGTGATCCGGCCGTTCGACCACGTCAGGTCCTGCTTGAACGCCCCGATCCGCTGGGGACCCGCCTGCGGCGGCGGCAGGGTGTCGGTCTCGACGTCCGGCACCGCGTCGAGAGCGAGGTTCGGTGCGGGGCCCGTGATCGGGAAGTGCCGGTCGACGATCCGCCGGACGTGCGGCTCGAGCAGACCCCTGCGGCTCGCGGCGTGTTCCTGCGCGGGGTGCGCCCGCAGCTCCTCGGCGAGCAGCCGCATGTGGTGGCGCAGCAGTGCCCGCCGCACGAGCCGCGGTACGGCGGGCTTCTCCGCCGCGGCCCGGTAGTCCCCGTCGAGGACCACCATCTCGGCCTGCCTGCCGTGCTCGTGCGCGGACGTACCGGTCGCGCCGTCCGGTGACCCCTCGACGAGCACGTCCGGCGAGTCGTTGCCGAGCAGGAGCTGGTGCACCTCGGCGATCTCGTGCGCGAGCGCCCGTTTGACCGCGGTGGCGCGCAGGAAGAAGGGCGTCGAGGCGATCAGCTTCGGCGAGACCACGACGACGGCGACACCGTCCACAATGGAGAACTCGGCGGGGTTGCCGTTCTCGTTGTGCCCCACCGTCACCCGGATCCGGGGTCCGGTGTGGCCGATCGTGTACTCGTCGCCGTCCTTGTGGAGCTCGACGCCCGCGGCCCGCGCGGCGTCGAGGATCAGCTCCTCGATCATGCGCTCGGTCGTCCTGCGCAGTGACGGACGGAAGAGCTTCGCCGTGAACCCGGGGATTCGGCTCGCCGTGCCCACGAGGGCCAGTTCGCGGTCCCGCGGTGGTGCGGGGTTGCCGTCCTGCTCGACGGCCGGGCTCGGTGTGGGTGCGCGGGCGATCCTGGTGTGCCGGGGTCGCGGCCCGGTTCTGCCGGGTGCCTGGGCTGGACCGGGCGGCGCGACGCTCGCAGCTGCCGCGACCAGCACGCCACCCATCTCGACGTGGGCCGGTGCGGCGTGGTCCGTGCCGGTTTCGGTGTCGTCGGTGGTTTCGGTGGTGCTCTCGTCCGTGGCGGGCTCGGTCGCCAGGACCGGTTCGCCGGTCGTCTCCTTCGTGGGGTCGGCGACGGGCGTCTCGGGTTTCGCTTCGGTGCCGCGTTGTTGCGGTCCCGAGGTCGTGTGGACGGGCGTGGGACTGGCGTGTGTCGCCGGGGGCGTGCCGGTGACGGGCGCGACCACGATGCCGCCGTTCTGGTCGTCGGCGCGTGCACCGTCGTCGTGTGCCTCCGGGGCGGACGGGCCCGCTTGCTCGGTGGTCGGCGCCGCGCTCGTCGTGTCGGAGGCCGTGTCGGAGGCCGTGTCGGTGTTCGCCGATTCCGTGTTCGCCGTGTTCGCCGTGTTCGTCGTGTCGGTGTTCGTCGTGTCGGTTGTCGATTCCCCGCCGGGTGAGCCGATGTCCTGCTGGTCAACGGTTTCCTGGGCCGACTCCGTGCCCTGCTGGTCGTCGGCGACCGGGCCGTGGTCCGTCGGTGACTCGCTGCGTGGTGTGCCCGGCTGGTGGGCGTGGGTCTCCCCGCCGGGTGCGACGGTCCTGGACGGGCCGCCGTCCGCCGCGGTGGACGCACCGGCCGAGCCGCCGCCGGGCGGGACCGCGCCCGGCGAGTCGCTCGACGACGTGTCCTGCCCGCCCGAGGCACCGACGTCGGTCTGCGTCCCCGCGCCACCGTCCACACCGGCCGGTGGCGCGGACCCGCCGCCCACCGCCGGTGCCTGCTGCTGCGCGTCGGCAGGCGCCGCGCCGGTCTCCGCGCCGGTCTCCGAGGCCGGGTTCCCGGTACCCGCCGGGTCGACGGCTCCCGCGGGCCCGGCCGCGGCGCTGTCACCCCGCGCCGGGGTGGCGGGCACCGTGTCACCCCCGCCCCCACCCCCGCCGCCGGCGTTGAGCATGAGGTCCTTCTCGTACCCGACGGGCCCGAACCGCTCGATGTTGTTCTGGATCGCCATATCCGTCGCGATCGTGCGCGGCACGCTCACCAGGGCCGAGCTCAGGCCGCGTTCCGCGATGGCGTCACGGTAGGTGCGCCAGTCGTACAACGCCTCCGGGTTGTCGTGGTGCTCGGCGATGACGCTCGCGCTCGGTGAGGTGACACCGTTGCGTGCGGCGCTGGTGGTGACTCTGGTCGCCATGTTGTCCGGCAGCGAGGGGAGTTCGAGGTCGGCGTTGCCCGTCGCCGCTCTGGCCGCCTTGGTGGACGCGGCCCTGGCCGCCTTGTTCGCGGCGCTGAGTCCCTCGCCGAGGGCGCCGCCGATCGCCTCGACGCCCCCCTCGTACGCGACCTGGCCCACATCGAACCTGTCGCGTGCGCCGAGCGCCATCGCGCCCAGCTGCGACAGAGCGCTGTTGATCGCCCCGTCCACCGCCTCCTTGCCGATCTCGATCGTCATCCTGGCCAGGCCGCCGACCCCGCGCGCGACGATCCCGGTGATCATCGTGGTCAGCTTGCTCGCCACCCAGTGCGCCACGTGGTTGGCGAGGCGGCCGCCGCCGGGGATCCGCGACAGCGCGAAGTACAGCGGGGCGCTGACCGCGATCTCGATGATGATGCTGATCTTCGCTTCGACGATCTGGTCGCCGTACAGGCGGACTTCGTTGGAGAGCAGGCGGATCTGCTCGGCGAGATACCGGTAGGTCCCCGTGGTGGCGACGATCCTGGTGATGAACTGCGCGCCGATGACGTCCGGCCACGCGCTGGGGAGCTGCGCCGCGACGGCCGCGATCGCGTTCGCGTGGTTGTCCACCACCGTCGCGGAGTTGAACAGGGTCGTGGCGAGCAGGTAGACCACGGACTCGTCGTCCGGCGGCCACAGCTGGTCGAGGGTCAGTTCCTTGACCTTGGCCCAGAGTCCTGACGGGTCCTCCGGTTCGGGCATCCCCATCGGCGGCCCGCCTACACGGAGTCGAAGCGTTGCGCGTTGTCGTCGTCCGCCTTGCGGTACTCGGCGACCGCGAAGTTGCCGAACGTGACCCGTTCCTCGATGCGCCTGCCGAGCTCGTCCAGCGCCTCGACGATCTGCCGGATCACATTGTTGTACTGCGGGGCGAAATCCCGGCCCATCGGGCCCTTGCCGAGCTGGCTGTCCAGCCCGTTGATCTTGCCGAGCTCGGCGAGCCACGCCTGGCGGAAGTTGGCCGCGGTGGCCGCGAGGGCCGCGACGGCCGCGGCGGCGGCGTCCGGGTACATGTCGATCCCGCCGCCGTCCACGTCGACGCCGTCAGCCATGGTCGCTCCCCGGTAGTGACTTGTCGTTGAGCAGGTGCAGCGCCGGGCCGAAGACGGGGTCGAAGTCCGCGCCGCGTTCCCGGCGGGGCACCAGTTCCTCGGCCAGCCGGGTCGCCTCCCGCTCGGCGTCCTCGGCGGCTTCCCGCACGGTGGCGAGGATCGACGCGGCGAGCCCACCCGCGTCCTGCTCGCGGAAGACCCGGGCGTCGAGCTCCAGCTCGAGCAGCTCACCCCGACCGCCGACGACGGCGGTGACCAGCTCGTCGGCGGAGTGCGCGGTGCCGCGGACGTCGTCGATCCCGTCGTACATGGCGCGCACCTGCTTGCCGAGCCACTCGTACTCGGCGAGCCTCCCGCGAACCTCTTCCGGCGGTGCGTCCATGCTGGTCAGCATGACCGCGCGCAAGCTGGTGCAGCACCGTGCTGACCGGTTCCGGCCAAGGCGCCGCGCGGGATCGGGGCAGGGCCGGATGATCCGACCATGACCCGTCTTGTCGCCACCGCCGTGGCCGCGGCCACGGTGTTCGCGCCGCTGGCCGCAGCCGGACCCGCGGCGGCGGCCCCGCCGGAGGGCGCCTGCCAGGGCACCCCGGACCCGGCGCACGAAGTGGTCGCCGAACTCCCGTGGGCGCAACAGTTGCTCGACCTGAACCGCACCTGGCCGCACAGCACCGGCGCGGGCGTCACGGTCGCCGTCGTCGACTCAGGAGCCGACGCCGACCACCCGCAGCTGCGCGGCAAGGTGCTCCGCGGGGAGGACTTCTTCCTCGTCGGGAACCTGCCGGGGAACTTCGACTGCGTCTCGCACGGCACGGCGGTCGCCTCGATCATCGCCGCGTCCCCGGCGCCCGGCGTCGGTTTCCGCGGCGTGGCACCGGATGCGCGCATCCTGCCGGTGCGGATCACCGACCGGGAACTGTCCGACAACGGTGACCCGACTCCCATCAACCCGGGTGTGGTCGGCCAGGGCATCCGGTACGCCGCCGACCACGGCGCCAAGGTGATCAACCTGTCGCTGTCCGGACACGGGGACTACCGGGCGATCGGTGACGCGGTCGCCTACGCGCAGTCCAAGGACGTGCTCGTGGTCGCCGCGGTGGGGAACCGCGCCGCCCAGGGCACGCAACCGTCCTTCCCGGCCGCGTACGACGGCGTGCTCGGCGTCGGCTCGCTCACGATCGGCGGGGAACGGGCGGATGGTTCGCAGACCGGTCCGTACGTGGACGTGATGGCGCCCGGCGAGGAGGTGCTCGCCGCCACCAGGGCGGGCGGCCACAACTACTGGGCGGGCACCAGCTTCGCGGCGCCCTTCGTCGCGGGTGTCGCGGCACTGGTCCGGTCCGCGTGGCCGAAGCTGACCGCTCCCGAGGTCGCCGACCGCATCCTCGCCACCGCCGACCCGGCGCCCGGTGGACGGGACAGCACGGAGTACGGGGCCGGGATCGTCGACCCCTACCGGGCGGTGACCGAGGACCTCACCGACGCCGAGCCGCTGATGGTGCCGCCCGTGGTGGAACCGCCGGTGGACCACGCCGCGGTCCAGGAAGCCGACTGGTGGAGCGGGACGAGCGCCGCGGCCAAGGCTGGCACCGGTCTGGTGGTCCTGGCCATCGTCGTGGCCGCGGTGCTCGGGTGGTTCCTGCCGCGGGGCAGCAGGCGTCGCTGGTACGCCGGTCGCGCGCCGGTACTGCCGGACGCGCCGGGCCACGCCGAGACGCCCGACCAGATGTTCCTGTTCCCGAAGGCCCCTGGGCAGCGGCACCGGTAGGGCGTTTTTGTTGCGGTGAAACCAGTAGTGGCTTCGAGAACCGCGTTCTCGAAGCCACTACTGGGTTTCCGGCTACCTCATGGAGGTGGCTGCTCAGGTGAGGTAGCCGTTGGCGCACCGCGCCTGTGTCTCCGCGAACCTGTCCACGGAGGCGTACTCGGCGTCCGCGATACCCCTGGCCCGCTCGATGTCCGCGTTGTACTCGTTGTAGCTGTAGTGCTTGTCGCTCATGTTGCGGTAGTAGACCTCGTCGTCCCAGTCGGCACCCAGCGCGTTGCTGGTGTGCATGTCCTCCTCGACGAGGTCGCTGCGCATGCTCGCCTTGGCATGTGCGGCGTCGGCGCCCGCGAGAACCTCGCCGTAGCGCGCGGAGATGAAGTTGTCCATGGAGTGTTCTCCCGTCTCAGGCGGTCGGGTTGACCTGCATGTTGAAGAGGGCCATGTTGTCGTCGTCCGCGACCTGGTACTCGTTCACCGTGAACTGGTTCGCGGTGTTGATGTGGTCGTGGGTCCGTCCGGTGGCCGTCTGGACCTCGTCGTTGGCCACGAAGGACGTTTCGTACGCCCGTGCGGCGTTGCCGTAGAAACCCGCGCGGGTCCCCTCGTGGTTGGCGAGGTTCGTCGCCTGGTTCCCGGTCTGCTCGGCCAGGTTCGAGTTCGACCGGTCCACGGCAGCCTGTGCCGCGAGCGGGTCCATGTGCATGTGTTGGTACATACGCTGCTCCTTGTCCACACATGGCGCGCAGCACCGCGTCGGCTGCGGCCACGCTCGAAGCTAGGTGCTTTCAGCAGGTCAGATCCTTGTGGCGGCACGTTCCTGCCAGCGCGACACGCACACACCCGCTGATCGCCGACCATCGTCCTCAGCAGATGCGAGGAGGGCGTGAGCGTGGGAACGGTAGTGGTGCGACGACCGCTGCGGCGGCCGTCGCCGGAGATGCCGGCCGGTGAGCTGCTGTTGGAGGCGCCGCCGGAGATCCCGGTGGCGCGTGGCAGGCAGTGGACCCAGGTGCTGATGGTCCTGCCGATGGTCCTGATGATGGGTGCGATGGTGCTGCTGTTCAGCGGCAGCTTCGGGCAGGGCAACGCCTACGGGACGATCCGCTACATCACCTTCGGGCTGTTCGGCCTCGCCATGCTCGCCATGGTGGGTGTGGCGTTCCTGCAGGGCGGCGGGCCGAGCAAGAAGGAGATGGGCGCCGCCCGCAGGCTGTACCTGCGCGGGCTCGCACAGCACCGGGTCCGGGTCGGGCGCACGGTACGCAGGCAGCGCACCGCGATGTGGTACCTGCACCCCGACCCGCGCACGCTGTGGTCCGTCGCGGGCAGCTACCGGCTGTGGGAGCGGCGCCGCACGGACGCCGACTTCGGCGTCACCCGAGTAGGGCTCGGCCCGCAGAGCCTGGCGACCACGCTGATCGCGCCGGACACCAAGCCGCTCGAACAACTCGAGCCGCTCTCGGCGCTCGCGCTGCGCCGGTTCCTCACCACCTACTCGATGGTCCCGGACCTGCCGCTCGCCATGGCCGTCACGGGGTTCAGCCGGATCCACGTCCGCGGCGGCGACCAGGCGCGCGGGCTCGTCCGTGCGATGCTCGCGCAGCTGGCCACGCTCCAGGCACCCGACGAGCTGCGGATCGCGATCTGTGCGAGCGACGAGCGGCGCGGCGACTGGGAGTGGGTCAAGTGGCTGCCGCACGCGCTGCACCCGGAGCGCACGGACGCGCTCGGCCCGCTCCGCCTCGTCGCGCCCACGATCGGGATGCTCGAGGCGATGCTGGACGACGTCCTGGCCAACCGGCCGCGGTTCGACCCGGAGGGCGCCGCGCGGGTGTCCGGCCCGCACCTGGTGGTCGTGCTCGACGGCGGTGAGATCGCGGGCTCGGACCACCTGGCGGCGGGTGCTGGGGTCGAGGGCGCCACGCTGATCGACCTGACCCACGTGCCGCCGAGGGGACCGGACCGGTACGCGGTCGTCCTCTCCGTCGCCGAGGACGGCGCGCTCGGCAGCGTGACCGTCGACGGGGAGGTCCGGCTCGGCCGCGCCGACGCGCTGCCGATCGCCGCCGCGGAGGCGCTCGCGCGTCAGCTCGCGCCGCTGCGCATGACCGAGGGCGCCAAGGGCGAGCAGCCGCTGAGCGCGGAGCTGGGGCTGGAGGAACTGCTCGAGCTCGGCGACCCGTACGCGTTCGACCCGGCCGACACCTGGGTGCCGCGCCCCCGGCGCGACCGGCTGCGGGTCAAGTTCGGCATCCGGCCCGACGGCACACCGATCGAGCTCGACCTGAAGGAGTCCGCACAGGACGGTATGGGCCCGCACGGTCTGCTGATCGGCGCGACCGGCTCCGGCAAGAGCGAGCTGCTGCGCACGCTGGTGCTCGCGCTCGCGATCACCCACCCGCCGAACTCCCTGAACTTCGCGTTGATCGACTTCAAGGGCGGCGCCACGTTCGCCACGCTCGACAAGCTCCCGCACACCAGCGCGGTGATCACCAACCTCGCCGAGGAGCTGCCGCTGGTGGACCGCATGGCCGACGCCATCAACGGCGAACTGTTGCGCCGCCAGGAACTCCTGCGCGCGGCGGGCAACTTCTCCTCGCTGCGCGACTACGAGAAGGCCCGTGCCGCGGGTGCGCCGCTCCCGGAGGTGCCCACGCTCTTCGTGGTGTGCGACGAGTTCTCCGAACTGCTGTCCGCACGGCCGGACTTCATCGACATCTTCGTCCAGATCGGACGGATCGGGCGCGCGCTCGGCGTGCACCTGCTGCTGGCCAGCCAGCGGCTCGACGAGGGCAGGCTGCGCGGGCTGGACGCCCACCTGTCCTACCGGATCGGCCTGCGCACGTTCTCCGACATGGACAGCCGGTCCGTGCTGGGGGTCTCGGACGCGTTCTCGCTGCCGAGGGCGCCGGGCCACGGCTTCCTGCGTTACGGCGACGAGCCGATGACCCGCTTCCGCTCCGCGTACGTGTCCGGCGTGCACCGCGCCGACCAGGCGCGGACGGTCAACGCCGGTGAGCAGGAACCGGTGGGGCTCAACGTGTACTCCACCGCCTACGTCGCGCCGGACGTCGAGGAGGAGGAGCCCGCGGAGACGGTGCCCGACGAGGTCGACGACGACGCGGTCGGCGAGAGCCTGATGGACATCCTGGTGACCCGGTTCTCGGGCCGCGGCATGCCCGCGCACCAGGTGTGGCTGCCGCCGCTGGACGTGCCGCCGACGATGGACCAGCTGTTCGGCGAGCTGGTCGTCGACCCCGAGCGTGGCCTGCGGCCGAAGGACGGCGCCGGTCTCGGCAAGCTCGGTGCCGTGTTCGGCATCGTGGACCGCCCGCTGGACCAGCGGCGCGACCCGCTCGTCTTCGACCTCAGCGCGTCGGCGGGCCACGCGGTCGTCATGGGTGGTCCGCAGTCCGGCAAGAGCACGGCCGTGCGGTCGCTGATCACCGGCATGGCGCTGACCCACACGCCGAGGGAGGTGCAGTTCTACTGCCTGGACTTCGGCGGCGGTTCGCTGGCCTCGATCCGGGACCTCCCGCACGTCGGCGGCGTGGCGGGCAGGCACAACGTCGGCGCGGTGCGGCGCACGATCGCCGAGGTCGCCTCCATCCTCACCGAGCGCGAGCGCCGCTTCGCCGAGCTGGACGTCGACGGCATGCCCACCTACCGGGAGCTGCGGGCGAACGGCACGGTCGACGACCCGCACGGCGACGTGTTCCTCGTCATCGACGGCTGGCTGACGCTGCGCAAGGACTTCACTGACCAGGAGGAGGTCATCGGCAGCATCGCGACCCGGGGCCTCGCCTACGGCGTGCACCTGATCGGTACCGTCGCGCGGTCGTTCGACCTGCGGATGCAGGTCCGCGACCTGTTCGGCAGCAAGGTGGAGCTGCGTCTCGGCGACCCGATCGACACGATGATCGACCGCAAGGAAGCCCTCCGGGTGCCCGAGCGGTCGCCGGGCCGGGGCCTCGGCCCGACCAAGCACCAGATCCTCACCGCGCTGCCCCGGATCGACGGGCGCGGGACCGCCGAGGACCTCTCGGCCGGCATCGCGGACCTCGTCGCGAAGGTCAAGCAGGCGTGGCCGGGCGAGCCCGCGCCGCCGGTGCGGATGCTGCCCGCCAGGTTGCCCTACCTCGCGCTGCCCAGCGACGACCCGGAGTCGTTGCGCATCACGGTCGGCATCGCCGAGGAGGACCTCGCGCCCGTGCGGTTCGACTTCGCGAACGACGCGCACGTGGTGCTGGTCGGGGACGTCGACTGCGGCAAGACGACGTTCATCCGCGCCATGGCCAAGCGGATCACCGACACCTACACCGCGGAACAGGCGCGGATCCTCATGGTCGACCACCGCCGCTCCCTGCTCGGCGAGGTGCCGAAGGACCACCTGCTCGGCTACGGCACGGACACCAGGACGACCGGCCAGTACATGGGGATGCTCGCGAACGCGATCAAGGAACGCCTGCCCGGCAAGGACGTGACCCCCGAGCAGCTGCGCAAGCGCAACTGGTGGACGGGACCGGAGATCTACGTGCTGGTCGACGACTACGACCTGGTTCTCACGATGGAGGAGAACCCGATGTTGCCGATCATGGAGTACCTGGCCCAGGGCCGGGACATCGGGCTGCACGTCATCGTCACGCGCCGGTTCGGTGGTGCGGGCCGTGGTCTGTACGAGCCGTTCATCAACCGGCTGCGGGACGTCGGCGCCACCGGCGTGCTGATGTCCGGCACCAAGCACGAGGGCCCGCTCCTGAACGGGCACAAGGCCGAGCCACTGCCCCCGGGCCGCGGCAAGGTGATCACCCGTCGCGGCAACCCCTCGATGGTGCAGCTGGCCTGGGTCCCGCCGAGCGAGTAGGCGGTGGCCGGAAGCTGTCGTGAAGTCCTTTGCCCGGTGGGGGTTCTGCTGCACTGGGCGCGACCGGAGTGGCTGGAGTCGAGCAGGAGGAACGAGGATGGACAGTATTCACGGGCGGCCCAGCTCGATGCTGGCCTACCGCCCAGAGGGGCCCGAACAGGTCCGGGCAGCGGGCCCGGTGTCGGGACTCATGGCGCGGGAAGCCGATTTCACGGACCGGGACCAGGCCGGTGAGCAGAACCTGGTCCGGTACATGACCGCCGCGCAGCACGGCGTGACCGCGCACCGGACCGGCGTCAACGGCACGGGTACCGAGTACGACGCGACGGACCAGGCCAACGCCGACCCGTTCGACCGCATGACCGCCGAGAGCGAGGTGTGACGTGCTGGACTACACCAAGATCGACCTGGACACCCAGCTCGCCCACATCGCCTCGGAGCTGCCGAGCGTGAACCTGCTGGCCCAGAAGGCCGCCATGTGGACGACGGCGGGCAGCGCGCTCAGTACCGCGTCGCAGAACTTCGCCACCCAGAACCGGACCCTGGCCCCGGACTGGACCGACCACCTCGGCGAACGCTGGCTCGGCACCGCGGAGGCCAGCCAGCGGACGCTGGACACGTGGGACGAGAACGTCAACGGCAGCAACCCGAGCACGGACCTCCAGGCGGTCGCGGCCCAGATCCCGCCGACCCACGAGACGGTGCTGAAGTTCAAGCAGATCGCCGACGCGCTCAAGGCGCTCGCGTCCAACCCGCTCGTCGGCGCGGCGGTCCAGCAGATCATCCTGCAGCTGCAGCAGGCGGCCGGCGCGCTGATGAACAAGCTGGCCAAGGACTACGCCACCGCGGGCGACAAGGTGGCGACCGCGGGCAGCGGCGGTCAGTGGGAGGGGCTCCAGGGCGGCAGCACCGCGAGCGTGACCTACTCGACCGAGGACGGCGAGGTCACCCGGTCGGCGTCGGTCGGTGAGGGGTCGGTCAGTGTCTCCTCGGGCGGGGTCGGCGATCTCCCGGGCCAGGACGGGTCCGCGGCCGGTGGGTCCGATCTGGATACCGGTGAAGAGTCCGATGTGGACACACTCGCACCGGAGCTGAGTGGTGGCGGCGGTCTCGCGCCGCCGTCCGCGCCGCCGGTGTCGCCACCGCCCTCGGTGGCTCCGCCCACCCCGGTCGCCGGCGCTCAGGCCGGGATGCCGTTCGCGCCGATGGCCGGCGGTTTCGGCCGGGGCGGCGGGGTTTCCGGCGGCGGGGTGCGGATGCCCAGCGTCGCCGCGCCACGTCCGACGCACATCCCGGTGGCCGCGGCCCCGGTCAACCCGTTGACCGCACCGTCGCCCGCGGCCGCGCCGACGGCCCCGCAGCCACTGGTGCCGCCACCGGCCACGGTGACCGGCACGGCAGGCATGGGTGGCGTGCCGCCGATGATGCCCATGATGGGCGGCGCAGGCATGGGCGTCGGCGGTTCGACGGCGGGTGTCGGTGCTGGTCTTGGCCGTCGGCCGGTCCGCGTGCACGACGACGAGGACACCCCGACACCCGGCCTGCCCGCGGTGCTGACCGGCAAGACCGCGGTCGCCGACCCGTTCACCCTCGCCACGCGGCGGGTCTCGGTGGCGCCGGACGCACCGGCGACCGTCGAGTTCATCGACGAGGACCAGTGGCAGGCGGAGCGGCAACGTGCCGGCGCCGAGCAGGAGGTGCGCTGATGGTCGACCTGTTCATGGTTCCCGCCGAGATGGGCGGCTACGAGGCCGCGCCGGACGGTGGCGTCGACCCGAAGGTGGTGGCGACGAGTCCACTGCAGAGCCAGATGGCCGAGGGCACGCTCTTCTCCGAGAAGGACTACGCCTCCTGCCTTTCTCTCAAGGACTTCACCACGAACTGCAACGTCGGGCTCATGGCGTACACGAACTCCGCGCACAAGCGGGCGAACCTGTACGAGGGCACCGACCAGAGCCTGGCCGACGACTTCAACTACCTGAGCGACGTCGAGTACGGGGTGCGGGAGTTCGACCTGGCCTACACCAGCGGCGGACCGTGGCCCGTGAACGCTCCCGGCCCGATGCGCATCGACGCCGTCGGCCTGGGTGAGTAGGGCGAGGAGACAGCCGCATGCTGAACGACTACCGGGTGACGCCTGACCTGGACACCCAGCTCAAGATCATCGAGGCGGAGAAGAACAACGTCGCGGTGCTGAAGGTCAAGGCCGACATGTGGGAGCAGGCAGGCACCGAGATACGCACGACCGCCGACGACTTCCAGTTGGCGACGAACCGGGCGGAGGCGGCCTACGGCGGCCCCGACGGCGACAAGTTCGTGGCGGACTCCCGGAAGAGCCACGGCACGATGATCCCGTGGGCCACCGCCATCAACGGCAGCGGGGCACCGGTCGCGATGCGGGACGTGGCCGGTGCGATCGAGCCCACGCTGACCCACGTGGCGGAGTGCAAACGCCTGAAGGACGAGGCCATTCAAGCGCTTGAGCGGCTGAGCCGGGGGCCGAGGGCGGCGAACAACCCGGCGTACGTCGAGCTCCCGTCGGCCGATGGCAACGGCACCTACAAGGCGTTCACCCCCGACCAGATCGAGCGCCACTACCGCACCGAGGCCGGTAAGTCGATGAACGTTCTCGCCGGCCTGTACGAGGTGGCGGCGGCCGCGGTCGAGAAGGCCGACGCGAAGACCCCGTGGGTGGGCCCGAACGGCCAGGGCGGCCCGCCGGGCGGTCCGACCGGCCCCGGGCCACGTAGCGCGCCCCCTGGCGGTGGCCCCTCCCCGGCCGTCCCGGGCGCGGAGGACGCCGGTGCTCCGCCTGGTGGTGAGACCGGTGGAGCGCCCCCCGGTGGTGAGACCGGGGGTGCCCCGCCTGGCGGTGCCGCGCCCGGCGGTGAGACCGGTGGCGCGCCTCCGGGTGGTGCCGCCGGTGGTGCCCCGCCCGGCGGGGAAGGTGGCGGCGGTGGCGTCACGATGCCGCCCCTCAGCGACATGCCCGAGCTGAGCGGTGGCGGCCTCACCACGCCGACGATCCCGCCGCCCGGCAGCACGTTGATGCCGAACCTGCCGCCGGTCGGTGGCGGTTCCGTGCCGAACCTGGGCACCGCGATCCCGCCGATCGGACTGGGTGGGTTCGGCGGCGGCGGTGGTGGGTTCGGCGGCGGCGGCGTCGGCGGTGGCGTCGGCGGCGTCGGCGGTGGCGGAGCAGGCGGTGTCGCCCGCCCGGCCGCCGCCGGGCCCGTCGTCAGCCCGAACAACGTGGCTCCGGCACGCACCGCTCCGGTCGTGCCGCCCATGGGCACCGGCGTGGCGGGCGGTGGCGGTGGCACTGGCGGTGCCCCGCCGATGATGCCGCCGCCGATGGGCGGGCACGGCATGGGTGCCGGCGGGCAGAACGGGGGCCCTCCCGGCCCTGGCGCTGCCCGGATCCCGACCACGAACCGCGGCAAGCGCCGCGACGAGGGCACCCCGGGTCTGCCCGCCATGCTGGCGGGCCGGTCCGACGCCCCGGCCTCCGCCGGCTTCCCGGCGGCGGCCGCCGAGGTCGAGGAGCCCGTCGTCCGGGACATCGTGGACGAGGACCTGTGGCAGGTGGCGGAAAGCACCACCGCGGAGGAACCCCGTCGTATGTACCGCTGAGCAACACAAAGGCCGGGCCCCGGGGCGCAAACCCCGGGGCCCGGCCTTTTGTGTGTCAGCGGCTCAGTGCGGCTTCGTGGCTCAGCCCCGGGCCGATGGGGATCCGGGCCACCAGACCCGCGGGCATGCGGACCGGTTCGACACCGCCGTAGCCCAGCACGTCGAGCACGTCGGTCGAGGCCAGCGGGTAGGCGACGCCGAGGTCGGTGACGACCAGCAGCGTGCCCCTCGGGGTGTCCTCCGTCGGCACGGCCTCGACGACCATCGCGTGCCCGGCAGGAACCAGCACCCGGTCCGCGAGCACCGCGCCCCGGTTCGTCCGCCTCGGCGTGGCCGACATCGGGTCGACCAAGGGCATCCGTGGTTCCAGTGTCAGCTCCGGCACGTTCTTGCCGGACTCGAACGTGAGGCACAGGGTCGCGGAGTCGTCCCCGGACGCGAACTCGGGCCGTGCGGTCGGCGGATCGCCCGCCTTCGCCGCGACCTTCGGCGACTGGGTCGCGCTGTTGGCCTCGATCGGGCCGAGCGGCAGCGCGTCCGGCACCGCACCAGGGTACGCGGCCGCCGTTCCCCGGTAGCCGCGCTGGATCTCGTACTGCAGCTCGGTGATCGGCCGCAGCCTGCCGACCTCGGCGAGGTAGTGCTGGACGCCGTTCGACGTCGACACCTCGAACAGCTGCCCGGCGCGGATCTCCGGTTTGGTCGGCAGCACGTTCGCCGGTTTGCCCATGTCCGCCACCGGGATCGGGGCGAGTGGCCTGCCGAGCGGGATCGCCTCGACGACCGCCGGGGCCACCCGGATCGCCGGCGTCGCACGCAGCGCCAGCCCGATCACCACCGCGTCGGGTTCGCTGATCAGGTGCCGGTAGCCGTGCACCACCAGGTACCGCTCCTTGGTCTCCACGACCTCGGCGAGCACCGCCTTGTCGGCGAGCGTCTGCCCGCCGTCCGTGCGCTGGCCCGCCATGAGCACGGAGATCGGCACGGCCGTGCCGGACGGGTCGGGCGTCGGCTGCGAGCACAGCGTCCACGGGTCGGTGAGCAGCTGACCGGTGCCGGGGAGCGCGTCCGGCGCGTCGGGGATGCCGATCCTCGGCCCCCTCGGCACGCCGGACAGCGAGTCGCGCGACACGCTGAGCGTCGCCGCGTGCTCGCCGATCGCCAGCAGCGCCGAGGCGTAGTTGGCGACCGGGTGCAGCCGTTCGTCGAGGTAGATGTACCTGGTCCCGGTCTCCTCCTCGACGATGATCGACTGGCCGTCCCGCCACGCGTCGTTGCCGCCCGGGTTGAGGAACCCGTACACGCCGACCGCGGCCAGCGCGACGATCGCGAGTGCGATGCCGCCGAACGCCGCGTTGCCCGGCCTGCTGAACGCCGGCTGCTCCGGATCGCTCTCCCTGCTCACCAGCGCGGAGACCACCCGCTGGACGAGGAACTGGTAGGCGTGGAGCTGGTCCCGCTTCGATGCCATGTCAGCCTCCCAGCCCGCGCACGTAGCCGTAGAGCCCGAGCACCGAGCACATGACCGGGATGATCGCCAGCACCAGCAGCACCTCCAGGATCTCGGCGTACCGGCCGAGGTACGGGCTCGCCGTGGCGCGTGTGCTGTGCACGACGCCTGCCAGCGCGATCGCCACCCCGGCGAGCAGCAGGCACGGCCCGGTGATCGCGAGCAGGTCCTCCCGGTCGGACATCAGCGGCCCGAGCACGAGACACAACGCCCCCGCGAGCCCGGCGGCCAGCAGCGGCACCCGCTGCCGCAGGATCGGGTACAGCCGGGCCCGCAGCAGGAACCCGGCCGTCAGGATGATCACCAGGATGAGCGCGGCCTCGCTGTCGCTGGTGATCAGCCACACCTGGCAGGCCGCCACGACGATCGAGAGCCCGCTGATCATGCCGGTGAGCAGGCCGTCGGCGCGCAGCACCGCCGCGTACACCGCGGCACGCGGCGGCTGCGGCCGGTCGCGCAGCAGGTCGGCGGCGTCGCGGGGCAGGACCGGCATCGGCACCCGCGACAGCCGGATCGACAGCGGCGTGAGCACCGGCGAGAACGCGAGCCCGAACCCGGCGATCAGCGCGGCCGCCTCGTAGCCCTCGAGGGAGTCGAGCGTGGTGAGCCAGCCACCGACCACCCCGAACACGCCGACGGTCGCCGCGCCGACGAACAGCGCCGCCCGGTCCACGACCGAGAACAGCGCGACCATCGCGGCGAGCAGCAGCGCGGCGCACGCGCTGAGCAGGTGGGCGGCGCCGAGGTCGGTCAGTGCGCGGTCGCCCGCGAACACCAGGCCGCCGCCCGCGAACGCGAACGGCAGCGCGACACCGCCCGCCACCGCGGCCGCCCCGGTGTCGCCCGCCGCCCTGGCGAGCAGCAACCCGCCGGACAGCAGCAACGCGGACAGCCCGAGCGACCACCAGCCCGGCCCGCTCCACGGCGCACCGGTCCGCAGCGCGGCCACGAGACACAGCAGTACGGCGAGCCCGCCGACCGTGAGGCCCGCGGCGCGGGTGTGGCGGGGTCCCCAGGTGGCGCCGGTGCGCGCGGAGCCGGTGGCGATCGCGTCGACCAGGTCGTCGTACTCGAGTTCCGGCCAGTCGGTGTGGGCGTGGGTGAGGTGCAGGATCTCGCCGTCGCGCACGCGCTGGGCGGCGAGCGGGCGGGCCGGTTCCAGGACCGTGCCGTCCGGCCTGCGCAGCACCCAGCCACCCGAGCGGGCGCCCGAGTCGGCGAGGTCCTCGCCCGCGTGCCGGAGCAGGCCCGGCAGCAGTTCGGCCAGTGGTGAGCGTTCCGGCAGGGCTAGGTCGATTCGTCTGGCGGGCGCCGCGACGGTCACCCGGACCAGGCCAGTGGTGTTCATGGTCGTCTTCCTGACGGGGGCTTCGTGCGGCGGCAGCAACATGCCGGGCCGGCCCGCCGGGATGGCGGGCAGACCTACCATGACCTGGCAGGCAGACAGCCGGAACCGCTTCGGCAGCTAGCGGACACATCTGGAGGTGGCGGGGGTGGACGGCGGCACGCAGGTGCTCCCGGTCGGCCACGACCTGGGGGTATTCCACGTCGGGGACGGCGTGACCGCGCCCGTGCAACAGGTCCGGATCGGCGCCGACATCGTCGACCTCGACCCGGTGCGGTTCGCGGCGTGGACCGCGGCGCACGGGGTGCCGTCGGAGGACGGCTCGGTGCCGTCGGTCACCGCGGACGGGTTGCGTGCCGAGCACGGCGAGGAGGTCGTGGCCGACCTGGTCCGCGACCGCCTGCTGACCGCGGTCGACCCGGCCGCGCCGTTCGCCGAGGGGCACCGGCTCCTGCCGCTCGCGCAGGGTCTCGGCAACAGCCCGGAGTACCCGTGGATGTTCTCGGTCGGCCTGCTCTACCAGCCGCTGGCGGTGATGACCGGCGCGATGTACGACCTGTGGCAGTGGGGCTGCCTGTCACCGGACCTGTGGTCCGCGTGTGCGGAGGCGGCCGAGGCGGCGAAGCAGGCCGGGTCCACTGAGGACGAACAGACCGACCCGGCGCGGATGCTGGCCGGGGCGATCGGTGTGCTGCCGCAGTTGCTGGCGGCGCGCGTGGCCTGCCTGGACGTGCGGATCGAGGGGCTGTCATGAGTGAACTCGTGTTCCCGGTCGGCCATTACGTCGGCGAGCGGCACCCGGAGGGCGTGCAGGTGGTGCGCGTCGGCGTGGAGCACCGGCCGCTCACCGCCGACGAGTTCGGCGTGTGGGTGCTCGCGCACGGCGCGCCCGAGGACGGTGCGGTGTGGACCACCGACGACCTGCTCCGCCTCGCCGAGGAGACCGAGCTCGCCGACGCCGGGCGGCACGTCGAGGAACTGACCGCGAAGGGCCTCCTCGCTCTGGTGCCCGCCGAGGGCGGCCCGGAGGCGGTGGCGTTCGTCGAGAAGTACCGGCTCGCGCCGCTGCTCGTCGGTCTCGGCAACACCGAGGACGACCCGGACGACTACGCCCTGGGGTTCCCCCTGCTGGACGAGCCGGTGGCCGTGGTGCCCGTGGGTAGCTACGAGTTGTGGCAGTGGGGGCATGTCGCGCCCAGCATGTGGCACACGTGCGAGGTCCGTGCGAAGGTGGCGGCCGACCTGAACGAACCGTCCGGCAGCGAGGAGGTGCTGGCGGGCCTGCTCGCCGATCTGCGGCCGCTGCTGGTGAACAGCTGTGCCTACCTCGACCTGGCGAGCCGCTGATGGCGACCGTCGGCAGCGCCCGCCTGCAGCGCATCGGCGACGGACCGGTCGCGACTGTCTACTCAGGACTACACGCCGGGCTTCCGGTGGCGCTGAAGGTCTTCCCGAAACGCCTCGACAAACGCACCCTGGCCGCGTTCAACAAGGAGCAGGCCAAGTTGTCCGCCACCAGGCGGATCAGCTCGATCCTGTTGGTGGACGGCGTCGACGACCTGGACACGGGCGAGTTCGCCGTCCGCATGGAACGGTGCACCCAGTCGCTCTCCGCGCTGGTCGACCGCGTCGGTTCGCTCCGCCCCGCCGACGCGGTGGTGCTGGGCCGTTCGGTGGCGCTGGCGCTGGCCACGGCCCACGCCGCCGGTGTGGTGCACGGCGGGATGTCGCCGCACAACATCCTGTTCCGCACGACGGGCGAGCCGGTGCTGGCGGACTTCGGTGTCACGTTGCGGCAGGCCTTCGCCCGCGATCCGTTGTACGCCATCGAGTTCCTGCCCCCGGAGACGCTGCGCACCGGGGTGCTGAACGAGAGCACGGACCTCTACGGGCTGGGCGCCGTCCTGCACTACGCGCTGAGCGGCCGCTCGCCCCACCCAGGCCGCCTGGGCGAACAACCGGGCGAACGCGTGCTCCGCATTCTCGGCGAGCCGGTCCCGGCACTCAACGCCGCCGAGGTGCCGGTCCCACTGGCCACACTGGTCGCGCGCCTGCTCTCCGCCGACCCAACCCGCCGCCTTGGCGACGCGAGTGCCGTGGCCGACCAGCTCAGCGCCATGCTGCCGGACACCCCACAACCCCCACCAACGGACGACTTCGACGACTTCAGCGCGCCGCAGCCGATGCCACCGTCCCGGCCTTTCCCGCTCGCCCACCATGCACCCCCATACGCCCCCGGCGTACTGGACGAGGGCAACGACTTCGACGACTTCGCGATGCCCGGCCATCGCGAGGCCCCTCGGCCTCCTGTTGCCCCGCCCGGGTTTTCGGGACCACCCGCGGCTTCGCCGGGCCCGGCCCCGGTTCCCGCAGCGCCCCCGCGGCCGGTTGTGCCACCCATGCCCCCGGTCACGACCTCGCCCGCGGCTCCTGCCCGGCGCCCGGCCAACTCGCGCCCGGTCGCCACCTCGCCGGCAGCTCCCGCCCCGCCTCCGGCCAACTCGCGCCCGGTCGCCACCGCGCCCTCGGCTCCCGCTTCACCCTTGGCTCCCGCTTCACCCTTGGCTGCCTCGCCCTCGGCGGGTGTCTCGCTTCCGGCTGGTGGCCCAGCCTCCTCTCCTACCCCGCATCCGGCTGCCTCTCTTCCGGCTGCCGCCTCGCCCTCGATCCCCGCCTCGTCCCTGGCTGCCTCGCCTTCGGCTGGTGCCCCGCCCTCGATTCCCGCACCACCGCCGGTTGTCCCGCGCCCTGAGGCGCCCCCGGCCGAGAACGCCGACGCCGGTGCGGCCCCTGCCCCCAGCGCCGGGGCGCCCGACGACGCGGCCCAGCGCCGCGCTCTCCGACGGGAACGCCTCCGTTCCGCATCGGTCACGCCGTCCTCTTCGGACGACGCCGGGGTCCCGGCCGAGGCCGCGCCCGAGCCAGCGCCCCAACCAGTGCCCGAGCCAGCGGCCGGGAGCGCGCCGGGCCTGCTGCCGCTGGCGTCGTTGGGCCCGGCGTCGTCCGAGGCCGATGCGATGCCCACCGAAGCTTTGCCCACCCCGGCGACCGTCGAGTTCCAGGCTCAGCGGCGGGGGGCCGCGGTCGCCCGGCCCGACATCGACTTCGACGACGACTTCCCCGCCCCGCTCCGCGGGCGGGCGCAGGCGAAGGTGCTCGCCGGGCCGCTTGCGCCGCCCGGGGCCGCGCCGAAGAAGCTCATCCGCTACGACCTGCTCGCCGGGGGTGCGATTCTCCTCGCGTTGCTCGCGCTCGTGCCCTTGTTGCTCTTCCGCGGGGAGTCCGACGAGCCGTCCAGCGTGCCGCACGTGCCGCCCGCGGCCGGGTCGGGGAAGGGCGACGTCGAGATCGTGCTGGCCGAGCCCGTCGACCTGACCGACGCGGTGCGGCTCAGCTGGACCGCCGACGAGGAGCTCGACTTCGTGGTCGTCGTGGCACCGGAAGGGAAAAAGACGCAGTTCGAGTTCCCCGAGCGGAACCTCACGATGACGCTGCCGGTGGACCTCGACCTCAAGTACTGCTTCCAGGTGCAGGCGACCGATGGGGACGACACCTACGAGAGCAACGTGGTGTCCCTGCGGGACGCCACCTGCAAGGAGTAGTCAGCCGCCCGAGTGCATCATGTCCGCGCCCGCGGGCACGGTCGGGTCGTCGGGGTCGTCCAGCCAGCCGTACGGCAGCGTCACCTTGCCCGGCGAACCCTGTCGGCCTCTCGGGCCCTCGCCGGTGGTCGGGAACGGGGCATCGGGGTCCAGTTCGCCCAGGTAGTCGTCCAGTTCCGACAGGGCGGTGACCATGGCGAACTTGCGGCGCAGCTCCGTGCCGACCGGGAAGCCCATGAAATACCACGCCATGTGTTTGCGCAGGTCACGCATGCCCTTGTCCTCGCCGTCGTGCTCGACGAGGAGTTCAGCGTGGCGGCGCAGCACCTTGGCGACCTCGCCAAGCGGCGGACCGGCCGGCACCGGCTGACCGGCGAACGCCGCCTGCAGCTCGCCGAACAGCCACGGGCGGCCAAGGCAGCCGCGGCCGACGACCACGCCGTCGCAGCCCGTCTTCTCGACCATGGCCAGCGCGTCCGCCGCCGTGAAGATGTCGCCGTTGCCCAGCACGGGGATCGACGTGACCGCTTCCTTCAACCGGGCGATGTGGGTCCAGTCGGCCTGGCCCGAGTAGCGCTGCGCAGCCGTCCTGGCGTGCAGTGCCACCGCGACCGCGCCCTCCGCCTCCGCGATGCGGCCCGCGTCGAGGTACGTGTGGTGCTCCGCGTCGATGCCGATGCGGAACTTCGCGGTCACCGGGATGTCGCCGGCCGCGTCGACCGTCGCGCGGATGATGTTCGCGAACAGCTTCCGCTTGTACGGGAGCGCGGCGCCGCCGCCCTTGCGGGTCACCTTGACGACCGGGCAGCCCCAGTTCGTGTCGATGTGGTCGGCGAGGCCCTCGCCGACGATGATCTTCACGGCCTCGCGCATGGTGGCCGGGTCGACGCCGTAGAGCTGCACCGACCTGGGCGACTCGCTCGGGTCGAACGTCATCATGTGCCACGTCTTCGGGTCCCGGATGACGAGTGCCCGCGCCGTGATCATCTCGCACACGTACAGCCCGGCGCCGTACTCGCGGCAGAGCCTCCTGAACGCCACGTTCGTGATCCCCGCCATCGGGGCGAGCACCACCGGCGGGTCGACCTGGTACGGGCCGATCCGCAGCGCTGCCTGCACTGTCGACGGGACTGCTGCCATGACTCCATTGTGAGCGGTCTTCAGCGCAGCTCGCCGTGGGGGTTCATTCGAAGAGGTCACGCACCTCCTCCGCGGTCAGCGTGGGCGCGAACAGCTCACCGTCGTCCACGACGCCCTTGAACAGCTCCGCCTTCCGCTTCTGCAGCGCCACCACCTTCTCCTCGATCGTGTCCCGCGCGATCAGCCGGTAGACCATGACGTTCCGCTGCTGGCCGATGCGGTGCGTCCGGTCCACCGCCTGCGCCTCGGTCGCCGGGTTCCACCACGGGTCCAGCAGGAAGCAGTAGTCCGCCTCGGTCAGGTTCAGCCCGAACCCGCCCGCCTTGAGGCTGATCAGGAACACCGGTGCGGTGCCGTCCTTGAACCGGGCCAGCACCTCGGCGCGGTTCCTGGTCCGGCCGTCGAGGTAGCAGTACTCGACACCCTCGGCCTCCAGTCGCTCACGCACGGTGGCCAGGAAGCCGGTGAACTGGCTGAACACCAGCGCCCGGTGCCCGCCGCCGATCACGTCCCGCAACTGCTCCGCCAACGCGTCGACCTTGGCCGACGGCAGGTCGGCGTGCTCGTCGTCGACCAGGCCCGCGTGCAGGCAGAGCCGCCGCAGTGTCGTCAGCGACCGCAGGATCGAGAACCGGTTGTGGTTCAGGTCGTCCAGCAGGCCGAGCACCTTCTGCCGCTCCCGCGCCAGCACCGTCTGGTACAGCTTGCGGTGCTTCGGGTGCAGGTCCACCTCCAGCACCTGTTCCAGCTTGGGCGGCAGGTCCTTCGCCACCTGCTCCTTGGTTCGCCGCTTCATCAGCGGCCGCACCCGCCGTCGCAGCTGCGCCAGCAGCTCGGCGTCGTTGTCCTTCTCGATCGGGCGGGCGTAGTAGTCCTTGAACCTGGCCGGGCTGGGGAACAGGCCGGGCGCGGTGATCGACAGCAGCGACCACAGCTCCATCAGGTTGTTCTCCATCGGCGTGCCGGTGATCGCGAGCTTCACCGGCGCGGGCACCCGCCGCAGGCACTGGTACACCTTCGACTGGTGGTTCTTGGTGTACTGCGCCTCGTCCATGATCAGCCCGGCCCACGAGGCCGCCGCGTACGCCTCGACGTTCAGCCGCAGCAGCGTGTACGACGTGACGACCACGTCGGCGTCGACGGGAAGCGGCCCGCGCTTCGTCACCGCCGCCACCCGCAGGTGCGGTGCGAACCGCGCGGCCTCCGCCACCCAGTTGCCCACCACGCTGGTCGGCGCGACGATCAGGAACGGCTCATCAGCGGCCGCGTGGCAGATCAGCGCCAGCGACTGCAGTGTCTTGCCCAGCCCCATGTCGTCGGCGAGGATGCCGCCGAGCCGGTGCTCCCACAGGAACGCGAGCCACTGGAACCCGTCCACCTGGTACGGGCGCAACTGGGCGTCCACAGTGGACGGCACGGGTGCGCGCGGCACCGAGTCGAGCGACAGCAGTCCCTTGACCTGCCGCTCCCACGCCGACGCCTGCCGTTCCACCACCCCGAGCTGCGCCAGCTCGTCCCACAGCCCGGCCTGGTAGCGGCTGATCTTCAGGGTGCCGTCGGACGCCTCGTGCAGCGAGCGCGCCTCGTCGATCAGCGACCGCAGCGACCGCAGCTCCGGCTTCTCCAGCGAGAAGTACGCCCCGTCCGGCAGCAACAGGTGCGACTTGTTCCTGGCCAGCGCGACGAACACGTCCAGGAACGGCACCTCGCGGCCCTCGACCGTGATGGTCACCCCGAGGCCGTACCAGTCGTTGTCGTCCGGCAGGTCCGATGTGGACACGCCGATCGTCAGCGAGTCGCCGACCTCGCGGTAGTCGGCTGGCTCGCCGTCCGCGGAGACGACCACCCCGGGCCGCGCGAGCAGCGGTAACACCTCGGTGGTGAACCGCATGGTGTCGATGCCCCGCAACCGCCCCGGTTTCAGCCGGCGGCCGTGGCGCAGCCCGAACCCGTCCAGCGGCAGGTCGTCCAGCCCGGCCAGCAGTGCCGACTCGGCCGACCGGTCGCGGTACCCGTCAGCAGGTGCACCCGGCACGGCCCGCACCAGCTGGTCACCGACCTGGTACTCCCACTCCCACGACACCTCCAGCCGGTGTTCGTCGCCGTAGACCGCGTGCACCACGAGGGTCGGCGGGGAGACCTTGGGCGGGCCGTTGCGCCAGGCCTCGGTCGCCGCCATCAACATCGACCACAGGTCGGCCGCCACGTCGGGCGACCGCTGCGGCGACTCGCCCGCCGCGGTCAGCACCAGGGCCACGGCGTGCTTGCAGTCCATGCCGACCGGGCAGCTGCACTCGCCCTCCGCGAACGCCAGCGCCGGGCCGCGCCGGGAGCTGAAGTAGGCGGTGGTGTCGTACGTCTCGCCCCACGAGCCGCGCACCCGGCCCCGCACCGCGCACGCGTCCTCGTCCCACCACAAGGACAGCACCGCACGGTCCCGCGCGTACTTCACGCCACGGGCATAGGAGCTTCGTCCGGCCGCCTCCTCGAGGCCGGAGATGTCGACACCGGACAGCAACGCTGACTGCATGCCGGACAAGCTATCCGGCGGCACCGACAATTTCGGTTCGCCGCGCGGCCGGCGCCGTGACCAGCCAGATCACGCCGAGGCACGCGACCGCGCCCGTCGATAGCAGCGTGGCCCGCGTTCCCAGCACGGTGCCGAGCACGCCGCCGAGGAGGCTCCCCATCGGCACCACGCCGAACACCGTCAGCTCCATCGTCGCGTTGACCCGGCCGAGCAGCGCGGGCGGGCAGACCGTCTGCCGGACCGTCGCCATCACGATGTTGGTCAGCACGATGCAGAAGCTCGCCACGAACCCGCTGGCCACCCACCACGTGAGCCCCCAGCCGGGCGTGGTGAACGCCTGCGCGAGGAACGCGGGCCCGATGCAGGCCGCGCCCAGCAGCAGGGCCCGCACCTGGCCGAGCCACGCCACGAGCCGCCGCGTGAGCGCGGACGCCAGCAGCGCGCCGACGAGCCCGATCACGCCGAGGACCCCGATCACCCCGGCCGACAGCCCGATGTCGCGCACCAGGAAGACGATGCTCACGCCCATCCCCGCCGACTGGCACAGGACCACCGTCGCCGTGTTCAGTGCGATCGGCCGCAGCAGCGGGTGGCGGGCCACGAACCGCACGCCCTCCCTGATCTCCCGGCCGAGGTGGCGGTCGGGGACGCGGGGCACGGGCGGCTCGCGGTGCTTGATCGACCGCACCCACAGCGCCGACCACACCATCGACAGCGCGTCGAGCACGAACACGAACGGCGCGGTCAGCAGCTGCACGAGGAAGCCGCCCGCACCGGCGCCGGTCAGTGCGGCCACCGACGCGTTCGCCGCCAGCTTGGCGTTGGCGTCGACCAGCTTGTCCGCGGGCAGCAGGCGCGGCAGGTACGACTGGTGTGCCACGTCGAAGAACACCGTCAGCACCCCGACCGCGAACATCACCACGTACAGCTGCCACAGCGTGAGCACCCCGAACAGCGCCGCTGCGGGCACGGTCAGCATGAGGACCGCGCGGCCGTAGTCGGTGGTCAGCAGCACGGGCCTGCACCGCACCCGGTCGACCCACGCGCCCGCGACCAGCCCGATCAGCAGGTACCCCAGCGACTCGCACGTCCGCACCAGCGCCACCTCGAACGTCGACGCGTTCAGGGACAGCACCGCGAGCAGGGGTGCGGCGAGGAAGGTCATCCTGGTGCCGAGCTGGCTGACCGCGTCGGCCAGCCACAGCCTGCGGAAGTCCATGACAACACCCTAGCAATTGCTAGGGGGTGGGATAATGGGGAACATGGCCGATCCCGTGCTGCGCGCCCTCGGACACCCGACCAGGCTGCGGATGCTGTCGCTCATGTGGAGCGGGCCGCTGTCCGCTGCCGCCCTGTCCGCCGAGCTGGGCATCTCCCACGGCCTAGCGAGCCAGCACCTGCGCACGCTCGACCGCGCCGGCCTGGTCGAACTGGTCGAGGTGCGGGCGAAGCGGGGTGGCCGGGAGCGGCTCTACCGGACCGTGAAGGGCAGCCCGCTCTCCGACCGCACGGACGCGTCGCCGCTGCTCACCGAGGCCCTGGTGAACAACCTGCACCAGCGGCTCGCCATGCGCCTGCCCGGCTCGGAGATGGTGGTGACCGACGCCGAACTGTGGGTCGAACCCGAGGTGTGGCTCGAGTACCGCAAACGCTTGCACGACCTGACGCACGAGCTGCACGAGCACTCGAAGCCACCACGAACGCCCGGGACGACACCGATCGGGGCAACCTTGATGGCCTTCGAGATGGCCCCGCGAACACTTCCCGGGACCGGTCCCGAGGGGCTCGGCTCATACTGAGAACCATCGGACCCGGGGAGGTCGCATGGACGGGAGCACCCTGTTCGCAGACGGTCAGCGGCTGTCGGGCAGCCACGACAGCCTGGCGTACGGGGTGCCCCGCTCCGCGCCCGGCGCGATCTACGCACTCGCGATCGGCGGCGGGTTCGCCGTCGGCCCCCGGGAAGGCCGCACGGTCGTGTTCGGCCGCAACAAGCCAGAGGTGCACATCTGCATCGGCGAGGACGACCGGCGCGTCAGCCGCCAGCACGGCCTGCTGACCTGCCAGGACGGCCGCTGGTGGGTCAGCAACACCGGCCGCCTGCCGATCCGGTTGCCCGGGTCGCAGTGGCTGTTCAGCAGCGAGGAGTCGCTGCCGCTCGCCGCCGGCTACACACCGCTGTTCGTCCCCGGCACCCGCGGCCGCGAGCACCTGCTCGAGCTGTACGTGGCCGGTGACGACGGCACCCGTCCCGCGCCGAGGCCAGGTGACCTGACCGAGCCGCCCCGCACGTGGCGGCTGCAGGCCGACGAGCGGCTCGTGCTGGTCGCGCTCGGCCAGCGCTACCTGCTGCACGAGTCCGACCCGCAGCCCCTCGGCCGCCAGCAGGTGGCCGAGCAGCTCAACGAGCTGCAGCCCGGCACGTGGACGGCTCGCAAGGTGGAGCACACGGTGACGGCCGTGCGGTCGCGGCTGTCGAAGTCGGGCGTGGGAGGACTGACCCGCGAGGAGGTCGGCGAGCCGGTCGGCAACAAGCTCAACGACAACCTGCTGCGCGAGCTGCTGCTGTCCACCACGCTCGTGCCGCCGGACCTGCGCCTGCTCGAGGACGGCGACGAGAACACCGACGAGAACACCGGCGGGGACGGCGGCGAGGACGCGAGATGACCGGGTTCCCGCCGCGGCCGCTGCCACCGTCACCTGGCGGGCTCGCGGGCGGGGTACCACCGGCACCGCCGGGCAGCCTGTTCGTGCTCGCCGCGGGTGGCGGGTTCGCCGCGCCGCCGCGGCCCGCGTTCGAGGTCGTGTTCGGCCGCAAGGAACCGGACGTGCACGTGTGCATCGGCCCCGACGACCCGAGGATGAGCCGCTTCCAGGGCCGCATCACGCGGGGCGGCACCGACTGGTGGCTGCGCAACGACGGCAAGCTGCCGATCCGGTTGCCCCAGTCCCGCTTCCTGCTGTCCGGCAACGAGATCCCGCTCGCCGAGGGCTACAGCCCGCTGTTCATCCGCACGTCCAAGCGCCGCGAGCACCTGCTCGAGGTGCGGGTCGTCGGCGCGGGCCGCAAGGACACGCTCGTCGGCGCCGACGACCCCACCCACACCGCCGAACCGGAGGGCTGGGACCTCGACCCCGCCGAGCGGCTCGTGCTGACCGCGCTCGCGCTGCGGTACCTGCGGCAGGAACCGCACCCGCAGCCGCAGTCGTGGAAGCAGGTCGCGCTGGACCTCAACAACGCGGTCGGCACCCGGTCGGACTGGACGCACAAGCAGGCCGCGAACGTGGTCCTGAAGGTCCGCGAGCGGCTCATCCCCTACGTCGAAGGGCTGCGCCTGGAGGACTGGGGCGACCCGGCGGGCAACATGGTCAACCACCAGCTGATCCAGGAGCTGCTGCAGACGGCCACGCTGCGGCCGCCGGACCTGCGTCTCCTGGAAACGGGCATCGACTGAGCGGCCATGGCTAGGCTGACGGGCGATGGACACCCAATCGGACACCAAGCAGCCCGTACGCCGGGTACCGCTCGCCCTGGGCATCGCCGCGGTCGTGCTCGTGGCCGACCAGGCGACGAAGTACTGGGCGGAGCGCACGCTCACCGGCCGTGACCCGATCCCGGTCATCGGCGACGTCATCCAGTTCCGGCTGCTCTACAACCCGGGCGCGGCGTTCTCCATGGGCGAGAGCGTGACGTGGGTCTTCACGATCATCGCGGCGATCGCGGCAGGCTGGCTGTTCTGGTACCTGCTGAAGCCGCACCCGAAGAGCCTGGTGTTCGCGTTCTCGCTGCTGCTCGGCGGCGCGACCACGCACCTGCTCGACCGGTTGTTCCGCGACCCGGGCTTCGCGCGCGGGCACGTGGTCGACTTCATCGACTACAACGGCTGGTTCGTCGGGAACGTCGCGGACATCGCGCTGACCTTCGGCGCGCTGCTCGCGTTCGTGCTGACCGCCCGGCAGAAGGACCCCGCCGAGGAGCCGGCCGGGGAACCGGCCGAGTCCCGCGACTAGAGCACCGGCCCCGCGCGCGACGGCACGCGTGAACATCGTGCGTGCCACCTCGAGGTCCGGCCGCATCATGCGGTCCCGCAGCTCGGCATCAGCGGTGGTTCGGCGAGGCAGTCCGCCACGAGTCCGCTCACCAGCCCGACCGTGCCCGGCGCGGTGAAGATCGCCTGCTGCACGGCGGTCGCGGCGGCGAGGTCCTCGGCGAGGGTGCCGGTGTCCGGCAGCCAGCTCCGCGTCTGGTCGCGCCCACCGAAGTAGGCCTCGTAGACCAGCAGCGGGCGGCGCGGCCAGCCGCGGTACAGCGTTCGAGAAAACTCACATCCGGACTTTCGAGGTTAACTGGATGTATGTACAGTCAACGCCGCGGAACGAGACGCGGAGGGGGGATTTGGCGAGGGCGGGCGGCGAATGCTGTGACATGCTCGCTCCGCAAGCTCCGCGAGGAGGTAGAAGGCGTGTCGCCGAGATCGGCCGAGGTCAACGAGCACCTCAGGGAGCAGTCGCGGGAGAAGATCCTCGCCGCGGCGCTGGCCGTGTTCGCCGAGAAGGGCTACCACAACGCGACGATCTCCGAGATCACCGCGCGGGCAGGGGTCTCGCGGGGTCTCATCACCTACTACTTCCCCGGCAAGCAGCAGCTGGCGCACGAACTGCTGAGCCGCTACCTCGACGGCATCGCCGCGCTGACCGGTGTCACCGGCAGCCCCGACGAGCGCCTCGCCGCGATCATCGACGGTGTGCTGTCCGCGGTGCTGGAGAGCATGCCGGTGCAGCGGATGGCGATCAGCCTGATGACGCACCCGTCGACGCGGCCCGCGTTCGCGGCGGTGGAGCAGCAGAAGGACGCCCAGCTGCGGGCCATCGAGGACACGCTGCGCGAACTGTTCGCGGCAAGGGGCGCCGAGGACCCGGCGCTGGAGGAAGTCACGCTGCGCAGCGTGCTGGAGGGCGTCATCTTCAAGGCGACCGTCTACGAGGACACCTTCCCGCTGGAGCGGATGCGCCGCCGCATCTACGCGATGTACGACCTGCCCGCCCCTGGCGGCCCGCTCAGCGGGGACGAGGTCGGCGACCCGCCGCCGGTCGGCCGGCTGCGCGCCCCCGGCGCGTAGATCCACTCGATCCACCGACCCTTTCTGAGCCGAGGGGTCTCCCGGTCATGCACGAAATCGAGGAGTGAAGTGAACGCACACGCACTCGCCGCGTCGTTCGACAGCCCGGCGGGCTTCGCGGCGGTGATGAAGGGGATGTTCTCGGGCGGCAAGGCGAAGAAGGCGCACGCCATCTGGGCCTCCGCACAGCGCAAGGGTGTGTACGAGGCCGTCGAGCTGCGGTTCGCGACACACGAGTCGTTCGGCTACGCGGTGCTCGCGTTCTCCGTCAACGGCCCGCTCGACCTGCCCACCCAGGAACTCCTGGCGGCACAGGCGGATCGCTTCCCGCTCGGCACGATCCGGTACGAGGCGCTGCCGTACTCGACGCTGGCGCCGCTGGGCTGGCACCCGGACAACCATGACCCGGACAACCATGACCCGAACGATCACACCATCTCCGCGCTCGGCGATCCGCACCCGGGCGTGTTCGTGTTCGTGACGACGACGAGCCCGAAGGGCCCGGACCGCCCGTACGTCGCGCACTGCGTGGTCGACGGCAAGGACTACGTCTTCCCGGTCCCCGGCGATCGGCTGCGCTGACATGGTGTACGCCGCCGCGTGCACTGCTCGGCGGCGACGCCGAGGTCCCGGCGTCCGGGATCGCGCTGGTCGAGGAGGCGTTGCGGCAGCGGGCACGAGACGATCCCGTCGCTGCTGGCGTGCCACTGGGCGGAGGGCGTGCACGTCGTGCGGACCTCGCTGGTGGCGGACTGGCTGGCCCGCCCGCAGGCCGCGGAGTACCTGACCCGGGCCGGTGAGCTGACCGCCCGCTGGTACCCGAGCTGGTCGACGGTGCTGTCCGCGCAGCTGTTGCCCGCGTTGCTCAACGACGACGCGCTGGCGGCTGCGCGCCGCGCAACGGCTGCTCCACGACGCGGGCAGTCCGCTGCGGGTGCCGCTGAACGGCGGTTTCGGTCTGGCGGGCGCGAGGTAAACCTGAGGAATGGCGGCGGTATCCCACGACAGTTCATCCGGTACGGAGTCGCGTGACGAGCAACTCGCCCGCAACGTCAGTGAACTGCTCCAGGAACTGCGTGTCGCACAGGCGGGTGTGCAGTTCCTGTTCGGCTTCCTGCTCGCGGTGGCGTTCACCGAGCACTACGCGCGCGCGTCCGGTTTCGAGCAGGTCGTGCACCTGATCGCGGTCGTGTTCGCGACGGCGTCGGTCGCGCTGCTGACCGCCCCGGCCGCCTGGCACCGGCTGCTGTTCCGGCAGGGGCAGCGCCCGCAGATCCTGCGGGTCGCCAACACCTTCATGGTCGCCGGGCTCGCGTGCCTCGCGACGGCGATGACCGCGACCGTGCTGTTGTTGTTCAAGGTCGTGGCAGGCCCGGTCATCGCGACCGTGTTCGCCGTCGCGCTCGCGACGATGTTCGTGCTGTTGTGGTTCGTGCTGCCGCTGCGCACCCGGTGGAACGGCAACGGCGAAGAAGCCGAGGAGTCTCGGACTCCTGGCGCGGGGGACTAGGGCGTCAGGTCGTCGTACCACTCGCTGATCGAGTCGCGGTCGACGTCCGGGGCGTCCTCGAGGGTGTCGAACAGGCCGGTCGCGTCGCTGTCCGCGTCGTCCTCGCGTGGCTCGTAATCCGAGCCTGCACTGTCGGTGCTGCCGCTGTCCTCCGGCTCGTCACCACCGGACAAGGGCGGGGTGTCGGTCGTCGGCTCGCCGTCCTCCGGCTCCGCGGCGGGTTCCCCGCTCTCCCCGTCGTTGTCGCTGCCGTTGTCACTGCCGCTGCCGCTGCTGTCGCCGTCTTCGCCGTCGCCGTAGGGCTCGTAGCCGTTGTCGTTGTCCGTGTCGGTGTCGGTGTCCGTCGGGTCGACTGGGGTGTCGACCGGGGGGTCGTCCGTGTCGGCCGGGCCGGGGGACGGCTGGGGCTCGGGCTGCGGTTCCGGCTGGGGCTGCGGCTCCTGCGTGGTCGGCTGTGCGGCACCGCCCTGGCCGTGGGCGTTCCACGTGCCGAGGCCGGTCGGGTCGTTGTAGGCGTCCTCCGCGATGCCGTCGTCGTTCTCGTCGAGCAGCGCGGTGTCCGCGATGCCGTCACCGTCGGAGTCCCACATGACGTCGTCGACGCGGCCGTCACCGTCGAAGTCCAGCGCGACACCGTCGACGACGCCGTCGCCGTCCACGTCGACGTTCGCCTCCGTGTGGTGGACGTTCGGCGCACCCTCTCCGGTGCCGAAGCTGTACTCGATGTCGGGCATGTGCTCCCCCGGGGCTTCCTGGTCTGGATCTCGGAAGGGTAGATGTACCGGCCGCCGCCGCGGTTCCGCCCGGAGTGTGCCAGGTTTCGGTTTGCTTCGGCGAACAATCGCAACCGGCCGGGAACGGCCACTCCCACCTCCTCGTCGCAGGGCCGATCGCGACCAGGAGGTAGTCCGTGACCACACCAGCCGGCTTCGAAGAACTGCACCGGCTCGCGGGGGAAGCAGCTCGTTTCGCCCGGATCTTCTCCGTCGAGCAGGACGCGGAGAAGACCTTCACCGGCCACGACGAGACCGAGCTGGTCACCGTCGCCGTGAACGCCGACGGCCAGGTCACCGACGTCGAGCTGGCACCGGACTGGGACCGGACGATCGATCCGCGCAAGCTCGGCGCCACCGTGGCCGAGGCCGTCAACGCCGCGACCGCCAACCGGGTGACGGAGTGGGCGGACCGCGTGGCCGAGGCCGGTGCCGAACCCGATGAGCCCGCGCCGCCGCGCACGCCGGCGCCGGTGACGATCAACCCGTCGGCCGCCGCGATCGAGGACCTGCTGTACCTGCTGCACCGCGTCGGCCAGGAGACGAACCCGTCAGAGCGGGGCCGTCGCAGGGCCCCTGAACCCGCGCTGCCCGCGCTGGTGAAGGGGAAGAGCGACGGCGGCCACGTGGTCGTCGCGCTCAACGGCACGACGGTCGCCGAGGTGCGCGTCGAGACGAACACCATGTGGATCGGCGGCGCCAACCACCTGGAGGTCGCGAGCGAGCTGCACAGCGCGTTCGAGGCCGCGTACCGGCGGGCGGCCGAGGAGGCCCCGGTCCGCCGGACCGACAGCGCGGTCGCCGAGCTGCAGGCGCGCACCGCAGACCCACAGGAGTTCGTGGCGAGGCTGTTCGGCCTCGACCGCTGAAGAGAAGAGGGAGGACTCTCCGATGGCCCCGACCCCGGAGCAGTACGACTTGGCGCTGACCGCCTTGCGCGACGACGCCACGCAGTGGACCGGCTGCGCGGACGACCTCGCCGCCGCCAAGTCCACAGCGGACGGTCTCGACCTGGAGGCGCTGCACTTTTCCTACATCGCGGACAAGTGCGGTATCACGCAGCTCTACGCCGACTTCCAGAGCAAGTTCGTCCGCCTGCTCGGCGAGGGCGAGACCACGTGCCGCGGCGTCGCCGACTCGCTGACGGCATCGGCGCAGACCTACCAGCAAGAAGAAGAAGCCGGCGTCCACCGCTTGAACAACGTTTGGTGAGGGAGACATGGGCGGGATTCTGAGTGACGCCGAGTTCCAGGACATCCTCAAGCGCGTGCGGGAGGCGCTGGACGAGATCCCCAAGCAGTTCCAGCGGCTGATCGACAACATCAACTCGGTGCTGGACTGGCTGCCGGGCTTCCTGATGGAGAAGATCAACCAGGCGCTCAAGGCGGTCGGCGACTTCATCGGCAAGATCCTCACGGAGATCGGCAAGATCATCACGCAGCCGGGTGTCCCGTGGACGCTGTGGAACCACGGCAACACGTGGACCGAGCAGGTCGGCGGCAAGACGAGCACGTGGCAGGACGTCTTCCACATCGGTTCGCTGAAGACCGACGACGAGTGGAAGGGCGGCGCGGCCGACGCCTACAAGAACATCCTGCCGCTGCAGCAGAAGGCGCTCGGCGCGGTGAAGAGCGCGGCCGACGAGATCGACGACGTGCTGACCAAGATGGCCATCGCGATCGGCGTGGCGTGGCTCGCCATCGTCGCCGCCATCGTCTCGTTCGTGGTGGAGCTGACCGCGGAGGCGGGTGCGGCGGCGACCGGTGCGGGCGCACCCCCGGCAGCCGCCGCGGCAGGCGTGTCGGCGGCGAAGGTGTGGGGCATCATCGCTGCCGCGCTGGCCGCGCTGGAGGCCTTCGTGGCGGGCTCGCTGCTCCCGTCGATCAAGGACCTGAACCAGCGGATCACCAACAACGAGGGCTTCCCCGGCGGCCACTGGCCGACCCTCACCACTGACATCTCCGACTCCAGCCACAAGGAGAACAAGGGGCAGAACGCCCCCTGGGAGATGTCCAAGGCCTGACCGGGCGCGCGTAATGAGAGGTGGCGGCCGCCGCGGGGTGGCCGCCACCTCTGCGTACGGACCCGGTCTGTCCACAGGGGCGCCACCACGTCGCCCGGGACCGTCGGTGCCCGCGTCTCACGCTGGACAACGGGTCGGAGTTATCCACAGCCCACCCAGTTATCCACAGTTCGGCCCACACGCCTGTACTTTCCGCCCCCAGCTGATAGACTGGCAAGGCGGGACGCCCCCGGGTTCGGGTGGGGGCTGCCGTACGGGCGTTTCGGCCGTTCTGCAGCCAAGTTTGGCTGGGTGTGGTCGTGTTTCCCTGGAGTTTTGCCGAGTTGTCACGTGGGCGGTCTTTGTCCCGCTGCTCGGCCGGCTTTCCTTCAGCGTTCTGAAGGTGCCCTTCGCGAAGTCATGTCCCGCCAAGGCGCGTTGGCTGCTCCGATGTGAGCGCCGGCTGGCGTCCGGCACTCACACCGTGAGCCACCACGTCGCGCGGGCTACGCCGCGAGCGAGTGGTCCAATGCTGCCAGACGGCGTGTCACCGCGATCACCGCGTACGCGGGCGGCAGCGACCTGCCCGGCGCGGGCCGCTCGATCCAGCGCCACCCGTTCCCCGTCGACACCTCGGGACCGGTCGGGATTGTGACGTGGCTCCCGTGTGGAGCCACCACCACCCGCAAGTGAGAGAGATCGGCCGCGATGTTCGGCCGCAGGTGATCGAGTGGCTTCGTGATGAACGTCCAGCGGACGCCGGCCGGGTCGGCCACCACCGGACCGGACAGCATCGCTATCCCCATTTCCGCGCGGACCCTCGCACCCAGTCCCGCGGGCATCGTGACCGCTTCGACGGTCGCGCCGATCGCGACGATGAGCAACCTGTTGCCCACCTGTACAGCGACCGGCCAGCCAAGTAGTTCCTCGTATTCCGCGCGGCCGTGGGCGAGTTCTCGGAGCCACACCGGGGCCGGCCGGTTCGTGATCGAGATTGTCATGGTATTTCCCCATTTATTGTGTCGTACCGGTGAAAACCGGGACCAACTCAGGCTTTCACGGCGCGGATGACCGCCGGTGGAATCAGCGTGGAACCCGCAACCGTGAACGTGCCGCATTGCCGCGGCACCCCTCCTGACCTGGTACGTGTCCTACGTCACAAGCAGAAACCAACCGATCGGTATGTCAATGCCGACCGGATGGTTTCTTATGGGGAATGCGGTCAGTGAGCGAAATACCCGTCGAGGTCACCGTACGTCAGCGTCGCGTCCGATGTGCCGTACGTCCCCTCCGTCAGGATCTCCGCGGCCGCCGCCGCCACGAGCGAGTACGCCGCCGCCGCGATCGCCGGGCCCACGCTCACCCGCCGCACCCCCAGTTCGGCGAGCGCGGAGACCGACGGCGCCCCCGGTCCCGCCATCACGTTCAGCGGCGCCGGGATCCGCGACACCAGCTCCGCGATCACCGCCGGGTCGTACACACCGGGCACGAACACCCCGTCCGCCCCGGCGTCCACGTACGTCTTCGCCCGCGACACCGTCTCGTCCACCCCGACCGCCGACCGCAGGAACGTGTCGATGCGCGCGTTCACGAACAGGTCCCCGCCCACGGCCCGCGCCGCCGCGATCCGTTCCGGCGCCGCGACGAGCCCGTCCTCGATGTTGATCCCGGCCGCGCCCGCGTCCCGCACCAGCCGCACCGTCCGCGCGACGTCGCCGTACCCGCTCTCGATGTCGGCCGTCACCGGCACGTCCACCGCGCGCACGATCCGCGTGACCGCGGCCACGGCCTCGTCGACGTCGAGCCGGTCCCCGTCCGGCACGCCGAGGCTCCACGCGACCCCGGCGCTGGTGGTGGCGATGGCCTCGGCACCTGCCCGCTCGATGATCCGGGCGCTCGCGGCGTCCCAGGCGTTGGGGAGGACGAGCGGCGCGCCGCCGTGGTGGCGTTCACGAAATGTCATGTCCGGTACTCCACCAGCGCGCGCACCCCGTTTCCGGCCGTTTTCGGACATGACCGTGCCCCTGTCCACGTGGATGTCCGAAAACGGCCAGCGCGCACCCGCGCGGACGGGCACGGTGGTCCCATGCGCACCCACACCGTGATGGACAGCCCCGTCGGCCCGCTGACTCTCGTGGCGAGCGACGGCGTGTTGTGTGGGCTGTACATGGACGAGCAGCGGCACCGCCCCGCCGAGGAGATCTTCGGCCCCCGCGACGACCGCCACACCCACGACGTGATCGAGCAGCTGACCGCGTACTTCGACGGCGGCCTGACGGACTTCGACGTGCCACTCGCCATGCACGGCACGGAGTTCCAGCGTCGCGTGTGGACAGAGCTGACGACGATCCCGTACGGCGAGACCACCACCTACGGCGAGCTGGCCGAACGCCTCGGCAGGCCGAGCGCGGCCCGCGCGGTCGGCCTCGCGAACGGCAAGAACCCGATCAGCATCATCGTCCCGTGCCACCGCGTCGTCGGCTCGACCGGCAGCCTCACCGGCTACGGCGGCGGGCTGCCCCGCAAGCGTTACCTGCTGTCGTTCGAGAAGGGCACGCCGGTCCTCCTGTAGCCACCGGAGGCGCGGTGCGCGTGGATGTACAGCCGCGCACCGTGCGCTGGAGGTCCGCGCCGAGCGCGTCCAGGTCCGGGCAGAGCCTGGCACTGGCGTTCAGGAAGACCATGGGGCGAGCGCCGACCCCTAGGTACGACGGCTGGTCGCGGTCCGGCCCGGCCACGACGGTAAGCCCGGCGCACGGGACCGGTCCCCGGCAGAGACGTCAGGGGTGGCGTCAGAGGTACTGACCGGTACCCCGGATGCCCGGCCCTTCCTGCACGTCGCCACCCGAGCCCGGCGGGAGGCCGCGGCGCATCTGCTCCAGCTGCACCCGCGCGGCCATCTGCTGCGCGAACAGGGCGGTCTGGATGCCGTGGAAGAGCCCCTCCAGCCAGCCGACGAGCTGGGCCTGCGCGATCCGCAGCTCGGCGTCCGACGGGGTGTTCTCCTCGGTGAACGGCAGCGACAGCCGCTCCAGCTCCTCCTGGAGCTCCGGCGCGAGCCCGTCCTCCAATTCGGAGATGGACCGCATGTGGATCTCCCGCAAACGATTGCGGGACGCCTCGTCCAGCGGTGCCGCCCGGACTTCCTCCAGCAGCTGCTTGATCATCGTGCCGATACGCATGACCTTGGCAGGCTGTTCCACCATGTCGCCGACCGACTCGGCGTTCTCGCCGTCCGCCAGCGTGGCGGCGCCGACGGGCGCACCGTCGGGGCCCATCACGACCACGTGCTGCGGCTGCTCGTTCTCCTGGCCAGGGTTCATCTGCACGAGTCCGAGGGTAGCCGTCACGAGCACCCCCCAAACGAGCCCCCCGCGTGGCTCCGTACGGTGTTGAGCCATGGCGTTCGACGTCGCTGCGATTCGGGGCTGGTTCCCCGCGTTGGGTGATGGCTGGATCCACCTGGACGCCCCAGCGGGTATGCAGGTGCCGGAGCAGGTCGCCACCGCCGTCTCCACCGCGCTGCGCGCGCCCGTGTCGGGGCCGGGTGGCGTGTTCCCCGCCTCCCAGCGCGCGGAGGCCATCGTCGACGCCGCCCGCCGCGCCATCGCCGACCTGGCCGGCTGCGACCCGGCCGGCGTCGTGCTCGGGCCGAACCCCGCGGTGCTGCTGCAGCGGCTCGCGGAGGCCGTCGGCGGGGGCTGGGTCATCGGCGACGAGGTGACCGTGTCCCGGCTCGACCACCAGCAGAACATCGCGCCGTGGCTGCGGGTCGCGCAACGCGCGGGCGCGACCGTGCGGTGGGCCGAGATCGACATCGAAACGTGCGAGTTGCCCGCGTGGCAGTACGAGAGCCTGATCACGCACCGCACGAAGGTCGTGGCCGTGACCGCCGCGTCCGGGGTCGTCGGCACCCGCCCGGACCTGAACAAGATCACCGCGCTCGCGAAGGAGACCGGGTCGCTGGTCGTGGTCGACGCCTCGTCGGCGGCGCCGTTCGTGCCGCTGGACATCAAGGCCATGGGGGCCGACGTGATCGCGGTGAACGCGACCGCGTGGGGCGGGCCCTCGGTCGGCGCGCTCGCGTTCGCCGACCCGTCGCTGCTGGACCGGCTGCCGGCGTGCGCGCTGGGCCCCAACCAGACGGGGCCGGGGCGGATGGAGCTGGGGCAGCACGCGTATCCGCTGCTCGCGGGCCTGGTCGCGTCCGTGGACTACCTCGCGAGCCTCGACGACGCCGCCACCGGCAGCCGCCGCGACCGCCTGCGGACCTCCGTCGGTTCCGCCAAGTCCTACCAGGCGGGCATGCTCGGCAAGCTGATCTCCGAGCTGCGCGGCCTGCTGCACGTGACGGTCATCGGCGACGCCATGCGCCGCATCCCGGCGCTCGCGTTCACGGTCACCGACGTCAAGGCGTCCACCGCGATCGTGCACCTGGCCGACCGCGGCATCTGCGCGTTCGCCGACGACGTGCCGAGCGGCGTGTTCGCCGCGCTCGGGGTGTCCGAGGTCGGCGGCGCGGTGCGCGTCGGTCTCGCGCACTACACGACGTCGGCGGAGATCGACGCGCTCGTCGAGGCCGTCGCCGCGCTGACATCGATCAGCTAGCCGATCAGCCGGTGCCGGTCAGCCGGCGCCGGTCAGCCGGGCATCTTCAGCACGAGCTTGCCGAGGATGCCACCCTCCTCGAGCTTGCGGTGCGCCTCGCCGGCCTGCTCGACCGGCAGCACCTCGTGCGTGATCGGCTTGACCTCGCCCGCGTCGATCAGCGGCCACAGCTTCTCGACCAGCTCCTGGCAGATCGCGGTCTTCTCGGCGACCGGCCGGTAGCGCAGGGACGTCGCGGTGACCGTGCCGTTCTTCGCCAGCAGCTTGCCGATGTTCAGCTCGCCCTTCACCCCGCCCTGCATGCCGATGACGACGAGCCTGCCCAGCCGCGCGAGCACGTCGACGTTGCGGGGCAGGTACTTCGCGCCCATGTTGTCGAGCACCACGTCCGCACCGCGGCCGTCGGTGGCTTCCTTGACCGCCTCGACGAAGTCCTGCTCGCGGTAGTTGACGAGGATCTCCGCGCCCAGCTCGGCACACCGCTCGAGCCGCGCCGCGGAACCCGCGGTCACGGCGACCCGCGCACCGACCGCCTTCGCGACCTGGATCGCGTGCGTGCCGATGCCACCAGCGCCGCCGTGCACGAGCAGCGTCTCGCCCGCGGTCAGCCCGGCCACCATCACCACGTTCGACCACACCGTGGCCGCGACCTCGGGCAGCCCCGCCGCGGTCACTACGTCCACAGTGGACGGAAGGGGCATGACCTGTCCGGCGGGCACCACGA
This sequence comes from Actinophytocola algeriensis, assembly GCF_014203735.1. Lineage (GTDB taxonomy): Bacteria > Actinomycetota > Actinomycetes > Mycobacteriales > Pseudonocardiaceae > Actinophytocola > Actinophytocola algeriensis. The sequence continues at coordinate 107,053 of NZ_JACHJQ010000003.1, read as the reverse complement.
CCTTCGTCGCGTAACCGCCGCCCGCGAGCAGCGCGCACACCTGGGCCCCGACCTCCACCCCGGTCACGCCGTCACCGAGCGCGGCGACCGTGCCGGCGCACTCCAGGCCCGGCACGTCCGTCACCCCGCGCGGTGGCGCGTAGTTGCCTTGCCGCTGCAGCAGATCGGCGCGGTTGACGGCGGTGGCGGCGACGTCCAGGACGACCTCGCCTGGGCCAGGCCGCGGATCGGGTTGCTCCGTCCAGGCCAAGACTTCCGGACCGCCCGGTTGCGTGATCGTGATCGCGTGCATACAAGAACGGTAAACGGTCGTGCATAACAGTCCGTGTGCAGGGCTTGACCAGTGCGGAGTTCCCGACAAAGCTGCGCACGCCGGGCGTGGCGATCGAGATCGGGACGATCCGCCCCGGTGTCTGAGCCTAAGACGAGAGGAACCTTCATGCCGTCCGCAAAGACGACACTCCGCGCCGGGGTCGCGTTACTCGCGGCCGCGACCGGCGTCGGTCTCGCAGCCGTGCCCGCAGCGGCAGGTCCAGCGGCGCTGCCCGCCGTGCCCGATGGGCCAGCACTGGCCCGCCAGCTGGTCAACAAGGTCAAGGTGTCGAACACCAACCGCCACCTGATCGCACTGCAGCGCCTCGCCGACCGCAACGGCGGCAACCGTGGTGCGGGCACCGACGGCCACGCCGCGTCAGCCGAGTACATCGCCACGAAGCTCGAGGCGGCCGGGTACACGGTCGAGCGGCAGGAGTTCCCGTTCGTTTACGACGAGACCCGCGGTGCGTCGCTCACCGTGGCCGGGACCGCATTCCCCATCATTCGGATGAGCTACAGCGAGTCGACGCCCGCAGGCGGCGTCACGAGCACGCTGCACGTGGTGCCGCCGGACGCGACCCCGGGCTGCGAGGTGACCGACTACGCGGGCGCCGAGGGCAAGGTCGCGCTGATCAGCCGCGGCGCGTGCACGTTCGGCGCGAAGGCCGCCGCCGCCGGTGAGGCAGGCGCCGTCGCCGTGGTCATGTACAACAACACTCCCGGTGCCCTGAACGGCACGCTCGGTGAGCCGCTGCCCGGCAGCGCGCCCGCCGGTGGCGTCACGCAGGCCGAGGGCCAGGCCCTGGCGGCGCAGCACGGCGCCGAGGTCAGCATCGACCTGCAGGGCTTCATGGAGGACCGCGTCTCGTACAACGTCATCGCGGAGACCCAGACCGGCCGCCACAACAACGTCGTCATGGCAGGCGCGCACCTGGACAGCGTCGCCGACGGCCCCGGCATCAATGACAACGGCACCGGTTCCGCGGCGCTGCTGGAGACCGCGCTGCAGCTCGGCGGCTCCCCGAAGGTCAACAACGCGGTGCGCTTCGCGTGGTGGAGTGCCGAGGAGCTCGGCCTCATCGGGTCGGAGTACTACGTGAACAGCCTCGACTTCGAGGAGCAGCTGAACGTCGCGCTGTACCTGAACTTCGACATGATCGGCTCGCCGAACGCGGGCTACTTCGTGTACGACGGCGACGACTCCGACGGTGTCGGCTCGGGTGCTGGCCCGTACGGCTCGGCCCAGATCGAGCAGGCCTTCGTCGACTACTTCGACTACACCGGCGTCCCGCTCGAGGGCAAGGACTTCGACGGCCGCTCCGACTACGGTGAGTTCATCCTCAACGGCATCCCCGCGGGTGGTCTCTTCACCGGTGCGGAGGTCGTGAAGACCGAGGACCAGGCCAACAAGTGGGGCGGCATCGCGGGCGAGGCCTTCGACAAGTGCTACCACCAGGCCTGCGACAACCTGGGCAACGTCGATCGGGTGGCCCTGGACCGCAACTCGGACGCCATCGCCTTCGTGCTCGGCTCCTACGCCATCAGCACCGAGGACATCAACGGCGTCCCGCCGCGCAGCGCCCGCGCCAAGACCCGTGCCGCCGCCGCCCGCGCCGCGGCCGCGTCGGTGGCAACCGCGGAGCCGGACGACCACCACCACGGCGTCCTGATCTGAGTTCTCGCGCAAGAAGGGGCCGCACCCACATGGGTGCGGCCCCTTTGTCGAAGTTCAGTGATGGCCCGAAGCACCCGGACTGGCGTGGACCCTCTCCGGACAACCCGGGAAAGCTGCCCTGACGGAGGGGTCAACATCGTCGAGGCGCGCGGGAGGTGCGTTGTGCGCATTCGAACGCCCGAACCCCGGCGCTGCTCCGCAATCACGACCGAGCCGATGCTGTCGGCTCACCCGCGGGGTCGCAGCGAGCTGCGGACCACCACGCCCGTAACCTGCATTACCACGGCACCACCTGCCCTTTCCCAGCGGGCCTACTCGGCCGGCCGTGTCTCCAGCATGCACCCGTGTGCCCCGCGTCACAACCCCAGTCGAGGCCCCTGAACTGGTGAAACTGTCAGTCACTGTCCGAAGCGGACAGTGACCGGGCAAGTCCTCGAAACCGGGCCGCGCGGGCCCGCTACCCTGCTGTGCAGGGAGGCGTGGCAGAGCGGCCGAATGCACCTGTCTTGAAAACAGGAGTCCTTCACGGGACCGGGGGTTCAAATCCCTCCGCCTCCGCTCTCTGACCAGCGGATACAGGTAGATGCTGAGCTGTGGGTGCGCCGCAGTCTCATTCGCAGTCTCATTCGCGACCTCGTCACGCTGACTTGCGGCTGGGTGAACGGCAGCGTTAGGTGCGTCCGCACCTGACCGCCAGGTCTGCGGTTTGATCAGTTAGTCGACTGTCCGGTGAGCCATCGCTGCATGTACACGTCGATGGCCTGCCGGCGTCGCTTGCTCGCGTGTACGGCCGACTCGGGAGTGTGCCCGTAGAACCGTGCGTACGCTTCCGTGACGATGATGGACGCGTCGATCGCGGTCATCACTGCTGCTCCGATGCCGGGAACATCCGGCCCCAGTTCCAACTCCAGGTCCAAGGGCGACGAGACAACAGCCGAACCGAGCGTGGTTGGGTTGCTGTGTACGACGCCTGAAGTGGACCTGTATGAGGCCGGTCTCTCAGGAAAGTGTTTGGCCATCATGGTCGTAAAGTTTGGTTTGTAGGGTTCGCGCTGAACCGGGTCGCCGATCTCAAGTCGCGTGGGTTTATCGCTTGCATTATATGTAATTCTGATGCCCGCCGATTCAATCATGCGCAGAACGACATCTCGGTGTTTGCTGGCAGAATCGAGTGTTATCGGAAGATCGGGCCTAGCCGCCATAACTTCACGTGTTTCAGTAACCTTCGCGTCAGCGTCGGCCAGAAGAGGCGCGGCGGCACGTAATAGGCGAGCCTCGTAGCTTGCGCTTTCGTCCAGTAGGTGGGCAATTCGTGCTGCGCCCTCGCAGGCGACTCGGGTGAGCGTCTGATGGCTGTATAAGGCGATAGAGTCAGCGTTTAGTATGTGAGTGATTGCCCAGAGATGATCCATTACGTTGACAATTGTCAGCCTGGACATGCTCATTGCCTGCTGCCATAGCCGTCGTCGGTGGGCGCGCTGCGAGTGCTGTGGAGCGTTCTTCCAGTTCTGCGACTCTCGGAGATAGTGACAGCCTGCTTGTGGAGCCGACGCATACTCCTCGACATGGTGCTTAAGGTCTTCGAGTTCGTTTGTCAGGGCCATGCACGATTTGACCGCTAGAGTCGGCTTTACCGCATCGGAGTGGCTTGGAGTAGCTGGCATATTCGGATAATAGGCGTTGCGGTCCATGGCGGTGGCCGATGGAGCCGCAGGAACGGCGGGCGTTGGGTGACGTGGCCGTCGCCGTAACCCGCCGAACCTGCGTCCTCTATTTAGTTCCCCACAACAGCGTGTTGACCTGCGATGCGCTGCTGTTCTGGATGGTCGTCGTGACGTGTGAGTACCGCTTGGCGATCTTCGAGTTGGACCAGCCCATGATGTCCATGACGGCCGGTAGTGGCACGCCGAGCAGCAGTAGGACGGTCGCAGCCGTGTGCCGGGCATCGTGCAGGCGCGCGTCTCGGACATCGGCCTCCGCCAGGAGGGCCTTCCACTCGTTGTGGTCGGAGCGAGGGGCGAGTGGCTTCCCGTTGGGCTGTGTGAACATGAAGTCGCTCTCGTACCACAGGTCACCTGCGAGTTCCCGCTCGTCGGCCTGCGTGGCCTCGTGCTCCATGAGCAGGTCGAATAGCTGATCGGGCAGTCGAATGCCGCGGCGGCCTGCTCGCGACTTCACGTCGACGTCAACGACGCCGCCCAGCCGCTGCGGGCAGTACCTGGCGTGCCTCGTGCAGTCAGGCGGGCACACAGGCGGACACGCCTTCTTGTGCGTCCGGCACGTCGGGCGGCACGGCTTGACCTTGTGATGGCCAGCCGCGCACACCACTGGGTCCAGGCACCCGTGCCGGTAGGTGCTCTGTGACCCCAGCGAGTGTCGTGTCCGATCAGGACATGGCGTGTCACCGAGCGGGTTGCTCAAGCGTGTCGTACCAACCCGAGTCGACGTCTACGTCGTTCACGCCGCCCTGGTTGAGAGCCACATCAGGGCGATCAGCGCCAGTGTGGCCACGAGCAGACCTCTAACCCAGTAGCCCAACCGGGTCAGCCAGAAGCGCACTTCGCTCATGCCCTGGTTTCAGCCTTCATGACCTTGTCCCTTATGTCGCTTCGCAGGCAGTGCCATCGCCGTCTCGGTCCAGGCCGGCGCGGTAGCCGGGCTCTCCGCGGTGGAGAGGGGCGGCGCCTGCCGCTCGGGCCGCGTCGCAGTTCTTGTAGTAGGCGTCGGCGGGTTCCGCTGGTGGCGGCTCGGCAGGGGGAGGCGGTTCGACAGGCGGGGGTTGGACCGGTGGCGGTTTGGGTGCTGGCGGCTGGACGGGCACGACGGGTTCGGTCGGCGGCGAGGGTGGTGGTGTGGTGGTTGTCGTCGTTGTGGTGGTCGTGGGCGCTGGCGTGGTCGTCGTGGTGGATTCGGGTGTGCTCGGGCTGGTGCCGGATTCGTTGTCACCGCACGCGGTCAGTGTGGCGAGGAGAACAGCGGCCAGCAGTGCGCGCTTCATGCTGGTGACTCGCCACGCCATGCTGTCTCGTTAACGGCTGTCCAGTTGTTGTCATGGGTTTGACGAACCTCGATGGCCCGCGCCGCGCCCACCTCCGACGAGAGGGTCTCAATCGGGGTCTCATTCAGCCTTGTTCAGACCGGTTCGGCAGAGACCGTTAGAACCTTCTGACCTGCGGATTCGTACCTATCCGGACACCTCTGACCGGGGTTGCGTGGATCTTGGAAACAGGAGTCCTTCACGGGACCGGGGGTTCAAATCCCTCCGCCTCCGCAGCTGTGACCAGGCAAACGTGGGTTACCAGAACAAGTGAACCGTCCCGCGGTTCGTGAGGGTCTCATTTGAGCCCTTGCTTGCGCGCCTGCCAGCGAACAGGCCGGTGAGTACTTCGCGATTCTCGCTGGCCTCGAAGAACCGGCGCAGTCGACGAGTTGACGTCATTGCGGTGCGGCGCAGCAGCGTTCCGCGCTCGCCGAGGTCCGAGTTCACCAGAGGGCGTGGCGCTGCACCGACTTGAAGCCACCGAGACCAACGACTTCTATGAGTTGATTGTCGGGCGACACCGCAAGTCCTCCACGATCATCGCCAGCCGCCGGGGAACCGCTCGAGATTCTGACCATGATGGCCGATCCGCTGCTGGCACAGTCGGCGATGGACCGGCTGTAATCGGTCGCCTACGAACTCGTCGTCGAGGACGAGTCCTACCGGAAGGGGCAGAAGCCACGGATCGGCAAACCAGCCCACTCAGATTGACGGTGCCACGCCCTCGGCGTCCTGTTCGTCGCCAGGGGATTCACCGAACATCACCTCGATCCGCCAAGTCCGGCGCGTAGAACTTCGTCGTGGCCTCGACCGCGGCCGCGACCTGTTCCGGGGGGCCACCGGCGGCGAGATGAGCCTGGCCCCACGCTGCGGCGCTGCGCCGGCTGAACTCGCGCCCCTCGGGCGACTTCTCGAACTCGGCCAGGTCCACGATCTCGTCGCCGGCCAGGAACCGGGTCAACGCGAGCAGACCCCAGTCCCAGCCGACACCGCCGGCGCCGGGACCGTACGTCGGGAAGGAGGGCTCGCCGACGACCGCCGCGTGGATCAGCGCGAACTCGGTGTCGCCGGTCGCACCCTGGGTCAGGCGCACCTCGACCTCGCTCGTGCCGGGCCAGGCGTCGGCATCCGGGCCGTAAAGCCAGGACACCTTCAGCCGCCGCGGTCGCTCGCACCGGAGGATCTCGCCGTGCTCACCACCCTCCAATTCGAACTTCCCGCCCGGCCGGAGATCCCCGGTGACCGGCTTCAACCAGCGGCGCAGCCGCTCGGCGCTGGTGATGGCGTCCCAGACGTCTTCGATCTCCGCGTCGTATCGGCGCCGGAGCTCCACCGTGTACGCCTCGCCGGCTGGAACGCTGCCCTCGCCCATCACCCGGTGCACGGCGGCCAGCTCGTCCAGTACGTCCTTCATGTCATGTCCTCTCGGTGGGTGGATCGGTCCTGCCCGGATCGGTGCTGAACCCGGCCGGTGGGGCGAGCGCCCCACCGGCCCGGATCCGGCGTGCACGTCGGCCTCGGGCCAGCTCGGTGCCGAGGGCGTCGAGGCGTTGTTCCCAAAACCGGCGGAACCGGTCCAGCCACGCGTCGACCTCGCGCAGCGGCGCGGGCTCAACTGCGTAGAACCGGTGGGTGCCCTCGGCCCGGACCGACGCGAACCCGCTGTCGCGCAGCACGCGCAGATGCTGGGAGACAGCGGGCTGGGAGATTCCGAACTCGGCCCGAATGACGTCCGTGACCGCCCCGGAGGCCTGCTCGCCGTCGGCCAGCAGTTCCAGAATGCGTCGGCGCACGGGGTCGCCGAGAACGTCAAACGCGTGCACGACGAGAGAACGTACCGGCTTAGACTTATATAAGTCAACGCTATAATTCAGTGGTGAGTCGGGTTCTGCGAAGAGTCCGGGGCGAACTGGGTCAGCTACCGCCGGCGCTCCTGGGCCTACGACGCCGAGCCGCTCGGTGGCCCGGCGGACGATCCTGGCCCGGCTCTGGGCCTCGCCCTGAGCAGGAACCGCTGCGGTCGGTGTGAAGCGGCACGAGTCGCGGCTCCGCGACGGGAGGACCGTCAGCGGGCCAGTCGAGGCGCAGCACCGTTCGCCGCAGCGCCGCCCGTCACCGTGGCGGATCGCGGCCACGCCGACCCGGCGGGAGATGGCCGCGATGAGGCACATAGGCCTGTTCGGCGCACTCCGGTGCAGGCGCACGGTTCAGCGTGAGGGATTCGACGGCGTCCTGTTCTTGAACGAGGACCGGTTCATTTCTGAAATTGCCACATCGAACATCGGATGCCGTGTGAACTCGTTTCCTGTCGGTCGCGAATAGCGGGTGACCCTGCTGCCTGCGGAAGAGGAGCTCATGCCCCCACCCGACGAGGACGACGCGGCGATCATCAGGCGGTCGCTGCGGGAGCCCGAGCGGTTCGCGGCGATCTTTGATCGGCATGCCCCCCACATCATGCGCTACCTGGCACACCGGGTGGGGCGGCAGGTTGCCGACGACCTGGTTGCGGAGACCTTCCTGGTGGCGTTCGGCATCAGAGGGAAGTACGACCTCGACCGGCCGGACGCTCGGCCCTGGCTGTACGGCATCGCCACGAATCTGGTGCGGCGCCGGCAGCGGGAGGATGGGCGGGAGTACCGGCTGCGCGCCGCGATCGTGCCCGAGCCGGACGCCGATGGGCACGCCGATCGGGTCGCCGAGCAGGTGACAGCCGCGGCGATGAACCAGTTGCTGGGTGCGGCGCTCGTGGAACTGTCGAGCGGTGACCGCGACGTCCTGCTCCTCGTCGCCTGGGAGGGCCTCACCTACGACGAGGTCGCGCAGGCTCTCGACATCCCCGTCGGCACCGTCCGCTCTCGTCTCAATCGCGCTCGCAGGCAGACCCGCGCCGCGCTCACCGCAAAGGAGTCCGTCAACCGTGGATGAGATGACCCTGCTCGGGAACGTGGTCGACCAGACCCCGCTGCCGACGGCGACCGACCTCGCCCCGGCCCGGCAGCGGCTGATGGCCGCCCTGACAGCCGAGCAACCGAGGAAGAGCAGGAAAAGGCTGATCCTCTCTGGTGCCACCGTCGTCGGGCTCGCCGCCGCCATCACGGGAGTCGTCGCGTTCGGTGGTTTCGGGGTCGCGCCGCCCGAGGCCGATGCCGTGGAGTTCCTCCACCGGGCCGCCGACGTCGTCCGCGAACTACCCGCCACTCCTCCTCGGCCCGACCAGTTCGTCTATACCCGCGGCGAAACGACCGACGGTGCACGCGAAGCCTGGCTCTCGGCCGACGGTGAGCACGACGGGATGATCCGGGCACAGGGCGAGGACACCCCGCTGCCCGGCTGCAAGGACGGTCGCCGGCGGGTCATGCGCGGCGACGTGGACATGGGCATGACCGAGCCCTGCGACGTGTGGCCCGCCTACCGCCGCCTGCCGACCGATACCGCCGGGATGCGTGCGTACCTGGAGGGCACGCCGAACGACTTCGACATCCTGCTCCACTTCGCGATCCAGGAGACCTATGTGTCGCCCCAGGCGATGGCCGCGTTGTTCGAGGTCATGGCTGACTTCCCCGGTCTGGAGATCGTCGAGGACGCCACCGATGGTGCCGGACGGCACGGGGTCGGCCTCACCTGGGCACAGCCCGCCGACCAGAACGAGGTGACCCTGGTCTTCGACCAGGAGACCCATGTCTTCCTGGGGACCGAGGACACCGCTGTCTTCGTGCACGCGATCGTGGACGCCGTCGGGCAGCGGCCGTAAGCGCTGGACGGCCGGGTGGGGTCGTGAAGTGACGACGGCAGACGGGGCGCTCCCCATGCATGGGAGCGCTCCCAGCTCTGGTGTCGAACGTGGTCGGGTTCTTGTCGGTTTGTCAACAAATACTCGATCTCTGTCCTTCGAAGGCTGGATGTTGGCGGAAACTCGCGCTACGGTTGGGAGCGCTCCCAGATCGTCTCCCGCCCTGCCCCGAGGAGTCGAAAACATGTCGCGACGGCGTTGGCGTCCGGTCACCATGTTGGCCGGCCTGCTCGTTCTGGCCCTGTCCGCACTCTTGCTGCCATCGGTGATGGCGGGCGGGACCCCCGCAGCGGGCGCTCCCCATGCCCGCTCGGTGCCGCTCACCGAGTTGACCGTGGTCACCGAACAGGTGGCGTCCGGCCTACGGCGGCCGATCGCGATCACCGGGCTGCCGGACGGCCGGATGCTGATCGCGGAGAAGAACGGCACCGTCCGCGCCTACCACCCCGACACCGGGCTGGCGGCCGAGCCGGTGCTCGACCTGACCGACCGGATCGACACGTCGAACAACGAGCGCGGCCTCCTCGGCATCACGCCTGCGCCGAACTTCAGGCGGACCGGGATTCTCTACGTGGCCTACACGAGCCTGCCTGCCGGCGCGCTGACCCTGGCGCGCGTGCCCATCGGCGCTCCTGAGCGGGAGCAGGTGCTGCTCACCCAGGCACACGCCGACTACGGCAACCACAACGGCGGACAGGTGGCGTTCGGCCGCGACGGCTACCTCTACTGGTCCCTCGGCGACGGCGGCCACGCGAACGACCCGTTCAAGGCCGGCCAGGACCTCGGCACCCTGCTCGGCAAGATCGTGCGGATCGACGTCAACCGCACCTGCGGGACGCAGCCGTACTGCGTGCCCAGTGGCAACCCGTTCGTCGGCGTGGCGGGTGCGCGGCCGGAGATCTGGCTCTACGGGCTGCGCAACCCGTGGCGGTTCTCCGTCGACCCGGTGGACGGCTCGCTGTGGATCGGTGACGTCGGCCAGGGCCTGGTCGAGGAGGTCAACCACATCCGCCCGTGGCAGGGCGGGGCGAACCTCGGCTGGTCGTGCCGGGAGGGCACCCCGGTGTTCGACCAGCAGCAATGCCGGGCGGGCATGCGGTACACCGACCCGGTCTTCGAGTACGAACATTTCCTCACGGAGAACTGCTCGGTGACCGGCGGCGTGGTGTACCGGGGGTCCGTGACCCCGGAGGCGTGGGGGACCTACATCGCGAGCGACTACTGCTCGACCCTCGCGTTCGCCGTGCGGCCCAAGCCCCGCGGCGGCTACGAGACCGCCACGATCGGCAGGTTCCCCACCCAGCCGACCGCGATCGGCACCGACGCGCGCGGCGAGCTGTACGTGCTCAGCGACCTCCCGGGATGGCTGAGCAAGGTGCGGTTCGAGCGGGTCCAGCCTGCGAACCGCTGACGGTGGTACTCACGCCCGACGGCCGATCCGCTGGTACGCGGTGACGCCGTCGGGCAGTTCCCTGACCTTCTCGTACCGGTGCTCGCCCGCCGAGTCGAGCCACACCGTGCCGTCCGCCTGCCACATGTCCGACAGCCCGTAGTGGCGGTCGCACCACTCGCGCCGCACCGACATCACCGGCGGCGCGTCCACCGCGAAACGGCGGCCCTGCTCGTCGAAGTCGATGATCGGTTGGCCGACCTTCTCCGCGGCCCACGCACGTGCCTCAGCAGGGAACATCGCTGCCTCCTCGGGTGTCCTGTCCATCGAAGGTAGGTCCCGTTCGCGGGGACCACCAAGGGGACGAGACGAGGTAGACAGCCCACCGGAACAGCGCTCGAAAGCGTGCTGACTTGACAGCCGGTGGACAATAAAAAATCGGCGTGCTCTTCAGAAACCAACGAAGAACTCACCGAACCTGGAATCAGATTAAACGCTGTGAGGGGCCTGTGTCAAGTCAGGGGTACGAAGAGGAACTGCGGTCCGAGCAGAGCTACGTGGCCGGGCTCTACGAGCGGCTCGACGCCGAGCGGATACGGGCGAAAGACCAGTTCAAGGCCGCCTTGCGGTACGACGGCGGCACGCCGATGGACCGGGACGACAAGGTCCGGTCGACGGCGCGGGAGGTGCGGCGGCTGGACGTCGCGGACCACGGGTTGTGTTTCGGGCGGCTGGACGCCATTTCGGGGGAGCATTCCTACGTCGGGCGCATCGGGCTTTTCGACGAGGAGAACGACTTCGAACCCGTTCTGCTCGACTGGCGGGCGCCTGCCGCGCGGCCGTTCTACACCGCCACCGGGGCCACCCCGGAGGGCATGCGCAGGCGGCGGCAGTTCCTGACCCGCGGGCGCCGGGTGGTCGAGTTCACCGACGAGGTGTTCGGGCGGCCCAGTGACGACGTGCACGGGGACACGGCGCTGCTGGCGGCCGTCAACGCGCCCCGCGGCGAGGGGATGCGGGACATCGTCGCGACGATCCAGTCCGAGCAGGACGAGATCATCCGGCTCGAGCACCCCGGGGTGCTCGTGATCGAGGGCGGTCCCGGCACCGGGAAGACCGTCGTGGCGCTGCACCGCGTCGCGTATCTGCTGTACACGCAGCGTGAGCGGATGGAACGGCACGGCGTGCTCGTGGTCGGGCCGAACCCGGCGTTCATCAACCACATCAGCCGGGTGTTGCCGTCGCTGGGTGAGTCCGACGTCGTGTTCATGACACCCGGGGAGCTCGTGCCCGGCCTGCGCGCGACCGCCGAGGACGGTGAGGAAGCCGCGCGGCTCAAGGGGTCGCTGAAGATGCTGGACATCCTCAAGGCGGCGATCGCCGACCGGCAGCTGTTGCCGGAGCAGCCGGTGGAGATCGGGCTGCGGGAGGCGCCGCTGCGGATCGACGCCGCGACCGCGGAGTGGGCTCGTGACGAGGCGCGGACGAGCGGGCTGCCGCACAACGAGGCGCGGGCGACGTTCACCGAGATCATCACGTACGTGCTCACCGAACGGGCGCTCGGCCGGATCGGTCGCGGCTGGCTGACCAGGGACGACAAGGAGGCCTGGGAGCAGCTGCGGGTGGAGCTGGTCAAGGAGCTGGCGGAGGACGAGCTCTTCACCGCGACCATCGACCGGCTCTGGCCGGTCCTCACGCCGGAGACGCTGCTGGCGTCGCTGTACGAGTCGCCGGAACGGCTGACGGCGGCGGGCGGTGACCCCGTGCTGCTGCGTGCCGACGGCGCCGCCTGGACGGTGTCGGACGTGCCGCTGCTGGACGAGCTGGTGGACCTGCTGGGCCCGGACAAGCCGGCCGACGACACGGCGGAGCGGGAGCGGAAGGCGCAGGCCGAGTACGCGGCCAGGGTGCTCGACAGCATGATCGGCCGCGCGGACTCGATGGACGACGAGGACCACCTGTACGCCACGGACCTCCTCTACGCCGAGGACCTGGCTGACCGGTTCGTCGAGGTCGACACGCGTGACCTCGCGGAACGCGCCGCCGCGGACCGGGACTGGACCTACCGGCACGTCGTGGTCGACGAGGCGCAGGAACTGTCCGAAATGGACTGGCGGGTGCTGATGCGGCGCTGCCCCGGCCGGTCGTTCACGGTGGTCGGGGACCTGGCCCAGCGGCGGTCACCGGCGGGCGCGACCTCGTGGGGTCAGATGCTGGAGCGGTACGTGCCGGGTCGCTGGGTGTACCGGTCGCTGACCGTGAACTACCGCACCCCGGCGGAGATCATGTCCGTCGCGGCCGCGCTGCTCGCCGAGTTCGCCCCGGACGTCCAGCCGCCGGAGTCGGTCCGCGCGAACGGTGTCGCACCGTGGGCGCGGAAGGTCACCGAGGACGAACTGCCCGCGGCCATCGAGGAGTTCGTGCGGGACGAGGCGGATCGCGAAGGCACCAGTGTCGTGATCGGACCGCCCGGAGTGCCGGGCACGGTGACCGCGTCGGAGACGAAGGGCCTGGAGTTCGACGCCGTCCTGGTCGTCGACCCGGAACGCATCCTCGCCGACGGCCCGCGCGGCGCGGCCGAGCTGTACGTCGCGCTCACCCGCGCCACCCAGCGCCTCGGCGTCCTGCACCAGGGTGCGCTGCCGAGCGCGCTGACCGGCCTGGCCGAAACGCAGGTCACGCGGTGACGGAGAGCGGCCGGTCCTGACCTCCCGGGACCGGCCGCGATGCCGACGGCCCGCGATACCCGGACGACGGGGACAGGCCGCTTGGATCTTTGTGCGAAGTCACTTCTAAGCCCGGGGAGGCGGACTAGTGCTCCGGGTGTCCCAGGTGGTCCAGCACGCGTTCGAAGATCTCGGCCAGTGCCGTCTGGTCGCCTGCCGTCAGCAGGTCGACCAGGTGGGCACGCACGCCGGCCACGTGCGTCGGCGCGGTCTCCCGTAGCCGGGCGCGGCCGGCCTCGGTGATCTCGGCGAACACGCCGCGCGCGTCGTCGCCGCATTCGACCCGCCGCACCAGGCCCGCGGTCTCCATGCGGCCGATCTGGTGGGAGAGCCTGCTCTTCGACGACGCGACCTCACCGGCCAGCTGCGCCATCCGCATCTGCCCACCGTCTTGTTCGGACAGTCGGACCAGTACCTCGTAGTCCGCGAGGGCCAGCCCGTGGCGGTCCTGCAGCTCCCGGTTGAGTTGCTTCCGCAACAGTTCACTGGCGATCACGTACGCGCGCCAGGCCCGCATCTCGCCGTCGTCCAGCCAGCGCGGGTCTTCTGCAGTCGCGGTCACATCCACCAGGTTAGATCCTCCTCCCTTCGGGGCTGGCAAACACCGGCTGCTTTGTGCAGACTGCCCACCGCACGCGCCCGACGGGGACATCGGGCGCCTGGACGGAGGATCATGAGGGCACTCACCAAGCTGACCGTCGCGGGGGCGGTGGCGCTCACGTGCGCCGGACTGGCCGCCGCGCCGGTGGCCGCCGCGCCGAGCTCCACCACGGACGTCCGGCTCATCACGTTCAACGACTTCCACGGCAACCTGCAGCCGCCGGCCGGCTCGTCGGGCCGGGTCACGCTGCCCGACGGCTCCACGGTCGACGCGGGCGGTGCCGCCTACCTGGCCACGCACGTCAAGCGGTTGCGCGGCGAGGTCAGGAACTCCGTCGTGTTGTCGGCGGGTGACAACGTCGGTGCGTCACCGCTCGACTCCGCCCTGTTCCACGACGAGCCGACCATGGCGCTGCTCAACGAGCTCGGCGTGCGGGCCTCGACGATCGGCAACCACGAGCTGGACGAGGGCTACCAGGAACTGCTGCGCATGCAGCTCGGCGGCTGCCACCCCACCGACGGCTGCCAGTTCCGCGACAGCTACCCGGGTGCGAAGTTCCCGATCCTCGGCGGCAACGTCTTCTTCGACAACGGCGTCAACGCCGCGCTGCCGTTCACCGTCACGGTTTCCGGTGGCGTGCCCATCGGCATCATCGGTGTCACGCTGAAGGACCTGCCGCTCGTCGTCACGCCGGAGGCCGTCGAGGGCCTGGAGTTCGGCGACGAGGTCGAGGCGATCGACAAGTCGTCGCGGTTCCTGGACCTGCTGGGCATCAAGACGCAGGTCGTGCTCGTCCACCAGGGCGACAACACCGAGGGCGGCGGCCCGGACGACTGCAAGACGGTGCCCGGCGCGGCCACCGAGATCGCGCGGGCCGCGTCGCCGTCGGTCGACGTCGTGTTCACCGGCCACAGCCACCAGCAGTACAACTGCACGGTCACCGACCCGGCGGGCAAGCCGCGCACGCTCATCCAGGGCGCGTCGTTCGGCAGGCTGCTTTCCGTGGTGGACCTGAAGATCGACAAGCGGACGCGGGACGTCGTGCGGGAGTCGACCAAGGCGCACAACGAGATCGTCACCAGGACCGTCACGCCGGACCCGAAGGTGGCCGCGCTGGTCGACGAGGCCAAGACGAAGGCGGCGCCGATCGCGAACGAGCAGGTCGGCACGATCACCGCGGACCTGGTGCGCGCGGCGCCCGCGTCCGGTGAGTCCCCGCTCGGCGACGTGATCGCCGACGCGCAGCTCAGTGCGACCGAGTCGAACGACGCGCAGCTCGCGATCACCAACCCCGGCGGCATCCGCACCGACCTCACCTACGCGGGTTCCTCGGCGGGCGAGGGCGACGGGGTCGTCACCTACGGCGAGGCGTTCGCGGTGCAGCCGTTCAGCAACATCATGCAGACGATGACGCTGACCGGTGCGCAGCTGAAGACCGTGCTGGAGCAGCAGTGGCAGCCGCAGCCGGACGGCTCGGTCCAGGTGCGGATCCTGCAGATCTCGTCGACGTTGCACTACTCGTGGTCGCGGTCCGCGGCGGTCGGGTCGAAGGTCTCGGACATCACCGTCGCGGGTGAGCCGGTCACCGACGACGCCACCTACCGCGTGTCGGTGAACAACTTCCTCGCCGCGGGCGGTGACGGGTTCGCCGAGTTCGCGAACGGCACCGACATCGCGGGTGGCCCGGTCGACCTGGACGCGTTCACGGCGTACCTGGCCGCGAACCCGGGCATCGCGCCTCCGGCGGCGGACCGGATCACGGTCCTGCCCTGACGTACTGACACACGAACGTGGCCCGCGGTGCAGACGCGGGCCACGTTCGTGTGTCAGGGCTTGCGGTAGACCGACACGTGCAGCTCGGACTTCGGGCCGAACGGCGTGCCTTTCCAGTCACCCCAGCGGTCTTCACGCTCCAGGCCCGCCAGCTGGGCCATGAGGTCCATCTCGTGGTGGGTGACGGTGCGGCCCCCCATCGGGTAGAACCGGGTGCCCTCCGTGCCGATGATCATCCACGTGCCGGTGTAGTTGCCGGTCACCGGATCGGTGGTGCCGCCGGAGAGCGTGACCTGGTCGGCCTCCACCTTCACCACCGAGAGCTTCCCCTGGTCCTGCGATGGCGGCTTCACCACCACGGTCTCGAGCACGAACCGCCCGCCCGGCCGCAGGTGCCGTGCCGCGTTGCGGAACAGTTCGACCTGTTCCTCCTGCGTCTCGAGGATGAAGATCGAGTTGAAGGCGATGAACGCGACCGCGAACTCGCGCTCCAGCGACACCGTCGCCATGTCGGCCTCGACCACCGTCACCGCGGCCGACTTCTCCGTCAGCTTCGCCAGCATCTCCGGCGAGATGTCCACCCCGGTCACGTCGACACCGCGCTCGGCCAGCGGGACCGCGAGCCGTCCCGTCCCCACCCCGAACTCCAGCGCGGGCCCGTCGGACGCGAAGCCGGCCAGCGCCGCCACCGCGCCCTCGTCGTCCATCAGGCCCTTGTGCCACTCGTCGTAGTTCTCCGCCCAGCGCGCCCCGTACAGGCGCGGATCGAATGTCGCCATGGGTCGAATTCTTCCGGAGAACCGTTGGCGCGCAAAGGATTCGGCCCAGGACGAAACACCCGAGGCGGTGCCGTCGAGCCGGGGGATCCAGGCCTGTCCGGGCGGCTCCGCCGGGGTCGGCCCGTCCGGCGACGTCCGCGTACCGCGCTCCGTTACACCCGGGTTGATAACGGTTTGAGCGTCGATTTCGCCTGGTCCGCGTTGCTAGGCTGCAGCAGTTTTCACATGACTGGGGAATTGGGGTGTGAGATCTCGTGAGCTCACGCGTTCTCCCTGATGACACGGCTGAGCCGGACTCGGAGCGCGGGACGACCGAGACCCGGACGAGGTCGTTCGAGCAGGTGTACCGCGACCACGCAGCGCGCGTGTTCCGGTACTGCCTCTCGCAGGTGAGCAACCGGGGCGACGCGGAGGACCTGGCGGCGGACGTGTTCGCCGCGGCGTTCCACGCCTACGCGGGCGCCGACGTGCCACTGGAGGCCGAGCCGGCCTGGCTGTTGCGCATCGCGCGCAACGCCGTGATCGACCACCGGCGCAAGCACTCCAGGCGGTCGGCGCTGGTGGCGCGTTTCTTCGGCGGCGTGACGGAGGCCGACCCGAAGGTCAACGTGGAAGGAGAGGTCGTGATGCGGGACGAGGTGCGCCAGGCACTCGCCGCCATGGCCCACCTCTCCGACAAGGACCGCACGATCCTCGGCCTGCGGATCGCGGCGGGCCTCACGTACGCCGAGGTCGGCGCGGTCGTCGGCCTGTCCGACCACGCGGCGACGATGGCGTGCAAACGGGCACTCGCCCGGCTCCAGCGGCACCTGGGGGTGTCGTTGTGAGCGGAGCCCGCGGAACGAACCGGAACGCGCGGGGCGACCGCGCGCGGCATCCTCGAGCCTGCGAGGGGGAGCCGTGAGCAGAGAGATCGACGAGAAGGAGCTGCGGACACTCTTCGCCGAGATCGAGGCGCCGCCCGGACTGGACGAGTGGCGTGAACGCATCGCCGACGTGCACGTGGAGGAACACGGGTCCGACGAGGGCGGTGTCGTCACCCAGCTGCGGCCCCGCCCCAGGAAGAGGCACTCACTGGCCACCGCGGCCGCGGTGATCGCGGTCGTGGGCCTCGGCGGTGCGGTCGTCATGAGCAGGCTCCTCACCGACGCGCCGCCCACCGACCCCACGATGATCATCGACGGCCCGGGTAAGACGAGCAGCTCACCGACATCCGAACCGGACACCTCCGGGACGTCGACCACGCCGCCGGGCACCCCGGCCGGTCCCGAGCCGTCCTGGGGCCCGCTGACCGGCGACCCCGCCGTCTCGAACACCGGCGTCCCGAGGGGCGCGACGCTGCGCGACCACCAGGGCGACCTGCGCATCACGACCGCCGGGCAGGTGGTCGAGGACCTGCGCGTCAGCGGCGCGGTGATCGTCGAGGCGCCGGGCGTGACGCTGCGCCGCGTGGTCGTCGTCGCCCCGTCCGGCGTGCCCGCGCTTGTGCAGCTCGCCGGCGACCTGACCGTTGTGGACAGTGAGTTCGTCGGTGGCGCAGCGCTCACACAGCGCGCGAGCGGGCTCGTCGTGCGGCGCAGCACGGTCGACTCCGGCGCGGTGCTCACGAGCGGCGCCGAGGTGTACGACAGCTACTTCGCCGAGTCGGACGTGCGGGTGTCGGCCGGTGCCAGCGGGGTTGTGCTGCGCCACAACGTGGTGGGCCGCGTGTCGATGTCCGACCTGGACGGTCCGATCAGGAACGTGACCGTCCAGGACAGCCTGCTCACCCAGGTGAACGCACCGACCGGGCCGGGGTCGGCGGGCATCCACGTGCTGGCCAACCGGTTCCTCGGCGGTGCCCCCAGCACCGGGTGGCACCCGTCTGCCGCCGACTACCGGTGGTCGGGCAACGTGTTCGAGGACACCGGCGCGCCCGCGGGCCCGTGATCGTTCAGACGGCCACGGCGTCGGTCACCGCGTCGGCCTCGTGGATGCCGAGCGCGGTCAGCAGCCGCTCGAGCACGACGTCCGGCGCGGCGGTGTGCGGAAGTCCGCGCAGGTCAACGGGTTGCGAGCCGGTACGTCGTGCCTGCGCGACCAGCTGACGCAGGTTGTCGGCCGCGGTCACCTCGCCGCTGTCGGTGCCCCCGCGCCACGCGGTGATCGGGGTCGGCGTGCCGATGCGGGCGGCGTGCACGAACGCGGCGCGGTCGGCGCCGGTCAGGCCGAGCGCGTCGGCGAGCAGGCGCACCGACGCGCGCCGCGGTCTGCCGACGCGGCCCCGCTCCAGGTTCTGGATACTGCGTGGGGACAGGCCCGACCGCGCGGCGAGCCCCTCCTGTGTCAGGTTCGCCATGTGCCGCCACCGCTGCACCATGTCCGCGAAGGTCTCGTCCGCCGTGCCCACCAGGTCCCTGCCCATAGCGCCCTCCCGAACTCGCTTCTCACTGGGTAAAACGCGCGAGCCGGCGAAACCTCACACCCTGGTTCGGACCACTGTGGATCAGCGCCGAGAAGTACGGGTCCATCCGGCAAACGGGTGAATGTCCATGGTCGTTTCTGGGTTAGGGTGCCGCGCGTGCGCAAGTTGCAGATCAGCCGCCGGGCCGTACTGGCCGGCGCCACCGCCACCGCAGCCGCGACGGTCGTCGCGTTCGACCCGGCCGGCCTCGGCTGGCTGACCGCCGCCGACGCGGACACCGAGGACGCCATCCGCGTGCCGGGCCTCGACGGCGAACTGGTCGTCGACGAGGAGTCCCGCACCGAGGCCGCCGACGACTACGGCCACATCGTGCACCGCAAGCCGATCGCCGTGCTGCGCCCCGGTTCGGTCCGCGACATCGCCACGGTCATCAGGTTCGCGAACCAGCACGGCCTGAAGGTCGCGGCGAGAGGCCAGGGCCACTCCACGTTCGGCCAGGCGCAGGCGGGCGGCGGCATCGTCATCGACTCGCGCACCCTGGCGACCATCCACCGCATCGGCACCGGCCAGGCCGTGGTCGACGCGGGCGTGCAGTGGCTGGACCTGATCAAGGCCACGCTGGCGGCAGGCCAGACCCCGCCGGTCGCGACGGACTACCTGGGTCTCTCGATCGGCGGCACCCTGTCGCTGGGCGGCATCGGCGGCGCCACCTCCCACCACGGCATGCTGGTCGACAACGTGCTGGCGCTCGAGGTGGTCACGGGCACCGGCGACATCGTGCGCTGCTCCCCGGCCATCCGGCCGGATCTCTTCCACGCCGTCCTCGGCGGCCTTGGCCAGTTCGCGGTGATCGCCAGGGCCACGGTCCGCCTGATCCCGGCCGCCACGACCGCACGCGTGTACCACCTGTTCTACCCGGACCTGGCGTCCATGACCGCCGCCCAGCGCACGGCCCTCGCCGACCGCCGCTTCAGCTACCTCGAAGGCCAGCTCACCCCGACCGAGACCGGCTGGTCGTACATGCTGGAAGGCGTCATGTACTACACGCCGCCTGCCGAACCGGACGACGAGGCCCTGACCGCGGACCTGGCCCCGGCGTCCACCGAGATCACGGACATGCCGTACTTCGACTGGCTGAACCGGATCTACGACCTGGTCCAGCAGCTGATGGCACTCCGCCTGCCCGGCCCGTGGATCAACGTCTTCATCCCCTCCGAGGCGACGGACGAGTACGTCACGGAGGTCCTCGCGGAGACCACCCCGGCCGACGCGGGCGGGGTCGTCCTCCTGTACCCCGTGGCCAGGGACCTGATCCGCCAGCCGTTCGTCCGCCTCCCCGACAGCCCCGTCGTGTTCCTGCTGGCCCTGCTCCGCGCGGTGAGCCCCCCGAACGACGCGGAGACCCAGCGCCTGATCGCGGTGAACAGGTCCCAGTACGACCGGGTCGTGGCGGTGGGCGGCACCCACTACCCGGTCGGCGCCATCCCCATGACCGAAGCTGACTGGCACACCCACTACGGCGACGAGTGGCCCGCCTTCCGCACCGCCAAACGCCGCCACGACCCGAACAACGTCCTGACCCCAGGCCAGGCGATCTTCCGATAACCCTGACGCCCGGCCGCCGACCCGCTCGGTAGCATGACCACACGGGCCGTTAGCTCAATTGGTAGAGCTGCGGACTTTTAATCCGTAGGTTCTGGGTTCGAGCCCCAGGCGGCCCACCAAACGGCCTGGTCATGAAGGCCCTTCACCCACGGTCCATGATCGCGCCCCCAGAAAACCCCCGGTTTACTCCTGACCGAGGGCGGCATGCAGGGCGTCCGCGCCGTCCCGGCTGACCGCGCCGCGGCCCATGTACACGTCCTGCGTCATCGACGGGTGCGCGTGGCCGAGGATGTCGGCGATCTGGCGCGCGGTGAGCCCTGCGGCGTCGAGCAGGGTGGCCACGGTCTTGCGGAACGTGCGGAAGGTGACCCACTCGTACCCGGCGCGCTGCTTGAACGGGTTCCACGCCCGGTTCCGGACGTTGCTGGCCTCACGGATGGTGCCGGTCGAGCTGGGGAAGATCGGCCCTTCCGCCGGTCGGCCGAGGGCGTCGTGCCGGTGGACGAGCATGCGCACGCACCAGTCGGCGAGCGGCACCGGCCGGACCGCGTTGTCGGTCTTGCCGCGGTTGATGATCCGGCCCTTCCCGGTGGCCCGGATGACGTTGCCCGCCATGGTGAGCTGCTTGGCGTCGGCGTCGAAGTCCTCCCAGTCGGCCGCCAGCGCCTCGCCGGTCCGCTCACCGGTGGCGAGGAACAGCCGCACGAGGTCCGGCAGGTCGGCGGCCACCGCGGCCTCGTCGGCGTCGAGCTTGCCGAGCAGGTCGAACACCTCGTCGGCGGTCATGGCCCGCGGCTTGGCAGGCCGGTTCCGCGCCTTCTTGGACTCGATCCGCCCGATGTCCCGCGCCGGGTTGGTCTCGAACGCCCCAGCCCGCACACCGAACAGGCACACGTTCCGGATCACCGACTTCACGATCTTGGCCGTGCTGGCGCTCGTTCGGTCCCGCGTCGTCTGGCACACCCGGTCGAGCACCACCGGCGACGCCTCGATCTCGTGCGCCCGCAGCTCGCCGATGTCCGGCAGCACGATCGTCGTCAGCCTGTTCTTGTACGTGTCGACCGAGCCCCACGAGTTGAACCCGCGGTCGGCGTCCCGCTCGTAATAGGCCAGCCACCCCATCGCGATCTCGCGGAACCGGCTGTTCGGCCCGAACTCGCCTGCCGCCACGGGAGCGCGCCAGTCCCGGATGGCTTCCTTCAGCCGCCGTTCCGCGTGCGGCCGAGACGCGCCGTAGCGCTCGACGGGGTAGACCTTGCCGTCGTAGTGCCGGTAGCCGCACCGAGCCCGGAACTTGCCCGGCTCGACCTCGTACGTCGTGATCTTGCCGTGCGTGCCCACCGGAAGCGGCGGACGAGGCATCAGGCCACCTCCGCAGGAAGCTTCTCGAACCACTCGATCACATCGGCCGCGCGGTAGCGGACGTACTTGCCGACACGGCGTCCGGGAGGCCCGTAGCCCTTGGTGCGCCACTGGTAGAGGGTCTGTTCGGGGATGCCGAGGTATTCGGCGACGTCCTTGATGCCCCACAGCTTCGGTGCGTTCATGCTGCTGGTTCCTGTTCTTGTCGGTGCTTGCTGAGCCGTGCTTGCCGTGTCCGGTCAGCGATGGCGGCGGCGAGTTCGCGTTCTGCATCGTCGGCGTAGCCGGTGCCGGTGAACTCCCAGTCGTTGATCACGGTGATGTCGTCGAAGTCCTCGGGCGGGATGCCGAGCGCGGTCAGCCGTTCGGTGAGGCGGTGCGCCTGGCGGTCACCGCGGAGGGTCTTGAACGTGGTGGAGTAGGCGCGGGACTTGGTGAGGAAGTGGCCGCGGAACCCGAGCATGTGCGCCCAGCGGCGCAGGTTCAGGTCCTCGTAGGACTCCAGCTCCCCGAGGTCCCAGGCGGTTTGGATCATGCGACGGTGGTGGTCGGAGATCCGCAGGTGGTCAATGTCCAGTTGCGACCTGACCGGACGGTCGGCGGCTTCGGTCTTGCCGGTGCCCTTGGTGGCGTACTTGGCGATGTAGCCGGAGAGCCGTTGTTCGCTGATCTGCCCGTCGTCGTCCTCCACATCGGACGTGCGTCGGATCGGGCGAATGTCGACTTGTCCGCCCCAGGCGAGGGTGAGCGCAGCCCCGTCCGGCCGGTTGGTCTTGACCGCGATCGCGCCAGCAGCAGCCCGTACCGCTTCGTCGAGCAGTTCGGCCGTAGCCCACCCGGGCGGCAGGCTGATCGCGCCGTCAGGACCGTCGAGGCGCACGACAGCGTGGAAGTGGACGAGCCCGCGACGCTGGTACTCGGCGACCTTGCCGTACGAGACGCGGGCGACGTGTTTGAAGTCCCGGACCCGAATCCCGGCACGCTTGGCGATCTCGCGCCGGAGGCGGGTGACGAACCGGTGCCACAGGACGCCGGTGTGTGCCTGCCAGAGCACCGCGCCGACGTAGTCGTACCCGTCGGCGTCGAGCGGCCCGCCGATCCGCGGGTCGTGCTCGTGGTGCCGTTCCCCGCACGGGCACCGCAACGGCCGCCCGGCACTGGAGAACGCCCGGTTGTGCACCTGACCGAACGAAGGCGGCGTGAGGGTGACAAACGCGCGAGGCCGGTCGGTGACCGACTCCGGTACGCCTTTCGAGCCACCGGAGAGCCCGGCGCGGATGAGGTGGAACGCGTCGGCGGCGTAGCGGTCCGAGCAGGTCGGGCACACCCCGGCGCGCCGGTTCCCGCAGGGCACCCACGCGGTGCCGCCGTACTCGTCGACCACCTCACCGGTCGGGGCGTGCATGAGCGTCGAGCCTCCGGCGAGCCGGATCGGCTTGGCGCAGCCGCCGATGGCCTCGACCCGGGCACGCCAGTCGCCGTAGTCCGCGGCTCGCAGTCGTTCACGGATGCGGTCGTCGACCGTCCACATGCGGATCACCTCCAAGTTCGTTGGGCACAACCAGGAGGCGGGACACAGCCGGTGTGGCCGCGCCCCGCCTGATGGGAGTGCGGGGTCAGTCGTGCAGCGAGTGCCCGTTGGTCGCCGGGCGATTGGCGAGCACACGCCGCGCCAAATCCGCCGGCACCCGGGCAACGCGCTGGATGTCCTCGATCGAGGGTTCGCGGCCCTCATCCCGTGCCGCAGTCACCGCGGCGTCGATACGAGCCGTGATGTCGGCAGGCAGCCGCACTCGAGGAACGGCCGTCGATGCTTCCTGCGCTGGTTTGGCCGCGTCGGTCGCCTCAGCAGGCGCGGGTGGTTCGGTGGGTGTGTGGCGCATGAGGAGCTTCACGACCGCGAGGAAGCCGAGCGCGGGCATCGCAGCGACCAGCCACCCGGCCGGAGACGGTTCGGCCTCAGCGACCTGAGCGGTCATCTGGACCAGGACCCCGAACACCAGCACCGCAGCCGGGAACTTGAACGAGTGGCCCGCGGCGCGGTCGTGGTGGATCTCGAACCCGGCCACTACCGCCATGCCCTCGATGACCACCGCGGTCGCCCACGCGAGCCAGCCGGTTTGGCCGTGTGAGACGGCCCAGTCGTGGGTGTGGGTGAACCCGGCTGCCGCGCCGATCCCGCCGAGGACGACCGCGACGCCGATCCGGATCACGTCGGCGAGTTTGCCGCGCATGGCGCGTTCTCCTTTCTCGTGTCAGTAGGTGGAGGCCAGGTGGATGGCGGTGACCGCGTCCGGTGCGGTGAGGCCGAGTTCGGCGGCCCAGCCCTGCACGTGTGGCCAGTGCTGGTGTGCCGGGCCGGTAGCGCCGTCGGTGACGCACGCCGCGAGCACGAGCGCGGTCACCGCCTGGTTGCGTGTGACGGTGCGGTCCGGCAGCCACGACACCCGCCATTCCCCGTACGGCCGCTGGTCGTCGACGGCACGGGCGGAGTGACCGGCCGCGCAGGTCATCACCGCCCCGTCGTTGGTGATCTTCATGCGCTCATCCCCACGTGAGCGAGTCACGGGCAGCGCTGATGCCGCGCCACAGGTCGTAGGCCTCAGCCAGCAGCCGGACCGCCATGCGGGAGTGCGCGCCGGGGAGGCCGTTGACGGGGATGTCCTCAATGACCTTGATGACCTCGTCGAGGCGGTGTAGCGCGTCGTCGTACCGGGACGCCGCTGTATCGATCGCGGACATGTGTCAGTCCTTTCCGGAGTGAGTGCGGTAGGAGGCGAGCGCGCCCCACCGGTTCATCAGGGCGTGGCCGCGTTTGGTGAGCCGCAACGGCGTCACCGGGCGGCGGATGGCGCCGTGCCGACAGGACACGGTGTCGCGGATCGGGCGACGTTCCACGTAGCCGCCTGCCGCGAGCGAAGCCAGCACGTTCTCCTCAGCCGCGAGCCGGACGCGGGTGTCGTCCTCGAACACCACGTACCGGTCTCCGTCGTCGAGCAGCCCGTACCGGCCGTGGTGCACGTCGGCGAGAACGTCGGCAGCGACCGCGGGGGTGCCCGTCGAGCGGGACCGCCGTTGTCGGGCCGGTGCCGTGCTGGAGGGTGTTGGTTCGGGGTTGGTGCCGAACAGTCCGAGCTGGTCGGTCATCACAGCCACCACCAGTGGCCGCGGGCTTCGAACACCCACTCACGGGCCAGGCCGCGCAGCGCGAGCAGCTCGACCGCGATCGCGACGACCACAGCCACGACGAACGGGCCGGTGCCAAAGCCCCAGATCCAGCCGACCACGATCACCGCGAGCCCGAGCAGGAGCGTGACCCGCAGCCACGTCCCGAACATCCGTCCTGTGGCGCGCAACATCACGCCACCCCTTGCCGGGAGAGCCGTGACCACGCCACGGTCACCAGGAACGCGACCACGAGCAGCGCCGTGGGCGAGATTCCCATCTGGGCGAAGGTGACCGCGGCCAGTCCGCCACCGATCACGAGCCGTACGAGGGTTGCCACGATGTTCATGTCAGGCCACCACTTCCAGGTTGGCCCGCCCACTCGGTGTGGTGGTGCGGACGAAGTTGACGAGCTGATCGATCTCGCGGTCGTCGACATAGGCCGCGCGCACCCGCATCGGGACCCGCGTACGTGGACGGACGACGTAGCCGATGCCCGCGGTCTCCGGCACGTTCGGGATCTCGTCGGCGAGTGCTCCCCGCAGCCGGGCGTCTTCCCCAAGCACGCCGTCGACCTGCCCGGCCGCGGTCAGCCGCAGGCACACCCGCACGGTGAACAGGTCCCGCACCGGCACCGTGTCCTTGGTGGGCTCCTGGACGAACCCGACCATGTGGTGACCCGAGGAACGGCCCTGCGACCCGACCACCGCCAGGTTGCGGCGGTTGTCCCGGGCATAGTCGCCGTAAGCGAGCAGTGCGCCCATCTCGTCGAGGATCAGGAGGTTGACCGGCGTTTCCACCGAGACTGTGAGGGTGCGCTTGCCCTTGCCGCCGAGATCCTGCTGTGCGGTCTTGAGGTCGTCGACGTAGTCGGCGATCAGGTCGGCGCAGTCCTCATCGGTGGCCGCGTAGCGGTGAGCGATCGGCGCGAGCTTGGCGAACTCCATCTGCTTGGGGTCGCAGACCCACAGCCGCACCAGCCCGTCCCGGATCAGCGGAGCGAGGGTGCGCAGCAGAGACCATCCGATGCTGTTCTTCCCCGCACCAGTCGCACCCGCGACGAACCAGTGGTTCCCGTTCAGGGACTCACGCCAGTCGCCGCCGAACTCGTCGTCCCCGAGGTAGATCGAGGACAGGTCCACCGCATCGGAATCCGCCGGCATCTCCGGCGCATCGATGACCTCCGTGAACGGCTCCGCGTGCTGCACCACCAGCCCGACCACCCGCGGCTTGACCTTCTCGATCCCGATGCGCTCCACGTTCAGCGCCGAGCACAGCTCCTCCACCCGGTCGGTGAAGGACCGGGCCGACTGACCGCGGGCCAGCTCCACCCACACCGTGTCCACGGTCGGCGAGTGCGCCCGCACCTTCACCACACGCGGGAAGTGATCCGCGCCGGTCTTGCGGTGAGTGGTGAACAGCTCGCAGTCCTGCATGGCCTTGCGCCACCGGCCACCCCGGTAGGTCCACCACCGACGCCGCGCCGACCGCACCCGCGGCGTGACGACCCGGTCGAAGCTGTCCGGGTGCCCCCGGTACCATGCGCCAGCCGCCGCAGCCGCCGCCCCGGCCCCGACACCCATGGTCACCGGCCCCAGCTCCGCGCAGCCCCAGCCGAGCGCGCCCGGCACCAGCAGACTCCCCGGATGCCGCACCGCCCACAACGCCGCACGCCACTCCGCACCCGGCCGACGCGTCGACTCCTGCTTGCCCGCGTTCCCGCGGCTTGCCTTGCCCACGATCCGTTCACCTCCCATTCCGCGGGCAGCAGAAGGCCCCGATCACCCGTGAGTGATCGGGGCCGATCCCTGCCCGTTCTGTGTTGTCCGGCTAGCGCTTGCGCCGCTTCTTCTCCGGCTCGATCACCGACCGCGCGTCCGTCACCGCCACCGTCAGACGTGCCATCTCCCGCGCCATCCGGTCGTGGTTGGCCTTGAACGCCTGCCGTCGCGCCGGAACACCGCGCATCGCCTGCCGCAGCATCGCCATCGCGTTGCCCAGGTCATCCAGAGCCCGGTCCACCTGATGCGCCATCAGAGCCTCCACTCCCGCGAGACCAGCTCCGCCTCGTACTTCTTCGACTTCGCCCGCAACCGCTCCAGCTCCTCCGTCGCGGTCCGCTTCAGCCCGGCCAGCTCCTCCCGCGTCGGCACCGTCCACCCCGAACTCCCCGAGGGCTTGCGCACCTTCGCGATCACCGGGGTCAGGTTGTCCAGCGCCTCACGGACCATGTCCATCGCGGACACGAACGACGCGTACTTCTGCCGCGCCTTCCGGTTCACCGCATCGATCTGCATCTACGCCACCCTCCGTATCGACGGGTCCGTCGTCGAGGCCGCGAACTTCGCCGCAGCCGTTAGATCCACCGCCAGGAACCGGACCGCGTTCCGCACCACGTCCCGCACTTCCCGATCCGGCTCTGCCGCCACGAACTCCCGATACGCCGCGTTCGCCGCCTCGATAATGCGTTCGATCTCGCGCATCATTCCCCGCCTTCCCGCACGATTACCCGTGCGATCCGCAAACCCGCCAGATAGCCCTGCCGCCACACCGGCGACACCAGCAACTCCTCATCCGGGCACGACTCCATCCGCGCCCGCTCACGCTCCAGCCGTTCCGTGATCCGCTGCCGTACCACCACCGGCCGGACTCTCCGTGTCACCACCAACCTCCCTACCTGCCAACAGAAAGCGCCACGAATGCCCCCGCACCAGTCGCAACGACCAGCGCGGGAACAAACGAAACCCTTCCTCTCCCGACACGTCTTGCAGCGCCGGAAGAAGGCATAGATCGGCCCACTGTGAAATTGACAAAGAACAGACAGCCCAGAAAAACGGCTTAAAGGAATTCGCTCGAATTAGCTATTCGACGGGAAGTTTCAGGCGACCGGCTTGATTGCGGTCGCGCGCCACGCAAGGCCGGACATCATCCGGCCGTCCAGCTCGTTCTCCCAGTGCGACACCCGCGGGTTCACCAGCTCGACGAGGTCACCGTCAGTCACCTCGTCGCCCGGATCCGTCTCCAGCGTGCACTTGATCTCCGCACCCTTACCCGCGTAGCCGGACGCGTTCGGCCGCGGCTTCACGAACAGGACCACCACGAACTGAGTCGCACCGTCCCGGTCAGTCACGACCTCCGGCTGACCGTCCTTGCCCTCACGGGTCTTCACCGTCGGAGCCTCCGTCACCAGCACCTTGTGGCCGGACAGCTCCACCGGGATGTTCCGCAGCATCACAACCTCCTTCTGTACAGAACTCACTACATCCAGTGAAGCAGTGGGACGGTCGCGAAGCAAGATAGTTCTGTACAGAGGTTGCAAACGCGAATCTGCGTGCGCTCGGAAAGGTGTCGTGGTCCCTTCCCTAGTCAACTGGAGGAGAAGCCGTATTCAAGTATGTAGGAGCTGGAGTCCAGCACCATCTCATTGACCTCGACGGCTTGCCCGCCTGCCGTGTAAGCAGTACGGACAACCAGGATCACTGGCGTTCCTTGCGCGAGATCGAGCAGCTTCGCCTCTGCCTCACGCGGCATCCTGGACCGAAGCTCTTCACGGAAGTCGACCGGCTTGCATCCGAGTTCGGCTAGACGTGCGTACACGCCACCGTCGCCGGTGTTCTTCTCGGCAACCTGTGTGCCGCGCACGATGGGCTCTGGGTAGTACGAAGTCGCGAACTGGATCGGCACGTCATCGACCAGGTACCTGCGTCGACGTACGACTGCCTTTTCGCCGTCCTGCAAGCCGAGAACGCTCGCAACGTGGTCAGGTGCGTCGACCGTGGCGATCTCTATGTGATCGATGCTGGTCGGCCGTTTGGCGTCGTCGGTCTGCCAGATCGAGCGGCCTGCGTTCCAGCCTGACTCAGCCAAGCGCGCGGGAGAGCGACGACGGTACAAGCGGAACTCGCGAACGAACGTGCCCGCTCCACGGCGAGCCACGATCAAGCCTTCGTTCTTGAGCACTTCGAGAGCGCGGCGAGCGGTGGGCTGCTCCACGCCGTAAGTGCTCATCAGCTCGTTCTCGCTGGGTACCTTGCTGCCAGGAGCCAAGTCCCCCGTATCGATCTCAGCCCGAAGGGCGTCCGCAATCGCGCGATAGCCCATGCCGCCGCGTGATGTCGCTCGATCCACCTGCACCACCTCCTCTCCACGGCCCGTTCTGTACAGCACCGAGGTTACTAGCCACGTAGACCACTTAAAGTTCCGGACCCGGACATCTGCGTGTCTCAGCCTTGCCAGACGGTTACCCTCCGTGTTAGAGGAGGAACCGTGATCGACGTCATCCCCGCACTGATCCGCGACGACGTGGAGACCTTGTGGATGTATCACCGGCTGGGCCATGAGTTGCGGCATACGAAGGTCGGCATCGGTCTCGGCAGTCATGACATTGGTGTCGCGGTACGGACTGCCGAGTTGTACAAGCGGAGCCTCTTCTCTCTGATGGTGTTCAGTGGTGCCAACGCGCCGACGACCATCGACCGCTTCCCGCGCGGCGAGGCTGTGCACTACCGGGAACGTGCGCTAGAAGAAGGCGTACCCGACGAGGCGATCCGAGTCGAGCCGAAGGCCCGGAACACCGGCGAGAACATGACGTTGACGCGCGACCTGCTGGCCGCCGAGGGCATCACACCGAAGTCGGTCATGCTCATCTCGCGCCCGTACCAGGAGCGCCGCGCGTTCGCGACCTGCCGCAAGCTGTGGCCCGAGGTTGAGGTGGTGTGCACGTCGCAACAGGTCGACCTCGACACCTACGCGGCAGGTATCGGCGACATCCCCCGGATGATCAACGTCATGGTCGGCGACACCCAGCGCATCCGGCTCCACGCGGAACACGGCTACGCCATCCCGCAGGACATGCCGGACGAGGTGCAGGCCGCGTACGAACGTCTCGTCGCCGCTGGCTACACCGCCCACCTCATCCCCGAAGCAGCCTGACCTACGCCCACCGAGCGCAGATGAGCACAGTGACCGTCAGACGGGCAACCGCAGCGTCCGCGGACGTCGTGGCCGACATGTGGGTGAGGGCTGCTGCTGCTCTCGCACGCGCCGGGTTGGATCAGTGGCAGTACCCGGTGAAACTGCACAACATCCATGCGGCCATTGCTGCCGGAACCTGTTGGCTCGCAAGTGATTCGTTTGGTGCGATTGTCGGGACGATCACCCTGGATCAGGACGCCGATCCCGAGATGTGGCCTCCGGAAGACCGCCCTGCGGATGCGTTCTATCTGCACCGCATGATCACCGAACCGGCCGCGAAGGGCGTCGAACTCGGCTCCGCTCTCATCGATTGGTCCGCACGTCGTGCCGTTGAAGCGGGCCGTAAGTGGATCAGGCTGGATGCGTGGCGCTCGAATCCGGGGTTGTGGAAGTACTACGCCGACCGTGGGTTCGAACTCGTGCGAGTCGTCCCTCATCCCTCCGGCTCCGGCGCGTGCTTCCAGCGAGACGCGACCATCCAACTCGGACATGGCCCGACAGTCCGCACAGCCGCGTAGTCCTGCGTGGACTCGCGCCGGATCGCTGCTGTGTTCAGACTTTCTCTACTTGTTCAAGGCGGGCGCCTGTCGGCGCCCGCTGGCCCGCTGTGCTCATGGCCGACGCGGCATTGCGCGCTGGGCGTGCGGCTGGCGCCGGTCCCAGCGCGCGCCGGTCGGCCGGAGGCGGGCCAAACCAGCGCCACGGGGGCAGGCCGCGGCGTGGAGTGGCCTGTCACGTCCGGCCGTCGTCCGTCGAGCATGGGGCCGGGGGAGCGTCGTGATGAGCGTCGAGTAGGGTACGCTGCGTTATCTCGTCGTTATAGGGACAGGGGAGCATGGCTAAACCTTCACCACTGCACAATCTCGTTGCGCGCAACATGGCGAATGTGCTTGACAGTCAAATTCCGTCAGGTTGGGCAACGGCGACGGATTTTGATTTGAAAATGCCGTCTGGCGATTGTCGCTCGCCAGACTTTGCCATCGTCCGCGAGGAGGCCGCTACCGCAAAACGCCCTCTGCGGCTAGACGAGGTACTCCTGGTTGGCGAGGTGGTATCCCCGTCATGGAACTCAATCCACAAGGATATCTACCAGTACCCACGACTCTTCCTTGAAGCTGGCTTGGTGCACTACTGGCACATCCACCTGGATCCAGTATTTGCGATATATGCACATAGGTTGGGTCGCTCCCAAGTGCGGCATCACACGCCGATATCGCTTGACGTGCTCAATCGGAACCCGGGGCGTTTCATATTCGACCCGCAGGAGCCCTTTCCGTTCCAGATTGACCTGGCCCAATTGATTCACTCACGGGCGTCGCTACTCCGCGCGATGTCGAATATTCCGGCACATGACCCGGAAGCTGATTACCCCGCGGCGGAGGTGACAGTCAAGGTTGATCGCGTCGACGGAATCCTGGTCCCGTTGGCGAGGCCCGGAGCACTCGTGTCTCGGCCTTTGGCGCAGTGAACTTGAAATGCCCTCGCCGGGCGGGCAGGTCTCCAGGATGGTCGAGAAAATAGCCCCGCTGCGGTTCGTCGGGGGACGTCCTGCCATCCCGTCGACCTCCACAAGGGCTATCGCACCGTGTCAAGGGGCCGCTTCCGAGGTAGGGTGCGGTTGGTGACGAGGTGGCCCCTTGACACGGTGCGATCGGGCTTCGCCAGGTCGACGGGATGGCAGGAAGCCCCCTCCTTGTGGGTGGTCACCCCAGGGACAGGTGCAAGATCGTTCCCCTGGTCTACTCCCAGAAAACAACCACAGATGACCGCGGTGGACGCTCCACATTGCCCGTTCCCGATTGTTAATATCGCAGGTGGCGCGAGGCGTCGGCAGGCGACAGCAGGAGACCGGCGAAGCTGATCATCAAACCGTAGGTTCTGGGTTCGAGCCCCAGGCGGCCCACGACCTCTGGCCGACCCTGCTCGCTTGCTGTCGCAAGCTCGCTGGGTCGGTCGTCATTATTCTGCGGGGGCGACCCCCGCAGGCCCCACGGTGCGGGCGGTCCCGACCCAGCGTCGTCCCTTGTGCGTAGTCGGTTGTGCGTGTCCGGTTGTGCATGGTGCTGGCGCGTGGTGGTTGGTGCTGGTCGCCGTGGGCCCGCGGTCCGTGAGGCTGGTCAGGGAGGGCATCGTGCCGGACGTGATTCCTGCGGCGGTTCACGATGACGTCGAGACCTTGTGGGTCTATCACCGGCTGGGGCATGAGTTGCGGCACGCGGAGGTCGGTGTCGGGCTCGGTAGTCATGACATCGGTGTCGCTGTGCGGGTCGCCGAGTTGTACAAGCGGAGTCTCTTCTCGTTGATCGTGTTCACCGGTGCCAACGTGGCGACGACCGTCGATCGGTTTCCGCGGGGTGAGGCTGTGCACTACCGGGAACGTGCGCTCGCGGAGGGCGTGCCCGACGAGGCGATCCGGGTGGAGCCGAAGGCCAGGAACACCGGTCAGAACCTGGCGTTGACGCGTGACCTGCTGGCGGCCGAGGGCATCACGCCGAAGTCGGTCATGCTCGTCTCGCGGCCGTACCAGGAGCGTCGCGCGTTCGCGACCTGCCGCAAGCTGTGGCCCGAGGTCGACGTGGTGTGCACGTCCCAACAGGTCGATCTGGACACCTACGCGGCGGGCATCGGCGACGTCCCCCGGATGATCAACGTCATGGTCGGCGACACCCAGCGCATCCGGCTCCACGCGGAACGCGGCTACGCGATCCCTCAGACGATGCCGGAGGAGGTGCAGGCCGCGTACGACCGCCTTGTGGCCGCCGGCTACACCGCCCACCTCATCCCGGACATCAAGACATGACGAGGTGGGCGCGCCGTTGTCGAGTCCTGGTGTCAGGCCAAGGATGCTTCCGGCGCAACCTCGAGTCCGGCGAGGCGCTGGTCATGCTCGACCGGCACCTCGCCGGGCTCGCCGGATGATCAGAGGAGGATGGCCACCACCTGGATCAACGCCAGGAACATGGTCATGGTGCCCACGAAGGCCACTCCCGCAGACCGGACGACGGAGCCGGTCGAGGCCCCCTCCTTGACCTTCACCAAGGCGGCTGCCATGCCCGCGACGATGGCCAACAGGGTGACGACCAGCAGCCACGCCACGACCTGGCTGACCGCCGACGCGGCGGACGAGGTGTTCATCGGGAGGTCCTTCCGTTGTCCGGGGCCATCAGGTGTTCGCCGAGTGCGGTGCGGGCGGTGGTGGCGGCCTCGATGAGGTCGCGGTGGGCAGCGAGCTGCGCGTCGAAAGTGGCCAGTGCGGACCCGATGCGCCACTGCTCCTCCACTGGTGGAACCGCCACCGGAAGATCACCCAGCGCCGCGCTGCTGATCGACGGGATCGCCGCGCTACCAGCGCGTTCGTGCAGCCAGCGCTGCACATGGGGCAGCGACAGGTACGCCACCAGGTAGTCGGGACGCAGATGCGCGTCGATGGGGCGCAGCCGGAGCAGGTTCGGGGCGATCAGCCACCCGTCCTCCTGCTCGGTCACCACGGCCGTCGGGCCGATCGTGCCTGTCCGCACGCACAGGACATCCCCTGCCCGCACCGCGAACTTCTGCAGTCGCCGGGCCAGCTCCTCGGAAACCCCTTTCCCTGGCGTGCGGACTCGGCGATCTCGCAGGTGTTTCGGGTGGATCACCGGTAGTGGTCCCGTCGGTTCGAGTGCCGCGGCCGGCAGATGTGTGGACGACGGACCCGCCTGGATCCCACACAGGTCGCGGAGTCGCCGGGTCTGCCACGACGTCCGGTCCGGCCGCGCCTCGAGGTACGTCCGCTGTGTGTCGGCGACCTGGTGGTCGGCGTGCCGCGTGATGTCGGCTCGTGTCTCCAGTTCGGTGAACGCGCTCCGGAGGTCGACGCGGTCGCTCTGCTGCCGCGCCACGTAGCGCCGCGGCAGCAGCGCGTCGTCGTTGTCGTGTATGGCCTTCGCGGGCAGCCACGCGCTTAGACCGTCTGGTGCGGTGCCGCTGGTGCCGCCACGCCGGTGCTCGTACGCGGCCCTGATCAACCACAGGTCGTCGTCGGTCATGGTGCGCCGCCCTCGGGCGTTTCGGCTGCCCATGCCGCTCGCGTCGATGAACACGACGCCGTTCTCGTCCCCGCTTCTCGCGTCGGCGCGGAGGAACCAGACAGTCACGGGTACCCGCGTCGTCGCGAACAGTTCGGGTGGCAGCGCCAGCACGCAGTCGAGGTGACCCCTGGCGACCAGGTGGTGCCGGATCTCGCGTTCCGCCGGGCTTTCGGAGTCGCCCGCGCTGTTCGGCAGCACGACCGCCGCGCGACCGCCTTCCCGCAACGCCTCGAAGCAGAACTGCAGCCAGGCGAAGTTGTCCCTGCCCTTCGGCGGCGGGCCCAGCGGCCAGTCCTCGTCGTCGCGTACTCCCTGGCTCGTCATGTTGAAAGGCGGGTTCGTGAGGACCACGTCGGCGGTGCCGCGCACGTGGGCTCGCCGGTCCCGTGGCGATGCCGACGCCGTATGCAGCCGGGCGTTCCTGCCGTTGGCGGCGATGACGATGCCGGCGAGGCGCAACGCGTTCTCGTTGGGGCCCGTCCCCCGGAAGACGGTGCCGTGCCCACCGAGGGCGCCCGCCGCGGCGAGCAGTTCGCCACTGCGGCAGAAGGGGTCGTACACGACCTCGGGTGCCGTGGCCACCTGGTCGGCGACGAGGTCGACCATCAGCCGCGCCACCGCGGCGGGCGTGTGCAGCATCGTGCGCGCCGGTGCTGCGTGTTCGTACCGCTCGAGCAGGAGCGGGAACGCGTCGGGTCCGAGGCCGTCCGCACGCCGCACGACCTGGCTCACGTCGTCGTAGTTCTCCGGCACGATGTTCCCGACGGTGGCCGACATGCCCGGCCGGTAGCCGAGGCCCCGCAGGGTGGTGTCGGTCTCCCGTGCGATCCGCGCCAGCAGCCGCCTGCCCTCGGCCGCGCCGCGGTCCACCGGCTGGTAGTCCCGCACGGACCGCCATCGCGCAGGGGCACGCTCCTGCAGCAGGATCAGGCAGGCGACCAGGTCGAGGAACTCGGTCGCGGACAACCGGCCCGGCAGCTGCGCGGCCAGCAGGCCCTCGACGTCGACGGAACCAGCCCGCGGCGCGGTGCGGGGTACCGTCGGCCGCTGTTCTCGCGTGCGTGTCCCGAGGAGGCGGTCGGCCCGGTCGGCGAAGGTCGTCTCCGATGTTTCCCCCGGTCGCCGCGCCGTGCGCGGGATCCTGCGAGTCGCGAGCCACGACCGCACCTCGTCCCACCAGTACAGGACGGCGCCGCTGGTCGTGGCCGGCTCCGGGAAGGTGGGGTGCCGCGTCCACCGGGACACGGCTGCGGGGGACACGTCCGTCCTGTCCCTGATGTCCGCCGCGGACATCAGCGGGTTCGTGGTGTCGTCGTTCGGCTGCATGTGGCTCCCCCGGGATCTGTTCTCGTCGGTCATGACGAGGGCGACCGTAGGGAGACGGCACCCGGCGAGCAAGTGCGCATCGCAGTGCGCGAACGAGCGAATTGGCGCGCTGGCGGACACATCGTTCAGGCGCTACCGCGATAAACGCAGGTAGTAGACATCAGGAGTGCGCTCGACGAGTGCAATATTCTCGGCAACGAAGGTTAAGCAGTTAACCTCTCAGTCGATCGGCTGCCACGTTCCGTCGACGACCCGGCCGAACTGCACGTCGGCGAAGTGGACGCCGAAGCCGATCGTGTCCGGGGTGCTGAGTTCCTCGACGAGCCGGTGCCGGTAGGCCGCCGCCTGTGCGCTGTCGTGGTCGGACACGGCACCCCAGTCCGGGTCGAGCACCTGCACCGGTGAGTGCATGGCGTCACCGAAGGCGAGTACGCGCTGGTCGCCCGCGGTGATGGCGTACGTGGCGTGGCCCGCGGTGTGACCCGGCGACAGGAGCGCCCGCACGCCGGGGAAGACCTCCTCGCCGTCGGTCACCGTGCGGACCCGAGGGGCGATGGCGTCCAGGGTCGCGTGGTCGGTGTCGCCGGAGTGGACGCGGTGTGCCCACTCCGGTTCGGTGACGAGGACCGTGGACTCGGTGAACGCGGTCAGCCAGCCGGTGTGGTCGATGTGCACGTGGGTGAGCGCGACGGCCTCGATGTCGGACGGCCGGTGGCCCAGCCCGGCCAGGCTGTCCAGCAGCGCACCGCCTTCCAGGGCACCGATCTTGCTGCTCACCTCCGCAGGCAGGTCGATCTTGCCGACCCCCGCGTCGATCAGCAGGTGGCGGCCGTCGCGGGAGACCAGGAGCGCGCCGATGGTCGCGGTGAGGTAGCCGCCCTCGTCGAGGTACTCGGGGTGGGCGGCCCACGTCTCGTCCGTGGTCTTCGGCAGCCAGCCGAGACCGGGGAGCTGCACCACGCCGTCCGGCACGAACGTGAGGGTCGTGTCACCGAGGCTCAGCGTGCGCGTCCGCCCGGGGCGGCGCAGTCGTTCCGTGGTCATACCCCGACCATAATCAGCCCGCGCTGACGGACTCGCGGACCGCGGTCACCAGCTCCGCCAGCCGCGCGTCGTCCGTGCGGGCGGGCAGGTGGACCGCGTAGTACGGGACCCGTGGCAGATCGGTGATCGGGCGGCTCGTGAACCCGGCAGGCGGGCGGACGCAACCGTTCACAATGGACAGTCCGACGCCGAGGGTGACGAAGTGCAGTGTCAGCGGCCAGCCCTCGGCCTCGATGGCTAGCGTCCAGTCCACCTCCGAGGACCGCAGCGCGCGTTCCACGGTCTTGCGGTGCGGGCGGCTCGCGGGCGGCAGCACCAGCGACAGGCCGTCGAGGTCGCGCACGGTCAGCTCCGCGTGCTCGGCCAGCGGGTGCGCCGCGGGCAGCACCAGCGTCTGCGGGTACGACGCCAGCAGCACGGCCGTCACATCGTCCGGGACCGCCTCCAGCACGCCCACACCCAGGTCTGCGCGGCCCGTGCGGACCGCGGCGAGCATGCGGGTGCTGTCGCAGTTGATCAGCTTGAGCGGGCGGAACGCGCGGATCGCGCCGCCGAGCAGGTACAGGTACGCGCCCTCGCCCGCGGCCAGTGCCATCGGGCGCACGCGCTCGGTCCCTCGGACCTCGTCCAGGAACGCGGACATGCGTTTGTCCAGGTCACGGGCGAACCGCGCGACCGCATCGCCCTCCGGAGTGAGCGTCAGCGCGCGGCCGGCGCGCCGGTACAGCGGACGCCCGACGGTCGTGGCCAGCTTGCTCACCTTCACGTGCAGGGCGGGCTGCGAGATGTGCAGCTCCGCCGCGGCACGCGTGAAGTTGAGGTGGTCGGCGAACACGGCGAACGCCACGAGCGCGTCGGTCGGCACCATAACGTCAGACTATAGATCGAGTGCTGATCGATAGTTCTCCTCAAGCGCTGAGTCCGGGATCCTCGGGGTGTGAACAAGAACAGCCAACCCCGGCTCGGCGTCGACTTCGGGAGGGTCATCCACGGCGCCGCCGCTGCCGACGGCTTGCAGGACACCGTGTTCCTCGACGGCAGCTTCGACGAGGCGCTCGCGTCCCCGGCCACGGCCGGCGCGTTCGACGTGCTGCCGCGGCTCGTCGACGCGTTCGGCGGCCGCGTGTGGGTGATCTCGAAGTGCGGGCCGCGCATCCAGGAGCGCACGCTCGCGTGGCTCGACCACCACGACTTCTACGGTCGCACCGGCGTGCCGCGCGGCAACGTCCGCTTCTGCCGCAAGCGCGCCGACAAGGCGGGGCACTGCGCGCGGCTGCGGATCACGCACATGATCGACGACCGGATCGACGTGCACCGCGCGCTGGTCGACAGCGTCCCGTGCCGGTACCTCTTCGGCCGGCAGGAGGGTGCGCCGCCGGAATGGGTGCGGCACACCCTCACCTGGGCTGACGTCGAGGACGCCGTCATCGCCGATTTGTGAGACCTGACAAGAAGTTCTCCAGCAGCCCCAGTTGCCGGTCCGCGGGAAGGCGGACCGGGTCGAACAGGGCCTGCACGACCAGCCCGTGTGCGAACGCGGCCGCTTCGACGGCCACGTCCGCCGCGGGCGTTTCCCGTGTCAGCTCGCGCCTGGCCTGTGCGGCCTCGACACAGGCCTGCAGACGGCCGCGCCAGTTCTCGTAGCGGGTGCGCTGGGCCTCGCTGAGGATGTCGTCGCCAAGGGCCGCGTCCCAGAAACTCACCCAGACCCGGCTCATCGCGGCGGCTTCCGGGGTCAGGGGCAGCACGTTGACCAGTGCCACGCGCAGTGCGGCGAGGCCGGGTTCGTCGGCCTGCCGCAGGGGGCGGGCGTCGGTGCGCTCGGCGGCGATCTCGTGTGCGTAGCGGACGAGATCGCGTTTGGTGGCGAAGTAGTGCGTGAGCAGCCCTGTCGACGCGCCCATCTCGGTGGCGACCGCCCGGAGGGTGAGCCCGTCGAAGCCGTGGTTCGCCAGTACCCGCCAGACGGCTTCCGCGACGTCGGCTCGTCGTGTGTCGTGGTCACCCCTGGCAGGCATGGGGGTAGGGTACATAACAAACGTTTGGTACGGAGGTTGTGCCCATGCTGTCCCTGCCCCTGACCGATGACGCCGAGCTGCGGGCCCTGGAGCCGTGGCAGGCGCCGGAGTTCGCCGCGCACGTGGCCGCGGCGCGGGAACACCTGATGGAGTGGCTGCCGTGGGGCACGAGCGCGGCGTCCGACGAGGGTGCCGCGCAGCTGTTGCAGCGTTACGCGGATGCGCAGGCCCGGGGTGAGGGGCGGATCCTCGGCATCTGGGTCGGCGGGAAGCTCATGGGCGGGGTGCTGTTCCGGGTGTGGGAGCAGTCGAGGGGGATGTGCGAGCTGGGGGTGTGGCTCGCGCCGGAGGCCGTCGGGCGCGGGCTGGTCACGCGCGCGTCGCGGGTGATGATCGAGTGGGCCTTCCGGGAGCGGGGGATACACCGGGTGGAGTGGCGGTGCGCCACCGGGAACGCGCGGAGCAGTGCGGTGGCGCGGCGGCTCGGGATGACGCGGGAAGGTGTGCTGCGGGAGGCGTTTCCGTTGCACGGGGTACGGCACGACGTGGAGCTGTGGGCGATTCTCGCGTCGGAGTGGCCGACCAGGCGCTGACCCAACCGCCTCCGTTCGCGCGATGGCGATCTTGGGGGTTGACCCGGCACGGCATCGGCCACCAAGCTTCCTCGCCATGACGCTGCCGCGGTTTCCGGACGGGTTTCTCTGGGGCGTCTCCAGTTCGGCCCACCAGGTCGAAGGGGGCGCCGACCGCCGCGGGAAGTCCACTTGGGACACGTTTGCCGCCACGCCGGGCAAGGTGCTGAACGCCGACACCGGGCAGATCGCCACCGATCACTACCACCGCTACCCCGAAGACGTCGCGCTCATGGCGGAGCTCGGCGTGGGGGCGTACCGGTTCTCGATCTCGTGGCCGCGGGTCCTGCCCACCGGTAGCGGCGAGGTCAACCAGGAGGGTCTCGACTTCTACGACCGGCTCGTCGACGAGTTGTGCGCCAAGGGCATCGCGCCCTCGGTCACCCTCTACCACTGGGACACCCCGCAGCCGGTCGAGGACGCGGGCGGCTGGCTCAACCGGGACACCGCCTTCCGGTTCGCGGACTACGCCGAGACGGTGGTCGCGCGGCTCGGGGATCGCGTGCGGATGTGGATGCCGCTCAACGAACCCATGGTCGTCACGCTCTTCGGGTACGCCGTCGGTGCGCACGCGCCAGGGCGTGAGCTGATGTTCGAGGCACTGCCCGTCGCGCACCACCAGCTCCTCGCGCACGGGCTGGCCACGCGGGTGCTGCGGGCCGGCGGCGCGGGCAACATCGGCATCGCCAACCACCACGTGCCCGTCTGG
Source organism: Actinophytocola algeriensis (assembly GCF_014203735.1). GTDB lineage: Bacteria > Actinomycetota > Actinomycetes > Mycobacteriales > Pseudonocardiaceae > Actinophytocola > Actinophytocola algeriensis. Next base: position 67,658 of record NZ_JACHJQ010000003.1, on the reverse strand, counting down.
CCCGCGTCCGGCAGCCCGGCCGACCGCGGCGCGGCCGACCTCTACGACGGCCTCGTGAACGACATGTTCGCCGCCCCGGTGCTCACCGGGCGGTACCCGACCGACGAGCTCGCCGCCGCCATGCCGGGGCCCGTCGCCGAGGACCTGGAGATCATCTCCACGCCGCTCGACTGGTACGGCGTCAACTACTACCTGCCGAGCAGGGTGGCCGCGCCCGGCGCCGCCACCACGCCGGCCGTGATCGACGGGGCCGCGATGCCGGACGGCCTGCCGTTCGACTTCCCCGTGATCGACGGCTACCCGGTCACCGACTTCGGGTGGCCCGTCGTGCCGGACGGGCTGTGCCAGACCCTCACCATGCTCGCCGACCGCTACGGCGACCGCCTCCCGCCCGTGTACATCACCGAGAACGGCTGCGCCTACCACGACGAGGTGCACGACGAGCGCCGCATCGAGTTCCTCGACGGCCATCTGCGCGCACTGCACCGGTCGATCGCCGACGGGATCGACGTCCGAGGGTACTTCGTCTGGTCCATTGTGGACAACTTCGAGTGGGCGGCGGGGTACTCGCAGCGGTTCGGGCTCGTGCACGTCGACTTCGACACCCTCGCCCGCACGAAGAAGGACTCCTTCCATTGGTATCGAGACCTGATCAAGGCCCAGTCGTGACGGAGCCGACGGCTCCCGTCGCACGGCGGTGGACCGCCTTCCTCTCCCTCGCGAGCCTCGGCCTCTTCACCGCCTTCTACGGACCCATCCAGGTCCTGCTCGGGCTCCAGGCGCAGGAGCTGGCGCCCGACCACAAGGAGATCGCGCTCGGCGTCGTCTCCGGCCTCGGCGCGGCGTGCTCCGTCATCGCCAACCCGTTGTTCGGCGCGATCTCCGACCGCACCACGTGGCGCGCGGGCAGGCGGCTGCCGTGGACCGCGATCGGCGCGCTCGGCGGGGTGGTGAGCCTCGGGATCCTCGCCGGGGCACCGAACATCGTGATCATGGCACTCGGCTGGTGCGCGGCGCAGTTCACGCTCAACGCCATGCAGGCCGCGCTCTTCGCCGCCGTGCCCGACCAGGTGCCGCACCGGCAGCGCGGCATGGTCGGCGGCTGGCTCGGCGTGGGGCAGACGCTCGGCATCGTCGTCGGGTCCGGGCTCGCGGCCGCGGTCGGCGGGGTCGCCGCGGGCTACCTCGTGTGCGCGGCGTTCCTGGTGGTCACGACCGTGCCGTACCTGTTGCTGCGCAAGGACACCGTGCTCGAACCGGTCGACCGGCCACGGCTGCGGGTGCGGGACTTCTGGATCAACCCCGTGCGGTTCCCCGACTTCGGCTGGGCCTGGTTCACCCGCTTCCTGCTGAACCTCGGCAACTCCGTCGCGATCGTGTACCTGCTGTACTTCCTGCAGGACGAGGTCGGCTACGACGACCCCGACAGCGGCGTCTTCATCCTCACCGCCATCTACGCGGCCACCCTGCTGTCCACTGTGGTCATCGGCGGCGTCTGGTCCGACCGGGTCGGCAGGCGGCGGGTGTTCGTGTGCTGGGCGGGCAACGTGATGGCGGCGGCGTCGCTGGTGCTCGCGTTCTGGCCGACCTGGCCGGGCGCGATCACCGCGGCGGCCGTCCTCGGGCTGGGTTTCGGCGTGTACCTGTCGGTCGACTTCGCCCTCATGACCGAGGTGCTGCCCGCCGCGACCGACCGGGGCAAGGACCTCGGTGTCATCAACATCGCGAACTCGCTGCCGCAGGTCTTCGCACCGGTACTGGCGGCACCCATTGTCACCTACCTCGGCGGGTACCCGGTCCTGTACGTGCTGTCCGCGCTGGTGGGAGTGGCCGGATCGGTCCTCGTGTACCGCATACGGTCCGTGACGTGAAAGCGGGATTCCACCTTTTGTTCACGCGCTGTTAGAGTTTTCCGAATCATGAGCGGAACACACAGTCGCCAGGACGTCACGGCGGTCGACCAGGACGGGGTCCGTGTCGCCGCCGACCAGAAGTCGGTCGTCGACGTGCTGTTCGACGACCAGTGGACGTGGTCGTTCAACGCCGAACGGGACACCCGGCTCGAAAACGGGCACCGGCTCGCACGCTGGCCGGTGAACCTGCGCCCCTTTCTGCGCGGCACGGGTGCGGTGACCGTCCGGGAGCGGTTCGGCGAGAAGGTCCTGTTCTCCGGCGACGTCGTGTTCGACGGCGCGGACCAGCGGGTGAGCATCGTCGACGGGCGCGGCAGACCGCTGATCGTCGACAAGGCCGGCGACATGCAGTGCGGCTTCTCCGAGCGCGGCGAGGCGACCCGTGAGGCGCTGCTCGACGCCATCGAGGACGTGCTGGCGCGCCTGCGCGACGAGGGCGGCGTGGACGCGTTCCTGGCGTTCGGCGCGCTGCTGGGCGCGGTCCGCGACGGGCACTTCATCCCGCACGACTCGGACGCCGACGTCGCGTACCTCTCGAAGCACACCAGCCCGGTCGACGTGGCGCGCGAGTCGTTCGCGCTGGAGCGCGTGATGATCCGCGCCGGGTACTGGACGTGGCGGTTCTCGGCAGGCGACTTCAAGGTGATCGTCCCCGACCCGGAAGGCGGCCGCGCGATCGACGTGTTCGCCGGCTTCGTCGTGGACGGCACGTTCTACCTGATGCCCGAGGTGCACGCGGAGGACTTCGACCGCGGCGTGATCCTGCCGCTGGGCGAGGTCGAGCTGGAGGGCCGCCGGGTGCCGGCGCCCGCCGATCCCGAGGCGCTGCTGGCGATCACCTACGGCCCGCACTGGCGGATCCCGGACCCGTCGTTCAAGTTCGAGACCCCGCACTGGGTGCGGCGGCGGCTCGACGGCTGGACGCGCGGCAACACGCTCAACCGCAACCACTGGTGGCCGTTCTACTTCGGCCGCGCGGGGTCGACCGTGTCCGAGCAGCCGTCGCCGTTCGCGGAGTGGGTGCACGAGCGGGAGGCCGCCGAGCAGGCGATCGTGGACATCGGCTCCGGCACCGGCCGCGACTCGCTGTGGTTCGCCAGGCAGGGCCGCGACGTGCTGGGCTTCGACTACATCCCGGCCGCGACCGAACGCGCCGGGAAGGCCGCGGTCGCCGACGGGCTCCCGGCCCGCTTCCAGACGTTCAACCTCTACGACCTGCGGCAGGTCCTCGCGGCGGGCGGCGAGCTGGCACACCGTCCCTCGTCACCGACGCTGTACGCCAGGTTCCTGGTGCACGCGCTGGAGGACGCGGGCAGGCACGCGCTGTGGCGCATCGCGAGCATGTGCCTGCGCCGCGGCGGCCGGTTCTACCTGGAGTTCCGCACCGACGAGAACGCGTCCGCCGAGAAGGTGTACGGGGAGCATTTCCGCAAGTACCTGCCCGGCGACCAGGTGGTCGAGGAGATCGAGTCCTGGGGCGGCGCCATCGAGCACCGCGAAGAGGGCTACGGGTACGCCGTCTACAAGGATGAGGATCCGCACGTATGCAGGCTGGTGGCAACATGGAAGCGGTGAAGTCGCGACTGCGCGCCGTGGTGGCGAAGCAGGGACGCCGGGTGGCCCGCATCGTCGGGGTGGACGACGAGATCCGCCGGCTGCACGAACGGGTCGCCGTGCTGGAGCGCGAGGTCCAGGAGGCCCGGCAGCTCAACCAGCGCATGGCGGAGCTGACCGACGTGGTCGCCGAGGTGCTGGTCCCGGCCGCCGACCGCGACGACAAGGTGCTGGCGGAGAAGCTGGCGACGTACAACCGCGAGTCGTTCTAGGCCGGGTCAGTCGCGGGTCGGCTGGCCGATGCCCAGCAGGTTGCCCTCGCTGTCGCGGAACCACACCGCCCGCTCGCCGGTCCCGGCGGACGGGTAGTTGCCCGGCACCTCGGTGATGCCGTTGACCGTCGGCAGGCCGGGGATCTCCACGCGCTCGAACTCCACGCCCCGGTCGCGCAGGGCGGCGACCACGGCCTCGATGTCGTCGACCGTCCACGCCATCTGGGTGTGGTCGCCCGTCGCGCGGCCCGAGGACGCGAACAGGGCGAACTTCGAATCGCCGCAGCGGTACAGCAGGCCACCCTGGCGTTCCTCCACCGGGTCGAGGCCGAGCTTCTCGGAGTAGAACCGCCGTGCGCGGTCCAGGTCCTGGGCGGGCAGGCGGGTGGCGGTCTCGAACCGGTTCAGCATGGGGCCGATCGTCGCGTACTCGGGGCCACCTCGTCGAGCCTCCCTGTTGCCACGTCGACGACGAACCTCCCCGCACGCGAGCACCCTGAGAAAGCTCAGGGAATTCACCCGATCCCGGCACGCGCCCGGGTGGCGATGCTGGTGGCAGGGAGAAAGGGGAACGCTGTGGAAATCACGGGACTCATCTCGGCCATCATCTTCGGCGCCGTCATCGGGGGGCTCGGGCGGGCGGTGGTGCCGGGCAGGCACCAGCTGTCGATGGTCGTCACCATTCTGGTCGGCATCGTCGCCGCCGTGGCCGGTACCGGGGTCGCGTCGCTCATCGGGGTGGCGGAGACGGCGGGCATCGACTGGACCGAGCTCGCGCTGCAGGTGATCTTCGCGGGTGGTGGCGTAACGCTACTGGCCCGTTCCCGACAGCACACGAACGCGAACTAAGCACGCAACTTCGGCCATTCCGGTCCACACTCGCCTCCTCACCTGGTTATAGTCCTGCCGACGGTTCGGTGGGAGACCGTCCGGGTGGGGAGGCACTGGCACATGGACGACTTCGTCGATGCCGCGTTGTCCTTTCCCGCCGCCGTTTTCAGCTTCCTGCTCGCGGCCGTACTGATCTACTGGCTGCTCGTTCTCCTCGGCACCCTCGACATCGAGATCGGCGACCTGGACGTGGGCGACGGTCTCGGGCTCGGTGGCGTGCCGGTCACCGTGACCGCCTCCGTGCTGGTGGTCGTCTCCTGGTTCGTCACCCTCGCGGGCGGGGTCGTCACGGCCGCGCTGGACCTCGGTTCGTTGGTCTCGATCCTGCTGGGCATCGGCGTGCTGGTGGTCGCGGTCCTCGCGGGCCTGTTCGCCGCCCGGCTCGTCGCCGTGCCGCTGCGCAAGCTGTACGCACCCGGTGGTGAGGCGTCCCGCAGCGACTTCGTCGGCCGCGAGTGCGTCATCCGCACCGGCCGCGTCACCGGCGAGTTCGGGCAGGCCGAGGTCAGCGCACTGGACGGGTCGACCGCGATCGTCCAGGTGCGACAGTCGGGCGAGCACCAGCTGGCGTACGGCAACCGCGCACTGATCTTCGATTACGACATGGACGGCGAGTTCTTCTGGGTCGCCCCCGCCTGAAAGGAAATCTGAGTGGAGACCATTCTCATCGCGGGCGGTGTGGCCCTCGTCGTTCTGCTGATCGTGCTGATCGCGATCAGCCGCCTGTTCCACAAGGTGGAACAGGGCAAGGCGCTGATCGTCTCCAAGGTCCGCAACGTGCACGTCACGTTCACCGGCGCCGTGGTCCTCCCCGTGCTGCACAAGGCGGAGACCATGGACATCTCCGTGAAGACGATCGAGATCACGCGCACGGGCCAGGAAGGCCTCATCTGCCAGGACAACATCCGCGCCGACATCCGGATCACGTTCTTCGTGCGGGTCAACAAGACCAGCGAGGACGTGATCAAGGTGGCGCAGGCGATCGGCACCCAGCGCGCCAGCGACCAGGGCACGCTGCAGGAGCTGTTCAACGCCAAGTTCTCCGAGGCGCTCAAGACCGTCGGCAAGCACCTCGACTTCGTCGACCTCTACACCAAGCGCAACGAGTTCCGGGACCGCATCCTCGCGGTCATCGGCACCGACCTCAACGGCTACAGCCTCGAGGACGCGGCGATCGACTACCTCGAGCAGACGCCGATGTCCCAGTTGGACTCGAACAACATCCTCGACGCGCAGGGCATCCGCAAGATCACCGAGCTGACGGCGATCGAGCACGTGCGGACCAACGAGTTCACGCGCACCGAGGAGAAGGAGATCACCAAGCAGAACGTGGACGCCCGCGAGGCGATCCTCGAGCTGGAGCGCCGCCAGGCCGACGCGGAGAACCGCCAGCGCCGCGAGATCGAGACCATGAAGGCGCGCGAGGAGGCCGAGACCCAGAAGGTCCAGGCCGAGGAGCGACTCAAGGCCCAGCAGGCGAACCTGCGCACCGACGAGCAGCTCGGCATCCAGGACCAGAACCGGGCCCGTGAGGTCGCGGTCGCCGAGAAGAACCGCGAGCGGGTCATCGCCATCGAGACCGAGCGCATCGAGAAGGACCGCCAGCTCGAGGTCGTGGCGCGCGAGCGGGAGATCGCGCTCGCCAACGCGGCCAAGGAGAAGGAGGTCGAGGTCGAGCGCCGCTCGGTCGCCGAGGTGGTGCGCGAGCGGATCGCCGTCGACAAGACCGTCGCCGAGCAGGAGGAGAACATCAAGCGCCTGCGCACGGTCGAGGAGGCCGAGCGGACGCGGCAGGCCACGATCATCGCGGCTGAGGCCGAGGCGCAGGAGCACCTGGTCAAGGACATCAAGGCGGCCGAGGCCGCGGAGGCCGCGGCCAAGCACAAGGCCCGCGAGGAGCTCACGCTCGCCGAGGCCCGGCAGCAGGCCGCCGACCTCGACGCCCGCGCCAAGATCCGCCTCGCGGAAGGCATCCAGGCCGAGGCCGCCGCGGCGGGTCTCGCCGACGTGCAGGTGCGCGAGCGCAACGCGGACGTCATCGAGAAGGAGGGCCGCGCCGAGGCGATCGTGATCCGGGAGAAGGCGCTGGCTGACGCGGACTCGATGCGCGAGAAGCTGAAGGGCGAGGCCGAGGGCCTCACCGAGAAGGCCGCCGCGATGGCCGCGCTCGACGACGCGTCCCGCGGGCACGAGGAGTTCCGCCTGCGCATCGAGTCGGAGAAGGAGGTGCGGCTGGCGGGCATCCAGGCGCAGCGCGAGGTCGCCGAGTCGCAGGCCAAGGTCCTCGCGACCGGGCTGGAGAAGGCCGACATCGACATCATCGGCGGCGAAAGCATGTTCCTCGACAGGCTCATGGGCTCGATCACGCTCGGCAAGAGCGTCGACGGGTTCATGAACGGCTCGGACGTGGCGAGCAAGCTGGCCGGTCCGTGGCTGAGCGGCGACGCGAACTTCGCCGACGACATCAAGGAGATCCTCTCCTCGTTCGGCAGTGACGACGTCAAGAACCTGTCGATCTCGGCCGCGCTGATGAAGATGATGAACGAGGGCGGCCCGAACGCGTCACGCATCCAGGAGATGCTGTCCGGCGTCCCTGTCGTGACACCGGCGCCGGTCGAGCGGGTGCCTGAGATCGCACCGCAGCCGTGACGTCGACTGTGTCCGCCCCGGCCGAGGAGGCCGGGGCGGGCGGTACCGCTCATGACGGACTCGACGCCCGCACCTACGAGGTGCTGCGGCAGCGGCTCGCCGAGCAGGCAGGTGAGCTCGCCCGGCGGGCCGAGGCCCTCAACGACCGGCGCCTCGAGGTGTTCGGCAGCACTGAGCTGCGGCTCGTCGGCTCCGAACGGATCCGCACCGAGAACAACTGCGTGCCACGCGACATCGTGTCCATCCCGGACGGGGATGGTGACGCGAGCGGGCTGATGTTGTTCGGCTACAACGTGTTTATCGGGCTCAAGCCCGAGACCACCATCGATGACGTGTTCTCGCTGCACCGCTTCACCCGCGAGGGTGAGGCGTTCCGGTTCGAGGACGCGCCGGGTGAACGGCCGGAGCTGCTGGGTGACGAGCGGTTCCGCCGCGACTTCACCGAGCTGTACCGGTACTACCGGGAGACGCGGCTGCTGCAGCTGCGGCCGGTGGAGGGCAAGCTGCTCGCGGTGTTCCAGACCGGGCCGCGCACCGAGGACATCAAGGTGCTGCGGTGGGCAGTCGGCGCGGACGGTTCATTGTCGTACGTGGACAACGCGGGCGAGCGGGACCACGTGTTCCCCGCCTCGCACGACTTCGAGTGGATCGAGACCACCCGCGACGACCACGTCCTCGGCCGCCACCCGCACGTCTCGATCGAGAACGACGTGTTCATCGAGACGGTCAACGGCAACCTGACCATCAAGGTCGAGAACAACACCGAGGCCGGCGAGGGCATCTACGTAGAGCCGGTCGACGAGCCACTGCAGAGCCTCGCGGACGCCGACATCCGGTACGCGCGGATCGGCCCGCTGATCCTGCTGCGGGTGCTGCCCTACAACGAGAAGACCGTCCGCCACCTGGTGTTCAACACGCGCACCAAGTCGGTCGTGCGGCTCGACGGGATCGGTCAGGCGTGCCAGCGGCTGCCCGAGGACCAGGGCATCATCTTCCCCGGCGGCTACTACCTGGCCACCGGTGTGTCCCGCACGTTCGAGAACACCAAGACCGACGACCTGGAGTTCGAGAGGGTCATCCGGTCGCCCAACGGCGAGGACGTGCTGTACGTCTTCCACGCCCGCCGCGAGGGCCGCACGCTCCTGCTGCCGTACAACGTGATCCGCAAGGAGGTCGCGAACCCGCTGCCGTGCCACGGCTACTCGCTGTTCGAGGACGGCACGCTGGTCGCGTTCCGCGCCACGTCGGAGGAACCGACGCGGGTGCACCCGATGCAGGTGTGGCAGACGCCGTACGTGTCGGACTCCTACGCCGCCGGGCAGCCCGTCGGCACCGGGCCGCTGGAGCGGGTCGGCAACGCCGACCTCGTGCGCGGCATCTCCGACTGCCTCTCGGTGACCAGGATGATCGGCGAGATGGCGCCGTCGACCGCGGTGTTCGAGGGCCTGATCGCGGCGTGCGCGCGGGCGTTCGACAGCTACCACTGGCTCGGTGACCAGGAGCTTGGCGACCTGCGCGGTGCGATCACCGACGTGCGGGCCACGGCCGAGCAGGTGCTGGCCGAGTTCGAGAACGTCCAGTCGCTGACCGACACCGCCGCGGCGGAGCTGACCAAGGCCGGCGACGAGATCGCGTCGCTGGTGCGCCGGGTCCGGGGCGAGGCGCCGAAGTCCGCCGACGAGTGGGTGGGGCAGCTCGCGTCGCTGCGCCGCGCGCAGGGCAGGCTCGTGACGCTGCGCGAGCTGCGGTACGTGGACACCGCGCGGATCGACGAGCTGGCCACGCTGCTGGAGTCCGAACTGGACAGTGCGGCGAAGCGGGCCGTCGAGTTCCTGCGCGGCGAGGACGCGTTCACCGGCTACCACGAGAAGGTCGAGGCGCTGGTCGCCGACGCGGCCGCGATCACGACCGTGGCCGAGGCCGGTCCGGTGGTCGAGCGGCTGTCCGAGCAGTCGGCGGGGCTGGAGATCGTCACCGAGGTCGTCGGGTCGCTCGACATCGCGGACGCGACCGTGCGCACGCAGATCCTGGAGCGGATCGGCGAGGTGCTGGGTGGCGTCAACCGCGCCCGCGCCACTGTGGACGGCAGGCGCCGGGAGCTCCTGGCGACGGAAGGCCGGGCCGCGTTCGCCGCCGAGTTCGCGCTGCTCGGGCAGTCGATCACGGGTGCGCTCGCGGTCGCCGACACCCCGCAGCGCTGCGACGAACAGCTCGGGCGGCTGCTGCTGCAGCTGGAGAACCTCGAGTCGCGGTTCAGCGAGTTCGACGACTTCCTCGGTGAGCTGACCGCCAAGCGCACCGACGTCTACGAGGCGTTCTCGTCCCGCAAGCAGGCGCTCGTCGACGAGCAGTCCCGTCGCGCGGACCGCCTGGTGGACTCGGCGGAACGCGTGCTGACCAGCATCAACCGCCGCGTCGCCACGCTGTCCACACTGGACGAGGTCAACACCTACTTCGCGTCCGACCCGATGGTCGCGAAGGTCCGCTCGGTCGCCGGGGAACTGCGCTCGCTCGACGACTCGGTGCGGGCCGAGGAGCTGGCGGGCAAGCTGAAGGCGGCCCGTCAGGAGGCTGGCCGGTCGCTGCGGGACCGCGCCGACCTGTTCGACACGGACGGTGGCCCGGGCGGCGAGATCATCCGGCTCGGCCGCCACCGGTTCGCGGTGAACACGCAGGCCATCGACCTGACGCTGGTGCCGAGGGACGGCGGCATGTCGCTGGCCGTCACCGGCACCGACTTCCGCACGCCGGTCCGCGACGCCGCGTTCCTCGAGACGAAGCCGTTCTGGGACCAGCTGCTGGTGTCGGAGTCGGCGGACGTCTACCGCGCCGAGTACCTCGCGACGACCGTGCTCGACGCCGGGGTGCCGGAGGACGCCGATCTCCTCGCGCTGGTGCGGACGGCGGCCGAGTCCCGGTACGACGAGGGCTACGAACGCGGCGTGCACGACCACGACGCGGCCGCGATCCTCGAGGTGCTGCTGCGCCTGCGGGCCGGTGCCGGGCTGCTCCGGTACCCGCCGGCGGCACGCGCGCTGGCCCAGTTGTTCTGGGCGTTCGGCGTCGTCGACGACACGAAGAAGGCCTGGACGACCCGTGCCGCGTCGCTGGCGCGCGCACGTGCGGCGTTCGGCCCGGTCGCGGCCATCGCGGCCCTGTGCGAGGAGCTGGCGGCGGCCGTGGCCGAGTTCCCGCTGGCCGACGGCGACACCTCGCTCGCCGCGGAGTACCTGTTCGAGGAGCTGGGCGCGACCCCGACCGGGTTCGTGACCAGTGCGGGGGCCAGGACGATCGTGGAGCGGTTCCGCCGCGAGCTGGGCGGCCGCCGCGAGTTCGACGACGACCTGCGCGCGCTCGGCGAGGACGTGGTGGCCCGCCACCAGCTCGCGACCGCCTGGCTGACCGCGTTCGTGTCCACATCGGACGAACTGCCGGTCGAGGAGCTGCCGGAGGCGGTGGCGCTGCTGCTGTGCGACCTGCCGAGGCACGACTCGTCGGCGGCGGTCTCGGCCCCGGTCGAGGGCCTGCTCGGCGCGCACCCGCGCGTGACCGGCCGCACGTTGACGCTGCGGCTGGACGAGGCCCTCGCGAGGACGCGGAAGTTCCGGCTGGAGCGGGTGCCCGCGTTCCGCGCGTACCAGAAGAAGCGCAACGAACTGCTCGACCGGGAACGCGTGCGGCTGCGGCTGGACGAGTTCAAGCCGAAGGTCATGAGCGCGTTCGTGCGCAACCGGCTGCTCGACGAGGTGTACCTGCCGCTGATCGGCGACAACCTCGCGAAGCAGCTCGGCGCGTCCGGCGACGCGAAGCGCACCGACCAGATGGGCCTGCTGCTGCTCATCTCCCCGCCGGGTTACGGCAAGACGACGCTCATGGAGTACGTCGCGAACCGGCTGGGCCTGGTGTTCGTGAAGGTCAACGGCCCGTCGCTCGGCCACGACGTGACGTCGCTCGACCCGGAGGACGCACCCAACGCCACCGCGCGGCAGGAGGTCGAGAAGATCTCCTTCGCGCTGGAGCTGGGCAACAACGCGTTGCTGTACCTGGACGACATCCAGCACACCAACCCGGAGCTGCTGCAGAAGTTCATCTCCCTGTGCGACGCGCAGCGGCGGATGGAAGGCGTGTGGGACGGCCGGACCAGGACCTACGACCTGCGCGGCAAGCGGTTCGCGGTCTGCATGGCGGGCAACCCGTACACCGAGCAGGGCAAGCGGTTCCGGATTCCCGACATGCTGGCGAACCGCGCCGACGTGTGGAACCTCGGTGACGTGCTGTCCGGTCGCGAGGACCTGTTCGCGCTCAGCTACATCGAGAACTCGCTGACGTCCAACCAGGTGCTGGCCCCGCTGTCCACACGGGAGCGTGGGGACATCGAGCTGCTGGTCCGGCTGGCCCGCGGCGAGGAGGTGCGGTCCGACCAGTTGTCGCACCCGTACTCCGCGGTGGAGCTGGACCAGATCACGTCCGTGCTGCGGAAGGTGTCGCGGGTGCAGGAGGTCGTGCTCGCGAACAACCAGGCCTACATCGCGTCCGCGGCACAGGCGGAGTCGTCACGGGTCGAGCCGCCGTTCCAGCTGCAGGGCTCGTACCGCAACATGAACAAGCTCGCGGAACGCATCGTCCCGGTGATGAACGACGCGGAACTCGAGACACTGATCGACGACCACTACCTCGGCGAGGCGCAGACCCTCACCTCGGGCGCGGAGGCCAACCTGCTGAAGCTGGCCGAGCTGCGCGGCAGGCTGACCCCCGAGCAGGCCCGGCGCTGGTCGGACGTGAAAGCCGCGTTCCTGCGCGACAAGGCCCTCGGCGGCGCGGAAGACGACCCGATGGTCCGCGCGGTGGGCGCACTCGGCCTGCTCGCGGACAAGGTGGCAGGGGTGGAGACCGCCCTCCGCGACCGGTAGCCCCCCAATGCCATGAAAGACGCTTTCAGGACGTCGAGTGCCCTGAAAGCGTCTTTCATGGCACTCACCACGTGACGGGGAGCGCGTCCACGCCGTAGATGCCGCGGCCGGTGCGCAGGGGCACGTCCTCCGGCGGGACCGCCAGCCGCAGCCCGGGGAAGCGGCTCAACAGGGCCGAGAACCCGATCCGCAGCTCGATCCGGGCCAGCTGCTGCCCGAGGCACTGGTGTACGCCGTGCCCGAACGCCAGGTGGCCGGACGTGTTCCGCGTGATGTCCAGCGCCGCCGGGTCGGGGAACCGGGACGGGTCGCGGTTGGCGAGCGGGATCGAGACCAGTACCGGGTCGCCCTTCGCGATCACCTGGCCCGCGACCTCGACGTCCACCAGTGCCGCGCGGTTGACCTCGTACTGCACGATGCTGAGGTGGCGCAGCAGCTCCTCGACCGCGCCGTCGATCAGGTCGGGGTTCGCGCGCAGCAGGGCCAGCTGAGCGGGGTGCCGCAGCAGCGCGAACGTGCCCAGCCCCAGCATGTTGGCCGTCGTCTCGTGGCCCGCGAACAGCAGCATCACGCCGACGCCCATGACCTCATCGTCGGACAGTTCGAGCAGGCCGCTCAGCAGGTCGTCGCCCGGGGAGCGGCGTTTCTCCGCCACCACCTCCGCCAGCAGACCGAACAGGTCCTCGCCCGCCGCGTCGCGTTCCGGTTCCGGCAGCGCCGGGTCGACCAGCGCGTGGGACGCCCGCTCGAACCGTTCGTGCGCCGCGTACGGCACACCCAGCAGCTCGCAGATCACCAGCGACGGCAGCGGCAGCGCGAACCCGCGCACCAGGTCGGCGGGACGGGTCAGCTCGTCGAGGAGCCGTGTCGCGAGCTCGGCGATCCTCGGCTCCAGCGCACGCATCCTGCGCAGCGTGAACTGTGCGGTCAGCAGCCTGCGATAGCCGGTGTGCTCAGGCGGGTCCATGAACAGGAACGCGCCGGGGACCTGCGCGGGCTCGGTTGTGCGGATCGGCGACCGGATCAGATCCATCCGCGCGCTGAACCGGTCGTCGCTCAGCACGAACCGGGCCGTCGCGTGGTCGGTGACCAGCCAGCCCAGCGAGCCGTCCGCGAACCGCAACCTGGACAGCGGCGGTGTCGCGGACAGCTCGGCGGGCGGGTCGAACGGGTTCTCGCGCGTGGTGGGCCCTGTCATGGCATACCTCCTCATTGCGTATGCCATACACAGTGCCAGCACTAGGGCGCTCTAGTGCACCGCTCCGCCACGACCAGGCCGGTGTGCCTAGATCTTGTCCAGTGCGTTCGCGAAGTCGGCCTGCAGGTCCTCGGCGTCCTCGATGCCCACCGACAGGCGGACCAGGTCGTCCGTGATGCCCGCCGCCGCGCGGTCCGCCTGCGACATGCCCGCGTGCGAGGTCACCGCCGGGCGGGTGATCAGCGTCTCCACCCCGCCGAGGCTCGGGGCCACCGCGGGCACGGTCAGCGCCGCCAGGAAGGTCTCCGTCGCCGCGACCCCGCCTGCCAGGCGGAAGCTCAGCATCCCGCCGAAGCCCGTCAGCAGGTCACGCGCGTGTCCGTGGTCCGGGTGCGCAGGCAGGCCGGGGTAGTTCACCGCCGCGACCTTCGGTGACTGCGACAGGAACGTCGCCAGCGCCAGTGCGTTCGCGTTCTGCTGCCGCACCCGGATGCCGAGCGTCTTCAGGCTGCGGGCGAGCAGGTAGCCCGCGTGCGGGTCGAGGCTGCCGCCGTACAGGTTCTGCGTGTGGCGGACCCTCTCCACCAGCTCCGCCGAACCCGCGACCGAGCCCGCCACCAGGTCGGAGTGGCCGTTCAGGTACTTCGTGGCGCTGTTGAACACCAGGTCGAAGCCCGCGACGACCGGGCGGAAGTTCACCGGCGACGCGAACGTGTTGTCGACCACGCTGGTCAGGCCGTGCTCGCGTGCGAACTCGACGATCTCCCGCAGCCGCCCGACCCGCATCAGCGGGTTCGTGATGGTCTCGACCAGCACGGCCTTCGTGTTCTCGCGCACCTCCCACGACGACGGGTCGTGCGGGTCGATCACCGTGTACTCCCAGCCCAGCCGCTCGGCGTGACCGGTGATGAAGTCGTGGGTGCCGCCGTAGAGCACGTCGTTGATCAGCAGGTGGTCACCGGCGCCGAGCAGGGTGTGCAGGATCGTCGTGATCGCGGCCATGCCCGACGACGTGGCCACCGCCGCCTCCGCGCCTTCCAGCGCCGCCAGCTTGTCGTGCAGGTAGGTCTGCGACGGCGTCGAGTTCAGACGGTGGTACTTGATGTCGTGGTAGGACTCGCCCGGCTCGCTGGTGAACACCGTGCCCTGGAAGATGGGGAACACGACCGAGCCCTCGGGACCCGGCACCCGCTCGCCCCCGTGGACCGCGAGAGTGTCGAAACGCATGAAAGACCTCCTCCTAGGGGCTGAGCGGAGCTTGCGGAGCGAACGTCGCCATGGCCACCCAGCCACGGTCGAGCCTACGTCGAGCCCCGAGCCGTTCCCGGCTGCTGACGACCCCTTGACAGGACGGCATGACGGGCCCCACTCCCGTCGGGCGGTCCCGTGGTCGGCTGACCCGCCCGCGCACCACCCCAACGCTCGTGAACGGCCGACATCGCTGGTGCGTTGGTGGTGGGGCTAAGCCCGGGCCGCCGCGACGAAGTCCCGGATGAGGCCGTGGTCCTTGACGCCCCGGCTGGACTCGACACCGCTGGAGACGTCGACCCCCCAGGCCCCGGCCGCGGCGGTGGCGGCGGCGACCGACACCGGCGTGAGGCCCCCGGCGAGCAGCCACTGCCCGTCGAGGCCCGCGACCGACGCGTAGTCCCACGACTCGCCCGAACCGCCACGCGGCGCGTCCACGAGCAGGAACTGGTCGCCGTACGCGCCCACCCGCAGGTCAGGCGCGGAGAACGGGACCGCCCGGATCAGCTGCCAGCGCGGGTCGGCCAGGGCGGTGAAGGCGTCCTTCGGGTAGTCGCCGTGCAGCTGGACGGCCCCGATGCCGGTGGCCTCGGCGATCGCACGGACCTCCTCGACCGGCTGGCGGTGGAACACCCCGACGGTCAGCGTGGTGCCGGCCACCGCCACGAGCGAACGGGCAGTGGCCGGGTCGACCTGGCGCGGGCTCGCCGCGAACAGGAACCCGACGGCGTCGGCACCCGAGGACACCGCGACGTCGACGTCGGCCGACGTGCGGAGCCCACAGACCTTCACGAACATGCCGACCAGCCTACTCGCGAGGCATTCGCGCAGCTCCTGCGGCCAGCCGCGACGAGTTGAGGCTTTGCGGCGATATCCCCAGGTCGGCCGGAGGAGAACCCTCAAGTCGTTTCTTCAACGATACGGTTGACACACATGGACATGAGCGAACTGGTGACCCCGTCATGTGACCTGCTGGCGTACGGCGACCCGACCCACGCCGGACCGGTGATCGGCCTGGCCCGCAACGAACTGTTCGCCCAGCTCGCCGAACACGGCTTCCGCTCGATCGCCCTGGAGACCGACCGCGTGGCCGCGCTCACCGTGAACGACTTCGTCCAGGAGGGCAGCGGCACGCTCGACACGGTGATGCGCGCGGGCTTCTCGCACGGCTTCGGCGACCTCGACCACAACCGGCAGCTGGTCGCCTGGCTGCGGGAGTACAACGCGCGCAGGCCACCCGAGGAGCGGCTGTCGTTCCACGGTTTCGACGCGGCCATGGAGACGATGAGCGTCCCCAGCCCGCGCCGCTACCTCGAACACGCGCGCGACTACCTGGGACTGGATGTCGACCTCGCCTGCGACGACGAGACGTGGAGCCGCACGGAGGCGGTGCTGGACGCGACGAAGTCACCTGGCGCGACACCCGAGGCCGACCGCCTCCGCGTGCTCGGCGACGACCTGCTCGTCGCGCTCCACGCCCGCGCCCCGGAACTGATCGCGGCGACGTCCCGCGCCGACTGGTTCCGCGCGAAGACCCACCTCACCGCGGGCCTCGGGCTGCTGCGCTACCACAAGCAGTCAGCGGAACGCGTCGACGAGAGCACGCGGGTGTCCCGCCTGTCGGGCGTGCGTGACGTGCTGATGGCCGAGAACCTGCTCGACATCCGGCTGGCCGAGTCCGGCCGCGGCGCCACGTTCGTCCATGCCGCGACCGCACACCTGCACCTGGCGCGGAGCCGCTGGCAGGCCGGCGACCTGGAATGCGTCTGGTACGGCGCGGGCTCGATCGTCAGTGCGCTGGCCGGTGAGCGGTACCGGTTCACCGACGCGTGACAACCAACAGCCGGGGGCGGGATGAAGGTGCGTTCGGGATTCACCCCGAACGCACCTTTTCACCCGGTCCTACTCGTACGCGATGGCGGACAGGACGTTCACCCGGGCCGCCCTGGTCGACGGGGCCAGGGCGGCGAGCAGCCCCGCCACCACCGCCAGCCCGAGGAACACCGCGAGCGACACCCACGGGATCTCCGTCGCCGACAGGCCCAGCACCCGCACCACCGCCACCCCGGCGGCCCCGCCCGCGGCCAGCCCGAGCACAGCGCCGAACAGCGACATCACCACCGACTCGGTGACCACCATCCGCACCATGTGCGAGCGCCGCATCCCGACCGCCCGCAGCAGCCCCAGCTCCCGCGTTCGCTCCACAATGGACAGTGCCATCGTGTTGATGATCCCCAGGATCCCGATCACCACGGACAGTCCCAGCAGCACGTACAGCATGGTCTCCGCGATCGAGATCTGGCCGGCCGCGTCGTCCGCGAGCTGTGTCCGGTCCTGGACCGACACCTCCGGGTTGTCCGCCACCAGACGAGACACCGCCCGTGTCACCGTCGCGGCGTCCGCGCCGTCCGCCAGCTGCACGTACCCGATCGCGGGCGCGGCCGACACGAACAGCGAAGCCACGTCCGACGGGTTGAACACCGGGCCGCGCAGCAGGTAGTTCGCCTCGTAGCCGCCCGCGATCCGGAACTCCTGCCACCCCGCCCGCTGCGTCGCCAGCCGCACCATGTCGCCGACCTTCAGGCCGTGGTCGGACAGTGTGGCCGAGTCGAGCGCGACCGAACCTGGCGCAGGGGTGCGCGCCGACAGGTTCAGCACCGCCGACAGCTGTGACAGGTCCGCCGCCGCGGCCGGGGACGCACCCCACTCGAACCGCACCGTGTCCACGTACTGCGCCACCGCCCGCGACACCCCGGGCACGGCGCGGGCCTGGTCGACGACCGACGCGTCGAACGTCGGCATGATCCGGCCGTCCGCCGCGGTCGGTGGGCCGCCACCCTGGCCGCCGGCGCGGCCCGCGACACCGTCGCCGCTGATCACCAGGTCGGCGCCCAGGTCGCGGGTCGCGGACGCCGACAGGTCGGCCCGCATCGACTCCGCGATCACGCTCACGCCGCCCACGAGCCCCAGCGTGATCACCAGTGTGGACACGGTGATCGCCGTGCGCCGCGGGTTGCGGGCCGCGTTGCGGTTGCCCAGCTTCGACGGCATCGACCAGCCGACGACCCGCCCCAGCGCGGGCAGCAGCGACCGGCTCAGCACCGGGGTCAACAGCGCCAGCCCGAACAGGCCCAGCACGACCCCGCCCGCCAGTGCGACCCACCGCAGCGACCCGATGTCCGCCAGCGACACGACCACCGCGGCGACGCCCAGCGCCGCGGGCACCGCACCGAGCCACGTGATCCTGGTCAGCGACCGCTGTTCCGCCGCCGACGCGCGCATCGCCCGCACCGGTGGCACTCGCGACGCCCGCACGGCGGGCACGAGCGCCGCCACCAGCGTCACCACCACACCCAGCACGAACGCCAGCACCAGCTCCGGCACCGGCACGGTCAGCCCGACCGGCAGCGACGCGCCGCTGTTGGCCTCCATGACCATCGTCAGCAGCACCGACACCCCGAGACCCAGCCCGATCCCGACCACCGACGCGGCCGCGCCGACGATCGCGGCCTCGACCAGCACCGACCCGACGATCTGCTTCCGTCGCGCGCCCAGCGCGGCCATCAGCGCCAGTTCACCGGTCCGCTGCGCGACGAGGATCGAGAACGTGTTGAGGATCAGGAAGATCCCGACCAGCAGCGACAGCCCGGAGAACCCGAGCAGCACCATCCGCACGATGTCCAGGAACGCCTTGCCGTCCTCGGCGGTCGACGCGGCCAGCTCGTCGCCGGTCCGCACGGTGTACCCGTCACCGAGGGCGGCGGCGACCCGGTCCCGCAACGCCGAACGCGACACTCCCCGCTCGGCGGTCACGGTGACCGAGCTGTACACATCGGACGCGCCGAGCATCAGCTTCTGTGCTACCGGCTCGGTGAACGCCACCTGCGTGTCGCCACCCATGGAGCCGCGGCCGTTGCTGTAGCCGTAGATCCCGACGATCGTGAACGACTGCCGCGGCGCGAGTGTCAGCACGTCGATCTTCTCGCCCACCGTGAACTGCCCGCGGTCCGCGAGCCCGCCGTTGATGGCGACCTCGTCCGGCGCGGTCGGCCCGCGCCCGGACCACAGCCGCACCAGCCCGGTCTCACCGTGCCACGCCACCCCGCTGCGGGGCGGCCCCTGCACGCTGATCACCTTGCCGTCGGGCCCGACCGGCCGGGCGCCGTCGACCGACACCTCGCCCCGCACGGACTTCGCACCCGGCACGTCCTCGAGGTCGGCCACCACCGACGCGGGCACCGGCGGCGCGAACGCCCTGCCGCCCATCCCGGAGTCCACATCGGACTTCCCGGACACCGAGACGTCGGTGTTCGCGCCTGTGGACGCGAAGATCGAGTCGAACCCGCTGCCGATGGTCGTGGTCGTGATCATGGCGGCGGACACGGCCATCACGCCGAGCACCACCGCGAAGCCCGCCAGCGTGAGGCGCAGCTTGCGGGCGAGCAAGCCCTTGAGCGCCGCCTTCAGCATCAGGAATCACCCTCGGAGAGCGTCTTCATGGTGTCCAGCACCTCGTCGGCGTCCGGCTCGACGAGGTCGTGCACGAGCTTCCCGTCCTGCAGGAACACCACCCGGTCCGCGTACGCGGCGGCGGTCGCGTCGTGCGTGACCATGACGATGGTCTGGTTGAACTCGTCCACCGAGCGGCGCAGGAACCGCAGGATCTCCGCGCCGGAGCGGGAGTCCAGGTTGCCGGTCGGCTCGTCGGCGAAGATCACGTCCGGCTTCGGCAGCAGCGCTCGCGCGCACGCGACCCGCTGCTGCTGCCCGCCGGACAGTTCGCTCGGCCGGTGCGTCAGCCGGTCGGCGAGCCCGACGGCGTCGACGACCAGGTCGAACCACGCCTGGTCCGCGGTGCGCTTGGCGATCGCGAGCGGCAGCGTGATGTTCTCCTCCGCCGACAGCGTGGGCAGCAGGTTGAACTGCTGGAACACGAACCCGACGCGGTTGCGTCGCAGGTCCGCGAGGCCCTTGTCGGACAACGTGGTCAGCCGCGTCTCACCGATCCACACCTCACCGGAGTCCACTGTGTCCAGTCCGGCGAGCGCGTGCATGAGCGTGGACTTGCCGGACCCGGACGGGCCCATGATGGCGGTGAACCGGCCGCGGCGGATGTCCACGGAGATGTCGTCGAGCGCGACCACCGCGGTAGCGCCGGTGCCGTACGCCTTGGCGACGCCGACCGCGCGCGCCGCGAGACCGGTGAGCGTGTCTGTGTTCTCCACAGCGGTGGTGGTCATGAGGTCTCCTGGAGTGCCGGGGTGCGGGCGGGTGCGCGGCGCCGCCGCACGTGACCCCATGGCGGAACGCCGCCGGCACGCACGAACCGGGCGTGCAGCAGGAAACTGCCCCACAGCACGAACATCGGCCCGGCGGGCCAGAAGAACGGCACGTCCATCGCCACCCACCGGAGGACCAGCACCACCGACAGAACCACGGCGACGGCCGCGTGCACTCGCAGCCGGGCCGGGAACCGGTCGAGCCCCCGGGCGGGTCGCGGCGCCTGCGGGTGGCTCGCGGGCAGGTCGGCGACGAACTCGGCGAGCTCGTGCCGGAACCGCGTCGTGTAGATGCGTTCGAGGCGGTCATCCGCTTCCTCGATGCTGAGGCGGCCTTCCCCGGCGGCCTCGCTGACCAGCTTCGCGATGCGCTCGCGCTCGGTGTCCGAGGCCCGCACCGCCGTCTCGGCGTGGATCTGGATGTCCTGTCGCTCGTTCATGGTTACCAATCTCGCCCTTCCGGTGCGGGAAGTCGTCGGGCCCGCGACGGCACTTCGGGTACCGCACGTGGCGGCTCCGGGGCCCGGCGATCTACGCCCCGTGTAGTACGCGCGTGGGACCGGCGCCCCGTACGCTTCGGCACAGGTGAGAGGGGGTTGGCATGACCACGTACCGCACGTTCTCGTTCGGCACGCTGCACCCGCTCGCCATCGTCGTGCCCATCTCGTTCGTACAGGTCGTGTTCACGTTCGGGGCCGCGTACGGGCAGGGCGTCGCCGACCGGGTCAACGCGTTGACGATCGCGCTCGTGCTCGCGTCGGCGGTCGCGCTGACGTGGCGGCGCAGCCACCCGATCTGGGTCCTGGCCGCCGTGTACGTGCTGGAAGCGGTGTACTTCGCGCTGAAGAACCCGTTCGGGCCGATCTTCATCAGCCTCGTGGTCGCGTTGTTCAACGCGACCGCCCACGGCACCAGGGCGCCCGCGTGGACCACCGGCTACGTCGGCGCGGTCGTGTTGTTCGTCGCGATGCTCAGCCGCAACGACTGGGTGGTCAACTGGGTCGGTGCGGGCGCGGTGCTCGCCTGGATCTCGCTCGTCATGGGTATCGGCGAGCTGGCGAAGGCCCGTCGCGACCGGGCCGCGCAGGCCGAGGAGGCCCGTGCGGAGCAGGACAAGCGGCAGGCCAGCGAGGAGCGGCTGAAGATCGCCCGCGAGGTGCACGACGTGCTCGCGCACCACGTTTCGCTGATCAACGTGCAGTCCGGGGTGGCGCTGCACCTGATCGACTCGCAGCCCGAACAGGTCAAAGAGGCGCTGACGGCGATCAAGCAGTCGTCGAAGGAGGTGCTGGTCGAGCTGCGGAACATCCTGGGCGTCCTGCGGGACGTCGACGGTCGGGACAGCAAGCAGCCAAGGCACCCGGTGGCGAGCCTCGACCAGTTGGACCGGCTGGTCGAGCGCATGGACACGGCGGGCCTGCCGGTGACGGTCGAGGTCGATGGCGAGAAGCGGCCGGTGCCGAAGGGTGTGGACGCGGCCGCGCTGCGGATCGTGCAGGAGTCGCTCACCAACACCTACCGCCACGCGGGCCCGACCTCCGCCACTGTCACACTCGGCTACCGGCCTGCCGAACTGACCGTCCAGGTCGACGACGAGGGCCGGGGTTCCGCCGAGTCCAGCGTCGGCACCGGCAGCGGCCTGACGGGCATGCGGCAACGGGTCGAGGCACTGTCCGGCACGTTCGCGGCCGGCCCGAAACCCGGCGGCGGTTTCCGGGTGACGGCGAGATTTCCGACTGGTGGGGGCGAAACATGACGATCCGGGTAGGGCTGGCCGACGACCAGGCACTGGTGCGCGCGGGTTTCCGTGCGCTGCTGAACGCACAGGAGGACCTCACGGTCGTGGCGGAAGCCGCGGACGGTGACGAGGCGGTGAAACTCGCCCGCGAACACCGGCCGGACGTGATCCTGATGGACATCCGCATGCCCGGCACGGACGGCCTGGAGGCCACCCGCGCCATCTCGGCGGACGCGCGGCTTTCCGACGTCCACATCCTCATCCTCACGACGTTCGAGGAGGACGAGTACGTCTTCGAGGCGATTCGTGTCGGCGCGAGCGGTTTCCTTGTCAAGGACACCGAGCCGGCCGAGCTGGTGCACGCGGTGCGGGTGGTCGCAGCGGGAGACGCGCTGCTGTCGCCGAGCGTCACCCGCAGGTTGATCGGCGAGTTCGCGAGCAAGGCGAAGAAGGTCCAGTCCCCGGCGACCCTCGACGTGCTGACCGAACGCGAACGCGAGGTCGTCGCGCTGGTGGGCGAAGGCCTGACGAACGACGAGATCGCCGCCCGCCTGGTGGTCAGCCCCGCGACGTCGAAGACGCACGTATCCCGCGCGATGATCAAGCTCGCCGCACGCGACCGCGCCCAGCTGGTGGTGCTGGCGTACGAGTCGGGGCTGGTCCGGCCCGGCTGGGCGGAGTAGCCAGACCCGTCTGCACAGCCCAGCCGACTGACCCGGTATCCGGACAACCGGCCGAACAACTGGGTGCTCCACGCAGGCGGTTGATCCACTTCCCGTGACCGGGCCGCTCGCTCGGGGCGCGTTCAGGGCGCACGATGCCCTGAACGCGCCTTTCGCCGGTCAGGCGGGCGGGATGTTGTGGTTGATGCGGAACACGTTCCCCGGATCCCACTCACTCTTCACGGCGCGAAGCCGCTCGTAGTCCGCCGGTTCGTACGCTGACGCCACGTCCGCCAGGTCGGCGCCGCCGAGGAAGCTCACGAACGGTCCGCCGACCCGCCACGGCGACAACGCCGACATCAGCCGTGCACCCTGCGCCCGCGCGGCGGCCAACGCCTCCGGCGGCCCGGCCGTGGCCGTGAACACCGAGAACGCCGACCGGTCGCGGAAGCCCACCGGGCTCGGACGTGCCGGCGCACGGCCGAGCGCCCCACCGAGGTGGCGCAGCTCCACCACTGTCAACTCCGGCCCCGCCTCCGCGTAGAGCGCGTCCAGCGTCTCCGGCGTGAGCGCCCCCAGCAACCCCGACCGCTCCACCCCGGGCGCGGGCTCGGTCGGGTCGTTGTGAATGGTCGCGACCTCGCTGTACGGCATCTCCCGCACCGCGTCGATGATCGCGGGCGCCGCCTCCCGCAGCGGCTTCACCAGCTGTTCCCCGTCGGCGGCGCTGCCGGTGTACGCGATCCGCACGTTGACGAGGAACTTCCCCCGCAGCGGCGCCGGAATCGCGTCGATCGGCGGCAGCCGCAGCAGCGCGATCGACGACGTCATCTCCTCAGGCACCGTCGCGACCCACTCGCGGTACAGCGCCAGCAACGCCGGGTCGGCGTCGAAGAACAGCGCGCCGCCGTACAGCCGCGCCACCGGCACCAGGTCCGTGGTCAGCGCGGTGACGACCCCGAAGTTCCCCCGGCTGCCCCGCGCCGCCCAGAACAGGTCGGCGTTCTCGTCAGGCGACGCCGTGACCTGCCTGCCGTCCGCCGTCACGATCTCGAGCGACCGCACGTGGTCGACCGCGAACCCGTACTGCCTGCCCAGCGGCCCGAGTCCACCGCCGAGCGTGTACCCGACGAGTCCGACGTTCGACGACGCCCCGTTGATCGGCGCGAGGCCGTGCGCGTGAGCGGCGGCGACCACCTCCCCGGCGCGCGTCCCCGCCACGACCCGCGCGGTCCGCGCCGCCGGGTCCACCTCGACCCCGGTCAGCGAGCGGGTGTTGACGAGCAGCGCACCGTCCGCGGGCGTCGTGCTCGCGTGACCGGTGGCCTGCACGGCGACCGGCCAGCCCTTGTTAGCGGCGTACCGCACCGCGTCGGCGACCTCCTCGGCCGACCGCGGCCTGACGACGGCGGCGGGCTTCTCCTGCACGACCGTGTTGAATCTGGTGACTTCGTAGCCCGGCTCCCCAGGCGTGGCAACGTTCACGGCGCGAACCTAACGCGCGCCACCGACAAAGTCGGGCTCTCACACGACCACCCCGGTCAGATCGGCCTCGGTGCGGGATCCCGTCAGTCGTCTCTGCCCATCCTGGAGCAATCCTTGAGCGATCCACGCGACTCTCCGTGAAGCACGAAGTCAGGGGACACCGGGGAGCGTGAGCGATGGCCAGAATGCCCAACCGCCGCAAGCGAATGTGCGGCCAGTGTCTGGTACGCACGCTCGCCGGTGTCGCCTGGCCGCTGTGGGCCAGCCGTCCGGACGGCTGGCCCCAACCCGCCCGCTGCGTCCACCGCTGACCGGACGGCCCGACAGGGCAAAGTGCCGCTCAGGCAGTCAAATCGTTCGTGGACGTGCACCCCGACCTGCCGAACCAGAGCCACGGGCCACCACCGACTCCTCCCACTCGATGCGATGCCCGTACAACCACCGCGTTCCGGCGGCGCTCGGCTTGGCCAGCTTGAGCATCAACGGCAACACATGTCGCATCACAGGACCCAGCGACTTGCCGTCCCCGTTGCGCTTCCCCTGCTTCACCACGCGTTCGACACGCTCCCGGCGCAACCCCTCGTACCGCGCGAAGGCGGCAGGCAACTCGCCGATGTCCCGTAGACACTTCCCCAGCGTCACCGCGTCCTCGATCGCCATCGACGCGCCCTGCCCGGACGCAGGCGAGGTCGCATGGGCCGCGTCCCCGACGATCACCGTCCGGTCCCGGTGCCACACCGGCACTCGCGGAAAGTCGTAGGTGTTCCAGCCCGCGAAGATCTCCTCCGTCGCGTCGATCAGGTCGGTGGCCGGTCCGTCCTCCCGGCTGAACAGCCCCAGCAGCTTCTCCCGCCACGGCACCTGCGCCAACTCTTCCCGCGACAGCTCACGCGGCTGCCGCGGGTTGGCGAACCACCACACGTCGCCGGACGGATGCACCACGTACGCGTAGAAGCAGTTCCGCCCGAACGCCATGTGCATCCGGCCAGGCTCGGCGTCCAGGCCGACCCCGCGCGCGTACCCGCCCGCGTTGAGCAGCGGCACGTACCGGGGCGGCGGTGCGGACGGGTCGATGATCGCGCGCGTGGTCGACCGCAGCCCGTCCGCGCCGACCAGGAGGTCACCGTGCGCGGTGCCGCCGTCCGCGAACGTGGCCGTGACGCCGTCCGGAGTGGACGAGGCGGACGTGAGTCGTTTGCCGTACTCGATCCGCACGCCACGCCGCACGGCCTCGTCGCGTAACGCGGTGTGGATCGCCGCTCTGGTGATCGTCTGCGTGACCGTGCCGTCGGGCAGCGGTTCGCCGAAGTCGAAGCTCGCGAACGGTCTGCCGCCCAGCCCGATGGACATCGACGGGGTGTCGAAGCCGTGCTCTCGCACGAGTGTGTGCAGGTCGAGCGTGCGCAACGCGGCAAGGCCGTTGATGGCGAGCGTGAGGAACGCGCCGACGCCGTCCGCGGTCCGGTCGTACGCCTCGTACACGGTCGCCTCGATGCCAGCCTTCCGCAACGCCATGGCGGTGACCGGTCCCGCGATGCCGCCGCCCGCGATGAGTGCTACAGTCATGCCATGACTATACATAAAATGACTATGCGAGCAAGCACGGTATGGGCGGTACGGGCAGTACGGTTCACGGGTGGCGAGGAGTACTCATCGACGGTCACCGCTGGCGCTCGTGCTGCTGTCGTTGCTGGCGGAGGCCCCGATGCACCCGTACCGGATGCACGAGGTGATCAAGGAGCGCGGCAAGGACCGGGTGGCGAACGTGGCGCAGCGCAACAGCGTCTACCAGTCGATCGACCGGCTGCAGCGCGCCGGACTCATCACTGTGCTGGAGACCACGCGCGACGAGCGCAGGCCGGAGCGCACGGTCTACGCGATCACCCCCGACGGGTGGTACACCCTGCGCGACTGGACCGCCGACATGCTGGCGAGCCCGTCCCGGGACTACCCGGAGTTCCCGGCCGCGCTCGCCTCACTGATGGTCCTCAGCCCCGAGGACGCCACGACCCACCTGGAGCGGCGGTCCGCCGACCTGCGTGCGGTGCTGGCCGAGGACCGGAAGGCCATGGCTGCCGTGCCGGACCTGCCCCGGCTGTTCCTCCTGGACGAGGAGTACTCGATCACCGTGCGCGAGGCCGAGCTGCGCTGGGTCGACGGAGTGCTGGAGGCGCTGCGTTCCGGCGAGCTGACCTGGTCGGAGGAGTGGATCAAGACCGTGGCGGAGAAGTTCGCCTGACCTGTTCATGCCAACATCGCGACCAGCATGGCGCCGGTGCCCGCCGCCATGGTGGTCTGGCACGCGGTCATGGCCACGGGCGCGGTGAGCACCGTGGGCAGGCCGGCCGGGCCCGCAGGCGACCGCCACCACGGCCGACGCGAGGAAGTAGGCGGCCAGCGCCCACCCGACCACCGGCAGCGCCATGTCGGCCACCCCGTCGGCGGGCCATGGCCCGCCGGCCAGCCATGGCGCGCCCGCGTGCCCGCTGTGCGGCATCGCGGTCAGCATGTAGAGCATCGCGGCCGAGGCGAGCGCGTGGTGGAGGCCGTTGCCGTGCCAGCCGCCGTGCCACCCGTTCCCGGTCGTGCCCCTGGATCGCCACCACGAGCCGGTGAACCAGGCGGTCATCAGCAGGAACACGGTCTGCCACGCGGCCATCGGCAGCGGCCCGCCGACCGGCGACGACATGGCGGCCATCCCCACGGCCATCAGCACGTGCGCCACGTCGACCGCGCGGTGGCGGCGGGGATACGCCTCCGGGGCCCGTGCCGCGGCGACCAGCCGGGCGACGCAGTAACCCGCCACCGCGACGAACGCCGCGGTGCCGAGCCAGCTGAACGAGTCCCGGAGCCAGTCCATGACCACCTCGCTTCGAGGTTCGCAGACGTCTTCGGCGCGCGGCTAGCACACATCCGGGCGACGTTTCGTCACGCTCGGTGCCCGTTTACTTGCTGTGACCACACGACGGTCACCGACGTCATCGTTTCGGTGGCAACGCAGGTCGTCGCTGCACTAAGTTCGTCTGCGAGTCAGGGTTCGGGTAGCGCGAGGGGGGCACGGACATCATGAGTGTTCCCGTGGATCACCGATGGTGACCACCACCCCGGTCGGCGAGGGGCCGACGGCGCCGGGCGCCCGCAGGGTTCTCAGCCTGCCCGCGACGGCCGTCCGCAGCGTCCGCAAGTCCGCGGCCAGCACGCCGGGCAGGCTGTTCCTGATCGGCGTGAGCCTCGTGCTGCTGGCGGTGCTGACCGGCGCGTTCGGCGCGATCGCGATGCAGCAGAAGCAGAACACGATCGACAACCTGCTCTCCCACCGTGAACCGGTCGCCGCCGCGTCACAGCAGATCTACCGGTCCCTCTCCGACGCCGACGCGACCGCCGCCAGCGCCTTCCTCTCTGGCGGCACCATGCCCACCGAGCTGCGGGAGCGGTACGACCTGGACATCGCGACCGCGGGTGCGAACCTCGCGAAGGCGTCCGCGGACGTCAGCGGCGTGCCGGACGCGGAGGAACAGGTCAACGTCCTGTCCCAGCAGCTGCCGATCTACACCGGACTGGTCGAGACCGCGCGCGCCTACAACCGGCAGGGCTTCCCCGCCGGTGCGGCGTACCTGCGGGAGGCCTCCGGTCTCATGCGTGCCGAGCTGCTGCCCGCCGCGCAGCGCCTGTACGAGATCGACTTCGACCGGCTCTCCGCGGAACAGGACGCCGCGAGCTCGGTGCCGTGGTTCTCCCTCGCACTGGTGCTGGTGCTGCTCGGTGCGCTGCTCGCCGCGCAGCGGTACCTGACGCGGCGGACCAACCGGCTGCTCAACGTCGGCCTGGTGGTCGCGACGGGGGCGGTGGTCGTCGCGCTCATCTGGGGCACGGTCGCGCTCCTGATCGAGTCCTCGCGGGTGTCCGCTGGGCACGACCACGGCAGCGAGCAGGTCGAGGTGATCGTCCAGGCCAGGATCGTGGCGCTGAAGATGCGCGCGAACGAGACCCTGACGCTCGTCGCGCGCGGCGACGGCGGCGACTACGAGGACGAGTTCAGGAAGCTGGCCGAGGAGATCAGCGGCAACGGTGACCGCAACCTGCTGAACCAGGCCCGCGGCCTGGCCGAGGACCCGGAGACGCAGAACCTGATCGACGCGGCGCAGAAGAACGCCGACGACTGGCTCGCCGCCCACAAACGGGTCCGCGAGCTCGACGACGGCGGCTCCTACCAGGAGGCGGTGTCGCTCGCGATCAGCACGGCGGCCAAGACCAGCGCCGCCACCATGTTCAGCCAGCTCGACGACAACCTGATGAAGGCGCTGCGCAACGGCAGACAGCACTTCGCCGAGGAGACCAGCGCGGCGAGCAACGTGATGACCGGGCTCGCGCCGGGGGTCGCGGTGCTGGCCCTGGTCGCGGCAGCAGGGGTGACAATGGGGATCAGGGACCGACTGCAGGAGTACCGGTGAGGGCAGTACGAGCGAGCGTGGTCTTCGTGACGCTGCTGCTCGCCGTGAGCGCGTGCGCGGGCGGCGGGCGGCCGGTCGACCTCGCCAAGGTCACCTCGGTGAACCGGCCGACTCCGGTCGGCGCCGAGGAGAACCCGCCCGCGTCGTCCGGGGCGACCGCGCCGACCCCCAACTGCGATCCGAAGGCCAGCTTCCGCCCGGAGCCGTCGTTGCCGGCAGCGGGCCAGATGCCGGACCGCTCCACGATGAAAGCCATCCAGGACCGCGGCCAGCTGATCGCCGGTGTCGACCAGAACACCTTCCTCTTCGGTTTCCGCAACCCGACGACCAACGCGCTCGAGGGCTTCGACATCGACATCGTCCGCGAGATCGCGAAGGCGATCTTCGGCGACCCGAACAAGGTGCAGTTCAAGGTCGTCACGTCCGCGGGGCGCATCAAGGCACTGCAGAACGGCGACGTGGACGTGGTCGTCCGCACCATGACCGCCACCTGCGAACGGTGGAAGGACATCAACTTCTCCGCCATCTACTACATGGCGGGTCAGCGCCTGCTCGTCGACCGCGCGTCGAAGGTCACGACCCTCGACCAGCTCGGCGGGCAGAAGGTGTGCGCGGCCAAGGGGTCCACGTCCATCAAGACCATCGCCGCCAACCCGGCCAAACTGATCCCGGTGCAGGTCGACAACTGGTCGGACTGCCTGATCATGCTGCAGCAGGGCCAGGTCGAGGCGGTGTCCACGGACGACACGATCCTCGCGGGCATGGTCGCGCAGGACCCAAACGTGAAGATGACGGGCCCGAGGTTCACCGAGGAGCCGTACGGCATCGGCATCCCGAAGGCCAACGTGGACATGGTGAAGTTCGTCAACGGCGTGCTCGCCAAGGTCATCGCGGAAGACACGTGGGCGCGGTCCTACGACAAGTGGCTCGGTCAGACAGGCGAGCCGCGTCCGGAGCCGCCGGCACCGGTGTACCAGGACTAGGGGGTTGGTGATGGCGCTTTCGTGTCCCCGCCCCGGCTGCCCGGGCGAGGTGGTGAACGGCAACTGCCAGGTGTGCGGCATCGCGGTGGCCGAGACCCCGGAACAGGCGGCGGCCCGGTTACGCCGTGAAGCAGAGGAACGTGCGGCCCGCCTCCCACATCTGGCAGGCGAGGACGGCACAGGCTGGTTCGCGTCCCCGGACGTCCTCGACGGCGACTCCTCCCGCGGCCGCGGCGCACATCGCAAACCGGAAGACGCGTCACCGTCACCGTCACCGTTGCCCCGCAGTCCGCAGGGGCCGGGGCAGCCAGGCGATGCGCACCCGGGTCACGGAGACAGGGGGCAGGCCGTCGGTCCGCAGCAGGGGAGCACCGGCCAGCCGGGCTTCGGGCAGCCGAGTACGTCGCAACCGGGGCGACCGCATGGACCGCAACCGCCGGGCCCCTCGGCGCCCGGCCAGGCGAACTTCGGTCAACCGAGCACGTCAGCGCCAGGTCGTGGGCCGGCCCAGCCGGTCCCTGGCCAGCCCGGCTGGGGACAGCCGGGTCCGGGACGCGGGCAGGCGGGACCACAGGCGACGGGACCACAGCACACGGGGCCACAGTCGACAGGGCCACAGCCGACGGGACAGCAGCCGATCGGGCAGCAGCCGACGGGGCAGCAGCCGATCGGGCAGTCCGGCTTCGGGCAGCCGAGTAGCTCGCAGCCCGGGACCGGGCAGTCCGGCTGGGCTCAGCCGGGGCAACGACCCGGGACGCAGACGCCACCTGGTGGGTGGGCGCAGCAGTCGGTCAGCCAGGCTTCCGTCGGCTATGCGCGGCCGGGCACCGGTGCCCGGCCGTCCCCTCAGCCCGGAATGCAGTGGGCGCAGGGCGTACCGGTGCCGAACGTGGTGCCCCGCCAGCCCGGGGTGCGGCCCGCCACCGCGCTCGGGCCCGACGAGCCGTTGCCCACCAGCGTTCTCGACGAGTCGCCGGTCACGCACAGCGTCGAGCCGCCGCCCAAGCACCCCGACTCGCCGCCGCCCACGCGCGGCGACAGTCCGCTCAACACCGGGTCGCAGTCGTTCCCCAGCACGGGGCGGCGCACGTCGTCGCGCACGTCCGGGCGTGGCCGGCTCGGGGCCGGGCTGGTCGAGGTGCCGGTCGTTCCCGTCAAGGACCCGGCGTCGGCCGTGCTCACCGATCCCGCGGTGTCCGAGAACAAGCGGTTCTGCAGCAACTGCGGTGCGGAGGTCGGTCGCGCCAGGGACGGCAAGCCCGGTGAGACCGAAGGCGAGTGCGCGACCTGCGGCACCTACTTCAACTTCCGGCCGCGCCTGTTCCGCGGTGACCTCGTCGCCGGGCAGTACGAGGTCCTCGGCTGTCTTGCCTACGGTGGCCTTGGCTGGATCTACCTCGCGAAGGACCACAACGTCAGCGACCGGTGGGTCGTGCTCAAGGGCATGATCGACACCGGGGACGCGACGTCGATGGCGTCGGCGGTGGCAGAGCGGCGGTTCCTCGCCGAGGTGGAGCACCCGAACGTCGTCCGGATCTACAACTTCGTCCAGCACCCGGACCCGAAGACCGGCAACCAGGTCGGCTACATCGTGATGGAGTACGTCGGCGGGCAGTCGCTGCGGCAGCTCGCCCTCGAACACCACCGCGAGACCGGCAAGGCCGAACCGCTGCCGATCGGGCAGGTCATCGCGTACGGGCTCGAGATCCTGCCCGCGATCGGGTACCTGCACAGCATCGACATGCTGTACTGCGACCTCAAGCCGGACAACGTGATCCAGGCCGGTGAGCAGCTCAAGCTGATCGACCTCGGCGCGGTCCGCCAGACCGACGACTACGAGTCGCCGCTGTTCTTCACCCTCGGCTACTCGGCACCCGAGCTGGCGACGGAAGGCGCGTCGATCGCGAGCGACATCTACACGGTCGGCCGCACGCTCGCCGTCCTGTCGATCGAGTTCGCCGGTTACACGACCCGCCACAAGTACACGCTGCCCGGGCCCGACGAAGAGCCGCTGTTCGCGCTTTTCGGTTCGTACCACCGGGTTCTGAAGCGCGCCACGCACACCGACCCGCAGCAGCGGTTCGCGTCCGCCGAGGAGATGGCCGACCAGCTGACCGGTGTGCTGCGCGAGGTGATGGCGCTCGGCACCGGCAGGCCGCGGCCGGGTGTGTCGAACGTGTACGCGCTGGAGACGCGGACGTTCGGCTCCGGGATGGTCGTCGGCGAGCGCGGGACGCTGCCGTCGCCCGACCCGCTCGAAGTCGCGTCGATCCTGCCGCTGCCCATGGTCGACACGCACGACCACGCGGCGAGCACCCTCGCGAGCATCACGGCGACCGAGCCCGCGGAGATGGTGGCCGCGCTGCAGTCCGCGCCGCAGGACTCGATCGAGGTCCGGCTGCGGATGGTGCGGGCCCGCCTCGAACTGGGTGACCTGCGTGCCGCGCAGGGTGAGCTGGAGGCCGCACGGCGCCTGGCGACCGACCCGGCGGACTGGCGACCGGACTGGTACCAGGGCCTGATCGCGATCGCGACCCGCAGGCCGGCGGACGCGTCGGCGTCCTTCGACCGTGTCTACGACGCCGTCCCGGGCGAGGTGCCGCCGAAGCTCGCGCTGGCGGTCAGCGCCGAGTACGCGCGCAACTACTTCCTGGCCGCGCGGTACTACGAACTGGTGTGGCGCACCGACCGCGCGTGGGTGAGCGCGGCGTTCGGCCTGGCCCGCGTGTACCTCGCGCAGGGCGCCCGCGCGGGCGCGATCGAGGTGCTGGAAGCGGTTCCCGACACGTCGAGCCACCATGTGGCGGCGCAGGTGGCGGCCATCAAGATCAAGACCCGCGCGGACGACGCGTCCCGCCTGACCGAACAGGACCTGCACGACGCGGCCCGCAGGCTGGAACGCCTGTCCCTGGACGCGGAACGCGGTACCACGCTGTCCGCTGAGGTGCTGGAGGCCGCGCACGCGTGGGTGCGCGCGGGACGTCCTGGAGCGCCGGGCGAGTCGGCGAACCGTGTGGTGCTGGGCTGCAAACTGACGGAACGCGACCTGCGTTTCGGCCTGGAACGCTGCTACCGCACCCTGGCCCGCCTGACGAGCGACCCGGAGCACCGCTACGAGCTGGTGGACAAGGCGAACTCGATCCGCCCGCGGACGTTGACGTAGCTCCGCGAGCGGCTGGGCGCGTCCTAGGCCTGCAGTGAGATGACCGTGATGTCCGGGGGTGCGCCGATCCTGATCGGTGGGCCCCAGAAGCCGGCGCCCCGGGTTACGTACAGCTGCGTGTTGTCCACAGTGGACAAACCGGCGACGGCGCCCTGCTGCATGCCGACGATGTAGTGGAACGGCCACAGCTGACCGCCGTGGGTGTGGCCGGACAGCTGCAACGCGACGTCGCGGTCGGCGGCCTCCGACACCTGCACCGGCTGGTGCGCGAGCAGCACGGTCGGGCGGGACGAGTCGCGGCCCGCGAGGGCCTTGTCGAAGTCCGGGCCGTCGTCGACCATGCGGCCCGAGATGTCGTTGACACCGGCGAGGTCGAAGGCGGCCCCGCCGCGGCGGATCACCGTGTTCTCGTTGCGCAGGGAGTGGAGGCCGAGCCGGTCGAGCTCGCGCAGCCACACGAACGGCTCCTCGAAGTACTCGTGGTTGCCGGTCACGAAGAACGTGCCCTCGCGGGAGGACAGGTCCCGCAGCGGTTCGGCGGCCCGGCCCAGTTCGTCGACGGTGCCGTCGGCCAGGTCGCCGACGATCGCGACCATGTCCGGGGACGTCTCGTTGATCATCCGGACGATCCGCTCGGTGTGCGCGCGGCCGGAGATCGGGCCCAGGTGGATGTCGGACACGACCGCGATGCGGAAACCGTTGAACGCGGGATCGAGCTTCGGCAGCCGCACGGGGACGCGCAGCAGGTCGGGCGGGCCGAGCGCGTTCGCCATGCCGACGCCGACGAGGCTCACCGACGCCGCGCCCGCCACCACGGCCGCGCCGCGCGCCAGGAAGAGCCGCCTGCTGCTGACGGGAGGGGAAGAAGGAGAGGACTCGACGACGGGGGCGGGATCCGTGGAAGAGGGGCCGGACGGCGCGGGAACCGGATCGCCGGACGCGTTGACGTCAGCGGTGGCGGCGGACTCCGCGGGACGGTCCGCCGACGGCGCGGGTGGCGTCGGGGTGGTCGCCGTCGCTTCCAACGGCTTCCGTCGGACCCAGCCCCGCAGTGCCAGCCTCGGGACCTCCAGTACGAGCAGGATCAGGAACAGGTACACGATCAGCCCGAACCAGATGTAGCCCGGCCACGCGAACCACTGCGACGCGTCCACGCCGATCTGGCGCGGCAGTGTGAGCGTGGCGAAGACGAGCAGGGCCATGAGGATCGTCACGACCGTCAGCACCCGGCGGGCGCGGCCGGGTCTGAAGGTGTCCTTGACCAGCCGTTTCCAGATGTACCAGTGCATCAGCGCGACCAGCGCGCTGAGCATCACGCCGAACATGCGGATCCTCTACGGGTTGATGTCGCGGTCGGGATGCACGTCGCGTGGGTCCGCGGTGCCGTGCTCGGTGAAGTGGCTGAAGTCGACGATGACGAACAGGGCCCTGGCGCGCAGGGCGATCGGGCCGTCGGGGGCGTCGAGCCTGCCGTCGGCGCTCGCGTACACCTTGCGGCCTGCCACGCCGTCCAGTTTGCCCGCTATGTGCAGTGTCGAGCCGACCGGGACCGGGCGCAGGAAGTCCGTTTCCAGCTTACCGGTGACCGCGGGCTTCCTCAGGAGCTGGCCGACCGTCGACCCAAGAGCCTCGTCGAACGCGCAGGCCAGCAGGCCGCCGTGGGCCAGGCCGGGCGCGCCCTGGTGGGCGTCGGTGACGTGGAACTGGGCGATGATCGTCGCGTCGTGGCCGCATTCGGTCTGGAGGTGCAGGCCGCCCTCGGTCTCGTCGCCGCAGCCGAAGCAGTGGGCGTAGTGGGGGCCGAGCTTGGTGCCCTGTTCAGGGGCGTCCGGGTGCGGCGCCGGGTGCTCTACCTCGACCGGCGGCCACTTCGGGGGTACGCGACTCACTCGTTCAGCCTAGATCGGGCACCGTGTTGTCCGGATGAGTCGCCCCCGTGACCACCGGTGCAACAGTTGTCCACACGGCACCGTCGACCGGCTGCAATGGCCGGGTGGACGAAGATGACGTCACTGTGCTGGACATCGTGGGCCCCGAGCTGGAGCGATGCTCCGCGCTGGCCGACCGGCTCGCGCAGCTCCTCCTGCCGGATGGCTTGTTCAGTTGAGCGACTGTTGTGTCCAGCCGTGCACTCTGTGCTGGAATTGCTGTTCACGGCCGGTCGCGATGACCAGGCTGGTGCCCGGGACGGCAGGATCGGGGTGGAGGTAGCCCATGGCGGGCGATCGGATCGACAATCTCACCGAGGCCAAAAGGCTGCAGAAGGAGCACCGGGAGCAGGACGTCATCCAGTTCCTGCCGAGTGTGGCCTCCTTCGGGAACGTGCGGCACGGGGTCACCGGCGTCGGCCTGGACGGCATCGAGGCCGACTTCGCCACGTTGCGCCAGGCCGAGGGCGACCTCGCGCGCCTGCACGACGACCTGCTGGCCCACCTGCGGGACGCCGCGGACCTGACCGGCCCGCTCGGCGACGGGACCAGCCCGGTCACCGGTCCCATGCGCAAGGCGTTCCTCGACCGCGCGGACCTGGAGGGCGGCGTGCAGACCGCGCTGCTCGACTACATGGAGGAGCTGATCTCGGTCCGCACCGCGATCCTGCAGACACTCGCCACCTACGAGGGTGTGGAGAACGACACGGTCGACCAACTGCGGACGCACGCGGGCCAGCTGGAGGAGCTTTCCTGATGAACGTCCCCGACGACTACGACCGCGACCGCCGCCACGAGACCTGGCGGGAGGTGCACGGCTGGTCCGAGCGCGCCAAGAAGCGGCGCGACGACCTGCGCGAGAAGCGCAAGCGCAATCGGCGGCCCGGCCGCTTCGGCAAGGTCAACTGGGACGCCTACCAGCACGACCAGCTGTTCGACATGATCCACCGGGCGAACGTCGGCGACATGTCGTCCCGCGCCGCGCAGTGGAGCACGCTCGCCGGCAAGATCGAGGCGACCACCAGCGACGTGCAGCGGGTGATGGAACGCCTGATGGGCGCGTGGCACGGCCAGGCCGCGGTCAACTCGGCCGCGTCGAACTCGCGGCTCATGCAGTGGGCGGGCACCGCGAGCCAGACCGCGAGCAAGATCGCCGAGGGCATGTCGTCCTACACCGACGCGGTCGGCCGCGCGCAGTCGCACATGCCGGACCCGGCGTTCGCGACCGCCGAACGCAACTTCCGCGACGGCTACACGGTCACCAGCACGGGCGGCCCGAGCACCGCGATCCTGCTGAAGCAGCTCCTGTCCGACGGCATGGTCAGCCACGAGGAGGCCCGCGCCCGCAAGGCCGAGGCCGTGGCCGTCATGGAGGCCTACGAGGGCCAGTCGAAGGACGTCCACGACACGATGCCGCACTTCTCCGACGCGGCCGCGACGACCAACCAGGGCGTCGACACCTGGACACCGACGCCCCACCCGGCACCGGACCCGACGCCGGACGGGACACCGACACCGCCGGAGCACACCACCACGCCGCCGCCGGTCGGCGCCGGCGGGAACTCGACCACGACCGCCTCGAGCTACGTCCCATCCCTGACCGGCGGCGGGTCCACCTCCGTGGGCCCCGGCGGTGGGCCCGGGTACGGCGGTGGCTCCGGGTACGGCGGTGGGCTCGGCAGCCTCGGCTCCGGCGGCTCCGACATCGTCCGCAACTCACCCGGCTACGGCGGCCCCGGCGGACTCGCGGGTGCCGGCGGAGTGCCGGGCCGCGGCGCGGCGGGCGCGGCCGGGATGGCGAACGGCGCGCGCGGTGCCGGCGGGCCGGGTGCCTTCGGCGGCATGCCGTTCGGCCACGGCGCGCAGGGCGACGAGGACAAGGAGCACCGCAACAAGTACGACCAGGGCGTGGACTTCCTCGACGACCTGCCACCCGCCTACCCGTCGGTGTTCGGCGCGTGACCGGCTTCGCCGCCGACCTGCCCGGTATCGCCGCGGCCGAGGCGGTGCTGCGGGCCGCGGCCGACGACCTGGAGATCGACTTCACCCCCGCCGGTGACGTCGGCCCGGGCAGGCTGGGCGCGGTCGTCGGTGCGCTGCTCGCGGGCGCGGCGTCGGACGTGGCCCGCGCCCGTGCCACCGTCACCGGGCTGTCCGAGTCGGTGCGCCAGGTCGGTGACACCTACACCGAGCTGGACAGCGACGCGGCGAGCCGGTTCGATCAGGGCCCGTGGTGACCTACCGGGGACTCGGCTTCGACCCGGCGCCCGGCAGCGTCGACGCGGTCGCGCAGACGATCACGCAGCTGCGGGCGGCGGCGGACGCGCTCGCGTCGGTCGGGCCAGCCGTGCGCACCGCGGCCCGGCACACCGCGGCCTGGGAAGGGGCCGCCGCGGACGCGTTCCGCGCGCAGGTGCCGGCCGAGGATGTAAGCAGGCTGCGTGACGCGCTCCCCGTGCTGGAGCAGTGGGCGGAGACCCTCGCCGCGAACAAGCGGCGCACCGAGGACCTGGACGCGCGTGCCCTGCGTGCCCGCCGCGCGCTCGACGACGCCCGCGACGCCCTGCAGGACCGGCAGAACACCCTGGACCTCGCCGCCACCCCGGCGGCCGCGGCGAGTGCGAGCGTCGACGTCGCCGCGGCGACCGACCGGGTCGCCACCGCCGAGTCGGCGCTCCGGGAGGTGCTGGCGGAGGCACGGGACCTGGAGCGCGCGCACCAGCGAGCGGCCGACGACGTGGCCGCGGCCCTCGACACCGGTGCGGAGCCCGCGGACGACCGGCAGGCGATCCGCGCGCTGGCCGGGGTGCTGAACCGGTCGTCCCGCGTGTCCGCGTCGCTGGCCGCGCTGGTGGCCCCCGGCACGTTCGCCACCCCACCGGCCGGGGTCATGGCGGTCGCCGCCGCGCAGCCGTTGCGCGGCACGGGTGAGCTGATGGTGCTCGGCGAGACCCCGCTGAGCGAGTCGTGAAGCTGGCCGCCATCCCGGGGATCACCCCGGTGTCGATGCACTCGGTCGACGCGACGGCCACGGCGCTGACCGAGCTGCTCGTGTCCGTCCGCGGCCCGGAGTCGGCACACGACCCCGGCGTCGCGCTCGCCGCGCGCGACGCGGCGGAGCTGGCGCACGAGAACGGCGCGGGCCTGGTCGCCGTGGCGTCGCACGCGCAGGCCGACCCGGCGATCCTCGTCGGCATGGTCGTCACGGCCGACACCCCGCTCGGTCCGGACGCGGCGGCGGAGCTGGCGCACCACCTGTCCGACGGCGACGGGCAGGACATCCGCGAGGTCACGTCGTCGACCACCACCCGCGGCTACCCGGTGGTGATCGCGGAACGGATCCTGCTGTCCGCCGCGCCCACCGCGGGCGCCCAGCTACAGGCCGTGGTGATCGAGCCCGACGGCAGGCGGATGGCCGTGTTCACCCTGCATTCCACGACCGGCCGCGGCTGGCTCGAACTGGCGACCGTGCTGGGTCAGCTGGTGTCGTCGGTGGATTTCGCGGAGTCGGTCAGCAGTTTGTCCCGGTAGTCCCGGGGTGTTTCCCCGACCACTTTCCGGAATGTCCTGGAAAAGTGCGCGGCGTTCGCGAATCCGCATTGTTTGGAGATTTCCCCGATGCCGCGGTTCGCGTGTGCCGGATCGCCGAGGAGCTCTTTCGCGCGGTCGATCCGCAGTTGCCGGATGCGGCCGGAAACCCCGTCCCCGTCGTCGAACAACTGGTACAGCCGCCGCCGCGAGATGAACAGCGCCTCCGCGATCCGCTCCGCGGTCAGCGCCGGGTCGGACAGGTGCTCCTTGATGTGGGCGACGGCATCGCGGCGGCGGGTGGCGATCGCGTCCGCCCGGCTCAGCTCGGTGCGCAGCGCGCTGCGCAGCACCAGTTCCGCGAGCCCGGTCAGGTACGGCTTGATCCCGTGCGGGTCAAGGGAACCCGACACCACCAGCAGGTGCGACACGGCCGCCGCGAACAACGTCTGCAGTGACCGGTCCAGCGGGACGGGCCGGAACATCAGCGGCCGCAGCTCCGCGAAGCTGATCGACAGTTTCGCGGTCGAAACGGTCAGCATGACCGTGCCGCTGCGACCGGCAGGCCGTGCCCGCAGCGCGCATTCCGGAAAAGACAGGCTGACGCCGCGCGCCGGCACGTACTTCGGCAGCGACGCCCGCATCACCAGCTGGATCTGCGCCGGTTCACGGGCCGCGACGGTCGGCGCGTCGATCGCCATCCGTGCGGCGCTGGCGCCGGAGGCACGCACGACGAGATAGCCGACGGCCACGTCGTCACCGGCACTGTCACCGTTACCGGCCGCCGCGGCCGGCAGCGCAGACGAAAGAGCCGCGAACGCCCGTGACGTGGATGGCCCAGACATGGATGTCGCCCCAATGCTTCGTCCAGCACTGGGGCGACACCATAGATGATTGACGCGGCTTCGGTGGTCACACGGCGGACTTGGCCAGCCACTGGTCCCAGGTCAGGGCCCAGTCGTAGTAGTCGCCGTCCTCGGCGCCGAGCTGTTCGGTGCTGCCGACGATCTCGACCGGGTCACCGGTCATCGCGCTGTCGAAGTAGATCTTCGCGTTCTCCGGCGCCAGGTTCGCGCAGCCGTGCGACACGTTCTGCTTGCCCTGCGCCCAGATCGACGGCGCGTACCCGTGGATGAACTCGCCGTTGTTAGAGATCCGGACCGCCCACGGCACGACCACGTTCTCGTAGTTGTACTTCGGGTTGGTCATCGAGTACGTCTCGTGCTTCGACATCACCACGTGCGTGCCGCTGTGGGTGACGCGGCCGGGGTCGGACTCCAGCCCGTAGCTCGCCGGGAAGTCCGCCACCTGCACGCCGTCGCGGATGACCACGAGGCGGTGCGTCTGCGTGTTGGCCTGCACGATCTGCGAGCGGCCGATGGTGAAGTGCGCGGTCCGGTCCTCGGCGCCGTACTTGCCGTCGCCGAACGGGGTGCCGTACAGCTTCGCCACCAGGTTGACCTGCGTGCCCGGCGCCCAGTACGTCTTGGGCCGCCAGTGCGCGGTGCGGTCGTCCAGCCACGCCCACGCGCCCTCGGTCGGCACGGACGTCGTGACCGTCATGGCCTTCTGCACCGTGGCCTTGTCGGTGACGTCGCGCTCGAACTTCACGGCGATCGGCATCGCGACGCCGTAGGTCTTGCCGTCGCCGACGTTCAGCGACGCGTCGACCTGCCCGGCGGGGGTGACCGTGGTGAAGGACCCCGAGATCGGCGCGGTCTTGCCGTCCGTGCCCTTCGCGGTGCCCGCCCACGTGTAGGTCTTGCCGTAGCCGAGCGGCTCACCGACCGCCCAGGACGTCTTGTCCGCCGACAGCTGCCCGACGACCTGCTTGCCGGTCGGGTTGGTCAGCGTCAGCGCTTCGATGGTGCCGTCGGCGACCGTCACGTTCACCGGCGCCACTGGCGAGACGTCCACCGCGCCGGACGTCGGCGTGAGCGTGATCTTCGCGGGCGGTTTGGGCGCCGCCTGCCCCGCGGGAGTGTCCGAGGACGTCTGCTTGTCGCCGAACGGGCTCGCGGCGTCGTCGCCGGAACTGCAGGCCGTCAACCCCAGGACAGCCACGACCCCCGCTGCCAGAACTGCTCTCGGCACCCACCGAGACCACCGTCCACCCATCGATTCCCCCTGTTCACGCCACTGCGTCAAGCTCACATCTGTTTCGACGCCTTTGGGTGGATATACGTTGGCTCGTTCGTATGTGATGCAGATCACGCAGGTTCGCCCGGCCGCAGCCAGCGGCTATCGAATCGGGGGTGTAATCAGCCGTGTGCAAGTAGTAGTGCCGCGAGTGGTCGTCGCGCTACGCTCTGCCGCGCAGGCCGTTAGTAGTTTCTGTGTTCGTGCTTTACACGCTCGCGGAACGTACAAACGCGGGCGTGCCGCTTGTCCGTCGGAGTTGACGGAGGAACGCCCGAGGGGCTGCCGGGGTTGCATGGTGCAACCCCATGCTTATCCTGCGACGGAGGCAGGCGGATGGCACAGGGCACAGTGAAGTGGTTCAACTCCGAGAAGGGCTTCGGCTTCATCGCCGTTGACGAGGGCGGCGACGACGTCTTCGTGCACTACTCGGAGATCCAGGGCAAGGGTTTCCGCACCCTGGAGGAGAACCAGCGTGTCGAGTTCGAGGTTGGGCAGGGCACGAAGGGTCCCCAGGCGACGAACGTGCGCGCACTGTAGGTAGCTCAGCGCCGAAGGGCCCCGGTCGGGTGCGACCGGGGCCCTTCGTGTTGCTCGGGCTCAGCGTTGCTCGGGCTCAGCGTTGTCTTGCGTGGGTTGTCGGGGCTTGCGGTCGGTTCAGCGGCGGGGAAGCTGCTGTGCCTCCCACTCGAGGCGCTGCATCACCCACTCCTGGGCGAGCGCGAGTGGCGAGGTCTGGTTGTGTGCCGCGATCTCACGCAGCTGCTCGTTCGCCATCAGCGACATGCGCAGCTGGTAGACCTGCGACCCACCGAAGCGGCGGCCTGAGCCCGTCGTCTCGGGGTCGCCCTCGGGGGAAAGAGCGGCCAGGTACGACTCGAGTTCGTGGTCCGGCAGGGCCTCACCCTGCTCCACCTCGGTGCGATGACGCCCGGCGTCGGCACGATCTGCCGCCGCCTTGGCGCTTGGTCGACTACGTCCGGTGAAAAGCACCTGGGAAGAATAACGAACGGATTGCGGTCTCACCAGCAAAGCAACCCAAATCACGCGTAAGGGTTGCGTCACTGTGGGTATTTGTGCTGCGCAAACCGGGTGCGGACATGGAGAGGCCCCCGCGCCAGGGGGAGGAACGCGGGGGCCGGAGGGGATCTCCACAGGCGCTGACCGGGGGTGTGTCAGCGAGTCGATTGTTGCACGCGCACGCGCCCGGGGGGAGAGGGCAAAGGTGAAAAATCTAGAGAACTATTCACCTGGTGTTCGCCGCGGCGCTCAAATCTCCACCCTGCGGCCCGGTGACCAGCGGCTATGCCGGGTCTGCCGGACGGAAGTTCCACCAAGGGCCAGGTTCGGCCGGACGTGCCGGTTTCTTGTGGACCGATCCCGAAGGTGGAGTCACAACGTTTCAGTCGGCAAGCCGGTGGCCTGCCGAGGCCACGGCCGCCGCCACGCGCGGGCGGCTCAGCTCGTCGGCGCTCGTGATCGTCACCGAGCCGGTGGACAGGTTCACGTCCACGTCCGTGACGTTGGCGAGCCCTGACAGCTCCTCGGTGACCGAGTTGGCGCAGTGGTCGCAGGTCATGCCGGCGACCCGGTACACGTTGTAGATCGTGTGCATGGGCACTGGTCTCAGGTGTCCTTTCTCGTACGGCCTCCCATCTATGGCTTCGACCCGCGGCGCGCCGCGCTTGAGGGAGCAGGCGTCCCCCACATGGGTCGCCTTGCTCGAAATGCCGTCACCGCTGGTCGCAGGCGGATCGATCGGGGGTAGCTCGATCAGCCTCTCTACTCAGGCGACGTCACCATGGGGTGGTCGATGATCGACTGCGGCCATTCGGGTGATCTGAGTCAAGCGGTTCTGTAGGTCCCGACGGGTGTGACCGGGAGGCTGATCGGCCACGACTACTATCCGTGGGGGGCGGATTCACTCCTCGGGGGGCTGTGGTAATGGCCCCGAGTCTCATAGCCTTCCCCGAAACCTGATGGTCGGGGAGGCGACATGAGCGGCCCAGTCGAAGTCCGTGACTTCCTGTTGCAGCACGAGTCAAGGGACACCGCCCTCAATTTCGGCAACGGCGGTGTGCCGGCCCAGCGGAGCGGCGAGACCTCACGCGTGTCCGACGAGCAGGTGCGCCGTGCACAGCTCGCCGTGGCTCGCAGCGCACAGAGCGTCGAGGACTGCCGAGAACTGCTGGACATGCTGGGCCTCGCGCCCGGAGAGGATGGCATCCCACCGGTCCGCCGCTGACGACGTCGACCGGCCGGCACGCGGTTCCGCCGGCCGGTTGTCGCAGGTGAAAGGGTGTTCGGATACCCGCTTTGTAGGGGCCCGGGGGCATGTCATATGCTTTCGATGCTCCAAGCGGGACCGGGCTCCCATCGTCTAGCGGCCTAGGACTCCGCCCTTTCAAGGCGGCAGCGCGGGTTCGAATCCCGTTGGGAGCACGCAGTACCGTTGTACAAGCAAGGCCCTGTGGCGCAGTTGGTTAGCGCGTCGCCCTGTCACGGCGAAGGTCGCGGGTTCGAGTCCCGTCAGGGTCGCGGAAGTTCCTCACGGAACTTCTGGCCAAGCGTGGTCCATACCTCGGTTGGGGTGGTGGGCCACTTTTGGTTTTCCGGCCAGGTAGCTCAGTTGGTATGAGCGACCGCCTGAAAAGCGGTAGGTCGGCGGTTCGATCCCGCCCCTGGCCACACTCTCTCGTACGGGCTCCGGGTCTCTCCGGAGCCCGTATTGCTGTGCGGCTCCTTCGGTCAGCGACTTGGCCGGGTGAGAGCCGCTAGGGTGCGCGCGTGCGCACCACCTTCGGCACCATCCTCGTCCTGCTCGGGTGTCTGCTCGCCGCGCCCGCGGTGGCGGCCTACGCGCTCGTCGGGGAGGTGACCGACCAGCAGCGGTACCTCGACGCCGTCGAACCGCTCGCCGACGACCCCGCCATCCAGCAGTCCGTGGCGTCGCAGATCGACGCGGCCCTCGGGGACAAGGTGCCGGCGTCGGCGAAGCCGCTGGTCGACCAGAGCGTGGACACGTTCGTCAAGAGTGCCGAGTTCCGGCAGCTGTGGCTCTCCGTGAACAAGGAGGCCCACCCGG
This sequence comes from Actinophytocola algeriensis, assembly GCF_014203735.1. GTDB lineage: Bacteria > Actinomycetota > Actinomycetes > Mycobacteriales > Pseudonocardiaceae > Actinophytocola > Actinophytocola algeriensis. Next base: position 24,582 of record NZ_JACHJQ010000003.1, on the reverse strand, counting down.
AGGTGCTCGCCATGCTGCGCGGCGAGGAGAGCGGCAGCCTGAGCGTCCAGGGTGACGCGATCGTCCTGGACCTCGGGGACGTCACCACCCAGCTCCGCGACCGCATGACCACCGAGGGGGTGCCGTTCGCGGCGCAGATTCCCCAGATCAACGCGAACGTGGAGCTGATCTCCCGCCCCGCGGTGCGGCAGCTGGTGCCCGCGTTCGACCTGCTCGAGACGCTCAGCGTCATCCTGCCGATCGTGGCGCTGGCCCTGCTGCTCGGCGGCGTGCTGATCGCCGCGCGGAAGGGGCGGGTGCTGATCGTCGGCGGGATCGGGCTCGTGGTCATGATGTTGCTGCTCGTGTTGGCCGCGTTCCTCGCGCGCAGCCAGGTGACCGCCCGGAGTCCGCGGCCGGAGCTGGCCGGGTCCTTCTACGACGCGCTCACGAGCCAGGTCTTGACGATCGCGTGGATCGTGTGCGCGGTCGGTGGCGTGGCGGTGATCGTGGGCGGCATCGCGGCGGCCGCCTCCTCGAAGCGGCAGGCCCCGCCTCCCCCGCCGCGGCGGCGGGCACATTTCTCGCACTGATCGGTCGATCTCGCCGGGCTCGGTTCGTGTACGTGTCGACGAGAGGAGACACCCATGTTCAGCCCCGACGAACTCGCCTACCTGCGTAGCCAGCCCCTCGCCCGCCTCGCCACCCTCAACCCCCACGCCCAGCCCGACGTGGTCCCCGTCGCCTTCGAGGCAGACGAGACCGGGTTCTGGGTCGGCGGTGGGGCCACCGTCGTCACCACCCGCAAGATCCGCAACATCGCCGCGGGCCGCAGCAAGGTCGCGCTGGTGGTCGACGACCTCATCTCACTCGACCCCTTCGTCGCGCGCGGCATTCGGGTGTACGGGACCGCCGGCGCCCCGCAGGAGCGGACCGGGCTCGTCGGCCCGGGTACCTACGTGCGGATCACGGCGACCACGTCGTGGAGCTGGAACCTGCACGGGCAGCCCGCGGCGGACGAGTGGTACGCCACGTCACGAACGGACCATTCAGGCCACCGTCAATTGTGAAACTGGGCTGGTCACGCGGGTTACCTGACCGTTGACCACCTGTAAGCACCGTTCCTCGTGGTGGAACGACTCACTGTCCGTGTAACGGCTCCCGTGTCCCGAGCGAATCAGTGAACGCGGCCACGGGACGGCAGGGGCAAACCGAATCGTTGGATCGCAACGACATTAGTCCATTCATGGGCAAGCGGGGACGCCCAATCAACCCGCCATGCGCGCATGCGCGCACAAGGCTGGGGGGACCACGATGCGTGAGCAACAACTCGGCGCCCCACGGCGGAGACCGGTGATCCTGCGGGGCCTGTCTGCCAACCGCCGACTCCCGCAGGAGCCCAGCCGTCCGCCCGTCGGAGGCTGGGAACCCCGGTACCGCCGTTACGTAATCACCAGTGACGTCCTGGTCACGATATCGGCAGCGCTGGCCGTCGGCGGGCTGCTGAGCGTCGGTGGGGCCGCGCTGTTCAAGGACCTCACCCTCGGCTTCCTGTCGGTGATCTCCGTCATCTGTTCGCTCGCCATGAACCGGGCCTGGCACCCGACCGTCCTCGGGCAGGGCGCCGACGAGTACGTCCGCCTCGGGCGTGGCATGTTCGCCGGGGCCGTCGCGCTCGGGCTCGCCGGGCTCGCGACCGGGGTCGTGTCGACCCGGCCCTGGGTGTTCATCGTCATACCGGCCACCGCCATGTTCGCGTTGCTGGCCCGCTACCTGCTGCGACAGGTCCTGCACCGGGCCCGGTACGAAGGCGAGTGCCTGCTGCCGGTGATGGCCGCGGGTGGCATCGACACCGTGCGCGACCTCATCACCCGCACCAAGGCCGCACCGCACGTCGGGTGGCGCGTCGACGCGGTCTGCACCGTCGATGGCGCGGGCGACAGCGGCGCGGGAGGCCACAGCGGCATGGAGATCGACGGTGTGTCCGTCATCGGCACGCTCGACGAGCTGGCCGACCACGTCCGCCGCGGCGGGTACCGCATCGTCGCGATCACCGCCGACCCGTACTGGACGCCCCGCAGGCTGCAGCAGCTCGCCTGGAAGCTCGAGGGCAGCGGCGCGGAGATGGTGGTGGCGCCGACGCTGATGGAGGTCGCCGGGCCGCGGCTGCACGTGTCCGGTGTCCTCGGCATGCCGTTGCTGCGGGTCAGCGCGCCCGCGTTCAACGGTGTCCGCCGCGTCGTGAAGGGCGTGGTCGACCGGATCGGCGCGTTCCTGCTGCTGACGGTGGGCGTGCCGATCATGGTGGGCGCGGGCGTCGCGATCCTCGCCACCAGCCGGGGCGGTGTGTTCTACAAGCAGCGCAGGGTCGGCAAGGACGGCAAGGAGTTCACGATCCTGAAGTTCCGCACGATGGTGCGTGACGCCGACCGGCTGAAGGAGCACCTCACCGACGCCAACGAGGGCGCCGGTGTCCTGTTCAAGATGCGCCGCGACCCCAGGGTGACCAGGGTCGGCGCGTTCCTGCGGCGCTACTCGATCGACGAGCTGCCGCAGCTGTTCAACGTCCTGACCGGCGCCATGTCGCTGGTGGGGCCACGGCCACCGCTGCCGGAGGAGAGCGCCCGCTACGAGGCGGACGTGCGGCGGCGGCTGCTCGTGAAGCCGGGGTTGACCGGGTTGTGGCAGGTCAGCGGGCGTAGCGACCTGCCGTGGGAAGAAGCGGTCCGGTTGGACCTGCGGTACGTGGAGGACTGGTCCCTCGCGCTCGACGCGATGATCCTGTGGAAGACCTTCCGGGCTGTGCTCGGTGGTCAGGGAGCTTACTGACGATGAACTGCCGACTCTGTGGCTCGACGAACCTCGCCAGCGTTGTCGACCTCGGCGCCACTCCACCCTGCGAGCTGTTCCTGTCGGCCGAGGCGGTCGACGAACCCGAGATGACGTACCCGCTGCACCTGAAGCTGTGCACGGAGTGCCTGCTGGCGCAGCTGCCGCCGCTGATCACGCCGGAGGAGACGTTCACCGAGTACGCGTACTTCTCGTCGTACTCCGACTCCTGGGTGCGGCACGCGAAGGACTTCGTCGACGCGCAGGTCGCGCGGATCGACCCGAAGTTCGTCGTCGAGGTCGCGTCCAACGACGGTTACCTCCTGCAGCACGTGGTCGCCGGGGGCATCCGCTGCCTGGGCATCGAGCCGTCGGTGAACGTGGGGGAAGCGGCGCGCGACAAGGGCGTGCCGACGCTGACCGCGTTCCTGTCGCCGGAGACGGGCCAGGCGGTCCGCGACGAGCACGGCCCGGCCGACTTGGTGGTCGCCAACAACGTGTACGCCCACATCCCGGACGTGGTCGGGTTCACCCAGGGGCTGCGCGCGCTGGTCGCCGACGACGGCTGGGTGTCGATCGAGGTGCAGCACCTGCTGACGCTGATCGAGCTGAACCAGTACGACACGATCTACCACGAGCACTTCCAGTACTACACGGTCGCGTCCGCGCAGCGCGCGCTCGCGAGCGGCGGCCTGTCCCTTGTGGACGTCGAGCTGGTGCCGACGCACGGCGGGTCGATCCGCCTGCTGGCCCAGCCGGCGGAGAGTGCTCCCGAACCGACGCGGCGTGTCCTGGACGTGCTGAGCCGCGAGAAGGCCGCGGGCCTGCACGAGCTGACCGGGTACGCCGAGTTCGCCCAGCGGGTGGCGAAGGTGCGCCGCGACCTGCTGCGCTTCCTCGTCGACACGGTCGACGAGGGCAGGACCGTCGTCGGGTACGGCGCGCCAGGCAAGGGCAACACGCTGCTCAACCACTGCGGCATCCGCCCCGACCTCCTGCAGTACACGGTGGACCGCAACCCGTACAAGCACGGCCGGTACACGCCCGGCACGCGGATCCCGATCCTGCCGCCCGAGCAGATCGCGGTGGACAAGCCGGACTACGTGCTCGTGCTGCCCTGGAACCTGCGCACCGAGCTGACCGCCCAACTGTCCTATGTGGGCGAATGGGGCGGAAAGCTCGTCTTCCCCATCCCGCACCTGGAGATCGTCGAGGTCAAGCCATGAGCGAGCTTGCGAGCGGATCAAGGTCGCCGAGATGCCTCGGAGCCTGCGAGGAGGCATCGTGAAGGTCGTGCTGTTCTGCGGCGGCTACGGCATGCGCATGCGCAACGGTGCCGCCGACGACGTGCCCAAGCCGATGGCCATGGTGGGCCCTCGGCCGCTGATCTGGCACGTGATGCGCTACTACGCCCACTTCGGGCACACCGAGTTCATCCTGTGCCTCGGCTACGGCGCCCACCACATCAAGCGGTTCTTCCTCGAGTACGAGGAGACCGCCTCCAACGACTTCGTCCTGCGGGACGGCAAGCCGGAGCTGCTCTCCACCGACATCGCCGACTGGACGATCACGTTCGTGCAGACCGGCATCGAGTCGGCCATCGGCGAGCGGCTGCGCCGGGTGCGCGAGTACCTGGACGGTGACGAGATGTTCCTCGCCAACTACGCGGACGTGCTCACCGACGCCCCGCTGCCGGACATGATCGACCGGTTCGAGAAGTCCGGCGCGGGCGCGCAGATGATGGTCGTGCCGCCGCAGTCGTCGTTCCACTGCGTGGAGATGGGCACCGACGGCATGGTCGGTGCGATCACGGCGGTCAGCGAGATGCCGCTGTGGGAGAACGGCGGCTACTTCGTGCTGCGCCAGGAGGTCTTCGACCACATCCCGGAGGGCGGCGACCTCGTCGCCGACGGCTGCGGTGAGCTGGCGAAGCGCGGCAGGCTCGGCGCGTACCCGTACCGCGGCTTCTGGCAGCCGACGGACACCGTCAAGGAACGCACCATGCTCGACGACGGCTACGCGCACGGTGTCAAGCCGTGGGCGCTGTGGGACCAGGTGCCGGCGTGATCGGTCTGGGGGCGCGCGTCACGAAGGTGGTCGCGCTGGGAGCGCACTGCGACGACATCGCGATCGGCGCGGGCGGCACGCTGCTCACGCTGTGCCGGGCCAACCCGGGCCTGCGGGTCGACGCGCTCGTGCTGTCCGGCGGCGGCACGGAACGCGAGGAGGAGGAACGGGAGGCGCTGCGGGCGTTCTGCCCGGGTGCCGCGCTGGACGTGACCGTGCACAAGCTCCCCGACGGCCGGCTGCCCGCGCACTGGGACGAGGCCAAGTCCGCGCTGGAGGAGCTGCGCCGCCACACGGACCCGGACCTGATCCTCGCGCCCCGCACCGAGGACGCGCACCAGGACCACCGCGGCCTGGCCCAGCTCGTCCCGACGGTCTACCGCGACCACCTGGCGCTGGGCTACGAGATCGTCAAGTGGGACGCCGACCTCGGCAGGCCCACCGCCTACCAGCCGCTTTCGGTGGAAACCGCCGAGAAAAAAGTCGAACTGCTGCAACAGCACTACGCCTCGCAGCGACACCGTCCTTGGTACGACCGGGAGACCTTCCTCGGGCTCGCGCGCATCCGCGGCATCGAATGCCAGGCGCGCTACGCGGAGGCGTTCTCGGTGAACAAGCTGACACTCGATTGGGAGGGCTAGCCATGCGAGTGCTGCTCACCGGACACAAGGGTTACCTCGGCACGGTCATGGCGCCGGTGCTCAAGGCGGCGGGGCACGAGGTGCACGGCCTCGACTCGGGGCTGTTCGCGCCGTGCCTGCTCGGGCCCGCGCCGCTCGACCCGCCCGGCCACACCGTCGACCTGCGGGACGTGCAGCTGTCGCACGTGGAGGGGTTCGACGCGGTGATCCACCTGGCCGCGCTGTCGAACGACCCGCTCGGCGCGCTCGCGCCGGACCTCACCTACGACATCAACCACCGCGCGTCGACCCGCCTCGCGCGGCTGGCCCGCGACGCCGGGGTCCGCCGGTTCCTGTACGCGTCGACGTGCTCGGTGTACGGCGCGTCCGGCGGCGACGGCCTGGTCGGCGAGGACGCGCCGCTGCGGCCGGTGACCCCGTACGCGGAGTCGAAGGTGCGGGTGGAGGACGACCTGCACGACCTGGCCGACGACGACTTCACCCCGGTGTACCTGCGCAACGCCACCGCGTTCGGCTACTCGCCGCGCCTGCGTGCCGACATCGTGCTGAACAACCTGGTCGGCCACGCGTTCCTGTCGGGTGAGGTGCTGGTGCTGTCCGACGGCACGCCGTGGCGGCCACTCGTGCACGCCGCCGACATCGCGCGTGCGTTCGCCGCCGCGCTGACCGCGCCGCGCGACGCCGTGCACGACAAGGCGTTCAACATCGGCACCGAGCGCAACAACGTGACGGTCGCGGAGATCGCGAACGAGGTCGTCGAGGCAGTGCCGGGTTCGACGCTGCGGATCACGGGTGAGGCGGGCGCCGACCCGCGTTCGTACCGCGTCGACTTCTCCCGCTTCCGCGCGGCGATCCCGGGGTTCGACTGCGAGTGGTCGGTCAAGGCGGGTGCGGTCGAGCTGATCGAGGCGTACCAGAAGCACGGCCTGACCAAGGAGGCCTTCGAGCGCCGGTTCACGCGGCTGGCGTGGCTGAACGACCGCTCCGCGGCGGGCGCGGTGGACGGAACACTCAGGCATGTCTGAGCGCAGCTTGCGGAGCGAACATCATGTCTGAGCGCAGCTTGCGGAGCGAACATCATGTCTGAGCGCAGCTTGCGGAGCGAACATCATGGCTGAGGGTGACCGGATGCACGCTCTGGTGCGGCGGTTGTACCCGCTGTGCCGGAGCATCACCGGCGACGGCCTGCGCGAGACACTGGCCGTCGTCGGCGAGCACCTGGACCTGACGGTGCACGAGGTGCCGACGGGGACGCAGGTGCTGGACTGGACCGTGCCGCAGGAGTGGAACATCCGCGACGCGCACATCTCCCGCGACGGCCGCCGGATCGTGGACTTCCAGGCGCTGAGCCTGCACGTCGTCGGCTACAGCGTGCCCGTCGACCGGACCATGCCGCTGTCGGAGCTGCGCAGCCACCTGCACACGCTGCCAGAACAGCCGTGGCTCGTCCCGTACCGCACCTCCTACTACGCGCCGACGTGGGGTTTCTGCCTCGCACAGTCCACGTTGGACGCGATGCCGGACGGCGACTACGAGGTCGTCATCGACTCGACGCTCGAGGACGGGTCGCTCACCTACGCCGAGCACGTGGTGCCCGGGCAGGTCGAGGACGAGGTCATCGTGTCCTGCCACGTGTGCCACCCGTCGCTCGCCAACGACAACCTCGCCGGCGTGGCGGTCGCGGTGGAGCTGGCGAAGTCGCTGCGGAACCCGTACCACACCTATCGTTTCATCTTCGCGCCCGGCACGATCGGCGCGATCACGTGGCTCGCCCGCAACGACGCCGACAAGGTCAAGCACGGCATCGTGCTGGCCTGCGCCGGTGACCGCGGCTCACTGACCTACAAGCAGTCCCGCCGTGGTGACGCCGAGATCGACCGCGTCCTCGCCCACGTGCTGCGCGACCGTCCACACGAGATCCGCGAGTTCTCCCCGTACGGCTACGACGAGCGCCAGTACTGCTCACCCGGCTACAACCTCGGCGTCGGCTCGCTCACCCGCACCCCGTACGCGGGCTACCCGGAGTACCACACCTCCGGCGACAACCCGGACTTCGTGACGCCCGAGTCCATGGTGGACACGCTCACGGTGTGCCGGGAGGCGGTCGACGTCCTCGACCGGAACCGGCGCTATGTCAACCTGAGCCCGTACGGGGAGCCGCAGCTCGGCAAGCGTGGCCTGTACGAGTCGCTCGGTGGCCGCAGCGACGCGAAGGACGCACAGCTCGCGATGCTGTGGGTGCTGAACCTGTCCGACGGTGACCACGACCTGCTCGCGATCGCCGACCGGGCCCGGCTCCCGTTCCCCTCGGTGGCCGCGGCGGCGGACGCACTGCACGCGGCCGGTCTCCTGAAAGAGGCGTGACTTGGGTGGCATCGCACGGCGTCTGACGTGGGGGCTCGGCGACCAGGCCGTGTCGAGCATGACGAACTTCGTGGTCGGCGTGTTCGTCGCCCGCGAACTCGGCGTCGCCGCGTTCGGCATCTTCAGCCTCGCCTGGGTCACCTACGGCGTCGTCCTCAACGTCTCCCGCGGTCTCGCCACCGACCCGCTGGTCGTGCGGTTCAGCGGGGTGTCCACAGCGGACTGGCGGCACGCGACGTCACGGGCCGCCGGTACCGCGATCGCCGTGGGCGCCGCGTTCGGCGTGGTCTCCGCGCTCGCCGGGTTCGCCATGGGCGGCACGCTGGGGGACGCGTTCGTCGCGCTGGCGGTCGTCGCACCCGGCATGCTGCTGCAGGACAGCTGGCGGTTCGCGTTCTTCGCGGCCGGTGCGGGGCACAAGGCGTTCGTCAACGACGTCGTGTGGGCCGTCACCATGATCCCGTTGCTGCTGCTGGCTTCCCTGCACGGCACCGTGTGGGGTTTCGTGCTCGCCTGGGGTGGCGCGTCGCTGCTCGCCGCCGGGTGCGGCTGGCTGCAGAGCGGGATCACGCCGCACTTCAGCGGCATCCGTGACTGGCTGCACGCGCACCGCGACCTCGGCTCCCGCTACCTCGTCGAGAACGTCAGCAACTCCGGCGCGTCCCAGCTGCGGATGTACGGTCTCGGCGCGATCGCCGGTCTCGCGGACGTCGGCGCGATCCGCGGCGCGGAGCTGCTGCTCGGCCCGTTCCTCGCGCTGCTCATGGGGTTGAACCTGGTCGCGGTGCCGGAAGCGGCTCGCGTCCTGCGCAGAGCCCCAGGAAGACTCGCCCGTTTCTGCCTCACCCTCGGTGGCGTGCAGGCCGTCGCGGCCGCGACCTGGGGCGTGATCCTGCTGTTCCTCGTGCCGGACGCGCTCGGCAGGCTCGTGCTCGACGACGTCTGGACGCACGCACAGCCGCTGATCCTGCCGGTGTCCCTGTCGGTCACCGGCGCCGGTGTCGTCGCGGGCGCGGCGGCCGGGCTCCGCGCACTCGGTGCGGCACGCAGAAGCCTGCGGGCACAGCTGGTCGCGTCCTCGGGCTACCTCGGCTTCGGCCTGGCAGGCGCGTGGCTGGGTGGCGCGGTCGGCATGAGCTGGGGCTCCACCACCGCCATGTGGCTCGGCGCGGGCCTGTGGTGGCTGCAACTGCGCGCGGCGCTGCGCGAGCACACTCCCGAACCCGAACTCCCGAACCTTGCCGAATCGAGGACCTCATGACCCCGAGACTCACCATCGGCCTGCCGGTCTACAACGGCGAGGAGTACCTCGCGGAGTCGCTCGACGCGTTGCTCGGCCAGTCCTTCGAGGACTACGAGCTGATCATCACCGACAACGCGTCCACCGACGGCACCGCGGGCATCTGCAAGCGGTACCTGAAGGCCGACTCCCGCATCAGCTACCACCGCCTGCCGAGGAACATCGGTGCCGCGGGCAACCACAACCACGTGTTCACCCTCGCCAGCGGCGAGCTGTTCAAGTGGGCATCGCACGACGACCTCTACGGCCGCACGCTGCTCGAACGCTGCGTCGAGTTCCTCGACGACAACCCGGACTTCGTCCTCGCGCACTCCTACAACGCGACGATCGACAGCCACGGCAAGATCATCGAGCCGTACGACTACCGCATCCCCACCGACTCGCCGTCCGCGGCGGAACGGTTCCGCGGCCTGCTGCACGCACCCGGCGGCGACGACTTCTACGGCGTCATCCGCACGGCGGACCTGCGCCGCGTCAAGCCGCACGACAGCTACCACCACGCCGACCGCACGTTCGTGATGGACATGGCCATGCAGGGCCGTTTCCACCAGGTGGCGGAGCTGCTGTACTTCCGCCGCGACCACGAGAACCGCGCGGAGCGCGCCAACCCGAGCATCCGCAGCCGCTGCGCGAACCTCGACCCCAAGCGCGCCACGGGTTTCAACCCGGCCCCCCGGCTGCTCGCCGAGTACGCGCTCGGGTACGTCGGCCTGATCCGCCGCGCGCCGATCAGCGCCGCCGAGAAGCGGACGTGCTACCGGCACCTGGCCGAGTACCTGAGCAGCAGGGTGACGCGCAAGGTCGTGAGCGCCGACAGCAGGCCCGCGGTCGCGCCGAAGAACCAGGTCCTGTCGATCGACGGCATCGTGCCGAGGGGAGCGCACCGGTGAAGGTCGGTCTGTTCGGGTTGCTCGGCGCCGGGAACATGGGCAACGACGGCTCACTGGAGGTCGTGCTCGCCTACCTGCGCGAGCACCACCCGTCGGCCGAGCTGAGCGCCCTGGCCTCCGGTCCGGACGTCGTCGAGGCGCGCTACGGCGTCCCGGCCGTCCCGCTCTACTCGTACTACACCCGGGACCGCGACTCCGGCCTGCCCGCGCGGGTCGTGCTGAAGTCGGTCGCCAAGTTCCGCGACGCGGCACAGGTGTGGCGCTGGGTGCGGCGCAACGACGTGGTGATCGTGCCGGGCGCCGGCGTGCTGGAGAACACGCTTCCGTTGCGGGCGTGGGGTTTTCCGCTGTCGCTGTTCCTGCTCAGCTTCTTCGGCAGGCTCACCGGCACGAAGGTCGCGTTCGTCAACGTCGGCTCCAACGTGATCAGGCAGCGGGCGATGCGGTTCTTCATCCGCTGGGCCACCCGCCTCGCGCACTACCGATCCTTCCGCGACAGCCTGTCCCGCGACGCGCTCGCCACCATGGGGGTGGACACCGCCCGCGACGAGATCTTCCCGGACCTCGTGTTCGCCCTGCCTGCCCCGGAGGTCACCGTGGAGCGCGGCACGGTCGCGGTGGGTCTGATGGACTTCCACGGCAGCAACGACGATCGCGCCAGCGCCGAGGCCATCCACCGGACCTATGTGGACGGAATGCGGCGGTTCGTCCGCTGGCTGGTCGACGGCGGCCACCGCGTGCGGCTGCTCATCGGCGACGAGGTGGACGAGGCGATCGTCGAGCAGGTGCTGGCCGACTCGAAGGACCGCCCCGGCGCGGTGACGTACGAGACCATCAGGACCCTCGGCGACGTGATGGCACAGATCGCGAAGTCCGAGGTGGTGGTCGGCACCCGCTACCACAACGTGTTGTGCGGGTTGAAGCTCGCGAAGCCGACCATCTCGGTCAGCTACTCGGCGAAGAACGACCGGATCATGGCGGACATGGGCCTTGCGGAGTACACGCAGGACGCCAGGACCGTCGACGTGGACCGGCTGGTCGAACAGTTCACCGCGGTCGAGGCGGCCGCGGACCGGATCGGGCCCATGCTTGGCGAGCATGCGGCACGCAAGTCCGCGCGTCTCGCGCGGCAGTTCGAAGTGTTGTCGGCATCACTGGGAATGCCGGCGGAGGTGACACAGGAGGTGGGTTCTTGAACTTCAGGGCTGGACGACGGCGGCACGGGTCGGTTCGTCCCCCGAGTGTTGTGGCATGTGTGCGGCAGGCGGGCAGCCGGGCCGAGGACCTCGTACAGCGGGTCCTCACGCGGGTCGGGCTGTCCCAGTCCGAGTCCCGGATCGCCGCGGACGCCCAGGACTACTGGGCGTCGACGGGAAGCGCGTCGTGGAAGGCGAACTCGCACTGGCGGGGCGCACACGTCTTCGACGACGGCGACCTGTGGCACGAGATCGGCAAGCGGCACCTGGAGATGTTCGACCGCGGGGCACGCGGGGTCGGGTTCGATCGCCCGCTGGGGCGCGTGGTGGAGTGGGGCTGCGGCGGCGGCGCCAACGCTGTCCACTTCGCACCGAGGGCGGCCGAGTTCGTCGGCGTCGACGTGGTGCCGGAAACACTGGAGGAGTGCGCACGGCAGGTGACCGCGCACTGCGACACCCCGTTCACACCGGTGCTCGCGGAGGTCACGCGTCCCGAGCGGGTCGTCGAGGAGATCGGCACCTGCGACCTGTTCCTCTGCTTCTACCTGTTCGAACTGATCCCCACCCCCGAGTACGGCGAACGCCTGCTGCGGATCGCGTCCCGCGTGCTCGCGCCGGGCGGACTGGCGCTGATCCAGGTGAAGTACCACGAAGGTGACTTCTGGACGCGCCCACGCCGCCGCGGCTACCGCACCAGCGTGGCGGGCATGACCACCTACTCCGTCCCCGAGTTCTGGCAGTTGGTCGCCAAGTGCGGCCTGCGGCCGGAGAACGTCGTTCTCGTCCCGGAGAACGAGCTGGACCGCCGCTACGCCTATTTCCTTGCGTCCAAGGGAGAATGACGTGAAAGCCATCCCCGTGCCCGAGATCGCCGGTGCGTACGTGTTCGAGCCGTCGCCGCACGCCGACGAGCGCGGCTTCTTCTGCCGCACGTTCGACGCGGAGGTCGTGCGGTCCGCCGGCATCGACCCGGACGGTTTCGCGCAGGACAGCGTGTCGCGCTCGGCACGCGGTGTCCTGCGCGGGATGCACCTGCGGTCCGGGCGCGGGGAGGCGAAGCTGGTCCGCTGTTCGTACGGCCGCGTGTTCGACGTCATCGTCGACCTGCGACCGGACTCGCCCACCTTCCGGAACCAGAAACATCTGGAGCTTTCCGGCGATACACAGGTGACGCTGTACGTGCCCGCCGGTTGCGCGCACGGGTTCCAGGCGCTCACCGACCCCGCCGACGTGTCCTATCGCATCGATCGGCCGCACGACCCGGCGGAGGACGTGGCGATCGCCTTCGACGACCCCGAGCTGGCGATCCCGTGGCCGTTGCCGCCCGCGCTGTTGTCGCAGCGGGACCGGCAGGCGCCGACACTGGCGGCGGCACTCGGAAGGACGTAAGGACCGATGGACTTCACCCGTTCCCGCGAGGCGAACAAGAACCTCCACGACATGGTGCCCGGCGGTAGCCACACCTACGCCAAGGGTGAGGACCAGTACCCGGAGGGCATGGCCCCGGTGTTCGTCCGCGGTCAGGGCGCGCACGTGTGGGACGTCGACGGGAACGAGTTCATCGAGTACGGCTCCGGACTGCGTGCGGTGAGCCTCGGGCACGCACACCCTCGCGTTGTCTCGGCTGTGCGCGCGCAGTTGGCACTGGGCGGCAACTTCGTGCGGCCGGCCGCGCTGGAGGTCGAGGCGGCCGCGAAGTTCCTCGCGACCGTGCCTACCGCGGAGATGGTCAAGTTCGCCAAGAACGGCTCGGACGTCACGACCGCGGCGGTCCGCCTCGCGCGTGCCGCGACCGGGCGCACCACGATCGCGCTGTGCGCGGACCAGCCGTTCTTCTCCACGGACGACTGGTTCATCGGCACCACCGCGATGTCCGCCGGCATCCCGGCACAGGACGTCGTCTCGTTCCCATACGGCGATCTCGCCGCAGTCGAGCAGCTGTTCACCTCGCACGAGGTCGCGTGCCTGGTGCTCGAGGCCGCCACGCAGACCGACCCGCCACCCGGATACCTGCGGGGCCTGCGCGATCTGTGCACCCGTCACGGTGTCGTGCTGGTCTTCGACGAGATGATCACCGGCTTCCGCTGGTCGGAGGCGGGCGCGCAGGGTCTGTACGGCGTGACCCCGGACCTGTCGACGTTCGGCAAGGCGCTCGGCAACGGGTTCGCTGTGTCGGCGCTGGCAGGCAGGCGCGACCTGATGGAACTGGGCGGCCTGCGCGACTCCCGCGAACGCGTCTTCCTCCTGTCCACCACCCACGGCGGCGAGACCCACTCGCTCGCCGCCGCGATGGCCGTCATGGACACCTATGTGGAGGAGGGCATCGCGGACCGCCTCCACGCCATCGGTGCCCGCCTCGCCGCCGGGGTGCGCGAGGTGGCGGCGGCGGCCGGGGTCGGCGAGCACGTGGTGGTCCGCGGCCGCGACTGCAACCTGGTCTTCGCGACCCTCGACGTTGACGGCAGGCCGTCTCAGGAGTACCGGACGCTGTTCCTGCGCAGGCTGATCCTGGGTGGTGTGGTCGGCCCGTCGTTCGTGGTCAGCAGCGCCCTCACGGACGCCGACCTGGACCGCACGGTCGAGGTCGTGGCCGACGCCTGCGCGGTGTACCGCCAGGCGCTGGACGCGGGTGACCCGTCGCCGTGGCTCGGTGGCCGTCCCGTGAAGCCGGTGTTCCGCCCGTTCGCCTGATCGCACCCGGTGTTACGAAGGACCCCTTCCTTATGCTCAGCGTGACGGAGGGGTCCTTCATCGCGCTGAGCATCACCCGGATGCGCGGCTGGAAGATCACCGCGCTGGGTAACATGCCGGTGACGCATCCCTCCGGCAAGGCGGTGGCGCGTGGGCGGGGAGTTGGGCAGCACCGAGCGGGAACTGCTGCGCGCCGGTGCCCGGTACGCGGTCGGGCTGCGGGCGCTCATGTCCGCGGTCGCCGGCATGGTGTCCATCGCGCTCGAGACGACCGCGGCGCCCGTCCTCACGGTCTTCGTCGTGATCGGCCTGGTCGCCTGGACCGTCTACTACGCCCACCAATTCCCGCGCCGCGGCCGCCTGCTCGTGCCGTTGGACGTGACCATCGTCTGCGCGGTCTGCCTGACTCAGCTGTGGACGGTGCCGACCGGTTCGGCCCACGGCATCACCTGGGTCATCGCGGTCATCGGCATCACCGTCATCGCCTACGCGTGGCAGCTGTCGCTCGTCGCGCACGCGGCCGCGACCCTGACCGTCATGGCCGCCTTCCTCGTCGGCGCGATGATCGCCGACTCGCCGGGCTGGCTCGACGTGCTGCCGCTGCAACTGTGGACGGTCGTCGAGGGCGGGCTGTCGCGGGCGCTGTACCTGCTCGTCCGCCGGGGTGCCCGGGACGCCGACCGGGCCGTCGCCCGCAGTGAGCAGGCCCGCCGGGACGCCGCCGTCGCCGAGGCCCGCCGCGCCGACGAACGCGAGTACCTCGCCGCCCTCCACGACACCGCGTCCGCGACGCTGCTCATGGTCGGCTCCGGCGTCACGGGCAGGCGCACCGAGTGGCTGTCCGCACAGGCCGCCCGCGACCTCGACGCCATCAGCGGCGACCACGCCTCCCCGGCCGGTGAGGTGGACCTGGTCGCACACCTCCGGGACGTGGCCCGCCACCTCCCGCTCACCGTCCACTGGGACGCCCCCGGCTTCGTGACCGTCCCGGCCGCCGACGCCGTCGCGCTCGCGGGCGGCGTCCGCGAAGCGCTGACGAACGTCGTGCGGCACGCGGGAGTCGGCGAGGCCAGGGTCCACGTGCGGCGCGATGACGACAGCGTCGTCGTGGAGGTCGCCGACGAGGGCACCGGCTTCGACCCGGCCCGCGTCAACGGTCACCGCTACGGCGTGACCCGCTCCATCGTCGAACGCCTCACCCGCGCGGGTGGTTCCGCCGAGGTGATCAGCCGCCCCGGCAACGGCACCCGCGTCCGCCTGACCCGCCCGTTCGCGATCTCGACCGACACCGCGGGCGACGTCGAGACGATCAAGTCCGGCGTCGACACCGCGCTGCGCTGGTCGGTCGTCGTGATGAACCTGATCATCCTGTTCGGCCTCGACCTGCCCCGCCTCGTCGCCAACCAGGAGCACTACAGCTCACTGGCCACACAGGTCCTGACCCTCGTGGTGCTCACCGCCGTGACGCTCGTGGTCGCGTGGCACCTGTGGCGCAAACGCCCGCTCGGTCTCCTGCGCTGGCCGCTGGTGGCCGTCGTGTTCGTGATCTCGGCGCTGTGCACCGAGGCCGTGCCGCCCGGCCTGCGTCTCGGCCTGGCCCACTGGTCGGAGGGCGACGCGGCCTGGACGCTCCTGCTGCTGGTCCTGGACTACCGCGTCGCGGTGATGGCCGTGCTCCTCGCCGCCCACTACGCCATGACGTTCACGCAGACCGCCCTCGGCGGCGACGCGGCCATCACCGTCGCCGAAGCGGTCAACGCCACGGTCGTCGTGTTCAGCTACCAGCTGGCGGTTGGCGTGGTCACCGTCGTGCTGCGGCCGGTCGCGATCACCGCCGCCGCCGTCACGTACCGGGAGGAACGCCTGCGCACCGAACGCGCGGTGGCCGAACAGGTCCACCGCGACCGCACCGAGCGCTACGCCGCCCTGGCCGACTCGACCGCCCCGCTGCTCGCCGCGCTGGCGTCCGGCGAGGCGGACCCGGGCGACCCGGTGTTCCGGCGGGCGTGCGCGGTGGAGGCGGGACGGGTGCGGCGGCTCCTCGCGGAGGACACGAGCGTGCCAGACCAGCTGTCACACGAGCTGCGGGCGTGCGTGGAACTGGCCGAGCGCAACGGGATCACTGTCCACTTCGCCGAGCGCGGCGAACGGCCGCAGGTCCCGAAGTCCGTGCGCCGCGCCCTGACCGACCCGGCCGTGGCCGCGCTGGCGACGGCGGCCAGCACCGCCAGGGTGACGGTCGTCGGCGCCGCCGACGAGGTCACGGTGTCGGTGGTCGCGGACGCGCCCGCGGAGCTGGTGCCGATGAACAGTGACCCGGCCATCAAGGTGACCGCCGCGGACAACGGGGGCAAGCTGTGGATCAAGACGACCTGGCGGCGAACATGATCAACGTAGTGGTGGTGGACGACCACCCGGTGGTGGTCGCGGGTGTGCGGGCGTGGTGCGCGGACGCCGACCCGCCGATCCAGGTGGTGGCGTCGGGCCCGACGGTCGCGACCGCGTGGGTCGGCCCGGGCGCCGAGGCGGACGTGGTCGTGCTGGACCTGCAGCTCGACATGACCGGTCCGGCCTACGGCGAGCTGAAACGCCTCGTCGACGCCGGCCGCACGGTCGTGGTCAGCACCATGCGCGACGACCAGGAGACCGCGCTGACCTGTCTCGACATCGGCGCGTTCACCTACCTCACCAAGGCCGAGGGCGAGTCGCACCTGGTCGCCGCGATCCACGCGGCCGCCCGCCACGAGCCTTACACGCCGCCCGCCCTGGCCGGCGCGCTCGGCACCGACACGAACCCGAACCGCCCGCGGCTCTCCGAGCAGGAGGTCAACGTCCTGCGCGAGTGGTTCCACTGTGAGTCCAAGAAGTCGGTCGCGGACGCGCTGAACATCACGGTCAACACCGTGAACACCTATCTGACCAGGGTGCGGGCCAAGTACGCGAGCGCGGGCCGCGCCGCCCCGACGAAGGCCGCGCTGGTCGCGCGGGCCCTCCAGGACGGTCTGGTGACGATCGACGAGCTATGAGGTACGAACGTGTCTCATTCACGAGGCACGATTCGCCCTACCGTGGACACAGCGGGAAACAAGCGTGGCACCGAGGGTCAGCACCCAGCTCCACAGGCAACGGCGAGACCGCCCATGGTCAGTCGTGGGTAGCACTCGGTGACGGCGGCACGGCTGGTGCGCCGCCGCGCGCAGGGAGAGGGTTCCCGTCAGGACGGTCGTCCGCCGCAGCAGGGGCAGCGCGGCTGGCGACCGTCCAAATCCTGTCCAGGGCGAGCACCACGACGGGCACCACGGCGAGCGTGACGCAGAACCCGCCGAGCGTGTCGGTCGGGTAGTGCGCGTTGAGCAGCACCTGCGCCCACGCCATCGCCAGCCCGGCAGCCAGGGTCACCACCATGACCACCACGAGCCGCCGCGCCACGGACAGTGTCACGACCAGCGCGACAGCGGCCAGGAAAGCCGTGTGCCCGCTGGGGAACGCCAGGAACCCGTCGTTGATCGTCCGTCCTGTCAACGGTTTCATGCCGGTGGTCACCACGACGACCGCGGCGGGCGCGACCACCACCAGCACCGCGGCGAACCGGTTGCGCGCACGCAGGAACAAGAGCACGCACGTGCCGAGCACGACGACGGCGCCCACCGGTTCGGCGAGCCAGTCGACGGCCAGCGCGAGCTGCCGCCACGTCGACCCGAGCTGCCGCAACTCCTCCCGCACGCCGATGTCGACGGCCGCCCCCGCGGACTGACCGGCGAACACGAAACCCATGACCACCAAGGCAATCGCCGCGAGCACGGACATCACGCCGAGTGACGGACCGACTCGCGCACGCGCCCCTGATTCGACCCGCACGCAAGGGAAATCGTCGAAGCGGTCACGATTGTTTCGCACCAGGTAACGACCCGCCACGCCGGTCCGAATCCACAGTGGAGCGCGGAAGGGGAAAACCGCTATGCGACTGCGCACCACAGACATCTCCGCACGCACCATCGGCGGCGAGACGATCGTCCTCGACCTGCCCAACTCCCAGTATTTCGCCATCACGGGCGTCGGCAGCCGGGTGTTCGAGCTGCTGGGCGAGGACCGCACCCTCGACGACCTGGTCACGACAGTCGTCGCCGAGTACGAGGTCGACGAGACCACCGCCCGCCGCGACGTGCTGGCGTTCGTCGACCGGCTGCACCAGGCGCGGCTGCTGGCATGAGGCGACGGGCACGGTTCGCACTGGAGCTGCTGAGAGCGTTGTTCTGGCTGACCCGCATCGAACGGGGTCTGCGCCGCAGCGACCTCCCGGCGGTCTGCCGCCTGCTCGGCATCGCCTGCGACGTCCGCAGCGCCGCCCCACCGGCGACCGAGCGCGCGGTACTGCCCCGCACCACCAGAACCCCGGTGTACGCCTGCCAGTACGCGGTCGCCCACTGGCCGCCGGGGAACACGTGCCTGCGCCGCTGCCTGGTCCTGGGCCGGCGCCTGCGCCACCTGGGCCCGGTGCTGCGCATCGGCGTCCGCCGGGACGAGAGCGGCGAGTTCGTGGCCCACTCCTGGCTGGAGATCGACGGCCGGACCCTCGACCCCGAGTCGGCCCGCTACGCGACCCTGGGGACGGCATGAACTACCACGCCTACGGCCTCCACATCGCCAGCGACATCCCCCTGCCGCTCCCACCCGGCGGCGGCGTCCCGACCCTGGTCCTGCGCCGAGGCGAGGACCGGGAGGTCCCGCACGAGCGTCCCCAAGGCGAGCGGCTGGCAGAGGTCTCCCGCCCGGACCGCACGATCTTCTACACCCTCGCGAGAGGCCCCCGGACGATCCTCCGCTACCCGGGCCTCTGCGACTTCGAGGGCGACCCGAAGCTCGAACACGTCACGGTGCACCTGCACCCGGGCGCCGACGAAGGCCTGCTCCCGGTCCTGATCTCCGGTGCCGTGCTGGCCGTGCACCTGATGCTCCACCACGCACTGGTCCTGCACGCCAGCGCGGTGGACATCGGCGGCTCGGCGGTGGCGTTCGTCGGCTCGTCGGGCATGGGCAAGTCGACCCTCGCCGCCGCCCTGTGCGGCCTGGGCTGCAGCCTGGTCTCCGACGACCTCCTGCGCGTGGACGGCGGAATGGTCCACCCGGGCGCCACCGAGAACCGCCTCCGCGAGAACGCCCGCGAACTCGCCAGCGGCGACACGTACGAGACAGCCGACGGCCGCCTGGCCCTACGCCCGACAGCGCTGGTCGACGCCCCGCTCCCGCTGGCAGCGTGCGTAGTCCCAAGGCCAAGCCGAGACGTCACGGAGGTGGCGTTGAGGCGCCTGGGCACGGCGGAAGCGTTGCTGCGCCTGAGCCGCTACCCGAGGGTGCTGGGCTGGAGCGACGCGGCGTCGATGGCCACGACGTTCCAGGGACTGGGGGACCTGGTGGAGCGGGTGCCGGTCTTCGAAGCGGCGATCCCGTGGGGCCCGCCCTTCGCGGACGGCGTGCTGGCGGACCTACTGGCCGCTCTTCAACCGCTTGATCAGAGCGCCTAACTCCGGCGTGACCAGCGCAGGCCCGCCGGGCTGCTTGCTGTCCCGCAACGCCCCAAGATCCGACCGAACCTCAACACACTGGCCACCCGAGTCGCTCTTGCTCGACTTACGCCACATGCTCACAACTCCTTCATCAGACCACTGATCAGCATACGGCTGTCGTCCCGCGACAGGGCCACCCTTCGCAGCCGATCCAACATCTGCGTGTAGCGCGCCGCATCATCGTCGTGGAGGAAGAACGCCCCCGAGGCCAGCTCGACGTGAACTACCGGCTTCGTGTTCGGGAACGCCATCCACATCCACGAATGCAGAAGCAGGACCTTCGTCTGGTGCGCGGGGATCACCCGCACCCCCATCCCCCTGTCCTGTGCGACAAGAAGTTGCTCCAACTGGTCCCGCGACGCCTTCGGACCGCCGAATGGCGTCCGCAACGTCGACTCGGTGATGTAGGCCGAATATTCGACTGTGCCGAGAATCTGCTGCCTCCGCAGGCGAACCATCCAGCGCGTCTCCATATCCTCCTCCGGAACACCGTCGGCGCGCATTGCCGCGATCGCCGTCTCATAGGTTTGCAACAGACCCGGAGTAACCGCGACGGCAACGTTCACCAACTCAATCGCGTCGGCCTCGTAACTCGCCAACGCCCCCGTGTAGCTCGGAACGCCCGGCAGCGAGCGATCCCACCACCCCGATCCGGATCCGGCCTGAACGTCTGCCAGCATCCCCTCCCTTTCTCTGACAGGAATCCGCCATGCGGTAAGGAGAGTCGCCACCTCCTCGATAGTCACCTGCCGCAGTCCGCGCTCGGTCCGGCTGAGCCGGCTGGGCGCCCAGCCGGCCATCTCGGCAGCACGTTCGAGTGAAATATCCGCCCGGTCCGTGCGAATGGCCCGCAGTTTTGCTCCGATGATGCGGTCACGCGCACGCGGGTCGTTCCTACTCATTCCTGTCACCCCTGGCAATTCGATCTGTTGGGTCCCGAAGAAGCGTAGCGTCTGATCGCATGACAGGCCTGAGCGTGAATTCCTACGTCACCATTCGAGACCACTGCCCCATGCGCTACCACGTCGTGGACAGCGACACCGTCGAGTTCTCCTTCGGCGGCCTGCGCGACCCGTTCGAGTTCGTCTTCGACGCCACCGCGCTCCGCGAGTTCCTGCGCTTCGGCGCGACCGCCCTGGGGGAGATGGACGAGCGTGGGCAGGCATCGGCGGAGTGAGTCCGGCGTCCTGGAAGCGACCGCCCAGTACGAACTCCTCGTCCACACCCTCCGCGAACACCGCCCGGGCGAACGCTCGGGCCTGTGCCTCGCGTGCGGCGTGGGCTGGCCGTGCCTGGAGGTCTGGCTACCGATCGAACGTCAGCGATAGGAGGTCGGTGGCGTGTCCGGGCATCCCGTTACATGGTGGCCGACGTCGCCGTTTCGCAGTCGGAACCGATAGCAGGCGTCCGAAGTCGGTCCGGGCTCTGCGGCGGGAACCCGGACGAGCACGACCGTTTCGTCAGCCTTGCGGTGGAGCTCGACGATCGACCCTTCCAGCTTGGCCGCCTCATCGGTGATCTCCTGGTCGGTCATGGCGAAGTCGAGTCGTCCTGCCAGCGTTCGCGCCGTGTACGGCGCGGATGGGGCCGGCTCGCCCATCGGCTGTTTGATCCAGAACACCACGGCGGCATACACCAGGTAGCCGATCACACAAAGGATGAGGCCCCCCGCGATCCCCATCGTCACGCGCATCAGTGCCCCCACATGGCGATCAGCGGTAGGCCGCCGACTGCAGCCGGTACAGCTCAGCATACTGCCCGGCGGCGGCCATCAGCTCGTCGTGCGTGCCGCACTCCACGACCCGCCCCGCGTCCATGACGTAGATCCGGTCGGCCATCCGCGTGCTCGAGAACCGGTGCGAGATCAACAAAGCGGCTCGCCCGCCCAGCGTGGCCCGCACGTTGGTGAACAGCTCGTGCTCGGCACGCGGGTCCAGCGCGGCAGCGGGCTCGTCCAGCACGATCAGCGGCGTGTCCCGGTGCAGCGCCCTGGCGAGCGCGACCCGCTGCCACTGCCCACCGGACAGGTCGACGCCCTCGTCGAGATCGCGGCCGAGCATGGTGTCCATGCCGTCCGGCAACCCGCGCACGGTCGGCAGCAGCCCGGCGGACCGCGCGGCGGCCTCGGGGTCGACACCGTCGCCGCTGATGACGATGTTGTCGCGCACGGTCATCTGGTACCGCACGAAGTCCTGGAAGATCACGGTGACGGAGGCACGCACGTCGGGCGCTGGCATGGCGGTCCCGTCCCAGCGGCGCACGCCGTCGTCGGGCTCGTACAGTCCCGCGACGATCTTGGCGAGGGTCGTCTTGCCGGACCCGTTCTCGCCGACGAGCGCGACGACCTCACCGGCGCGGATCTCCAGGTCGACACCGTCGACCGCGGGCCGCTCCAGTCCCGGGTAGCTGAACCGCGCACCCCGCAACGACACCCGGTCGACGAGGTCGTGCTTGTGTCCGCGAGGCCCGGCCTCGGGTCCACTCGCGACGAACCGTTCCAGGTCCGCGAGGAACGGCGCCGACTCGAGGAGTCCGCCGATGGCTCCGAACAACGTGCCAAGCTGCCCGCTGAGCAGGCGCACGGCGATCGCGGCGGCCCCGGCCTCGGCGAGGTCGATGCGCCCGGTCTGTACCAGTTGGACAATCGCCAGCAGGGCGCCGGTCAGGGCGGTCGCCACCCCCAACGTCGTGAGCGCGGCGATCAGTTGCCTGCGCCGGACCTGCTTGCTCAGGGCCGCGTTCACGTCGGCGTTGAGCGCGTCGTGCCTGGCCCGCAGCGGGCCCGTCGCGTCGAAGGCGCGCACCTCGGCCGCGTAGGGCCGCTGGGTGAGCAGCTCCTGGAGGTAGTGCCGCCGCCGGAACAAGGCGGTGAGCCGATGGGCGAACGCGAACTCGGTACGACTGGCCCACCGTGCGAGCAGGACAGCGGGAATCCCCGCGGCGAGCAGCAGCGGCAGGAGTAGCGGCTCAACTGCCAGTAGCACGACGGACATGGCCGTCACCCCGAGAAGGCTCCCGGTGAGCCCCAGCAACGCGGCGGTGACGGCGAAGGGTCGCGTGAGTGCGTGCTGTCGTACCCGTTCGAGTGCCGTGGCGAAACCGGTCGACTCGTAGGTGACGAGATCGGCACGCGCGGTGGTGTCGAGCAACCGGTCCCACACGCGCTGTGACACCCGCTCGCCGAGGATGCGGTGCTGCTGTGTCTGGAGTGGACCGACGGACCCGGAGACGGCGGTGGCGAGCGCCAGCAGCAACAGAGCCGGGGTGAGACCGACCGCCGCGTGATCGGGCGTGAGCAGAGCGTCGAAGGTCAACTTCCCTGCCGCCACAACACCAAGCGCCGCAACGGCTCCCAGCAGCTGGTAGAAGGTCGCGAGCAGGGTGCCACCCCTGTCGGCCCGCCGCACCTCCCGTGCGGCGGCGGCGATCAGTCGTGGGGTCTTCACCAACCGGCGCATGTTCATTAGGTCCGATTACGTACAGCTTTCGTTACCGACCAGACCGTCCCGGTAGGTAATGAATCGCAGAGATCGACGACGTACCAGTCACACCATGAGGAGGTGAAAGCATGCGCCAGCCTTACGAAGCGCCGGAGATCACCGCACTGGGGACGTTGTCGGACCTGACCCAGGCAAACCTGTTCGGACAGTCCAGCGACAACCTGACGTGGATCCTCCCGATCCTCGGCGACAACGACGACTACTCGTGAGCCGGTTGGTGACGGGTCCTGCGCCGGACCCGTCACCACTCGAAGGAGCAGCTCGATGTACACAATGGACCCGCTGGAGGTGGCGGCAGGCTGGGTGAACGGCTACGAGCCGTTACCCATGCCCGAGCCAGGCACCCCGAGGACGGTCCTGGCCGAGCTGCTGCGACCTCACCTGCGGAAGTCCCCGTGCCTGGTGGCGTTCTCGGGCGGCCGTGACTCGTCGGTACTGCTGGCAGCCGCGGTGGCACTGGCCCGCAGGGAAGGCCTCCCGCTGCCCACCCCGATCACACTGTCCTACCCGGACGCCGCCGACACCGACGAGTCGGAGTGGCAACAGGCGGTACTGACCCACCTCGGCCTGACCCACCGCGTGGTCCTGACAGTCCACGACGAGCACGACCCACTGGGCCCGGTGGCCACCCCCATACTGAGACGCCACGGCCTGATCTGGCCCCCGAACATCGCCCCGACCCTCCGCATGCTGTCGATGGCACGGGGTGGCACCCTCCTCACGGGCGAAGGCGGCGACGAGGCGTTCGGCCTGAAACGCGTGACCCCACTGACAAAGATCCTGAAGTCAAGGGGACGAGCCTCCCCGCGGGTCTACGCGGACGTGCCGAAAGCACTGGCCCCCGCGGCACTGCGCAGACGATCGGCGCTGCGGGACCGCTACCGGAGACCGTGGCTGCACCCGGACGTGGAAGCCGACCTGGCCCGCAAGGACGCGGCAGACCTGACGGCGTTCTCCCTGCACGCGGGCCGCAACACGTGGCAGTTCGCCACTCGCCGCAGCGCGCGGATCGGCTACGAGACGGTGCGGGCCCTGGCTGCGGAACTGGACGTGACGTACGTACAGGCCTTCGCGGAACCCGCCATGGTGGCTGCGGTGGCCGCGGCAGGCGGATTCCTGGGCTGGACCGGCAGAGCGGCGACCATGCGCTCCCTGTTCGGCGACCTCCTCCCCCGCGAAGTACTGGAACGCCGCTCGAAGGCCCTGTTCGCGAACGCGGTCTTCACCCGCCACACCCGGGACTTCGCCCGCAGGTGGAACGGCACCGGCGTCGACACCGACCTGGTGAACCCGGAAGCGTTACGCGACAACTGGTTGTCACCCACACCGCACGCGCCGTCGATGTCGCTACTGCAACAGGCCTGGCTGGCCCAGCGCCGCTAGCGCTGTGTCCACCAACGTTTGCCGGGTCCTGCGGCGGGTCCGGCCAGCCGACGGTGATCGCCCGTGCCGGGACGGGGCTGGTGTGCCGTGAAAGACATCCCAGGTGCTGGTGTGTCAAGCCGCAATGTTGTTGGTGTGGTGTGACCAGGCGGTGGTTTCGTTGTAGTGGGTGCCGGTT
>NZ_JACHJQ010000002.1:805223-1323779 GCF_014203735.1 Actinophytocola algeriensis | reverse complement strand
CTCATGGCGTTCTTCGACGCCGAACTCGGTGGCATCAGGCGCTCGGGTCTGTGGCGCCTCAACATCGCCGACGGGGAGCAGGGCCGGGGATACGGCCGGTTCGCGGTGGAGTCCGTGGCTGCCGAGATCCGCAGACGTGGCGGTACCCGCCTGGCCGTCAGCTGGGTTCCCGGTGAGAACAGCCCGGAGGCGTTCTACCTGAAGCTCGGGTTCCGGTTGACCGGAGAGGTGGACGACGGCGAACTGGTGGGCGAGCTTCAACTGTGACTTCCACCCTTGGCAAGCGCCAGTCGCTACCTGGCGCGCTGCTCAACGACCGCCGCCGGTCGCAACGCGGCATGAGGGTGCCTTCATGAAGGCTCGGCTCTCGATGGCTGAATGCTCCACAAACGTCCAACTGAGGCTTGTGGCCGCCAGCGGGACACATCCTGCCGACGGCGACGAGCAACGACGAGCACGACCCTTAGCATCGGCTGGCCGCCGATGTTGTTGTTCAGTCTTCGCCGCATTGCACACAGTTCTTTGAGTTCGTTCAGGCAATCGCAGGACTGGTGTCGCTGCTCATGCCTTGTTGCCAGTTGGTGCTGCCTGCGGTGCCGACGGTGATGAGGCTGCCAGTGTTGGTTTGGAGCGCCCTGTGCTTGTCGGTGGTTTCCTGCTCTGGCATGGTGCGGATGTCGTGGTTGGAGCGGGGGACGGGCGTGTGGGGTTCAATCGGCAGGAGCGCGCTGGCGGTTCTCGTATCGGTGCTCGCGGTCAGTGGGATCTTCCCCGCGACGGCGTCGGCGATCGTCGGTGGTCAGGAGGTTGCCCAGGAGTACCCGTGGGCTGTGGTGGTCGAGCACTCCGGCGGGGCGTGCAGCGGCGCGCTGATCTCGCCACGCTGGGTGTTGACCGCTGGGCACTGCATCGTCACTGAGCGGCCTGGCCAGGCCGAGAGCGACCCGGGGCTGGACAACCCGCTGCGCCCGGCTGACGACTTCCGCCTGTTCATCGGCTCGACCGTGCGCTACGAGGGCGAATCCCGCCGGGCCAACCGGTTGGTCAAGGGGCCCACGGGTCTCGACGTCGGCCTGATCGAGCTGGACCAGGCGTCGGACAAGGCGCCGATCCAGGTCGCTGCGCGGATGATGCCGCGCAGCGGGCAGGAGGCGATGCTGGTCGGCTGGGGTCAGGTCTGCGAGGCCAAGGGCTGCGCGGTCGCCACGACGCTCAAGCAGTTGTCCTTACGCCTGGCCGCGCCCGCGAGCATGTCCTCCGGCAATGAGTTGCTGACGTGGCCGGAGGACGACCCGGGGCAGCGTGCGGCCAAAGGCGACTCCGGTGGCCCGGTCATCTTCCAAAACGACGGCCGCTGGGAACTGATCGGCACTCTCAGCGGCTCGGGGACCACCGGCGACAGTCCCGCGCTGAAGGGCCTGGCCACCAACGTCTCCACGTTGCACAACTGGCTCGACGCCATCGCCGCGACCACCACACCGGAAGCCGATATCTGGAGCGTGGAGTTCGTGCTCGTCCTGGTTCTCGGTGCCGTGGTCGTGATCGTGGTGTTCCGGGCGTTGCGCCGGTCGCGTCGACGACGGCAACCGGTGATGGGCCCGGCGGCGCCCGTGCAGCGCGCCCGTGACGAAGACCTCGAATACATGGAACAGTGGGCGCTGCAACGCACCGGCGTCGAGGCCTACTACGAACCGGGGACGGCGGCGATCGTCGCCACCGTCATGCTCATCGCGGGCGACGGTGAGTGGACCCGGCGCAAGATCGGCAGCCTCGAAGACGCGATCCGGTTCGGCAACCAGCGCGGGATTCCCGTCTACGAGGTCTTCCGGACCGGCTACCCGCAACGCAAACGGGACTACGACGAACAATCGAGGCGCCCCAAGACTCTCGGCTGACCGGGCGGGCTCACGGGGAGTTGCCAGTCGCCGCTGCGGTCCTCCTTCGAGCAGCGCGCGACGAGGTCGGGATGTGCAGGAAACAAGCCAGCGCGGTGGCCGTCTGGAAGGCGGTGATCGCGCTCTGGGTGATCGGCATGCCCAGACACAGCAGACGTGGGTTCACCTCGGCCTGGACCTCGTCGACGAAGGGCCGCGGCACGGTGTCGTAGTTCGCCAACGCGGTCGGCAGATCGTCCGGGTGCCGGTTGATCTCGCCGGCTAGTGGCTCGTCTCAGTAGGTTGACCAGGTAATTGATCTTGGTGGTGGTGGGTCAGGCTGTCTCTTGTCGATCTGATGCGGGAGGTGGTTGTGGCTCGTCGACCCGAGGTGTTCGTCCGGACGCTGTCGATGGAGGAAGGCCGCAAGCTTGCGCGGTGACCAGGACCGCGAAGGATCCGGTCCGGTTGCGGCGGGCGATCGTGGTGATGATGTCCGGCCAGGGGCAGGCGGTGCGGGATATCACGTCGTTGCTGCAGGTCAGCGCCGAGTACGTGCGTGATGTGATCCATGCGTTCAACGAGCGGGGGTTCGACGCGTTGGACCCAAAATGGAGCGGGGGACGCCCGAAGACGATCGGTGAGCAGGTCCGCGAGCGGATCTGTCTGATCGCCAAAACGCCCCCCGCTGATTGGGGTATCACCGCGTTCTCCACGTGGTCGCTGGCCAAGCTGCGCGAGCACCTGATCGGCCGGGGAACTGTCGCGGCGATCAGCCGGGAGACACTGCGGCGGATCCTGCGCGCCGGCGGCGTCATGCACATGCTGGCCGCGTTGGACCTGGCTACCGGCAAGATCTTCTACCGGATCCGTGACCGCAAACGTCACCGCGAATTCCTCGGCTTCCTCAAGACCCTCCGTGCCCGGTGCCCAGCGAGAAGCTTTACGTCGTAACCGACAACTTCTCCCCGCATCGCACCCCGCGGTTCGCGCCTGGTGCGCCGACAACCAGGTCGAGGTGGTGTTCCTGCCGAACTACGGATCCTGGCTGAACTGGATCGAGGCCGAGTTCGCAGCCCTGCGCTACTTCGCCCTCAACGGCACCGACCACCAAAGCCACGGCGAGCAAAACGCCGCGATCGAGGGCTACATCCGCTGGCGCAACGCCCGAGCCCAACCCAAGACCGGATTCGCCACCGACTCACCCATCCGAACCTGGACCCATTACCCAACCAAGGTTGCGTGACGAGCCACGAGGACGTAGGCGCCGACCAGGCCGCCGGAGACGCCCACGCCGCTGTAGGGGGAGACGCAGTGCGCGGCGGCTTTGGCGAGGACCACGCGGCCCTTGGACCAGGTGTCGGTGCGCACCTGGGGGACCTCCTGGGAGCAGACGAGGCGCTGGTCCACATGCCGTCGATGAAGCACCAGGTCTGCCACCCGGCGTCGCGCACCTCGAGCTGTTCGCAAGGCTTACAGCCCAACAAGGTGACGTCCACCTGGCGTGATAACACAACGAACGGACGTACGCGCATCGGCATGAGCGGAAGTCGAAGATGGGTTGGGGAGCCAAGGCTGTGCCAGGGGTGAAGGCGTGGGCCATTACGTTCCTGGCGCGGGGGTGTTGCTGCCGATCCCGGTTCTCTGTTCCTGCGTGGCCACAGGGGCGGAGGTGTCTGGTGCGGATCGAGCGCTTCATCTGTGATGAGGGAGAAGGAAAAAATCAGGAGAGTTCACTATGCCGTTGATGAGGTAAGTTGCATTCAACTGACCTGAGCTACTTTGTTTTATGCAGGGGGTTCTTTATTTTCGCAGGTCGCGGAAATATGCAAACCGCGCTGACGGACAAGTTCACTTGTCGTTAGGGCGTGGGTTACGGCTCGTGTAGTGGAACTCGCCTACGTCACATACGACATGGCGGGGTTCGCCCGGAATCACGGCGGTGCCGGAGCGCCGTTTCGGTGGGGTGAGGAGCGGCGGTTCTGGTTGCGGGCCGAACTCGACGCGGCCTACTTCCATCTGTACGGCGTGCCGCGCGACGACGTGGACTACATCATGGACACGTTCCGCGCCTTCAAGAACAACGACCCGGAGCGGTTCGCCCGTACCAAGCAGGCGATCCTCGACATCTACGAAGACATGGCCAAGGCCATAGAGACCGGCGAGCCCTACCAGACCAGGCTCGACCCGCCGCCCGGCCACGGTCCGCGTCACCCGGCCAAGGGAGACAGCCAGTGACGTTCGCCGACCGGAACGCTCTCTACCTGCGTACCGCGATGGAGGTGTTGCGCGACGCGAAGGGACCGCTGCGTCGCCAAGAGGTCGCCGAGCGGGTTCGTGAGCGGGTTGATCTCGCCGACGACATGCTTTCGGTCGACGAACGCGGTCGGGTGAGATGGCAGGTCCAGATGGGCTTCCGCACCGGCGAGGCCGCGACGGTCGGTTGGCTGACCAAGGGCGGCGGCTCCTGGACTGTCACCGAGACCGGCCTCCAGGCGTTGCTCGACTTCCCTGGCACCGAGCTGCTGAACGAGCTGCGCCGCCTCTACCGTGCTCGCAACCAGGCCACGAAGAACCGCCAGTACCGCGACCCGCGCTGGGCCACGGTGTTGAGCGCCCTCGAACTCGTCGGGCCCGGAAACTGGACCACCTACGGCGACCTGGCCAACCTGGTCGGCATGTCCGGCCAGGGCATCGGCGGTTTCATGGCCGAACACAAGACTGCAAACGGTTATCGGGTCCTGACGCAGAACGGCACGATCTCACCGAACTTCCAGTGGTGGGACCCGGACCGCACAGACCTCCCGCGAGAGGTGCTCGAAGCCGAAGGTGTGGAGTTCGACGACCGTGGGCGTGCGAGTCCCGGCCAGCGGCTCACCACCGACGACTTCCGTGACCTGCTTGGCGACCTCCTTCCCCAGCCCACCACGCGACGGGCGTGGTTGGTGCGGGGGTCGTCCGTCGACGGGCGGGACCTGGTGCCGGTGTGGCTGCGCAGGCAGTCGGTTTCGCTGGCCGCGTCCGGTCTGCGTGCTATCTCCCCGCCCGTGCCGCGTACTGACCTGAAGTCGTTCGTGGACGAGGACTACCAGCACAAGCCCTACTCCGCCCGTGAGGCGAAGGTGAACGAGTTCGACGCCTTCTGCAACCGGATGCGGGTGGGCGATCTCGTGCTCACCACCACCGGTGGCAAGACCTACGTGGGCCGGATCGCCGGGGACGCCGAGTACGTCAGCTCCAGCGACAAGCGCTCCAACCTACGTCGTCGGACGACCTGGCTCAACGACACCGGTCCGGTGCCGTTCGCGAAGCTGCCGGACCCGTTGCCGGCGAAACTGCACAACCAGTCCGACGTCGTGGATCTCACCGAGAACCTCGCCGCGGTCGAAACACTGTTGCGCGACCTGGACGTCGAGGTCGAGGCACCCACTCCCACGCCCCAGAGGACGCTGGCCTTCACGCCGGTCAGTCCGGAGCTGGCCGACGAGCTGATGATCGACCAGGCCTGGTTGCAACGCCAGACCGACCTGTTGTGGCACCGCCGCCAGTTGATCCTCTACGGGCCGCCCGGCACCGGCAAGACGTTCCTCGCCCGCAAGATCGCCCAGCACCTGGCCGAGCCGAGCGCGATCAAGCTCGTGCAGTTCCATCCCTCCTACACGTACGAGGATTTCTTCGAGGGCTTCCGGCCGGTGCAACGCGACGACGGACAGCTGGCGTTCGAACTGCGGCCCGGCCCGTTCCGTGCGCTGGTCGACGACGCTCGTCAGCATCCGTCCGATCCCTACATCCTGATCATCGACGAGATCAACCGGGCGAACCTCGCCAAGGTGTTCGGTGAGCTGTACTTCCTCCTGGAGTACCGGGACGACTCGATCAGCCTGCTCTACTCGACCGAGGCAGACTTCACCCTGCCGAAGAACGTGTTCGTGATCGGCACGATGAACACCACGGACCGCTCTATCGCGCTGGTCGACGCGGCCATGCGGCGCAGGTTCGCGTTCGTCGAGCTGCATCCGTCGCTGCCACCCACGTCGGGCCTGCTCCGCGAGTGGTTGCGCCGCCGGGCCGAGGCGGGCGAGGTCGCCCACCATGCCGACGCGGCGGATCTGCTGGACGCGCTCAACCGTGCCATTGACGACCGCGATCTGGCTGTCGGTCCCTCGTACCTGATGCACTCCTACGTCTACGATCGACCGGACGCGCTGGCCGAGGTGTGGGAGACGTCGATCTTGCCGCTATTGGAGGAGCACCACTACGGCAGCCCACGCGAGGTGCTCGACCGGTACCGGCTCGATGCCCTGCGCAAGACCCTCGACGCGCCACCAGCAGAGTCCTGATGCCCGTCGTGGAGCTTGACGAGCTGGGTAGCTCGGACCATCCAATCATCACGGAGCAGGGCCGACGGCTCGCCCGCTCGGGAACGGTGTCGGCCGCGCCTTCGGCTCTGGTGCCCGGTCACTGGGACATCGCCGCCCGCGGCAAGGTCGGCGCCGCCCGGATCGGCGACATCGACCTCTGGGTTCGGCCGAAGCTCGACATCGCCCGGCTGCTGTTCATGGTCGGCTACGCGATCGACCCGAAAGGCTGGCGCGACGACGAGATCGCCATGGGCACCGGCGACGACCTGGTTCCCGCGGTCGCCAACGCGCTGTGGCGGCAAACCGAACGGGCGGTACGGCAGGGTCTGCTCCAGGGATATCGCGAAGTCGAGGAGACCTCCTATGTCCTGCGCGGCCGGCTGCGGGAGGCCGACCAGCTTCGCCGGCACCACGGCCGCGTGATACCCATGGAACTGCGGCACGACGACTTCACCGTGGACGTCACGGAGAACCAGATCCTACTGGCCGCGATCACCCGGATGCTCGCTGTTCCCCGAGTAAACCGGCGATCTCGGCAGCGGCTGACCGCGCTGCGCCTCCGTCTCGCCGACGCGACCACCCTTGTTCGCGGGACGCGGTTTGCCGAGTTGGCGGCCAAGTCGGCTCAACGCCCGCCACCACACGGCGCTTCGTCTGGCAGAGATCGTCTGGCGGGCCACCTCACCGGAGCATGCCCCCGGCGCCGTGACCGCCACCGGTTTCCTGTTCGACCTCGCCAGCATCTTCGAGGACTTCGTCACGGTCGCGCTCGCCGAGTCGCTGCCCACACACGCGTCCGGGACCGCGCACCGCCAGTACCCGTGCTCCACGGCGGCGGTCGAGGATACGAGCGGGCGGTTCTCCTGCTGATATCGCGCATCGGAGGGGGCTACATGGGCGGCCGCGCGGCTGTCAGCGCGAGCCCGCAAGCCGTCCGCCACCGATGCGACACGGTCGGCCAACGCCATCTCATGATCGACCGATGGTTCGGGCCAGCCTGCCCCAAGAAACGCCACCACGTAGCTGCCGAGGAGGCCGCTGACTCGCGCCACCTCGACCAGCAGCGCATCGTCAGGTGGCACGTTGTCCTGCGAATCTGCCTGGTTCATGGTGTCTCGTCTTTCTGGCTGTCGAACTCGCCACGACGACCGACTGCATCGAGGACGCGCATTCCTCAGAATGCGATAATGTTGGTCTACGATCAGGGTGGAAGCCATTCTGCAGGTTCACAGGGGGATTTCCGCTAGTCGCGAATGGAGCGTTTCGGGAGAGTGGGGCAGGTGCTCTGCCGAAACGCTTTCAGTGCGATGTGCATCGGTCTGATGATTGTGAACATGCCCGCCGGGCTGAGCCCATGGCGTATGATCGGGCGTCGTGGACGAACTTCTGTCAATTGGTTCGGGTAGCGTCGGACGTTTCCTCCGGCGCTGGTACGGCAACGTGGAGAGCGTGAGCGACGTACACCTCGACGCCAGCCTCCATGTGCCTGCCGAGCTGGTTGAGTGGCATGCGGCGGCAGCGCTTGCCGGTGTCCCTGTGACGTTCCAGGACCGACCCGTCGCGCTTCGGGACCTTGCGCCGGACTCTCGCGGCATGCTCGAGTTCTGGGTTGAGAATCAGAACAGCTACTTCTGGGCCGTTGACCTCGATGATGACAGGCTCCAGGTATTCTCCAGGGAGGCACGAGAAGGCGGCTGGACGGGAACGGGCGAGGTGCTCGGAGAATTTCTTCTGCATTGCACCGTGCGGGAAGCTGTCATCGGAGGCGCGTCCAAGTTCACCACCTTTGTTGATGCTTCAAAAATCGATTTGGCGCTGGAGTCGTGTGAGCCGCTGAAGTTCGTAGCGCTCGGCACTGAAGAGCCTCAGGTCAAGCTGTGGTGTAGTGAGGATGCACTGGTCCGCATGGCACCTCCGCCGACGGGATATGCGGGCCCCGGTGAACGTCTCTGGATGCTGACCTTTGCGGCTCCGGCTGATGCAAGTATCGAGCGGTACGCGTCTCGGTTCGGCCTTGAGCGCTTGACCGAGGCCGAGCCTGCTCGTGTGGAGCTTCCGTACGAGCCGCCGCCGTTCTAGATACATCGGGATGATTCCGACCGTAGTTGGCTGCCCGCCTTCGTCAGCTGGGCATCAAGGTGTGTACCCGGTTACGGCCGGGGAGCATGCTGGACGAGAAAAGACCCTTGTCACGGTGACCGTTCGGGACGGCCGCGGCACTGGCGCGTTGGCTCACCGATCGAATCGACCACCCGGACCGCCCGCCGATACCGCGCTGGCTCTGACCGCCACGACCCGTGCACGCCGAGCAGGTCACCACGCGCTCGAACACCGCGATGGGCCCCTGTCCGGCGGACCTCGCGGCGGTCCATCTCGCGCACCAGGGTGGCGATCATGCGCGCACCGGTCGCGCAGACCGGGTGGCCGAAGGAGCGTGCGTGTGGCACGCCCGCGACGGTCCAGGACACCAACCGGCAAGTGGTGCGCTGCGGGACGGTGGTGACGATGGCGGAAAGAGGTCAATCGTTCTCTCGCGGTAGTGCCCGCGGTTAGCATCAAGCGCTATGGGTGCGCCTTCTCGAGCTCTGGGTGTGGTCCTGTTGTTGGCTGGGGTGATTGCGTGGGCAGTGGGGATCGGCGTCTCCCTCTGTGCGTTCTACTGGGTCGGCTGGGGAGGTTTTCTCTCTGATGATCATCCGGCGTGGATGACTTTTTTCGTCTTCTTGGCTATGCCAGTGGGTGCGACTGTGGCGCATTACGGTCAGGTCGTGCGCCTGACCGGGCGCCGGCACCTCGCCAGGCCAGCGGCCTTTCCCGGCCAGGATGACCTTTACGTCCTGTACTTGCGGTCGTTTCGGGAGGATGTCGGCCGGGGGAAACTCGAACGGAGTTGGATACGCCCAGAGGCGGTATTCCCACCTAACGCCCTGGCTTCGACGTTCTTGTCCGGTCGCAGCATGGAAGAACATCTGATTGCGGCGTTTCGCCCGCTCGGACCAGTGCTCGCGGTCGGCAGTCCGCGCGACCAGCTGCCGCCGGTGGGCGCGCGGCGGCTCTATCTGCCGGGTGGCGACTGGAAGCCCCCGGTGCGCAGTCTCATGGTCCGGGCCCGCATGGTGGTCATCGCGCTTGACGCGACACCGGGGACCGTGTGGGAATTCGTGGAAGCCACCCGTGTTCTGCCGCCACAGCGGCTGATCCTGGCCGTGCCAGCGGACAAGGAGAAGTACGACGATTTCCGGTCCCGGGCCTTGATCGCGCTCACCGAGCGCGCCCACCTCGTGTCTCGTACGTCCGGGAAGCGGTGGTCCCCGCCGATACTGCCCGAGTACCGAGCTCCTGCGAGGTCGAACATCCCGCTGCGCGAGGACGTCATCAGCGGTCTGATCTTGTTCTCGCCGGACTGGTCGGCGACCTTCGAGCCCCTACGGTTCACGATCCCGCTGTTCGATGTCGGTCACGTGCGCATCAGCCAGGTCGCGCTGCCCGCGTTCGACCGGCTGGCCGCGTTCGAGGCAGGAGAGCCGGCGTCTCGCGAAGCTCAGGTCACCGCCGACCGGATCAGCTCGATCCGGCGCATGTTCGTCATGTTCGCGCTCGGTGTGGTGTTTGTCGGCCTGATCCGGATGTCCCCGGCCAACAACTGGGGCCTGCCTCAGACCAGCAGCGAGTGGTGGATGCTCGCCCTGTCGGCCCTGGTCGGGGTGGGCATGTTCTGGGGGTTGCGCCTGATGGAGAGGAAGGCGCGTTTGCTGGCCGTGCCGCGGCCGCGGCCGCGCGTGAAGACTGACTGACCAGTCAGGTCGCAGGGTGCTCGGTGCTCAGCCGCACCATCCAGCTCTCGTTCTGGATGGAGATCACTTGTTCGCACGCCTGCACGAACTCGTCGGCGTCGAGCTGCTCCTTGTCCGCGGCCGTGTAGCCGGCGGACAACCGCTCCAACTCCTCTGCGGTCCGGGTGAACTCGATCTGCTGGTACTCGAACCGGGAACCGCTGGCGTGCGCGGCGATCGCCGTCGCGACCGTGGTGAGAACACCGATCCAAGCCGACAGGCCCATGGTCGGGAAGATTGCCACGACCGCGCCGAACGCGGCGGCCATGATCCCCAGCCCCATTTCGAGGCGCCGGGCGAGCCGGACGCGGCCGGCCATCAAACGGGCCCTGGGTCGGTAGTAGCCGGTGATCTGCCCCTCGACCCGGACGCTGACGTAGGTGTCCACATCATGCACGTCGGGCAGCGGACGCTCGGCCGGTTCGATCCCGGTGATGTACCGCACCAGATCCCCGGCCAGCTCACCCAGTTCGTCTAGCCGCCGCAACGCCACCTCGTCGCGGTCATCACCGACGAACGGGCCGGTCCGTGACAGGTAGCAGTACGCGTCCGACTTCAGCGCCTCCGCCATCGAACGCGCCCGCGTCCAGTCCCGTACGACCGAAGGCGACGTCACCCGGACCGCGATCGACGCGAGAGCCAGCGCGACGGCCGCGGCCGCCGCCACAATGCGGCCAGGCAGCACATGCTCCTTGATCATTTCGGCTGCGGCAGTGCCCAGCACGGCACCTACGATGGCCAGCGCCAGTGCGACCACCCGCGACCGGCTGATCTGCCGTTTGAGCCGGTCGGAAGCCTGAGACCAGGCACTCTGTCGACGCCACACCAGCATGATCGGCTGAACACTCATGCGCACATCCTGGCCTGGGGCACCCGCCCGCCGGAAACCGCATAGGCACGGGTGTCGCTCGACCTCGGTTCGGTTCGCGTGCCTGTTGTTCGGTGTGGTGGGGACAGGTGACGGTGTAGTCAGCTCGGGTCCTGCGGTTGCGTCGGCGGCGGCGTGGTGATCGAGCGGGGCTGTTGTCGGTACGGGAGGACTCCAATTCCTGGTAGGCATATCGGGAGGCCGCCGCATGCGCGGTGAGTGCGGCAGCCACGGTGGTGACCGTCGCAACCCATCCGGATGCCCATGCCGATCCGAAGACAACGGACACGGCGCCCAGTGTCACGGCTGTCGCGGCCAAGGCCAGCTCCGTCAGGCGGATCTGGCTTGCCCGCCGATTCATGGCTGCTGCTCGGGGCCGGTAGTAACCCTCGATCTGACCAGCGACCCGCACATCGATGTAGGACTTGATGTCGGTGACCGCGGGAAGAGCGCGCTGGCGGTGGACGAGTCGGCTGATGTGGCCGACCAGTCGGATGCGTCCGCGGTGACCCGCTCGGCGCGCTCAAGCAACACTTCCGCGGCGTCCGCGTCCTGGTAGGGGCAACGCGGGCGAGGTAGGTGTAGGTCTCGCTCTTGAGTTCTTCGCTGACCGAACGCAGGCGGGTCCAGTCGCGGATCTGTCGTGGGCCTGCCCTGTTGGTGGCTAGCGGCGCCATCCCGACCGCGACGGCCGCCAGGAACGCCAGCGTTTTCCCACCCCGTCGCTCCACGACATGACCTGGGCGGCCGCGGCGCCGGCACACGCCGCCGCCACGCCCAGCACGAGGCCAACCGCTCTGGCCTTGCTGATCGACCGTTTGGCATTGTCGGCCGCCTGTGAACACACACTCTGGCGATCCCATAACCAGCCCACGGTTGATTCTTCCGAAGTCGCCACGCGCGTATTAGCGCAGCGCTACCGTGTGTGGCGGCGCGAGCACCAGGCCGAGCGACTGGGGGCTAGATGTCTGAATTTCACCACGACGAGAGGGCTGCTTCACCAACCCCGAGACGGCCTCCCCGACAGGCGGCCGTGATCGAACAGTCACCGCGACTAGGCTCGCGACTGGGCACCGTGGGCTGGTTCGCGGTGACACTGGGCAGCGTGTGCCTCGGGTTCCACGTCGAGGGCGCACCGGCCTTGGCGCAATGGACGCAACGGGGGACAGGCCTGATCATTGTCGTGGCCGGCGTGTGGGCGGTGCTGCGTGGGCGGCGACACCTGACACAGGTCCTGACCGACCTCCGTCTTCTCTTCGCGTACGAGCGGATCGTGTTGTTTCTCCGGGCATTCTCCGACGACAAAGGTTTCTCGCGGGTGAATGCGCAGCGGCCCTTACTACTGCTCTTGGGGTCGGTAGTGACGCCCGCTGATGTCCGCACCGAAGAGGACCAGGTTGCCCGTGCTGTCGCGCCGTTTGGGCGGATGGTCGCGCTCGGGAACCCAAGGGACAAACTTCCAGTTCCCGGTGCCGACCGCAGTTACGCCTCGGATGAGACATGGCGACACCAGGTGCTCGCCGCCCTCAGCCGCGCCAATCTCGTTGTGCTGGCCGCCGGGGCGGGAAGGGGCCTGGCCTGGGAGGTCGATCAGGTGGTACATCGCGACCCCAGGTGCCTGCTCCTCGTCGTCAGCCGCGACCGGCACCAGTACGCGCGGTTCCGGGAGTACTTTGCGCACCGTTTCCCCCGAGGGCTACCGGACTACCCGGTGCGGATGTGGCAGCGCATACTGCGGGGTCGCTACGTTCGCGCCGTCATCTGGTTCGACGGTGACTGGACACCGCACCTGGAAATGCTGGACGGCAGGTTTCCGCTGATCGGTGCCGCGCGTCGCACGCAACGCGCTCTCCGACGTGTTCTCCGGCCGGTCTACCAGCGGGCTGGTGTACCAGCACGGGTCAAGCCCACAATGGCGCGCCCGTGGGCGGTGAAACTCAGCATCGCATTAACCCTCATGTTCTGGCTAAGCCCCGTAATATGGCTCTCGCTCGTGGCTATCAATATAACAAGTGAGTCCAACAGTCCTGACCAGATTGCCGAGCCATCCACCACTGTGGATAGTGGCACCAGTTCACTCGTCGACCCCTGTTCGTTCATCCCCGACACCACAGGGTGCTACATTGGCTGCGAAGCCGGCGAATGCAAAATCTTCGCCGGCGAGGAACAGGTTTCCTCTTGTTCATTTGTCACAGCCAATAATGTCACTACCTGTTCATTCACTATCGGCAATGAAAGCGTTGTCTGTGTGGATCCCCCTCTTCTCGATAACTGTGCAGCTACCAGTGTCGATAGCACTGCCAGTCCGCCCACCGGTTCCGGCAACCCTACCCCCGTGGACGGTTTCGTCGGCTTCGTGGGGATCTGGTTGCTACTGATAGCCGGGCTGCTGGGTCCATGGATGTATCGGGTGTGGCGCGGTGGCCCCATCGCGATTACCATGGCTCGCGTCCAAAGTCTTTCTTTCCCAGTCTTACTTCTGGCATTAGCGGTGTCGTTGTTTTTTTCTCCCGCGGCCCTGTTCTCGTTCGCGTTCAGTATAGGAATTTCGGGGTTTGTGCTAGGTCCTTGGCTCGTGTTCTTCGGCCTGGCCTTGCTGGTGCTGGGCATGCTGGGTATGTTCGCCACCACGTTCTTGCTCATC
The DNA here is from genome assembly GCF_014203735.1 of Actinophytocola algeriensis. GTDB lineage: Bacteria > Actinomycetota > Actinomycetes > Mycobacteriales > Pseudonocardiaceae > Actinophytocola > Actinophytocola algeriensis. The sequence continues at coordinate 1,310,199 of NZ_JACHJQ010000002.1, read as the reverse complement.
CGCCGCGATGTACGTGAATGGATCGACTCACGTCTGTAGCGGCCCGCCGACGGGGTGACCGTTGCGGTGTGGCGAGACCAGGCGCTTGGCTCGGCGCGGGGACTCCCCGCCGCACCGCGACCCCGGCTGGCCGGCCACGGTGCGGATGTCGACTCCTGCTCGGATGAGTTCGGTGGCTGAGTAGTGCCGCGGCTTGTGGATACCCAGCCGTAGGACCATCCGGTGGTACTGGCAGGTCAGTGCTTGTGGTGATCCGGGCGTGCGTCCGTCGATGCGGAGTGAGAACACGTACCCGTCGGCTGGCAGGGTGACGTCGACGGCGGCGGCGCGTTGTTGTCGTTGCTGGTGGTAGTTGGTGAGGACGGCGATGGTCACCGGGTCGAGGGTGACGTGACGGCGTTGGCACAGTTTGGTGTCGGTCTCCCACATCTGGCCGTTGGCCTGCGCGATCCTTGCTTGTATGACCAGCACCTTCTGCGTGAGGTCAAGGTGAGGGTGTCAGATGGTCGGCTCTGTCCCTGGTGGCGTGATCAACTTTGTCGGGCCGGGCGCCGGTGTTGATCGAGCGTTTGTGATCATGGTCGACGTGTGATCATCAGTGGTTGGACGTGCTGCTACCGCATCTGGCTGGTGTGGTGGTCGAGCAGGTCGAGCGGGCCGGGGTCGACCGTGCGGGTGTGGGCGCGGGTCAAGGCGGAAGACGGGGCCTGTTCGTCTTGCGGTGGTCGGTCCCGCCGGGTGCTTAGCCGATATCACCGTGGGCTGGCCGACGTCTCGGTGGCCGGTCAACCGGTGGTGCTGCGCTTGCAGGTGCGCAGGTTCTTCTGCGACACCAACGACTGTCCGGCGCGGACGTTCACCGAGCAGGTTGACAGGTTGACCGTCAAGCACGCTCGTCGGACATCGTTGTGCCGCACCGCGTTGGAACACATCGGGTTGACGCTGGCTGGCCGGGCTGGCTCACGCCTGGCGGCACTGCTCGGGATGGTGGCGGGCAGGAACACGCTGCTTCGTCTGGTGCATGCGCTGCCAGAGCCCGAGGTGGGCCCGGTGGCGGTGCTCGGTGTCCGATGATTTCGCGATCAGGCGAGGCCGCAACGCGTCGAGCACGTCACGGTGCGTGTCCCGACCCGCCCCCGTGACGAGACACTCCGCGAACTGGACGAACTGGCGGCCCTAGCCGCTGTCGGAACAATGTGAGATCCGCTGTGTGGGCAGGTTCATCTCGGGCATTCGTTGGGCTGGGCGCACTTCTGTACCGCTGTTCCCATCCAAATCACCGACAGCACGGGCCGGAGCCCGCCGATCTGATATGCGTCGGCGTCGCCCAGAAATCTGCTGGGCGACGCCGGTCATTCGAGGAGTTGCCAGACCCCGGCCCGGTTCCACTCCGCCAGCAGCGACACCGGGGACATACGGGCACAGGCAATGCTGGACGACCTGGACCGATGGGACTGACACGATGGGTCCACACCTCGACCGCCCTTCGCGACGTGCGGGTCCCGCACACTGTGTCCATCGGCGGTGGCATCCACGGGTGCGGAGGAGCGAAGCGACGACCTGAACCTCACATGCTCGCCGGCAGATGAGGATGTTTCGTTGGGTTCGAGGACGGGCGGCCTCGGCAGTGGAAGCGCGCGAACGCCAGGCTTTCCGATCAGTTCCGTGGCGGCGGGCTTCACGCCGTAGGAGTTGCACGGATATCTACTGTCGAAGGTCGGTCGTCGCGGGACCGGCTGGGACGGCGGGGGTTCGAGGCCATTTCCGGGCGGAGCGCAGGATGAAGGCCAGGAGCAGCACCTCGATTCCGATGGAGAGGCCGTAGAAGGAGGCCCAGTCCCAGGACTCCCCTACCGCGTTGAACACCGAGAAGGGGATGTAGAGCAATGCAACGACGAGGTTCGTGGCGCGGTTCACCCGGGCGGGCAGCGTCATGGAGAGCATCACCATCAGGGCCGGGATCGCCACGGACGCGGTGAAAATAGTCAACAACGTCACGCTGATGTCGAACTCAAAGACGACGCCACCCCGGATTTCGTCGATGGCGCCAGGCTTGTAGAGGTGGAAGTAGTCGACGTAGATGTAGAGGAACATGAAGCTGGTCCATGCTGCCGCGAGCTTGGCCTGCACGGGGATCGGCGGGTTGTCGAGCCGGTTCGGGGTGTTCGTTCGGATCTCGCTCATCGTTTTCTCACTTCCTTTCCGCGCCCATTCGTTGGCGCAGGAATGGCCGGAATGCTGTTTCAGAGGTTTGTTGGGCCGTCCGTTCCGGTTATGTGGAAAGATTGCTGGAGCGGCCGCATGCGCCGCTACGAGCCGAGGTCGATGGCGGCGGGCCGAAGGTCTACACCTCGGGTTCGACTTTGGTCGGATGCCGTGGGGCCCGACCCGGCCGTACCCTTTGATCATGATGGCCGCGGCGGACCCGCAGGATCGGAGCCCGCTACCGGCGGGCGTGATCAGCGATGCTGACCACGATCCGGTTCACCCGGCCGAACGCACGGTCCGCGGCCGGGTCGTCGACGCCGCGTGTTTCCTGCTGGCCGTCGGCGTCGTAGTGCTCACCCTGGCCGACAGCCGCGCGCAGCACATCGCGCCGGGCCCGCTCACCGTCGACCTCGTCCTCGGCGGCCTGTGCAGTCTGGGGGTGTGGCTGCGCCGGCGCTGGCCGGTCGGCCTCGCCGTGGCCGCCGGTCTGGTCAGCGTCTACGCGACGTCCGCCGCGGGCGCGGCTCTCATCGCGCTGTTCACCGTCGCGGTCCACCGGCGCTTCGCAGTGGTCGCCCGGATCGCGGCCGGGTACGCGCTCGTACCGTTCCTCACGCTGCTGGTCCGCCCGGACGTCCCGGTCGGACCCTGGTCGCAGATCGTGCTGGGCGTCGTCTTCGCGCTCGCGGTGCTCGCCTGGGGCATGTTCGTGCGGGCCCGGCGCCAGTCGCTGCGCGATCGGGCCCGGCGGGTCGAGGCCGAACAGGAGCTGCGGGTCGCCGAGGCCCGCCAGGGCGAACGCAACCGGATCGCCCGGGAGATGCACGACGTGCTCGCCCACCGCCTGTCCCTGCTGAGCCTGCACGCCGGGGCGCTGGAGCTACGCCCCGACGCCGCGTCCGAGGAGGTCGCCCGCGCCGCCGGGGTGGTCCGCGACAGCGCCTACCAGGCGCTGGAGGACCTTCGGAAGGTGATCGGCGTCCTCCGCACCGGTTTCGACCGGTCCGACGAGACGCCAGAACGGCCGCAGCCCACCCTGGCCGACCTCCCCGACCTCGTCGACCAATCGCGGCGCGCCGGGATGACGGTACGGCTCGACTGCCAGACCGACGCGCTTTCGACCGTACCGGCTGGTGTGGGGCGCAGCGCGTACCGGATCGTGCAGGAAGGGCTGACCAACGCCCGCAAGCACGCCCCCGACGCCGAGGTGGCCGTCACCGTCCGGGCAACCCCGGGCGACAGCGTCACCGTCGAGATCCGCAACCCGTGCCCGATGGGCACCGGCGGTGGTACCCCAATTCCCGGCGCCGGCATCGGCCTCATCGGGCTCACCGAACGGGCCGCCCTCGCCGGCGGACACCTCGAACACGGACCCACCCCGGCCGGTGAGTTCCGGCTCTGGGCCTGGCTACCGTGGCCTACCCGCTGATCGCGGCCAGGGTCGGTTCGTAGCCCGGCTGGGCAGAGAGAAGGAGCCAACGTGAACGCAGCGGTGCGAGTCCTCGTCGTCGACGACGACCCGCTCGTGCGGGCCGGCCTGGCGATGGTCATCGGCGGCTCACCCGACCTGACCGTGGTGGGCGAGGCCGACGACGGAAGCGAAGTAGCCGCCGCCGTCGACGCCTACGCCCCGGACGTGGTGCTGATGGACATCCGCATGCCCACCCTCGACGGCCTCGCCGCCACCGAAGAACTCCGCGCCCGACCCAACCCACCCGAGGTCATCATCCTGACCACCTTCAACGCCGACGAGCACGTCCTGCGCGCCCTGCGCGCCGGGGCCAGCGGCTTCCTGCTCAAACACACCCCGCCCGCCGAGATCCTGCGCGCGATATCGCGGGTCGCCGCCGGCGAACCCATCCTGTCGCCGACCGTGACCCGACAGCTCATCACCCACCTCAGCGACACCGGCGCCGCCGCCCGGCAACGGCACGCCAGCACAGCACTGCATCAGCTCAGTGAACGCGAACGCGAGGTCGCCATCGCCGTCGGGCGAGGCAAGTCCAACGCCGAGATCGCTGGCGAGCTGTTCATGAGCGTGGCCACCGTGAAAGCCCACATTTCCCGCATACTCACCAAACTCAATCTCAACAACCGTACCCAGGTCGCCCTACTCGCCCACGACGCCGGCCTCACCGGCTGACACCGGTAGCCTTCTCGCCCGCCCGCACCAGGCATGGGCGGGCGAGCCGACCCGTTGGCCGGCGAGCCGGCCAACCCCTCACCGCCAGAGAGCTCAGGCGGGGCCATCGACCACTTGCCATTGCCCAACTTCCACTCATCGGCATGAGCGGACGTCGAGGATGAGCAGGGGAGTCAGCCTGTGCGAGCGGCGAAGGCGTGGGCAATAGCGTTCCTGGCGCGGGATGTGCCGCCGTGTGGTTGTTGTCGTTGATCCCGGTTCTCTGTCCCTTGCGTGGCGACCGGGACGGCGGTGTCTGGCGCGGCTCGATCGGTTCATCTGTGATGAAGGAGAAGGAGAAAATCGGGAGAGTTCACTCTGTATTGTGCAGGGGATTCTCTATTTCTGCAGGTCGCGGAATCATGCAAACCGCGCTGGGGTCAAGGGGTCGCAGGTTCAAATCCTGTCAGCCCGACCACGAGGGAAGTCGTCTACGCAGGTAGGCGGCTTTTCATGCTCTTGGAGCGGGCATCGAAGCAAGATCAAAGTCGCCCGTCCCAGGATTTTCCCAGAACTAATCTGGGTTTCGGTCCCTCCTTGTGCCTGAGGGTGCCTATGTGGGGTGCCGGATGGTGTGTGGTGCTGCCTCGGCAAAGTCGCTTTGGGACGGGGCCACCTACTGGTTGACTGGGGTGTCGCAGAAGCGGGGGGGCCGGTGTGAGCGAGGTCGAGGAGGACTCGGGTACTGCGGACACGAACGTGGCCATAGGACGGTTTCAGACGGCCCACCGGGACTACGTACCTGAGCCAGCAGCGGTGTCGATGCTGTCTCGGTTGGTTGACACCGCATGCCAGGACGCGAGCGATCCGCACGACGTCAGCTTGCGCGTCCAGTTGCTGGCTGATCAGGAGGACCCGCCGGTAGACCGGCCTGGTGCAGACCTTCCTGTACATCGTTGAGGGCACCCCAGTGGACGAACCGCGTTCGAGTGCGGGTCTCGTGCCGCTGACCGGACCCTCGTATCCGGTCGCTCTGCGTGATGCTGGAGAGAGCCTCGCCGACCTGTGGCTCGCGCTGGCATCCGAGTCACGCATCCAGCAGCCAGGGCTCGATGCTGGGACATCGCGTTCACTCTGGGGCTCGCGACGAACAAGCGTGACTCCGCACAGCACGCGGTAGGTGGAGACGGGGCCTCAGGGTGCCCCCTCCGTTCGGCCGCGGCCAACTCCGGCGACTCCTTGGCTGACCGGATCGGGGACTGGTCACCTGCCGCTTGACATGACGTCGCCGGTAACCGGGGTGGGGATGGGTTGGCGGGGAACCAGGTGGAAGATGTCGCTGTAGGCGATGCCCAGTGGCCGGCGGTCGCACAGTTTCCAGACCGAGTCCTCGAGCAGGTCCAGCCACTCGTTTGCCGTCGGGACGTGCTGGCCCATCAGGGCGTGCGTCAGTTCGAAGCCGAGTGTGAAGACCGGGGGTTGCCCGCCGTCTAGGGCTGGGGAACGGTAGGTGTCACTGAACAGGAAGTCGGTCACCTTTGGCAGGCGGTGCCGAAGGCGGGTCAACGTGTGCAGGCAGTTGTCCCGTGGCCAGAAGTCGTGGCCGAGGAAGAAGGAGAACGCCACCTCGGCCGTGGCGTACTCCGGGTGGTCGGACGGGTTGCGAACGTCGTCGTGGAGCACCGTGATCCGGTCGGTCAGGCCCGCGGCCGCGACCGCCTCGCGGGCGACCCGCACCGCGCCCGCGTCCATGTCGACCCCGATGAAGTGCTTGTCCGGCAGCCGGTTGGCCAGGCGGATGATGCGGTTGGCGCTGCCGCATCCCAGGTCGATGCCGACGTCGAAACGCAGGCCGTCGACGAGCTGTTCCACCACCGGATCGACGAAGTGGCCGCCGTAGTCCTTACCGGCTATCGCGATGTTGCCGCCGTCGCGGTGCGCCATGGGGTTCGTCGTCGCGCGGAAGGCTGGGTCGCAGAAGTCCGCCGCGTGGCTGAGCATCTGGCCGTAGCCACGGACGAGCCAGCGGAAGTAGCCCTTGTTCAGCCACACCTCGTCGAACTCCGGGCCCGCGGTCAGGATGACCGGGTTCGTGCCCACCGGCTCCACGACACCCGCGTGTGCCAGCACCTCCAGCAGTGCCTGCAGGGAGGGGCCGTGCAGGTCCCGTTGGTCCTGGAACGCCTGCACGTCCACCTTCGCGGCGTCGTGGAGCTCGTCCAGGAAGCCGAGTTCGTCGGTCGCGCTGATCGCGAAGGTGGTCAGCGCGGAGTTGAAAAGCGAGTTGGTCGGCATCCTGACCTTCTTTATCGTAGGGGTAGCAGGTCGGCCAGTCCGTCGAGGAACGCCTGCATCTGTTCCGGGGTGCCGATGGACACCCTGATGTGGTGCGGCAGACCCATGTCGGCGGTGTCGCGCACCGCGAAGCCGTTGGCGCGCAACAACATGACCAGGCTCTCGTGGGCCAGGCCAAGGTGCACGAGCACGAAGTTTCCCTGCGATGGCAGGGAACGCAGGCCAAGCGCGTGCAGGCGGTCGCGGAGGTGCTCCCGCGTGTCCACCGTCCTGGCCACCGACTCGCGCATGAACCGCTGGTCCGCCAGCGCGGCAACGGCGGCGCGTTGTGCCAGCCGGTTGACGTGGTAGGGCACCGCGGGGTGGAGCCGGTTGACCTTGGCGATGACGGCGGGATCGCCAACCACATAACCCACCCGCAGGCCTGCGAGACCGTACGCCTTGGAGAAGGTCTTCATGACACAGATGTTCCGGCCGGTGGCGGCGGCAGGCAGGGACGATGCGAAGCCCGCGGCCGCGAACTCGCCGTACGCCTCGTCGACGATCAGCACGCCGCCGCCCGCGATCGCGGCCTGGTGCAGCGTCGTGATCGCCGCCTCGTCGAGGACGCCGCCGGTCGGGTTGTGCGGCGTGCACACGAAGGCGAACGGCGCGCCGTCGCGCAGCCGTGCCGCGAGGTCGTCGACCGGGACGCGGTAGTCGCGCAGGGCGCAGGTCGTGTACGGCTGCCCGGTGGCACGCATGCTTTCCCGGTAGCTGGGGAAAGTCGCGTCGGTGGTCAGGGCGGCCCTGGTGCCGTCAGCGAGCGCGAGTACCAGTAGCAGGATGATCTCGTCCACGCCGTTGCCGATGCTGACCCGTTCCGGGGCGACACCGTGAAAACCGGCGATCGCGTGCACGAGTTCGGTGCCCTCGCTGTCGGGGTACCGGTGAAGATTCGACAGTTCCTCGGCAACCGCTTCGAGCACGAAGGAACTCGCGCCGTAAACATTCTCGCTGGCATGCAGGCGCAACACGTCGGTGTGTTTGTCAAGAGCCTGGATTCGTGCCGTCATCAAACCCCCGATGGAAAATTGCCTGGGATCTCGGCCGACGGTTCACCATGCTAGGCACGGCACGCGGCGGTCGGCAAGATTGTCGGGGGAACAGTGCTGTCATAAACCGGACAGCAGTTTGAGGTTGGCTGCCTTGGCCCCGGCCTGAAACCTGGAGGTGACGTTGAGGTCGCGCAGGACTTTCGCCACGTAGCGGCGATAGGTGCGTACCGAGATGCCCATTTCGCGGGCCGCCGCGTCGTCGAGGGTGCCGGCGTAGAGATAGGAGAGCACGATCGCCTGAATGCTGTCCTCTGCCCGCCGGGCGGACGCGATGTCCTCCGCGTGGTCCCACAATCCGCCGAACAGGTGGAGAAGGCCCGTGCTGAGTTCCTGGCTGTGGATGTGGACGACCTGGCGTCGCTCCTGACCGCGGTCGTGGTGCGCGACGGCGAAGACCTCGGCGCCGAAGACGAGCATGTCAGGCAGGCTCCGGTGGGTGACGCGCACCTCCGCGCCCAGCGCGCCGAGCCGGGTGAGCCGGGGGTGGGTCGCGGTGGCGAGTACCGACCGGTGCAGCAACAACTGCAGCCGGTGGCCGATGTGCAGGATGTCGCGGTGCAGCGTGTCGACGATGCCGAGCGATTCGCAGTCCGCCCACGACGCGCAGGAGGCCCTGGCGATCGCGGTGCCCGGCGCCTGGTCGGAAGTAATCTTTTCGATCAGTTCCATCCCGCGAATGTCGGCGACCAGATACGCCTTCTGGACTAATCGACTATCGCCATAAGGCGGTGCGTCGTTCCCCGATGCTGGCATATCTCGATCTCCCCAGTTTCACGGTCGTCGGTTGCGGAGTACTGGCCAGCATGCGGTCGGGCGCTCACTTTTTCATTGACGATGCCTCGTCCGGACCGGGGCGACTTCCGGCTGATCGCTGTCCAGTTCGTGACAGAACCCTGGTTCCGTTACGACACCTCGGGTACACATGACAACGGCTGGAGAAACGCTGGAACGGATGTTGGAGGCCGATTTTTCGCGGCCTCGCCGTCACCGTGGCGAGCAGCCAGTGAAATCCAACTATCGGGGAGGATTCGTGATGAATCCGTTCGACGACGAGAATGGCAGTTTCCAGGTCCTGGTGAACGACGAGGGTCAGCACTGCGTCTGGCCGTCATTCGCCGAGGTGCCCGCCGGCTGGACGGTGCGGCTGCCCGATTCACCGCGTGCGGCCTGTGTCGAATACGTCGAAACGAACTGGGTGGACATGCGGCCGGACAGCCTGATCGCCGCGATGCGGGCGGGTTGATGACCTCGGTGACCGGAATCGTTCCCCCGCTGGCCGTCGACGACCTGTGCTCGTTCGTCGGCTCGGCCGACGCGGACGTGATGAATTTCCTCAACGAGATCGCGTTGCGCTTTCCCGACGCCATCTCGTTCGCGGCGGGCAGGCCCTACGACGAGTTCTTCTCCACCGACCTGGTCCACCACTACGTGGACACGTATGTCGCGCACCTGATGCGGCAATGCGGCGGCGACGAGGTGCGGGTGCGCCGGACACTGCTCCAGTACGGCCGCACCAAGGGCATCATCCACGACCTCATCGCCAGGATGCTGCTCGTCGACGAGGGCATCGACGTCGATCCGGAGTCGATCGTGGTGACCGTCGGCGCCCAGGAGGCGATCTACCTCGTGCTGCGGGCGCTTCGCCGTACGGCCGACGACGTCGCGTTCTACGTGCGGCCAGCGTATGTCGGCTTCACCGGCGCCGCGCGGCTCGCGGATATGCGGGCCATTCCGGTGCCGAGCACCGCCGACGGCATCGACCTGGCCGAGCTGCGCACCGCGATCCACACGGCGCGTGCTGCCGGCGCGCGCCCGTGCGTGCTGTACCTCAACACCGACTTCGCCAACCCGACCGGGCTGAGCATGTCGCTCGCCACCCGGCGGGAGTTGCTGCGGATCGCCGAGGACGAGCAGATCCTGCTGATCGAAGACAACCCGTACAGCCTGTTCACTGGCGACCAGGAACGCGTGCCGACGCTGAAGGCGCTCGACACCTCCTGCCGGGTGGTGTACGTCTGCTCCTTCGCGAAGACGGTGTTCCCCGGCGCGCGGGTCGGGTTCGCCGTCGCGGACCAGCCGGTCACCGTCGGCGCGCGCACCGAGTCGCTCGCCGACCAGCTGGCCAAGCTGAAGAGCGTCCTGACGGTCAACACCGCGCCCATCGGGCAGGCGGTGATCGCCGGGAAGCTGCTGGACCACGGGTTCAGCATCCGGGCCGCCAACAAACGTGAGGTCGACGCCTGCCTGCGCAACCTGCGGATGCTGCGTGCCGGGCTGGCCGAGGCGTTTCCCGAGGGGACGACACCCGAGGTCACCTGGAACGACCCCGGCGGCGGGTTCTTCATCGTGCTGAACGTGCCGTTCGTGGCCGGGGACGAGGAGCTGGAACGGTCCGCACGCGACCACGGCGTGCTGTGGACGCCCATTCACCACTTCCACGGCGACGGGCGTGCCCGGCCGCGGATCCGGCTGTCGTTCAGCCACCTCAGCCCCGCGGAGATCACCGAAGGTATGAAACGGCTGACCGGCTTCGTGAAAGAGAGTGGCCAAGCATGATCCCGTTGTCGTTTTCGCAGCGCCGCCTGTGGTTCCTGCACCGGCTGGAAGGACCATCGGCCACCTACAACATCCCGGTGATCACCCGGATTCACGACGCGATGGACGTGGCCGCGCTGTCGGCGGCCATCGCTGACGTGGTGGCCAGGCACGAGGTGCTGCGCACCGTGTACGTCGAAGCCGACGGCGAGCCGGTGCAGCTGGTGATCCCGGTCGACGAGGTGCGGATCGACTTCGCGCACCAGGTGGTGGACGCCGCGGAGCTGGACGCGGCGGTGCTGGCCGCGTCCTCGCGGGTGTTCGACCTGGCGGCCGAGCCGCCGCTGTCGGCGCGGTTGTTCAGTGTGGGGGAACGCGAGCACGTGCTGGTGTTGACGCTGCACCACATCGCGGGCGACGGCGCGTCCATGGGTCCGTTGAGCCGTGATCTGTCGACGGCGTATGTCGCCCGCTGTGCAGGCGGCGCCCCCGAGTGGGAGCCGCTTCCGGTGCAGTACCAGGACTACACGTTGTGGCAGCGGGAACTGCTGGGCGCGGAGGACGACCCGGACAGCGAGATCAGCAGGCAGCTCCGGTACTGGCGCACGGCGCTGGACGGGCTGCCGGAGGAACTGGCGCTCCCGACGGACTTCCCGCGCCCGGCGCACGCGTCGTACCGCGCGGGCAGGGTGGACTTGACCATCGACGCCGCGATTCACGCCGCACTCGTCGACCTGGCCCGTACGCACGACGCGACGCTGTTCATGGTGGTGCAGGCGGCGACCGCGGCGTTGCTGACCCGGCTCGGCTGCGGCAGCGACATCCCGTTGGGGACCGTGGTCTCCGGCCGCGCCGACGAGGCGCTCGACGACATGGTCGGGTTCTTCGTGAACTCGCTGGTACTGCGGAACAACACCGAGGGCAACCCCACGTTCGCCGAGCTGGTCGACCGGACCAGGGACGCCGACCTGGCCGCGTTCGACCACCAGGACCTGCCGTTCGAGCGCCTCGTCGAACACCTCCATCCCACGCGGTCGCTCGCCAGGCACCCGCTCTTCCAGATGGCCATGACCGTCGACCGTGGGGACGTGCTGGCGTTGACCGGCCTCAACGGCGTCGCCGAGCAGCCGCCGTTCGACACCGCGAAGTTCGACCTGTTCTTCGGGTTCGTCGTCCGTGCCGACGGCGACCTGCAGCTGAAGGTCACCTACGCGGAGGACCTGTTCACCAGGGCCGGCGCCGAGACTGTGGGACACCGCCTGGTGCGGTTGCTGACCCAGGTCGCCGCCGCGCCGGACCTGCCGCTGTCCTCGGTCGAGATCCTCGGCGAGGCCGAGCGCACTCGCGTGCTCGACGAGTTCAACGCCGCCACGCCACGCGTGCCGCAAGAGACCCTGCCCGCCCTCTTCGAACAGCAGGTGCGCGAGCACCCGGACGAGGTCGCGGTCGTCGCCGGGCGGGACGTGACCTACCGCGAGCTGAACGCCATGGCCAACCGGCTGGCGCATCACCTCATCGGCCACGGTGTCGGCCCGGACGTGCACGTCGCGGTGTCGATGCGCCGGTCGCCGGACCTCGTCACGGTGATGCTGGCGGTCGCGAAGGCGGGCGGCTGCTACGTCCCGGTCGAGCCCGCCTACCCGACCGCGCGCAAGCAGCGGATCCTCGAGGAGACCGCGCCCGCCGTGGTCATCGTCGACGACGAGGACCACCTGCCGGTCACCGCCGCGCCACGGCTGAGCGCGGGCGCCGTTCTGTGGCACGAGATCGCGAGCCTGCCCGAGGACAACCCACCGCCCCGGCTGTCACTGGACAACGGCGCCTACGTGATCTACACGTCCGGCTCGACCGGCACCCCGAAGGGTGCGGTGCTCACGCACCGCGGCATCACCCGGCTGCAGCACCGCTTCCGCGACGACTTCGAGGTCCGGCCGGGCAGCCGCGTCCTGCAGATCTGCTCGATCGGCTTCGACGGCTCGCCGTGGGAGATCCTCATGGCGCTGCTGGCCGGTGGCGCCGTGATCCCCTTCGACCCGGACCGGCTCACCGCCGCCGACACCGCCGACGCCGAGCTGATCCGCCGGACCACACACGTCACGGTCACGCCGTCACTGCTCGCCTCGTTGCGGCCGGGGACGTTCCCGGCGAGCGCGATGCTCATCGTGGCCGGTGAGGAGGTGCCGCAGTGGCTGGTCGACAACTGGGGGACCGGCCACCGGCTGGTGAACTCCTACGGGCCGAGCGAGGCGACGGTCATCAGCACCGGTGCCTGGCTCCACGCGGATGAGCCGGTCACGCTCGGCGTGCCGGTCGCCAACACCGATCTCTACGTGCTGGACCAGTTCCTGCGGCCGGTACCGGTGGGCGTGGCAGGCGAGCTGTACGTGGCGGGCCCCGGTCTGGGGCGCGGCTACGTCGGCAGGCCCGCACTGACCGCGGCGAGCTGGGTCGCGTGCCCGTTCGGGCCGCCCGGCACGGTGATGTACCGCTCCGGGGACGTCGTGCGGTGGTTGCCCGACGGCAGGCTGGTGTTCGTCGGCCGCTCCGACAACCAGGTGAAGGTGCGGGGTTTCCGGATCGAGCTCGGCGAGATCGAGACCGCGCTGGCCGCCGTCGACTGCGTGCGGCAGGCCGCGGTGGTCGTGCGGACCGACCAGCCCGGCGACAAGCGGCTGGTGGCGTACGTGGTGCCTGCCGACGGGACGGTCGACGTGCCGGTGCTGCGCAGGGAACTGGGTGCGCGGCTGCCGGACTACATGGTGCCGTCGGCGTTCGTCCAGGTGGACGAGTTGCCGTTGACCTCGAACGGAAAGCTCGACTGGCGGGCGTTGCCAGCGCCGGCGTACGGCACGGGGGCGGGCAGCGGCAAGCCCCGCACGGCGCGGCAGGAGGTGCTGTGCCAGCTGTTCGCCGCCGTGCTCGGCCTGCCTGGGGTCGGTGTGGACGACAACTTCTTCGTCATGGGCGGGCATTCCCTGCTGGCGACGCGGCTGGTGAACCGGATCCGGTCGACGCTGAACGTGGAGTTGGGTGTCCGGCTGCTGTTCGAGAACGCCACGGTCGCCACGTTGGAGCCGCACCTGGTGTCCGGCGCCGTCCGCCCGCCGCTGCGCGCGGTCGCGGACCCACCGGAGCCGCTGCCGTTGTCGTTCGCGCAGCGCCGGTTGTGGTTCCTGCACCGCCTGGAGGGGGCGACCGCCACCTACAACGTGCCGGTGACGACCCGCCTGCGCGGTCGTGTCGACGTCGCGGCACTGCGGGCCGCCATCGGTGATGTGGTCACCCGCCACGAAGTGCTGCGCACGGTCTTCGCCGAGATCGACGGCGAGCCCGCGCAGCGGATCATCCCTGCCGCCATGGCCAGCGTCGACTTCGCGCACGAGACGGTGTCGCCCGACGCGCTGGAACCCGCGGTGACCGCGGCCTCGGCCCGCGCGTTCGACCTGGCTGCCGACCTCCCGCTGGCGGTCCGGTTGTTCAGTGTCAGCGACGAGGAGCACCTGCTGGTGCTGACACTGCACCACATCGCGGGCGACGGGGTCTCGATGGGCCCGCTGAGCCGGGACCTGTCCACCGCGTACGCCGCGCGCCGCGCCGGCGCCGCGCCGGTGTGGGCGGCACTGCCGGTGCAGTACCGGGACTACACGCTCTGGCAACGAGAACTGCTCGGCGAGGAGGACGATCCGGACGGCGAGATCAGCAGGCAGCTCCGGTACTGGAGCACGGCGCTGGCCGGACTGCCCGAGGAACTCGCGCTGCCGACGGACTTTCCGCGCCCGGCCCAGGCGTCCTACCGGGCGGGCCGAGTGGACGTGTCCGTCGACGCCGCGACGCACGCGAAGTTGCGGGCGCTGGCGCGCGCCAACGACGCGACGTCGTTCATGGTGGTGCAGGCCGCCATCGCGGCGCTGCTGACCAGGATGGGGTGCGGCACCGACATCCCGCTCGGCACCGTGGTCGCGGGCCGGGCCGACGACGTGCTGGACGATCTGGTCGGGTTCTTCGTCAACTCGCTGGTGCTGCGCAACGACACCTCGGGCAACCCGACCTTCGCCGAGCTGCTGTGCCGGGTCCGCGACGCCGACCTCACCGCGCTCGACCACCAGGACCTGCCGTTCGAGCGCCTCGTCGAGCACCTGCGCCCGGCCAGGTCGCTCGCCAGGCATCCGTTGTTCCAGGTCGCGCTGTCCCGCGCGGACCGGGCGCCCAGCTCGTTCCCGCTGGCAGGACTCGACGCGGAGGCGGAGCCGACCAGGCTGAACATCGTCAAGTTCGACCTGGACATCACGGTCTCCGACGAGCCGGTGGACGCCGATCTCGCCATCAGCATCGGCTACGCCACCGACCTGTTCACGCACGAGACCGCCGAGCTGCTCGGCACGCGGCTGGCCAGGATCCTGGCTCTGGCCGCGGCGGACCCGGCGACGAGGCTGGGCCGGTTCGACATCCTGACCGACGCCGAACGGCGTCTGCTCACCGAAGCGGACGACACCCCGGCCACCGAGCCCGGCACGGTCGTGGCGGCGTTCGACGCCGCGGTGGCACGGTCCCCGCACGCGGTCGCGGTCACCGACGGCACGACTGAACTGTCCTATGTGGAACTACAGGAGCGGGCCGAGCGGCTGGCCAGGGTGCTGCGCGCGGCGGGTGTCGGTGCGGAGACCACGGTCCCGGTGCTCATGGAACGATCTTCTGACCTCATCGTCGCGTTCCTGGCCACGCTCAAGGCGGGCGGCGCCTATCTGCCGATCTCCGCCGCGTACCCGCTCGCGCGGATGCGGTCGGTCGACGCGGACAGCGGCTCGCCGGTCCTCTTCGTGGACAAGGCGTTCGCCGACCACGAGCTCGCGGTCGCCGCGGCGCGGGCGGGCAGGCACGTGCTCACCTGCGACCACGTGATCGACGACGAGCCCGGGCCGTTGCCGGTCGTGCGACCCGGCCAGCTGTGCTACGTCATGTACACCTCCGGCTCCACCGGCGAGCCGAAGGGCATCCAGATCACCCACCAGGGTGTCGTCGACCTGATCCTGGACCCGGCGTGGGCCATGGGACCCGGCGACCGGGTGCTGTTGCACTCGCCGCACGCGTTCGACGCGACCACGTGGGAGATCTGGGGGCCGCTGCTCGCGGGCGGCACGGTCGTGGTCGCACCACCGGGTGACCTCGACGTCATGACGTTGCGGTCGCTGGTCCGCACGCGCGATGTCACGCGGCTGAGCCTGACCGCCGGGCTCTTCCGGGTGATCGCCGACGATCTAGTCGACGTCTTCGGTGACCTGACCGAGGTGACCACCGGCGGCGACGTGATCTCGGCGAGCGCGGTCGAGCACACCCTGCGGAACTGTCCGGACACGATCGTCCGCACGACGTACGGGCCGACGGAGATGACCCTGTGCGTGACGCAGTATCCGTGGCGGGCGGGCGAGGAGGTCGGGCCCACCGTCCCGTTGGGACACCCGATGCGCGGCACCCGCCGCTACGTGCTCGACGAGTTCCTGCAGCCGGTGCCGAGGGGCGTCGCGGGGGAGCTGTACCTCGCGGGCGCCGGCATGGCGCGCGGTTACGTCGGCAGGCCGGGCCTGACCGCGGAGCGGTTCGTGGCCTGTCCGTTCGGGCGGCCGGGCGAGCTGATGTACCGCACCGGTGACATGGTGCGCCACGACTCCGCTGGGCGCCTGCTGTTCCTCGGCCGCTCCGACGACCAGGTGAAGGTCCGGGGCTTCCGCGTCGAGCTCGGTGAGATCGAGAGCGCGCTGTCTGCGAGCGCCGAGGTGCGGCAGGCCGCGGTGCTCGCGCATACCGACCAGTCGGGTGAGAAGCGGTTGGTGGCCTACGTCGTGCCGTCGACAGTGGACGTGGCACGGCTGCGTGGTGAGCTGGCGGCCAGGCTGCCGGACTACATGATGCCCGCCGCGTTCGTGCCCGTCGACGCGTTGCCGTTGACCGCCAACGGAAAACTCGACCGCGACGCACTGCCCGCGCCCGTGTACCGCACGGGTGGCGGCGCCAGACCGGAGAACCCGCGTCAGGAAACGTTGTGCGGTCTGTTCGCCGACGTGCTGGGGCTGCCGGAGTTCGGGGTGGCTGACAACTTCTTCGACGCCGGCGGCCATTCCCTTCTCGCGACCCGCCTCGTGAACCGGATCCGGTCGACGTTGGGCGTGGAGATGAGCGTTCGGCTGCTCTTCGAGAACCCGACGGTCGCCACGCTCGAACCCAACCTGTTGACCGTGCGGTCGGCGCGGCCCGCCTTGCGGCGTCGGTCAACGGAACCCACCTCGAAAGGGAAATGAGATGACGGTGCCCCCGGTGCTGCTCAAAGGCGACGAACTGCTCGAACACGACCCCGGCGCCCAGTACGACACGTCACGCGACCTGTCGAAGTACCTGCTCATGCACTACGGCAGCCTCGAGGAGAACTTCACCAGGACATCGCACCCGCTCGCCTACGCGCACGGTTACTGCCAGCGGCTGTCCGACCTGCTCCAGTCGTGCGCGGCCAGCACCGGCACCGTGGTGGCCAGAGCGCTCGACGTCGGCTGCAACGTTGGCGGCCTCAGCCACGCACTCAGTCGATGGGTGCGGGATGACGTTCTCGGTGTGGACGCCAGCAGCCGGTCGGTCGGCATCGCCAGGGAGTTGACCGCCAACGGTGGTGGGACGTTCTCGGTGATCGAGGAGGGCCCGTTCTACCGCGAGGTGCGGATCCGCGTCGCCGATCCCGGCGAGCGGGCCAGGGTGCGGTTCGCGGTCGGCGACGCGAACACGTTGCAGGCACAGGAACATGCGTTCGACGCGGTCGTGCTGTCCAATGTGCTCGACCGGGTGTGGCGGCCGGAAGCGTGCCTGGCGCAGCTGTCGGCGTCGGTGGACTTCCTGCGCGCGGGCGGGCTGATGATGGTCTCCTGCCCGTGGGCGTGGCTCGCGGAGTACACCCCGCCCGGCGAGTGGCTCGGCTCCTCTGCGACCCGCACGCCGAGCGCGGAGGCGCTCAAGACGTTGCTGGACAGGGACTTCGACCTGATCACGGAGTCCGACGAGGCGGGTGTGCTGCGCGAGAACCCGCGCGAGTACAACTACTTCGAGTCCCACGTCACCGTCTGGCGGAAGCGGTGACCACGATACCGGCCGCGACGGACGAGCTGCCGCTGTCCTACGCGCAGCGGCGGTTCTGGTTCCTGCACCGGCTGGAGGGCCCGTCGCCCACCTACAACATCCCGTTGGTCAGCAGGGTGCACGCGGCGGTCGACACCGAAGCGTTGCGTGCCGCGGTCACGGATGTGGTGGGCAGGCACGAGGTCCTGCGCACGGTCTACGTCGACCGGGACGGCGAGCCCGCCCAGCGGATCCTGCCGGAACACGACGTGCGGATCGACCTGGTGCACGAGGTGATCGACGCGGCGGAACTGGACGACCGGCTGGCGGCGGCCACCTCGCGCGCGTTCGACCTGTCCCGCGACCTCCCGCTGTCGGTGCGGCTGATCACCGTCGGCCCGCGCGACCACGTGCTGGTCCTGCTGCTGCACCACATCGCGACCGACGGCGTGTCGATGGGCCCGCTGAGCCACGACCTGACCACCGCCTACCAGGCCCGGCTCGCCGGTGCCGCCCCGCAGTGGTCGCCGTTGCCCGTGCAGTACCGCGACTACGTGTACTGGCAACGGGAACTCATGGGCAGCGACGACGAGCCGACGAGCGAGTACCGCAGGCAGCTCGAGTTCTGGCGCGGGACGCTGGCCGGTCTGCCGGAGGAACTGACGCTGCCGACGGACTTCCCCCGCCCGGCCCAGTCCTCGTTCCGCGGTGGCACGGTCGACTTCGCGACCGGGCCGACCGTCCACAGGCGACTGTGCGACCTGGCCCACCGGGAGCGGACGAGTGTGTTCATGGTCGTGCACGCGGCCATCGCGACCCTGCTGACCCGGCTCGGCTGCGGCACGGACCTTCCGCTCGGCTCCGCGGTGGCCGGCCGGACCGACGAGGCGCTCGACGAGCTGGTCGGGCTGTTCGTGAACTCGTTGGTGCTGCGTGCCGACACCGGCGGGGACCCGACGTTCACCGAGCTGCTGCACCGGGCCCGCGACACCGACCTCGCCGCGTTCGAGCACCAGGACATGCCGTTCGACCGGCTCGTTGAGGCACTGCAACCGGCCCGCTCGCCGTCGAGGCACCCGCTGTTCCAGGTGTTCTTCACCCTCGCCAGTGGCGGCACCGGCCACGTGAACCTGCTCGGCCTGCCATGCACGGTCCTGCGGTCGGCGAGCGACGTCGCGAAGTTCGACCTCTCCTTCTACCTTGGCGAGGAGCGGGACGCGGCGGGGGAACCGGCAGGGGTCAAGGGTGTCGTTGAGTACGCCACCGACCTGTTCCGGCCCGACGCGGCCGAGTCCATCGCCCGGCAACTGGTGCGCGTGCTGGAAACGGTGGCCGCGGACCCGGACGTCCGGCTGAGCCAGGTCGACCTGCTCGACCATGAGGACAGGGAGCGGCTGCTCACCACGCGCAACGACACGGCGAGACCGCTCCCCGACGTCCGGCTCCTCGACCTGATCGCGGCGCAGGCGGACAAGACCCCGGACAACGTCGCGGTGGTGGCCGGCGACCGTCGTCTCACCTATCGCGAGCTGCTCGACCGGGCTGCCCGGCTGGCCGGGGTGCTCCGCGCGCGGGGCGTGCGCCAGGAACGGCTTGTCGCGCTCGCACTGTCCAGATCGGACTGGTTGCCGGTGGCGATCCTGGCGGTGTGGCAGGCGGGTGGCGCCTACCTGCCGGTCGACCCCGAGTACCCGGCGGAGCGCATCGCGTTCATGCTCGACGACGCCGGTCCCGTGGTCGTGCTGACCGACCGGGCGTCCGCCGGGCGGCTCCCCGCGGACCGCGACCGGATCGTGCTCGATGACCTCGATCTTGACCTCGATGTCGACACCGGGACCGGTGACGGGCACACCGCCGACGGTGCCGCGTACGTGATCTACACGTCGGGGTCGACCGGGCGGCCCAAGGGCGTGGTCGTGTCGCACCGCAACCTGGTGAACTTCCAGCTCGCCATGCGCGACCGGCTGCGTCTCGGCGAACAGGACCGGCTGGCCGCCGTGACGACCGCGGCGTTCGACGCCTCGGTGCTGGAGCTGTATCCGCCCCTGATCAGCGGCGGCACCCTGGTGCTCGTGCCCCGCGAGTCGGTGCGGGAGCCGGCCCGGCTCGCGGAGCTGATCGAGCGTGAGCACGTCACGATCATGCAGGCCACGCCCAGCCTGTGGCAGCTGCTGCTGACCATCGTGCCGGAGACGTTGCGCACGCTTCGCGTGCTCACCGGTGGGGAGGCGCTGCCACGGTACGTCGCCGACGAACTACGCAAGCTCGGCGGTGCGGTCGTCAATCTGTACGGCCCGACGGAGACCACGGTCTACTCGACCTGCGCCCGGCTCGACGGCCGCCTCGGCTCGCCCGCCATCGGCGCGCCGGTCGCCAACACCCGGGTGTACGTGCTCGACGACCGGCTGCGGCCGGTGCCGGACGCGACGGCAGGGGAGCTGTACATCGCGGGCGCCGGGGTGGCCCGTGGCTATCTCGGTCGGCCGGGCCTGACAGCGGGCCGGTTCGTCGCCGACCCGTACGGCCCGCCGGGATCCCGCATGTACCGCACCGGCGACCTCGGCCGGTGGGCCCGCGACGGCAGGCTGGAGTACCTCGGCCGCACCGACCACCAGGTGAAGATCCGCGGCTTCCGGATCGAGCTCGGCGAGATCGAGGCGGCGCTCGACCGGCACCAGGACGTGCGCGGGTCGGTCGTCGTCGCCCGCGAGACCCGACTCGGCGAGCTGTCGCTGGTCGGCTACCTCGTGCGGGGTGCGCGCGCTCCCGACCTCGACGACGTGCGGGCGCACCTCGCCACCACGCTCCCGGACTACATGGTCCCACCGGTGCTGGTGGTGCTGGACGCGTTGCCCCTGACCGCCAACGGCAAGGTCGACCGGGCCGCGTTGCCCGCGCCCGCCGCCCTGCCGGGCGGGCGGCAACCGGCCACGCCGCGCCAGCGGATCCTCCGCGACCTGTTCGCCGAGGTGCTCGACCTCGATGAGTCGGAGCTGGGCGTCGACGACAGCTTCTTCGAACTGGGCGGCCACTCGATGCTGGTGATCCGGCTGGTCAGCCGGATCAACGCGGTGCTCGGTGGCGAGCTCGAGGTGGGCGATGTGTTCGCGGCGCCGACCGTCGAGCAGCTCGACCGGCTCATGGCCGACGGCGGTTCGGCGCAGCTGGACACCGTGCTCACCTACCGCGGCGCGGGGGAGCGGGCGCCGGTGTTCCTGCTGCCGCCCGCGAACGGTCTCGGCTGGGGCTACTCGTCGCTGTCGCGACACATCCCCGCAGGCCACCCGGTGTACGCGTTGCAGGACATGCGACTGCGGGCCGGGCCCGTCGACGACCGGACCGCCACCCGCCTGGCCGCGGACTACCGGAACCGGATCATGGCGTTGTCCGGCAGCGGGCCGTACATCCTCGTCGGCTGGTCGTTCGGCGGCACCCTCGCGCACCAGGTGGCCGCGGACCTGCGGGACCGCGGCGAGGACGTGTCGCTGCTCGTCCTGCTGGACGCGCTGCCGGGCGGGGACGGGCCATCGGAGATCACCATCGAGGAGGCGAACCACGTCGGGCTGGACGGGCTCGTCGAGGGCGACGGCGCCGATCGCAGGGAACGGCTCGCCGCGGCCGCGAGCCCGCTCGACTCGCTCGACGACGAGACCCTCGACCGGCTGGTCGCCGTCACGATGGCCAACCTGCGTGCCATGACCGGCCACGCCCCCGGCACGTTCGACGGTCCGGTGCTCGGTTTCACCGCGGCGCACGACGAGACCGGGCTGTGGCAGCCGCACCTGACCGGCGCCACGACGTTCCACCGGCTCGACTGCGGCCACTTCGACATCGTCAAGCCGGACGTGATGGCCACGATCGGGCCGATCATCGGCGAAAGGATAGGGGACTTTGACTGAGCGGCGGACCAAGACACTGATCCGGAGCAAGACCCGCATGTGGGGGTGGACGTTCCGATGATGTCGCACCCCGGCCTGGTCCGGACCCTGGACACACCGGAGCTCGGGTCGACCGAGCTGGCCAGGATTTTCGCGGTGGGCACCGCGGTGCCGGAAACGGCGTATTCGCAACGGGATCTCATCGACCGGCTCGGCATCACCGACCCCCGGGTCCGTTCGGTCTACCTCAACAGCGCGATCGAACGCCGGTTCCTCACGCTGCCCGAGTCCGGTCCGGACGGGATCCGGGCGGAGACGACCGGTGAACTGCTGGCCAAGCACAAGGCACAGGGCGTCAGCATGGGGACCAGGGCGGTGCAGGAGTGTCTCAAGCACATCGGTGCCGAACCGCAGGACATCGGTTACCTGTGCTGTGTCACCTCGACCGGTTTCCTCACCCCCGGGTTCAGCGCGCTGCTGATGCCGCAGCTGGAGATGGGCAGGAACACCAGCCGCGTCGACGTGGTCGGGATGGGCTGCAACGCCGGTCTGAACAGCCTCAACGTGGTCTCCGGGTGGGCGCGGAGCCATCCGGGTGAGCTGGCGGTGATGGTGTGCATCGAGGCGTGTTCCGCCGCGTACGTGTTCGACGGGACGATGCGGACCTCGGTGGTGAACAGTCTCTTCGGGGACGGTTCCGCCGCCATCGCGCTGGTTGCCGGGACGACACCGGATACGCACACCGACCAGCGGCCGGCGCCCAGGATCGTGGACTTCACCAGCTGCGTCATCACCGAGGCGATGCAGGCGATGCGCTACGAGTGGGACACGGCGAAGAACGCGTTCAGCTTCTACCTGGACCCCGACATCCCTTACGTGGTCGGGCGGCACGCCCGGTCCACTGTGGACCGGTTGCTGGCGAGGGCCGGGTTGCGGCAGGACGACATCGCCCACTGGCTGGTCCACTCCGGTGGCAAGAAGGTCATCGACGCGGTCGGCGTGAACCTCGGGCTGACCCGGTACGACCTGCGGCACACCGTCGGGGTGCTGCGGGACTACGGAAACCTCTCTAGCGGGTCGTTCCTGTTCTCCTACGAGCGGTTGCTGGCCGAGGGCACCATCCGGCCCGGTGAGTACGGCGTGTTCATGACCATGGGCCCCGGCTCCACCATCGAGACCGCGCTGGTCCGCTGGTGACATTCACACGAGGAGCAAGAAAATGCAGGCGCACCACCACATCGACGGCCGCATGCCGGTCTCGGCGAATGTCATCGCGGCGCTGGACGTGTTCATCGACCAGGTCGAGGACGCGCCGGCCGGTGTCGTGCCGGTCATCACCGGCACCGGCGAACCCGGCGCGGCCGACGCGGACGCACCGGACGTCGCGCTGGTCAACAAATGGGAACGCGTGCTGCGCAGGCTGGAACGGCTGAACCGGCCGACCGTCGCGGTCGTGCACGGGGACTGCGGCGGCATCGCGGTCGAGGCGCTGCTGGCCACCGACCTGCGTGTGGCGGCGCCACGCACCCGGCTGCACCTGCCCGCCGGGCCGGGTGGGGTGTGGCCCGGCATGGGCCTGTACCGGCTGGCGAACCAGGTCGGGTTCGCGCGGGTGCGCAGGTGGATTCTGTTCGGCTACCCGCTGTCGGCCGCCGAGGCGGTCGGCGTCCACCTGGTCGACGAGGTGGCCGAGGACACCGGCGCCGCCATCGCCGCCGTGGTCGCGCGCCTGGAAACCGCGGACGGCGCGGACGTCGCCGTGCGCCGCCAGCTGATGCTCGACGCGACCACCACGACGTTCGAGGAAGCACTCGGCAGGCACCTCGCCGCGTGTGACCGTTTGTCGCGCCGCACCAGGGAGGTGGCCAATGTCGCGGGTTGACTCGCTCGCGGCGCTGCCGGAGGCCCGCGCGGTCACCGCGGCGCACGCGACGCTGTCCGGGGTGCTCGCCGACTGCGCACCGCCCAGCCTGCGCACGCCGAGGCAACGCGAGGCCGTCGCCTCGGCGCGGCACGAGGTCAGGCTCCGCACCGCCGGGTTCCTCCGCGCGTACACCGACCGGCTCTACGACGCGATCACCGCGGGCCGCACCCGTTTCCTCCGGCTGGCGGAGGTGTGTGACGCCGCCGCCACGGCGGTGCCCGGCCTCGCGCCGACGATGGCGGAGTCCGACGCGGAGCAGAACCGCCCGCCCGAGGACAAGGAGGGCCTCGATGTCGATCAGAGCATCCTGATCAGCCACCTGCTCCGTTCCAGCACCGCGGGGTCGCACCTGCTCGAGGCCATGCGCAGGCCGACACCGCGTGCGCTGCGCCTGCTGCCGGAGTTCGAACGCACCGGCCACCTGTCGCTCGACTCGGTTTACGTCCAGTGTTCGGCCGGCGTCGCCCACCTCACCATGCAGCGCGACGACTGCCTCAACGCCGAGGACAACCAGCAGGTCGAGGACATGGAAACCGCAGTCGACCTGATCCTGCTCGCGTCGGCGGCCGAGGTCGGGGTGATCCGTGGCGGCGTGATGAGCCACCCGCGCTACGCGGGCAGGCGGGTGTTCAGCTCCGGCATCAACCTCAAGAGCCTGCACGCGGGCCGCATCTCGTTCACCGGTTTCCTGCTCGGCAGGGAGATGGGCTACCTCGCGAAGATCATCCACGGCCTGACCGGGGTGCGCGACCACCACTGGGACCGCGGTGCCGTGCAGAAGCCTTGGCTGGCCGCGGTGGACTCGTTCGCGATCGGCGGCGGCGCGCAGCTGATGCTGGCCTGCGACCGGGTCATCGTCGAACGGGACGCCTACTTCACCATCCCGGCCGCCCGCGAAGGGATCATCCCGGGCGTCGCTGCCCTGCGTCTCGGCAGGCTGGTCGGCGCACGGCAGGCCAGGCAGATTATCCTCGCCGACGGGCGGGTGGCGGCCGCCGACCCGGTCGCGCGCCTGCTGTTCGACGAGGTGTGCGCGCCAGACGACATGGCGGCGGCGATCGCGGCCGAGGCGTCGCGGCTGGCGAGCCCCGCGGTGGTCGCGAACCGCCGCATGCTCAACCTCGCCGACGAGTCCCAGGAGTCGTTCCGGGAGTTCCTCGCCGAGTTCACCGTCCAGCAGGCAGGCCGGCTCTACGCCAAGGACGTGCTGAACAAGGTCTCCCGCTTCACCACGAGTGCGTCATGACGGCGGGCACGCGGCGGGTGCGGTACGAGAAACGGGGTCGCGTCGCCTACGTCACCCTCGACCGGCCGGACGTCC
Source organism: Actinophytocola algeriensis (assembly GCF_014203735.1). Taxonomy (GTDB): domain Bacteria; phylum Actinomycetota; class Actinomycetes; order Mycobacteriales; family Pseudonocardiaceae; genus Actinophytocola; species Actinophytocola algeriensis. The sequence continues at coordinate 1,285,724 of NZ_JACHJQ010000002.1, read as the reverse complement.
TCAACGCCATGGACTTGCGCATGCACGAGGAGCTCGCCGACGTGTGGGACGACTTCGCCGCCGACGACCGGCTGTGGGTCGCCGTCCTGTCCGGCGCGGGGTCGCGGGCGTTCTCCACCGGACAGGACCTCAAGGAACGGGTACGCGACGGCGGGCGCCCCACCACGTTCGGCAGCAGGGGACAACCGGGGTGGCCGCGGCTCACCGAACGGTTCGAACTGGTGAAACCCGTCATCGCCTGCGTGCAGGGCTACGCGCTGGGCGGCGGGTTCGAACTCGCGCTCGCCTGCGACCTCATCATCGCCGGGGAGAACGCCGTGTTCGCGTTGCCGGAGGCCAGACTGGGCCTGGTTCCCGGCGCGGGCGGTGTCTTCCGCCTGGTGCGGCAGCTGCCGCTGAAGACCGCCATGGGCTACCTGCTCACCGGCCGCCGTATGTCCGCTGCCCAGGCACTGCACCTCGGTCTGGTCAACGAGGTGGTGGCGGAGGAGGAACTGGACGGCTCCGTGGCCCGATGGGTCGACGAACTGCTTCGCTGCGGCCCCCTGGCCACCCGTGCCATCAAACAAGCGGCCATGCGCTCCCTCGACATGCCACTCGCCGACGCGTTCAGCGCGCGTTACGAGTGGGAGGAGCGCCGGTCGGTGAGCCAGGACGCGGTGGAGGGCCCGATGGCGTTCGTCGAGGGTCGCGAACCCGTGTGGCAAGGAAGGTGATGGTCATGGTCACTCCGGAAACACTCGACCCCGCCCCGGCGGAGGTCCCGCTCCGGCGCAACCGCAACTTCCAGTTGCTGTGGAGCGGTTCGGGACTTGCCTTGCTGGGCAGGGAGATCACGGATCTCGTCTACCCACTCGTGGTGCTCGCCGTCACCGGCTCACCGGCGTGGGCCGGTGCGTTCGGCGCCACCCAGATGGCGGTGTCGCTGCTGGCGGGGCTGCCTGCCGGCAAGCTCGCCGACACCCACGATCAGCGGCTCCTGCTGATCATCATGGAGACCGTCCGCGCCATCGCGACCACGAGCGTGCTGGTGGCCGTGCTGCACGACGCGATCACGTTGCCCCACCTGCTCGCCGTCGCCGCCATCGTCGGCGCGGTCCAGCCACTCGGCGGCTCCGCGCGCATGCTGCTGGTCCGCGCGGTCGTCCCACCACGGCAACTCACCGCGGCGCTGACCCAGGAGGAGGTGCGCAGCCATGCCGCGGCGCTCGGCGGGCCGTCGCTCGGCGGTCTGCTCTACGCGACCGCCACCGTCCTGCCCTTCCTCGCGACCGCGGTGTCCTTTGTGGTCTCACTCGTCTGCGCCCTGTTCGTCCGCCCACCGGCGCGCGCGCGGAAGCCCACTGTGGATGGTGACCGGCGGATGCTCGCTGGCCTGGCCCAGCTCTGGAAGGTGCCCATTCTCCGGCACAGCACCATGTTCGCCGCGGTGCTCAACGCGGTCTCGGCGCCGCTCGTCCTCGTCGTCATCGTGGTGCTCACCCGCGACGGCGCGTCGCCGGGCACGGTCGGGCTGACCATGGCGGGGCTGGCGGTCGGCGGCCTCGCGGGCACCGTGCTGGTCCGCCCGCTGCACGACCGGCTGACGCCCGGCGCGCTCATGCTGTGGCTCGGTGGCACGGCCGTTCTGCTGATCGCCGCCCTGTCCCTCCCGTTCGGCGCGTGGTGGCTCGCGATCGCGCTGTTCCTGCTCGGCCTCGGCGGCCCCTCCATGCGCGTGCTCATGGACATCCTCATCTTCCGGCAGGTCCCCGACGAACAACGTGGCAGGACCGTCACCGCGTTCATGACCGTGCTCGGTGTCGGCTCGTCGGCCGGCATGCTCGCCTCCGGTCTGCTGGTGGAGCACCTGTCCGCGCAGGCCGCCATCCTCACCCTGGCCACGGTGCTCGCGATCGCACTCGGCGTCAGCATCAGCGACCGCCGCATCCGGTCGGTCCAATGGCCGACCGAAACGGAGAACCGCTCATGAAGATCCTGTTCCTGACCTCACCCGGGTTCGGCCACAACCTGCCGGTCGTGTCGCTGGTCTGGGCGCTGCGCGCCGCGGGCCATGACGTCGTGCTCGGCACCGCGGGCGCGACCGCGACGCACCTGCCGGCACTCGCCAGGTCCGGCCTGGCGGTCGTCGAGCTGGCCACCGTCGCGCAGGTCACCGAGGTGTACCGCACGGGGACCGCGGACGTCGGTCTCGGCGGCCTCTCCGACAAGGAACTCCGCGGTATGGCACGCCGCGCGGCCGACACCCCGTACCACGAGGTGGACCGGCCGTTCGGCGCGTTGTCCGACGCGATGGCCGACGGTGCCGTCGAGTTCGCGCGGTGGTGGCGGCCGGACTTGGTGGTGCACAGCCGACTGCAGGGCGCTGGCCCGCTCGTCGCCGCCAAGCTCGGCGTGCCCGCCATCGAACACGCCGACGGGCTGACCAGCAACAGGGAGATCACGCTGAAGCTCGCCGCCGAACTCGACGACGCCTACCGCAGGCACGGCGTCGCCGGTTTCCCGGACCGGTACGAGCTGCTGAACATCGCCCCACCGAGCATGGTGACCGGCGATCGCGGCTGGGCCATGCGGCACGTGCCGTACCACGGTGGCATCGTGCTCCCGGAGTGGTTGCGGCGCACCCCGGACCGCCCGCGGATCACGATCACGATGGGCAGCATCCTGCCGATGTTGTGGCCGCGCCTGCGTCCGCTGCGCTGGATCGCCGACGTGGCCGCCGGGGTGGACGCCGAGTTCGTGCTGGCCCTCGCGGGCGTGGACACGTCGGTGCTCGGTCCGTTGCCGCCCAATGTCCGTACTGCCAACGAATGGCTCCCGGTCGACGCACTGGCGGCCACCACACACGCGATGATCCACCACGGGGGCTCGGGCAGCATGATGGCCGCGCTCGCCGCTGGCGTGCCACAGCTGGTGCTCCCGTTCGTCGGCGACGAGTTCGGCAACGCACGCGCGGTGGTCAGGCGCGGCGTGGGCCTCGAGATCGACATCGACCGCGAGCGGGTCACCGCGGCGGTCGTGCGACAACTCGTCGACGACGAGTCCCTGCGCACCGCCGCGGCCGAGGTACGCGCGGAGGTGGCGGCCATGCCATCACCGGCCGACCTCGTGCCCCGGGTCACCGACCTCGCACGTTCCCGCTGACCACCACGTGACCGGCGTCCTGACGTCGGTGAGGCTATTTCTCGCCTGTAGGCGCGCGTAGATCTTGCTTGCGGGTTGTCTGCAGGGCTGAACTGGTGCTCGGACTCCGCGAAGTGGGTGTGGGCGCACAGCGGCGTGGACGTGACCGGGCTGTCCCCGGAGCCGGGCAGGTGGCCTGGTTCGCCGTGCCCGAACATCCGGCCATGCCGAGGAGCGTGTGTTCGACAGATCGCCAGCCTTGCCATCCTCGATACACGAGCGGCGGATTGGGCTCTTCCTGCCCGAGACGACTGCTGAACCTCCTCTCGGCATGGCTTATGCGCTCTATCGGTTGGGTCGGCCGCACGTCGGTGCGGGTCGCCGTAAGATCATGGCGGTAGCGCTCATTGGGGATGTGGACCGCGCGGTGGCGATCGCCGCCGAGAACGGCACGGGAAGTCTCAAGTCCGGTTCGGCGGAAGTCCGCGCCAGCTGAGTCCAGACCATGTCTGACATCTTGTTGCGCGGATCCTGCCGTCGCGGCGGCACCAGGTCAGCTGTGGTCGATGGCCGGGTGGTTCCTGGCCCGGTGACCTCGGCTTACAGGAAGCCGGTCTTCCGGCACGGTGCGGTTGCCTTCGGCAGGTGCTCGTCCTTGTTCTGCACGCCTTTGAGGTGTCGGTCGAATTCCACCGACCAGTGGTCGTTGATGAACTCGGTGATCGTGCGGTTCAGCTCCTCGCACAGCTTGGGACGGTCGTTCGGGATGCCCACGCCGTAGCTCTCCTGGCCGATCTCGATGCTGCTCGCGTCCTGCCAGGCGGCCCGCTTGCCCTGCTTGCGGTTCTCGGCGAACGCTTGGAGTATCGACATGTCGGTGGACACGGTGCGATCACTGTTCGGGTTTTCCACGAACTGCCGCATGCACGCCAACAGTGACCGTTCGGCACTGGGCTTCCAGCCCAGGTCGGCGAGCCGGTCGTTGCCTGTGGTGCCGCTGGCGGTGCACACCTCGCCCGGGACGACCTCTTCCAGGTTACGGAAGTCCCGCATCTCCCGGTAGGCGTTGCCGAGCGCGGTGAGGTTTCGGCTCTCGCCTTGCCGGTTACCGGTCTCTCGGAACACGATGAGCGCTTGTTCCAAGCATCGCAGAGAATCCTCAAACCGGCCCTGGCTCCGGTATACCCCACCCAGGTTGTAGATGGCCGCCGCCTCACCCCAACGGAACTCGATGTCGCGGCAGATGTCCAACGCCTGCTGCGAGTAGTCGACGGCTTCGTCCAAGCGATCCAGCTCCCGGAAGGCGTGGCCCAGACTGGCGAGTATCCACGCCCTCGCCAAGCCGGTCACCGACGCGACGGGCCGAACGCAACCCGATATCGTAGGCCTGCAACCAGTCACCCCCACGCCCGACGCAGGTTGAAGAATCCCAGCAACGCCATGGGAAGCCTCCACCCGATGTCGTGATGGTCGCCTGCGGCGGCCTGTCGGACCGCAGCCAGGAGGTTCGCGCGTTCCGCGTCGTACCACGACAGGGCCTCGGCAAAGTTCTCGAACTCCGGCACCCGGCCGACGGGGTCATCCAGTTCGATGGGCGGGAGTTCGGGCAGCAGTACTCGTTGCGCCGCGTTGGCTGTGTGCAGGTACCAGGTGAGTAGTCGGCGCACTGCTGCGCGACGGAGAGGGTCTGGCTCCTCACGCGCGCACTCGCTGGCGTAGACCCTGACCAGGTCGTGGCTGCGGTAGCGGCCAGATTTGATGCGTTCCAGCAGGTTTACGCTGCGAGCGAAGCGGTCCTTCGTGTCTCCCCAGGTCGAGCCGAGTGGCGAGATGCCTCCACTCTGTCCTGAGTGGCCGCCCGAGCGTAGGTGTATATTGTACGCCTACGCGGTCGATGAGGAGGACAACCGGTGGACATGGCCCGAACCGTGCGTGCATGGATACGCGACAAGAGCGTTCCGTTGACCACTATCGATCCGGCGGATCCGCTCGACGATCTCGCGCCCTTCGGACAGTTTGTCGGTGCGGCGCGAGTCGTCGCGCTGGGCGAGAGTTCACACCACGTCCACGAGTTCTACCGGCTGCGGCACCGGCTCATCCGATATCTCGTCGAGCGGCACGGCTTCACCGTGCTGGCTCTGGAGGCCCCGTTCACCGAAGCGCTGATCCTCGACCACTGGGTGCATGGGGGCGCAGGCACCGCCCCGCAGGTCGCGTCAGCCGGGGTTGCCCTGGGGCTCGGCGACACCCCAGAGTTTCACGAGACGCTGACGTGGATCCGCGAACACAATGCCGTCAACAACGGCACACCGCTTCGGTGTGTCGGGGCCGATCTGCCCGGCTCTCTCGGCTCCCCTCTCCCGGCCCTGCAACAGGTCCACGCTTACCTGCTGCAAACAGACACACCAGGCGCTGAACTCGCGCAGCAGGCCATCGCGCTGGCGGAGAAGTTCCACGATCCATGGCCGATCACCGCGCTGTCCACCTATCCCCTCCTCAGCCAGAGCGACCGCGACGCTCTCTCCGCGACACTCGGTCTCCTCCTCGCCCGCATGCGACGCACGGCCCCAGCGCGGCACCTGGCGGGACACGGGGCCGCGCATGAAGACGCCCTTCACCACCTCATGGGCGCCTGGCAACTCGATCACCTGCACCGCTCACTCCCAACCGAAGGCATCAGCGCCGCATCGACCTTCCGCGACCACTACATCGCGGCATCGGTCCTCCGACTCCTGGAAAACGACCCCGGATGCCGCGTCATCCTCGCCGCCCACAACTGGCACATCCACACCGCCACCCAACGCGACGACGGCGGCGGCGACCTCTACCCCGCCGGCCACCACCTTCGCGCGGCACTCCGGGGCGACTACCTCGCGGTGGCGCTCACCGCGGGACGCGGCACGACCGGCGTCGCCTTCGAGGTCGAGAACCCGGAAACCCCGTCCTTCACCGAAGCGACGCTGCCACCGACTGAACCGGACACCATCGAGTCGATATTCCCCGACGACGCGGCCTGGTACCTGGCCGACCTCCGCGGCGCCGCCGACACCGCCATCGACGCCGCCCAACACCCCCGAATGCGCATGGCGGACTACTTCCTCGACCAGCCGGCCCTCACCGGGTTCGACGCCATCGCGCACGTGACTGAAACCCGCGCATCCGAGTACGCCCGCGGCCACGCCAACAACCCGCCAGCCGTCTGAGTCAGTCATCGGCAGCGGTGACGACCACGCGAACGGCGACTCACGTCAGGATCAGCTATCGCTGCGGCACGTCAACGTGAGGCCCCTACTTACGTTCTTCCTGGGTCCGGAGTGGTGGAGAAGCGGAACGGCCAGGGCGCACTGCATGACCACGACCACCACCGGAACCCGGGAGCACCGGGCCGACAGCGTTCGTGCGGCGGCACGGGTGCTGTTGATGACGCCCGTGGTCACCTCGGCCCGGCACCCCGAGACGTTCGCGTTGATCCGCGGCCACGCGTCCGACCTGAGGCGCCTGTTCAACCGCGTGCTGGGGTACCAGCTGGTGGTCGAGTCGACTTTCGCCAGGCTGCGGAAGCCGCCTCTCAGCGACGACACTGTCGTACGTCCGGCGCGCACCGGCAACGACAGGCCTTTCTCCTCGCGGACCTACACCTATCTGGCACTCGTGTGCGCCAGCCTGCTCTCGCCCGGCACGGGCGACCAGGTCCTGATGAACTCGCTGGTCGAGCAGGTCCGTGCCGATGCCGTCACCGCGGGTGTGACGGCGGAGGACACGATCGTCGAGCGGCGGCACCTGGTGCGCGCGATCGGGCTGCTCGTGGACTGGGGTGTGCTGACCGAGACCGACGGTTCGGTCGCCGGGTGGGAGAACCGGCAGGAAGAGGCTCTGCTCGACGTCAACCGCCCCCTCCTGCCCCACCTGCTGACGCGCGCCCTGCGTGACGTGGACGGGTCCGGAGCACCTGCTCGACGGATCCCGTGCGGACCCAGCCCCCTGAGCAGCCGCGCCGCGGCCTGCGTCGCAAGCTCGTCGAGAACCCGCTCGTGCGCCGCGAGGAGAACGCAACTCGAAGCACGCGATGGTGCTGCTCGACCTTTGGCCACAACCACGACGAGGACCTGTGGGGCGACCTGTGCCCTTCCGCCCGGAACGTTTCCTCGGCCGCGACATCGGTCCGTTCGAGCCGGTGCCACAGGGCGCCGGTGACCCGACCACGAACCACCGCTGCCCGGGTGAGCCCGCCGTGGTGGCGATGGTGCGGACTCTCGCGGTGCGGCTGGCCCGCCTGGACTACGAGGTGCCCGACCAGGATCTGACCATCTCGCTGCGGTGGGTCCCCGCCCGCCCGCGAGCGGGTTCGTCCTCAACCCGGCGCTGCGACGTTCTCATGACCTGACTGGGTCGGCGCGGCCGACGCGTAGTCGTCGGCGTTTGCCGCACCGGGGTCGTGGTTCTGTCAGCGGAACACCCCGGCGCCCTGCGTAGGACAGGTGTCCGCCCAGGGCACCGCCGGTTCTAGCACGTGTCGACGCGGCGTTGCCGCTCGTCGAGGTCGGCATCGCCGGTGAGGTCCGAAGTAGTGCGGTCGGCGCGGTCGCGGCGAGCCCGAGGCCGGTCAGTTCCGTACCTCGTCCTGGTTCCAGCAGGTTGTGCACGTCCATGCCGGCCCGTTACCCGCTTTGAGCCGGTTCTATCTCCGGTCAGCTGATCGGATGGTCTGCTCGTGCACTCGTGGCGACCAGGGGGTCTCCCTGGCACCGGGGCTGCGGTAGCTGGCCGGTGTGCGGGAGCTTCTGCCGCTCGCGGTGCGCGCTCCTGGTCGGCGCGGCCGTGATCCGGCCCTCGCGTTCGTCGAGCAGGAGTCACAACCTCGCCATCGGATCCCGGCCGGTCGCCGCTGGTCGCCATCCGGGGTCAATCAGTCGAGTCCGGCTCGTTCCCCTGGTGCTCGGGCCACCGCTCCTCGGGCGGTGCGGAGACGTCGCGCTCGACGTCGTCGAGCGGGGCTTCGCTGTTCTCCTCCGCGTAACCACGTTCGACGTCCTCGTTCTTCTCGTGCGTCGGCTCGGACATGGCAGTTACTCATTCATCGGCAGACGAAGTGACTACCCGCCCGGGAGTGGGCGAACCGCATTACCTCCTCGCTACCAAGCGTTGCGCTGACGACATCGAAGGTGGTTCGGCTTCGCGGCAGTGAGCCGGTCGAGAGCCCGGCAGTACAGCGCGGTGTCAGGCACCCATGGCGGAGCCGTGCCGTTGCACCGCCGCCGCGATGCCGGAGACCGACACGGTGTCGATGACGTCCCGCAGAGGGGTCAGCAGATCTCGCAGCTCCTGGCACAACCACCCGTCGGGCCGTGGCGACTTGTCCGAATCCGATGCGTTTGGTTGCGGCGTTTGCGGGCAGACAGTGGCGTGGGTCGGTTCTTGAACTCACAGGGATTCGACGTCGTGCCGCGTGTCGGCTGACGTGTGCAGGTGTCCGGCCCTGCTCGCCCTCCAGTCTTTCTCACGATTGGGCTCAGTCATGACGAACCTCCGATGGCGGCGAAGACTGGCCCGGACGATGTTGCTGTTGCTCGCCCTCCTCGTCACCGGTTCGGCGTACAGCGTGCTCGCGCCCGCGCCGCCGGTGGTGGTGGCGGACCAGGATCCCGCTCTGGTGCGGCAGGGCGAGGAGCTGTTCCGCACCTCGTGCGTGAGCTGCCACGGCGCGAATCTGGAAGGTGTCGAGGGCATGGGGCCGAGCCTGGTCGGGGTGGGCGAGGCGGCGGTGTACTTCCAGGTGTCGACCGGCCGGATGCCGTTGGCGCGGCAGGAGGCGCAGTCCCATCGCAAACCCCCGGTGTTCACGCCCGCGCAGATCGATGCGCTCGCCGCGTACGTTCACGCCCACGGCGGTGGGGACGCGATGCCTGGGGAGCGGGGCGCCGAGCTGCGGGGTGACGTGGCGCGGGGTGGGGACCTGTTCCGGCTCAACTGCGCGTCGTGTCACAACTTCACCGGGCGCGGCGGTGCGCTGTCCTCGGGCAAGTCCGCCCCGGAGCTCGACCCGGCGAACGAGGAGCAGATCTACACCGCGATGCTGACGGGTCCGTCGAACATGCCGGTGTTCTCCGAGCGGGCGCTGACCCCGGAGCAGAAGCGGGACATCATCGCCTACGTCAAGTCGGTGCAGGGTGAGCGGGACAGCTACGGCGGCCAGTCGCTGGGGAAGATCGGCCCGGTCGCCGAGGGTGCGGCCGCGTTCGTGATCGGGGTCGTGGCGCTCCTGGCGCTGTGTGTCTGGATCGGGGCGCGGTCATGAGCGAGCGGCGTAAGGACGAGGTCACCGCCGAGCAGCTCGACGAGATGGACCGTGCGGACCTGGTCCGGCTCGGCACGTCGCTCGACGATGTGGAGCTGGTCTCCTACGAGGAACGGTGGCCGGTGCGCGGCACACAGGCCGAGCGGCGCGCTGAGCGCCGGGTTCTGATGTGGTTTCTGCTGTCCGCGGTGTTCGGGCTGGCGTTCGTCGGGGTGTTCCTGTGGTGGCCGTGGGACTACCGCGCACCGGGCGAGGCTGGCTATGCGTTGCGGGTGCTGTACACCCCGTTGGTCGGGCTCACGTTCGGGTTGACTGCGCTCTGCCTGATGTTCGGTGTCATCAGCTACGCGAAGAAGTTCCTGCCGCACGAACTGGCAGCCCAGCAGCGGCACTCGGGCAGTTCGTCCGAAGTGGACCGGCGGACCGTCGCGGCGGAGTTCGCGGACGCGGGGGAGCGCAGCGGTCTGCGCCGCCGCACTGTGCTCAGACGTGCGCTGGGGCTCGGCGGCGGTGTGTTCGGCATGGGCATCGGTGTGCTCGCGATCGCCCCGCTGGTGCGCGACCCGTGGAAGGACACCGAGGGCCCTGACTCGTTGTGGCACACCGCCTGGCGGTCCTCCCCAGGCGAGAAGGTCTGGCTCCGCGTCGACACCGGCGAACCGGAGGAGGTCGTGCTGCTGCGGCCCGAGGACATGCACGCGGGCGGCCTGGTGACCGTGTTCCCGTTCCGCGAGGAAGAACGGGAACACGCCGAACGGCTCGCGGCCGCACTGCGCCGTGCCGACAGCGCGGTGCTGGTGTTCCGGTTGCGGCCCGGCACGAAGGTGACCACCCGGCCGGGTCAGGAGGAGTTCAACTACGGGGACTTCTACGCGTACTCGAAGGTCTGCACGCACCTCGGCTGCCCGGTGTCGCTCTACCAGCAGCGGGACAACCTACTGCTGTGCCCGTGTCACCAGTCCCAGTTCTCGTTGGTGGGCAACGCGCGGCCGGTCTTCGGTCCGGCCACGCGGCCGTTGCCGCAGCTGCCGCTCGACGTCGACGAGGACGGGTACTTCGTGGCACGCGGCGACTTCGTCGAGGCCGTCGGCCCCGCGTTCTGGGAGCTGGGGACATGACTTCACTGGACAGACCGACCAAGCAGCGCGGCGGCCGCATCGGGCGGGTCGCCGACGCCGCGGACGACCGGTTCCACGCCGCGGCCGCCGTCCGCAGGCAGATCAACAAGGTCTTCCCGACCCACTGGTCTTTCCTGCTCGGCGAGATCGCGCTGTACAGCTTCGTGGTGCTGCTGCTGTCGGGCACCTACCTCGCGCTGTTCTTCGACCCGTCCATGGTCGAGGTGCGCTACCAGGGTGCCTATGACGGGCTGCGCGGCGTGGACATGTCCCGGGCGTACGAGAGCACGCTGCAGATCACGTTCGAGGTGCGCGGCGGCTTGTTCGTGCGGCAGATCCACCACTGGTCCGCGCTGATCTTCATGGCCGCGATCCTGGTGCACATGCTGCGGGTGTTCTTCACCGGCGCGTTCCGCAGACCGAGGGAGACCAACTGGGTGATCGGCATCCTGCTGTTCACGCTCGGGATGGCAGAAGGGTTCGCGGGCTACTCGCTGCCCGACGACCTGCTGTCCGGCACGGGTTTGCGGATCATGTCGGGCATCGTGCAGGCCATCCCGGTCGTGGGCACGTGGGCGCACTGGCTGGTCTTCGGGTCGGAGTTTCCCGGTACCGAGATCATCCCGCGGCTCTACATCGTCCACGCGCTGCTGCTGCCGGGAATCCTGCTCGCGTTGATCGTCGTGCACCTCGCTCTGGTGTGGTACCAGAAGCACACCCAGTTCCCCGGCGTGGGGCGCACCGAGCACAACGTCGTCGGAGTGCGGATCCTGCCGGTGTTCGCGGTGAAGAGCGGTGCGTTCTTCGTCGGGGTCGTCGCGGTCCTCGGCCTGATGGCAGGACTCCTCCAGATCAATCCGGTCTGGCTGTTCGGCCCGTACAACGCCGCGCACGTGTCCGCCGGTTCGCAGCCGGACTGGTACATCGGTTGGCTCGACGGTTCCAGCCGGCTCTGGCCGCCCTGGGACCTGCACCTGGGCAACTACGTGATCCCGGCCCAGTTCTGGCCCACCGCGGCGCTGCCACTGGTCATGATCACCCTCGCGGCGCTCTACCCATGGCTGGAGCGGCGCCTGTCCGGCGACACCGCCTGGCACAACCTCCTGCAGCGTCCACGGGACGTGCCGGTACGCACCAGCCTCGGCGTGATGGCACTGACGTTCTTCGGCGTGCTGCTGGTCTCCGGCGGCAACGACATCATCGCCAACAAGTTCGCCATCTCCCTCAACGCCATCACCTGGGCAGGGCGGATCGGACTGCTCATCCTGCCGCCGATCGCCTACGTGCTCACCTACTGGACCTGCCTCGGCCTGCAGCGCGGCGACCGGCGCGTCCTCGAACACGGCGTGGAAACCGGGATCATCAAACGACTCCCGCACGGCGCGTTCATCGAGGTGCACCAACCACTCGACAGCGATGGCGCCCACCTGACCTACCAGGGCACCCCGGTGCCGACGAAGATGAACCAGCTCGGCGCCGCGGGTTCCCCCAAACAAGGCGGGTTCTTCAGCCCCGACCCGGACGACGAAGTGGCCGCCCTGCACCAGGCGAGGGCGAACGCCGGCACGGACGACGGTGACCTCACGGCGGAAGACAGTCGAACGAGACCGGCGGGACGTGGTCACGGCGGATGAGGACCGGGACAACCCGAATGTGGAGGTGTGCGTGAAGCACGAGCGGGACAGGGAACCGGTTCTCATCACCGAAGCCGCGCCGTCGCACGAGGAGGAACAAGCGGCGCGCAAACGGAAGTACCTGACGATCATGCTCGTGCGCATCTCATGCCTGGCGATCGCGGGGGTCCTCCACAGCACCTGGTGGCTGGCACTGGCACTTGCGCTGCTGTCGATCCCACTGCCGTGGATCGCGGTGCTGATCGCCAACGACCGCCCACCCCGCAGGCGGAAGAAGGTCAACCGGTACCAGCGGTCGGCGACGGCGATCGACACCGGCGACCACCCCGTCATCGACAGCTGATGGGAGCCGGGGTGCCGCTATGCGTACGGACCGCGGTCAACGTCGCCGCTCGTCCGCGCCGAGTGCCGTGGTCATCGGCGTTTGCGGATCGAGAACCATGTTATCCGGCCTTCGCCCGTCGTCAGTGGCGTGGTTTCCCGGTCAGGCAGCGTGCCCGTCCCATCCGAGGCATGACGTCGGCCTATCTGCGAGGAAGCCATGACTTTCGCTGGACACCACGCCAAGGGTGCGGACGGCCAGGTCCACGTGGTGGTCATCGGTGGACCTCGGTGAGGAGGTTCGAACCCGGCGAGGTGAACAAGGACCCCGGTCGACGGTGATGTCGTCGAGTTAGCTGACACCGCCGCTGGCGGCGCACGAACCGGGCGTCGCGTCCGTGACTGCTGTGACACCGCGAAGACCACCACGCCCTGCGACAGCGACCCACCTCGTGCGGATGGCGGTCTTTGTTCCCGCGCGAGATCGCGTCGGAGTGGTGCCCGCGGATGTTCGTTCCATGCGTGGCCTGCTCGTCTTGGCACCCATTTCCGATCAGGATTCGAACCATCGTTCAACGCGGGGCAGATGCCAATCTCGGTTGAGCGGCCAAGAACCGGGAACCCACCCCCCATGGCACATGACCGAGGACGTACCGAGCACCCAGAAGAACCCGCCGAGGGCGGCCGCGAGGAAGGCGAAGAGGCCGAGACCCGCGTACGGGAACAGCAGCAGGACGACGTGGAGGAATGACCGAACGTCACGGTTGTCCGGCCGTGGTTCGGCCCTATCCGCTACCGGCCAGATCAGCGCGCTGAAGCTCCGTGACGGGCGAACTCATTCGGGAAAGGCGACGCCCTGTCGCGCAGGCCGAGCTGAACGGTGTCGACGCGGTCCTCCACGACCTTCTGGTCGTCTTCTCGCCCGAACCTACGAGCGTGCGCCGACGTCCCGTCGGAAGCTTTCCAGTCGGACGGCGGTGGGAGCGCCCAGACGGGGCCGAACGGGCGAGAGACGATCACCATCGTCGCACCTGCGGCCCATGCTGCGAAGCGGGTTCCGGTGCGGTAGACGTGGGGATCCCGTTCGTCGAACGCGGCAAGGGACCGGCGGTTCGGTCTAGGTCTGCGGGACAGCACGTCCGGTCGCCGGGGAGCACGTGTGCGAGCACGGCTTCGACCGCTCAAACGCACCTGAATATGGTCCGCCTGGTGAGGATGTCAGGGGATGCGCTGGTTCGGCACGAGCTGCAGGCTGTCGCGGGCTGCGAGCAGCGCTGACCTGGCTTGCTCGGTTTCGGCGTGGCTGAGACAGGCGCGAGCGTCCCGCACCTGTGACACGGCTGGGGCGATCCGGCATGTGTCGCCGGCGGCCGCGGTCCACGCGAGTGCGGTACGCAGGATGTCGTCGAGACGGGCGGGGTCAGCGTCGTCGGCGTCGAGGTCGGCCAGCACCGTGTCCACGGCTCGCCGAAGTCGCTCACCGGGGACGGCCGCGGTCCGCTTCCGGACGGGGGAAACATGTCTTGGGGATGGCATGGAGGACTGTTGCTTGGCCACCGCGACCCTACGTAGGTCTCCCGATGTGTCCCAGCTGGCGTCGGGGGAGCCGGTCTGGTCGCGGGATCATTTCCGGGGACGGGTCCAGCGTGCGGCCAGCACGTCGCGCGTCCCGGCCGTTCGCCGTCCTGGTGGGTGAGCACGGCCTTGTCATCCGCGCGACCGGGTCCGGATGGACCGGGGGGAACGCCTGGTGCGATTGGTGGGGAACCGGAGAGTCGCGGTCACAGATCGAGGTTGAGCACGATCGTGAGGATGACGGACGCGAGCACGGAGAAGACGATCATCAGGAGGCAGCCGAGCCCGCCTCCGAGGGGCCGGATCCTCATGGGGTCGCCCACCGTCCCGCCGTGGCGTTGCTCGCCGCGCTGGTCATGTCATCGTCATCTCCGGACCGAACGATGTCGGTGGCGTTTTCGAGGAGTTGGTCGTTGCTGAGCCGAACGACGGCGAACATCGCTGACGCCATGGGCCCGCGCATACCTGAGGTCGCGCGCGACCGGGGCGACGATCCCGGAAGGGGTCGAGCCGCTGCCCGCAGCCATATGCCGTCCCGGGCACACCTCACGACGGCTGCGCCCGCGGCCGCGAGGCACGCCGCGATCGAGCGCCCGACATCGGCGGAACCACCGGTCACCAGCATGACCCGGCCTTCGACAGATCGTCTGGGGAACATGCGCGGGGCATACCCTGTTGGAACCCGGCCGACGCATGATTCCCCCGGTTGGTGGCTGGCTGGGGCGATACTTCGCGTTCACACCGCGCGCACGTGATCGCAGCGGGGTCGTGCTCGGCGTCGCGCACTCGAACTTCGATGGCGATCACCACCACACGATCGGGTGGTCACCGGTTCCTTGCTGGTGCCCTTGGTCGCCGATCGTGTGCCCAAACGGCCCCGCCGGCGTCGTCAAGGTCGAAATATCCCACGGTCGGTCGTCGAGTACCTGTCGGTGCGACGGGTACTCGCCCGAGACGGCAACACTCCTCCGTTCATTGGACCGGCGATGACTTTCAATCCGCTTGAGCAGCAGGGCATCCCGCTTGACCAGCAGATGCGAAACTGGCGGGAGCTGGACGTGCTTCCCGTGGACCCGGATCTCAGTGATCCATACACGTTGTGCCGGATCATCACGATGAACGGCATCGAGGTCGAGTCGATCATGTTCAGCCACAACTTCGCCAGGGTGTGCCAGGACCAGGACGTCACCCGGAAGCTGGCTGAGATCCGTTACATCGAGCAACAGCAGCAGAAGGTGGTGAACTGGCTGCTGCCGGGTCAGTCCTCTCCGTTGGAGACGACGATCTTCTACGAGCAGGTGGCGGTGGACCTGACGGCGTGGATCGCGCGGATGGAACCCGATCCCTACCTGAAGCAGGCCTACGAGTTCGGAGTGCTGGAGGATTTCGACCATCTCTACCGGTACTCGAACCTCTACGAGATGATCCAGCACCGTAAGGCGGAGAAGCTTGTGCAGGGCCTCACCGAGGTGATGCCCGGCCGTCCGACGAAGTACCACCACCGGCACCCGGTTGACAACGTCCGCGACCCGTACGACCGCAACAGCGCGGCGCCGTTGTCGAAGATGCACGCGTTGACGGTGATGTCCGCCGAGCAGCAGACCATGAACTTCTACATGAACGTCGGCCCGCAGTACATGGAACCGATCGCGCGACAGCTCTACCAGGAGATCGCGATGATCGAGGAGGAGCACGTGACGCACTACGAGTCGCTGGTCGACCCCGGCGAGACGTGGTGGGAGCGGTTGGTCCTGCACGAGTACAACGAGGTCTACCTCTATCACTCGTTCATGCAGCACGAGTCCGATCCGAAGGTGAAGGCGATCTGGGAGCTGCACCTGAACATGGAGATCGAGCAACTGCGGATCGCGGTCGAATTGTTCCGTAAGCACGACAAGCGGGACCCCGACGAGCTCCTTCCGCCGGAGTTGCCCGCACCGGTGACGTTCGAGCCGAACAAGGAATACCTGCGCCACCTGCTCGACACGCAGATCGACCTGACCACCCTGGGCGCCGGCTATGTGACCGACGCGCACGAGCGGTTCGAGAAGTTGCAGGACAAGCTCATGGCAGGTGAGCTCCCGCCCAGCGAACTGGTCGTCGACCAGCACCAAACCCAGTTCGGCACCGACTACCGAGCGGAGACCGACGGCCCGCACCCCGTGTCCGAACTGCGACAGCAGTCCGGCAGCAAGGCCTGAACGTCTCGAGGAGAAGGACATGACCGACCCCGCGGTCGAACAGGATGTGGTTGACCTGCTGGTCGAGCAGCACACGCGGATCCGCGACTTGTTCGTCGAAGTCGAATCGAGTTCCTCGGCAGCCAGGGCGCACGCCTTCCACGGCCTGGTGCGGCTGCTGACGGTGCACGAGGCCGCCGCCGAGCAGGTGTTGCACCCCCCGACCCGGCTGTATGTGCACGGCGGCGACCACATCGTCGCCGACCTGCTCGCCGAGGAGTACCGCACCGGACAGACGCTGGCCGCGTTCCGCTACCTGCGCCGGGATGTACCCGCAGGCGAGCTACGAGCCTTCTCCGCCGCGCTGAGAACCGCTGAGGCGGTCACACCCACTCGCCCGACCCCCGCCGCAGGGAAGGACTGACCATGTCGACCGACGCCATCGTGCTACTCAAAGAGGACCACAAGGAGATCCGTCGCCTGTTCCGGGAGTTCCAGTCCGCGGAGACAAAGAGAAGCAAGGGCGCAGCCATGCGGCGCGTCGTCAAGGCGTTGACCATCTACTCGTACCTGGAAAACGAGTGCATGCACCCCGAACTGCGCAAGCGGCTGCCGGATCTCGAGGACGACGTACTGCGTTCCTACGAGGAAAACCACGTAGCGGAAGTGTTGTGTACGGAGCTGGCGGCGATGACGCCAGACGACGAACGCTTCAACGCCAAGGCCACCGTGCTGATCGAGACGGTGTCACGCCACTTCGGCAAAGAGGAAGAGGGCTGGTTCCCGCAAGTCCGCGAAGGCCTGGGCCGCAAGCAGCTGCAGGAGATCGGCGCTCAGATGATCAAACTTCGCAAGAAAGCGCCGCGCAAACCAGCACAGCTGCCCGGTGCCGCCACGGTCACGGGCGACGGCAAACCGGACGGCTCGGCGGAGCAGGATGTGGTAGATCTGCTGCTCCGCCAGCACACCCAGATTCGCGACCTGTTCATCGAGGTCGAGTCGGCCACGGGGAAAGCACGTACGGATGCGTTCCAGCGACTGGTGCGACTGCTCGCCGTGCACGAGACCGCCGAGGAGCAGGTGGTCCATCCCCTGACCCGGTTGCGGGTACACGGCGGTGACGACATCGTCGACGACCGGCTCGCCGAGGAACACTCCGCCAAGGAGACCCTGGCGGAGTTGGAGAAGATGGGCCCGGATGCCCCCGAGTTCCCCCAGTTGCTCGACCAGTTGCGCATCGACGTCCTCGACCACGCCAGCAAGGAGGAGGCCTACGAGTTCCGCTACCTGCGGCGCGAGGTCGGGGGCGCCGAGCTGCGCACCATGACGGCCGCGGTCAAGGCAGCGGAAGCGGTCGCACCGACCCACCCCCACCCCGGCGTCGAGTCCGCTACCGCGAACACCCTCGCCGGACCGGCCCTGTCGCTGTTC
This sequence comes from Actinophytocola algeriensis, assembly GCF_014203735.1. Lineage (GTDB taxonomy): Bacteria > Actinomycetota > Actinomycetes > Mycobacteriales > Pseudonocardiaceae > Actinophytocola > Actinophytocola algeriensis. The sequence goes on along the minus strand of NZ_JACHJQ010000002.1, from coordinate 1,268,047 downwards.
GACCGCACCAAGGACCTCGTTCAGAAGGCGATCACGGCGCCGAGCTGAGCGCTCGGGCTGCTGGTGACAGCTCGCCCGACCCGTCTCATGCCGGCGGGTCGGGCAGGCCTGACTCCGGCAGTGGTCAAGCCGCCAGGTGGTGAACATTCGGCCGTCTGGCTGCGGGTAGCCCGCTGTAGCCGAGGCAGCCCGGTGGGTCTCGGACTCCTCATCCCACAGTGAAGCGTGGTGTTCACTCGCACAGTGCGGAGTGGGCGGTGAGAAGACCGCGGCCTGGTGCGAGGAGATCGGGTGGTGCGGTGCACAACCGGTCGAGAACGGTGCGGCCGTCGATACCGACTTCCACGCGCTGCTGGAGCCGCGTGCGGGAACACCCGGGACGCCGGGCACGTACGGGGTTGGCCAGCACGAGACCGAACCGGAGACCCGCACCCGGTCGAACCTCCAGGACATCGGCCCCGGGCCCGACGCCGGCGTCGCGCAGGGCCTTGGCCAGCAGCCAGGTGCCGCCCTGTGGGTGGTAAACGCCGGACGGTCGCGGCAGCCACATGAGCACAGCTACCTCCGGGCACACCCTTCAAACAACACAAAGGACCAAGGCAACCTTCGCGGTGTGTTCGGACCAGGCGGTGCCGTCAGCTCCGCCTGCCATCCGTTCGGTGGCACGCCGGCTGGGCAACCTCGCCCGGGGACGCGACGGTGCTGTTGTGCGCGTGTGGTCGCATTGACCGCTACAGCTGCCGGTATCCACCGTCGCGCGGTGGCCGGGCGGGATCGGCGTACTGCTGCGGCGCGCCGGGCTGAATGTGGTCGACCGGCTGACGGGCCGGCATCTCCGACTGGGTGACCGGTGGCGCGACCGCCGGTCCGGCGAGCTGGTCGTTCCGGCGTCCTCGTCGGATCAACCCGAGTAGACCGACGAGCCCGACGAGGCCGAGCAGCCCCCATAGTCCATGGTCGTCGTCCTGGTCCCCGCGATCCCGGTCCTCGTCCTGCTGCTGGGCCATGACGGTGTGCGGCACGGCCGGTGTGGCCGTGGCCGCGGGTCCCCCGATCACCACGGCAAGGGTGGCCGCTGCCACGAGACCGTTCCGGACTGTGCGTTTCATGTCCCACTCCGATCCTTCGGTGAAACCGACGTGTCCGGTGAGTTCCCCGATTGAGCCAACAGAAAGACGGAGACGACTGTTACCACTCGATCTGGTGCCGATCCACAGAGGACGAACGCGCTTCGGATCGCCCAGCCATGATCAGCCGCGTTCGTCGTGTTCTTCAGTACAACCGGCTCAGGCGAGGTCGGACCAGTCGAGCTCCATGACTTTCGGCCACGCCGCGACGAAGTCGGTCACGAACCGCTCGCGGGCGTCCTGGCTGGCGTAGACCTCCGCGAGAGCCCGCAACTGGGAGTTGGAGCCGACGACGAGGTCGACCCGCGGTTGCGGTCCACCTCACCTCGTCGGTCGGCCGGTCGGTGAGGACACCGTGCCGGTGCCGCCGACGTTGGCGCCGAGGGAGCGCAGGCCGCCGAGGAGGACGGTCATCTCGGGTGCGGTCAGGTCGAGCAGTAGGCGCGTTCGACGAGCTGCACCTCCGGCTGGAGCTTGATGTCGCGGTGCACGATGTCCCGGGCGTGGACGTAGGCGAGTACGTCCGCCAGCCGGGCGCCGGAAGCGGGCGACGGCGGCGGGTTCCAGTGGGCCGCGGTCGAGCACGTCGCGCAGAGTGGGCCGTTGACCAGTTGCATGACCAGGAAGGGTTTGTCGCTGTCGAGGCAGACGTCGTAGACGGTGACGAGCGCGGGGTGGGCCAGCCCTGCGAGCAGGCGGGCTTCCGCGGTGAACCGGTAGCGGGCGACCGCGTTGCCCTCTGGCTGGAACATCTTCACCGCGACGGGGCACCCGAGCATGACGTCGAGGGCTTCGTACACCCTGCCCGCACCACGACCCGCCGGTCGAAGGCGCGCCGGTCGTCACGGGCGGCGCAGTGCGAGGTCGACCGGCCACGGCCGCCGCGCGAGCCGGGGCAGTGGCAGGTGGTGCCCGCGCAGCGCCACGGGCGCGAGGTCGGGAAGCAGGTCGTGCACTCGCGTGGTCAGCTCCGCGCGGGTGGTGATGTGGGGCGGATGAGCTGCTCGTAACTGACGTCCACGGTCCGTTGCCACGGGGACCCAAGGCGTAGGCACAGCCAGTGCGCGGAGTGCGTCACGTACTGTCGTGCGGAGCGAAGTACGCGATCGGCCTGCTGGGTCTCCTCCGCCGCGACGAGTAGGCCCGCGTCGAGGCCGACAACGCCAGGTCGGGCGTTCCTGACGCGGTTCGTGCACATTTTCGCTCGCCGGTCACCTCCGACCGGGAGGCAGTGGTGCCCGGCTCGGGTTGGCACTGGCTGAGCACGTCCGCGAGCACAACGGCGGGTGCGGGTCGAGGACCGGCCAGGTGGTGGCCCCCCACGAGCAACCCGAGTAACAGACCCGCGGTGCCGTGAGCGGCAGGCTGCGGCGCCCGGTGCGATCGAGCAGGAGCACGACCATGGTGAACACCACGTTGGTCAGTCCTCGAGCATGAGAAAGCGCGGATTGCCAGGGACCCGCTCGGCGAGAGCGATGTAGGCCGAGGACGGCGGCCCGTGCTCCAGCTAAGCAGCTGCCACCTCGACGCCGACCGCGCGAGCCACGCCTCGACGTAGAAACGCAGCGCTACCGCTCGGCATGGCTGGCGTCCGCATCCATGACGTTCTCCCCGAGCGTCCACGGCCCAGGCCCGTTGGCCGGCGACTCGCTATACGTACGGTGGCTGAGGCCCCGGAGTGACAAGACGAGGTGGCCGATCTACTGTCGGAGTCGTGATGGTCGATCACGGGATGATCTCGCCTGACTGGAAACCTTTGGTCATCCTTCTCGAGGATGTGCTCGGTCGACTGTTCGACGACCTCGCGCCGCAGGAGCCTGTCGGAGCGACGATCACCGTTGGGCATCGCGCGGCCGGAGAGGGATACGGCCTGGTGCGACTCGCCAACGTGGGTGCTGTCGGCGAGCTGGTGGACGCGCAGATCGAGCAGCTCGGTGGTCCCGTTCTCGATGCGGTGGCCTCCGACTTGCCGGTGACGACGGACGATGTCTGGGCCGACTCACGCTGGCCCGCTCTCACCCGGCAAGCGATGAAGGAACGGACGCCCCACCTGTACGACACCTGGAGCCGGATCCGCGGCGTGGCCGCCCTCGCCGCCGGTTGGGACGGCGCCGGCGTGCTCGTCCTGTCCTGCTGCGTCACCGGCCCAGCTGACGAGACTGTGCTGTCGAGCCTGCGTCGCTACGAGGCCCTCGCCGCCGCCACCCTGGCCGTGGTATATGCCTCCACGACTGATGGATCCCCACAGGTGCTCGCGATGCTGCGGTCGCGGGGTGTCATCGAACAGGCCAAGGGTGCGATCATGGACGCCGTCCGCTGCGACGCGGACGCCGCCTGGCGCAGGCTCTCCATCGCCAGCCAGCACCTCAACGTCAAGCTCCGCGATCTGGCCATGGTCCTGGTCGAATACCTGGGCAACGCACCCGCCGAGCAACCCACCGGCCTGCCTTCCAACAAACCAGACACCGCCAGGGGCGTGGACGCCGCGAAGCTGTGGCAGATCCTCACCGAGCCGGGCTCCACGGAGAGCCGGTGTAGCAGCTGACGGATTACGTTCCTCCACTTCGCGCGCGTACAGCGGTAGGCGCTCAAGCCGACGCGCTCACCGTCAATCCACCCCCGCAACGGAGCGACACAGATGGTGTCGTTGCTCAGGGCCACCAGTCGCCTTTCGGTGGTTCGGCCTGGTCAGATGGTTGAAATGGGGGCGGCCGCCAGCACCGCCACCCGCCGTTCCCTACCGCTACGCGGTTCCACAACCTGTGCCCGGTCTACCAGACCGGCCAGCCGCATCCGCCCAGCACCCGGAGCCGAGCGCTCTGAGTGGTGGGCACGATCTTGCGCAATGTGGGTTGGACACATCCGGTGGGTGTCCCGGCATGACCGCCGCCTGATTATCGTTGCTCCCCGGCTCCTACCGCTTCGTCCACGGAGTGGTACAGCCGCAACACGTTGTCCAGGCCGGTGACCTGGATGGGCCGGATCACGGGACGGTGGAGTCCACCACGATGCGCAGTGGTTCCCGTCGCGCCTCACCGAAGCTGGTCGCCTCCACCAGGGTAGTGAGACCGGCGGAGCCGAGAAACGTGACCGTGGTCAGGTCCAGGACACAGGGCTCGCCACGTGTCCGCTCGATCCCGGCGGTGACTGCCTTGTGCAGCGCGGGCGCGGTCTGCAGGTCGACCTCACCCGTGACCGCGATGACCAGCATGCTGTCCACCTCGTGGTACACGATGTCCAGCCCAACAGGGACTGGACCGGTCTCGGGGTGCTCGCTCACGGTACTGAACCGTACTCGGTCGCCGATTGTCTTGGACCGGTGCCGTTCGGAACGTTCACGACAGTGGATCGACCACAAGCGTCTGCCGTGGTTGATCAAAGTGAGCCGTCAGACGCTGGGAGCCAGGCAGTGGCGGTGCGCGTTGGTGACCGGTTCGTCGGTTACCAGAACCGCGTCGTCGACGATACCGGCGTGGTCAGTCAACAGGTCGCGGACCAGTTGGCGGATGCCCTTGGTCGGGACGTGGTCGAGCCCCCGGCTGGCGTTGACCGGACTCGGTTCGTCGCTTGGCACGCTATGCGATCGCACCGGCATCGTCACACCACCTTTGTCATCGAGTCGCTGGTTCGACTGCGACAACTCGTTTTGGGATGTCCGTGACATCGCGAGCCGAACCTCACCCGGGCAGATCGGACGAATGCGGTCATGGATGTCCTCTTCCCCGTCGGCGGCAGCGCATGTCCGGGAAACGCCTCGTCGTCATGAATGGTTCGGGACAAGGACGAAGCCGCTGCGGACGCGTGCCGGCACGCGACGCAGGGAGATGGTCAGGTCCTGGTCGGGCACGCGATAGTCCAGGCGAGAGAGGCGGATGGCGAGGGTGCGCAGGATCGCGACGGTCGACGGCTCGCCGGGGCAGCGGTGGTTGGTGTGCGGGTCGCCGGCACCCTGCGGTACCAGCTCGAACGGGTCGACCTGCCGGCCGAGGAACCGCTCCGGGCGGAACTCGTACGGGTTGTCCCACAGCTCCACGTCGTGGTTCTGCCCCCCACAGGTCGGGCAGGACCAGCGAGAACCGCGGGATGGGCTCGCCGCGCCAGGTCAGTCTTCGCATGGCGCGCCCACCGATGAAGGGCGCGAACGGGTAGAACCGGCGCACCTCGTGTGCGAACGCCTCGGCGAAGTGGGTGTCGCCGTCACGGAGGCGTTGCCGGTGCCTTGGCCACGCGTGGAGGGCGTGTCCGGCGTAGGCGACGAACCAGCACACCGCGGCGGTCGGTCGGATGACGTTGAGCAGCTCGACCGCTGCCAGCCTGGGCGAGAGCGGTTCGCCGTCGGGTTCCCGGTGGTGCGCGACAACGTCCAGGGCGGAACCGGTCGGGACACTCAGGCTGTTCTCGCGGACGGCGGTCACGAGCCGCGCCAGCCACGCCTCGCGGCGGCCACGGGCCGCGCGGGCCCGCCAGTGCCGGGGGCCGGGTGTGGCGAAACCGTCGACCATGGCCACCAGGTCCGCCGCGACCTCGGGCACCGCCGTGTCGGCAGGAGGGATGCCGGCCCATCGGCACACGGCTCGTGCGAGGACGCGGCTCGCCTCGACGTCGCATGCGGACGTGTGCCCGTCCGGTACGCCGTCAAACCAGGAAGAAGATCGGCGGTTCAGACCACGACGTCCCACACGGTGTGCGGACGTTCCTGGCCGGTCACAGTCCTCAGTCGATGCCGCGGAGCACCGTGGGCTCCGGCTGGTCGTCCTGGGTGTCCTCATCCAGCATCGTGGTGTGCGCCCACACGGCAAAGCTCGTCTCGCGGTCCTCGACGGGCGTGTCGGACCCGGAGACGACACGGTGGGTCGACGCCCGCGGTTCCCGTGCCGTCATCATCGTCATCTCCTCGGGGTCGGTCTGCTTGTCAGTGGGCTACCCCTCATCGGGTCGCACAACCGTGGTGGTGTCGCGACGGGCGACCGGCCGACGTCCGGGGGAGCCCAGGGCTCCGTGGTTTCCTGGCGACCCGCCGGGGTACCTGCCACCGGGTGACACGTGAACAGGTCAGGGAACTGCGGCGGGTCGCCGAGGAGAACTTCGGTTGGTCGCAGCTGCACGACTACCAACTCCAGGCCATGGAACAGGTGATGGCCGGGCGCGACGTGCTGGCAGTGCTGCCGACCGGGGCCGGGAAGTCGGCGATCTACCAGGTGCCCGCGTTGCTGCTGGCGGGCCCGACGGTGGTGGTGTCCCCGCTGATCGCCTTGCAGCACGACCAGATCGACGGCCTCGACGGCAGCGGGATGCCCGGCGCCTTCGCGCTGAACTCGAGCCAGAGTCGCGGTGAGCGTGCGCGGACCTGGGAAGCCGTGCGTCGAGGCGACGCCGAGTTCGTCTTCCTCTCCCCGGAACAGCTGGCCAAGGACGAGGTGCTCGACGAGCTGAGCCGAGTCGGAGTCTCGTTGTTCGTAGTGGACGAGGCGCACTGCGTTTCCTCGTGGGGACACGACTTCCGACCCGACTACCTGCGCCTCGCCCCCGTGATCGAACGGCTCGGGCACCCGAGGGTGATCGCGTTGACCGCCACCGCGGCGCTTCCCGTGCGCCGGGACATCGTGGCGCGGCTGGGTCTGCGTGACCATCGGGAGGTGACAGGTGGTTTCGACCGCCCGAACCTGCGTCTCGCGGTCGAGCGGTTCACCGACGACCAGGACAAGCGCGGCACGGTCGTCGACCGCGTCCGCGACCTTGCCACTCGCCGCGGCCTCCTTTACGTCGCGACCCGGAAGGACACGGAGTTCTACGCGGACGAACTCACGCGGCTCGGAGTGCGGGTCGCCGCGTACCACGCCGGGATGAAGGCCGCCGACCGCGAGCGGGTGCACCAGGAGTTCATGGCCGACGAACTGGACGTCGTGGCGGCGACCTCCGCGTTCGGCATGGGCATCGACAAACCCGATGTGCGGTTCGTCGTGCACGCCTCGGCTCCGGAGTCGCTGGACTCCTACTACCAGCAGATCGGGCGGGCCGGCCGAGACGGCGAACCGGCCACGGTCACGCTGTTCTACCGGCCGGAAGACCTGAGCCTGCAGAAGTTCCTGACCTCCGGGAAGGTGTCCGAGAAGCCCCTGGCCGAGGTCGCGCGCGCCCTGGACGGGCACGAGGAGCCGGTTCGCCCGGCACAGCTCGACGACGAGGTGGACACCTCGGTGGGCCAGCGCACGAGAGCGGTGAACCTGCTCGAGCAGGCCGGCGTGGTCGCCACGACCGGGATGGGCGGGCTGGAGTACATCGATGCCGGTCGCTCACCGGAACAGGCGGTGGACGACGCGGTCGAGGTCGCCGAGGCACACCAGCGGCTCATCCGCTCCCGCATCGAGATGATGCGGGGCTACGCCGAGACGGCCGGCTGTCGCAGGCAGTACCTGCTCGGCTACTTCGGTCACCAGCTGCCCGGCCCGTGCCGCAACTGCGACAGCTGCGACACCGGCACGAGCGAGCAGGAGACCTCGGGTTCCGGCATGTTTCCAGTCGACACCGTGGTCCGCCATACGGAGTGGGGTCGCGGCACGGTGATGTCGGCCGCAGAGGACCGGCTGACCGTGCTCTTCGACGACATGGGCTACAAGACCCTCTCCTTGTCCGCCGTCGCGGAGCGGAACCTCCTCACCACCGAGCAGGGAGGGGTTGAACCGTCCGGCCGGGATCGGTAGTTCACACCGCCGGTCTCAGCCGCGGAGGGTGGTGCGGGCGAGTGTTTCGCGGTCAGTGTTTCGTTCGAGAGGCGAGTCGGGGGTGTAGGCGGGTGGCGTTGCCCGCACCGGCGGCGTGTGCGAGTCGTTCGGCGGTGTTCGTGTCGAGCACGTCGTCGGCGAGCCAGGTGTCGAGGAGGCGGCCGAGGTGGTGGCGCCACAGCGCGGCCGCGAGGTGGTGCAGTTCGGGCAGGACGTTGCCGTCCGACGAGTACAGCAGCGACTCGAACGGGGCGACCTCGAGTGTCTCGGCCAGGACGCCGCCCGCTCTGGTGCCGACGAACGGGATCATCAACCCGGTGTCCACGTACACGTGGTCGTACACGTGGGCCAGGTAGGCGGCGTGGCGGTGGTACGGCCAGCAGTGCAGCAGCACCACGGTGGCTCCGGTGTCCTGAGTGGATCGGAGGAAATGGGTGAGCCGCAGTGGGTCCACCTGGTGCAGATGCAGGTCGGCGTCGCCGAAGCCGGTGTGGAACTGCAGCGGCAGCCGCTGCTCGGCGCTGACGCGGGCGGCCTCGTGCACCACCCAGGCGTGCAGCACCGGGTCGGTCAGCTGCTCGCCGCCCGCCCGTAGCCAGTCGCCTGCGGCGTGCCGCGCCTGGTCGTCGGTGGGTTGGTCGCCGGGTAGGTCGAGCCCGGACCGGTAGGCGAGGACAGATTTCAGTGCGACCGCGTCCTGTGCCCGCTCGTGCAGTTCGGCGCGGAACCGGTCGAGCAGTGCGGCCGGTGAGTCCGCTCGGGCCGCGAGCCGTTCCGCGACCTGTTCCACGCGGAGCACCTCGTGGCCGGTGCCGCCACCCAGCTCGGCCAACTCCGCCGGTGACGTGTCCACGGCGTAGCCGGTGTCGAGCAGCCAGTGCTCGACCCCCGCCGCGGCCAGCAGCCGCTCGGTTACTTCCCGCCAGCCAAGCGCCGAGCGGCGTGCCAGGTAATCCTCCGGTGGGGAGTGTGGTGGCAGGTCCAGCACGGGGGCGCACCAGCGTCGCACCGCCAGCCCCAGCAGCGACTGGAAGCGGTCCCGGTTGCCTGCGGACTGTGCTTCCGCCAGTCCGGTGCCGAACTCCTCGGAATCCACGTCGCGGGTCAACACCCCGTGGCAGTGCTGGTCGACCAGCGCGATGCCGTCGGTCGCTGACATGTGACCACCTCCAGATACTGGACCGCCGCGTCGGCGTCGCCCAACCGGTCACCGCCTCGCGGTAGCCGAACTTCCCGAGCGCGCCTTTCTCGGTGTTCCGTCGGTGGTGGCCCACTCGGCGAGGCGGGGTTCCAGCGCGCGGTAGAAGTCTGGGTGCAGCGTCATGGCCGTGTGGCTGCTGCGGATCTCCACGCATTCGGCGGACGGGTCCTGGCACAGCCGCCACGGTGCGATTCTGTCCAGACGGGAGTACACCGCCAGCGCAGGCACACCGGCCGGCAAAGGTGCTGTCAGCGCGGTGGAGTGGGTGCGGTAGCAGGAGCCGGTTAAGCAGTCCGCGTCGAGCAGGCCCGGCACGCCCGCAGTGGACAGTCGAGTGAGGGCGCGGGCGATCCGCACCACGTTCGGGTTGGCGCCGAGCGGGTCGAGCACCGGGCTGCCGGCCGTCACCAGCCCGCGCACGAGGTCCGGCCGGCGGACCGCGACCAACCGGGCGAGCCAGCCGCCGCGGCTCTGTCCCAACAGGACCACCCGCCGTCCCGTGACCTCGGCGTGCCTTTCCAGCCGTCGTTCGACGCGGTCCACGAGTGTGGTGGTGCACCCGACGTTCAACCGGATCCGCGCGTCGGCCGGCCGGTAGCCGCGCGCCTGCAGCCAACCGCGGGTCAGCGTGAGGGTGCGGTCCCCGCAGCCGAACCCCGGCACGAGCAGCACTCCCAGCCCGGCACCCTGCCGCGCCTTCACCTGACACCAGGCGAAGTCACGCAACAGTCGCGGCACCATGCCGAGCATCTGTTCGTGTGCCTCGATCCACTGCGGCAGATCCCGGACACGTGACATCGGCTCGCCTCTCTTCTTCCACCCGGAATACCCGGTCGGCGTCGGGTGACACCCAGGCGGTTCGGCTGACGTGCCGTTGAGGAATCCAGCGTGTACAACGCAGCGGCGTGCCAGGACCGACCTGGTTGACGATCACCACCGTTGAGGCGGTTGGGAGTGGTCGGACCGCATCGGTGGACTGACCGAGGTGATGTCGGCGACCGAGGTGTTGTCGATGAGGTCGCGCAGGCGAGACAGAACGTCCCGAAGTTCGAGGCTCGCCCGGCTGAACCCCCTCGGATCGCGTGTGTCCAGACAGCGATCGATGTCGCGGTAGATGCCGCGGAGCCGGCAGAGGACATTCAGATCGGCCACAGGATTCACGGCTTGCTCCTCTCCGGTCCATGGCCGGCATCGTCGATGCGGCGGCCTGACAAGGTTCAGGTACCCGTCACCGCGCACCTGAACCCGGCGGGTATGGATCGGGTGTCCGCGCGGTTCAAGGTCAGGGGCCGAGGTGCCGGATGACGGTTTGAGGTCCGGCCTTGCCGGGAACAAGGACTCGTAACGAGTACCTGGACTGACGAGGTCGCATCATGGCCGTTGTCCCACCCTTTCCCGGCGCGATCATCACCTACCACGACCCCACGCGCCCGCAAGCCGCACCATTCCAGCGTGCTGTGGCCATGGCGGGCGCCGATCTGGTCGACCCGCAGGACCGGACACGCTGGGCGCCCGTCATGCATCCGGACGGCACCAGGTCCCTCGTACAACTGGACTGGATCGTCGACGTGACATCCACCGTGTCGCCGCCGAGCCGACAGGGGCAGCCGAGCGGCCGGCGGCAGCGATGAGCGACGACAACGCCCGATCTTCGACGAAGTCCGCCGACTGCTACCGCATGTTGACCTTCAGCGCGTCGATCCACCACTCGAACCGGACCAATCGACGGCGCAGGCCTACTAGCAGGAGATGCGGCGGTCGGACAGCACAGACCCGCCGACCCAGGTGATCTTGTAGGCGCGCCAGTCACCCGGTCGGAGGCGTAATTTGCGCTGAAGGTGGAACGGGTTGGCCGCGGTGTGCAGTGATTAGCGCAGCCAGGCAGGACTGTCGGGTGACATCGTCGCCGGCTCCACCGGCCCCTGCCACTCCTCGTACGGCGTGAGTTGGTGCGGTCATACCTCATCGACGTAGGACAAGCCGTGGAACCGCGGCACCGACGAAGCCGTGTTCGAGCTCGCCGATCGCTTCGCGCAGCCTGCCGACCGCGTTCGGTTCGAGCCACACGTCGTCGTCGAGGAACAGGACGTAGGGCGCACTCGCCTCGCCGAGGAGGAAGGCGCGGTGCTCAGCCAGTCCGCGCAGGGGAAGATGCCGGACGAACCGGACGGCCCGGTCCTGGACCCGTAACACCCGCGCGATGGACTGCGCTGACGGCGTCGTGTACGAGGGCTCGCCGTCGGACTGGTCCTGACCAGCACCCGGAAGCCGGGGTAGCTCTGCGACGCGAGACCGGCGAGGGTTGTCGCGAGTTCGGCCTGCCGGTTCCTGGTGGGAACGACGATGTCGATGTCGATGTCTGTCACCACGCCCGGGCGCCCGTGAACGCGCCGACGAAACAGGACCGGCGGAAAGTCGGGCCGGCTGGTTTACCTCCGCGGTACCTGGCAAATCCTGCCGCGTACGAGTGAACCCGATTGTCCTCTTAGGACACGAGGGGAGTGGGACATGTCCGCACCCAACCCGATCCAGATGCAGAAGTTCCTCGGCGGAGTGGACTATCCGTGCGACCGGGACGAGCTGGTGGAACACGCGCGGAGCAAGGGCGCCGACGATGAGGTGCTGCAACATCTCCAGGCGTTGCCTGACCGCACCTACGACGGTCCGAACGCGGTGAGTGCCGAGTTTGCCCGGAGTTGACCCATACCGCACGAAGGCCGGGACCGCGCACCGGCGGCATAATCCTACGAGAACCCAGTTGTGCTGGACGTTGGCGCCGGCGCAGGCCGCCTCGCCGGGGCCAGCATGGTCTGCGGCCCTGTTCGCGGGCGTGATCAGGTGTCCGTTGCTGATCGCCGGCCACAACGTCACCTCCTGGCCTCATTCGAGGTAACTGAGTTGGCGGCTTCACCGAGTGTCAAACGGTGGTCCACCCCGCGATCGAGTTGCTGGGACGTCGGGCAGCGGATGCTCGCGGCCGAATATCCCGACGGTGAATCCAGACTAAACGTTCGGCTGTTAAACCTGATGGAGCGGAACGGCTCGCCGTGCGAGGTCGAGGCGTTCGGGACGGTAAACACGAAGTGACAGGGAGTGTCGCAGGACGACGACGCTGCCGCCGCTGAACCGAGCGTGCGGAGTTTGCATGTTTGAGCACGTCGCGAGCAGGTCGCTACCACAAGCCGCCTACACCGATCCGGAGGTGTTCGCCGCCGACGTCGAGCACGTCTTCACTGTCGGTTGGCTGTTCGTAGGGCACAGCTGCGAGCTGCGCGCTGCCGGCGATTACTACACCGTCGACATCGGCCGCGACCGCGTAATCGTCGTGCGCGGGCGCGACAACGAGATCCACGCGCACCATGACGTCTGCGCACATCGCGGCTCGCGGATCGTCTCGGCGCCGCGCGGGAACACGCATTCGTTTGTCTGCCCTTACCACCGCTGGGTCTACGGGCTCGACGGCCGGTTGCGCGCGGCACGGCAGATGGGTCCGTGCTTTTCCACCGAGCAGTACCGGCTGGCCCCGGTCGCAGTTCGCGAGGTCGCAGGACTGGTGTTCGTTTGCCTCGCCGCCGACCCGCCGCCGTTCGAGCCGTTCGCCGAGGCGCTCGCTCCGCAACTGCGGCCGCATGGACTGGCCGACGCACGAATCGCCGCGCGGGAACGGTACCGGGTCGCGGCCAACTGGAAGACGGTGGTGGAGAACAGCCGCGAGTGCTACCACTGCGGCAACCATCCCGAGTTCCTGCGGTCCAACTTCGAGCTCGGAATGTACGGCGACCTGCGGACAGACGCCGGCTACGACGCTGTGCTGGCGGCGGCCCGTGCGCGGTGGCGTGCCCAGGGGCTGGCGCCCGAGGACGTCAACTTCCCCGACGGCGCCTGGTACCGGATCGCTCGGGTGCCGCTGCGCGAGGGGTACCTCACCGAGACTCTCGACGGGCACACGGTGGCACCGGTGATGGGCACCCTGACCGGCACTGACACCGGCAGTCTGCGCATGGTCGCGCTGCCCAACCTCCTGGTGGCCCACGCCAACTGCGACTACGCCATGACGACCGCGATCACACCGGTCGACGTGGGTACCACCGACGTCGAGGTGACCTTCCTGGTGCATCGTGACGCCGCGCTGGCCGACACGAACGCGCTGACCGCGGTGTGGCGCTCGACATCAGAACAGGACTGGTTGCTCTGCGAGCGCGCGTACGCCGGGACCGCCTCCCGCGGATACCGGCCCGGTCCGCTCTCCCCGCTGGTGGAGGGACCGTTGATGCGGTTCCACGAGTGGTACGTGGCCCGGCTGCGGGCCGGCGTCCGTGGCGAGACGAATGACCCGTCGTCGAAACTGCTGCTCTGATCGCTGTTCAGCCGTTCGTGATGCTCCGCCAAAGCATGCACAAGGGCGTTACCGGGTACGCAGCTGTCGTGACTCAGCTTGCTGACGGACCGGGAGCGACCGCCGCTGCGTGCCCGCTCCGGCCCGCGTCGGGATCGTTCCGGTGAAAGAAGGTGGCGGCCGCAGCCGGGCAGAGTCGCGTGACGACACCGGCGAACGCAGCCGTCCGGACCATCCGTCGGCGGTCGCGCTCGCGGTCGCCGGATCGGCGGCCGTGGCGACCGCGTTCGGCATGGCCCGGTACGGCTACGGCCTGCTGCTGCCGGACATCCAGGACGACCTCGTGCTCACCCCGACCATGCTCGGGGCGATCGGCACCCTCGCCTACGCCGCCTACGTCGTCACGACGACCCTGGTCGGCCGATGTGTCGTCCGCGTCGGTCAACGGGCGACGGTCGTCGTCGGTGGACTGCTCGCCGTCGTCGGGACGATCATCATCGCCATGGCCCACGACCCGGTCGTCCTGGCGATCGGGGTGGGCACCGCGGGCGCGAGCGCCGGTCTTGTACAACCCCCGTTCGCCGATGCCGTCGACCGGCTGCCCGCGACGATCCGCGCCCGCACCCTGGCGACGATCAGTTGTGGCACCGGGTGGGGGGTGGCGGTCGCCGCGCCGATCGCCATCGCGGCGGGCGACGAGTGGCGGGGCGCCTACCTCGGCTTCGCTGCATGCGCCCTCGCGAGCACGTTGTTCGCCGTGTACGTGCTGGGGCCCGGCCGAACCGTGCAGCCATCGGCACAGGGCGGTCCGCCGCGGCGCCGACCTGCGCCACGACCCGGCCACGGTGTGACGCCGATGCTCGTCGGCGCCCTGCTCGTCGGGCTCGGCAGCGCCCCGTTCTGGACCTTCGCTGTCGACACCGTGCGCGACGCAGGCCTCGACCAGACCGCGGGACGCGTGCTGCTCGGCGTGACCGGAGTCGCGAGTGTGCTGGCGATGGGCACCGCCGACGTGATCCGGCGTCTAGGTGCGGCCCGGACGTTCGTGCTGTGCGCGCTTCTGGAGGCAGTGGCCATCGCGACGGTCGGGTTGGCGCCGAGCCGCGTCGGGGTTGTGCTGATCGCCGCGGCCGCGTTCGGCGCCGCCTACAGCATGCTCGTGAACGTCTCAGTCCTCTGGGGTACGCGGCTCTACCCAGACCAGCCGTCGGTCGGCTCGGCCAGGGCGGTCGGGGCGCAGGCGGCCGGCCTGCTCTGCGGCCCGGTGATCGGTGGTCTCGTCGCCGACTTGATCGGGCTTACCGCCACCCTGCTGGGCGGCGCTGTCGTCGTTGTCATGGCCGCGTTCTTCGCCCCGCGGGGAGATGTCATCCAGAACGCCGCCCGGTGACACCCTGGCCCGTGTCACGACATGACGGGGGACTGACCGAGCGCGGATGTCCTGATGCCGTCGAGAGCGTCGCGCCACAGGCGGTAGTACGCCATTTCTTCCCGGTTGCGCAGTCGTGGCTCGACCGTCGAACGCGCCGCGCGGAACTCCGCCTCGGACACCGTCGAACTCATCCGGGACATGAGCACCTCGGACATGCCGGAGCCCGCGCCGAACTGGACTTTGCGCCGCCACAACACACCGTCGGGCAGCCAGCCGGAGAACGCCGATCGCAACAGGAACTTCTCGCATCCGCCGAAATCCGGCCTGCGCAGAGCGATCGGGGTGGTCATGGCGAGAGCGATGAGCCCTGAGTCCAGGAACGGGACCCGAGCCTCGAGCCCGAACGCCATCGAGGTGCGGTCGCACCGCTGCAGGTTGAGGCTGGGAAGCAGGCCGACGATCCGCTGGAGTTCCGCGTGGAGGAGGCCGTCGTCGCCCGCGAAGCGGTGGAGGTACTCGTACCCGGCGAACACCTCGTCGGAGCCCTCCCCGGTGAGCACGACCTTCGTATGCTCGCTGGCCAGCTCGGCCAGCAGGTAGTTGGCCACAGAACTGTGGATGAGCGCCGGGTCATAGTGCTCGACTGCCCGGATGACCGCCGGGACGGCGGCCACAGCGTCCCCCGCCGTGTAGACCCGTTCGAAATGCCGGGTGCCGAGGTGGGCGGCTACCTCGCGTGCGGCTCGCAGGTCGTCCGAGCCCTCGGTGCCCACGGAAAACGTCAGCAGCCGCTGTCCGCGCCGCGCGTACCAGCGTGCGGCGATCGCGGCGACGACACTGGAGTCGAGCCCACCGGACAGCAGGACGCCGACCGGGACGTCACCCATCATCTGCATTTCCACGCTCGCGACAAGGGCGTCTCTGACCCGCCGGGAGCACCCCGCGACGTCACCGGCGGCCGAGGACGGCGGGTCGGGCGGCAGAACGTGGGCGAAGCGGACGAGGCCCGAGGACGGCGTCCAGTAGTGGCCGGGTGGAAAAGGCTCCACCCACGGGCGATGCACCCGCTCGAACGCCTTCATCTCCGAGGCGAACAACACCGTGTCGCCGATCCTCGCCCAGTAGAGCGGTTTGATGCCGACCGGGTCGCGTGCGGCGAGGAATGGGTGCCGGCTTCCTGCCGTGGCGAAGGCGTACATGCCGCGCAAGCCCGCCAGCGCGGCACCTCCGCGAGTGAGCAACGAATGCAGGATGACCTCGTTGTCCGAACCGGTGCCCACGTTGTCGACCGTCAGACCAGCGCGCAGCGCCCGGTGGTTGTAGATCTCGCCGTTGCTGACGAGGTACTGGCCATCATGGGTCAAGGGCTGCGCGCCACCCTCGATGTCCACAATCGACAGTCGACGATGCCCTAGCCACGCGCCGTCTGTCCGGACCATGCCCTCGTCGTCGGGGCCGCGATGGGCGATCCGGCGCAGCATCTGCGGCCCGAGTTCCGGGTCGGCGGCGCTGTGGAGCGCTACGATGCCACACACCAACACTCACCTGCCTGTCCGGGGCTGCTCGATGAACAGCCGAACGAAGTAGTTCAGCCGGAAGTACCCGGCACCGGTGCCCGGCGAAGGCAGAACCTCCACCATGTGGTTCGCGACCAGCCCTTCCAGCAGTGCCTCGTCCGACGGCGTCAGCTCGCCGAGGGGCTGGGGGAGATCGTCTCCACCAGCCACGGGGCGCGCGCTCGCGGCGAGGCGGCCCAGCAGGTCACGTTCGGCAGCGCCGAGTCGTCGGTGGCTTGACGCGATCCGGGCGCGGACATCCAGTTCACCCAGCTGCAGTTCGTCCAGCTGACCATTGCCGGACAGCGTGGCCAGCAGCGTCCTGGCGGTCAGGCCTCGCTCCGCCGCCAGCTTGGCGCCGATGACGCACAACGCCACCGGCAGACCGCGGCACCACCGCACGAGTTCGCTGCTGCTCTTCGGGTCCTGCGCCAGCTGCTGCCGCCCTGCGAGGTTGCCCAGGATCGCCAGCCCGGTGTCGGCGTCGAGGGGGCCACACGTGAGGTGGACGGCACTGTCGAGCCCGGTCAGCGTTCTGCGGCTGGTGACAAGCACGGAACTCGCACCTGGGCCGGGGAGCAGGGCCCGTACCTGGGACTCACTGCCAGCGTCATCGAGCACGACGAGGATCTGACGGTCGGCGGTGATGCCGCGGAACAGTTCGGCGCGCTGGTACAGGCCAGGTGGTACGTCCGACTGGCTCACGCCCAGCGCGCGCAGGAAACTCAGGAGGGCGTTGGCCGTCGGCACCGGGCCGTCGGTGGCACTCAGCCGCGCGAACATCTGGCCGCCGGGAAACGAGTCCCGTACCCGTCGCGCCACATGCAGGGCGAGGGCGGTCTTACCGATCCCCGCGAGTCCGGACAGCGCCACGAGCGGCAGACCGCCCACCGAAGGCTTCAGCAGGTCCACAAGGTGTTCGGTTTCCCGGACCCTGCCGATGAAATCGTGGTGGCTGGCCGGCAACTGTCGTGGTATGGCGCTGCGACGCGGTCTCGACACCAGTTCCTGTCTTGGTCGGGACCGCAGCGCCAGGTTGTCGTTGAGGACTTCCTGCTCCAGCCGCCGCAGTGTGGTTCCCGGTTCGATGCCCAACCGGTCGACGAGTGCACGCCGGCCCTCCTGGTAGACCTCGAGGGCCTCGGCTCGACGGCCCAGTGCGTACAAGGTCCGCATCAGGTGCTCACGCAACCGTTCCCGGGTGGGGTGAACCAGGGCGAGCGCCGCGAGTTCGTCCACGGTCTCGGCGTAGCGGCCGACCGCCAGCTTCGCCTCGATGCGCATCTCCTCGGCGAATGCGCGCCGTCCGTTCAACCGCCGGGCTTCGGCGACGGTCCGCGGACCGCACGACACGTCGATCAGTGCCGGTCCACGCCACAGGTCCAGGGCCTCGGTCACAGCAACGACACACGAGTCCGTCTCGCCGCGGGCCGCCGCCCGCTGGGCGACAGCGACCCGCTCCTCGAACACGTTCCGGTCCAGGTAGCTTCCACGCAAATCCAGCGAGTACCCCGACGAGTAGGTGACTAGTTCGGGCCGGGAGCTCGTGGCGGACGCACCGGAAGAGCCGAGCTTCCTCCGTACGTGGGAGATGTACTGACGGACCAGGTTGACCGCCGAACGGGGCGGGTTCTCCTGCCAGATCTCGTCAACCAGCTGGTCGACGGTCACCACGTGGTCGTGTTCGCACAGCAACAGGGCCAACAGGGTGCGGTGCTTGCTCGCACTGACCCGTACGTGCCCGTCCGCGACCCGCAAGGGCCCCAGGATCTCGAAGTTCACGCCTGCCCCCAGACGAACGTCGCAGACTGTCGATCAAGCTTGACGCACTGTCCGAGGTCATACCCACAGCCATGTGGGGCAAACCAACCTGTGCCTACACGTCCCCGAAACCAGAACCGGATCGCGGCCGAACCCGGACTAAACCTCCGGCTGTTAGACCTGAATGACGAGGACGCGGCACCTTCGCGATTTCCGGATGTCGCCCATTTCCTTGGGTCGGCAACATTTCAGGAGGTAATGCTCATGACACTGCGGGTGGTGGCCTGTGCCGCGCCGCAATTCATCGAAGGTGATGTCGGGGAAAAGGCGTTGTCGAGCTCCGACCCCGCCAGTTTGTACAACGCCTGCCGGTACGCGGCCTCGCTCGCCGCGCAGGGCCGGGGCGCCTGGGGTGACAGCAACTGGGGCGGCGGTCGAGAGCAGCGCCGGGAGACGACACTCCTGCTTTGGAGTCTCCCCGAGGCACGACAGCGAATGCAGCGTGCCCTGGTGCGGGTCAGACCGAACCTCGTGCTGATCGGCGCGATGACCATCTGCCTGAGGGGCGCCATCGAAACGGCGGAGATGGTGCGTGCGGCCCTCGGTGACTCGGTGTGCATCGTTCTCGGTGGACGCCATGCCACGGAAACCGTTTATGCCGGGCGAAAGCCGGGGAAGGTCGCACACCACGTCTCCTCGCCGCTTCGGTTGATGGCGGAAGAAGAGATCCCGGAGGAGGTATTCGACGTCGTTGTCTCCGGAGACGGGGAGTACGTCATCGCCCGGCTCGGCGAGCTGGTGTCCTCATTGGACGAACGCGGAATGCCCGCGCGGTCGGCACGCCTGCACCTCGATGCGCTCACCGACTGTCCCGGCACCTGGATCGCCGGCTCCGTCAGCGGCGGCAGCGTCGCCGTGGTGTCCGGCGGGAACGTTCCCATCGACTACCACAGCATGCCGTCACCGTCCGCCATGTTCGGCATCACCGCGGCGTTCGACGTGTTCGGCGGGGCGCCCACCGCGCACGTGTTCAGCGATATCGGCTATGGCTGCATCTACGACTGCGCGTTCTGCAGCGAGCGGATCAGTGTGGTCGGCGCGCCGCGGCAGATGAGGTCCAGTGGAACGCGCCTGCACGCGCAGTTGTCGAGCGCCCGCCGGGTCGTCGACGAAGACCACGCCCCGGGGTCGGACGCCAGCGCGTTCGTCGAGGACTCGACGCTGCTCGGCTGGAACGCAAGGTTGGTCAGCCAGTTCGAGCAGTGCATGGAAGCCGAACCGGTGCGGATACGCCTGGGTGGTCAGGCGACGATCGACCAGATCGTGCGCAGCCCGGACCTCGCACACCGGATGTCCGCACTCGGCTTGGAGTACCTCTTCATGGGGCTGGAGACCCCGCTGCCGGATGTGGTCGGCGGGCTCCACAAGAACATCGGCGGTAAGAACGGCACATGGATGGAGCGCGCCGACCGGGCGCTGACCATCCTGGCTGATGCCGGAATCACGGTGGGACTGTCACTGTTGTTTGGGCTGGGCGAGGGGCGCTACGAACGAGATCTCCTCTTCACGGAGCTGGCGGAGTGGAGAAGGCAGGACATGTTCGGCGCCATCTCCATGAACTGGGCGACCCAGCACCCACTTCGGGACTCCGTTGTCGCACCCGAGTACAGGTACCTGGACTGGGCGGTCGGTCGCGGCCCGATGCTGCCGCTGCTGCGCCACTTCGGCGAGTCGTCAGAGTGCTATCCGGTCGCCGGTGGCAGCACCCCCGGAATGAGCGAGGTCAGGGACATCATCACCGCCACGGACATCGTGTCGCGACGTCGAAGGGCGAGCTGAGATCGACGGAGAGAGGGACGTATGACGCTCGTAGAACCCAAGGGTGCGATCCACCGGATGGGCGATAACCGGATCAGCGCGGGCACCCACCTTTTCATCGACATGTGGGACGCGAAGAACACCGACGATGCGGCAGCGGTCGGAAAGTCCGTCGAGTTGGCGGTCCGGTATGCGAAGGCGACACTGCTGGAATCCTGTTTCAGGAAGTTCGGCGACGACGGCGGAGTGACGGGGTTCGCCATTCTCGCGGAGTCGCACATCTGCGTGAACACATGGCACGAGGAGAAGATGGTGGCGGTCGACGTCTTCTTCTGCGGTTCGCTGGATCCCTACAAGTGCGTGCTGGCGTTCCAGCAGATCTTCGAACCGGGACGTATCGACATCAGTGAGCACAAGCGCCTTCTCGCGACACCCCAAACACATCCGGAGTTCGTCCGGCGGTCACCGGCGACGGGCGCGAGGAACGGGACGGGTGCCCGATGACCAAGATCATCGCTTTCGCGCGTGAGCGGTACCCCGGCGAAGCGCGATGCATGGTCGTGCCGAGCGAGGTGCCTGCGTACCGTGCGGCAGGGTTCGACGTGTGGGTCGAGACGAAGACGGGTGCCGAGCTGGGCATAGCTGACGCCGAGTTCGCGGACAACGGGGCGAGCGTCGTGTCCCGCGACGACGTCTGGCGTGCGGCCTATGTCGTGAAGTACAAGACGCCGCAGCCGGAGGATTTCCGGTACTTCCGCTCGGGCCTGACGTTGGCTTCCTCCTTCCATGCCGAGGGCGAGGTGGAGATGGTTCGCCTCATGTGCGAGTCCGGCATGACGGCGTACTCGCTGGAGTACTGCGTGACGCCGGACCACGTCGTGCCACTGCCGCGATCGGACATGGAGATCACCGGCAAGCTCGCCTTCATCCAGGGTGCCTACCTGTTGCAGGCACATTTCGGCGGCTCAGGCGTACTGCTCGCACACGTTCCCGGAGCGGACGACCCCAGGGTGC
Source organism: Actinophytocola algeriensis (assembly GCF_014203735.1). GTDB lineage: Bacteria > Actinomycetota > Actinomycetes > Mycobacteriales > Pseudonocardiaceae > Actinophytocola > Actinophytocola algeriensis. The sequence goes on along the minus strand of NZ_JACHJQ010000002.1, from coordinate 1,247,140 downwards.
TGGTCATCGGTCATGGCAAGGTCGGCGGAGCCGCGGTACGCGCGGCCGCCGCCATGGGATGTGCGGTCACGGTCCTGGGGCGCGACCGTACCCGCCTGCGGGAGTTCGCGGCCACCGTCGGGCCCACCGTCACGTGCCGGCTGAACTCGGCGGACGTGCTGGAGGAGGAACTACGGAAAGCCGATCTCGTCATGGGCGCGATCCTGATAGCCACGGAGGACACGCCGCCGATGATCGAGAAGCGCCACCTGGCGATGATGAAGAAGGGGTCGCTGCTGATGGACGTCACGTGTGGCTACGGTGACGGCGTCGGCTGGATGCCGACGTTTCATCGCACCAGCTCGTTCGACGACCCGGTCTACGAGGTGGACGGTGTCCTGCACTACAAGATGGACCGGATCCCTTCGCGCGTGCCGCGCACGGCCTCGCAGGCGAAGAGCCGCAACGTCACACCGTACCTGATCGAGCTCGGCGACGCGATCTACGCGGAACGCGAGAACGCGTTCTTCACCACAGGCAAGATCGTCGAGGGTGGCAGGATCACCCACCCCTACCTCAAGGAGTCGTTCGCCGGCGCCCCCGGGATGGCGTCGCTGATATGAGCGTGGTCAACGACTACTCGCGCCGGTCGGAGATCTACGACGTCGAGTACACGGATGACAACGACCTGTCGTTCTGGGCGGCGCTCGCGGACGGCGCCGACACCATACTGGAGCTGCCGTGCGGGTCGGGCACGCGTGCGCTTTATCTTGCGGCACTGGGGAAGCACGTCACCGCGGTCGACCTCGAGCCAAGCATGATCGCGCTGGTCCGGCGAAAGCTGGCGCGCACCTCACCGCGACCACGCGTCAGGCCTGTCGTCGCCGACATGCGTGCGCTGGATCTCGCCGAGAGGTTCGACGCGGTCTTCGTCATCCGGGAAGGCTTCCAGTTCCTGACCGACGACGGCGAAGCCGTACAGGCGTTGCGCGGCTTCGCGCGACGGCTCGAGGACGATGGCTTCATCGCTGTCGATCTCGCCGACTTCTCGGCGCGTGTGGACGGCTCGCCCTACGCTCTCGGCTACTACGACAGGCGCGTCCCCGACGATGTCTGGGTCGACGAGTGGCGCCGTGTCACGGACGGAGCTGGCGGAGTGTGCACACGCCGTCGTCGCCAACGTCACCACCACGATGGCACGGTGACGATCGACTTCCACTACTCGCTCGACGAGGCGGGTGCCGGTGTGTGCGGCTGGCGGGCGTCGGTGCGGTACCGGCGGCACAACCGCGACAGTTTCCTGCGTCTCGCGGCGCGGTCTGGCCTGCGGTGCGCCGCGTTGTACGGCGACTACGCCTTCAAGCCCTACGAGGCCGGTGACCCACGAATGATCTTCATACTCGAGAACCGAGCACCCGGGAATGAGTGAGAGGCATGGTTCGCCAGTACACCAGGGAAGAGGTCACCGGCTGGATACCCGAGTCGACCCGGGAGTTCTCCAACGAGACCGGCTTCCGGGAGATCACGGACTGGGAGCACCTGAACGTCGACCGCGCCAGCCTGGCCTACTTCAACACGTACGCACAGAAGAACTTCTCCGGCCCGCTCGCGCACGGGATGGGAACCGAGCAGATCCTCGCCGCTCTCGACAGGTGGGGCGGGGGTGGCGAATGGCTGGATCTCGGCGCGGGAACGTCCACACTGTTCTGGTGCTGTGCTTTGGAAGAGGTCGCGTCGATTACCGTGGTGGACGCGTCGGTCGAAGCACTGGTGGTGCTGGATCGCATCGTGCGTTCATCCCGGGTCCCGCGGTGCTATCGCGACGCCTTGGCGATGTACGGCCGCGACGAACGGCACCTCGCTCGCTTTCGCGATGCTGGCTGGCGTTACCTGGTGTTCGACTTCTCCCAGACGTGGCCGGACGCGGTGCCACGCTCGACCTATGACTTGGTCACCGCGTTCGGTTGTTTCGGTCTGGCCGACGGCCCCGACCACTTTCACCGCAGCATCAACGAAACGGCGACCCGCGTCGCTCCAGGAGGGACGGTGATCGGTGCGAACTGGTTGCGTACACCCGACGCCATCGCGGAGAAAGGCTATGACACCACGTTCCTGTCCACCGATTTCGTTGCCGATGCACTGGAAACACGTGGGCTGGAGGCGTGCGAGGTGACCGTGGTGCCGATACAGGGGGAGGAATGGTACGAGGCGGTGGTCGTGTGGGCGGGACGTCGGGCCGTCTGAGGAGGGAGCCACGTGGGTCCTCCCTTCGAGGTGGCCGTCATCGGCGCCGGTATCGCGGGACTGTTCCTGGCCGACGAGCTGCGTCGGCGGGGAATCTGTCACACGGTCTACGAGCAAGCCCGCGAGGTTGGTGGCACGTGGCGGGACAACACCTACCCCGGTCTGTACGTCGATGTCGTCACGCGCGGGTACGAGCTCCCGTTCGCGCGCGGCCGCCGCTGGTCTCGACGGTACGCCCCGGGCCGGGAGATCCAGGACTACCTCGTGCGGCTCGCTCGCGGCCGGCGCATCGTCGAGCACGTCCGGTTCGGTTGTGAGATCCGCGCGGCCCGGTACGACGGCGGTCGCTGGGTACTGGACGCCGCCGACGGGCGGACGTTCACCGCGGACGTTGTGGTGAGCGCGACCGGCTTCCTGCGGGTGCCTGTCCTGCCGTCGATCACGGGACGCGACAGTTTCGCCGGGCCGGCGTTCCACTCCGCGTGCTGGGACCACTCGGTCGAACTGGACGGGCGGCGGGTCGGAGTGATCGGAGCCGGCTCGAGCGGCGTTCAGATCGTCACCGAACTGGGCATGCGCGGCGTGGAGGTCACACACTTCATCCGTCGACCGCAGTGGATCATGGTGCGCCCGAACCCGGCCATCTCGTGGTGGGAGCGGATGGTGCCCGCGCTGCCCGGAGCCGGGCGGCTGTGGGACCGGCGGCTGCGCGCCATGAAGGTCCGGGCCGAGGGCGGTGAAGGCTGGCGACTGGCGCCGGGCCCGGAACGCGACGGGATGCGGCGCCGGTACCTCGCCGAGCTGGCCCGCCAGGTACGCGACCCCGGGCTTCGCGCGCGGCTGACCCCGGACGAGGAGGTCGGCTGCCGGCGCATCCCGAAGTCCGAGCACTTCTACCAGGTGCTTCAACGACCCAACGTGACGCCGGTGACCGGTCCGCTGACCCGGATCACCCCGGCAGGCGTGATCGACGGCGACGGCCGCGCACACGACCTGGACGTCCTCGTCTTCGCCACCGGTTTCGACAGCCACGCCTACATGCGGCCGATGCGCGTCGAGGGCATCAGCGGTGTGACCGTCGACGAGCTGTGGGCGGACGGCGTGTACTCGTACCGCGGCGTCGCGCTGCCCGGCATGCCGAACCTCTTCCTGTTGAACGGGCCCTTCGCGCCGGTCAACGTGGTGCCGGCGCCGGCCATACTCGCCGACGAGGTCGGCTATCTGCTCAGGCTTCTGGACGTGATTCGTGCGCGCCGGGTCGCGCTGGCACCGACCACAGCGGCGACCCTCCGGTTCTGCGACACGGTGCGCGAAGCCTTGCCGAACACCACCTTCGTCGCGTGCTCGAGCTGGTTCACCGACCGGGCCGGACTGCCGATCGTCTGGCCGTGGACCGGCGCCGCGCACACCGAGCTGTTCGCCGAACTGAGCCTCGACGACTTCGCCCTGTTCCCCGTCGGGGCAGCCGCCGATCGCTGAACACTAGCTTGAGTTTTAACGTGTTCGGCGGGGTCGGGGGGTGCTGGACGTGGTTTTTGCTGCTGCGGGTCGTCGGTGTGTCGGCGCTGGTGGCGATGTGGACGTCGTGTCGTGGGGCTGGTCGTTGGTTGGGTTGTCCGGTGGGGCGTCCTGGGCCTGGTCGGGTGGGTTTCGGTGCGCTGGCTGGTGTACCGATTGTTGTGCGGAGGTGCCGAAACCCGCGGTGGACCCGGGCCGGGGTCAGTCGGCCAGGGCGGGCGGTTTCTCCCAGGGGGCGTAGGTCCGCGGTGAGATCGCGGGCGAGACGGAGTTGGGTGTAGGCGGCCAGGAGCAGCCAGGTCCAGCGATCGCCCTGCTCGGGCGTGCGGAGTTTCGGCGTGGTCCAGCCGAGGGTTTGTTTGAGCATGCGGAAGGTGTGCTCGATGTCGAACCGCCGCAGGAACGCTTGCCAGAGAAGGTCAACCACCGTGGCATCGAGATCGGTGGCGGAATGCCAGAGCCAGACCGGTTTCGGGATCGCGCCGGATGGCAGCCGGTCGACCTCGAGGCGGATCACGGTTCCCTCGATGATGGGGAGCTTCCCGAGGTGGGTTGTCCAGGCGGTGCGGTGGGTCAGGCGTGGGTGCAGCCGGTTCCAGGCGCGGGCCAGTGCTGGGCCGTAAAGCCGGGTGTCAGTACGTGTGGTCACGTCCGGCTCGCTCCAGGTGGCGGGGTCACCGAAGACGAACTCGTCGCCGTGGCGGCGAGGCCGCCCCATGGTGCCCGGCAGGCGCGCTGGCGTGGAGCGGCGTAGCACTCGGTCCGAGCGCATCCGAACCAGCACGACCACTGGCAGGTCCGCCAACAGGAACGCGAGCCGGGGACCGTCATAGCCCGCGTCGGCCACCAGCAGGATTTCTCGGTCGCCGGGCTGGCGCGGTCCAGGAGCTGCGGCCGGTCTCCAACGCCACGACGATCGAGTAGGGCCAGCCGGGCACCATGATGTGGGTGTCTTTGCCGCGTCCGTAGGTATGGCACAGGATCCGCTTCGGCGAGGTATGCGCCTCCGGACGCAGCCAGCAGGTGACATCGACCGCCAACACCAGCCGGCCATCCGCCGCCCGCGGCAACGGCCCAGCCGCCAGAGCACGTCGCAGCCGGTCGGCGTCCACCCGGCCACGCGCCAGGCCCGCATACAGGCTGCCGTGTCCGCGACGGTGTTCACCTACCAGGGACAACTCCGGCAACGACCGCACCGGCCCGTCCGCGCACAACACCGCATCGACCAGCTCGAACAACGCATCTCCCCGCCTGGACAAGCACCGGTAAAGCTCCTGGCGGAAGCGGGTGAGGTCCCCGGACACACCGGCAGAGCCGGTGTCGTGCACACTGATCAACAGAAGCCCTTGGTCGTGGTCGTCCTTCTGTCGCAGAGGAATGATCAACCAAGGGCTTCGTCCATGATCTACAGGGGTCAGCCATCAGGCCCAGCACGTTAAACTCAAGCTAGTCGCCGCCCGTACATCTCCCCTCATACCCAAAGCACACGGCCGCCGCCTCCCCCAGGAAGGCGGCGGCCGTCGGCGATCAGGTGATCAGGCTGCGTAGTGACCGCTGTTGGCGCCGGCGGTGCTGAACTGGAATCCGAATCGTGTGCCGTCTTTCACGCCGGTGGCGACCACGGTCCAGGCGCTGGGTTTGGTCAATGTCCACTTAAGTTGGCAAGACATCCCACCCTGAGAGGGGAGAAAACAGACCTTTACGTTTCGTTGTGCGGCAGTGAGGATGTTGATGTCGCCGCAGTTCGACGTCGTTGTGAACCAGTTTCTGGGGAATCCGCTGGGCGCGTACGCCTCGTCCATGTACTTGTTGTAGGGCTTCGCGTTGTCGTAGCAGCCCTGGACGGTGAGGGTGTCCGCGGTGGCCACACCGCCTCCGCTGATCAGGCTGGCCGCCGTGATGACCCCGGCCAGCAACACGAGAATCTTGCGCACAATCGCTCCCTTTCGGTCGTGTACCTGCTGTGTCTAGCGCGGATCCGTTGTGCACGATCGGTCGCTGGACGGTGCACAACGGATCGTGCACAATCGCAGTGGGGGACGGGGGTAGCGCATTGCCGCGTGGGGAACGCCCATTGGGCGACGAGGACGACGTACTACGGCGGTTCGCGGGGGATCTTCGGAGGTTGCGGGCCAAGGCCGGGCAGCCGTCGTACCGGGAGCTCGGCGCGCGGGCGCATGTGTCCGCTTCGGCGTTGTCGGCGGCGGCGGGTGGGCAGAAACTGCCCAGCCTGGCGATCACGCTGGCTTATGTCCGTGCCTGTGACGGTGATGCCGGGGAATGGGAACAACGCTGGCACGAGGTCGCCGCCGACATCGCCCGGCAGAAGGAACCTGAGCCGCCCGACCCGGACGCGCGGGCGCCTTATGTGGGTTTGAGCGCGTTCCAGGAACGTGACGCGGACCTGTTCTTCGGCAGGCAGGATCTCGTCGACAAGCTGAGCAAACGGGTCCGTGCACATCGGCTCGTCGCCGTGGTCGGCGCCTCGGGTGCGGGGAAGAGTTCGCTGCTGCGGGCGGGGTTGCTGCCGCAACTGCGGGCCGGGGAGTCGGTCGTCATCACGATGACGCCGGGGCAGCACCCGGTCGAGGAATGTGCGATCCAGTTCGCCGCCCCGCTCGGCGCGGGCCCGGCCATGCTGGCCGGCGAACTGGCCGAGGGGCCGCGTGGTCTGCACCGGCTGGTGCGGCAGGCGCTCAGCAACCGGCCGGACGACGCCGAGGTGATCATCGTCGTCGACCAGTTCGAGGAAGTCTTCACGCTCTGCCGCGACCAGCGGGAACGCTCCCGGTTCATCGAGTCGCTCGTGACCGCGGCGGCCGAGGAGAACAGCCGGGTGCGGATCGTCCTGGGGATTCGCGCCGACTTCTACGGCCGCTGCAGCCGGTACCCGGAACTGGTCGAGGTGCTGCAGAACCACCAGGTGGTGGTCGGCCCGATGTCGGGACAGGAACTGCGCGACGCGATCACGAAACCCGCGACGCGCGTCGGCTGCTCGGTGGAATCCGCTTTGCAGGCCACCCTGTGCACCCACGCCGACGGCGAGACCGGTGTCCTGCCACTGCTTTCCCACGCGCTCCGCGAAACCTGGCTGCGGCGCAGAGGGAACTCCCTGTCACTGGCAGGTTTCCAGGCGGCCGGTGGCATCGACGGTGCCCTGCGGCAGACCGCGGAAGCGGTGTACGACTCGTTCGAACCCCGTCAGCAGCAGGTGGCGGCCGCGTTGTTCCTGCGGCTGACCGCGCTGGGTGAGGGCACCGAGGACACCAAACGCCGTGTCACCCGCGCCGAACTCGACAGCCAGGACGCGGATCTCGCCCTGGTACTGGAACGACTCGCGGCCGCGCGGCTGCTCACCCTCGACCGTGACACCGTCGAGATCGCCCACGAGGCACTGATCGGCTCCTGGCCCCGGCTGCGCGAGTGGCTGACGGAGGACCGCGAAGCACTGCACCTGCACCGGCGGCTGACCGAGGCCGCAGCCGACTGGGACAGCCACGAGCGGGACCCGGGACTGCTCTACCGCGGTGCCCGGCTGTCCGCATGGGAACGGCGACCCGACACCGTGCTCAACGACCGTGAGCAGGCGTTCCTCGAAGCCGGCAGGGCCGGGGCGCGCCGTGAGCAGGCGGCCGCACGGCGTCGCAGGAACGTGCTCGTCATGAGCCTGAGCTGTGCGCTGGTGGTGGTCAGCCTCCTCGCCGGGCTGGCCGTCGTGCAGGCGGGCCGGGTGGCGGCCGAACGCGATCTGGCCGAGCACCGCAGGCAGGTGGCCACCGCCCGCGCCGAACTGGCCAGGCAGCCGGAACTCGGGCTGTCACTGGCCATGAAGGCGTTCGACACGTCGCCGTCGGCGGAGGCGGCGGCGGTGCTGCGCCAGGCGGTGGCCGACTCCCGGGGCCGCGTCGGGCTGGACACCGGCCAGGGCGACCTCTCCGGCCTCGACGTGAGTGCCAGCGGCGCCAAGCTGGCGAGTGCCGGCTTCGACGGCACGGTCCGGATCTGGGATCGCGACGGGGACGTGCTCGGCAGGAAACCGACGGTCCTGACCACCGGCGGCCCGGTCGCCGGGGTCGACTTCAGCCCCGACGACCGGCTGCTGGCCACCGTGGGTTCGGATGGCGCGGCCACGGTGTGGGACGTCGGTTCCGGTGCCCGGCAGCGCACCTTCCCCGGCCACACCGGGAACGTGAACGCCGTGGCGTTCGGCCCGTCCGGGCAGCTGGCGACCGGTGGTGACGACGGCACGGTTCGCCTGTGGGCGCCGGCGGCCACCGCGCCGAGGGTGCTCACCGTGCCCGGCCGGGTGCTGAGCCTGGCGTTCGACCCGAGCGGGCAGCGGCTCGCGGTCGGCGGGGACGACCGGGTGATCCGCGTCTGGCCGGTCGCGACGACGGCCGGGCCCGAGGTGCTGACCGGCCACACCCACCACGTGAAGGCGCTGGCCTTCAGCCACGACGGTCAGCTGGCCAGCGCGGGCCGGGACGGCTCGCTGCGGGTATGGCAGCTCGGCGGCGAGGGGCCGCCGACGGTGTTCGACAGCCAGACCAGCGAACTCACGTCGGTGGCGTTCGGACCGGACGGCCGTTCGATCGTGACCGGCGGCGGTGACGGTGCGCTCCGGCTCTGGGACACGACCGCGCGCACCGACCCGTTCGTGCTGCGCGGGCACGAGGGCGGGGTCGCGGGGGTGCGGTTCGCCCCCGACGGCACACGCCTGATCAGCGCCGGGGTCGACGGCACCCTGCGCGTGTGGGATCCCGCAGGCGGCGAGGTGCTCGCGCTGCCCGACGGCCATTGGGGTCCCGCGATGGACACGGCCGTCACCCCGGACGAGAAGACCGTGGTCAGCGGCGGCTACGACGGGACCGTGCGGGTCTGGCGTACCGCGTCCGACGAGGCACCGACGGTCCTCCGGGGCGGTCCGGCCACGGTGCTCGGTGTCGCCGTCAGCGCCGACGGCCGCCGGGCCGCCGCGCTCGCCGAGGACTGGGTCATCCGGGTGTGGGACACCGGGAGCGGCAGGGTGCTGTTCAGCCAACCGTCGAGCCCGGACGCGCTGGGAGTGGCGCTGAGCCCGGACGGCCTTCTGGTGTCGGGCTCCGGCCCGGACGGGTTCCCGCGCCTGTGGCGGGTCGGCGAGTCCACCCGGCCAACGGTGCTGCGCGGTCACCGGCATTTCGTGCGCCGCACGGCGTTCAGCGCCGACGGAAGGCGGCTGGTGAGCGCGTCCGACGACGGCACCCTGCGTGTCTGGGACACCAGGACGGGTGCGCTGCGACGGGTGCTGGACGCGGACCGGAGCATGCGGAACGCGGAGTTCAGCCGGGACGGCACCCGGATCGTCGCCGGGGCACAGGACGGGACGGTGCTGCTGTGGGACGCCGCCAGGCCGCCTGTCGTCCTGCGTGGGCACGAGGGTGAGGTGTGGGACGTGGCGTACAGCCCGGACGGCCGGTGGGTCGCGAGCACGGGCAGCGACAAGACGGTCAGGTTCTGGCCCGTCGGCGCGGGTCAGGCGCCGGTCGTCATGCGCTGGAGCGGGCCGATGGCGCCGTCGGTCACCTACGGCCGCGACGCGCAGCGCCTGGTCAGCGCCCACGCCGACGGGGTGACACGGCTGTGGACCTGCGAACCCTGCGCACCCATCGAACGGGTCCGGGCACTGGCCGGGGAACGAACCGAGCGAGGGTTCATGGGGTGAAGAACCGCGCGAGCACGACCGCGAACGCCAACGGGTCGGCGACGTGCGACTGGCCCTCGACGACCCGGCGTTCGCCGTTGGGGAGCGCGGCCACGATCGCGTCGGCTGCCTGGTCGAAGAACCCGGGTCGCAGCCCACCCATGTGCGGATCAGGAACCCCGCCGGTCGCCACCAGAGTCGGCTGCGTGATGGCGGCCAGCCGGGCGACGGGCGGCGGCCCGGCACCGAGGCAGGCCGCGTCGTGGGCGAGGGTGGGGGAGAGCGCCAGCAGACCGGGCCAGAACGAGGAGCCACGCGCCGCGGCGATGTCGTCGTCGGACGAGCCTGCGAGCCACATGAACAGGGCGATCGCGTCCGCACGCCGGTCGTCCGCGAGGGCTGCGGTCAACCGGTCGACGTACTCCGACCAGTGCTTCACCATCACGTCGTCACCCATGTAGGGGACCTCGTACACGGCGACCTGGCCGCCGGCAAGCGGCCCGTGCCGCCGGCGACGACTGTCTGGCCGCCCGGATCCGCGTGATCCACCGCGACTCGGCCGGCACCTGCGGCGTCCCGCGTGTCACCGCCCAGTTGCGTGAGGCCGGGCACCTGGTCAACCACAAACGCGTCGCCAGGATGCGCGGGATCGTTTGTCCGGGCTGCGGCTGCACCGTCGGCACCGTCGGCACCGCACCCCGATCGGCGATTCAGCTGCGGCAAAGGTCTCCGATCTGCTCGGGCGGAATTTCCGGTTCCTCGGCAGGCCGCCCTGGGGAGAAGGTGTGGTCACGACTGCTTCGATCCTCTTCGCCATGGCTGAGCAGGACTTCAGGTGAGGGGCGGATTCACCCGGTCGGTGCAACACCTGTTCGTGAGGTGAGGCGTGATGAGGGGTCGTCCTGGGTTGCCGGTCGAGGTTCGGCGTCGGTTCTGATCTGGGATTCGTGCTGGTGAGGTGGTTGAGCACGCCGCGTGTGGGGCCGGTGTGTCGAAGGCGGTGGCGTGGCGGTGGTTCCGCCAGGCTGGTGGTGTGATGCCTGAGGCTGTGCCTGTTGCCGGGGAATTGACCGCACGGTTGTCTTTCGCGGAGCGGGAGGAGATCAGCTGTCGGCGGGCCGCTGGCGGGGGTGTCCGCGAGATCGCTCGTGTGCTGGGTCGCGCGCCGTCCACGATCAGCCGCGAGTTGTCCCGGGGCAACGCCAAGGTGTCCGGGCAACGGGGGAAGCTCAACGCACGTTTTGCTCAGGTGTAAGGGGCCTAGCCAGATGTGGTTACCCAGGTGTGCTGGTCATTGGCCTCGGCATCGAGCACCGCAAGGTCGTGAGGAGGTTTCGCACAATCTCGCACAGGTCACGCCTCTCGAGGTTTGTGTTCTCGAGCCGGTCCTTGCTGCTTTCGGCAGAACGCCGCGCCCCGGCGGCTGGGGTGCGGCACAGTGGAGCGGGTGATGAACATGGACGACCCCGTCGCGTCTCTGAGAACTGCTGAGCGCCGTTTGCAGGCCGCGCAGTTGGCCTCGGACGTGCCGGTACTGATTGAGTTGCTCGCCGACGACGTGCTGTTCACCGGGCCGGACGGGTCCTTGCTCACGAAGGAGGACGACCTGGCGGCTCACCGGTCCGGGCAGCAGGTCCTGACCAGCGTCGAGGAGGAGGATCTGCGCGTGCTGGCCGGGCCGCACCTCGGGGTCACCTGGTTCCTTGGCTCGGTGGCGGGCACCGTCGGCGGACAGCCCTTCGCTGTCCGGATGCGCTACACCCGGACGTGGGCCAACACCCCGGCGGGCTGGCAGGTCGTCGCCGCGCACGCCTCCCTGGTTGCCTGAGTCACCGCGTGTGCTGCGGAAATCTGCTCCCGACCAGCGCTGATCGCAGGGTCGTGGCCCGTTGTTCCCGGTGAGGTCGTGGCATGCGGCACGACCGTGAACAGGTTGACGCCCTCGTACAGCTCCAGAACACGCCGCTTGGTTTCCTGCGTGGTGAACTGCAACCCCGTGTGGTCTGGGACGTGACGTCACGGCGGGTGGGCTCGGCCGCACCCCAACTGTTCACATCGCGGTATCAACCGTCTCGTCACAGTCGCTTTGGAGGTACTGGAGCGGGAGGGTGTCGCCGCCCTGACCGTCCGGCGCATCGCCAGCGAGGTTGAGTAGACGGCGCCGATGGTCTACCAGCATTTCGTGAACAGGGACGCCTTGTTGCTGGCCCTGGTCGAGATCGGCCACGAGCGTCTGCGCCTGCGGATGGCCGAGGCGGTTCGCGATGTGACCGACAGCGACCTTCGACTGATCGAGGCCGCGCGGTGCTATGTGGCGTTCGCCGCCGGCAGCCCGCACCTGTACCGGTTGATGAACGACACCTTCGTCGATGCCGAAGAACGTTTCCGGGCCGCCACCCCCGTGATCGAACTGGTCGTCGGATTGGTGGCCACGTGGGCCGCGAACCAGGGCATCGCCGTGCGTGATCCTTTGCAGACCTGCGAGCTCGCCCGGGGGATGTTGCACGGCGTCGCCGGTCTGGGGCAGTTGGGCCCCGTCGGTTCCCCCAGAGCTGTCCAGCTGGCCGAACAAGGCATGCAAGCCCTGACCCTGGTCTGGCGCACTCGGCCCGACCTGGCCTGAGCGTGGTGTGTGCTCGTCAGCGGTCGACGAGGGTCGGGACCGCGGCGTTGCCGGCTGATGGTGCCAGATCAGTTCCTCGAGTTGCCGGAGGATGGTCGCGGGCGGAACCGCCTGCGGTCGGGCGAAACGGCGAGAAGCGTGTCGACGGACTGTGCGACGGCACGACCACGATGTCGTGCCCGGCCATCAGCGCCGCCATGGTCGCCGGTGTCTGCGGGCGGTCATCACGGAGATGCCGAGGTGCTCGCCGAGCAGCCGTTCGATGATCTTTCCTGTGGTTTGTCCGCGCCCGCGTTCGTGGCGGTGAACACGAGGTCGACGTCCTGCTCGATTGATGTCGCTGGGTGCTCCAGGCCGACCCCGGTCCCTGCCGGTTCCGGTGGGCGTCAGAGTCCGTGCGGAATCGACGGACCCCACCGCCTACCTGTCTGCCCGGCCGCGTTGGTGCCGGTCAAGTCAACTGGGTGATGACGATCGTGGCGGGGCCGTTGGTCGCGGTGACGCCTTGTGGGGTGAGACATTGCGCGGGTGTCGTGTTGAGCAGGGCGGCGGTCATGACGACGGTGGCGCCGGTGAACCTGCCCGCGGTCACCGTTCCCTGGTAGACCACGACGACCTCGTTGGCGGGCCGTTGGGCGATGATGCCTATGGCGGTCACGGTGGTGGTCTCGCCGGTGTTCCAGGTGATGGTGACCGTGATGGCGAAGCTGCCGGCGAGGCAGGACACGACGCTGGTCGCGTTCGCCTGGTAGCCGCCGGAGGTGATCGCCGGTGAACCAGTCGAGACGCAGGGTTCGTAGTGGGCGCTGGAGGAGACCGCGACGGTCCTCGGTTGGAGGGTGACACCGGGCTGGTAGGTGTTGGTGCCGGTGCCGGTGCACGACAACAGCTCGGTATCGGCCGTGCTGACCGTCGGCGCCACCACCGCTGTCGCGGCGGCCATGACCAGCGTGATCACCGCAGAGACGAACCGGCTCCTGTTTTTTCTCATCGACAGAACCCTCCTTGGCGAAACTCATGGCCACGCCCTGGAACAGCCCGTCGGTCACGAACGCAGCCCCATGAATTCCCCGCGAACTTCACGGACAATCCCCCGAGTGTCACAGCGCGGCGCCCGGCGTTCAATCGGCCGAAAGAATCGAACCGACACACTCTCGGTGGGTGGCGATGGTGCCGTGAGGGGGTTCCGTCGGCCGGGGCCAGGCGAGCCGGGCGGAATGTTCCTCCGACCGGCCTCCACGTCGCCAATTCCCAGCACGACCGGACAGTGTCATGCTCGACCCATGGAGACCGATGACTTCCGCGGCCGACTCGTTCCCGGCGCCGAGCTTCGCGGAACCACTTTCCCGGCGGGGCATTACCGGGAATAGACCTGCACGGTGCGGACCTCCGCGGCGCGGACCTCAGCGACGTCACCGACGGCTTCTTCAGCGTGGAGCCGCCGTGGGCGGCGTACCGGTCGAAGCCGAGCTCGTCCCGCATGAGCCGGTGCCAGACCTGGTGAGTCTGGAGCGTCGGCGGGAGGGCCAGACGTCGCGGCGAGAACGCGTAGCCGGGCAGCGAGGGGACGACGACCGTGAACGCGTCGGACGCGTCGCCGCCGTGCTTCGACGGCTCCGCGAGACGCCGGGCGAGGTCGGTGAGCTCCAGGAAAGTGCTGGGCCAGCCGTGGGTCAGGACGATCGGCAGGGACGTCATGTCTGCGGAGCCTCGCCGTTTGTCGCAGGCGTTTCGGCGGGAGTGCGATCGGCAGATCCCGGGCGTGACGTCGAGCTGTCGCCACCGGTCCAGGACCCCGCCGGAGTTTGGTCACCGGGAGAGGCTGGCGGCCACGTCCGAACGGGCCGAGCGACGGACGGGGACCACGTGGCCATGCCGGTAGGCCAGCCACATGAACACGCCGGTGGCCAGCACGCCGAACACCACCGCGTAGATACTGCCCTCCGGTCCGAAGTCGCCGCCCGTGACCAGCGCGGGACCCGACATCGTCGCGTCCAGCAGGCCCTGCGCGGTGTTGCTGCCGGACACCTCGGTGCTGAAGATGGCGCTCGCGGCGATGTTCCAGCCGAAGTGCAGACCGATCGGCACCCACAGCTTGCGGGTGGCGATGTACGCGGCGGTCAGCATCCCACCTGCCTCGATGGCGATAGCGATGGCACCCCACAGGGTGGCGTTTGCGTTGAGCAGGTGGATCAGGCCGAACAGCGAGCCGGTCAGCGCGAGCGCGATCCAGGTTCCGGTCCAGCGCTCGACGTTCCGGAACAGGACACCGCGGAAGACCAGCTCCTCGGTCACGGCGGCACCCGCCATGACACCGAGCAGGGCGACGGCGCTCGCCGGCGTGCCCAGGCCGTTGATCGTGTAGTCACCGAAGAAGGCGATGTTCGCGATGACTGCCCCGAACAGCGCGATGCCGAGCAGCGTGCCCCAGCTGATTCCGGCACCTGCTCCCTTCAGCGACACCTCGACGGGGGCCCGGTGCTCGGTTCGCCGCACCACCCAGCCGTAGACCAGGACCGCGACGACAGCCGTCAGCAGGCCAGCGACGAGCGCCAGCCAGGGGTTGTCCTTCACCGCAGCCGTGCCCAGATTGCCAAGGATCCAGACCGCCGCAACCGCCAAGAGCTGCCATACCAGACGCACGATGACTCCTTTGTGAGAGTCCGCGGCGGGAGCGCCGCGGAGTACATCGACAAATATGGATTCGCCCGTCCGGAATTATCACCGCACGGTTGACACTCGCAGGTAGCGCGTTCGGCAGAACTCGCCCGCAGCACTCCTCACAACCTGGATACCAGCCCCCGGACCCACCCCGTTCCAGAGTGCGGTCGACGCGTGACCGCAGCTTGAACGTGACGGATTATCAGCACTATCCGCAACTATATGGGAGCGCTCCCGCAGATGGTGTTCACAATACGTTGTTCAGTCGGCGGAGAAGTAGTGGCCGTTGTCCAGATCGGCGAGGAGGCCGGGCTGGCCGGGTTCCCAGCCGAGGGTCCGGCGGGTGATGAGGTTGGACGTCGGGTAGCTCTGCGTGGCTACGTTCGCGAGGAACCCGAAATTTCCCGGCAGCATCAGTTCGTCCAGGGGCACGCTCACGGCGGGCAGACCCAGGCGGCTGCCGATGGCCGCGGCGATCTCGCGGAACGGAATGCCCCCGTCCTCAACTGCGTGCCAGTAGTTGCCGGCAGGGCCCTTCTCCAGCGCCATGCGGAACAAGGCGGCCCCATCGCGGACGTGCACGGCGTTCCACAGGTTCGCGCCGTCGCCGGGGTAACCGGCGAAGCCCTTCTCCTTCGCCAGGGCGATCAGCGTGGGGAGGAAGCCGGCACGATCGGTCGTGCTGTGCGCGATATTGGCAATCCGCACAACCGAAGACCGCACTCCCCGCTCGGCGAGGCCGATGACGGCGGTCTCCACGACGTTACGAGCCCGCAGGGTTCCCTTGTGCTCATCACCGACGGGAAGGGCCGGGTCCTCCTCGGTGGCCGGTCGGCCCAGGTCCCGCCCGGTCCCGGGCGAGCCGATGCTCCCCGCCGCGACCAACGGCTTCCCGGTTCCCGCGAGCGCCTCGCCGTACGCGAGCATGATCGGGATCTCCGCGGCGGCCACGGCGTCGATCCCGCCGGACGGAAGCAGGTCTTGCCTGTGCGCGACGTGGATGACGCCGTCCGAGTCTGCCGCCGCCTCCTTGAGTCCGTCGAGGTCCTGGAGGTCGCCGCGGCGGACCTTCGCGCCGAGCGCGGAGAGCGCCGCCGCGGCTGTGTCCGACCGGGCCAGGCCGGTGACCTCGTGCCCGGCGGTGACGAGCTCGGGAATGATGTACGAACCGGAATGGCCGGTCCCGCCAGTGACGAAGACGCGCACGCGACTGCTCCTTGTGAGTGATGCGGCGGAAGAATTGGTGGTGTGGGGTGCGCTCAGGCGGGGAAGTCGACGCCGAGGGCGACGTCGAAGGTTCCCGCGCCGTGGCGGGCCAGGCCCATCAGCAGCGGCCCGACCCCTTCCAGCCAGCGAGCCATCTCCAGGCCGCCGACGTCGAGGGGACGCAGTCCGAGGCTCTCGATGAACACCGACACGCTCGCCTTGGCGCCCGCGTCATCTCCGGCGAAGAACACGTCCAACGGACGCTCCTGGACCAGGACGTGGCCGAAGACGGTGTTGAACGCCTTCACGACGTACGCGCTCGCCGGGGCCGCCTTGGCGATCTCCTGCGCACCTGACGTGCCCTCAGGAGTGAGCAGGCCGGTGGCGTCGGCGTCGAAGGTGTTGGAGATGTCGATGATGATCTTGCCGGCCAGTGCATCCCCGTACCGGGCGACGACCGGCACAGCGCTGGTGTACGGCACGGCGAGGACGACGATGTCGCCCACAGGGACCGTGCCGAAGGTCCCCGCCGTGGTTCCGGTGCCGAGTTCGGCGGCCAGGCCCTTGGCCTTGGCCGGGTCGCGACCGATGAGTTCGACGGAGTTGCCGCCCGCGACCGCGCGTGCGGCGATGGCGTGGGCCATGCCCCCGAGGCCGATGAAACTGATGCTGCTCATGGTGAGTGCTCTCTTCCTTGGGGGGTCGTTCCTCAGGTGGCCGTTTCTTCGGCGGTCACAACCGGCCGGTACGCGCGATCACCTGGCCGGCGAAGTCGAGCAGCTGGTCAAGGCTGGTGAACATCGCGGAAGGCATCGAAGTACGCCTCGTCAACACCGGCCTCGGCGTACCGCTGCAACTTGTCCGCGACCGAGTCGACGGACGTGCCCGGTTCGAGGTTGATCCGCATGGCCGTCTTCAGTGCGTCGGGATCGCGGCCGGCGTCCTCCGCCGCTCGACGCGCGATCGACCACAGGCGGTCGGCGCCCTCGTCCTGACTGTTGGCCGAAGGGGCGGGCGCCGGCCCGTCGACCCCGAGCCAGCCGACCCCGCAGCGGCCGTCCTCGAGTCCGCGGCTGAATTCACTCAGGCCAGCAGCACTGCTGACGGCGGGCCCGGCAATGGGAATCACGAACCCGAGCTTCATCGCGAGATGTCTCCTTTGACAGGATCTTTCGCCAACATTGATGTCCGACATCAGCGAGTCGGTGGTCCATCAACCATTGTCAGGGCGTCCGGCACCCCTGTTCGCCGACTGCTCGGCCACGGGGTTCAGCCGGTAAATTCGTTGACGCCGAGGGCGAAGTCCCAGTGGCCGACCCCGTTGCCGGCGAGGCCCATCGTGACCACGCCCATTCCTTCCAGCCAGTGCGCCATTTTCAGGCCGCCGACGTCCAGCGGGCGCAGCTCGAGGCTTTCGATGAATGCCGACACGCCCGCCTTGGCCTGAGCATCGTCGCCAGCGATGAAGACGTTGGGCCGGCCATTCTCCAGGACATTGCGGAAGATGGTGTTGAATGCCTTCACCACGCTGGCGCCGGCCGGGGCCACCTTGGCGACTTCCTGCGCGATCGAGGTCTCCTCGCTGTGGGCCAGTCCGTCGAACGTGGCGTTGAAGGGGTTGCTGATGTCGACGATGACCTTGTCCGCGAGGGCGTCTCCGTACTCGGCGACGACCGGAACGACACCGTCGTACAACAGGGCCGTGATGACGATGTCGCCAGCCGGGACGGCGCCCCACTTGCCCGTCGTCGCGCCGCCGCCCAGAGCCTTGGCCAGATCATCGGCCTTGGACTGATCGCGTCCCACGACCTCGACGGTGTTGCCGCCCGCCACCGCGAGCGTGCCGATGGCACGGGCCATGTTCCCCGTACCGATGAGGGTGATGCTGCTCATGAGGTGTGCTCTCTTCCAGTTTCTCGAGGTGTCGCTCTGTCTCGTTCGTGCCGGGGCAGGCGCAGGGCGTCGGCCGTCACGTTCCCGGCCACCGCCGCGCTTTCCTGACATTTCCGGCTCGTCTTCCGCCGGTGGATTGGGATGCGTGAACCTGCCGCCATTCCCAGGAGGGTCAGGTCAGGGACATGGGACGAGGGCGTCCCGTGATCTGATGTGTGGTTCAGATGGCGGTGGTGCCGCCGTCGGTGACAAGTTCCAGGCCGTTGACGTAGCTGGAGTCGTCGGAGGCGAGGAACAGGGCGACGGTGGCGATTTCTTCGGGGCGGCCCATCTTTCCGCGGGGGATGAGGGATTCGAATGCGGCCTTGGTTGCCTCGTCGAACAGTTCTTCCTGTTTGGCGGTGGCGACCTGGCCGGGGGTGAGGACGTTGACCCGGATCTTGCGGTCGCGCAGTTCGTTGAGCCAGACGCGGGCCCAGGCCTGCTGGACGGCTTTGCTTCCCGCGTAGAGGCTCCAGCCGGGGAAGGCGCCGAGGGAGGCGCTGGATCCGGTCATGAAGATCGAGCCGTTGTCGTTGATCAGCGGCAGTGCTTTCTGCACGGTGAACAGGGTGCCGCGCGCGTTGAGCCAGAAGGCGCGGTGGAACTGTTCCTCGGTGATCTCGCCGAGGACGGCGGGTTCGCCCATCCCGGCGCTGGCCCACAGCACGTCGATCGAGCCCTTTTCCCGCTTGACGGTGTCGTACAAGCGCTCCAGGTCACCCAGTTCGGCCGCGTCACCCTGAACGGCGGTGACGTTGCGGCCGATCAGCTTGACGGCGTCGTCCAGCGCTTCCTGCCGCCGGGCCTGGATGAAGACGTGCGCTCCTTCCTCGACGAACAGTTTGGCGCCGGCCAGTGCCATACCGGTAGATCCACCGGTGATCACCGCTACCTTGCCATCGAGCTTTCCCACGATCACACCTTTGAATTTATGGGTTTCTGAGACAGGAACGGAAGAGGCCCGATTCTTGATGTGCTCATCCCGGTTTTGGGCCCTGCTATCAAATACCGATCCCGAATTCTTGTACCGAGTTCTCTCGGCCCCACGAACGATGCCACCGGCCTGAGCGGGTGTCCAAGACCTGTTTCAGCCGTGGTGATACCTTCGAGGCATTGCCGGACCGGGAGGCCCCATGGATCTGGACCTGCGCAAGCTGCGCTACTTCGTCGCCGTCGCCGACAGGCTGCACTTCGGCCGCGCCGCCGATGAGCTGCACATCGCGCAGCCGGCGCTCAGCCGGCAGATCCGCGCGCTGGAACGGGATCTCGGCGCCTCCCTGTTCACCAGGGACAGCCACGGCGTGACGCTGACTGACGCGGGCCGACAGCTGCTGGACGACGCCGGTCCGCTGCTCGCCTCCGCGCACGCGGTCCGGCGCCGGGTGTCCGTGGCAGAACGCGGCGGCCAGCGGCTGGTGGTCGGCTTTCGGGCCGGCATCCCGGTCATCCCGGCAACGCGGGTGTTCGAGGACCGGCATCCGGACGTAGTCGTGGACGTGCAGCGAATGGAATGGGACGACCAGGCCCCGATGCTGCTCGACGGCCGCGTCGACGTCGGCTACGTGCGGCTGCCCATCGACGAGGCCGGCCTGCGCCTGACTCCGCTCTACACCGAGCCCCTCATGGTGGTGCTGCCCGCCGATCACCGACTGGCCGGCAAGGATGAGGTCACCGAGGCTGACCTGGCCGGTGAGCCGCTGATCTGGCATGCCGACGCGAGCACGCAGCCCACCAGGCGCCCGCACCCCGACTCCGGGCTCCGGGTGCGCGGAGTGGAGGAGAAGCTCGAGCACGTCGCGGCCGGCCGTGGCATCTCGTTCGTGGGGCGTTCGGAGACCGTGTTCTTCTCACGCCCGGACATCAGCTACGTGCCCGTCCCGGACCTGGCGCCCGACCAGGTATTCGTCGCGATGGCGGCGTCGCGCACCTCGCCGCTGGCCGACGACTTCTTCGCCGCGGCACAGGCGACGGCTGAGATCACGGCAGAATGCGGGAACCATGAAATGTGGCAGCTTGTGACCGATGCCGCTTCAAAGCGCGGTTGAGCAGCTCGGCTGACAACAACCAGACCCGACCTCCAGTACCCGCATGCCCTGTTCGATCCTGGCCTGATGCAACATTCTGGCTTGTCTTGTTGACCGCACTACTGGCGTATCGTCCCCCCGAGCGCACGGTGATGGCGCTGACGCTGATGTCCTCTCGCTCGACCGTGAGGAGCGGCATCGACGGCACTGGACGTAGAAGATGAGGCGGCGGTCGTTCTGTCGCGGAGCTCGTTGTCGCGCGCAGCGGCTCGGTTCGGCCAACTGGCGCGGCGGATCTGCCGTGGGTCGTGCTCGACGGCACGGGCGTGGCGATCGAACCGGTCCGTGACTTCCTGCGTGAGCTTCTGGCGTGCGGGAACGGGGCGTCGTCGTGATCGCCCTGGAGTGCCTTCACTGGTCGTACGTCGACGGTGGCCGGCCGTCTGCCTGGCCCTGGTAGAAATCGGCTTCGCCTTCGACCAACTCCGCGGCTATCACACAGTGGCGGGTACGGCGCTGCCCATCGCGCTCTCCACCCGCGGCGATGAGTTCCGCCGCCGCTGGCCGCGCACAACGTCCGCATCCACACCAGCGGCGTCAAACTCCTTGGCGCTGCCCGCCGACTCCGGCCAGAGCCTTCTCACCTACACCACCGAGCCCGGATCGCCCACGCAGGACGCCCTGCGCCTACTGGCGAGCTGGGCCGCGGCCGGCGACAACCTCGGGCTACCCGCTCCGTCAGGGCGCGGAGCACTGACTTGGACGGACCGCGGTGACGGCTGGGTGCGGAGGAGTCGGCTGTCGTGAGGTGGGCATGAAGATCTTCCCGGGAGCTGAGAGCGGCAGTCCGGGTCGATCGGGAGATCAAGCGGTAGCAGGACACCGGCGACGGTGTCGGGCGCGGCGCCGGGGACCTCGGTGCGCACCTCGGAGTCCCGCAGCAGCACCTCCCGCGCCTGCGCCTCGGGATCGGCGCTGCCCGCCACGTACCCCGGTCAGGCGCTTTCACGCGTGCGCCGGGTCACCCATTCTGGCCGATTGCCCGAAGCAGGTCAACGAGTGTTCGACTGGGTAATGTCCCCAGTTCCGGTTCGCGCATTCCTGCTCATGTGTTTGCCTTTTCTGGAACCCCGATACGGCCCTTGACACTCGGTAGTGGTCCGCATAACTTGGCTGGAGATCGTTGCCGGGAACTCGTCAAGAAATGGCGAGGGGGAACTCCTCGGCACAATGGGGGATAGCCGGTCAATTCGTTCTCTCTGCCCCTGCCCTGCGGTCGTCACAGGAAAGGAGGGCGAGTGTCCCATGAGCACACAGGCCGACATCGGGACCGCGAACGCCGCGGTGTCCTCAGTGGTGGATCACATCTTCTCCCACCACCCCCACGTCGCCAGGCGGGCGGGCAGCCACGAGTTCGACGGTGTGCTGCCCGAGGTGGGTCCGCACCCGGTCGGTGCGCTCGACGACCTGCTGGCCACCGCGCGTGCCGAGCTGGCCGCGCTGCCAGCCACGGCCGACCCCGAGCTGCGTGCCGACCTGGACGCGGCCGTCCACGTCCTCGGCAGCGAACGGTTCCCCGCCGCCGCGCTCGGCCGCGCCTGGCCGGGCCCGCTGACGTGGCTCGGCGCCACGGACGTGCCCGGTCTTCCCGACGCCGGGCACCCGTCGCTCGTCGACCGCATGGCCGCGCTGCGCGCACAACTGGCCGGCCTGCCACGTTTCCTCGAACAGGCCGCCGGCACGGTCGCCGACCGCCTCCCGGCCGGTGAACGGCTCATCGGGATCGAGTACGCCCGCGCGCAGGCGGCACGACTCGAGGACGTCGGCCGCGTGGTGGCGCGCGACCACTCCGGATACGCGGAGGACGGCATCGCGGTGGCCGCCGCCGAGGCCGCGGCGGCGTGCAGGCGGTACGCGGAAGCGGTGGCGGCCGCCGAGCCCGCGAACCTGTTGTACGGCCCCGAGTTGCTCGACGAGTTCCTCCAGGTGACGCAGGGCGTCGACCAGCAGGCGGAGGAACTGCTCGACCACGCCGAGACCGAGGTTGCCGCGCTGGTCGCCCGGCTCGACGCCCTCGCGGCCCGGCTCGGCGTGTCCGGTCGCGGCGAGGCGTTCGACCTGCTGCGTGCGGAGGTCTCCGCCGCGCCCGTGCCGGACGTCCTCACCGCGACCATCGCCAGGCTGCGGGAGTTCTGGGCCCGCGCCGACGTGGTGTCCGTCGACACCGCGACGCCGCTGGAGGTCCGCCGGGCACCGCGGCTCACCGGCGCCGCCAGGGTGGAGTTCAGCATCTCCCCGCCACTGGCGCGAGACCGCGCGCCGCACGTGCTCTGGGTGCCGGAGCCGGACAGCGGACACGGTGACGTGCGCGTCCGGTTCCTCAACGACCCCATGCTCGAGGTCATCGCGGTCCACGAGGCCGTGCCGGGTCACTACGTCCAGATCGAAGCGGTCACCAGGGGCCCGAGCGTGCTGCGGGCCTGCGTGCCGTGGTTCCCCGCGTTCACCGAGGGGTGGGGGCACTACGTCGAGGAGCTGGCGATCGAGCGGGGGCTCGCGGAGGGCCGCCCGCTCGTCGAGGTCGCGCAACTGCGGTCCGCGTTGGAGGCCACGACCCGGCTCCTCGTCTTCCTCGCCGTCCACATGGGACGAACGTCCTTCGGTGCTTCGGTCACGCGGGCGATGGCGCTGTGCGGGTGGTCGGCGGAACGCGCGGCGCGCGAGGTCGTGATCGTGGCCGCCGACCCGGGCGGCGCCATGTACGCGCTCGGCAAGTCACGCATCCGCGCGTGGCGGCGCGAGGTGGGCACGGGCCGCCCGGCACTGAAGGAGTTCCACGACCGGCTCGTGGCCTGTGGCAACGTCCCGCTGTCCACGGCACTGCGCTACTACCGGGACGGGCTCGCGCACACCGACGACACGGACACCGGGAGCTGACGACCATGACCGAACGACTGCGGGTCGTGTACACCGTCGACGACAACTACGCGATGGCGCTCGCCGTGTCGCTGCACTCGTTGGCGGCACACACCTCCGACCTCGAGCACATCACCGTCACGATCGTGACGCCACGCTTCGCCGACGAGGTCCTGGGCAGGGTGCTCGAGTCCTGCCCTGGGCTCCACGTCGAGGTGATCAGGACGGCGCGGTCCCTGCTCGACGGTCTGCCCGACCTCGAGCACTGGAGCGTGACGCCGTACCTGAAGCTGCTGATCCCGTCGCTGATCGAGGACGACGAACCGTACGTCGTGCTCGACGCGGACACGATCGTCCGCACGGACCTGTGGGAACTGCGCAGGACCCCGCTCGACGGCAAGGCAGTCGGCGCGGTCCAGGACCCCATCATGCGGCGGTTCGACGTCAAACCGGAGGCCAGGCGGTGGGTCGAGATGGGCGTCGCGCGGAGCACGCCGTACTTCAACGCGGGCGTGATGCTCGTGGACCCGGCGGAGTGCAGACGGCTCGGTGTGATGTCCGAAGCGCTGGCGTACTGCCGCAAGTACCGGGAGGAGATCGAGAACCCGGACGAGGAGGCGGTGAACGTGATCCTGAAGGGGGACTGGCTACGCCTCGAGCCGGAGTGGAACATCCTCACGATGGTCGTCGGCACCATCGAGATGGCGGCGCGGCTCGGGCTGGCGTACACGCTCCCGGAGCGGTACGCGGCCGCGGTGCGCGCACCGAAGGTCGTGCACTTCTCCAGCGCGGACAAGCCGTGGCACGTCGACGGCAGGCGCGGGCCGATGAGCGACCTCTTCTACGAGCACCTGGACCGGACGGCGTGGGCCAGGTGGCGGCCGGGCGAGCGGGGGTGACCGCCGCCGGGTGCCACCCCCGCGGCGGTGTCGCCCGGCGGGGTCATCCGGCCTGCCGCACGACAGGTTCGCGTGGAGCGCGGGTCAGCAGCTCACACCCTGTCGCGGTGACCAGGGCAGTGTCGGACAGGCAGTACTGGCCCGCGTTCTCGCCGAGGATCCACGACATCACGTGGAAGACCATGCCCTCCGCGACGGTCAGTGCGCTGCCGTCGCGCAGCCCGGTGATGCCGCTGCCGCCGAACCAGCTCGGCGGGAACGCGACACCGATCAGGTACCCGCAGTGGTGGCGTCCCGGACCACCCACGGTGTCCTCCCACGCGGTGTAGACGTCGCCGCTCAGCACGCCGGGACGAAGCGCCCGCGTGATCGCGTCGAGCCCGGCCAGCGCGGTCGCCGCCGCGGCCGCGACGCCGGGTGGGAGGCGGTCGGCGTAGACCATCCTGGTCAGAGGCGCGTGGTAGCGGTAGACACTCGCGGACAGCTCGAACAACAGGCCCTGCCCCGACCGCACCGGCCGGTCCTGCCAGGTGATGTGCTCGTGGTGCAGGATGTCGGTGCCGCGCACGAACGGGGCGAAGCCCGGGTACTCGCTGCCCCGCTCGACGAGTTCGTGGTGGATCGCGGCGGCGACCGAGCGTTCCGACACACCCGCCCGGGTCGCGGCGACACCGGCGGCGACCGCAGCGTCCGAGATGGCGGCGGCCGCCCGCACGTGGGCGATCTCGGCGGGTGACTTGACCGCCCGGACCGCCGGCAGGAGACCGGAGCCGTCCCGCCACACCCGGTGCCCGGACCCGGCGGCCACGCGTTCCCAGATGTCGACGGGCAACGACATCGCCCGCCGGTCCACGCCGATGTCGCCGCTGGTCTCGGCCACCGCGGCGAGCACCGCCCGCGCCGGGTCCTCGTCGTCGCCGTAACCGACGTGTTTCACGTCCGGCGCCTGGTACTGGATGGTGTGCCGCTCCATCGTCCTGGCCACGAGGATCAGCGGACCGATGGCGGGGAGCACGAGCAGGGAAAACGAGGAATAACCCTGGAAGTTCAGCCCCAGCAGGTAATAGATGTCCTCCGCCCCGGTCGTCACCAGCGCGCCGAGCCCCCGTTCCCGCAGTACCGCGCGTACCCGGGTCGCGCGTTGTTCGAACTCCGCCGCGGCGAAATCCGCTCCGACATAGTCCGGCTGAACACTCATGCGTGGTCTCCCATCGGATTCCTTCGTTCCAGCTCGTCCGCCAGGTTCTGCAGTTCCTGTGCGCAGCCGCGGGCCACTTCGGCCACCGTCTCCATGCAGTGACCGGGCACGGTGTCGACCACCTGGTGCCATTCCAGGCGCTCGACGGCGATCACGCGGAGCCACCGCAGCAGTTCCCTTCCCTTCGCCGACAACCGCAGCGATGGGTCCTGCATCAGGGTTTGCAGCGCGGCGGTCTGGTCCCATGTGGTCGTGCGCCGCCTGCTCGGTGCGTGGACGCGGCGTTTCGGGGGGACGGGGTCCTCCCCGCGTCGCACGCGTTGCTGCACGTCCCGCACGGTGCTCGGGGAGATCCCGGCGACCCGCGCGACCTCGCGCAGCGACGCGCCGGGTCTCGCCGCGAGCACCTCGCTCGCGAGTATGCGTCCTCTCGCGCTGTCGACCGGGCGGACGCGGCCGTCCTGGCCGACCCTGGTGTGCAATTGCGGAAGGTCCCCGGTTGTACACCGGCGGATGCCCTTCACGGTCTTGGCGGCGAGGCCGCTGGCCCTGGCGATCGCGCGGTCGGACCACTGCGGGTACAGCGCGAGGATGCGGACCGCGGCGGCCTCGCGGTCGGCCAGCGACAACGGCAGGCCGTGGGTGACGTTGGCCCGCACCCCCAGCACGAACGCGAGCTCCGCGCAGCCCTCGTAGTAGCGGACCTCGATGGTCTCGTCGCCGCGCAGACGTGCGGCACGCAGCCGGTGCATGCCGTCGATGACCCGCATCGTGCCGCGGTGCACGAGGATGGGCGGCAGTCGCGTGTCGGCGCTGGCGAGCAGCCGGACGTGCGCCTCGTCCTCGCCGTCGCTGCGCGGCGAGTCGGCGGGCGCCAACTCGTCCAGCCGCACGGTCCGCACGGGTGAGCTGACCTCTGTCTCCTCGGGAACGGCGCTCTCACAGTCCACAGTGACCCCCAACGTCGATGACGGGCCCGGCACATTCGACATGTACCGCGCTCGGCGGAACTTGACCAGCGCCTGAGGAATGGTTTCGAGGTACTTCATCAAAATATGCCGGTTGTGTGCGCATCGACAATGCGAGCGCCCGTCGCTCCGGCTACCGGTGGCCGGCCCCGCGCATTCATTGGGGTCGCTTGACAGTTTCGGATGGCTCTCCTAGCTTGAGTGGGCGGGGTCGCACTTCGACGTCAACGGATTCGTCGCACCTTTGTATTTCACGTGTTTATCGGCGTGCGT
Source organism: Actinophytocola algeriensis (assembly GCF_014203735.1). Lineage (GTDB taxonomy): Bacteria > Actinomycetota > Actinomycetes > Mycobacteriales > Pseudonocardiaceae > Actinophytocola > Actinophytocola algeriensis. Next base: position 1,221,013 of record NZ_JACHJQ010000002.1, on the reverse strand, counting down.
CCGCAATTCGGTGTGGATCGTCCCGGGAAAGGTGTATTTCGATGTTCGACGACGAGAAAGCGAATTATCTGGTCGTTGTCAACGCTGAGGAGCAGTACTCGATTTGGCCCGACGGCAGGGACATGCCGAACGGCTGGTCCCCGGTCGGCGCGCCGCGGTCCCGTGCGGAATGCCTCGACCACATCGAGCGCGTGTGGACCGACATGCGGCCGAAGAGTGTGCGAGACGCGATGGCCCACCACGTCAGGGAGGACGCATGATCCTGTCCCAGCTCGTCGACGCCGATGAACTGAAGGCGCTCACGCCGGAGGAACTGCGCGACATGATCCTGCGCCTGGACGACGAGGTCGTCTACGGCGCGACCGAGGAACTCGTACCGGACCCGGCGCCGTCACAGCAGGCGCCGTCCGGGGAACAGGCACAGCCGTGACCGACCTGACGAGTGCGCCACCCGCCCGGTCACGGCCGGTCGCGGTGGACTGGGTGACGATCCCGGCCGGCCCGTTCACGATGGGCTGCGACGAGATCCGCCCCGACGGCAGGCCCGTGGCCGCGTACCCGGCCCACACGGTCGACGTGCCCGCGTTCCGGATCGCGCGGACGCCGGTCTCGGTGGCCGAGTTCGCGCGGTTCGCCGAGGAGACCTCGTACGTGACGACCGCCGAGCGCAAGGGCGGCAGCTGGGTCTGGCTGGGTGGCGAGGACACCACCACACCGGACCAGGACCACCTGTGGGCCGAGGTCGAGGGTGCGTCGTGGCGCACGCCGCGCGGCCCCGGCACCGATGTCGCCGACAAGGCCGACCACCCGGTCACGCACGTCAGCCGCCCCGACTGCCTCGCCTACTGCGCGTGGTCGGGCACCCGGCTGCCGACGGAGGCCGAGTGGGAGATGGCGGCGCGGGGCACGGACGGCCGCCAGTACGTGTGGGGAGACGCGCCGCCGACGCCGGACGTGTGCAACCACAGCATGTTCGTGGGCGACACCACCCCCATCGGCCGCTACCCGGCGGCGGCCGGCCCGTTCGGCCTCGCCGACGTCATCGGGAACGTGTGGGAGTGGGCGGCCACGAAATGGCACCTGTTCCCGTACGACGAGACCAAGCCCGCCCGCACCGTGCGGCTGCGCAGCGGTCCCGTCGAGCTCGGTGTGGTGCGCGGCGGGTCCTTCTACAACAACTGCAGCCCGAGTGGCACCGCCGCGTGGGTGCGGGTGTACTCGCACCCCGAGTACACCTCCTACGACATCGGTTTCCGTGTCTGCGCGGTGGGTTAGCGCGCATGGACGAGGTGTTGTGGCAGCGGGTCGAGGCGGCGAGGGGCACGCTCCCCGGTACCGCGCTCGTGCCCCTGCCGGACCCGCGGTCGCGGCTGTTCGCCAAGCTGGAGTCCACCAACCCGAGCGGGAGCGCGAAGGACCGGTCGGCCTACTGGATCCTGCGGGAGGCGGTGCGGCGCGGCGACATCACGCGCGGCACGACCGTCGTCGAGTCCTCGTCCGGCAACTTCGCGCTCGCGCTCGCGATGTTCTGCGGCCGTCTCGGTGTGCCGTTCGTCCCGGTGCTCGACCCGAACGTCAACACGGCCACCGAACGCGTGCTGCGGTCGGTGTGCGCGCGGGTGGAGAAGGTCGAGGAGCCCGACAGCGCGGGTGGTTTCCTGCTGAGCAGGCTGGACCGCGTCGCCCGCCTGTGCAAGGAGATCGAGGCCGCGTACTGGCCCGACCAGTACGCCAACCCCGACGGCGCGCGGGGGCACTACGAGCTGACCGGCGGCGAGCTGGTGGCGGCGCTGGACCGGATCGACTACCTGTTCGCGGGCGTCGGGTCGGGGGCGACGGTCACCGGGCTGTCCCGCCGGGTCGTCGAGAGCAACGCGTCGGCCACGGTGGTCGCGGTCGACGTCGAGGGTTCGGCGATCTTCGGGGCGGCGCCGCGGCGCCGCCGCATCCCGGGCATCGGGTCGAGCATCCGGCCCGCGCTGCTGGACCACGCGACGATCACCGAGGTCGTCACCGTGTCCGAGGTGGACGAGGTGGCGGGGTGCCACGCCCTGCTGCGCGACCACGGCATCTTCGCGGGCGCCTCGACCGGCGGGGTGTACACGGCGATCACCCGGTACTTCGCGAGCCACCGCGGCCCGCCGCCGGTCGTCGCGTTCCTGTGCGCCGACCGCGGTGAGCCCTACCGCGACACGGTCTACGACCGCGACTGGGTCGCGGCGAACCTCGGATAGAAAGGCGGCGTTCCCGTGCCGCACCCGTCACGCAGACCGTCCACCGTCGTCCTCCTGGTCTCGGTGCTGGCCGCCGCGCTCGTCGCGCCGGCACGGGCCACGCCGCAGGGGAGCCCGCTGATCCTGATCAGCACCGACCCGTACACCGACGCCCAGCTCGCGATGGACGGCCCGGCGGGCACGCCGCCGGTGCTGACGACCCGGTGACCACGGTGACCGGGTCCGCCGACATGAACTGGGTCGTGTGCGACAACCACGAGACCAGCCCGTTCTACGGCAACTGCTACACGCACTACGGCGACAACGACACGAGCGAGCTGCGGATGACCACGTCCTCGGACGGCGGCCGCACGTGGCGCCCGCCCGCGGCCACCGGCGACCACACGGGCGGCAGCGGCGGTCAGCCGGTCGTGCGCACCGACGGCGGTGCGACCTGGAGCAGTTCGGTGCTCGTCGCGCCCCTGTCGCACCACCGTGTCGCGGGCGGGCTGAAGGAGTACCCGCTGCCCTCCGCGGAGGTCGATGCCGAGGGCACGGTCTACCTGGTGTGGTGCGACCGGTTCGACGTGGCGATGTACGCCCCACCAGGCGGGCTTCCGGTGACCGGCGGCCCCATCCCGGCGACCCGAAGGGGAGCAGCGTGACCTCGCAAGCGACAGTGTGGACCAACCCGCCCGCCGGCGAGCAGGAGCTCGTCGCGTGGTTCCGGGAGATGCGCGACCGGGACCCGGTTCAGTGCGACCCCAAGGGCGGCTGGCACGTGTTCGGGTACTCGGAGGCGGTCGCGGTCCTCGCCAACCCCGCCGACTTCTCCAACACGGTGACCGAGGTGCCGGAGACCTCCCCGCTGAAGCTCTTCGGCACCGGCAACCTCGCCTGGATGGACCCGCCGCGCCACCGGCAGCTGCGATCGCTCGTGAACAAGGTCTTCACCCCGCGCTACGTGGCGGGCATGCGGCCGGTCATCGAGGAGGTGGCCGGTCAGGCCCTCCGGCGGATCCGCCGCCAGGACACGGTGTCCTTCGTGGACGAGTACACGTTCCCTGTGATGCTGACCGTCATCGCGCGGCTGGTCGGGATCCCGCGCGAGGACTACCCGCTGTTCGGGAAGTGGCTGAAGGTCCTGCTCGCGATCACCGAAACCCAGACGCAGAACCTGATCGAGGTCTTCTCCGCGCTCACCCAGGAGATGCACCGCAACGTGCACGCGTTGATCGCGAGCAGGCGCCGCGCCCCGGAGGACGACCTCGTCAGCATGCTGATCGGTTCCGAACTGGACGGTCAGGTGCTCGGCGACGACGAGATCGCCGGGCTCGTCGCACTGCTGGTCGCGACGGGCGAGGGCGGCGCGACGCAGACACTCGCGAACGCCATCCTGTGCCTCGACCAGCACCCGGAGGCGGCGGACCGGCTGCGTGCCGACAGCGGTCTGCTCGACGGCGCGGTCGAGGAGGTCATGCGGTTCCGGTCCCAGACGACGCGCGTCGCCCGGCGCACAACCAGGGACGTGCCGCTGGCCGGGCACGTGATCCCGGCGGGCGAGATGGTGTCGGTGTGGCTGACGTCGGCCAACCGGGACAAGCGGAAGTTCGACCGGCCGGACACCTTCGACATGACCCGCTCGCCCAACCAGCACATCTCCCTCGGCAGCGGGATCCACTTCTGCCTCGGCGCGCCACTGGCACGGCTCGAGGTCAACGTCGTGCTCGAGCAGTTCCTGGCCGCGACGGAGTCGTTCTCGATCGACTACCCGAACAGCAGGCTGCTCGACCCGAGGATGATCTGCGGCGCCAACGAGATCGCGCTGCGGGTCCGCTGGCGGGCATCGGAGGCCCCCGATGCCCGGTGACCCCTCCGGCGCCGGCGACATCGTCGCGCGGCTGCGCGCGCACGCGGACGCGGAACCCTCGCGGGTCGCGCTCACGTTCGGGCCGCCACACCGCGACGGCACGCGCACCGCGCTGACCTACGGCGAACTCACCGAGCGGTCGTACGCGATGGCCGGTGCGCTGGCGGACCGGGTGCCGCCGGGCGCGCGGGTCATGCTGATCCTGCCGCCCGCGCCGGAGTTCGCGGTGACCTTCCTCGGCTGCCTCGCCGCCGGTGCCATCGCGGTGCCGGTGCCGCCGCCGGTCGAGGACGGTGCCGTGCGCAGGGTGATCGCCGCCGCCGAGGACTGCGCGGTGTCGCTGATCGTCTCGACCACATTCGTACGTGAGGCCGCGTTGCACGGCACCGCGGCGACCCGGCATCTCGCCGAGGCGCACGACTGGCTGCTCGTCGACGCGCCCGGCGCCATGCGCGGGACCGGTGCGCTGCCCGCCATCGCGGCGGAGGACATCGCGTTCCTGCAGTACACCTCGGGGTCGACGAGCACACCGCGGGGCGTGCGGGTCTCCCACGGCGCGCTGATGGCCAACGAGGCCGCGATCCGCGACTCGTTCGGCGTCACCCCGGACTCGACGATCGTGAGCTGGTTGCCGCTGCACCACGACATGGGTCTGATCGGCGGGCTGCTGCAACCGCTGTACACCGGCGGGCGGGGCGTGCTCCTGGACCCGCTGTCGTTCGTGCACCGGCCCGCCTCCTGGCTGGAGGCGATCGCCGAGGAACGCGCGGACATCAGCGGCGGCCCGAACTTCGCCTACGACCTGTGCACCCGCAAGGTCACCGACGAGGAGAAGGCGCGTCTGGACCTGTCGAGCTGGCGCGTCGCGTTCAACGGCGCGGCACCGGTGTTCGGGCACACGATGCGGTCGTTCAGCGCGGCCTTCCGCGAGACCGGTTTCCGTGCCGGCGCCCACACCCCGTGCTACGGGCTCGCCGAGGCCACGCTGCTGGTGGCGACGGCGCCTGCACCGAGCAGCAGCACCACCTTCGACACCGAGGCCCTCGCGGCGGGCCGCGCGGTGGCGACGGAGGGGGACGGTCGCGAACTGGTCGCCTACCGGCTGCCCGACCACGCCACCGTGCGGGTCGTCGGGCCGGAGACGGCGGGTCCCCTGCCGGACGGGCGACTCGGCGAGATCGTCGTGGCCGGTCCTGGCAACGGTTCCGGGTACTGGGGCGGTCAGGCCGACACGTTCGGCGTGACGGTGCCCGACGAACCCGCGGGACCGTTCCTGGCGACCGGCGACCTCGGGTTCGTCCACGACGGGGCGCTGTTCGTCGCGGGCCGGCGCAAGGACCTCATCGTGTACCGCGGCCGGAACGTGCACCCGGAGGACCTCGAGGACGACATCTCCCGCTGCCACGAGGACATCCGGCCGGGGTGTGGCGCCGTGTTCGGCATCCCGCACGACGGGGACGAGGCCGTCGTCGTGTGCCAGGAGATCAGGCCGGGCACGCCACCGGAACGTCACCCGCGGATCGCAGCGCGCATCAGGGCCGCGCTCACCATCGGCCACGGCGTCACCGCCCGCACCGTCGTGCTGGTCCCGCCGCGCACGGTGGAGAAGACGTCGAGCGGCAAGGTGCGGCGGCACGCCGCGCGCGCCCGGTTCGTCGAGGACGGCCTGCCCGCACTGCACGTCAGCACGGTCGACGCACCGGACCTGGCGCCCCCGCTCGCGGACCGCCTGCCCGCGGGCGCCGGTGCCGACGTCGTGACCGACGTTCTGCGCGACCACCTGCGCGAGGTGCTCGGGCTGCCGGAACGCCCAGGCGGTGCCGACTCCCTGCCCGCTCTCGGCGCCGACTCGCTGACCGCGGCGCGGATCGGGCGCGAGCTGGAGACCGCACTCGGCGTACGGCTGCGTCCCGGCACGGCGCTGCGGGCCGGGTCGATCGCGGAGCTGGTGCACACCGCGCTCGCCGCACCGGCGGGGTCGCCGACACCGTCCACACCGGACATCGGCGACTACGAGCTGAACGCGGCCCAGCGCGCGCTCTGGTTCCTGCACCGGGCACTGCCCTCGGGCGGCGACTACAACGTCACGCGGGCGTTCCGGCTGACCGGCGAGGTGTCCGCCGACGCGGTGTCGGCCGCGCTCGCCGCCGTCGTGCGGCGGCACCCGAGCCTGCGCCTCGCCGTGCGCGGTGCGGGCGGCGTACCGCGTGCCGAGGTGTGTGCCGACGCCGACGTCCCGGTCCCGGTCGTCGACGCGCGCACGTGGGACGAGGCGGCGGAGGCGGAGTGGTACCGGACGTTCGCGACCACGCCGTTCGACCTCGCCGCCGACCGCCTCGTGCGCGCCGCCCTGCTGCGGCGGGGGACTGACTGGCTGCTCGTCCTGTCGCTGCACCACATCGTGTGCGACGTCGCGTCGTTCGGGGTGCTGATCGCGGAGATGGTGGCCGAGTACGCGGGCGTCCCCGTGCCTGCCCCGGCCGCGGTCTCGCCCGCGGCGCTCGAACGGGCCGCGCTCGCCGAGCGCGGGGAGGAACTGGCCGCGTACTGGCGGGACCGGCTCGCGGGTGAGCTGCCCGCGCTCACGCTGCCCGTGCACCAGGACGCGACGCCGGGCACCGGCGAGGCGCTGGCGTTCACCGCCGGTGCCGAGGTGGCGAACGGGCTCGCCCGGTTCGCCCGCGCGGCCGGGCTCACCCTGCACAACGTCCTCCTGACGGCCTACCAGGTGGTGCTGCACCGGCTCACCGGTCAACCCGACCTGGTCGTCGGCGTGCCGGCGGACGGCCGCGCGGACCTGGCGCTGGAGTCGTGGATCGGGTACCTCGTCAACGTCCTGCCGATCCGGTCCACTTACGCGGAAGAGGTGCCGTTCCCCGAGTTCGCGCACACGACGCAGGCGAACGTCCTCGACGCCCTGGATCACCAGCAGCTGCCGCTGTCCGACATCACGCGGCTCGTGAACCCCGACCGGGACGCCGTCACCGGCACGGTGTTCCAGGCGATGTTCTCCTGCTACACCACGGCCTTGCCCGGCGGCGCGGACGTCGCCGCGGTGGTCGTGGGCGACCCGGACGCGAGTATCGCGTGTGGACCAGCGGTGCTGCACGGCTACCCCGTTTCGGACCACACGACGCAGTCCGACCTCGGCCTCAACGCCGCGGTCCGGCCCGGCAGGCTCGACTTCCAGCTCCAGTACGACCGGGACGTCGTGTCCGGTGCGCAGGCCGGTCAGGTCGCCACGACCTACCTGACCCTGCTGGCCGCACTCGCCGCGCGGCCGGACACCGAGGTGGGCGCGTTCCCGCTCCTGACCCCCGCCGAAGCGGCGGTCGTGGTGGCGGCGGGCACGGGCCCGGACGTCGAACGCCCCGGGAACTACCTGGACTCGTTCGAACGCATGGCGGACCTGACCCCGCACGCGGTGGCCGTGGACGACGGCGAGGTGCGGCTGACCTACGCCGAACTGGACGCCCGCGCGAACCACGTGGCGCACCGGCTGCGTGCCGGGGGAGTGGGCGTCGACGGCAACGTCGTCGTGTGCGCGGCCCGGTCGGCCGACTACCTGGTCGCGCTCGTCGGCATCCACAAGGCCGACGGGTGCTACGTCCCCGTCAGCCCACGTGAGGCCCCGCGGCGGGCGGCCGCCATGGTGGCCGCGGTCGAGCCCGCCGCCGCGATCGCGGACGGGAGCGGGCTGGCGCTGCTGTCCGGCGCGCTCGGCGACCGCCCGGCCGCGTTGGACCTCGCGACCCTGGCCGCGGGCAGCAGCACCACGCGGCCGCCGCGGCTGTGCGCCGAGCACGGCGCGTCGACGATCATCCACACCTCCGGGTCGACGGGCGTGCCGAAGGCGGCAGTGTCGACCAACTTCGGTGTCACCAACCACATGTGGCAGCTGGCCGAGCACTTCGGGCTCGCCGCGGACGACTGCGTCGCGCAGACCGCGCCCGTGTCGTTCGACATCTCCGTGTGGCAGCTGCTGACCCCGCTGATGCTCGGCGGCCGGGTCCGGATCGTCCCGGAGCCCGTGTCGCAGTCACCCGCCGGCCTGCTGAGGTCTGTTGTGGACGGTGGCGTGACGATGCTGGAGCTCGTGCCGTCGAACATCGTGGCACTGCTCGACGCCGGGCTCGCGGCCACACCGGGCGACCTGCGCGTCATGCTGTCCACCGGTGAGGCGCTCACCGGCGACGTGCTGCGCAGGTGGGTCCGTGAGCTGCCGGACATCCCGGTCCACAACGCGTACGGCCCCGCTGAGTGCACCGACGACGTCACGGCGGGCCTGTGCGCCCACGGCCCGGACGGGCCGTGCACGACGTCGGTCGGCCGCCCGCTCGCGAACACCTCCGTGCTGGTGCTGGACGACCGGCTGCGGCCGGTGCCGCCCGGCGTCGTAGGGATCCTGCACGTGGGTGGCGGTGCGGTGGGCCGCGGCTACCGGGGCAACCCCCGGCGCACGGCGGAGATGTTCGTCCCGGACCCGTGGTCGGCGGCACCGGGAGGAAGGCTCTACCGCACGGGCGACCTGGGACGCGTCGATCCGCACGGTGACGTGGAGTTCCTCGGCCGCGCCGACCGGCAGATCAAGATCAGGGGCCAGCGGATCGAGGCGGGCGAGGTCGAGGCCGCGCTGCGCGAGTGCGCCCGTGCGCCGGAGGCCGCGGTGAAGGTCCACGGCGGACCGGCGGGTGCCTCTCTCGTCGGCTACGTCGCCACCGGCGGCGGCGAGGACGGCACGGCGCGGCTGCTCGGCGTGGCCGAGGACGAGCGGCTCCGGACCGCGCTCGCGGACCTGTTGCCCCGGCACATGATTCCCACCGTGCTCGTGTCGCTCGGCGCGCTGCCGCGGTCGAAGAACGGCAAGGTCGACCACGCGGCACTGGACTACCCGGCACCGGAGGCCGCGGACCGGCCGGTGGCGGAGGACCACGACGACCCGGTCGGGGCCGCGGTCCGGCGGATCTGGGCCGACCTGCTCGGCCGCGACACGATCGGCGGGCAGGAGAGCTTCTTCCAGCTCGGCGGGCACTCGCTGCTGGCGCTGACGATGATCGACCGCGTCGAGCAGACCGTGGGCGTCGCGCTCGGGGTCGACGCGGTGTTCGCCCACCCGAGCCTCGGCGACTTCGTGGCGGCCGTGCACCGCGCCGACCCGGCGACGCCGCGGCCGGTGCCCTCGGACACGCCGGTGCCCTCGGACACGCCGGTGCCCGCGAGCACGGCGCAGCAACGGTTCTGGTACCTGCGCGAGCTGGACCCGGACCGGCCCGCCTACAACATGCCCGGCGTGCTGCGCATGCGCGGGGTGCTGGACGACGACGCGCTGGACGCCGCGCTCCACGAGGTGCTCGCGCGGCACCCGGTGCTGCTCGCGCGGTTCGCCACCGAGGACGGCACACTGACCTGGACCCCGCGCCCCGCCACGGACTTCACGCTGCACCGGCTCGACCTGCGTGGCGCGGTGGCCGAGTTCGGCGACGAGGTGTTCGACCGGCTGGTCGCGCAGGAAGCGGGCAAGGTCACCGACCTCCGCCACGACCTGCCGGTGCGCGCGCTGCTCGCCCGCCTCGGCCAGAAGGACTGGGCACTGTTCGTCACGATCGACCACCTCGTCTGCGACGGTTGGTCCCTGTCGGTGTTCCTCACCGACCTGGCGCAGGCCTACAACCGGCGCCTGGCCGGTGACACCGCACCGCCACCCCGCGACGGGTACGGGTTCGCGGAGTACTGCCGCGACGAGCGGGCCGCCCGCGACGGTCAGGACCGCGACGCCATGGCGCGGCTGTGGCGCGGCGTCGGGGACGGCACGGTGATCCGCTCGCCGCTGCCCTCGGCGCCCGGCGCACCCGGTGCGGGCAGGCACACGCGCTGGATCGACGACGACCTCGCGGCAGGCATCCGCGACCTCGCGGGCCGCACCGGCACGACGCCCTACCTCGTGTTCGTGACCGCCCTGTCCGCGCTCGTGCACAGCGGAGGCCCGGCCCGGGAGACCGTGCTCCTCGGCACGCTCATCGCCCAACGGGACCGTCCGGAGTGGACGAACGTGGTCGGGCCGCTGCTGAACGTGTCGATGCTCGCGGTCGAGTTGTCGGCGGGCGACACCGGCGCCGAGGCGGTGGCACGGGCACGAACCGGTGCGTTGCGCGCCTACCGGTCCGCCGGTCTCCCGTTCCAGGACCTGGTGCCGCTGCTGCCGTCCGCGTCCGAACCGTTCGACGTCATGGTGGTCATGCAGCCCGGTGACGTCCCGGTCGAGTTCGACGGGCTGACCACCGAACTGACCGACGTGGACACCGCGGCCGCGCCCTACCCGCTCCTGGTCGACATCGAGGCGCGCGACCTCGGCTACCGCGTGTCCTACCGGTACGCGACCGACCGGTACGGCCACACGGGAGTCGAGGACCTCGCCGCCCGCGTGCACGCCGCGCTGCGCGTCCTCGTCGCGGACGCGGACCGCACGGTCGCCGAACTCGCCGGGAGGAGCTGACGATGCCACGCGATATCCCCACCGCCTTCGCGGCCCACGTCGCCGACCGTCCACACGCGACGGCTGTGGTGGGCGACGGGACGCATCGCACCTATGCGGAGCTCGACCGGGAGGCAGGCGCCTTCGCCACCGCGCTGCGGCGGCACGGCGCGGGACCGGAGGACGTCGTCGCGGTCGTCGCCGACCGGGGGCCCCGGTACGTGGCGATGGTGCTCGGCGTCCTGCGCACCGGCGCGGCGTTCGTGCCCGTCGCCCCGGACACCCCGGTCGACCGTGCCCGGCGGATGTGCGGCGCGGCGCGGGTCCGGGTGGTCCTCGCGGAACCGGAGCACGAGGCGCGGGCGAAGGAGTTCGCGCCTGCGCCGGTCGTGACCGCGGCGGGCGCGGCGGTGGCGGCCCCGGTCGAGCGCCATCCGGAAGGACTCGCCTACGTCATCTTCACGTCCGGGTCGACCGGGGTGCCCAAGGGCGCGATGGTCGTCGACGCGGGGATGGCCAACCACACCGCGGCCAAGGTGGCCGACCTGGCGCTGCGCCGGGACGACGTGGTCGGCTTCACCGCCCCGCTGTCGTTCGACATCTCGGTGTGGCAGGCGCTGACGGGGCTGACGGTCGGTGCGGCCGTCGCGGTCGCCGCACCGGAGAACCTCGCGGAGCCCGCCGAGCTGGCGGCGTGGGTGCGGCGTCACGGCGTCACGGTGCTGGAGATCGTGCCGTCGTTCCTCGCCGTCGTCGTCGAGCAGCTCGCGGCCGACCCCGGCATGCGCGCCGCACTGCGGTCGCTGCGGTTCCTCGTCGCGACCGGGGAGGCGCTGCCCGCGCCGCTGGTACGCCGCTGGTACGACTGCTGCCCCGACGTCGGTGTGGTCAACGCCTACGGCCCCACGGAGTGCTCGGACGACGTGACCCACCACCTCGTCTCCGCGCAGGAGTGCGCGGGGCGGGACTGGCCGCCGATCGGCAGGGAGGTGCTGAACACCCGCCTGTACGTGGTCGACGAGCACGGCGGCGAGTGCCAGGACGGGACGGCCGGGGAGCTGTACGTCGGCGGTCGCGGCGTGGGGCGAGGGTACGTGGCCGACCCGGTCGCCACCGCGCTGGCGTTCGTGCCGGACCACCTGACGGGTGCGGCGGGGGCACGCCTCTACCGCACCGGCGACCTCGGCACCCGGGGCGCCGACGGTGCGCTCGACTACCACGGCCGCCGCGACCGCCAGGTCAAGGTGCGCGGGCACCGCGTCGAGCTGGGTGACGTCGAGGCGGGGCTGCTGCGGGTACCGGACGTGACCGCGGCCGCCTGCGTGCTGTCGGCGGGCCGCCTGCACGCGTTCGTCACCGTGCGCGGCGGGACGGAGGCGGACCGGGTGCTGGCGCACGTCCGCGCCTCGGCACCCGGCTACCTCGTGCCGCACCGCGTGACCGTCGTCGACGAGATCCCCACGAACGTGGCGGGCAAGGCCGACCACCGCGCGCTGCTCGGCGTGCCAGAACCGGACGCGGTGCGCGCACTGGTGGCCGAGGTGCTCGACGTGCCGTCGGTGGCGGCCGACGAGAACTTCTTCGCGGCGGGCGGTGACTCGCTCGTGGCGATGACCCTCGTCGCCGCCGCCCGCACCCGGTTCGCCGCGGACACCCTGTCGTTGCGGGCTTTCCTCGCCGACCCCACCCCGCGCGGGCTGGCCGCGGCGCTGACCGCGGCCCGCGCCGCGCCGGACGCCGCCGCGGCGCCGCCGGTGCCCGGCGCGCTGTCCTCCGGCCAGGAACGGCTCTGGTTCCTCGAGCAGCTGCAACCGGGTAAGGGCGCCCAGCTGATCCACGTCGAACTGGCGCTGACGGGTCTGCTCGACCGGGACGCGCTGCGGCACGCACTCGACGCCGTGGTCGCCCGGCACGAGCCGCTGCGCACGGTGTTCACACAGGAGGGCGGGGTGCCGGCAGGTGCGGTGTGGCCCGAGGCGACGGTGCGGCTGTCCGAGGACGGCGTGCCGGACCACGGGCTGTCCGCGGCCACCCCGAGACCGCCGCTCATGACCGCCCACCTGCGGCGGGTCGCCGACGACCACCACGTCCTGACCCTCGTGCTCCACCACCTCGTCGCCGACGGCTGGTCGCTGGCGATCCTCGGCCGGGAGATCGCCGAGCACTACCAGCGGTGGCTCGACGGCGACACCGCGGTGTCCCCGCCCGCCGCGACGTTCGGCCAGTACATCGCCGAGGAACGGCGGTGGCTGGCGGGCGCAGAGGCGGTCGAGCACGAGCGGTACTGGACCGGTCGGCTCGCGGGCGCGCCACCGGCGATCGACCTGCCGGTCGACCGCCCGCGACCCGTGGTCGGCGACTTCACCGCGCGCCACGTCGTGACCGAGCTGTCCGCGCGGGAGACGAGCACCGTGGTGGCGACCGCACGCGCGGCGGACGCCACACCGTTCATGGCGGTCGTGGCCGCCTTCCACGCCGTGCTCCGGGACCTCACCGGCACCGACGACGTGGTCGTCGGGATCGACTCGGTGAACCGGTCCTGGCCGGGCAGCGAGGAACTGGTCGGCACGTTCGTCAACCAGCTGCCGGTCCGGCTCGCCGGTGGCGGGCGGACCTTCGGCGAACTGCTGGACCTGGCGCGCACGCGCTGCCTCGGCGCCTACGAGCACGACCGGCTGCCGTTCCACAAGATCGTCGCCGCGGTCGCGCCACCCCGCAGGGCGGGCAGGTTCCCGCTGTTCCAGGTGAAGGTGACCCACCAGAGTGCCTGGCGGACCGGCACGTCGCTGCCCGACATCGAGGTGGTGCCGAGCGACCACGGCGAACCGGTGACCGACCTCGACCTCATGCTCGACGTGTCCGGCGAGCACGATCGTCTGCGCCTGGAACTGCTGTACCGGCCGGAGATCCTCGACGAGAGCACGGCGGCGCGCTGGCTGGCCGCCGTCGCGCACGTGCTGCGGACCGGAGCCGCCGCACCCGGTGCCGGGGTCGCGGCGCCGGGTGCGGTCCGCACACCGACCGAGCAGGTGGTCGCCGACGTGTGGTGCGAGCTGCTCGGCCGCGACTCCGTCGACGTCGAGGACAACTTCTTCGAGATCGGCGGGCACTCGCTGCTGGCGGTCCAGGTGACGCACGAGATCTCGGTGCGGACCGGGTTCCCGCTGGAGCTCGAGGCGCTCTTCGAGCTGGGCACCGTCGCTGAGATCGCCGCGGCCGTCGACCGGGGACGGGCGGACGTCGGCGCGCCCGCCGTGCTCGCCGGGTACGAGGGGGAACTGTGAACGCGCGGGACCTGTTGGAGCGCCTGGAGGACGCGGGCGTCACCGTCACGCTGACCGGTGACCGGATCCACTACCGCGGCGCGGGCACGGCGCCGCCGCCGGACCTCCTCGCCGAGATGAAGAGCCACCGCGCCGAGCTCGTCTCCTTCCTGACGAGGCGCCGGAACCTGACGTGGCCACCGGCGCGGGACGGCGCCGCGCGGCGCGGACCGTTGACGATGGCGCAGCGCGGGCTGTGGGCGACCGACTTCTTCGCCGAGGACGGCACGTACAACCTCGGCGGCGCGCTGCGCCTGCGCGGGCCGCTCGACGACGCCGCCCTCGACGGCGCGCTCACCGACCTGCACCGCAGGCACCCGTCGCTGCGCACGGTGTTCACCGCCGGGCAGGGCGAGTCCCGCCAGCACGTCCTGCCCGCCGTGCCGGACCGGCTCACGCGCCGGGAGCTGCCGGGCCTCGACGCGTGCCTGCGGGAGTGCGCGCGGCTCGCCGACCGGAAGCTCCCGCTCGACGGGATGCCGCCGGTGGCGATGACCCTGTTCCGCACCGGCCCCGACGACCACGTGTTCTTCGTGGTGCTCCACCACGTGCTCGCCGACGGCGTGTCGGTCGCGGTGCTGCTCGACGACCTCGCCCGGTGCTACGACACCCGGCTCGACGGCGGCCGCGCGGCCCCGCCCGCCCACGACCTCGACATGGTCGACTACGCCCGCTGGGAGGACGACCAGCTGCGCTACGCCGACCTCGGTGCGGCCCGGCGGTACTGGCGGGACCGGCTGCGCGGCGCCGCGTTCGGCGCACTGCCGCTGCCGCCGCCGGGGCCGGACGACGACGAACGCGGCGGTGCGGTCACCGCGACCGTCGACGAGGCCACGACCGCCGCCGTGCGTGCGTTCGCCGCCGGTACCCGGTCCAGCGCGTTCCTCGTCGTCACGGCGGCGATCGGCGTCGCCCTGTCCCGGCTCACCGGCCGCGACGACCTCGTGCTGGGCATGCCGGTCGCCCGCAGGGACCGCGAAGGCCTGGCCGGACTGGTCGGCCTCCTCCTGGACACCGTCCCGGTCCGGCTCGACGTCACCGGCGGCGCCACGTTCGCCGAGCTGGTGACGCGGACCAGGACGGCGGTGCTCGGCGCGGTCGCGCACCCGTACGTGCCCGCCGCAGGCGACCCGGCGGAGCGGGCCCGGTTCTCCGTCGTCGTCGCCGACGCCGGCACCGCCCTGCCCGCGCCCGCCTTCCGCGGCCTCGACGTGACCGAGCTGCGGGTGCCGCATGCGGGCGCGAAGTTCGACCTCAACGTCCTCGTCCGCGACGACGGCGGCATTCTCGCGGTCGACGTCGAGTTCGACCGGCGGGCGACCGGGGCGCAGTCGGTCACGGCGCTGCTCGACCTGGTGCGCGCGATCCTCACGGCAGGCACGGCACCGGGCGCCCGCCCGGTGCACGAGCTCGCCGCCGCTCCGGCGGCGGTGGCCGCCGAGGGCGCCGTCGGCGTGGCCGCCGACCGCGTGCCACGCGCGGACGAGTCGGTCGGCCGCCGCTTCGCGGCGGTGGCCGCGGCGCGGGCCGGTGCGACCGCGGTCAGCTGCGCGGGCACCGAGCTGTCCTATGAGGACCTCGCGGCTCGCGTGGGCCTGCTGGCAACGGGGTTGCGCGACAGGGGGATCGGCCTCGGCGACACCGTCGCGGTCGCGCTGCCCCGCGGCACCGACCTCGTCGTCGCGATCGTCGGCGTGATGGCGGCGGGCGCGGCGTGCGTGGTGCTCGACGACTCCTGGCCACCAGCGCGGGTCGACGCCGTGCTCGCCGACTCGGGGGCGCGGCTCACGATCACGGAGGACAACCTGGCGGGGCTGGTAGGTGCCGACGTCGGACCGGTCGCGCCGGTGCCGGGGCACGCCACCGCGTACGTGATCTACACGTCCGGGTCGACCGGGCGGCCCAAGGGCGTGCACGTGACCCACCACAACCTGCTCAGCCTGCTGGACGCGACCGCGGGCCCGTTCGGGTTCGGCCACGACGACACCTGGTCGCTGTTCCACGCCTGCTCGTTCGACGTGTCGATGTACGAGCTGTTCTGCTGCCTGCTGCACGGCGGCAGGCTCGTCGTCGTTCCCGAGTGGACACGGCGGGAGCCGGACGCGTTCGCCGCGCTGCTCGCGCGGGAGCGGGTGACGGTGCTCAGCCAGACCCCGTCGGCGCTCGCGGTGATGCTGCCCGCGATCGCGGCGCGGGACGGCGCGGCCGATCACCTGCGGTACTTGTTGTTCGCGGGGGAGAAGCTCGACCGGCACCTCGCCGACCAGTGGTACGCGGCGGTCGGCGGTCCGGCCCGGCTGGTGAATCTGTACGGCACCACGGAGACCACCGTGCATGCGTCGTGGCGGTGGCTGCGCCCCGACGAGACCGACACCGCCGAGTCCGCGATCGGCGGACCCCTGCCGGGCACGGCACTGCACGTGGTGGACCCGGCCGGTGCGCCCGTGCTCGACCGGTGCGTCGGCGAGCTCTGGGTCGGCGGCCCGCAGGTGAGCACCGGGTACGTCGGGCGGCCCCGGGAGACCGCGACGCGCTTCGTGCCCGACCCCTTCGGCGCGGCGCCCGGCGCACGCGTCTACCGGACGGGCGACCTCGCACGCCGCACCGGCACCGGGTTGTCCTACCTCGGCCGCCGGGACGCCCAGGTGCAGGTGAACGGGTTCCGCGTCGAGTTGTCCGAGATCGAGGAGGCGCTCACGGCGCAACCGGGGGTGGCCGCGGCGGCCGCCGCCGCGCAACGGGACGGCAGCGGCTCGGGCATCGTCGCCGTCGTCGTCCCGGGCGAGGGTGCCACGCTGTCCACGGCGGACCTGGTGCGCGGGGTGCGGACCGTCCTGCCGCGCTACATGGTGCCGCGTGCCGTCGCGGTCGTGGACGCGCTCCCGTTGACCAACAACGGGAAGCTCGACCGGGCCGCGGTGACCGCGACCTCGGCGCCGGACGGGCACGCGCCCGCCGTGGCACCCCGCGACGCCCGCGAGGGCCTGCTCGCCGAGTTGTTCCGCGAGGTGCTCGCGGCGTCGTCGGCGGTGTCCGCGGACGCCGACTTCTTCGACCTCGGCGGCGACTCCATGCGGGCGATCCGGCTCGTCGGACTCGCCAGGGAGCGCGGTCTGTGGCTGACCGTGCGCGACGTGTACGCCGCACCGGTGCTGTCCGCGCTCGCCACCCGCGCCGTGCTCGGCGAGGAGGACGTGACCGGGTCACGCGCGCCGTTCTCGCTGCTGCCCGCGGAACTGG
Organism: Actinophytocola algeriensis; assembly: GCF_014203735.1. GTDB lineage: Bacteria > Actinomycetota > Actinomycetes > Mycobacteriales > Pseudonocardiaceae > Actinophytocola > Actinophytocola algeriensis. The sequence continues at coordinate 1,203,895 of NZ_JACHJQ010000002.1, read as the reverse complement.
CCAGGACGTTCCCCGCGGACGTCGAGGACGCGTACCCGATGACGGCCATGCAGTCCGGCATGATCTACCACCAGGAGCTGGCACCGGCGTCCCGTGTCTACCACATCGTGCTGAGCTACCGGGTCCGCGGACCGATGGACCCGGACGCGTTCCGCGCCGCCGCACAGGCGGTGACCGACGCGCACCCGGTGCTGCGCACCAGTTTCGACCTCGCCCACCCGAACGGCCCGACCCAGCGCGTGCACACCGGCGTCGAGGCGGTGGTGGACTTCGAGGAACTCGACCACCTCGCCCCCGCCGACCAGGAATCCAGGATCCGGCAGGTCGCCGCCGCGGAGACCGCGCACGACTTCGACCTCGAGCGGGCGCCGCTGCACCGGCTCGTCGTGCTCACCCTGTCCGCCGACGAGTACCAGCTGATCTTCACCCACCACCACGCGATCCTCGACGGCTGGTCGGTGAACGTGTTCTTCGAGGACCTGCACACGCACTACCTCGAGCTGCGGGCGGGCGGGACCGGCGCCGTGCCGCGGCCGAGGACCAGGTTCGCCGACTACGTGGCAGCCGAACAGCGTGCGCTGGCGGACCCGGCCGACCGTGAGTTCTGGCGCGCGCGGACCGCGTCGCCCGCCAGGCTGGTCGCGCCGGACCGGCCGCAGGCACCAGCCATGCGGCAGCTGTCCGTCGAGCTGCCGGGCCGCATCGACGGGCTCCGCGCGGTCGCGACCCGCCTCGACGTGCCGCTCAAGGCACTGCTGCTGGCCGCGCACGTGCGGGTGATCTCCTGGCTCACCGGCACGGACGAGGTCACGACGAGCCTCGTCTACGCCTGCCGCCCCGAGGCACGGGACTCGGAACGGCTGCTGGGGCTGTTCCTCAACCAGCTGCCGCTGCGTGTCGACCTCACGGACCAGACGTGGGCGGACCTGGCGCGGCAGGTGTACGGCGACGAACTGGCCATGATGGGCCACCGCTGGTACCCGAACGCCGCGATCCAGCGGGACTTCGGCACCCGGCCGATGTTCGACTCCAGCTTCAACTTCACCGATTACCACACCACGCGCGAGATGCTGCGCGACGGCGACGTGGCACTGGTCGACAGCGACGAGCTGGAGTCCACCCACTACGCCTTCGGGTCGAACTACACGGTCGACCTCCGCACCGGTGAGCTGCGGGTGATCCTGGAGTACGACGAGAACGCGCTCACGCCGTCGACGGTGGCGCTCGCGGCGGAGGCGCACCGCCGCGTGCTCACCGCCTTCGACCAGGACGCGAACACCCCGTACCGGGCCACCGCGCTGCCGGGCGTGGCGGACGTGACCCGTCCCGCCGAGCCGGCCCTGGCGACCCGCGACGTCGCGCAGCCGCACGGGCACACCGCGCCGGGCGGCGCGCTCGAGCAGGCCGTGCACGACGTGTGGGCCGAGGTGCTCGGCGCCGACGACTACGACGTGCACACGGACTTCTTCGCCGCGGGCGGGGACTCGCTCGCCGCCATGCAGGTGGTGAGCCGCCTGCGGGCCCGGCACGGCGCGCTGTCGATGGGCGCGTTCATCGAGGCGGGCACGATCGCGGCGGTCGCCGCCGCCATCAACCCCTCCCGTGGCGCAGGCCGGTCCACAGTGGATACCACGGGGGAGCGGCGGTATCCGCTGTCCCGGGCGCAGTCGCAGATGTGGCTGGTCGCGAACCACCTTCCCGGGGTGGCGCTGTTCGGGATGCCGGGTGCGCTGCGCATCGACGGGCCCCTGGACCTCGGCGTGCTCGCCACGACCTTCGCCGCGCTGATCCGGCGGCACGAGGCGCTGCGGACCCGCGTCGAGACCACCGGTGACGGCCCGGTGCAGGTCGTCGAACCGCGCGCCACGCTCGACCTGGCGACCGTCGACGTGAGCGGGGAGACCGACCCCGCCGCCCGGTGCGAGGCGCTCATGGCGGCGGCCGTCCGCGAGCCGATCCCGCTCGACACCGCGCCGCTCATGCGCGCGACCGTCTACCGGCTCGGCGCGGAGCTGCACGTGCTGTACCTGAACATCCACCACCTCGTCTGCGACGGGTGGTCCCTCACGCTGCTCCTCACCGAGGCCGCCGCCACCTACCGGGTGCGAGCGGCGGGTGGGAAGCCCGACGTCCGGCCCGCGCTCGGCAACGGGCAGCTCGCGCAGGCACGTGCGGAATGGGCGCGAGGTGTGGAGGGCCAACGGGAGCTGGCCCACTGGGTCGAGCGGCTCTCACCGCCGTGGCCGACACTCGACGCCCCACCCGGCAGTCGTTTCGTACGGGCACAGGGCACGACCCTGCTCGCCCGGCTGCGTTCCGCGTCGTGCGGCCGGGTGCTGGGTGCGGCCGACACGGCGGCACTGCGCGCCGCGGCGCGCGGCCGGGGGTTGACCGAGTTCACCGTCGTGCTGAGCGCGTTCGCGGCGACGCTGCGGGCGTGGAGCGGGCAGGACGACGTCCGGATCGCGACCCAGCTGGCCAACCGCGCCACGCCCGGCGCCGAGGACGTCGTCGGCCTCGTCGCGAACACGGTCGTCCTGCGGCTGCGCGTCGGCGCGGACGACGATCCGGTCGCGGTGACCGAGCAGGCCCGTGCGGTGGGCGTGGACGCGCTGGCGCACCAGGAGATCCCGTTCGAGGACGTGCTGGCCGAGCTCGAGGCCCGCCACCCCGGCGACCGCGGCGCACCGGTGTTCGAGGTGATGCTGGTCGTGCAGGAGGAGACCCGGCAGGTGGACGTCGGCGAAGGGTTGCGGTTCTCGCCGCACCGGGCGGACCGCGACGTGCTCGGCGCCCCCGTGGCGGCGACGACCTGCGACCTGGTCCTCGGCGTCACCCCGGTCGACGGCGAGCTGGCGCTGACCCTGTTGTACAAGCCCGCGACGGTCACGCGGGAGCTGGCCGTGGCCCTGCTCGACGACGTCGCCGCCGCGCTCGTCGCGACCACCCGTGCGCTGGGGGAGAACTCATGACCGCCTGCGCCGCACACCGGCCCCGGCGCCTGCGCCTGCGGCGGCTCCCCTCGGTGCGCGCGGTCGGCGGGCTCGCCGTCCTGACGCTCGCAGCGGCCTGCGCCGCCGCCCTCACCGGTCCGATGTGGACAGCGGTAGCGGTGGTCGTCGCCGGGGCGGGGGCCGTCGCCTGGTACGCGCGGCACCACCGCGCCAGGATCGCGGTCGAGACCGCGCTCGCGCGCGCGTTGCTCGCCTCGGTCCCGGCCTGCCCGGACGAGGTCGCCGTACCGGGACTCGACGCCGACGTGCGCGCGACGGTGACCGGCGACGGCGTGACGCGGCTCACCGCGGCGTCGTGGCTCGACGCGGTGCGCGGCCTGGGGTTCGTGATGGGGCGTGACCGCGGGTTCCACCTCGACCTGGTGCGGCGCACGGCGGGCGGGCGGCTCGCCGAGGTGTGGGGCCGGACGGCGGTGCCCGCCGACCGGCACTACCGCCTGCTCGGTCTCGAACGGGCGGCGCGCCGGGCCGCGGACACCCTCGACGCGCCGGAACGCGACCTGCTGACCGCCTTCGCCGCCGGGGTGAACGCGTCCTTCGCCCACGACGGGCCACCATTCGAGTCCCGCTTCCTCTCGTGGCGGCCCGAACCGTGGACCGTCGCTGACAGCCTGCTCGTCGCGCTCTTCCTCTTCCACGCCCTGTCCTGGCACGAACCCGGGCGCCGCGCCGAGGCGGTCATCAGGCGGGCGCTCCCCCCGGACGTGGCGGCGTTCCTGCTGCCCGGGGGACCGGACACGGTGCCCGCCGGGCTGCGCGCGGTGCGGGGTGACGACGTGCCCGCCGACGTGGTCGCGGTCGACGGGGCGGTCGCAGGCTCCAACTGCTGGGTGCGCACCGGACCCGGCGGCCCGGTCCTGGCGTGCGACCTCCACCTGCCGCTGCTGTTGCCGAACCTGCTGTACGAGGTCGACCTGCGCTGGCCGGACGGGTCGGTGCACGGCCTCGCCACACCCGGCCTGCCGGTCGTGCTCACCGGCGGGAACGGGCACCTGGTGTGGGGCGTGACCAACCTGAGCGCCGCCGTGCTGGACCTGGTGCCCGCGGGCGCCGGGGCGACCACCACGACCGAGCACGTCCGGGTGCGCGGCGGTGCGCCCGTGGCCGTCGAGGTGACCGTCGACGGGGACCTGCCGGTCCTGCCGAAGCCGCTGCTCGGCGAGCGGGTCGCGGCCGCGTGGACCGGGTTCGACCCGCGCGCCTGTGACCTGCGTTTCCAGCGCCTCGCCACGGCCAGGACCGTCGCCGAGGGCATCGCGGTCCTCGACGAGGCCGACGGGATCGCACTCAACGCCCTCCTGGCCGACCGCGACGGGCGGATCGCCCACCTGGCGACCGGTCTGCTGCCGGAGCGGCCCCGGCTGGTCGACCCGCCGTCGGGTGTCCTCGTCTCCGCCAACGACGCCGCGCTGCCAGGGCATCCCTTCTGGTACGACGCCGACCCCGGGCACCGCGCCCGGCGGATCCGGCAGGTCCTGGCGGACACACACGACCCGACCCCGGACGCCATGCGCGCACTGCAGCACGACACGGACGCCGCGCTGTACCGGCGGTACCGGGACCTCGCCGTCGCAGCCCCCGCCGAGTCGTCCACTGTGGAGCTGCTGGCGGGGTGGGACGGCACGGCGCGCACCGGATCGCGTGCCTTCCCGGTGCTCGTGCGCCTGCGGCAGCTGCTCGCCGAGCGGGTGCTCGCCCCGTACTTGACCGCGTGCCGTGAGCTGGAACCGGAGTTCCGCTACCCGTTCCGCGACGTGGACCGGCCGCTGCTGGCCATACTGTCCATACAGGACCCGGCGCTGCTGCCGCCCGGTGCCGCCGACTGGCCCGGGCTGATCGCCGAGTGCGTGCACCAGGCCCGAGGACGGCGGCTACCTGCCTGGGGCCGGGTGAACTCCGTCGGGTTGAGCCATCCCCTGACCGGGCTGGCGCCATGGGCGGAGCGGCTCCTCGGCATCGCGGCACGACCCCAGCCGGGTGCGCTGCACAGCGTTCGCACCTGCGTCCCCGGGTTCGGTGCGGCGGGCCGGGCCGTGCTCACCCCCGGCGGCGGGACGTTCGAGCTGCCGGCGGGCCAGTCCGGTCACCCGCTGAGCCCGCACTTCGCCGACCGCCACCCCACGTGGCTCCGGTCCGGCGCACCCCGGGCATCCCGGGCCGTGTGCGGCTACTCGCTGTCCCCCGCACACCAGCCCGCCATCGCGAGGAGGGCGTCGTGAACCAGCACACCACCACCGCCCGGCCGGGCATCATCCGGGTGGGACCACCGCGCGCACCCCGTGTCCGGCTGCTGTGCGTGCCCTACGCCGGCGCGGGCACCGCCGCCTACCGCGCGTTCCCGGCGGTGCTGCCGCCGACGGTGGAGGTGTGGGCGGTCCGCCTGCCCGCCAGGGAGACCCGCCTGACCGAGGAACCGCTCACCGACATCGGCGCCGTGGTCACCGCGCTGGTCGACGAGCTCGCCACGGAACCGTTCGCCGCGGACGTGCCGTTCGCCCTGTTCGGGCACAGCATGGGCGCGCTGGTCTGCTTCGAGCTCGCCAGGGCACTGCGCAGGACGGGGATGCCCGAGCCCGCGCACCTGTTCGTGTCCGGCAGGCGCGCACCCAGGATCCGCGACGAGCTGCCCTCGATCCACCGCCTCGAACCCGCCCGGTTCCTCGACGCGGTCGAACAGCTCGGCGGGATCCCCGGCCAGGTGCTGGCCGAACCCGGGCTGCTCGACCTGATCGCGCCCGCGCTGCGGGCGGACTTCGCGGTCTGCGAGACCTACCGGCACACCGAGGAACCGCCGCTGCGGTACGGCATCTCCGCGTTCGGCGGCCGATCCGACCCGACCACGACGGCCGAGCAGCTGGCGACCTGGAGCACGGAGACCGCGGACCGGTTCACGTTGCGCCTCTACTCCGGTGACCACTTCTTCATGCACACCCACCACCGGCTGATCCTCACCGAGCTCTGCCGGGACCTCGAAATCGAGCCGTAGAGGGGAGCACACGATGGCCGAGCGCGGGGCGTGGCTGCTGAAGCCGCCACCGGACGACGCGCGAACACTGCTGTTCGGGTTCCCCTACGCCGGTGGCGGCGCGTCGCTGTACCGGCGCTGGCCGGACCGGATCGGCGGCGCCTGGTTCTGCCCCCTGCAGCCCCCCGGCCGCGAGCACCGGTTCCGCGAACCAGCCGCCCGCACGGTCGACGAGTTCACCACCGCGCTCGTCGAGTACCTCGACCGGTACGCGGACCGGCGGCTGGTGTTCTTCGGCCACTGCGGTGGTGTCCCCCTCGCGCTGGCGACGACCCTCGCCCTGCAGGACAAGGGCATGCCGCTGCCCGCGCACGTGTTCGCGTCCGGCTGGGGTCCGCCGCATGAAGGGTTGTACGGCCGCCTCAACTTCGTGGACCTCGCCACCGCCGACCTCGGCGCCGAGGTGCGCGACCTGTTCCGCAGGCTCGGCGCGCCGGTGCGGGAGGACTTCGTCGAGGTGGCCGCCGACATCCTGCGCGTCGACCTCGAACTGCACCGCCCACACCGGTACGACCCGGCCCGGTTCCTGCCGGCGCCGGTGACGGTCATCGGATGGACGGGCGACGACGTGGTGCCGCCCGCGCAGACCTGCCGCGGCTGGGAGCGATGCGCCGAGGTCCGTTACGAGGTGCTCGACGGGGAGCACTTCGCCTTCACCACCTGCCCACCCAGCCTGGTCGACCTGCTCACTCACGATGGAGGGTTCTGATGAGCCGTTCGGACACGCCACCGGACCACCGCACGATCCACGAGCTGGTCGCGGGCTGGGCGAGCACGACCCCGTCCGCGCCGGCGGTGCGGACCGCCGACGGTGTCCTGACCTACGGCGAGCTGGACTCCCGCGCCGCCCGGCTGGCCGCCGCGCTGCGGGCGGGGGGAGTGGGCCGGGAGGACCGGGTCGGCGTTGTCGTGCCCCGCTCCGCCGCCGCGATCGTCGCCTTCCTCGGGGTGCTCAAGGCGGGGGCGGCGTACGTGCCGCTCGACCCGGACTACCCGGCGGAACGCAGGGCGTTCATGCTCGCCGACGCCGGGGTGGTCGCACTGGTCACCGACTCGGCGGCCGACGTGGTCGTCGAGGACCCGCGGGTGCCGGTGATCGACCTCGCCACCGGTCTCGACGGCACAGCGCCGCTGCCCGCCGAACCCGGCGACGCGGACCAGTGCGCGTACGTGATCTACACGTCGGGTTCGACGGGCACCCCGAAGGGTGTCGTCGTCGAGCACCGCAGCGTGGTGTCGTTGCTGCGGAACGATTCCCGGCTCGCGATCGCGCCGGGCGAGACGGTGGCGCACTTCGCGCCCACGGCGTTCGACGCGTCGGTCTTCGAGATCTGGGGCGCGCTGTGCAGGGGCGCGGAGGTGGCGATCCTGGCCGGCTCCCAAGTGTCCATCGAGGACCTCGGCGACCAGCTGCGCGACCTCCGGCCGGACTGGTTGTTCCTCACCACCGGCCTGTTCCACCTGCTCGCCGACTTCGACCTCGCCGCGCTCAAGTCCGTCGGCACACTGCTGACCGGCGGTGACGTGCTCAACCCGGCCCGCGTCGCCGCGGCGGCGGGAACCACGACCGTGCACGCCGCCTACGGCCCCACCGAGACCACCGTGTTCACCTCGTTCCACGCGGCCGCGCCCGAGGGCGGGACGGACCGCGTACCGCTGGGCAGTCCGCTGTCCGGTGTCACCGTGCGCGCCCTGGACGAGGGGTTGGTGCCCGTGCCGGACGGGGCGGTCGGCGAGCTGTACATCGGCGGCGCCGGGGTGGCCCGCGGATACCACGGACGGCCACGGCTCACCGCCGAACGGTTCCTGCCCGACCCGTTCTCGACACGACCCGGCGGGCGGCTGTACCGGACCGGCGACCTCGGCGCGGTCCGGCCGGACGGCGAGCTGGAGTTCCACGGCCGCGTCGACCGCCAGGTCAAGGTGCGCGGGTTCCGCATCGAGCTCGGCGAGATCGAGCACGTGCTGCTCACCGCCCCCGACGTGGCGAGCGCGGCCGTGGTCGCGGTGCCCGGCGCGGACGGCGACAAGCGGCTGGCCGCCTACGTCGTCCCGGTTGCCGGAGCCGAGCCCGCGGTGTCGGAGCTGCGGTCCTGGGTCACCGCGCGCCTGCCGGACCACGCGGTGCCCGCCACGTTCGTCCTCCTCGGGCAGATGCCGCTGGACGTCAACGGCAAGCCGGACCGCGGCGCTCTGCCGTCCCCGTGGTCGAGCCGCGACGCCGTCCAGGGGCTCCCGGCGTACGTCGCGCCGGACACCGAACTGGCGCGCACCATCGCGGGCGCGTGGGCGGAGGCCCTCGAGCTGGACCGGGTCGGTGCGCACGACGAGTTCTACGCGCTGGGCGGCGACTCGTTGCGCAGCGTCGCGGTGCTGGAACGGTTGCGGGCGACCGGCATCCGGTTCACGGCGGCCGAGTTCTTCAGCCACCCCACCGTCGCCGAGCTCGCGGCCAGGTTCGAGGCCGACCGCGACGGTGCCGCGACCACGGCCGTGGCCGGGTAGGGGCGACCATGCGCATCACCGCACCACCACCGGACGTCGAGGTCCCGCTCGCCGAGATCGACCTGTTCGACCCCGCCGGGTACCGCGACGGCTGCAGGCACGCCGCGTGGCGGACGCTGCGCCGGACCGCGCCCGTCTGGTGGCACGAGCGGCCCGGCCAGCCCGGGTTCTGGTCGGTCACCGGGTACGCCGACTGCGAGCGGGTGCTCAAGGACCACCGCACGTTCAGCTCCGCGTCGGGCACCGTGCTGGGCTCCGTCGGGGCGGGCGACCCGGCGGGCGGGCGCACGATCTCGCTGATGGACCCGCCGGACCACACGGCACTGCGCACGACCGCGATGCGCTCGTTCAGCCACGCGGTCGTCCGCGACCGGGCCGGCCGCATCGAGGAGCAGGTCCGGAAGCTGGTGGCGCCGCTGCGCGACGGCGAACAGGACTTCGCCGTGCTGGTGCGCAGGCTCCCGATGGCGGTGTCCGGCGAGATCATCGGCATCCCCGAGGAGCACTGGGACCCGATCGCGCACTGGACCGCCGCCGGGCTGTCGCCGGAGGACCCGGCGTTCGCGTCCGGGCCCACCACCGCGCACACGCTGCGCCGCGCCCACCACGAGCTGTTCGCCAGGTTCGCCGAGCTGATCGCGCACCGCCGCAGGCACCCGGGCACGGACCTGATCAGCGGACTGCTCGCCCTGCGTCCCGGCGGCAAGCCCATGGAGGACGGGGATGTCCTGCTCAACTGCTACAGCTTCATGGCGGGCGCCAACTCCACCACCCCGCACGTCGCCGCGCACACCCTCCTCGCGCTGATCGAACGCCCTGACGAGTGGGCGCGGCTGCGCGCCGACCCGGAGCGCGTGCCCACGATGCTGGAGGAGGGCGTGCGCTGGACCGCGACGCCGCACCACCTGGTGCGCCGCGCGCTGCGCGACACCAGGCTCGGCGACGTCGCCATCGCCGAGGGCGACTGGGTGTGCGCGTGGACCGGTTCGGCCCAGCGCGACGAGTCCGTGTTCGACCGGCCGTTCCACTTCGACCCGGCCCGCTCGCCCAACCACCACAGCGGTTTCGGCGGCGGCCCGCACTACTGCGTCGGCGCGCCGCTGTCCCGTTTCGCGCTGCGTGTGCTGTTCACCGAGCTGGTCACCGCGTTCGAACGGTTCGACCTCGTCGGCCCGGTGACCCACCTGACCTCGAACTGGATCAACGGCGTGGTCGCCATGCCCGTGCTCGGCAAGGAGGTGCGCCCGTGAGCGAGCTTGCGAGTGAATCAATGTCACAGGGCGACCGCGAGCGGCTTCCCGGAGCCTGCGAGGGGGAGTCATGAGGCTGACCGCCGTGACCCCGGCCCGGCCGGTGCCGCTGGACCGCATCGACCTGTACGACCCCGCCCGCTACCGGTCCGGTGAGCAGCACCCGGCCTGGCACACGCTGCGTGCGCAGGCGCCGCTGTGGGCCCAGCACACACCGGAGGGCGACCGGTTCTGGTCGGTCACGAGCTACGCGGACGTGTCCCGCGTCCTCATGGACGACCGGCGGTTCTCCTCGGCGCACGGCACGATCCTCGCGGTCGCGCGGGGTGACAGCGCCGGTGGGCGGACCATCAACCTGATGGACCAGCCGCACCACGCGTCCGTGCGACTGCCGTCGATGCGGACCATGGCGACCCGGCTGGTGCGGGAGCGCAGGGAGATCGTTCGGGGGCACGTGCGCCGGATCCTCGGCGAGCACCTGGCGTCCGGCGAACCGGTCGACTTCGCGCGGCTGATGCTGCAGCTGCCGATGGCGGGGGTCGGCGAGATCATCGGCATCCCGGTCGTCGACTGGCCCGCCGTGCCCCGCTGGGCAATGGCCGGGGTCGCCCCGTCCGACCCGGAATACGCGACCGGCTCCGAGGCCGACACGCTGCGCAACGCCCACCACGAGCTGATGGCGCTGTTCGCGGGACTGATCGCCGACCGCAGGCGCACCCGGCGCGACGACCTGATCTCGGTGCTGCTCGACCTCGACTACCTGGGACGGCGGCTCGACGAGCACGAGCTGCTGCTCAACTGCTACAGCTTCGCGATGGGGGCGATCACGACCACCCCGCAGGTCGCCTCGCACATGGTCCTCGCGTTCGCCGACCGGCCAGCCGCGTACCGGGCGGTGCGCGAGAACCCCGCCCTGGTGCCGGACGCGATCGAGGAGGCGCTGCGCTGGGCGTCGCCCACCAACCACTTGATGCGCCGCACGCTCACCCGCGTCCAGGTGGCCGGGCAGTGGCTCGACGAGGGCGAGCTGGTCTGCGCGTGGGTGGGGTCCGCCAACCGCGACGAGAAGGTGTTCACCGACCCGTACACGTTCGACCCGGCCCGGTCGCCCAACCCGCACCTCGCGTTCGGGGTCGGTGCGCACCGGTGCATCGGCGGGCCCGCCGCGCAGGTCGTGCTCGCGGTGCTGCTCGAGGAACTGGTGGCCACGTGCGCCGGGTTCGAGGTCGCGGGCGAGGTGGTCCACCTGCACTCCAACTTCATCAACGGGATCACCCGGCTGCCGGTCCGCGCGCGGTCGGCGGTGCGGGAAGGAGTCACGCGATGACCGAGACGACACACGACGCGATGGTGCCGAGGGCGGACCGCGGCCTGTGGTCGGAGTACCGCGCGCCCGGCACCGACCTGGAACGGCAGCTCGCCGAGCTGTGGCGCGACCGCCTGCGCGTCGAGCCGATCGGGATCGACGACGACTTCTTCGAGCTGGGCGGCCATTCGCTGGCCGCGGCCGAGCTGCTCGTGGACATCGCCGCGGCCACCGGTGTCGAGGTGGCCGCGCGGACGTTGTTCCTCGAACCGACGGTGGCGGAGCTGGCGGCGGCGATCGAGGCGGCCGGGCGATGAGGCACACGGCCCCGGCAGACGCCGCCGCCGTCGACCTCGACGCGGTGGACCTGCGCGACCCCGACCTGTACCGGTACGGTGACCCGCACGCGGTGTGGCACGCCATGCGGGAACGGGATCCCGTGCACTGGCAGGAAACCGGGCCCGGCACCGGGTTCTGGTCGGTCACGAGGTACCGCGACGTGGAGAAGGTCCTGCGGGACGCGCGGACCTTCACCTCCGAGGGCGGCACGCTGCTCACGCTACTGGGCCAGCCCGACCCGGCGAGCAGGCAGCAACTGTCCACAACGGACCCACCGCGCCACACGGAGATGCGGGCGCCGCTGCAGCGCCTGCTCGCCGGCCGCACCGCCGACCGGCACCGCGACCGGGTCCGGGCCGCCGCCCGCGGGATCCTCGCGCCCGCGCTGGACGGCGAGCCCATCGACTTCGGCGTCGCCGTGCACCAGCTGCCGGTGGTCATGTTCGGCACCCTCATGGACCTGCCGGAGCCGGACTGGACCCGGCTGACCGAGCTGGCCGAGATGGCGATCGCGCCGGACGACCCGGTGCACCAGCTGCCCTCGGGTGCGGCCGCCACCCAGCACCGCGCGCACCGCGAGCTGTTCGCCTACTTCCAGGACGCGGCGACCGCGCGGCGCAAGGCGCTCGGCGAGGACCTGCTGAGCGTGCTGCTCACGATGACCGTCGAGGGCGAGCCGCTGGACCGCGGCGCGGTCATGGCCAACTGCTACCTGATGCTGATCGGCTCGACCGTCACGGTGCCCGAGGTGCCGAAGGCCGCGCTGGTCGAACTGATCGAATCCGGCCGCTACGCCGACTGGGCCGAGCACCCCGAACTGCTCGAGACCGGTGTCGAGGAGGCGCTGCGCTGGGCGTCGCCCGCCAACCACGTGCTGCGGTACGCCACCGCGCCGACCGAGCTGGGTGGCAAGCGGATCGCGGAAGGGGACGGGGTGGTCGTCTGGTACGGCTCGGCCAACCGCGACGAGGAGATCTTCCCCGATCCGTACACGTTCGACGTGCGGCGCACGCCGAACCGCCACCTGACCTTCGGTTCAGGTCCGCACTACTGCGTGGGGTTCGCCATCGCGCGGATGACGCTGCGGGTCCTGTTCGCGGAGATGTTCGCCGCGTTCTCGGACTTCGAGCTCGCCGGACCGGTCGAGCACATCGCGTCGAACTTCGTCGCCGGGATCACCCGGCTGCCGGTGGCGGGCAAGCCGCGTCCCGGCCGGGAGCCGTGGTGAGCGCGCCCGCCCGGCCCGCGCGCTGGTTCCTGCGGCCACCGGACCGGGACGCGCGGGCGCGACTGTTCTGCCTGCCGTACTCGGGGTGCGGCGCGAGCATGTACCGGGGCTGGCCCGCCGCGGTCGGCGACCTCGAGATTGTTCCGGTCCAGCTGCCCGGCCGGGAGAACCGGCTGCGTGAGCGTCCACACGAGACGTACGAGGCACTGGCGGCGGACGTGATCGAGGCGATCGAGCCGCACCTGGACCGGCCGTTCGGGTTCTTCGGCCACTGCGGTTCCGCGTTGTCCTCCTACGAGATCGCCGTCCAGCTCGCCGCGCGCGGCGGCCCACTGCCCACCTGCGTGTTCGTCTCCTCGCAGGTCGCCCCGCAGGACGGCCCGTACGGCACCTACATCGACATGGACGACGTCGAGCTGGCCGAGGAGGTGCGGCGGCTCATCCGCTTCATGGGCGGCGAACCGGTCGAGGACCTCGTGGCGCTGTGCCTGCGGGTCATGCGTGCCGACGTCGACGCGAACGCCCGCTACCGGGTGGCGGCGCCCCTCCGGCTGCCGTGCCGGATCAGCGCGATCGGCTGGCGGGACGACACGAACGTCCCCGCCCGCCTGATGCCCGGGTGGCGCGACTGCGGTCGCACGGAGTTCCACCTGCTGCCCGGCAGTCACTTCACGTTCCTGCAGGCACCCGCCGAGCTGCGGGCGGTCCTGCTCGACGGCATGGACCTCGACCAGGAAGGGAGCACGTCGTGACCCGATGGCGGATCACCGTCGACCAGGACCGCTGCGTCGGCTCGGCCACCTGCACCTCGATCGCACCGGACTTCTTCACGCTCGACGGCGAGGACCGCTCGTGCCCGGCCGCGGCCGAGGTGGCCCCGGCCGACCGGCTCGCGGACGCGGCGGAGCTGTGCCCGACGAGCGCGATCGCGGTGGTCGACGCCGAGACCGGCCTGTCGCAAGTGGACTGAGGAGACACCGATGAGCGTGCGCGTCGGCTATGCCGTCGACGAGGAGTTCGCGATGCCGCTGGCGGTGTCGCTGCGGTCGCTCGCCGACCACGCGACCGCGCGGGACGAGCCGGTCGTGACGGTCGTGACGACCGGTCTCCGGGACGAGACGGTGGCGCTGATCCGCCAGTCCTGTCCGGAACTCGCCCCGGAGTTCGTCACCGTCACCGACCCGTCGCCACCGGGCCTCGACCACTGGCACCCCCTCGCACACCTGCGACTGCGGCTCCCCGAGCTGGTCACCGGCGACGGCCCGCTGATCTACCTCGACGCGGACACCGTCGTCCAGGACGACCTCGCCGCGCTGCGGGATGTCGCGCTGGGCGGGCGAACCTTGGCCGCCCTGCGCGATCCGGTCGACCCGCCGCTGCCGCCCGCGCGGCGGGAGGCGCTCGGGCTCGCGCCGGACAGCCCGTTCCTCAACGACAGCGTGCTGGTGATCGACCCGGTCGCGTGGCGGGCGCACGACGTGGCGAACCGGGTGGTCGACCTCGCCCGCACCGGCGACCGGGTCACCGCGGAGGAGGCGCTGAACCTGGTGCTCGCGGACGACTGGGTGCCGCTCGCGCCCGGCTGGAACGTCTACCACATGCTCGTCGGGATGGCAGCGGTCGCGCGCAGGCTCGGGCTCGACTCGCCGGTACCCGCGGACTACCTGGCGGCGGAACCGCGGATCGTCCACTACGCAGGCGACGACAAGCCGTGGCTCGCCTCCTCGGCACGCGCCCCGTTCAGCGCGCTGTTCTACGCCTGCCTCGACCGCACCGCCTGGGCCGGCTGGCGGCCCGTGAGGAGCGCATGACATGACGACTCCCTTGCTGTACCTGGACGGCGCCACCGTCGCGAAGCTCCTGTCCGCGATCGACCCGCTCGACGTCGTGACCGAGGCGTTCCTCGCCGTCGGCGCGGGCCGGGCCGCCGTCACCCCGGAGGCGGCACTGCGCTGGACCGCACCGGACGGCACGGCGGCACGCAGCCTGATCCTCCCCGCCCGGCACGACAGGACCTACGGTTGCAAGATCATCAACGCCTGTCTCGGCAACCGCGACCGCGGGTTGCCGAGGGCACAGGGACTGATCGTGCTCAACGGGGAGGACACCGCGGCGCCCGTGTGCCTGATGCAGGCGGGGACCATCAGCGCGCTGCGCACCGCGTCGGTGTCGTTAGTGGCGCTGGGCGCGGTGCGTGACCTCGCGGCCGTGCGGCGGGTGGCCTTCCTCGGCGCGGGCCGCCAGGCACGCACCCACCTGGAGCTGCTCGCGGGCAGGACCGGCCTCACCGACGTCCTCGTCCACGACGTCGACGACGGGCAGGCACGGGCGTTCGCCGACGCGGCACGGGAGTTCGCTCCGCACGCGCGGGTGCGGACCGCGAGCGCCGAGGAGGCCGTGCGCGCCGCCGAGGTCACCATCGCGGCCACGACGACCACCACGCCCTACGTCCGGCTCGACTGGCTGCCGCCCGACGCGGTGTTCCTCAACGTCTCGCTCGACGACGCGGACGAGGACGTGCTGCTGGGCTGCGACCACCTCATCGTCGACGACTGGGCGCTGGTCAGTGAGGACACCACCCGGCTGCTCGGCAGGCTCTGCCACGCAGGACGGGTGGCCGCGCCGGGCGCCGGCGCACCGCCGGGTGGCCGGGCCGTCGACGCCGAACTCGCGGCCGTCGTGCCGCACGGGTACGCGGCGGGCCGGGCAGGCCGTGTGGTCGTCAACCCGTTCGGGATGGGCGTGCACGACATCGCACTCGCCGCGCGGGTGTACGCGGCCGCGCTCGCGGCGGGCGCTGGCCTCCCGCTCCCACGCTAGAACCACCGACAGGCAGGAGTTCGCCCGTGTCCATGCAGACCGCCACCGCGGCCGTGTCCGAGGTGGTCGAGCACATCTTCGAGCGGTATCCGCACGTCGCGCGCCGGGCCGGACGGCACGATCCCGGCACGCGGGTGCCGGTGGTCGAGCCGATCCCCGTCGCCGACCTCGACCGGATGCTGGCACGGTTGCGGCGGGAGCTCGCGGAGCTCCCCGCCACCGCGGACCCCGAGCTGTGCGCCGACCTGGACGCGGCGGCCCACGTGCTGGCGGGGGAGCGGTTCCCCGCGGCGGAGCTGGACCGGCCGTTCCGCGGGCCGCGGGAGTGGCTCGCCGCGACGGACGTCACCGACTACCCCAGGGGCACCCACGCACCGCTCGCCGATCGGATGACCGCGCTGCGCGACCACCTCACCCGGCTCCCGGACCTCCTCACCGCGGCGGGGGACGCGATAGGGCCGCGGCTGCCTGCGGGGGAGCGGCTGTGTGCCGTCGAACAGGCCAGGGCGCAGGCGCTGCAGCTCGCCGACGTCGAGCGGCAGGTGGCCCTGGACCACCCCGGGTACGCGGCGGACGGGATCTCCGCCGCGGCGACCGCGGCGTCGGCGGCCTGCCGGGCGTTCGCGGACCGCGTGGCGGCGACCGCACCGGCCACGGCCCTGCACGGCCCTGAGCTGCTCGACGAGTTCCTCCGCGCGACGCAGGGTCTCGACCAGCCCGTCGCGGACCTGCTCGACGCCACCCTGTCCGAAGTGGACCGGGTGCTCGCCGCGCTGGCCGCGGTGGCCGCCCGGCTCGGCGTGGCCGACCGGTTCGCGGCGTTCGACCTGCTCGGCGGCGCGGTGTCCGACCAGCCGGTGACGACCGCCCTGACCGGGATCATGGCGCGGCTGAGGGACTTCTGGGCCGCCGAGGACCTGGTGTCGGTCGACACCGTCGTGCCGCTGGAGGTGCGCCGCGCGCCGCGGCTGAGCGGCGGCGCCCTGGTGGAGTTCGGCATCTCGGCGCCGCTCGCGCAGGAGCGGCAGCCGCACATCCTGTGGGTACCGGAACCGGAGGGGGCCGAGGGGCGCGGCGAGCACCTCAACGACCCGATGCTCGAGGTGATCGCGGTCCACGAGGCGTTCGCCGGGCATTACGTCCAGATCGAGGCCGCGTCCATGGGCCCGAGCGTGCTCCGGGTGTGCGTGCCGTGGTTCCCGGGTCTCACCGAGGGCTGGGCGCACTACGTCGAGGAACTCGCCCTCGAGCACGGGCTCGCCGAGGGCCGCCCGCTGCTCGAGGTCGCCCAGCTGCGGTTCGCGCTCGAGGCCGCCACCCGGCTCGCCGTGTACCTCTCCGTCCACATGGGGCGGATGACGTTCGCCGACGCGGTCACGCGGGCGATCACCCTGTGCGGCTGGTCGCCGGAGCGCGCCGCGCGTGAGGTGCTGATCGTGGTGTCCGATCCGGTGGGAGCGATGTACACGCTGGGCAAGCTGCGCATCCGGCAGTGGCGCGAACGTGTCGCGGCGCCGGAGCTGAAACGGTTCCACGACCGGTTGGTCCGGTGCGGCAGCGCACCGCTGTCGACCGCGTCGCGCTACCACCTCGACGGCCACGCGGCCGCTGGTGCACGGTCCACTTCGGAGTCCTCGGGGGTGAGGTCATGACGGAGAAGGGCAAGGCGGCCGCGGTGGCGCGGTTCAACTTCCTCAAGATGTGGATCGGGCAGGGGGTCAGCGACTTCGGGTCGCAGATGTCGATCCTCGCCATCCCCACCCTCGCGATCCTCGTCTACGACGCGACACCGTTCGAGGCGAGCGTCGTCGGCGCGCTCGGGGTCGCCCCGTTCGCGCTGTTCTCGCTGCCCGCGGGCCCGCTCGCGGACCGGTTGCCGCGCCGGGTGGTGATCATCGTGTGCGACGTCGGCAGGGCGCTCGCCGTCGCCCTGCTCGCGATCAGCTACCTGTCCGGGTACCACCACATGTGGGTGGTCTACGTGGTCGCGTTCGTCGTCGGCGTCTTCACCGTTTTCTTCGACATCACCTACATGTCGTTCCTGCCGCAGGTGGTGCCGCCGGACCAATTGCTGGCGGCGAACTCGCGCCTCAGCGCGACCGGGGCCGTCGCCGGTACCGCGGGCCCCAGCCTCGCCGGGCTGCTCATCGAGGCGATCGGGCCCGCGAAGACGCTGGTGGTGGACGCGGTGTCCTATGTGGTCTCCGGGGCCGCGGTCATGGCCGTGCGGGTCACCGCCCCGAAGCGCGAGCGCGCGACGGGTGGCGTGCGCACGGTGCTCACCGAGATCAAGGAAGGGGTCGTCTACGTGTTCAGCAAGCCGGTGCTGGCACGGGTAGCGGTCGTGAACGCCGTGTGCGACTTCGGCCAGTCCATCATCAAGGCCGTCTTCCTGGTGTTCGTCTACAACTCGCTGCACCTCGGACCCGGCGTGGTCGGCTTCGTGATGGCGGTGGAGGGGATCTCGTTCACCATCGGCGCGATCCTGTTGCCGAAGGTCGTGCGTCGCTTCGGGTTCGGCCCCACGATGGCCTACTCGATCCTCTTCGGGATGGCGATCGAGCTGATCACCCCGGTCGCGCTGCTCGGCTACGCGGTCGTGATCCTGATCGGCATCAACCTCGTGACGGGCGCGACGAACGCGTGGTATGACGTCAACCAGCTCACCTACCGCCAGCGGCTCACGCCCGACGCGCTGCAGGGCAGGGTGCACGCGACGATGCGGATGTGCTTCGCGGGGCCGACGCCGTTCGGGTACCTGCTCGGCGGTCTGCTCGGCACTGTGATCGGGGTCGCGACCACCCTGTTCGTCGGCGCGGTCATCTCCACCGCGGGCGCCGCGATCATGCTCACCGGTGCGGTGCTGCGCCTGCGGGACGTCGACGACATCGACCCGGAACACCCGGAGCCGGTGCGCGTCGAGGCCGCCGCACCGGCCAAGGACCCGTCGTGACCGCCGACCGCGTGCGGGTCGTGTACACCGCCGACGAGAACTACGCGCTGCCGCTGGCCGCGTCGATGCGCTCGCTCGTTGACAACGTGTCCGATGTGGACCGGCTGTCGGTGGTGGTGCTGACGCCGGGGTTCAGCGACGGGTCGCTCGAACGGCTGCGGGCGTCGTGCCCGGAGCTCACCCCGGAGTTCGTGACGGTGCCGGGCAGCGCGTTCGACGGGTTGCCCACGTTCGAGTACTGGACGGCGACCATCTACCTGCGGTTGCTGATCCCGTCGCTGCTCGCCGGTGACGAGCCGGTCGTCTACCTCGACTCGGACACCATCGTCCTCGGCGACGTGCTGGAACTGAACGGGATGCCACTGAACGGCACGGTCCTCGCCGCGGTGGTGGACCCCGTCTCGCCGCGCTTCGACTCGGAGAACGGGGTGTGGGGGTGGGCGGACCTGGGGGTGCCGGGCAGCACGCCGTACTTCAACAACGGCGTGATGGTGATCGACCCGGTGGCGTGGCGGGACGTGGACCTGACCGGCAGGACGATCGACTACCTGCGTGCGCACCACGACAAGGTGACGTTCCCGGAACAGGAGGCGATGAACGCGGTCCTGAGGGGGCGGTGGCAGCCGCTGGACCCGGCGTGGAACATCTGGTCCCCGCTCGTGGGCGCGGCGATGGTCGCGCGACGGCTCGGCCTGCACCGGTACTCCGTGCACGAGGACCACGCCCCCGTGCTGGAGAACCCGAAGCTGGTGCAGTTCGTCGGCAAGGACAAACCGTGGTTCGCCGAATGCACGGGAACGCCGTACGGCCGCCTGTTCTACCACTACGTCGACCGGACGGCGTGGTCGACCTGGCGACCGCCGGGGGTGTCGCATGTTCGGTGACCTGTTCCGCGCACCGGCGAAAGTCATGGCGGTGGCGGACCGATGAGGACCCGGATCGTGTACGCCGCGGACGAGAGCTACGCGATGCCGCTGGCGGTCTCCCTCCGGTCGCTGGTCGACAACGCGAGCGACCCGGACGTGACGATCCTCGTGCGGCGGCTCTCCGACGGCGCGCTGGACAAGGTGCTGTCGTCATGCCCGGAGATCACCCCGGACGTCGTCACCGTCATGGAGGAGCGCTTCGCGGACCTCCCGGTAGTCCGCCACATCACGACCGCGACCTACCTGCGGCTGCTGATCCCGGCCCTGTTCCCCGACGACGACCCCGTGCTGTACGTCGACGCGGACACGGTCGTGCTCGCCGACCCGGCCGAACTGTGCCGCACACCGTTGGAGGGCAGGCCGCTCGGCGCCATCCCGGATCCCGCGGTACCACGGGTGGACGCGCCGGGCGGCGTCCAGCACTGGGCGCAACTCGGCCTCCCCGCCGACACCCCGTACTTCAACGCCGGTGTCCTCCTGGTGAACCCGGCGGTGTGGCGCGAGCAGCACATCACCGAGGAGACCCTCGCGTACGTGAGCAAGTACGGGAGCCGGATCTTCCTGGACCAGGAGGCGCTGAACGCGGTCGTGCGCGGCAACTGGCTCCCGCTGGACCCCGCGTGGAACGTCTACCCGGAACTGGCGGGCGCGGCAGCCGTCGCGAGGCGCATGGGCGAGCCGCTGCCGCTGTCGGAGGAGGTCGAGGAGGCCCTCACCAACCCGAAACTGGTCCACTTCGTCGGCGCGGACAAACCATGGCTCCCGGCCGTGGCACACGCCCCGTTCAGCCGGACCTTCTACCACTACCTCGACCGCACCGCGTGGGCAGGCTGGCGACCCGATCGGTGACACGGCCATCAGCGCTCCCCACAGACGTCGCTGGGCCTGGGAGCCGGCCGTCGATCTCCGTCGACGCCACACCTCAGGCCAGGTCGAAGGCGCCGGCGTCGCTCACGTGGTTCCATGGCGCGTTGGGCGGTCCGTCTTTGATGCGGAGCTGGCCGTCGTAGATGGCGATGCGGTTCGGTGACATCGCGAACGAGGAACCGTTGGCCACCGGCTGCCATCCCGCGCTCAGGCCACCTTCCTTGACAGAGAGCTGGCCACTGTCAACACCCCGATCCGTGGTGTGGTGACCGGAGGGCCGCCCGAACCGACGAGCTGCGAACAGGTGCCGGTCATGCCGTACCACCACATGGTTGCCGAAGCCACGGCCGCAGCCCCAGCTGCCGGTGGCACCGCATCCGGCGAAGGCCACCGTCACGACACCCGACTGCGCGGCGCCAAGACCAGTCCCGGATCACCGCCATCCTCGATGGTGTCCAGGCTCCGGGCTCGGGGACACGAACTTGGCCAAGTCGACGCTGCTGTAGCGTCCGTCAGTCAGGCGTAAGGCCAATGCGCGGCCGTCGAACTCGACCACACACACGACTTCTCCGTGCCACAGCAGCGATTCCGGACCGCCACCGTCACCGCTCGCGCGCTCATGCTCCCACCTCCGCCCGCAGGGCAGAACCACCGCCAGCCTGTCTAAGAGCCTTTGGCAAAGGGAGCTCTAAGATCACCAGGTGCTGCTGTAGTACCAACGGTCGGCGGCCAGGTGGACGCGGTGACCTCGCGAACGCCATCGCCGGATTCGAGAAGCGGCATCCGGACTGCGCGGTGGAGCTCACCGAGATCCCGCTCGCCGACCCGTTCGGCGAGCATGTGCATCACTCCGCCGTGGCGGTTGTAGGTCGCGCGTTGCCGCAGCGGCTTTGGTGGTCGGCCGCCAGGCTTTCCCTTCGCGGGGTTGGAGATTCAGCGGATCGAACTCGTCCACCCAGACCACGCGTCCGTCGGTGGGTGGGTGGTCGTAGAGGTCGAGGATGCGGTGCATCCTGGCGATGAAGCCTGGCCCTCCCACTAGCATGATCAATTACCGGGTCACCTACTGAGACGAGCCACTAGTCGCCCAGTAGGTGGAGGTCGCCTCGGCCGATGGTGGTCGTGATGACCAGTTCCATGATGAGGTTGTGGTTGAGCGCGTTACCGACAGGCGGTGGGACCTCGTGCTCCAGCAGTCCAGCAACCGTCCCGCTCAACCGCTTACGCACACCGGCGACGATGTGCGCGGCCTTGCGCCAGCTCCACCGTCCGGCGGGATCAAGCTCCCGCAACTCGTCGGCGACCTGCTCCCACGCCAACGGCTGCGGCATCGGATCGCCACGCAAGTACCGCTGGGCGAGACAGACGATCACCAGCCGCTCGACGTCCGTCAGCGACCACACCGTGCGGGGCCGGGTGTCCGCGGAAACCACCGCCGGGGGAGTGGCCGGCCGATGCGCGGCGACACGGACCTCCAGCAGGTGCTCCTGCTCGGGTGCCACGATGAACAGCGGGTGGTATCCGGCGGTCAGCTCGGCGACGTCGCTGCCCAGTACGAGCCTGCCGCCGGGAAAACGGATCGGCAGCTTGCCCATGTTGCGCAGCAGCCATGTCCCGTGCTCACGCGTGATGGTGCCGTGCTGCCTGCTGACGTGGGGGTCACCGGCCCCGACGCACACGTGCACGTCGGGTTCGTTGCGGCCGAAGAGCACGGGGAAGTCCGCGTCCGGCGCGACGGTCATGCCGCCGCCCGCGCCGAGCACGAACAGCGTCCCCGGTGTGGCGGCGGGCACCGTCGCGGCCAGGCTGCCCACCTCCCTCGGCAGGAGGCTGACCTTGCTGGACCTCGTCACGTGCAGTGTCACGGGTGCCTTTCCTAGATGATGCCGTCCACCGGATCAGGTCTCAGGTCGCTACCGGTACTCGAACTGCCGCCGGAGAGGTACTCCCGGCCATCCGCGATCACCTTGTAGGTGACCTGGCCGATGCCCTGGTGGTAGGTGATCTGGTAGGTGGAGCGGGTTGGCCATTCGGGTATCTCCACGAGTCTGCGGTACGGCAGCCGCACATTCCGCACGGTCACCGTGTCGCCGTTGATCGTCGTGGTCAGTTCCCGCACGGGTGCGTCGCCGAACACGTAGAACTCCACCATCCGCGGTTCCGGCTTGGCGGACGTCGTGGTCACCGGCGTGCCCGACGTCGGCGTGGCGCGGGTGGTCGGCGGTGCGGGCTGGGCGGTCCCGTCGCCCGCGGTCGTGGCGACCACCGTCACGGCACCGGCGCCCGCCACCAGCGCACCGGCCCCGATCAGCAGCGCCCGCCTGCCGATCCGGCGGCGCGCCTGCCCGTCGAGCGGATCGGCGGGCGGGTTGTCCGCCTCCCGCGCACTGGTGGCGATCGCCGCGGTCACCGTGGCGGGCAGGCGCGCACCGGCGAACTCCGCCAGCGCGGGCGCCAGGTCCGCGAGCCGCGGACGCGCTGCCGGGTCGACCCGCAGGCACGGTTCGATGAGCGCACGCAGCAGGTCGTCACCGACGTCGGCGTCGCGCGGGTTGCCGGTCAGCGCGAACGCCAGCGTGGCGCCGAGCGCGAACACGTCGCTCGCCGGGCTCACCCACCCGCCAGCGGCCTGCTCGGGCGCCATGTACCCGGCCGACCCGGCGGGCACGCCACCGAGGTGGGCGGTGCCGTCCCGCAACACAGCCGCGACGCCGAAGTCGGTGAGCCGCGGCCCGTCGCCGGTCAGCAACACGTTGGCCGGCTTGACGTCCAGGTGCGCGACCCCGGCCTGGTGGATCGACGCGAGCGCCGCCACCAGCCCGGACCCGATCGTCCACACGATCGGCGACGGCAGCGGCGCCGCGTCCCGCAGTGTCACCGACGGGACGTACTCCATGGCCAGCCACGGGATCGGCGCGTCGGGATCGGCGTCGAGCACGCCGGGGCTGTAGCGCCCGCCGACCGCGCGGGCCGCGTTGACCTCGTGCCGGAACCGCGCGCGATGGCCGGGATCGGCGGCGAACTCGGTGTGCACGGCCTTGAGGGCCACCGCCCGCCCGGTCCTCGACCGTCCGAAATAGACCATCGCGAGACCGCCCGCGCTGATCCGCGCCAGCACCCGGTAGCTGCCGATCGTCCTCGGGTCGTGCCGTTCAAGAACCCGCACGCGCACCTCCCGGCGGCGCGAGCGCGACGACCGCGCCCTCCCGGGTGCCGACGTACACCACGCCGCCCACCGCACACGGCGGCGTCTTGGGGTTGACGTCCGACTCGTAGGTCCACCGGGTGGTGCCGTCGGCGGCGTCGAGCACGTGGACCTCGCTGCCGGTCGATACCTGCAGCACCCCGTCGACGTGCCCGACCACGCAGTCGGCTCCGTACTCCCGCGCCCACGTCCGTGTCCCGGTCGCGGCGGCCAGCGCGATCACCTCACCCCGCCCGCCGCCGAGGTAGAGGACGTCGCCGACCGGCACCGGCGCCGAGGCGGGCATCATCGACGGCACCCGCCACAACGCGGTGCCACCTGCCGCCGCGATCGCGTGCAGCACCCCGTTGCGGTCTGTCGCGTACACCGCGCGTTCGCCGACCGCGAGGTAGAACGGCTCGTCGACGGGGTAGGTCCACCGCGTCTGGCCGCTGGCCGCCGCCAGCCCGGTGAGCGCGGTCCCGGACGCGGCGACGATCAGCTCGCCACCGGCCGCGAGCCCGTTCTGCGCGTCCACGGCCGCGGTCCACAGGCCGGCGCCGTTCGTGGCGGCCCGTGCCCGCAGCGACTCCCAGCCGAAGGAGGCGACCGACCCGGTCTCGGTCAACCGGACGATGACCTCTCGGAACGGTGGCGTGTACGACCACCGGATCGCGCCGGTGCGCGGGTCGAACGCGCGCAGCACCGGGTTGGTGTTCTCGGCCGCGTAGACGTGACCACCCGCGACCTCGCCGAGGAGTGTGGACGGCGTAGTCCACAGGACCTTTCCGGTGGCCGGGTCGATGGCGTGCACCCGGTCCTCCTGGCTGATCGCCACGACGACGCCGCCCACGGTGAACACGTCCGGGTAGTAGTCGCTGACCTTGGTGCTCCAGAGCGGGACCGCGATCGGCGGCGGCGTCGACGTTGTGGTGGTCGGCTCGGTGGTCGTCTTCTTCGGTGGCGCCGCGGTGGGTTCGTCCCGGTCGCGGAACAACGTCAGCCCGGCGGCGACGACCGCTGCGGCCGCGGTCGCACCGCCCGCGACGAGCAGTGTGCGCCTGCGCGGTTGCGCGGGCCGCGTCACCACCGGGTCGACGGTCACGTCCGCCATGCCGGGCGTCGGCAGGGGAGCGGGCAGTGCCGCTGGGTCAGTGGTGGCGCGGCGGTCGATCTCCTCGCGCACCGCCGCGGGCAGCCAGTCCGGACCGCCCGGCGCGGCCAGGTGGGCCAGCGTCCCAGCGGAGGGCCGGGCCGCGGGGTCGCGGGCCAGACAAGCGGTGATCACGTCCAGCAGGTGCCGGTCGGCGATGCCCGCGAGATCGGCCTGCACCCGGTCGGCCCTGGCGAGGATCATCGCGGTGTCGCCGGTACCGAAGGGCGCGCGACCGGTGGCGGCGTAGGCGAGGACGGCACCCGCGGAGAACACGTCGGACGCCGGGCTCGCGGGTTCGCCCTGCGCCTGTTCCGGCGCCATGTAGCCAGGGGTGCCGACAGTCGTGCCGACGACCGTGATCGCGGTCGCGTCGAAGGGCCGCGCGATGCCGAAGTCGATCAGCCGGGGCCCGTCGGCGGTGAGCATGACGTTGCCCGGCTTGACGTCCCGGTGGGCCATGCCGATCGAATGGATCTCGACCAGCGCCTCGCCGAGCCCGGCGGCCACGACCCGGGCCGCGCCGGGCGGCAGCGGCCCGTGCACGCCGACCGCCTCATGCACGGTCACCCCGACCAGATAGGCGGTGACGAGCCAGGGCGCGGCCGCATCCGGGTCGGCGTCGAGCACGGGCGCGGTGACCGTGCTGGTGAGCTGCGCGGCCGCCGACGCCTCGCGCCGGAACCGGGCCCGGTACCTCGGGTCGGCGGCGAACCGTTCCCGGATGACCTTGACAGCGACCGTGCGCCCGCCCGCGGAGCGGCCGAGGTACACCACGCCCATGCCGCCCTCGCCGAGCCTGCCGAGCAGCACATACCCACCGATGCGGTCCGGATCGTCCCGGCGAAGCCCCTCCACGCGTCCCCCAGATCTGACAGGTGCCCAGGCTCAGCGTAACGACACCACTACTCGCGGCCCTGCGGCCACTGTTCGCCAACCTGCTGTAGAGCTACTCGGCGGCTTCGGTCGCCGCGCGTGGTAGACACGCCGAGGGCACCGGCACGACGTGGCGATCGAGGCGGGCGATCTCACCCTGGTCCGTGGGGGACCTGCGGACCGCGCCGACGCGATCCGCCCGTCCCGCCGCACCCTGAGCACGTCAAGGGCAACCTGTTCTGGGCGTGCGGCCACCACGTGGCGGCGCTCCCGCTCGCCGCGGCCGCGTGCTCAACCGATGATCACGGGCGTTCCGCAGCTCAATCGGCTGATCCATGCGCTGCGACCCCCGGTCGGCCCCGGTGTTGCCTGCCTGTTCCGTTGGACCTGTTCGTGCTGGCACTACCGAGCGTCACCAACGAGGTTCGTGTGATGGCTGGGTGACCACGGCACGCGCGGGATGTCGCAGGGCACACACGATCCTGTCGCTGTTCGTCGTGGCACTTTTCACACGCTCCCCGTGGTTCGCCCGGCCGGTCGTCATGAGACGGTGACCGGGGGTAGACGGATGCCCCGCCGGGTCGAGAGGAGCACGCGTGTCAGGTGTGGACGAGAAGCTGGGTGACATCTACGCCGAGGTCGTGGCGCGGAACCCGGGCGAGATCGAGTTCCACCAGGCCGTGCGCGAGGTGCTCGACTCGCTCGGGCCGGTGATCGCCAAGCACCCGGAGTACACCGACAGCGCGGTGCTGCGACGCCTCTGCGAACCGGAGCGGCAGATCATCTTCCGGGTGCCGTGGGTCGACGACGCGGGCACCGTGCGGATCAACCGGGGTTTCCGGGTGGAGTTCAACTCCGCGCTGGGCCCGTACAAGGGCGGCCTGCGTTTCCACCCGAGCGTGTACCTGGGCATCGTGAAGTTCCTCGGCTTCGAGCAGATCTTCAAGAACGCGCTCACCGGCATGCCCATCGGCGGCGGCAAGGGCGGCTCGGACTTCGACCCCAAGGGCCGCTCCGACGGCGAGATCATGCGGTTCTGCCAGGCGCTGATGACCGAGCTGTACCGGCACGTCGGTGAGTACACCGACGTGCCCGCCGGTGACATCGGGGTCGGCGGCCGGGAGATCGGCTACCTGTTCGGCCAGTACAAGCGGATCACCAACCGGTACGAGTCCGGCGTTCTCACCGGCAAGGGGCTGGCATGGGGTGGATCGCAGGTGCGCACGGAGGCCACCGGCTACGGCACCGTGTTCTTCGTCGAGGAGATCCTCAAGACCCGCCGCGAATCGTTCGAGGGCAAGCAGGTGGTGGTGTCCGGGTCGGGGAACGTCGCGACGTACGCGATCGAGAAGGTCCAGCAGCTCGGTGGTGTCGTCGTGGCGTGCTCGGACTCCGCGGGCTACGTGGTCGACGAGAAGGGCATCGACCTCGACCTGCTGAAGGAGATCAAGGCGGTGCGCCGCGACCGGCTCGACACCTATCCGGGGGAGTGCCGGAGCGCCGCCCGGTACGTTCCCGGTCGTCCGGTGTGGGAGGTTCCGTGTGACATCGCCCTGCCGTGCGCGACCCAGAACGAGCTGGACGGCGCGGGCGCGGGCATGCTGATCGCGAACGGCTGCACCATCGTCGCCGAGGGCGCCAACATGCCCTGCACGCCGGAGGCGGTGCGGCTGTTCACCGAGGCAGGTGTCGTCTTCGCCCCCGGCAAGGCCGCCAACGCCGGTGGCGTGGCGACCAGCGCGTTGGAGATGCAGCAGAACGCATCCCGGGACACCTGGACCTTCGAGCACACCGAGCACCGCCTGGCCGAGATCATGCACAGCATCCACGACCGCTGCCTGGCGACCGCCGATGAGTACGGTGTCCCCGGCAACTACCTCGCCGGCGCCAACATCGCGGGCTTCACCCACGTGGCCGACGCGATGCTCGCCCTCGGGGTCATCTAGCGCGGGGTTCGCCGCCGCCGCTCGATGGCCTCGTGCGCCCGGCACGGCCGAGATCGCTCCCTCGGGCCACGCCGAACCGCAGGCTGGAGCGGCTGCCTGACAGGATGTCCGTGCCGGAACGCTCCGCTGGGCTGGTGCGAACAGACACCAGCCGGGGGCGGCCACATCGGACACCGACGTCGCGTACGTGAAGCCGTCCGGGCGCAGGACGACCATGCCCGACGCGGTGCGGCGACGCCCCCGGCGAACGTAGCCGGCTCCGTTCCTGCGCGGCCCGACGAGAAGCCCGGGCATCGGAACGGTGGCGGTCATGGCGTCGAGTATCGACGCGGAATCGTGGTGCCCCACACAGCGGTGAGGTGGCGAACGGTGGCCACGACCAGGCGGGTGGCGGCGATGAGGGTGTCCGGCAGGACCGGAACGACCTCTGACCGGACGCGGTCACCGCTCGCAATCGTCGATGTCGCCGGCCACCGGGAGACCCTGAGCGCGTTGTTCGCGGATCTCCACGAGCGGGGCTTCACCAGGCCGGACCGGGGTGGCCTGCACCGGACCTCACCGCGAGCCGCTTCGTGCGGCTGGAGTGCGCAGTCGCCGCGGGCACCACACGCCTACACGACCGCGGCGCTGATCGGCGTCGCCGCGATGGCGATCACGACGATGGCCAGCCTCGCCCTCGCCCTCGGCCGCCGACGCTCACCCGGGACCAATCCGATCACAGCCCCAGTCGGTGTGCCGGGCCAGGGCCGGTCGAGTCGAACCGGAAGCTGAGGATCGAAGCCGTCCGACTTCGACGCCGTCTCCGTCGGCTCGCTGACCCACAGCGCGCCGGCCATGGATCTGAGCATGCTTCTGAGCATCAAGTTCCGAACATCGATTCCGAACACAGGAGGCACCGTGGTGAAGGGCTATTGGGTCAGCGCCTACCGCACCATCGCGGACCCCGAGAAGCTGGCTGCCTACAACAAGCTGGCTGGTCCAGCCGTCGAGGCCGCGGGCGGGCGGCTGCTCGCCCGCGGCAGCCGGGTCGTCGCACACGACGCCGGAATCGCCGAGCGCACCGTCCTGATCGAGTTCGACAGCTTCGAACAGGCGGTCGCCGCACATGCGGGTGCGGCCTACCAGGAGGCGCTGGCCGCACTCGCTGACGGCGTCGAGCGCGACTTCCGCATCATCGAAGGCCTCGGCTGACGATCGAGGCTGCGTCGGCGACGAACGCGAAGCCGGCTGCGGGGATCACCCCGGCTCGTCAGCGCGCCGCACCGTCGCAGGCCAGTGGCATCGGCGGTGATGTCCCAGTCCGGCGACGGTTCCCGGCGGCACGGCGGCACGGATGACGGCCTCGGTGTCGGCGGGGTGCCCGTCGCATCCATGCTTGACAAAGGTCTAGCCACCGGCGACGCTGTGGAAGCGCTCTCACAGACTGACGTAAGTCATCCTGGTGATCGCCCGCACGATCACGCGCATGAGTGACCCTGCTGCTCTGCACGCACGAGGAGTTCCCGATGCGAACCACAACGAAGTGGGTGAGCGCACTCGTCGCGCTCGTGACCGCCATGGCCGGTGCCGTGTTCGCCAGCCCGGCCCAGGCCATAGGCCCGGACCTGCTGCCGATCACCATCACCAACAACAGTGGCCGCTCCGAGGCGGTTCACCTCTACGTCCTCGGTACCGACATCCGGCCCGGCGGCCGGCTCGGGTACGTCAACCGCGACGGGGGGTTCACGCACTGGGCTCCCGGCGCGAACCCACCTGTTCCCGCACCGGACGTGTCCATCGCCGGGCCGGCGAACGGCGGCAGCGTCACGGTTCGGGTGCCGCGTTTCATCTCGGGCAGGATCTACATGTCCTTCGGGGAGAAGCTGAAGTTCTTCCTCACCCCCGATGGCCTGGTGCAGCCCGCGCCCTGGGCGGCCGGCGACCCGAACCGGAACATCCTGTTCGACTGGAGCGAGTTCACCTACAACGACGCGGGGCTGTGGCTGAACAGCTCCCAGGTGGACCAGTTCGCCGTGCCGCACGCCGTCACGGTCACCGGCGCGAACGGCGTGACCAAGAAGACCGGCGAACTGGTCGGCAACGGCCGGGAGAACGTGATCAACGGTCTCCGCGACCAGCCCGGCTGGGCCGGCACGATCCTCACCCGTTCGGACGGCACGGTGCTGCGGGTACTCGCTCCGGGCAAGGCCGCGGACGCGGGCCTGTTCAGCACCACCTACCTCGACGGCTACATCACCGAGGCCTGGAACGCTTACGCGAGCAGGACCCTCACCGTCGTGCCGTTCGCCGATCAGCCGAACATCAAGTACTTCGGCCGGACCTCGGGCACGGTCATGAACTTCACCAACACCGCCGGGCAACACGTCGCCTCGTTCACCAAGCCGACCTCGGCGAACGTGTGGGGCTGTGACGGCGCCCTGCACGCACCGAACGACCAGGTGGTCGGACCCATCGCCCGCACCCTGTGCGCGGCGCTGCACCGGTCCACGCTTGGGCGGATCGACGTGCAGCCCGGTGGCGGCCCGGCCGACTTCTACCAGGGAGCGGTCACCAACCACTACTCGCGACTGATCCACCAGAACATGGTCGACGGCAAGGCCTACGGCTTCGCGTTCGACGACGTCCAGGCGCAGGAGTCACTCGTGCACGACGGCGACCCGCGTTCGGCCGGCATCATCCTCACCCCGTTCGGTGCCGGCGGGCCCGGCAACCCGTCTCCCACCACGAGCGCTGTCGTGAGCGACTGGCACGGCAAGTGCATCGACGTGCCGAACTGGAACTTCGCCGACGGCCAGCGCCTCATCGTGTGGAACTGCACCGGCGGTACGAACCAGGCCTGGCAGTTCACCGGTGGCACGCTGCGCACGCAGAACAACAAGTGCATGGACATCGCCTGGGGCTCCACGGCAAACGGCGCTCCCGTCCAGATCGCCACCTGCAGTGGCAACGCCGCCCAGCAGTTCGTCCTCGATGGGGCCGGTTCCCTGGTGAACCCGCAAGCCAACAAGTGCGTCGACATCGCCGACTGGAACCCGAACAACGACGCCGTCCTCCAGCTCTGGGACTGCGCTGGCACGGCCAACCAGAAGTGGCGCCGCGGCTGACGACCGAGGAAAGCTCCGGCGGGGACGGCGGGTGGCGGGTGTGATCGCGCCATCCGCCGTCCCCGGCCAGAGCCCTGATATCGGCGCCATCGTGTGTTGACACCGCGCCGGCCGACGGGTTCCGCGAGACCAGTTGGTGCCGTCTGACCGGAGTCCGGGTCGGCGGAAGGCTGACGTTCGAACCCGCGCGGCTGGACCACCCGCACTGCTGCATGCGATCTCCGTGGTGGCGCTGCGGAACGCCGAGTCACGCTTGGCCATGGGGCGCGCCCTGATCGCGTGACAGCCGCTCACCTGAACCCAGGCTCGCTGATCCATTCGAGTGAACGCGTGGTCTAGACCCTTGTTTATACGTGGTCTAGACCACACATTTTGAGCAATGTCCCCCTGCGTCTCTCGCCGAAGGAGTCCGATGAGAAGACTGAGATGGCCCCACATGGTGGGGATCTGCACCGTGACCGTCGCGCTTGTGCTGGGTGTCACCGCTGCACCCGCGAGTGGTGCGGGCGGTGTGTCGGCCACCTTCGCCAAGGGGTCCGACTGGGGTACCGGGTACGAGGGCAAGTACACGATCACCAACGGCTCCGCGACCGCACGTTCGTCGTGGCAGGTCGAGTTCGACCTGCCATCCGGCCACCGGCTGTCGAGCCTGTGGGACGGCAGCTCCACCACCAGCGGTCAGCACGTGACTGTCAAGGGCACCTGGAACGGCACCATCGCACCGGGCGCCTCCGTCAGCTTCGGCTTCAACGTCGCCTACACGGGCACGTACGCCCCGCCCGCCAACTGCAAGCTGGACGGTGGCTCGTGCAGTGCCACGGGCAACCCGCCCACCGACCCGCCGCCGACCGATCCCCCGCCGACGGACCCGCCGCCCAACCCCGGCGGTGCCAAGAAGCTCGGCTACTTCACGCAGTGGGGCGTCTACGGCCGCCAGTACTTCGTCAAGAACATCAAGACGAGCGGCTCGGCCAGCAAGCTGACGCACATCAACTACGCCTTCGGCAACGTGACCAACGGCCAGTGCGCCATCGGCGACGCGTACGCCGACTACGACATGGCCTACACCGCGGCCAACAGCGTCGACGGCGTCGCCGACACCTGGGACACCGGCGCGCTGCGCGGCAGCTTCAACCAACTGCGCAAGCTCAAGCGCGAGTTCCCGCACATCAAGGTGTTGTTCTCGTTCGGCGGCTGGACCTGGTCCGGCGGCTTCGGCCAGGCCGCGCGGAACCCGGCCGCGTTCGCCGACTCCTGCTACCGGCTGGTGGAGGACCCCCGCTGGGCCGATGTGTTCGACGGCATCGACATCGACTGGGAGTACCCCAACGCCTGCGGCCTGACCTGCGACACCAGCGGGCCCGCCGCGTTCAAGAACCTGATGCAGGCGCTGCGTGCCCGCTTCGGCACCAGCAACCTGGTGACCGCCGCGATCACCGCCGACGGCTCGAACGGCGGCAAGATCGACGCGGCCGACTACGGCGGCGCGGCCCAGTACCTGAACTGGTACAACGTGATGACCTACGACTACTTCGGAGCCTTCAACGCACAGGGCCCGACGGCCCCGCACTCGCCGCTGACGTCGTACGCGGGCATCCCGCAGGCCGGCTTCAACTCCGACGCCGCGATCCAGAAACTCAAGAGCAAGGGCGTCCCGGCCAGCAAACTGTTGCTGGGCATCGGGTTCTACGGACGTGGCTGGACCGGCGTCACACAGGAGGCACCCGGTGGCACCGCGACCGGCGCCGCCCCCGGCACGTACGAGGCGGGTATCGAGGACTACAAGGTCCTCAAGAACCGCTGTCCCGCGACGAAGACCATCGCGGGCACGGCCTACGCCAAGTGCGGCAGCGAATGGTGGAGCTACGACACCCCGGCGACGATCCGCGGCAAGATGTCCTGGACAAAGTCCCAGGGCCTCGGCGGCGCCTTCTTCTGGGAACTGTCCGGCGACACCACCAACGGTGAGCTGATGACCGCCCTCAGCGGCGGCCTCGGCTGACCCGTTCCCTGTGACCGCAGCCCTCGTGAGTGGAGCAACGCCCGCTCACGAGGGCTGTTCCACGTCTGGTGCCGGTACGGTGCACGCGTGGAGACCACAGAGGACCGGGCCTTCCCCGCAGCGCTCGTGGCACTGGCTTGAGCTTCCCCCGTTGCCCGCACACCGTGGCGGTGCTGGCGGGCATGCGCCCCGCGCGGGGACGAACTCCGCATCAGGCTGACGGCTCACGCCACACTCGCCACAAACTTGCCGATGGTGCCACCGGCGTGCAGCCGCGCAGCCCGTCCGACAGCTCGGCGAGTGGCAGGACCTCAGAACACGCACGGCCCAAGAGCCGCCACCCCTCCCGCAAATGTGGGCAGGCTGGCCGGCTGACGTCGGGTGAACAGCACCGTGAACAGGGCGCGGTCGGCCAGATCGGTGACGAACTGGCCGCTCGACGGGATGTCCACCAAGGCCCAACCCGCCGTGGGCGTCGTGGTTGGCATGACCGTCGAACGGACCACATGCCTGCGTCGTGCGACGTTTGCATATGCATGGACAAGCGGTCGGTCACGACGTGCGAAGGCGCGAGCGCAGTTGGCGGGCCGCGTTGATCATGCTGACGACGCTTGTCACGTTCGGGGTGAGACCGATGTGCCGCGCGGTGGGGTCGTAGAACTTGCCGAGCAGGCCGACGTCGTTGCGGGCGGTGAGCAACTGGCGGAACAGCGCCCCCGCCGCGGCGGATTCCCCGGTGCCGTCCAGGGCGGCGACCAACCGGAACCCGGTCATGAGAGGTGTACCTGGAGCCAGGGAAACGGGCATAACGTTGTCTGCCGTGGACAGCGCCGCGGTGATCGCGCTGACGGTGCCGCGCACCCGGACGTCCCGCCAGGGCAGGAACCCCACCTCGGGCATCATCAGCAACTCGGGGTCTACGACGTCGGATCCGTAGTGACTGGTGAAGGTGTTGCGGTTCGGGTCGTAGCCCTTGGCGCACACCTCCGCGCGGAGCCGCGCCCGTGCGGCCCGCCAG
The DNA here is from genome assembly GCF_014203735.1 of Actinophytocola algeriensis. Lineage (GTDB taxonomy): Bacteria > Actinomycetota > Actinomycetes > Mycobacteriales > Pseudonocardiaceae > Actinophytocola > Actinophytocola algeriensis. The sequence goes on along the minus strand of NZ_JACHJQ010000002.1, from coordinate 1,170,379 downwards.
CGGTCGACGGGGCCGGGGAGGCCATGCCGGTCAGCGGTGCGCACCGCACGATCGAGACCCGCCCACGCGCGCACCTTCGAGACCACGCGATGGCCGGGCGATGAGCCGATCCCGTCCTGGTCGTCGTCGGGCTGATCCCACGCGGACTCGAGGTGGTCGAGCAGGTCAAGCTGCAGATCCCAGGCGGGATCGCGGGAGGGCAGCCACAGGTGGTCCGCCGAGTTCACGCCGTGCAGCAGCTCGCCCAGTGAGCCTGCGCCGGTGGCACGCGCTGACGGGTCGCCGCGGCCGTCGACGGTGTACCGCGTCGCGGCGTAGCGCGGGTCGCCGGCGACGGCGCGTACCAGCCATTCCCGCCAGGCGCGCGCTTCGTCGGCGAGTTCCGCGTGCAGCAGTGCCCGTAGGGTCGACGACGCCTCGGCGACGTCGCACAGGGACGGCGGCTCGCCGGTCCGGAACACGGGGGAGGAGACGACGGCGCCTGTTGGGGTGTGCGTGAGCGCCTTCAGGGTGATCATGGCCCGTTGCAGGGCGTCGCCCCACGAGTCTGTGCCGTCGACGCCCGCCGACCATTTCGACCAGAACCGCTCTGTCGCGCCGATGAGGTCGCCGGGAGCGGCGGTGGGGGGCTTGGGGAGGTAGGACGCCGTGTGGGTGAGGACGAACCCGGCCTGTTGACCCGCCGCCACGGTGAACCTCGCCTCCGCGGCGTTGTGTCCGGCGACCCGCACGAGCGGGACGCTCGCGTCGAGCCAGAGCGCGTCGGAGCCGGCGACCGCGCTGACGGTCGTGCCCGTGCAGCGGAGCCACGGGGTGCGGTCGCCGTGGTCGAACCGTGGCTTGAACACGACGTGCACCGGGACGCAACCGGTTATGCCTTCGACGATCCGCACGACCCGGGCGTCGTCGGCCCGTGGCGCCATGCAGTCGACCGTCCTGATCGTTCCGGACGGAGTGTCCCACTCGGATTCCAGGACCAGCGTGCCCGGCCGGTAGCGGCGCCGGGTCACCCGGCCTCCTTTTTCGGGGCTGACCGTCCAGCTGCCGCCCCGGTCGCCGTTCGTGAGCGCGGCGAAGCACGGCATGGAGTCGAACCGGGGTACACACAGCCAGTCGAGTCCGCCGCGGCTGTTCACGAGCGCGATCGTGTGGAAGTCGCCGAGGAGCGCGTAGTCCCCGAGGTCGTCGGTCATGCTCGGCTTCCTGACGGACCCGTCGCGGCTAGTGAGGTGGATCAGGTCTCTGCTTACCCGATCTTCGGGGCCTGATGCGAGCCGTGGCGCGAGTGGTAGGGCAATCGCAAGGTCGTCAGGCAGTACGACGTAGCGCAGCCCACGTGTACGGCGCTGCCAGCGCGACTGTGACGATCGCGCCTTCGCGGTGAACTCCCAGAAGGAGATGGGGTGCTCGGCGCGCTTGGCGATACCGAGCACGACCCCGTTGGCGCTGGCGCCGACGGCCGTCATGTCGCCGCCGAGGGCGGAGGGCCCACCACAGTGCCTCGGCTCGACCCGCCACCGCGCCACCTTGGTACGGACCTTGGGGTCAGGGTCGGTGGCCAATTCGGCCAGCTCAACGCGACCGGCAGCAGTTCGAGGAACTCTTCCGCGCGGAGCAGGTCCAGCGTGGCGAGCAGCTCGAGTCCGCGGTCTGTCGCCATCGCCAGGTCGGCGGCGAGCTTCTCTGCGAGTGCTGGTCGTCGAATCGAGCAGGCCCGGTTGGGGCCATGGGTTGCTGCGGCCAGGGTCGTGCTCGCCGCCATGTAGGCCCGCGCGCGATAAGGTGCATGAGGTCGAGTCGACCTACCTCAGCGGTTGCAGGACAGCTACCTGGATAACGCCCGATGCCGAGTTCGTCGGCGCGTTGCCGCAGGGTCGCCAACTCGTCAGCCCATTGGTCCTCCTCGTCAATTCCGGCTACCACTGCGCGGGTCCGGGAACCATCCCGATCGGGTTCACCCGCGCGATGCGAGCAGGCTCGGGTGCGTTCCGCATCCGAGGAGGCATTCGTGCCGTTGGAGCTGGTGCACAAGTGCAACGACCCATGCAGACGGGGGTGAGCGTCTCGCACGCCGGCTGGACAGGCCGAGGTCCGTCCGAGCGCCTGACGAGTCAATGGTTCTCTGGGGGACCTGGGGGGGTCAGTGCTTGCCAGATCAACTCAGCGGCACGACGGGCTTTCTGGTTGATTGTGACCTTGTCGTTGAGGTTCGTGGGTTGCTGGGCGGGGGCTTTCCCGAGGTGTGCGACGAGTGCGACGGCCAGTTCGCGTAGTTTGATGTTGAACTGTTGGCTGGCTCGTTGGAGCACCGCCCATGCTTCGTCGGCGTCGCAGCGTCGCACGGTCATGATGGCGCCTTTGGCTTGCTCGATCGCCGCTCGCGAGACCAGCGCGTTCACCATCCGGGCGGTTTCCTCGGCACTGCGGGTGGCGATATCCGCGATCGTGATCGCGCTGGCCACGAGGGGCTCGTAGCGAGCCAGGACGGCGAGCGTCTGTTGGTCCGCTGGGCGGTTCAGGTAGGCCGAGAGCACCACCACACCGTCGCCGTTCCACAGGCCCGGTACCGCGACGACCCCCCGTACCTGTGATACCGCGTCGTGGTGCTCCTGGGGCAGCCGAGGGCGTACAACGTCCAGGGTCAGGTGCGGCCAGCGCGGATCGTGCCACAGGTCGCTCGTCATGATTGGTTCCTCGCCGGCCGCGGCCAGCAGCGACGGTCCCCACAAATGACCGGTGGTGATCGGCGGCAGCACGGTACCGACACCGGTGGCGGCAAGGACCTGTAACTGGCCTGCGCCGCGGCCCGGGGCCGGGTGGGCGGCGCTGACCGCGGTACCGATTGCCGCAGGCACGTCACGACGGACACCCGTCAGCACGTCGGCCAGCAATTGGGCCAACGATGTCGTGACTCCCGCAGGACGCTGCGTGGTGTTCATTCGCCTCACCGCCCCAGACCTCGGTGATGCTTGTCCTAGCCGTCCTAGCCGTTCTGCCAGTGGCTGCGGCAGCCACGGTACCAGCGATGCAACCAACCAACCACCGACAGCGGCACAGGACAATGGCTCAGCGTCGTGCTTCTCGTCCGCAGGCGCGCGCATACCGCTACCCGTCGGACACCACATGGCCGTGGCAGCCGTGAGGATGGAACTGGTGGAGAGTGTGGGCGGTGACGTCGAAGTTGAGGTCTCCTGCGTTGTAGCGAGGTGCGGTCAGGACGAGGGTGCCGACCGGCCGCCAGGGACCGGTCAGCTCGGCAACCGTGATCCGCGAAGCCACTGGCTCGGCGGCGATCGCGTCGGTCAGCAGGCAGGCCGTAGCTCTGGGGCTTGGCCCCCGTGGGCACGGCGCCGAACACCATGCCACACGGATGCAATACGCGGGCGCCGCGGACCGCGGCGCCCTTGACGAGTCCGGGCATGGTCTCCGATGGTCCGTTCACCATGAGGTCGGTTGGGCGTGGTCGAGGTTCCCCGCTCACGAGCAGCCACACCGCGAGAGGGCGTGCGCGTCATGGGTGTGAAGCGAACATCATGCGGCCGGCCGTGAGAGCCCCATGACACTCCACGCGATGACGCCGCCTATCACCTGGCGTCGCTTGCCGATCCGGGCCGGTCAATGCCGCCCCGCCACTCACCGTTTCCTGGCCACGCTGCTCGATGAACTCCTTGAAGCTCTGCAAGTCCCCCTTGACACGACTGTTAAGAATGCCGAGCTCGTCGGCCACCTCTTCGACGAACCCGTCCGGATTGATTTCCCCTGGGCTGTCACACGCGTAGTGCTGTCGTCCAGACGGTGGAAGGTGATCACACCGGGTGCCTGGGACCGTCGTCCGCCTTCCATGCCACCCGTTCGTCGGGTGCTGTTCGGTGATGGTACTCATCGCGCATTCCTCCTCGCTACCTCGTGTGATCGGCCGCTGCTGCCGACGGCATCGATTTCGGCGCCGATACCCCAGCTGGTATGACCTACACATCAGAGCGCCGAGCAGAACACGAATAACTCGGACCCGAGGTTTGCCACACGCATTACGAGGCGGACCGCAAGTGCCAGCGCCGCTCGATCGGATCGACCCCGAGAGCACGAAAGCCCCCGGCGTCGGCGAGGCGGGGGCGAGCTGCGCGTCTGACGAGGCCTTGACCGTCACTTCACCGAGAGATTCTGATCCGCTGGGGCGGCGGCTCAGCTTGTGTTCGTCGCGAGGTGTCGCCGCGAGTTGGCTGGGTAGTCCGTCATGGGCGGCCGTGGGGTCAGCATCGATCCAGATGGAACCCGTGGTGAGGAAGTGCCACCGGGCGCTGCGATCCCCATGTCAGCTTCGGGGGCCCGATAGCCTCGATGAGGAGAATCATGAGCACGAAAAATGTCAACACGCGAACGAACAAGCACCCCGTGCAACTCGCCGCAACGGTCGTTGCGGCAGTCTTCCTGTTGGTAGGCATCCTCGGCTTCGTTCCCGGGGTCACCACGGAGTACGACGGGATGACCTTCGCCGGTCACCACTCCACCGCGATGCTGCTCGGCGTCTTCCACGTATCGATCCTGCACAACATCGTGCATTTGTTGTTCGGCATCGTCGGCCTCGCGCTGGCCCGTACCGTCAGTGGCGCCACCGCGTTTCTCATTGGTGGCGGCGTCATTTACCTGCTGCTGTGGATCTATGGCCTGGTCATCGACATGGACAGTGCGGCAAACTTCGTCCCACTGAACACTGCGGACAACTGGCTGCATTTCTTTCTCGGCATCGGCATGATCGCACTCGGCGCACTGCTCCGGCGGATGGGCGCACGTCGCACCGTCTGACACCAGTGACGGACACTCGATCCACCGGCGAGGAGTGCTCGATGAGTTAGGTGCCTCTTTCGTGTCGCAGGGACCGGCGATACGAGTGGGCCGGGTCCGATGCCATGGCGGCGGCGCCGGCCGGTAGGACTCGGCCATGCCCCACGTCGGGTCGGCCAGGGGACAGTGGCAGGCGACGCCCGCTCAGTGGCACGGGTGCCAGGTCTGGAACGAGGTGATGCAGGCGTCCAGTGAGCGCTGACCGGCTCGGTACCGATCAGTGCTCGGTAGCCGACGTTCACACCGCCACCGGCGCGGTCCCGCTTCGGCGTGATCGTCATGGCGCTGGCCGCCGCATCAGTTGTGCTCGGCATCGCCCCCGCGACCACTTCGACCGCGTTCGCCCTCACCGCATCGACGGTCGGTGTCGCGCTGGCCGTCGCGACCGGTGCGTCCGCGGTCCGCGCCCCGCACCGCACCGCCCGATGGCGTTCCGGTTCACCATAGCGATCGCGATCCTGGACGTCGTGCTGCTGACGCGGTCACGAACTGACGATCGTTGCGGCGGCACCCGGATGAGTGGTGCGCCAGTCCGGATGGATGCGGTCGTCGTGAGGGGTGACGACGAACTGACAGGCCGATGCCGGCTCGCTGACTACTCGGGATCCAGGGTGTCCATGCGTCGGCCGGGACCGAATGGGTACCTCGTGCGCATGTTCCCCAAGCGAATAGTCAAAGGTCGGGTAGTGCTCGTGACCGGCGCTTCCGCCGGCATCGGGCGGTCGGTGGCGGCGCGCCTCGCGACAGCCGGTGCGACCGTCGTGACCAGTGCCCGGGACGGGACGCGGTTGCGAACAGCTGCTCGGTATCTTCCCGGAACCGTCGATCCTGTCGAGTGCGACCTCACAGATCAGCGGCAACGCCGCGAGATGATCGACTACGTGGTGGCACGCCACGGTCGGCTCGACGCGCTCGTCAACAACGCGGGTCTAGGTCACGTGGGGCTGTTCGGCGACATCGACCAGAACTCCCTTCGCGAGATCGTGGAGCTCAACGTCATCGCTGTCGCGGACCTGACCCGGCTGACCCTGCCACACATCGCCGACCGTGGCGGCGACGTCGTGATGATCTCCTCTGTCGCCGGCTGGGTACCGGTTCCGCCGCTGTCCCTGTACTCGGCCACCAAGGCGGCGGTCAACGCGCTGGTCCACGCTCTCCGGCGGGAAGCGCCGCCCGGCCTTCGCATCCACAGCATCAACCCCGGACCAGTCCGGACGGAATGGCTCCTCCGCGCGGCCGGTCTCCGACCGAGCGACGACGAGGGCCGGCGAGGGTGCTCATTCGGCACCAGTCCGGAACGCGTCGCCGAGGAGGTGTACCGGTGCCTCACCGGGTACAGGAATCGCACCGTCGCCGTACCGCGCTGGTTCGGAGCCGCGCGTTTGGCCGGCCTGCCACCGCTAAGCAACGCCCTCGACCTGGCTCTCGCACCGGTCGCGCCCCTGTTGGCCCGGTGGGCACGGCATTACCAGGACTCCCTGGTCACCCGAGCCCGCCGCGAACAGCACGGCGACCTCGACGACACGACGAGCACCCTGCCGACCTCGACCACGCCGCGGAACTGACGCAGATCCACCAGACCATCGAGGTAGCTCACGAGTCATGGTCATCGGGGTGCCGGCGCGGACAGGCCCGCGAAGCGCAGGTCCTGTAGCGCTGGGCGGTTAAGACCGGCGTCACGGTTCGACGCCGGTCTACCGGGTCGCTGAAGGGTCCCGAGGAGCGACGAGGTGCTGTCGAGCAGGCACCTCCGGCTTGTGGGACCACAACCAGATGACCGAGGAGAGGAGAGCGCGCTACCTCGCCGTGTTCGGCCCGCGCCCCACTCCGGCGCGACTGCTCCGGACCTTCACCGACCGGCCGCCGCACCTTGTGTCCAGGTCAGCTGCTGGAGTTCGGGCAACCACCGGGTCGGCGGATGGCCTGCCGGTGGCGGCCGTCGTCGTGGATCACTCAGCCGCGCTGAGTCTTGAGGTCAACTGCCGCGGTGTCCACGGCGCACCGAGGGCCGTGAAGGTAGCGACCCGGGTGGCGGCGTGCCGGCACCATTTCTCGACGTCGGTGACCACGGGATGCCGGTCGTCGCCTTCTCCTTGCCAGTGCAGGTGGTGGTTCGCGATCGGGGTTGGGGTGCCGGCCTGGCGCACCGCTTCGAGGACTCGCATGAAGGCCGCGGTGTCGTCCACGGGGCAGCGTGGCCTGCGGCCGGTCTCGCGGGCGGTGAGGAGGTCGTCGAGCAGGTCGGTCCGGCCGAAGGTCAGGGTGCGGGTGCCGCCCCGGCCGTCCACCTCGATGGTGTCCGACTCGTAGGCGAGCCGCAGCGTTCCCGCGCTGCCGTGCACGAGGACCAGGGCGGGGGAGCGGCGGGCCGCGCACAGGGTGAGACCGAACCCCAGTCGCTGCCCGTCCGCGAGCGTGACCACGCCGGAGGACGTGTCGTCGGCTTCGATGTCGTTGGCCCGGTACAGATCGGTCTCCACCGCGGCGACCTGGTCGAGCCTCGTGGCGCCCGCGACCAGCAACGCCGTGGCGACGGCATGGGCCAGTGGGTTCGTGACGACGCCGTCGACCACGTCCCGGCCGTCCAGGCGACGGCGGCCCGCCCACGCCGCCCTGGCCCAGTACGCCGCTGTGCGCACCCAGGTCCCCAGCGCGCCGAACCCGGTCACTGTGCCGAGCTCGCCGTCGGCGACGATCCGCCGGACGGCCTCGACAGCCTCGGAGCCGAAGGTCTGGAAGCCGATCTGGCAGATCCGTCCCGTCTCGTTCGCCGCCGCGCGCAGCTCCTCGTACTGCGCGAGCGACGGGGTGGGCGGTTTCTCCAGCAGCACGTCGCAGCCGGCCCGCAGGGCGGTCACCGCGAGTTCCGTGTGGGTGTGGACGGGGGTGGCCAGCACCACGACATCCGGTCGGGCACGGGGATCCGCCAGCAGGTCCGCCAGGCTGTCGTGCCACGTCGCGCCGGACAGTCTGGTCGCCAGCGGGCCGGGTGGGCGGGGGTCCGCGACCGCGACGAGCCGTGCTCGGCCGGTCTCGGCGAGCCGGTCCAGCCGGTCGAGGTAGGACGCGCCGTGGCCCCGTGCGCCGACCAGGGCGACCCGGGTGATCGAGCCGGTCACCGGGCCTCCCTCCGCGCCGTGGCGACACGGGCCAGCGCCAGGTCGGCGAGGTCCCCGGCGTCCTGCGCGGACAGCCTGCGGTCGATGACGAGCATGACCAGGCCGAGGTCCAGGTCCTCCCCGGCGGGGATCACGCACGGGGTGTCCCAGGCCAGTGCGGGACCCGCACCGACGTACTCCGCGACGCGCACGAACCACGGCCGGGGTCCGACCTCCGCGACGGCCCCGTCCTGCACGAGCACCACGGAGGTCCACTCCCCGCCGTACCGGCCGCAGAAGGCGAGCCACGGTGAGCGGGAGCCGTGGGCGCCCGATTCCGAGTCCGAGTCGGTCGTGAGCACCTCGGTGGAGTCGGCCGACACCAGGCGGCAGAAGATGCCACCGTAGCCCGCCCCCGGCCGGCCTCGCAGTGCTGGGCTGGAGATCACCGCACCCGCGGGCGCGGCCAGACGGCTGTGCCAGCCCATGGCCCACGCCTGCGCTTCCGGAATGATCACCCCGGTCAGCTCGCGGGCCTCCATCAGCTGCTGGCGGCCGTGCTGGTCGGCCCACGTGATCGACTCGACGATGCGGGCGCCGCTCTCCTCGATGGCGAGCTCCGTGCTGATCTGGCGCCCGTGGTTGCGCAGCAGCGTGGGTCCCTGCCCCGGCAGGAACGTGCGGCCGCCCCAGTAGGAGGTCCCGTCGACGTCGGCGACGGTGAGCGAGAGGCCGTAGTGGTGGCGGTGGTCGACGGGACTGACCTGTGTCACCGCGCGCCCGGACAGTGCGTGGACCGGATGCAGGTAGGGCCGTGGGCTGTGGACCTGCGGCATCCCCGTCCCGTCCGAGTACCGGGCCAGCGCGAGGTCGCGGTGTTCCAGTACCGCGCCGGTGGCGTCGCGTCGCCACCGCGCGCGCGTGTCGTCGCCGACTCGTTCCCGTGCGGGATCCGCGGTGCCGGACGACGGCATACCGAGCCGGCGGGCGGGCGGCACGGGACCGCTGCTCGCCCGCACGACCAACTCCGGCCGGATCAGCTCCGGCGCCGGCTCGGTCTCCTGCCCGCCGTGTTCGATGGCCATCACCAGCCGCTCCCACGCGCGGCGCCCGAGATCGAACTGGGAGACCCTCGACGTGGTCAGTGACGGTGTCGCGTAGCGGGAGAGCTCGATGCCGTCGAAGCCGGTGACCGAGATGTCGCCCGGCACGGCCACGCCGGTCTCGTTGAGCCGAGCGAGCAACCCGAACGCCACCAGGTCGTTGAACGCCAGCGCGGCCGTCGCCCGGTTGTCCAGCACCTCGTCGGCGATGCGGTAGCCGTCCTCGATCGTGGTCCCGGCGGGAATCGTGCGCACGCGGAGGAACGGGTGCCGCCGCGCCGCCTCGTCCAGTCCGGCCAGGCGGGCCTGGTTGGACGCGGCGGTGGACGGCCCGGCGAGGTAGGCGAGGTCCCGGTGGCCGAGGTCGACGAGGTGGTCGACTATGGCGGCCATGCCGTGGGCGTAGTCCACGGCCAGCGTCGGGGCCTGCGCCACTGGGCGGTTGAGCACGAGGACGGGGGCCGCCGTGGACAGGAGTGCGGTGAGCTCCTCCTCCGGCATCCGGGGGCTGGCGAGGATGAGCGCGTCGCAGCGCAGGCGTGCCTCGAGCGCGGTCTCCGCCTCCTCGGTGACGGACTCGGCCGTCTCCGCGACGAGGACGCGGTACCCGTTCTCGGCCGCGGCGGCCATCGCCCCGCGCAGCACCTGCTGGAACATGGGGTTGCCCAGGTCGGGGACGACGAGCGCGACGGTGTTGGTGCGGCCGAGGGACAGGCTGCGTGCGGTGTTGCTCGGCCGGTACTGGAGCCGGTCGGCCGCGGCGTGGACGCGTGCCGCGATCTCGGGGGCGACGGTCGTCCTGCCGTTCATGACCCGGGAGACCGTCGCGCGGGACACGCCCGCCGCGACCGCGACCTCTCCGATGGTGCTCGCACCCCTGAACGACCGGGCCATCACGCAGCGACCTCTTCCACACCAGCGACATCGACCAACACGGCGCCGAACGTAACGCGGTCCTCGGCCGCGGGCGCGGCGGCCTGGTGTGGCCGGCCCGCGGTGAGCACTGGGTTCGTGACGTCCATCGACGAGGCCTCCCACGAGGAGTATGTGCGCTCTTCGAGCCTATAGGAAACCGGTTCCCCACCTGTTACCGTAGCCTACGGAAACCGGTTTCTCACTTGGCGAGCCACGACTCGACGACGAGATGAGGTGCACGACCATGGGACTGCGAGGACGGCTGGCCGGCCTTGCCGCAGTCGCGGCAGCACTGGTGATCAGCGGCTGCGCCGGCCCGGGCAGCGGTACCGGAGCCGCCCCGGAAGGAGGGACGGAGGACTGGGGCGAGCCGAAGGGCACGATCGAGTTCTGGGACACCAACGCCAACCCCCGGCTCACCGCGAAGTGGGAGGAGTTGATCGCCCGCTTCGAGAAGGACAACCCCGAGATCAAGGTCGACTACGTCGGTCTGCCCAACTCCTCGTATCTGCAGAAGGTGCAGAACGCGCTGGCGACCGGTGAGATCCCGGACGTGCTGCTGATCGGCAACGACATCGCGAGCCTCATCGCGCAGAAGGCGCTCGTGCCGGTGGACGACGCGTTCACCGAAGGGGGACTGCCGGACAAGGTCGACAAGTCCATGGTCGAGACCGAGCGCGGCAACTCGGCCGACCGCAAGCTCTACAAAGCGCCGCTGACCGCGCTCTCGGACGTCATCTGGTACCGCAAGGACTGGCTCGCGGAGGCGAACCTGGCCGAGCCGAAGAGCTACGACGAGTTCTTCGCCGCCGCAGAGGCACTCACCAACCCCGGCGCCAACCGGTTCGGCTTCGCGTTCCGCGGTGGCCCCGGTTCGATGCCGCCGCTGCTCGCCATGACCTACGGGATGTCCGGCGTCGGCGAGTTCTTCACCGAGGACGGCAAGGCGACCCTCGACGACCCCGAGAACGTCGAGGCGTTCAAGCGCTACGCCGGGCTGTACGGCACCGTCAGCGCCACCGCCGACATCTCCAACGACTACCCCAAGATCGTCGCCGCGTTCGACGGTGGCTCCGCGTGGGCGATGCACCACAACCTCGGTTCCTACCAGGACCACGTGACGGCACTGGGGGCCGACAAGGTGGCCGGGGTGCAGCCGTTCCCGGACGAGGACGGGGTGATCACCGCGACGAGCCCGGCCATCTCCGGGCTGAGCATCCTGGCCGGCAGCGAGAAGAAGGCGGCCGCATGGGAGTTCGTCGAGTACATGAGCACCGAGGCCAACTCCGAGTGGGCCGAGACGGTGGGGCAGGTGCCCGCGTTCACCGAGGCGCAGAAGGGCGCGTGGGTGGAACAGTCGCAGCCGATCAAGGCGGTAGTCGAGGCGGCGGAGAACCCGAAGACCCGGTACGTGCGGTTGCCGACGTTCCTGCCGGACTGGGGCGCCATCCTCAAGACCGAGATGGAGCCGGACTTCCAGGCGGTGCTGCAGAAGACGATGCCCGCCGAGGAGTTCCTGTCGAAGTACGCGGCGCGCTTCGAGGAAGCCTTGGCGGAGTACAAGGAGAACGCGGGCAAGTGAACACCCTCATGTGGACAGTGCGCCGGTGAGGAACCGGATCGCCTGATCCTGCGTGGGCCCGTCGAAGCGGTGGGGACCGGGCACGGTGATGCCCTCGTAGGTTCCCGCCGCTCCGGCGAACCGCTCGCGCAGCACGGTGTCCGCCCGTGCCATGCCGTCCGGCGGGAACAACGCGTCGTCGGCCGCGTAGAGCACCAGCTGATGGTGCTCGCCGCGCGCGAAGGCGACGTCCGGCCAGTCCCTGCCGTGTGCGAGGCACGGGGTCGCGAACAGCCAGGAGTGCGCGTCGAGGTACGCGGGATACAGCTCGTCCACTGTGGACATCATGCATGCGATGGCGCTGGCGCGCACGCGTGGGTCCAGTGCCGTGAGCACCGCTGCCCGCCCGCCGCCGCCGGAGAACCCGACGACGCCGACGCGGTCCACGTACGGCAGGCCGGCGAGGACGTCGAGTGCGGTGAGGTCGTCGTGGGCGACGGCGCCCGCGTAGGTCGTGCCGAGCACACCGGCGAACTTGGCCACGGTCGGTTCGTGCAGGGCGGCCGCGGTGTCGTAGCCGGGTTCCTGTCCGGCCGCGCGGAGGGCTGCCATGGTGGTCCGCAACCGCCACGGTTCCGGTGTCAGCAGGAAACGCCGGGAGCCCCAGGAGAAGGCGTCGTGGGCGAGCACGGCGAACCCCGCGCGGGCGAGCCGTTCGGTGAGTGCGGAACCGCCGTAGCAGTCGTGGCGCAACCGTTCGGCGACCGGGGTGGCCGTGGTGATGAGGCGTTCGGCGCCCACGCTCTTGACCCCGGCGTGGCAGTGCAGCGCGAGGATGCCGGGCATCGCGCCGGCCGGCCTGGGTGAGGGGAGCACCAGCCACGCCCGCGTCGGCGGACCGAAGCGGGTCTGCCAGCACAGCTCGGTGATCGACACACCGTCGCGCCGCCAGCCCCGTGCGGTGCTCGGCGTGGCCGGCACCGGTGCGAGAACACCGAGAAGCGTGGCCAGTTCGCCGTCGAGGGCCGGGCCCGCGCGCCAGGCCGAGGGCCAGTCCTCGTAGCCGCCGATCGCGGACGGGCGGGTCAGCCTTTCACCGCCCCCGCCGACAGCCCCTGCACCAGGTACCGCTGGATGTACGCGAACACGAGGACCACCGGCACGACGGCCACGACACCGCCCGCGGCCAGCGCGCCGAAGTCCACGCTGTACTCACCGAGCATGTAGCTGAGGCCGACCGGCACGGTGAACTGCTCCTGCGAGTTCAGGAACATGAGCGCGAACAGGAAGTTGTTCCACGCGGAGATGAACGCGAACGAGCTGATCGCGACGATTCCCGGGCGCAGCAGCGGAAGCACCGTCGCGAGGAACCCGCGCAGCCGGCCGCAACCGTCGATCCAGGCCGCCTCCTCCAGCTCGATCGGGATGTTCCTGATGAAGCCCGCCATGAGCATCAGCGACAACGGCAGCTGGAACACGGCCTCCGCGACCACGATGCTCCACAGACTGTTGATCAGGAAAGTGGCGCGGAAGATGTCGAACAGCGGGATGAGCATCATCGCGCCGGGGATGAACTGGGTGAAGAGCATCATCAGCATGAAGATGCCCTTGCCGCGGAAGGAGAACCGGGCCAGGGCGTAGCCGCCCGCGAGCGCGATGGTCGTGCTGAAGAACACCGTCAGCACGGCGATGACCACGGAGTTCCTGAAGAACACCGAGAAGCCCGCGCCGTTCCACACCGTCGAGAAGTGGTCCAGCGTCAACGGCCACGGAAACAGCGAGGTCGAGCCGGTCTCGCGGAAGGCGAAGAGCAGGATCCAGTAGAACGGCACCAGGGTGAACAGCAGGTACAGCGCGAGCGGGACGTAGATCGCCCAGCGCGGGGTCTGCCTCGGATCGGTGTCGCGGCGGCGTGACCTTGCCACACGCGGTGGCCTTGGCGGGGCGGCCGGCGGCGCCGCGGTGGTCAGGCTCATGCGTTCTGGTCCTTCCCCACGCGTACCAACCAGAGATAGGTGACGGAGAACAGCGCGAGGATCACGAAGCCCGCCATCGTGAGCGCCGAGCCGTAGCCGAACTCCTTGGCGTCGATGGCCAGGCGTGCGACGTACAGCGGCAGCGTCATCGTGGCATTGCCCGGCCCGCCGCCGGTCAGCGTGTAGAGCAGGTCGACGTTGTTGAACTCCCACACCGCGCGCAACAGCGTCGAGATGACGATGGCGTTGCGCAGGTGCGGCAGGGTGATCGACCAGAACCGGCGCAACCGGCCCGCTCCGTCGACCTCCGCCGACTCGTACAGGTCCCGTGAGATCGACTGCAGGTCGGCCAGGATCAGGATCGCGAAGAACGGGATGCCGCGCCACAGTTCGGCGACGACCGCCGCCCAGAACGCGGAACCGGGTTCCGCCAGCGGGCTCGTCCCGTACTGGCCGATCCCGGCATCGGCCAGGTAGCGACCGAACCCGGTCGTGGGGTTGTAGATGAGCAGCCAGATCGTGGTCGTGAGCACCCCGCTCACCGCCCACGGCGCGAACACGAGCGCTCTCGCCATGGCACGGCCGACGAACGTCTCGTTGATGACGAGCGCCAGCGCGAGGCCGAACACGAGCTGGAGGCCCACCTCGACGACCACCCACTGCGCGGTGAACACGAGCGACTGCCAGAACAGGGAGTCACCCGCCATCGTCACGTAGTTGTCGAGCCCGACGAACCTGTTGCCCCACGGTTTGGTGACGTTGTAGTCGTACAGGCTGTAGTAGACGACGCTGCCGATCGGGTAGATGAGGAACACCGCGACCAACAGCCCGGCCGGGGCGATCAGCAGGTAGGGCGTCCACCGCTCCCGGCGCGCCCGCCGACGCCTGGTCGGCACCCCGCCAGCCGACGTGGCGGCGTCGAGCACGGCCATTGTGCGTCTCCCGTGTGGGTAACCGGTTTCTCACAGTGAAACGTACCCACACACCCAGGTCAATCCCTTGCTTTCGTACCACGCGTCCGCCACGTATGGTGAGTGAGAAACCGGTTGCTCAGACGGAGGAAGCCATGGCCATGCCCAGGCGGTACGCCGTGGTCGGCACGGGTTCCCGTGCCGGCATGTACGTCGACGCGATGCTCGGCGAACACGCGGACGTCGCCGTCCCGGTGGCGTGGTGCGACACGAACGAGCAGCGGATGTCCGCCTACGACGAACGAGTACGCCCGCACGACCACACGCCCGCGCACTACCACCCCGACGACCTCGCGCGGATGCTGACCGACGAGAAGGTCGACGTCGTGGTCGTCACCTCGCCGGACCACACGCATGCCCACGTGGTCACCACCGCTCTCGACGCGGGCGTGGACGTGGTGTGCGAGAAGCCGCTGACGATCGACGCCGACGGGCTGCTGGCCATCAGCGACTCGGTCGCGCGCTCGTCCGCGCGGCTGACCGTCACGTTCAACTACCGCTACTCGCCACGCAACAGCGCGCTGCGGCAGGTCATCGCGGACGGCACGGTCGGGGAGGTGCTCTCCGTGCACTTCGAGTGGCTGCTGGACACAGTGCACGGAGCGGACTACTTCCGGCGCTGGCACCGCGACAAGCGGCACTCAGGTGGTCTGGCTGTGCACAAGGCGACCCACCACTTCGATCTCGTCAACTGGTGGCTCGACGACGTCCCCGAGTGGGTCGTCGCGCACGGCGGCATGCGCTTCTACGGCCCGGACGGCGCGGGACGCCCCGCCGGTCCACGTCCCGCGCTCGCGCGCGACCTGGCCGAGGACGACCCGTTCCACCTCGACATGGCGGCCGACGAGCGGATGCGCAGGCTCTACCTCGAGGCGGAGAACGACGACGGCTACCTCCGTGACCAGGACGTGTTCGCGCCGGGCGGGAACATCGAGGACACCCTGAACGCACTCGTGGCGTATCGCGGCGGGGCCGCCATGACCTACTCGCTGACCGCGCACAGCCCGTGGGAGGGCTACCGCGTCGCCGTCAACGGCACATGCGGCCGCGCGGAGCTGGAGGTCGTCGAGCGGAGCCACGTCGCGCCGGGGGGTGCCGCACAACTGCTGGGCCCGAACGGCAAGCGACCAGCCGTCGACCCGAGCGTGACGCCGGGAACGGTTGACGGCTCGACCGGTGCGCGGCCCCACGGCTCGCGGCTCGTCGTCCAACGGCACTGGGGCGTCGCCGAGGAGGTGTCGATCCCCGAGGCTGCGGGTGCCCACGGTGGCGGGGACGCGATCCTCCTGCGGGACGTCTTCCGCGGCGCGGCACACGACCCGCTCCGGCGTCAGGCAGGCCACCTCGACGGGATGCGCAGCGTCGCGGTCGGGATCGCCGTCAACGCGAGCCTGCGGTCCGGGCAACCAGTGCGGCTCTCGGCGCTCGGCCTGGCCGACGAACCAGGCCACGCGACATGACACGGCGACCGGTGTCAACCGGCCGCCGTGTCGGAGGTCGCGCGGTGTCAGAGCTTGCCCGCGCCCGCACCCGTGGTGACGGATGTCCTGACGGTGCCGACGTTCTCGGCGGTGTAGCTGTACGGGATGGGGGCCACGGTGCCGTTGACCTCACACGGCCCGGAGTTGGTGAGCGAGTTGTCCCGTGCCACCAACCGCCCGGGGTCGGAGTCCGCGTATCCGCTCGCCGACCAGCACGCCTGTTGCACGTTCTCGAAGACGTTGCCCTCCACGAGCAGGCCGGCGTCCATGAGGGAGGCGATGGCGTACGACGAAGAGTTGTTGTTGACGTTGGAGTAGTAGTTGTTGAACACGTGGACCGTCTCACCGAAACGCACCCGGGGGCTGCGCTCGAACGTGCGGTCGAACCAGTTGTGGTGGTACGTGACCCGCAGGTGCCCCCTGTCCTCGCTCTCGTTGCCGTCGGAGTGGCCGACCAGCGAGGTCTTCCAGTGGTTGCGGACGATGTTCCACGACACGGTGATGTAGTCGGCGGCGTGGGTGATGTCGAGCATGCCGTCGTAGAAGTCGGGATCGTCCTCGATGGTGCTGGACATCGTGTTGTGGTCGATCCAGACGTGGGTCGCGCTCTCGATCTGGATGGCGTCGTTGCCGGGCACCCCGCGGATGTTCATGTTCTGGATGATCACGTTGGCCGGGGTCATGTCCTCGATGTTGAGGGTGGTGCCGGAGATACCCGAGCCGGAGCCGACGCCGCGGATCGTCTTGTCGGCACTGATCTCGACTGTGCCGGAGCCGCTGAGCATGCCGTTGACCAGGATCGTCCTGGCGCCCGAGTTCTGGGCCTGTGTCCGGAAGTCGGCGAAGGTGCTCACGGTGACCGTGGTGCCGCCCGCGCCGCCGGTGGTGCCACCGGCCTGCGTGGCCCACCCGAGGATCCCGCCGGGCGGCGGTGGCGGCGGCGGTTCGGTGTCACCGGTTTCGGTCTCGAGGTAGTCGATGTTGGGCAGACCGTTCGCGGTCGTGGGGTTCAGCCGGATCGTGTTGCTACCCGCGTTCACCGACACCGTCAGGGTCTTCGTGGCCCAGTTCGACCACGCCCCGGTGGCCTCGAACGACGGCGTCCGCACCGTGGACCCGTTCACGACGAGGTTCGCCGGACGGGCCGCCGTCGTGCCGTTGGCGAACCGCACGTCCACCGTCGCCGTGCCGGATTCCGCCGCGTTCACGGTGAACTGGGCATAGCCGCTCGTGGCGTTGGTGCCGTTGCAGAACCCACTACCCGAGAAACCGGAGTGGTTGGCATCGATCGTGCCGGAGCACACTGTCGGCGGGTCCTCTGCCTCATACCGCGCGGGCGCGGCGGACGCGGCGGACGAGGCCACCGCGACCAGTGCGCCGGCCAACAGGCCGACACAAGCGGCCATGATTCTTACGCGCATGGTTGTCTCCGTGGGATCAGTCATTCGTTTGACAATGGTTGGCGAGGGCAGCACCAGGCCCGGCCCGGGTTCACCCGGTGCCACCGCGGAGAAGGGAAGGAAAACGCTTTCCTACCGCATGTTAGGAGGTTCACCACGCGAGGTCAACGGCGGCTGCCGGGCTGATCATCGAATACCGGCCGCTGAAGGAATAGATCATGTGCGCGCTCCCAAGAAATCCGGATCGCGGCGCGGTAATCGCTTGTCCCAAGGTCTTCGTACCGCGGTGGTAAATGTGCGACAACTCGTTGACACGCGTGCGCCGGGTGCCTAGCGTAATAGGCAAGCGCTTTCCTGATCGCGCTGACTGGTCTCTCGAGTCAACGGAGGCAATGATGCCCCGATTCGGACCTCGTGTGCACTCGCCGTGTCACGGCACTCGCGCGTCTCTTTTGGTGGGTCGTAACCCCTTCGGGGGTCGTGTCGTCCGTATAGGACCCCGCCCACCCATGTCGCCTGCGCTCCCGCACTGATGAACGTCAAAGACAACGACACATTTGGAGATGGATGATGAGATTCCTGCCTCTCATCGCCGGCGCCGCCGTGGCGGCGGGCCTGCTGGCCCACGGCACGGCAGCAGCCGCGACCACACGGTACGAGGCCGAGAGCGCCCCCGCGGTCTGCGCCGGCACGCTCGATGCCAACCACTCCGGGTACTCCGGCAGCGGGTTCTGCAACGGCACCAACGCCACGAGCGGTTATGCCCAGTTCACGGTGACCGCCGCGGCGGGCACGGCCACGGTCGCGGTCCGGTTCGCCAACGGCACCACCAGCGCCCGGGCCGCTGACCTGGTCGTCAACGGCACGACGGTGCAGTCGTTGTCGTTCGAGGGCACGGGTGCGTGGAGCACGTGGGCCACGAAGACGTTGACCGTCACCACCATGGTCGCCGGCACCAACACGATCCGGCTCAACCCCACCGCCGGCGGCGGGCTGCCGAACATCGACTACATCGACGTCACCTCGGACGGCACGCCGCCGGACCCGGACCCGGTCGACACCCTGTACGTGGCACCGAACGGCACCGACAACGCCGCGGGCACGGAGTCGAACCCGACGACGCTCACCTCTGCGCTCACCCGCGTCAGCGCGAGCGGGACGATCTTCATGCGTGGCGGGACCTACCGCTACTCGGAGACGGTGACCATCGCGCAGGACAACAACGGCACCGCCAGCGCGCGCAAGAAGCTGTTCGCCTACCAGGGCGAGACCCCGGTGCTGAACTTCTCGGCCCAGAGCGAGGACCCGGCGAACCGAGGGCTCGCTCTGGGCGGGTCGTACTGGCACCTCCGCGGCATCGTCGTGGAGCGTGCCGGTGACAACGGGATCCTCCTCGCCGGCGACAACAACATCATCGAGCGCGTGGTGACCCGCTTCAACCGCGACTCCGGCCTGCAGCTGTCGCGGTTGATCGCCGGTGCTCCTTCGTCCCAGTGGCCGTCGAACAACCTCGTCGTGTCCTCGGTGTCGCACGACAACGCGGACTCCGACGGCGAGGACGCCGACGGCTTCGCGCCGAAACTCACTGTGGGGCCGGGAAACGTGTTCCGCTACACCGTGTCGCACAACAACATCGACGACGGCTACGACCTGTTCACCAAGTCCGACACCGGCCCGATCGGCGCGGTGACCATCGAGGACTCCCTCGCCTACGAGAACGGCACCCTGTCCGACGGCTCCCAGGCGGGCAACGGCGACCGCAACGGCTACAAGCTCGGCGGCGAGGACATCGCGGTCAACCACATCGTCCGCCGCAACATCGCCTACGACAACGGGAAACACGGGTTCACCTACAACCGCAACCCGGGCACGATGACGGTTTCGGACAACGTCAGCGTCGGCAACACCGAGCGCAACTTCAACTTCGACGCAGGCACCTCGGTCTTCCGTGGCAACACCTCCTGCGACAGCGGGTCCAACGACCGGATCATCGGCAACTCCGACAGCTCCAACCAGTTCTGGTCCGGCACCAACGGGTCCCGCTGCTCCTCCTACTCGGGCACCCTGCTCTGGTCGTTCGCTTCGGACGGCCGACTCGTCGTGACCTTCGGCACCAGGACGGTTGTGCGGTAACCGAACACAAGGGTCGGGCGAGGGTGATCGTCATCCCTCGCCCAGACCCGTGCGGTTCAGACCACGACAGCGCGGCGAACTTCGTGCCACTCAACACCGCCGACAACTGGTTGCACCTGTTCCTCGGCATCGGCATGGTCGGTCTCGGTCTCGGTCTCGGTCTCGGTCTCGGTCTCGGTCGCGCACTGCGCCGTGGTACCACCGCGCGGGGAGCCCGTGGCTGAGATGGCCGGGTCGCGCGGGCGCAGCGTTCACCATCACGTGAACCAGCGACTACGGCTGTATCCGGCCGTCTGGCCCTCCGGTTGCCGTCCGCCTCGCCTTCGTCCTCGGCGTGTCCGGCCGCGCGGCCGACACGTTCGCGCTGGACGGCGGTACCAGGTGGCGAAGAGAGCGGCGGCGAGTGCGAGCTCCGCGAGATCGCCGGCGTAGTACATCAGCTGGGCGGCCGTGCGGGCCTTCTCGCCGTCGGGTCCCGCGGGAGCGCGTGCGTAGAGGACCTTGGCGAGAACGGAATGGGCGGCGACGGTCAGGACGAGTACGAGGACGCGAGTGGTCATGCCGGGGCGGCGCGGCGCGGGGTCGGGGCCGGCGATCGACCAGGTGAACAGGTAACCGGCGGCCAGGTAGTGCAGGAGCAGCGCGTTGTGCGGCACCTGGCCGCCGGTGGCCTCGGCGAGCGGGGTCAGCAGGACCGCGTACAGGCCACCGACCGCGAGCAGTGCGGCGGTCGCCGGATGAACGAGGACGTGCACCGGGCGCGCGCGCAACACCCGGCCGATCCGCCGCCCTGTCGCAGGCTCGGTGACGCGGAGCAGGAGGGTGACAGGGGCGGCCAGGACCAGCCCGAGCGGGGCGACCATGCCCAGCAGCAGGTGCCGCGCCATGTGCGCCCGCGGATCGTGACCGGCCAGCACCGGTGACAGCGCCACCGCGGCCACGGCACAGCCGAGCAGCCACGCCGCGGTGCGACCGCGGGGCCAGCCGTGTGGACCGGTACCGGCGCGTACGGCAGCGGCCAGGTAGGCCAGCGCCAGCACGGCGACCACCACAACGATCGGCGACCATGTTCCCGGCTCCGCCGGGAGGTGCGAGTGACCGGGCACCGGATCAGCCGCCGCCGCGGCGGGCCGCCCGCCACGTCACCAGCGCTCCCGCGAGCAGGAGGAGCGCCGCCGCGATGTTCCAGGCCAGGTCGTAGGGCAGGAGGTCCACGCCGTAGCGGATCTGGTGCACGCGGAGGACCTTGTGGTCGACCAGGCCGTCGAACAGCTGGAAAACGCCCGCCCCGAGCAGAAATCCGCCCCACGCCGCGAACGGGACCAGCGCGCCGCGGCGGCGCAGGTCGGCGAACCAGAAGAAGCCCCCGGTGAGCGCCACCAGCTCGGCGGCGTGGAGCAGCCCGTCGGACAGCAGACCGACAACCTGGGTGGCGCGGTCGTAGAAGTGGTGCCAACCAAGGATCTGGTGGAAGACGACCTCGTCGACGGCCGCCATCGCCGCCACGCCGATGAGACCCGCGGCCAGCACCGAGGGCCGCAGCCCGGACTGTGTCGACGGAACCGCCATCCGCCACCTCCGTCATTCGTTCGACGAGGGCAACCGACTACCCCGGAACGTCCGGGTCCATGCCCCGCCCTGCCCGAGGGGCCCGCCCGCAACCAGCGACCTACACCTGCTGTCCTTCCCACATTCGATCAGCGGGTGCGGTGGCCTCACCAATCGCCACAGGGCGGATCTCAGACACGTGGCGGCGCGTTTCGCCGTGGCCTCAGGCCACATCGCGGCGTTCATGGCAGTCGTCTCCGATACGGCGAGAGGGCCGCTCACTCGCGGCGGGCTCGAGGGGAGGGCCAGGCGCACAACTGCTTGACGCCAGAGGTGGGAACACGGTGAACACCGCGTCACGCGGCTACCCGCTGTGGCGGCGACTATCCACACCGGGTTCCATCCAGGTCAGCCACGTATCAGGCACCCAGGCGGTCCGCCATGTCACTGAGAATGGCGGCGATGCGCTCCAGTTCTGGCGGCGAGTCCCTCGGGTCCCCGAGCTGGTCCAGGAGGCTGCGGCGCGACGCGACGAACAACGCTCCGCGGTACTCCTCGGTGTCCTGTTCGTGAGCGGCTATCACCTGCGGTTGTCCTTGCAGGAGCACCACAACCGGGTCCTCGACCTCGGATTTCAGCAGCCGTTCCACGACCTCGACGTCCACTGTGGTCACCGTGCACCGCCCTTTGCCGTCAGGGAACGGTTCCGGCGCCGTACCAGGCCGATGGCCAGGCCGCCCGCCAGTATCCACGGTCCCGCGACGATGACCGGGTCGAGCAGGTGGTGGGCGGCGTCCGCGCGTTTCTTCCCGTACCGCGACGAGATGCCGTGCCGGGAGAGCTCGCTCGTCACCCCGGTCTGGGTGATCGGGTTGTCCGGGCGCGGAGTCAGGAACGAGCGCAGGTGGTTCTCCCACGCGTCGACCCGGTCTGCGGCCAGGAGCAGCAGCCAGTGCGCGGCGCGTCCCTCGCTGTACTTGCGGTACGAGTACCTGCGCAGCGCACCGGAGATGCCCCTGGGTGGGCACGAGGTGCCGAAGACCGGAGTCAGGAACTTGTGCTCGATCGACCGCTCGCGAGGCCATTTCTCGGGTTGGCGTTCCGGGAAGTCCCAGTGGGCGCCGGTCCGGTCTTCCTGCCACCGCAACTTCGGCACCGACGGGCGGTCCTTCGGGTCCAGGTCCACGCCCCAGCCGGGAATGCGGGCCCGCAGCTGGTCGCTGGACTCGGTGAGCGGTGGCCGCTCCGAGGTGTACGCCATGATGTTCCCTTCTCAGCCGTTCGTGACGATGAGTGGCTTGATGCAGCCATCCAGCTTCGCGGAGAAGATGTGGTACCCCTCCGCGATGTGCTCGAGCGGGATGCGGTGGGTGACGATGTCGCTCGGCTTCAGGTAGCCGTTCCGGACGTGCTCGAACAGCCGCGGCCACTGCCGCTTGACCGGGCACTGGTTCATCCGCAGCGTGAGGCCCTTGTTCAGGGCGTCGCCGAACTTGACCGCGCTGAACATCGGACCGTACGCGCCCATCACCGAGACCGTGCCGCCCTTGCGGACCGAGTCGATCGCCCAGTTGAGCGCCACTGGTGAGCCGCCCTGCAGCTTCAGTTTGGCCGCCGTGACGTGCTGGAGGAGGTTGCCGTCCGCTTCGGCGCCCACCGCGTCGATGGCGACGTCGGGGCCGAGGTGGTCGGTGATCTTCTTCATGTGCACGACGATGTCGTCGTACTCGGTGAAGTTGTAGGTCTCGGCGTGGGCGAAGCTGCGTGCCTTCTCCAGCCGGTACTCCAGGTGGTCGATCACGACGACGCGCCCCGCGCCCATCAGCCACGCCGACTTCGCGGCGAACAGCCCCACCGGCCCGGCGCCGAAGACCACCACCACGTCACCCTCGACGATGTCGCCGAGCTGAGCGCCGAAGTACCCTGTGGCGAGCGCGTCGGTGAGCAGTACGGCGTCCTCGTCGTCCAGCCACTCGGGAATCACGGTCGGGCCCACGTCGGCGAACGGCACCCGCACGTACTCGGCCTGGCCGCCGTCGTACCCACCGCAGGTGTGCGAGTACCCGTAGATCCCGCCGACGGCAGTGGCGTTCGGGTTCACGTTGTGGCAGTTCGAGTACAGGCCCCGGGCACAGAACCAGCACGTACCGCAGAAGACGTTGAACGGCACCATGACACGGTCGCCGGGACGAACGTTGCGCACGTCGGGACCCACCTCGTCGACCACGCCGATGAACTCGTGCCCGAACGTCATGCCGACCCGGGTGTCGGGCATCATCCCGTGGTACAGGTGCAGGTCCGACCCGCAGATGGCCGCCATCGTGACCCGGACGACGGCGTCGCCCGGATGTTCGATCCCCGGCCTGTCCTTCTCCTCGACCCGGACCTTGTACGGCCCGCGATACACCATCGCACGCACCAGCGCCTCCTCCGACCAGTTGTCCCGCGGGCGCTCAGACTCGGCGAGCCGGGTCGCGACAGCGGGCCACCCGCGGCATTCGGTCCGCGGAGTACCCGCCGCGTAACCGGCGAACCACCCCCGCACCGACCGCAGGGCCACGACTTGGAGGGTCGTTGAGCGTTTCCGGCGCTTGGCCGCGGGTATCTGCTCGGTCCGAGCCGCTACGGGCTCTCGACGAAAGGGACAACCATGACCAGCGCAGCAGGCCAACCAGAGCAGATGGCAGGCAGACCCGGCGTGACGACAGGAGTGTGGCGCGGGTGAGAATCCGTCCTCTGGGTGGCCGTGTCGGATGCCTACTGATGATCGTCTTGTCGGTGCTCGTCTCAGTGGTACTGACCGTGGTGCTGAATCTCGTGCTCTGACGTGCCGCGCAAAGGGGTGACAGTCGTGATGACGCCGGACGAGCAATACGAGGTATCACGAGGACCACTGCGCGGATCGGTGGTGGTCTACCAGCACAGCCAGGACGACCAGGACCGGTTCCGCATCGGCGTGGTGGTCGGGCCGGTGGTGCCCGAACCGATGACCGGGGACCTGTGGGTCGGCGTTCGCCTGTCTCAGCACGCCACAGCGGGCTCAGCAGTCGACTTCATCGACGTCGCCGCCATCGTCGACACGAGCCCGCCCGACGATGGGCCCAGCCGCTGACGGTGGCGCAGGACTCGTCGAGCTCCCGCCCGAGGTTCGCGAGGGGCCTCATGGTCTGACCCCGGTTTGGGGCCGTACCGGTGAGGAATCCGCTGTGTACAGGGCGGATGCCGAGCGGAGGCGACGTCGATGACCGAACCGAGCGCACGAGGCAGATCACCCATGGCGCCACGGAGAGCCGAGCAGAAGCCCTCGGGACGTGGTGAACCCGACGACGGACCGCCGGATCCTGTGCCGGTCACCGGCCGTTTCCTGCTCGCGGGCATCGATGCGGTGCTCCCACGGCTGACACCACCCGCACCGCCGACACCCCAGCTGGTCGAAGACTTGCGCGCCGCCTTGGCCCGCACCGCCGCCTGCGGCGAGACCTGCCAGGTCGCCGCCGCGGCCGACGACGTCCGCCTCGCCACGACCCTGCTGCTCGCCGGCTCGACCGACGAGGCGTGCCAGGCGCTGCGGCACGCGCGGACCGCCCTGATCGACCGCCCCGACACCCACCGTTGAGCCGGTCGAGCCACCAGTGGGTGAATGGTCGGGCGGCGGGGCTGACGGCTCGGCGACCACGACGCGGAAGCCAGCGGCATATCCGCTTCCGGCCAGGGTAGCCAGCGGGCATGGCGAACGTGACCAGCGTGAGAGACCGGCTCCAGCGGAACGGGCGGCGGATCCGGCAGCGGTATTCGGGAGGGCAGGACCGTCCGCTGCTCGCGTACTCGGTCGTGCTCGGCGGGTACGCCGGCGTCGTCGGTGTGATGGGTGCGATCGGGCGGGCTCGTGGTGTTCGGCTGCCTGCGCGGTTCGGCGTGCAGGACACGGTGCTGTTGTGCCTGGCGACGCACAAGGCGAGCCGGTTGATCAGCAAGGAGTCGGTGACGAGCCCGCTGCGGGCGCCGTTCACCAGTTACGAGGAGCCGACCGGCGAGGCGGAGGTCAACGAGTCGGTGCGGGGCCACGGTGCCCGGCACGCGTTCGGTGAGCTGCTCACGTGCCCGTTCTGCCTCGGGGTGTGGATCGCGAGCGGGCTCACCGCGGGACTGGTGTTCGCGCCGAAGGTGACGAGGTTGGTCAGCACGGCGCTGACGGCGATCGCCGTCTCCGACACCCTGCAGATCCTGTACGACGGCGCCAAGAAATCCGTTTGAGCGGTACCTCGCTGGGTAGCCTGCACGGCCGACGCGGAGCCGCCCGTCTGCTCGATCTCGGCGGCGAGGGCTTCGAGGCGGTCGCGGCGGCGAGCCACCAGCACGACGGAGGCGTCGTCCTCGGCGAGCCGGCGGGCGGTGGCCTCGCCGATACCGCTGCTCGCGCCGGTGACGAGCGCGACGGTTCCGGCCAGTTTCGATGTCATGGGCTGCTGTCCTCCTGAGGGTGCGGGATGGGATCAGGCGTGGGCGAGGCTGGTGGACAGCTCGCGGTGGGCTTCGGCCTGGGCGAGGAGGTCGTTGGCCTTCTGTTCGAAGGTGGCCACGGCGTCGGCGCCGGCGGCGAAGCGCACCGGGGGCTCTTCGAGGGCAGCGAGCTCGACGAGGGCGTCGGCGAGCTTGGCGGGATCGCCGCGGTTGCGCTGTACTCACCGATCTACGCCGACCCAGCACGACCGGCCAACACCGCCAGGTTCGTCTTCCTCGACCCGCACGCGACCCAGTTCTTCCGCGACTACGACAAGGCCGCCAACGACACCGTCGCCCTGCTGCGCGCGACCCTTACGACCGGGACCTCTCGGACCTGATCGGCCAGCTCTCCACCCGCAGCGAGGAGTTCCGCCGCCGCTGGGCCGCGCACAACGTCCGCATCCACATCAGCGGCGTCAAACTCCTCCACCATCCCGTCGTCGGCGACCTCGACCTGGCCTTCGAGTCCCTGGCCCTGCCCGCCGACACCGGTCAAAGCCTCCTCACCTACACCACCGAGCCCGGATCGCCCACCCAGGATGCCCTGGGCCTACTGGCGAGCTGGGCTGCAACCGGCGACAACCTCGGGCTACCCCGCTCTCTCAGGGACGCGGAGCACTGACTTGGACGGACCGCGGTGACGGCTGGGTGCGGGGGAGTCGGCCGGCAGCGCCGGGCTGTCGACGATCAGCTGGCCTCGACCTCGTTGAGCCGCGTAGCCGGTTGGCGTTGCCTGCACCGGTGGCGTGTGCGAGTCGTTCGGCGGTGTTCGTGTCGAGCACGTCGTCGGCGAGCCAGGTGTCGAGGAGGCGGCCGAGGTGGTGGCGCCACAGCGCGGCCGCGAGGTGGTGCAGTTCGGGCAGGACGTTGCCGTCCGACGAGTACAGCAGCGACTCGAACGGGGCGACCTCGAGTGTCTCGGCCAGGACGCCGCCCGCTCTGGTGCCGACGAACGGGATCATCAGCCCGGTGTCCACGTACACACGTGGGCAAGGTAGGCGGCGTTGCGGTGTGCCGCGCCTGATCGTCGGTGGGCTGGTCGCCGGGTAGGTCGAGCCCGGACTGGTAGGTGAGGACGGATTTCAGTGCGACCGCGTCGTGTGCCCGCTCGCGCGGTTCGGCGCGGAACCGGTCGAGCAGTGTGGCCGCTGAGTCCGCTTAGGAGCCCGGTGAAGCAGTCCGCGTCCCCGACGTCAAACGGCCGCGCTCTCACCGAGGCGCGGTCGTTTTCGTCGTCCCTGTTCATCCGGGGCGAGTAACTGGATCAGCTGGTGGGGGTTGCTTGCGGCGTGGTCGGCAGGAGGCAGGCGTAGCTCAGGGGGAGGAGGTTCACGAACGTTCCGCTGGCTCCGGTGCAGATGTTGCTGGCCTCCTGGACGCGGCGGTTGGTCGGGCTGAGGGGGTTGAACACGCAGATGTATCCGACCGGGTTCACGGTGAGGGACAGCACGCCGCCGGTTGCGTGGCACAGCGCGGTCGCGTTTCCCAGGCCCGAGCCCGGGCCCGTTACGGGCGGGGTGCTGGTGCTCTCGCAGCTGGCGTGGATGTCGGGGTCGGGGGCGGGGCCCTGGCAGGTGTCGACGCCGTCGCCGCCGTCGAGGCTGTCCTGGCTGCCGTCGTTGGAAGGGCCGATGAGGGTGTCGTTGCCCGCGCTACCGGAGATCGTGTCGATGCCCAGGCCGCCGGTGATGGTGTCGGCGCCGGTGCCTCCGGTGATGGTGTCGTTGCCGTCGCCGCCGTCGATCGTGTCGTCGTAGGCTGAGCCGGTGATGGTGTCGTTGCCGCCGTTGCCGTTGATCGTCTTGGCGGGGTCGGTGCCGCCGCAGTCGATGGTGTCGTTGCCGGGGGTTCCGGTCACGACCGTGCCGGTCTGGGTCACGCCGGCGCTCACGACGCAGTTGATGGCGGCCTGGGCGGTCAGCGGGGCGACTGCCCACAAGACCGGGACCGCGAGAACTCCGGCCAGTGTGGCCACGATTCCCCGGCGGATCTGACTTCGTTGAATCCTCATGTCTTCATTTCCTGGAACGCATTATTAGCGATGACTCGCACGGGCGCGGCGCGCCGGCGGGATTGAGTTCGTGTGGACCACGCGTCGCCGACCTTTCGGCGTTCGCTTCGTTCACACAAAGAACCTCGGTTCGTGATCTGCGTCCGCGATCATCGCGGGTATGTCACGTTCACCGAGGTCTGGGGTACAGCACGCGACGTTACTCCTGCGCGGCGGAGATTGATACCGCTGCACCCCGAATGGACGCACGCTCCCACGGAGATCTGCCCATATACCCACGAGGCATGTACGCCATGAGGCCGCGGACTTCGTGAACGCACGGCAGCCGACCCGGCACGAGCGGGTGTCCTCGGTCAGCAAACCGTATATTGGCCTTTGTCGTCGAGAAATTCGAACGCGGCTCGCTCGGCAAGCCGAAGTTGTCTCCCAGGCAGTCGACACATGCACGCAGGTCCGGCCACAACGGAACGTGTTTCGCCTGCTCGCGAGGTCCACCTCGGTGACCTGGGGGCGTCGGCGAGCGCGACCAGGGCACCACCTGAGGAAGTTGATCTAGCAACACTGAGGAAGATCAATAGCGCCAACAAATCAAGGCCTTGCAGCGCATACTGCCGTCTTCTTCCCCTGCTGAGCTATCTCCCTGCGGTCATTATGTCTCCGAGTAGCGATACGATCACCCGCCGTATCGACCAGGTGTTTATTTGCCGGATCTCGGACCACCGGCGAATTCGCGACGTCACGAGCCATGAACCTCCGCCTGACACAACCTCTGGAGGTGCGACACGTCTATATCGGTAAGCCGTATTTCACGGTAATTCAAAAGGAGTCGATGACGATGATGTTGCGAAGAGCCGGGCTGTTGCTGGCGGTCATGGCAGCCGCTGTGGGAGTTGTGCTGCCGACGAGCGTGGCGACGGCGGATCCGTACTGCGGGATCACCTGGGGATCAGGACTCAAGACGGCCTCATCGACGGCGTGGGGCCCGATGGTCGGGCTGCGCGCGGGACGGCACGATTGCTACGACCGACTGGTGTTCGACGTCGACAACTCGGCCAATGGCTACTGGGTGTCCTACGTGGACACAGTGACTTATGACGGGAGTGGTACGCCGGTTCCGTTGCGCGGCGGGGCGCGGCTCTCAGTCGCGGTGCATGCGCCGGCCTACGACGACTCTGGTGCAGAGACCTACACCTTCGCCAACAAGTCGGAACTGGTGAACGTCAACGGCTACCAGACCTTCCGGCAGGTCGCCTGGGCCGGCTCGTTCGAGGGGGCGACGACCGTGGGCCTCGGTGTTCGTGCACGCCTTCCCTTCCGCGTGCACACGCTGCCTGGCCGGATCGTCATCGACGTCGCGCACCACTGGTGACATGGCCAAGGACGTTGCGGAGCTCCTCGGGGACTCCGTCAACGCGCGCCGGGATGCGAAAGCACCTGCCCGCGCAGCGACTGGACCGGCGGTGAGGAGGACGCCGGGACACGCGAGCTGGTGCGCCGCTTCCGACCAGCGGTGGGGGTGGGCGTCGTGACGGTAGCAGCGAGGTGACCGTGTGAGAGCGTCCAAGATCGGCGGCGACCAAGCTCACCGGACCGGAATGCCTCGACTCAGCTGAACCCACGGCGCGGCTAGTGGCTCGTCTCAGTAGGTTGACCCGGTAATTGATCTTGGTGGTGGTGAGTCAGGCTGTCTCCTGCAGATCGAGTGCGGGAGGTGGTTGTGGCTCGTCGACCCGAGGTGTTCGTCCGGGCACTGTCGATGGAGGAAGGCCGCAAGCTGCAGCGTGTGACCAGAACCAGCAAGGATCCGGTCCGGTTGCGGCGGGCGATCGTCGTCATGATGTCCGGCCAAGGTCAGACGGTTCGGGACATCACCTCGTTGCTGCAGGTCAGCGCCGAGTATGTGCGGGATGTGATCCATGCGTTCAACGAGCGGGGGTTCGACGCGTTGGACCCAAAATGGAGCGGGGGACGGCCGAAGGTGATCGGTGAGCAGATCCGGGAACGGATCTGCCTGATCGCCAGGACGTCCCCCGCCGACTGGGGCATCACCGCGTTCTCCACGTGGTCGCTGGCCAAGCTGCGTGAGCATCTGATCGGCCGGGGCACGGTCGCGGCGATCAGCCGGGAGACACTGCGGCGGATCCTGCACGCTGGTGGTGTTTCGTGGCAGACCACCACGACCTGGAAGGCCTCCACGGATCCGGACTTCATCGCGAAGATGCACCGTGTCCTCGATCTCTACGACCACCCACCCGCTGACGGGCGTGTGGTTTGTGTGGACGAGTTCGGGCCGTTGAACCTCCAGCCCCGCAAAGGGAAAGCCTGGCGCCCGGTCACCAAGCCGGCGCGCCAGCGGGCGACCTACAACCGCCACGGCGGAGTGATGCACATGCTCGCCGCGCTGGACCTGGCGACCGGGAAGATCTTCTACCGAATCCGGGACCGCAAACGCCACCGCGAGTTCCTTGACCTGCTCAAGACACTCCGCACCCGCTGGCCCGACGAGAAGCTCTATGTAGTGGTCGACAACTTCTCCCCGCACCGCCACCCCAAGGTCCGCACCTGGTGCGCCGCCCATGACGTCGAGTTGGTGTTCCTGCCCACCTACGGATCCTGGCTGAACTGGATCGAGGCCGAGTTCGCCGCCCTGCGCTACTTCGCGCTCAACGGCACCGATCACCGCAGTCACGAGGAACAGAACGCCGCGATCGAGGGCTACATCCGCTGGCGCAACGCCCGCGCCCAACCCAAGACCGCGTTCGCCACCGACTCACCCATCCGAACCTGGACCCATTACCCGACCAAGGTTGCCTGACGCACCACTAGTTGCGCGCTGCCCAATCGCGGATGGCGGCGATGAACTCCTCGGGCGCGTCGGACTCCGTGTAGAGGCCGGCGCCCTCGAGGATGACGGTCTCGTGGTCGGTGAAGGTCGCTTCCAGACGTTCGCGCTCCTGAGGACGGAAGGCGATGTCGGCGTCACCCCACACGATCAGTGTCGGCAGGTGGGCAATGTCGGCAAGGCCGGCCTCGACCTCGGCGAAGAAGGCCCGGCTGGCGAGGACCCGGCTGGGGAACATGGCGGAAGCCTGACGCCGCTCGGGGGTGTCCAGCGCCCGGCGGTAGTGGGTCATCTCGGCTGCGGTCAACTTCCGCCTTCGGTGGCCTGCGGGCATGAACCAGTTGACGAGGACGTTGAGCCGCCGGACCAGGAAGCGGAACGGGGGGCCGCCGATGATGCGACCGAACCACTCGAAGTGGAATACCCCGTTGACCGGCCAGGCAAAGGTGTTGGCGAGCACCAGCCGATCGAAGACGCCCGGCCGCCGCTGCACGGCGGCCAGGCCGATCATGCCGCCCCAGTCCTGCCCGACCAGAGTGGCCCCCTTGAGGCCGAGCGCGTCGACAAACCCGGTGACCACGTCTGCGTGCTCCTCGGGCAGGTAACGGTAGCCGGGCTTCGGCGTCGACAGCCCGAAGCCCGGGTAGTCGAGGGCGATGCACCGGAAGTCGTCGCGCAGCGCGCGGATCACGTCGCGCCAGAGGAACGACCAGGTCGGGTTGCCGTGCAGGAGCAGCAGGGTGGGACCTGACCCCTCGTCGACGTAGTGCACGGTGTGCCCGTCGATCTCGACGAAGCGGCTCTCGAACGGGAACAGGTCGTCGTCGACCCAGGCGGGCCGCGCGCTCTCGGTGGTATCGGCCATGGCAGCCCTTCTTGGCTCGGTCTGCGGTAAACTTGAGGCTGTCACGCGCACTTGAGACCGTCAAGTAGAGGGTATTATGCGTAGCTACGGCCAGTACTGCGGGCTCGCCCGGTCCCTTGAGGTCGTCGGCGACCGGTGGAACCTGCTCATCGTCCGCCAGCTCCTCATCGCCCCCGCCCGCTACCGTGACCTGATCGACGGCCTCCCCGGCATCGCGACCAACCTGCTCGCCGACCGGCTCCGCGACCTCGAGGCCTCGGGCGTGGTCGAGCGGCGACTGGCCGGCTCGGGCAGCGTGGTCGAGTACGCCCTCACGCAGTGGGGTGCCGAGCTGCGCCAGCCGATCGAGAGCCTGATCCGTTGGTCCACCCCGTTGATGGTCCGCGGCCCCGACGGCGACTCCTTCCGCCCGGAGTGGCTCGCCCTCGCCGTCCCTGCCCTGCTCGGCACCCGGGTCAAGGTCCGCCGCGCGGCGACGGTCGGCCTCGAGATCGGCGGCCAGCTCTTCGAGCTTCGCGCGACGCGCTCCGGCTTCGAGGTCGGCCCGCATGACGGCCGCGACCTCGACGCCACGGTCCGCGCCGACCCCGCCTACGTCCTCGGCCTCGCCGCCGGCGCCCTCACCCTCAGCGACGCCCGCGCTCTCGGACTGGTCGAGATCGACGGCGACGAGTCCGTCGTCCACACCGTCTTCGCCACCTGACGGGGCCGCTCCGTCAGACCCGCGTCAACAGCATCCCGGCGGCTTCCGCAACCGCGACCACCACCGACTACGCATGCTCCTCATCGGTGTCGGACTCACCCACCCCACCCCACCTCAGCCAGGAAGAGACCGAAACCCGACTCCTCAACCTCACCACGAAGATCAACTTGACTAGTGCAGAGAAACTTCGAACTGCGGAGTGTGGCCCTCGGAACCTGTGGTCGCGACCACGGAACCCCTTGCCAGCACGAAAATGCGTGTGTCAGATGCCCACTCCTTCGGGCTGATTCCGCCCACATGCCGCGACTGGAGGAGATCCACGCCAACCTCGTCGACCGGCTGGCGATCATCCCGAACACATCGAGCACAGCAGTATGAGTCCCGGCAGCGGCCCTGTGGCTTCCAACATCTCGGCAAAGTCGGCAAGGCCGCGGCCGGCGTCCGCCCTATCGCGGCAGTTGGCTTCCCGCAAGGCTGATCAGCGCCGCCACCACGGCACATCTCGCTTCGTTGCTCATGGCCGCATTCTCCGCGACCAGAACGCGAGGCAAATCCGCTGCCCGATGCTGCACGTCAACCCCAAGATGCCCGCCCGGCTCGACGAACTCGAAGCCGACCTCGTCGACCGCCGCACCCGCGCCGAGGGCTGGGCCGGCGAGATCGAAGGCATCGACATGACCCTGACCTTCCTGCGAGCCAAACGCGGCTACACCCAGCGTCGGCTCCGGCGACCAGCAGTCCACCTTGGCATCCCGGTCACAAGCCAAGCCTCACACCGGCACTCGGAGCCGACATGACAACTCAACCACCCACTCAGGCAACACAAAACTCGTTTCCTTCGGGGTCATACATGACGACGTGATCGAGGACACCGCCGTTCGACTCCTCGCTCACTGCTGTCGCTCCGGCAGCAACCAGTTCGGTCACCTTCGCGCGGATCAGCTGTTCACGCTCCATCATGTCCCATGGAGGCTCTCCCGCGACCCGGATGTCGACGTGCATGCGGTTCTTGGCGGTCTTCGGCTCAGACACCCTGAGAAATCCGATCGCCGGTCCCTTGCCGTCCGGATCGATGATCGACGCACCCTCAGGGAAGTCATAGCCAGGCTCATCCACATACCCGAGCGCCAACGCCCAGAACGCGGCAAGCCGCCTGGGGTCGGCGGCGTCACAGCCAAGTGTCCAATGAGTAGCCATGCCCGGGAGGCTACCCGAGCGCGATCACCCAACCGGGTCACTGAAGCACGGCATTACTGCTGCTCTATCAGGTCGTTCCTGAGCAGGCCCGCAGCCAGGGTCCCGCTCTCTGCTACCCCGTGCGCCACACCAACCCTGGTGCAGACAAGCACCAGCGAATACAAGATCAACCCACTGAAGAAAGCAGCGCGGGAACTGCTGGGATATCCACACCCTCGACGCGTGCCACGCGGGGTATTCGCCGAGCAGGCCATCGGCATCAGCACCGACGAGAACGGCCGCGCCCGCGACTCCGGTGTCCGGTCCCTGCGCAACGTACTTCCTGCACCGTTCGCGCTTCCCGCTCGATCAGGTCGACCTCGACGCGCCCCGGCGTCGCAAGGCAAGCGCTACCTTCGACTGGTCACTGCCGACGCGCAGAACCGTGCGAACCGTCGCCGTGTGTGGACAACGTGTGGATATTCGCGTCTGGTCCTCGCACCAGGGCGGGTGACACCAAGAAACACGGTGACGCAGAACATTCAGCGTGCGTACCAGCTCCCGACGACGGTTGTGGGGGCGGCACACCGTGCCGCCCCCACAACTCAGGCCCTACCCCAGGTTGTCTGGCTCAGATATTCCGTGTCGAGCCGAGATAAACGTCGTTGGCATATCCTTTCGCGAACGCCCGATCACCCTGATGCACGAGGGTGTCCCCGTAGCACACCGACCACGAATTCTTCGCAACCCCTGACCGCGGGCAGTCCCAGACACCCAGCGCGTCTCCGGATGGGTAGCCGGTCAGGCGTACTGAGGCGTCCGTCTCAAAGAGGCTGGATCGGTTGTTGCGCACGATTATCGCGCCCTGTACGGAGACTCCGCTGGGCGACCTGATCACGCAGACTTGGGCGCCCACGTTGGGTGCGAGAGTCTTAGTGGACGAGCACGACCACGTGCTGGGACTGGAGGTGATCGGGTTCGTGTTGCCGTAAGGCTTCCAAGTTCCGGTATCCGCGGCGGCGGGCCCGGCGACCGCCAGACTCAGCCCCAGGGCAACAGTGACCATGGTTACCAAGCCGGCGAGGACTCTTTGTGCGAAGCCCATTTGCTCTCCCACCTGTTCATGCTCGTGATACTGAAGACGCACCTGCACCGCGTCCACCGCAAGACTAGGAACCTCGATACCACTCGACTGTCAGGTGAACACCGGACAGGCCGTTCGTCAGGACGGATGAGGTCGGCGGTGGCAAAGAACCCGTTGTTCCCGCATCGAGCAGCGCGCGGTCATGGGCGGCGACGACGGGATGATGTCGACCTACGGGCGTCCAGCTCCGCTTGATGGCACGGTCGATGTCGTAGTTGTCTTCGCTGCCAAGCATCGCGTCGTAGACCCGGCTTGCCCGAGCCGGGTGCCGAACTCAACGCGGCGGATGCGCGTCGTCTCGGTTAAGCAGGTCGCGTACTTCGGAGAGGTGTGTGGGCCAGCGCTTCACGACGGTCCGCCACGCCGCCCACAATGACACTCCTTGTGCCAGTACGAGAACCGGTCCCTCCCGCCATGGACTTGCCACCACCGTGCCGACCCGGTCCGGAGTGCCCGGCTTCGGTGGTCCACCGGGCAGGAAGTCGACGATCATCGCGCCGGATGTGCTCATCAGGTCGTCGACCAGGCCTCGCATGGCGACGTGGTAACCCCGCAACTGATGCCGCGCCGCACTGTCGGTCGGCATCGCGCAGGCTGGGTACGCGGCGTTGTAGGCGGCGACCGAGGGATATCGGCGGAGTTCGGGAGCGGTCACGTCTGGACCCTATCGAGGTCGGTGGGTGGCGCATTGGCCGAGGGCAGAGCGGGGCGCGCCAGCCCTTGCAGTTCTTGTCCGGCCGCGACTGGGGTTGAACCCAATCCATCTCCTCTGGGCGTTAACCAGACAAAGAAGATCACACCTCGGACCTGACCCGTCGTGCCCCCTCCGCCGTCTCCACTAACGGTTCGACCTGCTGGTGTGGATCCTGGCGGTCTTGCGGGGACACGATCCTTGCTGGGTACGCGGAAGCCGCGATCCGCGGATCGGCACGAGGACACCCTCCCTGGTGACCAACGGTCACCTCAGACGAGGTTCCGGGCAACGGGAAAGCTCAGCGGCGAGGGTGGTGCGTTGTCGACGCAAGGTCGTGTTCGTCTCCTCAAGGCTTGGTTGACAAAGGTGAGCTGACCAACGCCGACGGGGTGGTCGTCGCCGACGCCGTCCGGCTGATCCGCCGGTAACGGGTAGGTCACGGCGGCTCTCGGGTGGCAACGGGTGCTCGCGGTCCGGCGTGTTAGGGGCGCTGAGGCTGGGGTCGGGGACGAACCTGAGGAGGTCCACGTATGAGGTCGATGCGCGCGGTGGGAGCTGTTGTGGCGGTAGCCGGAGTGCTGACCGGGGCGGCGGGGGTCGCGCGGGCGGAGCCCGAGTCGCCGGATGTCGCGGTCGTGGCGACCAGGTTCGACAAGCTCGCGTACCAGGCGGGCGAGGAGGCCGCGGTCAGCTTCACGCTCGCCAACTACGGGCAGGTCGACGCGGAGCATGTGGTGATCAACAGTGGCGGCAACGGTGACTCCTGGGAGCTGGGGATCACCGACTGGGGTGGTGTCGAGTACGAGGGGGAGGGCGTCAACATCCTGGCCGGTGAGCGGGTGACCGTCGTGTTGCGGGGTGTGGTGTCGGACGGGTCGTATGACGTCGGCCGGGTCACGATCGCGTACGGGTTCGGGGCGGCGAACGGTGACTACGACGAGTCGAACAACATCGGGTCCGCTCGTGCCTCGGTTCCCGGCGCCACCGGGATCATGATGGGTGACGCCATGTACGACCAGGATGGCGACGGGCAGCTGGACCCGGGCGAGGGGGTGCCCGACGTGAAGGTCACGATCGTCGGCTTGTTCGACATCGAGCACATCGCGACCGTGCACACCGACGCGGACGGCCACTTCGGGTTCACCGACCTGCCGGTCGGCGAGTACGAGTTCCGGGTGACCCCGCCTGCCGGGTGGTGGCTGGTCCACGGAGGAAACGTCTCGCACGTCGAGGTGCGCAGGACCGAGTATCCGGGGCTGAGGCTCGAGGTCGAACCCGTCACGTGATCACGTTGTGGCGGACGCGGATGAGCGCGATCACGGTGTCGGCGGTGCGGTCGAGGTGGCTGCGGCCGTGCTTCGCCGTCCGATCCGTCTAAAGGCTGCTGGTCGCGGTCTTCTGGCGCACGAACCTGACCGTGCGCCAGATCGGGCCCTTGCTCGGCGTCGCACACGCCGCGGCGCACCGGGTGATCGGCAAATGACCGGCCCGTCATGGCCGACGGCGGCTACCAAGGTAACCCCGAGGTGATCATGCCCTACCGCAAAACCCGCGGACGGCAGCGAACGTCCGGAGTGGAAAGGAGAACTGATGGACTGAACTGACAACGTTGGGACCCAGCCAGAAGATCAGTAACGTGACAGCGCTTAGTGGAGGTACTCGCGAGCCGGACACCACCCGCCACGAATGGCGGTCGACCAGACACAAACACCCGGCCATGCCAGGCGTTTGTTCAGCCGCCTGGTCGGCACACCCGCCAGGACTAGAGTTCCTCCACCGCCTTGCTGAGGTAGTCCTCGACAGAGGAAGCCCACCTCATGATGGTGGCCTGGTTTAGGGTGTGGAAGGTGAGCAACTTGCTGTTGGCGTCCCAGGCCACCAGGAACGCCTTCGCGTCGGGGGTCTTGGGGTCGTAGTTGTGCGTGACGAACTTGTTGCCCTGGTTGCGCATGTTCTCCCGGTTGTCCCACCAGAAGGCCATCGCCGCCTTCGTGTACTCCTCGACCGAGGAGAAGGGGAACTCGTCCCCGTGTTTCGCGTAGTGGTGCTCCGCGTTCGCCTTGCCGCTGCCTGCCTTCCCCTGGGACCAGGCACCGGCGTACGTCCACCCCTCGGCCCCGGTGTCGAACTTCCCGCGTTTCACCTCCGGCTCCTGCTCGGCCTGTTCCTGTTCCTCGCCGAACTGGTCCGGGTTGTCGTCGCTGAGCTGGGCGTTGTACGCCTTGGCGATCTCAGCGCGCCACGGGTGGCCGCTGATCGCCGCCTTCAGGTCGCCGAAGTCGACGTTGCTGTCGAGGGTCGGCTTGGCAACCGGCTCTGCTCCCGACTGTTCCCGGCGTCGGTTGACCTCCGCGGCCCACAGTTCTCCGATGCGCTTTCGCGCGGCCGTGAGGCCCCTCTTGAACTCGGCCCTGTGTCGCTCCTTGGTCTTCTTGTCGAACGCCGGCGGCACCTGCATGGCCGCGGCGTTCCGCTTCATGCCCCGCTGCTCGTCCGGGCCCGTCGGTGGCACCGTGGCGGTCGGGGCCGAGTCGGACATGATGGCCGAAGCCTCGGCGAGCGCCGTGCTGACGAGCAGGTCCGCGACGTTCGCCAGTGGGCGCTGCTCGTCCTCCTCCTCGTCGCCGCCACTGCCACCTACCGGTTCGGTGCTGGCATCCATGCTCATGACATGTCTCCTCAGACGACGGGACGGGGGTGGGTGCGCTCGAACTCGGCCGCGAACGTCGCGCGGGCACGGGCGATCTCGTCATCGGGCAGGTCGGCGGCCCCCGGCACCTTCTCCAGGGCACTCGCGAAGGCCTGCTCCATCACCTGGTCGTAGGACAGCTCGCTCGTCGGCGGCTGGGCGGCGGGTTCCTGCTCGCCGGACGAGGCACCTGCCGACCACTCGGTCAGCAGGTCGTTCAGCCAGGCCACCTTGTGGTCATCGGGGTTGTCGTCCCAGCCCGCACCCCACCTGCTGTCCAGGTGCCGGCGCATCGGGTCGTGCCAGTCCACGCCCCAGATCCCGGTCACGGCGTCCGCCTGTTCCGGCCGCACCCAGGCGAACGGCGGCGCGGCTGCCTCCTCGGCTGCTTCCTCGGGCGCAGCCAGCTCCTGGACCAAGGCGTCCAGCCACGTGGCCCGGTGCTCGGCGGGGTTCTGCTCCCATCCCGTTCCCCACCGCTCGTCCAGCCATGGGGCCAGCTGGTCGGGCCACTGGTCACCCCAGTAGCCGTGCAGGAGGGCGACCTGGGCCGCGGTCACCCATTCCCACTCTCCCGCGATCTCGCCGCCCTGTGCCTCCTCGACGGGATTCCTGAGCGTCCAGTAGAAATCCGGCATCCACTGCTCGAGCGCGATGATCCGCTCGACCAGATCAATTCCCCCGCTCGACACCGCCACAGCGAATTCGTCCACCATCCGCTCGTCGAACGACGCGTCGAGCACTGCCGCACGAACCCGGTTCACCAGGTCCTCGATATCCCCGTTCGCCTCCTCGCGCGCCCTGCGCATGATCTGCCACCACGAGAGAACTTCGTCGTCGCCCCGGAATTCGAACCCGCGGACGACATCTGCCGTCACCGCGTCGACCGCCTCGGTTGACGAGCCCATATGTCCTCCTCGCCCACGTGGACACCAGCATTCAGATATACCTCAGAAATGCCCAACCCGAGGGGCACGATGAGCTGCACGAAAGGGCAATCGGAGAATGATCAGGGCTGGATGTTTTCCAGTTCCGCCAGCAGGCTCGGGTGTTTCGGCGCCCAGTCGGGTGCTTACCGGGTGTGGGTGCTGGAGGCGGCTGGTCGGCCGCGAAGACGACGCCGAGGGGCCGTAGCTGTCCACAGGCACGGACTCCACCGGCAGGCCCGTCGTCGGCCGATGACCGCGGCGATGTCGCGCCCCCGCTCGTCCTCGGCGGCCACGGAGTGCCAGGAGGTGCCGTGCCGGGCCGCGTCGCCACCGAGCCGACCCGCGACGGCGGGCGCGCTGGACGGCATTCAACGGCGTCGAGTGGAGCAGGCCGACGTAGGATTTCCTGCCGGTTCTCACATCAAGTCACAAAGGACAGCTCACGGAGCTCTGTCGAAGCGGCGCGTACGGATGAGGCTCAGATTCCTGACCTCACCCACTACTTCGGTCGGGTGATGTCGGTCCTGTCGCGGGCCCGATCCTGTCAAAAGCCGGGGAACACGCGGCGCAGGCCGTCGAGCGTGACGTTGCCTTCGACGGTGACGCCGTTGTCGTACGGTGCCTTGAGACGGCCGCTGATCAGCCGGACGAATGCTTCCTGCGGCCCGTGGAACGTCGCGGACGGTGCCTCGAGGTGGTCCACCACGGTGGCCGCGTCGTCGATCACCAGACCGGCGCCGGGGACAGCGATGGACACCGGGGCGGCGAGTTCGGCCGGCTTCGCGAGCCGGCTCAGCATGAAGCCCAGGGGTCCGGTCAGGTGGTCGACGAGCACGGCGGCCGAGCCGGCGTCCACCCCGGCGTGCGGATCGAGGGCCACGCGCACGTCCCACGAGTGGTTGGCCACCTCGTTGAGCCGCATGCCCAGAGCGGTCAGCAGCGGGACCGGCGCAGGCAGAAAGCCGAGATCAACAGAGAGCGTCGAGTGCTGCTCGGGCGTGAGCGCCTCGACCAGTTCGAGCCAGCGGAGGTTGCTCTCCAGGAAGCCCTCGGCCTGCGCGCGCGGCTCGGACGCGTCCCAACGGGCCCAGATCGTCTCGTTGTCCTCGGCCGCCACGGTCTCCCCGGTGGCCCGGACGATGGGCGCACGGCCGATCTCCGCGCCGCTGCCCAGGTGGGACAGGACCTGGGCGACCGTCCACTCCGCAGCACCGCCGGTGGCGGCCAGCCGGTCGTCGGTGAGGGTACGGACGAGACTTGCGAGCGTGTCATGCTCAGCGCGCAGGGCAGTGATCGTGCGATCCACGAGTTGACTCATGCCATCCCCAACCCCCGGACCCACGCACGTGTTCCATC
The DNA here is from genome assembly GCF_014203735.1 of Actinophytocola algeriensis. GTDB lineage: Bacteria > Actinomycetota > Actinomycetes > Mycobacteriales > Pseudonocardiaceae > Actinophytocola > Actinophytocola algeriensis. Next base: position 1,130,439 of record NZ_JACHJQ010000002.1, on the reverse strand, counting down.
GACCACCGCCACACCAGCTCGCCCTGGCGAGATGTCGCGTGCGTATGGTGCCTCTCGTTGGACGTGAATCACGGCAGGGGTCGGCGGCGTGCTCAGCGTGTGGCGGTGCTCGCGCGGCCGCGGTCGGTGTGGGGGAAGCGGTCGAGCATGGCTTGGAGCTCGGTGCGGTCGACGTTCGCGCCGAAGGCCTCGCTGCCCGGTTCCAGGCGGACGCCGTCGGCGAGCGGACCGGCGACCAACGGGTCGAAGCCGAGCGCGTCCACCACGTGGGCGACCTGGTCGAGGTCGGATGGGGCGTCGCCGGCGACGGCGATGGCCTTGCGTCCGTGGGTACCGGCGGGGCGGGCTTCGTCCTCCAGGTCGTGGTATCCCATGTGGTTGAACGCTTTCACCACTCGCGCGGCCGGCAGGTATGCCTGTACGAGCTCGCTGGTGGAGGTGGTCGGGTCGGTCAGGTCCGGCCGGATGCCGTCGATCTCCCACCAGTAGTTCATGGCGTCGATGACGAGCTTGCCGTTCAGCGCCTCGGCGGGGATCGTGCGGTACTTGCCCAGCGGGAGGGCCAGGACGACGAGGTCCGCGCCTCGTGCTGCCTGGGCCGCGGTGGTGGCGACCGCGCCTGGGGCGAGGACCTCGACGGTGAGGGCGATCGCGGCCGGGTCGCCCGATCCCGCGATCGCCACGTCGTAGCCCGCCGCCACCGCCAGCCGGGCCAGGACGGTGCCGACCTTGCCCGCGCCGAGGATCCCGATGCGCGTCATTCGCCTGCCTCTGCCTTTGTCTCCGTCTCGGTGAGCAGTTCGCGGACTCGGGGGACGACTTTCGTGCCGTACAGCTCGACCGCCCGGAGCCGGGCCGAGGCGGGAACGCTGCCGTTGCCGTAGATCATGTCGAAGCGGCCCGCGCCGAGGGTGCGGATGGCGTCGGCGATCCGGACCGCGACGGTCTCCGGCGAACCGATGTACATCGAACCGCGGGCGATCTCGGCGTCGTACTCGGCGCGGCGGATCGGGGGCCAGCCGCGCAGCGCGCCGATCCGGTCGCGCATCACCTTGTACCGCGGCCACACCACCTCGGCGGCTTCCTCGTCGGTGTCGGCGACGAACCCCGGGGAGTGCATCCCCACCGGATGCGCGGTGGTGCCGAACTCGGCGGCGGCGCGGCGGTAGAGGTCGGCGTAGGGCCGGAAGCGCTTCGGTGACCCGCCGATGATGGCGAGCATGAGCGGCAGACCGTACCGGGCGGTCCGGACCACCGACTGGGGTGAGCCACCGACTCCGACCCACGTGTCGAGATGCCCGGAGTCGGTCTTGGGGAAGACGTCCGCGTCATGCAGAGCGGCCCGGGTCGAGCCCGACCAGGTGACCGGCTTCTCGGTCAGCAGCTCCGCGAACAGGTTGATCTTCTCCTCGAACAGCACGTCGTAGTCGGCGAGGTCGTAGCCGAAGAGCGGGAACGACTCGGTGAACGAGCCCCGGCCGAGGATCACCTGCGCGCGGCCGCCCGAGAGCGCGTCGACGGTGGCGAAGCGCTGGAAGACGCGCACCGGGTCGTCGGAGGACAGCACGGTGACACCGGAGGCCAGCTTGATCCGTTCGGTACGGGTGGCGATACCCGCGAGGACCGTCTCGGGGCTGGAAATGGCGAACTCGGGCCGGTGGTGCTCGCCGAGCGCGATGACGTCGACGCCGAGCCGGTCGGCCAGCACCGCCTCCTCGACGACCTGGCGGATCGCGTCGGCGTGGGTGAGCAGGTTGCCCGCGTCGTCTTCGGGGATGTCACCGAAGTTGTCCAGCCCGAACTCCACGTCCGTGCCGATGTCGTTGGTGGTCATGAGTGCGCTGCCCTTCCCGTCCGGGTCTCGTGCCCATGTCAACAACATGACTGCGCATGTAATTTCCCGGACCGTGGAGACGCCGGTCATACGGGCGGACGACGGTCAGGCGGAGTTCCGCCGCGGCTGCCGCGGCTGCGGGGTGACCGGCGGGCTCGCGTCGACGAGCGCGCCTGCGAGCGCACGCAGCATCCGCAACTGGTCCGGGTTCAGCGCCCTGGTCATCACCCGCGTGACGTGCCGGGCATGCGCCCGGCCCAGGCGCCGCTGCGTCTCACGCCCGTCGGCGGTGAGCGCGATGCGGGTGGCCCGGCCGTCGTCGGGGTCGAGGCGCCGCTCGACGAGCCCGCGCTTCTCGAGCCGTGCGACGAGCCGGGACACGCCCGCCTGGGTCAGCAGGGCGTCGTCGATCAGGTCGGTGACCCGCAGGCCGTCCGGCTCGCCGGCGAGGGCGTAGAGCACCCCGTACTCGCGCGGCGGGAAGTCTCCCCACTCGCCCGCGAGTTCGAACTCACGCGCGAGCGTGGCCTGGGCCCGGAACATCGCCTCCCACGCCTCGTTCGCCAACCGCGTCCGCGACTCGGTGGTCATCCACCCGCCCCCTTCGTTCCCGCACAACATGACCGCGCATGTATTCCAGCACGATCGCGGATGGCGTGCCTGGGGACGCCCGCTTCGTGTGCCAACGTCTCCCAGGTTGGAGGCTGTGACCGGAGTCCCACCGTCGAACTGTCACAGCGCGGCGCTCCGCGGAGTCTCCATGGCATGCGGACGTATCGGACGCCGACGAGGTCTCCCCAACGCCTGCTGGATCGGCTGAGCCAGCAGACCGCCAGGGCCGGTGACCTGCGCCGACGGTTCAACCAGGTCTTGCCGACGCACTGGTCGCAGCTGATCGCCGGGATCACGACGGCCAGCCTCGTCGTCATGCTCCTGACGCGAGGGCTTCTGGCGCTGTACTTCGACCCGTCGATGGGCAGCGTCACCTACGACGGCCCGTTCGACAACCTGCGCGGCGTCGACATGACGCGCGCCTACGCCAGCGTCCTGCACATTGCCTTCGAGGTGCGCGGCGGGCTGCTGATCCTGCAGATCCACGCCTGGGCGGCGTCGCTGTTCGTCGGCTCGCTGCTGGTGCACCTCGCCGTGATGTTCTTCACCGGCGGGTTCCGGCGGCCACACCGTCCTGTGTGGACGGTCACCGTGTTGTTGCTGATCGCCGGGGTCTTCACCGCCTTCTCCGGTGTGCTGCTGGGCGCTGACATGCTCTCCGACACCAGCCTGCGGATGATCTCCGGGTACATCCTGTCGGCCCCGGTGGTGGGCACCGGGCTGCACTGGATCGTGTTCGGCGGCGAGTTCCCCGGCACCGAGGTCATCCCGCGCATCCACGTGGTGCACTGGGTGTTGCTCGCGAGCCTGGTCGGGCTGCTGGTGCTGCGTACGGCCCTACAGCGCCGCGTCGGGCCGGCCCAGTTCCGGGGACACCGGCGGACCGAACGCAACATCGTCGGCGTCCGGCTGGTGCCCGGTTTCGCGGCCCGGCTGGCGACCGTGGTCATGGCGACGGTCGGCGTGCTCGCCCTCATGGGCGGGCTGTTCCAGATCAACCCGGCGTGGAACTACGGGCCGGGCAACCCGGCGCAGGTGTCCGCGGGGTCGACGTCACCGTGGTACTTCGGCTGGGTCGACGGCGCGGTGCGGCTGTTCCCGGCGTGGGAGATCCAGCTGGGCGGCTACCTGATACCGCCGCAGTTCTGGCCCGCGATGGTGTTCCTGCCGTTGAGCTTCCTCGCCCTCCTGCTGTATCCCAGGCTCGAGCAACGGTTCGGCCACGACCGCGCCCTGCACAATCTGCTGCAGCGGCCACGCGACGTGCCATGGCGAACCGCGCTCGGCGTCGCGGTGCTGGCCGGTTACGGCTGCCTGCAACTCGCCGCCGCCATCGATGTGCTGGCATTCCGCTTCGATCTCTCGGCCGACACCTTGCTCTGGACCGCCCGCATCGCGCTGCTGGTGCTGCCACCACTGGCCTACCTGGCGACTAACCGACTCTGCCGAGGCCTGCAACGGCACGATCACGAGACTCTCCGGCGTGGCCTCCCGACCGGGATCATCAAACGGTTGCCTCACGGTGGGTTCGTCGAGGTGCACCAGCCTCTCGGTCCGGCTGCACTGGACTACCGCGGCACCCCGGTACCGAAGAAGGCGAACAAGATCGGCGCCGCGGGCCGTCCGGTGGCGGGCTCCTTCTTCAGCCCGGATCCACCACCATCGGCCTGACGGCGCCGACCATCGCGCTCAGTGTGGGTGCCAGGGACACCGGTGCGCGCAGAGCCGGCAACCGTAGAGTTTCCACCATGGGACGCCTCAACAGGACATTCCGGGAAGTGGACGGGGAACGGGTCGAGGGCACGTGGCGGCACGCGTTCATCCGCAACGGGGACACCTACTTCCTGACCGATCTGAAGATCTACGCGGACGGTGTGATCGACTGCTGGGAACACGTCACGCTCGACGAGTTCGCCGTCAAGGTGCGCGAGGGCTGGGTCGCCACGACGCTGCCGGACGGTGCGCGTGCCTCGGCGCACCACGTCGCGGCGTGGACCTTCGGCAATCCGATGACGTGGGTCGACGAGGACGGGCTGATCGGTGAGGTGGCCGACGAGATCGACCAGCTGGCCGGACGGCCCGATTCGACCGACCGGTGCCTCGCTGCCGCCGACGTGTACCGGCACGACCCGACCGAGGCGAACCGGGCCGCGCTCGAGGAGGCCTACCTGGCGATCCCCGAGCACCTGCGCAACTACGCGCTCGGCGACATGGACTACAAGGACGGCCCGCTGCGCGACCTGTTCGGTGCCGACGACGAGGCTCGGCAGCGTGCTCTCGACTACTTCGCGGACCAGGACCAGGAGCGGGAAACCGCCGAGGCGTCCCTCCCCGCCGACGGCCCGGAAGGTTCGGGCCGGTCGACGATCACGATCCGCGGCACGGTGTACCCGTCGGGCTGGCCGGCCGATCCCGGTCTCGAGGTGCTGCAGAACAGCTACCCGGCGCCGATCACGTGCCATGGCGGCACGTACCCGTCGGTGACCCACGCGTACTGGGCGCTCAGCACGTCCGACGAGCGGGCGCGGGCACGGATCGCGGAGACCGCGAACCCGTTCCAGGCCAGGGAGATCGCCGAGGCGGCGCCACGCCGCGACGGTTGGGCCGACGCGCGGGTCGCGGTCATGGGTGCGCTGATGCGGGAGAAGTACCGTGCGCACTCACATCTCGCCGACGTGCTGCTGTCCACAGGGGACGCACAACTCGTGTCGAACGAGTACCTCTGGTCGCGGTTCTGGAGCAGGCCCGGCGGCCGCCACTGGCTCGCACGGCTGCTGGAGGCGGTGCGGTCCGAACTCGCCGCGGCGCGAGCCGGTATTGCCGTATCTGCTTCACACGACCAGATGTGAACGGACATTCACCGACCGAACAGCGGCATGCCGGTCTTCACCCAGTTCCCGCACGGCGGTGTCGACGCCCCTCGGGGTCACCAAGCCGCACCAGGAAATGGAACTGGAACCCCCCACCACAACGGTCGTGGGGTTCGGCGCGGGCCAACAACCCGGTCAGCCCGCGGACGTTGCGGATCCCGATCGTCCAGAACTCTTTCCAGTGCCTTCGGTGGACCTTATGGCGTTCTTCCTCTTGGGGCCGACAGAGTGACCGCTGCGCAGCCGAACGCGATTACCAGGCCCGCGGATGCCAGGAAGGCGGCTCGGTAGCCGTTTGGGTCGCCGGTTTCGTTTGCCACGGTGGCGACGATCGTGGCGTAGACCGCGACGCCTACTGCTCCGCCGAGTAGGTGGTTGGCGGTTTCGTAGATGCCGGAGGCGATGCCTTTGTCGTCGGGGTGGACGTCCGCGACGGCTTGGTGGGTGGTGATGATGAAGACGAGGGTGAGTGACACACCGAGGATGACCAGTGGTGCCATCAGGTCGGTCAGGTAGTTCGCGGGTACCGGGGTGCGGGCGAGCCAGAGCAGGGCGGCGGCGGTGAGCAGGAAGCAGGCGCTGAGGATGGTGCGGGGGGAGCGGCGCACGATGGGTGCTGCGATGAGGGCGATGACGAACGCGACGGCGTCGATGGGGAGGACGGCGAACGCGGCCTGGATCGGGGTGTAGCCGAGCCCGTCCTGGAGGTACAGGGTGCCTGCGTAGACGGTGGACGTGAACGCGACACCGTTGGCGCCGATTCCGAAGGAGCCGGCGCGCAGGCTGCGGACGCGCAGGATGTCGAACCTCAGCAGCGGGACCGGGGTGCGGCGTTCCCACGCGACGAATCCGGTGAGCAGGGCCGCGCCGATGGCCAGTGACAGCAGCGGGCGGGCGGCGACGAGGCCGTTGTGTTCGATGCTGGTCAGCCCGTAGAGCAGGGCGATCAGGCCGGTGCTGACCAGGACGGCGCCGAGGACGTCGGGCTTGGTGTCGCGCAGCGCGGGGGTTTCGGGCAGGACGTGCGGGGCACCGGCAGCGGCGATGAGTGAAGGCACTGCCATCAGGAGGAACAGCCAGCGCCAGCCGAGCCAGCCGATGACCATGCCGCCGATGACGAGACCGCTCATGACGCCGACGGTGACCATCGCGGCGAGCAGGGACAGTGCGCGGGTGCGGGCGGGGCCGGGTGGGTAGAGGCTGCCGATGAGTGCGAGTGCGGCGGGTACGGCGGCGGCCGCGCCGAGACCTTGCAGTACGCGTCCAGTGATGAGCAGGCCCAGGACTGGTGCGAGGCCGGCGAGCAGTGAGCCGGCGGCGAACAGGAGCATGCCGCCGGTGAGCAGTCGTCGGCGGCCGTACAGGTCACCGAGCCGGCCGCCGAGGAGCATGAAGCTGCCGAAGACGACGCCGTAGCCGGTGAGTGTCCATTGCACGTCGATGAGTTCCGCGTCGAACGTCCGCTGCAGGTGGGGCAGCGCGATCGCGACGGAGAGACCGTCCGCGCCGATGAGGAAATGTGCCGCGCACACCACGGCGAGGCCCAGCCGGGCCCGTGTTCGGTCAACCACGGTCATGGCAGCCACGTACCCACACTCCCGGCCGGCTAATCGATCTCGTCACACCCACCCGCGCCGCGCGGCTCGGTTCCCGGCCGTGCGTCCACCAGGTCTCGAAGAAGGAGTGGAGCACGTGCGCCAGCGGTTGCCCGCGCACGGCGAGAGAGACCGCGGTACGGGAAAACGGGACCATCCCGATGGTGTCGGGGGTGCCGGTCGGTCGAGTGTCAGCACCAAGCCTCGGTCGTCGCCAGCGCACGGCCGTGTCAGGAGTGTCGTCGGCGCAGCGGAAGCCGATGTTGGAGGCTGTGTCACATCGGCTGGCACTCGCCTCGGCCGGCCACTGTGCGTTATGGCGCGGACGTCGTGGAGCTCACGACCGAGGGAGTGCGGTCGCGGTCCCGGAAGAAGGTCGACGCCCGTGCGGGGTGGTGGCGACCGGCGGTTATGCGCATGTCGCCCAATGGTCTGACAAACAGGGGCATGGTGAGAAGTCCTGCTTGTCCCGGGTACGCCTTAGCCGGTCGAGATGACAAGGAGACGAGCAGATGAAGAACGCACTCACCACCGTCGCCATGTCGGCGGCACTGGGTCTCTGCGGTGTGACGGGCGCGGCACAGGCCGAGCCGAGCTATGAACAACAGGTCATCGCGTTGACGAACGAACATCGCACGGCGAAGGGATGCGCCGGTCTCGCGGAGAACGGTGCACTGCGGACGGCGGCACGCGGCCACAGCCGTGACATGGCTGCGCATGACCACATGTCCCACCAGGGCACGAACGGCTCCGATCCCGGGGACCGGATCACACAGTCCGGTTATCCGGCGAAGAAGTGGGCGGAGAACGTGGCCTACGGCCAGCCGAGCCCGAAGGCGGTCGTCGACGCGTGGATGCGGAGTTCCGGCCACCGGGCCAACATCCTTGACTGCGGTCTGTCCGAGATCGGCGTCGGCCACGTGGTGAACGCAGAGGGCGTGCCGTACTGGACCCAGGACTTCGGCACCCGCCGTTGACGACGACGCACGATCCACTCCCAGTTCGATGAGTGAGCGCGGGCCGAGGTCGACCCCAACGAGGTGCCTTCGGAACTCCACGGAGCACCGCGGTTGTACGGGCCATAGTCGACACGGAAGCTCATCCCGCCACCTCACCGCCGGTCCTGTCGGTGCCCACGAGGCAGCCGCGTCCGGCCACGCCCCGGGCATCCGGTCGCGCCATCGACCGGGCACTGAACCCGGCCAACCAAATCGGCCCTCGCGGAGTACTAACGGCCGACAGGTGGTGTTCAGACCACCGGCGACCGTGGAGGGCAGATGTTTCGTAGGAGAGCCGGCCGGCAGCGTGCCGCCGCCGTACTGACCGGGGCGGCGGTGGCCGCGAGCACGGTGCTGGCCCTGCACCCGGAGACCGAGGCGCAGCAACGGACTCCGGGTGCAGGGACGCCGGACATCCACACGGTCACGTTGTTGACCGGCGACATCGTGACCATGGGCGGTCCGGAGCGGGTGCGGGTCCGGCCCGCGCCGGGGCGGGAGCGGGTCAGCTTCAAGACCAGGATCGAACCGGACGGCGACGTGCACGTGCTGCCGGTGGACGTGGCGGCTGATGTCCTGTCCGGCAAGCTCGACGGGCGGCTGTTCGACGTGACCGGGCTGGTCGAGGCAGGCTACGACGACACGCGGCGCGGTGACCTGCCGCTGATCGTGGGCTTCAAGGACAAGACCCGCGCCAGAGTGGCAGGCGCGAAGACCGTCGACGACCTGCCCGGTATCGACGCGGCCGCCGTGCGCGCCGACAAGAGTCCTACGTTCTGGAAGAACGCGCGCGGGTCGGTGGACCGGGTGTGGCTGGATGCTCCCGTACGCGCGTCGTTGGACGAGAGCGTCCGGCAGATCGGCGCGCCGGAGGCGTGGGCAGGCGGGTTCACGGGCGCGGGAGCGACGGTCGCGGTGCTGGACACCGGCATCGACACCACGCACCCGGACCTGTCGGACGCCGTCGTCGCCGAGCAGAACTTCGCCGAGGAGCGCAGCGAGGGCCCTGGCGACGTGCACGGTCACGGCACACACCTCGCGTCGATCATCACCGGCTCCGGGGACACGTACCGGGGCGTCGCGCCGGACGCCAAGCTGCTCAACGGCAAGGTGCTCGACGACAACGGCTACGGCTACGAGTCGTGGATCATCGCCGGTATGGAATGGGCCGCGACCAGCGGCGCCGACGTCGTCAACCTGAGCCTGGGCAACGTCCCGACCGACGGCACGGACCCGTTGTCGGCGGCGGTGAACCGGCTCACCGAGGAGACCGGGACGCTGTTCGTGGCGGCCGCGGGCAACGACGGGCTCGACGAGGCGGTGAGCAGTCCGGCGTCGGCGGACGCCGCGTTGGCCGTCGGCGCGGTCGACGGCTTCGATCGGCTGGCCGAGTTCTCCAACCGCGGCCCACGCGCCGGGGACGGTGCGATCAAGCCGGAGATCACCGCGCCCGGCGTGGGCATCGTGGCGGCACGAGCGGAGGGCAGCACCCTCGGTGAGCCGGTCGGCGAGGGCTACATGTCGCTGTCCGGAACGTCGATGGCCACCCCGCACGTCGCGGGCGCCGCCGCGATCCTGGCGGCGCAGCACCCGGACTGGGACCCGGTGCGACTCAAGGCAACGCTGATGGGCAGCGCCCGACCCAACCCGGACCTGTCGCTGTTCGAACAGGGCACCGGGCGCGTCGACGTCGCCGCCGCGGTGGGCAGCACCGTGGTGAGTGTCCCCGCCGGCCTGAGCTACGGGCTCGCCAAGTGGCCGCACCACGACGACGAGCCTGCCGTCAAGACCCTGACCTACGCGAACTCCGGCCCCGACGCCGTGACCCTGGACCTCGCGGCCGCGATGACCGGACCGGAAGGTGCCGCACCAGCGGAGATGGTCACCGTGGAACCGGCACAGGTCACGGTGCCCGCCGACGGCACCGCCAGGGTGACGGTCACGATCGACACCACTGTGGACACTCCGGACGGCCGGTACACCGGCACGATCACCGCCACCAGCGGCGGGCGGGCGGTGACGACGCCGCTGACCGTGGCCAAGGAGCCCGAGAGCTACGACCTGACCGTGCGGTTCATCGACCACCACGGGAATCCCGCGCAGCGCTACGGAACCGCGCTCGTCGACGTGGTGAACCCCCGCACCTACACGCACGGCGGTGCACCGGGTGGCGGCACCATCCGGGTGCCGAAGGGCACGTACTACCTCGACACCACGGTGTACAGCGAAACCGACGACGAGTTGCGGCCGCTGTTCGCCGACTTCCAGGAACCGAACCTGGTGATCGACCGGGACATGGAGTTCGTGTTCGACGCCCGCGAGACCGAGCAGGTCGACGTCAAGGTGGCCGACCCGGACGCCGACGAAGGCGCGGTGTACCTGAAGTACGAGCGCAAGGTGGCATGGGGCTCGGGCACCTATGCGTGGCAGCCCAGGTACTTCAACCACGGCTACTCGACGCGCCCGTCGACCACCACCGCGGGCGCGGACTTCGCGATGACGGTGCGCGCCGAGCTCGCCGAACCCGATGGCGGCGGTGGCTACCGGAACAGCCCGTACCGGTACAACATCCAGTGGACGGACACCGGGCGCGTGCCGGCCGACCTGACACGGCGCTACGCCGACCGGGATCTCGCGAAGGTCCTGTCCACCTTCGCGGCCGACACCCCCGGTGCGTTCGGGGAACGCGGGATGGTCCAAACCGAACTGCCGTTCACGCTGACCGAGTACTACACCCCGGACGTCCCGTGGTTCGACTGGTTCGCGGAATTACGGAAGGACGACACCCTGTTCGCGTTGCTCCTCAGCGAACGGGAGGGCAAGGTGTACCGGAAGGGAACGGTCACCAGGGAACGGTGGAATGCCGGTCCATACGGGCCTTCCTTCCCGTACTTCACGGAAAATCCGGGTGAGGTCGCCGAACGAACCGGTGACGTGGTCGCGGCACAGCCACCGATGGTGGGGGACCAGTCGTTGACCCGGTGGGCAAGCCCGACCGGCGAACGCGGCTCGATGCAGCTGCTCACCGACGGCGAGGTCATCGCCGAGACCTCCTATTACGGGTCCTTGATCGCCGAGCTGCCGCCGGAGACGCGTGAGTACACGATGCGCGTCAACGTCGACCGGAGCGAGTACGCCCGGTTGTCCACTTCGGTCACCGCCGAATGGACCTTCCGGTCCGGTCACGTCGAAGACAGTGCGGCACTGCCACTCCTGGCGGTGCGGTTCGCACCGAAGCTGGACGACCACAACTCCGCACCGGCAGGCGAGTCGTTGCGGATTCCGGTCGATGTGCAGCGCAACGGCGTCCAGGAACCGGGCCGGGTGAACACCGCGGCCGTCGAGGTGTCCTTCGACGACGGGACGACCTGGCAGCAGGTGCCGGTGCACAACAAGCACGGCCGGACGTGGATCACGGTCGAGCACCCCGGGAACGCGGAGTTCGTGTCCCTGCGGGCATCGATCGACGACCCGGCCGGGAACACCGCCAAACACACCATCATCCGCGCCTACGCACTGACCTGACGCGGCGAAGGGCATCTTCCCCCCATGACGGCATGGGGAGGAAGGTGCCCTTTGGCAAGGCAACCGGGGTCGTCGATCGGCTCCCACGGATAGATCGCGTCCCACGGATGGGCTAGATCTAGTCATTGCCCACGGGACACCCTCCCGGCGTTGACCGCGGCAGAGGTGGTCGAACCCGAAGGAGCACGTCGATGGGCGTGTCACGATGCCAGGTGATGGCAAGGTAGCGGTATGCGAAGGATGGTTGGCGCTCTCGCAGTGGTCGTGCTGCTGCTGGGGGTTGGTGGTGACGCGACCGCCCGCGGTGTACCGATGTCCCATGCCGCCTACGACTACCTCGAAAGCGCGCTGACCCTGTTGCAGGACAAGGCGTTGGACCGGTACACCGTGGACTGGCGGAAGATCCGCGGCGACGCGTTCGAGATGGCGCGGGACGCCAGCGAACCGGCGGACACCTACAGCGCGATCCGTGGCGCGATCGCCACGATCGGCAATCGCCACACCAGGTTGATCCCGCCGGGCGAAGCCGTGCCACCGCCTGCGGCCCGGATTCCCGTACCGGAAGGGGAACTGCTGTACGGCCGGTTCGCACAGATCACGATCCCCGGTATCCAGGCGGATCAGGCTGGTGAAGAGCGGTATGTGTCGGCGGGGCAGGCGGCGGTCCGGACACTGGACGCGGCAGCACCGTGCGGGTGGCTGGTCGATCTGAGAGCAGATGAGGGCGGGAACATGTGGCCGATGCTGACGGTCCTCGCGCCACTGCTCGGTGACGGACGACTCGGGTCGTTCGTTGGACCGGACGGCCGTAGCGTGCACTGGGAGATCCGTGGCGACGACGTGGTGCTGGGCGGGCAGGTGGTGGGCACGAACCCGGTGCGACTGACCAGGCCGGCACCGCCGGTCGCCGTGCTCACGTCCCAGTACACGGGAAGCGCCGGGGAAGGAACGCTCGTGTCGTTCCTCGGACTGGACAGAGTGCGCACCTTCGGCCTGCGCACCGCCGGATTATCCACCGCCAACGAGCCGTACGAGCTCTCCGATGGCGCCATACTGGTACTCACCGTCGCGACCATGGCCGACCGGACCGGACGCCGATACGGAACACCGATCGAACCGGACGTGCCGGCGTCCCCCCGCACTGGTGCGGACGTGGCCGCCGCGACGACGTGGCTCGCTGATCAACCGGGATGCACGTAAACCGTGCACCGTCTACCGGCGCGGTCCCGGAGTGGTGGCTCTCGCCGTCTGGTCACGCCGGCGCTCGATGAGACGGTGAAGCCGATCGCCGAGGACGCCGATTCTCGTGATGTCGGCCCAGCTGAGCTGCGGGTTGAGGTGCGCGCGGGGATCCAGGTGGAGCACGGCAGGGCCGACTGTGAACGAGCGTAGAGCCTCCTAGGAGCCGGACCAGAGCGAGTTCGCCCAGACCAGAGCTGTGATCGCGGCGCCGATCAGTTGGGATCCGCTGATCGCGTCCGGGCGCAGAACGGCGACAAGCCGTGTGGGAACGGGCATGGAGGACCGTCAACCAGCTTAGCAACTCCGGTAGGCGCCGAGGCGTAGCGGCGTACACCCTCGCCGGGACGGGCGAAGCCATGGCGCGTGCAACCTCCCATGGGCCGACTGCGTTCTTATCCCGTCCAAGATCTGCGGAAGGATGCCGGTGGCCGGTTCAGATGAAGACTTCGCCGACTTCTACGCGGCGCGGTTTGACGGGGCGCTGCGCACCGCGTACGCGCTGTGCGGTGACTGGGTCGAGGCGGAGGAACTGGCCCAGGGAAGCTTCGTCCGGCTGTACCCGAAATGGTCACGCGTGGCCGGCGGCAACGCGGACGGCTACCTGCGCACCACCCTCGTCCGGCTCTTCCTCGACGCCAGGCGGCGGGGCCGCGCGAAGGAACACCTGGTCGCCGAGACGCCCGAGCGGTCGGACCACTCGAGGGACCTGGCACGCGTCGACGAGCAGCAGTCGCTGCTGGCGGCACTACAGGACGTGCCACCGAGGCAACGGGCCACGCTCGTGCTGCGCATCGTCCACGACCTGCCCGTCGAGCAGGTCGCGCAGGTGCTGCGGTGCTCGGCGGGCACCGTCAAAAGTCAACTGTCACGAGGGATACAGGCGTTGCGGGCGGCGTACCGCGACGCCGACACACCGGAGCGGAGCGTGCGAGATGTGGGATGAGGATGACCTCGGGGCCGCGTTGCGGGCCGAACTGGCGCAACGGACCCCGCCAAGGCCCCGCGGCGGGCTGGCCGACGCGGTCGCCCGTGGCCGGCGGCGGCGTCGGCGCCAACAGTTCGGCGCTGCGCTGGCGGCGGCGGCCGCAGTCGTCGCCGGTGTGGCCACGGTGGTCGTCAGCGCGGGAGCCCTGCCCTCCGACGGTCAGAACGTCGCCGCGACCGGGACGACCTCGACCGGGATGTCCCCGACCGAAGCGCCGTGGCCGCGGGCCGACCTGCCGGCGCACTCCCCGCACACCACATGGACTCCGGCGCCGACCGCACCACCACCAGCCGGCCGGCCGACCGAGCCAGTGCCCAGGTGCGAGATCCCCGACCTCACCGACCGTGACCTGGACAGCGTCCGCGCCGACCTGTCGGCGCTGCAACAACAGGTCTGGCAGGCTCTGGCCGCCGTGGCCGATGACGCGACGGTGGGCCTGCTTGGCGAGACGAAGCTGCCGTCCACCAGGCCGAACACTGGCCACACGTTCACCTACGACGTCGACGTGTCCGACACCGGGGGCACCGGCAGCGTGAGGTTCTCCTTCGGCCGGTTCACCGGTGATCCACTAACCGCGGCGGACGACCAGGCGTACGACATGTACAACTGTCAGGCGCCGAAACGGCACGTGCTGGCGGACGGGACGGTGTTGCAGATCTACGACGTGGCGCCGAGCGATCCGTTCGCGTCGCTGAACCAGACCCTGCGGATCTACCTGCCGGACGGGCAGCTGTACTCGCTGTCGGTGCGGAACTTCGGCAGTCCGGACTTCGCCACCAACCGGGAGGATCCCGGGCACCCGCACCGGGTCGGCGCCGGACGGCCGACACTGCCGCTGACGGAAAGGCAGCTCGCCGAACTGGGTCTGGCCATGGTGGGCTGACCCTCAGCCGGGACCTGGCCCGGCTGGCAGCGCCCGGCGCGTTCTGCCTCGTCCACCGGTCGCGCCTCGACGACGAGCTCGCGCAGCGTCTCGGGATGAGGGAGCCGTTCTTTGTAGGTGGTCCCGGGTGCCCGTCCACGGCGTCGAGGACGGGCACCCGGGGTTCTCGGGGTGCGACGTCAGTCAAGACCGAGCCTGGGGCGCACCCACTCGGCCAGCTTCCTGATCGCCTCGTCGGCGGCTGGTGACCGGCCGGCCCCCATCTGCCAGGTGTGCTCCTGGCCGTCGAAGATCTCGACCTTGACCTCCACGCCCTCCTTCTCCGCGAGCGCGGCCAGTCTGAGACCGTCATCGAGAATCATCTCGGTGCCGCTTGCCTGGATGTACACCGGAGGCAGGCCGGAGAGGTCGGCGTAGAGCGCGTTGATGGCCGGGTCGGTCGGGTCGCCGTGCTCTCCCAACAGGATCTGCGAGAGGAAGCCCAGGTTCATCGGCGTCTCGCCGCCGAAGATGGAGTCCGTCATCACGTTGGTCGTGCGGGTCTCGCCACCGTTCTCGATGTCGAACCACGGCGAGAGCGGCATGACGGCGGCGGCGACCGGCAGGCCCCGGTCGCGGGCGTGCAGCATGGTCAGGATGCTGAGCCCGCCACCGGCCGAGTCACCGGTGACCGCGATGTGCTCGGCGCTGATCCCCTGGTCGAGCAGCCAGCTGTAGGCCGCCGTGGTGTCGTTCACCTGGGCGGGATGCTGGTGTTCCGGCGTCAGTCGGTAGTCGACGATCAGCGCCCGCGCGCCCGCCATTTTGGCGATGTGGGCGAACATCTTGCGGTGGGTGTACATCGAGCCGCCGATGAATCCGCCACCGTGCAGGCTGAGAAGCACCCGGTCCGCCGCGCTGCCCTTCGGCGTCGCCCACATGGCCGGCACGCCACCGGCGTCGACCTCGACGTAGTCGACACCGCCGGGCTCGGTGGTCGCATCGCCCCAGTGCTCGTTGAGATCGCGGGACTCTTCCAGCGAGATGGGCGGGTTCTGGGCGAATGCCGCGTTCACCATCCGGTAGTGCTCTGTCAGCCAGTCGTTCTTGCTCGCCATCTCATGGTCTCCTTCTGCGGATCACGCCGTCCTACCTATGACTGGTCGGCGGCTCACAAGGAATCGCTGGGGTCCTGCCGCACAGACACGACCTCCGCAACTCAGAGCGGCGTTCTGCGGGCAAGGAACCACCGCTGTGTATGAGCCCTGCTCGCGGCGTGACCGGATCGGCTAGGAGATGACGGCCGGGAACCCGAACCGTTCCACCAGGGCCGCCTCGCCGAAGGCGAAGATCCGGGCGATCCCGGTCGCGGTCGTGGCAAGCACGCCGATGCCGTAGGCATGATGACGTCCGTCGTCGCCGAGCAGGTAGGCCGCCGCCGCGGGTTGGCCGTTGGCTGTCGTCGGGAGCATCTTCCAGGTGCCCCGAACACCCACTGCGCGGCTGAGGAACGGCATGCACGTCGCCTTGCCGGCGAACCAGATCCCGGACGGGACCATCTCCAGCGCGGCGTCGGTTCGCAGCGCCTTCTCGAGCGCCTGGGTGTCGGCGTTCGAGAAGCCCGCCATGTACTGCGCGAGCAGCTCGCGTGCACGCGGGTCATCGGGTTCCAGCAGCTCCTCCTTGACGGGGGCGACCTCCGCCAAGCGCGCCCGGGCCCGCTGAAGAGCACTCTTCACCGCGACGGTGCTGGTGTTGAGCATCGTCGCCACCTCCGACGCGGGGAATGCCAGGACGTCACGCAGGATGAGAACGGCCCGTTGCCGGGCGGGCAGGTGCTGCAGGCTTGCGATGAGTGCGAGCCTGACGCTGTCCCGGGAGGTCACGATTTCCGCGGGGTCGTTGTGCGAGCCCGCCACGACCCCATCCGCGATCGGTTGTATCCACGAGGCATCCCGGTCGGGGGCGGGTGGATCGATGGCCGGGTTGGTGCTCGGCGCGCCGAGACCCGAGGGCACCGCCCGACGGCCGCGTCGGTCGAGAGTGGACAGGCAGGTGTTGGTGGCGATGCGATAAAGCCAGTTCCGCAGCAGATCCTTCTGCTCGAGCCTGGCGTAGGCGCGCCACGCCCGCAGGTAGGTCTCCTGCAGGGCGTCCTCCGCCTCGTCCCACGAACCGAGCACGCGGTAGCAGTGCGCCAGCAGGCCGCGGCGGTACGGCTCCGCTTCCCGCGCGAACTCGTCGTCCTTCGCTCCTACCTCAGCCTTCCCGATCAACGATGTGTTCCTTCCTGAACGGCCGCTCATGACGTATAGACCGGGCGGCGCCCGAGAAGGAATCGGTCGTCGCCGACATCACCCGGTGCGCTTGCCGAGCAACTGGGTGCCTCGGGGCTGACACCCTCGAACGTTTCCGGCACGTCGTCACGAGCACCACCAAGCCACCCCTCCCGGTCGTGGCGATGCTCGGCGGTTGTCGCGTCCTACCCGACCTCGAGGGCCAGCTTCCCGACATAGTGATCGTTCAGAGCGCGATGCGCATCCTTGATCCGCTCCATCGGGAAGGTCCGGGCGACGTGGACCTCGAAGGAGCTCGCCTCGATGATCGCGTTCAGCCGATCGGTGGCGGTGGGGCTTCGATCCCCGTCGTAGTAGGACATCGTCGCGCCCGGCGACGTCACAGGCGCGGGCAGCAGACCGCTCGGGCAGGCGATCCGTCCCGAGCTCTTGATCGCGCGAAGAGCCCGTTCGGCGATCTCGCCTCCGACGGTGACCAGAGCCCCGTCGAGCCCGCCTGGCGCGAACTCGAAGGCCGCGGCCGGCACATCGTCTTTGCGGCCGTCGATGACGGCGTCGGCGCCCAGCCGCCTGGCCAGGGCGACACCGTCGTCACCGGAGGCCACGGCCAGCACTCGGATGCCGCTGTGCCGCGCCAGCTGCACGGCCTGGTGCCCGATGCCCCCGCTGGCCCCGAAGACCATGAGCGTTTCGTCCGGTCGTAGACCGAGCAGGTCGAGACCGCTCAGTGCGGTCAGGGCATCCCACGCCATCGCGCCGGCCTGTTCGGTCGGCAGCCGGTCGGGCACGCGCGCGACGAACTCCGCCTCCACGACGGCGTACTCGGCGTAGAAACCGCCGCGCGGCGCCGGTATCGTCGTGGCGTAGACGCGCTCACCCAGGTCGAACCGGGTGACGTCGCGTCCCTTCGCGGCCACCGTGCCCGCCGCGTCCCAGCCGAGGACGTAGGGGAAGACCGAAGGACCGAAAACGCCGTCGTAGTCCCCCTTCCGCTCGACCGCGTCCCAGGACGCGACCCCTGCGAACTCCACCTGGATGAGGACGTCGTCGTCGCCGACCTCCGGGAGCGGTAGCCGGCGCAGCGAGAGTTCGTCGACTCCGCCGAACCGGTCAAGGGCCACCGCCTTCATCCGCGGCACCACGATCGCGCCGCCCGCCGCGCCCTCGACTCTGCTGTCCATCGAATCTCCTTGTTTACTTGAGTGGCTCAAGCATTATTGGACCACAGCTATTTGAGCCAATCAAGTAACTGCTCTAAGCTGGGAGTATGGCGCTGCCGAACAGACCCGTAGCCACCTCGTCCGAGACCGAGGCTGCCTTGTTCGACCTGGTCGACGTGTACGACCGCGCCTACGAGACGGCCGCGGCCGAGCTGTCGCTCAGCCCGGCGCAGGCATGTGTGCTCGGGCGACTCGACGAGCGACGCGGCATGGGCGCCTTGGCCGAGGAGCTCGGCTGCGATGCCTCCAACATCACCCAGATCGTCGCCCGGCTCGAAGCGCTCGGTCTCGTGACCCGCGAACCGAACCCCCGGGACCGCCGCGCACGACTCGTCGCCCGAACCCCCCGGGGAGATGAGGTCAACCACCGGTTCGCGACAGCCTTCACCTTCGCCCGCACGGCGGTCGGACGACTCTCACCCGACGAACAGGACCAGTTGACGGCGCTGCTGCGAAAAGCACTGGGCTGACACGCACCCGCGGCCCACCCGATCAAGGCGGATCCTCCTCAAAACACGCACTTGGCTTGTTGTTCAAGGTGTGCGTCGCGACGTGTCCGCGTTCCAGGCGTAGGGTTAGGGTGTCGCTCGGACCCTGGTGGTCGGCGATCTCCGAGTCGACGACGTCGTGGCAGGAACTCGGCCCGTGATCACGGTCGATTCAGTCACCAGGCAGTACGGCACTTTCACCGCGGTGGATGATGTCAGTTCGTGACCAGAGTCGAGGTCAAGTGACCGTCTCCCGACCAAGTGGACAGTCCGCTGTGACTCCATCCACCACGACACACAGGACGGAGCTGCTCATGCAGCGAACCGCGTCGTACCGAACCACTGACGACCAACTTCTGTTGGAGGAGCCCACCGGCGTCTTCCGGCTGACGCCGCGATGTGAACGGCGCCCGGCGGAACTCGGTGTACCTGCCGGGAGGCAGGTGCGGGTGGAGCTTCGCGACGCCGACGGCCACCTGCTGGACTCGCTGACCTTCACCGTGCCGTCGATCGACTGATGGCCCTGCCTGCCTGACGTCGGTGGTGACGAATCCCGCGAAGACTCACAGCCGATTATCAGCACATCGGTGGTCAGCGGGCGTAGGATCAAGGCATCGGGGCCGATGACACCCGCGTTCGAGGTGCCGGTTCCGGGCAGACCCTCGTACGGTGCGCCCAGACCCTTCCGCACCGCTCCGAAACCTCCTCCGCCTCACGCGGCGCCACTTCGTGGTTCGCGAGGAGCGCGGCTGACACAAGGACAACACCATGACAGACATCACGTACGTCTCCCGCTACGAGCGACGGGTCTCCTTCGTACAGGACGTCCTCGCGAAGAACTCGACGCTCGCCGACGACGTCGCCCGCGAGCTCGCCGTGCAGGTCGTCTACGCCATCGACCACATTCCCGAGCCGACCCGCTGAACTCCCCTCCGCGGTGGGTCGCCGATCAAGCAACGTGCGACGGTGGATAGAGCAGCGGGCGTCGCCCGCGGCACAAGGCCACCCCAGTCCCCGGTGCGGCTCGACGCACCAAGAAAGCGGTGGCGCACATGACGTCTCTCGTTGCCTCGTCCACGGCGCCGGTCGGCAGCCGGGACTACGGCGAACTGTCCCAACTGGTCAGGAAGGCCGGTCTGCTCCGCAGACGTCACGGCTACTACGCCGTGAAGATCACCCTCAACGTCCTCGCCTTCGCGGGTGGCTGGGTGGCTTTCTTTCACGTCGGTGACTCGTGGTGGCAGCTGTTCCTCGCCCTGTTCTTCGCCGTGATGTTCGCCCAGCTGTCGTTCATCGGACACGACGCCGGGCACAAACAGATCTTCCGCAGTGGGCGGGCGAACGACGTCGTCGGTTTCTGGCACGGCGGGATGGTCGGTCTCAGCTACGCGTCCTGGATGTCGCAGCACACCCGCCACCACGTCAGCCCCAACCACGAGGACGACGACCCCGACATCCACATCCCGGCGATCGCCTTCACCGAGGAACAAGCGCGGGAGAGACGCGGGTTCTTCCGCTGGATGGCCAAGTACCAGGCCTTCTTCTTCTTTCCCCTCCTGCTGCTCGAAGGCTTCAGCCTGCACGTGTCCAGCGTGAAAGCGTTGTGGCGCAGGGACCTGAGGTCGCGCAGGGTGGAGATGGTGCTGTTGGTGGCACACTTCGCCGCTTACCTCTCTGCGGTCTTCCTCGTCCTCTCGCCGCTCACGGCGGTGGCTTTCATCCTGGTGCACCAGTGTCTCTGGGGTGTCTACATGGGATGTTCGTTCGCCCCCGGGCACAAAGGCATGCCCACCATCGCGCCCGGCCAGAGGATCGACTTCCTCCGCAGGCAGGTGCTCACCTCCCGGAACGTCCGCGGTGGCAGGTGGGTCGACTTCGCCATCGGCGCGCTCAACTACCAGGTGGAACACCACCTCTTCCCCAGCATGCCCCGGCCGAACCTGCGTCTCGCCCAACCGATCGTCCGCGCCTTCTGTGCGCGAAAGGACATCGAGTACTCGCAGTGCGGATGGCTGCGGACCTACGGGTACGTGCTGCAA
The DNA here is from genome assembly GCF_014203735.1 of Actinophytocola algeriensis. GTDB lineage: Bacteria > Actinomycetota > Actinomycetes > Mycobacteriales > Pseudonocardiaceae > Actinophytocola > Actinophytocola algeriensis. The sequence goes on along the minus strand of NZ_JACHJQ010000002.1, from coordinate 1,109,872 downwards.
CACCTCCACGCCGTCGGCGCACCACTGCGGCAGGCCGACCGCTGACGACGAGAACGACGACAGGGCGCCTGGTGGTCAAGCTCGCGACCTCACCTCCGGACTGACCGGACCAGGAACAGGCACTGAGACGACGCCTCGGATACGGCATCCGGGGCGTCGCGTGCGCGGTGGAGGAGTTCGCGCGGCCGGCACGAAGCACGGTAATTCCGGATGGACGCCGATCGGAGTTCGTGCCCGATATTTCGCGACTCCATTTGGGGGGCTGGGGTGTCGGTCATCTGGGCGAAGCGATAGGCTGTTGTTTGTTACCCCAGACCTCGGATGCCTGACCTGCCCGCGATTGCGGAACGCAGATCACGAGCCGAGGTATTTTTTTGCGTGGATGAATTGCACGCGACCCGTTGGCCAATCGGGTTGAATTGTGTGTACGCCCGTCCGCGTTTATCTCCCGCCGGCGTATCGCGCCGAGGTGGGTCTCCTCTATCCTGTTCCAGGAATTGAAGTAATCATGCGACGTATATTTACCATCGCTCAGGCCCTGTTCGGGGCCGCTATCGCAGCCGGGGGCTTGATCGTGGCCGCCCCGGCGGCGCAGGCCATCACCATTCCGGTGGCGTGCGGTGAGAACGCTCTGGTGGCGGCGGTGAACCTGGCCAACTCCACCCCGACCTCGGACACCCTCGTCCTGGCGGGTGGTTGTACGTATGGCATGACCACCAGCCACGGGGGCCCGTCCAACGCTCTGCCGGTGATCACCACCCCGATCGCGATGATCGGCCCGGCCACCGTCACCAACGCCTCACCGCTGGGGCTCGGGCTGTTCCGGATCGCCGAGGTCGGCCCGACCGGCCGCCTCACCCTCACCACCGGGGTCGCGTTCACCCGCGGCAACGTGCTCGGTGACGGGGGCGGCATCCTCAACCGCGGCGCGGTCACCCTCACCGGTAGCACCCTGACCGGCAACACCGCGTCGGGCAACGGCGGCGGCCTCGCCAACGCCGACACCCCGAGCGGCACCGCACCGGCCGCGACGTTCACCAACAGCCCACTGTCGGGCAACCTCACCCTGCTCGGCGACGGCGGCGCCATCTACAACGGCCTGCGCGGCACGCTCACGGTCACCGGAGTCACCGGCAGCCCCCTGTTCATCACCGGCAACAGCGCCGGCCGGGGCGGCGGCATCTCCGCGGTCAACTCCACCGCCACCACGCTCACCCAGACCGCCGTCACCAACAACCACGCCCTGCCGGCCGTGGGCAACTCCGGCGGCGTCTACCGCCAGGGCGGCACCATGACCACCACCAACTCACCCATCACCGCCAACACCCCGAACAACTGCGTCGGCAGTGTCCCCGCCGTGCCCAACTGCACCGGGTAACCACCGCGCCAGACGCATCGACAGAGCCCGACCGGTGTGGGCCGTTGACTTGGTGGATGTATCGCCAGGTCGGCGGCCCTTCCTGGTGGTGTGGGGGGCGCGACCGCCGGCGGTCAGCGACGTCCCGGGGACAGGGGCAGGTCGGTCGGGAGATCCTCGGTCTTCCGGGGTGCTGGTCGCGGGTCCGGACCACCGAAGCCGGCCACCCGGTCCCAGATCCAGTCGGCCATCGACGCGGCGACGGGTTCGTCGGGATGTCCGGGTCGACGCTTGACCAGCGCCCCGAACGCGACGACGACCAGGTACGCCCCGGCGTCGTCGGTCATCACCTGTTCCCAGATCTCGTTCTCAGGCCAGTCCGGGTGCGCTGCCTGGTCGGCCTCGATCTCGGTGCTCATGGCGATGATCTCGGCTGTCGACATCAGGCGGAACGGCTCGGCCAGCCCCCAGGCGGCGCCGGAGCCGGGCTGCTGGCCGTCGTGCCAGGCCACCAGGTCCTCCGCGGCGATGGAACCGATCTTGTCGCTCTCGGTCTCATCGGAGATCGGGGCTCCTGGTCGCAGGGTGGCGCGCAGGTCGGCGGGCAGCACGTCGTCCAACGCCGCCAGCGCGGAATCCAGGTCGGTGCCGAGCACCTGGTCGCGGAGTTGCTGCCACGCCATCTCGATCAACCCGGTGCGGCGGATGTCCTCCAGGGTGATGTCTTTGGCGTGCGCGTTCTCGACGATCCCCAGCATCGTCCGAGCCGTCTCCACCAGGTTCTGCAGCAGGTCTTCGGTCGGGTTCTCGCGCAGCAGTCGCAGACCGAGTTGTTCGGCGTCGGTGAACCGGTACTGCACCAGGTAGGCCCAGCCGAGCAGCAGAGCGACCCAGGAGTTCGCCGCATCGGCCCGGACGGCCTCCTCGGCCGCGGGGACGAACCGGTCGGGTGGTGCGAGGCTCCCCAGCAGATACTCCGCGCGTTTCCCGAGCGCTTTGGGGAGATCGTCCGGCGCCGTCCGGGAGCACAGTGCCACCGCCTCGTCGAGCTGGCGCCACCCGTCCTCGTGCTCCCCGCAGCGTGCCAGGACAGAGCCCAGCTCCATCCAGTCGTCCCAGTCCTCGTGGTCCTCGGCCAGCACGGTGTGCGCCCACCGCAGCGCCCCGGGATGATCGTGCTCAGCGAACGCCAGACGCCGCAGGGCACGAGCCGCGCTGATGAACTGGCGGTCGCGGCGGCCGGCCACCTGGAGGTAGAGACGCCGCGCCTCGTCAGCCTCGCCACGTGCCTCACGGTGATAGCCGAGCAACAGCGACGCGCTGCTTCGCTCCGGCTGGGCCGCGAGCACCTGCAGCGCCAGTTCGGCGACCTTGGGATGCGCCGGCTGTGCTCCGAGGAGCTCCCAGGCCAGGTCCAGGGTCCGCTCCACGGCATCGGTGTCGTCGGCGGCCGTGCGGCCGAAGTCGCTCATCGCATGCCTCGCTTGACCCGGTACGCCCGGAGCTGGTCGAAGGTACCGTCGTCGACGCCGTACTCCAGCACCGGCGCCACCTGGTCGAACCAGGACATCGTGGACGGGGTGATGCCGCCGACCGCGGCCAGCATCGCGTCGGTGGTGACCGGCGCCAGCTCACCGCGGTTCATCGACTCGACCATCGCCTGCTGCAGGACGGTGGTCGTCAGGTGACTGAGGTCGGCACCGGAGAACCCCTCGGTCGCCGCCGCGACGGCAACGACATCGACATCGTCGGCAGGCTTGCCCGCCAGCGCGCCCTGGACGATCGCCGCCCTGGCGACCGCGTCCGGTGGCAGCACCAGCACCGTCTTGTCGATCCGGCCCGGTCGGCGCAGCGCGGAGTCGATGTCCCACGGCCGGTTCGTCGCGGCCAGGAAGTAGACCCCGTCGTTCGCGCCTGCCACGCCGTCGAGCTCCTCCAGCAGCTGGGTGACGAGCATCCGCATCGACTGCGACCCGCCGCCACCGGAGGTACGCCGTCCGCCGAGCGCGTCGAACTCGTCGAAGAAGATCACGCACGGCGCGGCCGCGCGTGCATTGCGGAACACGCTCTGGATTGCCTTCTCGCTCTCCCCGATCCACTTGCTGAGCAGGTCCGCGAGGGTCACGTGGATGAAGGACGCGCCGAGATCGCCTGCGATCGCCCTGGCGATGAACGTCTTGCCGCAACCGGGTGGGCCGTACATCAGCAGCGACCCGCCCGGCTTCTGCCCGAACGCGGCCGCCAACTCGGGATTGCGCAGCGGAGCCAGGAACGCGGTGTCCAGGTGCCGCTTGACCTCGGCGAGACCCGCGACGTCGGCCAGCGTCACCGCCGGGCGCTCGGCGTCCCACAGCGACGCCGACACAGCGGCGCTGCTGTCCTGACGGTCCTCGTCGGCCGGGGTCGGAACCGGTTTCTGCTCGCTTCCCCCGGACCGCACCGTCGGCGCGGATGACGCGGCCGGGGGCGCAGCGATCTCGGCGGGCGGCGGCGGGTTCGAGGCTCGCAACCGCGCCGCCATCAGCCGGGCGCGCAGCAGACGGATCCGCGCCGGATCACCGCCGAGGGCCTCGAGGGCTGCCAGTTCGGTGGCGGCACGGCCTGGGTCCTGCTCCAGCAGCAGCGTGACGAAGTCCTCACGCAACGCCAGATTGCTGGGGTCGGCCGCCACCTCGCGCGCGATCACCTCGACGAAGCCGTCGCCCGGATTGGCACCGTTCACCGCGCGGCCCCTTCGATCCAGCCCTTGAGCAGACCCAGGTTCGCCAGCGGGATGTAGTGACCGAGCCGCGGATGGTCCAGCGTCACACCGACGACGCCGGCCTTGCCGAGCGAGGCGACGTAGTCGATCGCAGCCGGCATCGGCACCGCGAACAACGGCACCGCGCCACCCTCCGAGTCGACCAGCCCGAGGCTGCGGGCGGCTTCGTTCGCCCGTGCGGCGCTGCTGTAGAGGCAGATCATCGGCCCCTGCTCGGCGGCCACACCGTAGGGACTGGGTCGGTCGGCCGGGCCCCGCGCGATGAAGAACCAGTGCTCCAACCCGGTCACCTGCCGCCACAGCGCGATCTGCGCCGTCGTGTCTCCTGCGGGCGCTGCTTTGACCGCCTCATCGAGGCGGTCCAGCTCGGCGACCATCTCGGGGTCGTTGTCTCTGGTCATTCGGTTCTCTCTCGTCTGCTCAGCTGTCCGCGGTGGCGGTCGCGCCCCTGAACGCGCGCACCCGTCCAGTTTCAAGACCAGAGACAAGCATGCCGTCGATCATGGCGAACAGGCGGTCGAACGTGTCACCGTCGACCACGTTTCTTCTCACATCCGGGCGACCCGCACAGCGGCAGGTGAGTGCGTTCGCCCGATGCGATGGACAGGCCCCGCTCAGGTTCCTGAGCGGGGCCTCGTCCCTGTCAGCGGGTGGCGCCGACCGCGTCGACGACCACCGGGTTGGACACCGACGTGTAGGAGACGATCGTGCCCGGCGGCAGGTCGGAGTCGTCGGACACGTGGACCGTCCGCTCACCGATGTACTGGCCGGTGGCCGGGTCGATGATCAGGTCGTGCCGCACGCCGTACTCGGTGAGTCCCAGGGCGGTGCCCTGGTGACCGTCGAGGTTGGCGACCCGCTCGGTGACCTCCAGACCCGGCAGCAGGGCGAGAGCCCGGTACAGCGCGGCACGGAGGTCGGCCGGGGCCCGGCCGGAGGTCAGCGTGGCGCCGACCCGGTTCATCACCCACGACGCGTCACTCATCGCCACGGGCATGGGCTTGCGGCGCAACAGGTCGTAGAGCTGACGGGGGTCGCGAGTCACCGACTCCAGGAACTCCGCGCTCGGGTACCTCGACCAGTCGCCGCTGCCAGTGCAGGGCTTCACCTCTTCGTGAACTTCCGTTGACAGTGGCTCGATGCCGGCCGCTTTCGCTCGTTCTTCGTCGCCTACCACCCACTCGCGGCCGGTCGCGTGGGAGCGGGCCACGCACTGCTGTGCGAGGTCGGCCGGCACCCATTCCTCGTGCGTCCACTCGTCCAGAGCGATGAACGGGCCGGTGTCGTCGCCGTCGGCATGTGCCGTGAGGTGGTGACCCAGCCCCCGGCTGTGTGAGGCGATGTAGCGGTACTGGCCCGGTTCGATCGGCTCGTCGACCGGGTTGATGTTGTCCGCGGCGGAGTTGAGCGTTGCCGCAGCGCTCGCGGCCGGGGCAGGGCTGTCGGACCGCACGGCCTGCACGAACAGCACACCGGCGGCCAGCACCACGGCCGCGGCGGCCGAGGTGATCAGTCTGCGTGGCGGGCTGCGGAGCAACCGCTTCCTGGGCAGTGGCACCACCGCGGCATCCGGCTGGGGTCCGGTCGTCACCGGGACCGCCTCGATGAGGGTCTGCAGTCGGGCCCGGCTGGCGGCGAACGCCTCGTCGGACAGCTCCGGCACGTCCGTACGCAGGTCACTGATCAGTTCGTCGAGTGGATCACGGTCAGTCATGCGCCTTCTCCTCCTTGGTCGAGACGGCCGCGCAGCTTGGTGCGTGCGCGGTGCAGGTGGGTGCGGACGGTCTGCACGTTCAGGTCGAGCGCGGCGGCGATCTCCACCGGGCGCAGGTCCGCCCACGCCACGAGCAGCAGCACGTCCCGTTCCTCGGGTCGCAGCGCCGCCAGCCCATCGGCGAGTGCACGGACCGCGCGGCCGGCGTCGACACGGGCGGCGCTCGCGGCGTCCTCCGACTCGACCACCGCCGCCCGGCCGGCGTCCCTGGCCATGGCACGTAACGTGTTGGCCTCCGTGCGGGCGTGCTGGCGCGACAGGTTGGTCGCGATGCCGAACAGCCAGGCCCGCGCGGTGCCACGGGCCGGGTCGTACCGCGCCCGCCGCGCCCACGCGACGAGGAACGTCTCGGCCAACAGGTCGTCCGCGACCGCCGGGTTCAGCCGCCTCGCCAGGTATCGGTGCAGGTCACGCGCATGTGCGTCGTGCAGCTTGGTCAGCGCGGGACCGCCGGCTCGCCCGGAGAGGTCGGGACGGTCGGAGTCCACGTCGGTCATCGTCACACCAAGTACTTGCGCAGGTGGCGCTGACCGTTTCAAGAAGGCCGTTCAGCGCGGTGCTGGAACTGGTGCTGTCCGTGCCGGCTGATCGCGGGCAAACCCGTTCTCGCGGCGGTTTCCGGCGCTGGGTGCGCGCCCTCTTCGTTCAATACGTCGGTGCGCCGGGTTCGTGGCGACGAACCTCGACGACGTGGCGGCGGAGGCGGGGATCACCCGGGTGCTGCTCTACCGGCACTTCGACACGAAGGCCGATCTCTACCGCGCCGCACTGGACGTGCGTGCGCGCGCCTCACCGACGCGGTCGGCGCGGACGACTTACCGAGAACAGCATCAGCGCACTCGTCCACGCCGCCGCGGCAGACCCCGACGGTTTCCGGCTGCTGTTCCGGCACGCGGCCCGCGAACCCGAGTTCCGCGACATCACCGACGCCCTCACCACGACCTCGGCCGAGGTCGCCCACCGCAACCTCGCCGCCGCCCTTCCCGACGGACCCTGGACCCGGTGGGCCGCCGGGCTCCTGCCCACGTTCACCACCGAGGCCGTCATCGCCTGGCTGGACATCGGCGGCCCGGACCCGGACCAGGCCGCCGATCGCATCGGCCGCGCTGTCCACGGCATCATCGACGCGGCAGGCCCACGCTGAGGAAGGGCGACGCCACGATGGCGACGATGAGCGAGGACGACCCGGTCGCGGCAGCGGCGGTCACCGCGATCCACGGTGGTGACGTGGCGGCTCTCCGCGAGTTGCTGGCCGAACACCCCGCACTCGCGAGGGCGCGGTTGTCCGACCGCACCGCCGACGGTGCCGACTGCGCGCGGACGCTCCTGCACGTGGTCGCCGACTGGCCGGGCCACTTCCCGCGTGGCGCGGACTCGGTCGCCGCCCTCGTCGCGGCGGGCGCGGACGTCGACGCGCGGTTCGAAGGCGCCCACCACGAGACGCCGCTGCACTGGGCGGCCAGCTGCGACGACGTCGCCGTGCTCGACGCCCTCCTCGACGCGGGCGCCGACATCGACGCCCCAGGCGCGGTGATCGGCGGCGGCACCCCGCTGTCCGACGCCACCGCCTTCGCCCAGTGGGCGGCCGCGTTCCGACTCGTCGAACGCGGCGCCACCACCACGCTGTTCACCGCGGCCACGCTCGGTCTGCAGGATCGCGTCGCCGCGCACTTCGCCACGGCCACGCCGGACCGCGACGAGATCGACGCCGCGTTCTGGGGTGCCTGCCACGGCGGCCGCCTGTCCACCGCCCAGTACCTCGCGGCCCACGGCGCCGACGTCAACCGGGTCGCGCCCTGGGAACCCGCGACGCCGCTCGACGCCACGCTGCGCACCAGCCCCGCCGCAGAGAACCTCATCCGCTGGCTACGTGGACGAGGTGCCAAACCGGCCCGCGGCCTGACCGGACGGACGCCACAACAGTGATTATCGAGATCCTCCACGTCTCCGGCTGCCCCAACGTCGACCTGCTCGACCAGCGCCTCGTCGAAGCACTCGCCGGCCGGCCCGCGGTGGTGACGCACACCCTGGTGTCCGACCTGGACACCGCGACGACGGTCGGGATGACCGGCTCGCCGACCCTCCTGCTGGACGGCGCCGACCCGTTCACCCGCGACGGAGTTCAACCGAGCATGTCCTGCCGCCTCTACGGCCACGAGAACGGTCACGTCGACGGCGCCCCCTCGGTGGACGACCTTCGCCGTGTGCTCGGATAGCGCAGGAAGATCAGGAATCCGATGTCTGCTTCAACGCGCACCCAGGACGTGGTCCACAATGGACGAGCGGGACGCGCTGATGCGCTTGGGCACCGCGACCACGACAGAGTTTTCTTCATGCTGCCGGGTTTCGGACCGGACCGCCCCCTCGGCTCGGCACTGTGGCGATGCGTGACCGGTTTCGGCCAGGACTGAAATGTCTGGTCCCGGTCCGCGGTCCGCTGCCAGACTTTCCGCGCTGACTATCAGTTGTAGAAGGGGAGATCCGTGCTTCGAATGTTCGCGCGCGTGGCGGTCGCCGTTGCCGTCGCCGCCGGGGGATTGCTTGCCACCACCGGCCCGGCCACCGCGGCCCAGCCCACCGCGTCCACCAACACGTCCGTCGCCGCGCCCATCGCCGCGCCTGTCGCCGTCGCGGACGATCCGTGCGGCTTCTGGCGGGAGGGGAACTGGCTGATCGGGTACAGCTACTGGTACCGCCACTGCGCGAGCACCACGGTGTGGGTGCACATCACCTACTACGATGGCGGCTTCGAGGACACCTGTTTCGGCCCGTGGGAGAAGCGTCAGCTGTCGTGGCGGACCAACGGCGCCCACTCCGCCGGCCATCTGTGCGGAGGCTGACGTAGCTCGGAGGGCAGCATCGCCGGTCACGGTGATGCTGCCCTCGCGCTGGAAAGCCGCCGATCGACCCATCGTGCAAAGGTCGTACCGAGATCGTCGGCCACTCACTGCACGACGACTGGCCGGAACCGACACACGCATTCGGTCTCCTGTGTCTCCCGACCCCTCAACTTCGCGCAGTGGGCCGCCCACCTGGGCACCGAGAACGTGGCGCGGGACATTGACTTGTTGCGTGCCGCGGTCGGCGACGAGAGGCTGAACTTCTTCGGCTTCTCCTACGGCACCTAACAACCACGCCCAGTACCTCGCGCTCGAGGCCGCGCTCAACCGGTTCTTCACGTGGTGCGAGAAGGCACCGGGGCAGTGTTCGTTCGGCGACGGCCGGCCGGCGGAGGCGTTCCGCCGACCGCAGTCCGATCTGGACGCCGACCCGGTCCAGGCGACGCATGGCCGGATCATCGCGACCGGTGCGCTGCTGACACTGCGCGTCGCCATGGACCTCGGGAGCGCCGCTCCTACTGGCCGACGTTCGCCGCGGACCTGCGGGAGGTGGCCGCCACCCACGGCGGCTGGTACGTGCGCGAGGTGTCGGCCGGGTTCACGGCCTACCTCAACGCGAACACCGCGGTCGAATGTGCCGCGGACACTGACGAACGCACGCCTGCTCACCTTCGGCGGGGAAAGCCACACGGCGTGGCACCAGAGCTCGTGGGCGCAGGCGATCATCACCCGCTGTCTCGTCGACGGCACGCTGCCCGCGCCGAACACGGTGTGTGCCGACGAGCCGGTGCCAGAGGGCAGCTGACCTTCTTCCCGCCGTCCGGCTCCTGGATCCCGCTCCAGGGACCGGACGTGTTCCCGCATCCCGGGATCCAGGATTTCGTCTCATATTCAACTTCTTTGCCATTATGCTGTTATGAGTCCTGCTGGGGTGGGTAGGGAACATCAAGGGGTGGGCAGTGCTGCGGGTGCATTTCACGGCGGGGGACCTTGCTCGGGTACGCGTGCTCGATGAGCCGCACCCGTTGTGGGAGGTACTGCTGAGCCTGCACCTGTTGCAGACCCAGCAGGGTGCCGTGGCGTTCGGCGGCTGGCGTCGCGGCGTGCGGTCGAGCCCGCCGCCGCTGGTGCGGATGCTGACGACGTTGGCCCGCCCGAAGGGGTACTCACCGGACTTCCTCACCCCGCCGATCGACGCGCTGGACCTCGACACCGCGCTGGAGGCGGTGCTCGGCACCGGTAAGCGCCGGCTTCGCACCGACATCGGTGTGCTCGCGACCGAGGTGGCCGTGCCTGCGTGGGTGGGCGGCGTCGCGGACGGGGACGTCGCCACACTGGGGCGGCTGGCCGAGGCCGTCCGGGACTACCACGCGGTGGCGCTGGCGCCACACTGGCCGGTGATCCGGGCGCAGGTGCGGGCGAGCCGGACCCGTCGTGCCGAGCTCGCGGTGAGCGGCGGGATCGGGCACATGCTGGACACACTTCATCCCGGCGCGCGGTGGGATGGGTCGGTGCTGGAGGTGCCCTATCCGGTCGACCAGGATCTGCGTCTTGGCGGCCGTGGGCTCACGCTCGTGCCGTCCTTCTTCTGCTGGCAGCACCCGATCACGCTCGCCGACCCGGATCACCGGCCGATGCTGGTGTACCCGGTGGAGCGCAGCCTCGACTGGGCGAACGGCGACGGCGAGCCCCGGTCGGGGCCGCGCCCGCAGTCTCTGGGCGCCCTGCTGGGCCACACGCGTGCGGCGGTGCTCCTCACCATCGCGGAACGCCCACATCTGACCACCACCCAGCTCGCCCGCATCCTGGGCACCTCACCCGCGAGTGCCTCGCAGCACACGACCGTCCTCCGCGAGGCCGGACTGGTGAACACCCACCGCCACAACGGATCCGCGATACACACACTGTCCTCCCGCGGCACGACCCTGCTCGCGGAGCCGCTCCGGCAGCAGACCGCCTGACAGTTCGCCGTCCCACGATGCCCCGCAACGGGTGTCGGCCGGACAAGCCTGTCCCGCAGGCGGTCGTCCCTCGTGCTGTTCGCCGGCGAGCACCGGGCCCATGGCCTCCCGCGCGGCACTACTGGCCTGGCGCGGACGATCCGGTCAGGGGCAGGTCTCCTCGAGCTTGACGACTCCGAGGTCGACCCGTGACTCGGCCGTCAGCGCCGCGCCCGCGGCGATGTTCTGCGTGCAGACCTGCCAGTTCCGGTCGAGCACCTGGCTCCGGTCCTGCCCACCGAGGTCGTGCGAGCCGGTGAAGTAGACCCCGCCCGCCGTGACTGCCTGGACCTGGTCCTGGGCGGCCTGCAAAGTGGTCCCGACCAGGTTCGGCATCACCCACTGGTCGGCTGGCCGCGGGGCCGCCGCGGGCGGCTCCTGCGTGATCGCGGACGGGTCGGGGGTGTCCGGCGTCTTCTCGACCGTCACGGTGGCCGCCGGTTCCTCCCGCGGCGCCGAGCCGGTTCCGCATCCAGAGGCCAGGACGAGAACAGCACAAGCCCCGGCCGACACCAGGCCGGCGACAACCCGCATGAGTACCTCCCTTTCCCGACACTCACCTCATCGTGAACGCCCGGCCCCGCGTTGCGGAACCACTCGATCCTCACTCGGTCGAGTGAGTTCGAGGAGTGGGAGTTTCCCTACGCCGCACTGCTCGGCAGCGCAGCAGCGACGCGCTACGCCCGCGAGGTCGGCATCGAGGCCATCGAGCAGCGCACCCCGGCGCTCGCGGCCCGGCTGCGCGACCGGCTCACACCGGTCCCCGGGGTGCGCGTACTCGACCGCGGCCCGCGCCTTGCTTCGCTCGTCACCTTCGGCGTGGCGGGGCTGGCGGCCCCAGCCGTTCAAGGCGGCCATGGACGCCCGCGGTATCAACTCGGCGCTCAGCTTCCGCGAGTTCGCACAGTGCGACTTCGCGGACAAGGACGTCGAATGGTGCCTGCGTCTGTCGCCGCACTACTACAACACCGAGGAGGAGGTGGACCACGTCGCGGACGTGGTCGCGGACCTCGCCGGCCAGGGACGGCGATGACCGCCACCCTGGCACGGTTTTCGCAAAGCCTCTCGAGAAACGGCGACCCAGGCAGGCGATCCCACTTCGGGAACCGCCTGCCGAGGCAGCCGCATGGAGCCTGTCCGCTAGGCGAACATCCAGTACACGTCGAGACCGTTGTTGCGGACGACGATCGATGCCAGCCGCGTGATGCCGAGCCGGTTGCCGAACTGCGTGATCAGGTGCTCGACAAAGCTGGCGTTGGTGATGCCGAGCAGCGCGAGGAAACCCTCGTCCGCACGTGACGTCTCCACGGAGTAGGTGACTTCGCCGCCGGTCCAGTGCTTCGCACCGCCGTAGACCATTACCAGGTGCCCATCCGGGGACGACACGTGCTGGTGGGCGACGTAGGTAAACGGGTGTGCCTTGTCGATCGTCAGGCCAACCACGTCGTGCGCCAGCAGCACCAGCCCGTAGACGAGCTCGTTCTGCCGGTCGGCGACCGTCAGTGGCGCGGCGGGCAGTGTGTCCTTCGGTTTCGCCGCCGCGATCGCCTCCCAGCGCCGCCGACCGACCTTGACGGCCGCTGCCCAGGCCTCCTGTGCGACGTGTTCGGGGACCTGGCGCTTGCCGTTACCCAGGTCGTAGTAGCCAGCGTAGTTGTCGGGCTCCGTGCGTTCGATCAGCTCGATGGTGCCGACCACCACGCCCCGCTCCGCCGGGTTGACGTGTCCCTGAATCCGCTGGTTCGTGTTGCCAACGCGCCGGTCGTCGATGTCGTACTCGAGGACACCGGTGTCCTCGCGCCAGGAGTACTCGATCTTGGTGAACCCCAGTGCCCGGAACGGCTCTCCGACGTTACGCCGCTTGGCGTCGAGCACTCGCCCCGCCATGTCGGCGGATGGCGGCGCGGTCGGTTGTCCGGCGGTCGCGCTGGTCATGGGTGGACACCCCACGTGCTGTCACCCGGGTGCGTGCTCGGCATTCGTTCGACCTCTCCACAGTGCGGTCGCGTCCACCGGCCTGCGCCGTCCCCGACGCGCGCTGTCCGCCAGCCTACCGGAGTTGGCGCGCTGGTCATGGCGGCTCGTTCAGGCGTTTGGCCTCAATCCACCGCTCGGTGCGTCAGTGGCGACCGCGGCTTCTGGCCTTGCCCGTACGGGCGGATCCCGCTGCGGCTCCGCGCTGTCGACGTGCCGCCGGTGGTCGTGTCATCCCTTGTCCGCTCCGCTGGTGAGGCCTTCGGACAGCAGGCGTTCGGTGAGGAAGAACAGGACGACGATCGGTACGGTGATGACCACCGACCCGGCCATCAGGACGGTGGTGGGGATCTCGACGGTGCCCGAGAGCTGGGCGAGGCCGAGGGAGACGGTCCAGCGGTCCCGGCGTTCGACGAGGAACAGCAACGCGAACAGGAACTCGTTCCACGCGATCATGAACACGAAGATGCCGGTGGCCACGATCGACGGCACGGCGAGCGGCAGGCTGATGCGCCGGATGACGCCGAGGCGGGTGAGGCCGTCGACCATGCCCGCCTCCTCGACGCTCTCCGGGATCGTCTCGAAGTAGTTGCGCAGCATGTAGATCGCGACCGGGACGGTCTGCGCGATGTACACGAGCACCAGGCCCGCCAGCGACCCGCGCAGCTGCAGCTTCGTCAGCAGCACGAACAGCGGGATCGCGGTCACGATGGCCGGGAACAGGTACACCATCAGGAGCAGCGCGCTGACCTTCCTGCGCCCGAAGAACTCCAGACGGCTCACGGCGTAGGCGCCCGGGATCGCGACGACCAGCGCCACCAGCACCGACGCGGTCGCCACGATCGCGCTGTTGCCCAGCAGCGACAGGAAGCCCTGCCCGCCGTCGGTGACCGGGCTCAGCACCTCCTCGTAGGTCGCCCACGTCAGCGTCCTGAAGTCCGGCAGCAGGGAGTCCGGCCGCATGAGCAGGTCCTCGATGGGCCGGACCGACAGCATCAGCATGTAGTAGAACGGCACCAGGGACGCGAGGAGCGCCAGCGCGATCACGACCCAGCGCAGGACCCCGAAGATCCCCCGCTCCACCCGGTCCCTCGTCCACGGCCGCGCGGCACTCACGTCCGACCTCCTCCGTTCCGCCGTCGCAGCAACCACATGTAGAAAGCGAGCAGGACCACGAGGACACCGGCGAGGAAGACGGACTGGGCCGCCGCCGCGCCCACGTTCCGCTGCACGGTCAGCAGCTCGTACACCCGGATGCTCACGACCTCGGTGCCCGCGGCGCCGCCGGTGAGCAGGAAGATGTCGTCGAACTCGTTGAAGGTCCAGATGGTCCGCAACACCACCAGCACGGCGAGGATCGGCATCAGCTGGGGCAGCACGACGTGCCGGAACCGCTGCGACGGGGTGGCGCCGTCGATGGTGGCCGCCTCCTCGAGCTCGCCCGGGATCGCCTGCAGCCGGGCCAGGACGAACAGGAACACGAACGGGAAGTACCGCCAGCCCTCGAACACGATGACCGTCAACAGCGCGGTCGGCACCGGGATGTCCAGCCCGAACAGCGAGATCTCACCCCGCGCCTGGGACAGGAACGCGACCGGGTCGTCCCACCCGAACAACCGGCGGCCCCAGCTGTTCACGATGCCGAACTCCGGGTTGAGCAGCACCTTCCACACGAACGTCACGGCGACGATCGGTGCCACGTACGGGATGAGCATCGCGGCGCGCACGAAACCCCTGCCGAAGAACGGTTTCCGCAGTGCGAGCGCGACGCTCACGCCGAGCACGAGCGCGAGAAACGTCGAGCCGGCCGTGTAGACAACCGTGGTGAGCAGGGTGTCCCACAACGTGTTCGAGCCGAACACGCGCGCGAAGTTCGCCACCGTCAGGTTCTCGAACAACCCGGTGCGGCCGATGCCGATCAGCCGCACCCGCTGGAACGCGATGAGCACCGACCACGCCAGCGGTACCAGGACGACCGCCGCCACGATCACCAGCGTCGGGGTCATCAGCAGCAACCCGCTGCGTGCGTTCCGCTGGGCGAGCGTCTTCCGCCCACGCCGCCCGACGACCCCCGGACCCGCCGTCCGGGGCTCTTCAGTGCGCGTCACGGCGCTACGAGCCGAGCTCTTCGGCGATCGTCACGGTCTGCTCGTTCGCCTCGCTCGCCGCGGCCTGTGCGTCGCCCGTGCCGTTGACGAGGTTCGCCAGCGCCTTCGGCACGACGAGCTGACCGGTGACCGCACCCGCCAGCTCACCCTTGCGCTGGGTGAAGCCCCACCGGGTGAACGTCTCCGGGCTTTCCTCGACCGCCTTGAGCGTCTCCGCGTCGTAGAACTGCGCCAGCGGCGCCTTCGTGTCCACACCGGCGTCGAGACCGCGCCACTGCTCCACGAAGGCCTGCGGGTCGTCGGCGGTGCCGGTGCGCACCGGCACCTTGCCCTCCGGGGCGACCGCGAGCCAGTCCGCGTAACCGTCGCCCATCAAGTAGGCCACGAGCTGCTTCGCGTCGTCCGTCGCGGCCTCCTGCAGGATCGCGAACGACACGACCTCGCCGAAGGTGCTCGGCTCCGACCCGTCCGGACCGGTCAGCCCGGCCACCACGCCGGTGTTCTTTGCCAGGAACGCCTTGTCCGCCTGGCACTGCGGGCAGGTCGGCAACGCGTCGTTGCGCAGCCCGGCCAGTTCGTCGAGCAGGAACGACGACCAGATCACCATCGCCGCCTGCCCGGAGAAGTACGTGGCCCGGGTGGTGTCGACGTCCTGGTTGCCCGCGACCGAGTGCTCGCGGATCAGGTCTCCGTAGAAGCGGAACGCCTCGACGCACTGGTCGCTGTCCAGCGCAGGCTCGCCGCCGTCGTCGACCAGCTGGCAGTCGTTGGCGAGTGCGATGTGCTCGAAGGTCTGGTGGGTGAAGGCGTCGGCGGGCGTGGTGCTGGCGGCGATGCCGGCCACGTCGCCCTGGTCCAGCTTCTCCGCGGCCGCCTGGATGGCTTCGTAGCTGGTCGGCGGCTCGAGTCCGGCCGCGGCGAAGAGATCCTTGCGGTAGTAGAGGAGCTGGGCCCAACCGTCGCTCGGCACGGCCAGCTGTGTGTCGCCGTCCCGGGTGAGCGTGAGCGCCCGTTCCGCGAACGTGTCGGCACCCAGCTCTTCCACGACCTGCGCGGCGGCCTCGGTGTCCAGCAGCTCGTCGGTACGCAGCTGGTTGACGATCGGCAGGGACAGCGCGCCGATGACGTCCGGCAGCTCGCCGGAGGACGCGGCCGAGGACAGCACGGTGGTCAGCTGTCCCTCCGCGATGGCGACGAGTTCGGTCTCGATCCCGGTCTTCTCCGTGAACTCCGCGAGCAGCCGCTCCTGCGCCTGTACCCGGTCCGCGGTGTCCTCCACCGTCCAGACCAGGAGCGTTCCGTCTCCGCCTCCCGAATCGTCACTCCCGCACCCGGTCATCGCGAGTGCGATCGGTAAAACCACGACCAGTGCCCTGATGCCCCGACGAATCATGTGCACCTCCTGCCGGTGAGCCAGCGGACAGCGAAACAAATAGAGACACCCGCGGACAACCCTCAATCCGGTAACGAAAGACGGTCTCCAGCGGAGTGCGAGCCAGTCGCAATCCGCTCCAACCATGCTCATGGTCTGCACGGAACACCGCACCGTGCGGCAGGTTCCCGATCGACCGCGACGGCGCGAGGGAGAACTCGGTGGGCACGGTGGTCCAGTTCGTCGGCAAGCGCCGCGTCGAGGTGACGGAGACCGGCGAGGAACCGCTCCCGCCCGCCGCGCTGCGCGTGCGCACGATGTACTCCGGCATCTCGGCGGGCACCGAGCTGACCGCGTACCGCGGCACCAACCCGTACCTCAACCGCGCGTGGGACGAGCGGCGGCGGTTGTTCGTGCCCGGTGACGCGTCCGCGCCCTACCCGGTGGCGGGTTGGGGGTACTCGGAAGTCGGTGTGGTGACCGAGGTGTCGGCGGATGTCGCCGGGCAGCCCGGGATACCCGTCGTCGACGACGTGGTGTGGGGCATTTGGGGGCACCGCAGCGAAGCCGTGGTCCCGGCAGCCAAATTGGCCGGACACGCGATCCCCGTCGGACTCGATCCGCTCGCCGCCACCTTCGTCCGCGTCGGTGCGGTCGCGCTCAACGCGGTGCTGGCCGCCGAGTCGCACCTGGGTGAGGTCGTGACCGTCTTCGGGCAGGGGGTGATCGGCCTGCTCGCCACCCGGCTGTTGACCCTGTCCGGGGCACGGGTGATCGCGTGTGACTCGATTGCCTCCCGGCTGGCCACGGCCGCCGCCTTCGGTGCCGCCGCGACGGTGGACGTGCGGGAGACGAGCGCGGCCGAGGTGGCTCGTTCGCTCACCGGCGGGCGCGGCGCTGACGTCGCGGTGGAGCTGTCCGGCACGCATCTCGCGCTGCACGAGGCGATCCGATCGGTCGCGGTCGGCGGCCGTGTCGTCGCGGCCGGGTTCTACCAGGGCGACGCGATCGGGCTGCGCCTCGGCGAGGAGTTCCACCACAACCGCGTCGAGCTCGTCTGCTCACAGATCGGCGGACCCCCGCCGCGACTGGCGGGCCGGTGGGACCAGGAACGCATGAACACCACATTCCTCGGGCTGGCCACCGACGGCGCGATCGACCCGGTGCGGTTGGTGAGCCACCGGGTCCAGGTGCCCGAGGGCGTCGCCGCGGCGTACCAGTTGCTGGACGAACGCCCGGCCGACGCGCTTCAGGTCGTACTCGACTACACGGAGGCCGAGTGATCCGCGTTGCCTGCCAGGAACAACTGCTGCCGGGCGCGGACCTGGTGGAGAAGTGGGAGTTCGCGACGGCAGCCGGCTACGCCGCGATCGAACTGCGCGGCAAGGGCGAGCTGGCGCTGGAGAAACGGCTGCCCGAACTGCGCGGAGCCGCGGCCGCCGGTGTCGTCATGCGTACGGTGTGCGTGGACATGCTCCACTTCTTCGGCGCCTTCGCCCCCGACCTGCGCGCCGATGCGATCAGGCAGATGCGTTCGCAACTCTCGGTCATCGCCGAACTCGGCGGTACCGGCGCCATGACCCCGGCGTCCTACGGCATGTTCTCCCGGCGGCTGCCTCCGTTCGAGCCGCCCCGCAGCGAGTCCGAGGACCGCGAAGTGTTGTTGACCGGCCTCGCCGAACTGGGCGAGCACGCGGCCCGCGAGGGCGTGACCCTCTTCCTGGAGCCACTCAACCGCTACGAGGACCACATGGTGAACCGCCTCGAGCAGGCAGCGAACCTGATCGACGAGATCGGCCTGTCCTCGGTTCGCATCGGTGCGGACACCTACCACATGAACATCGAGGAGGACGACCCGGCGGACTCACTGGTGCGGTGGGGTTCCTACATCGGACACGTCCAGGTCAGCGACTCGAACCGCTTTCAGCCCGGCACCGGCCATGTCGGCTGGACCGCGGTCATGACGGCCCTGACCGCCATTGGCTACGCCGGTGACCTGGCCCTGGAATGCCGTCTGCGCGGCGACCCCGCCGAAGCGGTCGCGGCTGTCCCCGCATTCCTCCACGACGCCGCCCGGCAACGAGGAAGCTGACGAACCAGCTGGTCCGAGGGCTGCCGTCGACGGGGTGCGACTATCCGTTGGAGCGCGGTCAGGCCATGCCCGAGGCGGCGAGCGGGTCGTAGCCCGGAGTGCGGAACAGCGCCTGCAACTGCCTGCGGCGCACGCCGGTGTTGCTTCCTTCGATGATCGGGTACGACAGCGCGTCCACCAGGTGGCGGATGATGGGGTGCTTCTGGTCGTAGGCGGTGACGCCGACGATCTTGACGAGGTCGTTGACGACGTCGATGCCGGTCTCGGAGCCGAAGATCTTGCTGTGCAGGGCGAGCTCTGGTCCGCTGGGGTGCGCGGACATCACGGCGTCGAGCGCGCGCCAGGCGAGCAACCGGACGGCTTCGATCTTTCCCTTGGCGTCGGCCAGGACGTCGGACACGGCTTGGTGCTCGATGATCGGTACCGGGCCGCCGCGCTTCTCGGTGAGGGCGAAGCGGTAGGCGATGTCGAAGGCCTGTCGCATCGCGGCGGTGGCGAAGATGCCGATCGACGCGCCGCTGGGGAGGAACGCGTTGCGGGTCAGCGCCACGCCCTGGCCTTCCGCCCCGAGGAGGTTGCCGCGCGGAACGCGCACGTCGACCAGTCGGACCCGGGTGGTGAGGCAGCCCTTGAGTCCTGGGAGGTCGTAGTACTCCTCGACCTCGATGTGGCCGGCCAGGTGTTCGCGTTCGGCGACGATGAGCGAGATGCCGCCGGGGGTTCGGCAGACGATGGTCATGATGTCCGGACCGTTGCCGTCCCAGCCGCACAGGTGGGACGCCCAGGCCTTGCGGCCGTTGATGACCCACGCGTCACCGTCACCGACCGCGGTGGTGCGCGTCCCCTGGCCGGGCCCGTCGGCGTCGAAGTTCGCGCTGCCCTCTGGCTCGCTGAAGGCCATCGCCGCCAGCGGTGCGCCGGAGTCGGCCAGGAAGGGGCGGACGAAGCGTTCGACCTGCTCTGGTGTGCCCACCTGGTAGACGGGCGCCAGCGCGATGAGCGGACCGGCCATCGAGATGACGAAGTCCGGCATCTCCGCCGCCCACTCCTCGAGGAAGATGGCGGCGTCGACACCGCTTGACGCGCTGCCACCGAACGGTGCGGGGATCAAACCCTTGAGAAATCCCGCGGCGACGGCGTCCTCGAACGCCGGCCGCAGCAGCAGCGCTCGCGTCCTGGGGTCGGGTTCCGTGCGCGTCGCCGCGACCAGGTCCCGCAACCGTTCCCTGGCGAAGCCGCGGGCGGCCGCCTTGAGCTGTTCTTGCTCGGGGGTAAGGAGGAACGAGACCGTCATCGGTGTGACCCCTTGCTCGGTGGTGTCGTTCGGCTCAGAAGACGTGCGGCGGCTGGCCGAGGTCAGCCGGTGCGCCGACGTGCGTGGCGGGCTCCCGATGATCGGCTCCGCGCGGAGCCGACCCGTAGAGTGCGTGGTCGACCAGGCGTGTGGCGACCGATGCGTCGAAGGGCACCTTCAGCACGAGCAGCCGGTGGTAGCAGGCGCCCCACAGCTGGTCCACGATGATGTCGAGGTCGGCATCCTCGCGCAGCTGGCCTTGCAGCTGGGCGACGCGGAGGCGCTCACGCGCGAGCTCGCGACGCGGTCGCGCGTAGGTTTCCGACCACGCTCGGGCGAGATCGCGGTCCATCTGAGCCGCGCCAACGAGCTCGGACATGGGCTGCTCGGCGCCTTCGTCCTTCAGCCAGCGGACGAACGCGCTGAGCTGAGTGATCAGGTCGGTGCGCACGTCGCCGGTGTCGGGGAACTCCAGCACTCGCCGGCTCCGGACGAAGTACGCCTCGGCTGCGAGCGCGCCAGGGGACGGCCACCACTTGTACAGGGTCGTCTTGCTCGCTCCCGCTTCGGTCGCCACCCGGTCGAACGTGACCGCTCGCACGCCGTCTCGCAGCAGGATGCGCCCTGCCGCGGTGAGCACAGCGGCGCGCACCTCGGCGGCAGGCCGCCGGCCTCGGCCGGGCCGGCCGGGAACGTTCTCGGACATGGCGCTCACCTGTGGACAAGTTGTTCATTTCGGGCGTACGTTCATATGTGAACAAGTTGTTCATATGTTATCGGTAGGTGCGGCCATCGACAACAGCGGCGTCGAGCGGGGCCACCGAATCCCTTGGCACATCGAGTCATCAGGGAGTGCTGATGCCCACCACCTCCACGCTGGTGTTCGTTCACGGGTTCTGGCACGGCTCCTGGTGCTGGAGCGAGGTCATCCCGCACGTGGTGGCCGCCGGTCGCTCCGCTGTCGCGGTGGACATGGCGGGGCACGGGCTGCACACCCGCAGGCCGCGTTGGCTCACCGGGAGGCCGTACGACCCCGGGGCGGTCAGCACGGAGGTCTCGCCCGTGGCGGACGTGAGTCTCGACGATGCGGCCGAGCTGCTGACCGCGCAGGTCAAGCGGATCGGCGGCGGCGAGCCGGTTGTCGTGGTCGCCCACAGCGCCGCCGGCCCCGTGCTGACGCGCGTGGCCCAGCAGACGCCAGAACTGGTCACGCACGCGGCATACCTCTCCGCGTACATGCCCGCATCCGACGAACCGGCCGTGGCATACACGCGGATTCCCGAGTCCGCCGACGACCAGGTCGCGCCGTTGTTGCGGGGCGACCCGGCCGAGACCGGCGCGCTGCGGCTGGACCTCGCCACGGACGACGCGGACTACCGGCAGCGGCTCCGCGAGGCGTTCTACGGTGACGTGGACGCGGTTCGTGCCGACGCCGCCACCGGCCTGCTGACACCCGACGGTCCGGTCGGCATCATGCTCGGCACCACCACCCTGACCCACGACGGCTGGGGATCGGTGCGGCGCACGTACCTCACCTGCGCCAGGGACATGGCGATCCGCCCAGCCCTACAGGCGAAGTTCATCGCCGAAGCCGACGCGGCGTTCCCGGACAACCCGACGTCCGTCGTCCCGCTCGACGCCTCCCACTCGCCATTCCTCTCCATGCCCACGGCGCTGGCCGAGGTCGTGATCAACCTCGGCGGGCGGCCTTGAGTTCGTCGACGTCGAGTCCTCTGCGCGGCCCTTTCCAGCGGGGTGCGGCTTCCCGCATCGAGATATGCGGTGTAACCGCCGGAACAGCGATTTCGCTGGCCGGGAAGAGAAATCCCGGCCAGCGAAATGCGGAATCGCGACGTCTTCCAGAAGGACGTGACGACTACTTGGGCCACAGGTGACTCGCGGTGCAGCCACCGTCGTTCTCGCAGACCTGCAAGTAGATTCCCGCCGAGGTGGCCGGGATCAGACCGGTGATGTCCCGCACGCCGCGGTCAGGCCCGGCGCAGTCAACGTCGTACAGGTACTTCCAACTGTCCGACACTCCCTCGTTGTGCCACCGGACGTAGGCGCAGTGACCGTCCTCCTCGCGGTCCTCGATGATCACCACGTCGTCGCTGGCACGGAAGCGGCCCCTGTCGTCGCCCTGGTACTGCCAGAACTCGTGGTCGGCCGACGCCGGCACAGAGCTCATCCCGATAGCCATGACGGCGCCGGCGATCGTCGCGCCCAGCTTGCCCGCAAGCTTCATCGCTGCCTCATTCCTTCCACCTCAAAGGCTGGCGCGGTAAACCCCAATAGCTCGCCAAGCCAGGTCAACTGGAATATCGATGACGTCCCGAACCGGAGCCACCAGACATCCCCGTCGCACACCTCGGGACTTCTGTTACGCAGGTCACCCTGGAAGACTAATCGTGCTGTGACAGGCACACTGTGAGTTGCCCTGGAATACATTCCACTCATGCAATGGCGCCGCGGGCGCGGCGGTGGCCGGTGTCAGCCGATGCGGAAGGAACCGATCACGTCGAGTCCACTGAGGACGCCGACAACCGTCAGCGCCAGGCACGCCGCCGCGGCCGACAGGACCCACGCGCGACGCCGCGACGCCGCGACGAACATGTAGCCGAACGCCGCCCAGAGCAGGCCCTCGACCAGGAACCACGGCTCGTTCAGCAGCAGGTCCTGGAGGTCGGCGACATGCCGGTCGTACCACCGCCACACGTCCGAGGGGAGCATCGTCGGGTGCACGCCGGTCAGGCTGAGCACCCGCAGCGTGCTGTTGACCAGCGCATGGGTGCAGCAGCCAACGGCCGCGAGCCAGCCGAGCACCGGCAACGCGCGGCGCAGACCGGGTACGCGCACCGCGACGACCGGCAGTACCGCGGCGACGAGGATGATCGCCGCGCCGACGGCATTGATGACGCGGAACTCCACATCGGACAGCGGCTCGCCGATCATGCCGAAGGTGCCACCGGCCGCGTAGTACGCCCGGTAACACGCGTACGCGAACGCCCACAGGCCAAGGACCCACGCGAGTCGGCGCCCGGTGCCCGCCAGGGGAACCGGTGTTCCGTCCGGAACCGGTGGCTCCTGGCCGCGCACGCGCGCCGGCACCACACGAGGCATGATCAGTCCATTCTCCGGCAGGGTCGGGACCCGTGTCCGAGCCGGTGTTGGTCGAATGTCGCTTGTGAAGCTCGCACATCGGTGCTGAGAGTTCGCTGATAGCAGCGATCCGCCATGTCCATTTGCGAACCGGCGGGATTGTCCGGCGCGCCCCTGCAAGGCTCGGCGCTCGTGCTCGAGCAGGCGGTGACGCCGACGCGACGCGCGCCGCGCGAGCCGCTGAAACTGCCGGACAGTTGCGGGATATTTGGCGATCGACCACGCCGCTGGTCTGGCAAACTCCCGAAAATGTCCGATACACCTGACACACCTGAGACGCCCGGCTCGTCGGATCGAAGACCGGACGAGTACCCGCAGCCGCCGCAGCAGCAGTGGCCTGCCGCGCCAGGGGGCTGGCGGCCGCCCCTCAAACCCGGTGTGATCCCACTGCGCCCGCTGGGGTTGGGCGACATCCTCGGTGGTGCGTTCGCCACCATGCGCACCAGGGCCGCGCTCATGCTCGGGGTGACGGCCGTCGTGGTGATCATCACCCAGCTGTTGACCTTCGCCGTCACCTTCCCGCTGCTCGTGGAGCTGAGCGAGTCCGTCGTGCCGGACCCCTACACCTCCCCGTACGGCGCAACCTATGTCTCGTCGGGGGACGTACTGCGGCTGGCCGGCCTGACGATGCTGGTGGCGCTCATCGGGCTGGTGCTCGCCATGGCCTCGCGGGTCTTCCTCGCGGGCTTCTTCACGGTGGTCGTCGGCACGGCCGTGCTCGGTCAGCGGCCGTCCTTCCGGGAGGTCATGCGGAGGGTCCGGCCCCGGCTGCTGCCGTTGTTCGGACTGACCCTCATCTACCTGCTCGTGCTGGTCGCGGCGGGTGGCGTCGTCGGTGTGTTCATGGCCGCCAGTCCCGCGTTCGGGCTGCTCGTGCTGCTCGGCGTGGTCGTTATCGCGGCATGGCTGGGGATCTTGTTCTTGCTGGCCACCCCCGCGTTGGTGCTGGAGGGCGTCGGCGTCAGGCGGGCGTTCGGACGGTCCCGGGAACTGGTGCACGGCGCGTGGTGGCGGATCTTCGGGATCACGTTGCTGACGGGGCTGATGGTGGGCTTCGCCGCGTTCGTCATCGCCCTGCCGTTCGAGGTGATGGGCGGTGGCTTCGCGGCCTCCGTCACACCGCTGACGACGAACTATCTTGTTCTCAGCACCATCGGCGCCGTCATCGCGAGCACGGTCACCGAACCGTTCGCCGCGGCCGTCACCGCGTTGCTCTACACCGACCAGCGCATCCGGCGCGAACGGCTCGACATCGAACTGGCCAGGACGATGACGACGTCCTGAGCCGGAATCGCGTGTTTGCCACCCGGGGGCCGGGGCTGCTTGTGATGTGGCGAGCTCCGGTCGACCAGGACCCGGTAGCCGTTCTCGGGGCCGACCCGGCGAGCCCGCATCTCCGGCCGTGCCTGTCGCCGTGTCAAGACGCACCTCCCGCAGGTGTCGCCCGTAGAGCCTCGTCGGGGGGAGGTCAGGGCGCGGTGGCCGCACCGTCTCCGGGGGTCCTGCCCCAGGCCGGAGGTGTCAGGGCGGCGCCCATGCGTCGCAGTTCCTCGCGATGCAGAGCGCTCAGCCGTCCCAGGATCGACTGTCCGTCCTCGGTCAACTCCACCCGCACCGCCCGTGCGTCGGTCGGGTCGGGTGCCCGCACCACGAATCCTTGTTTCTGTGCCCGGTTGACCAGTTCGACCACGCTGTGGTGGCGCAGTTGGAGGCGGTCGGCGAGCTCGCGCATGGTCGCCCACTCGCGGCCGGGAAATCCCTTGAGCGCCAACATGAGTTGGTAGTGCTGCGGCGTGAGGCCGTGGCCGCGCACGATCTCCTCGCTGAACCGCAGGTAGCGGCGGATGCTGAAGCGGAACTCGGCCAACGCCTCGAAGTCCTGCTTGCTCAGCGGTTCCGGTTCCGCACGCTTCTTGGTTGCCATGCCGTTCATGACACCACGATCTTCCCCTTCGTCGTCGGACATCCCCGGCAAACTATATCGTGATACGATACTATCTGTGTGATGGTCCGAGGTGCTCACCGGACCGCGAGGCACCCAGGAGGTGTGTCGTGCTCACCGATCACGAACAGGAGACCTGGCGGGAGATCCAGCGCCGGTTGGTCGACGACCCGGATTTCCGGCCGACCTTTCACCACGTCGAGCGACCCGGACCGGGTGATCGCCACCGACGGGTCCGTTCCGGCGCGATCGTGGTGGCGCTGACGATCGTCGGGTTGTTGTTCGTCGGCCCGAACCTGCTGACCGACTCCGAGATCGCCGACCGGCAACTGCCCCCGCGGCCATCCGGGTCGCCTGCGCCGGCAGGGCTCGACCTGGGCGATTACGCGATCGGCGCGGTGTGGGCACCGGCACGAGAGTCCTGGGGCCCGGCAGGCCCTGGTGACATCCCCGTGGGCGGCCGCGTCGGTGTCTCGGCACCGCCGCACGGGTCCGCACCGTCAGCCGCGGCCTGACACACACCACCCAAGCCGCTTCGGAGGATCTCATGATCATTGTGTATGCGTTGCTCGCCATCTTGTGTCTCGGTGTGGTGGGGCTGGCGATGAGCGTTCGGGTCGTCACCCAGTACCAGCGGGGCGTGGTGTTCCGGTTCGGGAAGGTGCGAGCCGCGGTCCGTGGCCCGGGACTCGCGGTGCTGGTGCCGGTCGTGGACCGCCTGCAGAAGGTCAACATGCAGGTCATCACGATGCCGGTGCCCGCCCAGGACGGCATCACCCGGGACAATGTGACCGTGCGGGTGGATGCCGTGGTGTACTTCCGGGTCGCCGACCCGGTGCGCGCGGTGGTCGACGTGGAGAACTACACGGCGGCCATTGGTCAGGTCGCGCAGACCTCGCTGCGGTCGATCATCGGCAAGAGCGACCTCGACGACCTGCTGTCCAATCGGGAGCGGCTCAACCAGGGTCTCGAGTTGATGATCGACAGCCCCGCCCTGGGTTGGGGAGTGCACATCGACCGGGTCGAGATCAAGGACGTGGCGCTGCCCGAGTCGATGAAACGGTCCATGTCGCGCCAGGCCGAAGCCGAGCGGGAGCGGCGTGCCCGTGTCATCACCGCCGACGGGGAACTGCAGGCCTCGACGAAGCTGGCGCAGGCAGCCGAGACGATGGCCGAGCACCCGGCCGCGCTGCAACTGCGGCTGCTGCAAACCGTCGTCGAGGTGGCCGCCGAGAAGAACTCGACCCTCGTGCTGCCCTTCCCCGTGGAGCTACTCCGCTTCCTGGAACGAGCGACACCGCCCGAGCCAACCCGGTCCGGCGAAGCAGCGCCCCCATCATCGGACGAGCTCGCCTCGACCGGAAACCGGTTGCCGATCCCGCGCACGTCGAACCTCCCGGCTGTCGACCACGCCACGCCAGTCGGCGGGTGACCTGTCAGGTGGTCGCCCGATGAGATCCCCGGTCACCGCGAGAACCCCCTGCGGTGACCGGGGACATCAACCTCGGGTAGTTGATCGACATTTCACAGAGATTCGCGGTAGCCAGCTGTGGCCCGTGAGCCCTCGGCGATGGCGACGTGACGCAGAAGGCGCGGCACGGGGTTCGTCGCCGGCTCGCGCGGCGAGGTCGGCTCACACCTCAGGGAAGGGGACAGCCATGGCGTCAGATTCGTGGATCCGTCCGGCGATCGATGGGAGTCGCCTCGTCCAACTCGTCGACGTGGACCCGTCGGAGACTGGCGAGTGGCCCACCGTGTTGAGTACCGACTACGTCAACACGATCCCGCCGGAACTCGAACCCTCGTTTCCCGGTGACGAGCGGATCGAGCGGCGGATCCGGGCTTACATCCGTTGGAACGCCGCGGTCATGGTGCATCGCGCGCAGCGCCCGGGAGTCGGTGTCGGTGGCCACATCTCCACCTATGCCTCGGCCGCGTCGCTGTACGAAGTGGGGTTCAACCACTTCTTCCTCGGCCACGACGCCGAGGGCGGCGGCGACCAGATCTTCTTCCAGGGCCATGCCTCGCCGGGCATCTACGCCCGCGCCTTCCTCGAGGGCCGGTTGTCCGAGGACCAACTGGACGGCTTCCGGCAGGAACTGTCCCACCGTGGACCCGGCGGCGGGTTGCCGTCCTACCCGCACCCTCGGTTGATGCCGGACTTCTGGGAGTTCCCGACCGTCTCGATGGGACTCGGTCCGCTCAACGCGATCTACCAGGCCCGTTTCAACCGCTACCTGCACGACCGCGGCATCAAGGACACCAGCCGCCAGCGCGTGTGGGCGTTCCTCGGCGACGGCGAGATGGACGAACCGGAGTCGCTCGGGGCCATCGGCGTCGCGGCCCGCGAAGGGCTGGACAACCTGACGTTCGTGGTGAACTGCAACCTGCAACGCCTCGACGGGCCGGTCCGCGGCAACGGCAAGATCATCCAGGAGCTGGAGTCGTTCTTCCGCGGCGCGGGCTGGAACGTCATCAAGGTCATCTGGGGCCGCGAGTGGGACCCACTTCTGGCCGCCGACACCGACGGCGCGCTCCTCGGCCTGATGAACGCCGTCCCCGACGGGGACTTCCAAACCTACAAGGCCGAGTCCGGGTCGTTCGTGCGCGAACACTTCTTCGGCCGCGACCCCCGCACCCGGAAACTGGTCGGCCACCTGACGGATCAGGAGATCTGGGGCCTCAAACGCGGCGGGCACGACTACCGCAAGCTCTACACCGCCTACAAAGCCGCCACCGAACACACCGGCGCACCCACGGTGATCCTGGCCAAGACCATCAAGGGCTGGACACTCGGCTCGCACTTCGAGGGCCGCAACTCCACCCACCAGATGAAGAAGCTGACGCCGGCGGACCTCAAGGGCTTCCGCGACCGGCTCTACCTCGACATCCCCGACAGCGCCCTCGACGAGAACCTGCCGCCCTACTACTGGCCGCGCAACAGCATCGAGAAGGAGTACCTGCACGAACGGCGCCGCGCGCTGGGCGGCTACCTCCCCGCCCGCACCGTGCGGGGTACACCGTTGGTCCTGCCGGGAGACCCCGCCTACGCGGTCGCACGTCGCGGCTCAGGCCGCCAGCAGGTCGCCACCACGATGGCGTTCGTCCGGCTGCTCAAAGACCTGATGAAAGACCAGGAGATCGGCCACCGGTTCGTGCCGATCATCCCGGACGAGGCACGTACCTTCGGCCTCGACGCCCTGTTCGCCACCAAGAAGATCTACTCACCCCACGGCCAGACCTACCTGTCGGTGGACCGCGACCAGATGCTGAGCTACCAGGAAGACGCCGCCGGCGTGCTGCTCCACGAAGGCATCACCGAAGCCGGCTCGACGGCGTCCTGGACGGCGGCGGGCACGTCCTACGCCACCCACGGCGAACCGATGATCCCGATCTACGTCTGCTACTCGATGTTCGGGTTCCAGCGTACGGGGGATGGGCTGTGGGCCGCGGGGGATCAGATGACCCGCGGGTTTCTGATCGGCGCCACCGCCGGCCGCACCACCCTCAACGGCGAGGGTCTGCAACACCAGGACGGCCACTCGCTGCGGCTCGCCTCGGCCAACCCCGCCTGCATCGCCTACGACGCCGCGTACGCCTTCGAGCTCGGCCACATCGTGAAGGACGCGCTGCGCCGGATGTACGGTCACCGACGCGACGGTGAGAGTCCGGACGTCTTCTACTACCTGACCGTCTACAACGAACCGATCGCACAACCGCCGCAGCCCGACGACGTCGACGTCGAGGGCATCCTCGCCGGCATGCATCGCTACTCCCCGGCCAGCCACGGCGCCGGACCTCGAGCACAGATCCTCGCGTCCGGCATCGCCGTACAGTGGGCGTTGCGAGCACAACAGCTTCTCCACGAGGACTGGGGCGAGCCGGCCGACGTGTGGTCGGTAACCTCGTGGACACAACTGCGCCGCGACGCCCTCGCCGTCGACGAGTGGAACCTCACCCATCCCGGTGAACCCCGGCGCATCCCCTACGTCACCCGTCGCCTGAACCAGGCTCCAGGCCCGGTGGTCGCCGTGTCGGACTGGATGCGCGCGGTCCCCGACCAGATCG
The DNA here is from genome assembly GCF_014203735.1 of Actinophytocola algeriensis. Classification (GTDB taxonomy): domain Bacteria; phylum Actinomycetota; class Actinomycetes; order Mycobacteriales; family Pseudonocardiaceae; genus Actinophytocola; species Actinophytocola algeriensis. The sequence goes on along the minus strand of NZ_JACHJQ010000002.1, from coordinate 1,081,131 downwards.
CCCGGTTCGTTCCTGGTGACTGGTCCTCCCTCGGCACCGACGGGTTCGGCCTGTCCGACACCCGGCCGGCCCTGCGCCGCCACTTCGCGGTCGACGCGCAGTCGATCGTCCACCGCGTCCTGCACCAGCTGGCCAGCCGCGGCGAGGTGGCGGAGTCGACGCCCGCCAAGGCCGCCGCCGCATATCGACTCGATGAGGTGTGTCGTGCTCAGTGACCGCGAACGCAGAACCCTGCGCGAGATTCACCGTCAGATGGTCGTCGACGACCCGGACTTCGAACGGTCCTTCCGCACCCTCGCGGCAGGGCCCCCCGACCCGACCGCCATGCCGCCGGCTCAGCTTCGGTGGGCGTACACGGGAGTCATCGTCATCGCGATCCTTCTCGCGACTGTCTCGCTGCTCGCCGGATCAGTCGGCGGCACGCTCGCCTTCAGCGTGATCGCGGGAGCGGTGTGGTTCGCCCAGCGCCTCGAGAAAGCCGTCACAGAACGCACACTCGACGACTGACGGACCGGTTCACAAGGCCTCGTCCCGCCGTCCGGCCGGGATTGACCACGGCCGAACTCGAAGGCAGCCAAGGGGTGCGTCGATGCCGCGGCTGGTACGGGTGGATACGGGCAGGAGAGTGTCAGCGGCGATCTGTAGCCTGACCGGGGTTGCTGTCGCGGTCGGGGCTGTCGGAAGGTTCGTCATGTCTGAGCCGGGAACGCCTGCTGATCGGAGGCCCGATGAGGAGCGGAGTGCGTCGTTCGACGAGCTGATGCGGCTCGAGCGGAGTCAGCACCGGCCGCCGGTCAGTGGGCTCGCGGTCGCCGCTCTCGGGTTCGCGGTCGCGTTCACGGGCCTCGCGGTCTTCTTCGGTGCCTTCGCACTCGTCGTGGGTGCCGCGGCGCTCGTGTTCGGGGTGTTCGCGCTGCCGCAGATCAAGCACCGTGAGCGGCGCGGGTTCGGGTTCGTCCTCGCGGCACTGGCGGTCCTCGTCGTCGGCGTGGTCTTCATCGAGTCCGTGATGAACCTGCTCGACTGACGCCTCTTTCCGAAGGTCGACCGTCTTCAGCCACCGGGATGGCGAGATCGGCGATGTCGTCCGGATCCGACCAGCAGGCGCGAACCCGCTCCAGCGTTCGCCGTCGGCCGGCGCGGGGTTCGAGGCCGGTGCCACGGTTGGTGTCCGGTGGCCTCGGCTACTCAGTGCGCGGCCGCGGTCATGATCGGCCGGTCGACTGCCGCCCCCAGGCTCGCTCTGGCGACCGCGTCCGCGTCGCTGAGGATGACGGAGTTCACGCCGGGCCGGATGCCAGCCGCGGTGATCCAGTGCACTGTCTCGGTGGGGACGCCGAAGGCGAAGCGACGCGGATGCGGGCACCCGTTGGCGTCCACGAGGTGATAGGGGCGCTGGGTCACGGCCAAACCGCCGGTCGGGTACGAGCCGCCGTCGAGGATCGGAATCCGATGCAGCCGGGACTCCCCTCTGGCCAGCAGATTGCGGATCAGCGGATCGGTCGTGTGTCGCAGATCCGTCTCCGGAAGGCGCGCCTCGATCAGCGTGGTGGCCCGTTCCCGCACATCGGGAAACATCAGCGAGCCGGCCACGAAGCAGTGGTCCGTCGCGTCGTGCGTCACGGTCAAACCCGGGCCCATGACCGAGACCACGCCTGCGTCGATCAGCGCGATCAGCTCCTCGACCCGGTGCGCGGGCCGACTGGCGCCTGGCCCGCCGCATGACCGCCGCGATGCTCCGGTTGGCGGCCGGCCGAGACCCCCTCAACCGCGATCTCACCGCGCTCATCGGGGAACTGTCCACGCTCAGCCCGCAGTTCCGCGAAGACTGGGCCGAGCAGGACGTGCACGAGCACCGCACCGGCCGGAAGACCTACCGCCACCCGGAGGTCGGCGACCTCGACATCACCTTCGACGTGTTCGAGATGCCTGGCGAACCCGGACTGTCCATCTGCACCTACACCGCAGAAGAAGACTCTCCCTCCGCCGACAAGTTCGCGCTCCTCGCCAGCTGGGCAGCCACCCAGGAATTCGACGTCCACCACCGAACCGACTCCGACGCCGGCCCTCATCGGGGCAGAACGACGCCCGTGCGGAGTGACGACTGACATCCGCTGGTGGCTACGGCGCGTGACGTCCGCGCTGGAGGCGGGCCGCGGCTGCGGGAAGCGCGTTGCCGCGTAGGGCCGTCGCCGAGTGGATGAGGGAGGCGATCGCCGGTGAGTGGCTGTTGGGCGGCCATGCGATCACCGTGGTGACGTCCGGTGCGTCGACGACGGGCACCGCGACGTGTTCTGGCCACTGCCAGGCGCGGCTGGAGCTGGGGATGACGAGCAGCGTTTTGCCGAGTGCCACGAGCTGGGCGAGCTGGGACTGGGTGCGCACTTCCGGTCCGGGACCGTCCGGGTAGGACCCGTCGAGCCGGGGCCAGCGAGCGATGGGCAGGCCCGGCACGTCGCTGACGTCCGCCATCGTGAGCTGGTCGCGGGACGCGAGCGGGTGCGCCGCGGGAAGGATCGCGACCTGGCCCTCGACGTGGAGGTCCTCGGTGTCGAACCCGGCGAGGTCGTCGAACGGGCGGTGCATGAGTGCCACGTCGGCGTGCCCGTCGCGCAGCAGTCCTGCCTGCTCGCCGACCTCGCACAGGAGGACGTCGACCGGTGCCGCATCGGCGTCGCCCGCACACGCGTCGAGGAGTCGTCGCAGCAGGTCGTGGGATGCCCCGGCCTTTGTCGCGAGCACCAGCGGCCGTTGCGGATCCCCGGCTCGTCGCGTCCGGCGTGCCACGGCCTCGACCGCGGCGAGGGCGGTTCTGGCCTCGCGGAGCATCACCCTGCCGGCGTCGGTGAGCGCCGCTCCACGCCGGTCACGGTCGAGGAGCTGGACCCCGAGGCGCTGTTCCAGCCGGCGGATCGCGCGGGAGAGTGGCGGCTGTGCGATGCCGAGCCGGTCCGCGGCGCGGCCGAAGTGCAGTTCCTCGGCCACGGCGACGAAGTACCGGAGTTCGCGGGTCTCGAGATCGTGCACGAACGGAGCCTACGCCTGATACCCGGCGAGTATCACAGCGTACTGAATCGATCTTGGACAACGAGTGGGTGACCCGCCGACCATGGGTCTGGTGAACGACACGAAGACCGCGCTGGTCACCGGCGCGAACAAGGGAATCGGTTTCGCCATCGCCCATGGGCTCGCAGCGCTGGGCTTCACGGTCGCGGTGGGCGCGCGCGACGACGTCAGGCGTGCGGAGGCCGTCGAGCGTTTGCGCGCCTCGGGCGTCGACGCCTTCGGGGTCGCCCTCGACGTCACCTCCGACGACAGCGCCGCCGCAGCGGCAGCGACCGTCGCGCGGACGGCAGGGCGGTTGGACGTGCTCGTCAACAACGCCGGCATCGCCGGCCGGCTCGACGGCGGCGCGCAAGACCCGACGACGCTCGACCTCGACGTCGTCCGCACCGTCCTCGACACCAATGTGCTGGGGGTTGTCCGCGTGACGAACGCGATGCTCCCGCTGCTGCGCCGCGCGGACTCGCCGCGCGTCGTCAACGTGTCGAGCAACATGGGCTCGCTCACGCTGCGGACCGGCCCGGTCATGGCCGCCTACGCACCGTCGAAGTCGATGCTCAACAGCGTCACAGTCCAGTACGCCCGCCGGCTCGCGGACACGAACGTCATCGTGAACGCCTGCTGCCCCGGCTACGTCGCGACCGACTTCACCGGCTTCAACGCACCGCGGACGGCCGAGCAGGGTGCCGCGATCGCGATCCGGCTCGCGACCCTGCCAGATGACGGCCCGCGCGGCGGGTTCTTCGATGACGAGGGCGTCGTCCCCTGGTGACCCGAGCCGTGCGTGGTGGAGCCCGCGACGCTCGCGAACAGCACGCGCTCGGCACCGGTGACGCGGTCGGCGAACCACGTACCGGCCACAGTGGACAGACACGCCGGACCGTCTACGCGCGCCGTTGTCCGACGGCTGGACACCACAGCTAACATTCACGGCATCTGGTGCGAGAATCACGTTGTGGGCACCGACGCCCGGACCGTTCCTGATCGCATCCATTCCTGGAGGTTCCGCTGTCCGCACGGAACCTCGGCCCTCCACTCGGGACGACGATCGCGCTCGGCTTCGCGGCCCTGCTGATCACCATCTCCGCACCGGTCGCGCACGAGCGGTGGACCGACGTGGCGTTGCACGGCTTCGGCATCCTCGCCATCGCCATCGGCGCGTGGATCTGGATGGGCACGTCCCGGCCACGGATCGGCGCGCTCATCGTCCTCACCGGAGCCGCTTTCCACCTCGGCGACCTCCGGACCAGCACGTCCGAACCCTGGTTCGCGATCGGCTTCTGCCTCGCCTACCTGTGGACCGCGGTCCTCGCGCACATCGCCTTGTCCCTGCCGAACGGCAGGCTGGGCTCGACCGGGGCCCGCGCCCTCGTCGCCGTGGCCTACGCCGGCGCGGCAGGCACCCAGATCGTGCGGTACGTCGTCGACTCCCCAGTGCCGCCGTGGTGGTGGAACCACAATCCAGGGCAGCACACCGCGACAGCCGTGGCGAGCAGCGTGGTCTACGTGGTCGTGACCGTCGCGACGCTGGCCGTGGTCGTCCGCCGCTGGGTCCTGGCCTCCAGCCTGCGTCGCAGGCACGGCGCCGCGCACTGGGTCATGGTCATGATCGCCGGGCTCGGCGGGATCGCGGCGGCGCTGGTCGCCGCGTTCGGGGCCTCCTCGGGTGCCCGTACCGTGTCGCTGTTCGTGTCCTGCGCCCTGGTCGTCGGCGCGGTGCCGCTCGCGGTCGCGGCCCGCAGGCTGCACCACGAGCTGGCCTGCGCGCGGGCGGCGAGGGCCGTGCTCGGGCGGTACGGCGATCCACACGAGTCATCGCCCGTCGTGTTGCAGCGCGCGCTGGCCGACGCGGTCGGTGATCCGACGCTCGTCCTGCACTACGCCGACGACGGCGGCTCGTTCATCGACGTGCACGGAGCGCCTGTGACGTTGTGCCCGTCGCCAGGGCGTGCGGTGACCCAGGTGCACCGGGACGGAGCGCTGGTCGCGGTCGTCGAGCACGACGAGACGCTCGTCGAACAACGTCGAGTGGTCGATGTCGCGCTGGACATCGCGGGTCTGGCGATCACCAACTCGGTCCTGCGCGTCGCGGCACGCCCGACACCGGACGTCGCGTTCGTCGAACGACATCGCATCCAGCGCGACCTGCACGACGGCCCGCAGCAGCAACTGTTCGGCGCCATGCTGCTGCTCGACATGGCCCGCACCGGTGCGATACCGGCCGACGGCGCGCTGAACAGGGCGCACCGGTTGATCGGCCAGGCAGTCGCCGAGCTGCGCGAACTGACGCAGGGGATCTACCCGGCGACACTGGTCGAGCACGGGCTCGCCGCGGCGGTGGCGCAGATGGGGGAACTGTCGCCCATCCCCGTGCTCGCCGACGTCCCGGCGGGCCGTTGGCCGCCGGACCTCGAGCTGACCGCCTACTTCCTGGTCGCCGAGGCCGTCGCGAACGTGTACAAGCACGCCAACGCGTCCGCGGTGGTGATCACGGTCCGGGAGGCCGAGGACACGCTCGTGCTGGAGGTCCGCGACAACGGTGCGGGCGGCACGGGCGAGCCGCGGGCCCTTCGCCTGCGCGCTGCCTCGGTCGGCGGCTCGGTGGCTGTGTCGAGTGAGTCGGGCCGCGGCACCACGGTCTCCGCCCGGCTGCCGATCGGGATGCCATGCGGGTAGGGATCGTCGAGGATCATCTGCTGCTGCAGGACATCCTCACCGAAGGCCTGCGCGGCCGCGGCCTGGACGTGGTCGGTGCGGCAGCCGATGTCGAGTCGGCCACCCGCCTGGTCGACGCCGACCCGCCGGACGTCCTCCTGCTCGACATCAGGCTGCCACCGGACCACCGCGACGAGGGCCTGCGCCTGGCCGAGCTGGTGCGGGCCAGGCACCCGGAGGTGGGGCTCCTGGTCCTGTCCACCCAGGGTGAGGTGTCCTTCGCCCAGCGGCTGCTCGGTATGCCCGGCGAGTCGCGAGCACTCGGGTACCTGCTCAAGGACCGGGTCGGCAACCTGGACGAGCTGATCGACGCCCTGCACCGGGTCGGCAAGGGCGAGGTGGTGATCGACCCGCAGCTGATCCGCACGCTGATGACCGGCCCTCCGCGACCGAAGAACCCGCTCGACCTGTTGAGCCCGCACGAGCGCCGCGTGCTCGCCCTGGTCGCGGAGGGCCGGTCGAACCTGGGCATCGCCGAGCAGATGACCTGCCGGGTCGGCACCGTCGAGAAGCACCTGTCGGTGATCACAGCCAAACTCGGCCTCGGGTCACTCGGTGAGGCGAACCGCCGCGGGGTCAACGTCCGGGTCCTCGCCGCGCTGGCGTACCTGCGCGGCGCGGGAGACCTCGCCTGCTGAGTGCCACCGGGTTTTCCTACCTTTCCGCCGGAGGTTTCCCCATGCCCCGCACCCGGCTCGGCACGCCACCCTGATGACGGGTGCCGACAGGCGCCCGTCCACTCGAGGGAGGAACTCATGAATCTCAGAACCGGCGCCATCGGACTCCGAACGCGTGCGGTCGCCGCCGCCGTCATGCTGACCGCGGGCCTCATGGGGATGTTGACCGCGACCGGCGCGAGCGCGGACCCGATCGGCACCTGCGGCGCGGTCTCCAAGTTCACGATGACGTTCAAGACCGGTGGCGACGACCTGCGCTACAACTCCGAACTCATCGTGGCCATCAAGGTGTCGGGCATCACGGAGCCGATCCCCCTGAACCCCGTCTTCGGACAGTTCTCGAACCACACGACGACGGTCAAGGCCAACATCACGTTCGCGACGACGGGTCTGACGGTCAACTCGTGCTCCATCCGGGGCCAGGAGCTGACCCTCGTCTCGCATCCGAACGGGTGGGAAGGGCCTGACAACTGGGACATGAACAGCTTCTCGATCGTGGGGCACACCAGCGCCGGAGTCGCGAAGTACCAGAACCACTCCGGCCCTGGCTTTCCTCGGTTCCGGTTCACCCAGAGCAACCCGACGCTGTTCGTGAACGACCCGGTCTGACGCTCGACCGGCAACCGGTCCCACCGCGATCTCCCGCGGTGGGACCGGACGTGTTCCCGGTGGCTGGCCGTGCGGGTGTGTTAGCGATAACAGTGATCGCGAAGCATCTCGGCACTCCGCCATGAGATCCGTTGACGGGAAAATCCAAGCTCCCTCTTGAGTGGGCGGGCAACATGCTGTTAACGTTCACATAGAATAGTGGCGCCCGTCACACCGCGGAGGTCATCCGTGAACGGACAGCTGAAACTCAGACGCTGGCTGGCCCGGCTCAGCCTCGTGGCGCTCACCGCGGCCGCCACCGCGGTGACCGGTGCACCACCCGCACAAGCCGCTCCCGGCTACGTCTACACCACGTTCAAGGGAGACGCCGCCGCCGACCAGGAGCTCTGGGTCTACTCATCGGCCGACGGCACGAACTTCAGCGCATTGGCCGACACCGGCTACCGCGGCCCGTCCGGCGTGCTGCGCGACCCCAGCATCATCCAGCACAACGGGCTCTACTACATCGCCCACACCGTCCAGTCGTGGACCACGAACTCGACGCACTTCAACATCGCCGCCAGCCCCGACCTGGTCAACTGGACGCACGTGACCAGCGTCAGCTCCGGTGTCGCCGACACGCGATTCACGTGGGCGCCCGAGTTCTACGTCGAAGGCGGCACCATCCGGATCATCGTGAGCATCTCCCAGACGACCTGCTCCAACTGTTTCCGTCCCTACGTCTTCACCGCCCAGAACAGTTCGCTGAGCTCCTGGAGCGGACCGGTGCAGATGGGTGGCCTCGGCTACAACTACATCGACACCTACGTCGTGAAGTCGGGCAGCGCCTACCACGCCTTCACCAAGAACGAGACCTCCAAGTACATCGAGCACTGGACCAGCACGAGCCTCACCAGCGGGTGGAGCAACCAGGGGTCGTTGTGGAGCTCGGGCTACGAGGGGCCGGCCGTACTGCGGATGAGCGACGGCTCCTGGCGCATCTGGATCGACAAGTACACCAACGGCGGCATCTGGACGGCCACCAGCTCGAACCTGAACTCCTGGTCCGGCCTGAGCCAGATCACCTGCCCCGGTTGCCGCCACGGCACGATCCTGCCGGTGGCCGACGTGCCCGGCTCGGCGCCGGCCTACCGCGTGACCAACCGCGACAGCGGCAGGGTCATGGACGTCGTGTCGGCCTCCACCGCGAACAACGCCGAGATCAAGCAGTGGGGCTGGCACGGCGGCGGCAACCAGAAGTGGACGTTCCAGGACGCCGGCGGCGGCTACTTCCGCATCGTCAACCAGAACAGCGGCAAGTGCCTGGACGTGCCGAGCAGTTCCACGGCCGACGGGGCCAACATCATCCAGTACACCTGCGGCAGCGGCACCAACCAGCAATGGCAGTGGCAGGCCACCGGGAGCTACTTCCGGCTCGTCGCACGGCACAGCGGCAAGTGCCTCGACGTCGTCGGCTCCGGCACCGGCGATGGCGCCGACATCCAGCAGTACACCTGCGGCACCGGCAACAACCAGCAGTGGAGCCGCACCCAGGTCTGAGTGCACCCAGCGCGGAGAGGACCCCCGATGTTGATGCGAAAGAACACGGCGCGGCGGCTGCGCACCCTTGCCGTCGCGGCCCTGCTCGCGTCCGGACTGGGCGTGGCCGTCCCCGTCTCGCAGGCACACGCGGCACCCGGCCCGTCGTTCACCAACCCGCTCGTCGGCACGCCCAACAGCGCGGACCCCTCGATCGTGTACAGCGGCGGCAACTGGTACTACGTGGCCACGACCTGGTCCTCGAGGATCATCATGCGCCGATCGTCCACAATGGCCGGTCTGAAGACCGCGGCGGAGCACACGGTGTTCACCCTGGCCCCCGGGCCCGGCTGCTGCACGATGTGGGCGCCGGACCTGCAGTGGATCAACAACCGGTGGTACCTGTACTTCTCGGCGGAGGCGTCGCCGGGCCAGGGGGAGCGCCGGACCGGTGTGCTGGAGAGTTCCGGTGCGGACCCGCTGGGCCCGTACACCTACCGGGGGATCCTCAACCTGGAGCCCGGCAACGGGTGGGCGATCGACGGCAGCGTGGTTCGGTTCAACGGCTATGCGAACCACTTCGTCTACTCGGCGTTCCGCGGTGGGGAACAGAGCCTGTTCATCGCCCCGATGTCGTCGCCGACCCAGGTATCGAGGAACGGGGTTCGGATCTCGTCCCCGACGCTGTCGTGGGAGCGACAGGGCGGGGCGGTCAACGAGGGCCCTTACGCCGTGTACAACGCCGGAAAGACCTTCCTGACGTACTCGGCGAGTTTCTGTGGAACCCCGGACTACAAGCTCGGCATGCTGACCTGGACCGGTGGCGACCCGATGTCGGCCGGCTCGTGGACGAAGAAGTCCGCGCCCATCTTCCAGCGCAGCGACGCCAACAGCGTCTACGGCCCGGGGCACGCCTCCTTCGTCAGGTCGCCCGACAACGCCGAAACCTGGGTCGTCTACCACGCGAACTCCGCCGCGGGCCAGGGCTGTGGCACCACCCGCACCACGCGAGCCCAGAAGATCAACTGGAACTCGGACGGCTCGCCCAACCTCGGCGTGCCGGTCCGCACCGGGATCTCGATCGCGGGCCCCTCCGGCGACTCGTGATGGGACAGTTCATGACACGCATTCGATTGTCGATCGCCTTTGTGGTGTCCGCGCTTACCGCGGTCGCGAGCCTCGTCGTCTCCGCGTCGCCTGCCCATGCGGCCACCAGCCAGTTCCGCGGCATGAACTGGGCCGTGCTGGGTGACAACTTCAGCACCGGCACGCTCGTCGTGCAGGGCCTGAGCCAGTCCGACAGCAACGCGACAGTACGAGCCAAGGCCAACGCCCTCTACGACGACATGGCCGCCACCATGGGGGTCAACACCGTCCGGCTGCCGATCAACACCCACACTGTGGCCAACACGACCTGGTGGAACGCCTACCGCGGCGCCATCGACGCCGCCACCGACCGTGGCTTCAAGGTCATCCTCGCCTACTGGGAGGACGGCGCCGCCGCCGGCGGCAGGATCACGAATCTCGCCGCGTGGAACACGATGTGGTCCAGCGTGACCAACACGTACGGCTCGAACGGCAACGTCTACTTCGAACCGATGAACGAGCCACACGGCTACACGTCGGCGGACTGGCGCAACGTCGCGGCGAACTGGCTCAGCTACCACACCTCCGCGGTGCCCGGCCGGGTCCTCATCGGCGGCACCGGCTACAGCCAGGACCTGCGGGACGTCTGCGACGACAGCCGCTTCAACTCGACGCTGCTGTCCTTCCACCACTACGCCTTCTTCTACAGCCCGATGACCTACGACGCCTTCCGAGCCCACATCCAGACACGGCTGGGCAACTGCGCCTCCCGCGCGGTCGCGACCGAGTTCGGCGCGCCGATGTCCACCGGCCTCGACTACGGCGACGCGAACAGCACCGACAACTTCGTGCGCCACATCCGCGCCATGGCCCAGGTCATGCGTGACGACCACATGGGAGGCACCTACTGGCCCGCCATCGGCGGCAAGCCCGGTGACATCGGCTACGACTGGTACTCGATGTACGCCCTGAGCGGCAGCGGCACCAACCTCAACCTGACCGTGCGCAACACCTCCGGTGCCGACCGGATCCGGTATGCCTGGGGCGACGGCTCCACGCCGCCCGCGACGGTCTACCGGATCGACGTGCGCCACAGCGGCAAGGCCATGGACGTCCAACAACCGAACACCGACAACGGTGCACGCGTCGGCCAGTACACGTACGGTGGCAACGCGTGGCAGCAGTGGGAGTTCCAGGACGCGGGCAGCGGTTACTGGCGTGTGATCAGCCGACACAGCGGAAAGTGCCTCGACGTGGTGAACGCCTCGACCGCCGACGGTGCCGAGCTCGTCCAGTACACCTGTGGCACCGGCACCAACCAGCAGTTCCAGATGGTCGCCAGCGGCGGCTACTTCCAGCTCCGGGCACGACACAGCGGCAAATGCGTGGACGTACCGTCCGCATCGACCGCGGACGGCGCGATCCTCATACAGTATCCGTGCAACACCGGCACCAACCAGCAGTGGTCGCGCACGGCCGTCTGACGGTCGTGTGGGTCACGTCAACGCGTACGCCCGGATGATGGTCTGGCGCTGGCTGTTGCCCTCCCGGTCGGTGATGTGCGACCGCAGCGACACGTACTCGGCGTCACGGGGGTGGTTGACCGTCGCCGTCGACGCGGTCACCCTGGCCCGTGTCCACGTCGTGCCGTCGTCGTAGGACACTTCCACGGTTGGCACGCCCACGGTGCCCGGGGTGTCGGCACCGTTGCGCTGGACGTAGATCGGGATGGTGAACCGTATCCCCGCGGGAGCGGTGTTGTCGTTGTCGAGGTCCGGCGCGAAACGCACGGCCAGCAACGGGATGGCGACCAGATCCGCGGTGTGTTCGGAGGTGAACGTCCATTCCGCGCTGATGTGGGTGGACAGCCCGGCGTCGGCGGGGTCGACCGTCGAACGCAGGGTGTACGCCGCCCGTTCCGGGCCGACCGTGAACTGGCCGCCACCGCCCACATCGGACTCGCCGATCACCGTGCCGTCGCGCAGGAGTTGTGTGCTGCCCGCGAGGTCGTAGCCGACCCGGCCGGGGTCCTGGTCGGTCCGCATCGGCACGGAGAACGCGATCTGGTCGGACCGGAACGGGTCGGGCCACCGGGCGGCCGTGTCTCGCCGTGTTGGTGAATCGAGGTCGGTACCGCCGGGCCGAACACGCCGACGCCCCAGCGCATCGTCGTTCTCGACCCGGGCGGGAAGAACATCGGCACGATCTGGCGGCTGCTCGTCACCGGCCAGTCCGAGCCGTCCGCGAGCAGCTCGACGAACTCCTCGTTGTACGACCACTCCTTGTCGGGGGTGAAGCCCCGGCGATCAACGCCTCGGCCGTTGGCCGGGTCCGTCCGTCTCGGCTGGCGGGGGGCCATTTGACACCCCATACCCCTTAGGCGTATTAATTTGGACAACAGTGTCCAAGTTAAGGGGAGATCATGAGTCACGGGCATGCCGTCCCGGCTGAAGTGGCCGCGCCACCGGACTCGCGCAGGTGGACCGCGCTGGTGCTGCTGTGCCTCGCGCAGCTGATGCTGATCGTGGACATCACGGTCGTGCAGGTGGCGCTGCCCACCATCGGCGACGAACTCGGCCTCGGCCGCGAAGCGTTGACCTGGGTGGTGACCGCCTACACGCTGGTGTTCGGCGGGCTGATGGTGTTCGGCGGACGGCTCGCCGACACCTTCGGCGCGCGCCGCACGCTGCTCGCCGGGCTGGCGCTGTTCACTGTCGCGTCGCTGGTGTGCGGGCTCGCCGCGAGCGGCGGCACGCTCATCGCGGGCCGTGCGGTCCAGGGGGTCGGCGCGGCGCTGATGTCCCCGTCCGCGCTGTCGATCATCACGACCTCCTTCCACGGCGCCGAACGCAACCGGGCGCTCGGGGTGTGGGCGGCGATCGGCGGCACCGGCGCAGCGCTCGGCGTGCTCGTCTCCGGCCTGCTGACCGCGGGGCCAGGATGGGAATGGGTGTTCTTCGTCAACGTTCCCATCGGCATCCTGGTCGCGATCGCCGCGCCCGCCGTGGTCCGGGCCGACCCGGCGCGGGAGGAGCGGCAGCGGGTCGACGTCCCGGGCGCGCTCGTGGTCACGTTCGCCACCGGCCTCCTGATCTACGGCCTGGTCAACGCCGGTGACGGCGGCTGGGGCGCGGTGGGCACGCTGGTGCCGGTGGCCGCGGCGGTGCTCGGCTACGGCGTGTTCGTGGTGGTCGAGTCGCGGGTCAGGGCGCCGCTGATGCGGCCTGCGACGATGGCCCGCCGCCCGGTGGTGTCGGGCACGTTCCTCATGCTGGTCGCCACCGGCCTGTTGCTCGGGCTGTTCTTCCTGACCTCGCTGTACTTCCAGCACGTGCGCGGGTTCAGTGCCTGGAAGACCGGGCTGCTGTTCCTGCCGGTCGCGATCGCCATCACCGTCGGCGCACAGCTCGCAGCCCACCTGATCGGCAGGATCGGCGGCCGGCCGATCGCGGTCGCGAGCTTCCTGCTCACCGCCCTGGGCGCTGTCCTGCTCAGCGGGCTCTCCGCCGACGGCGACGTCTACACCGAGGTACTGCCCGGCTTCCTGCTCGCCGCGCTCGGCATCGGGCCCGTGTTCGTCACCGCCACCACCACGACCCTGGCCAACGTCCCACCCGACGAGGCCGGGGTGGCGTCGGGCGTCGTCAACACCTTCCACGAACTGGGCGGCAGCATCGGCGTCGCCGTGGTGTCCACTGTGGCCGCGGCCGGCATCGCGTCCACATCGGACATCGCCGGGTTCGCCGACGCGTACCTGGTGTGCGGGATCACCGCCGGGGTGGCCGCCCTCGTCGCCATCGCCCTGGTGCCAGGCGGCCGCCCCCGCGCCGTCACGGGCCACGGACACTGACGTGCGCCGACTTCTCGAACCCGCGCTCGCGGCCGCCGCCGCGCTGACCGCAGCCCGCGCGACCCGCAGGATGGCCGCCGACTACTGGGACACCGAGACGCTCACACCCAGGACGGTGGCGTTGGTGTACAGCGCAGGCCTCGCGAACGCCGGTGCCTACGTCCTGGCCGTCCGGCACCGGAGCTGGCCGCTGCCACTGCCCACGCGCACAGCCGCGCTCGGCGGCGCAGCGGTCGCGGCTGCCCTGGTCACCAGGGGTCGCCACACCCGCAACCCGCGAACCGTCGGCCTCGTCGCCGCCCTCACCGGCATCGGCATCACCGCTCGATCCGGACTCGCATGCACCATCGCGGTGGCGGTATGGGCAGCCGTGCGCCAGCCGATGCCCGCTGACGAACGGCACCTCGCGAGAATGCTCGGCAACCAGCACTCGCGTCAGCTGTGAAGGATCACGGGAGGGACGTCGTGTCCAGTGTGGAACCCCGGCGCCGCGCCGACGCCGAACGCAACATCGCCGCCATCATCAGAGTGGCGAGCGACCTGTTCGGCCGCGGCCAGTCACCGTCGATGGCCGAGGTCGCCGGCGCCGCCGGGGTCCGCAGGGCCACCCTGTACGGGCACTTCCCGTCCCGCGAGGAGCTGATCGACGCCGTCATCACCCACGCGATCACGCACACCGACGAGACACTGACCGCCCTGGCACTCGACCGCGACCCGGCCGATGTCGCACTCGAGCGTCTCGTGCGCACGTCGTGGCCGATCCTGGACCGCTTCCGCCGCCTGCGCACGGCCGCGCTGGCCGAACTCGGCTCCGAACGCCTCCGCCGCCACCACGACCGAACCCTGCACCACGTCGACCAGCTGATCCGCCGGGGCCAGGACGACGGCCTGTTCCGCACCGACCTGCCACTCGACTGGCTCGTGACCACCTTCTACGCGGTGCTGCACGCCGCCGCCGACGAAGCCGACGCCGGCCGCATCAGCCCATCGGCCGCACCGGACCTGCTCACCAGGACCGTGCTCTCGCTGCTGACCCTGCGGCGCGACGACCTGCCGGAGGACACATGAGAGACAGTCGTCGGCTGCGGCCGAACCGGCGGCTTGGCGCGGTGCACGCCCCGCGGGCGCGGACCGGCACCGGAGATCGCCCTACCGTGTCCAGACGGCCCCGCACCAGACCGGCGGCGCCGAGGAGCAGCTCATGCCACAATGCGGATGCTGGTTCGCATACCTTGACGTGAAGGGTCTTCAGCGCGTCCGACCGGCGAGCGCATCCGCGGCGAGGCGGCGAACGTCGGGCCAGCTCTGGTCGCCATACCAGGCCGCGTCTGTTGCCGCCGCCCCTTGGCGAGCCGAGACGGCGACGACAGCGGTCACCACCGCGCGTATCGCATCAGCTTCGGCCTCGTCGTGGAGGACCGTCCCGATCGACTCGATCGGATCACGCACATCCCACGCGGTGTGTCATCCACAAGCCGGTGAACAGCGTCGGTGAGGTTCGGCCACCTCATGTCCCACCCAGCACCGTCCAGGCCCGGGACGTCCGCCGCCAGCAATTCGAGCGCGTGGAGAACGTCCTGACGCCGACCGGGGTAAGCGACCTCCATGCCCACATGGTGACAGGCGTCGCCCCAGTCACGTGAACAGCTTTTCGAGAGGCGTGTACATGTGCTCGCCTCGTTCCTGCGGCACCTGGCCGACCGCCGCGGCCGGCTGCCGTCGCGTGATTCAGGTCATGCCTCGCCCGGTCAGCGCTCCCTCCTGGCCCTGCGCGGGGTCTCCACCAAGGAACCCGGCCGGTCCGACACGCGGCAGGCCGGGACCGCCTACCGCGCCCTGAAATGCCCGACCTTTGGAGGAGACCCGTGACCGTCACGCTGCCCGCGGTGGCCCGCGACATGATCGACGAGCCGCACACCGCGATCCTCGCGACCACGAACGCCGACGGACGGCCACAGTCCTCGGTGATCTTCGTGAAGCGCGACGGCGACGAGGTGGTGTTCAGCACGATCAGGGGACGGCTGAAGACCCGCAACATGGAGCGCGATCCCCGCGTGAGCCTGCTCGTGCTGGCGCACACGGCCGCGTACGTGGAGATCCGCGGGACGGTGACGATCACCGACGATCCCGACAAGGTGCTCCTG
Source organism: Actinophytocola algeriensis (assembly GCF_014203735.1). Lineage (GTDB taxonomy): Bacteria > Actinomycetota > Actinomycetes > Mycobacteriales > Pseudonocardiaceae > Actinophytocola > Actinophytocola algeriensis. The sequence goes on along the minus strand of NZ_JACHJQ010000002.1, from coordinate 1,065,469 downwards.
CACGAGATGTACGACCGGTACATGGACGGCGCCGAACCGCCGCCGGAGCCCGAGGCCGCGCGGGTGGCGGTGCGCGTCGTCGCGGACAAGGTCTACCTCTGGCCGCCCGTACCCGTCGCCGAGCAGAGCTGACACATCGTCGAGTCGACGAACGACTCGGTCGTCGTGCGCGGCGACCTGGTCGTCTTCGGCCATGGCCAGTGCTTGTGGACAGTGAGGTGCGCACCGCTGTGCGAGCAGCGGGTGCCGAGGCCGCGGCGAGGGTTCGCGCGTAGCGTGTGCCGCGGTCACGCGGCTGTCCTGGAGGTTGGCCATGCACTCGGCGCATTCGACGGTCCACTCGTTCCGCACGCCTGGCGGTGTCACGCTCGGGGTCGAGCACTTCGGCGATGCGACGGCGCCCCTCGTGCTGCTCGCGGGCGGCACGACCATGCTCTCCTGGCCCGACGCGCTCTGCGCGACGCTCGCTCGCGGCGGACGTCACGTCGTGCGCTACGACCTGCGCGACTCCGGCACGTCGACGACCGTCGACCCCGAGGCGCCCGCGTACACGCTGCGCGACCTCGCCGCCGACGCCGCCGCACTCGCCCACGGACTCGACGACCGGCCCGCGCACCTGGCGGGCATCGGCATCGGCGGGATGGTCGCCCAGGTCGCCGCACTCGACCACCCGGACGCGTTCTCCGCCCTCACCCTCGCCGGAACCCGTCCGGTCGCACCGGGCCCGGTCGACGACGACCTGCCCGACCACGACGCGGCGACGATGGGCAGGCGGTTCGCGCTCCCGGCGCCCGACTGGTCCGATCGCACCGCCGTGGCGGAGTACGCCGCGGCGGGCGCGGAGATCCTCGGCGACGACCCCGCCGCGGCACGCGCGCGGGCCGAGCGCGTCTTCGACCGCACGCCGAGCACGGCGCCCTCGGTCAGGATGGCCAACCAGCTGGGCCTGGTGTTCGCCAAGCTCGACTGCACGCCACGCTGGCGTGAGCGCCTGCCAGAGCTCGCGATACCGACGCTCGTGCTGCACGGTCGCCACGACAGGTTCTTCCCCGTCGGCAACGGCGAAGCGCTCGCCCGCGAGATCCCTGGCGCGCGGCTGCTCGTGCTCGAACACGCCGCGACCGCGATCCCCGACACGGCCGCCGACGAGGTCGCCGCGGCGATGCTCGCGGTGTAGCCGGTCGCTGATCACACCTGTCCGGGCGTCGAGCCAGGTTGGTGGCCGTCGGTGGCGACCGCGAACGAGACCACGGCCCGAGCGAGGAACGCCGCTGTTGTTGTCACACGCCGTTCAGTTTGGGGATGATCGCCGAGACGGTTTTGTACGCCTCGACGACGAGCCTGATCGCGTGCGTGAACTGGTCCGCGGCGACGACCAGGAACGAGACGACGCCCTTGAGGGTCCTGAGGGTGAAGCGCACGTACTCCAGTTCCTGCAGCGGTGGCCGGTATCCGATCCGGCTCGCCGCCGCACTCGCCAGCATGCCGACCGCCTGCGCGGTGATGTCGCGGGCGAGGGTGCGGACCATGTTGACCATCTCGCCTGCCGTGCCGACGAGGACGCTCACTGCCTGGGCGAGGGTGGCGGTCCCCTTCAACCCGTCGAGGATCGGCGAGGCGAAGTTGTCCCGGTACGACTCGCCCGCGTCGCCGTTCCAGTTGCCCGTACCGAACTTGACCGCGGCGGTGTAGTGCCCGGCAAGGCGGCGGAGTTCCTTGGCGATCTCCCGCCACGTCTCGGCGGCCCCTTTGACCATGTCCGGGTTGCCCGCCAGGCCGTCGAGGATGAGTTTGAACGGCTTGATGTGTTCCATGGCCCAGCCCGCGAGACCCGCGCCGAGGGTTGCGATGGGGTCCCCGACCGCCCCGGCCGCGCCGGCGCTGATGGAGGCGACGTGTCCGGCCATGGTGGCGTAGTTCCGTTTGGACTCCTTCTCGATCTCGAGCCACATGTCCCAGACGTCACCGACCACGCCGCTGCCCTTGGCCCAGTTGTCGTGGTTCATGTTGGTGAACGGGCCGCCGTCGACCGGGTTGTAGTTCTTCCAGTCCCACCTGGTGCCGCTCTTGATGAAGTCGTTGGGTGCGTTCGACGGCAGTTCGGCGCCGATCGCACGCAGCTCCCGCACCGTCATCTTGTCGGAGTGGACATAGGTGCCGACGGCCTCGATGAGCTGCTGCGTCGCGTCGTCCACTGAGGTGGAGAGCTTCGCTATCGTGTCCTCGGCGTAGTTCTGCACGCCGGTCACCGCCGCCCCGAACGGCTGGCAGTACAAGCCGAACGCCATGTTGATCCCGCCGGGGCTGGCGGCCTTCGCGGCGCCGCGGAGGTAGTCGAACGGGTGCTGCATCTGCGCCACCGCGCGGGCGTGCGCGTACAGCTCGTCCGGCCTGATCGTGAAGTCCTTCGGCGGTGCCATCGGTGCCCTTCTCGTGGTGTGCGCGGCTCAGGACAGGACCGACCGGCCTGCCCAGTCGCCCGGGTCGTCGTCGGGTCGCCGGCGCACCGGGCGGCGCGCCGTCATCCGTGGCCCCTGGGGGCCGTCGTCCGCGATGCCGCCGATGTCCAGGTACCGCGGCCCGGAGGCGTCCGCTGCCTGCTCTGGCCGCGGCGCCGGGAACGCCTTGCGCGCGTTGGCCACCAGCTCGTCGGTGAGTGGGTCCCCGGGCGCGACGGCCAGCAACGTTTCCGCCACGCGGTCGGCCACCCCGGCCTGCGCGGTCTGCGCGCACCGCAGGAAGACGGCGGCGAGCTGGTGCGGTGGCATGGCGCGCACCAGCTCGGTGCAACGCACCCCCAGGACGTTGCCATCCGCGCCGACCGCCACCTCCACGGCTCCATCCGGGGAACGCTCGGTGACGGTGATGGCGTCGATCCGCCGGTTGGCCTCGCCGAACACCTCGCTCCGGCGGGTGGCGAGCTCGACGGCGTCGTCGAGCTCACGCCGCCGCGCGTCGGCGTCCATGCCGGCGAACACACCACGGTCGTTGCTCATGGTCGCAGGACGGTAGCCGCACGTTGTTGCCGGCCGCGTCCACCGCGCGGTGACAAACCCTTGCGGTAGCCCGGCGGCGGCGTACAACCACCGCGGTACGGGTGGTGGCACCTGGCTACGTAACCGGGTTGCGTGGCGGTGTGGAGTAGGGGACGCTCACGCGGTGTCTGACCGGTTGCTCGTCAATTTCGTGTACTGCCAGCAGATCGGCCACGTGGTGGAGGCCTTGCACTATGCGAACGGCTACCACGCCGCCGATCCGTCGCGCCGGATATCGGTGACGCTCATCGAGAACACCGCCACCGAGCTGACCCGGTACGCGGACTTCGTCGAGGAGACGTACCCGGTCCCGGTGGACATCTTCGACGGCGCGGCGGACCACTCGGCGGCGCTCGCCGGTGTGCCGTCCACCTGGGACGCGGTGGTGTCGGACTTCCGGGGTGCCGATCCGGCACAGCGCGCGATCTTCCCGGGGCTGGCCTCGTGGTTCGACGCGAGCACCGCGCACTTCTCCGGGCAGAAGGGGTTCGCCGGCTTCCGGAAGCCGGTCCCGTACTCGCCAGGCGAGCACTGGCGCCTCGCGGTGCAGCCGGACCACACGCGGTTCGCGGGGGAGGGGCCGAGGATCGCGATCCTGCCGGCAGGCAGCGCCCCTCGGTCCTTCTACCCGTCGGTCGCGTCGTGGGAACTCGTCCTCGACGCGCTCGCGCTACGGTTCCCGGCCGCGACGTTCTGCCTGGTGGGCAAGCTCCGCGCGGACGCACGGACCTCGACGTCGGTCACCCGCGCCGAGCTGGACCGGATGCTGGCGGTGACACCGAACGCGATCGACCTCGTGGACGAGCCGCTGACGGCACAGCTGGCCGCGGTCGCCGCGTGCGACGTGCTGGTCTCGCCGCACTCCGGGTTCGGCATGATCGCGCTCGCGGCCGGCACCCCGTGGCTGACGATCGGCGGCAACCGCTGGCCGGAGTACTTCTTCAACGGTGTCCCGTTCCACACGGTCATCCCGGATGTCAGCCGCTTCCCCTGCTACACACTGATGACGGCCGATCCGCCGGTGGTCGACGACGACGGCGAACGGTCGCCGAGCATGAGCCGCACCCGGCTGGAGGCGGACCTGGACGAGATCGTCGAGAGCACGGCCGCCCTGGTGGCCGGCCGCGTGGACTACGCGACCGCGCTGAAGGACCACGCGACCCGCATGCTCCCGATCGTCGGCGGCGACCCGGCGCACCTGTGGTCCATCGACAACGTCCTCGCCGAGTCCCTGGCCTGAAAGCGACGAGCGCCCTCGGCGTCGGCGGTGTCTCGCCGCCGGGCGGCACGTACGGGCACTTGCGTGAGGTAGTCCAGCGCGGCCGGCAGCTGGGTGCCGCGGGCGGTGTCGAAGTCGGTGAGGCCGTTGGTCTCCACCCCGATCACGACGAACCCGAACGACGCCAGCCACGGCCCCATCCAGGCTTCCTCGTCGGCGAACCCCGATGGCTCGCCACATGCCGGTCACATCCATGGTCGGTCGGTCAGGGGAGCGCGGGCCTCGGATCGAGGCCCGCGCCGCGCTCATCTGGTGCTGCCACCGTCTGGCTCGAGACCGGTCCACCGCTGGTTCGCACCCGCCGTACACGAGTACAGCTGGATCCGCGTGCCGTTGGCCGTGCCCGCGCCGACGGCGTCGAGGCACAGCCCCGACTGGGCGTTGGTGATGGTGCCGTTCGCGTTGAGGTTCCACTGCTGGTTCGAGTCACCGTCGCAGTCCCAGATGACCACCGCGGTGCCGTTGGTCGTGCCCCGCCCGCTCGCGCCGAGGCACTTGCTGCCGTAGACGGTCAGCTGCTTGCTCGCCGTGTAGGTCCACTGCTGGTTGGACTGGCCGTGGCAGTCCCACAGCTGTACCTGTGTCCCGTTGCTGGTGGTCGCGTTCGGCACGTCCACGCAGCGGTCCGCCCCGACCGAGCGCAGCTCGCCGGAACCGGCAGGCGGATCGGGGTCGGGGTCGGGGTCGGCACTGTTGAGGACGTCCAGCACGGAGTTGTAGGCGGCCTTCTTGTTGCCGTTGTTGTCGAACAGCAGCGGGTTCTCGCCCTGCCGCCACGAGTCGCTGTCCCGGATGCCCCACACCGTGATCCCCGTGCACCGGGGCACGGCGAGGCAGGAGCGGGTGACGCTCGCGTACACGGCCGCCTGGTTCGACCCGGAGATGTCCAGCTCGGTGATCTGCACGTCGACGCCGAGGGCGGCGAAGCGCTGCAGGTTGGCCTGGTAGTCGCCAGGGACGGAGTTGCTCAGGTGGGACTGGAACCCGACGCAGTCGATCGGCACACCGCGGTTCTTGAAGTCGGCGACCATGTTGTAGATGCCGGTGCTCTTCGCGTTGATGCCGTCGGTGTTGTAGTCGTTGTAGCAGAGCTTCGCGGTCGGGTCGGCGGAGCGCGCGGCGCGGAACGCGGCCTCGATCCAGTCGTTGCCGGTGCGCTGCAGGTTCGAGTCGCGCCGGGCGCCGCTGTTGCCGTCGGCGAACGCCTCGTTCACCACGTCCCACGAGTGGATCTGACCGCGGTAGTGCGTGGCGACCTGGGTGACGTGGTTCATCATCGCCGAACGCAGATCACTGCCGGACAGGCCCTGCGCCCAACCCGGCTGCTGCTGGTGCCACAACAGGGCGTGCCCGCGCAAGGCCGCCCCCTGGCTGCGAGCCTGACTGGCGATCCGGTCCCCGTTGCCGTAGTTGAAGGAGTTGCGGGACGGCTCGGTCGCGTCCCACTTCATCTCGTTCTCCGCCGTGATGCTGTTGAACTCACGCCGCAGGATCGTGGAGTACGTGCTGTCGCCCAGCTTGCCTGCCGCGACCGCCGTCCCGAAGTAGCGGCCCGACTGCGCGGCCGCGGCCCCCAGCGTCGACGCCGCCGCCTGCGCGGTGCCCGCGAACACCGACACCAGCCCCGCGACCATCAACCCGACCGCGAGGCACACCACCGCCGCGATCGGGGTTCTCGGATTGTTTCGAAACATCGCGCATTCCCTTCGACATCATTGTCCACAGGGTCGACAACACGGCGGCAGGTATCGCGTCATCGCGCGCTCGCCAAGTGGTGCCCTCCGTGCCGAAGGTAGCGAGCCGGTCGCCGCGAAGTCAATGTTCCCGCGCATTTCATTGTGAGCGCTAATGCAGGGTGGTATCGCCCGGTGGTCGTCGCCGATCATTCACGCAACGATCTCTACCTGGGATTATGCGGCTCGCTCGACATGAACCCGACTCGCTCGCGACTCACTCCGTCTCGTCTTTGTGAGCGCGCTCATGATGAAGAACGACGTGCGTGGAAACGATGTGTCGTTCGCTGGCCGAGCCGAAAGTTTCGCATTCGGATCGCCAAGGGAGTGTCATTCCGAAACTTTCACGAGTGCGCCCCGGAATCGGTTCGCGCACGGTGGCGCCGCTATCGGATGATGGTGGGTACCGAGGTCGGAGCCGGCGTGGTCACCCCGCCGTAGTTGACCGCGCCGAACCCGACGACAACGACCAGGCACACGGCAGAGGCGATCCCCGACAGCCATGCCTGACGCCGCCGGTGCCCTGTCGACGGGGGAGGGGACGCCGTCGCGGACCGGTTGGTGGTCCAGGCGCGCGCGGTCAGCGCGAGCATGAACAGCAGCGTCCCGACGACGATGAACACGTCCGCCACGTTGTAGCGGATCGAGCCGAGTGGAATGAAGTCGACCGCCCCGCGCACACTGCCCGGGGCGGTCAGGTGGTGCAGTCCCAGCCGGTCCAGCAGGTTGCTGATCCAGCCACCCACCATCAGGGCGCCGGGAACGACGACGAGTGCGGGCAGCCGGCGGCGGAGCAGGATGATCACAGCGGCGGTCAGCACGCCGAAGTCCACCAGGTCGAGCAGCGCACCGGTGACCGGGTCGGCGTACCACCGGCTGACCGTGTCCCCGACGAAGACGTTGCCGCCGTAGTTGATCTTCGCGAGAGGGGAGTGCCGCCAGGCCCACCCTTTGGTGAGCTGGTCCACCGCGATGACCGCGGCCAGCAGGGCGAGGACCGTGGGTTGACGTCCCAGCCGGGTTCGCCGGGCAACCGGGGCAGGGGATGCGATGACAGTCGTCGAGTCGTGGCTCATGAGCGCGCTCCTGACGGTTGCTGTCAGTGTGTGAGAAATCGCCCAGGGTGAGCAACTCGGTGGTTGCCGACATCTCCTGCCGACGTTCGCGTGCCGGTGTCCGCGACCTTCTCGGACGCGCGCGGGAGCTGTTCGTGCTGGCGGGGGAGCCGTCGGTAATCACGCCTGCTCGGTGGCTCGCTGATAGTGTTCGATCACCTGCGCGATGTGAGGAGGCGGTGGTGACCTTTGCGGAGTACGTGCGCGAGAACTGGATCACGATCGTCAACGACACGATCCTGCACTTCGACGTGACACTGGGCGCGGTCGCGATCGCGGTGGTCATCGGTGTGGGACTCGGCATGCTCACCTACCGGCACTCGACGCTCGCGGCTCTGGCCACGACCACCACCGGCGCCTTCCTGACCATCCCGTCGGTCGCGCTGCTCGGCGTGCTCATCGCACCGTTCGGTCTTGGCGTGCTGCCGGTGCTCGTGGCGCTGGTGGTCTACGCGTTGCTGCCGATCACCAGGAACACGATCGTGGGCCTGCAGGAGGTGGACCCGGCCGTCGTGGAGGCGGGGCGCGGCATGGGCCTCAGCAGGACCCGGGTGCTCTGGGACCTCCGGCTCCCGCTGGCCTGGCCGGTGATCTTCGCCGGGGTCCGGGTCTCCACGCAGATCATCATCGGGATCGCGGCCATCGGCGCCTGGGTGCAGGGCCCCGGACTGGGCAACCAGATCTTCAACGGGCTCGGCCGGTTCGGCGGCGCCAACTCACTCAACCAGGTGCTCACCGGCACACTCGGCATCGTCGTGCTCGCTCTCCTGTTCGACCTGGCCCTGGCCGGCGTCGCCAGGTTGACGACCTCACGGGGGCTACGTGCCTGAATCCATCACCGGCCGCCCCGGCGAGACCATCGAGCTCACCGACGTCACGAAGCGCTATCCCGGTCAGGCGGAGCCCGCCGTCGAAGCGGTGTCGATGGTGATTCCCGCCGGCGAGGTCGTCGTCCTGGTCGGACCGTCGGGCTGCGGCAAGACCACGACCATGAAGATGATCAACCGGCTGATCGAGCCGACCTCGGGCACGATCACGATCGGCGGCACCGACGTGCTCACGCTCGATCCCGACCAGCACCGGCGCGACATCGGCTACGTCATCCAGCAGATCGGCCTGTTCCCGCACAAGCGGATCGAGGACAACATCGGCCTGCTGCCGAAGCGGCTGGGCTGGAGCCGCTCCCGGGTCCGGGCCAGGGTCGCCGAGCTGCTGGAACTGGTCGGCCTGCCCGCGGACTACGCGCGGCGCTACCCCCGTGAGCTCTCCGGCGGTCAGCAGCAGCGGGTCGGTGTCGCCAGGGCGCTCGCGGCGGATCCGCCGGTGATGCTCATGGACGAGCCGTTCGGCGCGACCGACCCGATCACCAGGGACCACCTGCAGAACGAGTTCCTGCGCCTCCAACGCGAGGTCCGCAAGACCATCGTGTTCGTCACCCACGACTTCGACGAGGCGCTCAAGATGGGTGACCGGATCGCCGTGCTCCGGCCGCGGTCGGTGATCGCCCAGTACGACACGCCGGAGGCGATCCTGGCCGCCCCCGCCGACGACTACGTCGCCAGTTTCATCGGCGCCGGGGGACAGCTGAAGAAGCTGGCATTGCTGCGGCTGCGCGACGTCGAGCTGGCACCGGCACCGCGCGTCGGGGGACTGCCGCGCATCGTGGTCGATGCGACGGTGCGCGACGCGCTCGACCTGATGCTCGGCGAGGGCAGCGACGTCGTACTGGTCACCGGCGACTTCGGCGACGACGCCGAGGTGCTCGGCTCGCTGCACCTGCAGACGGTGATGGGTGCGGCCGCGGGTAAAGCCGGGAACCCATGACGGCACCGGTCACGGCGCAGCGCCCGGCCAGGGCGGCGCGTGGAACGGGCCGGGCGGGTCTGCTGGTGCGGCCCGCGCTGATCGGGGCCGGCCTGCTGGTGTTGTGGTGGTGGGCGGGGAGCCAGCAGCTCGACTCGATCGAGGCGCGGAACGTCAACGGCGAGGTGATCGGGTCCCAGGTGCTCGAGCACGTCGAGCTGACGTTGATCTGTACCGCGCTCACCATCGCCATCGCGATTCCGCTCGGCATCGCGGTCTCGCTCTCGCGCAGCCGGGCCGGGCGGCTGGTGGTGCTGAGCCTGGGAAATCTCGGGCAGGCCATCCCGTCCATCGGTCTGATCGTCCTGCTCGCCCTCGTGATCAGCATCGGTGTCGGCACCGCGGTGATCGCGCTGGTCGCCTACGCCGTGCTGCCGGTGCTCCGCAACACGATGGTCGGCATCGAGGGCGTCGACCCGGTGCTCACCGAGGCCGCTCGCGGGATGGGGCTGTCGCGGCTCGCGGTGCTGTTCACGGTCGAACTGCCGCTCGCCGTGCCGGTCATCCTCGCCGGTGTTCGCACCGCCCTGGTGCTGACCGTCGCGAGCGCACCCCTGGCCGCGCTCATCGACGGCGGCGGGCTCGGGGAGGGCCTGTTCACCGGACTCACCCTGAACCGGCCGGTCATCAGCGTCACCTTCGGGGTGCTGGTGGCCGCGCTCGCCCTGCTCGCCGACTGGCTCGGCCTGCTGGCCGAGACGTCCTTGCGACCCAAGGGAATCTGACCCGCAAGCTCCACGATTCGAGGAGGAACTCCCATGCGCGGCCTTTCCACAGTCGCCGCCCTCGTCAGCCTCGCGGTGCTGGCCGCAGGCTGCACGATCGAGGACGAGCCCACCAAAGCCGAGGCAGGCGCAGGCTCCATCGAGAAGATCGACGCGCTCGACGGAGTCACGATCACGGTCGGGTCGAAGGAGTTCGACGAACAGCTGGTGCTCGGCCAGATCGCGATCCTCACCCTGCAGGCCGCCGGCGCCGATCCGGTGGACCAGACGAACATCACCGGGACGGACGCCGTGCGTCAGTCGCTCGTCACCGGTCAGATCGACCTGTACTGGGAGTACACCGGCACCGCCTGGGTCTCCTTCCTGAAGCAGACCGAACGGGTGACCGATCCGGAGCAGTTGTTCGACAAGGTCAAGACGCTCGACGCCGAGAACGACGTCACCTGGTGGGCGCGTGCTCCCGGCAACGACACCTACGCCATCGCCGCCAACCGCGCGGCGGCCGAGGAGCACGGCGTCACGACGATCTCGGACTACGCGGAGCTGGCGAAGTCCAACCCGGAGGCGGCATCGACGTGCATGGGCCCGGAGTTCAACAGCCGTGACGACGGGCTCCCCGGCCTGACCGCCATGTATGGCTTCACGCTGCCCGACGCGCAGCGGCACGAGGTCAACGACGCCGTCGTCTACACCGAGGTCGGTTCGGGAAAGACCTGCGACTTCGGCTCGGTGGCGTCCACCGACGGCCGGATCCCCGCGCAGGACCTGATCGTGCTGGAGGACGACAAGTCGTTCTTCCCGATCTACAACCCGGCGATCACGATCCGCACCGAACTCGCGACGAAGTACCCCGGCCTCGAGGACGTCTTCACCCCGATCGCCGAGGCACTCGACGACAAGACGCTGCTCGCGCTGAACGAACAGGTCAGCGTCGAGGGCGCCGCGCCGGAGAAGGTCGCGGCCGACTGGCTGCGGGACAAGGGCTTCATCGGCTGAGCGCGATCATGTCCGGAAAGACGCTTTCAGGACGTTGAGTGTCCCGAAAGCGTCTTTCAGGGCACGCACCCGGGTCAGGCCGCTTCGAGCAGCTCCCGGAGTTCGCGCATCGCGGTGGTCAGCTCCCTGGCGAAGGTGTGCATCTGGTCTGCCACGTGGCGCGGCGTGCTCAGGTAGATGTTCAGGGAGTCGGCCAGCAGCACGTACGCCACCCCGATGCACTGCGGGCTGGTCGATCCGAACCCGAAGTACTGGATGTTCGCCGACGGTGCCGAGCTGGTGCTGAGGAAGTCGTCGCGCATGACGAGCCAGCCTGGGCTGCGGTAGAGCGCGTGCGGCTCGGTGTCACCGGCGATCCGTTGCAGTTCCCACAGGTGTTGCTCGGGTGCCGCGCCTGCCTGGCACTCCTTCGCGCGGGCGACGTGTTTCGCGGCCGCGGCCCGGAAGGCGGTCCGGCGGGCGGCCGGATCGCCTGACAGGTCCATTGTGGACACGAAGTCCAGCACCTCGGGGGTGACGACGCGCATCGCCTCGGTGCGGCCGTGCCGGAACTGGCGGGTGGCGATGGACTCGTAGGTGGCGCCGGTGAGTCCCTTGGCCCGCCGGTGGGCGAGCTGGTAAGCCATCTGTACGAACGCGTCCGGCGACATGCCGAGCTGTTTCGCGGTGTTCGCACCGAAGTCCGGAAAGGACAGTGTGGTCGTCGCCGTGGCGGCCGCGTACGCGGCGAACGACTCGGCGGCCGCGCGGGCCTTCGCGCGCAGCACGTCGTCGAGGGTGAACTCGATGGGCGTGGCCGGGGGGAGACCGTGCGCGGCAGGCCGGGCGGACGGTGTCGTGTCGAACAGGGTGTCCACGTAGGCGAGGACGGTTGTCCCGTCCAGACCACAGTGCTCGAGGTTGATCCCCGCGCTGCCGTCGGCGAACACGATCAGGGAGAGGGACTTGTCGAACCACCTGTTCCCGCTGTTGCCGTGGAGCAACTGGTCACATGCCTGCTCGGTGTTCCCGGGGGTGTTCTCGTCGAGGCACAGGCAGAACAGCGCGGTCTCGATCTCCTCGAGTGCCTCGGCGTTGCCCGCTTCGCGCAGGGATTCCCTGGTGGTCGCCCACTCCGCGCGCGCCATCGTGGTCAGATGGCCGACGGCGGTCGACGGGTCGTCCACCGTCGCGTCCGACTTGATGATCGCGCGCAGGGCGTCGGCGATGTCGTCGCGCCCGTAGGGCCTGCCGTCCTCGGCGAGCACCGCCAGCCGGAACATGGTGCTCCGGTGGAACACCACGATGTGCCGGGCCGTCGAGGGACCCGGCGCGTCCGCGCTGTACGGTGCGCGGACGGTGTCCTGTTCGGCGCCGGGGATCCGGGTGGTGGAGAACAGGAATCGCTGCTGTGCCATGGACAGCGGCTGTCCGCGCAGGGTGACCGGCGGGATCTCCTCGTCGTCGAGCCGCAGCTTGTAGTCCACGGTTCCTGCGACGAGCCCGGCCGCCCGCTCCACCTGTTCCTCGTGCTCGTCTTCGGAGTCGTGAAACAGGAAGAAGAAGTTGGCGTTGAGCGCGATCCGGTCGCGGCGACCGAGGTAGCGGTAGGCCCAGAAGTCGTCCAGCCAGCTGTGCACTCCCGGCTGTTCGTCGTACCGCTCCAGGGCCGCCTGCAGCGCGTGGGCCGGGCTGTCCTCCGCCAGGAACGCCGCCACCGCCGCTTCGGTCTCCTCCCGTTGGGGGTCCGTGAGCAACGGTGCCGACCACTCGAGGAATCGCTCGCAGCTCTCGGCGAGGCTGGGTACCGGCACCCGGGGAAGGTGCGCCTCGTTGCCGAACGTACTTTCGCTGATCGTCACGGTCATCCTCGGGTTTCGGTGCGTTCGATAGTTTCCATGGGCCGGGAAAGGTAGAGCTGTGCGCAGAGCCAGCCCTCGGTCTCCAGGTCGTGCGGTTCGGCCCCGGTGGCGCCGACCGCGTCCAGGATCTGTGCCTGCTCCTGCTCGGAGACGAACCGGCGCTGCTTGAACAGGCCCTCGACGCCGACCGTCTCGTAGCCGAGGTCGGCGAGGCTTTTCGCGATCGGCTCGTAGGAGAACATGCGCAGCACGAAGTGCGCCATCACGGGCCTGCGCCCACCGGGAAGGTCCGCGACGCGGGCGATGGTCCGTTCGGTGACGTAGCCGACGCAGCCGGTCGAGACCACCAGGTCCGCCTCTGCCAGCAGGGCGCTCTGCTGCTCGGTCGGCACGTCCCGTTCGAGGTCCGCGTGGATCGCCACGTCGATGAAACCGGCCGCGCGGGCGTACTCCAACGCCGGTGCCGAGGTGTCCAGCCCGATGAACCGGACGCCGCCGACCTGATCGTGTGCGACCCGCGCCCGGTCGCCTGCGATCAGCTCGGCGCGGTCCATCCCGGCCGCCTCCGCGTTCGCGTAGTGCTCGTAGAGCTCGTCCATCGTCGTGTCGAAACGGTACAGCGCGGCGTTGACGCCATAGGAGCAGCCGACATCCAGCACGGTCGGCTGCTGACACCCCGCGATCAGCTCCGCGAAGTACGGCTTGGCCAGCTGCGGCAGTTGGTAGTCGAACTCGCGCAGGGCGGCGAAGTAGGGGCGGGGATCCGGTTCGGTGTAGACGTGTTCGAAGGAAACCTTGCCAGTCGTATCGAAGTGCACGCTTCAGTTCCCCCGCTAGTCGAGCAGATGGTCGCCTCGGACGGTCTGGCCTCTCGTGTGCTCGGGTCTCACCCGGCCGAAGAGCTGCCTGGTCCGTTCCGCGCTGCCGATCACGCCGGGTCGGTCGCTGTAGGCGAAGATCGCCGTGTGCCGGGCAACGGCGCCGCGCACGGTGCTGACCCGGTGCAGCGAGAACCGGCCGCGGAACAGCTGCAGGTCGCCAGGGCGTAGCTCGAGCTGGCGGACGAGGTGGTCGCCGCGGCCGGCGAGCACGGCGTCGACGTCATCGAAGTTCTCCGCGTCGGCGGAGCGGATGTTCGGGCAGTACTCGAACACGCCGCCGTCGTCGGCGGGCTGGGTCAGCATGCTGACGGTGAACTCGTTGGTGTCGAAGTGCCACGGGTGGGCGCGACCCGGTGCGATCACGTTGAGGGTCAGGCCGGACAGCGGATCGGCGAGCTCGTGCAGCTCGTGCAGTGCGAAGCAGTCGGCGACGAAGCGCTGGAACACCGGGCTGGTGTAGAGCTGATGGATGACCGTGGTCGCCGGGATGTGGTCGCGAGCGACGAAGGCGTTCCCGCGTTCCATGACCCGGCGAGCCGGATGGCCGTCCGGTAGCGGCGTGTCGACGGCGATGTTGTACGCGTTGACGCGCTCGACCTCGCTGTGCGCCAGCGGGGCGATCCGCGCGCATTCCTCCCGCAGCGCCGTGAGCAGCTGCGGCCTGACGAACTCGGGAAGCACGCTGCAGCCGACCGCCGCCAGTTCGGCACGCGTGCTGTCGACGACGGCCCGCCAGCCCGGCCCGCCCGGCTCGGACAGGGGGTAGCGGTCGGTGTTGACCACCCGGCCTGCCGACACCGCTCCCGACGTGCTCATGGGGCTCCCTCCCGACGGGCTACCACAACCGATCGTGGCACACCGTGATCGGCCGCTGCCCGTGACACGGCCCACATCGGCTGCGACCTGTCGCGCCCGGACGACGTACGCGCCGCCGCGGCCACCGTGCGCGACCTGCTCGCCGCGGGCACCGTACGGCCGCTGCACGCGCTGATCGCCATCGCAGGCGCCATGTCGGCCGACACCCGGCGGGCCTCGGCCGACGGCTAGGAGATGACGTTCGCCGTCAGCCACCTCGCCCACGCCCAGCTCGTCGACAGCCCGCTCGGCTCGTTCACCGCCCCGGCGCGGGTCGTGCTGCTCGGCTCGTGAGTGTGCAGCGCGCCGAAGTCGCGTTCCTCATCGGTTCCGGTCGGTCAACGTGCGGTGGAGGAATCGCGGTGTGAGCGGTGTGGCGGTGATCCGATCGGCGATCTCCGGCAGGGCGGCGGCGATCGCGTTGCCCACGGCGGCGGGTGAGCTGATGGTGCCGGACTCGCCGACGCCCTTCGTCCCGCCTGGTGTCACCGGGGACGGTGTCTGGTGGTGGACGATGTCGATGTTCGGCGCTTCCACAGCGGTGGGCAGGTCGTAGAAGGCGGAGGGCTGGCCGTCCGGGGAGTAGCTGACCTGTTCGTACAGCGCCATGCCGATGCCCTGCACGACTCCGCCGCGGAGCTGCCCGTCGACGATCGCCGGGTTGACCAGGACGCCGGAGTCGTTGACGACCCAGTACCCCTCGATCTCGACCGCACCGGTCAACGGGTCGACCGCCACGGCCGCGGCGTGAGCGCCAGAGGAGTACAGGTAGGCGGGCGGGTCGTAGGTGGCCTGCTCGTCGAGGCCGGGCCGCACCCCGTCCGGGAGGTCCCAGCCGCGCCACGCGGAGGTCGCGAGGTCGGCGAGAGCGACCTCGGCGCCCGGCACACCGTGGACCCGAACGGTTCCGTCCGCGATCTCCAGGTCGCCGGGCGCGACCTCGAGGCGGTGCGCGGCGATCGTGAACAGCTTGTCACGCAAGGCGGTCGCCGCGTGGATGACCGCCCCGCCCCCGACCGCGAGGGACCGGCTCGCTATCGAGCCGATGGGCGAGTACGGCGTCACCGCGGTGTCGCCCAGCACGACCCGCACGTGGTCCAGCGGGACGCCCAGTTCGTCGGCGGCCACCTGCGCGAGCGTGGTCTCGATGCCCTGCCCCATGCCGGTCAGTCCGGTGTGGACGGTGACGGAGGCGTCCGGTTCCATGCGCACGACCGCGTTCTCGAAGCCGCCCGCCAGGTAACCTTCGGCCTTCATGACCATGGAAGGCCCCACGCCGGTCATCTCGACGTGGCAGGAGAACCCGATGCCGCGCCTGCGCCCGTCCTCGACGTGCCCGCTCCGCACCTGGTCGCGTAGCGTCCGCAGGCCTGCGGCGTAGTCACCGGAGTCGTACTCCTGTCCCATGCCCGTACTGACCGGGCGCTCGTGCGCGTCGAGCATGTTGCGCAGTCGCAGGTCGACCGGGTCCACGCCGAGCCTGCGGGCGGCCTCGTCGATGAGCCGTTCACGCGTCCAGGTGACCTCCGGCTGACCGAAACCCCGGTACGACCCGGTCGGGGTGGTCGTCGTGACCACCCCACGCACGCGCGCGCCCACCGTGTCGAACCGGTACGGGCCGGGTGACATCACCGCCGACACCACGAGCGGGCCGGCACCGGCGTTCGACGCGTGGGCGCCGAGATCACCGATGATGTCGCAGTGGAGCGCGACGAACCGGCCGTCCGCGTCCAGCGCGAGGCGTCCGCGATGGGTCGCGTCGCGCGCGTGCAGCGTGGCGGCCAGGTGGTCGCCGGGTGCCTCACTCCAGCGGACGGGCCCGCGCAGCCGGACCGCGGCCAGGCAGATCAACACCTCATCCGGGTAGACGTGTTCCTTGGCCCCGAACCCGCCACCGACGTCACAGCCGAGGACGCGCACCGCGTTGACCGGAAGACCCAGCGCCACGGCCAGATGGTCACGCACGAAGTGCGGCGCCTGGGTCCCCGTTCGAACAGTCAGCGTCTCGCCGTCGTAGTCGGCCACCACGCCACGCGGCTCGATCGGCCGCGGCGCGACCCGCGCGAGCCGGAACGTCATTTCCACGACATGCTCGGCGACCGTCGTGGCCGCCTCCGCGTCACCCAGCGGGAAGTCGGTGCCCACGTTGGTCTCCCACTCGGGGTAGAGCAGGGCGGCGCCCGGTGCCATCGCCGTCTCCAGCCCCACCACCGCGGGCAACGGCTCGATGTCGACGTCGACCAGGGCAGCGGCGTCGTGCGCGGCCTCCGCGGTCTCGGCCACCACCACCGCGATCGGCTGTCCGACGTAGCGCACGGTGTCGGCCAGCACCGGGTAGTGGGTCGGCCGGTCCGGCCCCAGACCGCCGCACGGCAGCTCCATTCCACGCGCGTCCTCGACCGTGATCACGTCCACGACCCCGGCCGCGGCGCGCGCTTTCTCGACATCGCAACCGCGTACGCGACCGTGGGGAACCTCGCTGCGAAGCACCACCGCGTGCGCCGAGCCCGGCAACCGCACGCCGTCGACGAACCGCCCCCGGCCGGTGATGAGCCGGGCATCCTCCCGCCTCGGAGCCGCCGATCCGACGTGCCTGCGCTTCTCTGCTGACATCAGCCATCCACCCCCATGTCGCAACGTCCGGTTCACCGGCCGCACAGCGAGTCCGTGCCTGCGTGATCTTGGGCGTGCGGCCGGATCGGCATCGCCTGCGGCGCCATGGAGGTCGCCGAGATGAGCGACTGCGTCGGCCACTCGCCCGGAAATCGGTTGAAATGGTGACAACGGTGAAACGAGCATATCGTCGCGGCCGAGCACGTCGATGCGCTGGCGAAGGTGTATTTCCATGTCCGGCGCGCAGGCACGTACACCGAACTCAAACGGTGGGGCAGCGCCCAGGACGCCTTCGAACAGGCCCGGATTCTGGCCGAAGCGCACGGCGACCGTGCCCTCCACGCCTGGACGCTGAACGACATCGGGCTTCTCGCCATCCGACAGGAACGGTACGAGGACGCGCTCGACATGCTGAGCGAAGCGCTGTCGCTGAGCCGCGACCTGAACTCCGCCCGCCTCGAGGCGGTCATCCACGGCAACCTCGGCGAAGCCTGCATGGCGTTGGGGCGCCACGAACCGGCGCTGGATCATTGCCGCCGCGGGCTGCGCCTGCGGCGCCTCGCCGGAGACAGACACGGCGAGGCCTGGGCGGTTTACAACGTCGCCTGCGCATGGGCCAGGCTCGGCGACCACGAACAGGCGATGGCGATCTGCCGCGAGGCGATCGCGCTCGGACGCACGGTCGGCAACATCGCCGAGTCGGTCGCCCCGGCGCTGGACACGCTCGCCTCCTGCCTGCACCACGTGGGCCGCACCGCGGAAGCACTGGACAGCTGGCGAGAGGCGGCCGAACTGTTCGACCGGTACGGCCGACCCGATGACGCCGAACGGGTACGAGCGCGGTGCCGCGCGGCCGAGGACGCCGGGAAGGCCGTCGACGATGGCGACCACCAGGACCGCGCCGACGACGAGGTGTAGTGCCCGTGACAGTGGATGTCGCGCTACTCAGCCATCTTCGCGGTTGCCGTGGTGTCGTCGAGAGGTTCTTCGTCCTTCCGCCGGTGAGCCGCGCCGCGTAGTTGCTGGCGTGCCGCGTCGAGGGCGAGGAAGGCCAGTAGCGAGACCCCGAGCACGGGGAAGAAGACGCCGAGCCCGATGGCCACCACGCCGGTCACGCCGATCGCTGTGGCGCTCGGGCGTTGTGTTCCGGCCGGGGTGGTCGTGCCAGGGCGGGATGGCCTGCGCTGCCACCACATCCGGTAGCCCCACAGGACGACGGCGATGATCCCCACCGCCAGCACGATCAACAGAATCTGGTTGGTGATGCCGAAGAGGATCCCCATGTGCAGGGAAATGCCCGCCGTGGCGGCCTGTGCCATGAGTGGCCAGTCGGCGAAGCGGACCGTGTCGAGCACTTCGCCGGTGGCCGGGTCGATGGCCATCGCGTCCTGCTTCAGCGGCAACGACCGCTTGATCTGCTTCACCTGCCAGGCCTGGCCGTCCTCGGCGGCCGGGACGATCGCCACCGGGTCGGTCAATCCCGCCGCGCGTGCGGCCGCGAGCACCCGGTCCGCTGTCGCGCCGACCTCGGCCGGGTCGGTGACCGCGGTCGTGCCGGAGCCGGTGGGCAGTGCCTGGTCGGTCTGCGGTGTCGTCCAGTTCAGTTCGGCGCGCAACGCGGACACGTTGGCACCGGCGAAATTCGACCACGTCAGCCCGGTCGCGGACAGCACGAGCATGCCCACCGCGAGCCAGAGCCCGGCCGAACCGTGCCAGGAACGGGTGCGGGCGCGGCCGGTGGCGGAGCGCTCCGGGAGCAGGGTCCGCCGGACCCGGGCGCGGCGGCGGCGCCGCACGGCCCAGGCCGCGGTGCCGGAGAGCGCGAGCACCCACAGCCAGCTCGCGGCCAGCTCGGAGTAGACGCGGCCGAAGTCCCCGAGGTGCAGGGTGCGGTGCAGGGCGTCGATCCACGCCCGCGCCGGGAGCCACTCGCCGAAGGTGTCGAGGACCGCGCGGACCTCGCCGGTGTAGGGGTCGACGAACGCGGTGCGGGTGTAGTCCTCGGCCACACCGGGCGCGGTGAAGGTGATCCGGGTCGTCGAGTCCGGGGCGATCGGCGGGCGGATCTCGGTGATCGTGCCGTCCGGGACCGCGGCCGCGGCGGCGGTCACCTGGTCACTCAGGTCGAGCTGGGTCGTCCCGACGGGCACCTGCAGCGCGTCCCGGTAGAGCAGCTGGTCCAGCTGCGGGGTGATCGTGTACAGCAGACCGGTCACCGCGGCCACCAGGATGAACGGTCCCACGAACACGCCGACGTAGAAGTGCAGGCGCAGGACGAGGGGCCGCAGGTCGGACCACCACCACGAGCCCCGGGCCCGCCCGGGCAGGACGGGTGGCCCGGCGGGTTCACTGAGTTCGGTCCGCGCGATCGGCGGGTGCACTTGTTCGGACACGGGGCCGTCCTCTCGGTGGGGACCGGGTGCGTCTGTGGGGGAGGGGTGGCCTGGCGGGTCGGGCGCTCAGAGCATCGCGACGAGCATCCCGGCCATGCCGAGGCTCATCAGGGAGTGGCACAGCCCATCGACGCGGGCGGAGGTGCGGGCCGAGACGCGGGCCGGCGTCACGAGTCCGGTGCGGGTCGCCACGGTGCCGCTGGGTGTCTCCGGCTCGGCGGCCGGTCCGCCCGCACGCACGGCACGGACCGCCCACGAGCAGCCTGCGATCGCGAACAGGACGGCGAACGCGATGGTCACCGCGACCACCCAGCCCGGTGCCGGGGGCACGGGAACGTCCGATCCAGCCGCCGCGGCGGTGTCGCTGGGCGCGCCGTGGTGCGAGTGACCGGAGCCGTCCGGGCTCGCGGGGCCCATCAGCAGCGACATGGTGGCGACCATCCAGGTCATGGCCGCGCCCATCGCCACGAGGTGACCGGTCATGAGGTGGCCGTGCGAGGTGGACCGGGTCGCGCCGCGGTAGGCGAACCAGAGCGTGAACGCGCCGAAGACGACGATCTGCAGGCGGCCGCTCGCCGTTTCCGGGCCGCTGGTCCACGCCACGGCCATCCCGATCATCGCCAGGCTCATCACCAGGTGGAACAGCTCCGCGGGCCGGTCACCCGTCACGTCGGCGCCGGACAGCAGCCGGGAGAGCCGTGCCAGTGCGTACACCCCGGTCATCGCGAACACCAGTGTGAACACCGCGGTCAGTGTGGTCGAGGCGAACACGGCAGCTCCTCACGTCCATGGTCGACACCGGACTGGTCGTTCAGGACCCGGCGCCGGTTCCCAAGACGGAGGATTTGCCGAAACCGGGACGCGAAGCGGGCCCGGCCCCGCATGTGCGAGAGCGGCGTTCCGCGCTGCGCCACGACTACGCCGCGTGCTCCCCAACGGCGGGCGCGGCGTAGTCGTGGCGCTGTCCGGTCCACCACAGCCGGACACTACATAGAGTCGTGCGGTACGCCGTCCGAGTTCCCGTCAGATCGCGGTCGCGGTGCGCGAACCGACGAACGTGGAACCCGCGACACCGATCGCCGCCGACGCACCGGATCCGGACGCGTCCTCTGTGGACGATCTGTGGTCGCCACCGGGGCGCGTGGCTCAGTGCCTGCTCACGGGCAGCGGTGCCGGGACGGTCGCGTTCGCGAGAACAGGCAGTCCACCTTCTGGTCGCGGCGGGTCACAGCAGGGTGCTCCAGTAGTCCCAGAACACGATCAGTACCAGGATCACGATCACCGCGTACCAGGTGGCCAGCACGGTGGAGTGGAAGCCGGCGAGCGCGTCACCCGCCGCCCGCGTGCGCTCGGACGTGCGGAGCGTGTCGAGCGTGGTGTACCAGAAGAGCGGGATGGTGACCGCCCACACGACCATGCAGTACGGGCACAGGGCGTGGATGTCGTAGAGGCTGGCGGTGATGAGCCAGTGGACGAACACCACCCCGAACGTCGTGCCGGCCTGCATGCCGAGGCGGAACCAGCGCGGCGGCGTGAACCCGGCGAGCATCGCCGCGCCGACGGTGGTCACCACCGCGAACGCCGCGACGCCGATGAGCGGGTTGGGGAACCCGAACGCCTCGGCCTGCGGACTGTCCATCACGGACCCGCACGAGATGACCGGGTTCAGCGAGCACGTCGGCACGTACGACGGGTCGGCGAGCTTCGCGAGCTTCTCCAGCGTCAGCGCGGTCGCGGCGGCCAGGCCGACGAGACCGCCGACGAGGTACAGCCAGGCGAGCCTGTTGTTCCTCATCGGCCCAGCGCCTCGTCGATCATGCCGCGCAGCTGGCGGTCCACGTCCCCGTACGTCTCGCCCTCCGGCTCGAGCTTCGCACCGTTGACGAAGATCGTGGGTGTGCTGGACACGCCGACCTTCTCGCCGGCGGCGACGTCGGCGTCGATGCGCCGCCCGGTGGCAGCCGAGGTCATGTCGGTGTGGAAGCGGTCAAGGTCGAGCCCGATCTCGGTCGCGTAGGAGTCGAAGAACGTGGCGGCCTGCTGCGCGTCGTCGCTCAGCTCCTGCCCGCCGGGGGCGACGGCCCACTGCTCGTAGTTGTCGTACAGCTGGTGGTACATCTCGCGGTACTTGCCCTGTGCCGCGGCGGCTCGCGCTGCCTGGGCGGCCTGCCGGGCCAGCGGGTGCATGGCGAGCGGGAAGTCGCGCGTGACGAACGTGATCTCCTCCGCGTAGTCGGTCTCCAGCTTCTTGGTGACGTTCGCGTAGTAGGCGGCGCAGGCCGGGCACTGGTAGTCCAGGAACTCGACGACGGTCACCGTGCCGTCGCTCGCTTCGGTGAGCGTGTTGCTGTCCGGTTCGGTGCGCAGTTCGGCCGGGATGCTGCCCGAGCCGGTGCCTCCGCCCCCGCCGCCGCCGTTGTCGTCGTCGGACCGGTTGAACAGCAGCACGCCGCCGATCACCGCGACCGCGAGCACCACCACCGCCACCGTCGCGATCACGTTCGCGGACGGCCCGCGCTTCTGTGCGGTGCGGGACTTGCGTGCCATCTCTGTTGTCACTCCTGTGTCTTGTCGTTGCCGCGGCCGGACGCGCGGAATCCGCGCAGCCGCAGGCTGTTGGTGACCACGAGCAGCGACGACAGCGACATCGCCGCGCCCGCGATCAGGGGGTTGAGCAGCCCGAGGGCCGCGACCGGCAGGGCGGCGACGTTGTAGCCGAACGCCCACAACAGGTTGCCGCGGATGGTGCGCAGCGTGCGACCCGCCAGCACGATCGCGTCGGGCACGGTCGTCAGGTCCTCGCGCACGAGCACGACGTCCGCGGCCTCGACCGCGACGTCGGTGCCCAGCGCCATCGCCATGCCCAGGTCGGCGCACGCCAGCGCGGGCCCGTCGTTGACACCGTCACCGACGACCGCGACGCGTCGTCCCTCGGCCTGCAGCCGCCGCACGGTCGCCGCCTTGTTCTCGGGCCGCACCTCGGCGAGGACCTCGGTGACGCCGATCTCCTCGGCGACCGCCCGTGCCACGGCCGGCCGGTCGCCGGTGAGGAGCACGGTGCGCAACCCGAGTCCGTGCAACCGTGCGACGGCCGCGGCGGCGCTGGGCCGCACGGTGTCGCGGACCGCGCACCCGCCCTCGACGGCTCCGTCCACGGCCACCAGTACACCGGTCGCCGCCTCGGTGTCCACATCGGACAACCAGGTCCGGGCGGCGCCGGGCACCTCGATCCCCTCGGCGGCGACCATGGCGGCGGTGCCGACGAGGACGGCACGGCCGTCGACCGTGCCGCGTGCGCCCGCGCCGACCAGCGCCCGGAACTCCGTGACCGGTGGCAGACCGGGCCCCGCCGCCCGTGCGATGGCCGCTCCGACGGGGTGTTCGGACGCGGACTCCACGGCACCGGCCCAGCGCAGCACCTGGTCCGCGGACTCGGCCCCGAACGTCGTGTGGCCGGTGAGCGTCATCCTGCCGGTGGTCACCGTGCCGGTCTTGTCGAGCACGACGGTGTCGACGGTGCGGGTCGACTCCAGCGCCTCCGGCCCCTTGACGAGAATGCCGAGCTGCGCGCCGCGGGCGACCCCCACCATCAGCGCGGTCGGGGTCGCGAGACCGAGTGCGCACGGGCAGGCGATGATCAGGACCGCGACAGCCGGGCCGAACGACTCCCGCACGCTGTGCCCGGTGCCCAGCCAGCCCGCGAACGTCAGCGCCGCCAGCACCAGGACGGCGGGCACGAACACCGCGCACACCCGGTCCGCGAGCCGTTGCACGGCCGCCTTGCGCTCGACGGCCCGCTCCACCAGTGCCCGCATCCGCGCGAGCTGGGTGTTGACGCCGACGGCGACAGCACGCACCACCAGCCTGCCGTGTCCGTTGACCGACGCGCCGACGACCTGGTCCCCGGGACCCACCTCGGCGGGCACGGACTCCCCGGTGACCGTGCTGACGTCGACCGCGGAGTCACCCTCGACGACCTCGCCGTCGACGGGGATCCGCTCGCCGGGCCGCACCACCACGAGGTCTCCTGCTCGTAGCGCCGCGGCCGGGACCATGACCTCGACGCCACCTTCGCCGGCGCCGCGCAGCACGTGCGCGTCCTTGGCCCCGAGGTCCGCGAGCGCGGTCAGCAACCCGACCGCGCTGCGCCGCGAGCGGTGCTCGAAGTACCGGCCCGCCAGCAGGAAGGTGGTGACCCCCGCGGCGACGTCCAGGTAGATCGCGTCCGCGCCGGCCGCCGTGGCGCCGAAACCGAGCCAGTAGCCCGCCTCGCCGGTGCCCAGCAGCAGCGACGCCAGCGCCCAGGTGAACGACGCGAGCACGCCGAGGGAGACGAGCGTGTCCATGCTGGCGCCGCCGTGCCGCAGGTTGCGCAGCGCGGCCCGGTGGAACGGCAGCGCCGAGTACGCGACGACCGGGGCGGCGAGCAGCACGCACAGCCATTCCCAGCCGGGGAACCGCAGTCCGGGCACGAGCGCGAGCGTGATCGACAGGTTGCCGAGCGGGATCGCCAGCAGCGCGGCGATGACGAGCCGCCCGCGCAGGTCGCGCACGGTCGCGGTGTGTTCCGCGTGGCTGTCCCGCACCCCGGTCGCGGGCCGGGCGTCGTAGCCCGCGGTCCGCACGACCTCGACCGCGTCGGCCGCGGTGACCCCGGGCGGCAGGTGCACCCGCGCGCGTTCGGTGGCGTAGTTGACGGTGGCGTGCACCCCGTCGAGCTTGTTCAGCTTGCGTTCGATGCGGGCCGCGCACGCAGCGCACGTCATGCCGGTCACGGCGAGCTCGACGGACTCGGGCGCCTCGGCGGTGGTGGTCATCGGATGGTGCTCTCTCCGTCGTGTCGGCCGTTTTCGTGTCGCTGCCCGGCCAGCTCGGCGAGCATGGCGTTGTAGGCGGCGAGCCGGTCGTCGCCGCCGTTGTTCATACCGCTGTCGAGCCTGCGGTCGGTGCGGGTCGCCTCGCGCTGGTCGGCGGCCGCCCACTGGCGCAGCAGCGCGACGAGCACGAGC
This sequence comes from Actinophytocola algeriensis, assembly GCF_014203735.1. Classification (GTDB taxonomy): domain Bacteria; phylum Actinomycetota; class Actinomycetes; order Mycobacteriales; family Pseudonocardiaceae; genus Actinophytocola; species Actinophytocola algeriensis. The sequence continues at coordinate 1,041,131 of NZ_JACHJQ010000002.1, read as the reverse complement.
ACGACCGGCAGCTCCCCGGCCGCCCAGGCGATCCCGCCGCCGAGCCGCTGGTCGGCGAGCAGGTCCGGGACCCACGGCAGCGACAGGTACCGGTAGTAGGTCCCGGCGATCACCGTCGACGTGCTCATGAGGATGACGCCGAAGAACGCGTGGAACGGCATGACCGCGAACAACATGCCCAGCTTCGCGGGGTGCACGAGCGGGCGCGGTGGCCGGTCCACCCCGGCGACGAGCCAGTAGAAGACGTAGCCGGACACCAGGAAGTGCAGGTTCATCAGCTGGTGCGCCCAGTGGAACAGCATCGCCTCGCCGAACAGCGGGGTGAGGTAGAGCGCGTAGTAGGAGCCGACGAACACGACCGTCGCGAACGCAGGGTGCGCGAGCACCCGTGCCGCCCGGGAGTGCAGGAGCGACACCAGCCACTGGCGCGGACCGGGGGAGAGGGTCCGCAGCGCGAGGGTGATCGGCCCACCCTGCACCAGGAGCGCGGGTGCCAGCATGTTCAGCGCCATGTGCACGACCATGTGCATGCTGAACGTGCCCGGCGCGAACCGGCCGACCCCGGACGAGGTCACCACGACCACGACGAGGCAACCGGCCAGCCAGGCGACGGTTCGCACGGCGGGCCACCGGTCACCACGGCCGCGCAGCACGCGGACGGCACGCAGGTACCAGACGGCGGCCGCGATCGCGGCCGTGCCGAACAGCAGGTCGAACCGCCACGCGGTGAGCAGCGCCCCGACGGTCGGGGCGGTCGGCAGCTCGTACCCCAGCAGGATCTCGGTGATCGACGACGGGTCGGACAGGAACGCGGGCGGCACGAGGTGTGCCAGCCCGACGGTGGCACCCATGGCAACGCCGAGCACCACGAGCTCCACCGCGACCGGCCAGCGCGTGCCGCGCCACCGGCGCAGCAGCAGGACCAGACCGCACACCGCCAGCTTGAGCAGGAGCAGGAACCCGTAGCCGGTCATCAGCCCGGCGGGGCGGGCGAGCGCGAGACCGGTCACCGAGCCGCTGACCACGAGCACGACGAGACAGCCCAGCGTCAGCCGGTGGTAGCGGCGCAGCACGCGGCCCCGCTCGCGCGCGGCCGGTCTGCGCAGGAAGGACCACAGCGAGACGAGCGCACCCACCCACACCGCGGCGGCCAGCACGTGCCAGACCATCGCGTTGGTGGCGACGTCGTGCCACTCACCCGCGGCGACATGACCCGCGACGACCGGCGCCACCAGACCGGCGGCCGCCACCACCAGCCACAGCACCAGCGGCGGCCAGCGGAGCGCCGCGCGGGTGCCGACGGCGACGACCACCGCCGCGACCGCGGAGCACAGCCACGCCTTCGGCTCCTCGGTCGCGTCGACCAGGCCGGGCAGGACGGCCCACACCTCGCCCAGCGACTGGCCCGTCGCGTCCGCCGCGGACAAGGGCACCATCGCCATGGCCGCGACGGTCCAGGCGGTGGCCGCCGCGCCCGCGGTGCGGGTCGCGGCATAGGCGTCCGCCGTCAGCGCCTCGTCCCGCGCACGCCGGGGCACGACCAGCGCGGCGAACGCCAGCGCGCCCGCCGCGAGCAGCCCGGCTCCCTCCGCGGCGAAGCGGGCGACGGTGACCAGGATCGTGGTCGCCAGGCCGGGATCGGAGTCGCCGAGCGGCGCGTGCACGTCACCCGCGGCGAGCACCCCGAGGACGGCACACGCCAGTCCTGCCGCCGAGGAGATCCACACCGCGGCACTGTTCATGCGCACGCACACCGGGTCGGATGCCGTCGCCGCGAAGTTCCCCGGTGTTGACCACGCCACACTCGAGGGTGAGGCGTGCTGGTGCTGTGTCTTGTTCGTTGGCCGGGTTCGGTTGGTCTCGGGGTGTGGTCCTCAGTAGAACCATCGGTCATGAGGAGCGGGTGAAGCAGGTGCCTTTCTTGCCGGGGAACAGGTCCGGGGCCAGGCCGATCGCGAAGTCCTGGATGAGCACGTCCACGTCCAGGTAGGTCTTGGCGCGGCACTCGTTGAAGTCGTCGTCGACGCCGGCGATGAAGTTGCCTTCCTTGAAGGGCCGGAACTGGTTCAGCCGTGCGTCTGCCGACAGTGCGTCCTTGGCCAGGGCCATGGGGTCGTAGACGATGAAGGTGTCGGCGTCGCCTGCGACGCCGAGGCTTTCCTCGAAGTCGTAGGGTTTGCCGTTGGGGGCGGGGTTGCCGGCGGCGAAGACGTTGCTCACACCGAACTGTTCGAGCAGGCGGCCGACCAGGGTCTGCTCACCGTGGCCGTGGAGGAACTCGCAGGCGCGCGCCGGGCTGATGCACAGGTAGCCGACCTTCCGGTCGTCGACCTTGCCGGAGACCGTGTCGACGACCTCGGTGTACCTGGACCTGATCGAGTCGAACTCCTTGTTGGCGGCGGCTTCGTCGTTGTAGATGGCGGCGATCATCTTGATCCACTCCGCTGAGGCCAGCGCGTGTTGTTCCAGCCGGTTGGACACGCTCACCCCGGGCAGGCCCGCGGCGCGGGCGTTGGAGACGTCGTCGAAGCCCGCGCCGAACCCGGACATCAGGATGACCTGGTTCTCGAGCCCGAGGATCGCCTCCTTGTTGAGCTCGGTGTACACGCCGATCGGCATCGGTGTGCCCGCGTACTCGCCCAAGATCGCCGTACCTGCCGGCACGTCACGGCGACGGTCCTGTTCGGACGGCCTGTTCGAGCCGCCTCAGCCGGGAGGCGTCGCGGCGCAGCGGAAGCCGGTGTTGCCCGACGAGCTGTCCGGTGTGTTGGCGGTGCGGGCGGCCACGCGGTAGCGGTTGCAGTAGCTGTGGTGGCAGAGGTGGCTGCCGCCTCGGGTGACGCGGGTGTCGCCGGCCGGTGGGCCCTGCGGGTCGATGCGGGTGTCGTCGCGGTCCTCGGCGTGCCAGGTCGGGGACCAGCGGTCGGCGCACCACTCCCACACGTTGCCCGCGACCTCGTACAGGCCGTTTCCGTTGGGCGGGAAGGACTTCACCGGTGCGGTTCCGACGTGCCGGTCCTCCGCGGTGTTCTCGCCGGGGAAGGTGCCCTGCCAGATGTTGCACCGCCACCGGCCCCTGGGTGCCAGTTCGTCGCCCCACGGGTAGCGGGCCTGGTCCAGGCCGCCGCGGGCGGCGAGCTCCCACTCCGCCTCGGTGGGCAGCCGCTTGCCCGCCCACGCGGCGTAGGCCGCGGCATCGTGCCACGACACGTGCACCACCGGGTGCCGTTGCCGATCCTCCACTGTGGACCCGGGGCCGTCCGGGTGGCGCCAGCAGGCGCCGTCGACGGCGAGCCACCACGGCGCGCCGGGCACCGACGCGTCCCGCACGTACCGCCGCTGCGCGGCGCCGACGAACAGGTGGAAGACGAACGACCAGCCGAACCGCTCCGCCTCCGTGACGTAACCGGTGGCCTTCACGAACGTCGCGAACTGGCGGACGGTCACGGCCGTCTCGTCGATCAGGTACGGCGACACGGTCACCGTCCGCACCGGACCTTCGCCGTCTCCGGGGTTGGCGTCCTCGTCGGCGCCGCCCATCCGGAACGCGCCGCCCGCGATCCGCACCATCCCCCGCGTGTCGGACGACGGCGACCGTGCCGGCGGTTCGACCGGCACGCTGTCACCGGTGGCCTGCCGGTCCGGTCCACAACACGCCGACATCGCTCACCCCACCGTCGCCCGGCCCGCGGCGCGGGCTTCCGCGGCAGGGCGTTGCTCGGCGATCTCGGCCTCGAACCGTGCCGCGAGGCCGGTGAGGTGCCCGACGACCTCAGGGTGGCCGTGGCTGAGGTCGTAGCTCTCCGCCGGGTCCAGTTCGAGGTTGAACAGCTGGGGCAACTCCTTGCCCTGCGCACGGTTCAGGTCACGCGGGTGGCGGTCGAGGTGCAGCTTCCACGGGCCCTCCCGGACCGCGTTGAGCGTCCACCAGTGGAAGAAGTAGAGCGTTCGCGGCGCCGGTGCCTGCCCGCCGGTGAGGACGGCCGAGATGTCCACCCCGTCGACCGGCCGGTCCTGCCGCACCGCGCCGCCCGCCTGCGCGGCCAGTGTCGGCAGCAGGTCGAACAGGCACGCGGGCTCGTCGCTGACCGAGCCCGCCGGTATCCGCCCCGGCCATCGCGCGACGAACGGGACCCGGATGCCGCCTTCGTAGGTGTGCAGCTTGGTGCCGCGCAGCCCACCGGTGCTGCCCTCGAACCACGGGCCGTTGTCGCTGGTCACCATGACGATGGTGTCGTCGGCAAGGCCGAGGTCGCCGAGTGTGTCGAGGAGGCGCCCGATGTGGTGGTCCAGGCTCTCGACGACGTCGCCGTACCTGCCGCCCGCCGACCGGCCTGCGAACTCGTCCTCGACGTGGAGCGGGATGTGCGGCATCGTGTGCGCGAGGTAGACGAAGAACGGCGCATCCGCGTTCCGCCTGATGAAGTCGATGGCGTGGTCGGTGTACGTGCTGGTCAGCGTTGCCTGGTCGACGTCGGCGGTCGAGATCCGGTCGCCTTCGAACAGCTCGACCGGATGCATGTCGTTGCTGTAGAGCAGCCCGGCGTACTCGTCGAAGCCGTGCCGGGTCGGGTAGTGCTCCGGCCGGCACCCGAGGTGCCACTTGCCGAACATGGCCGTGCGGTAGCCGGCGTCGTGGAGCATCCTCGGCAGGGTGTACTCCCAGGACGACAATCCGGTGCCGTGCTCGGGGGACAGCACCTTCGGCAGCCCGACACGTTGTGGATACCGTCCGGTCATCAACGCGGCGCGCGACGGGGTGCACACCGCCGAGGTCGCGTACATGTGGCGCAGGGTGATCCCGTCGCCGGCGATGGAGTCGATGCGCGGTGTGCGCAGGATCGTGTTCCCCATACAGCTCAGATCGCCGTAGCCGAGGTCGTCCATCACCACGAGGACGATGTTCGGCCGCTGGTCGCTCATGGTGCTCCCGGCAGGTTGTGCACGGTGCCGGTCGCCTCGCCGAGCCGCACGTGTCGATCCTTTCGCAGGACTACTTGATCGGAGCGCCGGGCGTCATCCGGTGCCAGCGCTTGCCGTCGGAGACCGCCAGTGTGGCGGTGCCCGTGGCCGGGTCGTTCACCATCACTATCGCGCCCGCCGCCGGTTTCGGCAGGTCGGCGGCCGCGACCGGCGCGAGCCGCAGGTTGTGTGCGTGGACCGTGCGGACCCGGTTCTGCTCCGAGCCGACGTCCCGTGCGTTGTCCGCGGTCGGGATGAGCCCGTTGATGTCGACCCGCATGGCCGCGACGCCGTTGGAGTTGTTCGTCGAGCAGAGGAGCTCGACGGCCGCGGCCCCGGTGTCGTTGGCCGGCACGACGCGCACGCCACCCTTCACCCCCGGCCCCGCACCGGTGTCCTGTTCCGAGGCCGCGACGAAGCTGCCGAACGCGTCGGCCCCGACGCCGGGCGCACCCGTCGCACGCACGACGAGGGCGCCGTTCTTCACCGCGGTCAGCTCGTGCTGGTTGGCGCCCGCGCTGCGGCGATCGACGTAGTTCCGGTCCCCGACCGCGCCCGCGTACAGGACGCCCGCGGTGTTGACGAAGCTGTTGCCGATCAGGGTCGACCCGGACAGCTCCCCGATCACCCGCACCGGCGGCGCCCCGGTGACCGGGTTGGCGCCGAACAGGTTCCCGATCACCGACAGGCCCGCGGCGTCGCCGTTGATCCGGATGGCTCCCCACCGCTCCTCGGCGTCGAGGTTCCAGTTGTCGAACGAGTTCGACGAGACGGTGACCTCCGTCGCGGCGGCCCCGAAGTACACCGGCGAGCCGAGGATCCAGTTGAAGCTGTTCCCGGTGATCGTGATGTTGTGCGCGTCGACCTCCGGGCGGAACTCGATCGCGTGCAGCGGGCGGGCGCCGCCGCTGGGCTGGGCACCGCCGAGGACGTTGCCGGTGAACGTGAGGTTGGTGCCACCCGAGGAGATGGAGACGACCGCCCCGAGGTTCCCGTTCTCCACCACGTTGCCCGCGAACGTCGAGTTGACGATCCCGCCGACGAACAGCCGCTTGCCGATGTCCAGCACGTTGTTGGAGATCACCGCGCCACGGAAGTGGTGCGCGTCCGCGCCGGTGGTGGTGACGGCCACACCCATGCTGTGGAAGTGGTTGCCCTCGATGAGCCACTTGCGCATGCCGTACGGCAGCACGTGCACGTTGTCGCCGTCGACCCCCGCGGTCGGCCACGAGATGTCCAGCCCGACGTCGCCGACCGCGACGAGGTTGTTCGTGAAGACCAGGCCGCGGCCGACCTGCTTCACCGCGGTGTGGAACTCGATGAACGTGCACTCGGTGATGGTGGCGTCCATGTCGTCGGTGCCCGGGTTCTCGGCCTGGGGGTCACGAGCGATGTGGAGGCCGACCGTTTTGGTCAGGCTCTTCAGCGCGACGAAGCAGAGACCGCGAACGGCGGCCAGCGGCGCACGCAGGAAGATGGCGGTGCCGTCGAAGTCCGGGGCGATGATCGAGGTGCGCAGGCCCATCGTGCCCGCGCCGACGAGAAGGATGCGGTTGAAGGCCCCCGACCGGTCGGGGATGACGACGGTTCTTGTGGTGCGGTACGTGCCGGGCGGGAAGTAGACGATCTTGTTCGCCTTGCCCTGCTGCGAGTCGATGGCCGCCTGGATGGCGGCGGTGTCGTCGGCGACGCCGTCGGCGACGGCGCCGAACTCCTGCGGGGTCGTGGCACCGGTCACGTCCACGGCGGGTTCCGCCTGGGCCGGTGTGCCCGCGGTGCCGAGCGCCGCCGCGGTGACTCCCGCGATGCCCGCGGTGCGGATGAGACTGCGCCTGTTCACGGCATTACCCATGCTGCTGTCCGTTCGTCGGGTGAATGAGCTGAGCCTCGTGTGGAGCCATGAATTTCCTGAGTTCCGCGCCCTGGGCCGTGGTGCACTGGCGCAGGGGAGGCGCGACGTGGGGCGGGCAGAGAGAGCGCTGCGCGAGGATTTCCTTGACCGCCGGTGTGCCGGGCCGGATCGTGTGGAGCTTCGTGAGCCCGGTGATCCGGTCCTGGAGCCGTGTCACCTCCGCGCGGTCGCCCGCCGCGTGCGCGGCGACCAGTCGCAGGGACAGTTTTGGCGCGAGGTTGGCGACGCCGGGGGTGATGCCGTCCGCCCCGAGGTCGAGCGCGGCGGCGAGCTGCGTCTCCGCGCCCTGGCTGACCGCGAAACCCGGGCGGTCCCTGGCGCGCTCCACGAGGTGTGCCAACCATTCCAGGTCACCGGAGCTGTCCTTGACGCCGACGACGTCGCCCAGCGCCAGCAGCCCGTCCAGCACGGCGGGGGTGATCGGGTTGCTGTAGCGCGGCGCGTTGTAGGCGATCACCGGCAGCCCGGTGCCCGCGAGGGCGGCGTAGTGGTCGACGATCTCGTCCTCGCGGTGGTGGAAGTAGATCGGCGGGCTCATGACCAGTGCGTCCGCGCCGGCCGCCACCGCGACCGCCGCGCGGTCCAGTGCCTCCGCGGTGCCCGGCGCCGTCACGTTCACCGTCACCACGCCCGACGAACCACACAGGGACCGCCAGCGTGCGATCACGCCCTCGACGAACGGCGCGAGCCACCTGGCCGGGATCAGCGGGCCCTCGCCGTTGCTGCCGAGCAGCATCAGCCGGTGGATGCCCGCACCGTGCAGCGCGTCGAGGAGCGCGCCCGCCGCCGCGGCCGATGGTGTGCCGCCGGGCTCCATCGGGGTCACGAGCGGCACGGTCACGCCGGAGAGCAGCTCCGTGCCGGTGCGGTGCATCAGTAACCCTTCACGTCGGGCCACGCCAGCTCGACCCCGTCGGCCTGGAGCTCCCGCTGGAACGTCGCGAGCCTGCCTTCGTCGGCACGGACCTGGTGCGGCGTCAGGGAGTTGGCCAGGCAGTGCGCCGCGAGCGCGCCGGCGGCCTCGCCGATGTTCCACTCGACCGGATGAAGCCGGTAGCAGCCGTTGGTGATGTGGGTCGTGCCGATGTTCTTCCCGGCGGCGAGGAGGTTGCCCATCCGGACCGGCAGCAGCGCGCCGAGCGGGATCTGGAACGGACTGCTCGGCACGTCGAGGTAGTTGTCGCCACCGGTGGAGGGATGGAGGTCGATCCGGTACATGCCCACACCGACCGTGTCCGGGTAGGACACCGCGCCCGCGTCGCCGCGCACCGTCATCGACAGGTCCTGCTCGACGATCGTGGTCTGTGCGCGGATCCGGCGGGACTCCCGGATGTAGGGCGCCATGGCCAGGCCGTCGTCGGTGCCCATCACGTCGGGCCGCATCCGCAGCCCTGGCCAGCCGGTGCCGCCGTCGGGCCGCGGCGCCTCGGTCTGCAGCCAGTACAGCATGCTGAACGAGAGCTGCCTGGCGCCCTCCAGGTGCTTGGCACGCTCGTCGTCGGTGACCCCGAGCAGCGGCCCGGGGAGATAGTCGATCATCGGCCAGTTGACGACGGTGATGTCGCTGGCCGCGAAACCCGGCACGTACTGCTCCCGCGCGAAGATGCGGCGGAACAGCCACAGGTCGATGTCGCCGCCGTCCTTGCTCTGGTCGGCGACGATCGGGCCGGCCAACGGATGCGGCACGAACGTCCTGGGCGTCGCCTCGAGCGTCCTCGGGTGCGGTGCGGTGAGGCTGAGCATGCGGTCGGGCCAGTAGTCCGGCCGGTACTCCCGCCAGAAGCCGTACGTGTCCGGCCGGTCGATGGTGAAGTCCGCGCCGTCGTGGTGCTCCACGGCGAACACCCACGAGAACGCCTGCTGGTTGAGCGGCTGTGCCTCGCCCGGCGCACTCGGCTCGCCGGTCTCGGCCCGCGACTCGAAGCCGATGACGTGCTCGACGCCCGCCAGCGGCAGCAGGTCACCGAGCTCGGTGGCGTCGAGGACGTACGGCGCCTCGATGGTCAGCTCGTCGCCGGCGCGTGACGCGACCGTCACGGCCGTGATCCGGTCGCCGTCGACGTGTGCCGCGACGGGACGACAACCGGTCAGCGTCCGCAGTTTCCCCGCCGAGCGGTACGGCGCCAGCATTCCCTCCAGCACCGCGACGGCGACCCTCGGCTCGTGACAGAGGCGGCTCACCCGGCCCAGCCCCGGGTTCAGGTCCGGTTGCCGTCGCGCGGCTCCCGTCAGCGGGTACCACGTGCGGTAGTAGTCCCGAACGCCCTCCCGGAACGCGCGGTAGCCGCGCGTGCAGCCGAACTGCTCGATCCACTTGTGCTCGTCCGGCGGGACGGCCTGGCTGGTGAGCTGGCCACCGAGCCAGTCGTACTCCTCGGTCACGATCACCGACCGGCCACGGCGCAACGCCGCGAGCGCCGCGGCGACACCGCCGACACCGCCCCCGACGATCAGAACGTCCGTGCTGGTCCCATGTTCATCCGTCACGTCGTGCTGCTTTCCTCACTTGTGGGATCGAGCGTCAGCCAGACCGCGCTGTGGGGCTGGACCTCGCCATCGACATCGCTGTTGGCACTGGACAGGAGGACGCGGCCGCGAAGGGGGATGGGCGCCGGTGCCGAGCCGAAGTTGACGACGCAGCCGAAGCCGGGCGCGCGGGTGAACACCAGAACGTCGTCGCGTGGCGCGTCGCACCAGTGCAGGTCGCTCGTGCCACCCAACGCCGGGTGGGAGCGCCGAAGTGCCAACGCGGCCCGGTACAGCTCCAGGAACGAGGAGTCACCGCCGTCCTGGACCGACACCGCATGGGTTCCCCACCCCGCGGGCTGCGGCAGCCAGGCCCCGTTGTCGCCGAACCCGTACGAGCTGCCGTCTTCGGTCCACGGCAACGGAACCCGGGCGCCGTCCCGGCCCGGGCGCCTGCCCCCGGACCGGATCCAGATGGGGTCCTGCCGTGCGTGCTCCGGCACGTCCACATCGGTCAGCCCGAGCTCGTCGCCCTGGTAGAGGTACACACTGCCAGGCAAGGCGAGCGTCAGCAGCGCCGCGGCCCTTGCCCGGCGGCGGCCCAGCCGCTCGTCGACCGGCCCCAGCTCGGGCCCGGACATGCCGGAGCGACGACTGGTGTCGGCGCGGCCGTACCGGGTGGCGACCCGTTCGACGTCGTGGTTGGACAGACCCCACGTGGTGGGTGCCCCGACCGACGACGTGGCCGCGATCGAGGCGTCGATGGCGCGGCGCATGTCCGCCGCGGTCCACGCCGACTTCAGGTAGTAGAGGTTCAACGTGGTGTGCAGCTCGTCGGGCCGGACGTACCGCGACAGCCGGTCCGCGTCGTCGAGCCACGCCTCCGCCGCGAACATGCGCGGCGGGTCGTAGGAGTCGGCCAGCTTTCGCCAGTCGCGGTAGATGGCGTGGACCTCGTCGCGGTCTCGGTGCGGGTGGTCCGGCCGCGTCAGGTCGGCGAGGAACGCACCGTCGGGATACCCGAGATCCGGTAGCCCCGGCGCCTTGACCAGCGCGGTGGCCACGTCGATCCGGAACCCGTCGACACCGAGGTCGAACCAGAAACGCAGGATGTCCTCGAACTCCGCCCGCACGTCCTCGTTGTCCCAGTTGAGATCGGGCTGCGAGGAGTCGAACAGGTGCAGGTACCACTCGCCGTCCTCGACGCGTGTCCAGGCAGGACCGCCGAACACGCTCAGCCAGTCGTTGGGCGGACGCTGTCCATCGTCCTGCCCGGCGCGGAAGTGGTAGCGGGCACGTGCCGCGGACCCGGGTGGCGAGCGCAGCGCCTCGACGAACCACGGGTGATCGGACGAGGTGTGGTTGGGGACGATGTCGAGCACGACCCGGATCCCGGCCGCGTGACATTCCTCGATCAGCTCCCGGCCCTCGGCCACGGACCCGTACCGGGGATGGATGGCGCGGTAGTCGGAGACGTCGTAGCCCGCGTCGCGCAGTGGTGAGCGGAACCACGGCGTGATCCAGACGGCGTCGACGCCGAGAGCCGACAGGTAGCCGATTCTGCCGCGCAGCCCGGCGATGTCGCCGATGCCGTCGGCGTTGCCGTCGGCGAACGACTGGATGTAGAGCTGATAGATCACCGCGTCCCGCCACCACGGTGCCGAGGTCACGTCGTCACCCATTGATGGAGTTCCCCAGGGGCACGCGGCGCCACGACTTGCCGTCGGACATCGCCAGGCACGGTTTGCCGTCGTGACCGTCGTCGACGTTGATCAGCGCGCCGCGCGCGTCCGCGGCCGGGGGAAGGTTCGCGGCCTTGTACGGGCGCAGCCGGGTGGCGTGGGTGTACACGGTGCGGATGCTCGCGTCCGCGCTGCCGATGTCACGGGCGTTGTCCGTCGGCGGAACCAGACCCGCGACGCTGGCCTGGAACGAAACCACCTCGTTCGTGGAGTTCGTGGCGCACAGGAGGTTGGTGGCCGCCGAACCGGACGCGTTCACCGCGACCACCTCGACACCGCCCTTGACACCGGGGCCCGACCCCTCCGGCAGCGCGCTCTGGACCAGGTAGCCGCCATAGGTGTTGCCGGCGGCGACATCGGTCGTGGCCGTGCTGAGGACGCGCACCGCGGCGTCCTTCGCGGCGGTCAGCTCGAGCCTGGTGAACCGGCCCGGTGTGGACTCCACGAACGAGTCGGCACCGATCGACCCGGCGCTGACCAACCCGGCTTGCGGGGACGCGTTGCCGACCACGTTGGACGCGGCCAGCTTGCCCGAGACCCGGACCGGCAGCCCGTCGGGCCTCGGGCCGCCAGAGAACACGTTGCCGAGGATCGCGAACCGGGTGGCGTCGGCCTTCGCGAGGATGGCTCCGTGGGCAGGCGAGCTGCCCAGGTTCCAGTTGTCGAACGAGTTGTTCGTGATGCTGACCTTGTCGGCGGCCTGGTCGAACCCGATCGCGGACCCGCGGATCCAGTTGAACGAGTTCGCCGAGATCGTGACGTTCTTCGCGGACACCCCGCCGGTGAACTGGATCGCGTAGAGGGGCGGCGTCCACGCTCCCGGCGTGGTGTCGAACCCGCCGATCACGTTGCCGGTGATGGTGAGGTTGTGGCCGCCCGCGTCGATCTGGATGATCGCGTTCCCGGTGCCGTTCTCGATCACGTTGCCGCTGATGGTCGAGTTGGTGAGGCAGCCCTTGAACAGCCTGCGGCCGATGTCGAGCAGGTTGTTGCTGATCACCGCGCCGCGGAAGTCGGCGTCGGGGGCGTCGTTGAACACGATCGCGTCGAAGTTCGAGTGGAAGTGGTTGTCGGTGATCAGCCATTTGCGCAGGCCGTAGGGCGGGAAGTGGACGGAGTCGGGTACCCCGTCTGTCCCTTCCGTCGGCCAGGAGATGTCGATGCCCGTCGTGCAGACGGCGACCTTGTTCTGCGTGAACGAGAAACCGCGGCCCACGCTCACGACCGCGCGGTTGAAACGCAGGAACGAGCACTCGACGATCGTGACGTCGGTGTCGTCGGTGTTCGCGGTCCTCTTGACGTGGATGCCGACGTTGTTCGCCGTCTTCACCGGGGCGTCGAACGCCATGCCGTGGATTCCGCCGAGCGACGCCTCCCACCGGATGCCGACACCGTCGTGGTGGAAGCGGATCTTCGACGGCTCCTCACTGAACATGCCGTACCCGCGCATCACGAACCGGTTCAGGTGCTCGCCGGGGGTGTCGTACTCGTGGTCGCCGACCACGAGGGTGGACGTGACCTTGTACAGCCCGGGCGGAAAGACCACGATCTTGTTCAGCTGCGACCGGGCGGCGTTGATCGCGGCCTGGATGGCGGCGGTGTCGTCGGCTTCTCCGTCACCGACCGCGCCGAACTGCTGGGGCGTGAGGACGGGCGAGCCATCGGCGTTGACCAGACTCGGTGGTGCCGACTCGGCCTGTGCCGAGCCCCCGAGCGCGAGCCCGCCGACGCCCACGACACCTGCGCCTGCGGCGGAACGGAGCATCATGCGCCGGTTCAATCGATCGGTCACGTGTCCTTCTCCTTACGGTGGTCCACTGGGGAATGAGGACTTGCCTTGCGGGGAGTCAGCTGCTCACGTCGAGGTCGACGGCGGCAGCGAGGAGTTCCTTGGTGTAGTCGTGCCGTGGGTCCGCGAACAGCGTCTGCGCGTCGGCGCTCTCGACCAGCTCGCCGCGGCGCATGACCGCGACGCGGTCGGCGACCTGACGTACGACGCCGAGGTCGTGGGTGATGAAGAGCATCGAGAGCGAGCGCGCCTCGCGCACGCTCACCAGCAGAGCCAGCACCTGTGCCTGGACGGAGACGTCGAGCGCCGACACCGCCTCGTCGCAGATGAGCAACCGAGGACGCAGCGCCAGCGCGCGAGCGATGCTGACTCGCTGGCACTGCCCACCGGACAACGCCGTCGGACGTTTCCCCGCGACGTCCGGGTCGAGCCCGACCTGGGCCAGCAGGTCGACCACGGCCGCCCGCCGTCGCCGAGGATCACGGCGCACGCCCTCCGGCGCTGCTTCGGGGTGTGCCTGCCAGGCCTCGCTGATGGACGCCTCCGCCGACATGCGCGGGTTCAGCGCGGACCGGGGGTCCTGGAAGATCATCGCGATGTTCCGCCGCGCCCACCGGTCACGCTGGTTCAGCAACGACGTCCCGTCGAACTCGATGGCACCGCCTGACGGAGCCACGAGTCCGACGATCGCGCGGGCGATCGTGGACTTCCCGGACCCGGACTCACCGACGAGCGCGACGGTCTCGTCCGGTGCGACGTCGAGGCTCACGGCGCGTACCGCGGTGATGGGCGACCGGCGGCCGAAACCACTGGTGCGGGGCCCCGGATAGGTCACGGTGAGATCGGTGATCCGCAGGCCGGTGCGAGCCGTCATAGCAGGTCCTCCGCGGCTGTGTCCGATGTTCGCTCCGCAAGCTCCGCGAAGTGACACGCGCTGAAACGCCCGGGCTCGACCTCGCGCAGCGGCGGCACCTCCGTCCTGCACCGGTCCTCCGCACGCGGACAGCGCGGGTTGAACGGGCAGCCGGTCGGCCGGTCGAACGGGTTGGCGGGGCTGCCCGGTAGCGGGTCGGCGATCGCCGACCTGACCCGCACCGAGGGAACACTGCGCACCAGCGCGTCGGTGTAGGGATGGAGTGGCCGGTTGAGCACCGCTTTCGCCCCGCCGCGCTCACAGACCCGGCCCGCGTACATGACGACGAGGTCGTCGGCGACGTGCGACATCACCCGCAGGTCGTGGCTGACCAGCAGCATGGACAGGTTGTCCTCGTCGCGTAAGCGAGCGAGCAGGTCGAGGATCCTGGCCTGCACGGTGACGTCCAGCGCGGTCGTCGGCTCGTCGGCGAGGACGAACCTCGGCCTGCCCGCCAGCGCCAGGGCGATCATCGCGCGTTGCCGCATCCCGCCGGAGAACTCGTGCGGGTAGGCGCCGACGCGTCCCGCCGCGTCCGGGATTCCGACGTGGTCGAGAAGGTCCGCGGCCCGCTCCCGCGCCTGGCGCCGGGACAGCCCCCGGCCCCGCAGGATCTCGCCGACCTGGTCACCGATGGTCATGGTCGGGTTGAGCGCGGTCGACGGGTCCTGGAACACGACCGAGATCTCCGCACCGCGGACCTGCCGCATCCGCGCCCGGCCCGCCGTGAGCAGGTTCTCGTCTCCCAGGAGCACCTGCCCGCTCGCCACACCGGTGTCGGGGATCAGGCCGACCAACGCCATCGCCGTGAGCGACTTCCCGCTCCCGGACTCACCGATCAGGCCCGTCGTGCGCCCTTCCAGCACGTCGAAGGAGACGTCGTCGACGACGTCGGCCGTGCCACGTTGGCCGGGCAGCGCGATCGTCAGACCCCTGACCCGGAGGGGCCCAGCGGAGGATCGCTGAGCCCGCTCCGGTGCACGGTCCGACATCGTCGCCGTCGTGCGCGTCGGCACCGGGTGCCTGTCACTCATCAATCGAGACCGAGTCGAAGCGCGGCAGTCCCTCACCGTCGGGTTCGAAGCCGGACACCGACGCACGGGTGGCGAAGAGGTTCTTGGCGAACATGGGGAACATGCCCACGGCCTCGTTCCAGATCAGCTCGGTCGCGTCGGCGTAGGCCGCCTTCCGCTCCTCCGGGTCGACGGAGGTGCCCGCCCGCTTCAGGATGGTGTCCAGCTCCGGGTTGCAGTACCCGGTCCGCTCCGCGGCGCAGGTGTAGAGCCGGCCGAGGTTGTACGAGGCGTCCAGCCCGAGCGTGCCGACCTGCTGGATGTTGATGTCCCAGTTCAGCGCCAGCAGATCCTCGGTGTAGACGGCCTGTTCCTTCTCCAGTGCCTCGGCCTTCACGCCGATGGCCGCGAGATCGGACACGACCGAGTCCACCCACTGCCGGAACTGCGCCTGTGAGAAGTGGAAGCGCAACGTCGTGTCGAAGTCGAACCCCGCGTCGGCGAGCGCCTGCTTCGCCGCGTCGGGGTCGTAGGCCACGGGCTCCTGCGGTGCGTAGCCGAACACCGTGGGGCCGACGACCGAGTCGGCGGGCTCACCGCTTTCCGGGTAGAGCGCCTTGATCTTCTTGTCGAAGTCGACCGCCTGCCACAGCGCCCGCCGCACCTCGGCCTTCCCCAACGCCGGCGTCGAGGCGTTCATCCACATGGTGATGACAGCGGAACCGGTCGCGGACACGACCTTGACCTCGGAGTTGCCGTTCAACTGCGTCACCTGGTCGTCGGAGATACCCCAGATGACGTCGAGCTCACCGGTCTCCAGAGCCGTGACCCGCGCGGCGACCTCGGGGATGGACCGGATGGTGAGCCGGTCGAGCTTCGGCTTGTCTCCCCAGTACTTGTCGTTGGGGACCATGACGAGGTCTCCGCCGGGGGTGAACGACTCCACCTTGAACGGACCCGAGGTCACCGGCTTGTCCAGGTAGCTGTCCTCGGTGGCGTCGGCCGGGGTGATCATGACCCCGGTCAGCTTGGCAGGCAGAGCCGGATCTGGTTCGGCCGGTGTGAACGTCACCGTGTCGTCGGTCGCCGTGACACCGACGTCGACGAAGTTCGCCGAGAACGGGCTCTTGGCCGCGACCGTGCGCTCGAACGACGCGGCCACGTCCTGGCCGGTGATCGGGGAGCCGTCGGAGAAGGTGATCCCGTCGCGCAACGTGAAGGTGAACTCCGTCGCGGTGTCGTTGATCTCCCAGCTCTCCGCGGCCTTGGGGTCGAACTCGCCCGGGCCGATCGTTTCCAGCAACGGGCTGTACAACTGCATCGATGCGACCCGGGTGCCGCCGTCGATGGCCAGCGTTCCGTTGGGATCGATGGACTCGGTGGGGAACTGCCCGGCAACCGCGATCTCCCCTCCGCTCGCATCGCCGCCGCCGTCCGCGGCATCGGCGCCACATGCCGTGGTCGCGACCAGGCCCACGAGTGCGGTCACCGCGATCGCGGCATGCCGTAGGGATCTCATTGCCTTGCTCCTCACTGAGCTGTGCTCGGGCTGTCGTACAGACGTTTCGCTATTGCTTCCGACCGAAGTGGCGGGTGAGCCGGTCTCCGGTGAAGCCCACACAGATGACGAGCACCGCGAGGGCGATGCCGGGAATGGCGGAGATCCACCAGGCGCTGGCGAGATATTCCTTTCCTGAGGCGATCGTCTGTCCCCAGGAGACCGACGCCGATGGCAGGCCGAGCCCGAGGAAGCTCAGGGCGGCCTCGGCCAGGATGGCGCCCGCGAACTCGACGGTCGCCAGCGCCAGCGTCGGCCCGGCGATGAACGGCAGGATGTGCCGCGCGATGATTCGCCTGCGCCGCACGCCCATCACCGTCGCCGACTTGACCCAGTCGCGCTCCCGCAGGGTCATGGCCATCGATCGGGAGAGGCGGGCGAAGCCGATCCAGTTGGTGACACTGAGCGCGATGACCACGATCGCGAGGCTTCGGTCGAACACCCCGGCGATGACGATGGCGAGCAGGATGCCGGGAAAGGCGAGCAGCACGTCGATGACGCGCGATGCCACGAGATCGGTCTTGCCGCGCAGATATCCCGCTGCGGTACCGACCGCGATGCCGACCAGGCCGCTGAACAGCACGACGAGCGTGCCGATGAGCACGGATGTTCTCGCGCCGTAGAGGACCTGGCCGAAGAGGTCCCGGCCGAGCGCGTCGGTGCCGAACACGGCCGTGCTGCCGTCGCTCGTGACCGAGCCGGGGGAGAGGAGCCGATCGTCGAGCTCCCCGCCGACGGGGGAGTAGTCGACGAACAGCGGACCGAACACACCCGCCACGACATACAGTCCGAAGATCACGACCGGGATGGCGCCGACGATCCGGCGTACCGTGGCCCGCCCGGTCCGCACCGGCACCACCGGGGTGTGCACCAGTCCCATCGTCGTCATGCCTGGGCCCCCGCCCGGATTCGTGGGTCCAGCCGGGAGTTGAGCACGTCGGCGAGCAGGTTCATCGTCACCACGACGATGGCGAACAGCACGGTCGCGCCCTGGACGATGGCGTAGTCACGGTTGCCGACCGCACCCACCAGCAGCGATCCGACCCCTTCCCACGCGAAGACCTGCTCGACGATGACCGCGCCGCCCAGCAGGGTGCCGATGTGCAGCGACACGATGGTCACGACCGGGATCACCGAGTTGCGCACGGCGTGCCTGGCCAGCACGGCGCGCTCGGACAAGCCCTTCGACCGTGCGGTCAGGATGTACGGCTCTGCGGTGACTTCCGCGACACTGCTGCGGGTGATCCGCGCGACCAGGGCGGTGAACGGGATCGCGAGGGTGACCGAGGGCAGGACCAGGTGCTCCAGGTCGCCCGACCCCGCACTCGGCAGGAGCCGCAGGGTCAACGCCATGAGCAGGATCAGCATGATGCCTGACCAGAACGGCGGGATGGCCTGCATGACCAGGGTGATGCCGGAGATCACGCGGTCGGCGAGCCGTCCTGGCGAACGACCCGCCATGATCCCGAGGAGCAGACCGATCGTCAGCGCCAGCGCCGTCGCGGTGAGCGCGAGCACGACGGTGGCGGGGAACCGTTCGAGGATGACCGTCATCGCCGACTCGTGGAACCGGTACGACTCACCGAAGTCACCGGTGCTCGCCGAGCCGAGATAATCCAGGTACTGCACGAAGATCGGCCGATCGAGGCCGAGTTCCCCGCGCAGCGCGGACACCTCGGCCGCGGTCGCGTCCGGCCCCAGTTGCACGGTGGCCTGATCCCCTGGCGCGAGCCGGAGGATCACGAAGGTGAGGCTGACCGCGCCCCACACGGTGAACACCATGAGGCCGATTCGACGCACCAGTTGGGGAAGCATCAAGCCGTCCTCCTCTCGATCGCAACGAACCCCGGAGCTTCCCTGCTACGGGTCATCCCTTCAGGGCAAGGTGAACCAGGACGGTCGCGGGCTGTTCCTCGGTCGCTCCGGTGATGGCCAGACGCAGCCATCCGCCGAAGTTCACCAGGTCGATGGCGGCGATCTCCTCCTGTGCGGCCAGCACACAGGGGCCGCCCCGGTCGATCCAGTGCAGTCCGTCCGGGGAGATCTGCGCCTGAATGGACAGTTCCGGATGCGTTCCCTCGACCTGGATGAAGAAGACGGCTTCGCCTGCCCAGCCGGCCTCAAAAGGGTGAGTGGTGTGCGCCGCCTTGATTTCGAGCCGGCGTTCGATTACCGAAGTGGCGAAAGTGAGCACGGATTGGGTCCTTCTCGAGTGGCATGGTCCGTCGTGCTGGACGTGTCATTCCGTGGAGTACACGACGGAGTCGAGGAAGAGGTTGACGCTTCGGTTCGTGTCGGTCTCGACGAAGAAGATGGGGTTGATCAGGTTGTTGATGCTCTTGTACGGCTCGGACAGGGTCGGCGTCAGGCCGCGCAGGTCGAAGGTCCGGTCCATGCTCTGCAACTCGACGTACTCGCGCCGCCGGTAGTCGACCAGCAGCCGGAAGTACAACCAGTTGATCTTGTCCGGGCTCTCGTTGTAGAGCAGGTCCTGTGCGCCGTCGGGCACCCATTGGAAGGCATCCGCTGAGCCGTCGGGAAAGCGGCGCCCGTACCACAGGTTGTCGATACCCGGTCGCTGCCAGCCGTCCTCGCGGCCGTAGCACCAGTCCTTCTTCGTCACCCCGTCGGCGACCTTCCAGTACTGCCATTTCTTGGTGAGCTCGCCGTTGACCGAGTTCACGTAGCGCACGCCCGGCATCCAGCGGTATTCGGGATCCTGCAGGTCGAAGTAGAACCCGAACGCGCGCATGTCCTCTTCGCCGAACCCCAGCCGGTCCTGCTGTGGGGTGTACGCGTACCACGCCTCCATCTGGATGAACCGCATGGTGGGGTCGAAGTTCGAGAGCCGCTTGAGCGCGACGCCCATGCTTCCGTTCGCGGGCTTCTCCTCGTAGCGGTTGGCGACCGGTTTGGTGTTCAGCTTGAGCGAGTACGTGCCTTCCATCGACCCGTGAGTGGCGGCGAACCGCATCGGCGCGGCACTGAGCATGGTCGGTGCCCAGCTCGCCAGGTCCACTTCGGACGGATGGTGGCGGTAGTCGTCGTTGACGAAGTTCGGGGTCAGGTCGAGCCAGCCGTTGTAACCGTGGTCGAAGTCGTCGTAGGTCACGATGTTGCGTAACGGTGTGAACTTCTCCAGGCCGCGCTCATAAGAAATGACCCGTTGCATCGTGCCTCCGTCAGGGTGATGTTTGCCTGTCCGAGCTATTCGGGGAGCTCTGTCACCGAGTCGCCGGCGACCTGGGTGCAGTCCAGGTACAGCTGCCGGGCGCTCACGTTGTCGTTCAGCAGTTCGAGGAGAATCCGGACGGCTTCGCGGCCCATCTGTTCGCGGGGGAGGGTGAACCGGGTCCAGTCGCGTGCGGTCGCTTCGCTCAGCGGGGGGTCGCCGAGTACGGCGACGGAGACGTCGTCCGGGATCCGCACGCCTGCTTCGGCGGCCGCGTTCTCCAGTGCGACGATCGCACTGTCGTCGTCGGTGGGTTCCACCAGCACCGCGGTGATCCCCGCCGCGAGCCAATCCTGTAGCCGAACCGCCGAGAGGGCGGCTCTCTCGTCCATCGCGAAGACGCGGACCTGGTCGTCCGGGATCCCGGCCGCCACGAGGCCCTGCCGGAACCCGGCCTCGCGGTCGCGGGTCCACTCCCTGTCGTCGGTCACCTTCAGGTAGGCGAGGCGCCGGTGCCCGAGCCGGGCCAGGTGCGCCACCATCTCGCTGGTGGCGCCCACGTAGTCGGCGGCGACGTACGACAACTCGACACCGGGCACCTCGCGTCGTCCGACGAAGACGAACGGGAAGTCCTCTTTGGCCAGTTCGGCCAGGTCGTCGCGGTGCAGGTGCCTGCCGAGCAGGACGCATCCGTCGGCCACCTTCAACCTGTTGACCCCGCCGGCGTAGATCCGACGGTCGCCACCAGAGCCCGCCGAGCTGAACAGCAGCAGGTCGTACCCGTACGCCGCGGTCGCCTCCTCCACCCCGAGCAGGAACGGGAAGTAGAAGTCGCGCTGGTCCACCGGGAACACCGGCTCGAACGTGTACAGGCCGAGCATGCGGTTGCGGCCACCCTTGAGGCTGCGCGCCACGGCGTTGACCGTGTACCCGAGTTCCGCGGCGGCCTGGAGCACCGCCTGCCGGGTGCTCTCCGCGACCTGGTTGCCCAACGCGCCACCGCTGATGACCAGCGACACCGTCGCCTGGGACACGCCGGCGCGGCGGGCTACGTCTACCTGCGTCGGGGACCGTCGTTGGCCTGCCATCGCCGTCCTTAATACGTATCAATTTCCGGTGAGCCGAGAGGTTACGGGCCGATGTCGCGCGCCGTCAAGAGCCCGCGGCGCGGGGTGGGTCCGGCGCGGTCGCGGGTGTCGGCCGTGTCGTGAAAGGAGCGTGCACGGCACCGGAAGTGCCGTCCGCGCCCAGGAACCCGGCGGCGCCAAACGCCCCACGATGGCGCACGCCGAGACTTCCGGTCGCGGTTATTCGAATACCGCGATGCGCATGAACCGGATCATTTCCCGGGTCGTCCGGTCGAAATACGTGTCGTGCCCGTCGCCGGGCGCACGGGGATCGTCATCGCGCGGGTTGAAGAACCCGTGTCGCTGGCCAGGGTACAGAACGATCTCCGCGTGCCCGCCGTGGAGCCGCACCTTCTCGACGAATTCCACGGAGTTGTCGCAATGGACGGCGGTGTCCGCCGTGCCGTGCATGACGAGCGTGGGCGGGGTGCTCGCACCGACGTGCCGCAGCGGCGAATAACGGAGTGCGTGATCGTCATTGTCGAAATACCGCCTGCCGAACCCGAGCGGGAACTCACCGGACGTGTTCGTCACCGGGTTCAGCAGGACGAGGGCCGCTGGCCGGTGGCCGGGGTTCGTGCCCGGCAGGTCGAGCACGGCCGTCGCCAGCGCCAGGTGCCCGCCTGCCGACCCGCCGATCGCGACGACGCGCTCCGGGTCGCCCCCGAGGTCCGGGGCCACCTCGAACACCGCGTTCATGGCGGCCACCGCGTCCTCGGTCGCCGCCACCGGACCCGCCGTGCGGTACTCGACCAGGACGGTGAGCATGCCCAGCGCGTTGAGGCGGTCGGCCTGCGGGCGGAACTGCGTCCAGTCCCCTTTCACCCATCCACCGCCGTGGTAGAACACGGCCACCGGCACCGGCGAGCGTGGCGGCTCGGCCGGCGCCGACACCCGAAGGAACAGCGTCCTGCCGCCGACGGACCGGTAAGGGATCTCCCGCATGAATGCCGATTATGCGCAGCGCGGTCACCGGCACGGCGAGGCGGCCGCGGTGCGTCGTGCGGCGGCCGCCTCCGTCCAGGGCGGTTCGCCACCGGCCTGAGTGGACCGTCTCAGCGCACGAGACGGTCCCGGGTCCTGCGGTGCAGCGGGGACGTGACGGCGCCGTCCAGGAGCGGGTCGCCGGTCACGGCCATCCAGGTGTGCAGCCGGGCCAGCAGCTCCTCGACCGTCGCCGCGTGCGCCGGCTCGGCCGCCAGGTCGGTCAGCTCGTGGGGGTCCGCCGCGAGGTCGTACAGCTCGACGGGTGGGTGGTAGGCCATGGGCTCCACCCGGGGCGTGCAGCGCCGGTGCCACGACTGGCTGGGGTCCATGTACGCGTACGCGTTGCTGAAGTTGGCGATCAGCTTGTGCCGGTCGGTCCGGACGCAGCGGCGGGGGTCGTAGTAGTCGTGGTAGGTCAGCTCGCCGAAGATCTCCTCGTTGGGCCGGTAGTCACCGCCGTCCAGCAGGCCGAGGAAGCTGCGGCCGTGCAGCTCGTCGCCGGGGTCGATGCCCAGCAGCTCCAGCAAGGTCGGCACGACGTCCACATTGGACAACAGGGCGGCGTGCGCCCGGCCCCCGAGCCAGCCTCGCGCGGGGTACCGGACGATCATGGCGACCTCGAGGCCGGGGTCGTAGAGGGAGCATTTGGCCCGGGGCAGGGCCAGGCCGTGGTCGGTGGTGAACAGGACGAGCGTGTCGTCGGCAATCCCGAGACGGTCGAGCTGGTCGAGGATCCGGCCTGCGGCCTGGTCCATGTGGGCGACCGCGCCCTGCAACTCGGCGATCTCCGCGCGGGCGGACTCGGTGTCGTTGAGGTAAGGCGGGATCTCGACGCCCAGCTCGTCGTCCGGCTCGACGTGGTTGCCGATGAAGCCCTTGGTGCCCTCCGGGTCGCGGGCTCCGCCCATCCGGTGCGGCTCGAAGCAACCCACCTGGAGGTAGAAGGGTTGCTTGCCGGCCAGCTCCGGCAGGTGCTCGCAGGCGAGGTCGGCGACGGGCGTGGCCATGATCCGCGAGGTGTCGACGTGATCGAACCCGAGCCGGGCGGCGAGCTCGGTGTCCGGCCGGGCACGGGACTCGTGGTGCACCCCGAGGAGCACGCTGCGATAGCCCGCCTCGCGGAGCAGGCCGCCGAGGTGGCGCTCGCCGGGATGGAGGTCCCAGGCGAAGTCGCCGTGGGTCAGGCCCATGACGCCGTTCGCGTGCGGCCACCGCCCGGTGAACAGCGACGCCCGCGACGGGCTGCACTGCGGCGCGGTGGCGAACGCGCGGTCGAGACGGATCCCGTCCGCGGCAAAGGAGTCCAGGTTCGGCGTACGCACGGTCGGGTGGCCGTAGCACCCGAGGAAACGTCCGAGATCGTGGCAGTGCAGGACGATGATGTTGGGGCGCGCGGTCGTCACCGGCCGAAACTACCGAACGTCGGCTCGATTCACAGCGGAGGACGGGCCCTCCGCCACGTTGTCGTGGCAGGAGGGCCCGTTCGTCGTCAGTTCGTCAGTACCACCACTGGTCCTCGAACCGGGCCGTGCAGGTGTACTGGACCGCGGCGGCGTTGTTGGCGCCGCCCCGCACCAGCAGGCACTTGCCGCTGTTGTAGTTCTTGAGCATGAGGCCCTGGCTCCCGGAGGAGTGCACCTGCCAGAACTGGTCGGCGTAGCGGTCCGAGCACGTCTGTTGCTGTGCTGGCGCCTCGTTCGCTCCGCCCTGCACCACGAGGCACCTGCCGCTGGCGAGGTTCTGGATCCAGAAGTAGTCGCTCTCCGGGCCGGTGTAGATGAACGCCCAGTAGTGGTAGCTGCTGCTGGTGCAGGTGGTCTGCACAGCGCGGGTGCCGTTGTTCGCGTTCGGCACCGCGAGGCACTTGCCACTGCTGTAGTTGCGCCAGTGGTAGAAGACGGCCGCGGCCGAGGCGTCGTCGGAGGGTGCGGATGCCGGTGCGGCGGCTGCCGCCGGGGCCGACACCAGCGCGAGCCCGGCGATCATGCCGAGCGCGGACAGCAGGAGGGTGAGTCTTCGGCGAGCGCTCATCGTGGTTCCTCTCGGTTGGCGGTCGCTGTGCGCGCCCACCGTTTCGGACCGGTGGTGGGGAAACCTTGAACGGACCATGAACCGGTTACGACTCACAACTCGTGCACGTCGACCTGTCCGAAGTGGTCAACGCCGACGCGACCTCGCGGATGCCCGGCATCTACCTGCAGGAGACCGTCGACATCCTGGCCGCCGCCGAACCGGTGCTGACCGAGGACCGGCCCGACCTGATCGCCTTCGACATGACCGTCTACCACTCGGGCCGCATCCTGGCCCGCAAGTGGGACGTGCCCGCCGCCGAGTGCTTCCCGTGCCTGGCGTCGAACAAGCACTTCTCGTTCCTCGACGCGATGCTCGACACGATGGCGGACAAGGGCAGCTGGGGCCACCCCGCGCTGCGCGCGTTCTTCACGAGGCTCAACGGTGTCCTGGCCGACCACGGCCAGTCCGACCGCACCGTCGAGGACATCATGGGCCAGGTGGACGACCTGAACCTGGTCTTCCACCCGCGCCGGTTCCAGCCTGCCGGGGGCTCCTTCGACGACCGGTTCACCTTCATGGGCCCGTGCCTGGAGTACACCGAGCGCACCGAGGCGCCGTGGCGCCCGCCGGATGGCGCGGGGCCGGTCGTGCTGATCTCGCTGGGCACCAGCGTGAACCAGCAGCCGGACTTCTTCCGGATGTGCGTGGACACCTTCGCGGACACCCCGTGGCACGTCGTCCTCGCGGTGCACAACGCCGTCGACCCGGCCGACCTCGCGCCCCTGCCGCCCAACATCGAGGCACACTCCTGGATCCCGCACCTGTCGGTGCTCGAGCACGCCGCCGTGTTCGTCTCCCACGCCGGCCTCGGCAGCACGATGGGCGGGCTGCACAAGGGAGTGCCGCTCGTACTCGTGCCGTCCTCGCCGGAGCACAAGGTCAACGCGCACCGGGTCGCGGAACTCGGTCTCGGCCGCGTCGTACGCCAGGAGGCGCTCACCCCGCAGCGCCTGCTGGCCGCGGTCGGCGAGGTCGCGGCCGACCCGCTCACCACCAACCGCGTCAAGCGCATGCAGGAGGAGATCCGGCAGGCGGGCGGTCCTGCCGCGGCTGCCGACGCCATCGAGCGGCGCGTCGCCGCTCACCGGAGCGTGGTTTCTGTCCACTGAGGACTGATGTGCGATCGCTGTGATGGATTGTCTCGTGTGTGGGGTTGTCCTCGCCCCGCTGCGATGCCACGAAAGCCCCTTCGGGAAACTCAACGTCCCAAAGGAACCCTTCGTAACGTCCGGCGGGATGAAGGACCCCTTCGTTGCGCCCAGCGGGATGAAGGGCCCCTTCGTGACGTCCGGCGGGATGAAGGACCCCTTCGTTGCGCCCAGCGAGATGAAGGACCCCTTCGTGACGCCCGGTGAGATGAAGGACCCCTTCGTTGCGTTCACCGTGACAAAGGGCCCCTTCGTCACGGCCGGAGTGATGAAGGGCGCCTTCATGACATCCCAGAGAGACCTGCCCCTCCGGCGAGGAGCCTCCGGAGGGCACGCCGTCGGCAGGCGCCGGTTCACCGGGACAGGCGCAGCGGCAGCTCTTCCAGCATGCGGAGGTTGAAGTGCTCACGGTAACGCGGCTCGTCCACCCCCAGCTCGATCTTGGGGTAGCGCGCCAGCAGCGTCCCGAACACCCCGCCCGCCTCGACCAGCCGCATCGCGGGCGCCGGGTTGAAGAAGTGCAGCCCCACCACGTCCCACGGTCTGCCCGACGCGGCGGCGCACTCGGCCACCGGCAGGCTCGACGTGGTCGTCGCCAGCACCGCTCCCGGCGCGCAGATCCGCCCGAGGTCGGCGAACAGCTCCCGCTTGACCGCCAGGTCCTCGACCACCGCCTCCACGGCCAGGTCGACGTCGGCCAGCACGCCGCGCTCCCCGGCCGGGGTCAGCAGACCCAGTGCCCGGTCGCGCTCCGCCTCGGTCATCCTCCCCTTGCCGACCGACCGCTCCATCGACGCCGCGATCTTCGCCACGGCCTGCTCGGCCCGCGCGTGGTCCCGTCCCACGAGCACCGCCGGCAGTCCCGCGGTCACCGCCACCTCGGCGATCCCCCGCGCCATGGTCCCGGTGCCGACCACGCCGGCCCGGTCGATCCGCCGCGCCGTGGCCGTGCCGGTGGCCGGCGTGCCGGTCGGCCGCCGGCCGACCCGCGCGAAATCCGCGAACAATGGCGCGGGCGCGAAAGACGGGTCGCCGGTCGTGTCGTGCATGCGCGCCAGCACACCGCGCACGACATCCGGCCCGATCAGGTCGATCATCGCGAAAGGCCCGGACGGCAGGCCGCACCCCAGCCGCATGGCGGTATCGATATCCGACGCCGAGGCGTACCCGGTTGCCAGCAAACCCGCGGCCCGGTTCAGGTAAGCGAACACCAGCGCGGCGGCAGGCCCTTCCTCGGCCACGCCGATCGGTATGTCAGGGGAGTAGCTCAGTTCGATGGACATTGCGTCGATCTCCTCCAGTCTGAGCCCACGTAAAGCGGTCGATTCACGACTGACCGCCGCACCCGCCGCCGTGTGGAGTCCTCCCCTGCACCGTAAAGACGCCCGGCAACCCCCTGTAACCCTTAACTCCTCCTAGGCGGACCGGCGCTGTAGGGACGCGTGCGGGGTGACCGCGGCTACACGTACGTCAGGTAGGCGCCGGAGTTCTGCCAGGTCCCGTTTCTCCCACCACTGGACCTGCCACACGATGGTGCTGCGCTTGAGATGGGTGAACTGGGGTTCGTGGTGAGCCGGGGTCGGCAGCCAGGGGAGGCGGCTTCTGCTGACGACGGCCTGATCGGCGATGATGGGCGTCGTGTCGCCATCATCGATCCAGGACGTTCCCGTCGCCGAGTTGCCGATCCGGCTTGGTCAGTTCCTCAAGCTGGCCGGTCTCGCCGAGCACGGGGCGCACGCGCGTGAGCTCGTCGAGACCGATCAGGTGCAGGTCAACGGCCAGGTGGAGGCTCGGAGAGGAGCGCAGCTCCACCTTGGTGACGTGGTCACGGTCGCCGGCAGGCAAGCTCGTCCGGTGACCTGAGAGCTCCCGGACGGCACGGATCAAGGCCGGACGACGCCGTCGGCCGGCTCATCCGTCGTGCGTCGCAGTCGGGTGAGGCGTTGTCGTGGCGCCCGACGGTGCGGTAGAAGTCACCGACGTTTGTTGAGGACGATGCCCTCGAAGTACCCGACCGTCCACAGCTCGTAGGCCCGCCGGAGCTGGGGGTGTGGTGGAATGGCGGCGAGTGGGGGGCCGCCATCCCACCAGGGCGTCATCCGAGTCACCCGGAGGCCGCCGACATGGCGTAACGGCGCCGGTGCCTCAGCTGACCTTCAGCGCGGAGATCTTGTTGTTGAACGCGGTCAGCTCGATGTCGTGGTCCCGGTAGCCGGCGAAGTGCGCGCCGGTGAACCGCAGCCCGTCGTAGGCCTTGATGTCGCAGTTGTTGTGCGTGGTGAAGGAACCGGCCCAGTCGGACCGCTGGCCGAGGTCGGGGATCGTGTAGTCGGGCCGGTCGGTGCCTTCGGAGCAGTTCTCCTTGCTGAAGCTGCCGATCAGATAGGCGTTGCCGGCGTAGCCGGTCCGGGGGAACAACCGGACGTGGATGTGGAACGGGATGCCGCCGGTCGAGCGGAAGCCGGCGACCTCCGTCGTGCTGTCGAAGCAGGTCTCCTTGCCGTCGTCGACGTTGAGGACGCACTGCTCCCCGGACGCCTTCTCCGTGCTGACGGACGCCGTCGCGGCGACCGCACCACCCACACTGATCGCGGCCACGGCGGCTGTTGCGACGCCGGCCCTCCAGAACGCCTCGCGCATGTTCGAACCCTTCTCGTCACTGGTGCCCTCTGCACCGCACACGGCCTTCGACGGCGCTGTGGCCAGATCGGATCGCCGCACAGCATCCCGGTAAGAACTCCGTAACCAGTGCCTCACCTGCTCACGGTGTGCAGCTTGACGCCGATCCTCGATGCCAGAGCCCGCCGTTGCTGCAACCCGTGTAGTAGGCGTCTGCACCGTGGGTTGGACGTGTGCGCCCCACGCTGTACTTATGCTGGGGCGCATGCGCGACGCCGAGGTGATGAAGGTTCCGGTCGCGGACCTCGTGGTCGCCATCGCACTGGTCGCGATCGCGTGTGTGGTCGGGAGCCAGTACGCACCGTTCGGCTGGGGGCCGGATCCCGTCGCCTTTCTGTTGACCGTGTTGGTCTTCCTGCCGTTCGCGGTGCGGCGCATGGCGCCGGTGCTCGCGTTCGGGTTGAGCAACGCGGCGCTGCTGGTGTTCGTCGTGCACGGCTACACCCAGCTGGGACTCAACTACTGGGGCCCGATCCTCCTGCTGTACACGGTGGCGTCGTTGCGTCCACCGATGATCACCGCGCTGTGCCTCGCGACCCTGGCGCCGGTGCTGTTGTTCGCCGGGCTGCGATTGTCGCTGTTGTGGTACATCGCGGTCGCCGAGGCCATCCTGTTTCCGTTGACAGCGTGGGTGTTGGGCAATGTCGGCAGGCAGTTGGCGCTCCGCAACCGGCAGCTGGCCGAGCTGACCGAGCAGCTGCGGGTCGAGCAGGAGCTGCGGACGGAACAAGCGGTGACCAGGGAACGGGTTCGCATCGCCAGAGAACTCCACGACGTCGTCGCGCACCACATGTCGGTGATCGCCGTGCAAACCGGGCTGGCGCAGTACGTCTTCGACGACGACCCGGCGACCGCCCGGGGCGCGGTGAAGGCCATCGGCGCCACCAGCCGGGAGGCGATGCGTGAGATGCGGCGTCTGCTGGTGCTGTTGCGCGCGGACGACGAGCCGGGGGACACCGCGCTGAGCCTGGCGCACCTGCCGGAGCTGGCCGATCGGATGAGGTCCATGGGCCAGCCGGTGACGCTGGACATGGCGGACACCGGGGAGCTGCCGTCCGGGTTGCAGCTGTGCGCGTACCGGGTCGTTCAGGAAGCACTCACCAACGTCGTCAAACACGCCGGGTTCGCGGACACCGCCGTGCTGGTGCGGCGGGACGCCGACCGCCTCGTCGTGCGGATCACGAACGAGCCGGGACAACCGTCATCCGTGGCGGGCTCGGGCTCCGGCCACGGCCTCGTCTCCATGCGCGAGCGGGCGGAGTTGTACCACGGGACGTTGTCCACGCGGTGCCGCGCGGACGGCGGGTTCGTGGTCGAGCTGACCCTGCCGATCAGGCCGGATGACGAGCCGACTGCGGTATAACTGTTCGTGATGAACGGGTTGGTTTCGGTACTGGTCGCCGACGACGAGGTCCTGATCCGCGCCGGGCTGGCGTCCCTGATGCGGGCCGCGCCGGGCATCGAGGTCCTCGGTGAAGCAGCCGACGGGGAGGAGGCGGTCGCGCTGGCCGCGCGGACGCGTCCGGACGTGATCCTGATGGACATCAGGATGCCGGGTGTGGACGGCATCACCGCCACCGAGCGCATCCTGGCCGCGGCGGAAGAGCCCAAGCCGCGCGTGCTGGTGCTGACCACGTTCGACCTCGACGAATACGTCTACGCGGCACTGCGCGCCGGTGCGTCCGGCTTCCTGCTGAAGGAGACCGAGCCGCACCAGGTGATCGCGGCGGTCCAGACCGTGTCGGCCGGGAACACGCTGCTCGCCCCCGCCGTCACCTGCCGTCTCGTCGAGGCGTACGCCCGGCAGCCGCTGCCGCACCTCATGTCGCCGAAGCCGGTCGACATCGAGCAGCTGACCCCCCGCGAGGTCGAGATCCTCCGCTTCGTGGCAACCGGGCGAACCAACCGGGAGATCGCACTCGACCTGACCGTCAGCGAGGCCACGGTCAAGACCCACCTCAACCGCGCCATGACGAAACTCGCGCTCAACAGCCGGGCACAGGCCGTCGTGGCGGCGTACGAGTCAGGCTTGGTCACCCCCGGACACCAAGCCCGCTGACTCAATCAGGCGCCCCGCCCCACTTTCCCCCGGTCACGCCGTGGCTCCTTCCGCTCCGGCCGGCTCTCCCGGGACGTTAGTCCCGCGAGGGTGGCGTGCGCGTCCAACGCAGGCAGACAAACCAACGCGGTAGGCGATGACAACTTCCGCGGTACGGGCGGGATCGCGTTCGGCGGTCGGGTCAGCCCGTGTTCATCCCCGCTGTCCGGAAGGGGCCACCCCCGGTCGGTCCGCAGGCCGCTTCGGGATCATGGACCGGTATCCGTGGCGGTGATGGGGCTGAGGTGGCTGTGAAGACGTTGGGCGATGCCGGGCCGCGCCAGGTCGGGCCCTACCGGGTGCTCGCCGAGCTGGGGCGGGGCGGCATGGGACCACACGAGACGCCGACGTAGATTGCACGCCGGTGCACCGACTCCTCAGCGCTCGTGTCCTTCCGGGACCGTCGTCACCGGACCTGGATCAACCCGACGGGGTCACGTCAGCAGGAAGGGGCCGCCATGGCGCGGTCCAGGATCGTCGAGAGCGCTTGCGGCTGAGCGTGTGAGGTCCCACGCGATCAGGCTGCCTCGACGCACCCCAGGGCGGCGGCGATGACTCCACCTGGACGACCTCGATCACGATCGCGACTACGACCCGGTGCACGCGTACGGTGCGTCGAAGCTCGAGAACATCCTGTTCACCACCGAACTCCATCGGCGCTACCACGCCAGCGGCCTGTCGGCGGCCTCCTTCTACCCCGGCAACGTCGCCACGAACCTCGCCTCCGACACCACCAGCCCGGTCATGCGCCTCGTCCGCTTCCTCGCCTCCAACGCGCTGTTCCGGCGCGTCATGCTGTCCACGCCCGACCATGGTGCGGACCAGATCGTGTGGCTCGCCGAAGGCGTCCCGGGAACGGACTGGCAGTCAGGGGCTAATTACTACAAGCGCAGGGCCGTCGCGCCGCGAAACACGCAAGCGCTCGACGCTGGTCTCGCCCGCGCACTGTGGGAGCGCTCCGAAGAACTGCTCGCGGGGCGACTGTCTGGGTTCGGCATGACGAACCCGGTGGGGCCACCGTCCGGACGAGAACGGCATCGGACGCGCGCCCTCGCGAGCAGGACCCGGGCTGATTTCACCCGCACAGCCGATCGGTTGCGCGATGCCGGTACATGTCGTTCCCGTTGACCACTGAGACGACTATTTCGGAATGCTCCGTTCGGCACCGCTCGGCCGAAGGCGTGAACAATCTCCGGTGGCCGGCGGCGTCCGGCCGAAAACCGGCAGACAATTCCCAGGTCGGTCGCGGTGTCCGGGTTTCCTGTTGGGCCATAGGGACGAACTCGCACCGTGCAAAGTGCACGGCCGAATCCCGTAACGGCTGTGTGCTCACGAGGCGATGCACCGGAGTGCCGAACAAATCGGATAACCGGAAGGTTCCTCCTTTATCGGCGCGATACGGAAAGGGAACTCATGCACATCGGAGTCAGGTCACCAGTGGTACGAAGACCCAGGTGGACGGCGGCTCTCGCCTCGGCGGTCCTGGTGCCCGTGGTGCCGGTGGCGCTCGCCACCCCCGCGGCGGCCGTGGTGGCGGGCACGAATGTCCTGTACACAGTGGACGCCCAGTTCGACGAAGGTGTTCTGCAGGACGTCAACCACGACGCACCGAACAACGACCAGTTGCAGCTCGACCGGACCTCGGTCTTCTTCCCGTACGTCAACATCGCCGCGTCGGGACGCGGCACGATGGTCCGCATCGACGTGAACACGGGCGAGACGGTCGGCGAGTGGTTCTCCGCGCCGTC
Organism: Actinophytocola algeriensis; assembly: GCF_014203735.1. Lineage (GTDB taxonomy): Bacteria > Actinomycetota > Actinomycetes > Mycobacteriales > Pseudonocardiaceae > Actinophytocola > Actinophytocola algeriensis. The sequence goes on along the minus strand of NZ_JACHJQ010000002.1, from coordinate 1,009,744 downwards.
CGGCCGGGGCCGTGACCCGTCACGCACCACCGTGGACCGGCTGGGCAACACGTGGTTCTCGAACCGGGCCGAGTCCTCGGACGTCGACGGGGACGGCAACCCCGACGGCTCGATCACGAGGGTCGGTGTCGTGGTCGGTGGCACGCGGGCGAACGCGGACGGCTCGGCCAATCCCGCGGGTGACTACCTGGCGGGCCCGTTCGCCTACAACACCTGCGTGGACCGCGACGAGGACGGGCTGATCGCCACCTCCCGCGGCCTCGGGGACATCAGGCCCTGGACCAACGCGGGCGGTGCCGACAACGACGGCGGGGTGGCGACCGCGGCCGACGAGTGCCTGATCAACTACACCAGGGTGGCGGGCACCAACACCCGCACGGTCGCGGTCGACGCGAACAACGACGTGTGGACGGGCGGCGCCGACACCGAGCACGAGAAGGTCTCCGGTGGGACCGGTGACCCGGTGCCCGGCACAGAGTTCTCCCTCGGGTGCGGTGGCTACGGCGGGCTGATCGACCAGGCCGGCACGCTCTGGTCTGCCCGGTACGGCAACAACCTGCTGCGTTACGTGCCGAGCACCGGCACGGGCGCCTGCCTGGACACCTCCCACGGCGACTACGGGCTGGGCATCGACCCGATGACCGGCCACATCTGGCACACGACGGTCGGCAGCGGTGTCGTGAAGGAGCTCGATCCCGCGACGGGGAACGTGCTCGGCTCGTACCCGCACGGCAACACCTTCGCGCAGGGCGTCGCGGTGGACCGGGACGGCAACGTGTGGGTCGCCCACTCGATCCTCGGCGGCGGGCAGACCACGGTTGGCCACCTGCGGACCGACGGCACGTTCGTCGGCAACGTGACACTGCCGGGCGGCGCGGGCCCGACCGGTGTCGCGGTCGACACGAACGGCAAGATCTGGGTCGCCAACCTGAACACGAACAACGCCATGCGGATCGACCCCGACGCGGGGCCGATCGGCGGTGACGGGTTCCCGGTGGGCGCGGTGGACCTCACCGTGGACCTGGGTGCCGGTGCCGCGCCGTACAACTACAGCGACATGACCGGTTCGGTGCTCGGCGAGATCACCGCGCCGGTGGGCACGTGGTCGGTGGTACAGGACGGCGGCGTCGCCGGGCAGACGTGGGGTCGCATCACCTGGAACACCGAGGCGCAGGGCAGCGTGCCGCCGGGGACGAGCATCACGCTCGAGGCACGTGCGTCCGACACCGAGGCCGGGCTGGCCGGCGAGTCGTTCGTCCCGGTGGGCAACGGCACGCTGTTCTCGTTGACCGGCCGGTACATCGAGGCGCGGGCGACGTTGACGGCCGCACCGGACGGCACCAGCCCGGTGCTGTCGGACGTGCGGATCCAGACGGCGGAGCGGTCCGGGGTGTTCTCCTGCCAGGCCACCGCGCTGAACCTGGCGGGCATCGTCGTGGCGCGGGCCAACCCGCCGGACGTGCCGTGCGTCGACGACCAGGAGCAGGTGGCCGACGTGAACCTGAACGCGGGCATCCTGACCGTGCGGGCGAACGTGCTGGACGCGACGACGGACCAGACACCGGACACGCTGACCGGGTCGCCACCCACCGCGGGTGACAAGGCGACGGCGACCGCGCGGGTCGACTCCACGAAGGTGACGGCGACGCTCGTCACCGTCGAGATCGGCGTGATCAGCTCCACGGCCACCGCGGAGTGCGTCGCGGGACCGGGCGGTCTGGTGCCGCAGTTCACCGGCTCGTCCACGATCGCCAGCCTGAAGATCAACGGTGTCTCGGTGACGGTGGGCAGCGCGCCGCTGACGATACCGCTGCTGATCGGTTCGTTGCGGCTCAACAGCACCACCACGACCGCGACGAGCGTGACCCAGCAGGCGGTCGTGCTCGACACACTGCTCACCGACGTGGTGATCGGTGAGGCGAAGGCGAACGTCGAGGGCAAACCCGCCACCCCGGGCGGGAACCCCTGCGCCGTCGCGTGACCGAGCGGGTGACCGCGGGGCAGCCCGCGGTCACCCGTGCACCGACGCGGTGGTGCCGAGCGGTGTCACTCCGCCGGCGCCGCCGCCTTCATCGAGTCGAAGAGCACGGTGTTCAGGCCCGTGAGAATCTTCAGGTAGCGGTACGGCTTCGAGGACGGGTTGTCGACCGTGGTGACGCGCGGACCGGAGCCGATCATGCCCAACTGGCCCTGCCCGAGGCGCTTCCCGTTCCGGTCGAGGAAATGCACGTCCATCACCATGCCGAGAACGTCGCCCGGCTGCAGTGCGTAGTGCACCTCGAGATCGCCGATTCCTTCTTCGCCCGCACCGAGGTCGAGAACCAGGAATTTCGTGAGCCGCCCGTGCACGGTGGCGAACCGCCCGTCGGGCGCGCCCGTCAGGTTGGCCGCGTCGTCCACCGCAATCTCGTTCTGCGGTGCGAGACCGTCGAGGTACGGGTCCGGTGCCGCCGCGCGCGCCGTGTCGCTTGGCAGGAAGAGGAAGTAGTCGCCGTCGAGGCCGATGGGCACCCAGGCGCAGCGGTAGGCAGTCCATTCGCCATTGCTGACACCAGCCGCGCCCGCGGTCTCGCACTGCGCGCACGTGTGGAAGCGGTGAATGGTCATGGACCACCCAGAGCCGGGTGACGGGGGAAACCAGCAGGCCCACGGATCCGTGGCGGCAGGGGAGTCGGCGGGAGCGGTGATTCCTCCCGCCGGTACTGGCAGGAGGAATACGGTCACGGCCGCGATCAGCAGGGTGATGGTACGCATTTCCCGAGTATCCGCGCCGGATCGCGCGGGGTAGAAGATCCGGCCACAGGTGGTGACGAACATCCAGGCGTTTATGGGCCATTCAGGCGACTGGGGGTCAAGGAACTGTTACAGGCACCGGGCGTGATGAAGGGCCCCTTCGTAACACCCGGTGTGATGAAGGGCCCCTTCGTTGTGCTCGGTGCGATGAAGGACTCCTTCGTTACGTCCGGTGTGATGAAGGGCCCCTTCATGACACCGGGCCCACGTCCGAAAGCGCCCTTCACGGCACGAACGCCAACCGGGCACGGGCGGAAGCCCGCACAAGGGGCTGCCTGCCATCCCGTCGACCTGGCAAAGCCCGATCACACCGGATCAAGGGGGCACAAACAACGGAACCGGCAGCAAACGCTGGAACCGCCCCCTTGAGCCGGTGTGATAGCCCGCAGGGAGGTCGACGGGATGGCAGGCAGACCGACCCATGCCAAAGAACCGAAGATGCCAACCGGGTAGCCATCCCAGAGACCTGCCCCTCCGGCGAGGAGCCGCCGGAGGCAAACCCGCTCGGCGAGAACGTCCGGCGAGGACAAACCACCCCGTGCAGAACGTCCGACGTGGACAACACCCACCGAGACCAACCCAACCCGGCCAACGAATCTGGACACAACACCAGCTAGGTGTTGGGCACGTACGACCTGCGTCTCCGGCGCTGCGGGCGCGTCCACGTTCGCCGCAGACCGATGAGCTGCGGACTGCCGAGTGATCTCCTTCACATGATGTCAGGTTCTTCGTCGATGCGGTGTCTTGTGCTCGATCCACGGAGCGAAGGAGACGCCCATGAGCAAGAACATCGATGTGGTCGTGATCGGCGGCGGATATGCCGGTGTCATGGCGGCCAATCGTCTGACACAGCGCGACGACGTGACGGTGACGGTGGTCAATCCGCGGCCGGTCTTCGTCCCGCGGCTGCGTCTGCACCAGTTGGTGGGTGGGTCCCACGACGCGGTCGTCGACTACACGGAGGTCCTCGCCAAGGGGGTCAGGTTGGTTGTCGACGGCGCGACACGCATCGACGCGGCCGGGCGCAGTGTGACCCTGGCCGAGGGCGGCACAATCGGCTACGACTACCTGATCTACGCGGTGGGCAGCGGCAGCGCAGGCCCTCGGGTGCCGGGCGCGGCCGAGTTCGCATACCCGATCTCCACGTTGGAGGCGGCGCAGCGACTGCGGTCGGTGCTCTCCGACACGCCCATGACGGCCGAGGTGACGGTCGTCGGGGGTGGTCCGACCGGCATCGAGACCGCGGCGGAGCTGGCGGAACAGGGTCGCGCCGTCACGTTGGTCTGCGGGGGTGAGGTCGGTCCGTACCTGCACCCACGAGCTCGACGCACCGCCCGCAAGTACCTCGCCAAGCTGGGGGTCGACGTGCTGGAAGGCTCGGACGCGTCGGTCAGCGCGGTCACACCGGATGCCGTGGAACTCGTTGACGGCCGCACGTTGGCCAGTCAGGTCACCATTTGGACCGCGGGCTTCGGTGTGCCCGATCTGGCGGCCGACAGCGGGTTGCGCACCGACGCAGTGGGGCGCCTGGTCACCGACGAAACACTGACCAGCATGGACGACGAGCGCATCGTCGCGGCGGGTGACTCGGCAGCACCGTCCGACCTGCCGTTCCGGATGAGCGCCTACGCCGCGGGTTGCCTGGGCGCTCACGCCGCCGACACCGTCCTGAACCGGATCGCGGGTGCGCGGCCGGCGCCGATCGACCTGTCGTTCCCCGCCATGTGCATCAGCTTCGGCCGCGGCACCGGCATCTTCCAGCTCGGCCGCAAGGACGACACGGCGATGCGGATCTACTTCAGTGGGCTCGCGGGCAAGAAGCTCAAGGAGTTCGCCTGCGCCGCCAGCGTCAAGCACCTGGCCAACGAAGCGCACAAGCCCGGCTCGCACTCCTGGTTCAAGTACGGCGAGCACAGGCTGCAGATGCTGCAGGCCCGGCGCAGCGACGCGCCGATCGTCTGAAACACCGACACCGCCGTCGTCGCGCTCGGTTCCCGGTTGATCACGGCCACACGATGTGCGGCGGTGCCCGAATCGCGGGCGCCGCCACTCATCGTGCGCCATCGGCGAACCGGCGCGGACCCGACGGGCACTGAAAGGGGAGGACTCATGGACACAACAGGTGAAGCCGACGGGCAGCGGCGGGCCGACGGGGAGACAGCGGACCTCGACGGAGACGACCGCGCCACCGTCGACGCGACGGAAACGTTCGTCGTACACCGCAACCTGCTGTTCACCGTCGCCTACGAGATGCTCGGATCAGCGGCCGACGCCGAGGACGTGCTGCAGGAGACCTGGCTGCGATGGGTGAAGGTCGACGTGGCACAGGTGAGCGACCGGCGCGCCTACCTGGTGCGGATCACGACCCGGCAGTCGCTCAACCGGCTGCGCTCGATGAAGAACCGCCGGGAGGCGTACGTGGGCTCCTGGCTGCCGGAGCCACTGCTCACCGCACCGGACGTGGCCGTCGACATCGAACTCGCCGAGAGCGTGTCGATGGCGCTGATGCTCGTCCTCGAGACACTGAGCCCGACCGAACGGGCGGTGTACGTGCTGCGAGAAGCGTTCGGGATCGGCTTCGACGACATCGCGGACGCGGTCGGCAAGACCCCCGCCGCCGTGCACCAGATCGCCCGTCGTGCCCGCCGCCACGTCGAAGCCCGCCGTCCGCGCCGCGCGGTCACCGCCCGGCAGGCCCAGGCGGCGCTCGAAGCCTTTCAGCGTGCGCTCGAGACCCGGGACCTGCAGGGGCTGCTCGACGTGCTCGCCCCCGACGTGGTCGCGATCAGCGACGGTGGTGGCATCAAGCAGGCCACCCCGCGTCCGGTCGTCGGCGCCGACAAGGTGGCCAGGTTCATCGTCGGCGGACTCACCAGGAACGACGTGCCGCTCACCGTCGAGCCCGCGGTGGTCAACGCCGGCCCGGCACTGGCTCTGCACGTCGACGGTGAACTCGACGGCGTCATCGTGATGCACGTCGAGGACACCCGCATCACCGGCCTCTACTACGTCCGCAACCCGCAGAAACTGACCCACATCGAATCCGCGACCCCGCTCACCCTGCGATGAACCTCGGTCTCGGCCCAACTGTTCAAGGAGTGGACATGACCACGCGGGCACCGCTCGCCACCGGCACACCTCCGTCCCCATGGTCGACGGTGGCCGGAGCCGTCGTCCTGCTCACGGCGCTCACGAGCATGTTGCTCATCGCGTTCGCCTGGCCGTCGGTGCGCTCAACGGTGCAGGATGTGCCGATCGCTGTCGCCGGGCCGACCAGCGCGGTCGCACAGATCCGTACCGCACTCGACCAGCGTCTGCCGGGCGGCTTCGAGATCACCGAAGTCGCCGACTCCGATGCCGCCGAACGACTCGTCCGCGACCGGCAGGTGTACGGGGCGATAGACCTCAGCTCCGGCCACCCGCAGGTGATCGTCGCCTCCGCCGCCAGCACCGCGGTCGCCCAAACCCTGCAGACCATGGCGACCGGCCTCGGCCAGGCAGGCGAACCAGGCACCTCGGCCGCCGTCCGCGACCTCGCCACCCTGCCCGCCGACGACCCGCGCGGCGCAGGACTGGCCGCGGGCGCACTGCCACTGGTCATGGGCGGTTCGATGGCCGCGGTGCTGCTGGTCAGACTCGTCCGCGGCACCGGCCGCCGGGTCACCGGGGCACTCGCCTTCTCGGCCATCGGCGGCCTGTCGGTGGCGGCGATCCTGCAGTTCTGGTTCGGCTCGCTGAGCGGGTCCTACCCAGCCAAGAGCGGCGCCGTCGCCCTGACCATCGCGGCCACGTCCCTGACCATCCTCGGGCTGGAATCCCTGCTCGGATATGCCGGAATCGGGCTCGGCGCCGTGGTCATGATGCTCGTCGGCAACCCACTCTCCGGCACGGCGACCGCACCCGAGATGCTGCCCGGCTGGTCCGGCACGCTCGGCCAGCTACTGCCCCCGGGAGCGGGTGGCCGGTTGCTGCGATCGACCGCCTTCTTCGACGGCCGCGGCGCCACCCACGCCGTCACCGTTCTGGTCGCCTGGATCGCGCTCGGCGCGGTGCTCTGCCTGGCGGGCGGCCTGCGCGCACGCCGGACCGCCAACCGCGGCCGGACTTCTGGCGACCCGCACAGCACCGGCCACCGCCACGTCCGCACCCCAGAGCCCGCCGCGGTGCCGGCTCTGTCACCGTGGTCGGCCGGTAAATGAGGTTCGGCCCGAGCACGTCTTCGGGAGCATTGTGATCATGACCGATCAGTTCACGGCGAAGGCCACCTATGGCCAGGTCTTCGCTGTCACACAGTTCCGCGTCATCTTCGCGGGTCGGTTGCTCGGCGTCATGTCGGACACGCTGCGGTCCGTCGCGCTGGCGGTGCTGGTGTTCCGCCAGACCGCCTCTCCGTTGTTGACGGCGATGGCGTTCACGATCGGTTTCCTCCCCCAGGCCGCGGGTGGCCTGTTCCTTGCCGCGATGGCGGACCGGTTCTCGCCGAGGACCCTCATCGCCACGGGCTACGCGCTCCAGTGCGCGGTCGGGCTGCTGCTCGCGTTCGGGCACCTCCCGGTCGTGGCCAGCCTGCTCCTCGTCGCGGCCGTGGCCTGCCTGACTCCGGTCACCACCGGGGCCGCTGGCCGGGTCATGGCGGAGGTCCTCACCGGCGACACCTACGTGCTGGGGCGTTCGCTGTCCTACCTCGTCGCGGTCGCGGCGCAGATGGTGGGCATGGCCGCCGGTGGGGTCCTGGTCGGGTGGCTGGGTGTGGAACGGACGATGCTGGTCACCGCAGGGGCGCACCTGCTCGCGTCGGTGATCAGCCGCCTGTTCCTGTCGCGCACCGAGGTGGTCCGCCAGGGCGGGTCGATCGTGCGCAGGACCTTCCAGGGCAACGCCGCGCTCGTCGCCGCGCCCGGCGTCACCAAGCTGATCATGGTCCAGTGCCTGCCCGCCGCGTACCTGGCAGCAGCGGGAAGCCTGCTCATCCCGTACGCCGCGCAGCGTGCGTTCGACCCGAGGGAGACCGGCATCCTGTTGGCGGCCACGTCGGTCGGCATGCTCATCGGCGACGTCGTGGTCGGGCGAGCGTTCGCGCCCGCCACCCGGGAACGACTCGTCCTGCCACTGCTGCTGGTGATGGGCACGCCCCCGATCGCGCTCGTCCTGGACCTGCCGTACCCGGCGGTCGCCGCGGCGTACGTGATCACCGGCGTGGGCTCCGCCTACCTGCTCGGCCTGCAGCGACGCTTCCTGGAGGCGGTCCCGGCCGACCTCCAGGGACAGGGTTTCGCACTGCTCAACACCACCACCATGACCATCCAGGGGATCGGCCCCCTGGTCTTCGGCGTGTTCGCGGAATTCCTCCCGGTCGGCCTCGCGATCGCACTGACCGGGGTGAGCAGCGTGCTCACCACACTCCTCCTGCGGAACGCGATCCGCCCACGCACCTCCGGCTGAGGCTTGCGGCCCGGGACCGTGGCCGGTCGGGCAGCGGCACGGTTACCGCTCCTCGTCACTGAGGCGAGCGTTGTCGTGCTCGTTCTTCGGCCGCGTCGAGCGCGGGTGCGAGCGGCGCGAGTGCGGCGCGGAGCAGGTCGGGTAGCGAGCCGGCCGGTACGACGAGCCCACTGGTCGTGGGAGACGCGGTGCTCGGCTGTACCCATTGGTGGAGCGCGATCCGGATCGCGGCGGCGACGCTCGCCGCGAGCACGCGGGCGGTGTGCGGGTCGGTGTCGCCGAGGCGGTGGGCGATCGCGTCGGCGAGGGGGTGTTCGACCGTGCCGGCTGTGTCGACGAACGCGGCACGCAGTGCTGGGTGGGTGGTGATCATCAGCAGTGCGTCGCGGTGGTGCTCTCCCGGGTCGGTGTACTGCTCCACGATCGCGTCGGCCACGGCGTCGGCGAGGCCGACGCCGGTGGGGCGGGCGGCGATCGCCGCCGCGACTCGTGCTTCCCGTTCGGCGGTGACGGCGGCGACGATCGCCTGTTCGCGGCTGGAGAAGTAGTTGTTGTAGGTCCTCGGCGAGACCCCGGCTGCCTCGGCGATGTCGTCGACGCGCACGTTCTCCGGTCCGTGCGTCATGGCCAGCCGCAGGGCCGCCTCTCGCAACGCCGCCCTGGTGGCCTGCTTCTTCTGCTCGCGTAGCCCCGTCGGTTGTGCGGTCATGGCCCCAGTGTCCCAGCTAACATGCGTGCACGCAAACTTGCGTGCACGCACTTTTCTTTCTAGGCTCGGGCCGTCAGCTCCCCGACAGGAAGGACCAAACCCATGCGTGCCAAGGGCATCGCGTACGACACCGGGTTCGTTCGCAACGGCGAGATCTCCCGTGAGCGCTTCGATCTCGACGTGGTCAGGCGAGAGCTGGCCATCATCCGAGACGACCTGCACTGCAACGCCGTGCACGTCGTCGGTGGCGATCCGGAGCGACTGGAACAGGCCGCCCGTTGCGCGGCCGAGCTCGGGCTGGAGGTCTGGTTCTCGCCCTACCCGCTGGAACTGACGACCGCGGAGATCCTGTCGCTGTTCGCCGACTGCGCGCAGCGGGCGGAGCGGATCCGGGAGGCGGGCGCCGAGGTCGTCTTCGTCGCCGGCGTCGAGCTGAGCATCATGAACCGGGGATTCCTGTCCGGTGACAACGTGGAAGAGCGGGTCGAGCTGCTGTTGAGCCGGCCAGATGGCCGGGGCGAGCGAATCGCCGAGGCGAACGCCCGCCTCAACGACTTCCTCGGCGACGCCGTCACGGCTGTCCGCGAACGTTTCCGGGGGAGGATCACCTACGCCTGCATTCCGTTCGAGAACGTCGACTGGACCCTCTTCGACATCACCTCGGTCGAGCTCATCCGGTCCGCCGAGGTGGCCGACCAGTTCCGGGAAGGCGTGCGAAAGCTCGTCGCGCAGGGAAAGCCGGTCGCGATCACCGGCTTCGGCACGGCCACCTGGCAGGGTGCGGGCGACGTCGCGCCGCGCAGCATGGAGATCGTCGAGTACGACGAGACCGGTCGCCCGGTCGCACTGGACGGGGACTACGTCCGCGACGAGCCCGGCCAGGCCGCCTACCTGCGCGAGTTGCTGGAGATCTTTGACGCCGAAGGCGTGGACGGCGCCTTCGTGTACCTCTTCGCGCTCAACAACTTCCCACACCGGCCCGACGACCCTCGCCACGACCTCGACCTGGCCAGTCTCGGCATCGTCAAGGTCCTCGAGGACCGCACCGGCGACACCTACCCGGACATGCCGTGGGAACCCAAGGCCGCGTTCACCGCCGTCGCCGACTACTACCGCGGCTGAAACAGGGTCAGCACGACACCAGACTGATGCTCGACCGGCTCCTCGGCTCGCTGTGCGCGGTGCGGATCACCGAAGCGAGAGCTGGGTGACGATCTCCGCCGAGGACAGGCAGCCCGCGGTCGTCAGCTCGAGGTTCGCCAGCGAGGCGGCGTGGACGTCCTCGTCGGCGGCGGTCACGCAGTCGCTGACCACGTGCACGGTGAAGCCGAGGTCGGTGGCCTGACGCGCGGTCTGCTCGACGGTCAGGTTCGTGGCCACGCCCGTGACGAACAGCGTGTCGACGTCGCGTGCGGTGAGCCGTTCGGCCAGGTCGCTGCCTGCCAGGCCGGACAGCTTCTGGTTGTCCACGACCTCGGTGGCGCCCTCGGCCATCTCCGGGATCAGCTGTGCGCCCCGCGCATCGGGCCGGAACGAGTCCTGGGCGTCGCCGACCGCGTGCATGAACGCGGTGTTGCGGACCAGCCCGCCGTCGCCCGCCGGGATGGTGAACCGGGTGAAGACGACCGGCACCCCGGCCGCGCGCGCGGCCGCGTGGAAGTCCACCGCCCTGGCCACGACGCCGCTGCGGGCCACCGGTCCGGCCAGCATCGCGCCGAAGAAGCCCTCGGGCCGGATCACGTTCACCTGCCAGTGCAGCGCCAGGACCGCGGCACGCGTCGGGTTGAGCACCATGCCGCCATCATGCCCGAACCGTCGATCGCCAAGATCGGTCATCGGCGGGTGGCAGGAAATCCGGCACGGGGTGTCGAATCGGGGCGGAGGTGTTCGTAGCGGAGGTGAGAGGCCGCCCACGACGGGCGCCAACGCAGCAGCACCGCACTCGAGGAGAGCATCGTGACCGCTACCTACACCTTCGACGTCTTCTCCACTCTCGACGGCTTCGGCTCGTACAACGGCAACGGCGACTGGGGTGGCTACTGGGGCAAGCAAGGTCCCGACTTCCTCGACCGCCGTCTCGCCTTGTACGGCGAGGAGCAGCGGATGGTCCTCGGCGCCACCACCTTCCGGCAGTTCGTGCAGGTGCTGGGGCCGAGCGCCGCGGCCAAGGTGACCGATCCGGTGAACACGCGGATGAGGAACCTGCCGACCACCGTGGTGTCGACGACCCTGGACGGCCCCCTCGACTGGCCGGACGCGACCCTGGTGAGCGGCGACGCCGTCGACGTCGTCGCCCGGCTCAAGGAGGAGTCCGACGTGCCGCTGCGCTCCCACGGCAGCCTGTCGATGAACCGGGCGCTGATGGCCGCGGGTCTCGTCGACCGCGTCCAGCTGACGGTCTTCCCGGTGATCACCGGTCGGACCGGGGCGGACCCGATCTTCCAGGGCGCCGCCGACTTCGACCTCGAGCTGCTCGAGAGCCGGACCCTCGACGGCCACACCCAGGAACTCATCTACCGGCCCACTCCGCACGCCTGAGCGGTCCCACCCGGTCCGGCACCTCGGGCCGGGTGGCCGCCAGCTCGCGGAGCAGGGCGGCGCTGTCCTCGTCGGCGGGGAGGAAGGTTTCGTGCGAGGTCGGACGCGCCGACGTCCAGCGGCGCGCCGAGCGTGTGCGCGCCCACCGGATACGGCCGGTCCTGGACCGGACCTTCCCCTTCGACGACGCACCAGAGGCGTTCCGCCACTACCTCGGCGGGGCCGCCATCGGGAAGGTCGTCATGAGGACTACGTCGGAACCACCACCAGCACCACTCCTTCCAGGGCCACAGCCACCCGGCAACCACGCCACAGCCGCCCGGCAACCGCCGGTCCGTAGACCTTCCAGCGGACCGGCGGACAGGTGGTGCCGGCCACGTCAGGAAGGACGAATCCATGCGCACACGCTCACGTGCCGGCGGTCTACGTCGCTACGGGCTGCCACTGGTCGCGGTCGTGGCGGTCGCGGCGGCCCTGGTCCCCGCACAGGCCGTCGCCACTGCCCAGCAGCCCCGGGTCGCGGTCGAGGACCCGGAGTACCCGCCCCCGCCGACGCCGGGTGACCTGAGGTCCGATCCCGAGATCGCGTCGATCATGCAGGACGCCGACTACGCGCTGAAGTACTCGATGGCCGTGGTCGCCGCCGACCCGTCCACGTCGTACCCCGCCGGCAGCATCGAGGAGGACCTGCGCACGGGCATCCTGTCGATGCCCGCCGACCGGCAGAAGTCCGCCGCCGAGGCCGCCCGCCAGATGATCGCCGACCCGGCGGTCCGCAAGCGCGAGTTCGGCAGGCACGGCGCCATCGAGCCCGCGAAGTACGCCCAGCTGGGCTTCTCCGGCGTGTTCACCCCGGACACCGTGCCGTTCGACCGGGTGGCGCTCAAGAACAGGCTCACCGACCGGGCGGCCCGGATCGAGGCGGTCCACCGGGCCGAAGAGGCCGCCGCCATGGACATGGCGCGGAAGTACCAGATCCCGGCGCACCTGTGGATCCCCACGCTCACCAGCCTCGACTACCGGATCGAGCGGGTGAAGTGCGCGGACGAGACCAACCCGGAGTGGCCGGGTGACGACGAGATCGCGATGGGCGGGGTCGCCGTCGGCCACAACGGTGTGACGACGAAGGTCGGGCAGTTCATGGTCCGCGACGACTTCGACGACGACGAGGTCAAGGTCTACGCCGACCCCGGCAAGCTCTTCCACCGGTTCGACCTCACCGGCGCGGGGGCCTGGCCGAGGACCTACAGCACTGTCGTGATGCTCGCGGAGAAGGACGGCTCCGGGTTCGCCGACGCGATCAACACCGTGTGGGCCAAGGTCAAGAACGACGTGCTTGCGGTGATCGAGAAGGCCATCGCCGGTGTCCTCACCGGCTACCTCGGCGCCGCGCTCGCCGAAGCCATCGGCAAGGCGGTCGCGTGGCTCGTCGGTGTGTTCTTCGACTGGCTGTTCGAGCTGTTCCAGGACGACCTGTTCGACCCGGGCACGCACTACGTGTACCTGCCGAACCGGTACGAGTGGATGTACAAGAACGCGGCGGACTACGGCTGGACGAACTTCCGCCTCCCGACGGGCACGTTCACCTTCAACGGGCACGGTGGCAGCTACAAGGTCAACGTGCACTGGCAGGTCAACCCCTGACCTGTGCGGTACCGCGCGGAGGCGTCCGGATCCTTTCGGGCGCCTCCGCGTGTCCACTTGGACCGTCCACCCCTGCCCCAACGGACGTGCCACCGGACGTGTCCACTGTGGAATCCCGCGCGGAGAATGATGTGTTCGCGCACATGAGGAGGTGGAACACGTGGCGAACATCAATGTCTGGGGTTACCCCCAAGGGGGAGCGCTGGCGCCGCAACAGGAGCAGTCCTGGTGGACCGGGCCCCTGCCCGCGTCGTTCGGGGGGACGGTACAGGTCATGGCGCACGCGTGGATCGGCCCGGGGGCGCAGTACACGCAGGCGCTGGCGGTGACCTTCGTACAGATGACGGTCAACGAGTTCGGCCAGCACTACGCGGAATACGTCATCAAGAACGTCCATACGACCCATGTCGCGGCTTACATGATATGGGTGACCACGATCGGGGCTTAGAACGGAGAGTCATGAGGTTCTTCGCCGTGCACGACACAGAAGGAAACATCGCGCGCATCGTCGGCTGCCCGGACGGCGCCCCGCCGACGCTCCCCGCGTCGATGGCGCCAGGACAGGCGGCCTCGGAGATCGTCCTACCCGACAGCGTGTCGGTCTCCTCGGACCGGGACATCCTCGCGGACCTCGTCGAGGTGGCGGAGAACTACCGCCTCGACGTCAGTCCCGGCCCATCGGTGCGGATCATGAGGAAGGACCGTGCCACGGGCGAGTGAGACCGCCTCGCACGGACGTCCCGCCGCGTCTGCCGAAATTCCTTGACACCGGAGATCCTGCCCATTCGGGCGGGATCTCCGGTCCGCATTCCGGACCGGGCCACCGGCCACCGCCGGGTCGGTGTCCCTGCGCGCGAAGGCACTTCCGTTCGCACGATGGGGTGCCCCAAGGACGATTGCCCACGACCGCGCGAGCTGGCACAACGGAGGTATGGCGGAGCAACCGACGCTCAGTGCGGGCGATACCGGGGAATGGGTGACCTACCTGCAGGAGATGCTGGCGTACCACCAGATGGGCAGCGGATTCCAGGACGGCACCTACTGCGCGGCCACCGAGTACGCGGTGAGCACGCTCCAGCAGCACCACGGACTGCCCGCCACCGGTCAGTGCGACGAGGCGACCTGGGCGGCCCTGCTCGGTGGCGCCGCTCCCACCGAGCAGGGAACCGGGCAGTCGGAGGCGATGCCGGCCGACATCGCGGTCTCCATGCAGGTGCAGGTCGCCGCGCCGGACGAGCAGCACACGCTCGAAGAGCTGGACGACCTGCCGGGCAACGCCAGGAGAAACGCATGACCGACACCGACCTGGGCCCGATCGCCGTCGAGGCCGCCGCCGAAGGTGACACGAGTGAGGGCTTCGAGGGCACGATGACCTTCGAGTTCGCCTTCGGGGACTTCCACCTGTTGCCCCGGCCGCTGTTCGGGTTGATCAACCCGCGGGACCCGGCTTTCTCGATCACCTACACCACCGGCTTCTCGTGGCAGGCGCGGTTCGGCTGGACGCTGCTCCAAAGAAGCTGGCCGGCGTTCGGTTCGCACCTGGAGTTCAGCCTCGAACAGGGCATCGGCGCGCAGTTCGGGCACGACTCGACCGAACACGCCTGGATCGTGGACTTCCTGCAGGGCAGGGTGAAGTACCCGGTGCGCCGCTCGAACATCTACCTGTTCGGCGAGGTCGGGTTCAGCGGTCAGTACAACGGCGCCCGCGGCTGGACCGCGGGGTTCACCGGCGCCATGGGGGTCGGGATCGAGCTGGAGACGTTGTTCGGCACGTTCTGAGCGGCGGTGCCGTCGTCAGCGGGGGAGAAGCGGTGCGGCCCGTGTCGACAACCGGTCCAATGCCGACTGGGTTTCCGTGTTCGCGGCGCGGTAGATCACCAGCAGCTGGTCCGGGTCCTGGAGTGGCCGCAGCGTCTCGAACTGCATGGCGAGTACCCCGACCTCGGGGTGCCGCATCATCTTGAGCCCTCGGCCGCTGACTTGACGTCTTGTTCGCCCCACAACCGCGCGAAGTCCTGGTTGCCGGCGGCGAACTCGGCGATGAGGCCGCTCAGGGCCCGGTCGTCCGGGTGCGCGGCCCACGCGGCGCGCAGGTGGGCGATCCCTTCGCGCACCATGCGTTCGCGGTCGAGGTAGAAATCGCGCATCCGGGGGTGCATCAGGCACAACCACATCGAGTTGCGCTGCGATGGCGGCAGGGTGTCGAAATCCACCAGCAGTCGCGCCATCTCCGCCGCGGCCCTCACGGGCAAGCAGCCCGCGGGTGACCCGGCCGCCGCGGCCAAGGCACTCCTCAAGATCGTCGACGCCGACAACCCGCCGCTGCGGATCCTCTTCGGCCAGGGCTTCTACCCGCTGATCCAGCAGACCTACGCCGCCCGGCTCAAGACCTGGGCCGACTGGCAGGACCTCTCCGCGGAAGCACACGGCAACCACGAAGATCGGTGACCTTCGGTGTGACGGGTGTCGGCGTGACCCGGGTACGGCGAAACGCGTCCGTCCCGCACCTCTCGGTGCGAGACGGACGCATTGGGCGGGTCAGCCGCAGAGAAGGGCCCACGCGTTGTTCGGGCGCCAGGTCTCCTGGCCGGCGGACGCGCCCCGCCAGTAGAACGTCGCGACCACGCTGTAACTCTGCCGCGGGTAGTTGCACGGGTCGACGGTGGTGGTGCCTGCCAGGTCCTCGGTGGCGTGCCAACCGTCACCGTCGGCCTTGGTGCGCAACGTGACATAGCCACCGCTGGTGCTGGTTCGCTGCAGCTTCACGTCGATGACCCGAACCTCGTAGTCGACGCCACCGTCGGCATCGGTGATCTTCGCCCGTGCCCGGTAGGTGTCGTCGGTCTCGTCCCACCAAACGGTGGCACACCGCTTGACCGCGGTGCCGTGGCACCACCACTCGCTGTCCGCGGACGCCGATGACGGGACGAAGACGATCAGCGCGCCGGCGACCGCGGCGACCACCGCGCCAACGATACCGAACCGGCGCACAGCCTTGAGCCTCATGAAGAACCTTTCTGAATTGCCGGAGCCGGCAGATATCACGTCGACGTGGTCACCCGTGCGACGAGTCCTGTAAGGACCCAGGGTTGTCCATCGTCCACAGCAGAATAGGTACCGACACTGGCACGGCGCTGCCCGTACTTCACCCGTATCCGAAGCGGCCGCGGGGTCAGGCCCAGCCGAGCGCGCCGTCGTCGAGGACCTTCGGGCGGGCGCCGTCCACCGCCGTGCCGTGTTCGAGGGCGTCGGCGATCTCGGTGAGCATGGTGGCGACGTCGGGCCATGTCGGGTCCATCGTCGCGAACTCGGTCTCGTACCACCGCGTGACGCACCCGCGTTCCGGACCGGAGCGCAGGTCGACGAACAGAAGGTCGCCGCCGGTGTCGTGGGCGATGGGTACCCACATCGGCAACCAGTGCCAGCACGGGGAGCCCGCGGGTTCCGCCGACAGGTCGGCCAGTTCCGAGTCGTCGCACGCCGCGATCTCCAGCATCATCGTGCGGCACTCCACGGCCTCGTCGATCGAGTACGGGGCGAACCCGGTCAGCAGCCGGCCCGCGAGGAAACTGGTCGTCCCGCACGAGCGGCGCCACCACGTGACCAGGTCGTCGGGCAGCGGCTCGTCCACCAGCGCCGCGACAGGTGGGATCGTGTCCCTGCGCGCGGGTATGCCGAGATGCTCGTCGGAGGCGGGCGCGTTGGTCCGCAGCCAGGCTTCGATCCGGTCCCAGGTGTCGTCGACGTCGGGTGGCATCCCGGCATTGTGCCGACCGATCGGCAACTGGTCCAGTCGGTGTCCACTGTGGAGCGATACGTCCCGGGTGTGGTGGGCGCCATCCCGGCTCCGACTTCGACTCCGCGTCCCGGACCGGCAGCCGCGGCCGGTGGCTGACCAGCGGGTAAGGCGAGTACGGGTGGAGTACGGGCAGTCCCGTGTCAGTCGTGGTTCCTAGGCTGCCACCAGGTTTGTCCGGAAGGTTCGTGGCCCTGACCCGCCGACACGATGGTGGAGCCGCCGTGGGTTCAGAATCGTTGCCGATGCCCAGTCCGTCCCGACCCCGCTCGGTATCGTCGACGGTGACGGGCCCCACCGGGCCCGAGTTCGCCGACGCCGTCTCGATGGTGTCGATCAGCGATCTCGTGCGGGGTGACTCGCCTCGGCTGGACGGGGAGGACGAGGAACACATCCAGCGGCTCGCCGAAACGGACGAGCCGCTGCCCCCGATCCTGGTGCACTGGCCGTCGATGCTCGTCATCGACGGCATGCACCGGCTCCGAGCCGCCCAGCTGCGAGGGCAGCGCGCGATCGGGGTCCGATTCCTCGACTGTGGGCCGAACGAGATCTTCGTGGAGAAGGTCAGGGCGAACGTCGCCCACGGGCTGCCCCTGTCGCTCGCCGATCGCAAGGCCGCGGCGGAACGGGTGCTGACGACGCATTCGCACTGGTCGGACCGGATGATCGCGGGCGTGACCGGGCTGGCGCACAAGACTGTCGGGCGGATTCGGCGTGACCTCGCCGAGCACCTCCCGGAGGCCACGAGCAGGGTCGGCCGCGACGGCTACGCCCGTCCGCTCGGGCGCGGCGGCCGGGAGCGTGCGGCGGAGATCGTCCGTCGTGATCCCGATGCCTCGCTCCGGACGGTGGCCAGGGCCGCGGGTGTCTCGGTCGGCACCGTCCACGCCGTACGGCGGGAGGTGAACGTCCACAACGCCGAAACCTCGCCGGTACCACCGGGGAGCGTTCGGGATGGTGAACCGGTCGTCGGCCTCGTCCGGCGCGCGGAGGAGCCGCCGGCGCACGTGCACAGCATCGCTGTCCCGGACGTCCCTGACGTGCAGTGGGCGTCGATGATGCGAAGGCTGAGGGCCGATCCCTCGCTCAGGTTCACAGAAGCGGGCCGCGCCGTGCTGCAGCTGTTCGGCTCGCATTCCATCGCGGGCGGTGGATGGCGGCGCCTGTCCGACAGCGTGCCCCCGTACTGGGCGCCGTCGCTCGCTGATCGGGCCCACGAGCTCGCCTTGGCGTGGCAGCAGTTCGCGGCGCACCTCGACGAGGTCGCCAAGGGCTCCGGCGAACGCCTGCCGGGCCAGCGGCGGCACGAACCGCCTGCGCCGTGATGTCAACGGGTGTTCAACCGGGGAACGTCCCCAGTGTGCGTCAGCGTCCCGATTTCGGAGAAGACCACTTCGGACTCGACCATGTCCCAGTTTGCTGCTAATAGGTGAACTCGGCGAAACATGTTGAATCACTGAATGCTTTCGCGTCGAAAGCGGGATTGTCGAAGTCTTGATCATCTTGGGTGGCTCGGTTATCGTTTCCGCACTTAGGAGGTATTCATGACAAAGTTTGTCGGAAGCTTGAGTGACCGCCTGCTCTCCGTATTCGCACCAAAGATCGAGGCATCCGCGATCTGTCCGCCGTGCCGCTGGGTCGGCCAGTGCGGTGGTTGCAACGGAAACCGCAGGTACCGGACCAAGGTGTGCCTGTCCGGCCCGGGATGCCAGACGGAGACCCGTACCTGTGCGGCTGACCCCGGCTGCGCCCCGTAGACCCGCATGACCGGCGGCGGCGTTCGAACGAACGCCGCCGTTTTCTTTATTCGCTCTGGTAACCCTTGGCCTGTGTGGCGAACAGGCGGGCGTAGGTGCCACCGCTTGCGAGCAGTGACGTGTGGGTACCGGCCTCCGTGACTGCCCCGTCGTCCAGGACGACGATCAGATCGGCATCGCGCAGCGTACCGAGCCGGTGCGAGATCAGCACCGAGGTGCTTCCCGCCCGCAACGCGCTGATCCTGGCGTGCGACTCGGCTTCGGCCTCCGGATCGAGGCCCGCGTTCGGCTCGTCGAGGATCAACAGGTCTGCCTCGGCGCGGAGGAAGGCCCTTGCCAGCGCCAATCGCTGCCACTGTCCGCCGGACAGGACGACCCCGGTCCCGTCCGATCCGTCGTCATCGGCGAACATGCGGCTGAGCATGGTGCGGTAGCCGCCCGGAAGGTTCTCGACGACATCGTGGATGTCCGCACGCGCGGCAGCCGCGGTGATCCGAGCCGGATCCGCCAGCGCCGTGAGGTCGCCGAGCGCGATGTTCTCCGCCGCGGTGAGGTCATAGGACATGAAGTCCTGGAACACCGCACCAATACGATCCCGTAGCCGGGCCGGATCGAGATCGCGCAGGTCGACTCCGTCCCAGGTGATTCTGCCCTTCGTCGGGTCGTACATCCGGCACAGGAGTTTGACGATGGTGGACTTGCCAGCGCCGTTCTTCCCGACCAGACCCACGGCCATGCCGTACGGAATGGTGAGCGACACGCCTCGCAGCACCCACGGCAGGTCGTCGCCATAGCGGAACCACACGTCGTCGAGCACGATCCCGCGGCGCAGTTCCGGCGTCGGCACCGGGTGCTCCGCGATGGGCAGCTCTGGCGGAGCGCTGACCACGACGGTGTAGTGGGTGAAGATCATCAGCTGTTCGTTCGTCTGCGCCAGCAACGACACGATGCCCGCCACCGCCGTCTGCACACCCGCGACCGCGGCGATGAACATGGCGATGTCGCCCGCGGTCAGCTCACCGCGGCCTGCCGCGAGGATCGCCCAGACCAGACCCGTGCCCGCGACGGCGGCGGCGAAGAGCTCGAGGCCACTTTGGACGAACAGTTCGCGGCGGTCGAGTGCGCGCCGGGCGGCGTGGATACCCGACATCGTGCGCATCATCCTGCCGCGCAGGAAATCGCCGGTGCCGAACAGCCGGATCTCCTTGCTGGCGCGCTCATCGGACAGCAGCATCTGGTAGAAGAGCTCGCGGCGTTCGTCCGGGCTCAGCCGCGTCGTGGTGTTCACCCGGCGTTGTGTCAGCGCGAGCTCGGCGAAAAGTGTCGGCAGCGCGGCGACCAGGACGACGCAGGCGATGAGCGGGCTGATGACATACAGCGATCCGAACAGCCCGAGTGCCGTGATCGCGTTCCTGACCAGCTGCATCGTCGCGGTGGTCAGCTGCGCGGGAGCACTGTCGGCGGCTTCCGCCAGACGCAGCTGGTTGAGGAACCGAGGATCCTCGAACCGGCCGAGTCCGGGGAACCGGTTCACCGCCTGGTACAGCCGGTCCTTGGCCGCTCGGCTGATGCGCCGTTGCGCTTCCGCGGAGAGGTACTGCGTGAGCTGCGCAAGCGTCGCGGTCAACGCGCCGAGCACGGCAAGTGCGATCGCCAGCGGAAGCAGCGCGTCTGTCGCGGAGCCCCCGGTCACCGAGTCGATGACCAGCTTGGTCAGCCAGGTGATCGCGACCGGGAGTACCGCCCCTGCCAACGCGACCACGCTCAGCAGCCCCAGCTGCGCGGGTGCGCCCCGGAAGGCCAGCGCCACCGCGGGCGCCAACCCTCGCGCGGTACGCCACCTGTGCCCGTCCGGCACGTCCGTCGTCATGAGGCCTGACCCCGGGCACGTGCGCGCATCGACCTGGTGACCACACCGAGTACCGCATCCCCAGCGGTGAAGCCCCAGTGCCGGGAGTCCCCGCTGCGTGCCGGGTTGTCCCCGAGCAGCAGCAGCCGTCCCTCCGGCACCAACGCGCCGGCGAAGTCGATGTCGCCGTTTTCGGCCCAGCCGCGCCGGATGACCGGCGGTATCCGCTCGCCTGCCGTCGCGGCGGCGCGCTTGATCACCCAGGGCCCCGCCGTCGCGAACTCGTGGGAGTCCGGACGGGCGACGACGACCAGGTCACCGGTTCGGACCGCGGTCAGCGGAACGCGCCGGACCAGGACCCGGTCGCCGTCGTACAGGGTCGGTTCCATGCTCGGGCCCCGCACGTCGACCACCACCAGCCGCCGCGCCCGCAGGAGCAGCGCGAGGGACGCGGCCACCACGACGGCAGCGACTGTCCACATCACCGGGAGATCTCCGCCGGGGTTCGTCAGACCGGAGCGGGGACCGGCAGCGTGGTGAACTGGAGCGCGGTCGCGGTGATCCTGCCGGACGCGACCACGGCGTAGGTCGGGAACGCGGTCACGCCGAAGGCGGTGGCCACCGGCCCGTCGTATCCCTCGACGACGACCCGGGCGCCGTCGCTGAGGGTGCGGACCATCTCGGACGGGTCGTCATCGCCGTCGGCGACGACGACCGCGAGCACGCTGTCCTTGCCACCGGGTACTCCGGCGGCGTGTGCGGCGAACTTCGGCGCGTTCTCGGCGCAGGGTGCGCAGGACACCGAGAAGAAGCCGACCATCGTCTCCTCGGCCAGTGCGTCCCTGGTAACCGGAACACCGTCCGTGCTCACCGCGGTGAACTCGTCGACCTCCGAGCCGGGAGCCCGCATCGAATCCGCGGGCGCGCTCGCCATCGAGCCGTGCGGGATCTTCGCGATCGCCTGGTCATGCTCCTTCAGCCGGCGAATGACACCGAGCAGCAGCAACAAGTTCAGCACGCAGACAATGCCGACCACGGTCACCACAGCGGTGAGAAACGTCGTCACGGAATCCAGCCCCTCTTCAGTATTCTTGCTGAGCTACGACGTCGCTGTCGTCGCCCGGAACAGACTGATCAGGTCGTCGAGACGGGCGGTCAGCGCGACACCGATCAGCGCGGCGAAGGCGACCACGCACGCCAGCCCCAGGTCCAGCGACGACGCTTCCCCGAACGTGCCCGCGGCGATGCCGAGGCCACCGAACGCCGCGAGGACGCCGTTGCGGGCCACATGCTGCGTGCCGAGCGGCGTGTTCGACGCGCCGAAGCAACGGCACGGCGACCGCTGCCCCCGGCGCAGGGAGCGGACGACGGCCGCCGTCAGGACGGCGAGCAGGCCCACACTGGCGGCAAATCCCCACAGGACCAGCGCCGGGACGGCCAAGGCGAGCACGATGGCGAGCTCGGCCGCCACGGCGGCGACGGCGAGCTGTCGCGCCCGTGCCGCACGCGCTCCGGTCAGCCGGGCCGTCGCCGCCGTGAAATCGGCGAACGCGGTGCGCGAGTACAGCTTGGAGCCGGCGGACACGGCGAACACACCGCCCAGCAGGACCCGGCAGCCGAACTCCAGATACTCCACGCCCACCTCGCCACTTCGGCCACGTCGTATGGCCGCGATTCTGCTCAGGTGAAGATCACTTGGCAACGCCGTCGCACGAGACCGGCCGCGGGAGCGTCAGTCGGACGCGATCCGGTGGCCGTCAGGGAAGTCGGTGGAGCGGGACAGCTCCCACTCGAGTAGGCCCTTGTCGACCGTCGACCGTCGACCGTCGAGCGACCGGCGACGACCGGTCGCCGCGCGTCAGAACCCAGTACCAGGTGCACGAGCGGGTTCTTTGCCTCCAGGACTCGCAGGACAGCCGCCGCGGCCATGGCCGGGTTCCCCAGCTGGTTGCCGCTCGCTGCCTCCCGAGCCGCGCGGAGCGGCTCGAACAGCCTGTCGTAGTCCTATGGACCGTTCCGTGCGCACCATCGACCGGCCTGCCCAGTCTGGGCGGAACGAGCCGGGTTCGATGATCGTCACGTGCACGCCGAAGTCCTTGACCTCCGTGGCGACGGTCTCCAGAATCCAGCAGAGCGCTCGGGCGAGCGCCGTCGCGCCGGTTGGACCGTCCTCGTCGGGCAGCCCGGCCGCGACGAGGACACGGGCCATGGCGTCGGTGTTGCCTCCGCGGCGTCCAGGATCGCCTGTGACGTGGCACGCCCTGATCCGGTCGAACGGTTCGTCTTCACCGAATCGGGTGCACCTACGCGTTCCGCCGCGTTCCCGGGGCGGAATTGCTGAACCATGGCCCCCATGAACTTCGGCAGGATCGCGGTGGCGCTGTTGTGCGTGCTCGTCTCGGCGCTGAGTGGCGGCGCGGTCGCGGCGCACGCGGACACGCCGGCGAGGACGATCGCCCAGGGCCTGCACAGCCCGTGGGCGATCGCGTTCCTCCCCGGCGGCGACGCGTTGGTGACCGAACGGGACACCGCCCGGCTGCTGCGCGTGACGACTGCCGGCGCGGTGACCGTCGTCGGTGTGGTGCCTGGTGTGGTGCCGCGCCCACAAGGCGGGTTGCTCGGTGTCGCGGTGTCGCCGCGGTTCTCGACCGACCGGTACGTCTACGCGTTCGTCTCCGCCGCCCAGGACAACCGGATCGTGCGTTTCCGCTACCCCGAGGGCACCGGCATCACGGGGATCGAGACCGTGCTCGCCGGCATTCCCGTCGCCGACGCCGCCAACGGCGGTCGCCTGAAGTTCGGTCCGGACGGGATGCTGTACGCGACCACGGGCTTCAACTTCCGGCTCGAGTTCGCGCAGAACCCCGGCTCGCTGGGCGGGAAGATCCTGCGGATGACACCGGACGGCCGCCCCGCGCCGGGCAACCCGTTCCCGGGCTCTGTCGTGTGGACGCTGGGCCACCGCAACGTGGAAGGCCTCGCCTGGGACCCCTACGGCAGGGCCTACGCGACCGAGTTCGGCGAAGCCGCGTTCGACGAGCTGAACCGGATCAGGCGCGGCCACAACTACGGGTGGCCGCACGTCGAGGGATCCGCTGCCGACCCCCGCTTCACCAACCCCGAGCTGACCTGGCGAACGGGCGATGCGTCACCGTCGGGCGTCGCGTTCGCCGGCGGTTCCTTGTGGGTCGCCGGACTGGGTGGTGAACGGCTCTGGCAGGTCCCGCTGGGCGCCAACGGCCGTCCTGGCACGCCGGTCGCGCACTTCGTCGGGACGCACGGGCGGATGCGCGAGGTCGTGGTCGCGCCCGACGGTGCCCTGTGGGTGCTCACCAGCAACACCGATGGCATCGGCGTGGCACGCGCGGGCGACGACCGACTGCTCGTCCTGCCGGCGGACTTCACCCGGGGTGGGTAACCCGCGCTCCGGCGTGCGGAACCTCAGTGGCTCGACCACCTGTCAGGTGTCGAAAGGATGCTGTACGTGGGTATCAGGATGGGCGTTCGCGTGCTCCTCCCCTCCGGCCGGATCGCGCCGGAGCTGAACCTCACCGGGTCGGCTGACGCGCCTGGTCGAGATGACGAGGACACGGTCACGCTCGTGTGCGGCACCCGGCCCGAGCTGATCAAGCTCGCTCCGTTGATCCGCCTCTTCGGCCGAAGAGCGGCGGTCGTCTACACCGGACAGCACTACGACTCCTCGATGTACTCGCTCATCCGGCGGGACATCGCCGAGCCGGGCCGGTTCCACGAGCTCGCCGTCGGCGGTGCCAGCCGTGGCAGGCAGCTGGGGCAGTCGGTGGCCGCGGTCGACGAGATCCTCACGAACCACCCGACGTCGGCGGTGTTCGTCCAGGGCGACACCACCTCCGCGCTCGCAGGCGCACTGGCCGCCAACGCGGCCGAGGTCCCGCTGGTGCACGTCGAGGCCGGGTTGCGCAGCTACGACCGGGCGATGCCGGAGGAGCACAACCGCGTCCTCATCGACCACCTCGCCGACCTCTGCTGTGCGCCGACCGGACTGAACCGCGACAACCTGCTCGCAGAAGGTGTTGCGGCGGAACGGATCGCGGTGACCGGTAACACGGTCGTCGAGGCGCTGCGGTCCGCCGTGCCCAGCGCCGCCGAACAGTGCGACGCGCTGTCCGCGCTGGGACTGGTGCCGGACGGCTACATCGTGGCGACCATCCACCGGCCGGAGAACGTGGACGAGCCCGGCAGGCTCGCGAGCATCCTGCGGGAGCTGGCCCGGCTGCCGCTACCGGTGGTCCTGCCGCTGCACCCGAGGACGGGCAAGCGGATCGAGCAGTTCGGCATGGTTTCGCTGCTCGACGGGTTGCGGGTGGTCGAACCGCAGGCGTACCCGGCCTTCCTGGGCCTGGTGTGCGGCGCGGCGGTCGTCGTCTCCGACTCGGGCGGGATCCAGGAGGAGGTGAGCGTGCTCAAGCGTCCGGTCGTGGTGGTCCGGCGCAGTACCGAACGTCCCGAGATCGAAGGGACGTTCGGCACGTTGGTGCCGCCAGGGCCGCGGATCCACAGCGAGGTCCTCAGGTGGCTGGACGACGTGGCAGGCAACCGCGCCCGGCTGGCAGGCATCCCGTCGCCCTACGGGGAGGGCTCGCCGTCGGCACGCATCGCTGACGCGGTCCGGCGGCTGACCGCGGCCCCGTCGATGGTGGCGGCGACCTGATTGGCAAGCCGCACGCTCGAGTTCCAGCTGGTGACCT
The DNA here is from genome assembly GCF_014203735.1 of Actinophytocola algeriensis. Lineage (GTDB taxonomy): Bacteria > Actinomycetota > Actinomycetes > Mycobacteriales > Pseudonocardiaceae > Actinophytocola > Actinophytocola algeriensis. Next base: position 984,489 of record NZ_JACHJQ010000002.1, on the reverse strand, counting down.
CGGGGTAGACGTGCGCGGTCGTCGCCAGCAGCAGCGGGGTGCCGGGCAGCTCGATGGGCGGTCGCTGCCGCAGGTAGCCGAGGGGGTACACCGGTTCCACGAAGGGCGCCTTGAAGACGTGGACCTCGTCGATGTCGTCGGCGGTGAGCGACAGTCCTGAGTAGAGGGTCCGCAGCTGTGCGGTCCACCGCGCGGCGATGCGGTCGTCATCCTCCTGGTAGAGCGCGGACTCCCGGTCCGTGTAGCGCATGGCGTAGGCCAGGTGCCTGCCGCCGTATGGAGCTGTTCCGGCGAGAGCGGACATCTCCACGACGCCGTCGAACTCGGTTCCCGACCGCACCACGGGTGTCCAGTAGTGCCCGGCGAGCGGCCTGCGGAGGAAGAACAGCGCGTTCACCACACCCTGGTACGGCAGCCGCCCGGTCGGCAGGCGGGTGGCCAGATCGTCGTCGGCGAGCTGCCGCAGCCGCGGCAGCGGCAGCGTGGACACCACCTGGTCGGCCTCGACCATTTCCTTGTCCGGCAGGGTGATGCGCGCCGATCCATCCACAACGGACAGCCGCTGGACCGGTGCGGACGTGCGCACCCTCGCGCCGCCTGCCTCGAGGGCCGCCCGCAGCCCGTCGATGACGGACTTGTAGCCGCGGGCCGGGTAGCCACGCGTGGCCACGTTGCCGTCCCGGCCGAGCCGCTGCCACAGGTACAACGCGGGTACGTCCCCGAAGGAGCGGCCGAACTTCGAGCCGAACATGGGAGCGAGCAGTGTCTCCCACACGGCGTTCCCGTAGAGCCCGCGCAGCCAGTCCTCGGTGCGGGTGTTGTCGAGGTCCTTGCCGCGGCCGAGCCTGCGCAACAGCAGGGACACCACACCGAACCGCAGCCGGTCGGGCAGCCCGAGCGGGGTGAACCGCAGGAGGTCCCGCGCGGTGTTGAACGCGTGGTGCTCGCCGTCGACGATCATGCCCATGTCGGTCCGGCGCCAGCGCACCTCGTCGGCGAGTCCCAGCTCCGCCAACAGGCCCAGCAGTTCGTCGTCGGAGGGCATCACGCAGTGGTAGAACCGTTCGACCCACCCGTCGCGCCACGGGAAGTAGGTGCCAAGACCACCGAGCTGCGCACTGCCCTCCAGTAGCGTCACCCGGTGCCCGCTCCTGGTGAGCCGGTGCGCCGTCGCCAGGCCGCAGATCCCGCCGCCGAGGACCGCGACATGCCGGGCCGTCGTGCTCGTCCCGGCCATCACAGCGCCCGGTAGGGCGCGGGCGCGAGCCGGTCGCGCAGCAGTAGCCGCAGGTACTGCAGCACCGTCCGCACCAGCTTGAGCTTGCTGGCGCCCGGTTTGCGGTCGTACCGGAGGTGCAGCGGCACCTCGCTGATCACCGGCCCGCAGTGGCGCAGCTTGAGCAGCAGCTCCACCATGCAGGCGAACCCCTGTTCCTCGATGAGGCGCTCACCCCAGTGGCGAGCGGCCCGGTCGAGCAGGCTGACCCGGTAGGCGCGGAAGCCACTGGTGAAGTCCCGCACCCCGTCGAGTCGCAGCGTGCGCCGCAACAGCACCGCGGCACCGCGGGACAGCAGCCGCCTGCCGAACGGGGCGCTCGTGTCGTCCCCGCCCGCGACGAACCGCGAGCAGATGGCCAGGTCCGCGCCTGCCGAGATCTCCGCCCGCAGCCGGGGGATCAGCGCCGGGTCGTGGGTGTCGTCGGCGTCCATGACGACCACGATGTCATCCCCGTCCGCGGCCGCCAGCACCGCGCGCAGGCCCGACCGCACGGCCTGACCGAGCCCCAGGTTGACCTCGTGCCGCACCAGCCGCACGTCGAGACCGGGTGCTCCCGCGGTGGCGGTGGCGGCGGTGGCGTCCGTCGAGCCGTCGTCGACCACCCAGACCGTCAGCTCCTCGGTGCGCGCGAGCTCGGCGAGCCTGCCGAACAGCGGCGGCAGCGCGGCCGCCTCGTTGTAGGCGGGCAGCACGACGTGCGCCCTGCCCGCGGTCTGCGCCGGTGCCGTGCCCGCCGCGGGCTGGCCGGCCGGTTTCTGCGCGTCGAGCACCTTGACCTCTTCGAGCGCCACGGGACCCCTCATTTGTCGATCCGCTTTCGGGTGGCGCAAAATTATCAACCCGGAGCCGACAGTTCTCGTGTCGCCCTCGACGTTTTCCGGGAAGTTCCGCCAATATCGGGCTTTGGTGGAGCTGAAAGAGCTCGACGCGAACACAGCAAATTCGCCCAAGGGAGTAATAACTTGACCTCGGACAGATTGCCTCGAACGCATTTCCTCGTAATAGTTCAGGCAGGGGTTACGAAGATCGCTTTCGGGTGTACTCGAATGGGTGATCGCAGTGAGGCGAGCGTGGCTCCGCCGAGCACGACCCGAAAGGGTGAACCATGTTGACCGCGGCGGGGGCGGCCGGTGCCGCGACGAGGAAGCGCAGGCCGGTCCGGCCCCGCGACCGGTCGGTGAGCCGGGTACCGGTCGCGGAGGCGCTGAGCCGGGTGAAGGCCGTCGCGGTGCTGCTCGTCGCCGTCGACGTGCTGGCGGTGGCCGCCGCGGCCACGGCCGTCACACCCCGCTGGGACTGGACGCTGGTCCTGGCGGCCACACTGCTCGGAGTCCGGGCGGGCAACCGGCTCTACCGCAGGCGGCTGTGGCTGTCGTGGCTGCACGACCTGCCACGCTCGGTCGCCTCGACGATGACGGCGTTCGCGCTGCTCACGGGTATCGCGCTGCTCACCGGGCAGGCCCCGGCCACCACCACTGCGGTGCAGACGGCGGTGCTGGCCTTCGCCGTCCTCGGCGAACCGGCCCGCTTCGGCGTCTTCGCGTTCGGGCGCTGCTGCCGGCGCAGGCTCGGCCGCTGCGACCGGACGATCGTGGTCGGCGCGGGCAAGGTCGGCACGGACCTGGTCAGAACCATGTTGCACCACCCCGAGTTCGGGCTGCGGCCGGTGGCCGTCGTCGACTCGGAACCCCGGTCCGACCCCGCGTCCCTGCCGGTCGAGCTGCTCGACGAGGACCTGTCGGCGGCGATCACCCGGCTGCGGGTGGGCACCGTCGTGCTCGCCTTCTCCCACGCCCGCGACTCCCCGGTGGTCGACGCGGCGATCGCCGCCCACCGGCTCGGTTGCGCCACCTTCGTCGTGCCCAGGATGTTCGAGCTGCACGAGGACGGGCCGCACATCGAACGGCTGCGCAGCTACCCGCTGGTCCGGCTGAGCACCGCGCCGACCAGCAGGCCGAGTTGGTGGGTGAAGCGTGGGCTGGACGTGGTGCTCGCCGCGGTGGCGCTCACCGTGCTGGCACCGGTGATCGCGCTGTGCGCGCTCGCGGTGCTGCTGGAGAGCGGCCGGCCGGTGATCTTCCGCCAGGTCCGGGTCGGCATGGACGACCGCACGTTCCAGCTCTACAAGATCCGCAGCGTCCGCATCGGCGACGTGGACGACTCCCAGAGCCGGTGGTCGGTCGTCGGCGACGCCAGGGTCGGCCCGGTCGGGCGGTTCCTGCGACGCACATCTTTGGACGAACTGCCGCAGTTGTGGAACATTCTGCGCGGTGACATGTCCATTGTCGGGCCGCGGCCCGAGCGGCCCGCTTTCGTGCGCGAGTTCTCCGCCATTCACGACCTCTACTGGGCGCGGCACCGGGTGCCGACCGGATTGACCGGGCTCGCCCAGGTGCACGGGTTGCGCGGCGACACGTCGATCGCCGACCGGGCCCGGTACGACAATTACTACATCGCGAACTGGTCCTTGTGGTTGGATGTGAAGATCGTGCTGTTGACGGTGGGTGAACTGGTGTGCAGGCGCAATCGTTGAACCGGCGGTGGCGCGGAGTTCTCGCCGGCGTTGCCGCGCTGGTTCTCGTGGTTTCGTGCGCGCCCGGCTGGGCGACGAACACCGTCGCGCCGCCGCCGAAGCCGCTCGCGCCGTGTGCGTGGTGGTACGGCATCGGCGAGCCGCCGACGGCCGCCGACCTGGAGGTCGCGGCCAAGCGCTACGACGTGGTGGTGCTCAACGCCACCGAGACCGCCGCCATGCGCAAGCTGCGTGAGCTGAACCCGAAGATCAAGGTGCTGGTGTACAAGGATCTCTCCAGCACCCGCAACTATCCCGGCGCCGTGCACGGGAACACCGACGCCACCTGGTTGCCGAGCGGCATCGGTTATTACGCCGCGCAGACCAAGCACCCGGACTGGTTCGCGCTCGACAACACGGGCGGGCGCATCGAGTGGCGCGGCTACCCGAAACACTGGCAGATGACGGTGTGGACGGTCGCCTACCAGCAGGCCTGGACCACCGCGGTGACCGAGGAGGTCACCAAGCAGGGCTGGGACGGGATCCTCGCGGACAACGACTTCAACTCGCTGAGGCACTACTCGTCCGCGGTCCTGGCAGGCACCGCGAACGCCGAGGAGACCGACCGGAAGCTGCGCGACGGCCTGGACGCGTTCCTGACCATGGTGGGCGAGTCGTTGGAGAAGGCCGGGAAGATGTTCGTGCCCAACGTGTCGGAGACGCGGCTGATCCCCGGCAGGTGGACGGCGCACTCCAGGTTCAGCGGGGCGATGGAGGAGAACTTCGGCTTCCGCGACGACGGCGGCACCGGTGAGCTGCTGACCTTCCAGGGCAACGAGTGGGAGGAACTGCGTGCGCAGGCGGCGCTCGGCGAGTCCTGGCTGCTGTTGCTCACCCGCACGCGGGGCGCCCGTGAGGAGCGCGCGGGCTACGCCAGCGCGGCCCTGCTGGCCGGGCCGCACACCTGCTGGACCCCGGCCACCACGGCGACCTACCTGAACCCCGAGTGGTCGAAGTTGCAGGACTCGGGGCTCGGGGAGGCCGTCGACGCGGCGACCCGGCAGCCGACCGGTGTCTGGACCCGCCAGTTCACGAACGGCTGGGTGGCGGTCAACCCCACCTCCGTCGCGGTGTCGGTGACCCCGCCAGCCGGGCTGGTCGACCCGGCGGGCAACCCGGTGTCCCAAGTGGACCTCGCGGCCGCGGACGGCTCGGTGCTGGTCAAACCGGCGGGTTGAGCAGCTCGCGGTACAGCTGGAGGTGGCGGCGCGCGGCGACCTCCGGCGCGAACCGTTGCCGCGCGCGGGCGGCGAGCAGGCGTCCGGCGCCCGCGGGGTCCGGGTCGGCGAACAGCTCACGCAGCCGCGCCGCGAGCCCGGCGACGTCACCGGGCCGGGCGAGCCTGCTGACCGCGCCCGGCACGTCGAGCATGTCGGCCACGCCACCGGTGTCGGTGGCCACCACCGGTTTGCCCGCGGCCATGGCCTCGGCCACGACGAGCGGCTGCTGCTCCATTGTGGACGGCAGGACGAGTGCGTCGTGCTCGCACAGCAAGGCGGGGACGTCGGTGCGGAACCCGAGGAACCGCACGCGGCCCGCCAGCTCCGGCCGGCTCGCGGACCGTTCCGCCTCCGCGCGCTGCGGGCCGTCGCCGATGACCGTGAGCGTCGCGTCCGGCGGCATGACACCGGGCATGGCCAGCGCGTCGAGCAGTGGCAGCAACCCCTTGCGTGCCACCAGGAGACCGGCGAACGCCAGCCTGCGCACCGGCCCGGCGGCCGGTCGCGCGGCGGGCAGGTGGACCGAGTTGTCGATGTGCGTCAACCGGTTGGCGGGCACCAGAAGACGTCGTCGCAGGAAATCACCCATCGCGTCGGCGGGCACGACCGTGTGGGTGACAGTCCTGGCCACCACGGCGTCCGCGGCGAGTACTGCCCTGGTGTAGGGGGAGGGGCCTGGTGCGCCGCGGACGCCGCGGAACCACGGCTCGGTGACGTCGTCCGGCACGCCGTGGTAGGTGTGCACCACGGGGTACCGCGTGCGGAGACGCGCGCACACCAGCCCCGCACGGCGGTCCTGGGCGTGCACCACGTCCGGCCGCCACGCGTGCACCGCGGCGCGCGCCGCCCGGCCGGCGCGGAGATCTCCCTTGCGCGCCACCAGAACCGGCTCGTGGTGGGCCGTGATCGACGCGGTGCCGCGGCTCGGCACCGGGCCGAACACGCGCACGTCGACCTCGCCGGTCGCGAGCAGCGCCCCGGCGAGGCCGACCGCGGCGTCGACCGGTCCGCCCCGGTCCTGTGTCAGCAGGTACGCGATGCGTGTGCGGCGGGTCATCCTGCTGCTCCCGGGTCGGTGAGTTTCTCGACGAGCGTGGCGATCCGCTCGTGCACGCGGTCGCCGCCGAACAGGTTGTCGACGCGGTGGCGACCAAGCAGGCCTTCGCGGGCGGCGAGCGCGGGGTCGGCCAGCCGGGTGGCGATCGCCCTGGCGAGTGCCGCCCCGTCGCCAGGGGGCACGACGGCGCCCGCGCCGCCGACGCTCTGCCGTACACCGCCGACGTCGAAGGCCACCACCGGGCGAGCGCAGGCCATCGCTTCGAGCGGCACCAGCGCCATCCCTTCCGCCCTGGAGGGCAGCACCAGCACGTCGGCGGCCGCGTAGTGCTCGGCGACCGCGTCGCTGTGTCCCCACCACCGCACGGAAGGGTGCGCGGCGACGGGGTGCCCGGTCCGCCAGCGGTCGCCAAGCGGTCCGTCGCCGACGAGCACGAGCCGGGCGGCCGGGACCTCGGCCAGGACGGCGGGCCACGCGGACAACAGCTGGTCCTGTCCCTTCTGCGCGGCCAGGCGGCCGACGCACACCGCGGTGGGTGCGTGCTCGGCGAGACCGAGTCCGCGGCGCGCGGCCGACCGGTCCGCCGGGCGCAGGCGGTCGGTGTCCACGCCGTTGCAGACCACCTCGGCGGCGGCGGTGACGCCCGCGGCCCGGCCCGCGGCCAGCTCGTCGTCGCTGACGCACACGAGCTGATGGGTCCACCGGGACGCGAACCGTTCCCACGCCGCGGCCGCGCTCCGCAGGGGACCGGGCGCCGACTGGAAGGACCACAGATGGGGCTGGAAGATCGTCGGCCGGGTGCCGCGCACGGCGAGTCTGCCCGCGAGGCCTGCCTTCGAGCTGTGCAGGTGCACGACGTCGGGGGCGAGCCGGTCGAGGATCCGGCGCAGGCGGGTCACCTCGCCTGCCGAGGCCGGTCCCGGACCACGGCTCGCCTGCCAGGCGTGCACGTCGATCCCGGCCTCGCGGGCCCGGTCGGCGAGCCAGCCGGTCCTCGGGCACACGAGGGTGACCGACCACCCGCGGTCGTGCTGCGCGGTGGCGAGCTGCAGCACCACCTTGGCCACCCCGGCGGTCACCGGCTGGGTCACGTGCGCGATCTTCACCGCCCACCGCCGGCCAGCGTCAGCGCGCGCAGCTCGCGGACCGCGGCTCGCTGGGTGAGCAGGGAGCCGCCCGCGTAGGCCACCACCAGCGCCAGCGCCTCGGCCAGCACCCCCGCCACAGTGCCCGGCGGTCCGAACAGCCGGTCGGCGAGGACCGCGACGGCGACGCACGGCACGGCGGCACCGAGCACCGCCGCGGTCATCGCGGCCAGCTCCGCGGTCGGGAAGGCGAGCGCGAGCCGGGTCAGCACGCACCAGGTGAGCACGACCAGGAGCCACGCCGCGGCGACCTGCGCGGCGGCGACCGCCACCATGCCGTGCCGGGTGACCAGCACGAGTGCCGCGCCCAGCGAGACGAGGTGGGTGACCTCGAGCAGGAGGTAGCACCGCGCCTGCCCGGCCGCCTTGATCACCTGGTACCAGCTCTGCAGCAGGCTGATGGCGAGGCCGTAGGCGCACAGCAGGACGAGGACCGGCGTGGCGGGGGCCCAGCGGTCGCCGAGCAGCACCACCCGGTCGGCCAGCAGCGCGATGACCAGGTACAGGCCCGCGGTCACCACCAGCGTCGCGCGGGTGAACCGGGCGGTGGCCGCGGGCAGCGCGGCGCGGTCGCCGTCCCGGACCAGCTTGGTGTACACCGGGAACGCGACCGCGGCCAGCACGATCGCCACCATGATGTAAGGCACCCAGGCGATCCGGTAGGCCAGCGAGTACACGCCGACCGCGGCCGGGCCGAGCACGTGCCCGATCGCGAGGTAGTCCACGTTCACCAGCACGATCGCGACGAGCGCCGCCGGGCCGACGACGGCGATCCAGCCCAGGGCCTCGCGGGCTGCCCCGGCGTCCCATGCCGGGCGTGGTGGCACCCCGACCACCGCGCCGAGAACCGGCTGCGCGACCGCTGTGCACAGCAGGCCGGCGACCAGCGCGACGGGTCCGGCCCCGGTCACGGCGAGCACGACCGTCACGGCCGCGCCGAGCACCGCGCTCCCCGCGTCGGGCAGCAGCCTGCGGCGGAAGTCCAGCCGCCGGTGCATCACGGCCATCTGCACCCCGCCCGCCGCGGTGAAGGGCAGGCTGACCGCCGCGAGCCGCACGAGCGGAGCCGCGTCCGGCGCGCCGAGCAGGGCCGCGACCGGCGCGGCGGCCGCCACGAGCACCGCGGCGAGCGCGAGCCCGGTGCCCACGCTCAACGTCAGCACGGTGCCCGCCAGCCGGTCCGGGTCGCGCTCGGTGCGGCCGATGACGTCGTAGACGCCCATCGCCTGGATGACCTGGCCGATGTTCACGACCGCGACGGCCAGGGCCACGGAGCCGAGCCCGCCCTCGGTGAGGGTGGCCGCCAGCACCAGGGTCACGACCACCTGGCTGCCCTTGCTCACCAGGTTGACCAGCCCGAGCCACAGCGTGCCCCGGACCGCGTGGCTGCCGATGCCGGCGGTCACCCTGCCCGTCCGGCAGTCCATTCGGGCCGTCCGGCGGCGGAGAGGGCCTCGGACCGGGCCGCCAGGGCGGCCCGGGTGTGCCGCGCCGCGAACACGACGAGCACGAGCCACGCGGCCACGACGGCCACACCGTCGAGGGTGACCGCCGCCCGTGCGGAGAACAGTGCCCGCACCGCCGAGTCCACGACGTGCAGGTGCGCGAACGGGACGGCGAGTGCCGCGACGGCGAGACCGGCCAACGGCCAGCCGCGCTCCCGTCGGCGCCGCCACCACACCACCGCGGCCAGCGTCGCCGCGGGCACCGCGAGCAGCACGTCACCCGGCTGGTGCACCACGGCCACGACCACGGCGAGGCAGGTCAGCAGGTCGGCGACCGCGGTGGCGTCCGCGTCCCCCAGCCGGTCGAGCCGCCGCACCAGCAGCACGCTCACGGCGAGGACGCCTGCCAGCGCCACCGGTTCCGCGGCGGGTGCCAGCCAGTCGGTGAGCCGGTAGAGCACGGCCGCCAGGTCGACGCGCTGCCCGGTGGGGGAGTCGACCGCACCGTAGTCCGTGCCGGTGGCGTAGGTGAGGTTCGCGGCGGCCGCGTCGAGGAACGGCCCGACACCGCCACCGCGCAGGACCAGCAGCACGACGACCGGCAGGCTCGCGATCGCCGCGACGGCCGTGCCCGCCAGCGCCGTCGAGCGAGAGCCGCGGGCGAACAGCAGGATCGTGAGTGGCAGGCCGAACTGCGGTTTGAGCCAGGCCAGTGCGAGCGCCACCGCCGCCAGCCGCGGATGGCTGGACCGGGCCAGCAACGCGCCCGCCGCGCCGACCACGACCAGCGGGTTCACCTGGCCGAGGTAGAGCTGGGCTTTGCCGACCTGGCTCAGCACCAAGAGCGTGGCCAGCACCGCGGTGCCGAGCACCAGCGGCACCCGTGACCGGAGCCTGCTCGCCGCCATGCCGGCGAGCACCACGAGCAGCAGCAATGAGACGACGGCGAACGCCACCGCGCCCACGCGGTAGCCCGGCAGCGCGAACGGCAGGTGCAGCGCGAGGTGGTAGGGCTGGTAGAAGTTGAAGATCTGCCGTACCGGCCAGTGCGCGAACATCGCGGCCGGGTCGTACGGGTTGCCGCCCGCCAGGAACTCCCGGAGGGGGAAGTAGAGCGCGTCGCGGAAGTCCTGCATCCGCACCTCTGACCGGTTCGCCATCGTGGGCAGCGGCACCTGCCAGGACGGCCGCAGCGCCCACCACGCGCCGAACGCGCCGACCACGGCGGTGACGGCGAACGCGACCCGGAACCTGGTGCTCATGCGAGGACCACCGCGACCACGACGACGGCGCCCGGCAGCACCCCTGCCACGGCACCCAGTTCGTCCTGGCGCCTGCCCGCGCGGGCCACCACGACGACCGCGTCGGCCGACGGTTCGGCGGACGTTTCGGCGGACATGCCGGGCAACTGGCCGGCCAGCGCCTCCGCCTGGGCCGCCAGGTCCGGCGCCACCGGGACCACCCGGACGGGCCGGGCGGCGGCGTCGCAGAGTGTGCGCAGGCGCCCGGCCAGTTCCGGGTCGGTCGCGCTCAGCGTGGTCACGGGCCTGCGGACCCCGGCGGCGGCGAGTGCCGTGTGCACCGCGTGCTCACCGGCCCGTCCCCGGCGCAGGTGCCGCAGCGCGCCGGTCGCCACCCCGGCCACCGCGGCGGCGGCGAGGGCCAGCCCGAGGCCCAGCGGCCGGTCCGGGGCCACCTGGGTGATGTCGGGTCGCTCGTCGAGCAGCCGGAGCGCACCGGCCGGGGCGAGCAGGTCGGCGTCGATCATCGCGCGGGCGATCGCGGTGGCCGCGGCACCGGACTGCTCGGCGGACGGCCCGATGACCGCGAGACGCGCCAGCCCGGACGCGGGCACCAGCTCCACCGATAACCCGTCGCTGAGTTCGTCGGGCGGGAGGCCGGTCGTCGCGGCGGCGGACCCGACCACCGACGGGCTGCGTGCCAGTTCGACGAGTGCGGGCAGGGTGAGGGCGACGACCTCGCCGTACTGCGGCACGGCGGCGGTGCCCGGTGCGGCCGGCTCGGCGAGGAGCCCGACCCTGGCCTGGTACCGGTCGCCCCGCAGCTCGGTCACGAGCAGGACGAGCAGGCCGACGAGCACAGCCGCCACGAGCCCCGCCACGGCGGGCCGCCTGGCGTACGACAGTACTTTGTGGACAGTGGCGGCGGCGGTCGGCGTGGTCGTGGGTGCCGGGTCCGGCACCGGGGCGGGTGCGGGGGTGGCCTTGTTCGTGGTGGTGCGCGTGGCTTTGCGCACGGCGGGCCTGTTCGCCGGGCGCTTCCTGGTGGTGGTCTTCACCGTCGTCTCCCTCGGATCGCGGCCCGCAGCAGCTCGTCGTAGGACCTCATGAACGTGTGTGGGTCGTGCCCGCAGCGGATCGTCGCGAGACCCGCTGCCGCGGCGGCGTCCCGGGCGGCCGGGTCGAACAACAGGGCGTCAAGCGCCTCGGCGGTCGCCGCCGGGTCGCGGCGCGGCACGACGATGCCGCCGCCCCCGGCGAGCACGGCACGCACCCCGGAGACGTCGGTGGCCACCACCGGGCGGCCCGCCGCCATCGACTCCAGCACCGCGACCGGCATGCCCTCCCAGTCACTGGTGAGCACCGTGACGTCGGCGGCGGCCAGCAGGTCGGGCACGTCGGCGCGGGTGCCGAGGAAGCGGACCCGGCCGGTCAGCGCCAGTTCCGTGCAGCGGTGTGCCAGTTCCGCGCGCAGGCTGCCGTCACCGGCGAGCAGCAGGACCGCGTCGCCGCCGAGCTTCGCCCAGGCGTCGAGCAGGACGTCGTGCCGTTTCTGCGGTTCCATGCGTGCCACGCACAGCGCCACCGGCACGTCCTGGACGATGCCGAGTGCCGCGCGGACCGTGTCGCGGCCTGCCGTCGCCTGCTGGGGGAAGACCGCGTTGGGGATCACCACGGGGTCGGGGAGACCGGCGGTTCGCAGCCGCTCCGCCGTGGCGCCGGCGACGGCGATCACGGTGCGCGCGGTGTGGCGGAGGATCCGGGCGGCACCGGGGTAGTCCGCGTCGGCGAGCCCGTGGCACACCGTCACGACCGGCACCGCGCGGCCCGGCGCCACGGCCAGCCGGGCCACGAGGGTCGCGGAGACGTTGTGTGCCAGCACGACATCCGGGCCGAACCGGCGGACCGCCGCCCGGGTTGCCGAGGCCGCCCGCAGCACGCCCGCGGCCCTGCGCCGGGCCACCGGCACGGTGAACGTGGGCACGCCGCGGGCCCGCAGCGCGTCGGCGCGGTGCCCGCCGCCGCTGGCGACAGCCGACTCCCACCCGACGGATCCGCCAGCCATTGCCATGCCCGCGACGAGCGTCTCGGCGCCGCCGCTGCCCATCTCACTGATCACGTGGAGCACCCGCACCGGCGCTCCTCCCTTCTCGACGAGTACGCAGCGCGGCCGCGACCGAGACGGCGATCAGCAGCCACAACGGCAGGTAGTACTGCTCGGACAGGAAAACGGCGCCGATCGCGACGGCGACCACGCTCGCCTGCACCGCGACCATCGGCCTGCGGTCCACTGTGGACCGCAGCACGTGCTCACTCGACACCATCGCGATGGCGGTCAACGCGAGGAACAAGCAGAACGCGGGCAGGCCGAGCTCGGCTGCCACCTCAAGGAACATGTTGTGCGCCACCGGTGTCTGCTCAGCGATCTCCGCGTTGTGCGACGCGGCGGCGTACTCGGCACGGAACCCGCCGGGCCCGACGCCGAGCAGCGGGTGCTCCGCGAGCATGCGCGCCGACGCCTGCCAGCGAAGCTCCCTGGTGTCCACATTGGCACCGGCGATGAAGCTCTTCTCCCGCAACGACCGCGCGAGGTGCGGACCGGCGAGCAGCGCCGTGGCGCCCGCCGCGACCACCACCGCCGCGGCCGCGCCCGCGAGCACCTTCGGCGACAGCGCGCGGCGCAGCACCAGCCAGCCGACGGCCGCGGTGAGCGCGAGCGCGCCGCCGCGGGAGAAGGTCGCCGCCGCACCGGCCACGAGCACGGCGGCCGCGACCGTGACCGCGAGGACGTGCCGTGGCGCCGGTTCGGCAGGCAGTACCGCGGCCAGCAGCGGCACCGCGGTCACCACGACGAAGGCGAGGTCGTTGGGGTCGGCTAGGGGCCCGGTCGCGCGTGCCGCGCCCGCCACGACAAGGCTGTGGAGCGCCCCCGCGCCCGCCACCGTGGCGCCGGCGACCGCCGCGATCAGGAGCGCGCGGATCGGCACGTCGGTGGCCGCGACGTCGATCAGGACCACCGCGACCGCGACGAAGGGCAGCCACCGGATCGTGTACTCGACGGTGAACGGCCCGTCCGCGTGCGCCGCCGCGGACGCCAGCACCAGCACCGTGAAGGCGGCGAGCACCACGTGGACCGCGTGCGGCCGCGGCATCTCCCGCCGCCGCAGCCGCACCACGGCCCAGGCCGCGATCAGCAACGCGGGCGGCAGCTTCGCGAGCTGGGCGTGCACCGAGGCGAGGTAGCCCTCGACGGGCGCCAGGGCTACGGTCGCGCAGGCGAGCACGCGGAGGACGGTCGTGCCGGCCGGGACCCGGAGGGCGTGCGGCGTGGTCATGTGCCGCGTCCCAGTTCGCGGACGTCCCGCTCGCGGCGCGGCGGGCCAGCGCGGGTGACGTGCTCGCCGGTGCCCACCACGGTGAAGCTCGCGCGCACGGTGGTCAGCATCCAGCTCAGCAGTGCGACCTTCCGCGCGGTCGGCACGCCCATGCCGGGGAAGAACGCCATGCCCGGCGCCTCGGCGGCACCCAGCACGTCGGTGGGGTGCACCAGGAGCGACGGGGACACGCCCAGTGCCCGGCACAGCCGCAGTGCCGTGGCGAAGTAGCACCGCGCCAGTCGTGGCGAGATCTGGTGCAGCTGCAGGACATATGCCCCGTGGATCGGGACGCGGAGCAGCGGCATCGTGGTCACCGGCAGCTCCACGAGGTCCGCGCGGTCCGCGCCGGAGCCGGTTCGCCAGCGGTAGGCGGAGTTGGGTGCGAGGACCCGGGAGAAGCCGCCGAACAGCTCGTCGCGCCGGGCGTCCCCCGGCGGCGCGGTGCGGTTGTGGAAAGCCCGGGCCAGTGGGCCGATCCAGGTGGGCAGTGTGCTCGCGTCATAGGTGTAGCCGCGGTCGGCGAGCACCTCGACGAGCGTGGGGGAGACGCTGAAGCCGGGGCCGCGGAACCCGACCGGTCGCGGCGCGCCTGCGGCGACGATCGCCTCCTCCGTCCTCGCCAGCTCGGCCTCCAGCTCCGTGCGGGAGTACCGGTGCAGCCACGGCTCGTGGCGGTAGGAGTGGTTCGCGACCTCGTGGCCCTCGGCGGCGAACGCCGCCACCGCCTTGGCGCCGTCCTCGCGTTCGACGTCGGCGCCGACCGCGAACACCGTGCCGGTCACGCCGTGCTCCCCGAAGAGCTCCAGCAGGCGGGGTGCGGCGGTGGGCAGGAAGCTCGGCATCCGCTCCCATTCCGCGTCACCGTGGGTCTTGAGGTACGCCCAGAGGTTGTCCAGGTCGAGCGACACGCTCGCGAGCGGCCGGGTGGTCACACCGCCTCCCGCGCGGGTTCGCGCGCCACGACCGGGCGTCCGGCGGAACCGAGCACCAGCACCCCCAGCACGACGAGCGCGAGACCGAGCACGACCGACCACTGCCTGCCGGGGGCGACCCGGTCACCCAGCGCGGCGATGCCCACCACCGAGGTGAGCACCATGGAGGCGGCGTCCATCGTCGCCACTGTCGAGGTGGCGGACCCCCTCGCCAGCGCCACGGTCATGCACGCCTGGCCGAGTACCGCCGCCATCAGCATCAGCCAGGTCAGCGGGTTCAGGGGCAGCTGGTGCAGGGGCTCGTCGGCCAGCGACCGGCCGCTGATGGCGACCACCGCGAACGCCAGACCGGCCAGCAGCGCCAGGAACAGGACCGAATCCGTGCGGCAGGCCCGGATCGCGACCAGGCCGATCAGCAGTGGCAGCCCGAGCAGCACCCAGCCGAGCCCGGCCGGGATGTCGTGCGCGATCGACGGCACCGACGCGGTGGCCAGCAGCACGAGCCCGGCTGCCAGCACGCCCAGCATCGCGACCTCGACGGGTCGGACCCGCCAGCCGAGTGCCAGCACGCCGAAGGCGGTGGCGAGGCCGACGGCGCAGGAGGAGCCTGCCTGCACGAGGTACAGCGGCAGCTCCGCACGGGCGAGGAAGGCGAGTGCGAACCCGCCGACCTGACCGGCGAACCCGAGTTGGTACAACCGGTCCGTGGCCAACCGGGCGAGCAGCCCGAGCCCCGCACCACGTCGATCCGCCCGCCGGGCGGCGACGCTCTGCGCGACGATTCCCATCCCGTACATGGCGGTCGACACCGCGAGTTCGATGTGTGCGAGCACGCTACAACCCCTTGGGAATGCCTCACCGCCCGGCTTTCGAGCGATCGTCGCTTCGATGGAGGCGAATCGTACGGTTCAGATTTCGCAAACCCGTCAGAAGGACATTCCCGCGTTGTCTTATGACAGTCTGTTGCAATCAACCCTGGTCAGGGGCACTCGAAAGTGGAGGGTTGACCACGCTTTCGAGAACTTACAAGGATGGTTTGCGCGATTTTTGGTCTGGACCACCTGGTGGTCTGGACCATAGACTGGCTGACAGCCGCGTTTTCCTTGATCGGGCAAGGAGTTGTCGACGATGACCGCACGCCGCTCGTTCTCGCTCGCGTTCGCACTGGCCGTAGCCGCGTCCTCGGGCCTGGTGCCCGCGGTACAGGCGGCACCGGCCGCGCCGGAACCCACCGGCTGGCAACGCATGCTGGCACAACAGCCGCTCGTCCACGCCGCCGAGACCATCCAGGCCGAGGTCGACCGGGGCTCGGATCAGGGCTTCGCGGGCATCGTCCTCGAGGAGGACCACGTCGCGCTCTGGTGGAAGGGGCAGGTCCCGGCGGGCGTCGCCGCCGCCGTGGCGGCGGCGGCGAGACAGGCGCCGGTCGAGATCGAACAGGCCGCGTACTCCAACGCCGAGTTGCAGGTCGCCGCCGAGATGATCGAGACGCGCAAGGGCGCGAAGTCTCCCGTGCACGCCGTGAAGATCCCCGCTGACGGCAGCGGCCTGGTGCTGGGCACCACCGAGGCCGTCGCGACCCGCGCGCTCACCACGCTGGTCGACGTGCCGGTCCGCACCGTGGTCGAGGAGCCGCTCGCCCCGGTGTCGCGCCAGAACGACAGCCCGCCGTGGAAAGGCGGCGCGACGATCGTGCTCGGCAACGCCGCCTGCACGTCAGGCTTCTCGGTCCGCAACGGCAACAACGACCGCTTCCTGCTCACCGCGGGCCACTGCGGCAACCCCGGCACCCGGGTGACCGACCCGACCGGCGAGTACATCGGCACCGCCGGTGCCAAGCACGGCGACCACGACATCATGCTGATCCCCACCGGGAACGTGACGGCACAGCAGTACGTCGGCGGCGGCGACAGCAACACCACCGTGCCCGTCCGGGGATGGGGTGACGTGTTCACCGGCGAGATCCTGTGCCAGTCCGGGGTCACCAGCGCGCGCGAGACCGGCGGCCCGGTCTGCGACATCAAGGTGCTGTTCTTCTACGCCGACCGCGAGGACCTCGTGGAGGGCGAGCAGATGAACGGCCAGCCCGCCGCACGGCCCGGCGACAGCGGTGGCCCGGTCTACGGCCCGTCGTCGGCGGGCGGCGTCATCGCGAAGGGCACCGTCACCAGGACGGCGGGCGCCCGCATCGGCTTCCAGGACTTCCGCACCGCGAACCGCGACTTCGGCGTGTACATCCCACTCTGAGCCGCCGCGATCCCGGCCTTGCTACTATCTGCACTCGATGTGCAAATAGTTCGACGGGGTGGTGCCGGTGGCCGTGCTCGCGGACGGGCGTGCGCTGCGCGCCGAGCGCACGCGCGAGTCGATCATCGACGCGCACATGGCGCTGATGCTCGACGGTGACCTGCAGCCCACCGCCCGGCGGATCGCCGAGCGGGCGGGTGTCTCGCTGCGGACGTTGTGGGGGCACTTCAAGGATCTCGAGACGTTGTTCGCCGCGGCGGGGCACAAGGCGTTGGAGATCCAGTACACCGGCTTCCGGCCGGTTCCTGCCGACCAGCCCCTCGCCGACCGGATCGAGCAGTTCTGCCTGCAGCGGGCCCGCATGCTCGACGTCATCGCGGGCGCCTCCCGGGCCGCGCAGGTCCGGCTCCCCTTCTCCGCGCAGCTGCGGCGCAACCGGGCCCGGCACAACGAGCGGCTGCGGGCGGAGGCCGGGGAGTTGTTCCGCGCGGAGCTCGCAGGCGACGACGAGCTCCTGACCGCCGTGCTCGTCGCCACGACCTGGCCCGCCTGGATGGGGTGCCGGGACGACCTCGGGCTGTCCGTTGCCGAGGCCACCGCCGTCATGCGGCGGGCCGTCACCGCGCTGCTCGCCACACGGGAAGGTCACTGACCATGGCACGCGTCGCTGGTGGACCGAGAGGCATGAACCATGCGTGAAATCCACACCGGCACCGGTGACCTGCTGGCACACGTCGAACGCGGCGTCGCGGTCGTCACCCTGAACCGGCCCGACCGGCGCAACGCGCTCTCGCCGGAGATGCTCACCGCGTTGTCCGCGCTGCTGCCCGAACTGGAGGACGCCGAGGACGTGCGGGCCGTCGTGCTCACCGGCGCGGGCGGCGCGTTCTGCGCGGGCGGCGACGTCAAGGCGTTCGCCGCACGCGGTGGGGAGGGCGGCGGTACGACCGTGCCGCACGAGGAGCGGATCACCCGCCAGCAGGCCATGCAGCGGGCGATCACCGGCCGGTTGTACGACTTCACCAAACCGACTGTCGCCGCGTTGCCCGGTGCGGTCGCCGGTGCGGGGCTCGGGCTCGCGCTGGCCTGCGACCTGCGGGTCGGGCAGCCGGGGACGGTGTTCGCGACCGCCTTCGGCAAGGTCGGGCTCTCCGGCGACTACGGCGCGACCTGGCTGCTCTCCCGGCTCGTCGGTCCCGCACGGGCCCGGCGCGCCATGTTCCTCGGCGAGCGGATCGACGCGGCGACCGCCGAGCGGTGGGGGCTGCTCGACTGGGTCGTCGACGCCGGTGGACTGGCCGGGTTCGCCCGCACGACGGCCGCCGAGCTGGCGGCCGGGTCGCCGGAGTCCCTCGCCGCCATGAAACAGAACCTGCTCGACGCGCAGCGGTACGGGCTCGCCGAGGCGATGGACCGCGAGGTGCCCCGTCACCTCGCGTGCGGGCTGACCGACAACCACAAGGAGGCGGTGCGGGCATTCGTGGAGAAGCGCCCGCCCGTCTTCAGCTGAGCCGCCGGGCACGGGAAGTTTCAGGGGCGTACTTGGCGGGACAGGGAGGACGCATGGGCGGGGAGCTGTCCATCGGCAGGCTGATAGGGCACTTCGCCGCCACCCGGCCCGACGTCGTCGCGCTCGTCGAGGACGGTTCCGCCGACGTGATGACGTGGGCGGAACTGGACCGCGCCACCAATCGGCTGGCGCGGGCGTACGCGGCGGCTGGCGTGGTCAGGGACTCGGTCGTCGCGGTCGTGCTGCCGAACTCGGCGGCGTTCGTGCGCGCGTGTGTCGCGGCGTGGAAGCTCGGCGCGACCGCGTTGCCGCTGTCGGTGAAGCTGCCGCCCGCCGAGCGGGAGCGGATTCTCGCGCTGGCGCCGCCCGCGCTGGTCGTCGAGTCCGAACCGGACAGTGCGGGGCTGGCCGGCACGGAGCTGCCGGACGTCTCGCCGACGTACTGGAAGGCGCTCACGTCCGGTGGCAGCACGGGAAAGCCGAAGCTGATCGTGAGCCACGACCAGCCGAAGTGGGACCCCGGCCAGGCGGTGGTCGAGTACATGCACGCTGACGGCGTCCAGCTGGTGGTCGGCCCGCTGTACCACAACGCGGCGTTCGTCTACGCCATGCGCGGTCTGTTCAGCGGGAGCAGGCTCGTGGTCATGCGCGGGTTCGACGCGGCCCGGGTACTGCGCCTGGTGGACGAGCACGCCGTGACCTGGATGCAGCTCGTGCCCACCATGATGAACCGGATCTGGAAGCTGCCGCCGGAGGTGCGGGCCGCCGCGGACCTGTCGTCGCTGCGGACGCTGCTGCACGTCGGCGGCCCGTGTGCGCCGTGGCTGAAGGAGGCCTGGATCGACTGGCTCGGCCCGGACCGCGTGGTCGAGGTGTACGCGGGCACCGAGAACCAGGGCATCACGATGATCACCGGCCGGGAGTGGCTGACCCACCGGGGCTCGGTGGGCAGGGCGATCCGTGGCTCCCGTTTCCAGGTGCAGGACGAGCACGGCGACGTCGTGCCGCCGGGGGTGGTGGGTGAGGTGTTCCTCATGCCCGAGGGCGGCCCCGGCTCGACGTACCACTACGTCGGCGCGACGCCACGCGGCCGCGACGGCTGGGAGTCCCTCGGCGACCTCGGGCACTACGACGAGGACGGTTACCTGTACCTCGACGACCGCTCGACGGACTGCATCGTCACCGGCGGTGCGAACGTGTACCCGGCGGAGGTCGAGGGCGCGCTGGACTCCTACCCGGGGGTGCGGGCCAGCGCGGTGATCGGCCTGCCGGACGAGGACCTCGGACAACGGGTGGTCGCGATCGTCGAGGCGGACCAGCACGTGACGGCGGCCGCGCTGGACGAGCACCTGAGGTCGTTGCTGGCGCCGTACAAACGCCCGCGCGCCTACGAGCTGACGCGGTCGGCGCTGCGTGACGAGGCGGGCAAGGTGCGCCGTGCCGCGTTGCGCGCGGAGCGGCGCACCTCGCCGACCGGGGCGACGTCGTGACCGCGGACCTGGCGGCCTGGCGCGCACACCGGTCCGGGGTGTCCACAGTGGACGAGCTGGTGTCGGTGCTGGCGGTGGAACGCGTCTCGGTGACGACGTTCACCGGTCACAGCACCACCGTGCCGGCGCGGCGGGTGTTCGGCGGCCAGATCCTGGCCCAGTGCGCGGTGGCCGCGGCGCAGACGGTCGCCCCGCCAGCGGCCCTGCACTCGATGCACGCGTACTTCGTGCGAGCCGGCCGTCCCGGGGTGAAGCTCCACTTCGAGGTGACGACCCTGCGCGACGGCCGCTCCTTCGCCGCACGTCGCGTGGACGCGGTGCAGGACAACGAGATCGTGACCTCGATGAGCGCCTCGTACCACGTCCCGGAGGAGGGGCTGGCACACCAGGACCCGATGCCGGCCCGCCCGGCGCCTGCCGACCTCCCGGCCCGCACACCGTTCCACGTCGCGGCGGACGGGCCCGCCCGTGCAGGCGCGGTGGACCTCCGCGCGGTCCCTCCCGGAGGGGACGAGCCGGAGTCGTCGGTGTGGCTGCGCATCACCGCGCCGCTCCCGGACGACGCGTTGCTGCACCAGGCGATGTTGATCTACCTGTCGGACTTCAGCATCCTGCACGGTGCGTTCCGCCACCACGGCGTGGCCCGCAGCCAGGTCCGCACCGCGAGCCTCGACCACAGCATGTGGCTGCACCGCCCGGGCCGGGCGGACGACTGGCTGCTCTACGAGAGCCGCAGCCCGTCCGCCGCGGGCGCCAGGGCGATGGGACAGGCGGCGCTGTTCACCGCCGAGGGCACCCTGCTCGCCACCGCGAGCCAGGAGATGCTCGTGCGGCCAGTGCCCCATTGACGGCGGTCAGGGGCACCTGCCGATCCGTCAGCGTTGTGGCGCGGGTCCCGGGGAACCGCCGGGCGCCGGGGTTCCTCCGGTCGGCTGCGGTGGTGTGAGCGGGGAACCGGGGTGCAGGCGGTCCGCCATCTCGACCTTGGGCTGGTTGTACTCCGGCTTGTAGTGGTCCGGCATGAATGTTTCGACCACGACCTCCATGCCGAGGCTGGCCGCAACGCTGACGCCGAGCCCGATCAGGCCGCCGACCACTCCGCTGATCCTGGGCGCGACCCTGGTGAGCACCGCTGACGTGGCCTTGCCTGTCGCGACATCGGCGCCTATCTTCGCGCCGGCCGCGTAGAGCGTCTGCTCGCCCTTGAGCGCGCCGTACAGTTCGTTGCCGATGCCGAGCCCGGCGCCGAGGTACGGCAGCCTGCGGAAGGTCGCTCGCGCCTTGTGGGCGCCGGGGTGCTCGGTCGCCTTGCCGTGCTGTCCGGCCGCCGCCGTCTTCACCCATTCCCTGGTGGCACGGTATGCGGGGTCGGTGAGGAACTCCTCGTACTGGGCCACCCTGCCGAGGGCTTCGTTCCTGAGGGAGCCCGCGTGTTCGGCTGCCGCTCGCAGGGTCGCGCGTTGGGCGGTGGTGAACTCCTGATAACGCTCGCCGTTGGCCCAGTCGGTGAACAACTGCGTCTTCTCGTCCCAGCGGTTGGCTTCCTTCAACGCGGCGTCGCGGGCTCGCGCGGTCTCGAAGCGACCGTCCTTGTCGTCGACGCCCTCCCCGAACGCCGCGACTTCCTTCGCCGCCACCGACCCTATTTTCCAGGCTTCGCCACTGCCCTGGCCTGGCGCGCCGAACGTCGCGCGCAGCGCACCATGTGCTTCGTCCTCGGCGATCCGCGCCTGCTTCACGATCTCGCTGCAGGCGTTGAACACGGCCGCCTTGGCGTTGTACGCGTCGACCTTGGCGTTGAACGAGGCGATCGCGGCGTTGTACTTCTGCAGGGTGTCACTGGTGGCCGCCGCCGGCTTCGCCGGCGCTTCGCCGATCATCGCCGCGCGATCAGGCGAATGGATGAAGGTGCCCGCGACCTCCAGCCCGCCGTCCGCCGCTGTCGTCATCGCGCCGTCCATCGTGCGGCCGATGCTCTCCAGTGCGCTCGCGAAGTCGCGCAACGCCTGTTCGTAGGTGTGACAGGTGAAGGCGAGGTCGTCGCAGTCGTCGCGGGGCGCGGCCACCTCGTTGACGAACACGCCCGCGGCTGGGCCGGTCCACCCCGAGAGTGCCGTGTTCCGCGCGCTGTTCGCCCCGTTGGCGGCCTCGGTCGCCATCAGGCTCAGCTTCCTGAGCCAGTCGGCCGTCGCGGTGCACGTGCCGGGGCTGCCGTTGACGAGCGTGTTGAGTGCGGTCACCGGTTCTCCCAGGATCGTGCGTCCGTTCGCTTGTCCTCGTCGTAGACTCGCGTGTCGCGGAGTCCGCTGTCCTGCTCGCGATTCTGCTCGGTCAGGGCGGCGATGCGTTCTGTCGCGGCGAATTCGTCGGCGACGGTGTTCTCGATGTCGTTGTAGTCCCCGTGACCGAGCTCCACGGCGTGCCCGCTGTCGTCGAGGAACTCGGCCAGGATGACTCCGGCGCGGTGCACGACCGAAAGCCGTGCGCCGACGAAGCTCGACGACAGACCCGCGTCGACCTCGGGAGCCGCGCCCTGGGTCGCGCTGTCGAGTGCGGACGCCGCTGCCTTCAGATGACTGGCAATGGAGTCGAGGGCGGCCGGTTCGAAACCGTAACCGTCTGGCATGAGTACTCCCTCCTCGTTGACCGGTGGCGGTTGCTACCGGACACCGTGCTCACCGGTGCTTGTCTGGGCACTGTCCACGGAGAACAGGTCCTCGCGGCTCCAGTCCACGACGGGAGCCGCATGCCGCAGGTCCTCATCGAGCACCGCGTCCATCAGCACGCCGTGGGCACCGGTCGTCCGGACGATCTCGTCCAGGTCCTGTGGGCGGACCGCGACGGCCGCCTGGTGCGGACCGCACGCGTCGAGCAGGTCGGGCAGCGACCCGTACCCGAGAACCATCGGCTCACCGGGAACCACGCAATGCAGTTCGAGGTGCACCTTCTTCGCGCCGGGCCCGACCGGACGGGACGGAATCCACACCCGCGTGATCGGCGGCGCCGGCTCCACGGGCAGCAGGGGCTCGAGTTCACGCACGTCCGGCTCGGCGTAACGGATCCCGGCGGGATGCCAGGCGTCCAGTGCGACGAACACGGGGCGCCCCGCCGCTTCGGCGGACGCGACCAGGCTCGACGGGCGGACTCGGGCCCACGGCTGTCCCGGACCGCACGCCGCCACGAGGTACCGCGACTCGGTGTAGCAGAAGAGGACCTGCTCATCCCGGTCCGTGACATACAGTTCGAGGTCGCCGTCGGGCAATGTCAACGCGAGCAGCTCGTCGCGCCCGTCGGCAGCCATGTCGTCGAGGTCCCTCAGCACGCGTCGGCCGAAGGGCACCAGCGCGCCGCCCGTGGACCGTCCTGAGTGGACCGACCGGCCGCGGGCGGTCATTTCGCGGCGAAGAACCGGTTGGCCTCGCCGGAGAAGACCAGCACGATGACGGCCACCGCGAGCAACCCGACGAGGATGTTGATGATCAGCAGCACGGCGATCGTCGGTGCGAGCAGGGACGCGACGGTACCGAGCAGGCTCAGCGCGGCGAAGACCACGGTCACCACCCGCGCCCACCGCGCGCCCTTGCCCAGGTTGAGCGCGGCGAACGCGAGGACCGCGCCGATGATCAGGACGCCGATCGCGACCCCCGAGTAACTGGGCGCCGCGGCCTCGACAAGCTCACGCGGCAGCGCCTTCCTGGCCTCGTTGTCCCCGATGTAGGCGTCGAGCAGGTCGTCGGCGAACGCGAAGGTCAGAATGACGCGGAACACGAGCAGCCCGAGCATCGCCCACACGGCGAGCGTCGCGTTGCGCACGGACTGGGGCACCACCGCGGGTGGGGTCGTCGACATGTTTCCTCCCTGAATTCGTGTTGCGTACCTGACATGGACTCCGCGATCGGCCCCGCCGTTCCATTCGTGGAGAATCTGTCACACTCGGCGGGGCTCGGCCGCCGCACGTTTCAGGGAACTGGTGCGACCGCGGCACAGTCATATGCCGCGTTCGCGCAGATCGGAGGTTTCCGTTGGGGCAGGTCACCGCGACAGTGGATTTCGGTACCTCGCACACGGTCGCCGTGGTGTCCGGTCCTGCGCTGCCCGCCCGGCTGGTCACGGTCGACGGGCAACCGTGGTTCCCGTCCGCCGTGTTCTGGACCGGGCGGGGCACGGCGGTGGTCGGCACCGACGCGCTGCGGCTGGCCCGGGCCGAACCGGCCCGGCTGGAGCCTCGGCCGAAGGCCAGGATCGCGGATGCCGAGGTGCTGCTCGGCGACACCGTGGTGCCCACGACCACGCTGGTCCGCGCCGTCCTGTCCCGGGTCGTCGCCGAAGCCTCCGCGACGGCCGCGGCACCGGTGCAGCACCTGGTGCTCACCCACCCCGCGAACTGGGGCTCGACGCGGATCGGCGCGCTGCTGACCGCGGCCCAGGGCCTCGCGCCCCGGCTGTCCACCACGTCCGAGCCGGTGGCCGCGGCGGCCTGGTTCGCCCACCAGCACGAGTTCCCGGTCGGCGCGTCGATCGGCGTGCTCGACTTCGGCGGCGGCACCTGCGACGCGGCGGTGGTCCGGCGGGAACGGTCCGGGCTGAGCGTGGTCGGCTGCGCCGGCCTGCCCGATCTCGGCGGGGACGATCTCGACCAGCGCGTCGTCGACCGGATCCGCGTCGACGAGCCCGCGGTCGCGGACCTGCTCGACCGCCAGCAGCGGTTGCGGCCCGACGAGATGGCCGCGCTGCTCCGGTTCCGCGACGATGTGCGGGCCGCCAAGGAGGTGCTGTCCCGCCACCCGCAGGTCGACATCGCGATGCCCGACGACCTGCCCGACCGGCTGCTCACCCGGCCGGAGTTCGAGCGCCTCGTGTCGGCGGACGTCGCCCGCGCGGTCGACCTGCTCGCCGACGTGGTGGCGGGCTGCGGCCTGACCCCCGGCGACCTGCACGCGGTGCACCTGGTCGGCGGCGCGAGCCAGATCCCGTTGCTGGGCACCCTGCTCGGCGCCGCGTTCGGCACCCGGATCCGGCTCGACGAGGCGCCGCAGTCCGTCGTGGCGCTCGGCGGGCACACCCTCACCGACGCCGACCGGTCCACCGCCGATGACGTCGCCACCCGCCCGGTGAGCGAGCCGGACCCGGCACCCACCGGACCGGTCCGCACGGCGGCGCCCGTGCCCGCCGCGGCGCGGGACCGGCGCCAGGCGTGGATCGCGGTCGCCGTCGCTGCCGTCGTCGCGCTCACCGCCGTCACGGCGGTCGCCCTGGGCGGCGGCCGCACCGTGCCCGGCGCCGCACGGGCAGCGGGGTCGGCGCCCGAGCGGCTCTCCGTGCCACCGCCCGCCGACGGCGACCCGATCACCGTGCCAGGACAGTCGACGCAACGCCTGCCGGTCGTCGAGAAGGGCACCGGGATCCGGTACGAGCAGGGCGGGGTGACCATGATGTGGCGGCTGGACTCCTTCATCGACACCCCGGAGCAGAGTGCCGAACTCGCCGAGGCCGGGGTCCACACCGACGACGAGCACCGGCTGGTGCTGGTCCGGATCACCACCGGGCCGGTGGACCAGCAGGCCAGCCCGAAACAGGTCGAGGCGGAGACATACGTGGTCGACGACCGCGGGTTGATGATCAGCTCGGACGATGATCTCCGGCTGGCCGGTTGCCCGGACCGCGTCGGGGACGAGCTGCTGGAGCCAGGCGAGCAACGGCAGGCGTGCCTGGCGTTCCGGTTGGGACGGACCACGCCGGTGACCGAGGTCGCGCTCACGCCCAACAGCACCGCGGCGCCAGGCGACCGCATGCCGACCGCGAACGGCGCCCGGGTCCTGGTGACCGGACAGCGGGTGGACGGCGCGGCCCAGCCGCTGCCGCGCGAGGCGCTGCCGCTGCTGGTCCCGCACACCTTCCGTGCCGAGGACGGGTCCTACTCCGCCGACGTCGCCGTGGCGGACCTCGTGTCGGCGCCGTCGGCCTACTTCAGGACCGAACCCATCGGCCTGCCCGGCACCCGGGGCGTGGTGGCGCGCCTGGCCATCCGGGTGCCCGCCGACTCCGACATCGCGCCGCCGCTGCTGGTCCAGCTCCGCGACGACCGGGGCACCACCATCGAACAGGCCGACGAGGTGGTGGGGCAGGAGTGCGTCGAGAGACGACGGCTCACCGAATCCACGGCCGTCCAGGTGCGCTGCTTCCTGTTCGCGGTGCCGACCGCGACGCCGGTGCGGGACGTGGAGATCTCGCTCTACGGCACGGACCCGACCGTGTGGGCGGCGTCGTGAGCGAGCTTGCGAGCGAACCGGCATCACGGAGCGCGGGTGAACTGACCGTCGCCATCGACTTCGGCACCACCAACACCGTCGCGGTGGCCAGGCGGGACGGGGCCGCGCCGAGGGTGGTCAGTGTGGACGGCGCGCCGCAGCTGCCGTCGGCGGTGTTCCTCGGCGACGACGGCGGGCTCGTCGTCGGCACGGACGCGCTGCGGCTCGGCCGGTCCGCGCCACACCGGTTGGAGCCGCGGCCCAAGGCTCGACTCGACGAGGACACCCTCCTGCTCGGCGAGACCACGGTCGACGTCCTGGCGGCGGTGCGGGCGGTGCTGTCCAGGGTCTGCTCGGCCGCGGCCAGGCAGGCGGGCGGACCGATCGACCACCTGGTGCTGACCCACCCGGCCGACTGGGGCCCGGTGCGGATGGGCAGGCTGCCCCGCGCCGCCGCCGGTCTGGCGTCCCGGCTGAGCCTGGTGCCGGAGCCGGTCGCCGCCGCCGTGCGGGCCGGGCTCGCCGACGGCGCCGCGGTGCTCGTGGTCGACCTCGGTGGCGGTACCTCCGACGCCGCCGTGGTCCGGCGGCACGGCTCCGGGTTCGCGGTACTGGCGTGCGCCGGGCTGCCGGACCTCGGCGGCGACGACCTCGACCAACGGATCGTCGACCGGCTGCGGACGGCGGCGGAGCCGCCCGCCGACGACAAGGCGCGGCGGGCGGAGCTGCTGGTGCGCCAGGACGCCCGCGCCGCCAAGGAACTGCTCAGTCGTCACGAGTCCGCACTGCTGTCGGCGGGCGCCGCCGAGCCGGCGACGTTGTCCCGGGCCGAGTTCGAGACCCTGGTGGCCGACGATCTGCTGCGGGTGGTCGAGCTGGCAGGCCGGGTGGTCGAGTCGTCCGGTGTGGACCGGGCGACGCTGCGCGCCGTGCACCTGGTCGGCGGCACCAGCAGGATCCCCCGCGTCGCGGAGCTGCTCAGGACGGCGCTGGAGCTGCCGGTCCACCCCGACCCGGAACCGGAGGCCGGGGTCGCCTGGGGCGCGGTCGGTCTGGCCGCGGCCGACGAGTCCGTCACGCCGACGCGACCCGTCCACCCGGCACCGGTTGTCCCCGGTGCACCGAGCCGCCCGCGGCGCACGCGCGCGCTGGCCGCGGCCGGCACCGTGGTGCTCACGGCGGCGGCGCTCGTGACCGCCGGTGTGCTGGCCGGCGGCAAGGAGGTCGGCGGCACGCCCGTCGCCGTGCGGGCCGGCGGCCACCCGACGGCCACCTCGGACCCGGACGCCCCGGACCCGATGCCGGAGTTCCCGCCCGTGCGGCCGGGTTCCCCGGTGACGGGCCCTGGGTCGCCCAACCCGACGGTCGTGCCGCCGGGCGGCACCGGGTTGTTCCGGGCCACCGGAACCTACGAGGGCGCCACCGAGACCCGGGTGGAGGTCCGGCTCCAGCGTGGCGAGGTGGCCGACCGGACGGCGCCTGCCGGCTACCGGTGGGTGGTCGCCGGCGTCGAGACGACCCTGCGGGTCGAGGGCGAACTCAACGCGGGCGACGGGCACAACGTGTACCTGCTGGACGACCGCGGCCAGCTCGTCGACACGGTCGACCGCGCGGGCGACGTCACCGTGGAACTCTGCGGCTCGAGCCAACAGGACCTGCCCGCCACGCCCCAGGGCACGCCCCGGATCGAGTGCGCCGCGTTCCTCGTCCCGGCCGCCACCGCCGTGCGCGGCGTGGTCTACGTCGACCGGACCGTCGACCGGCTCGGCGCGCACGCGCTGCTGTTCCCGGCCGACCTGCCCGCGACCGGCCCCGCGGCCCCGCCGGGTGGTGAGGGGCAGGTCGGCGGCCCGCCGCTGGAGGTCGACACCGGCTCGGGCTACGCCGATGTCGCGATCGCCGACCTCATCGACACGCCCTCGGCGTACCTGGCGGACCCGAAGCCCCCACCCGGCTCCCGGCAGTACGTCGTGCGCTTCTCCATGCGCGCGGGCGGTGTCGGCACGGCGCGGCTGCCGAGCGTCGCCGGCGCCCTGCACGTGCTGGACGACCGCGGCCTGCTGGTCTCGGCCGACGTGTTCGTCCGTTACCACCTGCGCGAGTGCCCCGACCCGTACGAGGAGCCCCCGGATGTCCCGCCGGGCGACACGGCTCAGGGTTGCCTCGTGTTCGGGCTGGCCCGGGACGCCACGATCAGCCGGATCGTCTACGCGCCCCGCACCGCGAGCGGCGCCCCGGCCGACTGGCGGATCTGGAACGTGCCCACCTGAGCCGCCATGTCGACCGGAGCGTGCGCCGGCCGGGCGGGGTGTCAGCCGGGCGGCGGAGGAACCGTGCTCGCGACGGGTGCGTCGGTACTGCCGTACCGGTCGCGAGAATGGGGGAGCCTGTGGTGCGCCACCGATCACTCACCGCGCGTGGCAGGCGCACGGGTGCCCGCGTCACGGCGGCCCTCGCGGGCGTCGCGGCCCTGCTCGCCGTGTCCGCGCCTGCGCAGGCCGCGCCGCTCCGTGCCGGTCAGGTCGTCGTGGTGGCCGGGCTCGGGCCCACCGGGTTCTCCGGTGACGGCGGCCCGGCACGGGACGCCAGGATCAGCGTCGAGCGGATCGCGGTCGGCGCGGACGGATCGGTCTACCTGACCGACACCGCACGTGTGCGGCGGGTCGCCCCGGACGGTGTGATCGACACCGTGTACGTCGCGGGCGCCGAACCGGGCTCCGGGAGCCGCCCGACGATCACCGGGATGGCGGCCGCCCCGGGCGGCGCCCTGTACCTGACCCTCGACGACGACTACGAACGGCAGCTCAGCAGGATCGACCCCGGCGGCGCGGTGACGGTGGTGGCGCGCGAGGACACGCTCGGCGCCGCCACGTCGGGACCCGCCGAGGACGACGACGTCGCGGTCGACGCCGAGGGCAACGCGTACCTGTACGACGCCACCAACAAGCGCGTCGTGCGGGTCGACCGGGCAGGCCGTGTCACCCGGGTCGGCGAGGCGGCCGTGGACCTGGCCGGTGTGTGGCTCGCGGTCGGCCAGGACGGCACGGTGTTCCTGACGAGGATCCCGGAGCCAGGGCGCGGTGTGTCCGGTGGCCAGATCCAGGCGCTCGGCCCCACCGGTCCGCTGCGCACCGTCGCCACCGTCACCGCCGCCATGGACACCAGGGGACTGGGCGGGCCCGCGGTCGCGCCAGACGGTCGCGTGTACTTCGTCGACCACAACCGCGAGCAGGTCATGCTGGCCGGCGAGGACGGTGCGAGCAGCCCGGTCGGCCCGGCACTGGACGGCATCGGCGATCTCGCCGTCGGTCCGGACGGCGACCTGTACGTCAGCCGCGTCGAGACGCTCACCGGCACCAGCCAGGTCCTCCGGCTCGTCCAGCACGGCGCCGCGAACGCGGCCCGACCCGTGGCGCGGGCACGGTCGGCGTGGGCCGACGACGAGCCGGGCGCCGTGCACACGGTCGCAGGCAGCGGCAAGCGGCCACCGGCCGCGCAGGACACGGTGCGGATCACCGAGGACGAGCGGGTTCCCGGCGGGCTCGCGGTCGGGCCGGACGGCACGATCTACGTCGCCGAGCCGTACCGCCACCAGGTGCGCGCCATCGCGCCGGACGGCACTGTCCGGCGGTTCGCAGGCACCGGCAGGAGCGCCGAGACCGACGGCGCCTACCACGACAAGACGGCCACCGAGGTCGTGCTGAACCGGCCGACCGGGGTCGCGGCCACGGCAGGCGCCGTCTACCTCACCGCCAACGGCCTGCTGTACCGGGTGACGCCCGACGGGATGATCGACACGGTCGAGACCTGGGCGGAGTCCGCGCAGGACAACCTCGACGCGCCCCGCCTCGTGGCCACCGATCCCGCGGGCACGGTGTACTACTCCGACTACGTGTCCATCCAGCGGCTCACGCCCGGCGGTCAGGAGATGGTCGTCGGGTACGAGCGGGACGCGGAGGAGAGCACCAGCCAGGCACTGCGCACCCTGCTGCACGACGTGCGCTGGTTCGCCGTCGGCCAGGACGGTTCGGTCTACTTCGTCCAGCGGGCCGCGAACGCGGTCGAGGTGGCCCGCCCGGACGGCACCGTGAGCACGCTCACCGGCGGCCCCACGGCGGGGTACGGGGGTGACGGCGGACCGGCCGAAGGCGGCGTGCTGAACAACGTGCTCGGCGTCGCCGTGGGCGCGGACGGCGCGTGCCATGTCGCCGACGCCAACAACAACCGCGTCCGCCGCGTCGACCGGAACGGCGTCATCACGACGGTCGCGGGCAACGGGAAGCGGGGCGACGGTGGCGACGGTGTTCCCGCCGTCGCCACCGAGGTGACCGACCCGACGGGTGTCGCGTTCGGACCGGACGGCACGCTCCACGTCCTCACCGCGGGCGGCCAGGTGCGGGCCGTCGGCACCGACGGTGTCATCCGCACCGTCGCCGACCTCGACCCGGCACCGGTCCGCAAGGCCACGGACGTGCCGTTCAGCGACCTCGAGTCGTTCGCCGTCGGCGCGGACGGGACGGTCTACCTGGCCAGCGCGACCGGCGTGCACTCGGCCCGGCCAGGCGGTGAGCTGCGGCCGGTCGAGCTCCACCCCCCGCTGCCCACGTTCGTCAAGTACGGCCCGACCGGTCCGCTCGAGGCCGGACCGCTGACCACCGGACCGGACGGCTCGCTCTACCTCGTGCCGGACGCCGCGCTGCGCCGACACCCGGACGGCGCGGTGGTGGCGCTGCTCGGTGGTGGCATGGACAACCGGATGGCCGACCAGCCGATCGAGAACTGGTCGTCCCCGACGGACTACACCTTCCGCGAGGGCGACCCGCACGACATCGCCGTCGCGCAGGACGGCACGCTGTACCTGAGCACGTCCCACGGCGTCTACGCGATGAGCGAGGACGGCGCACTCGACGTGGTGCTCAGGGCGGGCGAGCACGAGTTCTTCGACGGCATCGCGCTCGACCCGGACGGCACACCGCACGTCGTCACCGGCCTGAGCGGCGTGGACCGGGTGGTGGACGGGAAGGCCGAACCTGTCGTCGGCAGGGGCCGCGACGATGCGAACCCGGTCTACGACATGACCCTCGAGGACCCGGAGGACATCGCGTTCACGACGGACGGGGTGATGTTCGTCAGCGCGGGCTCGGAGATCCACCGGTTCTCGCCGGACGGCGAGACCGAGGTCGTCCACCGCGGTGAGCACGGCCCGGTGACCCAGCTCGCCATCGGCCCGGGCGGCGACCTGTACTTCCTGCAACCGGACACCGCCCAGGTGCGTGTCCTGGTCAGGGCCGCCGACGCCCCGGCGATCTCGGGAGGTGCGCCATCGGGCATCTCCGCCGGGACGGTCGTCACCGTCGCGCTGGTGGTCCTGGTGGGCGGCGGCATCGTCCTGGCACGGGTACGCGCGCACCGCAGACCTACGCCTCAGACCACAGCAAGCAACGGTGACCCCGCCTCCGGAAGCGCCGAGTCCTGATGCCGGAAACCGGCATGGCCCGTGTGCCGATCCGGCGTAACGTCGTTCTCCCATGGTGCGGAGTCCTGTTGGGACTGTCATGGACGACCTCGCGGCCGCACTCGGGCGGCTGACCGACGCGTTCCCCGCCGACCTCGGCCCGGCCGCCGACCCGTTCGAGCGCAACGACTTGTTCGACAACCTGGTCTACCACGGCAACTGGGCGGTCGACTCGGAGCAGGCCGCGTTCGTGAGCCGAATGGTGGCATGGGCACCGCGGACCATGCGGTTGTGCATCGACGGGCACTTCTCTCCACCACGGCGGCGGAGTGCCCGCCCGGTTCGTCGAGGCGCGATGGCAGGAGTGGCCGCACACGTGGTACGGGTGGGGTACGGGCAGAGCCGTGCCAGCCACGGTTTCTACAGTGCCACCGCGCCGTCCAGGAACCGCCGAGCAGTTCCCGGACTGGAAGCGCACGCCAGAAAAGGGAAGCTCCGCGACGACATCACCGGTGGACGTAACCCGGTATGTGCGCGGTGCTCATGGTCGGGGGGAGGTCGGGTGGCTTCTGGTACCGAGGTGGCCGGTCTGACCGCGGTGATCGTCGACGATCATCCGGCTGTGCGAGCTGGGGTCGGTCAGTGGCTGACCGAGGGGACTCCGCCGGTCACGGTGGTCGCCGAGGGCGCGGACGTGCGGGTGGCGTGGCTGGGGCGGGGCGCCGACGCGGATGTGGTGATCCTGGACCTCAACCTGGGCGGCCCGGCCCCGGTGCTCGGTGACCTGCGCCGGCTGGTCGACGCGGGCAGGCGGGTGGTGGTCTATTCCATGCGCGCGGACGACAGCATCGCGTTGCAGTGCCTGGAGTTGGGCGCCCACTGCTATCTGACGAAGATCGAGGGGGCGGCGCACCTGGTGAAGGCGGTGCACGCCGCGGCGTGGAACAAGCCGTACACGCCGCCGTCGCTGGCCGGGGCGCTCGCGGGTGATCGGTCCGAGCGGCGGCCCGCGTTGTCGTCGCGGGAGATCGAGGTGCTGATCGAGTGGTTCCAGTCGGAGTCGAAGGAGTTCGTCGCCCACCGCCTCGGGATCTCCCCGAGTACGGTCAACTCCCACCTCGAACGGATCCGGGTCAAGTACACGCAGATCGGCAGGGAAGCGCCGAGCAAGGTCGCGCTCGCCGCCCGCGCGATCGAGGACGGCCTGATCAATCTGGACGACCTCTGACTCGCGAGCCCGTCGAACGCGGGCGAGCGGCCGGTGGCGGGAACAGCGGTGGCAGGAACCGCAGCATGAGTGCGGACCACACGAGGTGCGTGATCATCGGTGCCTGGATCCCGCCCGAGGCGCGTCGCTGCAGTGCGAACAGCGTGCCCATGACCGCGGACGCGGCCACGAGCACGGGGTTGCGGGTCGCGGTGGTCGCGAGCACGTAGGTGCCGGTGGACACGACCGCCGGGTTCGCGTGGCGCACCGCCGCGTACAGGGCGCCGCGGAAGAACACCTCCTCCGCCGCGCCGTTCACCAGGGTGGTGGCGAGCACCGCGCCGCCGCTGCCCTGGTGGGCGTAGGCGAGGATGGACGTGAGCATGCGGTTGAGCGGCGGGATGCGCCTGCACACCAGCGCGCACCCGTAGAACGGCGCGAAAGCTGCCGCCCCGAGCAGGACCGGCACCAGCGCCGGGCGCCGCAGCCGGTCGCCGCCGCCGAACGCGCGGCCGAGGTGCAACGGCCCGGACAGCAGGCCCCCGGCGACCCAGGTGGCCGCCGTCGCGGTGGTCAGCCGGTAGAACCGCGGCGAGCCCGGTGTGGTCGACAGCGAGGTGCCGAGCAGCCCCGCGCCCGCCACGGCGGTCACCGTGACGACCCGCCTGCGCCGCCGGATCGCCTCGGACGTCTCCCGGTGGTCGCGCGGGACCTCGCGGAACAGCGTGCGGAGGACCCGCATCACCGCGCGGCCTCCGACGCGGCCCTCGTCTCCCGCGCCCGTTCCGCGAGCGCGGCGAGCACGGCGTCGTCGAAGTTCATCGGCTCGTGCGGCACCACCTCGTCGATGGTGTGGTCGTGCACGACCACTTCGGTGTTCATCGAGTCGATCAGGGCCCGGCTGGTCCGCGCGTCGACCCCGGCGAACACCGCGATCCACTGCGCGGACAGCCACGTGACCGGGCCGACCATCGGCACCGGGGCGGGGAGCATCGGCAGGAAGCGGCCCTCGATCACCGCGAGCCTGCGCATCATGTCCAGGTATGTGTAGACGTCCCGGCCGCCGATCTCGAACGTCCGCCCCTCCGCGGCCGGCGCCTCCAGCACCCTGACGAGGTAGTGGACGACGTCCGCGACCGCGATGGGCTGACAACGGGTGTACACCCACTGCGGCACCACCATCAGCGGCAGGCGCTCCACCAGCTTGCGCGTCATCTCCCAGGAGGTGCCGCCGTGCCCGATCACGATGCCCGCACGCAGCGTCGTGACCGGCACCCCGCCCTCGCCGAGGAGCGTCTCCACCTCCCGGCGGCTGCCGAGGTGCTCGGACAGCTTCCCGTCGTCCGCGCCGAGCCCGCCCAGGTAGACGATCCGCCGGACCCCGGCTGCCGCGGCGGCCGCCGCGAACGTCCGCGCCGCGTCGGCGTCCCGCTGGGCGAACCGCGGGTCGTCCAGCGAGTGGACGAGGTAGTAGGCCGCCCCGCAGCCCTCGGCCGCCGCGCGCAGCGAGCCGGCTTCCCGCACGTCGCCGTGGACGGGCGTCCCGGCGCCGCGGTAGCGGTCGACCTCGCGGGTCATGGCCCGCACCTCGTGCCCCTCGTCCACCAGCGCGGCCGCCAGCCGCCGCCCGACGAACCCCGACGCTCCCGTCACCAGTACCCGCATGGCCCCAGCCTCGCCGATCAGCGCCGTCGGCGCGCGGCGGGACGCGGATGACGGCGGTGGTGCACCCGGCGCCGACGCACGCACACCGTCGCCGGGCAAGGCGGCCTGGAGCGCCTACGGGACCGCAGCCTCGCCACTCAGGACCGGTCGGCCGGCTCGTGGCACACGGCCTCGAGGTTGATGCCGTCGGGGTCGAGCACGAACCCGCCGTAGTAGTCCGGGTGGTACTCGGTCCAGGCGGCAGGGGAGTGCAGCGGCGTGGCGCCGGCCGCGAGTGCGGTGTCGTAGAAGCGCCGCACGAGGTCC
The DNA here is from genome assembly GCF_014203735.1 of Actinophytocola algeriensis. GTDB lineage: Bacteria > Actinomycetota > Actinomycetes > Mycobacteriales > Pseudonocardiaceae > Actinophytocola > Actinophytocola algeriensis. The sequence goes on along the minus strand of NZ_JACHJQ010000002.1, from coordinate 950,093 downwards.
CGGGAGCCCACGGTGAAGGCGACGTGCATGTTGGTGCCGACCGTGCCGTCCGCGATGAGCCAGAAGAACGGCTTGCCGCCGACGCCGAACCCGTGCATCTCTGGCAGGTCCGGGCGGGCGGGGACGTGCAGCTTCGTCTCGATGCCGATGACCTCGAGGACCCGGCTGTAGAACGCGATCGACCGGTCGAGATCGGGCACCGCGACGTTGAGGTGGTCGATGCGGGAGCCGGTGTAGGGGGAGGCGGTGTCGCTCATGTCCCGCACTCTGGCAGCGGTGGCGGACATCGAGTGTCCGCTTCTTCGGGGACGATGGCGTCATGGCAACCACGTCGTCGCGGGCGCTGACCCTGCTGTCGCTGCTGGCCACCCGCCGCGAGTGGTCGTGCGTGGAACTGGCCGAGCGTCTCGCGGTCAGCACCCGGACCGTGCGGCGGGACATCGGCACCCTGCGTGACCTGGGGTACCCGGTGGCGGCGGCGAAGGGGCCGGACGGCGGGTACCGCCTCGGGGCCGGCTCGACCCTCCCGCCGCTGCTGTTCGACGACGACTAGGCGGTCGCCGTCGCGCTGGCGCTGCAGACCACACCGCTGACGGTCTTCGGGCTGCGGGAGGCGAGCGCCCGGGCGCTGGAGACGCTGCGGCAGGTGATGCCGGTGCGGCTGCGCGCCGAGATCGACGCCATGCAGCTGACCTCGCTGCGCAACCACTGGGAGTTCGCCGCGCCGCCGATCGGGGCGGCCACGCTCAAGGCGGTCGGCGACGCGGTGCGCGGGCGGCACGTGCTGCGGTTCGACCGGCTGCGCGCCGACGGCACCCGGCCCGGCCCGCGCGACCCCGACTTCGCCGCGCCGCGCGCGGTCGAGCCGCACCACCTCGTGGTGTGGGCCGGCCGCTGGTACCTCGTGGCCCGCGACCCGGACGACGACACGTGGCCGATCTTCCGCGTCGACCGGATCCACCCGCACGACCCCACCGGGATCCCGTTCACCCGCCGGCCCCTGCCCGGACGCGGAGTCGCGGAGCACGTGGTCACCAGCTTCGACCGCGGCGACACCCCCGCCCGCTGGCAGTGCCTCGGCTCGGCGGTCCTGCGCCACCCCGCGGCCATCGTCGCGCGGTGGGCACCGGGCGGGTCGGTCGTCGAACCCGTCACCGAGGAGACCACCCGGCTCACGCTCGGCGCGTGGTCCTGGGCGGGCATCGCGGGCATCCTCGCCACCTTCGACACCGACCTGACCGACATCGAACCGGCCGAGCTGCGCACCGCCTGCGCGACACTCGCCGACCGCTACCAGCGCGCGACGGGCGGATGACCCGGCTCCGCGTCCGTGGTTCGGGGTGAAGCGGGTGTTGCGTGGTTCCGTGTCACCCGAGCCGAACCGAGGGTCCGGTGTCCACATGGGACCGGGTGGAGCCGATCAGCGTGCACCGTCCATTGTGGATCTTCGGGCGGTGATGGTGACCTGGTCACCGACGGCGACGTGGCCCGGGGTGTGCACGGTGGCCTTCATGCCGAAGGCGACACCGTCCGGCTCGCGGCGGTAGTCGGCCAGCGTGCGCAACGGTTCGGGGCCCGCCCGGACGCCGGCCAGCTGGTCGACCATGGTGACCGCGCACCGGATCGCCAGCTCGCCGAAGCCGAACTGGGCGGTGCCCACGGTCATGCGGGCGACCAGGTCCTCGGTGTGCGCCTCGGCCCAGCCCGTGACGATCACGTTGGGGCGGAAGCGGTCCATCGGCACCGGGGCGGCACCCTTGGCCTGGATCCGTGCGTTGAGGCCGTCCAGCGACGACCGCGACGTGATCAGCAGCGCGGTCGGGTCGGCGCCGGTGCGGGCGCCCGGTGGCTCACGCACCAGGCGGACCGGAACGTCGAGCACCTCGGACAACCACCCCGCCGCCTCATCGCCCTGGTCGATCCCCGTGCCCGGCCACTTCTCCACCTCGACCGCCAGGGTCCGCCCGCCGGACGCCACGTCCACCTCGAGGTCGTCCGCACCGGGGGCGCTCAGCACGATGCCGGCGCCCGCGTCCAGCACCCGGCCTCGAACGACCGCCATCCGCGGCACTTCGCCCTGCCACAGGCTCGCACCTGACCGGTCGACGACCGCGAAGGTCCGGTCGTGCGCCAACCCGGCCGGCGTGACCTCACCGCGCTCCAGAACGACCCCGGCACACCCCTTGATCGGGTAGCACACCAACCCGGTAACGACCGCCACATCACCAAAGTACTACCGCACCGACGATGTGACGCCGGGATCGGACCGCGGACTCGGGCCGGCTGAACCAGGCCAGGCCCTGTCAGTCCAGTGCACCTCGGCTGACGGGGAAGTCGAAGTACGTGTCGGGGAAGGGTTCGTCGTTGAGGGTGAAGTGCCACCACTCCTCGGGGAGGTTGCGGAACCCGGCGTCCGCGAGCGTGGTGCGGAGCAGGTCGCGGTGGTGGCGGGCGGCACCGGTGATGGCCGGGTTGTCGGTGTGGGACAACGGGTCGAAGCAGTCGTAGCCAGTGCCCATGTCGACGCCGTTGTCGGGGAAACGCTGCTCGACCGGGGCGAAGCAGGCGACCAGCGGCTCGCCGGGGCGGTACGGCCGTTGGGGACCCGCGGGCAGCTTGACCAGCGTGACGTCGAGGGTGCTGCCGCGGCTGTGGCCGGACTTCTCCGCGATGTAGCCGTCGGCGAACAGCCGTGACTTGTCGACGTTGGGGTAGAACTCGGCCTTCATCCGTTCGTCGTCGAGGTCCGTGGCCCAGCGGACGAAGTGGTCGACCGCGCGCTGTGGGCGGTAGCAGTCGTAGACCTTGAGCGTGTAGCCCTGCCGCAGCAGCGTGCGTTGTGCGGTGCGCAGGGCTGTCGCGGCGTGACGGGTGAGGATGCACTGCGGTTGCCGGTAGCCGTCGATGCGGTCACCGACGAAGTTGTGCCGCCCGAAGTAGCGGATGTCGTACCGGATCGTCGGGTCGACGTCGTGCAGGACGACGAACTCGGGTGGCGCGCCGTGCTTGTCGCTCGCGGCGGCGGGTGCGGCGAGAGCCACGCACGAGAAGAGGGCCAGCACAGCCGCGCTGAGGCGGGAGGTTCGGGACACGAGGACTGTTATACACAAAGCCGGACCCTGCTGGGCAGGGACGAGGTCGCCGGGCGCGCCGTGGGCAGCGAGTTGCCGCTGAGTGACCGCGGTGTGCGGGCTGCCACGCCGACCCCCACCACACCAGAGACTCCTGACCGGGCGGTGGGTGCGGCGAGTCTGGTGCGGGTGTGGCACCAGTTCGGCGGGCGAGACTTTCGGCGTGATCCTGCGCTCGTAAGGAGCCCGACATGTCCGTAGCAGTGCACCTGCGTGTGGTCAGTCTTGCCGAGCGGCCCGACCTCGCGTCGGCGATGTTGACCATGGAGTCGACCTGGCCCGCGTACGTCCGAGCGGAGCCACTGCTCATCAACTGGGCCTTCGAGCGGCATCCCGAGCACCAGCTCGTCGTGCTCGACGGTGAGGGTGACGACGAGCGGGTGATCGCCAGGGCGGCGAGCGTGCCGTTCGCATGGGACGGTGACGTCGACAGCCTGCCCGACACCGGCTGGGACGAGGTGCTTCGCCAGAGCATGCTCGACACCTACGCCGGGCGCGAGCTCACCGCCGTGTGCGCGCTCGAGATCGCCGTGGTCCCCGGTTCGCAGGCCAGGAACCTCTCCAGCCGGACACTCGTGGCACTCAACGACAACGCGCGACGTTTCGGGTTCGCCGACCTCATGGCCCCGGTCCGGCCGAGCAACAAGCACGCCGAACCCGAGACGTCGATCACCGACTACACGGCGCGTACCCGGTCGGACGGGCTGCCTGCCGACGCCTGGTTGCGCGTGCACGTCCGGGAGGGCGGCCAGATCATCAAGGTCTGCCCGGTGTCGATGGCCATCGCCGGGAGCCTCGCTCAGTGGCGCGGGTGGACGGGCTTGCCGTTCGACACCGACGGGCCGGTGGCGGTGCCCGGCGCACTGACGCTGGTCGAGGTCAGCGTCAAGCACGACCGCGCTGTCTACATCGAACCCAACGTGTGGATCCGGCACCGCCTGACCACGTGACCAGTCCATGGGCCGCGACGCGGCAGCCCACCGCCCATCAACGCCCGAACCCGGGGCGTCCCTAGTAGACACAGGAGTAGGACGAGATGATCCCCTTCAGCACCGCGCCGAGCGAGAAGATCGACAGCGGCGGCGGCAAGTGCATGTACGCACAGCTCGACCGCTTCCGCGAGGCCGCTCCCGCGGTGGCCGTCGAGCTGCCAGAGGGTGTCGTGGTGTGGTCCATCACGCGAGGAGACGTGGTCAAGTACCTGCTGAACCACCCGGGTGTCTCCCGCAACCTCAGGAACAACCTGCCCATGTACGTGCCGGGCGAGGTGCCCTGGCTGTCGCCGTGGGTGGACGTGGAGTCCATGTCCACCGCTGAAGGCCGCGAACACCAGCGGCTGCGCAAGATGGTCGCGCCCGCACTGACACCCAAGCGCATCGACGCGATGAAGCCGCACCTGGATGCCATCGCCGCGACGCTGCTCGACGAGCTGGCGATCCGCGCGGCCGGCGGACCGGTGGACCTGCACACCGCGTTCTCCCAGCAGCTGCCGACCAGGATGATCTGCGACCTGTTCGGCGTGCCCGAGGACCTGCGTCCCGAAGTGCTGCGGATCCTGCGAGTCGTGCTCGACACCGACAACGTGCCGGAGGAGGAGTCGGCGAGGGTCTTCGTCGACATCAACACCGCGATGCGCACCCTCATCGAGGGCAAGCGCCGCGAGCCGGGGGACGACCTGACCAGCTTCCTGATCGCGGCCCGCGTCGACGGCGAGGAGCCGCTGTCGGAGCAGGAACTGGTCGACATGCTGATCCTGCTGATCGGGGGCGGCAGCCAGACCACGGTCTCGCTCATCGACCACACCGTCCGGGAGCTGCTCGCCAACCCCGACCAGCTGGCCATCGTCCGGGCGGACCCGAGCCGGTGGCCGGACGCGATCGAGGAGTCACTGCGCCTCCAGTGCCCCGTCGGGCACCTGCCGATGCGGTGGGCCAAGGAGGACATCGACCTCGGCGAAGGCGTCGTGATCAGGAAGTACGACGCCATCATGATCAGCTACCTCGCCCACGGCCGGGACCCCAACGTGTTCCCCGACCCCGAGGTGTTCGACATCGACCGGGAGAACAAGGAGCACATCGCGTTCGGCGGCGGGCCCCACTTCTGCCCCGGCGCGCGCCTGGCGCGGCTGGAGGCCGTGGTGGCGGTACCCGCGCTGTTCGCCCGGTACCCGGACCTGGCACTGGCGACCGCCCCGGAGGACATCCCGCCACTGCGCTCGTTCATGGCCAACGACGTGGCCGCGCTGCCGGTACTGCTGCACCACGAGGCAACGAAGGCCGCCTGAGCCGACGAGGAGCGGACGCCGGATGTGAATCACGACCGCGGACAGGCCGACGGGATCGTGCTGTCGGCCTGCCCGCCAGGCCACGGCGCCCAGCGGCAGAAGCGGATGTCGCGGTGTGTCAGTACAACCACCGGTCCAGGACAGCAGGCCAGAAGCGGGTTCGGTGATCACCGTCGTCGCCGTAGGTGGGCGGGTCGAGGTGGATGATCTGCTCCGACAGGTCGGCGAGTTCGGTGAGTGCCAGCTCTTCCATCGCGTCGTCCTCGTCCCAGCAGCGGATCGCCGTCGAGCTCGCCAGCCAGGTGCCGACCAGGTGCAGCGAACAGAGCCAGTGAGCGATCGACGAGTTGACCAACCTGGCAGCGCCCGAGGTCGTCAGTTCGAGCACACGTCCGGTCTCCGGCTCCGCGGCGTAGACCGAACCGGACCGGCATCGGTCGTCGCCGTATCCCGCGAGCCGGTACATCCCCGACTCCGTCGTGAACGACACCGCGTCGACGACGCCTTCGAGCAACGGCACCCCGCACGAGACCAGCGTCGCCTTCTGCTGTTCGGGGAGCTGCCAGGCGGCCAGCTCCGACTTGTCGGCACGGATGACCCGCCCCGCTCCGGCCCACGCCTCGAGCGCGGTGAACGTCGGAGGAGTCGGAGAAACGCCTGCTGTCACGTCCGACGACCCTAGCCCAGCCCAGCCCAGCCCAGCACGGCCCGGCCGTGCGTCGTGACAACTCGTGGTCCGGCTCCGGCTCGGACTCGACGACCCGGAACAAGCCAGGACCGAATGCTGTCTCGAGGACCGCGGCCCAGCCGTCGTCGGCGTGGAGGCCGAGGTCGGCAGGTTTCTCCTTTCACATCACTGTCGTACGGAGCTGTGCCACGACTTCGGCCTTGGGATGCCGGATCCTGGTGAAGATCGCGAGTGCCTGTTCGAACGCGATGTCCGCGGCGTGGCTGTCGCCGGCGGACAGGTGGGTACGGCCGATGTTCTCGAGGATCTCGCCTTGCCAGTACCAGTCGCCGAGTTGCCGGTCGATCTCCAACGCCTCGGTGAAGCACGCGATCGCCGCGTCGTGATGTCCGAGGTTCCGGTTGATGTCGCCGATGTTGACGAGTGCTTCGGCCTGCCCGTCGTGGCTGCCGAGCCGCCGGTAGTGGGCGAGTGCCTGCTCGCAGTAGGGGAGTGCGGCCGCGTCGTCACCCGTGTTCGACAGCTGCTTGCCCACCGAGTTGAGGGTGTCGGCCTGCCGCATGGATCCCTCCTCGGTCGGTGTCAGTGCGTGGGCGGCTCGTGCGTGCGCGAGCGCCTCATCGAACCGCCCGGCCAGCCCGAGCACCCGCGCGTAGGACAGCTGTACCGAGATCCGGGTCGCGGTGCCCGTGACCGACCCGAGCAGGGGCTCGACGTGGGTGAGTGTCTCGAGCCCCTCGGCGAACCGGCCGATCCGCGCGAGCACGCGCGCCAGGCTGCACAGTGCGCGAACCTGTCCGTCCTGGTCACCACTGGCCCGGGTGGCGGCGATGACGAGCCGGTCGGCGGCGACCCGGTCCTCCAGCCGGCCGTTGCGGCGCAGGTAGGTCGCGCAGGCCCAGACGAGGCGTGCAACGTGGCGGTGGCGGCCGAGGTCGGCTGCGAGACCGACCATCGCCAGCAGCGTGGTGTCCTCGGCGGCGAACCACGTCATCGCGTCGCGGTAGGTCGTCAAGCGCGGGTGGGGCTCGGGAATGCGCAGAACCCCGTCGCGGAAAGGGAGGAGCAGGGTGTCGGCGTGCAGGGCGGTCGTGACGTAGTGGTCGAGCACGCGTTCGACCGCGGCGGTGCGGTCCGGGGCGGTTTCGGCCAGCTCCGTCGAGTACGCGCGGAGCAGGTCGTGGAACCGGTAGCGGCCGGGGACGTACTCGGTGAGAAGGTGGGCGCGGGTCAGGGTGAGCACCGCCGCGCGGGCCGGGGCACCGAGCAGCGCGTCGCATGCCAGCAGGTCGATGTCGGGTCCGGAGTGGACACCGAGCAGTACGAACAGACGTGCCGCGCCGGCCGGGAGGACGGCGTAGGACCAGGAGAAGACGGCACGGACGCTCAGGTCGACCTCGCCGAGGTCGAGGAGGTCGAGCCGGTTGCGTTCCTCACGAATCTCGCGGGCCAGTTCGCGCAGGGGCAGGCTCGGCTGGACCGCGGCGCGCGCGGCGACGACGCTGAGGGCGAGCGGCAGCCGCGCGCACAGCTGGATCAGCTCGTCGGCCGCCGCGTGGTCGTCAGCCACCCACGGCACTCGTTCGGTCAGCAGGGCGCGGGCTTCCACTTCGGACATCACGTCGAGCGGGATGCGCTGCGCGCCATCGCGGATCACGAGACCGTCGAGGCGGTTGCGGCTCGTGACGATCGTGATGCACGACGACGTTCCGGGCAGCAGCGGCCGGACGTGCTCGGAAGACCGGGCGTTGTCGAGTACCACCAGCATCCGTCGGTCGGCGAGCACGCTGCGGTAGAGCGCCGCCTTCGCGTCGAGCTCAGCCGGAATGCTCTCCGGGGCGACACCGAGGGCCTGGAGGAAGTCGTGCAGCGCCTGGCCGGCGTCCATCGGTTCCCGCGGGTCGAAGCCGCGCAGGTTGACGTGCAGATGGCCGTCGGGGAAGCGTGTTTTCACGGTGTGCGCCCAGTGCAACGCGAGAGACGTCTTGCCGATACCGGCGCTGCCGTCGATCGCGGTGATGACGACGGTCCCGCCGGTCTGCTCGGATTCGTCGAGCAGTGCCGTCAGCCGGTTCAGCTCTGCCTCGCGGCCGACGAAGCGCCTGATGTTGGTGGGCAGCTGATGCGGGACCGGGCCAGGGGCCGGCCGGGTGCTCTGCGAGCTGGGTGACCACACCCACGCTGTCGTCGTGGTCTCCTTGTTGCCCACCGTGACCTGCTCGTAGCCGGTGAGCCCGCTGTGCCACACGACCTCCTCGTAGAACCACGCGGAGGCGATGACCGCGAGGTCGCCGCTCGAACCGGCGGCCACCGCGCGGAACGCGGGGGCGTCGACGAGGCGGAAGGCATGCGTGACGGCGCGGCCGGCGACGCCGTGGTCGTCGTGGTGGACCTCGCCCGCGTGCAGTGCCACGCGCAGGCGGATCCGCTCTTCGGGGTCGCGTGCCGCGTTGTGCTCGCTCAGCAGCCCGAGCAGATGACCGGGGAGCGACTCGACGAGTGGGGCCTTCGCGGCGGTGGGCGGGAGGACGACGAGGATTCCGTCCCCGCGGTCCTCGTGGTGGCAGCCTGTCCAGTTCACGCCCGACCGCGCGAACGCGTCGTCCACGATCCGGTACAACGCTGTGCGCACGTTGACCTGGTGGGTGTTGGTTCGCCGGAGGTCGCCGAAGCCGACGACGTCGACGACCACGATCGTGCCGTGCAGTGCGGGGGCCACGCCCAATTGTCACGTACCGCCAGGTCGGGTCCGGGGTCAGCGCACCGCACTGGCCGGGCCTTACATCTGGGCTGTGAGCACGTCGATCTCGCAGCCTGGCGCGGAGGGGTCGAAGCCGTGTTCGGTCAGCCAGCGGATCGCCCGCAGGCTGCGCAGTGACCACCACGCGCGGATCACGTCGAGGTCGACGTCGGTGCCGTAGCCCGCGATGACGTCGTCGAGGTGCTCCTGGTGTCCGAGGGTCAGGGTGGCGAGGTCGAACAGTGCATCGCCCTGGCCCGCCTCGGACCAGTCGAGCACGCCGGTGATCTCGTCACCGTCGACGAACACGTGGGCGACCTGCAGGTCGCCGTGGGTGAACACCGGTGTCCACGGCCGGAGCGCGGCCTCGGCGACCTGGCGGTTGCGCGTGACCAGGTCGGCGGGGAGGACGTTGTTGGCGAGGAGCCATGCGCATTCGTCGTCGAGGTGTGCCGCGATGTCGGCGCGGTCGCGGCCGGGCCGTGGTGGCAGTGGCGCGTCGTGCAGCTCCCGAGCGGCGGCGCCCGCCGCGGCCCACGCTGCCCGCGACGCGGTCGACGGCTGGCCGAGGCGGCCGAGTGCGGTCCCCGGGAGGGCGGCGAGGGCGAGCACGGGCGGTGTGCGCCACAGGATCCGCGGTGTCGGGATCGGCGCCATGGTCATCGCGTCGACCTCGACGTCGGTGCGCGCCTGATCAGCGTCGATCTTCAGGAACACGTCGCCGACACGCAGGGTCGCACACTCGTGATGCGCGACGACGACCTCGACCTCCTGCATGTCGGCCATTATCGCGGGGATGACCACCGACGTCGCCGGGTTTGTGCGGCCCCGTCACGCTCTGGCGGCGTCGCGGCACGGCCGCACCTGCGCGCGTTCAGCCGACGAGGATGTCCTCGCCCGGTGACCACGGAGGCTGGTGGCGCTTGCCTGGGTGCGGTACGCGGGGTAGTGGCCGGGCAGGCTAGTTTGCCCGGGTGAGTCTCCTCGATGATGTGGCCGAACGCGACGGCTGGCGATGCTGGGTGTGCGACGAACCGGTCGACCCCGACATGTCGGTGAACGACCCGCGGGGGCCCAGCGTCGACAGCCGGACCGCCGACCGGAAGGCCAAGGTCGCCGAGCGGCTCGCGCACCGCGGGTGCAACACCCGCAAGGGCGCGGTCAAGGTGGTCATCGCCTGGCCGGACCGCCTGCACGTGGTCGAACCCGCGCCGTTGATCACCGTTGCCGGGAGGCTGGAGCGCAAGGGGGGCCGCGAGATGGTGGCCCGCTGCCCGACCAGGCAGGACGCCCAAGAGGCAGCGGACTGGCTGGTGGACCGGTTCTCCCGACTGGCACCAGGGTTGCCGGTGACCGCCGACATCGAGGCGGGCGGCGGCCAGTTCCTCGTCATCCTGGCCACCAGCCGTCGCTGACCGGGATCACCGAGCGCACACTCGCGTCGAGCCGAACCGTCGGCCGACATCGACCTCACAGCACCGGATCCACGCTGCCGCTGCCCGCCACCCGTCACGGCCACGGCTGGCTGGGTGGCGCCGACCTCGCCGTCGCGATGGCCGATGGAACCCGAGGAATCCGGACCGCACAGCGCATCCGGACTCGTCCCGGCCCCGTTGCTAGGTTTTGTTCAGCCACGGTGGTCATACCGGGGACGCGGAGGGGCGCGCAGCATGATCGAAAAGGAGTCTCCGCGAACCTGAACCCCATATGGGTGATATCGCTCTTTCTTACGTTGTCCGAGGTAACGATCGGCGCGGTTGCCACACAACTGTCCGGCTGGGTTCAGGGACTGCTCGCGATATTCGCCGTCACCTTTCCGGCAGGTGTCGCCGCTGCGTTCTTCTTCGTGGTGTGGCACAGGCCGTACGTGCTGTACGCGCCTCGCGACTACACGAAGAACGCGAGTCTTCCTTCCTTCGTCGAAGCGATGACGATCGCGCAGCGGAACCGGAACAGGGCCATCGAGGAAGCCGTCCGCGCCACCGCCGAGACCCTGATCGAGAAACATCTGACCGATCTGCCGTCCCAACAGGTCACCACGAACGTCAAGGAAGCCGTCCAGGAAGCTCACGAGAGGTTCGAGCGACTCCAGGTTGTCATCGACAGTTCCGCTGTTGCCAAGAGGTACGGCGACCCCGTGCCGAAGAGCGTGGCGATCACGGCGTTCGACGACACGACGATGCAGGAGTTCCTCGACGAGCTGTGGGCAAAGCTGTATCCGGTCTTCGCGCCCTACACCTATGGCGACCAATGGATTCTCGAGAACGTCGGGACCAGGAAGCGCTTCCCCTCGACGCGAACCTCGAGCACGTCGCACGATCCGAGCCTCGGTGACAACCGGTACCTGCGGGAGGTCGACATCGAGCCAGGCGACAGCCTCCGGATCGTGCTGCTCACCTCGGACACCGACGTACACGACGAGGGCATCGACTACTCCTAGTCCTACGGCTCACCGGTCCGGGGCGGCAAATAGCCGTGCGCCGGATCGCCGTCCCGCCGGAGTCTCTGGGCTCCACACCCGCGGCGGGCCTGTCGAGCCCGCCGATCTTCGCCCACCGCTCGAGATCGCGGAGGTGCTCGGCTGCGGGGCGCGCTGCGCACCCTGACGACGTCCCGTTGTGCCGTGAAAGGCGCGTTCACGGCGTTGGCCATGCTGTGAAAGGCGCTTTCAGGGCACTGGGCGACCTCAACGCGCCATTCACGGCACTGGGGATGCCGTGAACGCGCCTTTCACAGCAAACCAGCCCACCCCGGCACGACGATCACCGTCGGCTTGGCCGGACCTGCCGCAGGAGCCGGCAAACGTTGGTGGACACAGCATTAGCCGAAGGATTGTTCGGCGAAGCTGATCCCGCCGCGCTGGGCCGTGGTGAGAATCTGCTGGGGTATGTGTCGAGGCGGCTGGCGCAGGTACTGCCGGTAGCCGTCGGCGCGGAGTCGGATGTCGAAGGACTGCCCTTCGATGTGCCAGGACGGCTCTGGACTGTTGTCCGGTGGTCCGAGGCGGTGCAGGTCGGCGATCTCGAGGAGTTCGTGGAGCGGCCCGAACTCGCCGGTGATGTCCCACGCACGTTCGAACACGAGTGTCGCGGGCGCGACCCAGAAGGTGAAATGGCTTGCCGGGCGTACCGGATGGACCCAGCGCACGATGTAGTCCAGATCCATGAGCAACCGAGCCGGCGGCAGAGTGTCGTCTTCGTACTCACCGATGCTGATCGCATGGACTCTGCAGTCGTGCCACCCCATGACCGAGAAATCCTCATCGGACCAGGTGGCCTTGGACAACTCGGAAGGTGGGTGCAGCAAATCTGACATCGGCACAGTATTCCGCAGTCGCCACAGGCACAGTTGCTACGCCGTCGCCGGCAGCGACGTGCGGGTGGAGATGCCGGTTGGGTTGGGCTCAGCGGTGCAGGGCGGTCTCCCGCTCCATGTGCGACAGCTTGTCGGGATTGCGCACGGCGTAGAGCCCGGTGATGAGGCCGTCGTCGATGCGCACCGCCACGACGGTGTCGATCTTGCCGGCGAGCCGGAGGATCAGCGCCGGGTAGCCGTTGACCTGTGCCGGCTGCAGTGGCGCCGCGGCGGCGGCCCTCGCCAGCTCGCTGGCGGCCAGCAGCGGGGCCACTCCAGCCTGGCGGTCGTGCAGTCGTCGCTGCCGAAGGCCACGCTGGAGCTGGTCGAGCTGCGCGCCAGCCAGCTCAACGGCTGCGGTTACTGCGTCGACGCCCACACCAAGGAGCTGGCGGCCGCCGGCGAACCCGCGGTCCGGATCAACCTGGTCGCGGCCTGGCGTGAGGCCACCGTGTTCACCGAGGCCGAGCAGGCCGCGCTGGCGCTCGCCGAGGAGGGCACCCGGCTCGCCGACGCTCACCAGGGAGTGTCCGACGAGACCTGGGCCCAGGTACGCAAGCACTACGACGACGACCAGATCGCCGCGCTGGTCTACCTGGTCGCCATGATCAACGCTGCCAACCGGCTCCTCGTGATCACGCGCACCAAGGGCGGTTCGTACGAACCCGGCACGTTCGACAGCATGGCGAGCTGATCGGCGGACGAAACCCGGCCCGGACCCGGCCAGGGACATCCGACCCTCGCCGGGTCCGTGCATGTCACGCACGGAATGGGCATGACCGTGCGTTTGCCCGACCACTCCGACCGCTCGAATCGCAGCGTTCTGCCTGAGCAGGTGTTGCCTACACTCGCTTGCCGTGCCGGCTGACGTCTCGTTACCGGACTCCTGTGCCAGTCAAAGCCCACTACGCCCAGCTGTGGCAGCACGTGCGTCCGACAATGCCGGCGGTGCACCACCGTGCGGACCCGGTCGAGGTCGGATTCGCGAGATCCTCCGTTCCTCCCCACGAGAAGCGTTGCGTCGTCAACTCGACCTGCTGCGCGCACTCGAGCCCCACCTGACCCCCCAACCACGAAGATGATCGAGGTTCGAAGCCGGAGCGCGCCGCGCGCAGCACCAGGCACGCGCGACCGGCCCGGAAGGTGTCGCCGCCAGCTTGCCCCGCAGAGGACCGGCAGTCAGCCCGTCGCTTCGTCCGCGCTCAGGTTGTCCGTGCCCGGGCGGCAGCTTCCGAGCACATCAGGAAGCTCACGGTGCGCACCGCGTCATCGACGAGATCCGGGTAGGCGCGGCGAACCGCACGGTCGACCTTCTCCTCGATCCGTTTCCACCCGCGGTCCTCCTTCACAGCGCTCCGGCCTCGTCTCCGATCGGAGGAGAGCCGCATCCCGGCGCACGCCTGCTCGGCGATGGCGATCACCCGCATGACCTCGGGTAGCAGGTCGGGATCGACGGCATCGGGCTCGCGGGTCGGGAGCCTCCCGCAATGCAGGTAGCGGCCCGTGTACCTGAGGAGTGCCGCGTCGAGCGGGGTGAGTCGTACACCGCGCCGGGCACGGCCACGGTCCGCGTCGTAGGTCTGGACGCGATGCCAGTCGGACTCCACGGTCGCGGAACGCAGCGCGGCGAAGATCTCGCCACGCTCGAGCAGTGCGATGTCCGCGCCCTGAGCGACGAGCCGGCGCCTGTCCCAGGGGATGCCCAGGAACAACGACTCGACGTCGTCGGGCGTGCCGAAGAGGATCGGGTCCAGCAGCGCAACGGCCGCGTGTTGGTCAAGGGGGCCTCGGATCCCGGCGGCACTGCACAGGGGCAGGATCGCGCTCCACAGCAGCAGGTGCCGGGTCAGGTCGTCCCCGATCACCTCGAGGTGAGCCGCGGAGACCGGGACGGCGAACGTGCGAGGGTCGTGAAGTGCGTCGGCTCCGGCGGTGACCTCCAGCCTGAGCTCACCGTCCGCGCGGACCACTCACGGGATCCAGCCGTTCTCTCGAGCGAAGAGGACCTCGCTCATGCCGCCGAAGTCTCCACCGGACGAGACTCCTCGCCGATCCCCTCGAAACGACGACGCAGCTCCTCGCGAACCTCATCGATGTTCGCCCAAGCCGAGGGGCGCCGGCCGTGGCCGCGCAGACGGCAGCGACCGGTCATGACCAGTGCTCGAGCTCGGCGTCGATACGGGGGTCCGTGCGGACCCACACCTCACCGGTGGCGGCTCCCGGCGGGGCGTCGACGCGCTCGAGTCCGAGCGTCTGGATCAACCTCAGGAGCTCCTCCCGATCTTCGCCCGCCTCCTCCAGTGTGCGGCTGTCGAAGAGGACGTAGTGCACACCCCAGCGATCGTTGTACCCGGCGTCGGCCCAGATCCGGCAGAAGCGGTCCGCTGCCTCCCGGTCGAGTGGCGCGGTCGCGGACCGCTCGTGGTCAAGCGCGGCCGTCGCGGCGAAACCTCTGGCGATGTCCTCGGCGCTCCACCACTTCACTGCCTCCGCGACCGCGGCGGGGGTGAAGTCTTCCATCGCGAGGAAGCCCTCCACCAGCCAACCGACCCCGGTGTCCTCGACGCCCAACCGCGCCTCCGTCAAGCGGGACACCAGGCCGTCCGCCATGGCACAGGGACCCGAGAAGGTGAAGATGCCGGTGGCGGCCACCAGGGTGCCGCCGTCAGGATGCGAGACACCGAGCGTCGTGTCTGCTTCCGGCACGTCCCTCACCAGATCGAGGAGGTCTGCCGGTACGCCGTCGTACAGCGCTGCCTGCGCGCGGGCGTCGTCGGAGGAGTTGAGCGCGCTGGTGTGGTCGAACGTCACCACCAGGCCGCGACCGTCGGCGGCAAACCAGGCGTTGACGGTCTCGCCGCCGCCGTTGCCGAAGCCACAGTGCGTGACCCCGGCAACCGTCGTCGGCTCGCGTCCGTCGACGTAGGTCAGGACCTCCAGCCGACGGCGCAGCTCGCGCGGATGGGTCCGCCGCAACACCGACCCGTCGAACTGGGACCGGAGTTCTTCTCCGCGCTGGTCACGGACTCCTCCAGGTGCTTCCTGGCCTCGGTGAGCATCTCGCGCGGCCCGTTGGCGGAGGTGAGCCGATCGTGCACGCTTGAAGCTGTCGACGTCCGGCATCCACGGGCCGTGGCGGTCGAGGGCGGTGAAACCGCCGCGGACGAAATAGCTCGCCTGGGTCCGGTAGTCGCCGCGGTTGGTGACGACGCGGTACTCGTTCCGCGAGTTCTGCCCCCACCTGATCCGGCAGATGGCCCCAACCTCGAACATGAACAACAGCGCCTCTTCGTTCTCCTCATCTTCGATGCCGAACGACGTGTTGTCGACATCACGGTGTCGGGCGACGAACTCCAGGAACGCGTCGACGGCGGATTGAGGGCCACCCGGGAGCCACTTCTGCTCCTCGTCCTTGTCGTCGCTGAAGGTCAGTGGTCTCATCGCGTCCTTGGTGTGTCGGGTTCGGACTCTTCCCTGAACGTCGCATGTCACCACGCTCAGCCTCGAGTTCGCAGGGGAATGGCACGATCCGCCCACGTGGCAGCCGTGCACGCGAGGCGACATCGTGGAACATCGAGAATGGAGCCGGGCGCCTCACGGCAATCCGGGTGACTGATCGTCGCGAAGCCGTCAGAATCGGCTGCGTGCTGAGCCCATCGCAGATCCGTCACCGGTTGCGTGACAGTGCCGCGGCGGTCGTGCGGGATGACAGGGTGTCGCTGGGGGAGACCGCGTCCTGGCTTGTCGCCGTGACCGCACGCGAGTTGTTGCGGATCGACTATCACGCCCGCCGGTTCGGTGACGAAGGGCAGGCGCTGGGAGGGGCGGAGAAGGCCGCGGGAGGTGCTGGAGGGGCCGCTGCCGGTCGTCGCGGTGCTGGGCAGCATGCACCCTGACGGACACGTACGCGAGCGCGCTGTCCGGTCGTTGGCCGCCTCTTCCGATCCGTTGGGCGATCGCGCACTCGCGGTCCGGGTCAGCGACCACATCGGAGTGGTCAGGGAGTTGGCGACGCGGGAGGTGCTGCGACGCTCGGCGTTGGACCACGCCGACCACATCGTGCCGCTGCTGCAACGGATCGAGCTGCGCGGCCGGGGGGCTGACGTCCTGCCGTCGTACCTGCGCGCACTGGTCACCGAACACGGCGAGGCCGGCGTGTGGGCCCGCCTGCGCGGCTGTGCCGACCTCGCGGTCCGGCGTGCCGCTTTCCGGCACAGCTTCGACTCCGGGCTGATCGGACCGCGGGACGCGGTCGTGTCGTTCCCCGACGAGGGGGACCAGGTCGTCCGCAGGCAGCTCATCCGGGTCATCGCCGACGCGGCGACGCCAGAGGACATCGCCAGGGTGCTGCTTCGCGGCCGTTCCGCTGAGGGGCGCGTCGCGGGCTTGGTGAAGCTGACAGCCGAGGAGCTCGACCCTGCCGACGTGGAGCGGCTTCTGGTCGACCCTTCGGTGCTCGTGCGACTGTGGGCCCGCCGGCGCCGGCAGGAAATGGGACACGACCCGGCCACCACCTATGCCGCGGTCGCGCGTTCCACCGCCACGCCTGCCGTGCGCGCACGCGCCTACACCGGGCTCGGCGAGACCGGATCGCCGGTCGTGCGCGAGGAGATCCTCGACCTCGTCCAGAGCGCGGAGCCCGCGCTGCGGAAAGTCGGTCTGTCGCTGCTCCGGGACGTCGCCACCGCCGAGGACGTCCCGTTGTTGCTCCGCCTGGTGGGCAGCGAGCACTCGCGGGTGGCCCGGCTCGCGGGCGAGGTCCTCACCAACTGCCCAGGACTGTGGTCCCTTCCCGACCTCGCGCCGCTCAAACAGGCAGCGGATCCGGAACTCCGTCGCCGCGCCTGGTGGCTCCACCGGCGCCACGGCGGTTGGGAAGCGGTCATCGCGGATCTCGAACTCGTTCGCGACACGGACCCGCATGTGGCCGCCCTGGCCCGCCAGCCCGTGCCACCGATGTACTTCACACCGACCAGCGCGCGGAAACAACGCATCGCGGAACTGCTCGCCGACGCTCCGCTCAGCCGCGGCCGACGTCTCTCCATCGCCATGGCCGCCGGACTCGATCTGTGAACACTCGCACGTCGGCATGAGCCCACGTCGCCGCGGGAGGCCGCTGCCGGCCGCACCTACACAGCGGCACCGGCCGAGGCATGGTCGACGGAGGTGTCCCGCCACCAGCGGCGCGTCGCCAGCGCGGCCAGGCCGGCGCCGGCGGCGTTGAGCAGTACGTCATCCACAGAGGACACCCGGTCGAGCCGCAGGACGTACTGCGCGGTCTCGACCAGGACCGAGCAACTCGCCGCGAGCGCCAGGATCCGCGGCACCGACGCCAGCGCCGCGAACCGCAGCGGCGCGAGGAACCCCAGCGCGGCGAACACCAGCAGGTTGCCGACGATCTGGCCGGCCGACATCATGAGCAGGTCCCGCAGCGGCACCAGGCTCACCCGGCCGGGGACCGCGCCTGCCTGGCCGCCGGGCAACATGGTCATGCACACCCACGGCACCGTCCCGTAGACGATGCCGACCTCGGCCAGCGACCTGCGCCACGCCCACGCCGTCGTGGTGCCGCCGGCAATCCGGCGGCGTGCCAGAGCCCACACCGTCAGCGCGGCCAACGGCAGTGCGGCCACCGTGATGACCGCGATGCCGGTGAACGTACCGAGCCAGGCGTACCCCCCACTGATCACGCTGCCTCCGTTCCGCCCGACCGGGGAAATCTACCGCGGAGCGGATCGATTGATTCGATGTCCCGACCACCATCCACCAGTCCACATCGGACCTGGTGGCGCCGGGCGTACCACCGGCGAACCCCGGTCCGCATTGGGGTATATCCGTGCTGGGGCAATTCGTGAATATGTGGTCGCCGCCATTTTTGGGTGCCGGTTGTTGTTGTGGTTCTGATACAGTCATACTGTATGCAGTGTGCGCATCCCACGTATCGTGCACGAAGCTCCGCGGGAAAGTAGGAAAATGGCTCAACAGGTTCTGGTGCAACTGGTCGACGACCTCGACGGCACTTCATCGGATGACGTCTCCACGCTCACCTTCGGACTCGACGGTGTGACGTACGAGATCGATCTCGGTTCTCCGAATGCGGAGAAGCTTCGCAAAACTTTCGAGGAGTACGTCGCCGCGGCGCGCCGTACCGGTGGGCGGCTGCGTCGTGGTACCGCGCCGGCTCGCGGGTCGGCTGATCCGGGTGAGGCGGCCCTCGTGCGGGAGTGGGCGCTCGAGAACGGTTACGAACTGTCCGGTCGCGGACGGATTCCCGGCCATGTCATCGAGGCGTACAAGGAGAGCAAGACGGCGAAACCTTCGAAGCGAAGGAATGCCAGGAAGAAGAGTTGATCGCCTGTCTGGTCCGCGCCCGCGAAACCGCGTTTCGCGGGCTCCGGGCGGTACGCGATCGCCTTTCCCGGCAGCAGGTCCCGCCCGGACATGCCAAGGGCCGGCGAGGTGGTGCACCTCGCCGGCCCCTGGCGAGTTGGCTCAGCGCGTCCGGGCGGTGCGCCGGCGACGACCGCCGAACAGTTGGCCGAGCACACGGAACGGCAGCGTGACAACGCTCATCACCGTGCTCATCACCGAGCCGGCTGCGTTGCTCGTGCGGCGGGCTGGCCTGACCATGGTCATCTCCTCCTCGTCGCCGGTTATGTCCTGATCAAGGGCTACCCGTGTGACGGTCACTCAAACGAGTGATCTGTCGATGAGTCGGCGCCGCGGATGCGGACCGGGCCGTGCCACGTGCCGTTCGGCGACAGCACACGCCCCCGGCTCGTGACCGCCACGTGGCCCTCTCTGGCCAGTTCACGGGCCACCGCCCGGGTCCGTGCCATGAGCTCGCGCCAGTTCTCGCCGCCGACCGCGCGGGCCGCGTCGGACGGGCAGATCGAGCTGTCCGGGCCGCGTTCGCGGGTCAGCGCGAGGATCGTCCGCGCCAGCCGGTCGTCGGTCGCGCTCACCGGGCCAGCCGCATGCGGCCCCACACGACCTTGCGGTCGGAGTCCTTGCGCACGCCCCAGTCGTCGCACAGCCTGGTCACGAGCTTCATGCCGCGGCCGCGGTGGTCACCGAGGCTGGACGTGCCGACCACCGGGGCCAGGTCGGGCGTCGCGTCCCACACCTCGATGAGGAGGGTCTGGTCGTGCTGCTCGACCCCCCTGCGCAGCCGCAGCTGCCGGGGGTGGTCCGCGTGGTCGCAGGCGTTGGACGCGAGCTCGGTCGCGACCAGTTCGACGTCCTGGACCAGCTCCCGGTCCATGCCGGTGAGGACCCGCTCGATCTCGCGGCGCACCACCGCCAGGTTCTCGCACATCAGTGACTCGTCGAGCTCCGTGTCCGCGGCGGGTACCGGGGCACCAACCTGTGGATCCCGCATCGTCGGCCTCCCTGGTCCGTCAGTCCGTCGTGGACATACCCCGGTCACCGGATCCGAACCGGCCCGGCGTTGTCCGCGCGGCCGCCGTGTTGACGGAGAGTGCGGATACCACCACGCTCAGTCCTGCTCCGACCGCTCCGGATCGGCCATGACCGTGCTGTCATCGAGGCGGTCGTCCGGAGTGTCGTCGAGATGGCTGTCGAGGTGGCCGCGGCCGGCACGGACCGCGTTGACGGTCGCCAGGACCAGCCCGATGGCGAGCAGTACGAGCCCGCGCAGCCACACGTCCGCCTCGATCTGGGTGAACAGCAGCAGGCACGAGGCGATGCCGAGCCACGGCACGATCACGGGGATGCGGAAGTGGTCCTGCTCGACGCGGTCGCGGCGCAGCACGAGCACGGCCGCGTTGACGCCGGTGAACACGATGAGCAGCAACAGGACCAGTGTGGCGGCGAGCCCGGCGACGTCACCGGTCAGCGCGAGGACGAGTGAGACGGCCGCGGTGACCACGACCGCCACCCACGGGGTCCGGCGGCGGGGCAGCACCGTGGCGAGGACGGCGGGCAGGAGCCCGTCGCGTGCCATGCCGTAGGCGAGCCGGGAGGACATGATGCCGGTGAGCAGCGCGCCGTTGGAGATCGCGACGAGCGCGACCAGGCTGAACAGCCACTCCGGCACGCCACCGGCCTCGCGGACGACCTCCAGCAGCGGACCGCTCGACTCGACCAGCACGTCGGTCGGCACCACCGCGCTGGCGACGACCCCGATCAGGAGGTACATGACGCCCGCGACCGCCAGCGCGCCGAACAGCGCGCGGGGGTAGGCGCGGCGCGGGTCCTTGGTCTCCTCGCCGAGGTTGACCGACGTCTCGAACCCGAGGAACGAGTAGTAGGCGAGCACCGCGCCGCCGAGCACGCCGCCGATCGCGGCGCCCTCCCAGTTCCCGAAGTCCGTGAGTCGGCTGAAGTCGGCGTCGCCGCGCAGGATCAGCCACCCGCCGAGCCCGACGACCAACAAGAGCCCGCTGACCTCGATGATCGTCGCGACCATGTTGGCGCGCAGGGATTCCTTGATGCCGCGGATGTTCAGCAGCGCGAGCGCGACGAGGACGATGGTCGCGACGACCGCGGTGGGCAGTGAGACGAACTCGCTGAGGTAGTCGCCGCCGAACGCCCGCGCCAGCGCCGCGACGGACACCACGCCGGCCGCGAGCATGCAGAACCCGACGACCGAGCCCGCGAACGGGCCGAAGGCGCGGTTGGCGTAGTGCGAGGCGCCGCCCGCGCGGGGGTACTTGGTGGCGAGCTCGGCGTAGGAGCCCGCGGTCAGCACGGCCAGCCCGAGGGCGATGAGCACCGGCAGCCAGACCGCGCCGCCCGCCTGGCTCGCGACCTCGCCGACCAGCACGTAGACCCCGGCGCCGAGGATGTCGCCGAGGATGAACAGGAACAGCAGCGGTGTGGTGACAGCCCGGTTCAGGGACGGCATGCGACAAGTCTCACCGCACCCGCGGGCTGGTGCTCGACGAACGGCTGCTCCGGTGGCACGCCGGGTGGCCTCCGCGCCTCCTGGTTAGCATTGCCCGGTGATCACTGGGTTCGGCGGGCTGCTCCGAGCTCATCGTCGGCGCGCCGGTATGACGCAACGTGAGCTCGCCGACCAGGCGGCGGTGAGCGCCGGCGCGATCCGCGACCTGGAACAGGGCAGGACGAGAAACCCGAAGCGGAACTCGGTGCAGGCCATCGCGACCGCGCTCGGGTTGAGCGGTGAGGACACCGAGCACCTGCACGCCGCCGCGGGGACCGGTGACGTGGCCCACGTCGACGTCCCGCCGGTCGGGGGCGGTCCGCTGCGCATCCGCGTGCTCGGTCCGGTCGAGGTCTGGCACGGCGACGTCCAGGCCGCTCTCGGCTCCGGCCTGCAACGCACGCTGCTCGCGCGGCTCGCGCTCGGTGCCGGCTCGGTGGTCGCCCAGGACGAGCTCATCGACCTGCTGTGGGGGCACGGGGAGGCGCAGAACGCGGCAGGCCTGCTGCACACCCAGGTGACCAGGTTGCGGCGCCTGCTCGGCATCGGTTCGCGCACCGGTGGTGTGCTCGTCGGCGGTCCTGCCGGGTACCGGCTCGCGGTCGACGCCGAGCACCTCGACCTGCTGGCGTTCCGCGACCTCGTCGCGCGAGCCGCCCACGACGTGCCGGAAGAGGCGTTGCGCAGGCTCGCCGGTGCCGTCGCGCTGTGGCGCGGTGAGATCGACGTCGAACGGGTGGTGTCGAGCCCCATCCACACGTCGGTGACCAGCGAGTACGCCGCCGCGGTCCGGACGTACGCCACGCTGGCGCGCAACCTCGGCAGGCCGGAGGAGGCGCTGGCACCGCTGCACGACCTCGCGCGCAGGCACGAGCTGGACGAGCCGTTGCACGCCGAGCTGGTCCTGACCCTGGCCGCGAGCGGCAGGCAGGCCGAGGCGCTCACGGCGTACGACCGGATCCGGTCCGCACTCGGTGACCAGCTCGGCATCGACCCCGGCGAGCAGCTGCGGTCGGCCCAGCTCGCGGTGCTCCGCAGGCGGGACCGGCACGCACTCCGTGCGACGGAGCAGGCCGCGATCCAGCAGGCACCCGCCGCGCCGCCGGACTTCGTCGGCCGGGCAGAAGAGCTGGACAGGATCGAGGCGGCGCTCGCGCGACCGGACGACGGCACCGTGCCGGCGTCGTCCCGGGTCGTGCTGATCGACGGCATCGCCGGGGTCGGCAAGACCGCACTCGCGCTCGCCGCCGCGCACCGGTTGCGCCCGCGTTATCCCGACGGCCAGCTCTACGCCGACCTGCGCGGCGCCACCACGAGCCCGCCGGACCCGATGCAGGTGCTCGGCCGGTTCCTGCGCGCGCTCGACGTGCCGAGCAGGCGCATCGGGACCGACGTGACCGAAGCGGCGGCGGTGTTCCGCAGCGAGCTCGCCGACCGGCGGATGCTGGTGTTGCTGGACAACGCCCGGGACGCCGACCAGATCCGGCCGCTGCTCCCCGGTGCGGGCGGCAGCGACGTGATCGTGACCAGCAGGCGCCGGATGCCCGGCCTCGCCGGGCTCAACGTCGTCGATCTCGAACCGCTCACCCCGGCGGAGTCGGTCGCCCTGATCGCCGCGACCGCGGGGGCGCACCGGGCCGACGCCGATCCCGGCGCGACGGGCGCCCTCGCCGAGGCGTGTGCACGGCTGCCGCTCGCGCTGCGCATCGCGAGCGCGCGGCTGGCCACCAGGCAGGCGTGGACCATCGGCGACATGACCGCCCGGCTGCGGGACGACAACCACCGGCTCACCGAGCTGGCCACCGGTGAGTCGAGCGTGCTCAGCAGCTTCCAGCTCAGCTACGCGGACCTGAGTGGCGCGGCCCAGCGCGCGTTCCGGCTGTGCGCCCTGCACCCCGGTGACGACTTCGGCGCCGACAGCACCGGTGCGCTGCTGGCGATCTCGACGGCCGAGGCCGAACGCCTGCTGGAGGACCTGCTCGAGGCGAACATGCTGATGCAGTACTCGGCGGAGCGCTACCGGTTCCACGACCTGCTCGGCCTGTACGCCCGCAGGCTGCTCGCCGACGACGCCGAGCGTGCGCCCGCGCGGTCCCGGCTGCACGCCTGGTACGCCGACGCGGTGACCGCCGCGATGGAGTGGGTGTACCCGCAGCTGGTGCGGCTCGAGTCGCACGCCCAGCGGGACGCGGTCTTCACGTCCGAAGCCGACGCGCTCGCCTGGCTGGACGCCGAGGTGACCGCGTTGGTCGCGGTCGTCTTGGAGACGGCCGCGTCCGAGGAGCCCGCGTTGTCCTGGCGGATCACCGACCAGCTGCGCGGGTACTTCATGGTGCGCAGGCACGTCGACGGCTGGGTGCCCGCGGCGGAGGCGGGTCTGGCCGCCGCGACCAGCGCGGGCGACGACCTGGCGCGGACCGCGATGTTGATCAGCAGTGGTCAGGCGCTGTGGTCGGTCGGCCGCGAGGAGGAGGCACTCGCCGACTGCCTCGCCGGGGAGCGGCTCGCGGTCGCCTCGGGCTGGACGACGGCCGTGGCCTACCTGTCCCACCACGTCGCGTGGATCTACCTGGAGCAGGGCAGGCTCGCCGCCGCGGAGGAGCGGC
Organism: Actinophytocola algeriensis; assembly: GCF_014203735.1. GTDB lineage: Bacteria > Actinomycetota > Actinomycetes > Mycobacteriales > Pseudonocardiaceae > Actinophytocola > Actinophytocola algeriensis. The sequence continues at coordinate 926,382 of NZ_JACHJQ010000002.1, read as the reverse complement.
TCCAGCGTGTGCTCGAGCTGACCGAGGACGACCGGTTGGGCCACGTGCGTGCGGTCGCGCTCAACGCGCTCGGGGTGCTGCGGCTGTGCCAGGGCGAGTTGCGGGAGGCCGCCGATCTGCTCGGCGCCGCGCTGGAGATCAACGAGGCGACCGGCCGGGAGACTTCCGCGCTGGCCAACCGGGGCAACCTGGCGAGCGCGTTGCGTCAGCTCGGCGCGGAGACGCAGGCCGAGGAACTGCTCACCGACGTGCTCGCGGCCTACCGGAAGGGCAGGAACCTGCGCGGCGAACTATCCACTTTGGACGAGTGGAGTGAGCTGCACAGGCAACGAGGCGACGCAGGCACCGCGCTGGAGGTGGCCCGGCAGGCGCACGGCATGGCGATCACGGTGCGGGACAGGAAGATCACGGCCCAGACCTCGGCGACCGTGGCACATGCCCACCTCGCCCTCGGCGACACGACCGCCGCCATCCAGTGGTTCGAGGACTGCCTGACGATCGCACACGACACCTACCCGTTCGTCGAGGCGCGCGCCCTCGCAGGCCTCGCCACCGCCCGGCTGCTCGCCGGTGACCCGGCCGCGGCGAGCGACACCGCCGAACGAGCCGTGTCGATCGCGCGCTCCTGCGGGTTCCGCCTCCTGGAAGAGCAGGCATCGGCCGCCCTGCACGTGTCGACCAGGTGACCGTCGCCGGTTCCTGGCCAGGATGACGCGCGGGGAGTGCCGCCGACCCCGGTCGGCGGCACTCCCCGCGCGAGATTCCTTCGTCGCGTGCGGAACCTGTTTGTCAGAACCAGTGTTTGCGACCGCCGACCAGGCGCCCGGTGCCGCCGACGATGGCCAGCACGGCACCGACGACGAGCAGGATGATCCCGATCGTCCACAGAATCGAGATGTCCGCGATGAACCCGATGATGAGCAGGATGACACCCAAGACGATCAACTGGATCCTCTTTTCCGCAGGGGCGCGAGAGAAGTGCGCCGGTGGATTCCGTTGTGCCGCTAGGTACCCGGGCCCTCCGGCGCGAAACGCGCCGAACGGAGCAATGTCGGCCGGTCGATGGTCTTACCGGGAGGCCCAGAACCGGCACTGGTGGTCGGCCGCCAGGTCGACCGGGCCGATGTCGTCAGGGGCCAGGGACAGCACGTGCGGCCGGGCCGGGGAACCGAACTCGGGCCACCGAGGGCCCGGCGCCGCGTTCGGGTCGCCCTTCGCGGCGAACGCGGTCCAGTAGCCGATCATCCGGTCGGACAGCTGCCGCTGGTCCTCGGTGAGCTCCGGTGTGATACCGGCGAGGTCGAACAGCGACCACAGGTCGGCCGAGTGGTAGGAGCCCATCGGCATGGCGGGCGGCAGCGGCGAGATCGGCGGCGCGGCCGGGTCGGCGAACTCGTAGTGGTACACCGGCACCCGCCTGGCGAGGTTGCCGGACGTCTCGTACTGGTTGCACGTCCACTTGCTGTCGGTCGTGATCGCGCTCCACGCCAGCGCCGCCGAGTCGTAGTCCTCCCTGGGGTAGCGGGCCTCGATCTCGGGCCGGTCGTCGCCGAAGGTCTCGGTGAGGACGGCCTGGTAGGTCTCCTCGCTCATCGGGTACTGGAAGTTGTCGTACATCGACGTGGCGAGCCGTGCCTCGTCGTGGGTCTGGCCGGTCAGCACCGGCACGCGGTGGAACCGGCCCGCGCGGATCGCGTCGGCCGGGTTCCTCGGCAGCACCGGGGAGCCGTAGGCGGGCTGGATGTACTTCTGCAGCACCGGCATCAGCGCGTCGACCGGCAGTGCCCGCAGGCAGTCGAGCGCCGCGCCCGTGTCGGTCTGCCCGCACCCCAGGCCGGTCGCGGTCTGCCTGCCCTGTTGCTCGACCCGGTGCAGCGGCTCGAAGATCGCATCCGCGGGCTGGCCGCGGTACTCGGTGTTGGCCTCCCAGGCCGTGTCGCACGAACCGCTCTGCATGACGGCCTTGTCGAACAGCCCGGCGGCACCGGGGGAGGTCAGGTGCGCGCAGGTGCTGATCCCGCCCGCGGACTGGCCCGCGACGGTGACGTTGCGGGGATCCCCGCCGAACTCCGCGATGTTGCGCCGCACCCAGCCGAAGGCCGCCTGCTGGTCGGCGAGCCCGAAGGTGCCGGACCCGGCGAGTCCGGGGTGGCCGAAGAAGCCGAACACACCGAGCCGGTAGTTCACCGTCACGACGACCACGTCGCCGCCCGCCACCAGCCGCCGCGCCGGGTAGTTGCGGCTGGCACCCATGTAGAAGCCGCCGCCGTGCACCCACACGATCACCGGCTTCCGCTTCTTCGCCGTGGTCGCGGGTGTCGTCACGTTCAGGTACAGGCAGTCCTCGGCGCGGCTGCCGCCCTGCACCTCACCCGCACCCTGCGCGCACGCGGGTGCCGGGCTCGTCGCGTCCCGCACCCCGTGCCACGGCGCGGGTGGTTCCGGGTCCCGCCACCGCAGGCCGCCCACCGGCGGCGCGGCGTAGGGAATCGACTGGAACGTGCGGGTCGTCCCGGACACGGCGCCGCGCACCGCGCCGGACTCGGTCGACACGACCGTCCGGTCGCCGTCCGGCAGCTCCTGGGCCTGGCCCGTCGCGCCCCACAACACCCCCGCCGCGACCGCGGTCACCGCGGTCACCAGCACCGGTGTTCGCCGGCTCGTCATCTCTCGTCCCCGATCATCCGTGTCCTGTGTCGGCGTCCAGTCGAGACGACGCGGGGTGGTCGCCGCCAGCGCCCAAGGCGGTCGGCGGCACCTACGAAAGTAGGTACCCGTGCGGACCTTCGTCGGGTCTCGTGTCCCGAGTGGAGCGCGGGACGCCGTGGTGGGCCTACCGTGAGCGCATGGAGCGTGCGCGGTGGTCGAGCCGGGAACGGGTCCTCGACGGCGCGGTCCTCCTCGTCACCGCCTGCGTCGCGCTCGTCGTGCCGCTGTGGCTGCCCGACGGGCGCCCCGCGCACGGCCCACTCGCCGGGACGGCCGGGTTCGTGGTCGTCGGGTGCGTGCTGGCCGCGACCACCCGCCTCCGGCTGGACGCGCGGTTCGGTCTCGTGGGCGTCGTCGTGGCCGGCATGGCCGGGTGGGCGCTCCTCGCGCCCGGCGCGGTCGCCACGGCGTCCGATCCGACCAACCTGCTGATGCCGCTCGCCCCCGCGTTCGTGCTCCACGCCGGTCACCGCTACGCGCAGGACCAGCGGTGGACGTGGGGCGTGACCGGGGTGCTCACGGTCGTCGCCGTGCACCCGTGGTCGACCACCGTGCCCACGGCGGCGGGCGGGCTGGTGTACGTCGCCGCACCGATGCTGTTCGGCTGCTACCTCGCCGCGCGGGCGCAACTCGTGCGGACGCTGACCGAGCGGGCAGAGGAGGCTGAACGGGAACGGGACCTGCAGGCCGGCCGCTCCCGCACCGAGGAGCGGCTCCGGCTCGCCGTCGAGCTGCACGACACCGTCACCCACCGGGTCAGCCTCATGGTGTTGCACGCCGGGGCGCTGCGGGTGACCGCGGCCGACGACACCACCAGGGACACGGCCGAGCACGTTCGCGCGACCGGGTGCGACGCGCTCGTCGAGCTGCGCGACCTGATCGGTGTGCTCCGCTCCCGGCCTTCCGGTGCCCCGGCACCCGAGGTGCCAGGGCCGCCGGTGGCGCCCCGGCCGCCCCGGATCGGCCGCGCCGACCTCCGCGCCGCCGCGATCGCGGTGCTCGTGACGGTGGCCCTCTCCGCCCTCGCGGCGTCCTGGAACCCGGCCGACGCGGCGATGCGCCTGGTGGTCCCGTGGGCGGAGATCGCGATCCAGCTCCCCGTCGCGGCCGCGTTCGTGCTGCGCAGACGCCACCCGCACCTGGTCGTGCTGGCGGTCACCGCCCTCGCGCTGGCCTCGGTCGCTGCGGCGCCAGGGGAGCTGCTGACCAGCGATGTCCCCTTGTTGCTGGTGCCCGCCGTGACCCCGCTCGCCACCTACGCCGTCGGCGCGTACTCCCGGCGGCCTGTCGTGGGCACGGCTCTGGTGCTGGGCCTGGTGACGCTCGCCGCGCGGCCGTGGGCGCCGCACCTGCCGGTGATCACGGCCGCCGCGGCCTTCGTCGGCGTGCCCGCACTGCTCGGGCTCTCGGTCGGGGCGCGGCGCCGGGTGCTCGCCGCCCTCACCGAACGCGCGGAACGCGCGTGCCGGGCGCGGGCGCTGCTGGCCGACCGGGCCCGCGCCGACGAACGTGCGCGGCTCGGCGAGGAGATGCACGGGATCGTGGCCGGGCGGGTGCGCGACATGATGGCGCGGGCGACCGAGCTCGCACCGGCCGAGGCCGCGACCGAGCTGGTCGCGAACGGGCAGCGCGCACTCGACGAGCTGACGGGCCTGGTCGGCGCGCTGCGCACGGACCAGGTGCCCGTGACCGGGCAGCTCGCCGGCCTCGCGTGGCTCGCCGAGGAGTCGGCCGCCGTCGGCGTTCCCGTCGATCTCGTCGAGGAGGGCAACCCGGCCGCGGTGTCACCGACGGTGGCGCGGACGACCCACCGGATCGTCGGGGAGGCACTGACCAACGTGCGCAAACACGCGCACGGCGCGTCGGTGCGGGTGCGGGTGCGCTACTCCGTGGAGTGCGTGCGGGTCGAGATCCGCAACGACCGCCCACCGCCCGGACCGCGCGGCGGAGACCCGGACCTCGCCGCGGGCGGGTCCGGCACCGGGCTGCTCGGCGTGCGGCACCGCGTCGAGCTCGTCGACGGCACGCTGCGGGCCGGTCCGACCGCCGCGGGCGGCTTCACGGTCGATGCGACACTGCCCGCGTACGTGCCGACGTCGACATCCGTGGGGGAGCGGAGCCGATGAGTCCCGACCCGGCCACTGCCGTCATCCGTGTCGTCATCGCCGACGACGAGCCGATGGTGTGCGCCCACCTGCGCACCATCCTCGCCTCGGCACCCGACATCGAGGTCGTCGGCCTTGCGCACGACGGCGCGGCGGCGCTGGCCGCGGTGCGACGGCACCAGCCGCGCGTCGTGCTGATGGACCTGCGGATGCCGGGCATGGACGGGCTGGCCGCGACCGAGCGGATCAACGCGCTGCCGGACCGGCCGATGGTCGTGGTGCTGACGACGTTCGACGCCGACGAGTACGTCCTGCGCGCGCTGCGGGCGGGCGCCGCGGGTTTCCTCGTGAAGTCGACACCACCGGAGGACCTGATCAGCCTGGTCCGGGTCGCCGCCGACGGGCACACCGTGCTGTCCCCGGAAGCCACGCGCCGGCTGGTCGCGGCCTCCTCGGCGGAGGAGCAGCACAGGGAACGGGCCCGCCGCCAGGTCGAGGCGCTCACCGAACGCGAGACCGAGGTGCTCACCCACCTGGGCGCCGGCCTGTCCAACGCACAGATCGGCAGGCGCCTGTTCCTGACCGAGGCCACGGTCAAGGGCTACGTCTCCCGCATGCTCGTCAAGCTCGACTGCGCCAACCGGACCCAGGCAGGCCTGCTGGCGAACGAGGCGGGCCTGGTCGACCGCTGACAGCGACAACCTCGCGCCGGTCGTGTTTGGCGTCCGTCGAGCCGGGTATCTGCCCACTGACGACTACGAGACGCCTCCGCATCGGTGGTGGTGCGAGGTGATGATGACGAGTCAGCCGCGGGGTCCGGACGGAAGCGACCCGAACCGTGGAGACGGCGATCCCGCTGTCGCATGTGACCTGGACCGGACGTCGTTCCCGACGTTCCGCACACTGGTCCGCCAGTTGCTCCACGGGCAGTCGGGTGTCGTGGTCGAGGACGCCGTTCTGGTGGCGGACGAACTCGCCGCCAACGCCCACCGGCACGGCGCGGCACCGCGTGCCGGCCGCCTGTACCTGGTCAACGAGGGTCGCTGCCTGCTCATCGAGGTCGATGACAGCGGCCCGGCACAGCCGCGCATGGCAGCCCGCGCCGGGCGGCGCGGGCTGACGCTCGTGGACCGCCTGGCCAGCAGGTGGGGAGTGCGACGCCACCCACGGCACAAGACCGTGTGGGCGGAGCTGCCCCTGGTCGCTCACACGACCAACGGCCGGGCACCGCACCTGTCCCGGTCGCCGAAGTGGAAGCACCTGGACTGACAGCCAGGGCCGGTCTGGTCAACCCCTGCGTGGTGAGTGGGTCCGGGCGGGACGACCCGGCGGTGGTGGCCCGGCCCGGACCCACTCTGTCCGGGTCAGCCGCCCTGAGACGGCGGTCCGGCGTCGCGGGGGGTGGCGACGCCGTGGGCGGGGTGGCCCGGAGTCGGAGGGCGGGCCGGCGTGGTGGCCGACCGCCGGGGGTTGTCTGCTTCGCCGTTGCCGGTCTTCCTCGGTTGGTTCGTCTCCGTCGGCTTGCCGTGGTCGCCGGTCTGCTCGGGTTCCTTGCCCGGTCTGTCCTCGGGCTTGCCCTTCTCCTCGGGCCTGCCGTTGTTCTCTGGCTTGCCGTTCTCGGGCTCGCTCCCGGGCTCTGGCTTGCCGTTGCTCGTGGGCTTGCCGGGCTTCGGCGGCTGCTTCGAGTGCGTCGCGCAGTAGTCGGCGACCTTGCCCTTGCCGCCCGCGGCGGCGACCAGGGGACCGAAGGCCGGGTCGTTCAGCGCCTTCGCCTTCCCCTGCTGGTCGTGGGCCGCGTACCGCTGGCACAGCTCGGTGACCGGTGAGGCGTTCGGCGCCGAGGACTCCGCCGGTCGCGGCGCGCCGGCCTCGGTGCTGCGGTCCGCCGACGTGGGCGCGGGAGCCGCCGTGCTGCTCTCCGCGGCGGGCGGGGCCGCTGACCAGGGAGTGGGCAGCACCCCGCCGGTGGCGGCCACGACGATGCCCGCCGACCCGGCCACGGCCAGCAGGATCACGGCCTTCACGGTGAGCACCTTCGCGAGCACGGTCCGCAGCATCGACGGACGGCTGGGAACGGTCGCGGCGGCCACCCGGAACGCGGCCAGCGCGGCCTCCTCACCTGCCAGTTCTCCGGGATGCGCGGGCGCGGCGGCAGCGCGGAGGACGGCGGCGAGCCGGTCGCTGTCCAGCCCGGTGGGGAGGTCCCCGCCGGGCTGCCGGTCATTTCCTCGTGCTGGTTTCGTGCTCATCCTGTCGTCCTTGGCGTCGAGCCACCCGGCCACGTCACACCCATCGCGCCGATCTCCTCCACGTGACCCTGCTCGAGCTGCTCACCGAGCCGGTGCAACCCCCGCCAGGTGGCGGTGCGCACCGCGCCCTGCCGCTTGCCCATGACGCGTGCCACGGCCCGGGTGTCGAGTCCCATCACGACCCGCAGCAACACGGCCTCGGCCTGGTCCCGGGGCAACGTCGCGATGAATGCGATCGCCGCGTCCGTCGCGGTCGCCGTGACGGCCTGATCCGCGGTGTCGGCGTCGCCGGGCACGCTGACCAGCACATCGTCCGGTAGTGCCGCGGCGGGTCTGGCCTTGGTGTACCGCAGGTGGTCCATCGCCCGGTGCCGCGCGATGGTCGCCGCCCAGCCGCGGAACCCCGCACCCTCGTCGCGGAAGCCGCGGATGTCCCTGGCGATCTGGAGCCAGGTCTCCGACGCGATGTCCTCCGCGTCCTGCGCGGGAACCAGGCCGCGCAGGTAGCGCAGCAGACCGGGCTGTACCTCCCGGTACAGCTGCCGGAACGCCGCCTCGTTCCCGCCACGGGCCGCCCGCACCGCCGCGGACAGGTCAGCCGCCGTCTGACCATCCGTCATGCCGAAACCACAACCTCCCGAAGGGTGCACGCCGCCCCGCCAGACCTGGCGTACGAAGCGTCAAAAACGTCACACCCCGCCACGACTGTGACACGTCCGGCCCTTCGTGCGCCAAGGCAGGAGGAGAGGTGACCTGGAGGAGTGGGTTCTGGCAGGCGCCCCTGACCTCGGCGTCCCGGACTCACTCCGCTGCTCGCATCGAGTCGGGGAGGACTTCGTGCCGGATTCACCAGCGACGATCACGCCGATATTCGACCAGCTGGTCGAGGAGTTCCGCGGGCAGGACGAGCCGCCCGCCGGTTCCGGTCAGCAGCCGGCACCGGAAGACGACCCGTCGAAGACCGCGCCCGCACCCACGCCACCGGACTGACCACCGACGTCCCCAGGCCAGCCGCTCAGGGTTTGCGGCCGAGCGCGGCGACGATGCAGCGGCCCGCGTCCGGCAGCGGCTTGTTGCCGGGGCCGTCCGGCCACCACTCGTCGGCGACCGCGATGCCGGGGTCGATCAGGTCGAGGCCGGTCAGCATCTCCTCGATCTCCGCGCGGGTGCGGAAGAAGCCCCGGCTGATGCTGCTGTTCAGGATGGCCTGGACGCGCTGCGCGATGGCGCTGTGCTCGTCCTCCGGGTCGAAGAAGTGCGAGAACACCACGTACGAGCCGGACGGCAGCGCGTCGACGTAGGCGCGCATCACCTCGGCGGGCGGCAGGCCTTCGTCAGCGCTGTGGTGGTGCAGCGTGGCGACCTGCAGCAGCGCGATCGGGCGGGTGAAGTCCAGGTGCCTGCGGATCACCTCGTCCTCGAGCACCGCGCGCGGATCGAAGATGTTGGCGCCGACGAGCTTGGTGTTCTCGTTGTCCTCCAGCAACGCGCGGCCGTGCGCGAGCACCACCGGGTCGTTGTCCACGTAGACGACCCGGGCGTCCTTGTTGAGCCGCTGGGCCACCTGGTGGGTGTTCTCGGCCGTCGGCAGACCGGACCCGCAGTCGAGGAACTGGTCGATGCCACCTTCCGAGGCGAGGAACCGCACCGCGCGGATCAGGAAGGCGCGGTTGGACACGGCGATGATGTTGACCTCGGGCACCGCGGCGTTGAGCTGCGCCAGCAACTGCCGGTCGACCTCGTAGTTGTCCTTGCCGCCCAGAGCCGCGTCATAGGCACGCGCGACGCTGGGCACCGTGGTGTCGATCGCGTGCGACGGGACTGAACTCCGGGAGGTGGTGTCGGCCATGTGGTTCCTCAATGCGGCAGTAGTCAGGCACCAATGCGGGGGGCTCGATCGTACGCGTCGCCCAAACCGGTGCAAACCGCCCCGGGGCGGCCGGGCTGCCCGAGCATGCCGACAAGAGCCGGCGCACACCGGTCCCGGCATCGGCCGCGCCCCGGATACCCGTGTGGACGAACGACGGTGGTTGGCAAGGAAAGGGCTTTCCTTTGGTGGTCTGACTGCGCCGATCGGGCGTAGTTGGCCAGGAATGCCCTTGCCTTGGTGTGGTTCACAGACCACACTGGGCGGGACGCGCGTCACGATCGTTGCTGGACATGCCGTTGGTCAGAGACGACCGCGAAGGGACTTCCATGCCCGCCTTACGAAGAGTGGCCGCCGTGGTGGTGATGGCGCTGGTGACCGGCTTGCTCGCCGTGACACCCGCCGCCGCGCACGCGAGGTTCACCGTCCTCGTGTTCTCGAAGGTCACGAACTTCTACCACGACTCCATCCCCGCCGGCATCGCCGCGATCCGCGACCTGGGGGCGAAGAACCACTTCGCGGTGGAGGCCACCGACGACGCCACGGCGTTCACCGACGAGAACCTGGCCAGGTTCGACGCCGTCATCTTCAACAACACCAACTCCACGCCCGAGGCAGGCGACCTGCTCGACGCGGACCAGCGGGCCGCGTTCCAGCGGTACATCCGCGCGGGTGGCGGCTTCACCGGCATCCACGCCGCGTCCGCGAGCGAGCGGGACTGGCCGTGGTACGAGGGCCTGGTCGGCGCCATCTTCGAGAACCACCCCGCCCCGCAGGCCGGCCGCGTCAAGGTCCTCGACCGGGCCCATCCGTCCACAAAGAACCTGCCGGAGCTGTGGGAGCAGCAGGAGGAGTGGTACAACTGGCGGGTCAACCCGACCGGCAAGGTGCACACGCTCGTCCAGATCAAGACGGGTGACGGCGTCACCGGCCTGAACGAGGGTCTGGACCACCCGTGGTCGTGGTGCCAGCGGTACGACGGCGGCCGGTCCTGGTTCACCGCGGGCGGGCACGCGGGGGAGAAGTTCTCCGACACGTGGTTCCGCCGCCACCTGCTCGGTGGCATCGAGTGGGCAGCGGGCGCGAAACCGGGGGACTGCGCGGCGACCCAGACCGGCAACTTCCAGCGCGTCCCACTGGTCGACGAAGGGCTCGCCGACCCGTTCGAGCTGGCCGTCGCACCGGACCGCAGGGTGTTCTACATCCAGCGCACCGGCGCGCTCAAGGTGATCGACCAGAACACGCTGACGGTGACCACGGCGCTCGACTTCGCCTACACCCCGGCGATGACGAGCCAGTCCGACGGGCTGCTCGGCCTGGCGCTGGACCCGCGGTTCGCCGAGAACAACTGGGTCTACCTCCAGTACTCCGACACGGAGAAGAAACAGGTCAACGTCTCCCGGTTCACCGTGACGGCCGACAACACCGTCGACCTGGCGTCGGAGAAGCGGTTGCTGGAGATCCCGACCTACCGCGACGAGGGCCGCGCCAACTCGCACATGGCCGGGTCGCTGGCGTTCGACCCGAAGGGCAACCTGTACGTGGCCACGGGCGACAACACCGACCCGTTCGCCTCCGACGGGTTCGCGCCCACCGACGAACGGGACGGCCGCCGTGCCTGGGACGCGCAGGGCACCAGCGCCAACACCAACGACCTGCGCGGCAAGATCCTCCGGATCACCCCGCGCCAGGACGGGACGTACACGATCCCCAAGGGCAACCTCTTCGCGCTGGGCGCGGAGAAGACCCGGCCGGAGATCTACGTGATGGGCATGCGCAACCCGTTCCGCATCACCGTGGACCCGAAGTCGAACGCGCTGCTCGTCGGTGACTACGGACCGGACTCCCGCGCGGCGAACCCCGACCGTGGGCCGGCGGGCACCGTCGAGTTCCTCCGCATCACCAAGGCTGGCAACCAGGGCTGGCCGTACTGCACCGGGAAGAACACCCCGTTCCGCGACTACGACTTCGCCACCGGCACGTCCGGCCCCGCCTACGACTGCGCCGCACCGGTCAACGACTCGCCGAACAACACCGGGCTGCGCGACCTCCCGCCCGCGCAACCAGCCTGGGTCTGGTACAGCTACGCGACCTCGGCCGAGTTCCCAGAGCTGGGCTCCGGCGGTGGTGGCCCGATGGCCGGTCCCGTCTACGACTACGACCCGGGCAACCCGTTGATCAGCAAGTTCCCGGAGTACTTCGACGGCAAGTGGTTCACCTTCGAGCTGACCCGGCGCTGGTTCAAGACCATGTCGGTGCAGCAGAAGGACCAGACCTTCACCGACCCCCGGTTCCCCGACGCGCACGCCGGTGACCTGCAGTCGATCAACGGGGTGTTCGCGGACCTGTCGTGGATCCAGCCGTTCGAGGCGGACTTCGGGCCGGACGGCTCGCTGTACGTGATCGACTTCGGCGAGGGCAGCGGCACCGGACGCGGTGGCACCAACGAGGGTTCCGGCATCTACCGGATCGACTACGTCGCCAACGGGCGGGCGCCGACCGCGGCGGTCAGCGCGTCCACCGACTCGGGACCGGCGCCGCTGTCGGTGCGGTTCTCCAGCGAGGGCTCGGGCGGCGGCTCCGGCGAACCGGTGACCTACGCGTGGGACCTCGACGGCGACGGGGACACCGACTCGACCGACCCCAACCCGTCGCACACCTACACCGAGCCGGGGGAGTACCGGGCGCTGTTGACCGTGACCAGCACGACCACGGACCTGACGGCGGTCGCGGCGACCACGGTCACCGCGGGCAACACCCGGCCCGAGGTGCGGATCGTGTTCCCGGCCCACGGCGGCATGTTCGACTGGGGCGCGGAGATCCCGTTCGAGGTCCAGGTCAGCGATCCGGAGGACGGCCAGATCGACTGCTCGCGGGTCGTGGTGCAGTCCCAGCTCGGGCACGACGACCACCTGCACCCGATGGACAACGTCACCGGCTGCGCGGGCACGGTCCGGACCGACACCGGCGACAGCCACGGTCCAGGGCAGAACCTGTACGCGGCGGTGAGCGCGCAGTACACCGACGGCGGCGCGCCGGGCGCCCCCACGCTGGTCGGCTCCGCGCACGCCACGTTGGAGCCCAAGCACAAGGAGGCCGAGCACTTCGAGCGCACGGGCGGCGTGGAGGTGCTGAGCAGGGCCGACGCGTCGGCGGGGAAACGGCTGGGCGAGATCGAACACGGTGACTGGGTGGCCTACGACCCGGTCAACCTGACCTCGATCGACTCGGTGACGGTCACCGCGTCCTCCGGCGGCATCGGCGGCAGGATCGAGTTCCGCGCCGACGCGCCGGACGGCGAGCTGGTGGGTTCGGTCGACGTGGCGAACACCGGCGGGTGGGGGACCACCGTGGACCTCACGGTGCCGCTGACCGATCCGGGCAGGACGGTCACCCTCTACGCGGTGTTCGTCAACCCGGCCTGGACACCGGCCCAGCCCGACCTCATGTCGGTCGACGTGCTCCAGTTCAACGGACAGGGCGTCAACCAGTGAGAGCCGCCTGTGGGCGGGCCTTCCCGGCCCGCCCACAGGCAACCGGTCGGTGTCAGGCCGGGAATCACAGGCCCAGGGCGCCCATGACCAGAGCGGCGACGGCGTCCCGGTGCTCGGGGCTGTCCTGCCACCGCAGTCGGCGGCCCGCTTCGACCACCACGCCGAACCCGGCGTGCACCAGCACCCGGGCCTGGCGTGAGTCGAGTTCCGGGCGTGCCGACCGCAGTTGCTGTTCCCACACCGCGATGTGCTCGCGCTGCGCGATGATCAGGGGCCGCTGCAGGTCGGCGGGCAGGCCGACGAGTTCGGCGTTCGCGACGCTGGTGAGTGCGGTGTGCTCGAAGCTGTAGGCCACGTAGGTCGTCGTCAGCGCGGCCACGGCGCCGTGCGGGTCGGCCACCTCGCGGAGGTTCTGTTCCACCGCTTGGGAAAGCAGTCCCGCGGCCTGCAGGCAGGCCGCCGCCAGGATGTCCGCCTTGCCGGGGAAGTAGCGGTAGAGCGCGGACGGGACCAGCCCGACGGCCTCGGCTATCCGGCCGTTCGTGACGTTGGCGAACCCGTCCCGTTCGAACAGCGGGATGGCGGCGGCGAGGATCTCCGCGCGCCGGGTCCGCGGTACGGGCTGGGTCGGCAGTTCGACCAGGCGCGCGCTCCCGGCGGCCGCCGTGGGGTCGGTCGCGACCACGCGCGTCGCGGCCGCCAGCAACAGTTCCTCGACCCGGCGTTGCGCGATCGAGGTGTGGTGCATCGTGATGGACCCGATCGCGCCGAGGGCCGCCGCGGCGCGCAGGTGCCCGCCGGGCAGTGGGTGCTCGCGCCGCACCACGTCGGTCACCCGGCCGACGATGTGCGCGAACTTCCTCCCGAGCACCCTGCGGTCGTCGCGCTCGAGATACCTGGCCTCCCAGCGGTACAGGCCACTCGACGCGCGATGGGTGACGGTGATCTGGGTGACGGCGGTGAGCACGTCCGCCAGTGACGCGTCGGCAGGCACCTCGTCGACCGCGGCGACGAGCCGGTCCACCGCGACGTTCGCGCACTCGGCGAACAGGGCGTACTTGTTCGGGAAGTGCCGGTACAGGGCCGCTGCCGTGATGCCGACACCCGCGGCGATCACCTCCATCGACGCCGCGTGGTAGCCGTGCTCGCTGAACACCCGGCCCGCCGCTTCGACGATGAGTTGCTTGCGGTTGCGCGGCCGGACGGCCGCGGTCGGCTCGGCCGTCACCGGGGCACCCGTGCGGACGGACGCGGGAGCGGGGCCATGCGCGCCAGTCAACCACGAAACGGAACGCCCGGAACGCACGTCGAGGGCCGCCTCGGCGGGGTGCCGGCCAGGGCGAGAGCTCGCCGCCGTGGTGGCAGGAGGTGCCGGGATCCGGCCCTGCTCCGTGGTCATGCCGGCTCCTCTGGCGTAGCGGACCGATTCAGGTCGGTGATTCCCTTGCCGACGCGGGATCTGCCTCGATATGTTAATGAAGAATCTCGTCAGAGATCAGGTGGGCACGTGGCCGGTTCGCTACCGCGAAGTCCGTGAAATTGGCGTCTCATACCTACCGAGGAAGTCAGGTAAGTAAATGAGCGATCTCAGCAGAAGGAACGTCCTGTCCCTTGGTGTCGCGCTGGGCCTGGCGGGAGTGGCGGGTGCCGCTCCGGCCTGGGCGTCCTCGGCGGCCGGCGCCTCCGCGGGTGACCCGTGGTGGGTCTGGGACGACGAAGTGGACGCCCTGATGGCGACCGTGCTGGACAACGGCCAGGTGCCCGCGGTCAACACCGCGATGCGGTCGTGGGTGAACAACGACGACCCGTTGCCTGGCGGTCTGCCGGCCAACCTCGCCACGTGGCTCCGGAAGGTCAACAAGCTGCCCTCCTGGGCCGACCCCGTGAAGCTGCGCCGTGCCGCCGACTTCAACCGGCGCAAGGACACGTACCTGTTCATGCTGTACGGCCTCGGCAGCGGCATCATGAGCACGGTGATCCCGAGGGAGGCCAAGTCGGTCTACTGGTCCGCGGGCGGCGCCGACATGCAGGACCGCGCGGCCAAGACGTTCACCTTCGGCTACGACCTGAGCGACAGGAACGGGTTCGAGCCGTCGGGTCAGTTCGTGGTCACGGCCAACAAGACGCGCCTGGTGCACGCGGCGGTGCGTCATCTGCTGCCGCGGTCGTCGCGCTGGCAGGCGGTCGCGGACGAGCCGAACCGGATCCCGATCAGCAACGGCGACATCCTGGTCACGTTCCACAGCCTCGGCACCTACGTGCACAAGAAGCTGACGGAATGGCGCGTCCCGATGTCGGCCGCGGACGAGGAGGCCTTCCTGCACAGCTGGCAGGTCGCCATCCACCTGCTCGGCGTGCGGGAGGAGTTCATCCCCAAGACGTGGGCCGCCGCGTACGCGCAGTCGGAGCAGGTGCTCACCCCGATCCTCGCCCCGTCGCAGGAGGGCAGGGAACTGGCGGAGGACCTCCTCGGGCTGACCGCGCAGATCGATCTGGGCGTCACCCGCGGGTTCCTCAACGAGTTCGTGCGCTACGCGCTCAGCGACACGGTGGGCGACTGGCTCGGCCTGCGCCGCGACTACGCGGCGGCGGCCCTCGTCCGCACCGGGTGGCCCGCCTACATCGCGTTCCGGGAAGGGCTGATTCCCATCATGCCGGTCGGGTTCTACATGTTCGACCAGTTCATCCGCGCGCTCGCGATGCTGTTCCTCAACAAGGTCACCTCACCGACGACCACACCGATCACGATCCCCACGGGGAACCGGCCAGGAGCCTGAGAAGCCGCCCGGCGGCGGCGCACCGTGCCCCTCGCGCCGCCGGGCACCGCCGCCGTCAGGCAACCGTCAGGTGCACGGTCGCCGGGCCGTCAGGTTCGGCCGTTGTGATGAGAACTCCTTGATCCACGATCGCGGGAGTTCTCATCATGGCCGCATCGCTCTACCGGCTCGGTGACCGGAGTTGCCGGCACCGCAGGCTCGTCCTCGTCGCGTGGCTCGCCGTACTCGTCGGGATCGGGGTGCTCGCCGGTGCCGGGGGCGGCCAGTACGAGGAGGACCTCTCGGTTCCCGGCTCGCGTGCCCAGCAGGTCCTGGACACCGTCGACGAGCGGTTCCCCGCCTCGTCGGGTGCCTCCGCGCAGGTGGTGTTCGTCGCGCCGGCGGGGCACCGGGTGGCCGAGTACGAAGCCGTCATCGCGCACACCCTCGACGCCGCCGCGACAGTGCCACGGGTGGCCGGGGTGGTGGACCCGTTCACCGCGGGGACGGTCTCGCCGGACGGGCGCGTCGCCCTGGCCCAGGTGACCTACCGCGACGACCGCGTCCAGTCGCACGACGCGCTGGCGGACGTGGTCCGGCCCGCCCGCGACGCGGGGCTGCGAGTGGAGCTCGGCGGGTACGGCGACAGTTCGGCGGAAAGCGGCCGCGGCACCGAGGTCGTGGGGTTGCTGATCGCGCTGGTCGTACTCGTCAGCACGTTCGGTTCCCTGGTGGCGGCCGGGCTTCCACTGCTCACCGCGCTGCTCGGGGTCGGTGCCACCGTCGCCGGTCTTGCCGCGGTCGCCGGCGTGCTGACCCTCCCGGCGACCGCGCCGCCATGGCCCTCATGCTCGGGCTGGCGGTCGGCGTCGACTACGCGTTGTTCATCGTCGCGCGGCACCGGTCGCAGCTGGCGTCCGGCATGCCGGTGGCCGAGTCCGTGGCCCGCGCGATCGGCACGGCGGGCACCGCCGTGGTGTTCGCCGGACTCACCGTGGTCATCGCGCTGGCCGGGCTGGCCGTCGTCGGGATACCGTTCCTCACCGCGATGGGACTGGCCGCCGCCGCGGCCGTGGTCGTCGCGGTGCTGGTGGCGGTCACCCTGATCCCGGCGGTGCTGGGCTTCGCGGGGGAGCGGCTGCGCCCGTGGGCGTCACCGGGGTGACCGCCATCGGCATCGACATCTCCGAGCTGCTGAGCGCCGCGCTCGTACCCTTCGCGCTGATCGTCGCGGGCCTTGCGTTCCTGTTGTTGGTGGTGGCCTTCCGCTCGCTGGTGGTGCCGCTCAAGGCGACCCTGGGGTTCCTGCTGTCGGTCGGCGCGACGCTGGGCGCGGTGGTCGCGGTGTTCCAGTGGGCTGGCTCGCCGACCTGGTCGGGATTCCCGCCACCGGGCCGGTGATCAGCTTCATGCCGATCATCCTCATCGCGGTGCTGTTCGGCCTGGCGATGGACTACGAGGTGTTCCTGGTCAGCCGGATGCACGAGGAGTACGCCGGTAGCGGCGACCCACAACGCGCCATCACCAGGGGATTCCGGGCTTCGGCGCGGGTGGTCGCGGCGGCCGCCCTGATCATGGTCGCGGTCTTCGCGAGCTTCGTCCCGGACGACGACGCCACGCTGAAACCCATCGCCTTCGCACTCGCGGTCGGCGTGCTGCTGGACGCGTTCCTGATCCGGATGACGCTCGTGCCCGCGGTCCTGGCCCTGACCGGGCACGGCGCCTGGTGGCTGCCGAGGTGGCTCGACCGGGTGCTGCCGAACCTGGACGTGGAGGGCGCGCGGCTCGGCGGCCGGGTTCCCACCCTGGTGGTGGAATAGCGGACGTGGACCGCATTCTGGTGGTGGACGACGACCCGGGGCTGCGGGAGCTGCTGCTGTCCACGCTGCGGTTCGCGGGGTTCGAGGTCGAGGCGGTCGGCGACGTGCCTGCCGCGCTGGCCGCGATCGGGGCACGCGTGCCGGACGCGATCGTGCTGGACGTGATGCTGCCCGGCACGGACGGCTTCGACCTGCTGCACCTGCTGCGCGCGCGGGACGTCGGTGTGCCGGTGATGTTCCTGACCGCCCGCGACGAGCTGGACGACCGGGTGCGCGGGCTGCGCATGGGTGGCGACGACTACCTCACCAAGCCGTTCGACGTGGTGGAGGTCGCCGCGCGGCTGGAGGCGCTGCTGCGGCGGGCCCGCCGCGTGCCGCCATCGGTGCCGGAGGGCGTGCTGCGGTGCGGCGACCTGGAGATGGACGAGGCCCGGCACGTGGTGACCAGGGGCGGGCGCCCGGTCGAGCTTTCCCCCACCGAGTTCCGGCTGCTGCGCTACCTGCTCGCCAACTCCGGGCGGGTGGTCTCCAAGGCGCAGATCCTGGACCACGTCTGGCAGTACGACTTCGGCGGTGACACGGGCGTGGTCGAGCGGTTCGTCTCCAACCTGCGGCGCAAGATCGACTTCGGCGGACCGTCGGTGGTCCGCACCGTGCGCGGTTTCGGGTACAGCCTGCGGCCGGTGCGGTCGTGAAGGGGACCTCCCGGTGGCGGCTGATCCGCATCGCGCTGCTCGCCGGCCCGGAGGCCGCGGTCGCCACCGCGGTCAGAGACGCGTTCGACGCTCAACGACGTGCCCAGGACCGGCTGCGCAGCTTCGTCGCCGACGCGAGCCACGAGCTGCGCACGCCGCTGGCGACCCTGCACGGCTGGATCGACCTGTACGTGCAGGGCGGCCTGAGCGACCCCGGCCTGCTCGACAACGCCATGGCACGGATGCAGGCCGAGGTGGGCCGGATGCGGCTGCTGGTCGACGAGCTGGCACTGCTGGCCCGCCTCGACGCGGCGCAGCCGCTCAACCGCGAGCGGGTGGACGTGGTGGCGCTCGCGGGCGAGGTGGTGGCCGACGCCAGGGTGATCACCGCCGACCGGGCCATCAGCCTGCGGGGAGCGGCGGAGGCGGTCGTGCACGGGGACGGCCCGCGCATCCAGCAGGTCCTGCGCAACCTCGTCGGCAACGCGGTGCAGCACACCCGGCCCGGCACGCCGGTCACGGTCACCGTCGGCGTCGAGGACGGGGACGTGGTGGTCGCGGTACGCGACGAGGGTGACGGGATCGCCCCGGAACACCTGCCGCACGTGTTCGAGCGCTTCTACCGCGCCGACCCCGGCCGCAGCCGGGACGGCGGTGCCTCATCGGGTCTGGGCCTCGCCATCGTCGAGGCGATCGTCACCGCGCACGGCGGCACGGCCGGGGTCACGTCGGCGCCCGGGCAGGGCACCACAGTCCGGGTGACCTTTCGCGACAGCTCTCCCTGAGCGGTGCCACCGCCCCGGCCGCGGCGCGGGCTCTCCGGTGCCGCCGTCGACGAGCCCGCGCACCAGTCCTGTCCCACGCGGCGGCACGTACCCGATTTCGGTAGCGCGGGGCGACCACGGTCGCGTTATGAACCACCCGTACGAGTGAAGATATCGCTGCGCTTCGTATATGAAACTGTCCCGGCAGGCACCGATAGAAAATCAAGTGGGTAATACAAGGCCCAATGGGATTGCTCGAGTGGAACGACGTAACGCGACCGCGCTACTGTCGCCTCCGGTCGAAGGCAAGATCGACCGGCAATTGATCGCGCAATCAAACGAAGGAATGTCCCGATGTTGAAAAAGATCGGTTTCGTGACGGCGGGTGTGGCCGCCGGAATGGTGATGCTGAGCGGCTTCGCCTCCGCCGAAGGCTCGGACTACCCCGGCTGGGGTCAGGACAACGAGGGCGGCGACCAGACCGGCCTGGTCAACCTCAACAACCTGGACGTGCTGCACAACGTGAACGCCAACCTGGGCGTGTGCGACAACAACATCAACGTCCTTGGTGTGCAGGTGGTGGTCGAGGACGTGCTGAACGGTGTCGCCGTGCCGATCCTGTCCCCGGGTGAGCACGAGGCAGAGGCGGCCGTTCCGGAGAACTGCGCGTCCGCGAGCCTGAACGACGGTGGCTCGATCCAGGACAACTGACGCGCTGAGCGTCGGTTCTCCCCGGTGGCAGAACGATCTGTCGCCTACCAACGAGAGGTAGTTCTTCCCGTGTTGAAACAGTTCATCGTCGGCGCCGCCGCCATCGCCGCCGGTGTCATCCCCTTCAGTGGCGTCGCGTCGGCGGACAGCGGTCTGCCGTTCGCGAGCGACAGCGACGGCGCCGAGACCGGTTTGGTCAACGTCGGCAACGTGGACCTGCTGCACAACGTCGACGGTACGGTCGGCCTCTGCGACAACAACGTCAACGTGCTCGGCGTCCAGGTGCCGGTCGAGGACGTCGCGAACGGCGTCGGTGTGCCGGTGGCATCGCCCGGCGCGAGCGACGCGGAAGGCGCCGTTCCGGAAAACTGCGCGTCCAGCACGACGTCCGACGGCGGGACAGTCCAGGACGACTGAGTCCGGGGCGGCATTCAGCCGCCGACCTTTGGGTGGATGGAGGCAGGACCGGTCACGGCTGGTCCTGCCTCGCTGTTTTGTTACGAAGTGAGAGAAAAGGTGCCTCATGTCAGAGGACGTGCTCGACAACTTCCCGCTGTCGTTCCCGACGCGGTTCCGCGGCTATGACCGCGAAGCCGTCGACCAGGAGCTGCGCGAGTTGCGCAGTGCGCTCGACTACGCGCAGGCGGAACGTGACCGGGCGGTCGCGCGGGCGATCTCGCTCGAGACGGCCTCGGCGGGTGACCAGGCCACCGCGTCGACGTCCGCGGCGGTGCGCTGGCTGATCGAAGCCGCGGAGCAGGACGCGGGGCGGATTCGCCTGGCGGCAGAGGAAGCGGCCAGGCAGGTGACCGAGCGGGCCGACGACCTGTTGCGCCGCAGGGTGGAGATGGTCGAGGAGGCGCAGCACGAGGCGGACGCGTGCCGGGCGCAGGCCGCGGCGGAGGCCAGGAAGATCGTCCATGAGGCGCTGGAGAAGGCGAGCATGCTGGTCCGCGGTCTGCAGGAGAGCGAGGTGTCGCTGCAGGAGATGTTCGGCAGTGGTGCGCTCAGCCATCGCATGCCGCCACCACGCCTTCCCGTCGAGCACAGCCGGGGCCAGCACCACGCCGTGCAGCAGATTGGGCCGCAGCTCGTCGCGGAACCGTCGGTGCGGACCGAACCGTCCGGCGCCTGACACATTTCAATGGTCCGGTAAAACAGCTTGCCGGCGCTCGACCGTTCAAACAACTCGTTCCGTGGGGTCGTCACCGGGACGGGACATTTGGTTTGCCATAAACCGGGAGTTACTCGAAACGATTTCGGGTGGGGGACCCGGATGAGGATCCGTGAGACGAGCGCTCCAGTGGACTGGAAGCAGATTTACACCGAGTACCACCCTGCCTTGATCGAGGCGGCGGCGCGGTGCGCGTGCGGACGGGCCGACCGCGAGGCCTCGGACGTCGTGCACGAGGTGTTCGTCGCGGTGCTCAGCGACCCGCCGCTCGTCGAGCCCGACTGGCGGGTGTTCCTGACCGAGCTGACCATCCAGATGAGCGCGGCGGACCGCGACGTGCCGGCGGGCACCATCGAGGAGGACCCGGCGGAAGTCGAGGCGGTCGAGGACGCCGCCGCGATCGCCGTGCGCCGGCTGGCGGCATGCGAGGTGCGGCAACGCATCCTGCGCATCATGGGCTACATGACCGAACGGCAGCGGCAGATCACCCGGCTCCGCCTGTTCGAGGGGCTGACGGTGGGGGAGATCGCGCTCGCGATGAACACGTCGTCGTCGAACATCTCGCAGATCGTGATCCGTTGCCTGACCAAGCTGCAGCCGGTACTCACCCAGTTCGACACGTTCGACCAGCACGACCTCGAGGGGGTCCGGCCGCCCCGCAGGGTCATCCGCTAGCCGAGGTAGCCCTGGCAGTCACATGACGGGGTGCGCAGCAGCGCGCACGTCGAGGCGTGGCGGTCCGCGATCTCGCGGCGGAGGCGGGCGGCGCGGTGGGTGTGTGATTCGAGCAGGCCGAGGCGGACGCACTCCACGACCGTGTGGATGGCCGTCGTCGTGCCGAGTATGTCCGCCGCGCGGGCGAGGCGCATCGACACCGCGCTCATGGTGATGCCGAGCCGCCTGGCGATCTGCTTGGTCCGCAGGCCGTCGGCCAGCAGGCGTACGACCGCCAGTTCCTTGTCGGTGATGAGTGTCTTCCGGGCGAGGGTCTGCGTCACGGTTCCTCCACGAGGAAGGCGCCGGCTCCCGGGGCACGGGAACCGGCGCCAGGCCTTGCTTTCCGGTCAGTCCTGCTCGAACGCGGCGGATTCGAGATTCTCGACCCACGCGCCGTCCTCGCCCGCGGCCGCGGCGGTGTGCTCGAACATGGCACCCGTCACGTCATGGTGGTGATGGTGTTCGGAGAAGCCACCGTGGCCCCAGCCGTCGCTCTCGAACGCACCGCTCTCGGTCGACTCCACGTAGGCGCCGTCCTCGCCCGCGGCGGCGGTGGTCTGCTCGTGCCAGACCGCGGTGTCCGAACCGGACAGGCCGCTGTCGTCACCGGCCACCGCATGGGACTCGGTGGACGTCACCCACGCGCCGTCGGCACCCGCGTACGCGGCGATGTTCTCGTAGGAGGCACCCGCCCAGGCGTCCGTCGAGTCGTCCAGGTCGTCATCGGTGTACGTGCCCCACGTCTGGTCGACGGGCGTCACGACGGCGACGGCCTCGGTGCTGGTCTCCTCGGTGCTCTCCTCGGTGCTCTCCTCGGTGACCTCCTCGGTGCTCTCCTCAGTGAGCTCCTCGGCCGCGTCCTCGGTGATCTCGGTGGTGTCCTCGTCCTCGGTCGAGTAGATCACCTCGGGCACGTACTCCACGTCCGGGTCGGGCCCGTGCCAGACGTCCTCGGACTCCTCGACGAACGTCGTGTTGGTCGCCGCGGCCGCGGCAGCGGCACCGTCCTCGGTCGCTACAGCGTTTGCCGTCATCTGGTCAGTCATGACCACGTCGTACGGTTCGTCCGCCGACGCGGTCAGTGGTGCCGCCGCGAGTGCGACCGGCACCGCAAGGGCCGCGATGAGAACACCGCGGCCAGCCAACTTGGGCATCGAAGTTTCCTTTCAATAGTGATCGGAAAACGATTCGGGCAACTGAAAGTTACCCACAGATCACGCCGGGTGCTTTCCCATGAACCCAAAAGGAACGGTCGACTACCCGTTCGCGCCGCAACGGACTCCGACGGTGACCAGCCACGCCACCGGCCGGTTCCCGGAAGCGGGAACACGGTGCCACTGCCGGGTTGTCGGACCCGTCGCCGATCACGGTGGGAAAAAATTCGGTTCAAACCCCACCTTCCGGTGATTAACACGGGCTCTCTGCTGGTCAGAGGGCCGCTATCACTGGTAGGGCAGGAGAAATAGCTCGAACGAGCGCCCTGCCGGATCAGCCGGGTGCCGCGCTCACTACACGTGGCCGGAGCTGTCGGGGTGGTCGGTTCACGGTCGATTGTAATGACGCGAACCCACGAATCCCGTTCCCGGCGTGGTGACGCTCGGGGTCTGCTGCGTCGCGGAGGATTTTCCCTCATTGGCGCTGTTCCTGGCGAGCGGGTGACCATGACGACGAGGTCCGCCATGCGAATGTTGCAATGGAAAGGGGTTTCCCATGAAAGGAAGGCTTGGGCGCTTCGCGGCTTTCGCCACGGCGCTCGCCCTGGCGGTCACCGGGACCGTCACGGTGACCAGTGCGTCCGCGAGCCAGCCCGCAGGTCCGCAGGAGGGCGCGGTACTGGTCCAGGGCATGCACGACGCGCTGGCCGCCGCGGCCGACGCTGGCGATGTCGCGCAGGCGAAGTCGACGCTCACCGAGCTGGAGCCGCTGCTGGCCGAGCTGGAGAGCGGGCAGCGGTACGCGGTGAAGGACAGCAGCCGCGCGCTGGCCGCCGACGCGGGCGCGGAGGCCGCGACGACGCACCAGCAGCTCGACGAGCTGTTCCCGGCGGGCGAGCAGGCGAGGGATCTGCCGTCGGTCGCGGCGTTGCTGAACGCGCTGGTGCAGCGGCTGCTGCTGGCCCTGTCGTCGCTGGTGAACGACCTCCTTGGCGGCTTGCCAGCGGCGGCCTAGTGGATGTCGACGGGAATGGCGGTGGCGGCTCACAGGTGCGCCGCCGCCATTCCTGACTTTCCGGAATCGAGGACCGCGTGGCAGACACCGACTTCGACGTCTCGATCGCCCACCGTGACGCCGCGACCGTGCTCTACGTGCGTGGCGAGGTGGACGTGGCGACCGCGCCCACGCTGCGGACGGCGATCGCGGAGGCCATGCGGTCGGAGTCGGAACTGGTGGTCATCGACCTGATGGCGGTGACGTTCCTGGCGTCGGCCGGGCTGCTGGTGCTCGTCGACGCCAGCGCGGTGGGGCGGCCCGCGGTGCGCGTGGTCGCGGCGGGCCGGGAATGCCTGAGGCCCATTCGCCTGACCGGTCTCGACACCGTGCTCTCAATGCACGAAACGCTCACGAAAGCGCTGGGCTGACATATCATCGCTCACCCGGAATGCCACACCATGGTGTCACCAACGTGTTCCGAGTGCCTTTCGTCGTTATTCTGTGCAAGGGCCGGCCGCACGGGTGCTCCCTTCCAGGTTTCTCACTCCGCGGCCGGTCCGTCTCATTGTCGCCTTAGCGGCCCGCGGGCGGCGCGACGCCGGGCCCGGCGACGTGCTCGGTCTTCTTGCCGCGGCGGAGGAGTCCGGTGAGCCCGAGCAGCCCGAGCAGCCCGAGCAGACCCCACATCCCGTTGTCGTCGTCGCCGGTCTCCTGCTCCTGCTGTTGCTGTTGCGCGGTGACCACGTAGGTGATCTGCGGTGCGGTTGTCGCCGCTGTCGTCGCCATCGCCGTCGTCGTCACGGGTCCTGCCAGGATCGCGCAGCTCGCCATGACGGCCAGTGATCCGTTGCGTACGAACGTTTTCATCGTGACATCTCCATTCGGTAGTAGGCGCGCAGGACGTCCTGCTCGACCGCCTCCATCGTGTCGCCGACCGGGTGCACGCGCGGTGCGTCGTCCACCACCTGCTTGGGTATCGCCACGGCGACGTACCCGGCCGTCACCTCTGCTGACCGCAACGGCACGAACGAGTGGTGCATGCCGAGGAACCCGGTGTCGACCCAGATCCACTCCGGAGCCCCGGTCCGCTCGTCGGCCCAGACCTCCCGGACCGTGCCGATCTTCTCCCCGTGCGAATCATGTACCGCGAGCCCGCACATGTCCTCGTCGTCGGTTTTCATCATCTTCGTCGTCCTCCATCCGAATGTTCGGACACGACGTGGGTGCCCACGAATTCCGGGTGGCGAACGCGACCGGTGCGAGTTCACCTGAATGAACGTCGGGCGGACCTGTAATGCCTCGATCGGACGATCTTTCGCGACGATCCAAGGCGGACGGTGACCGACCTGCCGCGGCCTGGTCGTGCGCGAGGTGCACTGCGGGGTGGCCGCACGTCGCAGGATCTCAACGTCACACTCGCCGACCTCGCCCGCACGAGCGCCGAACACCTGGACCGGCTCGGCTGACGCGGTTCCTCAGCCCGGTGTCGCCCACGCACCTGCTCGGGGTGTCGACGTGGCGGCCAGGGTGCCGGCCGCGATGTCGGCTCGGCTGACGCGGCTGTCGCAGTTGTCGCTGAGGATCGCGACCTGGTCGGCCACCGGAAGCCGTTGCCACTGCGGGGAAACCGGTCCCACGTGCCCGGGAAGGGCAGGTTCGTCGGCCATGACCACCAGTCGTTCCGCGGTCGTGCCGCGCGCGGCGATCCTGCCGTCCACCGAACCGGACCACTGCCGCACGCCGTAGAACGTCGAGTTGGGGCCGGGGTTGATCCACTGCGAGACGAGCAGCTGAGCGTTGCCCGTCGTCGAGTACGGGTGGACGACCGGTGCGTACAGGTTCGGCGCCTGCGCGAAGGTCACCTGTGTCCTCGGCGCCGACCACAGTCCCGTCGGGTACGGCGCCGTCTGCGTGACCGCGCCGCGTCCGCCGTTGAGGAAGGACAGCACGACCCGGCCGTCGATGACCTCGGCCGCGATCTCGCCGATGGCCTCGAACGGGCTCGGGGCGCCGATGATCGGCGTCGAGGGCCCGGCGGGCCGCCAGTCCCAGCGCCCCGATCCGTCCGCGCCCCAGAAGGTGTACTGGCCGCGTTCCCACATCCGGTTCCACGGCACCCGCATGAGGTGGATGCCGCCGCCGTTCCACCGGCCCTCGTTCGTGCCGTAGATGTAGACCCAGTCCTCGCCCGGCCACATGATCATGGCGTTGTTCTGGAAGTGCGCCATGAGGCCCTCGTTCCAGAAGTCCATGTTCTCGCGGTTGGTCTCCAGGTTCCAGGTGGTCGTCCAGTTCTCGGCGTGCGTCTCGGTCGACGTCCACTGGCGGGAGTACCAGGTGCGCCAGCTGCCGCCGGGGCTCGGTGTGCCGCCCTGGTCCGGGATCGCCCAGTCGCGCACACCGAAGGTGGTCATCATGTAGCGGCCGTCGGGGAGGTGGATCAGGTCGTTGGGGATCTCGGTGACGACCAGGCCGGGGGTGTGCCGCGCGACGTTCGGATCGGTGTGGACGTACGGGATCAGCTCCTTCGCGCGGCCACCGCCGATGCAGTTGTCCCACCGGATGCCGGTGTGGATGTCCGTGTTCGACTGTCGCAGCCCGACCGGCGACCGCCAGCCGGTGCTGTTCTGGGGCACCGGCTGGTCGAACGTGTCCCCGAAGATCGTGATGCAGTAGCCGTGGTTGGTCCGCGCGGTGAACCCGAGATCGGTGCCGCGGAAACCGAACCGGGCGGTCTCCTCACCGGTGAGGTCCTTGACGTACCCGGCCCGATGGCCTGCGGCGGCCCTGCCCGAGGCGACGGCGTTGCCCGCGTCCGCGCCCGCGAGCAGGCCGAGCGCCGCCCCGGCGGCGCCCCTGAGGAACGTCGCGCGGCTGAACCCGCGAGACGAAGTCGGCGCGGTGTCGTCGTCTCGCCGCATGCCCGCTCCCCGAAGCTCGACTGGTTGTCATCGAGACGCTACACAAGGTAGCGAGAAATCGATATCTTTTGGTAAGTCTGGGAAGGCGCCTGTGGACTCAGCGCCGCGGCGGCGGGCACGAGCCGGTTCAGCGGTCGCACTCGTCCATTCGGTGGGCGGTGATCAGCCACGTGTCGGAGGCGTTCCGGTCCAGCACGAACACGCCGAGCTGCGGGCCGCCCAGCACCTCGAACTCGCACGAGTCGATCTCGGCGTGGGTGTCGCCGTCACCGGCGGTGAAATAGCCGAAGTTCGTGTTCGCGTAGGCCTCCGGATCCCCGACCCGGCCGTGGTGCAGCAGGGTCACGACGGTGGTGCAGGACTCGGCCTGCCACTGGCCCGCGAACTGTCTGGCCGCCTCCGTGGTGAACCGTGCGCACACCTCGTCCGGCAGGTTCGCGGCCACGCCCCGGTACACGTGGCGGACCGTGTCGTACGGGTCGGTGTCCACGGCGGCGCCGGGCGTTCCGCTTTCGGTGTTCGTGCTCGTGCTCGTCGGGGTGGTCTGTGTGGGTGGCGCGCCCTCGCTGTCGCCCACGCAGCCGGCCGACAGCGTCAGCGTCACCGCCGCCACCAGCACCCGCATCCAGGTCGACATCGCCGGCCTCCCTTCCGTGTCCACCTTATGGGCGTGGTGAGCGACCAGGTACCACACAATCATCGCTGTCGATGTGGAGAAGTTCCGTCACCGGGACGCGGCGCACCAGCGCAGGATTCACGAGGCGCTGCACCCGTTGGTGCGGAAAGCCGTCGAACATTGCGGGCTGGTGTGGGAGAACTGCCACCACGAGGACCGCGGCGACGGTCTGCTCCTCCTCGCCCCGCCGGATGCGTGCGGCGAACGGCTTGCCGAATGCCTGCCGAACGAGCTGGGGCACCGAGGCGACCGCGTGGATCTGCCGTCCCGACGACCAGGTCCGGCTGCCGGTAGGCAAACCCCCGCCCCGGCGGGCGCTGCCCGACCGGTGGCCCGACCGGTGGTGGGTGGCGGTGGGCCTGGCCGGGGTCGTGGCCGGTGCGCTCACCCTGTGGCTGGCCGGGTGGTACTTCCCGCACGCCGTGATCGCGGGCCTGGTCATCGGCGCGCTCGGCTGGCTCACCGCGACGGCCGTGTCCGGTCTCGCACCGAGGGCTGCCCGGCTGGAGCTACCCACGCGACGAGCCATAGGGTTTCGACGTGGCCCTGGCCAGGTTGGAAGCGGCTGGACGCGGTCGACTTCGCGGGGCCGTACTTCCTCGACCACTCCGGTGGCATGTACTCGCCGGACAAGCTGGTCGGTCAGCCCGCAATCCCCGTCGGCAACGTTTGTGTGAGCAACGGGACCACCGCTCAGGACTACCTCGAAGGGCAGGGCATCGTCGCCGACCAGGCCGAATGCTCCCGCCGCTTCGCCGACCGGACGGACACGGCGGTCATTGGGAGTGGTGACCGACCTGTCGCTGCTGACGACCTACACCCGCGAGTTCGGCGCCATGGCGCAGCCCGCGGTGTGGCGGAACGGCCCGTCCCACTACCCGGTGCACGACGAGCGGTACGGGATCGCGATGCCCGACGACAGCCCGGCGCTGTGCCGGAGCTCACGAGTGCCGTCGACGAGTTCCTCGCCGACGGGCGGGACGAGGCCTTCGCCGACCACCTGCGCGGCGTGGGCGACAGCGGCAGGCACAAACCTGAACGGGCCGGTTCACGTCTGTGCTGATCGGGTCGGCGGTCGGGCAGACCACGAAGACCGAAGCTGACCGTCAGGCCGGGTAGGCCCACTCCCAGCCACGTTGACCGTCCTCTTCCGCGGCCGTCAACTGGAGTGCGATGGTTCCGGAGGCCTCTGGAACCTCGAGGTCCATCACGCCCTGGTACTGCTGGTTCGGGCCGTAGGTGTCCGGCAGCTGGTTCGTGGACGGGTCCGCGCACATGCCGAAGCTGGTGTCGCGGGTCACGCCGTCCTTGCCGATCTCCACGAAGCTGAACGGGTTGATGACCCCGCTGATCTGGTCGACCACGTTCGCGTCGTCGCCGGTCGCGATGCGGAAGTGAAGGATGAGCGTGTGCCCGTTGTCCGGGTGGGAGCCGAACTCGGTGCACGGCGGGTCCACCTCGACCTTGTCGATCGCGAACGACACCCCGCCCTCGCAGTTCTTGCTCGCCCCGCCGAAACACGCCTGTTCGCCCAGTTGCTTGACGATGAATCCGCGTTTGTTCGTCTGCTGCTTAGCCGCCGCCGGGGCGCCGTCGTCGTTGCTCGCCGCGGCGGGCAGTCTCGGCGCGTTCTCGCCGGAGCCGGAGCCGGTGCTGGTGTCGGCGCAGCCGGCGAGGCTCGCCACGGCGCACACTGCGAGCGCGAAGCCCTTCACGACGTTGTTCACGTTCCTGCCTTGTCTACTGTGGATGGATCCCAACCAGGGCATCGCGTCGTGGTGGCCCGGGGTTACACAGTCCCTCGATCGGGTGGGTCCGTATGCGGGGCGCAGCACGACGGAACTGTGACACCTGGGTTCCATCGCGCTCAGTAAGCTCCCTCCCCGTGGGTCACACACTGATCGCGCAGCGGTACCGGCTGGACGAGAAGCTCGGTGCCGGGGGGATGGGGGTCGTGTGGCTGGCCACCGATCTGGAGCTGGGGCGGGTCGTGGCGCTCAAGCGGTCGCAGTCGGGTGACGGCGGCCAGATCCGGCGGGAGGCGCGGCTCGGGGCGGGCCTGCAGCACCCGAACGTGGTCACCGTGTTCGACGCGGTCGTCCACGAGCACGACCGCTGGCTCGTGATGGAGTACCTGCCTGCCCGCAGTCTCGCCGCGATCCTGGACGACACCGGTCCGCTGCCCGGGGCGGCCGCGGCCGCCATCGGCACCCAGCTCGCGAGCGCGCTGGCGGCCATGCACGCCAGGGGCATGGTGCACCGGGACATCAAACCGGGCAACGTGCTCGTCACCGAGGACGGCACGGCGAAGCTGACCGACCTCGGGATCGCCAGGTGGGCGGACGAGACCGGCACCGACGCGCACGTCGTCGGCACCCCCGGCTACCTGGCGCCGGAGGTGGCCGACGGCGTCACCTCGGCTTCGGCCGCCGCCGACATGTTCTCCCTGGGTGCCACGTTGTTCGCCGCGGTGGAGGGTGGTTCGCCGTGGGGTGACGGGGACACGCCGTTCCGGCAGCTGCGGCGGGCGGCGGCGTTCGAGCTGACACCGGCGCGCGCGGCGGGCGCGTTGGCGCCGGTGCTCGACGCGCTGCTCGCGCGGCAACCGTCGGCGCGGCCGTCCGCGCAGGACGCGGCGCGGATGCTCGCGGCCCTCGCGGGGACGACCGTCCGCGACGCGCCCCCGCGCCGGTTTCGCCGGTCGCGCAGGGTGATCGCCGTCGGTGCGCTCACGGCCGCGGCCGTCGTGGCGGCCGGCGCGGTCGTGTTCTGGCCCGACGACTCGATCACCGCCGACACCACCGGCGACCCCCGCACCGCCGACCCGTGCGGCATGTTCGACCTCGACAGGTTCCGCGCGTTCGGGGAACCCAGCCTCGCCCGGGACGGCGGGCGCTTCAACGACTGCCACGTCCTGATCCGCCGCAACGACAGCGACGAGGACGTGATCGACGTCCGGGGGTTCCTCGAGCTGCCGGGCTTCGAACCGCTGTGGAAGCCGGCGCCCGGCAAGATCGAGGTGCCAGAGCAGACGCCGGTGGCGGACGGTGACTGCGGCAGGTACGTGACCCTCCCGGACGGCAACGTGTTCACCATCGGCGTGACGCACTGGAGCGGCTGGTCCGCGCCGCTGTGCGAGGTGGCCGACCAGGCGATCGTCCACGCGGTCGAGGTGCTGAACCGCGGGCAGATCCCGCGGCTGCCACGCCCGCACCCCGCCGACTCCCTCGCCAACGTCGACGCCTGCTCACTGCTCGGCCCGGCGGACGTCGTGGCCTCGCTCGGCAAGGAGGTCACCGGCGAGCCGACCTACGCGGCATGGGAGTGCGACTGGCTGTACGGGCCCAAGGAGGTGCACATCGCCTTCGACCGCGACGACTGGCCGATGACCTCGGACGAGCGGCGGGAGATCACGGTCGGCACGCGGGCGGCGTTCGTGCAGGAGGGCACGAGCGGCTGGCCGGACTCCTGTCAGGTCGAGATCGCGTACCGCCGCATCGGCGACGAAGGGCAGTGGGTCGAGTCGGTGGAGCTGTACATCGAGCGGGAGGGGGCCACCCCGGCGGAGAACTGCGCGGAGGCCGAGGCGATGGCGGGCACCATCAACGACCGGCTGCCCCGATCCGGCTGAGCCGCGGGTCCGCCGCGCAGGCTGCCCGGCCAGGACGCACACGCCCGCGCCACCGATTCCCCCCGGCACTAGGTTGGTGGCGTGGGACGTAGCCGCAGGACCGACGAGACCGTGACCCAGGAGGTCGATTCGGGCTACGCGGAGCTGGTGGCGGACCGGGACGTGCCGGACGCGTGGACGCTGTGCGTCAACGGCACCCCCCAGTCCCATGTGGACCTCGACGATCCCGCGCGGATCGAGTTCGAGTACATGCGCCGGCTCGCGCACGTGACCGACCTCGTCGCGCCACCAGGGGTGCCGCTGCGGGCCCTGCACCTGGGTGGCGGCGCGTTGACGCTGCCGCGCTACATCGCCACCACCCGGCCCCGTTCCTCGCAGCAGGTGGTCGAAGTCGACGCCGCGTTGATCGAGCTGGTGCGGGCCCGGTTGCCCGTCGACCGGGCGTGGCGGCTCAAGGTCCGGCACGGTGACGCGCGTGCCGTGCTGGCGCGCGCGCCGTCGGACGCGTTCGACTTCGTCGTCACCGACGTGTTCGCCGGGGCTCGCACACCGGCTCACCTGACTTCGGTGGAGTTCGTGTCGTCGGTGGCCAGGGCCCTGCGCCCGGACGGGGTTTACGCGGCCAACATCGCGGATGGCGGGCAGCTGTCGTTCGTCAGGGCGCAGGTGGCTACTGTGCTCGCGGTGTTCCCGCGGGTTTGTGTGCTCGCTGAGCCGACCGTGTTCCGGGGGCGGCGGTTCGGGAACTTCATCCTGGTGGGTTCTCGTGCGGAGTTGCCGCTGGCCGATCTGACGCGGCTGATCGCCGGGGACGTGTTCCCCGGGCGGGTCGAGCACGGGGAGGCGCTGGTCCGGTTCACCGGTGGTGCCCGGCCGACCACCGATGAGACCGCTACCCAGTCGCCCATGCCCCCCAAGGGGACGTGGGGTTTGCCTGCCTGAGCGTGGTGGCTGCCCTTCTCCGCGGCTTGTCGCTACTCGAACATGGCTTCGTAGCCGTAGTTCTCGAACGGCAGGCCCATGCGGTCCAGGACTCGGCGGTATGCCGCTGTCGTCGCCGCGTCGATGTCCATGACCTCGCGGTTGTTCTGGGTGGCGGCGATGGCGATGCGGAGCAGGGCGTCCACGTCCGGGTCTTCGGGGGTGGGCTCGGTCATCAGCATGCGCGGGAAGTCGTCGGCAGGGTCGTCGGCGGTCTCGGCGGACAGTTCTCGCAGGGAGTCGAGCCAGTTGTCCAACCAGGTGGTGCGCCGCAGTGCCACCAGTTGCGGCATCAGGTCGGCCACACCGCAGGCCCGCCATCGGGGGGCGCGCTCGGCCTGCTCGGCGAACGTGTCGGCCACGGCCTGCGCGTCGTCCTGTTCCTCCAGTTCCTCCAGGAACTGGACCATCGTCGCGAACGGGGTGAGCACCCACCCTGTGGTGTCCACCTCGGGCAGGCCCGCCGTGTCGATCCTGGGCCAGGTGCGCCACACCTCGGGGCGTTCCTCGTCGTACGGCTCGAGGAGCTCTCGCACGTGGCCGGCCGCCAGTCCGTGCGGGCTCCGTGCGACCAGACGGCTGCCGCCGCCGAGGAGGTCGGCCAGGTCACGCAGGCGATCGCCCAGCCAGCCACTGAAGTCGCGTTCGTTGGTCAGTGCCCGCGCCAGCACGTCGACGGCCGCGCGGTCGTAGTCGGCGGGTGGGCGCGGGCGGGACGACCCGCCGAGGTCCGGGTGCGAGGGCAGGCCGGTGTCCGGTGACCACTCCCCGGGGCCCGCGCTCGCGCTGAACCAGATGCACGACTCCTCGAACCACAGGGTCGCGTCGGCCACCGGTGCGTCGGACGTCACCTGCTCGACGCGGCCGGTCCCGCTCACCAGGAACACCGACCGCGTCACGAGACTGTCCGGCGCGTCGTCGGCGATCATCACCGGTGCGTACACGCACCAACCGCCGTCGAACGGGGCCGCCGTCAGGTCGTCCGTGGGGTAGTCGTCGCCGTCGGTCCGGATCCGTTCCAGCACCAACTGAATGGCCCGCGCTTTGTCCATGTCCGACAACGTAGTCGTCGTGTGCCGGGAAGGCGCCGTGTTCCGGCTGGGACATCAGTCAGATGACGCGGCAGAGCACGGCGTCCGGGGTTTTCCCGGAGCCGATCCGGCCGGTGTAGGCGACGCCGGCCACGTACTCGCCGGCCGTGCACTGGCCCTTGTGGTGACCGGACGCGAAGTCGCCGCCCGGAGCGCCTGCCGGGCGGTTGTCGCCGCGGTCGAACCACACCGTGCGGCCAGTGCGGCTCAGGGGAGTGGGGGACTTTCCGCACAGTGCGGCCGAGAACGCCGCCCCCGTCACGCTGTAGCCCACCAGGTAGTGGCCCGGTGGGCACTGGACCTTCGTGTAGCCACTCGCCCAGTCGGTGTCCACATGGGACTCGTCGCGGACCACCGCGAAACCGGCCGGGGTGGGCCACGATCCGGTGCACAGGCCCCGGTTTCCGGTGTGGGCAAGGCCGATCACGCGCTGCCCGTCCGGGCAGACACCCTTGCGGGCGCCCGAGTTCCAGTCCGGCAGCGCCCGCACCGTCCGGGACTGCTGGAAGTCCGCGTAGTCCAGGTTCAGCATCGACCAGCGTTCGGTCGCCGGGATCTGGCCCGTGCGGCCGGTGGCCGTCGCCAGCCTCGTCCACGCCGCCGCACGCCAGTCGGAGTACACGTCGATGCGGGTGCCCGCCGTGTCCCACGCCAGCAGCGACCAGCCGTCGCCCGACCCGCCGGTGTGGAAGCCGACCGCCGGCCAGTAGGCGAAGTCCGTGTCCGTCGACACCAGGTAGTCGACGAAGGTCTCGAACCAGGCGCGGGACTTCGGGTCGGTGTTGTTCCGGCCGCCGACACCGAACTCGCTGATCCACAGCGGTGCGGTGAAGTGCTTGCCGGTCTCCGAGGAGACGAAGAACGCCTGCCGGTACAGCACGTCCCGCAACTCCTGCTGGCTGAGGTCCTGGTACCGAGGGTCACTCGTCTCGCCGATGCCCGTCGCGCCGGAGTGGTTGGGGCCCGTGTAGCCGTAGAAGTGCGCCGCGTAGACCAGTTTGCCGGAGTCGACGAGCGTGTGGGACAGCGTGCGGGCGGGTTCCAGTGTCGGCCTGCCGTGCGGGAAGCCGTCCACCGGCAGGCCCGTCCAGTTGATGCCCTCCACGATGATCAGCAGGTCCGGGTTGGCCTCCGTCAGGATCCGGTCGCCGACCCGCTGGCTCGCGCGCTGCCAGTCCTTGTCGTTGCCCCAGCCCCAGTTCGGGTCGTCCAGCGCGTTGCGCCGCACCTCGTTGTACAGGTCCGCGCCCACCACCCGCTTGTTCGCCGCGTACCGGCGCGCCATGAACAGCCAGTCGTCCTGCCACTGCTGTTCGGACTGGCTCGTGTTCCAGCGTTCGTTGCCGTCCAGGCCGCAGCACCAGCGGGACGTCGTCGTGTGGTTGTTGAGGATCACCGCGAACCCGCGCGCGGTCAGCCGTTCGACCACCGCGTCGTACACCTGCAGCGGCGTCTTCCCGCCCAGCCCCGGGTTCGCGGGCAGGTCCGGCACCGGACGGGTGTCGTGGATCATCGCGTTGGAGAACGGCAGGCGCACGCTGTTGAGCCCGAGATCGGCGAACCCGTCGATGATGGCGTCGACCGGCGCCCGGTCCAGGCCGAGCGGGGTCTGGAAGGCCTGCTCGCCCGCGTGGTGGTGCGCGGGATCGCCGACGTCGCCCGAGCCGGTCCACGTGCCGCTCGCGCCGTGCCAGTTCGCGGACTTCAGCTTGAACCGGTCGCCGTCCGCGTCGACGACGTACCGGCCGCGCGTGCTCAGCGGCCCGGTCCAGTCCACGACGGCAGCGGCGGGTTCCGCACTGGTGGTGGGCGCGACGAGACCCGAGGTGAGCAGGACGGCGAGCAGGGCGCTGGCGAACCTCACCTTCGGACCGTAGCGCGCCGGCGCGGTGACGCGCGACCAATCCCAGTTGCCCTTTCGGCGCCGCTGTCACAGAACGCGGGGCTGCCCTGTCTTAGCTGGTTGTCCGACGTACTTCCAGGAAAGGCGCATCATGAAGATCGTTGTCATCGGCGGTACCGGCCTCATCGGGTCGAAGGTCGTGCGCATGCTGTCCGAGCACGGGCACGAGGCGGTCGCGGCCTCGCCGGCCTCCGGCGTGAACACGCTCACCGGAGAAGGGCTCAAGGAGGTCCTGCGGGACGCGCAGGTGGTGGTCGACGTGTCGAACTCGCCGTCGTTCGCCGACGACGACGTGCTGGCGTTCTTCCGCACCGCGACCGGGAACATCGCGGGCGCGGGCCGGGACGCCGGTGTGGGCCACTACGTCGCGCTGTCGGTCGTCGGGAGCGACCGGCTGCCGGAGGCCGGTTACCTGCGGGCGAAGGTCGTGCAGGAGGACCTGATCAAGGAGTCGGGGATCCCGTACTCGATCGTGCGCGCGACGCAGTTCCTCGAGTTCGTCGGCGGGATCGCCCACTCCGCCACCGACGGCGGCACCGTCCGCCTGCCCGCGGCGGGTGTGCAGCCGATCGCGGCGCAGGACGTCGCCACCGTGGTGGCGCGGACCGCGGCCGGGGAACCGCTCAACGCCACCATCGAGATCGCCGGGCCCGAGGTGCTCACGATGGACGAATGGATCCGCCAGGGACTGGCGTTCCGCGCGGACCCGAGGACGGTCGTGACCGACGACGAGGCCCGCTACTTCGGGGCGAAGCCGGGCAAGGACGGCCTGCTGCCGGGACCGGGCGCCCAGCTGGCCGGGACCCGCCTCGCGGACTGGCTGCCGGCCAACCCGCCGGTCAAGTGACACAGGAACAGCAGATCGCGGCCTCGGTCCTGGTCATCGGCACCGGTGGGGCCGGGCTCCGGGCCGCGATCGAGCTGGCCGAGCGCGGCGTCGACGTGCTCGTCGTCGGCAAACGCCCGAAGGCCGACGCGCACACCACCCTCGCCGCCGGAGGCATCAACGCGGCGCTCGCGACGATGGACGCGGCGGACACGTGGCAGCAGCACGCCGCCGACACCATCAAGGAGAGCTACTTCCTCGCCCACCCGGACACCGTGCGGATCGTCACCGAGAACGCCGCGCGCGGCATCCGGGACCTGGAGCGGTGGGGCATGCCGTTCGCCCGTGAGGCCGACGGGCGGATCTCGCAGCGGTTCTTCGGCGCGCACACCTACCGGCGCACCGCGTTCGCGGGGGACTACACCGGGCTGGAGATCCAGCGAACGCTCGTGAACCGGGCCGCGCAGCTGAAGGTCCCGGTGCTCGACAACCTCTACATCACGCGGATCCTGGTGCGGGACAACGTGGTGTTCGGTGCGTACGGCTTCGACCTGGACACCGGCGCCCGGCACGTGATCCGGGCCGACGCGGTGATCCTCGCCGCGGGCGGGCACACCCGCATCTGGCGCCGCACGTCCTCGCGGCGCGACGAGAACACCGGCGACTCGTTCCGGCTCGCCGTGCTGGCCGGCGGCCGCATCCGCGACCCCGAGCTGGTGCAGTTCCACCCTTCCGGTCTGCTCGAGCCCGAGAACGCGGCGGGCACGCTGGTGTCGGAAGCGGCGCGCGGGGAAGGCGGGCAGCTGCGCAACGCGCTGGGCGAGCGCTTCATGGCGCGCTACGACCCGGAGCGGATGGAACTGTCCACACGGGACCGGGTGGCGCTCGCCGCGTACACGGAGATCAAGGAGGGCCGCGGCACACCGAACGGCGGGGTGTGGCTCGACGTGTCGCACCTGGCGCGGGAGACGATCACGCAGCGGCTGCCGAGGGTCTACCAGACACTGCTGGAGCTGCAGATGCTCGACATCACCCGCGACCCCGTCGAGATCGCGCCGACCGCGCACTACTCCATGGGCGGCGTGTGGGTCCGGCCCGACGACCACGGGACGGACGTCGAGGGCCTGTACGCGATCGGCGAGGCCGCGAGCGGGCTGCACGGGGCGAACCGGCTCGGCGGCAACTCCCTGACCGAGCTGCTCGTCTACGGCAGGCTCGTCGGCGCGGCGGCGGCGACGTACTCCATGGAACTGCCCGCGCAGCAGCGGTCGCGCGCCGCGTTGCCGGACGCGCGCGGCGAGGTCGACGAGTTGCTCGCCGCCGACGGGCCGGAGAACGTCCGCGCCCTGCAGCGGGCCCTGCGGAACACGATGACCGAGCACGCGGGCGTCGTCCGCGACGAGGCCGGGCTGCGGGCCGGTCTGTCCGAACTGGACGAGGTCGAGGACCGGATGACGCACGTCGGCGTCCACCCGGACCTCGCGGGGTTCCAGGACCTCGCGCACGCGTTCGACCTCAAGGCCGCCGCGCTCGCCGCCCGCGCGACCCTGGAGGCGGCGCTCGAGCGCCGCGAAACCCGTGGCTGCCACAACCGGACCGACCACCCGCACCTCGACGAGTCGATGCGGGTGAACCTGGTCTGGGCTGGTCCCGGCCGGATCGAGCGGGAACCCGTTCCTCCGGTGCCGGAGGAGATCGCCGGGCTCATCCGCGAGGTGTCCAGCACCGGGAAGCTCGTGGAGTAGCCGGTCCGGCGCGCGCTCCACCGGCGGCTGCCGGTCAGAGGTGGATGTCGCCGATGATGGTGTCGGCCTGGATGACCTTGCCGTGGACCGTGCCGTTGATCTGGTTGACCGCCGGGGCCCGTTCGAGTGCGTCGCGCACCTGTGCGGGCTCCGGCGGCGCGGGTCGCGCGGCGCCGGCCTCCGGCACGAGGTGGCGGGATCGGCGCAGGACCACCCGCAGCAGCTCCTCGGTGCCGGTGGTGTCGATCGAGGTCACGAGGTAGTGGCTCGCCGTGTGCGGCTGGAGGAACAGCGGGATCTCGTCGACGGTGTGGCCGGGCAGGACGACGGGCAGGACCTTGGGGAGCCAGGTGGCGCGGTCGGCGTGGACGAGTTCCCGCAGGAGCGCGGCCTCCGCCTGCAGCCCGCGGTTCTCGAGGTTCGGACCGTTCCCGTCGCCGGTCACCCGGTACCGCTCCGACGCGATGACGAGGACGTGGTCGGCGGCGGTCATCTCCCGGATGGCCCACGCGTACCAGTCCTGCCTGGCGTCGTCCGACCAGGCGTCCAGCACGACCTCGATGCCGGCGTCGCGCAGGAAGGTGGCGAAGGCGAGTACCTGTGCCTTGTGCGCGCCGGACTCGTGTGCGTAGGAGACGAACACCTTCGGTACTGCCATCTCTTCACCCACACGGTGTCAGAAGCTGATGCCGCCTTCGATGTCGCGCGCCTGCACGACCTTGCCCGACACGTTCCCGGTGATCTGGTTGACCACACCGTCGCCGCTCGCGCTGGTCTGCTGCCACACCTGCCGCAGCTCCACCCCGAACGCGGGGTCCTGGGTCTCCTCCTCGGCCAGCCGATCTGCCAGCGCCACCACCTCGGGTGAGTCCGGTTGGGCGCCGTCCGCCGCCTCGAGCGCCGCCTCGGCCTCCTGCCGGCCGGCGAACCGCCGTTTCACCAACTCGTAGAGCGACGTCGCCGACTTGGCCGCAAGCGCGGCGGCGATGGACACCAGGATCGGTTCGGGCACGGGCACCATCCTTTCGCACGTACAGCTTACGTGCCAGCGCTCTCCGTTGAGCGGGACCTGGCGGCCGACCGGAACTCGTGATCATTCCGTGCATGGGGTCACCCGGTTGCGGGTAGTCCTTCTGGGAAGGGAGTTGTCGCAATGGTTGTCGGAATCGTCATCGGTGTCTGTGTGTTGTTGCTGGTGCTGGCGTTCGTCGTGCCTCGGCTGTCGCGGGGGCCGGAGCGTGGGGCGCAGAAGACCGCGGGTGCGGGCGGTGCCGTGGCAGGCAAGGCCCCCGGCCCGTTGGGGCGCTGGCTGCGCAAGCCGTTCTCCCAGTCCCAGAAGGCGATGGGGAAGAGCGCGCAGGCCGGTCGTCAGGGGCGTGGCAAGTCGCCGTTCTGATCTCTGAACGCGCACTGACACGGGTCCGCCGCGGCGGACCCGTGTCAGCTGTCCAGCCCCGCCAGCAGTTCGTCCAGGAACTCCGCCGCCTCCACCGCGGCACGGGCGGGGTCGCGGTCGGCTATGGCGTTCAGGATGCCGTGGTGCTCGATGCGTTCGGCGGGGCCCAGTTTCTCGTTGGCGGTGGCCGCGACCGAGGCCGTGACCACCTCGGTCAGGCCGCGGTACAGCTCGGTCAGCAGCGCGTTGTGCCCGCACCGCACGACGGCGAGGTGGAACTCCGCGTCGGCGTGGACGAAGTCGTCGAACCGGGCTTCGCGTTGTGCGGCGTCGCGCTGGTCGTGCAGTTCGCGTAGCCGGGCCAGCTCTTCTTCGGTGCGCGCGGTCGCGGCCAGGCGGGCGCCCTCCACTTCGAGCATGCGCCGGACCTGCAGCGCTTCCCGCAGCTCGGTGCCGCACAGCCTGCGGATCGCACCCGACACCTCGCTCGTGGCACGCACGTAGGTGCCGTCGCCCTGCCGCACTTCCAGGAGCCCGCTGTGCGACAGCGCCCGCACCGCCTCGCGGACGGTGTTGCGCCCCACGCCGAGGGTCGCGACGAGTTCCGGTTCGGTCGGGATGCGCGTGCCGATGCGCCACTCGCCCTGCCGGACCGCGTCCCGCAGCTGCTCGATGACCTGGTCGACCAGGCCGGCACGTCTCGTAGTGGCGAGCGGCACAGGGACATCCTTTCAACCAATCATCCTACGTTTGCCTATAGTACTGGGTGTGCCCGTAAAGCCTCAGCTGGAACGTTCGCGTGTCGCGGCGCCGGTCGCCGTCACGGGCGGGGCGTTGCTCGCGGTGGCCGTCGTGCTCGCCGCGCTGAACCTGCGACCTGCCGTGACCAGCGTCGGCCCGCTGCTGGACAGGGCGCAGGCCGACCTCGGTGCCACCGCGACCTGGGCGGGGCTGCTCACCACGATGCCCGGGTTGTGCTTCGCCGTAGCCGGGCTTGCCGCACCCGCGCTGGCCCGCCGGGTGGGCATCGGCGCGGCCGTGGCGCTCGCGCTCGGTGTGCTCGCGGTCGGTCTCGTGGTCCGGGTGCTCGACGGCCCGCTGGTCGTGCTCGGCGGCACCCTGGTCGCGAGCGCGGGCATCGCGCTGGCGAACGTGCTCATTCCCGTGGTGGTGAAGGACAACTTCCCGGCCAGGGTCGGCCTGATGACCGGCGTGTACACCGCGGCGCTGCAGGGGGGCGCCGCGTTCGGCTCGGCGGCCACCCCACCGATGGACGACCTGCTCGGCGGCTGGCGTGCGGCGTGGGCGGGCTGGGCGGTGCTGGCGGTCGCCGCGCTGGTCGTGTGGCTCCTGGTCCTTCGCCGTCTGCGTGGTGGCGCGGGTACCGCTCGCCAGGAACGCGGTCGTTCGCTGCTGCGCAGCCCGCTGGCGTGGATCGTGACGGTCTTCTTCGGGCTGCAGGCGTACGTCGCGTACATCGTCATGGGCTGGTTCCCGCAGGTGCTGATGGACGCGGGCGTGAGCAGGAGCGACGCGGGCCTGCTGCAGGGCCTGATGTCGCTGCTGGCCGTGCCGATCAGCCTGGTCGTCCCGGCGATCGCCGCCCGGCAGGGCAGCCAGACGTGGTGGATCGTCGGCCTCGGCGCGATCGGGGTGGTGGGCACCGTCGGCCTGACCGTCGCCCCGTCGGCCGCGCCCCTGCTGTGGGCGATCCTCGTCGGCGTCGGGATGAGCGTGTTCTCGCTCGCGCTGACCACGGTCGCGCTGCGGGCCCGCGACGGCGCGGACACCGCGTCGCTGTCGGGGATGGCGCAGGGATTCGGGTACCTCATCGCCGCTCCCGGCCCGCTCCTGTTCGGGCTGCTGCACGACCTGACGGCCGCCTGGACGATCCCGCTGGTCATGGTCACCGTCGTCATGGTGGGTCAGTCGGTGTTCGGCGGTCTGGCGGGCCGCAACCGCTACGTGTGATGCCGCTGTTGCGGTGCCGCCAGGCCTGATTCGTAGGCGGCGACCACGAGTTGGGCGCGGTCCCGGGCGTGGAGCTTGGTCATCGCGCGGTTGACGTGGGTTTTCGCGGTCAGGGGGCTGATCACCAGGCGGGCGGCGATCTCGTCGTTGGACAGGCCCTGGGCGACCAGGGCGACGGCCTCGCGTTCGCGGTTGGTCAGCTCCTTCAGCCCGGTCGTGGGGACCGGCGGCTGGGTGACGTACCGGTCGATCAGCTTGCGGGTGATCGCCGGGGCCAGCAGCGCGTCGCCACGGGCGGCGACCCGCACCGCGTGCAGGAAGTCCTCCGGCTGGATGTCCTTGACCAGGAAGCCTGCCGCGCCGGCGCGCAGCGCGTTGAAGACGTACTCGTCGAGGCCGTAGTTGGTCAGGATGACCACGTGCACCCCGGCCAGGGCCGGGTCCGCCGCGATGCGCCGGGTGGCCTCGATGCCGTCCACGACCGGCATCTGGATGTCGATGAGCGCGATGTCGGGCAGGTGTTCCCTGGCCAGCGCCACGCCCTCGCTGCCGTCCGCGGCCTCGGCCACCACCTTGATGTCGTCCTCGACGTCGAGCAGTGCGCGGAAACCGCTGCGGATGAGGGGCTGGTCGTCGACCAGCAGGACGCGGATCACGATGTCTGGTCCACGGGGAGTTCGGCGTGGACGGAGAAGCCGCCCTCGCTGCGCGGGGCCGCCTGTAAGCGACCGCCGAGGGCGGTGACGCGCTCGCGCATCCCGAGCAGCCCGACACCGGGCACCGGCTCGGCGCCGGACACGGCCTTGCCGTCGTCGTCGACGTGGATGACCAGGGTGTCCTGGCGGTAGTCGATCCTGATCGACGCGGTCGCGGCCGCGGCGTGCCTGCTGATGTTGGTGAGGGACTCCTGGACGATCCGGTAGCCGGTCCGGTCCACTGTGGCGGGCACGTCGCCGCGGTTGCCCTCGATCGTCAGGGTCGCGTCGAGGCCCGCCGTCCGGGCCCGGCGCACCAGTTCCGGGATGTCGTCGAGCCCGTGTCGCGGGTGTTCGTCGTCGTCGCGCAGCGCCTCCAGCGTCGCGCGCAGTTCCCTGGCCGCCTCGCGGCCCGCGTCCCGGATGGCCAGCAGGGCGTCGGGTACCGGGTCACCTCGTTTCCTGGCCAGGTGGACCGCGACCTCGGCCTGCACCTTGATGACGGAGATCTGGTGGGTGAGCGAGTCGTGCAGCTCCCGCGCGATGTGCAGCCGCTCCTCGTCGGCGCGGCGGCGCGCGGTCTCCTCGCGGGTGCGCTCGGCCTCGTCCGCCCTGCGCTCGGCCTGCCGCACCGCCTCGCCGGCCGCGGCCGCGGCGACCAGCCACGCGAGCTGCAGCACGTCCCTGGTGTGCACGACCGCCTCGGTGACGTCCCACTGGTACTGGGAGAGCAGGAGCGCGACCGGGATGCCGGCCAGCAGGAGCACCGTGACCGCGACCGTGGCGAGGCGGTGGCCCGCCCGGAAGGCCGAGTACACGGCGAACAGGTACGCGAGGGCGGGCACGTCCAGGCCGAACCCCTGGTACAGCAGTGCGCTCATCCCCGTCAGGTACAACACGAAGACCGGCAGCTGGCGGTGCGCGACCAGGGACATGCCCCCGGCCACCAGGGACACGTAGCCGAGCACCTCGAAGCCCCAGCCGGAGTTCTGCCCGGACAGCGCGGTCGCCAGGAGGATCGCCGTCATGCCGACGGCGATCGCCCAGTCAGCGATCCGGCCCTTGTTCATGCGCTGAACACTAGCCAGGTGGACCGCCGGGCGAATCCCGCACGCGGATCATCGATCAACTACTGCGCCCGCAGTACTTTCGCCGTTTCTGCGCCGTCCGCGGCAGCGCGAAGTGTCTGCGTCCGGACGACGACGGCCAGGGGGTGCGCGGGACATGCTCGACGGCGTCCAGTCATGGCAGAAAGGAACACCTCATGGCCGCGCAAGAACTGCTCGTCCTCGCCGACTCCTACGGCCTCACCTCGGGACGGCTCGTGGCCACGTCGGCCGCGCTGCTGGGCCTGTTCGGCGCGGTCGTCGGCGGGCTGGCACAGGTCCGGGCTCGCCGGGGCGGTGCGCGCTTCGCCAGACGCGGGGGCGTGGT
The DNA here is from genome assembly GCF_014203735.1 of Actinophytocola algeriensis. Taxonomy (GTDB): domain Bacteria; phylum Actinomycetota; class Actinomycetes; order Mycobacteriales; family Pseudonocardiaceae; genus Actinophytocola; species Actinophytocola algeriensis. The sequence continues at coordinate 883,900 of NZ_JACHJQ010000002.1, read as the reverse complement.
GGCGCTGGTCTCGGGACTGATCGCCGCGTTCGCCGGTGTGCTGTCGCTGATCACCGCCGACGGTGGGCCCGGCACCGGCAACGGAGTGGTCGGGGCCTTCCTGGCGGTATTACTGGGAGGCCTCGGCATGGCCTTCGGCGGGATGGCGCTGTCGCGGTCCGGCTCGGTCCGGTCGGGATAGCTCGTCAGCGCCGCGGTCGTCACGTGGCTCGGCTTCCGGGGTCGGCCAGGGCGGCGAGCCGGCGGGCCAACTGGGCCGCGGCCTCCCGCAGCTCCGGAGGTGCCAGCACTTCCGCCTCGAAGCCGAGCCGGGCTATGTGCATGGCCATCCAGTCCAGGTTCACGCCGCCGATGACGAGCACGCACCACCCGTCGCGGTCGTCCTCGACGCGGCCCGCCTGCGGTGGTATCAGCTGCCGTACCTGGTCGGCGTGGGCGTGCAGCCGTACCCGGGCCAGGTGCGGGTACGGCGTCTCGGCAACGGATCGCTGGACGTACGTGGCCGGGTCCGGATGGTCCCTCTGGCGGAAGCGCCAGGTGGTTGCCGCCGCGTCGTGCATGCGGTCCAGGCGGAAGGTGCGCCAGTCGTCGCGGTCGACGTCCCACGCCATCAGGTACCAGCGGCGGCCGGTGGCGACCATGCGCACCGGCTCGACCGTGCGTTCGCGTTCGCCGCCGTCGCGGTCGGTGTACCGGAACCGGACCCGCACGGCGTCGCGGCAGGCGCGGGCGAGCGTCACCAGCAGCTCCGCGTCGATCTCGACGCCGTGGCCGACGAGGGTGTCCGTCGCGCCGTGCACGGCCCGCACCTCGGCGCGCAGCCGGGGTGGCATCACCTGGTCGAGCTTCGTGAGCGCCCGCAGCGCCGCCTCGCCGGCCCCGGCGACCGTGCCGCCCGACGCCATGCGCAGGGACACCGCCGTCGCGATCGCCTCCTCGTCGTCGAGGAGCAGCGGTGGCAGCCGGGTGCCCGCGCCGAGCTGGTAGCCGCCGCCGACGCCCGCGGTCGCGTGCACGGGGTAGCCGAGCGACCGCAGCCGTTCCACGTCGCGGCGCACCGAGCGGTCGGTGACGCCCAGCTCGGCGGCGAGCCCGGCGGCGGTCCACGAGGGCCGTTGCTGCAGCAGCACCAGCAGCCGCAGCACGCGTTCGGTGGTCGCCTCGACGGTCACGGCGCTCATCGTGCCACGGATCACGGACCGTTCCTGTCCGCTATTGGTGCCAGGCTGACGCCATGATCTGGAACCCGCTGCTCCGCGAGCAGATCTCCTGGCACTGGACCGCGCAGCTCCGCGACCGGCTCGACGGGCTCACCGACGACGAGTACTTCTGGGAGCCGGCACCCGGCAGCTGGAGCGTGCGCCCTCGCGACACCGGCACGGCGGCGGTGCGGGCCGGGGCAGGGCCGATGACCATCGACTTCGCGATCCCGCAGCCCGACCCGGCACCGTTCACGACGATCGCGTGGCGCCTCGGGCACGTGATCGTCGGAGTGCTGGCGATGCGCAGCGCGTCGCACTTCGGCCGCGCGGCCACCGACTACGACACGTACCGGTACGCGGCGACGGCGGCCGAGGCCCTGGCCCAGCTGGACGAGGAGTACGCGACGTGGCTCGCTGGCGTGGAGTCCCTCGGCGAGGACGGGCTCGCCCGCCCGTGCGGCGAGGCGGAGGGCCCGTACGCCGAGTACCCGCTCGCGGCGCTGATCCTGCACATCAACCGTGAGCTGATCCATCATCTGTCCGAGGTCTGCCTGCTCCGCGACCTCCACCCGCACACCCGGGAGACGAACTGACATGGCTCGCGACGTACAGATCACCTTCGATTCCGCCGACCCAGCCGCGCTGGCCGCGTTCTGGGCCGAGGCACTCGGCTACCGGGTGCAGGACCCGCCCAAGGGGTTCGACTCGTGGGACCAGGCCCTCGAAGCGATGGGCGTGCCACCGGAACGCCGCAACGACGCGTCGGCACTCGTCGACCCCGACGGCGCGGGACCGCGCATCTTCATCCAGCGGGTGCCGGAGGGAAAGCAGGCCAAGAACCGCGTGCACCTCGACCTGCGTGCCGCACCGGGCCTCGAGGGCGACGCGCGGATGGCGGCCCTGGAAGCGGAGGCGGAGCGGCTCGTCGCGCACGGCGCCACCCGCGTCGAGCGTCACGAACCCGCACCACCGCTGGGTTTTGGCCACATCATCATGACCGACCCGGAGGGCAACGAGTTCTGCCTCGACTGATCCAGTGTCGCCACAACCCTGTCCGGCTCCACCACACGCTCACGTCGCGTGTGGTGCAGTCGAGGACCGCGATGATGCGCGGCCGGCGCGACGGGCCGCCAGCAGGACACACGCGATGACGCCGAGGGCCACGGTGGCCAGCCCGGAACCCCCGAGTGTCCACCGCGGACCAAGCAGGGCGGTGAGCGGTCCGCCGAGTGCCGCGCCGAGCGGGGAGGCGGTGAGGAGCGCCGCGCTGCGGGCGGCGAGCATCGCGGCCAGGTGCCGCGGCGGCGACGTCGCCTGCATGAGCGTCACCGACAGCGCCACGAACGGCCCGTAGATCGCGCCGCCGAGGGTGAAGCACGCGACGGTGACAGCCGTCGGCGCGTCGAAACCGAACGGCAGCAACGTCAGTCCCCAGGCGATGACGATGCCGACCGTCACCGGCCACAGCGGCAGCCGCCGCAGCGCACCCACCGCGAGACCACCGAGCACCGCGCCGATCCCGAACAGCATCCAGTACAGGCCGAGCAGTGCGCCCGGCGCGCCCAGCTCCCGAACGTGGAGCGGCAGGGCGACCTCGACCGGGCCGTACAACAGGTTGAAGAACCACGTGAGTGCCAGCAACCCCAGCAACTCGGGATGGGACCGCAGCAACGTGAACCCACCGCGCGCCGCGTCCCCGTCGACGGGGGAGGCCTGACCCGTCGACGGGAGCCGGGTCCGCGCGACCAGCACCGCGAGGAACACGTAGGTGAGCGCGTCCAGCCCGAGCACGAGCGCCGAGCTGACGTGGAGCACCAGCACCCCGGCGATCGCGGGCCCCGCGATGGTGGCGGCGAAGTTGAGCGTGCTGACAAGCGTGTTCGCGGCGAGTCGCTGCTCGGCGGGCAACAACTCGGCCAGCAGTGTGTACTTGCCCGCACTGCCCCACGCGTGCAGCAGCGAAGAACCCGCGAGGAGCACGACGTACAACGGCAGCGTGAGCACCCCGGCGAACCACGCGAAGGGCACCGCACCGAGGAACACACCGCGCGCCACGTTGTCGGCGAGCAGCAACCGCCGCGGGGGCATCCACCGCAGACGGCGGCCGAACACCAGCGCACCCACCACACCCGGCAACGTGTACGCGGCCACCGCCGCCCCGACCCACAACCCCGCGCTCGCCGCGGGCGCCAACTCGATGGCAAGCCACGCGACCGCGACGAAGCTCATCCCGTCACCGAGGTAGGAGACCCCGAAACCGAGCGTGAGCCGCCGGAACAGCCGATTGGCGAGCACCGGCCGGTAGGAGGCGGGAACCACCCGCTGGAACACCATGCCCGCCACGATAGGAACGAGAGGACCACAGAGCTTCTCGATTCCTGACCCAGTGCAGAACCCAACAACGTTTGAGTGGCACCAGGAAGACCACCGACAGAGTCCATGCCAAGAACCGAAGATGCCACCGAGAGGCCATCCCGGAGACCGGCCCGTCCGGCGAGGAGCCCCGTCCGGCGGGGACAACACCTCGTCAGAGCAGAACGTCCGATGAGGACAACGAACACAGAGAGCTAGTCGTACACGTCCTGGTTGACGAAGCGGGCGAACGCGCGCCACGAGTTGGGCCCCATGACGCCGTCGACAGGACCGGTGTAACCCCACTGCGCGCCGAGCCGCTGCACAGCCGCCCACGTGTTCACCCCGGGCACGCCGTCGACCGGCCCCGTGTAACCGTAACCACGCATGGCCCGCTGCAGAGCCGAGTACGTGTTGACCCCCGGCACGCCGTCGATCGGTCCGGTGTAGCCCCAGTCCATCGACAGCCAGTTCTGCGTGCGCTGCCAGAACACCGCGCCCGGCACACCGTCCTGTTCGGTCGTCGTCTTCGGCAGCGGCGGGGTCTCCGGTGGGTCGCCGGGGGTCACGACGTCGAACGCGTCCTGGCGTGCCACGTTCAGGTCGACCCGCATCCCGCCCACCACGCCGTTGGACGTGTACTGGTGCGCGCTCCACGACGGGTACGCGCCGCCGAGGTCCGGGTCGCCGGGGTAGGAGCCGTCGTTCGCGCCCCACGACGCCACCCACAGCTTCGTGCCGGTCGCGATGGTGCGTGGCCACGAACCGGAACGCAGGTCGGCCGCGCCCATGTACAGCCACGGCACGTGGTCGCCGACGCGGTCGTGCACGCGCGTGAAGAACGCCGCCACCTCGCTGTCGTTCCACAGCCGCGTCGAGTCGTCGAGCACCTCGTTGTCCAGTGCCAGCACGTCACCGCGCCGGTAGTCGTGCAGGTGGTCGGCGAAGAAGTCGGCGGCCCGCACCGGGGTCGAGAAGTCGCCCGTCACCCAGTAGTGACCGACGCGCAGCCCGGCGGCCCGCGCGCCCGCGACCTGGGTCGCGTAGTGCGGGCTCGTGTACGGGCCCTCGGTGAGCTGGGAGCCACCGGCCTTGACGATCGCGAAGCCGTGGCCGTCGGCGCGCGCCTGCGTGAAGTCGATCCCGGCCTGCCAGGTCGCCACGTCGACGCCGGTGACCATCCCGGGCGGAACGGGGGCCGCGACGGCGATGACCGCCGCGACCAGAGCGTGTGCCAGCACGACGTCCCCTAGTTGTACTTGTCCTGGTTGAGGAAGCGGGCGAAACCACGCCACGAGTTCGGGCCCATGGCGCCGTCGATCGGCCCCGTGTAACCCCACTGGGCGGCGAGGCGCTGCACCGCCGCCCACGTGTTCGCGCCCGGCACGCCGTCGATGGGGCCCGTGTAGCCGTAACCACGCATGGCGCGCTGCAGGGCCGCGTACGTGTTGACGCCCGGTACGCCGTCGATCGGGCCGGTGTAGCCGTGTTCGATGCGCAGCCAGTTCTGGGCGCGCTTCCACATGATCGGGCCGGGCACGCCGTCCTGTTCCGTGGTGGTCTTCGGCAGCCCACCGCCTCCGCCACCCAGGAAGGTCAGCGGGTTGATGCGGGCCCCGCTCGGGTTGATCATGTGCCAGTGCAGGTGCGGGCCGGTGGAGTTGCCGGACCCCGGCGCCCCGGCCGCGCCGCCGGACAGCCCGACGACACCGCCCATGCCGACCCGCGTGCCGTTGGCGAGGGAGAACTGGGACAGGTGCATGTACTGGGTGCGGTAGCCGTTGTCGTGCTGGATGGTGACCGTGTGGCCGCCCGTGCCGTTGTACGGGATGTTCGTGACGACACCGCCGCCCGCCGCGGGGAGCCGGGTGCCGACCCCCATGCCGTAGTCGATGCCGCCGAGCGAGCCGCGGTCGATGTGGTCCTGCCAGGTGCCGGTGATCGGGTAGCCGGTGAAGGGGTTGTAGAACCCCGGGACGTCGGCGCCTGCGATGCCGGCACCGAGCGCGGTGACCGCGCCGGCCGCCGCTGTGCCGTACAGGAACGCCCGCCTGCTGATGCCGCTGATCTCGTCGCCTGCCATCGACCCGACTCCCGCGTCCGAGGGATAGTTCCGCCACGAACGTAGGGACGGTGACCGCTCGCTCACATCGTGTGTTCGACCGACGGCCATTCGGCGCAACGGCTCACAGGTCGTCGAGGCGCACCAGGCCGTCCTGGATCGCGCGCGCCACCAGCGCGGCCTTGGTCGGGGCCTCGCGGCCGCTCATCGCGTACTTGATCCGGATGTGCTCGAGGTGGGTGTTGACGGTGGAGAGCGAGATCCCCAGGCGCTGCGCCACGAACTCCTTGGACTCCGACTGGAACCACTCGACCAGCACCTCGGTCTCGCGTGCCGACAACGCGGGCCGCCGCTCGGAGCGGTCCCCGGCGAGCGCACCGGCGAGCGCGGGTGGCGTGTACGCCCGGCCCGCCGCGGCGGCGATCGTGGCCTGGCGCAGGTGCTCGGCGCCCTCGGCCTTCGTCAGGTAGCTCAACGCGCCGGACTCCAGGCATCGCAGCGCGATCGCGTCGTCCGCGCGCATCGAGTAGACGACCACCCGCCGCCCCGCCTGCACCAGTCTGCGCAGGTCGGCCGTGGCCGGGGCCGGGCCACCCAGGTGCAGGTCGAGGATGACCACGTCGGCGGCGGCGCCGTCCCCGAGCCACGCGACGCGGACGTCGTCGCCCGCGGCCACGACGCGGATCGCCGGAGTGCCGGCGGCCAGCCACTGCGCGACCCCGTCGCGCACGGCCGGGTGGTCGTCGATCACCACCGCGGTCAGCTGTTCCTGCGCCATCTGGCCTCCGTTCGCAGGTAGTCACCATAGGTGCCGCACTCGACCTCGACCCGTGCTGTCGAGGCGGCGACCACCTCCGCGCCCGCGTCCGCCACCACGGCGACCCGCACGTCCTCGTCGGTGCGCAGCACGCTCACCTTCGCCCGCACCCGTGCCGCGGACAACGCCGCGACGACCGGGCCCGTCAGGTCGCGGCGGATCTCGGCGGGCACCGCCACGGCCGCGCCGCTGACCGCGAGCGACACCTCGACACCGCGCCGTTCCGCCACGTCGACGCACGCGGTGACCTCGTGCACCAGCGGATCTGGCACCTCGTCGTTCTCGGCGAACAACCGGCGGAGCTGGGTCGCGGCGAGGGCACACCGCCGCCGCGTGCCCGCGTCGCGGGGGTCCAGCACACCGTCGGCGAGGTCCGCCAGCAACGGCAGGGTCGCACCCAGCTGTCCCGCGAAGACGGTCCGCTGCTCGCGTTCCCACTGCTCGGCGTACAGCACGCGGGTCGTCAGCCGGTCGCGTTCGGCGGCGACCGCCATCGCCTGGCCGGTCCTGCGGACCAGCATCCGCGTGATCACCACGACCGCGAGCTGCATGCTGACCGTGCCGAGCGCGACGATCCCCGCGGCGCCGACCTCGGCACGGCCCGGCGCACCCGCCAGCGCGAACTGGCCCGCGCTCACCACCAGGTGCGTGCCGAGCGCGGCGAGCAGCACCGGCACCCGGTCCAGGAGCAGCAGCACCAGGTGCCACCCCACGAGGCCGACGGCCCAGTCGGGTGCGCCGAAGTGCCCGCCCTCCGGCACGACGGCGGTCGCGGCGGACGCGGCGGTCAGCGACACCACCGTGCCGAGCGCGACCACGGTGCGCGGCAAGGGTTTCCCGCGCACGACCCACACGGCGGCGGTCGCGGTGACGAGCGCCAGCGTGGCGAACGCGGCGACGGCGACCCACGTGGGGCGGTACTCGTGGCCGGCCAGCTGCCGCAGGCTCAGTCCGAACTGGACACCGGCCGCGACCCCGAGCAGCGCGATCCGCATCGTGGCGTGCACCGTTGCGTGCTCACCCATCCGGCCACACCAGCCGCACGGTGGTCCCCGCACCGGGTCGCGAGGTGATGTCGGCGCGACCGCCGACGGCCGTCATGCGCTCGAGCACCGAGCCGCGGAGGCCGCGCCGGGCGTGCGGCACCTCTTCCGGCCGGAAGCCGGCGCCCGCGTCTTCCACCGTGACGACAACGCGTTCGCCCTCGGTGCGGGTGCTCAGCGTGGCGGTCGGCACCCCCGCGTGCCGCTCCACGTTGGTGAGCGCCTCGCGGACCGCGCGCACCAGCGCGAGCGCCACCGACGCGGGCACCAGTACCCCGGCGCGCCACCGGACGTCGACGGTCAGCGGGCCGCGGTCCACAGTGGTCCGCAGCGAAGCAGTCAGGTCCACCGGGCTGTCGTGCGCGGTCTGCCCGCCGCCCGTGAGCACGGTCAGGTCGTGCCGCGCGTACTCGGCCACCCGCGCCGGTTCGGTGTCCGCGCCGCGCACCGCGACGAGCAGGAACGTCGATGACGCCGTGTCGTGCAACAGCGCGAGGTACTCCCGTTCCCGCCTGCGGCGCGCCAACGAGACGGCCTCGGCCCGTGCCAGCGCCGCACGCCGTTCCCGCAGCACGTCCACCCGCGCACTGGACCGTCGCAACAGGACGAACGCGAGACGCGACAGGGCGCACTCGATCACCAGGCGCGGCACGACCGCTCCCGCGTCACCGACCGCGACGAGGTGGACCGCCAGCAACCCGGCCGTGACCGGCACCGCGACCGTCGGTGACCACTCCCACTGCAGCGTGATCGCGGTGATCGTCAGCACGTGCAGCGCCCACGGCCCTGGCCAGTCCTGGGCCACGCAGACCACCACGACCCGCACGACGGCGAACGCGAGCGTGACCGGCGCCGCCCGACCGGTGAGCCCGGCCCAGCAGTCCACCGTGGCGCCCACGACGATGACCCCGAACAGCCCGGCGCCCAGTGGCAGCGCGTGCTCGGGCACCGTGAGCAGTCCGAAGGCGCTGATCACCACCAGGCCGACCCCGCGCAGCGGCCCGGCGAACCGGCGCGCGGACGCGAGGAACTCCGCTTCGGCACTGGCCAGCCGCGCTCCCGGCACCGGCCGACCCTAACAACGGATCCGGCTTCGTGACGCGCGTTGCCGATCACCGTGTGCGGAGGCGAACACCGACCTCGAACGGGTTGACCGTGGGCACCTTCGGCTGACCGAGGTGTGGCGGTCCTGATGTCTTTGTCACGGGTGGACGAGGTCCGTGCGGCGGATGGTTGCGCTGGTGCGTAATTCCTCCTGAGAGGTGGCTCGGCCGGCACGCGCCTGTTTTCATGGGCTTTCGGCTCACCTGGGGAGAAGTCCATGCGTGGCACCTCGTTCCGCGTCCTGATCACCGTCCTGACCCTGCTCCTCGCCGGCGCGGGTGCCGCGGCCGCGGACGTGTCGCGGTACGTCGGGTACGGCGGCCCGGTCGGGTGGCCCGGCTGCGACAGCACCACCATCGCCGGGCCGGTCGACGCGGGGCTGCTGGGCGGCATCGACGCGGTCACCTACCAGAACTGCCAGTGGGTCGGCGGTCTCACCTTCGAGGTGGATGCGCTGCTTCCCTGGACGATGAACGCGACCAGCCCGTCCGCCTACGTCATCGACGACATCGAGATCGACTTCGCGGGGCCCGGATGTGCCGGGACGGTCGCCGGCTCGGCGAACGCCTGGTACGACGTCGGACTCGGCGTCCTCACCGTGCTCGACCAGGGGACCGTGATCACCTCCCTCGACCCGTCCAACGACTGTCTCGGGCTGGTGCAGGTGGGCGAGCCCGTGCCCGTCCTCGCGGACTCGTACAGCATCGTGCTCATGTGAAGTAGCGCAGCCACACGTACACCCACGCGAGCACGATGCTCAGCACCGTCACGACGACGCCGTACTTCGTGAACTGCCAGAAGCTCACCCGGTGCCCCGCCCGCGCGGCGATGCCGAGCATCACGACGTTGGCGCTCGCCGCGACCGCGGTGCCGTTGCCGCTGAAGTCGGCGCCCAGTGCGAACGCCCACCACAGTGCCTCACCCGTCGCGGGGTCCGGGGCCTGGGCCACCATGCCTTCGACGATGGGGGCCATGGTCGCGGTGTACGGGATGTTGTCGAAGAACGCGCCGAGCACACCAGAGCCGAACAGGAGCGCGGTGGCCGCCATCAGGTAGTCGTCGCCGAACTGCTGGATGGCCCACTCGCCGGCGGTGGCGATCAGTCCGGTGTGGACGAGACCGGCGACCATCACGAACAGGCCCGCGAAGAACGCCAGCGTCGGCCACTCGACCTCGTTCAGCACCTCGTTCGCGTCCACGCCCGCCACGAGGTACATCACGCCCGCACCGACCAGCGCGACCACCGACGGCTCGACGTGCAGCACCGAGTGCAGGCCGAAGCCGATCACCACCCCGGTGAGCACCACGAGGCAGCGGACCAGCAGCTTCGGGTCCTTGATCGCCCGCCGCTCCTGCAGGGCCATGACCTCGGCGACCTGCTCGGGGTTGTACACGAACGACTTGCGGAACAGCACCTTCGTCAACAGCACGAACACGATGAAGATCAGGACGACGGCCGGGGCCATGTGCACGAGGAAGTCGTTGAACGTCAACCCCGCCCGGCTGCCGATGATGATGTTGGGCGGGTCGCCGATGAGGGTCGCCGCGCCGCCGATGTTCGCGGCCAGCACCTCGGCGATGAGGTAGGGCTGGGCCGGGATCCGCAGCCGGTTGCACACCACGATCGTCACGGGTGCGACCAGCATGATCGTGGTGACGTTGTCCAGGAACGGCGAGGCGATCGCGGTGATCAGCATCAGCATGACCATCAGCCGGTACGGCTTGCCGCGCGACCGCTTGGCCGCCCAGATGGCCAGGTAGTCGAACACGCCGGTCGGTTTGATGATGCCGACGATGATCATCATGCCGAACAGCAGGAAGATGACGTTCCAGTCGATGCCCTCGTGCTCGGAGTAGAACACCCCGGCACCGGGGATCAGCCCGAGCACCGCCATCGCGCCGGCGGCGACGAGCACCGTCGTGACCTTGCTGACCCGTTCCGTGGCGATGAAGAAGAACGCCACGATGAAGATCGCCAGGGCGAGGAGCGCGCTCACGACGTGCGGATCAGTCGCCGAGGTTGGTGACGGCGAGGCTGGTCAGCAGGCGTTCCAGCGTGACCGCACCGGTCAGCGTGCCGCCGGCGTCGACCATCGCGACGAGCGGGCTGCGCTGCCGGGCCATCGACGCGGCCACCTCCAGCAGCGTCGCGTCCTCGCCGACGGTGGCGGGCTTCTGCGCCTGGCGGACCAGGCAGTCGCCGACCGTGCGGTCCCCGAGCTCGGTCCAGAAGCGGTCGGCGTGCGCCTCGTCGATCGTCCTGGCGAGCGCGGGGTCGTCCTGGAACGACGCGGGCACGGCCAGCCGCAACACCTGCGTGCCGGGCAGCACGACCGACGGCCGGGACCGCTCGTCGACCAGGATCAGCCCGGGCAGCCGGCGCAGGACCATCACGCGCACCACCTCGAGCACCGGGTCGTCGACCGTCAGCATCGGCATGGTGACCGCGATGTCACGTGCTTTCATGGCATCCACCTGTCGCGCGAAATCCGAAGTGGTCATGACGTCCTCCCGACGTGGTCGACCGCTTCCGCGGTACGGAGCGGGTGGTGAGCTGTTCGGCGTGGCCGGCCGGGACCCGGACCCCGCGCTCCACCCCGGGGAGGACGAAGACGAGGCCCGGGCCTTGCACCGCAGTCAGCACCCCGTGGCGGAACACCACGAGCCGCTGGTCCGCCCAGACCACGTGCAGCGACGACGCGGCCAGTGCGCCGAGGGCGGTGAGCATGGGGGCAACGCTGAACACATGCTCAAGTCTTCGCAGGTCAGCGGCCTGGCACCATCGGGTCTGACACCCAACTCCGGTGTGGTGGGTCATGTAGACGGGCATGGGGGCCAGCCCGCATGGACAGCGCGTGACACGCGCGCGACCCTGGACCGGTGAGCGTCCACACCGCACTGTTCCGACGGCTGTTCCTGATCAACGGCCTGGTCTTCACCGTCGGCACCCTGGTACTCGCGCTGTCGCCCGCGACCGTGTCCTCGCCGGTGGTCCTGACCGAGCTGCCGGTGCTGCTGGTCGGGCTGGCGGTGATCCTCGCCGCGAACGCGCTGCTGGTGCGGACCAGCCTGGCCCCGCTGGGCTCGCTCGCCACCCTCATGCAGCGGGTGGACCTGCTGCACCACGACGACCGGCTCACCGACGGCGGGAACGGCGACCTCGCGCACCTGATCAGCACGTTCAACGAGATGCTGGACCGGCTCGAGGCGGAGCGGAACGCGGCGAGCGCGCACGCACTGGCCGCGCAGGAGGGCGAGCGGCAGCGCATCGCCCGCGAGCTGCACGACGAGATCGGGCAGAGCCTGACCGTGGTGCTGCTCGGGCTCAAACGGGTGGTGGACCGCGCGCCGGACGACCTGCGGGAGGAGCTGCGCGGCGTGGCGGAAGGCGTGCGGTCGAGCCTCGACGAGGTGCGGGGCGTCGCGCGGCGGCTGCGGCCCGGGGTGCTCTCCGACCTCGGCCTCCACTCCGCGCTGACGGCGTTGAGCAGCGAGTTCTCGCAGGCGAGCGGGTTACCGGTGACCCGTAGAGTGGAGGTTCCGCACGGGCTCGACGGGGATGTCGAGCTGGTGCTCTACCGGATCGCGCAGGAGGGGCTGACCAACGTGGCCAGGCACGCCGCCGCAACTCGTGCCGAGCTGACGCTCGGGCAGGAGCAGGCCGGCCTGACGCTGCGCATCCGCGACAACGGCCGCGGCGGGGTGACCAGGGACGGCGCCGGTATCCGCGGCATGCGGGAACGCGCGCTGCTGGTCGGCGCACGGCTGACCGTCGAGTCACCGCCCGGGGAAGGCACGGAGGTCGTGCTGGTGGTGCCGGCGTGACCACACGGATCCTGCTCGCCGACGACCACGCACTCGTCCGCCGCGGCCTGCGGCTCATCCTCGACGCGGAACCGGACCTGACGGTCGTGGCGGAGGCCGCGGACGGCGCGGAGGCCGTGGCGCTGGTCGGCGAGGGCGGCATCGACCTGGCGATCCTGGACATCGCGATGCCGAGGATGACCGGCCTGCAGGCGGCGCGCGAGATCTCGGCGCGGGCACCGGACGTGCGCATCCTCGTGCTGTCCATGTACGACAACGAGCAGTACCTGTTCGAGGCGCTGAAGGCGGGCGCGTCGGGGTACGTGCTGAAGTCCGTCGCGGACCAGGACCTGCTGGCCGCGTGCCGGTCGACCATGCGCGGCGAACCGTTCCTCTACCCCGCGGCGGTCACCGCGCTGATCCGCGACCACCTGCGCCGGGACAGCGTGCCGGAACGAATCCTCACCCCACGCGAGGAGGAGATCGTCAAACTGATCGCGGAGGGCAACTCCACCAAGGAGATCGCGGACCTGCTCGTCATCAGCGCGAAGACGGTGGACCGCCACCGCGCGAACATCCTCGCCAAGCTCGGCATGCGCGACCGCCTGGCGTTGACCCGCTACGCGATCCGGGAAGGTCTCGTGGAGCCCTGACCGGTGCCCGCCCGGCCCGGACGACGCGTCCCAGCCTGACTTCCGGCGTGCCGGAAGGGATCCGGGTGCCCGTTCGCGGGAGAAGCGGTGACCGGTACGGTCAGCGGCGCGGGGTTTGCGTGGATTGATGGGGTGGGATGACGGGTGGCTGGCGAGGCCGTTCGGTTGCTTGGGCGGTTCGGGCGCCGGTACGCGGTCATCGTGCGGCTAGCGATCCTGCCGCCCATCGCGGCGATCGCGCTGTTGCGGAGTTCCGCCGAGGGGTTCGCGGGGACCGTGCTGATGGTCGCCCTCGCCGTGGCCTGGACCTGCGGACAGGGGTGGTGGCTGTACCGCGGCCGCACCGTGCCGATCGCGTTGGACGTCGCCGTGCTGCTGGGGTTGTGCCTCAGCGTGTTCTGGACCGACGCAGTGGACACGACCAACTTCGGGTGGCTCCGGCTCCTGGTCACCTTCGCGTGCGTGACCTGGCAGTGGCACACCACGCCACTGGCCGGCGGCGCCGCGGCCGTGGTGGCCAGTGCGGGCATGATCGTGATCTTCGTCGTGGCCGGGTTGCCCGTGGCCGTGGTGCAGACGTGGATGCTGGTGATGGCCGCCATGTCCAGGGCGGCGTGGGTGCTCGTCACCAAGGCGGCACAGCGCGCCGACCGGATGGCCGCCGAGGCGGAACGGGTGCGCCGGGAGTCCGCGGTGGCGGCGGCCGAGCGTGCCGAGGAACGTGAACTGGCGAACTCGCTGCACGACACCGCGGCCACGACGTTGCTGATGGTCGGCACCGGACAGGTGCCGCCGGGTGCGAGCTGGCTGGTCCCGCAGGCCCGCCGCGACCTGGCGCGGCTGCGGTCCGACGGCACGCACACCGCCGCGCGGACCGACCTCGTCGACCTGCTCAGGGTCGACCTCGACGCGGGCCACCTGACCGTCGACTTCGGTGCGCCCGCGCGGGTGGAGCTGCCGTCCGAGGTGGCCGGTGCGATCGCGGGTGCCACGCAGGAGGCGCTCAACAACGTGCGCCGGCACGCCGGGACCGACCGGGCCGCCGTCCGGCTCGATGGTGACGAGCACGGGCTGCTGGTCGAGATCGCCGACGAGGGCACGGGGTTCGCCGTCGACGACGGCAGGGTCGCCCGGCGCGGGTTGCGCGAGTCGGTGCACGGCCGGATGGCGCGGATCGGCGGCACGGCGACGATCACCTCCTCCGAGGGCGCGGGCACCGTGGTGCGACTGGTCTGGGAGGCCAGCCGTGGGTGACGAGGAGCAGACCAGGGCACAGCTGCGGCATGGGCTGCGGATCGCCACGTTGCTCGTCGCCGTGCTGACCGTGGACGTGCTCGGGCTGATCAACCTGTTGCGGCACCTCGGTTCCCACGACCTGCCCGCCGCCCAGTTCGCCGCGTACGCCGGCCTGACCGCCGTGCTCGTCACCGAGGCCGTGCTGGTCCTGCGGCGCAGACCGTGGGGGGCGCTGCGCTGGCCCGCCGTCGCCGTGGTGTTCGCCGCGGCGGCGTTGTCATATCTGACGTTGCCGGACGGCAAGACCTCGACCACTGTGGACTGGTTGTTCGGGGCGGCGGGCTGGGTGCTCGTCGTCGTGCTGCTCGACCGCCCCTTCAGGACGGTCATGACGGTCCTCGTCGCGCACGAGCTGCTCGCGCTCGCCAACCTGTTGCTGTTCCACGAGGTGAGCCGGAGCACGCTGGCGCGGTTCGCGACCGGGTCGGTGACCGTGTTCGGGCTGCCGTTGTGCGTTGCCGTGGTGGCGGCGGTGCTGGGACGGATCGGCACGGAGGCCGCCGCGGCGACGAGAGAGCTGGAACGCGTGCGCACCGCGGAGGCCGTCGCGGTCGCCGCGCACCGCCGCCGCGCACAGCGCTTCTCCGAGCTGGCAGGCACGACCGTGCCGCTGCTGGAAGGCCTGGCCGACGGCTCGCTCACCCCGGACGACCCGGCGGTGCGGCGCGGGTGCGCCATCGAGGCGGCCAGGATGCGGCGGCTGTTCGCCGAGTCGGACACCGTGGAGAACCCGCTGCTGCACGAGCTGCGGCACTGCGCGGACATCGCCGACCGCAAGGGTGTCGAGGTCGAGCTGGACGCGCGCGGGCACTGGCCCGTGCCACCGGTCGCCGTGCGGCGCGACCTCACCGACGCCGCGCTCACCGCGCTCGCGACGGCGGGGTCGTGGGCGCGGGTCACCGTGGTCGGCAGTGGTGGCGAGGTGTCGGTCAACGTGGTCGCGGACTGCGGCGAGCTCACCGTGGCACCACCCGTGACACCGGACGTGCGGGTCGAGACCTTCGGCAGCGACGGGACGGTCTGGATGGAGGCCCAATGGCAGCCGGCGAACTGATCACGGCCGTGATCGTGGACGACCACGCGGCGATCGCGGCGGGCGTGCGGTACTGGTGCGAGCAGGCGGACCCGCCGATCAGGCTCATCGACGCGGGGGAGCGGCTCGTGGACGTGTGGACCGGGCCCGGCGCCGAGGCCGACGTGGTGATCTTCGACCTGGAACTGGTGCCGAGGAACCCGGACTTCGGCGAGCTGCGGCGCCTGGTCGACGTCGGCCGCCGCGTCGTCGTGTACTCGCAGCACGCCGACGACGCCACCGCCATCAAGTGCATCGACCTCGGCGCGCTCGCGTACCTGACCAAACGCGAAGGGCCGGACCACCTCGTGTCCGCCATCAGGGCGGCAGCGGAAGGCCTCGCGTACACCGCCCCGTCGCTGTCCGGTGCGCTCGCCGCCGACGACACGCCGGACCGGCCGCGCCTCTCGCCACGCGAGGCGGAGGTGCTGCGCGCGTGGTTCGCCGCGTCCTCCAAGGAACTCGTCGCCGCGAAGCTCCACATCACGGTGAAGACCGTCGACACGCACATCGCGCGGGTGCGGGTGAAGTACGCGAACGCGGGCCGGGCCGCGCGCACCAAGAGCGACCTCGTCACGAGAGCGCTCGACGACGGCGTGATCACGTTGGCGGAGCTGAACGACGCGGCGCTGTGAGCAGCTTCGCCGCGATGGCGTCGGCGTGCGGCGTGCCCATCTCGCGGTAGACCGTCACCGCCCGCTCCCAGTGCTCGCGGGCCAGGTCGTGTTCGTCCCGGGCCGCGTGGACGTCGCCCGCACCCGCCAGCGCGTGCGCGTACTCGTCGCGGTGACCGTTCTCGATGGCCAGCACCTCGCGGTACAACAGGAGCGCCTCGTCAGGGTGCCCCGTAGCGGCGTACAGAGCCGCCTGTTCGGTCAGCGTCGCCATGAGGTCGTCGGTCTCACCCACCGCGCGGGTGATCCGCAACGCGTCCTCGAGGTGGCGCCTGGCGGTCTCGAACTCTCCGAGCCCACGGTGCGCCGCACCGAGGAGGCGTAGGGCGATGCCCTCGTAGATGCGATACCCGGTGTCCCGTGCGATCCTCAGCGCGGCGGCGGCGCGGTTCAGCGCCTGCCTGTGGTGAGCCTTCTCCAACTCGATCCGGGCCAGGCCGTTGAGCGCCTTCGTCTCGCCGGTCCGGTCGCCGTTGTCCTGCGCGATCGTCAGGCCCAGCTCGTACAGTCCGTGGGCCTCGTCGTGGCGGCCGAGGATGCCCAGGACGTGCGCGAGGTTGTTCACGGCAGGCGCTCGCATGCGGTCCTCACCGGACTCCGCGTAGATGGTGCGCGCGTGCCGGAAGCAGTCCGCCGCCTTGGACAGGTCGCTTCGTTGCCAGTGCATGATGCCGATGTTGTTCCACGCGGCCGCTTCCAGGGACCGGTTGCCGACCCGCTGGTACAGGTCCCGTGCTCGCTCCAGGTGTTCGAGGGCGTGTGACACGTGGCCCGCGCGGTAGGTCGCGCTCGCGAAGGTCCGGCGCGCGTTGGCCTCCGCGGTGGCGTCGCCGAGGGCTTGGGAAGCGCGCAGCGCACGGGTGTGCAACACGAACGCGTCGTCATGGAGCCCGCGGATGCCCAGGTAGCGCCACAGGGCGTCCGACATGGCGCAGATGTAGCGGTCGTCGGCGTGCTGGGTGACCGCGAGGAGGTTGGCGCGTTCGGCGTCCAGCCAGCGGATCGCCGCCTCGTACGAGTCGAACGTGCGGCCACCGGTGGTCTTCGGTCTGCGGTCCGCCTCGTGCGGGGCGATGACGTCCATCGCGGCGCACGCTGTCGCGAGGTAGTGGTCGAACAGCCGGGTCAGCGGCTCGTCCACGTCACCGGCGCCGGCAGCCAGCTCCGCGGCGTAGAACCGCAGCAGGTCGTGCGGCTGGTACCGCCCGGCGGGCGTGAGGTCGACGAGGTTGGCGCGCACCAGCGCGTCGAGCACGCGCCGCACCTCCCTCGGTTCCTTCCCGGCCATCGCGGCCACCGCGTCCTCGGCCACGTCGTGGCCGGGGTGCACGCCGAGCAGCCGGAAGACGCAGGCCGCGGCCGGTTCGAGCTGCCGGTAGGACCAGGAGAACACCGCACGCACCGCGGTGTGCGGGTCGCCGTCCACGTCCAGCAGGTCCAGCGTGTCCTGCCTGCCCGCGAGTTCCGCGGCCAGATCGGCGATGGCGCGGCCCGGCCGCGCGCGCACGAGCTCGGCCGCGATCCGCAGTGCCAGCGGCAGCCGCGCGCACCGCTCGACCAGCGTGCCCACGGCCTCCGGTTCGATGGCGGCACGCACGCCGAGCAGCTCGCGCAGCAGGCCCACCGCGTCGGCGGCGGGCAGCCGGTCGAGCCCGACGCGGTGCGCGCCCTCCCGCGCCACCAGCCCGGCGAGCGAGTCGCGGCTGGTCACGAGCGTGAACCCGGCCGTGCTGCCGGGCAGCAGCGGGCGGACCTGGTCGACGGTGCGGGCGTTGTCCAGCAGCACCAGTACCCGTTTGCGGTCGACGAGCGAGCGGAACCGTGCCGCGCGTTCGCCGAGGTCTTCGGGGATCGCGGCGCCGTCGAGGCCGAGCGCGCGCAGGAACCCGGCGAGCGCGTCGGCGGCGGGCACCGGCTCGTCCGGGCCGTACCCACGCAGGTCCACGTACAGCTGACCGTCGGGGAAGCGCTCACGCATCCGGTGCGCCCAGTGCACGGCGAGCGCCGTCTTGCCGACACCCGCGGTGCCCACCACCGCCGCGATCACCATCGGCGGCTCGATGGACAGCATGCGGTCCAGCTCCGCCAGTTCCGCGTCGCGGCCGGTGAAGCCGCGCACCTCCGCGGGGAGCTGCGCCGGGACGTCCCGGCGCACGACCGGCGCCGGTTCGGGGAGGCCGCCGACCAGCACGCGCTGGTGCAGCTCACGCAGCTCCGGACCGGGCTCCAGTCCCAGCTCGGCCACGAGGGTGTCGCGCGCCCGCCGGTAGACGTCGAGCGCGTCGGACTGGCGGCCCGCCCGGTACAGCGCGGTCATCAGCAGGCTGTGCAGCCGTTCCCGCAACGGGTGCTGCCCGACCAGGTCGGTGAGCTCGCCGATGACGGCCTCGTGCAGGCCGCACGCCAGCTCCGCCTGGTACAGCGCCTCGAACGCGGTGAGGCGGCGTTCGGTGAGCTGCCGCGACCAGTCCGCCAGCGCGGGCACGTCGACGTCGGCGAACGGCGTGCCACGCCACAGCGCCAGCGCGGCACGCAGCGACTTGACCGCCCGCTGCGGCTCGAGGCCGGCCGCCGCGTCGGCGAGCGCACCGAACTGCTCGGCGTCGATCTCGTCGGGAGCGGCCAGCAGCCGGTAGCCGGCGGGGCCGAACGACAGGCGGTCCGGGTCGTCGAGCAACGAGCGCACGCGGTGGACGTGCAGCTGGAGTTTCTGCGCGACACGCGGGTCCGGCTCGCCACCCCACAGCACGTCGGTCAGCGCGTCCACCGGCACCGGCTGGTTCGCGCGCACGAGCAGCACCCCGAGCAGCGTCCGCTGCAGCTTGCCGGTGACCACCTGCACACGACCGCCGACGCCGACCGCGACCGGCCCCAGAACCCGGAACTCCACTCGGCCACCCCCTGCTTTCCCCGGCATGAAAGCCCGCTGAAAGCCATGCCGGCATCCTGACTCCCGTGGCACAGCCTCCTGCACTGGGTGCTGCCCGTGTTGTCAGGCGTTCACCCGACAGCCCGCGTCAGCGGCGCTCGCGGTGTCGGCATGTGCTGTCGAGGGGGCAGCACATGCCGGCGGCGCACCGGGTGCTCAGACGAGGCCCGCGGCGATGAGCAGCCGCCAGATCTCGCCCTGGTCGACGACCTCGACGCCGAGCTTCTCGGCCTTGGTGAGCTTGCTCGCGCCGACGTCGGCGCCGGTGATGAGGAAGTCTGTGCTCGCCGACACCGACGACGCCGGGGTCGCGCCCGCCTTCTCGCACAGGCGCTGGAAGGTGGGGCGGGGGACCTTCTCACCGGAGCGGGGGTCGCTGATCGAACCGGTGATGACCACCGTCTTGCCCGCCAGCGGCGCGTCCGACGCGACGACCGGCGGGAGGTCCTCGTCGCGGACGTCGAGGGACACACCGAGTTCGCGGAGGCGCGCCAGTTCCGGGCGCAGGCGGGTGAGGTGCTCGACGAGGGAGGCCGCGACCTTCGGGCCGATGTCCTCCACGGCCACGAGCCGCTCCTCGCCTGCGTCGGCGATCTCCTCCAGCGAGCCGAAACCCGCGCGGCACAGGCGGGCCGCGGTGCCCTCGGACGCCATCGGGATCGCGAGGCCGATCAGCGCCCTGCGCAGCCCGACCCGGCGGCTCGTGTCGATCGACTCGATCATCCTGGCCGCCGAGACCTCGCCGATGCGGTCGAACTCCAGCAGCTGTTCCTTGGTCAGCGCGTAGAAGTCCGACGGCTGTTCGAGGATGCCGTGCTCGGCGAGCCGTTCGATCCACACCGGACCGACGGCCTCGATGTCCGCTGCCGCGCGGGACGCCCAGTGCGACAGCCGCCGCGCGGTCTGGCCGGGGCAGGAGACGTTGGTGCAGAACAGCTCGCGGCTGTTGCCCTGCTCGATGAGTTGCTGTCCGCACGACGGGCACTCAGTGGGCGGCACGATCTCCCGCTCGGCACCGGTGCGCTGGGACTCGTCGAGCACCCCGGCGACGTACGGGATCACGTCGCCCGCGCGGCGCACCAGCACGGTGTCCCCGATCCGGATGCCGCGCGCGCGGATGACCTCCTGGTTCGCGAGCGTCGCCTTCGTGACCGTCGACCCGCCGACGAACACCGGCTCCAGGTGCGCGACCGGGGCGATCTTCCCGGTCTTGCCGACGTCCCAGACCACATCGGACAGCACGGTCGTCTTCTCCTCGGCGGCGAACTTGTACGCCAGCGCACCGCGGGGGGAGCTGGACCGGGTGCCCGCGGCCGCGTAGGCGTCGCGGTCGGCCAGCCGCAGCACGGCACCGTCCAGGTCGTAGTCCAGCTCGGCGCGCTGTACCTCGATGGTCCCGATCACCGCCTGCGCCGCGTCCGCGTCGGCGCAGTGCCGCATGTCGGCGACGGTGAAGCCGAGCGTGCGCAACGCGTCTTCCAGGTCGGTCTCCGCGCCGCCGCTGGTGGTGTCCAGGTCGAAGGCGAAGAACCGCAGGCGCCGCCCGGCGACCGTGGCCGGGTCCTTCGCACGCAGTGTGCCCGCGGCGCCGCCGCGCGGGTTGATCAGCGGGCGGTCCGGGTGCGCGGCGTTGTAGGCCGCGAACGTGGACCGCAGCATCACCGCCTCGCCCCGCACCTCGACCCGGCCCGGCACGTCCACCCGCTCCGGGATCCCGTCGCCCAGCGCCCGGATCAGGACCGTGACGTCCTCGCCCGTCGTCCCGTCCCCCCGGGTGACCGCGCGCGCCAGCCGCCCGTCCTCGTAGATCAGCGCCAGCGACAACCCGTCCAGCTTCGGCATGACCACCACCGGCTGGCCGGGGAACCGGTCGAAGAACGCCGCGACCTGCTCGGGCCGGTTCGCCTTCTCCAGCGACAGCATCGGCCGCGAGTGCCGCACCGGCGCGTGCAGCACCGAGGGCGCCCCGACCTGGTCGAGCGGGTTGGGGTCGGGGGTCAGCTCCGGGTTCGCCTCGATCAGCGCCCGCAGCTCGTCCTCGATGGCGTCGTACTCGGCGTCCGCCACGCGCGGCGAGCCGCGGTAGTACGCGTCACGCAGCGACGTGATCTGGCCGGCGAGTTCCTGGATGCGTTCCCGAGCGTTCACAGCGCACCAGGCTACCGGCGCGCAGTGGGCCGTCGATGGGTTTCGCCGGTCACGGCACGGGCGTGCCGTACACGCTCACCTCCGTGAGGTGGAACGTGCCGTTCGCCGTGTTGCCGAGGCCGACCACGCGCACGTACCTGGCCCGCGCCTCGGTGTTCGCGGTGTCGCCCGCGTCCGTGGCGGGACTCGGCCCGCTCCGCCCGCCGAGGGTGTACCAGTGGGTGCCGTCGGCGCTGCCTTCGAGCCGGTAGGTGTAGTACCGCGTGCCGTCGACGTAGTTGCGGACGTTGACCCGCGACACGTCGTGCACGGCGCCGAGGTCGACCTGCCACCACGTGCTGCCGAGCGTGAGCGGGCCGCCCCAGTACGGGTTGTTGGCGCGGCTGCCGTCGTTCGCGGCGGTCGGTGGCCTGCCGTTCTCGTAGTTCAGCGCCGTGACCGGCCTGCCGACGCTGCGCAGCGTGTCGCCGGAGCCGTCGCGGGCGGTGGACGGCGTGTCGGTGATGCCGCCCGCGAACGTCGCGACGGCCTCCTGGCCGGTGTGCCGGTTGACCGCGCTGACGAACATGCCGACGTCGCTCGCCGCCGCCGCGTCCGGCACGGTGCCGGTACCGACCACGGCCCAGCCGACCCCGTCGCTGCTGCAGGAGCCGGTGAGGCGCGCGCCGGTCCTGGCGAGCCGCACGTGCACCTCCGGTGCGAACCCGCCGACCTCGGTGTACCTGTCGAGCTCGCCGTCGGCGTCGGAGTCCCAGCTGAACATGCAACCGTGGTCCGGCGTGACCGCGATGGTCGCGAAGCCGCCCGGTTCCCGCGCGGACAGGTCGTTCCCGGCGACCAGACCGGACCGGGTGTACGGCGACGCGCCGTCCTGGCGGGTCACGCGCGTCGCGACCGCCTCGTCGTCGGCGAGCACGTCCTCCCGGTACACCGCCGCGTACTCGTTGCTGTCGCGCCACATGTCGTCGCCGCCGGCGGCGATGCCGATCTCGTCGCCGTGCTCGGCGAACACGGCGTCGGTGTGGGCCGCTGTCCGGTACGGCTCGCCGACGGCACCGCCGACCAGCAGCGTGGTGCCCGCCGAGGTGGTCTCGCTGTCCCACGTCGCGGTCGCGGTGACCGCGTCGACGCTCCCGGCCGCCGCGTCCGCCGGGACCGTGACGTCCCACGTGACCGCGAACGTCCCGCCAGCGGCGACCGAGTCCGTGGACGTCGGTGTGGTCGCGGTGGCGCGATAGCCGTCCGGGACGGCCGGCTCGACGGTCAGCCCACCGGAGGCACGCAGCTGGTTGGTGTTGGTGAACGTGGCGGTGACCTTCGCGGTGCCGCCCGGTGCGACACCCTTGTGGTCGACGCCGACCGCCAGCTCACCCGACGGCAGCGCCGCCACCGTGCTCGCCTCCGCGTACGCGTCGCCGCGCGGCGTCGCCGGGTAGCGCGTACCGGCGTGCGCCCAGTCCTCGGCGACGGCGAGCCAGTCGATGGGCGCGGGCTGACCGCCGGTCCGCAACGCCTCGGCGAGGCTGTCGAAGTACAGCCGCCAGCGGTGGGCGTAGTAGTCGCCGACGAGCCCGTTGAACTCGCGGCGAGCGTAGTCCTGCAGGTCCGTTCCGGTGGCCCACAACGTGATCAGCGACTTCAGGTCGTAGTCCAGCACGGCCATCTCACCGCTGTCCGCGGCCTGCCCGCGAGCCTCCTGCTGCCAGGTGCCGAGCAGGAAGTGCTCGTTCGTGCCGAGCAGCCGGTCCATCAGCGCGATCCGGTCCAGCCAGCGGCCGGTCAGGTGCGCGAACAGGTCCTCGTCACCCGCCGCGTACGCCGCCCTGATCCTCGGCAGCTCGACGCGGCTGTGGTTGGCGAGCACCTGCCGTGCGACGTCGACGAGGTCGTACCGGTACGCGCCGTTGCGGCGCAGCGCCGGGTCCACCTGGAGCAGCTCGCCGAGCGCCGTGTCGAACGTCGCGATGTCGTACTGCAGCTTCGTCCCGGTGTTGCCGAGGCCGGGCTGGTCGGAGAACAACCCGGTCACGTGCACGGTGTCCGCCCCGGCAGGCCAGCTGTAGGCGGTGTTCGCGATGGTCTGCCACGCCGCGGTCGCGTGCGGGTCGGCGGCGCCGTACCGCGCGGTCGCGTAGTCGGCGAACCACCGGTCCACGTCGACGGCCCCGTCCTGCCACGGCATGTCGGCGAAGAACGCCACCGCGGCCGGGTTGTTGTCGATGGCTTCCGGCATGAGCGCGATGCCGTTCATCCGCGTGCCCGGTTTCTCCTGCCACGCGTGGAACTTCTCGTTCCACACGGTGAGCCCGGCGCCGAAGTTGGTGTGCCCGCCGAAGTTCCAGATCGTGCCGAACGCGTACTCGGCACCGAAGAAGTCCTTGTCGCGATCGGTGATGTTCGGCTTCTCGGTGATGCCGTCGACGACGAACATCTTCGACCGGTCGATCGCCTGGAGCGTCGCGGGCAGCGGGTTGCGCTGCCAGCCGAGGATCGTCCACAGTGCACCAGGGTGTGCGGTGTCGAGTGCCTTCTGCACCGCCCTGGACGCGTCGGGCACGTCCACGTCGCCTGCCTTGCCGCCCTCGTGCAGCAGGTCCATCTTGTACATCGTGCTGGGGCCGAACAGTTCGGTCTGCACGCGGTAGAACGTCGCGGCGACGTCCGCGAACACCGGGTCGGTCGGGTCGAGCCAGTCGGGCCGCTCCAGGCGGTTCCACGTGCCCTGCGGGACGGTGTGCGCGGCGGGGTTGCGGTCCTCGAAGTCCGTCGGCACGGTCCCGAAGTAGCCGGGCAGCACGGGGGTCATGCCGAGTGAGCGCAGCCGGTCGGTCATCTTGCGACCGAGCCGGGCGCGCTGGTCGATGAGCTGCTGGGAGATGGGGCTGCCGGTGCAGCACATGTTCTGCAGCAGCCACCACGCCTGGTGCGCGGGCTGGGGGATCCACTCGCGCATGTCCTGCGCCGAGTAGCCGAAGTTCGTGAACGTCCGCTGGTACACGGCTTCCTGGCCCTCGTACACCAGCACCTCGTTGATGCCGTGCAGTGCGAGCACGTCGATCCGCCGCTGCCATTCCGGCCAGCTCAGGTAGGCGCCGGCGTAGCCCTCGTTGGTGTCGTTGAGTGCGAACCGGTGGTCGACCGAGGAGTCCCGCTCGATCGTCGCCCTCGGCAACGGGAGCCGGGGTGGCAGGTCGGTCTGCGAGCCGTTGATGGCGATGTCGGCGTGCGCGACCTCGCGCAGGTAGTAGCCGAACCCGGTCAGCTGCACCGCGGGCGTGGTCCCGGCGATCACGACCTTGCCGCGTGCCGCGGACACGGTGAACCGGTCCTGGCCGTCGCCGCGGTCGACGGCGCGCAGCGTGACCTGGTGCGCCCGCGCGGGGCCGATCAGCCGGACCAGCGCGTCCCGGGCGGGTCCGCTGTCGAACGCGTCCGGTGCGGCCGCGGCCGATGCCGCGACGACCAGTCCACTCAGGAGCGCGAGGACCACACCCAGTCCCCGCCAGCTTCGCCATGACACCGCGGACCACCTCCGGCGAGGTTATGAAAGGTGCTTTATAAAGATTCTTGCGTAAGATGGTCGCAGGACGATCCACAGCAGTCAAGGGAGTGCCGGTGGCCGAACGGCATCCGCAGGGCACCCGGGTGTTGCGGCGCATCAACACCGCGGCGGTGCTGGCCGCCGTGCGCGACGCGGACGGCCCGGTGCGGCTGACCGAGCTGGTCGAGCTGACCGGCCTCACCCGGCCGACCGTCACGCAGGCGGTCGAGGAGCTGCTGGACTCCGGGTGGCTCCAGCAGCACGCCGCCGAGCCGTCGAGCCTCGGCGGGCGGCCCGCGGTGCGGGTGTCGCTGAACGGCCGCGCCGCGCCGGTGCTCGGCCTCGACGTCGGCCCGCACACCGTCACCGCCGGCGTCGCCGACCTCGCGGGCGAGCAGCTGGCCGTCACCAGGAAACCCGTGCGCCGCAAGGGCACCACGCACCTGCTGGCGGTGATCGACGCGGTCACCGAGGAGGCGCTGGCCGCGGCGGACGTGACCGCCGGACGCGTGGCGATGGTGGCGATCGGCACGCCCGGCATCGTCGACGGCGAGAAGGGCCGGGTCCTGTTCGCGCCGAGCATCCCGGGCTGGTCGTCGATCGACCTGGTCGACCACCTGCGTGCGCGGTTCCGGTGCGCGGTCGGGGTGGAGAACGACGCCAACCTGGCCGCGCTGGCCGTCGCGCACGGGCGGGACGGCACGCTGCTCGCCGTCCAGTGGGGCGAACGGCTCGGCGCCGGGGTGGTCATCGACGGCCGCCTGCACCGGGGTGCTGGGGAGGCGGGCGAGATCGGCTTCATCCGCCCGCCCGGCCACAACCCGCGCGACGACGACGGCCGTGGACCGCTCGAGCGCACGATCGGCGCCGAGGCGATCACCGCGCTGGCACGTGCGGCCGGAGGCGCCCGGCTGGACACCGCGGCCGACGCGGCTGAGGTGTTCGCGGCGGCCGCCGACGGCGATCCGGCGGCGCTCGACGTGGTCGACCGGGTCGCGCGGACCTTCGCCGAGGCGGTCGCGCCCTCGGTGCTCGTCCTGTCCCCGCACGCGATCGTCATCAGCGGTGGCGTCGCACGGGCGGGCGCGGTCCTCCTCGACGCCATCCGCCGCCACCTCGAGGACCTCACCCTCACCCCGCCCGCCCTCGAGCTGTCCGACCTCGCCGAGCACACCGTGCTGACCGGCGCGCTGCGCATGGCGCTGGACCGGGTGTGGCGGCAGCGCCTCGCGACCTGACCACGCGGGCGGTCCGCCTCAGCGGGGGTCGCGCGCCGGGTCGTAGATCCAGGCCGCTTCCGTGCCGCCGCGGGAGACACACGTCGTCATGTTCATCAGTCGTCCCGGACCGGGCGGCGGACACCGCCGACCACCAGCGTTCCGTCGAACGGCCTCGGTCGTCTGTTCTTCCGGAACAGTCCCATTCCGGGAAGTGAACCACCAGGACCGAGGACCGGTCCCGGCGCGTCGGAAGTTTTGCGTAAGTTTCGCTGCACAGGAATTGTCGAGCGGCGGTCACATCGCAACTTCCGACGGCATTCCCCAGGTCTCGGATGGATTCAGCTCGTTGAACAGGTAAAATCAATCGGCACGTATTTCTTGATCGTGAATGTGTTTCCGAAACATTGGCGAAACTTGTTGACAACGCGGCGGAGTCAGGCCAACACTGCTCGTGTCGACAGGGCCCAGTGCCGGTGTCGATCCGGGGTCGGGAGACCTGCTCTCCGGTCGTAAGCGGCCGGCAATCCCGCTGTTGTGCGTCGTCGCTGTGCGTCGCCGGCGTGCGTGTCTTCGCCCTGCCCCGGGCAGCCTCAACGACGAGGAGGAAGAATGCGTTTCGTTCAGTCGGGGAATCGCAGACGGATCAGGGTGCTCGTGGGCAGCGCGTGCGTCGCGCTGGTCATGGCGGTCCTGCCAGGGGCCACGACCGCCACCGCGGCGAACGATGTCGGTGTCGCCGCCGTGTGCAACAGCCAGACCGGCAACAACGGTGGCTACTACTACACGTTCTGGACCGACGGTGGCGGCTCGGCCTGCATGGAAATGGGTTCCGGCGGCAACTACAGCATGCGGTGGAGCAACGTCGGGAACTTCGTCGGTGGCAAGGGGTGGAGCAACGGCTCGCGGCGGACCGTGAACTACTCCGGGAGTTTCAACCCGTCCGGCAACTCCTACCTGACCCTCTACGGGTGGACGTCCAACCCGCTCGTCGAGTACTACATCGTCGACAACTGGGGCACCTACCGGCCCACCGGGGAGTACAAGGGCACGGTCACCACTGACGGCGGCACGTACGACATCTACCGCACGATGCGGTACAACGCCCCGTCCGTCGAAGGCACCAAGACCTTCCCGCAGTACTGGAGTGTCCGGCAGCAGAAGCGCACCGGCGGGTCGATCACCACCGGCAACCACTTCGACGCGTGGTCGCGCGCCGGCATGCAGCTCGGCAGCTTCAACTACTACATGGTGCTCGCGACCGAGGGATACCAGAGCAGTGGCAGCTCCAACATCACGGTGAGGTGAGCGTGCGCACGGTCCTCACCGCACTGGCCGCCGCGGCGATGGTCGTGACGGGCCTCGGGGTCACCGCCCCGGCGCAGGCCGCCGCCTGCAACGGCTATGTCGGGCTCACGTTCGACGACGGTCCGTCCGGCAACACCCCGGCACTGCTGAACGCGTTGCGGCAGAACGGGTTGCGGGCCACGATGTTCAACCAGGGCCAGTACGCCGCCGCCAACCCGGGCCAGGTCGCGGCCCAGGTCAGCGCCGGCATGTGGGTCGCCAACCACAGCTACACCCACCCGCACCTGACCCAGCTGGGCGCGGCGCAGATCGAGTCCGAGATCTCCCGCACGCAGCAGGCCATCGCCAACGCGGGTGGCGGCACACCGAGGTTGTTCCGCCCGCCGTACGGCGAGACGAACTCGACCGTGCAGTCGATCGCGTCCCGCTACGGCCTGCGCCAGATCATCTGGGACGTCGACTCGCAGGACTGGAACAACGCGAGCGTCGACGCGATCGTGGCCGCCAACGCACGGCTCACGAACGGCCAGATCATCCTCATGCACGACTGGCCGGCGAACACACGCGCGGCGATCCCGCGCATAGCGCAGACGCTCGCAGGCAAGAACCTGTGCGCAGGCATGATCTCGCCGCAGACCGGGCGAGCCGTGGCCCCTTCCTGATCCGGGCCGCACACCGGGCCGGGGGCAGCGACGCCCCCGGCCCACGCATGTCGGCAGCACAATGCCCGCGAGAGCGCAATCGCCGATGTCCTGAAGACGCTTCCGGGACGTGGCCCAATGCCATGAAGGGGTCCTTCATCACGTTGAGCGCAACGGAGGGGTCCTTCATCGCACCGGGCACAACGAAGGGCCCCTCGCGGGCGAAAGCCGCCCACAAGGGGCTCCCTGGCAGGCAGCCCCGCACCCAACGCAAGAAGAACTGCAAACCGAGAAGCCATCCCAGAGACCTGCCCCTCCGGCGAGGAGGCCCGTCCGGCGAGGACAACCCCCGACGGGCGGAGGCCCGCCCGCCAGGACGCCCCAACAAGACGCCCCCGCCCGACGGGACCACCTCAATGCGTCGCGTTCATCAGCGCGAGCGCGCTCGCCTGGCAGCCCGGTCCGGACGGTTTCGTCCACGCCGACCACGACAACGAGTACTGGTCGAAGGCGTTGCGGGAACGGGAGAACGCGGTGTCGCCCTGCCGGTCGAGGTAGGTGGCGTACGGGTGGCCGGACAGCGCCGCGTCCAGTTCGGACAGTCCGCGCATGAGGCCGGCCTTGAAGTACGCACCGTCCTTGAAGCAGTCGTCCCAGCCCTCCGGCGGGTCGTGCAGGATGCCGCCGCTGTCGGTGAGCGCCGAGCCGGGGCGGGTGGTCGCGTCGGCTACCTGCCGGGCGCGGTCGCGGTGGGACGCGTTGCCGGTCAGCGCGGTCAGCTCGGTGAGCCCGGACATCAGCACGCCCTGGTTGTAGGAGAACACCGTGCCGCCCGGCGCGCAGTTCGACTCGTCGAGCCCGTCGCGCACCAGCCCGTCGCCGCCGATGAGCCCGGTGCCCGCGAACCACGACCAGCCGGTCGTCGCGCGGGTGCGGTAGGTCGCGTTGCCGGTCCGGCCCGCGAGCGTCGCGTTCACCTGGATGTACAGGCTGTTGGAGATCGCCGCCTTGTACGTGCCGCCCTCGCGCCACCTGATGCCGCCGCCGCACGCGCCGGTCCAGAACGTGTGCATGTGGTCGGCCGCGATCCGTGCCGTGTCCAGGTACCGCCGGTCACCGGTGAGGTCGTAGGCATCGAGCCACGCCATCGCCCACCAGCCGGTGTCGTCGGAGAACTCGTTGCGGAACTGGCCCCGGCCGGCGCCGACGTTCCGGTCGTAGGTCGTCGAGATCGCGTACCGGTAGCTCGGCATGCGTGTGACCTCGATGTTGCGGATCACCGCGGACAGCGCGACCGCGCTGCCCCACCAGCCGCCGCCGCGGAAGTTGCCCGCGCCGTTGTCGTACAGCGCCATCATGGCGGTCGCCGCCGCCTCGGTGCGGTTCGCGGCGTTCCACTTCGTCCTGGCCCACTCGGTGCACGCGACGGCACCGGTGTCGACGGCGCGGCCGCACGCACGCAGCGCACCGACCCCGAGCTTCGCCCAGTCGTCGTTGTTGTACATGAGGGTCCGCCAGCCGCCGACGCCGCCGGGCGCCGCGGTCAGCCCGAGGCGGCTGCCGTCCGCCCAGGAGGACCCGCCGTCGAACGACCGGTCGAGCCACACCTCGTCGCCTGGCCGGACCTGGTTGATCGCGGCCCAGCCCATGGCGTCGCCGTCGGACAGGTGGAGCACCAGCGTCCGGCCGGACACCCCGGCCGACACGGAGGTCCGGTCGCCGGTCGCGGCGGCCGGGTCGCGGGCGTCGCAGTGCAGGTTGCAGATCACCGCCGCCGCCACCGGTGCGGCGGCCGGGGTTGGTGGGCTGGTCGTGGGTTGTGCCGCGACGGGTCTGGCGAGCAGCAGCGTCGCCGCCGTGACCAGGACAGGGATGTACCAGGAAGATGCGCGCACGGTGGTACCTCGCAAATCGCAGGGAAATTCCACCGTGACTCATGAGAGCGCTTTCCGGTACGGCCAAAGGGGCTAATCAGCCGTAGTCCGGGCCACCATGCAGAAGACATGCCGTCCGCCACCGGCCGTGTTGACACCGTCACCGGGCGCGAGCCTGATATTCATCACCTGTTGATTTGAGGGGGGTCACGATGGCGCGGAATTTCCGGCTCGACGAGGTCGACGTCGACGGTGTCTCTACGAGGGGCGGTCGCTGCTCTCCGGCAGCGACGTGCCGTTCGAGGTGGCGCCGTGGGACATCGGCGGGCCGCAGCCCGCGGTGGTCGCGCTCGCGCCTGGCACCGGGCAGGCCGCTTTCGCGACGATCGCGGGCTGAATTCGCGGATGAAAAGGCGTATATTGGGTCTTCCGCGTGTGCTTCCGTGAATTTCGTGACATTCCAGCCGATCGGCGCGAGACGTTCGGGCTAACGGAATACGCCGATCGGTCACGGTCGACGCGATAAATTTCTCCGGCACCGATAGCGTGGTCCCACCTTTTTCACCTCACGTCTTCGGGGAAACGGAGAGGGATCCATGGCGAAGAAATCAGGTCACCCACTCGGGGTGACCAAGAGAATGTTGTTCGGTGCGGCCATCACGACCGTCGGTATGGGACTGTCCGCGGGGGTCGCGGCGGCCGACCCGGAGCCCGTCGGTACGACGTCCACAGAGGACGCGCGGCCCGCGCCGGCCACCGATGTCCGCACCATGACCGACCAGGAGCTGAGCAACGAGCTCGCCCGCGTGGCGGGCGAGGACTCCCTGCGGCAGCAGGAAGTAGTGACCGAGATGAAGGCCCGCGGCGCCAGCTTCTGGGAGGCGTCGCCCGCACCGGACGGGATCGGCATCTCCGGTGGGGTGCCGGTCAGGAAGGGCGTGTCGGTCACCGGCACGATCGCGTACGACCCGTACAGCGGCAGCTGGTACGTCAGCGGCGGGGTGCGGGTCGGGAAGCCGAGCGGTCCGCAGTTCACCGGCATCGCGCCGAAACCGGACGGCATCAACGCCAACGGCACCGTGAAGATCGACCTGGGCGAGAATGGTGAGTTCTCGTCGACGCTGTCGCTCAACCTGTCGCCGGAGGGGGAGGTGACGGGCAGCTACAAAGCGAAGGGCACGGTCACCACACCGGACGGCACCAGCTACGAGATGGACGTGACGGTCACCCGTAACGCCGACGGCACGGTGGACGTCGGCCTGCCGGACGGCTTCAGCACGTCCACCCAACTGCCCGGCGGCGCCACGATCGACACCACCACGCCGGTCGACCCGACAGAGGAGCGCCCGACACCGGAGGTGAAGGGGCCTGCGCCGAAGACCGAGGAGAAGCCGCGGCAGCAGAAGGAGCCGGGCGGCTGGTCGGACTGGTTCGACTGGTTCGACTGGAGCGGCGGGATCAGCATCGACAAGGAGATCCGCCCGGCGCCCCAGCCGCTGCCCACGCCGGAGGAGGTCGACCGAGCCAAGGAGAGCTGGGCCGAGCAGCAGCGCGCCGCGAAGGAGCAGCAGGACGCGTGGCGGGCGCAGAACCGCCAGGAGTCCCAGTACCGGGAGGCACAGGAGCGGGCGCGGCAACGCGCGGACGCGGCGGAGGCCGCGCGCCGCGCCGCCCTGCCGGACCGCGACCACGACGGCATCCCCGACGCCGAAGACCGCACCTGGAACCAGAACGACACCGATCCGTCGAGCCCGGACGTCGGCGATGGCCCGGAGGGCGGCAAGGGCTACCCGAGCGACCGCGTCGACACCCCGGAGCCCACGAGCCCGCCCGCGAGCGACGACCAGAACGCCGACCACGACGAGGACGGCATCCCCGACCGCGACGACGCCACGTGGAACCAGAACGACACGGATCCGGCAAGCTCGGACATCGGTGACGGCCCGGAGGGCGGCGAAGGCTACGCGGGCCCCGACCCGGACGCCGACGGCCTGATCGGTTCGGCGGACGCGACGCCGAACCAGAACGACACGGATCCGTCGAGCAGCGACATCGGTGACGGTCCGGAGGGCGGGGAGGGCTACGCCGGGCCGGGTAGCGACGGCGGCGCCGACGCGGACGGCGATGGCCTGACCGGTTCGGCGGACGCGACGCCGAACCAGAACGACACGGATCCGTCGAGCAGCGACATCGGTGACGGCCCGGAGGGCGGGGAGGGCTACGGCGGCAGCGACTCCGGTTCGGACTCGGCCACGGACTCCAGCTCCGCAACGGATTCCAGCTCCGCCGCGGACTCCGGCCTCGGCTCTGACTCGGGCTCCGGCTCCGACTCCAGCTCGGACTCCGGTGTCGGTAGCTCGGACTCCGGTGTCGGTTCCGACTCGGGCCTTGGTTCGGACTCCGGCGCTGATTCGGGCGGCTACTCCGGCTCGGATGCCGGGGCCGACTCCGGCTCCGGCGCGGGCGGCTACTCCGGCGCTGACTCGGCCGCTGATTCCGGAGGCTACTCCGGCTCGGACACCGGCGCCGACTCCGGCTACGGCGGTGACTCCGGCACCGGATCTGATTCGTCCACTTCGGACTCCGGTGGCTACGGCGACGCCGACGGCGATGGCCTCAGCGGCTCCGCCGACTCGACGCCGAACCAGAACGACACCGACCCGTCCAGCACCGACGTCGGCGACGGCCCGGAAGGCAACGCGGGCTACAGCGGCTCGACCGACACCGGCAGCGACACGGATACCGGCGGTTACGGCGGCGACACCGACGCCGGCGGCTACGGCAGCGAACCGGGCGACGGCAGCTGCGCCTGCTTCTGACGCGCACCCCCTGCCCGCGACGTCACCGGCGTCGCGGGCAGGGCTCTAGTCTCATCGGCATGGTGACCGACGGGGGAGACACACCGCACTACAAAGTCCTGTCCATCAGGATGATCTGGGCGGCCACCGGCGTGGTCGTGGTGGTGGGCGTCGCGGTGGCGGTGTGGTTGTTGCTGGCGTTCGGGGGCGGGGACGCGCAGCAGCGCAACCAGCTCGAGGCGATCAGGACCGCGGGCACGATCGTGATCGGCACCGGTGGTGCGGTGGCGTTGCTACTTGCCGCCCGCAGGCAGCGGACCGCCGAGATCGCCCTGAAACAGAAGGACCTCGACCAGCTCGCGGTCACCAGGACACACGAGCTCCAGGAACGCGTGGCCGAGGACGTCCGCCTCAACGCCACCGAGCGCCGCGTGACCGAGCTGTACACCAGGGCCGTCGACCAGCTCGGGTCCGACAAGCTCCCGGTCCAGCTCGGCGGGCTGTACGCGCTGGAACGGCTCGGGCAGGGCAATGTGGACCAGCGCCAGACCATCGTGAACGTCCTCTGCGCGTACCTGCGCATGTTCACCGACGCGGCGGCCGATGTGGACACGGCGCGGCAGCCGCAGCAGCGGGTCCGCGAAGCCGCGGGCGCGATCCTCGCCACGCACCTGCGGGAGGACCGGGCCTTCTGGCCGGACATCGACCTCGACCTGTCCGGGGCGAGCCTCCTCGGGTTCGACCTGGCGAACTGCCGGGTCCGGTCGGCGACCTTCCGGGCCGCGACCTTCGTCGACGACGCGCGGTTCGCCCGCACGGTCTTCGCCGGGGACGTCACGTTCGAGGCGGCCACGTTCACCGGCGCGGCCGGCTTCGGCGCCACGCGGTTCGACGGACCGGCGGTGTTCGAGTCGGCGATGTTCAGCGCGGACGCCGTCTTCACCGCCGCGCGGTTCGCGGGCGGGCCGCGGTTCGACGGCGCGACGTTCGCCGCGACCGCGGGCTTCGACGAGGCCGTGTTCGACGCCGTGCCGTTCGCGGAACTCCCGCCGGACACGGTGAAGGCGCTGACCTCGCTGCCGACGCACGTGGCCTACGCCGACATCGCCGCGTCCCGCGAGAAGCTCGTGCCCATCGGCGTCAGCGACGGGGGGACCGCGGGGCTGGACTTCGCCGTCGACCCCCACTTCGTGGCGTTCATGGGGCCGAAGTCCGGCAAGACCACCCTCGTGCGCACCATCCTGCGCGGGATCGTCGACCGCTACACCGACAAGGAAGCCGTCATCCTGCTCGTCGACTTCCGGCGCGGTCTGCGCGGCTACCTCGACACCAAGCACCTCCTCGCGTACGCGGTGCGGGCCGAGCAGCTGAAGGACATGCTCGTCGATGTCCGCAACTCGCTCAGGAAACGGCTTCCCGGCCCGCACGTGACGGCCGAACAGCTGAAGAACCGCACGTGGTGGAAGGGCCCCGACCTGTTCATCGTCGTCGACGACCACGAGCTGACGCGGCACCGAGGGGAGGACCTCCTCGAACCGCTGCGCGAGTTCGTGCCGCAGGCGAAGGACGTCGGCCTGCACCTCGTGCTGGTCAGGAGCACCGAGGGTGCGGCGGCCGGGGACACTGTGGTCGAGGCGCTGCGGGACGTGTCGACGCCCGGCCTCGTCGGCAACGGCGATCTGCGCGAAGGCCCGCTGCTGGGCGAGGTCTGGCCGTCGGCGCTGATGCCGGGGCGGGCCGTCGCGCTCGACCGCCTGTCGGGCAGGCGGCTCGTTCAGGTCGCGTGGACCGGCCCCGCGGAAAAGGCGAGCGACGACCAGGGCACGACCTCCCCGTGACGGACCAGTTCGCCGTACTGGCCGGGCCTGGCCGGGTCGAAGGCCAGGTCCAGCAACGCGACCGCGCCCTCTGCGGGACTGGCCGCGGCGCTGACGTCCCACCACAGCGCGGAAGTCGGGGTGTTCAGCATCCCCGGGCAGGCAGCCGCGACGAGGACGCCGCGCTCGGCATCCCGCTCGCGCCGCTGTGACGCCAGCGTCCGCACGGCGGCGACCTGGGCGATCTTCGACGGGATGTTGACGAAGCCGGGCCACGCGCCCGCACGGGCGCTGCCGTCCTTGACCGCGTCGCGCCAGGCCGCGACCTGCCGGTCCACCTCGTCCAGTGACGGCAGGCCGTCGAACCGGCGGTGCAGCACTGGGGCGAGCTGGTGCAGCGTGCCGAGCGAACTGGCCACGACGATGAGCCGTCCGCCGTCCCGCACCAGCGGCGCGAACGCCCGCAGCAGCCGCGTGGTGCCGAAGTTGTTCACCTCGGTGTACTGCTCGATGACCGCGCGCGGGTCGTCGTCCGGCCCGACCCGCATCACGGCGTTGCCGAACACGATGTCGACACCGCCGTGCCGGTCCCGCAGCTGTCGTGCGAGGCGGGCCGCCGCGTGGGGGTCGGCCACGTCGAGCAGTTCGCCGCGGACCTGCGCGCCGCCGCCGGGCACGGCGTCGACGGCCTCGGTGACGCGGGTCAGGTCGCGCCCGGTGAGGTAGACGGTGTCGTGGGGCGCCATGCGGTGGGCGAGCCCTTCGACCAGCGCCAGGCCCAGCCCCTGGGTGGCCCCGGTGACCAGTGCGACTCTCGGAGTTGTCATGCCACCGACGCTAGGAGCGGACCGGCCATGCGGGAAGCGCGAGATTCGCACGCCTGGTATTCCTGGATGTCATGGCCTTCACCGATGCCTCGCTGACCGCGCTGCGGGTGTTCCGGGAGGTGGCCGAGCGCGGCACGCTGACCGCGGCGGCGGCCGCGCTCGGGTACACGCAGTCCGCGGTCTCGCGGCAGGTCGCGGCGCTCGAACGGGCGGCGGGCACCCGGCTGCTGGAGCGGCGGCACGACGGCGTGCGGCTGACCCCGGCCGGCCACGTCGTGGTGCGCCGCGCCGCCGCCGTGGTCGACCAGGTCGACGCGGCCGCGCGGGAGCTCGCCGGCCTGCCAGACGGGCACGGCACGGTGCGGCTCGGCTGGTTCGCGAGCGCGGGTGCCGGGCTGGTGCCGAGGGCGCTGGCCGCGCTGCGCCGCACGCACCCGGCCATCACGGTGATCACCCGCGAGGGCAGCACCCCCGCGCTGGTGCGCGCGCTGCGCGCGGGCACGCTGGACCTCGCGCTCCTGGCGTCGGCGCCGCCGTTCCGGCCACCCGACGCCGAGACCCCGCCCCTGCACCTGCTGACCCTCACCGAGCGCGGCCTGTGCGTGGCCGTGCCCGCGACGCACCCGCTCGCGCGCGGGGACGTCGTCGACGTCGCCGACCTGCACGGGCAGCGCTGGATCGCGGGCACGGGCGACAACCTGGGGATGGGCGTGTGGCCCGGCCTGGACGAACGGCCCGAGGTCGCGCACACCGCGCGCGACTGGCTGGCCAAGCTGAACCTCGTGGCGGCGGGCTGCGGCATCACCACGGTGCCCGCCTCGCTCACCTCGGTCGTCCCGGCCGGGGTGCGTGTCCTCCCGGTCCACGGCGGGCCGGAAGAACAGCGCCGCCTGATGCTCGCCCGGCTGCCCAGCCCACTGACCGAACCGGCCGCCCGCCTCGCCGACGCGCTGCGCGCCGCCGCTCGTGACGCGTGAGCGGGCCCGGCGGGGGTTCCGCCGGGCCCGGGAGGGTCAGCTCGCCGCCAGCAGCGCGACGCCGTCCGGTGTCACGTGTACCCGCCGCTCCAGTGGGCCGAGCCGCGGTTCCACCGCTATCAGGTGCTTCGCCTCCAGTCGCTCGAGTACTCCGTGCCACGGGATCGGTCCGCCGCCTGCCACGCCACGCCAGCGATAGCCTGCCGGACCACCCCACGCACCGGTGTGGAACTCCACGTCACCGGCCGCGACCAAGGCCAGCGCGTGGAGGGTTCTGTCATCCATTGTCAACCTCCGAGCATGCCGGCTCAGCGTGCCTCGGCGGGAGCCGCGAAACATCGCGCAACGTACGTATATCGCAATCGAGGGTGACACTTTTCCGTGACCGAACTGTGCAGATCCGCAACCGTTTCGCTCTCGCATCCGTGATCCAGTGTGTGAGGACCAGATCGGGAGGACGGCTGGCGGCGCTGGCGGTCGGTGTCGTCGTGGGTGCCGGGGTCACGTTCGCCTACGTCGGCGCTGGTGAGCTGCGTGCCGCGGGGCTGCCGGTGCCGGGCAGGGCGGCCACGACCGTCGGTGTGCCCGCCCCACCCACCACCGCGCAGGCCAAGACCACCCCACCGCCACCGGCGCCCAGCCCGGTGCTGCCCTTCAACGCGAAGCTGACTTCGCAGGACATCCCCGTGCCGGGTGGCGGGGTGCGCAGCGGCGCGTGCAGCGGTGCGCTGATCGCGCCCCTGTGGGTGGCCACCGCCGGGCACTGCTTCCACGACCTGGACGACAGGCGGATCGGCGGGCCGCCGCCGTACACGATGACGGTGACCATCGGGAAGCTGAAGGACACCGACCCCGGCGGTCACGTCGCGCGGGTCGTGGACGTCCGGCAGTCACCCGTCAACGACTTCGCCGTGGTGAAGCTCAGCGCTCCCGTCACCGGCGTCGAGCCGCTGACCGTCGCCGGGGCACCGCCCCCGGTCGGCGCACCGCTGCGGTTCGCGGGCTGGGGCTCGCTGTCCGCGACCGTGCCCGGCCCGTCGACCTTCCTCAAACGCGGGCGGTTCACGGTCTCGAGCATCGGGTCGACCACCCTGGAGACCGCGTCGGTGGGGGAGCGGACCGTGGAGAACACCCCGTGCCCCGAGGACTCGGGCGCGCCGTTCTTCGTCTCCGACGACGACCGCACCGGCACGCTGGTGGCCGTCGTCAACACCGGGCCGCCGTGCCCGCAGCCGGGGCTGGAGATCGTCGCGCGGGTCGACGTGGTGGCCGACTGGATCCACGAGCAGACCGGCGGCACGTCACGGTGACCGCGTACGCGCCCTGCGCATGACCGGCTCCTCGACGAACCGCCAGGACAGGGCTGCGGCCACGATCGTCAGCCCCGCGGCGAGCGGGCCCGCGACCGCGCCGAGGTCCGGGCGCAGCCACAGCGTCAGCGGGTAGTTCCACAGGTAGGCCCCGTACGACACGACACCCAGCGCCGCCAGCGCGCGGGCGATCCCGTTGCCCGGCTCCCGCCACCGCGACCACGCCAGCAGCAGCACCGCCGTGAAGCACGCGACGGCCGGGCCCGCGACCAGGTAAGTCAGCGCGTGGCCGCGCAGCGGCACGACCGACAGCGCCACCAGCGCGGCGAGCATCAGCGGCACCAGCGCGGTCGGCACGCGGGCCGCGTCGCCGCGCAGCCGGGTCGCCGCGCCGATCACGAAGCACACGAACCACGACGTGGGCAGCACGTAGGCGTTGTCGGCGTGGGGCCACAGCCACACCAGCACCGCGACGCACGCCGCCAGCGCGGCGACCGAGGTGGCCACGAGCGCGGCACCGACCCGGCCGCGGACCCACGCGAACGCCAGCAACGCGGGCCACAGCAGGTAGAACTGCTCCTCGGTGGCGAGGGTCCACGAGTGGAACGCGGCCGCGCTCGTGTCGGCGACCGGCAGGTTGCCGGTGAACGTCAGCAGCACGGCGACCGTCGCGGGCAGCCGGTCGCGGTCGCCGAGCGGGTCGAACACCAGCGTCACGCCCGCGAACACGACGACCAGCGCCACCAGCGCAGGCAGCAGCCGCCGGGCCCGGCGCAGGTAGAACCGCCGGAAGTCGACGCGGCCGGTCCTCGTCAGCTCCGTGGCCAGCACCCCGGTGATCAGGTACCCGCTGAGCGTGAAGAACATGACCACGCCCACGACACCCGCGCCCCCGAACACGTCGGGGACCGCGTGCCGCGACACCACGAGCAGGATCGCGATGCCCCGCACCACGTCCAGGCCCGCGATCCGTCCACTCGGGACACTCACCGGCGCGCCGCCAGCACGAGCAGGTCCAGCAGCTCCGGATAGGTGAGCCCGTCGGCGGCGAACATCTTCGGCACCTGCGACGCGGCCGTCATCCCCGGCATCGTGTTGACCTCGTTGAGCACCGGCCCGTCCGCGGTGAGGAAGAAGTCGACCCGCGCGAGGCCCCGGCAGCCGAGTGCCTCGTACACGCGCAGCGCCGCGTCGGTCAGCGCCTTGGTCTCGGTGTCGGTGAGGCGGGCCGGGATCACGAACGTGGCGCTGCCGTCGTACTTGGTCGTGGTGTCGAACAGCCCGCCGCCGACGACGATCTCCAGCGGCGGCCCGGTGCGGTGCCCACCGCCCGGCTCGTCGAGCACGGCCACGTCGATCTCCCGGCCTGCCACGACCTCCTCCACCAGCACCCGGTCGTCCAGTTCGAGCGCCGCCAGCAGCGCGTCCCCGAGGTCCTCCTCGCGCTCCACCAGCGCCACCCCGAAACTCGACCCGGCGGCGACCGGCTTCACCACCACCGGCCCGTCGAACACCACCCCGGCGGCCGAGGTGACGAGCCTGCCCCGTGCGGTGCGCACCCCGGCGGACTCGGCCACCAGCTTGGTCGCGTGCTTGTCCATCGCGAGCGCACCCGCCCGCAGCGGCGACCCCACGTACGGGAGGCCCGCGAGGTCGCACAGCGCGGCGAGTGCCCCGTCCTCGCCGCGTGGCCCGTGCACCAGCGGCAGGACCACGTCGCACGTGGCGAGGACCTGGAGCGCGGCCGCGAGGCTCATCGCGGGGGAGAGCCCGAGCGGCTCGTCGCCGTCGAGCCAGCGCCCGTCGCGGCCGATCGTCAGCGCCACCGGCTCGTAGACGGCTGGGTCGAGCGCCGCCCGCACCGACGCCGCCGAGGCCAGGGACACGTCGTGCTCGCAGTTCTGCCCGCCGCCCACCACGGCCACCCTCGTACGCCCGCTCACCGCACACTCCGTTCCACCCGGTGACCGATGCCGGTCACGATCTCGTGCGGGATGGTCCCCGCCCACCTCGCCCAGTCGGCGACCGTCGGTTCGCCGTCGTCCCCCGGCCCGAACACCACCGCCTCCGCTCCCGGCTCGACCACGTGGTCACCCAGGTCCACCACCGTCTGGTCCATCGAGATCACCCCGACCACAGGCCGCCGCAGCCCCGCCACCAGCACGTGCGCCCGGCCCGACGCGACGCGGGGGAGCCCGTCGGCGTACCCGATGGGCAGCAGCGCGAGGGTGGTGGCGCGGTCGGTCACGTGCGTGTGCCCGTACCCGACGCCCACTCCGGCCGCCACCCGCCGCACCTGCACCACCGGCGCGGTCAGCCGCAGCGCGGTGCACAGCCGGGTGGTGCCCGACGGGTCGATCCCCACCAGCCCGGCGCCGACCCGCACCACGTCCAGGTGCGTGGCCGGGTCGGTCAGCGTGGCGGCGGTCGCGGCCAGGTGCCGGACCACCGGGCGCAACCCGGCCTGCTCGGCCAGCTCCACCCCGTTGAGCAGTGCCAGCAGTCCCTGTTTGTTGGCCGGGTGCCCGGATTCCCCGGCCATCGCCAGGTGCCCCATCACGCCGACGACCGTCACGTCCCCGGCGGCCTCCGCCCGCCGGGCCGCGCGCATCAGCGCCCGCCACTCGTCCTCGGCCGCGCCGTCGCGGGCCATGCCCGTGTCCAGCTGCAGGTGCACCCGCGCCCCGGCACCGGCCGCGGCGATCGCCGCCAGGTGGCGCACGCCCGGCACCGCCAGGTCGATCCGGTGGCGCGCAGCCGTCTCGACGTCCACGTCCACCGGGTTCAGCCAGCTCAGCACCGGCACGTCCACACCGGACTCGCGGACCGCGACACCCTCGGCGACCGACGTGACGCCGAGCCACGTCGCGCCGCTGTCGACCGCGGTCCTGGCCACGTCGGCGAGCCCGTGCCCGAACCCGTCCGCCTTCACCACCGCCATCACCTCGGCCGACGAGGACGCCGTCGCCCGGACGAACCGGCGTGTGTTGGCGGCGACCGCCGACAGGTCGATCTCCAGCGTCGGTGTGCGGACCCGGGTGGCGACCGCGGTCATGCCGGCACCGTGTCCTCGACGGGCCCGTACACGGCGTGGTCGGCGCCCGTCATGAGCGCCCAGTACCGGTCGCCGTAGGACCAGTGCCACCACTCGGTGGGGTAGTTGACGAGACCGGCGCCGGTGAGCACCTGCGCGAGGACCGTCCTGTTGCGACGGGCGGCCGGATCCACGTCGGCGCCGAATAAGCACGCGCCGTCGCTCTCTTCCGGGGTGGCGTCGACCGGCGTCCCCATCCACAGCTCGGCGCCCGCGTCGTCGACCAGCGTCAGGTCGACCGCCGCGCCCGCGACGTGCGGCGCGACCGCGACCGGCGCGACGAAGCGGCTGTACAGCCGGGTCAGTTCGACCTCGTCCGCCAGCGGGTGCAGCACCCGGAGCCGCGCCGAGTACTCGTCGATGATGGCGCGCTGGTCGGTGCGGCTCCGGTGGCCCTCGATGACCCGCAGGTCCAGGCCTGCGGGCAGCGCCGCACGCGCACCGGTCAACCGGTCGGCGAGGCCGGCCCGCACGAGCACGCCGGGCGCGAAGGGCAGGGCCACCAGCGGGTCGCCGTTGTCACGCACGCGGATCGCGTGGACGACGGGATCGGACAGCAAGATCGTCATGCCGCCGATGCTAGGAACGCGGCCCCCGCCGCCGAGTCGTCCGGAAGGACCGGCCGACTGGCCGAACGGCCGATTCCGCCGCGCCGCGAATGGCCGATCGGCCGAGAACCGGATTTTCGGTTGCGAGCAGGTCCCGCCCGCGGCCAAGGTTCCCGGGTGGACGGTTTGCGTGGGTTCGTGTCCGACGGGCGGCTGCTGCGCCTGCCCGCACGTCAGTCGAAGCGGCGGGTTGTGCTGGCGCACCTCGCGCTGTCGTTCGAGCCGGGACGCCGGTTCCCGGAGAAGGAGGTCGACGTCGTGCTCCGCGCGTGGTGCGCGGGCGGCGAGACCGACCACGTCGCGGTGCGCCGCCACCTCGTCGACGAAGGGCTCCTCAGCCGTGCGGACGGTGTCTACTGGCGCTCGGGTGGCTGGGTGGACGTGCTCGGCTGAGCCCCACCCGCTCGGCGGCAGGCCGTGCGCACTGTGTGGACGAGGACGACCACCAGGAGACGAACCCGGGACACCTACCCGCCGCGGAGGAAGTCGCGCAGTGCGGCCAGTGCCACCTGGCCCTTCGGGTGGGCGGCCACGCCGCGGTAGCAGCCGTCGGGGTCGGCGGCCGCGGTGGCGGCGAAGTCCGGGAAGTCGGTGTTCGCGATCAGCAGGTTGACGGCCACGTCCGCGACCCCGGCGGGCAGGACGCGGAACTCGCGGCCGTGGCTCATCTCGTAGTCGAACTCGTAGTCGTCCTCGCACAGGTCGCGGGTCACCGTGTTCACGGCCAGCAGCGGGTGCGGCGACCGCATGGTCACCGCGTCGGCGAGGAACACGACGCCGTTCTCGGCCGGGGCGGTGGCCAGCACCTCGTCGGCGGTCGCACCCGCCCAGGCGGGGTCGTCGACGACGTGGTTGTCCGGCCGGAAGCCGAGCGGGTGCTCGGCGTCGAGCATCGCGATGACGTCCTGCCAGGTCGCGTCGTCGGAGTAGTCGGTCCGCACGATGAGCGCGGCTTCCCCGACGACCTCGGGATCGATGTGTGGCCTCACGTCCCGTGCACGTCCACAGCGGGACGAAAGGTTCACCGCGGGGTGGCTCGCCGGGTTGTTCCGTCGCGACCTCCGCACCGGAAGGCCGAACGTGACCGCCACCGCTGCGCCAACGGTTTGCTGATGGAGCCGGCACGGGAGTGGGCCGCGGAACGGGGCCCGGCGATCGAGCCGTACGGCGTCGACCTCGCACCCGGCCGCCTGCTGGTGAGCCACTACCTCGGCGGCACCACCGACCGCGGTGCCGAGGAACACCTGCGCGACATGGGTTTCCGGTGTCCGGCACCGCGAGGTCCGACGGCGCGACCACGGCCTGGCTCGACAAACCCGGTGGTGGCGCGTAGGCGCGTTCCCGCACCGGTGGGCAGCGCACGGACCGGCGGCGCACGCGGAACGCGACGCGTCAGTCCAAGCCGGCGAGCTTGCGCACCAGCACCGTGCGCTCGCGTTCGTTGCCACACAAGCGGATGGCGTCCTCGAACTCGGCGCGTGCCTGCGCGGCGCGGCCCATGCGGGTGAGCAGTTCGCCGCGGACGGTCGGCAGCAGGTGCGAGTTCGCGAGCGAACCCGCCGCCGCCAGCTCGTCCACGATGGTCAGCGCCGCCGCCGGGCCCTTGGCCATGGAGACCGCCACCGCGCGGTTGAGATCGACCACCGGCGACGGCGCCAGCCTGCCCAGCGCCTCGTAGAGCAGCACGACCCGCTCCCAGACCGTGTCCTCGACGGACGCCGCCACGGCGTGGCACTCGGCGATCGCCGCCTGCAGCCCGTAGGCGCCCAGACCGCGGCCCGCCTTCTCCGCGCGGGCCAGGGCGGCGCGGCCGCGGCGGATCGCGGCCCGGTCCCAGCGGTCGCGGTCCTGGTGTTCCAGCAGCACCGGCTCCCCGTCGGGACCGGTGCGGGCGGGGAAGCGCGCCGCGGTCAGCTCGAGCAACGCCAGCAGGCCGTGGACCTCCGGTTCGTCCGGCACCAGCCGGGCGAGCACGCGGGCGAGGCGCTGTGCCTCGCCCGCGAGGTCGAACCGGATCAGGTCGTCACCCGAGCTGGCCGACGAGCCCTCCGTGAAGATCACGTAGATCGCGCTGAGCACCGACCCCAGCCGCTCGGTCCGCTCCTGGCCCGTCGGCACCGCGAACGGCACCCTGGCCGCGCCGAGCGTCTTCTTCGCGCGGGTGATGCGGGCCTGCACGGTGGCGGTCGGGACGAGGAACGCCCTGGCGATCTCGTCGCTCGTGAGGCCGCCGACCACCCGCAGCGTGAGCGCCACCCGCGCCTCCCGCGACAGCACGGGGTGGCAGGAGACGAACATCAGCGCGAGCACGTCGTCGTCGATCTGGTCCGGATCCCACGGCTCGTCGCCGCTGTCCTGCGCATTCCCCGAGTAGGTGCCGCCTTCACCCAGGTCGCGGGCGAAGGCGGCGTACCTCTCGTCGAGGGCGGACCGGCGGCGGAACGCGTCGATCGCGCGCCGCCTGCCGACGGTCAGCAGCCACCCCGCCGGGTTGTGCGGCACCCCGTCGCGCGGCCAGTTCACGAGTGCCTCCGCGAGTGCTTCCTGTGCCAGGTCCTCGGCGAGCGCGAAGTCACCGGTGTAGCGCGCGAGCGCACCGACGATCCGCGCGGACTCGATCCGCCAGACGGCGGCGACGGCCTTGCGGCCCGTGGGGTCGGCCATGGTCGTGCTCCTCGCTCAGAG
Organism: Actinophytocola algeriensis; assembly: GCF_014203735.1. Lineage (GTDB taxonomy): Bacteria > Actinomycetota > Actinomycetes > Mycobacteriales > Pseudonocardiaceae > Actinophytocola > Actinophytocola algeriensis. The sequence continues at coordinate 840,047 of NZ_JACHJQ010000002.1, read as the reverse complement.
CTGGCCGGTGGCCTCGCGCCACTCCCGCTCCTTGCGGATCCACTCGTTGTCCTGCGGGAACTCGTCGATGTGGGTCACGCGGCGGATCTCGGCCTTGAACCCGGGGCCGCTGATCGGTGACCGCTTGGCCCACTCGACCGCCTCCTCCTTCGAGGCCACGTTCAGGATGAGGAACCCGCCGAACAGCTCCTTGGTCTCGCCGTACGGACCGTCGGTGACCACCGGCGGCTCGGACGAGTAGTCGACGACCACGCCCTCCTCGGCCGAGTCCAGCCCCTCGGAGGCGATCAGCACGCCCGCCCGGATCATCTCCTGGTTGTACCTGCCGACGGTCGCGATCATCTCGTCGAAGTCGACGTTCCCCATCTGTGCGAAGGCCTCGTCGGTCGCCCGCCAGATCAGCATGTACCTCATGGTTCGTTCTCCCTGCCGCGTCCGGGTCCGTCCGGACCCTCTCACCCCTGGGTCGAACGGCGGACGCGGGGGATCGACACCCGTGAGAACTTTCCGAAGATCTTTTGGCTGTGCCCGGACGTGCTGTTCCGACGGATGTTGTCCGCCGACTCAGCTGCCCAGCGTCACGAGATCCTGGATCACCGCGTTCGACAGCGACCGGCCGTCCCGGCGGACCTCCCGCAGGTACCACTTCTGGACCGGCGTGTGGGTCTTCGGGCCGAACTCCCACTCGCCGCGGGGGCTGTCGATCTTGCCGAGCTCCTCGATCGCCTTGTTGATCTCCCCGGGGCCGCCGTCGGGGCCCGCGGCGGCGATGGCGCGGTCGAGCACCGCGCCCGCGTCGTAGGCCGACACCGCCAGCCCGGACGGCACGACGCCCGGGTACTTCGCGTCCCACGCCGACACGAACGCGCGGTTCGCCGGGTTGTCCAGGTTCGGCGCGTAGTGGAACGCCGACCGCACGCCGATCGCGGCGTCGCCGATCGCGGGCAGGGCCTTGGTGCCCTCCGTGGCGCCGCTGCCGTACAGCGGGAGCGCCGCCGCGCCGGACGTGGGGTACTGCTTGAGGAAGTCGACGCCCTGCTTGGCGACGTACCACCCGTACACGGCCTTCGCACCGGTGGCCGCGATGCCGTCCAGGACCGGCCGGTAGTCAGCGGTCGACATCGGGGTGAGCGTGGGTTCGCCACCGGGGTTGGCCAGCACCCCGCCCGACTCGCGGAAGGCGCGGAGGAACCCGCGCATACCTTCGTACGCACCGACGAAGTCCTGGCCCATCACGTACACCGGGCCGTCGATCTCCTCCGCCATGTACCGGCCCAGCGACGCGCCGAAGTCCTCGGTGAGGAAGCTGGTGTGCCACACCCAGGTCGTGTCGTCGATCTTGGGACGGCCGTTGGCGCCGACGAACGGGATCCGTTCGCGGGTCGCGACCTCGGCGACGCCCCCGGACGCGCCGCTGGAGATGGTGCCGGCCAGCACGTCGACCTCGCTGCGCTGGACCAGCCGCTCGGCCGCCGGTGCGGACGTCGTCGCGTTCTCGCCCTCGTCCTCGGTGAACAGTTCGACCTCGCGGCCGCCGAGCGTGTTGCCGTGTGTCTCCAGGTAGAGCAGGAACCCCTGGCGGATATCGGATCCCGGTGCCTGCTGGGTGCCGGTCAGCGCGGTGAGCAGTCCGATGCGGATGGGCGGCGGCCCATCCTCGGCCGTGCACCCGGTCGCCAGCAGCGCCACCGCGGCGCACGCGGCGACGGCCCGCTTCATGGCCGCTCCTCGCCGGCGCCGGCCGGCCACTGTGCCCGTGGTTCGTGCGCAGGCGCGCTCACGACGGCGTCCCCTCCGCAGCACGCGCGACGTTGCGGCTGCGGGCGGCGGGGGTCAGCGCCGGGCCCACCTTGTTGATCAGCTCGGCCATCTCGTAGGACACCTGGCCGATGTCGCACGTGTGGTCCGCGACCACCAGCAGCGACGCGCCGTCGCTGACGGCCATGGAGAACATGAACGCGCCGTTCATCTCCGTGAGGTTGCTCGCCACCGGTTGTGCCGACAGGATGCGTGACGCCCCGGACAGCAGGCTCACCAGGCCGGACGCGATCGCCGCGAGTTGTTCCGCGCCGCCACCCGCCAGCGAGCGGGTCGCCGCGACAAGCAGGCCGTCGGCCGACACGCCGACCGCGTGGGTCACACCGGTGACCCGGTCGGCGAAGTCGTTCAGCAGCCAGTCGATGTTGGACAGTTCCCTGGTCAACTCTTCTCCACGAGATCTGGGGCCGGCCGGTCCGGTTTGCCGTTCGCACTGCGGTGGGCGCCGATGCCCCTGGCGAACGCGGTCATGACCCCGGAGATCTTCGCCGAGTCCCGTTGGTCCGCACCGGCGGCCGGTGCCTGCTCCGGCTTGGCGGGCGTGGTGGCGATCGTGCTCGGTGCGGTCGCCTTGGCCTGGCCGTGGAACCAGTCGAAGTCCGCGCGGCGGGTGAACACCCTCGGCGGCAGACCGACCTTGACCACGGTGCCCTGCTTCGGTTCCGAACGGATCTCGATGTCGATGCCGTACCAGGAGGCGATGCGGCCGACGACCGCCAGGCCCATCGCGCGCACCGCCCCGGGATTCTGGTCCGGGTCCGCCAGACTGGCCCGCGCCGCGGCGAGCGCGTCGGGGGCGAAGCCGAGGCCCTTGTCCGTCACGGTGACGACCACGCCGTCGCCCGCCGGTGCCGCGACGACCGTCACCCGTGAGTTCGGCGACGAGAACGCGGTGGCGTTGTCGATCAGCTCGGCGAACAGGTGCGCGAGGTGGTCGGTCATCTCCGAGGCGACCACCCGGTCGAGGTTCTGCTGGTCCACCTCGCTGTGCAGGTCGACCTGCTGGTACCGGGCGATCTGCGAGACCGCGGCGCCGAGCAGGTCGTGGCAGGTCATCGGCTCCTTGCGCACCCGCGCCGAGCCTTCGCCGCCGAGGATCAACAGGCTGTTGTTGGTGCGGCGCATCCGCGTCGCGAGGTGGTCCAGCGTGAACAGCGCCGCGAGCCGGTCCGGGTCCTGCTCACCGCGTTCGGTCAGGTCGACCTGCGCGATCAGCGCGGACGTCAGCCGCTCCGCGCGCCTGGCCAGCGCGACGAACATCGAGTCCATCTGGTCGCGCAGCGCCGCCTGCTGCGCGGCGAGGTGGATCGCCGAGTGGTTCAGCTCGTTGAACGCCTTGCCGACCTGGGCGATCTCGTCCGTGCCGCGGACCGCGACCGCGTCGCCGTGCGCGTCCGCGTACTCCTTGGGGGTCGCGTTCCCGAGCGCGTTCCGCCCGCGCAGCGCGAAGACGGCGATGGGCAGGCTCTCGTAGGCCGCGGTGTGCGCCGCGCTCCGCAGCCCGCGCAGACCGCGGATCATGGGGGTGCCGAGCCAGATCGCGAGGGCGACCGCCGCGGCGAGCGTGGCGACGACGATGGCCGCCTGGATCAGGGTGCGCAGGACCTGGCCGTCCCGGTGGGCCTCGACCGAGGCGACCACCGCGTCGTCCACCCGCTGTTCGACCGCGCCGAGCCGGTCGAGGTGCGCGTTCATGGCGGCGGTCCACGCCGCGGCGTCGAGCACGACCTTCTGGCCGGGCTGGGTGCGGGCGACGCCGTCGTCCAGCACCTGGACCGCCGTGGCGTCCTCACCGACCCGCGCCCGGTCGTACCAGTCGCGCCACGCGGCGGGCGCGCCCTGGCTGAACGCGTAGGCGGCGTCGACGACACCAGCGCGCGCGGCCCGCACCTCGTCGTTCATGGCGGGGGACAGGTAGGGGTCGGCGGCGGCGCGCAGCACCGCGATCTCCTGGAGGCCGATGTACTCGGTGATGCGCGACAGCTGCGCCGCGGCACGCAGGTCACCGGTCAGCTCGGCGGGCGCGCCGGCCGACACCCGTTCGCGCAGCGTCGCGAGGTCGGCCGCGGTGATCCGGTACCGGAAGGTGATGGCGGACAGGTTGGCGTGCTCGCCGGACAGCACCTGCTCCCGGAGTCCCGGCAGGTCGGCGAGGGCGGTGTCGATCCGCCCGAGCACGTCGGCGAAGTGGTCCGGCACGACCGACAGCGCGGCGCGCCGCGTGCGGTACTCGGCGGCGTGCGCGTCGGTTTCGCCTGCCAGCCGGCGGAACTCGGCCCGCTGGTCGTCGGTCGGCGGGTTCTGCAGCATCGCGAGCGACGCGAGCCGCTCCCGGTGGAGGTCCCGCGTCAGCGCTCCCGCGGTCCGCCCGAGCGACACCTCGTCGGCGAGCCTGCCGCTGTCCACGGCCTGCCCGACGCTGGTCGACAGCGCCAGCGCGGCGAAGCCCACGACGGCGATCAGCGGCACCGCGACCAGGAGCGCCAACTTCCGCGCGAGGCTCAACGGTGCTCCCCTCGGGGGCGACGAGTGCGGATACGACGACATCGGCAGGGTTTGGTGGGGTGGGGAAATTTCTACCCGTCATTGATGTAGCACGCAACACTATCGGGTGAATACGTGATCATTCTGTCGAACGAGTGCCGAGTGGACAGTTGGCCACGTGGTCGTGCTCACGCGTGGGCCGAATGGAGGAAGCCGCTACTCGGGGTGGCGTGATCTTCCCGCGGAGTGGGTCATTCCCGTGACATGGTGACCGCCTGTTGTCACAGTGTGCCCGAACCCCCGACCCTGCAGGGAGGATCCACATGCGACAGCGAGTGCGGACGGCTGTCCGGCTGTTCACGGCGGCCGTGCCCGCCGCGGCGCTGGTGGTGGTCGCGGCGCCGGCCGCCGCCGCGGCACCGAACTTTCAGGTGCCGTTCACCTGCGGCACCACGGTGACCGCCGCGACGTTCAGCGGGCACAACCCGCCCAACTCCGTCGACTTCCAGAAGTCCGGCATCACCGGGATGCCCGTGCTCGCGTCCGCGGCGGGCACCGTGTCCAGGGTGGACAACGAGGGCGCGGACAGCTACGGGCGCTGGATCGAGATCAACCACGGCGGTGGCTACCGCACGCGGTACGCCCACCTGTCGCGCCAGCAGGTCTCGGTCGGGCAGAAAGTGGCGCGGGGCAAGCAGATCGGCAAGGCGGGCGCGACCGGCGGTGTCAGCGGACCGCACCTGCACTACGAGCAGATCCTGAACGGGGTGGCGCGCAGGGTCGTGCTGAACGGCCGCGCCGTGCCCTACCCCGGCCACACGAGCTTCACGAGCAGGAACAACTGCGGTGGCGGCGGCGGGAACCCGTACACGGCCAGGGAAGTCTGCGGCTCCGGCTACTCGGTGATCGACTCCCACGCGCTGGGCACCGCCGGGAAGGTGTACCTGCTGTACAACGCGGGCAACAAGCGCAACTGCGTGGTGACGCTGAAGTCGACGTCGCTCGGCAAGCCGTCCCCGGTCTCGGCACACCTGCGGGTCAAGGGCGCCGCGAAGGCCACCGACTCCGGCAACTTCGGCTACTACGCGGGCCCGGTGTCCCGCGTGGCGGCCGCGAAGTGCGTCCGGTGGGGCGGCTCCGTCGGCTCGAAGACCTACACGAGTCCCTACGAGCACTGCGGTTGACCGGTGGGCCGGGCGCTGGTCGTGGCCGGGGTGGTCAGCTCGTCGCGGACTCGTCCAGCGCCTCGTCGACCGACTCGTACAGGTGCAGCACCTGGTTCAGCCCGGTGATCTCGATGGGCCGGATGACGGGCCGGTTGGCGTCCACGACGATGCGCAGCCGTGCCTGCTGCGCCGCTGCCTCGCGCGTGGCGTCGACGAGCGCGGTGAGACCCGCGGAGTCCAAGTGGCCGACGGTGGTCAGGTCGAGGACGCAGCGGCCGCCCGCGGTCTCGGCCAGTGCGACGGCGATCGCCTCCCGCAGCCGAGGAGCCGTGTCGAGGTCCACCTCACCCGTGACCTCGACGACCACCGCGCCGTCGACCTCACGGGTGTCGACGCTCAGTCTCGAGGCTCGCGGCCGGTCGTTCGCGGGGCGGATCACTCCTGGCCGGTCCATTCCGGCGCGATGGCGAGGTGCGGCGCGCGCCCGTTGTGCTTTGTGGCGTCGCTGACCAGCTCGGCCCATACCGTCTTGCGCCCCTGGCACCAGCGCACGCCCCAGCTGTTCGCCAGTCGGTTCACCAGCACGAGCCCGCGGCCGCCGTTGTTGTCCGGAGTGCGCATGTGCGGTGTGCCCGGTCCCGCGTCGGTGACCTCGGCGAGCAGCCCCCGCCCGTTGTCGATCAACGTCAGCCGGCAGCTCCTCGGGCCCTGACCGTGCTGGATGGCGTTGCTGACCAGTTCGTCCGCCACGAGGACCGCGTCGTCGCGCAGGACGCCGAGGTGGTCGTCGAGCAGCTCGCGGACGAGTTGCCGGATACGGCGGATCGGCGTGGCCGCCAGGTCACACGTGAGCCCGGGTTGGTGGGGATCACTGTCTCCGACGTCCCGCGGTTGCATCGACATGGCCACGCTCCTTCACCGCTGGACTACTCGAGACGGTCGTGCATGCTCGGTATTTACCCCGGTGGCCGCCTGTCCTAAACCCGATGTGGCCTAATCCGGGCGGGGCGCGACGAGGTGCCGGAGCAGGTCGGCGACGCGCGGCGCGGCCTCCCGCAGCCGCTCCGGCTCACCCTTGATCAACGCCGAGGACACCAGCGAGCTGATCCCGCCGACCACGATGCGGCACGCGAACCGCGCGTCGGGCAGCGCGCGCCACTCCGGCGAGTCCGCGAACGCGGCGACCATCAGGTCGACGAACCGCTCCTGCACCTCGACCCGCTTGCGCTGTGCCGGAATCCCCGCCGCGTACGACTCGACGAAGAACACCCGCGCGAACGGCACCTGCTCGGACAATGTCGTGAAGTAGGTGGTGAGCACGTGTTCCAGCCGGGGCAGCGCTGGTTCGGCCGAGGTGGCGGCGCCCGTGGCGAGCGTGCGGGCCAGCAGCTCGGCGGACTCGTCGAGCACGGCGAGGAAGCAGTCCTCCTTGTCGGAGAAGTGCTGGTAGAAGGACTCGCGGGAGACCCGCGCCCGCTTCAGGACGTGTGCGACCGTGGTGCGCGGGTAGCCGTTCGCCGCGACCGACTCCGCCATCCCGAGCAGCAGCCGGGCACGCTGGGAGTCGCGGACCTCGTCGCGACTCAGCCCGTGGCGGCCGCGCGGCAGTGGTGTGTGGCTCACCGCGGCTCGTCCGGTGGGATGCGCAGCGTGCCGAGCACCGTGGCGAGCAGGTCGTAGTGGGTGACGAGCAGGCAGAACTCCAGGCACTCCACTTCGGACAGTTCGGCGCGCAGTGCCTGCCAGCCCGCGTCGTCCAGGTCGCGGTCGCGGACCAGCTGGTCGACGGCCGCGAGCAGCACCCGGTCGCGGCCCTGCCACCGGCCGCCGAGGTCCTGCACCCGGTCGATCTCGTCGGCGGTCAGGCCGGCGGCGCGGCCGATCCGGAGGTGCTGCCGCAGCTCGTACGCGCTTTCTCTCAGTGTCGCCACGCGCAGGATGACCAACTCGGTGTCCCTGCGGGGGAGTCGGCCGCCCGGCATGAGCGCCGACGCGAACACCAGCCACCGGCGGAACAGCCTGCGGTGCCTGCCGAGGACGGTGAACAGCGCGGGGGGTGCGGTGCGGGTCTTCCGTCCTGCCAGCCGTGTGAAGACCCAGCCGAACCAGCCCAGCTGGCGCCGGCTACCGGGCGCGATCCTCATTCCGGCTGCTCGGTGGTGAACGGAACGTCTTCCTTCACCGCGATCGCCAGTGCTTCCCGCATGCGGGGTCCTCGCGCGCGCAGCGCGATGGCGCGTTGGACCGGCATGCGGGCCAGCAGCACCGGTGCGGCCCACCGCGGGGAGCAGATCCGCGCGGCTCGCCGGCGGATGCCACGTTCGAGCGCGTCGATCGCCACGTCGAGCGGGGTGACCCGGCTGAGGGTGCCGCGGGTGCCGAAGAACGCCGCCGCGGCTTTCGTGTCGAAGCCCCGTGTCGTCATGTCGGTCGCCAGCTCGGCGAAGTAGGCGACGCCTGCCTTGGCGCCGGTCGGGCCGAGTTCGAGCCTGGTGGTGTCGCCCAGCGCTTCCACGGCTGCTTTCGATGCGCTGTAGGCGCCGAGGAGGGGGAGGTGCACGGCTGCCGCCAGTGAGGAGACGGTGAGGATGTAGCCGTTGGGATGGGCCACGTGACGGGCCGCCGCCTGGATGGTGTGGCACACACCGAGCGTGTTGACCTGGAGGGTGGTCTCCAGGACCGCTGGGTCGCCGTGCAGTACGGACCACTGCTTGGCTATGCCCGCGTTGGCCACCACGATGTCGAGGCCGCCCAGCTTCTCCGCCAGGCCGTCCACGGCTTCGGTGACCGCGGTGCGGTTCCGCACGTCGCACTCCTGCCAGGGGGCGGCGCAGTCGTGTGCCACCGCGGCCAGTGCCGCGGGTTCCAGTCCCAGAAGGGCTACCTGGGCGCCCTTCTCGTGCAGGCGGCGGGCCAGCGCCGCGCCGATGCCCCGTGCTGCGCCTGTCACCAGTACTCGGCGGCCGGCCAGTGTCGTCCTGCGCCTCATGGCGCTCACCGTAGCATCTGTGAACACTGGTGTTCGCAAATAGTGGTCGTGGCCCTCGCTGGTGTTTGCCTCCGGTTGCTTGCTGGTGTTTGCCTCCGGCGGCTCCTCGCCGGAGGGGCAGGGTCTCTGGGATGGCAGGCAGCCTCGGGTGTGGTGTGGGGCTTACGCCCCCGGGCGTTCGCGGTTCGCGCGGCTTCACGGCGCACCGGGTTCGGCTCGACGCTCGACACTCGTCGCGGTCTCGGTCATTTCGCTGTCAGCACCAGTACCGCGCGCTCTCTCAGCAGGTACGGCGTGCCGTCCAGTGGTTCCTCCGTGCCCGGCAGCCGCACCTGGTCCGGGCCTTCCGCCCACGTCGACGTGTCCGTGACGCGGTGCCACGTGGTGCCGGCCGGTGGTGCGGGCAGCGTGAACGTGACATCGCCTGACCAGCCGTTGTACGCGACGTAGAGTGCCGCTGCCGGGTCGCCGAGGGCGGCACCGTTGAGCTTCCACGCCAGTGCGTGGTTGGCCGCGTTGTTCCAGTACGCCGCGTCCGGGGTGGTGCCCGCCGGGGTCAGCCACTGGAGCTGGCTGGACGTGTAGAACGTGGCCGGGCGCAGGGCTGGGTGTGCTGCCCGGAACGCGAGCATGCGTTGCGTGAACATGTGGAACGTCGTCTGCTCCGCGGTCGGCGACCAGTCCAGCCAGTTCGCGGACGAGTCCAGGTTGTACGGGTTGTTGTTGCAGTTGAGCCGGCGCAGGTACTCGTCGCCGCCCGTGAGCATCGGGGTGCCTGCCGACAGGGCCAGGAACGCCAGGCCGTTGCGTGCCGCCTTGCGTTGTGCCGCCGCCGAGCCGCCCTGGTCCCACGAGTCGTTGTTGTCGCTGCCGCCGTCCGACGGGCCGTACGGCCACGGCTGGTTGTTGTTCTTCCCGTTGCACGCGTACAGGTCCGCCAGCGTGAAACCGTCGTGGGCGACCATGAAGTTCACCGAGTGGTAGGGCTTGCGGCCGTCGTCGTCGTACAGGTCGGACGAGCCTGCGAACCTGGTCGCCAGTTCCCCTGGCGTGATCGGCGAGACGCCCATCTTGTTCTGGTCCCGGCGTAGCGAGTCCCGGTAGCTGCCGTTCCACTCCGCCCAGCCCGCCGGGAAGTTGCCCACCTGGTACGTGCCGTCGCCGATCGCCCACGGTTCGGCTATCCAGTCCACTCCGGACCCACCGGCCGCCGGGCGGGGCGGCATCTCCGTCGTCAACCGGTTCAGTGCGGTGGACGAACTCGTCTTGTGGTAGGAGAAGCAGCCGTGCTGGCACGTGTTGCCCAGCACCGACGCGAGGTCGAACCGGAAGCCGTCCACGCCAAGCGTGTTCTTCCAGTACGCCACCGAGTCGACGATCAGGTCCTGGGCCGCCGGGTTCGCCGTGTTGTAGTTGCCGCCCACACCCGTGTTGTCCCACGGGCGCTGCCGGTCCGCGGTCAGCGAGTAGTACGTCGGGTTGTCCAGGCCCCGCCACGAGTACACCGAATAGGTGCTCGTGTCCGTGTCGCTCCACGGGCCGCCCTCCGCGGTGTGGTTGTAGACCACGTCCACGAGCACCTTGACACCGGCCGCGTGGAACGCCGCGACCATGGCCTTGAACTCCTTCGTCGGGCCGCCGGGGGAGCGGTCGGCCGCGTACCGGCGGTCCGGCGCGAAGTAGTTCACCGTCATGTAGCCCCAGTAGTTGTCGCCCGCCGTGCCGGTCGGGTCGACGTCGTTCGTGTCGTTCTGCGTCTCCTGCAACGGGAGGAACTCGACCGCCGTCACGCCCAGCGTGCGCAGCTGCTGCGCCTTCATGCCCGCGCCCCGGTAGGTGCCGCGGTACGCCGCCGGCACCGAAGGGTCGTTGCGGGTCAGGCCGCGCACGTTCACCTCGTACACCACGTCGTCCTTGAGCGCGCGGACCGGTTTCGTGCCGGTGCCGGTGCTGTCCATGGCCAGCACGATGCCCTTCGGCGCGGTGGGCCCGGTGTCGGTGGTGCGGTTGGCCGGGCCGGTGCCGTAGCGGGCGCCGTCCGGGTTCGCCGGGGTGAGCGGGTCGTGGCTGATCTCGCGCGCGTACGGGTCGAGGAGGAGCTTGTTGGGGTTGAACCGGTTGCCCGAGGCGTCCACATCGGACACGAACCCGGCAGGCGACCCTGGCGTCCACGACGCGGTGTACGGCCAGTTCGGGCCCCACGCGCGGTACCCGTAGTACACGGTGCCGGTCACGCCGACCGCCTGCAGCGCGGCCACGCTCACCGTCACCGACCAGACGTGGTCGGCGTCCGCCGTCAGCGGGTAGGTCACCGCCGGTGCGCCGGTGGCGGCGGCGAACACGTCGACCCGCATCCGGGTGGCGGCCGCCGAGTACACGCGGAACGTCACGTTCGACCCGGTGTAGCGGCCACCGAGCGTGCGCTGGTCGATGCCGGCCGGAGCGGCGGTGGCCGCCGGGGCCGGGGCGGTCGCCGGTACGACGAACGCAAGGACAAGTGCCGCGACGCACGCGGCTATCCGGGCTACGGGCATGGTCCCCCGACCTCTCTTTCAGTGCTCCCAACGATTCCAACGCATGAAACCCGCGGTGAACTGCTCCATTCGGGCGCTTCTTGGTGGAAATTTTCGTGCGACTCTTCCAACGAAGTCGGGGAAGGGACACCACTCGTGCACATCGCTCGCATGAGGCGATGGCCGCTGCTCGCGTCCGTGGTGGGCGCCGCGCTGGCCTTGGCCGTACTACAGGTTCCGTCCGGGGCGGCCGCCGCCACACCACTCACCGTCGCACAGGCGATCGGCCAGCAGGCCGGTGCGTCGGCGACCGTTCGGGGGTACGTGGTCGGCCAGCCGACCGCCACCAACACCGTTGTCACGTCGGCGTTCCCGTCCGACTACGCCATCGCGCTCGCGGACGCGCCGGGCGAGACCAGCACGGCACGGATGATCTACGTGCAGGTGTCGAGCGGGTTCCGCGCGGACTACGGCCTGATGTCCAATCCGGACCTGATGGGCGACCGGCTCGACGTCACCGGGTCGCTCTCGGCGTACTTCTCCCACCCCGGCCTCAAGTCCCCGACCGCGTTCGCGCCCGCGGGCGGCACCACCCCGCCACCGGACGACGACGACTACTACCGGTCGGCGCTCGGCCTCACCGGCCCGGCGTTGAAGGCCGAACTGCACGACATCATCAGCACCGGCGCGAGGCTCAGCTACGACCAGGTGTGGGACGCGCTGAAGGCCACCGACCAGGACCCGGCGAACGCGAACAACGTGATCCTGCTGTACTCGGGCCGCTCGCAGTCGAAGACCACCAACGGCGGCGACGCGAACGACTGGAACCGTGAACACGTCTGGGCCAAGTCCCACGGCGACTTCGGCACCGCGACCGGCCCCGGCACGGATGTGCACCACCTGCGGCCCGAGGACGTGTCGGTCAACAGCGCCCGCGGCAACAAGGACTTCGACAACGGCGGCTCGGCCGTCAGCGAGGCCCCTGGCAGCTACACCGACGCCGACTCGTTCGAACCCCGCAACGCCGTCAAGGGCGACGTGGCCAGGATGATCTTCTACATGGCGGTTCGCTACGAGGGCACCGACGGCTTCGCGGACCTGGAGATGAACAACTCGGTGGCCAACGGCTCCGCGCCGTACATGGGGAGGCTGTCGGTGCTGCTCGCGTGGCACGCCCAGGACCCGCCGGACGCGTTCGAGCAGCGCCGCAACCAGGTGATCTACGACCGCTTCCAGCACAACCGCAACCCGTTCGTCGACCACCCGGAGTGGGCGCGGGCCATCTGGAGCTGACGTCGCGGGTCGTTCCCTCCCCGCCGGTCGGCGTACGCTTTGGTACGCGCCGGTACCAACGGGGAGGGAACGATGGTGACGCTCACGGGCCGTGTGGAGAAAGCGGTCAAACCCGTCGTGCGGTGGGGACTTCTGCACGGGTTGCCGCGGGTCGCGCTGCTGACCGCCGCTCGGCGGGGGGACCTGCAGGCGCGGCTGTTCGCCGCGTCCGGGTCGGCGGCCGGGCTGGACGGGCTCTTCGCCGAGATCCGTGGCCGCGGCCCGCTGCACAGGGGCGCTTTCTCCTATCTCACCGCGAGCCACGCCACGGTCAAGGAAGTGTTGAGCAGCAACGACTTCCGCAGCGGGATCGCGCCCGAATCGAACCGGTTGCCCGGGCGGCTCGCCGACTGGTCGGCGGGTGAGTTCATCCACCCCGTCGCGCCGCCGTCGTTGCTGGTGACCGAGCCGCCGGACCACACGCGCTACCGCAGGCTCGTCACCAGGGTGTTCACCGTGCGTGCGGTGGAGAACCTGCGCGGCCGGGTCGAGGAGATCGCGAACGAGCTGCTCGACACCATCGATCCGGCCGGGCCCGCGGACCTGGTCGAGACCTACTGCGGCCTCCTGCCGGTGACGGTCATCGCCGAGATCCTCGGGGTGCCGCCACAGGACCGGGAGCAGGTGCTGCGGCTGGGGGCCGCCGCCGCGCCGAGTCTCGACATGGGTCTGCCGTGGCGCCAGTTCCGCGCGGTCGAGGCCGCGCTCGCCGCGTTCGACGCGTGGCTCACCGGTCACCTCGACCGCCTGCGCACCGACCCCGGCGACGACCTGCTGAGCCAGCTCGTCGCCGCCCGCGAGGACGGGGTCGGGCTCGACGACCGCGAGCTGCGCGCCACGGCGGGGCTCGTGCTCGCGGCCGGGTTCGAGACCACGGTGAACCTGCTCGGCAACGGCGTGGCGCTGCTCCACGACCACCCGGACCAGCTCGGCGTGCTCGCGGACGACCCGGCGTGCTGGCCGAACGCGGTCGACGAGATCCTCCGCCTCGACCCGCCCGTGCTGCTGACCGGGCGGACGTGCCGCCAGGACACCGAGGTCGCCGGGGTGCCGGTGCCGAAGGGTGCGCTGGTGACCACCATCCTCGCGGCCGCGAACCGCGACCCTGCCGTGTTCACCGACCCCGACCGGTTCGACGTGCGCAGGGAGAACGCCCGCGAGCACATCGCGTTCTCCGCGGGCCGCCACTACTGCCTCGGTGCCGCACTCGCGCGGATGGAGGGGGAGGTCGGGCTGCGGACGCTGTTCGCGAGGCATCCGAAGCTGCGGCGCCTGCCCGGCGCGACCCGCCGCGGCACCCGCATCCTGCGCGGCTTCGAACGGCTACCGGTGCGCCTCGACGGCTGACCCCGTCCTGGGCCTCCCCGCTTGACGCAACCGAACGGTTGCAATAGTGTGGCAACCGTTGGGTTGCTACATGAGGAGGCATGATGGGGTTCCCGGATCGGATCGAGCGCGTGGTCGAGCTGAAGCAGCCGCGCGAGAAGGTGTGGGCCGCGCTGACCACGGCAGAGGGGCTCGGCGCGTGGTTCGGCAACAAGGCGACCATCGACCTGCGGCCGGGTGGCGCGGCGACGATGGCCTGGGACAGCGGTGACACCGCCAGCATGCGGGTCGAGCGGGTCGAGGAGCCGGAGGTGTTCGGGTTCACCTGGCACATCTACGGCCTGCCCGAGGCCGACCCGCGTCGCACGTACGTCGAGTTCACGCTGAAACCCGCCGGGGCGGGCACCCGGCTGACCGTGGTCGAGAGCGGGTTCTCGCAGCTGCCCGACGACGCGCACCGCGCGGCTTTCGACGGCAACACCGATGGCTGGAAGAACGAGCTGGACGAGCTGATCGCCTACCTCGACGCAGCCTGACCGTGCCGTCGGACATGGAGGCGGTCGCCGAGCAGGTGTTCGTCGCGCTGGCCGACCCGACCCGGCGGACCATCCTGTCCGCGCTGGCGTCGGGCGGCCCGGCGACGGCCACCGACCTCGCGACACGCCTGCCGATCACACGACAGGCGATCGCCAAACACCTCAACCTGCTGACCGAGACCGGCCTGGTCACGGCCGAGCCGGGGGAGCGCCGCCGCGTGCGCTACCGGCTCCACTCCGCGCCGATGCAGGTGGCGCAGCAGTACCTGGCCGCGCTGGCCCGTGACTGGGACGGCCACTTCGACGCACTACGCAAACACCTGGAGGGATGAACCATGAGCTTCACGACGACGTTCACCGTCGACCGGACCCCCGCCGAGGCCTTCGCCGCGATCACGAACGTGCGCGGGTGGTGGTCGGAGGAGGTCGAGGGCGGCACCGCGGCCGCCGGCGACGAGTTCGACTACCACATGCAGGACCTGCACCGCTGCAAGGTCCGGGTGACCGAGGTCGTGCCGGACCGGAAGGTGGAGTGGCTGATCCTGGACAATCACTTCGCCTTCACCACGGACAAGACGGAGTGGATCGGCACCACGGTCACCTTCGAGATCGCGGACACCGAGGGCGGCACCGAGGTCCGCTTCACCCACCACGGCCTGGTGTCGGAGTACGAGTGCTACGACGTCTGCGTCAACGCCTGGGGCTTCTACGTCCGGACGAGCCTGCCGGAGCTGATCACCACCGGCACCGGGCGTCCGAACGCGAACGGCGGACACCAGGTGCCGGAGAAGGCGGTGACCCGATGAAGACGCCTCCGGTGGTCCAGGAGAAGGAGTGGCAGGCCGAGTGGGAACGCATGCTGGTCAAGGAGAAGGAGTTCACCCGGGCCCGTGACGCGCTGGCCGCCGAGCGGCGGCGCATGCCGTGGGTGGCGGTGGAGAAGGAGTACGCGTTCGAAGGCCCGTCCGGCCGGGTGGACCTGCCGGGCCTGTTCGCGGGGCGGCGGCAGCTGATCGTGTACCGCGCGTTCCTGGAGCCCGGTGTCCACGGCTGGCCCGACCACGCGTGCGAGGGCTGCTCACTGGTGGCCGACCAGGTCGCCGACGTCCGGCACCTGAACACCCGGGACACCACGCTCGTGTTCGCGTCGCGTGCGCCGCAGGCCGACATCGAGCGGGTGAAGGCCCGGATGGGCTGGACGATGCCGTGGTACACCCTCCTGGACGACTTCGACGCGGACTTCGGATGCGCCGAATACCACGGCACCAACGCCTTCATCCACGACGACGACCGCGTTTACCGCACGTACTACGTGAACAACCGCGGCGACGAGGCGATGGGCAGCACGTGGTCCTATTTGGACATCACGGCTCTTGGCCGGCAGGAGTCGTGGGAGGACTCACCGGAGGGCTATCCGCAGACCCCGCCGTACGAGTGGTGGAACTGGCACGACGCGTACGACGACGAGGTTCCGGCGGGGCCCTGAAAGGCGCGTTTACCGGCACCACCCAAGGCCGTGAAAGGCGCGTTGACGGCACTCAACGACAACAACGCGCCTTTCACGGCACTCCACTCGCCGGGCACGCGGAACACCCGGCCCACCGGAACCGGCCACCCGCGACAACTAGTGGCTCGTCTCAGTAGGTTGACCCGGTAATTGATCTTGGTGGTGGTGAGTCAGGCTGTCTCCTGCAGATCGAGTGCGGGAGGTGGTTGTGGCTCGTCGACCCGAGGTGTTCGTCCGGGCACTGTCGATGGAGGAAGGCCGCAAGCTGCAGCGTGTGACCAGAACCAGCAAGGATCCGGTCCGGTTGCGGCGGGCGATCGTCGTCATGATGTCCGGCCAAGGTCAGACGGTTCGGGACATCACCTCGTTGCTGCAGGTCAGCGCCGAGTATGTGCGGGATGTGATCCACGCGTTCAACGAGCGGGGGTTCGACGCGCTGGACCCAAAATGGAGCGGGGGACGCCCGAAGGTGATCGGTGAGCAGATCCGGGAACGGATCTGCCTGATCGCCAGGACGTCCCCCGCCGACTGGGGCATCACCGCGTTCTCCACGTGGTCGCTGGCCAAGCTGCGTGAGCATCTGATCGGCCGGGGCACGGTCGCGGCGATCAGCCGGGAGACACTGCGGCGGATCCTGCACGCTGGTGGTGTTTCGTGGCAGACCACCACGACCTGGAAGGCCTCCACGGATCCGGACTTCATCGCGAAGATGCACCGTGTCCTCGACCTCTACGACCACCCACCCGCTGACGGGCGTGTGGTCTGCGTGGACGAGTTCGGGCCGTTGAACCTCCAGCCCCGCAAAGGGAAAGCCTGGCGCCCGGTCACCAAGCCGGCGCGCCAGCGGGCGACCTACAACCGCCACGGCGGAGTGATGCACATGCTCGCCGCGCTGGACCTGGCGACCGGGAAGATCTTCTACCGAATCCGGGACCGCAAACGCCACCGCGAGTTCCTTGACCTGCTCAAGATCCTGCGCACCCGCTGGCCTGAAGACAAGTTGTATGTCGTCTGCGACAACTTCTCCCCGCACCGCCACCCCAAGGTCTGCACCTGGTGCGCCGACCACCAGGTCGAGTTGGTGTTCCTGCCGACCTACGGCTCCTGGTTGAACTGGATCGAGGCCGAGTTCGCCGCCCTGCGCTACTTCGCGCTCAACGGCACCGATCACCGCAGTCACGAGGAACAGAACGCCGCGATCGAGGGCTACATCCGCTGGCGCAACGCCCGCGCCCAACCCAAGACCGCGTTCGCCACCGACTCACCCATCCGAACCTGGACCCATTACCCAACCAAGGTTGCCTGACGCACCACTAGTTGTACGGCATCTCCGGGAACCACCCGAAGCCGAAGATCGACGGCACGCGCAGGTCCCAGTAGACGACCGTGAACACGCCCAGTGCCAGCAGCAGTGTTCCGCTCACCATGCTCATCCGGCGCGGGCTGCCTGCCAGCCAGGTCAGGAACCGTCCCCGGGTGCCGAGGATCAGCAGGGCGAACAACACGGTCACGATCACGATGTTGCCGAGCGACTGCAGGGCGAACGTCGCTGCGCCGTACAGGGGGTTGCCGGTCTCCGCGGCCCAGTTGAACAGCTTGACGAACATCGGGTACGGCCGTCCGATCAGGAACGCGCCCACCAGCGCGCCGAGTACGACGACGCGGGCGGTCGGGCGGTCGGCGAAGATGTCCCGCACCACGCCCAGTGCGGCCAGGCCGAGGTACACGAACGCCAGTCCCACGATCCCGAACACCACCGACGACTGGATCAGCCGCACCGGCATCTCGCCGACCATCGCCGTCGACAGCTGGGGGAGCGAGTCGCCGAGCAGGACGCCGACGAAGCCGTACACGGCCGACACCGTCACCATGCCCGCGGTGAACGCGCCGAGGGGCCGGATCAGCGCACGCAGCGTGTCGGTGCGCGATCCCTGGCCGGCCTGGCTCATCGGCCCGACAGACGCCGCCATCGCGATGTTGCACGCGGTGAACGTGCCCGCGAAACCGGAGACGAACGCGAACAGCAGCCCCGCGCCGGTGCCGACGATCGGGGTGGACTTCGCCTCGTGGCCGAGCAGTGTGTTCGCCACGTTGTCGCCGATCACGCTGTCGACGAACTCGTACGACCACAGGATGGCGAGCAGGATGCCCGCGACCACGCTCCACGCCACGGCCTTGCCGTTGCGCGTCGACTGCTTCGGTTCCGTCGCTAACCCTGTCACGGGCGTCTCCGTTTCCTGGCGAAAGAGCGCTTCCGTTTCGAGCATCGACGGGTACGGGCGCGCTCACAAGCGGCCGAACAGTGCCACTCCAGCGATCGTTCAGCGGTTGTGCAGCGGCGACGCCGCTGCTGTCGCGGCACGTTCCGCGCGACGCCGCGCAGACGGTCCACTGTGTACATCGGCAAGAGCGGGACTCCAGCGTGACCTCTGCGGAGAAGGCGCTGTGGCCGGGCTCAGGTGGCGCGGCGGCGACGTGCGGCCGCGGCGATCGTGGGGCCCGCCAGCAGCAGCGCTGCCGCCGTGACACCACCCGCGAGCCACAGCGCCTTGTTCGCGGGTGCCTCGTCCGGTGTCGGCGGCTTGGGGACGGTCAGGTCCTCCGCCGCCGGGGTCGGTGCCGTGTCGAGGTTCTGGACGATCGTGACCGCCGAGAACGGGTCGACCACGCCGTACCCGATCAGCTTGTTCGGCAACGGGGTCGACGGGTGGTCGGCGGTGCCCATCAGCCGCTCGGCGACCTCGCGTGCCGACATCGCGGGGTAGTAGGAGCGCACCAGCGCGGCCGTCCCGGCCACGTACCCCACCGCCAGCTCGGGGCCGGACGCCATCCGGTGCCCCGCGCCGCGCGGCGCGACACCGATCAGGTCCTGTGCCGGTGCGGCGAGTGTCGGGTCCGCGCCGTAGATCGGCGAGGTGAGCGGCCCCTGCGGCCCGACCGGCGCCACCGCGATCACCCCCGGGATGCGCGCGGGCAGGGCGAGCTGGCCCCGTTTCGGCACCGACGCGGACGCGATGACCAGCACGTCCCGCTCGGCGGCGTACGCGACCGCGGCCCGCAGCTCCGGCATGTCCAGCGTGGCCACCAGACCGACCGCGACCACCCGGGCGCCGCCGTCGACCGACGCCCTGATCCCGTCGCCGATCGCGCGGGCGAGCCCGGCGTGGTCCTGGATCTTGGGCGGGTCGTCGCTGACCCGGACCGGGAAGATCCGCGCGTCCGGCGCGATCCCGGTGAACGGGACGTCCGGGTTGTCGCTCTCGCGCGCGGCGATCAGCGCCGCGATGAACGTGCCGCGGCCGAAGCAGTCGTCGTCGCCAGGACCGCCGACGAGGTCCGTGCCGGGCAGCACGGCCCCAGCGAGCGCCGGTGTCGACGCGCTGACGCCGGTGTCGACGACCCCGACGATCACGTCACCGCGCGTCAGCGGCCACGCCCGTGCGGCGTCCATCCGTTGCTGCGCCCAGGATTCGCGCGTGATCGGGGTCTCCGACGGCGGCGTGCACTGGCCGACCGGCGGCTGTGGCTGTGCCGCGGCGGGGAGCACCGGGGTGAACGCGGCCGTCACGCCCAGGATCGCACCGATCAGGACCATCCTCATGCCGGCTCCTCCGTCCACCCGATCTGCAGCCCGACCCCGTCCCGGCGGGTGACCAGCACCGCGCGGCCCGGTGGGAGCTGCCTGCCCCGCGCACCGTTGAGCAGCGGCAGCTCGGTGCTCGGCATCGACAGCGCCAGCTCGGGCGTGTTCGACTCCTGCAGTCGCCGCGTCACCGGCTCCATCGCCGACCGGCTCGACCCGGCCGCGGCCCGCGCCATGATCATGTGCAGGCCGATGTCACCCGCCTGCGGTACCAGTTCCACGAGGGACTGGAACGGACCGCCCGCGGGACCGAGCAGCAGGTCGTAGTCGTCGACGAGGATGAAGATCTCCGGGCCGCTCCACCAGTCCCGCCTGCGCAGCTGCGCCGGTGTGATGTCGGTGCCGGGCACCCGCTCCTGCAGCTCCGCGGTGATCTCCCGGATCATCGTCTCGGCGGCGGGCACGGACACCGCGGTGCCGCGCCGGTAGGCGTCCGGCACGGTCTCGAGGATCGTGCGTCGCGGGTCGACCACCAGGATCTGCGCCTCCTCCGGTGTGAACACGGCGGTGATGGCCTTCGTGATCAGGCGCAGCGCCGCGGTCTTGCCGCTGCCGCTGTCGCCGATGATCGTGAGGTGTGGGCGGTCGCCGAAGTCGTGCCACACCGGCTGCAGGTCCAGCTCGCCGGCACCCAGCGCCACCTTCGGGCCCGGCAGCGGCGCGGGCAGCTCGTCGGCCGGCAGCACCGAGGGCAGCATCCGCACCGCGGGCGCACCTGGGCCGGACCACGTCTCGGCGACGGCCGCGGCGAGGTCGCGGGTGGCCTCGGAGAGCTCCACGGTGCCGGAGACACCGTCGATGCGCGGCACCCCGGCGAGGAAGTGCATCTGGTTCGACGTCATGCCCCGGCCGGGGATCTGCGGCACCTCGGCCGCCTTGCGCATGTTGATGACCGAGTCGATCGAGTCGCCCAGCCGCAGCTCGAGGCGGGTGCCGAGCTGGTCGCGCAGCTGGCTGTGCACATCGGACCACCGGTTCGTGGTGAGCACCAGGTGCACGCCGTAAGCGAGGCCGCGGCCCGCGAGCGCACGCAGCGCCATGTCGTGCTGCTCGAACTCCGAGCGCAGCGCGCCCCAGTTGTCCACGACGAGGAACACGTCGCCGTGCGGGTCCTCGGCGAACTCGCCCTTCGCGCGCCGCTCCCGGTAGGAGGCCATGCTCTCCACCTCGTGCTCGGCGAAGACCTGCTCGCGCTCCGCGAGCAGCGTCTGCACCTCGGCGATCGTGCGGGCGACCCGTTCGGCCTGCAGCCTGCCCGCGACCCCGCTGACGTGCGGCAGCCCGTCGAGCGCGGCGAGCGTGCCGCCACCGAAGTCGAGGCAGTAGAACTGCGTCTCCGCGGGGGTGTGGGTGAGCGCGATGGCGGCGATCATGGTGCGCAGCAGGTTGCTCTTGCCGGACTGGGGACCACCGGCGATGCCGACGTGCCCACCGGGACCCGCCAGGTCGACCACGTGCAGGTCGCGGCTCTGCTCGAACGGCTTGTCCACCACACCGACCGGGACGGTCAGCCGTCCGCAGCCCGGCCAGCCCGCCGCGGACAGGCCGCGCACGGGGTCCGGCACGAGCGGCGGCAGCAGCTGGTCCAGTGACGGCGGGTCGGCCAGCGGCGGCAGCCACACCTGGTGTGCCGGCGGGCCGTGCCCGACGAGCTTGTCCACCACGACCGACAGCACCGAGTCGCCGGTCTCGGCGTCCTCCGGCACACGCGCCGCGGGTGCCGGGGCCGACGTGATCGTGACCGGCAGCTTGCCGACACCGAACGGGACGACCTGGCGCCGCACCTCCTCCTGCCGCTGCTCGCGGGTGCGGCGGCGGTGCGGCCCGGACACGTACGCGGCCTTGAACCGGATGAGGGTCGCGACGTCGCTGCGCAGGTAGCCGTTGCCTGGCGCGCTCGGCAGCTGGTAGGCGTCCGGCACACCGATCACCGACCGGCTCTCCATCGCGGAGAACGTGCGCAGGCCGATGCGGTAGGAGAGGTGGCTCTCCAGCTTGTGCATCCGGCCGTCCTCGATGCGCTGGGAGGCGAGCAGCAGGTGCACGCCCAGCGACCGGCCGAGGCGGCCGATCATCACGAACAGCTCACCGAAGTCCGGGTTGGTCGCCAGCAGCTCGGAGAACTCGTCGACGATCACGAACAGCGTCGGCAGCGGGTCCAGCGGGGTGCCGGACAGGCGCGCCTTCTCGTAGTCCAGCAGGGAGCTGTAGTTGCCCGCCGCGCGCAGGAACTCCTGGCGCCGCACCATCTCACCGTGCAGCGCGTCCTGCATCCTGGTCACCAGCGTGGCCTCGTCGGCCAGGTTGGTGATCACCGCGGACACGTGCGGGAGCCGGTCGAGGCCGAGGAACGTCGCGCCACCCTTGAAGTCGACGAGCACGAAGTTCAGCACCTCGGACGAGTGCGTCATCGCCATGCCGAGCACCATCGTGCGCAGCAGCTCCGACTTGCCGGAGCCGGTCGCGCCGATGAGCAGGCCGTGCGGGCCCATGCCGCCCTGCGCGGACTCCTTGATGTCCAGCTCGATCGGCGCGCCGTTCTCCGTGATGCCCAACGGGATCCGCAGCCGGTCGCGGGTCAGCCCGGTGCGGGCGAGCGTCCTCGGGTCCCACGTGTCGACGTCGGTGACGCCGAGGAGCTGCGGCAGCTCGAAGTTCGCCACCATGGGCTCGGCCACGTCGGTGGTGCCGCCCAGCCGGTACGGGGAGATGATCCGCGCGAGCGTCGCGGCCTTCGACGTGCTCATCAGGTCCGGCGTGCACAGGTTGGTGCGGACTTCCTGGCCTGTGCGGTCGGTGCGCAGCATGTCGACCTGTTCCCCGGCCACGTCCAGCCGCAGCGTGGTCCGGCCCGCGCTGGTGAGCGCACCGGAGACGTCCAGTACGACGGAGTTGCGGTAGCCGGTGCCCGCCAGCCGCGACTCCGACGGCACCGCCACCCCGTCGAGCACGATCACGACGTACGGCTCCTCGGCGCTGGGGGAGGACGCGGCCTCGAAGCGGCCGCGCTCACCGAGCTCCGCGTCGAGCAGCTCGGTGAGCGCGTCCACGCCGTCGGCCAGCAACCGGGCCTGGCCCGCGCCGTCCTGCTCGACGGGGTGCTGGGCGTGCGGCAGCCACTTCACCCAGTCCCACAGGTGCACCCGTCCCGGCTCCGCGCACACCGCCACCCGCAGGTCCTCCGGCGAGTGGAACGTGACCAGCTGGGCGAGCACCGCGCGGGTCATCGCCCGGATCGCGTCCCCGTCGCCGCTGAACCGCACCTTCGCGAACCCGCGCAGGAACAGCGACGTCGGCAGGTTGGGCACCGTGCTGTGCGCGTTGATGAACCGGCGCAACGCCCGCGCGGACAGCGGTTCCAGGTCGGAGACCGGCTTGGTGTTCATCGGGTTCATCCGCACCGCGAGCCGCTGCGCCCCGGTCCCGACCCGCACTTCGGCGAAGTCCCCGTGCGCGGCCCGCCGCTCCCACAGCCGCCCGGTCATCGCGACGGACCACAGACCGCTCGGATCGGGGTGCCGCCACGCGAGCGACTCCCGCTGCCGGGTCGAGGCGGCCCGCACCTGCTTGCGGACCTGCCCGAGGTAACGCAGGTAGTCCCGCCGCTCGCCCCGCATCCGGCCGCGCCGTTCGGTGCCGCCACGCGCCAGCTGGACCAGGAACATGATCAGCGCCATCAGCGCCATGAGCCCGAACATGCCGAGCCCGAGCACGGGGTTGTTGGGCGCGATGTAGATCAGCATGAACACGCCGCTGCCGAGCATCATCGGCAACATCATCAGCGCGGACATGAAGTCCCGGCCGACGGTCTCCGGTAGGGCGGGAGGCTCCTGCAGCGACAGCTCCCCGCTCGGCATCTCCGGTGGCTGCTCCCGGCTCGGCCTGCGGAACAGGGTTGTCGTCATCGCGGTCCGCTCCTCGCTACTGGTGCCCGTCCACCACGTACACGTCGCGAACCCACGCGGAGGGTTCACTCGCTTCGGACGCCACCCGGAACTCACCCACGCGCGCACGACCGCCCGGACCGTTCACAACCGGGCCGGAAACCTGGGAACGGGCTGCCACCAGGGGACTGAACCTCTGGCGGAACGGGTGCCGTGTGGGGGGTATGGCGGCGATGAACCAGAACGCTCCTGCGACAGCCCAGGCCACCGCGCAGGCCGGCGGGTCCGGCGAGATGTGCAGGCTCACGATCTGCGGCCCCACGTCGAGGGTCGAACTGGCCGTACCGGCCCACGTGCCGATCGCCGATCTCATGCCGACCGTGCTCGGGCACCTCGACCCCTCCCTCGCCACCTCGGGGCTGGCGCACGGTGGCTGGGTGTTGCAGCGGCTCGGTGAGGCACCTCTGGACGAGGACCACGGCATCGCCGCCGCCGGGTTGTACGACGGGGACGTGCTGCACCTGCGGCCCCGCGACGACCAGCTGCCACTCGCGGACTTCGACGACCTCGTCGACGGGATCCACACCGGACTGTCCGCGCGTACCGACAGCTGGCGGCCCGTGATCACCCGGCGGGTGTGTCTCGGGCTCGCCGCCTTGTGCGGGTTGCTCGCGATCGTGGTCACCGTGTTCGCCGCGGACGGGACGACCACCGCGATCAGCGCGTGTGCTGTCGCGGTCATGTTGATCGGGGGCGGGACCGTCCTCGCGCGACTGCTCGACGACCGCGGCGGGGCGATCACGCTCGGCGCCACCGGGGTCGCCGCGGCGGGGGTGGCCGGGTTCGCGATGCCCGCCGGTGCGGCCGCCGCAGGGGAGTGGCTCACCGGCGCGGGTGTGCTCGCCACCGTGGTCGCCGTCGCGGCGGCGGCCACGGTCGCGCGGGCGGCGCTCGGGGTGGGGCAGCCGGGGTTCCTCGCCGTGACCTCCGGTGCGGTGCTGGCCGCGATCGGGTGTATGACCGGGATGCTCATCGGGCTGGACGCGCAGGCGACCGCGGCCGTCGTCGTGGTGCTGGTGCTCGCGGTGTCCAGGGCGGCGCCGCAGCTCGCGGCGTGGCTCGCCGGGCTCGCCGCCGAGCCGGTGCCGACGACACCGGAGGAGTTCCAGCAGGGGCTGGACCCGTTGCCCAGCAAGGACGTGCTCGACCGCGCGGCGCTCGCCGACGTGCACCTCACCTCGTTCCTCGCCGTCCTCGGCGCCATCGGCACGTGCGCGTTGCTCGTGCTCACGAGCGAGCTGGTGTGGGACACGATGACGCTCGGTCTCGTCGTCGCCGTCCTGTTGTTGTTGCAGGCGCGGGAGATGCAGGGCATCTGGCACCGGCTCTCCGCGATGGTCCCGGCGGCCGCGGTGCTCGTCTCGATCCTGCTGCGCTGGGTCGTGGACCTGCCGCTGCTCGGCCAGGTGTGCGTGCTCGTCGGCCTCCTCGGCCTCGCGGGCAACGCCGTGGCAGGCGCGCAGGTGCTGCCCGGGCGGCGGCTCGTGCCGCGCTGGGGTCGTCTCGGCGACATCCTGCACTGGCTCTGCGCGCTCGCCGTACTGGCGCTCGCGCTCACCGTCACCGGGTTCTACGGCCTCGTCTCCACCTGGCTGTGAACCTTTTCCGACATGACAACCGTGTGCCGAAAGGGAAAGGAGGGCAAGCGTGTACGGCAGGCGTGAGCAGGTTGAGGCGCACTCGTTCGTGGTCGGCAGGATCCTCGCGGCGGTGCTGCGCACCGATCCCGACGCGACGGACCGGCCACTGCGCCGCACCACCGTCGGCATGGCCGGTGGTATCGGCATCGCGATCGTGGTGATGGCGATCGTCCTGATCGTAGCCCTGTTCTCCGGCCGGGGCAGCGACTCCTGGCGGGAGGAGCCCGGCACGCTCGTCGTGGACGAGGACTCCGGCAACCGCTACCTGCTCATCGACGGCCGCCTGCGCCCGGTGCTCAACTACGCGTCGGCGCGACTGCTCGTGGAGGGCAACCCGCCGGTCGCGTCGGTCAGCGCCGAGGACCTCGCGGAGTTCCCCAAGGGCGCGCCGATCGGCATCCCGGGCGCCCCGGACACGTTGCCCTCGGTCGGTGTCTCCGGCAAGCCGTGGATGGTGTGCGCCGGTGTGTCCGATGAGGACCCCGGGGTCTCGGTGACCGTCGGCGACGTGCCGGGCGTGACCGAGGTCGGTGCCGAGCACGCGGTGCTCGTACGGGTCGGCCAGGAGCTGTACCTGGCGTGGCAGGGCACCCGCCTGCGCGTCACCGGTGACTGGGTGCCCCGCGCGCTCGGCATGGACCCGGCGACGGCGGTGCCCGTCGACTCGGCGTGGCTCAACACGTTGCCGTCGGGACCCGACCTCGGCTCGCCGCCGGTGGCACACGGCGGTCCCGGTCCGGACGTCGCGGGCATGCCGTCCGTGCTCGGCCAGCTGGTCACGGTGCCGGACGCGGTGGGGGACAGGACGTTCGTCGTCGCGCCCGCCGGGCTGGTCCCGGTGTCGCGCACCGTGGCGACGCTGCTCGGCGCGGACCCCGGGAACCAGACCCCGCCCGCGATCGCGATCACCCCGGCACAGCTCGCGACCCAGACCGTGCTGCCCGCACCGGTGTGGCAGACCGAGCTCCCGGCCAGCCCACCGGCCTCTGTGGACACCGACGAGCGGGTGCCGTGCGTGCGGTGGCAGTCCGAGCAGGCGACGCTCGTGTCCGCGCCGGGCATGCCGGGCACGCCGGACACCGCGCAGGCAGGCGTCACCCGTGACGGGCGGGTCGCCGACCTCGTCGAGGTCACGCCCGGCGCGGGCATGCTCGCCCGCACCCGTCCCGCGCCGGGCGTGCCGGGCGCCGGGGTCTACCTCATCACCGAAGCGGGCGCGAAGTTCCCCGTGGCCGATGGCGAAGCAGCCGAGGCGCTCGGGTTCTCGGTGGACGCGGCCGAGCTGGTCCCGGCGGAGCTGCTCGCTCTGCTGCCGACCGGTCCCGTGCTCGACATCCCCGAACAAGTCGCAAGTGAATAGAAACAAGGAGGAGATCCGGTGACGAACCCGAACTACGGTTACGACGACGGAATGCTGGTGTCGGTCATCAACGCCACCAACACCGGCATCGGCCAGATGCGGAACCTGAACAACTCGGTCATGAGCCTCGCGGGCGCACTGCCCTCGGTCAACAACTCGACCTCCGGTGTCAAGCTCGCCGGACTGCTCAGCGACTGGAACCAGAACTACTCCAAGATCATCTCCGAGCTGGAGCAGCTGAACGGCAAGGCCAGCGGCCTGCTGCAGAGCAACCGCAACGTCGAGACCGAGACCAGCAGCGCGCCGAAGTAGTACCGGCCGCCGTCCGCTTCACCTTCCGGGAAGGACCCAGCATGACCGCGTTCGACGTCAACCACAACGGCTACCTGGAGATCAACGAACAGCTCTACAAGGCCGTCGGCAACCTCGGTGTCATCATCGAGGACCTCAACTCCGCACTGCGCAACATCCCCGCGGCCGCCTGGGGTGGCGCCCAGCCGATCTGGCTCGAGTACCAGACCAAGTGGAACGCCGCGTACCAGGAGATGGTGCAGCAGATCAACGCGACCACGGTCTCGTCGATCAACGTGCACGAGATCTTCAAGCAGGGCGACAACCGGGGCGCGCAGATCTTCATCCAGTGACCCCCACGGCTGCATCGGTATCCCCATGACGGCCCGCTGACCGGGCCGGTGGAATCGGAAGGAGAGTTCGGTGGAGGAAACGGATCCGGCGCAGATCCTGCCCGCGAAGAAGCAGGTCGCCGAGGCGACCGCATCGGGCTCGGGTGGCACGCTGCCGATGGTTCCGCCCATGGGGATGCCGATGTCGCCGCACGCGCCCATGACGGGCCACTCACCGGAACGGTCACTGACCGGTGACGAACAGGTCTACACGGCCGACATGCCCGCCGAGGGTTTCGGCTCGCCTGCCGTCGCGCTGACCGAGGGCCAGCTGCTGCCCGCGACACCGGGCGAGCCGCTCATCGCGGCCCACGCCGCGGTGCCCGCGATGACCGCACGGGTGGCCGAGCCCCTCGTGCCGATGGAGCCCGCCCGTCCGGTCGAGGGCGACGTGCACATCCTGCCCGTCGACGACACGCCCTGCACCTGCTGCGGGAAGAGCCACGACGGACAGGAGTACCGGCCGTTCGATCCGGACGAGCCCGGGAAGCGCCACCTGGCCAACGATCACGACTCGCACAGTGACTCGCACGGCGACTCACACGGCGACTCGCACGGTGACTCGCACGGTGACTCGCATAGTGACCACCGGTACGACCACGACCACAGCGACCACCACCGCGGCGAGGACGTGAGCGACCGTCTCGCCGGGACACCCGACGGCAACGCCGGCACCCGCCCCGGCGAGGTCACCGAGCCCGTCCCCACGGACGACAAGCCGGACGACTGCTGCTGCGCCTGCTGCGGCGACGAGCACCCGGGCCTCGACAACGTGACCGGCGACCACAAGCCAGGCGACGCGACGAACACGGACGACGAAGACGAAGACGACGACGAAGAAGACGACGAAGACTCGGACGAGGACTCCGACGGCAAGTCCGACGGCGAGGACTCCGATGACGAGGACTCCGAGGACGGCGAGGACTCCGCCGACGGCAAGTCGGATGGCAACGAGTCCGAAGAGGACGCCGCCGACGACTGCCCCGCCGACGACAACGACAGCGGCGGCGACAAACCAGGCGGCGACAAACCAGGCGATGGCAAGCCCGGCGACGACGACGCCGAGGACAGCGACGATCGGCTCGGTGACGACAAGCCCGGCGACAAGCCCGGCCACCACGACGCCGAGGACAAGCACGACAAGCCTGGCGAGCACGGCAAGGGCGACCGGCCCGGTCACCACGACGACTGCGACGACAAGCCCGGCAAGCACGACAAGCCCGGCAAGGGCGAGCACGATCCCGCGGACCGCCCCCACGGTGACCGTCCTTCGCACCACGACAGCTCGGCGAACGTCCCGAGCGGCAGCGCAGGCAAACCGGCAACCCCGGGCCAGACGCCCACCGACTCCAACGTCGCGTACGACCACGCCAAGAAGCCCACCCCCGGTGCCACCGGTGAGCGCGAGACGATGGCGCCACCGCTGTCCAGCCTGTCCAAGCCGACCACCCCGGCCACCCCCACCGAGCGGGGCATGGCCGTGCAGGGCAAGCCACTCGGCGAGCGGATCCCCGCGACCGAGTCCTCCCGCCTGACGCCGCAAACCCCCACTACCCCGGCGATCCCGGCAACTCCGGCCGTCCCGATGACAGCGCTGTCGCCCACCACCTCGGTGACACCGCCGGTGACGGCCTACGTGCCCCCGCCGGCGACCAATGGGCAGGGCAACGGCGACCAGCAGTCCCCGGGCGGCGATGGCACAGGGGGCACCGGCGGCGAACAGCCGCAGACGTTCTACAAGTCCGTGCCCCCGCCCGGCTTCCAGGGGAACGGCAACGGAAACGGAAACGGGAACGGCGACCCGGACAACGCGACGATGGGCCTGCCCGCCCAGAACGATCCCGCGACCCCGCCCTTGGTGGCCGGCGTCCGCACGCCGGGCAACGTCATCACACCCGGCAACGGCAACACGAACGGCAACGGGAACGGCAACGGCAACGGGAACGGCAACACCCCGCTGTTCACCACCACCGGCGGCGGACCGGGCGGCCTCTTCCCGCCCGCGAACGGCAACGTCGGCCCGGACCCGAACGTCAAGTTCGACGAGGCGTCCTACACGCAGCTGACCAGCGTGGTCGGCGGGGTGCGCGACACCCTCGACGACGCGACGCACGACGACGTCACCTACCTCGACGCCGAACTCCTGCTGCAGCCGAGCAACCAGACCTGGGAGCCCGCGACCAAGCTGATCACGCGCGGCGGGAACTTCGGCGGTTCGGTCGACACCGAGTCCAAGAGCCTGGAGAAGACGCTCAAGACCTTCCACGAGTCGTTGCAGCTGGCGAAGGAAGTGTTCAAGGAGACCGACGACCTCGCCGCGTACGACGCGACGAAGTTCACCACCAACTACCCCGGTTTCAACAACGGCGGTCTGCCCGGCGGCGTTGTCTGAGCTCGCGACGTCACAGGAGATGAGTGATGACCGATCCACTTGGTACCCCTGCGCCGCTCACCGGTTCGGACCATTCCAGGGCGACGTACGAGCAGATCATGTTCGGCACCACGGGCAACGGGTTCGACCTGCACGCACTGCTGAAGGCAGGCGCGATGCCCGGCCAGGGCTGGCTCAACGTCGGCACGAGTCCCGCCCCGGGGTCGGCCCAGGCGGACGGCCAGTCCGGTGGCACGGCGTACAGCTACCACGCGTGGGACAAGTGGTACATCAACGTCGGCAAGAACACGACCGCGACGTACAACTGGGACACCGCGTTGTCGGAGATGAACGACCTGATGCCCAGCCTCGCGATCGCGAAGCTCGGGCCGCTCATGGACGTCGACAAGCTGCGGGACGCCAAGACCGCGGTCGACAAGTACGTGCTGTGGTTGTCCACGAACCTCGAAACGCTGCGGCAGTGGGTGAACAAGCTCTCCAGTGACGACTCGGCCTTCAAGGGCAAGGCCGCGTACGCGATCAAGCAGAACCTCGACAAGATCACCTACACCATCAACGACCTGCACGAGCAGATCGTCACCGAGCGGAAGACGCCGGAGCGGCTGCAGCGCACCGCGGACGCGCTGCTGACGTTCGGCAAGGGCATGGCCGACCTGTGGTACGCGCACGCCAACACGTTGGCGGGCGCGGTGAACTACGCCATGGGTGCCGTGATCAACAACGTGCACAACTACATCCTCGGCAGGGGACTGGCGCACGGCACCCCGAACTACCTCCTCGACTACTACGCGATGCAGAGCCGCGAGCGCGCCGAGCAGTACATCAGGGAGACCGTCTCCCAGTACAGCTCCGCCGCCAACACCCGGCCGACGCTCCAGATCACGATCGAGGACCACTTCTTCTGGATCGACTACAAGGTCGCGGACTACGGCGTGGCCACGTTCACGCCGAGCGCACTCCCCGAGGGGTTCCCCGTGATCACCGGTCCGCTGGACAGCCAGGCGACGTGGGACACCGTCAACAGGGCGATCTCCGACTACGTCAAGAAGAAGATGGAGCCGCTCGACCAGCAGGCCAGGGTGCTGCTCTCGGCGCTCCAGACCACCTACGACGGGACCAAGGAGCCACTCGAAGCCCTGGACACCCCGACCCCACCGCCCACCGGCGGCGGCAACAACAACCCGTTCGGCGGTGGCAACAACCCGTTCGGCAACGGGAACAACAACCCCTTCGGCAACGGAAACCCGTTCGGGAACGGGAACAACAACCCCTTCGGCGACGGCAACAACAACCCGTTCGGGAACGGGAACAACAACCCGTTCGGCAATGGCAACAACAACCCGTTCGGTGACGGGAACAGCAATCCCTTCGGCAACGGGAACAACAACGCTCTCGGGAACGGGAACAACAACCCGTTCGGCGAGGGGAACGGGAACGACAACCCGTTCGGGAACGGCAACAGCAACCCGTTCGGCGACGGCAACAACGCGCTCACCAACCAGAACGGCCCCGGTGGCAACGGCCCGGGCGGCAACTCGACCGACTTCCTGGCAGGCAACAACCAGACGCCGCCCCCGAACCAGCTGACGCCGCCCGGCGGTGAGGGCAACGCCACGCCACCACCGGTCATCCCGCCGGTGTTCCCCGGCGGCCAGGGCAACGGCACCAGCAATGTCCCGAACCTCCGCACGAACGGGAACGGCGGCTTCGTCGACGCGAACGGCAACCCGGTCGACATCAACGGCAACCCCGTCGACGCCAACGGCAACCCGGTCACCGGCGACTTCCCCGACGGGCAGGTCACGCCGAACATCCGTGACTTCGTCGTCGGCGACTCGGAGTTCCCGCCCGGCAGCGAGAACCTGCCGAACGGCCAGAACGACTTCGGCTCGTTCGGCAACGGCACGAGCGACTTCACCCTGCCCGGTGGCAACGACTTCGGCAACCCGGGAGGCAACGGCAACCCCGGTGACTTCACCCTGCCGGGCGGCAACGACTTCGGCAACCCAGGTGGGAACGGCAACCCCGGTGACTTCACCCTGCCGGGCGGCAACGACTTCGGCAACCCAGGCGGGAACGGCGACACGGGTGACTTCAACCTCCCCGATGGCCGCGGCCTCGACCTGCCCGGCGGCAACGGCGACACGGGCGACTTCACGAACCTGCCCGGCGGCGGTGACTTCGGGAACGGCCCCGGTGGCAACGGCAACACCGGGGACTTCACCAACCTGTCCGGCGGCAACGGTCTGCCGAACCTGCCCGGCGGCGGCCCGGGCGGCTCCGGCATCCCCGGCGACTTCGGCGGTGGCGGCGGTCTGCCGAACCTGCCCGGCGGTGGGGCAGGCGGGGCCGGTATCCCGGGTGACTTCGGTGGTGGCCTGCCCGGCGGCGGTGCCGGTGGCTCCGGTGCGCCAGGCGGCGAGTTCTCCGGTCTCGGCGGTGGTGGCGGTGCCCCCGGCGGCGGTGCGGGTGGCGGCGCGGGCGGCGGTTTCGGTGGCGAGGGCTGGTCCGACTGGTCCGGCCAGGACCAGCCGTTCAAGGACAACAACTCGCAGTTCGGCGGCGAGTTCGCCAACCGCCAGGGTGGCATGCCGATGATGCCGCCGCCGATGATGCCGCCCATGTCCGGCAACGGCGACAGCAAGGAACGCGAACGGCAGACCTGGTTGTCGGAGGACGACAAGGTCTGGGGCACCGACAACGACGCGGGCATCGGGATCATCGGGCTCCCCAACGACGACCGGTACGCGGCGGACGAGCCGCTCGCGCCGACGCACGTCCACGTCAGTTCCGCGCCTGCCCGCGGCAAGCCCGCCGAGCAGGACAAGCAGGCGGACCAGTCGGCCGAGCAGACGGCGAACGGATAGGAGGCAGGCATGTTCTCGTCGTTCGGGAACGAGATGACCGAGGCGATGCGCGAACTGCGCGACAAGCAGGGTGAGATCGCCTCGGCACTCGGGAAGATGCACGAGGCCACCGCGACCGCGACGTCCAAGGACCGGATGCTCCAGGCCACCGTGGACGGTCAGGGCCGGTTGACGGAACTGGCGTTCAACGGCAAGCGGTGGCGCGAGATGGCGCCCAAGGAGCTCGGCGCGAAGATCGTCGAGGTGGTCGCGGACGCACAGCGGCAGGCCGCGGTGACCACCGGCGAGCTGATGGCGGGGCTCGTCCCGGCCGGCGTCGACCTCGAGCAGTTGCGGTCGGTGGGTCCCGACCTGGAGTCCATGATCGACACCGCCATCGCGGACGTGGGGAAGTGGTCCCGATGAGCGACCGGCTCTATGTCGACGTCGCCGCGCTGACGCGGGGCGGGATCAACCTCGCCCAGTGGTCGACGCTCGCGAACCAGATCGGCGGCAAGCTCCAGTCGGCGACGTCCACCTACCGCAACGCGGGCGGCACCGGCGAGATGGGCGAGCAGTTCACCACGAACTACAAGCCAGGTGAGGAGAAGGCGCTGGAGTTCCTGGTGCTGCTCATGCAGGTCGTCGGCAGCTACTCGGCCAAGACCCTCGACGCGGCGAAGAACTTCGAGCAAACCGACCGCGACGCCGACTCGGCCACCCCGCACCAGTAGGCGGTTCCCATGGCCATGATGGTCAGCCCGGAAGTGGCGAAGCTGTTCCAGGTGCTCACCGGCGAGGAGTGGCCGGACGCCAACGAGGACCACCTTCGCGCTCTGGCACAGGAATGGGCGGTGGGCGCGCAGGCGCTGGGGAGCCAGCTCGGCCCCGGCCTGCGCGCCGCCGTCCAGGCCATCAGGTCGGAGTTCGCCGGCGAGGCGGAACGCGCCTTCGCGGCCCGCGTGTCCCCCTTCATCGAGGGCGACAACTACATCGACGCCGCGGCGGAGCTGTTCAAGAGCCTGTCGGACTACCTGCTCAAGCTGGCGCTCGACGTCGAGTACATGAAGCTCGTCTCCATCTACTCGCTGATCGCGCTCCTGGCGGAGATCGCGCTCGCCATCGCCATGTCCCCGTTCACCGGCGGCGCCTCCATGGCCTGGCTGGCGGCCCGCATGGCGATCGTCCGTTTTCTGTTGCGCAGCCTGCTCGGCAGGCTGTTGCTGCAGCTGCTGCAGGCCGCCGTCTTCGGCATCGCCTTCCAGCTGCTCATCGACGCCGCGGCCCAGGCCACCCAGTTCGCGATGGGCACGAGGAACAACTGGGACACCGACAAGACGAAGAACGCGGCAGGCGTCGGTGCGATGGGCGCGGCGCTCGCCCCGTTCATGAGTGGTCTCGGGAAGGCGCTTTCCAGTGGCCTGACCAAGTTCCTGAACAACTACTTCAGCAAGCTCTGGGGCAACAACTGGCAGAAGAAGCTCCCGGAGATCCTGACCGACATCGGCACGGAAGCCTTCCACGAGACCCTCACCGAGGCGCTGTACAAGTACGCCACCGAGGGCGAGTTCGAGATGAACCCGTACGCGGCGACGTCCGGCGCGGCGTCGGCAACGGGTAGCAACATCGGTGATGGGATCGGGAAGTTTGTCTTCGATGTCAACACCGGTCCCGGTGGCGGTCCGGGCGGTGGGCCCGGTGGGGGTCCGCCTGGTGGTCCGCCGGCGGGTGATGCGCGTGGGGGGCCGGATGGTGCCGGTGGGGCTGGGAACGGCCCTGGTCCTGGATCCGGGAATGGTCCTGGGCCGGATCCCGGGCTTGGGAACGGGTTTGGGCCGGGGAACGGTTTCGGCAATGGTTCCGGTCCGGGTGCCGGGAACGGCTTCGGCAACGGCCCGGGTCCTGGCGCGGGCAACGGTTCCGGCAACGGCCCCGGTGGCAGCAACGGCAACGGCAACGGGTTCGGCAACGGCAACGGAAACGGCTTCGGCAACGGCCAGGGAACCGGCCCGACCGGCAACCAGCAGGGCGGCCCGGCGCACAACCCGCCCGGCAACGACTTCGTCAACAACCCGGACAACTCCCGCGGCCTGAACTCGCAGCAGTTCCCACCCCAGGGCAGCCAGAACCAGTTCCCGACCGACACGATCGCGGGCCCCAACCCGCCGACGTCGAACCAGCAACAACCGGCTACCACCCCGTCGACGGTCCCGCCCCCGATCTCCAACCAGGACCAGCAACCCCAGCCCCCGGTGGCCGACGGCTCGAACCAGCAGACGGTGCCGTCCCAGCAGCCCCCGCCGGTCGACGGCACGAACCAGCCGGAGGTGCCATCGGAGCAACCGCCGGTCGTCGACCAGACGAGCCCGCAGGTCGACCCGAGTCACCAGCCCTCCGTCGTCGAAGGCTCGAACACGAACCTGACCCCCGAGCAGCAACCACCCGCGGTGGGCCCGACGAACCCGGAGGTGCCGAGCCAGCAGCCGCCGCTGGTGGGTGGCACGAATCAGCCGGAGGAACCGTCCCAGCAGCCGCCGCTGGTGGACGGTACGAATCAGCCGGAGGTGCCGAGTCAGCGGCCTCCTGTTGTGGATGGCGAGAACTCGCCGGTGGTGCCGTCGCAGCCGCCGCCGTTGGTCGGGCAG
>NZ_JACHJQ010000002.1:0-805125 GCF_014203735.1 Actinophytocola algeriensis | reverse complement strand
GGTCGTCGACGGGTCGGGTTCGCCGTTGACGCCGTCCCAGCAGCCGCCGCTGGTGGATGGCACGAATCAGCCGGAGGTGCCGAGTCAGCGGCCTCCTGTTGTGGATGGCGAGAACTCGCCGGTGGTGCCGTCGCAGCCGCCGCCGTTGGTCGGGCAGCCGAATCCGCAGGTGGAGCAGCCGGTCGTCGACGGGTCGGGTTCGCCGTTGACGCCGTCCCAGCAGCCGCCGCTGGTGGATGGCACGAATCAGCCGGAGGTGCCGAGTCAGCGGCCTCCGGCTGTCGATGGGGAGAACCCGCCGGTGGCGCCATCCCAGCAGCCGCCGCTGGTTGGGCAGCCGAGTCCGCAGGTCGAGCAGCCGATTGTCAGCGGGTCGGACTCGTCGGCGACGCCGCCCCAGCCGCCGCCGTTGGTCGGCCAGCCGAACCCGGAGGTGGAGCAGCCGATCGTCAACGAGTCCGACACGTCGCTCACACAACAGCCCCCGGCGATCGACGGCGAGAACCCGCCGGTGGCGCCGAGCCAACAGCCTCCACCGGTCGAGAAGGTGGAGCAGCCGCCCACCGATGACTCGGACTCGTCGGTGGTGGACCAAACCAACCCGCAGGTGCTGCCCGACCAGGAGCAGCCGACGGTGCGGCACCTGCCGCTCGACGGCAACGGGCAGCAGCCGAACCTCCCACCGTCCGGTCAGGACACTCACCAGCCGCAGTACGTCGACCCGCTGACGCGGCAGCCGGTGCCGGAACAGCAACAGCAGCTGCCGGAGTCGTCGAACCAGCAACCGCC
Organism: Actinophytocola algeriensis; assembly: GCF_014203735.1. Classification (GTDB taxonomy): domain Bacteria; phylum Actinomycetota; class Actinomycetes; order Mycobacteriales; family Pseudonocardiaceae; genus Actinophytocola; species Actinophytocola algeriensis. The sequence goes on along the minus strand of NZ_JACHJQ010000002.1, from coordinate 804,336 downwards.
GGTGGTCGCCCAACAGCCACCCCCGGTGGTCGCCGGCCAGGACCGAGGCAACCAGCCCACCACACCGACGGCCGTGCCCCAGAGCACCCGCGTCCCCACCCCGCCCAACACCCGCAAACCCCCGCCAATCCCCAAACCCACCCCGAAGACGACGCCGAACGCCTCCGCGCCGGTCGTGCCCCCGGTCCGCCCGAGCACCCCCATGACGACCGAGGCAGCCGCCGCCCTGGGCGACACCTCCCCGGCCCCCATCCCGGTGGAGACCCACGAGCTGGTCACCAACCCACGCCACCGCACCCCACCGGTCCGCAAGCGCCAGGACAACGACCAGCCGAGCAACGACCAGGGCGAGCAAAGCAAGTCCCCGAAGGCCGACAACCAGCAGAACAAGACACCGGAGATCGACGGCGAGCAGCCCAAGGCGCCGCAGGACAAGAGCGACAGCCAGCGGGACCAGGGCGAGCAAGGCAAGAGCCCGAACACCGACGGCGAGCAGAGCAAGCTCCCAGAGGACAACGGCGGGCAGAGCAGCAGTCAGCAGGACGACAGTCAGCAGAGCCGCACGCCAGAAGTCGACGTCGAGCAGCCTAAGGCGCCGCAGGACAAGAGCGACCAGAGCAACAGCGAGCAGGACAACAAGGGAGAGCAGAGCAAGTCCCCGAAGGACACCGGGGAGCAGAGCGACAGCCAGCAGGACAAGAGCGAGCAAAGCACGGCGCCGAAGGACAAGGACCAGCAGAGCAAGACACCGGAGATCGACGGCGAGCAGCCCAAGGCGCCGCAGGACAAGAGCGACCAGAGCAACAGCGAGCAGGACAACAAGGGGGAGCAGAGCGAGTCCCCGAAGGACACCGGGGAGCAGAGCGACAGCCAGCAGGACGACAGTCAGCAGAGCAAGACGCCGGAGGTCGACGGGGAGCAGCCCAGGGGGCCGCGGAACAAGAGCGACGGTCAGCAGAACGACGGCGAGCAGAGCAAGGGCCCCAACGGCGAGCAGGTCGACGGCCAGCAGGACAAGAGCGAGCAAAGCACGGCACCGAAGGACAAGGACCAGCAGAGCAAGACACCGGAGATCGACGGCGAGCAGCCCAAGGCGCCGCAGGACAAGAGCGACCAGAGCAACATCCAGCAGGGCAAGAAGCCGAAGACCGACGGCGAGCAGAGCACCAGCCAGCAGGACAAGAGCGAGCAGACCAAGGCACCCAGGGACAACGAGCGGCAGAACAGCCAGCAAGACAAAGATCAGCAGAGCAAGACCCCGAAGATCGATGGTGAACAGCCCAAGGGGCCGAAGGACAAGAGCGACCAGGGCAAGAGTCAGCAGGACAAGGGCGAGCAGAGCACGGCACCGAAAGACAAGAGCGACCAGAGCAAGAGTCAGCAGGACAACGGCGAACAGAGCACGGCACCCAAAGACAAGGGCCAACAGAGCAACAGTCAGCAGGACAACGGCGAACAGAGCACGGCACCGAAGGACAAGAGCCAGCAGACCAACAGCCAGCAAGACAACATCCAGCAGACCCACCAGAACAACCAACGCGACAATCAAGACAACAGCCAAGACAACCATCGAGACAACAACCAGCCGAACACCCAACTACCCCAAATCCAACGGGAAGCCGACACCGCCCGCGACCACGTAGCCTCAGCCTTCGGCGTGGCGCGTGCCGCCCACCGGCAGGCGCAGAGCCACCTACCCGCGATCGCCCGGTCCGTCCGCGACGCGCACGGCGCCGTCCTCGGCACCTCGGACGCCGTTGCCCGGGCGCAGCAGCGCGTGCAGGACGCCGGTCAACACCGCGCGAACCTGAACCAGCAGCTCACCAACCTCCGCGGGCAGCAGAACCCCAACCAGGCCGCCATCACCGCCACGGAAGCGGCGATCGCCACCGCGGGCCGGGCCGTGCGCACCGCGCAGGCCGACCTCACGGCCACGCAGGCCTCGCACACCACGGCGACCAACGCGCACAACGACGCCGTCGCCGCGCAGAACCGGGCTCAGCAGGCCGTCAACAGCGCGGGCGCCGCCGTGCGGCGGATCAACAACCAGCTCACCATCGCCAACAACGCTGCCGCCGCGGTGGCGGCCGCCACCGACATCACCACCGCCACCAACCACCGGAACACCGCGCGTGATGCCGAGACCAGGGCGAACACCGCCCGGGACAGTGCCAAGCAGAACGCCGCCACCGCTGAGCAGGCCAAGACCGACGCCACGGACGCCGCCAAGCAGGGCGGGGTCGAACGCGGGCTCACCCAGCTGTCCTCGCTGCCGCCCGGCGCCGAGCTGACCATCGACACGCTCGGGCCGCTGAACCAGGTCGCCGACATGCTCGCCGGGCTGACCGGGGCGCCCTCGGGCGCCGTCAACACCCAGCTCACCAACCTCGGACCGGACGGCCTCGCGAACGCCATCAACGACGGCACGCTCACCATCACCACGCCGACGGGCCCGGTCACGGTCTCACTCACCGCCGACCTGCACCGGCCGGCCGACACCCGGTACGCGCCGCAGCACGACCAGCCCGCCACGACCTCCCGCGACAGCTCGGCGGAGAACTCGAACCCGCTCAGCCAGTCGACGTCGAGCAGCCTGCCGGTGCGCATCCCGGTGCTCTTCATCAGCCCCATCGACGCGGTGGGCGGGGCGATCCGGCCGATGGTCTACGTCGGCGGGGTGGTGAAGCGGGCCCAGAAGTTCGACTCCGGCACCACCTCGAGCAGCAGCACCACCAACCAGCAGACGTACGTGCCGACCACCATGTCGATCACCGCAACGCGGCCGGGACAGCCACCGGCGACGGCACCTGTCCAGACCGGGTTGCGGCTGCCCTCGATCACCCGTACGAACGTCCTCACCCCGAACCCCGTCCCGAACGGCGCGTTCGGGTCGCTGACACCCGTGCCGGTGACCGTCCCGCGGTCGTTCGTGCCGACGCTCGGCGACACGGCGACCGCCGCGCAGGTCCTCCACACCCAGTTGCTCACCCGGAACCAGCACCCCGCGCAGGTCACCGTGGGCGGCACCAACGTGGCCGTCACGCCCACCGGACCGCCCACGATCACGCTCGTCGGCACCTCCGGCGTCGACCACTCGCACTCCAACAGCCATTCCAACAGCTCGTCGACCACCAGGGGCAGCGACTCCACGTTCGGCGCCGGCCTGTACGGCGGCCTGAAGGGCTGGTTCGTCGGCGCGTTCACCGACTTCAGCACCGGCGCCACCGACGGCACCAACCCCGCAGGCGAGCACGGCACCAGCCACTCCACGAGCGACACCGAGCTGGTGTACCGGATCGACCGGCCCATGCGCGTCGGTGGCGCCAACGGCGTGGTGGACACCGTGTCGAGCTCGGTCCAGGTGCCGGTGCCGCTCGCCCGCTCGCTCGGCCTGCCGCTCCCACCGCACCTGTCCGGCTCCCAGAACGTCAACGCCGCCGGGAACCGGCCGACCGCGTACTACTTCGGCAAGGACACGATCCAGTCGGTCAACACGACCAACGTCACGCGCGACCTGTCGCACGGCCTGAGCGCCAAGGGCCAGGCCGCGGTCAACACCAAGTTCGGTTCCCAGAACGGCGCGCGGGACGCGATCTACAACGCCATGCACGGCGGTGACCAGGTCACCTGGCAGGACGGCGGCCGCACCCACGTCCTCGACGTGTACGCCCGTCCCGTGCCGCCGACCACCACCGCACCGTCCGGGCTGACCCAGTCGGGCGCCGAGGACAAGAGCGCCGACCAGTTCCGCCGCACCTACGACTCGAAGCGGTCCGGCCGGTTCGGCGTCGGCGGCGCGCACCTGTTCACCGGCACCGACAGCCCGAACCCCAACGCGCCGAAGGCCACCCCGAAGGACGGTCTACCGAACCCCTACCAGGGCGGGCCCAGCACGTCCGGCGGCCTGCCCCGCGCCTCGATCACCGGCACGTGGGAAGGCGGTCACTCCAACAAGTCCGGCTACACCGGCAAGGACGGCCGCGCGAGCACCTACGACGGCGACCTGCGCGACTTCACCGGCGACGTCGAGTTCGTCACCGTGCACCGCTCCACGAAGACACCGAACTGGGCGCAGCGGTTCTTCTTCGGCGACCGCCAGCTGTTCGGGCCGACCGCCGACAACCGGATCACGGGGCCGCAGAAGGCGGACATCGACCAGGTCATCGCAGGCAACCGGCCCGGGCGCGCCGACCTGCGCACCGTGACGGTGCACAACGCGATCGAGGTGGCGACCGCCGCGGACAAGCTGGAGTGGGCCACCCGGCCGCTGCCGAACAGCACCATGAACCCCGGCATCTACCTCGGCACCCCGCCGACCGCGCCGCCGCGCGTCAACCACGCGGCGTTCGGCGACTACACCAACGTCGAGCACGTGTACGTCACGCCCAACACCACCGAGGGCGTGTACATCGCGATGGCGAAACGTGTCGAGGCGGCGGCGGGCTCCACGGCGGGCCCCGGCGCGACCCGCATCCCGCCGAGTGGTTCCGGGAACTGGTCCTCGTGGGGGCAGCAGCAGTTCACGGAGTCGAGGCCCGACCCGGCGAACCCGGCCGGTCCACCGGTCACCAGGACCTACAACTACAAGAACTCCGAGCTCACCCGCCCGGACACCACCTCCAACGACGCGGTGCGCGACTTCGTCGGTCAGGCGGGCAGCCGGGGCACCGCGACCCAGGGCATCGGCGGCGCCCCCAAGAGCACCGGCCGGATGGTGCAGACCGGCAGGCTCACCGACTTCAACGGTGCCCTGACGGCGAAGGTCGACTACTCCGCGCCACGCCTGATCGACATCCGCCCCAACGGCACGCTGAAGCGCAACCAGGCCGGCGACCACGTCACGGGCAGCACCAAGTCCAACACCTTCGGCATCGACGCCGAGATCAGCCTCGGCTACGCGTCCAAACGCGACGGCAACGTCGCCGCCCTGCTGCGCGGCGTCCTCGGCGGCGGCTGGAAGGGCGGCAAGAGCCACGCCGTCGACCTCACCAGCGGCGCCAAGCACGCGTACGAGTACAAGGGCCCCACCGCGTTCGTGCTGATGGACGCCCGGTACACGTACGAGGCGGACATGAACATCCGCAACGTCATCAGGACCAGGCCGTTCACCGACCTGCCGGTGACCGTCGACCAGCCGAACGGTGTCATCGTGGAGATGCCGGTCGCGCACGCCATCGACCTGTTCGGCGCGGCCGGTGTGCCGGTGCCGACGGACCTCGCGGGTGCGCTGCCCGACGCGAAGACCCCCATGGCCAACCCAGCGCAGACGTTGCTGGCGGGCAACACCGGCTACGCCTCCTACAGCGACACCACCGTCGTCGGCGCCACGCTCAACGGGCCGCTCACGCAGGTCGAGACCACGCTCGACAACCTCGGCGTCACGAGCGGGAAGTGGCGCGCCGACATCCTCGGCCAGATCGACAAGATGCTGAACAGCCCGAGCGGGCACGTGTGGCTGAAGGACGTGCTCGTGGGCGGCCAGGGGCACGGCGGTGTGATCTCCGTGCCGAACTCCGGTGCCGCGCTGGAGGACGTTGTCGACATCCGGGTCACCGCGCAGGAGTCGAACCGGCCGCACCCCGCGCCGCCTGCCCGGCCGATCGACCCGGACAAGCAGAGCAACGCCGACTACGTCACCTCGTCCGTGCAGGACAAGAAGAACAGCGCGTGGAGCGCCGCTGCCGCGATCGAGGCGGGGTTCAACAGCCGTCAGGTGCCCTCGGTCCCGCCGGGGCAGCCGGACGCGAACGGGGTGGTGCGGCAGTCGCAGCCGAACGCCGGTGCGTCGACCGGTTCGTTCACCCCGCAGGTGTTCGGTGGCAGCAAGACGTGGAAGACCGACGAGGTCCTGCCGAGCAGCGAAAGCGACAAGGTCAACACGCAGGTCGACACCGACAAGGTCGGCAGGACGGGCCACGAGGTCGACTACCAGCTGACGATCACCCGTCGACGCGCCCCGATGCCGCTGGTCGACACGCCGCTGCTCGGCGTGCCCAGCCAGTTCGACATGGACCGCACGGCCCCCGCGTTCAACCTGCCGGGGTCGGTCGACCTGCTGTCCCCGAGCGCTGACGCGTCGCCGCCGCTGACGCGGCCGGGGGCGACGCCCACGTTCGACGTGCTGCCCGCACAACCGGCACGGCCGACCCCGATGTTCGACCCGAAGGGCGGCTGGCGCCTCGAGTCGATCGGCGCCGACACCGCCAAGGCGATCCACGACGCGCTGTACGCGCAGCTCGGCAACCAGAAGCTGCCGGCAGGCACGGTGCCGCAGACCCAGATCGACACGGCCGCGAACAACACGACGAGCTACACCAGGCCGGGCAGCAACTCGGAGTACGTGGCGCACACCATGACGAAGGGCTCGTCGATCCACAGCGGCGGGAACGCCATCTTCACCGGCGACAAGTACCACTCCGAGAACACCGTCGGCGGCAAGAACACCTTCTACGACAAGCTGTTCGACTACGGCCTGTCCGCCGACTTCCACCAGAACAGCTTCCGGTTCGTCCAGGCCCTGCCGGAGGGCACGGAGATGAACCTGTCGCAGGAACACGAGAAAGGCAAACCCGAGGGCACGACGACGACCGTGTCCACGAGTTATGGTCCGTCGCTGCCGTTCTTCGCGGGCAGCACGTCCAACACCGGCGCCGCGGGTCCCACGACGGTCGGCACGGGCCCGCCGGTGTCGGAGAACATCACCAACGACGTCACCACCGCGACGTCGTCGAAGACCGGCGGCACCGACGGCGTCAAGTACACGGGCAGGTCGTACCTGTTCCTGGCGAACGCCGACTTCTACAGCGACGTGACCCGCAAGGGTTCCAACTGGACCCACTCGGCGGTCGAGTCGATGCGCGGCGTGTTCGGCAACCGTCCCGACGCCCACACGGTGGTGAGGATCGGTTCGCGGGATGACCTCCACGTCCGGGTGTGGGAACAGGAGGCGCTGGACAAGCGGCTGATCACCATCTCGGACGTGTGGCACCACGCGAACAAGCCGGCGCCGGACGGGTTCACGGTGACCCGCGACGCGGCCGGGGCCGTGTTGCACCACGCTGGTCAGGCCGCGCCGCCCGCGCCCGCGTCCACAGCGCCGGGGCGGACGCTGCACGTGGCGGACGGTGTGGGGCTGGGCGATGTGCGGTCGTTCGTCGGGACGCTGCCGAGGGACATGCGCCCGACCGCGTACACCGTCGACCCGGCCTCCCCTCTCACCCCGGACGCCATCCACGCGGCGGTCGACGACCTCCCGGAACCACCGCCACCGGCAACCACGACGACCACCAACACCGACAGCGGTGGTGGGTCGAGCAAGGGTGGCGGGTCGAACAACGGTGGTGGGTCGAACAACCTCCAGCCGCCGGATTCCAGCAGGGGAGACCAGGGCTCGTCGTCGGGACCGCGGAACAACGACCAGACGTCCGGCAAGGGCAAGGCCCCGGAACAGTTGCCCGCCCCGAACGACGGCAACGGCAAGGCGCCGTCCTTCGACGACTCGGACGACTTGTACTCGGCACCGGCCGACCATCGAGGCAAAGCCTCGGCGCCCGAACAGTTCGTCGACCCGAACAGCGGCAACGGGAAGGCGCCCGCCAACGAGCAGTCCGTGGAGCAGCAGGGCAAGGCGCCTGCGAACGAGCAGGGCGGGAGCCGACAGCCGGAAACCCGGGACCCGAACCCGGACCCAGCCCGGACGACGCGAGTCGACGACGCTCAGGACGCGCTCGGGAACCTCCCACCGGAGCATCAGACCGAACTGTCCGTCGAGCGGCCCGCTGCGGAACAGGCGGCGCGCCGACAGCTGCCGAACCCACTGCCCGACCCCGCCGCGGAAGCGGGGATCGGCGAGCGATCGCGCGACGAGTTCCAGCCCGACGGCGGCCCGGTCACGAGCAACCAGCGCAGCGCCGCCCCCGGCTCGACGGACCAGCTCGGCGCCGCGTTCGACACCGCGAACCAACCACCGGCCCACGAAGACACCGCGAACACGGGCCACACCCCAGCAGAATCCGGACCGGGCAAGCGATCCCGCGACGACTTCGAGGCCGACGGCCCGTCCACCCGTTACGAACCACCCGCGACCCGCCCCGTGCCGGAACGGCTGGTACCACCGTCCCAGGCGGACGTCGACGCGCTGCGTGCCGCCGTGCCGCCCGGCTCGCGGTTCACCGACCCGGCCGACTTCGCCGCGCTGGTCAACGGCACGCGCACGGATTTGGGCCGCGACGTCAACTGCGTGGACGCCTCCCTCGCGTTCCACGCGACCTGGCACGGCGACCCGCGCGTCGCGGGCAGCGCCCCGCGGGGGCCGGCGAGTGGCGCGACGGCGGCCGCCGAGGAGCTGGGGTACGCGCCGGAACTGGTCGGGCGCGGCGCCGACGGGCTCGCCGAGGTGATCGACCGGATCCGGCGCGGCGGTCACGGGTCCGACGCGCTCGTGTTCGGCTTCCCGCGCACCGGCCGGGGACACGCGTGGAACGTCGTGAACCACCACGGCGAGATTTCCATTGTGGACAGTCAGGCTGGCACGGTCGTGCCTGCCGGGCCCGGCGCGCTGCCCGACCTCGACCGGGTCTACGCGATCCCGCTGGACGCCGGCAACGAGTTCATCACCGGGTCGCGCACCCAGCCGCCCCCGGCACCGTCGAGCAGCGACCCGTACGCGCTCGCCGAGCACGAGCGCGCCGTCCGCGTGCACGAGCTGCGCGCGGCAGCGGCGGCGGGGGAGGAGATCCCGGTGCCGGACAACGGCGGGAGGCTCGTGCCCTCGCTCGGCGGGCTGCGGCTCGTCGGCGCGACCGTCACCGCCGCGCTCGCCGCGGAGCTCGCCGCGATGACCGGCCGGGATGTGATCGCGCTCGTCATCGGTGCCGACGCGGAGGAACCCGAACCGCTGCGGTTCACCCCGACCGGACGGCCGCTTCCCGTGTGAGTGAACTCTTCGCGGCCTCCCGACCGTGTCAGGGATGAGTGGGAGGAGGCCGTGTGGAGATCACCGTTGAACGGGTCCGGCACGCGCTCGTCGTCGGGAGGCTCGACGCCGACGGCGCCGCGGTCTTGCTGGCGGCGAACCTGCCACCAAAGCGGGACCGCACGTTCGTCGTCGTGGGCGCCTCCTCCGTCGACGCGATGCGGCGGCTCGACCCGTGGGTCGTCGCCGATCTCGCCGACGAGGTGCGTGGCGACCTGTGCGTGGTGGCGCCGGGCTTCGGGTCGATGGGCGCGGACGGGACCCTGCCGCCCGCCCGGCTGCTCGCGGACCGGCTCGGTGTCGAGGTCACCGCCGCCGACGGCGACCCGGTCGGGCTCGCGGACGGCAGCGTGTTCGTCCCCGGACCGGCAGCGGGCTGGGTGTCGTACCGGCCGGGTGGCAGGCGCACCCGCGTCGGCGCCCGGTTCCCCGCCCCGTGGTGGCAGGACGGACTGCCGGAGGAGGCCGAGCACCTCACCCACGTGCCCGTCGGGCTGTGGCTGCGCCGCCCGGGCAGCGAGGTCCGGCCCGGCGACCCGCTGCTGCGGCAGGTGCCCGACCGCGACCGGATGTACGTCGTGCTCGGCGCGCCGGGTGAGCGGCCACCGGCCGGGGAGACCGTGGCCGAGGTGCTGCGCACGCTGCCCGACGAGGCACGCGACCGCGCCGTCCTCGCCTGGTACGGCGCCGCCGGGCAGGCGGGCGAGCTGGCCCGCGCCGTCGCCGACGCACTCGGCACGCCGGTGCGGGTGGCCCACGGCGTGCCGGGCGACAGCGGACTGGTGCACGTCGACGAGCACGGCACGGCCCGCTGGCGGCCGTTCGCGGTGGAGAGCGTGTACCGGCCCGGCGGGGCCCCGCCGGTGCTGGACCGGTGGGTCGCGCCGCCGCGCCTGCCCATGGCAGAGCCGGGGTCGTTCCGGCTGGTGCCGGGCTGGCGGGTCGACGTCGTGGCGCGGGGACTGGTCGTGCGCCCGGAGACGGTGCGCCCCGACCCCGCGGTCCTGACCGCGCTGGCGGCCGAGACCGGGCCGACCGCCGACATCGTGTTCGCCACCGACGGTCCGGTGCCCGACGGCGTGCTGCCCGCACTGGACCGCCTGGTCCCCGAACTGCCCGCCGACACGAGAGCGGCGCTGCGCATCCTGCCCGCCGACGAGGCCGCCGCGGCGGCGCTCACCGGTGTCGAGGCCGCGGACCACGTCGCGACCGCCGTCACCCTGCTCGACGGCACCGCACCAGGACGGGACCACGCCGTGCCGCCCGTGGGCCGGGTCGTCGTGACCGCAGACGGCCGGATCGTGCCCGAGGCGCCGATCCTCGCCGTCCCGGCACCCCGCGTGGTCTTCACCGCGCCCGTCGCGCCGCTGCCCGCGGTGCCCGCCCCGACGGCGGCACTGGACATCCGGGACGGGGTGCTGGTCGTCGCCGAGGAGGTGGACGAGGAGGAGCGGACCTTCGCGGCCGTGGCGCCCGAGCAGGACGAGGAGGAGACCGAGGCGCCCGAGTTCGTGGCGACCGGTGACGACGCCACCGTGCACACGACCCTGGACCCCGTGCGCGTGGTGGACGGGTTCGCGCCCGCCGTCGGCCCGGTGCTGGACGCCACCACCGTCCCGGACGAGCCACCCAGGTTCGCGCCGTCCGCCGCGCCCGCCGAGGAGGCCGTGAGCGTGGACGAGCCCGTGGCGACCGGGTTCACGGCGTCGGCCGCGCCCGGGGTGCCCGACGCGGACCGCGAGGCCGCGGTGGTCCAGCCCGTCGTGCCCGGGGTCGTGGCACCGGCCGTCGCGGGCCACACCCGGGACACCACGAGGGAAACCACCGTGGTCGTCGTCGGCGCGGGCGGGGACGAGGAGGAGTCCCACCTGGCCGACCTGGCGAACGTCGCCGCGGCGGTCAGCGCGGGGATCCCCAGCGTCGCCGCGGCCACCGCCGTGCCCGCGGTCGTGCCCGTCGCCCAGCCGGAGCAGGCGGCCGAGCCCGCCGCGCGGCCGGTCGCGTCCGTCACCGGACTGCTGCCCGGCCGGGAGTTCGCCCGGCCCGCGGGGAGCGGTGGCCCGGCGGCGATCGAGGTGCCCGAGCACGTGCGCAGCACGGTCGCGCAGCGGCGCGCCATGCGCGCCAAGCTTGGTTCCCGCTACGACATCGCGACCCGCGCGGTCACCCGGCTGCTCTCCGAGCGGCCCGGCCTGCGGTTCGGCGCCGGTGACCACGCGGCGCTGCTCGCCGAGCTGGCCGTCGTGCGGGTGTTCGCCGACGACCCGGCTGGGGACTACGACGCCGACTTCTACGTGTGCCTCGCCGACGGGCTGCGGCGGCTGCCGACGGCACGCGCCGTCGTGGTGCGCGGCATCCCGGCAGGCACCGACCTGCGGCCCGAGTTTGTGATCCGCCTGCCGACGCCGCTGGTCGCCGCGCCCGTCACGGCCCCGGAACCGGTCGGGCCCGCCGAGGCACTGATCTGGACGACCACGGCCCGCCGGCTCGACGGGCTGCTCGACGACCCGCCGCCCGCGGAACCGGACGACGACCGGGAACCCGCCCCCAAGCGGGGCGTCGACGTCGTGCTCTCCGGGCACACCCGGCTGCGGGTGCTCGCCGTCGCGCCGACGCCGGTCCGGCGTGTCCTGCTCGCCGAGGACGGCGCCGCCCCGGAGGCCGCGCTGACCCGGCTGCTCGCGGCCGCCGCGGTACGCGAGGAGGCCGTGGCGACCGCGGCGACCAGCAAGTGGTTCGGCGCGCTGCCCGAAGCGGGCTGAGCGGGCGGGATGAGCGGCGGCATGGGAGGACGTGTGGATCAGCACCGGGAGTTGCTCGCGCTGGCAGGCCGCGCGCCGGACGGCTGGCTCGTCATCGCGCGGGAGGCGCTCGCCGACGACGACACCGCACGGCTCACCGCACTGCTCGACGTGCTGCCGGAGGAGAAGACCAAGTCGCGGCCGTACACGTTCGCGCCGGAGCCCGGCGGCTACGAGAAGGCCGACCGGACACTGGTCGCCGCGGTCCGCACGCACGCGGCCGCCTGCTGGGCCACCACGAGGGACGGCTCCGATCGCGTGTACCTGGTGCAGGCCACCGAAGACACCGACGACACCGACCTGCCCTCGGTCGCCGCCGCGGGCCAGAAGGCGCTGGCCCGGCTCGAGGACACACCCAAGGTGGAGGTGTTCGGGCCGGACACCGAGCTGCCCGACTACCACGAGCGGGCGCTGCTCGCGGCCACGCTGCTGTGGTCGGCGACGCCGGGGACCCCCGTGCACGTCGCCCGCGCGTTCGACGGGGCCGGGGTGCGCGGCCCCTGGTTCGCACCCGACCACGAGCTGGTCGTCGACCCCGCGGAACGCGGGCGGCTGCTGGAGTTCCTGGCGGGCGGCGAGGTCGTGCTCGCCGCGAACGGCAGGCTGACCGACGTGCTCTCCGGCGCGGCGGGCGCGGTGCCCGCGGGCCTGCGCTCCGACGGCACCTGGGTCTGGTCCGACGCGAGCGGGTACTACCTCGACCGCTACCAGCTCGCGCCCGACCCCGAGCTCGCGGTCCACGCGATGGCGACCGAGCCCGCGGGCGCGCAGCTCTCGCCCCTCGTCCGCCACCACGTGCGCGTGGCGCTCAACCCGACCGACCAGGAGGACCCGACGTGGCGAGGATGACCGGTGTGCGCTCCATGCTCGGGGTGTCCCCGACCGAGCCGGACTGCTACCGCACCATCGGCGACGCGATCAGCGCGGCCCGCGACGGTGACGTGATCTCGGTGCGGCCCGGCGTGTACCCGGAGTCGATCGTGCTCGACCGGGACGTCACCCTGTCCGGCTCCGGCTCGGCGGGCGACGTGCGCGTCGAGTCCGTCGGCGAGGCCGTGCTGCGGGTGGCCGTCGAGCACGTCGAGGTGTCCGGGATCGAGTTCGCGCACCGCGACGGCGAGGTCGCGGTCGACCTCCGGGCCGGTGCGCTGCGCCTGGACGAATGCGTGATCACGGCCGACTCCGAGGTCGCGGTCGTCGCGCGCAAGGACGCGCAGTTCCGGGCGGACGGCACCACCGTGCGCAACAAGGGCGGCGCCGGCGTGCTGGTGTTCGACGGCGCACGGGCCGAGCTGTCCGGCTGCACGCTCACCGAGGTGGCCACCACCGCGGTCGTCGCCCGCTCATCGGGCTCCGCCGCCCTGACCGACTGCGCGGTGACCGACGCGAAGGGCGCCGTGCTGGCAGCCGACCGCGGCGTCGTCGAGCTGCGCGAGTGCCGCGTCCGCGACATCACCGGCACCGCGATCGTCGTCGAGGAGCACGGCGCGCTGGTCGCCACCGGCACCGAGATCTCCGATGTGGACGGGGTGGCCCTGCTGTCGGCAGGCGGGTCGCGGCCGGTGCTGCGCGACTGCCGCGTGCGCGACACGACCGCGCAGGCGATCGTGGTGGTGCAGAGCGCGTCCGTCGAGCTGGACCGGGTCACCGTCGACAGCGCCAGAGGGCACGCGGTGCAGGTGCTCGACGGCGCGACCGGCGACCTCTCCGAGTGCGTGTTCACCGGCACCGGCCACGACGCGGTCGTCGCGGGCGAGGACGGCACCATCCGGCTGGCGGGCTGCGAGATCAACGGCGGCTCGGGCAACGGCGTGGTCGTCGAGCGCCAGGCCAGGGCGACGGTGACCGACTGCCGCGTCGTCGGTGCCGCCTCGGCCGGGCTCACCGCCCGCGACCAGGGGCGGCTCGTCGTCGAGGGCGGCGAGGTGCGGGAGTGCCAGTCCGGGGTGACGTGGCACGGGCACGCGGACGGCTCGATCGCGGGCTGCGCGGTCCGGGACAACCTCGGCGACGGCATCGCGGTGCTGTCCGACCAGGACGTCGAGGTCGGCGACAACGTGGTGGAACGCAACCTCGGCGACGACGCCCAGCTGCCCGGCGGCGCCACGCCGTCGCTCAGGACCGGGTCCGAGGAGAAGGGCCACGGCCCGAAGGACGCGGAGGAGCTCGTCGACCTGCTCGGCGAGCTGTCCGGGCTCGTCGGGCTGGACGGGGTGAAGCGCGAGGTGGAGACGCTGGTGCGGCTGCACCAGATGTCCGAGCGGCGGGCCAGGGCCGGGCTGCCGTCACCGCCGCTGTCGCGGCACCTCGTGTTCACCGGCGCCCCCGGCACCGGCAAGACCACCGTGGCCCGGCTGTACGGCCGGATCCTCACCGCGCTCGGTGTGCTCAGGTCCGGTCAGCTGGTCGAGGTGGCGCGCCCGGACCTGGTCGCGTCGGTGGTCGGCGGCACCGCGATCAAGACCACCGAGATGTTCACCAAGGCCGTCGGCGGCGTCCTGTTCATCGACGAGGCGTACACGCTGTCGGCGGGCAACGGCAGCGGGGGCGGACCGGACTTCGGCCGCGAGGCGATCGACACGCTCGTGAAGCTGATGGAGGACCACCGCGACGAGGTCGTGGTGATCGTCGCGGGCTACACCAACGACATGCGCTCGTTCCTGGCCGCCAACCCCGGTCTGTCGTCGCGGTTCTCCCGCACCATCGAGTTCGCCGACTACTCCTCCGCCGAGCTGGTCACGATCGTCGAGGGCCTGTGCCGCGGCCACGACTACCGCCTCGAGTTCGAGACCAGGGCCGCACTGCACACCTACTTCACGAACCTGCCGCGCGACGCCGCGTTCGGCAACGGCCGCACCGCGCGGAAGGTGTTCGAGGAGATGCTCGGCAGGCAGGCCTACCGGCTCGCCGACGATCCGGAGGCCGGGCACGTCGCGCTCACCAGGCTCATGCCCGACGACCTCGGGCCGCTGCCCGGCTCGTCGGTCGGCGCGGGTGCCGGCCGGGTGGACGAGGAACGGATCGAGCAGCTGCTCGCCACCCTGCGCGGCCTGGTCGGGCTGGACGAGGTGAAGGCCGAGGTGTCCGACATGGTCGACCTGCTCGCCTCGGCGCGGCGACGGCAGGCGATGGGCCTGCCCGCGCCGTCGGTGAGCAGGCACCTGATCTTCGCGGGGCCGCCCGGCACGGGCAAGACGACCGTGGCGCGGCTGTACGGGTCGCTCCTCGCCGCGCTGGGTGTGCTGGCGCAGGGACAGGTCACCGAGGTCGCCCGCGCGGACCTGGTCGGCGAGTACGTCGGCCACACCGCGCGGCGCACCACGGAGGCGTTCGACCGCGCGCGTGGTGGCGTGCTGTTCATCGACGAGGCGTACACGCTGTCCTCGAGCCGGGGGAGCGGCCACGACTTCGGCCGCGAGGCGATCGACACGCTCGTGAAGCTGATGGAGGACCACCGCGACGAGGTGGTGGTGATCGCGGCGGGCTACGAACGGGAGATGGGTGGCTTCCTCGCGGCCAACCCCGGTCTGTCGTCCCGGTTCTCCCACCGGGTGCGGTTCGCCGACTACACGCCCGACGAGCTGGTCACCATCGTCAACCAGCACGCCACCGACGCGGGCTACGAGTGCACCGGCCCCACCGTCGCCGCCCTGCGCACGCACTTCGCGAAGATGCGCCGCGGCGAGTCGTTCGGCAACGGCCGCTACGCCCGGCAGGTCCTGGACGCGGCCATCGCGCACCACGCCCGCCGCACCCGCTCGCTGACCGACCCGACGATGGACGACCTGTGCGTGCTGCTGCCCGACGACGTGCCGGCCCCACCCCGCCCGGACCCAGTGCCGTGAAAGACGCGTGGAGCGGGATGCCCCGAAGACGCTTTTCGAGACAGCAACGATGCACGAGCCCCCTTCGGGACGCTCGGTGTGATGAAGGACCCCTTCGTAACGCCCGGTGTGATGAAGGACCCCTTCGTTGTGCTCACCGTGATGAAGGACCCCTTCGTAACGCCCGGTGTGATGAAGGACCCCTTCGTTGTGCCCACCGTGATGAAGGGCCCCTTCATGACATCGGGCCACGTCCCGAAAGTGCCTTTCACGGCATGAAGGCCAACCGAGCATAGGGTGGAAGCCGACCACAAAGGGGCTCCCTGCCATCCCGTCGACCTGGCGAAGCCCGATCACACCGGATCAAGGGGGCACCAACAACCCAAACCGGCAGCAAAACTCGGAACCGCCCCCTTGATCCGGTGTGATAGCCCGTAGGGAGGTCGACGGGATGGCAGGCAGACCCGCACCCAACGCAAGCGAACCGCCAAACCGAGAAGCCATCCCAGAGACCTGCCCCTCCGGCGAGGAGCCCCCGGAGGGCACACCCGCCCGCCGAGAACAGAGGCAGATCCAGGCTGAGCGCACCACGAAAGCCCACCGGGCGCGAGGGCCCCGGTGGGCTTTCGTCGGGTGGAGCGACGGGTCAGGCGGCTTCGAGCTGCCGTTCGGGGACCACGGCGCGCAGCGCCCGCAAAGCGTTGTGCAGCCTGCTCTTCACGGTGCCCGACGGCACGCCGAGCGCCTTGGCGGCGGACGCGGCGGTGCGGTCGGCGTAGTAGACCTCGACGAGCGTGTCGCGGTGCACGGGGGAGAGGCCGTCGAGGATCGCGCCGACCACCACGCGCGTCTCCACCTCGTCGCTGGCCGGGGGCAGGACCACCGCGTACTCGAGGTCCTGGTCGGGCAGTTCGACCTCGGTGGGCCGGGCACGGCGGCCGCGGTGCTGGTCGACGGCGATGTTGTGCGCGACGCGCATCAGCCAGCCGCGGACCGAGCCGTGGTTCTCGGTGAGCCGGTCGAGGTGGCGCCAGGCCCGCACCCACGTCTCCTGCACGACGTCCTCGGCCGCGTGCCGGTCGCCGCCGGTCAGTCGGGTGGCGTAGTTGTGCAGAGCGGCGCCGTGGGCGCTCATGACCGCGTGGATGCTGACATCCGCACCGACCCCGACACCGACACTGGCACTGGCACTGGCACCGACACCGGAGTTGCTTCCCATGTCCCCGACCTCCCCGTCTCGCTTGGCTTCACGAGAAGCCTCGCGCCGGCGGACAGGGAAGTCGCTGGGTCTATCCCCCCAGGTCAGGAGGTTATCCCGCCCCCTCGGGTAGGGATAACCCCATTGACCAACTCAGCGTCACGAAAGGTCGGAGCAGGGGATGGCATTCGGGTCATCCTCGCCACCCGCGACCCACTGGATGTCACGGAACGTCACGTCGAGCGGGCCTTGGGCGTAGACGAGGAACGGCGTGTCGACGAAGGCCTTGTTGAGGCCCATCTCGGTGAAGCAGCTCAAGGGGATCTCGATCTCCGTCTGCTTGCCGACCGGCAGCCGCTGGAACAGCTCGGTGACGTTCAGCTCGGCGGCGCACGGGTAGCGGCAGTGCGCGGCGATCGAGGTCGTGCCGGAGCCGGACTCGTGCACCAGCACGTCGAACCGCAGCGCACCCTTGTTGTCCACGTACGGCGACAGGTCCTTGGTGGAGTTCACCGTCTGCAGGTACACCTGGCCGGGCGTCCCGCCGTGCCATGTCACCCGCAGCCCGTCACCCGAGGTCGCGGAGATCGCCGCGTGCTGCGCGGTGGACGTGCCGACCAGCTCGGTGCCGTCCCACTTCTCCGGCGAGGCGATGAACGCGCGGTAGGGCGGGGTCAGCTTGTCGCCGAACACGGTGAGCGGCTCGGGCAGCGGTGGCGGCGCCTCCACCGACCCCTGCGCGGAACCGGTGCCCGGGGCCGCGACGGTGCCGGACGCGGAGGCCGTGGCCCCCTCGGTGGTCGTGGTGGTCCGCCCCCGGGTCTGCTCCTGGGTTTTCGTGTTGGCGGCGGCGTCGACCGTGTGCCCGCCGTCGTCACCGGTCAGCATCAGCGTGGCGACCAGCGCGCCGACCACGACGACCGCCGCCGCGCTCGCGGGCACGAGCCAGCGCCGCCGCGCCCGCGCGGGCGCGACGGCCGGTTCGACGGGCGGGGGCGCCGGTGCGACCGCGGGCGCCGGCTTGTCCAGTACCTGCGCGGCGACCGCGGCCGCGCCGAGGGCGACGGTGAACTTCGGGTGCTGCGTCACGCGCACCGGTCTGTCGAACTCCTCGAACACCAGCTGCGTCACCAGCGGCACCCGCGACGAGCCGCCCGCGAGCAGGACGGCGGAGAGGTCGTCGTCGCGCAGGCCGGCGGACGCGATCGTGCGCCGCAGCGCGCTGACCGTCAGCTCCACCGACGGGCGGATCACCGCGTTGAACTCCAGCCGGGTGACCGTCACCTCGCGCGGTCCGGACGGCAGCGGCACGGCCAGCGTCACGTCCGGTTCGGTGGACAGCTCGATCTTGGCGCGCACGCAGAGCGCGCGGATCCGGGCGAGCGCGTCGGCCGCGACCGGGTCGATCGGGTCGAGCCTGCTGATCGCGCCGTCGAGCTTCTCGTCGAGGTGGGCGAGCAGCGCGTCGTCGAAGTCCATGCCGCCGAGGTGCTCGATGCCCTCCGGCGTGCCGAGGATCTCCATGCTGTCGGCCCGCATCCGCAGCACGGTGGTGTCGAGCGTGCCGCCGCCGAGGTCGTAGACGGCGACGACCTCGCCGTCGCCGAGCGTGCGTTCGCGGCTGTAGTGCCGGGCCGCGGCCTCCGGCTCGGTGATGAGCGAGTACTCGGCGATGTTCGCCAGCCTGGGCACCTCGGCGAACTGCTCGCGCCGGTACGGACCCCAGATCGCGGGACAGGTCAGCACCACCGACTCCGGCGGGCCGCCCATGAGGTGCGCGACCTGGTCGAGCGAGGTCCGCAGCTGGGCGGCCATCAGCGCGGCCGGTGAGTAGGCGGCGCCTCCGAGCATGAGCGGGGTCGGGTCACCGAGCCTGCGCTTGTACCCGCGGCCGAGCCGTGCCGGGTCGTCGGCTGCCGAGGTCACGGCGGCGGCGCCGGTGAGCAGCGTCCCGTCCGGGGTGTGGCAGGCGACCGACGGCACCACGATCTCCGGTGAGAGCGCCACCATCCGCGTCCCGGCCGCGTCCCCCACCGCCGCGGCGGTGAACGTGGTGCCAAGATCGATACCCACGGCGTACCGCACGACACCTCCATGTGATCGGTCTCGTCATCAAAGCAACCCCACGCAAGTCAAGTCAATCACACACAAGCGCAGGTTGATTACAGTACGGAGCAACATGGTGCGGGGGATATCCCTACCTGGGAAGAGGGGCGGCACCCTTGCCGCGCGTGCACGGTACGACAACCCTGGCAGAGTGCACCGCTTCGCCCGCTGGCCGCGCCGTCTCGGCGCCTCGTTGCCCGGTCTGCTCCGGCCACCCGGCCGCGCCGACGTGCGGCACCGCTTCGGTCTCGAGCGGACCCTGCACGACGGTGCCGTCGCCGACATGTCCGCGCTGGCACTGGAACTCGGCATGATCTCCGCGACGGTCGGGGACACGCACGTGGAGGAACGTATCGCGGCGGCGCAGGACCGGCTCACCGGCATCCTCGAAGACCTCCGCCACGTCGGCACCGTGATCTACCCGCCGGTGCTCGCGACCGCGGGCCTCGGGCCGGGCCTGCTGGCCGTCGCGGAACACCGCGGGCTGCGGATCCTGCTCGACCTGCCCCGCACCGAACTGAGCGCGGAAGCCAGGTCCCGCACCGGTTTGCTCGTCGCCGACCACTTTCACACACTGCGGCCCGGTAGCGTGGTGCGAGTGCGCGTGCGAGGACGGCGGATCGTGCGGGTGACCATCACCGACCGGGAACCGGGCACCCGCGAGCGCCGCGAACACCGGGCGGTGCTGCGATGCGCGTAGCGGTCGCCGAGGACGGTGCCCTGTTCCGGGAAGGCCTCGCACTGTTGCTGCAGGCAGCCGGGCACGAGGTCGCCGGGTGCTACCCCGACGGCGACGCACTCGTGGCGGCCGTCGCCGCCGAACCGGTCGACGTCGCGATCCTCGACATCCGGATGCCCCCGGGTCCCGACGGCGGGCTGCAGACCGCGGAACGCGTGCGCGCACTGCGCCCCGACACCGGGATCCTGCTGCTGTCGCACTACGCCGAGACGCACTACCTCATGCGAGTGCTGGAGATCGGCGCGGAGCGGATCGGCTACCGGCTCAAGGAACGGGTCGCGGGCGTGCGGGTGCTCGGCGACACGCTGGACCGGATCGCGGCGGGCGAGATCGTGATCGAACCGGTACTGGCGCGGCGGCTGGTGAAGGGCGGCGCTTCCCAGACCGGCACGGCGCTGGCCTCGTTGAGTGAACGGGAAACCGACGTGCTGCGGCTGATGGCCGAAGGTCGCGCGAACAACGCGATCGCCGGCGAGCTGTACATCTCGGCCAAGGCCGTGGAGAAGCACGTCGCGGCGATCTTCACCAAGCTCGGCCTGCCGGGGGACGCGACCGTGCACCACCGGCGCGTGCTCGCGGTGCTGGCGTTCCTGCAGGCGAACCGGATCGACGGTGCGGCGCCGTGACGGGGGAGTCGTGACCGGGCAGGTGCTGCGCAGGCGCCGCCCCGGTGTGCCGCCCTACGAGGTGGCCGCCGCGGAGCCACCGGAGAGGCTCGTCGCCGCACTGGTCCGCAACCTGGCCGAGGGTGTGGGCGGGCAGACCGCCTACGCGGTACCGGCCGACGCCGGACATGTGGTTGTCGCGTCCTGGCCGGCCGGCCTGACCGCGGTCGTCGACGCGGCGGGTGAGGAACCGGTCGCCGGCGGCGGTGCGGTGTCGGTCCTCGCGCCGAGCCGGTGGGACGACGCGGCACGGACGATGCTCCGCGACACCGCCGTCTGGCTCGGTGTCGCGGTGCGCCTGACCCGGCAGCGGACCGACCGCGACGCGGCGGACCTGCGGGCGCGCCGGTTGCGGGGCGAGCTGACCACGGCCCGCACCCGCCTGGACCGGGTCCGCGACCTGGAGCGGCACCGCCTGGTCCGCGCGATCACCGCGACGACCCTGCGCGACCTGGACGAGGTGCGGACCCGGTTGCGCGCGGCAGGCGCCGACCTCGGTGACGTCCGCGACGCGCTGGACGAGCTCATCGACGACTTCCGCGTCGTGGTCCGCGGCGTGTTCCCCGCGATGCTGCCCGACCGCGGCCCCCGCGCGGCACTCGAGGAGCTGGCGGCGACGCTGCCCCGCCCGGTGTCGTTCGCGGGCGACCTCGGCAGGCGGACGGGCTGGCAGCTGGAGTCCGGCTTCTACCACGCGGTCGCGGCGGCGCTGAACCTGTTGGCAGGCAAGGAATCCCCGCACCCGATGACGGTCGTGTTCGGGTGCGACGACGCGCTGCGGGCCCGCATCAGCGCGGTGGGCGCGCTGACCGCGGCGCAGCTGCACACCGCGCTGGGGCAGGACATGGAGCGGGTCGCAGTCCTGGGCGGCGACATGGTCTGCACCGTCGTCGACCGCACCGCGGTGATCACCGTGCGCCTGGCGGAACGCATCGAGCCGGTCGCGGCGCAGGCAGCGGACCCGGCCACGTTCGAACGGTCCGCCATCCACCGCCAGGTGCGCGACCTGGTGCGGCAGGGCCAGGAAGCCACCGAGGGCAGGCCGGAACGCGCGTCGTGGGACGTGGTGGCGGAGCGACTGACGATGCCGGTGCGACTGGCTGTCGTGGGGCCGGGGACGGCGCCTCCTTCTGCTCCTGGCGTTTCGGTGCTCGCGGTGGACGCACCGGCGGACCGGGTGCTGGCAGAGGAGTTCCTGGCCGAGTCCGGCCCGCGAGGTGGCGTGGCGGCCGTGCTGTGCCGCACCGTGCCGACACCGGAGTTCCGCACCGCACTGCGCGGCGGCAGGCACCGGGTGGCGCTGACCGAGTCGGGCCAGGAAGAGTTCGCGTCCCACCTGACGGCGGTGGTGGCAGCGCTGTCGGCCCGCGCTCCGGTGATCACCGCCCGCCGCGCGGTCACGACGATGACCGACCTGGTCCGCACCCTGCCGAACGACCACCACCTGCGGTGGGCGGTCGACCGCATCGGCGCGGACACCCACGAGTTCGCCGAACTGGACCTGCTCGACGACCTGACCTGCGGTGTCGTGCTACGTGGCCTGACGACCGCCGCGACCCGCCTCCTGGGTGCGGACGGCATGGATCCCCGGGCCCGCCTGGGCCTGCTCCCGACCACCACCGACGACCAGGTGGCAACAGCGGCCCGCGACGCGATCACCCGCTGGCGCGCCCACGGCGAACACCCGGCGGTCGGCGGACGCGACCGTGCGGCGTGCGAGGTGCTGGTCCGCACGGCGGAAGGCCTGCTGCCGCGTTGAGCGCCGCTGCGCGGCACCGGACCATCAGAGTGGGACCACCCCCGTGACCGTGGTCCCCGCCCCCGGCGCGGACCGCACCTCGACCACCCCACCCACCGACGCCGCCCGCGCGGTCAACCCGGGCAGCCCCGCCCCCGGCGAGGCCACCGCGAACCCGGGCCCGTCATCGGAAACGCTGAACTCCAGCCCCTGGTAACTGTCCCGCACGCTGACCGTCACCCGCGCGCCCGCCGCGTGCTTGTGGGCGTTGTTCACCGCCTCCAGGACCACGAAGTACACAGCGGACTCGACCGGTGCCGGGTAGCGCCGCCGCAACGCCGCCGTGTCGAGGGTGACGTCGTCGTGGCGGGACAGTGCCAGGGCGAGCGCCGCCGCCAGGCCGTCCGCCACCAGGGCACCCGGCAGTATCCCCGCCGCCGTGTCGAGCAGGACCTGCTCGGCCTTGTCCAGCTGTGTCAGCAGATCGGCGAACCCGCCGGTGATGTTCGCGTGTTCGGCCAGTGCCAGCGACATCCGCAGCGCCACGAGGTGGTGTTGCGCCCCGTCGTGCAGGTCGCGTTCCAAGCCGCGGCGCTCCTGCTCCATCTCCGCCGCCGCGCGCCACCGGTCGTCGACCAGTGCGCGGGCCGCCGCGTCGCCGTCGCGGCGCAGGCGGTCGGTCTCCTCGGCCAGCCGGAGCACGGCCACCGGTGCGCCCAGCACGGCCGCGACCCCGGGCAGCGCGCCGACCGACTCCGGCGCCACGGCCAGCACGCCGACAACCGTGCCGCCGTAGGAGATCTCGGTCTCGAGCCACGGGCCGCCCTCGCCCCATGCGAACCGCCGGCCGCCGACGACCAGCGCGCAGCCCGCCGCGCCCACCGCCGCACCGACCACGCGGGCGAGCGCGCGCGGGTCCGGCTCCTGACCGTCCTGCGCGAGGTAGGCCGTGATCGCCTCGGCCACGCGTCGTTCCCGGGTCCGCACGCTCCGACGTTACCTACCCGCGATTCGCTCCGCTCACCCCGGGAGTGACCAGGAAGGGGTGGCGCACGGACCCGGTGTGCGGCAACGGGACCGCGCTTCGCCGGTTACGCGGCGAAGAAGTAGCCGCTGACGTCCACGAGCAGGTCGGCGGTCCCGTCGCTGCCGTTGTGGAAGGTGCCGTTCGAGCCGCCGGTCAGCGCCATGTTCGACACCGGACCGCCCGCCGGGGTGAAGTTCAGCGTGGACTCCGCCGCCCCGGCGAGCGCGTACGCGATCAGGTAGCCGGAGCCCCGGGCGTTCACGACGGTCACGTTCGACACCACCGACCGTGGGGTGACGCCGAACCGAGGCGGCGGGGCGTTCCCGTCCAGCGGGTGGGTCACGTCCGCGCGCGGGGCGATCGGTGTGCCGCTCGTGCGGGTGTCGACCGCGCGCTCCGGCCGCACCGGGACGAAGTAGCCGTCGCCGCCGGGGATGTAGTAGCCCAGGATCGTGACGATCAGGTTGGTCCTCGCGTGGGCGTAGAAGCTGACCCGGCCGTCCTGTCCGACCGGGACGGTGACGGCCTTCCCGATCGTCTCGCCCGCGGCGAAGTTGACGTTCGACGCCGTCGGGCGCGCGGTGCCCGCCGGGTAGGCGGTGACGAACCCGGACGCGGCCGGGTTCACGACCGTCACGTTCAGCAGGACCGAGGTCGCCTCGCCCGGCGCGAGGTCCGACGGGCTCGCCGTCGCGACCACCGGGCTCACCGTGCCACCGGCGGGGATCACCGCGGGCACACCGGCCTCCTGGCCGTGCCCGGTCCGCGTGTCCAGCACCCGTTGCGGCCACAGCTGGTTCATCGCGTCGGCGGACCCGTTCCGCACGTAGTACCCGAGCACGTCGGCCACCAGGTCGACGGTGCCGCCGCTGCCGTTGTACAGGTTCAGGTGCCCACCGGTGCCGAGCGCGACCGTGGCCGGGTTCGACACGGTCCGGCCCGCCGTGTAGTTCAGCGTCGACACCACCGGACGGGTGGCACCGTCCGGGTAGGTGGTGACGAAACCGCTCGACGACGGGTTGGTGGCCGTGACGTTCACGATGACCGCCGTCGCGTCGGCCGGGATGCCCCGTTGTCCGCCCACCGCGAGCCGGACCGTGCCGTTCGGGCCGACCTTGCGTGCGGTGCCGCCGGTGCGCGTGTCGAGGAAGCGGGCCGGCCCGTATGAGACGAATCCCGAGCCGTACGTGGTGAAGGTGATGGGCTTCGTGGTGGCCACGTTGCCGGCGACGTCGGTGATCGTCGCGGTGACCGTGTACGTGCCGGGCCGGTCGAAGCGGCGCGTCGTCCCGAGTGTGTCTCCAAACGTCCAGGAGGGGTTGCCGTCTCCGACGTCGAACCGCACGGACTTCGGGCTCCACGGGTGGTCGGGTCCGAGGTCGACGGAGAGCAGCGCGGAGACCGCGCCATACGGGTCCGCGGTCACGGTCGGGGTCATCGCGCCGCCCGCGGGCACGACGGTGACCTGCCACTGCCGGTCGAGTACCAGCTTGGATGGCGTGGTGGCCTGGAACGCCACGGTGTACGTGCCGGGGGCGGAGAAGGTGTGCGGCGCGGAGCACGCCTGGGCGGTGGTGCCGTCGCCGAAGTCGATCGTGCAGGTGACCGGGAACCCCCAGTCCGACGTGACGTCGCTGGTCACGGCCACCTCACCGCCGACCGGCGCGCGCGTCGCCGAGACCGACACGCTCCACCGGACGAACCGGTCCTGCGCCTCGCGTGCGCCGCGGTCCAGGTACGGGTACGCGCCGCTGCCGGTGTTCGCCACCCGGGGGTCGTCCACCCGCGGTCCGTCGAACGCCGGGTCGATCACGCCGGGGGCGTCCGCGTTGCCGGAGTCCACCTCGGCGTCACCGTCGTCGGGGTGGACGTCGCTGTCGTGCGCGCCCTGGCCGGTGGCCGCGTACAGCTCGGCCGGGCTGAGGTAGTAGTCGTCCCCCCACCTGTAGGGCGGCCAGCCGTCCACGATGTTGTAGTCCAGGGTGGTACCCGGCACGGCGGCCGCGTCCACCTCGATCGCGCGTCGTGAGCAGGGCGCGGAGACGACGTTGTTCTGCACCGAGACGGTCGTCGCACCGGTGATGGCGAGAGCCGCGCCGCACGCGCCGTCGATGGTGTTGCCGGTGATCGCGGCGTCCGTGGTCGACTCGACGAGCACGCCGAGGTTGCGGTACCGCTCCATGACGTTGCCCGTGACGGTGACGCGGGCGCCGCCCGACACCTGGACGGGCCTGCCCTCGCCGTCGAGCCAGGACCGGCTGACCACGACGTCGGTCGCGTCGGTGATCCGCACCCCGTGGCCCCCGTGGCCTCTGGCGCGGAGCCGGTCGATCGTCACGTGGGATCCGCCGTCGACGAGCACGGCGGGGTCGTGGTAGCCGGGCGACGTCCTGAGGTCGTGGAGGACGACGTGCTCCACGTGGTCGAGCGTGATCAGCGCGTCGCGTGGGCCCGAGGGGACGGTCACCTCGCCGCCGGTGATGGTGATCGGCGCGTCCTCGGTGCCGGAGCGGGTGAACACCGCCGCCTGCTGGACCTGACCGACCTTGATGGTCTGTCCCGGCTCGACCACGTCGGCGGCCGCCTGGAGCGTGCAGTACGGGGTGGTCGCCGAGCCGGGGCCGCTGTCACTGCAACCCGTGATCTGGTTGACGTGCAGGGTCTCCGCCTGCGCGTGCGCCGGTGGCGCGATGAGCAACGCGGCTGATGTGGACACGGCGACGACCAGGGCAAGGCCCGCGCGCATGAGCGCTCCCTCCAGACGGACTACCTCGAAGTCGAGGTCGCGCACGGCGGAGTTTTCGTTACCGTGGACCAGCCTGCGGGCCTGGGCGGTCAGACGAGTTCGCGTTCGAAGCAGAGCGACAGGCTCGAGCCGGCGTAGTTGCCGAACAGCGGGATCTCGCGGTAGCCCTCGCGGCGGTAGAACCGTTGTGCGTCAGGCTGTTCGGTGCCGGTCTCCAGGCGTACCGTGTGCCAGCCCCGCTGCGCCGCGGCCGACTCCAGTGCGCGCAGCACCCCCGTCGCGACCCCGGAGCCGCGCCACTCCGGCACGACGTACATCCGCTTGATCTCGGCGGCGCCCGCGTCCAGGCGGCGCAGCGCTCCACAGGCGACCGCCGTGCCGTCGTCGCCGACCGCGACGAGGAAGAGGTCCACGTCGGCGGCGGACGGCGGGGGGCCGGGCTCGTGGTCGTCGCTGCCGTAGCGGGCGTCGAGCTCCGCGCGTTGCCGTCGCCGCAGTTCCGCACCCGCCGGGTCGTCCCACGGCCGGGTCTCGATGATCCAGTCCGTACTCATAACATCTGTTACCGTAACAGCTGCTACGACGCCCAGGTGAGGAGATGCGACCGGTGTCACGCACCGCCGACCTGCCTGCCCAGCACGAACGGCTCTCCCGCGCCGTGTGGGAAGTCCTTGCCGGACAAGGGATCGAACGGCTCACGCTCAGGTCGGTCGCCGCGGCGGCCGGCTGCACGACGGGTCTGGTCATGCACCGCTTCCCGAACCGCAAGGCCCTGCTGCGGCACGCGCGGCAGCTCCTCCACGAACGCACGCGCGAGCGCGTCGAGCGGCTGGAGGCGACGGCGGCGAACCCGCGCGCGGCGCTGCACGCGGTGCTCGCGCAGGGCATGGCCCTCGACGAGGAAACCGCCACGGAAAGCATTGTGTGGGTGGGCTTCCTGGCCGCCACCGTCGGCGACGCCGAGCTCGCCGCCTTACACCGCACGAACAACGAGGCCTGGCGCGACCGCATCAGCAGGCTGGTGGCCGCCGCCGCCCCGGCATGGCCGAAGCCCCGCGTGACGACGACCGCCTTCGCACTGATCGCGATGGTCGAGGGCGCCGCGGCCCTGGCGTCCGCCGACCCGGCCACCTACCCGCCGAAGGCGCAGCAGGCCATGCTGGACGCCACCCTGACCGCCTTCGGCCTGTAGCGTCACGACTCCGCGGGGCCCGCGTACAGGTATGCGCCGGGTGCGCGCGGGTCGGCCACCAGCCGCACCGCGTCACCGTTCCTCGGGATGTGCAGTTTGGACACCAGCGTCCGCACCGCGACCCGGCTCTCGTCGGGAAGCTGTACGAGCAGGTCGACGACCGGGTCGAAGTTGACCAGCTGGCCGGTGTCCTGGATGGACACCACGGTCGCCCGCACGGTCGGCACACCCGCGGCGATCATCGCCTGGACGTCCGCGCCGTTGTTGAACGCGCCGACCGCGCCCTGGATGCGGGCGAAGTCCTCCGCACCGACGAACGCCTTCGTCATCCGGCCGTAGAAACCCTTGCCGCTCGCCACCTTGTTGGCGATCTCCGCACCACGCTCAGCACGGCTCTTGCGGTTGCCGAACAGTCCCATGTCGTCCCCTTCGTTCGTCTCCCTGACGAGGACGACGCTATGGGAGCGCGGTGTCTACCGATCCCAGCTTCTACTCGGTGACGTCGGTCAGGCTGCCGTCCGCCAGGTGCTCCTCGACCGACTTGGGCAGCAGGTACGCCGTGCCACCGCCGGGCTGGTTGTGCCACGGCACGGTCTGGCCCGACAGCGTCCGCAGCTCACGCACCACGCGGTAGCGGCGCATGCCCTGCTGCTCGCGTTCGGCCCGCAGCGACATCGCGGCGAACTCGGTGGCCTCGGCGAACGTCAGGTTCCCCGCGGGCCCGCCGTAGCGGACCACCTCACGGCCCGGCATGAGCACCGCCATGTGCTTCTCCGCGATCAGCGTGAGCGGCGGTTCGCCCGGCAGCGGCTGGACCGGCCAGTCGTTGAGCGCCTGCGCCGTGTTGCGGTCGCTGCCGCCCGCGCGCAGGTTCGTCGGGATGATCGTCAGCGTGCCGAGCAGGTACGCACCCGCGTCCCACAGAGACGTGAACCGCTGCGGGTTGCGGGCCTTGCCGCGCTCGTAGTCGGCGACCTGCCACTCGTCACCGACCCGCTCGAGGCACGTCGCGCCCTCGGCCGAGTCGAGGATCCGGTACGCCTCGGGGATCGCGCCCGCCTCGCTGACCCGCCGCTCGATGATCGCGAGGACCCGGCGGTCGCGGTCGGTCAGCTCACCGGGCGCGGGCGCCGCCGGAGCCTGGGCCGCGGCCGGTGCCTGCGGGGCCGCGGGTGCCTGCGAAGTCGCGGGTGCCGCTTGCGGGGCGGCGGGGACCTCACCGGTCAGCGCGATGTACGCGGCGTCCTTGGCGTCCTGGTCGAGCCCTGGCGCGGTGAACCCGTTGGCACGGATGTGCGCGACGAAGTCCGCCTCCGGTGGCACGCCGTGCTTCGCCAGGTAGTGCGGCACGGACGCGGGCCAGATCCACGTCCCGTCGGTGTGGAACGCGGCGGGCACGTCCGGTGCGCTGCTCGGGTCGAACAGGTCGTTGTCGAACCCGCGTCCGCCCATGATCACGTGCGCGGTGTTCAGGTACTCCAGCACCTGGCCCACCTCGCCATCGGGCACCGGCGGCCGGTTGACGACCGGACGGCCACCCGGGTCGCGGTAGTCGAAGATGCGCGCGTGCCGGAAACGGCCCGCGACCTCGGCCACCCGCTCCGCGTTCGGCAGGACCGCCTTCATCCAGTCCGCGACGTTGTCCGGCGTCCTCGGGAACATCTCCAGCTCGTCGAGCACCGCGGTGCGCGGCGGCGCCTGCCGCCAGCGCGGGTCCTCCTTGGACAGGTAGTTGATCGAGATCTTGATCGGGTACTCGACCACGGTGCTGGCGGCCGACCAGGTGCCGGCGTCCTCCCGGTACATGCCCGCCCGCAGCTGCCGGTAGTACTCCACCAGCTCACGCGGCGGCTCCCATCCCCGGAGCTGGCCGTCGATGCCGAGGATGTGCCCGACCATCTCCTCGTGGTTGCCGGCAGCCCGGTACATCACGCGGATCTGGTCGCGGTCGGCAGGCGCGCGCAGGACGAGCAGATCGGCGATCTTCCGCTGCAGTTCGCGCTGTTCCTCGAAACCGAGCGGCGTTGGGCGGGTCATGAAAGGAGGTCCTCCTACCAGGCGAGGCGAGGTCAGTTCGTTTCCGGTTGGCCTGTCCTGGCCTGTTCGATCGTGCGCCGGAGCCAGCCGGGGACCGCCTCCGCGGGCCGCGGATAGGTCGTGAGGTCACGCTCGAAGAACGCGGGCTGGATCGGTGGCTCCCACAGCGGGTCGTGGTCGTAGTTGTAGAAGATACGGAACTCACCCGGTGGGTTGATCACGTACCTCGCCGACAGCCACGCGCCACGCTGCTGGTCGTACATCAGCTTCCGCAGCTCCAGCAGCGCCTGCCCGGCCGTGGCGGGTGGCTCGACCTCGGGGGTGGACATGTCGGACATGATCACCGTGAGGCCGAAGTCCTGCACCCCCTCGACGATCTTCGCGATCAGGTCGATCCGGCGCCACCCCTGCGGTGCGGTGCCGATCAGCGCCGCACCGATCTGCTGCAGCAGCTCCTCGTACCGCTTCTGGCGGGCCTGCTCGTCCCAGGGCTCAGACATCGTGTCGCGATTCTCCTGCTAGTTGTCGTAACGCCGGAAGTGCAGCCTGATCCTGCCACTGCTGTCCCGCATGACCCACCGCTCGTGCACCGCCGTGGGTTGAGACGGGTTGGCGGCGTGCGAGCCTTCCGTCTCGAGGTCGTGCCACAGGTGGTCGGTGCCGCGGTTCTGCTCGCGCCCGGCCTCCCGGTCCTGGCCGTACCAGGTCTCCCTGGACGGCTGGCCCTTCTGCGGCCGGTTCTCGTCGCTGTCCTGCGGGAACTGGTTCCGCGCGTCGGGTGCGCCGTCGGCCGCGGTCGGCCGGATGTGCCCACCGTCCGTGCCGGAACCCAGCGCCGCGATCAGGTCCTGTGCTTCCTGGCTGCGTGGCGCGGAGTGGCCGTAGGTGCGTTCGTCGGTCGCGTGGAAGGTCACCCCGTGGTCGTTCGTCACGTAGACGTCCTGACCGTTGATCCTGGTGACCGTGTTCGGCGGCAGGTTGTTGAGCTCCGGGTTGAGGTCGGCGACGAGCACGTTGTTGTTGGCCCCGTTGCCCGGGCTCGACCACGTGTCGATCGCCACGACCCCCGCCGTGCCCGTGTTCGGGTCGGCGTCGCCGGTGTAGAGCGTGGTCGTCCTGCCGTTCGACGTGTGGACGATCTGGGAGTTCGGCGGCCAGCCGGTCCGGTCGGACAGCGGGTCGGTGCGGGTCGGCGGGCGCACCCGGTCGTCGGCCGGCGAGAGGTTCGGGTCGGCCGACGGGAACGGATGGGTGCCACCGGGGGTCTGCGGCGGGTTCCACTGCGTGTAGCGGGGCGGCAGGCCGGCGTCGTCGGTGGTGTAGACGTGCTGGGAACCGCCCACGTCGACCCGGTAGGTCGTGTTCGGCTCCGGGTACGACGCGTCCGGGTTCTCGTCCGCCCCGCCGGCCTTGAGCCCGTCGCGCGTGTTCGACACCTCGAGGTCGGCGTGCGTGATCGTGCCGGTCCCGTCGGTGTAGTACGTGCCCCGGCCCGGGACGTTGTACTGCGAGTTGGGCGTGAGCCCGTCCCGCCCGATCAGCCGCTCGCCGTGCCGCAGCGGGCGGTGCGGGTCGTTCGGGTTGGCCGCCGCGGCCGCGTTGTTGTCGACGTTGATCGTGTGCGGCGCACTGGGGTCGGTGACCGTCGGCGGGTTCCACGGCGACTGGATCCGGCCGCGGTCGACGTCGCCGCCGTGCTGGATCGGCTGGCGCGGGTCCGTCGGCGGTGTCGCGTCGCCAGGCGTGGTGCCGTCCGTGCCGTCCGTGCCGTCCGTGCGGTCGGTGCCGTCCGGGCGATCGCCCGGGTCCGGGGCGTCGCTGGGCGCGGGACCGTCGCCGGGGGCCGGGCCGTCACCCGGTGTGGCCGGTGGCCGGTTGTCGACGGGCAGGCCGTTGTGGCCCGCGTCGCGCACGTTCCCGTCGGGGTCGAACGACCGCCAGCCGCCGTCCGGCGGGATGGTCGGCCGGGCCCGGCCCCGGTCGTCCACGCTGTCCACGCTGGACGAGTACGGCGTGGTGTTCTGCTCACCGGACCACGACCGCTCGGTCGGGGCGATGACCTGCGCGTTGGACGCCCGCGCGAGGTCGGCGGCCAGCCCGTCGGGGCTCCTGCCCGCCTCACACCCGTTGAGGATGATCGGGTCGGTGCCGTTCCAGCCCAGGTGGCGGGCCAGGTCGGCGAGGTCCGCGCCGTTCAGCTGCTGACCGTTGACGATCGCGTGCTGCCCGTCGCTGTGCACGTCGAGGATGAAGTGCCCGTCGATCGGCGCCACGGCGTTCGCCGCGTTGCGGGTGCGGACGTCCGACGGGTCGAACAGCGCGCCACCCGCCGGGGTGCGGAAACTGCTGTTGTCCGCGACCGGCCGCAGGTTGTCCGACAGCGGTGGCGTGTCGGTGGCCGGCGTGCTCGTGTCGGTGTCCGGCGTGGGGTCGACACCGTTGTGGGCGTCGTCCACGGAGACGGTGTCGGTGTTCTGCGTGCCGTCCCCGTTGTCCCGGCCGAACGAGTCCGGCAGCACCCGCCCGTCGGTGGGCGGCACGTGGACCTCGCGGAGGGTGCCGTCGTTGATCAGCTGCTGGAGCTTGACGTCCTCCGGCAGCGTGAACTGCCGCCCGCCGCCGGGCTGCCCGAGTGCCGGTGCCACGTCGGCCAGCTCGCCGGGCAGCCCGTTCGGGTCGTCGACGACGTACACGTGGTAGCCGACCTCGGCGTTGTCCGGGAAGATCGCCCGGTCGCGGTAGTGGTACGGCTGCCCGTCCGTGCCCAGCGGCGAGAGGAACCGGCCGCTCTCGGCGCCGAAGCGGTCGAGCACCGTGCCCGGGGGCAGCGTGACCTGCCGTTCCGAGCCCGGCACCGCACCGTCGTTGTCGGGCCACTTGTTGGTCTTGAAGGTGCCGTCGGGCCGGTGGTGCGCGTTGAACTCGTCGCGCGAGCCGTGCTCGCCCCACGGGTTGTGGTCGGAGATCAGCGGGGCCACGCGCTGGTCGTAGCTGCCCATCCCGTTGGAGCGGTCGCCGCCCATCGGGATGTACTCGCCCATGTCGGCGAACCTGTGCTCACCCTGGCGGTTGCCGAGGTAGTTGAGCGGCACACCCTCTTCGTCGACCGGCGGGCCGTCGTCGGTCTCACCCTTGATCGGCGGGGTGTCGGTGTCCGTGCTGTCGGTGGTGCTGGTGTCGGGGTCCGGACCGTCGGTGTCCGGGGTGGGCCCGTCGGAGTCCTCGCCGTTGATGGGCTGGTCCGGGGAGCGGGAGACGTCCGGTTCCGGAGACCGGTCGGGCCCGGTGCTGTCGGGACGGCTGCCGTCCGGACGGGTGTCCGTGTCGGGGAGGGCCGTGGCGTCCGGTCGAGCGGGGGCGTTGCTGCCGTCGGGCCGCGTTCCGTCTGGGCGGGTGGTGTCCGGACGGGTGCTGGCGTGGGGTCGGCCGCCATCGGGGCGTGTTCCGTCTGGGCGGCTGGTGTCCGGGCGCGTGTTCGCGTCGGGCCGGGTGCCGTCAGGGCGGGTGCCGTCGGGACGGGTGCTCGCGTCGGGACGACCGCCATCGGAACGGCTGCCGTCCGGGCGGGTCCCCGCGTCGGGACGGGGACCGGCGTCGGGTCGGGCAGGGGTGCTGCCGTTGGGCCGAGCACCGTCCGGCCGGGCTCCGGCGTCGGGACGGGACCCGTCGGGGCGGGTTCCGGTGTCCGGTCGGGCTGTGGCGTCCGGCCGGTTCCCGTCGGGGCGGGGGCCTGCGTCCGGGCGTGGGGCCGGGCCGCCGGGCTGGGTGCCCGGGTGGGGCTGACCGGCCTGGGGCGGACGGTTCAGCGCCTCCGGGCGAGGACCGCCTGCGTCCGGACGGGGGCCGAAGCCCTGTCCGGCGTTGGGGTTGGCGCCGGGGCCGAACGGGCGTGCACCGGGGCCGAACTCCGGCCGCGGGCCACCCGACTGCGGTGCCGGTCCACCCGACTGCGGTGCGGGTCCACCCTGCTGCGGGCCGCCGAAACCTGCCGCCGGCGGTGGGCCCGCGAAGCCCTGGTTCGGCTGCTGGGGGACGCCGCCGCGCTGGTCGGGCATCCGGTCGGAGGGTCCACTGCCGCGGGTGTCGCTGAACGAACCGGTGTCGGCGAACGCGGACGGGCTCGCGGTGCTGGCACCCGTGGTGGTGAAGGAGCTTCCCTCGTTCTGACGGCCGCCGGGGCCACCGCTGCCGGGGCCGCCCATGGGTGCGCCACCCATCGGGCCTCCGCCACCCTGGTTGTTGCCGCCTGGGCCGTCGCCGGGGGAGTTGAAGCCGTTGCCGGTGTTGTAGCTGCCGGTGTTGTAGCCGCCGGTCGGGCCGAAGTTGCCAGAGTTCGGCGTCGGACCACCCGGCCCGCCGGAGGGGAGACCACCAGGGGTCGGACCACCGGGCGTGGGGCCACCAGGAGTCGGGCCGCCCGGCATGGGGCCACCCGCGCTCGGACCACCAGGAGTCGGGCCGCCGGGAGTGGGACCACCAGGCATCGGACCACCTGGGGTAGGACCACCGGGCGGCGGCCCGCCTGCGTTCAGGTTGTTGGGCGTCGGGCCACCAGGCGTGGGACCACCAGGCGTGGGACCGCCAGGAGTCGGGCCACCAGGAGTCGGGCCACCAGGAGTCGGGCCGCCAGAGCCGGGACCGCCCGGCGTCGAGCTGCCCAGTCCACCCGGACTGGAGCTACCAGGGGTGGAGCTACCCGGAGCGGAGTTGCCAGGGCTCGAACTGCCAGGAGAAGAGTTGCCTGGGGACGAGTTGCCTGGCGACGAGTTGCCCGGGGACGAGTTGCCCGGGGACGAGTTGCCCGGCGAGGAGTTGCCCGGGGACGAGTTGCCTGGCGACGAGTTGCCTGGCGACGAGTTACCCGGAGAAGAGTTGCCCGGCGAGGAACTGCCAGGGGTCGAGCCACCCGGAGTCGAACCGCCGGGGCTCGAGTAGCCGCTCGCCGAACTCGGTGCGGGACCACCCGGCCGGGGCGCACCCCCCGGCGACTGCGACGGCCCGCCACCCTGCTGACCACCGTTGAACCCGCTCGGCGAGTTCTGCCCAGGCCCGTCACCAGGCCCGGTCATCGGCAGCCGAGGCGGCGCACCGGACCCGGGCGCGTTCGAGCTACCCGGCCCGTCCGGCGGCGGCGTGAGACCGCTGGCCGACGTCGTGCTGTCCGGGTTCCGGTTCCCCGGCGCACCCGGCGGCGGCGTCGACGAACCAGGACCGTCCGGCGGGCCGGACGACCCGGGGGACGACGGCGGCGGCGAGGACGGTGATCCTGGCGACCCAGGAGGCGGAGTGCCCGGCGAACCGGGAGAGCCGGGGATGTTCGAGCTGTCCGGCGTGTTCACCGTCGGCGTGTCGAAGTGGGTCTTCGCGCCACCGATGCCGCCGCCGACGCCGCCGGAGACACCCGCGCGGAGCAGGTCGCCGCCGGTGATGTCCTGGCCGGTGATCGCGGCCGTGGCCACCGTGGACGCGACACCCTCGACGCCGCCGCGGACGGCGCCTTCCGCGATGTTGCCGCCGAGGCCGGTCGCGCGGGTCGGGATGAAGTCCATGCCGCCGCCGATGGCGCCCGAGATGGCGCCGGAGAGCGCGGCACCGCCGGTCTTGTTCCAGTCCCAGCTGGTGCGGTCGCCCTTGGCCATCTGCAGGCCCTGGATGGCGACGTCGATGCCGACCTCGATCAGGACCTCCTTGAGGATGGCCATGATCAGACGGCGGAAGATCATCTGGACGGTGATGCGCGTGGCGGCCTGCGCGATCGGGATGCCGGCCGTGGACGCGCCGAAGGTGCCGAAGGCGGCGGCGATCAGCGCGGCGATCTCGATCGCGAGCATGATCAACGCGGCGATGATCGAGTACTTGGCGTACTCCACCTCGAGCGCGCAGTTGTCACACGAGTCGCCGAGGCCCTCGCAGGCTTCCTGGAGCTGCGTCAGGTAGGCCTCTGAGCCTTCGACGAACTGGTTCCAGTACAGCTCGAACTTGTCGGCGGCTTCGCCTTCCATCCCGGCCATGGCCTGGTCCGCGGCGGTCTTCGCCTGCGTGATGACCTCGCCGACGTCGACGCCCCCCGCACGCCAGGCGTCGCCGAGCGCACGAAGCTTGTCCTCGTCGCCTTCCGGCCAGCTCTCCCCTACGACAATGGGGAAGAGCCAGGTGATCTCTGGTGGGATGGTGATCGACAACTGTTCAGCCTTCCACTGCCCGGTATTCTGTGGCGCCCTGGTCATCGACGTTCTCGTACGAGTTCGCCGATTCCTCGAGCGCCGTCTTGATCGCCTGCAGCGCCTCGGCGAGTGAGCCGAACGCGTCACGCACCTTCTGCGAGTTCGGCACGTAGTCCTTGGCGAAGGACTGACCGGACTCGTCGTTGCCCCAGCACTCGCCCTGGCCGTCGAGCGCGCTGCCGAGGGTGGTCCCCGCCTGGCTCAGCGCGTCCCCGGACTCGCCGAAGCCACCGGCTCCGCTCCGGAGCCGGTCCGTCTGGACATTGAATCCACCAGCCATGGGGGCCTAGTCCCTCCCGTAGATGCTGCCGCTGTCGTCGTCGTCCTCGTCGCGCCGCGATGGGCGCGAGGGCAGGTCGTCGTCCTGGCCCGCGTCGCCGGGGGCGGGTGGGCGCAGCAGGTCGGTGAACGACGGTGCGCCCTCGAAGAGGTTGGACAGGTCCGGGGTGTCCGCCGTGAGCGGGGACAGCGCGCCCTCGACCTGTTCCCGCGCCGACCGGGCCGCGGCCTGCGTGGTCTGCAGCACCGCCTTGGCCAGGGTCTCGGGGGTGTAGCGGTCGAACGCCGCCCACGAGAACTCGATGTTGGTGAGCACGCCGGCCGGGTTCACCTCGGCGCGCACCAGTCCGTCCTCTGAGCTGGCCTTGCCGGTGACCGCGTTCGCCTTGGCCTGCGCGTCGGCAAGATCGGACGTGCGGCGCCGCAGGTCGCTCATCAGCGCGGCGACGTTCTCGCGCATGGCGGCGTTGCGCGCCTCGAGCTGCGCCCTGCGGTCGTCGTTCTCGGACATCGTTCTGCTTCCCCCTCGCGGGACTGTCACGGGCTCCGACGCACGGAACCCCGATCCGGATTCACCGAATGCCGACTTTTTTCGCGGCTCCTGTGCGGCGCGGCTACAGCTTCACACACCGCCCCTCCTGCGGGCGGCCCAACCCTCAAGATCCACATTAAAGAAGCGGTGCCCCGGGAGAGCCGGGGCACCGCTTCGGGAAGACCGCGTCAGCGCGCGGTGAGGAACTGGTCGGGACGCAGTGCGCGGGCGACGACACGGGTGTCGCCGATCCACCCGAAGAAGCCCTGTCCGTACGCCTCGGCGAACTGGGTGCCGCCGATCGCGAACGGTTTGCCGAGGGTCGAGATGCCGGTGGACTCCTCGGCCGCGTTCCTGGCGATCCGGGAGCCGTCGACGTACATGGTCGTGTGCCTGCCGTCGTTCACCACGGCCACGTGCATCCAGTGGCCGACGGGCACGGCGTGACTCCACGACGTGGGGTCGGCGTCCCCCGGCACCGGGTACACGACGAACTGCAGGAACCGCTCGCCCGACAGGTTCAGGCTGCAGGTCGGCTCGTCGTCGGACCAGCCGCTGTGCTTGCCGGCGTCACCGGCGCGGCCCTCCCAGCTGAGGATGCCCATCCACGCGTGGTCGCCGGTGAACGGCGACGGCAGCTTGAGGAACGTCTCGATGGTGTAGCCGGACTCGAAGCGCATGGCGTTGACCGGCGCGCCCGGCCCGGTGCGCAGCACGGCGCCGCGGTCGGGTTGCTTGCCGCCGTCGAACCGCAGGCTCGCGTGGGCGGGCGCGTCGTCGTGGTGTTCCGCCGACCACGTCAGCGCCCCGGGGCCGCTCGCGTGCAGCAGCTCGGCCTTCAGGTCGTTGCCGTTGCCGGTCAGGTCCCGCGCGAC
The DNA here is from genome assembly GCF_014203735.1 of Actinophytocola algeriensis. Lineage (GTDB taxonomy): Bacteria > Actinomycetota > Actinomycetes > Mycobacteriales > Pseudonocardiaceae > Actinophytocola > Actinophytocola algeriensis. Next base: position 767,379 of record NZ_JACHJQ010000002.1, on the reverse strand, counting down.
CGTGCCGGGCGGGACCGGGGCGCCGTCGGTGCCCGCACCCGCGAGCCCGGTGTGGTCGAAACGCCAGTACGCCACGGTGCCGCGGGGCATCACCGCACGCGGCGGGCGCGGCGCGGGCAGCACCGGCGGCGCGAACCCGGCGAACCTGGTGCCGAAGTCGACGGGCACGGTGAACCGGTCGACGTCGCCGGTCAGCTCCGCCGTCTCCTCCTCGAGCAGCGACGGCTTGTCGGCGACCCGCTCGCGCAGCCACGGCGAGAACGTCTCGACGTCGATCACGTCGCGGACCAGGTCGAAGTGGTAGAGCCGCACCATCCCGGCGCCGCCGTAGTAGCGGTCCTGGTAGTTCGTGATGTGCAGGTGCACGGGGTTGCCGTGGTCGTTGGTCATGGTGGTGCGCCCCGGCGGCCAGTAGTGCCCGCCGAGCGCGAGGAAGATCTGGTCGTTGCCGCGGATCAGCCGGTCCCACAGCCGCTGCCCGTTGTCGGACAGGTGCGCCAGCCCGGCGTCGTCGGCCCACACCAGGTCGTGGGTGGTCAGGATCGCGGGCAGGGTGGCGTGGGTGTCGATGACCCGCTGCGCCCACGCGATGCCCGCGTCGGACGCGCGCCAGTCGATCGCGAGCACCAGCCACCGGCGGCCGCCCGCCTTCACGACGTGGAAGTGGTGGTAGCCGTCGGGTGACGCGCCACCGAACGTCTTGTCCTTGCTGAAGCGCCGGGGGCCGAACGTGCGCAGGTAGGGCGTGTCGCCGCGCTGGTCGTCGCCGGACACGTCGTGGTTGCCGGCGAGGACGCTGTAGGGCAGCTTCCCGTCGGCGGTCCGGAACACGCGGTCCGCGAGCCGCATCTCGGTCTCGGTGCCGTGCTCGGTGACGTCGCCGAGCTGGGTCATGAACGCGATGCCCGCCTCGCCGCGAGCCCGCACCAGCCAGTCCAGCGCCGCACGCACCGGCTCCGGGTCCGACCCGCCCTCGTCGAGGAGGTACTGGGTGTCGGGCAGCACGGCGACGGCGAAACGCGGGCTGTCCTCGTCCGGGCGGTCGCCGGCCCTGGTTGTCGCCGTCGCGGCGGCGGCGCCCGCGGCACCCGCTGTCGCGGCGACGACCGGGGCACTGGCGGCGGCCCACAGCAGGCTGCGGCGCGACACGTCTTTCGATCCGGGGGAGGTCGATCTGGGGGCGGTGTCCACGCGCACAGCCTGCGGACCCCGGCTGACGGCCGGGTGACGTACGGCGGAACGGCGGCTGACGGCGCCAGGAATGACAGGACCGTCTCGTCGCGGGTTCACCGCGCACGGCCCGCGCGTTCACCCGCGCCCGGGGGCCACCGGCGGTCGCGCTTTCCCTTGCCACACAAGCGGATCTGACCGGCAGCGTGGCGCTCGCCGTGAACCCGTTGGGGCACAACGACTCTACGTCGCGATGACCGCACGCCGCGCGGCCCGCGTGTCGGGCATCCGGGCCCGTCGCCCCGCATGCTGGCCGCGCCACGGGAGGTCACACTGTGAAACGGGGGCTTCGCTGAACTGGGTGGACCGCATCAGAGCCCGTTTGCGTGGGGGACCGCCGGGTAGCCGATCCGGGTCCGATCGTGAGGGGATCGCCATGTCGTGGACCAAGGTCGTGCTGACGCGCTTGCTCATCGGGGAGATCGTGCACCTGGCGCTGAAAGTGCTCCAGCCCGGTGTGCACGCCAACCACGTGCTCGTCGTGCTGAGCGTCTTCGTCGTGACCACGGTCTTCGGCGTCGTGCCCGGCCCGAAGGCCCCGACCGACTAGCGGCTCGAGCGGGGCGGTTCGGTCGGGTTCGACTGCCTAGCGGTGTGACCGCAACAGCCGGAGCACATCGTCGTCGGTGACCTGGCGGAAGTCGGCGTACGCCTGGCCGACCGCGTAGAAGTACGGCGGCGCGTGCAGGCTCACGATCGCGTCCGCGTCCTCGGCGAGGTCGCGTTCGGCCTGGGCCGCGCAGGTCGGTACCGCGAGCACGACGCGCCGCGGCCCGTTCTCCCGCACCCACCGCAGCGCGGCGCGGGCGGTGACACCGGTGGCGAGGCCGTCGTCGACGACGACCACCTCGCGGCCCTCGACCGCGGGCGCGGGCCGGTCACCCCGGTACGTGCGCGTCCTGCGGTCGATCTCCGCCCGCTCCCGCCGGATCGTTTCGGCCAGGTCCGTCTCGGTGACCCCCAGGTCGGCCAGCGTCAGCTCGTCCAGCACGGGCTCCCCGTCCTCGGCGAGCGCGCCGATGCCGAACTCGGGCTGGCCCGGCGCGCCGATCTTGCGCGCGACCACGATGTCCAGGTCACCGCCCAAGGCCGAGGCGACCTCAGCCGCGACGGGCACGCCGCCGCGGGGCAGCGCGAGAACGAGCGGCCGCTCGTCGTGGACGTGCCCGGCGAGTGCGCAGGCCAGTTCCCGTCCCGCGTGTGTCCGGTCGACGAACCTCGTGCACGTCACTGTCGATCTACCGGATGTCGGCCACATGGGCAGAGGTGTTCCCGGCCACGTGCCGGTAATCCGCGTGGCCGTGTGCTGGACCGTTTCAGACGGTCAGCGTTCGTCGTGTTTCTGGTCGTCCTGCTGGGCCTCGTGCGCGTTCTCCTGCTGCGGCGCGCCACCCAGTTCGTTGACCAGCTCGTCGAAAATCGGCGTGGTCATCACGCTCTGTTCGGACATGGTTCCTCCCCGTTCCCCTGTCGAGCGCGGACGCTCCCACACGTCACGCTCAAACTGGACACTACTGCGCGCGCGACCCGGGGTGTCAAGTGGACTGGGTATGCACGAAAAGCGCGGAGTTCAGCGGGCGAACAACACCGCCCCCGGCAGGCGGCCCTCCGGGTCGAGGATGACGCGGGCCTCCACCGCGAAACCCGCCTGGTGGAGCCATGCCGTCATACGCGCGGGTGGGCGGCGGTGGACGTGCACGTTCATCGGGTGGCCGCCGTAGCCGTCGGTCTTCAACGTGGTGCCGTTGCCCTCGTGGAAGCCGACCATCAGCGGGGCACCCGGTCGCAGCACCCGCCGGAAGTGCGCCAGCGCGATCGCCGCGTCGTCGTCCGGCATGTGGATCAGCGACCACCACGCCAGCAGACCGCCGACCGAGTCGGCCCGCAGGGCCAGTTCGGTCATCGAGCCCACGTCGAACCGGATACCGGGGTGGTCGCGGCGGGCCACCTCGACCATCGCGGGCGACAGGTCGATGCCGAACGCGTCCAGGCCCGCGTCACGCAGGAAACCCGTGACGTGGCCGGGGCCGCAGCCCACGTCCGCCACCGGGCCGCCGCCGGCGGCGCGCACCAGGTCGGCGAACAACGTCACCATCGCGCGCAGGTACGGCTTCGTCGTCAGGCTGTCGCGCACCTGGTCGGCGTAGTGCTCGGCAACCGTGTCGTACGACGTCCTCGTGTTCACCAGCCAGCTCATGTCGCTGACGCTAGTGTGCCGCGCCGGACCGAGGTCGAACGGCAGCCGCGCGGCCGCAGGTCGATCGCCGTGACCGGCGGGTCGGCGTGCGCCAGCGGCGCGGAGTCCACACAGGACGCGAGCAGCAGGTCGCCGCCGAGCACGAGCCCGTCGACCCGCCGGGCAGGCACCCCGCCCGGAGTTGCGCGGCGCGTCCGAGGCCGTCGTCTTCGACACCCCGGCGGCCCGCGCCAGCCCGATCAGGGTGACCGGCTCCTCGGTACTCACGACGGCACCATACGGACCGGTCAGCCCAGGAGCGCGGACGTGGTGCCGAACGCCAGGACCGCGGCGCCGAGCCCCGCGACGACCGTGACGACCACGTTCATCACGGCGTAGAACCACGCCTTCTGCTCGGCCAGCCGCAGGGTCTCGTAGCTGAACGTGCTGTAGGTGGTCAGCGCACCGCAGAACCCGGTACCCACCAGGGTGAGCACGGTGTGCGGGACCGCGGTGCCCGCACCGGCGAGCGCGCCGAGCACCAGGCTGCCCGCCACGTTGACGCTGAGCGTGCCCCACGGGAACAGGCTGTCGTGGCGGGACTGGACGAGGCGGTCGGTGAGGTACCGCAGCGGTGCCCCGACCGCGGCACCGAGGAACACGAGGACCGCGGTCACGTGACGATCCACCGGGTGACCCGAACCCCGGCGAGCACCGCGAACAGCGCACACACGAGCGTGCCGGCCAGGTAGAGGAACGCGACGCCGACCGTGCCGGGGCGCAGCAACCCGTGGATCTCGACGGCGTAGGTGGAGTACGTGGTGTACCCGCCGAGGACGCCGACCCCGAGGAACGGCCGCACCAGCCGGTGGGCCGTCCACGCCTCGGTGACGAGGACCATCAGCACCCCGATGAGCAAGCAACCCGACACGTTGGTGACGAACGTGGCCAACGGGAAGTGCCCCGCCGGGGTGGGCAGCGCGACGGTGAGCCCGTAGCGGGCGAGCGCGCCGAGGCCACCGCCGAGCGCGATCGCGCCGAGCACCGGCAGCGCCGGTTCGCCGCGCTGCGCCGGGACCCGCAGGTCCACATCGGAATCGATCGGTTCGGTCATGCTCGCAGGCACGATACCTGCTCAGCCGAGCACGTACCGCGCGGCGATCCGCACGCCGTCCGTGCGCACCTCGAAGGCCTTGGCCGCGGCCGCCGCACCGAGTGCTCGCTCGAGCGCCCCGGTGAGCGACTCGTCGCCCGCCGCCCCGATGCCGAGCGCCTGCACGCGGTCGGCGAAGTAGTACTGGTCGTAGCGGTGCGGCACGACGACCTGCGGCACCCCGGCGAGCGCGGCCGCGGTCGTGGTGCCCGCGCCGCCGTGGTGCACGACCGCGGCCACCCGCGGGAACAGCGCCCCGAAGTTCGCCTCGGTGATGGCGAGGCAGTCCGGCGCGGCGGCCAGGTCCAGGTCGGCCCAGCCGCGCAGCACGATCGCGCGCCGCCCGAGCGCCCGCGCCGCCTCGACCACCGCCGCGCCCGTCGACCTCGGGGTGTGCGTGCTGCCGAACCCGAAGTAGACCGGCGCCTCGCCGTCCGCGAGGAAGTCGGTCACCTCGGGCGGAAGCGGACGTTCGTCGGGCAGCAGCCACGCCCCGGTCTGCGTCACGTCGAGATCGGCAGGGGCCGGCCACGGCGCGAGCGCGGGGTCGGCCGCCAGCAGCGGCCGGTCGGTGAGGATGTGGGCGAGCACGTCCGTGACCGGGGCCAGACCGGCGGCCGTGCGCTGGTCGTTGAGCGCGGGCCCGAACACGGCGTTCCGGCGCGCCGCCTCCTGCGCCCAGACCGTGCGCGGGTCGGCGCCGGGTTCCGGTCGCGGACCGGGTAGCCGCGGTGGGAGGTGGTGGGCCGAGGGGAACGCGATCGGGCTGTAGTCGGCGAACACGTAGCGCAGACCGAGCAGCTCGGCCACCGAGTGGGCGGCCACCTGCAGCTGGTTGCAGCCCACGAGCACGTCGCAGCCCGCCGCGGCCGCCCGCAGCGTCGCGAACTGTCCCGCGACCATGTCCGCGACGGCGTCCTTCGGATCGCCCGTCGCGCCGCTCCGCACCCGTGGGCCGACGGGCACGAACGGCACGGCGTGCGCGGCGGCCAGTTCCGCGAAGTCCGGCGGCGCGGACAGGCGGGCCTCGTGCCCGAGTTCGCGCAGCCGCACGGCGAGCGCCAGCAACGGCTGGACGTCACCTCTGGACCCGGTCGTCGACAGCAGTGCACGCATCGGAGTTCCCCCTCGTCGGTCGGCGTGAGCTGCGAGTATTCGCCGCCGACGGGGTCTTGCCGCAAGACCGGGGGTGCGCTATACGTTCCAGTGGGAGAGAAATCCGCTGACCGCGTCGCAGAACGCCGCGCAGTCCTCGTCGGTGATCTCCAGGCTCAGCGCGATCATGCCGCGGCGGGCGAGGTGGAAGCCGCTGGCCAGCATCTCCAGGTGGAACAGTTCGCGGTCCTCCGGCGCCGGGCGCAGGTCCCGGGGGGAGACGACCGGACCCGGTCCGAAGTGGACTGTCAGCATGCTGCCCATGCCGGTCCACACCATCGGCCTGCCGGCCGCGATGGCGTTCAGATCGGCGCGCAGGCGTTCGCCCCGCTCGAACAGCTCGCGTGCGGCCGATGGCGGGAACAGCTCGGTGAGGCCCACGTACCCGGCGGCCATGCTCAGCACGTTGTTGTTGAACGTCCCCGCGTGTGCGACGTGGCCGGGGCGGCGCGGGTCGTACCTCGCCATCACGTCCGCGCGGCCGCCGAAGGCGCCGAAACTCATGCCACCGCCCGTGTACTTGCCGAGCGTCGTCATGTCCGGTGTGATGCCCAGCAGCTCCTGCATGCCACCGCCCGCCATCCGGGACGTCATCACCTCGTCGAAGACCAGCAGCGCACCGGTCTCGTCGGCGCGGTCGCGCAGGTACGCCAGGAAGGCCGGGTCGGCGGGCAGGCAGCCGCCGCTGCCCAGCATCGGTTCGACCAGGATCGCGGCGAGGTCGCCGGCGTGCCGGTCGATCACCGCGGCCGTCTCGGCGATGTCGTTGTACTCCGCCACCACGAACCGGTGCGGCACGTTCAGCGGGAACCCGCTGTCCCCGAAGGACAGCACGGAACCGTGGTAGGCGCCCGTGAACACGAGGATCGTGCCGCGGCCGGTGTGCGTGGTCGCGGTCGCCAGCGCCAGCAGGTTCGCCTCGGTGCCCGAGTTCGTGAACCGCACCAACTCCAGGCTTGGCACGCGTTCGCACAGCACCGCCGCGAGCCGCGCCTCGTCCGTGCCGTGCGCGCCGAGGTTCCAGCCGCCGTCGAGCGCGTGCTCGACCGCCTTGCGGATCATCGGGTTGCTGTGGCCGTACAGCCCGGCCGTGTAGTCGCCGAGCAGGTCGACGTAGGTGTGCCCGTCCAGGTCGGTCAGGCGGCTGCCCACGGCCCGCGTCATCGTGAGCGGGAACGGTGTGTAGAACAGCGTCGTCCTCGTGTTGCCGCCGGGCAGGTGCCGCGCCGCCTCCTCGTGGGCCGCGCGGCTCGCCGGGTTCGCCGCGACGAACCGCGCTCGGGCCCGCTCGAGCGACATGTCACGCCGCCTGGGAGAAGAACCGGTCCCTGATCCGTCCGATCGTGCGGAAGTCCGCACTGGACACGTCGTCCATGGAGATCTCGGTGTCCAGTTCGGACTCGATCAGGTACAGCAGCTCCACGAAGTGCATCGAGTTCAGCACCCCGGTGAGCACCAGGTCCTCGTCCTCGCCGATCGGGCCGCTGTCCGGGCACTTGGTGCGCAGGAAGTCGGTGATGAACACGGGCACACCCGGTGCCGGTGGTTGGCTCGCACGCTCGCTCACGACATCTCCTTGACGGGGTTGATCCGGACGGTGACGGGCAGGTCGCAGCCGTGGTGCGCCACCCGGCCGCCGACCTCGAGCGCTGTTGGCACCAGGCGGTTCGTGCGCAGTGCGACAGCCGGGTCGGTCAGCAGCGGGTTCGCACCCGCCACGCCGGCCGCGAACAACGCGAAGACCGGATCGACGATCTTGGTCTCGCCGTCGTCGTCGGTCACCTCGACCCACGCGTGCACGAGGTCGAGCATGCCGACGACCCACCCGATCCTGGTGGTCGCCGCGTACCCCGCGGCCCGGCAGCGGAGCGCGAGCCACCGGCTCGCCGACTCGCAGGTCGCCACCCGGTGCGACGTCACCAGCGTTTCGTCGTCGCGCAACGCGTCCGGCAGCTTCACCCACCGCACACCGAGTCCGGCGAACTCCTCGACGAGCCCGCGCAGCACCGGCGACCGCAACGGTGCCGCGCGGCCTTCGGTGCGGATGGTCGCGGTGACCGTGGACGCGCGGACCACGTCCCGCGACGGGGCCGGGGTCACCGCGCCGCCGTAGCGGTCCGGCCTCGGCACGGCCAGCGTCACGTCCGCGCACGCGCAGTCCGCCGTGAGGGTGAACCCGAGCGTGCGCGGCGACAGCAGCGCGTCGGCGGAGGCGCGCATCCACCGCAGCGAGAACGCGAACGCCTGCTCCGGCACCGTGCGCCCGGTGCCGGAGTGCAGGCCGAGGTTGAACAGGTCGCGGCCGTCGAACCGGTCGCCGGACACCGTCAGTCCGTCGTGGACGAGCGCGTCGATGGCCCGGTCGTCGCAGCCGAGCAGCTCCGCGGCCGTGGCCCGGTCGGTGTCCGGGACGTGGTGCTCCGGCGGGATGAGGTACATCCCGTCCAGCGACAGCGCGGTGGCCGTGGTCACGACGCCACCTTGACGGGGCAGTCGCGCCACATCGTGCGGACCACCGCGCCGGTCCGCAGCACGTACTCGTCGCGCAGCGTCCAGCCCAGCAGCTCGTTGATCCGCACCTGTTCCTCGCCGGCGGACGTCTCGAGATAACCGGGCAGACCGAGCGCGTCCGCCCGCGCCTGGCCCGCCCGCAGCAGCGCGTACCCGACGCCGGGGGAGTCGTCCCGCCTGCCGAGCACCGCGTACCAGACGTGCGGTTCCGTGGGCTTCAACCGTTCCAGGTCGTTCGAGATGCGCACGCAGCGCGCCACGGCGACCGGGCCGGCGAACAGGCACGAGAACGACCGCAGCAGCCACCCCCACCACGGGGTGGGCCGTTCGCCGTGCTCGTAGGAGATCATGACCCCGTCGAGCCGGTCCCCGCGGACCGCGCCGAGCGCGAACCCCTTCTCCCACCGGCAGATCAGCAGCTCCGCCAGGTACAGCAGCGTCAGCGACGCCTGCTTGCGCCACCCGGCGACGGTGCCCGCCGCCGCCCAGATCGTGCCGTCCCGGTAGGCGTGCGCCAACAGCCGCGCCGCCCGCCACGTGTCAGACCACGCGAGGTCCCGTGTTTCCAGCCGCATGGCACACCTCTCAGGCCGCTGCCTTGTACACCGACTGCATCTTGTGCGAGAACCACTCGCCGACCGTGACGCGCTCCAGCTCGCTGTTCGTCTCGGCCATCGGCTCGATCGTCGCGTCGTGGTTGGGCAGGTAGAAGAACGGGATCGAGATCCGCGACCGCACCGCCGCGTCCGGTGGCGTGACCACGCGGTGCACGGTCGACGCCCACTGGCCGCCGGTCCAGAACGCCATCAGGTCACCGATGTTCACCACGAAGCTGCCGGGGATCGACGGCACGTCGAGCCAGTCGTCGCCGCGCTGCACCTGCAGGCCGCCCAGCTCGTCCTCGATGTACAGGACGGTCAGGCTGCCCCAGTCGGTGTGCTTCTCCCGCCGCAGCGCCTCGAGGTCGGGCTCCGCGTAGTAGTAGTTCGCGAGGACCAGCGACACGTGGTTGTCGAACTTGTCGTCGAAGAACCGCTCCGGCAGGTCCAGCGCCAGCGCGGACAGCCGCATGATGTCCGCCGACAGGTCGGTCATCGCCGCGATGTAGTCGTACCAGGTCGCCTTGAAGCTCTCGTCCGGCCAGATGTTCGCGGCCTTCCACGTCGCCGGGTGCGCACCGAGCGCGGCCCGCTCCTCGGCGGGCAGGTCACCGGTCACGTGCGCGGCGAACGCCTCGTACGGGCCGCCGACCCTGCGCAGGCCCGACACCCCGGAACCCTGGTTCAGGCTGCGGTCCTTCACGTCCTCCGGGCTGGTGAAGAAGTCCTTGGTGGTCCGGTACATCCGCCCGACCAGCTCCGGCGCCACGCCGTGCCCGACGACGGTGAAGAACCCCGACGCCTCGCACGCCCTGCCGATCGTCGCCGCGATGGCGGCCCTGCCCTCTTCGGTGTCCCTGGTGGACAGGTCGACCACCGGGACGAACTCGTCTGCCGCGCTCATTTTCCGCACCTCCGTCGGTGGTGGCTCAGGCCGCCCGGCTCTCGGCGGCCGTCTCCTCGATGGCCTCCGGGACCGCCTTCTCGGCGGTCGCGACGACCGGCAGGTCCTTCGCGATCTTGCGGATGTTCCTGGCGTTCGCGACCAGCACGTCGATCGCCGGGATGCCCGCGTTCAGGGGCACCGCGGGGGCGCGCACGGCCGTGTCGATGTTGGTCAGCAGCTCGGGCAGGCAGCGGGGGAACAGGGAGCGCACGAAGCCCGCGCGCTGCCACTCGCGGCGGGCCGACGAGATCGGGTTGCGCCACTTGACCTCACGCAGCCGGAACCGGTTGGCCAGCACGAGCCCCTGGCGGAACTCCTTGTACGGCACCAGCTCCAGGCCGAGGCGCTCGGCGAGCTGCTCGTTCGTCACCGGCGTGACCGGGTAGCTGATGGGCCGCGGCGCGGCGGACAGCGCGTTGTTCAGCACCGCCCTGGACAGCACGTCGCCCGCGACCATCGGGTTGGTGCCACCGAACTGGTAGGTCTGGCCCTGCTGCACCATGTGCCAGACCATGTTCCAGAACGAGTACTCCATGCCGGGGTCCTTGAACCGGGTGCCTGGCCCGCCGAGCGCGAACGGCGCCTGGTACACGTGGATCGGCACGCCGTCGCGGTTCATCTTCAGCGAAAGGTGCTTCACGACGTACTTCATCTTGCTGTAGCCGCAGAAGAAGAAGCTCGGCCGGTAGAAGTCACGCAGTCGCGTGTAGACCTCGCTGCCGACCGACCCGATCACGTGCAGCGTCTTGAACCGCCGGGTGAGGCAGAACTCGGCGAGGGTGACGGTGGGCAGCACCTTCTCCTGCCGGTACCGGGCGTACGGGTACTCGTGCGTGGTGGCGCCCGCGGCGTCGATCACGACGTCCACGTCGGACACCAGGGTCTCGTACGTGGTCTCGTCGAGGCCCATGGACGGTTCGAGGTAGCTGCCCTCCAGCACCACGAGCTTGTCCGACTCCGGCAGGGCCATCTTGTACTTGCGCGCCTGGCGCCTGATCCGCGCCTCGCCCGAGTTCGTCCCCTTGGGACGGACCAGCGCGTACACCTTCTCGACGCGCTCGTCGTCGAGCAGGTCGTGCAGGAAGTGCATGCCGACGAACCCGTTGCCGCCCAGCAGGAGCACGTTCTTGCGCTCATCGTCGGCCCGCCGCGGCAGCGCACGGGAGACGATGGCCGGGTCGGCCGAGTAGTCGACGGACAACAGCTTCGGCCTGCCGGTGAGTAACGCGAGCCGGTCGCTCTGGTGCCGTAGGGAGATGCGCATCGGGGTACCGCCTGTTCGTGAGAGTTACGGGGGGTTTGGTCGCCGCGGCGGCTAGGCCACGCGGCGATCGAGGTGTTGCCAGAAGCGTTCCCGCAGCTCGCGCCGCAGGATCTTGCCGCTGGGGTTGCGCGGCAGCGAGTCGGTGAGTTCGAATCCGGACGGGATCTTGAAGTCGGCGATCCTGCCGCGCAGGAACGCGACGAGCTGGCGGGTGGTCACGGTCTCGCCCTGCCTCGGCACCACGAAGCAGTGGACGACCTCACCCCAGTGTTCGTGCGGGACACCGACCGCGGCGGCCTCCAGCACCGCGGGGTGCGCGGCCACGGCGTTCTCGATCTCCGCCGGGTACACGTTCTCGCCCGCGACGATGATGGTGTCCTTGATGCGGTCCCGGATGAACAGGAACCCGTCGTCGTCGAGGTAACCGGCGTCGCCGGTGTGCAGCCAGCCGTCGACGAGCGTCGCCGCGGTCGCGTCCGGCAGCCCCCAGTACCCGAGCATCGCGGCCGGGGTGCGCAGGCACACCTCGCCGATCCGGCCCGTGGGCAGGGCGTTCCCGTCGGCGTCGACGACCTTGACGGCCACGCCGGGGTAGGGGCGCCCGGCCGCCTGCATGCGCGGCCCGCCGGGCACGTGCTCGGACGGCGGCAGGCACACGGCCGTGTTCCCGCTCTCGGACAGGCCGTAGATCTGCGCGAACTCGCAGTCGAACAGCTCGAGGCACCGGCCGAGCAGCGCCTCGGAGATCGGCGAGCCACCGTAGACCACCTTGCGCAGCGACGCGAAGTCGGCGCGGCGCGGGCGGGGTGGGGCGAGCATCATCTGCAGCTGCGCAGGCACCACGCACGCGGTGGTGACGCCCAGCTCACGGATGCGCCGCACGGCCTGGTGCCCGGCGAACACCGGCACCGACACCATCGTGATGCCCGCGCTGAACCCCTGGATCGACCACCACAGGCCGCCGATGTGGAAGCCGGGGATGCCGATGAGGCTGATGTCGCCCGCTCGCCAGTCGATCCAGTCGAGACCCGATCCCTCCAGCGCCGCCTTGACGGCGAAGAAGCTGCGGTGCGCCAGCACGACGCCCTTGGGGTTGCCGGTCGTGCCGCTGGTGTACACCTGCGCGATGGGCTGGGTGTCGTCGAACGCGGGCGCGAGGTCGGTGTCGTCGGTGCCGCGCCACTCCGCGAGCGCCGGGATGGGCACGATGCGCCGCAGCCGGGGCAGGTCGGCCTTCAGCGTCGCGGTGACGTCGAGGAACTCGTCGTCGGCGAACAGGAGCGTGGCGCCGGAGTCGAGCAGGATGTGGTGCACCTCGGCGGGGGTGAGCCGCCAGTTGACCGGCACCAGGACCGCACCCGCCTTGGCGCAGGCGAAGAGGATGTCGTAGTACTGCTCGGATTCCTTGCCGAGGTAGGCGACCCGGTCGCCGGCCTCCACACCGGACCGGTGCATGGCGTTCGCGGTCCGCGTGCTGGAGCGGTGCAGCTGACCGTAGGTGACGGACCGGTCCTCGCAGAGCACGGCCACGTGGTCGGGCCGCGCGTCCGCGTGGTGCGCGATGACGTCGTGCACCCTCCTCACGCGGCCACCTCCCGCACGTAGTCCACGATGGCCGACTCGGACACGAGGTCCGGGATGACGTTGGGATCGACCTCGACGCCGAACTCCTGTTCCAGTGCCAGGGCCAGCTGCACCTGGCGCAGCGAACTCCAGCCCGGCACGGTCTCCGGGGATAGCCGGGCAGGCACCTCACCCGGAGCGACCGACAACACCGACGCGATCACGTCGCGTACGCGCCCCTCCAACATGTGTTTCCCATCCAGCGATGCGACTGTTGTCCGGAGTAAACAGACCCGAATCCATTGCGCGGTAACTGTCATGAGCAGTCCTCGTGCGACGGTCGCACCGTCTTGTGGTGATCCTGCGCCCGCCGTATAACTCGGCCATGGTCACCGCGCTCCCGCCCGGTTCGAGGCTGCCGGCGCTGATTCAGACGGCGTTGTTCATGACGGTGCGACCGCACCTGCTGCGCCGCATGCGGCGACTGCACGGTGACGTGTTCACCGTTCGCCTGCTGGGCAGCAAGACGGTGGTGACGCTGTCGCACCCGTCCCACATCCGCGAGGTCTTCGCCGGTACGCCCGCGGTGTTCCACGCGGGCGAGGGCAACGAGATCCTCCGCCCGGTGATGGGCCCCCACTCGGTCATGATCACCGACGAGGACGAGCACCTGCGTTCCCGCAAGCTGCTGATGCCCGCGTTCAACGGCGCGGCCCTGCGCGGCTACGGCGACATGATGGCCGACCTGGCGGAGGCCAATGTGGGCACCTGGCCCACTGGGCGGCCGTTCGAGGTGCACGAGGCGATGAACGAGGTGACGCTGGAGATCATCCTGCGGGTGGTGTTCGGCATGTCGGACGGCCCGAGGCTCACGGCACTGCGGCCGCGCATCCGCACCCTGACGGACATCAACCCGATAACGGCACTGGGCTGGAGCTACCCGGCCCTGGCGAAGCTGCCGCCGTGGCGCGGGAGCGCGGACAACCTGCGAGAGGTGGACCGCCTCCTGTACGAGGAGATCACCGATCGCAGGGCGGCGGATGTGACGGCCCGGCGTGACGTCCTGTCGAGACTGCTGAGCGTGGCGGGCACGGACCTGACGGACGCCGAACTGCGCGACCAGATGATCACCCTGCTGCTGGCGGGCCATGAAACCACGGCGACGGCACTGGCGTGGACCTTCCACGACCTGTCCCGCAACGAGCCGGTGCTCCGCAAGGCCCAGCAGGCGGCCGACACGGACGACGAGGACTACCTGCAGGCAGTGGCAAAGGAAGCACTGCGGCGGCACCCGATCATCCAGAACGTCCCCAGGGTGCTGACGGAGCACACGGCCATCGCTGGCCACCACCTGCCCGCGGGGACGATCGTCGCGCCGAACACGACCCTGGCGCACGAGGACCCGGCCCACCACGAGGCGCCGGGGGAGTTCCGCCCGGAACGCTTCCTGGGGAAACCGCTGCCACTGGGCACGTGGATCCCGTTCGGCGGCGGCGTCCGCCGGTGCCTGGGGGCGGGGTTCTCACTGAAGGAGATGGCAGCGGTCCTGCGCGCGGCCCTGACCAGGTACGATCTGCGCCCGGCCCGGCAGGCCCCGGAGTTCGCCAAGCCACGCAACATCACGCTGATCCCGAGCCGAGGCGCCCGGATCATCGCCACCCCACGCGGCTGACGCCCGAACCGTCAGCCCCCGTGCGACCTCGGCTGCCACCCGGGCGGCGGGTCCTCACCCACACGTCCGTCCACAGCCTCCCGCAACAGGTCCGCGTGCCCGGTGTGCCGCCCATACTCCTCGATCATGTCGCACACCAGCCGCCGCACCGACGCGTGGTTGCCCTCGGCATCGGCGGCGTGCGCCGCCAGGTCCAGCCCGCCACCGGCGAGCACCGCGGCGAGTTTCGCCCTGGAACGCTCCACCGCGCTGTCCCAGTACCCGTACAGGACCTCCGGTGGCTCGTCGGCGGCCGACGTGAACGGCCAGTCGTCGTCCCAGTCCGTCGGCCACGGGCCCTCGAGGGGACCGCCGGACAGCTTGCGCGTGAACGTGTAGTCCTCCACCACGGCCAGGTGCTTGAGCAGCCCGCCCAGCGTGAGGGCCGACGCGCCGACGCGGGCGGACAGGCCTGCCGCGTCGAGGTCGTCCGCCTTGTAGCGGAACGTCATGCGCAGACGTTCGAGCGCGCCGGTGAGGTGCTCCGCCTCCGTGCCTGTCAGCGGCGGCTCCCATGGTGTGTCGGTCATGGCAGACACAGTAGAGCGTCGAGGTGCGGGGGACCGGAGGTCGTGTGATCGTGGCCGGGTGACGACCACCATGCCACCGGTGCTGGACGGGCGGCGCCGGAACGTCGTCTTCGCGACGATCGTGCTCGGGATGCTGCTCGCGGCGCTCGACCAGACGATCGTGGGCACGGCGCTGCCGACGATCGTGGCCGACCTCGGCGGGGCCGCGCACATGTCGTGGGTCGCGACCGCCTACCTGCTCGCCGAGACCGTCGCCACGGCGCTCGCGGGCAAGTTCGGGGACCTGTTCGGGCGCAAGCTGGTCTTCCAGGTCTCCACCATCGTGTTCATCACCGGCTCGTTCCTGTGCGGCACGGCCACCTCCATGACTCTCCTGGTCGCGTGGCGTGCCGTGCAGGGGATCGGCGCGGGCGGGCTCATGGTCACCGCCATGGCGCTGATCGCCGACGTCATCCCGCTGCGGGAACGCGGCAAGTACCAGGGCGCGATCGGTGCGGTGTTCGGCGTGTCGACCGTGGTCGGGCCGCTGCTCGGCGGGCTGTTCACCGACCACCTGTCGTGGCGGTGGGCGTTCTACGTGAACGTGCCGATCGCGATCGTCGTGGTGTTCGCCGCCGCGCGGACCATCCCGGTGGTGCGCGCGCAGACCAGGGCCGTCATCGACTACCTGGGCATCGGGCTCATCGCGGTCGGGGCCAGCGCGCTGGTGCTCGCCACCAGCTGGGGCGGCACCGAGTACGCGTGGGGCTCGCCGGTGATCGTCGGGCTGTTCGCGGGTGGCGTGGTCGCGCTCGGCCTGTTCTGCTGGGTGGAGACCCGCGCCGCCGAGCCCATGCTGCCGATGCGGTTGTTCCACAACCCGGTGTTCGGCGTGTGCTCGCTGCTCAGCTTCATCGTCGGGTTCGCCATGCTCGGCGCGATGATCTTCCTGCCGACCTACCTGCAGTACGTCGACGGTGACTCGGCGACCTTCGCGGGCGTGCGCACGCTGCCGATGGTCGTCGGGCTGCTGTGCGCGTCGATCTTCAGCGGCAACGTGGTCAGCAGGACCGGCCACTACCGGACGTTCCCGGTCGTCGGCTCGGTCGTCACCGCGTTCGGGCTGTTCCTGCTGTCGCGGATGGGGCCCGGCACGAGCGGGTTGCTGGTGTCGCTGTACATGTTCGTGCTCGGCGCGGGTATCGGGCTGTGCATGCAGGTGCTGACGATCGCCGTGCAGAACACCGTCGACTACGCCGACCTCGGCACCGCCACCTCCGGCGTCACGTTCTTCCGCACGCTCGGCGGCGCGTTCGGCACCGCGGTGTTCGGCACGATCTACTCGAACGCCCTGACCACCGGTCTCACCGACGGGGTGGCGGCGGCCGTGCGGACCGGTGCCGCCGACCCGGCCACGATCACCGCCGCGGCCCAGAGCCCGCAGGGTCTGCACGCCCTCCCGGCCGCCGCGGCCGGCCCGATCATCCACGCGTACGCCGACGCGCTGACGACCGTGTTCCTGTGGACCGTGCCGGTGGCGCTCCTGGGGTTCGTCGTGTCGCTGTTCCTCAAACAGGTCCGGCTGCGCGACAGCGCGAGGATCGGCTCGACCGACATGGGCGAGGGCTTCGCGTCGCCGACCGGCGCGGACTCGCAGTGCCTGCTCGAGTCCGCGGTCGGCCGCATCATCCGCGGCACCGAGGCCGACGCCATGCGCCGCATCGTCGCCGCCTCCGGCACCCGGCTGGACGTGGCGAGCGCGTGGGCGGTGATCCAGGTCGAACTGGCCACCCGCATGACCGGCCGGGCCGACCTGAACGCGGTCGCGGCCCGCCGCCGCCTGCCCGCCGAGGTGCTGGCACCGGTGTTCGACCGCGCGACCGCCGACGGCTACCTGACCCGCGACGGCTGGGAGTACACCCACACGGCGGCGGGCAGCGCGGAGGCGGAGCTGATCGTCCTGGCGTGGACCGCGTGGCTGGAGGTACGCGTCGAGCAGGACATCGGCCGCCCACCCGGCACCGACCTGCGCGCCGCGGTGAAGACCGTCGCCCGCCGCCTGCTCACCGAGGACGAGACGGACGGGCCTCGGCCGGTTCCTGTCGGCGCCGGGACCGGTCCTGCCACCCGTTGACATGCTGTCGGCATGCGCGTTGTGCTGATCGCCGTCCTGCTCGTCCTGACCGCCTGCGGCGCGCAGACGCAGGGCCCGGCCCCGGAGACCACCACCTCGGCTGTCGTCGACGACGACACCGGCGCGGCGATGGGTGCCGTCGACACCCTGCTGGCGGCCTGCATCCCGGGCGTGCCAGGGCAGAGCGGCTGCACGTGGGCCAGTCTGTCCGGGGCGGTCACCGAGCTGACCGGTGAGATCCGAGCCGCGGCCGCGCACTCGGATCTCACCGTCGCCCTCGACGGCATGGACGAGGCGGTCGCCGCGTTCACGCCGTGCGCCGGGTGGTTCGACTCCGACGCCACGACCGGAGACCAGCTCACGTGCGACGCGGCGTGGTACGACCTGACCGATGCGTGGACCGCGCTGAAGAAGGCCGCCGACTGGCCGTGACCGGACTCAGCCGGCCGTGCACGGGGTTCCGTTGAGGGTGAACGAGGCCGGCTCCGCCGTGTTGCCCGTGTGGGTGGCCTGGAAGCCGATGCCGACGGACGCGGACTGGTTGATCGTCGTGGTGTAGCTGAGTGGGCGCGCGGTGACCTCGCCGCTCGCCGGGCTGTAGGTGGCGCCCCACCCGGAGGTGATCGTCTGCCCGCCCGGCAGGGTGAACGCCAGCGACCAGCCGCTGATGGGCGCGGTGCCGGTGTTCGTGATCGTGACCGCCGCGGTCAGGCCGGTGTTCCACGCGGTCACGTCGTAGGCCACGCGGCACGGGCCGGAGGTCGGCGGCGGTTCCGTGCTGCCACCGGTGATGCCGAAGAACGCGAGCGCCATGGCCGCCATGCCGCTCATCGGGAGGTTGTGCCCCACGCCCTGCAGGCTGACCGCCTCGACCGGCGCCGTGGTGCCCGTGCCGCCGTACCGGGTGCGGGTCCAGCCGGACCGCGGGCTGTCGGTGTACGCCGGGGTCTGGCTCACGCCCAGCACATTGGTCCACTGCTTGACCTGCTCGCCGAAGTTGGGATAGCGCAGCGTCGAATCCTCGGTGCCGTGCCAAACCTGCATGCGCGGGCGCGCGCCGGTGTAGCCGGGGTACGCGCCGCGGACCAGGTCGCCCCACTGCTGCGGGGTCCTCGTGATCCGCCCGTTCGCGCACTCGCTGTTCCACGTGTTCGGCGGTGTGGTGGCGAAACACGCGAACGGCACGCCCATAAACGCCGCGCCCGCCTTGAACACGTCCGGGTAGTCGCCGAGCAGGACGTTCGTCATCATCGCGCCGGACGACGCGCCGGTCACGAAGATCCGCTCCGGGTCGGGGTCGTAGCGCTGCTGGACGTAACTCACCATCGACCGGATGCCGACGGGGTCGCTGCCGCCGTTGCGCCGCAACGCTTCCTGCGTGTAGACGTCGAAGCACTGCCCGCTGCGCGTCGCGGACGGGTAGATGACGATGAACTTGTACTGGTCGGCGAGCCGCGCGAACTCGGTACCGCTGTGGAAGGCGGGACCGGAGCCCGTGCAGTAGTGGACCGCGACGACGACCGCGGGCCGGGTGCCGATGCCGTCGGGCACGTACAGGTGCATCCGCAGGTTGCTCGGGTTGGTGCCGAACCCGGTGACCTCGACCAGGCTCGCCGCCGATCCCGACGACATCGCCGGTGCCGGTACGCCCAGCAGTGCCGCCGCCAGCAACAGGGCGACCCCCAGCCGGCTCAGGAACTTTCTCACGGGAACTCCTCGGAGACTACGGAAGAAGATCGCCTCAATTTCCGGAAATTTTCGGAGTTTGTGCGCCCGTGAGCGGAATGTACACCATTTTTGTGCCATTGTGCTCTGGCGAAATTTTCGCTTCTGTGAGAGAGCGCCGAATTCCGTAGTTCGCGGTGGCCATGGCGAGAGCGATGGCCCAGAGCGGCCACAGCAACATGGGCAGGGCGACCAGCGGCCAGTCACCGATCGCGCTCAGGGCGCCGTCGTCGCCAAGCGACTGGAGCATGTCCTTCGACGCGGTCGCCACCATCACCGCCACCAGCAGACCGGGCACCACCGCCAGCCGGATCGGCACCCGCTTGTCGCGCAGTCCCGGCAGCCACCGCGGGAACACCTCGCCCCAGGGCCGGACGAGCCCGTAGGTCAGCCACGCGCCGAGGCTCGCGGACACCGCCAGCCCGAGCCCGGCCCACAGGATCGGGGCGCCGAACTCGGCCATGTCGAAACCGGGGACACCGAAGAACATCAGCACCCGGGTGAGCGCGTAGACGAGCGGCGCCTCGATGGCGATCCGTGTCCAGAACCTGGTCCTGGCCGTCACGTGCGCGAGGTCGTGCCCGGCCGCCCGGAACCGCCGTGCGATCACCACGCCGAACGCCGCGACGGCGGTGAGCAGCAGCAGCTGGAGCAGCAGGCCGGGGGAGAGGAACAGCGACGCGTCCGCCTCGGCCAGCCCGAACAGCGGACCGATCAGCGTCGCGGGCAGATATCCGATGGCGATCAGTGTCGACGCGTCCATGAGCGCCACCAGCGCGACGATCGCGGCCCCCGCCGCCCATTCCCTGCCCCTGCGCGGCCAGCACGCGGCGGCCAGCGCGACCAGCGCGCAGCCGAGGAAGACCGCGTTGGCCCAGCCTTCCGGGTAGGTGGAGAGCGCCGAGCTGAACGGGCGGCCGGGGTGGTCGAGCGGGTTGTGGGTGCCGGCCAGCAGCCAGGTGGCGCCGAGTGCGGTTGCGGCGAGGGTCGCGGTCGCCGCCGCGGTCCGTGCGATGTCCATACCGCGACTGTCGCGCGATCGCGGGCGCGGCACGTCCCTCCGGAGTAGCAGTGCGCTCCTCCGCGAGAGTGAAACGCGTCATTTGACGATTGTTCAGACACGGTGGTCTGCCGTCGATAATTCAGCGACATTTGCCGTGCGGGCGCGATTATGAAGTTTCGCGAACATGTCTACTTCGTCACATCACAATCTCTTCCCAAGTTTGCCGGGGAGCTCCACCCTGTGGGCACCGGGGCGCCCTGACGGAGAGGAATGCCCATGTCGAAGAAACCTCCCACCGCGATCCCTTTTGAGTCGATCGACCCGGTGCTCACCCCCCAGGGGCACCGGATCCGGCCGTTGGTCGACGGCCGGGACAACGGCAACGCGCCAGGCATCGAACTGTGTGCCGGCGGTCTGGACGTGCCGGGCGGGTTCATCGCGAACCCGCACCGGCACGTGGAAACCGACGTGATCGTGCTCGTCTACGACTGCGGCGACGAGGGCGCCCTGACACTGTTCGGCGAGAACCTGGAGTTCGAGGCCTTACAACACCGCGGCGACGTGCTCCCCATCCAGAAAGGCTGGCCACACACGGTGGTGAACCTGAGCCTCACCACACCGATCCGCGCCTACGAGTTCCGCTCCAACCGCACCGTCGTGGTCGACAACCCGCTGCTCCCGCACCTGCGCCCGATCGCGGAGGACCGGGGGCGGGAGTTCCTCACCGCCGTCCACGGCTCGAACGCGATGGCGTTAGCCCGCCTCTCCGGACTTAAAAGTGTTGGTCCCGACCCAGCGACACCGGGCGGACCGCAGGCGGTTGGTGGCTGAGCGCCGTCACGTTCCCCTGAGGTACCTGCTGACAAAGCCCAGACCCTGCACAAAGATCCACAGGACACTTTCTAATCGATTGACGCAGGCGGCGGACCTGGCCATCATTTCCGCCGTGGCGAAACATTGTTGCCGCTCGCGCGGTCCGGTGGGCTGCTCCATGTCGTGACCCCGTCACGCCGGAGCCGTCCACCGACCGTGGGCGGCTTTTCTTGTGTCCGAGGGGGAATTGTGGTGCGTTCCGAGGTTCTCATCCGCAGGACTCTGCGGGTACCACGCGTCGAGGGGCCGGGTGGGGACGGCTCGACGGTCGTGCGGCAGCTCGACGCGGTGCTCACCGGCGTCGGCTTCGTGGCGTCCCGCGAGCTGCTCGCACACCTCGACGGGCTGGCGCCGGGTGCCGCGCTCGACCTGGCGGTCGACGTCGTCGGCGCGGTGCGCGAGCTGGTCGGCGACGACGTGGCGCACAACGCCTACTTCATCGACTTCCCGCGCAACGTCCCCGACACGTGGGACTTCTGGCTGTCCTGCCTGCGGGAGACGGTGACCGCCCACGGCGCCGCCGTGCCCGCGGGGGTCGTGAACCTGCTGTCGCTGGCGGGCTACGGCCGCTACCAGCACTCCTACGCCGAGCTGCTCGCGGCGCACGACGAGCTCGTCGCCTCCCTGAAGGACCGGGTCACCGTCCTGCACCTCGGCGGCACGCTCGCCGAGGAGACCACGCGCCTGTACACCGAGCTGGCCGGCAGCGGCACCCCGCTCCACGCGGCCGACCTCGAGCTGCTCGCGGAGCTGGCCGCCGAGTGCCTCGACCACCCGATGGCGATCCCGGTGCGGGAGAACCGCGCGGTGGTCAACGCGGTCCGGCTCGCGCACGGCCTGCCGCTCGTCGCCGTCGACACGGTGGTCGACGTGCTGCGGGTCGCGTGCCGGGCGAGCGGTGGTGACGTGACGCTGGCGACGCCGACCCGGTTCCGGTCGTTCCGCAGGAGCGAGCGGCGGGTGCTGCTCGGCGCGCTCGACGCGGTCGTGTCGGCGAACGAGGGCAAGCTCGGGGACGTCGCGCGGCACGCCGAGGTGTGGAAGCGCCTCGCGGCGGGGCTGCACCCGTACGAGGACGACCGCTTCGTCCGTGCGCGGGAGGTGTTCGACGTGGCGCGCGGCGACCGGGTCGTGCGGTCCATCGCGGGCCGCGCGGAGTTCGCCTTCCGCGCGGGCCGGGTGGCCGACGCCGCCGGGATCCTCGCGAAGGCGCCGGGCATGCTGGTGCGTTCGCTGGACCGGCTGCTGCGCACGGCGACCGACACCGGCGCGGTGCTGACCGGGTTCGAGTCCGTGGTGGGTGAGGTGTCCGGGCGGGTCCTGTGCTCGCTGCGGGAGCACGTCGCCAACCGGTCCGGTGTGGACAGTGCGCGGGTGTTCGCGGGCCGGGCGAAGCGGGCGTGGGTCACCGTGGACGCGCGGCTGCCGCTGCCGGTCGACGTGATCGACCGGGTCCGCGGGATCGTCGACACCGAGCTGGCCGCCCGGCTGTCCGGGTTCGGCCCGGTCGTCGTCGACCCGGCCGTGCTGACCGTCGCGGTGCCGTTGTCCGGCAAGGCGGCCGAGGACGGCTTCGCGGTGCTGCCGCGCGGCTCGTGGTCCGTCGTGGACGGTGAGGTGCTGCGGTTCTTCGCCTACTGGCGGGAGCAGGCGCGGCGCACCGACTACGACCTGTCCGCGTTGCTGCTGGACGACGACTTCCGCTACCGCGGCCACGTGTCGTGGACCAACCTGCGAGACGGCGAGGTCGTGTACTCCGGTGACCTGACCGAGTCGGCGAACGGCGCGACCGAGTTCATCGACGTGCCACTCGACAAGGTCGGGGCGACGCGGATCGTGCCGCAGGTGAACGTCTACGCGGGCGAGGGGTTCGACACGGTCGCCGAGTCGATGTTCGGCTGGATGGTGCGGGACCGCGCGCAGAAGGGCGCACCCTTCGAGGCGCGGACCGTGCGCACGCGGTCGGACCTGCGCGGCACCGGCCGGGTCGCGCTGCCCGCGGTGTTCAGCCGGGACGCGGCCGGGCGGTGGTCGGTGCTGTGGACCCACCTGTACCTGACCGGTTCGCCCAACTTCAACCAGGTCGAGAACAACCGCTTGACCACGGGCATGCTGACCCGCGCGGTCGTCGAGCGGCGGTACCTGATGGTCTCCGACCTGCTCGGCCTGCTGCCCGGCCCGGTCACCACGTGGACGCCGGACCTGGTGCTGACCGAGCCGGTGACCTACGTCGGGCTGACCCGTCCGGACGGGCTGCCGGAGGGGTCGCGGGTGCTGGACCTGGGCACGCTAAACCAGTTGGTGCCCGCGTGATCGGCCGGTAGCCTGGCGGTGCGAGGCAATGAGAGCGCTTCCTTCTCTCACTCCCTTTTAAGGATCTAGCTCTCTCGCCTTCCTCGCGCCGCCGGGCTCACCGGCGCCACCTCGAACACGAGCGTCCGGTTCAGGCGCTCGGCGGCGGCACGCAGCCCGGCCGTGGTCGGCGCGCTCAGCACCGCGTACCCCAGCTTGTCCGCCACGTTGTCGTGCCCGCGGACCTCGTCGCCGGGCCCGGCGAACAACCGCACGTCCACCACCTCCGGCATCGCCAGCGCCTCGGTCAGCCCGTGGACGGCGGTGAGCCTGCCCGCGTGGTCGCTCGACAGCGACTGCCACAGCGCCGGCCGCGGCGGGTGCTGGGTGACCGTCATCGGCTCGTACACGGCCGCCGCCACCGAGGCGGCGATCGTGTCCACGCCGTGGCAGCGCAACGTCAGCTCGTCGAGCCCGTTCCCGCTGGTCCGCGCGCCCATCTCGATCAGGTACGGCACGCCGTCCCGGTCGACGACGAGGTCCAGGTTCAGCGGGCCGGTCCGGTACCGCAGTCGCGCGCAGAGCCGCTCGACCATCGTCACCACCGCGCGCCGCGCCTCGGCGGGGACCTCCGAGGGCATCAGGTGCGCGGTCGTGACGGCTCGCGGCGGCGGGCACAGCGTGCGCGTGGTGAGCGCGAGGAACGCCACCTCGCCGCCGGAGATCACGCACTCGCACCCACAGTGCGTGCCAGGTACCTCGTCCTCGACCACGACACCGCCGCTGTAGGAGAGGTCGCGTGCCGCGGCGACCGCGGCGTCCACCATGGACTTCTCGACGCAGCGCGTGACCCCGCGGCCGCTCTGCGCGTCGACCGGCTTCACCACGGCGGGGCCGCGCCACTCCCACTGCGCCGCGTCGGTGATCTCGCTCCAACGATATGCCGGGAAGCCCAGCTCCTCGCAGACACGCCGGAAGTGCCGCTTGTCCAGCGACGCGCGGGCCGCCTCCCGCGTCATCGTGACCGGCAGCCCGAGCCGTTCGGTCAGCGCGAGCAGCGTCGGCAGCGCGATGTCGGTGGACGGGGCGAGCGCGCCCGCCAGGTCGTCGCGGCCGGCCAGCGCGGCCGCGATCGCCTCCGTGTCGCGTGTGGACAGCGGCAGGAACTCGTCGGCGAGCGCCACCCCGGGCGCGGCCGGCGACCGGTCGACGCAGATCGTGCGGTAGCCGAGCGCGCGGGCGGTCCGGTAGGTCGACAGCGAACCGTCGGCCGCACCCAGGACCACCAGCGCCTTCACGGTGTCGTCCTGGCCAGCCGTCTGTCCACCCAGCGCTCCACGGGCGCCGTCACCACCGCGGCCGCCAGGACCAGGTGCACCACCAGGAACACCGTCGCGCCCGGGACACTGGGCGGGCCGCCGGTGAACACGATGATGTGCGACGCCCAGTCCAGTGTGGACGGGCGGCCGTCGGCGCCCCAGTCGTTCATGACCCAGAACCCGAGGTCGTTCAACCCGGAGATCACGATCAGCACCCCGGCGACGCCGACCTTCAGCACGGTCGCGGTGCGCGCGCCGCCGAGCCGGAACGCGAGCAGTCCGAAGAGGACGATGTAGGTGACCACGAACAGCTGGAACTGGTACACCACCGAGAACTCGCCGTCGGCGCGGTAGTCCAGGATCCGCAGGATCAGCGCCGTGTCCAGGTATCCCATGTAGGCCAGCACGCCGACCACGACCAGTGCGGGCCCGAACCGGCCGCGCGGGAACACCGCGACCGCGGCCACCGCGAACAGGAACGGGCTCAGCTTGAACAGCCACTCCGCGAGGTTGTCGAGCGTCTGGTCCGGCGGCAGCACCACCATGATCAGCCCGG
Source organism: Actinophytocola algeriensis (assembly GCF_014203735.1). Lineage (GTDB taxonomy): Bacteria > Actinomycetota > Actinomycetes > Mycobacteriales > Pseudonocardiaceae > Actinophytocola > Actinophytocola algeriensis. The sequence continues at coordinate 742,660 of NZ_JACHJQ010000002.1, read as the reverse complement.
CCAGCACCGCCGCCGGGACCGCGGCGGCGAGCCACAGCCACCGGCGGGCCGAATAGAGCGCCGCCGTCACTTCTCCACCCAGAACGGGCCAAGGGCGAGCGCGTCCACGTCGGTCTTGCGGAAACAGTTGATCGCGTCCTCCGGCGTGCACACGATCGGTTCGTTGTTGTCGTTGAACGACGTGTTGAGGACCATCGGGACGCCGGTGAGCTGCTCGAAGTGCGAGATCATGTCCCAGTACCGCGGGTTGTCGTCCCGGCTCACGGTCTGCACGCGGGCGGTGCCGTCCACGTGCGTGATCGCGGGCACCACGTCCCGCTTGTCCTCGAGCACGTCGAACACCAGCAGCATCACCGCGGACGGGTAGCCGCTCGCGAAGTACTCGCCTGCCTTCTCGGCCAGGCACGACGGCGCGAACGGCCGGAACGCCTCGCGGTGCTTGACCTTCTCGTTCATCCGGGTCTTGGAGTCGGGGTCGCGTGGGTCGGCGAGCAGCGTCCGGTTGCCGAGGGCCCGCGGCCCGCACTCCATGCGACCCTGGAACCAGCCCACGATCAGCCCGTCCGCGACGCGCGCCGCGGTGTGCGCCGCGATGTCGTCGACGCGCTGGTACTGGACGCCCGCGTCCTGCAGCGCCTGCTCCATCTGCGCCTCGGTGAACTCCGGGCCGGTGTACATGTACCCGTCCGTGGGCCGGGGCCTGCCGTACTTCCCGACGCTGACCGCGAGCGCGGCGCCCAGCGACGAGCCGTCGTCGGCGGCCGCGGGCTGCGCGAAGAAGTCCTCGAACGGCGTCTCCAGGAAGATCCGCCCGTTCATCACCGAGTTCAGCGCGACACCGCCCGCCACGCACAGCTTGGTGAGCCCGGTCTTCTGGTGCAGCCACCGCGCGAGGTGGAGGCCGACCTCCTCGAGGCGCACCTGCAGTGCGTACGCGATGTCCATGTAGTGCTGGGGGATCGGGTTGTCGGCGGTGACCTTCGTGCGCTCGCGCGGCGGGCCGAAGGTGTCGATGAACCTGTCCGACATGAGGTGGCGGCCGGACGTGTGGTGGCGGAACCAGTCGAGGTTCAGCTCGTACCCGCCGTCGTCCTCGAGGTACACCAGGTCCTTGAACTGCTCGATGTAGGTGTCCTTGCCGAACGGGGCGAGGCCCATCACCTTGCCCTCGTCCATGGTCGGGTAGAAGCCGAGGTAGTTCGTGACGCCCGCGTACATCGCGCCCAGCGAATGCGGGAACTTGAACCGTCGCAGGTCGGTGATCCTGTCGCCCTTGCCGACCGCGAGGAACGTGCTGGTGCCGTCGCTGCCGATGCCGTCGAGAGTCAGGATCGCGGCCTCGTCCCACGGCGAGATGAAGAACGCGCTCGCCGCGTGCGCGCGGTGGTGGTCGATCAGGTGGACCTTGTACCTGGTCGGCCCCGTGAACCCGAGCGCCTCCCGCACGTCGCGGCCGAGGGTGTAGCCGCGCTTGACGTGGCCGAGGACCGCGCCGCCGACGTGGAAGTTGTCGACACCCTTGCCGCCGTGCCGGAACGTCTCGACCAACCCGGACGCCTTCGCGCCCTGGTCGCCCTGGTTGCGGAACACCTCGAGCGTGGCGGGGAAGTACCGGGCGAACACCTTCGCCGCGTGCAGCGGCTCGCGCCAGCGCTGCCAGAAGTACGCCACGTGGTCCACTTCGGACAGCGTGATGCCGGCCCGCTCCAGGCAGAACCGGATGGCGTCGGTGGGGAAGCGGCCGTCGTGCTTGACCCTGCTGAACCGCTCCTGCTCGGCGAAGGCGATGATCTCGCCGTCGCGCACCAGCGCCGCGGCGGCGTCGTGGTGGCGGCTGATACCGAGTACGTACATGGTGGCTCCGCTGTTCTTCTCGTGTTACGGATGGAGTTCCGGGTGCCTGCGCAGCAGCAGCCCGCGCAGGGTGCCTGCCTTGACGGCGGCGGCGAGGACGAGCGCGGTGAGCCCGCCCGCCGCGCCGAGCCACGGCACGACGGCGAGCGCGATCAGCGCGGTGGCGACCAGGCCGACGACGGCCGAGACCGAGGTGATCGTGAGCACGCTGCTGTTCGTGTTCTCCAGCAGGAAGTTCGCGTACATGACCAGGGTGGACACCGCGACCTCGACGGCGAGGACCGCGCCGAGCACGACGTAGGACCCGGTGGCCAGGAGGTCCCGGCCCGCGGGGAAGGCGACCAGCACGGCCACGACCGCCGCGAACGCGAACCCGCCGCGCTCCGCGGTCCGGAGCAGCCGGAACGTCCGCGCCCGGCCACCCGCGCCGCCCGCGCCACGCAGCCGGGCCGACGTCGCGGGCTGGTAGAGCTTCAACTGGTACAGCACGAGCGAGCCTGCCATGCTCGCCACCAGCACCGCGAGGTACAGCGGGCCGCTGTCGGTGGTCTGCCCGGTGAGCGCCAGCACCAGGTACACAGTGGACAGTGCGGCGACGTCGAGCAGTTCGGACAGGCCGAGCAGCCAGGTGCTGCGGCCCAGCGCGGGCAGCAGCCGCCGCCCGCTCCGCACGCCGAGCACCCAGTCGCGGGGGAGTGCCGCCAGGGAGTAGCCGGTGACCGCGAGCAGGCCGGCGAGCAGCAGCGACAGGTGGGTGGTCGGCGACCAGCCCGCCACCCACGTCACCGCCGTCCCGGCGAGCACCACCGCGGTCATCGCGCCGAACGCGGCCGCGTCCAGCATCGGCCTGCCACGCAGGCGTTGCAGCCCGGACACGGTCATCAGCAGCCCGGTGGCCGCCGACCACGCCGCCGTGACGAGGTAGAGCGTGACCGTCCCCTGTGGATCGACGAGCAGTGCCACGGCGAACGCCGCGACCAGCGCCAGCACCGGTGCCGCCGCGAGCCGGACCACCAGCCGCGCCACCTGCGCGGTGAGGAAACGCATGCGCGGCAACACCTTCAGCGCGGCCTTCTCCGCCGCCGTCGGCACGAACAGCAGCCACGCGCACAACCCCATGGCGTTGGCGAAGCGGCCGAACGACTCGGCACCCCACACCACGGCCAGCGCCACCGCCATCAGCTGGCTCGCCAGCCGGAACACCCCGCGGCCCGCCGCGAGGCGCACCATCACCGACAGCCGGGGCGGTGCCGTGGACGCGATGGTCATGGGCCGGCCAACTCGACCCGCAACGTCCGGTCCACCACCGCGGCCGCGGCCCGCAGCCGGCTGGCGGTCGCCGCCGACAGCACCACGTACCCGACCTTGTGCGCGGCCTGTGTGTACGGCCGCACGTGGTCACCCGGCTGCGCGAACAGCCGCAGGTCCACGACCTCGGGCAACGCCGTGACCTGCCGGATCCCGTGGACGGCCGCGAGGGTGCCCGGCCGGTCCGCTGCGATGACCCGCAGCATCACGGGCCGGGGCGGGCGTGGCGCGAGCACCACCCGGTCGCCGACCGCCAGCGCGATCGTCGCCGACAGGGTGTCGACGCCGCACATCGTCTCGATCAGCTCGGCGAGCCCGTTCCCGCCGGTCCGCGCACCCATCTCGACGAAGTACAGCTGTCCGTCCGGCGCGAGCACCACGTCCAGGTTCAGCGGCCCGCTGACGTACCCCAGCTCGGCGCACAGCTTGTCGAGCATGGTGACGAGCCTGCGGTCGACCTCCGGCGGCAGGTCCGCGGGCAACAGCTGCTCGGCGGTGATGAAGTACGGCGGCGCGGTCAGCGTGCGCGCGCTCACCGCGTGGAACAGGACCCGGCCCGAGGACACGACCGCCTCGACGGTCAGGTGCTCGCCGGTGACGTGCTCCTCGACGACCACCCGGCCGGACGGCGAGTGTTCGATCGCGGCCCGGATCGCGGCCGTCAGCCCACCCGGCTCACCGCACGGCACCACACCGCGGCTGCCGGTGCTGTCCACGGGTTTCACGAGCGTCGGGAACCGCAGTCCCAGCGCGGCTTCCCGCAGTCCCGACCCGACGGTGCCCGCGACCGCGCCGTAGACGGGGAACCCGAGCCGCTCACACACCTCCCGGAACACGGACTTGTCCGCCGACGCCAGCACGGCCTGCTCGGAGATCGGGTCCGGCAGGTCCCAGTGCCTCGCGAGCCAGCGCTGGGACGGCAACGCGATGTCGCTCGCGGGCGCGAGGACGCCGACGATGTCCGTGCGGCCTGCCAACGCGGCGGCGACCTGTTCCGGCGCGCGCGTGCTGATGTGCAGGTACTCGTCGGCGAACGGCACACCCGGCGCGCCCGGCTGGATGTCCACGCAGATCGTGCGGTAACCGAGTTTCGCGGCCCGCTGGTAGGTCGGCACCGCGCCGTCGGCCGCGCCGAGGACCACCAGTGACGTCACGAGCGGACCTCCTCGCCGAGCTGTTCGGTCATCAGCCGGTCCGCCGGGGCGACCGGCATGGTCGCCTCCCGGACGTAGAACAACGCTGGTCTCGCCTGTCCGGCACCGACGGCGACGAGGTAGCGGACCGAGACCGCCAGCACGGTGAGCACGGCGAGCAACGCGCCCAGCACCACGGTCGTGACCACGTCCGTCCTCAGTAGACCGACCGCGGCACCGACCGCGCCGAGCCCGGTGACCGCCGCCGCGAACAACGCGAGCAGCGACGCGGCCGCCGCCATCCGGTTGGAGAAACCCACGAACAGTCCCATCGCGTGCCCGACCAGCCAGCGGAAGTGCAGCTTGGACCCGCCGCGCTGCCGTGCCCGGTGCGCCACCGGCACCGTCGAGTACCGGTTGGTCAGCCGGGGGACGGTGGCGAGGAAGTACGGCGTGCCGAGGCGCAGGTCCACGATCGCGCGGGCCAGTTCGGCACGCACGAGCCGGAACGTCGTCGCGCCGGGTGGGATCTCGATGCCGAGCACCCGCCGGGCGACGAAGTGGTAGAACCGCGCGCCGACCCGCCGCACCAGCGGGTCGTGCCTGGTCTCGCGCACGCCGAACACCGCGTCCTGGCCGGCTTCCGCGGCCGCGACGAGTTTGTGCGCCTCGGCCACCGGAAACTGCACGTCCGCGTCGATGTGCAGGATCCACGACCTGCTCGCGTACCGGTAGCCGGCCGAGAACGCCGCCTCGAAGCCGAAGTTGCGGGTGAACGACAGGTACTGCACGCGCGGGTCGGTGCGCGCGAGTGCGCGCACCTTCTCCAGCGTGCCGTCAGAGCTGCCGTCGTCGACGAACAGCACCTCGAGGTCGTGCTCACCGAGTTCGGTGACGATCTCGCGGTACGCGTGCTCGACGTTGTCGGCCTCGTTGAAACAGGGCACAACCGCGGTCATACCCGTGCTGACCGGACCGGACATGCGTGCCGCCCTAGTTGGCCGTGCGGACGAGCTGTTCGCCTTCCGGGACCGACCAGTGGATGCCCTCGTGCTCGATGAACCAGTCGACCGTGCGGGCCATGCCCTCGCGCAGCGACACCAGCGAGACCGGGTCGATGCCGACCGCGTGCAGCGTCTCCGGGTCGGCGGTGACGACCGCGCCCGCCTGCTCACCCGGCCGCATCGGCAGGTCCTCGACGGGCACGGGGGAGTAGCCGCGTGCCACGCACAGCTCGATGATCAGCTCGGCGACCGACCGGATGCTCGTCGACTCCAGCGGCCCGACCTCGACGACACGGTCGAGCACCTCGCCGCGCGCGGCGACCTCGAGCGCGGACACGAGCGCGCGGGCGACGTCGCCGACCCACACCATGTCGGAGATCTGGCGGCCGCCGCCGTACAGTTCGACAGGCCACCCCGCGAGTGCGCGGCAGATGACGGCGGGGGTTATCTTGCGCACCTTGCCGGAGCCGAACGGCGCGGCGGCGAGCTGCCTCGGGCCGTACGCGTTGACCACGCGGACATTGTTCACGCGTGTTCCCCGGTCGGCGTTGAACATGTGCACAAAACGCTCGACGGCCGACTTGGAGATCGAATAGCTGTTGTTCATCCAATGATTGCCGACGGCGATGTTCACGCCAGGAAGATCATATTGTGCGACGGCCTCGAGGAAATTCAGGCCGCCGATCAGATTCGTTTCCGCGGCCGGCCGCGGATTGCGGATCGTCTCCTGGGTGCCGAGCACGGCCGCGAGGTGGATGATGCCGTCGCAGTGCGCGGCGAGCTCCACCATCGCCGTCGCGTCCCTGATGTCGCCCAGCATCACGGCATGGTCCTGACCTGCGGTTCGACCGTAGTGGTCGAACACGAGCGGCTCGTGACCTCTGCTGATGAGCTCCTCGCAGACATAACGGCCGATGAAACCGTTACCCCCCGTGACGCCAACCTTCATCGATGGATCTCCGATCCCGTCCCACTGTCGAAGTGCCTTGGGTGGTGGCACGCCGCATTTCCTAGCAGGCGAAACGTGTAATGGGCAGTGAGCGCTACGTAATTCGTCCGTTCAGATGAGTGGGAGGTGTGGGGTGCTAGGGCGTTCGGCCGCAGAATCGCACCCGCGAGCCGGGGCAGGCAAACGGGTGGCACACTCCCGGCTCGTGAACATCGAGCCCTGGTGGTGGATGGCTTACCGGCGAAAGGTGGCCTCCGCGTTTCGCACTGTCCCGCTCTACCGGGAACGGTGGGCGCTGTCGGGTCGCACGGACCCCGTGGTGGTGCCCGGGCGGCCGGGTGTACACAGTGGAGCGATTCAGAAGGCCGAGGCGTTGCGCCGCTTGGTCGACCTCGTTCCGCTGGAGGGCGGTACGGCGTTGGTCGAAACGCTCCGCGGGCTCGGTCCGGCGCTCGACGCCCGCTTCTCGTTCCGTGGCACGGGACTCGTGGTAGTTCTGGACAAACCGGATGTATTGCCGCCACATGATCTGCCACGCGGTGTGACCGGCTGCGTCCTCGACCTGAGCGCGGGTCCCGCCGAGAGCGCGTGGCGCGCACTGACCGTCGCGTTGGGACGTGCGATGCCGGTGCTCGCCGTCGGCGCCGACAAGGAGCTCGCGGCACTGGTGGCGGAATTGCCGGAGGACCTCGCGATCCGGCTCGACGCTATTCCCAAGAGGACGGTGGACGAGCTGGACAGTGGTCCGCACGGCCTTCTCCACGATTCACTGCTGGGATATCTTGGCGCGTTGCGACAATGCGGCCGATGGCACCTGGACTGGCGGCGCGTGTACGCACGGGAGACCGACGCCGGGCTCGCGGTCACCCTGCTGACGCAACGGTCGCCGTGTCTCGTCGACATCCTGGTCGGGTCGGCCGCGCTCGGCCGCTGCCCCCGGCACGGGACACCGGTGGTGCTGCCGTGAACGTGACCGTCCACGACCCCCGCCACGACCCCCCACCGACCGGTTGGTCCGGTTTCGTCGCTCGGCACCACCTCCACGCGCCGTGGGACTACGCGCTGATGGGCGTCGAGGCCTGGCTGTCCCGCAACCCGCCGCTGCTGGTGGTGGCACACGCGGACGGCGAGGTCGTCGGCGCGATGGCCGTGATGGTGTGCGTGCCGGGCCGCGGCGACAACTACGCACCGCCGCGGACGCACCGGCTGACACCCACGGTGGCGCAGGTGTACCAGCCGTGGCTCGGTGGCGAGGGGTTCGTGGTCCCGTCCGGTGACGTGGAGGTGGTGCGTGCGCTGGAGAAAGGGGTGCGGGCCCGCCTGGGACCGCCGCTGTTGGGCCTGGTCTACCGGAACGTACCGGCCTCGCTCGCGCCCATGGTGGCCGGCAGGGGACGGCTGGTCCGCCCGGTGACGCCGGCGGCCTCCGTGCTGGAGAACCGGTTCGCCGACGAGGACGAGTGGCTGGCGAGCCTGTCCCGCAACCGCCGCAAGAACGTCCGCCGCATCGACCGGCTGATCGCGGCCGACACCTCGCTCGCGGTCCGGTTCGCAGCCGCGAGGTCCGATGTGGACGGCACGGTGCTGGCCGGTCTGCTCCGCACGCACCGCGCGAAGTTCGGCGGGCAGCCGTTCGACCCGCGTACCCCGGTCGCCGGCGCGTACCTGGCCGCCGCGGTTCGGCGTGCCGACGTCCACACGCTCACCTACTCCGATGTGGACGGTCAGGTGGTGGCGTTCAGCACGTACCTCGACCACCCGGTGACCCCGGTGCTCCAGTTCTGGGCGAGCCGCGAGGACCGGGGACACCTGTACTTCGACTGCCACGCCCGCGCGATCCGGCACGTCATCGCGACCGGCCGCAGGCAGTTGTCCGCGGGCCGGGCGAAGTTCGAGCAGAAGGAGTCACTGGGTTTCGGCGCGTACCCGATGCGCGTGGTCGGGGTTCCCGGACCGCTGGTGGGCCGATGAGCGGAGCGAACCGTCGGATGCGAGGACTTCCCGGTGCCTGCGAGGGGGAGTCGTGAGCTGGGAGGTGCTCGACCCGCGCTATGACGAGGAACCGTCGTACTGGCGGGATCTCCGGGCGAGGGCCGCGCTGCGGGCGGACTGGGCGTGGGAGGTGCTGGCGGCGCAGGCGTGGACGTCCCGCGTCCCGCTGTTCGTGTCGGTGCTGCGCAACGGCCCGGCCGCGGACGGCGTGGTCTTCGCGAACTGGGCCGGACTCCCGGTGCGCCGCAACGGTTTCGTCGGCACCGGCCGGGGCAGGCTCGTCGGTGTCCTGCATGTGCGCAGCCCCGGCACCGGTTCGGTCACCGGCTGGTGGGCGAACGACCTCCCGGTCACCGACTTCCTCCGCGACTACACGTCCGCCATGCGCCGCGAGCTGGGCCTCGGCTGCGGCGGCGCACTGCTGCGCCAGCTGACGACGGCCGAGGTCGAGGCGATGGGCCGCTGCGTCTCCCGCCCGACCGAGGCACTGGGCGTGCTGCGCACGTCGGCGTGGCAGTCGGTCATGGAGTGGGTGCAGTCGATGAAGCGCAAACGCAGGCACAACATGCGGCAGGTCATCCGCACGGTGGACGGCGACGAGGCGCTCACGGTCGACCTGGTTCCCGGCGCCACGCTGGACCCGCTGGAGATCGCGCGGGTGCTGCGCCACAACGAGAAGAAGTACGCGGGGAAGCTGTCCCCCCTGCCGCAGACCACTGGCTACCTGACGGTGCTGCTGCGCCAGCCGGACGTCCTGGTGGGCACCTACCGCGCCACGGACACGAGCGAGCTGGAGGCGTTCATCTCGATCCTCGACCACCCGCGGTGGCCGGTCACCCGCCATTGGTCGGCACGTCCCACCACCCGCCCGGACCGCCCCAACCTGTACCTGGACCACTACCGCAGGGTGGTCGAGTACGCCCAGCGCACCGGCAAGGAAGGCGTGGTCGTCGGCCGGGGCATGCCGGAGCTGAAGGAGTCCCTCCGCGCGGACCTGATCCCGCAACACGCGGCCGCGATCCGCTAGCGGGGACCGCCGTGCCGCCGTGCTCAGGCCATGAGCGGGGTCAGCAGGCGGTGGCGGGACCGCAGCGCGACGCTCACCGCGTCGTCGCGGACCGGGCGCATGCCGGGGCCCGGGGTCATGTCGATGTCCGCCGGTGGCGGGACCGTGCCGCAGGCCGGGCAGAGACCGGTCGGTTCGAGGGCGGTGTCGCACGCGGCGTGGGTGAAGATCCGGCGGCGGCCGTTCGGGGCGCGGTGCCGTTCGCCCCACTGGGAGAGTGCGAACAGTGCGGGCCACAGGTCGAGGCCGCGCTGGGTGAGGCGGTACTCGTGGCGGCCGCGGCGGTACTCGGTGCGTTCGAGGATGCCGTCGTCGACGAGTGTCGTCAGGCGTTCGGTGAGCACGGCCCTGGGGACGTCCAGGTGCGCCTGCAGGTCGGTGAACCGGCGGACGCCGAAGAAGCAGTCCCGCAGTACGAGCATCGTCCAGCGCTCGCCCACGATCTCCAGTGCGCGCGCCAGGGAACAGTCCTGGCCGTCGTAGTTCTTCCCGAGTCCCACGTGACGAGATTATCAGTTCAGTCACTGAACCAGTGAGCTACGGTTCGATGACCGAACTGAAGGGATCGATCGTGAACCGGACACTGGCCGTCGCCGCGGGCGGGACCTTTCTCGTGCTCGTCGCGTTCACCACGCCGCTCGCGTCCCTCGCGGACACGGCCGAGACCCTGCACAGCGACCCGGGCGGGCAGGCCTGGATCCTCAGTTCGATGTCCGTCGGCCTCGCGGTCGCGCTGCTGGTGTCGGGCGCGGTGGCCGACGACCACGGCCGCCGCAAGGTGTTCGTCGCCGGGACGGTGCTCCTCGCGCTGACCTCGGTGCTGGCCGCCGTCACCCCGGACACGCTGGTGCTGGTGATCGCGCGGATCGGGCAGGGGATCGGCGGCGCGGCCGTGCTGTCGTGCAGCCTCGGCTGCATCGCCGCCGAGTTCCCGGCCGGTCCTCGGCGCGCGCACGCCACCGGTGTCTGGGGCGCGAGCGTCGGCGCCGGCATCGCGGTGGGCCCGGTCGTGATGGGCCTGCTGGCGGTCGCGGGTTCGTGGCGGGCGGGGTACTGGCTGCTGGCCGGGTTCGCCGCGGTCCTCGCGGTAGTTGCTCGGCTGACCCTGACCGAGGAGCGGGCCGACCGGCCGCGCCCGGTCGACGTCACCGGCGCGGTCCTGCTCGGCGCGGGGCTGGTCGCGCTGCTCTCCGCTCTGGTCGAAGGGCGGCAGGACTGGGGCAGGCCGGTCGTGACCGGGCTGTTCGCGGCGGCGGCCGTGCTGCTGGCCGCGTTCGTGCTGTGGGAACGCCGCGCCCGCGCGCCGATGCTCGCTCTCGGCCTGTTCCGGCGCCCGGAGTTCGTGGCGTCGGTCGTCGCGGGCACGGCCACCGGTGTGGGCATCATCGCGCTGATGTCGTTCACGCCCACGTTCTTCCAGCGCGCCTTCCACTACACGACGCTCGACGCGGCGCTGCTGCTGCTCGCGTGGTCGGCGACGAGCGCGGTGGTCGCGCTGCTCGCCCGCAGGCTGCCCGCCGGGTGGAGCGCGCGGGCCAGGATCGTCGCCGGCCTGATCGTGATCGCGGCCGGGCAGCTGATGCTGACCGGCCTCGACACCGGCACGTCGGCCCTGGACCTGCTGCCGGGCCTGCTCGTCGCGGGGGTGGGCAGTGGTGTCCTGAACGCCGCCCTCGGCCAGATCGCGGTGACGAGCGTGCCGCCGGGCAAGGCGAGCGTGGGCAGCGGCGCGAACAACACCGCCCGCTACGTCGGCGCCGCGCTGGGGATCACGATCGTCGCGGTGATCGCCGCCCACGCCGACCGGGCGGCGCTGATCGCGGGCTGGGACACGGCGGCGGTCGTCACGGCGGCGCTGTCCGTGGCGGGTGCGCTGCTGGTCGCGGCGACCGGCGTGAAACTCCGTGTGAGGGTCAAGTCCTGACCTGCCATGATGCGGATGTGGATCAGCACAGCCTGCGTACCGTGGCGGCCACCCGCTACGTGACGCCGTTCCGGGAGGGCGGGTCGCTCCCCGGTCTCGTCGAGGCGGACGACCTCGGCATGTACGTACTCAAGTTCCGCGGCGCCGGCCAGGGCCTGAAGGCGCTGACGGCGGAGATCATCGTCGGCGAACTGGCTAGGCGGTTGGGTTTCCGCGTGCCGGAGCTGGTCCTCGTGGACCTGGACCCGGAACTGTCCCGTGCGGAGCCGGACGAGGAGATCCAGGACCTCCTCCGCGCGAGCCAGGGCACCAACCTCGGTGTGGACTACCTGCCGGGCTCGTTCGACTTCAACCCGCGCGTCAAGGAGCCGGGCAGCGACCTGGCCGCACGCCTGCTGTGGCTGGACTCCCTGGTCCTCAACGTCGACCGCAGCTGGCGCAACCCGAACATGCTCCTGTGGCACCGCCAGATCTGGCTGATCGACCACGGCGCGGCCCTGATCTTCCACCACCGCTGGCAACCGGGCTGGCGCCCGGCGCCGACGTACCGCTACGACGCCGCCGACCACGTGATGATGCCGGTGGCAGGCTCGATAGCGGAGGCGGACGCGGCACTGCGCCCGCAGGTGACCCCGAGGCTGATCAGCGAGATCCTGTCCCTGGTCCCGGACGAGTGGCTGGACCCGGCGCTGGGGTCGCCGGCGGCGGCCCGGGACGCCTATGCGGCATACTTCGCGGCGCGCCTCGCCGACGCACCCGACTGGGTCGCCGCACTGGAGGAGACCCGTGCCGCACGTGTTTGAGTACGCCCTCGTACGCGCCGTGCCCCGCCAGGAACGCGGCGAGTTCATGAACGTGGGCGCGATCGTCTACTGCGCCAAGCTCCGTTTTCTGCGCTGCGCGGTGGCGGTGGACCGGGACCGCCTGCGCGCCCTCGACCCGGACCTGGACCTGGACACCCTGGACGCGGCCCTCCAGTCGATGTGCCAGGCCTGCGAGGGCACCGGCCCCATGGCGGGCACCAGCGTCGGCCAGCGCTTCCGCTGGCTGACCGCCCCCCGCAGCACCATCCTGCAGACGTCCCCGGCCCACACCGGCCTGACCGACGACCCGGCCGCCGAGCTGGACCGCCTGGTGACCACCCAGGTCCGCCTCTGACGCGGGACGTCGAGGACGGTCCACCGCGTGACGCCTGCCCCTCGGGCGGCGGCCGGCGTGTGAACAGGTGTGCGGAACGACGATCACCCTAAGCTCGCCGGGTGGCGAAGTACTTCGACGTGCATCCCGACAACCCGCAGCGGCGCTCGATCGGCCAGATCGTCGACCTGGTGCGGTCCGGTGGGCTGATCGCGTACCCGACCGACTCGTGCTTCGCGCTGGGCTGCCAGCTCGGCAACAAGGAGGGGCTGGAGCGGATCAAGACGATCCGGCAGCTCGACGACCGCCACCACTTCACGCTCGTGTGCCACGACTTCGCGCAGCTGGGCCAGTTCGTCTACCTCAGCAACACGGTGTTCCGCGCGGTCAAGGCGTCCACGCCGGGGCCGTACACGTTCATCCTGCCCGCCACGAAGGAGGTGCCGCGCAGGCTGATGCACGCCAAGAAGAAGACCGTCGGCGTGCGGATCCCCGACCACGTGGCCACGCGGGCCATCCTCGCCGAGCTGGGGGAGCCGTTGCTGTCGAGCACCCTGCTCATGCCGGGTGAGGAGGAGCCGATGACGCAGGGCTGGGAGATCAAGGAGGCGCTCGACCACGTGGTCGACGCCGTGATCGACTCCGGCGACTGCGGCACCGAGCCGACCACGGTGCTCGACTTCTCGGAGGACGAGGCCGAGGTCATCCGCGAGGGCGCCGGCGACCTGGCCAGGTTCGGCCTGGCCTGAGGCCGGGTCCGCTCAGTCCGGGATGACGCGGACGATGACCCGCTGCTCGTCGGCCTTGCGCCACGGGTAGCTGTCGGCGCCGAGGTACTTCTTCGCGAGCTTGTCGATGTGGTCGTCGGCGCCCTCTTCGACGATCTCGGCAGTGCCGCGCACGTTGACGAGGCGGTAGAAGTCGTCCTTGTCGACCACCGTCACGGCGACCTTCGGGTTGCGCACCAGGTTGCGGTGCTTCACGCGCCCCTTCGCGGTGTTGAACAGGATCGCCTCGCCGTCGGTGTCGATCCACACCGGGGTCAGCTGGGGCGAACCGTCGGCCATCACGGTCGCGACGGTCGCGATCTGGGGCTCGTTCAGCAGCTCAAGTTCTTGAGGGCTCAACTTCTTGGTCATGTCGCCACCAACCGGCCACGCTGCGCGTCTATTCCCGGCGCCCGGGGAAATAACCCGCTGGTCCACGCGGTTAGGCTCGGAGACGAGATGAGTACGCCCACCCGCACCCATGACCTCCGCGCGCGCCTGTCCGAGCTGATGCTCCGGGACGAGCGCAGGCTGCGCCGCCGCATCGACGGTCTGGGGAAGATCAAGAACGCCGACGTCCGGGACGCGCGGGCCGCGGAGATCGCCGACGAGATCGACAAGGCCGAGGGCCGCGTGGCCGCCCGCGCCGCGTCGATCCCGAAGGTCTCCTATCCCGGCGAGCTGCCGATCAGCCAGCGGCGCGACGACATCCGCAAGGCCATCGAGGAACACCAGGTCGTGATCGTGGCCGGGGAGACCGGCTCCGGCAAGACGACCCAGCTGCCGAAGATCTGCCTGGAGCTGGGCCGAGGGGTCCGCGGCCTGATCGGGCACACCCAGCCGCGCCGGATCGCCGCCCGCACCGTGGCGGAACGGATCTCCGAGGAGCTGGACGTCAAGCTCGGTGACGCCGTCGGCTGGAAGATCCGGTTCACCGACCAGGTCAGCGACAAGACCTACGTCAAGCTGATGACCGACGGCATCCTGCTCGCCGAGCTGCAGTCCGACCGGATGCTGCGCCAGTACGACACGCTGATCATCGACGAGGCGCACGAGCGCAGCCTCAACATCGACTTCATCCTCGGCTACCTCAAGCGCCTCCTGCCGCGCCGCCCCGACCTCAAGGTGATCATCACCTCCGCCACGATAGATGCGGAGCGGTTCTCGCGGCATTTTCGGGGGTTGGGGGGATCGTCCCCCGGAGGACAACACAGTGACGACGCCCCGATCGTCGAGGTCTCCGGCCGGACCTACCCGGTCGAGGTGCGCTACCGCCCGATCGTGGACCCCGACGATCCCGACGCCGATCCGGACCGTGACCAGACGCAGGCGATCCTCGACGCGGTCGACGAGCTGTCCACCGAGGGCCCCGGCGACATCCTCGTGTTCCTCTCCGGCGAACGGGAGATCCGCGACACCACGGACGCGCTGGTGGCGATGGAGAAACCGGGCCTGGAGATCCTGCCGCTGTATGCCCGGCTGTCCTCCGGCGAGCAACGCCGGGTCTTCCAGCGACATCGTGGGCGCCGCGTCGTCCTGGCCACGAACGTGGCGGAGACGTCGCTGACGGTGCCCGGCATCAAGTACGTCATCGACCCCGGCTTCGCGCGGATCTCCCGGTACAGCAACCGGTTGAAGGTCCAGCGGCTGCCGATCGAGCCGATCTCCCAGGCGTCGGCGAACCAGCGCAAGGGCCGCTGCGGCCGCACCTCGGACGGCATCTGCATCCGGCTGTACCCCGAGGACGACTTCGACGCGCGGCCCGAGTTCACCGACCCGGAGATCCTGCGGACCAACCTCGCGTCGGTCATCCTCCAGATGGCCGCCGCCGACCTGGGCGACATCGCCGAGTTCCCGTTCGTCGAGCCGCCGGACCGCCGCAACATCACCGACGGCATGAACCTGCTGCACGAGCTGGGCGCGCTCGAGACGTCCACGAAGGACACGACACCGCGGCTGACCCCGTTGGGGCACAAGCTCTCCCGCCTCCCCGTTGACCCGCGCCTCGCGCGCATGGTCCTGGAAGCGGACAAGAACGGCTGCGTCACCGAGGTCACGGTCATCGCCGCCGCGCTGTCCATCCAGGACCCCCGGGAACGGCCCGTCGACAAGCAGACCCAGGCCGACCAGCAGCACGCCCGGTTCCGGGACCCGGAGTCGGACTTCATGTCCTACCTCAAGCTCTGGGAGTACCTGACCGAGCAGAAGCGCGACCTGTCGGCCAACCGGTTCCGCAAGCTGTGCCGCGCCGAGTACCTGAACTACCTGCGGGTGCGGGAGTGGCAGGACGTGGCCGGTCAGCTGAAGCAGATGACCAGGAGCCTGGACGTGGTGCCGAACGAGTCACCAGCGCCGGCCAAACAGGTGCACATGTCGCTGCTCGCGGGCCTGCTGTCACACATCGGCCTGAAGGACGTCAAGGAGTCCAAGCACGACTACCTCGGTGCCCGCAACGCGCGGTTCGGCATCTTCCCCGGTTCCGCCCTGTTCAAGAAGCAGCCGCGCTGGATCATGGCCGCCGAGCTGGTGGAGACGACCCGGCTGTGGGGCCGGATCGTCGCGAAGATCGAACCCGAGTGGATCGAACCGCTCGCTGGGCACCTCGTGCGCCGCAACTACAGCGAACCGCGCTGGGAGAAGAAGCGCGGCGCGGTCGTGGCGACCGAACGGGTCACGCTGCTCGGCGTGCCGATCGTGGTGGACCGGACGGTGAACTACGGCCGCATCGACCCGCCGGTGGCGCGGGAGCTGTTCATCCGCCACGCCCTGGTCCAGGGGGAGTGGGAGAGCAGGCACAAGTTCCTCAAGCGCAACGCCGAGCTGCTCGCCGAGGCCGAGGAGCTGGAGCACAAGGCGCGGCGGCGCGACATCGTCGTCGACGAGGAGACGCTGTTCGCCTTCTACGACGAACGGGTCGGCCAGGACGTGGTGTCCGGGCGGCACTTCGACACGTGGTGGAAGAAGACCAGGGAGTCCCAGCCCGAGCTGCTGACGTTCACCCGCGACCTGCTGGTGAACCCGGACGTCGGCGTCACCGCGGCGGACTTCCCGGATGCCGTGCGGTCAGGCGACATCCAGCTCCCCCTGTCGTACCGGTTCGAGCCGGGCGAGGCGACCGACGGGGTGACCGTGCGGGTGCCGCTGCCGCTGCTGAACCGGGTGAGCGCGGACGGTCTGCCGTGGCAGGTGCCCGGCATGCGCACCGAGCTGGTGACGGCGCTGATCCGGTCGCTGCCCAAGCCGGTGCGCCGCAACTTCGTCCCGGTGCCGGACTACGTGGCCGCGGTGCTGGCCCGGCTGGGCCCGGAACCCACGGTCGACGACGTCGGCGCGATCCTGCGTGAGCTGACCGGCGTGGTCGTGCCGCCGGACGCGTGGCAGCTCGACCAGGTGCCGCAGCACCTGAAGACCACGTTCCAGGTCGTTGAGGAGTCCGACGGCAAGCCGATCGTCGAGGGCAAGGACCTCGGCGCGCTGAAGCGGGAGCTGGCCGACCGGGTGCGCGAGTCGCTCTCGACCGGCGCCGAGGGCATCACAAGAACCGGCATCACTTCGTGGGACTTCGATGAACTGCCGAAGTCGGTGTCGCTGCGCCGCGCGGGCCAGCAGGTCACGGCCTACCCCGCGCTGGTCGACGAGGGCACGTCGGTGGCGATACGCCTGTATGACAACGAGCGCGAACAGGCGTCGGCGATGTGGCGCGGCACGCGGCGGCTGGTGCTGTTGACGGTGCCGTCGCCGGTGAAGCAGGTGGTGCGCCGCCTGGACAACGCCGCGAAGCTGGCCCTGTCGGCCAACCCGCACGGCAGCGTGCCTGCTCTGCTGGAAGACTGCCTCAACTGCGCGGCCGACCACCTCGTCACCGCCGCGGGCGGTCCGGTGTGGACGGCGGACGCCTTCACGGCGCTGTGCGACAAGGTGCGAGCGGACCTGCACGACGTCCTGTACGACGTGCTGGCCAGGACCCGCGGCGCGCTGACGGTGAACGCGACCCTGGACGCGGCGATGTCGCCGATGACGGGCAAGGTGTTCGCCGAGTCGATGGCCGACATGCACGCCCAGCGGAACGCGCTGGTGTTCGACGGTTTCGTGACGGCCACCGGCTACCGCCACCTGTCCGATGTGGAGCGCTACCTGGGCGGCATCCTCCGCAGGCTCGACAAGCTCCCGGAACGCCCGGCCCGCGACGCCGACTGGGCGTACGCCGTGCAGGGCGTGTGGGAGGCGTACGAGGAGGCCGTGGGCCAGCTGGGCGCCGACGACCCGAGGCTGCGCGAGGTCCGCTGGATGATCGAGGAACTGCGCATCAGCTACTTCGCGCAGACCCTCAAGACCGCGTACCCCGTCTCGGAGAAACGCATCTACCGCGTCATCGACGAGGCCCTGGGTTACTGACGCGCGACCGCCGGGCAGGCTCACGCATCGCTGAACGGTGACCGCGGCCGCTCCTGCTGCTCGCCGTCGACGTACAGGTCCACCTTCTCGTTGTAGAAGCACGCCATGCCCGTGATCTTCTGGCTCTCCGGCAACGGGCTGCGGTAGATCCACACGATGTCCTCGTGGTCGCCGACGCTCCAGTACGACGCCGTCCCCTTGTACGGACAGGACGTCGAGGTCGCCGAAGGCCGCAGCAGTTCCATCCGCACGTCCGACAGCGGCAGGTAGTACCGAGGCGGCAGCGAGGTCTCGAAGAGGATCCTCGGCTGCCGCGACGACGCGACGGTCTCCCCGTCGATCCGCACCTCCACGTGCCGCGAGCTGGCGAGGATGTCCACCCGCTTGTACGGGTCGCGCGGGTGCACGTAGATCGGCTCGTCCTCCTCCAGCCACTCGTCCATGGCCGAGAACTCCAGCCGCACCAGGTCGTCGACGCGCGTGGCCGCCCCCGGCAACGTCACGTCACCGACCACCACGTCGCCGTCTGGCGTGACCTCGGCGAGGACGTCCGCCGCGGGCAGGTAGTAGGTCGGGTAGTGCGGGATCTCCCACACCAGCACCGGCGCCTTGCTGTCGGCGACCAGCCGGCCACCCGCATACACCCGGACCCGCTTGGGGCTCACCTCTTTGCGCACGCGGCCTCCCATGTTCGCTCCGCAAGCTCCGCTCAGTTCCGATGTTCGCTCCGCAAGCTCCGCTCAGTTCCGATGTTCGCTCCGCAAGCTCCGCTCAGTTCCGATGTTCGCTCCGCAAGCTCCGCTCAGTCACATTGTTCGCTCCGCAAGCTCCGCTCAGTCACATTGTTCGCTCCGCAAGCTCCGCTCAGTAGAAATTTACTCTGGACCTGGAGCGCGCTCCACGTACCACGATGGTCAGACATGACGACACGACCACTGGGGGACCGCGAGGTCAGCGCACTCGGCTTCGGGTGCTGGGCCATCGGCGGCCCCTTCTCCGACACGGAGGGCAAACCACTCGGCTGGGGCGAGGTCGACGACGACGAGTCGGTCGCCGCCATCCACGCCGCGCTCGACCTCGGGGTCACCTTCTTCGACACGGCCGACGTCTACGGCGCGGGCCGCAGCGAGCGGGTGCTCGGGCGGGCACTCGGCAAGCGGCGCGACGAGGTGGTGATCGCGAGCAAGTGGGGCAACGTGTTCGACGAGGACACGAAGGTGCTCACCGGCACCGACCAGACCGTCGAGTACATGAACAGGGCCATCCGGGCCACGCTCACCCGGCTCGGCACCGACCACCTCGACCTCTACCAGCTCCACACCGGACCCACCGTCGAGGAGGCCGCGCCGCTCGCCGACGCGGCCGAGGACCTGGTCAAGGAGGGGCTCATCCTCGGCTTCGCGTGGAGCACCGACGACCCGGAGCGGGCGGCGGCCTGGGCGGGCAGGCCGGGTCACGTCGCCGTGCAGCACGAGCTGTCCGTGCTGCACGACGCGCCGGAGATCCTCGACCTGTGCGAGCGGCACGGTCTCGCGAGCGTCAACCGCACCCCGCTCGCCATGGGCCTGCTCGGCCGACGGGACGGCAGCAGGCCCGCGACCGGCGCGGACATCCGCTCGGCCGCGCCGGAGTGGCTGCGGTTCTTCAGCGACGGTGTGCCGACCGCCGAGTGGGCGGCGGTGGTGGACGGCCTGCGCGACATCCTCACCAGCGACGGCCGCACCCTCGCACAGGGCGCGCTGGCGTGGCTGTGGGCCCGCAGCGGGCGGACCATCCCGATCCCGGGTTTCCGCAACGTTACCCAGGCGAAGGACAACGCGGGCGCGCTCGCACACGGCCCACTGCGTCCGGAGCAGATGGCCGAGGTCGCGCGCCTACTGCACGGGTGAGTCGGGCGGCGGCGCCTGGTACACCCGGGACCGTTCCACGTCGACGACACCGGGCACGGTCGACAGGGAGGCCAGCGCCGCCCCGTCGACCGTGCCGGTCACGACTCCGGCACTGCCGAGCACCTCGCTCACCCGCAGGCCGGCGGCCCGCAGCGCGTCCACCACGGTGGACATGTCGTCGACCTGGTCGTCGGCCACCGAGATGACCACCTGCTCGTCCGCCACCAGGCCTCCTCGACTTTCTCAGGGCGCTTGCATCAATCCTGCACCAACGTCGGTGGCAGGCAAAGGCAGCCGCCGCGCGTACTGCGACAACCGGGCCCACAGCTCCAGTCCCCGTGCGCCGGTGGCCTGCGCGATGAGCGCCGCGACGCCGGCCGAGTGCGGGGTCGCCATGCTGGTGCCGGAGATCCTCTTGTACCGCAATGGCATCGGCCAGCTGGAGTGCACGTCGACGCCGGGGCCGGTCAGGTCGATGGCACCGATCGCGTCCACCGTCCCGCACGAGAAGTACGCCATCTTCCCGGCCACGTCGACCGCGCTGATCGCCATGATCGACGGGCAGTTCGCGGGGTGCCCGACCGGGTTGATCCGGTCCGACCGCCGGTCGCTCTCGTTGCCCGCGGCCGCGATGATCAGCGTGCCCTTCTCCAGCGCCCTGGTCGCGACCCGCTCGAACGTGCGGGAGTACGCCTGCCCCGGCTGGGTCGGCGCGCCGAGCGACATCGACACGACCGAGCAGCCGTTCGTGATCGCCCAGTCGATGCCGGACAGGATGCCGCCGTCCGCGCCGGAGCCCCGGTTGCTCAGTACCTTGCCCACGTAGATGTCCGCCTTGTGGGCCACCCCGTAGCCGGGGCCGTCGTCGACCTCGCGGGGGCCGCAGGACGTGCCGACGCAGTGCGTGCCGTGACCGTGGCCGTCCTGCGCCTCCTCGCCCTGGACGAAGGACTGGGACACCACGGTCCGGCCCCCGAAGTCCGGGTGCTGGAGGTCGAAGCCGGTGTCCAGCACGGCCACCTTGATGCCCTCGCCGGTCGCCAGGCTGTTCTGCGCGCCCGTGGCCTGCAGACCCCAGGTGAACACCGACTCGTCGACCGTCTGGGTGTCGGTGTCCGCCACCGGCGTGGACGGCTCGATCGCCTCCACGTAGCGCTCCGGTTCGATCAGCGCGATCGGGCCCGGCTCGTCGGCGGCCCGCGCGAGTGCGGCGACCTGGTCGCCGTCGGCGCTGACCAGCGCGACCCCCAGTTCGTTCATCAGCAGACCGTCCGCTTCCCACAGCGCCGCCGCCTCACCGTCCGCGGTGTCCGCGGTGCGGATGCCCGCCACCCGGTTCAGCTCGCTGGTCGCGTCGGTCCAGTCGTCCTCGAGCAGGACCAGATACCGTCCTGTCGTCCCGTCTGCAGCCGCTGTCATGGCCGCCACCTTCTTCTCGTTCGCTCGGCTCGCGTACTTGGTAGGTCGCGCTCCGATGACGCGGTGTAACGGGCGTCACATGATCCCGTCGTACGGACCCCATCCAGTCGGACGTTTAGGGTCGGAAGCATGCAGAGCTGGCCATCCACCCCGGTGCCCCGGGTACCCGGTACCCCCCGTCCGCTGCGGCTTTACGACACCGCGGCGCGCGAGATCCGCCCGACGGCCCCCGGCCCGGTCGCGACCATGTACGTGTGCGGCATCACCCCGTACGACGCGACCCACCTCGGGCACGCGGCGACCTACCTCGCGTTCGACCTGGTGCACCGGCAGTGGCTCGACAACGGACACGACGTGCACTACGTGCAGAACGTCACCGACGTGGACGACCCGCTGCTGGAACGCGCCGAA
Source organism: Actinophytocola algeriensis (assembly GCF_014203735.1). Classification (GTDB taxonomy): domain Bacteria; phylum Actinomycetota; class Actinomycetes; order Mycobacteriales; family Pseudonocardiaceae; genus Actinophytocola; species Actinophytocola algeriensis. Next base: position 721,412 of record NZ_JACHJQ010000002.1, on the reverse strand, counting down.
CGGGACCAGGACGACTGGGTCGTGCTGGCCATGCGCGAGACGGCGCTGTTCCGCGAGGACATGACGGCGCTGCGCGTGTTGCCGCCGAGGGACTACCTCGGTGCCGTCGAGTCGATCCCGGAGATCGTGGAGGCGGTCGCGAAGCTGCTGACCGACGGCATCGCCTACCGCGTCGACGACCCCGAGTTCCCGGACATCTACTTCTCGCACCTGGCGTCCGGCCGGTTCGGCACGGTGTCGCACTACTCGCCCGACGAGATGGCCACCTACTTCGCCGAGCGCGGCGGCGACCCGGACCGCGCGGGGAAGCGGCACCCGCTCGACGCGCTGCTGTGGCGCGCGGCGCGGCCCGACGAGCCGAGCTGGGAGAGCGAGCTGGGTCCTGGCCGTCCCGGCTGGCACGTCGAGTGCAGCGTCATCGCGCTGAACCGGCTCGGGATGCGCTTCGACCTGCAGGGCGGCGGGTCGGACCTGATCTTCCCGCACCACGAGTTCAGCGCAGCGCACGCCGAGGCGCTGACCGGCGAGCAGCCGTTCGCCAGGCACTACACGCACGCCGGGATGATCGGCCTGGACGGCGAGAAGATGTCCAAGTCGCGGGGGAACCTCGTGTTCGTGTCCCGCCTGCGCGCGGACAAGATCGACCCGATGGCCGTCCGCCTCGGCCTGCTGTCCGGCCACTACCGCGACGACCGCCCGTGGACCGGCGAGGTGCTGTCGACCGCACAGGAACGCCTCGCGCGCTGGCGGGCCGCGGTGGCCCTGGACGCCGCACCGCCCGCGGCGGACCTGGTCGGCAGGCTGCGGTCACACCTGTCGAACGACCTGGACAGCCCGGCGGCCTTGGCGGCCGTGGACGCGTGGGCGGCGGAGGCCCTGTCGACGGGCGGTTCCGACGCGGACAGCGGCGCACTGGTCCGCACCGCGGTGGACGCCCTGCTCGGCGTTCTGCTCTGACATCCGCCGGTGGCCCCGGCCGCACGATCGGGGCCACCGCTCAGACCGCGATGACCGTCACCATGTCGTCGAGGCCTGCGAAGTCGTCGATGTCGCGGGTGTAGAGCGGCAGGCCCCGCGACGACGCGATCGCGGCGATCATCAGATCGAGCTTGCGTGGCCTGGGGTCCCGGTCGGCCTCCAGGGTCAGGGCCACGAGCGAGCCGTAACGAGTCGCGGCGTCGCCGTCGAACGGCAGGGGATCGAAGTCGACGATGGCAACGCCCAGCTTCTCGGCTCGGGCCGCTCGGGCCGCCGCGCTCTTGGCCATCGCGACGCCCTGGTGCAGCTCAGCCATCGTGATCGCGGTGATTTCCGGGATCGACGGCAGCGCGGTCGCGTCGAGTCGTTCAAGATCGATGTACACGCAGGTGTTCAGTACGCCTGACTCGTGACGATCAGCCACGGGCACGCTCCCATGGATCGTGCTGGCCGACGCGGTCCTCGGTGCCGAAGAACTCGTCGGCTTCCCGCCGCATCTCGGCGTAGTCGACACTGAGCAGTTTCTTGTGCCGCTCCACCAGTTCCTCGGCGCTCAGCTTGCGCCTGCGGGAAACCGGGCGTAGCTCGGCGACCATGACGCCGTTGCGCGTTACCTGGTAGGTCTCGCCGGCCTCGACCGCGTCCATGATCGCGGCGGAGTTGTTCCGGAACTCCCGCTGCGTGATGACCTTCACCGCGCCAGTGTAGCCCCGGGTAGCCACCGGTGCTACGTCAGCGGCTCACCTTCGCGTAGCCGCGGCTCATCAGTGCCACGGGTGCCGTCACCACCAGCAGCACTGCCGGGATCAGGAAGCCCAGCACCGCCGAGTGGTGGTAGATCGGCGTGATCGCGATCGGGGCCGCCGCCGCGCCGATGAACCGGAACGCCTGTACGACCGACACCGCACCCGCCGGGTTGTGGTCGCTTGTCAGTACGAGCGTATTGAGACCGACCTGGATGAACTGCGCGCAGAAACCGCCCAGTGCCCACAGCACCCCGACGGCACCCACCCACGGCACCATGCCGATCAGCGCCACCGGGACCGCGCCCGCCACCGCGCCGATCAGTGCGCCTCTGCGCCCGCCGATGCGTTCCACGACGCGGCCGACGAGCCCGGCGGTGAGCATGCCGACCACGCCGAACGCCGTCAGCAGCAGTCCGCGCTGGCCGGCGGTCAGGCCGAAGCCGTCGTCGGTGCGGAACGCGACCAGGAACGTCAGCCCGCCGAGACAGCCCCAGCCCACGAGCGCCACGGCCGCGGCCCGCAGCACCTCCGGGCGCCACGCCGAACGCAGGCTGACCGGCTCCGGTGGACGGCCGCCGTGGTCGTCGCGCGGCACGCCGATCATCGCCAGCACCACGGCCGCCACCCCGACCCCCACGAACGCCAGCCGCCACGTCGCCTCCGCGGCCAGCCCACCGACCAGCGGCCCGCTCGTCTGGCCTGCCGCCTGCAGCGACGCGAACAGCCCGAGCGACCGCGACAGCCGGTCGCGCGGTGTGGTGGCGGCGAGTGTCGCCAGCAGCAGGGGAGTGGTGAACGCGTTCGCGATGCCCTGCACGCCCCGGCCCACCAGAAGCAGCGGGAACGTGGTCGAGACCACGCACAGCACCGAGCCCGCGAACGACACCACGTACGCGCCCAGCACGCTGCGCCGCCTGCCCCAGCGCGCGCCGAGCGTGCCGGAGAACAGCATGAACGCGGCGAACGGCACCAGGTAGGCCGTGATGGTGGCCGAGGCCACCGACGTCGAGACGCCGAAGTCGTTGCCCAGCTCCGGCAGCATCGAGGCGGTGACGCCGCCGCCGAACGGTCCCAGGAACCCGCCCGCGTGCAGTCCGGCGCGTGTGATCCGGGCGCGGTCGGTCAGTGGCACCAGGTCAGACGCGCATCACACACCGGAGGGGCCCCGGCCAGGACCCGGCCGACGCCGCCGCAGGTAGCGCTCGAACTCGGCGGCGATCGCGTCGCCGCTGGTCTCGTTCAGCGCCAGGTCCGCGTCGCCGCGCTCCTCGAGTGCGCGGACGTAGTTGCGGACGTCCTCGTCCTCCTCGGCCATCTCGCTGACCGTGCGCTGCCACTCCTCGGCCTGGTCGGGCAGGTCACCGAGCGGGACCTCGATGTCCAGGACCTCCTCGACGCGGTGCAGCAGCGCGAGTGTGGCCTTGGGCGACGGCGGCTGCGACACGTAGTGCGGCACCGCGGCCCAGATGGAGATCGCGGGCACCCCGGCCTGCACGCACGCGTCCTGCAGCACGCCGACGATGCCCGTCGGGCCTTCGTACCGGGAGCGTTCGAGGCCGAACCGGGCGGCGGACGCCGCGTCGTAGGCGGTGCCGGTCACCGGGACCGGGCGGGTGTGCGGGGTGTCGGCGAGCAGCGCACCGAGCGTGATCACGGTGCTGATGCCCAGTTCGTCGATCTGCTCGATCAGCTCCGAGCAGAACTTGCGCCAGCGCATGTTCGGCTCGATGCCGTGCATCAGGACGACGTCTCTGGTCGCACCGGGCGGCCTGCACACCGACAGCCTCGTGGTCGGCCACTCGACCCGGCGCGTCACCCCGTCGACCATGCGGACGGTGGGGCGCGTGACCTGGAAGTCGTAGTAGTCGTCCGGGTCGACCTCGGAGAGCGCGTTGGCCTCCCAGGTCAGCTGCAGGTGTTCGATGGCAGCTGTCGCGGCGTCGCCCGCGTCGTTCCACCCCTCGAAGGCACAGATCATCACTGGCTCGACGAGCGGCTCGTCGGCTGGGACGTCGGGTGCGGTCGGCTGCTGGTCCGGATCGGTCACCGGGCAAGCCTACGACCCGAGGGCTTCGGCCGGAGATCGTAGGCTGGTCGACATGCCAGCCGAGACCGAACCGAGGTCCCCGCACGCCCCGGCCGCGGTCCTGTGGGACCTGGACGGCACCATCCTCGACTCGGAGAAGCTCTGGGACATCCCGCTGTACGAGCTGACCGAGAAACTCGGTGGTCAGCTGTCCATCGCGACCCGGCAGGCCATGGTCGGCACGAACGTCATGGTGACCCTGCGCCTGCTGTACGCCGAGGTCGGGATCACCGACCCGACCCCGGAGCAGGTCGCCGACAGCGCCGCCTGGATCGACCGCCGGATGGCCGAGGTGTTCCGCGGTGACCTGCCGTGGCGGCCCGGCGCGGCAGCGGCCCTGGCCACGGTGCGGGCCGCCGGTTTCCCGACCGCGCTGGTCACCTCCACCGAACGCGACCTCGTGGAGATCGCCCTCGACACGATCGGCCGGGAGAACTTCGACGTCACCGTCTGCGGCGACGAGGTCGGCGGCCGCAACAAGCCACTGCCGGAGCCGTACCTGAAGGCGTGTCGCCTGCTGGCCGTGGACCCGGTCGGCTGCGTCGCGATCGAGGACTCCCCGACGGGCGTGTCGTCGGCGGTGGCAGCGGGCGCGACGGTGCTGGTCGTGCCGTGTGAAGTGGACGTGGACCAGGGCGAGCGCCGCGTGTTCCGCACCTCGCTGGAGGGCCTGACCGTGGCCGACCTCACGGCGTTGGTGGGCTGACCCGAAAGTGGGTTGGCGGGTGATGGCAGGATCATCGTCGTGAAGACGTTCGACGAGCTGTTCGCCGAACTCCGCGATCGGGCGGTCAACCGTCCCGAGGGCTCCGGCACCGTCGCCGCGCTCGACGCGGGGGTGCACGCGCAGGGCAAGAAGGTACTCGAGGAAGCGGGCGAGGTGTGGATCGCCGCTGAACACGAGTCCGACGAGCGCCTCGCCGAGGAGGTGTCCCAGCTCCTCTACCGAGTGCAGGTGCTGATGCTGGGCCGCGGCCTCACCCTCGACGACGTCTACCGGCACCTCTGAGCGGAGCTTGCCGGAGAGAACATCACTGCTGAGGAGAGTTCATCGATGCTCCGGGTCGCCGTGCCGAACAAGGGTGCGCTTGCCGCACCCGCCGCCGAGATGCTGTCCGAGGCGGGCTACCGGAAACGCCATGACCAGCGCGACCTGACCGTCCTCGACCCCGCCAACGACGTCGAGTTCTTCTTCCTGAGGCCCAAGGACATTCCCATCTACGTCGGCTCCGGCGAGCTGGACCTGGGCATCACGGGCCGCGACCAGGCTCTGGAGTCCCGCGCCCAGGTGGCCGAACGCCTCCCGCTGGGCTTCGGCGCGTCCACATTCCGGTACGCCGCCCCCGCGGGCACGGACTGGAAGGTCGGCGACCTGGAGGGCAAGCGCCTGGCCACGTCGTACCCGAACCTGGTGAAGCAGGACCTGGCTGCCCGCGGCATCACAGCGACGGTCATTCGCCTGGACGGTGCCGTGGAGATCTCGGTCCAACTGGGCGTGGCGGACGCGGTGGCCGACGTGGTGGATTCGGGCCGCACCCTCCGCCAGCACAACCTGACCGTCTTCGGCGACCCGATCTGCGAGTCCGAAGGCGTCCTGGTGCACGGCACGAACGCCGCCGACTCCCCGGCGAAGGACCAGCTGACCGGCCGGCTGCAGGGCGTCGTGTTCGCGCAGCAGTACATGATGCTCGACTACGACTGCCCGAAGTCCCTGCTGGACGAAGCCATCACGGTGACTCCTGGGCTCGAGTCGCCGACGGTGGCGCCGCTGGCCTCGCCGGACTGGGTGGCCGTGCGAGCGATGGTCTCCCGGAAGGAGGCCAACGTGGTGATGGACCGGTTGGCCGCACTGGGCGCGAGGGCGGTTCTGGCGTCGGACATCCGTTCCTGCCGCCTCTGACGCTCCTGACGTGACCGGAGGCCGGGCCGACGAGGGCCCGGCCTCCGTTGCGAAGGCACCTCAAAATCACTGAGGCCGCACCAGCAAAGCCTGCGCCCCCCGCCCCACCGCCCCCTGCACGTCATGCAGGACGGACACCGCGGTCCCAAAACCGTCCGGCCCGATGGCCGTAGCCGCGTCCAACGCGATCCACTCACCGACAGGCTCCCGGTGCACGTGCACCGTCAGATCGGAGTTGATGAACAGCCACTTCCGCGGATCCAACCGGTTGGACACCCCGTTCCCCGAATCCGCCACCGTCAGCAACCGCTGCAGGCCCGTCGGTTCCTCGGTGCCCACCAGAGGAACACCCTGCCGGGCCCACACCGTCGCGGGCCCCGGCTCACCGAGCGAACCCTTCAACGCCCGCCACTCCATGACGTCCAGGTACCCGGCGCCCCAGCCTTCCGGCCGCGTCATCACTCGCCCGTCCTCGGGCGGCGGCAGCCGCGTGTCGATCTCCGCGGCCACCGCGGTCGTGTCCGAACGGACGATCCGCCATGCCCGCGCACGCACCGCGACCCGTCCGTCGGCGGACAACTCGGCGCTCAGCAGTTCCACCGATCGGCCGGGGCGGTCCACGGCCGCGGTGACCGTCAGCTCCGCCACCGGCACCGGGCCCAGGATCTCCACCGTGACCCGCGCGATCGACATGGGCGCCGCGGACGGCAGCTGTTCCATCGCGCGCACCAGCAGCGCCGACGGCGGGCCGAGGTGCTGGGTGAGCGGCGACCACGGACCCGTGGTGTGCACAGTGGACTGGTACCGGCCGTCGCCGAGTGGTTCGTAGAACATCAGTCCGCCCTGTCCACAACGGTTTCCTCGCCCGGGTCGGGTTCCGGCCAGCCCGGGTAGTCGGGTGGGGTGCCGCCGAACTCCGGGCACAGGGCCTGGTGTGAGCACCAGTCGCACAGCCTGCTCTTGTTCGGGCGGAAGTCACCCGTCTTGCCGGCGCGGAGAATGGCCTGCCACACCGCGTCGAGGGTGCGTTCGAAGCGTTGCAGCTCCGCCTCGTCCGGGGTGTACCGCAGGGACTGGCGGTCGGCAAGGTACATCAGCTGCAGCTGCTTGGGCACCACGCCGCGCAGCCGCCACAGCACCAGCGCGTAGAACTTCATCTGGAACAGCGCCTTCGCCTCGCCGATCTCGCGGGGCGCCGTGCCGGTCTTGTAGTCGACGACCCGGATCTCACCCGTCGGCGCGACGTCCAGCCGGTCGATGTAGCCGCGCAGCAGCACCCCCGACGCCAGCTCGGTCTCCACCAGCAGCTCACGCGCCTCGGGGTCCAGGCGGCGCGGGTCCTCCAGCGTGAAGTACCCGTCGATCAACCGTGCCGCCGTCTCCAGCCAGTGGTCCTGGCTGTCGTCGGTGGGGAACAGGTCGGCGAACTCCTGCCGCTCCTCCCTCAGCCGCTCCCACACCGGGCCGAGCAGCGCGTGCGCCCGGGCGGGCACCCGCTCCGCCGCGGGCAACGCGAACAGCTCCTCCAGCACCGCGTGCACGACGATCCCGCGCACCTGCGCGACCGACGGCGTCTCCGGCAACCGGTCCACCGCGCGGAAGCGGTAGAGCAACGGGCACTGCTTGAAGTCACCGGCCCGCGACGGCGACAACGCGGGCCGCCGCGGTCGCGGCACGACCTCCTCGAGGATCGCGGCTGGGGTTTCCGTCATGCCCAAGACCCTAGGCCGTACCACCGACAATCCCGGCGGAGGTGTACCAGGTATGTCCCTCACACGGCTTTCCCACACGATTCCGCATACCCTGCTTCGCATGACCAACGGACCGGACTGGGCGGAGCGCGATCCGGGCCTGGTGCTCTTCCGGTTCCGTGGCGTGCCCGTGCTCCTGTCCCCGTCGTGGTGGGTCGGGTCGGTCGCGATCATCGTGCTCTACGCGCCGCTGGTCGAGCGCTTCCTGCCGAACGCGGACGCGGTCGTGTCGATCTCGCTCGCGGCGGCGTTCGCCGTACTCCTCGGCGCTTCCGTGCTCGCCCACGAGCTGGGGCACTGCGTCGTCGCCCTGCACCTGGGCATCCCGGTCCGCAGGCTCCGGCTGTTCCTGCTCGGCGGGCTCGCCGAGATCAGCAGGACGCCGCGCAAACCGTCCCAGGAAGGCCTGATCGCGGCCGCGGGCCCCGCTGTGTCCGCGGTCCTCGCCGGGCTCTGCGGTCTGGTGCTGCTGTTCATGCCCGCCGAGGGACCGGTCTGGCTGCTGGTGCTCGAGTGCGCGGTCGCCAACGTGGCCGTCGCCGTGTTCAACATCCTCCCCGGCCTTCCGCTGGACGGCGGCCGCCTGCTCCGCGCGGGTGTCTGGGCCGTGTCGGGGGATCGGGGGATCGGCACCCGCGCCGCGGTCGTCGGCGGCTGGCTCGTCGCCGGCCTGCTGATGCTGTGGGCCCTGTGGGGGCTCGCCAACGAGAGCCCGGACCGCTGGCTGCGCTTGGGCGTATGTGCGCTCACCGCGTGGTTCGTGGTGTCCGGGGCGCGGGGTGAGCTCGCCGCCGACCAGCGCAGGACCTGGCCGGACGGGCTCGCGCTCGCCGACCTCGTCCGCCCGATCCTCCAGCTACCGGCCGAGAGCCCGGTGGCCGACGCGCTCAGTGCCGCCGCGGGCCGAGGCGTGGTGCTGGTGCGCGCCGACGGGGTCGCGGCGGGCCTGCTGGACCCGGTCGCCGCCGAACGCCTGGCGGAACGGTCCCCGATGGCGCCCGCCGAACAGGCGGCCGAGCCGATCCGGCCCGAGTCGGTGCTCCTGGACTCGGATCCGGGCGAGGACATCGCCGAGCGCGTCCAGGAGACAGCGGCGTGGCAGTTCCTGGTGGTCGACGCGGAGGGCAGGCCGGCCGGTGTCCTGCACAGGGACGACCTGCGGGCCAGCCTGACCCCGCGCCACCGCTACTAGTTGCTCGACTTCGGGATCGGGTTCGGGATCGAGCCGGTGTTGGCCGGTCCGTCCTCGCTGCCGCTCGACGTGCTGTCCGTGCCCTCGCTGCCGCCGGGGCTGTCCCGCTGGTAGAGGCCGCAGACGACGAAGTGACCGTCCTCCTTCTTGACGTCCATCTTCATCGGGTCGCGCTCGTCGTCGCCGCGCTTCTGCGTCATGTCGAACGTGGCGCCCTCGCCCTCCTCCTTGAAGTTGGAGACGGCGAAGGTCGTCTTGTCCGGCTTCTCTTTCGCGTCGCCTTCCTTCTTCGCGTCCTGCAGCTCGCTGTTCAGCTCGTCGTAGTCGTCGGCGCACATCAGCGGCTTGACCTTGTCCAGGGTCGCGTCCGCCGGGCTCATGCTGACCGCGGTACCCAGCTCCTTGACGAACGAGTCCGCCGCCGCGCGCGGGCTCGCCTCGCTCCCGCCCCCGCCGCCGCCGTCGTCCTTGAGCAGCAGGAACGCGGCGACACCGCCACCACCCAGCACCAGCACGCCCACGATCACCAGCGTGACGATCAGCCCGGTCTTCGACTTCTTCGGCGGTGGGCCGGCCGGGAAGCCGGGCTGCTGGCCCCACTCCGGCTGCTGACCCCACTGCTGCGGTTGCTGCCCGTACTGCGGTTGCTGCCCGTACTGGGGTTGCTGGCCGTACGGGTTCTGCTGACCGTACGGGTCCTGTGGACCGTACGGGCCGGGCTGCTGCGGTGGGTACGTCATGATCTCCCCTGATGATCACCGGCTGCGTGGGCGCTCGCCAGGGTAGTAGCGGTCCCCGACAACGGACCGTCGCGGGTCTCTGCGACTATCTCGCGGTTGGTAACACGCGGGAACGAGATGGAGCGGGATTCGGGTGACGGAGGTCAGGGCGAGCGGGCCGTTTCGGGTGGGCGACCGGGTACAGCTCACCGATCCGAAGGGACGGCATTACACGCTCGTGCTCGCGGAGGGCGAGCAGTACCACACCCACCGTGGGGCGGTGGCCCACGACGACCTCATCGGTCGGCCGGAGGGCTCGGTGGTCACCTCGGTGGGTGGCACCGGCTACCTGGCCCTGCGGCCGCGCCTGGCCGACTACGTGCTCTCGATGCCGCGTGGCGCGCAGGTGATCTACCCGAAGGACAGCGGGCAGATCGTGATGTGGGGCGACATCTTCCCCGGCGCCCGCGTGCTGGAGGCAGGCGCGGGATCCGGTGCGCTCACCTGCTCGCTGCTGCGTGCGGTGGGCCCGGAGGGGCACGTGATCTCGTACGAGGTACGGGACGACCACGCCGTGCACGCCGTCCGCAACGTGACCTCGTTCTTCGGCGAGGAACCCAAGAACTGGGACCTGCGCGTGCGTGACCTGGCCACCCACGAGGGGGAGGTCGACCGCGTCATCCTGGACATGCTCTCGCCGGAGGAGGTGCTGCCGACGGTGGCGGCGAACCTCATCCCGGGCGGTGTGCTCGTGGTGTACGTGGCGACGACGACGCAGCTGTCGCGGGTCACCGAGGCCCTGCGTGAGCAGCAGTGCTGGACCGAGCCGGAGGCGTGGGAGACGCTCATGCGGCCATGGCACGTGGTCGGACTGGCGGTGCGGCCGGAACACCGGATGCAGGCGCACACGGCGTTCCTGCTGACGGCCCGCAGGCTCGCCGACGGTGTGGTGACGCCGAGACCGCAGCGCCGGGGGCGCCAGCCCTGACAAACACTGTCGCCAGCCCTGACCAACACTGCCGCCGGTCCTGACCCCAGGGCCAGGACCGGCGGCAGTGTTGTTATGGGCAGCTCGTCAGGACGGGATGCACCAGCGCCCGTCTTTCTTGGTCAGCGGCATGGGCACGACGGCGGGCTCACTGTTCGCGATGGTCAGCTCGAGGTCGATGGTCGCCGTGTCGCCGTTGATCTTGGGCTCACCCACGACCTTGGCCCTCGCGTCGGCGGGGAAGGTTTCCTCCGTCGCGGGGTTGGACGGGTCGCACGACATCTTGTTGAGCGCGTCGATGTCGGCGGTGGAGATCGCCGCCGCGGCCTGCTCGGCGACCGTCCCGGCCGCGTCGGCCTCCGCCGGGGTTCCCGGCGCTCCGGTCGCCCCGGTCGCGGTGGCAGGCGGCGCCACGGAGGCGCCCGTGGTGTCGCCCGGGGTCGTCGGTGCGGCCGAGCCGGTGATGGTCGGGACGTCCCCGCCCTCTGCCGCGTTCTCGGGTGAGTCGTCCCTGGTCAGCAGGTAGACGACGACACCGGCCACGACGAGCACGACCACCGCGGCCACGGACGCGAGCAGAACCTTGTTCCGCCCCGCGGGCGCGGGTTCTGTCGTTGTCCCGGTGGTCGTTGTCCCGGTGGTCGCTGTCTCAGTCTCTGCCGGGGACTCCTTCGGGTCCTCGTCAGATCGTGACACACCAGGCTCCGTCCTTGTACTCGAACGGCAGCGGGATCGCCTGCCCGGAGGCACCCGCCACGGTCATGTCGACGGTGGCCAGGCCCTCGCTGATCGTGGTGACCTTGCCGACCTCTGCGGTCGCCTGGCCCGCGAGGGTGTCGTACATCGTGCCCCCGCCGGTCTTCGCGCAGGTCAGCGCGGTCGCCGCGGCCTCGTCGGAGTTGTTGACCGCGTCCGCGTACTCCTGGGCGGTCGCGGTCAGCTCGGCCTCGTCGCCGCCGCTCGGCTCCTCCTCGGAGGTGGGCGCGTCCTCGGACGTGGGCTCCTCGGCGGTGGGCTCCTCGGACGGCTCGTCCGTCTGCGTGCTCTCGGTGTTCTGCGTCGCGTTCCCGCCGCCCTCGTCGTCCTTGTTGAGCAGGAGGAACGCGGTGAGGCCGCCGCCGATCAGCAGCACCGCGGCCACGACGATCGCGATGATCATGCCGCGCTTGCTCTTCGGCGGCTCACCGCCCGGGTAGCCGGGCTGGCCGCCGTACTGCTGCTGCTGGCCGTAGGGGTCCGTGCCGAACTGGCTGGTCTGGCCGTACTGACCGTACTGTCCGCCCTGCTGCTGGGGCTGCTGGCCGTACTGGCCCGGCTGACCTTGCTGACCCGGCTGACCGTATTGTCCCGGCTGGCCCGGCTGGCCCGGCTGGCCCGGCTGGCCCGGCTGCTGACCGTACTGTCCCGGCTGACCCTGGCCGGGCTGTCCTTGCTGGCCGTACGGGTTCTGCTGGCCGTACGGGTCGGGCTGTCCCGGCTGCGGCGGGTACGTCATTACTGGGCTCCGATGGTCGGGTACAGATGGTCAGGCGGTGCCTTCGCCGCAGAACCGCCACTCGCCGCTCTCCTGCACGATCTTGATGAGGATCTTCGGCTCCTGCGTCTGACCGTCGCCGACGAGCGTCAGGTCGATCTTCGCGGTGGCGGTGTCCGGGTGTTCGCTGTCGATCTCCGCTTCCCCGTCCGGCGACGCGGAGATGTCATAGCCCTCGAGCTTGGTCTCCAGCTCCGAGGTGTCGGTGCCGAACTTGGTCTTGTACGCCCGGCAGGCGCTGTCGACCACGTCGGCGAAGTCCTTGTTCTCGTATGCGGCCATGTAGTCATCGCGCACGTCGTCCGGAGTGTTGCTCGCGTCAGACTCGTCGGACTCTTGATCCTGGTCACGATCCGATGACGCGTCGTCGGACGGGGTCTGGTCGCTGCCCGTGTTGTTCGAGTTGTCGCGGTTGGTCCGATCGGAGGACGCGTCGTTGCTCGAACTCCCGCTGTCCCTGGTGAGGAAGTAGGTCGCGACACCGCCGCCGCCGAGCACCAGGACCGCGATCACGACGATCGCGATGATCTTGCCGGTGTTCCGCCCGCCCGGCCCGGCCGGCCCGCCCTGACCACCACCGGAGTAGCTGCCGAGACCCTGGTAGGACGACTGGCCGTACTGGCCCGGCTGGCCCTGCTGGCCCGGCTGTTGCGGTGGATACGTCATCTTCGGCCCCGAACTCCTCACGCACGTGCTGCACTAGAGACGGAGCCGGCGCGCCGTCCGTTCCCGACAATTCCGTCGACGGTGCCCATCGTAAGCAAGACCCAAGACAGCGGCCGCCGCCGGGACACGCCCGGACGACGGCCGCTTGATCATTTCGTTACGTCAGCCGTCCGCGCCGCCCATGTCGAGGCCGGTGATGCACCAGTCCCCGCCGTCCTTCTTCATGTTCAAGGTCGCGGAGATGCTCTCCGGCATCGCGCTGGCGTACTCCTCGGGCAGGTTGGTGAGCTTCATCGAGACGTCGGCGGTCGCCGAGTCACCGTTTTCCTGCACCTCACCCAAGGTGTACTCGACCTTGACGTCCTTGAGCGCCGGGTCGATCTCACCGGGGTCGACGTTCTGCTTGACGTCTTCCTTGTTCGCGGCGCAGGTCAGGTCGGCGAGGGCGTCGTAGTCCTCGCCGTTCACCGCGCTGACGGCCGAGTCGGCCAGCTCTTGAGGACTGCTGGAGCCGCCGCCACCGGTGAGGACGATGATGAGCACCACCACGACGGCCACCACGACCACGCCGCCACCGGCGAGGATCCACGGCATGGGGCTCTTCTTCTGCGGCGGGTAACCGTAGCCACCCTGTTGACCGTAGGGCTGCTGCTGTCCGAATTGCGGCTGTTGCCCGTACGGGTTCTGCTGCTGCGGCTGCGGCCCGGACTGGGGGTAGCCGCCCTGCTGCGGATATCCGCCCTGCTGTGGGTAACCACCCTGCTGCGGGTAGCCGCCAGGCTGCTGACCTGGGCCGGGCTGCTGTCCCCACCCGGGCTGCCCGCCCCATTGCCCCGGCTGCTGCGGCGGTTGCGACATCGCGTGTATCTCCCTTTTCCGTGGCGACCCCATCGCCAAGTCTCCGAGTTGCCGCCGACGGCTCCATCATCGGACGACTACCTGACGCACCGTAGCGGGTGGGTGGTGCCGCTATGCGCCGAGATGGCCTAATCCACTTCCGACGGTGACCGTTTCCACGGTGCTACGCGACGGTTCCGAGATGTGGATGGTCTTACTTTGTCGGTCTACACCGGTACCGTGGGGGTAGGAAGAATTTCGGGAGGAGGTGCCGACATGCAGCACGATCGTCCCGGTGGTCGGCCAGAGGAGGCTGACGAGCACGGCGCTGGACCGGAGGCGGCTTCTGGGCACGAACCGTCGGAAGCTGCCCAGATCCGGTTCCTCGAAGAGGAAGTAGCGCTGCTGCGCCGGAAACTGACGGACTCGCCTCGGCATGCCCGCCTGCTTGAGCAGCGGCTCGCCGAGGCGTCGGAGCGGGTCAGCCAGTTGACTGAGCGTAACTCCAAGCTGGTCGAGACCCTACGGGAGGCGAGGAGTCAGCTCCTCGCGCTCCGGGAGGAGGTCGACCGCCTCGCGCAGCCGCCCAGCGGCTATGGCGTGTTCCTGCAGGGACACGAGGACGGCACCGTGGACGTGTTCACGGCAGGCCGGAAGATGCGGGTGGCCTGCTCACCCGCGGTCGAGGTGGGTGACCTGCGCCGAGGGCAGTCCGTGCGGCTGAACGAGGCGCTCACCATCGTCGAGGCAGGCTCGTTCGAGCGCATCGGCGAGGTGTCCACACTGCGGGAACTGCTCGCGGAGGCGGACGACTCGCCGCCGATGCGCGCGCTCGTGGTCGGGCACGCCGACGAGGAGCGCGTGGTCTGGCTCGCCGACCCGTTGCGGGACGCCCCCCTGAAGCCGGGTGACTCGCTGCTGGTGGACTCGAAGTCGGGCTACGCCTACGAGCGGGTGCCGAAGGCCGAGGTCGAGGACCTGGTGCTGGAGGAGGTGCCGGACGTCCGCTACGAGGACATCGGTGGCCTGTTCCGGCAGATCGAACAGATCCGCGACGCGGTGGAGCTGCCGTTCCTGCACGCGGACCTGTTCCGCGAGTACGAGCTGCGGCCGCCGAAGGGCGTCCTGCTCTACGGTCCGCCCGGCTGCGGCAAGACGCTCATCGCGAAGGCGGTGGCGAACTCGCTGGCCAAGCAGGTGGCGGCGGCGCGGGGTGACGGCAAGGCGCACGAGGCCAAGTCGTACTTCCTCAACATCAAGGGCCCTGAGCTGCTCAACAAGTTCGTCGGTGAGACCGAGCGGCACATCCGCCTGATCTTCCAGCGGGCGCGGGAGAAGGCATCGGAGGGCACACCGGTCATCGTGTTCTTCGACGAGATGGACTCGATCTTCCGGACCCGCGGCAGCGGTGTCTCCTCGGACGTCGAGACCACGATCGTGCCGCAGCTGCTCAGCGAGATCGACGGTGTCGAGGGCCTCGAGAACGTCATCGTGATCGGTGCCTCCAACCGCGAGGACATGATCGACCCGGCGATCCTGCGGCCAGGCCGGCTGGACGTCAAGATCAAGATCGAGCGGCCGGACGCGGAAGCCGCGCGGGACATCTTCACGAAGTACCTGACGCGGAACCTGCCGATCCACGCCGAGGACCTCGCCGAGTTCGGCGGGGACCCGAAGGCCACGATCGACGCGATGATCCAGCACACCGTCGAGCGCATGTACGAGGAGACGGAGGAGAACCGGTTCCTCGAGGTCACGTACGCCAACGGGGACAAGGAGGTCCTGTACTTCCGTGACTTCAACTCGGGCGCGATGATCCAGAACATCGTGGACCGGGCGAAGAAGGCGGCGATCAAGTCGGTGCTGGAGACCAAGCAGCCCGGCCTGCGCGTGCAGCACCTGCTGGACGCGATCGTTGACGAGTTCGCGGAGAACGAGGACCTGCCGAACACCACGAACCCGGACGACTGGGCGCGTATCTCCGGCAAGAAGGGGGAGCGGATCGTGTACATCCGCACCCTCGTCACGGGGAAGAACCAGGAGTCGGGTCGGGCGATCGACACGGCGACGAACACGGGGCAGTACCTGTAGGTGCGGCTCGGACTGGGATTGGCGGCACTCGGCCGGCCGGCGTACATCAACGTCGGCCGGTCCGAGCTGCCGCCTTCTCGTTCTGTGGCGGCCATGCGGGACGCGTCGTGGGCGGTGCTGGACGCCGCGTACGCCGCCGGTGTCCGCTGGGTGGACGTGGCCCGCTCCTACGGGCTGGCTGAGGAGTTCCTGGCGGGCTGGCTGGACTCCAGGGCGCCGTCCGGTGTGACGGTGTCCAGCAAGTGGGGCTACGCCTACGTGGGTGGCTGGCGGCTCGACGCGGCCGTGCACGAGGAGAAGTCCCACACGCTCGACCGGTTCCGCACGCAGTGGACGGAGAGCACCGCCCTGCTCGGCGACCGGCTCGCGCTGTACCAGGTGCACTCGCTGACCCCGGACAGCCCGCTGTTCGACGACCTGGCGCTGCAGGACGCGCTGGCGGCCTTGCCGGTGCGGGTCGGCTTCTCGACGTCCGGCCCCGAGCAGGCGTCCGTGGTGCGCAGGGCGCTGGCGCTGGAACGCCACGGGAAGCCCGTCTTCACCGCGGTACAGTCGACCTGGAACCTCCTGGAGCCCTCCGCGGGCCCCGCCCTCGCCGAGGCGCACGCCGCGGGCGCGCACGTGCTCGTCAAGGAGGCGCTGGCCAACGGCAGGCTCGCGGTCGAACCGCCGGAACCGGTGGCCGCGCTGGCGAAGTCCCTGGACGTGGGCCCGGACGCGGTCGCACTGGCCGCCGTGCTGGCACAGCCGTGGGCCGACACCGTGTTGTCCGGCGCGGCGGGCACCCACCAGCTCGCGAGCAACCTCGCGGCGGAGTCGGTGCCGCACGCGGCGCTGCCCGAGCTCGCCGAGGCGCCCGCCGACTACTGGAAACACCGCTCGGATCTCGCCTGGGCGTGATTGGATCCCCCGGTGCGCAGGGGGAAATCACTGGTCATGGCGATGCTCGCGGTCACAGCACTCGCGGGTTGTACCGAGGAAGAGAAGCCGATCGACGTGCCGGAGCACGTCCAGCAGGGCGTTCTGGCGCTGCTGACGGCCGTCGACCCGGACGTGGACGCGACGTTCACGGGTGAGACGTGCAACACCGACCCGCTCGCCGACCCGCCGGACGACCACCGCTGGCGCCTGGAGGCACGTTTCGACGGGTCGCCGGAGGCCGTGCGGGCGGCCGGGGCGAAGCTCGGCTGGCAGCCGGAACGCGCCGAGGACGGCACGCTCGTCATGGTCAACCACCACCAGTTCGGCGAGACCGTCGACGTCGTCGTGCGGGACGGCACCGCGCGGATGATGGTGGAGAAGGACTGCACCGGCTACCGGCGCGCCGAGATGGACCTGCCCGCCGTGTCGGTGCCGGAGCCGACCGGC
Organism: Actinophytocola algeriensis; assembly: GCF_014203735.1. Taxonomy (GTDB): domain Bacteria; phylum Actinomycetota; class Actinomycetes; order Mycobacteriales; family Pseudonocardiaceae; genus Actinophytocola; species Actinophytocola algeriensis. The sequence continues at coordinate 704,556 of NZ_JACHJQ010000002.1, read as the reverse complement.
ACGCAGGGCGAACGGCTCGGCGAGATGCTCGACGAGGTCGAGGAGACACTCGCCGGCATCACTCGTGACCTGCGGCTTCGCCCGAAGGAGGGCAGGTACGTCGCGGAGGAGGAGCCGCGCACGTACTCGGGCTGTGCCGCGGGTGAGCGCAGTGGCGCCAGGTGGTCCCAGTACGACGTGGTCCTCGCGGAGGCGACCAGCGACGACGACCTCGGCCCGACCGCCGACCGGCTCGTCGACGCCGTGCCGGTCTGGGAGGTCGTCACACGCGAGGAGGGCGTCGACAGCAGGGGTCATCGGGAGGTCGACCTGGAGCTGCGGTCGCGCGCGAGCGGAACGACGTTCACGGTCCACATCAGCTTCTGGGCCCAGCCGGACCGGCCCGACAGGCCTGACGGCGTGCGGTTCCACCTCACCAGCGGCCGCACCGAATGCGTGGCTGTCGACGCGGAGTGAGTACGTCCCCGTAGGCTGGTGACATGCGCAGGATCATGGGTACCGAGGTCGAATACGGCATCGCCGTGCCAGGGGATGCCGCCGCCAACCCGGTACTGACCTCCACCCAGGTCGTACTCGCCTACGCGGCCGCCGCGGACATCCCCCGCGCCCGCCGGGCCCGCTGGGACTACGAGGTCGAGTCCCCCTTGCGTGACGCCAGGGGCTTCGACCTCGGCGCACCCGGCATGCCGCCGACCGACCCCGAGGTCGAGGACCTCGGCGCGGCCAACGTCATCCTCACCAACGGCGCCCGCCTCTACGTCGACCACGCGCACCCGGAGTACTCCGCGCCCGAGGTCACCAACGCCCGCGACGCCGTCATCTGGGACAAGGCGGGCGAACGGGTCATGGAGGAGGCGGCCATGCGGGCCGCCACCGTGCCCGGCCAGCCGCGGCTGCAGCTGTACAAGAACAACGTGGACGGCAAGGGCGCGAGCTACGGCACCCACGAGAACTACCTGATGGCCCGCAACACCCCGTTCACGGCCGTCATCGCGGGCCTCACGCCGTTCTTCGCCTCGCGGCAGGTCGTGGTCGGGTCGGGCCGCGTCGGCGTCGGCGCGGCGGGGGAGGAGGCCGGCTTCCAGCTTTCCCAGCGCGCCGACTACATCGAGGTCGAGGTCGGCCTGGAGACCACGCTGAAGCGCGGCATCATCAACACGCGCGACGAGCCGCACGCCGACGCGGACAAGTACCGCCGTCTGCACGTCATCATCGGCGACGCGAACCTGGCCGAAACGTCCACGTACTTGAAGGTCGGTACAACGGCGCTGGTGCTCGACTTGATCGAGGCTGGAGTCCGTTTCGACGCTTTGAAGCTCGCGGACCCGGTCCGCGCGGTGCACACGCTGAGTCACGATCCCACGTTGAAGGCGACCGTCGAACTGGCCAACGGGCGCAAGTTCACGGGTCTCGACATCCAGGCCGCCTACCACGAGATGATCACGCAGAACATCGAGCGCACCGAGCAGGACGAGGTGTCGATGAACGTCCTGCAGACGTGGGGCGACATCCTCGACGCGCTCGGCCGCGACCCCATGGAGTGCGCCGACCGGCTCGACTGGCCGGCCAAGCTCCGGCTGCTCGAGGGCTTCCGCGCCCGCGACGGCCTCAACTGGAACTCGCCCCGCCTGCACCTCGTCGACCTGCAGTATTCCGACGTCCGGCTGGCCAAGGGCCTGTACAACCGGCTCGTCACCCGGGGGTCGATGAAGCGGCTCGTCACCGAGGAGGAGGTCCAGGCGGCCATCACCACGCCGCCGCACGACACCAGGGCGTTCTTCCGCGGCCGCTGCCTCGAGCGCTACCCGAACGCGATCGCGGCGGCGTCGTGGGACTCGGTGATCTTCGATCTCGGCAGGGAGTCGCTGGTGCGGATCCCGACGCTGGAGCCGCTCCGGGGCACCAAGTCGCACGTCGGCGAGCTCATCGAGGCGTCCGCGACCGCGGAGGAACTGGTCGACGCGCTCACCGGAACCACGCGGAAATAGCCGGGAGCGGAGCATGCGGAGCGAGCCATCGAGCACAGTTCGCGTACAGCGAACCTGATCATCAGCCGGATGGTCCGCGAAAATGTCAGTGCCGGTCGGTAATCTTGACGGCAACCAGTCCCGATACCGGGAGGCGAGATGGCTCAGGAACAGACTCAGCGGCAAGGCGGCGGTGACGGCGACGAAGACGTCGACGGCGCGGCCCCTGCCGGCCAGGAACGCAGGGAGAAGCTCGGCGAGGACGTCGACACCATCCTGGACGAGATCGACGACGTGCTCGAGGAGAACGCCGAAGACTTCGTCCGCGCGTACGTGCAAAAGGGCGGCGAGTAGCGGGGTAGTTCCCGCACCGTCCTCCTCCCCGCCGACAGGACAGAAAGAGGCATGGAAAACACCTCATCCCGCGCCATGCCGGGCGCCGCGCTCCCGGCTGCCTACATGACCGCCGAGACGTCCTCGTTCATCGACTTCCTGCGTGTGCAGGCTCCGCACCTGCTGCCGGGGACCTCCGGCCTGGGCATCGAGGAGCCGGTACGCGTGCGGAACGCGGCGGACCTGGCCCAGCAGCCGCCGCACGGCACCACGATCGTCGCGATCACGTTCAAGGGCGGCGTGCTGATCGCCGGTGACCGGCGTGCCACGTCGGGCAACCTCATCTCCCACCGCAACATGGACAAGGTCGTCGTGACCGACTCCTACTCCGCGGTGGGCATCGCGGGCACGGCGGGGCTCGCGCTGGAGATGGTCCGCGTCTACCAGGTGGAGCTGTCGCACTACGAGAAGATCGAGGGCGTCCCGCTGTCCCTGGACGGCAAGACGAACAAGCTCGCGGCGCTGGTCCGCGGCAACCTCGACGGCGCCATGGCGGGCCTCGCCGTGCTGCCGCTGTTCGTCGGCTTCGACGTCGACGCGCCCGACCCGGACACCGCGGGGCGGATCGTGTCGTTCGACGTGGTCGGCGGCCGGTACGAGGAGCGGGCGGGCTTCCACGGCGTGGGTTCCGGTTCGCTGTTCGCGCGCTCGGCGCTCAAGAAGCTGTGGGACCCGGACAGCGACAAGGACACCGCGATCCACAACGCGGTCGAGGCGCTCTACGACGCCGCCGACGACGACTCGGCGACCGGCGGCCCCGACCTGGCACGCAAGATCTACCCGAGCATCGTGACCATCACGGCGGCCGAGGGCGCGGTCCCGGTGCCCGAGGAAGAGGCGGCCGCGGTCGCCGAGGCCGTCGTGGCCGAGCGGACCAGCCAGCCGCGCGGCTGACGCGGCCGACCCGAGACAAGAGAGACGAGGAGCCCCCACCGTGACGATGCCGCTGTACGCCTCACCCGAGCAGTTGATGCGGGACCGCTCGGAGTATGCCCGCAAGGGCATCGCCCGGGGCCGCAGTGTGGTGGCGCTCAAGTACTCGGGCGGCGTGCTGTTCGTCGCCGAGAATCCGTCGGCGACGCTGCACAAGGTCTCCGAGATCTACGACCGGATCGGCTTCGCCGCCACCGGCCGCTACAGCGAGTACGACGGCCTGCGCAGGGGTGGCATCCGCCACGTCGACCTGTGGGGCCTCGCGAACGACCCGCGGGACGTGTCGGCGCGCCAGCTCGCCAACGTGTACGCCCAGACCCTGGCCTCGGTGTTCTCCGACCAGCTCAAGCCGTTCGAGGTGGAGCTGTGCGTTGCCGAGGTCGGGGCGACCGCGGCAGGCGACCAGCTGTACCGCCTGACCTACGACGGTTCGATCGTGGACGAGCCGTCGTACCTGGTCATGGGCGGTCAGACGGAGCCGATCTCGAACAAGATGAAGGAGACCTACGAGGAGGACATGTCGTTGGAGGCCGCGCTCGCGTTCGCGGTCGCGGCGCTGTCCGCCGGGGTCACCAACGGCGACAACGGCATCGGCAAGCTCGAGGTCGCGGTCCTCGACCGGGGCCGCCCCAAGCGGGCGTTCCGCCGCATCGAGGGTGCCGCGCTCACCGCCCTGCTGCCGTCCGAATCATCCGAGTCGGCGGAGCAGCCGGAAGAACCCACCGAGTCGGAGCCGACCGGATCCGACGAGGCCTGATGAGGAGTTATTCGATGACGCGTTCATCTCACCTCGGAGCGGCCAGGAGATCTCCGGCCGGGAAGCGCCTAGGCTGAAGGGATGCAGCGGCGGATCTTCGGCATCGAAACCGAGTTCGGCGTGACCTGTACCTTCCACGGACAGCGCAGGCTGAGCCCGGATGAGGTCGCGCGGTACCTGTTTCGGCGAGTGGTGTCCTGGGGACGTTCCTCGAACGTGTTCCTGCGCAACGGCTCGCGTCTCTACCTCGATGTCGGCTCGCACCCCGAGTACGCCACCGCGGAGTGCGACGACCTGGTACAGCTGGTCACGCACGACAAGGCGGGTGAGCGGATCCTCGAGGACCTGCTCGTCGACGCCGAGCGGCGGCTGGCGGACGAGGGCATCGGCGGCGACATCTTCCTGTTCAAGAACAACACCGACTCGGCGGGCAACTCGTACGGCTGCCACGAGAACTATCTGGTCACCCGCGCGGGTGAGTTCTCGCGGATCGCGGACGTGCTCCTGCCGTTCCTGGTCACGCGCCAGCTGATCTGCGGCGCGGGCAAGGTCCTGCAGACCCCGCGTGGCGCCGTGTACTGCCTGTCGCAGCGCGCGGAACACATCTGGGAAGGCGTGTCCTCGGCGACGACGAGGTCCCGCCCGATCATCAACACCCGTGACGAACCCCACGCGGACGCCGAGCGCTACCGCAGGCTCCACGTCATCGTGGGCGACTCGAACATGGCCGAGGCCACCACGCTGCTGAAGGTCGGCAGCGCGAACCTGGTCCTGGAGATGATCGAGGACGGCGTCCAGTTCCGGGACTTCAGCCTGGACAACCCGATCCGCGCCATCCGCGAGATCAGCCACGACCTCACCGGTCGCCGCCTGGTCCGCCTGGCAGGCGGCCGCGAGGCATCGGCCCTGGACATCCAGCGCGAGTACTTCTCCCGCGCGAAGGAGCACGTCGAGAAGCGCGGCCCGGACCCGATAGCCGACCGCGTCATCGAACTGTGGGGCCGCACCCTCGACGCGGTCGAGGCCCAGGACCTGTCCCGCATCGACCGCGAGATCGACTGGGCCATCAAACACCGGCTGGTCGAGCGCTACCAGGCCAAGCACGGCATGGAGCTGTCCTCCCCGCGCATCGCCCAACTCGACCTGGCGTACCACGACATCCGCCGTGGCCGCGGCATCTTCGACCTGTTGCAGCGCAAGGACCTCGTGGCGCGCGTGACCGATGACGGCGAGATCGAGGCCGCCAAGGACACCCCGCCACAGACCACCCGGGCGAAGCTACGCGGCGACTTCATCGCCGCCGCTCAACAGGCCGGCCGCGACTTCACGGTGGACTGGGTGCACCTCAAGCTGAACGACCAGGCACAGCGGACGGTGCTGTGCAAGGACCCGTTCCGTGCGGTGGACGAGCGTGTGGAGCGGTTGATCGCTTCTCTGTGAGCGGGTCCGGTCCGGGCCAGGACTGGGCCGCCGGGAAGAGGTGTGGCTGGGGGTTGGCATGGATCGTCGCCAACCCCTTGGTGGTTGATTGATGTGCTTGCGCCCCACACTTCGGCCGTCGCCGACGCGTCGGCTGCCTACCATCGACACCATGTCGGTTGCCTCAGTCGCTGCCGTTCTCGCTGATGAGAGCCGCGCGACGATGTGTATGGCGCTCATCGACGGGCGGGCCTGGACCGTCAGCGAGCTGGCGCACGCCGCCCGCATCGCCACCTCCACCGCCAGTGAGCACGTCCGCGTCCTCCACGACGCCGGGTTTGTCCGCACTCTCAAGCAAGGCCGCCACCGCTACGTTCGCCTGTCAGGCCCGCAGGTCGCCGACGTCATCGAGCGGCTCGCCAACCTCGCCGGGCCCGAGCCGCCGCGTGGGCTCAGGCAAAGCGTGCGTGCTCGTCGACTGGCCCACGCCCGCACCTGCTACGACCATCTCGCCGGGCGACTGGGCGTCGCGTTGCGGGACGGGCTCGTCGGCGACGGCCTGATCAGCGACCGGGACGGGCTCGCGGTCACCGAGCGCGGGTGGGCCACCTTCGCCTCGCTCGGGATCGAGGTCCAGCGGCCGCGGCGAGCGCTGCTCCGGGAATGCCTCGACTGGACGGAACGTCGTGAGCACCTCGCAGGCGCACTGCCGGCCGCGATCCTGAGCCGGGCACAGGACGCGGGGTGGCTCAGCCGCGACTCGCACCGGGCGGTCACCGTCCACGACACCGCCTGGCTCGAACAGCTCGGCGCCCAGAGTCCGCAGACCCTGGGCGCCGCGCTGGCTCCTTAGACCGGTTCGTGTTCGCGCAGGCCGATGCGGTCGTGGATCTTCCGCATGAACGGTGGCGACCACCACGCCGCCTTGCCGAGCGCACGCATGCCGACCGGCACCAGCACGCCCCGGATGAGCGTCGCGTCGACGAGGATCGCCAGGCCGCTGCCGATGCCGAACATCTGGACGAAGCTGACCCCACTCGTGCCGAAGGCGAGGAGGCTCACCGCCAGCAGCACCGCGGCCATCGTCACCAGCCTGCCTGTGCGCGACAGGCCCTGCTTCACCGACTCGCCCAGGTCCGCGCCCTGGTCACGCATCTCCTTGATGCGGCTCAGCACGAACACCTCGTAGTCCATCGACAGGCCGAACACCACGCAGAACAGCAGCACCAGCATGCTCGTGTCGAGCGGTAGCGGTGTGAAGCCCAGCCAGGACGCCAGCCAGCCTTCCTGGAAGATCATCACCATCAGGCCGATCGTCGCCGACAGGCCGATGACGTTGAACAGCAGGGCGCGCAGTGGCTGCAGCACGCTGCCGGAGAACAGGAACAGCAGGATGAACGTGCTCACCGCGATGATGCCCGCCGCCAGCGGCAGCTTGTCCGCGATCGCGTCCTTGCTGTCCACGAGCCGGGCCGCCGAACCGCCCGCCAGCACCTCCATGCCGCGCGACGGCATGTCGCGCACCTGCTCCGCGAGTGCCTGCCCCTCGGTCGAGTGCGAGTCGTACTCGGTCAGAACCGTCATGCGCTGGTGCAGGTCCTTCGCCGCGAAGTCCGCGTTGCCAGGGCCCACCGCGCGCCCGTCCGCGTAGGTGCCGACGCTGCTCGTCACCGACTCCACGCCTGCCAGGCGCGACAGCTCCAGCGCGTAGTCGCCGACGATCGTCGTCCCCGCCGGGTGCCTGGTCACCAGCTGGATGGCCTTCGCCTCGTCGCCGGGGAAGTCCGCGCGCAGCACGTCGCCGACCGCCCGTGTCTCCACCGAGCCGGTCAGCACCCGGTCGTCCGGCGTGCCGAACTCCACCTTCAGCAGCGGCACCGCGGCCAGCACCAGCAGGAGCACCACCGGCGCGCCCATCAGCACCGGGCGCTTCAGCGCGGCCCCCGCGACCTTCGCCCACAGCGCGGACACCGACGTCGGCGTCCGCTTCGCCCACGGCAGGCGCAGCGAGTTCACCCGCTCGCCCAGCAGCGCGAGCATCGCCGGGAGTGCGAACAGCGCGCTCACCATCGCGATGATCACCACGCCCATGCCCGCGTAGGCGAAGGACCGCAGGAAGTACAGCGGGAACAGCGCCAGCGCACCGAGTGCGACCGCCACGGTCAGCGCGCTGAACACGATCGTCCGGCCCGCCGTCTCCACGGTGTTGACCACCGCCTCCGGCGTGTCCTTGCCCTTCGCCAGCTCCTCGCGGAACCGGGACACCATCAGCAGGGCGTAGTCGATGGCGAGCCCGAGCCCGAGCGCGGTGGTCAGGTTGATCGCGAACACGGACACGTCGGTGACCGAGCCGAGGACCGCGAGCAGTGCGAACGTGCCGAACACGGCAATCGTGCCGATCGCCAGCGGCAGCAGCGCCGCGATCACGCTGCCGAACACCACGACCAGCAGCACCAGGATGATCGGCACCGCGATCGCCTCGGCCAGAGCCAGGTCCTTCGCGACCTGGCCGCTGATGTCGACGCCGATCGCGTCCGCACCACCCACCTGGACGTTGATCGGGCCGTTGCCGTCGCTGTACTCGGCCCGCAGGTCCTTGACGTGGCCCTCGTCGGTGAGCCGCGCGGCGCCGATCGCGTACTGGCCGTCCGCCGAGATCATCGGCGGCGCCTTCGTCGTGAAGTACGAGGTGAAACCGGTGATTCCGGGGTCGGTGGCGAGGCGGTCGGCCAGGTCGGCCGCGGCGTTCATCGCGGCCGGGTCGTCGACCGAGCCGGTGTCGGACGAGAACAGGAACACGACGTCGTTCTCGCCGCCGAACTGGCTCTCGATCAGCGCCTTCGCCTGGCTCGACTCCGAGTTCGGGTCGTCGAACCCCTCTGTCTGGAGCTTGCCGAACGCGGTGACCCCCAGGGCGGCGGCGGCGACCGCGAGCAGCGCGGTGACCAGCAGCACCCCCTTCGCATGGGATGCGGCGAACCGCCCGATCCGTCCGAACATGGCGTTCCCCTTGCTTCACCCGAATGTGTGCGACCGTAAACTTGTCGGGTGTTAACTTGCCATGGATGTTTACTGCTGTCAACATTGCCTGCATGGACGACTCAGCGTCGAGCAAGCGCGGCTACCACCATGGCGACCTGCGGAACGCCCTGGTCGCGGCGGCCGCGGAGCTCGCGGCGAAGGGTGGGCCCGCGTCCGTGACCATCAGGGCGGCGGCCAGGGAGGTCGGCGTGACGCCGACCGCGGCGTACCGCCACTTCGCCGGTCATGAGGAACTGCTGACCGCGGCGAAGGAACGCGCGCTCGAGGAGCTGACGACGGCGATGACCAAGGCGGTCGCCGACCGCCCGGCGACCGAGGGCGACGCGGTGCGCCACGCGCTGGCCCGCTTCGGCGCGTTCGGCCGCGGCTACCTCACGTTCGCCCAGGAGGAGCCCGGCCTGTTCCACACCGTGTTCGCGTCCGCGTCCGCGTCGAGCCAGTCGCCGCCGCCGTTCGAACGCACCGAGACGAGCCCGTACCAGCTGCTGGTCAGCGCGCTGGACGACCTGGTCGCGGTCGGCTACCTCACGCCGGACCGCAGGCCGATCACGGAGTTCACCGCGTGGGCGATGGTGCACGGCCTCGCCACACTGCTCAACGGGCCACTGGCCGACCTGCCTGCGAACATGCGCGACGAGGTGGTCGTGCGGAGCATGCTCGTGCTCGGCCACGGCCTGAAGGGCAACGGCCTGAACAAGGAGCAGGAGTCACTGCTGACAGAAGAGCTGACCGAGCTGAGCTAGGCGCCCGCCTCCCGGGCGTGCAGGTCACGCACGGTGGGGGAGGTCGTTACCGTCGTCGCGTCCGGGTAGGTGCCGAGCACGCGGTCGGCCGTGCCCGAGCTGGTGACGGTGAACCAGTAGTGCTCGTTCTTGTAGTGGTGCAGGCGGTGGTTGCGCCAGATGGCGCGGTAGACGCGCGACTTGGGCCGGTAGTCGCTGTGGATCAGGTAGTGGGTCCACTCGTAGCCGAGCCCCAGCAGTCCGACGACGGTCATGAAGGTGAGCCCGAGGCCCGCGCGGGGGAAGGCGAGCAGCCCGATCGCCGCGATCAGCGGCACCAGCCACAGCTGCACCTGCCACGGGATGAACACGAGCGGCGTGTCACGCGGGTCGACGTGGTGGGCGCGGTGCTTGCGGGACAGCAGCGGGTCGATGGTGATCCGGCCTACGTGCCGGGGCCGCCAGTGCAGGACGCAGACGTGCACGGCCCACTCGAAGAACGGGAAGACCGCGAGCATGACCAGCGGTGTCCACAGGTCCGACAGCCGCCAGTCGCCGACCAGGCCACGCGCGGTGGCGGCGCACACCAGGAGCGTGGCGATCAGCCAGGGGGACGGGTGGCGCCAGAACGCCCTCGCCGCGTCGCCGATGCCGACCGGGCGGCGCTTGGCGGCGGTGAGCGCCGCCTCGTCCGCTGCGAGGCGTTGCTTCGCGAGCCGGTCCATGTCCGTCACGGGAGCTCCTCGAGTTGTCGGATGGCGGTGAGCAGGGCGTCCGTCGCCGGTGCGAGCAGGTCGTGCGCGGCACGGTCCGCCCCGTCGGCGTCGCCGCCGGTGATCCGGCCCGCGAGCGCGCGGTACACGTCGACCTGGTCGACCTCGTTGGCCATGAGCGTGGCGAGCGCGCCGAGCGCCGGTTCGTAGGCGGCGCGGAGGCTGTTGAACATCAGCCGGAACACGATCGAGTCCGCGCCGTCGACGATGTGGTCCCAGAACACGAGCGCGTGCCGCTGCCGTGCCACCGGGTCCGGGTCGGCCTCGATCGCGGCGACGGCCGTCAGCAGCCGCGCCTCGAGCCGTGCACCGGCGCGTTCGGCCGCGAGCCGCGCGACCCGGGGACCGATGAGCAGGCGGGCCTCGAGGATGCTGCGCGCGACGGACGGGTCCAGTTCGCCGCGGGGGAGGAGCAGGCGGGGGAGCAGGTCGAGGCTCGCGTGCCTGCGGTAGTCCCGCACGGTCGTCGAATCGCCCTGCCGCACCTCGACCAGCCCGGCCTGGGCGACCCGTTGCAGCGCCTCCCTGACCGCGGGCCGGGAGACACCGAGGACCTCGGCGAGTCTTCGCTCGCTCGGCAGCGCCTCGCCGGGGGTGAACTCACCACTGACCACGTCGTCGAGAATCTGGTCGAACACTTCGTCCGGCACCGAGCGCCGGGCAACGGGTTGGAGCGCCATGCTCAAGAACTACCTGGTCAGAGACTAGAGGTCAAGTGGTCATACCAGTCGATTTTGCTTCTTGACCGAGTCAATGGACCGTTCGCACGAACACCCTGGCGCGCCAACGGGACTCCCCTCGCCCAGTCGGGCTAGAGTTCGAAACGTGTCCGTCGTCCGCGCAGAAAGACTCGTGAACCTGGTGCTGTGCCTGCTGTCCACACGCCAGTACCTGCCCGCCGAGAGCATTCGCAAGATTGTCCCCGGCTACAAAGACGCGCCCAATGACGAGGCGTTCTTCCGCATGTTCGAGCGCGACAAAACCGAGTTACGGGAGCTGGGCATCCCGCTCGAGACCGGGCGCAACTGGTCGTTCGACAGGGTCGACGGCTACCGCATCGCACGGCGCGACTACGAGCTCGGCGACATCGAGCTGGAACCGGACGAGGCGGCGGCCGTCGCGCTGGCCGTCCGCCTGTGGGACTCCCCGGAACTGACCGGAGCCGCGCACGGCGCGTTGCTGAAGCTGCGGGCCGCGGGTGTGGACGTCGACCAGGGTGTGCCCGCGGTGGTGGAGCCGAAGGTGCGCACGACCGAGCCCGCGTTCGGTCCGCTGCTGGCCGCCGTGCAGACCGGGCAGGCGGTCAGCTTCGACTACCGCAGGCCGTCACCCGCCGAACTGCGCGGCCGCACGCTGGAGCCGTGGGGCGTGGTGTCGTGGCGTGGCCGCTGGTACGTGGTCGGGCACGACCGCGACCGCCACGCGCCCCGGTGCTTCCGCCTGTCCCGCATCGTCGGTGACGTGCGGTTGGTGGGCAGGCCCGGCACGGTCCGCCGCCCGGAGGAGGTAGACCTGCTGAAGTTCGTGGCCAGTTCCAGCAACGAGCCACCGGAGACGTCGACCGTGCAGCTGTGGCTGGCGAAACACCGCGCGGCGGGACTGCGCAGGCGCGCGACCGTGGTGGGGGAGCGCGAACTGGACGGCGAGCAGGGCGACCTGGTCGAGCTGGAGGTGCTGCACACCGACTCGGCGGCGAGCTGGATCGCGGGCTACGGCCAGGACGCGGTGGTGCTGGAACCGGACGTGCTGCGCAAGGCAGTGCACGAACGGCTGCTCGCCGTGGCGGAGGCGACGTGAACACCTCGACCGACCGGCTGCCGAGGCTGCTCGCGCTGGTGCCGTACCTCATCGCCCGTCCGGGCATCGCCGTCGACGAGGCGGCGAACGACTTCGGGGTCAGCGCCAAACAGCTGCGCAAGGACCTGGAACTGCTGTGGATGTGCGGTCTCCCGGGCTACGGCCCGGGCGACCTCATCGACCTGTCCTTCGAAGGCGACACGATCTCCGTCAACTTCGACGCGGGCATGAGCCGCCCCCTGCGGCTCACGGGCTCGGAAGCGACGGCGCTGCTGGTGGCCCTGCGCACCCTGCTCGACGCCCCGGGCGTAGCCGACGCGGACGCGGTCCGCAGAGCGGTGGCCAAGATCGAGGCGGCGGCAGGCCAGGCCCAACCGGCCGGCGTGGCGGTGGGCCTTGGCGTCCGGGAAGGCGCGACGACGGCCAAGGCGCGCGAGGTGGTCCAGAAAGCACTGCGCGGCAACCGGGCTCTGCGGATGACGTACTACACGGCGTCCAAAGACGAGATCACGGAGCGCACGGTCGACCCGATGCGCATGCTGATCGTCGAGGGCCGCGGCTACCTGGAAGCGTGGTGCCGCCGAGCGGAGGGCGTCCGCCTGTTCCGCATGGACCGCATCGACGACGTGACAGAACTGGACGAGCCCGCGGCCCCGCCTCCCTATGCGGAACAGACCGACACGACAGCAGGCCTCTTCCACCCGCAGCCCGACCAGCCGGTGGCACAGCTCGTGCTGTCCCCGGACGCCCGCTGGGTGTCGGAGTACTACCCGGTGGAGGAATCAGCCGAACTGGACGGCGGTCATCTGCGGGTGTGGATGCGGTACGCGGACCTGTCGTGGATGGTCCGGCTGTTGCTCGGGCTGGGCGGCGACGCGGTGGTCGAGGGACCGGCGGATCTGGTGTCTGCGTTGCGAGAGCGGGCGGTGCGGGCGTTGGCTCGTTATCGGTGAGGTTCACGGCCGGGCGGGTCGCGGGAGGCTTTGTGCCCTTACCTTCCACGCGGCGTCGCTCGCTGCGGCTCTGCATAACTTCGCCGCGCTGCCCGGCCCGCTTCGTCCGGTTCCGCCGCTCCGCCGTGGTGCGGAGCCGCCTGGCCCCGCGTCGTCGGACCGCTCTGCCCCGTCCCTCCGCCCGCAGCCCCCGCCGGGCGTGTCGACCCACCCCGAGGCATCCCGACGTCCACCGCGACCGCACCCAGCGGCGCCGTCCTAGTGCCGTCCTGACCTCTCCCTGACCTGCCTCGACACCCCCGGCACCCGGAGCCGGCCATCTCCGCCCAGGTCACACGCCACTCAGCCGCACAAGCCAGTCACCAGCCGATGTGTGATCTGTGTTAAGTGACGACGCGGGCGTCGTACTTCCACCACACGCCCACTACGGTAGAAAACGTGATGTCGTACCTGCCGACCTGGATCGCGGTCGTCGTGGGGTCGTTGTTGCTCTGTTGGGTGTCGGTCCGGGTGCTCCGCCATGTGCGGCGGTTCAACCGGGCCGCGGGCTCGACCGGAGCCCACTTCACCCACGAGACCGGCACTCTCAAGGCGCGGTCCGCGGCCCTGCGGGTGGCGATGAGAGAGACCCGGGCACGGGTGAAGCACGCTCCGGCTGACGTACCATCGAACAGCCGGGGGAGACAGGAGGAAGACCGTGGGTAACCTGGGTGTGCCCGAGCTGCTGATCATCGCGGGTGTGATCATTCTGCTCTTCGGGGCGCGAAAGCTGCCCGAGATGGCGCGTTCGCTCGGCAAGTCCGCCAAGGCCTTCAAGGAAGAGACCAAGGGCATGCGCGGCGAGTCGGACGAGGAAGAGAAGCCTGCCGCTCAGCCGATCCAGCAGCAGCAGCTTCCCCCGACCCAGCCGCCGCAGACGAACGGCGTCACGCCGCAGTCTGTCGAGCAGCAGAACAAGAACGCAAGCTGAGAGAACAGGTCCTAGACGGTGGCGCGCAAACCGCACCGCCGGGACGACGGCCGTCGCGAGAAGAAGAAGCTTCGTAGCCGACGGCACAATCCCGACGGCACTATGACCCTTCGGGATCACCTGTACGAACTGAAGCACCGGCTGGGCTTGGCGTTGCTCGCCCTGTTCGTCGGCTGCGTCCTCGGGTTCCTGTGGTTCCAGTGGCGGGTCGGCCCGGTCCCTTCTCTCGGCAGCCTGATGACGGGTCCGTACTGCGAGCTGTCATCCCCACCCCGGGTGGAGCTCGAGCCGGGCAAGTGCCAGCTGCTCCAGACCCAGCCGTTCGAGGCTTTCCTCGTCCAGTTCAAGGTGGGTCTGGCCGCGGGCGCGGTCTTCACCAGCCCGTTCTGGCTCTACCAGATCTGGGCGTTCATCACTCCCGGCCTGTACGACAACGAGCGCAAGTTCACCCGCGTCTTCGTGGTGCTTGCCTCGTTCCTGTTCCTCTGCGGCGCGCTCCTGGCCTACTACGTGGTCCCCAAGGGCCTCCAGGTGCTGGTCAGCTTCGGTGGGGACCAGTTCGCGACAACACTGGTGGCCAACGAGTACATCTCGTTCGTCCTGGTGATGCTGCTGATCTTCGGCGTGAGCTTCGAGCTGCCGCTGCTGATCACCATGCTGAACCGGATCGGCATGCTCCCGTACCGCAACCTCAAGAAGTGGCGCCGCGGGCTCATCTTCACGCTGTTCGTGTTCGCGGCGATCGCGACGCCCGGCACCGACCCGATCGGCATGCTCGCCCTCGCTGGCGCCATGACGGTCCTGTTCGAGGTCGCCGTGCAGATCGCGCGCATCCACGACCGCAAGAAGGACCGGGAGGCCATCGCCGATGGCTGGCGTCCGGACGAGGACTACGACGTCGAGCCGGCCAACTCGGGCAAGGCCAACGTCGACGACGTGACCTGACATGCGCGCCGCCATGGTCGTGCATCCCGCGTCCGGGCTCGGCCGGGCGGGGCGCATCGCGGGCACCGTCGCCGACCGGCTGCGGACCGCGGTCGACGACCTCGTCACGGTCGAGGCGAACACGGTCGAGGACTCACGCCGTCTCATGCACAAGGCCCGCGACGCCGGCCTCGACCTGGTGGTCGTGGTCGGCGGCGACGGGTCCGCCCACCAGGGCGTCCAGTTCTGCGCCGACACCGGCGTCGCGCTGGCGGTCGTCCCGGCAGGCACCGGCAACGACCTCGCGCGCACCCTCGCCGGCGTGCCCGAGGACCCGCTGAAGGCGACGGACCACCTGGTCAGGGCCATCAAGGACGGCGAGCAGACCACCATCGACCTCGGCCGGGTCGACGGCGGGCCCTGGTTCGCCGGCGTCCTGTGCGCCGGGTTCGACTCCGCGGTCAACGAACGCGCCAACCGGATGCGCTGGCCGTCCGGACCCCGCCGCTACGACCTAGCGATCCTCGCCGAACTGGCGAAGCTGCGTGCCGGGCGGCTCACCGTGGAAGCGGACGGCGACCGGACCGAGCTGGACGCCACCCAGATCGCGATCGGCAACATCCCGTTCTACGGCGGCGGCATCCCCATCTGCCCGGACGCCGACCCCGCCGACGGGTTGTTCGACGTGACGCTCGTCCGCGCGGCCAGCCGGTTCGACCTGGTGAAGATGCTCCCCGGCCTGCGCACCGGCAAACACGTCCACCACCCCATGGTCACCACGTCGCGGACCACGAAGATCCGCATCGGCGAGGCCAACGGCTGGGTCGCCTACGCCGACGGCGAGCGCATCGGACCCCTGCCCGTCGAGGTGACCTGCGTCCCGAACGCGCTGAAGGTGGTCGGCCGGACCGCGTGACCCACGACTCGTGTGACAACCTTGGACACGTGGCTGCCAGCCCTTCTCCCGCATCCGGGTCTTCGCCCGAGCACTCGCCCGCCGAGTCCTACACGGCCGCCCGCAGGCGTGCGAGCCACCCGAAGCTGACCGAGTTCACCTCGGTGCTGTCGTTCACGCTCGACCCGTTCCAGGTCCAGGCGTGCGCCGCGCTCGAGGACGGGCACGGCGTGCTCGTGTGCGCGCCGACCGGCGCGGGCAAGACCGTGGTCGGCGAGTTCGCCGTGCACCTCGCGCTCGAGCAGGGCCAGAAGTGCTTCTACACGACACCCATCAAGGCGCTGTCGAACCAGAAGTACACCGACCTCGTCCAACGCTACGGCGCCAAGTCCGTCGGGCTCCTCACCGGCGACACCTCGGTCAACGGCAACGCGCCGATCGTCGTGATGACCACCGAGGTGCTCCGCAACATGCTGTACGCGGGCTCCCCGACGCTCGACGGGCTCGGCTACGTGGTCATGGACGAGGTGCACTACCTCGCCGACCGCTTCCGCGGCGCCGTGTGGGAGGAGGTCATCCTGCACCTGCCCGAGTCGGTGCGGCTGATCAGCCTCTCCGCCACCGTCAGCAACGCCGAGGAGTTCGGCGACTGGCTCGTCGAGGTCCGCGGCGATACGACCGTCGTGGTCGACGAGCACCGGCCCGTGCCGCTGTGGCAGCACATGCAGGTCAACAACCGCATGCTCGACCTGTTCACCGGCGAGGGCCCGGACGGCGAGCCGCGCATCAACCCCGAACTGCTGCGCCGTACGGAGAACGAGAGCCGCAGCCAGGACACCTGGGGCCCGAGGTCAGGCCGCAACGGCAGGCGCTCCGGTGCCCCCCGGGGCCCGCGCTTCCGGCCGCCGTCGCGCGTCGACGTGATCACCCGCCTCGACGCGGCCGGGCTGCTGCCCGCGATCGTGTTCGTGTTCAGCCGGATCGGCTGCGAGGCCGCCGTCTCCCAGTGCGCACGGTCCGGCCTCCGCATGAACACCGAGACCGAGGTCGCGGAGATCCGGCGGATCGTCGACGCCCGCACCAAGGACCTCAACGACGCCGACCTGCGCGTCCTCGGGTTCTGGGAGTGGCGCGAGGCACTCGAGCGCGGCTTCGCGAGCCACCACGCCGGGCTGCTGCCCGCGTTCAAGGAGACCGTCGAGGAACTGTTCGTCCGCGGCCTCGTGAAGGTGGTGTTCGCGACCGAGACGCTGGCGCTCGGCATCAACATGCCTGCGCGCACGGTCGTGCTGGAACGGCTCGTCAAGTACAACGGCGAGGCCCACGTCGACCTGACGCCGGGGGAGTACACGCAGCTCACCGGCCGTGCGGGTCGCCGGGGCATCGACGTGGAGGGGCACGCGGTCGTCATCTGGCAGCCCGGGGTGGACCCGCGCCAGGTCGGTGGGCTCGCCTCCACCCGCACCTACCCGCTCCGGTCGTCGTTCCGGCCCGCCTACAACATGGCGGTGAACCTGGTCGACCGCCTGGGCGCCACGGCGGCCCGCGAGATGCTGGAGCAGTCGTTCGCGCAGTTCCAGGCCGACCGCGGCGTCGTCGGGCTGGCGCGGCGGATCGAGCGCAACCGCGAGGCGCTCGCGGGCTACCAGGAGTCCATGACCTGCCACCTCGGCGACTTCACCGAGTACGCGGAACTGCGCGCGAAGCTGAACGAACGCGAGAAGGCGTTGTCCCGCAAGAACTCCGCGGCCCGTCGCGCGGAGGCGGCCCGGTCGCTGGAGTCGCTGCGCAAGGGTGACGTGATCGCGGTGCCGTCCGGGCGCCGCGCGGGGCTCGCGATCGTCGTCGACCCCGGGCTGGACCCGACGGGTGACGCGCGCCCGCTCGTGGTCACCGAGGACCGCTGGGCGGGCAGGCTGTCCGTGGCCGACTTCCCGACGCCGGTCGAGGCGCTCGGCCGCGTGAAGCTGCCGAAGCAGGTCGACCTCCGCTCACCGCGTTCGCGCCGGGACCTCGCGTCCACGCTGCGCAACACCGGCATCGAGGCGCCGGGCAGGGGCAGGCGCAGCGGCGGCGGCGCCGACGAGGACGGTGAGATCGCGGCCCTGCGCAGGGCGCTGCGAAACCACCCGTGCCACGGCTGCAGCGACCGCGAGGCACACGCGCGGTGGGCAGAGCGGCACCGGCGGCTCAAGGCGGAAACACAAGCGCTGGAACAGAAAGTGGCCACACAGACCCACTCGCTGGCGCGCGCGTTCGACCGCATCCGCAGACTGCTGGTCGAACGCGGCTACCTGGCGGGCAGCGCCGACGGCGCCGACACGGTCACCGACGACGGCAGGCGCCTCGCGCGGCTGTACAGCGAGTCGGACCTGCTGGCCGCGGAGTGCCTGCGGCACGGCGTGTGGGACCGGCTGCCGCCACCGGAGCTGGCCGCTGTCGTGTCGTCGCTGGTGTACGAGGCGCGCCGCGACGGGCCGAGCGAGGCACGCGTGCCCGTCGGCCTGGTCACCGACGCGCTGGCCGAGACCGCGCGGCTCTGGGCGTCGCTGGAGGCCGATGAGCGGCGGCACAAGCTGGAACGCACCCGCCAGCCCGACGCGGGTTTCGCGTGGACCGTGTTCCGCTGGGCGCGCGGCGAGACCCTCGAACGCGTGATGACCGCGGCGGAGTCGGCGGGCAGCGAGTTCTCGGCGGGCGACTTCGTGCGGTGGTGCCGCCAGGTCATCGACCTGCTGGAGCAGTTGCGGGACGTGGTCGGCTCGGACGCACCCGTCGGCGCGGCGGCGAAGGAGGCCGTGAAGGCGATGCGGCGCGGCGTGGTCGCCCTGGGCACCGTCTGAGCGAAGCCCGCGCGTGAACCATCGGCCCTGGACTGGTCCACCGGGGTTCGATTTCGCGTGGCGGACCACACGCCCTGCCCACCTCCCGCTATGGTTTGATCGCGCCCTGGCACGACCTCGATTTCGCGGAGGCGAACAATGACCAGCCCTTACGGGCCGCCCGGTGGGAACGACCCGCAGCAGCAGTGGGGACAGCAACCCTACGGCGGTGGTCCCACACCCGGCACACCGTCCGGTGGGATGCCTGCGCAGGGTGGTTACCCCCAGCAGCCTGGTCAGCAGCAGCCGTACGGGGGTTACGGCCAGCCGCCGCAGCAGCCCCAGCCGACGCAGCAGTACGGCCAGCCGCAGTACGGGCAGCAGCCCCAGTACGGCCAGCAGCCGCCGTCGGGCGAGTTCCCGAACCCCTACCAGCACCCGTACCAGCAGCAACAGCCGCAGAAGAAGGGCGGCGGTGCCTGGATCTGGATCACCATGGTGGTCGTCGTGCTGGCCGCCGCGGCGTTCCTGGTGCTCGGCCTGGTGACCCCGGGCTTCCTGAACACCAAGGTGCTGGACCAGGCCGCGCTGCAGGGCGACGACGGCGTCAAGAAGGTGCTCGTCGACGAGTACAAGGTCGAGAACGTCGAGTCGGTTTCCTGCCCCGCTGACCAGGAGGTCAAGCAGGGCAACAAGTTCGACTGCACGGTGAAGATCGGCGGTGACGACCCCAAGGAGGTCAAGGTCACCATCACGATCACCAACGAGGAGAACGCCGAGTACCAGGTTTCTCTGCCGGAGTAAGAACTTCGGAAGCCCCGGGGCGGTGGCAGGTTGCTGTCACCCACCCGGGGCTTTTCCGTACACTGGAAGGGACAAATCCGACATCACACTTCAGATGAGGAACTTCGTGCGCTTTCGCCTCGCCCTTGCCGTGGTCCCTGTCCTCGCCCTGGCCGGTTGCTCCGAACTGCCCGAGGTCGACGTGCCCGACGTGCCGGACGTCCCGACGCTGGAGAGCCTCTCCGAGGGCGCGCTGGAGGGCGCGGACGGCATCGCGAAGGTGCTGCGGGAGGAGTACCAGCTGACCGACGTCGGCAGCGTCGACTGCCCGCCGACCCCGTCGCTGAGCTTCGAGAAGGGCGCCACGTTCGACTGCACCGTCGTCGTCGCGGGCGAGGAACGCACGGTCGAGGTGAGCGTCCTCAACGAGAACGGCGGCATCCAGGTCAGCGAACCGAAGTAATCGGTCGCGTTCCTGGCGTCCGGTGTGCATCATCGGGCGGTGACTCAGACTCTGCTGCCCACCGGGCTCATGTTCCGCTCCGTGGCGGAGGACCGGCTGCGTGGTGCCCACGACCTGTTCCTCACCGCGCTGCACGCCAAGCCGGCGTCGGACGAGCTGTGGGACGTCATGCGCGACGCCTACGTCGCCGACCGGACCTTCGGCGCCTTCGACGGGGAACGCCAGGTCGGCACCGCGACCTCGTTCCCGGCCAGCCTCACCGTGCCCGGCGGGGCGATCCTGCCCGCGGCCGGTGTCACCTACGTCGGCGTGCGCAGCGACTACCGCCGCCGCGGTGCGCTCACCGGGATGATGCGTGCCCAGCTCGAGGACATGGCCGCGCGCGGTGACGCGTTCTCCATGCTGCACGCGTCGGAACCGGTGATCTACGGCCGTTTCGGGTACGGCGTCGGCACCGTCACCCGCGACATCCGGGTCCGGTCGAAGCGCGCGCGGTTGCGTGCTGAGGTGCCGGTGACCGGCACCGTCCGGCTGCTCGACGGCGACGAGGTGCTCCCCGCGCTCCGGGCCGCGTATCCGGCGCTGCTGCCCACGCGCACCGGGCTGATGGGACGCAGCGACGAGTGGTGGGTGCTCAGTTACACGCGCCGGCTCAAGACCGACCACCTGCTCGTCGCCGCGCACTACTCGCCGTCCGGCGACATCGACGGCTGGGTCGCCTACAAGCCCGCGGAACCGGAGTCCCGCGACATCCGCGCCCGGGGCAACCTCTACGTCCTCGACTTCCAGGCCGCCGACCAGCACGTCGCCAACGCCCTGTGGGGCTACCTCGTCGGCATCGACCTGATCGACGAGGTGGTGGCGTACGTCCGGCCGATGGACGACCCGATCGAGGCGATGCTCGAGGACGCCTACGCGGTCCGCGACGAGAGCGAGGCGGAGCTGTGGCTGCGCATCGTGGACGTGCCCGCCGCGCTCGCCGCCCGCACCTACGGCATCGCCGAGCCGGTGGTCATCGAGGTCGTGGATCCGTTGCTGCCTGGCAACTCCGGCCGGTACCGCGTCAGTCCACAGGGGATGGAGCGGACGACGGGCGCGCCGGCGCTCACCATGGACGTGGAGGTGCTCGCCATGATCTATCTCGGCGCGTGGCGGTCCACTGTGCTCGCGGACATCGGCCGGATCACCGTCGCCGACCCGGCCGCGTTGCCGGCCGCCGACCGGCTGTTCGCGGTCGGCAGGCCGGCGTGGAACGGGTCGCTCTTCTAGGCGGTTCAGCCGTCTCAGCGTTTCACGTGTCTTACGCGGCGAAGCGGTCGGCGCGCTCCTGTCCGGACAGTCCGGCGATCGCCAGCATGACCTCATCGGTGACCGCGCGCCGGGCACGCGGCGACTTCGGGTCGCCGGTGAACGTGAGCGGCGGCCCGAACCGGACCGTCACGCGGTGCGGGCGGGGCAGCCGTTTGCCGACCGGCTGCAGGCGTTCGGTGCCTTCGAGTGCCACCGGCACCACGGGTGCGCCGGCGGCGAGCGCGAGCCACGCGACGCCGGTGCGGCCGCGGTACAGCTTGCCGTCCAGTGACCGCGTGCCCTCCGGGTAGATGCCGAACGCGTTGCCGCCCGCGAGCACCTCGCGTGCGGTGTCGAGCGCCGCCTGCGCCGCGCGGTGGCTGCCGCGGCTGACGGGCACCGAGCCGGCGGCGGTGAAGAACCACCGCATGATCCGCCCGCGCAGCCCCGTTTTGACGAAGTACTCGTCCTTGGCGAGGAACATGACGCGGCGCGGCGCGGCGAGCCGGATGACGACGCTGTCGACGAACGACAGGTGGTTGCTGGCGATGATGACCGCGCCGGTGCGCGGCAGGTGTTCCCGGCCTTCGACCCGGATCAGGGGCATGTCACGACCTGTCCCGCCCACGACAGGCCGCCGCCGAACCCGAACAGCAGTGCCCTCGTGCCCGGCTGGATCTCGTTGCGCGTCAACAGTTTCGACAACGCGATCGGGATCGACGCGGCGGAGGTGTTGCCGGACTCGACGACGTCCGTGGCCACCAGCACGTCCGGCACGTCGAGCTGTGCTGCGATCGCCTCGATGATCCGCAGGTTCGCCTGGTGGGTGACGATGGCGCCGAGGTCCCGCGGCGCGATCCCCGCCCGCTCGCAGGCCTGGCGCGCCAGTGGTGCCAGAGTCGTTGTGGCCCAACGGAAAACGGTCTGTCCGTCCTGTGCGAACGACGGGTGCCAGTCGCCGAGGATGCGGACCGCGTTGCCCTGTGCGGGATCCGAGCCCCAGACGACGGGCCCGACGTGCTCTGTGGCGTCCGCGGACAGCACCGCCGCGCCCGCGCCGTCGCCGAGCAGCACGCAGGTCGACCGGTCGGTCCAGTCGGTGATGTCGCTCATCTTCTCCGCGCCGATCACCAGCGCGTGCCGGGCGGCACCCGCGCGGATGGCGTGGTCGGCGGTGGCGAGGACGGTGCAGAAGCCGGCGCACGCGTTGTTCACGTCGAAGGCCGCGGCGGCGGGGATGCCGAGCCGCCCCGCGACCTGCGCGGCGATGCTGGGGCAGCGGTCGATCGCCGAACAGGTGGCGACCTGCACGAGCCCGACGTCCGCGGGATCCACGCCGGCCGCCGCGAGCGCCTTGCCCGCGGCGGCGGCAGCGAGATCGGTGACTGTTTCCTCGCGCGCGATCCGCCGCGTCACGATGCCGGTCCGCCTGCGGATCCACTCGTCGCTGGTGTCGATGGTGCGAGCGAGGTCGTCGTTGGTGACGACGTGGTCGGGTTGGTGGTGGCCCATGGCGACGATGCGGGATCCCGGCACAAGTGCTCCTTTTAGCGTCCGAACGTTCGGTCGCCAAATGCTACTGTGTCGTCCATGAGTCCGCGACGGTCAGTTGCCGAGGCCCGCCAGACGAGGGTGGAGATACTGGCGTGCGGGGTGCGCCTGGCGTCGGCGGAGGGCCTGGAGGGCTTGACGATCGGCCGTCTGGCGGCGGAGCTGAACCTGAGCAAGTCAGGCGTATTGGGACATTTCGGCACCAAGGAAGAACTGCAGCTGGCGGTGATCGACGCGGCGGCGGACATCTTCGCCCGCGAGGTGGCCGATCCTGCCCGTGCGGCGCCCCCTGGCCTACGCAAGCTGACGGCGATGTGCGAGGCGTGGGTGTCGTACCTGGAACGCCGCGTGTTTCCCGGTGGCTGCTTCTTCACAGCCGCGGCGTCGGAGTTCGACGACCGGCCGGGCCGCGTGCGCGACACCATCGCGGGCCTGACGTCGGTGTGGGACCGCGACCTGTACCGCCAGATCCGCACCGCGACCGCGGACGGCGACCTGCCCGCCGGCACGGACGCGGAGCAGTTGGTGTTCGAGGTGTCGGGGGTGATGCTGGGGCTGAACCACGCCCTGCAGCTACACCGCGACACGACGGCGCCTGCGAAGGCCAGGCGCGCCTTGGGGAGGCTGCTGGGTCAGCCGGTGGCCGCGGTGCTGGTGATGCTGGCGCTGGCCTCCGGCCCCCGGTTCGAGTCTTCCATCCGCCACCGACTTTTCCGGCGCGGCCGGGTTCGGTTGTCCACAGCCGGTCGAGGGGCTGCCTGGCGGGAGCGGCGGCCCGCGCTGAAGCGTTCGGGTCGACTGAAGTGCGGGGCCGCCCACACTGGCTGAGGCGGCCAGGCTCCCGCGGCAGGCGACGAGCCGCTGGGGGTGCGTGGCCTCCGGCCCCCGGTTACCAGCTTGCCATGGGGCACCGACATTTCCGGGCCGCCTGGCGCCACTTGTCCACAGGCGCAGGTCCCGTAGCGGGGTTGTCCACAGCCACCAGCCTCGGCCGCCGGTTGTGTCGGTGGGCTCCGGTAGCGTGGGAAACGGGGGCCGGAGGCCACGCCCCTCACCGAGGTAGCGTGGGCGTGTGGTCACACGCGTGCTCGTCGCACTGTTCGTCGTCGCCCTCCTGGGCGCGTGCGGGCCCGCTGACGACGGGCCCGATCTCTCCCGCTTCGCGGGCGTCAGCCCGGTAGTGCCGCCAGCAGCCGGTCGATAGAAGCGCCCAGGTCCCACGTCTCCTGCAGCTCCCGCACCCGGTCGAGATCCCGCGCCTCAGCAGGCACCCGGTCATCCCGGTCCTGCACGACCTCCGCGTCCAGCGCCACCCGCACCACCAGCGGCGCCGCCGCGACGTAGTCCGCCGCGTCCGTCAACGCCGAGCGGACGCGCAGGGCCACGTCCGACGGGTCGGCCGCCGCTGCCGCCAGCAGCCCTTCGAGCGACCCGTACTTGACCATCAGCCTTGCCGCCGTCTTCTCGCCGATGCCCGCCACGCCCGGCAGCCCGTCCGACGGGTCGCCGCGCAGCAGGGCCATGTCCGCGTACGCGATGCCGGTGTTCTCCGACGGCAGGTCGTACTTCGCCGCCAGCTCGCGGGGGCCGATGACCTCGGCTTTTGCCCAGCCTCGGCCCACATACACGACGCTGGCCGGGGTCGGCTCGTGGCGGACCACCTGGAACAGGTCGCGGTCGCCCGTGATCACCTCGACCGGGTCCTTCGACTCGCGGTGGGCCAGGGTGCCGATCACGTCGTCGGCCTCGTACCCCTCCGCCTCGGCCACGGCGAACCCGAAGGCGTCCAGGACCTCCAGGATGATCGGGACCTGGGGCGTCAGAATGTCCGGGATCTCCTCGACGTTGTTCGCCGGGTCGGCCACGCGGTGGGTCTTGTACGTCGGCAGGGCGTTGACCCGGAACGCCGGGCGCCAGTCGGCGTCCATGCACGCCACCAGCCGCGACGGCTTGCGGTCGTTCAGGATCCTCGCGATGGTGTCCGTGAACCCCTTCACGGCGTTCACCACCGTGCCGTCCGGCGCGGTCAACGAGTCGGGTAGCGCGTAGAAGGACCGGAAGTACAGGCTTGCCGAGTCCAGCAGTACGAGTGGGCCAGTCACGGGGTCAGCCTCCCACGTCCACGCCAAGGGGCAGAACCACCCGAGTGCGTGTCGCGATGCTCGGTCCCCTCGGCGTGCGGGCCGACGACGGATCTCCGGCGCCGGTCCCCGCCTGCGCACGCTCCTGATCATCCTCGCCCTCGACGCCGGGCGCGTCGTTCCCACCAGCCGGCTCGTCGACGGCGTCTGGGGCGACGAACCACCCGCCGAGGCCGCCAACGCCCTGCAGGCACGGTTTCCCGGCTGCGCCGCACCGGGCGCACCGTCGAGTCCCGGCCCACCGGCTACCTGCTCGCGCTCGACCCCGACGACGTCGACGTGCACCGGTTCGAGCGGCTCGTCGCGCAGGGTGGCACCGACCCCGCGACCACCGCCGCCGCGCTCGCGCTGTGGCGTGGGCCCGCGCTCGCGCAGGCGCCGATCGCGCGGCTCACCGAGTTGACACGGGGCTGAGATCCGCCTGATCCGCGTGTCGGTACGGCTGACACAGGCTGCGGGCCAGTGCCCCGTCCACGCGGGGTGGGCACGGCTCTCCGCGGCCCAGGCGGCCGCTGGCGGCGTTGCCGAAAGCCCAAGTACATCCAGTACGAGCGGCTTTCCGGCGCCTTGTCAGCGTCCACCTGGATCCACGGATGGCCGACCCACCCCACGCGGACGGGGCACTAGGCTTTCCGTCATGTCGACCACCGTCTCCGCGATCAACCCCTCGGCACTGTCGAAGCGGCTCGACCGCGCCGCCGCCGCTGCCGCGAGCGCCGGGGTGGCTGCCCTGCTCATGGCGCCCGGCTCGGACCTGCGGTACCTCCTCGGCGCGGGCGGCAGCTCGTTCGAGCGCCTGACCTGCCTCGTGGTGCCTTCCGACGGGTCGCCGACGCTCGTGGTGCCGAAGCTCGAGGCACCCGGCTACGACCCGGTGCCGCTCGGCGACCTGGGGATCGACGTCGCGACCTGGGTCGACGGCGAGGACCCGTACGCGCTGGTCGCGTCCCGCGTCGGCACGGCGGCGAAGGTCGCGGTCGGCGACGTGATGGTCGCGATGCACGTGCTCGGGCTGCGTGCCGCGCTGCCGGACACCGAACAGGTGCTGGCCGGGCCGATCGTGCGCGAGCTGCGGATGCGCAAGGACGCCGAGGAGATCGCCGCGCTGCGGGCCGCGGGCGCCGCGATCGACCGCGTGCACGCCCGCATGGGCGAGTTCCTGCGAGTCGGCCGTACCGAATCCGAGGTGGGCGCGGACATCGCCGCCGCGATCGTCGAGGAGGGCCACGCGGTCGCCGAGTTCGTGATCGTCGCCTCCGGCCCGAACGGCGCGAGCCCGCACCACAGCCTGTCCGACCGCGTCGTCCAGGACGGTGACGTCGTGGTGATCGACATCGGCGGTCCGGTGCCCGAGGGGTACTGCTCGGACAGCACCCGCACGTACATCATGGGCGAGCCACGCGATACGGATGTACTGAAGACCTACGCGGTGCTCCAGGAGGCACAGCAGGCGGCCGTCGACGCGGTCCGTCCCGGCGTTCCCGCCCAGGACGTCGACGCGGCCGCCCGTGACGTGATCGCCTCGGCCGGGTTCGGCGAGTTCTTCATCCACCGCACCGGCCACGGCATCGGCCTCGACGTGCACGAGCACCCGTACATCGTGGGCGGCAACGACCTGCGGCTCGAGCCGGGCATGGCGTTCTCCGTCGAACCGGGCATCTACCAGCGGGGCCGGTGGGGCGCGCGGATCGAGGACATCGTGGTGGTCACCGAGGACGGCGTCGAGCCGCTCAACACCCGGCCGCACGACCTCGTGTCGCTGCCGACCCGATGACCGCGTCCGAGCTGGAGCCGATCGACCAGGCGATCGCGCGTGAGCTGGCCGACGACGGCCGGTGCAGCTTCACGGACCTGGCGGAGCGGGTCGGGCTGTCCGTGTCCGCCGTGCACCAGCGGGTGCGGCGGCTCGAGCAGCGCGGGGTGATCCGCGGGTACCACGCGCAGCTCAACGGCGAGGTCATCGGCCTGTCGCTGACCGCGTTCATCTCGCTGACCCCGATCGACCCCGCCGCGCCGGACGACTACCCGCACCGGCTGGAGCACATCCGCGAGATCGAGGCGTGCTACTCGGTGGCGGGCGACGAGTCGTACATCCTGCTGGTCCGGGTGGCCTCCCCGGCCGCGCTCGAGGACCTGCTGCGGCAGATCCGCGAGGCGGCGAAGGTGTCCACCCGGACCACGGTCGTGCTCTCGACCCCGTACGAAGGCCGGTCGCCCGCGCTCTGATCAGCGCACCGCCACCAGGACATGGTCGTCGCCGAACTGCCACACCGGGCCTGCCTCGGCGAAACCGGCCTGCCGCAGCAGGTCCGCGTGCTGCCACACGGTGAGCCCGTTCTCGCCGCTGTGCGCGATCGCGGCGTTGGACCGGGCGTCGACCAGCGGCGCCAGCTCGTCGTCGGTGCGCAGCGCCTGCCACCACGCGGCCCACTCCTCGTTGTCCTGCGTGCCCACCCGGCGAGTGCGGGCGGTGCGGACCGCGTCGGCGATGCCGTCCAGCGCGGGCTGGCCGACACCCATGTTGTCGGCGTTGACGAACACGCCACCGGGCCGCAGGTTCCGCGCGAGGATCCGGTACAGCTGACCCAGGTCCTCCGGCGACAGCCAGTGCAGTGCCGTGCTGGACACCGCCGCGTCCCACGGCCCCGGCAGACCGGTCGCGTCGGGCCAGCCGGCGTTGGCGAGATTCGCCTCGATCAGCCGGACCCGCGGGTTCGTGTTCGCCCGGCCGAGACCGAGCAGGAGCGGGTCGGCGTCGACACCGACCACCTGGACGTCCGGCAGCGCCTCGGCGAGCCGCTGGGACAGCGACCCGGGCCCGCAGCCGAGGTCCACCACCGCGGCGGGCCCGTCGCCTGCCGCGGTCCTGACGACGTCGATGACCACGCGGAAGCGCTCCTCGCGGTCCGGGACGTAGCGTTCCTGCTGCGCGTCCCACCGCTCGAGCCACCGGGTCGCGGTCGTCTGCTGCATCTGATCCTCCGTAACTGGCGTTAAGCTTGACGACAGTGACGCTAACTCGAACGGAAGTAACTGGTCAAGTGGAATTCGACAGTCACACGAGCGACGTGGTCGAGTGGGCGGTCGCGGTGGTCAACAACGTGACCCCCGGCGAGCGGCACGGCCGCCCGTTCCCGGCACCGGAGGGGGAGGCGCTCACGGCGGCGGTGCGGGACGCGCTGCCGCCGGCCCGTACAGCTGACCTGCCAAGGGCGTCGGACGCGGCGGAGCTGGCCGCCTGGGCGGTCCGCCTGCGGCAGGTGGTGGCGAAGGTCGACGGCGGCGACATGGACACCGCCTGCACCGACCTGAACGCGATCATGCGGGAGGCGAACGCGATCCCGACGCTGGCGCGGCACGACGGCGAGCCGTGGCACCTGCACTTCCACAGCGTCGAGGCGACGTGGGCGGTGAGCTGGGCGGCGTCCATGGCGACCGCGCTCGCGATCGTGCTCGGCAACGCGGCCGTCGACCGGCTCGGGCTCTGCAACGCGCCGGCGTGCGACCGGGTCTACATCGACGTCTCGCGCAACGGCACCCGCCGGTTCTGCTCGACGACCTGCCAGAACCGGGTCAAGGCGGCCGCGTTCCGCGCCCGCAGGGCCGCAGGCGCATAGCTGTCGATTTCTCCGCCGCCCGTTCGCCGGGCAGGTGTGGGTGCCAGCCCGGCACCCGGAGGAGGAGAAGACATGCGGAAGCTGACGGCGATGTCGTTCGTGTCCCTGGACGGCGTGATGCAGGGCCCGGGCGGTCCCGACGAGGACCGCACGCAGGGGTTCGAACACGGCGGCTGGGCCGTGCCGCACTTCGACCAGGACACGCTCGACGTGATCACGGCGCTGACCCGGCGGGGCGGCGCGCTGCTGCTCGGCCGCCGCACCTATGAGACCTTCGCCGCCACCTGGCCGCTCGCCGAGGCCGACGACCCGGTGGGCGCGAAGCTGAACGCCATGCCGAAGTACGTGGCCTCCCGCACCCTCGACACGGTGACGTGGACCAACTCGACGCTGCTGACCGGAGACGTCCAGGAGGCCGTGCGCGAGCTGAAGCGCGCGGACGGCGACGAGATCCAGGTGCACGGCAGCCCGGGCCTGCTCCAGACACTGCTCGCGCACGACCTCGTCGACGAGTTCGTCGTGTTCACCTTCCCGGTGCTGATCGGCTCCGGCACCCGGCTGTTCGGCGACGGCACGGCACCCGGCAGGCTCCGGCTGACCGACGTCACTGGCTTCGGCGGTGGTGTCGTCGCCGGTACGTACGTGCGGGACGGCAAGCTTGAATACGGTGCCATGGGGCCGGAAACCGGGAACTGGTGAGGACGATGCCGCAGTACGCGATCCTGATCTACGAGAAGGAGCTGCCCGGCGGGGTGGCCGACATACCGCCGGACGTGATGGCGGCGAACATCGCGGCGGGGGAGAAGATCGCCGCGATGGGGGTGCGGGTCGTGCACGAGCACGGGTGCGAGCCCGCCGCGGCCGCTCGCACCATCCACAAGGGAGGGATGGTCACCGACGGCCCGTTCCTGGAGACCAAGGAGGTCATCGCCGGGTTCTTCGTGATCGAGGCGGCCGGCCTCGAGCAGGCCCTCGCCGTCGGCAGGCTGCTGCCGATCATGGACGGCGCGGTCGAGGTGCGGCCACTCATGCAGTGAAGCGATACACATGACCGACATCCGGGCCGCGCTGGCTGACGCGCACCGTCGCGAGTGGACCGCCGTGCTCGCCGCGACGGTGCGCGTCACCAGGGACCTCGACCTGGCGGAGGAGTGCGTGCAGGACACGTACGCCGCCGCGCTGCACGAGTGGGCACGGGACGGCGTGCCCGCGCGCCCGGGTGCCTGGCTCACCACCGCCGCCCGGCACAACGCGCTCGACGCGCTCCGCCGGGCGCGGACACTGCGGTCGAAGCTGCACCTGCTCGTCGAGCCAGTCGCCGAACCGGCACCGGACGACTCGCTGCGGCTGGTGTTCCTGTGCTGCCACCCCGCACTCGCGGTCGAGTCGCAGGTCGCGCTGACGCTGCGGCTCGCGTGCGGGGTGGCGACACCGGACGTGGCGGCGGCGTTCCTCGTCCCCGAGGCCACGATGGCGGCCAGGATCACCCGCGCGAAGAAGAAGATCGTCGCGGCGGGCATCCCGTTCCGGATCCCCGCCGCGAGTGAGCTGCCGGACCGCCTCGACGCGGTGCTGACCGTGCTGCACCTGCTGTTCACCACCGGCCACACCGCGCCCGCGGGCCCGTCGCTGACCAGGGACGACCTCGCGCGGCACGCGATACGACTGACCCGCATGCTGCGCGCGCTGATGCCCGACGAACGCGAGGTGCGGGGCCTGCTCGCGTTGCTGCTCGCCAACCACGCCCGCCGCGCGACCCGCGTCGACGAGCACGGACGCCTGCTCCGCCTGTCCGAACAGGACCGTGCGCGGTGGGACCGGGAGGCGATCGCGGAGGCGGACGCGCTGGTGGTCAGCGCGTTGCGGGGCGGACGGCCGGGGCGGTTCGCGGTACAGGCCGCCATCGCGGCACTGCACGCGACCGCACCGTCCTACGCCGACACCGACTGGCCGCAGATCCTGGTCCTGTACGACGAACTGCTGCGGGTGTGGCCGTCACCCGTGGTGGCGCTCAACCGGGCGGTCGCGGTCGCCGAGGTTGACGGGCCCTCGGCCGCCCTGGCCGAAGTGGAGACCCTCGACCAGGACGGCAGGCTCGCCGGGTACCGCTACCTGCCCGCGGTGAAGGCCGACCTGCTGCGCCGCCTCGGCCGTGCCGCGGACGCCGCGTACGAGGACGCGATCGCGCTCGCGGACAACGACGCCGAGCGGGCCTTCCTCACCGATCGTCGCGCAGGAAGTCCGCAAGCCCCTTCAAGTCATCCGTATTGATGTGGTCGACGTCCGCGGCCACCAGCTCCCGCCAGACCGCGTCCCGCGCCGGGCCCGCCACGTCCGGGGTGGCCCAGAACCGGACCCGCTGACCCGCGCGGTGCGCGGTCCGCACGATCTCGCGCAGCTCGGCCTTCTCGTCGGCGGGCATCGGACCCGCACCGGTCCACGAGAACAGGTTCGTCCAGTTGTCCGACACCAGCGGCGTCAGGCGCGCGTCGGAGCCGGGACCGAGGTCCGACTGGTTGGCGATACGACCGTCATAGAACGCGACGCGGGTGCGCTGTGCCGCCATCGTGGCGCGGGGCCGGTTGCCGGACACCACCGCGGTGACCGCACGGGTCCGGACGTGGCCGTACCGGTACGTGGTCCACAGGAACGCGTAGCGCGGCTCGCGCAGCAGCGCGTCGAGGGCGGCGTAGGTCGACTCGCCCTCGGTCTTGATGTCGATCAGCAGCTGGAAGTCCCGGAAACCGCGGTAGACGCCGCCGCGGTTGTCGAGCACCCGCTCCCGCAGCGGTTCCAGGTACAGCGAGGTCAACGTCCTCGCCGGGTCCAGGTCCTCCGGGTCGTGGGCGACGAGCAGCTCGCCGTCCACGAGGTAGATGTCGGCCTCGACGCTGGTAAAGCCCTCGCCGAGCGCGTCGAACAGTGGCCGGTCGTGCTCGTAGTCGTTGTGCGCGTGGGCCTGTGCGAGCGGGCGGACCCGCTCGTGGTGCGCGGCGGTGGCGGTCGCGGGCACCGCGCCCGCGACGAGGCCCAGGACGGCCAGCAGGAGGAGCAGGGGACGCCGCACGGGGACAACCTCCAGAGTCTCGGGTGGCCGACACGGTAGGGCACCGCGGCGAACCACGGGTGAACCACCGATGATCGTCGCCTACCGCGGCGGTACTCACCAGCATCCGCACGATGCGGATCAAGCGACGTCGCCGGGACCTGCGGGTCACCAGGGTGCGCAGGCTCGCCGATCCGCTCGCACCCGGCGTGCACCCGGCGGCCATCCCGTGCCGCCGTTCGTGCCGAGGGGCCGGCTGCCGGACCTGGTCGATGCGCTCGGGCGGGGGGTTCGTGCTTGTCGTCGGCGACGCCGTGGCGGGCAGGACCAGGCTCGCGTACGAGGCCCTGCGCGCCTCGCTGCCACATCGCCGGTGCGTGGTGCCCGACGGTCCCGCCGCGCTCGAGGCGGCCGCCGACCTGCCCGCGGACGATCTCGCCGACCTCCGGCTGCGCCGGGTGTGGCACACCGGCGCGACGGTCGACGGCCGCGGTGACCCGCACCGCGCCGCAGGCCTGGCCCGGGAGCTGGTGCGGGACCGCGCGGACCACGTTGGAGATACGCCTGTCCCGCATCGCCGCGCTGGACGCCGCCCAACGCCACGACGAGGCACTCGACCTGGCAGAACACCTCGCGGCGGACGCGGAACACGTGCTCGGCCCGGACCACCCGACGACGTCCGACGCCCGATTCGCGGTCGCCGACATCGCCGCCCGCCGGGCATGATCGGCGCCGTGGTCAACACAGAACTCAACGGGCGCACGGTCCTGGTGACCGGGGGAGCGGGCGGCATCGGCGCCGCCATCAGCCGCGCGTTCGCCGCCGAGGGCGCCCGCGTCGTGATCCACCACCTCGCCGAGGCGCCGGCCGCACCCGACGGCGTCAGCTGGGAACACACGCTGCCGACGGGCGCGGAGGAACTGGCGGCGGAGCTGGGTGGCGTCGCCGTCAGCGGCGACCTCGCGGCACCGGACGCCGCCACCCGCCTGTTCGACGCGGCCGGGCCGGTGGACGTGCTGGTCAACAACGCGGCGCACTGCGAGAGCCCGGACACCATCGACGCGCTCACCCACGACGGTCTCGACCGCCACTACCGCGTCAACGCCATCGCACCCGCGCTGCTCGTCGCCGAACTGGCGCGCAGGGCGGGCGACCCGCCGCCGTGCGTGGTCAACATCTCGACCGACGCCGCCCGCGCGTTCCCCGGGCAGCTCGGCTACGGCACGTCCAAGGCCGCGCTGGAGGCGTTCACCCGCGCCGCCGCGCTCGACCTCGGCCCACGCGGCATCCGCGTCAACGCCGTCGCCCCGGGACCGGTGCAGACCGGCTGGATAGCCGACGACCTGGTCGAACAGGTCAGCGCGATCGTGCCGCTTGGCCGCGTGGGCACCCCGGAGGACATCGCCGACGCCGTGGTGTTCCTCGCCTCGCACCAGGCCAGGTGGATCACCGGCCAGGTGCTCCAGGTCGCGGGCGGGCACGCGCTGTGAGCGAGCGAACCGCGGCCGCCGTGACCTTCGACGCGATCCTGTGCGACCTCGACGGGGTGCTCCGCCGCTGGCCCGCGCTGACCGACCTCGAACGGGCGCACGGCGTGCCGGATGGCGCTCTCGCCGCCGCGGCGTTCGCGCCGCACCGGCTCCTGCCCGCGATCACCGGGCAGTGCACCGACGACGACTGGCGGGCCGCGGTCGCCGACGACCTCCGCGTGCACACCGACCGGGCGGCGGACCTGGTCGCGGCGTGGTCGGCGGGCGCGGGAGCCATCGACGACGACGTCGCCGAGGTGCTCGCGGACGCCCGCGCACACGGCCCGGTCGTGCTCGTCACCAACGCGACCACCCGTCTGGAGTCCGATGTGGACGCGCTGGGGCTGGCCCGGCACGTGGACGCGATCGTGAGCAGCGCCCGGCTCGGTGTCGCCAAACCGGAACCCGCCATCTACCTCGCCGCGGCCGTCGCGGCCGGGGTGCCGCCGGAGCGCTGCCTGTTCGTCGACGACAGCGCCACGAACGTCGCCGCCGCCCGCACGCTCGGCATGGCCGGGCACCACTTCACCGAGGTGGCGCGGTTCCGTGCGCTGGTGGCTAGTCAGCGCTTGCCGCGGCGTGCAGTTCACCGTCGCGGCCGACGAGGCACGCCGCCGCCCGGTCGGTCGACGTGAGGAACTCCGACAGGCACTGACCGAACTGCCGGTGCCCGTTCGCGTTGGGGTGGAAGGACTCCTGCAGCGCGTGGGTGGCGCGCTCGTCGTGCTCGAGGTTGTCCCACTCGACGGCCAGCCGCCGGAACCACTCGCTGTCCGGGTCACGCTCCGACGTGCACGCCTCGCGCCCGACCCCAGCCCGCGACAGGTCGAGGAACCGGACGTCCGCGTCGCGTGCCGCGGTGCGCACGCCCGCCGTGAGCACCGGGACCGCGTCGCCCTCCACCCACCGCAGGTCCTGCGTCAGGAACGGGCAGCCCGACAGGTCCTGCAGCCCGCGCACGACGTCCGGGCCGACCGGTGCCGCGTACGACTGGACGACCAGTTCGTAGTCGGTACGGGCGTAGCCGGCGTTGCGCATCACGGTCTTGATGTCCCGCAGCGCTTTCGTCAGCTTGGGGATCATCCGGTCGACCCGCCGCTCCCACTCCGGCCCGACCGACTTGCTGCACGGCTGCCCGCGCCCGGCCCACGCCTGCACGCACGAGTCGAGCACGTGCGAGAAGGACGGGTCGTCGTTGGCGCCGGACGCCACCACGATCGCCGTCACCCGGTTGCGGGTGGCGATCCGCGCGAGCTGCTTGGACTGCGAGATCTCGGTGTACTGCTCGACGTTGCCGAGCCCGACCTGCGCGGACGGCGCGCCGGAGCACGCGAGGTTGAACGCCTTGTCCACCCCGGGCACCTCCACCTGGAAGATCGACGCGTGGGAGGAGCGGTGGCACCAGTTGCCCTTCTCCCCGTCGGTGCCGCGCTCGTAGTCGCCCGCGCCCTCACCGGAGATCGTGCTGTCCCCCATGGCGACGATCGCGGTCGGCGCGTCCTCCGGCGGGCCGGGCAGGGGTTCCGGCGCGGGAAACCGGTGGTCGCCGGCCAGCCCGAACGTGGCCATGACCAGGACGAGGAAGAGGACAAGCCATCCCGAGGGTCGCATCGGGACTCATCTTAAGGAACAACGGCCGACGGCAGGCCCCGAGATCATCGCGAGGCCTGCCGTCCGGTCGTGCTAGATGGGACGTCGCTGCAGGTCAGGGTTGCGCGAGTCGAGCACCGCGGTCGACGAGGACCGCTGTGCCGCCTGCGTCGCCACCCCGGCCCACCGCAGCACGGCCGCCCGTGCCGCCGCCGCGTCCGCGGCGGTCAGGCGGGCGATGTTCGCGCCGTGGTTCGCGCCCGGCGCGGTGTAGGTGTACGAGTCCTTGCCGCTGGGGTGGAACGGTTCCGCACCCCACGGGTCGTTGGAGCCGTACACGAACAGCATCTGGCTCGCCGTCTTCGTGACCCAGTGGTCGACGTCGGCCATCGGCCACGCGTCGTGCCGCGACTGCAGCTCGGCGGGCAGGCTGGAGTTCGCCTGGTACATGCCCGGGTAGCGCACCCCGTCCCGCAGGTAGCGGAACTTCGGCTGCGGCCAGCCCAGCTGGGTCGCCGCCTGGTAGAAGTACGGCGCGTACGGGAGGATCCCCTCGTCCGAGTAGAACGAGAAGCCCGCGGTCTGGTCGATGAACGCGAAGATCTCGTCGCTCGTCGCGTCCCGGCCGGGCACGTCGCAGTTCGCCTCTGTGTTGTACTGCCAGAACGCCCACTCGGTGTCGAGCACGGCCATCTCGAACGCCTTGTCCGTCGACCCGAAGACCTGGTCGAAGTGCAGGCCCTGCTCGGCGGCGAGCGCGTCGTACCGGTTCACCATGTCGGTGCGCCGCGACAGCGCCTCGTCCTGCAGCGTCTTCAGCGCGGTGCGGCACGCGGGCGTGCTGCCGACCGAGTCGAAGAACTCGTCGTACGCGCTGTCCTCGCGGTTGTTCGGGTCGTTCGGCGCCACGTACGCGACCACGCCGTCGACGTCCCTCGGGTAGAAGCGGCGGTGGTACACCGAGGTCATGCCGCCCTTGCTGGCGCCGGTGGACAGCCACTTCGCCGAGTAGATCGTCTTCAGCGCCTGCGTGATCCGGTGGTGGTCGGTCGCCGCCTGCCAGATGTTCAGCTTGCTCCAGTCGGCGGGGTTCGGCCGCGACGGGGAGAAGAAGCGTTGCTCCACCGAGATCTGGTTGCCGTCGACGAGCTGCGTCGGCTCGGCGCGGAACGCGTACTCCGGCATGTCGTAGCCGGTGGTGTGCAGGATCATCGGGCGGCTGACGTCGCGGTGCAGCAGCTGGAGCCGCTGGGCGAACGTCTGCCCGGACGGTTTCGTGTGGTCGACCGGCTGCCGGTAGGTCAGGAAGAAGAACCGGTAGCCCGCGGAAGGCGGGGGCTGCTCGGCCACGGTCATGCCGGGGATCGCGGCGAGCTGGTCGGCGATGTCGGCCGGCGCCGCCTGGACGGGCGCGGCCGTGGTCAGCCCGATCGCGGTGGTGGCGAGCAGCGTCGCCGCCATGGCCGCGAACGTCTTTCTTCGGTTGTGCACGCGGGGACTCCTCGGGGATGCGCAGGGTCAACCTCGCCGGATTGTTCCCGAGCACCCGCGCCGCGAACAGCCGCCAAAAGGACGGTCGGTCAATCGGCGCGGGACCGCGTGCGGGTCAACCGACGCCGAGGCGGTCCAGTGCCTGCACCAGCGGTGCCAGCTCCGGCACCTCGCCGGCCTCGTCCAGTGCCGCCGAGACCGTCGCGTCGTGGGTGGGGCGGGCGGCGGCCAGCAGCTCGTGGCCCGCGGGGGTCACCTCGGTGTAGATGCCGCGGCGGTCGGTCGGGCACAGGTACCGCTGCAGCAGGCCGCGGTCCTCGAGCCGGGTGACGAGCCGCGTCGTCGCCGACTGGCTCAGTACGACGGCATTGGACAGCTGGGTCATGCGCATGTGCCAGCCGTCCTGCCTGGCCAGCACGTCCAGCACGCCGTACTCGCTCACCGACAGGCTGTGCTCGCGGCGTAGCGCCTTCTCCAGCGAGTCCTCGATCCTGGCGTGCAGTGCCGCCAGCGTGCGCCAGCCCTGCGCCCTCGCCTCGGCGGCGTCATCATCGAGTGACAAGCGACTCAGCTCCTCGCGCTGCAAATACCTGCGTGTGCAACTATTGTCGACGCTGGTATTTGCATAGTACTGGAGGAACATGAACATCGACCTCACCGGGAAGAGAGCCCTCGTCACGGGCTCCACCTCGGGCATCGGGCAGGCCACCGCGGCGACCCTCGCACGGGCAGGCGCCGCGGTGGTGGTCAACGGCCGGAGCAAGGACCGCGTCGACGCGACGGTCGAGGCGTTACGGGCCGAGGCCGGGTCGGACCTCGTCAGCGGCGTCGCGGCGGACGTCGGCACCGCCGACGGCGCGAACGCCCTGATCGCCGAGGTGCCCGACGTCGACGTCCTCGTCAACAACGCCGGCATCTTCTCCGCCACGCCCGTCTTCGAGATCCCGGACGCAGAGTGGCAACGGTTCTTCGAGGTCAACGTCCTGTCCGGGGTCCGCCTCGCGCGGCACTACGCACCCCGCATGGCGGACCGCGGCTGGGGCCGGGTGATCTTCGTGAGCTCGGAGTCGGCCGTGTTCATCCCGACCGAAATGGTGCACTACGGCATGACGAAGACCGCGCAGATCTCGGTCGCGCGCGGCATGGCGCAGGAGGTCGCGGGTACAGGAGTCACCGTGAACACGGTCCTGCCCGGTCCGACGCTGACGCCCGGCGTCGCCGAGTTCGTCCGCGACCGCATCGGCGCCGACGTGCCGTTCGAGGAGGCCGAGCGCCGGTTCATGGCGGAGGAGCGGCCGACGTCGCTGCTCGGCAGGCTGATCCGGCCACAGGAGATCGCCAACCTGATCACCTACGTGGCCTCCGACCTCGCGTCCTCGACCACCGGCGCTGCGTTGCGCGGCGACGGTGGCGTGGCGCCCACGATCATCCCCTGACCAGGAGAAAGCGATGACTGTCCCGAACGTGAAGCTGAACAACGGCGTCGAGATGCCCCAGCTGGGCTTCGGCGTCTTCCAGGTCCCGAACGACGAGACCGAGGCGGCCGTGACCGCCGCGCTCGACGCCGGGTACCGCAGCATCGACACCGCCAAGATCTACGGCAACGAGGAGGGCGTCGCCGCGGCGCTCGCCAAGTCCGGCGTCGCGCGCGACGAGCTGTTCATCACGACGAAGCTGTGGAACAGCGACCAGGGCTACGACTCGGCGCTGCGGGCCTTCGACGACTCGCTGTCCAGGCTGGGCCTGGAGTACCTCGACCTGTACCTGATCCACTGGCCGACGCCGCAGCGCGACAGGTACGTCGACACCTGGCGCGCGTTCGAGAAGCTGCTGGCCGACGGCCGCGTGCGGGCCATCGGCGTGTCGAACTTCCAGCCGGACCACCTGCGGCGGCTGGTCGACGAGACCGGCACCGTGCCCGCGGTGAACCAGGTCGAGCTGCACCCGTACCTCACCAACGAGGCGGTCCGCGCGACCGACGCCGAGCTCGGCATCGCCACGGAGGCGTGGAGCCCGCTCGCGAAGGGCGGCGACCTCCTGGCGGAGGACGTCGTGACGTCGCTCGCGAAGAAATACGACCGTACCGCCGCGCAGGTCGTGCTCCGCTGGCACCTGCGGCTGGGCAACATCGTGATCCCGAAGTCGGTGACCCCGTCCCGGATCGCGGAGAACCTCGACGTCTTCGGCTTCGAACTGACCGA
Source organism: Actinophytocola algeriensis (assembly GCF_014203735.1). Taxonomy (GTDB): domain Bacteria; phylum Actinomycetota; class Actinomycetes; order Mycobacteriales; family Pseudonocardiaceae; genus Actinophytocola; species Actinophytocola algeriensis. The sequence goes on along the minus strand of NZ_JACHJQ010000002.1, from coordinate 666,487 downwards.
CGACGACGTGGCGTCGCTGTCCGCGCTGGAGCGCGGCCTGCGCACCGGCCCGGACCCCGACCAGTTCAACTGACGCACCCGTGACTGCGCCCGGCGTCGCCCCTGCGCACGCCGGGCGCACTCACGGTCAGGCCTCCGAGCCGGCCGAGCTGTGTTTGTCCGGGTCGCTACTCTCCCGAGTCACGCCACCACTGCTGACCGGCCTCGGGCAGCGTGCTGATCGGGTCGTAGTACGGGTAGTGCCGCGACAGGGCGTCGGCGTCGGCGTGCTCGATGCCCGTGCGGTAGTTCTTCGTCCAGTACGAGATGCCGTGCTCGCGGTCGTACTCCGCCAGCTGGTGCACCCAGCGCTTCCCGACGTACGGCACGTCGCAGATGATGCGCGGGGTCGCGTAGCCGGGCAGGTAACCCATGATCGCGTGCTGCAGCGCCTGTGCCTCCCACACGGCGACCCGCCAGTGCTCGGCGTTCGGGATCATGTCGCACATGTAGAAGTAGTACGGCAGGATGTTCGCCTCGCCCTGCAGCGCGAAGCACAGGTCCAGCAGATCGTCCGGGGTCGCGTTGACGCCCCGCATCAGCACGCCCTGGTTGCGGACGTCGCGCACCCCCACGTCCAGCGCCGTGCGGGCGGCCTCCGCGACCAGCGGGGTCACCGACTGCGCGTGGTTCACGTGCGTGTGTATCGCCAGGTTGACGCCGCGCCGGTGCGCGGTGCGCGCGACCCGCTCCAGGCCCTCAACGACCTTGGGCTGCAGCCAGTGCTGCGGCAGGCCGGCCAGCGCCTTGGTGGCGAGCCGGATGTCCCGCACGGTCTCGATGTCGAGCAGCCGCATGAGGAACGACTCGAGCTGGTGCCACGGGACGTTCGCCACGTCGCCGCCGGAGACCACCACGTCCCGGACGCCGGGGGTCTTCTTCAGGTAGTCGATCATCTGGTCCTGGCGGTCGACCGGCTTGAGCGACAGCTTGTGCTTGTCCACCGACGGGGTCGAGTTGCCGACCAGGTCCATCCGCGTGCAGTGCCCGCAGTACTGGGGGCAGGTCGACAGCAGCTCGGCCAGCACCTTGGTCGGATAGCGGTGGGTCAATCCCTCGACGACCCACATCTCCGCCTCGTGCAGCGAGTCGCGCGACGAGTGCGGGTGGTTCGGCCACACCGGGTCGCGGTCGCTCGCGACCGGCATCATGTACCGGCGTACCGGATCCGCCAGGAACTCCTTGGTGATGTCGCCACCGGTCGCCGTCGGCGCCATCGTGTTCAGCATCTGCGGCGGCAGCAGCATCGACATCGTCGCCAGCCGCTCCTGGTCCGCCACGAGGTCGTCGTAGAACGACTCGGCGAGCAGATCGCCCATCACGGCGCGTAGCTGCTTGATGTTCTTCACACAGTGCACCCGCTGCCACTGTGCGTCCCGCCACTGGGCGTCCGTGATGTGACTCCACCCCGGGAACCGGCGCCAGTCCGGCTCGACCAGCTCTCTTCTGACGTACTCGTACGGTTGCCGCGCGGTCTCTTCCACTGCGTCGGAGACCGTCGTGGCGGCGGTGACCGTCTCATGAAGCGCCGTCATCCGTCCTCCTGGTCGCTAGGTTGACGTAAAGATATGCTGCCAGAACGTAGTACAGACGCAAATCCTACGGAAGGAGGTCGTGTGTCTTCTCCATACGGGCTACACCGGGTGATCGAGCCGGAAGGGGTCCTGCCACAGCAAGCGTGGCGACTGTCACCTGCGCCAGGGTCGTGGCCGGATGAAGTCCTGGTGGACGTCGAGCGCCTGAACCTGGACGCGGCCTCCTACCGCCAGCTGCGTGAGGAGCACGGGACTCCGGACGCCGTGCGTGGCGCGGTGGCGGGGATCATCGAGCAGCGCGGGAAGATGCACAACCCCGTGACCGGTTCCGGCGGGATGCTGCTCGGGACGGTCCGCGAGGTCGGCCCCGAGTCGCCGCTCGGTCTCAAGCCAGGCGACCGGATCGCGACGCTCGTGTCGCTGACGCTCACGCCGCTGCGGATCGACGGTGGCGTCGACGGCCTCGCCGGCTGGTCGGGCGAGAGCGAGCAGGTGCCCTGCCGGGGGACGGCGGTCCTGTTCGGGCGGTCCATCGCGGCGGTGCTGCCGCCGGACCTGCCGGACGAGCTGTCGCTGTCGGTCCTCGACGTGTGCGGCGCGCCCGCGCTGACCGACCGCGTCGTGCGCGAGGCCGGTTCCGGGTCATCCGTACTGGTACTCGGCGGTGGCGGGAAGTCGGGCAGCCTGTCGCTGGCGGCGGCCCGCAAGGCGGGGGCCGGGCGACTGGTCGCGCTCGTGCCGACCGAGGACGAGGCCGACGCGGTGCGCGGGGCCGGGCTCGCCGACGAGATCGTGGTCGCCGACGCGCGGAACCCGCTGGCCGTGGCCGATGCGGTCGGCGAACGGGTCGACGTGACGATCGTGTGCGTCGACGTGCCGGGCTGCGAGCACGGTGCGGTGCTGGCCACCGCGGACGGCGGCACGATCGTGTTCTTCTCGATGGCCACCTCGTTCTCGGCCGCCGCGCTCGGCGCCGAAGGCCTGGCCGCGGACGTCCGCATGCTCATCGGCAACGGGTTCGTCCCCGGTCACGCGACGTTCGCGCTCGACCTGTTCCGCGAAACGCCAGGTGTGCGCGAGCTGTTCGAGCGCAGGGAACGGCACACTGCTTCGACATGACGACCCTGTACACGAACGCGCGGATCCACGGTGACGCGCCGGGCGCGACCACCGCGACCGCCATGGCCGTCGACGCGGGTCAGGTGACCTGGCTCGGCACGGACCACCGGGGCCCGGTCGCCGACACGGTCGACCTGGGTGGCGCGTACGTCACGCCCGCGTTCGTGGACGCGCACGTGCACGCCACCTCCGCCGGCCTGCTGCACACCGGCCTCGACCTGACCGCGACGGAGTCCTTGTCCGACCTGCTCGACGCGGTCCGCGACCGGGTCGAGCAGGACGTACTGCTGTGGGGGCACGGCTGGGACGAGACCCGCTGGCCGGAGAACCGGCCGCCCACCCGCGCCGAACTGGACGCGGTGGCGGACGGCACACCCGTGTACCTCTCCCGCATCGACGTGCACTCGGCGCTGGCGTCGACGGCGCTCGTCGACCTCGTGCCAGGAGCGCGGACGGCGGCGGGCTGGTCGGCCGACGGCCCGCTCGCCCAGGACTCGCACCACCACGTGCGCCGCGCGGCCCGCGAGTCGATCACCCCGGCACAGCGGGAGGCGGCGCAGCTGGCGTTCCTCCGCCACGCCGCGTCGATGGGCATCGCGTGCGTGCACGAGTGCGCGGGACCGGACATCTCGGGTGCCGACGACCTCGCGGATCTCCTTGCCAGGCCAGGTGACCTGCCACAGGTGGTTGGCTACTGGGGTGCGCTCGGCGAGTCCGTGCCCGGTGTCCGGGGACAGGCCGGCGACCTGTTCGTCGACGGCGCCTTCGGCTCCCGCACGGCGGCGCTGTGCGAGCCGTACACCGACGCCCCGCACACGAGCGGCGCCCGCTACCTGAGCGCGCGGCAGATCGCCGACCACGTCGTCGCGTGCACGGAAACCGGCCGCCAGGCCGGTTTCCACGTGATCGGCGACGCGGCCGTGGCCGAGGTGGTGGCCGGTTTCCGGCTCGCCGAGAAGGTCGTGGGGGAGCGGGCCATCGTCGCGGCGGGCCATCGCCTGGAACACCTGGAGATGGTCACCGGCGAGCAGATCGACGAGCTGGCCCGGCTCGGTGTGCTCGGGTCGGTGCAGCCGCTGTTCGACGCGTACTGGGGCGGCCGGGACGGCATGTACGCGCAGCGGCTCGGGGACCGCGCCGCCGCGCTGAACCCGTTCGCGACACTCGCCGCCCGCGGGGTGACCCTCGCGCTCGGCTCGGACGCCCCGGTCACCGCGGTCGACCCGTGGGCCACCGTCCGCGCCGCCGTCGAGCACCGAACCCCGGGCTCGGGGCTGACCTGGGAGCAGGCGTTCGCCGCCCACACCGAGGGCGGCTGGCGCGCCGCGGGCATGTCCGGCGGCCGTCTCGAGGTCGGCGCGCGCGCCACCTTCGCCGTCTGGGACGGCGACCCGCGCACGTCACCGCGCTGTCTTCGCACTGTCCATGATGGAATCACGATTCACGAGGTTCGATGATGCCCTTGCTGGACCTGGATCCCGACGTCGTCGCGACCGCGCGCGAGCTGGCCGCGCGAGCGGCGGAACCAGTCGTGCGTATCGCCACCGCGCACACGACGGTCGCCGTCGAACGGGCGACCCTGCGGCTCGCGGGCATCACGGGTGCCGACACCACCCACAGAGCCGGTGACGTGCCGTGGGTCAACCGCGTCGTCGACACCGTCCGCGAGCACTGCGGCCTAGAGCACGGTGTCGTCCTGCCCGCCTTCCACGCGCTCCGCGAGCACGACCTCGGCTCGCTCACGGACCTGGCCGAGGCGACCGCCGCCGGCCAGATCCAGTACCGCGTCCCGGCGGGCCGCGACGCCGAGCGCGCCGCCAAGGCCGGCCGCGTCGCGGTGGCCAAGGGTCTCCGCACGGTCGACCGCAATCGCGCCCAGCGCGACCGGCTCATCACGAGGTTCGGCGATCCGCCCCGGCGGCCGTGGATCTACCTCATCGTCGCGACCGGCGACATCGACGAGGACGTCGTGCAGGCCGCGAACGCCGCCCGCGCGGGCGCGGACATCATCGCGGTCATCCGCTCCACCGGTCAGTCCCTCCTGGACTACGTGCCGGAAGGCGCCACGCACCACGGGTTCGCCGGCACCTACGCCACGCAGGAGAACTTCCGGATCATGCGTGCCGCCATGGACGACGTGTCCAAGGAGGTCGGCCGCTACATCCGCGTCACGAACTACGCGTCGGGCCTGTGCATGCCGGAGATCGCCGTGCTCGGCGGCCTGCAGCGCCTCGACATGATGCTCAACGACTCGATGTACGGCATCCTGTTCCGCGACATCAACCCGATCCGCACGTTCGTCGACCAGCGGTTCTCCCGCCAGGTCCACGCCCGCGCGGGCATCATCATCAACACCGGCGAGGACAACTACCTCACCACCGCCGACGCCGTCGACGCCGCGCACACGGTGACCGTGTCGCAGCTGCTCAACGAGCACTTCGCGCACGAGGCGGGCCTGCCGGACGAGCTGCTCGGGCTCGGCCACGCCTTCGAGATCAACCCGAAGGTCCCCGAGTCGTTCCGCCTCGAGCTGGCGCACGCGCTGCTGGCGCGGGAGCTGTTCCCCGACGCGCCGCTGAAGTGGATGCCGCCCACGAAGCACATGACGGGCGACGTGTTCAACGGCTACCTGCTCGACGGGTTCTTCAACCTCGCGGGCGTCCTCACCGGACAGTCGATCCTGCTGGTCGGCATGATGACCGAGGCCGTGGTGACGCCGTTCCTGTCCGACCGCGACCTGGCGCTGCAGAACGTGCGGTACGTGCTCGACGCGGCAGCGGGCCTGCGCGAGGACTTCCACCCAGCGCCCGGCGGGTTCATCGTCAAACGCGCCCACCAGGTGCTCGGCGAGGCGGTCGACCTGCTCGACCGGATCGTCCGCGACGGGCTGCTGAACGCCATCGCCGACGGTACGTTCGGGCTGATGAAACGCCCGCCGGACAAGGGGAAGGGCGCCGACGGCGTGGTCGAGAAGGCGGACGGCTACCGCAACCCGGCCGCCGACCTGCTGGAGTCGGGGGAGACGAAATGAGTTCGATACGCCCGTATGGCGACACCACCGGAGACGGCATGGTGCAGACGTCGTTCACACTGCCGATGCCACCCGGCCCCAAGGCCGAGGGCGCGGCCATGCAGCTCGCGAACAAGATGGGCATCGAACCCGCGATGGTCGTGCACTCGCACGGCATCGGGTCCGACTTCACGTTCTTCGTGGTCTACGGCTCGGTGCGCCACCTCGTCGACCTCGACGCGATCACCGTCGTCGAGCGCGAGTACCCGCTGCTGTCGCCGGCCGAGGTGAACGGCGAGGTCAGGAAGAGGTTGCGGCGCAAGCTGGTCGTGGTCGGCGGCTGCATCGGCACCGACGCGCACACGGTCGGCATCGACGCGATCCTCAACATCAAGGGCTTCGCGGGGGAGAAGGGCCTCGAGTACTACCGCGAGCTGAAGGTGGTCAACCTCGGCGCGCAGGTCACCGTGCCGGAGCTGGTGAAACGCGCTCGCGCGGAGAAGGCCGACGCGGTGCTCGTCTCGCAGGTCGTGACCCAGCGCGACGCGCACATCCTGAACACCCAGGAGATGTCGGCGGCGTTCCGCGAGGCCATGGGCGACCGGCGCCCAGTGCTGATCGCGGGCGGCCCCCGGTTCGACCCGTTGATGGCGGGACAGCTCGGCGTGGACCGGGTCTTCGGCCGCGGCACGACGCCCGGCGAGGTGGCGAGCTACCTCGTGCACGCGATGAAGGAGAGCAAGGGAGTGGCGGCGTGAGCGGAGCGAACCATCAGGCAGAGCGTCTCGCAGTCGGATTTTCGGTGACGCACCGCAGGTACGTGCCCTACGCGCACGCGCACTACGGCGGCAACCTGGTGGACGGCGCCTACGGGCTCGCCATGTTCGGTGACGTGGCGACCGATCTCGCCATCCACACCGACGGCGACGAGAGCCTGCTCGCCGGGTACTCGAACGTCGAGTTCCTCGCACCCATCCAGGCCGGTGACGTGGTCGAGGTGACCGCCACGGTGACCCGCGTCGGCACCCGCTCCCGCGACCTCGAGTTCGAGGCGAAGGTGCTCTGCCGGGCCGCGCCGGAACGCGGTCCGTCGTCCGCCGACGTGCTGGACCCGCCGGTGGTGGCGACGAAGGCGACCGCGACGATCGTGGTGCCGCCGACAGCCCCCATGGTCCGCTCCGCAAGCTCCGCGAAACAGGAAGGCGGATCGCCCGTCGCCTGACTTACCGTCTGGCATGGACACCATACGGTTGACCGGCGACGACTGGCGGCTGTTGCGGGACGTCCGCCTGGCCGCGCTCGCCGACGCCCCGTACGCTTATGGGTCCTCGCTCGCGGTGGAGGAGGCGTTCGAGGAGGCGGACTGGCGACGCCGCCTCCACGGCGGCGCGCTGTGGACGGTCGTGCGCCGCGCCGGCGAAACCGTGGGCCTCGTCGGCGCCTACGTGCCGGACGACACGCCCATGCTCGTCGCCATGTGGGTGCGGCCCGCCGCGCGAGGGCTCGGGATCAGCGACTTGTTGATCACGGACGTGTTGCGGTGGGCGGGCGAAAACCGCTGGTCCCGGGTCGTGCTGCGGGTCGCGGACGGCAACGACGCGGCGCGGAAGTTGTTCCTCCGCCACGGGTTCGAGCCGACCGGCAGGCGCGAGCCGCTCGAGAGCGATCCCGGGGTGAGCACGGAACTGCTGTCGCGTGCGATATAACGTCCACATCACGGAACCGGGTCTTGCTCCGAATGGAGCACGCTGCTAGTAACACTAGCTCTGGGCGTTCGCCCCGCGGACGGAGGAGCATGGCGACCGATCTCGTCGAGGTGACAGAAGTCCTCGACCACCCGCTCGACCGAGTTTGGTCACTGCTGACCGATCTCGAGGCCTACCCGAAGTTCGTCGCCGAGGTGGCCTGGTGCGAGCACCTCGGCGAGGCCGGGGCGGGTCGGTACGAGGTGCGGTTCAGCGTCGACCAGGGACCGGTGGTGCGGCACGAGGTCGAGGTGCTGGTCAACCGGCCGCACGAGCACCTGGTGATCGTCAGCGACAAGTGGCCGGGCGGGCACGTGTCGCTGAAGTTCGCGGCACTGGACCGTGCGCGCACCGAGGTGGAGCTGACCGTCTCACTGCCGAACGTCGACACCTCGGTCACCGGCTCCTGGCTGCGGAAACGGGTCCGGCGCGCGTTCACGCTCATCCACCACCACCTCGCGGGCATCCCGATCACCGCTTCGCGCAAGGGGATCGACCAGGCCGCGAAGAGCCAGTCGCAGCTGACCGCGGCCCGGATCCTGACCAAGGCGGGCGTGCTCACGCCCGGCCGCCCGGACCGGTTGCTGCGCCAGCTGAACGTGCTGGCCAAGTGGGGTGCGACCGTCGCGGGCGGCTACCGGGCGGCGTGCGTGCGGTTCCCGAAGGAGGATGCGATCTCCGACGAGCTCGGCACGCTCAACTTCACCGAGGTCGACCAGCGCACCACCCGCCTCGCGAACGGGCTGGCGAAGTACGGGGTCCGGCAGGGGCGGCGGGTCGCGGTGATGTGCCGCAACCACGCGGGCATGGTCGAGTCGATCGTCGCCTGCGGGAAGCTCGGCGCGAGCGTGCTGCTGCTGAACACCGGCCTGTCGGCGAACCAGGTGCGGGACACGGTGATGACGCACCGGCCGGCGGCCGTGCTCGTCGACGAAGAGTTCATGACGCTGATGCACTACCTCCCCACGTCGCTGCCCCGCATCCTGACCTGGGGCCGGGGCCACGAGGGCGAGCTCACGATCGACGGGCTCATCGAGGACGCGTCCCCGGAGCGGATCAAGGCGCCGTCGTCGGCGGGCAAGATCATCGTGCTGACGTCCGGCACGACCAGCAACCCCAAGGGCGCGCGGCGGCGCAACCCGCACGGCATCCGCACCGCGGCGGCTGTGCTGTCGCGGATCCCGTTCCAGGCAGGCGAGCGGATGATGGTGGCGGCGCCGCTGTTCCACACGTGGGGCCTCGCGGCGATGCAGCTCGGCATGCCGCTGCACGCGAAGCTGGTGCTGCACCGCAAGTTCGACCCCGAGGCGACGCTCGCCGCCATCGAGGAACAGCGCTGCACGACGCTGATCGCGGTACCGATCATGCTGCAGCGCATCCTCGACCTGCCGCGCCAGGTGATCCGCAGCTACGACACGTCCTCGCTGCGGGTCGTCGCGTCCAGCGGGTCGGCGCTGCCCGCGTCCCTGGTCACGGGGTTCATGGCCGAGTTCGGGGACGTGCTCTACAACCTGTACGGCTCGACCGAGGTGTCGTGGGCGAGCATCGCCGACCCCGAGGACCTGAAGGCCGCGCCGACGACCGCTGGCCGCTGCCCGGTCGGCACCCGCGTCGGCATCCTCGACCCGGACGGGCGGCCAGTGCCGCCCGGTGTCGTCGGCCAGATCTGCGTCGGCAACGACATGCTGTTCGAGGGCTACACGGGCGGCGGCAGCAACGCGGTCTACGACGACATGATGGTCACCGGCGACCGCGGCTACCTCGACGCCGACGGACGGCTGTTCGTGTCCGGCCGGGACGACGACATGATCGTCTCCGGTGGCGAGAACGTCTTCCCCCGGCCGGTCGAGGAGCTGCTGATGACGTTGCCGCAGATCATGGACGCGGCCGTGATCGGGGTGCCGGACCGGGAGTTCGGGCAGCGGTTCGCCGCGTACGTCGTGCCCCGCCCCGGGGCCGCGATCAGCCCCACGGCGGTGCGTGAGTACGTGCACGCGCACCTGCCGCGGTTCGCGGTGCCTCGGGACGTGATCTTCGTGAACGCGCTGCCGAGGAACGCGACCGGGAAGGTGGTCCGGCGGCGGCTGCTCATGGACAGCTGAGCACCTACCGGGTCGTGTCGATCACGCAGAAGCGGTTGCCCTCGGTGTCGGCCAGGACGGTGAAGTCGGCGTCCGGCGGGTAGTCGTCCCAGTCGACGCGCTGGGCGCCGAGGTCGAGCAGCCGGTCGATCTCCTCGGCCGGGGTCGCGGTGTACAGGTCGAGGTGGACGCGCGGCTTCTCCTGGACGGGTGTCGAGCTGAGCATGAGCGAGACGTTCTGGCCCACCCCGTCGGCGGGCGACAGGACCGCCCACGTCTCCTTGATCTCGTCGCGCGGCACATACCCCAGCGCCCGGCTCCAGAACTCGGCGGCACGCCGCACGTCGGAAGCACCCAATACAGTCGACCCGATTCGCAACATGCGGCGATTCTCGTAGTACCGGAGTACTACGCGCAGGTTGGCTCCGCGGTGTGACGATCGCGGGTGGTCCGGTCCCTAGCGTCGTGCCCATGACACGCACGCTCCGCCACCTCGCCTACGCACTCCTCCCGAGCCGCGGCGTCGCCGCCCGGCTGGGCTTCTCGTGGCGGCCGGTGGTGTACCTCGCGTTCCCTTTCGCCGTACTCGCCGTGTTCGTCACCTGGAGCGGGTGGTGCTATCCCTTGCGGCCGGACGCGATCGGCGCCCTCGGTCACCCGTTCACCGCCGACGCGCGCTTCTCCGGTGCCTGGGGTGGTCCGACGCTCGCCGGTGCCTGGTTCGTCCACGCCATGTGCGCGTTCGGCATGCAGGTCATCTGTATGGCCTTGATCCGGCGCGTGCACGGCCGAGAGCTCGCCGAGGCGGTCTAATGGTCGCCGTGACCTACCGCCGCCTGGGCCTCGGGGTGACCGTGGCCCTTCTGGTGGGGCTGGGCGCGCTCGACCTGGTCCAGCACTACCGCACGGATCCGCCGGCCGCGCTCGCGTTCGGCGTCGTCCGTGCGGTGCCGTTGCTCTTCTACCGGCGGCTGCCGCTCGAGGCGTGGCTGTTCGAGCTGGCGGCGGTGGTCGCGCTCGCGGTCGTGTCGACGCCGGTGACGTCCGCCGAGCCGTGGCCGTGGGCCGTCACCAGCACCGCGGCGCTGACCGCGCTCGGCGGGCTGGTCGCCGCGCGGGGACACCGGCGCCTCTCGCTGACCATGCTGGGCGTGCTGACCGGGCTGGGCCTGCTGCTGTGGGTCTGGCCGGACCGGGGCGACCTGACCTCGGTCGTGGTCAACTCCGTCCTGTGCGGGGTCGGGGTGCTCGTCGGCGACATCGTCCACTCCCGGCGGAGCATGGCTGTCGAGCTCGCGGAGGAACGGCAGGTCAGCGCGGCGGAACGGGAGCTGCGGTCGGTGGTCGAGGAGCGGGCGCGAATCGCCCGCGAGCTGCACGACGTGGTGGCGCACCACATGTCGGTGATCGTCGTGCAGTCGGAGACGGCCCGCTACCGGCTCGACGGCCTCCCGGAGGCGGCGGCCGCCGAGTTCACCGAGATCGCGCGGCTGGCCCGTGGCTCGCTGTCGGAGCTGCGCGGGCTGCTGTCGGCACTGCGCGACGACGGCGCCGACCCGAACCGGGCGCCGCAGCCCACGCTCGCCGAGCTGCCCGCGCTGGTGGCGCGGGTCGAGGCTGCCGGCACACCGGTGACGTTGACGGTCGGGCCTGGCACCGACGACCTGTCGCAGGTCCTGCAGCTGGCGGTGTTCCGCATCGTGCAGGAAGGGCTCTCCAACGTGGTGCGGCACGCGCCCGGCGCGCGGACGTGGGTCGACGTGGGTCGCACCGGGGAGACCCTGAGGGTGGAGGTCACGAACGAGGCGGTGGCGGGTGGCGGCCCGCTCACGGAGAAGGAAGGCGGGCACGGGCTGGTGGGCGTGCGGGAACGCGTGACGTTGCTGGGTGGGCGTTTCGAGGTGGACCAGCCGGACGGGGGCTGGCGACTGAGGGCGGTGTTGCCGTTGTGAGCGGAGCTTGCGGAGCGAACCATCAAACACAGGGCGGAGCTTGCGGAGCGAACCATCCAGCACGGGGCGGAGCTTGCGGAGCGAACCATCCAGCACGGGGCGGAGCTTGCGGAGCGAACCATCCAGCACGGGGCGGCCCGATCACCGTTGTCGTGGCGGACGACCAGGACATGGTGCGGGCCGGGTTCGCGGCGTTGCTGGACGCGCAGTCCGACATCTCCGTCGTCGGGCAGGCCGCCGACGGGCAGGCTGCCCTGGAGGTCTGTGCCGCCACCTCGCCCGACGTGGTGCTGATGGACGTGCGCATGCCGGTCCTGGACGGGGTCGAGGCCACGAAACGGCTGGCGGACAGCTCGTCGCGGGTGCTCATGATCACCACGTTCGACATCGACGACTACGTCTACGCGGCGCTGCGTGCCGGGGCGTCCGGCTTCCTGCTCAAGGACGCCACCCCCGACGAGCTGGTGGCGGCTGTGCGGGTGGTGGCGGTGGGGGAGTCGCTGCTCGCGCCGGCGGTCACCAGCCGGTTGATCGGGCACTTCGCACGGCAGCCGACGCTGGTGAGCACGCCGCCGTCGCTGACCGGCCTGACGCCGCGGGAGCGGGAGGTCCTCGTGTGGGTGGCGCGCGGGGAGTCGAACGCGGAGATCGCCGGGCGGCTGGTGCTGGCCGAGCAGACCGTGAAGACGCACGTCAGCCGCATCTTCCTCAAGCTCGGCATCCGGGACCGGGCGCAGGCGGTGATGGTCGCCTACGAGACCGGCCTGGTGTCGCCCGGCGTCCTCTGAGTCGCGGCCAGCACGCGCGACAGTGCGGCGTGGAGCTCCTCGAGTTCGGACAGCTCCATGCCGAGCTGCTCCACGACCTGGTACGGGATCTTCTCGGCCTCCGCCCGCAGTGCGCGGCCCTTGTCGGTGAGGTCGACGGCCAGGGCCCGCTCGTCGCGGGGGCTGCGGGTGCGGCTGAGGTAGCCCAGCGCCTCCAGGCGTTTCAGCATGGGGGAGAGGGTGGCCGGTTCGTGGCGCAGTGTCTCGCCGATGTCGCGGACGGTCCGGGGCGAGCGGTCCCACAGGGCCAGCAGCACCAGGTACTGCGGGTGCGTCAGGCCGTGCGGCTCGAGCAGCGGCCGGTAGATCGCGATGACGCTGCGGGAGGCCAGCGACAATGCGAAGCAGACCTGCCGGTCCAGTGCCAGCGGGTCCGGGCCCAGGTCGATGGGTGGCATCGCTCATAGTCCTCTGATAGTTAGCGTACTAAGTGTTAGTGTACTAGGTATGCAACGACCGAATCCATTCCAGTGGCTCTGGTACGCGGTGGGTGGTCGGCTCCCCGAGCGGCTCGCGCCCTGGGTGCTGCACGACGTCACGGCGCGGACCAGGGTGTTGCGCCACGCGGCCCGCGGTGCGGTCGTGCTCGCGCCGATCGCGGCCGGGTGCCTGCTGCTCCCCGGACCGCTGGGGCTGCGGCTCGCGATGGTGCTGCTGGTGGCCATCGTCGGCGTCTACTTCTCCCTGTCGTACGTGGACGAGAGCTGTGAACTGCGGGCAGTGAAGCACGGCTACGAGCACGGCATCGCCCGCGCCACCCGCGAGGCCCGCAACGAGAAGACGGAAGAGGCGGCGCGGGCCCGCTACGCCGCGCAGTTCCGTTCCTAGACTTCACGGGGGGCATCACGCGGTGCAGTGGTCCGGGACGGCTGGAACACGAAGCGAACATCCGACGCCGTACCCTTGCCGGGTGGTCGCACCCGCAGTCTCGCCGGAAGAGCCGGCAGTGTCCGACAAAACGGACGAACGCACGCCTGCCTGGCGAAATGTGCTCCTGCGTGTCGTGATCTCGACCGCCGCGGGCCTCCTGATCTACTTCAGCGGCCCGCCGCGCACGCTGTGGTGGCTCGCCCCGATCGGGTTCGCCATCCTCGGTGCGGTGATCTACGGCGCCCGCGCGCGGGCCGGGTTCGGCTACACGCTGTGCGCGGGACTCGGCTTCACCGTCCCGCTGCTCGCGTGGACCGGCGAGTTCGTCGGCGTGGTCGCGTGGCTGCCGCTGGCACTCCTGGAGGCGGCCCTCATGGGTCTGGCCGGTGCCGCCATCTCCGTGGTGAGCGTCCTGCGTGCCTGGCCGGTGTGGGCGGCGCTGGTGTGGGTCGCGGGAGAGTACCTGCGCTCGATCTTCCCGTTCGGCGGGTTCCCGTGGGCGCGGATCGCGTTCACACAGCCGGACGGCGTCTTCCTCCCGCTCGCCACCGTGGGCGGCACCCCGCTGATCGGGCTCGCGGTCGCCCTGACCGGCTTCGGGCTGACGATGCTGGTGCGCACCCTGCTCCTGGACCGCAGGCCGCGCCGGATCGTGGCACCCGCGCTCGCGGTCGTGCTGCCCGTCGTCGCCGCGTTCGGCGCCCTGCCGCTGGTCGGCACCGACGCCAACGACGGGGAGGCGACGGTCGCGGTCGTCCAGGGCAACGTGCCGCGCGCCGGGCTGGACTTCAACGCCCAGCGCCGCGCCGTGCTCGACAACCACGTGGCACGCACCGAACAGCTCGCCCAGGACGTGCGCGCAGGCAAGGTCGACCAGCCCGACCTGGTGATCTGGCCGGAGAACTCGTCCGACATCGACCCGTACCGCAACCCGGACGCGTGGGCCCGCATCGACGACGCGGCCCGTGCGATCAAGGCGCCGATCGCCGTCGGCTCGGTGCTTCTCGGCGACGACGGGCTGCCGCGGAACACGATCCTGCTGTGGGACCCCCAGCGCGGCCCGATCGAGCAGTACACGAAGCGGAAGCTGCAGCCCTTCGGCGAGACCATGCCGATGCGGTCGTTCTTCCGGCTGTTCACCTCGGCGGTCGACCGCGCAGGGCAGTTCGTGCCGGGTGAGAAGGCGGTCTCGTTCCGGATGGGCGACGCCACCGTCGGGTTCGCGACCTGTTACGAGGTGGCGTTCGACGGCGTGGTGCGGGAGTCGGTCGAGGGCACGAACCTGCTCGCGGTGCCGACGAACAATGCCACGTTCGGCTACACCGAGATGACCTACCAGCAACTCGCCATGGACCGCGTGCGTGCCGTCGAACACGGTCGTGCCGTGGCGGTCGCGGCCACGAGCGGCGTCAGCGCGTTCGTCCGGCCGGACGGGTCCGTCAGCCAGTCGACCGGCATGTTCGTGCCCGGCGCGCTGGTCGAGACGGTGCCGCTGCGGACGACGACTACGCTGTCTGACCAACTGGGCCCGGTCCCGGAATGGATCATGGTGCTCGCCGGGCTGGGGGCGGTCGGCGTGGCGATCGCGGCCCGGCGGCGTGCCAGGACAAGCAACTGACCGAACGAACGACGTGAGTGAACCGGCGCGCGGGACGTGCCGGCGAGGAGGGTGACGGATGGCGGAGCAGCTCGAGCCGGTGCTCGTGGTGATCCCGACGTACAACGAGCGGGACAACATCGAGCGGATCGTGAGCCGGCTGCGTGCGGCACTGCCGAAGGCGCACGCTCTGATCGTCGACGACGGCAGCCCGGACGGCACGGGTGAGATCGCGGACCGGCTCTCCGCCGAGTCCGACGGGCACGTGCACGTCATGCACCGGACCGAGAAGAACGGGCTCGGCGCCGCCTACGTCGCCGGCTTCCAGTGGGGCCTGGAACGCGACTACGCCGTGCTGGTCGAGATGGACGCCGACGGCTCGCACTCGCCGGAGGACCTGCCGCGCATGCTCGACGCGCTGGCGGACGCCGACCTCGCGATCGGCTCCCGGTACGTGCCCGGCGGCAAGGTCGTGAACTGGCCGAAGCACCGCTACATGCTGTCGTGGGGCGCCAACACCTACGCCCGCATCGCGCTCGGCGCGCGGGTGAAGGACATGACGGCGGGCTTCCGCGCCTACCGCCGCGAGGCACTGCAGAAGATCCGCATCGACAACGTCGCGTCCCGCGGCTACTGCTTCCAGATCGACCTCGGCTGGCGCACGATCGAGGCGGGTTTCACGGTCGTCGAGGTGCCGATCACCTTCACCGAGCGCGAGCACGGCGTGTCGAAGATGAGCAGCGACGTGATCCGCGAGGCGCTGATCCGTGTCACCAAGTGGGGCCTGCGCCGCCGCGGCACCCAGCTGAAGTCGCTGTTCTCGCGATGACGCACGCGGTCTCGCCGGAGCGCCGTCACGTTCCCGTGAGATAACTGCTGATCAGCGCGAGACATCGGCTCGATGCCTCGCGCTGATCCATCGGGCGTGTCAGCAGTAGAGGTTGCCGCCTGCCGGGACGCCCAGCATGCCGACGAACCGGTTGTAGTTGTCGACGCGGCTCTGGACCTGGCCCGGGTTGCCGCCGTTGCACTCGATCGAGCCGTTGATGCTGCGGATCGTCTCGCCGAAGCCGCGCTGGTTCACCATCGCGTCGTGCGGGGTCATCGTGCCGGGACCCCGCTGGGTCATCCAGTACCAGAGCGCGGTCTTCCACGCGATCGCCGAGTCGTTCTGCACCAGCCACGGGTTGCCGAGCAGGTCGATGCCCAGGTGGTCACCGGCCGCCTTGTAGTTGAAGTTCCAGCTCAGCTGGATCGGGCCGCGGCCGTAGTACGCGGCCTGCCCCGCTGGGCAGCCGTACGGCTGGCTCCAGTCGCAGTAGTGCGGGTAGTTCGCCTCGTTCTGCTCGACGATGTGCACGAGACCGCCGGTCTCGTGGGACACGTTGGCGAGGAACGCCGCCGCCTCCTGCCGCGCGATGGTGTCGCCACCCGCGGACGAGAACGCGGGGAAGGCGTCCATCGCCGCGGTCAGGCCGCTGTAGGTGTAGAAGGAGTTCCTGTTCGGGAACATCTGGTTGAACTGGGCCTCGGACACGACGAACGCGCGTTTCGCGGTGACGGAGTCCGAGCCTGGGGTGGCGGTCGCCGGGGACGACGCCATGGTGAGGGCCACCCCGACGGCGAACAGGGTCGCCAGTAGCCGCTTCATGGTCACTCCTCGATGCAGGGTAATTCCGGAGTGTCACCACCATCCCGTATTGGTCCAGACCAGTCAAGGGCTATGGCGCGAGGCCCAGCGTCGCCATCGCGGCCTCGACGGTCGCCGTGCGCAGCTCGTCCTGCGGCACGTCCGGGAACTGCATCGTGCAGTCCTGCATCCCGCCGAGCGCCATGACCCCTCGGGTCGCCTGCTGGAGCGTCGGGTCCGGGCCGAACAGCAGCCGGGTCAGGCGGGCACGCCACTCCAGCACGACGTCGATGAGACCCAGGTCGGCGAGCGTGGTCATCTCCGTCAGCACCAGCAGCACGTCCGCGCGGTACTCGAAGTGGAAGTCGAAGAAGCCCTCCAGCAGGGCCCTGGCGTTCTGCTCAGGCGCCTGCTCCTGCCGTTCGAGGAACTCCTGACCCGCGTCGACCAGCGGCTGCACGATGCTGCGCACCAGCTCCTCGCGTGACTGGAAGTGGTAGTACAGCGCGGGTTTCGTGATCCCGAGCCGGTCGGCGATCTCCTGCAGGCTCGTCTTCTGCACGCCCTTCTGCGTGAACAGTTCGCGGGCCACCGCCTGTATCCGCTTCTTCGTGTCCGATGCCACGTGCGCAGCGTAACTGACTTAACGATAGGTCAGTTCGATGCTAGCCTTACTTACCGATAAGTAAGGGGGGATGGTCATGAAGGTTCTCATCTCGGGCGCGAGCATCTCGGGGCCCGTGCTGGCGTACTGGCTGAACCGCTACGGCTTCGAGGTCACGGTCGTCGAGCGCGCGCCGCGGCTGCGCAAGACGGGCGGCCACGCGGTCGACCTGTTCCGCCCGGCCATGGAGATCTCGGAGCGCATGGGGGTGCTGCCGCGCGTCGAGGCGGCGGCCACCGGCACGACGCGCCTGACGGTCGTGCGGGAAGGCTCGGCGAAGCCGGTGGCCGTGGACCTGTCCAAGCTGTTCGGCGCCACCTCGGACCGGCACGTCGAGATCATGCGCGACGACCTCAGCGAGATCTACCACGACGCCACGAGCGCGGATGTCGAGTACGTCTTCGGCGACTCGATCACGGCCATCGAGGGCCGGACCGTCTCCTTCGAGCGTGGTGCGGCACGCGAGTTCGACCTCGTCGTCGGTGCCGACGGCCTGCACTCGAACGTCCGGCGGCTCGTGTTCGGGGACGGGAACGAGGTGTTCATCGGCGCCTACCTCGCGGTGCTGAGCGTGCCGAAGGACCTGCTGGCGGACGGCGAGTTCGTCAGCCACATCGGGCCCGGCCGGATGGCGGGCGTCTACTCGGCGCGGCACGCGGACGACGCGCGCGTGGTCTTCCTCTTCCGCAGGGAGCGGCCGCTCGACTACCACTACCGGGACGTGCCGAGGCAGAAGGAGTTGCTACGCGCGGCGTTCGCGGGCATGCACCCGCGCGTCGACTCCTGGCTGGCGGAACTGGACCGGACGGGGGCGTTCTACTTCGACTCGATCACCCAGCTGCGGATGGACAGGTGGTCGGCGGGCCGCGTCACGCTCGTCGGCGACGCGGGCTACTGCCCGGGGCCCGCGGTGGGTGGCAGCACGAGCCTTGCGGTGCTCGGCGCGTACGTGCTGGCGGGGGAGCTGGCGGCGGCCGGTGGTGACCACGAGCGGGCCTTCGCCGCGTACGAACGTGAGATGTCCGACATCGTGCGGCGCAGCAGGGCGTTCGCGATCGGTACGGCCAAGGGCCTGATCCCGTCGTCGCGGCTCGGGGTGTGGGCGCTGACGCAGGGCGGGCGGCTGGTGTCAGCGTTGCCCGCCGGGGTCAGCAGAGCGCTCGCGAAGCTCAACACCAGAGGCGTCCGGCTGCACGACTCGTTGCCGGTGAAGGACTACTCGGTCACGGTGACCAGCTGAAACACGCCGAATGCCACATCGGTGCGCCCGATGTGGCATTCGGGGTGGGAGGGAGGGTTCAGGCCGAACGGCTGCGGCGAACCTTCAGTTCCTGCAGTCGCTCGGTCAGGAGGTCTTCGAGCTCGGGGATGGTCCGGCGTTCGAGGAGCATGTCCCAGTGAGTGCGCGGGGGCTTGACCTTCTTGGTCTCCGGTTCGGTGCCGTCGATCAGCTTCGACGCGGTGCCGTGCAGACGGCACTCCCACATCGACGGAACCTCGGCGTCGTCGGAGAAGGGCACCTCGAACTCGTGGTCCTTCGGGCATGCGTAGCGGATCGTCCGCCGGGGCGCGAGGTCGTGGTTACGATCTGTCTCGTAGCTGACCGCGCCAAGTCGGCTTCCACGGAGTACACGGTCGGCCATGGCGACGTCCTTTCGTTCAGCTCACAGCTCCCAGCTGGAGCCAGGGTGGTGCTCACCAAGAGCAACGTCCGAGTGGGTCGAAACGTTCCCGCCCGCCACACCCAGTTGCTCAGGGTGACCTGCGGCAACCCCTGCTTCTATAGCTTCCACCGTAGAGATGCCCCGTAAACGTGTTCGTGACGCGACACTCGTCGGATTGCCGAATGATGTCGCCCACTTGGGGGTACTGGTTGCCCAGGATGGCCGGTCAGGCCAGGCTGAGCTGGCCTCGTCCTGCCACCGCTGGGCCGAGATCGCCCACGCGGAAGTGTCTCCGGCACAGTACTTGGTAACGCACTGTAGTCACCGGGGTGGAATCCGGTAATTCACGGTCCGTGTCGGCGACTAGCACTGTGTCCCCGGCCCTGATGACCGCGCCGTCGGCGACCCGGGCGTTGAACCGCGCGGGCAGCCCGCACCAGCACAGCACGTCGACCTGGACCGGCTCCAGCTCGTCGGCGAGCTCGAACAGCCGCTGCGAGCCGGGGAACATGCGGCTGCGGAAGTCGGTGGCGATGCCGAAGCAGTACACGTCGACCTGCACGTCGTCGGCCAGTTCCGCCAGTTGGTCGACCTGGCCCGGGGTGAGGAACTGGGCCTCGTCGACGATCACGTAGTCCACCCGGTGGCCCTCGGCCCAGCGGGCGCGGACCAGTTCCCGCAGGTCGACCCCGCCGTGCACCTCGAGCGCCTGGCGGGTGATCCCGATGCGGCTGGAGATCTGCGGCTTGCCGGAGCGGTCGTGGTGGACGAGGAGAAGCCCTCTGCGGCCCTGTCTGGCCTGGTTGTGGTCGACCTGCAACGCGAGTGTCGACTTCCCGCAGTCCATCGGTCCGTAGTAGAACCGCAGGTGCCCCACCACGGGCACCGCCCGCCGCGACCCTGCGGCGGGCACCGAGGACAGCGCGTCGGTCGGGTCACTGAGATGAGGCGGCATGGGCTCCACGGCTGGTGACCCTATCCCGACCTCGATCACCGGTATGGGACCCGAGGTGCGTGGGTATCCACGGCGGTGTCAGCGCAGTAGGTCGAAAGGTGACGAATGTCCGTCTTTCCCATCCATCAGCTGATCGACCGGGCCCGTGACGAGGCGGCCGACGGGGTCGCGTGGCTGACCGGCCGCACCGCGGGCCTGCTCGACGACACGGCCGTGGTCCTGGCCGACGTCTCGGACGCCGCGGCCCTCACCGCTGCCCGGGTGAGCGGTGAGGCCGGTGCGGCCGCCGGCCGGTACGCCACGCAGGCGTGCGGCTGGCTCGCGGACCAGGTGAGCGACCTCGGCGAGCGCGTGACGGGTCGCGTGGAGGGCTGACCCGGCGGGGCTGACTTGAACCTGACACCTGTGTCAGGTTCGACCATGCCCGCATGGGACTTCCGATCAGGGCGCTCGCTGCCCTCACCACCGCCGCGTTCGTCACCGTGCTCACCGAGGCGTTGCCCGCCGGTGTGCTGCCCGCCATGAGTGCCGACCTGCGGGTGGGTCAGTCCGCGATGGGGCAGGCCGTCACGATCTACGCGATCGGCACCGCGCTCGCCGCGATCCCGCTGTCCTCGGCGACGGCGGGCTGGCGGCGCAAACGGCTGCTGCTGTTCGGCGTGGCCGGGTTCGCCATCGCCAACACCGTCACCGCGGTGTCGGGGGACTACGTGCTGACCATGGCCGCCCGGTTCGTCGCCGGGATCGCGGCCGGGGTCGTGTGGGCGCTGCTCGCCGGGTACGCGGCGCGGCTCGCGCCGGAGCCGCTGCGGGGCAAGGCGATCGCGGTCGTGATGGCCGGTATCCCGCTCGCGCTGTCGCTCGGGGTGCCGGCCGGGACGTTCCTCGGCGACCTGCTCGGCTGGCGGGTGACGTTCTGGGTGATGACGGCGGTCGCCGTGGTGCTGCTCGGGTGGATCGTGGCGCTCGTGCCCGACTTCCCGGGATCGCGGGGTGGCAGGCCGGACCTGCGGGCGACGCTGAGGGTGCCGGGCGTGCCCGCGATCCTGTTCGTGACGCTCGTGTTCGTCCTCGCGCACACCGTGCTCTACACCTACGTCGCGACCTTCCTCGGTGCGCGCGGCATGGGTGGCGCGGTCGACGTGGTGCTGCTGGTGTTCGGGGTCGCGTCGATGGTGAGCATCGTGGTCGTCGGGGCGCACGTCGACCGGCGGCTGCGCACACTGACCGTCGTGAGCGCGGCGCTGTTCGCGGTCGCCGTGGCGGTGCTGGCGGGGAGCACGGCGTTCGTGTTCGTCGCGGCCGCGGTCTGGGGGCTCGGGTGGGGTGGTGTGCCGACGCTGCTGCAGACCGCCGCCGCGAAGGCCGGTGGTGCCGCCGCCGACACCGCGCAGGCCATGCTGGTGACGTTGTGGAACGCGGCGATGGCCGCGGGCGGGGTGGCCGGCGGTCTGCTGCTCGACCACGGCGGGCCGGGCGCGCTGCCGTGGACCGCGCTGGTGCTGATGCCGCCGGTGCTGGCCGTGGTGCTCGCCGCGCGCAGGCACGGGTTCCCGTCAGCTCGCGCCCACGACCAGCGACACGCCGAGGGTGACCATCGTGGCGGCCACCAGGCCGTCCAGCACACGCCATGACGACGCCCGCGCGAAGAAGCCGGTCAGCAGCCGCGCGCCGAAGCCCAGCGCCGCGAACCAGCACAGGCTCGCGAGCGTCGCGCCGACGCCGAACGCCCACCGCAGGTCACCGCGGTGGGCGGCAACGGTGCCCAGCAGCAGCACGGTGTCCAGGTACACGTGCGGGTTCAGCCACGTCAGCGCCACGCAGGTGAGCACGACCCGGCGCGCGGACCGCGACGACCCTGCCGGGTCGCCCATGACGTTCATGGCCGACGGGCGCAACGCCCTGCGGGCCGCCAGGAACCCATAGCACAGCAGGAAGGCGCCGCCCACGATCCCGACGACCGTCAGCAGCCTCGGGTACGCCGCCACCACCGCGCCGACGCCGCCGACCCCCAGGGTGATCAGCGCCGCGTCCGACAGCGCGCAGATGGCGACCACCGCGAGCACCCCGTCCCGGCGGATGCCCTGCCGCAGCACGAACGCGTTCTGCGCGCCGATGGCCACGATCAGGGACAGGCCGGTGCCGAACCCGGCGACGGCCGCGAGCAGGGCGTCTCTCATGACGGCGAGGCTAGGTGCGGCCATGTCGACAGTACAGCTAAAGATTCTAACGTAACATTAGCGATCGTGATGACAGATCTGCCACCCGACCAGGTCCGCACGCTGCTGGCGGTCGCCGAGGAGGGCACCTTCGACGCGGCCGCCGCCGTGCTGCACGTGACGCCGTCGGCGGTGAGCCAGCGGGTGAAGGCACTCGAACAGCGCACCGGCAGTGTGCTGGTGACGCGCACGAAGCCGGTGCGGCTCACCGAGTCGGGGCAGGTCGTGATGCGGTTCGCGCGGCGGCTCGCGGCGCTGGAGCGGGACGCGCGTGCCGAGTTGGGCATGAGCGGTGCCGGTGAGCCGGTCCGGCTGCCCATCGCGGTCAACGCGGACTCCCTCGCGACGTGGTTCCTGCCCGCGCTCGCACGGGTGTCGACGGACCCGCCGGTGTGTTTCGAGCTGCATCGCGAGGACGAGGACCACACGACGACGCTGCTGCGGGACGGCACGGTGATGGCCGCGGTCACGTCGTCGCCGACGCCGGTGCAGGGCTGTTCGGTGCGCCCGCTCGGCGGCCTGCGGTACCTGCCGTCGGCGACCCCGGAGTTCGCGGCGCGGTGGTTCGCCGGGTCGTTCGCCGAGGACCTGGTGCGGGCGCCGGTGGTGGTGTATGACCGGCGTGATGATCTACAGGACGCGTTCGTGCGCGCGGTGAGCGGCCGCGACGCGAGCACGTTGCGGCACTACGTCCCGGCGTCGGAGTCGTTCGCGGAGGCGGTCGCGGCGGGGCTCGGGTGGGGGATGGTGCCGTCGGTGCAGGCCGAACCCCGGCTGCGGGCGGGCGCGCTGGTGACGCTCGCCGACCGGCCGGTGGACGTACCGCTGTACTGGCAACAGTGGAAACTCGACTCGCCTGCTCTGTCCGCGGTGGCGGACGCCGTCGCGGCGGTGGCCGCCGACTCGTTGCGGAGGACCCGTGCGGTTCGTTGACCATACGTTTGACTTGCCACTCGACCACGCGCGGCCGGACGGCGAGCGGATCACCGTGTACGCGCGGGAGGTCACGGCGGATCCCGCGCTGCCGTGGCTGCTGTACCTCGGCGGTGGCCCGGGTTTCGCCGCGCCCCGCCCGCTCGGTGGTGAGGGCTGGCTGCTGCGTGCGCTGCGGGACTACCGGGTGCTGCTGCTGGACCAGCGCGGCACTGGCCGGTCGACACCGGTGACGAGGCGGGTCGCACTGGACCGCGGTGCGGAGTACCTGACGCACTTCCGTGCGGACTCGATCGTCCGCGACGCGGAAGCGATCCGTGCCCGGCTGCTCGGTGACGTGCCGTGGACGGTGCTGGGCCAGAGCTTCGGCGGGTTCTGCACGGTGTCGTACCTGTCCTTCGCGCCCGGCGGTCTGCGAGCCGCGCTGGTGACCGGCGGCTTGCCGGGGGTGGAGACGGACGCGGTGGGTGCGTACCGGGCGCTGTACCCGGTGGTGGCCGAGAAGAACGAGGCGCACTACCGGTCGTATCCGCAGGACGTCGAGCAGGCCCGCCGGGTGGCGGCGTACCTGCGTGAGCACCGGGTGCGCCTGCCGACCGGACGGCGGCTCACGCTGGCGGCGTTCCAGTCGCTGGGCAACCTGCTCGGCGGCCGGGACGGCAGCGCACGGCTGCACTACCTGCTGGAGTCCCCGTTCGACGGTGCCGTTCTGTCGGACGCGTTCCTGCTGGACGCGGCGGCGGCACTGTCGTGGGCGACGGCGGCGAACCCGCTGTACTACCTGTTGCACGAGCCGACGTACGCGCAGGGTCCCGGTGCGACGGCGTGGGCGGCGCACCGGGTACGCGCGGAGTTCCCGGAGTTCGTCTCGGCGGACCCGGTGTACTTCACCGGCGAGATGATCTACCCGTGGATGTTCGACGACGACCCGTTGATGGCTCCGCTGCGGGGCGTCGCGGACGACGTGGCCGCCCGTCCGGAGTGGCCCATGCTGTACGACGTGGACCGGTTGCGCGCCAACGAGGTCCGGTGGTGGCCGCGGTGTACGACACGGACATGTACGTGAATCGCGACCTGTCCCTGCGGACGGCGTCGCTGATCGGTGGCGCCCGCGTCTGGCACACGGCTGACCACCAGCACGACGGCCTGCGCGTCAGCGACGGCGAGGTCATGTCCCGCCTGCTGGAGCTGCTCTGAGTCAGCAGGGTTTCGCGTAGCGGCAGGCCACCACCGACGGCTGTTCCACCGGGTGGCCTTCCGCCACCGACCACGCCAGGCGGATGTACTGGGCGTGGGTCCACACCAACGGTGTCGCCGACCCGGTGCCGGTGCCCGGACGGGCGCCAGGCGGCGCCGCGGCGTCCCACACCTGCTCAGGGAGCATGAGCCCGCTGTTCGCCGTCGCGGCGATCGTCGACAGGCGGGCACGGGCCGAAGCCGGGTCGCCGGCGAGTAGTTCGTACTCGCCGCGTTCGCCGGCGAAGATCGGCCACAGCCTGCCGTACGTGCGGGTCGGGGTCGGCCAGTTGACGTTCCACGGTTCGCCGGACGCTGTCTCGCCGTAGCCGTCGCTGGTGAAGCGGTGCCACAGTTCGCCTGCCGGGGTTCGTTCGCCCAACTCCTCGTCCACCACCGCGATCGTGTTGCGGATCGCGGGGTCGTCGGCCGGGCGGAGGCCGAGGCGGACCACCTCCAGGAAGCTCGGGTCCACCACCGTGCGCTGATCCACCTCGCCGACGTTGTTGTCGCCCAGGTTGTACGTCGTGCCCGCGTTCGGGTTGCCGTCCTTCGTCAGGCGCAGGTAGTACGGCTCCGGCGACAGCGGGCCCGTCGACGTGACCGTCCACTCCTCCAGCGACGCGGCCCAGTCGTCCGCGATCGCCAGGTACCGGTCCGCGGAAGCCTGGTCGCCCGCCCGGGTCAGCAGGTCCGCCAGGCACACCAGGCCCGCCACCTCCGACGCGATCGTCGCGGGGGAGTAGCCGCTCTGGTTCTCCCAGCGTTCCTGTTCGGTGAACGGGGCGTCCGGGTAGTTCACCATGAACTCGGCCGCCCGCCGAAGACCGTCCAGTGTGGACTCGTCGGTGCGGTTCAGCAGCCACGCCAGCAGCATCGGGGCCGCCGTCTCGTCCAGCTGGACGCTCGTCCAGTACGGCTCGCCGGTCACCCTCGTGTTCTGCGCCAGGTGGCCGTCCGGTTGCTGTTGCACGTTCAGCATGTAGTCCAGCGCGCGGTGAGCACCGTCCTCGTCGCCGGCGGCCAGCAGGCCTGTCGCTATCTGGTACAGGTCCCGCGGCCACACCAGTGCGTAGGAACCGAACTCCGGCGCCAGCTCGCGGTCGAACCCGAACGCCCACGGGAAACCCGGCGCCGCGATGTACGCGCCCGGGTTCCGCTTGTCCTCGGAGGCCGCCAGCACCAGCACCGAGCTGCGGTACACCGCGCGGGACGCCGGGGGCGGCGGCTTGCGCAGGCCGGAAACGTAGTCCTGCCAACCCTTCGCGTAACGCGACGCCACCTCGTCGAAGCCCGTCGCCAGCGACGCGCGGGCGGTGGCCACCGCGGACCGGCGGTCGGGTCCGAAACCCAGCGCGAGGGTCTCGTGCCGCCTGCCGTCCACGCGCAGCTCACCGGTCTGCACGATGTTGCCGGGGCCCGCCTTCGGGTACCGCCAGTCCATGCGGTGGTCCGCCAGGTCGGTCCAGCCGTCGCTCGTGCCGAGGTAACCCGTCGACGTGGCACCGAATCCGCGGCCGGCCACCAGCGCCGACGCCGTCGCGCCGTCCGACGCGACCAGAGCGCCGCCGCTCGACCCCGTGTCGTCGCCGCCCTCGCGGGACAGCGCCGGGTCGAGCACCGCGTACACCCGCAGCGGGCGGTGCGAGCGGAAGTCCAGGTCCACCAACACGGTCGCGCGCGCCGGGTCGGTGACGTACGTGGTCACCGCGGTCCAGCCGGTGCCGCGGGCGGTCTGGCGGAACTTCAGGTCGCCGACCTGTTCCGTGCGGCCGCGCACCGGCTCGGTGAACGTGCGGCCGTCGGTCACCACGAACTGCAGCTCCCGGATGGCGGGTGTGCTGAGGTCGGGGTAGAACACCTCGGTCATGCGGCCGCCGCCGAGGGTGAACCACACGGGGCTCTCCGGGCCGCTGCGCGCCGTGCCGAAGCCTTGTTTGTCGGCGGGCTGGTAGATCGCCGGTGCGCCGGGCGCACCGGGCGCGTCACCTCCCGGGACCGCCGCCGCTGTCGAAACAGTCGTCGCCACCACCGCCAGGACCGATAACAGCACTGTCATCCGCACGCGTCCACGGTGCCCCACCCGGCGGGCCGCCGCACGACGAGCGAGCGGAATCCACGGCGACCAGGCACGATTGAGGGACTATGGCAGCTGGGAAACAGGTCAAGCGGGCGACGATCGCGGTGGTTGGCGCGGTCGTCCTCCTCGTCGGTGTCGCGTTGCTCGTCCTGCCGGGGCCCGGACTGTTGCTGGTCCTCGCCGGTCTCGTCATCCTCGCCTCGGAGTTCCCCGCGCTGGAGCGGCACGTCGATCCCGTGCGGGACCGTGCGATGAAGGCCGCGGAGGACAGCGTGTCGTCGCCGCTGCGGGTCGCGGGGTCGGTGGTCGTCGGGCTCGGGCTCGTCGCGGCCGGGATCATCTGGGGGCTGCGGGTGTTCCCGTGGCTGCCGTTCCCGGGTTGGAGCACCGGGTCGAGCCTGATCCTGTCCGGGATCGTGCTGTTCGCCCTGCTGGGGTGGAGTTACCGCAAGGTCAGTGAGCGGGAGCGAGGGAGCGGGCGCCGTCTGGACTGAGGAGCGCGCGCAGGCGCGCCAGCGCCGAGCACGCGACGAGGGAAGACGGGGTCTTAGCGGAGGAGCGGAGCGAACAATCAGCAGTGCACGGCGTCGGTGATCTGCTTGCCCAGCAGGTCCGGTGCCTGTGCGTGCGCGAGGTGGCCCTGGCCGGTGATGCGCTGGACCTTGGCCTGCGGCAGCGCACCCGCGAACATCGCGTGCGGCTTGCCGTAGGGGAGGCGGCCCTCGGACAGCTCTCCGACGAGCAGTGTGACCGGCAGGTCCAGGCCCGGGTAGCGGCCGAGCGCGGGGCTGTGGTCGTTGACCGCCGCCAGTTCCTCCGCGAGCGGCGCGGCGAGCCGCACGAGCGCGGGCCACACCGGTGTGCGGCGCAGGTTCTCGACGTACTCGGCGGAGAACCCGGACACGTCCCGGTTGACGATCTCCACGGCCCGGTCCAGGTCACCGCGTGCGGTCGCGTCCCGCAGCGGCGCGACGTGCTCGGCGGCGAACGGGGTGGCGACCGGCTCGTACAGCGTGAGCGAGCGCAGGTCGTACCGCTCGGTCGCGGCCTCGACGGCGATCAGCCCGCCGTAGCTCCAGCCGAACAGGTGGGTGTCGGTGCCGAGGTCGTCGAGAATCCGGTGCAGGTCGTCGATCTCGGTGCGGACGGAGTAGTGCGGCCCCAGCGGACCGCTCGGGGTGCGGCCGCGGCGGTTGATCACGATCACGGGGTTCGGCAGGGTGATGTGCTCGACGACCGGTAACCACGACTCCGCGTCCGCCATGACCCCGGGCAGTACCACCAGTGGCGTGCCCGCACCGTCCCGCACGAGTGCGGTGAGCGTGGTGCCGGCCCGCTCGAACCGAAGAGACCGCATGCCGCCATCCTGTCACTCACCGGATCGCGCCGGTTTCGAGGTGGGCATGGAGCGGCCCCCGGCACGGAGTGCCGGGGGCCGACTCACTGTCGAGCTGTCACACCGTGTGCACGGTCAGGAAGCGCCGCCCGGCTGGACGACACCGTTGACCGTCAGGGTGTACGGCGCGTACTGGTTGACGAGCTCGGTGGGCTCGTCGTACGCGACCACCGCGACAACCTTCGGGAACGGGGTCAGGAACAGCAGCTGCAGCCAGCCGAGGTTGACCTTGTTCTTGCCGTTGAACTCGACCTGCAGTGCGATCTGGTTCTTCTCGTCATACGCGATGAGCTTGAGGTTCCAGTTCTGCACCGGGAACGGCCGGATCTCGGTCGGCGAGTCGAACGGCTCCAGCGACGAGCCGTCGGACACGGCCGTGCCACCGACGGTGATGTCGTCGATGAGGATGCCGCCCTCGTTGACGCCGCCGTCGCTGATGTACTGGAAGCCGACCAGCACCGTCTGGCCCGCGTACGCGGACAGGTCGAACGAGTGCGGCTCGAACCCGTCTGTCGTGCCGTTCAGCGACGGGCCCTGCGGACCCGGCACCGTCTTGTCACCACTGATCGGCGTGTAGGTGGCGCCGCCGTCGGTGGACACGACCACGTAGCCGTAGTCGTAACCGAGCTCGGCGCCGTACTTCGCCTCGAAGCGCAGCGTCGGGTCGGTCGCGGGCACGGCCACCGACGTCACCGCGGTGGCGTTGATGTTGTTGCCGTTGCCGGAGAACAGCACCGGGTCACCCGGGCTGTCCGGGTCGTCGGACACGACCGTCCACTCCAGCGGGAGTGCGGGCAGCGTGGCGGCACCGTTGAACGACAGCGACTTCAGGTCCTTGCCCCTGAGCACGGTCCCGTCGGCCTTCTGCAGCGGCACGAAGTCGGCGCCGTTGGGTGCGGCACCCGGATCGTCGTAGGACTGCGGGTTGGCCAGGTTCACCGTCGAGCGCAGGCTCGGCGTGGTCACCCTGCTCTTCGGCACACCGAGCACGACTCCGCGCCGCGAGTCGCCGACGATCTTGTCCAGCAGCGTCATCGACTGGTAGTCGTGCAGCACCTTGTACATGTCGGACACGCCCTCGGCCTCGAGCGCCGCGTCGAGGCTGGCCAGCCCCTGGTGCTCGCCGTCGTTGTGCAGGCGGGTCATGAAGTCCTGGCCGTAGCGGTCGGACAGGAACTGCATGACCGAGTACGCGTTGCCGTAGTCGGCGAGGACGGCGTTCGGGTTGCCCTCACCCCACAGGTTAAGCGAGTTCTCCGCACCACCGCAGTCCCTCGGGTTCGTGTTGTACGGCGTCTGGACGATGCCGAAACCCTGGTAGCAGTAGATGTGGCTGTCGCCGCCCTTGTCGAACACGGTCAGGCGCGGGTCGACGTAGCCGACGAGCGTCTGTGCCCAGTCCGAGAGGCCCTCGTTGATCCAGTTCCCCTCGAAGGGGTCGGTGTAGTACATGAGCAGGTGCTGCCACTCGTGCGCGAACGTGCCCTCGTACAGGCGCGGACGTGCCGGGCGGCTGGTGCACAGGTCGTCCGTCGGCTCGTCGGCGGGCTCGACACCGGTGCGGTGCGCCCAGTCGAACGCGTCGACGGTCATCACGTTCCGGTCGACCAGCTCGTTGAACTGGCCGGAGAAGAAGCCGGCGATGTAGGTCGGCGCCTCCGGGAACGTGTAGTAGTTGTCGTCGCGCACGTTGTCGATCAGCGCGACCGTGTTGTCGCCGTCGCCGGTGAAGTCGAAGCCCTCCAGCTGCGGGTCGGCGTTGGAGCCGTCCCGGTCGGGCGGCGTGGAGAAGGCTGCCGTCTCCTTCGGGTACATGTTCGTGTCGAACTGGTTGACGAGGTCGGCGACCTGGGCGTCCGTGACGTCCGTGGTGCCCGCGATCTGGTTGCGGCAGTCGGCGGCCGGGAACGACGTGTCGTTCGCGACCCAGACCTCGATCTTGTCGCCGACACCGCGCAGCGTGTAGTCCTTCAGGTACAGCTGGCCCTGGGCGTCGTCCAGCGCGAGCCACGGCCGCACCGTGCCGACCGGCGGCGTCACCGCGGCGGCACTCGCCGACCGCTTCGCGCTCGGCGAGTAGCTGGCCGGCACGTCCACCGGCTTCCCGTCGAGCGTGAAGTCCTTGCGGGTCAGCTCACGGGTGTCGTCGGCGGGCACGGCAGCGGTCGGCGCGCCCGCCGCCGCCGGAGCGGGCAGTACCTGGAGCAGTGGAACCACGAGCAGAGCGGCCGCGACCGAGACTAATCGGCGTCGTCGCATGGAAACCCTTTCGATATGCGCGCCCGCCGTGAGGTGTGTCCACGAGCGGGCACGGTTGTACATGCCCCCGTACCTGGGTTTCTCGGTTCGGGGGTTGCTCGCGTTTCACAAGCGGGAAAGCGGGTTTTTCCCGGTTAAGAGCCTGCGGGTGATCACACGGCTACGTGTCGTGTCGACTTCTCCGCCCAACGGACAGCGCCCGGAGCGGGTGCTCCGGGCGCTGCCGGGAACTGGGTCGAACGCAGGAGTCACGTTCGTGCGTGTGCCTCCGCGGCCACCGGCGCCCGCCGGTCCGTCGCGGTCGAGGCTCGCCAGCGTCGCCGCCGAGGTCAGGGACAGTCCACCGGCCGGGTTGAGGCGCCGGAAGAGCCGCACCAACTCCTCGAGGGCGACAGCAACGTCCGCGACGTCAACATCTGCTTATATCTTGGCCGAGCCCGGCCAGGAAGGTGCGGACCGCCTGGTCGAAGAGCGCGTCCTGGTCCGGTGCGTCCAAGTGGTGGTTGGCGGCGAGGGTGGGGTAGCGGTCGGCGTTGGCCTGGATCAGCTCGTGGGCCGAGGACCGCGGCAGCTGCCCGTGCCAGGTGGACTCGGTGAGCGCGGCGCCGATCGTCAGGTTGGCGAGGCCGTGGGTCGCGGCCGCGAGCGACGGGCCGGTGCGGCCGCCGCGGGCGAGGGTGGACTGCAGGAACTCGGTGCGCGCGAGCACGTTCGGGCCCAGCATCGGGCGGCCGATGAGCGCGGGTGACCACGGGTGGCACAGCATCGTGGCCCGCCACCGCAGGACCAGCGTGCGCGCGTCCTGTGCCCAGTCGTCGGTCCGGCTCGGGATCTCGACCTCGGAGAAGACCGCGTCGACGGCCAGGTCGAGCACGTCGTCCTTCGTCTTCACGTGCCAGTACAGCGTCGGCGGCGCCACCTCGAGGCGCTCGGCCAGCTTGCGCATCGTGAGGTGCGCCGTGCCGTGCGCGTCCAGCAGTTCGATCGCGGCGACCGTGATGCGGTCGCGGGTCAGCGTGTCGCGGCGGGGTTTCTCCGCGCGCAGCCACACCTCGCCCGCGACTCCGCCCGACCGGCCGCCGCGCCCACCCGCCCGCAAACCCTTCGCGTCCACGCGCCGCACTCTAGTACGTTGGTCGAACACTCGACCAACGTTCGAGGAGGCACCGTTGGCGCACGTGGAGGTCACCGGCCTCACCCACCGCCTCAGCGACGGCAGGGTCCTGTTCGACGACGTGTCGTTCCGCGTCGGCGCCGGGGTCACCGCGGGGCTGGTCGGCCCGAACGGCGCGGGCAAGACGACCCTGTTGCGGCTGGTCGCGGGGGAGCTGCGGCCGCAGGCGGGCACCGTCGCGACCACCGGCGGCATCGGCGTGATGCGGCAGTTCACCGGCCCCGGCCGGGTTCGTGACCTGCTGCTCGGCGTCGCCCCGGCCCGGATCCGCGCGACCACCGCGGCACTCGCCGCCGCGGAGGCCGCGCTCGCCGCGGACGAGGCGTCGCAGCTGCGGTACGCGACCGCGCTCGCCGAGCACGTCGACGCGGGTGGCTACGACATCGAGGTCGTCTGGGACACCTGCACGACCGCCGCGCTCGGGCTGCCGTTCGACGAGGTCGCGGACCGGCCGCTCGGCACCCTGTCCGGCGGCGAGCAGAAACGGCTGGTCCTGGAGGCGCTGCTGCGCGGGCCGGACGACCTGCTCCTGCTCGACGAACCCGACAACTACCTGGACGTGCCGGCGAAGCAGTGGCTGGAGGAGCGGCTGCGGGCCAGTGCCAAGACGATCCTGCTGGTCTCGCACGACCGGCAGCTCCTCGCCGCCGCCACCGACCGGATCCTGTCGGTCGAGAACCGGGACGTGTGGGTCCACGGCGACGGCTACGCCACCTTCCCCCCGGCCAGGAACCGGCGCGTCGCGGAGCTCGACGACAAGCGGAAGCGCTGGGAGGACGAGCACCGGCGGCTGCGGGTCATGGTCAACACGTTGCGCCAGAACGCCGCGAAGAACGACGCCGTGTCCTCGGCGTACAAGGCGGCCCGCACCCGGCTGGACCGGTTCGAGGAGGCCGGACCGCCGAAGCGGCCGCCGCGCGAGCAGAACATCCGGATGCGCCTGTCCGGCGGGCGGACCGGGAAGCGCGCGCTGAGTTGCGAACGGATCGCGCTGACCGGGCTGACCGAGCCGTTCGACCTGCACGTGTGGTTCGGTGAGCGGGTCGGCGTGCTCGGCGGCAACGGCTCCGGCAAGTCCCGGTTCCTGCACGCGCTCGCGGGCGAGGACGTGCCGCACACAGGCACCGTCGAACTGGGCGCCCGCGTCGTGCCCGGCCTGTTCTCGCAGACCCACGTACGCCCTGACCTGCACGGACGCCGGGTCGCGGACATCGTCATGGCCGACGCCGCGCTCGTCCGCAACGACGCGATGGCCGCGCTCGCCCGGTACGAGATCGCCGCCGCGGGACAGCAGACGTACGAGACGCTGTCCGGCGGGCAGCAGGCGCGGCTGCAGATCCTGCTGCTGGAGCTGGCCGGCGCGACCCTGCTGCTGCTCGACGAGCCGACCGACAACCTCGACCTCGCGAGCGCGGAGGCGCTGCAGGCCGGGCTGGCCGAGTTCACCGGCACGGTCCTCGCCATCACCCACGACCGCTGGTTCGCCGGAGACCTGGACCGGTACCTGTACTTCGGGCACGACGGCATGGTGA
Source organism: Actinophytocola algeriensis (assembly GCF_014203735.1). Classification (GTDB taxonomy): domain Bacteria; phylum Actinomycetota; class Actinomycetes; order Mycobacteriales; family Pseudonocardiaceae; genus Actinophytocola; species Actinophytocola algeriensis. Next base: position 633,970 of record NZ_JACHJQ010000002.1, on the reverse strand, counting down.
CCGAAGTCGGCAGTCCACTGTGGACGTGAAGCGCGGTCGGCCGGAGCTGGGCGCACGAGGCGGCCGACCGGATGGCCGCGGCGGGCCTGGCCGACCCGCGGCCGGAAATCGGTTGATCACACCCGGTAGCGTCTACCGCATGACGACAACGTTCTTCCGACTCGGCTAGTCAGCCGCTAGCCGGATCGAGGAACCCCCGCGGCTGGCGATGTGGGGCGGCTGTCCGCCGCTCCAGGTCGCACTCCGGGAGTGTCGTCATGCCCGCGCACCGCCCTCCGGCGGTGGGTACCCGCCTGTTCGCCCGCACAGTCCACGGCCTCGAGCACGTGGCACTGGCGGAGCTGCGCGAACAGGGCTGCACGGTTCTCACCGTCACCCCACGCCAGCTCGTCCTGACCGCACCGGCCGCCCTGTGTCCACCCAGGACGGTCGACGACCTGTTCCACCTCGTGCTCGCCATGCCGGATCCCGGTGTCACCAAAAGGGATCTGGCCGCGGTGGCGCGGGCACTGGCATCGGCGCCGCTGGGGGTGTCGCCGGCGCCGGTGCTCAGCGTCTCCGCGTCGACCACCGGCCGCCGCACCTACAGCCGGTACGACGTGGAGGACGCGGTCGGCGCCGTGCTCGCGTCCCGGCTCGGCGCCGAGTACGCATCACGCCGGGACGGCGGGAAACCGCCGCCCGGCGCGGTGGACTGGCGCGTGACCGTCGACGACTCCGGTGTCCACATCGGACTACGCGGTGACCGGCCGCCGCTGCACCGCAGGCCGTGGAAGGTCGCGTCGGTGGCGGGCACCCTGCACCCGCCGGTCGCCGCGGCCATGGTGCGCCTGGCCGGGATCCGGCCCGGTGACGTGGTGGTCGACCCGTGCTGCGGCGCGGGAACGCTGCTGGCCGAGGCACCGCCGGGAACCTACCGCGCGGGCAGCGACCGCGCGGGGGTCGCCGCGGCGCGGACGAACGCGCCGCACCTGCCCTGGTTCACCGCGGACGCGCGGCGGCTGCCGTACCCGTCCGGGTCGGTCGACCACGTGCTGACGAACCCGCCGTGGGACCGGCAGGTCGCGTCCCACGGCACGTTCGCGGAGTTCGTCCGCGAGTGGCGCCGCGTGCTCCGGCCCGGTGGCCGGCTGACCTACCTCGGCCCGTGGGACCCGCCGCGCGGGTGGCACGTGGTCGGCCGCCACCCGATCAGCCTGTTCGGGCAGCACCCGGTGATCACGGTGTGCGAGCGGTAATGGGAAGTACGGGAATTTCCGGACTCGTTCGGCTGTGGTGCCGGGTCGGTTCGTGGCGCACTCTGTGGGGCGTTGTCCTTCTCCCCCTGCTGGAGGCAGCATGCGTACCTTTCTCGTTTCACTGACCGCGGGCGCGCTCGTCGCGTTCGCCGCCCCGGCGGCCGCCGCGCCGCCGACCGCGCTCGCCGCACCGGACATCCCGGTCGCGAACGTGCGGGCACACCTGAACCAGTTCCAGTCGATCGCGACCGGCAACGGCGGAAACCGTGCCCACGGCAGACCCGGGTACCGCGCGTCGATCGACTACGTCCAGGGCAGGCTGAACGCCGTCGGCTACACGACATCGTTGCAGCAGTTCACGTCCGGTGGTCTGACCGGCTGGAACCTGATCGCGGAGTGGCCCCGCGGCGACGCCAACAACGTGATCATGGCGGGCGGGCACCTCGACAGCGTCACCGCCGGGCCCGGCATCAACGACAACGGGTCGGGTTCCGCCGCGCTGCTGGAGGTGGCGCTGACGGTCGCGAGCCAGAACCTCAACCCTGCCAAGCGAATCCGGTTCGGCTGGTGGGGCGCTGAGGAGCGCGGGCTGATCGGGTCCACGTACTACGTGAACAACCTGCCGTCCGCGGACCGCTCGCGCATCAAGGCGTACATCAACTTCGACATGATCGGCTCGCCGAATGCGGGCTACTTCGTGTACTCGGCCAGTGGTCAGCCGTCGGGATCCCTTGCCCTGCAGCAAACCCTGCAGGCCCCGTTCGCCACGATGGGCGTCCCGACCGAACTGACGTCGGTGGGCGGCCGGTCCGACCACGCCGCGTTCGCGAACGCGGGCATCCCGATCGGCGGCCTGTTCACCGGCGCCGAGGTGACGAAGACCTCAGCACAGGCCCAGAAGTGGGGCGGCACCGCCGGGCAGGCGTTCGACCGCTGCTACCACGCCTCCTGCGACACGACGAGCAACATCAACGTGACCGCGCTGGACCGGAACTCCGACGCGATCGCCTACGCCGTCTGGACGTTGTCCGCGGGCACCCCACCACCGACGGGTCCCCGCTTCGAGAACCCGGCGGACTTCGCGATCGCTGACCTGTCCACAGTGGAGAGCCCGATCTCGGTGACGGGTGTCGCGGGCAACGCACCCGCGGGCCTGCAGGTGACCGTCGACATCCGGCACACCTACATCGGCGACCTGGTGGTGGACGTGCTCGCGCCGGACGGCAGCGTGTACAACGTGCACAACCGGTCCGGTGGCAGCACGGACAACCTCGCGACCACGTACACGGTCAACGCGTCGAGCGAGGTCGCGAACGGCACCTGGCGCCTCCGCGTCCGCGACGCCGCGTCCCAGGACACGGGCACGATCAACGCGTGGAGCCTGCAGTTCTGACCCCTGCCCGACCCGGCTGCCTGGGCCGGGTGCGCACCCGGCCCAGGCAGTTTCCTCTTTGGACGTCGTACGTTCGCGCGCGGTTCGTTGATGTTCACCGTTGAAGTGGCATTTCCTGTGGACAACCCACCACAGGAGGTTGTCTTGAACACACGCATGTCGCGGCGGCGGGCACTGGGACTGGGCGGCGCGGGCGCCGCGGCGGTGCTGCTGGGCACCGGTGCCTGGAACGCGGCCGGTGCCTTCGCCGCGCCCAGGGCCGGCGGCGTGTTCACGCTCGGCATCGCGTCCGGTGATCCCACGCCGGACGGTGTCGTGCTGTGGACCCGCCTCGCCACCGACCCCTTCGCCGTGGACGGCAAGGGCGGCATGCCGGACCGCCCCGTCCGCGTCGCGTACGAGGTCGCCGTGGACGAGCGGTTCCGGGGCGTCGTGCGGCGCGGCAGCGTCGTCGCCACCCCGTCGCTCGGCCACTCGGTGCACCCGGAGATCCGCGGTCTCGCACCGGACCGCGAGTACTTCTACCGGTTCCGCGTCGGCGACGAGATCTCGCAGGCAGGCCGCACCAGGACCATGCCGGCGCAGCACTCGAACCCGAGGGAGCTGAACTTCGCGTTCGCGTCCTGCCAGGCGTGGCAGGACGGGTACTTCACCGCGTACGACCACATGGCGGCCGAGGACCTGGACTTCGTGGTGCACCTCGGCGACTACCTGTACGAGTCCGGCGTGCGGACCAACCGGCGCGGCGTCCAGACCGACCCGCGTTTCCACACCGAGACGTTCGACCTGGCGCGGTACCGGCTGCAGTACTCGCTGTACAAGACCGAGGCGCCGCTGCAGAACGCACACGCGCGACACCCGTTCATCACCACGTTCGACGACCACGAGGTCGAGAACAACTGGGCGGGCGACCTCTCGCAGGCCGACACCGAGCCGGACCAGGACCCGGCCGTGTTCCGCAGGCGGCGCGCGGACGCGTTCCAGGCCATGTACGAGAACCTGCCGCTGCGCCGCGCCCAGATGCCGACGGGCCCGGACATCCACATGCACAGGCGGTTGACCTACGGCAAGCTCGCCGACCTGACGATGCTGGACACCCGGTCCTACCGCGACGACCAGCCGTGCGGCGACGGCAACGGGGTCGACTGCGCGGACCGGCTGGATCCCGATCGGACCATCCTCGGTGCCGCACAACGGAAGTGGCTGCTGGACGGCTTCTCCCGCTCGCACGCGAGGTGGCAGATCCTCGGCAACCAGGCCCCACTCGGCCAGACCGACCGCGACCCGGGCCCGGCACTGAACGTCTGGTACGACCCGTGGGACGGCTACGTCGCCGACCGCGACCGCGTACTGGCGGCGGCACAGGACCGCGGTGTCCGGAACCTGGTGGTCATCACCGGCGACCGGCACCAGAACTACGCGTGGGACCTGAAGCGCGACTACGCGGACCCGACGTCGCCCACGGTCGCGTCGGAGTTCGTGGGCACGTCGATCACCAGCGGCGGCGACGGCGCCGACATGAACCAGGACGGCGTGAACTTCATGGCGGCGAACCCGCACATGAAGTTCTTCAACGCCCAGCGCGGGTACGTCCGCGTGAACGTCAACCGGGAACGCTGGCAGAGCGACTTCCGGGTGCTGCCGTACGTCCAACAGCCGGGCGCGCCGGTCGCCACCCGCGCGAGCTACGTGGTCGAGGACCGCGTGCCGGGCGTCCAGGAGGCCTGACCGGGGCTCGGCTCGCCGGAAGCCTCAGTGAGTCTGGGCCTCGTAGACGGCCGCGGCGACGGCCAGGTCCTCCCAGGCCATGCCGACGCTCTTGAACACGCGCGGACGGTCGTCCGGCACGGTGGTCTCGTGCCGGACGACCGACGCGAGGGGGATCAGGTCCGCGGTCCCGGCCATGATCACGTCACCGGCCTCACGGCGTGCGGTGGCAACGGACTCCACGACCACCGTCCCCATCAGTTCCGCGGGGAGTTCGCGGGCGTCCGGTTCGTGGGAGCCGACCGCCACGACTGTCGCGTGGGGCCGGATGAGCCCCGCCTCGAACAGAGGCGTCCGTGCGGTGGTCGCGCAGCAGACGATGTCGGCCCCGGCGACCGGGGCCGGGTCGTCGCCGCGGCCGAGGAGGGTCACGTCGACCACCTCGCGGACCGCGTCGATCGCCGCGACATGGCCGTGCGCCTGTGGGCCCCTGCCGAAGACCACCAGCCGCGCGGGCGCCTTCGGTGCCAGGTGGTCCACGGCGAGCGCGGACACCGCCGGAGTGCGGAGGGTGGTCAGCGCCGGGCCGTCGAGCAGCGCGAGCGGGGCCAGCGTCGCCGCGTCCATCAGCACGTAGACGCCCTTGATCCGCGGGGTGCTGTCCGGTGCCACCGTCGCCAGCTTCACGCCCGTGTACCGGGTGCCCGACGACGGCATCAGCAGCAGCTGCCCCGCGGGCACCGGCACGACCGTCCGCGCCGGGTCGGCGTCCACGTCGAGGCCGGAGAGCAGGGCCTCGCGCAACGCGGCCACCGCGCCCGCGTACGTGAGGCCCATGACGGTGTCGCGATCGAGGAACGGCAGCACCCCTGCACGGTAGTCACTCGGCGGGGGAGGCGTTCCAGCGTTCGATGGTCTGGATGACCCAGAAGACCGCGAAGAGCACGATCAGCGTCACCTCCACGACCAGGACCCCGTGCGCCCAGTCGCCGAAGAAGGCGATGCCCCCGATGACCAGGCCGCTGCCTGCCATGAGGATCGCGATCGTCAGGTACCGCCACCTCCACCGCCGCCGGGAGTTCAGGAACACCACCACGATGATGAAGACGAACAGGGGGATCGCCGCGCCGTAATGCGCGGCCCTGTCAAAACTGTCCCGGTCGGCGAAGAACCAGATGACACCGCCGATGAAGACCGCAGCGGCCACGCCGATCCCGACGCCCTGGGACATCTTCCTGCTCGCCTGCCCGAGCCACGTGATCACCGCGGCCACCAGGCCGATGAGACCCGCGAAGAAGAGGGCGATCATGTTGTTCTCGATGTTCTCCGGAGCGGTGGCCACGGCTTCGCCCATCGACCGGCACCCGCCGGGTTCCGGGGTGGGCACCAGGGCGACGACCGGGGCGAGCAGCCCGCCCAGGTTCATGAAGGTGTCCTCGATGTCGGTGAGGCCCCGCAACGCGACCATGCAGACGCCGATGGTGATGAGCGTGCCGACGAAGATCGACTGGACCGGCGTGTAGTAATAGGCGCTGAGTGAGCTTTGCCAGCAATCGGGCCCGGTGTTCTGCCATTCGAACACCACCGCGGCCAGCAGCATGATGATCACCGCGATCATGGCGATCCGGAGATAGCGGTATGTCTTGATGGCGAATTCGTTGTCCATGTCGGATCGTCGCCCGGCCAGGCGGGCTCGTTGCGGGGGCGGCCGAAGGTGTTACGTCAACGTGACTACGTACCGTCACAGTCGTCGCACTGCGTAGCGCAATTTGTTGACGAAGTTGCGCAAGTATCTAGCAAAGCAGTGTGATCTGGGTTACGGTCCGCCCGTGACATGGACTCGTTGGTTGGTGGTGGGCGCGGTCGTCGCCCTAAGTGTGGGCGATGCGGCCGCGGTGGCCGAGACGCCGAAAGCCGCAGGGCCGGTCGTCACGCGGGCCGCGCTCGCGCCGCACCTGGTCGAGGGCCGGGGCGCGGAGGTCGCGTTCCTCGAGCAGGAGGCCGAGAACGCGGCCACGAACGGCACGGTCATCGGGCCCGACCGGACCGCCTACACGCTGCCCGCCGAGGCGTCCGGGCGCACCGCGGTCCGGCTCCTGCCCGGCCAGCACGTCGAGTTCACGCTGCCGGCCGACGCGAACGCGATCACCGTCCGCTACAGCATTCCCGACGCGCCGAACGGCGGCGGCATCACCGCCCCGCTCGGCGTGTCCGTGAACGGCAAGCACCGCGCGACGATGACGCTGACCTCGCAGTACGCGTGGCTCTACAACCAGTACCCGTTCAGCAACGACCCCGGCGCCGACCTGCTGCACCCGGACTGGTGGATCACCGAGTGCGCCTGCGTGCCGTCGCAGACCACGCCGCCGCCGGTGATCCGGAAACCGTTCCGCCCCACGCACTTCTACGACGAAGCGCGGCTGAAGCTCGACCGCACCTACCGCGCGGGCGACCGGATCCGGCTCACCGCGTCGAACAAGGCCGCGTGGACGGTCATCGACCTGCTCGACTCCGAACAGGTCGGGCGGCCGCACGTCGAGAAGAGGGCACTCGACGTCCGGCTGTTCGGCGCCGACCCGGCCGGCCGCCGCGACGCCGCACCCGCGATCGAGCACGCCATCGCGCTGGCCAGGTTCCTGAACGTGCCGGTGTACCTGCCGCCGGGCACGTTCCAGGTCAACCGGCACATCATCGTCGACGACGTGACGATCGTCGGCGCGGGCAACTGGCACACGGTCGTCAAGGGCCGCGAGGTCGCGCTCGACCCGCCCGCGCCGGACGGCTCCGTGCACACCGGCGTCGGTTTCTACGGCCGGGACGCGGCGGACGGCGGCTCGTCGAACGTGCACCTGTCCGGGTTCACCATCGAGGGCGACGTCCGCGAGCGCATCGACACCGACCAGGTCAACGGCATCGGCGGCGCCATGAGCGACTCCACGATCCGCGGCATGTACATCCACCACACCAAGGTCGGCCTGTGGTTCGACGGTCCCATGTCCGGCACCGTGGTCGAGGACAACGTCATCACCGACCAGATCGCGGACGCGCTGAACTTCCACGTCGGCGTCACGGACTCCGTGGTGCGCGACAACTTCGTGCGCAACACCGGCGACGACGGGCTCGCCATGTGGGCCGAGCACCAGCAGAACGCCCGCAACACGTTCGACAGCAACACCGTGCAGTCCCCGGTACTGGCCAACGGCATCGCGCTGTACGGCGGTACGGACAACACCGTGTCGGGCAACCTCGTCGCCGACCCCATCCGCGAGGGCAGCGGCATCCACGTCGGCTCGCGGTTCGGTGCGCAGCCGTTCACCGGGCACGTGTGGATCACCGGCAACACGACGGTCCGCGCAGGCACGTACGAGCTGAACTGGAACATCGGACTCGGCGCGATCTGGTTCTACGCGCTGGACCGCGACATCGACGCCGACATCCAGGTCGTCGGCAACCACTTCCTCGACAACACCTACAACGCGATCATGTTCGTGAGCGACTGGCCGGTGAAGGACCTGTACTCGATCCGCGGCGCCCACTTCGCGGACACGCGGATCGACGGCACGGGCACGTCGGTGCTGAGCGCCCGCGTGATGGGCGATGCGACGTTCGAGAACACGGACGCGCGCAACGTCGGCGCGGTGGGCGTGAACAACTGCGGCTCGTTCAACTTCCCGGCGACGGGTTCCGAGTTCACGGTGACCGACGCCGGTGGCAACGACGGCGGCTGGCTGCAGCCGTGGATGCTGCCGAACACCGTCACCTGCGACGACCGGCCGCCGGTGGTGCCGCCCCCGGCGCCGTCGGAGTGGTGAGGTATTAGTACCGGGTGTTCGAGACCTATCTGCTGCCGGTCACCACGGCACTGACGGTCTTCCCGCTGCTCGTGCTGATCGTGATGCTCCCGGTCGCGGTGGTCTCGTACCGCCGCCGCGGCCGGGCGGGTGGATGGTCGACGCTCGTCTTCTACTGTTTCCTCTTCTACCTGCTCGCGGCGCTGATGCAGACGATCATCCCGCTGCCGGCGAACCCCGCGGAGTACTGCGCGGGCCAGACGTACGCGTCGGACCCGCAGCTGCGTCCGTTCTACTTCGTCGACGTCCTCCAGACGCGTGCCAGTGTGTCCGGCACGTGGCTCAACCCGGCGCTGTGGAGCACCGCGCTGAACGTGATGCTGCTGGCGCCGCTCAGTTTCTTCCTGCGCTACCTCGCGGGCACCCGTTTCCTGGCGGCGACGGCATTCGGGTTCGGCACGTCGCTGTTCTTCGAGCTGACCCAGCTCACCGGGCTGTGGTTCATCTACCCGTGCGCGTACCGCCTCTTCAGCGTGGACGACCTGATCCTCAACACCGCGGGAGCCGTGCTGGGCTGGGTCGTCGCGGGCCCGCTGATCCGCCTGCTGCCCGACCTCGACCCGGTCCGCGACCGCCGCCGGTACGCGGAGCGGGTGACCGCGAGCCGCCGCCTGCTGGCGCTGCTGACGGACATGGTGGCGTTCGGCGTGCTGATGGTGCTCGTGCTCGGCCTGGTGAAGCTGTTCGGCCTGGGCGTGCCCCGCGGCCCGAGCGTGCTGGCGCTGGCGATCGGCTACTTCTGGCTGGTGCCGGTACTGATCGACGCCACGCCGGGCAAGCGCGCGATGCTGCTGCGGGTGGCACGCGCCGACGGGCATCGGGCGGGGCCGGTGGCGTGGCTGGTGCGCAACGGGGTGCTGCTGTCGCCGTTGTGGCTCGTGTGGCTGGGCCTTTCGGTGGACCGGTGGGACGTTTTCGGTGCGCCGCAACAGCTTCTGATCCCCGTTGGGCTGCTGGTGTCGGTGTTCGTCGTCGGTGTCTGGGCCCCGTTGGCGGTCTTCTTCGGCGACGAGCCGGCGCCGTACGAGCGCCTGACGCGGACGCGCATCGTGGCGGCGGTGCCGTCGGAGAAGTCGGCGACATCCGCACCGTCGTAGCGCATTGTAATAATGAATTATGAACTATATAGATGTCCGATTTTTATCGAGTCAGGCCGAGGTGCGGTCCGCCAGGGCCGCCGCGAACCTGGAATCTTTCGACGTCCCTGCGCCCCGACACCCCGGAGCGGGTCGCGGCCTCGACGGACGGCTCGTCGTGTCCTTCTTGGCTTTCCGGCATCCACGCCGACAACGTGACGCCGGCCCCGGACGGCCCGATCCCGGCGGCCGGCTAGTCCATCGCCCGCGTGTCCCTCGGCGGCAGGAACGGCTCCTCGTCCTCGGGAAGCCCCTGCGCGACCTCCTTCCCGCGCGTCAGCTCGGCATCGAACTCCGCACCGAACACGATCGCGAGATTGGACAGCCAGAGCCACACTAGGAACACGACCACGCCGGCGAGCGACCCGTAGACCTTGTTGTACGAAGCGAAGTTCGCGACGTAGATCGCGAACCCGGCCGACGCGGCGGCCCACACCAGCACCGCCAGCAGGCTGCCCGGCGTCACCCACCGGAACCCGGGCTGCCGCACGTTCGGCGCCGCCCAGAACAGGATCGCGATCGCCAGGCTGACCAGCAGCGCGAGCACGGGCCACTTCGCGATGTCCCACACCGCGATGCCGGTCGAGCCGAGTCCCAGCGCGCGGCCGACGCGTTCGGCGATGCCGCCGGTCAGGACGACGCCGAGCGCGGTCGCCGTGAGCAGGACCATCATCGTGAGCGTCAGCGCGATCCGCAGCGGGATGGTCTTCCAGATCGGCCGGCCCTCCTCGACCTCGTAGATCGCGTTCGACGCGCGGATGAACGCGCCGAGGTACCCGGACGCGGCCCACAGCGCGCTCAGCAGACCGATGATCGCCACCGGTCCCGCGATCGACGACGACCCGGCCAGCTGCCGCACCACGTCGACGAGGGTGTCCTGGGCCTGGCTCGGTGCGAACTGCCGCAGGTTGTCCGCGAGCTTGTTCGGGTCGCCGACCAGCCCGATCAGGCTGGCCAGCACGATCACCGCGGGGAACAGCGAGAGCACGCTGTAGTAGGTGAGCGCGGCCGCCCAGTCGGGCAGGTTGTCGTCCATGAACTCGCGGAACGTGCGTTTCAGCGCGCCCCACCACGCGTGCTTCGGCAGGTCCGTTGGCGTCTCGGCACGCATGTCCTTCTCCTTCGCGCTGCGTCGTCGGAAACGGCCGGTTACCCACGTATCGCGGCGATGCAACCCGCGAGGGCACATCCGCGTGTAAGAGATCATGAACCTGCGCAGAAGCACCGGCGCCATCGCCGGTCTCGCCGTCGTGGCCGCGGTCGTGTCCGCGAGCCCCGCCGGCGCCACGGACCCGCCGCCCGCGGCGGCCGGGCCGGGCCGGCTGTCGACCGTCACCCTGCTCACCGGTGACCAGGTGCGTGTCGTGGACGGGAAAGTCGCCGGTATCCGCATGGCGCCAGGACGGGAGGCGCAGCCCGTCTGGCAGTACGACATGAACGGGCACCAGTACGTGCTGCCCGCCGACGCCGCTCCGCTCGTCGAACAGGACCGGCTCGACCGGCGGCTCTTCGACATCACCGAACTGGTGGACCAGGGCCTCGACGACGCCGCCACCCGCACCGTGCCCCTGATCGTCCAGGGCGCCGCCGCGCCGCGCGCCACCGAACGCACCGCGACCGTCCCCGCGCGCGGGCTGACCGTCGTCGAGGCGCCCAAGGACGGCGCCGCCTGGCGGGACATGCGCACCGCGAGGGCCGCCGGCAAGATCTGGCTCAACGGCCGCGTGCGGCCGCTGCTCGAGGACAGCGTGCCGCGGATCGGCGCCCCGGAAGCGTGGGCGGCCGGGTTCACCGGCACCGGCGCGAAGGTCGCCGTCCTCGACTCCGGCTACGACGCGAACCACCCCGACCTCGCCGGGATCGTCGACGCCGCACAGGACTTCACCGACGAGAGCATCGCCGACACCGTCGGGCACGGTACGCACGTCGCGAGCACGATCGCCGGTTCCGGCGCCGCGTCCGACGGCCGCCGCACCGGTGTCGCACCCGGTGCGCGGCTGCTGATCGGCAAGGTGCTCGGTGAGTTCGGCGGCTCCGAGGCGGGGATCATCGCAGGCATGCAGTGGGCCGTCGACCAGGGCGCCGACGTCGTCAACATGAGCCTCGGCGGCGGTCCGAGCGACGGCACGGACCTCATGTCGCAGACGCTGAACGAGCTGTCCGACACCAGCGGCACGCTGTTCGTCGTGGCCGCGGGCAACAGCGGCGCCCGCGAGACCGTCGGCTCGCCCGGCACCGCGGACCGCGCGCTCACGGTCGGCAGCGTCACCAAGGGCGACCAGCTCTCCGAGTTCTCCAGCCAGGGCCCACGCGTCGGCGACCACGGCCTCAAGCCGGAGATCGCGGCGCCCGGCTCGGACATCGTCGCCGCCCGTGCCGCCGGGACGAACCCGGGCACGTCCGTCGACGAGCACTACACGCGGATGTCCGGCACCTCCATGGCGACCCCGCACGTGGCCGGTGCCGCCGCCGTCCTCGCCGGGCAGCACCCGGACTGGACCGGCGCGCAGCTCAAGGACGCGCTCGTCGGCAGCGCGAAGCGGCTGCCGGGCATCGACACCTACGCGCAGGGCGCCGGGCGGCTCGACATCGCCCGCGGTGTCGCGCAGCGGGTGCGTGTCGAAGGCGTGCTCGGTTTCGGCACCACGTGGGCGGGCGACGCGGACACCGTCGAGCGCAGGATCGGCTACGTCAACGACGGCGACACCCCGGTGACGCTTGACCTGTCGCTGGAAACTGACAGTGACCTGTTCACAGTGGACAGTCCGGAGGTGACCGTCCCGGCACACGGGAACGCCGCGGTGACCGTGACCTTGCGCGTGCCGGACGAGGCGGCGGGGGAGCCGAGCGGCGCACTCGTCGCCACCGCGGACGGCGTCACGCTCACCACGCCCGTCTCCGCGTACCTCCCGGGGACCGCGCACACGCTGACGGTGAACGTCCAGCCCCGCGAAGTGACCCCGGTGACGTCCCTGCTCGTCGTGCAGGACACGCGGACCGGCAAGGCGCGGGGCGGTGTGTTCTTCGACGGCGAGACCGCCACGTTCACCGTGCCGGCGGGCGACTACCGGGTGCTGGGCCGTGCCATGGACTTCACGGCCGCGACCGACACCCTGTTCGCCGAAGGGACGCGCGTCGCGGACGACACCGAACTGGTCGTGGACACCAAGCGCGGCAAGGAGATCACGGCCGCGGTCGACGACCCGGACGCGCGGTGGCAGTCCGGCGGCGGCACCGCGGTCCTGTCCGAGGTGGCGGGCACCGGTGCGAGCGTCGCCCGCACCAGCAACGTGTCCCGGCGCGAGAAGCTGTACTCGATCGGCAGCCCGCGCATGAGCGGTGTCAGCCTGGTGCACTTCGGGTACTGGACCCAGCCGTTCGCGACGATCACGGTCGACGGGCAGGACGGGTTCGAGGTGGAGGACACCTATGTCGCGCCCTACCCACGCCTGAGCGGCACGGTCAGTGGTGAGATCGCGTACGTCGGCCATGGCGACCGCGAGGCCATCGATGCGGCCGGTGACGTGCGCGGCAAGATCGCGGTGATCGCCGCGACCGGCCCGGACGACCCGGTGTACCCGCCGGAACAGCAGTTGCAGGACGCCATCGCGCTGCTCGCCGAGCGGGGCGCGACACTCGTGCTGTCGAACTACAACCCGCAGTACAGCGACCCGAACCCACCGGACCTGCCGCTGCCGGTCGTGATGGTGTTCAACGCCGACGACCTGCAGGAGATGACGGCCAGGCTGGCGGACGGCCCGGTCACGGTCACGGCGACGGGCAGGAGGAACGCGGAGGCGTCGTACTTCCTGGCGGACAAGGTGAACGGTCGTGTCCCCGACGGCCACAGGTTCCAGTTCGCCCGCAAGAACCTGGGCGCCATCGACCGCGACCTGGTCGACACCCTGCCCGCGAAGAAGTACCGCTACCTGCCGGCCAACTGGTCGTTCGGCGGCTTCACGGCAGGCGCGGACGTGGAGGTCGACTGGCCCCGCCGGGGTACCGACTACGTGTCGCCAGGCGCCGCGCTGACCATGTTCGGCTCAGCGGGCTTCACCGACGACGGCTACGGCTTCGGCAACGAGGTGGCGATCCCGATGACGGTGAAACGAGGCGAACGCGAGCACGTCCGGATGTTCGGCGCCCCGTTCGGCCCGGAGCTGACGACGGCCCCGACCAGCCGCCAGGACGGCAAACCGGTTCCGTACGCGTACCGCCAGAACAACCGCCTGACCCTGTCGATCCCGATGTTCGCCGACAACGACCCAGCCAACGCAGGCATGTTCGACACAACGAACACCGGCACCACGGTCGTCACGGCGAACGGCCGCGAGGTGGGCAGACGAGACGACATAGCAGGCCTTGGCACGTTCGACCTACCGGCGGGCCCAGGCACGTTCACGGTGGTGGCAGACGCCGACCGCCCGGCCGCGTCGTCACTGGAACCAGCACTGTCGACGCACACGAGAGCGGAGTGGACGTTCCGCGCGCCCGCGGGCACGGGGGAGCGGGCCGCACTGCCGTTCCTGGACGTGCGCTGGTCCCTGCCGCTGGACGCCCACAACCGAGCGTCCACAGGCACGTTACGCGGCGGCCTGACCGTAGCGACCCAGCCGGGAACAAAGGCGTCCAGGATCAGGTCGCTGACGGTAGAAGTCTCCTACGACGATGGCCAAACCTGGAAGAAAGCAACGGTCACCCACAACGGCGACCGTTTCGAGGTTCGCATCCCAGGCGGCGGCACCCCGGGCGGCTACGCCTCGCTACGAGCAACAGCCACCGACAAGGCAGGCAACAAGGTGACGGAAACAGTCACCCACGCATACGCCCTGCGCTGACGCACGTGAAGGCGCGTTCGGGACTGTCCGGCCCCGAACGCGCCTTCACAACCGCCGGCAGCGATCGTCCGACACCCCCACACAACGAGCGGCGACAAGCCCACCTACGCCGAGTCGCACTGACCTACACCTCCCGGCAACCACGTCCCCACCCAGCCTGCCCGCTCGGCCCCGCCCTGGACCCGGTCCGGCCCAGTCCAGTCCGCCCAGGCCCGCTCCGTCCGCTCCCGGTCCGGCGCGGCCCGCCTGCCCCGGCTCCGCTTTTGGCCCGCTCGCCCCGGCCGCTCCGCCCGGGCACGCCTCGACCCGTCCCCGGCCCGCCACCCTGGCTTGTTCGACCCGGTCCGCCCCGACCTGTTCGACCCGGTCTGTGCATACAGCCCGACCCGGCTCCGCCCGTCGCGGACCCCCCGGTTCGGTCCGGTCCACCCCATCGCTCGACCCAGCCCGGCTCGCCACGACAGTCCCGCCCCCAGTCCCACCCTGACTCGACTCGGCTCCCCGTTCGACCCGGCTCGGCCGGGTTGGTCTCTGGTGGGTGTGTCCTCGTCGGAGGTTCTGATCGGTGTGGTTTGTCCTCGCCGGACGGGTCTCCTCGCCGGAGGGGCAGGTCGACGGGATGGCAGGCAGTCTCGGGTGTGGTGTGGGGCTTGCGCCCTCGCGACGTCCCGTAGTGCTGTGAAAGGCGCTTTCGCGGCGTTGGCCGTGCTGTGAAAAGGCGCTTTCAGGGCGCTCAACGCCCTCAACGCCCTCAACGCGCCTTTCACAACGCCGGCGATGACCCGAACGCGCCTTTCACAGCACACCAGCCCCACCCCCGGGTACGACGATCACCGTGGCTTGGCCGGACCCGCCACAGGACCCGGCGAACGTCGGTGGACACAGCACTAGGAGGCGAAGTCGACCTCCTCGGCCTTGACCGTCTTCAACCGACCGTCTTCCTGCCGAGTGCCGCTGGAGCTGTCGCCGTCCCGCCTCGTCCCGCCCGGCCTGCCCGCCTCCCGGCACCTGCCTCGAAGGGGCACTTTCGAGGCGTTGACCGTCCCAAAAGTGCCCTTCAGGGCACCTACCTGGGTGAAAGCGGCTGATTACGGTAAAGAACCTCCGAACGGGCCCTTGATCTGCGGCGATCCGGATGGTTCGGTGCATCCGGCCCGTTCCACGGACTCGCCAGACCGGCGAGGACCTGGCGGAGCGGGCAGATGGAGGTATCCCAAGTGCGAAGAACCACCTTCCGAGCGTTCGTCGCGGCGGCGGTGGCGGTGTCCGCTGCCGGCGTGACCGCGGCGACCGCTACCCCTGCCGTCGCGCAGGACGCGGCCGAGGCGCACTTCGTTGTGCTCGGTCCGCAGCACGGGTCGCTCGGCAAGACCGAGTCGTCGATCCGGGCGGCAGGCGGCGAGGTACTGCAGAGCTGGCCGCAGATCGGGGTCGTGATCGCGACCTCGACCAGCGCGGACTTCGCGTCGACCGTGCGGCATAAGCCGGGCGTTGTCGCCGCGGGGGCCTCCAGGAACCTGGCCGAGCTCGGCGCCGCGGCGGCAGCCGGTGCGCGCGCGGCCGGTGCGGCGGAACAGCAGGGCATGCTCGCCAAGATCGACGCCGTGGCGACCACCGCCGCGAAGTCGGCTCCCGCGGCGAGCGCGGTCACGCCGGAACCGCTCGAGGCCAACCAGTGGGGCGTGCGGGCGATCAAGTCGGACCAGGCCAACGCGATCTCCGGCGGTAGCCGCCAGGTGCTCGTCGGCGTGCTCGACTCCGGCATCGACGCGGCGCACCCCGACCTCGCGCCGAACGTGGACGCGTCCGCGTCGGTGGGCTGCACGAACGAGGGCGTGCCCGACACGTCCCCGGCCGCGTGGGCCCCGACCACCAGCTCACACGGCACGCACGTCGCGGGCACCATCGCCGCGGCGCGCAACGGTGTCGGTGTCGCGGGTGTGGCGCCGAACGTGCGGCTGGCGTCGGTGAAGGTCGTCGACGACGACGGTTACATCTACCCGGAGTACGCGATCTGCGGGTTCGTGTGGGCGGCCGAAAAGGGCATCGACGTCACGAACAACTCGTACTTCATCGACCCGTGGTACCTGTGGTGCAAGACCGACAAGGACCAGGCGGCGGTCATCCAGGCCGTGCAGCGGGCGGTGGACTACTCCCACCGCCGGGACGTGCTGAACGTGGCCGCCCTCGGCAACAGCAACTGGGACCTGTCACACCGGATCACCGACACCGGCAGCCCGAACAACGGGACGCCGGTCGAGCGGACCGTCGGCAACGAGTGCATGGACATCCCGGCCGAACTGCCGGGCGTCGTCGGTGTCTCGGCGATCGGCCCGGAGAACCGCAAGTCGTACTACTCGAACTACGGCGTCATCGAGTCCGACGTGACCGCCCCCGGCGGTGACTCACGTCAGGTCGCCGACACCCCGGACCGCAACGGCCGGATCCTGTCGACGATCCCCGGCGGTGGCTACGGCTACTCCCAGGGCACCTCGATGGCCTCACCGCACGCGACCGGTGTGGTGGCGCTGATCCGCAGCACCCACCGCAACTGGCCGGCGCCCCTGGTGGCGGCGTCGCTCGGCCTGCGCGCCGACCGGCTCCCGTGCCCGCAGGGCGTGTACGACCCGGACGGCAGTGGCGCCTGGCTCGCCACCTGCCAGGGCGGGCCGACCGGCAAGGGTTTCTACGGCCTCGGCGTCGTCGACGCCCTGGACGCGGTGACCCGCTGAGGTAGACAGACAGGCGCCCCGGTGGTCGACGGCCACCGGGGCGCTCCTCTGTCCCGGCTTGCTCGGGGTGGCCTCCGGCCCCCAGGTTCCATTCTTCCAGCGTGCACCGACATTCCCCGGCGCTCGGGACGGGGGCTGTGGACAACCGTGGTGGATCCGTTGGACGTCGGTGTGCTCGTCTGCGGCTGACCGGGCGGATCGTCGCGGTGGTTGGCCTCCGGCCCCCGGGTTCCATTCTTCCACGCGGTACCGATATTCCCGGGTCGTCGCGACGGGGGCTGTGGACAACTGCGGTGGCAGCTGTCGGTCGTCGAGGCTCGCTTGTGGCTTGGCGGGTCGGGCCGCCGCGCAGGGTGTGGCCTCCGGCCCCCGGGTTCCATTCTTCCACGCGGTACCGACAATCCCGGGCGGGCGGGGACGGTGGCTGTGGACAAACGGCGGCCGCCAGGGCGGACTTTCGGGCATTGCGTTGACCGTGCGGGCGCTGCTCCGCCACCGTCGACTCCATGCTGGCCAGTCGGCGGATCGTGCTCGTGGTGCTCGGGTCCCAGGTCGCGTTGTTCCTGGTGCTGGCGCTCGTGGTGCGCGTCGTCCTGGTGCCGGGGCTCGTCATCGCTCTCATCGCGCTCGCGCTCTTCTTCGTCGTCCTGATTCGGTGGCAGCGGGCTGATGCTCGTCGGGACGCGCTCCTTTCCGGCGGGGCGCGGGTGGCCGCCCGGCTGGTGTCCTCGCGGGCCACCGCCACCCGGATCCGCAACCGGACCGTCCAGGCGCACACCTTCGAGGCCCACACCGGCGGCGGTCGCACCATCCGCGTCGAAGCGAGGGCCTTCACGCACCTTCCCGTCGGCACCGTCGCGACCATCGCCTACGACCCGGCCGATCCCGGCAACGCGACGGTGGTCGAGGACCTCGACGGTTCGTGACTCGGTCGCTGGAACGGGTGGACTTCGGTTCACACACATTGGTGACAGCCGACGGCAATGCACAGGTCAGCCGCCACTGATGCGAATCTGGACATATTTCGTGTAGCGGACAACACACCTGATCTTCGGGTTTCCTGTTGGCATCAGGCCAGTCGGGCCTCGACCGAATTCCTCCCCGCGTATCTCGAAGATCACGGAGTCGCGAATGATCGAGCCCTCCGGCCAGGACCTGCCGCCGCCCGCCAGAAAGCGGCTCTTGTCCTGTGCCACAACGAATCTCAAGCACGACCTCCCTGCCTCTCTCGTCGTTTTCCTCGTCGCCGTCCCGCTTTCGCTCGGTATCGCGTTCGCGTCCGGGGCGCCGATCGTCGCCGGGCTTGTCGCCGCCGTCGTGGGTGGTGTGGTCGCCGGGCTGCTCGGTGGGGCGCCACTTCAGGTCAGCGGGCCCGCCGCCGGGCTCACCGTCATCGTCGCCGAGACCATCGAGCGGTTCGGCTGGGCCACCACCTGCGCCATCACCGTGCTCGCCGGGGTCGTCCAGCTCATCCTCGGTGCCAGCCGGGTCGCGCGGGGCGCGCTCGCGATCTCGCCCGCGATCGTCCACGGGATGCTCGCCGGCATCGGGGTCACGATCGTCCTCGCCCAGGTGCACGTCATCCTCGGCGGCGACACCCAGACCGCGCCCCTGGACAACCTCCTCGAGCTGCCCGCCCAGCTCGTCAGCGCCGATGTGCCTGCCACCGCGACCGGGCTGCTGACGCTCGCGATCCTCCTCCTGTGGGGCCGCCTGCCCGCCAGGGTGCGTGCCATCCCGGGACCACTCGCCGCCGTCCTGTGCACGACCGCGCTGACCGTCGTCACCGGGCTGTCGCTCGACCGCGTCGACGTGCCGGACAACCTGCTGCACCTCGAACTGGCACCCGCCTTCCCCGACGGCGACTGGACCGCGTTCGTCCTCGCCGTCGTCACGATCGCGCTCGTCGCCAGCGTCGAGAGCCTCCTGTCGGCCGTCGCCGTCGGCAAGCTCCACACCGGACCGCGCGCCAACCTCGACCGCGAGCTCGTCGGCCAGGGCGCCGCGAACATCGCCTCCGGCGCGCTCGGCGGGCTGCCCGTCACCGGCGTGATCGTCCGCAGCTCCACCAACGTCGCGTCCGGCGCCCGCACCCGCGCGGCCGCCGTCCTGCACGGCCTGTGGGTCTTCCTGTTCGTGGTGTTCCTCGCCGGGCTGCTGCGCGAGATCCCGTTCGCCGTGCTCGCCGGGCTGCTGGTCTACATCGGCGCGAAGCTCGTCGACCTCGGCCGCATCAAGGAGGTGCGCAGGCACGGCGACCTGCTCGTCTACCTCGCGACGCTGCTCGGCGTCATCGCCATCGACCTCATGTACGGGGTGCTGCTCGGCATGGGTGTCGCCGCGGTGCTGACGTTGCGGCGCCTGCTGTGGTCGGGGATCCGGGCCGAACCCGACGGCGACGGCTGGCGGATCGTCGTCGAGGGCGCACTCGCCGCGCTGTCGATCCCGCGCCTGTCGTCGGTGCTCGGCGCGATCCCCGCGGGCAGCACGGTGACACTCGAACTGGTCGTCGACTACCTCGACCACGCCGCGTTCGAGACGTTGTCCAGCTGGCAGCAGGCACACGAACGCGGCGGCGGCACGGTGATCGTCCAAGAGCTGGGCCACCCCTGGTTCGCCCGCGGCAAGGCGGGCAACCCGACCGTGCACAAGGCCGCCGCGCGCCGGACCACGCCGAGGTGGTTCGCGCCGTGGTCGGAATGGCAGCGAGCCGCCGTCGGGCCCGTGGTGCCCGCGCAGCGGACCGAGCCGCCGTCGGTGCTGCGCGGCACCGCCGAGTACGAGCGGAACGTCGCGCGCCTGATGGAGCCCACGCTGCGGCGGCTCGCCGACGTGCACTCCCCGTCGTCCATGTTCCTCACCTGCGGCGACGCGCGGATCGTGCCGAACGTGATCACCTCGAGCGGGCCGGGGGACCTGTTCACCGTGCGGAACATCGGCAACCTCGTCGGCACGGACAGCTCCGTCGCCGCCGCCGTCGAGTTCGCCGTCGGCACACTCGGCGTGCGGGAGATCGCCGTGTGCGGGCACTCGTCGTGCGGGGCGATGAAGGCACTGGTGAGCGGACCACCCGCGGGCGCACCCGCGCTCACGTCGTGGCTGCGGCACGCGGGCCCGAGCCTCGAGCGGTACCGCACCCAGCCGCCGCCCACCATCGAGGGGCACGTGCCCGCCGCAGCGTGGGACCGGCTGGCACTGCACAACGTGCTCGCCCAGCTCGACCAGCTGCGCGCGAGCCCCGCGGTGGCGACAGCGGTGGCGCAGGGCAGGCTCCGGCTGCTCGGCATGTACTTCGACGTGGCCGACGCCCGGGTCTACCTGCACGACCCGGCCACCGACGACTTCGGCCCGACGACGGTCCACAGCGGACACTTAGCCGACTAGCACGA
The DNA here is from genome assembly GCF_014203735.1 of Actinophytocola algeriensis. GTDB lineage: Bacteria > Actinomycetota > Actinomycetes > Mycobacteriales > Pseudonocardiaceae > Actinophytocola > Actinophytocola algeriensis. The sequence goes on along the minus strand of NZ_JACHJQ010000002.1, from coordinate 613,686 downwards.
CGTCGTCTCCGGTTCCGGCACCTGGTTGATTCCTGTAGGCCCGAAGTTCACTTCTCCGGGAAGGGCCGGCCGCTTAGGCTGGGTCGTGACCCCGCGTAAGCGGGACACCACTCCCCGGAGGCATCGGTGAAACGACGGAACTTCCTGCGCGCCGCCGTCATCGGCGCGGGCGTCACCGCGTTCGGCAACACCCTCACCCCGTCCGCCATGGCGGCCCCCGCACAGAACGGCCCGAGCCCGTACGGGCCACTGCAGGCCGCCGACGCCAACGGCATCCGGCTGCCGAGCGGGTTCACCAGCCGGGTCGTGGCGCGATCCGGGCAGCAGGTCGCCGGATACACGTGGCACCCGGCGCCGGACGGCGGTGCGGTGTTCGCCGACGGGACCGGCTGGATCTACGTCTCCAACTCCGAGGTCAACCCGAGCGGCGGCGCGAGTGCGCTGCGGTTCGACGCGAACGGCACCGTCACCGACGCCTACCGCGTCCTGTCCGGCACCCGCCAGAACTGTGCGGGTGGCGCGACGCCGTGGCACACCTGGCTTTCCTGCGAGGAGGTGGACCGCGGCTTCGTCTACGAGACCGACCCGTGGGGCGGCCCGTCCACACAGCGGCCCGCGATGGGCCGGTTCATCCACGAGGCGGCCGCCGCCGACCCGGTGCGCCGCGCGATCTACATGACCGAGGACGTCTCCAACGGCTGCTTCTACCGGTTCCTCCCCACCACGTGGGGCGACCTGTCGGCGGGCACGCTGCAGGTGCTCGTCGCCGGATCCGCCACGTCCGGCAGCTTCACCTGGGCGACCGTGCCCGACCCCGACGGTTCGCCGACCGCCACCCGCGGCCAGGTGTCCGGCGCGAAGCGGTTCAACGGCGGCGAAGGCCTCCACTACGCCAACGACACCGCCTGGTTCACCACGAAGGGCGACAACCGCGTCTGGCAGGTCAACCTCGCGAACAGCACCTACGAGCTGGCCTACGACGACTCGCTCGTCACCAACGGCACCGCCCCGCTGACCGGCGTCGACAACGTCACCGGCACCGCGTCGGGCGACCTGTTCATCGCCGAGGACGGCGCCAACATGGAGATCTGCATCATCACACCGGACGACATCGTGGCGCCGTTCCTGCGGATCTCCGGGCAGAGCGGATCAGAGATCACCGGGCCCGCTTTCACTCCGGCGGGGGACCGCCTCTACTTCTCGTCACAGCGCGGCACGAGCGGTTCGTCGTCCGGCGGAATCACCTACGAGGTCACAGGAGTGTTTCGATAGCCTCCCTCCGCTCGGCTGTTCGCGGGCCTCGACCCGGTGTCTTCCCTCCCTGCGCTGCTCACTCACTCGTGGCCGAGTTCCCTCCGCTGCTCGCTCAGTCCAGACACCGGCGGCCCGCGAACGTTCGGAGGTGAGGTCGATGTGAGGCTCCGTCACTGCGCGTGTACCGTCCCCGCCCAGGTGGGTGCCCGGGGCACGGCGCGGGGAAGGGGCCACGATGCGCGTTCTGATCAGCGGAGTCACGTCGGACCTCGGTCGTGCGTTCGCGAGAGCTGTCCTCGGCGCGGGGCACGACGTGCTCGGCGTCGGGGCGGAGGCGCACCGCGACCTGCCGCCCGACGTGGCGTTCACCGCGGGTGACGCGGCGACCGCCGAGTCGCTGGTGGCCGGTACCGACGTGGTGGTGCACATGTCGCCGGTCGAGCGGGAGGTGCCCGAGTCGGGTGGCATCCCGGCGCTGCGCAGGCTCGCGACCGCCGCCGCGCGGCACGGCATCCGGTTCGTGGTGCCCATCGCGCACGGTCCGGACGCGGCCGACGCGGACAAGGTGGTGCGGGACAGCGGGACCCGGCACGTCGTGGTCCGCGCGGCGCCGCTCGGCGGGCGGCTCCTCGACTGGCACGCCTGCCGCACCGTGGCGACGCTGCTGACCGTGCCGAGGGACACGCAGTGGCGGCTGCTGCACCACGACGACCTGGTGCGCTTCCTGGTGCACGCCATCACGTCCGACCGCGTGGGTGTCGTGACGCTCTCCGCACCGGACGTGCTGCTCGCCGGCGCCGCCCGCGACTCGCTGAAAGGCGTGTCGGCCCGCGGCATCCCGGCCTGGCCCGCGATGTCCACATCGGACCGCAAGGGCAGCGCGCGGGACTGGGGTTTCGAGTGCGGCTGGACGTCCGCCGAGGTGGTCGCCGATCTGGCGCGCGGCGCCCGCGGCCGCAAGCTCACGAAGGACGGCGCCGAGCCCGACGCCGCCCGGCTGCCGATCCCCGCGCACGTGCCGCCGCGCCGCCGCCAGCCGGCGGACGGCACCACGCTCACGTCCGTCGCACTGCCCAGCATGGCGGTCGAGATGGACGACCGGATCGACCCGCGCTACCCGGTGTTCGCCGCGCAGCAGACCGCGGAGCTGTTCCCCGGCCCGCTCACACCGCTGTCGATCGACGTGCACACCGCGGGCCTGCGCACCGCGGGCCGGACCCTCGGTCGCGTGCTGGGCCTGCCCACGTCCGTCGCGGACGAGTGGACGGGCCGGGGGCACGCGGTGTTCGGCCACCACCTGTACACCGGGGTGTCCGCGCTCGCGGCGGCCCCGCCGCCCGGGTGGACGGAGCGCACGGTCACCGACCAGCTGATCGGCCCACGCGCCGACGCCGACCTGTTCCCGCTCGAACGGCCCGCGCGGCGCGGGATCGTGGCGCGGGCGGCGGCGTGGGTGCGGTTCGCGGGCATGGCGCGGCGCTACCGGACCTTCGTGCGGGACTACGCGGCCGCGGCCGCGAAGGAACAGGTGGCCGACGTCGCCGCGCTGTCGGACGGTGCGCTGGTCGTGCGGGCGTTGTTGCTGCGGGACCGGCTGGCCGAGGGCTGGACGCTCACGCAGCTCGGGCAGTTCGTCGCGTACTTCGCCGGCGCGCCGCTGCGGAAGCGGGCCAAGGCCGACATCGCCGCGCTCGGCCGCGGCGTGGACGTCGAGCACGAGCCGGTGTACCCGGCGATCGTCGGACTGGCGGACCTGCTGCGCGCCGACGACGACCTCCGCGCGCTCGCCGAATGGGGTGACCTCGAGGCGGTGCGGCAGAAGTCGCCGGAGTTCGGGGCCGCGTTCGACGAGCTGGTGGCGCGCATCGGGCACCGTGGGCCGTGTGAGACGGAGCTGGCGGGGACACCGTTCGGGCAGCGCCCGGAGCTGGTGTTCGCGGCGGCGCTGAGCGCGTCCCGCAGGCCCGCGCCGACACCACCACCGGCACCGACCCCGCCAACACCGTCGCCGTCTCCTTCGCCGGACCTGGTCGAGCCCGAGACCGGCGACGCGGCGGCCGACCCCGAGACCGAGAAGTCCGAAGAGGACCAGCCGGAGTCCACACCGGACACACCGGTGCGCGCGAAGCGCACCCTGCTGGAGAAACTGGCGATCGCGGGCCGCAGGCAGCGGGACACGGCCGTGGACGCCACCGTCCGCTACACGAACGAACTGCGCGGCATCGTGCGCGAGTGGGGCGGCAGGCAGGTCCACGCCGGTCGCCTGGTGGACGTCGACGACGCGTTCTACCTGACCCTGGACGAACTGCTCAACCCGCCTGCCGACGCCCTGCGCAGGATCGAACGCCGCCGCGCCGACCGCGAACGGCTGCGCCGGGTCCGGGTGCCTGCCGTGGTCAGCGGCTCGTGGCGCCCGGAAGCGGCGGTCGATCCCGTGCCGGAAGGCAAGCAGCTGCACGGTGTCGGCGTGTCGCCTGGGGTTGTCGAAGGCCTGGTCCGCGTGCTCACCGACGACAAGGCGGACGTCGAGGCGGGTGAGGTCGCGGTGGTACGGGTGGCCGACGCCGGCCGCGCCGCCCTGTTCGGCCCGGCGGCCGCCATCGTGACCGACCTCGGCGGGCCGCTGTCCCGCGCCGCGGTGGTGGCGCGGGAGCTGGGCATCCCGTGCGTGACGGGTGCGCGGGACGCGTCCGCCAGGCTGGCTCCCGGGACGCTGGTCCGAGTGGACGGCACCACCGGCGACGTGCTGGTCCTGGCCCCAGCCCCCATGACGGTGCACAACTAGGCGGTGCGGCGGCCGAACGCTCCGGGCCCGGCGTGGAAGAGGCCGATCAGCAGCACGCCCGCGCTGACCGACGCGAACGCGGCGACCGGGTGGGCAGGCAGCACCACAGGACGAGCGCGGCGAGCACGAACCCGGTCCAGCCCGCGAGCAGGTTCGGGATGGGGCCGTCGCTTCGCTCGCCCGGTCTGCCCCCTACAGCGAAGCCGACCGCCGGACGCCCGTCGTCGCGACCCTGATGTCCCCGCCCATGACCATGAGCCGATCGCCGGCATCAGGCGCCGTCGTGTGGTGGTCCGCCATCGCGCGAACCGAACGGACGAAGTAGACGCACAGCAAGGCAACGCCGACCGCGCCCGCGATCCCGACGAGGACCTGCCAGACGATCCCGAGATCCAACCGTCACGCCGTGATCGTCACGACGACCAGTTCGCCGATGCCACCGGCGATCGTGACCGCGGCGGCGGTGAGCATGCCCCGCACGGAGTACCGGTCCGACGTTCTCACCTTGGTCGCCGAGAGGATGACCGGACCCGCGCCGATCAGTGCCACCGCGATGGCCGAACCGACCGTGGCCAGGGCGATGGCGCTGTCGGCGTCACTGCCGAGCAGCGCCTTGACCACCTCCGACGTGCCGAAGACACCGGTGAGCAGCCCGCCGAGCACGGTCACGTTGCCCGCCCAGCTCTCCTTGAAGGACCAGGAGGACTCCACGAACAGCTCCGTCTTCCCTGCCTCCTCGAGCCGCCGGTGCCATCGCCACGCGATGACGAGGAACACGGCGAGCGCGACCACGAACACGAACAGGAACCACCACTGGGTGAGTTCCGCCTCGGCTGGTTCCGGAGTGACGTCGACCGAGGTCCCGTCGGCGCTGAGGGTGAACGTCGTGTCGCAGCGTTCGGGCACCGTCACCGTCACCGTGGCGGACGTTGCCGTGGGCAGCGATTCCGGGCTCGCGGTGGCGCAGCCCTCCGGGGTGATCGTCAGCGGCAGTCTGCCGCTGGTGAGGTTCGTCAGGCTCAGGGACACCGTGCGGTCCCCGGTGAGGACCGGGGACGTGTCGTCGATGGTGAAGGTGGCCGGAGCGGTTGCCGCCGTGCAGGCCAGCGCTGCCGCTACTACCAGTAGTGCTCGCCTCATCCAGCGCCCCCTGTCGACACGGACCGTGTTGGGGGATTCGCGGGTAGGCTCGGAACCGTTACGGCGAACGGAGTAGGCGAATGAGTGCGGACAAGGAACCGATCGACGCGGAGATCGTCGAGGACAGCAAGGAGCTGGACTCGCCACCGCCGGTGGTGCCTCCGGGCGACTACACCGAGGCCGGGGTGCCGAACTTCGACTACGTGCGGGACCGGATCGAGAACCGGGTCGGCACCGGGATCGGGGCCGCCGAGCTGGCCGACGCCACACCCGAGGGCAAGGCCGTCGAGGACCAGTTCGAGGCTCGGAAGAAGGCGGGCCTCGACAAGCTCGCGGAGATCCGCCGGTCTATGGGGAAGAGCTAGTGTCCCGCGCCGGAAATCAGGCAACTGATTCGGCGGCCCAGCTTCCTGCTGGCGGCGTTGCCGGTCCGCCCAAGTACGATCCAGTACGAGGACGAACCGGCGCCTTGCCAGCAGAAACCTGGATCCACCGACTCAGTCACCGCATTTCCGGCGCGGGACACTAGGCAGCGACAGGCGGAACGTGGCGCCCTCACCCGTCCGCGTGTCGACGGTGAGCTCGCCGCCGTGGGCCGTCACCAGCGACCACGCGATCGCCAGGCCCAGACCCGCACCACCGCCCTGGTCGCGGGTGCGGGACGTGTCCGCCCGGTAGAACCGGTCGAACACGCGACCCGCCGCTTCCGGGGGCAGGCCAGGACCCGTGTCCGCCAGTTCCAGGACCGACCGGCCGTCCGACGTGCCCACTCCTATGCGCACAGCCGAACCCGCCGGGGTGTGCGCGACAGCGTTGCCGACCAGGTTGCTCACCACCTGCCGCAGCCGGGCCTCGTCGGCCTCCACCGGGGCGGGCTGGGGATCCGCCGTCGAACCAAGGCCCGTCAGCGTCACCGCACGGGCCGGGTCCAGGGCGCGGAGGTCGTGCAGCGCATCCGCTGCCAGGGTGCGGAGATCCATCGGGGCGCGGCGGAGTGCCAGGCCCTGCTCGTCCACCTGCGCCAGCAGGAGCAGGTCGTCCACCAAGTCGGTCAGGCGGACCGACTCGCGTTCGATGCGGTCCATCGTGGCCGCCACTTCCGCGCCACCCATGCGATACAGCTGCGCGAAGCCGCTGATGCCCGCCAGCGGGGTGCGGAGTTCGTGGCTCGCGTCCGCGACGAACCTGCGCAGGCGTTCCTCGGACCGTGCTCTCGCCGCCACCGCTGACTCGATCTGCGCCAGCATCCCGTTGAGCGACGTCGTCAGCCTGCCCACCTCCGTGGCATCCCCGGTGGTCGGGGGGACCCGGCGGGACAGGTCGCCGCCCGCGATCGCCGCCGCGGTCTCCTCTATGCGGCGTAGTGGGCGCAGGCCCGCCCGCACCCAGAACCAGCCCACCGCCGCCAGTACCGCCAGCAACCCCGCGCCCACCAGCAGGCAGAGGAGCCGCACCCGGTCCATCGTCGCGTCTACTTGGGACAGAGCGCCCGCCACCACCACGCTGCCGCCGCCGGAGCGGGTCGGCAGCGCGAGCACGCGCCACCCCGGCACCTCGAACGGCTGGCCGTGGTGGGCCAGCACCGCCGAACGGTCCAAGGCGGGCAGTGCCGGCACCGACCGGCCGCGCAGCGACATCGTCGTTTCGCCGGCGTCGTCCAGGTAGGCCAGGTACAGGCTGCCGACCAGCTCGGTGTCCGGCAGCGCCGGGACGTCCTCGGTCAGGTTGCGGATCAGCGGCTCCGGCACCCGCGACAGGACCCCGGCGGCCATGGTCACCTGCAGGTCCACCCGTTCCACCAACGGTTTACGCAGCGCCACCAGCACCACCGCGTCGCTCGCCACCATGCCCGCCACCAGCAACGTCATCGCGATGAGCAGTACCCGCGCCCGCAGCGACAGCCGCCTCACCGCGGCCTGCGCAGCACGTACCCGACGCCGCGGACCGTGTGGATCAGCCGCGGCTCGCGGTTGTCGGCCTTGCGCCGCAGGTAGCTGATGTAGGACTCGACGATGCTCGCGTCACCGCCGAAGTCGTAGCGCCACACGTGGTGCAGGATCTGCTCGCGCGACAGCACGTGGTCCACGTTCTCCATCAGGAACCGCAGCAGCGTGAACTCGGTGGGGGACAACGACACCGGCTCGCCGCCGCGCGCGACGAGCCGGGCCGCCGGGTCCAGTTCGAGGTCACCCGCCGTGAGCACGTCGCGGCTCGCCCCGCCCGCGCGGCGCAGGATCGCGCGGATGCGGGCGATCAGCTCCTCCAGGCGGAACGGCTTGGTCACGTAGTCGTCGCCGCCCGCGGTCAGCCCGGCCACCTTGTCCTCACCGGCGTCGCGGGCGGTGAGGAACAGCACCGGCACGTCCCGGCCCGGTGCCGCGCCGTCCCGCAGGCGGCGCAGCACCTCGAACCCGTCGACGTCGGGCAGCATCACGTCCAGCACGACCAGGTCGGGCGGCCGGTGCGCGGCGATCCGCACCGCGTCGGCGCCGCTCGCGGTCGTGGACACCGCGAACCCGGCGAACCGCAGGCTCGCCGCGAGCAGCTCACGCAGGGTCGGGTCGTCCTCCACGACGAGCAGGTTGGCTCCGCTCATGTCCGTTGACGATGCCAGTACCCGGCCGCCGCGACGAGCAGGCACGCCACCAACCCCGCCGCGAGCCCGGCACCGGCCGCGATGAGCACGTCACCGCTCACCCCCAGCTCGATGCGGAACGGACCGGCGGCGACGTCCAGCGCGGCACCGCCGAAGCCCGCCATCGCCGCGAAGCACAGGGCCGTGACCCACGGCGCGTGCCAGCGGGAGAACACCGCCACGAGGCCGATCACCACGGCGGCGAGCACCGCCAGCGGCCAGACCGGGACCGCGAGCGGGCCGAAGTCGCCGGTCTCGATGGTGGGCAGCGGCAGGTCGGGACCCTGGACCTGCCACGGCACGCCGAGACCGCGGGTCAGCGCGACGCACAGCAGATTGGGCCCGGCGAGCACCATGGTGCCGAGCATGCGCGCGCCCCCGGAGATCGACAGGACCGCGCCGAGGACGATCGAGAACCCGCCCGCGCCCATGATGACCACCAGCACCCGCCGCACGCGCGGGAACCACCACGAGGCGACCCGCAGGCCGACGACCACGGCCAGCCACCCGACGCCGCCGACGACGGTGGGCCAGAACCGCACGTCGAGCTGCCCAGCGGGCAGGAACGGCAGCGTGCCGAGCCCCGCCACGAACACGGCCGCCGCCCCGGCGACCCGCGGCCACGACGTGAGCACGGTCGCGAACAGGAGCGCGCCGAGCAGCGAGACGCCCAGCGGCAGCACGGAGACGGAGCCCGTCACGAGGTCCTGGCCGAGTCCCGCCGACCCGCCGACGGCGAGCGCGACGGCTGCCGGGGTGGTGGCGGCGCCCAGGCCGAGAAGGGTGACGCCGAGCAGCGCCCACCCCGCCATACCCGCCCACGCGACGATCCCGGCCAGCACGCCGACCGCCACCTCCCTCGCCCGGAACCCCCTGCCCTGAAAGGCGCGGTCGGGACGCCCCATGCCCTGAAAGCGCCGTTCAGGTCGTTCCGGCGCGCGCATCACGTGTCCCGCGTGCGGAAGGTCGCGTAGCCCGCCGCCACCACGACGGCCACGAACCCGCACAGGATGGCGAAGCCCTGCCACGGGCCCAGGGTGCCGGGGACCGGCACCACCGACACGATGTTCTCGCCCGCCGCGGTCGGCCAGTAGCGGCCCATCCACTCGCGCCAGGACTCGGGCAACGTCTGGGCCACCAGGCGGATCACCAGCGTCACCGACACCAGCGTGCCGATCGCACCCGCTGTGGACCGCAGTACCGCGCCCAGGCCCAGCCCCAGCACACCCACCGCCGCCAGGTACAGGCCGCTGCCGATCACCGCGCGCAGCACGCCCGGCTGGTCGAGCGTCGCGTGGGGAGCGCCGGCACCAGCGATCATGGCCTGGCCCGTCAAGAACGACGCGAAGCCGATCAACTGGCCCAGCGCCAGCGCCGCCGCCGTCAAGACCGCCGCCTTCGCCGCCAGCAGGCGACCGCGCCGGGGTGCCGCCACCACCGACGGCTGGATCGTGCCCGTCGCGTACTCGGCCGTCATCACCAGCACACCGAGCACGCCGATCGCCAGCTGCGCCACGATGATGCTCGTCAGGCTCGCCGCTGTCGGGTCCCAGCCCTCGCCGCCGGACTCGCGTGCCTGCGCGCTCGCCGACAGCGCGCCGACACCGACGCCCAGCACCACCGTCACCGCCGCCGTCAGCCACGTCGAGCGCAGGCTGCGGAACTTCGTCCACTCGGAACGCACCAGGTTCATGCCGGCACCCCGTACTCGACCGCGTCGTTCGTCAGTGCCATGAACACGTCCTCGAGCGACCCCCGCCGCGGGTGCAGCTCCGACAGCGCGATGCCCTCCGCCGCCGCCAGCTTGCCGATCTCCCTCGCGGTCAGCCGGGACACCACCAGAGCGTCCACTTCGGACTCCAGATCGGCGCCCGCCCGGCGCAGGAGCCGTGCCAGGCGGTCGGGTTCCGCGCTGCGGACCAGCACGGACTCGGTGCCGTGGGTACGCAGGAAGTCCTCGATGTCCGTGTCCGCGATGAGCCTGCCCCGGCCGATCACCAGCAGGTGCTGCGCGGTCAGCGCCATCTCGCTCATCAGGTGGCTCGACACCAGCACCGTGCGGCCCTCGGCGGCCAGGTCCCGCATGAGGGTGCGGATCCAGCGGATGCCCTCGGGGTCGAGGCCGTTGACCGGCTCGTCGAACATCAGCACCGGCGGGTCGCCCAGCAGCGCAGCGGCGATGCCCAGCCGCTGCGACATGCCCAGCGAGAACGTGCCCGCCCGCCTGCCCGCCACGTTCGCCAGGCCGACCTCGCCCAGCACCTCGTCGACCCGCTTCCTCCCGATGCCCGCGGTCTGCGCCACCGCCAGCAGGTGGTTCGCCGCGGTGCGGCCCGGGTGGACGGCACGGGCGTCCAGCAGCGCGCCGACCGCGTGGGCCGGGCCCACCAGGTCCGCGTACCGCCTGCCGCTGACGGTGACCGTCCCGGCGGTGGGGGAGTCCAGCCCCAGCACCAGCCGCATCGTCGTCGACTTGCCGGCGCCGTTCGGACCCAGGAACCCGGTCACCCGGCCCGGCTCGACGGAGAACGTCAGGTCGTCCACGGCGATCTTGTCGCCGTAGCGTTTCGTGAGGCCACGAGCCTCGATCCGCTTGCTCATGCCGCCAGGCTGTCGGCGCGAGGTGACGGGTTCCTGGGAGCCGGGCGGCCGTCCTGCGCGAACGCCGCCGGGCTCCCAGGAAACTCCCAGGAACTACGCCGGCTCGTCGAGCCGGTCCATCTCCCGCAGCGCGTCGGTGCCCACCTCGACCAGCGCGCGCAACGCCTCGCGCGCCACCACGAACTCGAACGCCTCCGACGGCACCCACCCGCACGTGATCTGCGCCTGGTCCTGCCCGTCGACCGAGATCGCGATCGGGCAGCCCTCCCTGATGATCACGTACGAACTCACGACCAGACTCGCGCCCAGCACGGCCATCTCCCGCCTCTCCTCATGCCTCGCCCTCCCACCGCGGTGGCGTCGCGAGGAACCTGATCGCGGCACGCAGCGTGCCCGCGAAGCTTTCTGCCCTGATGGCGGGACCGGCCCGGCCGTCGATCGGCCTGCGGTTGGCGCCGACGTGCAGCCCGTCGGCGATGTGCACGGTCTCCACGAAGTACTCGTACGTCCGCTGACAGCACGCCTCGCCGTCCGGCCGCACCGAGACGTGCCACGGCGGCCCCGGCAACGCGGCCACCAGCGCCGCGGCGAGATCCACCTGATCGGATGAACCGTGCGGCAGCGGCCGCGTCGAGTTGATCACGTCTTGCCTCGCTTCCGCTGTGTTCGCGCAGTTCAGGACTGGTGGGACCGGGGCCGGACCTGGTGGTCGCGCCCGATCGTGCCGGGCTAGATTCCAGCTCGGCGGTTGACCATCTCCGCCTATAATTAAGCGTGCTTGAATCAAGCAGGTCAAGCTCAACCATGTAGCCTGATGGGGTGAACAGCGTGAACGAGTCAGGTCTCCCGCCGGCGCTCCGCTCCGGAAGCCCGGCGTTGTTCAAGCGGACGATCGCGCTGTCGCTGAAGAAGTGGCGCCTCGAAGCGAAGCTCCCGCAGAAGGACGCGGCCAAGCGGCTCGACCGGACCGTCCAGCACATCAGCAACCTCGAGGCCGGGCAGCTGCCGACGGCCGCCGATCTCGAGTTGCTGCTCGGGCTCTACGGCAAGGCCGACCGGATTCCCTTCATGCGGGAGCTGCTTTCCGCCGCCCGCAAGGCGAAGAACTGGTGGACGGCCTTGTCGGGCGTGACCCCGAAGTGGTTCGACCTCTACCTCGGCTTGGAGTCCGGAGCCACCGAATTGTCCCTCTACAACTCGGTTGTGCTGCCAGGTCTGCTTCAAACGCGCGAATACGCGACCGCCGTGCTGCGTGGCAACACCGACCTGGGTGAGGAACAGGTCGAGCAGGGCGTGGAGCTTCGCCTTGGGCGGCAACAGATTCTCGATCGCGCGCATGAGCCGGTCCACCTCTGGACGGTGCTCGACGAATCCGTGCTCTACCGGCAGCGCGGTGACGCCAAGACGATGCGGGATCAGTTGAAGCACTTGCTGGAGATGTCGAAGCGGCCGCGGATCGACATCCAGGTGCTGCCATTCGATGCGGGCTCGACGCCTGCGCAGGATGGCGGGAACTTCGTCGTGATGAAGTTCCCGCCGGAGATGGAAGGCGATCCGGGTCTCGTCTACGTGGAGTTGCTGACCGGTGGGCAGTACTTCGAGAAGCCGGACGAGATCGCGGAGTATCGCCGGGCCCTCACACGATTGCACGCGTTGGCGGCTGACCAAAAAGTGACGCGTGGGATCATAGAGAGAGCTATGAAGGAGGTGAAGTGATGCGGGAGGCCGAGTTCCGCAAGTCCAGCTTCAGCGGTGCCAATGGCGGTGAGTGCGTGGAGATCGCGCGCGGGGAGATCTCGTTCGGCGTCCGTGACTCCAAGAACGCATCCGGTCCCGTTCTGATGCTCGATGAGTCCCAAGGTGCGGCGTTTCTGGCGGCTGTGAAGCAGTCCCGCTGACGTCTCGCGTGCCCCGCATCCGGGCCAGGGTGCGGGGCGCGTCCAGCTCAGCGACTTCGCGGCGCCCGGTACGGCGCGCTGACGATCTCCGGCACGGACCGGCGGATCGTCAGGTCGATCTCGCCGTCCGGCGCGACCCCGCCCTGCAGTGCCACGCGGTCGACGGTCTCCTGCCAGAACGGCAGGTGCGACTCGACGACCTCGCTGCGGGCCAGCAGCGGCGAGTAGTTCACGCCGGCGATGAAGCCGTCGTCGGCGACGTCGACCGTCACCTCCTGCCAGCGCGAGTCCGGTGAGCCGGGTGCGCTGACCGTGATGCCGCGGGCGAAGTCCGACACCAGCCTGCGGGTCGCCTCGACGACCTGGGGGACCGTGTCGGTGGTCGCGAACGCGTACCGCTCGGACACCTGCGGGCCCGCGGCGAGGTACTGGCCGACGTCCGGGGCCTGGTTGGCCTGGGCGACGTCGACATCGCGGATCCACTCCGAGCGGCGGATGCCGAGCCAGCGGACCGCGTCCGGCGGTGCGTCGTCGTCGCCGAAGTCCTCGACCGGGTCGCTGCGGTACACGCCGAGGAACCGCATCGCGCCGCCGTGGTCGATGAGCGTCGTCAGCCACGGCGTGAACACGAAGTCCTCGCCGCGCAGCGCCGCGCTGAAGAACTCCACAGAGGACAGTTTGGCGTGGGCGACCCGCCGCAGCGTGGCCGGTGTCGGGCGCAACGTCGCGGGATCGCGCACGCGGAACCCGGGGTACCCGGCCGGCACGTTGTCGCTCTCCCTGGTCAACGCGTCACTCCCTCGAAATCATCAGTCAGCGTAGTCATCGACGTTCCCGACGTACTCGCCGGAGCGCGGGTCGGCGCCCTTGCGGACCGCCCAGATGTTGCCCGACCGGTCGACGTAGAGGTCGAAGTGGCTCATCGGGCCGGGCAGGTCACCCTTGACCTCGTGCGGGTCGACGCCGTTGCGCTTGAGCCACTTGTCGTCCCGTTTCTTCGGCACACCATCCGGTTGCGGCGTCGTGAAGTCGCCATTCGGATCAGCCGGGTCCCCGGGGTCGCCAGGATCACCGGGATCGCCCGGGTCGCCGGGGTCGTTCGGGTCGCTGGGACGGCTGCTGCTTGGCTGTCCCGCCGCCAGCTTCTCCCGCGCCGTCTGCTGCGCGGGCTGCACGGCCTTCGCCGGGGGTGGCGGGTTGCCGCCGTCGGGCCGGTTGCGGCCGGGTGGACCGCCCGGCGGGTCACCACCCGGTGGCCGCCGCTGGTGCAGCGCGAACCGGACGGCGAGCACGAGCAGCGCGAGGAGTGTCAGCATCGCCCTACCCGTCCAGGAGCTTCGTGAGGTTGGTGAGGCTGTTGATCAGGCCCATCGTGTAGGTGAGGATGCGCCCGGCCCACTTCACGACCGCCGCCGCGATCTGCGACGCGATCACCGGGATCGTCACCACGAAGATGGCCTCGACCGCCCACACGATCACCCGCGCGACGAGGTCGGCGATCAGGTCGCGCACGAGCTCGCGGGTCATCTCGACCAGCCCGCCGGCACCCTCGGTCGCCGCCGCGACGGCCGCCGAGATCGCGGCCAGCCCGCCGATCGCCTCGACGTTGTTGGCCATGAGTCGCTGGTAGGCGTTCGCGGCACCGCCGTGCCAGTCGGGCATGTCGTTCTTGACGTGCTGCTCGAGGTCGGTCGCCATGCTCTGCAGCTCGGTCGCCATGTTGTTCCAGGTCGCGGCGTGCGAGGCGACGACGTCCGGCTTGCCGGTCAGCTCGTCGAGCATCTCCCGCAGCGGCTCGAAGTACTCCATGGCCCAGCCGAGGCCGTTGGCGAGCAGCGCGCTGATCGGGTCCATGACGGTCGCGGCGACCTCGACGCCGAGCGTCGCGCCCGCGAGCACGTCGTCGACCCAGCCTTCGCTCTTGATCGCGTCGACCAGGCCCTCGATGCTGTCCGCGAGGCCGGAGCCGGTCCACACCTCACGGGACGACTCCACCGGTGCGACGAGGTCGTTCATCGCTCACCCGCGGCGTTGATGCGGCGCTCGTTGTCGTTGTCCATCGCGTCGTAGTCGTCCGCGCTCTCCCGCAGCTCCCGCGCTACGTCGCCGAGGTTGCGCTCCGCGAACGTGAGCAGGTCGTCCTGCGTGGCGTGGCGGCCCTCGAGGATGCCGGAGATCCACCCGCACAGCAGGCCGTACGCCTGGTCGTCCTGCGCGATGTGGGCGCTGGCCGCCTTGACCGCCTGGAAGCGCGCCATGATCGCCTCGACGTTCCCGGCGTGCGTGCGGAGCTGCTCGGTGTTGACGTCGTAGTCGCTCATGGCTACCGGCCCAGGTCGTCGCGGACGTCGAAGCCGTCCTCGTCGTCGGTGGCGGGGACGGCCGCCTGCTCGTCCCCGGACGGGGTGCGCAGCTGCCGGTCGACGCTCTCCGCGATCGCCCGCGCGGCGGCGGACTCGGTCCCGACCGTCTCCGCGATGATCTCCTGCGACCGGTCCGCGACCTTGTTCTTGGCATCACGGAGCGTGCCCATGATCGCCCGCGCGACGGCCGCCGGATCGGTCTGCTGGATCCGTTCGGTCAGCCGCAGATCCACCAGCGAACCGGTCGAGTCGACCGTGACCTCCGCCAGCCCGTTCGGGTCGGTGGCGGTGACCTGCACATCTTGCAGCTGGTCACTCATCGCCTTCGTGTCGGCGGCCAGTTTGTCGATCCGGCCCTTCCACGCGTCGAGCCGCTCCCGCGCGCCGTCCGGATCGAGGATGTTGCCGTTCATGTCTCCCCAGGGTCGCGTTCCGTGACTGCCTTCGCAGTGTAGGTAGCCGAACGGCGGCGAGTGGGTCGAACCGGGAATCCTTCCGGGGGATCGTCGTCCGCGACGAGGGCTACCCGTCGAGCCTCGCGGCCCGGACCTGCGGCGGGTCGCCCGGGATCACGTGGTTTCCGGGGGTGCGGCGAGCAGGACGGCCACGCGGCCGGTGGTCTTCGCCAGCAGGTCGGCCAGTTCGGGGAGGCGGTCGTCGGTGATGCGGACCGTCGGGCCCTGGATCGCGATGGCGCCCGCCACTCCGCCGCCCGGCAGGCGGACCGGAGCGGCGATGGCGCGGACGCCCGGGTTGCGTTCCTCGTCGTTGAGGGCCCAGCCGCGGTCGCGGACCAGTTCGAGCTCGGCGCGCAGCTGGTCGCGGTCGGTGATGGTGCGGTGGGTGGCCCGCACGAGGTCGCCGAGACCGGTGATCTGCGCGTCGATGTCGGCACCCGCGGCGAGCAGGCATTTGCCCATCGCCGAGACGTGCATCGGGACGCGGCTGCCCGACTCCTGGTTGAAGCGCAGCGGCTGCCGGGACTCCACGTCCAGCACCACGCGGACCTCGTTGCCCGCGCGGATGCCCAGGTTGATCGACTCGCCCGTCGCCGCCGCCAGTTCCTCCAGCAGCGGCAGGGCCTGGCGGTAGCCGAGGCGGCGCTCCGCCTTCCTGCCCAGCACCACCAGCGCCGGGCCCAGCTGGTACCGCTCGGTGCCCGGGTCCTGGACGAGCAGGCCCGCGTCCGCCAGCGTGCGGGCGAGGCGGTGCGTGGTGCTGACCGTCAGTCCCGCCCGCTGGGCCAGGTCCGTGATCCCGGCACCGCTGTCGGTGGCCTCCACGCATCGCAGCACGGCGAGCGCCCGCTCGACGGCCTGTGCGCCGGACCGCGGCTGACTGCTGGATGGGTCGGTCACCTCGGCATCCTCGCACGCCACCGCCGGTCCGGCCCGGGGCGGCGATGCGGACCCTTTGCCTGCCGGGAGGTCCTGCCGATCGACCTGGCTGACGGACCTCAGCGCAGCGAGACGGTCAGCAGCACCACGGCGTCGGTGATCGCGGTGAGGCCGTGGCGCTGGCGGGGGACCGCGGCGAGCTGACCGGCTTCCAGGACCCAGTCGCGGTCGCGGGTGTGCAGGCGCACCCGGCCGGTGACCACCTGGAGGGTCGCGGCCGGTGGTGCGTCGTGTTCGGCCAGGTCCACGGTTTCGAGCATGGCGATGAGGGTCGCGCGCTGGGCCAGGCCGGTGACGAGGGTGCGGGCGGCGCGGCGCGTGGCGTGCCGCTTCGCCTCCTCGAGCAGTTCGGCCGCCACGGTGTCCACCTGGCTGACCTCCGGGTGATCGGTCATCGAGCACGCTCCTGACGTCATCGGCAACCGGTAACCCCGGCCTTGTCGTAGGACCCTACCTTCGTAGGGTTGTGAGGTATTTCGGCCTGGTCGTACGTTCAAATCTGTCGGGGTATTGGCCCTCGAATTGTTTCATCGCTCGTGTTTCTTATCCCTGCTATCGAAGGAATGCGCGATGTCGAGGTTTGTCGTAAAAATGTTGACGGTGGCGGCTGCCGCCATCGGGTTCGTTTTCTTCGGGATTCCGGTTACCGCCGGTGCCGCTCCCGCGGACGACGCGCGGGCCGCGGACGTCACCGCGCAGGCATGGTCGTACCACATCGAATCGTCCTGCGGCGGATGGGAAGGATCGATCCGCCAGGGCGCGAACTACTGGGGTGACGTTACGGAGGGTGGCGGCACGCCGGTGCGGTGCCAGAACTCCGCGATCACCGACTGCGGATTCCTGGCCGAGGGAATCGAGGTCATGGACGTCCACGGAAATCTGATCGTGGTCGGCTGCAACTACGGTGCGGGCCAGTTGATCAAATTGTTCCCGGGTGCGGTGAACGACGCGGCGCTGCTCGCCGCGCACGAATTCGGGCACAACTGGTACGGGCATTCCTACGACGGTTGCGCGTCGTGGGCGAGCCCGACCGACGTGATGGCCACGACCATGTGCTGACCGGGTAGCGCCCGTGAACGCACAGGATGCCCCCGCCGGCAGGCGGGGGCATCCTGTGTCTCGGCCGGTGCCGACCGGCTCCGATCGGGTCAGAAGGCGTAGCCCTTCGGCGGGATGAGGGTGGCGAGCTGGCTGAAGTTCAACCAGTAGACGCCCAGCGAGAACTGTGCCGAGTCGGCGATCAGCACGGTGTTGTAGTTGGTGTCGTAGCCGACCACGGCGACGTAGTGGTACACGGTCTGGTTGGGCGGGTAGCCCGGCGGCTGGTTCCCCGGCGGCGCGACGATGTTCGCGACGACCGCGAACCCGGCGTCGATGTCGGCGATGATGTCGCGCCAGAGCTGATCGCGCTGCCACTGGGTGGGCGGATCGTTCGGCATCTCGCGGTATTCGTACGGCACGCCGAGGTTGGCCCGCAGCACGGTGGACACCTGGCTGATGTGGTCCGTGCCGCCGGTGTGGGTGCCGAGCTGGGCGGCCAGCGTGGCCTGGCTGGGCGGGTTGTTGGTGCGTGCCGAGATGGCGACCCTGGTGGCCGCCGGGCCGCACCAGTAGCCGGTCTCCTGCCACTGGTGCTGGAACGGAAGGATCTTCTCGACGCCCTGGGCCGACGACGCGGTCGCCGGCCCCGATGGTGCTTCGTTCGGGGCGGCGGCGGCACCGCCGACCAGCCCGAAGGTCCCGGCCAACGTGAGTACGAAGGCGGATATCACAACACGACGCATTGGCATCTCCCCGACCTGAATAGTTTTCCAACTCATACGTTAAGTGGAAAATAACTTGCCAAGGCAGCCGCCAGATGGAGCAATGCCGATGCTCGCGGGCAGGAACGTCCACGCGGGCGGCGTGACCGACCCCCCGGCGAGCCGGGGGGTCACTCCTCGGTCACGAGCCCGTCCGCGACGTGTACGTGGCGGTTCGTGTGGACCGCGTCCAGCATCCGGCGATCGTGCGTGACCAGCAGCAACGTGCCGGGGTAGTTCGCCAGCGCCGACTCCAGCTGCTCGATCGCGGGCAGGTCGAGGTGGTTCGTCGGCTCGTCCAGCACCAGCAGGTTCACGCCGCGGGCCTGCAGCAAGGCCAGCGCGGCACGGGTCCGCTCGCCCGGCGACAGGCTCTCCGCCGGCCGCATCACGTGGGCCGCGGTCAGGCCGAACTTCGCGAGCAACGTCCGCAGCTCCTGCGGCGTCGTCTCCGGCAGCTGCGCCTCGAACGTCGCGAGCAGCGCCCGGTCGTCGGTGAACAGCGCGCGGGCCTGGTCGACCTCGCCGATCCGCACCCCGGACCCGAGCGACGCCGTGCCATCGTCGAGCGGGACCCTGCCGAGCAGCGCGGCGAGCAGCGTCGACTTGCCCGCCCCGTTGGCGCCGGTGATCGCGACCCGGTCCGCCCAGTCGATCTGCAGGTTCACCGGGCCGAGCGTGAACGCACCGCGCCGCACCACCGCCCCGCGCATCGCCGCGACGACCGTGCCGGACCGGGGTGCTGCGGCGATCTCCATCCGCAGCTCCCACTCCTTGCGCGGCTCCTCGACCACCTCCATGCGCTCGATCATGCGGTCGGTCTGCCGGGCCTTCGCGGCCTGCTTCTCCGTCGACTCGACCCGCTTGTTCTTGCCGATCTTGTCGTTGTCGGGTGCCTTGCGGCGGGCGTTGCGGACACCCTTGTCCATCCACGCGCGCTGCGTGCGGGCCCGCAGTTCCAGCGACGCCCTGGTGTCGGCGAACTCCTCGTACCGCTCCCTGGCGTGCCGCCGCGCGACCTCGCGCTCGGCGAGGTAGGACTCGTAGCCGCCGCCGTAGACGTTCACCTGCTGCTGGTGCAGGTCCAGTTCGAGCACCGAGGTCACGGTCCGCGCCAGGAACTCGCGGTCGTGGCTGACCAGCACGGTCGCCGACCGCAGGCCGGTCACGAACCGCTCCAGGCGCGCGAGCCCGTCGAGGTCGAGGTCGTTGGTCGGCTCGTCGAGCAGGAACACGTCGTAGCGGGACAGCAGAAGCGACGCCATGCTCGCCCGCGCCGCCTGCCCGCCGGACAGCGACGTCATCGCCGCGTCCATGCCGACGGTCAGCCCGAGGTCGGCGACCACCTCGCCCACCCGCTCGTCGAGGTCGGCGCCGCCGAGCGCGAGCCACCGCTCCAGCGCGGTCGCGTAGTCCTCGTCCGCACCCGGTTTCCCGTCGGCGAGGGCCGCGGTGGCGGCGTCGAGGTCGGCCTGCGCGACGGTGACCCCGGTGCGGCGGCCGAGGAACGCGCGCACGGTCTCACCCGGCCTGCGGTCGGGTTCCTGCGGCAGGTAGCCGACGGTCGCGGTCGGCGGGCTCAGCCGGACGGACCCTTCTTCCGGCGGGTGCACGCCGCCGAGCACCCGCAGCAGCGTCGACTTGCCTGCCCCGTTGACCCCGACCAGCCCGACGACGTCGCCGGGCGCGACGACGAGATCGAGATCGGTGAACAGGACGCGGTCCCCGTGGCCCGCCGCCAGCCCTTTGGCGACCAGTGTTGCGCTCATCGGGACAGAGCCTAGATATGAGAAAACCCCGCGGTGCTGCCAGGTCGGGGGTCCGCCAGCACCGTGGGGTCACTGATGGCATCGCACCGCCCTGGAGATGCGTTACCAACTACGTTGAACGCATGACGCCGGAGGAGTTGCTGACCACCACCCGCACCGTCCGCAAGCGGCTGGACCTGACCCGCCCCGTCCCGTTGGACCTGGTCAAACGGGCGCTGACGGTGGCGCTGCAGGCCCCGAGCGGCTCGAACCGGCAGACCTGGGAATGGGTCGTCGTGACGGACGCCACTCAGCGCGCCCGGGTCGGTGCCGTGTACGCGAAGGCGTGCGAGGCGTACCTCTCGTCGTCCGGCGCCGCGGGCAGGCTCTTCGCGGACGACCCGTCCCGGTCGGTGGTGCAGCAGCGGGTGCACGACTCGGTCGCGTACCTGGCCGAACGGATGGGTGAGGTGCCGGTGCTGGTGATCCCGTGCCTGCGCACCGGGCGGGCCGAGCTGCCGGCCGGGAACCAGGCAGGTCTGTGGGGGTCGGTACTGCCCGCGGCGTGGAGCTTCATGCTGGCGGCGCGGTCCTACGGGCTCGGCACCGCGTGGACGACCCTGCACCTGACGTACGAGGACGAGGTCGCGGACATCCTCGGCCTCCCCGACGACGTCCACCAGGCCGCCCTGATCCCGACCGCGTACTACACGGGCGAGTCGTTCAAGCCCGCTCCGCGTCAGCCGCTGGACGAGGTCCTGCACGTCGACCGCTGGGCATGACATGGGCTGGGTGGTCGACATCCCGGTCGCGGAACCGTTGTCACACGAGCTGGTCCCGTTCCACGACGGCGGGTACGCGGCGCTCGTCTTCGTCATCGCCCGCGAGGCCGACACGCCGGACCTGCTGCGCGGCTTCCTGAACGACTGGCCGAGCATCACGACGTGACCGGCCGCCACGTCGCCGTCCTCACGCCCGCGCCCAACGGCGCGGCCCTGATCCGCCCTGGCGTGCGCGCACGGGGCCTCGCCCTGTTCGGCGACGAGACCCGGAACATCGCGCAGGTGAGCGCGGCCGCGTCGGCGCCGTGGTTCGCCAGGACCCTGCCCGGTGCTCCCGCGGAGCACGCCGTGGCCGTCACGACCGTCGCGACCCAGCCCGGTGCTCGCCCGGGTGCGGCGGGCCGACACCGAACTCGCGGGCTCACCGGGTTGCGTGCGCTCAACCGGGTCCGCGCACGGCTCGTGTTCGCCGCGCTGCTCGTGGAGGTGCTGGCACTGGCCGCGATGGCCGTCGCCGTGACGGTCTCGTTGTGGCCGATGCTGTAGGGGCTCAGCCGATCGCGGCGTTCACGCGTTCCGGGGCCAGCAGGTACTCCAGCATCAGGTGCGCCCCGCCCGTGACGCCCGCCAGCCTGCCCGTGCGGGTCGTGATCACCTGCAGGTCCTCGGTGGCCATGGGGAGGCAGCGTTCGTACAGGGTCGAGCGGATGCTCGCCACGAACGGCTCCGCGCGGCTGAACTGGCCGCCGACCACCAGCACGTCCGGGTTGAAGAAGTTCACGATCGTCGACAGGATCTCGCCGGTCGCGTGGCCCGCTTCGCGGAGCATGCGGGTGGTCACCGGGTGGGCGTCCCAGGCCAGCTCCACCACCTCGGCGGGGTCGCGCACGGCCACGCCCGCCGCGGTCAGGTCGCGGACCAGGGCCGCGCCGCTCGCCACCGCGTCCAGGCAGCCGTTGCGGCCGCAGGAGCACTCGACGTCCTCGCGGCCGCGCACCGCCAGGTGGCTGATGTCGCCCGCCGCGCCGACCGCGCCGTGGTGCAGGCGCCCGGACGCGATCACGCCGCAGCCGATGCCCGTGCCCGCCTTCACGAACACCAGGTGCCGTACCGGGTCCGCGCTGTGCTCGCCGACCGCCATCAGGTTAGCGTCGTTGTCGACGACCACCGGCAGGTCCGTGTGCGCGGCCAGGACCTCGCGCACGTCCACGCCGTTCCACCCCGGCATCCGCGACGGCGACACGACCCGCCCGGTCCGCGCGTCGACCGGGCCCGGCACGCCGACCGTGATGCCGCGCAACGGGATCGCCGGGTCGGCGAGCTGTGTCACCTCGGAGAACACCTGCGACAGCACCACCGACGGGCCGTCACCGATCCGCACCGGCTGCTCGTGCTCGGCGAGCAGCGTGCCGCACATGTCGAAGACCGCGAGCGACGCGTGGTGGCTGCCCAGGTCGACCGCCGCCACCGAGCCGGAGTCCGCGCGCAGCGCGAGCCGCCGTGGCCTGCGGCCGCCGTGGGACTTCCCGTCACCCGCCTCGCGCAGGTAGCCGTGGTCGATGAGCGCCTGCACCCGGCCCGCGGCGGTCGAGGCCGACACGCCGACGAGCCGTGCCACGTCGGACCGGGACGCCGCCGCCCCGGACCGGATCAGCCGCAGCACGCCGCCGGGGGAGTCGGGCGCGACCTGGGGACCAGTCATGGCCTCTTCATACCAGCTTGTTACGAACCAAGCTTGACTTGTTTCGATTTTTGGACTTACGGTTCCGACATCCGGCGTAAGGCGAAGGGACTCTCCATGAAGCGTCGCGTGCTCGTTGCCCTGACCGGCGCCCTCGCGGTGGTGCTCGCCGGGTGCGGCGGCGGAGGTGACTCGGCCGTGCCGCCCGCGGGTGGTGGCGCCGCGTCGAGCCCCGACCTGTTCGCGGACGCGCCCCAGGCCCCGGCCGACGCGATCCTGCCCGGCTCCACCATGGAGAAGATCAAGCAGCGCGGGAAGCTGGTCGTCGCGGAGGCGCTCGACGCGCCGCTGCTGTCCCAGCAGAACCCGTCGAACCCCGACGAGGTCACCGGCTTCGACGCCGACCTCGCGAAGCTGCTCGCCGTGTACATCCTCGGCAAGCCCGAGGTGGAGATCGTGCCGCCGGCGACCGAGACCCGCGAGGCGCTGCTCGCGAACGGCACGGTCGACGTCGTGTTCAACACGTACACGATCACCGAGGAGCGGGCCCAGCAGGTCGACTTCGCGGGCCCGTACTTCTCCTCCGGCCTGGCCGTGGCCGTGAAGAGCGACAACACCGACATCAAGGGCATCGACGACCTCGCGGGCAAGACCGTGATCGTCGGCGCCAACACCCCGGCCGTCACCGCGGTGCCCGAGAAGCAGCCGACCGCGAACGTGGTCCAGTTCGGCACCGACCCGCAGGCCGTGACCGCGCTGCTGCAGGGCCGCGGCGACGCCTACGTGCAGGACCTGACGCTGCTCGCCAGCAACGCCAAGGCCAACCCGCAGCTGAAGGTCGTCGGCAACCCGTTCACCACCGAGCCGTACGGCATCGGCCTGAAGCACGGTGACGCCGACTTCAAGAAGTTCGTCAACGACTGGCTGACGAAGATCCAGGACGGCGGCCAGTGGGCGACGGTCTGGGAGAACTCGCTCGGCACGGTCGTGGACGCGGAAGCGCCGACCCCGCCCGCGATCGGCTCGGTGCCCGGGTCCTGATGGGAGCACTGCTCGACAACCTCGCCCCACTGCTGCAGGGCCTGCTGACCACGCTGTGGATGGCGGCCCTGTCGGCGGTGGGCGCGCTGGTGCTCGGTGTGGTCGTGACGGCGATGCGTGTCAGCCCGATCCCGGTGCTGCGCGGTGTCGCCTTCGCGTACGTGCAGCTGTTCCTGAACATCCCGCTGCTCGCGCTGCTGGTGCTGTTCGTGTTCGCGCTGCCCGACGCGGGCCTGCTGATGCCGCTGCCGATGACCGCGGTCGTGGTGCTGGTCATCTACGAGGCGGCGTACGTCGCGGAGGCCGTGCGGTCGGGCGTGAACACGGTCGCGCTCGGGCAGGCCGAGGCGGCGCGGGCACTGGGGCTGACGTTCCGGCAGACCCTCGGGTCGGTGATCCTGCCCCAGGCGCTGCGCGCGGTCGTGCAGCCGGTCGGCAACGTGATGATCGCGCTGGTGATGAACACGTCGCTGTTCGCCGCCGTCGGCATCGTGGAGCTGACCTCGGCCGCGAACAAGACGAACCTCGTACACGCGCAACCGATCCCGATCTTCGTGGGCGCCGGGCTGACCTACATGGCGCTGGCGTTGTTGATCGGGCTCGGCACCGGGTGGCTGGAGCGGCGGGTGGCGATCCTGCGATGAGTTCTGTTCTCTACGACGCGCCGGGTCCGCGCACGCGTCGGCGCATTCTCGTCTGGTCGGTGCTCAGCGTGCTGGTGCTCGCCGGGCTGCTCGGCCTCGGGCTGTGGCAGTTCGCGTCACACGGGCAGCTCGACGCGGCCAAGTGGGCGCCCTTCACGCAGTGGCCCATCTGGGAGTACCTGTTCGTCGGGCTGCTCGGCACGCTCGAGGCGGCCGCGTACGTGGCCGTGCTGAGCGCGTTCGCCGGGATCTTCCTCGCCCTGGGCCGGCTTTCCCGGGTGAAACCGCTGCGGTGGGTCGCGACCGGGTACATCGAGATCGCGCGCACGCTGCCCGTGCTGCTGATGATCTACGTGACGCTGTTCGCGCTGCCGAGCGCCGGGGTGAACCTGCCGCTGCTGTGGAAACTGGTGCTGCCGCTGACGGTCGCGAACTCGGCCGCCTTCGCGGAGATCTTCCGCGCGGGCATCCTGAGCCTCCCGAAAGGACAGTCCGAGGCGGCGGTGTCGCTCGGGCTGTCCGGTGCGCAGACGATGCGGCACGTGGTGCTGCCGCAGGCGGTCCGGCACGTGACACCGTCACTGGTGAGCCAGCTGGTGAGCCTGCTGAAGGACACGTCGCTGGGCTACATCGTCGCGTTCACGGAACTGCTGTACCGCGCACAGGTGCTGTCCGCGTACAACCACCTGCTGGTGCAGACGTTCCTCGTGGTGACGTTCATCTACCTGGTGTGCAACGGAACGCTGTCGTTCGCCGCGCACCGGCTGCAACGCTGGGAGAGGCATGACTGAGCTGGCGGTCGTCGAGCGGTCCGGGTTCGTCGAGAGCAGGCACCACGGGACGCTCGTGGGGCTCGCGGCCGACGGGTCGGTCGCGGTGTCGCTGGGTGCGGTGTCCGCGCCGATCCTGCCGAGGTCGTCGACGAAACCGTGGCAGGCGGCGGGCTGCCGCGCCGCGGGACTGGAACTGTCGGTGGCCGGGACCGCGCTGTCGGCGGGCAGCCACACCGGCGAGGACCGGCACGTCGCGCTGGTGCGGGAGATCCTCGCGGGCGCGGGACTGTCCGAAGAGGACCTCCGCTGCCCAGCGGACTGGCCAGAGGACGAGGAGACCCGCCACCGGCTCAACCGCGCGGGCGACGGCCCGAGCCGCGTGCGGATGAACTGCTCTGGCAAACACGCGGCGATGCTCGCGACCGCGGTCCTCAACGGCTGGTCCACCCACGACTACCTGTCACCGGACCACCCGGTGCACAAGGCGATCCGCGAGCGCCTCGAGGCCGTGGCGGGTTCGGTGTCGCACGTGGCGGTCGACGGCTGCGGCGCACCGCTGTTCTCGACCACCGTGCCCGGCCTGGCCCGCGCGGCCCGCGCGATGGCGACGGCGTCCCTGAGCACCCCGGAGGGCGCGGTGGCGGCGGCCATGCGGGCCGAACCCGAGTACGTCGGCGGCAGGGGACACGAGAACAGCGAGTTCATGCGCCTCGTACCGGGCTCGATCTGCAAGGGCGGCGCGGAAGGGGTGCTGATGGCCGCCGCGGCGACCGGGCAGGCGGTGGCCATGAAGGTCGTCGACGGCAGCCCGCGCGCGACCACGCTGCTGGCACTGACGGTGCTGGGTGCGCTGGGCGTGAACGTGTCGGCCGCGACCGCGCTGGCCGAGCTGCCCATACTGGGCGGGGGAGTGCCGGTCGGCGAGATCCGCGTGAGCGACGAGGTCCGGGCGGCGCTGCGCTAGTCAGTCTAGACAGAACTCGTTGCCCTCGATGTCCTGCATCACGAGGCACGACTCGTTCTCTTCGTCAGCGACCAGCAGTTGATAACGTACCGCGCCGAGCGGGACCAGCCGTGCGCACTCGGCCTCGAGCGCGGCGAGGCGCTCGGCGCCCACGAGACCGGTGCCGACCCGTACGCACAGGTGCACACGGTTCTTGACGACCTTCCCCTCGGGCACGCGCTGGAAGTACAGCCGCGGGCCCACGCCTGTGGGATCGGCGCAGACGACTCCCGACTCGTGCAGCTCGTACCCCAGCACCTCGCACCAGAAACGGGCGACACGCTCGGGTTCGGCGCAGTCGAAGGTGACCTGGAACTGTTTGGCTGCTGGCACCGGTCCACCCTAGCGGGCCCTGCCTGCGAGGATGGGGCCATGGCACGCGTGGGCATGACCGCTGAGCGGCTGACGGTCGCGGCGGCGGAAATGGCCGACGAGGTCGGCTACGAGAACGTGACCGTCTCGGCGCTCGCCCGCAGGTTCGGGGTGAAGGACGCGAGCCTTTACTCGCACATCCGCAACGCCGCCGACCTGCGGGTCCGCGTGGCCGTGCTGGCACTCGCCGAGCTCGCCGACCGGGCCGCCGACGCGCTCGCGGGCCGGTCCGGCAAAGCCGCGCTCGTCGCGTTCGCCGACGCCTACCGGACCTACGCGAAAGAGCACCCGGGCCGGTATGCGGCGGGCCAGCTGCGGCTCGACCCGGAGACCGCCGCGGCCAGTGCCGCGCGCAGGCACTCGGACATGACGAAGGCGATCCTGCGCGGCTACGACCTCCCCGAGTCCGAACAGGTGCACGCGGTCCGGTTGCTGCACAGCACTTTCCACGGATACGTGACCCTGGAACGGTCCGGCGGCTTCGACCACTCCGGTCAGGTCGAGGAGTCGTGGCACCGCGTACTCGACGTCCTCGACCACACGCTGCGGAACTGGCCCGGCGAGTGATCGGCTAGCATCCCCCGGCGCAACCGGACCCGGGGATTGGATTGCCGATGACGAGCGGTACGCCGCAGCCACCTGACGAGGCCACACCCGCCACCGCCGCGGTGACCGCCGACTCGGTGGATCCCGGCAAGAGCACGGGGTTCGGCTTCGTCGCCCTGGTTCTGGGCGGCTTCGGTGGCGTGCTCCCGTTCCTCCCGGCGGACCTCGGCGACGCGCGTGCGTGGCTCCCGCTGCCGTTCGCACTGGCCGGTCTCGTCGTCGGGATCGCAGGCTGCAGCGGCCCGCGCCGGGGCAACGTGTGGGCGATCGTGGGATCGGTGGTGTGCGCGATCGCGGTCGGGCTGTCGACGGTCATGCTCATCGCCGCCCCTCGGAGCGGCAAGGACACCGCAGGCCCCGGCCACACAGAGGAAATCCTGCGCGACGAGCTGGACGTGCGTTTCGGCGACCGCCGCATCGACCCGGAGACGGGCTACCTGTACGTCTCGGTCACCTTGTACAACAAGGGCCCCTACACCGCCTCGTACGGCGTCACGATCGAGGTGAGCGGCGCTGACCTGTGCGAGGACAGCGTGAGCGCGTCACAACTGCCCCCCGGCGCCAGCCACCAGGGCGAGGTCGGCAGCTGCAGCAAGCCAAGCCAAGGACGCGAACTGCGTGTCCAGGTGAAGGAAGCACGCAAAGAGCCCTACTAGCTCGGCATCCCAGGGCACCGCGGCGTCAAGCCCGCCGGTTCAGCCGAGCCGTCGGGGCAGCGGTCGCCGGGTCCTCCGGCCACGGGTGCTTCGGATAGCGGCCCCGCAGCTCGGCACGCACCTGGCGGTAGCCCTCCCGCCAGAACGTCGCCAGGTCGCGGGTGATCGCGACCGGCCGGCCCGCGGGCGACAGCAGGTGCAGCAGCACCGGCACCCGGCCGTCGGCCACGGCCGGGGTGTCGAGCCAGCCGAACGTCTCCTGCAGTTTCACCGGCAGCACCGGGTCGTCCGCCGAGTAGTCGACCCGGACCCGCGCACCCGACGGCACCTGGATGCGGTCCGGCGCCAGCTCGTCGAGGCGACCGGCCGCGGGCCAGGGCAGCAGCCGCTGCAAGGCGCCGTGCGTGTCGACCTTCGCGAGGTCGGCGCGGCGGCGGGCGGTCGCCAGTTCCGGGCCGAGCCACACGGGAGCGGCTCGCAGCAACGCGTCGTCGTCCACCGCGGGCCACGGGTCGCCGAGCGCGCGGTGCAGCAACGCGAGCCGCTGCCGCAGCCGGGTCGCGGATTCGTGCCACCGCAACAGGTCCAGCCCTTCGGCGCGCAGCCCGTCGACCAACGCGGCGCGCACCCGCTCCGGGTCGGGGTCCGGCAGCGGCCGCGCACGCAGCACGATCGCACCGAGTCGGCGGACGTGCCGGGCCACCACGTCCCCGTCCGCCCAGCCGATCTCGTCCACTTCGGACAGCAGGGCGGGCGCGGCGCGTTCGGCCAGTGCCTGGTCCGCGCGGGCGGCGAGCCGGATCTTGCCCTGCGTGCGGCCGGGTTGCCGGTCGGCGCTCGCGACCGCGAGCCACTCGGCGTCCGCGCTGCCGTCCAGTTCCGCGGCCGTGCCGCCGGCCATGAGGTACACGTGCGAGCCGGGTGCCCTGCGGCGCGCGAGCCGCTCCGGGTGCGCGAGGGCCACGACCAGCGCGGGGTCGGGTGTCCCGGGGCGACCCTTCGGCACGAGCGCGGCGAGCCTGCGGACCTCGCGTGCCCACCGCCGGTCGCCGTCGCGCCGCAGCCTGCGCAGCGTGTCCTCGACGGACGTGCCGGTGGCGAGCGTGTCGTCGTCCAGCAGCGCGACGACCTCCGCGGCCGCGGTCGCACCCACCGCCTCGGCGCCGTCGAGCAGCGCCCGCGCCAGGCGGGGATGCAGGCCGACGTCCGCGATCCGCCTGCCGCGGCCGGTGACCGCGCCGTCGGCGCCGAGCGCACCCAGTGCGGTGAGCACGGCCCGGCCTGCCGCGAGCGCACCCGCCGGCGGCGGGTCCCACCAGTCGAGGGCCGAGCCGTCCGGGGTGCCCCAGCAGGCCAGCTCCAGCGCGAGCCGGGTGAGGTCGGCGGTGCGGATCTCCGGTTCGGGCTGGGCGGGCAGCGTGGCGTGCTCGTGCTCGGCCCAGCAGCGGTACACGCGGCCGGGTGCCTCGCGGCCCGCGCGCCCGGCCCGCTGTTCGGCCACCGACACCGACACGCGGGTGGTGACGAGCCCGGCCAACCCGCGCCGGTGGTCCATCCTCGGCACCCGTGCCAGCCCGGAGTCGACGACCGCCCGCACGCCCGGCACGGTGAGGCTGGACTCGGCGACGGCCGTGGCGAGCACGACGCGGCGCGCCGTGCCCGGGGTCAGCGCGGCGTCCTGCTTCGCGGCGGGCAGCCTGCCGTGCAGCGGCACCGTTCGGACCCCGGACAGCAGCCCGGTCACCCGGTTGATCTCGGCGGCGCCCGGCAGGAAGACCAGCACGTCGCCGTCCTGCTCGGACAGTGCGGTGTGGACGGTGCGAGCCACGAGCTGCTCGATCCGCTCGCGGCGGGCGGGCGGCGTGTAGGTGGTCGTGACCGGGTAGGTCCGGACGTGGGCCTCGATCACCGGCGTGCCGTCGCCCAGCAGCGTGGCGATCCGGTCGGTGGCGACGGTCGCGGAGGTGGCGAGCAGCCGCAGGTCGGGCCGCAGCCCGGCGCGGGCGTCGAGCAGGAGCGTGAGCAGCAGGTCGGCATCGAGGTGACGCTCGTGGATCTCGTCGAGCAGCACCGTGTCGACGCCATCGAGGGCCGGGTCGTGCTGGAGGCGCCGGACCAGCAGACCGGTCGTGACGACCTCGATCCGCGTGTCCTTCGACGTCTTCCGGTCGCCGCGCACCGCGTACCCGACCGTCCGGCCGACGGGCTCGTCGATCAGCTGCGCCATCCGGGTGGCGGCCGCCCGCGCGGCGAGCCTGCGTGGCTCGGCCACCACCACCTTCCCGGTCAGCGCCAGCGGCAAGACCGTGGTCTTGCCGGTGCCGGGCGGCGCGACCAGTACCGCGGTGCCGTGCCGGTCGAGGGCGTCGGTGACGTCGTCGAGGACCGCGCGGATCGGCAGGTCGGGCAGGTGGGCGGGAAGCACGAGGTGAGTCTAGGTATGGTCACGCGGGTGGTCTCGAAAGTGGACGTCGCCGACGCGGCGGAGCGGTTCGCGGGGGTGATCCCGCCCAGCCTCCTGCAGCGCAACGAGCGGCTCTCCGTGCGGCACGACCTGGACGTGTGGCTCAAGCGGGAAGACCTGAACGCGGTCCGGTCCTACAAGGGGCGCGGGGCGTTCAACTTCATCAGCGTGCTCGACCGCGCCGCCAGGGAGCGGGGCGTGGTCTGTGCGAGCGCGGGCAACCACGCGCAGGGCGTGGCGTTCGCGTGCGCGTCGCTGGGTGTGCGGGCCACGGTGTACCTGCCGCGCACGACCCCTCGTCAGAAGCGTGGCCGGGTGGCGGCGCTCGGTGGCAGGCACGTGACGGTCGTGGTCGAGGGCGAGACGTACGACGAGGCGTCGGCCGCGGCGTCAGCTCATGCGGCCGCCACGGGCATGACACTGATCCCGGCTTTCGACGACCCGCGCACCATCGCGGGCCAGGGCACGGTCGTGGCCGAGATCGTGGCGCAGCTCGGCCGCCTCCCGGACACCCTGGTGGTCCCGGTCGGCGGCGGTGGCCTGCTGGCGGGCACCCTGGCGTGGCTCGGCTCCGGCACGCGGGTGGTCGGCGCGGAGCCCGCTGGCGCGGCGAGCATGGCGCACGCACTGGCGTCAGGTGGTCCGGCGCCGTTGGCCGACCTCGACCCGTTCGTGGACGGCGCCGCGGTCCGGCAGGTGGGCACGCACACCTACGCGCTCGCGGCCGAGCACCGGCCGCGCCTGGTGGCGGTGCCGGAAGGCCAGATCTGCGTGGAAATGCTGGACCTGTACCAGTCGGACGGCATCATCAGCGAACCCGCGGGCGCTCTGGCCTCGGCGGCACTGACCGGGCTCGACCTGCCCTCCGGCGCGACGGTCGTGTGCGTCCTGTCGGGCGGCAACAACGACGTGAGCCGGTACGCGGAGATCGTCGAGCGGGCGCTGGTCTTCGAGGGGCGCAAGCACTACTTCCTGGTCGAGTTCCCGCAGGAGCCGGGCGCGCTGCGCCGCTTCCTGGACGACGTGCTGGGCCCGGACGACGACATCACGCTGTTCGAGTACGTGAAGCGCAACAACCGGGAGTTCGGGCCCGCGCTGGTCGGGATCGAGCTGGGCGCCCCGGAGAACCTCGCCGCGATGCTGAAGCGCATGGAGGCCGCGCCGCACCGCATCGAGCGGGTGCCGCCGGACAGCCCGCTGTTCACGTTCCTGGTCTGACCGGCAGGTAGGGCTCGAAGTGGTCGGCGACGACGTCTGCCACGGCGTCCGCGTCACGGGTGCCGTCGACCTCGAGCACGCGGATGCCGAGCCGCGTGGCGGCATGGACGGCGTCCTCGGTGACGAGCCGGTCCCGCTCGAGCCGGTTCCGCTGTGCCCGGACGGGATCGCTGACCCGGTGGCCTGTCGTGCCCGCCCTCGGCAGCACGCGGAGCTGGTGCTCCCGGAACTCGTCGGTGGGCACCATCACCAGCATCCGGCGCGGTGAGTCGAGGATCGGCGTGACGAACTCGGGACGCAGGCCCCAGCCTTCGGCGAGGACCGGCTGCCCGGACACGAGCGCACGCAGGTCGTCCAGCACCCACTCGAACCGGACCGGGAAGTCGGCCAGCGTCCTGGCGGCCATCTCCTCGGGCGTGGGGTCGACCCACACCGCGTCCGGGTGCGGTTCCTCCGGCGGCTCGCCGAGTGCCAGGCGCCGGGCGACACGGCGGTCGTTGTGCGCCCGGCCGTCCTGGTAGTCGTAGTGGTAGGCGGTCATGCCGTACCGGGCCGCGAGGATCCTGGCGACCGTGGACTTGCCCGCCCACTGGCCACCGCCGATCCACAGCGCGTCGTGGATCGTGCCGAAGGGGTCCCAGACCGTCTCAGCCGCGGGTCAGTCCTTTGTGGATGGCCGCGGCGAACTCCGCCGGGCGTTCGACGTGCGGGCTGTGGCCCGTGCCGGGGAAGACGATCTCCTCGTACGTGCCACCCGCCGCAGCATACCGGTCCAGCACCGCCCGGGTCTGCGTCACCATCGGCTGCGGGGCATGGGTTTCCGCGCCCGGCCAGCCCGGGATCGCGCCCAGCTGCCCCAGGTGCGCCAGGTCGAACATCGACGTGTCCGACACGATCTGGTCGTCGGCGCCCCGCAGCCACAGGATGGGTGGCTTCGGATCGATCGTGTGCAGGTCGTCGACGCGGAAGTGGTTCGGGGCCATGGTGTTCAGCACGCCCCTCGGACCAGGGGCCGCGCCGGGCCAGGCGTCCGACGGGACCGAGTCGCCCGGGTAGTTGTCCTCGCCGGTGCGGGTGGTCAGCATCGACTCCACGAACTCGTCCTCGTCCGCCGCAGGGACCGTGCCGTGCACGTAGAACGTGTTCATGATCGTCCGCGGGGAGGTCTGCTCGCTCCCGCGGTCGCCGTCGGCAAGGCGTTGCACGAACTCCGGGTTCGCGCCGGCCGCCCCCGCACCCGCGCCGTCCGGGGAGATCAGGGTGCCCTCGGGACCGGTGGTGCCGCCGAAGCCGTACGGCGACACCGGGTTCACCAGTGTCAGTGTGCGGACCAGTGCCGGGTGGTCGCGCAGCAGCTGCATGAGCACGCCCCCGCCCATGCTCCAGCCCACGTAGTGCGCGGGGCCGAGGTCCAGGGACACCACGTCGTCCGTGAAGTCGCGCAGGCCCCGCGTCGCGTCGACCGGCAGCGGGTCCGTGCCGCCGAAGCCGCGCAGGTCCACCGCCAGCGGGCGGTAGCCGGCGGGCAGGTCCAGCATCTGCCGCTGCCAGAACAGGCTCGAGGACACGTTGCCGTGCACGAACACCACCGGGTCGCCCGCGCGGCCGTCGACCGACAGGACCTGAGCCGTGAGGCGGGGCGTGGTCACCCGCGTCGCCGTGATTCCGTCCAGCATGTGCGTTCTCCTCAGGCCAGCCAGCTCACGACCTGCGACATCGACGATGTCGCCCAGCCCAGCTGCAGGTGGTTCACGGTCGAGACCAGCGCGGTGCCGCCCACGGTCGACACGCCCGCGGTGGACAGTGCGCTCGCGACGAACACGATGCCGTCACTCGGGCCGCGGGTCTCGTTCCACACGCCGACGATGTTCGGTGCGCCGCCCGCCAGCAGGTACACCGACACCGCCGACGGGGTGCCCGCGTTCTGGATCGTGGAGATCAGCGAGCCGGCGTTGATCGCCGCCTGGATGCCGGGACCGTCCGTGTAGAAGCCCTGGCCGCCGTAGTACGTGGTGTACCAGTCCTGCGCGCTCGTGTTGACGCCGAACGTGCCGTCCCACCGCGCCAGCATCTGCCGCTGACCGGGGTACGCGTCGAACCCGCCTGCCGGCGTGATCGACAGCTCCGGGTGGTAGGTGTACTGGCCGTAGCACGTCATCCTGGTGTGCGGGGACGGCGCGTTGATGGCACCGCCGCACTCCGGCCAGATCGAGAAGTCGTGCGCCCAGCCGTGGGCGAACGGGTAGTCGTAGCCGCCGTTCGGCCCGCCGAGCGTGACCAGCTTCCGCACGTCACCCGCGTAGTTCCGGCCCCAGGACGGCTTCACCGACGACACGTACATCCGCGACGACATCATGCCCTTGCTCCACCCGACGACGTCCACCTTGGACACGCCGAGCCGGGACTTGATGACCGCGATCGCGTCGCCGACCTGCTGCGCCTGCTGCCGGTTGTCGCCCTGCTTGTGTGCGAAACCGATGGCGAACACCTTGTAGCCGCGGGCGTTCAGGTACTGCATCAGACCCGTCGACGGGCAGGTCGCCGAACCGCAGCCGAAGCCGCCGGACTCGTTCGGGTTGGCCCACGCGCGGTCCGGGTTGTCGTTCGCGCCGTGGACGAGCAGCACGGGCGTGGCCTTCGTGCCGGTCTGCCAGCCGGGCGCGGAGTACAGCAGGAACCGCGACGACGACGGCCGCGCCACGTTCCCGAAGAACGTCCTGCGCTGGCCGTCCTGGTCACCCCGGCCGTCCGGCGGGTACTGCTCGTCGGAGAAACCGGCCGTGGTGTCGCGGTACCGGTCGACCTTGGCCCACCCGTTCGCGACGGACGTGTAGGTGGCCTCGAGGGTCAGGTAGGCGGGGTCGGCGGCGGCCGGGGCGACCGGCACGAGTAAACCGAGCGCCAGCAGCGCCACGGCCAGGATGCGTCTCAACAGGTCTCCTCAGGACAGTGCGGCGGCGACGGCACGTGCGCCGTCCTCGCCGAGCAGGATCGTGTAGTGGTTGGTGCCGGGCACGGTCGTCACGTCGAGACCGATCGCGGCCGGGTCCGGGTAGAGGCCTCGGGGCTCGTCGAACATGCCGCGCCCGGCCCGCAGGAACACGGTGTCGCGCGGCAGCGCCTCGTACGCCGCGAGCGGTTCGGCGCCCTTGTGCAGGTCCACGAAGTCGGTGCGGACCGCGTCGCCGTTCACCTTGCTGTGCAGCTCGGGTTCCGCGCCGGTCAGGTCGTAGTCCACATAGGACTCGATGGCGTCGTGCCACACCGCGAACGACGGGTGCCGCTGCCAGAAGTCGTGGTACTCCGCGTGCGACGCGAACCGCATCGACAGGCGCGCCACCGCCGGGCCGAGCGCGGTCTCGATGTCCACGCCGTCGGGCAGGGCCAGGGGCGCGCCGCCGTCGACGAGCACGAGCCGAGACACGCGGTCGGGGTACCGGTGTGCCAGCACCGATGCCACGAACCCGCCCATCGAGTGTCCGGCCACGATCGCCCGCTCGATGCCCAGTGCGTCCAGCACGGCGACGCAGTCCGCCGCGTGCGCGGCCATCCCGTACGGCCCGGGCAACGTCCCGCTGCCACCGCGGCCACGCAGGTCGGGCGCCACGACCGGCCCCGGCACCAGCGGCGCGACCATGCCCCACGCCAGGTGGTTCGCCGTGATGCCGTGGATCGCGAGCACGGGCGCTGAGTCCCTGGGCGCTGAGTCCCCGGGCCACTGGCCGATCGTCAGCTCGCCCCCGGGCACGGGCACAGCGGACACCGCGGGAGACACCACTGTCATGGCACGTACCCTCGCTCGCGCGCACCCGCCGGTCAACGTGGCGGGCCGCCACCCCGTCGGGAACGTACATGTGGCCGCCCCACACGGCCGACCGGCCGAGTATGGATGCGGCAGCCGTGGAACCCCGTCCCATGGGCGTCGTAGGTTCACCAACCATGAGTGCTGGGGATCTGATCGGACGGCGGGCGCTGGTGACCGGCGCGGCCAGCGGCATTGGACGGGCATGCGCGGCGCGGCTGGTGGCCGCCGGGGCGAAGGTGGTGGCCGCGGACCGGGACGCGGACGCGCTGGCCGCCATCGACCTGGACGTCGAGCCGGTGGTGGTGGACCTCGCCGACCTCGACGCGGTCGACCGGCTGGACCTGGCCGTCGACATCGTGGTCAACAACGCCGGGCTGCAGCACGTCGCGCCGATCGAGGAGTTCCCGCCGGAGCGGTTCTCCTACCTGCTGCGGGTGATGCTGGAGGCGCCGTTCCGGCTGGTGCGTGGCGCGCTGCCACACATGTACGAGCGGAACTGGGGCCGGATCGTCACGATCTCCAGCGTGCACGGGCTGGTCGCGTCGCCGTACAAGTCGGCGTACGTGGCCGCGAAGCACGGCGTCGAGGGCCTGTCGAAGGTGATCGCGATGGAGGGCGCCGCGCACGGCGTGACCTCGAACTGCGTGAACCCGGCCTACGTCCGCACCCCGCTGGTGACGAACCAGATCGCCGCGCAGGCGAAGAGCCTCGGCATCCCCGAGGAGCGGGTCATCGACGAGGTCATGCTCGAACCGGCGGCGGTCCGGCGGCTCATCGAGCCTGAGGAGGTCGCCGAACTGGTCGCCTACCTGTGCTCCCACGCGGCGTCGGCCATCACAGGTGCGTCGATGAAGATCGACGGCGGATGGACCGCGCACTGAGCGCTATGGCGGAAATGAACACAACCGGGTCACACCTTGTGGATGGTTGGGCCATGTTGCGCTGACCGGCCTAGTCTCTAGGGTCTTCCGGGTGACGGACGCCACACCGCACGAGCGGTAGCGAAGGAGCGGTTGCTGTGCGGAGCTTGCGGAGCGCACTTTGGGCACTGAGCGGATGAGCGAAGCGACCCAGCCAGCACAGTTGCGTACTCGGGGACTCCTACGGGAGTTCAGCGGGTTCGTCGCCGTGAACGGCGTCGACCTGGATGTCGAAGCGGGGACCGTGCACGCGCTGGTCGGACCCAACGGCGCGGGCAAGACCACCCTGTTCAACCTGCTCACCGGCTTCCTCAAGCCGACGGGCGGCCGGATCGAGCTGGACGGCGAGGACGTCACCGGGCTGCGACCGGAGCGGATCGCGCAGCGCGGGGTCGCCAGGTCGTTCCAGATCACGAGCCTGTTCGAGGAGCTGACGCTCGTCGAGCACGTCGAGCTGGCGTTGCAGGGCCGCGACGGCCTCGGCTACCGCTTCTGGCGCTCGGACAAGGCGCTGCGCCGGTACCGCGCGGAGACCGACGACCTCCTCGAGCAGGTCGGGCTGATCGAGCACGCGAACAAGCAGGCGGGCAGCCTCGCGTACGGCCAGAAACGGGCGCTCGAGCTGGCGCTGGCGCTGGCGTTGTCGCCGCGGCTGCTGCTGCTCGACGAGCCGACCGCGGGCATGGGCGTCGAGGACGTGGCACGGACGGTCGAGCTGATCCGGCGGGTGCGGGCGGACCGCACTGTCGTGCTGGTGGAGCACAACATGAAGGTCGTCGGCGACCTCACCGACCGGGTGACGGTGCTCCAGTTCGGCAAGGTCCTGGCCGAAGGACCGTACGAGGAGGTCCGCAACGACCCCCGTGTGATCACCGCGTACCTGGGGGAGAACGTTGCTTAGAGTAGCCGACCTCACCGCCTCCTACGGCGAAGCCCAGGTGCTGCAAGGGGTCTCTCTCGACGTCGCCGCGGGCGAGGTGGTCACGCTCGTCGGCCGCAACGGCGCGGGCAAGACCACGTTGCTGCGCTGCCTCATGGGACTGCACCGGCCCGGGTCCGGCCGCATCGAGCTGGACGGGCGGGACATCACGAAACTGCCGCCGCACAAGCGGTGCGCGCTCGGCCTCGGGTACGTGCCCGACGACCGCGGCATCTACTCGACCCTCACCGTCGAGGAGAACCTCACGCTGCCACCGAGGACCGGGCCGGACGCGTGGTCGCTGGCGCAGGTCTACGAGACGTTCCCGGTGCTGCGCGAACGCAGGAAACAGGCGGGCACCCACCTGTCGGGCGGGGAGCAGCAGATGCTGTCCGTCGCGCGGGTGCTGCGCATGGGCGCGCGCCTGCTGCTCGCCGACGAGCCGACGGAAGGGCTCGCGCCGATCCTGGTGCAGCAGATCGGCGAGATCATCCGCACGGTGAAGGAGCACGGCGTCACCGTGCTGCTGATCGAGCAGAACATCCACTTCGCGGCCACCGTGGCCGACCGGCACCACCTCATCGCGCAGGGCCGCGTCGTCGAGTCACTCGACAACGCGGAGGTGGCGCGGCGAGAGCACGAGCTGCTCGAGTACCTCGGCATCTGAGACCAGATTTCTGAGACTCGGCATCTGAACAAGGGAGAGAAGTCAATGGCGACCAGGCTCAAGTCGGCCGCGACGCTCGTCGCGGTCGGCGCGCTCATCGCCGGCTGCGGCGGTGGCCCCCAGAGCGGCGGCGGCAAGGTCAGCGGGGACGCGGTCAAGCTCGGCGTCATCACCGACCTGTCCGGCGTCTACTCCGAGCTCGCGGGCGAACACGCCGTCGAGGCGGTCAAGATGGCGGTGGACGACTTCAAGGCGCGCCACAAGGACGACGCGGTGACCCAGAACATCGAGGTCACGCAGGCCGACCACCAGAACAAGCCGGAGATCGCGAACACCGCGGCGCGCGAGATGTACGACCGCGACGGCGTCGACGCGATCTTCGACGTGCCGACGTCGTCGGCCGCGCTCGCGATCGCCACCGTGGCCGGGCAGCAGAAGAAGATGTACTTCAACATCGGCGCCGCGACCACGGAACTGACCGGCGCGCAGTGCAACCCCTACACGTACCACTACGCCTACGACACCTACATGCTGGCGCACGGCACCGGCACCACGGTGACCGAACAGGGCGCGAAGAACTGGTACATCATCTACCCGGACTACGCGTTCGGGCAGGACATGAACAAGAGCTTCACCGAGGCCATCGAGGCCGCGGGCGGCACGGTCGGCGTCGCGGACCCGACCCCGTTCCCCAACGACAACTTCTCGACGTTCATGACCAAGGCGCCCAACCTCAACCCGAAGCCGGACGTGCTCGGCGCCATGCAGGCGGGTGGCGACCTCGTCAACGTCGTCAAGCAGTACAACGAGTTCGGGCTCAAGGAGAAGGGCGTCGGGCTCGCGGTGGGCCTGATGTTCGACACCGACATCGCGTCGATCGGCGTGGAGTCGCTGGCCGGCACGCTGTACACGACGGCCTGGTTCTGGAACATGGACGACGAGAGCCGCGAATGGGCCGACAAGTTCAAGGAGCGCACCGGCAGCAGGCCGACGTTCGACCACGCGGCCAACTACTCGGCGGCCACGCAGTACCTGGAGGCGGTGCAGCGGGCGGGTACCGACGACGCGGACGCGGTCCGCGAGGAGCTGGACGGCAACGAGTTCAGCGACTTCTTCGCCCGCAACGGCAAGATCCGCGCCGAGGACCACCGCGTCGTGCACGACTCCTACCTGGTGAAGGTGAAGGAACCGGACCAGGTCAAGGAGGACTACGACTTCACCGAGCTGGTCGAGACGATCCCGGCCGACGAGGCGTTCCGGGAGCCGACCGGCTGCGACATGGGCTGATCATGGAGCTCGTCCTGCAGCTCTTCAACGGCCTCGTCAGCGGCAGCTTCTACGCGCTGCTCGCGCTCGGGCTGTCGGTGATCTTCGGCATGCTCGGCGTGGTCAATTTCGCCCACGGCGCGTTCTACATGCTCGGCGCGGTCGGCGCGTTCGTGCTGCTGGACACCGTCGGGCTGTCGTGGTGGCTCGCGCTGGTCGTGGTGCCGGTGGTGCTCGGGCTCGTCGGCATGGTCTTCGAACGGCTGCTGGTCGCGCGCCTCGTCCGGCTCGACCCGCTGTACAACTTCCTGCTCACGTTCGGCATCGCGCTGATCCTGCAGGACGTGGTCCGGCTGCGGTACGGCGTGCAGTCGCAGCCGTACTCGCGGCCGGAGCTGCTGGACGGCCAGGTGAACCTCGGCCTGTTCGTCTACCCCAAGTACCAGGTGTTC
This sequence comes from Actinophytocola algeriensis, assembly GCF_014203735.1. GTDB lineage: Bacteria > Actinomycetota > Actinomycetes > Mycobacteriales > Pseudonocardiaceae > Actinophytocola > Actinophytocola algeriensis. Next base: position 574,794 of record NZ_JACHJQ010000002.1, on the reverse strand, counting down.
GTGCTGGTGTTCTCGGTCGTCGTGTCGGTTCTGGTGTGGCTGGTGCTGACGAAGACCCGCGTCGGCATGATCGTGCGCGCGTCGACCGAGCGCCCGGAGTTGACGAGGGCGCTCGGCATCGACGTGCGGCGCTGGGTGACCCCGGTGTTCGGGTTCGGCATCGCGCTGGCCGGGCTCGCGGGGGTCCTCGCGGCACCGATGCGCGCGGTGAACTCCGGCATGGGTGGCGACCTGATCATCACGATCTTCGCGGTGGTGGTGATCGGCGGCCTCGGCTCGGTGTTCGGGTCGGTGGCCGCCGGGTACCTCGTCGGGATGCTGTCGGCGGTCGGGAACCTGTACGCGTCGGCGTTCTCGCAGAGCCTGGTGTTCGTGCTCATGGCGCTGGTGCTGCTGCTGCGGCCCGCGGGGCTGTTCGGTCGCGAGGAAGGCGTACGCGCATGATCATCTCCAGGCTGGTCGCAGGGCGATCCCCGGTGGTGCGCCTGGCCTTTCTCGTGGTCGGGCTGGTGCTGGCGTTCGGGCTGCCGTGGATGATCTACCCGCCGGTGGCGCTGGACATCGCGGCGTGGGCGCTGTTCGCGGTCGCACTGGACCTGCTGCTGGGCTACACGGGCCTGCTTTCGTTCGGCCACGCGGCGTTCTGGGGTTCCTCGGCCTACGCGACGGGCATTATCGCGGTGGAGACCGGCATGCCGTTCTACGTCGCGGTGCTCGGTGGTGCGGTGGTGGCGGCGCTGATCGCGGTGCCCATCGCGATGCTTTCCGTGCGGCGCACGGGGATCTACTTCGCGATGGTGACGCTGGCGTTCGCCCAGCTGATCTACTTCGTCGCGAACCAGTGGCGCTCGGTCACCGGCGGCGAGAACGGTCTGCAGGGAATCCCACGCGAGGCGTTCGGGTGGGACCTGGCGGACTCCTTCTACTTCTACTACGCCGCGCTGCCGTTGATCCTGGTCGGGTTGCTGATCGCGTGGCGGGTGGTGTACTCGCCGTTCGGCCGGGTGATGGTGGCGATCCGGGAGAACCCGGCCCGCGCCAGGGCTCTCGGCTATCCCGTGAACCGGTACAAGGTGCAGGTGTTCGTGATCTCGGCGTTCCTGGCGGGGATCGCGGGCGGCGTGTACGCGGTCGGGCACGGGTTCGCGTCGCTGCAGGAGGTGTACTGGACCACGTCGGGCAAGGTCGTGGTGATGAACATCCTCGGCGGCATGGGCACCTTGTGGGGGCCCGTGCTCGGGGCGGGGATCATCGTGGTGCTGGAGGACTACCTGGCCACCGCGGGCATCGACGCGATCGGCGTGGTCACGGGCGCGATCTTCGTGGTCACCGTGCTGGTGTTCCGGCGCGGCATCTGGGGCACGGCGAAGCACCTGCTCCGCTCCCGGCGCCCGTCGGTACCGGAAGCCGACCCGCAAGCGGAGAAACCCAAGTCGGCGGCCGAACCCCAACCACATTGACCGTGCGACTGTCCTGAGATGTCGGGGACGGTGGTGGGGCGCACCGTGACGCCCCACCACCAGGTGCCACCCCAGGTTTGCTGGCTCAGATCCAGCCTGATTCGGGGAGGTTGTGAGTGTTGTTGACGCTTCCCTTTGACATCCTCCACCCGGAGCCGGAGTCAGAAATGGGAAGGGTGACGCCGAAACAAACCGACCACGAGTTCGCCGCGACCCCTGACGATGGGCAACGCCAAACACCCAGGATGTCACCGGGGGACCTGAGGTCTGTTGCCGCCGACACGATGTACGTGCTGGACCGGTTGTTGCGCACGATCACCGCCGCCTGCGCGGAGCGTCCGTTCGCCGACTTGATCGCGCACGTCTGGGCGACCACGTTGGTCTCGAACGTCGAGCTGCGGCCGCACTCCCACGTGCTGGGGCTGGAGGTGATCGGGTTCGTGTTGCCGTAGGGCCGCCAATAGCCCGGGTCCGCGGTTGCGGTGCCGGCGGTTGCCAGGCTCAGCCCGAGCAACGCAGCGATGACGGCCAGGCTCGCGACGACTCTTCGGGTGAACCCTCGCCTCTCGCCGACCATCGCTCTGGCCGTCCTGCTCGTGCGGAGTCCCTTCATCTGCGTCCCTTCCCGTGGATGGAGTGTGGTCTGGCGACCACCACCTCCAACGGTGCGGGCGTTGCTTTCGTACCGCTTTCACAGCGGCGAAAGTCCGTGGGACCGTCGGCGAGGGCAGCACCCTACGAGGAGTCTCCTCGACGTCGGGCAGCGAGGGCGCGTTCCAGCATCAACCCGCTGATGACCAGCATGGGCACCGTCGCGCCGAGGCAGAACGTCATGTCCAGCCCGATCATCGACCGCAGGTTCTGCGGCATCGTCGCCGCCAGTAGGTACAGGACCGCCAGCCAGAACACAGGCAACACGGCCAGCGTGGTGTAGACACGGGACTCGGCCGTTGACTCCGGCTCTTCGTGCATGGGAACCCCCCGGTTCTCCGCCTCCACTCTACTTCACCGGCTGGCGCCTGACGATCAGCCGCTGCAGGGCGATGAAGGCCAGCAGCAAGACGCCGATCACGATCTTGGTCCACCACGACGACAGGGTGCCCTCGAACGAGATCAGTGTCTGCACCGTCCCGAGCACGAGTACGCCGACCACCGAGCCCACGACATAGCCGACGCCGCCCGCGAGCAACGTGCCGCCCACGACGACCGCCGCGATCGCGTCCAGTTCCAGGCCCACCGCGTGCAGGCTGTAGCCGGACAGCATGTAGAAGCTGAACAGCAGACCGCCGAGTGCGGAGCAGAAGCCGCTGATCACGTACACGCCCACCTTGACCCGGCCGGTCCGCAGGCCCATCAGCGTGGCCGACGACTCGCTGCCGCCCACCGCGTACACCGTCCTGCCGAACCTCGTCAGGTGCAGCACGTACGCGGCCACCGCCACCACGATCAGCGCGATCACGACGCCGTAGGTGATGGCGACCTCGCCCGGCAGCTCGATGGACGCCAGGGCGATGTCGCGGAACGTGCCGTCCTTGATGGACACCGACTCGACGCTGATCACGAAGCACAGGCCGCGTGCCAGGAACATGCCCGCGAGCGTCGCGATGAACGGTTGTACGCCGAAGCGGTGAACCATCACGCCCATGCCCAGTCCGAGCAGGGCTCCCGTGGCCAGCACCGCGAGGATCACCAGCCACGCGGGCCAGCCCGCGCGCAGTGTCGCCGCGGCGATCATCGTCGACAGGGCTACCACCGAGCCCACCGACAGATCGATGCCACCGGTCAGGATCACGAAGGTCATGCCCACCGCGACGACGATCAGGAACGCGTTGTCGATGAACAGGTTCGCGACGACCTGGCCGGTGGCGAAGCCCTCGTACCGGATGGACCCCGCCCCGAAGGTCAGTACGAACACCACGAACGTGGCGATCACCGGCAGGAAGCGGGACGGCACCCGCGACGTGAGAGGCACCCGGGTCTTCTCCCTCGGCGGCGCCACCAGTGGGGGAGCGGTCATCAGGCACCTGCCTTCTGCGGAACGGGCACGCGGAACGTGCGGGTGAGCCGCGGCGCCTGCAGCAGGCACACCACGATGACCACGGCCGCCTTGAACACGAGCGTCGTCTCCGGGGGTACGCCGATCGTGTACACCGTCGTGGTCAGTGTCTGGATCACCAGCGCGCCGATGAGCGTGCCCGTGAGCGAGTACCGGCCACCGGCGAGGGAGGTGCCGCCGATGACCACCGCCAGGATCGCGTCCATCTCGATCCACAGCCCGGCGTTGTTGGCGTCGGCCGCGTTCACGTTCGACGCGATCATCAGGCCTGCCACGCCCGCGCACAGCGCGGAGAACACGTAGACGGTCCAGATGATCGTGCGGGACCGCACCCCGGCGAGCCTGCTGGCCTCCGGGTTCACCCCGACCGCCTCGATCAGCATGCCCAGCGCGGTGCGCCTGGTCAGCAGCGCCACCCCGGCGAGCACCGCGAGGCTGATGAGGATCGCGATCGGCAGCACCAGGAACCCGGCGCCGACCTTCGCGAACACGTCGTTGTTGACCGTGACGATCTGGCCCTCGGTCACGAGCATCGCCATGCCACGCCCGGCGGTCATCAGGACCAGGGTCGCGATGATGGGCTGGATGCCGATGACGGAGACGAGGAAACCGTTCCACAGCCCCAGCACCGCGCACAGCCCGAGCGCGAGCGCCATGCCGCCGATCGCGTCGCCCGTGGTCGCGATGTGGGTGCAGGTCACCGCGCCCGCGATGGCCGCGACCGCGCCCACGGACAGGTCGATGCCGCGCGTCGCGATCACGAGCGTCATGCCCAGCGCGATCAGCAGCGTCGGCGCGCCGTTGCGGAGGATGTCGACGAGGCTGCCGAACAGGTGCCCGTCCTGGATCCGCAACGCGAAGAACGACGGCGTGAACACCAGGTTCAGCAACAGGAGCGCCACCAGCGCCAGCAGTGGCCACAAGAGACGGCTGCGTGTCATGACGGCACCTTCTCGGCCTCACCGGCGATGAGCGCGACCACGTCGTCCACGGTGACCTCGGTGCCGGACACCTCCGCGATCTTGCGCCGGTCCCGCAGCACGACCACCCGGTCGGACACGCGGACCACCTCCTCCAGTTCCGCGGAGATGAACACCACCGCCATGCCCTCGGCAGCGAGGTCGGCGACCACCTTCTGGATCTGCGCCTTCGCGCCGACGTCGATGCCGCGGGTCGGCTCGTCGAGGATCAGCAGCTTCGGCCGCGTCACCAGCCACCGCGCCAGCAGCACCTTCTGCTGGTTGCCACCGGACAGCGTGCCGACCACCGCGTCCGCGTCGGCGGGCCGGATGTCCAGCGCTTCGACGTACTTCGCGACCAGCTCGTCCGCGGTCCGGCGCGGCACCTGCCGCGCCCACCCTCTGGCCGCCTGCATGGCGAGGATCAGGTTGTCCCGCACGGTCAGGTCCGCGACCAGGCCCTCGGCCTTGCGGTCCTCGGACGTGAACGCGATGCCGTGCGCGATCGCCGACCGGGGTCCGCGCAGTTTCAGGATCTTGCCGTCGAAGTACACGTGACCCGAGTCCGCCCGGTCGGCGCCGAACAGCAGCCGTGCCAGCTCGGTGCGGCCCGAACCCAGGAGCCCGGCCACCCCGACCACCTCGCCGGGGTGCAGCTCCAGGTCGAACGGTGCGATCGAGCCCGCACGGCCCAGGTTCTCGGCCCGCAGCAACGGTTCCTCCGACGGGACGCGGCGCTCGCTGCGCCGCTCCACCTCGTCGAGCACCGTCAGATCGCGGCCGATCATGGCGCGCACCAGCTCGAGCCTGCCGACCTTCGCCGTCGCGTACTCGCCGACGACCTTCCCGTTGCGCAGCACGGTGAGCCGGTCCGCGATCTCGTAGACCTGGTCGAGGAAGTGCGACACGAACAGGATCGCGACACCCTCGTCCCGCAGCACCCGCACGATCCGGAACAGCTCCGCGACCTCGCCGGCGTCCAGGCTGGACGTCGGCTCGTCGAGGATCAGTACCCGCGCGTCCACGGCGACCGCGCGGGCGATCGCCACGAGCTGCTGCACCGCGATCGGGTGCGACCCGAGCGCGGAGCCCGGGTCGATGTGCAAACCGATGCGGGACAACAGCTCCGCCGCCCGCGCGCGCATGGCACGCCCGTCGATCGCACCGAACCTGCGCGGCTCCCGGCCGAGCAGGATGTTCTCCGCGACCGAGAGGTTCGTGCACAGGTTCACCTCCTGGTACACGGTGCTGATCCCGGCGTCCTGCGCCTGCGCGGGCCCGTGGAAGGACACCGGGACGCCGGCGAGACGGATCTCGCCGGCGTCGGTGGCGTGCACCCCCGTGAGCGCCTTGATGAGGGTCGACTTCCCGGCCCCGTTCTCGCCGAGGAGCGCGTGCACCTCGCCGGGCAGGAGCCGGAAGTCGACCTCGTCGAGGGCCTTCACCCCGGGGAAGGTGACGGTGATGCCCTGTAGTTCAACCAGTGGAGCTGTGTCCGATGGTGCGCTCCGCTCATCCGCTAGCACGCCGTCTTCCCTCCTCCGTGCTCGGCGCTGGCGCGCCTGCGCGCGAGCGTCAGTCCAGACGGCGTCCGCTCCTTCGCTCCAGCCCACATAACGGTCAGTACTTGCGGTCCGGAAGCGCGGCCTTGGCCTGCTCCTGCGTGAACGTGGTCTCCTCGGTGACGACCCGCTCCGGCACCTCCTCGCCAGCGACGACCTTCTTCGCGAGGTCCATCAGCTGCGGTCCGAGCAGCGGGTTGCACTCGACGATGAAGTTGATCTCGCCGTTCGCGAGTGCGGTCATGCCGTCCTTCACCGCGTCCACCGTGATGATCTTGATGTCGGTGCCGGGCTTCTTGCCGGCCGCCTTGATCGCCTCGATGGCGCCGAGCCCCATGTCGTCGTTGTGGGCGTAGACGACGTCGATGTCCGGCTGGGACTTCAGGAACGCCTCCATGACCTGCTTGCCGCCGGACCGTGTGAAGTCACCGGTCTGCGAGGCCACGATCTTGATGTCCGGGTTGGACTTGGTCTCCGCCTCGAAGCCCTCCTTGCGGTCGATCGCGGGGGCCGCGCCGGTCGTGCCCTGCAGCTCGACGACGTTCACCGGCCCGTCGCTGTTCTCCACCAGCCACTTGCCGGCCTTCTTGCCCTCGTCGATGAAGTCCGAGCCCAGGAAGGTCTTGTAGAGCGACGTGTCGTCCGAGTCGATGGCGCGGTCGGTCAGGATCACCGGGATCTTGGCGCGCTGCGCCTCGAGCAGCACCGTGTCCCAGCCGGTCTCCACCACCGGGCTGAACGCGATCACGTCCACCTTCTGCTGGATGTAGGACCGGATCGCCTTGAGCTGGTTCTCCTGCTTCTGCTGTGCGTCGGAGAACTTCAACTCGATCCCGGCCGACTTCGCCGACTCCTGGATCGACTTCGTGTTCGCCGTCCGCCAGCCGCTCTCCGCGCCGACCTGGGCGAAACCCATGGTGATCGTGTCATCGGAACTGTTGCCCGCACTGCCGCCGCTGCCGCCGCCACATGCGGTCACCGCCGCCAGCAGGACCGCGGCGAGGGCGGTCGTGATCGTCTTGCGCACTGCACTTCCTCCGTTGGACCGTGCGTGACCGGTGTCACTGGGCCACTAGAGTGAACGCTCACAGTGCGGACGTCAAGAAGCTGACACCAAGAAGTTGTTTTTGTTGACGTCCTGCCTGAACGCGTTCTATGTTAGCGCTCACTTCGGGGAGCTTGCGACCCGAAGAGGCAACACTCTTTGACGCGTCAACGCCGACCTCGAAGGACTCCCATGCGGGCTCTCCTCGTACTCGCCGTCCTCGCCGCGAACCTCTTCGCACCGACCCAGGCAGCGGCCGCGCCGCACTACGCCGGGTACGTGTTCTTCTACTTCACGGGGGAGGGCACCTCGGCGGGCGAGCAGGTGTACCTCGCCGCCAGCCGCGGCAACGACCCGCTGCACTGGGACGAGCTGAACGGCGGCCGTCCCGTGCTCACCTCGGCCCTGGGTGACAAGGGCGTGCGGGACCCGTTCGTCATCCGTTCGCCGAAGGGCGACCGGTTCTACCTGCTCGCCACCGACCTGCGGATCCACGGCAACGGCGACTGGGATGCCGCGCAACGCTTCGGCAGCAAGCACATCGAGGTCTGGGAGTCGACCGACCTCGTGCACTGGTCCGCCCAGCGGCACGTGCGGGTCTCGCCGGACACCGCGGGCAACACCTGGGCGCCCGAGGCCTACTGGGACCGGACCATCAACGCCTACGTCGTGTTCTGGGCGTCCAAGCTGTACGCCGAGGACGACCCCGGCCACACCGGGAACACCCACAACCGGATGCTGTACGCGACCACCAGGGACTTCCGCACGTTCTCCGCGCCCAAGGTGTGGGTCGACCCCGGGCACTCGGTGATCGACTCGACGGTCATCGAGGACCGTGGCCGCTACTACCGCTTCACCAAGGACGAGCGCAGCGCGAGCCCGGACGCGCCGTGCGGCAAGTTCATCGTCGCCGAGCGCGCGAAGAAGCTCCGCGACACGAGCTACGACTTCGTGGCCGACTGCATCGGCGCGGGTGACATCAGCCGCGGCGAAGGCCCGACGGTCTTCAAGTCCAACACCGAGAACCGCTGGTACCTGTTCATCGACGAGTTCGGCGGCCGCGGCTACGTGCCGTTCACCGCCACCGACCTCGCCGCGGGCGACTGGCAGCTCGCCACCGGCTACGAGCTGCCGGCGCGGCCCCGGCACGGCACCGTCCTGCCCGTGACCCAGTCCGAACTGGACGGTGTGCGCGCCGCACATCCCTGATCCCCACCTGCGAGGGAGCAACCGTCATGCGCAGAACCCGGCCGCTCCTGGCGGCCGTACTCGCCACGTCCATGCTCGTCGCCCTGCCCGGGTCGGGCCAGGCGGCCGACACCGACTACCGCGTCACCGTCGACACCGCCGCGACGGGTCCCGCGATCTCCGACGACATGTACGGCGTGTTCTTCGAGGACATCAACCGAGCCGCCGACGGCGGGCTGTACGCCGAGCTGGTGCAGAACCGGTCGTTCGAGTACGACCGCGCCGACAACGCGTCCTACACGCCGCTCACCGGGTGGGCGCCGCGGAGCGGTGACCCGCAGGTCGTCGACGACGCGGGCCGCCTCAACGAACGGAACCGCAGGTACCTGAAGCTGCCGCTGCCCGGTGGGCTCATCAACGCGGGCTACAACTCCGGCATCCACGTGGAGAAGGGGAAGCGGTACGACTTCTCCGTCTGGGCCCGCACCGACCAGGCGACCACACCGCTGACCGTGTCGGTCACCGACCCCGCCGGTGCCGCGCTGGCCGACCCGTTGCGGCTCACCGTCCGCGGCGCGACCTGGACCAGGTACACCGGCACGGTCACCGCGAAGACCACGAGCATCACCGGCAGGCTGCTGGTCGCGGGCGGGGGAGCGGGCACCCTCGCACTCGACATGGTGTCGCTCTTCCCGCGCGACACCTACAAGAACCGCCCCAACGGCATGCGCCGCGACCTCGCCGAGAAGATCGCCGCGCTGAACCCCGGCTTCGTGCGGTTCCCCGGCGGCTGCATCGTCAACACCGGCAGCCACTACGGCTACGACGCGCCGAACTACGAGCGTCGCCGCTCCTACCAGTGGAAGGACACGATCGGGCCGGTCGAGACCCGCGCGACGAACGCGAACTTCTGGGGCTACAACCAGTCCTACGGCATCGGCTACTACGAGTACTTCCAGTTCGCCGAGGACATCGGCGCCATGGCGCTGCCGGTCGTGCCCGCGCTCGTCACCGGCTGTGGCCAGAACCAGGCGACCGACGACCCCGCGTTGCTGGCACGGCACATCCAGGACACGCTCGACCTGATCGAGTTCGCCAACGGCCCCGCCGACTCCACGTGGGGCACGGTGCGGGCGCGGATGGGGCACCCGGCACCGTTCGGGCTCACCCACCTCGCGGTCGGCAACGAGGAGAACCTGCCCGACCAGTTCTTCGCGCGCTTCACGCAGTTCCGGGACGCGATCGAGGCGAAGTACCCGGACATCACCGTGATCAGCAACTCCGGTCCGGACGATACGGGCGCCACGTTCGACCGCCTGTGGCAGCTCAACGAGGACGCGGGCGTCGCGATGGTCGACGAGCACTACTACAACAGCCCGACCTGGTTCCTGCAGAACAACGAACGCTACGACAGCTACGACCGGCAGGGCCCGAAGGTGTTCCTCGGCGAGTACGCCTCGCAGGACAACCGCTTCTACAACGCCTTGTCCGAGGCGGCCTACATGACCGGACTGGAGCGCAACGCCGACGTCGTGCGGCTCGCGTCGTACGCGCCACTGCTCTCCAACGAGGACTACGTGCAGTGGCGGCCGGACATGATCTGGTTCAACAACCGCGCGTCCTGGGGCTCGGCGAGCTACGAGACGCAGCGGCTGTTCATGAACAACGTCGGCGACCACGTCGTGCCCAGCACCGCGACCGGCACCCCGTCGCAGGAGGACCTGCCCATCACCGGCGCGGTCGGACTGTCCACGTGGGGCACCGCGGCGTCCTACGACGACGTCCGCGTGACCTCGGCCGACGGCACGCAGCTGTTCGCCGACGACTTCTCCGCGGGCGACGCGAACTGGACCAACATCGCCGGGCGCGGCACGTGGGCGGTGACCGGCGGCGCGTACACGCAGTCCGACACCGCGGCCGAGAACACGATGGTCATGGCGGGTGACCCGGCGTGGCAGAACTACGACCTGAACGTCAAGGCCACCAAGCAGTCCGGCCGCGAGGGCTTCCTGGTCGGGTTCGGCGTCAAGGACTCGAACGACTTCTACTGGTGGAACCTCGGCGGGTGGAACAACACCCAGTCCGCGGTCGAGAAGGCCGAGGGCGGCGGCAAGTCCACGCTGATCAGCGACGGCACGACGGTCCAGGCCGGGCGCGAGTACGACCTGCGCGTCTCGGTCCGCGGCCGGACCGTGTCGCTGTTCCTGGACGGCGAGAAGTGGGGCGAGTTCACCGACAGCCAGAAGGTCGAGCCGTTCCGGCAGGTCGTCACCCGCGACACCCGCACCGGTGAGCTGATCGTCAAGGTCGTCAACGCGCAGGCGAACGCGGCCCGCACGACCGTCGACCTGAAGGGCGCGAACGTCGAGCGCAGCGCCAGGATGACCACGTTGCGGGGCGACCCCGACGACGTGAACACCCAGTACACGACCCCGATCGCACCGCGAGAGTCGCGGCTGGACGTGGCGAGCACGTTCACCCACACGTTCCCGCCGTACTCGGTGACGTTCCTCCGCATCAAGGTCAGGAGCAGCTGATGGGCATCGACCGGAGAACCCTGTTCAAGGCCGGTGGTGTGGTGGCGGCGGTGAGCGCGCTGCCCGCCGCGGCGCCCGGTGCCGTGGCCGCCGCCCCCGGTGGGTCGCCGGGCCCGCTGACCACCCGCAACCCGCTCGTCGAACAGCGAGCCGACCCGTTCATCACCCGACCCGCCGACGACACCGACGGCATGTACTACCTGACCGGGTCGGTGCCGGAGTACGACCGCGTGGTCGTGCGCGGCGCGTCGACGATCGACGGGCTCGCGACCGCCCGCGAGCGCACCATCTGGCGGCGGCCCGCGTCCGGCCCGATGGCCGGGTACATCTGGGCGCCGGAGCTGCACCGCATCGGCGACCGCTGGTACGTCTACTTCGCCGCGGGCGACGGCGACGACCCGTTCCGCATCCGGACCTACGTGCTCGAGTCGCCGAACGCCGACCCGCGCGCGTCTGGCTGGCTGCCGCCGAAGCGGATGGTGACCGGCTGGGAGTCGTTCACGCTCGACGCCACCACCTTCTCCCACCGCGGCAAGCGGTACTTCCTGTGGGCGCAGAGCGAACCGGGCATCGCGACCAACAGCAACCTGTACATCGCGGAGATGGCGTCGCCGACGTCGCTCGCGACGGCACCGGTGCGGATCGCGGTGCCCACGCTGAGCTGGGAGATCCAGGGCTTCCGGGTGAACGAGGGACCGGCCGTGCTGATCCGCAACGGGCGCGTGTTCGTCACGTTCTCGGCCTCGGCGACCGACGCCCGGTACTGCATGGGGCTGCTGACCGCCGACGAGAACGCGAACCTGCTCGACGCGCGGTCGTGGACCAAGTCGCCGAACCCGGTCTTCGTGACGAACGCGGAAACCAGCCAGTTCGGGCCCGGCCACAACTCGTTCACCCGCCACGGCGACGACGACGTGCTCGTCTTCCACGCCCGCGACTACCGCGACATCACCGGCGACCCGCTGTTCGACCCGAACCGGCACACGCGTGTGCAGAAGCTGTACTGGAACGAGGACGGCACACCGTCGTTCGGAGTCCCGGTCGGGAAGGGCGGGACGGTGGTGCGGCTGTCGCCGTACGACGCGCGGCACCTGGTGGTGCGGCACGCCGAGTTCCGGCTGCGGGTCGAGGGCAACGTGCGCGAGGTCGCCGACTCGTGGTTCCGGTTCACCCCCGGCCACCTCGGCGCGGGCACGGTGTCGGTGCGGTCGGTCAACTTCCCGGACCGGCACGTGACCGCGGGTGACGGCGTGCTGCGGGTCGAGCCGTACGCCGACACGGATGAGTACGGTCGCGCGACGAGCTTCGTGAAGGTGCCCGGTCTGGCCGACCGGTCGGGGGTGTCGCTGCGGCTGCTCGACGACCCGGCCGAGTACGTATCGCACGACAACGGGCGGCTCGTGGTGGCCCGGCCGGGAGGGGGACGCGCCGAACGTGCGTGTGCGACGTTCCTCATCCGGTGACGGTGGGACACTGTGACCAGGACAGGAACGACTTCGAGGTGAGGTAGCGAGTGGACAACCCGGCGAAGGTCTCGCGCGACCCCGCGATGACGGACGTGGCCCGCCTCGCCGGGGTGTCGCACCAGACCGTGTCCCGGGTGCTGAACGGGCACCCGAACGTCCGGGAGCAGACCCGGCTGCGCGTGCGGGCCGCGATCGCGCAGCTGGGGTACCGGCCCAACAAGGCGGCACGGGCGCTGGTCACGGGCCGGTCGCAGCTCATCGGCGTGATCGCGCAGAACTCGTCGCTGTACGGCCCCGCGTCGCTGCTGGCCGCCTTCGAGCTGGCGGCCGCTGAAGCGGGGTTCTCGGTGAGTCTGCGGCGCGTCAAGGTGCTCGACCGGGAGTCGATCGCGTCGGCCGTCGAGCACCACCGCGATTCACGGGTGGCGGGCATCGTGGCCATCGCGCCCACCGCCTCGGCGAACGAGGCACTTGCCGACGTCCCGGCGGGCGTGCCGCTGGTGACCATCGACGGTGATCCCGCCCGTTCCGCACCGCTGGTCACCGTGGACCAGACGGCCGGCGCCTTCCTCGCCACCCGACATCTGCTGGACGCCGGTCACTCGACGGTCTGGCACGTGTCCGGGCCGCCGGACTGGTTCGACAGTGCCGGGCGGGTGCGGGGGTGGACGCAGGCGTTGGAGGCCGCCGGGGTGGAGGTGCCGCCGCTGGTGGCCGCCGACTGGAGCGCCGCGTCGGGGTACCGGGCGGGTCAGATGCTGGCGCGGATGCCCGAGGTGACGGCCGTGTTCGCCGCCAACGACCACCTGGCTCTGGGGTTGTTGCGGGCGATGCACGAGCGTGGGCGCCGGGTGCCGCACGACGTGAGCGTGGTGGGTTTCGACGACGTGCCCGAGGCGGCGTACTTCATTCCGCCGTTGACGACCGTGCGTCCCGACTTCGACGCGGTGGCCCGGGAGACGTTGAGCCTGTTGCTGGCGCAGGTGAGTGAGGGGGAGGTCGGGGCCTCTCAGCGCACGATCGTGCCGGCGCTGGTGTCCCGGGACAGCGTGGGCCCGCCACCCGCCTGAGATCGTCTCGCCGGACGGGGCCTCCCCGACGGGGCTGTCCTGCCGGACGGGCCTCCTCGCCGTGTCCCGAATGCGTTTCGGGACAGTGACCGACGCTTTTCGGCGCGGGTGGTGTCCATATCTCCGAGAAGGCACCAACGGAGAAAGGAGCCGCCATGCGAGCGAGTCCGCCCGCCAGGGAGTTGCCGGCGCAGGTGCGCAACGGGGACGGGGAGACGTTCCGCAGGCTGGTCGAACCGTACCGGCGTGAGCTGCAGGTGCACTGTTACCGCATGCTCGGCTCGGTGCAGGACGCCGAGGACCTGCTGCAGGAGACGTTGCTCGCCGCGTGGCGCGGGATCGACGGCTACGAGGAGCGCGCGTCCGTGCGCACCTGGCTGTACCGGATCGCGACGAACCGCTGCCTGAACGCGTTGCGGGCGAGCGGCCGCCGGCCACAGGCGGCGGAGCCGAGCTGGCTGGAGCCCTACCCGGACGTGCTGCTCGCCGGGATCGTCGACCAGCGGCCGGGGCCGGAGGCGCGGTACGAGGTCAGCGAGTCGGTGTCGCTGGCGTTCCTGACCGCGCTGCAGCAGTTGCCGCCGCGGCAGCGTGCGGTGCTCGTGCTGCGGGACGTGCTGGGGTTCCGGACCGCGGAGGTCGCGAACATCCTCGGCACCACCGGGAACGCGGTGACCAGCGCGCTGACGCGGGCGCGAGGTGCGCTCCAGTCCGCCGACCGCACTCGCGTGCCGCTGCCGGACTCCCCGCAGGAGCGCCGGGTCGTGGCCGACTTCGTCCGTGCGTTCGAGGCCGCGGACGTCGACGCGGTGGTGGCCATGCTGACCGACGACGCGTGGCTGACCATGCCGCCGATGCCGCTCGCGTACCAGGGGCCCGCCGCGGTCGGGGACTTCCTCGTCACCGTCGCGTGGCGCGACGGCCACAGGCACGTGCTGGTACCGACCAGGGCGAACGGCCAGCCCGCCTTCGGCTGCTACCTGCGGGACCCGAGGACGCCGATCCTGCACGCGCACGGGGTGCTCGTGCTGGGCCTGACCGGTGACCGGATCGACGCGATCACCCGGTTCCACGACAACGCGCCGCTCGCGGCGTTCGGGCTGCCGAGGTCACTCCATGTCTGAGCACGGCACGGCCGGGACGGCTGACCGCCGCATGAGCGCGGGGCAGGCGTGGGTGCTGGGCCTCGCGTCGCTGGCCTCGTTCATGATGGCCCTGGACAGCCTGGTCGTGACGACCACGCTGAGCACGATCCGGCACGACCTGGCCGCGTCGCTCGAAGCACTCGAGTGGACGGTCAACGCGTACAACCTGACGTTCGCGGTGCTGCTGCTGACGGGCGCGGCACTGGGTGACCGGTTCGGGCGGCGCCGGGTGTTCGTCGCCGGGCTGGCGGTGTTCACCGTCGCGTCGGTGGCGTGTGCGCTGGCCCCCGACATCGGCACCCTGATCACGGCACGAGCGGTGCAGGGGGCGGGCGCCGCGATGGTGCTGCCGCTGTCGCTCACCCTGATCAGCGCCGCGTTCCCGCCCGCGCAACGCGGCCGGGCGATGGGCCTGTACCTCGGCATCACCGGCCTCGCGACGTTCAGCGGCCCGTTCGTCGGCGGTGTCATCGCCGAGGGGCTGGCCTGGCAGTGGATCTTCTGGCTGAACCTGCCGATCGGGGTGCTCGCGATCGCGTTCACCACGCGGCGCGTCGGCGAGAGCACCGGTCCCGACAACCGGTTCGACCTCGGCGGGGTCGTGCTCGTGACCCTGGGTGCCTTTGGCATCGTGTGGGGGCTCGTCCGCGGGAACACGGCGGGCTGGGGCAGTGCGGAGGTGCTGGCCGCGCTGGTGCTGGGCGTCGCGTTCGTGGTCGTGTTCGTGGTCTGGGAGATCCGCGCCGCGGCGCCGATGCTGCCGATGCGGTTCTTCCGGCTGACGGCGTTCGCCGCGGCCAACCCGGCGAACTTCTGCGTGTTCGCCTCGCTCTACGGCACGCTGTTCTTCCTGGCGCAGTACTTCCAGACCGTGCAGGGGGAGGGGCCGCTCGGCGCGGGTCTGCGGCTGATGCCGTGGACCGCGACGCTCATGGTGTGCGCGCCGATCGCGGGCGCGCTGGCCGACCGGTTCGGCGAACGGAACTTCGTGGTCGGCGGGCTGTTGCTGCAGACCGCCGGCATGGGCTGGATCGCGTTCGTCGCCGGCACCGGCACGGGTTACCTCGAACTGCTGCCCGCGCTCGTCGTGGGTGGTGTCGGGCTGACCATGGCCATGCCCGCGGCGCAGAAGGCGGTCGTCGCGTCGGTGCGGCCCCAGGAGATCGGTCAGGCGTCCGGCGCGTTCATGATGCTGCGCATCCTCGGCGGGGTGTTCGGCGTCGCGGTGTCCGTCGCCGTCTTCGCCGGTGCCGGGGGCTACGGGTCGCCCGAGGAGTTCAGTTCGGGCTTCACCGCGGCGATGGTCGCGGTGGCGGCGCTCGCGTTCGCGGGCATGCTGGTCGCGCTCCGCATGCCGCGCAGACGGCAGCAAGCCGCGGCCCCCGCACTGGAGCGGTCGAGCGCCGTCCGCTGAGGCCGGGGTGCCCCGACCGCGGTGGTCAGGGCACCCCAAACCTGTCCACAGTCGGCGCACCGTGAGGTGTGCACGCTCACCAAGTCACTGCTGAATCCTGCTGAGTTCTCTTGACGGCAGGAATGTTAGCGATAACAATCCTCGCATGGCTGGCGATCGCGATGACGCGCTTGTGGTGGGGGTCGACTTCGGCACGTTGTCCGGGCGGGCGGTCGTTGTGCGGGTCCGGGACGGGGCCGAGCTGGGGACCGCTGTGCACGAGTTCCGCCACGGGGTGCTCGACCGGGCCATGCCGGACGGGGCGCCGCTTCCGCCCGACTGGGCGCTCCAGGTGCCGCGCGACTACGTCGACGTTCTCCGCACCGCCGTGCCCGGCGCGATCCAGGACGCGGGTGTCGACCCCGCGAACGTGATCGGGATCGGGACCGACTTCACCGCCTGCACGATGATCCCGGCGACCTCGGACGGGACGCCGTTGTGCGAGCTGCCCGAGTTCGCGAACAACCCGCACGCCTACGTGAAACTGTGGAAGCACCACGCCGCGCAGCCGCAGGCCGACCGGATCAACCAGGTCGCCGCCGCGCGCGGGGAGAAGTGGCTCCCCCGGTACGGCGGGCTCATCTCGTCGGAGTGGGAGTTCGCCAAAGGGCTGCAGCTGCTCGAAGAGGCGCCCGACGTGTACGCCGCCATGGACCACTGGGTCGAGGCCGCCGACTGGATCGTCTGGCAGCTCACCGGGAACTACGTCCGCAACGCCTGCACCGCGGGTTACAAGGGCATCCACCAGGACGGCGCCTACCCGTCGCAGGACTACCTGCGCGAGCTGAACCCCGGCTTCGCGGGCTTCGTGCGCGACAAGCTCGACCACCCCATCGGCAACCTCGGCGACCGCGCCGGGAACCTCACCAAGCTCGCCGCCTACTGGACCGGGCTGCCCGAGGGCATCGCGGTCGCGGTGGGGAACGTCGACGCGCACGTCACGGCGCCCGCCGCGCAGGCCGTCGAGCCTGGGCGGCTCGTCGCGATCATGGGGACCTCGACGTGCCACGTCATGAACGGTGCCGAACTCCGTGAGGTGCCGGGGATGTGCGGCGTGGTCGACGGCGGCATCGTCCCCGGCCTGTGGGGGTACGAGGCCGGGCAGAGCGGCGTCGGCGATATCTTCGGGTGGTTCGTCGACAACCAGGTGCCGCCCGCCTACCACGAAGCCGCCGCCGCGCGCGGGATCTCGCTGCACGACCACCTGACCGAGTTGGCTGCCAGGCAGAAACCGGGGGAGCACGGGCTGCTCGCGCTCGACTGGCACAGCGGCAACCGGTCGGTGCTCGTCGACCACGAGCTGTCCGGGGTGGTCCTCGGGCAGACCCTCGCCACCCGGCCGGAGGACATCTACCGCGCGCTCATGGAGGCCACCGCGTTCGGCACCCGGGTGATCGTCGAGTCGTTCGCGGAGTCGGGGGTGCCGGTCACCGAGCTGGTCGTCGCGGGCGGGCTCGTGCGGAACGCGCTGCTCATGCAGATCTACGCCGACGTCACCGGACTGCCGCTGTCGACCATCCGCTCCGCGCAGGGGCCCGCGCTCGGTTCGGCCATGCACGCCGCCGTCGCCGCCGAGGCCTACGCCGACATCCGCGCGGCCGCCGTCGCGATGGGGTCGGTGAACAGCGGGGTGTACCGGCCGATCCCGGAGCACACCGCGGTCTACGAGAAGCTGTTCATGGAGTACGCCGACCTGCACGACCACTTCGGCCGCGGCGGCAACGACGTCATGCACCGGCTGCGGGCACTGCGCCGGGAGGCGGTGGCCGGCCGATGAGCGGAGCTTGCGGAACGAATCATCAAGGCTGGGCGACGTGCGAGCAGACGCTCGGAGCCTGCGAGGAGCGGTCGTGAGCACCGTCGACGAGCTGCGGTGCGAGGTCGCCGACCTGCACCGCGAGCTGACCCGCTACTCCCTGGTCATCTGGACCGCGGGCAACGTGTCCGCGCGCGTCCCCGGCGAGGACCTGATGGTGATCAAGCCGTCGGGTGTCTCCTACGACGACCTCGGCCCGGACACCATGGTCCTCACCGACCTGCACGGGAACCTCGTCGAGGGCGAACTCGCGCCATCGTCGGACACCGCCGCGCACGCCTACGTGTACCGGAACATGCCCGAGGTCGGGGGAGTGGTCCACACGCATTCGCCCTACGCCACCGCGTGGGCCGCGCGCGGCGAGCCGATCCCGTGCGTGCTCACGATGATCGCCGATGAGTTCGGCGGCGACATCCCGGTCGGGCCGTTCGCGCTGATCGGCGACGACTCGATCGGGCGGGGCATCGTGGAGACGTTGCGGGACAGCAGATCCCCGGCGGTGCTCATGCGCAGCCACGGCCCGTTCACCATCGGGGCCGACGCCCGCGCCGCGGTGAAGGCCGCGGTGATGCTCGAGGACGTCGCCCGCACCGTCCACTTCGCACACCAGCTCGGCAGGCCGGACGCGATCGACCAGCAGCACGTGGACCGGCTCTACGCCCGGTACCAGGACGTCTACGGGCAATAACCCGGGCAAGGAGTCACCACATGTCGTCTGCCGCCAAACCGCAGGTCTGGTTCCTCACGGGAAGCCAGCACCTCTACGGCGCGGAGACCCTCGACCAGGTCGCGGGCCAGTCGCAGCAGATCCAGCGCATGCTCACCGACTCGGGCGCCATCAGCGCCGAGATCGTGTGGCGGCCCGTGCTCACCGACTCGGCCGCGATCCGGGACGTGCTGCTGGCCGCCGACACCGACCCGGCGTGCGTCGGCGTGATCGCGTGGATGCACACGTTCTCGCCGGCCAAGATGTGGATCACCGGGCTGGACGTGCTGCGGAAACCGTTGCTGCACCTGCACACCCAGCTCAACGAGGCGCTGCCGTGGGCGTCCATCGACATGGACTTCATGAACCTCAACCAGGCCGCGCACGGCGACCGCGAGTTCGGCTACATCCAGACCCGCATCGGGGTGCCGCGCAAGACCGTCGCCGGGCACGCGAGCGATCCGGTGCTGGCGCACCGGATCGACGACTGGGCCCGCGCCGCCACCGGCCTCGCGCACCTCAGATCGCTGCGGCTGGCGAGGTTCGGCGACAACATGCGCGACGTCGCCGTGACCGAGGGCGACAAGGTGGAGGCCGAGCTGCGGTTCGGCGTGTCGGTCAACACCTACGGCGTCAACGACCTCGTGGCGGTCGTCGACGAGGTCGCCGACGACGAGATCGACCTGCTCGTCGCCGACTACGCCGACGCCTACCGCCTCGCGCCCGCACTGGCGCGCGGCGGAGAGCGGCACGAGTCACTGCGGTACGCGGCCCGCATCGAGGCCGGGCTGCGCCGGTTCCTCACCGACGGCGGGTTCGGCGCGTTCACCACGAACTTCCAGGACCTCGGCGGACTACGGCAGCTGCCGGGCCTCGCCGTGCAGCGGCTGATGGCCGACGGCTACGGGTTCGGCGGCGAGGGTGACTGGAAGACCTCCACGCTGCTCGCCGCGGTGAAGGCCATGGGTGCGGGCGGGACCTCGTTCATGGAGGACTACACGTACCACTTCGGCCCCGGCACGCCGAAGATCCTCGGCGCGCACATGCTCGAGGTGTGCCCGTCGATCGCCGCCGACACCCCGTCGTGCGAGATCCACCCGCTCGGCATCGGCGACCGGGAGGACCCGGTGCGGCTGGTGTTCGACGCCGCGCCCGGCCCGGCCGTCGTCGTCGGGCTCGCGGACATCGGCGACCGGTTCCGCCTGGTGGCCAACGAGATCGACGTCGTGCCGCCGGACGAGCCGCTGCCGAACCTGCCCGTCGCGCGGGCCGTGTGGCAGCCGACGCCGTCACTGCAGACCTCCGCCGAGTGCTGGCTCACCGCGGGCGGCCCGCACCACACCGTGCTCACCAGCGCGGTCGGTTCGGCCGTGCTGCGCGACTTCGCCCGGATGGCCGAGACCGAGCTCGTGCTCATCGACAACGACACGACGACCGACGCGTTCGCCGACCGGCTGCGCTGGAACCAGGCCTACCACCGCCTCGCGCACGGCCTGCGTTAGAGAGATTGGGAGAAACAATGAGGTTTCCACGGCTCGTGGCAGGCCTGACCCTGGCGTCCGCCCTGGTCCTGTCCGCGTGCGGCTCGTCGGAGAAGACCGTCGACCAGCAGCCGACGTCGACGGAAGGCGCGCTGATCGGCGTCACCATGCCGACCCGGGCGTCCGAACGCTGGATCCGTGACGGCGACAACGTCAAGAAGGCACTGGAGGATAAGGGGTACAAGGTCGACCTGCAGTACGCGGAGAACGACATCCCCACCCAGGCCAACCAGATCGAGAACCAGATCACCAAGGGCGCGCGGGCACTGATCGTCGCGTCCATCGACGCCAAGTCGCTGTCCTCGCAACTGCAGGCGGCCGCCGACGCGAAGATCCCGGTGATCTCCTACGACCGGCTGCTCCTCGACAGCCCCAACGTCGACTACTACGCCTCGTTCGACAACTTCAAGGTCGGCGTCCAGCAGGCCACCTCGCTGCTCACCGGGTTGAAGGTGCTGAACCCCGACGGCAGCCCCGGCACCGCGAAGGGACCGCTCAACGTCGAGTTGTTCGCCGGTTCACCCGACGACAACAACTCGTCGTACTTCTACGACGGCGCGATGTCGGTGCTCGAGAAGTACATCGGCGACGGCACGCTGGTCGTGAAGAGCGGGCAGAAGGACTTCAAGACGATGGCGATCCTGCGGTGGGACCCCGCGACCGCGCAGCGGCGCATGGAGGACCTGCTGACCTCGACGTACGGCAGCGCCCGGGTCGACGGCGTGCTCTCGCCCTACGACGGCATCTCCATCGGCATCCTCTCCGCGCTCAAGAGCGGCGGCTACGGCACCGCGGGCCAGCCTTACCCGATCGTGACCGGACAGGACGCGGAGGTCGCCTCGGTGAAGTCGATCGTCGCCGACGAGCAGTACTCGACCATCTTCAAGGACATCCGCGAGCTGGCGAAGGCGGCCGCGGACATGGCGGACGCCGTAGTCCAGGGCAAGGATCCCAAGGTGAACAACACCGAGGACTACGACAACGGCGAGAAGGTCGTGCCCGCGATCCTGCTGCAGCCGGTGATCGTCGAGAAGTCGAACTACGTCAAGGAACTCGTCGACACCGGGTACTACACCGCCGACCAGCTGAAGTGACCATGGCCGACGCCACCGACGCGGACATCCTGCTGATGAGCGGGATCACCAAGTCGTTCCCGGGTGTCACGGCGTTGCGGGACGTGACGTTCGCGGTGCGGCGCGGGGAGATCCACGCGATCTGCGGCGAGAACGGGGCGGGCAAGTCGACGTTGATGAAGATCCTCTCCGGGGTGCACCCGCACGGGTCGTACTCCGGGGAGGTGGTCTTCGAGGGCGAGGAGTGCCGGTTCGCGGGTATCCGGGACAGCGAGGCCCGCGGTGTCGTGATCATTCACCAGGAGCTGGCGCTGGTCGGCCAGCTGTCGATCGCGGAGAACCTCTTCCTCGGCAACGAGATGGCGCACCGCGGGTTGATCGACTGGAACCGGACGAACCACGAGGCGGAGAAGCACCTGCGCCGCGTCGGCCTGCGCGAGAACCCGACGGTCGCCGCCGGTGAGCTGGGTGTGGGCAAGCAGCAGCTCGTCGAGATCGCGAAGGCGCTGTCCAAAGAGGTCAAGCTGCTGATCCTGGACGAGCCGACGGCGGCGCTGAACGACGACGACTCCGCGCACCTGCTCGACCTGCTGCGCGGTCTGCGTGACGACGGCATCACGTGCGTGGTGATCTCCCACAAGCTGGGCGAGGTCACCGCGATCGCCGACACGATCACGATCCTGCGCGACGGCCAGTCCATCGAGACGCTGGACGCGTCCGACGTCACGGAGGAGCGGATCATCGCGGGCATGGTCGGCCGCGACCTGGAACACCGGTTCCCGCCGAGGACGCCACACGTCGGCGAGGAGGCGCTGCGGATCGAGGACTGGACCGTCCACAGCCCCACCAACCCGGGCCGCGTGGTGGTCGACCACGCCACCCTGTCGTTGCGGCGCGGCGAGGTCGTCGGGCTGGCCGGGCTGATGGGCGCGGGCCGCACCGAGCTGGCGATGTCGGTGTTCGGCCGGTCCTACGGCGTGGACATCTCGGGGCGGGTCTACAAGGACGGGCGCGAGATCGACGTGCGGACCGTGCGGTCGGCGATCCGCAACGGCATCGCGTACGTGAGCGAGGACCGCAAGCGGTACGGGCTGAACCTGGTGGCGGACGTGAAGCAGAACGTGTCCGCGGCCGGGCTCGGGCTGCTGTCGCGGCGCAACTGGGTCAACGAGCACGAGGAGTTCCGGGTCGCCGAACGGTTCCGGGACGCGCTGCGGATCAAGACGCCGTCCGTCGCCGCGGGGGCGCGGACGCTGTCCGGCGGCAACCAGCAGAAGGTCGTGCTCGCGAAGTGGATGTTCACCGAGCCGGACGTCCTGATCCTCGACGAGCCGACCCGCGGTGTCGACGTCGGCGCCAAGTACGAGATCTACACGATCGTGAACTCGCTGGCGGAGCAGGGGAAGGCGGTGCTGGTGATCTCGTCGGAGCTGCCGGAGCTGCTCGGGCTGTGCGACCGGATCTACACGCTGTCGGCGGGCCGGATCACCGGTGAGGTGCCGCGCGAGGAAGCCACACAGGAGCGGTTGATGGAGTACATGACGCAGGAGGTGCGGCGGTGAGTGCTGACGTCTCGACGCCGCCGGTGACCCAGCCGGTGGCTCCGGGGCCACCGCGGCGGTTCCGGCTGAACCTGCGGCAGAGCGGCATCTACGTCGCGTTCGCGTTGATCGTGGTGCTGTTCACCGTGCTCACCGACGGGGCGCTGCTGCAGCCGGGGAACATCTCGAACATCGTCGTGCAGAACTCGTACGTGCTCATCCTCGCCATCGGCATGATCCTCGTGATCATCAGCGGGCACATCGACCTGTCGGTGGGCTCGGTCGTCGCGGTGACCGGCGCGATCTGCGCGGTGCTGACCGTCCAATGGGGACTTCCGTGGTGGCTGGCCGTGCTCGCCACACTCGGTGCAGGCGCGCTGATCGGCGCGGCGCAGGGGTACTGGATCGCGTACTTCGGCATCCCGGCGTTCATCGTGACCCTCGGCGGGATGCTCGTGTTCCGCGCGCTCACCCTGACGGTGCTGGGGAACCAGGGCATCGGCCCGTTCCCGGACGAGATCCGCACGCTGGCCAACGGCTTCACCGGCGGGTACCTGGGCAACGTGGGGCTCGGGCCGCTGGGTGGCGCGGACCTCCTGTCGCTGCTGATGGGGATCCTGGTCGTGGCAGGTTTCGCGTTCGTGCAGTGGCGGACGAGGCGCGCCCGGCTCGGGTACGGACAGACCGTGGACCCGTTCCCGCTGTTCGCGGTCAAGATCCTCGTGGCCGCGGCGGTCGTGCTGTTCGTGGTGGTCCAGCTCGCACGGTTCCGGAACCTGCCGTGGGTGCTGGTGCTGCTCGCGGTGCTGGTGCTGGCGTACTCGTTGATGGCGAGCCGCTCGGTCTTCGGCAGGCACATCTACGCGGTGGGCGGCAACCTGCAGGCCGCGACGCTGTCCGGCGTGCGGGTGAAGCCGGTGACGTTCTGGGTGTTCGTGAACATGGGAGTGCTGGCCGCGCTCGCGGGCGTGATCTTCGCGGGCCGTCTCAACCAGGCGGGCCCGACCGCGGGCAACGCGTTCGAACTGGACGCGATCGCGGCGGCGTTCATCGGTGGCGCCGCAGTCCAGGGTGGCGTCGGCAAGGTCATCGGCGCCATCACCGGCGGCCTGATCATGGGTGTGATCAACAACGGCATGTCGCTGATCGGTGCGCCCTCGGAACGCGTGATGCTGGTGAAGGGCCTGGTCCTGCTGGCGGCGGTCGCGTACGACGTGTGGACCAAACGGCGCGCGGGAGCCGCCCGGTAGAGCAGGCGGCGCGGGTGCTCGTCGGGTGCGCCCGCGCCGCCATCCGGGGTGGGCGGTGGTGGCTCCGCCCACCCGCGGCGAGGTGGTGACTCGTCCGGTCCCTGGCGTGTCGCCACCTCGCCGGTCTTCCTCGGCGCGGCCGTTCTCGCGCTGCTCTACGTCGCTTCCCGGGGGGGGGGGCGTCGTCCTCGCCGGACGGGCCTCGCCGGAGCGGCAGGTCGCTGGGCAGGCAGGTAGGCGGTGGGTTGTGTCGGCGTGCGCCGCGTGAGGTTTTGGGAGCGCGCGCTGAACCGGTTCACTTTGGGGCTAGCGGTTCGTTCGGAACCTGCCGTACTCTTCGGGCTCGTACCCGACTGGACGCTATTTTCGATACTTACGCGGTTCAGTAGGCGAGGAGGCGACGATGCTTCTGTTCGACGGACGGCCGTGGCTGGGGGCCAACTTCTGGTCGCGGTCCGGTGGGCCGCTGATGTGGCGGAACTACGACCGGGACCTGGTCACCCAGGAACTGCGGGTCCTGCGCGAACACGGCATGAACGTCACCCGCTCGTTCTTCTACTGGCCCGACTTCCACCCCGAGCCCGGCCGGGTCGACGACGAGATGGTCGCGCGGTACGCCGACTTCCTCGACCGGCACACAGAGCAGGGCATGGCCACGATTCCCACGTTCATCATCGGGCACATGTCCGGGGAGAACTGGGACCCGGCCTGGCGGCAGGGGCGCGACCTGTACTCGGACGTGTGGATGGTCGGGCGGCAGGCGTGGTTCGTCGAGCGGCTGACCGCCCGGTTCCACTCGCACCCGGCCGTCGCGGGCTGGCTGATCTCCAACGAGATGCCCATCTACGGGGAGCCCGCCACCAGGGAAGCGGTCACGGCATGGGCCCAGCTCATGGTCCAGGCCGTGCGCGCGGGTGGCGGGACACAGCCCGTCTCGATCGGTGACGGGGCGTGGGGGATCGAGGTCACCGGGCGGGACAACGGGTTCTCCGTCCGCGACCTGGCCGCACTGACCGACTTCGTCGGGCCACACGTGTACCGCATGGAGAACGACGTCGTCCGGCAGCACCTCACGGCCGCGTTCATCTGCCAGCTGGCCGACCTGAACGGCAAACCCGTGGTGCTGGAGGAGTTCGGCGTCACCGACAGCTTCGTCTCCGCCGAGCACGGCGCGCAGTACTACCGCCAGATCCTCCACAACACCCTCCTCGCGGGGGCGACCGGCTGGATCGCCTGGAACAACACCGACTTCGACGACCTGTTCACCCAGGACCCCTACCGGCACCACCCGTTCGAGCTGCGGTTCGGGCTCACCGACGTGACCGGTGCCCCCAAGCCGCAACTGCGGGAGGTACGGGACTTCGCCGACGTCCTCGACAAGATCGACTTCCCGAACTGCGTGCGACCCGAGCCCGAGGTCGCGCTCGTCGTGCCCTCCTACCTCGAGCACCGGTACCCGTTCACGGAAGAAGACGACAGCAGCCACCTGTTCGACGTGCTCCGGCAGTCCTACGTGGCCGCACGCGCGGCCGACCTGTCCGTGACGGCGGCCAGGGAGCTGGACGGGCTGCCGGCAGCGAAGCTGTACCTCGTCCCGTCCGCCAAGCAGCTCACCGCGCCGACCTGGCGGTACCTCGCGGACCGCGCCGAGGGTGGCGCGACCGTCTTCGTGTCCTACAGCGCGGGCAACCACAGTACCCAGCGCGGTATGTGGCACGGCGACCTCGACGGCATGTTCGGGGTCGCGCACCAGCTCCGGTACGGCATGGTCGACCCGGTCACCGACGACGAGGTCGCCGTGACGTTCACCGCCGACCTCGGGCCGATCGGCGCGGGCACCACGCTCACCTTCCGCGCCGGTGGCAACGAGCACGAGCGGGTGTTCCTGCCGGTGCGCGCCACCGACGGTGAGGTCGTCGCCGTCGACCAGCACGGGAACCCGGTCCTGGTGAGAAAAGGGCAGCTCGTGCTGTGCACCTACCCGCTCGAGGCCATGGCCGCGGCGCTGCCGCGCGTCAACCCCGAGCCCACACAACGGATCTACGACGCGCTGGCGGCCATCGCCGGCGTGTCGCGTGCGGTGACCGTCGCCGACCCGCTCGTCCACGTCGGCGAGATGGCGCACCGGGACGGTCGCCGGTTCGTCTGGCTGATCAGCCAGGCGGAGGAGGAGCTGGAGGTCAAGCCTGCCGGGGGCACGCTGGCCGACCTCACGTCGGGGGAGCCCGTCAACGAGGTGACGTTGCGCCCGTACGGCGTGCGGGTGCTGGTACTCGAGGATTCCTGAACGAGGAGATGCGCCATGCGAAACCGGTTGAGGTTGCTGGCCATGTTAGCCGCGGCGGGATTGTTCGCCGCCGCGTGCACGGGTGTGGACGGCGGTGACTCGGGCGACGCGCCCGGCTCGTATCCGCGCAACCAGACCCTGTTCACCAGCGGCACGCAGTGGGGCCCGCCCGCGAACTGGAACCCCGTCATGAACTGGGCGTACGCCACCGGCACCGTCGGCTACGTCTACGAGACCCTGTTCCTCTACGACCCGCTCACCGACGAGTTCGAGCCGTGGCTCGCCGAGCAGGGCGACTGGACCAGCGACACCACCTACGAGGTGACGCTCCGGGACGGTCTCACGTGGACGGACGGCAAGCCCATCACGTCCGACGACGTGGTGTTCACGATCGAGCTCGGCAAGATGGAGACGGTGCCGTACCACTCGATGTACGAGTTCATCTCCTCCGTCGAGGCCGTGGACAAGCGGACCACCAGGATCACGTTCTCCGAGCCCCGCTACCAGCAGTGGGCGAACTGGGTGTACTTCAACCCGATCGTGCCGAAACACCTGTGGAGCAACAAGTCCGAGGAGGACGTCACCTCCGGCGCGAACGAGCAGCCGGTCGGCTCCGGCCCGTACCTCTACGAGACGCACGACCAGGACCGCATGGTCTGGAAGAAGAACGACAAGTGGTGGGGCCGCGACAAGCTGGACCTCGACGTCAAGCCCACCTACGTCGTCGACATCGTCAACACCAGCAACGAGGCCGCGCTCGGCCAGCTGCTGCAGGGCGACATCGACCTGTCCAACAACTTCCTGCCCGGCATCGCGTCGCTGGTCAAGGGCGGCTACCAGCTGCAGACCTACTACCAGGACGCGCCGTACATGCTGCCTGCCAACACGACGTGGATGGTGCCCAACAGCACGAAGGCGCCGCTGAACGACGCCGCGTTCCGCCGTGCGCTCGCGAACGCCGTCGACACCGACAAGATCGTGAACTCGGTGTACGGGCAGATCGTGGAGAAGGCCAGCCCGACCGGGCTGCTGCCGATCTGGGACAAGTACATCGACAAGGCGGTCGTGGCGGAGGTCGGCCCGGCCTTCGACACCTCGGGTGCCGCGGAAATCCTCAGTCAGGCCGGGTACCGCGACACCAACGGTGACGGCCTGGTCGAGAACAAGGACGGCTCGCCGATCGACCTGAAGCTCGCCACCCCATCCGGTTGGACCGACTGGAACGAGGCGGCCAGGGTGATCGTCGACAGCGCCAAGGCCGCGGGCATCAAGATCACCTCGGAGACGCCGGCGGACACCGTCGTGCAGGACATGCGCGAGTCCGGCGAGTTCGACCTCATCCTCGACAACCAGCGGCAGATGGACAACACGCCGTTCCGGTACTACGAGTACGTCTTCGGGCTGCCGATCCTCGAGTCGCAGACCACGGTCAACTACGGCCGGTACGAGAACCAGCAGGCGTGGGACCTCACGCAGCAGCTCGACAAGACCAAGGTCGACGACCTGGCCGGGATGCAGTCGGTCGCGTCGCAGCTGCAGCGGATCCAGCTGACCGAGATGCCGATGATCCCGTTGTGGTACAACGGCCTCTGGTCGCAGTACAGCAACTCGGTGTGGACCAACTGGCCCTCGGCCGAGGGTGACGGGCCCAGGTACCTGCCCACCACCTGGCGCGGGTACATGCAGCGCGGCGCGATCAAGATGCTGGCGGAGCTGAAGCCCGCACCGCAGGACAAGTAGCGTCGCGATGGGACGGTACTTCGGGAGGAAGCTCGCGATCTACGCCCTGACCTTCGTGGTCGCGGTGACGATCAACTGGCTCATCCCGCGCTTCATGCCGGGCGACCCGGTGCGCGCCATGGTGGCGCGCGCCGGGTTGCAGGACCCCGCCGGGGTCGCGGCGATGCGCGAGTACTACACGAGCCTGTTCGGCTTCGACCTGCCATGGTGGCAGCAGTACCTCAACTTCTGGGGTGAGCTGCTGCGCGGCAACTTCGGCGTGAGCCTGTGGGCCTACCCGAAGTCCGTGGGGTCGATCATCCTCGCGGCCGTGCCGTACACGCTCGGCCTGCTGCTGCCCGCCATCCTGCTGAGCTGGTGGGCCGGCAACAAGTTCGGCGCGTACGCGGCGCGGAAGAAGGTGCTCGACAACGCGGTCCTGCCCATCTGGTACGTGCTGACCGCGACGCCGTACATGTGGCTCGCGATCCTGCTCGCGTGGGCGTTCGGGAAGGTGGCCGGCCTCTTCCCGGTCGGCCGCAGCTTCAGCGCGTCACTGGAGCCGTCCTTCTCGTGGCTGTTCATCTCCGACCTGATCAGCCACTGGTTCCTGCCCTTCCTGTCCCTGTTCCTGGTGGCGTTCGGCGGCTGGGCCATCGGCATGCGCAACCTGATCATCTACGAGCTGGAGGCGGACTACGCGCACTACCTCGGCGCGCTCGGCGCACCACAACGGCTGGTGCGCCGGTACGCGTTCCGCAACGCGGTGCTGCCCCAGGTCACCGGCCTCGCGCTGCAGCTCGGGGTGATCATCGGCGGCGCCGTCGTCACCGAGATCGTCTTCGACTACCGCGGTCTCGGCTACCTGGTGCTGGAGGCGATCAAGACGAGCGACCTGTTCCTGTTGCAGGGCATCTTCCTGTTCATCGTGATCGGGGTCCTGGTGGCGAACTTCATCATCGACGTCGTCTACGTGCTCGTGGACCCGCGCACGCGGGTCGGCATGGGGAGCGGCTCATGACGCAACCGAAACCGGAACCGGACGTGCCGGTGGCGGCCGGGGCCGCGGAGGTCGCCACGGTGCCCGGGGTGGCGGTCGTGCACGGCGGGGGTGTGCGGCGCGAGGCGCTGCACTTCGCCGTGCGCAACCGCAAGCTCGTCGGCGGGTTCGTCGTCGTGCTCGTGTTCCTGCTCGCCGCGCTAGTCGGGCCGCTGTTCGCGAGCGGCGACCCGAACGCGTACGTCGGACCGGCGGCCGCGGCGCCGTCCGGCGAGTACTGGTTCGGCACCACGACCTTCGGGCAGGACGTGTTCGCGCAGTTCCTCCACGGGCTGCGGGCGTCGTTCTTCGTCGGCGTGGTCGCGGCGCTCATCGCGGGCGTGCTCGGCATGGTCATCGGGTTCACGTCCGGCTACCGGGGCGGGCTCGTCGACGAGGTCCTCAACATGATCACCAACATCGTGCTGGTGCTGCCGGTGCTCGCGGTGCTGATGATCATCGCGGCGTACCTGGAGGTCCGGGACGTCCAGGTCCAGGCGGTCATCATCGGGCTGTTCTCGTGGCCCTGGGTGGCGCGGGCGGTGCGGTCGCAGACGCTGACGCTGCGGGCGCGGGAGTTCGTCGACCTGGCGAAGCTGTCGGGCATGCCCGTGCGGCGGATCATCTTCCGCGAGATCGCGCCGAACATGGCGTCCTACCTGTTCATGGTGTTCATCCTGCTGTTCGGCGGCTCGGTGCTGTTCGCCGCGACGCTGGACTTCATCGGCCTCGGGCCGACCGAGGGGACCTCGCTCGGCCTGATGCTCAACCAGGCCAAGCAGTGGAGCGCGATGAACCTCGGCCTGTGGTGGTGGTTCATCCCGCCCGGCCTCGGCATCACCACGATCGTCGGTGCGCTGTACCTCATGAACGTGGGCCTCGACGAGGTCTTCAACCCGAAGCTCCGGGAGACGTGATGGCGCTCCGGGTGCAGGACCTCAAGGTGCACTACCGCACGCTGCGCGGCGACGTGCACGCGCTCGACGGCGTCACGTTCTCGGTGGCCGACGGCGAGATCATGGGCCTGGTCGGCGAGTCCGGGTCCGGCAAGACCACGCTGGGCAAGAGCCTCATCCGGATGGACAGCCGGATGAGGCACGTCGGCGGCACCGTCACCCTCGACGGCACCGAGCTGCCGATCGGCGACACCGAGGCGATGAACGCGTTCCGGTTCTCGGACGTGTCGATCGTGCCGCAGTACGCGATGAGCGCGATGAACCCGACGCGCAGGATCGGGAAGATGGTCCGCGAGCTGGTCGAGTCGCGAAAGATCAGGTTCTCCTCGGTGCGGGACGAGCTGAACCGGCGCCTCGACCTCGTCGGGCTCGATCGCGGAGTGCTCGACCGGTATCCGCTCGAGCTGTCCGGCGGCATGAAGCAGCGCATGGTCATGGTGAT
Organism: Actinophytocola algeriensis; assembly: GCF_014203735.1. Taxonomy (GTDB): domain Bacteria; phylum Actinomycetota; class Actinomycetes; order Mycobacteriales; family Pseudonocardiaceae; genus Actinophytocola; species Actinophytocola algeriensis. The sequence goes on along the minus strand of NZ_JACHJQ010000002.1, from coordinate 544,483 downwards.
CTCCACGCTGCTGAACCCGTCACTGCTGATCGCCGACGAGGTGACCTCGGCACTCGACGTGTCCACGCAGCGGGCGGTGGCGCTCGCGCTGGCCGGGTTCCGCGACCACGACCTGGTGCGCAGCATGATCGTGATCACCCACGACGTGTCGCTGGTCTACCAGATCGCCGACACGATAACGGTCATGTACGCGGGCAGGCTGGCCGAGTCCGCGCCGACGGACACGTTGGTGAGCACACCGCGGCACCCGTACACGCAGCTGCTGATCTCGGCGTTGCCGGAGGTCGGGGTGCGGTACGGCGGCAAGCGGCTGACGGGCATCGCGGGCAGCCCGCCCACCCTGCTCGACCCGCCCTCGGGCTGCCGGTTCCGGGCCCGCTGCCCGCTCGCGTTCGACCGGTGCGCCGAGCAGCCGCCCTTCGTCGAGATCGCGGACAACCACCGGGTTGCCTGCTGGAAGGCGGTCTGATGCTGCGGTTGACGGGTGTCTCCAAGACCTACCGGACCGGCGCGTTCGGCCGCGGCACGACGGACGCGGTCCGGGACGTGAGCTTCGAGGTGCGGCCGGGCGAGGTGACGTCGCTGATCGGGGAGAGCGGCAGCGGCAAGTCGACGATCGGGCGGATGGTCCTGCGGCTCACGCGGCCGACCTCGGGCACGGTCACCTTCGAGGGCACCGACGTCGCGCGGCTGTCCGGCGCAGGGCTCAAGGAGTACTACCGGCACGTGCAGGGCGTGTTCCAGGACCCGTTCAGCACCTACAACCCGATCTTCCGCGCCGACCGCGTGTTCGCGATGATCCGCCAGTCGTACTTCCCGCGCGTGCGGGACGACGAGTGGCGCGAGCGGGTCGCGGAGGCGGTCGCGTCGGTCAACCTCAACCCGGACCTGGTGCTCGGCAAGTACCCGCACCAGCTCTCGGGTGGCCAGCTGCAGCGGCTGCTGGTGGCACGCGCGCTGCTGCTGGACCTGCGGCTGCTGGTGGCCGACGAGATCATCAGCATGCTGGACGCGTCGACGCGGATCGACGTGCTCAACCTGCTGGCCGACCTCAAGGAACGCGGGCTGGCCGTGCTGTTCGTGACCCACGACCTGTCGCTCGGCAACTACCTGTCCGACCAGACGGTGATCCTGCGCCACGGCGCGGTCGTCGAACGCGGCGCCACGGAGAAGGTGTTCGGCGATCCGCGGCACCCGTACACGCGGACGCTGCTGGCGTCCGTGCCCCGGCTCGGGACGCGGTGGGAGGATCTGCCGGTGCCGTCGTCCGGTATCCACGAGTGCGCCACGCCGCTCGATGAGGTCGAGGAGGGGCACTTCGTGGCATGCTTCGACACGGACGGTGTCCATCATGGACGGAAGAGCGAATCAGTGTGACTAGACGAGTGACGATCGCCGACGTCGCCAAGAAGGCGGGACTGTCGAAGGGCGCGGTGTCGTACGCCCTGAACGGCCAGCCGGGCGTGTCGGAGTCGACGAGGCAGCGGGTGCTGCGGCTCGCGCTGGAGATGGGCTGGCACCCGAACAGCGCGGCCAAGGCGTTGTCCGGGGCCCGGGCCGGCGCGTTCGGGCTGGTGCTGGCGCGGCCGGCGAGCACGCTCGGGATCGAGCCGTTCTTCATGAAGCTGATCTCCGGCATGGAGTCGGCCATGGCCTCGTCCCAGACCGCGCTGTTGTTGCAGGTCGTCCCCGACCACGCCGCCGAGATCGCGGTGTACCGGCGGTGGTGGGCCGAGCGGCGGGTCGACGGCGTGTTCCTGATCGACCTGTGCAAGGACGACCCGAGGGTGCCGGTGCTGGAGGAGCTGCGGCTGCCCGCGATGGTGGTCGGCGGGCCGGGACACCACGGGGCGTTGCCGGGGGTGTGGATCGACGACGCCAGTGCCATGGTGATGGTGATGGAGTACCTGGCGGCGCTGCGTCATCGGCGGATCGCCCGGGTCGGTGGTGTGCCGGGGATGCTGCACACGGAGCTGCGCACGGAGGCCTTCGATTCGGTGGCCGACCGCCTGGGCCTCGAGTGGTCGACGACCATCTCGACGGACTACAGCCCGGAGCAGGGCGCACAGGTGACCCGTCGGCTGCTGTCTTCCGGCTCCCCACCCACCGCCATCGTCTACGACAACGACGTGATGGCGGTGGCGGGCGTTTCGGTGGCCCACGAGATGGGCGTGCGGGTGCCGTCGGACGTGTCGATCATGGCGTGGGACGACTCGGTGCTGTGCGAGATCACGCATCCGCCGTTGACCGCTGTCAGCCGGGACATCAGCGCTTATGGCGTGCAGGTGGCGGCTCGGTTGCTGGCCCTGCTCAACGGGGAGGTCGTGACCGAGGTGGAGGAGACCCCGCCTCGGTTGGTGGTTCGGGGAAGCACGGCCCGGCCTGTGGATTGAACTGCCGGTTTTGTCGGTGGTGCGCGTTACGCTGGATTCGGGGGCCGGAGGCCGGCGGTTGATCATGCCTGTGGACGGTTGTCCGGGATTGTCGGTGGTCGCCGGTAGGCTGGAATTCGGGGTGCCGAGTCGCTCGCGTCGGCACGGTGTGGTTTGTCCCGCCGGACGGTCCTCCTGCCGGATGGGCCTCGCCGCTCAGCTCCCCACTCGATAGGGTGATTCGTTGCTGCGGAAGGGAAACTGGGAGCCTAGGGGGCGTAGTATCGAATGTATGAGCGAAACTGTTGGAGCGATGTTGCTCTACGAGTTGCGGGCGATCGCGGTGGAGCGGGCTCGGTTGGATGCGCGTGAAGTCCGTGTTCTGGCCCGGCTCTCTGAGCTGCGTAACGATCCGGGCACCAGCACGAACTACGCCTCCGATGAGGTTGCCGCCGAGCTCACGCTGACACCGCTCGCGGCCGCGCGGCGTGTGGGTGTCGCGGTGGAGATGGCCGAACGGCTGCCCGACACCGTTCGTGCGCTGGAGCGTGGTGATCTGGATCTGCAGAAGGCCTCCGCGATCGTCAACCGCCTGCGGGTGCTCGACGACGACAAAGCCGCGCTGGCGGAAGCCGCTGTGCTGGCTTTCGCGCCCGGACGCACCGTCCGGCAGATTCGGGACAAGCTCAGCCGTGAGATCCTCAAGGTCGACCCCGACGGTGCCGAAGAGCGGCGGCTACGCGCTGCCGAGCACACGTGTGTGCGGTTCGAGCCCTGCCCCGACGGGATGGCAGAACTCACCGTCCATGACCGTGCCGAGAACCTCCGGCCCATCTACGACCTGCTCACCACTACCGCTCGCAGGGCCAAAGCAGCCGGAAACCCTGCCGGCACGGGGGAGTTGCGCGCCCAGGCCTTGCGTGACCTGGTCCTGGGGGCGGGGCGGGAGCGGCTGGTGACCGAGTTGCGCGTGACCATCCCGGCCAGTGCGCTCGCCGGAGCGTCCCGGCAGCCGGGGGAGATCCACGGCTACGGGCCCGTCACCATCCAGACCCTCCACGAGCTGGCTGCCGGTGGGAACGTGTTCTGGCGGCGGATCGTCACCGACCCGATCACCGGCACCGTGCTCGACGTCGGACGGCGACGGCGGCACACCCGCCCGCTTGGTGAGCACGTTCGCACCCGCGACCGGCACTGTGTGTTCCCGGGCTGTTCGCGACCGGCTGAGGACTGCCAGCTCGATCACACCACCAGTCACGCGCGCGGCGGTCCTACCGCCGTGCGGAACCTGGGTGTGCTGTGCCAGCGGCACAACCTGATGAAGGAGAACACCGAGTGGCGCCTTGAGCAGCCGGAACCGGGACGGTTCGTCTGGACCTCGCCGACCGGTGTCAGCTACCACGTGGGCCAGGAAGACCCCGTGCTGACCACGTCCGCGGCGGCCTGACGCCGCGAACGTGGTCAGATATCAGGCGGCTGTGCAGGTGGCCGTGTTCAGGGCGAACGTGGTCGGGTTTGTGTTGCTGCCTGACCATGAGGCCGTGAACCCGATCGTCACCGACCCGCCGGCCGCGATTCTCGCGTTGTACGATGCGTTCGCTGCCGTCACCTCGGCGCCTGACTGCGTGGGAACCGCGTGCCACATGTTCGTGACCCGCTGACCGGACGGGAACGCCCAGCGGACCTGCCAGCCGTCGATCGCGGTGGTCTGGCGGTTGGTCACCGTGACCTCGGCCTGGAAGCCGTCCTGCCACTGGCCTGTGACCCGGTACGCCGCCGCGCACGCGCCGGGTTCCGGATCGGGGTCCGGGTCCGGGTCGCCGCCGCCATAGACGGTGGCTTCGCGGGAGGTGGCGCGGATTCCGTTGGTGCCGTTGAAGATTCGCTGGCCCCATGAGGTGAGCTGCGCCGGGTCGAAGTTCGTCACCATGTCCAGGTACTCGACGCCGCCGCCGTTGCCGCTCCAGCTCCAGCCCAGGTAGCCGATGCCCTGGGACCGCGTCGTCGCGAGGATGGTGTCCTCGTCCGGGTTGCCGTCCGAGTGGTTGTGGCCGAACTCGCCGACCACGATGGGCAGTCCCGCTGTGCGGAAGCGGCCCAGGTAGTCGTTGATCTCGGCCGCCGTGTCGAAGACGCCGTACATGTGGATCGAGAACACCGTGTTGCGGTCAGGATCAGCGGCGAACACCGACGACGCGTTGTCGCGCATCGTGAAGGTCCAGTCCTGGCCCCAGTTCGGGGCGTCGACCATGATCGTGTGGGTGAAGCCGCCCGCGCGCAGGCGTTGGATCGCCGTGGACGTGTCCGACGCCCACGTCTGGTAGCCCTGGTTGCCGTACGGCTCGTTGCCGATGTTGACGATGACGTACTTCTCCTGGCCCACCAGGGCCGACTTCACCGACAACCAGTAGTCCACCGCCTGCGCCAGAGTCGCCGCGCCGGACTGTTCGCCGTAGCCCGTCGTGTCGTGGACCTCCAGGACGCAGATCAGCTTGTTCTGCTTGCACAGTGCGACCACGTTGGCGACGTCCGCGGTCTCGTTCTTCGTCCACCGCTGGCCAGACGCCAGCACCACGCGGACCGTGTTCGCGCCCAGCGCCTTGATGTTCGCGAAGGAACTCGTCTGCTGCTGGTACCACGTGTGCGCGTGGTTGACGCCGCGCATCACGAACTCGCTGCCGTTCGACTCGTAGAGCTTGCCACCGGACACATAGAAGCCCGCAGGTGCCGCGGATGCGGTCACCGGCAGGCACAAGGCGGCTATCAACACCGCCACCAATCCCAGTGCTTTTCTCATCTCCATCCTCCCGCTTTTCCAACATGGACAGCCCGGCCCCGCCAGCGGCGGCTGGCGGGACCGGGCCTGCGGTGCGCTCACGTCGGTGTGCGCGCACCGCATGTCCTGGGCTCAGCTGCGATGTTCGCTGCGCAAGCTCCGTCAGCGTTGATGTTCGCTTCGCAAGCTCCGCTCAGCGTTGATGTTCGCTGCGCAAGCTCCGCTCAGCGTTGATGTTCGCTGCGCAAGCTCCGCTCAGCCGAACAGCTGCACGTGCAGCGAGAACGCGGTCGCGATCTCCGCCTGCGCCCAGAACCGGTGGTAGGTGAACGTCGGTGCGGCCCCACCGTTGAGGTAGGTCTCGACCTTCTGCCAGTCCGGGTCGTCCTCGTAGAACGACCGGATCGACAGGAAGTCCGAGCCGGCGCCGATGGGGTCACCGTTGGGCATTTCGCCGGTCCAGCCCTGCGGCACGTACACGCCCTCACCGGTCGACGAGTTGTACTCGTCGTCGAACCGGTTGTAGTCCAGGCGCGTCTCCGGGGTCGCGATACCGATCGCGTCGGTGTGCTCGAGCATCGCGTCGAGGAGGCCCTCGCCGACCGTCCGTGCCTGTGCGTTCCCGGACCTCGCCGCGTAGTTCAGCAGGATCTTCGCGTACGAGGCCGCGACACCGACGTCCTGGCTGTGGTTCAGCACGCGAACCCGGAGGTTCGCGTTGCTGCCCGGCGACGACGCGTTCCACGTGTCGGGCTGGCCGGTCCACTCCATGTCGGACGGGATCTGGAAGTTGCCACCCGTGCCGACCGTCGTGTTCGCGATGGCCCACGGCACCCACTTGTCGAGGATCTTCTTCGCACGCGCGTCCCCGGTCAGCTGGTACAGCGCCGCGACCCGCTCCAGGCCCCAGGCCTGGAAACCGAACCAGCGGTTCGACGGCGGGTCGTGCCACACCGGCTGCCAGTCGTAGTACATGCCGTAGAACGTCGACGAACCCGACGGCGGAGTGCCGTACTGGCCGTCCCAGCTGTTCGTGGCACCGCCGGCGATACCGCCGTCGGCGGACTGCAGCCACTGCAGGAACTCCATCTGCCGGGTCAGGCTCTGCGACCAGTCCTGCGCACCGGTCGCCGACAGCGGCCGCATCGCCGGGTCGTTCGCGAGCGCGTACGCGGCGAGCGGGTTCTGGTAGCCCTGGTGCACGGCACCGTCACCGATCCGCCACGCCCAGCCGGCGGACGTGTCCGTCGCGCCACCCCACGCGTAGTACCACGACATGAGGTAGTGCGCGCTGTTCTTGCCGGAACCCGCGGGGCACGTCGACGGACCGACACAGTTGCCGACCCGCTTGAAGTACTTGTCGAACATGGCGTACCGCAGGTAGTCGCCCATCTTCGACGCCTTCTTCACGACGTCCGCGACCTGCGCGCCCTTGCCCTGCGCGGTGGCCCACTGGTTGGCGAGGTACGCCACCTGGACCGCACGGGCGTCGGCGTCGGGCGCGTTCGTGTACTTCCACTGCTTGGCGTAGCTCGCGTCCTTGGTGAACAGGTCGAGGTACCCGTTCGGACCGCCGTGCGCGAACGTGTCGCACGAGGGCTGCGGGATGGTCTCCCACACCGACTCGCTCGACCCGCGCTGGTAGGTGTTCATGTACACCGGCGCGGTGGAGGCGCCGTCACCGCAGTGGCCGAAGCCGTACGTGTTGTCCACGTCCAGCATCCAGTGCATGCCGTAGATGTCCGGCGTGCCGTAGGCGCTGCGCAGCTCGCCCGCGATCGGGTCGGCCCCGACCGGGACGTTGCCGTCCAGCACCGCGGGGTACTGGTCCATCCTCGGGTGCTCCGGCGCGTACGTCGCGGGGTCGGACGCGTTGTACTTGTCGTTGGTCGGCTGGTCCGCGTGGGACGGGATGATGAACTTCTCCATCGACGCCCACGCCTGGTTGAACGGCGTCCAGTCACCCTCGAGCTGCCCGTACGCGGCCTCCAGCCACAGGTAGTAGCTGAACGCCTCGGACGTGGTCTGGTGACCGTGGTCCGGTGCCTCCACCAGCAGCGTCTCCACCGAGTGGTACGGCACCAGCAGCCCGCTGAAGTCGCGGAAGTAGCCGCTCGCCGGGTCCTTGATCTTGTTGTACTGCTCCAGGAACGCCGCCCGGTAGTCCGAGGCGGCCGCGTCGATCTCCGCCACGTCGAGCTCGGCCGAGGTGAGCCCGGAACCGGTGATCGAGAACGTGGCGGAGGCGAGCGCGCCGCCGTTCGCCGCGGACGCGATCGTCACGTCCTTCACCGTGTTCCAGCTGCTCTGGTCGAACGTCAGCGTCGCAGGCGTGGCGGTCAGGTCGGTGCTGCCCGCCGTGCGCGCCACGCTGAGCGTGACCGAACCCGTCGGCTGGGTCGCGAGCTTCACGCCCACGGTCGCCGAGTCACCCTGCCGGACGCGGACCGTCGACGGCGTCGCGACCACGGCGGGCGCCGACAGCACCCGCACCGCGATCGGGGACGACACCGTTGCCGCGCCGAGGTTGTCGACCGCCCGCGCGGTCACCGAGTACTCGCCCGTGGTCGCGCCGGTCCAGGAGAACTGGTAGGGCGAGGTGGTGTCCGCGCCGAGCCGGGTCGTGCCCGCGTAGAACTCGACCGACGCCACGGAGCCGTCGGCGTCGGCCGCGGTCGCCGCGAGCGGGATCGCCGTGCCGACCGTGTACGCCGTGTTGTTGGCCGGGCTGGTGACCGCCACGGTCGGCGCCCGGTTCGGGCCGACGCACGAGACACCGTTGACCGTGAAGTCGGTCGGCGCCCGGTTCGCGCTGCCCGGCTTGCTGCCGTTGAAACCGAACGAGACGGACCCGCCGGGGTTGATGTTGCGCTGCCACTCCGCGCCCCGCACGCTCACCGCGCCACCGGACTGCGTGTGGGTGCCGTTCCACAGCTGCGTGATCTGCTGCCCGTCCGCGAACGACCAGGTCAGGTTCCAGTCGGGGATGGCGTCGGCGCCCTCGTTGCGAATCGATACAGACGCGCCGAAGCCGGAGTTCCAGTCGCTCGTGACCGAGTAGGCCACGGTGCAGGACACGTCGGCGACAGCGGCCACCGGTTCGACACCGCTGCTGACCGCGGCCGTGAGTGCCACGGCAGCGGCCAGCGCCGTGACAGGGCGCGCCCTCGACGGGCGCACCGATAGTCGGGATCTCACAGGGTCCTCCTCGAGCGGTTGTACGGCGAACAGGTGGAACCGGCTCGGGATCGCGCGGGCACACATCGACCCCGAGCCGGGCAAGAGGGGCGGGTCGCCGGTTGCCACATACCGGCGACCCGCCAGGCCGGTCAGCGCCAGGAGGGACCACCGGGCGCCGACTCACGGAGAGCGCCGTCTGGGGCCCTGCCCCACACGACGGCGCCGGCCGCGCTGGTGAGCACGATCCGGTCGGTGGTCGTCGGCTGGGCGCCACCGGACGGCAGGCCCGAGTAGGACCAGTCATTGGTGGGATCCCAGGTGCCGCTGCTCGTCACGCGCACCTGGATCTCCTTGCGGTGCTGGCTCTGTCCGGCCGGTGCGATCGGGTCCGGGCACTCGACCTCGACGTAGTAGACGTTCCCGGTGTGCTGTCGCGGGGCGGACGCCGCGCCGCACTGGTTGTAGTTCGTGGTGACGGTCAGCTGCGCGGGGGTGGTGGCGCCGTCGAGGGTGAAGTAGTAGCGGACCTTTCCTCCGGTGAGAGCCCGGGCGGGCCACGCGGACGTGTTCACCACGTACAGCTTCACCTCGGTGAACGTCGAGCTCTGTTGCGTGGCGGCGCCCTGGACGTAGATCTCCGGGCCGTCCGGGGTCTCCGATGGCGGGAAGTTCGCCAGCGGTGTGCCGCCGTACTCGTCGTACAGCTTCGCGAGCGCTCCGGTGTAGGCGGCGTTGTAGTCGAGCGCGACCTCGTTGGCCACGTAGTCCTGCCGGTTGTCCACATAGGAGTCGTTCGGCTGACCGGGACCGCCGACGAGCGCGCCGTACAGCACGTGCCTGCTCTGCGCCGGCTGCTGGATGTTGTCCGTCCAGCTGCCGTACGCGGTGCGGTGGTGCGGGTTGCGCGGCGGGTTCTGCCCGAAACCGACCAGGTAGCTGGCGTTCCTCGGGTTCTGCCCGAGCGTGTAGTTGATCTGGCGGACGCCGAAGTCGTGGTAGCGGGCCCTGCGCTCGGCGTCGGTGACGTTCTCGCTGTGCACCAGGGCGGCGAAGGCGGTGTTGGCCGCGTACCGCAGGGAGCCCCACGTGTCGAGGTGCGCCTGGCCGCCGGGGGAGTAGCGGACGCGCTGGCCGTTCCAGCCGGTGGTCCAGTAGTCGAGCCAGCGGTTGGCGTCGGTGAAGTACTTGTCCTTGCCGGTCAGCTCGGCGAGCAGCACGTAGGTGCCGTAGGACTTGTCGTCCCAGGCGATCGTCCACCGGTAGGACTTGGTGCTGGTCTGCTGCTCGTTGGCGAGGTTGTCGTACTCCGCCTCGGCCTTCGCGAGGTAGGCCGGGTCGCCGGTCGCGCGGTAGAGCCAGATCGCGCCCCACACGAGCTCGTCGACGTACCCGCTCCACGAGCGGTAGAAGTTCGCCGCGTCGGTGATGCAGTCGCTGTACTTGCCGCGCCGCTGGTCGGCGAACGTGTAGAGCTGCTTGGCGTGGGTCAGCAGGGTGCTCGCGTACGCCGGGTCGTCGGCGAACACGAGTGACGAGGCGGCCATCGCGGCGGCCGACTCACCGGCGAGGTCCGAACCGGGGCAGTTCGCGTCGATCTTGTAGGACGGGCGGGCCATCGGCATCACCTCGGCCGGGCCCCACCACTGGTGGTCCGCGTTGCCGTTGCCCACCTGCCCGTACAGGACCTGCGGCTGCGGGTGCGCCTTGATGAGCCAGTCCATGCCCCAGCGCAGGTTCGCCTTCAGCGGCGTGAGCTGCCCGGACCGCCGGTAGGCGGCGGGTTCCTCCAGTGCACCCCACGCGAGCATGGTCATGCTGGCGCTGAACGGGAGGCCGAACTTCACGTGGTCACCGGCGTCGTAGAAGCCGCCGGACAGGTCAAGGCCCACGTCCCGGCCGTCGGTGACCGCGGAGTCGCCACGCCAGCTCACGCGGTTTTCCGCGCCGAGGTCACCGGAGCGCTGCGCGTCGTAGAACCAGACCGACTTCTGCAGCGCCTCGCCGTAGTTGAACGCGGGCGCGGCCATGGCGGACGCCGTCGTGGGCGCCGTGACCAGACCGGCCACCACGGCCAGTGCCGTGAGCAGGGAAGCAGGGGTGCGCACTGAGTTGCCTCCTCGTTGAGGGCTGGGAGCGCTCCCAGAAGAGTAACGCCGGATCGTCGTATTTGGAAGGGTTGATTCCGCCAACTGCGGGAAAGTGTTGTGACTCGGGCGATTTCGGAGTAGAGCAGAAAGGCATGAGGCGTCTCGCGACCGCATTGTTGATCTCCACGGGCCTGCTCGCCGCTTGTGCCGCACCCGCGCCGACACCCAGTCGCGGCGCCGGTTCACTCGGCGCGCGCATGACCACAATGGACGAGCTGGTCGAGTGGATCGACGACACCGCAGGGGAATGTGCCGAGGTCAAGGCACGCGGGATCGACGAGCTGCGCGGGTTCGTCGGACCCGACATCGCCGCGCGCTTCGAGCCGTACGTCGCCGAATGGGCCACCTGCCGGGTATCGCCGGAATTCCCGGTGGTCGGACTTATCTTGTTCAGTGGCGATGAGCAGCGAAAATTGCAGGAATCGTGGCACGCCGCGATGGCCGAAGGCGAGATCGCCGACGGCCCGACCTTCGCGTTCGGCAACGGGTTCGCGGTCTCCCAGGGATTTCTCGGTACCAGCAAGCTGGGCCTGTTCTACTTCCGCTGCGACTACCTCGACCCGAAGGTGCACCAGGTCCCCTCCGACGTCGAGGGGTGCGTGTTCGCGAACCCGGAGCACGGGCACCACTGAGACCGCCGTGTCAGTGGTGCCGGTGTGCTTACGGGCTCGTGCAGGTGAGGTCCATCGGATGCGCCGGGCTCGTCCCCGGCGAGTTGGCGGACAACCCGAACGAGCGTTCGCCGTTCGCGGGTACCTGCGCGTTCCAGTCCACGCTCCGCACGGACACCGCCGACCCGCTCTGGGTGAGCGTGCCGTTCCAGACGCTGTTGAGCGTCTGCCCGGACGGGAGCGTCCACTTGACGGTCCAGCCGGACAGCGGCGTCGAGCCGTGGTTCATCACGACCACGTCGGCCTGGTAGCCACCGTTCCACGTGCTCGTGACGTTGTAGTGCGCCATGCAGTTGCCCGCCGGCGGGTCGCCCGGGTCGGGATCCGGGTCGTCGACCTCACCGACCCCGGTGACCTCACCGTTGCCGCCGTCGAACACGACGTCCGAGCAACCGTAGAAGGTCTCCGTGCTGTCGGACCGCTTCCACACCGAGTAGATGACGTGCTTGCCCGACTTCCCGGTCGGGAAGTTGCCCGTCCACTTGTACTGGCCCTCGATGCTGCCGACGCCTCCGGTCACCTGCGGATGGTCGACCGTGAGGAAGGGCTGGTCCTCGAGGTCGTCCCAGCGCAGCGCCCGGCTCGGGTCGTACCCGTCCTTGGTCACGTACAGGTAGAACCAGCCAGGGTGGGCGGCCCACGCGTTGTAGGAGAAGTTGAACGACGCACCCGCCGTCAGGTGGGTCTCCGGCCAGTTCCCCACGCGGTCGTACCCGGAGAAGCTCGGGTTGCCGCCCGAGCACAGCTGCCCGTCCGGGATGAACCCCTCGGTGCGGCCAGCGCCGTCCGAGCGGAGCACGGAGAACCAGTTGTACAGCGAGTTGTCCCCGCTCTGGGCGACAGCTCCCTTGCATGCCGAGTTCTTCGGCACGATGTTGCCCTGCGGCGACAGCCCGTCCTGCCAGCACAGGAACGTCCTGCTGCCCGGTTTCATCATCGCGCCGTGTGCCGAAGCCGGTTGTGCGTTCAGTGTCGCGGTCACGAGGCCTGCCACCATCATGGTGACGACGGCCAGGACCGCGGTCATTGCCTTTCTGCGTCTCATGGTGCCTTCTTTCTGACAGCACTGGGAGCGCTCCCAGTCCCGGCACCATAGCGCGGGTCCGACACCCGGCGAACGAGGCCAAACGAGTGAGAAAGTTCCGGGACCACGTCATTCTCTGTGACGGTCTGAGCAGAGCTTGCAGCGCTGTGGGCGGAACTTGCGGCGCGATCCGTCGAACAGAGCAGCAAACTCTTCCCAGTCGCGAGGTGTGGGGTTAGATTGTGGGAGCGCTCCCAAGAATCGGACTCCGAAAGGATCACGACGTGGTGATCAAGAACTGGCGGCGTGCACTGCTGCCTGCCGCCGTACTCGCGCTCGTCGCGGCCGCTCCGGGAGCACCTGCGGCGGCCTCCGCACCCGCCGCCGAGTACGAGCGGATCGTGAACGGCGACTTCTCGGCGGGCAGCGATCCGTGGTGGACCGGCGCGAACACGAGTGGCTCGGTGACCGGCGGGGAGTACTGCGTCGCCGTCACCGGCGGCACCGCCAACGGGTACGACGCGCTCTCCGGTCAGAACGGCGTGCCCTACGAGGCCGGCCAGTCGTACACGCTGAGCTTCGACGCACGCGCCACCGTCGAGCAGCCGATCTCCGCGGTGGCGGGCGAGGCCGTCGCACCGTACCGGCAGATCGCGCGCACCGACGTGACCGTCACGCCCGTGAAGCAGACCTTCACGTTCACCTTCGAGTCCACATTGGACTTCCCAACGGCCGGCAACGGCCAGTTCGCGTTCTGGTTCGGTGGCCAGTCGTTCGACAACACCGTGTGCGTGGACAACGTGTCGGTGGTCGGCGGTGTGCTGCCGCCGCCGGGACTGGAACCGGCCCCGCCGCTGCGGGTGAACCAGGTCGGCTACGTGCCGGGGGTGCCCAAGCAGGCGAGCTTCGCGACCGACTCGACCACCCCGCTGCCGTGGACCCTGCGCGACAGCGCGGGCACGTCCGTCGCCACCGGCCAGACCGTTCCGAAGGGACACGACGCGGCGTCGGACGAGAACGTCCACACCATCGACTTCTCGTCCTACGACCGGGAGGGCAGCGGCTACACGCTGACCGTCGGCGACGTGGTGAGCCACCCGTTCGACATCTCCGCGACCGCCATGTCGGATCTCCGGTACGACTCGCTCGCGTTCTTCTACCACCAGCGCAGCGGCACGCCGATCGAGGCGCAGTACGTGGGGGAGGAGTACGCGCGGCCCGCCGGGCACGTGAACGTGGCGCCGAACCGCGGTGACGACGACGTGCCGTGCCGGGCGGACCTGAACTGCGGGTACACGCTCGACGTGCGCGGCGGCTGGTACGACGCGGGCGACCACGGCAAGTACGTCGTGAACGGCGGTATCTCCGCGTGGCAGCTGCAGAACAGCTATGAACGCGCCGCGCTGATCGGTGACGAGGCGGCCATGGGTGACGGCACGCTCGCCATCCCCGAGCAGTCCAACGGTGTGCCGGACGTGCTGGACGAGGCTCGGTGGGAGGTCGAGTTCCTGCTGAGCATGCAGGTCCCCGACGGGCAGCCGCTCGCGGGCATGGCGCACCACAAGATCCACGACGAGCAGTGGACCGGTCTGCCGACGCTGCCGCACGAGGACGCACAGCCGCGTCGCCTGTCGGCACCGAGCACGGCGGCGACGCTGAACCTCGCGGCCGTCGCCGCGCAGGCGTCGCGGTTGTGGGCGCCCTACGACGCCGAGTTCTCCGCGCGCACCCTCGCCGTGGCGAAGAAGGCGTACGCGGCGGCGAAGGCCAACCCGAGCCGGCTCGCCGACCCGAACGACGGCACCGGTGGTGGCGCGTACAGCGACTCGACGGTGACCGACGAGTTCTACTGGGCCGCCGCCGAGCTGTTCGCGACCACGGGTGAGTACCGCGCGGACGTGACCGGATCTGCGCTGTACGGCGGGAAGAGCTTCAACGTGCACGGGTTCGACTGGGCCGCGACCGGTGCGCTCGGGGACGTGACGTTGCTGCTCGTGCCGCGTGACCTGCCGGCCGACGCGGTCCGTGCTGCGCTGTTGTCGACGGCGGACGCGCACCTCGCGAACATGGCGGGCATGGGGCATCCGGCGCCGTACCGGACCGCGGACGGCGGGTACGAGTGGGGTTCGAACGGGCTCGTCGCCAACAACGGTGTGGTGCTGGGCCTCGCGCACGACCTGACCGGTGCCGCGAAGTACCGGGACGGCGCCTTCGCCGCGATGGACTACCTGCTCGGGCGGAACCCGGTGGACCACTCGTACGTGGCGGGCTGGGGTGACCAGCCGGTGCGGAACGTGCACCACCGGCACTGGGCCAACCAGCTCGACCCGTCACTGCCGACCGCCCCGGCCGGTGCGTTGTCCGGGGGGCCGAACAGTGCGCTGCAGGACCCGATCGCGGCGCGGTTGCTGCCGGGCTGTGCTCCGCAGCGGTGCTGGGTCGATCACATCGAGGCGTACTCGTTGAACGAGGTCACGGTCAACTGGAACTCGGCGTTGGCGTGGCTGTCGAACTGGGTGGCCGAGCACTCGGTGCCGTCCGCGGTTCCTTCCGGGTGCAAGGTCGCGTACACGGCGTCGACGTGGCAGACCGGCATGACCGCCCAGCTGACGATGACGAACACGGGCACCTCGGCGTGGGACGCGTGGCGGCTGGAGTTCGCGTTCTCCGGCGGGGAACGGATCCAGCACGGGTGGAGCGCCACGTGGACCCAGACGGACCGGGCCGTGCGCGCCGAGAACGTCGCGTGGAACACGCGGGTCGCGCCGGGTGCCTCGGTGACGCTCGGCTTCAACGCGAGCAAGACCGGTACACACACGCCCCCGGCCGCGTTCAAGGTCAACGGACAGGTTTGCACGAATGCGTGAGAGGAGCCCGGCGATGCCTCGGCTGCTTGGCGCCGCGCTCGTCACCGTGCTCGGTCTGTCCACGTTGACGACGTCGTCCACAGCGGCCGCGGCACTGGCGGCGGCACCGGCGGCGGCACCGGCGGCGGTGCCGTTCGAGGACGTCACCGTCGCCACGACCCAGGTCGCGTCCGGGCTGAAGCGGCCGACCACCGTCACCGGCGTGCCGGATGGCCGGTTGCTGATCACCGAGAAGGAAGGCACGGTTCGCGAGTACCACCCGTCCACCGGTCTCGCGCCCGACCCGGTGCTGGACCTGCGTTCCCGGGTGGACGTGTCCGGGAACGAGCGTGGGCTGCTCGGGCTCGCCCCCGCACCGGACTTCGCGCAGACGTCGGTGGTCTACGTCGCTTACACGGCACTGCCTTCCGGCACGCTCACGCTGTCCCGCGTGCCGCTCGGCGACCCGGCGCGTGAGCAGGTGGTGCTGACGCAGTCGCACGCGGAGTACAGCAACCACAACGGTGGGCACGTCGCGTTCGGACCGGACGGGTACCTGTACTGGGTGCTCGGGGACGGCGGTGGCGCCGGTGATCCCTTCGCCTCGGGGCAGAGTTTGTCCACGCTGCTCGGCAAGGTGGTGCGGCTGGACGTCAGCCGGTCGTGCGAAGGGCGGTCGTACTGCGTGCCGCCCGACAACCCGTACGTCGGGGTGCCTGGCGCGCGGCCGGAGATCTGGGTGACCGGCGTGCGCAACGCGTGGCGGTTCTCGTTCGACCGGGCTGACGGTTCACTGTGGCTCGGTGACGTCGGCCAGGGCACCCGCGAGGAGATCGACCACCTCGGGCGGGACGACGGCGGCGCGAACCTCGGCTGGTCCTGTCGCGAGGGCACCTCGGTGTTTCTCCAGGAACGCTGCGTGGCGGGCACCGAGTACACCGACCCCGTGTTCGAGTACCAGTCGTCGGTGGCGGGCTGTGCGGTGATCGGCGGACACGTGTATCGCGGGTCGGAGTACGCCTCGCTCATGGACGGCACGTACGTCGCCACCGACTACTGTTCCAACACCGCGTGGGCGATCCGCCCCAACGCCGACGGCACCTACTCCACCGGCACGATCGGGGAGTTCCCGATCCAGGTCACGTCGTTCGGTGCTGACGCGCGTGGTGAGCTGTACGTGGTGAACGACCTGCCCGGGCGGTTGTTCACGGTGTCGTTCGAGCGGGTGGCGGCTGCCGGGCCGGCGCGGATCATGGCGCTGGGTGACTCGATCACCAGCTCGCCGGGGTGCTGGCGGGCGTTGCTGGGGAACCGGTTGCGCGACAACGGGTACACCGACATCGACTTCGTCGGTACGCAGTCGCCGCAGGGGTGCGGGTTCGACTACGACGGTGAGCACGAGGGTCATCCGGGTGTGCTGGTGACCGATGTCGCGGCGCGGAACCAGTTGCCCGCCTGGCTCGCGGCCTCGGACCCGGACGTGGTGGTGATGCACTTCGGGACCAATGACGTGTGGAGCAACCGGCCGACGTCGTCGATCCTCGCGGCGTACACCACGCTGGTCGGGCAGATGCGGGCGCAGAACCCCGAGGTGTCGGTGCTGGTGGCGCAGATCCTGCCGATGAACCCGGCCGGGTGCGCGGAGTGCGGTGCCCGGGTCTCCGACCTCAACGCCGCGATCCCGGCGTGGGCCGCTTCGGTGAGCACGGCGCGGTCGCCGGTGGTCGTCGTGGATCAGTGGACCGGGTTCTCCACGGCGAGCGACACCTACGACGGCGTGCACCCGAACGCGTCGGGCGACCAGAAGATCTCGTCGGCGTGGTATCCGGCGCTGACCGCGGCTCTCGGCTGACCATCGGCCGGTTCAGCAGTTGTTCTTGGGCTTGTGGTGCTGGAATGGGTTGTGAGCATCTTCGTGCGTGGGCGGTTCTCCGCCATCGAGGGTAGGCAGGCCGAGTTCGAGGAGGTCGCTCTGGCGCTTGCCGCTCGTGCGGTCGGTGAGCCTGGCACCCTCACCTATCGGTGGTTCTCCGCGGGTGAGGGTGCCTACATCGTGATCGAGGAGTACGTCGACGAGGCTGCTGCCGTAGCGCACAACGATGGGGTGGCCGATCTGCTCGCCCGTGTGCCCGACTGTGCCGAGCTGGTGTTCGCCGAGGTGTACGGGGTCGGGTCTCTCGCCTGGGCGGAGGGCAAACCGCAGGTCACCCTCTACCCCGACCTCTCAGGCTGACTCCCGGCAGACCAGTTCGGTCGGCAGGATCACCGGGCTCAGCTTCGCCTCCGGGTCCCTCAACTGGGTGATCAGCAGCTTCGCCAGCTCCCTGCCCATCTGCTGGATCGGCTGGCTCACGCTGGTCAGCATGGGGTCGGTGTTGCGGGCCAGGTCGGAGTCGTCGAAGCCGATCACCGCCACGTCGTCCGGGACTCGGCGGCCTGCTGCTCGTAGTGCCTTCATGGCGCCCGCGGCCATCAGGTCGCTCGCCGCGAACACCGCGTCCAGCTCCGGGTCCTTCGCCAGTAGCTCCCTGGTCGCCGCCTCGCCGCTGGCCTGGCCGAAGTCGCCCGCCGCGACCAGGCGGGTCACCCCGCGTTTGCCGCGTAGTGCGGCTCGGTAGCCCGCGAGGCGGTCGATGCCCGCCGCCATGTCCTGGGGCCCGGTGATCGTCGCTATCCTGCGGCGGCCCTGCCGGTACAGGTACTCCACCGCCGTCCTCGCGCCCGACTCGTTGTCCGCGTCCACGTACGGCACGGCCCCGATGTCGGACATCGGCCTGCCGTTCAGCGCCACCGGGGCGCCCGCGGCCACGATGTTCGTCGGCAAGGGGTCGTCGCCGTGCAGCGAAATCAGGATCACGCCGTCCACGTGGCCGTTGCGGACCTGCTGCTCGACCTTGCCGTGCTGGCGTGCCGTGTTGGCCATCATGAGGTTGAGCTGCAGGGGCGTGCTCGACAGCTCCTGGCTCAGGCCGCGCACGAGGTTCACGAAGAACGGCTCGCCGAACACGCGGTCCTCCGACTCGGACACGACCAGGAGCACCGTGTCGGACCGGCGTGTCACCAGGCTGCGTGCCGCCTGGTTGGGGACGTACCCGAGCTTGCGGATCGCGTCCTGTACCGCCTTGAGCGCCCACGGGCTCACCTCGAGTGAGCCGTTCACCACGCGCGACGCCGTCCCGCGTGACACGTTCGCCTCTATCGCCACCTGTTCGAGGGTTGGGCGCCCGCTCGCCCGTGACCTTCTGACTTCACTCACCCCGCACACTCCCGCATTCCGACATGATACTGGGAGCCTTCCCATGCGGTGGCGACTTGACGGGCCGTGGCGGACCAAGCACACTGAGGAAGCGGTTTTATTTGGGAACGCTCCCATCCTGATCTGCTCGGATTTCTCTCCGGAGGTATGGATGGTGCTCAGGCAGTACTCACTCAAAACGTGGGTGGTGGCGATCGCCGCACTCGCCGTGGTCCCCGCGAGCCCCGGGCCGGCGCAGGCCGCGCCGTCGGGGTTCTACACCGACCCGCAGACGAACGCGGCGCGCTGGGTCGCCGCCAACCCCAACGACAGCAGGACCGCGGTCATCCGCGACCGGATCGCCGCCGTGCCGGCCGCGCGGTGGTTCACCACGACCAACACCAGCACCGTGCGCGGGCAGGTCGACGCGTACGTCGGCGCCGCGGCGGCCGAGGGCAAGATCCCGATCATGGTCGTCTACAACGTCCCCAACCGGGACTGCGGTGGCGCCAGCTCCGGCGGTGCGCCGTCGCACTCCGCCTACCGGGCGTGGGTCGACGAGGTGGCCGCCGGGCTCGCAGGCCGCCCGGCGTACATCGTGCTGGAACCCGACGTCCTGCCGCTCATGACCAACTGCCAGAACGCGAGCCAGCAGGCCGAGACCAGCGCGTCGATGGCGTACGCCGGGAAGCGGCTCAAGTCGGGATCTTCGCAGGCCAAGGTGTACTTCGACATCGGACACTCGGCGTGGCTCGCCCCGGGTGAGGCCGCCGCGCGCCTGCGGGCCGCGGACATCTCGGCCAGCGCCGACGGCATCTCGACGAACGTGTCGAACTACCGCACCACGGCCAGCGAGGTCACCTTCGCCAAGTCGGTCCTCTCGAACCTGGGCGACGGGCGGCTGCGCGCGGTCGTGGACACCAGCCGCAACGGCAACGGGCCGGCGGGCAGCGAGTGGTGCGACCCGCCGGGCAGGCGCATCGGGACGCCGAGCACCACCAGCAGCGGTGACGGGCAGATCGACGCGTTCCTGTGGGTGAAGCTGCCCGGCGAGGCCGACGGCTGCATCGCGGGAGCGGGCCAGTTCGTGCCGCAGCGCGCGTACGAACTCGCCACTTCCTGAAAAACGGTCACGGAAATATCGGCGGACGCCACCGGGTGTCCGCCGATATTTTCATTCGGCAACAAATTCACGAAGTTCGCACAATCGGCCCAATCCGGCCGGGCGAACGGCCGCAACGGCGCGCGATCCGGTCGTACCGTACGCGTTGCGCACTGAACGGCTCCTGAACGGAGCAGTGACCGAAGGTCTTACCAGCCAGGAAAATCACCGTCCGTCGCGACGGGGCGCCACGGACGGTCCAACGGCCTTCACGGTCGCGGAAAGCCTCGTTACAGTCCCATGCTGGGAGCGTTCCCAAATTCTCCCCGAAATCACATGACAAAGGAGTCATCATGCGTTCTGCCTCTGTGCGAGGCACTCCTCGAAAAGGGCTGATGGGCGGTGTTGCCGCCGCTGTGGCGCTCGCGTCGGTGTCGTTGTTCACCGGTGCGCCCGCCTCGTCCGCCGCGCCCGCTCCTCGGGTCGACAACCCCTACTCCGGTGCCCGGGTGTACGTGAACCCCGAGTGGTCCGCGAAGGCCGCCGCCGAGCCGGGCGGCGACCGGATCGCGAACCAGCCGACCGGGGTGTGGCTCGACCGCATCGCGGCCATCGAGGGCGTGAACGGCGGCATGGGCCTGCGCGACCACCTCGACGAGGCCGTGTCCCAGTCCGGTGGCCAGCCGCTCGTGATCCAGCTCGTCGTCTACGACCTGCCCGGCCGCGACTGCGCCGCGCTGGCCTCCAACGGTGAGCTGGGCCCAGACGAACTGCCGAGGTACAAGTCGGAGTTCATCGACCCGATCGCGGCGATCCTCGCCGACCCGGCGTACGCGGACCTGCGGATCCTCACGGTCGTCGAGATCGACTCGCTGCCGAACCTGGTCACCAACACCAGCGGCAGGCCGACCGCCGTGCCCGCGTGCGACGTGATGAAGCAGAACGGCAACTACGTCAAGGGCATCGGATACGCGCTGTCCAAGTTCGGCGCCATCGAGAACGTCTACAACTACCTCGACTCCGCTCACCACGGCTGGATCGGGTGGGACGACAACTTCGGCGCGTCGGCAGAGCTGTTCGCCGAGGCGGCCAGGGCCGAGGGCAGCACTCCGGCCAACGTGCACGGGTTCATCACCAACACGGCGAACTACTCGCCGACCCGCGAGCCGCACTTCACCATCGACGACTCGGTGAACGGCACGTCCGTGCGCCAGTCGAAGTGGGTCGACTGGAACCGCTACGTCGACGAGCTGACCTTCGCGCAGGCGTTCCGGCAGCGGCTCGTGCAGGCCGGGTTCGACTCGGGCGTCGGCATGCTCATCGACACCTCGCGCAACGGCTGGGGCGGCAGTGCCCGCCCGACCGGTCCCGGTCCGCGGACGAACGTGGACGAGTACGTGAACGGCGGCCGGATCGACCGGCGCATCCACCCGGGGAACTGGTGCAACCAGTCCGGTGCCGGACTGGGTGAGCGGCCGGCGGCGGCACCCGCGTCGGGCATCGACGCGTACGTGTGGATGAAGCCGCCCGGCGAGTCCGACGGTGCCAGCGAGGAGATCCCGAACGAGGAGGGCAAGGGCTTCGACCGGATGTGCGACCCCACCTACGAGGGCAATCCCCTCAACGGCAACAACCCGCCCGGTTCGCTGCCGGACGCCCCGCTGTCCGGGCACTGGTTCTCCGCCCAGTTCCAGGAGCTGATGGCCAACGCGTACCCGCCGCTGTGACGCGCACGCCCTGAGTGAGAAGGAGAAGACATGCCGAAACGACTCCGGGCCGCGGCAGTGCTGGCGGCCGCCGCCGTGATGATGGTCGGCGGAGCTGTGCCGTCCGCGACCGCCCACGGCAACGCGACCGACCCACCGTCGCGCAACTACGGTTGCTGGGACCGCTGGGGCGCCGACTTCCAGAACCCGGCCATGGCGACCGAGGACCCGATGTGCTGGCAGGCCTGGCAGGCCGACACGAACGCCATGTGGAACTGGAACGGCCTGTACCGCGAGAACGTCGCGGGCAACCACCAGGCCGCCATCCCCGACGGCCAGCTGTGTTCCGCGGGCCGCACCCAGAACGGCAGATACGCCGCGATGGACGCCGTCGGCGACTGGAAGGCGGTGAACAAACCGAGGAACTTCACGGTCAACGTGTACGACCAGGCCTTGCACGGCGGTGACTACTACCGGGTTTACATCACGAAACAGGGATTCAACCCGATAACCCAGTCGCTGAAGTGGTCGGACCTGGAACTGGTGGCGTCGGTCGGGAGGACGCCACCTCAGAACAACACGGTGATCCCGGTGAACGCGGGCAGCCGCACCGGCCGTCACATCGTGTACACCATCTGGCAGGCAAGCCACTTGGACCAGTCGTACTACTTCTGCAGTGACGTCAACTTCACCAGCTGAGCACGACAGGACGCCCGTCCGGCCGTGACAAGGCCGGACGGGCGTCACTTTCAGGAACCTCAGCCCTTCAGGAAGGACAGCAGAGCCGCGTTCACCTCGTCGGCGTGCGTCCACAGCAGACCGTGCGGAGCGCCCTCGACCTCGACGTAGGTCGCGTTCGGGAGCAGCTTGCGGAACTCGCGGGCCGTCGAGTCGATCGGCAGGATGTTGTCCGCCGTTCCGTGCAGGATCAGCGTCGGCACGTCGACCTTGGGGATGTCGGCGCGGAAGTCGGTGATCCACGTGGGCACGGCGGCCGACGAGGCGAACCAGGAAGCGCCTGCGGCGACGTTCCAGCTGTTGCGCAGCGCCTCTTCGGACAGCCGCGTCCCCAGGTTCTCGTCGGTGTTGTAGAACGCCTTGTAGAACTCGGTGAAGTACGCGTACCGGTCCGCCTTCACCGCGGCGAGGATGCCGTCGAAGACCTCCTGCGGCACACCGGCCGGGTTGTCGTCGGTCTTGAGCAGGAACGGCTCCAGCGAGGCGAGGAACGCGGCCTTCGCGACGCGGGCCGAGCCGTGGGTGCCGAGGTAGCGGCCGACCTCGCCGGTGCCCATCGAGAAGCCGACCAGGACCACGTCGTTCAGGTCCAGCGTGTCGAGGACGACCTTGAGGTCCTGCGCGAACGTGTCGTAGTCGTAGCCGGTGGTGGGCTGGCTGGACTGGCCGAAGCCGCGGCGGTCGTAGGTGACGACGCGGTACCCGGCGTCGAGCAGCGCGGCGCTCTGCTTCTCCCACGAGTGGCCGTCGAGGGGATAGCCGTGGATCAGGACGACGGGCTGCCCGCTGCCGTGGTCCTCGTAGTAGAGGTCGATGTTCGTGTCGTTCTCGGTCCCGACGGTGATGTACGGCATGACGCGCTCCTTGCCAGACCTCGGAGAACCGGCGTTCTCCTTTGGTTCGCACAACCGCGTCGTGACGGGTGGCATTCCGGGGTCGGGCCGTGACACGGGGCACGCCGCGGCGCGCGGGTGGCGGCAGGTCCACCCACGCGCCGCGGTCGCCCCCGGTCAGGACGCCGTACAGGTCGGCGTCACTCCGGTACCGGTGCCGGTGCCCTGGTAGCCGAACTCGGCGTACTGGCCAGGGGCGATGCTGCCGTTGTGGGCGGCGTTGGCGAACTGGATCGCGCCCGAGTTCGCGCTGCGGTTCGCATTCCAGGAGTTCACGACGACCGCGCCGGAGGGCAGCGTGATCGCGACCGTCCACCGGCTGACGGCCGTGGCGCCCGCGGTGACCCGCACGGTGCCGACGAAGCCGCCCTGCCACTGGTTGGTCGAGACGGTCGCGGTGCAGCCGTCGCCGGTCGGTGGCGGGTCGTCCGGCGGCGTGGTCCCGCCGTTGAGCGCGGTCAGCACCGCGGTGTACGCGGGCTTCTTGTCGTAGTTGCCGTCGAACAGCAACGGGGTGCCGTTCGGCCGCCACGAGTACTTGTCGGTGACGCCCCAGACGGTGATGCCGGTGCAGCGGGAGATGGCGAGGCAGGTCTCGGTGACCGTGCGGTAGTTGTTCGCCTGGGCGGTGCCGGAGCCCTCGATGTCCAGCTCGGTGATCTGCACGTCGACGCCGAGGTTCGCGAAGCGCTGCAGGTTCGCCCGGTAGTCGGACGGCACCGGGGACTGTGCGTTGAAGTGCGACTGGAAGCCGACGCAGTCGATCGGCACGCCGCGGGACTTGAAGTCCTGCACCATCGCGAAGACCGCGTTGCTCTTCGCGTTCTGGCCGTCGGTGTTGTAGTCGTTGTAGCAGAGCTTCGCGTTCGCGTCGGCGGCGCGGGCGGCGCGGAAGGCCTCCTCGATGTAGCCGTTGCCGAGCCGCTGCTGGAACGCCGACTGGCGGCGGGTGCCGTTCTCCTCGAAGGCCTCGTTCACCACGTCCCAGGAGTGGATCTGGCCGCGCCAGTGCCCCATGACCTGGTTGATGTGGTTGGTCATCGCCGAGCGGAGGTTGGTCGTGTCGAGGCCGCCGACCCAGCCGGGCAACTGCTGGTGCCACACCAGCGTGTGCCCGCGCACGCTCACGCCGCGGCCGCGGGCCTGGGTGACGATGCGGTCCGCGTTGGCGAAGGTGAACGAACCGCGGCTCGGCTCGAGCGCGTCCCACTTCATCTCGTTCTCCGGCGTGACGGAGTTGAACTCGGCGTTGAGCACGCCGACGTAGTCCGTCTCACTCAGCCGGTTCGCGGCGACGGCCGTACCGAAGTACCGGCCGGACTCGGCGGCCGAGGCCCCGAGCGTGGTCGCGGCGACGGCCGTCCCGGACAGGACGACCACGCCGGCCAGGCCGGTGGCGCCCGCGGCAGCGAGCACCAAGGCCTTTCTTGCGGTGGAACGCAGGGATTTCCTGATCATGACTGCTCGTTTCCTGGAGGTGAGACCACAGGTTTTCGCGCAACACTGAGCGACGAGTCGATCGCGATCGGCGACAGCTTCAACGATTGTGCGTGCGCCGGGGAAGTCATGTCAATGCCGGATTTCCGGAACATTATCGGAAAGTTCCGGTGACCGTGAAAAGGAAAGTTGGGCCGCTCGAGGCTTTGTAGTCCGAGCGGTGCATTCCGAAATTTTCGTGAAACTACCGGACGGCGATCTCGGTGCCGAGGCGGGCACCCTGCTCGAGTTCGAGGTCGTCGCCGCTCCAGAAGCGGCCCGGGTCGTACCAGTTGGCGCGGCGCTTCGCCGGGAGCAGGCCCATCTCCTGGTAGGTGAGTGCCACGACCTCCGCGCAGTACGCGGTCTCGAGCGTCGCGTCGGAGGCCGGGGTGCGCGGGATCGGTGCGCGGCCGACCAGCCACCGGGACAACAGGCGCGCGGTCGACGGGAACGGTGTGCCGTCGAGCCGGGCGACGGCACGCAGCGCCGCGTCCTCCATGGTCCGGTCCGCCGGCGGCTCGAGCTGCCGCAGCCACGCCTGCTGCCGGTACCGGGTGGTCCACTGGACGACGGCCTCGCGCAGGTCGTGCAGCTGCACGCCGCGGTGGTGGGCACCGGTCCACATGTCGCGCAGGGAGCGGCCCAGCTCGGCGTGCCACATCAGCGGCGGCAGGTCCTCGATCACGACGGCCATGCCGACGTGGTTGACCGGGCTGTTGGTGGTCAGCCGGATGGTGCGGTCGGCCGCCGTGCTGCCGCGGAACAGCCACACGTCCCCGGTGCGGGTGAGTTCGACTGCCTCGTCAAGTGATACGGCCACGGGAGGTAGCCTAGGCCCGTGCGCTGGTGGAAGATCGTCGGTTTGGCCGGACTCGCCGGGGTCGCCGCGACCGGAGTCGCGGTCGCGCGCGCGGAGCGCAAGCGTCGCGCCTACACACCGGAGGAGATCCGCACCCGCCTCCACGCTCGCGTCGCCGAGTCCGGGAAGGACTGACCGGCGCACTCGCCGATTTCCGCCGGGCATTGTTTCCCGGTATTTCCCCGGCCGGGAAACTTGCCAGATCGTGGACAAACGCGCCGTCCGCCGGAATTTCCCGTATCAGCCCTGCCGCGCCGTGCGACCTTGCTGCAAACGGTGTCGAGCAGGGGAGTCCCGACATGGTGCGCAGGTTTGCCGTCGCGGCGTGCACGGTGGCGATCGGGGTGCTCGCCCCGGGCTGCTCGTTGTTCGGGCCCACCACGAAGAACGAGGTGTGCGCGGAGTTCGACGAGCTGGGTGAGCGATATCTCGCGGCCGACGGATTCATCGACAACCTCCTTTTCATCCAGGCCGGCGCGCTCGCGGACGTCGCGGACCGCTACGACGGGACGCCCAGCCTCGGGCCGGACGCCGAGGCGCTCGAGGCGATCTCGGACTCGGACTCGACCGACGGCCTCGAACTCATGGCCGCCACCGCGGCGATCGCCGAGCTGTGCGGGCACGTGCTCGGCCGGCAGGCGCTGATCCCTGGCGGCAGCGGCTTCGGCTGGGGCGACGGCTCGGCGGACCAGCCCGACGCGGACCCGCCGGCCACCGGCACCCCGGACCGGACGCCGCCGACAACTGGCGACCCGCCCGCCACCGCGGACGAACCGGGACACGACCTGTACACGGTGTCCGGTCCCGGCGGGCTGGCCCTGTCGATCCCGGCGGGCTGGGTGGTTGGCGGCTCGCCATCGGCCGCCAACCAGCAGGCCGCCGCCCCGGGCGACGACCGGACGTTCGTGCGGTTCGGGGCGAGCACACCGCCGTCCGTGCCGCTGCTGACCGAGATCCAGAACGGGGAGAGCGGCAACCCGAACGTGCGGAACGGGTACCAGCGCATCCGGCTCGCGGAGACGTACTTCCTCGGCCAGGCCGCGGTCGACTGGGAGTTCACGTTCGTCAAGGACGGCGTCACGCGGCACGCGTTCGGGCGGTACTGGCGGCAGAATGGGCTGGGTTACGTCATCTACCTGTCGGCGCCCGACACGGAGTGGTCGTCCGCCCGCTGGGTGTTCGACGCCATGGCCACCACGGCGACCGTCTACTGAGGACAGGGCACGTGACGACACCGGACGAGGAACTCCACGCGGCGCCGACCGAGACCTACGACGTCTTCCTGAGCTTCACCCGCACGTCGCCCGGCGCGGAGCGGCAGTGCGCACGGCTCCAGCGCGCACTGGCGCGGCGCGGCCTGCGGGTGTTCCGCGACGTGCGGATCGACGACTTCCGTGGCATCACCAAGGAACTCGTCGCCGCGCTCGCCGGGTCGAAGGTGCTGCTCGCGTACTACACGAAGGAGTACCCGCGGCGGTACGCGTGCCAGTGGGAGCTGACGGCCGCGTTCGTCGCCGCCCAGCGCGAAGGCGACCCCCGGCGCCGGGTCCTCGTGGTCAACCCGGAGCCGGGGGAGCCCGGCCACGTGCGACCCGTCGAGCTGGCGGACGCCAGGTACGCCGCCGTGCCGCGCGACGACGACGCCGTGGACCGGATCGCGGCGCGGGTCGCGGAACAGGTCGCGGCCGTGCGCGGCCCGTTCGGCGCGCCGCCGCACCCGGTCGACCTTGCGCGGCTGCCGGAACAGGCGCTGTCGCAGCGGACCGTGGCCGGGCGGTACCCGCAGATGTGGGAGATCCACTCCGCGCTCCACGCGACGGACCACCCCGGTGTGCACGAGCCGTCACCGGCGCGGACGGTCGTGGTCACGAGCCTGCCCGGTGGCGGCAAGACCTCCGTCGCCGCCCGCTACGCCTACCTGTACCGCGACGCCTACCCCGGCGGTGTCTTCTGGATCGCGCTGGCGCCTGGCGAACCGGCAGACGTCGTCGGGCAGTTCACCGACCAGCTGCGGACCATCGCCAGGGACACGCTGCTGCTGCCGACCGACGGGGTCGAGCCGGACCGGTTGCGCGCGATGGTCGCCGCCGAGCTGGCCGGGCGGCGGGTGCTGTGGATCGTCGACGACGTGCCTGCCGCCTTGCCGGAGGACGTACTGGGACAGCTGGTGATCCCCGCGCGTGACGTGCGTGCGATCCTCACCGGCCGCGCGGTGAGCCCGCACGGCGACCTCACCGAGGTCGCCCTCCCGGGGCTCGACGCGGACGAGGCGGCGGGGCTCTTCGGGGCGACGGGCGAGGAGGAGCGGGCCGCGGTCGCCGGTTTCGTGGCGCGCTGCGGCGGTCACCCGCTGACGGTCCGGATGGCCGCCAACGCCGTGCGGTTCCGCGCGGGTCCGCTCACCTCGGACCTCCTCGACGCCGTGCCCGCCGAGGCGGACGACGCGGTCCGCCGCGAGCTCGCGTCCCTGGTACCCGGCGCGCGGAACGTGCTGCGGGCCGCCGCGGTGCTGGCGCCGCTGCCATTTCCTCCCGCGGTCGCCTCGGCCGCTCCCCACGACGTCGCCCAGCTCGTGGAGCGGGGCCTGCTGCACGTGGTCGGCACGTCGTGGTCGGTGCACGCGCTCGTCAGCAGTGGCGTGCTCCCCGTCGACGACACGGTGCCCGCCGAGGTCGCCGCGGCGCTCGTGCCGCGGCTGTCCGGCGTGGACCCGCACCTTGGCGCGCACGCGCGGAAGCTCGGGGAGAACCCGGCCGTGCCGACCGGTGCCCGGCAACGCCTGCTGCGGCACGTCGTCGCGGTCGCCGAGGCGAACGGCGACCCCGTCGCGGCGCTCCCGGTCCTGTCCGCGCTCCTCGCCGTGTCCGGCGGTGCCTCCGTGACGGACCTCGTGACCGCGGCCAGGATCGAGCTGGCGTGCGGTCGCCCCGAGGATGCCGAACGGCACGCGCGGCAGGCGTTGGCCCGCGCCGAGACGACCGGCGACGAGCGCGCCCGCCACCGCGCCAGGCTCCTCCTCGCACAGGCACTCGACCAGAGCGGTGAACACGTCGCGGCCGACGCCGCCTACTGGACGGACCTGATCGCGAAGCCGCCCGCCTGGCTCGGCACCGAAACCGGGGCGGAGGACCGGGTGCGCACGCAGCTGGCGCTCGCGTCGGCGATCGCACTGCGTGGCGGGATCAAGGACGCGCTCGCGATCGTCGCACCGGCCGTCACGGAGTTGCGCGCCGCGCCACCCGGCCCCATGCGGGACGAGCTGGCACCCTCGGCGACGCTCGAACTGGCCCGGCTGCGGCAGCTGACCGGGGACGCACGCGGCGCGAGACAGCTCGCTGACGAAGTCAGGCAGCGCTTCCGGGACGAGGGCAGACACGCGCACGCCACGTGCCTGGAGGCGGAAAGCGTGTGGGCGGAGGCGTTCCTCACGCTCGACCTGACCGAACTGGACGGGAGACCCGCCGACTGGCAGCGGTCCGAGGAGGCGCTGCGGGACCTCGCGGCCGAGTACCGCGGCCGGTGGGGACCGGACAGCGTGATCGCGCTCGCCGCCCGCGTGCGTGCCGACCGGGCACTGATCGCGCTGGGCAAACCGCACGAGGCGCTGCGCGCCCTCGCGGAGACCGAGGCGCTCGTCCGCGACCGGCTCGGCGCGCACCGCCTGCTCTTCCGGCTCCGCTTCGGGATCGCGCAGGCACACGGGCAGCTGAAGGAGTTCACGCGCCAGCGGGACGTGCTGGCCGCACTGCTGCCGGAACAGGCGGTGGCGCTCGGCCGGTTCCACCCCGAGACGCTGGAGACGCAGCTGGACCTCGGCATCGCGTACGCGATGACCGGTGACGGCAGGCGAGCCACCACGCTCGTCAACGAGGCGGCGCGGGCCCTGCGCAGCGGGCTCGGCCTGAACGTCGACCTGTCCGTCAAGGCAACCACGGCACAGGGAATCGTGCGCCTCCCGTACCCGGTGCTGCAGGTGATGTCTGTTGTGGACCAGTTCTTCGGCGGCCGGAAGAAGACAGAATAAGGACAACTTCCCGGCTATTCCCGTCGGCTTGGAAACAATGCCGGGCCGTTTGCTGACGGTAAGCGCGACAGACAGCTTCGAGCCACGAAGAGGGAAACACATGGAACGCGCGCTCGGAAGTCGTTACAGGCTGGGGGAATCGCTGGGCAGCGGGGCGATGGGGCAGGTGTACGCCGGTGCCGACCCGGAGGGGCAGGAGTTCGCGTTCAAGGTGCTGCGCAGCGACCTGACGGGAAATCCGGACGTCGTCGCCCGGTTTTTGCAGGAAAGGTCGATCCTCGTCGGATTGCGGCACCCGAACCTGGTCGGCGTGCACGATCTCGTCGTCGAGGGCGAGACCGTCGCGATCGTGATGGACCTCGTCCGCGGCGGCGACCTCCGGGGTCACCTCACCCGGTCCGGGCCGCTGCTGCCGTCCGAGGTCGCGCGGATCGGCGCGAGCGTCGCGTCCGCGCTCGCGGCCGTGCACGCCGCCGGAGTCGTGCACCGGGACGTCAAGCCGGAGAACATCCTGATGGCCGGGACGACGCCGCGGCTCACCGACTTCGGGATCTCGCGGCTGGTCAGCGGGTCCGACATCGGGCGCAGCTCGCTGCTCGCGGGCACCCCGCAGTACGTGGCGCCCGAACTGGCCGAGGGGCTCGAAGCGACCCCGGCCGCCGACCTGTACTCGCTCGGCATCGTCCTGTACGAGCTGTGCTGTGGTGTCACCCCGTTCGCGGGCGGCTCGATGCTCGCCGTGATCCGCCAGCACGCCGAGCAGGAACCGGGCAGGCCGCAGGGCATCCCGGACGACCTGTGGGACGTGATCAGCTGGCTGCTCAGGAAGAGCCCGCGCGGCAGGCCGCAGTCCGCCCAGCAGGTGGCGACGCTGCTCGACGCGCTCGCGCCGCAGCTGCTCGACCACCCCGTCGCGCAACGGCTGACCTCGCCGCCCGCGCCGGCACCGGCGCAGGGACAGCTGTCCACCCAGATGGGCATCGTCCCGGCGCGACCGCCAGGTCGGCCGCTGGGTCCGGTGGCGGCGCCACCCGCGAAACGCAAGCGCGGCAAGGTGTGGGCACTCGTCGCGGTGCTGGTGCTCGCGCTGGTCGGTGGTGGCGTGGCCTACGCCGCGCTGCGGCCCGTGGGCGAGGTGGGTGCGGACCGGGGTGGACAGCAGGGCACGGCGGAGCCCGTGGCCGATGACGCCGAGGGGACGGTGGCGCCGACCACGGCCACCACGGAGGCGGCGCTGACCACCGCGCCGGACCTGGTCGGCATGACCATCGCCGAGGCGCAGGACCAGCTTCCGTCCACTGTGGACGTCGAGATCGTGGACTCCATCCAGCAGGGCGCCGAAGCGGGCACGGTGGTGGAGCAGGTACCCGCGGCCGGGGAGGACCTGGACGGGCGGATCACGCTGACGGTCGCCCGCGACGCCATGCAGGTGTACCTGGACGAACTCCTGCCGGTCAGCGGGAACTGGTACGGCGACGGCACCGGCGCGTCGTCCTTGGCGGGCAAGACCTACCTGCACAGCCTCAACGCCGAGGTTGACGGCTGCGGCAGCTCCGGTGAGGTCGAGTACAACCTCGCGAAGGGGTTCCGGCAGCTCACCGCGACCACGGCGCTCGACGACACCTCCGAGCACGCGGAGGCCGCGGTCCAGCTGGAGATCTTCGCGGACAACCGGCCCGTGTTCAGCGAAACCGTCGTCCTGGGCACGCCGATCCCGATCGATCTCGACCTCAGCGGCGTGCTCCGGCTGAAGATCCAGTGGAGCACCGTGCAGGACGTCGGGTGCTGGGACACCGGGATCATCGTGCTCGGTGAGCCGACCCTGTTCGGGCTTCCCGGGGAGATGCCCACCGAGACCACCACCCCGACGGGCTGACCCGATGCGGGACAGGGCACCGGAACTGGTGGTGCGGCTGGGGGCGCGCTCGTGGCGGTTCGGTCCGGACTCGACAGTCCTCATCGGACGCGACGACGAGTGCGACGTCCAGCTCGACGACCCGAGGGTGTCGCGCAGGCACCTGCGGATCGGGTACCACGACGGGTGGATCGTGCGCGACACCGGCAGCGCGCACGGTTCGTGGATCGACCGCGAGCGGCTGCACCGCAGCCCGGTGCACGACCGGCTGACGATCCGGCTGGCCGACGCCGCCGACGGGCAGACCGTCGAACTGGCACTGGATCCACCGCCTGCCCGGCACGTCGGCAGGCCGGACGTGCTGACCGTGGGCCGGGCCGCGGACAACGACGTCGTCGTCAACGACGTCCGCGTCTCCCGGCACCACGCCCGGCTCGACCGGCGCGCGGACGGGTGGCTGCTCCGCGACCTCGGCAGCCGCAACGGGGTGGTCGTCAACGGGGTGCTCGTGGCGGGCGAGGCCGTGGTGACCGACGGCGACCGCCTCACCTTCGGCGGCACCGACCTCGTCGTCGCGGGCGACGGGCTCATGCCTGCCGGCACGTCGGACGCCACCCTGGTCGCCGACGACGTCCGGTACACGCTGCCGAACGGCCGTGTGCTGCTCGCGGGCGTCGACCTGACGGTGCGGCCGAGTGAGCTGGTCGCGATCGTCGGCCCGTCCGGCGCGGGCAAGTCGACCCTGTTGAAGGTGCTGACCGGCGCGCTGCGGCCCGACACGGGCGCCGTGCACTACGACGGATACGACCTGCACGACGAGTACGCGGCCGTGCGCGGGCGGATCGGCCTGGTGCCGCAGGACGACCTCGTGCACCGGCTGCTCACCGCGCGGCAGGCGCTGCGCTACTCGGCCATGCTGCGGCTGCCGGGTGACACGGGGCCCGCGGCGCGCCGCGACATCGTCGACGCGACGCTTGCCGAGCTCGGGCTGACCGAGCACGCCGGCACCCGGGTCGCGCGGTTGTCCGGCGGCCAGCGGAAACGGGTGTCGGTGGCGCTCGAGCTCCTGACCTCGCCGTCGTTGCTGATGCTCGACGAACCGACGTCGGGACTGGACCCGGCGCTGGACCGGCAGCTGATGACGACCCTGCGGAACATCGCGGACGCGGGCCGGGCCGTCGTGGTGGTGACGCACAACGTCGCGAGCCTCGACCAGTGCGACACCGTCGTCGTGCTCGCACCGGGCGGCATCCCGGTCTACCACGGCCCGCCTGGCAGGCTGACCGACCGCTTCGGCACGAACGACTGGGCCGACGTGTTCGCGATGGTCGCGTCGGGGGTCACCGCCGGCCCGGACCCGATCCGCCCGGAGAGCGCGGCCACGCCGCGTCCCACCCGGCGTGCGATGCCCGCGCCACCCGGTGGTCATGCGGTGGCGCGGCAGACCGGGGTGCTGTGCGGGCGCCACGCCAGGCTCATCGTCGCCGATCGCGGGTACGCGGCGTTCCTCACCGCGCTCCCGGTGCTGCTCGGGTTGCTCGCACTGGCCGTGCCCGGCACCGCGGGACTGCGCAACGCGAACGCCTTCGAAGCGGTGGAGGCGGGGCAGATCCTCGTGCTGGTGTTCGTCGGCGCGGCGTTCATGGGCGGTGCGGCGGGTGCGCGTGAGGTGATCGGCGAGCGCGACATCCTCCTGCGGGAACGGGCAGCCGGGGTGCTGCCCGCTGCCTACGCCTGCGCGAAGGTGCTGGTGTTCGCGGTGGTCTGCGCCGTGCAGGCGGCGTTGCTGGTGGCCGTGCTGGTGGCGGTCAAACCCGGGCCGTCCGACGGTGTCCTGCTGCCGGGTCCGACGGCCGAGCTGCTGGTGGCGGTGTGGGCGACCGCGCTCGCGTCGTGCCTGCTTGGGCTGCTCGGGTCGGCGCTGGTCCGGTCGGCGGAGCAGGCCATGCCGGTGCTCGTGGTGACCGTGATGGCCCAGCTGGTGCTGTGCGGCGGCATGGTCCCGGTCACCGGGCGGGTGGTGCTGGCGGAGCTGTCGTGGCTGTTCCCCGCCCGCTGGGGGTACGCGGCCGGGGCGGGCACGGTCGACCTGACGGGCACCGGCGGCGGCCTGCCGGACGACTGGCTGTGGTCCCACGGCCTGGGGCCGTGGGCGCTGGCGATCGGTGTGCTGACCGCGACGACGGCCGTCCTCGGGGTGCTCCTCGGCGTCCGGATCCGGCGGACTCGTGCCGGGTAGTTTCCCCGTGCCGACGGCGAAGGTGGAAACGGGCAACGCGTTGTATCACCGTCCCCTCGGCCGCACTCTTCTGGTGTGACACAGGAGAACGGAGTTGCGGATGACTGTCTTCATCTCGTTGCGGACATTGCTCAGGGTGGCGTTCTGGCTCGCGGTGGTCGGGGTGGTCCTCGGGGTCGCACTCGCCGGTTGAACATGGGGTTCGCCGTCATAATCGTGGCGACGCGCGGGAGGTTCGGCATGGCTGGGAGTGCCACGTTCGGGGGTGAGCTCCGCAGGCTGCGGCAGGATGCCGGGATCTCGCTGGGGGCGCTCGCGGAGCGCGTGCACTACTCGAAGGGCTATCTCAGCAAGGTCGAGAACGGCACCTCGCTGCCGAACCCGTCGCTCGCCGCGCTGTGCGACGAGGTGCTGCGGACCGGCGGTGCGCTGACCGCGCTGCTGTCCGACGCGGGCGGCCGCAGGCGCGCCACCCGGTCGGACGGCAGCACCAGGACCTCCTTCGGGCTGCCGGCGGTGACCTCGCACTTCACCGGGCGGGCCGAGGAGGTGGCGACCGTGCTCGCGGCACTGCGTGGCGACGCGGGCACCTGTGTGGTCACCGGCATGGCGGGCGTGGGGAAGACCGCGCTCGCCGTGTGGTGCGGCAGGCGGGTCGAGGCCGCGTACCCCGACGGCGTCCTGTTCATGGACCTGCACGGGCACACCCCCGACGTGCCGCCGGTGCCGCCCGAAGCGGCACTCGACCGGCTGCTGCGGCTGCTCGGCGTGCCGGGCGAGGCCGTGCCGCCGGACGTCGACGACCGGGCGGGCATGTACCGGGACCGGCTGCGGGGGCGCGCGGTGCTGGTGGTCCTCGACAACGCCGAGAGCGCTCGCCAGGTGCTGCCGCTGCTGCCCGCGGAGGAGAAGTGCCGGGTGCTCGTCACCAGCAGGCACCGCCTCGCCGCGCTCGACGACGCGCACCACGTGCCCCTCGGGCTGCTGGCCGCCGAGGACGGTGCGGAACTGCTGCGCTCCCTGCTGCGGGAACGCGCCGACGACGAGGACGCGCTCGCGGACGTGGTCGACCTGTGCGGCCGCCTGCCGCTGGCGATCCGGGTCGCGGCGGCGCGGCTGCTCGCCAACCCGTCGTGGCGGCTCGCCGATCTCGGTGCGCGCCTCGGTGCCGAGGCGGATCGGCTGCAGGAGCTGGACGACGGCGAACGCAGCGTCGCCGCCGCGTTCCGCGTGTCCTCCTCGACCATGCCGGCCGACCAGCGGACGCTCCTCGGGCTGCTCACCGCCCACCCCGGCGCCGACCTCGACCTGCCCGCGGCCGCCGTGCTCGCCGGCCTGCCGGTCCTCGCGGCCGAGCGGCTGCTGGCGAAGCTGCGGGACGGGCACCTGATCTTCCAGTCCGCGTCCGGGCGCTACCACTGGCACGACCTGCTGCGCAGCTTCGCCGCCACCGAGGTCGCCGCCGAGATCGACCCCGACGTGCGGACCGCGGCCGTCACGCGGCTCGTCGAGGCGGAACTGCGTGCCGCGGACGCGGCGGACCGGCTGCTCGCGCCCACGCGGTACCGCAGGGACGTGACGTTCACCGGCCAGCAGGGGCCGGTGCGGACGCATCCGGACACCGACGCCGCCATCGCCTGGTTCCGCGCGGAGTGGCGCAACCTCGTCGCGTTGTGCCGGGTCGCGTTCGAGCTGGGGTCGCACGTGTACTGCTGGCAGCTGGCGTTCTCGCTGCGCAGCTTCTTCTTCCTGGCCAAGCTGTGGGACCCGTGGATCGACAGCCAGCGGATCGCGCTCGCCGCCGCCGACGCGTCGGGGGACGTGTGGGCGCAGGCGGTCACGCTGAACAACCTCGGGGTGGCGACCATCGACCGCGGTGACCTCGCGGGTGCCGAGGAGTACTACCAGCAGGCGCTCGCCCGGTTCCGGGAGCTGGCAGACCGGCACGGCGTCAACACGACGCTGGCGAACTACGCGTGGGTCGAGCACTACCGCGGCGACCACCGGTCGGCCCTGGCGAACCTCGCCACCGCGCTCGACTTCTACCGGGCCGAGGGGGCGGAGCGGAACGCGGCGATCACGCTGCGCGGCATGGCACTCGTCGAGACCGCCATGGGCGAGCAGGACACCGCGGTCACCCGCGCGGGGGAGGCGCTCACCACGTTCGTCGCCATGGGCCTGGACCTCGACATCACCATGACCCACAACTGCCTCGGGTGGGCCCATTTCTGCGCGGGCAGGCTCGCGGCGGCGCACGCGTCCTATCTGGCCGCGCTGGAGAGCTGCGAGCGCAGCGGGAGCACGTTCGAGGC
The DNA here is from genome assembly GCF_014203735.1 of Actinophytocola algeriensis. GTDB lineage: Bacteria > Actinomycetota > Actinomycetes > Mycobacteriales > Pseudonocardiaceae > Actinophytocola > Actinophytocola algeriensis. The sequence goes on along the minus strand of NZ_JACHJQ010000002.1, from coordinate 509,025 downwards.
GGTGCGGGCCGGGACCGGCCTCGGCAACGTGGCGTTCGTCGCAGGCCGCCCGGCGGACGCGCAGGCCAGATGGGCGCAGGCGGCGGAACAGGGCATCGTGCTCGACCCGGTGATGGTCGCCGAGGAACGGGCCCGGCGGGAAATCACCTGAATTCCCCGAGTTCGTGACAATCCGACGGTCCGTCGTCTGCAGGTTCTATGCAGTTCTCATCCATGTCTCGCGGGAAACATTGTGCCGTCGCGGTGCGACTGGCGAGGTGAGGTGTGGGAGGAGAGGTCGAATGACAGCCGTCCTGACGGACCTGATCAGCGATCTGAAGGTGTTGCGCAAAGGCCGCGGCCTGTTCGTCAGCCGCATCGACGAGAGAGTCGGCACCACGTTGCGGACGGTGTGCGAGGTGACCGATTCGGACGGCCCGGCCGAGATTCGGCACAAGGTGGGGGAGCGACTGGGGAACTGGGCGAAGAAGCTGCCGCCGGATCTCCGCGTCGCCGTGATGGCGGCGTTCGCGATCGCCCCGGACGCACGGCTCCCGCTTTACCAAGATCGCGTCAACCTGGCCGCGGAGAAGCTCAACCGCGACCCGCGCACGGCCCGCAGAAGAATCGACGACGGAATTCAGCACCTCGCGCAGCTGGCGGCCGCGTTCGCGCCGAACCAGAATTCCCGCTCGCACGGCGCCACCCGGTGGCACACCGCCGAACTGCGCACGACCCTCGCCCTCGACCGCGAGCGCCCTGAGGTCCTTGAACAACGCCGCATCGTCGCCGACGTCGACGATCTGTCCGAAGTGGACATCATGGTCACCGCGGCGGCGGCCCTCGGTGTCGACATGTTCCACGGCGGCACCCTCACCCCCAGGGGCGGCCGCCGCGGCGCGTACTCCCTGCGGTTGCCGGACCCGTTGCAGCTCGGCCAGTCCCACGACGTGGCGCTGCGCGCCCGCCTCGGCCGCGAACAACACGCCCGGCCGTGGTTCGCGGTCGTGCTCGAGCACCCGTGCGCCACCCTCGACCTCCGTGTCCGCTTCGACCGCCGCCGCGTGCCGGGGCGGATCACCGCGTTCGAACACGTCCACCCCCGCGACTTCGCGTCCGCCACCGACGGGGTCCCCGTCCACGCCGACGCGGCTGGCGAGGTCCAGGCGTCGTTCACCGATCTCACGCCGGGGATGGCCTACGGTGTCCGCTGGGACACGAGGACCGGGAGGGCCGAGGATGGAACGGGCGTTCTGGCTGCGCGAACCCGGACACGGGGAGATCAGGACGGTTGAGCTGCCCGCGCCCGGCGACGGCGACGTCCTCGTGCGCACCGTCTACTCCGCGGTCAGCCGCGGCACCGAGTCGCTCGTCTTCCGCGGCGGGGTGCCCGCGAGCCAGCACGACATCATGCGCGCGCCGTTCCAGGAGGGCGAGTTCCCCGCGCCGGTGAAGTACGGCTACCTCAACGTCGGCGAGGTCGAGCAGGGGCCTGGTGAACTGCTGGGGCGCACCGTCTTCTGCCTCTATCCACACCAGACCCGGTACGTCGTGCCCGCCACCGCCGTCACCGTCGTGCCCGACCGGGTGCCCGCCGCGCGGGCGGTGCTCGCCGGGACGGTGGAGACGGCGCTGAACGCCGTCTGGGACGCCGCGCCCCAGGTCGGGGACCGGCTGGCCGTCGTCGGCGCCGGGATGGTGGGGGCGTCGGTCGCGGCGATACTGGGGCGGTTGCCCGCGGTGCGGGTGCAGCTCGTGGACATCGACCCAGCGCGGGCGAAGATCGCCGAGGCCATCGGGGTGGACTTCGCGGTGCCAGGGGACGCGCTCGGCGACTGCGATCTCGTCGTGCACGCCAGTGCCTCGGCGGCCGGGCTCGGCCGGGCGCTCGAACTGCTGCGGCCGGAAGGGGTGTGCGTCGAGCTCAGCTGGTACGGGGACCGTCCGGTGGCCGTGCCGCTGGGGGAGTGGTTCCACTCGCGGCGCCTGACGATCCGCGGCAGCCAGGTCGGGACGATCTCGCCCAACCGGCCGCGTTCGTACGGCGAGCGGCTGGCCGTGGCGCTCGAGCTGCTGGCCGATCCCGGCTTCGACGCGCTGGTGACCGCCGAGTGCCGGTTCGATGAACTACCTGCGGCGTTGCCCGCGATGATCAGTGATGAACCGTCCGCCCTCTGCCTGCGTGTTACCTACGACAGCGACTGAGTCGAGCGTAGGAGGCGCAGGTTGTTCAGCCTCACCGTCCGTGACCACATCATGGTGGCGCACAGCTTCACCGGGGAGGTGTTCGGGCCTGCCCAGAAACTGCACGGCGCGACCTTCGTGGTGGACGCCACCTTCTCCCGCGCCGAGCTGGACGCGGACAACATCGTGGTCGACATCGGACTCGCCACCGCGGAACTGGGCGCGGTGCTGGGAGATCTGAACTACCGCAACCTCGACGAGGTCGAGGAGTTCGCCGGGACCAACACCTCGACCGAGTTCCTCGCGAAGGTGATCGCGGATCGGCTCGCCGACCGCGTCCAGAAGGGATCGCTCGGCGATGGCGCACGCGGGCTGGCCGAGATCTCGGTGACGCTGCGCGAGTCCCATGTGGCCTGGGCGAGCTACCGGCGGGCGTTGTGACGCCCTTCGTGGTGCCCGCCGACATCGACGACGTGACGGTCGCGAGTGGTGGCAACACCTACGACCGGCGCATGTGCGACCTCCTCGGCCTCGACAAGGTGCCGGTGGCAGGCCGCTGGCCCACCCCGTCCACGAAGGCGCGGGTCGCGCTCGCGGACACGCTCGCCGAGATCCCCGACGGGTCCGTTGCTCTGATAGACGGACTGGTCGCGTGCGGGGTGCCGGAGGTCGTGGTGCCGCACACCCGCAGGCTGAAGCTCGTCGTGCTCCTCCACCTGCAGCTCGCCGACGAGACCGGGGTGCAGCCGGAACGGGCCGCTGGCCTCGACCGGCGCGAGCGCGAGGTGCTGCGGGCCGCGAGCGCGGTCGTCGCCACCAGCGAGTGGGCGGCCCGCCGCGCCATCGCGCACCACGGCCTGGACCCGAAGCGGGTGCGCACGGCGCCGCCCGGCACCGACCCCGCGCCGAGGGCGGCGGGCACCGACGCGGGCGACCAGCTGCTGTGCCTCGCCTCGGTCACCCAGCGCAAGGGCCACGACGTGCTCGCGCAGGCGCTCGCGAACCTCGCGGACCTGCCGTGGACGTGTGTCTGCGTCGGCTCGGTGCGCCGCGACCCCGGCCACGCCCGGCGCGTGCAGGGGCTCGTCGACAAGCTCGGGATCAGCAACAAGATGATCATCGCGGGTCCGCTGCCGGACGCGGACCTCGACGCCACGTTCGCCAAGACCGATCTGCTCGTCCTGCCGTCGCGGCGGGAGACGTTCGGCATGGTGATCACCGAGGCGCTCGTGCGCGGCATCCCCGTGCTCACGACGAACGTCGACGCGCTGCCGCACACGCTCGGCCCCGGCACGTCGTCGGGCGGCATGCTCGTCCCGGCCGACGACGTGCCCGCGCTGACCGCGGCGCTGCGCCGCTGGCTCACCGACGCGGAACTGCGCGAGCGGCTGCGCGAGGCGGCCCGTGCCCGCGTGGTCGAGGACTGGCCCACCGCGGCGAAGCGGCTCGCGGGGGTGCTGCGATGACCGCGGTGCTGGGGGAGCGCGAGACCGCTCCGGAAGCCTGGGCGGAGCCCGGCGCCGACGTGTCGCCGGTGCACCCCGTGGCCCCGGCCGTCGAACGGGTGGCGCCACGCAGGCGCTCCGGGAAACTGTGGGCCTGGCTCAAGCTCGGCATCGGCGTCGCGATCGTCGTCGCCCTGATGTGGAAGCTCGGCACCGGCGGTTTCGTCGCCGGGCTGAAGGTCATCGACGCGGCGGACCTCCTCGCCGCGCTCGGCATCGGGCTCGCGACGACGGTCCTGTGCGCGTGGCGGTGGTGCCTGGTCGCACGCAGGCTCGGGCTGCGGCTGCCGCTCGGCAGGGCGGTCGCGGACTACTACCGCGCGCTGTTCCTGAACGCGGTGCTGCCCGCCGGGGTGCTGGGTGACGTCCAGCGCGCGGTCGAGCACGGCAAGCAGGAAGGCGACGTCGGCGCGGGTGTCCGTGCCGTCGTCCTGGAGCGGATGGCCGGGCAGGTCGTGGTGGTCGTGGCGGGGGTCGTCGTGCTCATGGCGGGGCCCGCACGCGACATCGGCATGGTGCTCGGTGCCGGGCTGGCGGTGCTCGTGGTCGCCTACCTGGCCGCGCGGCGGTGGATCGGTACCGGGTCGCGGTGGCGGCGCACGATCGACGACGTCCGCAACGGTCTGCTGGCGCGGAACGCGTGGCCGGGGGTCGCGCTGCTGTCCTCGGCGGCACTGGCCGGGCACATCACGTTGTTCCTGATCGCCATGAAGGCGGCGGGGGCGACGCAGTCGGCCGAACAGCTGCTGCCGATCGTGGTGGTGGCACTGCTGGCGATGGGACTGCCGGTGAACGTCGGCGGGTGGGGCCCGAGGGAGGGCGTGACGGCGCTGATGTTCGCCGCCGCCGGGCTCGGGGCCGCGCAGGGACTGACGGCGGCGGTGGCATACGGATTGCTGGGGCTCGTTGCGAGCCTGCCGGGCGCGCTGATGCTCGTCCGCAGACGTGAGAGGGTGGCATGACGAACCTGGCCAGCATGGTGGAACGGGTCACGGAGACCCGGCTGCCGACCGCGTACGGTCCGTTCCGCGCGGTCGGGTACCTGGACGCGCACGGCCACGAGCAGGTGGCGCTGGTGTACGGCGAGGTGGCGGGCACCACGGCGCTGACCCGACTGCACTCGGAGTGCCTGACGGGCGACGTGTTCGCGTCGACCCGCTGCGACTGCGGCGACCAGTTCGCCGCCGCGATGCGCGCGGTGGTCGCCGAGGGCGCGGGGGTCGTCCTGTACCTGCGCGGGCACGAGGGCCGGGGCATCGGCCTGCTCGCCAAGCTCGAGGCGATGCGGTTGCAGGAGGGTGGTCTCGACACCGTCGAGGCCAACCTCGCGCTCGGGCTTCCGGTCGACGCTCGGGACTATGACGTCGCCGCTGAGATCCTGCGTGATCTCGGGGTGGCCGAGGTGCGACTGCTGTCGAACAACCCGGAGAAGCTGGACTCGTTGCGCCGCAACGGGATTGTGGTCAAGGAACGGGTTCCGATCCTGATCGCCCCCAACGACGACAACCTGCCTTACCTGCGGACCAAGCGGGAACGTCTCGACCACCTGCTGCCGCACCTGGCGTAGGGGGCATCCGCCACATTGACTTTGTCCTCGCCGGACGGGCTTCTTGCCCTCCGGAGGCCTCGCCGGACGCGCAGGTCTCTGGGATGGGCAGGGAGCCCCTTGTGGGCGGCTTTCGCCGTGGGCTGTTGGGTCCGCGCTCAATGCCCTGAACGACACATTCAGGGCATCCGCCGCTCGCTCGCAGTAGTTCAGTGGTTGAGTGCTGCCAGTACGTCCGCGAACACCGCTGTCAGGTGGGCCAGGGCGCCTTTGCCCTTCCCGGCCGTTGCCAGTGATGGGTGGCCGACCACGCCGGACTCCGTGTACGGGCCCAGTCCGAAGGTGAGCATGCGGTTGCGGTCGTCGGCGCGTTCGTCGTGTGTCGCGTAGTCGGGCGGGACCAGTGACGGGTGTGCGTGCAGCAGCAGGGAAGTCTCCAGCTCGCCGGCGTGCATGTCCGTGTCCGGGCCGGTTTCGACGCCACCCGCGGCGCGGGCCGCGAGCCAGTCGACCTCCGTCGGGTACAGGGCCATGCGTTCGCCGCGGGCGGTGGCTTCCTGGACCACGTTGCCCAGCACGTAGTTGCCGCCGTGGCCGTTGATGAGCACGAGTTTGCGGATTCCGCTGTGCCGCAACGACTCCGCGACGTCCCGGACGATCGCGTACAGCGTCGGTGCCGAGATGCTCACCGTGCCCGGCCAGGCCGCGTGTTCGTGCGAACAGGAGATGGTGACCGGGGGGAGCAGCAGCACGGGGTACGCGTCGGCGACCGACCGGGCGATCGTCATCGCGATCACCGTGTCGGTCGCCAGTGGCAGGAACGCGCCGTGCTGCTCGAAGCTGCCCACCGGGAGGACGGCGACCGTGTGGCCCCGTGCGTCGGCCGAGGTGTGCAGGGGGAGCAGGTGGGTCATGGGCGGGATCCGAACGTCGTCAGGAAGCGGTCGCGGAACTGGTCCATCCGCCACAGCGGGGCGTCGGGGGTCGGGTTGAGGCCCGGCTCCCAGCCCCAGCCTGCCACGGCGTCGAGCACCTCCGGATCCTTCGCGACGATCGTGATCGGTACGTCGTGCGACGCGTTGTCGCCCGAGACCACCGGGCTCGGTTGGTGGTCGCCCAGGAAGACCATGACCGTGTTGTCGGTGCCGTAGGTGGTGAGGAAGCCGATCAGCGTGTTCAGCGAGTACTGGATGGACTGGCCGAACGCCTCGCGCACCTTCCCCGTGTCCGACCACACCTCGGCCTGCGACTTGCCCTGCGCGGGCATCGGCTTGTACACCGAGCCGTCGCCGATGTCGTTCCAGTCGATCATGCGTGGCAGGTGCGTCCACGGGATGTGGCTCGACACCAGGTCGATCTCCGCCATCACCGGGGCGCGGTCGGCCGGGGCGAGCTCGGTGCGCTGCAGTGCGGCCATCGAGTACTGGTCGGGCACCTTCGCGTAGGAGAAGTTCGGTCCCTTGTAGCCGACGTTGTCCTTCACGTACGCCTTGTCGTAGCCGAAGAACTTCGCCTCCGGCCAGTCCTGCGTGATCGACGGGGAGACGCCGACGGTCCGCCAGCCGCCCCGCTTGAACGCGCCGGTCAGCGTGAGCCGGTCGCCGGAGGTGAGGGTGTCGTACCGCGGCTGGCTGTCCACCCACAGCCCGGCCTGCAGGCTCGCGTGCGCGAGCCAGCTGCCGCCGCCGAACGTCGATGAGGTCATGAACGCGCTCCGCGCCTCGAAGCCGGCCGCGCGCAGCTGGTCGGTGCCGCGGTCGAGCACCGCGTCGACGCCGGGCGCGACCGCCGGGTCCTCCACCGCGACCCGTCCGTAGCTCTCGACGAACGTGACCAGCACGTCCTTGCCGCGCAGCTCCGGCAGCAGGTTCGCGCCCGCCGTGTACCGGAACGGGTCGTTGGCCACCTGCTGCTCGAACACGCCGGGGTCGAGCAGGTCGGCCCGCACCTGGCGCAGGTCGTCGAACACCTCGTTGGCCGCCGAGTTCGCCGCGACCGGCTGCCCCAGCACCGCGAGGCTCACCCAGACCACGCCGAGCACGGCCACCCCGCGCGTCGCCGTCGAACGCCTGCCGACCGCGAGCCGGGTCAGGCGCAGCGCCGCCAGCGTCATGCCCACGATCAGCCCAGCTGCCAGCAACGCGGCGACGATGACCGCCCCGACCGCGCCGAACCAGCCGACGGAGTCGTTCAGGAAGTCGACGGCCGGGCCGAGGAACGTCCAGTCGTACACCGGGTGGAACGGGCGGGCGAGCGTCTCGTGGAAGCCCATGTCGAACAGCTTCAGGATCGTGAGCACGCCGAGCCCGACCCCCGTCAGCGCCGCGGCGACCCAGCGGGACCGGGGCGGCAGCACCAGGACGAGCGCGGCGACCGCCAGGCCCTCGACGGGGATGCGGGCGAACGTGGCGGGGGTGAGCGCGCTCAGCTCGTTCGGCGCCAGCAGCGCGAACAGGACGAGCAGGGAGCCGAGGGTGGTCAGCACCCGCCTGCGCCGCGGTGACTCGTCGCCGGCCTCGGTCTTCTTCACGGCCGGCGCGGTGTCCCGGTGCCGGTGCAGCCAGCGGATGTCGTGGGCGAACGACCAGGTCAGCGCGGCCAGCGCGACCGCGGTGAGCACGACGGCGACGGTGTGGGGGAGCACCAGGGCGACCGTCAGCACGATGCCCTGCGCCGCCGCGACCGCCTTGCTGCTCATCCGCACCGGCAGCGGCGCCCGCAGCCACGGCCACAGCCGGGCCGCCGCGACGAACAGGTACCGCATGGCGCCGATCGCGAGCACCCACCAGCCCAGCTGGGTCGCGGCGAACGCGCTCAGCACCAGGATGAGGAACGCGTCGACCTCCATGTCGAACCGAGCGCCGAACTCCGACGCGGTCCCCGTGCGCCGCGCGACCTTGCCGTCGACCGCGTCCATGGCGAGCGCGACCGAGGCGATGACGACCAGCGGCCACACCGACCCACGCGGGTGGCTGGTGTCGGCGATCAACGCGACCACGCCCCCGACCAGGACGGACCGGGTCAGCGTCACGATGTCGGCCGGCCCGAACCGGCGCACCCCGAACCGCGGCAGCGCCTCGGCGAGCACCGCCCACCCGGCCACCGCGAACGCGACCGCCGCGAGCCAGCCCGGCGGTTTCAGCCCGGCGACCCAGGTCAGCGCCGCGAGCAGTGCCACCAGGGCGACCATCGCGATCGTCAGCGGCACGAAAGGAGGCAGCGGCCGCCGTGAGGACCGCGGCGCGGGCCCGGGTGCGACGGGCGTGCGCGGGCTCTCGAGCGTCGGTGCGGTCGGTGCTGCCACTGGTTCCTCCCAAGATCTGGTCGTACCTGAATACGCATGCCACCGCAGGACGGTTCTGAACCGGAACTTTCTGAACCGCCGGGCCCGTCACCGCGTGTAAAAGGGCGATGAGTGACTTCTCCCGCGAGTGGCTGGCGCTGCGTGAGCCCGCCGACGCCGACGCCCGTGCCGACGACCTGCTGATCCCGCTCCGCGCCCACCTCGGTGCCCGTGACCTGGTCATCCGTGACCTGGGCAGCGGCACCGGGTCGATGGCGCGGTGGCTGTCCCCACGGCTGCTCACCCCGCACCGCTGGGTGCTGACCGACCGCGACCCCGACCTGCTCGCCCACGCCGCCGTGCCCGGCGCGGTGACCGAGCTGCGCGACCTGACGTCGCTGACGCCGGAGGACCTCGCGGGCACCTCCCTGGTGACCGGGTCGGCGCTGCTGGACCTGCTCACCGAGGTGGAGGTCACGCGCCTCGCGGAGATCTGCGTGAAGGCGCGCTGTCCCGTGCTGTTCGTGTTGTCGGTGTCCGGGAAGGTGGACCTGGACCCGCCCGACCCGCTGGACGAGCGAGTGACCAGCGCGTTCAACGCCCACCAGCGCCGCACGGTGGCGGGCCGCGCCCTGCTGGGCCCGGACGCGGTGACCGTGATGGCACGGGTGTTCGAGGACCTGGGCGCCACGGTGCACCGCTGCTCCAGCCCGTGGCACCTGGGCCCGAACCGCCCCGAGCTGACCACGGCCTGGCTGCAGGGGTGGCTGGGCGCGGCGTGCGAGCAGGACGAGGGGCTGGTCGAGGTGGCGGGTGCCTACCTGCGGCGCAGACTGGCCCGGCCCCTGCACGCGACCGTCCACCACGAGGACCTGCTCGCGATCCCCGGCTGACACCCGCGCGCCATCTCGCCCGGCTACAGCGGTCGATGTCGGCGTGGGAGCGGCACGAAGTCCGGCACCCGGACGGGCGACGACTGACCGCCGACCTGCGAGTGGTCGACACGCTCAGCCGCCGCGACGCGGCCGAGTCCACGTTGGCGAGGTTCGTGGTGGAGGACGGCCGCCCTGGCGTGCGGGTGATCTAACCCGTGCAGTTGGTGTCGTCCACTCCTGCCTGGATCCACGGCAGGTTGACCTTGCGGAAGGCGATCGAGCGGTTCGACGTCGAGTTGCTGCCCGTGTTCTCGTTCACCTCGACCAGCGCGCCGACGTGGTAGTCCGCCGTCTTCGCGATGCTCGAGTAGCCACCCTCCTTGTACGTCCCGCTCTCACCCGGCAGCGGCGCGTCCGAGAACGGGCGGCTGTACGACCACGTGCGGCCCTCGTCCTCGCTCATGCGGATGCGCATCTTCGTGCGGGTCTCCGTCGACGCGGAGTTCACGAACGCCAGGCGCGCCGGGGCGTCGGCGTTGTACCGCATCACCGATGCCTCGTTCTTCGGGTCCAGCAGGCAGCTCGCCGCCCGGAAGGCCGCGAAGCCCGACTCGATCGAGCCGCGGGCGACCTGGCGGCGCTTCGCCGCCTCCCACACCGGGGTCGTGGCGCGGTCGTTGCGGTACAGCGACCCGTCCGCCAGCTCAAGGACCGTCGCCTCGCCCGTCTGCTCCATGGCCGCGCCGGCGGTGGTCCGCAGGACCCGCACCTGCCACGTCGCGCCGTGGTCGTCGCTGTAGATGTTGCGGTGCTGTGCCGGGATCACCAGGCGGCCCGGATGCCGGTACGTCGTCTGGATGCCCACACCCGGGCCCACCGCGTCCCAGTTCCAGCTCCCACCACCGGCCAGCGTCCTCGGCTTCAGCGCGGCGGACATGTTCACCGGGGCGGCCCAGGACAGCCCGTCGTCCGTGCTGGACGACAGCCACACCTGGCGGTCGTCCCACGAGTTGACCGTGCCGCTCGTCGGTGGCTGGTGGTTCATGAACAGCCAGATCTTGTTGTTGGACCGGTCGACCACGGCCGTCGGGTTGCCCCACACGCCCTGGCCGGACCCGATGACCTCGCGCAGCGACGACCACGTCGCGCCGTTGTCGGTCGACCGCTTGTAGACGAGGTTGATGTTGCCGAAGTCGCCGTTGCCCGCGGCCCGGCCCTCGGCGAACGCGATCAACGTGTCCTTGTTCGTCCTGATCAGGGACGGGATGCGGAACGAGTGGTAGGTGATGCCGTTCAGCGACTCGTTGCCGCCGTTGAACAGGATCCGCTCCGAGTGCGACTCGGCGGCGGCGGAAGCGGGTGTCGCGGGCAGAAGCAGGGCCAGGGGCAGCAGCAGGGCGAGGAGCTTCACTAGAGAATCATTACCGCACATCACCCAACTTCTGGTGATTTGTTACCCAAAATGTCATCTCGGTGCGGTTCGCTACCGGCATGCGCCGACTGCTCATCCTGCTGGCCGTACTCGCCAGCGCCACGTTCGCCATCGCCACCCCGGCGGCCGCCACCCCGGCCCGCACCCTGACCGTCCTGTCGTTCAACATCCACCACGCGGCGGGCGAGGACGGTGTGTTCGACCTCGACCGCCTCGCAGCCGAGATCCGCCGCACCCACGCGGACGTGATCGGCATGCAGGAGGTCGACCGCCACTACGGCGAGCGCAGCGGGTGGACCGACGAGCCCGAGGAACTGGCGGCACGCCTCGGCATGCACGTGGTCTACGGCGCGAACCTCGACCTCGAGCCGCCATCGGCCGGGCAGCCGCGCCGCCAGTACGGCACCGCGATCCTGTCCCGCTACCCGATCCTGGAGTGGCGGAACACGTTGCTGCCCAAGGGAAAGCCGGCCGAGGAGCAGCGCGGGCTGCTCGAAGCCGTCGTCAACGTGCGTGGTGTGCACGTCCGCGTGCTGAACACGCACCTGCAGCACGACAGCGCCGACTCCCGCCTGCTGCAGGCGAAGGTCGTGGCCGACGCGGTGGTCGCCTCCGACGAGCCGGTCGTGCTCACCGGTGACCTGAACGCGATCCCGACCGCCCCCGAGATCACCACGCTCACCGCGCACCTGCGGGACGGTGGGAACGCCTTCACCTACCCGGCTCCGGTACCCACCGCCCGCATCGACTACGTGCTCACGAACGGTCTTCCGCTGTACTCGAAGGTCCTCCCGACCGAGGCATCGGACCACCGCCCCGTGCTCACCGCCCTGGCGGTCTGGCGTTAGTCACCCAGCGGGTTCAGCAGGTCCGCCTTGCCCTCGAAGGCGAACAGCAGCAGGTCGGTCATCCGGAACGTCCGGTTGTCGGGGCCGAGCGTCGGCCGCCACGACGGGTCGCGGACGATCGACGTGCGGCTGCCCTCCATGGCGCGGTGGAACACCTCGGCGGTGATCCGGCCGCCGACCGCGCCGAGGACGCCGTCGTTGAACTCCGCCTCCCGCAGCACGTAGAACCACAGCGGCGTGTTCGCGGCGACCGCCTGCCGCTGGTCGGCGGACAGGCCGGTGAGCGCCGCGCCGGTGTTGCCGTCGATGATCTCCTTGGCGGTCAGCGGTCGCACGCCGAGCAGCTTCGCCATCTGCTGACCGGTGGCGAGCCGCACCATGCCCGCCCGCGTCAGGTTGCGGAACGCGAGGTTGCGCTGGACGGGCGGGATCTGCGTGCCGCGGCCACCGAAGGTGCCGGCGGGCAGTTGCGCGAGCGGGTCGACGAGCAGCGTGTCGATCCGCTTCGTGACGTTGCCGCCGCCATCGGGTGCCGCGAGGTCCGGGCGACCGGCCTCGGTGAAGTCGTACAGGCGGCGGAAGTCCGCGATCCAGTTGGTGGGCAACGTGTCCACGGTGCCGGAGTTCGGGTCGTCCAGCTCCGGCAGGCCGGCACCCGGCTCGAAGTTGCCCGCGACACCGGTGAACGTGAACAGCTGCAGCAGCGTCGACAGCCCGCCCGGCCCGGCCGAGTTGAACACCCGGTTCCACTGGTAGCCGCCGCGGACCATGCTGTGGCCCAGGCGGTACGTGGCGACCGCGAACTCGAGCGGCATGGTCGGCGGCTGCCCGAACCGGCCCTTGCCGCGGGCAGGGGCCTCGAAGAACCGGCGCCCGGACGTGAACACGTCCCGCACGATCTCCGGGTCGATGACGCGGGGCAGGAAGTCGGTGCGCAGCAGCCACTGGTAGTGCCGGACGACCTCGTTGCGCGCGGCGGTGAACAACCGCTGCCCGGTCAGCCCCTTGAGCGCCAGCTCCTCGACCACGCGGTTGTGGAAGCGGATGAACGCGAGGTGGGTCTGCGCCACCGCGAGGTTCTCGTCGTTGCGCAGGTCCGGGATCAGCGGCTTGCGGCGGTCCGCGCGGGTGCCCGCGGTGCCACCGGCACGCGGCAGGTCGAAGCCCTCCAGCTCCACGTTCACCCGGTCGTCGGGGAACGTGGTCGCCGACGTCGTCCCGACTTTCAGCGACACCCCGTCGGCCGCGTAGTACACGCGGTCGTCGCGGTCCTGCGGGCCGCGCCCGTACAGGGAGTCGAGGTCCAGCGCGGGGGAGCGGCCCTGCAGCAGCTCGTCGAGCGTGACCTCCTCGCCGAGCCGTGCCTCCGTGCGGTCCATCGTCAGGTCGTGGTCCACGAACTGGCCGAGGTAGGTGAACCCGGCGGGCACCGCCGCGTCCGGCTGGTCGCCCGCCGCGGTGATGGCCTCGGCCAGTGCTGTTCTGGTCTCCTCGTCGAGTCCCTCGCCTTGGGGACCGAGCCGCGAGAACCGGAACCGGCGGAGCTCCTCGCCGGTCAGTGGCTCTCGCGTACCCGGTCTGCCGGCGGCGTCGAACTCGAGCACTCCTTCGCCGACGACGAAGAAACTGTCACGCGCGTGCTTTCTCATGTATCCCCCAGTGGTGACCGATCGATCACACCAAGGGAGTTACCGGCGACGCGCGAGATACATCGGGTGTTGGTTTATTGCTGCCCGCGGGGGTCGATGTAGTCGCCGACCGGTGTGTCCGCCACGGTGCCGTACGCCGTGTCGGCGGCGGTGTCCGTGACGTTCTGGACCGAGTCGGCGGCGGTGCCGGCGAGGTCCTGGCCGGCACCGCTCGCCGTGTCGGCGTAGCCCTGTGCGGTGTCCCCCAGGTTCTGCGCGGACTCAGAGGCAGCGTCGGTGGCGTTCTGCTGGGCGTCGGCGATGTCCGTCCCGGTCAGCTCGCTCACCTTGTCTGTCGCCCCGGACAGCAACTCGGCGGCCTTCTCCCGGACGGCGTCGAACAAGCCCATGATGAGCCCTCTCTATCGCAGAATGTGATGATTCGGACACTACCGGCAAATGGTGTTGCGTGCCACCCGGTCTCCTGTCCACGGCGTCCTGAACGGGTGGTTGAATGCGCGCATCCGCGCCCGCTTTCCGAAGGGCGCCAACACAACGGAGGTCACGTGGCCGAGCAGGGGAATCGGACGAGGGATGTCGAACGCATCTACTCGACGCCCGACGTGGTGGCGAAGCTGCGCCGCCTCGCGGACGCACTGGAGACCGGGACCTCGTTCCGCATCCAGATCGCCGGGGAGCGGTTCCGGGTTCCGGCGCGCGCCGAGTTCTCCATCGAGCACGAGCGGGGGGACGGCGAGGAGGAGGTCGAGTTCCAGCTGAAGTGGAAGCTCGACACCGAGGACGACGACGAGGACGAGGAGACGGTCGTCTGAGTCCTAGGGGACCACGACGATCTTGCCGCGCACCCGGCGGTCCCGCAGGTCCGTGATGGCGGCGGGGAGGTCGCCGAGCGCGTACGTCCGGTCGACGGCCGGCGTGATCTTGCCGTCCGCCAGCAGTGCGGACAGTTCCGCGAGATCCGCCGGCCGCACGATCGAGATCGGCGCCCGCAGCTTCTGGCGGGTGAACGGATTGCGGACCTGCATGGCGAGGTTCCGCTCCAGGCCCGCGAGCCAGCGGCCGCCGCTCTCGCCGCCGACGGCCACGAGCGTGCCGTGCGGGGTGACCAGTGCGCGCAGCACCGAGATCGGCCGGTTGCCCGCGATGTCGAGCAGCATGTTGTACTGGCCGGTCAGCGGCTCCTTCGTGTAGTCGATCGCCGCCACGGCACCCAGCGACCGCACGAAGTCCACTTTGGACGTACTGCACACGCCGGTCACGTCCGCCCCGGACGCCGTCGCGAGCTGCACCGCGTACGACCCGACGCCACCACCCGCGCCGATCACCAGCACCCGCTGCCCCGCGACGACACCCCGCAGGGCGGTGAGCGCCGTGCACGCCGACACGGGGACGGCCGCCGCCTGCTCGAACGTCAGGTTCTCCGGCTTCGCCAGGAGCGTCTTCGCCTTCCCGCACGCGTACTCGGCGAACGCGCCCCGGCAGATCCCGAACACCTCGTCACCCGGCCGGAGCGCGGTCACGCCCGCGCCGACCGCCTCGACGACGCCCGCGACGTCCATGCCGACCACCTTCGCCCTCGGCCTGCGCAGCCCGAACGCGAGGCGGCCGGCGTAGGGGAGACCGGTCAGCACGTGCCACGCGCCCTGGTCCACCCCGGCGGCACGCACCCGGACGAGCACCTCGCCCTGACGTGGGGCCGGGGTGTCCATGTCGCGTAACTCGAGTCCCTCCGGGCCGCTGTAGTCGTCCCGTGCCATCGCTTTCATCGTCATTCCACCGTTCTGAGGATCTGTTCGATCGCGTTCGTGCGCGACCGGAGTTCCGCGAGGTCCGCGGCGGCGCGCTGCTGCGCGTCGAGGGTGCTCTCGGCGAGCTGTTCGTAGCGGCGCACGAGCTGGCGCAGGCTGTCCTCCTGCTCGGCGACGAGCTTCGCCTTGCGCAGGTCCAGGAACGTCGAGAAGGCGCCGCCGATGAGGATGATCACGACGACCATGACGCCGAGAAGGATGGCCGCCTGCGGCCAGCTGGTGTCGTCCGCGGCCAGGAAAGTCACGTCTGCTCCTTGCGTGCCGGTGAGAGGGTCGCGGTCGCGGCGGCGAGTGTCGCCGCGGTGAGTCGCACGTCGAATCCGGTGACCTCGAAGTACTTCATCGCCTTGCCGTCGCCGGACAGCTCGAGGGTCCCGGTGACGACCCCGGCGGCCTCGAGCTTCTGCAGGTGCATGTGGAGGAGGGGACGGCTGATGCCGATCTCGCGGGCCAGCTGGCTCACGTACTGGCGCCCGTCGGCGAGCCGCGCGACGATCCGCAGCCTGATCGGGTTGGCCAGCGCGGCCAACAGCTCGACCAGCTCGTCGCCCGTCATGACTCTCCTACACCTGTCAGAAATTGCTTACAGGTGAAAGGTTGGGCATTCACCCGAACCCTGTCAAGTACGTTGACGGTCCGTGGTCGGCCGCGTACCCAGAGGTCACGGTCGCCCGCGATCGGCACGCGGCCGTGGTCGCCGAGCGGCACCAGTGAAACCCGCCCGTCCGCGTGCCGGTAGTTCTGGCGGAAGTCTTTTCCGGTATCCGGTAACAGCTCCGGTCGGGCGGCCGAATGACTCGGCATGGTCGATAACCCGACGCCGGGTCTTTCGATGGTGCCGGGCGACGTGCCGGTCACCGTCACTCGTGAAGAACACCACCAGGACGCGCTGTCGCGGTACTCCGTCGTCCCCGGCAGGGAACGGCGCATCGCCGCCGAGCTGGCGTGGTGTGTGATCAAATCCGGTAAGTACAAAGGGGAACGCGGCATCGAGATCCGCGTCGACGGGTACCGCGTCGGTGAGCTGACGCGCATGATGTCGCAGCGGTACGCGCCGCTCCTGGCCGCGGGCGACCGCGTCGGCTGCGAGGCGACCGTGACCCGTGACGAACGAGGTCTTCAGGTCACGCTTCTCCTGCCCCGCAACGCGGACACGGCTTTCCTGCCACCCCACGAACCCCCGACGGAACGCTTCGCCCCGGTCCGGCGGACACCCGCCACGGCCGCGACCACCGCGGCGGCGGCCGCGCGGAAGCCGACCGGTTTCGGCTGGCGGAAGCCGGTGGGCATCGGCGCCGTCGTGGTCGCCTTCCTCTTCCTCCTCGGCGCGATCTTCGGTGGTGGCGACGACGATGACGCGTCGAACCTCGCGGCCGACGAGACCACCACCACGACCACGAGCTTCGAGCCGCCGCCGACCACGACGACGACCACCACCACTACGACCACCACGACGGCCCCGCCACCGCCGCCGCCGCCGACCACCGAGGTCGTCGTGCCACCGGTCGAGGAACCGGTCGTCGTGGAACCGCCGCCCCCGCCGCCGGCACCCGAGCCGCGGCCCACCTGCGATCCGAACTACTCGGGTTGCGTGCCGATCGCGAGCGATGTCGACTGCGAGGGCGGCAGCGGCAACGGCCCCGCCTACGCCTCCGGGCCGATCCGCGTGATCGGGAGCGACATCTACGACCTCGACAGCGACAGCGACGGCACCGCCTGCGAGTAATACAAACCACAGTCCCACCCCCGCGCGCCGCTCCAGAATAGAGCGGCGTGCGGGGGTGTTTGGGCGTACGCTGTTATGTGGAAGCCGCGAGAAATCGCGGCCACAGGGGACTGGCTCGGTGCCGGACCGGCACAAACACCACGAACACATCAGTTCACAGGCGCGCTCGCGCGCGTGCGGACGGAGTTGCCGTGATTGGAGGCGGCTGACATGAAGATGATCGACGACTGGCGGGACCGCGCCGCCTGCCGCGACGCGGATCCCGAACTGTTCTTCCCGATTTCCGACCTGGGCCCCGGTGCCCGGCAGATCGCCGAGGCCAAGGCCGTGTGCGGGCGGTGTCCCGTGCGGACCCAATGCCTCGACTACGCCATCGACGTCGGCCTCGACCACGGCGTGTTCGGCGGCACCACCGAGCGGGAGCGCCGGTCGCTCGTCCGCCGCGAGCGGGTGGCCTGACTACCGGCCGACCCGCGTGCTGGGCGGCGGCCCGAGATAGCTCGGTGCCAGCCCGCCCGTGTCGATGACCACCTTCTGCACCACCACGGTCGGGTCGACCGCCCACACCTTCAACACGTGCTCTCCCGGGCGGTCGACCACGTGAGTGGTGGCCGTCCGGTTCACGTTGTCGGACGTGTTGCGTTCCCACTGCTTGTTCATGGCGGTGTCGTCGGCGCCGGTCGCCGTCGTGACGTTCACCCGTTGCGGCGGCGCACCGTCCAGTGACACCGCGTAGGTGAGCCCGTCCGTGTAGTGCACGTTGTTGCGCGGCGACAGGTACACCCACACGGTGACCGGCCCGGTCGTGGTCAGGTTCACCGTGTACTCCAGCCGCGCACCCCTCGGTTCGCTGCGTGGCGCGGTCACCGGCGTGGGCTGCAGGCCGTCGCCGTCCCGGCCGATGTCGGGGATCCGCAGCCAGTCGCCGACCACCCGGCTGGTGCCGTCCGCGGGTACCGACACGTACCCGTTCGCCTCGACCCAGCCCTTCGCCGGCCGCGCGGACGAGTTGTCCACCACGGCCTCGACCACCACGCTGCGTCCGGCGCCCGTCACCGTCAGCGGCACCCGCGTGGTGCCCTTCGGTGCCCGCTTCCAGTCCACAGTGACCTCGAGCCGCACCTGTTTGTCCACAGTGCCCCGAGGCCGCGACACCGACACCCACGGCTTGGCCGACGTGACGCGGTAGCCGAACGCCGTCGCACCCCGGTTGAACACCTCCAGGTACTGCCCTGGCTGGCTCTGGTAGCGGCTGAACGTCGGCAGTACCGCGGGGGTCGCCGCCGACGGCCACCACTGGTCGGAGCCGTCGATCGCGACACCCAGGTCCGCGGCCTCCGGCACCGAGATCCGTCGCACGGCCGGGAAGATTTCGTCCGGCAGCGCCTCGTTGTTCAGCTCCGGCTGCTGCCACGGCGCGTTCGGCCCGTACCGCGCGATGTCGCCGTAGCCGATCTTCGGCTGGGTCTGGAAGTTCTTCCACTTCCCGCCGGCCAGCCCGGTGTTGTAGTAGTCCGACATGGACTGGTCCACCTCGAACAGCCTGTCGGTCTCGTCGGCGAGGTCGTTGGTCGCCGCGCGACCCTGCGCGGCGTACCGGATGTTGGTGAACTCCGCGCGCCGCAACGCGTACAGGTTCGCCGTCGCCTTCGTCGCGTAGCCGACGAGCTGGTAGTAGGCGTCCTGGTGGGACGACGGCAGCTTCCGCCCGATCCGGTCGACCTCGCGGGCGAGCCGTTGCCAGTCGGCGGTCACGCGGTCCATCTCGCGGTAGTTCTCCAGGAAGTACGGGTTCTCCTCGTCGTCGTAGGTGACGGTCGTGCCCGGCCCGCTGGTGATCCGCCGGTTCAGCAGCTCCGGCTTGCGACGCGCCTGCAGCACGCCGTACGTGTGCAGGACCTCGGCGATCTCCTCGGCGTGCCGGGACCCGAAGTTCTCCGCCGCGTACCGCTCGTACCACTTCGGCACGTCCTTGAGCGGGATGGGTTTCCACGCGTAGTCCAGGAAGAACTGCAGCGGCAGCTCCTCGTTCTTCAGGTCACCGACGTTGACCACCCACAGCTTGTCCACGCCGTACCGGTACGTCGTGTTGAGCTGCTCCCACGTGTTCGCGATGTTGATCGTGTCGACCCACTTGTAGTTGCGGCCGCCACCCACGTAGTCGAAGTGGTAGTACATGCCGTAGCCGCCGGCACGCGCCGGGAGAGTCGGGTCCGGCAGCTTGCGCATGTTGCCCCAGTTGTCGTCGGTGAACACCACCGTCACGTCGTCCGGCGCGCGCAGCCCCTTGTCCCAGTACCGCTGGACCTCCTTGTACAGCGTCCACACCTGCGGCACGTCGGACATGCCGTGGTCGGCGAGGATCCGCCGCTCGGTCGCGAGGATCTCCTGCATCAGCTCGATGCCGTCGCCGTCGGGCAGGCCCACGTCCCCGTTGCCGCGCATGCCGAGCGTCACGACGCCCTCGAAACCCTGCTCCTTCATGCGCTCGACGCCGTCGTTCCAGTACGCCTCGATCGCGGCGCGGTTGCGGCGGAAGCTCCACTCACCGGTGCCGCCGTACGGGTCGTGGCCCGGGGTCACGATGTTGCCCTCCGGGTCGCGCACCGCCGGCACGGCGTGCCGGTTCCACTCCTCGATGCCCCGCATCATCGGGGCCTCGTGCGAGGTCCCCATGACCACGCCGTACGCGGTCGCCGTGGCGTGGTTGGCGGGGTCGTCCTCCGCGAACGCGCGGCCCCACACCGCGGGCCACAGGTAGTTCGCCTTGAGCCGCAACATGGTCTCGAAGACCCGCGAGAAGAACCTGCTGTTGAACCCGCCGGGATGTCCCGGTGCGAGACCCGCGCCGAACTGCGTGGGCGCCCACCTGCCGAGCGCGGGGTTCTCGTCGTTGATGAAGAACCCGCGGTACTTCACCGCGGGTGTGCCCTGGGTGTGCCTGCCGGGCAGCACGTACAGCGCGTCCGACTGCCGCGCGGGCACGTCGTCCCACCAGTACCACGGGGAGACACCGATCTCGCGGGACACGTCGTAGGCGCCGTAGATCGTGCCGCGCTGGTCGCTGCCCGCGATCACCAGCGCGCGGCGCACCCCCGGCAGCGGGTGCTCGACCACCTGCTGCAGCGACGTCTCCCACTTGCCCGCGATCCCGCGCACGTCGAGCTTGCCGCGCGCGACGAGGTCGTCGATGAGCGGGCTCTCGCCGATCGTGCCGACCAGCACGGGCGCGGTGTTCCTCGGCACCTGGTCGAGCGACACCGCGGGCCGTGCCCCGGTCACCCGTTCCACGTCGTCCCGCAGGTCACCGACCACCCGCACCACCCCCGGCCGGTCCGCGCCGCTCACCACGATCGGCGCGGCGACCCCGCCCGCCACGAGCGGGAACGCCCCCGGCCGGGGTGTGGTGACCACATAGGACTCCTCGGCCGCGGGGGGCGGCGTGGCCAGCGCGGGGACCGGCGACACGGCAGCCGCCGCGAGGAGGGGAATGGTGAGCAGGGCTGCGGACCGTCGCATGTCGATCTCCGTACTGGCGCAGGGCGGAGCCGAAAGTTTCGGAACACTTCCGTAACCTGAACACACTAACCACAGAAGTGTCGGAAACGCCAGAGTCCTTGCATGCCAAGGAGAATCGAAAGTTTCGGAACTAGTGGCGCCTCGCCTTCAGCACGATGTCGTTCACGTGCATCGCCTCCGGGGGCATGTTCACTCTCGCTCTCGTCTCGTGCGTGACGATCGTCCAGTCGTCGTCGAGCATCGCCGCGATGTCGCCGGGGGAGTAGTAGTCGGCGGGGTCGAAGTCGGGGTCGGGGTTGTGCTTGTGTTCGTGGCCGGTCATGTCGTGGTGGGCGAAGAGCAGCGTGCCGCCCGGCGCGACCGCCGCGAGCATGTTGCGCACCGCGCGGTGCTCCGGCTCGCGCTTCACCGAGAAGTACAGCGCGGCCACGAGGTCGAACGCGCGTGCGGGCAGCGCGGAGGTGGACAGGTCGGCGTGCGTCCAGCTCACCTTCGCGTCACCCGCCGCGGCCTTCGCCCGCGCCAGCGCGACGGGGGAGATGTCGACGGCGGTCACGAGCCAGCCGCGGGCGGCGAGCCACAGCGCGTCCGCGCCCTCGCCGCAGCCCAGGTCGAGCGCCTGCCCGGGCGGCAGGCCCTCGACCTCGGTGACCAGCGCGCCGTTCGGTGCTCCGCTCCACACCTGGTCCTTCTCGCGGTACATGTCGTCCCAGAACTGTTGCTCCATGCCGACACGATCACCCCGGCGGCGCCGCGGTGCCAACTTTCGTTGCCATAACCGCAAAACGCACGCCAGGATGGACGGGTGGCCACTACGCGCAAGATCGACCGCGCCGCGAAGGAAACCGTCTGCCCCGCCTTCCGCGACGCCGAGGGGGTGTGGCACGTCCGCGACCTCGCGGGCGGCCGGGCGCTGCTGCGCGACACCGAGACCGTGCAGGCCGGGCTGGGCGTGGAGACGGTCGAGAAACTGCCGTCGGGCTTTCGCCGCCCGGTCCTGTACTGGGACGGGCCGGAGCACCGCGAGTACCGCAGGCAGACCGCCCGGTTCTTCACCCCGCGCCGCGTGGACGAGGAGTACCGCGACCTCATGCACCGCGTCGCGGACCGGGAGATCGGCGTGCTGCGCGCCGCCGGTCGCGCGGACCTGTCGGAGCTGAGCTTCCGGCTCGCGGTCGACGTGGCGAAGGCGGTGGTCGGCCTGACCGAGAGCAGACCGGGCACGGCGCGGCGGCTGGCCAGGTTCTTCCCGGAGGAGCTCGGCACGCCGGGGTTCACCAGCCCGCGCGGCGTGTACTGGGCGGCGCGGATCCTGTACCTGTGGCTCGCGATCTATGTGAGCGACGTGCGGCCGGCCGTGCGGGTGCGGCGGCGGCAGCGGGAGGACGACCTCATCTCGCACCTCCTCGACGAGGGGGCCGGTGCGGGCGAGATCCTCAGCGAGTGCATCACGGTCGCCGCGGCGGGCATGGTCACGACCAGGGAGTTCATCTGCGCGGCGGCGTGGCACCTGTTCACCGACGACGCGCTGCTGACCGCGTACCGGGCCGGTGACGAGCAGGCCAGGTTCGCGGTCCTGCACGAGGTGGCCCGGCTCGAACCGCCGCTCGCCGAGATCAAACGGCGGACCACCGCACCCGTCACGCTGCCCGACGGCACGGTCATCGCCGAGGACGAACGGGTGGACGTGTCGATCGCGGCGGCCAACCTGGACCAGGCCGTGGCACCGGGCCTGACGTTCGGTGACGGACCGCACAGGTGCCCCGGCCAGTACCTAGCGATCCAGGAGGCGGACATCTTCCTGACCAAGCTGTTCGCGCAGGACGGGGTGCGGCTGACCGCGCCGCCGAGGGTGGCGTTCAACGACGCTTTCGGCAGCTACTCCCTGCACGACATGGTCGTGTCGGTCGGCGACCGTACTGTGGAGACATGATCCACGGCGTCCTGTTCGACTTCTCCGGCACCCTGTTCCGCTTCGAGCCCGGCCCCGGCTGGCCGGCCACCACGTTCGACGAGGCCATGCGCGAGCGGCTCACGCACGTGCTGACCTCGCCCACCCTGTCGGCCGACCACCTGCCGCCCGACCTGGCCGACGCGTGGTCCCGCCGCGACCTCGACCCGGACGTGCACCGGACCGTGTACCTGGCGTCGCTCGCGTCGTCGGGGTTCGCGCTCACGCCGGCGCAGACCGAGGTCGTGTACCGGAGCCTGTCCGCACCGGAGGCGTGGCACCCGTACCCGGACACGTCGGAGGTGCTGCACAGCCTCTCGGCGGCCGGGGTCCCGGTGGCGGTGGTCAGCAACATCGCGTGGGACATCCGGCCCATGTTCCGGAAGCTGGGCGTCGAGGACCTCGTCACCGAGTTCGTGCTGTCCTATGAGGAGGGTGTGGTCAAGCCCGACCCGAAGATCT
Source organism: Actinophytocola algeriensis (assembly GCF_014203735.1). Lineage (GTDB taxonomy): Bacteria > Actinomycetota > Actinomycetes > Mycobacteriales > Pseudonocardiaceae > Actinophytocola > Actinophytocola algeriensis. The sequence goes on along the minus strand of NZ_JACHJQ010000002.1, from coordinate 486,258 downwards.
TCACCCTGGCCTGCCAGCGCATCGGCGTGGCACCGGAGAACGCGGTCATGGTGGGTGACAGCGCAGAAGCCGACGGCGGCGCGTCGGCCATCGGCTGCCGCACCGTGATCGTCGACCCGGCGCCGACGACCGCTCGCCCGTCCGCGCTGCTCGACGCTGTGGCCGGCGTAGGGGCGCCCTAGCCGGGTACCCGCCGGGCATGACGACGTACACGCACACAGCAGAGGCCGACATAGCGGCGGATGTCCTGTTCTCGTACCTGGCGGACCCCACGAACCTGCCCAGGTACTTCCCGGAGATGACCGAGGCGGAGCCGGAGGGCGGCGAGAAGGTCCACGTGGAGGCCGAGGTCCACGGCGACCGCGTCTCCGGCGAGGCGTGGATACGCCCGAACGAGTCCGAGCGCAAGCTCGAGTGGGGTGCCGAGGGCCCGGACGACTACCACGGCGAACTGCAGGTCGAGGAGGTCGCCCCGGGCCGCAGCCGCATCACGGTGAGCCTGCACAGCGTCCGCGCGGCCGAGGGCTCGGAGGTCCAGGACGGGCTGGAACACACGGTGGCGGCCCTGACCCAGGCGGTGGCGGCCGACGACCAGGCCGACACGCGCCGTCGGCAAGGTGAACAACCCTGAGTTGTACGTCACCCGGCCTTGACGTGCTCAGCGGCCTCCCGGGCGATGTCGATCCGCGACCGCACACCGAGCTTCGCGAGGATGTGCGAGACATGCGTGCCCACGGTCCGCGGCGACAGCACCAACTGCTCGGCGATCTGCCGGTTGGACATCCCCTCGGCCACCATCGCGGCGATCTTCGTCTCGGTGGGCGTGAGGCTGTTCCAGCCGACCTGGGCCTGCCGGTGCTTCACCCTCGGCCCCCGCCGGATCCCGAATCGCCGCAGGTGAGCACGCAGGTGGGCGAGGTCCCAGTTGGCCCCGAGCCGGTCGTACAACTCGTCCGCCCGCGTGAACGCCGCCCGGGCCGCGTCCTTCTCGTCCCGCCCGGCAAACCCGATCGCGGCGGCCTCGAGGGCCTTCGCCCGCAGCAGCGGCCGCCCGGCATCCCGGTACCGGTCGGCCGCGTGCTGCAGGAGGAACGGATCGCGGTCGAGCAGCCCCCGGCAGTAGGCGGCGGTCCCGAGCCGGTGCGGCACCGACGATCTCCGCGCGAGGGTGGCGGCCTGGGCGGCCACATCGGCGGCGGCGTCGGCGGCCCCGGTGTAGGCGGCAAGCCGGGCCGCCTCGGGGAGAAGGTCCTCGACCTCGTCAAGCTCCTCTGCATCACCCCCGACCCGCGCCGTGAGGACGGCGAGCGCCTCCTCAGGCTGGTCGTCGACCTCCCGGTCAAGACTGTGGGCGAGCGTGAGCGAGGAAACCACCCGGTTCCCGATCTGCTCGGCGCTGGGCGCGGCAAGGGCGAGGTGCTGCCGAGCCGTCACCGCGTCCCCTCGATGAAACGCGATCATGGCAGCGATGCCCCGGTCACAGCATGTCGCGCCGGGATCCTTGAAGTCGTCGGGCAGGGTCTCGATCTCCGCCTGTGCGTCGTCCCACCTGCCGACCTCGAACAGCAGCTCGCCGAGCGCGGTCTGCGCCTGCGCGAGGCGAACGAGGCTGCCGGTGTGATCAGCGAGTTGCCGCACCCGCGTCGCGGCGCCCAAGGCCTCGTCGTAGCGGTCGAGATCGCCCAGCGCGACAGCCTTGTTGATCTGCAGGAGCAACCGGAGGTCGTTCAGGTCGGTATCATCACCGACCACCGAGAGGGCACGGTCGAACAACGGCAGTGCCTCGGCGACTTCGCCTCGCATCATCGACACCACTATAAGAACGTGTAGTGACCACCCCAGGGACCAGTTGTCGCCGGCCTCCTCCGCAGTGGCCAGAGCCTTCGTGGCCACGTTGCCCGCCACCGTGACCTCACCGAGGTCGCGGTGTGCCCGCGCGGTGAGAACCAGGAGACGGGCGCGCTGCTGCGCGGAGATCTCAGCCAGGCTGTGTGCTTGTTCCAGCGCCTCGAGCGACTCGTCGGAGCGACCGAGCATCGCCCGGCACTGCGAGACCGTCCAATGTAGATCCACGAGTAGCTCGGGGTCCGTGACCACTCGCATGGCCCGGGTCGCGACCTCCACGGCTTCGTCGCATTCGCCCTCGCGGTACAGGGCATCCGCGAGGCGGCTGGCGAGCACCGCACCCCGTGTGGTGTCCGGTGATGTTCGGCTCGCCGCCTGCCGGAGGAGTTCGATCGCGGTCTTGGGCGCCTGCGCCACGAGTGTCGGTGCGGCGTCGACCACCCAGTTCAGCAACGACTCGTCGAGTGGGTCAGGGCTTGGCACACTGATCGCCTGGAGGAGTTGCCGGGCGACGCGTGGTATCGGTACCCCCGCCTTCGCCAGTGCCCGTGCCGCGTCGCGGTGCCAGGCGGGGCGCAGTGGAGCGGCTATGTCGTCGTAGAGGGCCTGTCGGATCAGGGGGTGCCGAAACGACAACTTGTCGGCGAGGTCCTTGAGCACACCTGCCGTGCGTGCCTCGTCGATCGCGGGGACCAGCTCGGCGACCCGGCGGTCGAGCACGATCGCCAGGTCCCCGACCAGGAACTCGACCCCGAGCAGGGCCGCGGCCTGCAGGGTCTTCCTCGTGCCCTGCGGAAGGAAGTCGAGCCGGTCGGTGATTGCCGCGACGAGCGAGCCGGGTACGGGGCCGTCGGTCACTTCGACGTCACCGGACGAGGAGACAGTCAGCCGGTCGGCGCGCACGAGGGCATCCATCAACTCGGTCAGGTACAACGGGTTGCCGGATGCCTCGTCCGCGAGCTGGAGCAGGTTCTCTCCGGGTGTGCCCGCCGAGATCGTGGCGACGAGGGCGGTCACCGCGGCCTCGGGCAACCCCTCGAGACGAAGCGTGTTCTCCTGGCCGACCACGCGCCGGACAGCCATCAGCTCGTCGCGCTGGGGGACTGGCCGGACGATGCCGATGAGTACCAGTGCCGTGCGGTCGACGGCGCGCGCGAGCCACTCCCACACGCCAATGGTCGATCGATCCGCCCACTGCAGGTCGTCGACGACCAGCACCGTCGGTGACGCACTGCAGAGCTCGTTCATGAGAGCCAGCATCTGTTCGGCGGCGGCCATCGCCGGATCCGCCGCGCCGGTGAGCTCGCCGCGCAGCAAGCGCTGGATGGTGTCGAGCCGGGGCTCGACGGAGTCCTTGGCCAGCAACGCTCCCACCAGCGGCTGGAGCGGCAGTGCCTGGCCGAGCTCGTCGCACTCGGCCCAGTAGGTGGAGAACCCACGTTGTTCGGCCGCCGAGGTGGCCGCCCGCGCGAGCGAAGACTTGCCGATACCGGGCTCGCCCTCGATGAGCACCGCGTGGCCGCTTCCTGTTGCGAGATCGTCGATCCACCCAATGAGGCGAGTCAGTTCGGTCTCGCGACCGACGAGTGCGTGGGCGTCACTCGGCATGCCTCGACAGTATTGGTTGTCGAGGCGGGGGACAACGGTCGGCGTGCATGTTAGGCCAACCGAGGCTGTGTTCTTCTCGTGTCTCGTTTGTGACCCTCGGTTATTGGGCTGATTATGGATTCTCCAGCAATGCTATGCCACCATTAAATCGTTCGTATAGTTTCGGCCCGAACCCTACTCCCATCACCGTGATAGAGCACGGTCGGTTTCACGCCTGTCCGCGCGATCCCACCCTGCTCATTTTGCCAATGTTCGGATCAGAAAATCGGAGGGCATCATGAGAATCGTGCGGATCGTCGTGGCCGCGGCAGCGGCCTTGCTGATGTTGGTCGCGGTGGGCGGCACCGCGGCCGGTGATCCTCCAGATATGACCCACAACTCCATCGTGCTGGAGATGACCCACAATTGACAAGCCCTGCAGGGCAATTGTCAGCACTTCTTCGCACTCTGAGCCGATGTGAGCCCCCTCTCGCAGGGCGCCACCGCGATGCTTCCACCATCGCGGTGGCGCCCTGCCGCTCTGTGTACGGCACGGTCCTGCAATGCGTAGCCCAGATTGACGAGACGGCCGCCGAGGCGGCATTCGTCGGCTACGGCTATCTGTTCTCTTCGGTGGGCGTCGGTGTCCAGCATGCGTAGTACGAACCTCGCGATCTGGTTGTTTACACTGGACAATTCTGCGACCAGCACCAGTTCGTCGTGCCATTCGTCCGCGGCCACCGTGTTCACCCCATCGAATTTGCCACCTGGTTTTCCGTATATTGACAGTCTGCTGCCCGGCAGTGACGGAGACATCGGTCAAGTGACGGATGTCCGAAGGGCAGTTGCCGGGGTCGCGCTTCGGCCGAACGGGTGACAAACCGTGCAGCGGCAACCGGATCTGGTCACTGCTCGTGCATTTGCAACCTCGGGCACTCTGTAATGCTCTACGCTCCGTGACCGACGTATGGGCGTGGCTTACCGAATGGCGCAGAGGCCGGTGCCGTGAGCCAGTCACCGGCCGGCGCAGAAGAGGTCTTTCCCACCGCGGCCTGGATCTTCCGGCAGATCGCGGCGTCCCCGGGCGGCCCGATGACCGCCGCGGTCGTCGGGCCGGGCGGCACCGGCAAGTCCGTACTGCTCAAGGCAGTCGCCGCCGCGTACGAAAAGGCTGGTGCGGGCGTCACGCGCGTGGCCGGGGACGCCGCGCTGCCCGACGACACCGTGCTGCTCGTCGACGACGCCCACCGGTTGGGTGCCGCGACCCTCGAGGCGCTGCGGAAGCGGGCGAAGGAAGACAGCGCACGCATGTTGGTCACTTACCGTCCGTGGCCGCGGCCCGACGGGCTCTCGGCATTGGGGGCACAGCTCTCCCGCCACCACTCGCCCGTCGTGCTCGGACACCTTGACAAGGAGGAGGTGGCAACTCTCGTGGCGCGGCGTGGCAATTGCCAAGCGCCGGACACGCTTGTCGCGCTCGTGCTCGAACAGTCGGGTGGATCACCGATGTTTGCCGGTCTGGTGACACAGGGACTGCTCGACACCGGCCGTTTCGACCCCCGCTACCCCGACCGGTTCCGCCGCCCCAACCGCGTCTCCGTGTCACCCGGCCTCGCCGAACGCCTCCGCTACCTCCTCGAGGCACTCGACCCGCCCATCCACGACCTCCTGGAGGCACTTGCCCTCGGGGCGCCACTTGACGCCGACGTCCTCGGCGCGCTCCTCGGGACGGACCCCGCCGGTCTGACCGACACCGTCGAGGCCGCCCGCGCCACCGGCCTGCTCACCGAGACCGGCGACCTCATCGTGTTCGTCCGCAACCTCGTCCTGCGCGCGATGCCCGTGCTGCGTGCCCGGCACATGCAACGGCGCCTCGCCGAGATCCAGCTCGGCAACGGCGGGCCGGTGCTGGCCGCGGGCCGCAGGCTCGCCGACGCCCACGCCACCGGCGCCCGCGCGTCCGAGGTCCTCGCCGCGGCCGCCGACGAGGCCATGCGCACCTCCCCGCTCCTGGCGACCGAACTCTTCGACGCCGCCGTCCGCGCAGGTGGCACCGCCAGGACCGTCACGGCCCGCCGCGCGCAGGCCGCCGCACTCGCCGGCGACCCCGCACAGGCGCTGCGCTTCGCCGACGAGACCCTGACCGCCGAGAACCCGACGCCGGAGGACCGCAGGCGCGCGGTCTCGGTCACCGCAGCCGTGCTCGCCCACCGCGGCTTCGCCGAACGCACCGCCGAGCTGTACCAGGGACTTGGCGATACAGATGTACTGCACGCCGTCCCCGCGCTGCTCGCCACCGGCGAGGTGGACCGGGCCCGCGCCGTGGTCGCCGCCGCCCCACCCAGCGAGGACGACGCGCCCACCCTCACCGCGCCGGCCGTCCGCCTTCTCGCCACCGGTCTCCTCGCCACCGTCGACGGCGACGTGCCGACGGCGCTGTCCTGCCTCACCCGCGCGGCCGGGCTCCTCGAACCCGCGGGCGAGTCAGTACTACTGCCGTACAGCCCAGCGGAGTTGCTGGCGCTCGTCGCCGCCCAGTGCGGGGAGGTCGCGCTCGCCGACGCCACCCTCGGCCAGGCCGTCGCCGCCAAGGTCGGCGGCGGCCTCGCCCACGCCGGGCTCCTGTTGCTGCACGGCTGGATCGCCATGACCCGAGGCACCTTCGACACCGCCCGCGAGGTCCTCGACCGGGTCCGCGAACCACTCGAACCCGCTGACGAGGTCCTCGCCGCCGCGCTCACCGCCGCCGTGGCCCGCCGCACCGACGACGCCACCACGCTCGCCGCCGCGTTCACCCGAGGCCGCACCGCCCTGATCCGCCACCCCGTACACCTGTATTTGTTGCGTCCCCTGGGAGAACTGACCATCGCGGCCGCCGTGCTCGGCGAACCCGACGCGCTCGCACCGCACCTGGCGCGGGCACACGACATCCTCACGCGCCTCGGCGACCCGCCCCTGTGGTCGGCGCCCCTGCACTGGAGCGAGCTGCACGCGGCACTCGCGGCGGGCGACGACGCAAGAGCGGACGAGCACGCGACAGTACTGAAGGCGCTCGCCGAACGCGTCCCGCACGTCCGCTCCCTCGCCGGTGCCGCCGACTGCCTGCGCACCGGCGAGACCGACCCGGCCGTCATCCGCGCCGCGGCAACGGGGCTGCGGTTCGCGGGCCTGGACTGGGACGGCTCCCGGCTGGCCGCCGAAGCCGCCGCCCGCACCGACGACCGCAAGGCCGCCGGTGATCTCATGGCGCTCGCCCGCACCCTGAGCGGCACCGCGGAACCGTCGCCGGTCACCGACACCACGCAGGACGAGCCGGTGGTGCCCATGCTCAGCGAGCGGGAGCTGGAGGTCGGCAGGCTCATCCTCGCGGGCCTCACCCACAAGCAGATCGGCGCCCGCCTGTTCATCTCCGCGAAGACCGTCGAGCACCACGTGGCCCGCATGAAGACCCGGCTGGGCGCGGACGGCAGGAACGAACTGTTCGGCCGTCTGCGCAGGTTGCTGGAGCCACAACTGTAGGTTGTACCCGTGGACCTCGACGCGCTTCGGACGGTGATCGCCGTCGCGGACAGTGGGCAGTTCCAGGAGGCGGCCGTCGAGCTGGACGTGACGCAGCAGGCCGTGTCCAAGCGGATCGCCGCACTGGAGACCGAACTCGGCGTGCGGTTGTTCACCCGCACCGCCCGCGGCGCGGTGCTCACGATCGACGGGCAGGCGTTCCTGCCGCACGCGCGGGGGGTGCTGGCCGCGGCCGAGCGGGCCGCCGAGTCGGTGCGGCCGGGGCGGCGGGCATTGCGTGTGGACGTGGTCGGCCGCCGCGTCGCGCCAGGTGAACTGTTGCACGGCTTCCACCGCGCCCACCCGGATCTGGAGCTGGACGTCCTGGCGCTGCCCGCTGAGCCGCCCGCCGTCGACGCGGTCCGGAACGGGGTCATCGATGCCACGTTCCGGGCGCCGAGGTCCCGCCTGCCTGCCGGGCTCGCGAGCACGCGGGTGCTGAACGACCCGCTCGACCTGCTGACCGGTCCGGCGCACGACCTCGCCGCCGCGAAGGCGGTGCGCCTGGGAGACCTCGCGGGACAGCGGATCTGGCTGCCCGGCATGGACGACGGCACGGAGTGGGTGGCCTACTACGCCGAGCTGGCCGAGGAGTTCGGGCTGCACATCGACAGGACCGGCCCGAACTTCGGGTTCGAGCACATCCTCGACATGGTCGCCGAGTCGGCCACGCTGTGCACGTTCGTCGGGCACCGCACGCGGGTCGCGTGGACGATGAGGCAGGACCTGCGCCGCGTGCCGGTCACGGATCCGACCCCCGTCTACCCGCATGCGCTCGTGTGGCGCGCGGACAACCCGCACCCCGCGCTCGCCACGCTGCGCGCCCACCTCGGCGAGGCACCGGCCGCAGGCCCGGACGTGTGGTTGCCGACCTGGGCACGTTAGTGCTGTGTCTGCCTGCGTTGGCCGGGCCGGACGGGCCTCCTCGCCGGACGGGCAGGTCTCCGATGGCTACCCGGCTTGGCATCGTCGTGTCCTGAAGGACCTGGCAAACGTTGGTGGACGGCGCCAGCCGGGAACCCTCCCGGGCACCCGCCCTTAGCGTGACTGCCATGAACCCGAAGGCACTCGCGCTGATCCTCGTCGTGGTGGTCGTCGTGGTCGGGATCGTCGTCTGGGTGGTCGTGTGGTGGCTGGGGCGTCAGGCCGGGATCCGGCGCGCCGACTTCGACCGGCTCCGCACCGAGCGGAACCTGCTCGCGCGCGCGGTCGCCGAGATCGAGGAGAAGACCGACACCTACCGGGACATCGACTCCGTGCTCGCCACCGACATCCGCACGACCATCCGGAACCTCAACGCCGACCGATTGGACCTGAACCGATGAGGACGAGATCCGTACCCCTGCTCGCCGCGGCACTGGTCCTCACCGGGTGCTCGATCGCCAACCCCACGTCCAGTGAGGTGTCGCTGCAGTACGGCGCCGGCATGTTCGACTCGCGCAAGTTCGTGGAGTGCGAGACCGAACGCGATGTCAGCGACGTCAACGACGACCACTACTACTACCCGAGCGGGCAGCGGGACTTCACGTTCGGCGACGGCGACGGCATCGACTCCGCGCCGCTCACGTCGACCACGCAGGACTCGCAGGAGATCAAGGTGACGGGCACGGTGAAGTTCACCCTGAACACCGACTGCGCGCCCTTCACCGACCCGACCGGCAAGGAGTGGCCGGGCGGCAAGCTGCAGATGTTCCACGAGCTGATCGCCTACAAGTACGACGCGGCACCCACCGACGGCGGTGAGCAGATGAACGCGGGCTGGACGGCGTTGCTGCGCAACTACGTCGGCGCGGCGCTCGACCGGGCCACCGACAACGAGGCGCTGAAGTACCCGTGGCAGAAGCTCTACACCGACGCGCCGGCGAAGGCGCAGTGGGAACGCGACGTCCTGGCCCAGCTGCCGAGGGTGCTCAACACGCTCACCCAGGGCGTCGACCTGATCACCATCAACTCGGTGCTGCTGCAGAAGCCCGGCATCCAGCCACAACTGGTGCAGGGTCTCACCGACAAACAGGCGGCCGAGCTGCGCAGCCAGGCCGCGGAGGTCGACAAGCAGGCGGCGGCGAACTTCCCCGGCGGCATCCCCGGTTACCAGGCCTACCAACAGCAGCAGGCGGTGAACGAGGCCATCAAGTCCGGCAAGGTCCAGGTGCTGCCGGTGCCGCAGGGCTCACCGGTCATCGTGTCGCCGACGAAGTAGCGTCCAGCGCGGCCACCACGCCCTCGCAGGTCCTGGCGACCGCCCGGTACACGCGTACCTGTCCTCGTCCGGCGAACGGGTCCTCCGCGCGCCTGCGCCAGCGGACCAGCTGCGTCAGCGCCTCGGCCCGCACCGCATCGGCCGGTGCGTCCGAGGGCAGCGCCAGCCGCTGCACGGCGGTGACCCCGTCACCGCCCAGCAACCGTCGCGCCGGCGCGGCATCCGCCTCGGGCAGCTCGACCTCGCCGCACCGCAGCTGGGACACCAGCCGCAGCTCGACGAACTCGTGCGCGCCCGAGGCGATCCGCTCGACCTCGGCGGCCAGCGCGGCCACCGCGTCCGGGTCGGTGCCGCGGACGCGGGTGTGCAGTGCCCGTTCCACCGCGAGGAGCCCGGTCCGCGCCTTCAGCAGGTCGCGCCGCTGCGTGAACTGCGCCCGCAGCACGTCGCGCAGCTCGTTCAGACCGCTGCTCCGCACCAGCTCCGCCGCCAGCGCGGTCGAGTCGGTGCAGCCCTGGCGGATGTGCATCATCGCCAGGCGCAGCCCGTACAGGCCGAACCGGTCGAGCAGCGCGTGCCGGAGGTCGGTGGGCACCTCGCTCAGCGCGGCCACCCGTTCCGACCGCAGGAACCGGTGGGTGGACAGCAGCACACCGTCCATGTCGGACCGCGGGGCGGACGCCAGCGCGGCGAGTGTGTCGAACTCGCGTTGCCGAAGCGTCCGCCCGGTGGCCGCCAGCAACCCCGCGACCGGTAGCACCGTCTGGCACAACCCGCGCAACGCGGGGGAGGAGCGGTAGCGGCGGGCGATCCGCCGCGCGGACAGCATCGCGTCGATCCGGCCGCCGCCGACCTCGTCGGCACGCGAGAGCACCGCGATCGTGTTGACCGCACTGGCCTTCGCGACGCCCTGGTCGCGGAAGGACTCGAGGAACTCCGCGTCGGCCACGTGCAGGTGGCGCATCAGGTAGACGACCGCGTCCGCCTCGGCGGGCGTGTCCTCGTCCGGGGTCAGCAGGTTCACCGTGCGGCGCGACGCCCCTTCCGAGGCCGACGCGATGCCCGGGGTGTCGATCAGCGTCACGTGCCGCAGGTACTGCGACGGCCAGTCCACGACCAGCTTCCGCAGCCGCTCGGCAGGCACGTCCCGCAGCCGCACGATGAGCCCGCCTGCGTCGCGGTGGACGGGCAGCGGCTCCGGCGGCCCACTGTCCGGATAGGACACCACGCCGGGTGTGGCGGCGTCGCGGTACCAGGTCACCACCTTCGTGCACTCGCCGGCGTCGGTGGGGGCGACCAGCTCGCCGACGAGCCCGTTGAGGAGGGTCGACTTGCCCGCCTTCACCTTGCCCGCGATCGCGACGCGCAGCGGCTCGTCGAGCCGGTCCAGCTGGTCGCGCAACGCTTCGGCGACCTCGGGTACCGCCGCGTACACGTCGACGGCACGCCGCAGCACGAGACGCACGGACTCGGTGAGGGCGTCCTGCGCTGAATGGTTCGCTCCGCCAGCTCCGCTCACGATGCCGCCTCCAGCTGCCGGTGCCCGCCACCGGCCGGTGCGAGCGACAGCGCCCGGTCCCGCAGGTCCGCCAGCCGTTTCAGCTCCGCCGGGATCTCCGCCAGCCTGCGGTCCTGCTCCTCCTTGGACGCCCGCACCGACCGCTCCGCCGACGCGAGCGACTCCTTCAGCGACCGGTTCGTCTCCTCGGCTCGGTCGGTGTAGTAGTCGCGCAGGTCGCGCTGCACGCGGCGCAGCAGCTCGCGGGACTCCTTGCCCGCCTGGAAGATCACGTCGTCCGCGTAGCGGCGGATCGCGGCCTTCCCGTCGTTCTGCCGCTTCGCGAAGATGCGGCGCCGGTCGTCGGCGAGACCCTTGCCGCCGAGCAACAGCCCCGCTCCCACGGAGAACGGGTTGATCAGCGGCATCCCGATGATCGTGCCGAGCATGCCGAACATCAGCACCCCGACGTAACCGCCGCGCAGCCCGGACAGCGCCTTCTGCCCGACGCCGAACGGCTCGCCGAGCCGCAGCTCCATGCCCGCGACGCGCGAGAGGGGGTCCTCGGCCTCGGTGCGGATCCTCGGCAGCAGTTCCTGGTCGCCGGAGAAGTGCTCGGCCACCTGCCCGGCGAGCCAGCGTGCGCGCTGCGTGGTCCACAGGAAGTTCGCGGCCACCGCGGCGCTCACCTCCTGCTCGATCCACCCGGCGAGCTGGTCCCACGTCTTCTTCGGGTCACCGCCCTTCGCGATCTCCTCCTCGGCCTCGCGGACGATGTCGCGCATCCGGTCCCGCAGGTCGTAGTCGATGTCGGCGTTCAGGTCGGCGATGCCGTCGCTCAGGGTGTGCTGCCAGCGCGCCGACCGCTCCTTGAGCGCGACCGCCTGCTTCTTGGCCTCGGTGAGCTCACGGATGACTTCCGCGGCGTGGGCGGGGTCGGTGTAGCCGGCCTGTTCGGCGAGCAGCGTGGTGGCCAGCTGCTCGGTCACGGCCGCGAGGTCGTGGGCGGTCGACCGGCGGGCCAGCACCTCCGCCTGCCCGGCGACCTGGTCGAGGAGGTAGTCGGTCAGCTCGGGGAACCCGGACTCGTGGTCGGCCTCGTCGTCGTTCTCGCGGATCGCGTGCACGCGCAGCGCGGAGGACACGGTGAGCAGGTCGGCGTCGATCCCGCACCGCTCGAGGTGCGCGCGGTCCAGGTCCGCGATCCGCGGCCACTCGGGGTAGAGGTCCGTCTTGGACAGTACACACAGGACGTTCGGGCAGAGCGCGGTCGCCTGCTTCAAGAACTCCAGCTCTGGTGCCGTGTACTCCTGCGAGGCGTCGGACACGAACAGCACGGCGTCGGCCGACGGCAGCTCGGCCATCGTCGCGGCGCCGTGCACCGAGTTCAGCCCGCCGACCCCGGGGGTGTCGACGATCTCGAGGCCCCTCGCCAGCAGCGCGCGGGGGATGCCGATGTCGGCGTTGCGCCACCGCTCCTTGTTCTCGGCGTTGCCGGTCTCGGCGATGTGCGCGCCCAGCTCCTCGATCGGCAGCTCGACGCGTTCGAGCTTCGCACCTGCCGGGTCGCCGGCTCCGTTGCCGTGGCCCGCCTGCTCCACCACGCGCACGAGCGCCGCGGTCGGTTCCGCCGCGTACCGGACCACCGTGGGCACCGACGTCGCGATGTCGTCGAACACCGGGCACACCGGTGCGCGGACGAGCCCGTTGACGAGCAGGCTCTTGCCCTGCTTGAACTCGCCGACCACCAGCACGCGGGTGCGGTCGGTCCGCAGCCGGTTCGCCGACGCGCGCAGCCGGGCCTCCAGGTCCGGTCTGCGGTAGGGCGCGATCACCCGCAGCGCGGCCTCCAGCGCCTCGACGGACTCCGCTCCACGCATCGCTTCTCCTTCGTGACACACGAATCCATCGCCCGCCCGGGGTGTGTGCGGTGTGGCACCCCGGGCGGGCGACGGTCTCACCCTGACACCGATGCGTCCGCGTCCAGGCCTGCCGCGTCGGTGTCCTCTGTCGGCCACAGGTCGTCGGACTCGTGCACCGCCGTCGGCGCCTCGGACGCGGGGTCCGGGCCGGCCACACCGACATCGGCGTCGATGTAGTCGTTGTCCGAGGCATTGCCGTTGAACGAGCCGTCGACCGCCGTGTCCGAGGACTGGTCGGTCTGCGTGACCGTGGTGTTGTGCGACCCGGTCAGGGTGCCGTCGTCGTCGGAGTTCACGGACTCCGCCATGTCGTCGCCCGTGACGACGCTGTCGTCGATCGAGCCACCCTTGTTGTCCACCCCGTCGTTGTCCTGGTTGAACGAGTCCTGGATCACGGTGATGTCGTTGTCCTCGTTGAAGGAGTCCGTGATCGTCAGATCGCCCTCGGAGTGGATGGTGATCGTGTCGCGGTCGTCGACCGTGATGACGATGTCCTGGTCGTCGACGTAGTAGTAGTTGTACTCGTTGGTGACGGGGCCGGTGGTCACGTCGTAGTGCCTGGTGATCACCGAGATCTCCGTCACCGGGTCGTCGCCGCCCGCGAAGTGCGGGCGCCCGCCGACGGCGTGCACACCGACCTGGTCGGCGACCATCGGCTGGGCGTCCCGGATGTCCTCGCCGCACGTGCTGTCCAGGCCGTACCGCTCGAGCACGCCGTCCGGGTCGGCGCGGAACTCGTCCGCCAGCTCCTCGTCGCCCAGCAGGGCCATGAGGAACTCGATGAGCGAGGAGATCGTCGTCGTCATGTGACTCGGCCGGTCCGCGTCAGTCGATCTCGACCTCGACGTCCTCGATGTCGAGGTCGAGGTCCAGGTCGAAGCCGTCGTTGTCGAACACGTTGCCGTTGAACGAGTCCGTGACCGTCGAGGTCGACGAGCTGTCGGTCTGCGTCAGCGTGTCGTTGTAGGAGTCGCTGATCGACACGTCGTCGTCGGAGTTCAGCGAGTCCTTGATGTCGTCGCCCGCGACCACGCTGTCGTCGATGTGGCCGTGGCTGTTGTCGACGCCGTCGTTGTCCTGGTTGAACGAGTTCTTGAACACGGTGACGTCGTTGTCCTCGTTGCCCACGTTGGAGAACGAGTTCGACACGCTGATGTTCTGGGTCGCCGACACGGCCGCGTCGCCGCCCGCGCCACCGTCGCCGCCGCTCGTGTCGGCGTCGCCGGAGCCGGTGCTGTTGGAGGCGTTCGAGTTGCCGCTCGCGTCCGCCGCGCCACCCGCGGCGGCGCCACCCGCCGCGCCCGCGCCGGAGCCGGAGCCCGCGCCGCCGTCGCCACCGTCGTCGGACTCGGCGCCGTCGCCGCCACCGCCGAAGAACCAGCCGAGGCCGTCGCCGCCGTCACCGGTGGCCGACGTGTCGCCGCCCGCGCCGCCGGTCCCGGTGCCCGAGCCGCTGCCGCCCGCGCCGCCGGCCGCCGCCCCGCCGGTCGCGGTGCCGCCGTCGGCGTCGGAGTCGGCGTAACCGAAGGCGAGGCTGCGCCCGTCGCCGCCGTCACCACCCGCGCCGCCCGCCGTGCTGGTGTCGACGTCCTGCACCGGTGCGACGTACTGCTGGAAGTTGAAGTCAGCCATTTTCTGTCCTGTCCCTCGATCCGTTTTCCGACGTGAGTCCGTCGTGTTGCGGAGAAACTATGGGGTCCGGGTGTGTGCGGTAATCGGGGTTTGTCCCGCTGTCGCGGCAGGGGCGCCGGCCGGGGTGCCGGGGTTCGTTAGGGGATTCACCCCCAAATCGCCCGGGTGGTGAAACGCCTAATCCGTCGCGGGAAGTCGCGTTATCACGACAGTCAGTAGTTCCTGCAAAGCAGTGCACGAGTCGGGCCGGCCCGACCGCATGGTCGCCACGATCGCCTGGTCCTGCGCGACGCCGACGTCGTAGCGGCAGAACTCGCCGCGCGCCGTGAACGTCTCGAGCGCCGGGTAGCCGAGCAGTCGCACCCTGCTCGTCGTCGAGTCGCGGTCCTCCGCCAGCTCCTGCAGTCCGTCGCCGCTGGTGAACGCCGTGAGCTGGGCGGACTCCGCGTGCACCCCGGTCCACCTGCAGTTCGCGCCGAACTCGTCGGTGCCCGGCACGCCGGAGTCGAAGCCGAGGCCGGTGCGCGCGGTCTCGTCGAGCAGCGTGCACGGGTCGATGCCCACGAGCCCCCTGGGGGACTCGACACGCGGCACCGTCGGTGCGGGCGGCGGCGGCTCGCCGGCGCAACCCACCGTCACCAACAATGTCGCCACCGTCGCCACCGTCCCCATGAGGCGAATAATCACGGGATTTCCTTCCGCTGTGTCATTTCTCGTCCGAACACGTTTTGTGTAACGTTCCCGGGTCGCAACGCGTCTTCCTTAGCAGCATTCGCTTGGAGGCGAGGATGAGTTACCGGGTCGGAATCGATTTCGGCACCACCTTCACCGCGACAGCGGTTCATCGCGACGGTGAGCAGGCGGCCGAGGTCGTTCCGTTGGGGGACGGCAGACCGGCGGTGCCGTCGGTGGTCTTCGTGGCCGAGGACGGGTCGTTCGTGATGGGGGACGCCGCCGTGCGACGCGCGGTGACCGATCCGGACCGGGTGGTGCGCGAGGTCAAACGCCGCATCGGTGACCGCACGCCGGTGCTCGTCGCAGGCGAGCCGATCGAGGCGCACGTCATCGCGGCGTGCTTCGTCCGGTGGGTGGTGGACCGGGTGACCGAGCGCGAGGGCGGACCACCCGCCACGGTCGTACTGAGCCACCCGGCGTCGTGGGGCAGGCACAAGTGCGAGCTGATGATCGAAGCCCTTGCCGGACAAGGCGTGTCGCCGGTCCGGCTGGTGACCGAGCCGGCGGCCGCCGCGGTCGCGTACACGGCGTCCAGGCACGTCGCGCCCGGCACCGCGATCGGCGTCTACGACCTGGGCGGCGGCACCTTCGACGCGACGGTCGTCCGCCAGCTGGACGAGGGCGGCTTCGAGCTGACCGGCACGCCCCAGGGCATCGAGTCGCTGGGCGGCGTCGACTTCGACGAGGCCGTGTTCGAGCAGGTCAAGGCCATCGTCGGGACACAGTGGACCGATCTCGACTTCACCGACCCCCTCGTGCGGACCGCCGCGGCCACGCTGCGCCGCGAGTGCACGGAGGCGAAGGAGGCCCTGTCCTCGGACACCGAGGTGACCATCCCCGTGATGCTGCCGGGGGTGAGCACCCGGGTACGGATGGTGCGCACGGAGTTCGAGCAGCTGGTGGCACCCGCGATCGCGGCCACGGTGGCCGCGTTGCGGACGGCGTGCGAGTCGGCCGGGTCGCCCGATCTGTCCGCGGTGCTGCTGGTGGGTGGCTCCTCGCGGATTCCGCTGGTGTCCCAGCTGGTCTCGGCCGCGTTCGACCGTCCGGTCACTGTGGACTCGGATCCCAAGGCGGTGGTGGCGTGCGGGGCGGCGTTGTCGGTGCGGCCCGCGTCGCCCTCGGCACGGACCGAGGTGCTGGCCCCGGTGGTGGCGGTGCCCGCGTTCCGCTCCCGGCGAGCGGTGACGCTCGGCGTGGGCATCGCGATGTGCCTCGGCGCACTGGTGGTGACCGCGGGGACGGTCGGCACCGACCTGCTGCCCGGCGGCCCGTCCCCGGTCGGTGTGGCGGACCCGATCCCCACGGACGGTCCCCGGGACGTCGTCGACAGGAGCCCGGTGGGCACACCACAGGAGGGCGAAGAGGACCCGTGGACGGGCGAACCGTACCGCGAGACCACCCCACCGGGCCCGAAACGCCCCGGCGCCCAACCCACCAAGGCCAGCCCCGCCACACTGACCCCAACCCCCACGACGGGCGGCGACCGCGACGCGGAGATCAACGGCGCACCGCCGACGGGGCAGCCGGTGAACCCCGGTTCGTCGGTGCCGCCGACCGGCCCGGGTTCTTCGGTGCCCGATCCCGGTCCGGTGAGCAGCGACCCGCCATCCCAGGACTCCTCGTCGGCGGTACCCGAACCCGAGCCTGAGCCGTCGAGCAGCCAGCCGGACCCAGAACCCGACCCGGACCCCGACCCGCCGTCGAGTGAACCGCCTCCGGAGCCGTCGTCGGATCCGCCACCCGCGGACCCCGCGACGCCGACGGACTCGACGGATCCGTCTACCGGTACGACGGAGACGACATGACCTCCGGGCCTCCGCCGCCTCGGCCGAGCACGGCACGGATCTCCGCACCACCGGTCTCCGCCATGCGGAGTCTGCCCCGGCCCAAGCAGGTCACCGTCGCGTTCTGGTTGTGGCAGCTCGCCGCTGCCCTGGCGATCGCCGCCGCCGTCGTCGCGGTCGGACGGCTCGACGCGTTGCGGGCGGGGTTCCACCGGGAGGCGCGGGAGAACGACGCCACCGCGAGCGCCGGCACGCTCGACCGCGTCGCCGACCTCTCCGTCCTGGTCGTCGTCGGGGGAGGCCTCCTCGTCGGGGTGCTGGCCGTGCTGTTCGCGGCCGCCATGCGGGTCGGCAAGGGCTGGGC
Organism: Actinophytocola algeriensis; assembly: GCF_014203735.1. Classification (GTDB taxonomy): domain Bacteria; phylum Actinomycetota; class Actinomycetes; order Mycobacteriales; family Pseudonocardiaceae; genus Actinophytocola; species Actinophytocola algeriensis. The sequence continues at coordinate 469,130 of NZ_JACHJQ010000002.1, read as the reverse complement.
TCGCCCGGCGCTCGTCCTCGTGGTGCTGCTGGCCGTCGCCTACGCCGGGCTGGTCGTGGCGCCGATGGGGTGGGTCGTGCTCGCGGCCGCCGGGGTCGCGCTCGTCGCGGGGGTGTGCATGTACCTGCCGGGGAGCAGGGTCTGGTTCCGGTGACTACTGTGGCGCTCGTGGAAGACCGAGTGCTCGGCCGCACCGGCCGTCAGGTGTCCGTCGTCGGGCTGGGGTGCTGGCAGCTGGGTGCCGACTGGGGGCGCGTGGACGACGCCGACGCGCTCGCGGTGCTGCACGCGGCCGTCGACGCCGGGGTCACCTTCCTCGACACCGCCGACGTGTACGGCGACGGCCGCAGCGAGGGGCTCATCGCCCGCTTCCTCGCCGAGCGGGACACCACCGGGATCACGGTCGCGACGAAGTGCGGGCGCCGCGCCGACCCGCACGTGCCGGACCAGTTCACGCAGGAGAACCTCCGCGCCTGGACCGACCGCAGCCGTGCCAACCTGCGGGTGGACCGGCTGGACCTGGTGCAACTGCACTGCCCGCCGACCCCGGTGTTCAGCAGCGACGAGGTGTTCGACGCGCTCGACGAGCTGGTCGCGGAGGGCAACCTCGCCGCGTACGGCGTGTCGGTCGAGACCTGCGAGGAGGCGCTGACCGCCATCGCGCGGCCGAACGTCGCGAGCGTGCAGATCATCCTCAACGCGTTCCGCCGCAAGCCGCTCGAGCGGGTGCTGCCCGCGGCACGCGCGGCGGGCGTCGGCATCATCGCGCGCGTGCCGCTCGCGAGCGGGCTGCTGTCCGGCAAGTACGACGAGGACACCACGTTCGCCGACGACGACCACCGCACGTACAACCGCCACGGCGAGGCGTTCGACGTGGGGGAGACGTTCTCGGGCGTCCCGTTCGACACCGGCGTGCGCGCGGCGCGGTCGCTCGCGGAGATCGCCGCGGACGTCGGGTTCAGCACCGCCGCGCTCGCACTGCGCTGGGTGATCGACCAGCCGGGGGTGAGCGTCGTGATCCCGGGCGCCCGCAACGCGGAACAGGCGACGGCCAACACCGCCGCCGAGCAGGTCCCGCCGCTGTCGGCCGACACGTTGCGCGCGATCGAGCGGATCTACGACGACCAGATCCGCGAGCACGTCCACGACCGCTGGTAAGCCTCTACGCGTCGCTGGACACCCATCGCGGGCACGAGGCCGCGCGCTGAAGGCGACGTGACGCTTACCGGCGGTGACGAGCGCTGCCCTCGTTGCTGCCCAAGGGGGCGAGCAGAAGCGCCCCCAAATCGGGCAATGTCGTTGATGTGACGAGAATTCTGATCGGCCACGGGTGGCACGACGACGGCGAGCAGGTCCGCGCCCCCACGGAGGGTTCGGCTGCTCCACCGCACGCGGGGGTGCTCGCGTGAACCCCGCGGACGAGGTGTGGACCCAGGTGGTGACGCCATTGGAGAACCTGCGCGCCGACGCGGAGCAGAACCCCGGGACACCGTGGCAGACCCGCAGGGACATCCTGTACCCGGAGCTGACATCCCTCGCGGACGGTGCCGTCGCGGACAGGCTGGTGAGCTGGCTCGACGGGCTGCCCGACGACGAGCGGATCGCCTTGCTCGTCAGTGACGACCTGCGGACACAGGCGCACCAGGTGGTGTCGAGCGTCCTGCCGGAACAGACCGCGGACACGGGCGCGGCGGTGGAGTACGACAACGACGCCTGGTTCGCCTTCCTGGCCGAGAACGGCGTGCGCTGGGACGGCACCGAGGAGTCCTGGAGCGGGTTCCGGGACTGGTTCCTCTACTGCGCGACCGAAGGCGGGTTCGCCATCCCGGCCGGCCTGCTGTTCGACTACCTGGAGCCGAGGTCGGCGGCGGAACGCGTCACGTTGTTCTCCGAGTACGGGGTCACGATCGCGGTGCCCGAGCACCTGACCGCGGCCGCGCTGGACCCGGCGTCGCAACGGCTGATGGCGAACCTGCTCGCCGAGAACCCGGAGTTCGCCGAGATCCCGGAGGCGCGCCGCGTCGAACTGTTGCTGACACTGGACCAAGGGGAGCAGCTCACGTGAAGCGGACGAGACCGACATCGCTCGAAGCCGAGTTCCTCCGGGCGGTCAAGAGACAGCGGGCCGAGGACGACGAGAACTACTCCTCCCCGAGCCAGTCCGTGGACAGCGACGACTCCGGCGACAGCCAGTCGCAGTCGTACGACAGCGAGAGCGAGGACGCCCCGGACCCGACGCTGATCGTGGCCGGGCCACGGATCCAGATCGCGGCGGTAGGCGGGATCGCCAACATCCGCTACCTCGTCGATCCCGCCTACACGCCCGCGGCCAGGCCGGGCGCGGGCGGTGCCCAGTCCACGGTGGTGCTCGGCCCGGGCGGCTATGTCTCCATGAACTCCGACGCGGACCGCACCGCGATACCGGCGATCCTCGCCGCCGAGACGGACCACCCCGGGCACACGTTCAAGGCGGGACACCTGCTCAACGCCGAGTTGGGCGGCTCCGGCAGCGACCCGGACAACCTGATCATCCTCACCACTGCGGCGAACAACGCGCAACGCGCGTTCGACGATCCCATCAAGGCGTCCATCCAGACCACGCTCACGCACGCCTACACGGCCATGAACAACATGGGCCTCGACGTCACGACCATCGGGTACGGGATCTCCCTGACCATCACCGCGAACGCCTCGTACTGGAGCAACAACCCCGCACACGGCGGGTACGCGGTCCCCGACGGCTTCACGTGCACGGCGGCGGTCGTGGGCGAACCGGTACCGGCGCATCTCGAAGCCGCGTTGACGGGTTTGTACGGGCCGACCCGCGTCGCCAACCACGCCAACCTCAAGGCGACGCTGAACAGGCACATCGCGAACCTGCAGAACGAGGTCGCGGCCGCCAACCTGGGCGGCACGATCGTCCAGTAGTACCGCGCGGCAGGCTCAGCTGTCGGTGTCCTCAGTGGTCGCCTCGGGGTGTGCGTGCTGGTCCGATGAGGCGCTGGAGCAGGTCGGGGTTGCCGGGCCAGGCTTCGAGCAGTACGTCGCGGGGCACACCGCGGGCGGCGTAGCGCAGGACGAGTGCGACCACGACGACGTCGTCGAGCGGCCCGATGACCGGGAGGAATTCGCCTGGTCGTGCCCGGCCTGGCATCCGGTCTCTCGCGCTGCCCGGCACCCTCGCCATGGTCGTCGTCGCCGAGACGGTTGTCGAGGTGGTCGGCGTGACACGCAGGTCGCGGTGGTCTCGCGTTCGGCAGCGTTTCCGCACGGTGCCCGGCCCGCTTCTGCCCGGCCGCGCCGCCACCCCGTCGTCAGCGCCGCAGTTGCTCTACGAGTTGGAGGAACTCGTCCGGAGGGTCGATCCGGTCCAGTTCCCCGTTGTTCCCGTCGGCGTGGAGGGGGTGCAGACGGCCTTTGTGGAACCAGAACACGTCGAGGCTGAGCCGGTCGGAAGCCTGCGAGCCGACGTTGTACACCAGCCGCAGCAGGGGCTCCATGGTGTTGATGTCCCGGTGCTTCCGGATCGGCACCGCGACGATCTGGTGTTCGCGGGGGATTCCGATGAGCGCACCGTACGGAAGGTCGAAGCCCAGCAGCTCCTCCAGCCGCACCAGTTGCGCGACGCCTGACACCCCCTGGTCGACGACGATGTACAGGGGTGAGGACTCGCCCTGGTCGTGGGAGTCGACCAGCACGTTGTCGCCCCGCATGTTCTCGATCGCACGGGAGAGCAGCGCGGGGTAGGTGGTGTTCCAGCGGGTCGCCAGATGACCGAGGACGGGGAAGGCCCGCTGGAACCTGCCGGACTCGCCCGGCCCCATCGCGACCAGGAGCGCGACGAACTCGTCGTTGAGGTAGACGTAGATCCCGTCCGGGCCGAGGTCTGAGGTCCTGGTGATGATGAGGCGGAGCGAGGAGTCACGCTCCGCGGCGGGTATCGCCAGTAGCTCGCGGCACGGGCTGTGTTGGGTGCAGTCCTCGGTCGGGGTCATCGCCTCGGTATCTCCCTGTGGTTGGGGCAGTGGAAACAGCTACTTCGCTTCGTCGGATGAACGTCATGCGTGGAGCGTTCGGCGCAGACGTGGCAGCACTACGGATCCGCCCAGTAGGCGGCCATGCGGTCGAGTTGAGCTCGTACGCCGTCGGCGCGCAGCCAGCCGTAACCGACGTCCTGGAGCCCGCGCGACAGGGCGTCGAAGTCCTTGTTCGTCCACTGTGGACCGTGTCGGCGGAGGAACGCCGCGAGGAACGGCGTCGCGCCGTCGTCCCAGTCGGTCGCGGCGCGCGCGTCAAGCTCCCAGTCGAGCTCCCACAGTCGCAGGCCTTCGCCGTTGGCGGTCAGCACGAAACGGCCGTCGGGCGTCAGCGCGAAACCGCGCACGCCCCGCTCGTGACCGTCGAGGACCCGGATGGCTCGTCCACTGCGGACGTCCCGTACCACCAGGTACGACCAGACGCCGCCGGTGACCGCGAAGCGTCCGTCCGCGGTCATCCCGACCGTGTTGAGCCTGGTCTCCGGCCCGTCGACGGCCCAGATGACGTCTCCGGTCGCGGTGTCCCACAACCGGAGGCCGTCCTGGCCACCGGTCAGCGCGAGACGGCCGTCGGCGCTGAGCGACACCGTCCCCGCGTTCAACCCGAACCTGCTCGGCAGGTCGCCGACGATACGGCCGCTGACAAGATCCCACAACCGCAGCCCGGCGTACGTGGTGGTCGCGGCGAGACGGCCGTCGCCTCCGACGCACAGGTCGTCGTAACCGACGCGCAGGTCGTCGTAGCGGGTGCCGTCCCGCACCACCAGCTCCCGGGTCAGGTCGCCGGTCTCCAGGTCCCACAGCGGGACCTGGCCGACACCCACCACGGCCTGCTTCCCGTTGGCGCTGAACCGCACCGGCAGCGACTCGCCCATCGACCACGGGGTGGCGGTCAGGACGCGCGGGCAGTCGCCGGTGCCGACCTCCCACAGCCGGATCGTGCCGTCCCGGCTCGAGGACAGCACCCACTGTCCGTCGGCGCTCAGGCAGACCGACCCGACCTCACCCCGGTGGCCGCGGAGTTCCCGAAGGCAGGTGCCGCCCTGGACATCCCACAGCCGGATCGTCCCGTCGCCGCCGCCGGAGACCGCGAGCCGGCCGTCACCGGTCAGGTCCACCCCGTGCACCTTCTCGTCCGCGGAGAGGAGTACGGGTGACCACGCACCCCGCAACCCCGTCCGCACAGCGCGACGGCCCAGTGCCCACCATGCGGACAGGACCCGCGGCGCCCGCTCGTAGCCATCGATCGCGCGCGCCCGCCGGAGGAGGTCGAGCGCTGCCGGAAAGCGGTCGGCCGCCATCGCTGCTTCCGCTTCGGCCATCAGCGCGTCAACCCGGCCGCCTCGTTCGTTCAGCTCGACATGCGGACGCGGCCGGCTCAGCAGCGTCGTGCCGCGGTGGCCGCCGGGCAGTCGCCACCGCCGAACCGTCCCGTCCTGGCCGGCCGTGATGGCGATTCGGCCGCCGGCGTCGAGGTGAACCGCGGTGGTGCCGTTCTGGTGTGCTCGGAACGTCCGGAGGCATCGGCCGCGGTCCACCTCCCACAACCGGACGGCGTCCTCGTACTTGCCGCCGGACAGCAGAAAACGCGCGCCGGCGCTCAGCGACAGGGTGTCGGGTGTGGTCTCGGTCGCCAGGACGGCCGCGCAGCGGCCGTCGGCCAGGTCCCAGACGTGGATCGGCTTCTCGAAGGAAGCCGTGGCCGCGAACCGGCCATCCGCGCTGAAACACAGGCCGGACACCATGATCCCGGGTACCGTCAGCTCCTGCTCGCATCGGCCACTGGCCAGCTCCCACAGCCGCACAGTGGAGGTCCGGGAACCCTCTGAATACCGGCCGACCGACAGTGCCCGGCCGCCGTCGGCGCTCACCGCTACCGGCCCGTCGGCGGCGGAGTCGTCGAGTGTCATGTGCTGTTCGCCGTCGGTGCTGGAGACGCGGAGCCCGCCGTTCGGTCCCATGTGGAGGGCGAGGCGCCCGTCGGGCGTGAGCCGGACCGTGCTGCGGCCGGCGGGATGGTTGTCGCCGCGGTTGGACGACAGCAGGTGGGGACGTCCGTGGAGGCGGCGGCCTTCGGGTGCCACCCGGAGCCGGTGCTCGGTCAGGTCCCAGAACAGCACGGTCTCGTCCTCGTAGGCGGCGGCAGCGAAGCGACCGTCCGGGGTGAGGTCGACCGCGTGCACCTGGCCGTGGTGCGCCTCGAATGTGTGGACGCACTGCCCACCGGTCACGTCGTAGAGCCGGACCATGCCGTCCCTCTCCCCGGTCAGCATGAACCTGCCGTCGGGGCTGAGGGCGAGCGGGACCACGAACCCCTCCCGGCGCCAGGGCATCTGCCATTCGCGCACGCGGCCGGCGTCGATGATCTGGCCGGAGTGCATCCGGCGTAGCGCGGCGAGTACCTCAGGCTCGTCCGGCCGCCGCCTGGCCAGTTCGCCGAGGAGCGCGCGGGCGGTGCCGAGGTCGCCGCGTTCCATGTGGATCTGGGCGAGCGCGAACCGCGCCTCCCAGTGATCGCCGGTGTTCGCGCGGATCGTCTCGATCTCGGTGACGAGCGCGTCGTCGGTGACGTCGCCCCGCCGCCATTTCGCGAGCCCGGCGTTGTAGCTGACCCGCACGTTCTGCGGATCGGCCGCCAGCGCCTGCACGAAAGCCGCGTCGGCCTCGTCCTCCCGGTCGAGGTCGAGCAGCGACACCGCGCGGTTGTTGAGCTCGTCGGTGAGCAGGTCGGCCATCACCGGCGCCGGCCGAGAGTAGGCGTGGCCGGTGACGCCCTGGTAGATGTCGATCAGCTCGGCGGCGACACCGGCCATGGAGCCGGGCCTGCCGGCGGGCTGCGGCCGCAGGCACCGCTCGAGCAGGTCACCGAGGGCCGGCGGGATGGTCACGGCGCCGTCCGCGTCGCCTGCGCGGTAGGCAGCCAGCGCGGCGCGGGCCGCGCGCCCGTCCATCCAGGTCGCCTCGCCGGTGCACATCTCCAGCACCGACACCGCGAAGCTGTAGATGTCGGTGCCCAGCCCCACCGGTTCTCCCGGTGTCTGCTGCTCTGGAGAGGCGTACAGCGGGGTCATCGCGCTGTGGCCGGACAACAGGAAGGCTGCGCCGGGCGGCACGTCGGGGCCGGCCATGGCCGCCAGGTCCCGGGCTCTGGCCAGGCCGAAGTCGGTGATCTTCGCGGTGATCGTGTCGCCGTCCGGATCGAGCAGGACGTTGGCGGGCTTGATGTCCCGGTGCATCAGGTCGTGGCCGTGTGCGTGGTCGATGCCCCACGCGGTCTGGATCGCGATGTCCAGGATCCGGCCCAGCACCTCGGGCGCCTCGCCCTCGTACAGCCGCCAGTTCTCGATCCACTCGTGCAGACTGCCGCCGCGGACGTACTCGGCGAACACCCGAGGCACACCGCCGAGCACCCGGACGTAGTAGCACTGGCACACGTGCGGGTGCAGCCCGAGTGACACCCACGTCTCCGCCTCGCGAACGAACCGCTGCCGACCCTCGGGGCTGCCGAACACTTCCCGCCGAGGGCACTTCACCGCGAGATCGATGTTCCACCGCAGGTGCCGGACCCGGTAGACCACCCCCATCCCGCCCTGCTCGTGCACCCCGGTCACCTCATACCGGTCGTCCACCACCTCGCCGATCCGCCACCTCGGCGTCGGCTCACCCATCGGCGGGGTTCTCGCCGAGCAGGTGCAGGTCCGGGGGTGCGAGCGTGCTGGTCCGCAGCAGCGCTTGGATCAGGTTGTGGTTCAACGTGTTGCCCACCGGCTCGCCGACGCCGTCCTCGCGCCGGATGCCGGGAATCGGATCGGGGGCCGCCGCGAGCCGCTTGCGCACCGCGTTGACGGTGTGCGCCGCCTTGTTCTGCGTCCAGTGCCGGCCGTCGTCCAGCCCGTTGAGGTCGTCGGCCACCTGTTTCCACGACACCGGCTGGGGGTAGCGGTCCTGCCGCAGGTACCGCTGGGCCAGCGCGGTGAGCACGAGACGCTCGTCCTGGCTCAGGTCGTAGACCTCCGGTGCCTTCGTGCGGCCACGGTGTTCGCCTTGCGAGCCTGCCGTCCGGGAACCGACGACGTGCAGTTCCAGCAGGTGCGACCGGCGCTTCGAGGAACTGATGAACAGCGGGGTGTAGCCGGGAGCCAGGGGCATCTCCTGACCGGCCAGCAACAGGACGTCACCAGGGAGCTGTATCGGCAGGCTGCCCTTGTTGTTGCGGATGCGCCATTCCCGTCCGTCGCCCACCACCTCCCCGTGCGACCGGCTGACGTAAGGATCCGTGACACCGATCGGCACGTGCACGTCGTCCTTGGCCCGCCCGAAACGGAGCGTGAACTCGCGCGGCGGCACAGCGAACCCGCCGTCCGCGGCCAGCGCGAAGATGGCGCCCGGCGGCGCGGGCGGCACCCCGCTCACCAGGCTGGGCGTGCCTGCCGGTAGCAGATGAGGCCGGAAATCCCTGTTCGTCACGACACGCTCCCTCCAGACGTCCGCAGGCTATCGGGTGCGTCTTGAGACCGGTCGCGAGCGACGCCGCGACAACGCGGTGGACGGCAACGCCCGCGCACCGCCACCACACCGGATCTGGTGGAAGACGGCGAAGCGGGCGAATGACGCAACCGCCGGACATCGGCCCTACGCGGGGTCGGCAACGTCTCCTCGCCGCGGGAGAACGGCGCGGCGACGAGTCGTTTCGTGCGCGCCCGCGGCCGAGAACGGCGACGACAGTTGGGTCAAGGCCAGCGCGGCACCGCGTGCGACCAGGACGCAGTCGTCGCGTGGTGGGTGCGGGCGCCGGTGGTGCAACGACAACACGCCCAGCACCGTGCCGTCGGTGGCGTGCAGCGGGTAGGAGGCCACGGCGCGGGTGCCGACGTCCATCATGGCTTCCAGGGTGGGGCGTCCGGTGAAGATCGGGCTGTGTGCGACGTCCTCGACCAGCGCCGGCCGTCCGGTGGACAGGGCCCTGCCGCAGGCCGACGGGGTGGTGGGCCCCACGTGGGCGAAGAAGCGCAGGAAGGCGGGGGTGAACCCGTGGTGGGCCGTGATGCGCAGGCTGTTGTCGTGCGGGTCGAGTAGCTGCAGGTCACAGGAGTCGGCGACGGTCAGGGCGGCGGCCACGACGGCCTGGGTGAGCGAGGTCGGGTCGGCGACGGTGAGGAACTCGCTGTCGAACAACACGGCGGCCGAGCTGCCGCCGCGGCGGCGTGCGCCGCGCAGAAGTGCCTGGCGGGTGGTGCGGATCTCGGTGTCGATGAGCAACTGCTGCTGCCCGGCGACCATCCGTTCGCGTTGTCGCACGGCCTCATGCCGCTTCATCGCGGCGTCCTGCCGGAGTGCGCGCAGTCGTACCAGGTCGGCGTCAGACACGACCACATGGTCGTCCTCGGCGCGCACCGGCGTCCAGCCCGCCCCGGCGACGTCCCGTAGAATCTGACATCCACGTCAGGTTCAGGGTAGGAGACGGGATGCGCATCGGGGAGCTGGCCGACCGCACCGGGGTGAGTGTGCGTTCGCTGCGGTACTACGAAGAGCAGGCGCTCCTGGTGCCGACCCGCACGTCCGGCGGCCACCGCGACTACCCCGAGATGGCGGTCGACCGGGTGATCCGCATCCAGGAGCTGTTCGCGGCGGGGCTGCACAGCAAGAAGATCGCCCAGATCCTGCCCTGCATGCGGGACGTGGACGGCGGTCCGTCCGAGCAGGCCGACGAGCAGCTGGTCGCCGAGCTGACCACCGAACGGGACCGCATCGACCGCATGATCGGTGACCTGGTTCGCTCCCGCGCCGTGCTGGCCGATGTGATCGACACGGCGGCGGGGGACTGAGAGGGCCTGCGGCGGGCGTCTCTGGAGCTACCGAGCCAGGGCCAGGATCGCCTGCAGTTCGCGGTAGGCGGGTTTCGCGGCGAAGTTCTCGTCCAGCAGGTTCGCCGCGCCTTCGCCCTCGAACCAACCAGGGACCCACGAGTACTTGTCCGTGAAGCCCCACACGGTGAACGAGTTGCACCTCCGCGCGAGCAGGCAGCCCTGCAGCAGCACGCTGTACCCCTGCGCCTGGGCCTGCAGCTTCACGTTGTCCGCCGGCATGATCATGCGGACGTCCACCTCGGTCACGGCGGTCTCCAGGCCCAGCTTCTCGAACCGGGCGAAGTTCGCCGCCACCTCCGACGCGCTGTGGAAGCCGTACTGCACGCCGTAGTGGCCCTGTGCGCCGAAGCCGTGGACCGGCACCCGTTGCGCCTTCAGCTCTTTCGCCAGCGCGAGGTACGCGTCGCTCTTCGGGCTGAGGCCCTCGACGTTGTAGTCGTTGAGGAACAGCTTCGCGCGCGGGTCGGCCTGGTGCGCCCAGCGGAACGCGTCCGCGATGTACCCCGGCCCCAGCTCGCGCAGCCAGATCGTGTCCCGCAGCTGACCGTTGTCGTCGATGACCTCGTTCGCCACGTCCCACTGGTAGATCCGGCCGCGGAAGTGGCTGACCTCGTCGATGATGTGCCTGCGCAGGATCGACCGCAGCTCGGTCGCGTCGATGTCGCCCGACTCGACGCCCTGCGTCAGCCACGCGGGCAGCTGGTTGTGCCACACCAGGGTGTGCCCGCGCACCTGCTGCCCGTTGCGCTTCGCCGCGGCCACCAGCTCGTCGGCGGCGGAGAAGTCGAGCTCACCGCGGACCGGCTCGACGACCTCCCACTTCATCGCGTTCTCGGCCGTGATCGAGTCGAACTCGGTGCCGACCCGGTCGCGGTAGGTCGCGTCCGAGGTGTACGCGGCGTGGTCGACGGCGGTGCCGATCAGGAGCTGCCTGCCTGCCAGCTCACGCAGTGGCCGGTCGGGGGAGAGGGACCCGGCCGCCGGAGCGGGTGAGCCGGCGGCCGGGAGAACGGAGTAGAGCGATGCCGCGGCGAGGAGGCCGGCCGCAGCGATACGGGACACCTTCATGGCGACGCTCCTCGACGACGGCGGCGAGTTCGAAAGTTTCGGCGAATTGTCGGTATCGCGAGAAGAAACGTTAAGGCGCGCCAACGAGTCCGTCAAGCAGGCAGGGAATTCTTGTTGCGGTGTCACCGAAACTTTCGAATTGGCGAGAGTGGTCAGAACCCGCTGTTCCCGGGCCCGCGGTTCACCGTGAAGCCCGGTGACACGGACAGCCCACCGGACGGCGCGCCGGACACCGCGGTGTACGAGAACGTCGCGTTGCCGGTCGCGTTGACCTCGATGCCGTACGTGCCGGTGCCTGTCACGGTGACGCGCTCGAACGTCGCGTTCTCGATGCGGCGCTGCCAGGTCATGAGGATGCCCGCGTACGTGCTGTCGCGGATCTCGACGTCCCGGACCGTCACCGGCGCGGTGATGTCGGCCGTGTCGGCGAACAGCCACAGCGCGCCGAGCTGGGAGTTCCAGTTCGGCTCCAGACCGCCGGTGCGGACCAGCGTGTTGCGTTGCACCAGCGTCTCCCCGGACAGCGGCACCGGGTTGAACCGGGTGCCGACCGCGATCCCGGCGGACGCGGTCAGGGTGTCGCTGATGACGTTGTCCTCGGCCCGGTTGGCGGTACCGCCGTAGATGCCGATCCCGTTGCCCAGCATGGGGATCTGCACCGTGTTGAACGTGAACGCGCCGCGGGTCACGGGTGACCCGTCGGACCACATGGCCAGTGCGTCGTCGCCGGTGTTGCGGACGGCGCTCTGCCGCACGCTCGTGTCGCGCACGTTGCCGTGGAAGTTCACGCCGTCGGCGAACGTGTTGCGGATCCGCAGGCCCAGCGCGAGCAGGCCGTCGGTGCCGTTGTCCGCCCACAGACCGACCTTGGTGTGCTCGATCCACACGTTCTGGATCAGCGAGCCGGTGCCGAAGTCACCCTCGAGCGCGGCGTGGAAGTTCGCGTCGTCGCGGTAGCGGACGTCACCGTCGATCATCAGGTCGGCGATGGTGACATCGCTGCCCGTCGCGAAGAACCCGCCCTTGCCGGACCGTCCCTTGAGGACCGAATACCACGGGCCCGCGCCGCGGACGGCCACGCCGTGGACGTCGACCCGGTCGGCCATCACGAACCGGCCCGCCGGGACCCACACGCCGGTGCCCGCCGACCGCGCCGCCGCGACCGCCGCGCGGATCGCGGCCGTGTCGTCGGTGTCGTCGTCGGGGGTCGCACCGTGCTGGGTGACGTTCACGTAGCCGGCCGGCATGGCGAGCGCCGCGCCGACGTTCTCGGTGTCGATGAGGTCGACGTCGATGTACGCGGCGGCCGGGGAGTCCTTCTGCAGCCGCAGTTTCGTGCCGGCGGGCAGCGCGTCGAGCCGGGTGCGTGCCTCGCCGAAGAACCGCTGCGCGCCGCCTTCGCCGGGGTTGTTGGTGTACGGGTAGGCGCCGTACACCCAGCTGTACACACTGGACAGCGTCAGGTCGCGGACCTTGGTGCCGCCCACGTACACGCCGATCGGTGCGGTGGTCCCCCCGCCGTCCGCGGAGTCCGGGATGGACGCACGGACCACGAGCGAGTTGGCAGGCTGGGTGAGGGTGAACTCGACGTAGCTGCCGGTGTTCTGCAGCCGCACCCCGCGGCGGCCGGACGCCTCGGCGGGCACGGTGCGGAACGTGCGGTCGGGGCCGAAGACACTGCCGTTGGTGGCGGCGTTCTCCGCCTCGTACTCGGTGTAGGGCACGGTCGCGCCGCGCGCGGCGAGCGCCTTCCCGCCCGACAGCGCGATGCGGTCGACGGACGCGGTGCCGCCGCGGCCCGGCGCCCGCGACAGGCCGATGCTGCCGAGTCCCGCGGGGAGCGTCACCGGAAGGGTGGCGTTGGCCCAGCCACTGCTCGCCGTGAGCGTGACCTGGCCGAGCCGCAACCCGTTGCCGGTGACCACGAACGCCTGGTTCTGCGTGGCGGTGTAGCGGATCGTGAGTGTCTGCCCCGTGCTCGCCGCGACACCGACGGGGATGACGAGCCGGGCTGTGTCGGAGGTGAACCCGGTGGCGTAGCCGGTGCCGGAGAACCCGGTCGTGCCGGTGGCGCGGGTCGTGCCACCCGCGAGGTGGCCGGTCTCGGCCTCGAAGCACGTGCCGCTGTCGCACGTCACGGGTGTGCTGCCGGTGACGGTGAGCCGGTCGAGGTTCACGTTGCCGGAGTCTGTTGTGTCGAACCGGTAGCCGACGCCGCTCGCACCGGACGGCAGGGTGACCGTACTGGTCGCGGTGCCCCAGGTGGCCCAGCCGCCGGTGGCGGGCAGCGCCACCTGCTGGAGGCGTTGTGCGCCGACGTAGAGCGACAGGGTCATGGTCGAGCCGGTGCCGTTGGCGTACCGCAGTGTGAGGGTCTGCGCGCCGGGCGCGGTGACGGTGAACGTGACGGCGGCGCGGCCTTTGTTGGTGTCGGTGAGGCCGCCGACGTAGCCGGTGCCGGAGTACCCGGCGTGTTCGGACTCGGCGACCGCCCCGCCCGCCAGTGCCGCGGTCTCGGCTTCGAACGTGCCGGGTTCGGCCGGCGTGCCGCCGGTCACGGTGAGCCGGTCGAGGTTGACGTTGCCGGAGTCGGCGGAGTCGAAGCGGTAGGCCACACCGGTGCTCCCCGTGGGAAGCGCGACGGTCGTGGAGGCCGTGCCCCACGACGTCCACGACCCGGTCGACGGCAGCGCCACCTGCTGGACCCGTTGTGTGCCGACGTAGAGCGACAGCGTCATGGTCGAGCCGGTGCCGTTGGCGTACCGCAGCGCGAGGGTCTGCGCGCCGGGCGCGGTGACGGTGAACGTGACGGCGGCGCGGCCCTTGTTGGTGTCGGTGAAGCCGCCGACGTAACCCGCTCCGGAGTACCCGGCGTGTTCGGACTCGGCGACCGCGCCGCCGGTCAGCGACGCCGACTCCGCCTCCAGGGTCAGCGGCGCGGCGGACGCGCCGGGTGGCACGACGCCGAGGAGGGCCACGGCGAGCGCGACCACGGACAGTGTGCGAAACATCGTTGTTCCACCTTCCGGTTTGCAGGGTTTCAGCCCTTCACCGCGCCGCTCAGCGCGTCCCCCTTCAGGAAGAGGCGCTGGAACACGAGGAACAGGGCCACCGGGATGACAGTCGAGATCGCCAGGGCGGCGAGGAACACGTCCAGTTCGACGTACTGCTGGAGCGCGGGCAGCCGCACGGACAGCGGCTGGAGGTCGGGGTCGGGCAGCACGAGCAGTGGCCAGAGGAAGTCCTTCCACGCGGCGACCACCGCGAACACCGACACCACCCCGAGTATCGGCCGGGACATCGGCAGCACCACCGACCAGAACAGCCGGTACGGCCCGGCACCGTCCACTCTGGCCGCTTCGAACACCTCGCGGGGCAGACCGTCGAAGAACCGTTGCACCAGCAGGATGTTGAACGCGTTCGCGCCCGCGGGCAGCCACACCGCCCAGAACGTGTTGACCATGCCGGCGTCCACCACGGTCAGGTACAGCGGCACCAGCAGCACGACCCCGGGCACGAACAGCGTTGCCAGCACCACACCCGTCAGCACCTTGCGGTACTTCGGCCGCAGCACCGACAGCGCGTACCCGGCGGTGGTCGCCACGAGCAGCTGCACCAGCCAGGCGCCCGCCGCGACGACGACCGTGTTCACGAAGTACTTGTCGATCTCCACCCGCGTCCACGCGGTCGCGAGGTTCGCGAAGTCGAACCCGCCCGGCCACAGGGACAGCGGCTCACGCAGCGTGTCCTGCGTCGGCGTCACGGCCGCCTTCGCGAGCCACAGCATCGGCCCGAGCCCGACGCAGAACAGCGCCACGAGCAACACACCGTGCACCACCCGGGCGGTGCGCCGCACCGACGGCCGCCGCCAGTCCGACGGAGCGAGAATCCCGCGGCTCATGAGGTGCCCCAGCCACGCGTCAGCCGGAAGTACACCGCCGAGAACACCGCGAGCACCGCCGCCAGCATCAGCGACAGCGCGGTCGCCGCGCCGTAGTCGCCGCCGAGGCTGTTGGCGAACGCGTAGTCGTAGATCAGCAGCAGGATCGTCGTCGTCGAGTTCGCCGGGCCTCCGCCGGTGAACAGGAACGGCTCCAGGAACACCTGTGCGGTCCCGATGATCTGCAGGATGAACGTGACCAGCAGGACACCGCGCAGGCGGGGGAGCGTCACGTGCCAGACCTTGCGCCACACGCCCGCGCCGTCGATCTCCGCGGCCTCGTACAGCTCCGGTGCGACGCCGGTCAGCGCGGCCAGGTAGATGATGATCGTGCCGCCCGCCGCGGCCCACGTCGCCTCGAGCACCAGCGCGGGCATCGCCAGGTCCGCGTCCTGCAGCCACGGCAGCGCGTCCACACCGACGTAGCCGAGCAACGTGTTGAACACGCCGGTCGGGCTCGCGTCGTAGAAGAACTTCCACAGCAGCACCGCCACCACCGGCGGCACGACCACCGGAAGGTACGCGAGCGCGCCGTACAGCCCTCGGAACCGCCGCACCTCGCTCATCAGCACGGCGGCCACGAGCGGGACCGGGTAGCCGAACAGCAGCGCGAGGAACGCGAACCACAGCGTGTTCTCCACGGCCGTCCACAGGAGAGGATCGGAGAGGACGGTGCGGAAGTTCTCCAGCCCCACGAAGGTCGCGTCGCTCACCAGGTTCGTCTGCTGGAACGACATCACCACGGCCTGCCCGATCGGCAGCCATGAGAACACGGTGAACACGACGAGCATCGGCAGCAGGAACACGAGCGAGGCGAGGCCGCCGCCCCGGATGCGCGGGCCGCGCCGCGGGCGTGCGCGCGGCACGTGGGCCGGAGCGGCGGGCCGGGTGTCGAGGATCATGGGGTCAGTTCCGGTCGAGCAGGGCCTGCGCGTCGGCCTGCGCCTGCTCGAGCAATGCGCCGATGTCGGCGCCCCGGTCGGTCAGCACCGACTGCACGACCGGGTCGAGCAGCCCGTAGACCTCCTGCGTGGACCGGGTCGGCTCGGTCAGCAGCGGCTGGTCGAACATGTTGTCCGTGTACGGCGTCATCTGCTCCAGCGGCACGTTCACGTACTCGGCCGTCCACCCGAGCATCTCGTCGTAGGTGGCCTTGTCGAACACCGGCAGCTGCGGCGCGCCGACCGGCGCGTCCGACTCGGCGAGGGTCTTCGCGTCGAGCACGGCCGCGTCCTGCACGGTCAGCTTCGCCATGTAGTAGAAGTCGATCCACTTCACCCCGGCCGCCTTGACCGCGTCGTCGGCGTTCGCGCTCACCACGGCCAGCGTGCCGCCGCCGAGCACACCGGCGTCCTCGTCGTCCGCGAGGGGCAGGACGGTCACGCCGTAGTCGGCGGGCTTGACCGCGTTCTGTGTGAGGAGCTGGCCGTAGTTGCCGCCACCGGACACGTACATGCCGATGCGGCCTGCCGCGAAGTCCTGGTTGATGGTGCCCCAGTCGTACAGGAAGTTCGCGCCCATGCTGTTGTCGGTCCACCGCATGTCGTGCAGGTCCTGCAGCACGGCCCGCATCTCCGGTGTGTCCAGGGTGGACTCGGCCCTGTCGCCGGAGATCTTCTCGGTGCGGCCGCCGTACGCGTAGTCCAGCGTGGTCAGTATCCACCCACCGGTGTTGTCCTTCGTCATCTGCGCGTACCCGGCCTGCCCGGTGCGCCGCGCGATCTGCCTGGCCGCCGACCGCACCTCGTCCCACGTGGACGGTGGGTCGTCCGGGTCGAGTCCGGCCTGGGTGAACAGCGTGCGGTTGTAGTGCAGCGCCTGACCGTACGCGGCGATCGGCACGGCCTGCGTCTTCCCGTCCGCCGCCTTCCCCGCGTCGGCGACGTTCGGGTTGAAGTCCTTGGCGTACGGCAGTTCCGCGACCAGGCCGGAGATGTCCGCGACCTGCTTGCGCTCGATCAGCCCGCGCCCGTCGGTGAACGGGACGGTGAACACGTCCGGCAGCGTGCCGCCCGCGAGCTGGGCGGTGAAAGTGGTCGCCTCCCAGTTGTACTCCTGCGGCCGCAGGTCGATGTCGGGGTGCGCCTTCTCGAACTGGGCGACGCGCTCGTTGTAGGCGTCGACCGCACCCTGTTCGAGGCCGGGGTCGATGGCGATCTTCACGACGGTCTTGCCGTCACCGGCGTCGTCGGAGCCGCAGGCGGTGAGGACGGTCGCGGCCGCCAGTGCGGCCGCGACGAGAATCGGGGACCTCATTGTCGCTCCCTTTGGGGATGGTCAGGAACGCAGCCAGGCTGCGGTGTCGGGTGGAAGGGCGCCGCCGGTCAGGTCACCGCTGGTGAGCAGCACCCCGGTGTGCGCAGGCAGGTCGGCCGGGGTGTCTCCGAGGTTGACGACGCACAGCACGTCACCCCGGCGGAACCCCAGCACGTCGTCCGATGTGGACAACCAGGCGAAGTCCGCGCCGCGCAGCCCCGGCTCCGCGCGGCGGATCGCGATCATGGTCCGGTACAGCGACAGCATGGACGCCGGGTCGCCGTCCTGCTCCTCGACGGAGTACCGGCCCCAGTCCTCGGGTTGTGGCAGCCACGGCTTCGGTCCGCCGAACCCGAACGACGGCCCGTCGGCCGTCCACGGCAGCGGCACGCGGCAGCCGTCGCGGCCGGGGTCGATGCCGTTCGACCGGAAGTGCATGGGGTCCTGCAGCACCTCGAGGGGCAGGTCCTCCACCTCCGGCAGCCCCAGCTCGTCGCCCTGGTAGACGTACAGCGAGCCGGGCAGCGCTCCGGTCAGCAACGCGGCCGCGCGCGCCCTTCTGGTGCCGAGCGCGAGGTCGGTGGGGATGCCGAACCGGCGCGCCTCGAACCCGAACGAGCTGTCCGCGCGGCCGTACCGGGTGGCGGCGCGGGTGACGTCGTGGTTGGACAGCACCCACGTCGCAGGCGCGCCGACCGGCCGGTGCGCGTCCAGTGTGGACACGATGGCGTCCCGCAGCTGCCCGGGGTCCCACGGCCGCATCATGAAGTCGAAGTTGAACGCGGTGTGCATCTCGTCGGGCCGCAGGTACCGGGCGAACCGCTCCGGGTCGGCGAGCCAGATCTCGCCGACCAGCACCCTCGGCTCGGCGTAGGAGTCGGCGACCGCGCGCCACGACCGGTAGATGTCGTGCAACTCGTCGCGGTCCAGGAACGGGTGCGTGCCCGGCGCGAACTCGCGGTCCGCGTCCGGGAACGCGGGGTCCTTGACCGGCATGGTCGCCGAGTCGATCCGCACCCCCGCGACACCGCGGTCGAACCAGAACCGCAGCACGTCGGTGTGTTCGCGGCGCACGTCCTGGTGGTTCCAGTTCAGGTCCGGCTGCTGCTGCGCGAACAGGTGCAGGTACCACTCGCCGGGCGTGCCGTCGGGGTTCGTGGTGCGGGTCCAGGTGCCGCCGGAGAAGCTCGACACCCAGTCCGTCGGCGGCTCGTCGCCGTTCGCGCCGCGGCCTGGGTGGAACCAGAACCGTTCCCGCTCCGGCGATCCCGGTCCGGCGGCGAGCGCGGCGCGGAACCACACGTGCCGGTCGGACACGTGGTTGGGCACGATGTCGACGATCGTGCGGATGCCGAGCGCGGCCGCGTCGGCGATCAGCAGCTCCGCCTCCTCGACGGTGCCGAACGCCGGGTCGATCGTGCGGTAGTCGGCCACGTCGTAGCCGCCGTCGGCCAGGGGCGAGGAGTACCAGGGGGTGAACCAGATGGCGTCCACGCCCAGGTCGCGCAGGTGCGGCAGCCGGGCGCGAACCCCGGCCAGGTCACCGGTCCCGTCGTCGTTCCCGTCGGCGAAGCTGCGCGGGTAGACCTGGTAGATCACCGCGTTCCGCCACCACTCGGCTGTGCTCACTGCGCTCCTCGTGCGAGTAGGTTTAGCGCTATACCTGCCGTACGGTAATGTTGACCGGGCGAAGCTGTCAACGGAGGGATGTCGGTTGGTTCGGGTCACGCTCAAGGACATCGCGAACGAGGCGGGCGTGAGCATGATGACCGTCTCGAACGTGATCAACGGCAACCGTGCGCGGGTGTCACCGGAGACGATCGAGCGGGTCAGGCGGATCGTCGCCGAGCGTGGTTACGTGCCGAGCGCGTCGGCCCGCAGCCTCGCCGCGCGGTCGTCGCGGCTGATCGGGCTGCTGGTGCCCGCCGCGGACGAGGACAGCCTCACGCTGAGCCCGCACACCGGCGCGATCCTCGGCCAGATCGAGCGAGCGCTGCGCAAACGCGGCTACCACCTGCTGCTGCGCGGCATCGCGCACCCGGACGAGGTGGGGGAGGCGTTGCAGTCGTGGAGCCTGGACGGCGCCGTGCTGCTGGGTTTCCTCGACGAGGAGGTCGACGCGCTCGACGTGACCGTGCCGGTGCTGGCGGTCGACAGCTACTCGCGGAACCGGCTCGCCACCGGGGTCCGTTCCGACGACTTCGAGGGCGGCCGCATCGCCGCCGCGCACCTGCTCGGCCTCGGCCACCGCGAGATCCTGTTCGCCGGTCCGTCCTTTTCGGACGTCGGGGTCGTGCACCAGCGCTTCGAAGGGTTCCGGCAGGCCTTCGCCGACCGTGGTCTGTCCTGGTCGGACAGTCTCATCGCGACGGTCAACACCACGCACGCGAGCGGCAGGGAGCTGGGTCTGCGGCTGCGCGCGGACTTCCCGTCGGCCACCGCGGTGTTCGCGACGGCCGACATCCTCGCGATCGGCGTCATGGCCGGGCTGGTGGAGACCGGGGTTCCGGTGCCGGGCGTGGTGTCGGTGGTCGGCTTCGACGACCTCGACCTCTCCGCGATAGTGACCCCGAAGCTGACCACGGTGGCACAGGACATCCCGACGAAGGCGGCGATGGCGGTCGACCTGCTGCTGGCCGCCGTCGAGAAGCGCGACCGCCCCGCCGAGCCGGTCACCCTGGACGTGCACCTGGTCGAACGGGAGTCGACAGCTCCTCGCTGACCGACCCGCGTGCGTCCACCACGTACAGGCCGGACACCAGTCCCGACAGCCCGCGGTGCGACCGGGGCCGCCACGCGAGGATGCCGCACGCCAGCAGCATCAGGCCGGACCACGAGCTCGCGTCACCGCCGAGTCCGGTGAGGGCGAAGTAGCCGAAGGTGCCGCCCGCGAGGGCGGGCAGGACGAGGAGCCCGGCCCGGCCGCCGTCGGCCCGCACCCGCTTCAACCGCACCGCGCGCTGACCGAGTGTCGCGCCGTTGGCCCCGAGCGCGGGCACCGCGAGCAGCAACACGGCGGGCAGCCACGGGTTGAGGATCCGGTTGTCGGTGCCGGCGATGAGCAGGGAGGCGACGGAGAACACCCCACCGAGCAACGTCACCGAGACGAGGTCGACGAGCATGCCGAGCCAGCGGCGGCCGGTGGTGACGGGCCGGGGTGCCTCGGCGGGGAGGTCGGTGCGGCCGTACATCCTGCGCAGCAGCGGGGCGAACATGAGGCCGACGGCCGTGCCGAGGGTGTTGGCGAGCAGGTCGTCCACATCGAACAGCCGGTACGGGCACGGGTAGAGGAACCAGTTGCCGGTCAGCTGGGTGCACTCGATCAGGAGGGACACGGCGAACCCGGCGGCGACCACCCGGAACGGGTTGATCCTCCGGTGCCGCAGGTAGGCCCCGAGCGGCACGAACAGGGCGATGTTGAACACGACCTGCTGCACGGCGGGGTTGGTGAGGACACCGCGCCAGCCGGGCGCGACCCGGTCCTTGGCGATGTCGGAGAGGAACCGCAGCGGGTTCAGCTGCGGGTGGGTGAAGGTGGGGTGGCGGGCGCACCAGGCGTCGTCGAGCTGCGGCACCGGGAACAGCGTGTAGGCGACGAGCGCGAGCCCGTAGACCAGGAAGGCGAACGCGAGGATCCCCGGCCCGAGCCCGACCTCGCCGCGCTTGCGGTAACTGCGGAACACGAACGGCACGAGCAGCAGCACCGCGAGGAACACACCGAGGGACACGGCCAGCACGGCAGGAAGCACCCGAGACGACACGCGATGGAAGCTAACCCTTTCCCCGGTGCCGATGTCGGCGCTCTCACCCCATCGTGTGCACTATTCTTGGCGCCCCCGACCCAGGAGGCCCCACCATGGCGACCGACGCCGAACTGACCGCCACGTTCACCGAGTTCGACGGCAACGACGACGGCCAGATCACCAGCGCCGAGTTCCGGGCCGCCATGACCGCCCGCGGCGAGGAGATCACCGACCAGGAGATCACGGAGATCTTCGCCGACGCGGACTCGGACAAGGACGGGACGATCTCCCTGCCCGAGTTCACGACCGCCTGGAACCGCGCGGGCAACTGACGAGAACCACCCACACGCGGCGGACACCACGAAGCCACCCGCGAAGCGAGCGGGCACAACACAACGCCCGGGCGCGAGCCCACACACCACCCCGAAAGACTGCCGAGCGAAGCACTCACACGAGCATCCCCCGGAGGTGCTTGATCACCTCCGCAGGAGCCTCCTCGGCCATGAAGTGGCCGCACGTCACCGTCACGTGGGTCAGGTCCGGAGCCCACGGCCGCCACACCGCCGTCGCGTCGTAACCGAGGGCCGCGCCCCAGTCCTGTTGCAGCACCGTCACCGGCATCCGCAGGACCGCGCCTGCCGCGCGGGAGGCCGCGTCGTCGGTCACGTCGACCGTGGCCGACGCCCGGTAGTCCGCCACGATCGACGGGATCGCCTCGCGGCTCGCGCGCAGGTACTCCGCGCGGACATCGGGCGGGACCGCGGACGGGTCGCGTGCCCACAGGTCGAGGAAGTACCCGAAGAACTCGTCCGGCGCGCCCGCGATCATCGTCTCCGGCAGGCCCGGCGGCTGCGCCATCAGGTACAGGTGGAACGCGACCGACGCCGACACGCCGTGCAGCACGTCCCACATGTCCAGCGTCGGCAGCACGTCGAGTGACGCGAGCCGGGTCACCGCGTCCGGGTGGTCCAGGCCTGCGCGGATGGCGACCAGCGCGCCCCGGTCGTGGCCCGCCAGCGCGAAACGGGGATGACCCAGCGCGCGTGCCACGGCCACCACGTCCGCCGCCATCGTTCGTTTCGAATACGCACCGCCCTCGTCGGCAGGCTTGTCGCTGGCGCCGTAGCCGCGCAGGTCGGGGCAGATGACCGTGTGATCGGTCGCGAGGTCGGCGGCCACGTGCCGCCACATCAGGTGGGTCTGCGGGAAGCCGTGCAGCAGCACGACCGGGTGACCCGTGCCTGCGACGGCCACGTTCAGTGAGACGCCGTCGGCGACGGGAACGCGCTGGTAGTCGAATCCTGGGAGTTGCATGCGGCGAGCATGCGAGCCGCGAATCAGCGGCCGGTCAGCAGCGGATCAGCGGGCTAGGCTGCGACCGGTGATCACGTTCCGGGTGCTCGGGCCGCTCACGGCCGAGGACGAGCGCGGCCCGGTGGACCTCAAAGGGCCCCGGCACCGCGCCGTGCTCGCGCGGCTGCTCGTCGCGCGTGGCCGGGTCGTGCCCGTGGACATGCTGGTCGCCGACCTGTGGGAGGACCCGCCCGACGGTGCGGTCGGCGCCGTGCAGACGTTCGTCGCCGCCCTGCGCAAGGCGCTCGAGCCCGGTCGGCCGCCACGGACACCCGCACGGCTGCTGATCACGTCCGGGCCCGGGTACGCGCTCCGCGCCGAGGACGTGGACGCCTGGCGGTTCGAGGACGCCGTGCACGGGTCGCCGGACGACATCGACGCCGCGCTGGCCCTGTGGCGCGGGCCCGCCTACGCCGACGTCGCCGACCAGCCGTGGGCCCGAGGGGAGATCGCCCGCCTCGACGAGCTGCGCCTGCTCGCCGTGGAGCGCCGCGCGGCCGTGCTGATCGACACCGGTCGCGCCGCGCAGGCCGTGCCGGAACTCGAAGCCCACGTCGACGCGCACCCGTGGCGGGAGGAGGCGTGGCGGCTGCTCGCCACCGGCCGCTACCGCACCGGCAGCCAGGGCGACGCGCTCGACACCCTGCGCCGCGCGCGCCTGCTGCTGGCCGACGAACTGGGCGTGGACCCCGGACCGGCGTTGCGACAGGCCGAAGCCGACATCCTCGCGCAGGCGCCGCCACCGGAGCCGGTCACGACCACGCTCGTCGGCCGGTCCGAGGAGCTGGCACGGCTCGCGGCCGCCACCGGTGAGCGGCTCGCGCTCGTCGCGGGCGAGGCGGGTGCTGGCAAGACCGCGCTCGCGGAGGCGTTCGCGGCCCACCTGTCGGCGCACGGGTGGACCGTCGCCTGGGGTACCAGCCCGGACGACGACGGGCTGCCCGCCGCGTGGCCGTGGACCACCGTCCTCGACGCACTTCCCGGTACCCCACCGGAACCCGACCCGGTTCGCGCCCGCTGGCACCGGGCCGTCGCCGCCCACCTCGGCGGGCACGCGCCGCTGCTGGTGGTCCTCGACGACCTCCACTGGGCGGACGAGGCAACCCTCGCGCTGCTGGCGTCGCTGGTCCTCGAACCCCCGCCACAACGAGTGCTGGTGCTCGCGACCTACCGGACGACCGACGTGCCGCCTCGGCTGCGGGACCTCCTCGGCCGCGTCGCCCGCGCCGAGCCCGTGCGCGTGTACCTCACCGGGCTGCCCGTGCCCGCGATCCCCGCACTGGTCCGCGCCACCACCGGCCGGGACGTCGACGCGGCCACCGCGGCCGCCATCCACCAGCGCAGCGGCGGCAACCCGTTCTTCGTCCGCGAGCTGGCACGGCTCCTCGACACCGGTGACCTGTCGGACGTGCCCGCCGGGGTGCGGGACGTGGTGCGCCACCGCGTCGCGACGCTCCCCGGCACGGTCCAGGACGTGCTGCGGCGGGCGTCGGTCCTCGGCATGGACGTCGAGCTGGAGCTGCTGCCCGGCGACGTGCTCGACGCCATCGAAACCGCCGCGCGGCGCGGTTTCCTCGTCGAGCAGGGGCCCGGCCGGTTCCGGTTCACGCACGGGCTCGTGCGGGACACGGTGTACGAGGACGTGTCGCGGTCGCGCCGGGCCCGCTGGCACGCGGCGGCAGCCGAGGCACTGGCGGAACGGCGACCCGGCGAGGTCGCCGCGCTCGCGCACCACTACCTGCTGGCGGGCAACGGATCCGCCGCCGCACGGTATGCGCGGGCCGCGGCCGAGGACGCGGAACGGCGGTTCGCCCCGCACCAGGCCGTGCGGTGGTGGCGGGTCGTGCGCGAGTTCGGGGAGCCCGACGACCACGTGACCGCCGGGCTCGCCCGCACCCTGGCCGTCACCGGCGCCCTGACCGAGGCCCGCGCGCTGCGGGCGGAGCTGCTCGGATCGGCACCCGCGCTGGTGGCGTTCGACGTGCCCGCGATCTGGACCGAACACGACGACCCCGCACTGGCGAAGGAGATCGCAGGCGCCGCGGCACGTGCGCTGGCCGACGACCCGCCGCCCGCGCTGCGCAGCCGCCTGCTCGCCACGATCGCCCTCGAACTGCGCAACACCGGCGACGAGCGGGCCCGTGCCGCGGCGCGGGAGGCGGAGGAGCTCGCGCGCGGGCTCGACGACCCCGCGGTGCTGGCGTTCGCGTTGAACGCCCGGTTCATGCAGTCGTTCGACCGGGCCGGGCTGGCGCCGCACCGGGCCGCGATCGGCGCCGAACTGGCCGCGCTGCCCGACCTGGTGCCGTTCGAGGTGCTCGGGCACCTGATCCTCGTGCAGTCTCGCGCGGCGCTGGCCGACCTGGCCGCCGCGGACCGGCACGCGGCGGCCGCCGACCGGCTCGGCGCGGAACACGGGATCCCGCTGATCGGCGTGTTCACCGACTGGTACCGGGCGCTGCGCCTGTCCATCACCGGGGCGCCGGCGGAAGCGGCGTACCGGGCGGCCGCGGCGCGCCTCGCGGGGACGGGCATGTCCGGTGTGGACAACGGCATCCTCGGCCTCGCCCTGCTGTGCGACCGGCTCCAGCGCGGCCTGCCGCCGGCGGACGGTGACATCGCGACGGACTTCGGTGCGCACGAACCGTGGTGCCGACCGCTGGTGGACGGGTCAAGGTCGCGCGGCGCGGACATCCCGCCCGCGCCACACGACCTGCTGTTCGAGGTGCGCACCTGCCTGCACGCGCTGACCGCCATCGCCGGGGGCGACCGGCCCACGATGGCGCGGTTGTACGAGGAGCTGCTGCCCGCGGCGGACGAACTGGCCGGGGCGGGCAGCGGACTGGTGACGCTGCGTCCGGTCGCGCACTACCTCGGCGACCTGGCCGCCGCACTGGGCCGCGACGCCGCACCGCACCACCGGCACGCGGAGGAGGTCGCGGCCCGCGCGGGCGCGGCGCACTGGCTCAGACGGGTTGGGCCGCGGCCAGGACGTACGGGGTGAGCTCCCGCGCGATGACCGCGTAGCCCTCCGCCGACGGGTGGAAGCGGTCGGCGGAGAACATGCGGTCGTCGGCCGCGAACCGGGAGAACACCTCCGGGCCCACGTGCGCGACGGTCGCGCCCGCGGTGGTCGCCGCGTCGGCCTGGGCGGTGGCGTACAGCCTGCTCGCCTGCGACACCATGTCGCGGAACGCCGGTGGCACGTGGCCGAGCACGCCCATGTCCGGTGCCGTCACGACGATCACGCGCGCACCCGCCGTCACGAGGCCCGCGACCGCGTCCTGCAGCAGCCGCGCGCCGACGGCCGGTGGCGTCAGGCGGGTCAGGTCGTTGGCGCCGATGACGAGCAACGCGAGGTCGGTGCCCGCCGCGACCGCCGCCCGCACCTGTGGCGCGAGGTCGGCCGAGCGGGCGCCGGGCACCGCGTGGACGCTGAGTTCGATGTCGTGCCCTGCCGCCCGCAGCGCACCGGTGAGGACGTGCCCGATGCTTTGTTCGACGCGGGTGCAGCCGACGCCCGCCGCGAGCGAGTCGCCGAGCACCCGGAACCGGAGAGTGGTCATCGACCAGATCAACGCAGATGAGCCCGTCAGTGCTCCCGTTACGGCAGTCATCTGATGTCTGATCGTCCAGATCGCGGACAGGGGATGTTCAACGGGATGATGATCTGCTTTGATCCGATGTATGACACGGAGGTCGTTGGTCGTCCTGCTAGCCCTGTTGTTCGCCGTCGCCACCGTGCAGCCGGTCGCCGCCGGTGACCGGCACGCGCCACGCGGGATCCCGGGTGCGGTCCCGCTCAGCGCGGACGCCGACCTGGCCGCGTGGCAGCGGCTGCAGTACGGCATGTTCATCCACTGGGGCATCTACTCCGAGCTGGGCGGGGTCTGGCAGGGACAGCCGGTGACCTCCGGGTACAGCGAGCAGATCCAGATGTGGGCGAACATCCCCGAGGCGGACTACCTCGACGTCGCGAGCCGGTTCGACCCCACCCGGTTCGACCCGGCGGCGATCTGCTCGCTCGCGAAGCAGGCCGGCATGCGGTACGTGGTGATCACCAGCAAGCACCACGACGGCTTCTCGATGTTCGACACCGCCACCACCGGCTACGACGTGGTCGACGCGACCGCGTACGGCAGGGACCCGCTGAAGCTGCTCGCGAACGAGTGCCGCAGGCAGGGCCTCGGCTTCGGGTTCTACTTCTCGCTCGTCGACTGGCACCAGGGCCACGAGTTCGACGGCGGCAACAACAACCCGATCCCGGCGTCGATGGAGCCGGTGATCGAGGCGCAGCTCCGCGAGCTGATGTCGAACTACGGGGAGATCTCCGAGGTGTGGTTCGACATGTCCACACCGACGGTCGCGCAAAGCACGAAGTTCGCGGGCATCGTGCGCGAACTGCAGCCGCACGCGGCGGTCAACAGCCGGATCTGGAACAACGTCGGCGACTTCCGGACGTTGGGGGACAACGAGATCCCGTCGGTGCCGCTGGACGGCACGTGGCAGACCCCGGCGTCGGTCTACCACGAGACCTGGGGGTACCGCAGCTGGCAGGAGCGTGACGACCTGCCGGGCAAGGTCCGCGACCTCGTGACCGGGCTGACGAGCGTGCGTGCCCGCGGCGGCAACTACCTGCTGAACATCGGCCCGCGCGGCGACGGCTCGGTGGTCGAGTTCGAGGCGGACGTGCTGCGCGGCATGGGTGACTGGCTGCGGCGGCACCCCGGTGCGGTGCTGGGCGCGCAGGCGACCCGGTTCGGTGGTCAGCCGTGGGGCGAGGTGACGGTCAACGGCCGCGACCTGTTCCTGCACGTGACCCACTGGCCGTCGGCGGGCGAACTGCGCCTGCCCGGCCTGGCGACGAAGGTCCGGGACGTCCGCGAGGACGGCGCGAACCGGCTGCGGTGGCACCGGTCCGGCGACGACCTCGTGGTGACCCTGCCCGCCACCCCGCACGACGAGGTGCTGCCGGTGGTGCGGGTGCGGCTCGGGGGTGAGCTGCGGATCATCCCGCCGAACACGGTGCCGGGCGGGCCGCTGGACTTCGAACAGGGCTACAGCTACGCCGACGATGGCGGCTACCCGAGCACCCACCGCACGACGGTCCGGCAGACGGCGTACGTGACCGGTCAGGGCGGCGCGTCGTACGTGGTGCTGCGCGGCTCCGCTGATCCCGCGACCCGCTACCGGGTGAGCGTGGGCGACCGCTCGAAGGTGGTGACGGGTGCCGAACTGGTGTCGACGGCGGTGGGCCCGTTCACGATGCCCGCACGGCAGGTGATCCCGGTGACGGTCACACTCGCGTCCCCGCCCCACCAGGGCGCGGACCTGTCAGCGGACCTCACCGCGGCGGTGGTGGCCCCGGCGAACACGGTGACGGGCTGGGTGGAAGCGCCCGCGCGACTGGAACTCGGTGAGCCTGCGGCGCTTCCGGTCCACGCGACGAACCTGACACCACGCCCGGTGAGCGGCCGGGTCGGAGACGTCCCGTTCACGAACCTGGCCCCGGGCGCCACATTCACGGCGACGGTGCCCTTCACCTTGCCGACCTCGCCGGGCACCCACTCACTGACCGCGCCGGTGCACTCGACGGCCCGCACGGTGAACCTCCGCACGGACATCGAGCTGGTCCTGCCGAACGTGGCGCGCGGCAAGCAGGCGACCCAGGTGAGCACGGCGTGGGGCGGTGTCCCGGAACGAGCGGTGGACGGCAACACCGCGGGCGACTACCTGCGCGACAACACGGCGTCACACACGGCGGAACCGTCGAACCAGGCGTGGTGGCAGGTCGACCTGGGGCAGGAGTACCGGTTGGCACAGCTTGAGATCTGGAACCGCGGCGACTGCTGCATGGACCGCCTGTCGAACTACTGGGTGCTGATCTCCGACGCACCACTGACGGCGAACTCCTTGCAGGAAGCACTGGCGACACCGGGTGTGACAGCACTGCACCAGACGACCACAGCAGGCCGCCCGACCGTCCTGGACCTGGACGCCGTCCAGGGCCGACACGTCCGCGTCCAACTGGAGTCGGCGACAGACCCGCTGTCGCTGACGGAGGTCGTGGTCCGCGCCCAGCCGTAAGGCTTCAGTGGAACCACGCAGGGCGGGCGGCGGGCGGTCGGTAGGGGTCCCACCGTCACGCCGGACAACCCGGCGTGACGGTGGGGATCACCGCCCTACGGTGTCCACGCGGTGCTGACCGACCACGTCACGTCCTGGTCGTACGACGTCGGGTTGTCGTAGGTGTGGGCGCCGCCGTTCGACGCGACCCACACCTCCTCCGTGTAGTGCCGCATGTTCGTGCCCAGCTCGTTCAGGGAGGCCAGGCGGACTCCGCCGGAACCGGGCTGCGCGCAGAACGTCGCGTCGCGGCGGTACAGGTCGGTGTTCTCGTTCGCGGACAGGCGGACCCGGAACGACTGGTGGCGCAGGTACGAACCCGGGAAGTTCCGCGACTCCAGCGAGTAGCACGACGGGTCCGCCAAGCCGCGGCGCACGACGAACGTCGCGTCCGACTTCGTCACCGCGTCGCTGGTCGCCGTCGCCACGTCCGTTCTGGCCACGCCGTCGCGGTGCCGCAGGTAGCGGTCCGTGAAGCCGGGCGTGGTCACCCGGAACGAGCGGGCCTGGTCGCGGGGCAGGTCGGCGCCGCTGCGCCACAGCGGGATGGTCGCCGCCCACGTGGTGTCCTGCGCGAACGACGTCGGGGTGTCCCACGGGTTCGGGCCGCCGGAACGTGCGAGGTACACCGCCTCGCCGTAGTGGCGGATGAAGGCGCCCGGGTTGTTGAACGACTCGAGCGCGGTCGCGCCCCAGCCGGACCGTGGGCAGAACGTCGCGTCGGCCGTGTAGCCCGACGTGCCGTCCGGTGCGTCGACGCGGATCCTGGACGCCGCGTTCCGCAGGTAGCGGCCCGGGAAGTTCCGCGACTCGAACGACACGCAGGTCGCGTTCGCCAGGCCCGGCCGGACCCAGTACGTCGCGTCCTGCTTGAGCGTGTCACTGCCGTTGTCCACATCGGTGCGCGCCAGGCTGTCCTGGTGGCGCAGGTACCGGTTCGTGTACCCCGGCGTCGTCACCCGCAGCGACGTCAGCTCGCCCTGGTTCACCGACGTGCCCGACGCCGCCGCCAGCACCCGCTGGTTCACGGCGAGCACCCGCGACGCCGTCATCTTCAGTATCCGCCGGTCGTACGTGTAGAACCCGTTGACCTCGTTCTCCACGTCGTACGGCTCCGTGTACACCGACCCCGACAGCCCCCGGGTCTGCACGAACCGCGCGACATCGGTCGTGATGTTCACATACCGGCTGGTCAGCGACGCCTCGTCCGGGAACAGGTCCCCGTACGCGAAACCGGCGCCCGGCTGCCACTCGTGCCCCACGACCCGGCGCCCGAGCCCGCCGTACTCACCCAGCACCGCGATCCGCGTCGCGTCCGGAGTCCTCGTCCCGCTGGACATCTGGTACGCGTGGTCGTCGATCACGTCCCCGTTCGTGGGGCTCGGGTCCGACACACAGCAGTTCGACCCCGAGTTGTGGTTGATCAGCCGCGTCGAGTCGATGCCGCGCACCAGGTTCACGATCCGGGCGTTGTCGTACTCGCCCCAGCCCTCGTTGAACGGCACCCACTGCACGATCGACGTGATGCCCTTGAGCTGGTTGACCATCCTGGTCAGCTCCGACTCGAAGTTGGCGTGCGCCGTGGCGTTCGTGTCGTTGACCGCGTCCAGCGACGGCATGTCCTGCCACACCATCAGCCCTAGCCGGTCCGCCCAGTAGAACCACCGCGCGGGCTCCACCTTGATGTGCTTGCGGACCATGTTGAACCCGAGCGCCTTCTGCCGTTCCAGGTCGAACCGCAGTGCCTCGTCGGTCGGTGCGGTGTAGATGCCGTCCGGCCAGTAGCCCTGGTCGAGCGTGCCGAGCTGGAACACGAACTTGCCGTTCAACAGCGGCCGCATCACCCCACCCACCACGGCCTTGCCGAGGGACCGCATGCCGAAGTACCCGGTCACCACGTCCGTGCCCATGGTCACGCGCAGGTCGTACAGGAACGGGTCGCTCGGCGACCACAGCCGCGCGTTCGGCACCGGGATCCGCAGGTGCCCGCCGACCGTGCCGGTCGCCGACCCGACGACCGTGCCGCCGGACAGCACCTCGGCCCGCACCTGCTGGCCCGCGCTGCCCTGCACCACCAGGTCGAGCACGCCGGCAGGCACGTCGGGGGTGGTGTCGAGGCGTGTGATGTGGTTGGCGGCCACGGGTTCCAGCCACACCGTCTGCCAGATGCCCGACGCCGCCGTGTACCAGATGCCGCTCGGGCTGCGGCGCTGTTTGCCGATCGGGAAGCGCTGGCCGTCGATCGGTGAGTGCGCGCCGACGATGATCTCGTTCGAACCGGCCCGCAGCGCGTTCGTGATGTCGAACGAGAACGCGTCATAACCGCCGGTGTGAGTGCCGACCTGGGTGCCGTTCACCCACACCCGTGTCTCCCACGTGACCGCGCCGAAGTTCAGCTTGACGCGGCGACCGTCCCACGTGGACGGCACGGTGAACGTGCGGCGGTAGAACATGTTGTCCTCGTGCCGCTGGATGCCCGACAGCGCCGACTCGATCGGGTACGGCACGAGCACGCCCTCCGGCAGCGTCTGTCCGACCGGCGGGGTGTTGATGTTCGACGCCCCCGCGAACTCCCAGACCCCGTTCAGGTTCTGCCATTCGCCACGCACCAGCTGCGGCCGCGGGTACTCCGGCAGCGCGTTCGTCGGCGACACCTGGCTCGTCCACGGCGTGGACAGCGGTGGCGTCTTGGGCACCCACACGGCGGCGTCCGCCGATGGCGCGACCGCAATGACCGTGGTGGCGGTGATCAGGAAACTCAGCGCGGCGCCGAGTAGATGTCTCAGTCTCATGGCTGCTCCTACTGGGTTGGCCGGTGGATGGTTCGGCCGGTTGTGTCGGTGGTCGCGGCCGCGCTGGAGATCGGGGGACCGGCGGCCGCCATCGGTCGTGGGCCGCGTTCCTGGGCCGGTGCCGCGGTGAGCGCGCCGAGCCCGCTCGCCTGGGTGCGCCAGTCGAGCTGGTTTCCGGTGCCACCCGCCCAGCGCTGACCGATCCGGTTGAGCGCGTCGCGGTCGGCCGACCAGATCGAGTCGGCCTGCCTGCGGGCGAAGTCGGCGTACACGGGTGCTCCCGTCACCCTCGTGAGGTCGGCGAGGTACCTGCTGAACACGCCCTTGAACTGCTTCTGGTTGTCGTCGCACGTGGACTGGCCGAGATCACACGATTCGGTGAGCACACCGTTGCGCGTCAGCCCGGTGAGCCCGGCGTCGGCGAGACGGCGGGCGGTGTCGAGCAGCGCGGTGTCGCCGGTGGCGCGCCACGCCTCGACCATGCCGCCGATCGCGAGGCCCTGGTTGTAGGTCCACACGGTCTGGCCGTTGTTGCGGCAGTCGCGGGTGAGCCCGTCGTTCACCAGGTTCGCGGAGTTGATCATCCCGCTGCCGAGGTACCAGGTCGCGGCCGTGCGCGTGCGCAGCAGCCACACCGAGTCCCCGGGCGTCCTGTTGTGGATCGACGCCGCCAGCCGCAGGTACAGGCCCGCGGTGACGGCGTTCTTGTAGGTGCGTTCCCGGTCCCACCACACCCCGCCGCCGCAGGTGCCGGTGTCCCAGTACTGGTGCACGTAGGCCGCGATCGTGGTGGCCATGCCGAGGTAGCGCTGCTCCCGCGTGCGGTCGTACGCGGCGATCCACGCGAGACCCCACCAGGCGCTGTCGTCGATCGCGCGGCTGACGAAGTCGCCCTCGATCGCGTCGCTGCTGCGCTCCCCGGCCGCGAACGTGCCCTTGTTCTGGTCGAACGTCCGCGCGATCACCCAGTCGTAGCCGCCGGTGGCCGCCATGCTGTCGATGACCGCGGTCAGCGTGGCGGCGGAGTTCCACCAGCTGCTCGGCCACCAGCCGTGGTACGGGTCGTAGGAGTACATGAGCGCGTCCGCCGCCGCCCCCGCTCTCGTGGGTGCGGGCCGGGCCCATGCCGTGCAGCTGCCGTTGGCACCGGTCACCGCCCGGCCGCAGGCGCGCACCGCCCCGCCGTACAGCCGTGCCCGCGGGTCACGCGTCGCGAACATGGTGGTGCGGGTGGCTGTGGTGCGGCCGAGCGACGACCCGTCCGGCCAGGTGGCGCCCTCGTCCCACGACCGGTCGAGCCAGACCTCGTCGCCCGGCGCCCCGGCCTCGATGGTGGCCCAGGCCATCGCGTTCTGGTCGACGTGCAGGCGGATCACTCGGCCGGACAACGATGTGGGTGGTACCGGCTGGACGTCACCGACGGCCTGACTCGCATCCGTGCGGTCGCAGCGGACGTCGCACACGGTCGGGTACACCCACTCGGTGCACGTGACCGCGTTCGCGTCACCGCACGCACGGATCAGCCCACGCCGATGGGTGCGCGGGTCGCCGACGTTGTACATCAACGTCCGGGTGCCGGTCCACGTCGCGGGTACGCTTGCCTTACCCAGCAAACCTTCCCAGGTGCGGCCGCCGTCCCATGACCGGTCGAGCCACACCGAGTCCCCAGTGAGGCCGTTGTCGATGCTTCCCCACGCCGTACCGTCCACATCGGACACATGCAGTACCAGTCTGCGCCCGTTGATGTTCCGCTCCGGCACGGGGAACGTCTCCTGCCCGGCCCGTGCCGGGTCGAGCGTGTCGCAGTGCAGGAAACACACGATCGCGACCGCCTGTGACTGGGGCGGAACGAGAAGCAGACCGCCGAGCAGTGCGGTGATGAGTACGAGTGCTCTCACAGCAACCGCCACACGTGGTCGGCGGTCCCGGTGTCACCGAACTGGACGACCTGCGCGGAGTCCGCGTGGGACATCACGTCGACCCCGAGCACCTTGCCGGAGTTGGCGTTCTGTATTCGCCACAGCCCTTCGGTGTCGGCACGCAGCCGCCACAGGTGGTCGCGGGTGCCGTTGTCGCTGAACTGCACGACGAACGCCGAGTCGGCCGTCGACATGCGGTCCACGCCGAGGACCTTGCCGGAGTGCGCGTTGCGGATCCGGAAGTAACCGTCGGCGTCGGGCAGGAACCGCCAGCGGTGGTCGGCCGTGCCCGTGTCGGCGAACTGCACCACCCGTGCGGAGTCCTGTGTGGACATTCCGTCGACCGCGAGCACCTTGGTGGAGTTCAGGTTCTGGATTCGCACGTCACCGTCGGGGATGATCCGCCACAGGTGGTCGGCGGTGCCGTTGTCGTCGAACTGCACGACGTGCGCGGAGTCGGCGGTGGACATGAGGTCGACGCCCAGCACCTTGCCCGAGTTGCGGTTGCGCAGGCGGAACCAGCCGTCGCCGTTGTCGACAAGGTCCCACACGTGGTCCGTCGTGCCGTTGTCGGCGAACTGCACCGCGTGCGCCGAGTTGGCGGTCGACATGCCGTCCACGCCGACGACCTTGCCGGAGTGCGTGCTGAGCACCTTGACCTGACCGTTGCCGAGGTCGACGAGCCGCCACAGGTGGTCGGCGGTGCCGTTGTCGGCGAACTGTGTGAGGTGCGCGGAGTCGGCCGTCGAGGAGCCGTCGATCGCGAGGACCTTGCCGCTGTTCTTGTTCTGGATGCGACATGGCGGGCCGGGTGTGCCCCAGGTGCGGGTGCCCCCGGTCCGCGGAAAGGTGGTGATGCGCAGGCGGGCTGAGCCCATCGGGATCAGCGTGACCCGCTCGACCGGTGCCGTGGTGGCGACCGGGCTGCCCTGGAGCGTGCCGATCACGTTCTGGCTGTCGGCGCGCCAGTCCGGGATCTTCTGCGCGTTGACGGTGATCCGGACCGGAGCGCCTGCCACGGTGAACGGGTCGGTGAGGTTGCCGCCCGTGGTCACCGCCGGGGCGGGATCTGTTGTCAGGCCGTAGTTCCACGCCGTCGAGGAGGTGACTTCCAGCTCCGGCCACGCCTCGGTGCCCGCGTACCGGCGCCACTGCTCGTCGAACCGCAGCGAGTACGTCAGCGGGCCGTGGTCCACCGACACCGCGCCGCCAGCCCACGTGCGGGTGCGGACGGTCATCGGCAGGGTGAGCACGACCGTGTCGCCGTTCTGCCACGTCCGGTCGACCGTGGTGAAGCCGCGCGTGGTGGTGACCGCCGTGCCGTTCACGGTGAGGCGCGGGGTCGGGCACCAGGCGGGGATCCGGAACGCGAACGGGAACGCGGCCGCGCGGTCCAGCGCGAGGCGGAACGTGACCGTGTCCGAGAACGGGTAGCCGGTGTCCTCGGTGATCGTCAGCCGCGCGCCCCCGACGGTCGTGGTCAGGGCACACGGTCCGTACAGCGCTGCCGCGAGCCCGCCGCCCGGTGTGCCCAGCCACATCTCCTCGACGAAGTACGGCCAGCCCTGGCCGTAGTTGTGCGGGCAGCAGCGGTAGTCGTGCACGGCCGGTTTGTAGGCCTGCATGGCGAAACCGTTCTGGAACTGGCGCCGCGTCTTCGCGAGGTTGTCAAGCCGGACCACGTTCGCGCTGGTCACGTAGTGGGTGACCCTGCCGAGCGGGTCGAGGCTCGCGGGCAGCGAGTTGAACGCGAGATCTTCGGTGCGGTCCGCCCACGCGGTGTCGCCGGTGAGCCGGAGCAGCAGCTCGTGGCTCGCCATGAACTCGACGATGCCGCAGGTCTCGAAGCCCTGGCGCGGGTCGCCGAACCCGGGCCGGGCGTTCTCGTCGCCGGCGAACCCGCCGCCGGGGAACTGGCCGTACGTGCGGAGGATCGTGTCGTAGTTGCGGTAGGCGGCGTCGCGGTGCGCGGCGTCGCCGGAGAGCTGCCAGTACTGGGCGGGTTCCCGGAAGCCCTGCGCGATGTTCACGTTGTGCAGGCTCGCGATCCCGCCGGTCCAGTTCGCCGACAGCCGGTGGATGCGGTGCACGAGGTCCAGCAGCGACGCGTCACCAGTCCGGTCGTGGAGCCACATGACCACGTCGATCGTGTCGCCCCACCGGGTGTTGCCCCAGCCGTCGACGAACACGCCGTCCGGTTGGCGGGCCGTGAACTGGAAGAACCGGGTGAGGAGGGCGTCGACGCGGGTGTCGCCGTGGTACTCGGCCCACGACCGGAGCGCGTGCAGCATCGGCATGTGCGGCCACAGGTCCGCGTGCCCGTTGAGGCTGTTCCGCAACCGCGACGGGCCGAAGAACCCGTCACTCGTCGCCGTCGCGAGGACGGCTTCGATCCAGCGTTCCGTGTCGGTGAGGACGCGGGCGTCGCCGGTGACGTAGCCGAGGTCGCCGTAGCCGCGCAGCCAGTACGGCAGTTCCTCCCAGCCGTCGCGGTCGGGGTGGACCCAGCCGGAGGTGTCGAACCGGAGGAAGTCGGAGATCTCCTGGTAGCGGCCGCAGAGGCCGGTCAGCTGACGGTCGAGTTGGGTGGCGAGCCAGCCGCGGGGGCGGACCGCGCCGGGTGGGAGCCGCAGGAACGCCGGTCTTCGCGGCGCGGGGGCCGCGGTGGTCTCGGTTGCCTCGGCGGAGGCATGACGGGGGAGCAGTGACACGCCCGCGGTGAGCGCACTGCCGATCAGCAACGTACGTCGTCGTACTCGCATGGTGGAGCTCCAGGGTGCAGGGGGGCCTGGTGCCGTATTCGGTTATGGGGTGGTGCTTTCCCTGACCTCCAAGGCGAACGGGATCGAGACGTCCTGGGGCGGGAAGTCCTCTTTGTCGATCGCGCGACGGTGGACGAGGTCGACGGCCGCCCTCGCGAGCGCCGCCTTGTCCGGGGCGATGGTGGTGAGCGAGGGAACGCTGTATGCGCTGTGCTCGGTGTTGTCGAATCCGGCGATCGCGATGTCGTCCGGGACGCGCAGGCCACGGTCGTGGGCGACGCGGACGGCACCGAGCGCGAGCATGTCGTTGAAGCAGAACACCGCGTCCGGGCGTTCCGGGCGGTCGAGCAGCTCGGTCATGGCCAGCGCGCCGTCGCTGTGGTGGTAGCGCAGCGCGGGCGCCACGATCTCGGTCAGCCCGGCCTCCGCGATGGCCTGCCGGTAGCCGGCGAGCCGCTGCGTCGCGGTGCCGCGGGTCGGGTGCTGGCCGATGACCGCGATCCGCGTGCGGCCGAGGTCGATGAGGTGGTGGACGGCAGTGCGGGCGGCGGTGACGTTGTCGATGCCGACGTGGTCGAGGGGGAGCGGCAGCGGGTGCTCGCCGAGCAGCACCACCGGCACGCCGGGGGTGGCGATGTCGTCGGGTACCACCGCTTGCGGGCTGACGATCGCGCCGTCGACCATGTGCGGCCCCAGATCCGTGATGACCTTGCGTTCACGGGCCCGGTCACCCTGGGTCTGCTCGATGAGCACGCTCCAGTCGTGCTCGGCGGCGGCCGCGATGATCCCGCCTGCCAGCTCACCGAAGTAGGGGATCGACAGCTCCGGGACGACGAGCGCGATGAACCCGGTGCGCCCGCGGCGCAGGTTGCGGGCACCGAGGTTGGGCCGGTAGCCGGTGGCGTTGAGCGCGTCCTCGACGCGGCGGCGGTTCTCCGGCTTCACGAACTCGTAGCCGTTGACCACGTTCGAGACCGTCTTGACCGACACCCCGGCGAGCACCGCGACGTCCTTCAAGGTGGCCATGACTAGCTTTTACAACGTTGTGCCAACGATGTAAAGACGTTTCGCGGCCGTTCACCCGGGTAGCCCCGCGAACTACGGACCCTTGACGGAGGAGGCGAGGCTCGTGGCGAACACGCCGGTAGACGAGGACCTGTGGGCCGAGTTCCACCGGGTCGTGAACATGACGTCCCGTGAACTGAGCGAATGGCTACGCGTTCGCTCGGCGGACACCGAGACCGAGGAGCTGCCCGACCAGGCGGGCTCCGAGACGGGGCAGCACGTGCTGGCCATCCTCGGCAAACGGAAGACCGACCTCAACGACGAGGACCTGCGCGTCATGCAGAGGGTCGTGGACCGGATCCACGCGGACCGCCGCGACGACCTGGAACCAACCGCGGGCGAGGCCCACTGGCGCCACCGCCTGATGACGATCGGCCACGACCCGCTGAAGGGTTAGGCCGGCGAACTCCACCGAACTCGTTCGCCGCCGCGAGTGCCGGGCGCCGTGGGGCACGGCTGTGCACGGAGCACGGGTCATGGTGCGACCGATCCTGCTCTGCCCCAACGACGCCCGGCCGCGGTTCAGTAGGCGCGCGGGATGCGGAGGCTCCGCAGGTAGTCATAGGAGACGTTCGCCGTGCGCACCGGGTCGGGCTGCTGGTCGCGTTCGATGACGAAGTCGTGGCTCCCCAGATCCCGCAGGTGCGAGAGGATGCTCACGAAGTCGACCGTGCCCTCGCCGAGGTCGGTCTCGATGCCCTCGGTCGGCGTGCCGTCCTTCAGGTGGAACAGCGGGAACCGGTCCTGGTGCCGGTCCACGTAGGCGATCGGGTCCGCGCCCGCGCGGAGGATCCAGTACAGGTCCATCTCGAACGTCACCAGCCGCGGGTCGGTCTCCGCGAGCCAGATGTCGAACAGCACCTCACCGGTGTTCTGGTCGGTCGCGAACTCGTTGTCGTGCAGGTGGGCGTACCAGCGCAGGCCGTAGCTCCGCGCGGTCTCGCCCCACTGGTTCATCTCCTCGGCCATGCGGCGGTAGCCGTCCGCTGTCTGCTGGCCGTCCATGTACGAGACTCCGACGTACTTCTGGCCGAGCGTCACCGCGCGCTCGAGCGTGACCTGCGCGAGGTCGCCGCGGAAGTCGTACGGGTTGTGGTGGCTGCCGATGACCTTCAGGCCGTTGTCGTCGACGATCTTGCGGAACTGCTCGGGTGTGCGGTTCCCGTAGTCGTAGGCGGGCTCGACCTCGGCGTATCCGGCGTCGGCGATCATCGCCAGGGTGCCTTCGGGGTCCCGGCGGAGCATGTCGCGCACCGAGTACAGCTGGAAGCCGATCTTGCCGGGTGGCACGGGGCGGCCGCGGGTTGCCGCGGCGGCGGTCCCGGGGAGCGCCAGAGCGCTCAGGCCGACCGCGGTCGCCGCTCCCGCACCCTGGAGGAACCTGCGTCGCGAGGACTTTCGTTCAGAACCAGCCATCTTTTGCACCTCATCGTCAAAAGTTCGGTGCGCCGACTGTAAGCCTTGCTAAGGACCTTTCACAAGGCCGCTGACCGCAGAATGATCATCTCTGACCGTCGCACCCTTTACGGTCCCGGGCGACGCTGGTAAGGGTGGAACCACACACCGTCCGTCCTGAATGTCCACTTAGGACGGACGCGTTGATTCTCGTGCGGCGGAAGGAAGTGATGGCCGGGTGAGTGACGGCAGGGAGTTGGTCCCGCTGCGCACGGGTTTCGACGTGGTGCTGCGCGGATACCGGCGCGGGCCGGTCCGCCAGTACGTGCGCGCGGTGGAGGAGGAGCTGCGGCTGCTCGCCGCGGACCGCGACGCCAACGCGGAACTGGCGCAGGCACTGGTGTCCGAGGTCGAGCAGTTGCGTGTCAGGAACGCGAAACTGGCGCGGCAGGTCGACGAGCTGTCCCGCACGCCGGTCGACGCGGCGGCGGTGCCCGCGCGGCTGCGGAAGATGGTCGAGCTGGCCAAGGAGGAGGCCGCCGAGGTCGTGGCGCGTTCGCGAGCCGCCGCCGAGAACACCTGGGCCACGGCGGAGGAGGCGGCCGGGCGACTGCGGGCCAGGTACGAGAGGGCGCTCGCGGACATGGACCGCACCCGTCGCGCCACGGAGGAGGAGCATCGCCAGCTGCTGCAGCAGGCGCAGGTCGACGCGGCGGTGATGACCACCGAGGCCGACCGGCGGCGCACCGAGCTGGACGACTTCGCGGCCCGGCGCAGGGAACGCGTGGAGGCCGACTTCGAGGTGGCCATGGCCCGCAGGCGCGCGGAGGCGATGCGGGAGATCGCCGAGCAGAAGGTCGCCGCCCAGGCCGAGGCCAACCGCCTGGTCCGGGAGGCGACGGCGGACGCGGAGCAGCGCGTGGCGACGTCCCGGGAGCGGGCGAGCCGCCTGATGCGCGAGGCGACGGAGGGTGCGGAAAACCGGACAGTGGCGGCGAAAGCGGAAGCAGCACGTCGCATCCGCGAGGCCACGGCGGCGGCCGCCGAGACCAGGTCGGCCGCGCGGGCGGAGTCGGAGCGGCTGGTGCGCGAGGCGACAGCTGAAGCCGAACGCCTGATCAGCGAGGCGACAGCGGAGGCAGAAGGACGGGTGGCGACCTCGCGGGAGCGGGCGAGCCGCCTGATGCGCGAGGCGACGGAGGGTGCGGAAAACCGGACAGTGGCGGCGAAAGCGGAAGCGGCACGCCGCATCCGCGAGGCGACGACGGAAGCCGAGCGCCTGATCAGCGAGGCGACAACCGACGCCGAGAGCCGCACGACGGCCGCCAAGGCGGAGGCCGCGCGCCTGGTCCGCGAGGCCACCGAGGATGCCGAGCACCGCACTGCCGTGGCGACAGCTGAGGCCGAGCGCCTGATCAGCGAGGCCACCGAGACCGCGGAGAACCGCACCACGGTCGCGAAAGCCGAGGCCGAGCGCTTGGTCCGCGAGGCCACCGAAGATGCCGAGCACCGCACCGCGGTGGCGACAGCCGAGACGGAACGCCTGGTCCGCGAAGCGACCGAGACGGCGGAGAACCGCACGGCCGTGGCGAAAGCCGAAGCGGAGAGGCTGGTCCGCGAGGCCACCGAGGAGGCCGAGAACCGCGTCAGCGCGTCCAAGGCCTACGCCGAACGGCTGGTCGGCGACGCGACCGAGGACGCGGCGCACCGGGTCGCCACGTCGCGGGAACGTGCCAGCCGCCTGATGCGGGACGCCACGCAGGGCGCCGAGCGTCGTTCCGCGGCGGCCAGGGCCGAGGCGAGCAGGCGGATCCGGGAGGCGACCGGCGAGGCCGAGCGGCTCGTGACCGCGGCCGAACAGGACGCCTGCCGGCGGATCGACGCCGCGAACCAGGAGGTGGCGCGGTTGCGCGACCTGCGGGTCCGCCTCGCGACGCAGCTGCGGAGCGCCCGCGAGGTGCTCGTCGGCGCGGCGCCGCTCCTGGCGCCCGCCGAGGCGGAGGCGCTCGAGGAGCCCGCCAGACCGACGCCGATCCCGCAGCAGCGTTCCGTCGGTTAGCGGCGGCGCTCGCAGGCGGCGGTGACGCGGAGCCGTAGCTCGCCGGACATGTGGTTCGTCAGGTCCGCCATCGTCTGCCACAGGTCGTGTTTCTCCACGGCCCGCAGCAACCGGTCGAGCACCTCCGGCGCGGACAGCGCGGGCAGCCGCAGCACGCGCCGCTGACCGTCCTCGTCCATCACGGCCACGCCCGACAGCAGGGCCGGGACCGCGTCGTCGTCGAGCGCGGTGTGCAGCAGCGCGGTCAGGGCTTCCGTGCCGGACTCGGCGGCGAAACCGGCCAGGCGGCCACGCAGCTCGTCGTCGGTCAGCCTGCCGAGCAGCGCGAGACCCGCCGACGCCAGCCCCGGTGCGCCGCTCAGCGCGTCGCGGACCACGCCGCGGAGCCGGGCCGGTGGCAGCAGCGCGACCGCACGGGTGAGCTGGGCGCCGGACTCGGCGTAGAAACCTATGCGCAGCAACGCTTCCGTCGACACCGTGGTGGCCACGTCGTGGATGACGCCCTCGCTCGCGGCGTCGAGCATCCTGCCGAGGGTGATGAACTCGCGGCGGCTGATCAGCTCCATCACCACCCCGAGCACCCGGTCCGGCCGGATCCGCTGGACGAGCGGCCC
This sequence comes from Actinophytocola algeriensis, assembly GCF_014203735.1. Taxonomy (GTDB): domain Bacteria; phylum Actinomycetota; class Actinomycetes; order Mycobacteriales; family Pseudonocardiaceae; genus Actinophytocola; species Actinophytocola algeriensis. Next base: position 428,134 of record NZ_JACHJQ010000002.1, on the reverse strand, counting down.
GGCGCGGCGCGGGTCGAGGTGCACGCACGCCTCGGCGAGGTACTCGACCGGCATCCGGTCGGCCAGCTCGGCCGCCCGGTCCGGGGTCATCTCCCCGGCGACCCGCGCGGCGAGCAGCGGTGGGAACGCACGCAACGCGATCCGCACGTTCACGGCCGTCGGCAACACCCGCGTGATCGCCGCGACCCGCTGGAACGCGCCCCGGTGCTCGTCGTACAGGGTGGCCACCACCCGCTCCCGCACCCGCCGGATGTCCTCGTGCGGCAACACCGCGGCGAACGCGACCCCGTCAGGCGTCGTGCCCAGCGCACGCGCCAGCTTCACCAGCTCGGCCCGCGTCGCGAGGTCGGTCCCCACGGTCACCACCCCAGCAGACGGCTGACCGTGCCCCGCACCATCGGCGGCATCTGCCGCAACGCCTCGTCGGACGCGGCGGCCAGCGCCCGCGCCTGCTGCTCCCGCGCGGCGGTGAGCACGTCGCTCAGCTCGTCGAGCGCCTCCTCCGACAAGCCCTCGACCGCACGCACGTCTGCCCCCAGCCAGTGCCTCAACACCACTCGCACGTCACTGCGCATGACAGGACTTTGTCACGCGGGACCCCGGTAAGAACATGCGGAGTGCAAGTTGTGGGCGGAGGGGATCGAAGCGCTGTCTTCCCCGTCCTGACGAGTCAGTCGCGCACCCGCGCCAGGATCGCCCTCGCCCGGCCCACCATGGCCGGGTCGACCATGTCGCCGTTCGCCAGGGTGGTCACGCCGCCATCGGCCGTCGCGGTCAGGACTTCTTCCGCCCACCGGCGTTCTTCGTGCGACGGCCGGAAGACCTCGGCGATGACCGGGAGCTGGGAGGGGTGGATGGCCACGCGGCCGTACCAGCCCAGGGCACGACCGCGTTCCGTGTCCGCGCGCAGGCCCGCCAGGTCCTTGATCGCCGGGTAGGCCGACAGCATCGGGGCGGGCAGGCCCGCCGACTTCGCCGCGTACAGCAGGCGGATCCTCGCGTGGTCGAGCACCGCGTCGTCGCGGGTGCCCAGTTCGCTCGCGAGGTCCGACTCGCCGAGGCCGAGCCGGGTCACCGCGGGGTGGGTGGCGATCCCGGACGCGTGTTCCACGCCGTACGCGCTCTCGAACAACGCGGTGACCGGGAGCCCCGGCAGTGCCGCCGCCACCTCGTCCACCTGTGATGAGGACTCGACCTTCGGCAGCCGCACCTCGAAACCCGTCAGGCCGCGCAGCGCGGCGAGGTCTTCCTCGGCGGCCACCCTGACCTGCAGCACGCAGTCCACACGCGCGGACGACAGCCACGCAGCCACCGCCGCGCGGGCCGTGGCCTTGTCGGCCGGGGGCACGGCGTCCTCCAGGTCGAGGATCACCAGGTCGGCGCCGGTCGCCACGGCCTTGTCGAAACGGTCTGGGCGGTTGCCGGGCACGTAGAGCCCCGTCAGCGGTGTCATACGACCCCCGCCTCCCGCAGGGCGGCCAGCTGTTCGCGGGTGACACCGACCTTCGCCAGCACCTCGTCGGTGTCCGCGCCGTGCCGCCTGCCCGCCCACCGGATCGCACCCGGGGTCTCCGACATCCGGAACAGCACGTTCTGCATCCGCACCGGACCCAGCTCGTCGTCGTCGACCGTCTGGACCGTGCCCAGAGCCTGGTACTGCGGGTCCGCGAGCACGCCGCGCACGTCGTACACCCGGGAGATCGCCGCCTGCGCCTTCTCGAACTCGGCGACCACCTCGTCGGTCGGCCGGGCCGCGATCCACGACGACACCGCGGCGTCCAGCTCGTCCGCGTGCTGGGCGCGCTGGTGGCCGCTCGCGAACCACGGCTCCTCGACCACGTCCGGCCGCCCGACCAGCCGCAGCACCCGTTCCGCGATGGACTGGGAGCTGGTCGACACCGCGACCCACTCGCCGTCCGCGGTCCGGTAGACGTTGCGCGGCGCGTTGTTCACCGACCGGTTGCCCGTCCTCGGCTGCACGTGACCGAGCTGGTCGTACGCGGTGATCTGCCCGCCGAGCAGCATGAGGATCGGCTCGATGATCGCCATGTCGATCACCTGGCCGACCTCGGTGCGCAGGGCCACCAGCACCGCGTACGCGGTCGCGAGCGCCGCGATGCCGTCGGCCAGGCCGAACGGCGGCAGCGTCGGCGGGCCGTCCGATTCACCGGTCAGCGCCGCGAACCCGCTCATCGCCTCGGCGAGGCTGCCGAACCCGGGACGCGCCGAGTACGGACCGAACTGGCCGAACGCCGTCACGCGTGCGATCACCAGCCGCGGGTTGGCCTCGTGCAGTTCGGCCGGGCCGACGCCCCACCGTTCGAGCGTGCCGGGGCGGAAGTTCTCGATCAGCACGTCCGCCTCGGCCGCGAGGGCCAGCAGCAGTCGTGCGCCCTCGGGCTTGCCAAGGTCGATGGTGACGGTCTTCTTGTTGCGGCCCAACGTCTTCCACCACAGGTTGACGCCGTCCTTCGCCGGGCCGTGGCCGCGGGCCGCGTCCGGCTTGCGCGGGTGCTCGACCTTGATCACGTCCGCGCCGAAGTCGCCGAGGAACGTCGCCGCGAGGGGGCCGGCGAACAGCGTCGACACGTCGAGGACGCGGATGCCGTCCAGGGGGCCGCTCACCGGATGTCCCACGCCACGCGGAAGCCGATGCTCGGCGACCGGTCCAGGCCCAGCCCCGGCAGCAGGAACTTCAGGCTGAACGACGGGTCGCGCGGGCCGCCGTCGACGTACCAGTCCGACCCGGTGCTCTCGTGGTCGCTGCCGCCCTTGAGCATCACGAACCGGGTCACGCCGTCCGTGTGCTCGCTCTCCGTCCAGTTCCAGACCAGGGGAGTGGCCCGCCGGAACCCCGGCGACCCGGCCGCGACCTGCCACTCGAACTCGGTCGGCAGCCGCCCGCCTGCCCACGCCGCGTAGGCGCGCGCGTCGGCGAGGTCGACCATCGTCGCCGGACCGTCACCGGTGCCGGGTGACCAGCGGTTCTCGCAGGCGGGCCGGTACCCGGTGGCGGCGGCGAACTCGGCGAACTCCTCGGCCGTCACCTCGAGCGCCGCCACCGCCACCTCGGCGAGCGTCACGGCCAGCAGCTCCCGGCGCGGGTCGTGCAGGCGCGGCGGCAGCGGCTTCCACTCCTCCACGTACGGCGCGCCCTGGTAGCTCCCCGTCTCGCGCCGCCGGTAGGTCATCGGCAGCGTGCGCGGGCCACCCTCGACGCGGACGGTCACCCCTCGAGGCCGTCCACTGGTCGCGGGTGGCCGCACGCGCGCCGCGGTGCGGGCCGGGAACGTCGTGTCGGCCGCGCCCGGGTCGGCCGCCGCGGCCGTGAGCAGGCCCGGCAGCCACGCCGGTTCCTGGCCCGCCAGCGCCAGCACGGCTGCCACCCCGCGCGCGGGCACCGTGACCGGCGGCGCGGACGTGCCGTGCCCGAGGCGCGCACCCGAGGTGAGGTCGAACCACGCGGTGCCGTCGGTGGTCGCGGTCAGCGCGTCGCCGGTGAAGTCGGTGTCGCCGCGGTTCACCAGCGTCCACAGCGTGAGGCCCGAAGGGTCGGCGAACCGGGATGCGTACACGCCGGCCGCGATCGCCTCGTCCGACGCGTCGGCCAGCGGGGTCCACTCGCCGTGCACGAACAGCGTCGTGAGCACCCGCTGCACGCGCAGCATCCGGCGCAGCGTCGCCTTGTCGCGCTCGTTCCAGCCCACCCAGACGCCGAACACGGTGTCCCACACGAGCATGCCGGTGCCGTTCATGAACGCCGACTGCAGCTCGTCGCTGTGGTCGCGGTTCCACCGCCGCGTCTGGTGGGTCATGTGGCGGCGTTCGAACCAGCGGGCGCGCTGCACGCCGGGCGCGGTGCTGTCGGCGAACCACTGCGCCCAGCTGAGCTGGTGGTCGACGATGCGGGCGTTCGGCAGCCGGGACTCGCCCTCGAGGACCTGCGGCGGGCGGTTGTCGAGCAGCGCGGACACCAGGCGGGAGTCGCCTTCCTTCATGGTGTCCAGGAACATCCCGTCGGTCCCCAGCTCGCTCGCCAGCAGCGCCAGCTCGGTCGCGTCGTCGTGCGGCGCGCGGCGGGTGCCGGTGTCCCACGGGTTGTAGTCGAGGAAGATCCTGATGCCGAGGGACTGGAACTCGGCGACGAGGTCACGCAGGCCGGGCACGTCGTGGTAGAAGTCGAACTGGTTGCGGTCGTCGATGCCGATGACCGGGTAGGCGTGCCACAGCACGACGCCGTCGAAACCGCCGTGGTCCCGCGTCTTCGCGAGGAACCCGGCCACGTCGAAGCGGCCGGCGGCGCGGTCGTACAGGCGCTCGTCCCACAGCCAGATCAGCGCGACGCTGTAGCAGGATCTGGTCCACGCGGTCGCGGCGCGGTCGTAGATCGCGCCGTCGTAGCGCAGGCGGGCGTGGGCCTCGGCGCGCCAGCGGGCCAGCGCGGCGCGCCAGGCCGGCCAGTCGGCGGGGTCGTCGGGCGCGGCGAAGACCTTGGCGATGTCGCCGACCTCGGGGTCGAGCGGCTCGTCGAGGGGGAGGGTCGCCGGCAGGTCGATCGGGCGCGGCACCAGCGGGTCGATCTGGTTCGTGCTCGCCTCGTCCGGGTCGGCGTGCCGGTCAGTCGTGCGGGTGGAAATCGTCGATCTCCTCACGGGTCGGGATGGCGGGCACGGCACCGGCGCGGCGCACCGACAGTGCGGCCGCGACGGACGCGAACCGGACGGCCTCGTCGAGCGGCCTGCGCTCGTCCAGTGCCGCGACGAGCGCGCCGCAGAAGGTGTCGCCCGCACCGGTGGTGTCGACGACGTCGACGGTGATGCCGGGCACCTCGGTCGTGGTGTCGCGGGTGCGGACCAGCGCGCCGTCGGCACCGAGCGTGACCACTACCGCGGGCACGACGGTCAGCAGGTGGTCGGCGCCGCCGAGCAGCGCGGCCTCGTGCTCGTTGACGACCAACAGGTCGACGTTGGCGAGCAGGTCCTCGGGGAGCCGCTGGGCGGGGGCCGCGTTGAGGACGACCCGGCCGCTCGCGATCTCCGCCGCCGCGGCCACGGTGGCGAGCGGGATCTCGAGCTGCATCAGCACGAGGTCCGCGCCCGCGATGGCGGACCGTTCCTCCGGTGCCAGGTCGGTGAGCGTCGCGTTGGCGCCCGCGTTGACCACGATCGCGTTCTCACCGGACGTGGAGACGGTGATGAGCGCGGTGCCGGTCGGCTCGTCGGAGGTGCGGACGAGCGTGCGCACCCCGGACTCGGTGAGGCTTTCCCGCAGCCGGGCGCCGTTGTCGTCGTCGCCGAACGCGCCGACGAACGTGGTGGCCGCACCCGCTCTGGCGGCGGCGGTGGCCTGGTTGTTGCCCTTGCCGCCCGAGTGCGTGGCGAAGCCGGTGGACAGGACGGTCTCACCCGGCGAGGGGATCCGTTCGACCTGGCTGACCAGGTCGACGTTGCCACTGCCCACGACGACGACGCTCATGATTTCCTCACGAGCGCCAGCGTACGACGGGCGAGCGTGTCGAACCCGATGCCGTCGAAGCCCGGCACGGTCGACGCGAGCCGGTTGCGCAGCGGCACGACCCACTCCGGCGGCAGTCCTTTCGCGCCGGTCAGCGCACCCGCGATCGACCCCGCGGTGGCGCCGGTCGAGTCGGTGTCCCAGCCGCCGGTGACCGCGGTCGTGATGGTGGTGGTGTAGTCGCCGTCGCCGCGGGCGAGCGCGTAGCCGAGCGTGGCCGCGTTGTTGAGCACGTGCACCCAGTGCAGGTCGCCGTAACGCGCGTAGACCTGGTCCAGGGCGTCCTCTGTGGACAGGTCGGCCAGCTCGGCGCCCATCCGGATCGCGGCGGCGAACCGGGACTCCGGTGGCACCACCGACAGGCCTGCCGCCAGGACTTCGGCCACCGACCCGGCGACCACCGCGGCCGAGCACGCCGCCGCCGCGAACATGGCGCCGTACACGCCGTTGCGGCCGTGCGTGAGGTGGGCGTCCGTCCACGCGAGACGTGCCGAGGTCACCGGGTCGCCCGGGTGGGTCCAGCCGTACACGTCGGTGCGGATCTGCGCGCCGATCCAGTCCCGGAACGGGTTGCCGACCCGGCCCGCGACCTCCGGCTCGTAGCCGTCGAGCAGGTTGCGGTACGCGATCCGCTCGGCCGTGAACACGCGGCCGCCCGGCAGGTTGGCGAGCCACGACTGCGCCACGTCGTCGGTGGTGAACCCGTCGCCGTGCCGTTCGAGGAGGTCCAGCGCGATGAGCGGGAAGTTGAGGTCGTCGTCCTCCGGCATCCCGTCGATGTTCTCGAGCAGGCTCGTGGGGCGGCTGCGCCGGTTCCACGGGTACCGGGACGCGAGCTCCCCGTCGAGGCCGACCTCCGTGAAGTACCGGGAGATCGGCCAGTTGCCGGTGGACTGGGCGATGGCGCGGATGCCCTCGCGGGGGATCTTCTCCACCGGCTTGCCGAGCAGGCACCCGGCCGCCCGGCCGAGCCACGCGCCGTGCACGCGGTCGGGCAGGTCCATGCCGGGCGACGCGACCGTCACCGGCCGGGCCAGGGCCAGGATCTCGTCCAGGCCGTCCGGTTCCGCGGCGCGCAGCGCGGCGGGCGCCTCTCGTTCGTCCACTTGCGACAACAGCTCGCGGGCGAGCCTGCGCAGTGCGGGGGGAGCGGGGTCCTTAGTGGCGCCGGAACCCGGCGCGTGCAGTGAGCCACCCGCCGTGGTCCACCAGTCCGCCAGGTCGTCGACGGCGATCCCGTCGGCCCTGGCCGCGGCCAGCGCGTGCGGCACCAGGTCTTCCGGCTGTGTCCACGTGAGACGGAGCATCACGCCGCTTCCCCGGCCGAGCCGAACAGCTTCGCCCGCTGCTCGAACCGGGCCTGGTCCTTGGCCCACACGTCCTTCGCGACCGCGGCCATCGTCGGGCCGGTCGCCGTGATGTCCATCCGGCTGGCCTCGCTGACCTCCGTCACCCACTCGTCCGGCACGACCGCGCGCCCGCCGAGCGCACCCGCGATCGAACCACCCATCACCGCGATCGAGTCCGAGTCGCGGCCGTAGTTCACCGCACCCAGCACGGTCTCCCGGTAGTTCCCGCCCGCGACGACGAGCATGCCCAGCGCCACCGGCAGCTCCTCGATCGACTTGGTGCGGCTGGGAATCCGCGCGTCCTTCGCGGGTGCCCGGTAGTGCGGGCCGACCGTGTCGAACGGCTCGACGGCCGCCCGGATCGCGGCGAGCGAGGTGCGCCAGTCCGACAGCGACGCGGCGGCCGACGTCACCGCCTCGATCGCGTCCCGGGTGCCGTCCTTCGCCAGCGACAGCGCGACCTCGACCACCGACGACACGGTCGCCTCCGGTCGCATCGCCTCCGCGACACAGGCCGCGTACACGCCGGCGGCCTCCCGGCCGTAGCTCGACTGGTGCGCGCCCGCCACGTCGATCGCCTCCGCGTACGCGCCGGTCGGCGAGCCCGCGTTGGCGATCCCGATCGGCGCGGCGTACATGGCGGCACCGCAGTTCACGATGTTGCCGACACCGGCCTCACGCGGGTCGATGTGCCCGTAGTGCAGGCGCGCCACCAGCCACTTCTCCGCGAGGAAGATCCGGTGGAGGAGGATCGTCTCCGTTTCCAGCTCGGGGATCCACCGCCGTTCCCCGATGAGCAGCGGCACGAGGTGGTCGGCGATCGCGTACGCGTCCAGGTGGTCGCGCACCGTGTCGTAGACCTCGACGAGCGCGGTGGTCATCAGGGTGTCGTCGGTGACGTGCCCGTCGCCCTTGTGGTACGGCGCGATCGGGCGGGCGTGCCGCCAGTCCGGGATGAACGGCGGCACGATCCCCTCGATGAAACCGTCGTACCGCTCGCGGATGGCGTCGGTCGTGTTGCCCTCCGCCGCACCGCCGAGCGCGTCGGCCACCGCGGCGCCCGCGAGGGCCCCCGTCGCCCTGTCCTCGAGCAAACCCATGACTCTCCCCTCCTTGCGTGTCCTGGAAGACGCTTCCGGGACGTGGAGTGCCCGGAAAGCGTCTTTCAGGGCATCAGCCCAGTGACTGCCAGCCGTCGGTCAGCTGCTTCTTCAGGTCGTCGACGCTGATCGAGTTCGCGAAGTACTGCTGCAGCGCGGGAGTCGCGTACTGGTCCTTCCACTGCGGGTAGTTCTTCGCCTTCTGGAACGGCGCGCCGGCCAGGTCGTCACCGGTCTTCAGGATCGGCTCCCACACCGGGGTGTCCTTCGTCTGCTCCGCCACCGCGTCACGGGCAGGCGCGGACGCCGGGATCAGCCAGTCGCCCTGCGCGAGCTTCGCCTGGTTCTCGGCGTTCATGAAGTAGTCGATGAACTTCGCGGCCTGCTCGGGTGCCTTGCTCTGCGCCGACACCGACATGGTCTGCGGGTTCGCCGCCTGCACCGGGCCCGCCGAGCCGGCGAGCGGCGGCAGGACCGTCCAGTTGAACCCGGGCTGGGCCGCCTCGGTGATCTGCTGGGCCAGGAAGTTGCCGCCGATGTACATGCCGTACTTGCCGGACAGGAAGCCGGGCAGCACGTCCGTGCCGGACTGGGTCAGCGTCACCGGGTCGAGCGACTTGTCCTGGTAGGCCATCGCGTGGATCTTCTCCGGCACCGCGACCTCACCGTCACCGACGTCGATGGTGGCCGAGCCGTCGTCCTTGGTGTCGAAGAACGTGCCGTCGAACCCGAGCGCGGTGTTCATGATCGCCGCGGTCGGCTGCTTGAGGCCCCAGCCCACCCCGAACTTGCCGCCGGTGGCGAGCTTCTTGGCCGCCGCCTGCAGGTCGTCCCAGCTGAGCTGGTCGCCGGTGGGCACCTCGATCCCGGCCGCCTTGAACGCGTCGACGTTCGCGAACGCCACATAGGTCTGCAGCAGTGTCGGCGCGGCGACGACCTTGCCGTCCGCGGTGGTCACGGTGTCCCACACGTCCTTGCTGACCGCGTCCTTGACGTCCTGGCTCAGGTACTGGCCGATGTCCGCGAGGTAGCCCTGCTCGGCGAAACCCATGATGTCGCTGGACTCGTCGTGGATGATGTCCGGCGCGGTGCCGCCCTGGAACTGGGTGACCAGCTGGTCGTGCACGTTGTCCCACGTGCCCTGCGTCAGCTTGATCTGGATGTCCGGGTTGTCCTTGTTCCAGGCGTCCACGATCTCCTTCGTCGCGGCCACCGTCGAGTCCTGGTAGGCCAGGCTCTGGAACGTGAGCGTGACCGGGCCCTCCGTGGAACCGCCCGAGTCGTCGGTGCTCTCGCCGCCGCCGAGGGCGCAGCCGGAGAGCAGCAAGGCAGCGGCGGCACCGATGCCGAGCAACGCCTTTGGCTTCATGGGGTTTCTCCTTCTTGCTTTCGACAGCGTCGTCAGCCTTTGACGGCGCCGCTCATCAGCCCCGAGGTGAGGCGGCGTTGGATGAACAGGAAGAACACGAGGCTCGGCACGGTCGCGAGCAGCGAGGCCGCCGCGAGCTGTCCGAGCTGGACCTGTCCCTCCGCGCCGACGAAGCGCGCGAGGGTCAGGGGCAGGGTCTGCAGTTCCGGGTCCTGGATGAGCACCAGGGCGAAGAAGAACTCGTTCCACGACGAGATGAACGTGAACAGGCTCGTCGCGACGAGGCCGGGCGCGAGCAGCGGCAGCACGATCGACCGCAGGACGCGGAGCTTGCCGGCGCCGTCGATCGCACCCGCCTCCTCGAGTTCCACGGGAATCGCGGCGACGTAGCCACGCAGCATCCACAGCGCGAACGGCATGCACCAGACCGTGTACACCAGCACCAGGCCGAGCGGGTTGTTCACGAGGCCGATCTGCTTGAGCACCAGGAAGACCGGGATCACGATCAGGATGAACGGGAAGACCTGGGAGAGCAGGATCCAGCCGGTCGCGAGGCCGCGCAGCTTCGTCTTGAAGCGGGCCAGTGCGTACGCGGCGGGCAGCGACAACAGCGTGACGATCACGGTCGTCAGCGCGGCCACGTAGAGGCTGTTCCCGGCCGCCTGCACCAGGTTCGCCTTCGTGACCGCGTCGGAGAAGTTGCTCCAGGTGAGGCTGTCCGGGATGAACGAGGCGTCACCGGACTGCAGCTGCCTCGGCGTCTTCAGCGAGGTCGACAGCAGGAACAGCAGCGGGAAACCCAGGAAGAGCACGTAGCCGAGCAGCGCGAGGTACTGCAGTGGCCGCGCGAACGTCCTCGTGCGACGGACGGGTGCCACCGAGGTGGTGCGGGTCTTCCTGTCCCGCTCCGGCGGGGCGAGTGTCTGCGTCATGACTCCCGGCTCCTTGCCTGGCCGCGCAGGTAGAAGAACAGGAACGCGGCGATGACGACGACCATCACGTTGCCGAGCGCGGCCGCGTACCCGAAGTTGCCGTAGCGGAACGCCTCGTTGTACGCGAACAACATGGGCAGCATCGTCTTGCCGCCCGGTCCACCCGCGGTGAGCACGAAGACCAGGGCGAACGAGTTGAAGTTCCAGATCAGGTCGAGCGAGGTGATCGCGGCGATCACCGGCCGCAGCGCGGGCAGCGTCACGTGCCAGAACCGCTGCCACGTGCTCGCGCCGTCGATCGCGGCGGCCTCGTGCAGGTCCCCGGACACGTTCTGCAGCCCGGCCAGCAGCGTGATCGTGGTCTGCGGCATCCCGGCCCACACCCCGACGACGATCACCGCGGGCAGCGCGGTCGAGAAGTCGCCGAGCCAGTTGATGTCACCCGGCAGGCCGAGGCTGCGCAGGGTTTCGTTGACCGGGCCGTACGTCGGGTTCAGCATGAGCCGCCACATGATCGCGATGACGACCGGCGGCATGGCCCACGGCACGAGCGCGAGCGTGCGGGCCAGCCAGCGCAACCGCAGGTCCGCGTTCAGCAGCAGCGCGAGGCCGAGCGAGGCGAGGAACTGGATGATCGTGACGCCGAACGCCCAGATCAGGCCGATCCGGAAGCTGGCCCAGAACAGCTCGTTGTGCAGGAGCTTCTCGTAGTTGTCGAGGCCGTTGAAGTTCGTGACCTGGTTCAGGCCGGCTTCGGCGTCGGTGAAGCCGAGCAGGATGCCCTGCACCAGCGGGTAGACGCTGATCAGGACGACCGGGACCAGCGCGGGGAGGACGAGCAGCCACGCGTCGCGCCCGTCACCGCGCTTGCGCCTGCGCCTGACCGTGGCGGCGGTCATGACGAGCCCCGCACGGTGAGCGTGGGTTCGATGACGACCTGGCGCAGTGGCGCCTCGGGGTTCTCCAGGCGGCGGAGCAGGAGTTTCGCCGCGGTGCGGGCACGTTTGGTCGCGCCGAGGTTCACGCTCGTGATGGCCGGGTTCGCGAGGTCGGCGATGTCGGTGTCGTCCATGCCGACGATCGCGATGTCGTCGGGGATCCGCAGGCCGCGCCGGGTGGCGACGTTGAGGGCGGCGATGGCGAGGAGGTCGTTGGCGCACACGATGGCGTCGGGGGTCTCCTTGTCGAGCAGGGCGGTCGCGGCCTTGAGCCCGGCCTGGTAGGTGAAGTCGCGAGCGCTGACCTGGGTGCCGTGGCCGATACCCAGGGCCGCCAGCGCGGTGACGTAGCCGTTGCGGCGAGCCGCGCCGGGGACGGTGTCGACCGGACCGTTGACGAACGCGATGCGCTCGCGGCCCTGCTCGGCCAGGTGGTTCACGGCGAGCGCCATGCCCGCGACCGAGTCGGCGCGGACGTTGTCCAGTTCGACGCCGGGCGGGACGGAACCGATGATCACGATGGGGAAGCGGCTCGCCTTCAGCTGCGCGCCCAGTTCCTCCGGTGCGCGCAGTGGGCTGAGGATCAGGCCGTCGGCGAAGCCCCTGTTCAGGCCGACCAGGAGGTCGATCTGGTCCTTGGGGTTCGCGCCGGTCGACGACAGCACGAGCCGGTACCCGGCCTTCGTCACCACGCGGGAGATCTCGTGCATCATTCCGACGTACACCGGGTTGCCGACGTCGGCGACCGCTAGCGCGATCTGCTCGGTCCTGCCGACCTTCAACGAGCGGGCGGTCGCGTCGGGTACGTAACCCAGCTCCGCGGCAGCGGCCCGCACCCGCTCGGTCACCCCTTGTGAGGCGGGCTGGCCGTTCAGCACGCGGGAGACGGACGCGATCGAGACCCCGGCCCGCTCGGCGACCAGCCAGAGCGTGGACTTCTTGGCCTCTGCCATGGGTTTCCCTCGCGTCATCGGAAGGTCTCATGTGGACTGTAAACGTTTACGAGAACGTTTACAGCGGGGACTGTACGTCCGGTTGGCGAGGGTTGGCAAGGCGGGTTCGTAACGTGCGCGTCACAAGTGGACAGGACGGGCATCATGGGGGCATGGCTGAATGCACGCACGTCACCGAGATCCGTGACGTGACCCCGTCCTCCACCGAGGGCTGCTCCGACTGCCTCGCCGAAGGCGGCCGCTGGGTGCACCTCCGCGAGTGCCTGGTCTGCGGGCGCGTCGGTTGCTGCGACTCCTCACCCGCGAAGCACGCGAGCGCGCACTACCGGGAGACCGGGCACCCGGTCATGCGGTCCTTCGAGCCCGGCGAGGACTGGCGCTGGTGCTTCGTCGACGAAGCGGCAGTGTGAGTGAATAACCCCGTGAACAAGCCGGTGTTGCTGACTGTCGACGACGATCCGGGTGTGTCGCGAGCCGTGGCCCGCGACCTGCGCCGGCGGTACGGCGAAGGGCACCGCGTCGTGCGCGCGTCCTCGGGCAAGGAGGCCCTCGACGCGCTCAAGGAGCTGAAGCTGCGCGGCGAGCAGGTGGCCGCCATGCTCGCCGACTACCGGATGCCCGAGATGAACGGCATCGAGTTCCTCGAACAGGCCATGGATCTGTTCCCGCGTGCCCGCCGCGCGCTGCTCACCGCCTACGCCGACACCGACGCGGCCATCCAGGCGATCAACCTCGTCGACGTCGACCACTACCTGCTCAAGCCGTGGGACCCGCCGGAGGAGAAGCTGTACCCGGTGGTCGACGCGCTGATCGAGACCTGGCGGGCCTCCGGCGAGGCCGCGGTCGAGGAGATCAAGATCGTGGGGCACCGCTGGTCGGCGCCCACGTTCGCCGCGCGGGACTTCCTCGCTCGCAACGCGGTGCCGTACCGGTACTACAGCATCGACGAGCCGGAAGGGCGCAGGCTGCTCGACGCGGCCGCCGCCGATCCGACCGAGATCCCCGTCGTGATCACCGCGGAAGGGCGGCCGCTGCTGGCCCCGTCCGACGCCGAGATCGCGGCGGCGGTCGGCCTCACCGTCGACCCCGCCACCGACTTCTACGACCTGATCGTCGTCGGCGGCGGGCCTGCCGGGCTGGGCTCCGCGGTGTACGGCGCGTCCGAGGGGCTCCGCACGGTGCTCGTCGAGCGGCAGGCCGCGGGCGGGCAGGCCGGGCAGAGCTCCCGCATCGAGAACTACCTCGGCTTCCCCGACGGCGTCTCCGGTACCCAGCTCACCGACCGGGCTCGCCGGCAGGCGGTGAAGTTCGGCGCGGAGATGCTGACCGCGCGGGACGTCGTCGCCCTCGAAGTGCAGGGCTCGGCTCGGGTGGTGCGGTTCGGGGACGGCAGCACCATCTCCGCCCACGCGGTGATCCTCGCGACCGGTGTGTCCTACCGGAGCCTCACCGCGCCCGGCTGCCACGAGCTGACGGGCCGCGGCGTGTTCTACGGGTCGGCCAACACCGAGGCACCGGAGTGCGCCGGGACGGACGTGTACATCGTCGGCGGCGCCAACTCGGCGGGCCAGGCGGCGGTGTTCTTCTCCCGGCACGCGCGCTCGGTCACGCTGGTGGTGCGGGGCGAGTCACTGCACACGTCCATGTCGCACTACCTGATCCAGCAACTGGAGGCCATCGAGAACGTGCACGTCCGCACGCGTACGACGGTCGGCCAGGCCTGCGGCGACGACCACCTCGAGTCGTTGCGGCTGGACCACGCCGACGGCACGACCGAGTTCGTCGACACCGGTCACCTGTTCATCTTCATCGGCGCGCGGCCGCAGACGGAGTGGCTCGACGGTGTCGTGCAGCGCGACGAACGCGGGTTCGTGTGGACCGGGCCGGACCTGCTGAACGACGGGCAGCGGCCGGCCGGGTGGACACTGGACAGGGACCCGTTCTACCTCGAGTCGAGCGTGCCGGGTGTGTTCGTGGCCGGGGACGTGCGCGCGCAGTCGGTGAAGCGGGTCGCGTCGGCCGTCGGGGAGGGCGCGATGGCGGTGACACTGGTACACCGGTACCTGGAGGAGCAGTGAGCGGAGCTTGCGGAGCGAACCGATGGCAGTGAGCGGAGCTTGCGGAGCGAACCGATGGCAGTGAGCGGAGCTTGCGGAGCGAACCGATGACCTTGACGACCACATGACCAGCATCGAACCAACCAGGCTCCGCGAGCTGTTCCTGTTCGCGGACCTCTCCGACGAGCAGCTCGCCTGGGTGGCGGCCAACAGCGATGTCGTCCCGTACCGCAAGGGTGAGGCGGTGTCGGTGGAGGGCGAGCCGGCCGAGTGCTTCTACGTGCTGCTGTCCGGGACGCTGTCCATGGTCCGGATGGTGCGCGGCGACGAGGTCGAGGTCACCCGCAGCGACCAGCCGGGCGTGTACTCGGGCGCCACCCAGTTCTACCTCGGTGACCAGGTGGACCAGAAGTACGGCGCGACGGTCCGCGCGGTCACCGACGCCGAGTTCCTCGCACTGCCCGCGACGGACTTCGCGGCGAAGTTCCGGCAGTGGTTCCCGATGGCCGTGCACCTGCTGCAGGGCATGTTCGTCGGCATCCGCAACGCCGACGAGCTGGTCGGGCAGCGTGAGCGCCTCCTCGCGCTCGGCAAGCTGACCGCCGGTCTCACCCACGAGCTGAACAACCCGGCGGCGGCCGCCGTGCGGGCGACCGAGACGCTGCGGGAGCGGTTCGCGGGCATGCGGCACAAGCTGGCCATGCTCGCCGACGGCCACTTCGACGGCATCCAGCTGCACCGGCTCACGAAGATCCAGGACAAGTTCGTCACCAGGATGGCGAGCGCGCCTGAGCTGTCGCCCATGCAGGTCGCCGACCTCGAGGACGAGCTGAGCGACTGGTTCGACGACCACGAGGTGTCCGGCGGCTGGGACCTGGCCCCGGTGTTCGTGGCGGCCGGGATCACCACGTCCGACCTGGACGAACTGTCCAATGTGGTCGATCCGGGGTTCCTGGCCCCTGCGCTGCGCTGGCTGTCGTACACGGTCGAGACCGAGAACCTGCTGATCGAGGTGAAGGAGAGCACGAAGCGGATCTCCGCGCTCGTCGGCGCCGCGAAGCAGTACTCGCAGCTCGACCGCACCCCGCACCAGGACATCGACCTGCACGAGGGCCTCGACGCGACGCTCGTCATGCTGACCGGCAAGGTCCCGGAAGGCGTGCGGATCGTGAAGGACTACGACAAGTCCCTCCCGCACGTGCCCGCGTACGCGGCGGAACTCAACCAGGTGTGGACCAACCTGATCGACAACGCGGTCGGCGCGATCACCGGCCACGGCGACGGCACCGGCACGGTCACGATCCGCACCACCCGCGACGGTGACAACGCTCTGGTGGAGGTCATCGACACCGGCCCTGGTGTGCCACCGGAACTGAAACGCCGCGTCTTCGAACCGTTCTTCACGACCAAGGGCGTCGGCCAGGGCACCGGCCTCGGCCTGGACGTCTCGTGGCGAGTGGTGGTGCACCGCCACGGCGGTGACCTGCGCGTGGTCTCCGAACCGGGCGACACCCACTTCCAGGTCCGCCTCCCGCTGCACGCCGGTCGATCGGCAGGCTGACACCAGAAAGGCGTGTCCGGTTCAACACCCCAAACACGCCTATCCTGGCATCGGATTACAGGGTGATCTTCCAGCCGTTGATGTAGCCGGTGTCGGCGCTGGCCGCGTCGCGGACGCGGAGGTTCCACGTGCCGTTGGCGGTCTCGCTCGACAGGTTCTTCGTGAACGTCTGGTTCACGTTGTCCGCGCTGCCGCCGGAGCGGTTCAGCAGGTTGTAGACCGAACCGTCCGGGGCGACCAGGTCGACGACCAGGTCACCGCGGTAGGTGTGGACGATGTTCACCTCGATGGCGGCGCTCGCCGAGGCGGCACCCGTCGCACCCGAGACCGCGATCGGGCTGTTGACGGTGCCCATGTCCGGGATGTTGTAGTTGTTCTGGTTCTCGAAGGTGCGGCCCGGCTGCGGGTTCGAGCCGCCCGGCAGACCGGCGGCAGCGGAGGCGATGGCCGCCGCGAACGTGCTCACCTGCGCGTACACACCAGGGTTCTCCGGACGGGCGCAGCCGTAGCCCCAGCTGACGATGCCGACCTGGATCCACGCGTTGTTGTTGTCGCGGCGGAACATCGGGCCACCGGAGTCGCCCTGGCAGGTGTCGACGCCGCCGGAGGACCAGTTGCCCGCGCAGATCTCCTCGTTCGGCACCAGCTCGCTGTACGCCTGCCGGCACTGGGTGTCGGAGATGAACGGCACCTGCGCCTTCAGCAGGTACCGCTGCTGGCCGCCGCCCTCGGTCGCCGCGCCCCAGCCGGCCACGGTGAACGTGCCGCTGTCGTAGGCGGTGGTGGTGGCGATCGGCAGCAGCGCCTGGTTGGTGATCGGCGAGTTCAGCTTGATCAGGGCCCAGTCACTGGCCGGGTTGTTGTAGTTGGGGGAGCGGTACACGTAGGTGGACGTGCGGGTGATGCGGTTCGGGTCCTGCAGGTCCACCGAACCGGCGGTGACGCCGATGCTGGTGGTGGGGCCCGTCGCGCCGACGCAGTGCGCGGCGGTCAGGACGACGTCGGTCTTGTACAGCGCGCCGCCGCAGCCCATCGACAGGCGCACCATGAACGGGAACTCGCCCTGGGCGGCGCGGGTCCCGCCGACCACCTGGGGCTGGACGTCGTCGTTGCCCGCGGGTGGCGCGGCCAGCGACTGACCGGCGGCCGCACCGAGGGCCGCGGCCACGCCCACGGTGAGCAAAGCGGCTCTCCGCAGGACAGACAGGGTTCTACTCACAGCATGGTTCCTTTCGACAGTCCGCGAGCAGGACGCGCACGGACAGCAGGGGTGTCGAGAAAGGCGAAGACACACGCCCGGCCACTGGGGGTGACCGAACCGATCTTCTGGGTAGATTCCACCTGGTGAGAGGCGCAGCCACAAGACTGCAAACCGGTCAACCCTCGTTCGTCCGAGTGGGACAGCGGCCCACCGCGCGAACGCCGACCCGGCCGGCAGCCCGTCCGGCGAGGACCACGCCCGCGCCCCCGCGTTGGTGGATCGGACGACTGGACCGCCCACGAGTGGTCGTCCCGCACAAAGACACGCGTGACCAGGGCGGGCAGGCTGCGCCTCCAAGGGGTCACCTCTTGGAGGCACGATGAAGAACATCCCGACGATCGTCACCGCCGGCCTGCTCGCCGTGTCCCTCGTCGCCTGTGGCGGTGGCGCCGGTGGCTCGTCCGGCGGGGGGAACCTCGTCGACGGCGGCACGTTCACGTTCGTGCTCGGCACCGACCCGGGCAACCTCGACCCGCACTTCACCTCCCTGTCGGCGACGATGCAGGTCGACCGCTTCCTGTACGACTCGCTGGTCAACGTCGACGCCAACGGGGACATGGTCGCCGGGCTCGCCGAGAAGTGGGAGGCGACCACCACCGAGGCGACCTTCACCCTCCGCAAGGACGTGACCTGCGCCGATGGCACCCCGCTGACCGCGACCCAGGTGGCCGAGAACATCAACTTCGTGGGGGACCCGAAGAACGCGTCCTCGCGGATCGGGGTGTTCGTCCCGGCCGGGGCGACGGCGACCGCCGACGACGACGCGGGCACGGTCACCGTCACGGCACCCGCGCCGGACGCGTTCCTCGACCGCAACGTCGGTGGCCTGCAGATCGTGTGCGCCAAGGGGATGGCCGACCGGTCGGTGCTGAAGCAGGGCGCGGACGGCACCGGCATGTTCACCGTCACCGAGGCCGTGGGCGGTGACCACTACACGCTGACCCGCCGCAAGGACTACGCGTGGGGTCCTGGTGAGTGGGACCCGAAGCAGCGGGGCCTGCCGGACACGGTCGTGATCAAGATCGTGGCGAACGAGACCACGACCGCGAACCTGCTGATCTCCGGCGGTGCCAACGCCGCCCAGTTCGTCGGTCCCGACCAGCGGCGCCTGACGTCGCAGCGGTTGTTCCAGCGCGACGTGCAGGCCGTCGTCGGCGAGCTGTGGTTCAACCAGAAGCCAGGGCTGCCCGGCGCCGACGAGAAGATCCGCAGGGCACTCGTGCAGGCCGCCGACCTCGACGAGCTGGCCCAGGTGATCACCAGCGGTACCGGCAAGCGCGCCACCGGGCTGGTGCCGCCGGGCTGGGGTCCGTGCGAGGGCGACATCGCGAGCAAGGCGCTGCCCGCGCACGACGCCGACGCCGCGAAGCAGGTGCTGGACGCCGCGCAGCCGAAGATCACGCTCGTCTACCCGACGACCATCGGCCCGACCATGCAGGCCGGGGCGGAGCTGCTGCAGAACATGTGGAGCGAGTTCGGTGTCGACGTCACGCTGAAGGGCGCGACCGATGCCGAGATCGGGCAGCTCATCGGCGGCCAGCTGCCGTGGGAGGCCGCGTTCGTCCCGCTCAACGTGACGCTGCCCAGCCAGACCGTGCCGTTCCTGTCGGGGCCGGTCGCGCCGGACGGCACGAACTTCTCGGGCATCGACAACGACGACTACACCGCGAAGGTCGCCGAGGCGTCGCAGATCGCGGGCGCCGACGGCTGCGACGCCTGGGCCGCCGCCGAGGAGGCGTTGTACGAGCGGGTCGACGTCGTGCCGTTCGCCAACGCCAACCGGCCGACGTACGGCAAGGGCGCCGAGTTCGAGCTGACGCAGGGCAGCGTCGACCCGTCGTCGATCCGCATGGTCGGCTGATGACAGCGGCTGTATCCGCCCCGGTCGACCACCCGTGGGGCCGGTTCGCGCTCCGCCGGTTCGGCAGGCTGCTCGTGTCGGTCTGGGTGCTCGTGACCGCCGCGTTCGGGATGATCCACCTGATCCCGGGTGACCCGGTGCGCGGCGCGCTCGGCCCGACCGCCAGCCAGGAACTGGTCGAGGCCCGGCGGGCGGCGCTCGGGCTGGACCAGCCGCTGTGGCAGCAGTACCTGGACTACCTGCGCGGCCTGTTCACCGGCGACCTCGGCGTCTCGATGAACTCCGGGATGCCGGTCGCGGACATCCTCGGCGACCGGCTGCCCGCGACCGTCGAGCTGGCGGTGCTGGCGTTCGCGCTGGCCGTGCTGGTGTCCGTGCCGCTGGGCCTGGCGTTCGCGGTGCTGACCCGAGGTGGGCGGCGCAGGCCGCTGGAGCTGGGGTTCACGTCGACGAGCGTGGTGCTGGCGGCGATCCCGGAGTTCCTGCTGGCCGTCGCCCTGGTGTGGATCTTCAGCGTGAACCTCGGGTGGGTGCCGGTCGCCGGGCGGGACGGGCCGTCGTCGTACGTGCTGCCGGTCGTGGCGCTCGCGCTCGCCCCGGCGGCGATCCTCGCGCGGATCGTGCGGGTGGAGACGCTGACCGTGCTGCGTGCCGACTACATCCGCACCGCGCGGGCGAAACGGCTGCCCAGCAGGACCGTGTACTTCCGCCACGCCTTGCCGAACGCGCTCACCGCGGCGATCACGCTCGGCGGGCTGCTGCTCGGTGCGCTCGTCGCGGGCACCGTGCTGGTGGAGAACGTGTTCGCGTGGCCGGGGCTCGGCAGCACGATCGTGTCGTCGATCCTCGCCAAGGACTACCCGGTGGTGCAGGGCGTCGTGCTGGTCTACGGCGTCGGCGTGCTGGTGGTGAACCTGGTGGTCGACGTGGCGCTCGCGCTGCTCGACCCGCGCTCGACGATCAGGGAGGGCTGACGTGGGCCGGGTGCTGCGCACACCGCTCGGAGCGGCCGCCGCGGGCACGGTGGCGGTCGTGCTGCTGCTCGCGGTGCTGGCGCCGGTGCTGTGGACCGACGCGGCGAACGCCGTCGACACCGGGCAGATCCAGCAGGGCGCGTCCGCCGACCACTGGGCGGGGACGGACAGCCTCGGGCGGGACATCTTCTTCCGCGTGCTGGTCGCGACCCGTCTCTCCGTGCAACTCGCGCTGCTGGCGACCGCACTGGGTGTCGCGGTCGGGTTGCTGCTCGGCACGGCGCCGCTGCTGCTCGGTGCGCGGGCCGGCCGGGTGATCACCGCGGCGGTGCACATCGCGGTCGCGTTCCCCGGTCTGCTGCTGGCGTTGTTCTTCGCGGTGATCTTCGGCGTCGGCACGACCGGTGGGCTCCTGGCCATCGGGTTCGCGCTCGCTCCGGGTTTCGCACGGCTGACGCACACGATGGTGGCCGGGGTCGCCGGGCTCGACTACGTGGCCGCGGCGCGGATCGCGGGCGTCGGGCGGCTGCGGGTCCTGTTCCGGCACGTGCTGCCCAACGTCGCGGAACCGCTGGTGGTGAACGCGACCGTGGCCGCGGGCAACGCGTTGCTGGCCTTCGCCGGGCTGTCGTTCCTCGGGCTCGGGGTGCAGCCGCCGGACTACGACTGGGGCCGCCTGCTCGGCGAGGGGCTCGGTGCGATCTACCTCCACCCGGAGGCCGCGCTCGCACCCGGTGTCGCCGTCGTGGTGGCGGGCCTGGCGTTCAACCTGTTCGGTGAGGCGATCGCGAAGGGTGTCGGGCTCGAACGACGCCTCGGGACGTCGACGTCCCGGTTCCGCCGCCGCCCACGGGTGGCGCCCGACCCGGACGACTCGGCGATGCTCGTCGTCGAGAACCTCAGCGTCGGGTTCCCCGGGACCACACCGGTGCGCGGAGTGAGTTTCTCCATGCGACGTGGTGATGCCGTCGGGATCGTGGGGGAGTCGGGCTCTGGCAAGAGCCTCACCGCGCTCGCCGTGTCGCGCCTGGTCGAGGAACCCGGGATCGTCGAGGCGGAGCGGCTGTCGTTCCTGGGCGCGGACCTGCGCGCCGGCGAGCACCGGCGGCTCCTCGGCACGTCGCTGGCCATGGTGTTCCAGGACCCGATGACCTCGTTCAACCCGACCATGCGGATCGGCAGACAGCTGAGTGAGGTCGCGCGCCACCACGAAGGCATGGACCGCCGCGCGGCGATGGCGCGGGCGGTGGACCGGCTCGCGGCCGTGCGCCTCTCCGACCCCGAGCGCCGCGCGCGGCAGTACCCGCACGAGTTCTCCGGCGGCATGCGGCAACGCGCCATGATCGGGATGGGGCTGATGGGCAAGCCCGCGCTGATCGTGGCGGACGAGCCGACCACCGCGCTGGACGTGACCGTGCAGCGCCAGGTGCTGGAGCTGCTCGCGTCGATCCGCGCGGCCGACGACGTCGCGATCCTGTTGATCAGCCACGACATCACGGTCGTGGAGCAGGTGTGCGACCGGGTGCTGGTCATGTACGCGGGCCGCATCGTGGAGGACCTGCCCGCGGCCGAGCTGCGCACGGGCGCGCGGCACCCGTACACGAAGGCGCTGCTGGCGGCCGTACCCGACATGACGACGGACCGGGAGCTGCCGCTGACGGTGATCCCCGGCAGACCCGCCGACCCGGCGAACCTGCCGCCGGGCTGCGCGTTCGCACCCCGCTGCCCGCTGGCGGACGCCCGGTGCGCGACGGAGGACCCGGAGCTGGTGGAGAACGCGGGCGCCAGGGTGGCGTGCTGGCACGCCGACGTGCCGGCGGAGGTGATCTCGTGAGAGAACTCAGGTTCGACGGGGTGTCCGTGCGGTTCGGGTCGCGGGGCCACCGGGTGACGGCGGTGGACGGTGTCGACCTCACGGTGCCCGCCGGGTCCGTGGTCGGGCTGGTCGGCGAGTCCGGCTCGGGCAAGTCCACGCTCGCCCGCGCCGCGGTCGGACTCGTGCCGCTGTCCGCCGGGCGGGTCACGCTCGACGGCGCACCCGTGCCCACGCGTGGCCGCCGACCGCTGCAGATGGTGTTCCAGGACCCGTACTCGTCGCTCAACCCGCGCATGACGATCGGCGCGACCATCGCCGAGGCCGTGCCGCGCGGCACCGACCGCAGGGCAGAAGTGGCGCGGCTGCTGGCACTCGTCGACCTGCCGGACCGGATGACCAGGTATCCCGCCGAGCTGTCCGGTGGGCAGCGGCAGCGCGTCGCGATCGCGCGTGCGCTCGCCGGGCGGCCAGAGGTGCTGATCGCCGACGAGATCACCTCGGCGCTCGACGTGTCCATCCAGGGCGCGGTGCTCAACCTCATCAGGGACCTGCAACGGACCCTCGACCTCACCATCCTCTTCATCTCGCACGACCTCGCCGTCGTCCGGTACGTCAGCGACACGATCGCCGTGATGTACCGGGGACGGATCGTCGAGCACGGGCCGGCCGACACCGTACTGGCCGATCCCCAGGACCCCTACACCCGCGAACTGCTCGCCTCCACCGAAGGGAGAAGCCGGTGACCTCGCACAGTCCGCGCCGCCAGCGCATCGAGGACCTGACCGCGTTCGCCGTACCGGAAGCGCCCGCGCTGTCCCCGGACGGCACGCGCACCGCCTACGTCCTGCGCACCGCGGACGCCGGGAAGGACACCAACCCGCGGGCCATCTGGCTCGCGGACACCTCCGGTGCCCGGCAGCTCACCAGGGGCGACGCGGACGACGCGCCCGCGTGGTCGCCGGACGGCCGGTCGCTCGCGTTCCTGCGTGCCACCGACGGTCCGGCACAGGTGTGGCGGCTGCCCGCCGACGGTGGTGAACCCGAGCGGCTCACGGACCTCCCGCTCGGTGCGGGCGCCCCGTACTGGAGCCCGGACGGCAGCAGGATCGCGTTCTCCGCACCCGTGGACACCGCCGAGGGGCCCAAGAACGCGCCGATCGTCACCGACCGGCTCGGCTACCAGGCCGACGGCGCCGGGTTCCTCCGCACGATCCGCAAGCACCTGCACGTCCTCGACCTCGAGACCGGCGAGACCCGCCAGGTCACCGAGGGCGACTGGCACGCGGGCGAACCGGCCTGGTCACCGGATTCCACCAGGCTCGCCTTCGGCGCGGCCACCGCACCCGACGCCGACCTGCGGGTCGCCGCGCCGCTGTACGTCCTCGACGTCACCGACCCGCGCGCCACACCGGAACTCGTGGCCCTGCCCGACGGCATCGCCGCCCGTGTCACCTGGGCCGGCGAGGAGACGTTGCTCGTGGTCGGCATGGTCGATTCGCCGGTCGGCCACGCCCGCCTGCTGAAGGTCCGAAACGGTGAGGTCACCGACCTCACCGCGTCCCTCGACCGCAACGTGATGGCGGGCGGGCCCGCGTACCCGGGCGCGGTGCCGCAGCTCGGCGGCGACGGCGTCCTGTTCTGCGTCCGCGACCGCGGCTGCACCCACCTGTACACGGTCCCGCTCGACGGCGGCACGCCCCGGCCCGTCGTCGCGGGCGCCGGCCGGATCGTCGGCGGCCTGTCCGTCGCGGGCGACACCGCCGCGATCCTGCTGACCACGCCCACCTCGTACGGCGAGATCGCCACCGTCGACCTGACGACCGGCGCCGAGACCGTCCGCACCACGCACACCGGCACCGAGGCCGAGCTGTACGTCCGCGAGGAACGCGAGTTCACGATCTCCGACGGCACCACCGTCCAGGGCTGGCTCCTCCGCGACCCCGCCACCACCGGAGCGGGCCCGCTGCTGCTCGACATCCACGGCGGCCCGCACAACGCGTGGCACGGCGGCGCCGACGACATCCACGTCTACCACCAGGAACTGGCCGCGCTCGGCTGGACCGTGCTGATGCTCAACCCCAGGGCGAGCGACGGCTACGGCGAGCAGTTCTTCACGGCCACGATCGGAGCGTGGGGCACCGTCGACGCCAAGGACTTCCTGGAGCCGCTCGACCAGCTCGTCGCCGAGGGCGTCGCCGACCCGAAGCGGCTCGCGGTCGCGGGCTACAGCTACGGCGGCTTCATGACCTGCTACCTCACCAGCCGCGACACCCGGTTCGCCGCCGCGGTCGCCGGCGGTGTCGTCGCCGACCTCGTCAGCATGGCCGGTACCTCCGACGCCGGGCACGACCTCGCCGCCTACGAGTTCGGGGTGCTGCCGCACGAGGACCGTGCCCGCTACGCGGAGATGTCGCCGATCTCGCGGGTCGAGGACGTCCGCACGCCCACGCTCGTCATCCACGGCGCCGCCGACGTGCGGTGCCCGGTCGGGCAGGCGGAGCAGTGGCACGCGGCGCTGCGCGAACAGGGCGTGCCGACCCGGCTCGTGCTCTACCCCGACGCCGCGCACCTGTTCATCCTCGACGGCCCGCCGTCGCACCGGATCGACTTCAACCGGCGCGTGCTGGAGTGGGTCGAGCAGTACGCGGGCGACGACAAGGGCCCGCGCAGGCCGAAGATCGACGCCGCGCACTGGCAGCGCAGGCTCACGACACTCGCCAGGAAGCACCACGTGCCGGGTGCCGCGCTCGGCATCCTGCGGCTCGGCCGCGAGGACGACGTCGTCGAGGCCGCGCACGGCGTCCTCAACGTCGACACCGGTGTCGAGACCACAGTGGACTCGGTGTTCCAGATCGGCTCGATCTCCAAGGTGTGGACCACGACCGTGGTCATGCAGCTCGTCGACGAGGGCCTGCTCGACCTCGACGCGCCGATCGTCGAGGTGCTGCCGGAGCTGAAGCTGTCCGACCACGCCGTGACCGAGAAGGTCACCATGCGGCACCTGCTCACGCACACGAGCGGCATCGACGGCGACGTGTTCACCGACACCGGCCGCGGTGACGACTGCCTCGAGAAGTACGTCGCGGAGCTGGCCGAGGTCGCGCAGAACCACCCGCTCGGCGCCACCTGGTCCTACTGCAACTCCGGGTTCAGCCTCGCGGGCAGGGTGATCGAGAAGCTGACCGGGAAGACGTGGGACACCGCCATGCGCGAGCGGTTGTTCACCCCGCTCGGCCTCACCCACACCGGCACGCTGCCGGAGGACGCACTGCTGCACCGCGCCGCCGTCGGGCACGTCGGCGACACCACCCCGGTGAAGGCGCCGGTGTGGGGGCTCGCGCGGTCCGCCGGACCAGCCGGGTTGATCAACGCGACGGTCCGCGACGTGCTGGCCTTCGCGCGCCTGCACCTGACCGGCGGCGTCGCCGCGGACGGCACCCGGCTGCTGAGCGAGGAGAGCGCGGCCGCGATGACCTCGCACCAGGCCGAGCTGCCCGACAAGCACACCCTCGGCGACTCGTGGGGTCTCGGGTGGATCCGCATGGGCTGGGACGGCAGGCGCGTGTTCGGCCACGACGGCAACACCATCGGCCAGTCCGCGTTCCTGCGCGTGTTCGCCGACGACGGGCTCGCGGTCACGCTGCTGGTCAACGGCGGCAACTCGCGCGACTTCTACGAGGACCTGTACCGCGAGATCTTCGCGGAGCTGGCCGACGTCGCGATGCCGAAGCCGCTCTCGCCGCCGGCCGAGCCGGTGACCACGGACCTCACGCCGCACCTCGGCCGGTACGAACGGGCGAGCGTGCTGATCGACGTGTTCACCGGGGACGACGGCCCTCGGATGCGGACCACCGCCACCGGGCCCATCGCCGAGCTGCTGCCGGAGAAGGAGCAGGAGTACGACCTGGTGCCGGTCGAGGAGAACCTGTACCTGGTGCGGGAACCGTCGATGGCCACGTGGATCCCGGTGACGTTCTACTCGCTGCCGACGGGGGAGCGGTACCTCCACTTCGGAGTGCGGGCCACCCCGAAGGTCGGCTGACGTGCTCGCCGACATCCTGGCGGACACCGAGGAGATGGTGCGCTGCGAGTCGCCGTCGTCCGACGCGGCGGCGCTCGCGCGCAGCGCGGACGTGGTGGCGCGGCTGGGCACGCGACGGCTCGGGGCCGAACCGGAACGCCTCGGCATCCACCTGCGCTGGCGGCTCGGTGCCGAGCCGTCGCGGGTGCTGCTGCTCGGCCACCACGACACGGTGTGGCCGCTGGGCTCGCTCGCCACCCATCCGTGCACGGTGGACGGGACGGTGGACGGCGGGGTGCTGCGCGGGCCGGGCTGCTTCGACATGAAAGCGGGGCTGGCACTGGCTTTCCACGTCGCGGCGGGCCGGTCCGGCGTCACCCTGCTGGTGACCGGGGACGAGGAGCTCGGCTCGCCCGGTTCCCGGGAGCTGATCGAGGAGGAGGCACGCGCGGCCGAGGTCGCGCTGGTGCTGGAGGCGTCCGCGCCCGGCGGTGCGCTCAAGACCGAACGCAAGGGCGTGTCCGTGTACGAGGTCGAGGTGACCGGCCGGGCCGCGCACGCGGGCCTCGAACCGGAACGCGGCCACAACGCGACGGTCGAGCTGGCGCACCAGGTGCTGGCGATCGCGGCACTCGCCGACGCGGAACGGGGCACGACCGTGACACCGACGTTGATGTCGGCGGGCACCGCGCGGAACACGGTGTCCGCCAAGGGATTCGTGGCCGTGGACGTCCGGGTGCGCACGGCGTCCGAACAGGACCGGGTCGACGTGGCCATGCGTGCGCTGCGGCCGGTCGTCCCCGGTACGCGGCTCGACGTGCGCGGCGGCCCGAACCGGCCGCCGCTCGCCGCGTCGGCGTCGGTGGGGCTGTTCACCCGCGCCGCGCGGATCGCGGCGGAGCTCGGGCAGCCACCACTGGCGGGTGTCGCGGTCGGCGGTGGCTCCGACGGCAACCTCACGGCCGGGGTGGGCACCCCGACACTCGACGGTCTCGGCGCGGTCGGCGGCGGCGCCCACGCCGACGACGAGCACGTGCTGGTCGGCGAACTGGTGCCGAGGGCCGCGCTGCTGTCGGCGCTGCTGGACGAACTCCTGGCCGCACCAACGAAAACCGCGCCCGCGGCTGGTTCGCCACGACCATGACGAACGCCGACGAGGTCACCAGCATGGACGCCGTGACCGATCTGACCACGGCGCCGCCCGGCATCGACGCGGCGGCCGCCGCGCGCGCCGCCAGGGTGACCGTCCGCGAGCTGACGACCATCGACGACTTCGCAGGCGTCTGCGCGTTGTTCCAGGAGATCTGGCAGCCCGACCCCGCCAGCCCGCTCGTCACCACGGAACTGCTGCGGGCGCTCACGAAGGCGGGCAACTACCTGTCGGGCGCGTTCGACGGCGACCGGCTCGTCGGCGCGTGTGTCGGGTTCTTCGGCGCGCCCGCCGACGGCACCATGCACAGCCACATCGCCGGGGTCTCCGCCTCGGCGGGCGGCCGGCACATCGGCTACGCGCTCAAGCTGCACCAGCGGGTGTGGGCGATGAACCGCGGGATCGGCGTGATCGCGTGGACGTTCGACCCGCTCGTGGCCCGCAACGCCTGGTTCAACCTCGGCAAGCTCGGCGCCACCGCCGCCGAGTACCTGCCCAACTTCTACGGCGGCATGCACGACGTGGTGAACGGCGGCGACGACACCGACCGGCTGCTCGTCCACTGGGACCTGCGCCATCCCACCGGGTTCGCGGGCATACCAGGTCACGCGGTGGTGGCGCTGGGCCGCGCCGCGGACGGCGCGCCGGCACCCGGTGTGACGGCGGGGGAGACGCTGCTGGTGGCCGTGCCGTCGGACATCACGGCCATGCGGGCCGCGGATCCCAGTCGTGCCAAGGAATGGCGGGTCGCGGTGCGGGACGTGCTCGGCGGGCTGCTCGCCGACGGGGCGCGGGTAGCCGGGTTCGACCGCGCCGGGTGGTACGTGGTCAGGTGGGAGGACCGATGAAACTCCAGGGTGTCGAGCTGCGCCGGATCCGGATGCCGCTCGTGGCGCCGTTCCGCACGTCGTTCGGTGTCGAGCACGAGCGCGACGTGCTGCTGCTGCGCGTGGTCACCGACGACGCCGAGGGCTGGGGCGAGTGCGTCGCGCTGTCCGACCCCCGGTACTCGTCGGAGTACGTGGCCGGGGCGCAGGACGTGTTGCGCCGCTACCTCATCCCGGCCCTCGCGACGGTCCCGCGCCTCGACGCACCCGCCGTCGCGCCCGCGCTCGCGCCGTTCCGCGGCCACCGGATGGCGAAGGCCGCGCTCGAGACGGCCGTGCTCGACGCCGAGCTGCGGGCGTCGGGCCGGCCGCTCGCCCGCGAGCTGGGCGCGGTCCACGACCGGGTGCCGTGCGGGGTGTCGGTCGGCATCATGGCCGACCTCGGTGAGCTGCTCGACGCCGTCGGCGGCTACCTCGACCAGGGCTACGTCCGGATCAAGCTCAAGATCCAGCCCGGCTGGGACGTCGAACCGGTGCGGGCCGTGCGGGAGCGGTTCGGCGACGACGTGCTGCTCCAGGTCGACGCCAACACCGCCTACACCCTCGCCGACGCCCGCCACCTGGCCCGGCTCGACCCGTTCGACCTCCTGCTGATCGAGCAGCCGCTCGACGAGGAGGACGTGCTCGGGCACGCGGCACTCGCGAAGCGGCTCACCACGCCCGTGTGCCTCGACGAGTCGATCACCTCGGCGAAGGCGGCGGCCGACGCGCTCACCCTGGGCGCCTGCTCGGTGGTCAACATCAAACCCGGCCGCGTCGGCGGGTACCTGGAGGCGCGGCGCATCCACGACCTCTGCGTCGCGCACGGCGTGCCCGTGTGGTGCGGCGGGATGCTCGAGACCGGGCTCGGCCGCGCCGCGAACGTGGCGCTCGCCGCGCTCCCGGGGTTCACGCTGCCCGGCGACACGTCGGCGTCCGACCGCTACTACCGCACCGACATCACCGACCCGTTCGTCCTCGACGACGGCCACCTGCCGGTGCCGGCAGGCCCCGGCCTCGGCGTGCTCCCACTGCCGGACCGGTTGTCCGAGGTCACGGCGTCGACCGAGTGGCTGCCGCGGTCAGGATGACCATAAGCTCGGCGTCGATGAACCTCAGGCCCCGCGCCAGCCTGCGCCGCGTCCTCGACGACCTGGGCTGGACGCTCCTGGAAGTCGTGCACGGCGACGTCGACCGCGTCGGCGAGCTGGGTGGCGTCGTCATCCACGACCCCGTCGACGAGCCCGCCCTGCCCCGGCACGCGCTCGTGCTGGGCGTCGGCCTCCGGGACCGCGACGAGATCGTCTCTCTGCTGGACGCACTCGGCAGGCACGATGCGGCCGGACTGGTGCTGCGGGCACCCGTGCCGGACCTCGCGGGAGTGCCTTCCGACGTGGCCGTGCTCGCGCTCACCCGAGGTGCGTCGTGGGCACAGCTCGCGGCGCTGCTGCGGTCGCTGCTGGCGGAGGGCGACGTCGGTGAGCGTGGCGGCGAGACCCTCGGCGGCATGCCGTCGGGCGACCTGTTCGCCCTGGCCAACGCGATCGCGGCGCTGCTGGACGCGCCGGTGACGATCGAGGACCGCAGCTCCCGGGTGCTCGCGTTCTCCGGCAGGCAGGACGAGGCGGACCAGTCGCGGGTCGAGACGGTGCTCGGTCGTCAGGTGCCGGAGCGGTACTCGCAGCTGCTGACCGAGCAGGGCGTGTTCCGCGAGCTGTACCGCAGCGAACGGCCGGTCTACATCGAACCGTTCCTCGAGGGACTGGTCGACCTGCCGAGAGTCGCGGTCGCCGTCCGCGCGGGCGACGAGGTCCTCGGCTCGATCTGGGCGGCCGTGCGCGGCCCGCTGGGAGAGGAGCGCACGCAGGCGCTGCTCGACGCGTCCCGGCTGGTGGCGCTGCACATGCTGCGGATCCGGGCGGGCGCGGACGTGGCCCGGCGGCTGAGGACCGACCTGCTCAGCACCGCGCTCGAAGGGGGAGCGGGCGCCCGCGAGGCGCTCGACCGGCTCGGGCTCGCCGAGCAGCCGGTGGTGGTGCTGGCACTCGCGATGGTCGACTCGTCCTCGGACGCCGGGCTGGTCGCCGAGCGGCAGCGGCTCTCCGACGCGCTCGCCATGCACCTGTCGGCGGTGCACCCGCGCTGTGCGGCCGCGCTGGTGGGCGACGTGACGTACGGCCTGGTCCCGGCGCGCGACCCGGACGCGGCGGTGCGCATCGCGGGGGACTTCCTCGACCGCGTCGGCGACCGCGGCCACGCGGTGGTCGGCATCGGCACCGTCGCACACGACACCGTGGGCCTCGCCGAGTCGCGGGCGAGCGCCGACCGGGCGCTGCGCGTGCTGCGGACCGGGGGCACGCGCCGGGTCGCGCGGCTGGAGGACGTGCACACCGAGGCGCTGGTGCTGGAGCTGCGCGACCTCGTGGCGGCTCGCGGTGACCAGCCGAGCGGCCCGGTCGCGCGCCTGTTCGCCTACGACGAGGAACACGGTACGAACCTGGTGGCCACGCTGCGGGCGTGGCTCGACGCGTTCGGGGACGTGATCGCCGCCGCGGCCGCGCTGTACGTGCACCCCAACACGTTCCGGTACCGGCTGCGCAGGCTCGCCGAGGTGGGCGGGCTCGACCTGACCGACCCGGAGGCCCGCTTCGCCGCGATGCTGCAGCTGCGGGTGGTCAGTCCCGCGCCGCGGTGACGGTCACGACGTGGCGTCCGGCAGCAGGCCGGGGCAGCCGTCCTCGGTGTACGCGGGGTCGTACTCGAAGTGCCAGTACTCGTTGTCGTACCGCCGGCACCAGCCGTAGGCCTGCCCGTTCGCCTCGACCCACTCGGCGGCCGCGTACGGCTGCACGTCCACCGCGAAACCCTTGACGTGGTTGGACTCCTCCGGAGGCAGGACGTAGTCCGCGGCCAGTTCCGGGGTGCCGAACTTCTCGACGGCCTCGTCGAACTCGGCCTGCTGTTGCGCGTTGCTGCGCTTGCCGTCGTTCACGCACACCGGCACCCCGTCGTCCTCGGCGGCGGCCCGCAGCTCGCCCCACGCGGACCGGACGTCCGCGCGCAGGCCGTCGGGTTCTTCGTCGACGTACCGCGCGTCGACGGGGCACTCCGGTCCGGTGTCCGGGCCAGGCACGTCCTCGAGCACCGGCTTCGCGGCGCCGGCGACCACGTCGACGGCGAGTGGCACCGCGACGATCGCGGCGGCGACCGACGCCAGCGCGACCAGCACGAGCGCGATGATCCGCCATCTCGGCGGTCCGTGCGAGGTCGTGTTCTGCACAGTCAGCTGTCCCTCCCCTGGAGCTCCCGGAGAGAAGACGCCTGTGCGGGGTGTCAGGTTGTCATGGCGGGCGGGTGGTCAGGGCGACACCCGCGTCATGGCGTGCGGATCTGTTCGATGCGGGCGTCGAGGTTGCGGAAGTGTTCCACCATCGCGTGCTCGGCCCGTGCCACGTCCCGCTTCCGGAGCGCGGTGACGATGGCCCGGTGGCGGCGCACGGTCTGCACCGGGTTCGGGTCGGTCACCCCGAGCCGGTGGTTGACGCGGTGGAACACGTCCCAGAACGCTCGCAGCAGCTGGGTGACGAGCGCGTTGTTGAGCGACCGGTACAGGATCTCGTGGAACTCGCGGTCCTCCTCGGCGAACGTGTCGCCCGCCTTGGCCCGGTCGTTCATCTTCCGCGTGACCTCGTCGAGCGCGGCCAGGTCCTCCTCGGGCACGGTCGCGGCGACGCGGCGGATCAGGGCGGCCTCCAGCGCCTCGCGCACCTCGAGGATCTCCTCCATCGACCGCAGGTCGCGGCCGATGTCGTGGAGGGCGCGGAAGGTCAGGCCGTCGGCGAGCGGGTCGAGCGACAGCCTGCCGACGTAGGTGCCGTAGCCGTGGCGGATCTCGACGATGTCGAGTGCCTGCAACGCCTTCAGCGCCTCGCGGATCGAGTTGCGGCTGACGCCGAGCGCCTCGACCAGCTCGGTCTCGGTCGGCAGCGGGTCGCCCGAGCTCAGGCCACGGGCGAGGATCAGCGTGGTGATCTCGTCGCGGATCGCCCTGCTCATCCTCGTGGCCAGCTTGGCCGGTGTGTGCTGCTCCGTCACGGGGACCTCCAACGTGCAACCTTAGAGCAGGCCGGCTTCTGCGAGGTGGCGCCGCACGGCCGCGCGTTCCGTGTCGTTCAACGGGATCATCGGCGCGCTGGTCGTGCCGCCGGTGATCACACCGCGCGCGACGAGCCCCTCTTTGAACGCACCCATGGCGGATGAATACCGGCCCATGCGACCGTCACCGACGTGGATGATCTCGAACAGCCTGCGCAGCCGCGCCTGCTCGGTCTTGGCCTCGGCCCAGTCGCCGCGTCGCGCCGCGTCGTACAGGCGCAGGTAGCCGTGCGGGTCGACGTTCCCGATGCCGGGCACGAGCCCGTGCGCGCCGATGAACAGCCCGAGGTCGGCGAGTGTCTCCGAACCGGAGAAACACACGAGGTCATCGGTGCTGTCCAGCACGGCCCGCAGGCCGTCGAGGTCGCCGCTGGAGTCCTTCAGCGCCGCGAACGTACCGTCCCCGGCCAGCTCCAGGACCACGTCGGCCGGCAGTTTGTGCCCCACCGACACCGGGATGTCGTAGGCCACCAGCGGGAGGTCGACCGCGGCGCGGATGGCGCGGAAGTGGCCCGGGAACTCGACCGGGTCGGTCGGCGCGTAGAACGGTGCGGTCGCGACGAGCGCGTCGGCGCCGGCCGCCTTGGCCGCCTTCGCGTGCTCGACGACGCGCGTGGTCGTCGTGTCGATGATCCCGGCGAGTACCGGCACCTGCCCGGCGGCGACCCCCGCGACCACGTCGAGCGCCCGGTACCGCGTCTCGTCGGTCAGGTAGGCGACCTCGCCGGTCGAGCCGGTCACGAACAACCCGTGCACACCCGCGTCGACGAGGAACGCGGCCAGGCGTTCCAGCGACGGCACGTCGAGTTCGCGTTCCGGGGTCAGTGGGGTGCACACGGGTGGCACCACGCCGTGGAGCTGAGTCAAAGCGTCTCCCTTGCGGACCGGAGGGGGCTCGGCATACGGTCCGAGCGACATCCTACGTCCTATGTCCTACGTCTTGATAGAAAACAGTCTGTCGAGATCAGAAAGGATCGTCGTGGAATCAGTCGTGCGGCACCGCCTCGGGCGTTTCGGGTTCGGTGCCGACTACAACCCCGAACAGTGGCCGGAGTCCGTGTGGGACGAGGACATGGCGCTCATGAAGGCCGCCGGTGTCTCGATGGTCTCCGTGGGCATCTTCGGCTGGGCGGCCACCGAGAGCGCGCCGGGCGAGTTCGACTTCTCGTGGCTGGACAAGGTCATGGACCTGTTGTCCGCCAACGGGATCGGTGCCTGCCTCGCCACCATGACCGCGTCCCCGCCGCCGTGGCTCGCGCACCGGCATCCGGAGACGCTGCCGAGACGTGCCGACGGGACGGTGCTGTGGCCGGGCGCCCGGCAGCACTACTGCCCGTCCAGCCCCGTCTACCGGGAGCACGCCGCACGGCTCGTCGAGGCGATCGCCGCCCGGTACGCAGGGCACCCCGCGCTCGCGATGTGGCACATCGGCAACGAGTACGGCTGCCACGTGCCGGAGTGCTTCTGCGACGTCTCCGCCGCGGCGTTCCGCGACTGGCTGGGGGAGCGGTACGGCGGGGCGGGCGACACCGTCGACGCGCTCAACGAGGCGTGGTCCACGACGTTCTGGTCGCAGCGCTACACCGACCTCGCGGAGGTGTGGCCGCCGCGCGCCGCGCCGACGTTCCTCAACCCCGCGCAGGTGCTGGACTACAAGCGGTTCTCCTCCCGCGCACTGCTCGAGTGCTACCTGATGGAGAAGGAGATCCTGCGCCGCCACACCCCGGACGTGCCGGTCACGACGAACTTCGTTGGCGCGTGGCACCGCGTCGACGTGACGGACTGGGCGCCGCACCTCGACATCGTGTCCTACGACTCCTACCCGGACCCGCACGACCGCGACACGGTCGTCCAGGCCGCGTTCACCTACGACCAGATGCGCGCCCTGCACGGGAAACCGTGGCTGCTGCTGGAGCAGGCGCCGAGCGCGGTGAACTGGCGCGAGCGCAACGCGCCCAAGGCGCCGGGCGAGATGCGGCTGTGGAGCTACCAGGCCGTCGCCCGCGGCGCGGACGCGGTGCTGTACTTCCAGTGGCGGCAGTCCCGCGGCGGCGCGGAGCGCTACCACTCGGCGATCGTGCCGCACGCGGGCCCCGAGAGCCGGGTGTTCCTGGAGACGTCCGAGCTGGGTGGCGAGCTGGCGCGCCTGGCGCCGGTGCTCGGGTCCCGGACGGACGCCGACGTCGCGCTGGTGACGGACTGGTCCAGCGGCTGGGCGCTGCAGGGCAAGGCGCTGCCGGCGTCGGACCTGGAGCTGGAGGAGGTCAACCTCGCGCACTACCGTCCACTGTGGAACGCCGGGGTGGCGGTGGACGTGGTGGCGCCGACCGCCGACCTGTCCGGCTACAAGCTCGTGGTCGTGCCGAACCTGTACGCGGTCGAGACCGAGGTCGCCGCGCGGCTCACCGAGTACGTGCGCGGCGGCGGACACCTGCTCATGTCGTTCTTCTCCGGCATCGTGGACGGCAGCGAACGCGTCCACCTCGGCGGTTACCCCGGTCCGTTCCGGGAGCTGCTCGGGCTGACCGTCGACGAGTTCTGGCCGCTGCGGGCCTGCGGCACGATCGCGCTCGGCTCCGGTGGCACCGGGACGCTCTGGTCGGAGTGGATCACCGCCCAGGGCGCGGAGGTGCTCGACACGTTCACCGGAAAGCTGGACGGCAAGCCCGCGATCACCCGCAACGAGTTCGGGGACGGGGTCGCCACCTACCTCGCGACCCGGCCCGACACCGCGACGCTCGCGTCGGTCGTGGCCCGCGTGCTCGGTGACGCCGGGGTGTCGCCCGTGCTGCCCGGCGCACCGGCCGGGGTCGAGGCGGTCCGGCGCGACCAGTGGCTGTTCCTGTTGAACCACAACGAGACCGAGGTGACCGTGCCGGTTCCGGCCGGCGCGACCAACACGCTCACCGGCGAGCCGCTCGCGGAGTC
This sequence comes from Actinophytocola algeriensis, assembly GCF_014203735.1. Taxonomy (GTDB): domain Bacteria; phylum Actinomycetota; class Actinomycetes; order Mycobacteriales; family Pseudonocardiaceae; genus Actinophytocola; species Actinophytocola algeriensis. The sequence goes on along the minus strand of NZ_JACHJQ010000002.1, from coordinate 393,329 downwards.
GGAGCGGCTCGCCGGCCGAGGGGTGCTGGTCGCGCACCTCGGCTAGGCCCGGTCCGGTGCCATGAAGCGGCCCTTCGGGACGGTGCACGTCTCGAAGGTGTCCTTCATGGCCTTCGGGCCGGTCAGCGGGTGCGTGCATCTCAGGCCAGGTCGCGCACCGGCAGCTGCCGGAACGTGATCGTCTCGTAGGAGCCGGACACGCCGGTCTCGTACAGCAGGCCGACGGTCGAGCCGCTCAGCTGGACCAGGTCGGAGTAGGCGGCGGGCGCGGGTGACACCACCAGCGTCTGCCGCCAGGTCCGGCCACCGTCCGAGCTGGCACGGATCGCGAGCGCCTTGCGGGCCGCCGCGTCGGACGGGCCGGAGAACAGCAGCAGGTCACGCCGCGTGGTCTGCAGCACGCTGCCCTGCACCTTCGGGATCGTCAGACCGGGCTGCAGCGCGTACGGCGCCGCCAGCGTCGCACCGCCGTCGGTGCTCCACGCGTCGACCCGGTTGCCCGCGTTGCCCTGGTTGCGGCTGTTGAAGTACAGCCGCCCGTCCGGCAGCTGCGCGACGGTCGTCTCGTTCGCCGCGATGCCGGTGTCGGTGCGCTCCTCGCTGAACCCGATCCGCCAGGTGCGGCCGCCGTCGTCGCTGATCAGGTCGTGACCGCCGTAGTACTTCGCCTCGGTGCCCACGTCCGGCGAACCGGCCGGGGGAGCGGCGGAATGGTTGGCGGGCACCACGAGCCGCCCGTTCCTCAGCTCGATCGCGTGGCCGGGGCCGGTGGCGTACCAGCGCCAGTGCGCCTTCTTCGCGACGTCGGTGATCTCGCGCTCCGGCGACCACGTGCGGCCGTCGTCGGTGCTCCGCTGCACCCACACCCGTCGGCTGTCTTCCGGGGACACCGTGCCGGACATGATCTCCTTCTCGGAGACCCGCCCGTTGCGGGTGGTCAGCAGCACGATCTCGCCGTCGCGCCGCACGATCGGCGCCGGGTTGCCCGCGGTCGCGTCACCGTTGTCCGACACCACGGTCATCGGTCCCCACGTGCAGCCGCCGTCGGTCGACCGCTTCTGCACCACCCGGATCGCGCCGGAGTCACCGGAGGACTCGACGCGGCCCTCCGCGAACGCGAGCACCGTGCCGTTCTTCGCCTCGACCACGGCCGGGATGCGGAACGTGTGGTAGCCCTCGGTGCCGGAGGTGAACGGCACGGACGTGCACGCCCCGTCGGTGCCCTTCAGCTTGTCGAGCGGCAACCGCAGCACCTGCCCGGCGGGGACGTCCGCGTTGGACGTGCGGATCGAGTCCAGCTCGGCCGCCGACAGGGCACGCCGGTACAGGCGCGGCTCGTCGAGCGTGCCGTCGAAGCGCTGCTGGTAGTCCTGCCGCTCACCGAGGTGGATCTGGAACGAGACCCGCTCGCTGAGCGAGCCGGCGACGGCGTTCGCGGACGCGGCCTCGGCGCCGTCGACGACCAGGCGCAGCTTGCCGTCCGCGCGCTGCAGGGCGACGTGGTGCCACTGGTTGTCGTTGTACGCCGACGTGGTGGCGATCTGCGTGGTGCCCTTCGGCGTGGTCATCAGCGCGACGAGGCGGTTGTTCGCGGGTTCGGCCCGCAGCCACAGCTGCGGTGCGGTCGAGCCCATGCCACCGAGCCACAGCAGTGCCTTCTGACCCTCGGTCGAGCCGTAGCGGAACCACGTGGTGAACGTGAGGTCGCCGTCGCCGGGCAGTTGCGCGCTGTCGTACGGGACCCGCAGGTAGTCGTCGGCACCGTCGAGGTCCATGCCGCCGCCGAACTTGCCGCCCGCGAGCGCGGGCCCGCCGACCGCGTACGCGTCGGCCCTGGACGGAGACGTGTCCGGTGTGGTCGGGCCGACCGGTTCGCGGCCGCCGAGGTGGTCCTCGGTGAAGCGGGCGAAGCGGATCTCGTCACGCGCGTCGACCGGGCCGCCCTCGTACAGCAGGCCGATCTCGGCGTTGCGCTCACGGGTCGAGCTGATCTGCACCATGTCCGAGTAGCCGGACCAGTCGGACGTGATCCGAGTGCCCTGCTCGGCGCTGTCCCAGCTGCGGCCGCCGTCCCACGACGAGCGGACCATCATCCAGCGCCGCCGGTCGGTGTCGGACGGCGACGAGAACAGTGTGCGGTCCGCGCCGGGGCGGTCGAGGTGCAGCACCGCGCCCTGCACCACCGGCGTCACCAGGTCGGGGATCGACGTCCACGGGGTGCTGAAGGTCTTCCCGCCGTCGCGGCTGATCGCGTACGACCGGTTGCCGATCGAGGTACCGCCCTGGTCGCGGGCACCCGCGTACACCGAGCCGTCGGCCAGTTCGGTGACCGTGATCTCCTGCGGCTTGTGGGTGAACGTGCCGCCGGGCGGGAACTCGGTGCGGCCCACCGCGCCGACGTGCCACGTGCGGCCGTGGTCGTCGCTGTACACGAGCGCGCCGTCGTTGGCGTGCGCCTGCGTGCCGTTGCTGACCTCACCGCTGATGCCGAACACGAGCCTGCCCGCGTGGCGGCCCTTGGTGAGCTGGATGCCGTGCACCGGGCCGGTCGCGAGCCACCAGTCCCACTCGGGCTTCTTCACCTGGTCGCTGATGTCGACCGGGCCGGACCAGGTGGCGCCGTCGTCGTCGCTGTACTGCAGGTGCGGGGTGCGCTCACACGGGGTGGCGCACGGACCGTCGTCGTCGCGGCCCGCGTTGTACGTGGTGAACAGGAAGATCCGGCCGGTGACCCGGTCGACGATCGGCACGGGGTTGCCGTGCGTGTCGCCACCGCCCTCGTTGACCAGCTGCAGCGGCGACCACGTGCGGCCGCCGTCGGTGCTGCGTTTGAGCACCATGTCGATGTCGCCGGTGTCACCGCAGTTGTCGACGCGGCCCTCGGCGAACGCGAGCAGCGTGTTCTTCCTGGACTTGACGACCGCCGGGATGCGGAAGCAGGCGTAGCCCTGCTCGTTCGCCGCCTTGAACAGCGTCTGCTGCTCGAAGGACGGCGCGGCCGCCTGCGCGGCCGGTTCGGCGGCCACGGACTGCGTCAGGCCGGCCGCGATGGCAACGGATAAGAGACCGGTCAGAAGTGCTTTCACAGCTCGTCCTCTATGACTCGGGGTGAATGCAGCGATAGGTGTGACCCGCACCGGCGGTGGCGAGCGGCGGCAGTTCTTCCGCGCACTCGTCGGTCGCCTTCCAACAGCGGGTACGGAAGTTGCAGCCACTCGGCGGGTTGGTCGCCGACGGCACCGGTCCACTCAGGACGATCGGTTCGACGGCGTGCCGGAGGCTGGGTGTGGCGGAGAAGAGCGCACGCATGTACGGGTGGTGCGTCGCGGCGGGCACGGCCGCGGCCGGTGCCTCCTCGACGATCCGCCCGAGGTACATGGTGATGATGCGGTCGCTCATCTTGCGGACCGTCTGGATGTCGTGCGACACGAACACCATCGCGAGACCGAGGCGCATCCGCAGGTCGATGAGCAGGTTGAGGATCTGCGCCCGCACGGACACGTCCAACGCCGACGTGGGTTCGTCGGCGACGAGCAGCTTCGGCCGCAACGCGAGCGCGCGGGCGATCGCGACCCGCTGCCGCTGGCCACCGGACAGCTGCCCCGGCACCGCGTCGGCGACGCTGTCGGGCAGACCCACCAGCGACATCAGCTCGTGCACCCGGTCGTTGCGTTCCTCGGGGGTGCCGTCCTGGTGCACGTCGAGCGGGTCGCGGATGACCCGCGCGACCGACAGGCGCCGGTTGAGCGCGGTCGTCGGGTCCTGGAACACCATGCCGACGTTCCGGCCGAAGTTCTGCGCCCGCTCGTCCGCGGTCATGTCCCACAGCGAGTCGCCCTCGTACCGGACGGTCCCCTGGGTCGGTTTCTGCAGGCCCACGATCACCTTGGCCAGCGTGGACTTGCCGCAGCCGGACTCGCCGACCACCCCGACGGTCTCACCCGCCTCGAGCGTGAGGTGCGCGTCGGTGAGCGCGTACACGTTGTCGTGCCCGAACAGCCGGCGCGCCCGGATCCGGTGCACGACGTGGACACCGTCCAGCTCGAGCAAGCACCCAGATATGGGCTGCTGCGTTCCCCCGCTCACGTGGACACCACCAGTTCTTCAGCCGGGAAGTGGCACGCGGTCAGGTGGACGCTCTCGCCGACCACCGGCGGCCGTTCCGTGCGGCACACCGCACGCGCGGCGGGACACCGGTCGGAGAACCGGCAGCCCGGCGCGAAGTCGGCGGGGGAGGGCACGACACCCTTGATCTGCGTCAGCCGCTCCGCGTTCTCCTCCAGCGACAGCACCGCCGACAGCAGACCGCGCGTGTAGTGGTGCCGCGGCGAGCCGACGACCTGCGCGATGGCCCCGGTCTCCGCGACCTGACCGCCGTACATGACGACCACGCGGTCGGCCACCTCGGACACCAGCGCCAGGTCGTGCGACACGAGGATCAACGCGAAACCCAGCTCCTCCTGGAGCCGCAGCAGGAGCTTCATGATCTGCGCCTGCACGGTCACGTCGAGCGCGGTGGTCGGCTCGTCGGCGACGATCAGCTTGGGATCGCGGGACAGCGCCATCGCGATCAGCACGCGCTGCCGCTGCCCGCCGGACAGCTCGTGCGGGTAGGACCGCAGCGTGCGCCCGGGGTCGAGGTTGACCAGTTCGAGCAGCTCGGCCGGGCTCCGGGTGCCGCCGCGGCGGGTGAACTGCTTGAGCTGGCCGCGGATCGTCATCGCCGGGTTCAGCGAGGACAGCGCGTCCTGGTAGATCATCGCGAGGTCGTGGCCGAGGTAGCGGCGCCGCCTGCGCGGGGTGAGCGCGAGCAGGTCGTGCCGCGCGAACCGGATCTGGCCCGTCACCCGCGCGGTGTCGGGCAGGAGGCCCATCACGGCCAGGGACGTGATGGTCTTGCCGCAGCCGGACTCGCCGATCAGCCCGAGCACCTCGCCGGACCGCACGGAGAACGACACGTCGTCCACCACGCGCGTCCCGTCGTGCCGGTCGGCGAAGGAGATCGACAGGTGTTCCACGTCGAGCACGGCGTCCCGGTCCCGCAGGTCACGGGCGTTCCCGGCGAGCCGCTCGCCCGCCTCCAGCAGACCGGCGATCGGCAGCACGGGCTCGGTCCGGTCCTCGGCAGGCGCCTCGGCGGCCTTCTTCGCGGCCCGGCCCGCCTTGGCGCGGCGCGCGGACGGCGTTGCCCACGCGTCGGAGATGCCTTCGGACAGGACGTTCAGCGCCAGCACGGTGACCAGGATCAGCAGACCGGGGAACAGGGTCGCCCACCAGCCGCCGGTCAGCACCAGCTCCTTGCCGTTCGCGAGGACCGCGCCCCACGACGGGTCCGGCGCCTGGATGCCCGCGCCGATGAACGACAGCGACGCCTCGAACACGATCGCGTCCGCCACCATCACCGTGCAGAACACCAGGATCGGCGCCGCGCAGTTCACGGCGATGTGCCGGGTGAGGATGAAGAACCGCTTGGCGCCGATGATCCGCTCGGCCGCCACGTAGTCCTCGCCGTACTGCGCCAGGACGTTCGCGCGCACCACCCGCGCCATCGACGGCATGTAGAGGAACGCGAGCGCGAGGATCAGCACGATTAGCCCGCGCCCGAACACTGCCACCAGCACCGCGGCGAGCGCGACGCCCGGGAACGCCATGACCACGTCGAGCACCCGCATGATGGCCTCGCCGACGCGCCGGCGTGATGTGGCGGCGAGCGCCCCGATCAGCGCACCCGCCACCAGCGCGATCGCGATCGCGCCGAGGCCGACGGCCAGCGACCAGCGGGCACCCCAGATGAGACGCGTGAAGATGTCGCGGCCGGACGAGTCGGTGCCGAGCCAGTGCTCACCGCTCGGCCCCTCCACCGCGCTGCCGGTGAGGTACGGGTCGTGCGTGGCGACCAGCGGCGCGAACACCGCCGCCAGCACCAGCAGCGCGAGGATCACCAGCGCGATCCACGACGTGACGCCGAGCCGCCGGAACGACGCGCCCTTGCTCAGGCGCTCGGCCAGTCCCCGGCGCATCACGAATGGCTCCGCAGGCGCGGGTTGGCGATCACGTAGAGGATGTCGACGATCAGGTTGACCAGCACGAAGCCGATCGCGATGGTGATCACGAAGCCCTGCACCTTCGAGGTGTCGCCGTCGTTGACGGCCTGGATCATGTTCTGGCCAAGGCCCGGCAGCGCGAACATCGTCTCGATGACGACCGCGCCGCCGAGCAGGTAGCCGACCCGCAGGCCCAGCACGGTCAGCGGCGTGACCAGCGCGTTCCGCAGGACGTTGCGGCCCACCACCACGACCGGCGGCAGGCCGCCACCCCGCGCGGTGCGCACGTAGTCCTTGTCGAGCTCCTCCACCATGGACGTGCGGATCACCCGCGTCAGCTGCGCGGCGACCGGCATGGCGAGCGCGATCGCGGGCAGCGTCATCGAGTTGAGCCAGCCGGAGAACGAGTCCTGCGGGCTGACGTACCCGCTGGAGGGGAACAGGCCCTGACCGACGGCCAGCCACTGCACGAGCAGCAGCGCGATCCAGAACGCGGGCGCCGCCACCCCGGCGAGCGACACGATCCGGATCAGCTGGTCGGGCCAGCGGTCGCGGAACACCGCCGACGTGATGCCGAGCAGCAGCGACACGACGATCGCGATGACCACGCCCATCAGCGTGAGCTGGAGGGTGAGCGGCAGCGCGGTCGTGATCGTGTCGCCGACGGACTGCTTGGTGATCACGCTGACGCCGAAGTCACCGTGCAGCAGGTTCCAGACGAACCGGCCATACTGGACCGGCCACGGGTCGAGCAGTCCGTTCTCCCTGCGGAACTGCTCGAGCTGCTCGTCGGTGGCGTTCGCGCCGTCGAAGGCCGCGAGGGCCGGGTCGACGGGGGAGAAGCGCATCACGATGAACACGAACAGCGTGACGCCCAACAGCAACGGCACGAGCGACAGGACGCGCCCGAGCAGCATCCGCAGGATGATCACGCTCCGGACCCCGGCTTCGCCTGGTTCAGGTTGATACCCGGGTAGCCCTGTGCGCGCACCCCCGACAGGGTCTTCGGATCCCACGCGGTGCCCAGCTGCGTGAACACCAGCGGGTACACGACGGCCTGGTCGGCCAGCATGTCCAGCACCTGCTTGGTCAGCTTGTCGCGCTCGTCCTCGTCGGTCTCCGACGCCGCCCCGTCGAGCAGTCCGATCAGCTTCTCCTGGTCGGGACCCGCCCACTTGGCGTACTTCGGCACGACACCCGCACCCGCGTAGTAGTAGCGGATCAGCAGGTCGGGGTCGTTGCCGAACTGCTCGGCGTTCTGCGTGGTGGCGACGACCTGGAAGTCGAAACCGCCGTCGAGCTTCGAGAACAGCGCCTTGGTGTCCGAGGTGTCCAAAGTGGTCGCGACACCGATGGCGTCCCAGCCCTCCTTGATCACGTTCACGCAGTCGGCGACGAGCGTGGTGTTCGTCGTGGACAGTGACACCGACAGGTTCGTGACACCCGCCTGCTGCAGCAACGCCTTCGCCTTGTCCGGGTCGTAGCCGAGGTCGTTCGCGGCCTCCTGCGACACCGGCAGCTTCGGGTTGATGAACGAGGTGCCCGCCGAGCCCTTGCCCTTGAGGCCGACCTCGATCATCTTGTCCCGGTCCACGGCGTGGTGCAGCGCCTGGCGCACCAGCTTGTTGTCGAACGGCGCGTGGGTGGTGTTGAACATCAGCCACAGGTTGTTGCCACCGTCGGCGAACTCGACCGTGCGGCCGTCCTTCGCGAGCTGGTCGGCGTTGGCCGGCGGGATGTTCTCGACGATCTGCGCGGCGGGCTTCGCACCGGAGATCTTCGCGACGCGCGGCGACGCCTCGACGATCGAGTTCCACAGCATGGACTTGTAGACCGCCGGGCGCGGGCCGTTGTAGTCCGCGAACTTCTCGAAGCGAGTGTGCGACAGCGGCGCCTGCTCGACCACCTTGTACGGGCCGGAGCCGACGACCGTGCCGGACACCGCGGCGTCCCAGCCGCCCTCGAACACGTGCTTCGGGCAGATCTTGACGGTCTGGAGTCGTTGCAGCGCATAGGGGAACGGCTGCGCCAGCACGAACTCGACGGTCTTGTCGTCGATCTTCTTCACTTCCGTGAGCCACGGCGTGAGGAAGGTGCGGACGAGCACGTTCTCCTTCGCGTCCAGCGCCCTCGCGTAGGTGAACACGACGTCGTCGGCCGTGACGGGCTTGCCGTCGTGCCACTTCGCGCCGTCGCGCAGCTCGAACTTCAGCGACGTGCCGGACACGTCGGCTGGGAGTTCCTTCGCCAGCCCCGCGTACGGCTCACGGGTGATCGGGTCACCCTCCACAAGCGACTCGTAGCTGTGCAGGATCGCCGCCATCGAGAAGGCGGACGCCGTCTGCAGCGGATCCCACGTCTGGTTGTTGCCGTAGCCGATCACCGCGGTGATCGACTCGGCCGTGTCACCGGTCGCGTTCGTGGAGGCTGGCCCACCACACGCGGCGAGGCTCGACGAAAACGCGGCCGCGACACCGGCCATGCCGGTGAAGCGCAACATGTCGCGCCGGCTGAAGGAGTGACCGGACCCGGGCGGAGTTCTGGACACCGCACCTCCTGAACGCACGTACGTCATCGGACGACATAGGACATGGGATGTCCTATGAATGGCAGAACCATAGGGCGAGGTCGCCGAGAGGTCAAGAGCCCACGTGTTATCCCCGCAACCCCGTTGCCCTCCAACGAGAAACCGCGGGACTCGCGAGGTCGCGGGGGCTGTGTGATGATCGTGGGCATGCCGGAGGTGCTGGTCGCGGGCGCGTGGGGACTGCTCGCGGGCGGTGCGCTGGTCGTCGGCGCGCTCGTCGGGTTCCTCGTGCGGGTGCCCAGGAAGGTGCTCGCCGGCGTGATGGCGTTCGGCAGCGGGGTCCTGCTGTCCGCGGTCTCGTTCGAGCTGATCGCGGAGGCGCACGAGCAGGGCGGTCTCTGGCCGACCGCGCTCGGTGCCGGGGTGGGCGCGGCCGTCTACACCGGCGCGAACGTGCTGCTGGCCCGGCGCGGGGCGCGGCACCGGAAGCGGTCCGGGGACCAGCAGCCGTCGGAGTCCGACCAGTCCGGCTCCGGCACGGCGATCGCACTGGGCGCGCTGCTCGACGGCATCCCGGAGTCGATGGTCATCGGCACCAGCCTGCTCGGCGGCGGTGCCGTGAGTGTCGTGACCGTGGTGGCGGTGTTCATCAGCAACGTGCCGGAGGGCCTGTCGAGCGCCGCGGGCATGCACAACGCGGGCCGGTCCCGCACGTACGTGTTCGGCCTGTGGACCGGCATCGCCGTGGTGAGCGCCCTGGCCGCGATGTTCGGCTACGCCGTGCTGGGCGGTGCCCCGCCGGAGCTGCTGGCGGGCATCACCGCCCTGGCCGGGGGCGCCATTCTCGCCATGATCACGGATACGATGATCCCGGAGGCCTTCGAGTACGCCCACCTGCTGATCGGCCTGATCACGGTGGCCGGTTTCCTGGCCGCGTTCGCCCTGTCCCACGCGTGAGCCCGCGCGGACTCCTGCCCGTGGCCCGAGGCATGCGCAACCGGCATCTCGTCGAGGAGCCCGCACCACCTCGAGCGTCCCCACCAGCCGGGCGCGGCGGTGGGGCTGTGCCTGTACCCGGACCGGTACCTACCGCTACGACGACGGGCCGGTCCCCGGGTGAGGGCGCGGTGGTGCGTCAGTCGTCCTCGTACTCGTCGTCGCCGATCACCTGGGGCGCGGTCAGGACGTCACTGCCGAACAGGCTTTCCCCGTCGGTCTCGATGAGGACCTTGCGCTGGTGCTCCTTGTCCTCGTCGCCCTTGCCCCTGCCTCCACCGAGCGGCGCTCCGCCCATGGCTCCCGGCGCCCCGCCACGCGCCGTGGCCGCAGCCGCGGCGGCCCGCCGCGCGGCCGCCTCCTCCGCGGCAACCGCTCCAGCGCCAGGACCGGGAAGAACTCCCTGCCGAGCACCAGGCCCGGCGTTGCCACCGGGTCCACCGCCGCCGTACCCGCCGCGCGCTCCGGGCCCACCGCCGTACCCGCTGCCGCCTCGTGCGCCGGGACCGCCACCTGGCGAACCAGTGGTGACACCGCCGACGGGAAGCGTCGGGACGAACCCGGGCTGCCCGGGTCCCGGCGTCGGCGGGGGAACCGGCGGGAAGGTGGTCGGGGGAAGTTGGCCTGGCGGGGGAGGCGTGAAGGTGCTGGGGCTGGTGTGCTGGGGCAGGGACGGATTCGGGGGCGGTCCACTGACGGTCGGTCCACTGACCGGCGCGCCACCAGGCCCACCGGGACCACCGTAGGGCCCGGACTCACTCCGGTTCCCGGGCTGCTCGCGCTCGGGAACCTCGATGTAGTCGCCGCCGGAACCGGTGGGCCGACCGTCACCGGAGACGACGCTGATGTTGCCGCCGGAGTGGTTGACGGTCGAGTACTCGGCGGGCATGTTCGTCTGGTTGTACTCGCTGGCGCCGTCGTAGCCGCGGTACACCTCCATGTTGTGGTGCGCGTCGGCCTGGTAGGCCGTGACCTCGGCGTCGTGGTCGGTGAACACCACCATCGGGTCGTTCATGTCCATCTCCGGAGGTGTCTCCGGCACGGGTGTGACGCTGTTGGCGGCCCGGTGGAACGACCCGCTCTGCCGGTCCAGCAGGTCCTCGGCGCGGCTCAACAGGACCGCACCGCGCAGCGCGGACTCGGCCAGCGGCTGGGCCGCCCCGAACGCGCCCTCGGCAGCTGCGCCCTGCCAACCGCTCCGGATCAGCTCGCCCTGCTTGCGGATCATCTGGGCACGGTCGGCCTCGAGATCCCATTCCGTGCGGGTGGCAGCTTGCCCGTCGTCGAGCGACCCGGTGCCGCGCCCGGTGGCGAAGTACTGGTAGATGTCATGTGCCGACATCGCGTGGTTGACCCATTTGCCCACGACTACGCCTCGGCTTTCATGGTCCGCAACGCCAACGCGGCGACGCGGGCCGCCATCTCGCACGGATCCTTCTGGCCAATATTGGCTCGCGAGAGCTGTGCGATCGACTCGAACACCAGGTCGTCAGCCACGCCGACAATCACATTGCAATTACCGACGTCGCGGCTGTCGGTGCCCGCTCTGCTGATTGCGGGATAACCTTCGATTTCTGGCAGTTCTTCGAAGAATTCCCATTTTCCGTCGTTGTGGGCTTGGTATTCGGAGCTGAGGCCATCCTGCTGGTCGTCAGCAAAAACAATTTGAGCGTAGCCGCGCGTGTCCGGGTTTTTCCACTCGCAACCAGTGCCCAGGGCGACATGTTCCATCGGTTCCCCGGTCGTCGGCAAGTTGAGAGATCGAGCCTGGTCTGCCGTGAGGGCCTGACAGGGATCCTGTTCGAAGCGGGTGGTGTCAAGAGGGTCATCAACCTTGGGGGCACCTGCGAACGGCAAGTCATTTTCGTTGCTTGAGCTGCCGAGAGTTGGGTTTGACTGTGCCGTCTCGGTGGTGGCAGGTCGTGGTTCGCCCTCGCTGGGGGTTGTGCACGCGGCAGCGACACATGCGAAACCTAGAATGCCCGCGACGAACAGTTGACGTCGGAGGAACATTTCTCACATCCCAGCCTGGGGGCCTGGTTGGCCGCCTGCGTTATTGATTACGGCAACATTGATGTGCTCGACGCCCAGGTAGTCGTCAAGCGCGTTCTGGAACAACTGGGCCTGTTGCAGGCAGTAGTCCCGGTTGTGCTTGAGGTAATTCGTGTAAGACTGGCCAGAACGATTGGCCGCGGTGACATGGAATGTGCTAGCCATGTCTTCGGCTGGAGACTTGATCTTTGACATCCGGTCGGCGTTGTACATTGACGTTTGGTAGCTGTCGGCCAAGTCCAGCCAGTTGTCCCTGATCTTGCTTATGTCGGCTTCCGTGTAGGCGAAGCTGCCGCCGGTTGCCGTGCCTTCTGTGGTGCCTGTGCCGAACATGCCGGACAGCTGAGAATGAATGCTGTCCTGATACGCCTGGCTGTCCATCCCTGTGTCCCCCCGTGCGACGCTCGGTAGTCGAGCATACGACAGCCGTGTTCGGCGCGCGGTGGGATCAGCGTGTTTCACTCCGGCGAGTGCGTACGTACGGCACCACCACGGACGCCACCAGCGCGATCACCACAGCGGTCCACAGCACGATGGTGATCGGGCCGGACACCAGGATCGACGGGTCGCCCTCGGACAGTGTCAGCGCGCGCCGCAGTTGTTCCTCGGCGAGTGGTCCGAGGATCAGCCCCACCACCGCGGGTGCCACCGGGATGCCGCCCTCGCGCATGAGCAGGCCGAGCAACCCGAGACCGCACAGGATCAGCAGGTCGGCGGTCGTGCCGCCGGCGGCGAACGTGCCGAGTGTCGCGAAGACCAGTACGCCGGCGTAGATGCCGTACGCGGGGATCTGCAGCAGCTTCGCCCACACCTTCGCGAGTGGCAACCGCCGCACCGCCGACCTGCTCCGCCTGGAAGGGGCCTCCTGTCCCGCGACCGAGCCCTGCCCGACCCCGACGACGCGACCCGCATCCGCACCAACCTGGAGTTCCACGCGGCGATCTGGCAGGCCACCCACAACCCCGTGCTGGTGGACCTGCTGGAGCGGCTTACCACCCACCTCGTCCACGCTCCGCACTCGACGCTGTCGGTCGGCGACCGCTGGCAGACCGCGTTGGCCGAACACGCCCGGATGCTGGAAGCGATCCGCACCCGCGACGAGCCCATGGCCCGCACCCTGGCGGGCGACCACATGAACACCGCCCGCGAGATCCGCCTGACCCTGCTACGCGAAGCGGCGACGCGCTAGATGTTGCGGGTTACCTCCCCGGATCGAACACTCGTCGGCCAGGAGTCAGCAACGAATGCCACACCGTTTCAACGCCGAAATCTGCAATGTTCGTCTGCCACGAGGTGGCAAGTCCGCGCTGCTGGAGGCCGATCAGGCAGTCGTGCACTGAACGTTCTTCCTCGTCGGAGGGCGGCTGTTCGTCGTTGTGGAAGATGTCCATCGCTATTTCCTCGGCGGACAGAGCGAAGTCGTCTTCTTCGAGACAATGTAGGACCTTGTACTGAAACGGATCGAGTTCAGCGGTCATGGTGCCGGTGTAGTGGACACTGCCGGTTCACGGCGAACGAAGACGTTCGTCTCGATCTCGAAAATACAGACGATGCCGACGCTGTTGAGCAACTGGACGAGATCGGGTCCCGGGTCAGTAGGCAGGAGCACCGCTCGTGCTCGGTGCGGGACGTACCGGCTGTAGTCGCAAAGCTGCCCAATGGCGAGCCGCACGTGGTTTCGTGAGGCAGACCCCTTGGCTTCGATTAATTCAGCTCTGCTCACGTCGAACAGGTCGGTGTAATAGGCACGCTTGCTATAGGGAAAGGAAATTTTGTTCCTGTTGGTGCTGATGTTCTCGGCAGCAAGAGACTTGGCGTAGCGTTCGACGAGGGCTGCCTCCCGTCGCTCCATCTCCGTGGGCTGCTGCGTTGGGTTGGAGGAGAAAGTCTCAGTTATGTTCTTCTCGATTGGCACATCAATAACGGTTGGAACTTCGGGTGATGTCTGTGCCATTGGTTGGCTAGTGTCAACGCGTACGAGGCGAAAAACGACGACCTTACGCAGATCATCTAGATTGTCAGGAGCCTCTTCGAAGCGGTACGGTGCTTCGTTCGAGAGTCGGAATTCGCCGAGATACCGCACCTTTGTCCGCGCCGCTTCCTCGAAGAGCCGCACGTGCTGACCTCGTTGTACGTGGTCGCGTAAGGCCATGTTGCCGCGTACGAAGACTTGATCGCCTTTCTGCCCTTCGCCTGTGTAGTAGAAGACTGCGTCGCCTTCCCATTGGTCGTAGTTGTAGCCGTAGTTCTTCCCCGAGTCCGACGTGAAGATCAGGATGTTGTCGGACTTGGCGCAAGACGCGATGCCGCCCTGTCTTGAGCCGCCGTACTCGTCGTGCACAGCTCGGCGAGCTAGCACCTCATTCACCGCAATGCCCCAGGTCACGGCTGTCACTCTATAGGGTGACCCCTGTTTGGGTGGCTAACTGAGCGTCGTGACTCGCGGCAACCGTTGACGGCGCGTTCCGGGCCTGCCTAACGTTGCTGGGCCACCCACACCTGGGAGAACGCAATGGGGCGTCGAATCACTGTCGTGGCGGCGGTTGTCGCCTGTCTTGCTGCTGGGACGGCTGTCGCTGACAGCACCCCTGACCGCCACGGCGGGCTGCGGCTCGAGACCTTGTCCGGGCCTGCGCGGTACGTCAGCGGCGGCGAGGCCCGCGTGCGGGTGGTGGTCCCGAAGTCCGTGCCGCTCGACGCCGCGACCGTCCGGGTCAACGGGACCGACGTCACCGACGACTTCGTGCCCGACGACCAGGCGCCGCACGCGCTCGAAGGGGTCGTCGACGACCTGCCGCTCGGCGCGAGCACCGTCACCGCCTCCACAAAGCGGGACCGGGCCAGCCTTCGCCTGGTCAACCACCCCGTCACCGGGCCGATGTTCTCCGGGCCGCAGCAGCCGGACTTCTTCTGCTCGACCCCCGCGCACCTCGCCGGGTTCGACCTCGCCGGGCCGTTCCTCGACGACGACTGCTCACTCGCCACGAAGGCCAGCCACTACTACCGGACCACCGGCGGCACGTGGCAGCCCTACGACCCCGCCGCGCCCCGGCCCTCGGACATGAGCACGACCCCGTCCGGCGTCGACTTCGTGATCCGCTGGGAACGTGGCACCATCAACCGGTTCGTCTACACGATCGCGGTGCTCGACCCCGGCGCGACCGGGCCCGGCACGTTGCCGCACTGGAACCGCAAGCTCATCTACTACTTCGGCGGTGGCGTCGGCGTCGGCCACTACCAGGGGTCGAACAACCAGAGCGAGTCCCGCTACGTCCACGGGCTGGGCGCCGGGTACGCGGTCGCCTGGTCCACCGGCACCAAGACCAGCACGCACTACAACCTCATCCTGGGCGGCGAGACCGCGATGATGGTCAAGTCGCGGTTCGTCACCGAGTACGGCGACCCGGTGTACACAGTCGGGCTCGGTGGTTCCGGCGGCGGCATCCAGCAGTACGTGTACGGCCAGAACCACCGCGGGTTGCTCGACGGCGCGATCCCGCAGTACTCCTACCCGGACATGGTCACCCAGACCATCCACGTCGGCGACTGTGAGCTGCTCGAACGCTGGATGGACCAGAAGGTCCTCGCCGACCCGACGTCGAAGTGGCGGCAGTGGACCAACCGTCCGCTGCTCGAAGGCCTCGCCGCCTCCGACACGGTGGCGAACCCGTACGCACAGTTCACGCCGTGGCTCGCCGCCCCGGGGTCGAGCGAGTGCATCAACGGGTGGCGCGGCCTGTCGCCGCTCGCCCTGAACCCCAAGTACGGCACCGCGCCCGGCATCACGCCGGAACAGCAGGCAGCCGTCGAGTGGACCCACTGGAACGACGTGGTCAACGTGTACGGCCGCGACCCGCTGACCGGCTACGCGCGGTCCACCTGGGACAACATCGGCGTCCAGTACGGGCTGAAAGCACTGGTGGACGGGAAGATCACGCCCGCCGAGTTCCTCGACCTGAACGCGGACGTCGGCGGCTGGAAGCAACCACAGGACGCGGTGCAGGAGGGCTGCCCGTTCGTCACGCAGGCCTGTCCGTCCGATGTGGACGTCTGGAGCCTGCGGAACGTCAACCCGCCGGACGCGAACGGGGTGCGGCCGCGCACCGAGGGCAACGTCGAGGCCATGCGTGCCGCCTACCGGTCCGGTCTCGTGTTCGACGGCGAGATCGACATCCCGGTCATCGACTGGCGGCACTACCTCGACGCCGAACTGGACATGCACAACGCGCGGCAGTCCTTCGCGTCCCGCCAGCGCATGCTCGACGCGAAGGGCAACGCGGCGAACCAGGTCGTGTGGTTCACCGACGCCCGCCCGGCGAGCGCGTTCGACCAGACCCCGATGGCGCTCGCCGTGATGGACGAGTGGCTGGGGAACCTGCGGGTCCACCCGTCGCGCGGGGTCGCGGGCAACAAGCCTGCCGAGGCCGTCGACAGCTGCTTCGCGACCGACGGCACGCTGCTGTACCGCGGCAGGGACGCGTGGCGCGGCATCCTCGACCGCGGCCCGGCCGGCCAGTGCACGCAACGGTTCCCGATCAACGGCACGTCCCGCACGGTCGCGGGCGGCCCGTTCGACGAGCAGCACTTCAAGTGCGCGCTGCAGCCGGTGGGCAAGGCCATCGACCGCGGCCTGTACGGGTCGTGGCGTCCCAACGCGGCGGAGAGGACCAGGCTGGCGCAGATCTTCCCGACCGGGGTCTGCGACTACCGCGGGCCGGACGTCGGCAGGCCGCTTTCACCGCGGTGAAAGCGGCCTGAAAGCGCGTCCGCCAGGATGCCGCGGTGGCATTTCTTCGGGTACTTCGTGTCTTCTTCGTCGTGGCCGGACTCGGCCTGGCCGCGTTGGGCCTGATCATGGGGGCTGTGTTCGGCGGGACCGGGACGACGGGCGGACACGTCGTCGCGAGGTGGTGGTGCGAGCCGGAGGGCGACCGCGTCGAATGCCAGACCAACGACGCCAACTACGCCGGACCGCGCGGCGTGATCGACGGCTTGACCTGGCTCGGCTACTCGATCGGTGGGGTCGCGCTCATCGGCGCCGCCGTCGCACTCGGCCAGTTCGACCGGCCTCGGCAGGCGACCGGGCCCGGTCCGCAGCAGCAGTACGCGGCGGCGTCCTCCGGCCCCGGCCAGCAGCCGCAGGGCGGGCGACCGCCAGGCAACTGGTGACCTGCTAGAGCTGTGTCCGCATACGTTGGCCGGGTCGGGTCACAGGCGCGTTGGCGGCATCGCTGATGCCGCGAAAGGCGCTTTCAGGGCATTGGGTGCCCTAACGCGCCTTTCGCAGCACCAGCCGTGCCGGTAACGCGCCTTTTCGCGGCAGAAACGTCGGGGAACGCGGCCGGAACAACAGCACGATCATCGCTGCTCCGAACTGGAGTGCCCCGCCACGCTTTTCAGGGCACTCAGCCTGGATCCACTGATCGTCGAGCCGTCTGTTCTTGCCTCGTGGCCGCGCCGGGCCTGGTCAGGCCCGCTGCGCGGGCAGCGGGCGCGCAGCGCCCGCACCCCATCCGCAGGAGGCCCAGAAAAGACGCTTTCGGGACAGCTGCGATGCCACGAAAGGACCCCTTCGTTGCGCTCACCGTGATGAAGGACCCCTTCGTAACGCCCGGTGTGATGAAGGGCCCCTTCGTTGTGCTCAACGTGATGAAGGGCCCCTTCATGACATCGGTCCGCGTCCTGAAAGTGCCTTTCACGGCATGGAGGCCAACCGAGCGCGGGGCGGAAGCCGGCCACAAGGGGCTCCCTGCCATCCCGTCGACCTGGCGAAGCCCGATCACACCGGATCAAGGGGGCACCAACAACCAAAACCGGCAGCAAACGCTGGAACCGCCCCCTTGAGCCAGTGTGATAGCCCGTAGGGAGGTCGACGGGATGGCAGGCAGACCCGCACCCAACGCAACCAAACAACCCCAAGCCATCCCAGAGACCTGCCCCTCTGGCGAGGAGCCCCCGGAGGGCACACCCATCCGCCGAAGACACCCCAACACCAACCAACAGCCGAAATCCATCGGTGGATCCAGGCTCAACGCCCCGAAAGCGTCCTTCAGGACAGCTCGGCAAACCTCAACACACCATTCCGCCGGCCCAGCCAACGCACCCACGGAGCCGGCAACGTCGGGTGGACACAGCACTAGCCGCGGTGCACCTGGAACGGTCCGGCTGACTGGGCGACCGGCATCAGCTCGATCGTGTTCACGTTGACGTGCGGCGGTTGTGCGGCGACCCAGTGCACGGTCCCGGCGATGTCGTCGGCCGTCAACGCCCGCATGCCGTCGTACACCGCGGCCGCCCGGTCGGTGTCGCCGCCGAACCGCACGAGGGAGAACTCGGTGCCCTCGCACATGCCCGGCTCGACGCACGTCACCCGCACGCCGGTGCCGTGCAGGTCGCTGCGCAGGTTCAGGCTGAACTGCCGCACGAACGCCTTCGTCGCGCCGTAGGTGTTGCCACCCGGGTAGGGGTAGGTGCCCGCCACCGAACCCAGGTTGATCACGTGACCTCGGCCGCGCGCCACCATGCCCGGCAGGACCGCGCGCGTGCAGTGCACGAGACCGCGGCAGTTGGTGTCGAGCATGTCGTCCCAGTCGGTGAGGTCGGCGCGTTGCGCGGGTTCGAGACCCTTCGCGAGACCCGCGTTGTTGACGAGCACGTCGATCGCGGGCAGCGCGCCGATCGTCTCCCGCACGGCGTCGGCGTCCCGCACGTCGAGCGCGACCGGCCGGATGCGCTCCCCGGCGGGAATGCGCTCGACGCGGCGCGCGGCGGCGATGACGGTCGTCCCGTCGGCCGCGAACCGGCGGGCGATCGCCGCGCCGAAGCCGCTGCTGGCGCCGGTCACCAACACGGTCGGGCTCATCGGACACGCCCCAGCAGGGCCTCGAGCGCCGCGTCGAAGTCGGCGGGGCGTTCCAGGTTCGGCAGGTGCGCGGCGCCGTCGACGACCACGAGTGTCGAGCCGGGGATGCGGTCGTGCAGGTACTCGGCGTCCGCGACCGGGGTGAACGCGTCGTCGCTGCCCACGACCACCAGCGTCGGGACCGCGATCGTCTCGAGCACGGGGGTGTAGTCAGGGCGTTCCGCCCGGCCGCGCAGGGCCGCCGCCGCGCCTTCCGGCGGTGCCGAGTGCATCATCCGCGCCACGTACTCGGCGGCCTCCGGGTTGCGGCGCGCCACCATCTTCCAGCGCACTTCCTCCGCGTACCCGGCCATGCCCTCCCGCACGAGGCGGTCCGCCATGTCGTGCCGCGCCGCGCGGCCGGCCAGGGTCTCGGCCTGCGCGAACGTGTCCGCGAGCAGCAGTCCGCGGATCCGGTCCGGGAACCGCCGCACGCACTCGAGCACGATCTGCCCGCCCATCGACAGCCCGCCGAGCACGAACTGCGCGACGCCGAGGTGGTCGGCCAGCGCGGCGATGTCCGCCGCGAACGTCGACAGCGGCGTCACCCCCGGCACGACGGTCGACTCGCCATAACCCCGCAGGTCGGCGGCGAGCACGCGCCAGCCGAGGGCGCGGGCGTGGTCGACCTGTGGTCGCCACATGGAGCGGTCGAAGGGGTGGCCGTGCACGAGGACGAGCACGTTCTCGCCGGTGCCCTCGTCGTCGTAGCCGATGGTGATGCCGTTGACGGCAGCGTGACTCATGTGTGTGTTCCTCCCTTGCCGTACCGAGGCTATTCGGTGCACTATGTCGGTGCAATGGAAACAATGCTCTCGGTGCAATGTGGGGAAGTGTGGACGACTACCGCCTGATCGCCGACCAGGTCGCCGACGACATCGCCGCGGGCCGGCTGCGTGCGGGGGAGCAGCTCCCGCCGCAGCGCAGGTTCGCGCGCCACCACGGCATCGCCGCGTCGACGGCCGCCCGCGTGTACGGCGAGCTGGTTCGCCGCGGCCTCGCGGTGGGGGAGGTGGGCCGGGGCACGTTCGTGCGCGCGGCGGCCCCCGGCCCGGAACCGGCACTGGCCGAACCGGCGACGGCACGGGTCGACCTGGAGCTGAACTTCCCGGTGCTGCCGGACCAGGCGGAGCTGCTGTCGGCGAGCCTGGCGCGGCTGCTGCGCCCGGACGTGCTGGCGGACACCCTGCGGCCGTCCACAGTGGATGGCACGCCGGTCGCGCGCGCGGCGGCCGCGAGGTTGCTGGCGCGCACCGGCTGGGCACCGGAGCCGGACCGGATCCTGTTCGCGGGCAACGGAAGGCAGGCCATCGCGGCCGCGATCGCCGCGCTGGTGCCGGTGGGCGGCAGGCTCGGTGTCGAGGCCATGACGTACCCGGTGGTGAAGGCGGTGGCCGCCAGGCTGGGCGTCACCCTGGTCCCGCTGGAGCTGGACGAGCACGGCCTGCTGCCGTCGGGGGTGCGGGAGGCGCAGGTCCGCGCGGTGTACCTCCAGCCGACACTGCACAACCCACTGGGCACCACGATGCCCTCGGAGCGGCGCGCCGAGCTGGCGGCGGTGCTGGCAGCACGTGACCTCCCGGCGATCGAGGACGGCATCTACACCTTCCTGCGCGACGAACTGCCCCCGCTGGCCGCGTACGCGCCGGACCACGTGACGCTGGTGGACAGCATGTCGAAGCGGATCGCCCCGGGCCTGAGCCTGGGCTACCTGGTCCCGCCCCCGGCGACCGCCGACGCGGTGGCGGGCGCGATCCGCTCGGGCGGCTGGGCGGCGACGGGGTTCGCGCTGGCCGCGGCCACCCAGTGCACGGCCGACGGCACGGCGGAGACCATCGCGACCGCGAAACGCGCCGACGCGGCGTCCCGCCAGCGCCTGGTGGCCGACCGGCTCGCGGGCTTCACCGTCCACGCCGACCCGGGCGCGTTCCACTGCTGGTGGGAGCTGCCGGACTCGTGGCGCGCGGAGATGTTCGTCGCCGCCGCGGCACGGCACGGCATCGCGGTCACCCCGGCGGCGGCGTTCGCGGTGGGCCGGAGCCGGGCGCCCAACGCGGTCCGCCTGGCGCTGTCCGCCCCGCCACCCGAGGTGCTCGCGTCCACGTTGGACACCCTGGCGAAGCTCGCAGGCAAGCGCCCGGAAGACACCACGGTGGATTAGCTGGGCTGGGCGGGGCCAGTCGTCGTGGGCACCATGCTCGGGTCGACGAGGACGAGGTCGATGGTCCACTGGCCTTCGCAGTCGCCGCGCCGGACGAGTGCCTGCCCCGCGGCGTACGTCCCCGCGGTGAAGAAGACCTCGGCCTCGAAGCCCTCGTTGTCCATCCCAGCAGGACGGTAGCCCGCGGCCGTCACCGCGTCCTGGATCAGCACCGTGACCTCGTCGAGTGGCTTCGCCGTGACGGCCTGGACGGTGATGTGGCCGTCCGTGCTCACGACGTGCGTGACCGTGCCGATCCGCTCGAACGACAGCCCCTCGGGCATGAGCTCGGTCTCGGCCGCGGGTGCGGCAGCCGGTTCCGGGCACGCCGCGGCGTCGCCCCCGCCCGAGCAACCCACCGTGACGAGCAGCGACGCCGCCACCACGGACAGTGCGAGCCCACGTCCGATCATGGCGCAACTCTAGGCAGGACTGGGAAACAGGGAAAACAGCGGCCGTTCGGAGGCAGACGAATCGGACTTCCGCAGTGTTACCGTGACCCGGGGCACGGCTCACCCGAACCGGGAGGAAACGCGTGGCAATGCGCAAAAAGAGACCTGTCCCCGTTGTGGCCGCGACACTCGTGGTCCTCCTGGGCGCCAGTGCCGCTTCCGGCACCGAACCGGAGCGCGACGCCGCGGCGACACCCGCGGGGCAGGCGACCGCCAACCCGTTGGGTGCCGAGGAGTGGATGTACCTCCAGCGCGCCAACCCGGACGGCTCCATCCCGGACGCCGCCGTCGCCGAGGCGATCGCGCAGTCCGACCAGATGGGCACGGCGGCCATGGGCTCGCCGAGCACCGACCAGGTGTGGGCCGAACTGGGCCCGAGCAACATCGGCGGCCGCATCCGCGACGTCGCCGCCGACCCGACGACCAGGAACGTCGTCTACATCGCCACCGGCACCGGTGGGCTCTGGCGCAGCGATGACGCCGGCGCCACGTTCGAGTCCGCTTGGGACGACCAGCTGCCCCAGTCGATGGGCGCGGTCGCGGTGGACTCGCGGGGCGTGGTCTGGGCAGGCACCGGCGAGCCCGACCACGGTGGCGGCTCCGCCTACTACGGCAGGGGCGTCTACAAGTCTTCCGATGATGGCGCGACGTGGACCAACATGGGTCTGGTCACCGGCGACACCATCGGCCAGGTCGTGATCGACCCGCGTGACGACGACCGGGTGTTCGTCGCCGTCATGGGCGCGCTGCACGACACCGAGCCGACCCGCGGCCTGTTCATGACCGAGAACGGCGGCGACACCTGGACCCGCGTCCTCGTCCCGGGCAGCACCGCCACCGGCGCGATCGACGTGACCATCAACAAGAACAACCCGGACATCATGCTCGCCACCACGTGGGACAAGATCCGGGACGAGAAGTCACGCATCTACGGCAAGAACTCGTACCTGTACCGCTCCACCGACGGCGGCCGCACGTGGGCGAACATCCACATGGCGCCGCTCCCGCAGAGCGTCGACATCGAGGGGCAGCCGGTCACGGCGACCTACGTCGGCCGCATGGGCGTCGACTTCAGCGACAGCGACCCCAACCGCGCCTACCTCATCTCCAGCACCGCGGGCGGCAACTTCAACGGGTTCTTCACGAGCACCGACGCGGGCGCCACCTGGACCCCGGTCGGCCCCACCAGCGGCGGCACCCTGCAGAGCATCAGCGGCGGGTTCGCCTGGTGGTTCGGCCGCGTGTACGTCGACCCGGTGGACCCGATGCACGTGTTCGCCGCGGGCGTCAGCCTCGCGGAGAGCCGCGACGGCGGCCTCACGTGGGTCACCTCGCAGACCCCGCACGCCGACCAGCACGGCCTCGAGTGGGACCCCTTCACGCCGGGCAAGGTGTACCTGGGCAACGACGGCGGCTTCTACTGGTCGAACCAGAACGGCGCCGCGCGGGGGCTGTGGGCCAAGACACCGCACCTCGCCGTGACGCAGTTCTACGCCATGGACGTGTCGGTCCAGGACGGTGCGCGGGTCAACGCGGGCTCCCAGGACAACGGCTCGCTGAAGTCGTGGGCGAATGACAACACGGTCAACGGCGACTGGTTCGGCTTCGTCGGCGGCGACGGGATGATGAACCGCATCGACCCGACGAACGACCGCAAGTACTACGGCTGCTCGCAGAACGGTGGCTGCCGCGGCTTCGTCGACGGCGCGGGCTTCTCGATGACGATCCCCGGTGCGCGCAAGAACTGGGTGGCGCCGCTCGAGTTCGCGGCCGACCCGCGGATCATGTTCGGTGGCAGCGAGTTCGTGAACCGGATCAACACCGATCCCGGTCAGCGCGTGTGGCAGCGGATCAGCCCGGACCTCACCGAGGGCACCGAGCCCCGCGCACCCGGTTTCGGGACCGTCACGGCGATCGGCACCAGCCCGGCCGACCCGGACCTGGTGTACGCGGGCACCGACAGCGGCCTGGTGTGGGTCAGCCGCAACGCGATGGCCGCGCCCGAGGAGGTGACCTGGGAGAAGCTGGAGAGCCCGGTCTTCCCCGGCCGCTGGGTCACCCGCATCACCGTCGATCCCGACAACGCGAAGGTGGCGTGGGCGACCTTCTCCGGCTGGCGTTCCGGTGACCCGTACCCGCACCTCGTCATGACCACCGACGGTGGCAGCACCTGGAAGGACATCGCGGGCAAGCGCATCCCGCAGGCGCCGATCAACGACGTCATCCGCCACCCGGAGAAGCGGAACTGGCTGTTCATCGCCACCGACGTCGGCGTCTTCCGCACCACCAACCTCGGGAAGACGTGGATCAAGGTGGGGGCGAACCTGCCGCTGGTGCCGGTCAACGACATCGACCTGCCCGACGGCAGCGACACGCTCTACGCCGCGACCTACGGGCGCAGCATCTGGACGACCTCGCTCGCCGACGCGGGCTGACGGGCGCTCCGCTGGCCCGGCACGACACCACCCGACCACCCCGACGGACCACCACCTGGTGGACCGTCGGGGTGATCGTGCTGTCCGCCGTCTTCCTCGCGCCGCTCGCGGTCATGGTGCTGGGTTCGCTGCAGCGCCCGCTGCAGCCGCCGCCCAACGGGCTCGACCTGTGGCCCGATCCGGTCGAGTGGACGAACTTCGCGACGGTGCCGCGGTTCATGCCGCTCGGCAGGCTGCTGCTGAACTCGCTGCTGCTCGTCGTCGTCGCGGTTCCGGTCACCGTGGTCGTGACGTCGATGGCCGGGCTCGCGATCGTCACCGCCCGCGGCGTGCTGCGCCGGTGGCTCCTCGGCGTGTCGGTGCTCATGCTGCTCGTGCCCGCCGCCGCGCTGTGGGTGCCGAGGGTCGTGCTGCTGCGCGGTGCCGGCCTCGCGGACACGCCGTTCACGGTCGCCCTGCTCGCGCTCGCCGGCACGACACCGTTCTACGTGCTGCTGTTCGCACTGGCCTACTCCCGCATACCCTCGGCACTGCTCGAGGCCGCCACGCTGGAGGGCCTGAGCCCGTTCGCCGTGTGGCGGCGGATCGCACTGCCGCTGGTCCGGCCGGCGGCGGTCGCGGTCGCGGCACTGTCCGGGCTGTACTACTGGTCCACGTTCATGGATCCGCTGACCCTCGTGTCGTCGCCGGGCAACTGGCCGGTGGCGCTGGGGTTGCGGAACCTCAGTGAGATGGAGGCCGCGCTGTACCCGATCTACCTCGCCGCCGCGGTGCTCGTGACAGCGCCCGCGCTGCTCGCGTTCGGCATCGCCCAACGGTCGTTCTTCTCCTCGGTGGAGCGATCATGAGACACACAGTGCCCGATGGTTCGCGTCGCTCCTCCACTAGCACGCTGTCTTCCCTCCTCGCGTGCTCGGCGCTCGTCCCTCGCGCCTGCGCGCGCTCGTCAGTCCGGACAGCGCACGCTCCGTCGCTCCTGCTCACATTGCTCGCGATCCCCGTGCTCCTCGTGCTGAGCGCCTGCTCCGACGGCGCAGGCGCGGATGAGGGGAGCCCGACCGCGCCGATCACCGTGCAGGTCGGGGCCGACCCGGAGGAGGCCGCCGTCTACCGCAGCCTCGTGTCCGCCTACGAGGAGGCCGGTGGCGGCGAGGTCGAACTCGTCCCGGTGAGCCGCGACGACCACCTCACCCGGCTCTCCACCGCGTTCGCGTCCGGCGACGCGCCGGACGTCTTCCTGATCAACTACCGCGAGTACGCGCCGTTCGTGCAGCGCGGCGCCGTGCGGCCGATCGGCCCGCTGCTCGCGGACGCGGGCGTCGACACGGCCGACTACTACGAGGAGCCGTTGCGGGCGTTCACCTACGACGGTGCGCTGCAGTGCATGCCGCAGAACATCTCCTCGCTCGTCGTCTACTGGAACCGCGCGCTGTTCACGCAGGCGGGCGTGCCGGCCCCGAAGGCGGACTGGTCGTGGGCCGACTTCGTGGCGACGGCCGGGGCCCTGACGCGGGACGGGGTGAAGGGGGTCGGCATCGACCCGTCGATCGTCCGCATGGCCCCGTTGGTCTGGAGCAACGGCGGCACCATCGTCGACGACGACGCGGCCCCGACCCGCACCACCCTCCACGAGCCCGGCGCTCGCGCCGCACTGCAGTCCGTTGTGGACCTCATCGGCAGCGGCGCGACCCCGGACAAGGAGCAGCTCGCCGCGCAGGGACTGCCCGAGCAGTTCATGACGGGGAAGGTCGCGATGTTCCTCAGCTCGCGGGTGGAAGTCCCGGCGTTGCGGGAGCAGCGCGGCCTGGACTTCGACGTCGCGGGCCTGCCGGTCATGGGTGAGCCGGTGTCGGTGCTGCACTCCGACGCCTACTGCGTGGCGAGTGGGTCGGAGAACGCCGCCGCCGCGGCGAAGTTCGTCGCCTACGCCGTCGGGCAGCAGGGGCAGACGCTCACCGCGCTCGGCGGTCGCACGGTGCCGTCGCTGCGTTCCGTGGCGACGTCGCCCGCGTTCCTCAGTCCGGCCCGCGCGCCCGCGTCGTCGCAGGTGTTCCTCGACGCCATCCCGCACCTGCGGCACACGCCGGTGACGCCGTCGTGGCCGGAGGTCGAGGACGTGATCGGCACCCAGCTGGAACGGGCCTTCGAGGACGGCGTGCCGCTCGACGAGGTCCTCGCGGAGATCCGGAAGCAGGCCGATCCGTTGCTGCAGAGCCGATGAGTGTTGTCGTCGAGGGCGCGCGGAAGGAGTTCCGGGCTCGTCGCGGGGCCCGGGTGATGGCCCTCGACGGGGTGGACCTCGAGGCGAAGCCCGGTGAGCTGCTCGTCATCGTCGGGCCGTCCGGGTCCGGGAAGTCGACGCTGCTGCGGGTGATCGCCGGACTGGAGCCGCTCGACGCAGGCCGTGTCCTGATCGACGACCGCGACGTCACCGGCGTGCCCGCCGGGCGGCGGGACGTGGCCCTCGTGTTCCAGGAGGCCGCGTTGTTCCCGCACCTGGGGGTCGCCGCGAACATCGGGATCGGGGAACGGGCCAGGGGAACGCGGCGGCGCGATGTCGAGTCCCGCGTCCGCGAGGTGGCGCGCGTGCTCGACATCGAGCCGCTCCTGACCCGGATGCCGACCGAGCTGAGCGGTGGGGAGCGGCAGCGGGTGGCGCTCGCGCGCGCCATGATCCGGTCGCCCCGGGTGTGCCTGCTCGACGAGCCGCTCGCGTCGGTCGACACCGAGCTGCGGCTGCGGATGCGCGGCGAGATCCGTGCGGTGCAACGGTCCCTCGGCGTGCCGATGGTGCACGTGACCCACGACCAGGTCGAGGCGATGGCGATGGGGGACCGGGTGGCGGTCATGGCGCAGGGCCGGGTGCTGCAGTGCGACATCCCGGCCGAGGTCTACGCCCGGCCAGCGACGACGGCCGTGGCGCGGACCTTCGGCCCGCTGCCGATGAACCTGCTGCCCGCCGTCGACGGGGTGGTCACCGGGGTGCGGCCGGAACGGGTGCGGGTGAACCGTTCCGGGGCGGGCCGCGCCGGAACGGTGGCGGCGGTCGAACCCGCCGGTGAGGAGTGCCTGGTCCGGGTGGACGACGTGCTCGCGCGAGTGCCGATGGCCGACGCCCCGCACCCGGGGGAACAGGTCGTGGTCACGTGGCGGCCCGAGGACGAGCACCACTTCGACGCCGAGACGGGTGCGCGCCGGTGAGGAGGTGGCCGCTCGCGGCGCCCTACCTCGCGGGGTCGGCGCTGCTGGTCCTCGTCCCGCTGGGGTTGGCGGCCGCGTTGGCGTTCACCGACTACTTCGGTTTCCGGGCCCCGGAGTTCACCGGCGCCGACAACCTCACGCGCCTGGCGGCGGACGGCACGTTCTGGGACGCCGTCGGCATCAGCGCGTTCGTCGCCGCGGTGGTCGTGCCGCTGCGGCTGCTGCTCGCGGTCGGCGCCGCACTGCTGCTGGCCCGGCGCCGCGGCGCGCGGACGGCGGTCGGCCGGGCCGCGGCGTACCTGCCGTCGGTCATCCCGGACGCGGCGTGGGCGCTGCTGTGGCTGTGGATCCTCAACCCGTTGTACGGCCCGTTGCCCGCACTGCTCGGCGTGCTCGGTGTCCCCGACCCGGGTTTCCTGACGACGCCGTGGGGAGCACGGCTCGGCCTGGTACTCGTCATGACGTTCCAGGTGGGCGAGGCGTTCGTCGTCGCCCTGGCCGCCCGGCTCGCGATCCCAGCCCGCCTCCACGAGGCGATCGAGGTCGAGGGCGGCTCCCCGTGGTTCGCGATGACGCGGGTGACGCTGCCGCTGATGGCGCCGATCGTCCTCGTCCTCGCGGTGCGGGACATGGTCGTCGTGGTCCAGAACGCGTTCGTGCCCACCCTGCTGGTGACCGACGGCGGCCCGGCCAACGCGACCCTCACCGCGCCCCTGCTGATCTACCGCCGCGCGTTCGAGTACGGCGAGCTGGGCTACGCGAGCACGTTGTCGGTGACGTTGCTCGTGCTCACCGGTATCGCGGCCGCCCTGCCGCTGTGGCTCGCCGCCCGCCTCGCCGCGCACCAGCGAGCCCGCACCTGACGGCTCACGCCCGGCGGCGTCGTCTCCTCATCATGCGGCGCACGGCTTGCCGCTGCCGGTCGGTCAGCGGGGGAGGGCGCCAGGTCTCCTCCGGTTGCCGGGCAGCGGCCTCGACCTCCACCCGCAGGCGGTCCACCGCGGCCATCAAGGCGCCGTGTTGTTGCCAGGCGGCCTCGTCGGCGTGCGGGTCGACCATCAGCAGCGTGCTCAGGCGGTTGCGCTTGCGTTCCAGGTCCGCGAGTGCCACCTCGCCTCCCTCGGTGGCCGTCGTGACCGCGGCCGCGGCGGCGCCCAGGAAGTCGGCGAGCGCGGTCCGGACCTCGGTGGGGTAGGCGTCGGCCTGCTCCTCCTCGGGCACGAAGTACGTGCGGTCCAGCAGGGCCCGGCACACCTCGCGCAGCGAGAGCTGGAACCGTTCGAGACCGGTCAGTGCGGTGCGCAGCCGGGGCTGTTCCCGTCTGGTCGAGGCGGCGCGTGGATTGAGCCGGGCGCCTGCCTCCGCGCGGCCGAGGACCCGGTCGGCGCGGGCCACGTCGGCGTTGAGGGTCCGCGCTTCGGTCAGCCAGTGGTCCGCGTCCTGGCGGGACCAGCTCGCGCGGAGCCCGCCGGCGAGGTCGCGGCTGAACCCGGCGATCCGCTCGGACAGCTCACGCACCGCGTCCCCGGCGGGCCGCAGGTACAACGGCGGCGCGATCGCGAGGTTGACGAGAATCCCCACGGCGGCACCGACGAGCGTCTCGTACACGCGGCTGTCGGCGACGTCCCGGTCCCCGCCGACGGCGAGCACGAGCATCGCGCTGATCGGCATCTCCAGCAGCTGCGGCCCCAGTCGCAACAACCGCCCCACGACCAGCGACACGGCCACGACGCCACCGAGACTCCACCAGCTCAGCCCGACCACCGCCGCCACGCCGACGGCCACCAGCACACCGGCGAGCACGCTCGCCACCCGCTGCAGGCTCTCGCGGACCGTGTCGTACATGGTCACCTGGATGACCAGCAGCGCGGTCAGCGGCGCGAGCACCGGTGCGTCGCTCGTACCGATCCAGTCGGCCACCACGAACGACAACACCGCCGCGAGGGTCGTCTTCGCCGTCCGCAGCCCGGGCACACGCCGGACCCGCACACGCACCACCGCCCGAGCCTACGACGGGGCCGCCCACCCCACCCACCGAGCGAAACCGGACCCGCGCGGGACATAACGGGCAGGCACCGGCCGTCGACCTTCCCCGCATGGCATTCCGCACGCGCCTGCCGTCGGCCCGTCGCTCCACGGTTGCGGTGCGCATGTCGCGCCGCGCGGGGTGATCGTCGGCGGTGGGTACCGCGCCGACGGTCCCGGGCGACTCGGCGTCTGGCTTTCCCACGATCAGCGGACTTCGGCATCCGGGCCGCACGGCCGGTGCCGGGCCGCCCGTCCATCGTGGACGGCGCGATGCGGACCGGGTTCAGCGAGGCGTGGCGGACCGAACGCGGGATCGCGTTGCACGGCAACGACGCCGCGCGTGAGGAGGCCGTCGAGGACCTTCTCGAGCGGCGCGACCGCGCCCTCGCCAAGCTCCCGGTTCAGCAGCAGTAGCGGTGTGCCCACTCCGGTTCGTGCCACCAGAACGTGTCGTCGTGGCGGTGGACGGCCGGAGGTGCGGTCGTCACCTGTGCGGGGACCGGTGCGGGCGTGGCGAACGGGGTCAGCAGCTCGTCCACCGTGTGCAGCTTGCCGCCCTTCATCACCATCCGCACGGCCGCCGCGGCGCGGATGTCCGTCAGCGGATCACCCGACACGAACGACAGGTCCGCCTGCGCGCCCCTGCGGATCTCGCCCAGGTCGCCTGCCTGGCCCAGCCACCGGGCCGGGTTGCGGGTAGCCGTGGTCAGGGCCTCGTACGGGGTGAAGCCGAACCTGACCTTCGCGCGCAGGTTGGCGTGCAGGGACACCGCCGGGTTGTCCAGTGGCGCGTCGGTGCCCGCGATCACGAAGCCGCCGCCGCGGTGGATGCGGAGGACCATGTCCACGTTCGCGGCCAGCAGCGCCAGGGTCGTCGCGTTCGCCGGCGTCTGGGCCGCGTCCGCCTTCGCCACGTACTGGGCGTACTCCCAGGACGGGAACAGCGTCCTGGTGCGGGGGTCCTCGACCAGCGCGCGGTCGTTGTCGTAGATGGCCGACGAGTTGAACAGGGTCGGGGTGATCGACATGCCGGACCGCACGAACAGCCGCACCGCGTCCTCGTACGCCCGGCCAAGCCGCGACACGGTGTGTGAGTAGCCGAGCCGGTTCGTCGCGCCCGTGTGTTCCATGCCGTCCATGCCGATGCGCTCGGCCGGGTACAGGTAGTGCGACGACAGCGGCATCCCCGCGCGGTGCGCCGCCGCGATCACCCGGCGCTGGGCGGACACCGGCAGGCGCACGTAGGTCTTCACCATGTCGTAGCCCAGCGCCCGCGCGCGCTCCAGCTCGAGCGCCAGCTGTGCCACCGACCGGGTCGGGCGCATGAAGTTGTAGTACACGCGCGACCCGTCGACGGCCTCGCCGGTGCCGAAGTAGCGCGGGCCCACCCGGTCTCCCGACTCCAGGGCCTCCCGGGTTTCCGTGTACTGGTAAGCGGGATCGCCAGGAGACCGGGTGGTCGTGATGCCGTACGACAGCCACAGCCTGCCCTGCCGGTCGCCCCACTGCCTGCCGCGCAGGTGCCAGTGCACGTGCGCGTCGATCAGGCCCGGCATCACCGTCAGCTCCGACGCGTCCACCGTAGGCGGTGCTGCCGGGCGGGAACCAGCTGGCAGCACCGCCTCGACCTTGCCGTCCGCCAGCACGATGTCGACCGACCGGCGCAGGCGCGGCGAGCTGCCGTCCCACAGCGCACCCGCGCGCACCACGTCGTGCCGCCGCACGCGCGCCGGGCGGTACCGCAGCGACAGCGGGATCTCCCGGACACCCCTGCCGGACACCCCGACCGACCGCAGCGCCCCGTTGTGCAGGTACAGCAACCGGTCCGGGCCCAGCCACGACAGCGAGTCCGTCACCTCGTGGGTCACCTGTCGCGCGGTGCCCGTGAAGCGGCCGCGCGCGTCGACCGGCACCACCCACGCGCACGACTCGACCACGAACGCCAGGTGCCGCCCGTCCGGCGACCACACCGGACCGTCGTCGCCGCGGGTCGCGATCGACGCGTGCGGCATCGGTTCGGTGTACGTGAGCGTGCCCGTGCCGAGGTCGACCGTCAGCACCTGGCTCGTGCCCTCGCGGAACCGCCGCGAGTACGGCTTCACCGCCGCCAGCGCGAGGGTCCGGCCGTCCGGTGACCACGTAGGCCTGCCCGGCATGAACAACGTCGGTGTCACCTGTGCCGCCGCGCCCGACGCCAGGTCCACCACCCACACCACGCCGTCCTGGTCGCAGTACGCGATCCGGCCGCCGTCGGGGGAGAACCGCGGCGCGGTCTGCGCGCCCGCGAGGCCGGTGACCCGCCGCTCCTCGCCGGTCGCGAGGTCACGCAGCCACAGGTCCGCGTCACCCGCACGGTCCGACGCGTACACGATCGAGCGACCGTCGGGTGCGAAGTCGGGGTCGGACGCGAAGTAACCGTCGGACACCAGCCGTTCCGGCACCGGGTCGCCGATCCTCAGCAGCCACAACGCGTTCAGCGCGCGGAACGCCACCTGCCGCCCGTCCGGTGACGCGACCGGCGAGGCGATGCCGAGCACCCGCTGCTCCCGCGTCGAGTCCAGGTCGCGGACCTTCCGGTGGTAGTCCGGCCGGGGGACGACCGGCACCGCCGCGGTGAACGCCACGACCGTCGTGACACCGTCGAGCGTGCGGCGCTTGAGGTGGCCGTCCGCGGTGTGCAGCAGCTCGGTCGGCGACAGCCACGACGGCGCGAACCCGAACACGTCCTCGCCCTGCTCGCTGACCACGCGGTCGCCGACGACCAGTTCGGCGGTCGCGCCCGCGATCCGGACGTAGGCGAGCGTGCCGCCGGGGGAGAACGACGGGCCGTACAGCGACGCCCCGGCCGGCGCGGTGACCACGCGGGACGTCGTGCCGGTGGCCAGGTCGAGCACGTCGATGGCCGTGCTGTCGACGGTGTACGCGAGGCGGCGCCCGTCCGGCGACCACGCGGGCATCGCCTCCTCCGCCGCGGTGTCGGTGCGTGCGGTGACCGCACCCGTCGCCACGTCGAGCGTGTACACGCCGTAGCTCCCGCCGAGGTCCGACGAGAACGCGATCGTGGCGCCGTCCGGCGAGAACTTCGGCTCGCGGTGGTCGTAGGGGCCGCTCGTCAGCCTGCGGAGACCGCCGCCGTCGGGCCGCACCGTGTACAGGTGGTAGTTGCCGTCGCGGTACGCCTGGAACACCAGCGTCCGCCCGTCCGGTGACCAGGCGGGCTGGGTCGCGTCGGTGTCGTCTCCGGTCAGCCGGGTGGCCGTGCCGCCGCCGACCGGCACCGTCCAGATCGCGGTCACCAGGTCGAACGCGACGTGTTCGCCGTCCGGCGACACCTGTGCGGAGATGTTGGTGCCCTGGCCGAGCCCGACCGCACCACCCTGTTCCGCCGCCGATGTCGCCGTCGCGGCGCTGCCGTGCAGGACCGTGGCGCCGGCGATCACACCGGCGCCACGGAGTACGTCCCTGCGCGTCACCTCGTGCATGTGCCCTCCCCGAAGAGCTGCTGCTGGTACGCAACCGGGATTCTTCACTGGTTGGCGATCAACTGCCAGGTCTGCGCGCCGGGAACGTGGTGCCGGTGTTGCGCGGCTGCGGGTAGCGGTTGCCGGACTCGAACTGGTGTCGAACGAGACGAACGTGGCGGCCGCGGCCGTGCTGACCACCGCCCCGGCCACTCGCCTTTCGGGTGTCCACACCGGACTGTTGCGCCGCGGTCTTCGGCGCCGCGGGCACCCGGCCCGCGCTCTCGCCGGTGATCGTGCGGCGGGGACGTGTCGACCGTGACCGAACCGCTCGCGGCGTTCTGTCATCCCGTCCGGTACACGCCGGGGTGGTGACCGGTGACGCGGTGGAAGGTCTCGGCGAAGGCGCCGGGTTTGCGGTAGCCAACCGCGCGGGCCGTGGCGCCGACCGAGGCACCGCCCGCGAGGTGGGTCAGCGCCGCCCGGATCCGGACGAGGGTCCGCCACCGCGCGAACGTCATGCCGGTCTCGGCCGCGAACAGGCGGGTGACGGTCCGGACGCCGGTGTTGGTGGCATGTGCCCACGCCGTGAGGTCCCGCTGGTCGGCCGGGTCGGCGAGGAGCGCGTCGGCGATGGCCCTGATCCGGTCGTCGGTCGGCAGTGGCACGTGGAACGTCGTGCTGGGCACGGGATCGAGCAGGCTGAGGAGCAGCGGGACGGCGAGCGGGTCCGGGTGCCGGTCGAGGTGTATGACCAGTTCCCGGATCAGCGGTGTGACCAGGAGGCCGGTCGGTTCCGGCCACGTGCGGGAGGGCTCGTCCCTGGCGACGATGACGGCGTAGCCGCGGCCGGGGCGGCGCACCTCGGTCGTGTGGGGGAGGCGGGCGGGGATCCAGAGCGCGTGGGTCGGCGGCACGAGCCAGTCGCGGGTGCCGGTGCGCACGGACACCGTTGCCGTGGCCGACCAGGCGATCAGGTGGTCGGGGTGCGTGTGCTGCCCGGTGGCGAGGCCGGGTTCGAGGTCCGTCTCGATCGAGATCAGCGGGTTGGCCGGTTCGCGGTCATCGTTGGCCACCTGCCGCGTTCTGGTCGGCATACGTTGACCCTATGCGCAAGGTGACGACGGTGGCGGCCGTCGAGGCGATGATCGGCACCCCGCCCGCGATGGTCCTGCGGAAGGCGACCGGCGCGTTCGACGACGGCTGCCGTGCCGTGCTGGCGCACGCGTCCGTCGCCGGGTTCGGGTTCCGCGACCGGGACGGCGTGCCGCACACCACGGTCGTCGGCGGGGCGCCGGGTTTCGCCACCGTGGCGACACCGACCCGGCTGTCGTTCGACCTGCCGAACCTCTCGCCACTGCCGTCCGGTGGTGCGTCGCTGGTGTTCTTCCTGCCGGGGATCGGCGAGTCGTTGCGCGTCAGCGGCTCGGCCGACGTTTCCGGTGCCCGCGTCACGCTCGACCTCCACGAGACGTGGGTGCACTGCGGGCGGTGCGTCCTGCGGTCCGGCCTGTGGCGCGCGGCGCACGGCTCGCGCGGTGAGTCCGGTGGGACGCTCACCGGGTTCCTGGCCGCGTCGCCGTTCGTCCTGGTGTCGTCGTGGGACGGCGACGGCCGTGGCACCACGAGTCCCCGGGGCGACCAGGCCGGGTTCGTGCGCGTCCTCGACGAGCACACCCTGGCGATCCCGGACCGCAGGGGCAACAAGCGCGCCGACACGTTTCGCAACCTCATGACGTGCGACGAGGTCTCGCTCGCGGCACTGGTCCCCGGCCGCGCCGACGTCCTCCACGTGGGCGGCACGGCGTACGTCAGCGACGACCCCGCGCTCCTGTCGACCATGGCCCTCAAGGGAAAGCCACCGCACGCGGCACTGGTCATCCACGTCGACCGGGCCGAGGTGCGAGCGAACGAGGCGGTGGCGACGTCGCGGATGTGGGACCGGTCCGCACACGTCGATCCCGCGCGGGCACCGGACCTGATGGCGGTCGGGGCGCGGCACCTCGCGGGCAACGAGGCGACCGCGTCCGTGACCCGGCTGGTGGCCAGGGGGCTCGCGGGAGCACCGGGACTGGCACGCCGCGCGATCGACGCGGGCTACCGGAAGGAACTGCGGGACGAGGGGTACTGATCGGCGCCGCCGGTTCCTTTGGCTGGGTCTGCGCGACCCGGACCACCGGCTGACGTCACTGCCCCAGCAGTTCGCGTTCCTTCGCGGTGCGTTCGTCGTAGGCGGCGCGGGCGGCGGCGATGGCCGTCTGGTGCTCCTCGGTCCACGTGACCAGCGCCTTGATCGTCTCGTGGAGCGTGCAGCCCATGTCGGTCAGCTCGTAGTCCACGCGGGGCGGCACCACCGGGTAGGCCTTGCGCTTGACCAGGCCGTCGCGCTCCAGCTGGCGCAGGGTCACCGTCAGCATGCGCTGGCTGATGCCCTCGACCTCCTTGCGCAGCTCGGAGAACCGCAGCGACCGACGCTCCAGCAGCGCGATCACGAGCAGCGACCACTTGTCCGCGATGCGGTCGAGGATCTGCCGCACCTCGCAGTCCGCGCGGGAGTGCCACTGCCAGACGTCGAAGTCCTCCGTTCCCTCGCAGTAACCAGGTTCTTGCGAAGTGCCTTCTTCCACAGTTCCCAATAGTGACCCAGGATGAGGTTCATAACAAGAGAGAACCGAGTTCTGTTTGGTAACCAAGGAGTGGTGAATGGAGAAGATGAGCGGCCGCGCACGGGCCGTCTTGTTCGTGCTGTGCGGCTCGATCTTCCTGGAGGGCGTCGACGTCTCCATGCTGGGCATGGCCCTGCCCGCGATCCGGGCCGACCTGGGCATGTCGACCGCCGCGCTGCAGTGGGTGGTGTCCGCCTACGTGCTGGGCTACGGCGGGTTCATGCTGCTGGGCGGGCGTGCCGCCGACCTGCTCGGCCGCCGCCGGATGTTCGTGTTCTGGCTCGCGGTGTTCCTCGCCTTCTCGGGGCTGGGCGGGTTCGCCACCGACGGCTGGGTGCTGATCCTCGCCCGGTTCGTCACCGGTTTCGCCGCCGCGTTCATGACGCCGGCTGGCCTGTCGTTGATCACCACGACCTTCCCGGAGGGACCGCAGCGCAACCAGGCGCTGCTCTGGTATGCGGGCACCGCGGCGGGCGGGTTCTCGCTCGGCCTCGTCGTCGGCGGCCTGCTCACCGCGCTCGGGTGGCGGTGGGTGTTCTTCGCACCCGTGTTGCTGGCGGCGCTCATCCTGGTCATGGCGATCCGGCTGGTGCCTGCCGACGTGCCGGTGGCCGGGCCGCGCCGGTTCGACGTCGCCGGTGCGCTCAGCCTGACCACCGGCATGGTGGTGCTCGTGTACACGGTGGTGCGCGTGCCGGAGGTGCCCGTGCGCGCCAGTGCGGTGACCGGGGCGCTGAGCGTGCTGCTGCTGGTCACGTTCGTGCTGGTCGAGCGGCGGTCGTCCGCTCCACTGGTGCGGCTGGGCATCCTGCGCCACACGGCGCTGGTCCGGGCCAACGTCGCCACCGTGCTGTTCGCAGGCGCGTTCGTCAGCTTCCAGTTCATCACCGTGCTGTACCTGCAGGAGGTGCGTGGCTGGTCGGCCATCGAGACCGGGCTGGCGCTGCTGGTGGTGGCGATCGACGCGGTACTCGCGCCCACGGTGACGCCGAAGCTCGTCGAGCGGTGGGGCAACCCGCCGGTGATCGTGGCGGGTGTGGCCGCCGCGGTGGTCGGCTACGCGTTGTTCCTGTCGATCCCGGCCGACGCGTCCTACTGGTCGGCGATGTTCCCGACGATGGTGTTGCTGGGGCTGGCTTTCACGCTGGTCTACGGCCCGCTGACGATCATCGCGACGGACGGTGTCGCCGACGCGGAACAGGGGCTCGCGAGCGGGCTGTGGAACACCTCGTTCCAGTTCGGCGCCGCGATCGGCCTCGCGGTGGCGACGTCGCTGTCGGTCGCCGCGCACGGCCTGCCCGGTCTCCACGACGCGTTCGTCGTGCCGGTGGCCGCGGCGGCGCTCGCGTTGGTGGTGACGGCGACCGGGTTGCGCAGGCGGCCCGCCGCGGTCCCGGCGCCGGTGTGATCTTGGAGGACCCGGCGGTCGTAAGCTGCCTGCTGGGTCCTCCCACCACCGCACACGGAACGGAGCAGGTTCCATGAGCCCCAAGCCGCCCACGAACGTCCGGGACGTCGACCTCGAGAAGCCCAACGCCGCTCGGATGTACGACTACTACCTCGGCGGGTCGCACAACTTCGAGTCCGACCGTGAGCTCGCCGCGCAGGTCGAGCAGGTGGCGCCGTTCGTCAAGGACATCGCGCGGATCAACCGCGCGTGGCTGCGGCGGGTGGTGGACCACCTGATGGCGCAGGGGATCCGCCAGTTCCTCGACCTCGGGTCCGGCATCCCGACCGCGGGCAACGTGCACGAGCAGGCGCAGCGGCAGGACCCGGCGACGCGGGTCGTGTACGTCGACTACGAGGCCGTCGCCGTGCACCACAGCTTCGAACTGCTGAAGGACAACGAGAACGCGACCGTGGTGTGGGCCGACGTCCGCAACCCGAGGACGGTGCTCGAGCACGAGGAGACGCGGCGGCTGATCGACTTCACCCAGCCGGTCGGCCTGCTGTGCGCCGGGCTGCTGCTGTTCATCGGCGACGAGTACGGCCCGGAGGGGCTGGTCGCCGCCTACCGGGACGCGTGCCCGGCGGGCAGCTACATCGCGATCTCGACGATGAGCCAGGACGAGGCCGACCCGGAGACCCGCGAGCGGCTCGCCGGCCTGCTGAAGCTGTACGAGATGGCCGACGAGCGGATCTACCCGCGCGACAAGGAGACCATCGCGTCCTGGTTCGCGGGCACGGACCTGGTCGACCCCGGTCTCGTGCTGTTGCACCAGTGGCGTCCGGACCGCGCGGCGGACGGCAGCCTCGCCTGGCCGCGGCACGAGGAGTCGCCTGCCCGGTTGCTGGGTTACGGCGCCGTCGGCCGCCGCGCCTGATACACCGGGTTCTTTCAGCCCTGTCACACGATTCCCTCAGGTTCGCGGACCACCATCTCCTTGTCGGGAGTTCGGGGAACGGGGGAGGGGCGGATGCGGCGGGGAGTGCTGCGGCTGGCCGGGGGGATCGTGCTGGCCGGAGTGCTCCTCGCCGCGTTGCTGTCGCCGGTGGTGCTCGGCGGCGGGTTCGTGGCGGGGAAGGTGGCCGCGTCGGCCGCGCAGATCTCACCCGCGTCGCTCGCCGGGCAGACCCCCCTGGTCACGACCGTGACCGACCGGAACGGCACCCTGATCGCGACGATCTTCGACCAGTACCGGCTGCCGCTGCCGGCCGAGCAGGTGCCGGACACGTTGAAGGCCGCCATCGTGTCCGTCGAGGACCGCCACTTCTACACCGAGCACGGCATCGACCCGGCCGCCGTGGTCCGCGCGCTGCTCAACGACGTCGGCGGCGGGCCCACCGAGGGTGGGTCGACCATCACCCAGCAGCTGGTCAAAAACTACCTGATCGACGTCGTCGACCGGAACGATCCCGCCGCGCAGCAGGCGGACCGTGCCGACACGATCACCAGGAAGCTCCGGGAGGCGCGCTCGGCCGTCGAGCTGGACCGTACGACCGCCAAGCCCGACATTCTCGCCTCCTACCTCAACGTCGTCGAGTTCACCGGCCGGGTGTACGGGGCCGCGGCCGCCGCCCAGGCCTACTTCGGGGTGCCCGTCCCGAACCTGAACCTGCAGCAGGCCGCGCTGCTTGCCGGGATGGTCAACAATCCCACGTTGTTCGATCCCTATGGTCATCCGGATGCCGCTCTGAAGCGGCGCGACCAGGTGCTCGACGCGATGGTCGCCACCGGCTCGATCGACGAGTCCACCGGGGCGGCGGCCAAGAAGACCCCGCTCGGGGTGTTGCCCGACGGGCCGGACGTGCCTTCGAGCACGTGTGCCGGTGCCGCACCCGATGCCGGGTTCCTGTGTCAGTACGCGCTGAGTTACCTGGCGGCTTCCGGGTTGTCGGCGGACCGGATCGCCACCGGCGGCTACACGATTCGCACCACTCTTGATCCTGTGGTCAGTGCTGCCGCCAAGGACGCGGTGGTGGCGAACGTGCCCACCGCGCAGGACGGGGTCGCGAACACCTTCGCCGTGATCACGCCGGGGTCGGACCGGCATGAGGTGCTCGCGATGGTCGCCAACCGGAACCTCGGCACCGACGCTCGTGCCGGTGAGACGTCGGGGAACATCGTGGCCGACGTCAGTGATCCGTTCGGTGCCGGTTCGGTGTTCAAGATCTTCACC
This sequence comes from Actinophytocola algeriensis, assembly GCF_014203735.1. Lineage (GTDB taxonomy): Bacteria > Actinomycetota > Actinomycetes > Mycobacteriales > Pseudonocardiaceae > Actinophytocola > Actinophytocola algeriensis. Next base: position 354,746 of record NZ_JACHJQ010000002.1, on the reverse strand, counting down.
GCTGCCGCCGCCCTGTCGTCCGGGGACGCCCGGCTGGACACGTTGCTGCCGAACCCGGCTTCGTCCTGTTTCGCGTTGTCCGGTGGGCGTTGCCACACCGTGCACAACGATGGGCACTACCCGGATCCGATCACGCTCGCCGACGGCTCGCCACCTCGCCGAACACCGCTTTCGTGGGGCTGGAGACGAAGGTCGGGCTGCCTGCCGTGCTGGACATGGCGAAACGGCTGGGGTTGCGGTCGACGCTCGCGTCCGATGACGCGGGCGGCGCTCCTTCCCCGTCGTCGGACGATCCGCAACGGAACCAGCCGCAGTCGGAGTACTTCCGGGACAAGCCGTCGTTCACGTTGGGCAACAGCCCGGTGAGCCCGCTCGAACTGGCGAACGTGTCGGCGACGCTGCTGAGCGGGGGGACGTGGTGCCCGCCGGATCCGGTGTTCTCGGTGACGGACCGGTTCGGGCACGCGGTGCCGGTGTCTTCGCAGGCGTGTTCGCAGGTCGTGCCAAGCGGTCTCGCCGACACGTTGATGACCGGACTGGCCAAGGACACGATCGACGGCACCTCCGCGGCGCCCGCGCGTGCCGCGGGGTGGTCCCGGCCGGGAATCGGAAAGACCGGGACGACGCAGACCAGCGAGTCGGTCGCGTTCGTCGGTGGCGTGGACGGTTACGCGGTGTCGTCGCTGGTGTTCGCGGACGGTGCCGAGCCGGGGGAGTTGTGCCCAGGGCCGCCGGTCCACCTGGGCGACTGTGGCCATGGTGCCTTCGGTGGCACCGTTGCCGCGCCTCCGTACTTCGCTGCCATGTCCTCGGTTCTCGGTGGTCCTGCCGAACAGCCGGTGCCCTGACCAGCACAAGGCCGCCCGATCATGCCAAGCCACCGAAGATGCCAACCCGCAAGGCCATCCCGGAGACCTGCTCCGGCGAGGAGCCCCCGGAGGCAAAGCCCGTCCGGCGAGGACAAACCACACCATGCAGAACGTCCGGCGAGGACAACCCAACCCAACCCGGCCTTGGCCCGTTTGGCGGTAGTTCGGCTCCAGAACTGACTCTATCTTCGGTTCATATTGCAACCTGACTTGCAGAATGGTGCTCATGGCTGCCGATACTGGGAACAACCAGTCCGTGGAGCGGGCCGCGTCGTTGTTGCGGGCTCTTGCCGATGCCGGGCATACGCGGGTGCGGGCCTCGGACCTTGCCTCGGCTGCCGGGCTTGGTCTGTCCACCGCGACCCGGTTGCTCGCCACGCTCGAGTCGCTCGCCTTCGTGGAGCGGGACCCCGTCAGCTCGCTCTACCGCCTCGGGCCGCTCGCCTTGCGGGTCGGGGGTGCGGCGGCGAACCAGCAACCAGTCCACCGTGAGGCCCGGCAGGTCGTCCAGAACCTCGCCGCCCGGCTCGGGCTCGGGGTGAACGTGGCCCGTCGGCACGGGGACCGGCTGGTCTACCTCGTCAACGCCGAGGGGGAGCTGGCACCGCGGTCGTTCACGCTCCTCGGCCAGACCAATCCGCTGCACGCGACCGGGCTTGGCAAGTGTCTGCTGCTGGGCTGCACGGTCGACGAGCGGCGCGACCTGCTCGGTGAGCTGACCGCGTTCACCGCCAGGACCGTCACCAGCCTTTCCGTCCTGGAAGCGGAGCTCGAGGACGTTCGCGCCCGCGGCTACGCCATGGAGGTCGAGGAGCTGGCGCTCGGACGTGCCTGCGTCGCCGCGCCTGTCCGGGACCGGGACGGGGCCGTGGTCGCCGCGATCTCCGTTTCCGGGTCGCTGTCCGCGCTCGACCTGGCCAACCGCCGGGACGAGCTGGCCCAGGTGGTGATCGAGACCGCCGACACCGTCAGCACCGCGCTCGGCTACACCGCCACCGCACTGATGAACTGAATCTCCGCGCCGGACAAAGGAGTCCTGATGAGGCGTGTCGTTCTCGCCTGCCTTGCGCTGCTGCTGGTCCTCCCGGCCACCGCCGCCGCCGCCGAGCAGGTGCCCTACCGCGTAGACGCCTCCAACCAAGCCGGGTGGTGGCGGCCGCTGGACGAGCTGAACGGCTCGGTGTACGTCGCCTACAACGCGTGGGGTGGGCCTGGCGCCACCAATGGCGGTGCCAGTGACACCCACACCGTCTACATCGGACGCAAGGCGGCCGACGGCACGTGGACCCGCGGCTGTCTCAAGGCTGCCGACGGGTCCTGTTCGGTGTATCCGGACGACATCGGGCACAAGCAACCCTCGATCGCGGTCGACGGGGACGGGTTCATCCACGCGTTCGTGTCCATGCACAGCAACAACTGGATCTACTACCGCTCCGCCGCCCCCGGCGACGTCACCTCGATGGTCAACCGGTCCGCCGACATGCCGGACCAAGGTGGTCAGTACACCTACCCGAACCTCACCCGGGTCGACGGCGGTGACGTCTACCTCGTGATTCGTGCCTATCCCGAGGGCCGGTTGTACCGGTGGGACAACTCGGCCGACACCTGGACGCGGGTCGCGGTGTTCGCCCGGTCGGCGGGTCATGTCGCCTACCCGGACGACGTCGCCGGGGACGGGGACGGCAACCTGCACATCTCGTGGGAGTGGGCGTACGGCGGCACGAACGCCTTGCGGCACCTCGGGTCCTACCTGCGGTACGACATCTCGTCCGGGCAGTTCCACAACGCCGCGGGTGCCGTGGTCACCGCACCCGCCAGTGTCACCAGCCCGGTCGTGTACCAGCCGCTCGAGGGCGCGGAGGACTCGACCGACCGCGACGACGCCACCAGGCCGCCCGGGGTGCAGAGTGCGAAGCTGGCGCTGTCCGGCGGGAAACCCGTTGTCGCCTACCGCTACCGGACCGTCCACGGTGGACGTTGGCAGGTCCGGGTCGCCGAGTGGACCGGTGCCGCGTGGCAGCGGAAGACGGTCTACTCGGGTGCCTACGACACCCACGCCGCGATCGACGTCACCGCGTGGGGCACCGGACTGCGGGTGTACTACGCGAAGAAGGCCACCGCCAGTGGTGACCAGGCGTTCGCCGCCCGCCCGTCCGGGAGTGCGTGGGCCGAGACGGCCCTGCTGCCGGGGGTGAACGTGCAGCGCCTCGCGGTGATCCGGCGCGGAGACACCGACCACCTGTACCTCACAGCGCCCACCGACCACCAGCTCCACGTCCGCACGTCCCCCTGGTAACCGGAGGTTCCCATGCGCAGGAGCGCCCTGCTCACCGCTCTCGCACTGACCGCGGCCGCGGTCACCGCCGTCCCCGCCGCCGCCGATCCGCCCTCGTCCGGGTACACGCTCGTCTTCAGCGACGAGTTCAACGGCAGTGCCGTGGACACGTCGCGGTGGAACTACCGCACCGACGTCAAGGCCGGCAGCGCCCAGCGGCCGGACAACGTTTCCGTCGGTGGCGGTCTGATGTCCATCGACCTGAAGGCGGAATCGCCGCCGTTGCAGGGGAAGGACTGGAGTGGCGGCGGGCTCGTCAGCAAGAAGGCGTTGCGGTACGGCTACTACGAGACCCGCGCGAAGATGCCCGTGGCCGGTGGCTGGCACACGTCGTTCTGGATGCAGGCGGGCAACGGCAGCACGACCTTCCCCGCCGAGCAGCGGACCGAGATCGACGTGCTCGAGCAGGACTCGGTCAACCAGCGGACCGTGCACCACGGTGTGATCACGTGGAAGGGCAGCGGCGTGCGCGGCCCGTACGCCCCCGGCATCACCTACGACTCCGGCCTCGACGTCAAACAGTGGCACACCTACGGAGCCGACTGGTCGGAGACCTCCGTCAAGTTCTACATCGACGGCCAGCTGCGCCACACCGTGTCCTACACGCCGGACCAGTGGACGCACGACTACCTCAACATCTGGCTGACCAGCATCGCCTACCCGCAGACGGCCAACGGCGAGGGCGTCGCGCAGTTCGACTACGTGCGGTACTGGCAGAAGGACTACTACCTCGACAACGAGGGCCCGGCGGCGTACGGGTACAGCGAGTCCGGCGGCTGGCACGACTCCACCGTCGACGGCTGGAACTACACGTCGCCGACCCGCTACGCCACCTGCCACACCGCGGGCAACACCGCGACGTGGCGGCCGAAGCTGGGTGGCGCGGGCAGCTTCCAGGTGTACGTGTGGAAGATCGCCCATTCCGGGAGCGACCCGAACGCGCGGTACGACGTCGGCCACAGTGCTGGCACGGCCACGAAGCGGGTCGACGGCACGGCCGGGGCGAGTGGCTGGGTGTCGCTGGGCACGTACTCGTTCGCGGCCGGGGAGAGCGGGTATGTCAAGCTCACGTCCAGTGGCGTCGGCTGCGCGCGGGCGGACGCGGCGAAGTTCGTGCGGGCCTGAGTGGGCAGGGGCTCCTGTTCGGGAGCCCCTCCCGCCGCGTCAACCGGTAGCCTTCCGTTTGGTGAGGATGGTCGGAACCGACGGATACGACACGCGCCGCCAGGTGCGTGGCGCACGTGCCGTCGTGCTCGGCTTCCTCGGCACGCTCCTCGTGGGCCGCGCCGTCGACGCGGTCGGCCACGGCGACTCCTGGTACGTGCTGTTCGTGGTGGCCCTGTTCGTCCTGCCCACCTGGTTCGCGAGCGGGGTCGCGCGCGAGCCGTGGTACCGGCTGCGCTGGTGGCTGCTCGGCGCGCAGGCCGTGCTGACCTACCTCCCGTTCGCGTTGTTCGGCAACGGGTGGGTCGGCGGGATCTCCGGGCTGCTGGCCGGGCTGGTGCTGCTCACGGTGCCCGCACCCGCGTCGTGGGTGGTGTTCGGCGCGCTCGCGGTGGTCGAGGAGGTCGTCTGGCTCGGGTTCGTCGGCCCGCCGTACACGCCCGCGGTGCACGCGGGGCTGTGGCTCCTGATCGCGTTCGCGGACAACGGGCTCGCCCTGTTCGGCCTGACGTGGCTCGCGGAGCTGGTGCGCCAGGTCGCGTCGACCCGCGACGAGCTGGCGGCCGCCGCCGTCACCCGGCAGCGGCTGGCGGTGGCCGAGCGGCTGCGGTCCATGATCGGGGAACGGGTCCGGACCGTCACCGACCGGGCGACCGCCGCACGGGAGGCGCTGCCCGACCGCCGCGACATAGCCCGCGCGGAGATCGAGGCCGCCGGGGTCACCGCCCGCGAGATGCTCGCCGAGGCGCGGGGGATCGCGGCGGAGTCGGACGAGCGGATCGGTGCCCGGCAGGAGACCGACGTGGTGCTCGCGCCGCGCCTGGCGACGGGCGTGCTGCTGGCGGTGTTGGTGCTGTTCGCCGCGCAGAACGCGGCCAACGTGGCGCTGCCGGGTGAGTCGGGCTACCCGGTGGGCACGCTCGTGCTCGCGGTGCTCACCGGCGGCGCCGTCACCGGGTTGCAGCTGCGGCACTCCGGCATCGGCCGCGAGGAACACCCGCCAGCGTGGCGGTGGACGTTCGCCGCGCAGGCGGTGCTCACCTACGTGCAGTACCCGTTGCTCGGCCCCGCCGGGCTGGCGTTTGCGGGGTTCCTCGCCGGGTCCGCGCTGCTGCTGTTCCCGGACCGGACGCGGTGGGTGTGGTTCGGCGCGATCGTCGCCAGCATGCCCGCGCTGATCCTGCTGGTGCCCGGCGGCTCGCCGCCAGAGGAGCTGCCGCGGTGGACCGGGTACGCCACCGCCACCGCGGTCGCGTTCGGGCTGTTGGTGTACGGGCTCGCGTGGCTCACCCGCCTGGCCGTGCGGATGGCGGCGCTGCGGGAAGAACTGGCGGAGCTGGCCGCGGTGCGGGAACGGCTCCGGCTGGCCCGCGACACCCACGACCTGCTCGGTCTCGGCCTGTCGGCGATGGCGCTGAAGACGGACCTGGTCATGGCGCTGATCGGCCGCGACGACGCACAGGCCCGGTGCGAGCTGGACGACCTGCTGTGGCTGTGCGCCAAGGCGGGCGACGACGCGCGACTGGTCGCGACGGAGGACCTGCGGCTGTCGTTCACGAGCGAGCTGGGCCTCGCGTTCGACATCCTGACGTCCTCGGGCATCGCGGTGCGGCTGCCCGAGCGCCTGCCGTCCGCCCCGAAGGACGTCGACGGGGTGCTGGCGATGGTCGTCCGCGAGGCGGTCACGAACATCCTGCGGCACAGCGCGGCACTGCACTGCACGATCACCCTCGTCGTCGTCGACGGCACGCTCCGGCTGCGCATCGGCAACGACGGCGTCCTCGAAGAGGCGCACGGGGGCGGCAGCGGCCTCGCGAACCTGCGCACCCGGGTCGGGGTGGCCGACGGCCGGTTCACGGCCCGCCGCGCCGGCCGTGAGTTCGAGGTGGTGGCGGAGCTGCCGTACCAGTCCGCCAAGGACGCGCTCTAGAGCCAGCGGGCTCGTAGGTCGGGGCGGAGCCAGGCGGCGGGGGACGCGATGGACAGGCCCCCGTCGACCGGCAGGACCGCCCCGGTGACGAACCCGGCGCCCGCGAGGAACACGACGGCGGCGGCGACCTCGTCGGGGCGGCCGACGCGACGCAGCGGGTACCCCTCGGCGACGGCGGGCAGGTGGGCGTTGCCGATCATGCCCGGGGCCACCGCGTTGACCCGCACGCCCGCCGGACCGTACTCGAGCGCGAGCTGGCGGACGAGGCCCTCGACGCCGGCCTTGGCCGCCGCGTAGCCGGGCAGACCGGGCGCGGCGAGCGTGGCGTTGACCGACGACACGGCGACGATCGAGCCGCCGGCCGGCAGCCGCCTCAGGGCGGCGCGGGCCACGAAGAACGCGGAGTCGAGGGTGGCCCCGACGGCGGCGCGCCACTGCTCGTCGGTGGTGTCGGCCGCGGCGGCGACGGGCTGGGCGGCGGCCGCGAGCACCACGACGTCCAGCCGGCCGAGCAGGTGGTGGGCCGATTCGACGGCGACCGTCGCGGCGGCCGGGTCGGCGCAGTCAGCGGCGATGGTCTCGGCGAACGCGGGGTCCTCGTGCCGCGCGAGCGACACCCCGACCACCCGGTCCCCGCGCACGGTGAACGCCCGCCCGATCGCGAGCCCGATGTCCGAGCTGCTGCCGACGACGAGGACGCCGAGCCCGGTCATCGCGCACCATCCAGCTGGGCGGGGCGGCCTCCGGCCCCCGGACTCCAGCGTAGGCCGGGGCACCGACAATCCGGCGCACGCCATCCACAACCCCGCCGCCGCGCGCTCGGGCGCGGCCCTCGGCCCCCCGAGATCCAGCGTAGTCGCGGGCACCGACAATCCCGGTGCCCGCGGACCGGTTGTCCACAGGGGCCCGGAATCGTCGGTGTCGTCTGGGAGGATGGAAACCGGGGGCCGGAGGCCAGGCCGCTCATCGGGCCACCCCTGGCGCCGGTGGCAGCTCCAGGTCCGCCAGTACCGTGTCCAGCTCCGCCAGCGTCGCACGCGACGGCGTTCCGGCGGGGGAGCGCACCGTCGCGTGCGCGATGATCCCCCGTCGCACCAGCACTTCCTTGTGGATCGACCACGCGATGCCCTGCTGCAGCCCGGCGAGGACCAGCGGCAGCAGGCGGGTGAACGCGGCACGCGCAGAAGGGCTGCGCCAGTCCGCCAGCACCGGCGCGAGCAGGTCGGGGAACTCGCACGCCGGCATCGTGCCGACGGCGCCGCCCGCGTACTCCGCCAGGCAGAACTGTGCGTTCTGGCCGCCCAGCACGGCGAACTCCGGGTCACCCACCGCATCAACCACCGCCGCGACCTTCGGGGCGGCCGGCGGCGACTCCACCTTCACCGACGTCACGCCAGGCAGCTTCGCCAGCTCGACGATCAGCGGCACCGGCATCGCGACACCGGTGGCGCCGGGCGCGTCCTGCACCATCACCTCGGGGCCCGCCGCCGCCACCGACGCGTAGAACTCCACCAGCTGCGCCCGCCCCGGCTTCACCATGAACGGGGGCAGCACCATCACCGCCGACACACCGTCGAACGCGGCCACCTGTTCCAGCGCGGTGACCGTCGACGTGGCGGCCACCCCCGCGACGACCGGCACCGCGCCGGCCACGACATCGGTCACCGACCGCAGGACCACGTCGCGTTCAGCCGCGGTCAGGGCGAAGTTCTCGCTCGCCATGCCGAACACCGCCACACCGTCCACTCCGGACGCGAGCTGGAACTCGGTGAGCCTGCGCAGGCTCGGCAGGTCGAGCGACCCGTCGGGCAGGAACGGCGTGGCGAGGATCGGGACGAGACCGTGCACGGTGTGCGGCACTGGGTGGGACTCCTTAACCGGCTAGCGCGGCCACCGCGTCGGCGTCGACCTCGACGCCGAGTCCGGGGCCCTGGGGGAGGGACATGGTGTGCGCGCCGACAGGCAGCGGCGCGCGGAGGATCCGGTTGCCGACCTCGTACGACGTCGGCTGGTACTCGAACGACGGCAGGTCCTCGACCGCCGCCGACACCGCGAGGCCAGCGGCGAGTGCGACGCCGAGACCCACGGAGTGGTGCGGTGCGACCGGCACGTGCCGCGCCGCGCACACCTCGTTGATGGCCATCGCCTCGGTGATGCCGGTGCGGGCCACGTCCGGCTGCGCGATCCGCAACGCCCGCCGCGTGACCCAGTCGTCGAACTCGTACCGGGTCCGCAGCGCCTCGCCCACCGCGACCGGCACGGCCGACCGGGCGACCAGCTCCGCGTGCCCGGCCACGTCCTCCGGCGCCAGCGGCGCCTCCAGGAACCACACGTCACGCGACGCGAGCCCGGCCGCCAGCCGCAACGCGTCGGTCACCGAGTACGCCCAGTGCGCGTCCACCGCGATCCGCAGCTCCGGTGCCGCCGCGCGCACCGCGTCCACTGTGGCCAGATCGGCCGTGACCCCGTTGCCGAGGTGGAGTTTCACCCGCCGCGCGCCACGCGCGGCCCACTCCTGTGCCAGCGCGGCGCGTTCGGCGTCGGTCGGCTTCGGCAGGCCCGACACGTACACCGGGATCTCCTCGCGGAAGGCGCCGCCGAGGAGGTCCGCCACGCGGCGGCCGGTGACGCGGCCCGCGAGGTCCCACAGCGCGATGTCCACCGCCGCGAGCGCGTCGGCCTGATGTCCCACGAGGTGACCGCGTTCGCGCATGAGGTCGCGCAGCCGCGACCACGCCGGGCGCGGGGCGACCGCCGACATCCCGCGCAGCACGGGGGCGAGCAGCAGGTCCACGATCGCCGCGGGCACCTCGGGGGCGACCGGCGCCAGGGCCTCACCCCAGCCGGTGGTGCCGTCCTCGGCGGTGACGCGGACCAGCAGCGTCTCGTAACGGTCCGAGTAGATGCTCCGCCAGGGTGGCCGGACCTGGTAGCCCGCCTCCGGGGAGGAACCGTCCGCGAGCGCGCCCAGGTACGCACTGTCAGCCCGCAGTTTCAGGATGTAGGTATCGACACCCACTATCTGCATCTCGATCCCAACATGTGCTTGACGATGGCCAACATGTGCGCAAGAGTCGCACATGTTGCGAGATGGTTTCAAGTAAAGGGAGCGCGCAGAGTGGCCGCCGAAGCAGGCACCAACCAGAGCGTCGAACGCGCCGCCACCGTGCTGGGCGCGTTCCTGGAGGGGCGCGCGGAGCTGCGGGTGTCCGACGTCGCCAAGCACTCCGGTCTCGGCCAGTCGACCGCGTCCCGCCTCCTGGCGACGCTGGAGCAGATCTCCTACGTCGAGCGGGACCCGGTGAGCGGGCTCTACCGGCTCGGGCCCGCGCTGATCACGCTCGCGGGTGTCGCGGTCAACCAGCACCCCGTGCACCGGGAGGCCCGGCAGCGCGCGCAGGACCTGGCGCACACGCTCGGTCTCGGCGCGAACGTGGCGGAACGCCGCGGCGACACCATGTTCTACCTGTGCAACTTCGAGGGACGGCTCGCGCCGAAGTCGTTCGTCCTCATGGGACAGCGCAACCCCTTGCACGCCACGGGAATCGGCAAGTGCCTGCTGCTGGGCGTGCCCGACCGCAAAGCGCTGCTCGGCGACGACCTGCACCGCTACACCCCGAACACCCCGGGTACGCACGACGAGCTGGACCGGATCGTCGAGCAGGTGCGCACGCAGGGCTACGCCACCGAGGTGGAGGAGCTGGCGCTGGGCAGGGCCTGCATCGCGGCGCCGATCCTGGACCGCGCGGGCAGCGTCGTCGCGGGCATCTCCATCTCCGGTCCGCTGTCCGCGATGGACCTGGAGCGCCGCGAGGAGGAGCTGGCCCGCCGCGTGATCGAGGTGGCGGACTCCATCAGCACCGGCCTCGGCTACCTCGGCCCGGTCCACGCCCCAGCGAGCCGGTCGTGACCACCGCGACGAGGCCCGCCCCGCCAAGGAAACAGGGCACGCCCGCGCAAGGGCTGTCCGGTGGCGCGTTCGCGATCCTGCTGGTACTGCCCGGCCTCGCGCTCCTCGTCGCGGTCGTCCTCTACCCGCTGATCTCCTCGCTGGTCACGGCGTTCTTCGAGCAGAGCCTCGTCGAACCTGGCCGCCGGTTCGTCGGGCTGGAGAACATCAGGGCGGTCCTCGACTCCGACTTCCTCCCGCTGCTGCGCCAGACACTCGTGTTCACGGTCGGCACCACGCTCGTGCCGTTCGTGATCGGGTTCGCGCTCGCGCTCGCGCTCAACACCCGCATCAGGGGCCGCGGGTTCCTGCGTGGCGCGTTCCTGCTGCCGTGGCTCGTGCCCGCCGTGGTCACCTCCTTCCTCTGGATGTGGATCTTCAACGCGAACTACGGCGTCGCCAACGGCGTGCTCGAGGCGCTGGGGATCGTCGACGAGCCGGAGGCGTGGCTCTCCAGCCCCGGCACCGCGATGGCGGCGGTGATCATCGCGAAGACGTGGGCCAGCTTCCCGTGGATGATGGTCATGCTGCTCGCCGGCCTGCAGACCGTGCCGCCCGAACTGCACGAGGCCGCCCAGGTCGACGGCGCGGGCACGATCCGCCGGTTCCGGTCGGTCACCGTGCCGCACCTGCGCGGGATCATCGGCCTGGTCCTGCTGCTGGAGCTGATCTGGAACTTCCAGCACTTCGACACGATCTACGTGATGACCGGCGGCGGCCCCGCCGGGACCACGGAGACGTTCGCCGTCGCCGTGTACGACACGTTCTACAAAGGACACGACCTCGGCAGGGCCGGTGCGATCGGTCTGCTGTGGATGGTGCTGCTGCTCGTGCTCGTCGTCGGCTACCTCCGCGTGGTGGACCGGGAGGAGAAGGCGTGACGACCACATTGGACACCCCGGTGCTCGCCGGGGAGGAGCGCGAGGCGCGACCGCGCCGCCGCTCACCGCTGGACCGCGAACGGCCCGCCGTGCGGGTCGCCGCCTGGGTGACGATCATCGTGTTCGGCGGGTTCGCGCTGCTGCCGGTGTACTGGATGCTGGCGACCGCGCTCACGCCGGACGGCAAGGTGTTCGCCTACCCGCCCGCGCTGTTCCCTGCCGACGTCACCTTCGAGCACTTCGCGTCGCTCGCCGGGAACTCGCAGCTGTTCGACTACCTCGTCAACAGCGCGATCGTCTCCGGCGTCACCGCCGTGCTGTCGGTGATCGTGTCGGCGTACATGGCGTACTCGTTCTCCAAGTACCGCTACCGCGGCCGCCGGTCGCTGATGTACCTCGTGCTGTCGTCGCAGATGTTCCCGCAGGCGCTGCTGCTCGTGACCCTGTACGCGGTGTTCGACGCGTACGACCTGCTCAACACGTACACGGCGCTGGTGCTGTCCTTCACGACGTTCACGCTGCCGCTGTGCGTGTGGATGCTGAAGGGCTTCTTCGACACCATCCCCGACTCGCTGATCGAGGCCGCCCGCATCGACGGCGCCTCCCAGCTGCGGATCATCCACTCGGTGATCGTGCCGCTGTCCGTGCCGGGTCTGGTGGCCGCCGGGCTGTTCGCGTTCGTCCGCGGCTGGAACGACTTCATCTTCGCACTCACCCTCGCGGGCCCGGACAAGCAGACGCTGCCACCCGGTCTCGCCAACACCTACCTCGGCGAGGCGCAGACGGCGTGGCCGGAGCTGATGGCGGCCTCCCTCGTCGTCTCACTGCCCGTCGTGATCGCGTTCATCGCCCTGCAGCGCTTCCTGGTCGGCGGCATCACCGCGGGCGCCGTGAAGGGCTGACCCCACACCTTTCTCTTCACCCCGGAGGTCACTGATGACTACCGCCTACAGCCGTCGCCGCATGCTCCAGTTCCTCGGCGCGGCCGGGCTCGGCGCGGCGGGGCTCGCCGCGTGCGCGCCGGCGCCGAAGGAGACCGAACCGCTCGCCGCCGACGACCCGAAGGCCAACGAGAAGACGTTCTCGTTCGCGTCGTGGACGTTGAACGAGGAGGCGGGCAAGCCGGTCGTGCAGGGTTTGCTCGACACGATCACCACGAAGGACGGCCTGACCGTCAACCCGGTGTCCTACCCGTACAACGAGTACCTCAACCAGCTGACGCTGCAGGTGCGCGGCGACAAGCTGGTCGGTGCCGCGCAGCTCGACATCGCGTGGCTCGGTGCGCTCGCGGCGCTGGGCAAGCTGCGCGACCTCGGCGACGCGGCCAAGGACGGCGGGTACACCAGCACCGCGCTCGAGTCCGGTCAGTACGAGGGCAAGCAGCTCGGCCTGCCGTGGACGACCGGTGCGATCGGCCTCGTGACCAACAAGGAGCTGCTGTCGCGCGCCGGGATCACCGAGTTCCCGGAGACGATCGAGGACTTCGAGGCCGCGCTGGTCGAGCTGAAGGGGCTCGGCGGCGGCGTGGTGCCCTACGCCGCGTCGACGAAGGTGGCGCAGCTCAAGGACATCCTGTTCTGGATGAAGACCTTCGGCTGCACCCTGCTCGACGGCGACAGGGTGACGATCGGCGACGACGCGTCGGTCGAGGCGGTCACCTGGTACAAGAAGCTGTACGACCAGAAGCTGATCGCCCCGGACGTGGACCGGTTCGACGCCCGTGCGCTGTTCGGCCAAGGCCGCGCCGCGATCTACGACGACGCGATCGTCGGCAAGGGCGCGGTCATCAAGGACTCGCCGGACAAGCAGCTCGCCGACAAGCTCGACCCGGTCGCCCGCCCGGTGCTGAAGTCCGGTGACGACCCGCAGGCGCAGCTGTGGGGGCACGTGATCGTGGTGGTCGAGGGGGAGGCCGCGAACACGGCCACGTCGTTCGCGCGGTGGCTGACCTCCGACCAGGCCGCCACCGACGAGTTCTTCGCGAAGCTGGCGCTGCCGCCGACCACCGAGAAGGGCCTGGCGTCCGACGCGGTGGCGAACGACCCGTTCACGAAGGCGTTCAGCGAGCGGATCACGAAGACCGCGTCGCAGAACCCGTTCTGGCGGTTCCCCGAGTACGCGCAGATGGAGACGGTGATCGCGGAGCAGGTGCAGGCCGTGCTGATCGGCAGCTCGTCACCCGCCGACGCGATGACGACAGCGGGCGAGCAGGTACAGGCGCTGGTCAAGTAGGCGAGGACGCGGAGCGGCACCCGCCTGCCGCTGATCGGTGTCACCGCTTGTTGGCGATCGTCGCCAGCTCCGTGGGGAAGTCGGGTTCGAGGACACCGTTGTACCTGAGCGCTCGTGCTATCCCCTTGCGGAATTCCTTGTGTCGCGGTCGAGGACGTTTACTTCTTGGCGCTCCATGAACCTTTAGTCCGCCCCGGAGCACCCGGTGCCGATCAACGCGACGATCGTCCACGCGAGGACTCTGCTCCATCGTCGCGGGCGGGCCCTTTCGCCCGGGCACGGGTCTGATCCAGCCGCCACGTGAACCGGAGGTGTTGCCCTACCAGCCGTACGGCCGGTGACGCGACATCACCGCACGCGGACCGGACAGCAGGCGGACCACCGTCGAATCCCGCTAACCGCGCACCTCGGATCGTGCGCGCAGGTCGCGCAGGGCCAGCACGCCGTACCAGACCATGACCGGCAGGTGGAGGGCGTAGCCGAGTTGCTCCTGTGCCGCCGAGGGGCCGTCGACCCCGGTGGTCCATGGCAGCACGACGGCGGCGAGACCGGACAGTGCCACGACCACCCCGGCGCGCCGCAGGCCTGCCGTCATGGGGAGCTGGAGCACGGCGGTCGCGGTCGCTGCCACCCAGAGCAGGCCTGCCAGGTTGACCGACCACTTGGCCGTGAGCAGGACCGCGCCGGCCACCGCGATCACCGTGGGATCGTCCGCGTCGGCGGCGAGCTGGGTCACCGCCAGGTTGCCCGCGTCGTGGAGCAGCCCGGCCAGACCGGCGCAGGCGAGCAGTCCCGCGGGCAGCAGCGCGCGGGCGGCCATGGTCAGCGCGCCCGCGGTGAGGGCCAGCCAGCCGGTCACGTCGAGTCCCAGCTCGACGAGGTGCAGTCCCGGCCGGGCAGCGACCGCGGCCAACGCGGCGGCCGGCTCGGCCGGATTCAGGGTCATTCCCGATGGCACGACGATGACAGCACCGGCGATCATGGCGGTCAGCGCGGTCAGCAGCAGCGCACCCGTGAACCGGGTGTCGTGGTGGGTGGACATGGCGCCGACCGTAGGAACCTGACGCAGGGAGAGGGTCAACCACGATGTGGCGCATCGGTCAGCTGGCCGGGATGGCCGGGGTTTCCGACCGCACCCTGCGCCACTACGACAAGATCGGGTTGCTCAGGCCTGCCGCTGTCGACCCGGCCACCGGTTACCGGTGGTACGGCGTGGCGGAGCTGACCAGGCTGGCACGCATCCGCGGACTCCAGCGCCTCGGCCTGCCGCTGCGCCGGATCGCCGACCTCGTGGACGCGCCCGATACGCAGGTGCGGCAGGCCCTCGCCGACACGGTGGTCCACCTCCGCCAGGACATCGCGGCCATGACCGCGGCCGTGGCCGCCGCCGAGGACCACCTCGCGACCGCGACCTCGATCCTGCCCCAGCAGACCAGGGCGGGTGCCCGCCGCCTGCGCGTCGACTACCTGCGGGTCGCCGACCCCGCGGAACTCGGCGCCCGGTGCTCGGCGGGGGCGACCCTGTTGACGTGGCTGGACGCGCCGCCCTCGGGTGACTTCGTCGCCGCACTGGCGACCGGGTACGGGGCCGAGAGCCTCACGTTGCCCGCACGCGACGTGGTGCGTGCGGTCGTCCCGCCCGCTGGCGACGTGGTCCGCGCGGGCCACGACCTGTTCGACTGGCTGCGGCGCCACGAACTCGCCATCACGGGACCGACCCTGGAGGAACGCCTCACCGACGGCGACGGCGTCAGCGCCACCGTGCTGGAGATCCCGGTGGCTAGGCGCCGGTGACGCCGTCGATGCCCTCGCGGAGGAAGTCGGCGTGGCCGTTGTGGCGGGCGTACTCGTGGATGAGGTGCAGCATCACCAGCCGGAGCGAGACGTCCGCCTCCCAGCGCGGGTTGTACGCGATGACGTCGAGCGACGCGGCCTCCCGCTCGATGCGGCGCGAATGCGCGACCTCCGTCTCCCACACGGCGAACGCCTCCGCCCGCGTGGAGTCCGACGCGGCGTACGCGACCTGGTAGTCACCCTCGGCCGACCACACCAGCGGCAGGTCCTCGCCGTTGATCACCCTGCGGAACCAGGTGCGCTCGACCTCGGCCATGTGCCGCACCAGCCCCAGCAGGGTCAAAGTGGACGGTGGCATGGACCGCTTCCGCAGGTCCTCATCGGACAGACCGTCGCACTTCATCGCCAGGGTGGCGCGGTGGAAGTCGAGGAACACGCGCAGGGTCTCGCGTTCGTCGCCGGTCAGCGGTGGTTCAGGACGTTCGATCACGTGTGGACATGGTAGTGCCCCGTCCACGCGGGGTGGGCACGGTTTTCGTACCCACCCCACGCGGACGGGGCACTGCGGGGGCCGGTGCGCGCACCGGCCCCCGCATCAACCCCTGGTCAGCCCGCCGGGGTGAACTCCACCCAGTTCAGGTTGACCAACCCTGTGGCGGGTCCGTTGGGGACGGAGCGGAACACGAGGTAGAGCGCGTGCCCACCCGCCGGTTGCGACACCGGCACGGTCTGGCTCGCCCACGCGTTGTTCCCGCTCGTCGCGGTCAGCGTCGCCGTCGTGACCAGCGGTCCGGTCGGCGAGTCGAGCCGCAGCTCCACCGCCGCCCTCGGCTGGCCTGCCGTCGCGGCCGAACCACCCGAGTACCGGAACGTCACCGCTGTCGCGTCGCCCAGGTTGATCGGGTCGAACGCGATCAGGTCACCGTTGTCGACGGAGCCGAGCTGCTGCCCACCACCGGTGTCGGAGGTGTTCGCGATCTCGACGCCCTGCCGCACCTGGGCGAACTCCGCCTGCTGGCGCGGTGTCTGGATGACCACCTGGCCGATCGTGGTCAGCGGTGGCTGGCCACCGCCGCCGAGGTCGGCGTACTCGGCGCTGATCCCGCCGTACAGGTAGCCACCGGCGTGGTCGGCACCGTCCGCGGGGGACGGCAGCACACCGGTGCAGCCGGTGGTCGAGCCCGCACCGTGGCCGTGGCTGTCGTGCCCGAGCACGAACGTCACGGTCACCCGCGAGCAGTCGATCGTGCCGTCCTCCGGGTCGGTGACCGTCACCTCGAACGGGACGTCGTCGCCCCAGTCGAAGAACGATCCCGCCACCGGCGACGTCACCGTGACCGTCGGTGCGGTATTGCCGACCGTGATGACGCGGGTCAGCACCGCGGTCTTGCCGCTCGAGTCCGTCACCGTCAGCTTCGCGGTGTAGGTCCCGTTGGCCGTGTACGTGTGGGACGTGACCGGGTCCGCGGAGTCCACGGTCCCATCGCCTGTGAAGTCCCACGCGTACGAGATGGACTCACCCGGGTCCGGGTCGTGGCTGCCCGTGCTGTCGAACGACACGGTCAGCGGTGCCTGGCCCGAGGTCGGCGTGGCGTTCAGGACCGCGACCGGCGACCGCGTGCCCTTCACGTACCGGATCACCGACAGCTGCGCGTCCGGGTTGGGGCGGAAGAACCCGTCGCCGTACTCCAGCACGTACAGGCTGCCGTCCGGTCCGAACTCCATCTCCATCGGGTTGTCGAACACGAACCCGGGCAGGAACTGCTCCACCCCGGTCAGGTTGCCCTTGCCGTCGGTCCGCATCATGAACAGCTTGTCCCGCGTGAACTCCCCGAACACCACCGAGTTCTGGTAGTACTCCGGGAACTTCGTCTCCGAAGTGGACGCACTGTCGTAGGAGTAGATCGGGCCGCCGTGCGGGCCGACACCACCGGTGCCGATGACCGGCCACTTGAAGTCGCACGCCGTCGGCGGGTTGTCCAGATAGGACCCGGCACACGGCGTCCGCGCCTCGTAGGTGTACCAGAACTGCGCCTGCTGCACCGCGGGCAGCACGCGCTTGCCCGTGTTGTGCCGCGAGTCGTTCACCGGTGCGCCGCAGTTGAACGCCGACCCCGGCGTACGGGTGTCGAAGTCGTAGTCGAAGTACGGCAGGCTCGGCGAGACGCACAGGGGCCAGCCCCAGTTGCCCGCCTTGTTCGTGCTGAACCAGCGGCCCGTGCCCTCCGGTCCCCGCGCGGGGTTGGAGGTGCGCGAGTCGGGGGAGTAGTCCGCGACGTACACCCGGCCGGACGGGTCGACGTCGAACCGGAACGGGTTGCGCAGGCCCATCAGGAAGATCTCCGGACGGGTCTTGTCGTCGTAGTCCTCCGCCTCGGGGAACAGGTTGCCCTTCGGGTTCGTGTACGTCCCGTTGGCCTTCACCTTGATCCGCAGCAGCTTGCCGCGCAGGTCGTTGGTGTTGGCCGACGAACGACGCGCGTCCAGCCCCGGTGCCGCGTTCGGACCGTCGTGGATCGGCGTGTAGCCGTCCGACCCGCCCGCGTTGGTGTCGTCACCGGTGATCAGGTACAGGTTGCCCTTGCCGTCGAACTTGACCTTGCCCGCGACGTGGCAGCAGATGCCGCGGTCGGCGGGCACGCGCAGGATCTGCTGCTCGGTGGCCAGGTCGAGGTGCGGTGTCGGCGACTCGACGAACTTGACGCGCGACAGCTGGTTGTAGCCCTTGAACTTGTCCCACACGGTCGGGTCCGTGCTCGACAGCGGCGCGTCACCCTCGTTGACACCTGGCGTCGACGGGTCGTCGACCGGCGTGTTCAGCTTGGGTGAGTAGTAGATGTAGACCCACTTGTTGGTCGCGAAGTCCGGGTCGATCGACAGGGTCTGCAGACCGTCCTCGTCGTGGCTGTAGACCGGGACGGTCGTGATGACCGGGCTGGCGCCGCTTTCCGGGTCGTAGAGCCGGATCTCGCCGCCGCGGGTGTTGTGCAGCACCCGCCCGTCCGGCAGGACGGCCAGCGACATCGGCTCGCCTGGCTCGTCGTTGAGCGTGACCTTCTCGTAGTTGCCGAGCACGGTCGCGCCACAGTCGCCCTCGACGACGCCCGCCGCCCACTCGATGCCGCCCAGCAGGTGCTTGCGCACGTTGTTGTCGCGGTAGGACTCGATCGAGTGGCCGAGGCCGGTGTACCAGCTCCGCCCGCCGACGTGGTCCTGGCACCAGGCGACCGGGTGGTCGAAGCCCATGGCACCGCCGGTGAACGACTTCTCGTCGGCCGTGGCGAGCACGTGCTGCTTGCCACGCACGTTGGCCGCGAAGTTGTACCACTCCTCGGTCAGCGTCAGCGTCCTGCTCACCGTCTCGGTCGACGGGTGCGCCCGGTCGGCAACGGCCACGTTGCCGCGGCCGGTGCTCGCCACGCCGGCCACCTTGGTGCCGACGAGGTTCTGGTAGAACGCCCAGTCCGGCTCGGTCTCGGCGGCCGCGTGCACGCCGACGTAACCGCCGCCTGCCCGGATGTAGCCCTCGAACGCGCTCTCCTGCGCGGAGTTCAGCACGTTGCCGGTGGTGTTGAGGAAGACGACCGCCCGGAACTTCGCCAGGTTCGCCGCGGTGAACGCCCCCGCGTCCTGCGTCGAGGTGACCTGGAAACCGTTGGCCTTGGCCAGCTGCTTGATGGTCGCGACGCCGTCCCTGATCGAGGGGCGGCGCTCGCCGTCGGTCTTCGTGAACACCAGGACCTTGTAGTTCTCCGGTGCCCTGGCTTCGGATCGGAGCGCGGCCGGGCCGTTCTCCGCGCCGGTCGAGGTGGGGACGTCCCCGGTCGCGGGCTCCGCCGCGACCGGGGTGGTGCCGGGCACGCTCAGTGCCGCGGCGGAGATGAAGCCGATCGCACCGGCGAGCCACCGGCGTCTTCGGGAAGCTGCCATGATTCCCTCCACGCGTTACTCGGGGTCAGCGCTTGTAGATCGTCAGCTCGGACATGTTGGTGTAGCTCACCGAGGCGAAGTCGATGGACTGTCCTGGGTTCGCGGCACCGCCCGGCGCGGAGTCCTGCTCCCAGTTGGCGTGGTGGAAGTCCTGCTCGCCGATGGTCTGGAAGAACTGCTGGAAGTTGATGTCGCCGGTGCCGAGCGGGACCATGTCGTACCCGTTGCCGACGGCCGGGTTCTTGTTGCCGTCCTTGGCGTGGAACAGCGGGAACCGGGTGGTGCGCGGCGCGACGGTCAGGATCGGGTCGAACAGGTCGGTCTGCTGGTTGCCACGGCGGTCGGTGTAGGTGTGGTGCTTGAACCGGGCGACGTAGGCCCAGAACACGTCCATCTCGAAGAACACGTAGCGCGGGTCGGTCTTCTCGAAGAAGTACTCGAGGCGGCGCGTGCCAGAGGAACGGGTCGGCTTGCCGTTCGCGTCGAGCGGGCCCGCGTCCAGCAGGAAGCCGTACGCGGCGTCGTGGTTGTGGGTGTACAGGCGCAGGCCCCGCTTGCGGGCCGCGCGGCCCAGGTCGTTCCAGGTGTCAGCGGCCGCGTCCCAGTCGGCCGTGTACACGCTGTTCGTCGGGTCGCTGCCGGTGCCGATGTTCTTCATGCCCAGCTCTTCGGCGATGTCCATCTGCTGCTCGAAGGTGGCCGGGTTGATCGACGTGTGCGTGCCGTTCGCGACGAGCCCGTTGTCGTCGAGGATCTTGCGGATCTCACGCGGCGTGATCTGGCGGCCGAGGATCGAGGTGTGCTGGTTGTAGCCGGCGAACTCGATCTCCTTGTAGCCGATCTCGGCGAGGCGGGCGAGGACGCGCTCGAAGCCGTACGGGATCCCGCTGTCGTCGGGGGCAGCGGAGATCCGGTCGCGGACGCTGTAGAGGATGATGCCCCGGTTGCGGCTGGGGATCAGCGGCTCGACGCGTAACCCTTTGCCGTGTCTGTTCTTGCGGCCGTTGTCGTCGGCGAGGGCGGGGGTGCCGGTCGCGAGGACCGGGAGTCCGGCCGCGCCCAGTACCGCGGCGGCGCCTGCCGACGCCTTGAACACGTCACGGCGGGTGAACCGGGACGTACGTCTGCCGTGCTGGTCGTTCATGGAGAGATGACCTTTCTGCGGACAGGGCTCAGCCATGGCGGAGGAGGGGAAGGGGCGCTGAGCCCGTGCGAAACTGACGTCCTGTGGAGGCCGGCCGTGAGCTGCTTGTGACAGCTGTGTGAAGACTTCGGCGTGAAGTATCGCACGCTTTCTGCGAATACGTGCATACTTTCGTTGATCAACAACAAAAGTGGCTGTCATGATCAAATGAGAACACGTTCTTGTGTTGCCCAGCGGTCCGGCGGAAGCTTGAGGCATGGACCTAGTCGCGCTCGAAGAGATCAAACGTCTCAAGCACCGCTACCTCCGCTGCGTGGACACCAAGGACTGGGACGGCCTCGCGGACACTCTGGCCGTCGACGCCACGGCGGACTACGGCACGCCCGTCTACGGCAGCCCGCTCCACTTCGACGGGCGGGACGCGCTGGTCGCGTTCCTCCGCGACAAGCTGGGCGAGGGCATGACCACCACGCATTTCGCCACGCAGCCGGAGATCGACATCGACGGCGCCGAGGCGGTCGGCAGGTGGGCGTTCCAGGACACGGTCATCGTCGAGGCCCACCGCCTGGTGATCACCGGCGCCGCGTACTACGAGGACCGCTACCGCCGTGCCGACGGCGGCCGCTGGCGCATCACCCACACCGGCTACGAGCGCATCTACGAGGCCATGTCGTCACTCGACGACCTGCCGAGCTTCCGCCTGACGGCGAACCGCTGGGCGGTGGAACAGGTTGCAAGCCGAGAAGGTTGACGGTTGAACATCTGTGGCGGCGGGTAGTCGATCAGCCACGTCCTGTGCCAGTTTCGCGGCTGTCCGGCGTGGTAGCCCGAGTTGGCGACCCACGAAGGAGCGACGATGCCGAACCCCGAGCTGGACGAGGTGGCCCGCAAGATCAAGGAAGCGAAGGAGCTGGCCCGCGAGGTGAAACAACCCGAGACGGAACGCGACGAGATGGTCCCGCCGGAGCCCGCGCACAAGGACAACGAGGGCGGCTTCACGCCGTCCTGAGCCCGGAGTTTGGCTACCCATCGGACTATTGCGTCCGTTTGACGTAACTTTGCATGTCTTCGACCGACTTTTGTTGACCGTCGACAAAAGTGGTCCTACGGTTCGTAACGCGGCTGTGACCCCCTGCATCCAGCCAACTCGGGAGAAGACATGCGCCGAATACTCGGTGGACTTTGTGCTGCCCTCACAAGTCTCGGAGTCCTGCCCGTCATAGCCGCCTCGGCGGCCGCCGTGCCGCCCCAGGAACCCGGTGTGACACTGCGGGTCTACGACCTGCAGACAGAGCTGACCAGGCTCTGCACGCTGAAAGCCGGGCAGACGCCCAACGTCGACAAGCTGATGCCCACGATCAACTGGAGTGGCAACGAGTTCGGGATCGGCGACTTCTTCCAGTCCGAGGTCACCGGCAACATCAACATCGCCACGGCGGGCACGCACGCCTTCCGGCTCACGAGCGACGACGGCTCCCGGCTGCGGATCGACGGCACGACCGTCGTCAACCACGACGGACTGCACTCGCCGACCCCCGCCGAGGGCTCGGTCAACCTCACCCCCGGCTACCACGCGCTGCGCATCGACCACTTCGACAACGCGGGCGGCCAGCAGGTCACCCTCGAATGGCGGCCGCCCGGCGCGTCGGCGTTCACGGTCGTGCCGAACAGCGTCCTGTCGACCGACGCCGGTGTCGTCCGGGTGACCGCGCCCGGCCGCAAGGAGTGCGAGGGCGGCGCCGACTCACCGGGCGACGGCATCCCGCTCACCGGCGTGCACCCCGGCTACACCCTGACCAACTTGCGCCCCAACGGCTTCGAGCCGCAGGTCAGCGCCATGGACTGGCTGCCGGACGGCCGGCTCGCCATCGCGACCTGGGGTGGCTCGGACAACGAGCTCGGCGAGGTCCACCTCCTGTCCGGCGTCACCGGCAACACCGACCCGTCACGCGTCACGACCCAACGCATCGCGTCCGGGCTCAAGGAGCCCATGGGCATCAAGTACGTCGACGGCAAGCTGTACGTGTCGGAGAAGGACGGCCTCACCGAGCTGAACGACACCAACGGTGACGGCGTCACCGACAACTACCGCACGGTCGCGACCTGGCCGTTCGGCGGGAACTTCCACGAGTTCGCGTTCGGCCTGCTGTACAAGGACGGCTTCTTCTACCTGAACCTGTCCGTCTCCATCAACTACGGCGGCGCCACCACCGACCCGCAGCCCGCACCCAACCGCGGCACGACCATCAAGGTGAACAAGGCGACCGGTGCGGTGTCCTATGTGGCCGGTGGGCTGCGCACCCCGCACGGCATCGGCTGGGGACCCGACGGCGACATCTTCGTCACCGACAACCAGGGTGGCTGGCTGCCGTCGTCGAAACTGCTGCACATCAAGCAGGACCGGTTCTTCAACCACTACATGAACCCGGACGGCCCCTTCGACTCGAGGCCCGTGACGCAGCCCGTGCTGTGGTTGCCGCAGAACGAGATCGCGAACTCCCCGGTCAACCCCGTCCAGCTCACCGCGGGCCCGTTCGCCGGGCAGATGGTGTTCGGGGACGTCACCTACGGCGGCCTGCAGCGCGCGTACCTCGAGAAGGTCAACGGTGAGTACCAGGGCGCCGTCTTCCGCATGACGCAAGGACTCGAGGCGGGCGTGAGCCGCATCAGCCTCGGACCCGACGGCGCCATCTACACCGGCGGCATCGGCGCGGGCGGCAACTGGGGCCAGCCGGGCAAGCTGTCCCACGGCCTGCAGAAGCTCACCCCGAACGGCACGAACGCCTTCGACATCCTCGCCATGCGCGCGATCGACGGCGGTTTCGAGCTGGAGTACACGCAACCGCTGTCCACCGCGACGGTGCAGGACCTGGCGGCGAAGTACCAGGTGCAGCAGTGGCGGTACGTGCCGACCGCGGACTACGGCGGCCCGAAGGTCGACCAGCAGACCCTGTCCGTCACCTCGGCGACCCCGTCCGCGGACCGCAGGAAGGTGACGCTGAAGCTCGCCGGCCTGCAGGCGGGTCGCGTCGTGCACGTCCGGTCGCCGCGGCCGTTCGCGCCGAGTCCGGTGCGACGCTGTGGAGCACCGAGGCCTGGTACACGCTCAACGCGCTCGTCGGCACGACCGGTCAGGCCAGGGACTACGAGGCCGAGACCGCGGGCCTGTCCGGCGGCGCGGGGGTCAACACCGACCACACCGGTTACTCGGGCACCGGGTTCGTCGACGGGTACTGGACCCAGGGCGCCACCACGTCGTTCACCGTGACCGCCGCGTCGGCGGGCACGCACAACCTCGGGCTGCGGTACTCCAACGGCCCGAACCCGTTCGCGGGCACCAAGACCGTGAGCCTGTACGTCAACGGCACCAAGGTGAAACAGGTGTCGCTGGCGAGCACGGGCAACTGGGACACGTGGGCGACGCACACCGAGGCGGTGCCGCTCAACGCGGGCAACAACACGGTGGTGTACAAGTACGACTCCGGTGACAGCGGCAACGTCAACCTCGACAAGCTGACGGTCACGTCGGGCAGCCGGGTCGTGCTGTTCGACGGCACGAACCTGAACGCGTGGGAGGCCCGCTCCGGCGGCGCGGCGACCTGGCCGGTGTCCGGCGGCTCGATGGAGTCGCTGGGTGGCGACATCCGCACCCGCCAGAAGTTCGGCGACTTCCGGCTGCACGTCGAGTGGTACGAGCCGGTGTACCCGCCCGAGGTGACCGGGCAGGCCCGCGGCAACAGCGGCGTGTTCCTGCAGGAACGGTACGAGGTGCAGGTGCTGGAGTCGTTCGGCAAGCCCGCGGCGATCAACGAGGCGGGCTCGGTCTACAACAAGCGCGCGCCGAGCACCAACGCCGCCACCGCGTCGGGCACGTGGCAGACCTACGACATCACGTTCCGCGCGGCCCGGTTCGACAGCGCGGGCAACAAGACCGCGAACGCGCGGGTCACGGTCGTGTGGAACGGCGTGACGGTCCACAACGACGTGGAGATCGACGGCGGCACCGGCGACAACCTCCCGGAGGACGCGTCACCGCAGTCGATCCGTCTGCAGGACCACGGCGACGCGGGTGCGAACCCACGCTTCCGCAACATCTGGATCGAGCCGCTGGCGTGAACCACCGGTGCGTGGAGTGATCAGGAATTCACACTTCGCATGACTGCCGGACCGGTGTAACGACACCGGGGGCCGGTGCGATGAGGTGAGTGACCCTGCGGTGCTGGCGGACCCCCGACCTGGCAGCACCGCAGGGTTTTCCTTTGCTCCGACCCGGGAGCCCGGAGCGGCCCGCGGTGGGCAGCACAAGGCCCTCACCGCGCGGGCAACGTCAGATGTGCGACGCCGGCCTCCACCCGGTCCAACTCCGCCCCAGCGCGCCGAAGCACCGCCGACATCGCCCCGTTCCCCTGCTCGGCCACGGCGACCACCGCCCGGCCACCAGGCACGGCCGCCAGCAACCGGCGCAACAGCATCGAGCCGATCCCGTGTCCTTGCCAAGCGTCCTCGACCAGCAACGCCATCTCCGAATCCGGCCCGTCGTGCATCAGGTTCCCCATCGCCACCACGTCTCCGCCCGGGTCGACGACCACCAGCGTCCGCCCGTGCCGCCGGTTCACCAACCGCGTGAGATCGGCGGCGGACGTGCGGGTGCCGCTGAGGTACCGCAGCCGCCGGGACCGCCGGGAACACCGGAAGTGCATCGCCAGCAAGGCGGGTACATCCGCCACCGACGCCTGCCGCACGGTCAGCTCCTCGCCCGACGCCAGCAACACCGCCGAATGCTGCGCCCGCAACCACCGCGCGAACTCGCCGTCCAGTTCGAGCAACGCACGCACCCGCGCGTACTCGGCCGGTGTGAACCCGGCGCCGGACCGCGACACCGTCAGCACCCCGCCCTCCGGATCAGCCAGCCGCATCGTCGTGCCCTCGGCACCGTCGGTCGGTGAGCCGGAAGGCTCCCACCGCAGCTCGCACTCACCGAGCAGCGTGCGGACAGATCGGGCGAGGTCGATCCCGTCGGTGACGTCCGTGGTGATCATCGAAAGGATGCGGGTCGGGATGTCGACCAGGTCGTGGGCGTCGGCCGCGGTGACAGTGACGTCCCGCCCGCCACCGTGCCGCACCGCCGCCGCGATCGCCTCCGCCGGTGCCCGGGACTCGACCAGGAACTCGTCGACCACGCCGTCCGTCACCGGGTGGACCTGCACGGACAGGATGTTCACCGCCCGGCTCGCGAGCCCCGCCGCGAGACCCGCGAGGCTGCCCGGGGTGTCCCGCACCGTCGCGCGCACTCGCCACATCGCCGCCGGTGGTATGTCCTCCTCCACGACCGAGGGGGGCGCCGGTGCCGGTGGCCGGGGGCGGTGCCGTATCCGGTGGTGCACCACAGCGCACACCATCAGCACCACCGCCAGCACGGCGAGGATGACCACACCGCTGGAGACGTGCGCGACCGAGTTGGCGAACAGGTCCGCCGCCGCGACCGCGAGGAAGAGGGCGGCGAGTTCGACGAGCTCACGGGTCCACGAGCTGGATCTGGCACTCATGCCTCCAGGCTCGCCGTGCCTCTTTGCCTCGGCGGGGCGTGGCCGTGACGGTTACGTGACGACCTTGCCGGGATTCATCAGCCCCGCCGGGTCGAGCAGCCGCTTGACCTGCCCCATCAGGTCCAGCTCGACAGTCGGCTTGTAGTCGCGGATCGTCTCGGTTTTGGACTGACCGAGGCCGTGCTCCGCGCTGATGCTGCCGCCGAAGCTCGCCGTCGCGTCGTACACGATCCGCGCCAGCTCGTCGGCTCGTGCGGCGAACGCGGCGTCGCCGGAGCCGGGCGGTTTGCTGAGGTTGTAGTGCAGGTTGCCGTCGCCGACGTGCCCGTAGGTGACGAGCCGGATGCCGGGCACGGCCTTCCTGAGTGCCGCGCCGGTGTGCTCGACGAACGCCGGGAGGTCGCTGATCGGCACGGTCACGTCGTGCTTGAGGCTCGGCCCCTCGTGGTTCTGCGCCTCGGAGATCCCTTCCCGCAACCCCCGCAGCGCGGCGGCCTGCGCGGGCCCGGCGGCGAGCACGGCGTCGGTCACGCCGGTCATCGCGGCGGCGAGGACGCTGTCGAGATCGGAGTCCGGGAGCGTGTCGGTGAGCTCGACGAGCGCGTACCACGGGTGTGGCTCGCGGAAGGGGTCGCGGTTCCCGTTGCGCAGCACGAACTCGACGGCCTGGCGCGACATCAGCTCGAACGTGGTGAGGCGGTCCCCGGCGAGGGCGCGGACCTGACCGATGAGGTCGACCGCCGCCCGCGGCGAGGGCAGCGCGACCCACGCGGTGGCGCGGGCGCGGATGCCGGGGAAGAGCGTGAGCACGGCGGCGGTGATCACGCCGAGCGTGCCTTCCGCGCCGATGAACAGGTGTTTCAGGTCGTAGCCGGTGTTGTCCTTGCGGAGTGCGCGGAGCCCGTCCCAGACGCGGCCGTCCGGCAGCACGATCTCGAGGCCGAGCGTGAGGTCGCGCATGGTGCCGTAACGCAGGACGGCCGTGCCACCGGCGTTGGTGGCGAGGTTGCCACCGATGGTGCAGCTGCCTTCCGCACCGAGGGACAGCGGGAACAGCAGGCCCGCGCCGCGCGCCGCGGCCTGGACGTCCGCGAGGACCACCCCGGCCTCGACGGTGATCGTGTGGTTGGCGGGGTCGAGGGCGCGGATGCGCCGCAGGCGGGTGAGCGACAGGACCACCTGCGTGCCGGAGTCGTCGGGCACGGCGCCGCCGCACAGGCCGGTGTTGCCACCCTGGGGACCACGGCGACACCGTCGTCGTGGCAGAGCTTGACGACCGCCGCGACCTCGTCCGTGGACGCGGGCCGGACGACCGCGGCGGCCCGGCCCCGGTAGGCGCCACGCCAGTCCGTGAGGTACCCGGCCATGAGGCCGGGCTCGGTGAGCAGGCCGGACTCGCCCACAACGGCTCGAAGCCGCTCAAGGAAGGTCATCGGATTTTCCTGTCAGCCCCAGGGTTTTCCTGGCTTCGGTCAGGTCGTCGTCGGCCAGGTCTCGCAGCCTCGGCCGCCATGCCGGGAAGCACCTCGCCAGGATGTCGATCATCGTCGCGGGGGCCGACGACGCGCCCGGCGACGAGCCGAGCAGGCCCGCCAGTGTGCCGTCCGCCGACACGACCGGTTCCGTGCCGAAGCCCGCGATCGTGCCCCGGCCGTTCGTCCTGCGCAGCACCTGCACCCGCTGGCCCGCCGTGATCAGCTCCCAGTCCTCGTCGCGGGCGGCCGGGACGAACGTGCGCAGTACGGCGAGCCTGCCCGGCATCGTCTGGGTCAGCTGCCGCACCAGGTACGCGACCAGTCCCCGGTTGTCCCGCGCCGCCGCCAGCAGTGCCGGGACGTTGTCGCGGTGCACAGAACGCAACAGGTCCGTTCGCCTGCCGTGGGCCAGGAACCTCGGTGAGAACGCGGCGAACGGGCCGAACAGCAGGTGCCCGGTCCCGTCGACGACCCGCGAGTCCAGGTGTGGCACCGAGATCGACGGCGCACCCGGCTCCGCGTGCCCGTACAGCTTCGCGTGGTGTGCCGCCACGAGGTCCGGCCGTGACGTGCGGAGGAACTGCCCGCTGATGGGGAACGCACCCAGCCCCCGCACCTCCGGCACACCCGCCGACCGCAGCAGCGGCAGCGTCGCCCCGCCCGCGCCGACGAACACGAACCGCGCCCGCGAAGCCGTGCCATCGGACAGGTGCACCTGCCAGTGGTCACCGGCCCGTCGCAGCGCCACCACCTCGGTTCCGTACCGCACATCCGCGTCCGCCAGCAGACCTCGGGTCAGGCGGCCGAAGTCGACGTCCGTGCCCTGCGGGGACCTCGTCACCGCGACCGTGTCCGTGCGGCCCGCCGACACCAGCGGCAACCACTCCGCGAGGCGCGCACGGTCCGCCGTGTACTCCAGGTCCGCGAACAACGGGTGGTCCCGCAGCGCCGCGTACCTCGCCCGCAGGTACGCGACCCCGTCGACGCCGCGGCCGAAACCCATGTGTGGCACCGGCCGGATGAAGTCCGGGGCCAGCCGCCCCTGGGACACCAGCCGCGCCCAGAACACCAGCGACGTCGCGAACTGCTCGCCGATCCGCACCGCGGCGGTCACGTCGATCGTGCCGTCCGCACGCCGCGGCGTGTAGTTGAACTCGCACAGCCCCGCGTGGCCGGTGCCCGCGTTGTGCCACGCGTGCGAGCTCTCCATACCCGCGCCCGGCAGGCGTTCCACCACCGTCACGTGCCATTCCGGCGCCAGCTCGCGGATGAGCGCGGCCAGCGTCGCGCTCATGATCCCGGCCCCGACCAGCACTACGTCCGTCATGACGCCCCCAGCAGCACGGCCACCCCGACCAGGACCGGCGCCGACAGCACGGTGGACAGCAGCACCACGTCCCGCGCCAGGCGGGTGCCCCGGTCGTAGGCGGTCGCGTACACGAACACGTTCTGCGCGGTGGGCAGTGCCGACGTGATCACCACCGCCAGCAGCGCCGTCCCCTCCACGCCCGCCACCCACCGCCCGAGGACGTACGCCAGCACGGGCTGCGCGACCGTCTTCAGCGCGACCGCGAGCCACACCCGGCTCGCGCCGTCGCCGGACGCGGGGCGGGGCGCGCCGTGCAGGCTCATGCCGTACGCCAGCAGCGCGGCGGGCACCGCGAGCGCGGCGAGCAGTTCGATCGGTTGCAGCACGAGGGAAGGCAGCCGCACACCCAGTGCCGCCACCAGCAGGCCCAGCGCGCAGCCGAGCACCACCGGCGTCCGCAGCGGCTGGGTCAGCAGCCGGACCCTGGACGGTGACTCCGCCCGCGAACCCGCCAGCACGGTCAGTCCGACGGGCGCCAGCACGAGCACCTGGAACAGCAGCACCGGCGCGACGTACGACGCGTCGCCGAGCACGTACACCGCGATGGGTACGCCCAGGTTGCCCGCGTTCACATATGAAGACGCGAGGCCGCCGGTGGCCAGCTCCGCGGGCCGTGCCCGCCACCGCCACCGCGCCACCACGGCGTACAGCAGCGCGCACAGCACGGCGCTGCCCGCGGTCGCCACGAGCGCGGGGGAGACCAGCACACCGGGGTCGGCACCGGCCAGCGTGAGCAGCAGCAAGGCGGGGGTGGCGACGAAGTACGAGAGGCGCGACAGCACCTCCGACGCGCCGTCACCGAGCACCCGCACCCGCCCGGCGACCCAGCCGACCGCGATGACGAGGACGAGCGCCCCGAAGCCGACGAGTACCGTGTTCACTGGGTCGCCGCACTCCTCCGCTGAGACACCATCTTCCCTCCTGCGCGCGGCGGCCCCTGGGCTCGTTCCTCGCGCAGGAACCGCCGTGCTCGTCAGTCCAGACGGCGCCCGCTCCGTCGTTCCGCTCCCGTGTTCAATGGGTCGCTGCACTCCTCCGCTGAGACACCGTCTTCCCTCCTGCGCGCGGCGGCCCCTGGGCTCGTTCCTCGCGCAGGAACCGCCGTGCTCGTCAGTCCAGACGGCGCCCGCTCCGTCGTTCCGCTCCCGCGTTCACGCCTTGACGGTCACCGAGTCGACCGTCCACTCGCGAGCCTGCGCGGACAGTGTGATGCCGAGCCCCGGCCTGCCGGACAGGTGCATCCGCCCGCCGCCGATCTCCAGGCGCTCGTTGAACAGCGGGTACAGCCAGTCGAAGTGCTCCACCCACGGCTCGGCCGGGTACGCGGCCGCCAGGTGGACGTGGATCTCCATCGCGAAGTGCGGCGCCAGGCCGACACCGGCGTGCTCGGCGAGCGTCGCGAGCTTCAGGAACTGGGTGATGCCACCGATGCGCGGCGCGTCCGGCTGCAGGATGTCGACCGCGCGGTGGCGGAGCAGCTCGTGGTGCTCGGCCACGCTGGTCAGCATCTCGCCGGTCGCGACCGCCGTCGTGAGCGAGCGGGCCAGTTCGGCGTGCCCTTCCGCGTCGTACGCGTCGAGCGGTTCCTCGATCCACACCAGGTCGAACTCCTCGAGGGCCTTGCTCACCCGCATGGCCGTCGGCCGGTCCCACTGCTGGTTCGCGTCCACCATCAGCGGCACGTCCGGGCCGATGTGCTCGCGGACCGCGGCGACGCGGCGCAGGTCCTCACGCCAGTCCGGCTGCCCGACCTTGATCTTGATGCCGCCGACGCCGGCCGCCAGCGTGCGCGTCGCGTTGTCCTTGACCTGCTCGATCGTCTCGTGCAGGAACCCGCCGGAGGTGTTGTAGCAGCGCACCGAGTCGCGGTGCGCGCCGAGCAGCTTCGCGAGCGGCAGGCCGGCGCGCCTGGCCTTGAGGTCCCACAGCGCCACGTCGATCGCCGCGATGGCCTGCGTGGCGGCACCGCTGCGACCCACCGACGCACCCGCCCACACGAGCTTGGTCCACAGCCTGCCGATGTCGCTCGGGTCCTCGCCGACCAGGTCCGGCGCGACCTCGCGAGCGTGGGCGAACTGGGCGGGGCCGCCGGCACGCTTCGAGTAGCTGAACCCGACGCCGTGGTGGCCCTCCTCCGTGGTGATCTCGGCGAACAGGAACGCGACCTCGGTCATCGGGCGCTGCCTGCCGGTCAGCACCTTCGCGTCGCTGATGCCGGTCGGCAGTGGCAGCGTCACCGACGAGAGCGTCACCGAGGAGATCCGGTCGAGAACGGCGGCAGGGACGGAGGTCATGAGAACCATGCAATAACGTCGCGCGATGCCTGTCCAAGGTTAGTTGCGCATTGCTCCATACCTGAACGGCATCGATGCGCGAAAGGTATCAAACCATGCTTCAAGGGTTTTGGACACGCATCGATACCGAAAATTACGCTCCCCGAATCCAAGGGCACGGCTGCCGGACTTCTCGAAGGAGAGAAACATGAAGACCAACGTCGCCAGGCTGGCGGTGGCAGGCGCCGGACTGGCCCTCGCGCTCACCGGCTGCGGCAGCAACCTCGGCGGCGGTTCGGGTGACGGGTCCGGCTTCCCGGGCGGCGACCCGGTGACCATCTACGTCGGCCAGGACCCGGGCGGCAGCACCGACCTCATCGCGCGTGCGCTCGCCGACACCGTGTCCGACGACCTCGGCGTCGCCGTCACCGTCGAGAACAAGCCAGGCGCGAACGGCGCGCTCGCCGCGAAGGAGCTGGCGGGCAAGGAGCCGAACGGCCACACGCTCATGGTCTACAACGGCAGCCTCGCGTACATCACGCCACTCGCCGTACCGGCGGACGAGGCGCTCGACATCGCCGACTACGAGATCGTCACCGGCATCTCCCAGGACGACTACGTGCTGGTCAGCGCTCCGTCGTCGGGCCTGAAGACGGTCGAGGACCTGAAGAAGGCCGGCAAGGCGATCAAGTACGGGACCACCGGGGTCGGCACCGGCAGCCAGCTGTCGCAGGCGCTGCTGTTCGCGCAGACCGGCATCGAGGCCACGGCGGTGCCGTTCGACGGCGGCTCCCCGACGCTGACCGCGGTGCTGGGCGGGCAGGTGGACGTGGGCGCGATCCAGCTCGGTGAGGCGGTCGAGCAGATCGAGGCCGGTGAGCTGACGCCGATCGTGACGTTCGCCGAGAAGCGCCCGTCGTACCTGCCCGACACCCCGACCGCGGTCGAGGAGGGCTACGACGTGCCGGTGCAGCAGTCCCGCGCCGTGTTCGCGCCGAAGGGCACCCCGAAGGAGGTCCTCGACACGCTGCGCGGCTCGTTCCAGAAGGCGTTCGGCACCGACGCGTACAAGAAGTTCAACGAGGACAACCAGTTGACGCCGAACGAGGTCGACGGCACCGAGCTGCGCGGCCAGTGGACCGACAGCCTCGACAACTACAAGTCGGTGGTGGAGGAGCACGGCATCGACCTGGGCGCCGGGCAGTGACCGACCGGGACACCCCGGAGGAGCGGGTGCCCGAGCACGGGCACCCGCTCGCCGACGCGGTCCACGACGTCGAGGCGCTCGAGCACGAGAACCGGCCGCCCGCGGCGGGCCCGCTCGGCAACGCCGTCACCGCGGTCGTCGTGATCGCCATCGGCGTCGCGGCCGTCCTCGGGTCGGTCGCGCTCGGGGCCGGGACCGCGCGGGAGCCGGGGCCGGGCACCTGGCCGCTGCTGGTGAGCGCGGTGCTCACCGTCCTCGGGGTGGTCCTGCTCGCTCTCGCACGCCAGGTGCACGACGCCGAGAAGTTCACCGGGACCACGTGGCTCGTGGTGGCGGCGCTCGCGTCGATGGTCGTGTTCGTCGCCGTCATCGAGGTCGCCGGGTTCGAGATCCCCGCCGCGCTGCTGTGCCTCGTGTGGCTGCGCTTCCTCGGCCGGGAGAGCTGGCGCACCTCGATCATCACCTCGCTCGGGGTGGTGGCCGGGTTCTACCTCGTCTTCGTGGCCGCGCTGGCCGTGCCGATCCCGCACCTGTTCTAGGAGCACCCGACAGTGGACCTCTCCCCGGTGATCGACGGCTTCGGTGTCGTCCTGGAACCGACGAACCTGCTGTACTGCCTCATCGGCGTGGTCATCGGCATGCTGATCGGCGTGCTGCCCGGCCTCGGCCCGGCGGCCACGATCGCGATCCTGCTGCCCGTGACGTTCGGCATCGAGCCGGTGACCGCGATCATCATGCTGGCGGGCATCTTCTACGGCGCCCAGTACGGCGGCACGATCACGTCCGTCCTCCTGCGACTGCCCGGTGAGGCGTCGTCGGTGGTCACCGTGTTCGACGGGCACGAGCTGGCGCGCCAGGGCAAGGCCGGTACCGCGCTGGGCATCGCCGCCATCGGCTCGTTCGTCGGCGGCACCGTGTCGATCATCGCGCTGTCACTGCTCGCGCCGCTGGTGGCCGGGTTCGCGCTGGACTTCGGGCCGCCCGAGTACACCGCGCTCGCACTGCTGGGCATCCTGCTCGTCTCGACGGTCAGCAGCGGGCACCGGATCAAGGCGCTCGTCGCCGCGTCCGTCGGCCTGCTGCTCGCGACGGTCGGCCGGGACGGGTTCACCTCGGCGGAGCGGTTCACGTTCGACAACCTGTCGCTGGCCGACGGCATCGACTTCGTGCCGATCGCGATGGGCCTGTTCGGGCTCGGCGAGATCCTCTACAACCTGGAGGAGCGGCACCGCGCGACGCAGGCACCCGCGAAGGTCGCGAACGCGTGGCCGTCGCGCAAGGACCTGCGGCAGTCGTCCGGCGCCATCGGCCGCGGCTCGCTGATCGGGTTCGTCCTCGGCATCCTGCCCGGCGGCGGCGCCGTGCTGTCCTCGCTCGCCGCCTACGCGCTGGAGAAGCGCCGCGCCAAGGACCCGTCGCGGTTCGGCAAGGGCGCGGTCGAGGGCGTCGCCGCGCCGGAGACCGCGAACAACGCGGCGGCCACGTCCTCGTTCATCCCGCTGCTGACGCTCGGCATCCCGGCCAACGCGACGATGGCGGTGATCTTCGGCGCGCTGCTCATCCAGGGCGTGAGCCCCGGCCCGCAGCTCGTGTCGCAGGAGCCGGAGCTGTTCTGGGGCGTCGTCAACTCCATGTACATCGGCAACATCCTGCTGCTGATCATGAGCATTCCGCTGGTGGGGCTGTTCGTGCGGATCCTGCGGGTGCGGGCCACGGTGCTGGCGCCGATCACCGTGCTGATCACGCTCATCGGCGTGTACACGGTCAACAACGACGTGTTCGACATCGTGCTGGTGATCGTGTTCGGCGCGATCGGCTACCTGATGAAGAAGCTCGGGTTCGACCCCGGCCCGCTGGTGCTGGCGTTCGTGCTCGGCTCACTGCTGGAGGACTCGCTGCGTCGGTCGCTGCTGATCTTCGACGGGGACGCGACCGGGTTCTTCACCCGGCCGATCTCGGGCACGCTGCTGGCCGCGTTCGTGCTCGTCGCGGTGCTGCCGCTGGTGCGGCGCGCGCTGCGCAGGCGCGAAGAGGAGCACGTCGACTCGTCAGCGTGACAGGAGCTGCTTGAGCGGCAGCGACTCGTCGCGCAGCTCGTCGGCCGTCACCGTGTGCGGTGCGAGCAGTGCGCGGCGGACGGCCAGCACGTCACCGGGCCGCCCGAGCGAGATCACGCCGTCGAGCCGGCCGTCGGTGAGGGAGAACGCCGAGAACACGCCCTCCTCGACGGAGCCGCGCAGCACCAGGTCGTCCAGGTCGCGGGCGTGGCCGACGGACTGGAGCTTGTGCTCGTAGTGGTCGGACCAGAACCAGTGCGGGTCGGTGTGCGGCTTCTGCTCGCCGGTGATGTTCGCGGCGACCGTCTGGCCCTGCCGCAGCGCGTTGTCGTGGTGCTCGACCCGGACCCGCCTGCCGTGGTGGAGCTGGGCGGCGACGTCGCCGAGCGCCCACACGCCGGGTGCGGAGGTGCGGCCGTACTCGTCGACGTGGATGCCGTTGCCGGTCTCGATCCCCGCGTGCCGCGCGAGGTCGTCGTTGGGCAGCGCGCCGACGCCGACGACCACGAGGTCCGCGTCCACGCGGTGCCCGAGGTTCGACTCGAGGACCAGCCGGCCGCCGGACGGAGTGCACGTCTCCACGTACTCGCCGGTCCGCACCTCGACACCGCGGGCCCGGTGGATGTCCAGCACGGCGGCGCCGATCTTCACGCCGAGCACGCGGGCGAGTGGCGTGGGTTCCGGTTCGAAGATCGTGACCTGCTTGCCGAGCCCGACCGAGGACGCCGCGACCTCGCAGCCGACGAACCCGGCGCCGAGCACGACGACCCGCTCGGCCGCGACGAGGTCGGCGCGCAGCGCACGGGCGTCGGCGGCGGTGCGCAGGTAGTGGATCCGCGCGCCATCGAAACCCGCCAGCCTGCGCGCCCGCATCCCGGTGGCCAGCACGAGCGTGTCATAGCGAAGGTCGTCACCGTCGGTGAGCCGGACCGTGCGCGTGGTGGTGTCGATCGAGGTGGCGCGCGTGCCCAGTCGCAGCCCGACGCCGTTGTCCCGGTACCACTCCGGTTTGCGGGCCGGGACGACGTCACCGCCCGCGAGCACGTCCTTCGACAGCGGCGGCCGCTCGTACGGCGCGTCCGGCTCGTCGGCCACGAGCACGATCTCGCCGTCGTACCCGCGTCTGCGCAGCGCGGCCGCGGTCGCCGCGGCCGCGACCCCGCCACCGACGAGCACACACCTCATGACACGTCTCCCATCTCCTGCCCGACAGCGTGACCGACAGCGCTGGACTCCCGCACGATATTCGGTCGCCGCGCGCCGGGGCGGTCGGGCAGCATGGTTCATCGGCGTGTTTCCGGGGGATCGTGGGAAGGGGCGCCGTGTCCAAGCGCAAAACCGCGGTGTTGCTCGCGCTGCGTCACTACCGGCGGGAACTGGGCCGCAACAAACGGCTCTCCGTTCCCGCGCTGTTGCTGCCCGCGCTGGGGAACACCTGCATCCTGTACGTGGCGCCGCTGGTCGTGGCCGACCTCGCGGGGAAGATCGCGTCCGGCGTGCCGGTGTCCGTCGGCACCGTCCTGCCGTCCGTATTCGCGTTCGCGGGTGCGCTGCTGCTCACCGAGGTGTTCTGGCGCGTCGGCATCCACTGTCTCAACAGGACTGACGGGCGGGGCATCGAGAACCTGTACGTGCTCGGCATGAACGAGCTCCTCGCGAAGGACGCCGCGTTCTTCCACGACAACTTCGCCGGTTCGCTCACCAAACGGGTGCTGAGCTTCGCGACGCGGTTCGAGGAGTTCGTCGACACGATGGCGTTCTCGGTCGTCGCGACGCTGGTGCCGCTCGGGTTCGCGTCGTTCGTGCTGTGGCGGTACGACCCGGTGCTCGTGTTCGTGCTGGTGCTGCTGATCGTGCTGACCGGGTGCGTGATCGCGCCGCTGGTGCGGCGCAGGCAGGCGCTGGTGGACAAGCGGGAGGCCGCGATCGCCCGCGTCGCCGGGCACGTGGCCGACAGCCTCACGAACATGGCGACCGTGCGTGCGTTCGCCGCCGAGGACCGGGAAGCGGCGGAGCACCGCAGCCGCGTCGCCGAGCAGCGCCGCCTCGCGATCCGGTCGTGGGACTACGCGAACCTGCGGATCGACACGGTCGTCGCGCCGCTGTCCGTGCTGACCAACGTGGCGGGGCTGGTGCTCGCGATCAGCCTCGGCGGCGGCCGGCTCGGGGTCGAGGCGCTGGTCGTCACCTTCGCGTACTTCACCAGTGCCACCCGCATCATGTTCGAGTTCAACCAGATCTACCGCAGGCTCGAGAGCTCACTGACGGAGGCCGCGCAGTTCACCGAGCTGCTGCTGGAACCGCCGACGGTGCTCGACCCGCCGTCCCCGGAACCGCTGCGCACCGGCCCGGCCGACATCCGGTTCTCCGACGTCCGGTTCGCCCACGCAGGCGCGCCGGTGCTGTTCGACGGGCTGGACCTGGAGGTGCCTTCCGGTGCGAAGGTCGGTCTGGTCGGCCGTTCGGGTGGCGGGAAGAGCACGCTGACGCAGTTGTTGCTGCGGATGATGGACATCCAGGGCGGCACCATCCGCATCGGTGGGCAGGACATCTCGCGGCTGCGGCAGGCCGACCTGCGGAGCCTGATCGCCTACGTGCCCCAGGAACCGGCGATGTTCCACCGGACCCTGCACGAGAACATCGCGTTCGCCCGGCCGTCCGCCACGGAGCAGGAGATCCTGTCCGCGGCACGCGCGGCGCACGTCACGGAGTTCGCGGAGACACTGCCCTCGGGGTTCGAGACCCTCGTCGGCGAGCGGGGCGTCAAGCTGTCGGGTGGCCAGCGCCAGCGCGTGGCCCTGGCCCGCGCCATCCTGCGGGACGCGCCGATCCTGCTGCTCGACGAGGCGACCAGTGCGCTGGACTCGGAGAGCGAGGTGCTGATCCAGCAGGCGTTGTGGCAGATCATGGAGGACCGGACCGCGCTGGTGGTCGCGCACCGGCTGAGCACGGTCGCCCGCATGGACCAGCTCATCGTCATGGACCGCGGCCGGATTCTCGAGCAGGGGAGCCATGAGGAGCTGTTGCGGGCGGAGGGTGTCTACGCCCGGCTGTGGCAGCACCAGTCCGGCGGCTTCCTGGACGCGGACGACGACGCGCCACTGTCGGCGAACCGGGTCTGATCGGGGTTCGGTGCCTCGGTGTGCTTGTCCTCGCCGGAGGGGGGTGGGGTGGGCTTGCGCCCGTGTCACTCCTCTTTGCGTGCGCGGCTCGGGGCGACGCGGGGTGGCTCGTTCGGCATCTTCGGGTATACCGGTGGCCAGGGGGCGTCCATCAATCCCGAGGCCATGTCGCGTTCCGACATGGCCAGCAGTGGCTCCAGCGACTGGGGGACCATCGCCGCCCACGGGTCGCCCTGTTCCGCCACCCTGGCCGGGACCGTCGCCATGGTGAGTGAGCGTGGCTCGATCGTCTCCAGTTCGTGCCACTCGAACGGGGTCGACACCTGTCCGTGCGGGTTGGCGCGTACCGACCACGCGCCGAACACCGTCTTGTGCGGGGCGTTCTGGTTGAAGTCGATGAACACGCGGGCGCCGCGTTCTTCCTTCCACCACGCGGCGGTCAGCAGGTCCGGCCGCAGCCGTTCCAGCTCACGCGCCATCGCGACCGCCGCCGCCCGCACCTGGTAGCCGTCCCAGCGGGGCTCCAGCCGGACGTACAGGTGCAGGCCTCGGTTGCCGGTGGTCTTCGGGAAACACGCGATGCCCAGCGAGCCGAGCAGCGTCCTGATCTCCGCCGCCGCCTCGCGGATCATCGGGAACGTGACGCCGGGGCTCGGGTCCAGGTCGATGCGCAGCTCGTCGGCGTGGTCGGGGTCGGCCGCGGTGCTGGGCCACACGTGGAACCCGAGGCAGCCCATGTTCACCGCCCACAGCACGTGCGCCAGGTCCACCGCGACGAGCGCGTCCGACACCGTGCCGTTCGGCGTCGACACCTTCGTGGTCGTCAGCCACGGGTCGGCCTTCGTCGGCGTCACCCGCTTCTGGAAGAACGACGAACCCGTCACCCCGTTCGGGAACCGCTGCAGCATCACCGGGCGCCCACCCATGGCCGCCATCAGCGGCTCCGCCACCGCCAGGTAGTACCGGGCCAGGTCCAGCTTCGTGTCACCGCGCTCCGGGAAGAACACCTTGCCCGGGCTGGTGATCCGCACCTCGTGGCCCGCGACATCGAGGACCTCGACGTCACCGCCTGCCACGGGACACCCGCTTCAGAGGGTTGGCCTCGACCAGGTCCTCCGGCGCCGACAGCCGCCACGCCTCGTAGACCAGCTCGGACAGCTCGTCGGCCTCGACGCCCTGCAGGTACACCACGACCCAGCCGAACCCGCCCGCGGTGAACTGCACCTCGAACACGTCCGGCCGCTCGGCTACGAGGGCCTCCTGTTCGGACAGCGTCTGCTTCAACCCGGTCGTCTTCGTGCGCGGCCAGTAGTAGCCGAACCGTTTGCCGCGCACGCTGAAGGACGTGTAGTCGCGCCCCTCGGCGCGCTCGACCTCCGCGAGCCGGTCGATCATCCGCAGGAACTGACTGTCTGGAACTGCCACGCGGCCATTCTGGCGCACCCCACCGACAGAATCCGCTACCCGGCGATCGCGAGCCCGATCCGCGCCAGCCGCGCCTCGGTGAGCGGCCGGGG
This sequence comes from Actinophytocola algeriensis, assembly GCF_014203735.1. GTDB lineage: Bacteria > Actinomycetota > Actinomycetes > Mycobacteriales > Pseudonocardiaceae > Actinophytocola > Actinophytocola algeriensis. The sequence continues at coordinate 315,952 of NZ_JACHJQ010000002.1, read as the reverse complement.
TCGGGCGGCCCGCGTCGGTCTTGTACGTCCAGCCCTCCCGCGCCCCCGGCCGGGCCGGTATCAGGTGGTCCTCGGCCAGCCCGGGAACCTTCGCGTCCTGGGCCGTCTCCCGCACGGCCGCGTCGCCGTGTGTCGAGGAAAAGCCTGGTCAGGACTGTGTGCAGTCCCGCTCCGGCTCGGCCACATGTCTCCTCCCGTGCCCGGTGATCGGGTCCATGACCCGGCCGGGCGCCGCCGGGTTGCACGAGCGGCGAGAATGACTGTGAGGTGACCCACCTCCGGGTAAGGACGACCAGGTCGTCCGCGCTGAGAGGGGTAGGGCCAGAGAAAGGGAAGGTGACTGATGACGACCGAACGCGCCATTCTCGCCGGCGGTTGCTTCTGGGGCATGGAGGACCTGTTCCGGCAGCAGCCCGGGGTGGTCTCCACCCGCGTCGGCTACACCGGCGGCGAGGTCCTCAACCCGACCTACCGCGACCACCGGGGCCACGCCGAGGCCATCGAGGTGGTCTACGACCCGGCGGCGACGAACTACCGGGCGCTGCTGGAGTTCTTCTTCCAGATCCACGACCCGACCACCAAGAACCGCCAGGGCAACGACATCGGCGACAGCTACCGGTCCGCGATCTTCTACCTCGACGACGAGCAGAAGGGTGCGGCCGAGGCGACGATCGCGCAGGTCGACGCGTCCGGCAAGTGGCCTGCCAAGGTCGTCACCGAGGTGACCGCGGCGGACACCTTCTGGGACGCCGAGGAGGAGCACCAGGATTACCTGGTCAAGCACCCCGGCGGCTACACCTGCCACTACGTGCGCCCGGACTGGACGATCCCGGCCGACACACAGGCGTGAGTCACGGGGCTGTGGCGCTCACGGGCGCCACAGCCTCACTCGTTGTTGCGGAACTTGTCGAGCACCCGCCGGTCCCGTTTCGTCGGCCGGCCCGCGCCCCGGTCGCGCCGCGCGACCGGCATGAGCGCCTCCGGCGGCGGCTTGGGCGTGCGGTCGATGAAGCACATCGCCGCCTCGGGGGCCCCCACCCGCTTCTGGATCACCCTCGTGACCTCGACGACCTTCGTCAGGCCGTGGGCCCGCAGGCGCACCTCGTCCCCGGCTGACACGCTGGTCGCGGCCTTGGCCGGGCGGTCGTTGACCCGCACGTGCCCGCCGCGGCACGCGGCCGCCGCGTCCGAGCGGGTCTTGGTCATCCGGACCGCCCACAGCCAGCGGTCCACTCGGGTGGACTCCACAGTCGTACATCATGACCGACGAGGTTCACCGCTCGTACACCTCGGGTGACGAGACTGCTCACATGTCACGGTTCCCGATCCTCGGCGCCTGCGTACTGGCGGCGCTCCTGGCAGTCCCGTCCACCGCCGCGGCGAGCCCCGTCGACCGCCTCGACGCCCGGGCGGAGACCGCCCCGAACTACGACGACGAGGCGGGTGGCGACGCCGACGCCGACGACCCCGCCATCTGGGTGAACCCGGACCGGCCCGCCGAGAGCGTCGTGGTCGGCACCCTCAAGAACGGTGGCCTCACCGCCGTCGACCTGCGTGGCCGCGAGCTGCAGCACCTCGACACCGCGCCCGGTGGCCGCTTCAACAACGTCGACGTCGTCGGCCGGTACGCGATCGTCAGCGACCGCGGCCTCGACCGCCTCCGGGTGTACCGGATCGATCCCGGTGCCGGGCAGGTGCTCACCGAGGTGACCGTGCCGAACCCGCCGCTCGCGTTCAGCACCGACGAGGCCGAGGTGGCCGAGCAGCACACGGCGTACGGCCTCGCGACGTGGGCCGGCCCCGAGGGCGGTGCCCCGTGGGTGGTGGCGAGCAGGCGCAACGAGACACGGCTGGGCCTGTTCCGCCTCGCCGTCACCCCGGACGGCGTGACCTACCACCGGAAGGCCGTCCTCGACCTCCCGGCCGAGTTCGCCGTCGGTGGCGGCACGTGGACCCCGTGCCTCGAGCCGGGGGAGCGGCCGCAGGTCGAGGGCATGGTCGTGGACCGCACGGACGACGTGCTCTACGCGGCCCAGGAAGATGTCGGCATCTGGCGCATCCCGTTGTCCCGCAAGGGCTTCGGCAAACCGGTCCTGGTCGACCGGGTCCGCGAGTACGGCCGGCCCGCGGTGTACGACGAGGAGACGGAGGAGTGCACGCCGACCGCGCCGCCGCCCCCGGAGGCGGGCACCCACCTGAGCGCGGACGCGGAAGGCCTCACGATCGCGTACGGCCACCGCCGCACCCTGCTGGCCTCCAGCCAGGGCGACAGCACCTTCGCGAGGTACGACATCACCCGCGACGGACTCCGGTACAGGAGCGGTTTCGCGGTCGCCGACGGGCGGGTGGACAGCGTCGAGCACAGCGACGGCGCCGCCGTCAGCACCACACCGCTGGGCCGCGCCTACCCGAACGGCCTGCTCGTCCTCCACGACGGCGAGAACACCCCGGACGATGGCCGCACCAACACGAACTTCAAACTCCTCGACGCGGGGCCTGCCATCGGCCGTTGACCCGGATGGCGCCTACCGCGCCGCGCGGCGACATCCCCGCCAATCCCTGCGTGCGAGTGCTCCGAAGACGAAGCGGCACCGAGACATCGGTTCCGATGGTCCTTGACGGACCGACTCGGTAGCATCTCGCGCGCGCAGGTCGGGGAGACTTGGGGAAATGGCCGTGCTTCAGGGGATTGCCCGGCGTTTGTTCGGCACGCGAGGGCGCGTGCGTGACTCGGCCAGTTTCGGGGCCGCGTCGCTCGGGGTGCTGCTCATCGCCGGTGCCGTGCTCGGGACCGGGGTGGCGCGGACGGCGGTCGACGTCTCGGACGGGCTGACCTGGCTGCCGGACGACCCGAGGGGTGAGGTCGTCCAGGTGAACCCCGCCTCCGGGCGACCTGAGGTGCGGCTGCAGGTCAGCGGTGGTGACGCACAGCTGGAGATCACGCAGAAGGACGGCGTGCTCGTCGTGCTCGACCGGCGGAGCGGGCAGATCACCGTGATCGACCTCGCGACGTTGCTCGCCAGCGGGCGGCGGCAGGCGCCGCCGGGTGCCACCAGCAAGGTGCTCGTCTCCGAGGGCCGGGTGTACGTGGTCGACCGCGCCGCCGGCACGATCACCAACGCCGATCCCGTGACGCTCGTGGACGTCGGCAAGCCCTGGCGGGCCGGGCTTCCGCTCGCCGACGTGGTGGTCGACGACGAGGGCACCGTGTGGGCCGTCGACCACGACGGGCACCTCCACGCGCTCGAGTGGTCCGACGACGACCAGGCGTTCGACGAGAAGTCCGACGACGTCGTGCGTGGCGCGGGCCCGGCGACCGTCCTCGTCCCGCACAGCAGGGGTGTCACGCTGTTCGGGCTCGACGGCGGCGTGGTCCGCCAGGTCGGCACCGGGCAGGACGTGGCCGGGGCGACGTCGCGGCTGCCGAGGGAAGTGCTTGCCGCGCAAAGCAGTCCGGCCGGGCTCGTGCCTGCGTCCGTGCCGGGGCAGGGGATCGTGGTGCTGGTGGCGGGGGACCGGGTCGTGCGGGTCGACGTCGCCGCGCTCGGGTGTGCGCGGCCGGGGCGGCCGGTCGTGTTCCGCGACCGCGTCTACGTGCCGTGCCTCGGGGCGGGCAAGGTGCTCGTGCTGGACCGGTCCGGCAGCCGCGCCGCGCAGGACATCGCCACTCCCGGCGGAATGGACCCACAGCTGGTGTTCGACGACGGCCGCCTGTTCATCAGCGCGCCGGGCGCCGAGCGCGGCGTGATCGTCGACTCCGACGGGTCCACCAGGCCGGTCACCATCCGCAGCCCGGAGCTGCCCGTCGTCAACCCGGACCGGCCGCCGATGCCGGAGGTGCCCACCCCGCCGCGCCCGAGCCCGCGGCCGGAAGAGCCGACACGGCCCGGTGGCCGCGGGGACCAGCCGAGGCCACCCGGAGCGCCAGGACCCGGCACCACCACCGGACCGTCCCAGCCCGGCGGTGGGAACCGCGGTGCGCCCGGCGCGCCACCCGGGATCACCGCGATGCTCGGCAGCCGCTCCGACACCGAGCTGACCACCACCGTCAGCTGGGGCGTGCCCACCGAGAACGGCGGCCCCATCACCTCGTACACGGTCGTCGTGAGCGGCGACTTCACCGGCGGCAGCCAGACCACGCAGACCACGGAGACGAGCGCGCGGCTCACGGTCCCGTGCGCGGACAGCACGTTCTGCGACAACGGCAGGCTCGACATCACCGTCACCGCGACCAACCGGGCGGGGCGCGGCACCGCGGGCACCGGCTCCTGGAACGTGCCGCCGCGGCAGTCGCAGCCCACGACCCAGCCCCCGGCGCCGACCACCACGAACCCGACGCCCACGAACCCCACGACCACGAACCCGGCGCCGACCACCACGAACCCGCCCGCGCCGCCACCTCCGCCGGATCCGCCACCTCCGCCGTCCATGCCCGCCGCGGGCGCGGTGATCATCGGCACGGTCACGGCGCCGAACGGGCAGCAGGACTACACCCGTCTCGTCGCGCTGAGCCCGCCCGGCGACTGGGCGAGCCACAACGGGAGCTGCCAGCTCGTCAACACGACCCAGGGCTACTCGGTGGCGATCGCCTGCTCGGCGACCTCCGCCCAGATCGGGGTCGAGGAAGGCAGCAACCGGCTCGTGGTCCGGGCGCACGCGAGCGACGGCAGCCAGTCGGTGGACTCGGCGGCGAAGACGGTGCGGGGGCCGAGGGAACCCACGTGCGGCAAGTACGCCTGCTTCGGTACCGGCAAGATCGTCGAACTGTCGCCGGTGGCGAAGCCGATCGACTTCGGGCAGGCGGGTGCTGGGCTCGGCCTGCTGGTCATCGCGGTTTTCTTGTACACAAGGAGGAACGAGTCATGACCGCGGTCACCGGGCAGGGCGTCGGCGAGCACGAGATCACCGCGTTCCAGGTGCTGCACACCCAGGTGGGGGACGCGGTGGAGACCGCGGTCCGCGGCAAGCGCGACGTGATCGACCTCGTGCTGGTCGCGTTGTTCGCCGGCGGGCACGTGCTCCTCGAGGACGTGCCGGGCACCGGGAAGACCACGCTCGCCCGCGCGGTCGCCGGTGCGCTCGGCGGGCTGTCGCGGCGCGTGCAGTTCACCCCCGACCTGCTGCCGTCGGACGTCACCGGCACCTCGGTGTACGACCCGCGCACCGGCCAGGTCAGCTTCCGGCCGGGCCCGGTGTTCGCGAACGTCGTGCTGGCGGACGAGATCAACCGGGCCGCCGCGAAGACCCAGTCCGCGCTGCTGGAGGTGATGGAGGAGCGCACGGTCACCGTCGACGGCGTCGCCAACGCCGTGCCGGAGCCGTTCCTGGTGGTGGCCACGCAGAACCCCATCGACCTCGACGGCACCTACCGCCTGCCGGAGGCACAGCTCGACCGGTTCATGGTGCGCACGTCGATCGGCTACCCGGAACCCGCGCACGAGCTGGACGTGTTGCGGCCCGGCAGCACCGCGGGCCGGGTGGCGCAGGTGCCGACCGTGACCAGCCCGCAGGCCGTCACCGGCTACGGCAGGCTGCTCGCCGGGCTGCACGTGGCCGAGCCGATCCTGGGCTACATCGGCGAACTGGGCACCGCGACCCGTGCGGACCCCGCGCTGCGGCTCGGTGCCAGCACACGTGGGCTCCGGGCCATGGTGCGGTGCGCGCAGGTGTACGCGGCCGCACAGGGCAGGCATTTCGTGGTGCCGAGCGACATCCAGCGGCTCGCCGCGCCCGTGCTCGCGCACCGGTTGGTGCTCACCAGGGAGGCGCTGCTGGCAGGCACCACGACAGCGGACGTGCTGGCGGCGGCCGTGGAGCGCGTCCCGGTGCCGCGGCCGTCATGATCCGGCTGACGTGGCGTGGCACCGGGGCGCTCGTGCTCGGTGCCGTGCTGGCCGGGCTCGGCCTGTCGTGGCGGTACCCGGGGGTGGCGGGGCTCGGGCTCGCGCTGGTGGCGCTGGTCGCCGCCGGGGTCGCGAGCGTCGTGGTGCCCGTGCCGGTGCGGGCGGCGCGGGCCGTACGGCCGAGGACGGTGCACCGGCTCGGCACGTGCACCGGGACGCTCGAGCTGACCAGCACGGCGAGGCGGCTGCCGGTGCGGCTGGACGCGGTCGAGTCCGTCGGCGGCGAACCGGTGCCGGTGGCCGTGCCCCTGCTGGGAGCCGGGGTGAGCACGACGGTCGAGTACCCGATCCCGACCGTGCGCCGCGGGGTGCTGCCGGTCGGGCCACTCGAACTGCGCAGGCACGGGCTGGCCGGGCTCGCGGGCTCACGTGCCCTGCTGGGAGAGGCGGTCGAGGTCCGGGTGGTGCCGAGGGTGCTGCCGGTGCGCGGGCTGCCGTCCGGGGTGCGGCGCGGTCAGGTCGGCGCGGACGAACGGGTGGAGCGGGGCGGCACCGACCTGGTGGGGCTGCGGGAGTACGTGCCGGGCGACGACCTGCGCAGGCTGCACTGGGCGACCAGCGCGCGGACCGGCACGCTGATGGTGCGCGAGGACGCCGACCCGGCACGGCCGCACCTGGCCGTCCTGCTCGACGACCGGGTCGGCAGCCACCCGGACACCGACGGGTTCGAGGACGCCGTGGACGTGGCGGCGTCGCTGCTCAGCACCGCGGTCGGGGCCGGGCACCCGGCGCGGTTGCTCTCGGCGTCCGGGGCCATCGCTCTCGAGGTGGCCGGCGACACCGACCACGTGCTGGCCGCGTTGGCGGATGCCGGGCTGGTGGACGGCGGTGCTGCGTCGGTGCCGGTGCGGGAGCTCGACGTGGTGGCGGTGATCTCGGGTCCCGGGGCGGAGCAGGCGCCGCTGCTGCTGGCGGCGGGGCGGGCGTCGGCCGGGGTGGTGCTGGTCGTGGACGGGGCGGCGCAGGAGCCGACGACGACGGCGGCCGGGACGGTGCTCGTGCTGACCGGGCCCCGCGCGGAGGACGTGCTTTCCCTGTGGGACGCGGTGGTGGCGCGATGACCGTGCGCGTCGGGTGGTCGGCCGCGGTGCTCGTCGCCGGGGCGGTGCAGCTCGCCGCGGGATGGGCCGGGGCCCTCGCGGTCCTCGTGTTCGTCGCCGCGGTGGCGGTCACCTACGCCATCGTGCTCGGTGCGGGGGTGCTGCGGGTGCCTGCCGGGATCACCGTGCTCGTCGTGCTGACCGTCTCCGTCGTCGGGGCCCACTACGTCGCGCCGGCGGCCGGGCCGCTCGACGCCGTGCTCGACTCCGTGCCCCGGCTGCTCACCGCACCCCGGCCCGCGCCGGCCACACCGGAGCTGCTCGTGCCCGGTGTCCTGCTGGTCGTGGCGGTCGCCCTCGTGAGCGCCCTGACCGTGGCCGCTCGCGCGCTCGTCGTGCCCGCGGCCGGCGGGGCCGTCCTGTACGTCGCCGCCGCGCTCCTCACCGCGGGCCAGGCCGACCCGCACGGGTTCGGCGCGCTCGCGTTGCTCGCCGTGATCGCGGTCGGGTGGGTCGTGGTCGACCGGCCCGCCGCGCTCTCCGCCGCGCTCGTGGTCGGGCTGGCCGCTTTCGCCGTGGTGGCAACGCTTCTGCCTGCTCGCGCCCCGTTCGAACCCCGGACGCTCGTCACGCCGCCCGTGACCGACCTGCCGGTGGCGAGCCCGCTGCCGCAGCTCGCGTCCTGGGCCGCGCGCGGCGACACCGAACTGTTCCGCGTGCGTGGTCCCGCGACACCGACCCGGCTCGTCGCGCTCGCCGACTACACCGGCGCCACCTGGCGCGCGTCCTCGCTGTACAGCCCGCTCGGCACGGTCGCCCCACCGCGCCTGCCCGACGGGGCCCGGCGCACCGAGACCCAGGTCGAGGTGACCATCGGCGACCTCGCCGTGCCGTGGCTGCCGACGACCGGCAGACCGGCCACGACCAGCGTGAGCGCGGCCGTCGTCGACCCCGACTCCGGGTCGATGGTCCTGCCTTCCTGGCCGCGCAAGGGTTTCACCTACACCGTCAGTTCCACAGTGGACGCACCGGAGGACGCCGACCTGCTCGCGGCAGGCGTGCCCGACGCGGCCGCCGCACGCCGGTACCTCGCGCTGCCCGGCCTGCCGTACTCGCTCGCCGAGTACGCGCGGCGCACGGTCGCCGACGCCCGCACCCCGTTCGAGAAGGCGGTCGCGATCGAGGAGGTCGTGCGCGCGGGCCGGACCCCGGAGGCCGACGCGCCGGTCGGGTCGTCGTACGCGCGGCTGGAGACGTTCCTGTTCGGCGCACCGGGTTCGCCGGGTGCGGGGGAGGGCACGGCGGAGCAGTTCGCGTCCGCGTACGCGGTGCTGGCCCGCGCGGTCGGGTTGCCGACCCGGCTCGTGGTCGGCTTCCGGCCGGTGCCGCCCGGCGCGGGCGGGGTGGCGGTGGTGCGCGCGAGCGACGCGACCGCCTGGCCGGAGGTGTACTTCGCGGGCTGGGGCTGGGTGCCGTTCGACCCGGTGTCGGGCACGGACGACGGGCCCGGCTCCGCGTCGCGGCGTGCGGTGATCAACCGGCTGGCCACCCCGACCCCGACCCCGTCGACACCGGACACGACCGGGCCGCCGCTGCCGGCGCCGCCCACGCCGGAACCCGCCGCCGCGGCCGCGGGTTCCGCCGCCAGGCCGTGGTACCTGCTCGTGGCCGGGGTGCCGGTGCTCGTCGTCGCGGTCCTGGGGATGTTGCGGGCCGGGCGGCGGCTGCGACTGCGGCGGGCCGGGGCGACCGGTGCGTGGGCGTACGTGCTGGACTCGCTGTTGCTGGCGGGACGGTCACCCGCGCGGCACCGGCCGGCCCCGGAGATCGCGGCGGACCTGGCCATCCCGGGTGCGGTCGGGGTGGCGGCACTGGCCGACCGGGCCGCGTTCGCGCCTTCGCCTGTGCCGTCGGGAGGGACGGCTTGGCCGTTGGCGCGGCAGGTTCGGGCTGAGTTGCGGCGTCGGGTTCCCTGGTATCGCAGGGTGTTCTGGGCGGTGGATCCGCGGGTGTTGTGGCGTCGGTAGTGCTTGTGGCCACACGTTGGTCTGGTCGTTGTGCTCGCCGGACGTTCTGCATGGTGTGGTTTGTCCTCGCCGGACGGGCTTTGCCTCCGGCGGCTCCTCGCCGGAGGGGCAGGTCTCCGGGATGGCCTTGCGGGTTGGCATCTTCGGGAGTGGTGTGGGCTTGCGTCCGGCTTCTCTTCTCTCGTTTGTGAGTGTGCGCCCGCACCTCCATCCCGCCGATGGCCCGAAGGACCCCTTTGTAACGCTCGATGCGATGAAGGACCCCTTCGTTGCGCTCAACGTGATGAAGGCGTCCTTCGTAAGGGTCGGTGCGATGAAGGACCCCTTCGTGACATCGGGCACGTCCCGAAACACCTTCAGGGCACGAAAAGCCAACCGGGCGGGACGCGCGTCCGCCGAGGACATCCCCACAGCCACCCCACCACCAGCCAGCAGCCGAGAACAGGCGGTGGATGGAGCGTTAGCGGTTTGTGCAGAGTCGGTCCGATGCGCCTCGGTCGTCGGCAGGGTTGTCCAGGCCGATGGCCAGGACCACGAAGCAGTACCGCTCCGCCGCCGGGTCCAGGCTCTCTACCCGGTAGGTCGTGGCGCCGGCGGGTAGTTGGGTGATCGCCTGCCCCTGCTCGGCGGTGGCGTCCACGACGACGAACTCCGCGTTGCCGTCCGTTGGGTCGGTCCACGTGAGTGTCACGCTCTCGCCCTGGTCGTCGAGGGGTCGCAGGGTCGGCGCGAAGGCCGGGTTTCCACCGGTGGCAGGAGGAGTGGTGGTCGACGTCGTGGTGGTCGTCGACGTCGGCGAGGTGGTGGCCGGTGGCTGCGCGGTCTGCCCATCGGGTCCATTGAGGACGGTCGCGACCACACCGACGGCGATCCCGGCGAGGACGGCGGCCAATCCGAAGACCAGGCCCTTCCTGCTTTTCCGTTGCGGTGCGGGCTCTTCCGGGGGTGGCGGCGTGAACTTGGGCGGTGGCGGTGGTGGTTGCGGCGCGTCCGGCAGCCTAACGGTCAGTCCGGCCAGTGCGCTGCCCGGGCCCGCCTCCGTGAGGTCGCGTTCGGTCGGGTCCGGGATGTCCGGTGGGATCTCCGGCAGCGGTGCCGCCGGCCGAGGGCCGAAGTCGGCGATCGGCACCGACGGGGTCCAACCTCGGGTGTCGACCGCCGCCAGTGCCGTGCGCAGTGCCGCGGCGTCCGGGTAGCGGTCCTCGCGGCGTTTACCCAGGCACCGCATGAGGATCGCGGTCAGCTCCGGTGGGACGTCGGGACGTGACAGCGGTCTCGGGTCGGTCGACCGCACGCGTGCCAGGTACGACAGCACCGTGTCGTCGTCGGTGGCGAACGGTGGTGCGCCGTCGAGCAGCGTGTACAGCGTCGAGCCGAGCGACCACAGGTCGTCGGCGGGGGAGGGTTCCGCGCCGTCGAGCATCTGCGGTGCCGCGTGCCGGTAGCTCACCAGCTGCAGCGACGACGTGTTCGCGGCGTCGGCCATCCTGGCGATGCCGAAGTCGGCCAGCACGTACGAGGTCGGCAGCACGAGGATGTTCTGCGGCTTCACGTCGCGGTGCAGGAACCCCTGCGCGTGGGCGAAGGCCAGCGCGTCGGCGACCGCGGTGCCGGCCGCCACCACCTCGTCGACCCGCAGCGGGCCGCGTTCCCGCAGCCGGTCGTGGAGCGACCCGAGGTCGTGGTACTCCATCACGATGCACGGCCGCCCGTCCGGCGTCGTGCCCGTGTTGATCACCGTGACGATGTGCGGGTGCTGGCGGCCGAGCCGCACGGTGATCTCCAGCTCCCGCCGGAACCGCGCGAGCCGCGCCGGGTCCTCGACGGTCAGCACCTTGACCGCGACGAACCGGTCGAGGCCGTCCTGCCGCGCGCGATAAACGGTGCCCTCACCGCCCTCCGCGACGAGCCGGAAGTCGCTGTAGCCGGGCAGGCGCGGCCCGGGCAGCGTCGAGTCGCCGGTTTTCGGCGCCCAGGCACGGAGTTCGGCGTCCGGGTCGGTCACCGCACCAGTCTAGGGATCCCCAATGCCCTGAAAAGACGCTTTCGGCCCCGATCGCGGGCTCGGGCGGGGCGTGACAGCATCCGTTCGTGCTTCCTGACCTTTCCGCTGACCTGTGTTCCCGGTTGCGTGACGCCTTCCTGACCGCTGGTTACACCCCGGACGGTGTCGTCGGCGCGCTGGGTGGGCAGGCCCACGCCGCGCTCAGCCGTGGCGAGCCCGAACCCGCGCGGCGGGCCAGCCGTGACGCCGGGGACCTCGGCACCCTCATCCGCCTGTTCCTGCTCGGTGACGCAGAAGGGGAAAGCGCCATCCGGTCCGCGTTCGGGTCCGTGGACCTCGCCGACGCCGTCGCGAACGAGGTGCTGACCGCGGACGGGCGGGCCGGGCTGGACATCCGGCCGTACGGGGAGAGCTGGTGGGTGGTCGCCGATCTCGACGCCGACCACCGGGGCGGCACGGTGCCGGAGGACCACGTGCTGGGAGTCGGGCACGCGTCGATCAACCTCGCCCGCGCCACCGCGCGCCGTCCCGTCGGTACATTGCTCGACGTGGGCACCGGCTGCGGTGTCCAGGCACTGCACGCGAGCACCCACGCCGAGCGGATCACCGCGACCGACCTGTCGCCGAGGGCGCTCGCTGTCGCGCGGGGCACGTTCCGGCTCAACGAGCTGGACGTCGAGCTGGTCGAGGGGCCGTGGTTCGACCCGGTGGCAGGCAGGCGGTTCGACCAGATCGTGTGCAACCCGCCGTTCGTCGTCGGGCCCGCGCGCGTCGACTACACCTACCGCGACTCCGGGCTCGCCGGTGATGACGCCAGCGCGCTCGTCGTCCGCCGCCTGCCCGCGCTGCTCGCCGAGGGTGGGGTCGGGCAGCTGCTCGCGTCATGGTTGCACCGCGACGGCGAGGACTGGGCGGAGCGGGTCGCGTCGTGGCTGCCGCCGGGCGTCGACGCGTGGTTCGTGCAGCGGGACGTGGCCGATCCGGCCCTGTACGTCGGCACCTGGCTGCGGGACGCGGGCATCGACCCGCGTTCGCCGGAGGGGCGTGCGAAGGCGGGCGCCTGGCTGGACTGGTTCGCGGGCAACGACGTCGACGGCGTCGGTTTCGGGTACGTGACGCTGCGTCGTACGGACGCCGCCGACGTCGAGGTCGTGTGCGAGGACCTGCGGCACGCCTACGACGACCCGCTGGGACCCGAGGCGTCCCGGTGGCTGGACAACGTGGCGTGGCTGCGCGCCAACGACGACCGGCTCGCGCAGACCCGGTTCACCGTGCCGCCGACCGTGGTGCTGGAGGAGGTCTCGGCGCCGGACGACGAGGGCTGGGCGCCGCTCGTGCGCAGGCTCCACCGCACCGACGGTCCCGGCTGGCAGCACGAGGTCGATGAGCCAACAGCGAAGCTGCTCGCGGGCTGCCGGGGCGCGCTGCCGCTCGAGGACCTGCTGGCCCTGCTGGAGATCGTGTACGACGGCATCGACACCGACGCCGCACTTCCGATCGTCCGCGACCTCGTGCGGCACGGCATGCTGGCGCCCTTGCCATAGTCAATTGATCGGTATATAAAACTGATCATGCCAAACAGAGATCTCGCTGACCGGTACCGGCGGTTGCTGGCCTGGTACCCGAGGGACCACCGCGAGCGGCACGGCGAGGAGATGCTCGGCGTGCTGTTGGCCGGTGCGGAGGACCGGACCCGGCCCAGCCGCAAGGAGACCGCCGACCTGCTGCTGGGTGCGCTGCGGCTGCACCTGCGGCGGACGGTGGGCATGGACGGCGGGATCGACCACCGGGACGTGCTCGCGATCGTGAGCCTGCTCGGCCCGGTCGTGCTGCTGGCCGGTGCCGCCCCGATGGTGGACCGGGTGCTGTTCAAGCTGCGTGCGGGCATCGGGTTGTCACGGTGGGACCTCGTCGAGAACCCGGCCGGCCCGGCGTGGGCGATCTGGTGCGTGGTGGCGGTGTTGTGCGCGTTCCGGATGCGGCGCGCCGCCGCCGTCGGCGCGTGGCTCGGCACCGCGGGCTTCGTGGTCGCCGCGGTGTACGCGATGGGATGGTTCTGGGCGTCGGTGGTCTTCTACGCCGCCTGGCTGCTGTTGGGGGCCGTGGTCGCCGTCGCGCTGACCTGGTCGCCCGGCCCGGCCCGTGGCTGGGAACTGGTCGGTGGCAGGCGGTTCGCGGTGCTGGTCGCGGCGGTCGCGGTGAGCGCCGTGCTGGTCGTCACGTCGCTCGGGCAGTACGGCCTGCTGTTCTTCCCGTTGGAACTAGTGACGTTCGTCCAGGGGAACGGAGGACTGGCGCGGTGGTTCCTCGGGCTGGCCGCGCTGGTCGCCGGTGCCCTGGTGGCGGCGGGCGCGCGGACGCGGGAGGGTCGCCGCGCGGCGCTGGTGCTGTCGGTGCCCGCCCTGGTGAGCGTGCTCATGCTCATGGTGCCCATGTATTCGCGCCTCATGCTGCAGATGGCGGTCTGCTACGGCGTGCCGGTCGTGGTGCTCCTGGCTCTGGGCGGGCTGCCCCGCCGCGTTCGGACGGGCCGGCAGGCATGAGCGCGACCACACCGCTGCGGGAGCCGACCTTCCTGATCCTCACCGCGCTGGCTGCCAGACCTCAGCACGGCTACGGCATCCTGCGTGACGTCGAGGAGATCTCCCAAGGTCGCGTCTCGCTGCAGGCAGGGACCTTGTACGCCGCGCTGGACCGGCTCAGTTCGGACGGGTGGGTGGACGTCGACCGCGAGGAGGTCGTGGACGGCAGGCTCCGGCGCTACTACCGGCTGACCGAACCCGGTGCCGCCAGGCTGGCCGCCGAGGTGGAGAAGCTGTCCGCACACACCCGTGCGGCGCGGCAGCGTCTCCGCGCGCGGCTCACGGGAGGAACAGCGTGAACGAACGGCACTACCGGAAGCTCCTCGCGTGGTACCCGCGTGATCACCGCGAGCGGCATGAGGACGAGATGCTCGGCGTCCTCCTCGCAGGCTCGGGTCCCAGCGGCAAGGAAACCGTCGACCTGCTGCGGGGTGCGCTGCGTCTGCACCTGCGCCGGATGGTGGGCATGGACGGCGGGATCGACCACCGCGACGTGCTCGCGATCGTCAGTCTGCTCGGCCCCATCGTGATGCTGGCGGGTGCCGCCACCGTGCTGGACAGGCTCGTGGCCGGGAGCTCGGTCTGGCGGCTGTCCACGGCGATCCTCGAGTTCCCCGGCGCGCCGGTGTGGGCGATCTGGGGCGTGGTGGCGGTGCTGAGCCTGTTCCGGAAGCGGCGCGCCGCCGCGGTCGGCGCGTGGCTCGGCACGCCGGCGTTCCTGGCGGCCGCCGTGCTCGGGTACCCGCTGTTCTGGGACAGCGTGGTCGTCACCACGGGCTGGATGTTGCTCGGCGTGCTGGTCGCCGTCGCACTGACCTGGTCGCCCGGGCCCGCTCGCGGGTGGGAGCTGGTCGGTGGCAGGCGGATCGTCGTGCTCGTCGCGGCGGTCGGGACGAGTGTTGTGCTGGTCATGAAGTCGCTCGGCACGTACGGCGTGCTGTTCCACCCGATGGACATCACGACGGCGCAGCACGGGCCGGTCAGGATGACGCTCTGGGCTCTGGCCCTGGCGGTGCTCGCCACCGGTGTCGTGGTGGCCGGAGGTGCGCGCACCCGGGAAGGCAGACGGGCGGCACTGGTGCTTTCCGTGCCCGTCGTGGTGAGCCTGCTCATGCTCGTGCTGCCCAGCAACGCGAACCTCCTGGTCGCGACGGCGGTCTGTACGGCCGTGCCGTTGGTGGCGCTCCTGGGGTCCGGGAGCCTGCCGCGCCGGATCCGCCTCGGCTAGCCGACCGCGTGCGGGTGCGCGTCGATGGTCACCGCGCAGTCGCGTTTCACGTGTCGCACGGCGCAGGCCTGGCCGTCGACGTGAAACGGCTGCTGACCACCGTCACGTACGGCAAGCTGGTTCGGGGACCCACGCCGCGGCTACCGCCTGACCGCGGCCAGCACCAGCTCGACGGGGTGATGGGCGCGGCGGGCGGTGCCGTGGCCGATCTGCTGGCGGCACGAGACGCCGGTCGCCGCGATCACCGTGTCCTCCGGTTCCGCGCGGACGGCCGGGAAGAGCCGGTCCTCGCCGACGGCCATCGACGTCTCGTAGTGCTCGGCCTCGAAGCCGAACGAGCCCGCCATGCCGCAGCAGCCCGCGTCCACCTCCTCGACCACCGCGCCCGGGATGCGGCGCAGCAACGCGAGTGTCGCGGCCGTTCCGACGTCCGCCTTGAGGTGGCAGTGCCCGTGGTACAGGATCTTCCTGCCCGCAGGCCACGCGTCCGCCGACAGCTCCAGGTCGCCTGCGTCGATGGCCTCGGTGATCAGCTCCTCCACCTGCCGCACCCGGTCCGCCACCGCACGCGCCCCCGGATCGGACGGCAGCAGCGACAGCGTCTCGTCCCGCAGTGACAGCACGCACGACGGTTCACAGCCCACGATCGTCCCCTCGCCCGCCAGCCCGGCGACCAGCGCGCTCGCCTTCTTCCGCGCGTCGTCGAGGAGGCCCTTCGACAGGCTCGACCGGCCGCAGCACCCGTCGGACAGCCGCACGCGACAGCCCGCCAGCTCCAGCAGCTCGATGGCGGCGCGGCCGACCCCGGGTTCGGTGTAGGTGGTGAACGAGTCCGCGAGGAACGTCACCTCGCGCTTGCCTTCCGCGGCGGGCCGCTTGCGGAACCACCGCACGAGGTTCACGCGTTCGAACCTCGGCAGCGGTCGTTTCGCCGTGATGCCCAGCCGCTTCTCCATCAGGCCGCGCACGAGACCCGTCCGGTTCGACAGCGGCGCGGTCGCCGAGCCGAGCCGGTTCAGGAACCGGATGCCGCCGAACACCCGCGACCGCAGCGGTGTGCCGTGGGTGTCGTGGCGGTGGCGCAGGGCCTCGCTCTTCAGCTTCGCCATGTCCACGCCGAGCGGGCACTCGCTCTTGCACGCCTTGCACATCAGGCACAGGTCGAGCACCTCGTGCAGTCGGTCGTCGCCGAGCGCCGCCTTCGGGTCGGCCTGGGACAGCGCGTGCACGAGCGCGTTCGCGCGGCCGCGGGTGGAGTCCTCCTCGGCACGGGTCGCCATGTACGACGGGCACATCACGCCCGCGTCGGTCTTGCGGCACAGCCCGATGTTCATGCACCGGTCGGCCGCGCCGCGCATGCCGCCGACCACCTCGAAGTCCAGGTGCGTGCGGAACGGGACCGCCTGCGGCAGCGCCGGGTCGCGCAGGTGCTCTGTCATCGACGGCGCGTCGACGATCTTGCCCGGGTTCAGCACGTTCGCCGGGTCGAACAGGCCCTTCACGCGGCGCATCGCCTCGTACAGGTCGTCGCCGAACAGCTCGCGGTTGAACTCGCTGCGGGCCAGGCCGTCGCCGTGCTCGCTGGAGTTCACCCCGCCGTAGGAGCGGACGAGGTCCTTGATCTCCTCGGCGACCGACCGCATGGTCGCGACGCCGTCGGGGTCGGTGAGGTCGACGAACGGGCGGATGTGCAGGCAGCCCACCGAACAGTGGCCGTAGAACCCGGCCTTCAGCCCGTGCCGGTCGAGCACCTCGGCGAAGCGCGCCGTGTACTCGGGCAGGTGCTTCGGGTCGACGGCGGTGTCCTCGACGAACGCGAGCGGCCGCCGCGCGCCGACACTCGCCGCCATCAGCAGCCCGAGCCCGGACTTGCGGACCTTCAGCAGCGACGACTGCTGCGCCGGGGTGATCGCCTCCAGGGTGTGGTAGCCGTGGTTGTGCTTGCGCCACAACGAGGTCAGGTGTGCGAGGCGGCCGGTGAGCTCGTGCTCGTCGTCGCCGGTGAAGCTGACGAACAGCAGCGCCTCCGGGTCGCCTTCCAGGATGGTGCCGAGCGCGGCGTACTCGATCTTCTGGCGGGACAGGTCGAGGATCGTGCGGTCCATCAGCTCGACCGCGGCCGGGTCGCACGCGAGCGCGTCCTCGGTGGCGGCGATCGCGGCCTGTGTGGACGTGAAGTGCCCGACCGCGATGACGGTCCGCTTCGGTTTCGGCACGAGGCCGACGACCGCGCTCGTGACGACGACGAGCGTGCCCTCCGAGCCGACGACGAACTTCGCGAGGTCGAAGTCGGCGGCGAGCCGGTCGAGCCGGTAGCCGCCCGCGCGGCGCCAGAACCGCGGGTAGCCGGTGGCGATCGCGTGCTCGTGCTCGGTGAGGAGCTTCGGCAGTTCCCGGTGCAGCGCCCCGGCCAGCCCGTCGCCGGCCGTCGTGCCGGGCGCGAAGTGGGCGGTGGAGGCGTCGGACAGCACGACGTCCAGCTCGCGGACGTGGTCGATGGTCATGCCGTAGCGCACCGACCCGCTGCCCGCCGAATTGTTGCCGATCATCCCGCCGACCGTGGCGCGGTTGCTGGTGGAGGTGTCCGGCCCGAACATCAGCCCGTGCTTCGCCGCCGCCCGGTTCAGCTGGTCCTGCACCACCCCCGGCTGTACGTGGGCGACACCCGCCTCCGGGTCGAGCGAAAGGATGCGGCTCATGTGCCGGGACAGGTCGAGCACGATGCCCGGTCCGACGGTCTGCCCGGCGAGGCTCGTGCCCGCACCGCGCGCGGTGACCGGCACCGCGTGGTCGCGGGCGGCGGCGACCACGGCGGCCACGTCGTCGGCGTCGCGCGGGAACACCACCGCCTGCGGGGTGATCGAGTACATGCTGGCGTCGCGGGCGTAGAGCTGCCGGGTGTAGTCGTCGGCCATGACCTCGCCGCCGACGTCGCGCCGCAGCTGCCCGATGATGCTCATGCCGATTCCAGGACGTGCAGCGCGGCGGTGATCCCGGCCGGGTCGACGGACAGGCCCGCGATGGTCAGTCCCATCTGGACGCCGGAGAGCGTGCCCGCGAGGGACACGTCGTTGAAGTGGCCGAGGTGCCCGATGCGGAACACGCGGCCCGCGAGCCTGCCGAGCCCGGTGCCGAGCGACATGTTGAACCGGTCGAGGATCAGCGCGCGGATCTTGTCGGCGTCATGGCCGTCGGGCACGAGCACCGCGGTGAGCACGGGGGAGTGCTCGCGGTCGTCGAGGCACAGCACCTCGAGGCCCCAGCCCCGGACGGCCGCGCGGGTGGCCTTCGCGTGCCGCAGGTGCCGGGCGAACACGTTGTCCAGGCCCTCTTCGTTCAGGAGCGCGAGGCTTTCCTTCAGGCCGTACAACAGGTTCGTCGGCGGGGTGTAGGGGAAGTAGCCGCGTTCGTTCGCGGCGAGGATCGGCCGCCAGTCCCAGTAGGACTTCGCGAACCCGCCGCCCGCACGCAGCGCCTTCTCGCTCACCGCGTTGAAGCCCAGCCCGGGTGGCAGCAGCAAACCCTTCTGGGAACAGGAAACCGTGACGTCGACGCCCCACTCGTCGTGCCGGTAGTCGACCGAACCGAGCGAGGACACGGTGTCCACGAGCAGCAGCGCCGAGTGCTCCGCCTCGTCGATCGCGGCCCGGATCTCCGGGATGCGGCTCGTCACGCCGGTCGAGGTCTCGTTGTGCACCACGCACACGGCCTTGATCGACGGGTCCTGCCTCAGCTTCTCCGTGACGGCCGCGGGGTCGACGCCGTGCCGCCAGTCGCCCGGCACGAAGTCCACGTCCAGGCCGAGGTTGGTCGCCACCTCCCGCCACAGCGTCGCGAAGTGCCCGGTCTCGAACGCGAGGACGCGGTCACCCGGGCTGAGCGTGTTGACCAGCGCAGCCTCCCACGCACCCGTGCCCGACGACGGGTAGACCACCACCGGGCCGGTCGTGCCGAACACCGGTTTCAGTGCTGCGAGCACGTCGAGCGCGAGGGTCGCGAAATCGGGTCCCCGGTGGTCGATCGTGGGGGCGGAAATAGCGCGCAGCACTCGGTCCGGCACATTTGTCGGACCGGGAATTTGCAGGAAATGCCGTCCGGCCGGGTATGGCATCGCCAACTCCTGTCGGTTCTCGTGATCTATTGACTGTCCTTGTGAGTCACGCCATATTGGTCATGTCCCCGCCCGAGTCGACGTCGCCTCGTTGGGAGTCGAAATGTCGATGCAGATAATTTCGATCGTCGGACTTGTTCTCATTGTTCTGCTCGCCACCCTGCGTTCCGTGAACATGGGTGCCATTGCTTTTCTCGGTGCGTTCCTGCTCGGCACCCTCGTTTTCGACGTGAGCGAGGACGACCTGTTCGCCGGGTTCCCCGGTGACCTGTTCGTGGTGCTGGTCGGCGTGACGCTGCTGTTCGCCATCGCCAAGGGCAACGGCACGGTCGACTGGCTCGTCCACGTCGGCGTGCAGGCCGTGCGCGGCAGGATCGCGTTCATCCCGTGGGTGATGTTCGTGGTCACGAGCGTGCTCACGACTGTCGGCGCGGTCGTGCCGGGCGCGGTCGCGATCATGGCGCCCATCGGCCTGAGCTTCGCCGCCCGCCACCGCATCAACCCGATGCTGATGGGCCTGCTCATCATCAACGGCGCCAGCGCGGGCGGCTTCTCGCCGATCGCGGTGTTCGGCGTGATCACCAACGGGGTGGTCGAACGCAGCGGCCTGCCCGGCAACCCCGGTCTGCTGTGGGTCAGCTCGTTCCTGTTCAACGCATTGCTGAGCGTCGCGGTGTTCTTCATGTTCGGCGGCCGCGAGCTGCTGAGCCGCCGGGCCGACGGCGAGGAGCAGGCGAACGACACCGTCGACCAGGACACCGAGCCGGAGCCCACCTCCGGCGGCGCGCCCGCCGGCAGGACCACGGTGGCCACGAAGACCGAGCCCGACCAGGCCGTCGCCGGACTCAACGCGCAGCGGATCGTCACGCTGGCCGGTCTGCTGGTGCTCGTCGTCGGCGCGCTGGTCTTCGACATCGACGTGGGCCTGCTCGCGCTGTCCATCGCCACGGTCATCTGCGTCCTGTTCCCGGACGACTGCAAGGGGAGCGTCGGTGAGGTGGCGTGGCCGACCGTGCTGCTGATCTGCGGCGTCGTGACCTACGTCGGCATCATGCAGACGATCGGCACGATCGACATGCTCGGGGAGAGCGTCGCGGGCATCGGTGTGCCGCTGCTGGCCGCGTTCGTGATCTGCCTCATCGGCGGTGCGGTGTCGGCGTTCGCGTCCACCACCGGCATCCTCGGCGCACTGATCCCGCTCGCCGTGCCGTTCCTGCTCGGCGGTGAGATCGGCGCGGTCGGGATGATCATCGCGCTGGCGATCTCGTCGTCGGTCGTCGACTCGTCGCCGTTCTCCACCAGCGGCGCGCTGGTGGTCGCGAGCGGTGGCCCGGAGGTGCGGGACCGGGTGTTCCGAGGGCTGATGCGGTGGGGTCTGTCCATGATCGTCGTGGCGCCGGCACTCGCCTGGACGATCTTCGTGCTGCCGGGCTGGCTGTGAACCCGTCTTGCATAGACTGCCGGAATGAGTGAGGGGATGCGGACCGTGCTCGCGGCCTTCCGGGTGCTCGAGGAGGTCGCGTTCACGCAACCCGCCGGGGTGGGTGAGCTGGCGCGCAAGCTGCGGATGCCGAAGACGACGGTGCAGCGCGCGCTCCAGACACTGTGGACAGCGGGCTGGATCTGCCCCGACGGTACGGAGAAGACGCGCTGGGTGCTCACGACGCGGGCGCTCCACATCGGACAGCACGCCGTCGCGGACCTCTCCGTCCGCGACGCCGCGCTGCCGATCATGCGGGAGCTGCGCAAGGAGACGGGCGAGACCGCGCACCTGATGGTCCTCGAGGGCGAGCGGGCGGTGCTGATCGAGAAGGTGGAGACCGACCACCCCATCCGGGCGGTGATCACACTCGGCAGCGCCGTCCCCCTCCACGGCTCGTCGAACGGGAAGGCGATGCTCGCGCACCGCACCCAGGAGGAGGTCCGGACCCTCCTCGGCGAGAAACTCGTCCGCCACACCGACGCGACGATCGTCGAGTGGGACACCTTCTTCGCGGAGCTGACCGCGGTGCGTGAGCGTGGCTACGCGACCAACGTCGGGGAGTGGCGGACGGACATCTCGGCGGTCGCGTCGCCGATCTTCGACCACGAGGGCGTCGTGTCGGCCAGCCTGTCGATCTCCGCGCCGGGCAGCCGCATGCCTGCCGGGCTGCGGGAGCGCTACGGCGCGCTGATCACGGAGGCGGCGCAGCGGGTCAGCGCCACGCTCGGCTACCGGCGCCCACCGGCCTGATGCCCTGAAAGGCGCTTTCAGGGCATGCGGCGCGGTCACCGGCCTTGCCACTGTGGTGGCCGCTTGTCGAGGAACGCCGTCACGCCCTCGCGGAAGTCCTCGCTGCCGTAACACAGCGACACGAGGTCCTCGCCAGGTGGCAGGGCCTGGTCGCGCAGCCGCCGCAAGGCCACTTTGCTCGCCCGCATCGTGAGCGGGGCGTGCGACACCAGCCGCTCGCACAAGTCGGCCAGGTGGGCGTCCACGTCGTCGGCCAGCTCGGACGCCAGCCCGATCCGCACGGCCTCCGCTCCGTCGACGAACCCCGCCGTGTAGATGAGGTGCGTCGCCCTGGCCGCGCCGATGAGGTGTACGAGCCTGGCGTACGTCGGCATCGAGACGCAGTTGCCCAGTGTCCTCGCGATCGGCAGGCCGAACCGGGCGGACGGGGTGGCGACGCGCAGGTCGCACGCCGCCGCGATGCTGAGCCCGCCGCCGGTCGCGTAGCCCTCCACGACCGCGATCGTCGGCACCGTCACCTGTTCCAGCCGGGCCAGCACCGCCTCGATCTCGCGTTCGTACTCGAGGCCGTCCGACGCGGTGCGGAAGTCGCGGAAGTGGGCGATGTCCGTGCCGGACACGAAAGCCTTGCCGCCCGCGCCGCGCACCACCGCCACCCGCACGTCGCCGGAGGCGTCGACGCGGTCGCAGAAGTCGGCCAGGGCCCGGTACATCGCCATCGTCATGGCGTTGCGGGCTTCCGGGCGGTTCACCGTCGCGGTGGCGACCGGTCCGTCGACGGTGACCTCGATCGTCATGCCACGGCTCCTTCTTCCCGCAGCGCGGCGATCTCGTCGGCCGTGTAGCCGGCGCCGCGCAGGATCTCGGCGGTGTGCTCGCCAAGCGCCGGTGGCACGCGGCGGATCGTGCCCGCGGTCTCGCTGAGCTTGACCGGGATGCCGAGCGCGCGGACCGTGCCCTCCACCGGGTGGTCCATCTCCACGACCATCTCGCGCGCCAGCGTGTGCGGATCCGCGCACGACTGCGCGTAGTCCCGGATCGGACCGGCGGGCACCCCGGCGTCCAGCAGCCGCCGCACCCACTCCTCGGTGTCCGCTGTGGACAGTGAGTCCGCCAGTTCCGCCGCCAGCTCGGCGCGGTGGGCGACCCGGTCGCCGTTGGTGGCGAACCTCGGGTCGGCGAGCAGGTCCGGCCGGTCGAGCACGGCACACAGCCGCATCCAGAGCCGTTGGTTGTTGGCGCCGATCGTGAGGTGGCCGTCGCGGGTCGGGAACGCCTCGTACGGCGCGTTCACGCGGTGCGCGGACCCGAGCCGGGAAGGGGGTTCACCCGTGGCCCACAGCTCGGCGGTCTCCCACACGGACATGGCGAGCGCCGCGTCGTAGAGCGACGTGTCGATGGCCTGGCCCCGGCCGGTGACCATGCGGGACATCAGGGCCGAGAGGACGCCGACCGTGCACAGCAGCCCGGCGGACAGGTCGGCGACCGGCACCCCGGACTTCGTCGGCGGCCCGCCCGCGTCGCCGGTCACGCTCATGATCCCCGACATCGCCTGCGCGATCAGGTCGTAGCCGGGCCGGGCCGCGTACGGGCCGGTCTGCCCGAACCCGGAGATCGACGCGTACACGAGCCGTTCGTTGATCGCCCGCAGCGCCGGGTAGTCGATGCCGAGCCGGGCCGCGACGCCGGGCCGGAAGCTCTCCACCACCACGTCGGCGCCGCGGACCAGCCGGTGGAACGCGGCCAGCCCGCTCGCGCGGCGCAGGTCGATGGCGATGCTGCGCTTGTTCCGGTTGACGGCGAGGAACGCGGCGCTCTCCCCGTTCGGCAGGCGCTGCCCGGTGGCCTCCCGCGTGGCGTCGCCGCGACCGATCGGCTCGACCTTGATCACGTCCGCGCCGAGGTCGCCGAGGAGCTGGCAGCAGAAAGGCCCGGCCATCACCTGGGTGAGGTCGACGACCGTCAGGTTCGCCAGTGCCGTCATCGCCACCCCTGCCGAAGTGTGCCGTGTAGCGGAACGAACGTCGCACAGTGGAACACCGACCATACGATCACCGCCGGGAACGGGTCAAGGCGAGCGCCGCGATGTGCGCGCCCTGTGCCGTTTGACCAGGCGATCTCCTCGATCCGCTGTTAGCCTCCGGCCGTTGTCGATCACAAGGGAGACCCATGTCGGGGGACTCGTTCGTGCTCGCTGACCTGGACGTGCTGGGGGACGACGAAACCCTCCGCGAACAGGCGGACGCGGCGCTGGACGCGGCAGGCGGCGGTGAGCCGTCGGACACCTACCAGGCCGACGAGCCCACGCGGTCGGTCTCGGTGACGGTCGACTACCGCGGCCTGCTCGTGGACGTCCGGCTCGCCGAGCGGTGGGCCGACCGGCTCGACCCGGCCCGGTTCGCGGAGACGCTGTACGGCGTGTACACGGCCGCCATGCACAAGGCGCTGGTCATCGAGATGTCCGCCAGGGACGACGAGCGGACCGCGCGGCGCGCCGGACAGGCGCCGCCGCCCGAACTGTCCATCGAGGAACAGTTGGCGCGGGTCAACCTGACCCTCGCGGACAACGAGGCCCGGCTGCTCGCGGCGCGGCGGGCCGAGTCGCTGCCAGGAGGCGAGGACGCGGACGAGACCGAGTGGCGCAGCGAGCACGGTTACGTGACGTTGCACGTGCGTGGCGGCATGGCCACCGGCCTCACCGCGAACGCCGACGTCCTCGGCTACGCCAACGCCGGCGTGCTCCGCGGGGACGTGCTGGAGGTCTTCACCGACGCCGGCCTGGCCGTCGAGGGCTGAGAGGGGAGAGGCAATGCCCGGTTTCAAGGTCATCACGAAGGCCGTCCGCGACGAGGCACCCAAGTGGGACGGCCTCGCGCTGGACATGGAGGCGGTCGTCCGCGAGATCAGGGACGCGACGCTCGGCATGTCCGCGTTCTTCGTCGGCGACCCGGCGCTGCTGCCCATCCGCACGCTCGACGCGACGGCGCACGCCAAGGCCTACGAGGTCTACCGGTCCTTCATGGAGGGTGTGCTCGACAGCGCCGCCACGGAGTTCACGCAGATCGCCGACGCGGTCCAGAAGATCGCGGCGACCTACGAGGAAGCGGAGAACACCGGCGAGTACAACATGCGGGCGGTCTACGGGGAGATGGAGAAGTGACGCTCAAACCGCTCCCGGGAGGGGGCGTGGACTACGGGTTCGTCGAGCCGTTCGAGACCGGCATGCGGCAGATGGGCGAGGCCGTAGGCGGCGTCTGCGAGAACTTCAACGGGGTGGTGCGGTACATCTACGACCACCGGTTCCAGTTCGCCCCGGTGCTCCTCGTGCTCAAGAAACAACTGGACACGATGAAGAAGGGCATCGACCAGCTGGTCGGGCTCGTGAAGTACGCGGTCGAGCACCACGTGCCGGTGCTGTCGCTGATCGTCCAGAGCTTCCGCTGGATCACCCAGGTGCAGACGCCCGTGTCCGACATGTCGTCGAAGGTGTCGGAGCCCGCCAACCCGGACCTCGCCTACTGGGACGGTGCCGGTGCCGGCGAGTACCGGCGGCGGATGGGGGTGCAGAAGGACGCCGTCGTCGACGTGGCGTCCCGGGCGGCGTTCATCAGCGAGTGGCTGATGAAGATCGCGACGGCCAACGTGAAGTTCGTCGTGGAGCTCGCGAAGACCGCGGTCGACGTCCTCAGCAAGTTCCTGGTGGTCACCGTCAAGGGGGCGACCGTCGTCGGCATCGCGTTCGCGCTCGACAACCTCGCGGACGCCGTGGGCGAGGCCCTCGCCGAGGGCGTCAAGCTCCTCGTGGGGCTCGGTGAGGAGTTCATGGCGGTGGTCGCCAACATCCGGGACATCGTGGGCCAGGTCGGTGACCACAACAAGCTGCCGGGCGGGAAGTGGCCGCAGGCGGTGTACGAGCGCTAGTACGGACCCGTGCGCGGCCCCGGCCCGTCCTAAACGCGCCTTTCACGGCAACCCGGCAAACGTTGCGGCACCCGTGGGGTGCGCTGTGTTCGTCTCGCCGGGACCTCAGCGGAACGCGGCGACCGTGGTGTGCGTGCAGTGCTCCGGGAGGTCGTCGACCGGGGTGATCACGTTGCCGGTCACCGACAGCGGTGGGTCGAGGGGGATCGCGCGGACGCGGGTGGAGGCGGCGCCCGCCAGCTGGTCCGCGGGCAGGAGGGTCCAGCTCGCCGGGTCGGCGCCGACCTCGACGATCGTGGCCTCGACCGTGCCGGCCGGTCTGCCCAGCGGTGGGCGCACACCCATCTCCCGCAGTGCCGCGGTGATCGCGTCGTGCAGTGGTGGGTCGGTGCGGGGCGACGGCACACGCAGCACGTCACCGGCCAGTTCGTGCGGGGACACCGTGTCGCGGGTGGCGAGCGGGTGCCGCGTGGACACCACCGCGTGCAGCGGCTCCGACCACGCGGGCACCACCCGTACCCCGGGCGCCGTCACCGGGCCTCGGGCCAGCGCCAGGTCCAGTTCCCCCTGCCGCACCGCGGTGAGCCGGGCGGTCACGGGCAGGTCGACGAGGACCACGTCGAGCCGCGGGTTGTGTGCGCGCAACGCGTCGATGCCGCGTTCGAGCCTGCCGGTGAGGCCGGGCGCGGTGCCGATCCGCACGGTGCCGGGCAGCCGGTGCGCGACCGCGCGGACCTTCTCCGCCGCGGCGAGCGCGTCCCGGGCGGCGTCGAGCACCCGGCGGCCCGCCTCGGTGAGCCGGACCGTCCTCGGGGTCCGGTCCAGCAGCCGCACCCCCAGCTCCCGTTCGAGCCGCGCCACCTGCTGGCTCACCGCGGGCTGCACGATGCCGAGCCGCTCGGCCGCGCGCCCGAAGTGCAGCTCCTCGGCGACCGTCACGAAGTACCGCAGCGCACGCAGCTCCACCCCGCCGATGCTACGTGCGATCACGTTCGATGATCGCTGCGCGGGCCAGGTGGTGCTGGTTCGGCGCGCCCGTCCGCGCTGGACTGGCGGCATGCGGATCGGAACACACATCAACGCCGCCGGCCAGATCGGCGACGTGCTGAAGGACGCGGCGGACGCCAGAGGGCTCGACAGCGTCTGGACCAACCAGCTGCCCGGCGGGTGGGACCCGCTGACCGCGCTCGCCGGGATGGGCGACGGTCCCGCCGAGCTGGGCACCGCGGTCGTGCCGACCTACCCGCGCCACCCGGTGGCGCTCGCGACCGAAGCGGTCACCGTGCAGGCACTCACCGGCGGACGGCTCACCCTCGGCATCGGCCCGAGCCACGAGGCCGTGATCACCGGCTGGTTCGGTCTCCCGTACCCGGCGCCCGCGCGGCACACCCGCGAGTACCTGGAGGTCCTGCGCCCGCTCATGGCGGGCGAGCACGTGACCTACCGGGGCGAGTTCTTCACCGTCGACACCAAGCTGGAGGTGTCCGTGCCACCGCCGCCGGTGCTGGTGGGCGCGCTCGGACCCAAGATGCTGGCGGTGGCCAGGGACCACGCCGACGGCACGGTCGCGATCTGGGTCCGGCCGGAGAAGGTCGCCGACTACCTGGTGCCCAGGATGGGAGACGCACGGATCGCGGTGATGCCGATGGTGGTGGTCACCAACGACCCCGACGGGGCGCGGGACCAGGTCGCGGCGAGGTACGGCGCGGCGGCCGAGCTGCCGGCGTACCGCGCGATGCTCGACCGCGGCGGCCTCGCCGGCCCCGCGGAGGCGCTGGTGACCGGCGACGAGGAAACGGTGCTGCGCGAACTGCGCCGCTACCGCGAGGCGGGTGCCACCGATCTGATCGTCCACCCGGTCGGTACGCGGGAGGAGCGGGCCCGGACCCTCGACGTGGTGGTGCGGGTCTAATGCTGTGTCCACCAACGTTCACCCGGCCAACCAATGTGGACACAGCATTAGCCGCACGTACGCCCCGGAGACCTTGTGCGACGCGGCCACCTCACGCCGGAACCTGTCCTCCTCCGCCAGCGCCGCCCTGATCTGCTTGACCGCCGGGGAGTCTACGACGCTGCCGTGAGCGGATCTGCCCACAGCAGCGTCGGCGGCGGAACGTTCCCCGGTGGCGGCATTGTCGGGGACATGACGAACGACGACAGGCCGCCGATGTTCGACCACCGGTTGCGGGAACGGTTCCTGAGCCAGCGCGTGCTGGTGCTCGACGGCGTGCTCGACGACGACAACGGAACGGTCCTCGCGACGCAGATGCTGTCGCTCGCGAGTGAGGACCCCAAGAAGGACATCGCGCTGTGGATCCACTCGCCCGGCGGCTCGGTGCCGTCGATGCTGGCGATCCGCGACGTGATGCGGCTCGTGCCGTGTGACGTGGCGACGCTCGCGCTCGGGCTGGCGTGCAGCGCGGGGCAGTTCCTGCTGTCCGCGGGCACGCCGGGCAAGCGGTACGCCCTGCCGCACGCCAGGATCCTGATGCACCAGGGTTCCGCGGGCATCGGCGGCTCCGCGGTCGAGGTGGAGGTGCAGGCCGACGACCTGCG
The DNA here is from genome assembly GCF_014203735.1 of Actinophytocola algeriensis. Lineage (GTDB taxonomy): Bacteria > Actinomycetota > Actinomycetes > Mycobacteriales > Pseudonocardiaceae > Actinophytocola > Actinophytocola algeriensis. Next base: position 288,346 of record NZ_JACHJQ010000002.1, on the reverse strand, counting down.
CCACACCCGCGACACGGTCCTCGCCCTCATCGCGGAGGACACCGGTCAGCCGGTCGACCGCATCTTCGCCGACTCGCTCCACGACCGCTGGTTCACCACCGCGCAGGCACTGGAGTACGGCTTCATCGACCACGTCGTCGGGAACCTGACGCAGGTCGTGCCGGTACGCACACACGAACTGGGGTTGTCAGCATGAGCACCTACACCATTCCGAACGTGATCACCCGCGTCCCGGGCGGCGAGCGGATCATGGACGTCTACTCGCACCTGCTGTCGTCACGGATCGTCTACCTCGGCACGCCCATCGACGCGGGCGTGGCCAACGCGCTGATCGCGCAGCTGCTGCACCTGGAGGCGGACAACCCGGAACAGCAGATCGACCTGTACATCAACTCCGAGGGCGGCGACCCTTCCGCCGCGCTCGCGCTGTACGACACCATGACCTACATCAAGGCGCCGGTGGCCACCACGTGTGTCGGCCAGGCGGTGTCGGCCGCGGCGGTGCTGCTGGCGGCGGGGGAGCCCGGGCGTCGTGCCGTGCTGCCACACACGCGGGTGGTCCTGCACCAGCCCGCCGCTCAGGGCCGCGGCACCATCCCCGACCTGATCCTGCAGGCCGACGAGGTGGTGCGGGTCCGCAACCAGCTGGAGGAGATCCTGTCCGCGCACACCGGTCGCAGCGTCACGGACCTGCGCCACGACACGGACCGGGACCGCGTGTTCGACGCCGTCGACGCGGTGGGGTACGGGTTGGCTGATCAGGTGCTCGACCAGCGGCCGTGATCAGGCCGCGAGGAGGACCGGACCGGCGGGCCGGGTGCGGGCTCGTCGTACGTCGCTCGCTATGCAGATGAGGAGGTCGGGCAGGTCGAGGCCCAGTGCGCCGGTCACCGCCGCGATCATCTCGCTGGACGGTTCCTTGCGACCGCGTTCGATCTCGGACAGGTACTGGGGCGAGATGCCCGCCTTCTCGGCTACGTCGACCAGGCGTTCGCCTTGTTCCTCGCGGGTGGTGCGCAGACGGGGACCCAGAACGTCCCGCCACAGTGGGTCGGGTTCCCGTTCCTGCTCGTGTTTGCGCGGGAAGCGCAGGATGTCCGCCATAGGACCATCCTGACATCCGTGGTGGCGAGTGGCGTGCTGGTTACGCTGCGGGCAGAACGGCCGCCGCGGTCGATCCTGGCTGTGGGCGGGCGACGCGGTGCTGCTCGCAAGTCTGGATCCCCACCTGTCGAGATGATCATTGTGGACAGTCCGTTCATGACAACTTGTTGACAGAATCGCTGGTTCAGCCGTAACAAGGCCGGAAACGGGCCGATCATCCTCACGTCCAACTCGGATGGGGGCGACGAAACGTGGTCGGAAGGCGAGAACCGGCGAGCATCAGCTACGAGCGGAAGCGGGGCTACGACCCGGTTCTGGAACCACTCAACGCACCGCGGCCGCCGGGTGCGAGCCCGTACATCGTGGTGTGCGGCATGGGTTCGAAGATCGTGTTCATCCGGTGGTACGGGCGCGGTGTGGAGGAGGTGCGGCACAGTTTCCGGCTCTGGTTGGGGGAAACCTGGCAGACGCTGGCCACCGACTTCACCGGTGTCGGCGTGCCGAACGGGATGGACTTCAAACCGGGCCGTGTCGACTGGTTCAACATCGCGCCATGACCTGGCGGTGGTCTATGGGGCTCGCGCCCTCCACGCGCGTGCCTTTGCGGCTCTGGCCTTGTCGCACCGCTCGTCAGCACTGCGGCACGTAGGGGACGTCCGCGGTGAACTGGTGCCACTCGTCCTCGTCGAGTGGGGTGAGGCGGGCGCACACGTCGGCCAGCGCCGCGTCCGGGTCGATGTCCCACGTCGCGATCAGGCCGCTGCCGCCCGTGCCGACCAGTGTGCCGTCCGCGAGGTACCGGATCCCTTGCATGTCACCGGGTTCGCGCAGTGCCGACTGCACGGTCTGGTCCGCGACGTCCCAGATCAGGGGGATGCCGTCCCAGCCCGCGGACGCCAGGCGGGTGCCGTCGGCGGAGAACGACAGCGTGACCGCGCGCTTGGTGTGCTCGGTCAGTGACGGGCCGGACTGCTCGTGGGTGTTCAGGTCCCACATGCGGACCGTGTTGTCCCACCCGGACGAGGCGAGCAGGTGCCCGTGCGGCTGGAACGCGATGCCCTGCACCGCGTCGATGTGCCCGGTCAGCGGTGCACCGTCCTGCTCGCCGGACTCGGTGTCGTACAACGTGATCACCCCGTCCAGCGTGCCGGCGGCGACTTGGTCGCCGCCGGGGCTGAACGCGATGCTCCACACCGTCTGGTCGTCGTCCTCGTGGCTCCACAGCTCGCGCCGGTCGCCATCCTCGCCGAGGCCGACCAGCTCCAGTGCGCCGCCCTCGCCGCCCGGCTCGTCCGTGCTCACCGCGAGTGTGTCGCCGTCGGGGGAGAAGGCTGCCGCGGTCACCTTCAGGCCGTCGAACCTCCGCACCTCGTCGCCGCCGACCGTCCACACCACGAGTCCTTCCGGGCACGGTACGGCGAGCCGTTCGCCGTCGCGGGAGAACGTGGGCGGACCGACCGGGCCGCGGGCGCACCTCAGCGGCGGGCCCGCGGCCTCGTGGGTCGCCACGTCCCACGTGGTCACCGTGGTCTCGTCGTCGGCGAACGCGACGAGGTCGCCGTCGGCGCTGATGTCGCTGAACGCGGTCCGCCCGGCCGCCGCGGGCAGCACGGGCTGCCACAGCATGATGTTCCCGTCGCCGCTCGCCACCGCCAGCACCCGGTCGTCCGGGCTGAACGCGACACCGAACGTGTCGTCCTCGCTGCCCTGCATGGGTTCGCCGATCTGCTGGCCCGTCCTGAGGTACCAGAGGCGCACCGTGCGGTCCGCGCTCGTCGACGCCAGCACCTGGCCGTCCATCCCGAACGCGAGGTCCTGGATCGTGTTGGTGTGGCCGGTGAGTGGGTCGCCGACCCGTTCCCCGGTCGCGATGTCCCAGCGGCCGATGGTGGTCCCGTTCCGGCACGAGACGACGTCGTGGTCCGGGTCGTACGCGACGAACAGGCACGGGCCCGCGGTGGGGATGGTGCGCACGAGCGCCTGCGTGACCACGTCCCACATCCGGATCGACGCGTCCGGGCTGCCGGTGACGATCTGCTCGCCGTCCTCGGTGAACTGGACGCTGGTCACGATGTCCTCGTGGCCCATGAGCGGGTCGCCGAGCTGCCGCCCGCTCGCCGCGTCGAACAGCTGTGGCGTGCCGTTGGTCGTCACGACCGCCCTGCCATCGGGGCTGAACCCGACCGCGACCACCGGCGCGCCGTGCCCGATCTTCCGCCGCACGTCGCCGGTCTCCGCGTCGAGCAGGTACAGGTTCTCGTCGGTGCTGCCGACCGCGAGCCGCCGCCCGTCCGGCGAGAACTCGACGGCGTTGACCGCCTGGTCGGTCCGGAACAGCACGCGGCCCTTCCGCGTGGCCAGGTCCCACACGCGGACCGTCCCGTCGACCCCGCCGCTGACGAGCGTCGTCCCGTGCGGGTCGAACGCCACCGACACCACGGCTCCCTCGTGCCCGGACAGCACGGTGTCGAGCCGCTGGTTCTGCGTCGCGAGCAACGCCTCCCGCGCCTGCCGCGTCGGCGCGCGGCGCCAGGCGGCCGCGGCGAGCAGCTGCGACTGCCTCGGCCAGGTGTCGGCCGCCTGCTCGGCGAGCGTGGCGAGCCGCCGGGACTCGGCCTCGCTCAGCCGGTCGTCGGCCACCCGCGTCTGGTAGTAGGCGACGAGACCCGCCGCGAGCGAGGCGACGAGGAGCACGGCCAGCGCGGCGATCACGGTCCGCAGCCTGCGGGTGCCGCGCCGCTGTTCCCGTTCGCTCGCGCGCAGGAACTCCTGCTGCGGCGGGGTGAGCGGGTGGTGGCCGGCCCACTCGACCGCCGCGGCGAGCCGGGTGCCCCGGTACAGGTCACCGCGGTCGCGGCCGCTCTCCGCCCAGTTCGTGGCCGACTCGTCGAGTCGCTGGCGCAGCAGCAGGTCCTGCCGTTCCGCGTCGACCCACGCCCGCAGCCGCGGCCACGCGGTGAGCAGCGCGTCGTGGGAGAGCCGCACCCCGTCGTCGTCGACGCTGACCAGGCGGGCGTCGACGAGACTCGCGACCGCGCGCTCGTCCAGCTCACCGCGCGCGGCGGTGCGGCGGGACAGGCCTGCGTCGGGCAGCACCCGCACCAGCCGCAGCAACGTCGCGCGCAGCACGTCCTGGTGGTGGGGGTGCAGCAGCCCGTACAGCTGGTCGGCGGTCACCGCGACGGCGCGGTCGACGCCGCCGGTCGCCTGGTAACCGCGCAGCGTCAGCACGTTGCCCCACCGGTTCTGCCACGTCGCGCGCAGCGCGTGCGCGAGCCGCGGCAGCGCGCCCTGCGCGAACCCGGAGCCGTCACGGGCACCGACGTCACTGATCAGCCGGTCGACGAGCCCGTCCTCCAGCACCAGCCCGGCGCGCGTCGCGGGCAGCGTGATCACCTGACGCAACGCGGCGGCGCCCAGCGGGCCGACGACGAACGGGCTGTCCAACCCCGGCCGCAACGGTTCCAGCGCGATGCAGTCCGGCACGTAGTCGGCGCGCACCGCGATCAGCACCAGCGCGGGCCACGCGCTGGCCAGGGCGGTCGCGAACGCCACCCGCTCCGGCCCGCTCGCCCCGTCGGTGAACAGCTGCTCGAACTGGTCGACGACGATCACCAGCCGTCCGCCTGCCCGCGCCGTCCGCTCGGCCGCGGCGCGGACCTGCTGCCCGAACAGCGCCGGGCCGTGGCGGATCGTGGCGGCGATGGTGCCGGGGTCGACCTGGATCACGCCCGCGAGCCGCGCGGCGAGCGTGTCGACGGGCCGGTCGCCCGGCGTGAGCACGACCCGAGGCCACCGGTCCGCGCCGGTCTCCGCCGCGGCCTTGTCCAGCGCGGGCAGCAGACCGGCGACCAGCAGGGACGACTTGCCGCTGCCCGACGCGCCGACCACGACCAGCGGTCCGCCGGTGCCGAGCTTCCCGGACAGGCGGACGAGCAGGTCGCTGGTCTCGGCGTCGCGGCCGTAGAACCAGGCGGCGTCGGCGGCGCCGAAGCTGCGCAGCCCGGGGTAGGGGCTGACGTCGGCCGCGTTGTCGGGCCGCGTCACCACGCCGCCCCGTTCGGCGGCCGCCGAGACGATCGCCCGCATGATCACCTGCTGGCCCGGCAGCGCGGGATCGCCCTGGGGGAGGGCGACGGCCGGGGTGGTGCGGTCTCCTTCGTGGAGCGTGGACCGGGCGAGCGCCGCCTGCGCGGCGGCCATCAGCTGTCCCGCGGTCGCGTGCCGGCGCCGGGGGTCCTTGTCCATGCCGGTGGCGACGACGAGGTCCAGCGCGGGCGGGACCGCTGGCTGGTGCGCCGACGGCGCGGCGGGCACGGTGTTGAGCTGCGCGGCGAGCTTCGCGGCCGGGTCGATCGCGGGGAACGGGACGTGCCCGGTGAGGCACTCGTAGAGGACGCAGGCGAGCGAGTACACGTCGGCGGCGCCGGTGACGTCGAGCCCGCGCAGCTGCTCCGGCGCGATGTAGTCCAGCGAGCCGACGTAGCCGCCGGTCACCGTCATCCTGGTGGCCTCGGGGTCCAGCGGCCGCGCGATGCCGAAGTCGGTGAGGTACGCCGTGTCGTCCGGCCCGACGAGGATGTTGGAGGGCTTCACGTCGCGGTGCACGACCCCGGCCGCGTGCGCGGTGTCCAGCGCCTGCGCGACCTGGGTGAGCAGCGCGAGGACGCGGGACGGGGCCATGGGCGCGCCCGCGAGCACCCGCTTGAGGTCCGCGCCGTCGACGAGCCGCATCGCCACGTAGAGCTGGGAGTCGCCGTGCTCGGTGTCCGTGCCGGTGTCGAGGATCTCGACGATGTGCGGGTCGTGCAGTCCCGCGGCGACCTTCGCCTCGCGCCGCAGCCGGTCGGCGTGCTCCCGCCCCGCCGCGGCGGGCAGGACCTTGATCGCGACGGCCTGGTCGCCGACGGTGTCGACCGCCCGGTAGACCTCACCCATCCCACCCCGGCCGAGCAACCCTTCGAGCCGGTATCGCCCACCGAGCAGCGTCACGGGCGGAACAGTACTTGCCGTGCCGTGGCGTCCGTGGGCGAACCGTCGGATTCGACCACCGCAGCACACCGGAACGTTCCGCCCGCCGGTGGGCGCGTGCATTTCACCGATGGTGAAGAATTGTCATCAAAATGCCCGGGCCGGTCCGCGCGCGTGGTCGCACACGTACGATTTCGGCGTCCCCAATGCCGGTGTTCGCGATGAGGTGATCGGTGACCGACGTGGTTGGTCCGTACGAGTTGGCCCAGCTGATCGGGCGTGGCGGAATGGGGGAGGTGTGGCTCGCCCACGACACCCGCAACGACCGCGAGGTCGCGATCAAACTGCTGGCCAAGCAGGCGCTGACCGACCCGGAGCTGCAGGAACGGTTCCGGCGGGAATGCAAGCTCGCCGGTCAGATCCGGCATTCGCACATCCTGCCGGTGTGGGACTTCTCGGTCGAGGGGCGGCCTTACATCGTGATGCCGTTCATCGAGGACGGCACCGACCTCGCGACAATTCTTAAAAATGGTCGAATAGAACCTGAACGGGCGGTGAACATTGTCCGGCAGGTGGCGTCGGCGTTGGACGCGGCGCACCGAAAGGGCCTGCGGCACCGCGACGTGAAACCGTCGAACATCATGGTCGAGCCGGACGGTGACGACGAGCAGGTCCTGTTGTTCGACTGGGGCATCGCGCACCCCGTCGACACCAGCGGTGCGCCGCCCGTGACCAGGCTCGACCAGCTCGTCGGCACCCCGGCCTACATCGCGCCGGAACGGCTCGGCGACCGCGTCACCCCGGACCACCGCGCGGACGTGTACTCCCTCGCCGTGGTGCTGTTCGAGTGCCTGGCGGGGGTCAAGCCGTTCGACGGTGAGGACATGGCGATCCTGACCGCCCAGGTGCTGCGCGACCCGCCGCCGCTGCCGGACCACCTGCCCGTCGCGTTGCGCGACGTGGTGGCGAAGGGGCTCGCGAAGGACCCGGAGAAGCGCTGGCAGTCCGCCGGGGAGATGGCGGCCGCGGCCCGTGCCGCGCTCGCACCGCCGTTCACGCCGCCGTCGGGCTCCGCGAGCGTCGTCGCCGCCCTGTGGCCCGCGCAGAATCCGGTGCGGTCCGCCGCTCCCGTGCCGGTGGCCACGCAGCCGGGTGGCGTCGTGCCCGCCAACGGGCCGCGGATCGCCACGGCCGGGCTTGGTGGCGCGGTCGTCGCACTCGGGCTCCTCGTCGGCGGGGTCGTCGACGCGAGCCTGTTCTGGCTGCTGCTGCCGCTCCTCGCCGCGGGTGGCGGTCTCGTCGGGTTCGGGCTGTGGGGGCCAAGGCGCGAGCCGGTGCGGCCGGGCGACCCGACGCTGGATCCGGGAGGGTTCCCGAAGCCGGGGCCGTAGCGTCGGGGACACGAAGACGTTGACACACAAGAAGGTCGGCATGACAGAAGGTATGTATCCACTGGGTCGTCTCACACCCAGCCTGGTGCGGGCCGAGCCGCTGTTCGCCGGTGCGGCGGCACCGGTCGGCACGCTGTTCGTCCTCGGGGACGCGGGCGGTTACGCGGCGGCCGCCGTGGCTGGGCGGTCGCTGGTCGTCGGGCGGAACGCGCCGGACGTGCACGTCGCGATCGGCGGCGAGGACGGCTACGTCAGCAGGGAACACGCGCTGCTGCGCTGCGTCCAGCACGGCACCGGCACGCGGTGGGTGGTGCGCAACGGCGGCAAGCTGCCGATCCGGATGCCGGACACGGCACCGCTCCTGCGTGCGCACGAGGCGCCGCTGCCCATCGGTTACACCCCGCTCTACATCCAGGGCTCGCAGCTGCACGTGGTGGAGGTGCTGGTCTCGGACGGGCACCGGCACCGGGGCGCGGTCCGGCCCGACACGAGCACCGGCAACCTGCGCCTGCCGCTCACCCGCCGCGAGTGGCTGGTGCTCGTCGCGATGTTCTCCGCCGTGCTCGACCGCGAGGACCAGGCGCTCCCGTTGTCCTGGAACGAGACCGGGAAGCTGCTCAACAAGGTGCCCGGCCAGTCCGGGTGGAACGACAGGAAAGCGGAGGCCGTCGTCGACGGGGTGCGGCACCGGCTGACCGCGGCGGGCATCGAACGGCTGACCCGCGAGACCGCGCCGGCCGAGGCGTTGAAGGCGAACCTGCAGCGGGTGCTGGTCGACACCGGCACGCTGCTGCCCGAGGACCTGCGCGTCCTCGACACCGGTATCGAAGACGTGGACGGGTGATGGCGAGTTCGCGTGCCGGCTGGACCGGTACCCGGATCGTGGCGCTGGCCGCCGGCGTCGTGTTGATCATCGTCGCGGCGGTCGTCGTGACCCGCCACGGTGGGAGTGCCGCGGACGGCTGCGTGTCCGCGGTCCCGGTCCGCGGCGTGATCGGGTCGGAGAAGGAACCGTTCTTCGACGACGACCGGGTCACCGCGCGGCTCGCGTGCCTCGGCTACGAGGTCGACGTCGACTCCCGCGGCTCCCGGGAGATGCTCGACAGCCTGTCGCAACCGGGCAACGGCTACGCGTTCGCGTTCCCGTCCAGCACCCCGACCGCCCAGAAGATCCAGCAGACACTGGAGATCGACGAGCGGCTGCCGCTGTTCTCCACCCCCATGGCGGTCGCGACGTTCCGCCCGATCGTCGCCGTGCTCACCCGCGCGGGCGTGATCCGCAAGGCGTCCGACGGCACCGACGTGCTCGACATCGCCGCGCTGCTGGACCTCGCGCGACGCGGTGTCACCTGGGACCGGCTGGAGGGCAACGTCGAGTACCCGGCACGCAAGACCGTGCTGCTGTCGACCACCGACCCGCAGGACTCCAACTCGGCGATCATGTACCTGTCGATCGCCTCGCAGGTCGCGAACGGCGGCGCGATCGTCACCACGTCCGAGCAGGCGCGGCAGGTGCTGCCCGACCTGTGCAGGTTGATCTTCGACCAGGGCGACAAGCCGGAGACCAGCCAGGTCCTGTTCGACAACTACGTCGTCGACGGCATGGGCCGCACGCCGCTGGCGCTGGTGTACGAGGCGCAGTACGACACGACCGCGCCACCGCCGCAGCTCGGCGCGGACAACGTGCTGGTCTACCCGAGGCCGACCGTCTACTCGCGGCACACGCTGATCCCGGTCACCGAGGAGGGCCGCGGGGTCGGCCAGGCGCTGCGTGACGACCCGGACCTGGTGCGCCTGGCCGAGGAGCACGGGTTCCGCCCGGAGAAGCCGAGCGGGCAGCCGGTGACGAAGCGGCCGCGTCCGGTGGACGTGGTCGAGTCGCCGTCGTTCGAGGTGCTGGAGACGATGCTGTCCGCGCTCGCGCCGACGGCACAGAACGCCGCGAGGTGCGCGCAGTGAGAAAGTTCCTGGTCGCCGTGCTGGCAGCCGTGTCGCTGGCGGGCTGCACCAGCGCACCGGAGTCCTCGTCCGGGCCCGCGGTGACGTTGCGGGTGCTCGCCGGGTCGGAGCTGCGGGACATGGCACCGCTGCTCGCCGAGGCGGCGGAGGAGACCGGTGTGACGGTCGAGATGACCTACCTCGGCACGCTCGAGGGCGCGGAGACCGTCGCGAGCGGCGCCGCCGACGGCCGGTACGACGCCGTGTGGTTCTCCTCCACCCGGTACCTGCAGACCATCCCGGAGGCGAAGAAGCGCCTCGCGAACACCACCCGGATCATGGGCTCACCCGTGGTGCTCGGCGTGCGCGAGCCTGCCGCGCGGCGGCTCGGCTGGGACGCGAAGGCACCCACCTGGTCGGAGATCGCGGCCGCGGCCGAGCGCGGCGAGTTCACCTACGGCATGACCGACCCGGCCGCGTCGAACACCGGTTTCTCCGCACTGGTGGCGGTCGCCGCCGCGCTCGACGGCTCGGGCCGCGCGCTCGACGCCGCCGCCGTCGACCGGATCGCACCCCGCCTCGCCGGGTTCTTCTCCGGGCAGCGGCTGACCGCCGGGTCGTCGGACTGGCTCTCCGGTTCGTTCGTGCGGCGCGCCACCGGGGAGGACCCGGGCGGCCCGCTCGACGGGCTGGTCAACTACGAGTCCACGCTGCGGTCCCTCAACCGCGACCGGCAGCTGCCGGAACCGCTGACGATCGTGTACCCGGCGGACGGTGTGATCAGCGCCGACTACCCGTTCACGCTGCTCGCGGGCGCGTCCGACGAGGTCCGCGACGGGTACGGCCGGCTCGTGGACCACCTGCGCGCGGAGTCGACGCAGAACGCGATCGTGGCGGAGACCGAACGCAGGGCGGTGGTGCCGAACGTCGGGCTGCCGGACGGCGCGCCGAGCGGGCTGGTGGAGCTGCCGTTCCCGGACACGCGCACGGCGATCGACGCGTTGCTGGTGGCGTACTTCGACCGGCTGCGCACCCCAGCGCGGACCGTGTACGTGCTCGACGTGTCGGGGTCGATGGCGGGGGAGCGGCTGGCCGCGCTGAAGACCGCGCTGACCGGCCTGACCGGCGTGGACACGACCCTGTCCGGGCGGTACTGCCGGTTCCGCAGCCGCGAGGAGGTGATCCTGCTGCCGTTCGCGAGCGTGGCGGGGGAGCCGACGACGTTCACGGTGTCGGCGGAGTCGCCGCAGTCGTCCCGCGACGCGATCCGCACGGCGATCGACGGGCTGCGCGCCGAGGGCGAGACGGCCGTGTACGACTCGCTCGTCAAGGCGTACGGCCTGTTCGCCGACGCGGGCGAGCGGTTCCCGAGCATCGTGCTGATGACCGACGGGGAGAGCAACGCGGGGCGCGCGCTCGGCGACTTCACGTCGTTCCTCGCGACCGCGCCGCACCCGGTGCGGGTGTTCCCGATCCTGTTCGGCGAGGCCGCGGAGCAGGAGATGCGCCAGGTGGCCTCGTCGACCGGCGGTGAGCTGTGGGACGCGCGGGACGGTGACCTGGGCCGGGCGTTCTGCCAGATCCGCGGCTACCAGTAGAGTCCGTTCTGTGGATCTTTGTGCTGAGGTCTGCGCCTGCTCGACAGTTGTCTCAGGGAAACGTGACGGTGCTCAGCCACCAACCGCCTGCGGTCCTCGGGTGTCGCTGGGTCGGGACCAACACTTTTAAGTGCGGGGAGGCGGGCCAGCCCCCTGGTCGATCATGGGGCCGGGTCGCTACCGTTGCTCCATGGCGGGACGGGTCTGGTCGTGGCTCCTCGATTTCGCACCGGTGCAGGAGGCGGTGCGTGGTCAGGTGCGAGCCGCTGTCGAACGCGTCATGGACGACACCGAGGAAGCCCAGTCCCGCCAGCGCAAACGCCACCGCGACGCACTCGGCCGCGGTGAGCGCGAGCTGACGGAGCTGCGGACCAAGGTCGCCGAACTGATGGCGGCCAACACCGACCTGCTGGGCAGCAACACGTCGCTGCGTGGCGAGGTCGCGGAGCTGACGGAGGCTGCGGAGCGGGAGGTCGCCGAACGCGAGGAGTTCGCGCACCGGCTCCTGCGCGAACAGGAGACCGCCGTCGAACGAGAGTGGCAGGGCGCGGTCACCGACGTGTTCTGCTGCCAGTCCTGCTGGGCGTTCTGGTTCCTGTCCACCTCGCCCGACCGGACCAGCTGCACGGTCCGTGGCCCGTTCGGCAGGCACGACGCCGCGTGCGGGGTGTGCTCGGAGCCGCTGGTGGCGTTGCCCGCCGCGAAGAGCGTGGTGCTGCGCAAGGGCGCGGAGGACCGGGTCAGCAGGCCGGTGCTCGACGACGAGCCGCACTCGGACATCGCGGTGGCGAACGCGGAGCTGGCGGCGGTGGCCGAGGGGCTGGGGCGGCTGCCGAAGGTCCCGAGCCGCACCGCCGCGTGGATCGCGACCGACCTCAGGGGGTTGCCGGACCTGCCCGCGAAGGTCCTCGGCGACATCGCGAGCCGCACCACGATGCCGGTGCCGATCGACGGGATCGTGGCGGGCCTCCGCGCGTTCGTCGAGGTCGGTGTGCCGAAGAAGTCCTCGGTCACGGCTCCTGGCAGCTGACCGGCGGCACCCGTGGGTCGTCCCCGGAGCCGTTGAAACCGAACTCCGTCGACCCGCCTGCCGGCACGGTGACGTTCCACGACTCGTTGGTGACGGTCACGTCGTCGCCGTCGCGGGCGAGCCTGCCCGCCCACAGGCCGCCGATGTCCTCCCCGTCCGGCAGGGTCCAGCGCACCTGCCAGCCGGTCAGCGTGCGCTCGCCGTCGTTGCGGACGACCACCCGCACCTGGTGGCCACCCGGCCACGAGTTGGTGATCTCGTACGCGGCGACACAACCCTCCGGCACGGTGGTGGTGGTCGTCGTCGGCGTGGTGGTGCTCCCGGCCGCACCGGGTGTGTCGTCGTCACCGAGCACCAGCCCCAGCGCGATCCCCGCGGCCACCAGCGCGACGGCCGTGACCCCGACGACCGCGTTCCGCCGCGACACCCGGCGCGGTGGTGAGGACGGCAGCAGCAGTGTCGGGTTGCGCGGTGGCGGGACGGGCACCGCCCCGCCCTGGGCGGCGGCCGCGAGCGCCTCGTGCGCGACCCGCATCGTCGGCCGTTCGGCGGGATCGCGGCGCAACAGCCACAGCAACAGGTCCGTGAGCGGCCCGGCCCTGCGCGGTGGCACCAGCGGATCGCGGGCCACCTTGTGCAGCAGGGCGATCGCGTTGTCCTCCAACCCGAACGGCGGCGTGCCCTCGATCGCCGCGTACAGGGTGGCGCCGAGGGAGTAGACGTCCGAGCGGGTGTCGGCCTCCGCGCCGCCCGCGATCTCCGGCGCCAGGTAGGCGGGGGTGCCCGCGAGGATCCCGGTCGCGGTCACCGCGGCGAGACCCGCGGCCCTGGACACCCCGAAGTCGGTGATCTTCGCGGTGCCGTCGGTCGTCAGCAACACGTTGTCCGGCTTGACGTCCCGGTGCACCACCCCGTTCGCGTGTGCCGCCGCGAGAGCCGCCGCGACCTGCGCGCCGATCGCCGCCACCTGCGCGGGCGGCAGGCCACCCCGCGTGGCCGTGACCTCGGCGAGGCTCGCGGACTTCAGGTACTCCATGACGAGGCACGGCCGCCCGCCGTAGGTGATGACGTCGTGCACCGCGATCGCGTTCGGATGCCGCAACCGGGCGGCGATCCGGCCTTCCCGCATGGCCCGCTTGGTGACGTCGCCGCCGCCCTCGTCCGTGCCTTCCGGCCGCAGCTCCTTGATCGCGACGTCCCGGTCGAGCCGCTCGTCCCGGGCCAGCCACACGATCCCCATCGCCCCACGCCCGACAAGCGAAACGACGCGGTAGCGCCCGGCGACCACCTCACCCGGTTCCACCGCGCCACGCTAGCGCGCCACGGGTTTCCGCGACACTGGTCAGTCCGGTGCCCGAACTCCCCCCGACCGTCCACCAGCGGGTAGCCGTCCTGGTTCGGATCGTCACATTCGGGACCTGAGTTTCGCATGACCGGGGTGGCGGCGGGAACCCTCCCACCCCCTGTCTCCGACTATGAGGCTGGGACCGCCTGCGCTGGGGAACGGGAGTGGCATGCATTGGTACGAGGACGAGGATCTGTGGATCGACTTCGCGTCGGTGATGTTTCCGGAGCTGACCGGGCACGCCACCGACGAGTCGGTCGCCGCGTCCCCGTTGTTGCAGGTCCGGCCCGGGATGCGGGTGCTGGACATCGCGTGCGGGCCCGCCGTCTACGTGGTGGCGCTCGCGCGGCGGGGGGCCGAGGTGACGGGGGTGGACCTGAGCCCCGCGATGCTCGCCAGAGCGCGGGCCGAGTGTGACCGCGCCGGGGTGACCGCGTGGTTCGTGCGGGCCGACATGCGAGAACACGTCGAGCCCGGTGCCTACGACCTGGTGTTGTCCACGCACACCTCGTTCGGCTACTTCACCGGGCCCGGGGACAACTTGACGGTGCTGCGCAACGCCCACGCGAGCCTCACCCCGGGCGGCACCCTGCTCGTCGACGTGCTCGGCAAGGAGGTCGTCGCCGGGCGGGTGGGCAGGCGCGGGGCGATCGACATCGCCGAGGACTCCGGCGGTGGCACGGTCTTCACGCGTGACACGATCCTCGACGACTGGACCCGCCTGCGCACCGACTGGACCCTCGTCCGCGGCTCGTCGGCCCGGCACGCGTCGATCGTCTGGTCGCTCTACAGCGCCGCCGAGCTGCGGTCGCTGTTCGAGATCGCAGGGTTCGTCGACGTCGAGTGCTTCGGCGGGTTCGACGGCTCGCCCTACGACAACCACTCGCGACGGCTCGTCGTGCGCGGGGTGCGGGGAGACTGACCTCTCACACGCGCGGCCGTGCGAGTGCTGGTGGTGCGCCCGGGGAGCGCTCAGTGCCAGGGCTCGGCCGCGACCCTGGCGACCGCGTCGTTGTCGGCCGCCTCCTCGACGGCGAGCGCGATGCGGTGGTCCTGGAGCCCGTCGGCGAGCGGGTAGGGCGGCGGGCCGTAGCCGGTGGCCCACGCGGCGGTGTCGGTGAGGAGGGTCGCGATCGCGATCTCCTCGTCGTTCCACCGCTGTCCCTGGTACGGGTTGCGGTAGAGCACGTCGGCACCGCACGTGATGTGGTCGGTGTCGAAGCCGTCGAGGTCCAGGTCGTACCCGGTCTGGCGGCGCACCAGCGGGGTGCGGACGATCGTGCGGTCGGCCGCGAGGCGGACCACGTCGTCGTCCCGCAGCTCACCGGTGGTGCCGCGAGCCAGCATCCGGCGGTTCACAACCTGGTTGTGCCACTGGTTGTCCGTGAAGTCGTAGACGCCGAACCCGCCGCCGGAGAACGTGATCGTCGCGATCGTGGTCGTCGCCTGCCGGACCTCGGCCGGATCGGCCCACCCGTCGCGGGACAGCGGATCGACCAGAGGCGCGGTCGTCCGCACGGCCCGCACCTCCGCGGGCCCGCACCCGACACCGAGCAGCGTCCTGATCAACGAGACGGCGTGGTACTGGTGCGTCGACGACACGTCGGCCCGCGTCGGTGTCCCGATGGCCCCCGACCGCACGAGCGCGAGCCGCGCCGCGTGGGCCGGCATCCGCGTGTACTGCTCGGCGACCTGCACCAGCCCGCTCGCGCCGACGGCCGTCCACAGTGCGCGCAGCCGGTCGAGGTCGGGCGCGGGTGGGGTCTCCGCGAGCACCCGCACACCCCGCTCGACCAGCGACACCACGAGCGACGGCGTCACCTCCCACGGCACCGCCGTGACCACGAAGTGCGGCCTGCTCACGGCGAGGCACTCGTCGAGCGACAGGTACACGGGCACCGGCAGCTCCTTGGGTGCCCGCGACACCACCCCGACGCAGTCGACCCCGTCCAGCGCGGCGGCCAGCCGCCAGAAGTACTCCGCCCGCCACCCGGAACCGACGATCGCGAACCTGGTCATGAGGTGAGCCTGCCGGACAGGGACAGCAGCGCGTCAGTCAGGTTCTCGGCCGTCGGGGCGTTCTCGGGGTCGAGGATCCACTGCACGAGCACCCCCGACATCAGTGCGAGCTGCAGTGAGCCGATGGAACGGACATCCTTCTCGTCCAGTTCGGACTCCGGCACCCCGACCAGGCCGGCCGCGAGACCGCTGCGGCCCTCGCGGAGCGCGGCGACCATCAGCTCGCGGACCTTCGGGTTGTGCTCGGCCTCGACCGCGGCCTCGACCGACGCGAGCCACAGCCGCCGGTGGGCGCCGTAGGACTCGATCGCCTTGCGCCAGAACGCCTCGTAGCGTTCCCGGGGGGTGGCGTCCGGGTCCAGGCTCGCCAGCACGGCGCCCGCCATCTCGCCGCCCCACTCGTCCATGGCCTGCACGAACGCCGCGGTGAGCAGTGCCTCCCGGGAGCCGAAGTGGTACCCGATGGCGGCGTGGTTGACGCCGGCGGCCGCGGCGATGTCGCGAACCGTGGTGCGTGCCCAGCCCTTCTCCTTCAGGCACTCCAGTGCCCCTGCGAGGAGGTCCTCCCGGTTTCCCATGCGCGTGAGCATAGCCAACCACCTGGTTTATCCACTTGGATTGACCAAGTGGATAAACCTGTCGTACCGTTCCCGGCATGACCAGATCGGTTCTCATCTCCGGCGCGGGCATCGCAGGCCCGTCGCTCGCGTCCTGGCTCGGCAGGCTCGGCGACCACGTCACGGTCGTCGAGCAGGCGGCGGGGCCCCGCACCAGCGGTTCGGCCGTCGACTTCCGCGGTGACCAGCTCGCCCTGCTCACGCGCATGGGTGTGCTGGAGAAGATCCGCGCCCGGCAGACCGGCATGGGCGACCAGGTGATCGTCGACGCGGCGGGGCGGCGGCGGTCGGCGTACCCGGCGGCGGTGTTCAGCGGCGAGGTGGAGATCGACCGCGCGGACCTCGCCGAGATCCTCCACGACCACAGCGCCCCGTACGCCGAGTACGTGTTCGGCGACCGCATCACCGGGCTGGCCCAGCACGCGGACGGCGTGGACGTGACGTTCGCCCGTGGCGCGGCCCGCCGGTACGACCTGGTGGTCGGCGCGGACGGCCTGCACTCCGGCGTGCGCACGCTGACCTTCGGCGACGGGTTCCGCCACCACCTCGGCTACTACGCGGCCGCGTTCGCGGTGCCGAACACGTTCGGCCTCGACCACTCCGGCGTGATCCACAACGCGCCGGGCCGATGCGTCGGCGTGGCGAGCGCCCGGGACACGAGCCAGGCCATCGTGACGCTGATGTTCGCCGCGCCGGAGGAGGCTTACGGGCGCGGGGACGTCGACGCGCAGAAGTCGTTGCTGGCGAAGCACTTCGCGGACGTCGGCTGGCGCACCCCCGAGCTGCTGGCGGCGCTGCGCGACGCGGAGGACCTGTACTTCGCGCCACTGAGCCAGATCCACCTCGACCGCTGGTCGTCGGGCCGGGTGGTCCTGCTCGGCGACGCCGCGTGGTGCGCGGGCCCGGGCGGCAACGGCACCGGCCACGCGATGCTCGGCGCGTACACCCTGGCGGGCGAGCTGGCGTCGGCGGACCACGAGACGGCGTTCGCCCGCTACGAGGAGATCATGCGCCCGCCGGTGGAGAAGTCCCAGAAGTTCGCCGCGGGCGCGGGGAAGTTCCTCGTGCCGCCGACGGAGGGCAGGATCCGCCGTCGCAACGCCACCTACCGCCTGCTGTCCTCCCGGCCCATGACCGGCGTGCTGAGCTGGCTGAGCAGCCGTACCGCGAAAACCGGCGAGCCGACCGACTACCCGCTGCCCGCCGTCACGGGATGAGTCCCGGGCGTGGCCCGGTGTCATGAAGGGGCCCTTCATCGCACCGGGCGTGACGAAGGGGTCCTTCATCACGGTGAGCGCAACGAAGGGGCCCTTCGTCACACCGGGTGTTACGAAGGGCCCCTTCATCGCTGCTGTCTCGACGGCGTCCTTCAGGACACGTGCACAGCCAAGCTATCCGAGCGAGGTCACCACATACTGCTCCGGAATGGCGAACGCATCCACCAACGTCCGAGCATGCGGCCGCAACTCCTTGCACAGAGCGCCAACCTCGGCCACCACCTTCTTGGCGACCGGCGGCGTCAACCGCCCGTGCTCCAGGAACCACCCACGATCAGCCTCGATGTTCGACAGCACATGGAGATCGCAAACCCGCTCCAGCAACGCCCTCGCGGACGAGTCCGCACACCGCTCGATCGCCGACACGAACGCTTCCAGCACAAGCCGGTCGATGTGCACCCGCCCGGCGAGCAACACGTGGTCCTGCGCGTCGTTGAAGACATCGAACGGGTCGCGGTCCGAAGAAGCCGCGGCCCGCAGCCGTCGCGCGAGACCGGCGAGTACGTGCTGTTCCCGGTCGGCGAACAGATCCCGCTGCCACTGCCGGTCGAACAGCGAGGGACTGCCGAGTTTCGGGGCGGGCCACCGTTCCAGCACGGCCCCCATCAACTGCTCGGCCACCAGCCGCGCCGTGGCGAGCGGGCTGAGGTCGGCGAAGTTGTCGCGGTAGTCGGTCAGCAGCCCCTTCGCCACCAGCTGCAGCAACACCGTGTTGTCACCCTCGAACGTGGTGAACACGTCCGTGTCCGCCTTCAGCCCTGGCAGCAGGTTCTCCGCGAGGTACCCGGCGCCACCGCACGCCTCCCGCACGGCCTGGATCGTGGCCGTCGCATGCCACGTCGCGACCGCCTTGATCCCCGCCGCACGTGACTCGAGCACGCGTTGCGCGCGTTCGTCCGGCGAGGACGACGTGTGCACCTCGTGCAGCATCGTGACCAGTTCTTCCTGCGCGAAGTGCAGGGCGTACGTCGTCGCGAGCGCGGGCAGCAGCTTGCGCTGGTGGGCCAGGTAGTCGAGCAGCACGATCTCCTCGTCACCGCCCGGCCGGGCGAACTGGCGCCGGGTCTCCGCGCGGCGGACCCCGATCGTCAGCGCCCGTTGCGTCGCACTGCCCGCGCTGCCCGCCACGCTGACCCGGCCACGCACCAGCGCACCGAGCATCGTGAAGAACCTGCGGCCGTCCGACTCGATCGGGCTCGAGTACGTCCCGTCCGGAGCGACGTCCGCGTACCGGTTCAGCAGCGCCTCCCTCGGCACCCGCACCCCGCTGAACCACAGCCGCCCGTTGTCGACGCCGTTCAGCCCGGCCTTCGGGCCGCAGTCCTCGATCCGCACCCCGGGCATCGGCCTGCCTGCCTCGTCGCGGATCGGCACCAGGAACGCGTGCACACCATAGGACCGGTCGCCGATGACCAGCTGCGCGAACACCACGGCCATCCGCCCGTCCCGGGCCGCGTTCCCGATGTAGTCCTTGCGGGCGTCGTCGTCCGGGGTGTCGAGCACGAACTCGCCGTCGCGGAACGTGGCCGTGGTGCGCAGGTGCTGGACGTCCGAGCCGTGCCCGGACTCCGTCATCGCGAAGCAGCCCGGCACGTCGAGCGACATGATGCCGGGCAGGTAGCGCTCGTGGTGGCGGCGCGTGCCGAGCATCTGCACCGCGCCGCCGAACAGTCCCCATTGGACACCGGCCTTGACCATCAGCGACAGGTCGCCGTAGCCGAGCAGCTGGAACGACACCACCGAGCCACCGACGTCGCCCGCACCGCCGTACTCGCGGTCGAACCCGAGCTTCGGGTGCCCGGCGGCGACCAGCTCGCGCAGCTGCTCGAACACCTGGGCGCGGTGCGTCTCGCGGTCGAGGTCGTAGGAGTCGGCGAGCTTCGTCGCGGTCATCCGGTCCCGCAGCCTGCCGCGCAGCTCGGCCCACCGTCCATCGAGGACGGCCGTGAGCGCGCCAGCGTCCACCTGTGAGGTCATGGCTCATCAATACCCCAGCACGGCACCGACCACACTTTCAACGCTTGAGCGCCACCAGCTCACCCTTGCCGACGGTGATCGTGGTGACGGTCAGCGCGGGGTCGGCGCGGAGCAGCTCCTCGACCGGCGCGATCTCGTCCGGGTGGGACAGCGCGTTGTCCGCCACCAGCACACCGCCGGCCCGCAGCACCCGTACCGGGTGCGGCCACCACGCCGGGTACTCGGTGCGCTCCGCGTCGAGGAACAGCAGGTCCACCGAGCCGTCGGGCAGCGCGGCCAGCGCCTCGCCGCCGTCCGCGACGCGGAAGTCGACCAGGTCGGTCAGCCCCGCCGCCGACGTGGTGCGGCGGGCGTCGTCCTGCGCGGCCGGGTCCGTGTCGTAGGTGGTCACGGTTCCGCCGGTGGTGCGGGCGGCGTCGGCGAGCCACAGCGTCGACACACCGCGCGAGGTGCCGATCTCCACGATCGAGCGGGCGCCGACGGACTGCGCGAGGAACCACAGGAAGCGGCCCGCGTCCGGTTCGAGGACCCGCCAGCGGTCGAGGCGGTTCGCCAGACCCGCGTCGTGCCGCTCGGCCTGCTCGGTCAGCCGTTCGATGACCGTCGTGACGACCTCGTCCATGCCTCCGATCGTGGCACGTCACCCGGCCAGCACGGTTATGGCGGCGGTCACGTACACGCAGCCGCCGAGCACGACGGCCACTCCGGCCACCCCCGGGATCACCGCGGACCACCGGCGGCTGTGGCGGCCGAACGTGTCCGCGCCCTTGACGGTCTGCACGGCGACGGCAGCAGCCCACCTGACACCGCGAGCGCCACCAGCCAGAACACCGCGCCGCGGTGAACAGCGCGCGGTCGGGGGTGGCCGTGTCGGCCGTCGGCACCGTCCGGTACGCCTCGTTCAGATCCGTCAGCGCGCCGAGCCGGATGTCCACTTCGGACACCGCCGTTCGACGAGACCGCCCAGCGCCTCCCGCACCTGTTCCGCGGACAACCCGGTGTCGGTCGCCAGCTCCACGAGATCCCAGCCGGACACTGGCCGGTAGGGTGACCCAGGTGGTCCGCGCACTGCTCGTCCTCGCGCTGCTCGCCGCCTGTGCCCCGGCGGAGGACCCGATCCCGCTGCCGCCGCCGCACGCCCCGTGGGACTACCAGATCGGGGGCGCCTACCCACCGACTGACGGTGTCGAGGTGGTGGTCCGCGACCACGGCGCCGAGCCGGTCCCCGGGCTCTACAACGTCTGCTACGTCAACGCGTTCCAGGCCCAGCCGGGTGCGGAGCAGGAGTGGGGTGACCTGCTGCTCCGCGACGCCGACGGCGAGATCGTGTACGACGAGGACTGGGGCGAGGCGCTGCTCGACACCAGCACCGGCCGCGACGACATCGCCGCCAGGGTGAACGCCTGGATCGACGAGTGCGCGGACAAGGGCTTCCAGGCCGTCGAACCGGACAACTACGACTCGTTCACCCGCGCCCCGGACGGCCTCCTGAGTGCCGAGGACAACCAGGCGCTGATCCGCCTGCTGTCCGCGCACGCCCACTCCCTCGGCCTGGCGATCGCGCAGAAGAACACCGCCGAGCTGGCCGAGCGGCGCACGGCGAACGGCCTCGACTTCGCGGTTGTCGAGGAGTGCGGCTACCACGACAGCGAATGCGGTACCTACACCGAGGCGTTCGGCGACCACGTCGTGGTCGTCGAGTACGCACAGGAGGGTAGGGACCGGGCCTGTGCCGGGTGGGGGGACGAGCTGAGCATCGTGCTCCGCGACGTCGACGTGTCCACCCCGGACGACGACGGGTACGTGTACGGAACCTGCTAGGCGTCGCCCTTGGCGGTCAGCAGGAACGCGGGCGAGGACCAGTAGTCGTACAGCGGCTCGATCATCACCTCGGTGTAGCCGCACGCGGTGAGCTGTGCCGCCCACGCCGTCGCGGGCTGCTCCCACGTGTTGCGGGTCGCGCCCGGGGTGAGCTGGCCGGTCAGCACCGGCATCAGGAACCCCTGCGCCACCAGGTCGCGGTCGGTGCCGTACTCGGCGAGGCCCTGCTCGTACGTGTCCGCCAGGAACGTCAGGTGTGCCGTGCTCCCCACGGGATGGTCCGGCACGTCGAACTCCGCGATCGCCAGGCGGGACACGTGCCCGCGCAACGCCGTCAGCACCCGCGAGCGCTCGTCGGGTGGCAGCGTGTGCAGCGCGAAGGTCGACTCGGCGAGGTCGAACCGGCCGGCCATGGCCGAGACGAACGACGCGGCGTCGGTGTTGTGCGCCGTGGCACCGGCGAGCCGGGCGACCGCGTCGTCGAGCAGCGCCCGCGACGGTTCCACCAGCGTCACCGCCACGTCCCGGCCCTCGGCCGCGGGCACGACCGCCCTGCCGTCGCCGCAGCCGATGTCGACCAGCGAGGCGACGTCGTGCCGGTCGTACTGCTCGGCGAGTGCCGAGGAGACCGCCTCGTACAGCCCGACGTTGCCACCGCCGCGGATGAATGCCGTGAACGCGGCGGGCTGGTCGTACACGTGCCCGTCGGCGGCGGTGTCGGTGGCGGCGGTGTCGTTGCCGGTGGCGGCCAGGTGGGTGCGCAGGGCGGCGTTCAGCAGCGGCCGCGTCACCCCGCCATCGAGTGCCGTCCGCGCGCCGGTCACGTCCCCGTTCGTCAGCGCACGCAGCGCCGCGACTTCATTCCCCGCCATGGGGAAACCCTACCGGGTCCCACGATCTGGAAAGCCCGGCGACGACTGTCGGTGGTCTCCCGGAGGATGCGGCCATGACCACGATGCATGTCGACCGGGTGGGGCCCGACCCGATCCCGCGCGACGGGTTGGTCGCGCTCGCCGGGCGGGCGATCGGGGCGGTGCCGCCGCCGGCGCAGGTGCTGGCCGGGATCCTCAGCGTGCAGGTCGGCGCGGCGCTCGCCAAGCAGCTGTTCGGCGCGGTCGGCAGCGCGGGGACCGTCGCGCTGCGGCTGTTCTTCGCCGCGGTGGTGCTGCTCGTGGTCTGGCGGCCGTCGTTCCGGCTCGGCAGGACCGCGTGGCAGGTGGTCATCGGGTACGGGCTGGTGCTCGGCGCCATGAACCTGTGCTTCTACCTGGCGATCGCGAAGATCCCGCTCGGCATCGCCGTCACCATCGAGTTCCTCGGACCGCTCGCCGTGGCGCTCGCCGGGTCCCGCCGCTGGCTCGACGGCCTGTGGGCGCTGCTCGCCGCGGGCGGGGTGGTGCTGCTGACCGAGGGCCGTGGCGACCTCCACCTGGCCGGCATCCTGTTCGCGCTGGGCGCGGCCGTCTGCTGGGCGAGCTACATCCTGCTCAGCGCGGCGCTCGGCAAGCGGACCGACGACGGCGGCGGTCTCGCGCTCGCCATGGCGCTCGCCGCGATCGTCGTCGCGCCGGTCGGCATCGTCGACAGCGGCACCGCGCTGCTCGAGCCGTGGGTGCTGATCGTCGGGCTCGGCGTCGCGTTGCTGTCGTCGGTCATCCCGTACTCGCTGGAACTCGAGGCGCTGCGCAAGATCCCGCCACGCGTGTTCGGGGTCCTGATGAGCCTGGAACCCGGGGTCGCCGCGCTCGTGGGACTCGTCGTGCTCGGCGAGATCCTCGGCCCGGTCCAGTGGGTGGCGGTGCTCCTCGTCGTCGCGGCCTCCGCGGGCGCGACCAGGACGGCGCGGGACACGTAGTACCTGGCGCGCGGGTTCGGCACCCGGCCCGCCGCGGTATGACGCCGGGCGGCACCTTTGTGCACGCTGCGTGTCAGTGCGCCCGATCCGGTGAAGAATGGTGGCCGGGACAGGCCCCTCCGCAACAAGTCACCCGCCCCGGCCGTTACCGACGAGCCTGGACCACCAGACACTCGCCCCGGTCCGGGAAGTAGACCGCACCGCCGACGCCCCGCACAGCCCACCGGACCACTCCGGACGGCCGCCACCTGCCCCGATGCCAACGACATCCACTGTGATCCGCAGGGCCACGGCCTGGTGGCGGTGTCGGCGCCCGAACGGTTCCGGATGTCCCGCCCGGACGTTCCCGGACGGGGTTGCCCGGCATTCACCCGGCCGACCAGCCCGGCCCGGTTCCGGTTGCGGGGGTCCGGTGGCTGCGATTGGGTCTGCGCAGCACGCCACCGCGTTCGGCTCCGTGACGGCCGCAACCCCAGAGCCCGCGGGCGGCGCTTCTCCTCAGCAGCCTGGACCAGCCCGGAAGGAAACGACGTGTCGCACCACCCGAACCCCCTCCCCGCGACCAGAGCCGAACTCGTCGGTCTGGACCAGCCGACGCAGGCGTACCTCCGCCAGCTGGCCCAGGTGGTCGACCAGCCCGCACCGCCGGAACTGATGGCGCGCCGCCGCCGCGCATTACACGCGATGGTCGAGTTCATGCTGCCCGACTCCCGGCCGATCCTCGGCGTCAAGCGCCCGGCCACCGAGGCGGAGTACATGGCACTGGTCAGGGCCATGGCCGCCAGGGCGGGCATGTCGTTCAACGCGATCGCGAAGGCGACGGAGGACACCGAGGGCGTCGACGGCGTGCCGAAGAGCACCGTGCACGACGTCCTGTCCAGGGACCGCCTCCCACGGCGCGAGGGTCAGCTGCGGGCGTTGCTCGCGGTGCTCATCACGGCGAACCACGGGAACGACGGCGACCTGGAGGCCCTGCTCGAGCTGCGGGCGCGGCTGCTGTCCGCACGCATCGACCGGACCGGGCCCGGCGGTGACGGCGAACCGGCCGGCCGACCCGGCGCGAACGGCGTCCGGACACCGTCCATGGGGTTCCAGGTCGACATCGTCGACTTCGGCAGGCGGCGGGAACACGCGCAGGAGGACCTCGAACGGCGGCTGCGCACACTGGTACGGGACGTCCTGGGCCGTACCGGGCTCGACTGCGCGGGGCTGACCTGCCTCGGTGACGGGGCGCGGGTCGTCCTGTCACCGCACACCGATCCCACCGACGCCCTCGCGGCGGTGCTGACCACCACGTCGAGCGCGCTGACCGACGACAACCACCGGTTCCGCGACCGCATGCGCCTGCGGATGGCGCTCGACTTCGGACTCGCGCGCCGCACCGAGCACGGGCTCGTCGGCAACCTCCTCATCGACCTGAGGCGGCTCATCGACAGCCCCGTGATCCGCGATGCGGTGACCGGCCACCCGCGCTGGGACCTCGTCGCCCTGGTCTCCAACCGGCTCCACGACCTCGTGAAGCCCGAGCAGCTGGTGTTCGAGTGCGTCAAGGTCGAGAGCAAGGAGTACTTCTCGTCCGGGTGGTTGTGGCTGCCCGGCGACGTCGGGTGACCGTCAACCCCGCTCGCCGGTGCCGTGGCGGCCGAACATCTCCATGTTGCGGCCCTTGCGTTCCATGTACGTGCCATCCGGTTCGGCGAACCCGAACGGCCGGTACAGGGCGTGGGCGTCGAGGGTGTGCAGCATCCACCGGAAGTACGGGCCCGGTCCCTCCTCGATCATGGCGTGCACGAGTGCCTTGCCGACGCCGTGCCCGCGCGCCTCCTCGACCACGAACACGTCGGCGAGGTAGGCCTGCGCCTCCCCGTCGGACACCGCACGTGCGTACCCGACCATCGCGCCGTCCTCGGCGCGGTAGGCGGCCACGACCCGCCACGCGCCCGCCAGCTGCCGTTCCACCTTCGCCCGGTCGCGGAACTGCCCCCAGTACGCCTTCGTGGACAGGAACTCCCACAGGACGTCCAGGTCGACCCGGTCCCGGTTGTCGTCGATCTCGTACTCCACGCCCTAGTCCGCCTCCCCGGATTTGACAGTGTTGGTCCCGACCCAGCGTCACCCTCGGACAACAGGCGGTTGGTGGCTGGGTGCCGTCACGTTCCCCTGAGGTATCTGCTGATCTGGCACAGACTTCCACAAAGATCCAAAAGGACACGCTCTAGATCGGCGGTGGGGGTGCGCTCAAGCGTGATACGGGATCGCGGTTACCGGCCGCCGATACGTTCGTGACCGTTGTCAGCTCGGCGCGAGCGGGGGTGCGGTGTGACGGTCACCGACACGGGACGGATCGATACGGCGTACGACTGGACGGTGTCCGACCGGGTGCCCGACGAGGTGGCGGCCAGTTGCCTGTACGACTCGGCGGCCTGGCTGCGCGGGTGGGAGCGGATCGGCATCGAGCAGCGCACCCGGCACGCGTACGTGCGCGCGGGCAGCGGTGCCGCCACTGACGTGCTGCCGCTGTACGAGACCACGATGTCCCCGTTCTGGCACGGCTACGAGCTGCAGTGCGAACTCTCCGGCCGGTTCGGCAACCCGATCGTCTTCGCGGGCTCGCCGTACTCGATGTACGGCAAGCGCGGCCCGATCGCCGCGCCGCTGGTCCAGGGCGCGTACGCGACCGCGATGGACTGGATCCACGGCGGCGCCGCCGACGTGCTCGTCGTGCCGAACGTGACGACCGAGGGCGTCGACAGCTGGCTGGCCGCGGCCGGCCCGCCCACCGGCACGGTCCACTTGGAACGGACGTACGCGATCGACGTCGACGGCACGTTCACCGACCACATGTACCGCATCGACAACAAGATCCGCCGCGACGTCGAGCGGCGGCTGCGGCGCGGCGAGGAGCGCGGCCTGCGGGTGCGGATGGTCGAAGGCGACGAGGCGCACGCGCTCGTGCCCGCCGCGTTCCCGCTGACCGTCGACACGAGCGACAAGAACTCCTGGCCCGCGCTGTTCGACGAGGCGGCGCTGCACGGCATGCTCGACATCCCGGGCGCACTGCTGTCGGCGGCGACGGTCGGCGACCGGCTGGTCGGCGTGTTCTTCGGGTTCCGCCGTGGCGACGAGGTCACGTTCATGTGCGGTGGCGTGGACTACAAGAGCCTCCGCGAGTACAGCACGTACATCGCGCTGATGTACCGGTCGACGCAGTGGGCGTACGAGAACGGCATGCGGCGCATCGAGTGGGGCCGCGACAACTACCGGTTCAAGGAACGGCACGGTCTCGCCCCCACCGAGCTGTGGGCGCTGGTGTACGCGCCGTCCGGGGGACCGGAACTGGCGTTGGCCCTGCGCGGCATGCACGCGGTGCTGCACGCCTACATCGAGGGCGCGTGATGGGCGCCGGCCGGCGCAGGGCGCTGCTGTTGCTGGTGGCGGTCATCAGCGTCAACGCGTCCTACACGGTGCTGATCCCGTTCGTGCCCGACCTCGAGGAGCGGGTCGGCGCGGGGCCGGGGACCATCGCGCTGGTGTTCGCGCTGTTCGCCGCGGCGAAGGCGCTGTTCCAGCCGCTCGGCGGCTGGTGGGTGGACCGGTGGCGCCCGCGCGCGGTGGCGTGCGTGGCACTCAACATCGCCGCGGCCGGCATCGTGCTGACGGCGTTCGCGGACGACGCGGTGACCCTGCTCGTCGGCCGGTTCGTGTGGGGCATCGGCGAAGGCCTCGTGACGCCGGCCCTCTACGCGGGGATGTCGGCGCTGTGCAAGCGGTACGACATCGCCGCGGGCCGCATGATGGGCAACTTCGGCTCCGCCGCGGTGGCGGGTTTCCTGCTGGGACCGCTGGTCGCGGGAGTGGCGGCGCCGTTCGGGTTGGCGGCGTTGTTCGTCGCGGGCGCGGTGCTGACGTCACTGACCGCCTTCGGGCTGCTGTACGCGATCCCGGACACGGTCGTGGAACCGGCCGCGCCCGCCGACGCCGGCGGCCGGAACCGGTGGTGGGCGTGGGTGCTGGTGCTGGGGGTGCTGGACCTGTTCACGCACCTCGTGTACACCTCGCTCGAGCCACTGCTGCCGCTGTACCTGAGCGGTGCGGCGGAAGGCTCGGCCCGCGGTGCGATCTCGGTGGTGTTCGTGGTGGGCCTCGCGACGTCGGCGGTCAGCATGTGGGCGCTGGGGCGCTACACCGAACGGTTCGGGCTGGTGCCGATGATCGGTACCGGGCTCGCCATCCTCGGCGTCGGCCTGGCGGCGATGGCGGTGAGCGCGTCGGTGGTCCCGGTCGCGGCGGCGTTCGTGGTGGTGATGGTCGGCTACGCGATCCTGTTCCTCACGGCCCGGCGGGGGATCGTGGAGCTGAAGTCCGCCGCCGACAGCCAGGGGACGGCGTTCGGGTTGTTCGGTCTCGTGTCGGATGTGGGCAACGTGCTGGGGCCGGTGGCGGGCGTGGTGCTGTACGAGCTGACCGGCCGGACGTCGTTCATCCTCCTTGGCGCGCTCAGCGGGTTGCTGGTGGTCGTGCTGGCTTCGCAGGCTCCTCGCTGGCGGCGCCACTTCCCGATCGCAGCTGCGACAGCAGCAGCCCCACCAGCACGATCAGGCCACCGAGCAGAGTCGTCAGCGTCAGAGGTTCGTCCAGCAGCGTGACGCCGCCCGCCACGCTCACCACCGGGTACAGGTTCAGCAGCAACCCCGCCCTCGGCCCCGGCACCCGCGACAGCCCGAAGTTCCACAGCAGCATCCCCACGAGGTTGGGGCCAAGGCCGTACAGGAACAGCACCAGCCACCCCGTCGCGTCCAGGGACGTCGACAACATCCCCGGCGCACAGATCACCAGCAGGGGCACGGTGCCGATCCACATCGTCACCGCGCTCACCCGCAGCGCGCCGTACCGCCGCACGAGCGGGCCCACCGCCACCGAGTACGCGCCCCACATGAACGCGCCGAGCAGCACCAGAGCCGCGCCGCCGAACATCGAGGCCGACACCGCGAGGCCGTTGCCCACGCTCAAGGTCACCACCCCGGCGAACGCCACCGCCAGGCCCCACGCCAGTGGCGCCGTCAGCCGGTGTTTCAGCACCACGACCGACAGCAGCGCGATCCACAGCGGCTCCGTCGACAGCAGGATCCCGGCGAACCCGGCGTGGACGTCGCGGATGCCGAGGGTCATCGGCACGTTGTAGCCGACCACGCCGACGATTCCGCACGCCGCGAGCAGCCACCACGACCGGCGGTGCCACTCCGCGGTCCCGAGCCGCAGCCAGGGCAGCACCGGCAGGTACGCCAGGGAACAGAGCGCGAACCGGATGCCGAGCACCCCGAGCGGGTCGGCGTTGAGCACGAGGTAGCGGGTCGCGACCGGTGCCAGGCCCCACAGGACGACCGCCACCAGGATGGCGGCGAACGCTACGCGGGACGGCACCGGGCCAACACTACCGCCGCAGTTCGCCCGCCAGGTGGTTCAGCGCGTCGCGCAGCACCTCGATGGCCGTGCGGTACTCGGTCAGGGAAATGTGCTCGTCGTCCGTGTGGTCCAGTGCCGAGTCGCCGGGCCCGTACACCGCCATCGGCACCTGCCAGCGCGGTTCGACGATGTTCAGGTCCGCCGTGCCGGTCTTCAGCTTGAGCGTCGGCCGGGCGCCCCTGGCGCGGATACCCGCGCACAGCGCGCGGACGGCGGCGCCGCGGTGGTCGACCCGCACCCCCGGCGTGCGGTCGTCGATCTTCAGCACGCCGTCGCGGGTGACCCCGGTCAGGTACTCCTCGAACGCGGGCAGGTCGAACCCGGGTGGGGTGCGCACCGAGATCACCAGCTGGGCGGACGTGATGTCACCGGACAGCTCGTTGAGTGTCGCGATAGGACGGTCGAACGCCTTCTCGCTCGTCGTGACCGACGTGCAGTACGCCACCACGTCCTGCCAGAACGCGACCGCCGCCTCGCTCGCCTTCTCCTCCGGGCTCGCGGTGTGCACCGACGGCCGGGACACGCTGTAGCGCAGCATGATCCGGCCCTTGTAACCGATGCCGACCCCGGCCCAGCCGTTCGGTTCGCCCACGAACCCGGCCGCCGGGCGGAAGCACTCGGCGAGGTGCGTGGCGCCGCGCCCGTACGTCTCCTCCTCGACCACCCCGGCCACGACGTACTGCACGCCCTCGACGTCCGCCGACGCCGCCGCGCAGATCATCGTCGCCAGTGGACCCTTCGCGTCGACGGTGCCGCGGCCGTACAGCAGGTCGCCGTCGCGGCGGGGCGCCGGGCCGCCCGGCACGGTGTCCATGTGCCCGGTCAGCAGGACCATCGGCGCGTCCCGGTCACCTCGGCGGCCGATCGCGTTCCCCGCCTCGTCGAGGTGCGTCTCGAACCCCCACTCCCGCATCTCCTCGACGAGGAACCGCGCGAGCGCGTCCTCGTTCCCGGAGACCGACGGGATGCCGGCCATCCGTGTCAGCAGGTCCTCAGCTCGCCTCGACACAGTGCTCCTTCACGAACCTGGTCCCGGCGCCCGCACACGCGGTCAGCACGGGGGAGTCCACCCGCCCGTCGGCGAGGACGACATGCCGGACGCCGTCGCGGCACGCCTGCGCCGCGGCACGCACCTTGACCTTCATCCGCCCGTCGGCCACCGCGAGGTGGTCGTCGAGCGCGTCGACCGGCACCTCGGGCACCAGGCTCGCCGGGTCGTGCCGGTCGGCCAGCAGGCCGGGCACGTCCGACAGCACGACCAGCCAGTCGGCCGACAGCGCCACCGCGAGCGCGGCGGCGAACCGGTCGGCGTCCACGTTCAGCGTCCCGCCGCCTGCGCCGAGCGCGGGCGGCGAGACCACCGGTGTGAACCCGCCGCCGAGCAACGTCACGAGGACCGCCGGGTCGACGGACGAGATCCGGCCTGCCAGGTCGTCCCGCACCACCACCTCGACACCGTCGACGGTGGCACGCGCGGGTTTGTTGCGCACCGCCGTGACCAGCCCACCGTCCACACCGGACAGCCCGACCGCGCGGACCCCCAGGCCGGTCAACGCCGCAACCAGGTCGGGCTTGACCCGGCCGAGGATGCCGAGCCGCAGCACGTCCAGCGCGGCCGCGTCGGTGTACCGGCTACGGCGGCCACCGCGCCCGGTGAGATAGCGGGGCGGGCGGCCCAGCTCGGCGCCGACCCGGTCGGCGGCCGCGCCGCCGCCGTGCACGACCACGACCTCGGCACCGCCGCCGACCAGCGTGTGGAGGTCGCCGCACGCCGAGGTGATGTCCGCGTCGAGTGAGCCACCGAGCTTGACGACGTACCGGTCAGACCGGGTGGAGCCCGATGAAGTCGAGCCCGCTGGTCTCGTCCCACCCGGCCGCGATGTTGAGGCACTGGACGGCATTCCCCGCACCCCCCTTGACGAGGTTGTCGATCGCGGCCACCACGACGAGGTGCTCGCCGCCCTCGTCGAGCGAGAGGCCGATGTCGCAGAAGTTCGTGCCGGACAACAGCTTCGGCTCCGGCATCCGGTGCAGCGCGGACCGCTCCCGCACCAGCCGCACGAACGGCTCGTGCCGGTAGGCGTCGCGGTAGACCGCCCAGACGTCCCGCTCGGTCGTGGGGTTCCGCAGCATGACGTGGCAGACGACCTGCACGCCGCGCACGGCCTCGACCGCGGTCACCGACATGTACACCGGCACCCCGCACGCCTGGATGATCTCCGCCATGTGCCGGTGGCCGTGCGGTTTCGCCATCCGCAGCACACCGCTGCGCTCGGGGTGGTGGCTGCCCTCGTCGGGCACCCGGCCCCCGCCGGACGAACCGGTGCGCGCGTCGACCAGCGTCGTGCCCGCGACCAGCCCGGCCGCGGCGAGCGGGTGCAGTGCGAGGATCGCCGCGTTCGCCATGCAGCCCGCGACCGCGATGTGCGTCGCGTCGCGCAGGTCGTCGCGGTGCAGCTCCGGGATGCCGGTGCGGAACCGCGCGAGCCACTCCTGGTCGGGCACGCCGCCGGGGTAGTAGCGCTCGCGCAGGTCGGTGCTGTGGATGCGGTGGTCGGCGGACAGGTCGACGATCCGGGGTGCGAGCGCGGACCACCGGTCGATCTCCTTCATCGCGGCGCCGTGCGGCACGGCGAGGAACACGACGTCGGTCTCGCCGACCTCGTCGTCCTGGGTGAAGGTGAGGTTGGTGCGGCCGCGCAGGTTCGGGTGCGCGGTTCGCAGTGGACGGCCCGCGTACCTGGTCGACGTGACGTACGCCAGCTCCACCTCGGGATGGCCCAGCAGGAGGCGCACCAGCTCACCGCCGATGTACCCGCTGCCCCCGACGACAGTCGCCCTCATCTCGCCGCCCCCTCGCAGGCTCCGTGGCGGCGCTGTGTTCGATGATTCGCTTCGCAAGCTCCGCTCATCTCGCCGCCCCCTCGCAAGCTCCGCTCATCTCGCTGCCCCCTCGCAAGCTCCGCTCATGCCGCTGCCTCCACCAGGTCGGTCGGGCTGTTGCGGTCGACGTGGTCGACGACCAGGTCGGCGATGTCCACCTCGGCCACCGCCGCGAGGCCGTGGAACTCCATGGTGTGGTTGACCTCCGTCACCAGCAGCTCGCCGCCGGCGCGTTCGAGCAGGTCCACGGCGAGGATGCCGCCACCCACCGCCGCCGCGGCACGCAGCGCGAGCGACCGCAGCTCGTCGGTCACCGCGCACACGGCGGTGGTCGCACCGCGCGCGGTGTTCGTGATCCAGTGGTCGGAGCGCCGGTAGACCGCGGCGACGACCTCGTCGCCGATGACGATCACGCGGAGGTCGCGGTCGGGCTTGTCGACGTACTCCTGGACGTAGTAGACGTTGTGGATCGGGGACCTGAGCGACTGCTTGTGCTCGATCAGGGTCTCGGCGGCGTCCCGGTCGTTCACCTTGGACAGCAGCCGCCCCCACGACCCGACCGCGGGCTTCAGCACCGCCGGGTAACCCACCCGCTCGATCGCCTCGATCGCCGCGTCCGGGGTCACCGCCAGCACCGTCTCGGGGTGCGGGAGACCCGCGCGCACGAGTGCCAGCGAGGTCAGGATCTTGTCGCCGCAGACGTCCACCACCCCGCTCGGGTTGAACACGCGGTGGCCGGTCGCCTCGAAGATCCGGGTGGCGTAGACGCTGCGGGTGTGCGACATGATCCGGTTCAGCACACCCCGGTAGCGCACGGCGCCGGGCGCGCCCAGCCGGTGGACCAGCGTCCGGTCGTCCACCTGGACGTACGGGAGCCCGCGCCGCTCGAGGGCGGCGAAGATCAGCCGCTCCTCGAGCCGCGTGCGGGTCGTCAGGACCGCGAGGGAACCTCGGTGGTTCGCTCCGCGAGCGCCGCTCACGCCTACTCCCCGAAGTCTTC
Organism: Actinophytocola algeriensis; assembly: GCF_014203735.1. GTDB lineage: Bacteria > Actinomycetota > Actinomycetes > Mycobacteriales > Pseudonocardiaceae > Actinophytocola > Actinophytocola algeriensis. Next base: position 256,057 of record NZ_JACHJQ010000002.1, on the reverse strand, counting down.
CTCGATGTCGGGCGCCAGCGCGTACTCGACCGGGTCGACGCCGATGACCTCGAGCTCGGCCTGGCAGCCCGGGCACTCGACGATCGACGTCACCCGCACGTCGTCCGCTGACGGCACGGCTTCCGTGCAGTCGGGACAGGTGCTCACCGCGGCGGTTGTCATTGCCTTCTCCCTTTGTCAATCCCAGATGGACGTGCACAGTGGACTGATCGACAGTGCGGCGGCCACCACGTGTGCCGTGGACACCCCGGCCGCCGCGAGCTGCTCGGTGTGGGTGCCGGGGCGGGCGCAGAAGCTGTCCGCGATGCCGACCCTGCGCACCGGCACCGGACGGTGCTCGGCGAGCACCTCGGCGACCGCACCACCCACACCACCGAGCACCGAGTGGTCCTCGACGGTCACGATGCCCGCGGTCTGCTCCGCGGCCGCCACGAGCGCGGCCACGTCGAGCGGCTTGATCGTGTGCAGGTTCAGCACCCGCGCGCCGACGCCCCCCGCGGCGAGGTCGTCGGCCGCCTCCAGCGCGAACCGCACCGGCAGCGCACCGGCGGCGACGATCGTCACGTCGTCGCCCGCCCGCAGCTCCACGGCCTTCCCGATGGTGAGGTCGGTGCCGACGGCGTCATCGCCCGCGTACACGGGTTCGATGGGATTGCGGCCGAGGCGCAGGTACACCGGCCCTGGCAGGTAGGCCGCGGCGGTGACCAGGCGGACGGTCTCGTACGCGTCCGCCGGTGTCAGCACGGTCATGTTCGGCAGCGTCCGCATGGCCGCGAGGTCGGACTGCGCGTGGTGCGTCGGCCCGTAGTGCGCGGCGGAGAACCCGGCGTGCGTGGCGACGATCCGCACCGGCAGGCCGTGGTAGGCGATGTCGAGCTTCACCTGTTCCAGCGCACGCGCGGACGCGAACGCCGCCATCGTGTTGGCGAACGGCAGGATCCCGGTGCTCGCCAGCGCGGCCGCGATCGACATCAGGTTGGCTTCCGCGATGCCGACGTCGACGTACTGGTCGGGCAGTTCGGCCTGGAACTGCTTCTCCAGGCCGCCCATGTCCGAGTCCAGGCACCAGATCCGGGTGTCCGCGCGGGCGAGGTCGACCAGCGCCGCGCGGTAGGCGGCGCGGTCGGACTCCGGCAGGGCCGTGGTCACGCCGCCCCCTCGCCGGTCGCCGACCGCCGGCAAGCTCCGCTCATGCGGCCGCTCGCAACGCCGTGACGGCCCGCTCGTACGCCTCGGGGCCGAGCTTCGCGAAGTGGCTCTGCTTGCGGTGCTGCAGGTGCCGCACGCCGCGGCCCTTCACGGTGTCCGCGATGAGCACGGCCGGACCGCCCGCCGAGGGCGGGGTGCGCAGCGCGGGCACGAGCTGCGCGAAGTCATGACCGTCCACCTCGGACGTCTGCCAGCCGAACGCGCGCCACTTGTCGGCCAGCGGTTCGAGCCGCAGCCGGTCCTCCGTGGACCCGCTGATCTGCAGCCGGTTCCGGTCGACGATCGCGGTGAGGTTGTCCAGCTCGTGGTGGGCGGCGGCCATCGCGGCCTCCCACACCGAGCCTTCCTGCAGCTCGCCGTCGCCCATGAGCACGAACACCCGCTTGTCGCGGCCCGCGCGTTTGGCGGCCAGTGCGAGCCCGGCGCCGAGGGCGAGCCCGTGCCCGAGCGAGCCGGTGGCGAACTCGACACCAGGTACCGCGGGCGTGGGGTGCGCCATCAGCCTGCCGCCGGCGCGGCCGTAGGTGCCGAGCTCCTCGACGGGGAAGAACCCGCACTCGGCGAGCGTCGCGTACAGGGCGGCCGACGCGTGCCCCTTGCTGAGGATGAAGTGGTCGCGGTCCGGCCAGCCCGGCTCGTCCGGCCGCACCCGCAGCACCTCGCGGTACAGCGCGACGAGGATGTCCACAGCGGACAGTGAGCCGCCGACGTGTGTGCCGACCGCGCCCGCGCCCATCGCGAGGATGTGTTCCCGCACGGCGAGCGCGGTCCGGTGTAAGCCGACCAGGTCGCCGACCGGCGACGGCTCGGCGAGTGCCTCGACGCTCATGCCGCCTTCGCCTCCGTGTTCGCTTCGGGGAGCCGCGGCCCGTTCGGCACGGAGTGCCACGGTGGCTCGTACGGCATGGCCCGCGCGAACTTGCCGACACGGTCCAGGTTGTCCCAGACCCGCTCGAACGCGGTGGCGTACTCGGCGAGCGCCGGCCCGGCTTCCGGGTTGAGGTGCATCCGGCGCAGGCACAGCGAGTCCTCGATCACCTGGCAGGTCACCGGGTAGTCGGCGAGGTCGTAGCGCTGCGGGTTCGTGCCCGGCAGCGACCAGGGAAGCCCGTTGCCGTAGGCGTTCTGGTCCTGGAACACGGGCTGCCCTGGGAGCGGGATGATCTGGTAGTGCGTGAGCGGCACCCCTTCGGCGAGCAGCGCACGGCGCAGAGCGGCGCGGAACCGGCCGGGGGAGACCCCGTCGAGCCCGGCGGCCCGGGGGTCGAACCGGAAGCGCAGCATGTGCCACATGTGGGTGCGGTCGTCGGGCACGGTCGGCACGACGATGCCGGGCAGCTGCGCCAGCCGGTCGACGAAGACGGGCGTGTTGGCGTCCCGCTTGTGCTGGTAGTCCCAGAACCGCGCCAGTTGTGAGCGCGTGAACGCGGCCAGCACCGACGAGAGCTTGAGGTTGGAACCCCGGGTGGCGGACACGTACAGGCGTTCCTCAGTGGACAGATCCTCGCCGAGGATGCGCAGACTGCGGATCCGCTCGGCGACGTCCTCGCGGTCGGTGACGACCAGGCCGCCCTCGCCGCAGGTGGGGATGCTCTTCTCCACGTTGAGGCTGAAGACCGCCGCGTCACCGATCGAGCCACAGGTACGGCCGCGGTAGGTGCCGCCCTGGGCCTGGACGGCGTCCTCGACGACAAGCAGGTCGTACTTCTTCGCCAGCGCGAGGATCTCGTCCATCTCGGCGGGCAACCCGCCGAGGTGCACCGGCACGATCGCGCGGGTCCGGTTGGTGATCTTCTCCTCGATCCTGGTCACGTCGATGTTGAACGTGACGGGGTCGATGTCCACGAACACCGGTACCGCCAACGAGTACAGCGGTGCCATCGCCGTGGCGACATAGCTGAGCGCCGGAACGATCACCTCGTCCCCAGGGCCCAGTCCCAAAGCCGCGAGTGCCAGTTCGAGCGCGACAGTGCCACTGTTCACGGAGACGGCGTGGCGCGTGTCGCAGAACTCGGCCCATTCCCGCTCCAGACCGTGGATCTCGGCCTCGTTCTTCGCGCCCACGGTGAACTTCCGGCTGTCGAGCACCCGCCCGACCGCCTCCCGATCGGCGTCGGTCACCACCGGCCACTCGAGCCTGCGGTACGCAGCCCGCACCGCGGGCTTTCCGCCGAACATCGCCAGATCCGCCTTCATGACACTCCTCACCACGAGCCTCACGTCCAGTCAAAGGTAGGAATCCGGACTCTCATTGCGGTTTCCCTCCACTCGTGCGGGAGGGTTCCTGACGATCTCGGGATTCGAGCGTGGTGCGAGTGGTGGGTTGCCGGGCCGCGGATGGTCGATCCGGATTTGCCGGTGGCGCCGGCTCTCGTTCCGGATGTTCGGTGTGGACGTATACCGCGCCGCGTGAAAACGATCATTGTGCCCGCCGGAAGTGCTGGTCAGGATACGTGCGGTAATCCGATCGCTACGCGCCGTACGACAAACAGCCTATTTACACCCTGGATATCCTCGGAGCGTTGTTCAATGACTACACAGTGTGCACTTGATGGCGAGGAGAGCCCTGCATGATCCGATCCGTTGTGATCGTCGGCGGAGGTACGGCCGGGTGGATGACGGCCAGCTACCTCAAAGCCGCCTTCGCGGACCGAATCGACGTGACCTTGATCGAGTCGGTGCGGGTGTCCCGCATCGGGGTCGGCGAGGCGACGTTCAGCACCCTGCGACACTTCTTCGACTACCTCGGCCTCGACGAGCGGGAATGGCTTCCGCGCTGTGCTGGCGGGTACAAACTCGGTATCCGGTTCGAGAACTGGAGCACTCCGGGGTCGTACTTCTACCACCCGTTCGAACGGTTACGCACCGTGGACGGCTTCAGCCTCGCCGACTGGTGGCTCGCCGGGGACCGGGCAGAGCCGTTCGACCAGGCCTGCTACCTCACCCACGCGTTGTGCGAGGCCAAACGCGCGCCCCGCATGCTCGACGGCGGGCTGTTCGCCGCGGAACTGGACGGCTCGCTCGGGCGGTCCACGCTCGCCGAGCAGCGTTCGCAGTTCCCGTACGCGTACCACTTCGACGCCGACGAGGTCGCCCGTTACCTCTCCGAGTACGGCACGGCCCGCGGCGTGAAGCACGTCCGCGCCGACGTGGAAGCCGTCGCGCAGGACGAGAAGGGCTGGATCACCCACGTCCGCACCGCGGAGCACGGCGACCTCACCGGTGACCTGTTCATCGACTGCACCGGGTTCCGCGGCCTGCTGATCAACCAGGCCATGGGCGGGGAGTTCCAGTCCTTCGCCGACGTGCTGCCCAACAACCGGGCCGTCGCGTTGCGGGTGCCGCGCGAGGACGCGACCGAGATGAGCCCGTACACGACCGCCACCGCCATGAGCGCCGGGTGGATGTGGACGATCCCGCTGTTCCGCCGCAACGGCAACGGGTACGTGTACTCAGACGCGTTCGCCACCCCCGAGGAGGCCGAGCGGGAGCTGCGGGCGGCGATCGCGCCGGACCGGGACGACCTCGAGGCCAACCACATCCGGATGCGGATCGGGCGCAACAAGGAGACGTGGATCGGCAACTGCGTCGCGATCGGGTTGTCGGCGGCGTTCGTCGAACCGCTGGAGTCGACCGGGATCTTCTTCATCCAGAACGCGATCGAGCAGCTGGTCAAGCACTTCCCCGACGAGAACTGGGAGCCGCGGCTGCGGCAGGACTACAACAACCGCATGGCGCACATGGTCGACGGCGTCAAGGAGTTCCTGGTCCTGCACTACAAGTCCGCGCAGCGCGAGGACACCCCGTACTGGAAGGAAGCGAAGATCCGCACCATGCCGGACGCCCTGGCGGAGCGGATCGAGCTGGCCACGTCGCACCTGCTCGACGAACAGACCGTCTACCCGTACTTCCACGGGTTCGAGACGTACTCGTGGAACACGATGAACCTCGGGCTCGGCGTGGTGCCGCCAGGGGCGCGGCCCGCACTGCGGCACATGGATCCCGCCCGGGCACACGCGGAGTTCGCGCGTGTCAAGGAGGAGGGCCGCCGGCTCGTCGCCGCGCTCCCCAGCTGCTACGAGTACCTAGCCAGCATCAACGACTGACGTGCCGGACGGGTCGGCGCCGGACGAGTTCCGGTCGTTCATGAGCACGTTCTGCACGGGTGTCACCGTCATCACGGCGGTCGGTCGCGACGGCAGGCCGCACGGGTTGACATGCACGTCACTCACCAGCGTCACGGTCACCCCGCCGACGCTGATGGTGTGCCTCGACGTGCGCAGCGGCACCCTCGCCGCGGTCCGCGACAGCGGGCGGTTCGCGGTGAACCTGTTGCACGACGGCGGTCGCCGGGCGGCGGAGGTCTTCTCCTCCGCCGCACCGGACCGCTTCGAGCGAATTCCCTGGCAGTTCGGCAAAGCAGGCCAGTTGTGGTTGATGGAGGACGCGTTCGCGGTGGCGGAGTGCCGGGTCGCGGAGGCCGTCGCCGTGGGTGACCACGTGGCGGTCTTCGGCGAGGTGATCAACACCGAACAGCGCGCGGAAACCCCGCTGCTGTACGGGATGCGGCGGTTCGCGAGCTGGGCCGATCCCGGCGTGGCGACGGAGAAGGTGCCATGACGACACAGGCAGGCCGCCAGACGTGGCCTGGTGTGGTCGGCGGGCTCGTCGTGCTGGTCGGTGCCGGTCTGCTGTGGGGACCGGCGCTGTTCGACGGCCATCCCGGTGACCCGGTCGCCCGGTTCCTGTTCTCCGTCGCCGTGATCCTGTTGGTGTGCCACGTGTTCGGCGCGGTGCTCAAGCGGTTCGGGCAGCCGCCCGTGCTCGGGGAGGTGATCGGCGGGCTCGTGCTCGGCCCGTCCGTGCTCGGTCTGCTGTGGCCCGCCTCGCAGGGCTGGCTGTTCCCCGAACCGGTGCTCACCGCGCTGAACTACGCGGCACAGCTCGGTCTGATCGTGTTCATGTTCCTGCTCGGCTGTGAACTGCGCACCGACCGGCTCGGCAGCAGGCGGGTGGTCGGCGCGACCGTGCTCGGCGGCATGGGACTGCCGTTCGTCTCGGGCGCGGGGGTCGCGCTGGCGGCACCCGCGCTCGGCGGGGGCGGGACCGGGTTCGTGCTGTTCTTCGGGCTCGCGCTGTCGATCACCGCGTTGCCCGTGCTGGCACGGATCCTCGTCGACCTCGGCATCGCGGACACCCGGCTCGGGGTGACCGCGTTGTCGTCGGCGGCCGTGGGTGACGGGGTGGCGTGGTTCGCGCTGACCGTCATCCTCGCGGGCACCGGCCTGTCCGGCACCGGCAGCGTCGCGACGACCGCGGGGCTCGCCGCGGCGCTGGTGGTGGTGACCGTCCTGTGTGTCCGGCCCGCGCTGCGGGCGCTGGTGGACCGGGTCGCGTCGGCGCAGCTGCTGCTCGGCACGCTCGTCGTCGGCGCGATCGGGTACGCCGGGGTGACGCAGCTGATCGGGCTGCACCCGGTGATCGGGGCGTTCCTGTTCGGTGTGGCCGTGCCTCGGCACACGCCCGCGGTGACGCGGATCGGCGAGCAGCTGCAGGGGTTCGCGATCGCGATCCTGCTGCCGCTGTTCTTCGCGGGAGTCGGGCTGAGCACGTCGGTCGGCCTGCTCGGCGAGTCCGGGGGCAACTGGCTGCTGTTCGTGCTCGTGCTGGCGGTCGCGACGGTGACCAAGTTCGCGGGCGCGGGCGGTGCCGCGCGACTCGCCGGTCTCCCGGTACGGGACTCGCTCCGGCTCGGCACGCTGATGAACTGCCGGGGCGTGACCGAGCTCGTCGTGGCGACGATCGGGCTGCAGTACGGGTTCGTGAACGAGCTGGGCTTCACGATCCTCGTGCTGGTCGCGGTGATCACGACCGCGGCGACGGGACCGCTGATGAGAGCCGTCACCGCGCGCGGCGGTGACGGCTCTCCCGAGGATCAGGCGGTGACCAGCGAGAGGCCGTAGACGCCGAGGATCTCGTTGACGGGCTGGAACCAGGTCTGGCCTCCGGTGGAGCAGTTGCCCCAGCCGCCGGAGGTCACGCCCTGGGCCTGCTCACCGGTGATGAACGAGCCACCGGAGTCGCCGGGCTGGGCGCACACGCTGGTCTTCGTCATCTGGTGCACCGCGCCCTGCGCGTAGTTCACGGTCTCGTTCTTCGCGAGGACCGTGCCGCAGTGCCAGTGGGTCGTCGACCCGGACCGGCAGATCGACGAGCCGACCGGCGCCTCGGCGGAGCCGCGCACGAGCCGGTCCGCGACCGTGCCCCAGCCGAGCACGACCGGCGCGTTCCACCAGCCGCCGCCGGTGCGGATGAACGCGTAGTCGTTGCCGGGGAAGGACGAACCGGCGAACGTGCCCATCCACGAGCCGTCCCAGCCCACGACCGAGCTGTTCACGCCGCCGCAGTGGCCGGCGCTGACGAACCCGCCGTGCACGGAGAACCCGATCGAGCAGCGGGTGTTCCCGTTGATGTAGTACGGGTCGCCGCCGACCGTCCCGGCCGCGAACGTGGTGGGTGCCGCCGAGACCTCCTCGACGACCACCGGGCTCAGCCTGCGCGCGGCGGCGAGGAAGCCCTGGACGTCACCGCCCTTCTTCACGGTCACGACGAGCCCGCCGCTGCGCGGGTCGACCCGCCAGGCGGCCACGTCGGCAGGCGCCTTGAGCGTGTCGAGCCTGGCCTTGGCGGCGTCGAGCGCGGCGAGCGACTGTCCGACCTGGACGACGTCCGCGCCGGACGCGCGGACCGCGTCGTGCACCGCCCGGTCCGAAGTGGATACGGCGACGGTGAGCTTCCCGGTCTTCGCGTCGAACCAGGACCCGCCGAACGCGGCGCCCGCCGCCTTCTTCGCGACCGGGTCGACGGCCATGGCGGCCGACTCCTGGCGCAGGCGGGTCGTGACCTGGTCGGCGGTGAGCCCGAGGTCCCGCTGCATGGCGGCGACGAACCCGTCCTCCTGTGGCGCCGCCTGCGGGCTCGCGGTGGAGGTGGTCCCTCCGGCGAGGACGGTGCCCAGCACGAGGAGCGCGCCCGCGAGGGACGCGCACAGTTTTCTGTTCATGTGGTGTGCTCTCGTTTCTCAGCAGGGTCGAGAGAGGTGTGAGAGCGCTCTCATGGAACACGGTCGTATGTCAGGTGCCTCTTCGTCAAGGTCTAGACCACAACCGGATTTCGTTCACCCGTCGAACAACTGTGTCCACCACGTTCGCCGGGCCCTCGCGGATGCCCTGAAAGGCGCGCGTGGGCGGGGCGCGAGCCCCACACCACCCCGAGGCTAGACCGCGTCGGCGAACAGCGGGACCGTGTTCTCGATCGCGTACAGCGTGCCGAGGACCGAACCGCTGGAGAACGCGTTGATCATGTTCAGGTCCTCGAGGACCACCAGGTGCCCGGCCTTCGCGGACGGCAGCTGGTTGAGCACCCGGTCGGCCTTGATCGCCGACGCGTCCGAGCCGATCGGGAACACCACGGTCAGGTCCGCGTCGAGCAGTTCGACCTGCTCACGCGACAGGTCGATGTAGAACGACCCGGACGCCAGCTCCTGGATCCGCGGTTTGAGCGTGAACCCGATGCTCTCCATGAAGTCCGCACGCGCGTCGCCGCGTACGTACGCGCCGTACTTCTCGCTGAAGTAGGCCCCGACCGCGACCGACTTGCCCGCGAACTCCGGGTGCTGTTCCCGCACGTCGGCGAAGGAGTCCTCGACCTGCTTGACCAGCTTGTCGCCCTCGGCCTCCTTGCCGAGCGCGGTCGAGACCAGCTCCAGCTGCTGGCGCCAGGTCGTGCCGTAGGCCACCACGCCGGCGGGCGGCGCCACGGTCGGCGCGATCTTCGACAGCTCGTCGAACCTCTCCTTGCTGTTGTCCGACCGCGTGTCCAGGATGACGTCCGGCTTCAGCTCGAAGATCTGCTCGTAGTCCAGCTCCTGCGTGCCGAGCAGCACCGGCGGCTCGTCGTAGCGGCCCTCCGCCCACGGGCCGACACCCTCGCCGCCGAACGCGAGCCAGTCGCTCGCCGCGACCGGCCGCACCCCGAGCGCCAGTGCGGTCTCCGCGTCGGACCAGCCGAGCGCGACCACCCGCTTCGGGTCGGCGGGCACGGTCACGTCGCCGAACATGGTCTTGACGGTCGCGCCGCGTGGCTCCTCGGTCTCCTCGACCTGCCCGCACGCCGAGACGAGCAGGGCGGCGGCGAGGACGGTGGCGATCAGCTTTCTCAAGCGGAGTTCTCCATTCGGTGTCGGCTCTCCGGCACGACCATCGGGGTGCCGGAGAGTGGGTCGGGGATGATGCGGCTGCGCATGCCGAAGACGCGCTCGATGACGTCGGTGGTGACGACGTCGGCCGGGGCGCCCTCGGCGAGGATCGCGCCGTCGCGCATCGCGATGAGGTGGTCGGCGTAGCGGCAGGCCAGGTTCAGGTCGTGCAGTACCACGACGATCGTGGTGCCCGAGGTGACGTTGAGGTCGACGAGCAGGTCGAGCACCTCGACCTGGTGGGCCACGTCGAGGTAGGTGGTCGGCTCGTCGAGCAGCAGCAGGTCCGTGCGCTGCGCGAGCGCCATCGCGATCCACACCCGCTGCCGCTGCCCGCCGGACAGCTCGGCGACCGGGCGCGCGGCGAGCTCGATCGTGTCGGTGGCGGTGAGCGCCTCGTTGACCGCCGCGTCGTCCTGCGCTGTCCACCGGCGGAACCAGCCCTGGTGCGGGTAGCGGCCGCGGCCGACGAGGTCGGCGACCGTGATGCCCTCCGGCGCGGCCGGCGACTGCGGCAGGATGCCGAGCACCGTCGCGACCTCGCGGCCGGGGATGGTCGAGATGTCGCGGCCGTCCAGCTCGACCGTGCCGCCCACGGGGGCGAGCAGGCGCGCGAGTCCACGCAGGAGTGTGGACTTCCCGCAGGCGTTGGGCCCGACGATCATCGTCATCTTCCCGGGCGGGACCGCGACCGACAGGCCGTGGACGACCTCGCGCCGGTCGTAGGCCAGGCGCAGATCGGTCGCGGTCAGGGTGTGCTCAGCGAGGGTGTGCTCGGTCATCCGCCGTGCCCTCCACGGTTCATCCTGGCGAGCAGGAACAGCAGGTACGGGGCGCCGATGGCGCCGGTCAGCACACCGACGGGGACCTGGGGAAGGCCGGGTGCGTGCTGTGCGGCGAAGTCGGCGGCGGCGACGATCACCGCACCGGTCAGCGCCGAGGGCAGCAGTGCTGGCCCGCCGTCGCGTGCGAGCCGCCTGCCGATGGGTGCGGAGAGCAGTGCGACGAACGCGATCGGCCCGGCCGCGGCGGTCGCGGTGCCCGCGAGGGCGACCGCGCACACCAGCAGTGCCAGCCGGGTGCGCCGCACCTCGACGCCGAGGCCGCTCGCGGTGTCGTCGCCGAACGCGAGCAGGTCCAGCGCCCGCGCGGAGATCGCGGTGGCCGGCACGAGGATCGTGAGCGCGATGGCCAGCGGCACGAGCTCGTCGAGGCCGCTCTCGTTGAGGCTGCCGGTGAGCCACACGAGGGCGTCCTGCGCGCTGGTGACCTGGGAGCGGGTCATGAAGTAGCTGGTGACGCTGAGGAGGATCGCGGCGAGCCCGATCCCGACGAGCACGAGCCGGTAGCCGGTGACCCCGTCGCGCCAGGCCAGCACGTACATGAGGGCGGCGGTGAGGAGCGCGCCGAGCAGTGCGGCGAGCGCGACCGGCGGTCCCGCGGCGCCGAACACGACGATCGCGGTGACGGCCGAGGCACCCGCGCCCGCGCTGATGCCGATCACGTCCGGGCTTGCGAGGGGATTGCCGAGCAGGCTCTGCAGGACCGCGCCGGACAGCCCGAACGCGGCGCCGACGAGGAGTGCGGTCATGGCGCGGGGGAGGCGCCGCTCGAGGACGATGTAGTCGGTGGCGCGGCTGCCCTGACCGGCCAGTGTGGACAGGACGTCCGGCAGCGACACGACGGCCGTGCCGACGCTGAGCGCGAGCAGCAGCAGGGCGGCGGCGAGGACGGCGAGCACCAGGGTGGTGAGACGCGCTCTTCTGCGCACCCCGGCGACGACGGCGTGCGCGGTCACCGGCGCCGCACCAGTGCGATGAACACGGGCCCGCCGAGCACGGCCGTGACGATCCCGACCTGCACCTCACCTGGCCACGCGACGACCCGGCCGATGATGTCGGCGGCGAGCACGAGGATCGGTCCGAAGAGGAGCGCGCAGGGGAGGGCGAGCCGGTGGTCGGTGCCGGCGACCATGCGCGCGACCGGTGGCACCGCGAGCCCGACGAAACCGATCGGCCCGGCCGCGGCGGTCGCCGCCCCGCACAGCAGCACGACGGTGACCCCGGCGACCGCACGGGCGACGGCGGTGTTCTGCCCGAGCCCGGTGGCGACGTCGTCGCCGAGGACGAGGGTGTTGAGCAGCCGTCCCGACAGGAGCGCGAGCACGATGCCGATCACCAGGAAGGGCGTGACCTGTGCGAGGACGTCGGCGCCTCGGCCGGACAGCGAGCCGACCTGCCAGAGGCGGAACCGCTCGAACGTGTCGGTGTCGGTGAGCAGGACGGTCGTGGTGAGCGAGACGAACGCGGCGTTGGCGGCGGCTCCGGACAGCGCGATCTTGACCGGTGTGGCGCCTTCGCGGCCGAGTGCGCCAACGCCGTAGACGAGCACGGTGGCGACCAGTGCTCCCGCGAACGCGAACCAGACGTACCCGGTGAGGGAGGTGATCCCGAAGAACGTGATCCCGACGACGACGAGGAAGGACGCGCCCGCGTTGATCCCCAGCACCCCGGGCTCGGCGAGCGGGTTCCGCGCGACGGCCTGCATGACGGTGCCCGCGAGGCCCAGCGCGGCGCCGACGAGGACGGCGAGGACGGTCCGGGGAAGCCGCTCGTCGTGCACGAAGATGTGGTCGGTGCTGGTGGGGTCGAAGTGCAGGAGCGCGTCGAGGACGGTGGCGGCGGGGATCCCTTTGGACCCGATGAGGAGACTGGCCGCGACGAGCCCGAGCAGGACGAGGAGCGCGGCCGTGAGCGCGCCGGTCACCCGGACACGTGGCGCCCGCAGTGTGGTCACGACCCACCTCCTCTCCCTGAACTTAGGAGAGGCTAACAACACTTGATCGAGCCACTGAGCTGGCTCCCGGGCGCACTTCGCACACCGGGGGAGTGGTTCAACCAAATTCGCACGTTCTGTTGTCGAGTATTGACCGTACGTGTGCGGTCGTTCGACGATGATGGTGCCGAGGGCACTGGGGTACGCGAGGATCGGGGCTGCGCAATGACGCGTCGGGCCGGGTTGGGTGTGGTTGTCGTCCTGTTGCTGGCGACCGTGGTCGGGGCTTCCGCGGGGCCGACCGCGCCGAGGGCGGTGGCGGTGGAGAACGGGCTCGCGCGGACACCCGCCATGGGGTTCAACAACTGGAACGCCACCCACTGCCGTGCGGAGTTCAACGAGCAGATGGTGCGCGCGATCGCCGACATCTTCGTCGCACGGGGGCTCCGGGACGCCGGGTACCAGTACGTGAACCTCGACGACTGCTGGGCGCTGCCGCAACGCGACGCGGCAGGCAACCTCGTGCCGGATCCGGTGCGCTTCCCCAACGGCATCAAGGCCGTCGCCGACTACGTGCACGCCAAGGGCCTCAAGTTCGGCATCTACACGAGTGCGGGCACCAGGACCTGCAGTGACATCGGCTTTCCCGGTGCCATCAACCACGAACAGCAGGACGCGAACCTGTTCGCCTCCTGGGGTGTCGACTACCTCAAGTACGACAACTGCGGCGACCACCTCGGGCAGTCCGCGCAGGAGCGGTACACCAGGATGCGCGACGCGCTCCGCGCCACCGGCAGGCCGATCCTGTTCTCCATCTGCGAATGGGGCCAGAACGCACCGTGGGACTGGGCGCAGCCCGTCGGCAACAGCTGGCGCACCACCGGCGACATCTCCGACAACTGGGGCAGCATGCTCGGCATCTTCAAGGCCAACGTCGGTCTCGCGCACCACGCGCAGCGCGGCGCCTGGAACGACCCGGACATGCTCGAGGTCGGCAACGGCGGCATGACCGCCACCGAGTACCGCAGCCACTTCTCCTTGTGGGCCATGATGAACGCGCCCCTGCTGATCGGCTCGGACCTGCGCGGCGTCGACCAGGCGACGTTCGACATCCTCACCAACCGCGACGTGATCGCGCTGAACCAGGACGGGCTCGGCGTGCAGGGGGAGGAGATCTCGAACGCGAACGGCCTGCACGTGCTGACCAAGCCGCTCGACGACGGGGACGTCGCGGTCGCGCTGTTCAACGAGACCGGTGCCACCGCGACGATCGGCACGACCGCCGCCGCGGCCGGGCTCGGCAACGCGACGTCCTACCAGCTCAAGGACCTGTGGACGAAGGCGGTCACCACGAGCACGGGGACGATCAGCGCGTCGGTGCCCGCGCACGCGACCGTCGTGTACCGGGTCAGCCGTGCCGGCACGTTCGCGGCGCCGCCCGTCGGCACCACGCAGGTGTCCGCGCTGCCCGCGAGCCTGTCCGCCAGTGCGTGGGGCCCGGTGGAACGCGACCGCAGCAACGGCGAACGCGCCGCTGGTGACGGCCGCACGCTGACGATCGGCGGCACCACCTACGCCCGCGGCCTCGGCGTGCACGCCCGCAGCGAGGTGCGGTACTACCTCGGCGGCCGCTGCACGAGCTTCCAGGCCTGGGCAGGCGTCGACGACGAGACCGGCGCGGAAGGCAGCGTGACCCTCGAAGTGTGGGGCGGCGGCTCGATGCTCGCGACCACCGGCGTGGTCCGCGGCACCGACGCGCCGAAACGCGTCACCGCGAACGTCACCGGGCTGCGGTACGTCCACCTGGCAGCACTGCCCACAGTGGACGGACCGCGCTACGACCACGCCGACTGGGCCGACGCGACGATCACCTGTTCCTAGTGTTCTGAGCCGGACTTTCGACCCAGGACACTAGCCGAGGCCGGTCAGGAAGTTCCTCGTCACCGCGACCGCGGTCGACGAGGACTGGCCGTCCTGGACGAGGACGGCGAAGGCGAGGTCGTCGCGGTAGCCGGTGAACCAGCCGTGTGCGCTGCCGGAGGTCTCCGCGGTGCCGGTCTTCCCGTGCACCTGGCCCAGTCCCGCGAGTTCCGTCGCCGTCCCGGAGGTCACCACCGACCGCATCATCGTGCGCAGCGACCGGATCACCCCGGACGGCGGCGCCTCGTAGCCCGCCGTCACCTCGGTCGGCAGCGTCGCCCACAGGCGTGGTGTGACGGCCCGCCCCGCGGCCACGGTCGCGCTCATCACCGCCATGCCGAACGGGCTCACCTGCACCTGGCCCTGGCCGATGCTGTTCTCCACCTGCTGCACGCCGTTCACCGCGACCGGGACGCCGCCGATCTCCGTGTCGACGCCCGGGATCACGAAGTCGGCGCCGAGACCGAGCTGGTTCGCCGCGTTCGGGAGCGCGTCCAGTGGCAGGTCCGCCGCGGTCGTCGCGAAGCTCGTGTTGCACGACCGCGCGAACGCCGTCCGCAGCGGCACCTCGCCCAGGTCGAACGAGTCCGCGTTGCGCACGGTGCGCTGCCCGATGGTCGCGGAGCCGGGGCACGGCACGACCGTGTCCACATCGGCCGCGCCCGCCTCGATCAGCGCGGTCGCCGTGGCGATCTTGAACGTCGAGCCTGGCGCGAAGAGGCCGTGCAGCGCGACCGGACCGCTGTCCACCGAACCGTTCTGGGCCACCGCGAGGAGGTCACCCGTCGACGGCTGGATCGCCACCAGCATCGTCGGCAGGTCCTGGGCGTCCACCGCCGCCTGTGCCGCCTGATGCACCGGTCTGCTCACCGTCGACGTGAGTGCCGCCGCCTTGGCGCCGTGCACCACCTCGACGTCCTTGCCGGCCGCGTCGGTCAGCGCGACGTACCAGGCGCCTTTCGCCGCGACCTCTCCCATGCGTGGCAGCAGCACGGGCGCGGCAGGCGGTGCGGCCGCCGTCGTCCCGGTCGCGGTCCACGTCAGCAGCGGCGCGCCGTCGCGGTCGAGCACCGCGGGCTGTCCGGCCTGGTCGTGGACCGCCAGGCTGTGCCCGGCGGTGAGTTTCGGGTGCACCAGCGCGGGATCCCAGTGCACGCGCCACCCGTCGCCCTCGACGAGCCGCAGCGCGCTCTCGTAGGTCCACGTGTGGCCGGTGCCCAGCTCCCACGTCAGCGTGAACCGCTGGTTCGCGGTGTCGGTGAGCGTGTCCCTGCTCGCGGTCACGGACGTCGGGGCGAGCGACTTCAGCACCGCGGCCAGGTGGGTGTCGGCGGCGGCCGGGTCGTCGGTCAGCGCGGCGGCGGCGGTGGTCCGGCCCGAGGTGAAGGCGTCCAGGAACGCGCTGGTCACCTCGAGCGCGGACGGTGGCGGGTCCTCGGCCTCGGCGACCGGCGCGGCGTCGGTGCCGTCAGTGTTGTCCGTGTTGTCGGCGGGTAGCAGTTGCAGCACACCCAGCGCGGTGATCACGACGACCAGCACGGCACCGGCCACGAACACGATTTTCTGACGTGACACGAATCCCCCAGGAGTCGCCCCGACCCGTCACCGAGGGTACCGCGCGATGTCCGATTCCTGTCGGTGGTTCGTGCGGGACACGACGGCCTGACCGGTCACCGCCTGCCGCGGCGCAGCGCGGAGTGCACTCGGACCCGGCGTTCCCGCTGGTCGCTGCCGGAGCCGCCGCCGGCTTCGGGGTCGGGCAGGGACAGCAGCTCGTCGATCACCTCGTAGGCCGTGCCCCTGGTGTGCCACAGCACGGTCCGCGCCAGCATGATGTTCGGCTCGCTGTCGGGCAGCCGGGTCGCGGTGGCCTCGTCCTCGCCGTACAGCTCGAGGATGTCGATCACGCCGTGGTGGACGCGGACGCCGACGAGCGCGTCGATCGAGCCGTCGTCGGCGTGGTCGGTCGCGAACTCGTAGTCCAGCGCACGCATCGCCTCGAGCCGGACGCCGATGTCGTTCGGTGCGCCTGCCGGTCCGCCCATCGCAGTCTGCCCCCACGGAGAAACGGTCGCGGCGGGCGGGAGGCGGGGGCTCGGCCTTTCCCGTCGCTGTGAAAAGACACCGTACCGGATGTGCGAACTGTATACACCATGATGTGGTGCTTCTGTTGTGGAAAATTCTCCGGAAGTTTCGGTGCCCAAGAACCCGTTGACGGTGGTGCGACGCCGGGACTGGAATCCTTGACGGGTCAACGAATTCACGGGGTGTGATGGCCGCGGAGTTCCACCTGCTCGGTGCGGTCGAGGTGCTGCTCGACGGGCGGCCGGTCGACATTCTGTTGGCACTGCGGTGAGGTCCCGGCACCACCACGCGCGAAACCATGCCTCGGCGTGCTCGACGCGTCGGACGAGGACTGGGCGCCGGTGTTCCAGCCGCCGTGCGACTCGACCGGACAGGGCCAGGTCTTCGAGCTGGTGCCGAAGGCCTCACTCACCAGATCGCGTCGGCCCACTCCGGGTGGTCGACGAACGGGTTGCGGTTGTTCTGGTACTGGGAGTGGATCAGGTCGTTCCGTGCCTGTTCCGAGGCGTCCGGCGGGTCCTGCGTGTTCCACTCCAGCAGCACGGACAGCCTGCCCATGAACGGCGCCGAGTCGTTGCCGACCGAGTCGTTCGGCTCCAGGTCGGCGAAGCCGTCGTCGCCGTCGTAGCGGACGGCCATGTAGAGGATGCCGCGGGCGATGTCGCCCTTCACGGTGTCGCGGGGTTCGAACGAGTCCTCGTCGACGAGGCTGTCCGGCGCGCCGTCCACCGGCGAGCCGCCGTTGTCGAAGTCGAGGTTGCCGCGGATGGAGTTCACGCCCACCTCGGACGGGCGCAGGTGGTGCAGGTCGGTGCCGGGACCGGGGGACGTGCCGAAGTCGCCGTGGCTCTGCGCCCACGTGTGCTCGCGGTTCCACTGGTCGGCGTCGCCGCCGTTGGCGTTCTCCGGCATGGACGCACCGCTGTAGACCATGATCACGCCGGCCGCGTCGGCCGGGTCCTCGTCGGTGACCTTCAGCGCGTCCCACACCTCGTCGTAGGTCAGGTGCGTGCCGTTCCCGATGATCTCGTGCAGTGCCGCGTGCAGCTCCGCACCCGTCTTGCCCTCGGCCGCGTCGTAGTAGCCGGGCGGGATGTCCGCGGAAGCGCTGGGGACCAGGAAGACGGCGGCGCCGAGCGCGACGCCGACGGACGTGAGCAGGGCTGTCCGACGTAAGGCAGGCATGTGTTGCTCCAAGGGGGACCGGGGCACCTGTTGAAGAAACCCTGACATGCCGAGTGGTTGGTTTGACACCAACGAACGTCGGTGATCGTATTTGTGCGTCACCTGTTTGAGGGTCACTCGTTAGTGGAGTGACTGTTGCCGCAGGTTGGAGGGCTGATGATCCGTCGTACTTGGCGTGCGTCCGCACGCGTGCTGGGCGCGGCCGCCGCCGCGGTACTCCTCATTCCGTTGGGAGCACCCGCTTCCGCGGCGCCGCCCGTGCTCGCGCCGCTGTCGGCGTCACTCTCCGCGACGCTGGACGCCGCCGCGGCCGCGCTGCCGATGACGGTCCTCGTCCACGGCACCGACCTCGCGTCGGCGAAGGCCGCGGCCGGGCAGGCCGGGCTCACCGAGATCACGAGCTTCCGGCGGATCGGGGTCGTCGCCGCCGCGGGCACCGCGGCCCAGGTCCGGGCGGTCCGCGCGCTGCCGGGCGTGACCTACGTCGAGGCCAACGACCCGATCACGTTCTTCGCGAGTTCCGGCACCACGGCGACCCGCAGCCGTGTCGCGCAGCAGACGCTCGTCGGCGCGAACGGCGCGAAGCTCGACGGTACCGGCGTGTCCGTCGCGGTGATCGACAGCGGCATCGACCCGGCGCACCCCGCCTTCAAGGGCGCCGACGGCAAGACCCGCGTGGTCCGCAGCCTCAAGGGCGTGTGCCTCACCGAGGCGACCACGAACTGCCTGATCGACGTGCCCACGTCCGTCGACACCGACCTGCTCGCGGTCGGCGGGCACGGCACGCACGTCAACGGGATCGCCGCGGGTACCCCCTACACGCTGGGCAACGGCACCACCGTCGGCGGTTCCGCGCCGGGCGCGAAGATCGTCTCGCTGTCGGTCGGCGCGGCGCTGCTGATCGTCGGCGCCGACGCCGCGCTGAACTGGGTGCTCGAGAACCACGCCGCGCCGTGCGGCGCCGGGGTGCCCGCCTCGACCTGCCCGCCGATCAAGGTGATCAACAACTCGTACGGGCCGTCCGGCGGCGGCGAGTTCGACCCGAACTCGGCCACCGTGAAGATCCAGCGTCAGCTGGCCGCGGAGGGCGTGGTCACGGTGTGGGCCAACGGGAACGACGGCGGCGACGGGTCCGAGAACCTGTCCAACCCGGCGGGCACCGACCCGACGCCGGGCGTCCTGTCGGTCGCCTCGTACAACGATCTCGGCACCGGTACCCGGGACGGCGCCGTGTCCGAGTTCTCCTCGCGGGGCGCCGCCGCTGACCAGGCCACGTGGCCGGACATCTCCGCGCCTGGCGAGAACATCCTGTCCGCGTGCAGGCTGTACCTGCCGATCTGCGCGACCGGCCTGCAGCCGGTGAACGGGCCCGGTGCGCTGGACCTGGGCACCTACAACGTCATCAGCGGCACCTCGATGGCGGCACCGCAGATCACGGGCATCGTGGCGCAGCTGTTCCAGGCCGCGCCCGGCGCGAGCCCTGGGCAGATCGAGGACACGCTGAAGTCCACGGCGTACCGCTTCGCGGCCGGTGCGCCGTACCAGCAGGCCGGGCCGTACCTGTCGAGCTATGACAAGGGCACCGGTCTGGTGGACGTGGTCGCGGCCGCCACCGCGCTGGGCGCCGGTCCCGCCTAACGCAGGAACTCAGCCACGGTGGGCACGAACCAGGCCGGGTCGTCCAGCCACGGGAAGTGCCCACCGCGGGGCTGCACGACCAGTCGTGCGGACTGGAACAGCGTGACGAACTCGGCGGCGCACTTCGGCGGGAGCCCGACGTCGTACTCGCCGACGACCATCAGCACGGGTGCGGTCAGGCTGCTGAGCTCGGCGCGGGTGGCGTCGGGGTCGAGCGCGTTCGCCGAGTAGTACACCGCCGCCGCGTCCGCGTTGATCTGCTCGGCCTCACGGGCGGCGAACGCCTGCCGGCCCGCGTCCCAGACACCGTGCGAGAACGGGACGATCGCGGTCCAGTTCGCGCCGGAGAAGTCGCCGGTCCAGATCCGTTCGAACGCGGCGAAGGCGTCGGCGAACCAGCGTTCGCCACGGCGCAGCTCCGCGACCTCGCGGCGGGCCGCGTCGGTGATCTCGATGCCGACCGGTCTCGGGCTGGGGCTGACCAGCACAAGTCTTCGGACGCGGTCCGGGTGGCGGGTGGCGTACCGCAGCGCGAGCGTGCCGCCCGCGGAATGCCCGAGCAGGTCGATCCGATCGAGTCCGAGGTGGGTCCGAAGCACCTCGACGTCCTCGATCTGCCGGTCGCACCGGTACGTTTCCTGGTCGGCCGGAATCGCCGAGTCGCCGGTGCCGCGCAGGTCGAGGCGGATGACGTTGGTGTGGGCGGACAGGCCGCCAAGGTCCCCCAGATAGACCGATGCCTGCATGGGGCCGCCCGGCAGGCAGATCAGCGGGGCTCCCGAGCCTGCGCTGTGGCAGGCGAGCCGTGTGCCGTCATTGGCAGAGAAGGTGGCCACGGCGCAAGATCTTAGGGAAGGCCCGGTCGGCACGCCGTCCGACCGGGGCCTTGTGTCGCGGGTCAGGATGAGAGCCTCCTGCCGAGCATCGCCTTGCCCTGCTCGGCGCCCTTGCGGCTTTCGGCCTGGGCGCGGCGGAAGAACTCGGCCAGCTCGTCGTCGCCTTCGCGTTCCGCGTCCTGGATGTAGGTCTCCAGGCGGAGGGTGTTGCTCAGGCACGCCTCCACGAACCAGATGATGTTGTAGTCCTTGTCCTGCGTACCGGTCACGTTTCCGGTCTCTGCAGTGGTGGACATCGCTCCTCCTTCGAGACTCGTCGGTGGTCTCCTCGGGATGGCTACCCACTTTTCCGCCGGTGATGCTGCGTTTCGCCGTCGGTGCGCCGGGTAGCCACCCGGTCCGACGAGCTACAGACAAGGTGCCGTCATGAAAATCGTGGTGACGGGTGCCAGCGGCAACGTGGGCACCGCCGTGGTCCGGGCGCTGAGCGCGGACGAACGGGTCGAGACGATCACCGGAATCGCGCGCCGTGCGCCGGAATGGGACGTGCCGAAACTGCGGTGGGTCACCACCGACCTCGGTGCGGACGACCCGGACGCAC
The DNA here is from genome assembly GCF_014203735.1 of Actinophytocola algeriensis. Classification (GTDB taxonomy): domain Bacteria; phylum Actinomycetota; class Actinomycetes; order Mycobacteriales; family Pseudonocardiaceae; genus Actinophytocola; species Actinophytocola algeriensis. The sequence goes on along the minus strand of NZ_JACHJQ010000002.1, from coordinate 235,551 downwards.
TCGATGGGGTGATTTCCGGCGCGGACGCGGTGATCCACCTGGCGTGGCTGTTCCAGCCCGCGCGCGACCCGCTCGTCACCTGGCGCACCAACGTGCTCGGCAGCCTCCGGGTGTTCGAGTCCGTCGCCCGCAACGCGGTGCCCGCGCTGGTGCACGCGTCGTCGGTGGGTGCCTACTCGCCGGGCCCGAAGGACCGCCGGGTCGACGAGAGCTGGCCAGCGCACGGGTGGCCGGACGCGGCCTACACCAGGGAGAAGGCGTACCTGGAGCGGGCGCTGGACGCGTTCGAGGCCCGGCACCCCCAGGTGCGGGTGGTGCGGATGCGCCCGGCGTTCCTGTTCCAGCGCGCGTCCGCGAGCCAGCAGCGCAGGCTGTTCGCGGGGCCGCTGCTGCCGAACAAGCTGGTGCGGCCGGGGCTGATCCCGGTCGTGCCCGACCTGCCGGGCCTGCGGATGCAGGCACTGCACACCGACGACGCCGCGGAGGCGTATCGGCTCGCGGTCCTCGGCGACGCGCGGGGCGCGTTCAACCTCGCGGCGGACCCGGTGGTGGACGCCGGTCTGCTGGCCGAACTGCTGGGCGCACGGGTGGTGCGGCTGCCCACGTGGCCGGTCCGTGCCGCGGTGGTCGCGGCGTGGCGGCTGCACCTGTCGCCCGCCGCGCCCGGGCTGTTCGACGCGGTGCTGCACATGCCGTTGATGGACTCGACCCGCGCGCACAGCGAGCTGGGCTGGACGCCGCGGCACGACGCCGCCGACGTGCTGGCCGAGTTCCTGGCCGGGCTGCGCGACGGTGCGGGACTGCCGACACCGCCGCTGGCACCCGAGATCCCGGGGGGCCGGGTCGGCGAGCTGCGGACGGGCGTGGGCAGCAGGCCCTGATCAGCGCCGGAGGAACCGGCGCCCGCGCCCCCGGGTGGGGTTGAGCAGGCCCGCCGCCGCGTCCGCGAGCAGTGCGCCCACGGTCTCCTCGGCGCACGCCCTGTTCGCGCCGATGCCGCCGGACGGGCCGCGCTTCACCCAGCCCACCACGTACGTTCCCGGCCGCACCCGTCCGCCGGTGTTCGGGATCGTGCCGCTGTCGTCGTCGAACGGCAGCCCGGACAGCGGTGTGGCGCGGTGGCCGATCGCGCGGACGACCCGACCCGTGGTGATCTCCACGCCGTCGGTCAACCGCAGTCCCCGCACCTCGCCGTCGCCGATGACGGCCGCCGGGGTGGCGTGGAACCGGAGCACGATGCGCCGGCGTCCGTGCGGTGGCGCGGCGGACCAGTCGACGGTCTCCCGCCGCACGTCCCGCAGCAGCGCGGCCTTCCCGTCCTCCGCCGCGCCCGCCCGCGGGTCGTGCGCGTCGACGACCAGGTCCACGGCGTCCTGCCCGGTCAGCGCGAGCAGTTCCGGCCGCGTGTACGCCGCGTCCCCGGGCCCCCTGCGCCCGAGGAGCACGACCTCGCGGACCTTGCTCGACCGCAGCGCCGCGAGCGCGTGCGGCGCGATCGACGTGCCCGCCAGTGTGGCCGGGTCCGCGGTCAGGATCCGCGCCACGTCGAGCGCGACGTTCCCGTTGCCCACCACCACGACCCGCTCCGCGGACAGGTCCACCGCGTCCGCCAGCACGTCGGGGTGGCCGTTGTACCAGCCGACGACGGTCGTCGCGGCGATGCTGCCCGCGAGGTCCTCACCCGGGATGCCCATGTCGCGCGCGACCGCCGCCCCGACCGCGTAGATCACCGCGTCGTGCCGCCGCGCCAGCTCGTCGGCCGTGACATCCCGGCCGACCTCGACGCCCAGCCGGAGCCGCAGGCGCGGATGGCTGTGGAACCGGGCGAACACCTCGCCGATCCGTTTCGTGGCCGGGTGGTCGGGCGCGACGCCGAACCGGATGAGGCCGCCCGCGACCGGTAGCCGGTCGACGAGCGTCACGGAGGCGTTGGTGTGCGACAGGAGGTCCTGGACCGCGTACATCCCGGCGGGTCCGGTGCCGACCACCGCGACGTCCAGCGGTGCGAGGTCGCTCGGGATGAGGCGGTGGAACGAGGGCGGGCCCCACGCGTGGAAGTTCGGCGAGGCGTCCATGTCGGGCAGCGCCTTGCCTTCGTAGTACTCGGCATTGATGTCCACATAGGACTTCAAGGGCTCGGTCAGCGCGTCGACCGGGAAGATCGCGTCCACCGGGCACGCGTCCGCGCAGGCGCCGCAGTCGATGCAGGTGCGCGGGTCGACGTAGAGCATGTCGGTCGTGCCGAAGTCCGGCTCGTCCGGCGTGGGGTGGATGCAGTTGACCGGGCACACGGCGACGCACGACGCGTCGGTGCAACAGGTCTGCGTGATCGCGAACGCCATGACGTCAGATCAGGTTGGCGCGCTGGTAGAAGTGCATGGCGGACCGGGTGAGCAGACCGCAGGAGTCGAGGAACTCCATCAGGCCGGCGCAGCTGGAGCGCAGCATGGACTTGTGGTGCTCGTTGGCCTTCGCCTCCCGCAGCGCCCGCTTCTCGTCGAGGCCAGCGTTCGCGTACACCTTGTCGTTCCACATGCTGGTGACGATGTGGTACGCGGCGATCGACACCACCAGCGCGTTGACCTGCTTGCGCAGCCTGCCCGCGCCACGCAGCCGCTCCCTGGTCTCCTCGCGGGCGAACTTCATGTGCCGCGACTCCTCGACCACGTGGATGTTGTTGATGGTGCGGACGAAGGGCGCCACGCGTTCGTCGCGCATCCAGTCGCGCTGCATGACGTCGAGGACCTCCTCGGCGACGAGGATCGCCGCGTAGGCCGCCTCGCCGAACGCGATGGCCTTGAACGCGCGGCCGAGTTCGATGACGTGCCGCTTCGGCCGGTAGGCGGGTGCCCCCAGCTTCGCGGCGCCCCGCGCGAACATGATCGAGTGCCTGCACTCGTCGGCGATCTCGGTCAGCGCCCACTGGAACGCGGGGTCCGTGGGGTCCTTGGCGTAGAAGTCCCGCAGCACCATCTGCTGCAGGATCATCTCGAACCAGATCCCGGTGCTGGCGACGGACGCGGCCTCCTGGCGGGTGAGCGCCCGTTGCTGCTCGGGGGTCATCTCGGCCCAGTAGGCGGTGCCGTAGAGGGTGCTCCACTCCGGGCTGGCGCCGTGGTGGGCGGTGTCGAGCGGGGTCTCCCAGTCGACCTCGCGCACGGGGTCGTACGACAACGTCTCGGCCGAGTCCAGCAGCCGCTGTGCCACACTCTGGTGCGTAGTCATGTTACCTCCGTTTACTGTTACCAACAGTAACACGAACTTGCGGGCGCGCGCGACGGTCGCTGACGTCGAATGTCTCGTTGTCGGTGCCTGGAGGATGATGTCCGCATGGCTGTAACAGGACGTTTGGAGCTGGCGGCGTTCGACGCGCCGGACATCAAGAAGCTCGCGGAGTTCTACACCGCTCTCACCGGGTGGCAGGTCGTGCGCGACGTGGATGGCTGGATCACCATCCGCGCCGAGGACGGGCAGGAGATCGCGCTCCAGGAGGCGCCGGACCACGTGCCGCCGCGGTGGCCCGACCCGGCCGCGCCCCAGCAGATGCACCTGGACCTGTTCGTCGAGGACAACGAGGCCGCGGCGGTGCGGGCGGAGTCGCTTGGCGCCACCCGGCTCGCCACCGGGTCCGACGACGGCGCGCACTGGATCACGCTCGCCGATCCCGCCGGGCACCCTTTCGACCTCTGTCGCAAGAAGGGGATCGGGCCGGGGATCGTGCTGTTCGCGGTGAACATCGACGCGCCGGACGCCGCGGGGCTGGCCCGGTTCTACAGCGCGTTGATGGGCATGGAGGTCGTGTACGAGGGGTCGGAGGGGGCCATGATCTCCGGTGGCGGGAAGAGCGTGATGTTCCAGCAGGTCGCCGAGTTCACGCCGCCTCGGTGGCCGGACCCGGCCGCGCCGCAGCAGGCTCACCTGGACATCCAGGTCGAGGACCTGGACGCCGGGGAGGCCCGGGCCATCGAGCTGGGGGCCACTCGGCTGCCCAATCCGGAGGAGCGCTTCCGGGTGTTCGCCGATCCCGCGGGGCATCCGTTCTGCCTGACCACCTGAGGCGGCTTCTCGTCCCTCAGGCCGCCTCCTCGTGGGAGTGCGGGGTCAGCCCATCCACAGGCCGCCGTTCACGTCGATCACCGTGCCGGTGATCGACGCGGCGGCGGGGGAGCAGAGCCAGCCGACCGTGCCCGCTATCTCCGCCGGACTGGTGACGTGGCCCAGGGGCACCGACGCGATCAGGGCTGCCATCTCGTCGGTGGTCAGGCGGTCCAGCATCGGGGTGGTGACCGGGCCCGGGGCCAGGCAGTTGGCCCGCACGCCCCGGCCTGCCTGGTGCTTCGCCAGGTGGCGGGTCAGGCCGATGATGCCTGCCTTCGCCACCGCGTAGGCCGGGCCCGACAGCTCGTTGCCGCCGTGGCGGCCGTTGACCGAGCTGAACAGGACCACCGAACCACCAGCCCGCATCCTGGGCAGGGCCTGGCTCGTGACCACGGCCGCCGAGGTGAGGTTGTCGGTCAGCACGCGGTTCCACTCCGCGAGATCCAGGTCCTCGATGCCGCCCTTGCCCACGGAGCCCGCCGCGTGCACGACCACGTCCACCGACGGGACGTCCGCCAGCAGCGACGCGACCGAGGCCGGGTCCGCGGCGTCGTGGCCCAGGGAGCGGTCCAGCACCACGACCTCGTCGCCCCGGTCCCGGAACCAGTCGGCGCACGCCCGGCCGATGCCGCCCGCGCCGCCTGTCACCAGTGTTGTCGTAGCCATGGGCGCATTGTGACCGCTCGCGGGTACAGGCGGGTCGTGTCATGGCTCACGGTGATCACCTAGAATCCCGCACCATGACGGCGGACATCGAGGACGGTGAGACCAGCAGTGGGATCACCCGTGCTCTCAAGGTGATCTTCGCCGTCGCCGAGTCGGCCGAGCCCGATGTCGGGGTTTCCGAGCTCGCCCGCACCCTCGGGTACAGCAAGACCGTCGTGCACCGGGTGGTGCGGACGCTGGTCGCCAGCGGGTTCTTCCTCGTCGACGAGCGCACCCGTCGATACCGGCTCGGGCCCGGCGCCGTGAGTGTCGGCCTGGCCGCGCTCGCGCGCATGGAGGTGCCCAGCGTCGCGCAGCCGCACATGGAGCGGCTCGTCGCGGCCACCTCCGAGACCGCGACCCTGTCGGCCAGGTACGGGGACCAGCGGATGTACCTCACGCAGGTGCTGTCGCCCCAGGAAATCCGCATGGCCGTGCCGCTGGGGCAGCTGTTCCCCCTGCACGTCGGCGGGTCGTCCAAGGCCATCCTCGCCTCGCTCGCGCCCGACGAGCTGACCGGCTACCTCGACCGCGCGCTCACCGGCACCATGTCGGTCACCAGCCGCGAGGAGCTCGAGGACCAGCTGCGCCGCATCCGCCGTCGCGGGTACGCGGTCAGCCGCGGGGAACGGCAGGTCGACGCCGGGTCGGTCGCGGCCCCGGTGTTCGACGCGACCGGGCGTGTGTACGGAGCGTTGTCGATCTGTGGCCCGGTCGGGCGGATCAGCGACGACAAGATCGAGGAGTACGGCGCGCTCATCACCGAGGCCGCCGCCGCCGTCTCGGCCGGTCTGGGATACCGGCGCGCGGGCGCCTGATCTTTTACCCGCAAGGAATACGCGTTACCCCGGCGTTTCAGCCGCAGCTCACGAGTCCGGTGAGGACACTTCCGACGGTCTGATGAGGACTGTCCCGGTGACACTGCGCGTCCGCGTCCGTGCACACTGTCCGTAACGCTTGAGTTCATCCGGAATTTGACCGCGCGATGCCTTGACCGTCGTTCGAACGCCTGCCTAGCATACCGGCATCCGTTACGGCGTTCCGCTAAGCGTTACGCGCGGCCCGTCCAAAGGATCCGTGGAGGACACCGCATGGTCAGTGCGACGCAGGCCCCAGCTCGACCCGAGTCCCCGTCCGCCCCGCGCGCGCCGCGCAAGGAGAGCGGTCCCCGATGGTTGTTGTGGGTGACGACGCCACTGATCTTCGCGGCGATCATCGGGCTCTGGAAGCTGTACACGGTCGTCTCCGGCGTCAGCGAGCTGATCATGCCGCCACCCGAGCAGGTGTGGACGGCGCTGATCGAGCTGCTCGGCGACGAGATGATCTACGAGGCCACGTACATCACGTTCTACGAGACGATCGTCGGTTTCGGCATCGCCGTCGTCGTCGGGGTCGCGCTGGGCATCGCGCTCGGCAAGATGCGGTCATTGGAACGGGTGCTGTCGCCGTTCCTCGTGGCGACGCAGGTGGTGCCGAAGGTCGCGATCGTGCCGCTGCTGTTGCTGTGGTTCGGTTTCGGCCTCTCGTCCAAGATCTTCATGGCCGCGATCATCAGCTTCTTCGTGATGATGCAGAACACGATTCTCGGCATCCGCTCCATCGAGGCGGGCCACCGCGACCTCATGCGCGTCATCCAGGCGCCGTGGTGGAAGCGCGTGATCTCGCTCGACATCCCGTCCTCGCTGCCCGCCGTGCTCACCGGCATCGAGCTGGGCATCGTCTTCGCGATCACCGGCGCGATCGTCGGTGAGTACCTGGGTGGCGACGAGGGCCTCGGCGCGCTCGCCACGGTGATGCTCGCGGCGCTGCGCACCGACCAGCTGTTCGCCGTCGTGATCATCATGACCGTCCTCGGCTTCCTGCTCTACGCCGTGGTGGCGGGCATCCGCCGGTTCGCGATCCCCTGGCACGAGTCGTCGGGGCGTGCCACCAGCCTCTAGTCCCTTGTGGACCCAGCAGACCCAGGAGTGTCCGGCATCATGGATCGACGTTCTTTCCTGCGCAACAGCGGCCTTTTCGCGATCACCACCGCCGCGGGCAGCACCTTCGTGATGGCGTGCGCGCCGTCCACGGGCAACGACTCGGCGAACCAGGCCGCGGCAGGCCCGAACGCGAAGGACGCCACGTTCATCACCCCGTTCCAGCACATCATCAACTACGCCGACATCTACGTCGCGATCCAGGAGGGCTACTTCGCCGAGGAGGGCCTGAACGTCGACGTCGTCGGCGGCAGCGGCACGGCCAGCTCCGTGTCGCAGGTCTCGGCGAACCAGGGCCTGGTCGGCAAGGCCGCGGCGATCAACACCTGCCCGCTCATCGCCGACACCGGCGCCACGATCATCACGGTCGCGCAGGGCGACCAGAAGAGCCAGTACAGCGTCGCGTCCACACCGGACAACCCGCTGACGCACCCGGAACAGTGGCAGGGCAAGACGATCGGCGTCATCTCCAAGGGCGGGTCGACCGAACTGCTGCTCGACGCGATGTCCGTCGCGGTCGGGCTGGACCCGAACAAGGTCAAGAAGGTCGTCACGGGCGCCGACGTCGGCTCGTTGGAGTTCCTCAACCGCGGCGAGGTCGACGGCTTCATCACCTACATCGGCTCCGAGTCGGCGTTCAAGCAGCGCGAGATCGAGCTGAACTACCTCAACACCGACGAGTTCGCGAAGATGCCGGGCGACTCCTACTTCGTGAAGACCGCGGACGTGGAGAAGGAGGCCGAGGCGATCACCGGCTTCCTCCGCGCGTCCCGCAAGGGCTACCAGTTCGTGGAGAAGCCGGAGAACCTGGAGAAGGTGCTCTCCGCCGTCGGCGCGTTCAACAAGGTCGAGGTGCAGGACGAGGAGCTGGCGAAGCTCAAGGTCGACGCTCAGCCGGTGATCTGCAGGTCGGCGGCAGGCGAGTACCTCACCATCGACATGCCTGCGTGGGAGTCGGCGGTCGAGCTGATGCGCAAGTCCGGGATCATGAAGGACACGTCGCGTCCGATCGAGGACTTCGTCACCACCCAGTTCGTGGAGCAGATCTGAGTGGGTGACGACATCGACGCCGCGAAGGCCGACCTGCTGATCGTCGGCGCGGGCACCGCGGGACTGCCCGCGGCGATCGAGGCCGCCCGGCACGGGTTGCGGGTGACCGTCGTCGAGCAGGCCGACCAGGTCGGCGGCACGCTGTGGCGCTCGTGGGCGCAGCTGTCCGCGGGTGGCACCGCGCTGCAGCGCGAACGCGGCATCCACGACAGCCCCGACCTGCACTTCGACGACGTGATGCGGATCAGCAAGAACACCGCGGACCCGGAGCTGGTGCGGCTCGCGGTCGACCACGCGCCGGAGACCGTGGACTGGCTGATGTCCGCCGGGTTCGACATGGACCCGGCGGCGCCCGCGATCCTCTACTTCCACGAGCCGTACACGCTGCCCCGCACCTACTGGGGCACGCGCGGCGGGAACTCCGTGCTGGAGGTCCTGATCCCGCGGTTCGAGCGGGTGTGTGCCGAGGGCTCGGTGACGTTGCTGCTCAACACGACGGTTACCGCGCTGCGCGCCGACGGTCCGAACCGGGTGGCGGGCGTGACCGTGTTCGGGCCGGACGGGGTGCGTGCCGACCTCGACGCGGACCACGTGCTGCTGACCAGCGGCGGCTACTCGGGCAACGCTGAACTGTTCCCGCAGCTCACCGGCGGTGCGCCACTGGTGGGACCGGGCGCGCCGACGTCGACCGGCACCGGCCTGCTCGCCGCGCTCGACCTCGGCGCCACCACCCGCGGCGGCGACCTGTTCCTGCCCACCTACGGCGGTGTCCTGCTGCCCGACAGTCCGTCGAGGACAGTCCCGCTCGACGACTACCCGCAGCTCACGCCGCAGTCGCGGCTGCCGTGGGAGATCCACGTCAACGAGCGGGGGGAGCGGTTCGTCGCCGAGGACACCGACAGTGTCGACGTCCGGGAGAGGGCCTTGCTCGACCAGCCCGGCCTGCGGTTCTGGGTGGTCTACGACGACGCGGTGCGGCAGAAGGCACCCGCGCTGTTCCCGAGCTGGGCCGAGGAGGACCTGTCGGAGGCGTTCGCGACGCACCCGTCGTTCGCCACCGCCGACACGATCGAGGAACTGGGCGAGCTGGCCGGGGTGGACCCGGCGGGGCTCACCCGCTCGGTCGAGGAGTACAACGCCGCGGTCGCGTCCGGTGTGGACCAGCTGGGACGCGAGCACCTGCCGCTGCCCATCGAGCGCGCCCCGTACTACGCGGTCCGCAACCACGGGTCGACGTTGAAGAGCCCGGCGGGGCTGGTCGTCGACAAGGACCTGCGCGTCGTCGGCGGGTCGGGTCCCGTGGAGAACCTGTACGCGGCGGGGGAGGTGCTCGGCGGCAGCACGCTGTCGGGCAAGTCGTTCGTGAGCGGGATGAGCGTGACGCCCGCGTTGTCGTTCGGGCGGCTCATCGGCCGCCGTGCAGCTGGGAGTGCGTGATGTGGAACCGGTCCGATGTGGACTTCATCGACAGCGCGGACGTGCCGTGGGAACGGCCGGCCGAGGGTGAGTTCGGGTTCCTCGGCGGCGGCCGCAAGCGGGTGCTGAGCCGGGACCTCGGCGACGGCGCCGAGACGGCCGTGCAGCGGGTCGTCGACCCGCAGCGCGGGGTGCTCGCCGCCGAGCTGGACGCGTACGTGCTCGCCGGGGGCGGGGTGCTGAACGGCGAGACGATCGAGGTCAACGACTACGTGCACATCGCGGCGGGCGCCGAGCTGGACCTGGTGCCGGGTGTGCGCGGGCTGGTCCTGTACTGCGGGTTCTGGACGACCCCGGTGTTCGGACCCGGTGAGGGGGACCCGGGCGCCATCTCCGTCACCCACACCGAACGTCTCCAGTGGACACCGGCGACGTGGAGTGGTGAGGTCGAGCTGCGGCCCGGCGCCATGCTCAAGACACTGCGGAAGGACGACCGCGCCTACATCTACCTGGCCGCGATGATGCCGGGCTGGCGGTCGGAGTCCGAGGAGTCGCACCCGGTCTACGAGGAGTCCTACAAGATCTACGGCGACGTCCTCATGGGTGCCCGCGGCGTGATGCGGGAGGGCTCGTACTTCTTCCGCTCGCCGGGCATCTTCCACGGGCCGCTCTACTCCCGCGGCGGGACGATGTCGTTCATCCGGTCCGACGCGGCCACCACCACCGAGTACCGGGACCCCGCGCCGGGCGGCGCGTGGGACGAGCTGGCGAGGCAGGCGTATGTCGACTGAGCGAAGCTTGCGGAGCGAACATCGTGACTGACAGCACCATCCGGGAGAGTGCGATGAGCGAGAACGTGATCGCGGGCGACGCGATCTCCGTGCGTGGCGTCGGCAAGACCTACGCCGCGAGCGCCGGCCCCGTGCAGGCGCTGCTGCCCACCGACCTGGAGGTGCGGCCGGGCGAGTTCGTCGTGTTGCTCGGCCCGTCCGGGTGCGGCAAGACGACGCTCCTGCGGATGCTCGCCGGGCTCATCTCGCCCACCGAGGGCACTATCGAGATCGGCGGCAAGCCGCTGTTCACCGGCCGCGACGCGAAGCCGGCCCGGGACGCGCTCGGCTCGCTCGGGTTCGTGTTCCAGGCACCGAACCTGATGCCGTGGCGGAAGGTGTGGCGCAACATCGCGCTTCCGCTGGAGGCCAAGGGGATCGGCCGTGCCGAGCGGAAGCGGCGCGCGGAGGAGCTGGCCGGGCTCGTGGGCCTGGAGGACTTCCTCGACCACTACCCGAAGCAGCTCTCCGGCGGCATGCAGCAGCGCGTCGCGATCGCCCGTGCGCTCATCCACCGCCCGTCGATCCTGCTGATGGACGAGCCGTTCGGCGCGCTCGACGCGATGACCCGCGACTCGATGAACCTGCTGCTGCAGCGGCTGTGGCAGGAGACCGGCAAGACGATCGTGCTGGTCACCCACTCGATCTCCGAGGCCGTGTTCCTCGCCGACCGGGTCGTGCTGCTGTCCCAGCGGCCGGGCCGCGTGCAGGACATCGTCGAGGTCGACTTCGCACGGCCGCGTGACCTGTCGGTGGCAGCCGATGCGCGGTTCGGCGAGATGACCGGTCAACTGCGCAAGCAGCTCGGCGGGCACGCGTGACAGCCGTTCCCGGCACGAGGGCGATGGCCGCGTTCGCGGCCCGGCTGTCCTACGCGGACCTGCCGGACGCCGTGGTCGCGAAGGCGGGCGCGTTGCTCACCGACTTCGTCGGCGCCGCGGTCGGCGGGGCCCGCACCCCGGAGGTCGCGGTGATCACCGATCTCGTGCGGGCCCGTGGTGGGAGGCCCGCCGCCACCGTGATCGGCGCGGGGTTCTCCGCGCCCGCGCCGGACGCGGCCTACTGCAACGGTGCGGCCGCCGACGTGTTCGAGCACCAGGACGGCTACCGCTTCGGCGGCTTCCACCCGTCCCACACGCTGCCCGCGCTGCTCGCGGTCGCCGAGGAGACCGGCGCCGACCTGCGTGACCTGCTGACCGCCGCGGTCGTCGCCTACGAGGTGTCCGACCGGATCGGCCGCGCCGCCCACCCGAGGGCGACCCAGGCGGGCTGGTTCCCGTTCGCGGCGACGTTCGGCGCCGCCGCGGGATGCGCGAAGCTGCTGGGGCTCGGGGAGGACGGGATCGCCGACGCGATCGGCGCGGCCGCGTTCTTCGCACCGGCCGTCCTCATCGAGTCGATCTTCGCCGGACCGTCGGCGAAGCCCGCGTTCGCCGGTCAGCTCGCGCGGGCCGGGGTCGAGGGCGCGCAGCACGCCGCGGCCGGGCTGACCGGGTGGCGCGAGGTGGTCGAGCACCCCCGCGGCCTGGTCGCCGTGCTCGGCGGCGAACCGGTCACCGACACGACCGACGACCTCGGCGCCGAGTGGACGATCCTCGACGTGCACCAGAAGCGGTTCGCCGGCTGCAGGCACACGCACGGCGCCGCGCAGGCAGCCGTGGAGCTGGCGGTCGAGCACGACCTCGACCCGGCCGCGATCACCGACGTGGACGTGGAGATCTACGACATCGCGCTCCTGCTCGTCGACCGCCCGGTCGGGACCGATCCGTCCACAGTGGCCTGCACGTTGAGCCTGCCGTACGTGGTGGGCGCGGCCGTGGCCGACCGGGACGTGGGCGGTGCCCAGTACTCGCAGGACCGCCGGACCGACCCGGCCGTGCTCCGCGTCGCCGATCTGGTGCGGCTGCGGCCGGCCGCCGACCTGGAGGCGAAGTACCCCGAGTACACCGCCACCCGCGTCACCATCACCACCGCCGACGGCACGGAGCACACGCGGACCGTGGACGTCCCCGCCGGTGACAGCCGTGCCCCGCTCACCCGCGACCAGCTGCTCGCCAAGTTCGACGGCTACGTCGGCTCCGCGTTCGGCGAGCGCATCGCGAAGCAGACCGCGGACCTGCTGCTCGCCCCACCCGAGGCCACGCCCGTGCGTGCCGTGACCGTGCCGCTGGCCACCCGCCCGTGAGGAGAACCCGATGACCGACACCGAGATCGACGTGCACACCATCACTCCCGAGCCGGTCACGGCCGAGGCGTTCGCCCCGTTCGGCGAGGTCGTGTCGCTCGACGACACCCCGAAGCTGCCGATCGACCTGTACAACGGCCGGAACGCCATCCACGGCCCGGTCGTGCTGCAGGCCGACGAGCGGCCCGAGTTCATCCTGTTCCGGGTCGGCTACCGCGGCGGCGACATCCGGTACATGGAACGCCACCACGGCATGACGCAGACGTTCATCCCGCTGAACGGCGACCCGTTCGTCTCCGTCGTGGCACCGCCGGACGCACCACTCGTGGACGACTTCCCCGCGTTCTCAGCGATTCGCGCGTTCCTCGTGCCCGGCGACGTGATCCTCAACATCCACCGCGGCACCTGGCACGAACCGCCGTTCCCCACCAAGGACGGCCAGAAGTTCTTCATCACCAGCACACCCGGCGTCACCGGCGGCCTCCAGTCCGCTGTGGACGGCAACGGTGAGGTGCACAAGCTCGACGTGGACAAGCGCAACCCCGTGTACCGCACCGGGAAGCGCCTGCGGGTGGCGATGCCCTGATGGCGGCGCTGCCTGCCAGGGTCGGTATCGGTTCGTCCCCGCGCAAGCGGGACGGCGCCGCGTTGCTGACCGGCCGCGCGCTGTTCCTCGACGACCACCGTCCCGAGGGGCTCCTGCACGCGGTCGTGGTCCGGAGCGAGGTCGCGCACGGGCGGATCCGGGCCATCGACACGGCCGCCGCGGCGGCCGCGCCCGGGGTCGCGCTGGTCCTGACCGGCGCGGAGGCCGCGAAGCACGCGGGCCCGGTGCCGTACTTCATCGACCCCGCGGCGCGCGGCGGCAACCGGACCGACATCCGGTGCCTGCAGGTCGACAAGGTCGTCCACGTCGGGCAGCCGGTCGCGGCCGTGGTCGCCGCGTCCCGGCACGAGGCGCAGGCCGCCGCCGACCTGGTGCGGATCACCTACGACGTGCTGCCGCACGTGCTCGACGCGCGGGCCGCGATGGCGCAGGACGCGCCCCGGCTGTACGAGGACTGGCCGGGCAACGTCGTGGCGCACAACCGGTACGGCTCCGGCGACCCGGACGCCGCGCTCGCCGCCGCCGACGTGGTCGTCGAAGGCGAGCTGCGGATCGCCCGCACCACCACCGCGCCGATCGAGCCACGCGGCTACCTCGCGTCGTGGCAGGGCGACCGGCTCACCGTGCACGCGTCGTGCCAGAACCCGCACCAGCTGCGGTGGATGCTGTCCGTCAGCCTCGGCGTCGACGAGTCCCGCATCCGGATCGTGACCGCGAAGGTCGGCGGCTCGTTCGGGCTGAAGATGCAGGGCCACCCCGAGGAGACCCTCGTCGCGCTGCTGTCGCTGCTCGCGGACGCACCGGTGAAGTGGGTGGAGGACCGGCGCGAGACGCTCATGGCCGGTGCCCGCGAGCAGGTGCACCGGTTCCGGGTGGGCGCCACCTCGGACGGCCGGATCACCGGGCTGGTCAACGAGATCGTCGCCGACATCGGCGCGCTGACCGCGCAGGCGGGCTGGGCGATGCCGAACATGTCGGCCACCACGCAGCCGTCCGGGTACGCGGTCCAGGACGTGCGGGTCGAGCTGGACATCGTGTGCACGAACAAGCCGCCGTGCAACGCCGCGCGCGGGTTCGGCAAGGACGCCGCGCACTTCGTCATGGAGCGTGCGGTCGACCTGGTGGCCCGTGAGCTGGGCATGGACCCGGCGGAGGTGCGGCGGCGCAACTTCGTGCGGGAGTTCCCGTACCGCACGGCCACCGGCCTCAACATCGACAGCGGCGACTTCGACGGCCTGCTGGACAAGACGCTCGACGCGGTGGACTACGCCGGGATCCGGCGCGGGCAGGCGGAGTCGCGGGAGCGCGGCCGGTACCTCGGCGTCGGGCTCGGGTTCGAGCTGACGCCCGAGTCGTCGGACAGCCCCGGCACGTTCGTGTCCGGGTTCGACACCACGACGGTCCGGATGAGCGTGACCGGCATGGTCACCGTGCTCACCGGCGTCACCTCGCCCGGCGGCGGCAACGACACCGGCATCGCGCAGATCGTCGCCACCGAGCTCGGCGTGCCGATCGAGTGGGTCGAGCTGGTGCAGGGCGACACCGACCGCTGCCCCAACGGTTTCGGCAACTTCAGCGGCCGCAGCATGGTCGTCGGCGGCGGCTCGGCGACGCTCGCCGCGCGGGACGTGCGCGCCAAGCTCCTCGCGGTGGCTGCGCGGCTGTTCGAGACGTCCGAAGTGGACATCCGGGACGGCATCGCGTCCGGCGGCGGCAGGGAGCTGCCGGTGCCGGAAGTGGCGCGGGCACTCCTGACCCGCGCGTTCGCGATCGGCGACATCGAGCCGGTGCTGGAGTCCACCCGCGCCTACAAGCCGGGCAACATCAACCACGTGCCGGACGAGCTGGGCCGCATCCAGCCGTACCCGACGTACTCGTCGAGCCTGCACGCGGCCGTGGTCGAGGTCGACGCGGAGACCGGCAAGGTCACGCTCGCCGACTACGTGATGACCCACGACTGCGGCACCATGATCAACCCGGCGCTGGTCGAGGGCCAGGCGCGCGGCGCGGTCACGATGGGGCTGGGCAGCGCGCTGTCCGAGCAGCTGGTGTTCGCGGCCGACGGCAGCCTGGCGTCGAACCGGTTCAAGTCCTACCTGCTGCCGAGGGCCGGGGACATCCCGTTGCTGCGGATGATCCACCAGGTCACGCCGAGCCCCTTCGCCATGCACGGCAACAAGGGCGCCGGTGAGGCCGGGGTCGGCGGCGCGCAGGCGGCCGTGGCCAACGCGGTCGAGGACGCGCTGGCGCCGTTCGGTGTCACCGTCCGCGGGGTGCCGCTGTCGCCGCCGAACGTGCTGGCCCTGATCGACGAGGCACGCCCATGAGGTACACCAGACCCGCCGATGTGGACGGTGTGACCGCGGCGCTCGCGGACGGCGACGCGGTCGTGGTCGGCGGCGGCACCATGGTCGTGCCGGAGATGACGCACGGCCGGGTGCGGCCCTCGGCGGTCGTCGACCTGGCGAAGGCCGGTCTCGCGGGCATCGCCAGGGACGGCGACGGGTGGGTCATCGGTGCGATGACCACCTACACCGAGCTGGCACGCTCGAACGTGCCGTTGCTCGCGACCGCGGCCCGCGGCATCACCGGCGGCCCGCAGATCCGCAACCGGGGCACCGTGGGCGGGTCGGCGAGCTATGCGAACCCGTCGTCGGACGTGCCTGCCGTCCTGGTGGCGCTGGGTGCCCGGATGCGGCTCGCGCGGCGCGGGGGAGCGAGGGAGGTCCCGGCCGCCGAGTTCTTCGCCGGCGCGTTCCGGACCGCACGCGAACCCGACGAGGTGCTCACGGCGATCACCGTGCCCGACACCGCCGCGGCACCCGGGTACGTGAAGTTCAAGCTCGTCGAGGGCAGCTGGCCCATCGTCACCGCCGCCGCACTCGCGGGGCCCACGATCCGCGTCGTGCTGGGCGGCGCGGCGGCCGCGCCGGTGGTCGTGGAACTCGAGCGGGCGTCATGGCGCGCGCGGCTGCGGTCCGAAGTGGACCGGCTGCTCACCGAGCCGTGGGACGACGTGCTCGCCCCCGGCCACTACCGGGCCCGCATCGCACCCGTGATCGCGGCCCGTGCGGTGGCCGGCGCACTGGAGGAAGCATGAAGCTGACCGTCAACGGCGTGGAGCACGAGATCGACGTCGACCCCCGGACGTTGCTGGTGCACGCCATCCGCGAGCAGGTCGGTCTCACCGGCACCCACGTCGGCTGCCTCACGGGCGACTGCGGCGCGTGCACGGTCGTGGTCGACGGGCAGACCACCAAGTCGTGCTCGGTGCTCGCGCTGTCCGCCGAGGGGTCGGCCGTCGAGACCATCGAGTCGCTGGCCGACGGCGACGACCTGCACCCCGTGCAACAGGCGTTCTGGGACGAGTTCGGCTTCCAGTGCGGGTTCTGCCTGCCCGGCATGCTCCTCACGGCGAAGGAACTGGTCGAGTCCACCCCGGACCCCACCGACGACGACATCCTCCGCGCGATCGACGGAAACCTGTGCCGCTGCACCGGGTACAACACGATCGTCGCGGCCGTCCGGAAGGCGGCGCGGTCATGAGGTTCGTCGACGACTACCTCGCGGCGATGGAAGAAGGCCGCCGGGACGACGCCGCCCGCCACCTCGCGCCGGACGCCGAGCTGGTCTTCCCCGGCGGGAAGCGCTACCGGAACCTGGACGAGCTGGCGGCCGGGTCGGCGGGTCGCTACCGGTCGGTCGGCAAGCACCGCGACCGCTACGAGACGGCCGAGAACGGCACGCTGGTCTACTCGATCGGCAGGCTTCACGGCGAGAACAACCACGGCGTGCGGTTCGACCACGTGCGCTACGTCGACCGGTTCCGCCTGCGGGACGGGCTGATCGTCGAGCAGTGGGTGTGGAACGACCTCGCCGAGACCGGTGTCCTCGACGCCCGCACCACCGACGACCTGGAGCCGGAGTGGCGGCCATGACCGGCTACCCCCGGGTGTTCTCCCCGGTCGACATCGGTGGCGTCGCGCTGCGGAACCGGGTGTTCGTGTCCGCGCACACCACCAACTTCGGCGTCGATTTCCTGCCGACGGAACGACACGTCGCCTACCACCGGGAGCGGGCGCGCGGCGGCGCCGGACTGATCATCACCGAACCGCTGCGGGTCCACCCGACGAGCCTCGGTCGTGCCGGTGGTCTCGCCGCCGATCCGGCCGCGCTGCCGATGCTCACGAAGATCACCGAGGCCGTCCTCGGTGAAGGCGCCGCGGTCTTCAGCCAGATCACCCATGCCGGCAGGCACAGCGAGAACGTCTTCCGCCGCGCCGCCGCCTGGGGGCCGACCAGCCACCGCTGGGCCGCGGGCGGGCACGTCCCGCACGCCATGTCCCGCCGCGAGATGGTCCAGGTGCGCGACGCCTACGTGCGCGCGGCACACCTGGTTGCCGCGGCCGGGTTCCAGGGTGTCGAGATCCACTTCGGACACGGGCACCTGTTGCACCAGTTCATCTCCCCGGCGAGCAACGACCGCGCGGACGCGTACGGCGGCAGCGAGGAGAACCGGCTCCGCTACCCGCTCGAGGTCCTCGACGCCGTGCTGGACGCGGTGGGCCACGACCTGGTCGTCGGGGTCCGCATGTCGGCCGACGAGCTGGTCGCGGGCGGCCAGGACCTCGACGCGGGCAGGCGGATCGCGCACCTCCTCGACACCACCCGGCCCATCGGGTTCCTCAACGTCTCCCTCGCCTCCTACACCGTCCCGTCGATCGGGCACCACGTCGCCGACATGAGCGAGGGCCACACGCCCTACCTCGAGCAGACCCTCACCGTGGCCAAGGAGTGCACCCGTACGCCGGTGCTCGCCGCGTGCCGGTTCGCCGACCTCGCCGACGCCGAACGCGGCCTGGCCACCGGGTTGCTCGCCGCTGTCGCGATGACCCGTGCGCACATCGCCGATCCGTTCCTGCTCGCCAAGGCCGCGGCAGGCGAGGAACACCGGATCCGGCCGTGTGTGTCCTGCAACTTCTGCATCGGCGAGATCGCCGGGCACCGGCCGATGACCTGCATGATGAACCCGCGCACCGGGCGGGAGGCGGAGTGGCCGGAACAGCCGGGCACGTCGCCGGAACCCGGGCGGGTACTGGTCGTCGGCGGTGGCCCGGCGGGGATGGAGACCGCGCGCCTGGCCGCGGAACGCGGGCACTCCGTGCAGGTGTGGGAGATCGGGCCCGAGCCGGGCGGTCAACTGCGGATCGGTCGTCGCGGTGTGGGTCGCGGGGACCTCGACCGGCTTCGGGCCCACCTACAGCACCGCCTCGCCGAACTGGCGGTGCCGGTGCGGACGAGCACACCGGCCACCGTGGCGGACGTGCTCGCCGAGGGGCCGGACGCGGTCGTGCTCGCGACCGGCGCCCGCCACACGGCACGCGAGGTGCCCGGCTGGGGGCCCGCGCTCACCGCCGCGGACGTCCTGCGGGGGCGGTACGGCCGGACCGTCGTCGTGCTCGACGACGACGGTGGCTGGACCGCCGCGTCCGTCGCCGAGACCGCCGCCCGCGGCGGTGCCACCGTGCACCTGGTCACCGCGGCGGGCACCGCGCTGCCGGGTGTCACCGAGTACAGCCGGATGACCGCCGTGGAACGGCTGCGCGGCCTGGGTGTCCAGCTGTGGACCACCGCCGACGCCACGTTCACCCGTGACACCGCGACCATCACCAGCGCGCTCGTCGACGCCACCACGACCGTGCCGGACGTGACCGACGTGGTCGCGCTCGACCCGCCCGCCGCCCGCGACGACCTGGCGGCACCGCTCGCCGACGCCGGGCTCACCGTGCACGTCATCGGTGACGCGGTCGCCCCGAGAACCCTGCTGGAAGCGATGACCGAGGCGCACGTCCTCGGCCGCTCGCTGTAGAGGAGAGGATCGAAACCATGGCCCGCAAGCTCGTCCTGCTGACCTACAACATCAAGCCCGGCGTCCCGCTGGAGGAGTACGCCGAGTACACGCGGTCCGTCGACTACCCGATCTTCCGCCGCAACCCCGGCATCCAGAACTACGCCAACTACGTGGTGCGGCAGAACGCGCGCGGCGAGGAGTGGTTCCGCCACTTCGACCTCATGTTCGTCGACGACCTGGACGCCTTCCACGCGGGCGGCAAGCTCCACCACGGCGACCCCGCGGTGCTCGAGCACGCGGCGGGCTGGCGCGAGAAGTGGGGCCAGGACCCGGAGACCGGTTGGCGGACGGACGTGAACATCACCTATGCCGACGAGATCTGGGGTTGATCCCAGCCCGGCGCGCGGTCACGCTCGCCGTCCTGATCGGCGCGGGCTACATGTTCCCGCTCTACCTGGTCGGTGCGGTCGGCGTGGCGGTGCGGGCGGATCTCGGGCTCTCGGCCACCCAGCTCGGTGCGGTCGTCTCCGTGTTCTTCGGGGTCGGTGCGGTGCTGCTGCCGGTCGGCGGCCGGATCGTGGACCGCATCGGCCCGCGCACCGCCGCCCGCCTCGCCGTCGTGGGTGCGGCGTCCTGCCTGCTCGCGGTCGCGGTGTTCGGCGGGACCTACCCCGGGTTGCTGGCGGCCATGGCGGTCGGCGGGATCGGGTCGACGGTCGCGGCGCCGGTCGGCGGGATGCTCATCGCGCGGGTCGTGCGGGCCGGCCGGCGGCCGCTGGCGTTCGCGCTGGAACGGTCGTCCATCCCGGCGGCCACGCTGATCGCCGGACTGAGCGTGCCGACGCTGGCGGCGGTCGTGCACTGGCGGGTCGTGTTCGGGATCGGCAGTGCGCTCGTCGCGGCGGTGCTCCTGCTGCCGGTGCCCGGCATGTCCCGGGTGGACGGACCGAGGACGCAGGCGCCACTGCGGCCGGTCACGCCGCTGCTGCTCGTCACCGGGATGTTCTTCCTGGGGTCGGCGGCGGCGACCGCGCTGTCCACGTTCTTCGTCGGCCACGGGGTCGACGTCGGGATGTCCGCCGGCACCGCGGGGATCGCGCTCGCGGTCACGAGCGCGGCGACCATCGGAGTCCGGGTGGTGCTCGGCCTCCTCGGGGCCCGGGTGCCCGGCCGGGCCACGTCGGCGGCGCTGCTCCTGGCCGGTGCGGCCGGGTTCGTGCTGCTGGTCGTGCCGTCGGTGCCCGCGGCGTGGGCCGGTGCGCTCCTCGCGGGTGCCGCTGGCTGGGGCTGGACGGGGGTGCTCGGGCTCGCGGTCGTGCAGTCCCACCCGGACGCACCCGGCGCGTCGACGGC
Source organism: Actinophytocola algeriensis (assembly GCF_014203735.1). GTDB lineage: Bacteria > Actinomycetota > Actinomycetes > Mycobacteriales > Pseudonocardiaceae > Actinophytocola > Actinophytocola algeriensis. The sequence continues at coordinate 215,477 of NZ_JACHJQ010000002.1, read as the reverse complement.
GCTCGTCCAGGCGGGTGGCTGTGCGGGCGGGATCGCGGGGCCGTTGCTGGTGGGTGCGCTCACCGAGCACCGGGGCTACGGCGCGGGATGGCTTGCCATGGCGGGGTTCGCGGCGGTCGCGGGTGTGGTCGCGGCCGTCAACGGCGGCATCTGGCGATGGGTCTCACAGAAAGCGCCGGTGGGAGAGGTTGACCCTCCCGCCGATGACGACTTAACCTCTGAGCGGACCGGCGTTACACATAGCGGAACGACGATGCCAGCAATGAGACACGATCACCAAGACAGGGGGTAACCATGGACGGACCGCTCACGGGCGTCCGGGTGCTGGACGTCTCGACGATCCTCGCCGGCCCGCTGTGCTGCCGGATCCTCGGCGACCACGGGGCGGACGTGGTCAAGATCGAGCACCCCGAGGCCGGTGACGGCATGCGCGGCCACGGCGAGGCCAAGGACGGGATCCCGTTGTGGTGGAAGGAGATCTCCCGCAACAAGCGCACCGTCGGCCTGAAGCTGTCCACTCCCGGGGGTGCGGACCTGCTGCTGCGCCTCGCGAAGACCGCCGACGTGCTCGTCGAGAACTTCCGCCCCGGCACCCTCGAGCGCTGGGGCGTCGGCCCGGAGCAGCTGCACGCGGTCAACCCGGCGCTGGTGATCGTGCGGATCACCGGCTTCGGCCAGACCGGCCCGTACGCGTCCCGCGCCGGGTTCGGCACGCTCGCCGAGGCCATGAGCGGCTTCGCGCACCTCACCGGCGAGGCAGGCGGTCCGCCGACGCTGCCCGCGTTCGGGCTCGCCGACAGCATCTGCGGCATCGCCGCGTCGTCGGCGGCGACCATGGCGCTGTACGCCCGTGAGCGCAACGGCGGCCGCGGCGAGGTGATCGACATGAACCTGCTCGAACCGATCATGGACGCGGTCGGGCCCGGCCCGACGGTCTACGACCAGCTGGGCGTCGTGGGGGAGCGGCACGGCAACCGGTCCACCAACAACGCCCCCCGCAACACCTACCGCACCAAGGACAACCGCTGGGTGGCCGTGTCGACGAGCGCGCAGCGGATCGCCGAGCGCGTACTGGAGCTGGTCGGCCACCCCGAGGTGATCGCCGAACCGTGGTTCGCCACCGGCCTCGGCCGCGCCGGGCACGCCGACCTGCTCGACGAGTACGTGGGCGGCTGGATCGCCGAGCGCACCGAGGCGGAGGTGACCGCCGCGTTCGAGGAGGCCGGGGCCGCGATCGCGCCGATCTACAGCGCGCGTGACCTCGTCGAGAACGAGCACGTGCGGTCGACCGGGATGCTGACCACCGCGCAGGACGAGGACTTCGGACCGCTGCTGATGCACAACGTGATGTGGCGGGCCGAGCGCGCGCCCGGCCGGATCCGGTTCACCGGCCGGCCGCTGGGCCACGACACCGACGACGTACTGGGGGAGCTGGGAGTGGACGCGGACGAGCTGGCGCGGCTGCGCGCGGAGAAGGTGGTGGCGTGATGACCACCCAGGCTCTGCTCACCGCCGTCGAGAACGGCCTCACGGTGCACGACCTCGGTCGCGAGCTGCGGGTCGGGATGCCGCAGTCGCCCAACCACCCGGCGTTCTGGCACGCGCTGCCGCGCCGCCACGGCGACATGGTCCGCGCCGACGGCGGGTCCGCGGCCAACGACATGATCACCATGGGCACGCACGTCGGCACCCACATCGACGCGTTCGCCCACGTCTCGCACAACGGCAGGCTCGTCGACGGCTCCGACGCGTTCGAGGCCGGGCGCGGCGGCAGGTTCGTCGAGCTGGGCGCGCACACGATCAAGCCCATGGTCCGCCGGGGCGTGCTGCTCGACGTGCCTGCCGCGCTCGGCATCCCGGTCGGGTGCGAGGCGGGTTACGAGATCACGCCTGCCGACCTGGAGGCCGCCGAGAAGCAGCAGGGCGCCGAGGTCCGCGCGGGTGACGTCGTGCTCGTGCGCAGCGGCTGGGGCCGGTTGTTCGACGACCCGGACCCTTCGGTGTACCAGGGGAAGTCGACCGGGGTGCCGGGGGTGGGCGAGGCGGGGGCGACCTGGCTCGCCGACAAGCGGGCACACGCCGTCGGCGCGGACACCATCGCGTTCGAGCGTCTTGCCCCCGGGGCGGGGCACGCGAGCCTGCCCGCGCACCGGGTGCTGCTCGTCGAACGCGGCGTCTACATCATCGAGGCCCTCAACCTGGAGGGCGTGGCGGCCGAGGGCGTGCACGAGTTCCTGTTCGTGTTGTCCCCGCTGCCACTGTTCGGCGCCACCGGCTCACCGGTCCGGCCCCTCGCGGTGGTGGGCGCGTGACCGCCGCGGAGATCACCGTGGACACCGCCACCCTCGCCGAACGGCTCGCGTCGTTCGCCGCGCGGACCTACGCGGACGGGCCACCGGCCGACGTCGTCACGAGCGTGCGGCACCGCGTGCTGGACGTGCTCGGGCTCTGCGTCGCCGCGCAGGGACTGCCGACCAGCCAGGCGATCGTCGCGCACGTCGCGGAGCAGGGCGGCCGGCAGCAGGCGAGCGCCGTGGGGCTCGCCGAGCCGGTCCCGGCCGCGAGCGCCGCGTTCGTCAACGGCGTGCTGGCGCATTCCCTCGACTACGACGACACGCACCTGCCGTCGGTGCTGCACCCGAGCGCCTGCGTCATCCCCGCGGCGCTCGCCGCGGCGGAAGCGGCGGGTGCGACCGGGCGGGACACGGTCGCGGCGATCGCCGTCGGGCTCGAGATCGCGGTCCGGCTCGGCATGGCGGGCTACGACCGGGACCTCGGCAACTCCGTCTACTTCGAACACGGCCAGCACGCCACGTCCATCTGCGGTGCGATGGGTGCGGCCGCCGCCGCGGCACTGCTGTCCGGACTCGGTGAGTCCGGTGTTCTTCACGCGCTCGGCGTCACCGCGTCGTTCGCGTCCGGGGTCATCGAGGCCAACCGCACCGGTGGCACCGTCAAGCGGCTGCACTGCGGGTGGGCCGCCCAGTCCGCGGTCACCGCGGCCGGGCTGGTGCGGCGCGGGTTCACCGGCCCGCCGACCGTCCTCGAGGGCCGGTTCGGCTTCTTCCAGGCGTTCCTGCGCGACCAGACCGACCTCGACCAGGTCGTGGGCGGGCTCGGTGCGGACTGGTCGGTGCCCGGCATCTTCTTCAAGCCCTACCCGGCCAATCACTTCACCCACACCGCCATCGACGCGGGCACACAGCTGCGTGCGGAGGGGGTGCCCGTCGACGACCTCACCGAGATCCAGCTGCGCGTGCCGACCGCCGTGATCCGCACGATCGGCCAGCCGATCGAGACCAAACGCGCGCCGGAGACCGGGTACCAGGCCCAGTTCAGCGGCCCCTACGCCGTGGTCACCGGACTGCTCGGCGGGTCGGGGCTGGGTGCCGGGCTCGCCGACTTCACCGACGCGCTCGCCGCCGACCCGCGGCGCCGCGCCCTGATGGCGAAGGTCAGCGTGGTGGGCGACGCGCGCTGCGACGCCATCTTCCCCAACCAGTTCCCCGCGATCGTCACCGTGCGCACGGCCGACGGTCGCGAATGGACGGCCGAGGTCCTCGCCAACCGCGGTGGACCCCAGCGGCCGCTGTCCGAGGCGGAGCTGGCCGCCAAGTTCACCGACAACGTCGCCCGCCGTCTCGCTCCCGCCACCGCGGCGACCGTCCGGGAGCTGGCGCTGACCCTCGACTCGGTCGCCGACCTCGGCGCCCTCCTGCACCCCCTCACCCGCCTCGAGTCACCTGGAGACGACCATGACTGAACCGCTCGACCTGCTCGTCACCAACGTCAGGGTGGTCCACCACGACCGCCCGGAGCCGGAGCGCGCCGACATCGGTGTCGTGGACGGGAAGATCGTGCGCGTGGCGCCCGGCATCGACCCGGCAGGCGCCAGGTCCGTCGTGGACGGTGGCGGCAAGCTCGCGTTCCCCGGTGTCGTGGACGCCCACCAGCACTGGGGCATCTACAACCCGCTGCCGGTCGACGCCGCGACCGAGAGCCGCGCGTGCGCGCAGGGCGGCGTGACGAGCGCGCTGAACTACATGCGCACCGGCCAGTACTACCTCAACAAGGGCGGCACGTACGCCGACGTGTTCCCCGAGGTGCTCTCGCTGTCCGAGGGCAAGGCCTATGTGGACTACGCCTACCACCTCGCGCCGATGATGCGCGAGCACATCGACGAGATCCCCGCGCTGGTCCGCGACCACGGTGTCACGTCGTTCAAGGTGTTTATGTTCTACGGCAGCCACGGCCTGCACGGCCGGTCCGCCGACCAGAACTCGTTCCTGATGATCCCCGAGGGTGAGCGGTACGACTACGCGCACTTCGAGTTCGTCATGCGCGGCATCCAGGCCGCCCGCGAGCAGTTCCCCGAGCTGGCCGACGAGATCTCGCTGTCGCTGCACTGCGAGACCGCGGAGATCATGACCGCGTACACCAGGCTCGTCGAGGAGGAGGGCACGCTCACCGGCCTCGCCGCCTACAGTGCGTCCCGCCCGCAGCACTCCGAGGGCCTGGCCGTGTCCATCGCGTCCTACCTGGCGCACGAGACGGGCCTGCCCACCATCAACCTGCTGCACCTGTCGTCGGCGAAGGCCATGGACGCGGCGCTGCGGATGGCGACCGCGTTCCCGCACATCCGGTTCCGCCGCGAGGTCACGATCGGGCACCTGCTCGCCGACATCGACACCGCGTCCGGTCTCGGCGCCAAGGTCAACCCGCCGATCCGCCCGCGCGAGGACGTCGAGGCGCTGTGGGGCCACCTCCTCGCGGGCGACGTCGACTGGGTCGTGTCCGACCACGCGTGCTGCCGCGACGAGCAGAAGTTCGGCGACCCGCGCGACAACGTGTTCCTCGCCAAGTCCGGCTTCGGCGGCACCGAGTACCTGCTGCCCGGCCTCGTCTCCGAGGGCACCAAGCGCGGCCTGCCGCTCGGTGAGATCGCGCGGCTGATCTCCTGGAACCCGGCGACCCGCTTCGGGCTGCGCACCAAGGGCGCGCTCGGCGTCGGCTTCGACGCGGACATCGCGCTGGTCGACCCGGGCGTCGACTGGACCGTCCGCGCGGCGGACTCCGAGTCCACACAGGAGTACACGCCGTTCGAGGGCTTCGCGATGACCGCCGCGGTCACCGACACGTTCCTCCGAGGGCACCGGGTGCTGGAGTCCGGCAAGGTCGTCGGCGAGCCGGTCGGCCGGTACCTCAAGCGGCCGACCGGCGCATGACGCCACGCAGCTACCTGTACGTCCCCGCCGACCAGCCGCGCCTGCTCGCCGGCGCGGCCGGTCGCGGCGCCGACGCGTTGATCGTCGACCTGGAGGACGCCGTCGCCGTGCCGCACAAGGGGTCGGCACGGACGGCGGCGGCCGGGTACCTCGACACCGGCACGGCGTGGGTGCGGATCAACGCCGACGCCGTGGCCGAGGACCTGGCCGCGGTCGCCGACCGTCCCGGCCTGGCCGGGCTGGTGGTCCCGAAGGCGGAGCCCGCGCTGCTGTCCGAAGTGGACCGGCTGCTAGAGTCGCGGGACGTGCCGGTGCTGGCACTACTCGAGACCGCGCGGGGCCTGCGGGACCTGCACGCGGTCGCGGGGTCGCCCCGTGTGGTCCGCCTCGGGCTGGGGGAGGCGGACCTCACGGGGGAGTTGCACCTGCGGCCCGGTCCGGACCGGGTGGAGCTGTGGCCGATCCGGTCGGCGGTCGTGGTCGCGTCCGCCGCGGCGGGTCTGCTGCCACCCGTTGGCCCGGTCCACACCGAGGTCCGGGACCTGTCCGCCTTGGAGCGCACCACGGAACTCCTGCTGCGTCAGGGTTTCCGGGCCCGTACCGCGATCACGCCGACACAGGTGGCCACGATCAACGCGGTCTTCACGCCGTCGCCCGAGGAGGTCGAGCGGGCCCGTGCGACCGTGGCGCTGCTGTCCGGCTCGACGGGTGTCGCCGTGGACGCCGACGGCCGGATGGTGGACGAGGCCGTGGTCCGGTCCGCCCGTGAGGTCCTCGCCCGGTCAGACCGTCTCCAGGAACAGTGACGGACCGGCATCGGTGCGCGAGGTGTCGACGCCGTTGCCGCTGAAGTCGGTGTCCTCGTTGCCCGCCCAGTCCGCGATCGGCTCGCCGTCCCGCGAGAGGTGCAGGTACCGCGCGCCGTCCCACCCGAACTGGTAGATCCTGCTCCGGTCGGCGTAGTACGGCGTCGGCTCGCCGCCCTCGGTGAGCTGCTTCGTCATCGTGTTGCGGAAGACGACGTTCTGCGGGCCGGTCGCGCCGGACCACTTCACCGCCTTCTGCCCGGCACCCCACCACAGCGGGTACCACGTCGACTCGTCTCCGGTGTCGCCGCCTTCGCCGCCGCAGTTCGCGGTGCAGTTGCCCGGCGCGTGCTCGAACGGCACGGTGACCGTGTTGTTCTCGATCAGGTTCCGCCGCTCCCACCCGCCGTGCAGGTTCACGTCGGCGTCGGTGTCGTTGCCCGTGAACACGTTGCCCGACGCGGACCACTGGAACGTGAAGTGCCGCAGGCCGCGCAGCGCGTTGCCGGCGTACACCGAGTCCCACACCCGCGACCCGCGCAGGTAACCGTTGCCGCCCTTGCCCTTGTTCCACGCACCGACGAACCGGTTGCCCTCGATCTGGAGGTTCTTCGCCTCCTCGGTGACCACCGGGTGCGAGCCGGTCATGTATGTCGTGACGCCGCGGACCCAGCCGTCGACGGCCCACTTGAACACGATGCCGTGCATCTCGTCGGCGGGGGAGAGGTTGCCGTACTCGTGCTCGGCCTCCTCGGGCTCGTGGCCGTCGACGACCTGCGTCAGGAACAGGTTCTCGATGCCCACCCCCAGCACCGGGTCGACGAGCGGCGCGGCCTTGGAGTCATAGGTCTTGCCGTCGATCTCCTCGGAGCCGTCGGCGACCGAGTCGACCGGCACGTCGAACTCGAGCGGCTTGTCGAGCGTGATGGTCTCGTTCTCCTCGTCCACCGCGGTGACCGCGAAGATCTGCTGTCGCATGTGGATGTTCTGCAGGTCGTGCTCGGTGGGCAGCGCGTGCTGCTCGTCGTAGAACCGCGTCGTGTTGGCGGCGCGGATGTTGACGTACCCGCCGACCGCGAACGCCTTGGGGCGCTTGGCGAGGTGGATCGTCGTGTCGCCGGTGCGGGCGGGTGCCGCGAGTTTCACGCCGGCCTTCCAGTGCACGTTCACCGTGCCCTCGAACAGGTCCCGGCGGTTGGCCGGCGCGGAGTCGTGGTCCTCCTGGTAGTCCTCGTGGACCGCGCGGGACTGGACGCGGAACAGGCCGCGCCCTGGCCACAGCCAGCCGCCTTTGCCGCTCTCGTGGGACATGCGGTCCTCGTCCCAGTCGCTGCCGTCACCGAGGGAGTCGTAGCGGGTGTTCTCGTCGGCGCGGAGGATCAGCCGGGTGCCGGTGCCCGGGTCGTCACCCGCGCCCCGCAGGACGAGGTGGTCGGCGTCGACGGAGATCTGGTGCGACACGTCCAACTCGCCGGCCGGCAGCGTGACGAGGGACAGCGAGTCGTAGTCCGCGCCGGGGGAGCACTCGGCCTTGACGTGGTCGATCGCCCGCTGGATGCCGTCCGTGTCGTCGGTCCGGTCGTCCGGGCGGACACCGTACTCCCCGGCCAGTTCCTCCGGGGTGAGCACACAGCCGTCGTCGTCGGTGATCTCGCCGTCGCCCGGAAGTGGCTTCCCTTCCCGGTAGCCGGCGTGCGACCAGTCCGGCAACCCCGGCAGCGGTGCGCGCCGGTTGCCCTCGCCCAGGTCGAGCCGGGGTGGGAGGGCCGGCAGGTCATCGGGCAGGTCGACCGGTCCGACGACCATCGGGCGCGGGCTCGCCTCCGTCTCGTCCTGACCCTGCCACCAGATGATCGCGCCACCCACGAGCGCCCCGACCACGACGATGACGACACCGATGACGACCTTGCGCACCCCAGTCATGGTTGCTCGGACGACGGGCCATCGGCCGGGGTTCCGCCCGGCGGGCTGTCCTGCCGGGCGGGCCGCCTCGCCGGTTCGCCAGGTCGGCGCTTCGGGACCTGTCGCCGCTCGAAGGGCGCCTTCAGGACCTTGGTCAGGCGGTCACCAGGCTCATGTAGTAGTCCCAGTCCCAGTTGGGACCCGGGTCGGTGTGGTCGTTGCCGGGAACCTCGCTGTGGCCGACGATCACGTCGCGGGTCTTGGCGAGGCCGTACGTGTCGCACAGCCACGTCGTGACCGCGGCCGACGACCGGTACATGGCGTCGGTGAACCATGCCGGGTCGTCGACGAAGCCCTCGTGTTCGATGCCCAGGGAGCTGGGGTTCGCCGAGCGGGCGTGCCACGCGGTGTCGGCGTCGGCGACCATCTGGGTCACCTCGCCGTCCGCCGACCGGAGCACGTAGTGGGCGCTGACCTGTGCGTCCGGGTTCTGGAACCAGCTGATCGTGCCCGCGTACGAACCTTGCGTCACGTGGACGACCGTCGAGATCGACGCTGTGCGGCCCGGCGCGTAGTTCGCGGTGCTCGCCGGGTTCCAGATCGCGCCCGGGTAGTCCGGCGCCGCCGTCGTGCTCGTCGTCGCGAGGGTGCCTCGTTCCGGGGTGACCGACCTCGGGGCCACGGTGATTCGTTCACCGGTTGGTGCGACCGCCGACACGCCGGATTCGAGCAGGTCGTACACGGCGTCCGCGTACAGGCGCTTGGTCTGCGGCACGAACGCGCCGCCGTAGGCCGCCACCACCGGGTACCAGGCGTCGAGCCTGTCGCGGTCGGCCGTGCCGAGGCCGTGCTCGTCGGCCAGTGCGCGCCGCGCCGCCGCGCCGCCGCGGATGTTCGTCGTCACGTCGTTCTTCAGTGCGTTCGTCGACGCGCCGGTGACGGACGCCGCCTGTTCCAGTGTGTGGCGCGACGGGTTGCTCACCAGGTGCATGAGGCCGTAACCGTTGTCCTGGCTGGGTTTTCCGCCGTGCATGTCCAGCCGGGACTCGGCGTGCCCCACCGCGACGACCAGGTCGCGCGGCACGTCGAACTCCTGCGCGGCCGCGGCGAACGCGGCCGTCGCGGCCAGCCGATCCGCGGTCGCGGGCAGGCTGAACAGCGCGGTGGCGACCGCGCCCGCGAGTGCCGCGGTGGCGAGCCGGCGGGTCGTGGCGTTCCTCACCGGACCTCCTCCGCCCGGACCTCGGCGAGCATCTCCAGTGCTTTGCCTTCCGACTGGTCGTAGCGCTCCGGGCAGCACGACCGCTGCACGCTCTGCGCGAGCAGGCCCGCGGTGTAGTCCGGGTAGAGCGGCTCGTTGTGGATCGCCTGGGTGAAGAACTGCGTCGCCGCGTAGGTGACGTCCATGATCTGCTCCGGTGTGCCCCAGCCCTGGCTGGGCCGCTGCTGGAAGACGCCGAGCGAGTCCTGGTCACCGCACGGGAGGTTGTTCATGTGCGACTCGACCCAGCCTGCCTCGAAACCGGCCAGCATCACCTTGTCCGACGCGCCCAAGCTGACGCCGACGTCGTGGACGGTGGTGGTGACCGCGATGTCGCGGTCGGACGGGATCGAGTCGCAGTCCGCCGGGGCGACCGACAACGGGACGTGGTCGCCGGGTGCGGCAGCCGGGCTGGCGGACGCGACGCCGCCCAACGCGGTCATGGCGAGCGTGCAGGCGAGAGTGACGCCCGTCCTGCGCAGCAAGGCGCGCGTGTTCGTGACTGTCATACGTGGTGCCCCCGAGTTCGTGACGTACCTGGCAGGGTCGAACACGGACAGTGTCCGAATTGTTGCCAAGCGACCACTACCGACGAATGTCGGTGTGAAATTCACAGAACTAGTTTGGACGCACCAGTACGACAGAGCCGCCCGGCCGCCTCGTCGGCGTGACCGGGCGGCGCTGCTCAGCCCTCTTCGATCGAGATGGCCTGGCTGGGGCAGAGATCGACGGCTTCCCGGACGTTCTCGAGGGTGTCGCCCTCGGCCGTCTCGGTCAGGAGCACGACAGTGCCGTCCTCGTCGCTCTGGTCGAACACGGACGGCTCGGTGAGCGCGCACTGTCCGGCGCCCACACAGCGCGCGGTGTCCGTGACGATTCGCATGACTCCGTACCTCCAGTAACTCCCGGGAACAACGCCGACCCTATTCGGTGTGACTCGACTCCCACTCTCCCGGTGTCACGAATCCTCCGCGATTTCTGTCCACCTGGAGACGAAAGGGGAACGAGATGACTACTCGGATCGTGGTTCTCGGCGCCGGCTACTCGGGTCAGATGGCGGCCCGGCTGGTCGCGCGGGCGAAAGACGTGTCGGTGACGCTGGTGAACGAGCGGGACCGGTTCGTCGAGCGGGTGCGGCTCCACCAGCTCGCCGCCGGGGAGGACCTGCGGGCACACCCGCTCGCCGAGCTGCTGGCCGGGACCGGGGTGCGGCTGGTGGTCGACCGGGCCACCGCCATCGACCCCGATGGCAAGTCGGTCGTACTGGCCGGTGGGGACCGGCTGCCGTACGACACGCTCGTGTACGCGCTCGGCAGCCGCATGGACCTCACCGCGGTGCCCGGGGTCGCGGAGCACGCGCACACGGTGGCCGTCGCGGAGGAGGCCGAGCGGCTCCGGGCCCGGTTGACCGACGGTGACGTGGTCACGGTCGTCGGCGGCGGACTCACCGGCATCGAGGCCGCCACCGAGCTCGCCGAGCAGCGCCCGGCACTGAAGGTGCGCCTGGTGGCGGACGGCGCGCTGGGCGGTGCGCTGTCGGAGAAGGGGCGCGGGCACCTGCGCCGCGTGTTCACCCGGCTGGGCATCGAGGTGCGGGACGAGGCGCGGGTCGCCGAGGTGCGCGCCGACGGCGTGGTGCTGGCCGGGGGCGAGCACGTGCGGTCGGACGTGGTCGTGTGGACGACCGGCTTCACCGTGCCGTCGCTCGCCGCCGACGCGGGGTTCGCGGTCGACGGCCACGGCAGGATGGTCGTCGACGAGACCCTCCGGTCGACGTCCCACCCGGACACCTACGGCGTCGGTGACGCGGCGGCCGTGCGCATGCCGGGCGGGCAGGAACTGCGCATGGCGTGCGCCACCGGGCTGCCCGCCGCGCAGCAGGCGGTCCGCGCGCTGCTGGCCCGCCGCGACGGCAAGGACCCGAAGCCGTTCCGGTTCCGCTACGTGAACCAGTGCATCAGCCTCGGCCGCCGCGACGCGCTCGTGCAGTTCGTCGACAGGTACGACCGGCCGAAGGAGTCCGTCCTCACCGGACGCCTCGCCGCGCGGTACAAGGAGACCATCGTCCGCAGTGCCTACCAGGCGCAGCGCCACCCCTCCATCCCGACGAGCCTCTGACGGGCGTCCGGGGCCCGGTCCGGGCGTGCCAGTAGGCTTGGCGCGCCTGACCAGGCCAGACGGATGAAGGGGAGCGGGCACTTGCGGGAGATCGCGGTCTTCGGAGGCAGTGCCCATCCCGAGCTGGCGGCGGAGATCTGCGACCACCTCGAGGTGCCGCTGCGGCCGGTGCGGGTGAAGCGGTTCGCCAACGACTGCCTCGAGGTGCAGCTGCAGGCGAACTGCCGCGAGCGCGACGTGTTCCTGATCCAGCCGCTCGTCACGCCGGTGCAGGAGAACCTCGTCGAGCTGCTGCTGATGCTGGACGCGGCCCGTGGCGCGTCGGCGGCCCGCACGACCGTCGTCCTGCCGCACTACGCGTACGCGCGATCGGACAAGAAGGACGCACCGCGCATCTCGATCGGCGGCAGGCTCGTGGCCGACCTGCTCGTCGCGGCCGGTGCGAGCCGGGTGCTCGCGATGACGCTGCACTCGCCGCAGGTGCACGGGTTCTTCAGCGTGCCGGTCGACCACCTGCACGCGCTGCGGGAACTCGCGACCTACTTCCGCCGCTACGACCTGTCGAACACCATCGTCGTCTCACCGGATCTGGGGAACGCCAAGGAAGCGTCGCACTTCGCGCGGTTGCTCGGCGTGCCGGTCGCCGCGGGCGCGAAGCAGCGGTTCACCGACGACCGCGTGGAGATCACGTCGATCATCGGTGACGTGGCCGGCCGGGACGTGATCGTGCTCGACGACGAGATCGCCAGGGGCAGCACGGTGGTCGAGCTGCTGTCGAAGCTGCGTGAGCACGGCGTGGCGTCGATCCGGGTCGCGTGCACCCATGGCCTGTTCGCGTCGGGAGCGCTCGGCCGCATCGGCGGTCAGGCAGACGTCACCGAGATCGTCTGCACCAACACGGTGCCGATCGCCGAGCGCTCCGACAAGTTGACGGTGCTGTCCGTGGCGCCCGCCCTGGCCGAGGCCATGCGGCGGATACACAACGGTGAGTCCGTCAGCGCGTTGTTCGACGCGCCTAGTGCGGGTACTGCTGCTGCCGGTTGACGACCGCGGTCGCGCTTTCCCCGGTGTAGGCGGGGCTTTCAGTGGGCTCCGGCACGTGCGTGCCCTGTGCGCGCAGCGCCGCCTCGTTCGCCTTGCGCCGTGCGTCCCGCTCGGCGCTGGTGTATTCCTCGTACTCCTCGCGGTCCCGGATCCGCCCCAGGGCGGACACCGCGATCCAGTGGGCGATCCCGAGCACGATCAGGATGATCCCCAGTCGCACCACGATTCCCTGCGCGTCGTAGTCGCCGACGTCGATCACCGAGATCAACGCGAGCACTCCCAGCGTGCCGAGGTGGAACAGCACCGACACGAGCTTCGTCAGTGACTCGGCGGGGGCGTTGGGCGTGGCCTGTTGCAGGAACCGACGGCCATTGCGGTAGATGATCTGTCCGTCGATCAGGACCAGCACGGTGCCGATGACGAGGAACGCCACATAGCTGCTGGTGTCCATGGCTTGCACCTCTCGTTCCGGTGTACGGAATGCGAGTACCCAGCGTCGCGGACCGGAAACCGGCTGAATGGCCCGTTTACCAGGCGATCGGCCGGGTAGCTCCAGAGGCGGGGCAACAACACGGAAAGGCGCGTTCCATGCTTCCACTGATTCTGGTGCTGTTATTGGTTCTCGTGCTGTTCGGGTTCGGGTTCGCGGTCAAGGCGCTGTGGATCGTCGCGGGCGTGTTGCTCGTTCTGTGGCTGCTGGGCTTCGTCCTCCGCCGTCCGGTCGGCGGGGGCACTGGACGCTGGTACCGCTGGTAGCGGTCCGGTGTACTGCCGTGGCGGCCGGGGTCCCCCGGCCGCCACCGGCATGTTTGGGCGCGGTTCCACCCGGGCATTCCCCGTCCGGCACCACGCCGAGCACCGAGGGAGAGATCGATGCGCAGCGAGGACCCAGAAGCGCAGGCCACCGCCCACCAGCTGGTGCACTGCGTACTTGACGCCGACCAGATCGGGCTGACCGAGACACTGGAGACGGTGGCCGCCCACCCGGCGGCCGACCTGCGCGGCTACGTGCGCGAGATCGTCGCCGAGCTGATCAACGTGGCGACGACGGCGGTGCGGGAGAGCGCGGGGCCGCTGCGGGACCGCGCCGCGTTCGCGATCGACCTGCGCGACGACGGGAACGACCAGGTCGGCATCGACGACCTGGAACCGCCGGTGCGCGCGACCATCCGGGCCATGCTCGCCGACCTGAACGACAGCCCGGAGGACGCGTCGTTCCAGCTGGACCTCGCCGTGCGCGGGGTCGGGGAGAGCACGGGGCTGGAGACGGGGCTCGACACTGTCCGCCGCGCGCTGACGATGACGATCGGACTGCTCCACTGGAGCGAGCAGACAGAGCCATTGGAGGCCGTCATGTACCCGGAGCCCACGGCGGACGAAGCCGACCTGCTGGAACAGCAACTCGCCGTCACCGACGACCAGGACACCGACGAGGACACCGCCGGCGTGGAGCCGGTCGGCGAGGCCAACCCCGCCGACGTGCAGGAACAGCACCGGGCGGTCCCCGACAACGACGACGAGTCCCGCTAACGCCACACGACGCCGCGGCGCTCGTGCTCGAGGACGCCCTCGACGCCGGTCGCCATGTCCGGCCCGAACTCCCGCTCCACCAACCACAACGCCTGGTCGATGCCGGAGGTGACTCCGCCCGCGGTGACCACCGTGCCCGCGTCGACGACACGGGCCTTCTTGATGATGCCGCCTTCCGACTCCAGGCGTTCCTTCGCGAGCGTGTGCGTGGTGCAGGGCCGGTCCCTGGTGAGCCCGGCCGCCGACATCAGCATCACGCCGACGCACACGCCGGCGATGATCCGCCTGCCGTCGTGCGCGTCCGCGATCGCCCTGGGCAGCACACCGCGCGCGATCTCGACGTGCGTACCCGGCGCCGCCGGATCCCGCCACCCACCACCGGGTACGACGACGAGGTCCGCGTCCTGCGCGCGCCACCGGTGCTCGACGACCATCTTCGCGCCGCGGTTCATGGTGATCACCCTCGGCTCGTCGACGGTCACGTACTTCACGTCGATCTTCGCGTCGAAGTACACCCGCGCGATGTCGAACACCTCGGCGGGCCCGATCGAGTCGACCTCCTCGACGCCGTCGTACATGAGGATCCGCACCCGTAAGGTGCCCGGCCTGCTGTGTGCGGCCGCCTGCGCGGCGGCCACGGTAGACGGTCCAACAAGCCCGGCCACCGCGACAGCGGTAGCGGCCCCCATCGTGGAACGAAGCAGATCGCGGCGGTTCATTTCCTTACCTCGCAGGGGATTTCGGCGACTGGACCGAATTCCACACTAACCAGCGAAGTGGTGACCACCGCTCGAACGTGGAAACCACACGGGTGATTGGTGAGGAATTCCCACGGAAGTCAGGAGCTTCAGGGGTTCAGCCGCCCATTTGGTGGTGCCGCTGGTGTTTCCCGCCGCACGGTCAGGCGAGTGGTGCCAGCACGATGTCGAACCGGACCCTCGACCACGTGCGGCCGCCGACGTCGCGGCCGTCCGGGGTCGGGGTGCCCGCCGCCTCCCGGGTGAAGTCCTTCACCAGTGACGGCGTGACGCCGAACACCGAGTCCCGGTCGAGGTACTCGTCGCCACGGACGAAGATGTGGGTCACCAGGGTTCGTCTGCCGTCCGCGCGGACCATGAAGTGCAGGTGGGCCGCCCGCATCGGGGAGCGGCCCGCCGCCGCCAGGAGGCTGCCGACCGGGCCGTCGTGGGGGATCGGGTACGGGGTCGGGGTCAGGGCCCAGAAGCGGTAGCCACCGGCGGCATCCGTGCGCAGGTGGCCTCGGGCCGCCACCCGGTCGTCGTCGTACTGGACGTCGTAGTAGCCGTCCTCGTCCGCCTCCCACACCTCGATCAGCGCGTCCGGCACCGGGTTGCCGTCGGTGTCGGTGACCGTGCCCGCCACCCAGCACGGCTCGCCCGGTCCGCCGCCCGCCAGGTCGCCGCCCAGCTCGATCTTCGGGGAGCCCGCCACGAAGAACGGCCCGAACACCGTGGCCTCGGTGGCGTTCGCGTGGGCCTCGTCGTTGATCGCGACCGTCTGCATCGAGGCGCCCAGTACGTCCGACAGCAGGATGAACTCCTGGCGCCGGTCGTCGGTGAGGTGACCCGTCTCGGTGAGGAACGTGATCGCCGACCGCCACTCGTCCTCGGTCAGCCGGACCTCGCGCAGGAACGCGTGCAGGTGCCTCGTGAGTGCCTGCAGCACGGTGCGCAGCCGGGGGTCGGCCGCGTCGTCGAACGACGCGACCACCTCGTTGGTCAGCCGTTGTTCGCGGTCGTCCTGTGCCCCGCTCATCGGCCCTCCCAGGCGGCGTGCAGTAGCGCGGTCATGTCCTCGGCCGTCACCGGCCGTGGGTTGCCCGGCGGGACCGCGGGCAGGATCGCCTCGACCGCCGACGGGAGGTCGGACTCGTCGAAACCGAGTTCCCGCAAGGCTTTCGGTGCCTCCAGCGAGTCCAGCAGGATCGGGAGAGAACCACCCAGCGCGTCGGTGATCCGGCGGTACACCGCCGGTGCCGCGGGGCCGTTGAACTCCAGCACGTGTGGCAGCACCACCGCGTGGGTCTGTGCGTGCGGGAGCCCGAACATCCCGCCCAGGACGTGGCAGATCTTGTGGTGCAGTCCGGCACCGGCGGACGCGAACGCCACCGCGGCCAGGTACGCCGCGTACAGCGTGTGCTCGCGGCCTTCGCGCCCGCCCGGGTCCGCGACGACCATCGGCAGGCCGGTCCGCAGCGCGCGGATGCCCTCGACGGCGAGTGCCTGGTCGACCGGGTCCGTGCGCGGTGCCCACATCGAGTCGACGCAGTGTGCGAGCGCGTTCACCCCGGACGCCACGCTCAGCGGTACCGGCAGCGACGTGGTCAGCTCGGCGTCGTAGACGATCGCCCTCGGCAGTACGCGCGGGTCGGTGCCGGTCGTCTTGCGTGCGTCCTCGGTCAGGCCCCACATGTCGGTGGCCTCCGACCCGGCGTACGTGGTCGGGACCGCCACCACCGGCAGCCCGCTGGTCAGCGCCACCGCCTTCGCGAGCCCGGTCGCCGACCCGCCGCCGATGCTGACGAGCGCGTCGGCGCCGTGGCCGGCGGCCGCCTGCCGGGCTCGGTCCGCGACCTCGACGGGCACGTGCATGGCGACGTCGTCGTGGAGCAGCGCGACCGGCAACCCCTCGGTGATCCGGTCGGCCGCCGCCTTCGCGGACGCGGTGGTGATCACCATGACCCGCGCCGCGCCGAGCAGTGCGACCTCCTCCGCCAGCGCGGTGGCCGCCTCGCCGGAGCCGAACCGCACCCGCTGGGGGCGGGTCTCGTGGACGAACCGGATGCTCATCGGCCCAGTATCGCCGTGCCGGTCGTGCACGCGACCACGACGGCCTCGTGGTTCAGTCGTGGGGCGTCTCGAACCGGGCCAGCCACGTGGTCAGCAGGGCTTCGAGCGCCGCCGCGTCCTCGGGGGCCAGCTCGTCGAGGAGCCTGCGCTCGTTGTGCATGTGCTCGGTGAACGCCGCGTCGATCAGCTCCCGGCCGGCGGCGGTCAGCGCGACGACCCGGCCGCGGCCGTCGGCGGTGCTGCGCCTGCGGGTGACCAGTCCGTCGCGTTCGAGCCGGTCGATCCGCTTGGTCATCGCACCGGTCGTGACCATCGTGAACTGGGCCAGCTCGCCGGGCGCCCGCTCGTACGGCGGCCCGGCGCGGCGCAGCGTCGCGAGCACGTCGAAGTCGCCCTCGCCGAGGCCGAACCGCCGGTACACCACCAGGAGCTGCTCGGTGAGGTGACCGGCGAGCCGGTGCAGGCGGCCGATCACGCCCTGCGGGCCGACGTCGAGGTCGGGGCGTTCGCGGGCCCATTCGGCCTGGATGCGGGCGACGTGGTCGGGCGGCACGGGGTCACTATACCTTCCCGGGAAGATATAGTGGCTTCCATGGAAGCTACTTTGCGGTGGGCGCTGGTCACCGCCATCGCGCCGGTCGCCTGGGGCTCCAACTACTACGTCACGCACGAGTTCCTGCCCGCGGACTCGCCGCTGTACGGCGGACTGCTGCGGGCGCTGCCCGCCGGGCTCGTGCTGCTCGCGGTCCGCGGGCGGCTGCCCCGCGGCGCGTGGTGGTGGCGCGCGCCGGTGCTCGGCACGCTGAACGTGGGCGCGTTCTTCGTGCTGATCTACGTGGCCGCGCAGCTGCTGCCGACGAGCGTCGCGGCGACGGTCATGGCGACCTCACCGGTCGTGATGATGCTGTTCGCGTGGCTGCTGCTGGCGTCCCCGCCGAGGTCCCGGCACCTCCTCGGCGCGGCGGTCGGCATCGCGGGTGTCGTGCTGATGTTGTTCACCGGCGCGGTCGCGGCCGACGCACGCGGCGTGCTGGCGTCGGTCGCGGCGATGGTCATGTCGTCGTGCGGGTACGTGCTGACGAAGAAGTGGGGCGACGGCGTCGACGTGCTGTCGCTGACGTCGTGGCAGCTCGTCGCGGGCGGGCTCGTGCTGCTGCCGGTCGCGGTGCTGGTGGAGGGCTCGCCGCCGGTGCTCGACGGTCCGGCGGTGCTGGGGTTCGGCTACGTGGCGGTGGTCGCCACCGCCCTCGCCTTCGCGGCGTGGTTCGCGGGACTGCGCCACCTCGACGCGGGCACGGTCGGTCTCGTCGGGCTGCTCAACCCGGTGACCGGCGTGCTGCTCGGCACCGCGGTCGCCGGGGAGGTGCTGAGCCTGCGGCAGGTGTGCGGGCTGCTGCTGGTACTGGTGGGCATCGCACTGGGCAGGCCGGTGCGGGCTCAGGCCAGGGTGTAGAGCCAGTCGAGGCCGTCCTGACCGTGTTCGTCGAGGTGTTCCGCGCGGGTCAGCCCGGCGCGGACCGCCACCCGCTGCGACGCGGTGTTCGCGGGCCGGACCCGCGCCACGACGGTCTCGCCGAGCGGGGCCGCCCACCGCACGACCTCGGTGGCCGCCTCGCTCGCGATGCCGTCGCCCCAGCAGGCCGGGTCGAAGCGGTAGAACAGGTTGAGGACGGGCTCGCCGTGCAGCGCCATGCGCTTGAGGCCGCAGAACCCGAGCACCGGGAGCGTGCCGCGCCTGCGGACGACCCAGTAGCCGAACCCGAAGCGCCGCCAGTGGTCCTGCCACCGGCCGACCAGCTCCTCGGCCTCGGCCGGTGTCGTCAGCGCGTCGGCCGGGTTGTGGGCACAGGCGCGCGGGTCGGAATGCACGGCGAGCACAGCTGCCGCGTCGCCGCTTTCCGGGCGCCGCAAGGACAACCGGGTGGTCACCAGTTCGTCGGGGGTGGTCATCGCAGCGTCGTGAGCGCGACCGGCGCCATCGCTTCACCCTCCTCGTCGGCGGTCAGGTGGTCGGCAGCAGGAGCTGGTCGAGCAGGTCCTGCAACGTGACCAGCCCGATCAGCTCCCCGTCCTCCTCGACCAGTGCGAGGTGGTTGCGGGACTCGCGCATGGTGCTGAGCGCCGCGTAGATCGGGGTGTCGGCGGTCAGGGTCCTGACCGGGCGCATGAGGTCCGCCGCGGTGGTGCTTTCCTGCCGGGTCACGGCATCCCGGACGTGGACCACGCCCAGCGGGCGCCCGTGTGCGCGCACGACGAGCCGGAGGTGTCCGGTCTCGTGCGCCACGCGGGCGATGTCGGCGGGGCCCGCGTCCGGGGAGACCTCGGCCAGCTCGGTGATCGGCCGCCGGATCGTCCTCAGTGGACGGACGTTGACCTCCAGTGCCGCCGCGAGGCGTTCGTGGCGGGCCGGGTCCAGCACACCCGCTCGCGCGGAGTGGTCGAGCAGCTGGCGCAGGTCGTCCGGGCCGCGGCCCTCGGACATCTCGTCCACCGCCTCCACCCCGAAGCGGTGCAGGCACCAGTTCGCGGCGCCGTTGAGAGCCACCAGGATCGGGCGGGTCAGCCACATGAACCCGCGCATGGGGATCGCGAGCAGTGTCGCCGACCGTTCCGGGTGCGCGATGGCCCACGACTTGGGCGCCATCTCGCCGACCACCAGGTGCACGAAGGTGACCACGATCAGCGAGAGCACGAACGCGAGCACGTCCGCCGTCACCTCGGGCAGGCCCCACCCGGTGATCAGCGGCGTCATCATGTGGTGCACGGCGGGTTTGGTGATCGCGCCGAGCGCCAGCGTGCACAGCGTGATGCCGAGTTGCGACCCGGCCAGCAGCAGCGACAGGTCACGGGCACTGGCGAGCGCGGCCCGTGCGGCGTAGCTCTTCTCCGCCGCCTCCTCGAGGCGGTGGCGCCGGGCGGCGACGAGCGCGAACTCGATCGCGACGAAGAACGCGCTCAGCGCGACGATCCCCGCCGAGACGGCCAGGGCGACCCAGGTGCTCATACCACTCATCGGCCTGCCTCCACGAGCGTGATCGACACCGTGTGCGGCACGCGGCGCGTGATCTGCTCGACGGTGACCGTGATCGTGGGCCGCGCGGTGCCCGCCGGTTTCGGCAGGGTGATCTCGACGGTGTCACCCGGGTCGGGAAGTCGTTGCAGCTCCGACATGACCAGACCGGCGAGCGTCTCGTAGTCGCCCTCCGGGAGGTCGTGGCCGATCAGGCGTTCCACCTCGTCGAGGTGGGTGGCCCCGGGCAGCGTCCAGGTCCCGTCGTGGAGGACGGGCGGGTGCGTGCCCTCGGTGTCGTGTTCGTCGGCGATCTCCCCGACCAGTTCCTCCGCGATGTCCTCGACCGTGATCACCCCGGCGAGGCCGCCGTACTCGTCGACCACGCACGCGAACTGGTCGTCCGTGTCCCGCAGCCGGGCGAGGACCGCGGGCAGTGGCAGTGACTCCGGCACCATGACCGCGGGCCGGGCCACGTCGCGGACCGGGGTGGCGCGGTCGGTGTGCGCGAGCAGGTCGCGCAGGCTCGCGATGCCGACCACGTCGTCCACGTCCGTACCGAGCACCGGGAGCCGCGAGTGGGACGCGGCCATCACCTCGATCGCCTCCGACACCGGCGCACCACCTCTGACCGTGGTGACCGACGGGCGGGGGATCATCGCGTGCTCCGCGGTCCGCTCGTGCAGGTCCAGCGTGCGGTCGAGCAGCGTGGACAGCTCAGCCGGCAGGTCGCCGCTGTCGCGGGAGGCGGCGACGATGTGCTCGAGGTCGCGTGCGGTCGCGGCGTGCTCGACGTCGTGCACCGGCTCGATCCGCACCGCCTTGAGCAGCAGGTTCGACGCGTGGTCGAACAGCCGGATGAGCCACCCGAACACCGAGAGGTACAGCGCGGTCGACCACGCGAGCCGCCGCGCCACCGGTTCTGGCCGGGCGATCGCGAGGTTCTTCGGGAACAGCTCGCCGAACACCATCTGCACGACGGTGGAGAACAACAGGGCGAACACCGTGCCCATGGCGACGCCGACCGCGGTCGGCACCCCGGCGCCCCCCAGCAGTTCGCCGATGCCCGCGCCGATCAGTGGCTCGGCGACGTAACCGACGAGCAGGCCGGTCACGGTGATGCCGAGCTGGGCGCCGGACAGCATGAAGGAGGTGCGACGGGTGATGCCCAGGGCGCGTTCCGCGCCCGCGTCACCCGTGGCGGCCTTGGCCTTGAGCCGCGCGCGGTCCACGGCCATGTAGCCGAACTCCTGCGCGACGAAGTAGCCGGTGAGGACAGTGAGGGCGAACACGACGGCCATGCCGGCGAGGATCGTGAGCACGGTGATCATCGCGGTGACTCACCGGCGGGCGGGCTCGTCATGGTGCGGCGTCCGGTGTGGACGCCGGTACTTCGGGACGGGTCCATGGTCCTCTCGTGCTCGTCGGCGCGGTCAACCGGAGAACGGTGACACGGGCACAGGAGTTCCTCAACTCGGAAATTTCTTCCGCACCAGCGGCCGGACGTCCACAACGGACAGCCCGGCGGCACTGGCGGCCGCGAGCCCGATCGCGGTGTCCTCGTAGGCCACGCAGCGGACGGGGTCGAGGCCGAGCAGCGCCGCGGCGCGCAGGTAGCAGTCGGGGGCGGGTTTGCCGCGGGCCACGTCGTCGCGGGTGACGATCGCGTCGAACACGCCTGCCAGCCCGATCGCGGCGACCACGGCCGCGGCGACGGGTCCGGTGCTGCCTGTCGCCAGTGCCAGCGGCACCCGCCCGTGCGCCCGCCGGAGGATGCCGACGACCGGAGCTATCGGCCGGACGTCACCCGCCATGGCGATGAGTTGCCGGTCGCACTCGGCGACGAGGTCGGCGTCGGTGATCGTGTCGTCCAGGTCGCCGTTCCCGCGCATGGTCCGGACGCGGTCCGCGAACGCCATCCCGTTCAACGCCATGGCGTCACCGGTGGGCGTGATGCCGAACGCCGCGATCGTCCCGTCGAGCGCGGCCCGGCCGATCACGGCGGTGTCGGCGAGTGTGCCGTCGAGGTCGAAGACCAGTCCGTCCGGATCGTGGGTCATCGCGGGGCGAGGCCGTCGAAGACGATGGCGAGCATGCGGGCGCGGACTTCCGCGTCGACGTGTGGTTGTGAGGCGGCGCGGGAGGTGGCGACCAGCAGGGCGTAGACCTCGGGCAGTTCGGCGTCGTCGCGGACGGCGCCCGCCTCCTGGGCGCGCCGCAGCAGGGCGCCGAAGGCGCGCCGCAGCCCGAGGGACGCCGTGGCGGCGTCGCCGTCCGTGTCGCCGGTGAGGTCGTGCAGTGCCTCGCCGATGGCGATCTTGGTCGCCGCGTCGGCGACCAGGTGGCTGAAGAAGTCGAAGAAGGCCGCGCCCGCGTCCGCGCTGCCGAGCAGCCCTTCCGCGTGCTCGCGCAGCCGGTCGAACCGCCGCACCAGAACCGCTTCGACCAGTGCCGCCTTGGTGGGGAAGTGGCGGAACACCGTGGCGATGCCGACCTCCGCCAGCCGCGCCACCTCCTCGGTCGACGCCGACCGGCCGCCCTTGCCGAAGACCTCCTCGGCGACGTCGAGGATGCGTCCGCGGTTGTGCCGCGCGTCGACGCGCTGGGGGCGCCCGCTCGCTGAGGTGCTCATCGCTCCGTTGACATCCGAAGTCATGACTCCATATATTCGGAGTCCGGACTTCGGATCCTACAGGAGGTCCCGGTGGGTAGCAGCCCGCGAGACGTCATCCTCGCACTCGTGCACGGTGTCGCCGACGGGCGCGCTGGGAGGAACTGCCCGGCCTGTACGCGGAACAGACCGACGTCGTGCACCGTTCGACCCGCTCCGCGGTCCCGCCCTGCGCAGCCGCGACGAGGTGCGCGCGCACTTCCGGCCGACCGGCGAGGGGCCGCGGCTGGACCGCACTGTCGAGGACATCACCGTCCACGAGACCACCGATCCCGAGGTGATCGTCGCCGAGTTCTCCTACCTGGGAACGGTCGTCGAGACGGGGGAGTCGTTCACGCAGCCCGCCATCTTCGTGCTCCACGTGCGCGACGGGGAGATCGTCCGCTCCCGCGACTACTTCGACCACGTCACCGGCGCCGCGATCCGCGGCAGGCTCGACGACCTGGTGGCGGCGGTCAACGCCCGCAGGCCCTGAACTCCGCCCCCGACCCGGCCGGTGGGAATGAACGGATGCCGCCGCGCGCTGCACTGACAACACGAAGGAGGAACTGTGGCGACGATCGAACTGACGAAGGACAACTTCGGCGAGGCCGTGAGCGGGCCGGGGACTTTGCTCGTGGACTTCTGGGCCGCCTGGTGCGGGCCGTGCCGCCAGTTCGCGCCGGTGTTCGAGGACGCCGCCGAGAACAACCCCGACCTCACGTTCGGCAAGGTCGACACCGAGGCCCAGGTCGAGCTGGCACAGGCGTTCGGCATCTCGTCGATCCCCACGCTGATGGTGGTCCGCGAGGGTGTCGTCGTGTACGCCCAGCCCGGTGCGTTGCCCGCGCCCGCGCTCGCCGACCTGATCGGCAAGGTGCGCGAACTCGACATGGACGAGGTGCGCGCGAAGGTCGCCGCGGCCGAAAAGGGCACCGAGGGCACCGCCTGACGCCCGTTTCCGTCGCTCTGCGTGATGCGAGCGGGCGGGCGTTGGTATGGCCAGGTGATCGCGGCCCCTCTGGTGGCGGATTGTCGGCGTAGGGGTCGGTCCAGAAAGCTTTCCACGTGCCTGTGCTCATCGGGAAGCAGCCATCGTCCGTCCGCCGGATCACCGTGGGGCTGGCGGTCGCCGCCGTGGTCGCAGGCGTTTCCCTCGCCGGCGCGCCGACCGCGGCCGCGGCGGTGCAGCGGGGGGTCGGCCACGAGACCACACCCGCTCAGCCGTACCAGGGCAACCCCGACCCGGCCGACTGGCTCGGGTCCTATGTGGTCGGTGGGAAACAGGTGTGGTGCGTGCAGTTCGCGCACCTCGCACCGGACAGCGACGAGCAGTACCAGCCCGGTGCGACGCTGAAGACCAAGTGGGGAACGGACCTCCCGCCCAACGTCGCGTCGGACATCTCGTACCTGTTGCTGCGCTACGCGGGCACCGACAGCGCGGACGAGGCGGCCGCGCTCGCGCACCTGCTGCACACCTGGACCGCGGGCCCGCAGAACCCGGCGCAGCTCGACCCGGCCAACGACTTCCGGCACATCGCCTACGACGCGCCGTTCCACCTGTCGAAGCTCCCCTCGGGCGCGCAGGCGGCGGTGCAGGCGCTGCAGGCCGACGCCGCCGTGAACCGCGGCCCGTGGACGGCCACGGTCGCCGCGCCAGACGGCGCGCAGACGATCGGCGTCGCCGCCGACTGGACGATCACGATCACCAACGCGGGTGGCACCCGCGTCCCGGACGTGCCGGTGACGATCGCGGCCGCCGACGCCACGTTCACCGACGCCGACGGCAAGCAGGTGTCGAGCGGGACGGTGACCACCACCGAGGATCCGCTCACCCTGTCGGTCACCCCGACCGGCGCGGCCCCCGGCATCGACATCACGCTGGCCGGCCCGGCCGAGGTGCCGGTGGTCCAGCAGGCGATCGAGGTCGACACGCAGCGCATCGTCAGCACCGGCGGTGAGAAGGAGCTGACCGCGTCGGCGGAGACCACCGCGAGCCCCCCGCCGACGACCACCACGACCACCCCGCAGCTGCCGAGCACCATCCCGGCCGGTGACACCCCGGGCGGGCCGGTCGCCAACGCGGCGGTCACCCAGCAGATGACGAGCGGCGGCTGGATCGCACTGATCGCGGTGATCATCGCGGCGACGCTGTTGACCGTCCACCTGGCCCGCCGCCGCGCAACGGGCGACCACCGGGGCTGACCGTGGCAGGGCATCGCGGCGACCACCCACCGGATCCCGCGTCACTGGACGCGGCGAGCCGTGCGGTCCTGCGTGCCGACCACCTCTGGCAGGGCACGCCTCCCGAGACGAAACCGGCCTGGGCCGACGAAGGTGCTGCCGCCTGGGACCACTGGACCCGGGAGAAGGCGCGCCCGGTGGCCATCCCGGTGGCCGTGGTCGCGGTGGTCGTCGCCGCCGTGGCGGCTGCTCTCACCACCGCGCCGGGGCCCGTCACCGGGACGCCCGTCGCCGTCGCCGCGGAACGGCCCGTGCGCAAGGTGTTCGTGCCGGCCGCGCCACCGGCCGCCATGCCGGCCGAGCCGTCGGCGAAGGCGCCGCCGCCGCCTCCCGCGCCGGAACCGCCCCCGCCACCACAAGCCCAGGCGCCCGGCACCGTCCGGCTCGCACGGGGTGGTACCGCCACGCTGGTCCGCAAGGAGGTCGTCGGCGGGGTGCTGCCGGTGCCCGACGGCGTCCGCGAGGCCACCTGGTGGGGTGCCCCGTTCGACGGCGCGCAGGGCGCCACCGTGCTCGCCGGTCACGTGAACTGGAAGGGCGCCACCGGCCCGTTCTCCGAGCTGTGGGAGGCCCGGCTCGGTGACCAGGTCACCGTCGTCGGCGCGGACGGTGCCACCTTCCGCTACCGGGTCCGCCAGCTGGTCACCGTCCACAAGGACGAGCTGCCCGGCCGCGCGCAGGAACTGTTCGGGCAGGACGGTGCGCACCGGCTCGTGCTCGTCACCTGCGGCGGCCGCTGGGTCGGCGGCCACGACGGTTACGAGGAGAACCGGGTCGTCGTCGCCGAACCGTTCTAGCGCTCGGGGCTTCCGCCGAGGCGCTTCATGGAGTACAACGTGAGAGCGCTTCCACGGCTAGCAGGAAGAAAAGTATGAACAGACAAAGATGTCAGGCAGTCACCCTTGTACTGGCGATGACCGCCATGCTCACCGGCACGGCGGGCGCGTCCCCTTCGGAAGGCGGGCACGGGCACGGACCGGGGGGCCTCGGCCCGAACGTCACGGTCTTCGACCCGAGCACGCCGGTCGAGCAGATCCAGGCGGTCCTCGACGCGACACACGCCGCGCAGGTCGACGCCGAGATGGGCACCGCCCGGCAGGCGTTCCTCTTCAAGCCGGGCACCTACGGCACCGCCGAGAAACCGCTGCAGATCAAGGTCGGGTACTACACCGAGATCGCGGGTCTGGGCGCGTCACCGACCGACGTCGTGATCAACGGCAAGGTCGAGGTCTACAACCGGTGCCTCGCCGACGGCGGCACGGGCAACTGCCTCGCGCTGGTCAACTTCTGGCGCACGCTGTCGAACCTGACCATCGACATCGACGCGGCCGGGCAGGACGGCTGCCGCGCGTCCGCGAACTTCTGGGCCGTGTCACAGGCCGTGTCGTTGCGGCGCATGAACATCACCGGCGGCGGCCTGTCGCTGATGGACTACTGCACCGCGGGCCCGCAGTACGCGTCCGGCGGCTTCATCGCCGACTCCCGCCTCCCCGCCACCACCAACGGCTCCCAGCAGCAGTGGCTCACCCGCGACAGCGAGGTCGAGAGCTGGTCCAACGCGGTGTGGAACCAGGTCTTCTCCGGGGTCGTCGGTGCCCCGGCGGACGACACGTTCCCGGCGCCGCCGTACACCACGCTCGACACCACGCCGCTGAGCAGGGAGAAGCCGTACCTGTACGTCGACTCGCGCGGCCGCTACCAGGTCCGCGTCCCGTCGGCGAAGCAGAACACGCGCGGCGTCTCGTGGGCGAACGGCATCACGCCGGGCCGCACCCTGCCGCTGACGGACTTCTTCGTCGCCACGCCCGCCGACTCCGAGCGCGAGATCAACTCCCAGCTCGCCCGGGGCAAGCACCTGCTGCTGACGCCGGGTGTGTACGACATCGACCGCACCATCGAGGTCAAGCGTCCCGACACGGTCGTCCTCGGGCTCGGTCACGCCACGCTCACCGCCGTCGGCGGGGTGGTCCCGATCGAGGTCGCCGACGTGCCGGGCGCGATCATCGCCGGGGTCACGATCGACGCCGGGCTGAAGGAGTCGCCGGCCCTGTTGCGGGTGGGCAAGAAGCACGGCCACGGCCACAGCACACCGCGCAACCCGGCCACGTTGTCCGACGTGTACTTCCGCGTCGGCGGCCCGCACGTCGGCAAGACCCACATCGCGCTGGAGGTCAACAGCGACAACGTGCTCATCGACCACGCGTGGGTCTGGCGCGGTGACCACGGCGTCGAGGGCTTCACCGACACCGAGCGGTGGCGGACCAACACCGGCCGGTACGGCGGCGTGATCAACGGCGACCACGTGACCGCGACCGGCCTGTTCGTCGAGCACTTCCAGCGGTACAACACCGTCTGGAACGGCGAGCACGGCACCACGGTCCTGTACCAGAACGAGCTGCCCTACGACCCGCCGACGCAGGCGGACTGGATGAACGGTGACGTCGAGGGCTACGCCGGGTACAAGGTCGGCGACCGGGTGCGCAACCACACCCTGTACGGCGGGGGCGTGTACGTGTTCAACCAGAACAACCCTGCCATCCACACGGAGAACGGTTTCGAGGTCCCGCGGCGGCCGGGCGTGCGGCTGCACCACATCATGACCGTGAACCTGAACGCGGGCACGATCGACCACGTGGTCAACGGCGTCGGAGAGGCGGCGGACACGACGAAGGTCGGCGTGCCGGTCTACGTCACCGAGTACCCGTAGCACCGTGCGCGCCACCAAGGGCGCCGTTCCGCGTGTACCGCTTCGCCACGGCGGGCCCGGCCTCCGCGCCGGGCCCGCCGTGCGCGGGTCCGATGGGGACGCGGACTAACTCTCCGCCGGTGGCGGGCCCAGCAGGGCGATCGACGCGCGGACGGCGACCTCGGTGAGGTCGCTGACCCGGCCGCCGTTCTCGACGGTCGTCGCGATCAGTTCCCGCAAACCGCCCAGGAGCATGAGTGCCAGCTGTTCCGACACCGGTTCGGTGCGGACCGCGTGCCACTGCTCGGTGTCGCACAGGGTCTGGATCATCGTGACGAACGCGGACATCACGTCCCGTTGCAGGTCGCGGGCCGCGGCGCCGAGGGACGGGACGTCGCGGATCCAGCTCAGCGTGATCGCGGGCTGGGACTCGGCGCACGCGATCCACGCCACGACCGCCTGCCGCACCTGCACCGCCCACCGTGCCCGCTGGTCCACCGCGGCCGAGATCCGGCGGATCATCTCGGTGTTGGCGTCGGTCAGCAGCGCGACGAAGCACGCTTCCTTGCTGTCGAAGTGCTCGTAGAACGTGCGGCGGGACGTGCGTGCCCCGCGCACGATGTCGGCGACCGTGGTGTTGCGGTAGCCGTCGGCCTCGATCGCCGCCGCGAGCCCGTCGAGCAGCCGCTGCCGGAACCCGCCTGGTTCGGCGTACGCGGCGGCCCCGGTCGGGCTCTGCTGGGTCGTCACCGGTGTCACGCTACTGCCTCCTTGGCTTGTGCTCGATGGTACGCGGGCGTACCGTCGGCTTGGTACGGTCGCGTACCACAGCGAGGGGACGACGATGACGCAGGCCTTGCCGCCCGGCCCGGCCAAACCACGCTTCGTGCAGGGCGCCTACGCGCTGGCGATGCCGATGCGCGGGCTGCCCAGGCTGCGGGCGCGCTACGGGAACGCGTTCACGGTCAACGTGCCGATCTTCGGCCGTGCCGTGGTGATCAGCGATCCCGCCGAGATCAAGCAGCTGTTCCAGACCGACACCGCGCTCGCGGACAACATCGAGCCGAACCTCGGGCGCGTGCTCGGGTCCCGGTCGCTGTTCGCGCTGCGCGGGGAGGAGCACAAGCGGCAGCGCAAGCTGCTCGTGCCGCCCTTCCACGGGCGCAGGCTGCTCGCCTACGAGCGGATCGTCGAGGACGAGACGGTCCGCGAGATGGCCTCGTGGCCGCTCGGCAGGCCGTTCCCGGTGCTCCCGTCCGCCATGCGGATCACCCTGAACGCGATCCTGCGCGCGGTCTTCGGCGCCGAGGGCAAGGAGTTCGACGAGCTGCGCGAGCTGCTGCCGAAGATGGTGACACTCGGGTCCCGGCTCGCCGCCGCGCCGATCCCGCGATTCGGCGGCAAGGTCGGCCCGTGGGCCCGGTTCTTCGCGATGCGCCGCGAGTACGACCTGGCCATCGACCGGCTCGTCGCGAAGACGCGGCGGACGGGTGACCTCGACCAGCGCGACGACGTGCTGGCGATGATGCTGCAGAGCCGCTACGACGACGGCACCGAGATGAGCGGGCAGGACATCGCCGACCAGCTGCTGACCCTGCTCGCCGCCGGGCACGAGACGACCGCGACGACGCTCGCGTGGGCGGTGGAGCGGCTGCGCCGCCACCCCGACGTGCTGGCCGGTCTGGTCGACGAGGTCGACGCGGGCGGGAAACGGCTGCGCGAAGCCACGATCATCGAGGTGCAGCGCACCCGGCCGGTGATCGACATGGTGGGCAGGACGGTCCGGGCCGAGTCCCTGGAACTCGGCCGCTGGCGGGTGCCGAAGGGGTACTCGATCCTCGTCAGCATCGGGCTGATCCACGACGACGACGCGGTCTTCCCGGACGCGGCGCGGTTCGACCCGGCACGGTTCACCGGCTCGCGGCCGGACCTGTACGAGTGGATCCCGTTCGGCGGCGGCACCCGGCGCTGCCTCGGCGCGGCGTTCGCGAACATGGAGATGAGCGTCGTGGTGCGCACGATGCTGCGAGACATGACGCTCGAACCGACGACGGAGCCCGCGGAGCGCTGGCACTCGCGAGGGATCGCCAACGCGCCGGGCAAAGGCGGGCTCGCGGTCGTGCACCGCAGGACCGCTCCGTCGCCGGAGTCCGAGGAAACCACGTCGACGGGAGCGCATACGTGATGGGGGAAGCCTGCGGAGCGAACCACCAGGACGAGCAGGTCGTCGCTGTCGGGCGAGGGATTTCCCTCGCCTACGAGGAGATCGGGGCCGAGGACGGGGAGCCGCTCCTGCTGGTCGCCGGGCTGGGGCAGCAGCTGCACAGCTGGCCGGACGCGTTCTGCGAGGTACTGGCCGAGCGCGGCTACCGCGTGGTGCGGTTCGACAACCGCGACGTCGGCCGGTCCACGCACGAGGACTTCCGGCCCGCGAAGTTCGCGTCGATGCTCGTTGGCCGGTTCCCCGTCGGGCAGTACGACCTCGTCGACCTGGCCGAGGACACGGTCGGGCTGCTCGACGCGCTCGGCATCGAGAGCACACACGTCGTCGGCGTGTCGATGGGCGGCATGATCGCGCAGACCGTCGCGGCACGGCACCCGGACCGCGTGCGGACCCTGACGTCGATCATGTCGACGACCGGCGCGCGCCGGATCGGGCGCCCGGCACTGTCGACGCTGCGCCTGATGGGTGCCGCGCCGCCGAAGACCCGCGAGGCGGCGATCCAGCGCGCGCTCATGATGTTCCGGCACATCGGCTCGCACGGGTTCCCCATGGACGAGGAGTGGGTGAGTGCGCGGGCAGGCCGCGGCTGGGACCGCGACCCGTCGTCCGCGGGGACCGGGCGGCAGCTCGGCGCGATCATGAAGTCCGGCGACCGCACCCCGTCGCTGCGGTCGGTGGCCGCGCCGACGCTCGTGATCCACGGCGACCGGGACCGGATGGTCCACCCGACCGGCGGCGCGGCCACGGTCCGAGCGATCACCGGCGCCCGGCTGGAGACCATCACCGGCATGGGCCACGACCTGCCGAAGGCCGCGTGGCCCAGGCTGCTCGACCTCATCGACGACCACGCACGCGTGACGAGGAGCGCCGATGCCCGCGACACCACAGCGTCCTAGGCTCACCGGCCGTCCCGTCATGATCACCGGCGCCGCGTCCGGCATCGGCCGCGCGCTCGCCGTCCGCCTCGCGCGGGCCGGGTCGCCGGTCGCGATCGCCGACAACGACGAGGCCGGGCTGAAGGACACCGCCGCGTCGCTGTCCGGGCGGGTGCTGACCCGCGTGCTCGACGTGCGGGACGCGGCCGACCAGCTGCGGTTCGCCGACGAGGTGCGGGACTGGCTGCCCGCGCCGCTCGCAGGCGTGTTCAACAACGCCGGGGTCGCGGTGACCTCGTCGGTCCTCGACGCCGACGTCGAGGACGACCAGTGGCTGCACGACATCAACTTCCACGGTGTCGTCAACGGCACGCGGGCGTTCCTGCCGATCCTCGTCGAGCAGGGCTCCGGTGCCATCGTGAACACGTCCAGCGTGTTCGGGCTCGCCGGGATGCCGTTCCAGAGCGCGTACTGCGCGGCGAAGTTCGCCGTCCGCGGCTTCACCGAGTCGCTGCGGCACGAGCTGCGCGGCACCGGCGTGCGCGCGGTCACCGTGCACCCGGGCGGGATCACCACGAACATCGCCCGCAACGCCCGGGTCCGCAGGGACCCCGAGGGGCGCGGCCGGACCAAGGAGCAGATGGCCGCGCAGTTCGAGGCGATCACCATGACCTCGCCCGACAAGGCGGCCGCGGTCATCCACTCCGGCGTGGAGAAGGGGAAGGCGCGGATCCTCGTCGGCCCCGACGCCTACGTGTTCGACGCGCTGACGCGGATCACGCCGACGCACTACTACTCGGTGCTCGCGCGCGTGCAGTCGCGGTTGCGGGCCAGGGCGGCGGAGAAGGCATGAGCACGCCTGACGTGGACGTGCTGATCGTCGGTGCCGGGCTGTCCGGCATCGGCGCCGCGCACCACCTGCGGACCGCGTTCCCCGGCCGGACCTACACGATCCTCGAGGCCCGCGACGCGATCGGCGGCACGTGGGACCTGTTCCGGTACCCGGGTGTCCGGTCCGACTCGGACATGCACACGCTGGGCTACCGGTTCAGGCCGTGGACGCAGCCGAAGGCCATCGCGGACGGTCCGTCGATCCTCGCGTACGTGCGGGACACCGCGGCGGACGCGGGCATCGACCGCCACGTCCGCTTCGGCCACCGCGTGGTGCGCGCCTCGTGGTCCACAGCGGACGCACAGTGGACGGTCGAGGCGCGGCACGACGGCTCGCCGGTGACCCTGACGGCTCGGTTCCTGTACGTGTGCAGCGGCTACTACGACTACGACGGCGGCCACACGCCGGACTTCCCCGGTGTGGAACGGTTCCGTGGCACGGTCGTGCACCCGCAGCGGTGGCCGGCGGACCTCGACCACGCCGGGAAGAACGTGGTCGTGGTCGGCAGCGGCGCGACCGCGGTGACGCTCGTGCCCGCGATGGCCGAGGACGCGGCGCACGTGACGATGCTGCAGCGGTCGCCGAGCTACATCATGACGCTGCCGTCGGAGGACCGGCTGGCGAACACGGCGAAGCGGGTGCTCGGCGTGCGGCGCGGCTATTTTCTCGCCCGCTGGAAGAACGTGCTGGTGGGGACGTTCATCTACCAGCTGTCGCGGCGCCGCCCCCGGGTGGTGCGGAACCTGATCCGCAAGCTGGCGATCAGGCAGCTGCCACCGGGGTACGACGTGGACACGCACTTCAAGCCGAGGTACCAGCCGTGGGACCAACGGCTGTGCCTGGTGCCGGACGGCGATCTGTTCGCGGCGATCCGCTCGGGCCGCGCGTCGGTGGTGACGGACCGGATCGCGGAGTTCACCGAGTCGGGCCTGCGGCTCGAGTCCGGGGCCACGGTGCCCGCGGACGTCGTCGTGACCGCGACCGGGTTGCGGCTGCTGGCGTTCGGCGGCATGGAGCTGATCGTCGACGGCCGCGCGGTCGAGCTGCCGAAGACCATGGCGTACAAGGGAATGATGCTGTCGGACGTGCCGAACTTCGCGTTCACCATCGGGTACACGAACGCGTCGTGGACGTTGAAGGCCGACCTCGTCAGCGAGTACGTGGTGCGGTTGCTGCGGCACATGGACGACGGCGGGTACGACGTGGCGGTGCCCGTCAACGACGACCCGGCGGTGACCGAACGCCCGCTGCTCGACTTCGACGCGGGCTATGTGCTGCGGTCCATCGACGAGTTCCCCAGGGCCGGGTCCCGGGCGCCGTGGCAGCTCGGCATGAGCTATGCGCACGACGTCGTGAACCTGCGCCACGGCAAGATGAACGACGGCGCGATGCGGTTCACGCGGCGTACCGTGCCCGCGGTGCGGTGAAGGGCCGGGCGCGCCCGGCGCGGTCCTGGCTCTGAAGACCACGCCGGGCGTGCGTGACGCGACCGGCCGGTGCTGACCTCGATGGGGTGATGCGTCAGCCGGCCTCCTTCGCGAGCCACTCGTCGAAGGTGGTGGGCGCGAGGCGCGCGTTCTCGCCGGGCAGCAGCACGTCGCCTGCCATCTGCGTCCCGAACACCCCGGACCAGGTCGGCACGAGCTTCACCGTGCGACCGCGTGCCTGGTGGGTGCGGCGGGCCATGTCGACGAGGTCCTGCGGCTCGGGCCCCGCGACGTCCGCGTACCGCCCGTGCGGTTCGCCGGCCGCCAGCTCCGCGAGCACGTCGGCGACGTCGTCGGGTGCGATCGGCTGCACGAGCAGGGGAGCGATGGAGGCGACGCCGTCCTGTTCGGTCCAGCTCGCGACCATCTCGGCGAAGTCGTGGAACTGCGTGGCCGGGACGATCGTCCACGGCACCGGGCCCTCGGCGATGAGGCGCTCCTGCTCGCGTTTCCCGGCGTAGTGCGCGTTGCCCTCGACGCCGTCGATGCCGACGATCGAGAGCAGGACGTGGTGCCGCACCCCCGCGCGTGCCTCCGCCGCGAGCAGGTTCGCGGTGGCCGTGCCGAGGTAGGTCACGGTGCCGTCCCGGTCACCGGCAGGCGCGTTCGTGGCGTCGACGACGGCCTCGACCCCGGCGAGCGCGTCGTCGAGGCCCGCGCCGGTGAGCAGGTCGACGCCGAGCGAACGGCTGATCCGCACGACCTCGTGCCCGCGTCCCTCGAGGACGGCGACGGTACGTGCCCCGATGTTCCCGGTCGCGCCCGCGACTGCGATCCGCATGGTTCCTCCTGTATTTCGGACTAAGTAGATCCGTAATATCTACGATAGTATCGCGGTCGTGAAGCTGCCGGTGAGCACGGAGTGGGTTCTGCACTGCGCCACGACGCTGGCGCAGCTGGAGCCGGGCGCCACCGCGTCGGCGGCCCAGCTGGCGGAGTACTACGACCTGCCCGCGCCCTACCTGGCGAAACAGCTGCAGGCGTTGGTCCGGGCCGGCGTGCTGGCGGCGGCGACGGGTCCGCGAGGCGGCTTCCGTCTCGCCCGCCCGGCCGCGGAGATCACACTGCTGGCGGTCGTCGAGGCGGTCGACGGCGGCACGAACCCCTACGAGTGCCGCGAGATCCGGCAGCGCGGCGCGGGTGCGCTGCCGCGGGAGGAGTGCCGGAACACGTGTGTCCTCGCGCGCAAGATGGTCGACGCCCACGAGGCGTGGCGCCGCTCCCTGGCCGAGGACACCCTGGCCGACATCATCGCGAGCCTGCCACCGGACGTCCCCGCCAGGACCCGCGCCCGCATGGCCACAACCTCGCGTGGCCCGCGCTCCTGACCCGCGAGGCGACGAACGGGTTGGATTCGCGCGACATGGCGCGCACCATGTCCGAGGTGCTCGGCCGTCCGGTCGGTCCAGCAGGCCCCCGACGCCGCGTTCCGGGCCACGCTCCTCGGCAACGTCTCGGCAGGCCCGGCAACCTTGGTGGACGTGCTAGCGGACCTCCATCTCCCACAGGGAGTAGCCGTACGGGGTGCCGCGTTGCCAGGCGTACATCTTGACGTAGCGGGCCGTGCGCGAGCCGAGCGTGATCACGTCGGTGCCGCCGTTGCCCGCGTAGTCGTTGTGGACGGTGGTCCACGTCGTCCCGTCGGTGGACACCTGGATCTGGTACATCGCCGCGTAGGCCGCCTCCCAGCGCAGCGTCACGCCGGTGACCGTGCGGTTCGCGCCGAGGTCGACGTACAGCCACTGCTGGTCGGCGTACGTGCTGCTCCAGCGCGTACCGGTGTCGCCGTCGACGGCGTTCGCCGCGTTCAGCGTCGTGCTTTCCTGGCTGGACGCGTACACCGGGCGGTTGCGGGCCAGGTTGTCGCCACCGCCACCGCCGAGGTCCAGCTCGCCGCGGTTGAGTACCCGGCCGTCCCAGTAGGTGCGTTGTACCGACGCGTTGTCGTTGTACGCGGGGTCGACCAGCCATTCGGCCCACGTCATGAACCACGCCCACCTCGGTTGTGCCGCGAGGACGTCCGGGGACGGCACCCGGCCCACCTCGGCCAGCGCGATGGGCTTGCCGCCCGCCACGTTCAGCATCGCGTCGTAGTCGCTCTGGCTCGGGGTCTGCTTGACCCACACGTCGAGGCTCGCGACGTCCACATAGGACGCACCGGGCCAGTAGCCGCCGATGCCGCCCATGTCGACGTCCTTGACGTTCCACACCCAGATCAGGTTCGACAACCCCTGTCCGGCGAGGTGTTCGTGGGTGAGCTGGTAGAGCTGCCTGGTCTGCGCGCCGCGCCCGCCCCACCACGACCAGCCCTCGTTCATCTCGTGCAGTGGCCGCCACAGCACCTCGACGCCCGCGTCACGCAGCCGCCGCAGGTGGGGGACCACCTCGTTGAGCCGGTTCTTCCACGCCTGGTTGAGCGACGAGCCGTCCCGCAGCAGTTCGCTCCACTGGCCGTCGTTCAGCGAGCCGAGGATGCCACCGGAGTCCCAGCCGCACGTGCTGCCGACGGTCGGCGGGCACACGTGCCACGTCAGCGCGACCAGCGAACCCGCCTGCCACTGCCGGATCGCCTCGTCGACCATCGTGCCGCGGTGGTTCACGTCGTCGGACGAGAACAGGAAGTCCCCGCCCCACAGTCCCGGCGTCTCCCCGGTGATGTCGCGGACCGTCCTGGTCCACTTGGCCGGGTCGGAGTTGGGTTCACGGTTGTGCTGACCGGAGATCGTGGACCGGCCGGAGATCTCGCCGAGCAACGCCATGACCTCGCTGCCCGGTGGCGCGGCGGCGGCGGGCGCGGCGAGGGGGATCAGGAGTGCGGCGGCGATGGGCGCGACGAAGCGCAGGATTCGAGACATGACAACGGTGTCCTTCCCGGACCGCGGGCAGGGGTGGCGGTCGTCCACCAGGGTGGTTCAACCAATCGGTCGTCGTCAAGCATCGACTGATCCGGTTAAGTATTTGGATAGGGGAGTATCGCCTGGTGGTTGCGCTGATGATCATAGTGTGACTTAACTGGTTAAGCGACGCGACAGCACACAGTCGATCAGCTCGTCCGCCGCGCCGAGGTAGTTCTCCGGCGCCAGCAGCTCCGGTAGCCGGTCACCCAGCGACGCCAGTTCCGGCGCGTTCCGCAGCAGGTCGTCGAACCGGCCCGCACCCGCGGCCGCCTGTCCGGCGATCCGGCCGAGCAGCGCCTTCGCGGTCGCCTTCCCGAGTACCGGTGCGAGCGCGACGTTCAGCCGTTCCGCCACGATCGTGCCGCCGCCCGACGACAGGTTCGCCGCCATCCGCTCCGGCACCACCCGCAGCCCGGACACCAGCTCGGCCGCCGTGTGCGCGGCGCCGCCCGCGAGCCGCAGCGCCTCCCGCAGCGGCTGCCACTCCGCCTGCCACCCGCCCGCCGACCGCTCGTCCTCCGACAGCATCGCCTGCCCCAGCATCTGCGCGTACCCGGGTGCCTGGCGCGCCGCCGACACGAGCAGCGTCGCCAGCACCGGGTTGCGCTTCTGCGGCATCGCCGAGGACAGCCCGCTCTTCTCACCGGCGGGCTCGACCACCTCGCCGACCTCGGTGCGCGTCGCGCCCAGCACGTCCACCGCGACCTTGCCCAGCGCACCGGTCACCGCGACCACGACCCACCCGAGGTCCACGATCGGCATGCGCTGCGTGTGCCACGGCGCCGCGGGCGCCCGCAACCCCAGCTCCGCCGCCACACCCTCGGTCAGCTTGGCGGCGTGGCCCTCGGCGGGCACCCCGGCGGCGCGCGCGTACTCGAGGTACGCGGCGAGCGTGCCCGCCGCGCCACCGAGCTGCACCGGCAAGGTGGGCAGGACCTGCCGCAGCCGGTCCCGCGCGTCGAGCACGAGCGTCAGCCAGCCGGCCGCCTTCAGCCCGAACGTGGTCGGCACGGCCTGCTGGGTGAGGGTGCGGCCGGCCATCGGCGTGTGCCGGTGCTCGTCGGCGAGACCGGCGAGCGCGTCGGCAACGCGGATCAGGTCGGCGTCGGTGGCACGCAGCGCGCGGGCGGCGAGCAGCATGGCCGCCGAGTCGAACACGTCCTGGCTGGTGCTGCCGCGGTGCACGTACTCGGCCGCCTCGGGGTCGGCCACCGCGGCCGTCAGCTCCCGCACCAGTTCCACCACCGGGTTCGCCGACCCGCGCGCCCGCACGGCCAGGTCCGCGACGTCGATGGCGGCGCGCGCGGCCGCCTCGATGGGCTCCACCGCCGAGGACGGGATCACGCCGAGGCGGGCCTGCGTGCGGGCCAGGGCGACCTCGAACTCGAGCATCGCGGAGACCCACGCCTCGTCGGCGAGGAGCGTGTCCATCCCGGTGCCCGGCCACACCGGGCTGAGCAGTCCTGTGTCCGCGTTCATCCGTCCACCTTCCCCAGTCGCACGACGGGACGCACGGCGAGGCACACCCACGCGATCGCGTCGACCGGTACGTGCGCTACCAGACGTCGCCGTCGCGCCAGTCGCACGTGATGGGGTGGCCGAGGTCGACCGGGGTCACCGGGAGGACGTAGACACCGCCGTCGTCGTCCGCGGTGCGCTCGGTGCCGTCGGGGGTGAGGGCCGACGTCGGGCCCTGCCAGCGCTGCCAGCCGCGGGCCTCGTAGAACGGGATGCCGAGCTCGCTGGAGCTGAGCGCGCCCAGGTCGTAGGCGGCGCGGATGACCCGTTCCACCGGTGCCATCACCGCGGCCCCGAGACCGAGGCGGCGGTGGCCCGCGTGGACCGCGACGCCCTCGACGTACCCCGTGCGCAGGGCGCGGCCCTGGTACAGGAACCGCCGCTGCACCACCGCGGCGTGCCCGACGAGCACGTCGCCGGACCACGCGAGGGCGTGCACGCCACCGATGGTGTGGTCCCAGTCCTCGTCGGAGTAGTCGCCGTCGAACGCGGCGACCAGCAGGTCCCGGACCGCCGCGAGGTCGGCGGCGGAGAGGTCGGCGGTGTGGGCCACGCGCACGTCAGTCATCAAGGCTTGCCCGCCTCCCCGCATGTCACAGTGTTGGTCGCGTCCCAGCGTATGGTGCGAAGTGCGCGTGGTTGGTGGCTCGCGCTGCGGTGTTCGAGTGGGAGGTCGGCGGGCAGCTCCACTACAGGGTCTCGCAGCGGTGGGCCAGTGCGGCGCGGGTGGCCGCCCACCGTTCGGACTCGGCGATCTCCTTGGTGGCGTGGAAGTCCATGGGGCGCAACGGGATGCCGAGCGTGTCGCGCTTGTAGTGGGCGATGTGGCAGGAGTACAGCGTGAAGCGGTCGTGTTCCTCGGTGTCGTGCACGCGCAGCTTCGTGTAGTGCGCGGCGATGCCGTCGGCGGCGATGAGGGTCGCCATGCCGGTGCGGGCCAGGTTCGCGCGCGCGTTCCTGCTGGCGACCGCGACGAGCAGCGCGTCGCGGGCGGGGGTGGCGAGCAGCTCCGCCGTGCACAGCAGCATCACGTGCGGGAAGCCCTCCTCGTCGAGGGTGACGAACGGGAAGGCCTGCTCGTCCCGGTCCGGCCGGGGCCAGGTCTCCAGCAGCAGGGCGAGTTCCGACGGCACACTGATCCGGTCCACACTGGAAACTGTAGCGAAGATCATCGCGGTTGGAAGCGGCCGAGCAGCCGGTCGACGAGGTCGGGGAGCGGCTGTCCGCCGGAGGACTCCAGCCACAGCACGCCACCGGTCCGCACGGCGGCGAGGAACGTCGCCGCCATGAGTCTCGCCAGCTCGTCGTCCAGGCCGTGCCCGCGGGTGATCAGGACCGCCGCGAGATCGCGTTCGAGGGCGAACTGGTCGCTGGCCTGCCGTGCGAGCAGCGACGGGTGCCGCCGCAGCAGCCGCAGCTGCGCCACCCACTCGGGGTCCGGGATCTGGCGGGCGCGGTACAGCTCCGACGCGGCCGCGCGCAGTGCCTGCCACGGCGGCTCCTCGGCAGGCCTGCCCTCGACCAGCGCCACCAGCGCCCTGGTCCGCTCGCGGTCCGCGTGCAGGACCGCGTCCTCCTTGTTCGCGAAGTAGTTGGAGAAGGTCCGGCGGGACACGCCGACCTCGTCCGCGATGTCCTCGACCGTCACCCCGTCGAGTCCGCGCTCCATCGCGAGGCGCAGCGCCGCTTCGTGCAGCGACAGCCGGGTCGCCGCCTTCTTGCGGGTGCGGAGCGTGGTCTCCAGGGCCTCCATGGCGCCAGCCTAGCGACGGAATAAACTTCCCATTGTGCAAGTTTGCACAGTGAGCAAGAATTAACCCACAGGCTTGAAGGGGGCGTCATGACGGCCGAGGCGACAGAGGCGGACACACGGGAGCAGATGGGGCACCGGCAGGTGCTCGAGTCGCTGTCCGGCCTGCTGCTCGCGCTGTTCGTGGCCATGATCAGCTCGACGGTCGTGTCGACCGCCCTGCCGCTGATCATCGGTTCGCTGAACGGCACTCAGACGCAGTACACCTGGGTGGTCACGGCCACCCTGCTCACGGCGACGGCCACGACCCCCATCTGGGGCAAGCTCGCTGACCTGTTCAACAAGAAGACGCTGGTCCAGGTCGCGATCGTGATCTTCGTGGCCGGGTCGATGATCAGCGGGTTCAGCCAGGACACCGGGCAGCTGATCGCCGCCCGCGCGTTCCAGGGCATCGGCATCGGCGGCCTGCAGGCACTGGTCCAGGTCGTGATCGCCGCGATCATCCCGCCGCGTGAGCGCGGCCGGTACAACGGCTACCTCGGCGCCGTCATGGCGGTCGCCACCGTCGGTGGCCCGCTGCTCGGCGGCCTGATCGTGGACGTCTCGTGGCTGGGCTGGCGCTGGTGCTTCTTCGTCGGCGTGCCGATCGCGGCGCTCGCGTTCGTCGTGCTGCAGCGCACGCTGAAGCTGGAGACCGTCCGCCGCGAGAACGTGCAGGTCGACTACCTCGGCGCGGGCCTGATCGCCGCGGGTGTGAGCATCCTGCTGATCTGGGTCTCGTTCGTCGGCAACGCGTTCGACTGGCTGTCGTGGCAGACCGGGGCCATGGCCGGGGCCGGGGTCGTGCTCCTCGCGCTCGCCGTCCTGGTGGAGACGAGGGTCCGCGAACCCGTCGTGCCGATCAAGATCGTCGTCCAGCGCACCCCGGCGCTCGCGATCATCGCGAGTCTCGCGGTCGGCATGGCCATGTTCGGCGGCGCGGTGTTCCTCGGCCAGTACTTCCAGGTCGGCCGCGGGTACTCGCCGACGGAGGCCGGTCTGCTGACCATCCCGATGATGGCCGGTGTCCTCGTGTCCTCGACGATCTCCGGGCGGATGATCAGCCGCTCCGGCGCGGTCAAGCCCTACATCGTGGCCGGTGCGATCATCCTGGTGGCCGGGTTCCTCGGCCTGGGCACCGTCGACCACGACTCGTCGCTGTGGATCGTCGGCATCGCGATGGCGGTGGTCGGCATCGGTGTCGGCATGACCATGCAGAACCTGGTGCTGGCCGTGCAGAACAGCGTCCCGTTGCGGGACCTGGGCGCGGCGAGCGCGTCGGTCACGTTCTTCCGGTCGCTCGGCGGCACCATCGGTGTCTCGGTGCTGGGCGCGGTGCTCGCGAACCGGGTCACGGCCGACCTGGCCACCGCACTGCACGTGCCGGAGGGGCAGGCGTCGACCGGCGGTGTCAGCGCGCTGAACCTGAAGGCGCTGCCGCCGGAGATCCAGACGGTCGTGCACACCGTGTACGGCGACGCGACGGCGCACATCTTCCTGATCTCGGCGGCGGTGGCCGTCATCGGCGTGATCGCGGCGCTGCTGCTGAAGCCCATCACGCTGCGCTCGACGATCGACCTGGAGAAGAAGGACGACGACACCGTGGTGTCGGACTCCGTCGTGGGATAGGTGAGTGACGATGAGCGGCAGCGCGGCCGAGCTCAACGCCTTCGAGTCCACTGTGGAACGGTTCGGCCCGCGCCGGGATCCCTCGGCGCGGGCCATCCTGGTGGGGGTCGACGGCTCCGACACCGCCATGCGGGCGGCGGCCTTCGCCTTCGGCATGGCGCGGCGTCAGGGTGGCCGCCTGATCGTCGCCTTCGTCGCGAGCCACTCGGCGCTGGCGGCACTGGGCCCGGCGGTGGCGGCGGCGGTCGAGCACGACGCGATCGTGAAGCTGTACGCCGAGCTGCGTGAGCAGATGCGGTCGGCGGCCGAGGAGCTGGCGGTGCCGGTCACCTTCCTGAAGACCTTCGGCGACCCGTACACCACGCTCCGCGACGCCGCGGACCGCTGCCAGGTCGACACGGTGGTGGTCGGCGCGTCGCAGAAGGCCGGCCACCGCTTCGCGGGCTCGGTCGCGACGAAGCTCATCCGGGCTGGTCACTGGCCGGTGCTGGTCGTTCCCTGACAACTGGCAATGTCGGAAACTTTCCACTTCTTGCCACATAGGGTTATCGTTGACCTACCCACTGTGCAGGGAGGTCGGGCTCATGCGGCGTCGGCGGTTGCTCGCGGTTCTCCTGGGTGTGGTCGTCGGCGCGAGCACGGTGGGTGGGCCCGCGCAGGCCTCCGGTGACCACCTCTCGCTGGCCTTCGCGCGGCAGGCCG
Source organism: Actinophytocola algeriensis (assembly GCF_014203735.1). GTDB lineage: Bacteria > Actinomycetota > Actinomycetes > Mycobacteriales > Pseudonocardiaceae > Actinophytocola > Actinophytocola algeriensis. The sequence goes on along the minus strand of NZ_JACHJQ010000002.1, from coordinate 174,178 downwards.
CCGGGCAGCGGGTCATCTACTCCTATCCGGGCCTGACCCCGCCGGAGTCGCTCATCGCCCGCATTCGCGCCGGTGAGGCCGCCGGGGTGATCTTCTTCGGCGAGAACGTCTCCAGCCTCACGCAGATCCGCGGCGTGGTGCAGCAGCTGCGGGCCGCCGCGGCGCAGAGTCCCAACCCGAACGCACTGTTGCTGATGACAGACCAGGAGGGCGGCCTGATCCGCCGTCTGCCCGGCGCACCCGCCCTGTCCCACAAGGACGTCGGGCTCTCGGCCGACCCCGCCGCCGCGGCGACCGCCGCGGGGCGGGGCGCGGGGGAGAACCTCGCTGGTGTCGGCATGAACGTCAACCTCGCGCCCGTGCTCGACGTGTTCCACGCGCCCGGCGACCTGATGGACCAGTACGAGCGGTCGTTCAGCAGCACCGCGTCCGTCGTCGGGGACCTCGGCGCGGCGTACCTCACCGCGCAGCAGGCCGAGGGCGTCGCCGCGACCGTGAAGCACTTCCCCGGGCTGGGCAAGGCGAACGCGGGCGACAACACCGACAGCAAGCCGGTGACCCTGTCCGTGCCGCTGACGACGCTGCGGAACGTGGACGAGGCGCCGTACTCCGACGCGATCGCCGCGGGCGCCAAGCTCGTGATGCTCTCCTGGGCCGTCTACACCGCACTCGACCCGAACCGCCCCGCCGGGCTCTCGCCGACCGTCATCGGCCAGGAACTGCGGTCCCGCAACGGTTTCCCGGGGGTCACGATCACCGACGCGCTCGAGGCGGGTGCCCTGTCGGGCTACGGCTCGACCGGCAACCGCGCCGTGCTCGCCGCGCGGGCCGGCAACGACCTGATCCTCGCCTCGGCCAGGGACGTGAACCAGGGCGACCAAGCCGTAGACGCCCTGGCCGGCGCGCTGGCCGACGGCACGCTCGACAGCGGTGCCTTCGGTCAGGCGCTGGCCAGGGTCAACGCGTTGCGCGCGAGTCTCGCCTAGCATTCGTTCGCTGGGTCGCCGCGCGTGCCTTGCACGGCCACGCCCCTACGGGCTAGACCGAGACGGGGATCCGGTCGCGGCGCTCGTCGGAGTCGCCGCCGGACTCGTTGCCGTATTCCAGGAGCTTCGCGCCCTCGACGTCGACGTCCGGCAGGATCTTGTCCAGCCAGCGCGGCAGCCACCACGCCGCCTTGCCGAACATCGCCATCAGCGCGGGCACGATCGTCATGCGGACGACGAACGCGTCCACCGCGACGCCGACCGCGAGCGCGAAGCCGATCGACTGGATCAGCGAGTCCTCGGCGAACACGAAGCCGGCGAACACGCTCGTCATGATCAGCGCGGCCGCGACCACGACCCGGGCGCCGTGCGAGAACCCGGTCGCCACGGCCTCCCGTGCCTCCGTGCCGTGGACGTAGTCCTCACGCATCCGGGTCACCAGGAACACCTGGTAGTCCATCGCGAGTCCGAAGAGGACACCGATCAGCAGGATCGGCAGCATGCTCATGATCGGCCCGGTCGACTCGACGCCGAGCAGGTCGGTGAGCCAGCCCCACTGGAACACCGCGACCACCGCGCCGAACGTCGCCGCCACCGACACGAGGAACCCCAGCGTCGCCTTCAGCGGCACGATGATCGACCGGAACACCAGCATCAGCAACAGGAACGCGAGGCCGACGATCAGCGCCAGGTAGGGGAGCATCGCGTCCGCGAGCTTCTCCGACACGTCGATGTTCGCCGCCGTCTGGCCGGTCACCGCGATGTCCGCGCCCGTGCTGTCGTGCACCCGCGCACCGGCCGCGCGGATGTCGGCGACCAGGTCCTCGGTGGCCACGTCGCTCGGGCCGGTCTTCGGGATGACCTGCATGATCGTCGTGTCGCCCTTGGTCTGGGGCGGCATCGGCAGTGCGCCGAGGTCGGTGATCCGCTGCGCGGTCGCCGTGATCGCGCCCTGCGGGTCGTCCGCGCCCTGGGTGTCGACCACGACCATCAGCGGGCCGTTGGCGCCCGGGCCGAAGCCCTCGGTGACGAGGTCGTAGGCCGCGCGCTGCGTGCTCCCCGGCGCCGCGGTGGCGTCGTTGGGCAGGCCGAGCTGCATGTCCGCGGCCGGGATCGCGACCACGACCACCCCGGCCAGCGCCACCACCAGCGTCGCCACCCGGTGCCGGCCGACGAACCGGGCCCAGCGCTCGCCCATGCCGGTCCGGCCGGGCTTGGGGCCACCCCGCAGGCCACGCAGGCGGCCCTGGATCTTCTCGCCTGCGAACCCGAGCACGGCGGGCAGCAGGGTCACCGCGATGAGCACGGCGATCACCACGGTGAGCGCGGCCGCGACACCCATCTCGCCGAGGAACGGGATGCCCACGACGGTCAGGCCCGCGAGCGCGACGATGACCGTGAGGCCCGCGAAGACGACGGCGGAGCCCGCGGTGCCGACCGCCCGGCCCGCGGCCTGTTCGTGGTCGGCGCCGCCCGCGAGTTCGCCGCGGTAGCGGGAGACGATGAACAACGCGTAGTCGATGCCGACGGCGAGGCCGATCATCAGCGCGAGGATCGGGGTGTTGGCGTTCAGCTCGGTGAAGCCGGTGACGACCAGCAGGCCGCTCATGCCGACACCCACACCGATCAGCGCGGTCAGCAGCGGCAGCCCGGCCGCCAGCAGCGAACCGAAGGTGATCACGAGGACCACGGCCGCGACCGCGACGCCGAGGATCTCCGTCGCGCCGGTCTCCGGCGACCCCCTGGTCGCGTCGCCGCCGACCTCGGCCGCGAGGCTCGAGGAGTGCGCGGCCGCCATGAGCGCCTCACGGTCGCCCTCGGTCAGCTCGAAGGCCTGCTTGCTGTAGCTGACCTGCACGAGCGCGAGGTCACCCTCGCGGGAGAACGCCTTGGTCTGGAACGGGTCGGTGGCGCCGACGACCTCCGGCGCGCCGTTCAGGGCCGCGACGACCTTCTGCAGCTCGGCCTGGGCGGACGGCGAACCGGCGAAGTCCTCGCCCTCGGGGGCCTGCAGCACGACGCGTGCGGTGCCGCCGCCCACGTTCGCCTCGGGGAAGGCCTTCTTGAGGTGGTCGATGGCCTGCTGGGACTCGGTGCCCGGGATCGAGACCGCGTTGGACATCGTCCCGGAGAACCCGAGCGCGCCGATGCCGACGGCGATGAGCAGCGCCGCCCAGATGCCCGTGACCAGCCACCTGCGGCGGAAAGAAGCCCGCCCCAGTCGGTACAGGAATGTCGCCACCTTGGAACTCCCCATGTGCTTCGCGCCTGTGTGTAGGGTCGAAGCTAGCCGATCGACAAGTGCGATCCAAGCCGTTCGGCAAGTATGTGACTTGTCGAACAGCAAGTGCGCAACTTGCCGGATGGCAAGCTGAGGAGGTACCGTCGAACTCTCAGCGAGGAGGGGTGATGACGGCCACGAAGGGCGACACCCGCACCCGGTTGCTCGACACCGCGCTCGGGTTGTTCACCGTCCACGGCGTGGAGGGCACGTCGTTGCAGATGATCGCCGACGCGCTCGGCGTCACCAAGGCCGCGGTGTACTACCACTTCAAGACGAAAGACGAGATCACCGAGGCGGTCGCGGAGCCCGCGCTGCGCGAACTGTCCGCGATCCTCGACCACGCCGCGACGCTCAAGCGGCACAGCGCGCAGGTCGACTACGTGATCGACGGACTCGTGGACCTGATCGTCCGCAACCGGATGCTCGTCGCGGTGTTCTGCAGCGACCCCGGGATCGCGCGTGCGGTCGAGCGTTCGCTGCACGGCGAGGAGAACGTGATGACGCGGCTGCCCGCCATGCTGGTGCCACCGGACGCGGACGAGGGCGCCGTGGTCGCGGCGCACGTCGCGCTGGCCGGGGTCGCGCTCGCGGGCGGTTCCCCGGCGCTCATGGCGATGGACGACGAGCGACTGCGCCGCCACCTCGGTGACGCGGTGCGCCGCCTGCTCGGCAGGCCACGGCGCCGCGAGAACCTGTCGTAACGCCCGGCACCCCCGCAGCCGTCGTCGGGCACTGTCCTCATAGGACTGACGGGTAGCTGTGCGTACCGCGCGTCGCGTCCGCGGTGCGCACGCCGCTCAGCCGTGGCGGCGCTTCAGCAAGATCCGCAGCACCACCAACAGGGCCACCAGGCCCGCGATCGGGATGTAGGGCCTGCGGGTCGCGCCGTCGACGACCGGGCGCACCTTGGTCGCCACCGGGTCCGGGAGCTTGTCGACGAGCTCGTCGCCCTTCACCCGCAACTCTTCGGCCTTCTCGTGCGCCACTCGCTGCGCGCGGCCCTTCACGTCGGCCTTGTCGCCGAGCGCGCTGACCGTCTCCGCCAGCTCCTGGCGCGTCAGCTCCGCGTCCTGGCGCAGGTCGTCGTCGGTCGGTGCCTCGCCGGGCATCGTCATGCGGCCGTTGTCCTTGGTGCTCATTGCTTTCGTGCCTCCTTGACCGCGTGGATGTCTTCCTTCGCGTTGTCGATCGCGGGCGACGGCATCGGCGCGCTCTGCTTGAGCTGCTTGCGCGCCATGAGCACCGCGACCCCGGCGATCGCGAACAGCACGGCGGCGACGATGAGCGCGGCGGCCCACGCGGGCAGTGCCAGTGCGAGCAGGAGCACGCACGCGGCCACCAGCACCGCGCCGCCGTAGAACGCGAACAACCCGCCCGCGCCGGCGAACGCCGCACCGACACCCGCGTGCTTGGCCTTGCTCTTCATCTCACGCACGGCGAGCGTGACCTCGGTCCGCGCGAGCCTGCCCACCTGGTCGGTCAGGTCGCGCACCAGCTCGGCCGTGGACTTCTCGGTGTGGTCCGTCCGTACCTCTGGTATGGCAGCCATGTTCTCCTCCTCTTGCCGCCCGGTTACCCGACGTGCCCGAGCAGGAAACACACGGTTCGGCGCCGTCAGCGCGGGGTATCCGGGCGCCATGCGAGCACTGATACTGAACTGCACGCTCAAGAAGTCACCCGCGGACTCGAACACGCAGAAGCTGGCCGACGTGGTGGGTGCCGAACTGGGAAAGCACGGTGTCGAGGTCGAGAGCGTCCGCGTCGCCGACCTCCGCGTCGAGCCGGGCGTGGAGACCGACATGGGTGACGACTGGACGGCGGTCCACGAGAAACTGCTGGCGGCCGAGATCCTGGTGGTCGCGTCGCCGACGTGGCTCGGCAGGCCGTCGTCGGTGGCGCAGCGGGTGCTCGAGCGGATGGACGCGATGATCTCCGAGACCGGCGACGACGACCGGCCCGTCGCGTACGACCGCGTCGCGGGTGTCGTCGTCACCGGCAACGAGGACGGCGCGCACCACGTGATCAGCGAGATCACCGGCGCGCTGAACGACATCGGCTACACCATCCCCGGCCAGGCGTGGACGTACTGGAACATGGGCCCGGGACCAGGCCCCGACTACTCCGACACCGACCACGGCCACGAGTGGTCGGAGAAGACCGCGGCCACGATGGCGTCGAACCTGCTCGCGGTCGCTACCGCACTCGCCAAGCAGCCCATCCCAGCGTGACCGCAGGAGGAACAGTGAACGTCAACAAGATCATCTACAAGCCGATCGGCATGCTCATCGGTGTCCTCGGCGGTGTGCTGGCCACGACCGCGTTCAACAAGGTGTGGGGCGCGCTCGGGCCCGGCGACGAGGCACCCGACGCGACCGACAAGAAGGCGACCTGGAACCAGGTGCTGCTCGCGGCCACCATCCAGGGCGCGATCTTCGGCGTCGTGAAGGCGGCCATCGACCGTGCCGGCGCGACGGGCTACCGCAAGGTCACCGGTGAATGGCCGGACGACTGAGGCGCAGCGACCCCGCGAGACCGGGGCTGCGCAGGCAGCGGGCCGGGCGGGGCTGGCGCTACTTCGACGCCGACGGCACACCCCTGCGCGACCGGGACGAGGTGTCGCGCGTCAACGGTCTCGCCATCCCGCCCGCGTGGCAGGAGGTGTGGATCTGCCCTTTCCCGAACGGGCACCTCCAGGCCGTCGGCACTGACGCGGCCGGGCGGCGGCAGTACCTCTACCACGACCAGTGGCGCGAGGAACGCGACGAGGAGAAGCACGAACGCGTGCTGCGCCTCGCCGCGGTTCTGCCCCGGTTCCGCTCCACAGTGGACGACGACCTGTGCACCGGCGGCCTGACCGAGAAACGCGTGCTGGCCGGCGCTCTGCGCATGCTGGACCGCGGCGTCTTCCGCACCGGCGGCGACGAGTACGCGGAGGAGAGCAGGGGAGTGGCGACGCTGCTGCGCGGCGACGTCCACGTCCACGGCGGCGAGATCCACTTCTGCTACATCGCGAAGGGTGGCGCCGAACGCAAGCTGCGCATCCGTGACGACCGGCTGGCACGGCTGATCACCGCGCTGCGCAGGGGCCGGTCCGACGAGGACCGGCTCCTGCACCACCGCACCGGCGAGGTGCACGCCGAGGACATCAACCGCCGCTTCCAGGAGCTGACGAAGCCGGACTTCACGGCCAAGGACCTCCGCACCTGGCACGCGACGGTCCTGGCGGCGGTGCTGATCGCGGGCCACGAGCCGCCCACGTCGGAGACGGGCAGGCGCCGCACGGAGAAGGCGGTCATGCGGGAGGTCGCCGAGCAGCTGGGCAACACACCGGCGGTGGCTCGGCGGTCCTATGTAGACCCGAGGGTGCTGGCCGCGTGGGCGGACGGCAGGACGGTCGAGCGGGCGCTGCGCAAGGCCGACGGCGTCCCGATCGCGGAGGCCCGCCCGGCCATCGAACGCGCACTGGTCCGGATCCTCAAGCAGTACTGAGCCCGCCCCGGCTGCTCACCGGGGCGGGCTCCTGGTACGTCCGTCAGGGCTTCAGCAGCACCTTGATGGCGCCGTCCTGCTTCTGCTGGAAGATCTCGTAGCCGTGTGGCGCGTCGGCCAGCGGCAGGGTGTGCGTCGCCAGGTCTTCTGTGCCCAGCGGGTCGGCGTCGTCGATCACCAGCGGCATGATCTCGTCGATCCACCGGCGGACGTTGGCCTGGCCCATGCGCAGCTGGATCTGCTTGTCGAACAGTTCCATCATCGGCATCGGGTCGACCATGCCGCCGTACACGCCGGACAGCGAGATCGTGCCGCCGCGGCGGACCGTGTCGATCGACGCGAGCAGCGCGCCCATCCGGTCGATGCCCGCCTTCTCGGTCATCTTCGCCGCCATCTGCTTCGGCAGCAGCGTCGTCAGCTGCTGCGCCACCTTGCCGACCGGCGAGCCGTGCGCCTCCATGCCGACCGCGTCGATCACCGAGTCCGGCCCGCGCCCGGCGGTGAGGTCCCGCAGCGCGGCCGCGGTGTCGCCCGGCTCGTTCAGGTCCACCGTGAGCACGCCGTACTTCGCCGCCAGCGCGAGGCGTTCCGGCACCAGGTCGACGCCGATCACCTGGCCGGCGCCGAGGTGCCGCGCGATCCGGCACGACATCTGGCCGATCGGGCCGAGCCCGAACACGACGACGCTGCCGCCGTCGGGGATGCCCGCGTACTTCACCGCCTGCCACGCCGTCGGCACCACGTCCGACAGGTACACGAACCGCTCGTCCGGCGGCCCCTCCGGCACCTTGACCGGCCCGTAGTGCGCCTGCGGCACCCGCAGGTACTCGGCCTGCCCGCCCGGCACCTGCCCGTACAGCTTGGTGTACCCGAACAACGCGGCACCCTTGCCCTTGTCGCGGACCTGTGTGGTCTCGCACTGCGACTGCAGGCCCTGATCGCACATGAAGCAGTGTCCACACGACACGTTGAACGGCACGACGACCCGGTCGCCGGGCTTGATGTGCGTGACCTCGCGGCCGACCTCCTCGACGATGCCCATCGGCTCGTGGCCGAGGATGTCGCCGGGGTCGATGAACGACCCGAGCACCTCGTACAGGTGCAGGTCCGACCCGCAGAGGCCGCTCGTGGTCACCTTGATGATCGCGTCGGTCGGCTCGCGGATCTCCGGATCCGGCACGGTCTCCACCCGCACGTCCCGTTTCCCTTGCCAGGTAACGGCTTTCATGTCCGCTCCTTCACGTGTCAGCCCGGGTGGGTCTCGCCGCCGAGAGCGGCCAGGACCTCACCGGAGTAGTACGAGGACAGCTTCTCCGCGGCGAAGAACACGTACGAGGGGGCCAGCTCGTCCGGCTGCGCGACCCGCCCGTACGGGGTCTGCTCACCGAAGCTCTCGACCTTCTCCTCGGGCAGCGTGGCCGGGATCAGCGGTGTCCACACCGGACCCGGCGCGACGCAGTTGACCCGGATCCGCCGGTCCACCAGCGCCTGCGCCATCGCCATGGTCCACGCGTGCACGGCACCCTTGGTGGCCGAGTAGTCGATGAGCCCCTTGTTGCCGCGCATGCCGTTCACCGAACCGGTGTTGATGATGACGCTGCCGTCGCCGAGGTGCGGCAGCGCGGCCGCGGTGACCCGGAAGTAGCTGTGGATGTTCACGTCGAACGTCCGCTTCCACTGCTCGTCGGTGATGTCCTCCGGTGACTCGACCTGCTCCTGCGTCGCCACGTTGTTGACGAGGATGTCGAGCCCGCCCAGCGCGGACACCGCCTGCTCGACCACCTTCGCGCAGTGGCCGCGGTCGGCGAGGTCACCCGGGATCAGCTCACAGCGCCTGCCTTCGGCCTGCACGAGGTCGGCGGTGTGCTTCGCGTCGTCGTGCTCGGAGAGGTAGGCGATCGCGACGTCCGCGCCCTCCTTGGCGAACGCGACCGCGACGGCCCGGCCGATGCCGGAGTCGCCGCCGGTGATCAGCGCGCGCTTGCGCTTGAGCAGGTCACGGCCGACGTAGGAGGACATCGAGTCCTGCGGCTCCGGCGCCATGTCGCCCGTGGTCCCGGGCCGTGTTTGCTGTTGTGGTGGCTGGTTCTGCTCGGCCATCGGTGCTCCCCACGCTCGGTTGCGGTGGGGTTACCCGGGCGATGTGGGCTCAACCGTCGCGGCGCATGGCCACCCTCGGCCAGGAGTCGAGCCCGCGCGCCACCTCGTGGTCGCGGATCGCGCGGAGGCCGGGCGTGAGGTCGGTCACGACCACGAACCCGAGGCGGGCGTAGTACGGCGCGTTCCACGGCACGTCCGCGAACGTCGTCAGCGTGAGCCCGGCGAGCCCGCGTGCCGCCGCCCACGCGCCGACGTGGTCGACGAGCGCCCGGCCGATCCCGCGCCGCGAATGTCCTGGGTGGACGGAAACCTGCTCGATGTGCGCGTACCCGTCGACCTCGTCGGCGAGCACGTACGCGACGGGCGGATCGCCCCACACCCATGCCCGGCCGGCCCGCTGGTAGGCGGTCAGCTCGTCGATGGTGGGTGGCTCGTCCTCGGCGATCGCGGCCATGCCGACGTCCCGGAAGGGGGTGCCTGCCGCGCGTTCGATGTCGCGAAGAACGGGCAGGTCGGTCAGACTGGCCTCGCGGATCACGGGCAGGAGCGTAACGGTCGGCGGGAGGTCGGGATGGGATTTCCGTCGCCCGGGCTCACGGTGAGCGTCGGCGAGGAGCTGTTGCTGGCCGACCCGGCCACCGGCCACACGGTGCCCGCCGCATCAGAGGTCTGCCACGGCGCGCGTGTCCTGCGGCCGGCCGCCGAGGACGCGACGGTGCAGGCCCAGTGGTCGGACACGCAGGTGGAGGCGCACACCGGCGACTGTTCCGGCCTCGACGAGCTGGCAGCCAGGCTCACCCACACCCGCGCACTGCTCACCACCGCCGCCCGCGCGGCGGACGTGTGGCTGGTGCCGAGCGGGACGTCGGCACTGGGCGGCCCGATCGCCCCGCGTTCGCGGTTCGCGGCGGTGGCCGCCACCTATGCCGGTGTGGTCGCGGACCACCACGGTTGCGGCTGCCAGGTGCGGGTCGGGGTGCCGGACCCGGAGACCGCGGTGGCGGTCGTGAACCACCTGCGCCCGTGGCTGCCCACGTTGCTGGCACTGTCGGTGAACTCCCCGTTCACGGGCGGCGCGGACACCGGCCACGCGAGCTGGCGGGTGGTCCAGCGGTCGCGTCTGCCCGCGTCCGGGATGCCGCCGCACTTCGCGTCGGTGCGCGCGTACGAGGCACGCGTGTCCCGGCTGGCCGAACAGGGCGTACTGGTCGACGACGCGTCCCCGCTGTGGCTGGCCCGCCCGGCCCCGCGACTGTCCGGTGTGGAGCTACGCGTGGCGGACACCGGCATCGACGTGGAAGCCACCCTGTTACAGGCGGCCCTGACGGCAGCCCTGGTCCGGACGGCGCTGACGGACCTGGAATCCGGCCGGGAAGCCCCGGTGATCGGCGAACAGGTGGGCGCCGCGGCGCTGTGGTCCGCGGCCCGGCACGGCATGTCGGGCCCCGGTATCCACCCGGTGCTGGAACGCCAGGCCCCGGCGACGGTCCTCGTCACCGAGCTGCTGGCCGCGGTCCGCCCGGCACTGGAAGCCCTGGAAGCGACCCAGCTCGTCCGCGACGGCGTACGCCGGTTGCTGCGCGTCGGCACCGGCGCCGCCCGCCAACGCGCGGCAGGCGGCCCGTACGAGGCGGTCCGCGTGCTTGCGACAAACACCATCCCCGGCGCAGATTGACTGTCGAACGTCGGCAGCACATTTCCCTCTGCCGCGCGCACGGTTGGGCCACGACGAGCGAAATGCATTGAATAAATGGACAGGAGCAGGCCCGCCGATGCCGCGGCCCGGGTGATCTTCAGACCACGCTACTATCCGCGCCCACAGGTTCGGTCGTGGTTGGAGGCCAGATGACGTCGTCTGGAACAAGTCGTTCGGATGACAGGGATCGGACTCGCGGGGTGTTGCCACGGATATGGGGGGACGTGCCTCCGAGAAACCCGAACTTCGTTGGACGCGAGGATCTGCTCGTGCAGTTGCACCGGCGGCTGGCGGACGCGACGTCGCAACTGCCCGAGGTGCTGGTCGGAATGGGCGGTGTCGGTAAAACCCAAATCGCGGTCGAGTACGCCCACCGCTACGCGCATGAATACGATCTCGTCTGGTGGATTCCGGCGGGGAAATCGAATATCCGGGACAGGTTCGTGGCTTTGGCCGAGCGCCTGGATATCGCGGACGGCGACGACGAGGCCGCCGTGCCCGCCGTGGTGCGAGAACTGAGCGACGGGGCGCGGGGCGGGCGGTGGCTCCTGGTGTTCGACAACGCGGGCCACCCCGGTGGGACGCGGCGGTTCCTGCCCACCGGCGGCGGGCACGTGGTGGTGACGTCGTGGAGTGCCGAGTGGGAGTACGTCGCCAGGACCACGACCATCACCCGGGCCCCGGTGCCGGACCGGAGACACCGTGCCGACAGGAACCACCATGCCGACAGGAACCACCATGCCGACAGGAACCACCACACCGGCGGGAAACACCATGCCGACAAGGACCACCATCCCGACGGCACCTACGTGATCTGCGTGTTCGACCTCGAGAAGTTCGGGGCCGACAACCGCACACAGCAGAACCGCATGGCCATCCGGCGGGGCATGCACACGGTCGTCGAGACAGCGTTCACGCGGGCCAGGATCCCGTGGCAGGCTTCCTACCGCAGGGACACGGGCGACGGAATCCTCATCGCCGTCCCCGCGGCGGGCGCGAACAAGAGCGCCTTCGTCGGCGAGCTGCTGACCGCGCTCACCGAGCTGCTCGACGAGCACAACGAGACACACCCGGACGAGGTGATCAGGCTGCGACTGGCGTTGCACGTGGGCGAGATCGCGTTCGACAGTGTCGGTCCCGACGGCCCCGGCTTCATCCACGTCACGCGCCTGATCGAGGCGGCGCCGTTGAAGTCGGCGCTGGCGCAGTCCGCCAAACCGCTGGCGGTCATCACCTCGGCCTACGTGCACCACGAGGTGGTCAAACAGCACGACGAGCACGCGCCGGACGAGTACCGCCAGGTCACCGTCCAGGTCAAGGAGACAACGGGGTACGGCTGGATCCGCGTCCCCGGCGACCAGCTCCCGACCGGGCCGCGGCGGTCGGCGTTGCGGCGGGCCGGTCGGTACCTCCGTGCCGCCATCCGGGGGTCGTCCACCACGTCGTCCGGCGGCTAGCCGCGCTCCGGTGGCAGGACGCAGAACTCGTTGCCCTCCGGGTCCTGCAGGACGACCCACGGCACGGCCGGGTCGTCGGCGACCACCCTGCCGCCCAGTGCCACCAGCCGAGCCACTTCGTCGTACTGCGCCCCGGCGGCCCGCACGTCCAGGTGCACCCGGTTCTTCGCCCGCTTCGGCTCGGTCACCGGGTAGAACAACAACATGGGCACGCCGTCGGCCGACGCCTCCACGTACCGCGCGCCGTGGGCGTCGTGCCAGCGGTCGGTGATCTCGTAGTCGAGGACGGCGCACCAGAACGCCGCCAGGGTCTCCGTGTCGCGGCAGTCGAACACGGTCGCGATGATCCGGCTCGCCATACCTCCACGTTAACCGCTGGCCACGGGTTCTACCGTGATGACCATGAGTGCGATCGACGTCGGCAGCGTGGTGGCGGCCATGGCCACCGGGGTGACCGAACCCACCACCCAGCTCGTGCAGACGCGGTTCCGGGCCGAACTGGCGAACACGTGGGACCTGCGGCCCGGTGACCGGGTGCTGGAGGTGGGCTGCGGGCAGGGCGACATGACCGCCGTCCTCGCCGACGCGGTGGGGGAGCGCGGCCACGTGACGGCGGTCGACCTCGCGGGCCCGGACTACGGGGCGCCGGTCTCGCTCGGTGCGTCGGCCGCGTTCCTCGGCGGGACGCCGCTCGGCCCGCGGATCGACTTCCGGTTCGATTTCGACGTGCTCGCCGAGACCTTCCCCGACGACTCGTTCGACCACGTCGTCCTGTCGCAGTGCTCCTGGTACTTCGCCTCGCTGGACCAGCTGCGCGCCACGCTCGCCCGGGTGCGGCCGTGGGCGCGGCGGCTGTGCTTCGCCGAGTGGGACCTCGAACCGACCACCCACGGCCAGCTCGCACACCTGCTCGCCGTGCAGGTCCAGGGCATGATCGAGGCCACCGGCGAGCGCGGCGAGGGCAACGTCCGCACCCCGTTCTCGCGCGACGCGCTGCTGAGGATCCTCGCCGAGACCGGTTGGCACGCCGGCGAGCCGGCGGCCGTCGACACGACCGGTGTGCACGACGCCGCCTGGGAGATCGCCATCTGCCGCGAGATCGTCGGTGAGCGCCTGCACACCGTGCCCGAACCCGTGCGTGACCTGATCGCGAGCCATGTCGACGTGCTCGACTCGGTCGCGGGCCAGGTCGAGCCGCTGCCCGTGTACTCGGTGACCGCTACTCGGTGAGCAGGCCGTGCCGCTCGGCCAGCACCCCGGCGTGGAACCGGGTGCGCGCGCCCAGCTGGTCGAGCAGCTCCGCCACCCGCCGGGTCACCGTACGAGGGCTGACCCCCAGCTGACGGGCGATCGTCTCGTCCTTCGCGCCTGCCGCCAGCAGCGTCAGCAGCCCGAGGTCGGCAGGCTCGCCCGCCTCCTGGACCGGCACGAGCGGCGCGGCCTGCTCCCACAGCAGGTCGAACAGCACCACCAGCGCGTCCAGCAGCGCGCACTTCCGCACCACGAGCGCGCTCTCGACCATGTCCTCCAGCACGAGCGGCAGCAGCGCGACCTCCCGGTCCGCGATCGCGAGCTTCATCGGCAGCTTCGGGTGCACCCGCGACAGCTCACCGCTCTCGACCGCCCTGCGCGCGGCGGCCAGCGCCCCCGGCAGCTCGAGCGACTCCGGCGCGTACAGCCCGCGGACACCGACGTCCTCGTGCAGCCGGGTGGTCACCTCCTCCTCCGACGGCGTGGCCCGCGCGGCGTAGGGCGGCCGGTCGATCACCAGCAGCTCCCGCTCGCAGCCGCGCACGAGCTGGGTGAACCGGTCGGCGACCGCCCGCTGGCCGACGAGGATCTCCAGCAGCTCGTCCGGCTGGCGCGCCACGTTCATCTCCGCGGCCAGTGCCCGCGCGTTCGCCTGCACCGTGGTCAGCTCCCGCTGCCGCCGCGCCACCAGCAGGTCGATCGCGGTGTCCGGGCGGGCCGCGAGCAGCCGCACCGGCCTGCCCGGCAGCCGGGTCACCAGGCCCAGCTCCTCCAGCTCCGCCACCGCCTTGCGGATCATCCGCTCCGAGCGGTCCACCGACCGCGCCAGTTCCGCGGCGGTGCGACCGGGGTCGGTGAGCAGTGCGCGGTAGACGGACTCGGCGAACGCGGTGATCCCCAACGCTTCCAGCATGGCGATCATCGTGGCCAGTCCCGGCCATGGCGGCAATACGCCAGCGTTGAATCGTTCCGCTGATCGTCCGGATGGCGTCGGCATGGCCCATGCCCTGCCGAGACGTCTCCCTTCTCGTCTGACGCGGTGTTGCACGATCGCGCGCGGCCTCGGTCCGGCGGTCAGCGTGTCGGGTTCCTGGCCGCCACCAGCTTGGCGTACCGGGCACCCGCCGCGAGCAGCACCAGGCCGGCGACCAGGAACGCGGCCACGCGGGCCATGCCGTCCAAAGAGGACAGGTCGAAGAGGACCAGCTTGGCCAGCGCGGCCACCACCAGCGACAGGCCCGCGACCCGCGTCGGCACCGAGTCGATGCCGCGTAGCAGCAGGACCAGGGCACCGACCGTCCACGACACGGTGACCAACACGTGCCCCAGCAGGAACCCGTCGCGGTCCGGCGACACGAGCAGGCCGACGGCCAGCAGTGCCGCGGTGGACCCGTACAGCGCGATCAGTCCGGCGGGGATCCAGCCGTGCGGGGCGTGCTCCTCGGCGGAGAACACCCCGAGCCGGAAAGCCGCCCAGCACAACACGATCGCGGCCGCGGCGAGCACGACACCGGTCAGTCCCAGGGTGACGGCGTCACCCGTGCCGAGCAGCCATCGCGGCGGCCGGGCGACGACGTCGGGCCGGGCGGAGTACGACAGCGCGAGCACGAACCCGATGAACCCGAACAGGGCCGAGGGCACCAGCGCCGCGGCGAGCCGGATCCGCACCGCGAGGACCGCGACGATCGTCGCCTCGGCGAGGAACGCGATGGCACGGGCGTCGTCGTCGAAGGCGGTCGCCGTGGCCTGGAGGAACGCGAGCGCGCCGATGCCGCCCGCCGTCAGCGCGAAGGCGCGCGGGAGGGCCGTGCGCCGGCCCAGCACCCAGACCCCGACGAGGAGCGTGCCGACCACCGCGGGCAGGATCGCCGCGCCGAGCCGGGGGAGCAGCAGCGGGGCGAGCATGCCCGGCACCGGCCCGACGCAGAGCATGACGAGCGCGAAGTCGTCGCCGGGCCTGCGCAGCGCGGTGGCGGTCGCGAGGAGGATGACGATCCCGCTGGTCACGCCCGCCAGCACGGCGGTGGTGGTCGCGTCGCCGCCGAGCTGCTCCGCGATGCCGATGTTGATCACGCACGCGACGACCGGCGGCAGCCCCGCGGCCAGCAGGAGCCCGGCCCACCGCTTGGCCAGCTGGACGGGGGTCGTGCCGAGCAGGAGCACGAGCAGGAAGCTCAGCAGCAACGTGTCGAACCCGCCGGTGATGATCGGCGCCGAGACGGCACAGCACACGACGACGAACACGGCGAAGAGCTGCGATCCCCACAACCCCGCGACGGCGACCCCACCGGCGGTCACCGCGAGCCCGACGACCAGGCCGCCCCAGGCCGGGAGGAAGTGGTAGAGCGAGGCGGCGGCGACGACGTCGAGGTAGAGGACGGCGACCCCGGTCGCGGCGAGGGCGTACGCGCCGGTGCGGGCGGCCGGGCTGCGGTGCAGCACGGCACCGATCCCGGCGAGCACGAGCCCGAGCCCCGCGCCGAGGAGCACCCGGGGCAGCGGCCCGAGGTAACCGCGCTGGATGGCGAGGACGAGGAGGAGGACCACGCCGGCGAGGGTGACCACGCCGCCTATCCAGGCGAGGATGCGGCTGCCCGCACCGTCCTGGCTGAGACGCTCCCACAGGGTGGGGCCGGGCGGCGGCTGCGGCGGCCGGTACCAGTAGCCCTGCGGGGGAGGCGGACCTGCGTGACCGGCGCCGAACGGACCGGCGCCGTACGGGCCGGGAGCGGGCATGCCGGGACCGGCCGCGGCGGGGCCGTGGCCTCCTGGCCACGCCGCCGAGGGACCGGGCGCGGACGATCCGGGGGCAGGCGCGCCGTGCGGCGCCGTGCCGGGAGCTGACGGGCCCGCGGTCGGCGAGGCGGGCGCCGGACTGCCGGGTGCTGCGACGCCGGGTGCGGACCTGCCCGTGGCCGGCGAGCCGGGTGCCGAGGGGCCTGCGGTCGGGGTGGCCGACGGCGACGTGCGGGGCGCTGTGGCACCGGGTGCCGAGGAGGCCGCCGCTGGAGCCGCCGGACCCGCGGACGCGGAGCCGGGCGTGGCGGAGGCCGGGCCTGAGGTGCCGGGTTCCGGTGAGCCGGACGCCGGTGCCGGAGCGCTGGTGCCCTGGGGGCTGGGCGTCGCGGGGCCGGTCGTCGGAGTGTCGGGCACAGGAGAGCCGCTGGGTGTCGACGCGGTGCGGGCGCCCGGAGGAACTGCCTGCAGGGCGTGCAGTTCCGTGCCGATGTCGCCGAGACGGACGCCCAGTTCCTGCAGCGCGTCGGCTAATCGGGGGAGCGACTCCGAAATGTGGTCAACCATGCACCTCAGTACAGCAACGACCGCCCGTTCCCGGATCCGTACGACTACTCAGCCCGACGTCACGATGCGGTCACCGCGTTCCTGGAGGTACCGGCGTTCCGGGCCGCTCTCCGTCGCCGCGGCGGCCTTGTGGTACTGCTCCGCGGCCGCCTCGTGGTCGCCTGCCAGGTCCAGCAGGTGGGCGCGCACCGCCGTGACCCGGTGGTGGTCTGCCAGTGCCGGATCCCCTACCGCCACTTCCAGCTCTGCCAGACCCGCGGCCGGGCCGTGCACCATCGCGTGCGCCACCACCCTGTTCAGCGTGACCATCGGGCTCGGGGACACCGTGGTCAGCAGCTCGTACAGGCCCAGGATCTCCTGCCAGTCCGTCTCCGCCGCCTTCTCCGCGCTGTCGTGCACCGCCGCGATCGCTGCCTGCAGCTGGTACGGGCCGATCGGGGCCTTCTCCAGTGTCGACGTGATCAGCGCGTCGCCTTCGGCTATCCGGGCCGCGTCCCACCGGGTCCGGTCCTGCTCCGCCAGGGGGACCAGTGCGCCGTCGGGCGTGGTGCGGGCCGGGCGGCGGGCGTCGGTCAGGAGCATCAGGGCCAGCAGGCCTGCCACCTCGCCGTCGTCGGGCAGCTGGCCGTGCAGTTGGCGGGTCAGGCGTATTGCTTCCGTGGTCAGCTCGACCCGGTTCAGTGCGTCGCCTGACGTCGCCGTGTAACCCTCGTTGAAGATCAGGTACAGGACCTGCAGGACCGCGTCCACCGCCGTGGGTGGCTGGGCCAGGTCCGCGTCCTTGATGGTCTTCTTCGCCCTGCTGATGCGCTGGCCGATCGTGGCCTCCGGCACCAGGAACGCCCGCGCGATCTCCGCCGTGGTGAGGCCGCCGACCGCACGCAGTGTCAGCGCGATCTGCGACGCCTGCGTGAGCGACGGGTGGCAGCACAGGAAGAACAGCGCGAGCGTGTCGTCGACACCCGTCACCGGCTCCGGGTCGGGTGGGGTGAGCGCGGCGACGGTCTCCTCACGCCTGCGCCTGGCCGTCTCGTTGCGCCACAGCTCGGTCCTGCGGCGGCTCGCCACGGTGACCAGCCACCCGCGCGGGTTGTCCGGCAGACCATCCCGCGGCCAGTTCGTGACGGCCGCGATGAGCGCCTCCTGCACCGCGTCCTCGCAGGTGTCGAAGCCGCCGTACCGGCGCACGAGCGTGGCGAGGACCTGCGGGGCCAGCTCCCGAAGCAGTGGTTCGATCTCGGTCATCGCCGACATCCTCTCACCGGCGATGTCGAAATCCCCGATTCGGCATCTACCACCTGGTGACAGCGCCGACAGCGCCGATTGAGAGGAACAGGGACATGTTCGCCGAATCGAAGGCCTTCAGCGGGTTCTCCAGCGATGACATCCCCGCGACCAGGCGGTTCTACGAGGAGACGCTCGGCATCCTGGTGTCCGAGGAGCACGGCATGCTCACGCTGCACCTGGCTGGCGGCCGGGACACGCTCGTCTACCCGAAACCGAACCACGTGCCCGCCGAGTACACGACGCTCAACTTCCCCGTCGCCGACATCGAGGCCGCGGTCCGTGAGCTGGCCGGGAAGGGCGTCGTGTTCGACAAGGGCCCGGACATCGACGACCTGGGGATCCACCGCGGCCAGGGGCCGCTGATCGCCTGGTTCAAGGACCCGGCGGGCAACGTCCTGTCGGTCATCCAGGAGAGCTGACCAGCGCTGTCCTCGGCAGCCGCCGCTCCAGCACGAGCATGGCGGCGGCGCCGAGGAGCGCCAGCACGGCCAGCCCCGCGAACGGCAGCGGTGTGCCCATCGTGAACAGCACCGAGAAGAACCCGGGCGCGATGACCGTGGCGAACGCGAACGAGTACTGGAACACCGCGAGGTAGCGGCCGCGCAGGTCGGCGGGGGCGGCCTCGGACGCGAGCGTCATGGACACCGGTGCGTGCACCAGCTCCGCCACCGTGAAGCACAGCGTGACCACCACGAGGTACGGCACCAGCGCCGACAAGGGCAGCGCGGGTGCGAGTGCGCACGCCGCCGCCCACACCGCCCACAACACCCCGGCCAGCACCATCACGCGGGTGCGCAGCATCGGCCGCAGCACCCGGACCGCGGTGGTCTGCCCGAGCGCGAGCAGGATCGTGTTGGCCCCGAGCAGGGGCCCGACCAGCCACGCGGGCGCGGACAGCCCGTCCACCAGGTACACCGGCAGCGCCAGCCCGAAGAACATGGCGCACATCGCGAAGATCGTGTTCACGCCGATGAGCCCCAGGTAGGGCCGGTCGGCGAGCAGCACCCGGTAGCCACCCACCGCGCGTTCGGCAGGCCGCTCGTGGGCGACGCGCACCAGCAGGACCAGCAGCCCGGCGAGCAGGAACGTGACCGCGTTGCCGATCGCCATGAGCCGGAACACGGTCTCCGTCCCGATGGCCAGCAGCAGCCCGGACAGGAGCCCGCCCGCGCCGAGCCCGGCGGTCTGCGCCATGCCGACCAGCGCGAACCAGCGCTCCGGGCGCCTCCCGCCACCGGACTGCTCCGCGAGGTCGGCCACCAGCGCGAACACCGACGACCAGAACGCCCGCTGGCCCGCGGTGGCCACGACCGCCGTGAGCAGCAGCGCCACCGGACCGGTGACCGCGAGGTAGCCCGCGAACGCGGCGGCCTGGACGAAGTGGGCCGCGACGACCACCGGCTTCGGGCCGAACCGGTCGACGAGGTGGCCGACCAGCACCGGCACCGGCAGGCTCAGAGCGGCGGCGACACTGAGCAGCACACCGACCGTCGCCAGGTCGATCTTCGGGACCCGGGCGAAGTACAGCAGTGACAGGGGCACGAACATGCCCGTGCCCAGGGCGTCGACGGTCAGCGCCGTGAAGAACGGGACGGTGCGCGCGGACATCTTCTTCCCCCGGGGTCTCGCAGCGAACTGGAGTATTCCCGGAGGTCCCGGCGAGCCCGGCGCGGGGTGGTGCACTATCTATGGTGTGAGTCCCGAAGATCCGGAGCGGTTATACGTCGCGTTGGGCCACAACCGGGGTGACTTCCGGTGGGACGCCCCTGCCAACCGCGTACTGATCGGTGAACATCTGCTGTGGTGTCTTGACCAGCGGGAACGGGGCTGGGTGCTGCCCGGCAGAGTGCCCGCGGACAACCTGACCATCTTCGCCACGACGTCGCGCGCCGAACTGGAACGGGCGCTGGACCTCGACCCGCTCGTTGTCGCCGGGGTGCGCCGCTACGCGGTGTCCGGCTGTCACGCGGAGATGCAGGAGTGGACGCCGCAGCCTCAGGATTCCAACTGGCTCATGTCGTAGACCGGGCGCACCTCGACCGCACCGAACTGGGCGTCGGGGACCCGGGCGGCGATCGCGACCGCCTCGTCGACGCTGTCGACGTCGACGATGTAGAACCCGGCCAGGTGCTCCTTGACCTCGGCGAACGGCCCGTCCGACGTGATGGTCCGCCCGTCGCGGACCGACACCCGCTTGGCGGTGTCGACCGGCTGCAGGCCCTCGCTGCCCGCGAGCACGCCCTCGGCGGCGAGCGCGTCGTTGAGGGCGAGGTGCGAGTGGCCGAAGTTGGCCCGCTGCTCCTCGGACAGTTGCTCCCACGCGGCCCGCGACGCCGGGTTGCTGTGGATCAGGATCAGGTACTTCACGCGTTGCTCCCGAGATGTTCGACCAGGGCGTCCAGCACTGGCACCTGCCCCTTGACCAGCTTCTCCCGCGCGACCGCCACCGGGACCCACGCGGCGCGGTCGACCTCAGGGAACTCCTGCACCCGCCCGGACCCGCGCGGCCACTCCAGCTCGAACGTGTTGCTGCGGAACCCGGCGAGGTCGAAGTCGCCCTCGACGGCGAACGTGGTGACCGACTTGCCACCGGACTGCTTGACGGTGCCGAGTGCGACCGGCTCCCCACCGGGCGGCGGCGACCCCATCTCCTCGGCGAACTCCCGGCGCGCGGCCGCGAGCGGCTCCTCGTCGGTGTACTCGCCCTTGGGGATCGACCAGGCGCCCGCGTCCTTGCGGGCCCAGAACGGGCCGCCCATGTGCGCGATCAGCACCTCGAGCCCGTCACTGCCGTGGCGGAACAGGAGGAGCGCGGCGCTGGTCTTGGGCATGGCGGCAGCCTAGGCCCTGGCACCGACAAAACCAGTCCAGCGCGCCCGGCGGCGGAGACCGTCGCGGCAGGCTCGGGGAGCGGCCGGGCATCGCGGGTGTGCGCTGGGCCCGACGGGCACGGTGATCAAGCGCGCGCTGCGGACCCGGCATGCGGGTATGTTCGCCTGAGACGACGGTTCGCGGCTGCTTCGTGTGACGGAGGTTCATCGGGTGCTGGAACTGCACGGCCGCGCGATGCGGCACAGCGTGGTGGTCGTGTCCCAGATCCACGACGACCAGTGGACGCTGCCGACCCCGTGCGCGGGTTGGACGCTCCGCGACCTGCTGGGCCACATGACCACGGAGAACCACGGCTTCGCGGCCGCAGCCAGGGGCGACCGCCCTGCCTGGGAACCCCACACCTTCGGCGACGACCCACGTCGGGACTACGCGGAGTCCGCGGACGCGGTGGTGGCCGCCTTCGCGGCGGCGGCACCGGAGTTCTGGCTGCCGAACATCAGCTCCGCGGTCCGCTTCCCCGCCCGGCAGGCCATCGGGTTCCACCTGCTGGACTACGTGGTGCACTCGTGGGACGTGGCCGCGTCGCTGGGACGGACGGTCGCACTGGAGGACGACCTCGTGGCCGCCGCGCAGGAGGTCGCGGACCGCGACGTCCCCGACAACGAACGGCGCCACCGCCCCGACGCGGGCTTCCAGCCCCCGTTCAAACTGTCCGGGGACATGACTCCGCTGGCCCACCTGCTTGCCTTCCTGGGCCGCGACCCGGAGTGGCGCCCGTAGCAAGTGCTGTGTCACCAACGTTCGCAGGGCCCTTCGGTGATGTGCCGGGCTCAGCGCCCCGAAAGCGCCCACCTTTCGGAACACCACCAGGACGCCAACGCATCCGGACCTAGTCGAGGTTCACGCCGATGCGACGTGGGCCGGACCCCTGCTCGGCGAGTTCGTCCTCGGGGTTGAGAAGCCTGCACCGGTTGAGGGACAGGCAGCCGCAGCCGATGCAGCCTGTCAGTTCCTCCTGCAGCTGTTCGATTTCCCGCTTCTTCCGCTCCAGCTGCGCCTCCCAGCGCCGGGACACGCGCCGCCAGTCGCGGGCCAGCGGCCGCGTGTCCGCGGGCAGGGTGGCGAACACCTCCTGCACGTCCGCGAGCGCGATCCCCAGTCGTTTCGCCACCAGGATGAGCGAGATCCGCCGGAGCATGTGCCGCGAGTAGCGCCGCTGGTTGCCGCCGGTGCGCGTGGACGTGATGAGGCCGAGCTGCTCGTAGTAGTGCAGCGCGGAGGTGGCCACGCCGGTGCGGCGGGACACCTCCCCGATGGCCAGCAGGTCCTCCGGTTCCTTGGCCACCAACGCCTCCCGCCACTTGACCTCAAGTTCCCTTGAGATCTTACGGTCTCAGCCATGACAACCGTCGAGAGCGCCGGGACGTGGCGCGAGCTGCTCACCCCGGGGCAGTACCTGGGCACCGCGGCCGTGCTGGCCGGTGGCGTCGCGCTGCACGCCACGAACATCTTCCTGACCACCAGCCTGTTGCCCACCGCGATCGAGGACATCGGCGGCGAGCGGCTCTACGCCTGGAACATGACGGTCTTCACGATCATGTCGGTGATCTCGTCGATGCTCGTCAGCAGGCTGCTGGCGGCACGCGGCCCGGTCGGCGCGTACCTCGTCGGGCTGGCGCCGTTCGTCGTCGGCACGATCGTGTGCGCGGTGAGCCCGTCGATGGCGGTGCTGCTGGTCGGCCGTGCCGTGCAGGGCATCGGTGGTGGCATCCTCGCCGGGCTCGGCTACGCCGTCGTGCAGTCGGCGCTCCCGGAACGCCTGTGGGCCAAGGCGACCGCGCTGATCTCCGCGATGTGGGGCCTCGGCACGCTGGCGGGCCCGGCGATCGGCGGGGTGTTCGCCCAGCTCGGCGTGTGGCGGCTCGCGTTCGTCGTGCTCGCGGTGCTCGGCGTGCTGGTCGCCGTGGCCGCGCCCGCCGTCCTGCCCCGCGGCGAACGGGCGGCGAGCCGCGAGCCGGTGCCCGTTACCTCGCTGGTCCTGCTCACGCTGGCGACCGTGCTGATCAGCGTGGCCGCCCTGTTCGAGGACGTGACGCACACCCTGCTCACCTGCGCTGTCGCGGCGGTGCTCGTAGTCGGCTTCGTCTCGTGGGAACGCAGGACGACGGCGGGTGTGCTGCCCCGCACCACCTACCTGGCCGGGTCGCCGCTGAAGTGGATCTACCTGAGCATCGTCATCCTCACGACGGGCATGGCGTCGGAGGCGTTCACCCCGCTGTTCGGGCACCGGCTCGCGGGCGTGGTGCCGCTGGTCGCCGCGTTCCTCGGCGCCGCGGTGTCGCTGGGCTGGTCGGTCAGCACGATGTTCGCCGCCGGTGCCGCCGCGCCGCGCACCGTCCACCGCCTGCTGGTCGCCGGGCCCGCGCTCCTCGCGACCGGACTCGCCGTCACCGGGCTGTTCCAGTGGTACGGCGCCGGTCCGGTCACCGTCGTCGTGTGGTTCGCGGGGCTGATCCTCGCGGGTACCGGCATCGGGATCGCCTTCCCGCACCTGCTGGTCGCCGCGATGAGCAGCTCACCGGACAAGGCCGAGGCGGGCAAGGCGGCGGCGGGTGCCAACACGGTCGAGCTGATCGCGGTGTCGTTCAGCTCCGCGATCGGCGGTGTACTCGTCAACCTCGGCGCACCGGACATGGCGCACTCGGCGCGTTACCTGCTGTTCGGGTTCGCGGCCGTCGCACTCGCCGGCTGCCTCACCGCGAGGCGGATTCGGCTGGGATGATCCGCCGTGACAACGAGACGGAGGACATCGCGACCGGGGTGGCTGGGTGCGAAGGCAGTCGCCGTTCTCATGAGAGGGTCGGACCCATGAGTGATCCACAACATCCGTACAGCGACGCGGTCGTCGCGAACGGGCTGGTGTTCGTGTCGGGTTCCCTGCCACTGGACGCGGACGGAGCCGTCGTGCCCGGCGGCCGCGCCGCGATGGACGCGGCGATGGAACAGCTGAAACAGCGCATGGCGACCGTCGGCGTCGGGCTCGCGGACGTCGTGAAGCTGACCTACTTCGTCACCGACATGGCCCTGCGCGACCTCGCGAACGAACAGTTCATCGAGCTGTGGGCCGAGCCCCGGCCCGCCCGCACGGTGGTCGGCGTCGCGGAACTGCCGCGCGGTGTCGTGGTGGAGATCGACGCGGTCGCGAAGGTGTCCGATGATCGCTCCGCAAGCTCCGCGATTGTGTCCGATGATCGCTCCGCAAGCTCCGCGATTGTGCCGTGAGTCCGGTTCCGCCAGTCACCAAGTAGCGTGAACCTCCACGTTTCGAGGTTTCCGCTGGGAGGATCGATGGCTGCACCGGACGAGACCGGCGAGCGGGCCGGCGGCGTGCGGGAGGTCAAGTCCGCGGCACGCACGCTGGAGCTGCTTGAGCTGCTGGCCGCCCGCCGCAACCGGCCCGCCCGGCTGCGTGAGCTGAGCGAGGCGCTCGGCATGCCGCGCAGCAGCTGCTACGCGGTCCTCCGCACGCTGACCAAGTACGGCTGGGTCCGCACCGACGCGTCCGGCACGCTGTACGGGATCGGCATCCGCGCCCTGCTCGCGGGCACGACCTACCTCGACACCGACCCGTACGTGCGGATCGCGAAGTCGGCGCTGGACCGGCTTGGCGAGCAGCTCGACGAGACCTTCCACCTCGGCAGGCTGTCCGGGGTGGACGTGGTGTACCTGGTGACCCGCGAGTCCGGCCAGTACCTGCGCGCGCACAGCCGGGTCGGGCGGCGGCTGCCCGCGTACTCGACCGCGCTGGGCAAGGCGCTGCTCGCCGAGCTCGGTCCCGAGCTGGAGGAGCACCTTCCCGCCGAGCTGGCACCGTTGACCGCGCACACGATCACTGATCGTGCCGTGCTCGTCACGGATCTCGCCAAGGCCCGCTCGGAGGGGCACTCGGTGGACCGGGAGGAGAACACGGCCGGGGTCCAGTGCTTCGCCGTGCCGCTCCGGTACGCCGAGCCCGCCGGTGACGCCATCAGTTGTTCCGTACCGCTGGCCCGGCTCACCCCTGCCCGGGAGAACGACATCGTCACCGCGCTCAAGCGGGCCCGGGACCAGATCGAGCAGGAGGCCATGTCGGTCGAGCTGGGCCCGATGCCGTTCGGGTGATCTCATCTACACTTGTGACGACTGTCTACGGATGTAGACTTCTCGCGTGGCGCACTTGATTCAGGACGTTCGCATCACGCCGGTCGCGTTTCGGGATCCGCCCCTGCTCAACACGGTCGGGGTGCACGAGCCCTTCGCGCTGCGGGCCATCGTCGAGGTCGTGACCGACTCCGGCTTGTACGGGCTCGGCGAGAGCTACGGCGACGCCAAGCACCTCACCCGGCTGCGGACCGCCGCGGCCGAGCTGACCGGGGTCGACGTCTGGCACACGCAGGAGATCGCGCGGCGGGTCCGCGGCAGCCTCGCCCGTGGTCAGGACAGCGGGGCCGGTGGGCACGGCATGTCCGGCATGGTCACCGGCAGCAGCACCGCCGACCGCGTGCTCTCGCCGTTCGAGGTGGCCTGCCTCGACATCCAGGGCAAGGCGATCGGACGGCCCGTCAGCGACCTGCTCGGTGGTGCGGTCCGCGACCGCGTCGACTACAGCGCCTACCTCTTCTACAAGTGGGCAGGCCACCCCGGTGCCGAGCCGGACGAACACGGCGCGGCGCTCGACCCCGACGGGCTCGTCACCCAGGCCCGGCGGATGGTCGACGAGTACGGGTTCACCGCGATCAAGCTCAAGGGCGGCGTGTTCCCGCCCGATGAGGAGATCGCCGCGGTCCAGGCGCTGGCCAAGGAGTTCCCGGACCACCCGCTGCGGCTCGACCCGAACGGCGCGTGGAGTGTGGCCACGTCGATCACGGTCGCCGAGGAGCTCGACGGCGTCCTCGAGTACCTGGAGGACCCGACCACCGGCATCGCGGGCATGGCCCGCGTCGCCCGCGAGTCGCCGATGCCGCTCGCCACCAACATGGCCGTGGTCGCGTTCGAGCACCTGCGGCCCGCGGTGGAGGAGGACGCCGTGCAGGTGATCCTCTCCGACCACCACTTCTGGGGCGGCCTGCGCCGGTCGCAGTCGCTCGCGAACACGTGCGACACGTTCGGCCTGTCGCTGTCGATGCACTCCAACTCGCACCTGGGCATCAGCCTCGCCGCCATGACCCATCTCGCGGCGGCGACCCCGAACCTCACCTACGCGTGCGACACGCACTGGCCGTGGAAGGCCGCGGCGGACGACGTGATCGTCCCCGGCGCGCTGCGGTTCGAGGGCGGCGCCGTGCCCGTGCCGACCGGACCGGGACTGGGCGTCGAACTCGACCGCGACGCGCTCGCGCGGCTTCACGAGCAGTTCCTCGCGTGCGGCATCACCGAACGCGACGACACCGGTTACTACCGCCGCACCCACCCCGACTTCGACCCGACGGCGCCGCGGTGGTGAACGCGGGGCACGTCCTGGTCACCGACCCGCTCATCGCGGGCTACCTCGGCGAACCGGACTGGGAGGTGCTGGTCCGCCGCCCGGATGACGAGGTGGTCGCGCGGCTGCCGGACGTCGACGTGCTCGTCGCCTCGCGGGTCACCGCCGAGATGGCGTCGGCGGCGAAGAGCCTGCGCCTGCTGCACGTGCCGGGCGCGGGGGTCGACCGCGTTGCGCTGGACGCGCTCGCCCCCGGCGTGACCGTGTGCAACACCTTCCACCACGGGCGGTCGATCGCCGAGCACGTCGTGATGGTGTCGCTGATGCTGTCGCGGCGGGTGCTGCTGACCGACCGGATGCTGCGCCAGGGCGCGTGGGTGTCGGTCGCCGTCGACCCGGACGTGCGGATGGGCACCACCCTCGCCGGCCGCACCGTCGGCGTGGTCGGGCTGGGAGAGATCGGCCAGGAGGTCGTGCGCGGGCTGACCGCCCTCGGCATGCGCGCGCAGGCCGTCCGCCGCAACCCCGTGGCACCGGACGGGCTTCCCCTCGACCGCGTCGCCGGCCTGTCCGGACTGGACGAACTGCTGTCCACATCGGACATCGTGGTGCTGACCGTGCCGCTGACCGACGAGACCCGCGGCATGATCGACGCCCGCCGCCTCGCGCTGATGGGCCGCGACGCCGTGCTGGTGAACGTGGCCCGCGGCCCCCTCGTCGACGAGGACGCCCTGTTCGACGCGCTCGCCGCGGGACGGATCGGCGGCGCCGCGCTGGACGTGTGGTGGGGCCACCCCAAGGACGGGCCGGGCGTCAAGGGCTACACGCGGCCGTTCGAGGTGCTCGACAACGTGGTGATGACCCCGCACAACTCGGGCCACACCGACGAGACGTTCCGCGGCCGGGCCGGGGACATCACGGCGAACGTGACGCGCCTGTGGCGCGGGCAACCGCTCGTGAACGTGGTCCGCGCCGGGCGTTGACGTTCACCGCGACCGTCCAGACCGGATCGGACTCGCGAGGCGGGTCGCCGACCCCTGATCACCGTCAGGCACAATCGCGGGTGTGATCTGGGTGTGGGTGGTCGGCATCGTGCTGCTGGTGGTGGCCGGGTTCGCCGCCGCGTACCTGCCAAGGGCGCGAGCGCGGGCACTGCGGCAGCGCACCGCGTGGTCCGCCGCGCGGGCCGCCATCGCGAGCGCGGCCATCAGCCGTGACGCGGTGCCCGACGACGTGCCCGAGGCCGGGGACCTGTTCGCTCGTGCGGAACTCCTCGTCGCGAACGGTGGCGGGGTGGCCGCGGCCGAGGAGGCGGCGGACTGCGCAGAACGGGCCGACCGGTTGTGGCGGGAGGCCCGATGACACGCGTGGTCGCACAGCTGCACCGGTTGCGGTGGGCGTTCCTCGCCACCGCCGTGGTGCTGCTCGTCGTGTTCTTGTTGGCGCAGCGGCAGACCGTCGACGTCAGCTACGCCCAGTCACCGTCCGGAGAGGACAGCGTCACCGAGGGGTCGGCGGGGGAGCTGACCGACACCGACCTGCCGTCGGTCGCCGAGATGACCGCCATGCTCGACGAGGACCCGGTGGTGCGGCTGCCCGGCTCGATCGCCGACTGGGACGAGCAACTGGTCACCGAGGCCATCGGGGACGCCGACATCCGCGTCCTCGTCACCCCGCCGGGGCTCACCGAGAAGCAGCAGGACCAGCTCCGCGAGGTCGAGAACGCCACGATCCTGGTCGTCGGCACCGAGATCACCGGCACGATGTACGGCGTCAGTGCCGACGACGTCGCGGGCTGGCGCGCACAGTTCGCCACCGGTGACGTCACCAGCCTCCTGCTCACCCTCGTCGCCAGCGAGAAGGACGAGGACTCCCCGCCGGACATCGACCTGTTCCGCTGGCGCGCGCCGACCGCCGCCGAGCTGGCCCCCGTGGTCGCCGACCTGCGCGCCGACCGCCTGCACGTCGCGGACGGCGCCACCCTCGAGTCCATGCCGGACCGGGCCGCCACCGCGTTCCCCGACCAGGAGCCGCTGTTCGCGGTGTTCCCGCAGCAGCCGTTCGGCCTGCCGGTGCCGGAGTACGGTGCCGCGCTCGCCGAGGAGTTCCCGGACACGCCGATCGTCGTCATGTACGGCAACTGGGCGGAGTACCACGGACCCGACGCGGAGTCGTTCTCCGACGTCGTCGCCGCCGGTGTGTACAGCCGGTTCGGTGACCGGATCGCCGGTTACGCCTACCCGCAGGCCAACGTGCTCGGCGTGTACCTCGACCAGGTCACCGACGTCCGGTACGCCGGGCTGTTCGACCGGCCTCTGCCGTACCAGCCGTTCGACCCGCTGCGGGTGGCGCTCCCGGTGCTGCCGTGGCTGTTCGCGCTGTGCGTGCTCGTGTTCCTTGGCCTGTCGGTGCGGTCGGTGCTCGGTCCTGGCGGCGGCCCGCCGCGCCGCGCACCCGCGCGGCTCGCCGGTCTCACCACACTCGCCATCGAGATGTCGGGGCTGTCCCGCGACCCGGCGCTCGTCCGGGCGCTCTCGAAACTGGAGGCCGTACGCCGCGCACTGGCCGAGGATCTGTCGCAACGCCTCGTCCGGCGCCTGCTCGACGAGGCGGAGTCCGAACTGGACACCGCGGCACGGGAACTCGGCCGCGCCGACTACCGCCCGGCCAACTACCTCGCGGGCGGTATCGCATGAAGAAGCTCCTCGGCACCCCGTTCGGTCTGGCCCTGGTCGCGTTGCTCGTGCTCGCGGGCTGGGCGTCGTGGACGGCGGGGATCTTCGACGGTCCGATCGCGAAGGAGGTGCGGTCGTCGTCGGTGTACGTCGCGCCCGGCCTCGACATCGACACGGCGGCGGCCGAGAAGATCATCGGCAACCGCAGACTAGTCGTCGTGTTCCTCGAGCGCGGCGCGGACCTGTCGGAGGGCTGCGACGACACCAGCGGCGCCGCGGACGGCACCCTCGTGCTGCTGATCAGCCCGGGAGACGGGGAGTTCGAGCACTACGGGTGCGCGCACTTCCCAGGTGACGACGACGAGAACTTCGGCAAGGCGTTCGTCGCGGAGACCCGCATCGCCGCGGGAGCGGACCAGTTCACCGACCGGCCCCTCGAGGCGCTGAAGGTGATCGCGGTCAACTACGACAGCCTGGTGAAGGCCGGCATCGTGCCGGACGGGGCACGCACGATCAGCCCGTCGCTGCCGAGGTACCTGGTCGCGGTGGCGGCCCTCGCGGCTGTCATCGGCGGCGCGGTGACGATGTGGGTGGTCGGCCGCCGGGCGGGCCGACTCGCGGCCGGGCACCGCGCGGAACGGGACACCGCGTCCGACGCCCGGAGTTCCCTGAACGCGCAGGCGGCCGTGCTGGCCAAGCAGATCATCGACCTCGACCGCCGGTATCCGCGCGGGAGCACGACATTCCGCCGGAGTTACCAGCAGTTGGCTGCGGACTACGCCGAACTGGCCGCGGATCTCACTGACGGTGAGGTGGAGCCGGAGCTGCGGCCCAAGGTGGACGCGCTGTCCCGGCGGGCGCAGGAGCTTGCCGCTGACTCGCCGAAGTCTCGCCGTGGCAAGAAGCGCTAGTGCTTTGGCATCTTCGGTTCTTTGGCAGGCAGCCTTGGGTGTGGGGTGGGGCCACGCCCCCGCGGCCTGGCACTCAACTTCCCGGAAGCAGCTGCTGCACCAGCAGGATTGTGGCGCCCGCCAGTGCCAGGGCCATGGCGGCCAGCCGGGTTCGGCGTACGTCCAGTCGTTTGCCGATCGGGCGGGCGAGTAGTACGCCGACGGCCGCCGCCGGGGCCAGGAACAGTGCGTACCGGAGGTTGTGCAGGTCGACCGACCCGGAGATCGTCAGCGCGGCCAGGCTCAGGGCCGAGCCGACCAGGAAGAACGCGCCCATCGTGCTGCGCAGTCTCGGTCCGGCGAACTGGGCCCACACCATCGCCATCGGCGGGCCGCCGATCGACGTGGCGGTGCCCATCATCCCCGACATGGCGCCCGCTACGACGACTGCTTTGCGGGTGGGGCGGGGGCGGAAGCCCCACACGGTCGCGACCACACCGAAGACCACCATCGCGACCACCAGGTACGCCAACGGTTCCGCTGGCAGGAACACCACCAGCGCCGCACCGGCCAGTGTGCCCGGCACCCGGCCGACGAGTGCCCAGCCGGTGCCACGCAGGTCGAGGTGTGCGCCGTCCTGTACCAGCACCGCGGACGTGATTCCCACCGCCAGCACCAGGTTCACGACCGGCACGAGCGACGGTTCCACGATCGCCAGTACCGGGGCGGCGATCAGCCCGAGCCCGAACCCGATCGCCACCTGTAGCAGCGCACCGATGAGCACGACCACGCAAAGAAGAACGAACCCCCACACGCTCACAGCGGATGGTGGCACAGCCCGGTGTGGCGGCTGTCGCGTGCCACCACCGGGGGTGGCGTGGCGCACTCGTCGGTCGCCTTCCAGCAGCGGGTGCGGAACCGGCAGCCGGACGGCGGGTCCAGCGGGGACGGGATCTCGCCGCGCAGCAGGATCGGGTCGCCCCGGTCCGGGGTGAGGGTGGGCGCGGCCGACATCAGGGCCGCGGTGTACGGGTGCACCGGGCGGTCGAAGACCTCCTCCGTCGGGCCCTCCTCCACGACCTTGCCCAGGTACATCACGGAAACCCGGTCCGCGACGTGCCGGACCACCGACAGGTCGTGCGAGATGAAGAGGTACGACACCCCCAGCTCGCGCTGCAGTTCGGCCAGCAGGTTCAGCACCTGCGCCTGCACCGACAGGTCCAGCGCGGACACCGGCTCGTCGCACACGATCAGGTCCGGGTTCAGCGCCAGCGCCCTCGCGATGCCGATGCGCTGCCGCTGCCCGCCGGAGAACTCACCCGGATAGCGGTCGGCGTCGCCCGCCCGCAGGCCGACGAGTTCGAGCAGCTCGCGGACACGGGCGCGCCGGTCGGCCGGAGCCGCGTCGCGGTGGGTGCGCCACGGTTCGCCGATGATGTCCGCCGCCGTCATGCGTTCGTTGAGCGACGCGTACGGGTCCTGGAACACCATCTGCACACGCCGCCGCCACGCGAGCAACTCCTTGCCCCGCAAGGCGAACGGGTTCACGTCACCGAAGCGGACCGTGCCGTCGTCCGGACGCGCCAGCATGAGCAGCACCCGTGCGAGGGTGGACTTGCCGCAGCCCGACTCGCCGACGAGGCCGACGGTCTCGCCGCGGCCGATGCGGAGGTCGACCCCGTCGAGTGCGGTCAGGTGCTTGCGACCGACCCGGAACGTCTTGCGCAGCCCGGTCGCCTCGAGCACCGGCGGGGCGGTGACGTTGACCTCAAGCACGGCTCAGCTCCTCGGTGAAGTGGCAGGCGGTGGCGCGGCCGTCGCCGGACGGTTCGAGCCGGGGCCGCTCGTCGGCGCAGCGGGCGGTCGCCAGCGGACAGCGGGCCTGGAACACACAGCCCGACGGGATGGCCGACAGCTCGGGTGGGCTGCCCGGCACGGCAGGCAGCGCGGCGCCCTTCACGGCGTGCTCGGGGACAGAGTCCAGCAGCCCCTTGGTGTACGGGTGGCGCGGGTGGTCGAACACCTCGCGCACCGGCCCGGTCTCCACGACGTTGCCCGCATACATGACGGCGACGTCGTCCGCCTGCTCCGCGACCAGCGCGAGGTCGTGGGTGATCAGGACGACCGCCATGTCGCGTTCGGACTGGAGGTCGGAGAGCAGCCGCATGATCTGTGCCTGCACGGTGACGTCGAGCGCGGTGGTCGGCTCGTCTGCCAGCAGGACGTCCGGGCCGAGCGCGACGGCCATGGCGATCAGGAGCCGCTGCCGCATGCCGCCGGAGAACTGGTGCGGGTAGGCGCGGTAGCGGGCCTTGGGTTCGGGGATGCCGACGCGTGCCATCAGTTCGACGGCCTCGGCCTTCGCGGCGCGACGGGACAGTCCCTTGTGGATGCGGAACGGTTCGGCGAGCTGCCTGCCGACCGGCTGCACGGGGTTGAGCGCGGTGAGGGCGTCCTGGAACACGATCGACAGGACCGGCCCGGCGAGCTCGCGGCGGCCTGCGTGGTCGAGGGTGAGGACGTCGGTGCCGCCGATGTGCACGGCGCCGCCCGTCACCTCGGCGATCGGATCGAGGAGGCCGACGATCGACTGCGCGGTCAGTGACTTGCCGCAGCCGGACTCGCCGAGCAGCGCCAGCGTCCGTCCCTTGCGGACGGCGAAGGAGACGTCGTCCACGGCGCGCAGGACGCCGCCGGGCGTGTGGAGGTCGACCCGCAGGCCTTCGACCGACAGTGCGGTCGCCGACATCGATGGTTCGCTCACGCCGTCACCCCCGCCACCGCGCCACGACGCCGTTTGGCCGCGGTGAGCCGCCAGCGTTGCGCCGGGTCGCCCGCGAGACGGGCCCAGGCGGCGAGGATCGTGGCGGACACGGTGGTGAGGACGATCGCGACACCAGGCAGGACGGCGATCCACCACGCGGTCTGCAGGTACTGGCGGCCTTGCGCGACCATCAGGCCCCAGCTCACGTCCGGTGGCTGGATGCCGATGCCGAGGAAGGACAGCGACGACTCCGACAGCATCACGAAGCAGAAGTCCAGCGTGGCGACGGTCAGCAGGGTCGGCAGGACGATCGGCAGGAGGTGGCGGTAGATCGTCGGCCAGCTCTTCGTGCCGAACGTGCGGGCCGCGTCGACGAACAGCCGGGTCCGCAGCTCGGCCGACTCGGCACGCGCGGTCCGCAGGTAGATCGGGATGCGGGCGAACGCGAGGATGAGCACGATGTTGGCGGCCGACGGCGCGAACACGTACAGCACGACGACGGCGAGCAGCAGCGACGGGAACGACAGGATCACGTCGGCGACCCGCATGGCGAGGCTTTCGCGCCAGCCACCGTGGTAGCCGGCCCACATGCCGATCGCGGACCCGATCACCAGCGAGCACAACACCGCGGGCACCGCGACCGACAGGGTCGTGCCCGCGGCCTCGACGAGCCGGGCCAGGACGCTGCGCCCGAGCACGTCGGTGCCGAGCAACCCGAAGAACCCGTGGTCGAACGACGGCGGCTGGAGGGAGGCCCGCAGGTCCTGCCGCACGGCCCGGTCCCCGATCAGCCACGGCCCGAGGACCGCGGTGAGCACCACGAGCCCGAGCACGACGGCGGCGACGGCCGCGAACCTGTCCTTGCCGAGCAGCTGCCACCAGGTGTGGCGCCTGCGCTTGACGGCGGGCTCGGCCGCCGCCTCCTTCTTCACTGTTGCGGTCATCCGTGGCTCCTATGCCGCGACCGGTTGGCGGACGCGCGCGTCGATCAGCGCGTAGCAGATGTCGATCACGATGTTGAGTACGAAGATCGTCACGGCGGTCAGGAGGACCGCTGCCTGGAGCACGGCGAAGTCGCGCTGCAGGATCGAGTCGATCATGAGTTTACCGATGCCCGGCCAGCCGAAGATGGTCTCGACGACGACCGCGCCGTTGACGAGGCCGATCGTGAGGTCCCCCGCGACGGTCAGCGCGGGCATGGTCGCGTTGCGCAGCGCGTGCCCGAAGACGACACGTTTCTCGCTGGCGCCCTTGCTGCGC
This sequence comes from Actinophytocola algeriensis, assembly GCF_014203735.1. Classification (GTDB taxonomy): domain Bacteria; phylum Actinomycetota; class Actinomycetes; order Mycobacteriales; family Pseudonocardiaceae; genus Actinophytocola; species Actinophytocola algeriensis. Next base: position 140,443 of record NZ_JACHJQ010000002.1, on the reverse strand, counting down.
GCGACCTTCACGTACGGCGCGGACAGCGCACCGACCATCGCGCCGCGCACGACCTGCACGAGCACGCCGAACGGGCGGATCAGCAGGGTCGCGATCGGGAGGACCCACACCTCGGCGCCACCGTCCACACCGGACGTTGGCAGCAGGTCGAGGCTGACGCCGAACACCAGCACGCCCATGATCGCGAACCAGAAGTCCGGGATGCTGGCGGCGGTCATCGACAGGAAGCTCGCGACCCGGTCGGCGAGCGAGTTGGGGCGGTAGGCGGCGAGCGAACCGATGAGCACCGCGCCGACGATCGCGATGAGCATGGTGACCGCGGCGAGCTGCAGGGTGGCGGGGAACGCGGTCAGCACCATCTCGCCCGCGGGCTGGCCGGTGCGCAGCGACTCGCCGAAGTCGAGCCGCACGACCTGGCCGAGGTAGTCCCACAGCTGGGCGAGGATCGACTGGTCGAACCCGTGCGCGGCGGCGAACTCGGCGCGTTGCTCCTCGGTGGCGGACAGCGGCAGGTAGAGGTTGACCGGGTCGCCGGTGAGGCGGGCGAGGACGAACACGCCGAGCACGACGAACACCAGTGGGATGGCGCTGGAGACGATGCGCCTGCGAAGGAAGGTGATCATCGGGCGTCTCCGTCCGCCGGGCGGATCTCGGCGAGCCGCAGCTCGTCGCCGGTCGCGGGGTTGGGTTCGTAGTGGACGGACGGCGACATGCCCATCAGGCCCTGCATGTGGGCCAGGTAGGCGTACTGGGCGACCTCGGCGTTCTGGTGGGCGAAGATGTCGGCGAACGCCTGCTGCCGCGCGTCACCGGACAGCTGGTCGGCGTCGGTGATCATGTCGTCGAGCGCGTCGGTGCCGAAGTAGGACTGCGGGCCGTCCGACAGCAGGTACTGGCTGGTGGTGAACCCGGCGTCACCGGCCTGGTTGCCGTGCATGATCAGCAGTGCGACCGGGCCGACGTCCCGAGGGAACGGGCGCAGCTGGTAGACGAGGTGGGCCGCGGTGTCGGTCATGAGGATCTTGACGTTGAGGCCGATCTGCCCGAGCGAGTACTGGAGCACCTCGGCGGTCTCGGCGACGCGGGGGAACTGGCCGTTGCGGGCGACGAGCGTGATCTCCCGGTCGACCGGGGCGCCGTCGTCCTTGGCCTCCCGCACCAGCTGCCGCGCCCCGTCGAGGTCGGCGGGTGCGGGTTTCAGCGCGTCGTTGTAGCCGACGACACCGTCGGGGATGAGCTGCGCGGCGGGCTCGGCGTTGCCGTCGAACAACACGTCGACGACGGCCTGCCGGTCGATGGCGAGACCGATGGCCTTGCGGACGCGGATGTCGTCCAGCGGCGCCTGCGTGCCGTCGAGGCGCAGCGCGGTGGTCTCGTTGTTCGGGTAGGCGACCGAGTTCTCTGGTGTCGCGTCCTCGGGGTCGAGGCCGGTGGACATGTCCGCCTCGCCCTTGGCGATCATGGCCGCGCGGACGCTGGACTCCGACCGCCACACGTACCGCACCCTCGGGTACGCGGGGGCGTCACCCCAGTAGGTGTCGTTGCGCGTCAACGTGATCGACACGCCGGTCTGCCAGTCGGCGATGGCGTAGGGGCCGGTGCCGACGGGCTCGCGGACCTTCGCCCCGGTGTCGGTGGTGCGGGGCACCATCTCCACGAAGGACAGTCGCAGGGGGAGGATCGGGTCGGGCTTCTCCGTGGTGACGGTGAGTTTCGCCGGACTGTCGACGTGCAGGCCGAGTGGCGAGTCGTCGAAGACGTAACCGTCCACATTGCACATGAGGTCGGAGTTCACGGCCCGGTCGATGGTGAACGCGGCGTCCTCGGCGGTGAACGGCTGCCCGTCCTGGAACGTGACACCGCTTCGGATGTCGAAGGTCCAGGTGGTGGGCGAGGTCTGGCGCCAGCCGGTGGACAGCAGCGGCTCCAGGGCACCGGTCGCCGGGTCGCGCTCGATCAACGGCTCGGTGATGTTGGAGCGGACGACCATGCCGGTGCCGGTCAGCGAGGACTCGCACGGCTCCAGGGTCGGCGGTTCCTGTGCGAGCACGATGCGCAGGGTGTCGCCACCGGCGCCCGCGTCGCCCGCCTCGCTGTTGGCGACCGTGCAGGCGCTGGTGGCGAGGAGGACCGCGGCGGCCAGTACGAGCCCGCGGCGGTGTGGTGGTGCGGAAGACGGCATCGTCTCTCCGGATCATTGGCGAACAGGGTCACGGAGCCGAACCGCGGCGGCGTCGATCGTCCGCTCCGCAAGCTCCGCGAATGATTGTGTCTAGAGATGCGTGTTCGGTCTTCATCTGTAGACGGAGACCGTAAGCGTGCCCTCCGGAAGGCGTCAAGGGGCGGGCTCGGTGAGCCGCAGCAGTGACTCCAGTGCCGGGTTGTTGTGCGCCGAGCGCCAGACGCAGTGGGTCTCGACGATGTCCGGGCGCAGTCCGGCGATCTCCGTAAAGGCCAGGTTGGGCAGCCGCAGCCGGGCCGCCGACCTGGGCACGAGCCCCACGCCGACCCCCGCGTCGACGAGCGCGAGCAGGCTGTGGACCTGCCCGACCTGCTGCACGTAGCGCGGCTCGACACCAGCGCCGTGGAAACAGCTGATCACGAGTTCCTGCAGGTAGCGGGCGGTGACGGGGGCGTAGTTGACGACGTCGTGGCGGCCGATGTCCACCAGCGACGGCGGTCGGCCCAGCTCGGCGAGTGCGTGGCCGCGCGGGCAGGCGAGGATCAGGCTCTCGGTGTGCACGCGGCGGACCCGCAACACCTCCGACGCCGGGACGCCGCGGGCGAGGCCGACGTGGATGTCGCCCGCGAGCAGCGCGTCGACCTGGTCGCGGGACACCATCTCGGTGAGCGTGAGCTCGACCGACGGCAGGTGCTGGGCGATCGTGCGGATCCACGTGCCCAGCACGGTCAGCGCGGAGATCGCGGTGAAGCCGATCCGCAGCGTGCCCGCGGTGCCGCGGGCGGCGTTGCGTGCGGTGATCGGCGCGGCCGCCGCGAGCGAGAGCAGGCGCCTCGCCTCGGGCAGGAACGCCTCGCCTGCCGGTGTGAGCAGCACCGCGCGCGGCGTCCTGACCAGCAGTTCCACCTCGAGCGCGCGCTCGAGCTTCTGCACCTGGCGCGACAGCGGCGGCTGGGTGATGCGCAGGCGGGCGGCGGCGCGGCCGAAGTTGCCCTCCTCGGCCACGGCGACGAACCCACGAAGCTGCTCGAGCGTGAACGACATGCCAGAAAGGTATCGCAAGATGCGCTCTTGGACTTAGACAGGTATCGCATCGGGTCATACGCTAGGAAGCATGACCCTCAGTCCGGAAACCCTGCGCGACACACTCGGCACCGGGTTGCTGTCGTTCCCCGTCACGCACGCTACGCCCGCCCTCGCGTTCGACGAGGACGCGTACCGCGAGCACGTGGCGTGGCAGTCGTCCTACCCGGCGGCCGGCCTGTTCGCCGCGGGTGGCACCGGCGAGTTCTTCTCACTCACCCTGGACGAGGTGCCCCGCGTGGTCCGGGCCGCGGTCGCCGCCGCGGGCGACACCCCCGTGCTCGCGCCCGCCGGGTACGGCACCGCGCAGGCCGTCGAGATGGCTCGCGACGCCGAGGCCGCAGGCGCGTCCGGGCTGCTCCTGCTGCCGCCCTACCTCACCGAGGCGCCGCAGGAAGGGCTGTTCGAGCACGTCAAGGCGGTGTGCGCGGCGACGTCGCTCGGCGTGATCGTCTACCACCGCGCCAACGGCCAGCTCACCTACGACACCACCGCGCGCCTGGCCGACGCGTGCCCGAACCTGATCGGGTTCAAGGACGGTGTCGGCAACGTGGACCTGATGACGAAGGTCTACGCGCGGCTGGGGGAGCGGCTGCTGTCCATCGGCGGTCTGCCCACCGCGGAGACCTACGCGCTGCCGTACCTGGAGATGGGGGTCACCACCTACTCGTCGGCCATCTACAACTTCGCGCCGCAGTGGGCGCTGGACTTCTACGCGGCCGTGCGGGCCCGCGACGCGGCGGCCGTGTACCGCAAGCTGGACGAGTTCGTGCTGCCCTACATCGAGATTCGCGACCGGCGTGCCGGGTATGCCGTGTCGATCGTGAAGGCAGGCCTGCGAGCGGTCGGCCGCGACGCCGGCCCGGTGCGACCCCCCTTGTCCGACCTGACGGCCGACGAGTTCGATGAGCTGAAGACTCTCGTGGAGAAGGTGGAACTGTCGTGAGCGGAGTTTACGGAGCGAACCATCAGGGCAGTGCCGCGACACTGGCTCTGACCGGTTCGATGCTGATCGGCGCCGCCGACGTGCGGGGGAGCGCCGGTGAGGTCCGGGGCGTCAACCCGGCGACCGGCGAGCAGCTCGAACCCGCATACGGGCTCGGCGACCAGTCGGCCGTGGACCGCGCGGTTTCCCTTGCCTGGCAGGCGTTCCCGGTCTACCGGGCGACCTCGCTGGCGGCCCGCTCGGCGTTCCTGACCACGGTCGCCGACAACATCGACGCACTCGGCGACACCCTCGTCGCCCGCGTGGTCGCCGAGACCGGCATCCCCGACCCGCGCGTGCGGGGCGAGCTCGCCCGCACCACCAACCAGCTGCGGTTGTTCGCGTCCGTCGTGGCCGACGGCCGGTGGCTCGGCGCCCGCCTCGACACGCCCGACCCCGACCGCGCCCCGCTGCCCAAGCCCGACCTGCGCCAGCGGAAGATCCCGCTCGGCCCGGTCGCGGTGTTCTCGGCCTCCAACTTCCCGCTCGCGTTCTCGGTCGCCGGTGGCGACACCGCGTCCGCGCTCGCCGCGGGCGCGCCGGTGGTCGTGAAGGCCCACAGCGCGCACCCCGGTACGTCCGAGCTGGTCGGCCGCGCGATCCGGGCCGCGGTCGCCGAGCACGGGCTGCCCGAGGGCACGTTCTCGCTGCTGTTCGGCGACGGCCGCAACCTCGGTACCGCGCTGGTCAAGCACCCCAGGATCGCGGCCGTCGGGTTCACCGGCTCGCGGTCCGGCGGGCTCGCGCTCGTGGCCGCCGCCGCGTCCCGGCCCGTGCCGATCCCGGTGTACGCCGAGATGTCGTCGGTGAACCCGGTGATCCTGCTGCCCGGCGTGCTCGCCGAACAGGGCGCCGAACTGGGCACCGCGTTCGTCACCTCGCTGACCACGTCCGCTGGCCAGCTGTGCACCAACCCCGGTCTCGTGTTCGCGCTCGGCGACGCGGACGCGTTCGTCGCCGCCGCCGGCGCGGCCATCGGGGCCGCACCGGGTGCGGCCATGCTCAACGCGAACATCCAGCAGTCCTATGTGGAGGGCACGGACCGGCTGGCGGGCGCCGGCAACGTCACCGAGGTCGCCGCGGGCGGCGTCGACGCCACGATCGGTGCCTGCGGGCAGGCGCGGCTGTTCGCCACCGACGGCGACACGTTCCTCGCCAACCACGCGCTGCAGGAGGAGGTGTTCGGGGCCGCGTCGCTGGTCGTGCGGGTGGCCGACGTCGCGCAGCTGGAGCAGATCCTCGACACCCTCGAGGGGCAGCTGACCGCGACCGTGCACGCCGCGGCAGCCGACCAGGACACCGCGGCCGCGCTGCTGCCGCGCCTGGAGCTGATCGCGGGCCGCGTGCTGTTCGGCGGCTGGCCCACCGGCGTCGAGGTCGGGCACGCGGTCGTCCACGGTGGACCGTTCCCGGCCACGTCCACCCCCGCCACCACCTCCGTCGGCACGCTCGCCATCGAAAGGTGGCTGCGGCCGGTGGCCTACCAGAACGTCCCGGACGCCCTGCTCCCGGACGAGCTGCGTGCGGCCAACCCGCTCGGCGTGCCGCGGCTGCGGGACGGGGCCGCCGAGTGACACCGCCGGTCGTCAGCGGCTACCGGGTCGTCCCGGTCGCGGGCCGGGACAGCATGCTGCTCAACCTGAGCGGCGCGCACGGCCCGTACTTCACCAGGAACCTCCTGATCCTCACCGACTCCGACGGCAGGACCGGCGTCGGTGAGGTGCCCGGCGGCCCCGCGATCACCGACACGCTCACCGACGCCCGCGACCTCGTCGTCGGGGCACGCCTCGGTGACCACAACGCGGTCCTGGCCGCGGTGCTGGACCGGTTCGGGACGCGGGACTCGGGCGGGCGCGGGCCGCAGACGTTCGACCTGCGGGTCACCGTGCACGTCCGCACCGCCATCGAGGCCGCGCTGCTCGACCTGCTCGGCCAGTACCTCGAGGTGCCGGTGGCCGCGCTGCTGGGCGAGGGGCAGCAGCGCGACCGCGTGCGCGCCCTGGGCTACCTGTTCTTCGTCGGCGACCGCGCGAAGACCGACCTCGGGTACCGCGCCGAGGAGGGTGACGACTGGTTCGGTGTCCGGGACCGGGAGGCACTCGACCCGGCCGGGATCGTCGCGCAGGCCGAGGCCGCGCAGGCCCGCTACGGGTTCACCGACTTCAAGCTGAAGGGCGGCGTCCTGCCCGGCGCGGCGGAGGTCGAGGTGATGCGGGCGCTGGCCGCCCGTTTCCCCGACGCCGACCTGACGCTGGACCCGAACGGTGGCTGGCTGCTGGCCGACGCCGTCACGCACGGCCGCGCGTTGCGTGACGTGCTCGCCTACGCCGAGGACCCGTGCGGCGCCGAGGACGGCTACTCCGGGCGGGAGACCCTCGCCGAGTTCCGCCGCGTCACCGGCCTGCGCACCGCGACCAACATGGTGGCCACCGACTGGCGGCAGCTCGGCCACGCCGTGCGGCAGTCCGCTGTGGACATCCCGCTCGCCGACCCGCACTTCTGGACGATGCAGGGCTCGGTGCGGGTGGCGCAGCTGTGCGAGGCGTGGGGCCTGACGTGGGGTTCGCACTCGAACAACCACTTCGACGTGTCGCTCGCGATGTTCACCCACGTCGCGGCCGCCGCCCCCGGTGACATCACGGCCATCGACACGCACTGGATCTGGCAGGACGGGCAGCGGCTCACCACCGCGCCGATCCCGTTGAGAGACGGGCACCTGGCGGTGCCCGCCGCGCCGGGCCTCGGCGTGACGCTCGACCTGGAAGAGGTCGAGGCCGCGCACGAGCTGTACCACAAGGAGGCGCTCGGCGCCCGGGACGACGCCGTCGCCATGCGGTACCTCGTGCCGGGGTGGCGGTTCGACCCGAAACGACCCGCGTTGGAGACCACGTGACCACGGGAACGGAGCCAAGCGGCGTGACCCGTCCGGTATGGCAGGCATGTCCGCTGCTGCCCTCGCTGGAGGAGCGCCTGCGGACGAACCACAAGATCGTGGACGAGCCGTCCGACGACGTGGTCGCCGCGATCACCTCGTCCCGGTTCGGGGTGACCAACGAGCAGATCGACGCGCTGCCGTCGCTGCGCGCGATCGTCCACTTCGGAGTCGGCTACGAGACCACGGACGTGCCGTACGCGCGCTCCCGCGGCATCGTCGTCAGCAACACACCCGACGTGCTGACCGACTGCGTGGCCGACCTGGCGGTCGGCGGCATGATCGACGTGCTGCGCAGGCTCACCGCGGCGGACCGGTTCGTCCGCCGCGGCGACTGGCGGCGCGGGCAGTTCCCGTTGGCCACCAAGGTGACCGGCCGCCGCGTGGGCATCCTCGGACTGGGCCGCATCGGCCGCGCGATCGCGCACCGGCTGGCCGCGTTCGACGCGCGGCTGAGCTACCACTCCCGCCACCAGGTGCCTGGCCTGCCGTACACCTACCACGACTCCCCGGCAGCACTGGCCGAGGCGGTCGAGGTGCTGGTGGTGGCGACGTCGGGTGGCCCGGCGACCGCCGGTCTCGTCTCCTCGGACGTGCTGGCCGCGCTCGGCCCGGCGGGTTACCTCGTGAACATCGCGCGGGGCAGTGTCGTCGACGAGCCCGCGCTGGTGGCCGCGCTGACGACCGGCGGCATCGCCGGCGCCGCGCTGGACGTGTTCGCGGACGAGCCGAACGTGCCGGAACCGTTGCTGGGGCTGGACAACGTGGTGCTGCTGCCGCACATCGCGAGCGCCACCGTGGAGACCCGCGAGGCGATGGGCGACCTGGCGTTCCGGAACCTGCACCAGTTCCTCACCGACGGCACACTGCTCACACCGGTGCCGTAGCCACCACCGCCACCGCGAGGGCGAGGAAGCCGAGTGGCAGCCCGATCATGCGGTCACCCGCCCGCAGGTGCGTGCCGATCGCCAGGAGGAAGAACAGCACGAGGCCGGCCGCGGCCGCCACCGCGAGCCACGGCACGGCCAGCCCAGCGAGCAACCCGGCGACGGCGAGCGCCTTGGGCACGCCCAGCCAGGGCAGGATCCGCGTCGGCACCCCGACCCGTGTCATGCCGCCCCGGATCCGCTCCAGGCGGAGGAAGTCGGCGACCGCGGAAAAGGCGTTGGCCGCAATGGCGACCAACACGAGCCCGATGTGGACGACGGTCATCGGACGTACTCGGCGTGGTCGGCGACCCACTCGGCGAACGAGCGCGCCGGGCGGCCCAGCACATTCTCGACGTCCCCGCTCACGTGGGCGGGCCTGCCGTTCTCCCGTTCGTACCGTGCCATCAGCGCGGCGACGAACTCCGGGCGGTGACCGTGCTCGACCATGCCCGCCGCCGCGACCGCGCTCACCCACTCGAGACCGCTGCCGATCGCGGCCGCCTCGACCTCCGTGTCGCGGTCGCCGTTGGCACGGGACGGCTGCTCGTCGAGCGGGTCGTCGACGTTGACGGCCGACAGCACGACGACCCGCCGCACCCCCGCCGCCTTCGCGCGGACCAGCAGGTCCGCGGCGCCGAGTCCCACCGCGCGCGGGTGCAGGAACACCGCGGTGACACCGGTGACGTCGGGCTCGGCCACCGCGCCGGGCAGACGGGACGGGTCGCGGGTGACGGGACGCACCGCGTGGCCGTCCAGCTCCGCCAGCAGTGGGCGGCCGACAGTGCCGGTCGCGCCGGTGATCAGGTACACGAGGCCTCCATACGAGATCAAGAATGTATGGAAACCATAGTACATTGGGTGTCGATGTGCGGAGGGCGCGTTCGTGTGGGTGGTGACCGGCTGTCTGCGGAAGGATCAGGCCATGAAGCAGTACCTGCTGAGCATCTACCAGCCCGACGGCACCCCGGAGCCAGAAGCTCTCGAGCCCGTCATGCGGAACCTGGACGCGCTCAACAAGGAGATGCGGGCCGCGGGTGTGTGGGTGTTCGCGGCCGGGCTGCACCCGCCGGAGACCGCGACCGTCCTGCGCGCCACCGGCGAGGAGGTGCTCGTGACCGACGGGCCGTTCATCGAGGCCAAGGAGTTCCTCGGCGGGTTCACGGTCATCCGGGCCGAGGACCTCGACGCCGCGATGGAGTGGGGACGCAAGCTCGCGGCGGTGCTGTCGCCGTTGGCGATCGAGGTGCGTCCGTTCCAGTGAGCGGAGCTTGCGTAGCGACCATGTCAGTGAGCGGAGCTTGCGTAGCGACCATGTCAGTGAGCGGAGCTTGTGTGGTGAACCAGAGGTGACCGTTGCCAAGTCGCTCGTGTTGTTCGTGCTGGCGGCGCTCGCCGAGATCGGCGGTGCGTGGCTGGTCTGGCAGGGCTGGCGCGAGGACCGCGGACTGTGGTGGATCGCCGCCGGGGTCGTCGCGCTCGGCGCGTACGGGTTCGTCGCCACGTTCCAGCCGGACCCGCACTTCGGGCGGATCCTCGCCGCGTACGGCGGGGTGTTCGTCGCCGGGTCGCTCGCGTGGGGCGTCGTCGTCGACAAGTTCCAGCCCGATCGGTGGGACTACGTCGGCGCCGCACTGTGCCTGGCCGGGGTGGCCGTGATCATGTACGCGCCACGCCGGTGAACCTCGACGGCGTCTTCCGGCGCGAGTACGGGCGGGCGGTGTCCGTGCTCGTCCGGTCCCTTGGTGACATCGGGCTCGCGGAAGAGGTCGTGCAGGACGCGTTCGTCGAAGCGGTCCGCCGCTGGCCGGCGGACGGGGTGCCGCCGAGCCCGGCCGGCTGGCTCATCACGACCGCCCGCAACCGCGCGATCGACCGCCTGCGCCGCGAGGCCACCCGCGAGGAACGGCACCGGCAGGCCCTGGAACTGCTGGCAGCCGAGCGCGGAGACGAGGAAGGTGAGGAGGGCGTGGTGCGCGACGACCGGCTGCGCCTGATCTTCACCTGCTGCCACCCGTCGCTGGCCATGGGTGTGCGGGTGGCGCTGACCCTGCGGCTCCTTGGCGGTCTGACGACCGAGGAGGTCGCCCGCGCGTTCCTCGTGCCAGAACCGACCATGGCGCAGCGGCTGGTCCGCGCCAAGAACAAGATCCGCGACGCGGGCATCCCGTACCGCGTCCCGTACGAGGCCGACCTCCCCGCCCGCCTCGGCGGTGTGCTCGCGGTCCTCTACCTGATCTTCAACGAGGGGTACTCCACGGTCGACCGCCCCGAGCTGTCAGCGGAGGCGATCCGGCTCGGTCGCGTGCTGGCCGCGCTGATGCCCGACGAACCGGAGGTCACCGGCCTGCTCGCGCTCATGCTGCTCAGCGAGTCGCGCCGCCCCGCCCGGGTCACGGACGACGGAGAGCTGGTGCTGCTGCCCGACCAGGACCGCGGCCGCTGGGACCGCGGCATGGTCGAGGAGGGGCACGCACTGGTGCGGCAGTGCCTGCGCCGCGGCAGGCCGGGGCCCTACCAGATCCAGGCCGCGATCAACGCCGTGCACAGCGACGCCCCGACGACCGGGGAGACCGACTGGGCACAGGTCGTCGCGCTGTACGACCAGTTGATGGTCGTGGCCCCGACGCCGGTCGTGGCGCTGAACCGCGCGGTCGCCGTGGCCGAGCTGCGCGGTCCGGCGGAGGCACTCGACCTCGTCGACGCGCTGGCGCTCGACCGCTACCACCTCCACCACTCCGTGCGCGGCAACCTCCTGCGCCGCCTCGGCAGGCCCGACGAGGCCGCCGCCGCGTACGAGACCGCGTTGCGGATGGCCACCACCGACGCCGACCGCACCGTAGTCCGCAGGCTCCTCGACGGCTGAGAGCGCGCATCCCGCCAACCCGGCGCCGAGGACCCGCGCTTCGACCTCGTGCGCCAGCTGCACCGCACGGCGCTGCCGGACAGATGACAGGATGGTCACGGCCGCCCCGTAACCCGTTGCCCGCCGGCCCGCGTCGACGATGATCCATCGACGACCGTGGGGAGGGGTGGCGCATGCATCCGTGGGGACTTTCCGGGCCGGAGTTCCTCTGGCTCTACACCGCCGGGCTGGTGGCCGGGCTCGTCGTGGCGATCGGTGCGCGCATGAAGGTGCGCAGGCCGCGGCTCGCCGAGCCGCCCGGGCACCTCGACGTGACCGAGCTGGGTTTCCTCGGCGGGGGCCCGGTCAACGCGGTCCAGGTCGCCGTCGCGCGGCTGGCCGAGGCGGGGCTCGTCCGGGTGAACCGCAGCGGCCAGGTGTCGGCCACGTCCGGGGCCCTGTCGACCGGGCATCCACTGGACGACGCCGTGCTGGCGCAGGTCACGAAGCCGCGCATGGTGGCCGCGATCGTCCGGCGGGCGCCGGTGGAGAAGCAGGTCACGGCGATCGGCGAGTCGCTGGTCCGGCGCGGCCTGCTGGTCGCGCCCTCGGCCGCGATCCGGGCGCGGCGGCTCGGGCCGCTCCTGCTGTACGTGGTGTTCGTGGCAGGGATCGTGCGCTGGATCAACGGCGCCGGGAACTACCTGCCCGTCGGCTACCTCACGTTCCTGCTGGCCGCGACGCTCATCGCGGTGTTCTTCCTCGGGTCCAGGAACCTGACCAAACCCAAGGCCCGCACCGTGCACGGCGACCGGGTGGTGGCCGAGGTGCGGCGGCGGGGGAGTGGCGCGGGCCAGCTGGAGCGGGCCGCGGTGTCCGGTCCACGCGTGATCGAGGACAAGGACCTGTCGCACGCGCTCGCCCTGGCCGTCCCGGTCGCGCTCATCCCGGTCGCGTGGAGCTATGCCACCTCCGGCTCGTTCTCCACCCACGTGCCCGCGACCAGCTCTTCCGGCTCGTCCGGTGGTGGCGGCGGGCACTCGTGCGGGTCCTCGTCGTCGTCCTCGTGCGGCAGCGGCGGCTCGTCCTGCGGTGGTGGTGGCGGCGGATGCGGCGGCGGCTCGGGATGACCGGCGCGCCCCGCCTCGGTGTCGGCATCGGCTGGCGGCCCGAGATCGACCTGACCGTCGAAGCGCTGCCCGGCGTCGACTTCGTGGAGGTGCTGGCGGAGAACATCCATGCTGGACCGCTGCCCGAGTCGTTGACGGTGCTGCGGGCACGCGGTGTCCCGGTGGTCGCGCACGCGGTGTCGCTGTCCCTCGGCGGTGCGGAACCGGTCGACGCCGCCCGGGTCCAGCACCTGGCCGCGGTCGCGGCGGCGGTCGGCGCGCCGCTGGTCAGCGAGCACGTCGCGTTCACCCGCGCCGGCGGGCTCGACTCCGGGCACCTGCTCCCCGTGCCGCGCACCCGCGACGCGCTGAACGTCCTGGTGGACAACGTGCGGCGGGCCCAGGCCGACCTGCCGGTGCCCCTCGCGCTGGAGAACATCGCGGCGGTGTTCGACTGGCCGGACAACGAGCTGACCGAGGGCCAGTTCCTCGCCGAGCTGGTCGACCGCACCGGCTGCCTGCTGCTCGTCGACGTGGCCAACCTGTACGCCAACGCCGTCAACATCGGCACGGCCCCCGCGGTGTTCCTCGACGAACTGCCGCTGGAACGACTGGCCTACGTGCACGTCGCGGGCGGTGTCACCCACGACGGCGTCTACCACGACACGCACGCGCACGCGGTGCCGTCGGAGGTGCTGGCGGTGCTGGCCGAGCTGTGCGCCCGCGTCGACCCACCGGGCGTGCTGCTGGAACGCGACGACGACTACCCCGCCGACGCCGACCTCGCCGCCGAACTGGCCGCGATCCGCGCCGTGGCCGTGCGCGGGCGATGACCGCCAGGGACGTCCTCGCCGCGCGGCAGCTGGCCCTGGTCCGCGCGCTGCTTGCCGGCGGCCCGGTACCCGATGGCTTCGACGCCAACCGGGTCGGCGTCGAGGCGGCCGCACTCCGCTCGAAACGCCGCTCGATCGCGTCCCACCTGCGGCCCGACCTGGCCGACCTGCTCGAGGACCGGTTCGGCCCGCTGTTCGACACGTGGGCGCGCGACCACCCGAAGCCCGTCGAGCTGTCCTTCCGCGCCGACCTGGACCGCTTCGAGACGTGGCTGTACGACGAGGGCCACCTCGAACGCCCGCGCAGGCGCTGGTTCAGGCGTTGACCCGGCCACCCCACGTCCACTGTGGAATGGCCGGCCGCGCCAGGGGTACGCGGCGCTCAGCTCGCCGGGCGCAGGATCGCGACGAGGAAGTCCGCGTCCTCGGCGTAGGGCTGGAGGTCCCACGTGGACAGCAGCAGACCGGGCACGAGACCGGAAGCCTTGGCGTCGGCCAGGAACTCGTCGAACGGGTACCCGCGCCCCGCGCCGAACCCGATCACGGCCCGGCCGTCGTCGGCGAGGTGCGTGCGGAACCGGGTCAGCACCTCCCGGCGGGTGCCGGGCGCGAGGAACGTCATCACGTTGCCCGCGCAGACGAGCGCGTCGAACGGTTCGGTGACGCCGCTCGCGGGCAGGTCCAGCTCGGCCAGGTCACCGACCAGCCAGCGCGGCCCGGGGTGGTCCTGTTCGGCGGCCTCGATGAGCACCGGGTCGACGTCGACGCCGACGACCTCGTGGCCCGCCTCGGCCAGCGCACCACCAACGCGACCCGGCCCGCACCCCGCGTCGAGGATCCGTGCGCGGCGCGGCACCATCGCGTCCACCAGCCGCGCCTCACCGGCGAGATCGTCACCGGCACGTGCCATCGACCGGAACCGCTCGACGTACCACGAGGAGTGCCCGGGGTTGTCTGCGACCTTCTGCAGCCAGAGATTCTGTTCGACCATGACCGTGATTATGTAAGGACGGTGGACGTGACCGTCGTCCTGTACGGCTGCGCCGGTGATCAGCGCGCCATGCGCAGCAGCGACGCGGTGAGTGCCGCCACGAACGCGTCGCGGGTGGCGGGTGGCACCCGGTCCAGGGAGAGGAACGGGTTGAGGTCCTCCAGCTCCACCAGCAGCAGGTCCCCGTCCTCGGTGCGGCACGCGTCGACGCGCTGGATGCCGTGGTCGACGTCGTTCCAGTCGACGAACCGCTGCGCGAACGCGAGGTCGGCGGCGGTCGCCGCGTAGGGCACGAGGCCCCACCTGCTGCCGGGGTCCGGCGCGTGCAGGGCGTACTGGAAGTCGCGGTCGACGAAGTAGAACGAGACCTCGTAGCGGAAGCGGATCCGCGGCTGGACCAGCTGGTCGGTGACCGCGCCCAGCTCGGAACGGGACACGAACCGCAGCCCGACCGAGTCGGCCCCGAACTTCGGCTTCACCACGTACTCGTCCGCGGCGGGCAGCCTGCCGACGTCTTCGGCCCGGTCGACCGTCGGGATCACCGGGTACCCGGCCGAGGTGAGGTCCAGCAGGTACTGCTTGCCGGCCATGTCGGCCTTGCCGGTGAGCTGCGTGAACACCCGGGTGCCCGCGTCGAGCGCCTGCCGCCGGAACGCCGCGTACTGCTCGGCGTAGTGCAGCACCGGGCCGGTGTTGCGCACGAGCACGAGGTCGAACCCGCGCATCACGGCGGCCGCGTCCAGGGGGTGGCACATGGCGACGTCGAAGTCCGCCCGCAACCGGCCCGCGAGGTCGATGTCCTCGTCCCGGTACGTCCGCCCGGCGGCGGCATACCCGAGATCGGTGACGAGCAGCAGACGTGGTCTCACCCGCGCACTCTAACCAGTGGTTTCAGAGGCGGTGGAGGCCTTCCAGGACGCGGCGCATCAGGTCGACGGTCGGCGCGCCCGCCGTCTCCGGGCCCGACGTGGCGAGGAAGCCCGTCTCGATCAGGTCCGAGATGATGACGCGGGCCGCGCCGATCGGCAGCGACCGGTAGCCGGCCACCTCGGCGACCGACACCGGCCTGCGGCACAGTTCGGCGACCGCGTAGTGGTCCGGGGGCAGGTTGCCGGGCACGTCCGCGACGGTCAGGGACAGCAGGGTCTCCAGCTCGAGACCGGCGACCGACCTGGTTCGGCCGCCGGTGCGGGCGTAGGGGCGGACGATCTGACCGTCGAACTCGACGCCCTCCATCGAGTCGATGAAGTGGCGGACCGCGTCGTCGCGCGCGGACGGGATGCGTTCGACCGGGGCCGTGTCCTCCTCCGGCTCGACGGGCGGCGGCTCCGCCACCGGCTCCCCGGGCGAAGGTTCCGGTGTGTTGGCTGGTTCGTCGTCGGAGCGCGAACCGTACATCCCGAAGAGGTCCATGCCGTCCGCCTGTGCGGGTCGTCAGTCGATGCCCAGTGCCACGCGGATCGGGTGTGCTGCGAAGTACAGCGCGAACAGGGCGGCCACCCCCCACAGTAGCGGGTGCACCTCCCGTGCCCGGCCCTGGAAGGTCCGCAGGATCACGTACGTGATCATCCCGGCGCCGAGGCCGACCGCGATCGAGAACGAGAACGGCATCAGGACGGCCGTGAGGAGGCACGGGATGACGATGGCGACGTCGGAGAAGTCGATGCGGCGGATCTGCGCCATCATCGCCAGGCCGACGATCACCAGTGCCGGGGTCGCCGCCTCGAACGGCACGATCGACACCAGTGGCGCGATGAACATGGCCACCAGGAACAGGCCGCCGGTGATGATGTTCGCGAAGCCTGTTCGCGCGCCTTCCCCGATGCCGGCGGCCGACTCGATGTAGGTCGTGTTCGACGACGTGGACGCCGCGCCACCGCTCGCCGCCGCGAGGGAGTCGACCAGCAGGACGCGGCCGACGCCCGGCACCTGGCCGTCCTTGTCGAGCAGCTTCGCCTCGGCGGACAGGCCGACCACGGTGCCCATGGTGTCGAAGAAGTCCGACAGCATGAGGGTGAACACGATCATCAGCGCGGCGAGCACACCGACGCGGGCGAAGCCGCCGAACGGGTCGACGTCACCGATGAGCGACAGGTCCGGCACCGCCACGATGTCGGACGGCAGCGTGGGCACGTTCAGCTGCCAGCCGGTCGGCACCGGCTTGCCGTCCACCAGCGACGGGCCCGGCTTGAACAGTGCCTCCACGATGATGGCGAGGACCGTGCTCGTCGCCATGCCGATGATGATCGCGCCGCGCACCTTCCGCATCACGAGGACCGCGGTCAGGATCAGGCCGACCAGGAACACGACGATGGGCCAGCCGGCCAGCGTGCCGCCGACGCCCAGGTTCACCGGCACGGTGGTGCCCGCCTCGTCGGGGATGCGGCGGATGAACCCGGAGTCCACGAGCCCGATGAACGCGATGAACAACCCGATGCCGACGCTCATCGCCGTCTTGAGGTCCGACGGTATGGCGTGCAGTACCGCGATCCGGACCTTCGTGATCACGAGCAGCGTGATGACCACGCCCTCGATGAGCACCAGGCCCATCGCCTCCTGCCACGACATCTGCGACGCCACCGACACCGCGAGGAACGAGTTGAGGCCAAGACCGACCGCGATCGCGAACGGGTACCTGCCGACGATGCCCATGAGGATCGTCAGCAGCCCGGCCGCCAGCGAGGTGACACTGCCGACCATCGCGATGCTCTCCGGCACGCTGCCCGCGCCGCCGAGCAGGTTCCCGTCCGCGTCGGCGACCGTGCCGATGATCAACGGGTTGAGCACGACGATGTAGGACATCGCGAAGAACGTGGCGAAACCACCGCGGACCTCGCGGCCGAATGTCGATTCGCGCTCGGAAATACCGAAGTACTTGTCGATCGCGCCGGGGGCTCTGCGACCGGGGGACGTGTCGCTCGGAACCCGGGGAATGCGATCCGTGACCATGTTTCGGTTGTCCTTCTGGCAGGCGCGATGCGCGATCATGTGGCGGTGTGCCGCGCCCACGGTAACGACATGTCACCGCCGGTCAATAGGCCTTTCGGAGGTATCTGCACGCGGTGCGTCGCGACCTGTCCGGTGAAACGATTCACCGCGCGTTCCCATTCGCGCAGTCCACTGTAGACTAGGCGCGTCCGTCTACTCGGGACCGTCGACGCCGGAGTGCGACGATCGCGACGCCCACCACCGCGAGCAGCACGATGATGGCCAGTACCACCTCGCGCCACGACGATCTGACGTACTCGGTCACCACCACGACCGCGCGGTACGGCTCATCGGTGGTGGCGGTGGTGATCCGGACATCGCTCTCGATCAGGTCCGGTGCGAACTCACCGTCGTAGCGGGTGAGGAAACGCGGCCCTGGCAACATTTCCGAGAGTGTCGGGTGCTCGGGGCCCGGCTCGACCCGGCCCGCGAACGTCAGCTCCGGCGCGGCGCCCGCCGGGGCCGGGTTGCTGATGTCGACGCGGTGGTCGGCGAGGACGTACAGGCGCAGCGGCTGGACGTCCTCGGCGGTCGCGGACAGGCGCATCGGGTAGACCGGGGTGTCGGTCTCGAACGACACCCGCATCGGCGGCAGCCCCTCCTCGAGGTTCCCGGACGCGGGCGCCAGCCGCACCGCGACGACGAGCCAGCCTTCCGCGAGGTACGGGGTGAGCGCCCCGGACAGGTCCTGGGGCATCG
This sequence comes from Actinophytocola algeriensis, assembly GCF_014203735.1. GTDB lineage: Bacteria > Actinomycetota > Actinomycetes > Mycobacteriales > Pseudonocardiaceae > Actinophytocola > Actinophytocola algeriensis. The sequence continues at coordinate 122,870 of NZ_JACHJQ010000002.1, read as the reverse complement.
TGAAACCGTTGTCCCCCAACCAGTCCGTCACCGCGGTGGCGTCGGTGCCCGCGAGCTGGGCGACGTCGAACGGGCCGACCTCGACGTGGTCGACGACGGTGGCGCCGCTCCCACCCGGCGCCGCACCCCCCGATCCGTCGCCGTCGACCTCGACCTCCCGCACCTCGATGTCCGGCTTGCTGATCTCGTCGAGCTCGGCGAACAGGTCCGCGTCGGCCACCTCGAACCGTGCCCTGGACGGCACCGGCATCAGGAACGCCGCCTCGTCCGCGGCGGACCGCGCCAGCACCGACAGCGTGATCGACTCCGTCCGCCCGGTCAGGTCGACCAGCGCGGTCTCCTGCTGCGCGGACAGCTTGTCGTTGGCGACGAACGCGCCACACGCACACGCACCGGACTCCGCCGGGCTGACCGTCACCAGCGTCGCGGCCAGCACCGCCACCACCGCGGCCCTGGCCGCACCACCACCGATCGACATGGCGGTCGGACGCGGCCCCCGCTCCCGGGGTTCCCGGCAGCGGCTCGGGGCGCGTGGAGTCCGCCGCCGATCAGGCGTGTTCGACGTGGGCGCGGACCAGGGTGCCGGTCTCGTCGGTCCACCCCTTGCTCGCCGCGTAGGCGACCATGCCCGCCAGGTCCCGCTCCCAGTCCGCGCCCACGTTCCCGGCGGCGTACCGGCGGATCGCGTCGACCGGCACGAACACGTGGCCGTCGGGCCGCAGCTCACCCAGTCCGGCGTCCCGCACCCGCGCCGCCAGCTCGTCGCCGTCGAGGCCGGGTGGGCTCACCACGTGGAACGCCGTCACGTTCGACGGGTCCACCAGTTCGGCCGAGTCATGCGTGATCCGGAAGTACACACCGCCATGGTGACGGCAGTGGTACCTCCGGATCAACCGGGAGCGTGCGGTCACCATGCGACCGGTAGCGCGTGCACGCCGTACAGGTTCGAGTCGGTGCGCAGTGGCACGTCCGCCGGGTCGGCGGCCAGGCGGAGGGTGGGGAACCGCTCGAACAACGCGGGGAACGCGACCCGCATCTCCACGCGCGCGAGCTGCTGGCCGAGGCACTGGTGGATGCCGTAGCCCAGCGCCACGTGCCCGGTCGAGCGGCGGGACAGGTCGAGCGTGTCCGGCTCCGGGTAGCGCGCCGGGTCGCGGTTCGCCGCCTGCAGGGAGATCGTGACCGACTCGCCCGCCCGCACCACCTCGCCGCCGAGCTCGACGTCGGCGAGCGCGGCGCGGACGCCGGTGTGCGCGATCGTCAGGTACCGCAACAGTTCCTCGACCGCCTGCTCCGGGGTGCACCACCCGGACCGCAGGTCGGCGAGCTGCTCGGGGTCGGTCAGCAGCGCGAACGTGCCGAGCGCCAGCATGTTCGAGGTGGTGTCCAGGCCCGCGCCCAGCAGGAAGCTGCCGAGCCCCGCCAGTTCCACGTCGTCGAGGTCGCTCGTCGTGAGGTCACTCAGCAGGTCGTCGGTCGGCGCCTTCCGCTTCGCGAGCACCAGGTCGTGGAGGTAGGAGTACAGCGCGTCCATCGCGGCACCCCGCGCGTCCATCGACGCGCTCGTCGAGGTCAGCAGCAGCGTCTGTTCCTGGAAGAACTCGTGGTCGGCGTAGGGCACGCCGAGCAGCTCGCAGATCATCAGCGCGGGCACCGGCTGCGTGAACGCGGGCACGAGATCGGTCGGCGGGCCCTGCCGCGCCATGTCGTCCAGCAGTTCCGCGCACACCTGACCGACCCGGTCGGTGAGCAGGCCCATCCTGCGGACCGTGAACTTCCCGGCGAGCAGCTGCCGGAACCGGGTGTGCTCCGGTGCGTCGATGCCGGTCATGTCGCCGGGCGACGCGGGCGGGAGCTCCGCCGGACCGCCGGGCACCGGCAGGTGCATCAGCTCGTAGCGTGCGCTGAACCGGCTGTCCGCGAGCACCGCGCGGACCGTCTCGTGGCTCGTCGCGAGCCAGCCGACGTGCCCGTCCGGGTAGACCATCCTGGCCAGCGGCCGCGTCTCCCGCAGCCTCGCCAGCTCGTGCGGCGGGTCGAACGGGCAACCCGCCTGCCGTGTGGTCGGCAGCCCCTCGATCGGCGCGTTCACCGGTCCCGCTCCTTCTGAAACAGCGACTTGGCCCAGAAGTAGCCGATCGCCGTGATCAGCACGCACCAGCCGACCGTGAGGAACCCGCTGTCGCCGATGCCGGTGCCGAGCAACAGCCCGCGGATGGTCTCGATGATCGGGGTGAACGGCTGGTACTCGGCGAACCAGCGCAGCCACGCCGGCATCGACTCGGCGGGCACGAACCCGCTGCCGACGAAGGGAAGCAGCGTGAAGACCATCGGTGTGTTGCTCGCCGTCTCCACGCTCTTCGCCTTCAGCCCGAGCGCCACCGCGAACCAGGTGAGGGCGAGGGTGACGAGCAGCAGCACGCCGACCAGCGCCAGCCACTCGCCCACGTCGGCGGTGGGGGAGAAGCCGATGAGCAGTGCGACGCCGAGCACCACGGCGAGCGCGAACGCCGTCTGGATGATCGTGCCGAGGACGTGCCCGGTCAGCATCGAGGCCCGGCTGATCGCCATGGTGCGGAAGCGGGCGATGATGCCCTCGGTCATGTCGGTGGCCACCGAGATGGCGGTGCCGAGGATGGCGCTGGTGATGGTGATCAGCAGGATCGCGGGCGTGACGTAGCCGACGTACTCCGCGCGGCCACCCGCGCCGCCGGGACCCAGCCCGTTGCCGAGGGTGCCGCCGAAGATGTAGACGAACAGCAGCAGGAGCAGGATCGGCTGGCCGACCAGCATGATCGTCAGTGACGGGTAGCGCTGCATGTGCCGCAGGTTGCGGCGCAGCATCGTCGTCGAGTCCCGCACCGCGTAGGACATGCTGGATGCCGCAGTGGTCGTCGCGGTGGTCATCGCACGAGCTCCTTGGTGGCGCCGGTCCGGTGACCGGTCAGGCTGAGGAAGACGTCGTCGAGGTCGGGGGTGTGCACGGTGAGGCTGTCGACCGCGACGGACTCTGCGTCCAGGCGGTCCAGCACCTCGCGCAGCGCGGTGACGGTGCCGTCGGTCGGCACGCGCAGCGCCAGGTTCTCGTCGTCGTTGTGTTCGTCCGAAGTGGACAGTCGCAGCGCGACTCCCGCGCGCTGCACGGAAACGGCGTCCGGGAACCGCAGCCGCAGGTGCCCGCCGGGCACGCGGCGCTTCAGCTCGTCCGGGGTGCCCTGCGCGACGAGCCGCCCCTCGTCGAGCACGGCGATCCGGTCGGCGAGCTGGTCGGCCTCCTCCAGGTACTGCGTGGTGAGGAAGATCGTCACGCCGCTCGCGACCAGGTCGCGGATGATGTCCCACATGGTGCGGCGGCTGCGTGGGTCCAGCCCCGTCGTCGGTTCGTCGAGGAAGATCACCTTGGGGTCGCCGACCAGCGTCATGGCCAGGTCGAGCTTGCGGCGCATGCCACCCGAGAAGGTGCTGGGCACCAACTTCGCGGCGTCGGTCAGGTCGAACCGCTCGAGCAGTTCGGCGGCCCGCCTGCGCCCCGCGCGACGCGGCAGGTGGTTCAGGTCCGCCATGAGGAACAGGTTCTCCTCGCCGGTGAGGAGGCTGTCGACGGCGGAGAACTGACCGGTGAGGCCGATCGCCGAACGGATGCCGTCCGGGTCGGTCGCGAGGTCGTGCCCCGCGACCGACGCGGTGCCCGCGTCCGGACCGATCAACGTGGACAGGATGTTGACGGTGGTGGTCTTGCCCGCGCCGTTGGGGCCGAGCAACGAGAAGACGGTGCCGGCCGGGACGTTCAGGTCGATGCCTGCCAGCACCACCTTGTCGCCGTAGGACTTGCGCAGTCCGGTCGCCGAGATGGCCGGGATGGCCGCGTTGGTCATGTCTGTTCCCCAGGGTGTCAGGAGCGGTGGATGGTGATGTCGCCGAAGGAGGTGCTGGCGCGCGCCTCGACCGTGTCGGTGGCGGTGCCGGGCGTGGTGGCCGCGTCCATCTCGTTGGTCACGCGGCCGAAACGGGTCTTCACGTCGAGCCAGGCAGCGCTGCCGTCGTGGATGCCGATCTCGATGTCGCCCATGGCGGTCTCGAGGGTGAGCGCGCCGCGGACGGCGTCGAGCACGCGGACCGAGCCGTTGGCGGTCTTGGCCTCGACCGCGTCCTCGGCCCGGTCGACGGTGATGTCGCCGTTGGCCGAGCGGACGCGCACCGGCCCGCCGGCCGAGCCGATCGTGGTGGCGCCGTTGGAGTTCTTGACCACGCCGGTGCCGGTGATCCCGTCGATGTGCAGCCGCCCGGAGCTGGTGCTGATCTCGGCGTTGCCGGTGACGTGGCCGACGGCGACGTTGCCGGTGGCGGTGTGCAGGTGCAGCTCGCCGGTCTCGTCGAGCTGGAGGTGCCCGGTGGCCGACTTGTAGCGGGTCTTGCCGAGCCTGCCGGTGGCGTGGAAGTCGCCGAGGCCGGTGCTGCCGAGCACCTCGGAGCCTTCCGGCAGCTCGACCAGCACGTCGATCGACCGCGTCTTCCTGCTGATGTCGAGTGGCGACATCCTCGGTCCCTTGACCGTCAGCGTGCCGTTCGAGAACTCGACACGGGTCTGTTCCGCGGCCTTGATGTCCGAGGCGTCGGTGGCGTCGGTCGGCCGGACCTCGACGGTGGTGTCGGTGCGGGCGCTCGCGACCACGCGGACGTTGCCGACGACCGGTTCGAGGTTCGCGACGATGGGCGCCGGCGTGTCGTAAGAAGGCATGGGTGTCCCCTCAGAGGTGGTGTGTCGGGTGTTTGTGCTGGTGGCGGGCTTGGGTCAGCTGACCCAGCCGGTGTAGTGCTGGGAGGCGCGGCGGGCGCCCGCCTGCCGCGCCTGCTCGGGCCGGGCAGGCTGGGTCAGCGCGGTGGTCGCGGCGCGGACGAGCCATGCGTTGACCGACCGCCCCTCCGCCGCCGCGGCCGCCTCGACGCGGGCCTTCAGCTGCTCGGACAGCCGGAGGTTGATCCGCACCATGGCGCTGTCCGTGCTGTCTGCGCTGTTCTCGTCGGGGACCGCCGGGACAGTGGGGTCCACGGGTTCGGGAGCCGGGGCGGCGTGGTCGGGTCCCGGGCCCGAGGAGGTCTCGACGGTGTGCGGGGTGACGGCGAACGCCGCGTCGCCTGCCCGGAGCCGGACCTCGACCGACCCGGGCGCGAGCTCCCGGGTGATCTCGTCCGCGGCGGCCGACAAGGCGTCCAGCAGCGTGAGGCGAATCGACGACGCCAGTGGTGCGGTCAGCCGCTCGGCGAGTGCGCGGGCGTCGTCCCCGCCCGCCTCGGCGGCGATGGCCAGCTCCCGGCGAACGTTGTCCACGAAGGGCGTCAAATCCATGATGCCATCATGGCACGCGAGTGGTGCCATGGCAAGTAATAACTGGTGCCAAGTGGTGCCACTCTGCTTTGAAACAGGCTTAATGCTCAGTCGACGATGGCACCAAACTGGCTCAGATAGTTGACGCGGTGGGATCGGTCGCGCTGTCGACCACCGTCGTCGCGATGTCCTGGAGGCGCTGGCTCGTGTTGCGCGCGTGGTTGCGCAGCACGGTGAACGCGTCGGCGACGGGGATGTGCAGCCGTTCGGCCAGCACCCCTTTCGCCTGCTCGATGAGCACCCGGCTGTCGAGCGCGGTCTGCAGCTGCTGGATCACGGTCTCGCTGTGGTGGATGGCCCGCTGCGCCAGGATGCCGGTGGTCGCCGTCCTCGCGAGGGCCTGTGCCAGCGCGAGCCGTTCCTCGTCGAGCGCGCCCGGCGCCGAGGTGAACAGGCTCAGCCCGCCGATCACCTCTCCGCGCAGCCGCATCGGCACCGCGTGCACCGCGCTGTACCCGGCGGCCACCGCCGCGGCGGCGAACCGCGGCCACGGTGCGTTGCGCAGGTCGGGGCAGTGCACGGCCGCGCCGGCCAGGGACGCGTCCCTGGCCGGGCCCTTGCGGTACCGCAGCTCGAGCGGTCGCACGAACCGGTCCGACGCGCCGGTCACGTCCGAGGCGCCGTTCCGGTCGACGAGCAGCACACCGGCAGCGGTCACGTCGAGCAGCTCAACGCATCGGGCGGCGACCATGTCCAGGAACTCCACGACGTCGAACTCGTCCGCGAGCGTGTCGGTGAGCGCGGCGAACGCGTCGGCGAGCGCGGTGAGCGCGCCCGGTGTGCGCTGGTCGAGTGCGGTCACGACACTGCCTCCTGTACTCGCTGTCGTAGTGGTTTCCAGGGTGAGGCGTTCCGGGGCGGGACGTCAGGGTCTTTCGGCACTGCTCGATGCGGAACCGGTCACACCGGGACCCACTACAGTCAGTGCGAGCTGTCCGGAGGGAGGGACGTCATGCTGGTGGACGGCAACATCGGCGGGGTGGTCGACGGGACAGCGGGCGGCGACCTCCAGGAGATCGAGGCCCAGGTGGCGCAGGCGCTGCGGATCGGTCTCGACGGGGTGTGGACCACCGAGACGAGCCGGGACCCGTTCCTCCCCCTGCTGCTCGCGGCGCGGCGGGCGCCGGAGCTGACCGTTGGCACGGCCGTCGCGGTCGCGTTCGCCCGCAACCCGATGACGCTCGCCGTCACCGCCAACGACCTGCACGCGATGAGCGGCGGGCGGTTCGTGCTCGGGCTCGGCTCCCAGGTGTCCGCTCACATCACGCGCCGGTTCAGCATGCCGTGGTCGGCGCCGGCCGCACGGATGCGGGAGTTCGTGCTCGCGCTGCGGGCGATCTGGGCGTCGTGGCAGACCGGTGACCGGCTGCACTTCACCGGTGAGTTCTACTCCCACACCCTGATGCCGCCGCTGTTCCGGCCCGGCCCCAACCCGCACGGCCCGCCGCCCGTGGTGCTCGCCGCGGTCGGCCCGAGGATGACCCGCGTCGCGGCCGAGGTCGCCGACGGTCTGCTGGTGCACAGCCTCACCTCGGAGCGCTACCTCCGCGAGGTCACGTTGCCGCCGCTCGCCGGGCGCGGACCGGGGTTCACCGTCTGCCACCCGGGGCTCGTCGCCACCGGGGCAGGCGAGCAGGAGTTCGTGACCGCGGTCGCCGAGGTGCGCAAGCAGGTCGCCTTCTACGCCGCGACCCCCGCCTACCGCGCGGTGCTGGACCTGCACGGCTGGGGCGACCTGCACACCGAGCTGCACCGGTTGTCGCGGCGCGGTGACTGGGGCACCATGACCGGTCTCGTCGACGACACCGTCCTCGGCACGTTCGCGGTCGTCGGCGAACCCGCGGCGGCGGGTGCCGAGATCGCTCGCCGGTACTCGGGCCTCGTCGACCGGTTCACCATGTACACGCCGTACCCGCTGGCCGAGCAGACCCGCGCGGCCGTGGTGTCGGCGGTGCGTGCCGGGGTGGGAGCGCAGGCGGGCGCTGGGTGTTTCACGGGATGATCAGGGCGTTATCTTTGGCGTGATGTGAGCGGGTGGAAACGGCTCGAGGTTGGCTGATGGACGATGACAGCACGGCTGACGACACAGCCGACACGGTGACCGACAGACGGCTCCGTGTGCTGGAGACCGTCACCGACAGCTCGCTGATGGAGTACGACCTCGACAAGTTGCTCGAAGTGCTCCTCGTGCGCGTGCACGACCTGTTCCACGTTGACACCGCCACCGTCCTGCTGGTCGACGCCAGCGGTGAGCGGCTGGTCGCCAGCGCGAGCGCCGGGCTGAACGAAGAGGTCTTCCAGGGCGTGCGGGTGCCGATCGGCAGCGGGTTCGCCGGCCGCGTGGCACGGCTGCGGCAGCCGGTGCAGATCGAACAGATCGACCCGTCGACCGTCGTCAACCCGATACTGTGGGAGCGGGGGCTGCGGGTCCTGCTGGGGGTGCCGATGCTGGCGCAGGGCGAGCTGGTCGGCGTGATGCACGTCGGCAGCATCGCGCCGCGCCGGTTCACCGACGAGGACATCGAACTGCTGCAGCTGGTCGCCGACCGCGTCGCGCTCGCGGCCTACCTGTACCGCTCGCGCGCCGAGCGAACCGCCGCGGCGGTGCTGGCCGACAGCCTCCTGCCCACCCGGCTGCCCACGACCGAGGGCTGGGAGCTGGCCGCCCGGTACGTGCCGGGCGCCGACGTCGGCGTCGGCGGTGACTGGTACGACGTGTTCCCGCTGCCCGGCGACCGCATCGGGATCGTCATCGGCGACGTGGTCGGCAACGGCCTGCCCGCCGCGATCGTGATGGGCAGGCTGCGCAGCGCGCTGCGCGCCTACGCGCTGGAGTTCGACGACCCGGCCGAGGTGCTGGGCAAGCTCGACCGCAAGGCCAGCCACTTCGAGCGCACCACGATGGCGACCGTCGGCTACGCGGTCGTCGACACGGCAGCCGCGCGGATGGACCTGTCGCTGGCCGGGCACCTGCCGCCGATCATCGCGGTACCGGGGGAGGCGGCCAGGTTCCTCGACGCGCCGGTCGGCCTGCCCGTCGGCTACGGCATGGCCGTGTCCGGCAGGCCCGGCGTCACCATCGACCTCCCGCCCGGCGCGCTCGTCACCTTCTACACCGACGGGCTGGTGGAGCGGCGCGGCGAGGACATCGACGAACGCCTGGAACAGCTCCGCGCCGCCGTGCACCCCGACGAGCCGGAGGCGGTCTGCGCCCGCGTCATGGCCGAGATGGTGGGTGGCCAGCCCGCGAACGACGACATCGCGCTCATCGTCGTCCACCACACCACCTGACCGGCGGGGTCACCCGCGCCGCTGCTCGTCCCGCTCCACCGCCGTGCGGATCTGGTCGAGGTTCTCGCGCAGGCTGTCGGAGATCATCTCGTCGGTGCGCGGGTCGGCCAGCATCTCCAGGACGACCCGGATCGACGTGTCGGTGATCGCGCCGACGATCTCGTCGTGGAACGGGAGGCGCGCGAGGCGCCCGGCCGCCGGGTCCGCCTTGATCTTGTCGAGCACCATCTGCCGCAGCTCTGCCTGGTTGTCCGACAGGGCGCGGCCGATGTTCTGCGCGTAGCGGCCGGTCTGCAGCACGGCGGCCACCTCGCTCAGGACGGCGACCGTGACCGGCTTCTTGATCACGTCGATCACCGTGCCGAGGAACCGGTTCACCAGGCGCTGGGTCACCGCGTCGCCGATGGTCCGGTCCACGGCGCGGCCGAGCCGGGCGATCAGCACGATCACCCGGACCAACCGGAACGCCCGCAGCGCCGGGTGGGAGACCGGGATCATGCCGAGCACCTCGAACCAGTTCCGGACGAGGAACCGCCACCCCCAGCCCGCCATGCGCCAGCGCCACACGAACTCGACGAGGAACACCGCGCAGATCCCGACGTCGACCTTGAACAGCAAGAGCTCGGTCTCCCGGGGCGGGTTGGCCACCCACACCCAGATGAGCAGGCCGACCGACACGACCGCGAGCAGCACCATGAACCAGTCGATCGCGCGCACGCGGTGGATCCGGCTGGGCACGTCCGCGAGCTGGCCGTGCATCTGTGCGTACATCGTGCCGGCACCTCCCGTCGGCGCCCATCCTGAACCACCGGGGCGTGGGCCGCACGGTCGCGCGCGACTGAGCCGGTCCTGGATCGTCCTTGACGCTCCTGCTCGGCGCTGGTGGGGTCGACGGAGGGGCACTACTGGGAGGTGCGGTGTGGCGATAACGAGCGTGACGAGCGCGACGAGCGTGCGGGACAAGCGGGCCTATACCGAACCGCTGGCGACCGGCGAGGTGTCGATCGACGCCACACCGGAGGCGGTCTACCAGCTCGTCAGCGATCCCGTGCGGATGGCCGGGTTCGCCGAGGAGTTCTACAAGGCCCGCTGGATCCGCGGCGCCACCGGACCCGCCGTCGGCAACTGGTTCGCGGGCACCAACCGCAACGGGTGGCGCCGCTGGGTGACCCACGCGGAGATCACCGAGGCAGAGCCGGGACGCCGGTTCGTCTACCGGGTGCGCACCCAGTTCCGCATGCCGATCTCCCGCTGGGAGTACGACATCACGCCCGATGGCGCCGGCTGCCGCCTTTCTGTGAAGAACTGGCTGCGGGCGCCCGTCTGGTTCGTGCCGATCGCGATCGTCATCACCGGCCAGCCGGACCGCCCTGGCACGAACCGCGCCAACATCGAGACCACGTTGCTGCGCGTCAAGGAACACCTCGAGTCGCGAGACTGATTCGAGAGCTGCGTCGGCCAACGTTTGCCGGGTCCTTCGGCCCCCGCCGATGCCGTGAAAGGCGCTTTCAGGACACCACCACAAAGGCGCGAAAGCGCGAAAGGTGCGCTCGGGTGCGCAAGCCCCACAGACCGACCTTTGCCAGAGAACCGAAGATGCCAACCGGGTAGCCATCCCGGAGACCTGCCTCTCCGGCCAGGAGACCTGGATTCGCGGTGTGTTGCCCTCGCCGGTCTTCGCAGTCAAGGCGCTCCCGAGATCTGGCGGATAAAGGTTTGCTCATCTGCCGCTCAGCGGTGGCTCATCTGGCGGCGTCACCTTTGCCGGTATGACGATCAGTGTCGTTGCCTTCGGTGTCGTTGCCTGTGTTGTCCTCGGTGTGGTGGTGGTCGTACTGGCGTTGCGGCCGTGGGTGTTGCCGCGGCGGGTCGTGCCGGTGCGGTCGAGACGGGTGCTGGCGATCGGGGCGCACCCCGATGACGTGGAGCTCGGGTGCGGTGGCGCGCTCGCGAAGTTCGTGGACGCCGGGCACGAGGTGCGTGCGCTCGTGCTGTCCAACGGTGAGCGGGGTGGTGCCGGCGCCACCCGGGTGTCCGAAGTGGACGCAGCCGGGCGGCGGATCGGGATCGCCGGGGTGACGGTGTTGTCCTTTCCGGACACCGACCTGCCCGCGCACGCCGATGCGCTCGTCGCCGCCATCGAGCGGGTGATGGAGCGGTTCAACCCCGACATCATCCTGACCCACTCCGGCAACGACCAGCACCAGGACCACCGGGCCGTGCACCTGGCGACGCTGCGCGCCGGCCGCCGGCACACCTCGATCCTCTGCTACGAGAGCCCGTCCGCGACCGCGGACTTCCGGCCCAGCGTGTTCGTCGACGTCCAGGACTACCTCGAGGTCAAGGTGCGGGCCGTCGCCGCGCACCGCGACCAGGCGGGCAAGCCGTACATGAGCGGCGAGCGGCTGCGCGGGCTCGCGGTCTTCCGCGGCGCGCAGGCGAAGGTGCGGCACGCGGAGGGGTACGAGCCGGTGCGCATGCTCGACGACTCGCTCGACCACAGCGCGGGGCAGCGGTGAGGGTGCTCGTCACCGGGGTCGGCGGACCCGCCGGTGACAGCGTGCTGCGCCAGCTGCGGCACCGGGGGATCGAGACCGTCGGTGCCGACCTCGTGCCATCCGGTCCGCAGGTCGAGCCCGTGCCGCCGGGGCATGCCCCCGGCTTTCCCGCCGCGCTCACCGAGCTCGCCCGGCGCCATCTCGTGGACCTCGCCATCCCCACCGTGTCCGAGGAGCTCGTGCCCCTCGCCGCGCTCGGCGACCCGCGGATCGTCGTCGGGCCCGCCGAGGCGGTGGCGATCGCCGACGACAAGTGGCTCACCTTCCTGCTGCTGCGCGAGGTCGGGGTGGCGGTGCCGTGGTCGTGTCTCGCAGGCGACCCCGTGCCGGGCGGCACGCCGCTGCTCAGCAAGCCCCGCGTCGGGCGGGGCGGGCGGGGCGTGGTGCTCCACGAGGACGACGTGCCCGCCCGCGACCGCGGCCGGATCGTGCAGGAGCTGTTGTCCGACGAGGAGTACGTGGTCAACCTGTACCTCACCGACGACCCTGGCCGGGACGTCGTCGACGTGTTGGAGAAGGACGTCCGATGCGTGCGCCCGGCACACGCACCCGACGTCGCCGCGCTCGCCTGGTCCGCGGCGGCCGCCATCGGGTTGCGCGGGCCGGTGGACGTCGACGTGCGGCGGGGGTCCGACGGGCGGCCGGCCGTGCTCGACGTCAACGCCCGCTTCGGTGCGCACAGCGCGCGGACGCCCGCGGTGCTCGACGCGTTGCTCGCGGAGCACCGGTGCTGACGCTGCTCGTCGTGCTCAGCGCGCCCGCGTTGGTGATCGGGCTCGTCGAGCTGGCCTACTACCCGCTCGCCCTGGTGTTCGCCGCACGCAGGCGGCCACCACCGCGGTGGGCCTCGGTGTCGATCGTGGTGCCCGCCTACAACGAGGAGCGCGTGCTCGCCAACTGCGTCGACTCGATCCTCGCCACCGGCTACCCGTGGCTGGAGGTGGTGCTCGTCGACGACGGGTCGACCGACCGCACCCTCGACGTGATGCGGCGCTACGCCCGGCTGCCGAACGTCATCGTGGTGTCGAAGACCAACGCGGGCAAGGGCGCCGCGCTCAACACCGGGCTGAGCCTCGTGACCGGTGACGTCGTGCTGTTCGTCGACGCCGACGGGATGTTCACCCGCGACACGATCGCCGAGCTGCTGCGCGGGTTCACCGACGACCGCGTCGGCGCGGTGTGCGGCAACGACGAACCGGTGAACCTCGACCGCCTCCAGACCAGGTTGCTGGCACTGCTCACCCACGGCACCGCGTTCGTGCGGCGCGCGCTCGCGGCGATCGGCTGCCTCACCATCGTGTCCGGCAACATCGGCGCGTTCCGCCGCGACGTGCTCGCCCGCGTCGGCGGGTTCGCCGAGGGGATGCTGGGGGAGGACCTCGAGCTGACGTGGCGGGTGCACCGGGCGGGCTACCGGGTCGCGTTCGTGCCGACCGCGAAGGTGTACGCCGAGGTGCCCTCGACCGTGCGGCAGCTGTGGCGGCAGCGGGTGCGGTGGACCCGCGGGCACGTGCAGACCCTGCGGATGCACCGGAACATGTTGTGGCGCGGGAAGGTCGGGTGGTACCTGCCGTTCAACGCGTTCGCGATGCTCGTCGCGCCGGTGCTGCAGCTCCTCGTGCTCGCGATCGCGGCGACCGGGGTCGCCGGGGTGCCGGACGGGGTGTGGGGCGCGGTGGCCGCGGTCGGCCTCGCCGGTGCGGTGGTGTGGGTGTGCTTCGGGGTGCTCCTCGACCGCGCGGGCCGGGACCTCCGGTTCCTCTACGTGCTGCCGGTGCTCCCGTTCTTCTCCGTGCTCATGGGGTTCGTGACCGTCGCGGCACTCGTGGCCGAGGCCCGGGGCGCGCCCAAGGACTGGAACAAGCTCGCCCGCTCGGGGGTCGTGAGCCGGTAGCCCGCGCCGCGCACGGTCTGGATGCGGCGGCTGCCGATCTTCGACCGCAGCGCGGCGACGTACACGTTCAGCACGTTGCTCGACTGGTCGAACAGCGGTCCCCACACCCGGGACACGAGGTACTCGCGCGTCAGCACCGCACCCGGCTGCTTGAGGAACACCGCGAGCAGCGCGAACTCCCGCGCGGTCAGCTCGACGTGCGTGTCGTCCACGGTCACCTTGCGGGACAACAGGTCCAGCCGCAGGTTGCCGACGGTGAGCACGCTCGACGCCGGGTCGTGCCCCCGGCGCAGCCGCGCCCGGATGCGGGCCAGCAGCACCTCGAACCGGAACGGCTTGAGGATGTAGTCGTCGGCGCCGCCGTCCAGGCAGGCCACCACGTCCCGCTCCGCGGACGCGTCGGCCATCACGATCACCGGCAACGTCCGCCGCCTGGCCCGCAGGTCGCGCAGCACCGTGAAGCCGTCCTCGCCGCGCAGGACCAGGTCCAGCAGTACCAGGTCGAACCCGCCACCGGACGCCAGCGCCAGCCCCGACGAGGCGTCGTGGGTCACCGTCGCGGTGTAGCCGGCCGACCGAAGGCCGCGCTCGACGAACCTGCTCACCGTCTGTTCGTCGTCCACCACCAGGATGCTGCTCACCGGTCCTGCCTTTCCCGCCGCCACTGGCCCCAATCGATATTCGGTTCTGGCAGGTCATCCGCGACGCGGATAAGGAAACCCTCATCTTCGGCTTAGCTCGCGGTGACCGGCGGCACCGAAGCTTGGGCACCATGACCGGGACTCTGTCCGGAACGTGGGCCGGGATGCCCCCACGGTGGCGACGGCGGCTGTTCGTGGCCGCGATCGCGTTGGTGCTGGCCGCACCGCTGCTCACCATGACCGAGGCACGTGCCTCGACGACCTTCACGGTGAGCACGACGGCCGACCAGCCCGACGCCAACATCGGCAACGGCGTCTGCGCCACCGCGGCGGGCCTGTGCTCGCTGCGCGCGGCGGTGCAGGAGGCCAACAGCAGCACGGCGGCGGACACGGTCCTCGTGCCCGCCGCGAACTACGCCATCACCATCCCGCCGTCCGGCGCGAACGGCGCGGAGAGCGGCGACCTCGACATCACCCGGCCGCTGACCGTCAACGGCACCGGCGCGACGGTCGACGCGAACGGGCTCGACCGGCTCGTGGAGCTGACCGAGACGGCCGGCGCGGTGACGCTCCGCGGTCTCACGCTGCGCGAGGGCGAGGACGCCGAGCAGGGCGGGGCCCTGCTGAACGGTTCGCTCGGCACGGTCCGGCTGGAGAACGCGAAGGTCCTCGACAGCACCGCGGGCGCGTTCGGCGGCGGCATCTCGAGCCTCCACGGCCGCCTCGACCTGGTCGGCGTGACCGTCTCCGGCAACGCGACCACCGGCGAGGGCGGCGGCATCTCCGTGCGGGCCGGCGCGCTGACCATCACCGGCACATCCGCGGCACCCTCGCTGATCAGCGACAACTCCGCCCGCGAGGGAGGCGGGGTCCACCACGCCGGCGAGCCGAGCGAGGTCGGGCTGCCGGGCAGCGTGGTGCTGACCGGTGCCACCGTGTCGGGCAACAGCGCCGAGCTCATGGGTGGTGGCCTGTCCGTCACCGGTGAGAACGCGCTCGCGCTCACCGACACCACGGTCGCGGAGAACAGCTCCGACGACGGCGCGGGCCTCGCGGTCACCGGGCAGGCGAGCCTCGCGATCACGCGTGGCGAGCTGACCGCCAACACCGGCACCGGCAACGGCGCGGGCGCCTACACGGCGACCGAGCGGAACACCAGGTTCACCAACACGTCGATCTCCGGCAACACCACCGGTGACCCGGTCGCGGGCGAGGGGAGCGGCGCGGGCCTGTACACCTCCGGCACCGGCTCGGTCACCATGACCGAGGGCGAGGTCACCGGCAACGAGGCCGTCGCGCACGGCGGCGGGTACGCGGTCGAGAACGGCGGCCCGGTCACCGTCGAGGGCACCGACTTCGACGGCAACACGGCCGGGCTCGGCGGCGGCGGTCTCGTCAACGAGGGCGGCACCGTGACGCTCGACGGTGTCACGTTCACCGCGAACGTCGCGTCCGGCGGCGACGGTGGCGCGATCGAGAGCGAGGGCAGCGGCGACTTCACACTCGTCGACGCCGCGGTCCACGGCAACACCGCGCAGAACGGCGGCGGGTTCGCGAACCTCGCCGACGGGACGAGCACGATCCTGTCGTCGACGTTCTGGGACAACCGGGCCCTCGTCGGCGGGGCGGTCGAGGAGGCGGGTCTCGGCGGCGGGGTCTACAGCCTCGGCGACTCCACCGCGAACTACGAGAACGTGACGATCACCGGCAACTTCGCACAGACCCGCGGCGGCGGCTTCTACGTCGACGCGGACGCACCCGTGCGCGTGGCCAGCTCCACCATCTCCGGGAACAGCTCGCCGATGGCGTCCGGTGTCGGCACCGAGGTGAGCGTGCCGCCGATCCCGCCGGAGCCCAGCCAGGGCGTGCTCCTGCGGAACACGATCGTGGCGGGCAACCTGCTGAGCCCCGAGTGCAACTTCGCCGTCGGCTCCGAGGGCGGCAACCTGGACAGTGGCGACTCGTGCTACTTCCGCGGTCCCCGGGACCGCACCGGGGTGGGCGCACCGCGCATCGACGCGGTGGCCGACAACGGTGGCGCCACGATGACGCAGGCACTGCAGGACGACAGCTTCGCGGTCGACGGCGGCGTGTCGCCGTGCCCGACGGCCGACCAGCGCGGGATCTCCCGGCCCCAGAACGGGACCTGCGACATGGGTGCCTACGAGCACACCGGTCCGTTCGGCCCGGCCGACACCATCCCGCCGGACACCTCGATCGGCGACCCGCCCGCCGCGGTGGGCGAGATGGCGACGTTCACGTTCGCGGGCACGGACAACCTCACGGTGGCGTCCGAGCTGCTGTACGAGTGCCGGATCATCAACTTCGACCCGGCCGACCCACCGGACCCGCCCGACCCGACCGAGCCACCGGACCCCGAGCTGGCGTTCCTCGGCTGCCCGAACCCGTACCAGGCCATGGACATCGAGCCCGGCCAGAACTGGCTCGAGGTGCGGGCGATCGACCGCAAGGGCAACGTGGACCCGACCCCGGCCGTGCACGAGTTCACCGCCGGGGTGGACACGACGCCACCGACGGTGACGTTCACGCTGACCCCGCCGAACCCGTCCAGCGGGCGGACCGCGGTGTTCGGGTTCGCCGCCACCGACGACCTCACCCCGGCCGTGCTGCTGGAGGTCGAGTGCCGTCTCGACTCGACCGACGAGCTGGCGTGGGTGGAGTGCGCGAGCCCGCACAGCGTCTCGGACCTCACGACCGGCACGCACACGTTCGAGGTGCGCGCGATCGACGAGGGCGACAACATCTCGCCGGTCGCCTCGTACACGTGGACGGTGTCGTCGCCGACGAACTGCACCGACG
The DNA here is from genome assembly GCF_014203735.1 of Actinophytocola algeriensis. Classification (GTDB taxonomy): domain Bacteria; phylum Actinomycetota; class Actinomycetes; order Mycobacteriales; family Pseudonocardiaceae; genus Actinophytocola; species Actinophytocola algeriensis. Next base: position 106,280 of record NZ_JACHJQ010000002.1, on the reverse strand, counting down.
CCAACGTGATCCTGACCGCCAACACGGACTCGTATGTGGACGAGAGCCTCACGCAGGAGAACTTCGGCGCGGCCGAGGAGCTCGTGGTGCGGTCCTCGGCACCGGGCCAGGACGCCAGAACGCTCCTGAACTTCCCGGTCCCGGCCGACATCCCGGCCAACTGCGAGCTGGCCTCGGCGCGGCTGCGGCTCACCGGCGACGGTGACACGGGCCGGACACTGCAGGTGCTGCCGCTCACCGAACCCTGGCAGGAGAACCAGGTGACGTGGCAGAACCAGCCCGCGGTGGGCGCGTCGGTCGCGACCACCCAGTCCGGCGCGGGCCTTCGCCAGTGGGACGTGACGGCCGCGATCGCCGCGGGTGTCCCGTACGGCTTCCAGATCCGCGACGTGACCGAGGAGGACGAGACCGGCGCCGAGTCGTCGTTCGCGTCCCGGCACATGGAGCAGGACCCGACGCAGCCGGCCACCCTGCCGCAGCTGGTGCTGCGTTTCGACGGCCCGGGTGAGCCAGTCCCGCCGGCCCCGCCCGCGCCGGTGCCGACCGCGGTCACCTGCGGTCAGGTGATCACGACCAGCATCCGGCTCACGAACGACCTGACCGACTGCCCGGTCGACGGCCTGGTGATCGGCGCGCCGAACGTCACCGTCGACCTGGACGGGCACACCATCGACGGCCCCGGCTACTTCGAGGGCGAGCCCGGCTCGCCGATCGAGCTGCCGGAGATCGGTGGCCCGGCGGGGGTCCGCAACCCGGGCTTCAGCAACGTGCACATCACAGGCGGCACGGTGAAGAGCTTCATGTTCGGCGTGCACCTGATGGCGGGCAGCCGGTTCGGCTCGCTGGAGAACCTGGTGATCTCGCGGAACGCGACCGCCGGTGTCGAGCTGGTGAACGCGGACAACGGGCGCAACGGCAACGTCATCCGCGGCAACCAGTTCGTCGACAACGAGGCCGGGTTGACGCTCTACCAGGGCTCGGAGCACTCGCTGATCGAGAACAACCACTTCCAGGGCAACCTGGGCGTGGCGATCTGGGCGCAGGAGGCCAGCGGGCACCGGATCCTGACCAACACGGTCACCGGCATCACCGCCGACCCGGCGATCAACAGCGACGGCGGGTTCCTGCTGCTCGCCTCGCCGGACAACGAGATCCGCGGCAACACCATCGCCGACACCGGCGACGGCGGCCTGGTGATCGAGGAGGGCTCGCACCGCAACGTGGTGCGGGACAACACCTTCACGGCCACCGGCGACGGCGGTGTGGTCGCGCACGGCGCCGACTTCCTGGAGGTCGTGAACAACACCGCGCACCAGGTGTCCGACGCCGGCATCGGGATCGGTGACGCGCACGGCGGGCTCGTCGCGGGCAACGACGTCCGGTTCAACCCGGGCGGCGTCGAGCTGGACGGCGTGACCGACCTGGTCGTCGAGGACAACGACGCGAGCTACTCCGGTGGCGACGGCATCCACGTCCTCGGTGACTCGCTGGGCAACACCATCCGGGACAACACGGTCAACCAGGGCTCAGGGTCCGGCATCTCGATCGAGGTCGACGGGCTCGACATCCTGAACAACCCGGTCGGCAACCTGTTGTCCGGCAACACGACCCACGGCAACCAGGCCGACGGCATCTCCGTGACCGGCGAGGGCCACACCCTCACCGGCAACGCCGCCAACAACAACCTCGCGTGGGGCATCCAGGCCACCGGCACCGGGGTGGTCGGCACGGTCGACGGCGGCGGCAACACCGCGAACGGCAACGCCGAACCACCGCAGTGCGAGGGCGTGGTGTGCGCGTTCGGCACCCCGGTCGTCACCCCGGGCGCAGACCTGGTGCCGCCGGACACGCAGCTCCTGACCATGCCCGCGAACCCGTCCAGCAACATGGCGACCGCGCGGTTCACGTTCACCGGCACCGACAACATCGCACCCGCGACCGCGCTGCGGTACGAGTGCAGGCTCGACCCGCCACCGGACCCGGCGCCGCCCGCCGAGCCGGAGAACTGGGTCGAGTGCCACACCCCGGCCTCGTACCCGTTCCTCACCACGGGGTCGCACACCTTCCAGGTGCGGGCGGTCGACCCGTTCGACAACGCGGACCCGACCCCGGCCACGTTCACGTGGAACGTCGTCGCGGCGCCGCCGGGACCGGACTCGTCGCCGCCACGCACGACGATCTCGGCGGCGCCGACCGATCCGAGCAGTGAGACATCCGCGGTGTTCGCCTTCCGCGGCACGGACAACGCCACCCCGGGCCCGTACCTCGTGTACGAGTGCAGGCTCGACGGCGGACCGTTCACCACGTGCGCGTCCGGGGTGTCCTACCCGGTCGGGCTGGGCGCCCACACGTTCGAGGTGCGGGCCATCGACCTGGCGGGCAACGCCGACCCGTCGCCGGCGGTGCACACGTGGACGGTGATCCCGCCGCCGGTCGACGAGACCGCGCCGGACACGGTCATCGCGTCCGGACCGGACCCGAGAACGGTGTCGACGGAGGCCGAGTTCGTGTTCGCGGCCGACGAGACCGGCACGACGTTCCAGTGTTCGCTCGACAGTGGACCGTTCACCGCCTGCACCACACCGCACACGTACCCGGGCCTGTCCGTCGGGCCGCACACGTTCGCGGTCCGTGCGGTCGACGCGGCGGGCAACGCCGACGCGAGCCCCGCGCTGTACGCGTGGACCGTCGGCTCGGCGCCGGTCCCGATGACCGTCAACTGTGGACAGGTGATCACCCAGAGCGTCCGGGTCACCGAGGACCTCCTCGACTGCCCGGCCGACGGGTTGGTCATCGGCGCGAACGCGATCACGCTCGACCTCGGCGGCGTCACCATCGACGGCATCGGGCAGGGCACCGGCATCCGCAACGACGGGTTCGACTCGGTGACCATCACCAACGGGACGGTGCAGCAGTTCGACACCGGCGTCGCGCTCAACGCGGGCACCGCGCGCGGCATCGTGTCCGGTGTCACCGCACAGCTCAACCAGGAGGCGGGGGTGCTGCTGTCCGACGCGGACAACGGTTCGACCGGCTCCACCGTGCGGTCGAACATGGTGTCGGGCAACGCGTACGGCATCCGGCTCGCCGACGGCACGGCCGGTGCGATGGTCATCGACAACACCGTCGGGTCCACCGCGGAGAACGCGGTCGAGCTGCTGGGTGTTTCGGGTAACCGGTTGGAGCGCAACACGATCGCCACCACCAGCGGCATGGCGATCTTCCTGAACGGCGCTGGCAACAACGTCGTCACCGGCAACACGATTTCTGGCACCTCGAAGCAGGCGATCTCGTTGCAGGCCGGGTCTTCCGGTAACCGGGTCGAGGGCAACGCGCTGTCGGAGAGCGAGGTCGGCATCGAGGTGCTGGCGTCGAGCGGGAACCAGGTGCTCGGCAACGAGGCCAGCGGCATGAACGGTCCCGGTGTCGGGCTCGACAACGCGGACGGCAACCAGGTGCAGTCCAACGACCTGCGGGCCAACAAGGACGGCATCGAGACCTACATGTCGTCGGGCAACACCATCGAGGGCAACAACACGTCCGGCAACGACAGTGCGGGCATCGCCATCGGGGACGGGTCGTTCGACAACACGGTCTCCGCGAACGTGGTGTCGCAGAACAACTCCGAGGGCATCGCGGTCGAGGCCGACGCCTCAGCCGCGACCGGCAACCGGTTCCTGCAGAACACCGTCAACGTCAACGGCGGCGACGGCATGTCGGTCAACAAGGCCGGCCACACCGTCACCGCCAACGTCGCCAACAACAACGAAGGGTGGGGCATCTACGCCGAGATCGGCAACACCGACGGCGGCGGCAACCGCGCCACCGGCAACGTCGAGCTGGAGCAGTGCCACAACGTGGTCTGCGACGGCAGCCCGCCGATGGCACCCGAGGTCAACCCGCCCGATACGGCGCTGGTGAGCCAGCCGCCGAACCCGAGCGGCAGCACCACGGCCAGCTTCACCTTCACCGGCACCGACGACAACACCCCGCTGTACGAGCTGGACTTCCAGTGCAGCCTCGACGGCGCGCCGTTCGCCGACTGCGAGAACCCGCAGACCTACAGCGGTCTCGCGCCGGGCACGCACACCTTCCAGGTGCGTGCGGTGGACCTCGCCGGCAAGGAGGACCCGTCCCCGGCGACCCACACGTGGAACGTGGTGCTGCCGCCGGTCGGCATCCCGCCGGACACGTCGGTCACCTCGGGTCCGCCCGCCCAGACACCGCTCGAGGAGGCGGTGATCCAGTTCGGGTCGAACGAGCCGGACACCACGTTCCAGTGCTCGCTCGACGGGGCGCCGTTCACCGCGTGCACCTCGCCGGTCGTGCTGGAGGAGGTCCAGTTCGGCACGCACACCTTCCAGGTGCGGGCCGTGGACCCGGACGGCAACGTCGACCCGACGCCCGCGGTGTTCACCTGGACGCGGACCGGTCCGCCGGTCGTGACGGTCACGTCCGCACCGGACGAGATCACCACGAGCCGCCGCGCCGAGTTCACGTTCACCGCCAACGAGCCGGTCACCCGGTTCGAGTGCTCGCTCGACCTCGCGCCGTACGTGACGTGCACGTCGCCGGTCGAGTACACCGGTCTCGCGATCGGTGAGCACAGCCTGCGGGTGCGGGCCGTCGACCTCGACGGGCTGACGTCGGGGCCGGACGAGCTGGCCGAGTACGAGTGGACGGTCGAGCCCGGCATCGACACCGTGCCGCCGAACACCGCGTTCACCACGACACCGGCGTCGCCGAGCGCGGACTCGACGTTCTCCTTCACCGGCACGGACGACGTGACCGCACCGGACGGGCTGATCTTCGAGTGCCGCATCGACTCCAACGAGGAAGCGGACTTCGCCGAGTGCACCAGCCCGTGGCCGTACCCGAACCCGGACTTCCCGACGCCGCTGTCGGTGGGGTCGCACTTCGTGGACGTCCGCGCGGTCGACATGGAGGACAACATCGACCCGACTCCGGTCCGGCACACGTGGACGTTCACCGGTGACACGGTGGCACCGGCCACGACCGTGCTGACCGGTCCGCCCGCCCAGACCGCGGCGACCCTGGCGACGTTCACCTTCTCGGCGAACGACCCGTACGCGACGTTCGAGTGCGCTCTCGACGGCGCCGCGTTCGAGCCGTGCGAGTCGCCGCACGAGGAGTCGGTCGAACCGGGTGCGCACACCCTTCAGGTGCGGGCGACCGACCTCGCCGGGAACACGGGCGCGGCGGTGTCGCGGAGCTGGACGGTGGTCGACGCGCCGGTCGTGACGCTCACGGCCACCCCCGCGTCGTCCACGTCGGACCCGGCGGCGACGTTCTCGTTCACGTCGTCGGAACCCGCGTCGGTGTTCGCGTGCTCGGTCGACGGGGCGGCGTTCACCCCGTGCACCTCGCCGGTGTCGCTGACCGGGTTCGCCGTCGGCATGCACCACTTCGCGGTGCGCGCCACCGCACTCGGCGCTGTTGGTGAAACAGTGCAGTACCAGTGGACGGTCATCCCACCGCCGGACACGACACCGCCGCAGACCACGCTGGTGGCGGCGACGGCACAGGGCACGACCGCGTCGTTCTCGTTCCTGGCGAGCGAGACCGGTGCGACGTTCACCTGTTCGCTCGACGGGGCGCCGTTCGCGGCGTGCGCCTCGCCGGTCGAGCTGACCGGGCTGGCCGCGGGGAACCACGAGTTCCGCATCCTCGCGACCGACGCGGCGGGCAACGCCGACCCGACACCCGAGGTCCACACGTGGGCCGCCGGTGCCACGGAACCGCCGCCGACCTGCCCGACCGCACCGGTGACGCTCGGCTCCGGCCGGGACAGCTGGGTGCTGTCGAGCGCGGTGACCAGCAACCACGGCGCGGACTCGGTGCTCAAGGTGGCGAGCAAGCAGGGTGACAACGCCCGCGCGCTGGTCCGCTTCGAGCTGCCGTCCCTCCCGGAAGGGTGCGTGGTGACCGACGCGCAGCTGCGGTTGTACGCGGGCTCTTCGGCGAGCGGGCGGACGCTGCAGGCGCTGCGGGTGACCGCGCCGTGGACGGAGAACGGGGTCACGTGGTCGAACCAGCCCGCCACCGGCGGTGCCGCGGCGACCACGGCGTCGGGCTCCGGCTGGCGGCAGTGGTCGGTGGCCGCGCAGGTCAACGCCATGTACGCGAGCGGAAACCACGGGTTCCTGGTCCGGGACGCGGCCGAGAGCGGTGGTGGCGCCGAGCAGTCCATGCACGGCAGGGAGAAGGCGCCGGACAACCCGCCGCGGCTGGTGCTGACCATCGGTCCCGCGAGCGGTGGGGGCGGTGACACCGAACCACCACAGACGGTGATCGACACGGCTCCCACCGGGTCGACGACCGCGACCTCGGCGGCGTTCACGTTCTCGTCGTCCGAGCCGGGCAGCGCGTTCACCTGCTCGCTCGACGGGGCCGCGTTCACCCCGTGCACGTCCCCGGCGACGCGGACCGGGCTCGCGCTCGGTGCGCACGAGTTCCGGGTGGCCGCCACCGACGCGGCGGGCAACACCGACCCGACACCCGCGGTGCACACGTGGACCGTCACGGGTGGGTGCGCGGCCGGTGGCACGGTCACGGTCGGGGCGAACGCGGACTCGTGGGTGCTCCAGAGTTCCGCGTCGAGCAACTACGGGCAGGACAGCGTGGTGAAGCTCGACAGCAAGTCCGGCAACAACGCGCGGGTGCTCGTCCGGTTCGCGTTGCCGCAGGTCCCGGCGGGATGCACGGTCACAGCCGCGAAGCTGGAAATGTACGCTTCGTCCGACAAATCCGGACGGACGCTGCAGGCGCTCCAGGTCACCTCGGCCTGGACCGAGGGCAACGTGCGCTGGAACAACCAGCCGGGCACCGGGGGCCCGGCGGCGACCGTCGCGTCCGGGTCGGGGTGGCGCCAGTGGTCGGTGGCGCAGCAGGTGTCCGCGATGTACGCGGGCACGAACCACGGCTTCCTCATCAGGGACGCCGCGGAGAACGGCGGCGGTCACGAGCAGGGCTTCAACAGCCGGGAGAAGGGCTCTGACAACCCGCCGCGGCTGGTGGTGACATTCGGATGAGGTGACCTTTTGGTGACGGATGCCGTGCGGGCCCGCCGGGTCGTGCCCGCACGGGTCCGCATCATGGGCTGGATGCTGCTGCTCATGGCGATCGTCCTGGTCACGGTGACACTCGTGACCAGGACGTTCCTGATGCAGCGGATCGACGCGGACGTGACGTCGGCACTCGAGCAGGAGGCGGGCGAGCTGAGCCGCGTCGCGCGGGGCGGGGTGGACCGGGCGACGCAGCAGCCGTTCCGCGACGTCCGTGAGCTGCTGTTCAACCACCTCCAGCGCCAGCACCCGGACGACGACGAGGTGATCGTCGGCTGGGTGGCGCCCGGCGAGGTCCTCGCACAGGACCGCAGCGAGCCGTTCCGGCTCGCCACCAGGCCCGACGTGCTCGACCCGATCCTCGCGTCGGACGCGCCGAGCGGTGCGGCCGACACCGACGCCGGCGAGCTGCGGTGGATCAAGGTCGAGGTGACCGGGCCGGTGGGGGACCGGGGCGCGTTCGTCGTCGGCTACCTCGTGGACCGCGACCGGGCCGAGATCGACGACACCATCCAGACGCTCGTGGTGGTCAGTGCCGCGGGTCTCGTGGTCGCGGCGCTCGTCGCGTGGCTCGTCGCGGGCCGGATCCTCGCGCCGGTGCGGCTCGTGCGACGGGCCGCGGCGGAGATCACCGAACGCGACCTCACCCAGCGCATCCCGATCGCGGGCCGCGACGACATCGCCGCGCTCGCGTCGCAGTTCAACTCGATGCTGGACCGGCTGGAGCAGGCGTTCGGCACGCAGCGCCGGTTCGTCGACGACGCGAGCCACGAGCTGCGCACCCCGATCACGATCGTGCGCGGCCATCTGGAGCTGATGGGCGACGACCCCGCGGAGCGGGCCGCGGTGGTGCGGCTGTGCACCGACGAGCTGGACCGCATGGGCCGGATCGTGGCGGACCTGCTGATGCTCGCGAAGGCGGAACGCCCGGACTTCGTGCGGCCGGAGCCGGTCGAGGTGGCGGAACTGACCGGCGACCTGTACGCGAAGTGCCGTGCGCTGGGCGACCGCGACTGGCGCCTGGCGTCGATCGGCGAGTGCACGGCCCGGCTCGACCCGCAACGTGTCACACAAGCAGTCGTGCAGCTGGCGCAGAACGCGGTCCAGCACACGACGGCGGGCGACGAGATCCAGGTCGGCTCGTCCTGCCACGACGGCCAGGTGACGTTCTGGATCACCGACCACGGCGCCGGCGTGCCGGAGCCCGACCGCGAGACGATCTTCGGCCGCTTCGCCCGCGGCTCGACCGGCGGCGCGGCAGGTCATCGCGCCGGCGCGGGTCTGGGGCTCGCGATCGTGCACGCCATCGCCGAGGCCCACGGCGGCACCGTCCGGCTGACCTCGCCGGAGGGCGGGGGAGCGACGTTCTCCCTGGACCTGCCGGGCGCCGCGCCCTGAACTTGTCAACGGCCGGATGCATTACGTGTCGTCTCCGTTACCGGAATGTTGTGATTCATCTCAACATGCCTGGCTCCCCGCGGGAAGCTGCGGGCATAGTGGCGGCGCCCCCGCCCCCGGGTGCGCACGGTGTTCCCCCGCACCGCGCGGCCCTGTACCCCTGGAGTGCCTATGGGTCCGCGTCGAGTACTGACGCGAGCCATGTTCACGACGCTGGTCGCCCTGTTGACCGCCGCCACCGTGCTGACGGGTCCGTCCGCGGTGGCCGCGCAGCCCGAGTCCGTCGAGGAGCAGATCGCCGCGGCCGACGCCGAGCTCACGGCCGCGCAGAAGCAGCTGGCCGACAAGTTCCAGCAGTTCACGGCCGCGGAGACGAAGCTCAACCAGCTGAACGCGGCCGTGGCGAAGGCGCAGGACAAGGTGACGACGACCCGCGCGGAGGCCGACGCCGCCACCACACGTGAGCGTGACCAGCGGGTCGAGTTCGACAAGTTCGCCTCGGCGAGCTACCGCCACGGCAGCGACCCCTTCTCCGTGCGTGCCTACGTCGGTGCGCGCGACCCGTCGGACCTGCTGGACCGCGCGTCGATGATCACCATGCTCGCGGGCAAGAACAACGACGTCCTGTCCGCCACACAGGCGGCTGTCGCGGCCAAGTCCGAGGCCGACCGCGCGGCGCAGTCCGCGCTCACCGACGTGACGCGGCAGCGCGACGCCGCGAACACCGCGAAGGTGACCGCCGAGAAGGCGTACAACGGGGCGGTCGCCGCGCAGGACGCGGCCAAGGCCGAGGTCGAGCAGCTGGCGAACCGCAGGGCCGGGCTCGCGTCGCAGAGCAACGTGATCGACGCGACCGGTGGTGTCGCGCTGCCCGCGCAGGGCAGGCTGACCTCCACCTACGGCGCCCGCTGGGGCACCATCCACTACGGCATCGACATCGCCAACAGCATCGGCACGCCGATCTACTCCGCCATGGCGGGCGAGGTGATCGACTCCGGTCCGGCGAGCGGTTTCGGGCTGTGGGTGCGCGTCCAGCACGCCGGCGGTGTCGTCACGGTGTACGGCCACATCAACGAGTCACTGGTGAACGTCGGGCAGCAGGTCGCCGCGGGCGAGCAGATCGCGACGATCGGCAACCGCGGCCAGTCGACCGGCCCGCACCTGCACTTCGAGGTGCACCAGGACGGCAGCAAGATCGACCCGCTGCCGTGGCTGCGTTCCCGCGGCGTCAACATCTGACCCGAAGACGGAGACCGCCCCCGCACAGCCCACGGTGCGGGGGCGGTCTGTCATCTGTCCGGTCTCAGCCGATGCCCTGGTGCACGGCGGTCATCAGCTCACCGTTCGCCGTGTCGCCGTCCATCGACCAGATCATGGCGCCGCCCAGGCCGTTGGCGTTGATCCAGGCCGTCTTGCGGGCGATCTCCACCGGGTCGTCGTAGGTCCAGAACGTGCTGCCGTTGAACAGCCACGCGTGCCCGGACTGCGCGTCCCGGTGGAGGGTGTACCCGCTGCCGAGCAACGGTTTGATCAGCTTGTAGTCGTTGATCCCCGCCTCGTACCGGCCCGGCGCTGGACCGGACGCGGTCTGGTGCAGGCCGTTGTTCGCGCTGCCCACACCCGTCCAGCCGCGGCTGTAGAACGGGATGCCGAGCACGAGCTTGCCTGCCGGTGCGCCACCGTTCCGCCACGCGTTGACCGCGATCTCGATGCTGTACGGCTTGGGGCCGGGGTCACCGGCAGGCAGCCGGATCGCGGACTGGTTGTTGGTGACGGGCTCCCAGCCGCCGTGCAGGTCGTAGCCCTGCACCGTGCCGAAGTCGAGGTGGTCGAAGATCCGGTTCACCTCGAAGCCCGCGGTCACCTTGTCCGGGTCGGCGGGCAGGAACGCGGTCAGCTCGTAGTGCTTGCCGGTCGTGGTGCCGTACGCGTCGAGCTGGCGGCGCCACTCCGCCAGGAGCAGCGTGAAGTTCTGCTTGTCCTCGGGCCGGATCACGTTGCCGGTGTTGCCTTCGCTGCCCGGCCACTCCCAGTCGAGGTCGATGCCGTCGAACACGCCGGCCGCCGAACCAGGACCGCCCTGCGGCTCACCGCCGAGCTGCGGCAGGTTGCCCTTGATCCACATGTCGAGGCAGGACGACACGTGCGCCTGCCGGGACGCGGCGGTCTGCGCGGCGTTGGAGAAGTACTTCGACCAGGTCCACCCGCCGAGGGAGAGGTTGACCTTCAGGTGCGGGTACTTCGCCTTGAGCTGCTTGAGCTGGTTGAGGTTGCCCGCGAGGGGCTGGTTGTAGACGTCGGCCTGGCCGTTCACGGTCAGGTCCGCGGTGAGCCGGCGCTGGTAGTCGGCCCACGCGTCGCCCTGGCCGAGCTGGTTGACCTGGAAGCAGCGGCCGGAGGAGTCGATGTTGCCGAACGCGTAGTTGATGTGCGTCAGCTTCGCGGCGGAGCCGGACGTGTCGAGGTTCTTCACGTAGTAGGCGCGGTCGTAGACGCCCCACTGGGTGAAGTAGCCGACCTTGCGTTTCCCGCCGGGGCCGGGACCGCCCTGTTCGTCGGTGGTCGCGGAGACGGACGCGCTGAGCGCGGAGACGTTGCCTGCCGCGTCGCGTGCGCGCACGCGGAAGGTGTAGGCGGTGTCGGGCTGCAGGCCGCCGACGGTGAACGAGGTCGACGGGGTGGTGCCCGACGGGGTGGTCTGGCCGTTGACGAGGACCTCGTACGCGGTGACGCCGACGTTGTCGCTCGCCGCGCTCCAGCTCAGCGGGACCGAGGTGCTGGTGGGGTCGCCCGCGGTGAGGCCGCCGGGCACGGAAGGCGCCACCGTGTCGGGCTGGCCTGAGGAGCCGTCGCAGGGGCTGTCGTTCACCGTGCAGTTGAGCGGTGCGCCGGGACCTGCGCCGTTGAAGCCGAACGCGGTCGTGGCGCCCGCCGGCACGCTGCCGTTGTAGTGCCGGTTGACGAACCGGTAGTGGTCGCCGGTGCGGGTCATGTCCGCTTCCCACGCGGACCCGATGCTGGTGCCGGCAGGCAGGTCGAACTCCACGGTCCAGCCGGACAGTGCGCTCGTGCCCGCCTTGACCACGACCTGGCCGGTGAACCCGGTGCCCCAGTCGGAGACCTTGGCGAACGTGGCGGTGGGGTTGGTCGCGGCCTGCGCGGGGCCCGCGCTCAGGCCGGTCAACGCGACGGTGATGGCGAACAGCAGAGCGCCGAAACGCCTCGGTCTGGATGACATCGGACTCCTCCGGTCGGGTAGCAGGGGTGTGGTCGAAGCCCACCTGAACAATGTGGTCTAGACCACAGAAATAGCAAGGTCTAGACCACCGTTGTCACCCGAATGGAACGCGGGGGAGTGCCGGTGCCGGTCAGTCGGCCGGCAGGCAGTCGTCGCAGGGCGCGAGGCGGTACGCGGGCACGAGATGGGTGCCCGAGCCGGCCATCGCCACCCAGGCCGAGCCGGGGCGCAGGTCGGGGGCGCGCGCGACGACCTCACCGTGCTGGCCGTGGTACCGGCCGCCGGTCACGCACACGTGAAGACCGTCCGGAAGACCGGGCGCGCGCGGCACGAGGCCGCCGTCCGCTGCGAACATTCCCCAACCCCATTGCGACCCGACCAGAATTGTGTCGAGTATCAGTGCCCCGCGCCAGTCCGGACAAGAGGCGAAGGGCCCTGCCGCCGCACGGGGTCAGCCGCCGGACACCACCAGGTACGTGAAGCCCAGGATGGTGCCGGGGCCCATCAGGACACACAGCGCGTACACGCCGTACAGCGGCTTGTCCTTCACGACCATCGCGGCGAGCGCGCCGATCACGGCGGCGATCACGGAGAAGAACAGCACCAGCACGACAACAGACATGTCTCGATCCTCGGGAGGTCATGGCCGTGCCAGGGCAGCTGTCGGCGCCGCGGTCGCGGAAGGACGCGCGGTCGAGGCTGTGCCCGGCACGGTGGAAGTGGTTACGGGTCAACGGCGCGCGCCATGGGGCGCGCGGCGGGTGCGGGGACTCAGGTCACGCGCGCGGAGGTGCCCGGCTCGACCGCGACGTCGTGGTCGGGCCCGCCATCCCGGCGGCGCCGGACTCACGTGCGGACAGTCGTCCGCGTGAGCCGTGCTCGCCCGGGTTCTGCGGGCACACGGCCGACCAGGTGTCCGGCGGCGCCGTGGCGTGCGTGTGACGTGCCGCTCCCGAGAGCCGCAGCCAGTCGCGCAGCTCGTCCTGGATGGACGGCGCGGTCTTCACGGTGCCGGTGAGCACCGGCTGTCGCGGTGCCGGGTAGCCGTTGGCGGCGGCGGGCGCCACGGCGGCGCCCAGGCCGAGCACCGCCAGCAGCACGACGAGCAGGAGCCGGGACCGGCCCGTCCTCGCCCCTGTGCGCACCCGCTCGGCTCCCGTCCTCGGCAAAGTTCCGGCCAGCTTACGTGACCGTCGTTCAAGCACTGATTCAATCAGTGCTTGAATCGGTGCGGCCGGTGTGTTGTGCTGGGGTGGTGCCGAAAACACCGTCGACCACAGCGGAGGCCGGGACGGCCCGGGAGCGGTTGCTCGCGGCCGCGGAGCGGGCGCTGCTGGAGTCCGGCTACGAGCGGTTGTCGCTGCGGTCGGTGAACGTGGCGGCCGGGATGAACCCCGCCGCCGTGCACTACCACTTCGGCTCGAAGGACGCGCTGGTCGCGGCGCTGCTGGAGGACCGGCTCGGTCCGTTGTGGCAGGACGCGCTCGCCGACCTCTCCGCCCGCGCGGAAGACGGTGTGCCCCCGTCGGTTGCCGACCTGGTGGACGTGGTGATCACGCCGCTGGTCGAGCTCGCCGCCGACCCGCTCGGCAGGCTGCGGCTGCACCTGCTCGCCCGGTTCGTGCTGGGGCGGCGGCGAGGTCTGCCAGCGGCGTTCACCGCGCGGTGGTTCGGGCTCGAACCGTGGGCGCGGCTGCTGCGCGCGACGCGCCAGGACCTGACCGAACGGGAGGCGGCGCGCCGGTGGGCACTGGCGTTCGCGCTCGTGCTCCAGCACTTCGGTGACCCGCTCGCCGACGCGCCCGGCGAGCCGGCGCCACCCGGCACGCTGCGCACCTTCGTCATGGCGGGACTCGACGCGTGACCGCCGAGGTGTTCGCCCCGGCACGGCTCGGTCCGGTCACGCTGCCCAACCGGATCGTCAAGGCGGCCACGTTCGAAGGGCGGACCCCGCACGCCCTGGTCACTCCCGAGCTGATCGACTTCCACCGGCGGCACGCGGCCGGTGGCGTGGGGATGACGACCGTCGCGTACCTCGCCGTCAGCCCGGAGGGACGCACCCACCGGCGGCAGATCTGGCTGCGTCCCGAGGCCGTGCCCGGCCTGCGGCGGCTGACGGACGCCGTCCACGCCGAGGGCGCCGCGGTCGCCGCCCAGATCGGGCACGCGGGCCCGGTCGCGAACGCGGCGCCGAACCGGTCGCCGGCGATCGCGCCGGGGAAGGCGTTCTCCCCGTTGGGTTTCCGGATGACGAAGGCCGCGACCGAGGCGGACCTCGAGCGGATCGTCACCGCGCACGCGGACGCCGCCCGGCTCGCCGTCGAGTCCGGGTTCGACGCCGTCGAGGTCCACTGTGGACACAACTATCTGGTGAGCGCGTTCCTCAGCCCCCGGCTCAACGAGCGCGGCGACCGCCACGGCGGCAGCCTCGCGAACCGCGCCCGGCTCGCGCTCGACGTCACCCGCGCGGTGCGGGACGCGGTCGGCGACCGCGTGGCGATCACCGCCAAACTCAACATGAGCGACGGCGTGCGTGACGGACTGGGGCTCGAGGAGAGCCTGCTGGTCGCCGCGTGGCTCGAACGCGACGGCACCGTCGACGCGCTCGAGCTGACCGCGGGCAGCTCACTGCTGAACCCCATGTACCTGTTCACCGGCGACGCACCGGTCCGCGAGTTCGCCGCGGCGTTCCCACCGCCACTGCGGTGGGGCCTGCGGCTCGGCGGACGGGCCTTCCTCCGCCAGTACCCGTTCCGCGAGGCGTACCTCCTGCCGGAGGCCCGCCGGTTCCTCGCGGAGCTGCGGCTGCCGCTGATCCTGCTCGGCGGCATCACCCGCCGCGAGACCATGGCGGCCGCGGTGACCGAAGGGTTCGCGTTCGTGGCCATGGCCCGCGCTCTGCTGCGCGAACCGGACCTGCCACGCAGGCTCCGGTCCACACCGGACACCCGCTCGCTGTGCACCCATTGCAACAAGTGCCTGCCGACGATCTACCGCGGCACGCACTGCGTGCTGGACTCAGGCTTTCTTGTTCCGCACCAGCCGTAGCACCACGACGGCACCGACGGCGAGCACGACGACCGCGCCGAGCACCCACACCCACCCCGGCATCCCGCCGTCGTCCGTGGACCCGTCCGCGGCGGGTGCCACCGGCGTCGTGGGCGGCGCGGCCTCGATGGTGGGCGGCGCGGTCGTGGTGGTCGTCGTCGTGGTTGTCGTCGTGGTTGTCGTGGTGGGTGGTGGCGCCACGGCGGCGGTGAGTGTGAACGTGACGGCGCCCCGGACGGTGTCACCGTCCTTGGAGACCATCTCGTAGATCACGGAGTAGGTCCCGGCCGGCCCGCTCGCCCGCACCGGCGCGGTCACCACGGCCCCGTCCGCCACGGGGGCGCCGACGGTCCACGCCGCGCCACCGGGCCCGGTGACCGCCACCGGGGTGGCGCCGAGCGTGACGGGCTCGTTGAAGGTCAGCCGGACCTGCTGGGGTGGCGTCGCCAGGGCCGCGCCCTGCGCCGGGTCGCTGCCGATCAGCTCGGCGTGCGCGACCGCCGGTGTCGCGGTGGCCACGACCGCGAGGCCGCTGAGCAGGAACACCGCCACGAGTCGTCGAAGCGTCACGGGGACCATCCTGCACCACCGGCCCCTCGGACGGGAGAAAGATCACGTTCTGGGGCATATCGGCGGGAGGTGTCCCACCACCGCTGTCCGGTTTGGAATGCTGCGCGCGTGCGCGTGACCCTCGTCTTCCTGCTCGTGGTCCTCGGGATGGCCGCCGCGCCCGCGGCCGCACAGCCCGCCGGGCCCGTCGACCCGGAGCCGATCCTCGCCGCGCTGGCCGACGGGGAACAGGTCATCCGCGCGCCGGGGACCATCGCCCGGTTCGACGAGGCACGCGTGCGCGAGGAGCTGGGCGGGGCCGTCCGCCTCGTCCTGCTGCCCGAGGTGGACTACGACCTGTACCCGAGGAAGGGCGACGACAACCAGTACGGCGAGATCGTCACACGCCCGATCCAGGCTTGGGCGCTCGACCGGGAGGTGCCGGTCGTGGTCGTCACCGGCCTGGACGTCACGATGTACGCCGCGCTGTCGGTCCGCAAGCACCGGCTCCCGGCCGACTTCGACGAGCTGCGCACCACGACCGCGAACCAGGACATCACCGAGCGCCTGATCGTGTTCGCCCGGCTCGGGAGAGGGCTGCCGCCGGAGGCCGCCGAGGACGTCGAGATCACCCACCCGGCGCCCGTGCCCGCGGCACCGGACCGGGTCGCTGAGCTGGTCGCCGCGCTGCGGGAGCACCCGGTCTACAACGCGCCCGGCCGGACCGAGCTCATCGAGGACTGGGTCGTGGAGATCTCGCGGAGCGAGAACGACCTCGGCATCCGCGTCGCCGCGTTCCCGTTCCTCGAGCCGGGGCAGCCGGTGGTCGACTACGCCACCCCGCTCGGCTCGGCGTTCCCCGACGACGTGGTGCTGGTGCTGCACGGCCAGTGGCTCGACATCGTCGCCCCGGACCAGGACAAGGCGCTCGCCGCCCGGGCGTTCGCCTACGGGGACGCCGACCTTTCGCTGTTGTCCGGCGGCAGCGGCCACTCCCTGCTGCGGGACACCGTCAAACGGCTGGACCTGCTGCTCGCCGAGACCTCGTGGGGCTTCCCGCAGCCGCCGCCCCAGCCGAGGTCCGTGCCGTTCGACGTCCAGCGCGCGGTCTCCGCGCTCGCCCCGTGGGTGCTCGTCGGTTCGGCGGTCGTGATCGGTGGCGCCGGGGTGCTCCGCCACCGCCGGCGGGCGGCCGACGCGGAGCTGGAGCTGCGGACCGAGACGGCGTCGGCGATGGCGGTGATCGGCGACCTCGGTGCCCGGGTGCTGTCGGCCGAGGAGAGCGGCGACCCGGCCGATCCGACCGTGGTCGAGCGGCACGCCACCGCCCGGCTGCTCTACGACCAGGCGCACACCTCGGTGGCGATGGCGGAGGTCCGCCGGGTCGCGGAGGAAGGGCTCGCGCTGCTGACCGAGCCGGCTCCCGAGGATCGGGCGGAACCCAAGCCGCACAAGAAGAAACGGAAGAAGAAGCCGGGTGCGGAGTCCGCACCGAAAGCGGTCTGGAAGAAGGCCCGATGAGCGCCGGGGCGAAGAAGTGGCTGGGCCTCCCGCGCTGGCTGTACGCGGCCCTGGCGCTGGGCGCGGTGGTCGGCGTGCTCGTGTTCGTCGTGTCCGAGCCGCCCACCCCGGTGTCGGCCCAGGCGCGGAAGGTGGTCGAGGGCCTGCGCACCACGTCGGTGTACGAGGAGCCGGGCGGGCCGGGGATCGTCGACGCGCAGCGGTCCCGCCAGCTGATCGGTGACCGGGCGATCGTGCTGGTGCTGCTGGCCCGGCCGTTGCTGGACGACCCCACCTACCGGACCGACCCGCGGGCGGAGCGGTGCGCGGAGATCGCCGACCTGGTCGCCACGTCGGTGGTGATCCTGTACGCGTTCGACGACGACGACGAGTACGACGCCGAGTACTGCGTCGGCCCGGAGTTCGCCAACGACGACAACCCGGTCGACCCGGAGGACTACGTGACCGGCGTGGTCGGCGGCGTCAACCTCGGCACCCACTTCCGGGTCACCGACACCGACAAGTTCGCCGAGGTCGAGGAGTACGTCTACACCTTCGACCACTACACGATGCGGGACAGCCCGAACGGGGTGCCGCGCCGGGGCGTGGTCGTGCCCCCGCCGCCCACCCCGGACGCGCCGCAGGCGTGGCAGGTGGTCCTCGCGCTCGTCGGCATCCTCGCGGGCACGGTCGCGCTGTTCATGCTGCTGCGCGCGGCCGGCTGGCTCGCGGGCAGGCGGCGGACGCGGGCGGCCGCGACGCGGACCAGGGTGGCGGAGGTCGGCACGCGGCTCAACCGGCTCGCCGACACCGTCCTGCACCCGGAGGCGCCGCGCAACGCGCGCGCCGCCCGTCGCCAGGCGGACCTCGCCGAGCGGTACGTGCTGTTGCTGCGCGACGTCGAGGCGGCCGGGACCGATGCCGAGCTGACCGAGGTCGAACGGGCGCTGACGGAGCTGGAGGAGGCGGCCCGCTGAGGCCCTTCCGACGCTGTTGATCAGGTACTTCCCGGGATCGCCCGAAATTGTCGGTGGTCGCCGATAGGTTCTTCTCGTGCTCCACGCAGGGGCACGAAGTCCATGCGGCGCAAGGGAGATGGTGCGTGTCCGACGGTAGAGGGCCCGATTGGGAGAGGTCCAGCACGGCGCGGGTGTTGCCACCCGCTCGGCCGCGCAAGCTCGCGAAGGTTCCGTTCGTCGAGCTCGCCGACGGCCGCCTGCAGGGCGTGGTGTCGAGCGGCTCGGACATCGGGCGGGTCTATGTCTCCTCGGTCGAGGCGGGCAGCCACACGTTCGCCTGCAGCACCAACAACAACCGGCCCTGTGGCGGTGCGCGGGGCATGTTCTGCAACCACATCCTGGCCATGGTCAACGAGGCGGTGCTGCAGTACGGCGGTGAGCGGGTCGCCCGCTACCTGAAGGTGGAGCCCGACGAGCCGACCGGGCAGGCGATCGCGCGGGACATGATGAGCACGCGGCCATCCCAGGGCGACAGCGCCGCCGCCGCGACGGTCTTCAGCCAGTTCCTGCGCCACCTCGCCTATCTGGAGCTGCCGCCGACCACCGCGCCGCTGCCCGAGATGCAGTGGTTCCCGCCGACCAGGGCGGTGGTGTGATGCGGGCCGACCTGCTCGACGAGGCGATCCCGGGGCTCGACGAGGCCATGGCGGCGGTCGACGCCGGGGACCAGGCACTCGTCGCCGGGCTGCTGCGCCCGCAACCGGCCCAGGTCGCGGCCCTGACCGAACTCGCCGACGCGGTCGCGGCCACACCGCTGGCCGGCCGTGTCGCGGAAGCCGTGGAGAAGGTCGCGGCCGGCGCCGCGAGCGAGGACCACTTCGTCGCCATCGCCGCCGCCCGCACCGCGCTGCTCGGCTCCGTCCACGACGCGCTGACCGCCCGCGTCGAGGAGGCCACTGGCAGGTCCGGTGATGCCGGGATCGCCTCGGCTGCCAGGGAAGCGCGGTCGCCGAACGTCCTCGCCGCGGCCCGTTCCTGGCTGTCCGACCTGGCGCGTGCCGGGTGGCGGGGCATCGACCACGACCTCGTCTCCGGGGCCGGGCAGGTGATCTCCGCGATGCTCCCGGACCCGGCCCTGCGGCGGCTTGCCGCACTCCTCGACGGGTTCGCCGCCGAGCTGGCCGCGTCCTGTCCTGGTGCCGCGCTCGACCGCGTCCCCGCCCGCCGCTGGGGTGACCTGTGGTCGCGCGCGATGATGCTGACGCTGTCCGCCGGCGCGGTCCCGGCGGGAACGGCGACCGGCCGCGTCCTTCCGCTCGGCGTGGACCTGCACGAGCACGCGACCGCCGCGCAGGCGCAGGTGCACGCGGTGTTCGAGCCCTCGGACGGCGGCCCGCCACGGCTCGTGCGGGCCAGCGTGTCGGTGCCGAAGCCGGACACCGTGCTCGGCGCGGGGATCTGGCAGCTGCTTCGCCCGCACCTGTCGCTCCTCGCGGCCGTCGGCGACGGCCGCTCGATGGACCTCGACGGCATGCCGGTCACCGAGGAGGGTGACCTGGTCTGGGACGACGAGCACGCCCGTCCCGGCGCGGCCGCCGACGCGTTCGCCACGGCCCGCGTCGCGCTGGCCACCGCGACCGCACCGGTGCCCGCGCCACTGGACCGGCATCCGGCGCGCATCGCCGTGCCGGTCTTCCTGGAGGGCTACACCGTGGACAAGGACGGCGACGCGCTCACGTTCACGGTCGCGGGGCACCGGCTGCCGGTCGACACCGACCGCGTCCCCTCGGCGGGACCGCTCACCCCGGAGGCGGTCGCCGCGTCCGGTGCGTGCATTGGACTGCTCCGCTGGGACGACGGGACGTTCACCGTCCAGCCGCTCGCCGTCGAGACCACGATCAAGAAGAAGGCGGTCGCGGTCCACGCGGGAGCGTGGGCGGGTGGCACGACCGACAAGAACGGCGTCAAGGCGGAGAAGGCCGCCACCGACGCGGTGACCGTGCTGCGGGAGCGGGCGGGGAGGTTGCTGCGCAAGTGAGCACCCACGACAACCGCCGCCAGGTCCTGTACTGGCGGCTCCTCGCGCGGCTCTTCGACCACGAGGAGCAGGCGAGCCTGGAGTCGGCGAGCGTCGCCGTCGTCGACGACCTCGGCCTGCCGCCCGCGTTGCTGGACCCGCACGCGTCCGTCGACGCGATCGTCCAGCGCCACCCCGAGCTGGCCGCCGAGTTCGACGGCCTGATGGTGCCCGAGGCCAGCGCGCAGCGAGACGGCACTGCGCAGCGAGACGGCACTGCGGAGCGGGACGGCACTGTGGAGCGGGACGGCACTGTGGAGCGGGACGGCACTGTGGAGCGGGACGGCACTGTGGAGCGGGACGGCACCGCGGAGCGGGACGGCACTGCGGAGCGAGACGGGGCCGCCGAGGTGCGGCGCGCGGCACTGGTGTCGAAGGTGCTGCTGAACGTCTTCGCCACCGGGGCCGGCAACGTCACCGCGGGACAGCTGTCCCAGTGGCAGGCGGACGCTGGCTGGCTGGAGCGGGCACTCGGCTGCCGGCCGGGGGATCTGCGGGGCCGGTCCGGGCGGGGCACGAGCGGCGGCGCGCCGATGCCGGACCTCAGCACGCTGATGCCGGGCATCGGCCCGGAGCTGGCCGACCTCGAGGCCGACCTCGTCAACCGCATGCAGCTGCGTGAGGTGCTCGCCGATCCCACGCTGGCCGCGCAGCTCACCCCGAGCATGTCGCTGATCGAACAGTTGCTGCGGGACAAGAACAACCTGTCCGGGGTGGCGCTGGCCAACGCCAAGTCGCTGATCCGCCGGTTCGTCGACGAGGTCGCCGAGGTGCTGCGCACCCAGGTGGAGAAGGCGTCGGTCGGCGCGGTGGACCGGAGCGTGCCGCCCAAACGGGTCTACCGCAACCTCGACCTCGACCGCACGATCTGGAAGAACCTCGTCAACTGGAGTCCCGACGAGGAGCGGCTGTACGTCGACCGCCTGTACTACAAGCAGACCGCGCGCAAGACGACCCCGCAGCGGCTGATCGCGGTCGTCGACCAGTCCGGGTCCATGGTGGACTCGATGGTCAACTGCGCGATCCTCGCGTCGATCTTCGCCGGGCTGCCGAAGGTGGACGTGCACCTGATCGCCTACGACACCCAGGCCCTGGACCTCACGCCGTGGGTCCACGACCCGTTCGAGACGTTGCTGCGCACCAACCTCGGTGGCGGCAACGACGGCATGGTCGCGATGGGGCTGACACAGCCGAAGATCGCCGAGCCGCGCAACACCGTCGTCGTGTGGATCTCGGACTTCTACGAGACGCGGGTCGAGCAGCTGTTCGAGTCCATGGCGGCGATCCACCGCTCCGGCGCGAAGTTCATCCCCGTCGGCTCGGTCACCAGCGGTGGCCGCGGTGCCGTCAACCCGTGGTTCCGGGAGCGTTTCAAGGACCTCGGCACACCAGTGATCTCCGGCCACATCGGCAAGCTCGTGCACGAGCTCAAGACTTTCCTTACTTCCTGATCCCCAGAAAGGCCTGTCCTACATGTCCGACCTGTTGCGCGCCCCCGCCGAACTCAAGTACGCCGACGAGCTGGACTGGCTCGAGTCGGTCGACGACAACCCCAAGCCGTTCGCCTGGCGGCTGTCCCCGAAGATGGTCCGCCTGTTCGTCCTGGGCGCCGAGCGCGCCGACGGCCTGGACCGGGAGATCGCACAGAAGTGGTTCGGGGACCGGAGTTTCGTCGAGCGCGCCATCGTCACGCTCGCTTCGGACCGCGGTCTGCTGCTGATCGGTGACCCCGGCACCGGCAAGAGCTGGCTGGCCGAGCTGCTGTCCGCCGCGATCTCCCGCAACTCGACGCTCGTCGTGCAGGGCACGGCGGGCACCACCGAGGACCACATCAAGTACTCGTGGAACGTGTCCATGGTCATCGCGAAGGGACAGTCGCGGGAGTCGATGATCCCGTCGCCGATCATGACCGCGATGGAGCAGGGTTCCATCGGCCGCTTCGAGGAACTGACCCGCTCCACCAGCGACGTGCAGGACGCGCTGATCTCGATCCTGTCGGAGAAGTACATCTCCGTGCCGGAGCTGGGCGGTGACAGGAACAGCGACGGGAACAGCGACAACATCGTGTTCGCCAAGCCCGGGTTCTCGATCATCGCGACCGCCAACAGCCGCGACCGGGGCGTCAACGACCTGTCATCGGCGCTGAAGCGGCGCTTCAACTTCGTGCGGATCCCGGTGGTGACGAACAAGAAGAGCGAGGCGGAGATCGTCCGCTTCCGCACCGAGGAACTGCTGCGCCGCCACCAGATCGAGCTGGACGTGCCGCCGACGCTGCTCGACGTGCTGCTGCGCAGCTTCGCGGACCTGCGTGCCTCGGCGGCCGCGGCGGGCAGCGACGACGAGAAGCTGGAGTCCGCGCTGTCCACCGCCGAGCAGATCGGGGTGCTGGAGGACGCGATCCTGCACAGCAACTTCTTCGGACAGCAGGCGCTGACCGCCCGCACCCTCGCGTCGTCGCTCGTCGGGTCGCTGTCCCGGCGCGCGCCGGAGGACCTCGCGATCCTCAACAAGTACCTGCACGGCGTGGTCGAGCCGCGCAGCAAGGACGAGGGCGGCGACTGGCCGGAGTTCCTCGAGGGCGGCCGCGACACGATCGCCACCCTGTCGTGAGCGGAGCTCGCGGAGCGAACCGTCGACGCTCAGCACGGCACCGCACCCGCGGTTGGGCGTGCGAATGGGACTTTCGCACGGGTTCAGGGAGCTTTCGTACCGGTTCGGGGAGCAGGATGGGCGGTTCGTTCGTTGCCATATGGAGAGCGTCGGGCGGGGCAGGCGAGGTGTCGTCGTGAGTGAGTTCGAGGCACTGCGCACGCAGCTCTCCGAAGCCGCGGCCACGTTCGCCGACGGGCCCGGTGCGCTGGAAGGCATCCTGCTCGGCATCGTCGACGACGTCGACCGCGCCGTGGCCGAACCCCTGGAGATCTTCCCGGTCTGCCACCACTCGCCCGCGTCGGCCGTCGCGATGGCGCGGCGGCTGCGGGAGAAGCAGCCGAAGGTGATCTACCTGGAGCTGTGCGAGGACATGGCGCCGCTGCTGACGGAGCTGCGCAACTGCAGGCTCCCCGTGGCGGTGCAGGCGTTCGCCACCGACGTCGACGGCTTCCCCGCCGAGTGGGCGCCGCTGTCGGTGGTCGCGCCGATCACCGAGGCGTCGGCCGAGTACCAGGCGATCTCCTACGCGCTGGACACACCCGGCGTGGAGCTGGTCCTCGTGGACCGGTCCTCCGACCACGTCTTCCAGTGGGACAACCGGGGAACCGAGGCGCAGCAGACGGACCCGGACTCAGCCCCGCCCGATGAGGAGGCGGCACTGCACGGCGACGCGGTCGGCGTGGAGATCGGCGACCTGCGGCCGCGGTTCGCCGAGCTGGAGGAACACCTGCTGCACCACGGCAGGGTGCGGCACTGGTCGGAGTGGTGGCACCAGTACGTCGAGCTGCCGCTCGGCGACAGCGACCACGACACCTACCGGCAGGTGATGCTGTTGATCGGCAGCCTGTTCCGGCGTCTCGCGCCCGGTGACCCGCACCGGGTGCGGGTGGACGAGGACCGCGAGCGGTACATGTGGACACGCATGCGGGAGCACCTGGACGCGACCGGCACCGACGTCGCCGACTGCCTCTACGTGTGCGGCGCGTTCCACGCGTCGAGCCGGGTAGCGGAGTTCGGCGTCAACGGCACCGCGGGCACCGGCACGTTCGAGATCAGCCCGCGCACCGCGAGCAAGTGGCAGCACGGCCTGATCCCGTCCAGCCACGCGGCGATCGAGGCACAGTTCGGCCTGGCCGCCGGCTCGGTGTCGATCGCGGCGACGGAGTGGGCGAAGAACCTGAAGCGCACCAAGGTGCAGCCGTTCCGGCTCGCCGGGCAGGCCGGTGGCGCCAAGAAGAAGAAAGCCGCCGCGCTTCCCGCTCCCGCACCGGAGATCGCCCCGTCGGACCACCTGACGGGGTTCCTCCAGCGGCCGCCCGTGCTCGACCGCCTCGACGAGGCCGAGCTGCTGGGCTGGTCGGTGGAGGTCGTGCGCGCCGCGCGCCGCAACGGCTACCTCTCCTCGACCGCCGACGCCATCGCGGTGTTCGAGACGTCGATCCTGCTGGCGGGCATGCGGGACCGGGCCAAGCCCACCCCGTACGACTTCCAGGACGCGGCCGTCACGTGCATCGAGAAGGACACCGTGCCGGGCCGCCGGGACGTGCGCCGCATCGTCGAGATCATGATGGGCGGCGACCGGATCGGCCAGGTCGGCTACGACGCGCTGCCGCCGCTGGCCCGCGACGTGTACGACCGGCTCGCGCCGCTGGAGCTCAACCTCCAGCAGCGCGGCGTGCGGCGGGCACTGCTCGACATCGCGTCCAACCCGGACCTCGAGCCGTGTTCGGACCTGCTGTGGATGTTGCGGTACCTGATGCCGTACGGCGCGGCGCGGCCGATCATGGGGGAGCGGCGCCTCGGCGAACGCCCCATCCAGGAGTCGTGGGACCTCGCGATCGGCACGCACCAGCGTGCGCTCATCGAGCTGGGCTACGAGGGCGTCAGCATCGAACAGGTCCTCGAGCAACGCCTGCGGCGCGGCGCGTACGGCCCGAGGGCGACCGCGGCGAGCGTGCTGGCGGCCGTCGAGGACGCGACGCTGTACCTGCGCAGCCACCGCCTCGCCGGCGAGCTGGGCACCCGCGCGCTCGAGGTGCTGGCGACCGAGCGCAGTGCCGACGGCGCACCGGAGGTGCTGCGGCGGGTGCGGCGGCTGCTGGCGTTCTACCGGACCAGCGAACCGGTGCTGCCCGCGTGGATCGAGTCGTTCGTCAAGACCGGCTACGCGCACTACTGCACGCTGCTGCCGACGGCGTTCACCGACGAGGACGCGAGCGTCGACCAGGTGGCCGCGATGCTGGGCTTCCTGTTCAGCATGGAAGGGCTGGCGCTGTCGCTGGGCTGCGACCGCACCCAGCTGGAACTGGCGGTCGCGCAGTCGCACCCGGAGGACCCGGCGAAGGTGGCGTTGCTGTGGGCCGCGCAGGTGCAGCTCGGCACCCTGTCGCGGGCGGAGCTGCGGACGCGGTGCGACGAGCTGCTCGGCAACCCGCTGGTGCTGCCCGCCTACCCTCGGTACCTCAGCGGTTTCGTGCACGCGCTGGAACCCGCGCCGGGGCTGGCCGACTTCGTGGTGGAGGCGGTGTCGAACGCGTTCGCGCGCCTGCCGGACCCGGTGCTGCTGCCGTGGCTGCCGACCCTGATCACCACCCTGAAGGCCGGCGGCGCGGACCTGGCGCCGCTGCTGATCCGCGAGGCCGGGCGGATCTTCCCGAGCAGGCTGGCGGCGCTGGACGAGTGGGTGCCGCCGTGGCTGGCGGAGGAAGCGGTGCCGGTGGTGCGGCGTGCGCGGCAGAGCCGCGGTCTCCCGCTGCTGGCGGCCCACCCCGCGACGTGCGACGCGGTCGCGGACCTCCTGGGCTGCGACGGCACCTGGGAGACGGGCGACGGCGGGCCACCGGAAACGCCGGGCAGCGCTCTGCTCGGTCAGTACCCGGACACCGCGCTGGCACTGGAGGAACTGCTGACCTACCCCTGACCCGGGGCGACGCGGCGCAGTCCATGATCGGTCGCGGCCAGTACCCCCACGGCCGGGTGTGCGGCGAGCGCGTGCACCCGGCCGGTGGTGTGGTCGTGCCCGGTGACCGCGCCGGTTTCGGCTTCCAGCCACAGGATTCGGAGTCCAGGCCGACCGCCAGCCGGCGCCACCGCGCGTTTCCACCACGACCGGTCGATCGCGGTCTACACCGGGCTCGGCCTGCGCGACGCGGAACTGGTCAGGGCCGAGCTGGCGGCACTGGGCTGAGTCCGGTCCCGCGGCGACCGGCGCCGCGGGACCGGACCGTGCCCTACCGGACGCCTACCGGTTCGGCCACCAGCAGTTCGTCGGCGTTGGTGACGGAGACACCGGTGCCGGAGAACGTGTCGGTGACCGTGTACGTGCCTGCCGTGCGCAGCAGCAACGACATCCGCCAGGTCTGCTCGGACCCGGCGGCGACCGCCGCGTCGGCGACGACGGTGCCGGTGAGTGCGCCGCCGTCACGGGTGAGCGTCACCCGCTGCCACGTGCTCCCGACCCGCAGGCGCAGCACCACGTCCTTCGGTGCCAGTGTGTGGCCGGCGGCGATCCGCACCGTCCACGCCATCGGCCCGGAGTCGGCGGTGCCGCTGTTGACCGCGCGGACGTCGTACTGGGTGTGCGTACCCGGCACGAACGAGCCACGCGTGTCCGTCACGGCCACCTCGGCGACCGGCTCCGACCCGACCCGCAGCGACGCCTCGCCGGTGAGGTCACCGGAGTAGCCGCCGGTGTCCACGTCCAGCGCCAGCCGGTACGCCCCGTCCGGGGTGCCCGGCGCGAGCGTGAACGTGAACGGCCGCGCGTCCCAGTCGACCGCGCCCGCGCGCACCGGGGTGCCGTCGGGTGCGAACAACCGCAGGACCGGCTTGAGCTCGTTCGGCACCGCGGCCCGCACCAGGCCCTCGACGTCCTCGAGCGCCGCCCGTTCCGGCAGCGTCAGGAACGGCCGCACGTCCGAGGCCATGATCGTCGCGAACGGCACGCCGTGCGCGTCGGTCACCGACCAGTCCACGGTGGCCTGGCCGTCCGCGCCGGCGACGACGTCACCGACGGAGACCTGCGCGGGGCCGCCGAAGGAGAACGACACGTCGTACGGGTCGACCCAGTCGAGCCCGCCGACCACGGTGCTCGGCAGGAACCAGTCCTGCTCGAGGTGCGCCACCGAGTGCACGGTGACCGCCTCGTACCGGTCCAGCGTCGCCACCAGGGTGCCCGGTTCGTAGCGGTACCCGTGCGGCGCGGTGCCTTCCGGCCGCAGGAACACCGATCCGGTGTGCCGTGCGTCGGCGGCGTCCAGTGCGATGTTCGCGCGCACCGCGAAGTTCTCGCCGACCGACGCCCGTGCGCCGGACGCGAGCACCCGTGGTGCGAACGAGACCGTGTCGTCGTCGATCACGGTGATCTCGCGGTGCAGCAGGTAGGCGTCGCCGCCACCCTCGGGGGTCGGCCTGCGCACCACGACGGTGTACCGGCCGACCGGGTCCGGGATCTCGAACGACAGCCTGCCCGCCGCGTCGGTCGTCCCGAGCGGACGGACCGCGCCACCGGCGATCAGCTCGACCGTGGCCCCGCCGAGCCCGCCGACCGCGGCGGCCCCCGGTGCGTCCACTGTGGACGCGACGAGGTCGACGCGGGGTGCGCGCACCCGGAACGAGCCGGTCAGGTACTCGACCCGGACCGCGAACGTGCCGAGCCTGTCGGGGTCGACGGTCCACGTGACCGTCTTCGACTGCCCGGCCGACAGCTGCACCGGGGTGGTCGCCTCGACCGCGCCGCCGACCTCCAGCTCGGCGTTGTACGTGCCCGCGGTCTTGCCGACGTTCTTGACCTGCGCGGTCACCGTGACGTTCTCACTCGCCTTCACGACGCCGGGCGACACCCGCAGATCGGACAGCGCGTAGTACGCCTGGTTCGGATCCGGCGCGGGGGAGGCCCACGTGACCGAGTTCAGGAACAGGTCCGTCGCTTCGGGTGTCCAGTCCGCCGGGCCGCGGGTCGCCGACACGCCGTGCAGCGACAGCAGCACGTGCCGGTTGTTCGCCCGCTGGTCGACGCCGATGCCGCCGCCCAGCACACCGTCCGCGGTGCGGCCGAAGCCCGCGATGGTCTGCCTGCCCTCACCTTCGTAGCCGGTGAACCAGGCCGCCCACTTCGGGTTGGAGCTGACGTCGATCGGGATCCGGTCACCGACCGCGTAGCCCGCGAGCAGCGGGTGTTCCGCGGTGACCTCGTAGAACGACTCGGCGGAGCCGCTGCCGCCGGTGTTGGACCCGGTCGAGACCGGCTGTCCGGTGTGGCGGGACAGCTGCCGGATGCCGTTGCCGGTGGTGTAGGCGTGGTCGGTGAAGATCACGCCCGCGCCGCTGGCGTCGGTGGCGTCCAGGAAGGCCTCGAACCGCTGTTGGTTGTAGTTCGACAACGTGCCGTAGCCGAGCACCACCGTGGCGTGCCGCGCGGCCTGGTCGAGCTGGTCCCAGCCGTAGATCGCGGTGTCGATGCCACGCGGGGCGAACACGACGTCCCGGTACTCCGCGGCGCGGGTCGCGGAACTGTCCACGATGGCCACCGACCGCGGCGGCACGCCGAACGTGAAGTCCGCCGTGGTCGCCTGGCCCGCGGTGACCGTCACCTCGGTCTGGGCGGGTGCCCGGAACACCGGGTGCGTGGCCGCGACCCGGTAGGTGCCCGCCGGGATCCCGGCGATCGTGTAGCCGCCGTCGGTGCCGGTGGTAGCCGACAGGTCCGTCGGCACGCCGAGCACCTTCACCGTGGCACCGGGCAGCCCGGCGCCGGACGCGTCCAGCACCGCCTTGCCGGTGACCTGCCCGCTCGGGAGCGCGGTGAGCGCGACGTCCACCGTGGCGAAGGAGTCCGCCGCGACCGTGGTGTCCACTGTGGCGGAGTCGTAGCCGAACGCCTCGGTGGTGATGGTGTAGTCACCCGGCTCGAGCCGGGTGGTGAACCTGCCGTCCGCGCCGGTGGTCACCCTGCGGCCGCCCGGTTCGATCGTGGCGGTCGCGCCGGAGACGGGCGCGCCCGTCGCGGCGTCGGTGACCGTGCCCTCCACACCGGAGTCCAGCGCGACGAACCGCGCCGCCTCGTAGGCGTTGATCCGGCCCCGGCCGAACCGGGTGTCGGGCGGGGCGGTGGCGTACCGGTCGTCCCAGAACGCCGTGTCCGCGAGGACGTCCAGCACCTCGGTCACCGGCAGGTCACCGGCCGCCGACAGCATCAGCGCGACGGTGCCCGCGGTGTGCGGGGTGGCCATCGAGGTGCCGGACAGGGTCCGGTAGCCGCCGCCGGGCGAGGCCGAGTACACGTCGACGCCGGGTGCGGAGATGTCGGGCTTGACCCAGCTCTCCGGCCAGTCGGCGGGCGGGTCGGCCCACTGGTTCTTGCGGACGACACCGCCGCAGGAGAACGACGCGACGTTGTCGGAGCCGTCGGTGGCGCCGACGGCGACTGACTCGAACACGTTGCCGGGGCTGGCCGTGCCGATCGAGCCGCAGTTGTTGCCGATGGCGAAGGCGGGGAACGAGCCGAGCGCGCGGATCGCCCGCGTCGGCTGGATCATCTCCTGGTGGAAACCGTTGCCGCCCAGGGACATGCTCACGATGTCCGCGGGACGCCCGGCCGGTGCGCCGGTCGCGTCGGTCGGCGCGACGGCCCACTGCATGCCCGCGGCGACCTGGGCGAACGAGCCACCGCCGCCGGGGATCACGAGACCGTGCATCATCTCGGCGCCAGGTGCGACACCGATCGCGGTGCCGGAGGTCGCGCCGCCGTGGATGGTGCCTGCCACGTGGGTGCCGTGGTAGGCGGAGTCGTGCGGCGCGGAGGTGACGAGACCGCCGGACGCGTTGAACTCCATCCAGCCACCGGGGTGGTCGGGGTCGGCCGGGTTGTCGGTGACCATCTTGCCCGCGAGGTCGGGGTGCGTGATGTCCACGCCGGTGTCGAGGGTGGCGATGCGGACGCCGCTGCCGTCGACGCCGAGTTCCTGCCAGGCCCGGGCGGCCTCGATCTTCTGCAGGCCCCAGGTGAGTTCGGCGGCCGGGGTGACGTCCGCGGTGCTCGGGGCCGGTTCGGGAGCGGTGAGCTCGAAGTTCGGGATGAGGCGCGCGATGCCGGGAACGGCCGCGAGCGAGGTCAGCGTGTCGGTGTCGGCGGGGAACTCGACCAGCAGCATGTTGGTGAGCCAGAAGCGGTTCACCACGGTGGCGGTCTCACCGATGGCGGCGGTGACATCGGCCTGTGTCTCGGCGGCGTGGTCGCGCAGGGTCGTGAGGACCTCGTCGCGGTCGCCGGACAGCTCGGCGTTGGGGAGCATCACGAGCGCCTGTACGGGCTCGCCTGCTGACGCGGCCCGGACCTCGGCGACCAGTTCAGGTGCGACCTGGGCGGGCGTGCTCTCGGACGGTGGGTGGAACGGGCTGAGTGCGGCGAACAGGCCGACCGCGGTGGCGACGGCCAGCCACGGTCTCGCCTGGCCTCTCAGCCGGTCTCTGCGCCGGTCTCTCCGACGGAGGGGGAAGTGGGGCATGTACGCCTCCTCGAGTGCGAGATTTTCGCTACTACGAGAATGGTTGAAAATGACCCACGGTCAATGCGCCGCATGGGTACAGCCCCAGGGCCGAATGCCGCGTCCCGATCAGTCCTTTTTGACGTAGGTGGGGTGCAGGTGGACCGGTTCCTTGGCCCGCTTGGCCTTGGCGCGGAGGTTGAGGAACTCGACGAAGATCGAGAACGCGATGGGCCCGTAGACGTACCCCTTGGGAATGTGCTGGTCGAAGCCCTCTGCGATCAGGCTGCCGCCGATCAGCAGGAGGAACGACAGCGCGAGCATCTTCACCGTGGGGTGCCGGTTGACGAACTCGCTGATCGGCTTCGCCGAGACCAGCATGATCACCATCGCGACCACGACGGCGGCGATCATGATCGTGAGCTCCTCGACCATGCCGATCGCGGTGATCACCGAGTCCAGTGAGAACACGATGTCGAGCACGAGGATCTGCGCGATGACACCGGCGAACGAGGCGGCCTTGCGCTCGCTGCCGTGCTCGGCGCCCTCGAGTTGCTCGTGGATCTCGTAGGTCGCCTTGCCGAGCAGGAACAACCCGCCGAGCAGGAGGATCAGGTCGCGGCCGGAGATTTCCTGGCCGAACATCGAGAACAGCGGCGCGGTCAGCCCGATCACCCACGACAGCGACGCGAGCAGCGCCAGCCGCGTGATCAGCGCCAGCGACAGGCCGACGACCCGCGCGCGCTGCTGCTGGTGCTCTGGCAGCCGCCCGGCGAGGATCGAGATGAACACGATGTTGTCGATGCCGAGTACGACTTCGAGCAGCAGCAGCGTGCCGAAGGCGACCCACAGTTCCGGACTTGTCAGCCAATCCACGCGATCACCCTATATGACCCAATTGGGACAAAGTGGCCGGTTCGGTGAACTCGCTACGGGCGTGTGCCGCAGACCGCCCATGCGCGGGCGGTGAGCTGGATGTCGCGCTCGGGAACGCGGGCGCGGAGCAGGTCCCGGATCCGGTCCCGGACCTCTCGGGGCTGCGCGGCGAGGTAGGCGGGTGCCGCGCCCTGACCGCCGAGGAACGGTCGCCAGTAGTCATCGAAGTCGGTGAACGTGGTCGGGATCTCGATACCGTCGACGACCACGTCGGTCAGACCAGCCGCCCGCCAGAGCGCGGCGAGCGGCTCTGGCGCGCACAGCGGGAAGCGGGGGCCTTCGTCGGGTGCGTCCGGGTCGGCCTCCCGTGCCGCGTCCCAGAACAGGCGCATCATCGCCATGCCGTCGGCGTAGTCCCAGACGTAGGCGGCCACGGTCGCCCCTGGCACGGTGACCCGGGTCTGCTCGGCGAGCGCCAGGGCGGGGTCGGGCACGAAGTTCAGCGCCAGCCCGGAGACCACGACGTCGAACCGCCCGCCCGCGAACGGCAGGGCCCGCGCGTCGCCGACGACCACGTCCCGCAGTCCCGCGACGAACCCCCGGGACGGGTCGACACCGGTGACCGTCGCGCCCGCGGCCGCTGCGGCCGCGGTGAGCGCGCCGGTGCCGCAGCCGACGTCGAGCCACCGCGACCCGGCGGGCACACCGAGCCACGGCACGAACCGCTCGGCCACCCGCCTGCTCCACCGCCCGACGTAGGCCTCGTACTCGTCGCCGGCCGCCCACACGTCCCGCATGGGTTCAAACTAGTGCTGTTTACGTTGGCCGGGGTTGGTTCGTCTTCTGGTGGTCGTGGTCGGGGGTCTTTCTCCACGGTGTGGTTTGTCCTCACCGGACGTTCTGCCTGAC
Organism: Actinophytocola algeriensis; assembly: GCF_014203735.1. Classification (GTDB taxonomy): domain Bacteria; phylum Actinomycetota; class Actinomycetes; order Mycobacteriales; family Pseudonocardiaceae; genus Actinophytocola; species Actinophytocola algeriensis. Next base: position 74,505 of record NZ_JACHJQ010000002.1, on the reverse strand, counting down.
GCGGGGTGTCCTCGCCGGACGGGCCTCCTCGCCGGAGGGGCAGGTCGACGGGATGGCAGGCAGCCTCGGGGGTGGTGTGGGCTCGCGCCCCCGGGCGCCTGCCCACCCTCGCGACGTCCTTTGTGCTGTGAAAGGCGCTTTCACGGCGTTGGCCATGCCGTGAAAGGCGCTTTCAGGGCACTCAACGCCCTCAACGCGCCTTTCACAGCACCGGCGATGCCCCGAACGCGCCTTTCACGGCAAACCAGCTCACCCGGCATGCCCGATCACCGTCGGCGCGGCATCACCGCCTCCCGCACCGGCGCCTCCGCCCGAAGCCGCTGGTACAGCGTGTACGGGTCCTCCGCCCTGGCACGGACGGCCTCTGGGCCGTCGGTGTCGCTGAGGTTTCAGACCGCGTTCAGGCGGTCGGGTCGGCGATCCGGCCGAGGAACAGGGGTGCTCCGGTCGCGGTGTCGGTGATGACGAACAGGAACGGGCGGTCGACGGTGACGGTGTGCACGACCGGCGCCGAGACGGCGTGCGCGTCGACGCCCGTGGCGGCCGCCGCCTCGGTGCCCTTCTCGTCGATCCGCACGAACGTCTTGTGCTGCACGGAGTCGATGCGGAGCTGGGCGTCGTCGGTGATGCCGCCGAAGTCGGCCGCGTCGGAGAACGCCAGCGGCATGCCCGCCGCCGTCAGCGTCTCGGTGAGGTCCATGGCCGACCGGGTCGTGAACCGGGGCAGGGCGAGTGCCACCGGCGCGGGCCGCACCTCGCCGAGGATGGCGTCGATGCCCTTGCCGCGCAACGCGTCGACCGTTCCGGGCACGATCACCGTGAACGCCATCCCGCCGCCCTTGTACGGCAGCGTCACCACCTGGTAGCCCGGCCCCTCCGCGTACCCGAGGTCCACCTCGTCCGCCGGGTCGTTGTGCATCATCGGCACCGTGACCGTCGTGCCGTCGGCGCGGGTGAAGGGCTGGTCCGTGGTCCCCTCGGCGGGGAACTCCCGAGCCCAGCCCGCTTTCAGGTACAGCGCGTTGGTCAGCACGAGCCTGCTGTCCTCGGTGATCGCGTTGTCCGGGAACAGGTCGGTGATCTTGCCCGCGGTCTGGTCGGCGACCGTCCGGTTGATCTCGCGGCGGGCCTCGCCGGGGTCGGCGCGGAAGTCCGCCGTGCGCATCGACGTGCCGAACCGGTCGCGCAGCGTGTCGCGGTAACCGGGCTTGAGCTCGAGTCCCTGTTGCGCCCACGCCGTGTTGGACACCTTCAGGTCCGTCTGGTCGAAGGCGGGCAGCTGAGCCCTGGCGCCGTCCGGCAGGTGCAGGACCTTCGCCATCTGTGCGGCGGTCTCACCCGCCGCGCCCGCGCCGATCATCTGCAGCGCGAGGGAGGCGCTCACCGGCGACACCACCAGGTTCGGCCGGTCCGCCAGGGTCGGCGCGGTGAGCAGGTCGAGCCCGAACGCGTCGATGGCCGACACCTGCGCGGCCGTGTCGGCGGGCACCGTCCTGGCGACCGGCACCGGCGGTGGTGGCGGCCCGGCGGCCTCCGGTTCCGCGCCGCACGCCGTGAGCAGGAGGACCAGTCCGAGTGCCGCCAGCCGTCTCGTCATGCCGGACAGACGGTACCGCTCACCGGTTCGGTTGCCCGGTGCCGAGGTTTGGTCCGGCCCGACGGGGGAATGCTCGGAACCGACCCCCGGTTGGCGAGCGAAGGACCCGTGATGCCCGTAGTTGGTTGGCACGCCTCGCACGAACAGATCTCCCCGAGCAGGTTGCTCGCGGACGCCCAGCACGCGCAGGACGTGGGGTTCGACGCCGTCTGGTCCTCTGACCACTTCTCGCCGTGGAGCGTGCGGCAGGGCGAGTCGGGGTTCGCGTTCTCCTGGCTCGGCGCGGCGATGGCGAAGACGACGGTCCCGTTCGGCGTCGTCAACGCGCCCGGCCAGCGCTACCACCCGGCGATCGTCGCGCAGGCCATGGCGACGCTCGCCGAGATGTTCCCCGGCAGGCTGTCCGTCGCGCTCGGCACGGGAGAGTTCTCCAACGAGCACATCACCGGCGAGCGGTGGCCGGACAAGGCGGCACGCAACACCCGTCTGCTGGAGTGCGTCGAGGTGATCCGCGCGCTGCTCGCGGGGGACGAGGTCACCCACCACGGCCAGGTGCACGTCGACCGGGCGCGCCTGTGGACGCTGCCGGACCGGCCACCGCGACTGCTCGCGACCGCGGTCAGCGCGGCCACCGCGGGCTGGGCGGGGGAGTGGGCGGAAGGCCTGATCACCATCTGGCAGCCGGAGGAGGCGTTGCGCAGGGTGATCGACGCGTTCCGGGAGAACGGCGGCGACGGCAAACCGCTGGCCCTGCAGGTGCACGTCAGCTGGGCGCCGGACGAGACCGAGGCGCTGCGGATCGCGCACGAACAGTGGCGCACCAACGTGTTCGAGGCACCGCTGTGCTGGGACATCGCCACCCCGGAGGAGTTCGACCTGGCCGCGAAGCACGTGCGGCCGGAGGACATGCACGGCGGCGTGCTGATCTCGAACGATCCCAAGCGGTTCGGCGAATGGCTCCACGACATCGCCGACCTCGGCTTCGACGAGATCTACCTGCACCACGTCGGGCAGGAACAGCGGGCCTTCCTTGACTGCTTCGGCGAGCACGTCCTCCCGGGGGTGCGCGCATGACCGGCAAGCGGACCGCCACCAGCGACCTGTGGTGGAAGAACGCCGTCATCTACTGCCTCGACGTGCAGACGTTCCTCGACACCGACGGCGACGGCTGCGGCGACCTCATCGGCCTCACCGAGCGCATCGACTACCTGGCGGGCCTCGGCGTCACGTGCCTGTGGCTGATGCCGTGCTTCCCGTCGCCGGAACGCGACGACGGGTACGACATCAGCGACTTCTACGCGGTGGACGAAAAACTCGGCAACCTGGGCGACTTCGCGGAGCTGGTGCGCACGGCCCACGACCGGGGCATCCGGGTGATCGTGGACCTGGTGGTCAACCACACCTCGCACCGGCACAAGTGGTTCCAGTCCGCCCGCAAGGGCCGCGACGCCGCGTTCCACGACTACTACGTCTGGGCGGACGAGAAGCCAGAGGACGAGGAGCAGCTCGTGTTCCCCGGTGAGGAGAAGTCGAACTGGGCGTGGGACGAGGACGCCGGGCGCTGGTACTTCCACCGCTTCTACGCCGAGCAGCCGGATCTCAACACGGCCAATCCGGCCGTGCGGGACGAGATCGCGAAGATCGGCGGGTTCTGGCTGGCGCTCGGGGTGACGGGGTACCGCGTCGACGCCGTGCCGTTCCTGCTGGAGGAGGTCAGCGGTCCGGAAGGAGAGCACAAGGACCCGCACTCACTGGTGCGGGAGCTGAGCGCGTACCTGACCCGCAGGCGGGGCGACGCGGTGTTGCTGGGGGAGGTCAACCTGCCCTATGACAAGGCGGTCGAGTTCTTCGGCACCGCGGGCGACGAGCTCAACATGATGTTCAACTTCCCCGTCAACCAGGCCATGTACCTGTCGCTGGCGCGGCAGGACACCGCACCGCTCGCCGCCGCCCTGTCATCGATGCCGGAGATTCCCACCGAGTGCCAGTGGGCGAACTTCGTGCGCAACCACGACGAGTTGACCCTCGACCAGCTGTCCGATGACGAGCGCGCGGAGGTGTTCGAGGCGTTCGGCCCGGAGGAGTCGATGCAGGTCTACGGCAGGGGACTGCGGCGGCGCCTGCCGTCGATGCTCTCGCACGACGAGGACCGGATCCGGTTGGTGTACTCGTTGATGTTCTCCTTGCCGGGGACGCCGACGCTCTTCTACGGCGAGGAGATCGGCATGTCGGAGAATCTCGACATCGAGGGCAGGCTGAGTGGCCGCTCGCCGATGCAGTGGTCGTCGGAACCGCATGCCGGGTTCTCTCCGGCTCCCGACGGGGCCCAGTTGTGCCGCCCCTTGCCGGCGGACCACTCGGCGAACGTGGCCGACCAGCGGCGGGACCCGCATTCGTTGCTGAACTGGATGGAACGCCTGATCCGGCAACGCAGGGAGTGCCCGGAGTTCGGATGGGGTGAACTGTCGGTGTTGCATGCCGAAGGCCCGCTGCTGGCACACCGCTGCGACTGGGACGGCACTTCCGTCCTGGCCGTGCACAACCTGGGCGACAAGAACGCCACCCTGACGTTGAAGGTGGACTGCGAGAAGCTGGTGGACCTGCTGGGCACCGACGACCGCGATCCCAACAAGAAGCTGACGCTGAAACCCTTCGAGTACCGCTGGTTCCGCGTCCACTGACCACAGCCGACGACCACGAGCCCGGTGTGGCGCACCCCCGCACAGCCTGCGGGGGTGCGGTCGTGGGTGGACCAGTGCGTGGCCGCCTCGCGGTGCATCGACGTGGACTGCGAACCACCTCGAGGAACACTGACCAGCGAACCCCGGACGTCAGGCGATGGCGAGGGTCTCGCCGTCGGAGCCGGGCGTGCGGGAGCCGACGGGCAGGGAGAGCGCGTCGCCGATGTAGGCGGACAGCCGGTGCCGCAACGTGTCGGCACCCGTGAGGACGGGACGTTCGCCGAGGACGGTGTCGTCCTCGCCGAGGAAGAGGTCCCGTGCCCACTCCGCCACGGTTTCCGGCGGTGGTAACAGATCCCGGCCCAGGGCGGCCACGACCGGCAGCTCCTCGCCGCTCTGGGTCTCGACCGCGGCCGACCAGCCGTGGTCTTCGTCCCACAGCAGGGCCACGTCGTGGTCGGGGAAGCGGCGCAGCCGTTCGTCGAGCGGGATGTAGGCGGACGCGGGCCCGTCGACCTGGACGTACGAGGATTCCCCGCGCAGTCCCAGCGCGCGGCAGACCGACCGGACGTAGCCGTGCAGTCCGAGCAGGACGGTGTCGTCGAAGTCGAAGTGCATCATGTCGCCGCCGTTCTCCGGTCCTGGTCTGGGCACCGCGCCGACTGCTTGACGCAGCGATCAGGTACCCGGAGCGGCCGGCCCGTAAACGCGTGACCCGGTGATCAGCGGGTGTGGCGCGCACCTCACCCGCTGATCACCGGGACCGTGACGGCCACCGGTGACCTGTGGTGCCCCCGGAGGTTGGCGACGTCCCGGTACGAACCGTCGGCGCGCTGGCGCTGGTAGGTGATCGTCAGCCGGGCCACGCCGGGGCGCGAGGTCGTGACCGTCACCTGGTTCCCCGTCACCGCCACGGTTCCCGCGTCCGCTGGCCACAACGTGGCACGCACCCGGTTCAGCGGGTTCGCCAGGTCGAACTCCGCGCCGGGGGCGCTCCGCACGTGCGCGGTCGTGGTGACCGGCTCGCCGGGCGAGGTCCGCAGCACGCGGTCGTCCGTGCTCGGCCTGAGCGGGCCGACCCCGGACGGCAGCGGCTCGTCCGATGTGGACGCGTGGATCGCCAGGCGCCCACGACCGATGTCCATGGCGGAGGTGTAGAGCGCCCGCGCCGAGGTGGTGGACGGGCGGCCGTGGTGCACGTAGTACAGCCCGGTGCCGTCCGGTGAGCCGATGACGCTCCCGTGGCCGGTCGAGTACAGGCTCTGCGCGGGGTCCTGCGACAGGACCGGGTTCGCGGGGTCCTTGCGCCACGGGCCCAGCGGGCTGCGCGACGTCGCGTAGCCGACGCCGTAGTACTCGTTCTCGAAGTTGTTCGCCGAGTAGGTCAGGTAGTAGAGCGGCTTGCCCTGCGCGTCGACGGTCCGCAGCGTCGTGGAGCCCTCGGCCCAGCGGCGGTCCTTCTTCGCGCCACCGCTGTTCGCGTAGTCGTCGACGTGCGCGTTCTCCCACTCCTGCTTGTCGGACCCGTAGTCGAGGATCGGGACGAAGCCGTCCTTGCGGGTGCCCGCGGGGTCGTCCGGCGCGAGGTTCGCGTCGCGGTAGGCGGGTGCGATCGCCGGCATGGTGCGGCCCGCCGGGTCGTGCCACCAGTCGCCGGTCAGCTCGACGGCGTAGATGTTGGACTCCTCGATGTACTTGCCGAGGTCGGCGTCCCACACCCAGTTCCGGTAGGCGTTGCGGGAGTAGTACAGGTAGATCCGGCCGTCGGCGTCGAAGAACACGTTGGGGTCGATGAACGGGAGGTAGGTGCCGAGCGGCGCCGTCTGCCCCTCCGCCAGCGTCGCGGGCGGCTTCTTCTGCGTGGCGTCCATGATCAGGTTGACGTCGTGGTACGCCGGGTCGTAGGGGAAGTAGTCGATCGGCGCCTCGGCGATGTCGCGGAACGGGCCTGCCGGGGAGCGCGACACCGCGACGCCGACCTTGCTCGCCTCCTCGAAGTCCGGGTACCGGAAGTGCTCGGCGACGCCGCGGTTCATCCGCCCGGCGTAGAAGAAGAAGTACAGCCCGGTCTCCGGGTTGTGGTAGGTCTCCGGCGCCCAGAACCAGTCGTGCGCCCAGTCGCCGTCCTGCCCGGCCCGCAGCGCGCCGCCGGGCAGGTGCTCCCACGTCGCGAGGTCGGGGGAGCGGTAGATCCCGAAGTGGTACCCGGGGTCGGCGCCCTCGGTGGAGTACGCGTAGTAGTACCCGCTCGCCTCGTCGAAGAGCACGAACGGATCGGCGCCGGGCGTCGAGGCGTCGTTGTGGTAGGTCGCGTCGGTCGTCCGGCCGGGGTGTGCGGCGGCCGGGACGGGGACGAACGCGAGCAGCAGGGCGGCTACGGAAACGAGCAGGGCGTTCCTTCGCATGTCCCCATCTTGCCGTTGACAGTCAAGTAGTTGCGCTCCGTAGTTCTTTCGTCAAGTTGAAACGAAAGAATGTTGAGAGTCTGCAAAAGAGGCTTCCACTTTTGCAGATTTGACGGAAAGATCCTCGATGGTCACACGACCGGGTCCGGCTCGGGTGGATCTTCAAGGAGGAAGAATGCTCTTACCATCGCGGCGTCGCCGCAAGAGAGGCCTGGCCGGTCTTCTCTGCGTCAGCGTCCTCGGGTCGCTCGCGGCGCTGACGGCGCCTGCCGCCGCGGCCCAGCCCGCGGAGCTACCGCCCCAGGAGCCCGGCGTCACGCTGCGCACGTACGACGTGCAGGTGCCGTTGAGCGAGATCTGCACCCTGAAGCCCGGCCAGACCCCCAACGTCGACAAGCTGATGCCGACGATCGACTGGACCACCGGCGCCGACTTCGGGTTCGAGAGCAACTTCGTCACCCACGCGCTGGGCAACATCGAGATCGCCGAGGCCGGCGACTACACGTTCCGCCTGACGAGCGACGACGGTTCGCGCCTGTACATCGACGACCAGCTCGTCGTCGACCACGACGGCCTCCACGGCGAGGAACCCAAGGACGGCTCGGTGTCGCTCACCGCGGGCCACCACTCGCTGCGCGTCGAGTACTTCGAGGCGGGCGGCGAGCAGGTGCTCCGGCTGGCCTGGCAGCCGCCGGGAGCCGCCGACTTCGCCGTCGTGCCCGGCTCCGTCCTGTCCACCGACGCCGACGTGGTGCGCGTGACCGCGCCAGGGCGCAAGGAGTGCGAGGGCTCGTACGACACCCCGGGGGACGGCCTTCCGCTGAACTCGGTGAACCCGAACTACACGCTGACCGACCTGCGCCCCGAGGGGTTCGAGCCGCAGGTGTCCGCGATGGACTGGACCCGCGACGGCAGGCTGGTCATCGCCACGTGGGGCGGCAGCCTCAACACCCTCGGCGAGGTCTACATCCTCGACGGCGTCACCGGGCAGACCGACCCGTCGAAGGTCACCTACAAGAAGGTCGCGAGCGGGCTCCGCGAGCCGATGGGGCTCAAGGTCGTCGACGGGATGATCTACGTCTCGCAGAAGCACGAGCTGACGGAGCTGCGCGACACCAACGGCGACGACGTCATCGACCAGCAGCGGACCGTCGCCACCTGGCCGTTCGGGGAGAACTTCCACGAGTTCGCGTTCGGCCTGCTGTACAAGGACGGCAACTTCTACCTGAACCTGTCGGTCGCGATCAACTACGGCGGCGCGACGACCGACCCGCAGCCGGCGAACAACCGCGGTACCAGCATCGTGGTGAACCGGAAGACCGGGAAGGTCACCTACGTGGCTGGTGGTCTGCGCACCCCGCACGGCATCGGCTGGGGGCCGCACAACGAGGTCTTCGTGACCGACAACCAGGGCGGCTGGCTGCCCGCGTCGAAGCTGGTGCACGTCAAGCAGAACCGCTTCTTCAACCACTACACCAACCCCGACGGCCCGTTCGACGCGAACCCGGTCACCAAGCCGGTGTTGTGGTTGCCGCAGAACGAGATCGCGAACTCGCCGAGCACGCCGGTGACGCTGAAGTCCGGCCCGTTCGCCGGCCAGCTGGTGATCGCGGACGTCACGTACGGCGGTCTCCAGCGCGCGTACCTCGAGAATGTCAACGGCGAGTACCAGGGTGCGGTGTTCCGGCACACGCAGGGCCTGGAGTCCGGCCTGACCGAGACCACGATCGGCCCCGACGGCGCGTTCTACGTCGCCGGGCTCGGCGCGGGCGGCAACTGGGGCCAGGAGGGCAAGCTGTCCTACGGTCTGCAGAAGCTGACCCCCAACGGCACCAACACGTTCGACATGAAGTCGATGAGCGCCACCCGGGACGGCTTCAAGATCACCTACACGCAGCCGCTGTCGGCCGACACGGTCGCGAAGATCGCCGAGGACGCCGGGGCGGCCTACCAGGTGCGGCAGTGGCGCTACGCGGCGACCGAGCAGTACGGCGGCCCGAAGGTCGACGAGGAGACGCTGACCGTCACGTCGGCACAGGTGTCACGCGACAAGAAGACCGTGACCGTGAAGGTGGCGGGCCTCAAGGGTGACCGGGTCGTGCACCTGCGCTCGCCGCGCCCGTTCGCCGCGGTGAGCGGTGAGGAGCTGTGGAGCACGGAGGCGTGGTACACGCTCAACGCGATTCCGGGACGCCATGAGAAGCAGGTGTTCTACGAGGCGGAGGAGGGTTACCGCGAGGGTGGTGCCGGGGTCAACATCGACCACCGCGGCTACTCCGGCATCGGCTTCACCGACCGTTTCGGCAACCTGGGCGCGTCCACGACGATGCATGTCACGGTCGATGACCAGGACGAGTACGAGGTCGGGTTGCGCTACTCCAACGGCCCGAACCCGTTCTCCGGCGACAAGTCCGTGAGCCTGTACGTCAACGGCAAGAAGGTGAGGCAGACCGTCCTGCCCACGACCGTCACGTGGGAGGACTGGGCCACCAAGACGGAAACGGTGTCGCTCCGCCGCGGCCTGAACACGGTCCAGTACAAGGTGGACGACGGCGACACCGGCCACGTCAACCTGGACCTGATCTCGGTCCGCGAACCGGGTGAGCGCATCAGGCTCTTCGACGGGAAGAACACCGACGAGTGGCGCCACACCGACGGCCGCCTGGCGAGCTGGCCGCTGGTCGGCGACGGTGCGATGCAGGTCAATGGCGGCGACCTGCGCACGAAGCAGGCGTTCGGTGACTTCCGGTTGCACGTGGAGTTCAAGGTGCCGCAGCTGCCGCCGGACGTGACCGGCCAGGACCGCGGCAACAGCGGGGTCTACCTGCAGGAGCGCTACGAACTGCAGATCCTCGACTCCTACGGCGACACCACCCTGGCCGACAACGAAGCGGGTGCCATCTACACGAAGAAGGCCCCGGACGTGAACGCGGCCAGGCCGCCGGAAACGTGGCAGAACTACGACATCTGGTTCCGCGCCGCCCGCTATGACGCGGCGGGGGCCAAGGTCGAGGACGCCAGGGTGACGGTGGTGTGGAACGGGAAGGTCGTGCACCGGGACTTCGCCATCCCGGGCGTGACGGGCGGCAGCATCGCCGAGGGCCCGTCCACGGGTGCGATCCGCCTGCAGGACCACGGAAACGCCGTGCAGTTCAGGAACATCTGGATCGAACCGCTCAAGTGACGGGGTGCGGGGCCCGGCGCAGGCCGGGCCCCGCTTCGTCAGGCGGGCGCGCTCATCGTGCTCCGTCCGGACTGTCCTGGTCGGCGGCCACCGCGATCAGGTTGATCAGCTGGCGGCGGAAGTGGTCGTAGTCCTCCACCGCGCCGAGCAGCTGTTCCGACTTCCGTTCCTCCAGGCGGGCCTCGGCCAGTGCGCCGGTGCCCGCCGGGGTGATCGCGACCAGGGTGCGCCTGCGGTCGCGGTCGTCCGGGGTGCGTTCGACGTGGCCGGTGCGGGCCAGGCGTTCGATGGTGCGGCTCATCGTCTGGTCGGTCACCCGGCACAGGTGCGCCAGCTGCCGCTGCGCGAGCGGGCCCGCGGCGAGGTGGTGCAGTGCGATGAGCCCCGCGTGGCTGAGGTCGCGCTCGGTGAGGAACCGGTCGAACCGGCCCTCGACGACCCGGGCGGCCACCGACAGCAGCCGCCCGGTCGGCCACGAGTCCACATCGGAGCGCACCTGGTCCGCGCTCCGGGCGACCTCGTGTTCGTCTCCCAACATGGGCTCATCGTCCCAGGTGGAGTACCGGTCAGCCGACCGGCGCCCCGTACGGCATGCCGGTGACCGGGTCGCCACCCTCCGCCAGCGCCGACGCGATGGCCGCCGCCGCGGGTGGGTAGGCCAGCTCGCCCAGCCCGCCGATCGGCGCCGTCGACGGCACGAGCCGCACGTCGATGTCGGGGCAGTCGCCGATGCGGGCCCACGGGTAGTCGCGGAACGACGACTGCACGACGGCCCCGTCGCGGACGGTGATCTGCGCACCCAGCACAGTGGACAGCGCGTCCAGCACCCCGCCTTCGACCTGCGCGACCACACCGGACGGGTGCACGGCCACCCCCACGTCGACCGCCGCGTGCACCCGGACCACCCGGCGCGTGCCGGGGTCCGCGTCGGCGATCACCGCGATCGCCGACCCGTAGTCGAGGTGGCACGCCACCCCGCGGGACGAGGAACCCGCACGGCCCGCCCGTTCGGCCGCCACGTCGAGCACCCGCCGCAGGCGCGAGTCCTCGGGGAGCAGCCGCCGCCGCACGTCCACCTGGTCGTGCCCGCCGCGCCGGGCCACCTCGCCGAGGAAGCACTCCTCCGCGTACCCGAACTGCCCGGCGTACACCGCGCGCCAGAACCCGGTCCGCAGGGGAGCGGGCCGCAGCGTGACCGACACGTCGCCGGGCACCGCGTACGGGAAGTGGTTGCCGGACAGGCGCACGATCGCCGGGTTGTCGAAGGCGGGGTTGACGGTCAACGGCCACGTCGCCACCTGGTGGGACCGGCCCACCGGGAGCCCGTCCGCGTCGAGCGTCGCGCTGAGCCGGTGCACCGACATCGGCCGGTACGAGTCGTGGCGGGTGTCGTCGTCGCGGGTCCACCGCACGGTCACCGGCCTGCCCGCCGCCCGCGCGCACGCCACGGCCTCCAGCACGGGATCGGTCTCGATGCGACGGCCGAACGCCCCGCCTGCGAGGGTCGCCGTCACCCGCACCGCGCTCTCCGGCAGGCCCAGCTGCCGGGCCACCTGCGTGCGCACCCGGCCGGGGTCCTGTGTGGGCGCCCACACCTCGGCACCGGTCGCGGTGACGTGCGCGGTCGCGTTCATCGGCTCCATCGGCGCGTGCGCCAGCAGTGGCAGCCGATACACGCGCCGGACGTCCGCGGCAGGCGCGGCGGGCAGCGCGGACTCCAGCCCGGCGAGCCACTCCCGGCTGTCCGCGGCCGGGGTGCCACCCGTCCAGCCGACCCGCAGCGCGTCCCGGCCACGCAGTGCCGCCGCCGTCGACGACGCGATGACCGCGACCCCGCCCTGGCCCGCGGCGGGCGGGTCGAGGCGCACCACCGCGACCACCCCGGGCACGGCCAGCGCGGCGGCGTCGGCCGCGGACGAGACGAGCGCGCCGAGCCACGGCGGCCGGGCCACCACCGCCACGAGGCTGCCGGACGGCGGGGCGTCGATGCCGTACCTGGCGCGGCCGGTGACGATGTCGCGTGCGTCGGCCCGGCCCGCCCGCGTGCGCCCGATGAGCCGCCAGCGCTCCGGTGGCGTCAGCGTGACCGGCACGGTCGCCGGGTCCAGCGCGGCGGCCTCGGACACGAGCACGCGGTACGGCAACGCCTTGCGGCGCGGGTGTTCGACGCGTCCGGCACGCGCCACGCACTCCTCGGGCGGCACTCCCCAGCGCGCCGCCGCCGCGGCGACCAGCAGGCACCGCGCCGTCGCCGCCGCGGTGCGCAGCGGCTCCGCGAGCTGCCGCGAGGACGACGAGTTCGCCACGGCCTGCGACCCGTACGTCGCGGTGTCGCCGGGCGCCTGTTCCAGCGCCACGTCGGCGACCTCGACGGCCAGCTCCTCGGCCACCAGCACGGCGGCCATCGTGCGCACGCCCTGACCGGCGTCGGGTTTGGGGACGGTGGCGACGACCCGGCCCCGCCGGTCGACGCGCACGAACACCGTCGGCGCCAGTGCGCCCGCCGCCGAGGTGGCGCCCGAGGTACCGGGCACGGACACCGACACGACCAGCACGCCCGCGGTGCCGAGGAACGCCCGTCGCGTGATCACCGCTCACCCCGTGCCAGCTCGGCGGCGCGCCGCACCGCGGCCCGGATCCGCGGGTAGGTGCCGCACCGGCACACGTTGTCCCGCAACGCCTCCTCGATCTGCGCGTCGTCCGGGTCGGGGTGCTCGGCGAGGAGGGCGACCGCCGACATGATCTGCCCCGGCTGGCAGTAGCCGCACTGCGCGACGTCCAGCTCCACCCAGGCCCGCTGCACGGCGTGGTCACCGCGCGGCGACAGCCCTTCGATCGTCGTGATCCGCGTGCGCTCGGACTCCTCGACCGTGCGCACGCACGGCCGCTCCGCCGCGCCGTCGACCAGCGACACGCACGCGCCGCAGGCGCCGACACCGCAGCCGTACTTCGTGCCGGTCAGCCCGAGCTCGTCCCGCAGCGCCCACAGCAACGGTGTGTCCCCGGGGACGTCCACCACCCGCTGTCTTCCGTTGACGTGCAACCGGTACCGGCCCATGACCGTCCCCTTCCGCCGTTTTGTTCAGCTTACTGACGGTTTGTCATAATGCTCAGCATGCTGAGCAAATTGTCGGTTCGCAGCGAGCGTGCGCTGGTGCTGGGCGTGGTCGCGGTGATGCTGCTGACCGGGGCCGTGTGGCTGCTCGGACAGCGGCTGCACGTCGTGCTCCTGCCGGACCAGGGCGCGGCCTGGTACTACTGGCAGCTCCCCGAGCCGACCGTGTGGACGCGGCTGTCGGCCTGGCTCGGCTACGCCGCGCACCAGGTCGTGTCGTGGGGCCTCATCCACTACGCGCAGACCCGCGTCCGCCGGTACACGCGCGGCCTCAAGCACGTGAACGTCCTGGCGCTGGCCGCGAACGCCGGCTTCATCGCGCTGCACGCGCTGCAGACGCACGTGTTCTACGACGGCCTCGCCCAGGACGTGTCGATCTTCAGCTCGCAGGGTTCGGTGGTGCTCCTGCTCGTCGTCGTCCTGCTGATGGAGAACCGCAGGCGCGGGCTGTTCGCGGGCCACCGGGCACCGATCCCCGCCACGGTCGGCGACATCGCCCGCCGCTACCACGGCTACCTGTTCAGCTGGGCGGTCATCTACACGTTCTGGTACCACCCGATGGAAGCCACCAGCGGCCACCTCATCGGCTTCTTCTACGTGTTCCTGCTGCTCCTGCAGAGCAGTCTGATGTTCACCACCGCCCACACGAACCGCTGGTGGACCGTCAGCCTCGAGCTGCTCGTCGCCGTGCACGGCACGCTCGTCGCGGTCATGAACTCGGGCCCGGGCGGGGCGTGGCCGATGTTCCTGTTCGGCTTCCTCACCGTCTTCGTGGTGACGCAGATGCACGGCCTCGGCCTGAGCGCCAGGACGCGGTGGGCGCTGTTCGGTGTGTTCGCCGCCGCGGTGGCGGTCGTCTACTCGTGGCGCGGCCTCGACCGGATCGACGAGGTCGTCCGCATCCCGCTGATCGAGTACCTGGTGCTCGCCGTCGTGGTGCTGCTGATCTGGCTCGGTGCCCTGGCGACCAGGAGGCCGCGCGGATCCACCCCGGCCCGCGAGCGGACTAGTCCTTCGTGACCATGGACCGGATGTGTTCCGGCACCGGCATTCCCGGGTCGGGCAGGGCGGGGTCGGGGACCGGTTCGCCGCGCACGGAGCGGACCGGCACGACCCCGGCCCAGCGGCCCTCTTCCGCGTCGGGGGAGTCGCCGTCGTCGGGTGGGCCGACGCGGACCTTCACCGACGCCTCCGCGAGCGACATGGCGAGCAGGGTGGTCGCCGCCAGCTCCTTGCGGGACGGCAGCCGCGCGTAGCCCCACTGTCCTTTCGCGACCTGCTCGCTCAGGCACCGCAGCCCGTCGAGCTTCTCGTCCGGGTCGGTGACCACCCGGGGCACGCCGAAGACCATGGCACTGCGGTAGTTGATGCCGTGCTCGAACACCGACCGCGCGAGGACGATCCCGTCGAGGTGGGACACGGTCACGCAGACCTCGGTGCCGGGCGAGTCCCGCAGGCTGGGGCTCGCGACCGAACCGTGGAAGTAGATGGTGTCCCCGGTGGCGCCGTAGATCGTCGGCACCACCATCGGGTGGCCGTCGAGGACCACGCCGAGGTGGCAGAGGAACCCCGCCGCCAGGATCTCGTCCAGCACCGCGCGGTCCGGTGTGCCGCGCTTGCGCATGCGGCCCAGCCGGGTGCGCCCGGTCGACGCGAGGTCGGGAAGAGCGGTCACGTCAACATCCCCCGGATCGTGGCCGCGACCCGTGCCGCGGTCGCGGGCGCGGCCTTCACGCCGCCGCCGGAGAATACCCCGGCCGCGACGACCGGCAGGTCGGCGCACACCGCGCCGTGCAGCGGGCCGCCGTCGCCGTACAGGTCGGCGCCGAACCGGCCGCCGAGGTAGTCCGCCGACGCGAGCCAGGGCCAGCGGGTGGCGGCACCGGAGCGGATGTAGTCCACCTGCTCGGTGGTGAGCGCGTCGCCGCCGCTGGCGGGTACGTCCCACTCGTCGACCGGGCGGCCGGTGAGGAACGAGTCACCGTCGAGGTTCGGGCGGCCCCACATCCCGGTGACCAGGTCGGAGACGGTCGGCAGGACCCGCCCGCCCCGGTCGAACCAGCCGTACCGGATGCGCTTGACCCTGGCCTGCGGCCCGATCGCCGCGCCGGCGCGGTCGCGGAGGTCGGGGATGCTCGACCCGGTGGCCACGACGACCGTCCTGGCGTCCACCGCGCCCCACCCGGTCTCGGCGACCACGCCTGCCGGGCCGGGCCGCACGCCGTGGACGCGGCCGTACCAGGCGAGCACACCGCGGCGCACCGCGTCGGCGCGGAACGCGTTGGCCGTGGCGATGGTGGTCGTGTAGCCGCCGCCCGGCTCCCACACCGCGGCCGCGACGTCGTCCACCGCGAAGTCCGGCCAGCGCCGCCTGATCTCCGCCGCGTCGATCAGGTGCGCCGCGACCCCGCCGTCCCGCAGGTGCGCCACCCCGCGTTCCGCCTCGGCGAGGTCGCCGGGACCCAGCAGCACCAGCGAACCCGTGCGGCGGAACCCGAACGGCCCGCTCTCCGGTCGCTGCCACAACAGGCGGAAGCTGCGGATCGTCAGCTCGCGCACCGCCTCGTCGGGTTCGTAGGCGCGGATGAGCCCACCGGAGTTGCGGGTGGCCGACGACGCGTCCGGGCCGAGCCCGATGAGCGCGACCCGGCGCCCCGGTTCGGCCAGGGCCGCCGCGGTGGCGCAGCCGACGATGCCGGTGCCGACGACGAGGGTGTCGAGCTCCGGTGTCCCGTTCGCCGGGGCACCGGCCAGCTCGTGCGCGCCGCGCAGGGCGTCGACGCCGACCAGCTCCCAGCCCCGCGCACCGGGTGCGGGCTCGCCGGTTTCGGTGAGGGGGACGCCGGAGTGGACGCACACGAGGTCCAGCAGGCCAGGGCCCGCCCGGTGGGGGTCGGCGATCAGCGCGCCGGTGAGCGCGGCGAACGCCTCCTCGACACATGCCACGGCACCGCCGGTCAGCCGCACGACGTGCGCGTCCGGGTCGTCGCCGAGCAACTCGGCGAACTCGGGTACCCCGCAGTCGTCCGGGAACAGCAGCCTGCCCGCGTAACCCGCGGCACGCAACGAGAGCCCGGTCTTGGCAGCGCCGTGGTGCGTGCCGCACACGACCACCGGCCCCGCGCAGTCCGCCGGGTCGGTGGTCGTGCTGACCGGCACCGCTCCTCCGGTCAGGCCCAGCAGTTCTGCCGACAGGTGGCTCCCGTTCGCGCTGCCGTCGTCGGTGACCCACAGCCGCGGCGCGCCCATCCGGTGCGCTTCCGCGGTCAGGGCGAGCAGCTGGCCGCGGTCCTCGGCGCACCAGCGCAGCGCGCCGCCCCGGCCGTCGGACAGCAGGCCCGTGCCGGTGGACAGCGGGAGCAGCAACGGGATCCCGGCCGCGCGGTAGATCGGCAGCGCCGCCGCCACGCCGAGGCTGTTGAAGTGCCCGATGACGGCCCGGTAGCCGCCGTCGGCCGCGATCCTGGCCGCCACCCGGCGCGCGACGTCGGCGTCGCCGACGTCGTCGACCGGCTCCCACACGAAGCCGGGGAGCCGGTAGCGCCGGATGGCGTGGAGCAACAGGTCGCCCCACGCCGACCGCGGCCCGCTGAACGGCCCCACCACGGCGATCCGGATGTCGGACCGCAACCCGATGGCGCCACCGGAAGGACTCATGCGCAGAACACCGGTCCGGTGACGGGGGCGAGCGGGGTGCCCGCCGCCGGGGCGACCGCCGAGGCCGCCGACACGGGCCTGCCGGCAGGCACCCCGAGCAGCGCGGCGAGCCGAGCGCTGCCGTCGGGCACCACCGGCGCCGCCCAGGCCGCGAGCGCCGACGCGACGGCGAGCTGCGCGACGAGCGCCGCGCGGTACGCGGGTGCCCCGTCCGGCCGGTCCTGTTCGTGGCCGTGCACGTGGCCGAAGTCGTCGCCGAGCGCCGCCACCTCGTCGAGCAACGCCACCGCCCGGCGGGTGTCGAACCCGGCGACGCCGTAGGCCTCACGCAGCTCGTCCGCGATCCGGGCGAGCCTGCCGTGCAGCAGGTCCCAGCCGGGGCCGGACGGGATCTCGATGGGCACGACCCCGCCGCACTCGGCCGCCACCTCGCCGGACAACCGCGAGAGCCACGCGTTCCAGCGGCCCAGCGCGGCACGGCTCGCGTCGAGGTCGGCCAGGCTGAAGCTGGTCTGCCTGCCGTTGGGACGGTCGGCGAGCACGTGGTAGCGCAACAGGTCCGCGCCGGTCTCGGCGAGCGCCTCGTGCGCCCAGATGGCGTGACGCCTGCTGGTGGAGAACTTCTGTCCGTCGAGCCGGTAGAACTCGTTGACCACGAACGCGGCCGGCAGCGGGATCGCCGGGTCGTACGCGGCGAACACGGCCGGGAACAGCACGGCGTGGAAGTAGCCGTTGTCGAACCCGAAGAACTGCACCGGACCGCTGTCGGGGGTGGCGCCGTCGGCGTCGTGCTCCAGCAGGTAGCCGGGCGCCATCTCGAGCCACACGTAGATCCGCTGGTCGGTGAAACCCCGCACCGGCACCGGCACGCCCCACTCGCCGGGGTGGCTGACCGCGATCTCCGGCAGGCCCTCGTCGAGCATGCGCTCGCACAGCACCCGCAGGTGCGGCGGCATGGTGACGTTGTCCCAGAACCAGATGAGCAGGTCCGCGAACGGTTCGAGCGGCAGGAAGAGCCGTTCGCAGTCCCGGAGCTCGGCCGGTTCGCCGCACAGCACGCAGTGCGGGTCGGTGAGGTCGCCGCACGTGTTGGGCCGCCCGCACGGCTCGCACGCGTTGCCGCCGGAACCCGCGCCGCAGTGCGGGCAGCCGCCGGAGACGTACGCCTCGTACAGCCACAGCTCGCAGCCGGTGCAGTAGGGGAGCGGCAGGGTGCGGGCCACCAGGTGACCGCCGTCGTGCAGGCGGGAGAAGAAGTCCTGCACGTACGCGGTGTAGCCGGTGTCCCGGCGCGGGTGCACCACCCGGTCGAAGTCCACCCCGGCCGCGGCCCAGGTATCCACGATGGACTGTCCATAGTGGTCGGCGACCTCGGTGCCCTTGCGGCCGCCGTCCTTGGCGCCGCGCACCGGCACGTAGGTCTGGTGGTCGTCGAGACCGGTCGTGTACCGGACCTCGACGCCGTCGGCGGCGAGGAACCGGCGCAGCACGTCACCGGCGATGTAGGGGCCCGCCATGTGCCCGACGTGCAGGTCGCCGTTGGGTGTCGGCGGGGTCGCGGTGATCCACGTCCGGCTCATGACTCCTCCGGTTCGTGCTGTGGTTCGTGCTGTGATTCGTGCAGAGGCCAGTACAGCGACACCCACACCAGCGGGGTGTCGCCCGGGTTGTGCACCACGTGCTCGTGGTTGCCGGGGAGCACGACCAGCTCACGCGGGCCGATGTCGGTGGTCTCCCCGGCGAGGTCGACCACGCCGGTGCCGGAGAGGACCAGCATCACCTCGTCCTGCGCGTGCAGGTCCGGGTCGGACTTCGCGCCCGCGTCGAGGAAGCACGCCATCACGCCCATCGGCGGCTCCGCGCCCTGCCCGGCCCAGGGGATCAGGCGCTGGCAGGCCATGCCGAACTCGGGTTCGGCCGCGGTCTCGTCGACCAGGAACTTCTGGATCATGATTTGTCTCCGATCGCCTGGTGGGGCACGGCTTCGTCCACCGCGGCCGACCGGCGCACGGCGACCAGCCACATGAGGACCACGAGCACCACGACCGCCGGCAGTGCCGAGGTGGTGCTCGGCAGGAAGCTGGCCACGAGCACGAGCGTCGCGATCGAGCTGACCCGCAGCGCGCGGGTCGGGCGGTCGCGCAACGCGGCCACCGCCACCGGCACGTACAGCACCAGGAACGTGGCGCTGGTGAACAACAGCATCGGGGTCTCGTCGAGACCGAACGCCGCCATCACCGCGACGACGGCCGTGTACCCGACGCCGAGGGTGAGCAACGCGCGGACGGGTGCGCCGCTGCCTTCCCGGGCGGTGGCGAGGGATTTCGGGAGCAGGCCGCGGCGGGAGGCCGACGCCAGCACCCGGGACGCGCCGAACACCCAGGCGTTGGTCGCGACGATCAGCACGGCCAGCGCCAGCAGGTCGGCCAGGATCATCGACACCCGGCCGAAGTCCTCACCCAGCAGCGCGGGCAGCACGATCGTCTCCTCGATGGCCGGCACCGTCAGGTAGGCCGCTGTGGTGACCAGGTAGACCAGGCCGACCACGGGCACGGCCACGGCGATGGCCGTGCGGAACGCCTTGCGCGGCTTGCGCACGTCGCCCGCCACCATCAGCACGTTCTCCCAGCCGAGGAACGCGAAGAACGCCACCACCGCGGCACCGCCCAGCGCGCTCCAGCCGTGCGGCGCGACCGGTGCCAGCCGCTGCGCCGACATCGACGGCACCGCGTAGGCGATCGCGGCGGCCAGGCAGGCGAGCAGCGCGTAGAACGCGATCCGCTGGATGCGGACCCCGGCCTTGACGCCCAGCAGGTTGAACGCCACCGACAGCAGCATGAAACCCGCGCCGAAGGGCAGTACCCAGCCCTCACCGACACCGAGCAGGTGCACCAGGTAGCGGCCCGACGTGACCCCCATGATCGGGTTGCCGATGACGTACACCGCCACCAGCGTCAGCAGCGCGGTGTCCCCGAAGCGGCGGCCGAGCGCGGTGCCGATCAGCGTGCACAGGCCGCCGGTGCCCGGCCGCAGTGTCGCCATGGCGGCGAACATGTGGGCCATGGCGAACGAGCCGACCGCGAGCACGCCCCACGCCAGCAGCGACGCCGGCCCGGCGAGCTGCGCGGTGATGCCGGGGATCACGAGGATGCCCGCGCCGATGAGGCTGGTCAGGTAGAGCACGATCAGGTCGCGGGTGCCCATCGAGGGCGCGGCCCGCACGGCGAGATCGGTCACGACGGCCTCCTACGCGGCGAGCAGGGTCGGGACGGCGGCGCGCCGGTGCAGCACCGAGGACAGGATCTCCCCGCCCCGGACGGCCACGTTGGACAGCAGCGAGGACGTGATCCCGTGCGAGTGCTCGGTCCCGCCCTGGAGGTACAGTCCACAGTGGACGGCGGCGTCGGTGCGCATGCGGTAGTCCCGCGCCACCACCGGCAGTCCCCGCTCGTCGCGCACGCAGTGCCGGTCCAGGTCGCCGAGCAGCGGGCGGATGTCGGCGGGCTCGTAGCCGGTCGCGAACACGACCGCGTCCGCGGTCAGCACCCTCGGCGTCCCGTCCAGCAGCGACCGCACCCGGACCGCCACGTGTCCCGCGGTCTCCGCGACGCCGGTGACCGCGGTGGCGCCCAGCATCCGCAGTCGCGGCCTGCCGGTCACCTTCTCCTGGTACTCCTTGCGGTACAGCTCCTCGATCAGCTCCAGGTCGACCACCGCGTAGTTGGTGTTGCGGTGGTAGTCCATGAGCCGGGCCTTGACGTCGTCCTCCGCGTGGAAGAACTCGCCGACGGCGCCGGGGTCGAAGATCCGGTTGGCGAACGGGCTGTCGTCGGCGGGGCTGTAGCCGTAGCGGGTGAACACCGAGCACACCTCCGCGTCCGGGAAGGTGCTGTGCAGGTAGTCGGTGCACTCCGCGGCGCTCTGACCCGCGCCGACCACGACCAGCCGCCGGGGGTCCGCGAGGTCCGGCGCGCGGTGCAGCAGCTCGCTGCTGTGCCAGACCCGCCCGGACCGCTCGACGCCGGCGGGCAGCACGGGGCTGAGCCCGACGCCGAACACCACGTTGCGGGCGCGGACGGTCCCGTCCCGGGTGTCGACCTCGAGGTGGTTCCCGGCCGACCGCACGGCGACGACCTCCTGGCCGTACCGCACGGCGTGCCGCATCTTCTCGGCCGCCCACGTCAGGTAGTCGTGGAACTCGACCCGGGTGGGGAACAGGGTCTTGTGGTTGATGAAGTCGACCAGCCTGCCCCTGTGGTGCAGGTAGGACACGAACCCGAAGGCGCTCGCGGGGTTGCGCATGGTGGCGAGGTCCTTGAGGAACGACACCTGCATGACCGTGCCGTCGATCAGCATCCCGCGGTGCCACCGGAACTCCGGCTGGCGCTCCAGGAAGACCGCGTCGACCCGGTCCGAGGACCGGGCCGCGGCGTTGTGCTCCTCCACCGCGATCGCCAGTGCGAGGTTGGCGGGCCCGAACCCGATCCCCACGACGTCATGGACCGGGTCCTGTCCGCGCTCACGTGTGGACAAGGCGACCACCTCCGACGACTCGGTCCCGACCGAAACGGCCAGGTCCAGCGGCCCCACATTTCCAGCGGGGACGCGGTGATCGCATCTCCCGGGTTGCGGGCGCACCGCGTCCCGGGAGGGGAGTCGATGGAGGAGTCGGTGATCGTGCGAGTGTGGGTCCAGTGCCCTGAGTCGGACGGGCGTCCTGCCGGACGTTCTTCGTCGACGGGTTTGTCCTGCCGGAGGGGCCTCCCCGCCTCCGGCAGGAGCCCCCGGAGGGAAACACCCGGCGCCACACGCCAACCCTGACGATTCAATCCCGGTGGCTCGTCGTCGTACCGGCCCGTTCGGCGAGGAAACCGGTCAGTGCGGCCAGGAAGTCCGGCTCGCGGACCGCGCCGAGGTGGTCGCCGGGTACGACGCGCAGGACCGCGCCCGGGATCGCGTCGGCGAGGACCTCCGGGCGGGTGGCCAGGTGGTCGTCGCGGCCCGCGAGGACCAGTACCGGGACCGTGATGGCCCGCAGCGGGATCGGGGCGGCGTGCAGTGCGGTGGCCTGTGCGGCGAGCGCGACCCGGTCCCCGCCGACCGCGTCGGCGAACGCGCGGAAGCCCGCCGCGGCCGGGGACATCGTCGCCGGGTCGTCGGCCAGCAGCGCCTCGGCCATGGCCGCCCTGCCGATCACGCGCGTGTCGACCCCGCCCAGTTCGACGACGGCCGACCCGACGCCCGCGGCGACCACGCCGCGGACCCGGCTGTCCCTGGTCGCGACGATCAGCGAGACGATCGCCCCCATCGAGTAGCCCACCAGGTCGTAGCCCGCGGGTTCGGCGAGCAGGTCGGCCAGCGCGATGACGTCGTCGGCCATCCGCGCCTCGCCGTAGTGCGCCGGGTCGTGCGGCTTCTCCGACTCGCCGTGCCCGCGCGCGTCGATCGCCACCACCCGCCTGCCCGCGGCGACGAGCGCGTCGACGATGCCGGGCAGCACCCAGTTGGTCCTGCTGTTCGCGATGAACCCGTGGTGCAGCACGACGAGGCGCCCGTCGCCCCAGCTCGTGTAGGACAACGTGATCCCGTCGCTGGCTTCGAAGGTCGGCATGTCCCGGCACACTAGCTGCCGGTGGCCTCCCGCGGATCGGTGATCACGCCGGTCCGGGGCGTGACCCGCGTCAGCCGGTGTACAGCGTCAGGCCGTAGGCCGCCAACGGTTCCGCGATCGGCTGGACCCACGTCGTGCCGCCGGACGTGCAGTTGCCGGACCCACCCGCGACCAGGCCGACCGCGCGGACCGTGGTGCCCGCGCCGGGATTGGTGACCACCGGCGCGCCCGACGCGCCCGGATCGAGGCACACGGCGATGCGGATCAGCCCGGACACGCAGCCCTGCGGGTAGCACACCGTCTGGTTGTGCGCCGTGACCGAACCGCACCGCCAGCCGCTGGCCGGGCTCGAGTAGCAGACCGACGAACCGACCGGCGGCGTGGTCGTGCCGGTGATCGTGACGTCGGCACCCGCGGCGTAGCGGTCCACCAGCGGGGTGGACAGCGCGTCGGCCGACGCGACGTGGATGAGGCCGAAGTCGTTGCCGGGGAACGACGAACCGGCGGCCGGGCCGATGTAGCCGCCGACGCCGTACCAGCTCCCACCTGCGCTGACGCAGTGGCCCGCGGTCAGGACATACCGCGTGGCGCCCGCGTGGACGTTGAACCCGAGCGTGCACCGGGCGCTGCCGCTGTGGATGAGCTGTCCGCCGATGAGGTACCAGGGCGCCGCCGGTGCCGCGGACACGGGCACGGTGATGCTGAACGCCAGGCAGACCGCCACCACGACGGCCCCCAGCCAGGACCTGTGTGTCATGTACGCACGGTAAGCAGATGTGCGCACCGCGGCCTATCGACCGTTCGTGGAAAACAGTTGCCTGTCGGGCACCCGTCCCGTTCGGGCACCGCAGCCGGGCGTCACTCCATGTGACCACCGTCTCGTGTCCGCACTGGACGGTGGCCGCCGCGTTGATCAGCGGTTTCCACCCGACCTGCCTTTGGTACTTTCTGCGGGTGCCCGGTTCCGTGACTGAGCGACCTGTGCGGTCGGTCGCCGACGGTCACGGTCGTCAGGCCGGGCCGTGTGAACGGCACCTCCTGGACGCGGTCGCGCGCTGCGCGCCACTGCTGCGTGCCGCGGTGATCGGTCTGTGCGGCGTGTTCGGGTTGACCGGGCATCCCCCGGCCGAACTGCCCCTGGCGATCACGATCCTCGTCGCGGCGACCGGCCTGGCGTGCGCGCAGAGCCGGTGGCACGCCGTCGCCCCGGTGGCGTTCATGACCGCGCACGCGGTGCTCTCCGTCGTGGTCGGGCTCAGCCAGGTCTTCTTCGGCGAGCAGCCGGTCGGCGGCTGGCTGTACGCCACGGTCTCGATCATGTCGGTGACCTGCTACGTCGACTGGCCGGAACGTCCGGTGGCCGGGCACGTGCTCGCGGCGGTCGCGATCGGCGCCCACAGCGCGGGGTACTTCCTCGCCGCCGGCTCCGTTTCCGCGGTGTCCGTCTGGTCGTTGCTGGTGCAGGCCATGCTGTCCTGGGCGGGGCTGCTGCTGGTGCGGCACGCGGCGCGGCTGTGCGACCGGCTGGTCCGGCGGGCCGAGCAGCGCCGGATCGCCGCCGCGGCGGCGCGGGCACAGCGCACCGCCGACCGCGCCTACCTCGCGATGCTGCACGACACCGCGAGCACCACCCTGCTCATGGTGTCCACCTGCACGACCGGCGACGGCGGCTGGCTGCGGGCCGCCGCCCGCCGCGACCTCGAGGTGCTGACCGCGCACAGGCCGGTCACCGGCCAGGACAGTGCTTCGGTCGACCTCGCGGACCTGCTCACGTCGCTCACCACGTACCCGGGGCTCACCGTCCGCGCCGACGTCGACGGCCCGCTCACCGTCCCGCCGAAGCAGGCGTACGCGATCTACCACGGCGTGCGGGAGGCGTTGAGCAACGTCCACCGGCACGCCGGCGACCCCAGCCCGGCGCTCACCGGCCACGACCGCGACGGGCGGGTGGTGGTCCGGCTGTCCGACCGCGGCCGGGGGTTCGACCCGGGTGCGGTGCCCGCGCACCGCCGAGGGCTGGCGGAGTCGATCCGCGCCAGGATGACCGCCGCGGGCGGTGCCGCCGAGGTGCGGTCCGCACCGGGTCGCGGTACGACGGTCGAGTGGACGTGGTCGCGTGACTGACCTCGCACCCGGCAGGCCGGCCTCCGTCATCGAGCGGCGGCTGGTGGCGATGACGACCGTCGTGCTGCTCGCCGTCGCGCTCACCGTCCAGGTCGGACTCAACGGGCACGTACTCGTTGTGCCGGAAGCGGGTTCGCGCACCGAGCTGATCGTGTACGGCGTCCTCGCGGTGCTCGGCGGGGTGTGCGCGGTCGCCCTGTTCGTGCGTGGTCGGATCCCCGGGCCACTGCGGTGGGCGGGCGTCGCGGTGCTGCTCTGCTGCTCGCTCGTGATGTCCGGGCTCCTGCCGCCGCACCCGATGCCCGTGCCGAACCACTGGTCGATCGGCCTGATCGGCTGGTACGGGCTCGTGCTGCTGTACGACCTCGCCATCGGCTGGGTGGTCGCGTTCCTCCTCGCGCACGTCGCCACGCTCGGCGTCTCGATGGCGGCGAACGGGGCGACGGCGGTCTACGTGGCGGACATGGGCGTCACCTTCGTGTCCGTGGCGGGTTTCCAGCTGGGGGTGGCGCTGTCCGCGCGGCTGCTGCGACGGATCGCCGACGACGCGTTCCGGACCTCGCGCGCGGCGGAGGAGCTGCGCGTCCGCGAGGAGGAGGCGGCTGCCGAGGCACGCAACCACGAGCGGCGCTACGCCGACCTGAGCACCACCACCATCCCGCTGCTCGCGGGTCTCGCCGACGGCGTGCTCGACCCCGGGGCGGAGGCCGTGCGCCGCCGGTGTGCCGTCGAGGCGGCCAGGATGCGCAGGCTGCTCATCGAAGGCGACGGCGTGGCCGACCCGCTGGTGCACGAGCTGGGTGCGATCATCGACGTCGCCGAGCGGCACGGCGCGTCGGTGCAGCTGTCCGTGAGCGGCACACCGGGGGAGCTGCCGGAGGACGTGCGGCGCGAGCTGCTCGCGCCGATCTCGGAGGCACTAGTGACGACGCGGTCACCCGCCCGGGTCACGGTGCTGCACGGGCCGGACCAGGTACGGGTGAGCGCCCGGTGCGCGGCACCGGAACTGCCCATCACCCAGCCAGGCATGGGCGGGGTGTCCCTCGTCGAGTTCGTGACCGACGGACAGGTGTGGTTGGAGACGGCATGGCGATCACGGTGACAGTGGTGGACGACCACCCGGCGATCCTCTCCGGTGTGCGGGTCTGGTACGGGGAGGCCGACCAGCCGATCCGGGTGGTCGCCGCGGGCACGACGGTCGACGTGGCGTGGACCTCGCCCGGTGACGAGGCCGACGTCGTCGTCCTCGACCTGAACGTCGGCGACGAGCGGGCGCCCTACCAGCGCGCGGTGCGCAGGCTCGTCGACGCGGGCCGCAAGGTCATCGTGTACACGATGCAGGACAGCGAGGAGGTCGCGTTGACGTGCCTCGACCTCGGGGTCAGCGCGTTCCTCACCAAGTCGGAAGGCCACGAGCACCTGGTGGCCGCGACGATCGCCGCCGCGGAGAACCGCCCGTACCTCCCGCCCACCCTCGCAGGGGCCATCGCCGGGGACCGCGGACCGGCGCATCCCCGGCTGTCGGACCGGGAGCGCGAGGTGCTCACGCAGTGGTTCCAGTGCGAGTCCAAGCAGCTCGTCGCTGACCGGATGAACATCACGCCGAGGACCGTCGGCACCTACCTGGACCGGGTACGGGTGAAGTACGCCAACGCGGGCCGCCCCGCACCGACGAAGGCGGCCCTGCTGGCGCGGGCGATCCAGGACGGCTTGGTCGGTCTGCACGACCTGTAGGGCTCACCGCCGAGTTTCGGTGCATGAGGGGTGTTCGCACGACACCACCGCGTGGCCGATCTTCCTAGCATGTGGCGCAGTCGTTGAACTCTGAGACCAAGCAGGATACGAGCCACATCGAAATGACAACCCCCACTGTGCCACCCGCGGGCAACGCCCACGTCACACCGCCTGCGCACGACCAGGACACCGATCCCTCGGCGAAGACGATGAAGATCATCATCTTCGGCGTGCTGATCGCGATCTTCGGTGGCGTCGCCGCCTTCATCGTCGTGAAGGTGCTCAACCCGCCCGCACCCGAGTACTCGGCGGGTGACTGCATCCAGGTCGTCGAGGGCGGCCGGTTCGACGCCGAGGTCGAGAAGGTCGACTGCGGCGAGCAGGCCGCGCTCTACGAGGTGGGCGTGTACCTGGACGACACGGACGGGCCGTGCCCGGCCGACTCCTACTCCGAGTACCAGCAGACCGGCGGGAAGCAGCAGGAGTACAAGCTCTGCCTCATGCTCAACGCCACCGAAGGCGACTGCCTGTCGGTCCCCATGATCTCCGCGGGCGAGGAGAAGAAGGTCGCCTGTGACAGCGACGAGGCCAACGTGAAGATCACCAGGGTGGTCGACGGCACGGCCGACGAGAACGCCTGCGGCGCCGAGGCCGCGGAGGACGCGAGGGTCTATCCGCAGCCGAAGCGGACCGTGTGCATAGGCCCGGTCGGGGCCTGAGTGCGTGGCCGGTGCGGGACTTCCCGCGCCGGCCACACCTTTCCGCGTGCACGCGAAAGCCCTTGTCCGGCCGCTGATCATCTGATCACCCGGTTTTCGGGAACACTGGTGGGTTATGGGGAACCAGTCCGCCACTTTGCCGTCCTACGACCTGCTCGGCGCGCCCGACCCGCTCGAGTACCTGCTGGAGATCAGCGCCGAGGCCCCGGTGAGCCGGCTACCGGCGCTCGGCGCGTACCTCGTCACCGGCTACGACCACGTCCTGGCCGCCATGAAGAACCCCGCGCTGCGGGCCGCGAACGCGACGCAGGGCTTCGAGCGGCTCAGCGCCGCCGACCAGGAAGCGTTGCGGCCGCTGCGGATGTCCATCGACATGTGGATGGGGCACACCACCGCCGAAGGCCACCACCGGTTCCAGCAACTGCTCAAGCGCTACTTCACCCCCGCGACCGTCAACGGGCTGCGGCCGAGGGTGCGGGAGCTGACCGGTGAGCTGCTCGACGCCGCGCACAGCACGGGCGGTGGCATGGATGTCGTTCGGGAGCTGGCGTATCCCTTGCCCGCCAACATCATCGCGGACATGTTCGGGATGCCGGCCGAAGACCGGGAGCGGTTGCGGGTGTGGTCGCGGCAGATCGGGGTCGTGTTCCGCAACGCGGGCGCCGCGCAGCTGGCCGTGAGCCAGGACAGCGTCCTCGAGATGCAGGACTACCTCCGGGGCATCCTCGCCGACCGCCGCACACACCCGCGGGACGACCTGATCAGCATGTTCGCCGCCGCCGAGCGGGACGGCGTGGTGACCGAGGACGAGATCGTCGCCAACTGCGTGCTGTTGTTGTTCGCCGGCCACGAGACCACCGCGAACCTCATCGCGGGTGGGCTGAACCTGTTGCTGGACAACCAGGACCAGCTCGCGCTGCTGCTGGACCGGCCGGAGCTGACCCGGTCGGCGATCGAGGAGATGCTGCGCCACGGCGGCCCGGTCATCACCGTCGTCCGCGAGGTGATCGACCCGACGACGATCGCGGGGCACGACATGGCGCCCGGCGGGCACCTCTTCCTCGCGGTGTACTCGGCCAACCACGACCCCGCGGTGTTCCCCGACCCGCTGCGCTTCGACATCACGCGCAAGAACAACCGGCACGTCGCGTTCGGCATGGGCGCGTACTACTGCCTGGGGGCCGCGCTGGCGCGGGTCGAGTCGGACGAGTGCTTCCGGCTCCTGCTGGCCAGGTACCCGGGAATCCGGCGCGCGGGTGAACCGGAGGTGACGCCGGTCCGTCCGGTCGGCCACCAGCTGACGGCACTGCCGGTGGCCTTCTGACCCCCGGCCGGCCGCACCGTAGGATCCGACCATGGCGAACCGCTCGTACCTCTACAGCCTCGACAACCGGCCGGAGTCCTATGAGGATCGGCCGGACACGATCTCCGGGCTGTCGGAATGGCCCTATGCCATCCCGTTCTCCTACCTGGTGCTCCTGTCCGGCGATCCCCGGTTGTGCGCGTCCCTGATCTCCGACGGGTTCGACGACGACCCGGCGGAGCGGAGGACCAAGCTGTACGCGATCAGCGGTGAGTTCGACGCGGGCTACGCCAGGCTGACGAAGTTCGCCGCCGCCGCGCGGGCCGCCAGTGACTCGGCCGACCTGCGCGCGGGGCTCGACGAGGCGGAGAAGTTCCTCGACGCGCACCGCGACCGGTACCTCCTGCTCGAGACCATCGAGCTCGACACCATGATCGAGAGTGACGAGGACGCGCTGCGGACGGCCATCGAGGGGCACCTCGATCGCTGCCGGGAGGCGGGCGCGGCCATCGACGCGCTGCCCGACGACGTCACGGAGGCCGGTGCGGTGCTGGCGAAGGCGGCGGCTCAGCAGTCCGGGGCACCTCTGGGCGCCTTCCACGGTCTCGTGCTCGGTGACGACTTCGACAACACGCGCGACGACAAGACGGACAACCCGGTCGGCCTCAGCTGGTGGACGGACGTCCTCTACTTCGCGCTGTGGAACCGGGAGGAGTTCGCGGCGAATCAGTAGTTCGCCGCGCTGAGGACGGCGGCGGCGATGGCCTCGTGCCCGGCCGGGGTGGGGTGGACGTCGGTGTGCTCGCAGAAGTACGTCAGCGCGCACACCTTCGCCACCGGCGCCGGAACCGGACCGTACGCGGGGTCCTCCGTCGTCTCCGTCAACGGTTCGTAGGCGCCGGTCGCCGCCGTGACGTCGGCGAACGTCGCGTCGACCTTCTCGTACTCGGCCTCGAGGACCGGGTTGAAGAAGTCGCGGAACAGCGGCACCGACTGGCGTGCCAGGTTCTGCCCGTCGGGGAACGCGGCGGACACCCACGCGCCGAGGAACACGTCGGGGTAGGTGAGGCCGACGATCGGGGCGTCCCCCGCCGCTTCCCGCAGCACGGGCAGGATGGCGGCCAGGTTCGCCTGGATCTCCGCCACGGCCTCGGAGGTGCAGGTCAGCACGTCCCGCGCGGTCGCGCACGGCGTGAGGTCGTTGCCGCCGATCACGACCGTCACCAGGCCGACCCGGCCCTCGTTCTCGCGCAGCGCCGCCACCGCGGCGTCGAGTTGCGTCCGGCCCCCGGGGTCGGGCGCGCCGGGCGCCCGGTTGAACTCCGCACAGCCCGGCTCGTCGCGCAGGCTCGCCGACGTCGCGCCGCTGCACCCGACGTTGACCAGCCGCATGCCGGTCCGCTCGGCGACGAGGTGGGCGAAGCCGTCACGGGTGGCGCCTGCTGGCGCGCCGTCGTCGGCGGGCCGGTAGCCGGTCGCGTACGAGTCGCCGACCGACACGTACACACCGTCGGCGGGAGCGGTCCTGCCTGTCGTGGCGGGCGCTGTCGGCACAGACGACGCGGACGGCGCTGTCGGAGCCGGAGGCGCGGCCTGTTCGCCGGTGCACGCGGTCAGGGCCACCAGCAGCGCGACGATCGGTGCGGACCGCAGGACTCGCGCCAACACAGGGCCCCTTTCATGCCGTTTCCCGAAATTTCACAGTACCGCCGGAAACAGACCGCTGTGGACTTAGAGTGAGGCATGTCCAGACCGAGAACCCGCTGGTTGCTCTGGACCGCACTGGTGGCGGTCGTGGTGACAGCGGGTGTGCTGGTCACGTGGTCGGTCACGACCTCCGCCGCGAAGCAGGGCTCGCGCCCTCCGCAGGCGACCGCCGAGGCCCGTACCCAGCCGCCGACGGTGGCGAGCCTGGTCGAGCCGACCGAACCCGCCGCCGCGCCGGTCCCCGTCGTGCCGCCGAAAGCGCTGGTCGCGGCGGCCGAGGGGGCGGCGACCGAGGGGATGACCCTCGGGGTGGCGGTGGTGGACGTGACCACCGGTGAGCTCGTGGCGGGCAGCGACGGGGAGCGGCAGTTCATGGCCGCGTCGCTGACCAAGCTGATCCTCGCGGTGGACGTGCTCGACCGGCACCGCGCCGAGGGCAGGCCCCTCGACGCCGAGGACCTCGACCTGGTCGGCCGCGCGCTGTCGAGCAGCGACGACAACGCCATGAACGCGCTGTGGGGCAGGCACGACGGGGCGGGCGGCATCGGCAGGGTCGCGGACCGGCTCGGCCTCACCGCGAGCCTCCCGTCCGGGGCGGCCGACATGTGGGGCGACGCGGAGGTGACCGCGGCCGACATGGCCGGGATCTACCGGTACGTCCTGCGGGACATGGCACCGCGGGACGCCGCCGTGATCGTCGGCGCGCTGTCGGCGGCGACCCCGGTCGCCACCGACGGGTTCGCGCAGGACTACGGGTTGCTGCACCAGGGCGCGTCGCCGAGGCACTACGCCAAACAGGCCTGGGTCGAGTACGCCCCGGCGGGATACCTGCTGCACAGCACGGGCGTCGCGTACGACGCGCGCACCGGGCACGCGTACGCGATCGCGCTGCTGTCGATCCAGCCCTACACCAGCGAACAGGAGGCCAGGGACCGGTTGTCCTCGGTCGCGGCGGCGGCGATGGCGGCCCTCACGTGACGGTGACCGGGTGGTCGACCACGGCACCGAACAGGTAGCCCTGCGTGTTGTAGGGCGCGACCGCGGGCTGGGTCGCGCCGGTGGTGTCCGTGGCGCGGGCCCGCGGCGGGTACGAGCCAGGGCCCGCCGGGCGCCACGGCACGGACCAGCGTTGCCAGCCACGGCCGTTGCCGTGTGGCGTCGCGCGCCGCCAGGCACGTCCGCCGTCGGCGCTGACCTCGACCTTGCGGATGCCGCCCGCGCCGGACCAGGAGCGGCCGTGCAGCTGGTGCACGCGCCCGGCGGCGAGCGTGCCCTGGCACGGCAACTCGAAGGCGCTCTTGGTGTTCTGCTCGCCGACCAGCTCGCCCTCGGCCGGGTAGTCCGGCCCGAAGAACCGGTAGAACCGCGTGTTCCACGGTGAGAAGAGCGGGGTGCCGGACACCTCGGTGCTGCCGAGCCACTTGATCGAGGAGGGGTTGTCCGCCGTGGGAGTGCCGCGCAGGCCGGTGCCGAACAGCCGCAGCCGCCAGGTGTCGGCGGACAACCGCGGTGTCCCGGTGTGGTTGCGCACGAAGAAGCGGTCGGCGGGCACCAGGTTCCCGATGTCCGCCAGGGCTTCCCACCGCGTCTCGGCGTTGGTGCCGTGGACGATGAACGTGTCCTCGGGCAACGGTTTCACGATCGGCCCGGTGTCCGCGACGGCCGTGCCGGGTGTCCACAGTGGAACGGACGCGGCCGTCAGCGCGGTCAGCGACAGGAAAGCCCGTCGGCCCAGCCGTACGCGGTCGTAGGTGGCTTCGTCGGTGAGGTCCGCCATTCCGTTGCCCCCTTCGCTGTCCCGGTACTGAGCATGCCGGTACCGGAACAGCTCGGGGGGCGCCTTCCCATGTCCTGGGAAGTGCTTGCTTTCCTACGGCAGGGCGACGAACGGCGCGAGGAACGAGCGCGCCGTCGGGGTGTCGGTCCGGTAGACGACGTTCGTGGCGTAGCAGGGCGCGTCACCGGTGATCGTGGTCGCCACGAGCACGAGCTTGCCGCCCAGCACGGCGAAGTTCGGGCCGCCGGAGTCGCCGTAGCAGGCGCCGCCGTTGCCCTGCGGTGCGGTCATCGCGAGCCGCAGCCAGGTCTTGTTCAGCGCGTTGAACGACTCCGGCGCCTTCATCCGCGCGCCGCCACCCGGATGCGTGTGACCGCCGGGACCCCGCTGCGCCTCCTGCGTGCCGTAGCCGGCGACGACGAACGCCGTGATGTCGAGCGTCCGCGGGCCGAGCCGGTCGAGCAGCCCCGCGGTGGGCAGCGTCGCCGGGGTGAACGTCCAGCGGGCGGCCATCGCGGCGGCGGGCACCTCGACCACCGCGATGTCGTGCGAGTCCGCCGAGTTGCCCGGGTAGCCCGCCTCGGTGTGCGCCACGCCCTCGACACCGACCGACCGTGCGACCGCCACCGGGTCGCCGGGGTGCTCCGCCGCACCCTTGTCGAGTCCGGCCTGCACGTCCTGGTCGAGCGAGACGTAGAACCGCACGTTCGCCGGCCACGTGAAGGGCGCGGTGCAGTGCGCGGCGGTCAGGAACGTGTTCGAGTCGATCATCGTGCCGGAGCACACCCAGTCGACCCGGTCCGGCGTGGCCGGGTTGTCGTCGTCGTCCCAGGTGGCCACGAGCGCACCGACCTCGGTCCGCTCCGGGGCGGGTGTCGCGTTGTAGGAGTTGATCGCGAGCGCGGGGCCGGCCCCGGCCACGACGAGTGCGACGGCCGCCACGGATGATCCGACAGCCGCTGTCAACCTTGTTCTCATGTAGGTCCTTCTCTCACCTGGCCCCCCAGGCGCCGCCGCTACATTCAACACCACCGGCGGGCGGTCGCGGGGCCGATGACCTCCCGCGGATCCCCTAGGCGTGCTCCCTGGTGTCCCTGCCGGACAGCAGGCGACCCGCGACGACGAACCCGGCGACGCCGAGGACGGCGAGCCCGAGCCCGCCGACCAGCCGCGGCGTCTCGACCTCCGAGCACGCCGCCGCGCCGCCCGGGCTGTCCGCCTCGTTGTCGCCCGAGGTGAACACCAGGCCGCAGTTCAGCCGGACGCTGGTGACCACCCCGTCCTCCCCGCCGCTGCCCGCGACCGGGTCCTCCTCGCCGAACAGGTCGGCGGGCAGGACCATCACCTGGTCGCTGGTGCCCCGGCCCCACGCGTACTTGACGTCGACGCCGTACGGTTCGCCACCGTCGTCGACGTAGTACAACGCGATCCGCGGCACCAGCAGGAGCCACAACGCGAAACCAAGCGCGACGACGGACGCGAGCCGCACCCACGGACGAGGACGTCGAAACGGGTTCATGGTGGGAAAGTAAGCCCGCGGTGTCGGGACCGGTCCCTGCTGGCCGGAAGACGCCACGACGGAAGCCGGGTCAGGCCAGGCGGATCCGGAAGATCGCGACGCGGGCGTCGTGGCCGTCGACGCGCATGTCGATCGACCTGGTGTTGAGGAGTTCCAGCCGAACCGTGCCGTCACCCGGCATCCAGTTGATCCGGTCGATGCCGGCGGTGAAGACCTGCTTCTCCGCGTCCCAGCCGGTGGCCTTCCGGTAGTCGGGGTTGTTGGTGTCCGCGGTCCAGATCACGAGGCGGCCCTGCCGGTGGTGGGCGAGCACCCGCTCCTTGTGGATGCTCTTGAGCAGGTCCCACTCGTCGCGCAGGTTCGGGTTCCGGGCACCGTTGTAGGCGTTCGCGATGTAGTGGGTGTTGATCATCGTGAACCGCAGGGCGGTGTGGCTCTCGTGCCGGACGGTGACCTCGGTGATCCAGCGTGGTGGCGTGACGCCCTCGATGCCGCCGTGCACGAAGGTGGCCTGCGAGTCCACTACCACCCACGGCCGCGGGATCGAGATCGGCACCCGGAACGCGGTGTCGTGTCGCAGGAACGCGTTCTGGTAGAGGCTCCCGAAGTGCTTGTCGATCATCGCGGGCTCGCCGGTGTCGCCCTCGTTGATCTCCTGCCAGCCCACCAGTGGACGTGTCGCGTCACCGTTGCGGACGTCGCGGATCGCATCCTCCCGGGCGGTGAGGTTGTCGCGGCCGATGTTGGCGGTGATGACGGGCAGCCGGAACCATTCCGAGGCCGCCGAGGCGGTGCCCGCGCCCGCCAGGGTGCCGAGCACGGCTCCACCACCGAGGACGAGGGCCTTGCGCCTGCTGAACTCGAAGGACACGTGTCTCCCTTTCTCCGACGATCCCCCCGGTGAGACAAATTCTGTCAGGGCGTCACAGCGGTGGTGGGCTTCTAGGATGTCCGCATGGCACTGATCCACCGCGCGACGCTGCGGCCGTCGAAGCTCGAACTGCTCACCGGCTGGCTGCCGGGCCGCCCCTGGTACGACGCGCCGGCCGGTGACCTGGAGCGCGTGGCCGGCTACCGGTTCGACGACCCGGCGGGCGCGGTCGGGATCGAGACGATGCTGGTCCGCGTCGGTGACGGGCAGGTCCACCAGGTGCCGCTCACGTACCGCGAAGCGCCGCTGGCCGGCGGGGACGCCTGGCTGCTCGGCACCACCGAGCATTCGGTGCTGGGCAAGCGGTGGATCTACGACGGGACCGGCGACCCGGTGTACGCCGCGGTGCTGGCGGCCGCCATCCTCGGCCACACCGGTCAGGCCGAGGAACTGGTGGAGGGGGTCGAGCGCCGCGCGCCGAGCATGGCCATCGCCAGCACCGCCCCCGGGGACGCGGTGGTACCGGCGGTCGGCGAGGTCGTGCGGACCGACGGCGACGACCCGGCGGTGATCGTGACCGACACCGTCACGCTGACCGTCGCCCGCCGCCTCGGCGCCGAACTCGGCGGCGCCGTCCTGACCGGCACCTGGCCGGGCCAGGAGACGCCGGTGGCACTGGCCTCGGCCCGGTAGTCCCCTGCCCGGCCGGGCCACACCGGCCGGCGACAGCCGCATTCGGTTGGTACGTCAGGATGAGACCGGTTCCCTGCCCGCCGGGTGACTGCCATAGTGCGAGGTTGTGCACCTCTCGAGCGACCTGGATTTCGATCCCGACGTCCTGCGCGAGAAGTACCGCGCCGAGCGGGACCGCCGCATCCGGCCTGACGGGCTCGGGCAGTACCGCCCCGCGGACGGCCGGTTCGGATACTTCGCCTACGACCCGTACACCGAACGGCGCGCCAGGGAGCCGCTGGACGACCACGTCGAGGTGGTGGTCGTGGGCGGCGGGTTCGGCGGCCTGGTCGCCGCCGCCCGGCTGCGGATGACCGGGGTCGAGGACATCCGGGTGATCGAGCGCGGCGGCGACTTCGGCGGCACCTGGTACTGGAACCGCTACCCGGGCATCCACTGCGACATCGAGTCCTATGTGTACCTCCCGCTGCTGGACGAGGTCGGCTACGTCCCCGCGTGGAAGTACGCGCCGGGCGAGGAGATCCGGCGGCACGCGCGGGCGATCGCGCGGACGTTCGACCTCTACCGGGACGTCTGCTTCCAGACCGTGGTCACGGAGCTGCGCTGGTCGGACGACGCCGCCGAATGGGTCGTGCGCACCGATCGCGGTGACCGGATCCGCGCCCGGTACGTGGTCATCTCCGGTGGCACGCTCGACCGGCCGAAACTGCCCGGCATCCCCGGTGTCGACACCTTCGCCGGCCACACCTTCCACACCAGCCGCTGGGACTACGCCTACACCGGCGGCGACGCCGACGGCGGGCTCACCGGCCTGGCGGACAAGCGGGTCGCGCTCGTCGGCACCGGCGCCAGCGGGATCCAGGTGGCGCCCCACCTGGGCCGCGACGCCGCGCACCTGTACGTCTTCCAGCGCACACCCTCCACAGTGGACTTCCGGGGCAACCGGCCGACGGACCGGGAGTGGGCCGCGTCGCTCGCCCCTGGCTGGGCGCGCAGGCGGCGGGAGAACTTCCTCACCGTCGTGCACGGCGGGGTCGCCGACGAGGACCTGGTCGCCGACGCGTGGACCGGCAGCGCCCGGCTCTTCCAGAAGCTCATCCCCACCGACAACTACGCGGGCCTGGCACCCGAGGAGCGGGAGCGGGACGAGGAGATCGCCGACTTCCGGAAGATGAACGCGCTCCGGGCCCGTGTCGACGCGGTCGTCGAGGACCCGGCGACCGCGGAGCTGCTGAAACCGTGGTACCGCTACCTGTGCAAGCGGCCCACGTTCTCCGACCACTACCTGCAGACCTTCAACCGCCCCAACGTCACGCTCGTCGACACCGCGGACCACGGCGGGATCGAACGCGTCACCGAGCACGCGGTCGTCGTGGGGGAGCGGGAGTACCCGGTCGACTGCATCATCTTCGCCACCGGGTTCCAGGTCGGCCTCTCCGACGTGTTCACCGGCAGGCTGCCCGTGTACGGGCGGGGTGGGGCCGGGCTGCTCGAATCGTGGTCGACCGGCCCCCGCACGCTGCACGGCTGCTACAGCAACGGGTTTCCGAACCTCTTCCAGCTCGGCCCGCTGCACAACGCCCCGTCCGTGAACTTCACGCACGTTCTCGACGAGCAGGCCGGCCACGTCGCCGAGGCGCGCAGGCGCGGTGTCACCGTGGTCGAACCGACCGCCGAGGCCGAACGGGCCTGGGTCAGGACGATCGACGAGAAGGCCGTCGACCGCTTCGCGTTCCAGTCCGAGTGCACGCCCGGCTACTACAACAACGAAGGCATGCCGTTGCCCATCAACATCCAGTTCGGTGCCGGGCCGGTCGCGTACCACGAACTGCTCCGCCACTGGCGCGCGTCCGGCGGCATGGACGACGTGATGGCCCCGGGAACGAGCGTGGAATGAGTGCCCTCGCCGGGTCCGACGGCGGCGCGTTCGGGCCGGACGGAGCGGTGCTGAGACTCAGCTGACCAGCAGGTAGCGCTCGTCGTCGACGGTTCGTCCCCACAGCGCGGGGTCCGTCAACGGCGTGACGATCGCGTCCTGGCGGTGGCGGCGGACCAGGGCCTCGCACTCCGCGGCCGGCAGTCCGGCGCCGGTGCACCAGTGTCCTTCGACGAGCACCAGCCTGCCGCCGGGGGCGAGCAGGGCGGTCCAGCGGGCGAGGGCGCCGTCGGGGTCGGGCAGGGCCCACAGGACGTGCCGGGCCAGCACCACGTCACAGCTCGCCGCCGGGTACGGCGGGGCCGACGCGTCACCTTGCCGGAACTCGGCGGGCAGACCCTCGGCTTTCCGGGTGGCGATCGCGAGCATCGCGGCCGACTGGTCCAGGCCCCGCACGTGGTGTCCTCCGGCGGCCAGCAGCACGGACAACGAGCCTGTGCCACAGCCGAGGTCTGCCACCCGTGCCGGAGCTGCCGGCATCAGCGGGAGCAGCAGCCGGGCCCACGCGGCGCGGACGGCTGGGTCGCGCAGCCCGTGGTCGGGCTCCTCGTCGAAGGTGGCCGCGTAGGCGTCCCATTCGGTATCTTCGGTCATGGCGCCGATTATGCCCGACATCTATGTCCGTAATCCGTTGACAGGGCAGCGGTTGACAGGTGAATATATGACCCGTACGAGGAATTCCGGAGGAGGTGTCCATGGTGGGCAGGTGGAGTCGAGAGCTTCTCTCGCGCTCGTCCCGTGGCAGCCGGCTTCTGGGCTCGTCACTGCTTCTGAGCTGCGGAGGCTCCCCACCATGACGTGAACACTCGTCATATCGAGGGAGCCGCCCATCGGATTGCCGATTCGGGCGGCTTTCTTTTTCGCGTGCTCGGAAATGTATTTCACGCCCTTGTAGCCCAACGGAAGAGGCACCGGACTCAGAATCCGGTCAGTCCAGGTTCGAATCCTGGTAAGGGCACGCGGCGCAGGAGGGCTGGCCGAGTGGCAAGGCACCGGATTGCTGATCCGAGGTCCGGGGTGACCCGGCGCGCGTTCGATCCGCGCGGTACCGCGTCCGCACGGGAGGATTGGCCGAGCCAGGTAAGGCAGCCGTCTCGAAAACGGTGGTCGGCGTGAAGAGCGTCGCGCAGGTTCGAATCCCGCATCCTCCGCACCGAGCGTCGTGCACCGGCCCGGCGTCTCGGCCTGCCGGTATGTGCGGATCGTCGAACCCGTGTTGGTTGCCCGGCCTCTGGCACGGACGGTGGTGGGCCCGTTACGTTCGCGGTGCCCTTCCCCCACCGCCGCGGGAGCTGCCATGTCGATCGCCACGTGGGGTCGTGCCGGGTTGGTCGCCGTCGTACTCGGCCTCCTCGTCCCGACCACCCTGCCCGCGTCCGCCGAACCCGCCGAACCAGCGGCGGGAGTCGTCGGGCCGCTGCCCGGCACCGTGCCGGGTGACCGCCTGGCAGAACGGATCGAGGACACCTACCCGTTCTTCTCCACCCCCGTCGACCTGGCCGCCAGGGGCTACGTGGAAGAGGAGTTCCACCTCTCCGGCCGCGCGGACGGCTGGGCAACCGACGGGACACCGGTCGCCACCGACGTGGCGTACACGACGCGGGTCGTGGTCCGGCGACCCGTCCGCGCCGGCGACTTCAGCGGTACCGCGCTCGTCGAGTGGCAGAACGTCACGGCCGGGTACGACCTCGACGCGCTGTGGAACGCGGAGGCGACCATCCGGGCCGGGCACGCGTGGGTCGGGGTGTCGGCGCAGCGCGTCGGCGTCGACCAGCTCCGCGCGTGGAGCCCGGCCCGCTACGGCGGTCTCGACGTGACCGGTGGCGGCCGGTACGTGACCGACGAGCTGTCCTACGACATCTTCACGCAGGCGGGCCGCGCCGTGGAGAACGGTGCCGTCATGGGCAGGCTGCGGCCAAGGACGGTGCTGGCGATCGGTGCCTCCCAGTCCGCGGGCCGGATGACCGTGCTGTACGACCGGGTGCTGCCGCAGATGCGGCCGGTCTTCGACGGGTACGCCTTCGTGGTCGGCACCGCTCCCACGCGGGTGGGCAAGGAACCCGTCTTCCAGCTGCTGTCCGAGACCGACGTGCGCTCCGCGCAGCGCCCGGCGGACACCGACCGGTTCCGCCGCTGGGAGGTCGCGGGCACGGCGCACTCGGGCCACGAGGGGCAGGTCTACCGAGCGCCGATCTCGGAACGCGACCTCGGCGGGGCGCCCCAGTACACCTGCGACCGGCCGCCGTTCAGCCGCGTACCCATGCACCACGTCACCGCGGCCGCGTACGAGCACCTGCGGACATGGGTCGAGCGGGGGACACCGCCGCCGACCGCCCCGCCGCTCGCGTTCGAGGCCGACGGCGTCACCAAGACGCGGGACGACCTCGGCCTGGCCGTGGGCGGGATCCGCCTGTCACAGGTGGTGGCACCGACCGCGCTGAACACCGGCGACAACAGCGGCGAGTCGTTCTGCCGCCTGTTCGGCACCCACGTGCCGTTCGACGGCCCGACGCTGGCACGCCTGTACCCGAACCACGGCGCCTACGTCAGCCGGGTCATCGCCGCCGACGCGAAGGCCGTCCGCGCCGGGTACCTGCTGCCCGCGGACGCGAAGCGGAACCACGACGAGCCCCCGCCGGTGATCTTCGTGCACGGGCAGCAGGGCTCGGCGCACCAGTGGCAGTCGAACGCGAAACGGTTCTCCGCCAACGGGTACGCCGACGGCCTGCTGTACGCCTACGAGTACGACACCAGCGTCGCGACCAACGACCAGGCCGTCGCGGGCCTGGACGCGTTCATCGCCGACGTCAGGACCAGGACCGGTGCGTCCACAGTGGACATCGTCGCACACTCCCGCGGCACCACGGTGATGCACGCCTACCTGGCCACCCCGGCGCGTGCGGCGCTGGTGCGCAGGTACGTCAACGTCGACGGCCGCTCCAGCGCCACCCTGCCCGGCGGTGTGCCGACGCTCGCGCTGTGGGGCAGCCTGCAGCCCGGCGGCAGCATCGGCGGCGCGACGAACGTGCGCCTGCCGCACCTGGGGCACACCGAGACGGCCACGTCGGCCGAGAGTTTCACCCACGTGCACCAGTTCCTGCGCGACCGGCCACCGATCACGACGGAGGTGACCCCGCAAC
Organism: Actinophytocola algeriensis; assembly: GCF_014203735.1. Classification (GTDB taxonomy): domain Bacteria; phylum Actinomycetota; class Actinomycetes; order Mycobacteriales; family Pseudonocardiaceae; genus Actinophytocola; species Actinophytocola algeriensis. The sequence continues at coordinate 34,732 of NZ_JACHJQ010000002.1, read as the reverse complement.
CACCGGGCCACGTCGCGATCGCGGGCCGTGCCGTGTTGTTCCCGCAGAACAGTGGCGTCGCGGGCCGCCTGCAGGTGTGGGAGGTCGACGACCGCACGGGTGCGCGCCGCGACCGCGCCCACGACGTCAACACCCGCGCGGACGGCTCGTTCGGGCCGCTGAAGGTCAACGGCCGCAAGCACTACGAGATCGTGCTGCTGCGGGAAGGCCAGCAGACGTACCACTTCTACTTCGAGCCGTTCGAACGCTCCGACCACTTCCTGCGCCTGCAGGTCTCCGGACCGGGCGGCATCGCCGACTACGTGGACAAGTGCCCCACCCATACGGCCCTGACCGTCCTGCGCGGCCGCGAGTGGTGGTCGGACCAGCCCGACAACGACCGCCTGGAACTGGACGGCGTGAACGTCCTCGACCCGGCCGTCGCACCCCGGGCCCGCCAGGTCCTGGCGACGTTCGCCTTCGACGACGGCTGCGACCGCACCTCCACACTGGGCAGCGCGCTGCCCCCGTTCAACGCGCTGCCGTTCCTGACCGCCGTCGACTCCTACCTGCCGACCCAGCCACCCACGTCGATCCGGGTGACGGAGGTAGCCCGCGGCAGCGGCGGCACGACCCGCACGGTCGCGGTGCCCAACTGGCCCTCGGACGAGCACTCGGTAACCGTGCAGTTCAAGGACTACCTGGACCGCAAGTTCGGCGACGGTCACTAGTGGCTCGAACGCGTCGCTTCGCGGGTCACCAAGGGGTGTGGAAGACGCGGGGGCGCGAGCCCACACCTACCTCCGAGACCATGAAACCCGTGATGCGACCGCCCTTTCCTCCGATTGACCCAGACTTTGCGGCCGGATGCACCGCCACCGCACCCGTTCGGCGCCCGTAAACTGGGCCGCGGCGGGGAGTCCTAGGACTTCCGGGGGCGATTGTGGTGGGGGACAAGGAAACGTCGAGAGTTCTGCCGCTGGTGGGCAGGCAGGACTGTGTCGAGATCCTCGCCGGTGTGGTGCACCGGGTGCGGCAGGGCCGGTTCGCGGTCGTGGAGGTGTCGGGGGAGCCCGGCATCGGCAAGAGCAGGGTGCTGGCGGAGGCCGTCAGGCTGGCGCGGGACGCCGGGCTGGTGGTGCACGTCGGCCGCGCGACCCAGTTCGAGCGCGAAGTTCCGCTGGCGACCTTCCGGGACTCGTTCCGGCAGGTGCGGATCGGCGGGAGTGACGTCGACCGGTTCGGTGTCTACTCGGCGGTGCGCAGGCACCTCGAGTGTGTGGCCGGCGGTGCCGCGCTGGTGCTCGACGACCTGCAGTGGGCGGACCAGGCGTCGGTGGAGCTCGTGGAGTTCCTGATCCGGCACCCACCGGAGGCGCCGGTGCTCGTGGTCGTCGCGTTCCGCGGTTCGCGGCCTCCGGTGCGCGTCGTGGACGCGATCACCAGGGCCGGGGAGGGCGCCACGCGCCTGCACCTCGACCCGCTGACCGCGGCGGACGTCCGGGAGCTGCTGCCCTCGGTCGGCGCTGACCGTCGCGACCTGCTGATGCGGGCCTGCCGAGGCAACCCCCTGTACCTGCAGGCACTGATCCGGCTCACCGACGCGCGCCTCGCCGACCTGGTCCGGGAGAGCGACGGCGACGAGCCCGTGTCGGTCGACGAGTTCACGCGGCGCATCCTGCGCACCATCATCGTCGACGTCGCCGCGCTGGACGAGCAGGTGCAGCGGGTCGCGTACGCGGCGGCGGTCGTCGGCGACCACGCGGCGATCGGCCTGGTGGCGCACGTCGCGGACCTGCCGGAGTCCACTGTGGTCAAAGCGCTGGACCAGCTGTGCTGGGCCGGGCTGGGGGACATGGACGGCGCCTGGTTCTGCTACCCGCACCCGCTGATCCGGGCGGCCGCGCACGAACTGGCCGGCCCGGCGTGGCGGTCGCAGGCACACGCCCGCGCCGCGCGGTACCTGCGGGAGCACGACGGCCCGCTGCACCTCGTCGCGCACCACGTGGCGCGGTCGGCCCAGTACGGCGACGACCTCGCCGCGTCGACGCTGGTGCAGGCGGGGCGGTCGGTGGTGTGCCAGGCGCCGGGCACCGCGGTCCGCTGGCTCGGCACCGCGCTGCGCGTGCTGTCGACGACCGGTCCGATGCGGGAGCAGCGGCCGATGGTCATGCTGCAGTACGCGCGGGCGCTTGGCCTGTCCGGCGATCTCAGCCGCAGCTGGGAGGTGCTGCAGGAACTGCTGTGCGACGGCAGCCCGGTCCGCGCGGAGGCGGCCGCGTTCGGCATGGTGATCGCCCGCTTCCTCGGCGACCTGGACACCGCGTCGGCGCTGGTCCACGCCGAACTGCCGCGGGCACAACAGGATCCGGCCGCGGAGGGCAAGCTGCGGGTCCAGCTCGCGGCGCTCGCCGCGTTGGGCGAGCAGGCCGCCGAGGCGATGGACCACGCGCGCCGGGCCGTCGACCTGCTGGGCGGGCGGCGGCCCGCGCTGGCGTCGGCGGCGCGGTCACTGGAGGCGTGGGGGGCGGTGTACGCCGGGCACATCGCGCGGGCGCGAACCGCCGCCCGGGACGCGGCGCGCCTGCTGAACACCGTCAGCGACGTCACGCTGCGCCCGCACGTCGAGCTGCTGGGCCCGTTGGCGTGGGCGGAGATGCGGCTCGGCGACCTCACCGCCGCCACCGAGCACCTCGAGCGGGCGCACGCGGTGGTCGAGCAGGCGCGGCACAGCAGCGCGCTGCCGTACCTGATGGTCGTGCACGCCGCGCTGGAGACCAGGCTGGGGCGCGTGGACTCCGCGTTGCGGCTGGCCGAGCAGGCCGGGCTGCTGGCCGATCAGATGGGCAGCCTGGAGATGCGCGCCATGGCGGACGCGGTGCGGATCCGGCCGCTGCTGTGGACCTCGGGCCCGGCCGCCGCCCTCGCCGCGGCGGACGTGCTGGCCAGTGGCGCTCGCCCCCGGTCGCGAACCTGGTGGCGGATCGGGCAGCTCAACCTGGCCATCGCCCACACCGTCGCCGCGGACGTGCGGCCGGGCCTGACGTTCCTGACCGACCCGGACGTGGCGTGGCCTGCCGACCCGACGACGGAGGTGATCCGCCAGGTGGCGATCGCCAAGGCCCTGGCGAGGACGGACGCGGTAGCGGAGGCCTGGCGAGCCGCGGCGACGGCCGAAGCCGTGGCGGCGGCCGCCTGCCTCGACTACGAACGCGGGCTTTCCTGGTACGCCAAGGCGTTCGTGGCGGCACGCGCTGGCAGCCTCGACCAGGCGACCACCCTGGCCACGCAGGCCGCGACGGTGTTCGCCGCGACGAAGGCACCGGTGGAGGAAGCGCAAGCCCACCACCTGGCGGGCGTGACCCATGCCCGCCGAGGCGACCACGGCCGCGCCGAGGAGTCGTTCACCCGCGCCACCACCGGCCACCTGGCGTGCGGCGCCCACTGGCTGGCGTCCACAGTGGACCTGGACCGGCAGCGGTACGCGCGGGCGACCGGCGAGACGCCGGCGGGGGTCCTGACCCGCCGGGAACGCGAGATAGCCGACCTGGTGGTAACCGGCCTGTCGAACCAGGAGATCGCGACCCGCCTGTTCCTGAGCCGCCGGACCGTCGAGTCCCACCTGTCCCACATCTTCCCGAAGCTGAACGTCCGCACCCGGTCGGCACTCGTGCACCGCCTCGGCAAGCCCGCGTAGCCCCGGCTGCTCTGTTCGGGTGAAAGGGAGTCCGCCTTTCGTTATGGCGGCGCGCCGTGCGGCGACCTAACTTCGTGCAAGCTCCCACTGATCGTGTTCGGTCTCGTCGTGTTGCTGCTCAACGAGATCCACCGCCGGAGCGCCTACCTGATCCCGATCACCGCCGACCTCCGCATCGACGTGCGCGCGGGGTGATCGCGACACGCGGGCCCTGCCGGCTCGCACGTCCGGCCTCGTGCGGGTTCAATCGACGGCGACCACGCTCGCGGCGATCAGGAGTGCACACATGGACAGGGCCGAGTACGACGTGATCGTCCTGGGGGCCGGGGCGGTCGGGGAGAACGTGGCCGATCGCGCCGTGCAGGGCGGGCTGTCCGCCGTGCTCGTGGAGAGCGAGCTGGTCGGCGGCGAGTGCTCGTACTGGGCGTGCATGCCGTCCAAGGCCCTGCTGCGCCCCGGGCACGTGCTCCGGGCCGCGCGCCAGGTCCAGGGCGCAGCGCAGGCGGCCACCGGTGATCTCGACGTCGCCGCGGTGCTGAAACGCCGGGACTCCTTCACCAGCGACTGGTCCGACGACGGGCAGGTCGGCTGGGTCGAGAGCGCGGGCATCGGGCTCGTCCGAGGGCACGGGCGGATCACCGGCGAGAAGGAGGTCACCGTCGGGGAGACCGTGTTGACCGCGCGGCACGCGGTGGTCGTCGCCACCGGTAGTGACGCGCTCGTGCCCGACATCCCCGGCCTGCGGGACGCGCGGCCGTGGACCAGCAGGGAGGCGACGAGCGCGAAGGCGGCGCCCGCGAGCCTCGCCATCATCGGCGGGGGAGTGGTCGCCACCGAGATGGCCACCGCCTACGCGTCGTTCGGCACCGCCGTCACGCTGGTCTCCCGCAGCGCGCTGCTCGGCGGCATGGAGCCGTTCGCGGGGGAGGCGGTCGCGAAGGCACTGCGGGAGCTGGGCGCCACCGTGCTGCTGGACACGTCGCCGACGTCGGTGCGCCGCGACGGGGACGACGTCGTGATCGAGACCTCCGCTGGCACGACGGTCACCGCCGCCGAGGTGCTCGTCGCCACCGGCAGGACGCCGCGCACCGGTGACATCGGCCTCGACACCGTCGGGCTGGCATCGGGCCGCTGGCTCGAGGTCGACGACACGATGCGCGTCCCCGGCGTCGACTGGCTCTACGCGGTCGGCGACGTGAACCACCGCGCGCTCCTCACCCACCAGGGCAAGTACCAGGCGCGCGCGGCGGGCGACGTGATCGCGGCCCGCGCGCAGGGCAGGCCGGTCGCCGACGGCGCGTGGGGCACGCACGTCGCGACCGCCGACCACGAGGCCGTGCCGCAGGTGACGTTCACCGACCCCGAGGTCGCGTCGGTCGGGCTGACGGCCGCCGCGGCCGAGGCCAAGGGCTACGAGATCCGGGTCGTCGACTACGAGATCGGCAACGTGGCGGGCGCGAGCGTCCACGCCGACGGGTACGCGGGCACCGCGCGCATGGTGGTCGACGAGAAGCGCCGCGTGGTGCTCGGGGTGACGTTCGTGGGCCAGGACGTGAGCGAACTGCTGCAGGCCGCGACGGTCGCGGTCGTCGGCGAGGTCCCCATCGACCGGCTGTGGCACGCGGTACCCGCCTACCCGACGATCAACGAGATCTGGCTGCGGCTGCTCGAGACGTACGGTCGCCCGTAGCAGAGCCGGGACGCGTCAGCGACGTGGTGCCCAGACCGCGACCTCGGCGATGGCGTCGAGCACCGCGTCGTCGACGTGACCGTGGACGGGCTCGGTCTCGGCGCAGACCCATGCGCCGCGGGTGTCGCCGCGACGAGCGGCGTTGCGCGCGTCCGCCTTCTTGGCACCCAGGTCCCGCGCCAGAGGGGAGGACCGCCGCCCGAACAGCTCATCTTCTCCGAATCTTTTAACAGTTATTAGCTATAGAGATGTCCAATATTTTTCTCAGAACACCGGTGGGTCACCAAACCCGGCACGGAAGAAGCGAGTCAGCCCGAGCGGCGGTTGCGGCGCACGGTGTGCACCACGAACAGGGTCAGCAACAACAGGCCCCCACCACCAGCCGTGCCGATGATCGCGACCTGGGCCGGACCCCAGTCGCGTTCGTACGGTGGGGGCATCTCGAACGGCACCGCCACGGCCTCGTCCGGTGGGAGGTTCGATTCGGCGGGGATGAAGGCGGTCAGCGCGGCGATCGGGTCGATCATGCCGTGGCCGACGACGTTGTCGCGGCCGTCGGTCGCGGCCGGGTGGGCGGCCGTCGCTGTGATGCGGTGCATGACCTGGCGTGCGTCGAGGTCCTCGAAGCGGTCGCGGACCAGGGCGGCGAGGCCCGCGACGTACGGGGCGGCGAAGCTCGTGCCCTGGATCGGCGCTTCCTTGCGGTCCTTGTCGAACGTCCGGTTCACGAGTTGGTTCGGGTTGGCCGGGTCGAGTGACACGATGTCGGTGCCCGGCGCGGCGACGGACACCCACGGGCCCTGGATGGAGAACTCGGCCGGCTCGCCCGACTCGGTCATGGCGGCGACCGACAGCACGTGGTCGGTGAACCAGGGTGGGAACACGATCTGGGTGGGTTTGCGCGGGTCGGGGCCGTTCTGCGTGGTGCAGTTGCCCTCGCCGACGTTGCCTGCCGACGCGACCACGACGATGTCCCGTTCCTCCACGGCGTACCGGAGCGCCGCCTGCAGCTGACGTTCCTCGTCGCGGATGGGGCCGAGGCTCACGGGGCGGCAGTTGTTCACCGACATGTTGATCACGGTGACGCCGTCGGTCGTGGCGGCGCGGATGATCGCCTTGGTGAGGGTCGTCAGGCTGCCTGCGGGCTGGGGCTCGTTCGTGTCGGGGTTGGTGAACGAGAAGTTGGAGCTGGTCTGCCGGATGCTGACGATCCGCGCGGCCGGCGCGATGCCCTGGAACCCGATCGCCTCGTCTGGCGGGTCGGCGGCGATGATGCCCGCGACCGCCGTGCCGTGGCCGTCGCAGTCGTCGAGGCCGTCGCCGCCGCGGGCCACGTAGTCGCCGCCCGCTTCGAGGCGGCCGCCGAAGTAGGTGTGGTCGGACACGCCGGTGTCGATCACCGCGACCTTCTGGTCCACACCGGTCGCGAACGTCGCGAGTTCGCGGAACCGCAGCCGGTCCTGCCCCCACGGTTTGTGCTCGATCGCCTTCACGGCAGGCAGGGAGCTGATGCAGGGGGTTTCCTGCACGTAGTCCCGGTCGGGCTGCCCGTCGTCGCCCGGCACCTCGAACCCGTCGGGCAGCGGCGGCGGGACCGCCATCTCCTCTTCCTCGGGCGGCGGCTGCGCCCCGGCCACGCCGGGCACGAACGCCGACGCGGCGATGGCACATGCGAACACCGCGACCCAGCGACCGGCCGAAACCACGCGTGCTCCCCCCAGGAGTCATCGACGAGCGGCCAACTATACGGGGCGCGGCCCCCCGGCTGTCCGTCGTTCAGTCAGCGGCCGGGGTCATGGACAGGTGCCAGTAGTCGGCGTAGCGGCCGCCGTGGCGCAGCAGCTCCTCGTGGGTGCCCTGTTCCGTCACGCGGCCGTTGTCGAGGAAGACGATGTGGTCGGCGCGCCGGACCGTGCGCAGCCGGTGGGCCACCATCACCACCGTGCGGCCCGCCATCAGGCGTTCGATGCCCGCGTGGACCGCCGCCTCGTTCACCGGGTCCAGCGCGGAGGTGACCTCGTCGAGCAGCACGACGGGAGCGTCTTTCAGCAGGGCGCGCGCGATCGAGACGCGCTGGCGTTCACCGCCCGACAGCAGCGCGCCGCCTTCGCCGACGTGTGCGGCCCAGCCACCGGGGAGTCGGTCGATCACCTCGTCCAGCCGGGCCGCGGTCACCGCGGCCCGGACTTCGGCGTCGGTGGCGCCGGCGCGGCCGAGGCGGACGTTCTCCTCGATCGTGCCGTCGAAGAGGTGGACGGCCTGGAACACGAAGGCGATGCGGGACATCAGCACCTCGCTGGCCACGGCGCGGACGTCCACGCCGCCGACCCGCACGGCGCCCGCGTCGACGTCGTAGAACCGGGCCAGCAGTTGCAGGAGCGTGCTCTTGCCGGCACCGGACGGGCCGACGACGGCGAGCCGCCGTCCTTCGGGGACCGACACCGACACGTCGTCGATGACCGTGTGGTCGCCGTGCCGGAAGACAACCGAGTCGAACTCCAGGTCGTGGCGGTCCGGTTCGACCGGGTCCGGCGGCTCCGGCAGTGGCGGGGTGTGCAGCACCGCGTCGAGCCGGACCAGTTCGGCGCGGGCGCCGCGGAGTTTGCCGCTGATGTCCGACAGCGACAGCAACGGGTCGGCGCTGCGGGCGGCCAGCACCAGGATGGTCAGTACCTCGGGGACGCCGATGTGCCCACCGAGTGCGAGGTAGGCGCCCAGGACCAGCAGGACGGTGAACACGGCCTGCACCGCGAGCGCCAGTGCCACCACGCCGGGCAGTGCCGACAGGACGGTGCGGCGGGACGCGCGCTGGAGTTCGGTGAGCGAGTCGTCGAGCAGCCGGAACCGTTCGGTCGTCCGGCCACCGGCCCGCAGCACCGGCTGGGCCTGGAGGTACTCGATGACGCGCCCGGCGGCCTCGTGCCTGCGTTCCGCGCGTTCCGCGTCGTGGACGGCCATCGCGCGGCCCGTCCACACCTGAATCGCCGCGACGACCGGTGCGGCGGCGAGCGCGGCCAGCCCGAGCTGCCAGTTGAAGGCGAGCATGACGGCGACGATCGTCAGGGGAGTGACGCAGGCGGAGATGAACGGGGCGAGCAGGTGCGCGATCACGCCCATCGCCTGCAGGACGCCGTTGCTGGCCAGGACGGACAGCTGCCCGACGCGGTCGGCGCTGTACCAGCCGATGGGCAGGCGGGCGAGGTGGTCGCCGAGCCGGTGGTACATGGCGCGCAGCAGGGTGGTCCCGGCGCGGAAGCCGGACAGGTCGCTGACGTAGCGCAGCACGGCGTAGATGGCGACCGCGGCGCCGAAGCCGGCGAGCGGGAGCCAGACGTCGCCGGGTTCGCTCCCGAACAGCGCCCGCAGCACGGGAACCAGCAGTGCGTAGGACAGGCCTTCGGCGATCGCGGTCGTCGTCATCAGGGCCACGGTGCGGCGCACCGGCGGGGCGTGCTCGGGCCCCAGCACCTTGAGCAGCAGGCGGATCACCGGACCTCCTCTTCTCTTGTCTGCCAGAACGCGGCGAACTTTCCTTGCTGTGCCAGCAGTTCCGTCGGTGTGCCGCGTTCGGCGACCGTGCCGTTCTCGAGCAGTACGACGGTGTCGGCGTCGGCGACGGTCTCGAGGCGGTGGGCGATGACGAGGATCGTCCGGTCGCCGTCGAGCGTCGCGAGGGCCTGGCGCACGGCGTGTTCTGTTTGTGGGTCGGCGAAGGCGGTGGCCTCGTCGAGGACGAGGACGGGGGTGTCGGCGAGCAGGGCGCGGGCGATCGCGATCCGCTGCGCCTCACCCCCGGAGAGCCCGGTGTCCTCGCCGATCACGGTGTCGTAGCCGCGGGGCAGTTCGAGGATCCGGTCGTGGATGTTCGCGAGCCGGGCGGCGCGCACGACGTCGTCGTGGCCGGCGTGCGGGACCGCCAGCGCGATGTTGTCGGCGACGGACGCGCGCAGCAGGCGGACGTCCTGGAACACGAACGAGACCAGCCGGTAGAGCGCCTGGCTGCCGAGGTCGCGCAGGTCGACGCCGCCGAGGACGACCGAGCCGTGTGCGGGGTCGAAGAACCGCGGCAACAGCTGGACCAGGGTGGACTTCCCGCTGCCCGACGGGCCGACGACGGCGGTGACCGTTCCCGGTTCGAGGACGAGGTCGATGCCGCGCAGCACCTCGTGCCCGGTGACGTAGCCGAACCGGACGTCACGCAGTTCCACGCGGTGGCCCTGGGGTGCGACGGGGTGCGCGGGTTCGGGCAGCGGTCGCACGGTGAGCACGTCGCGGATCCGGCCGACCGCGCGCCGGGCGGTCTGGGTGTCGTCGAAGCCGTGGCCCAGTGCCGCGACCGGTGCGGTCAGGCCGAGCCCGAGGAGCAGGAAGGGCAGCAGGTCGGCGGGTGCCATGCCGCCGTTGGTGATCAGCGCCGCACCGCCGGTCAGCACGGCGAGCAGCACGAAGGGTGGTGACAGGGCCACCTGCATGCCAGCGCCGAGCGGCGCGAGGCCGCGCACCATCCGGAAGAAGCTGGTGGTGAAGTCCGCCACCGCCGCGAGGAAGCGGCGGCTCGCCCGCTCACTCCCGCCGAACGCCTTGACCACCGCGATGCCGTGCACGAACTCCACGACGGAGTCCGCGATCCGCCCCATGGCGGCGTCGAACTCCTTCTGCTCGCGCAGCCGGGCTGGCGTCATCATCAGCGGGACCAGCGCCACGGCCAGCGCCACCGGGATGAGGGTGATCAGCGTGAGCCGCCAGTCGACGGTGAACAGGTAGACCAGCGACACCAGCGGGACGACGAACGCGGCGACGAGCTCGCCGGGGGTGTGGGCGATGAACGGGTGTACGGCGCTCACGTCCTCGCCCGCGACCTTCGCCAGCTCACCGGTGCGGCGGCGGGAGAACCAGCCGATCGGTGCCCGCCCCAGCGCCTCGGCCAGCCGCCTGCGGAACGACAGCTGCACCCGGTCGTCGAGGAGGTGCCCGATCCCGGAGGACGCGGCCGTGCACACGAGCCGGACGAACAGGCCCGCCGCGCCCGCGGTCACGACGAACCAGACGTGGCCGTGGTCGACCGGGCCGGACGCGAGCAGTGCCCGGCCCAGCTCGACCACGGCGAGGAGCGGCGCCAACCCCGCGACGGCGCCGATCACCTGCAGGACGACGACGGTGGTGAAGCTCCTCAGGTGCGGGCGCAGGAGCGCGGTGTCAGACATCGCCGCTCATCGCCTGCTGGTACAGCGCGGTGAGCGCGTCGTCGATGGGGCTCGGCCTGGCCCACCGGATGAGGTTCACGGCGACCGTCATCCGCCGGGTGCCGTGGACCATGGACGTCGTGCCGGCGCCCCAGATCGTGCCGTCGTTGCCCCAGCGGACGCCGAGTCCCGGGAGGTGGAACGGGTGCAGCCCGAGGCCGTAGTCGATCCGTTGCCCGTTCTGGGCGATGACCGGGACGGTGCGCCGCATCTGCTCCAGTGTCGACTCGTCGACGATCTCGCCGTCGAACAGCATGCCGAAGAACCGGTTGAGGTCCGCGGTGGTCGACACGAGCGAAGCGGTGGGCCCGACCCAGGACATGTCGTACACGCTGTAGTCGCCTGGTGGGTCGATCAGGCCGAACAGCGCCTCGTACATCCTCGGGTGCGGGCCCTCGCGGTGGACGGCGTCCAGTGCGGCTTGCAGTGTCCCGGTCATCGCCGTGTCACCCGGCCGCGCCGCGGCGCAGGGCGGCGGCGAGTTCGGAGATCTGCCGGTGGGAGATCTCGGCGGACAGGATGGCCTGCGACCCGTGGAAGGTGCCCGCCCACTGGTGCAGTTCGACCGACACCCCGGCCTGCAGCAGGCGCACCGCGTAGGCGATGTCCTCGTCGCGGTTGGGGCAGAGCTCGGCGCTGCCGACGTAGGCGGGTGGCAGCCCGGACAGGTCGCGGGCCCGTGCCGGGGCCGCGTACTCCGACGCGGGCGCGCCGCCCAGGTAGTGGGTCCACGCCGAGGTGACCTTGTCGCGGGTCATCCAGGGCGTGTCGGTGAAGGTCCGCGCCGACCACGTCTCCTGCCGGTCGTCCAGGCCGGGCTGGTTCAGCAGCTGGAAACAGATCCTCGGCCCCTTCTCGTCGCGTGCCCGCAGCGCGATCCCGGCCGCGATGCCGCCGCCCGCGCTGTGCCCGCCGACCGCGATCCGGTCCGGGGCGATGCCCAGTTCGGCCGCGTGCTCCGCCGCCCAGGTCAGGACCGCGTAGGCGTCGTCGAAGGCGGCAGGGAACGGGTTCTCGGGGGCCAGGCGGTAGCCGACCGAGATCACGACCACGCCCGAGAAGTCGGCGAGTCGCGCGGCCCACGGGTGCTCGGTGTCCAGGTTGCCCATGACGAAGCCGCCGCCGTGCAGCCAGATGACGGCACCCGGCGCGTCGTGCGGGCGGTAGATCCGCACCGGCACGTCCACCTCGCCCGGCACCGTGCGGTCCTCGACCGTCATGCCCGAGGTGTCCGGGGCGGGCACCGCGACGGCCAGCTCGGCGAACTTCTCGCGGGAGGTGACCGGGTCGACCAGGTCGGCCTTGGGGAACAGCGGGATGAACGCTTCGAGTTCGGGATCCATGACGACCATCCTCGCGTCGGCCGCGGCCGAGGTCGTCCGACATCCGTCGCGCATCGGGCCGGGTTCGCGCACCGGTCGTCGCTATCCTGCGGGTATGGAGGCACTGGCCGAGCGGTTGTCGCAGCTGGACTCGCACATCGAGGGCGCGCTCCGGGTCGTGATGTTCTACGACACGCTCATGCGCAGGCGCGTGGATCTGCCGGTGCTCGTCCGCGCGTCGGCGGGCCTGGCCGAGTGCGTCGCGGGGATCCGGTTGCACGGCACGGGCCGGGTGATCCGCTTCGCGCCGGACGGCAGGGAAGCGGCCGAGCCGGCGGCGGCCGCGTCCACCACGGCCCCGATCACCCTCGACGACGAGGAGATCGGCACGGTCTGGCTCGAACGTGCCCGCGACGCCGGTCCCCTCGACGAGGTGGTGCTGGACCGCCTCGCGATCGCGGCCGCGGCGGTCGTCGAACGCTACGGCCCGGCCCGCACCACCATGGCCGACCCGGCGCTCGTCGAGCTGGTGATCAGCGGTGACAGCGACGAGGCAGCGCGGAACCGGGCGCTGCGCCTGCTGGGTTTCGCGGCCGACCTGCCGATCCGCGTCGCCGCCGTCCGCTCGGCTGTTCCGCTCGACCAGGTCGGCGGCCTGATCTGCCCGGGCCGCCCGGTGAAGGCCGCGCCGCTCGCCGAGGTGGGCGTCATCCTCGCCACCACCATGGACACGGCCCGGTTCCCCGACGGCGTGTGCGCGGGCGTCGGCGCCGCGACGCGCCCCGACCGGTCCTGGCAGGAGGCCCGGACCGCGCTGCGCTTCACCACCACCCGGGAGCCGGTCGTCCACTACGACCGGCTGGGTGCGCTGGCGCTGCTCGCGCGGGTACCGGAGGAGGCCGTCCGCGACAACGCCGACGTGGCCGCGATCGGCAGGCTGGCGGGCAACCCGGACGACCTGGCCACCCTGGACGCCTACTGCGCGACCGGTTCCCTGCGCCGCGCCGCCGACCTCCTGCACCTGCACCACACCAGCGTCGCCCGCCGCCTCGACCTGATCGGCCAGGGCCTCGGCATCGAGCTCACCGTCCCCACCGGCCTGACCAGGGCCCGGCTCGCGCTCACCGCGTGGCGGCTGCTGGACGCGTGAGTCAGCCGGCCACGGTTTCGCACGGAAAGGAAACCCATGGCGTTCGTCCGGCGATGTACGGCGACATGACAGAACCACCGGACCGGTTCGCCCTGTTGCGAGAACGGCACGCGGAACTCCTGCGCGCCATGAAGGAGAGCGGCTTCGACCTCGACCCGCCCCCGCTGCGGAACCGAAACGGATTCTTCAACTCCCTGCTGCACGGCGAACGCGAAGAACTCGAACGGACGCGCCTGCGATGGCAGGAATACAAGCGCGCCAAGAAGCTGGCCGACGACATCGACGCCCAGTTCGGCGCCGCCATCCGGCAGGAGGTGGTTCGCGAGCCCGGCTATCGGGCGCTGGAAGTCAAGGTCGCGCAGGAGAAGCGTGCCAAGCGTGCGTGCAAACGCCTGATCGAGTCGATTCGTGCCGCACAGCGGCAGGTCGGCCAGGCACACCAGCGGACGCCGGACGCGGCCACCCGTTCCGTGGTGAGACGGGACATGGCGAACGTGTAGAGGCGGCTCGACAACGTGCAACGGTGCGCCCAGGAGCTGAGGCAGAACCTGTCGGACGGAGGCTCGTTCCAGCCCGGCGAACTGGCCAGTCTCCAGCTCGGCGTTTCCCGGGGCGACAGCCACGAGAAGAGGCGCACGCACTACTCGGATCTCGGAGTCTTGCTCAGCTCCCTCAAGAGAACCGCGGATGCTCTTCTCACCGAGACCTCGCGGCGGAAGAAGGACGCCGAGGCACGACAGCGCCAATACGTGCGGGACGGGCAGATCCGGTACAACCGGCCGTCAGGTGGCCAGGGGTAGCCAGGCTTTGGCGGCCGCGGTCAACGCGGCTGTGCCCAGGTCGAGGGTCGGGTCGATGACCGGGGCGAACAGCGGGGAGTGGTTGGCGGGCAACGCCGCGACCCGCGCGCGGATGTCGTCGATCGAGGTCGCGCCATCGAACTCGGCCGGATCGGCGCCGCCAAGGAGCCAGTAGACCAGTGGGGCACCCGACTCGGTGGCGAGGACGCCCACGTCCTCGCTGCCCGTGACCGGGCCGGGGTCCACGACGATCGGCACCGCGGCGGCAAGGGCCTGGCGGGTGCGTTCGGCTGCTTCCGGGTCGTTCACCGCGGCCGGAAATCCCGTCTCCGCGGTGATCTCCGGGGGTTTCGGGGCGCCTGCCGCGGTTGCCTCGGCGTGCACGATGCGATCCACTGCCGCGAGGGTGCGTTCGCGGACCTTCGGGTCGTAGGTGCGGATGCTGAGCAGCAACTCGGCGTCGTCCGGGATGATGTTCGCGACCGTGCCCGCGTGGATCGCGCCCACCGTGACCACGACCGTGTCCGTGGCGGCGATCTCGCGGGACGCGATGGTCTGCAGCCGCGTGACGACCTGGGCGGCCATCACCACCGGGTCCACCGCGGCCTCCGGGCGCGACCCGTGGCCGCCGCGGCCGTGCAGGGTGATCCGGAGCGAGTCGGCCGCCGCGAACGCCGGGCCCGCGCGCAGACCCAGCACACCGGCGGGGATCGGGGCCACGTGCTGACCCAGCACCACATCGGGCCTGCCGAAGCGCTCGAACAGGCCGTCCGCCACCATCGCCGTCGCGCCGCCGCCGATCTCCTCCGCGGGCTGGCACACCGCCAGCACCGTGCCCGACCACGCCGTGCGGTCCGCCGACAGCGCCCGCGCCGCCCCGATCAGGCACGTCACGTGCACGTCGTGCCCGCATGCGTGCGCCACCGGCGTGTCGTCCACGACGACCGTGCTCGCGTAGGGCAGGCCCGTCTTCTCCTTGACCGGCAACGCGTCCATGTCCGCCCGCAGCAGCGCCGTCGGCCCGTCGCCGTTGCGCAGCACGCCGACCACACCAGTGCCCCCGACCCCCTCGGTCACCTCGAACCCCGCGGCCCGCAGCTCCCGCGCCGCGACGCCGGCGGTGCGCGTCTCCGCGAACCCGAGCTCGGGGTGCTGGTGCAGGTCGCGGTACAGGTCGGCCAAGTCCATGGCGACCACTATCGAGATCCGCGCGGAGATCGGCAACACGGTCACCGCTCGAGCAGCGCGGCGACGTCCGCTGTTCTTGACCGCGGGCCGATCGCACACCATGCTGTCAGCATCTACGTAGACGTTGATGAAGGGCTGGTCGTGCGTCTCCTCGAAGACCGGGCGGTGATCGTGACGGGGGCTGGGCGTGGGCTCGGCCGGGCCTACGCGCTGGACCTGGCCGCGGCCGGGGCGTCAGTGGTCGTCAACGACGTCGACGCGACCGAGGCGCGAGCGGTCGTCGACGAGGTCGGTGCCGCGGGTGGGAGCGCGGTCGCCAGCGGGCACGACGTCAGCGACCCCGACGCCGTCGACGCGCTCGTCGCCACCTGCGTCACCGCCTTCGGCAGGCTCGACGGGCTGGTCAACAACGCGGGCATCTACCACGAGGCGCGGCCGTGGGACGAGCGGCCGGACACCATGCACCGGGCGGTGCTGGTCAACGTGCTCGGCGCGCTGCAGTGTCAGGCCGCGGCCAGTGCCGTCATGCGGGACGGCGGCGGCGGAGCGATCGTCAACGCCTCGTCCGGTGGCATGTTCGGGTTCCCGAGCGTCTCGACCTACGCCGCGACCAAAGGGGCGCTCGCCGCACTCACCTACAGTTCGGCCCTCGACCTGGAAGCAGCGGGCATCCGGGTCAACGCGATCTCCCCGATGGCGCTGACCCGCATGACCGAGAACGCGCTCGGCCGCGACCTCGCGCCGTCCACACAGGACGCGCCGCCGCTCGCCGGGATCGACGGCAAGCTGCCGGAAGCGGTGGCGCCGCTCGTCACGTTCCTGCTCAGCGATCTGGCCGACGGCATCACCGGTCAGTTCCTCCGCTTCGACGGACATCGGGTGTCCGTGGTGACGACCGACCCGTTCGCCGATCATCCGCACGCCAGTGCTGACCGCTGGACGCCGCAAGCCATGGCGGCCGCGTTTCTCGGGCCGCTCGGTCCGCATCTGCAGCCTTACGGTGTTGAGCGGCGCCTGCCGCCGCGGCTGCGCGTTCGTCCGTAGACGAGCCGTCGGATCTGCCTGGCCTTCGCGTTGGGCACGGGGTGCGTTGTCCTCGCCGGACGGGTGTCCTTGCCGGACGGGCTTTGCCTCCGGCGGCTCCTCGCCGGAGGGGCAGGTCTCTGGGATGGCAGGCAGTCTTTTGGGGGTGGTGTGGGCTCGCGCCCTTCCCGCCTTCCCGCCTTCCCGCCGTCTCTCCGTCTCTCCGTCTCTCCGTCTCTCCGTCTCTCCGTCTCTCCCTCCCCTTCTCTCCCCGGGGCAGTGGTTGCGCGTTGTCAGCCTCCCGCCATGGACCCCACCACCAGGAAGGGTTCCGAGCCGTCCGCCACGGGTTTGGGTAGTGGTTTGCCCGGTGGGTCGTGGGACAGGTCCTCCTCGCATGCGAAGTAGCGGACGTAGGCGCGGCGGCGGCCCGTGGTCGCGTCGCGGATGGTGCCTCGCAGTACGGGATAGCGGGCCTCCAAGGCTGCTAGCACCGCGTCCGTCGTCACCTCCTCGGCGAGGTCGAGGCGCACCTCGCCCTCGACACCCGCGAGCTTGCGCAGGTGTGTGGGCAGCTTGACGCGGACACTCACAAGGTCTGCACCTCCACCGACAGCACCGAAGGCAGGTGGCTCACGATCGGCGACCACGTGTCGCCGCCGTCGGGGGAGCAGTAGACCTGGCCGCCGGTGGTGCCGAAGTAGATGCCGCAGTCGTCCAGCGAATCCACGGCCATGGCGTCTCGCAGCACGTTCAGGTAGCAGTTCTCCTGCGGCAGCCCCGCCGTCAGCGGTTCCCACTCGTCGCCGCCGGACCGGGACCGGTACACGCGCAGGCGGCCCTCCGGCGGGTAGTGCTCGGAGTCGCTGGTGATCGGGACGACGTAGATCGTGTCCGGCTCGTGGGCGTGCACCGCGATCGGGAACCCGAAGTCGGTCGGCAGGTTGCCGCTGATCTCCCGCCAGTTGTCCCCGGCGTCGTCGGACCGCATGACGTCCCAGTGCTTCTGCATGAACAGCGTGTCCGGCCGCGACGGGTGCATGGCGAGCCGGTGCACGCAGTGGCCCACCTCCGCGTCCGGGTCGGGGATGCCGTCGGACACCAGGCCGCGGTTGATCGCGGTCCACGACTTGCCGCTGTCCTCGGTGCGGAACGCCCCGGCCGCCGAGATCGCGATGAACAGCCGCTGCGCGTCGTCCGGGTGCTGCATGATCGTGTGGAGGCACAACCCGCCCGCGCCAGGGCCCCATGACGGGCCGGTGCCGTGCTCGCGAAGGCCGGGCAGCTCGTGCCAGCTCGCGCCGCCGTCGGCGGTGCGGAACAACCCGGCGTCCTCGATGCCCGCGTACACCACGTCGGCGTCGAACAACGACGGCTCGAGGTGCCACACGCGTTTGAACACCCACGGCACCTGCGTGCCGTCGTAGTACTGGTGCGTACCGGGATCACCGTCGTAGGCGAACTCCTTGCCGACCGGCTCCCACGACTTCCCGCCGTCGTCCGAACGCTGGATGAGCTGACCGAACCACGCCGTGGACGGCGCCGCGTACAACCGGTCAGGGGTCACGGGCGAGGCCGCGACGTGGTAGACCTCCCAGCCGCCGAAGTGCGGCCCGGACACCTCCCAGTCCGTGCGGGCACCGTCCGAGGTCAGCACGAAAGCACCCTTGCGGGTGCCGACGAGCACGCGAACGCCGGTCATCACTTACCTCCCAGATGTCACGTCACCGTTGACACGGGCGAGTGTGGCACTGGGCACCGACAAAACCGAGCCGTCGACGCGGAGAGACACGATCGGGGGACTCTCGGTGGCCGGACTGGCGCCGACATTGGTGTGAATCACTTGGCGCGGACTGATCGTCTCCCGGGTTGGCAACCGCGGACAGAAGGAGCGACCGATGAGACAGGCCTCGGCCGCGGAGTCGTGCCAGGGACTGGACACCGCGCTGCGGAACAACCTCACCTTCATCGCGCGGCAGCGGGCGGCGCCCGACGCCCAGTCCGCGGCCCGCATCGAGAACCGCCATGCCGTGGTGGACCTCGCCGCCTTCGAACAGGTCCGCGAACCGGGCAGGTTCCTGATCCGCCGCGCCGTCGTCGAACGCGTCGGCTGATGCGCGGACCGGCGGCACGCCCTGCAGGCGCACCGCCGGTCAGGTGTCAGCGCAACCGCACCACCTTCAGCGCGGGGGACGACAGGATGTCGCCCTCGCAGAAGCGGGAGCGGACCCACTTCCCGGCCGAGAACAGCTTCGTCTGGTCGGCGAAGTGCGGCGACTTCGGGTTGCTCGACTGGGAGTAGGTGAGCAGCGTCGTCGCGTCCGGGCAGCGGCCGCCGGTGAACGACACGGTCTGGATGTGGCTCGAACCGTGCACCACCTCGACGTCGCCGGCGGCCGGGTCCCACGCCGGGATGATCATGTTGAGCACCCCGTGTGCGTTGTGGCCGCCGTGGATGGGGATCCGTTCGCCGTTGCGGACGACGTAGTGGTTCTCGCCGAGCGGGGCGTCCGGGGCGATGCCCGCCGCCCGCAGCTCGGCGATCGCGTCGCCGAGTGCCACCGCCACGGCCGGGTTCGCCGTGTCGAGGGTGTTCGGGGTCGCGACCGGGTCGGCCGGGTCGAACGGGACCCGCCACAGGTCCGGTGCTTCCAGGGCGTCCGCGGCCCGCAGCCAGAACTGTTCGAACAGCAGCGCGCCACGGCTGCCCGTCCGCATCGTCCTGTCCCATTCGGACAGCGCGGTGCAGGCGTCGCCGACGGGGACCGTGCCGCCGCCGGACGTCGGTGCCTGGCCGCCGGGCAGCGCGGCGCACAGCTCGGCCACCGCGCTCGCCTCCCGCTCACCGACGAAGCTGCGGTCGGCGAACAACAGGTCCTGCATGGACCGCCGCGTGAACGACCCCAGCCGCTCCTCGACCGCCGTGATGCCCATGCGGGTCCGAGGGGCGCGCTCGGTGCCGATGTCGCCGATGATCCGCGGGTAACCGGTGATCGGCTGGTGCGGGTTGGCCAGCCAGGCGCTGTCGTTGGAGTTCGCCACGTAGTCGCTCCGCGTGAGCACCGGCATCCTGCTGGGCCCGAAGGTGCCCGGCACGAGCGCGTCCCGGTCGCGGCCCCACGCGCAGTCACCGCGCGCACCGTCGAGCACCGAGATGCCGGACCTCGGGAAGATCGCCTTGCCGAGCGTGGTGTTGCAGCGCGCGGCCAGCTCGTCGGTCACGTGCGGGACCACCTGGATGTCGGCGAACAGCGCGCGACCGGACTGGTCGGTGGCGATCGTGTTGACCCACGGCACACCCTGCGTGCGCGACAGCACGTGCACGACGTCCTTGGTGCTGCGGGTGCGTGCCAGGTCGAACCACGTGTTGAGGCCACGCATGTTGCCCTGGTTGGCGTCGCGGATCGTGTAGGCGGTGGCCGTCGTCCAGTCCAGGGGCAGCCCGAACACCGGCGACAGCACGGGTCCGTACCGCGTCGAGTACAGCGTGCGCTCCACGGTCCCGGTCGACCCGTCCTCCTGGCGCACCTCGACGCGCACCCGCCTGCTCGTCATGCGTTCCGCCTTGCCGTCGACCAGGTAGGTCGTCGGGTCGCCCGGCGCGAGGCGCACCTCGTACAGGCCGAACGTGGTGGGGGTGGCGACGGTGTGGCTCCACGCCACGTCCTTGTTGAAGCCGATCTGGATCATCGGGATGCCCAGCAGGCTGCCGCCGCTCACGTCGAGCTTGCCGGGCACGGTCAGCTGCGACTGCCAGAACCGGCGGCCGCCGTGCCACGGGTAGTGCGGGTTGCCGAGCAGCAGCCCGCGCCCGTTCGCGGTGCCGTCCTTGCCGACCGCGATCGCGTTGCTGCCCATGTCGGCGCGGTCGCCGAGCGCGGCACGCACCCGCTCGGCCGCGTCCGGCGGCACCGGCGCGGGCGTGCTCGGCGCGGTGGGCGGTGCCGCCGCGGCGATGCTGTCGATTACCTGGCCCTGGCCCGCGATCGTGGACAGCGCGTGGAAGTGCCGGTACACCTGCGACTCGCGGATCGGGCGCACCCACGCGGCGCCGCGGCACGCCGGATCCGAGATGCGGGACACCCCGGTGTCCCGCAGCCAGCGGTTGTACCCGGCGACGTACCCGCGGACGAGCTCCCGGACCTCCTCGCGCGGACCGTCCTGCGCGGCGACCGCGCGCTCCACCACCCGGGAGTCGTTGACCTGCTGGAAGTACAGGTCGCTCGCCAGGCTGTCGCGCGCCGCCCCGAACGCGGTGTTCGCCGGCGCGTCCGGGCCGAGGTACTTCGCGCGCTGGGCGTCGACGGTCAGGTACGTGTCCGCGAGCACGCAGACGTTGTCCTGCGCGGCGGCGAACCCGTAGCCGTAGCCCAGCCCGGCGAAGTCCTTGGCCTTGATGTGCGGGATGCCGTACTCCGTGTACCGGATGTCGGCGGCGAGCCCGCGCCCCTCTCGTAGCTCGGTGCCAGCCGGCGCACCGGCGGCCATTCCGGAAACCATGGTCAGAACCGTCGCGGCCGCTGTGAGCACCGCGACGGTGTGAATGCCCCTTCGCATGGCCACTTTCCTACCCCACGAGGCAGGGCGGCGAATCAGGGAAGACCCTGACACCGGTGTCCTCACACGGGTTTGCGGGCCACCAGCCGTTCGATGATGCCGAGCTTGAAACGGTCGCCGCGCTCGATGTCGAGGCCGCGGGCGGCGACGAGACGGGCCGGGCGGCGCCGGAAGTGCTCGCCGGCCAACGGGACCGACACCACGTCCATGACGCGCTGGACGACACGGGCGAACACGTTGGCGCTCTCGACGTGGTCGACGAGGATGAGCGCACCGCCCGGCCGCAGCACCCGGACCATCTCGTCGATCGCCTTCTCGTGGTCGGGGATCGCGCACAACCCGAGGGTGCACACCACGGTGTCGAACGAGGCGTCGGCGAACGGGAGGGCGTGCGCGTCGGCCTGCCGGAGCGTGACCGGGTGGCCGAGGTCGGCGGCGCGGCGGCGGGCACCGGCCAGCATGCCGTCGCTGAGGTCGACGCCGGTGACCCGCGCGCCGTCCGGGTAGTGGGGGAGGTTGAGCCCGGTGCCGACGGCCACCTCGAGCACGTCGCCCTCGGCCTGCTCACACGCCCAGCGCCGCGACTCGCCGAGGAACCGGCGGTCCATCGCGGCCATCGTCCTGTCGTAACCGGCGGACTGCTTGTCCCAGTAGCGGTGCCAGCGGTCGGTTCGGTCTCGGGCCATGCCGCAGTGGACCACACGGGGGTGGCGCCCGCATCGGGGTGATTCCCTGAGCGGCCGGCCCTAGGGTCGGGGGATGGCCGACACCGCACTGCTCATCATCGACCTGCAGCCCGCGCTGCTGACCGGTGCCCACGACCTCGACGCGTGCCTGTCCCGGGTCGCGGACCTCGCCGACCGCGCCAGGGCAGCCGGGGTGCCGGTCGTCTACCTGCGGCAGCGGCTCGGCGCGCCCGCCGACGTGCACCCCGCGGTGGCGCCCCGGCCAGGCGATGTGGTGCTGGACAAGGACAGCGCGGACGGGTTCCTCGGTTCCGGGCTCGGCGAGGTGCTGGCCGAGATGGGCGTGCGCCGCCTGGCCGTCACCGGCTACGCCACGGAGTACTGCGTCGACTCCACCAGCCGCAGCGCGCTGTCCCACGGCTACGACCTGGTGCTGGTGGCCGACGGCCACTCCACACCGGACCGTCCGGACGGTGTCGTGCCGACCGCCGCGCAGATCATCGACCACCACAACACGACGTTCGGCGTCATCCAGTACGCCGGGCGTTCGATCGCGGTGACCCCGGCCGCCGAGGTCGGCTTCGGCTGACCGCTGGCGCGGGGCGGGTGATCGCGGTACAACCGGTGTATGGCCGTGCGCGCCGAGCGACCGGACCCCCACACAGCGGTGATGCGTGAGCTGCTGGTGCGCTACCTCGACGCCTGGACACCGGCCGTGCTGCGGTCCCACCGCCGCGCCACCTACGTCGAGACGGTCCCCGACGACTTCGCCACGTCCGCGCTGCGCGTGTTCGGCGAGTTCGCCGACCGGCTCACCGGCCACCAGCTCGACGTCGTGATCCTGGGGTCGCTCACCACCGCCCTGACGGAGCTGGGCGCGGCGCCTGGACTGTCACTGCGGTCGGTCGCGGACCCGGCAGACCTGACGGTGACCGGCCCCGTGCTGGCGCACCTCGATGTCGGTGCCGGCGCGCTCGACGAGCCCACCGCGTGGCGCCTGGTCGCGTCGCTCGGGCCGGGCAAGGCACGGGAGGTGCTGCTCGCCCTGCCACCGGCCGCGGCCGACGAGGTGACCGAGTACCGGACCCGGCTGCGTGCTGCGGGCCTGCCGTACGCGGTCACGGTGGAACTGGCCGACGACGACCGCCGGGTGCGGCTCCTGCTGTTCGCGACGAGCAGCGACAAGCACCTGGCGACGTTCAAGAACGAGCTGTGGGCCGCGGACGAGTTCGCAGGCATCCGCTACCGCGATCCGCGCGACGCGGAGCACTCGCTGGTCGACATCTCGCTCACCCCGCAGCTGCTGCCGCTGCGCCGCGCGCTGCTCGACGAGCTGGCCAGGCGGGGCACCTGCACGGTCGCGGACCTGCAACACCACACCCTGCACGAGACGATCTACCGCCCGGCCGACACCGTCGGCGTCCTGACCTCCGCCGCGTCCTCGGGCGCCATCACCCGCGAGCCGGCGAAAGGCCGCCTGTCCCCGCGCACGGTCGTGTCCCGCAGGCCGTGACGTCACTCCGCCAGTGCGGGCTCGAGCCGGTGCCTGCGGATCGCGAACCACAGACCGGCCGCGCCCGCCAGCGCACACACCGCGTACACGGCCAGCAAAGCGGGCGGCGTGGTGCCGGTCAGCGTGTCGCCGAGGGCCACTGCCGCGGCCGTGCCAGGGACGCTGCCCGCGATGGTGCCCGCCAGGTACGGGCGCGGCCGCACCGACGACAGGCCGCACGCGTAGTTGGTCGGCAGGAACGGGATCGCGGGGATCAGCCGCAGTGACGCGACCGCCAGCCAGCCGCCGCCGGTGAGCCGCCGGTCCACCGCCTGGACGGGTGTCCTCGTCAGGTGCCGGGCCACCAGCCGCCTGCCCAGCGACCGGGCCAGCGCGAAGCTCAGCAGTGCGCTGACGGCCGTCGCGGTCAGCGCGACCGCCACGCCCACCACCGGACCCAGCAGCAGGCCCGAGGCGAGGGAGAACACCGTGCGCGGGATCGGGACGAGCGTGGCCACCACGTAGGCCAGGAACATCAGCGCCCACGCCGCCGCCCCCGCGCCCGCCGCCCACGTCCGCAGCTGGGCCGGATCCGGCACGGGCAGCACGAAAGCCGCGACCACCAAAGCCGCGACCAGGCCAACGGCCAGGAGAACACCCACTCGCGGCACAGCACCGAGTCTAGTGCTGTGTCCACTTGCGTTGGCTGGGGTGGGTTCGTGGTCGTTCTCGCCGGACGTTCTGCCCGACGGGGTTGTTGTTCTCGCCGGATGGGTGTCCTCGCCGGGTGGGTTTTGCCTCCGGCGGCTCCTCGCCGGAGGGGCAGGTCTCTGGGATGGCAGGCAGCCTCGGGTGTGGTGTGGGGCTCGCACCCCCTTCGCGCCTGCGCGCCTTCACGGTGTCCGTTGTGCTGTGAAAGGCGCTTTCGCGGCGTTGGTCATGTTGTGAAAGGCGCGTTCAGGGCGCTCAACGCCCTCAACGCGCCATTGACAACACCGGCGATGTCCTGAACGCGCCTTTCACGGCAAACCGAACCAGCGGGAGAGGTGGTCGTCCAGGTCCTGCTGGTGCTCGCCGATCCAGGCGACGTGGCCGTCGGGGCGGAGCAGGACGGCCGGAACATCCAGTGCCGCGGTGGGATCCGCGATGAGGTCGACTCGATCGGACCAGCCCTCCACGGTCAGGCGTTCGGTGCGGTCGAGTACCAGGCCGCGGCCCCGGTGTAGCCGGTCGTAGAGGTGGCCCTGTTTCAGGCCGATGTCGCGCAGGCGGCGGCCGAGCAGGTCGGGGCCGGCACCGAAGTCGTAGCGGATGCCGATCGCGGTGATCTTCTCGATCAGGTGCCGGTTCACCTCGTCGAAGTCCATCAGTTCGGTGAGCAGCCTGCGCACGGCCTGCGGGCCCGGTTCGGTGGACAGCAGTTCCGTCTGGGCGCGGGTGTTGTCCAGCACGTCCTCGGCGACCGGATGACGTTCGGCCTGGTAGGTGTCCAGCAGTGGTTCCGGCGCCCAGCCGCGGACCTGTGCGGCCAGTTTCCAGCCGAGGTTGAACGCGTCCTGAACGCCCAGGTTGAGGCCCTGTCCGCCGATGGGTGGATGGATGTGCGCCGCATCGCCGGCCAGCAGCACCCGCCCGACCCGGTACCGTTCGGCCAGCCGGGTGGCATCGCCGAAGCGGGACAACCAGCGCGGGGAGTGCACCCCGAAATCGGTTCCGGTGATGACGCGCAGCTGTTGTCTGAAATCCTCGATGGTGGGCGGTTCCGCGCGGTCGCTGACACCCGCGGCGGGAACCAGGACGCTGTAGACCTCTTCGCCGAAGGGCCGGAGCCAGAACCGCTGATGGGTCTCGCGGACCTCGGCGACCTTGGCGGCGATCTCCTCCCTCGGCACACCCACTTCCATCTCGCCCATCAGCGTCTCGGTCCGTGCCGGCTCGCCGGGGAAGCCGACGCCGAGCAGTTTGCGCACCGTGCTGCGTGCGCCGTCACAGCCGACGAGATAGCGTGAACGCAGCTGTTCGCCGTCGGCCAGCTCGACGGTCACCCCATCGTCGTCCTGCTCGAAACCGGCCACCGCGCAGCCACGCCGGACCTGTGCACCCAGCCGGACCGCGTGTTCTTCGAGGAGGCGGACGATGACCGGCTGCGGGATGCCCAGCAGATAGGTGTGCGCGGAATCCAGGCCCTCGGGCACGGGTTTGTCGATGGCGGCGAAGAATCCGCCCGCCGGACGTTTTCTTCCGTGTTCGAGAATGCGATCCAGCAGTCCGCGCATTGCCATCAGCTCGATACTGCGAATGTGCAGACCGACGATGCGGACGAACGACACGGGCTCGGTTTCCTTCTCCAGAACGAGAACCCGCACATCGTGTAGCCGCAGTTCGGCGGCCAGCAGCGCTCCGGTCGGCCCGCACCCGGCAATGATCACATCGAACATGAACCACCCATTTCGCCCAATTCCGCCCCGGTCCTGGCGTCGGCCGCCGATTGTGCGGCACCCCGGGTCCTGCCGCAAGCGATATACGTTGGCACGGGAGGGACGTTTGCCCGGTGGATTTCGAGGGGCGTTCAGCGAAACCGCGAATGTGGCCCGCGGCGGCGTCTGCTCGGCAGCACAGATCCACGCCAACCGCCTGGCCTGGGCGACACCGTGACCTGACTGCGAACCACGAGTTCGGCTGAGACGTTGATATCGAACACGAGTGCGATACAATCGAGGGTATGAAGGGTGACCGGGTCGAGATTGTGGTCGATGCGGGCGACACGACCCGCATCTACGAGGTCGTGGCGACCCGCGCCGGGCGGCGGGTGGAGATCAGCACCGGCCGCGGGGTGGTCGAGGTCGTGGAGGTCACCCGGACCGGTGTCCCGGTCCGCACCGCGCGGTTCATGGCCGGCCGGGTCCTCGCACTGGTCGAACACCCGGCGGCCCCCGTCTCGGGTGCTGCGGATCCCGTTGCGGGCTAAGGAGTTTCGTCGGTGCCATCGGCCACGCTGATGGCGAACGTCGACGTCGAGCCGTCCGCGGCGGTCAGGGTCACCGGCCCGAACGTGATCACGGGGAACGACGCGCTCCCGGTGCCGCGGTAGAAGCCCGTCGCGCGGGTGATCCGCACGGCGAGCGCGGCGAGACTGGCGGCGGTCTCGTCGTCTGCGGTGGCCTTCGGCTGGGCGAGCACGTCGACGCCGTGTTCGACGCCCCAGTCGCGGACGACGGCGGAGTCGCGGCTCATGTCCGGCAGGATGGTCTTGTTGGCCCACGCCCACAGCCAGCTCGCCGCGGTGGGGTTGTAGCTGCCGAGGATCTGCGCGGGCGCGGTCGCGACCTTGTCCGGGAACGTCCACGAGATGGTGCCCGTGCACTGGTCGAGACCCCACCGGTCGGCCGAGCCGAGCCCCCACGACCGGTGCGCCTCGGCCAGCTGCTCGATCATGCCCTCACCCTGGAAGAGCAGGCCCGCCAGCACATCCCGGTCGGCGTCCGCGTCGTTCGCCTTGTCCCGCCCGAAGAATCCCATGCGGCGGAGTCTCCCAGACGACCACTCACCGATGTCCGGAACGCGCGGATCGCAGGCCGAGCGCGGACCTGACCCAGGCGGCCCGGTCGACGCGCAGCGGGTGGTCGATGGGCGTGACGGCCAGCGCCGCGCGGCCGAGTGCGATGGCCTCGTCGAGATCGGCGGGCTGCCCGGTGTGCTGGAACCGTCGCAACAGCGCCGTTCCCAGGTCGTGCGCGCTGTCGGCGGAATCGGCCCGCTGCTCCAGCTTCTCCTGCCGGAACAACGAGATCGCGCGTTCGAGGTGGTCGAGCCTGCCGCTCTGCTCGTACTCGCGCAACAGCGCGAGGCCGCGGTCGTGCGGGCCAGGGAGCCCGAAGAGCTCCCGCACCTCCGGCGGCACCAGCCGGGGGTCGACCTCGTGCAGTTTCGTGTACAGGACCGTCGCCATCCGCAGGTCCGTGTCCGCGTGCTCGCGTGGCAGCGCCTCGTAGCGGCACAGGTGCAGCGCGGCCACGCGTGAGAGGCTGCCCGCGTCCGGCTCGCCCGCGCCCACCAGTTCCGTGACGAGCGCGAGCGCGTGCTCGTCGAGGACGCCGGAGGAGTCCCCGTTCAGGTGGCGGGAGACGCGGGCGTCGAGCTCCGCGAGGAGCCGCTCCTTCATGGCTGGACAGCGTAAGGCCCAGTATGGCCCACGAACAGATGTGCCGGATCCGCAGCAGCCGCCGAGTCGTTGCTTGCCCTCCGCGTATGCGTGGTTAGACTCCACGGCATGCCGAAGTTGCGGATCAGCGAGGCGGCGAGTCTGCTGGGCGTCAGCGACGACACCGTCCGCCGGTGGATCGAACTCGGACGGCTGCCGGTCGTGCAGGGGGACAACAACCGCAAGGCCATCGAGGGGCACGAGCTCGCCGCGTTCCTGCTGCGGCAGGTCGACACCCCCGACACGGGTGTCACCGTCGCCAGGTCCGCTCGCAACCAGATGAAGGGGATCGTCACGCGGGTGGTCAAGGACGGGGTGATGGCCCAGGTCGAGATGCAGGCCGGGACGTTCCGGATCGTCTCGCTGATGAGCCGGGAAGCGGCCGACGAGCTCGGCCTCGAGGTGGGCAGCGTGGCCGTCGCCTCGATCAAGTCCACCCACGTCGTGGTCGAGA
This sequence comes from Actinophytocola algeriensis, assembly GCF_014203735.1. GTDB lineage: Bacteria > Actinomycetota > Actinomycetes > Mycobacteriales > Pseudonocardiaceae > Actinophytocola > Actinophytocola algeriensis. Next base: position 7,250 of record NZ_JACHJQ010000002.1, on the reverse strand, counting down.
TCCCGGAGGGGTGAGTGATCCGCTTCCCGCGCGTCGCGGGCCTGCTCGCGGCCGCTGCCCTCGCACTGGCCGGGTGCGGGTCCGGTGACACGTCCTCCGACGCCGGGAGCGCGGGTACCGCTGGGTCGCCGACGATCTCCGGGGACATCACCGTGTTCGCCGCCGCGTCGCTGACGGAATCGTTCACGCGGCTCGGCGCGGACTTCGAGGCCGCGCACCCCGGGGTCGAGGTCACGTTCAACTTCGCGGGCAGCTCCGCGCTGGCCCAGCAGATCAACGAGGGCGCGCCGGCCGACGTGTTCGCCTCGGCCGCGCCGAAGAACATGGACCAGGTCACCGACGAGGGTTCGGTCACCGCGAGCCCGGTCACCTTCGTCACGAACACGCTGGAGATCGCCGTCCCCGATGGCAACCCGGCGAAGATCACCGGTCTCGCGGACTTCGCCAAGGCAGACCTGAAGATCGCGCTGTGCGCCGAGCAGGTGCCCTGCGGTGCCGCGTCGGCGATGGTGTTCGAGGCGGCCGGGATCACCGCCGCGCCCGACACCCTCGAGCAGGACGTGAAGGCCGTGCTGTCCAAGGTGTCGCTGGGCGAGGTCGACGCCGCGCTGGTGTACAAGACCGACGTGCTGGCCGCCGGTGACAACGTCGAGGGCATCGAGTTCCCCGAGGCCGGCGAGGCCGTCAACCCCTACCCGATCGCCGTGTGCGCCAACGCGCCCAACCCGGACGACGCCCAGGCATTCGTCGACCACGTCCTGTCCGCCAAGGGCACGGCCGTGCTCACCGAGGCCGGCTTCGGGGCCCCGTGACCACCCGCTCCGCAGGCAGGCGCAGAGCCCGTCGACGCGGGCGGCTCCCGCTCGTCCTGGCCGTGCCCGCGCTGATCGGACTGGCGTTCCTGGTCGTCCCGCTCGCCGGGCTGCTGGTGCGCGCGCCGTGGTCCACCCTCGCCGACCAGCTGTTCAGCGAAGAGGTCGGCCAGGCGCTGCTGTTGTCGGTGGTCTGCGCCAGCCTCGCCACGCTCGTCTGCCTCGTCCTCGGCGTACCGCTCGCGTGGCTCCTGGCCCGCGGTGACCTGCCCGGCCGGGGTGTGCTGCGTGCGCTGGTGACCGTGCCGCTCGTGCTGCCACCCGTGGTCGGCGGTGTGGCGCTGCTGCTGGTGCTGGGCCGGCGGGGGATCATCGGCCAGCACCTCGACGCCTGGTTCGGCATCTCGCTGCCGTTCACCACCGCCGGTGTCGTCATCGCCGAGGCGTTCGTGGCGATGCCGTTCCTCGTGATCGCCGTCGAGGGCGCCCTGCGTGGTGCCGACCCGCGTTACGAGGAGGCCGCCGCCACGCTCGGCGCGTCCCGCTGGCTGACCTTCCGCCGCGTCACGCTGCCCGCCATCGCGCCCGGCGTGGTGGCGGGCACGGTGCTGTGCTGGGCCCGCGCGCTCGGCGAGTTCGGCGCCACCATCACGTTCGCGGGCAACTTCCCCGGCAAGACCACCACCATGCCGCTCGCGGTCTACCTGGCGCTGGAGACCGACCCAGGCGCCGCCATCGTCCTGTCCATCGTCCTGCTGCTCCTGTCCGTCACCGTCCTGGTCTCCTTGCGGGACAGGTGGATCTCGAGCCCGGCATGACCTTGTACGCGGATCTCGTGGTGGCCCGCGACACCGGCTTCCGGCTCGCCGCCCACCTCACCATCGAGCCCGGCCAGGTGGTCGCACTGCTCGGGCCCAACGGCGCGGGCAAGACCACCGCCCTGCGCGCGCTCGCCGGTCTGGTGCCCTTGACCGACGGCACCGTGCGGCTCGACGACGACAGCTGGGACGCGCCACCCGGTGTGTTCGTCCCGACCGAACACCGGCCGGTCGGCGTCGTCTTCCAGGACTACCTGCTGTTCAACCACATGACCGCGCTCGACAACGTCGCGTTCGGACTCCGCGCCCGCGGCACCGACCGCGCCACGGCCCGGACGGCGGCACGGCAGTGGCTGGACAAGGTCGGTCTCGGCGACCACGCCCTCACCAAGCCCCGCGCACTGTCCGGCGGGCAGGCCCAGCGCGTCGCACTCGCGCGGGCGCTCGCCACCGACCCGCGCCTGCTGCTGCTCGACGAGCCGCTCGCCGCGCTCGACGCCAGCACCCGCGTGCACATCCGCGCCGAGCTGGGCCGCCACCTCGCCGACTACCCCGGCCACACGCTGCTGGTCACCCACGACCCGCTCGACGCGATGGTCCTCGCCGACCACCTGGTGATCATCGAGCACGGCGAGATCGTCCAGCAGGGCCCGCCGGCGCAGGTCGCCCGGCAGCCCCGCACGGACTACGTCGCCCAGCTCGTCGGCCTCAACCTGTACCGGGGCACCGCCCGGGACAACGTCGTCACGCTCGACGACGCGTCCGGCGGCGGCGAGCTGACCGTGGCCGAACCCGCCACCGGCCAGGTCCACGTGGCGTTCCCGCCGACCGCGGTCAGCCTGCACCCGCGGCCGCCGGCAGGCGGTCCCCGCAACAGCTGGCCGGTCACGGTCGTCCACGTCGAACAGCACGCACACACGGTCCGGGTCCGCCTCGACGGCATGCCGCCGGTCCTCGCGGACGTCACCCCCGCCACCGTCGCCGAGCTCCACCTCAGTCCCGGCACCCCGTTGTGGGCGGGGGTGAAGGCCACCGAGACCACCACGTACCCCAGCTGACGCCCCCGCCTCGCCGGGTCAGGAGACCTGAGTGCCGGCCAGCACTGGAACCGTCGACGCGTCCTTCGGGCGGCAACCCACGGCGCCCGGCGCGTGGAAGGTGATGTGGCCCGGCTTGTACGTCACCGTGCCCGCGGTGTCGAACGTGAGCTGCGTGCTCCCGGTCACCCACCACAGTTCGCCCTCGTCGAAGGGCGGGTTCGTCATCGGGCCCATCCCGTGCGAGCTGGTCACGGCACCGCCGAGGACGAGCGAGTGGTAGACGCGGTAGTCACCGGCGTCCGCGTCGACCGCCAGCGGCACGTGGCTCTGGATTTTCACGGTCACGGTCACCGGCACGCCGCGCGTGGCAGTGGCCGGGGCGGTGATCGTGATGTCGAAGGTTTTCGGGCCCCCGACCATCATGCCCGCGCAGTCGTAGTGGACGGCCATCGTGGCCGCGGCGGCGGGTGCGGGGGCCACCACCATGCTCGCGGCGGCCACGACGGTGGTAAGGCCGACAGTGATTCTTCTGGCCAACCCTTTCACGGCACTCCTCACAGACATGAGCGTGCTGGGTAGAACGTCGTTGCCCACACACAAGCAAACCCCAGTGTGATCAAATATGTACTGAGGGGTACCGCCCGACAACTCCCGCCATGCTCCCGCTGACGGCTGTCAGTGCCACGTCATGTTGATCGACCGTTCGAAGTTGACGTATCCGGCGCGCAGGAAGGCGTTCGCCATCGGGATGTTGCCGAGATCCGTGGCGGCCCGGATGCGCGGGACGTCCTGGGCGTGCAGGACACGGGTGCCCTCGCCGAGGATGTCGTCGATGTAGCCGTTGCCGCGGTGGCGGGGGAGCACGGCGAGGTACCCGATGATGGGGTTGTAGTCGTTGCGGGCCGGGGTGACGAACCCGACCGGGTCGCCATCCGGCAGTGTCGCGACGCGCCACCATTCGCGCGGGGTGCGGTAGTGCGCGAGCTCGTCCTCGAAGTGGCGGACCGCCGCGTCGCGGGCGGACATGCGGGTGAGGTCATCCCTGCTGTGCGCGTCGAGCGTCCCGTCGAGGACGGCCGTCATCAGGGAGAGGATCTCCTCGGTGTCGCGGACCGGCCGGAACACGAGGCGTCCCGTCGGATCGGGCACCGGGGCGCCGGGCCGCCACCCGAACCGCAGCCGCTCGACGAACAGCGTGGCACCAGTGCGTTCGACGACCCGCATCCGGTCCTCGACGCCACGCCGGGTGGTCGGGTCGTCCCGCCAGTCGGACGGGATCATCCGGATGTACTCGGGTGGCGTGGCACCGTCGGGGACCACCTGGGCCAGCGCGGTCCGCAGCAGGTTCTCGCCGACGTCCACCCGGCCGTCGGCGGTGTCGGCGGTGTCGGCGGTGTCGTCGATGTCGAGGATGTCCAGCAGGAACGGTGCGTCGTCCCCGCTCTGCGCCCACCAGGCGGCCCTGGCGAGCAGCCGGTCGCCGAGGAGGGCGACCCACATCCATTCGGGCTTGCGCCGCCCGGCGTCGAGGTCGTCGGCCAACTCGTCGTTGATGCCGTAGGGGATGCGGTTGAAGAGATCGAGCTCGTCGCGCCCGGCGATCGGGCGCACGGTCAGGTTCTGTTCCACGGTAAGGCACGCTCCGGTTGACGGCGCCTGTCCCGCTCCGGGGTCAGACGCGGTGCGCGCCCCGGGAGGTGACAAGCGCGGTGATCATGGCAGTCATGGCTTATCCCTCCTCTCCGTGTCGTGGCCCCGTCGACGGGGCCCGCAAGGTCTATCGGATCGCCGTCCGCCGCGCCAACTCCTTTTCGCGACTACCCGTTCGGCCTCGACAACGAGTTCCCGGCACGCCGACGACGTGACGTGCCCGATGCCGGACCGAACACTCACGTTTCCCGAGGTGTCCGCCGCCACTGGCCCTCGGTGGCTCCGGCGATCTTGCGCTCGAGCTCCGCCAGCCGGTCGGCTGTCGGCTTGCTGTGCAGGAGATCCGCGAGCAGGTCGGCCTCGTCCTGCGCCAGCGCGATCGTCTGTGCCGGCGCGTCGGGGTCCTCCGCACCGAACACGAACAGGCTGCGCCTCTCAGTCTCGACCAGAACGCCGAGCCGTTGGCCGCCGCGCGTGGTCAGGTGGTGCACTGCGCCGGCGCCGTGCACGGTCGCGCGGGTGATGTCCATGTCGCGGTACCTCCTGCCCGGACGGTGGGCGGATCCTCCGATCGCCTCACTGGCACCGACATTGTCGGTCGACCAGGCACTCGACGGCTATCGGGTCCGCCACCCATTTCCGCTCGGTGCGCCATGTAGTCGGCGCGGTTCCACTGCGGGCAGGTGGTGGATGACGGGACGCCGGTTCAGTCCTGTGTGGAGCGTCAGCCGGGTGAGCGTCACGTAGATCTGCCCCGGCGTTCATCGGTCCTTGGCCAGCATGGCCAGCACGACGTCCTGCACCCCCCCGGTCACCTCCGCGTCGACCGGGTATCTATGGCGGTGCCGAATCCGGGACTGTCCGGTGCTCGTCCGTCGTGGGCCCGCCTACGGCTGCGAACTCGGGTCCGGCGGCGCGAAGAAGTCGCGGACGGCGTCGATCTGAGCCGCCATCATGCCCAGCACCGCCTCGACCACCTCTGGCTGTGTGTCGTCGGCGACCTGGACGTCGCGCGTCCACTCCAGGAAGGAGCGGTGGGGATCGTTGGTCACTTCTCGCACGTGGTACGTGGCGACGTAGTCCACGACGCAGAGCACCGGCGCGACGGACCGGTAGGTGACCGACCGCTGGACCTCGTCGCGCCCGGCGACCTGCTGCTGGAAGAGGTCACGATCGGGCCCGACCGTGAAGTTGTACCTGGAGGGCACCCGGTCGAGCGAGCCGCCCTCGACCCACTCCGCGGACCCCAGTCCGCCACTGAAGATGATCTTCACCATCTTCAGCACGTCGCGGAGCTCGGCCCAGACGGCGTCCGGGCCCGCGTCGAGCACCGTCGAGTGGTGCACCTTGTACCTCTGCTTGGAAGCCACCTGATCTCCTTGCCCGAAAGAGAAGCCGTCATTGCAGGCTAGGTATCGCGGTCGACGTTCCGGAAGATCCCATCGTGCGCACTTCCCCGCGGGCGTCAAGGCTCGGTTTCCGGCTGTCCCGGGATCTGGAGCTGGTTGGCCGCTGACGGCCCGGTTCCGGATGATTTCAGGGGATTCGAACCGACGGAACGGACGGGCGCGATGCGACAACTGGTCCTGCTGGCCCTGGTGGGCCTGGGAGCCCAACTCGTCGACGGCAGCCTGGGCATGGCCTACGGCGTGACGTCCACGACCCTGCTGCTGGCGATCGGCGCCAACCCCGCGGCCGCGTCCGCGACGGTGCACCTGGCCGAGATCGGCACCACCCTCGTCTCCGGGATTTCCCACTGGCGCTTCGGCAACGTCGACTGGAAGGTCGTCGCGAAGATCGGCATTCCCGGCGCGGTCGGCGCTTTCGCCGGTGCCACGTTCCTGTCGAGCCTCTCCACCGAGACCGCGGCGCCCGTGATGTCGTTGCTGCTGCTCGCACTCGGGGTCTACATCCTGGTCCGGTTCACCACGTTCGGGCTGCCCCGGCACAACCTCGGCAAGCCGCTGCGCAAGCGGTTCCTCGCCCCGCTCGGCCTGGTCGCGGGTTTCGTGGACTCCACCGGTGGTGGCGGCTGGGGTCCGGTCGGCACGCCCGCCATCCTCGCCAGCGGCCGCCTGGAGCCCCGCAAGACCATCGGTTCCATCGACACCAGCGAGTTCCTCGTCGCCGTCGCCGCGAGCCTCGGGTTCCTCTTCGGTATCGGCTCGGCGGGCATCGACTTCGGCTGGGTCCTCGCACTCCTGATCGGCGGGGTGATCGCCGCGCCGATCGCGGCCTGGCTGGTGCGGCACGTCCCGCCCCGCGTGCTCGGCTCCGCGGTCGGTGGCCTCATCATCCTCACCAACGCGCGCACCCTGCTGCGCAGCGACTGGATCGACGCGGGCGACGGCGTGCGGTGGGCCGTCTACGCGGTGATCTACGCGGTGTGGGCGGCCGCGCTCGGGTACTCGATCCGCCAGTACCGCGCCAACCGCGACGAAGAGCGGCGGATCATCGCGGAGGCGGAGAAGGGCGAGAGCGAGGCGGCCGCCACCTGAGCACGCGGGCAGGCGGCGGGGGTCGGTTCCGTCACTTCTTGGTTGGTAGATGCTCTACAGTGGACGTCCATTGTGGAGCGCGTCGACTTACCGTTGGTCGGTGTGGGTTCGTCTTCTGGTGGTCGTTGTCGGAGGTTCTTCCTGTGGGGTGCTTTGTCCTCGCCGGATGGGCGTCCTCGCTGGGTGGTTTGCCTCCGGCGGCTCCTCGCCGGAGGGGCAGGTCTCTGGGATGGCAGGCAGCCTCGGGGGTGGTGTGGGGCTTGCGCCCCCCGGCGCCCCGGCGTCTTCCGCACCTTCGCGACGTCCCGTAGTGCTGTGAAAGGCGCTTTCACGGCACCGGCGATGTCCTGAACGCGCCTAATCAGTGGTGGGAGTGGGTTATCCGGCACACTCCTGGTGGTAGCCGGCCGGTGGGTGAGCACTTTTCGCGCT
>NZ_JACHJQ010000001.1:545268-1326241 GCF_014203735.1 Actinophytocola algeriensis | reverse complement strand
GACGCGCCGCGCGGGCCGAGGGGACTAGAGCCTGCGGAGACCACTGAGCACCCTTTCCATGAATTCGATCGACGGCCGGTCGCCGACGACCATGCGCGCCGTCGCGGTGAACACGGTCATCCGCGGCGTGCGCCTTGCAGCTGCGCACGCAACTCGGGAGTCATCTGCTGGCCGACCCGTTCGACCAGCAAGGTCATCTCGTAGACGATGAGACCGATGTCGGAGTTCGGCGCGGCCAGCACCGACAGGCACGAGCCGTCCGAAATGGACATCAGGAACAGGTACCCGCGGTCCATCTCGACCACGGTCTGGCTCACGCTACCGGCCTCGAAACACCTCGCCGCCCCGTGCGTGAGGCTGACCAGGCCGGAGGACACCGCCGAGAGCTGCTCGGCGCGGTCCCTCGGCAGGCCATGGGAGGCGGCGAGCAGCAGCCCGTCCGCCGACACGGCAACGGCGTGCGCCACGCCGGGTACTCGACGCACGAAATCCGTGATGAGCCAACCGAAGCTGCCGGGCTGATCTGTGGATGGAGTCGTCACTCCTGCTCCTCATCTGGGCGGTTGACCTCGGCACCGGACGTGTCGCCGGAGTGGGCATCGATGAGTGTGTGCCGACCACGCCGCACACCCTGCTGGAAGCTCGACATGCGACCGCGGATGGCGTCCGGCGAGCGAGGTGGCACCGGCGGAGCTGCCGGCACTCCGGTGGTCGTGGTCTGCTCTTGGTTGCGTGGCGCCGCCGACCCCGGCATGAGGTGTTCCTTGGGCTTTCGCTTCGGCAGCCCCGCGTTGGTGGTCCGCTTCTCCGCACCGGTGCTGAGCAGTGCCTCGGCCGCCTGCCAGCCTTCGTCACCAGGTGAGGTCCACACCGGCTCTGGCCGCCCTTCTGGGGCAGAGGCCGAGCCGTTGGCGGCACCCTGCATCCCTGTCGTGCTCCCGGTCGGCGGTTGGTCCGGCGGGAGCGGGTGCACGCCGGAGTCCGCGGCCTCGAACCACTGCGAGAGCACAGCCTCGTAGATCGGCAGGCGTTCGGTCGGCGCGTCCTCGTGGTGGTCGATGGTCGGGCGGCCGGTGGCCAGCGGCGGTCGGTCGTTGGCCACGGCAGGGCTCGGTTCGGGCAGCGGCGGGCCGAACAGGCCCGTCGCGTACTCGCCCGAGGTGGCCGGATCGCCTGGACCGCTGGGGCGTCCGTCGAGGTCCGGCGTGGCGCCGCTGGACGCGGGGGCGACGTCGATCCGGTCGTGGGTCAGGGCGTTGGCCGACTGGCCGGTTGCCTGCTCGGGGCTGCGGTCCCGACGTGTCGTGTCCCTGCTGAAGTTGCCGTCCGGCCGCAGTCTCCTCGGTATGCCGCCGGCGAACGCACCGGCTATGCCGCTGCTGCGGGCCGGGACCGGGGCGCTCGGCAGGCTCGGCAGGCTCGAGCCGGTGCCCAGCGACGACTCCATGGCCGTGGGCCGCAGCGAGGACGTCGTCGCGGTGGCCGACAGCGAGCGCGCTGGCGCGCCCAGCGGCTGGATCAGATCGGCCGGGACCACGATTCGGGCGACCAGACCGCCCTCGATGTCCTCGTTGTCACGCAGCCGCACGGTGATGTTGTGCCGCTTGGCCAGGCGCGCGACCACGTACAGCCCCATTCGCCTGGTCACCGCGACGTCCAGGTCCGGCGGGTCGGCGAGCCGGGCGTTGGCCGCCGCGATCTCCTGCTCCGACATGCCGACGCCTTTGTCGGTGATCTGGATGGCCAGTTCCTGCTTGCGCGTCATCGACATCCGGACGATCACCTTCTTCTCCGGCTCCGAGAAGAAGGTCGCGTTGTCCAGCAGCTCCGCGACGACGTGCACGAGGTCGGAGACCGCGCGACCCTGGACCGCGACTTCCGGTGCGGAAGCCACCTCGACGCGGACGTAGTGCTCGACCTCGGACACCGAGGCACCGACCACGTCGGAGGCGGGCACCGGCCGCGACAGCTGCCGCGAAAGGCCAGTGCCGGAGAGCACCAGGAGGCTTTCCGAGTTCCGCCGCATACGGGTGGCGAGGTGGTCCAGCTCGAACAGCGAGGCCAGTTGGTCGGGGTCCTGCTCGTCCTGCTCCAGGCGGTCGATCAGCGACAACTGGCGTTCGAGCAGGGTCTGCGACCGGCGGGACAGGTTGACGAAGATCGAGTTGATGTTCTCGCGCAGGAGCGCCTGCTCGGTCGCCATCAGGACCGCCTGCTCCTGCACCGCGTCGAACGAGCGGGCCAGCTGACCGGTCTCCTCCCTCGTGAACACCGGCATCGGCTCGACCGCGTGCTTCGCGGCCTCGGCCGGGTTCGGGTCGGCGAGGATCCGCTGTACCGAGGCGGGCAGCTTCCGGTTGGCGACCTCTAGCGCCTCACGGCGCAGCACGCGCAACGGGGTCAGCAGCGACCGGGTGACGATCACCATGAGGCCGAACGCAAGCAGGAGTGCGACCACCACGAGCGCCGCGTCCCGCCACGCGGACGTGACGGCGGCGTTGGCCAGCTCGTCGGCCTCGCCGCGCAACTGGTCGAGCAACGCGATCTCCACCGTGCGCATGCGCTCGACCGTGGCGGCACCGGCGTTGCTCAGGTCCGCGGCATTGATCAGCAAGGGCAGCGGCACGTCGGCCGTGGAGCGCTCGGCGGCAGAGATGGCCTGCGCCTTGATCCGCTGCCGATCGTCCACCTCACTGCCGGAGACCGTGTCGTTGAACAGCTGGAGCTGGTCGAGCGAAGCGTTGGCGCGGTAGTCCTCCAGCGCGCCTGCCGCGGCGGCCTGCGTGTCCCGGATACGGGAGAGGAGGTCGGCGGGGTAGCTGTCGTGCACCGCCGCGATCTGCAGGATCGCGTTCTCCTGGGAGACGCTCTCCTTGGCTTCGGACAGCGACTGGATGACGGTGCCCTCACGCAGCAGGTCCCGGTCGGTGACCGCGGTGTTGATCTCGCGACCCAGGCGCACGACGTCGACCAGCACGCGCGAGTACGCGTTGAAGACCGAGGCGTCGGGGTAGGCGGTGTTCTGGGTGGTCTCCCGGATCGCCCCCAGCGCGGAGAGGCGCTGCAGGCCGATGTTGTACCGCTCCTTGGCTGACTCGTCATCCGTGTCCAGCGCGCTCGCCACCTCCTGAGCCGAGGTGACCGCCCGGTCGACGATGCCGATCTGGGCGTCGAGCGGCGTGCGCGCGTTGTCGCGGTTCGCGGCCCACGCCACCGCGAGGTCGCGCTCCTTCTGCATCTCGTGCACCACGAGGGTCACGTTCCTGGCCAGGTCGACCTGGCTGACCGTCTGCCGGAACTCCGCGGCACGGTCCAGGTCGCCCGCCGCGCGCAGTCCGCCGAGCGCGAGCGCGGTCAGGGTCGGGACCACGATGACGGCGATGACCTTCGTGCGCAGCCGCCAGTTCCGCATGCGAAGGACCGACCCGCCCTTGTGCGCGGACGGCGGAGGAGGAGGGCCAGCGGACGCGGCACGCCGGACAGAGTTGTCGCCGACGTTGCCGCCGCGGCGGCGTGGGACGTCAGCAGTCGGCTCGGGCACTACCAGCACTCTCCCTGATTGTCAAGCCGATGGTCCGCCCGCTGGAACGGGCGTGTTCCCCAGTGAGGTCTCCATCGGTCCCGCGCCCAATGCCGCGGCGCGGCCGTGCGCAGCCACCCTCCGACTCCCACCACCGGAAAAGTGCCTGCTGACGTGCGCCTCATTGACTGCTTCGACGATCATGACCTCAGTGTGGGCACAGACAGTAGCGGACTGCATCGCCGCGCGTAAGTCCTTCGGAGGAATGCGTCGAACATCAGAGTTGGAAAGGTCACACCCAGACAACGATCTTTCGCGATCGGTACAGATCTGGAGGGGTCACGAATGGGGGGCAGACTCCCCCCATATGTAGTCGCCGGATCGCTGGTCGTGACGAGAGTGCGCAGGTAGACGGCGTCCGCGCGCAATCAGGCGACCACGGTGCGCAGACGAACGCGTGCATGCTGCCACCCGTTCCGGAAGCGTCATCACCCGAACAGCCGAGAGCGAACACAGATTGTCACTCGGGAACGGAGGTCTCTAGAGTGGCCGCCTGGTGTACGGGGGCACCACCGACATCACCTTTCACCACCTCACCCATGAGGAGAGGCTCCACATGCCCACAGGCCGTACCGGGAGCGGTCTCCGCTCTCGTCTTCCCTTGGTCGCTACAGCATTGACGCTGGTCACGGCGCTGTCCGGGTGCAGTCTGCTCGGTGGTTCTGACGAGGAGTCCGAACCGCAGTCCGGCGGCAACGGCAAGCTGGAGACGACCACCCTCAACATCTCGATCATGAAGACCACCGACCTCGCGCCGTTCCACCTGGCGATGCAGGAGGGCTTCTTCGAGGACGAGGGTCTGGAAGTCAAGTTCGTCGACGCGCCCTCCGGCGGTGAGTCGGTCAACAAGCTCATCTCGGGCGAGGCCGACATCTCGTACTCGAGCTACACCCCCTTCTTCCTCGCCGAGAGCAGGAAGGCGGGTCAGGCCAAGGGCGGCGTCAAGATCGTCGCCGACGCGGCGTCGGCAGGCCCGAACAGCTGCATGGTCGTCGCACTGCCGAACTCGTCGGTCAAGACCGTCCAGGACATGGCGGGCAAGCGGGTCGCGGTCACCGCCACCGGCACCATCTCCGACCTGCTCACCATGTCCACGCTGAAGACGAAGGGCGTGGACTACAAGAGCATCCAGTGGGTCAAGACGCCGTTCCCGGCGACCGCGGACGCGCTCAAGGCAGGCAACGTGGACGCCGCTTTCGTGACAGAGCCGTTCCTCAGCCAGACGCAGACCGTGGCGGGCGCCCTGCCCATCTTCGACACCGCCACCGGCCCGACCGCCGACATGCCGGTCGCGGGCTGGGGTTCGACCGGCGACTTCGTGAAGAAGAACCCGAACACGATCGCCGCGTTCCAGCGCGCGATGCAGAAGGGCACCGACCTGGCGCTCTCCGACCGGACGCTGGTCGAGCCGCTGCTGGTCAAGTTCTCCGGCGTCGACGAGAACATCGCGAAGGTCGCCACCCTGCTGACGTTCCAGTCGAAGCTGGACGCCACGCGAATCCAGCGGGTGCCGGACCTGATGAAGGACTTCGCCGTCATCACCGAGGAACTCGACGTGTCGAAGATGATCGTCCCGACCGCACCGCTGACCTGAGCGTCTGACCGAAGCGTTGCGACCCGTCATCCGAAATCTGATCGGGCTGGCCGGCTTCCTCCTGCTGTGGGAGGGAGTCAGCCAGTCCGGCATGGTCACCAGGACCTCCCTGCCGCCACCGAGCGAGGTGTCGGTGCGGCTGGTGGAACTGCTCGGCCAGGCTTCCTTCCTCCGCGACGTGATCGCGACGGTGCTCGCATGGCTCATCGCTCTCCTGATCGCCATCGCCATCGCCGTGCCCGCGGGGCTACTGCTGGGCAGTCTGCCCTGGCTGCGCTCATCCACCAGGGCACTGATCGAGTTCATCCGGCCGATCCCGCCGGTGGCCCTGATCCCGCTGATCATCATCACCATCGGCTCCGGACCGGAAGCGAAGATCACGCTGGCGGTGCTCGCCGCGGTCTGGCCGATCCTGTTCAACATCATCTACGCGCTCGACGACATCGACCCGCTCCTGCTGGACACCGCACGGTCGTTGGGCCACCGGCGGACACGGGTGCTGGCCACGGTCGCGCTGCCGCACGTGGCGCCGTTCGCGTTCACCGGAATCCGGCTCTCGGCGGCAATCGCGCTGATCGTCACGGTGTCCACCGAGTACCTGGCCGGCAGTGAGATCGGCGTCGGCGCCTTCATCATCGACGTCTACACCACCGTCAACGGCATGGACGAGGTACTGGCGGGCACCATCGTCATCGGCATCATCGGGTACCTGGTCAACGAGGGCCTCGAGCGGACCGGCAGGCGCCTGTTCCACTGGAGCGACACCACCCGCGTGGAGGCGCTGACGTGAGCGGAGCTTGCGGAGCGAACCATCGGGCACAGGCCGACCGCGAGCGGCTCTCCGGAGCCTGCGAGGGGGAGTCATGAGCCGGGTGATGGGTCTCGCCCAGCGCTGGATCGTGTTCGCGGTCGCCGTGGTGGTCTGGCAACTGCTCACGGCTTCCGCGCAGAACGTCTACTTCCCCACCCCGTGGCAGATCGCGCACCACGCCTGGAACCTGTGGTTCGTCACCGAGGACGGCGGATTCGGCCTGACCGCCGCGGTCACCGACGACATCCTCCCCAGCCTCGCGCGGGTGGTCGGCGGCTGGGCACTGGCCGCGGCCATGGGCGTGGTGCTCGGCACCGCGCTGGGCCGTTCACGCACCGGCATGCAGTACGTCGGACCACTGTTCGCGTTCTTCCGGTCGCTGCCCTCCCCCGCGCTGCTGCCGGTGTTCATCGTGCTCATCGGCCTCAACGATGACATGAAGATCGCGCTGATCGTGTTCGGATGCATCTGGCCCATCCTGATGAACACCGTCGACGGCGTACGCTCGGTGGACACGGTGAAGACCGACACGGCACGGGCGTTCCGCGCCTCTCGCGTCCAGTGGGTCGCGATGGTGGTGATGCCCGCGGCGCTGCCGAAGATCTTCGCCGGCCTGCGGCTCAGCCTGGCGATCGCGGTGATCCTCATGGTGGTGTCCGAGATGGTCGGCGACACCGTGGGCATCGGGGCCAACCTCGTCGAAGCGCAGAGCCAGTTCGACTTCCTGACCATGTGGGCGTGGATCATGCTTTTGGGCATCATCGGCTACGTCCTGAACCTCGCCATGCTCGCCGTCGAGCGCCGGGCCCTGCGCTGGCAGCCGACCCGCTCAGCCGTGGCGAACGCCAGGCGGACAGCCAAAGCCGGAGGATGAGAACTATGCCGACCATGCTGGAGGTGCGCGAGCTGGCGCACCGCTACGGCACCGGCCCCGGAGCGCACGTGGCCGTGGAGGACCTGACCTTCACCGTCCACCAGGACGAGCTGGCGTGCATTGTCGGCCCGTCCGGGTGCGGCAAGTCCACCCTGCTGCGCTGCATCGCCGGGCTGATCAGGCCGACCGAGGGCGAGATCAGCCTGCACGGTGACGTGGTGCGCGGCGTGCCGGACGATCTCGCGGTGGTGTTCCAGGACTACAGCCGCTCGTTGTTCCCGTGGCTTTCCGTGCGCGGCAACGTGGAGTTCGCGCTGCGAACCCGCGTGCGCGGTCGCACCGAGCGGCGGCGCCGGGCACAGGAGGCGCTGAGCTGGGTGGGCCTGGAGGCGTCGGCGAGCAAGTACCCGTGGCAGCTCTCCGGCGGCATGCAGCAGCGGGTCTCGATCGCCCGCGCACTGGCCTGCCAGCCGGCGCTGTTGCTGATGGACGAACCGTTCGCCTCCGTGGACGCACAGACCCGGGCCGACCTCGAGGACCTGCTGCTACGCGTGCGCCGCGAACACGGCAGCACGGTTCTCCTTGTCACACATGACATCGACGAGAGCGTGTACCTGGGCGACCGGGTGCTGGTGCTGTCGAAGTCACCGGCCTCGATCGTCGCCGACCTCCCAGTCGACCTGCCCGCGCAACGCGACCAGATCACCACCCGCAGCTCGCCCGAGTTCGTCAAGCTGCGCACCGAGATCGCACGCCTGCTGCACGACCGGGCACCGGCAGTCGGTGAACCGGAGCCCTCCTCGGCCGCCGAGAAGTTCCTGGCGGCCGAGCGCGCCGAGAAGGAGCAGCAGTCGACGCGCTCCGGTCAGTAGAGCACCGTCGGTGTGGGGTCCACCCGGACGTGGACCAGGGTGGGTCGGTCGTCGGCCAGAGCCTGGGTCAGCGCGGGCTTCAGTTCGTGTGGGTGGGTGACCTGGTGGGTGTGGCAGCCCATGCCCTCGGCGAGCGCGACGAAGTCGATGCCGCCGAGTTCCACACCGGGCAGCTTGTCGCTCTCCGGGCCGGAGAGGATCTCGACCGCCGCGTACTTGGCGTTGTCGATGACCACGAAGGTCACCGGCAGGTGCTCACGCGCGGCGGTCCACAGACCCTGGATCGAGTACATGCTCGACCCGTCGCCCAGCACCGCCACCACTTTCCGGTCCGGCGCGCCGATCGCGGCGCCGACCGCCGCGGGTAGCCCGTAGCCCAGCGCGCCGCCGCCGGTGCTCAGGAGGCCGGTGCGGGACGCCCGCACCGGCAGGTACTCCCGCCGGACCAGCAGGTGGCTCGGGATCTCCTCGACCAGCAGCACGTTCTCGTCGAGTTCGTCGGCGAGGTTCGCGAACACCCACTCCGCGGTGATCGGTGTGGTCTCCGGTGGTCGCGGCCTGCGGGTGCGGCCCGCGGGCACCGGGCGGATCGGCTCGGCCAGTCCTCCGGTGACCGCACGGATCGCCGCCCTCACACCGGAACGGATCCCCACGCCGACCCGGGCCCTGGCCAGCACCTGCTCGTCGTCGCTGACCAGGTACAGCGGCGGCAGCGCGAGATCGCTGGCGCCCCGGTAGACGTGGTACAGGAACGCGGGCGCGCCGAGCACGACCACCACGTCGTGTCCCTGCAACGCTTCTGTGGTGCCCCGTTCCTCGGGCGGCAGGAACCCGGCAAACTGCGGGTGATCCTCCGGGAAGCAGCTGCGCCAGGCCATCGGGCTGGTCCACACGGTGGCCCTGACCCGCTCCGCGAACGCCACCGCGTCCTGGATCGCGCCCTCCGCGTCCACTCCTGGCCCCACCACCAGCGCCGGGCGCTCCGCGGCGTTCAACGCGGCGACCAGACCGGCGATCGCGTCCGGGTCCGGCCCGAAACCGGGCACCGGCGGGCGCTCGGGCTGCGGATCGCATGCGATGTCCCAGTCGTCGACCGGGACCGACACGAACACCGGCCCGTACGGCGGCTGGGTGGCGACCCGGTGCGCCTGGGCGATCGCGCCCGGCACGTCCTGCGGGCGCGCGGGTTCGACCGCCCATTTCACGTACGGGCGAGGGAACGTGGTGGCGTCCAGCGCACCGAGGAACGGCTCGCTGGGCATCAGGGAACGGACCTGCTGTCCGGCCAGCACGATCATCGGGGTGTTGTTGCGGTAGGCGGTGAACAGGTGTCCCAGCCCGTGCCCGACGCCGCCCGCCGAGTGCAGGTTGACCAGCACCGCCCGGCCCGACGCGTGCGCGTACCCGTCGGCCATGGCCACCACGACCGACTCCTGCAACCCCAGCACGTAACGGAAGTCGTTGGGAAAACCGCGCAGGAACCCGATCTCGGTGGTGCCCGGGTTGCCGAAGATCGTGGTCAGACCGAGCGAGCGGAGCACGTCCCTCGTCGCATCCCGGACCGTCGTCACTGTTTCTGTCACTGCCTTTGTCACTGCCTTTGTCACTGCCTTTGTCACTGCTTCGCCCTCGAGTCGGGCCCCGTCTCGTCGAAGTCGATGACCGGGGCGATCGCGACACCCAGCGCACTGGCACCGATGATCTTGCGGGCGGCCTGGTTGCCCATCGGCATGAACGTGCCCGCCTGGGCGTCACGCCACATGCGTTCGTACGGCAGCTTGCGGGAGAAGCTCGCGCCGCCGAGCACGTCGACCAGGCGCCGCAGCACCAGGGTGGCGTTGTTGCTGGCCACGTACTTCACCAGCGCACAGCGGGCGATGCCCTCCTGCACGCCCACCTCGAACAGGCGACGCGAGGTGACCTCCTGGGCGTGCCGGTAGGTGAGCGCCCGGCAGGACTCCACGAGGATCTGGCACTCGCCGATGGTGTCCTGCACCAGCGGGTCGTTGCCCTTGCCACGCCTCGCGAGCTGGGTGACGGCCCAGTCGAGCGCCCCTGCTGCGATCCCGGTGTACACGGCGGCGAAGGCCCCCATCGCCCACGACCACACGGTTTCCAGCACCCGCGCGTCGAGGTGCCCGACCGGCAGCGAGTGCACGACATCCTCGTCGGCCACGAACACGTCGTCGTAGGCGACGTCGTTGGACTGGGTGCCCCGCATCCCCATGGTGTCCCAGGTCTTGTGGATGGTGACACCCGGCCCGTCCAGCGCCACCCGGCACAGCACCAGCCGCGGCCCGCCCGGCGCGTCCTCCCACCGAGCAGTGGTCGAGCAGTGCGTAGCCACCGCGGAGTTGGTCGCGTAGGCCTTGCGGCCGGTGAGCAGGAAGCCGCCGTCGACCTTGACCGCCGCGGTCCGCGCGTCAGTCATGTCGTTGCGCATACCAGGTTCGCTGGTGATCGAGGCCCAGATCAGCCTGTCCTCGGCTGCCTCGCGAAGCAGCTCAGCCAACCGCGGGTTCTTCGTACGCCGCCACACGCTGGCCCACTGACCGATCGGCGAGATGTGCATCGCGACGGCAAGCGCGGTCGACCCGTCGCCCATGGCCAGGCGCTCGAGGACCGGCACCAGCTCCTCCAGCGAGGCACCCTGCCCGCCCAACTCGGTGGGAACGGTGAGCCGCAGGAAACCGGCGGCCCGCAGATCGTCATAGTTCTCCACCGGGAACGTGTTGTCCCGGTCGTGCTCGGGCGCGCGCTCAGCGAAGGTATCCGCGAGCTTCCCGGCGATGTCGACGAGTTCTTGCTGGCGTGGAGTGAGGCACAAGTTCACCCGATCAAGCTACCGCCGGTCAACCAGTCACCGTAATCCGTGCCCCATCCTGCAGACCGTGACTGTCAGACCTGAGGATCGGCCGCGGCCGCCTGGAGACGCGGAGCGCGCATCCATCTCGATGCGACTGTGCTTCTCAGGTCAGCGCGGTGCGCGATAGCCGATGGCTCGGACGGTCAGCCAGGTGTAGTCGACGAAAGCCGGATCGGCATAGGCGGCATACGCGTTCGCGAGTTCCGCGGCGGTGACCGCGCCACTCGCTACCGCGTCGTGTTCGACCAGCCGGTGCGTCTCGATCATCCAACGCGCGAACGCTGAGCCGCCGCGCGCCGGGATGACGTGGCCTTCGGCGGTGCAGTCGACGAGACCGGCCGCTTCCAGCGGTAGCGGAAGAGTGCGTGCCCAGGTGGGGTCGGTGCCGACCGATCGACTCAGATGTCCGGCCATCGCTGCGAGCGCCCGGCCGACAGCCGGATCGCTGGACGACTCCGGCAACGGCGTGGCGGATTCGACCACGAGGACGCCGCCCGGCTTGAGCCAGGACACCATCCGGAGCAGCGCCAGGTCCCGCCGTGTCACGTGCTCCAGTACGAACCGGGTGTGGATCAGGTCGAACTCGCCCGGCGCATCGTCAGTGGTCACGTCGTGGCGAATCACCCGCACACCGCTCTCGGCGAGTGGAGCGAGGAGCGCGGTGCTCATGTCGGTCGCGACGACGTTGGCCGCGCCGGCCCGGTCGGCGAGGATTCGCGCGACCGACCCCGCACCGGCACCGACCTCGAGGCACGCCCAGCCTGGCTGGATGCCCACCCGGTCGAGCAGTTCCTCGCTGTCGCCGTCGAAAACGTGCTGCAGCAGGATCAACCGGTTGTGCTCGGCCGATGAATCCGTGTCCACGTACGAGGTCCAGTTGAGCGTCTCCGACATGCCCCGGGATCGTACGGGACGGAGGCGTCCGCGTCTGGCACAGTTTCTCATTTCCACTGGGTGGGCGCCGGATGACCTCGTCGTAGACGCTGCGATGGACCGCGGAACCAGCAACGGATCACCGGACAGCGACCCTGGCGGTGATCACCGGTAACGACACGCTGTCGCCGCGCTTGGTGACCAGCTGGTCCGGGCCGTCCTGGAGTTCGCCCCCGGGGGGCCTCGGCCGGACGTAGGGCAGAGACACCAGAAGGTGACTCGCGGTCGCGCCGTCCATCCATGGGCGACCGATGTTCGAGTAGTGCGAGCCGATCGCGTCGTCCGTTGGTGTCACCTGAATCCCATTTCTCCTTGTCCCACCAGGAGAGTAAGGCCAGCCCCGCCCTGCGCACGCTGACAGGTCGACTCATTCCACCGCGGCGATTCGATCGACGCGGACAGTTTCGCCCGGGGTTCGCCTGACGTAGGCGAAGGTCGTGTCACCAAGAGGAACCTCGAACCGTTGACCACGCGCAAAAGTCGCCGGATCGACCTCCACACCTTCGACGGTGTCGAAGGGACTGTCATGGGTGACGAGCCGCACCAGCGCCAGGTCGGCACCAGATCCCCGGGAGAACGAGAGCCAGCTCTTCGCCGCGTAGTCGTCGAGGTCGATGTCGTAGGGGGCCAGCGGGAACTCGTGTGCCAACCGTCCCCGGTCGAGAGATATGGAATGCCGCACGAAGACGTCGAACAGACAGCTCTGCAGCTTCTCCCACTGCGGAACTCACCGGCCTGCGAACCGTCGTCCAGTCACAGGAGACCGTCGATCGCGAGTACGAGGGCAACTGGTTCCTCGCGCTACGGTGACGCGATCGAGCGAGCCGGGTTCAGCGCTGCTCGCTCTCCGGCGGGTTTCCGCGGGCCAGCATGTCACGCAGTGCTTCATCGGCGGCGGTGATCTCCGCGTAGTACTGCCGGTGCACTTTGTACGTGCGGTCCAGCTCGATCGTGTGGTACATCCCGGTCGGTTCGCCGAAGAGGAAGCCGCGGCGGTAGCGCTGCGCGCCGCCGCGGCCCACGACCAGGATTGCGCGGTCGGTGACCACAAACGTCCACACCCGCACGTTGAAGATCCCGGAACCGCTCTGCGCGACGAAACCCGTCTGGATCTGCTCGCCGGCCTCCAGGTGTGGTGCAGCTCGTTTGGCGATCAGTTCGACCCGTCGTTCCTGATAGCCCATGGTTCCCTCCGAAGATGGCCGTGCCCGCATCGTAGGGCCGGCCGCCCGAGCAGAACGTCCGATGGCAGCTTCAGTCCACGAGCAGGTTCCCGCCCCGGCTCGGTCTCGCTTCGACTGGTCCCTGCCGAGAGCTGAGCCGCCGACCACGAATGTCCACCAACCCCACTGCGGCCAGCCTCTTCGGCCGCAGACCGTCTGCGATCCGACGGGCGCGGACCAGGTCACAGCAGCAACAGGATATTCACAGCCATATCTCGCACCTTGGCCCACTCGCTGGCTTGTCCGAGCGCGGATACCTTCCAGATCTCGGCGTGTTCGGGACCGCTCATTTCTCCCAGGAAATCATCCAATTCCTGGATCTTGTCGGCTGCGATTTCCGATATCCATCCGTGGTCCACGAGCTGCCGCACCAACAGCACTCCGTCGCCGAACTCGTGAGCCAGTTCGTCGGCCTCGTACGCGTTGCCAGGGAGCCCAAGTGAATTGAGCCACTGAACCTGGCTCTCGGCAGGAAGTCCGAGTACAGCGAGTGAACGCATGAACTTCACCAGGCTTGGTACAAGACCCTCGTTCATTGAGGAAACCTAACAGTTCCCAAGGGTCCATTCGAACTTCCAGTACGGCAGGCCGTCGAAGTGCCGCGACGAGCCGGGGTGACAGCTCTCGTCTGTCTATCGAGTCCTGGTAGTCGCCCCACGGGCCTCTGCCGAACGTGAGTTCGGTGTTCGCGCCGGCCGGAGAGAGGCAGTGCCGCGGCCTCGACGAAGGAGATGGCGTCGGGCTTGCGGGTCAGCTGACGAGACGGGGCGGCGCCATACAGCGCGGAAACGACGTTGGCCACGGCGAAGGTGCGGTTGCGCCACAGGGAGATCTCCACCGCGGGCACCGGATGGCGAGTGGATCGGAACAGGGCGAATGACAGGGCCGCCACCCCACCGCCGAGTGCGCCGATCGTCTGCGGGGAGCTCCAGTGCCAGGACGGGCCCTGCGTGATGCCGAGCGCCAGACCGCCAAGACCACAGCCGAGCAACGCGGTTCCGAACAGGTCGGGCATGCGGTGTTCGTCAGCGAGGTGGTGAAGCCCGCGAGGAAGGCACCGGCCGGCATCCGCCGCGTGTGGGCGCTGTGCGACGAGTGGCTGGACTACGTCGCAAAGCCGGTCTTCGCTGGTGGTTGCTTCTTCATCTCCGCCACCGCGGAGTTCGACGCGCGGCCCGGCCGGGTACGTGACGCCGTCGCCGCGGCACGGCGCGACTGGCGGAACCTCTACGAGACCACCATCGCCGACGCGATCCGGCTCGGGAAGATCTCCGCCCAGGTCACCGCGGGCGACCTGGCCTTCGAACTGGACGCCGTCTCCCGCGCCGCGGGCGAGGACGCGCTGCTGCACGACGATGCCTCGGTGTACGAGCGAGCCCGCGGCATCCTGCTCGCTCGGCTACGCGCGGTGTCCACCGGGACCGCACCCGAGCTCGGCTGACCTCCCTGAGGCGCGGCGGGACATCCCCAGTCCCCGTACTGCGGACAACCTCAGCAAATCCTTGCGGTCAACATCATTACGCTCCCCTTCGCCGCCGCATACTGTCGCCTCCGTGAACACCAATCTCCTCGACACACCCCGCCGCACCGTGGCGGGGTTGGTGGTCCTCCTGGTGGTGGCAGGAGTGATCACCGGCACCGCGCTGCTCCAACGCGGCGTGTCACCGGAACCGGCATCGGCGCCGTCGGCGGCGTTCAGTGCCGAGCGGGCGATGCGGCACCTGGAGCAGTTCGCGCGTGAGCCACGACCGCTGGGCAGCTCCGCGAACGCACGCACCGAGCGCTACCTGGCGGACGAGTTACGTGCGGCGGGCCTGTCGGTGCAGGTGCAGCACGCGGTCGGTGTCCACCCCGCCGACGGGCTGGCCACGTTCGGGCGGGTCGACAACGTCATCGCGAGGCTGCCGGGCACCGACCCGTCGGGCACGGTGGTGCTGGCGGCGCACCACGACTCGGCGGCGATGGGTCCCGGCGCGGCCGACGACGGCGCGGCGGTGGCCGCCATGCTCGAAACGGTGCGGGCGCTGGGCGACGCCCGGTTGCGCAACGACGTCGTGCTGCTGATCACCGACGGCGAGGAGAACGGTCTGCTCGGTGCCGAGGCCTTCGTGCGGGAGCACCCGCTGGGGAGCCGGGGCGGCGTGGTGCTGAACTTCGAGGCACGCGGCGTCAGCGGCCCGTCGCTGATGTTCGAGACGTCGCGGGACAACGCGCGGCTCGTGGACCTGTTCAACGACACGGTGCCGAACCCGCGTGGGGACTCGTCGATGGTCGAGGTGTACCGGGTGCTGCCGAACAACACCGACTTCACGGTGTTCGCGGACGCCGGGTTCAGCGGCCTGAACTTCGCCTTCATCGAGGGCGCGGCCCGCTACCACACGGCGGGCGACTCGATCGCCAACCTCGACCGGGGCAGCCTGCAACACCACGGCGAGAACATGCTGGCGCTGACCAGGACCCTGGGTGGCGCCGACCTGCGCACGCTGACGACGGACCACGACAACACCTACTTCGACGTGCTGGGCCTGAAGGTGAGCTACCCCAACGGGTTGGTGTGGCCGCTGGCGGTGGTGGCGCTGTTACTCGTGGCCCTGCTGACGTGGCTCGCGGTCCGTCGTGGGCTGACGAGCGTCGGCAGGGTCGCGCTGGCCGCGGGGTCGGCGGTGGTGCCCCTTGCTGTCGCGTTCGGGCTCGGGCAACTGGCGTGGACGGTGCTGACGTGGGTGCGGCCGTCCTACGACGCGGCGGGTGGGCTGCTGCACCGTCCGACGCTGTTCAACGTGGCGGTGATGCTGGCGGCGGTGGCGGCGCTGCTGGCGTGGTACCTGCTGCTGCGTGGGCGGTCAGGCCCGGTCGCGCTGGCGATCGGCGGCATGACGTGGCACGCGCTGCTCGGCGTGGTGTGTGCCGCGTACGCACCGGGCGCGTCGTTCCTGTTCACGGCACCGGCACTGCTGGCGGCGCTGGGGGCGGGAGTCGCGCTGCTGGTGCGGCATCCACTGTGGTCCGTGGTCGCGCTGGCCGTCGGTCTGGTGGTGGGAAGCGGGCTGCTGCCGTACTTCGCCTACGAGGTGTTCGGCGCCGTGGGGCTGTCGCTTGCCGGTGTGGGCGCGGTGTTCACCGTGCTGTTCGGTCTGCTGCTGCTCCCGGCCGTGGAGCTGTTGCTGCCGGAGCTCGGGACGCGCCGCCGCACCACGTCGGCGGTCCCGGCCACGGCGCTGGTGGCGAGCGCCGTGCTGGTGGCGGCAGGCCTGGCGGTCGACACCCCGGACGCGACGCACCCGGCACCGACGCACCTGGCGTACGTGCTGAACGCCGACATCGGGAAGGCCACCTGGGTCAGCGGAGAACCGAGCCCGAGCGACTGGACGGCGAACTACGTCACCAGCAGGAACACGGACGCCTTGCCGGAGGGCTACCAACGAGGGCCGCTGTGGACCGGACCTGCCCCGGCGATCGACGCGGAAGGTCCGGAGATCACCGACGTGGTCAAGGAGGACGACGAGGTCACGTTCCACGTCCGCTCGCGGCGCGACGCCCGGTCGATCACGTTGCGGCTGAACGCCCCGATGACCGAGGCAAGCGTCCGGCTGGCAGACGGCACCCGGGTGAGGACAGCGGTCACGGGCACACGGGAGAACACGTGGCCCTCAGAACTCCGCTTCCGCGACCTCCCGCCGGAAGGAGCCACGATCACCATCACAACCACCAGCACCCGACTGACAGCGATGGACGAAACGCCGGGGATCCCGGCACTCCCCGACACGGCCCCACGCCCCGACACGACAACGGCAAGCACCAGGGAGGACGGTGACGTGACAGCGGTGGCCCACACGTATCGCCTGTGACGACCGTCAGCCACCCACGAAACGATCCAGACTCAAGGGACAGACCCGATATGTGACCGGTGCCGGACCGGCGCGGCCGAACGCACCTCGTTCGCGGATGCGGGGAACGTCACGTGCACCCGGCGCACCGCGGCGCGGGGGTCTGTGGCACGGTTTGGCGCGGGGCGTGGGCGGGTACAGATCGGGCATGCCTACGAAGGACGTCATCGATTACCAGCTCACCGCTGTCGACTTGTCCGCGGACCAGCGCAGGCGTGCCGTGATCACGGTCGCGTCAGTGGCTCGAGACGCTGACGACTGTGCCGGGTTGCTCGACGCGCTCGGATTGAGCGCGGCAGAGGCGTTCCCTGACGTGCCCGCCCCGCGCATGTAGTCGGCAACTGCCCTGTGGCCTCGTGCTATCCATAGGGGGTATGGGGCGAGACGGGGAGCAATGAACGAGCAGATCATCGCGGGCCGGTATCGGCTGGCCGAACGGCTCGGCAGTGGCGGCATGGGGGTCGTCTGGCAGGCCTATGACGAACGGCTGCACCGCAAGGTCGCGGTCAAGCAGGTGATGGTGCCTGCCGAGCTGACGTCCTCCCAGGGCGAGGAGATGATCCGCCGCACCATGCGGGAGGGGCGGATCGCGGCGCGGTTGCAGCATCCGCAGCTGATCACCGTGTTCGACGTGGTGCAGGACGGCGGGCAGCCGTACCTGATCATGGAGTACCTGCCGTCCACGAGCTTGGCCGGGCTCGGCACGCTCGCGCCCGACGAGGTGGCGCGGATCGGTGCCGAGGCCGCCGACGGGCTGGCCGCCGCACACGAGTCCGGGGTGGTGCACCGGGACGTCAAGCCCGGAAACGTCCTGGTGGGCGAGGACGGCACCGTCAAGATCACCGACTTCGGGATCGCCCGGGTCACCGAGGACATCGCGGGCACGTTGACCAGCACGTTCGCCGGTACGCCCGCGTATCTCGCGCCTGAGGTGGCGAAGGGGAACCCCGCCACGTACGCGTCCGACGTGTACTCGCTCGGCGCCACGCTCTACACCGCCGTCGAGGGGGTGCCGCCGTCCGGGAAAGACAGCAACCCGATGGCGCAGCTGTACCGGATCGCGTCCGGTGTGATCACGCCGCCGACGAAGGCCGGGCCGCTGTCCGACCTGCTGTTGTGGCTGCTCAACCCCGACCCCGAGCAGCGGCCGACCATGGTGCAGGCACGCGACGCGCTGGCCGGGCTCACCTACGAGATGGCACCCACCATCGTCGCGCCCGCCCCGGTTCCCGCGCCGTCCGCGGACAACACCGCCGCGAACGACACCGTCGCGAACAACACGGCCGCACCGCACACCGCCGCACCGCACAACGTCGCACCGCACGATGCCGCACCGCCCAATGCCGTGCCGAACGCCGCGTTCCAGGCACCCCCCGCCGGGCCCCTGCCTGCCGCCGCGCCGCCCGAACGCGGGAACAGACGCGGCCGCGCCGTCCTCTTCGCGGCCGTCCTCGTCGTCGTGGCGGTGGCGGCCGCTCTGGTGACCACCCTCGTCAACCGCGGCGACTCCCCGGACAACGCGGCCCCGGCCGCGGAGACCACCTCGTCGAAGCCCGAGCCCACCACCGAGCCGCCGACCTCCGACAGCGAGGACGAGACGACCGCGCCGCCGACGACGACGACCACCACCACGACCACCACCACGACGACGACCACGGCGCCGCAGCCGCCCGCGGACCCCGGCGCCGCGATCTCCTCCTACTACGCGATGATGCCCGGCAGCCGCGACGACGGGTGGAACCGGCTCAGCGCGAGGTACCAGAACAAGACCGGACGATCGAGCTACGAACGCTGGTGGGGCAGCATCAGCGCCGTGAGCGCGTCGGAGATCGCCGTCACCGGGCCCACGACCGTCGAGGTCACGGTCCTCTACAACTTCACCAACGGCAGCCGTAAGCGTGAGCGCCACCGCTACACGCTCGTCAACCAGAACGGCGCCTGGCTGATCGACGCGTCGGCGGTCCTCTCCAGCAACCCGGCGTAGCGGTGCGCGCACTGGGGGAATCCGACGCGCACGAGGTCGGGCCGTACCGGCTGCTCGTGGAGCTGCGTACCGACGACACCGGCCGGGTCATACTGGGCACCGCCATCGACGGTCGGCTCGCCGCGCTCACGCTCGTCGACGACGGCCTGGTGGACGCCCAGTTCCGCGCCCGGCTGCGCGCCGACATCCAGAACGCGGCACCCGGTGTCCACACCGTCCACGTCGTCGACGGGGACGCCGACGCGTCGCCGCCGTGGGTCGCCACCGGCTTCATCCCCCGCGTCAGCCTGCGTACCGCGATCACACGGACCGGGCCGCTGCCCACGGCGTCGCTGCTCCGGCTCGCCGACGGGCTGGTGACGGCGCTCGAGGAACTGCACGACCGGGGTCTCGTCCACGGCAACCTCACACCGGACACCGTGCTGCTCACCGACATCGGCCCGCTGCTCGTCGACTCCGGGATCGCACGCGCGGCGGGCAACCACACCTCGGCCGACGACTTCCGCACGCTCGGCGACCTCGTCGTGGCGGCAGGCGGCGCGGACCTCACCGACGTCGTGTCGGCGTGCGCGGCGGGTGAGCCGTCCCCTGCCTCGTTGCGCGAGGCCATCGGCCCGCTCCCGCCGTCGGGGCGGCCGTGGCCCGCGGCGGTCCGCGAGCTGGCGGTCGAGGAGAGCGACCGGATCGTCGACCTGATCACCGGGACCGGCTGGCGGCCGGCACCCGCCGAGCCGGGGGACGGTCCACCGCCCGTCGGGCCGCCGGCGCCGCGGCGGCCGCTGACCAGGGTCTTCGACGCGGTCCTCGTGTCGGCGGTGACCGTGTTCGTCGGCTGGGTGATGTCGTGGCTGGTGTTCCACCAGGACCTCGACCCGTCACCGCTCCCCGACCACGCCACGGTCGTCGCGCAGAGCAGCCGGTTCATCGCCGGCGCCGCCCGTGTCGCGTGGCTGCTCAGCGGGTTCGCCTTCGCGGTCTGGTGCACGTGGTTCGTGCTGCTCATCGCGCGGCCACGCGGGAACGTGGTGCCGTGGGCCGTGCTGACCGGCGTGACGCTGTTGCCCGTCGTGCTGTGGGGTCTGACGTTCGCCGGTCTGGAGGTCACGCTCGTCGCGGCCCCTACTCCGGGTGACCTCTACGAGGGTGCGTTCATTCCCGGCTTCGTCGCCGCGGGCGTCGGGTGGTGGCTGGGAAGCAAGCTGTTCCGCGGCAACATCGCCGTGGGCCTCCTGGTCGTCGTGAGCCTGGTGGCGGTGGGCCTGACGGTGACCGTCGGGCTCTATTTCGGCTGGTACGGGGTGGTCGTCGCGGGCGTCGTGCCCCTCGACATCGCCGGTGTGCCGCTCGGTTGTCTCGCGGGCAGCATCGTCGCCCGCTCGCTCTCGCCCGATCGAGTGAGTCAGCCATAGCGGCGGGTGCCAGACGATTACGCTGGTTCCCCGATGGCAACGCATGCGACATCTCCGAGCCAGGTGCCGGTCGGCGTTGATCCGACGCGGCCGAGCATCGCCCGCGTGTACGGCGGGTTCCTGGGCGGCAAGGACGTCTACGACGTCGACCGGCAGATCATGGCCAAGATCAGCGCGGCCGTGCCGGAGGCGGTGGACATCGCGCGCGGCAACCGCGGTTTCCTGAACCGCGCGTGCCGGTTCCTCACGCAGACGAACATCCCACAGTTCCTCGACTGCGGCTCCGGGCTGCCGACCGCCGAGAACACGCACCAGATCGTGCAGCGGCACAACGACGAGGCGCGGGTCGTGTACGTCGACAACGACCCCGTCGTGCTCGCGCACGGGCGTGCCCTGCTGGAGGACAACGTCCGCGTCCGCATGGTCGGGGCCGACATCTTCGAGCCCCGGCAGGTGCTCGAGAACGAGATCGTGCGCAGCGTGCTCGACTTCTCGGAGCCGCTCGTGCTGCTGCAGGTCGGGACCCTGCACCACGTCACCGACGACACCAAGGCGCCGGCGATCATGCGCGAGTACGTCGACGCGCTCCCGTCCGGCAGCTACGTGGTGTTCTCCCACTTCGTCGACCCGGAAACCCCGGAGCTGACGCCGATCGCCAAGCGCATCGAGCACATCCTGGTCAACGGTCCGATAGGCGCGGGCCGGTTCCGCACCCGCGACGAGATCGCGGCGATGCTGGCGGGCCTGGAACTGGTCGCCCCCAACGCACAGGACCCGCCCGGCCTTTCCGTGTGTGACGCGTGGTGGCCGGACGGGCCCCGGCTCGGGGGTCTCAGTGGCGCGGCTCAGTGCATCATCGGTGGCGTGGGGCGCAAGCCGTAGCGACGAGGGCCGCGGCCACGCTCAACCACACGGCGTGCCGGTGGTCGCCGGTCGCCTCGGTGACCGCTCCCGCCACGGCCGGCCCGAGCACCGCACCCACGTTCAACGCGACCGTCGCGAACGCCCCGCCCAGTGACGGCGCGCCGGGCGCGAGCCGAAGCACGCGGGTGATGAGCACCGACCCGACACCGAACGACAACGCACCCTGCACCGCGGTGGCCACGAAGAACGGCACGGGATGGGTGCTGAGGAGCACGAGCACCAGCCATCCGGCGGGCAGGACGAACAACCCGGCGGTGAGCCACCGGTCGGGCATCCGCGCGGTGACCCCGAGGAACGCACCCAGCCCGAACGCGGCCAGCAACCCGGGCACCGCGCCGTCCGGCAGCCCGGCGACGTCGGTCGCGATGACCGCGAGGTAGGCGAAGGTCGCGAACGTGGCGCCGTTGACCAGCGCACCGAGCAGGAGCGTGCGCCGCAACGGCCGCGACCGCAGCTCGCGGAACTCCCGCCGGACGTCGACGTCCCGCACCCCGGCGGGTTCGGCCGGCGCGGCCCGGACCACGAAGGCGAGCGCGGGCAGGGAAAGCGCGGCGACGGCCCAGAACGCCGCGCGCCAGCCGTAGAACTGACCGAGCAGCGCCCCGGCCGGCACCCCGACCACGCACGACAGCGTCACGCCACCGATGAGGACGGCCGCCCCACGCGCCCCCACCACGGTCATGGCAACGGCGAGGAACCCGGCGTTGGCGACCGCGGCGACGACCCGCGTGCCGAAGAGAACGGTGAAGTCGCTGGTCACCGCGCCGACGACGTGCATGGCAACGAACACGACGAGGAAGGTGACGAGTGCCCGGCGACGGGGCCAGCGAGCGCTGAGCGCCGCCATGACGGGCGCCCCGGCAACCATCCCGACGGCGTAGGCGGACGTGAGGGTCGCGGCCGCCCCGACGGGCACGGCCAGTTCGAGGGCGATGTCCGGCACGAGCCCGGACAGCATGAACTCGGAGGTACCTTGCGCGAACACGGCAAGGCCAAGGATGTAGACGAACAACAACGAGCGCTCCAACGAGAGAACGGACGAGGGAATCCAGGTCCGGTCGCCGGCGCGTCAGCCCACCCGAAGCCACGGGCGAGAAGTCAGCCGCAACGCCGCCGAACGACCGGCGGCTCCGCTCTGTCCGACTCGGGGCTCATCACGGGCGGCACGGTATCGCCCGGGAGCGCCGGGATCCACCCGATTACGGCGGCCGAGGTTCACCATGGACCACATCGGGCATACCGCACCGGCCTCGACCGCCGGTGAGAGCACGTGCGGGTCGTCAACCAGCCGGGCGGGTGTCCAGCAGTTCCTTCGCGAGTTCCGCCGCCGGGGTCGCCAGGACGCTTTCTATGTCGTGGAAGGACTTCTGTGCTGCGATGGCCGGCCAGTCCTCCGGGAGGTGGCGGACCGGGAGGCGGGGGTCCTTGCGGATGATCCGCAGCCACTCCGTGACGATCGACAGGTGGGCGGCCAGCGGGTCGTGCTCGTACGGTTGCGGGTCCGTCCAGTGGGTCAGGAACTCGCGGTAGCTGTCCGCGATCGGGGTCAGGTCGTACGCGTCCTCGACGAGTTGGGCCACGTCCGAGTCGACCGTGGCGCGGAAGATCCGCACGTGGGCGGACAGGCCCAGCGACGCCACGATGTCGTCCACCTGGACGTGGCCAGGGGCAATCCACAGGC
Source organism: Actinophytocola algeriensis (assembly GCF_014203735.1). Lineage (GTDB taxonomy): Bacteria > Actinomycetota > Actinomycetes > Mycobacteriales > Pseudonocardiaceae > Actinophytocola > Actinophytocola algeriensis. Next base: position 1,303,603 of record NZ_JACHJQ010000001.1, on the reverse strand, counting down.
CACCTTGCAACGGCCCGAAACCCGCCCACGCCAGTTTGGCGCGCAGGTCGTGGCGCTGGCGTTGCCATGCCTCTGGCAACGAGAAGCCCAGCAGGGTCCACGTGCCGTCCCAGTCCTCGTTGACGGCTCCGGTGCGCCAGATCCGGGTGTGGCCGTCGCGGAGCACGTTCGCGGCCAGGGGGGTCAGGCCGAAGTACATGCGCCTGCCCTCCTTCTGGCGGTACAGCAGGCCCTTGTTGACCATGCGGGTCAGGGTCGACCTGGTCGCGTGTTCCGAGACGCCCACCCTGCCGAGCACCTCGATCACGCTGCCCGAGAAGACGCACAGGTCGCGGCCGTAGAGGTGGTCGCCCAGCAGCGTGAGCATCAGGGACTGGGGGCGCGGTGACACAGCCGCAATGTTAGGCAGTTTCTTGACGACTGCAACTCAAACGCCTAACTTTGGGGGCGGCTCGCATCGCGTACGAGGAGGTACCGTGCGTCGACTTCTCCCTGTCCTGTCAGCCTTTCTCCTCCTTTCCGCCGCTTGTGGCGACGACTCCGCGACGACCAGCGGGCCCATCCAGGTCGGCCAGATCGTCTCCCTCACCGGCAACTACTCGCCGCTCGGCAGCGAGAACAAGAAGTCCGTCGAGCTCGCCGTCGCCAAGGTCAACCGGGAGGGCGGGGTGCTCGGGCGGCAGCTCGAGGTCGTCGTGAAGGACGACAAGAGCCAGCCGGATCAGTCCGTGCTCGCGTTCAACGACCTGCGGGGCGACGAGGTGGCCGCGGTCATCGGGTCGCCGTTCTCGAACTCCGCGCTCGCCACGATCCCCCTGGTGGACCGGGAAGAACTCCCCTACCTGTCGCTCACGCCCGCCGACGAACAGGTCGAACCCGTGCACCCGTACGTGTTCGTCGTGCCCGCCACCTCCGGCACCTACGCCGAGCGGATCCTCCAGTACCTGGACGCGACCGGGGTGTCCACTGTGGCCGTCGCGCACGACACGCGCAGCTCCTACGCCGTCGCGGGCCACAAGGGCATGCGGGACAACGCTTCCCGCTACGGCATCGACATCGTCGCCGACGAGGAGTTCCAGACCGACGCCACCGAGTTCGGGTCCGTGTTCGGGCACGTCCGCGGCGCGAAGGCGCAGGCACTGGTCGTGTGGGCGACCGGGGCACCCGCGGTCGCGCTCACGAAGCAGTACGCCACCGCGGGGCTCGACATCCCGCTGGTGATGACCGGTGCGCAGGCCAGCAAGCTGTTCCTCGACCCGGTCGGCGCGGCCGCCGAGGGCGTGGTCGTCGCCAGTTCGATCGGCGTGGTCGGGCCCGATCTCCCCGCCGGTGCGCAGAAAGACGCGATCGACGAGCTGACCACCGCGTTCAGCGACGAGTACGGCTACCCGCCGCCGCAGTTCGCGCAGGACGGCTGGAGCGCGGTGCAGCTGCTGGTCGCCGCCATCGAGAAGGCGGGCAGCACCGAACCGGGCGCGATCCGGGGCGCGCTCGAAAGCCTGCGGCTGGTGACCCCCAACGGCGAGTACGCGTACGGCAAGGACGACCACGCCGGGCTGGGCCCGGAGTTCATCTCCGTCAACACCGTCACCCAGGGCGCGTTCCGGCCCACCGAGTGGTCGGGCACGCAGCTGGCCGAGCTGGCGGGGTGACCCCGTGATCCTGCGGGCGAACGGGCTGCGTCGCTCGTTCGACGGGGTGTTCGCCGTGCGCGACGTCGACCTCGACGTCGCGCACGGCGAGCTGCGGGCCGTCATCGGACCGAACGGTGCCGGCAAGTCGACCCTGTTCGCGCTGATCGGCGGGCAGCTCCGCGCCGACGCGGGCACCGTCACCTACGACGGGACCCGGATCGACCGGCTGCCGCCGCACCGCAGGGCCGCCGCCGGGATCGCCGTGGTGTTCCAGGGCGCGCGGGTGTTCACCGGGATGACCGTGCTGGAGAACGTGATGGTCGGTGCGCACGCGGGCACGCGCACCGGGTTCGGCGCCGCGATCGCCCGGTTGCCCCGGCATCGCCGCGAGGAGCGCGAGATCCGCGACCGTGCGCGGGAATCCCTTGCCAGAGCGGGACTCGAGGACTGGGCCGACCGCGACGCGGGCGCGTTGCCGCTCGGCCAGCAGCGGGTCGTGCAGGTCGCGCGGGCGCTGTGCGGGCGGCCGAGGCTGCTGCTGCTCGACGAGCCGGCGTCCGGGCTGCGCGCGGGAGAACGGGCGCGGCTCGCGGACCTGCTGGGTGAGCTGCGCGGCGAGGGGATCACGATGCTGCTGGTCGAGCACGACGTCGCGTTCGTGACGCGGCTCGCCGACCGGGTCACCGTGCTCGACCTCGGCCAGGTCATCGCCGAGGGCACCCCGGCGCAGATCCGCGCCGACGACCGGGTCGTGGCCGCCTACCTGGGGGCGACCGCATGAGCGGAGCCCGCGGAGCGGATGACGGCACGGTCGAGGTGCGTGACCTCGTGGTCCGGTACGGGCCCGCCACCGCGCTGGACCAGGTCAGCCTCACGGTCGGTCCCGCGGAGATGGTCGCGTTGATCGGGCCGAACGGCGCCGGGAAGTCCACTGTGGTCAACACGCTGTCCGGCGTACTGAAGCCCTCGGCGGGAACGGTCGCGGTGCGCGGGCGGCTCGCGCACGTGCCGGAGGGCAGGCAGGTGTTCGGCGACCTCACCGTCGAGGACAACCTGCGGCTCGGCGGACGGCGGTACAAGCTGCGCGACACCGGGCCGGTGCACGCGATCCTGCCGCGCCTGGCCGAGCTGCGGCACCGGCGCGCAGGCACGCTGTCCGGCGGCGAACAGCAGATGGTCGCGGTCGGGCGGGCGCTGATGAGCCGCCCGGACGTGCTCGCGGTCGACGAGCTGTCGCTGGGTCTCGCGCCGCTCGTGGTGGCGGACCTGGTGCGGCACCTGCGGGAGCTGAACGAGACGCGTGGCCTCGCGGTGCTGTTGATCGAGCAGAACGCGCGGCTGGCGCTGGATTTGTGTTCCCGCGCGTACGTGCTGGAGGCGGGCCGGATCGTCGCGGAAGGACCGTCGGAGGAGCTGGCCGCCGACGACCGCGTGTCGGCCGCATACCTGGGCGGTGTGCATGACTGACCTCCCCGGCTACCTCGTCACCGGGCTCGGCACCGGCTGCGGGTACGCGCTCGTCGGCAGCGGGCTCGTGGCCGTGTACCGGGTGACGCGGGTGGTGAACTTCGCGCAGGGCGCGTTCGCGGTCGTCGGTGCCATGTGCGCGGCCTCGTTCCTGACCGCGCTCCCCCACGGCCTCGGCGAACTCGCGGCCGTGGCGGTCGCGGCGGTCGTCGGGCTGCTGGTCGGCATGGTCGCGCTGGCAACGGATCCACGGTCCGCGCTGATCGTCACGCTCGGGCTGTCGGTGTTCGCCTACGCGGTCGAGGTGCTGGTGTGGGGTGACCAGCCGCGGTCGTTCGCCGGCCTGCCCGGCGCGGTCACGATCGGCGACGCCCGCGTGCAGTCCCACTACCTGCTGGTCATCGGGGTGACGCTGCCGGTGTTCGCGGGCATGGCGTTGTTCTTCACCCGCACCGGCACCGGCAAGGCGCTGACCGCGTGCGCGTCGAACCCGTACGCCGCGAAGGTGATCGGGATCGACGTGCGGCGGATGGGATGGCTGGCGTTCGCGATCGGCGGCGCGCTCGGCGGGCTGGCGGGGGTGCTGGTGACGCCGGTGCAGCAGATCACGTTCGACGCGGACGTGACGCTGATCGTGAACGGCTTCGCGGCCGCGATCCTCGGCGGGCTCACCCGACCGGCGGTGACGCTCGCGGGCGGGCTGCTGCTCGGGGTGACGCAGGCACTGGTCGCGGGCTACGGGAACGCCGCGCACCAGACGGACGTCGCGCTCGGGCTGATGATCGTCGTGATGATCTGGCGCGCGGCGCAGCGGCAAACCCGGGGCCCGGTGGAGGAACCGGTATGAAGGTGCTGATCGCGGCTGCCGTCGTCACGCTCGCGCTGCCCGTCTTCCTCGACGGGAAGCAGCTCGGCATCTACGTCCTGGCCGGGCTCGCCGCCATGGTGACCGTCGGGCTGTCGCTGCTCATGGGGCAGGCCGGGCAGATCTCCCTCGGCCAGGCGTCGTTCTACGCGATCGGCGCGTACACGGCCGGGCTGCTGAGCGTGCACGGCACCGCGCCGGTGCTCGGGCTCCTCGCCGCGCCGGTGGTCGCCGCCGCGTTCGCCGCGGTGGTGGGTGCCGGGGTGCTGCGGCTGCGGGGCCACTACCTCGCGTTCGCGACGCTCGCGATGCAGCTGATCCTGCTGTCGGTGCTCGCACAGTCCACATGGGCCGGTGGGGCGATCGGGCTGCAGGGGATCCCCCGGCTGTCGGTCGGCGGGTTCGAGCTGGCCGAGGACATCCAGTACGCGTACCTGGTGTGGGCCGGGCTCGCGGTGGTGCTCGTGGTGGCGCACAACCTGGTGCGGTCGCGGCCCGGGCGCGGGCTGCGGGCACTCGCCACGTCGGAGGTCGCGGCGGCGGCCAGCGGGGTGCCGGTCGGGCGGTACCGGCTGGCGGTGTTCACGCTGTCGGCCGCGTTCGCGGGGCTGGCGGGCGGGATCTACGCGTTCTACCTGGGGTACCTGGGGCCGGGGTCGTTCCCGGTGCTGCTGTCGATCGAGTACGTGGTGATGGCCGTGGTCGGCGGGCTCGGCACCCTGGCGGGCGGGGTGGTCGGCGCGGTGGCGATCGTGTTGCTGGTGCAGGCGCTCAACGAGCTGGCCACGAGCCCCGGCATGCCGAGCTACGCGCCGAGCGTGCTGTCCTACGCCGTGTACGGGTTGCTGCTGGTGGTCGTCGTGCTGTGGCTGCCGCGCGGGATCGTGCCCGCGCTGCGCGGGAAGGAGCGGACGTGAAGGTACTGCTCGCGGCTACGCTGGTGGCCGGGTTGCTGTCGCCTGCCGAGGCACCGTCCCACGTGGAGGGCACGCTGCCGGGCGGCGCGACCTACGTGCTGGACGTGCCCGCCGACTGGAACCGCACGGTTCTGCTGTACAGCCACGGGTACACCCCGGACGGCGCGCCCAACCCCGCGCAGAACGCGCCGAACGCCGCGGTGCGGTCCGCGTTGCTGGCACGGGGTTACGCGTTGGCCGGGTCGTCGTACCGGGACACGGGGTGGGTGCTCGAACACGCCCTGCCGGACCAGCTGGCGACCCTGGACACGTTCGCCGACCGGTTCGGCAAGCCCCGCCGGGCCATCGCGTGGGGCACGTCGCTCGGCGGGATGATCACCACCGGGCTGGCCGAGCGGCACGGACCGCGGTTCGCGGGCGCGCTCGCCATGTGCGGGCTGGAGCAGGGCGGGATCGCGAACTGGAACAACACGCTCGACCCGGTGTTCGCGGTGCGGACGTTCTTCTCCGATCCCGCGGTGCCGTTGGTGCACCTCCCGGATCAGGCGACGGCGCTCGCTTCCGTCGCCACCCTGACGGCCGCACTGGACGCGGCGCAGGCCACACCGCGAGGCCGGGCGCGGACCGCGCTCGCCGCTGCGCTGCACAACCTGCCACGGCCGGGTCACCTCGATGCGCTGCGCGGCACCGTCTACGTGGGACTGTCGTGGCGACAGGAGATGGAGACGTGGGCGGGCGGGAACCCCTCGTGGAACACGGGAGTCGACTACGCGCGCGTGTTCGCGCGGTCGGCGAACCGGGCGGAGGTCGAAGCGCTGTACGACGCGGCCGGGCTGTCACTCACCGACGACCTCGCGCTGCTGAACCGGGCGCCGAGGATCTCCGCGGCACCGGGTGCGGTGCGGTATGTCGCGCGCAACCTGACGTTCACTGGCCGGCCGGCGACGCCGTTGCTCACGATCCACACGACCGGTGACGCGCTGGTGCCGGTCCAGGTGGAGCGGGCCTACGCGGACGCCGTGCACGCCGCGGGCCGGGACCGGTCGCTGCGGCAGGCGTTCGTCGACCGGGCCGGGCACTGCACGTTCACCGACGGGGAGATGCTCGCCGCGCTGGCGGCGGTCGAGCGACGGGCCGACTCGGGGCGGTGGCCGGACACCGGGCCGTCTGCGCTGAACGCGGCGGCGGCCGGGTTCGATCCCGAGGGTGCGCACGCGTACGCGCGGTACCGGCCAGCGCCGTATCCGCGGCCGTTCGACCTGGCGCGGGCCACGGCCCCCCGAATTCCAGCGTACCGGCGGAGGACGGCGTCGAGAAGCGCTCGCGGCCGCGACCCCGAGCGAAAGTCCCATTCGCGCGACCGGGGGACCCCCGAAATCCAGACTACCGGGGAGCACCGACAGTTTCGGCCCGCGTGTGGCGGGGTTGTGGACAACCGTAGGGAGACACCGTGGATCTGACCGGGCGGGTGGCTGTGGTGACCGGTGCCGGGCGGGGGCTCGGGTTCGCGTACGCGTCGGCGCTGGCCGCGGCCGGGGCGGCGGTCGTCATCAACGACGCCGATGCCTCCGCCGCCGCCGGGGCCGTCGCGCAGATCGGCGGGTCCGGGGGCAAGGCCGTGGCCGAGGCCGGCGCGGTCGGGCCCGCCTCGATGGCGGAGCGGCTCGTCGCGCGGGGCGTCGCCGAGTACGGGCGGCTCGACGTGCTCGTCACCAACGCCGGGGTGTTGCGGGACCGGATGCTCTGGCGCATGTCCGACGACGAGTTCGACACCGTGGTCGACGTGCACCTCCGAGGGACCTTCACGTGTGTGCGCGCCGCGGTGCGGCACCTGCGGGAGCAGGGGGACGGCGGGCGGATCATCGTCATCGGCTCGCCTGCCGGGCAGCGCGGGAACGTCGGGCAGACCAACTACTCCGCCGCCAAGGCCGGGATCGTGGCCATGGCCCGCACGTGGGCGATGGAGTGCGCCAGGGCGAACATCACGGTGAACGCGGTGATCCCGGTGGCCGCCACCGCCATGACCGCGACCATCCCCGCGTTCGCGCCGCACGTCGAGGCCTGGCAGCGGGACAGGACACCACTGCCCGCCTGGCTCCGCGCCGGGGAAGGGTTCGGGGTGCCGGACGACGCGGCCGGGCTCGTCGTGTTCCTCGCCTCCGCCGAGTCCGACGGCATCACCGGGCAGGCCATCGGGATCGGCGGCGACCGGCTGTCGCTGTGGACACATCCCGAGGAGGCGGCCGTCGCGTTCCGGGACGGCGGGTGGGGGGCCGACGACATCGGCGCGGCCTGGGCGTCCACCCTCGGGACGCGTACATGAACGTCGACGAACTGGTGGCCGTCGACGTCCACGTGCACGTCGAGGTCGGCGCGGACGGGCACCTCTCCTTGCCGCAGCACCTGATGAGCGGCTCGGCCGCCTACTTCAAGGTGGCCGAGCGGACCAAGACCGTCGCCGAGATCGCCGCGTACTACCGGGAACGGCGGATGGCGGCGGTCGTGTTCACCGTGGACGCCGGATCCGCCACCGGGCACCCACCGATCGCGAGCGAGGAGATCGCCGCGGCCTGCGCCGAGCACCCGGACGTCCTGATCCCGTTCGCCAGCGTGGATCCCTGGCGCGGCAAGGCCGCCGTCCGGCAGGCCCGTGCCCTGATCGAGAAGTACGGGGTGCGCGGGTTCAAGTTCCACCCCGGCCTGCAGGCGTTCCACCCCAACGACCCCGTCGCGTACCCGCTCTACGAGGTGCTCGCCGAGCACGGCACCATCGCGTTGTTCCACAGTGGACAGACCGGGATCGGCGCCGGACTGCCCGGTGGTGGCGGGATCCGGCTGAAGTACGCGAACCCGCTGCTCGTCGACGACGTGGCCGTGGACTTCCCGGAACTGCCGATCATCCTCGCGCACCCGTCGTTCCCGTGGCAGGACGAGGCGCTCGCGGTCGCCACCCACAAGCCGACCGTCCACATCGACCTGTCGGGGTGGTCGCCGAAGTACTTCCCGCCCCAGCTGGTGCGGTACGCCAACACGTTGTTGCGGGACAAGGTGCTGTTCGGGTCGGACTTCCCCGTGCTCACGCCCGACCGCTGGCTCGCCGACTTCGACACCCTCGAGATCAAGCCGGAGGTGCGCCCCATGATCCTCAGGGACAACGCCGTCCGGCTGTTGCGGCTCGCTGATGCGTAACCAGGGCATCGGCTCGTGGCCCGCGCGGCGGGCGCGGATGTCGCCGGACCGGGTCGCGGTCGTTCACGGCGACCGCGAGCAGACTTACCGCGAGCTGTGCGAACGCGCCACGCGGGTGGCGCACGCGCTCGCCGGGCTCGGGATCGGCAGCGGCGACCGGGTCGCCTACCTCGGGCCGAACGAACCGCCGTTCCTCGAGACCATGTTCGGCGCCTGCATGCTCGGCGCGATCTTCGTGCCGCTCAACACCCGGCTCGCCGCGCCGGAACTCGAGTACATCCTGCGGGACTGCGGCGCTTCGGTGCTCGTGCGCGCCCCGTCGCACGACCTCGCGCCGGACGTGCCGCACGTGCTCGACCGGGCCGCCTACGAGGAACTGCTGGCGGCGGCGGCCACCGAGCCCCTCGACGAGCCCGTCGAACCGGACGACATCGCGGTGATCATGTACACCTCGGGCACCACCGGGCGGCCGAAGGGCGCGGCGCTCTCGCACGCCAACCTGCACTGGAACACGATGAACGTGCTCATCGACGTCGACCTCGCCGGTGACGAGGTGACGCTCGTGAACGCGCCCGTGTTCCACGTCGCCGCGCTCAACCAGACCGTGCTGCCGACGCTGGTCAAGGGCGGCACGGTGGTGCTGGACTCGTTCGACCCGGTGCGCACGCTGGCGACGATCGCGCGGCGGCGGGTGACCTACCTGTTCGGCGTGCCCGCGATGTTCCAGGCCGTGGCCGGCGTGCCGGAGTGGACGGACGCGGACCTGTCGTCGGTGCGCACGATGATCTGCGGCGGCGCACCCGTCCCCGCGCAGGTGATCACCACCTACCAGGAACGCGGGCTGGTGTTCCTGCAGGGCTACGGGCTCACCGAGTCGTCGCCGAGCGCGTTGTTCCTGCGCGCCGGGGAGAGCACGCGCAAGGTCGGGTCGGCGGGCACGCCGTGCTTCTTCACCGACGTGCGCGTCCTCGACGTAGACGGCGAGGACGTGGCGCCGGGGGTGCCTGGCGAGGTGGTGCTGCACGGCCCGAACGTCATGACCGGCTACTGGGGCAAACCGGCGGAGACCGCGGCGGTGCTGACGCCGGACGGGTGGCTGCGCACCGGTGACGTCGCGGTGTCCGACGAGGACGGCTACCTCTACATCCGGGACCGCATCAAGGACGTGCTCATCTCGGGTGGCGAGAACGTGTACCCGGCCGAGGTCGAGGACGCGCTGCACCGGCACCCGGCGGTGCGGGACTGCGCGGTGATCGGGGTGCCGGACGAGAAGTGGGGCGAGGTCGGGCGCGCGATCGTCGTCGCGCGGCACGCGGTCGAACCGGCCGAGCTGCTCGCGTTCCTCGACGGCCGGATCGCCCGGTACAAGATCCCGAAGTCGGTCGTGTTCGCGGAGACGCTGCCGCGCACCGCGTCGGGGAAGCTGCTGAAGAGCGCGCTGCGCACGACCTACGGGGAGGACCGGTGACCACCACCGTGCACGGGCTCGACGAACTGGCGGCGCTCGCGGGCACCACGCTCGGCCCCACCGCCTGGCACGAGGTGACGCAGGACCAGGTGACCACGTTCGCCGACGCCACGGGCGACCACCAGTGGATCCACACCGACCCCGAGCGGGCCGCGGCGGGCCCGTTCGGCGGCACGATCGCGCACGGCTACCTCACGCTCTCGCTGATCATCCCGCTGTGGTCGGGCCTGCTGGACCTCCAGGGCATCCGCACCCGGGTGAACTACGGGCTGAACAAGGTGCGCTTCCCCGCACCGGTGCCGGTCGGCGCCAGGGTGCGGCTGACCGCGCACCTGGCCGCGGTGGACCGGCTCACCGACGACAGCGCCCAGACCACCGTGGACTTCACGGTCGACCTGGAAGGCGGCGCACGCTCCGCGAAGCCGGCGGTGGTGGCGCAGGCGCTGTACCGGTACTACGCCTGAGGCCTCACCCGTCGCCGGTGGTGTCGGGCTCGGCGTTCGGGTCGAACCCGCCGACCACCTCGAACCCGACCTCCTCGGCGAGCGCGTCGAAGATGGGCGTGCCCTGGTCCTCGGTCACCGGTGTCTGCGTCATCTCGCCCCTCCATTTCGGACTCCTCACCGGTGCCAGTCCGCACACGCGTGATCGTGACGCGGGGTACCCACTATTCGGCCGATAATCCCTCAGCAGGGGGAGCAGGTTTCCTGGGTGTCGCACGGCCACCCTTTCCGCTGGTCCCGCGGCTAGCCTCGGAGACATGGACAACGCGATCGGTGCGTTCCTGCGGGCCCGGCGCGAGCTGGTGCGGCCGGAGGACGTCGACCTGGCACCGGGCACCCGGCGCCGGGTGAGCGGGCTGCGGCGCGAGGAGGTCGCCCTGCTCGCGGGCGTGAGCAGCGACTACTACGTGCGCCTGGAGCAGGGCCGGGAGCGGCACCCCTCGGCGCAGGTGGTGGACGCGCTCGCGCACGCGTTGGCCCTGGACGAGGAGGCCACCGCCTACCTGCACGAACTGACCCGGCCGCGACCGAGGGCGCGGCGCCGGCGGCGCGAGCAGGTCAGCCCCGCGCTGATGGGGATGATGGCGGCGTGGACCGCCACCCCGGCGCTGGTGCTGGGCCGGTGCCTCCAGGTGCTGGCGGCCAACGACCTCGGGACGGCACTGTTCGCCGGCCACACGTACAGCGACGACCTGGTCCGGCTGGTCTTCCTCGACCCCGACGCACGCGACTTCTACCCCGAGTGGGAGCGCGTCGCCGCCAACACCGTCGGCGGGCTGCGGGCCGCGGCGGGCCTGCACCAGGACGACGCCCGGCTGATCGAGACCGTCGGTGAGCTGTCGGTCAGGAGCGCGGACTTCGGCAGGCTGTGGGCCCGCCACGAGATCAGGCAGAAGACACGTGAGACCAAGCGGTTCCGGCACCCGCTCGTCGGTGAGCTGACGCTGTCGTACGAGGCGTTCACCGTGAACGGCGCACCAGGTCAGCAGCTGGTCGTCTACCACGCGGAACCTGGCAGCCCGTCGGCGGAGGCGCTGTCCCTGCTGGGCAGCCTGACCGCCTGACCCGTCGCACACCACGACGCCACGTGCAAGCACGTGGCGCGATACCTCCTGCCCTCGACACCCCTCGCGCGGGGTGCGAGGTCACCCTTTCCACCCACATACGAAGGAGAACTGACATGAAGGTCGTCCTCGTCACCGGGGCCAGCAGCGGCATCGGCCAGGCCACCGCGGTGCGGCTCGCCGCCGACGGGCATCGCGTCGTGATCGGTGCGCGCCGGGAGGACCGGCTCACCGAGCTGGCCGACAAGATCCGCGCGGACGGCGGGACCGTCGACGCGGTGCGGCTGGACGTCACCGACCGCGACGACGTGGCCGCGTTCGTCGACGGTGCGGTCGCACGGCACGGCCGGGTCGACGTCATCGTGAACAACGCAGGCGTGATGCCGCTGTCCCGCCTGGACTCGCTGCTCGTCGACGAGTGGGACCGCATGGTCGACGTGAACATCCGCGGCCTGCTGTACGGGATCGCCGCCGCGCTGCCGGTGTTCCAGCGGCAGGACGGCGGCCACTTCGTGACGGTCGCGTCGATCGGCGCGCACGAGGTCGTGCCGACCGGTGCCGTGTACTGCGCGACCAAGTACGCCGCATGGGCGATCACCGAGGGGCTGCGGCAGGAGGCCGACCCGAGCATCCGGGTCACGACCGTCTCGCCGGGTGTCGTCGATTCGGAGCTGGCGGACACGATCACCGAGGCGGGCGCGCAGGAGATGATGCGCACCTACCGGGCGGAGCCCATCCCGCCGTCCGCGATCGCCGACGCCATCGCGTACGCGATCGACCAGCCGCCGAGCGTGGACGTCAACGAGCTGGTGATCCGCCCCGCCCGGCAGCGCTGACCGACAGGCCGGTGAACAGGGCTCGGCCCGGTGTGGTCGCGTGGGCACACGCGACCACACCCACGTCCTGCGCCGGTGCCGAGGAAGGCACGTTCGCCGTGCCGACGCGGCGCCATGTCGTGCCGCCGTCGGTGCTGACCTCGCCGGTGAACGTGGTGCCGGACCGCAGCAGCCGCAGGCGCGCCGGGTACGGGGTCGGGTTGAGTTCGAGCCGGGCCACCGAGTCGAGCGTGCCGTCCTCGTCGGCGTCCCACAGCAGCAGGAAACCGTTGGCGGGCTTGGCGACCAGGGCGACGTACCCGGTCGAGCGGGTGCGCAGGTCGTTGCGGAACACCAGGCCCGCGCGGGCGTTCGGGTCGGTCGCGGCCTGGGACACCAGGGTCACCGCCGCGGCCGTCGCCGGCACGCCGGGGTGGAAGATCGCGCCGTACTCGTCGATGCCGGTCCACATGTCCCGCCCGCCGGCGAGGACCGCGAGCTGGTCGCCGCGCTGGCCGAAGTACGCCTCGGTGGTCGCGGCGGTCCGCAGTGGCGCGGCGACCGGCTCCGCCACCGTGACCGTCCTGGCCTGCTCGAAGGTGAGCGCCTGCCCGCCGACGGTGTACGTGGCGGTGGCGGCGAGGCGCACCGGTTCGAGCAGTTGCGCGGGCACGGCGGCGGTCACCGTCCAGTCCGCCGCGAACGTGGCACCGGCGGCCAGCGCAGGCGTGGTCCGGTCGCCGGGTGTCGCGGTCCAGCCCGCCGGTGCGGCAAGGGACAGCGTGACGTCGGTGACCGCGACACCTTCGCGGTTCGCGACGGCCGCGGTCACCGGGAACGGCGTGCCCGCGGTGGGCGCGCCGGGAGCGTCGATGGTGACCGGTCCCTGGTTCGGCGGCCAGGTCAGGACCATGCCGTCGGCGATCAGCGCGCGCCGCAGGGTGGGATAGTCGACGTCCTGCACGGCGCGGCCGCCGGCGAGCGCGAGGTGCGCCGCGCTCGCCGCCGCGTGGCCGAGCAGCATGAACACCGGCTCCATGCGGGCCGAGCCGAAGGCGATGTGCGAGGCGGACAACGCCACCGGCACCACGAGGTTCGCGCACTCACCCCGCCGCGGCACGATCGCGCGGTAGGAGATGCCGTACGGCCCGGCGGGCGCGACCTGCACGTCGCCTTCGTTGCGGGCCAGGCCGTTGATCACGACACGCGCGCAGTTGTGCGAGTCCATCGTGTACGAGGCGAGCCCGACCGGGTCCGGTGCCGTGCGGGCCCAGCGGCAGTCGTGCTCGGTCACCACGTAGTCGGCGACCATGCGGCGGCCCTCGCGGATGTACAGCTCGTGCGGCCAGCCACCGGTCTGGCCGAACTCGTCCGCGGGCAGGCCCCACGCGCTGACCTCGGCCCGGATCGCCGATGGCACGGCCGGGTCGTTCGCGAGGTAGTACAGCAGGCCCTGCTGGTAGGTCACGTGGTCCTGGAAGATCCGCTCCCGTTCGTGGTGGTCGCCGTCGGGCCAGCGGTGGTTGCGGCCGATGTTGTCGGTGCTGACCGCGCCGTTGTTGTTGAGGTCGGTCTTCCCGTTCGGCATGGGGGTGTTGAGGCGCATGGCGTCCCAGACGCCCGCGGCGAGGTAGCGGCGGAGCAGCTCGTACCGCGCGGGGTCGTAACCGGGCGGGCGCGGGAAAGGCCGCCGGTTCGCGGCCTTGGTGAGGCAGACGCGGAAGTTGAACGCCTGGATGCGCTGGTCCCCGGCTCCGGTGTCGCCGACCGGCTCGCCCTGCACCCCCGGCAGGAGACCGCTCGTGGGGTCACCCGGCGTGCGGTACGGGTCGATGCTTCGCTGGAACTGGTGCCCGGAACGGACCTGCACGCCGTTGAGAGTCTCGCCGTACTTCGCGTTGCCCTCGCGGCCGACGGTGTAGCTGACCCCGGCCGCCGCGAGGAGGTCGCCTTCGTAGGAGGCGTCGATGTAGACCGACGCGCGGAACACCTTGCCGTTCTCGGTCCGCAGCGCGGTGATCCGGTTGCCCGCTCTGTCCACTCCGGACAGACGGTGTTCGCGGAAGACCTGGACGCCCTCCTCGGCGGCCCAGTCGTCGAACACGCTCTCGGCGACATGCGGTTCGAACCCGAACGACTCCGGTCTGCCGTAGCGCGCACCGACCCGCCGGTAGAACTCCCGCGACAGGCCCCCGATCGCCTCGATGCGCCCGGAGTCGGTGGCGCCGAGCCCGGAGGAGGTGAGCCCCCCGAGGTGCCGCCCGAACACGACGAGCGCGACGGACCGGCCGTGCCGCGCGGCCCTGACGGCGGCGGTGACCCCGGCTGACGTGCCGCCGTAGACACAGATGTCGGCGCGGACCTCGCCTGGCGCTGACGGAACGGGGTAGTAGTACTTGAGGCCGGGTGCTTTCGGTGCCGCTTCCGCGGTGCCGCTGGTGGCCAGGAACAGCGCCGCCGCGCCGGCACCCGCCAGAGCGGCTCGCCGGGAGATCTCGAGATCCATGGATCCGCCTTCCGCCACCACTGCCGGACACGCAATCTTTTGAACAGTAGCAACGAAAGTCTGCCCAACTGGAACAAAAGTTGCGCGAGCGAAGACGCCGCCAGGACAGATCCTGGACAACCCGACTACGCCGCTAACGACCGCTGCCGTCCGCCCGATCCCCCGGGAACGAAGACAGGGGGATCCGATGCCCAGGAACGGCGACCCGGCATCGCGGGCGACCACCGCCGACCTGCCCAAGGCCCGGCCGTGGCTGTGGTGGCTCAGCCTCGCGGGGTGCGTGCTCGCGAGCGCGGCCCTCATCGTCGGCCCCTACCTGCTGGTGTCGGACCGCCCGGCGCCTGCCGCGCCCACCGCGGTGTCCACGACGGTCACCTGGGTGGTCGTGCAACCCGCGCTGCTCGTGCTGACCGCGTTGCTCGCGATGTACTCCTTCGGGCGCGCCAGGATCGAGGGCAGCGCGTCGCGTGGCCTGCACGTGGACGTCAGCGAGTTCGCCGACGACCGCGACGGCGCGGCGCCCTCCGCGCGGGAGCTGACCGCGGGGTTCACCCGCAAGCTCACCGAGTCACGCATCTACAGCCCGGCGGCACTGCCCGGCGCCGCGGGCTCGTACGACTTCCTCCAGGTCGTGGAGAACGTGGGCGACGCGGCCACGGCGAGCTGGTGGAAGATCGCCGCCCGCGCGCTGCGGCTGCTGCGACCGCCCGCCGCGTACCGGGTCACCGGCACCGTCGCGACCGCGGACCGGCCGAAACTGGTCGTCGAGCTGATGCGGCTGCCCAAGTTCGCGGCGGCGCCCCTCATCATCGAGGACACCACCTGGGACCGGGTCCTGGAACGGGCGGCGAACTCCGTCGCGGCGCAGATCTTCCCGCGCAGCAGGATCTGCAAGCGCCGCCCGCAGTGGGCGAGCTGGTGGGGCTACGCCTTCCCCAGCGAGCTCTTCGACGCCTACCAGCGCGCGCACCAGTTCCAGGCCGAGCGCCGGTTCGACCAGGCACTGGCCGAGTTCTACCGCGCGCTGCGGCTGGACCCGGCCAACGTGTACATCCGGCTGGAGATCGCGCAGCTGCAGGAACGGATGAACATGCACCTCGACGCGCTCGTCACCTACGACGACGTGATCACCATCTGCAGCCGGGGCAACGAAGGTCTCGCGAGGTGGTGGAACGGTGCCGACTTCGGCGAGGAACGGTCCCGCGCCCACCGCCACCAGGGTGTGGCGCTGCTCGTCGCCCGGTTCCGGCACGCACTCATGCTCGGCCACGGCGACCGCATCGCCGACCAGTGGTGGCTCCGGGAGAACGAGTGCGGGCACGAGCCGCACTGGAACGCGCGCCAGCGGCAGCGCGGGTACCTGCGGGACCTGGCCCAGCGCAGGCTCGACCGGTACACCCTGCGCGACCACATCAGGAAGGACAGCCTGCCGTTCACCGACGAGCTCACGCGCGACATGGTGCTGGCCACCGACGGGCTGAGCGCCCTGTCGCGGACGGAACGCGAACACCGCGCGGCCGTCCTGCGCCAGTACCTGTGCACGCTCAGCCAGTACGAGTTCGAACGCCTGATCACCGACTACCCGCGCTACTCGCGCTGGATCCGCCGGTTCGCGCAACGGGACTCGTCGGCCATCGTCACCCTGCGCGGCCTGCAGGTCTCGCTGATCTGGGCCGTGTTCCGGCGCGCCATGGCACAGGCGGGCGCCGGGGCGCCCATCCGGTACCAACGGGTCTGGAAGAAGGCACCCGCCCCGCCGTGGCTCTCCGGTCTCCTCACCGAAGGCACCTGGCCCGCCACCGAGAAGCGCCTGCGCCGGTCCATCGACGCCCTGATCCCCCGGTTCGGCAGGGCGAGCTGGCACGAGCACTACAACGTGGCGTGCATCTGCGCGGTGCCGCTCCTCGAGCCGGCGGCCCGCGCGAACGACGACTCGCGGATCCCGTTCCGCAAGCTCGCGATCAGCCACCTCCACCGCGCGGCGGCAGGCAGCCACAGCGGCTACCTCGCGCAGCGGCGGTCGTGGCTGCTGTACGAGGACCCCGACCTCGCGACGCTCCGCGGCACCCCGGAGTTCCGCAACTTCGAGATGGTCACCTTCTCCCCCACCCGGCCCGTGCCGCTGCGGCCACTGCGGACGCACGTGTGGGAGCTGGTGTCCTACCAGGTCGGGCTGATCGCCGGGACGGCGCGCCGGATGGCGGAGCTGTGGGCGAACCGGGCGACGGCCGGTGGCGGCACACCGGCGGACCTCGAGGCGTGGCACGCGCTCGAGTGCGGCGCCTGGCGCCAGATCGCCCGGCTCTCGGTGAGCCACCGGGACTGGCGCACCAGGCACGACGCGGACCTCTTCCTCGCCGAGGAACTCCACGGCGGTGGGGTGGGGCTGCCGACGTTCAGCCAGGAAGGGCTCTACACGCGCTACGCCAACGCGGTCGGCGAGGTGGCGCTGCGCGACCTGCGCACCGCGATGAACGACTCGATCGCGATGGTCGACCGGCTCGCGGAGGAGTACATCGCGACCTGCAACGACCGCATGGCCGTCCTCGCGGCCGCGCTCCACCAGCTCGACCGCAGGCCGAAGGGCGACGCGACCTGCCCCAACGCCATGGGCGCGGTGTGGAGCATGCCGGTCAGGCGGTCGGTGCTCGTCGCGAGTTTCGACCCCACGACCTCGTCGGCGAGGACGATCGGCAGGCTCTGCCTCGAACGGCACCGGCTGTGGACCGCGCTCGCCGACCTCTTCGACGACGACCTGGAAGGGGCGTCGCTCGACGACCGGCAGGACCACTTCCGCAAGGCGCTGCACCGGCCGGGTCTCCTCACCAGGATCGCGGCGGTGGCGCGGTCAGCCGAGCCAGGTGTGTAGCGCCCACCACCAGCGCAGCGTCTCCGGCACGGTGGTCGGGGCCGGGCGGGTGCCGGTCAGTTCGCCCAGCTTCACCAGCCGGTACCGGACCGTGTTCGGGTGGACGTGCAGTGCCTCCGCGGTCTGGTCGAGGCGCTGGCCGTGGTCGAGGTACGCGATGCCGGTGCTCGCCAGCTGCCGGTGGAAGGGATCCGTGCGGTCGAGGGCACCCAGGTACTCCGTGGCCAGGAGACCGGCCAGTACCGGCTGTGCCGCCAGTGCGGTCTCGCCCGCCAGGTCGGTCAGCTGGTGGACACCCCGCAGACCGGGGACGGCGCGGCCCGCGGTCAGGCACAGGTCGTACCGGGTGCGGACCTCGGACAGCGCGGCGGCCGGGGCGACGATCACCAGGTCCGCCACGTCGTCCAGCACCGGCGCACGGGCGGACAGCCCGGCCAGCCGCCCTTCCACCAGGCCGAAGACGCCGCCCGAGGCAGCCAGGCGGGGTTCGAGGGTCCTGGCGCGGACCGGGTCGGCCACGTCGGTGAGCACGCAGTGGTACCGGCCGTCCGGGCGCAGGCCGGCCCTCGCGATCTCCTCGTCGGCCAGGTCGGCGCCGTGCAGCAGCCTGCGCAGCACGTGCGTGTGCGCGTCCCTGGCGGTCAGCTCGGCGCGGTGGTGACCGCTGATCACGTGCCGTTCAAGGGCACCGGCGTGCCTGTTGAACCGCACGAGCGCGTCGAGCATCTCCTGGGGCGGGACCCCGGCTTCGCGGGCGTGGGTCACCGCGATGTCCACGGCCCTGGTGCGTCCCGCGTGCACGCCGCGCAGCAGTGCCTCGAGGGGAATCCCTTGTGCGGCACGGTCCGCGCCCAGCGCCTCGGCGGCCGCGAACACCTCGTCGCCCGGTTCGGCCGGGTCCTCGACCGCGGCGATGGCGGCGGCGACCACGACCGCGATGTGGCGACGGTTCTCCGACTCGGGCAGCCGCGCGACCTCCGGTGACGCCTCGCGCGCCGCGGTGACCACCTCGTCGACGAGGGCCGGGTCGGCGGCCAGCGCCGTCAACACGACCGCGAGCGCGTCCTCGCCCATCCTCCGAGCCACCGCCTTGTGCGCGAGCCACAACCGGCGCGGCACGTGTTGGCGGTCAACGCCTACCGCGGTCCCATGGCGCGCTGGTTTGCTGTGAGCTACCGAACGGTAACACCCTGCTCGGAGGCTCCGATGACGTGGCGTCCCCTGTTCGCGGCCGCACTCGCCGCCGTGTCGATCACCGCGTTCGCACCGTCCGCACACGCGGTCCCGCTCCGGGAGGTGCTGATCGTCGGCAACAACTGGGAGGGCACGGCCGACGTGGTGGCGTCGACGCCGGACCTCACCAGGATCGGCCGGATCAACGTCATCCCCGACAGGGACGCGCGGCTCTGGGAGATCTACCTGAACCCGGTGCGGCTCGCCTACTTCCTCGGCATCCGCGAGACCGTCGGCGAGGGCCACGACCAGTTCGTCGACGACATGTACACGACACCGGACGGCTCCGCGGTCGTCGTGTCGCGGCCGAGCTTCGCGGACGTGGTGTCGATCGACCTCGCCGACGGCGGCGTGAACTGGCGCTTCCCCGTGTCGGGCTTCCGCTCCGACCACATGGCGGTGTCGCCGGACGGCACGAAGGTCGCCGTGTCCGCGTCCACGTCGAACACCGTGCACGTGCTCGACATCGTGACCGGCCGCCAGCTGGGTTCGTTCCGCACCGGCGACAAGCCGCACGAGAACGTGTTCACCGACGGCGGCCGGTACGTGTGGAACTCCTCCATCGGTGAGGTCAACACCGCGTTCGACGACCCGTCGCAGGACTGGACGAAGGGCGACCGGCGCATCACGATCGCCGACGCCACCACGTTCCAGCAGGTCCGGGTGGTCGACATGCGGCAGCGGCTCGACGCGTTCGGCCGCGGCGACCTGTCCGACGCCGTGCGGCCCGCGGTGTTCACACCGGACGAGTCGAAGCTGTACTTCCAGGTGTCGTTCTACAACGGGTTCCTGGAGTACGACGTGGCGACCGACCGCATCACGCGCGACAAGGTGCTGCCGAAGAACCCCGCGACCAGCGAGGACCGCACCACCTGGATCAACGACTCGCGCCACCACGGCCTGTCCATCAACCCGGCGGGCACGAAGCTGTGCGTCGCCGGGACGATGGACGACTACGCGACGGTCGTCGACCGGGCGTCGCTGCGGGAGGGCCCGCTGGTCACGGCGTCGAAACCGTACTGGGCCACGGTGTCCGGCGACGGCAGCGCGTGCGTGGTGTCCGAGAGCGGCTCGGACCGCGTCACGTCCATCGACTTCGCGACGGGCCGCAAGGTCGCGTCGGTGCCGGTGGGCGACCACCCGCAACGCGTGCGCCTCGGTCACATCCCGGCGGGCTGGACCGGGACCCGCTAGGCGTTGTCGTCGGCCGGGAACCGGGGCTTGTAGCCCAGCGACGTGAACATGCCGGTCAGCATCTGGCGGGTGTTGCGTTCCGCGCGGACGGTCAGCCCGGCCTCCTTGGCGGCGTCGCCGATCCGCTTCTCGGCGAGCACGTAGAACTCGCGCTGGTCGGACTCCTCGAACAGAGACTTGACCCGGTCCCAGGCGCCGCGGTCCTGCGAGTACAGGTAGGTGTGCTCCTGGTCGATGTTCGGCTTCGCGAGTTTCGGGTCGGGGAGGCGGACCTCGACGGTTTTGCGCTCCTCGTCGACCGTGAGCGCCTCGTCCGACAGCGTGCCGAAGTCGATGTAGGCGCTGACGGAGCCGTGCGCGACGAACAGCGCCCGGCTCCCGGCGATGAAGCCGGGCACCCACGCGACGTCGTGCTCGACGTCGACGACGACCTGGAAGTCACCCTCCGCGGCGTGGTACTGGCTCAGGTCGCGGACCGACTGGAGCAGCGCGGGACCGGTGCGGTCCTTGGTCTCGGTCGTGAACGGGTTCAGGGCGGGCACCTGGGCGACCAGCCACATCAGCGCGGCCACCACGACGACCACGACCAGCACGACCCGGCCCAGCTTCCACAGTGGACTGTCCGTCACGACGACCTCCCGTCTGAAGTGCCTTCGTGACGGAGGCCGACCTGCGTCTCGCCGACGCCCGGCGTTGCACACGTACGACGCCGGGCGGGGCGACCTCGTCGTTCTCTGGCACCACGGAACTCCCAACACGGGACTACCCCCGGAGCCACTTTCGAACCAGGGTTGCGCTGGGTGTCCTACGACCGTCCCCGGGATGGCGGATCGTCGTCTCGTCCGAACCGTGACGCCGCGGCGCCGACGACCGCACGATCCCGGCGGCCCACGCGTCGTGGCGGGCAGGCCAGAGCCCCGGCGCCGAGCGGGCGCTCGTGCCGGGGGAAGGCCACGTCTCCGTGCTCGGCCACGCACAGCGCACGCTGGCGTGGCCGCGGCTCAGCTCTGGGTGATCTCCACCTTGTTCGGGTAGAAGGCCACGTGGTCGGCGATCTCGGCGACCGCCGGGTACGGGGTGCGGTAGGTCCAGACGGCGTCGGTGTGCTCGCCGTCCTTGGTGACCAGCGTGTAGTAGGACGCGTCACCCTTGAACGGGCAGTACGTGGTGGTGTCGGTGGCCCTGATGTGGGCCGGGTCGACGTCCGCCAGCGGGATGTACTGCACCGCCGGGTAGTTCGACTCCTGGAGCACGAGCGCCGCCGTGGTGTCGGCCACGACCTGGTCGCCGACCCGTACCGTCACGCGCGCCGGGTTCTTCTCGACGGTGATCGGGTGGTCGGGGCCTGGCGTCTTCATCTCGCGGGACATGGGTCGCCTTTCGTCGAGTACTACTCGTTCAATCCCCGGCGGGCCCGGGTTGTTCCCGCGTTCCACCGATCCGGTGACGCCGGACCACCTCGTTTTCACCCGTTCCGGGCTGGCCTTAATCTTGTGCCGCGCAGTTACCTCAGGGGAACGGGACGGCACTCAGCCACCAACCGCCTGCGGTCCGACGGTGTCGCTGGTCGGGACCAACACTTGTGAATCCGGGGAGGCGGACCAGTGCGCGGGATCGACTACTACGAGCTGCTCGGCGTGCCGCGCGACGCGTCGACCTCCGAGATCAGGTCCGCGTACCGGGCACTCGCCAAGGCCATGCACCCCGACGCGGGCGGCACCGCGGGCGCGTTCCGGCTCCTGCGCGAGGCGTACGACACCCTCGCCGATCCCGAGCGGCGCGCCGGCTACGACCGGGGCGACGACTACCCGGGCAACGACCACCGGGGCAGCGACTACCCGAGCAACGACCACCCGAGCAACGACCACCCGAGCAACGACCACCCGAGCAACGACCACGAGCCAGAATACGAACCAGAAGACGAGCCACCGCCGGTCCGGACGCGGAGACCTCGGCAGGCCGCGCCGCACGCACCCACCCTGCCCGTCATCGAACCCGAGACGATCCCCTGGTGGGACGAGGTGCGCCGGGAGCGGCACGTCCGGCTCGAACCTCGTGACGGTCCGAGTCGGACGGTCATGCTGGCGGTGGCGGGCGCGGCCGTTTTCCTCGTGCTGGCAACGGCTCTCCTCGGCGCACCCGCCTGGTTGTTGATCTTGTCCGTGCTGGTCGGCGGCGCGGCGACCGTCGAATGTGGACGAAGATACCTTGCCGCACAACGGATCGACCGGGAGTTCACCGCCGAGTTCGGCAACCGGACGGTGTTCGGTTCGCCGGGCACGGAGGAGGACGAGGTCGCGGAACGGTTGACAGCGGACCTGCTGTCGCGGTATTTGACCCGGATTCCCGGCGTGCGGATCTGCCACGGCCTCGCCGCGGAAGAGGGTTCCGTGTTCGCCGACCTCCACCACGCGGTGCTGTGCGGGCACCGGCTGGTACTCATCGAGTCGAAGTCGTGGCTGCCCGGACACTACGACGTGGACGGCACGGGGACCGTGCTGCGCAACGGGCACCCGTTCCGCGGCGGCAGTGTCCACCTGCCGGAACGGCTCGCCGCCTACCGCGCACTGCTGCCCGACGCGGAGATCCGTGGCGCACTGCTCATCTACCCCGGACGAGCAGGGACTATCACCGTGGGCGACGGCCTCGGGCACACACCGGAGCGGTTCGTCCGCGAACTCGGCGGCTGGCTCGCCGCTGAACCGTCCACTGTGGACCGGGGAATTCTCGCTACGTTGCTTCGACAGGTGGTGTCACCGGGCTGAACTGCGCACATGCGCGCCGGCCGGTGTGGTAACGCGAAATTCCCAGCACAGGGCCAAAGTTCACTAGTCCGTTTGCGGTAGGCTCTGCTCCGATTTCCGGCTCGACACGCGTCGGTTCGTGCTGCCTCCTCCTCGCGACAGGAAGGACCCGATGTCTGAGACGCCTACCCCGCCCTGGGGAATCAGGGTGGAGAACGACATGCAGACCGCCTACGCGGACGGCATCGAGCGCCTGCAGACCAGACTCCTGTACATCGGGTTGTTCCTGCTGACCGTCGTCGTGCTCGGCGGCGGCGCCGGTGTGCTGATGGTCGCGACCGACACCACCGACGCGCTGACCGTGTCGGTCAGCGTCGTCGCCGGGTGTGTGGTCGCGGTGCTCGTGGCGTTCCTCGCGGCGATGTCCGCGGTCCGCAAGGTCACACCGCTGGCCCGCAGACCCGCCCAACCACGGGCGCCGATGCAGGCACCACCGCCGCAGCAGCACCAACAGCAGGCACCCGCCCTGGCGCCGGAGCAGCGCCCCGTCGAGGTGGTCACGCGCGCACCGGAACCCGCACCGCTGTGGACGCGACCCGGCGAGAACCAGATCGTCATCACCGACGACCCCGGCCAGCGGCGCGAGGTGTTCGTCAAGCTGGCGCGGCGCCTGCAGTCCCTCATCAACCGCGCGATCAAGCGGATCGACGAGCTGGAGCAGGACAACGAGGACCCGGAGCTCCTCGACGGCCTCTACGAGATCGACCACCTGTTCACGCTGGCCAGGCGGCAGGGCGAGAACCTGGCCGTGCTGGGCGGTGAGTCACCGCAGCGCAGGTCGACCAAGCCGGTCAGCGTGTACGCGCTGCTGCTCGCCGCGGTGTCCGAGGCCGAGCACTACCGGCAGATCGCGATCGTGCCGGTCGAGGACGTGGAGATCCACGGCCACGCGGTCGCCGAGATCATCCACCTCCTCGCGGAGCTGCTGGAGAACGCGACCCGCTTCACCTCGCCGGACGGCCCGAAGGTCGAGGTCCGCGCGCAGAAGGTGACCGCGGGCCTCGCGATCGAGGTGCAGGACCGCGGCCTCGGCATGTCCTACGAGGACATCGAGCGCATCAACCACCTGCTCGACGGCTCGACCCGCATCGACATCTCGGAGCTGCTCGAGGACGGCCGCATCGGCCTCGCGGTGGTCCGCGAGCTGGCGCGCCGCCACGACATCCGCGTCCGCCTGCAGTCCAACATCTTCGGCGGCATCGCGGCGGCCGTGGTCATCCCGCCACAGCTGCTGAGCGAGCCGGAGCCCGCGGAGGACGCCAGGCACCGCGCCGCACCCCAGTCGGTGCTGCAGAAGCGCCGTACCGAGCAGCTGAGCGCCGCGGACGCCTCGTCGCCGTCGCTCCCGCCGGTACGGCAGCAGGCCCCCGCGCAGACACCGAAGCCGTCACCGATGCCGAGGCCGGAACCGGCGCCCGCGTCGGTGCCCGCACCCGTGCCCGTGCCCGTCGCGGCCGTCGGCGCCACCGCGTCCCCCGGACTCGGGCCGATCCGGCCGCAGAGCCCCCGCCAGACGCCCGCCGAGACGGTCGCCGACGCGGCGCCCGAGCTGCCGAAGCTGCCGACGCGCTCGCCCGGCCGGTCCTACGACGACCTGCGCAGCGGCGGCACGGGCGGGATCTCCGCCGAGGACGCCGCCAAGCTCGCCGACCCGGGTGCCGTCTCGGGCGGTGTCCCGCTGACCGTCCCGGCGGCCGCCTCCGGCGAGGCGCCACCGCCGCTGCCGCAGCGCAGGGGCAGCCACCTGCGGGAGGAGCTGCTCGAGCCGCCGCAGATGACCAAGCCCGTGCCGGGCCACAACACCAACCTCATGAAGACCGTCCAGGCTGGCCGGGACCACTGGCTCGCCGAGCAGAACCGTGAAGGCACGAACAGAGGAGACTCCACGACATGGCCGACGACCTGAACTGGCTGCTCCGCCGGCTGGTTGAGGCGGTACCCGACACGCACAGCGCGCTGTTGCTGTCGGTCGACGGCATCCCGAAGTACTGGTACGGCCTCGACATCGACGGGGCGGACCGGCTCGCGGCCCTCGCCAGCAGCATGTGCTCGCTGGCCAACCAGGTCGGCAAGAAGTTCTCCGGCGACGACCCCAGTGGTGCCGGCGTCCGGCAGGTGATCACCGAGCTCAACGAGATCATCCTGTTCGTCACGGCGGCGAGCGCGGGCAGCGTGCTCGCGGTGCTCGCCGCCAGGGAGGTCGACGCGGGCATCCTCAGCTACGAGATGCAGCGGCTGTGCACGCAGGTGCCCGCGGTGCTCACGACCCCGTCGCGCTACCACGTCACACACCAGGCTGCGCACCAGGGCAATGGAACCCGTTGACGATGAGAGGTCCGGACGAGGTTCAGGCCGACGACCCCGACCTGTTCGGCGTACGCCCGTACGCCATGACCAACGGACGGACCCAACCGAGCACACCGCTCGACCTGATGTCGCTGGTACGGGCCACCGGCCGCGGCATGGTCGGCAAGAGCCAGCTGGGTGTCGAGCACTCGAAAGCGCTGGAGCTGTGCGCGTCACCCACCTCGGTCGCCGAGGTGGCGGCGCTGCTGCGCAGGCCGGTCACCGTCACCAAGGTCGTCCTGTCCGACCTGATCGAGCTGGGCGCGGTGATCGCGAAGTTCGCGCCGAGCGAGTCCTACTCCAACGACCCAGCCATTCTGGAGGCGGTGATTGATGGCCTCCGACGGTTCGTCTGAGCTGTTCCCCATCCAGGTCAAGATCCTCGTCGCGGGCGGTTTCGGCGTCGGCAAGACGACGTTCGTCGGCGCGGTGAGCGAGATCGAGCCACTGACCACAGAGGAGACACTGACCGCGGCCAGCATCGCGACCGACAGCGTGGCCGGGGTCGAGAGCAAGTCGACCACGACGGTCGCCATGGACTTCGGCCGCCTTTCCTTCACCGACAAGAACCTCGTGCTGTACCTGTTCGGCACGCCGGGCCAGGACCGTTTCTGGTTCATGTGGGACGAGCTGTCCCGGGGCGCGCTCGGCGCGGTGGTGCTCGCCGACACCCGCAGGCTCGCCGACTGCTTCGGCGCGGTCGAGTTCTTCGAGCGGCGTGGCATCAAGTTCCTGGTGGCGCTCAACGAGTTCGACAACGGGTACCGCTACCAGGACGAGGAGGTGCGGCAGGCGCTGGCGTTGAAGCCGCACGTGCCGCTCGTCCGGTGCGACGCTCGCAAGGCCCACTCGGCGAGCCTCGTGCTGATCACCCTGCTCGAATCCGTTCTGGCGAAGTTCCGTGCCGCCAATCCCCCGATGATTCGGAGTCACCAGTCATGAACCACGACATCCTCGACCCGCGACTGCTGACGGCGCCGCACGACCCCGACATCCCGCAGCGCCTCGCCCGGCTGGCGCAGCTCGGCCTCGGTGACCGGCCGGACTCGGAGTTCGACAAGTTCGCCGCGCGCCTCGCCTCCGCGGCGAACGCGCCGTACGCGATGGTCAACTTCGTCGGTGACGAGGAGCAGTACTTCGCCGGGCTGTACGGACCGGACAGTGCGAAGGCCGACGCGCTGGAGGCGGCGTCGTCCGCGTCCCGTGCGACGCCGGGCAGGACGATGTCACGCGAACACGGCTACTGCCCGCACGTCGTGGTGCGGCGCAAGGCTCTGGTGCTCGACGACGTGTGCGCGTACCCGCGCTTCGCGGTGAACCCGGTCGTGAACTCGATCGGTGTGCGTGCCTACATGGGCGCACCGCTGATCGACCGCACGGGCACCGCGCTGGGCACGATCTGCGTGGTGAACACGGAAGAGAGCAGCTGGGGGCGGCCCGGCCTGGAGATGATCAAGTCGATGGCGGCGGAGGTCATGGACCTGATCCACCGCCGCGAGCAGCAACTGCGCTGACCCCGGTGCCCTGGAGGGTCCCTTCTGGACGTCGAGCGTCCGGAGGCGCCCTTCAGGGCCTCAGCGCCGCCACCAGCGGGACGGGACCGTTTCCGAGTCCTCGCTGTCGTGGGTGATGGGTTCGTCGGCGGCGCGGGCCACCCCGTTCAGCAGCCCGCTGCTCGCGCGCAGCTGCTCGGAGAACCGCGCCGACCACTGTTCCCGGTAGGTGCCGAGCGCCACCTCGGCCAGGCGGATCCGCTGGATGTCCGACGTGCCCGCCGGCGCGTAGATGTGGTTGGCATCGCGCAGGAAGCGCTCGATGTTGCTGTCGGGGTACAGCCCGTGCGCCGCGTGCACCTCCATCGCCGTGCGCGCGCTGTCCAAAGAGGACTCGACGTTGAGCAGCTTCGCGCTGATCAGCTCCGCGTCGCAGGGCATGCCCTCGTCGAGCAGGTGCGCGGCGTGGTAGGCGGCGAGCCGCGCGGTCATCAGCTGGGACTGCATCTGCCCCAGTTTCTGTCTGACAGTCGGGAGATCGGCGAGCGACTTGCCGTACCGCCCGTGCCGCGTGGCGAACTCGAGGGTCTGCTCGACGATCGCGCGATGGATGCCGAGCGACACCGCGGTCAGGTTCGGCCGTCCATACAGGACACTCGAGGAGTAGGCCACGGCGAGGCCGTCCCCTTCGGAGCCCAGCAGGTTTTCCGCCGGTACCCGGCAGTTCTCGAAGATCAGCTCACCGAAGCTGAACCCGTGCAGTCCCATGGCCGGCTGGTGGCGGCCGAGTGACAACCCCGGCGCCGACGAGTCGACGAGGAACGCGGACAGTCCACGGGACCCCGGTCCGGTGCGCATTACCACGCCGTGCAGATCACCGACATGACTGTTCCCGACGAACACTTTTCTGCCGTTGAGGAAATACTCGTTTCCCACCCGTTCGGCGGTAGCGGACATGCCGAGGACGTGCCCGCCGGATTCGGGTTCCGTCACGGCGATCGTCGGCATGCAACGGCCGTCGCTAACCATCGGCAGCCAGCGCCGTTTCTGCTGCTCATTGCCGAAGTGGACGATTTTCGCGACCCCGAGCTGAGAGGCCTGGACCATTGCGCCCATGGCACCGCTGACCCGCGACAACTCCTCGATGATGATCGTCTTGGCGAGGTGCCCGAGGCCCATTCCCCCATATCTGGGGTCGATCGTGACGCCGAGCCAGCCTTGCTGGGCGATGAGACGGGACAGCTCCACGTGGACGGACTTGGCCGCCTCCATGTCACCGACTCGCGGCGCGACCTTCACCTCGGCGAAGTCACGGACCTGGTCGCGCAGCCGTTCATGCTGCCGTGTGGTGAAATAGCTGGTCGTTCGGGTTGCGGTGGTCACTGGACGACCGCCGGCGTTTCGTCACAGATCAACACGAACTCCCTTTAAGTTGTGTGCGGTGCACAACTTTGCCACTACTACACCCTGAGCGGTACCTCCCAAATGGTGATGAGGATAACGCGCGATCACGAAGAGTGATCTTTCTCGCGGACGGTGATCATCCTCAAAGGACAGACCGCGTGCCACCCTGTTCCGTAGGGCGGCACGCGGCCGGGGAAGTGGAGGTCAGGCGTGCCGCCGCCTCCCGGAAGACCGAACAGGACGCTCGACGGCAGGCATGCTGTCGTAGGAGTCCTCCGGCCCGAAGCGCTGCCGGACCAGGTAGTCGTCATCGGGCCTGCTGTGCTTGGGAAGCCGGTCGAACGAGTCGTCCATGCTCGGCAGCGCGGGCACGAGGCGAATGCTGCTCAGCGCGGGATCCATGCTGTTGGACAGGCGCTCCTCAGCCCGGCGCCGCGCGGCACGCCCACCGTTGGTCGGCCCGTTCTTGGCGGGCCTGCGCGGGGGCATGCCCTCGACGACGGTCTCGTCGACGCTTCGCTCGACCGGAGGCGTCCGATCGAGTGACTCGGCCAGAGCGGCGAACGGGTCCTCGGGGCCACGCGCCCCGCCACCGAAGCCGCTGTCGGCGCCCTGCCGGGTCCGCGTCGCGTCACGCCGGGCCGGGGGCAGGTCGCCACGCGAGCCACCGGAGCCGCGCCGGACGGGCGGCAGGGTGTCGAACGAGTCGGTCGCACCCCGCCGCGCGGGCGGCATCGAGCCGAACGAGTCCTCGGCGCTCCGGCGAGCACGCCCCGAGGGAGAGTCCTGCGCGCCACGGCGGGCCGGCGGCAGCCCGCCGAAGGAATCCTTCGCACCACGACGCGCGGGCGGCATGGCACCGAACGAATCCTCACCGCCACGACGAGCAGGCGGCATGGCACCAAAGGAGTCCTCACCGCCACGACGCGCGGGCGGCATGCCACCGAACGAATCCTCGGCGCCGCGCGCCGGCGGCAGGGCACCGCGCGAGCCCGGCCCGCCACGGCGGGCCGGGGGCATCCCGCCGCGGGAGTCCTGCGCATCACGCGCGCGCGGCCCGTCGAAGGGGTCGGCCGGGCCCTTCGCGAACGAGCCGTCCGACCCGCGGCGGGCGGGCGGCAGCGCGCCGTAGGAGCTGCTCGGGCCGCGGCGGGCAGGCGGGATCGGGCCGTCCGGGGTGGCGGGTGGCATGCCCTCGATCATGGTGGCGGACGTGGCCATCGGGTCGTGGAACTCCGGCGGGCGGACGTGCCCGTTCGCGTCGAGGAGGGCCATCTGCCCGGTCACGTCGATCGCGAGCGAGTCGCCCTCGGTCAGCCTGCCCGCCAGCGGCTCGGGGAGACCGGGTGCGGCGCGGAACTGCGGGGGTGCGACCCGGTCGGCCTCCTGCGGTACCGGGAACCGGCCGCTCGGCGCCGGCCCCAGCGCGGGGTGACCGTTGCGCGGCGCGCCACCGAAGGGCGCCACCGGCCTGCCGTTCACCGGCGGCGACACCGGCGCACCGTTCACAGGCACACCGGGCACGGGCGGTGGGACCGGCGTACCGGGTGGCGGCAGCACCGGAGCGCCGTTCGCACGCGCGGCGGGCGGCGGCGGGATCGGGACGCCGGGCGGCGGCGGCACGGGCGTACCGGGTGGCGGCGGGTTTGGGGTGCCGGGCGGCGGGACCGCGCCGCCACGCGGCGGGCGGACCTTCACCGGCAGCATGCGGCTGAACGAGTCGACGACGTTCTTCGGCCGACCGGTCGGCACCGCACCTGCGCCGACGCCGACCTGGCCCGGCGGCTCCTCGACGAACGCGATCTCGTGCTCGCGCTTCTCCGCGCGCTGCGGCTGCTTGTCCTTGGGGGGCAACGCATGCCGCCCCTTGCCGCGCTTCACGGCGCCGCCACCCACGGACACCGCGGGCGCGGGCTCGGCAGGCGTGCGGGGCCTGGGCGCGGGGTTCTGCCTGCTCACGCTGTCGGTCCAGGCCAGCACGGACGACGGGCAGTCCAGGCCGACCACCCCGAACAGACGGCCTTCCTTGGAGTACCCGTAGACCGTCCCGGTGCCCTCGTCGGGCGTGCCGAGCGTGATGATGTCCTTGCCCAGCTTGGGCATCCCGGCCGCCTGGATGCGCACGCCGTACTGCTCGGTCCAGAACCGCGGCATCGGCGTGAACGGCTCCGCGGCCGTGCGCCCGGCGAGCAGGCTCTCCGCGGCGGCACGGCCCATCTCGATCGCGTTCAGCCAGTGCTCCACGCGCCTCGGCACGTTGTCGAACCGCAGGTTGGGCCACTGCGCGACGTCACCGGCGGCGGCCACGTCCTCGGCGCCGACGACGTGGCAGGTCGGCTCGCAGACCACGCCGTTGTCCAGCGGCAGACCGGAACCACGCAACCAGCCGGTCAGCGGCACGGTGCCCGCCGCGACCACGACGCAGGACGCGAGCAGGGTGGTGCCGTCGGTCAGCCGCAGCCCGATGCCCTCCGGCCCCGGCGCCCACTCCTGCACCGAGTTGCCCAGCGCCAGGTCGACGCCGTGGTCGCGGTGGAGGTTGGTCAGCCACTGGCCGAGCTCGGGCCCGAGGACGTTGCCCAGCAGGGTGTCCTGGCGGCCGATGAGCGTGACCTCGCGGGAGAGGTGGCGCAGGCTCGCGGCGATCTCGCAGCCGGTGAACCCGCCGCCGACGACCGCGACGCGGCCCTTGGTGGAGCCGATGACGCGCTCCAGCTCCATCCCGTCGGCCATGGTGCGCAGCACGAGCACCCTCGGGTCGTAGTACGGCAGGTCGTTGGGGCGCTTGGCCTCCACGCCGGTCGCGATGACGAGACCGTCGTAGGTCAGCTCCTCGCCGCCGGGCAGGTGCAGGACCTTGTTGTGCGGCACCAGTTGCCGGACCTGCGTGCCGAACCGCCACTTCGCGTTGAGGTCCTCGTACGCGGGCAGCGTGAGGTCGCTCGACCGCAGCGAGCCCATGAGCAGCTGCTTGGACAGTGCCGGCCGGTGGTACGGCGGCTGCTTCTCGTCACCGAGGAGCATGATCTCGCCCTCGAACTTGAGCTCACGGAGTCGTTCCGCGGCGCGAAGGCCGGTCAGGCCCGCGCCGACCACGACGATCCGTTCGTCCCGGTTCATCGGGTGCGTACCTCCTGCAACTGGATGGCCTGCATCGGGCAGGACCGTGCCGCCGCCTGCGCCTGGGCGCGGCTGTCGGTGTCGGGGTCACGGACGTAGCGCAGTCGTCCGTCCTCCATGAGCTGGAACAACTGCGGCGACTCGGCCTGGCAGATGCCGTACCGCTTGCACCGCTGGTTGTCGACGCTCACCTGTACCTTCCGCCCGACGCGCGGGCCTGGCGGCGGTGGCTCGACGACCGCCAGCTGGGTACCGGTGGTGGCGGGGGCGGCTGCGAGCAGCCCCGCGCGGATCAGCATCTTCGGTGGGAGGAACCGGAGTGCCGTGAGTGTGACGGCCGGGGTCAGCACCGTGATGCCGCCGAGCCAGAGCAGTGCGAGGTGGCCGTTGTGGATGGCGCCGAACCACGAGTGCACGACCACCATGCCGACCGCGATGTAGGCGAGCTGGTGGAACCGCAGCCAGTTGCGGTAGCGGATGAACCGCCGCATGCCGGTGGTGATCGTGATCGCGACCATGAGCTCGAGGCCGAGGATGCCGAGCGCGTGCCGGGCCGTGCCGGAGAACGGCACCGCGATGCCGACGACGTCCAGGCCCTGTTCGCGCAGCAGCAGGAACACGATCGCGTGCGAGATGCCGGTCGCGAGCGTGAAGGTCGCGAAAATCATGTGCGCGGAGCGGATGGCCTGGTGCCCGGTGAGCCTCTTGATCCAGCCGGTGGCGGTCAGCACGCCCCAGCACAACGTCAGGCACATGAAGACGTAGGAGGCTCTGGCCGACAGGGCGGCGACCTCGCGGACGCCGATGTCGTGCTGGGGCAGTGCGATCGCGATCATTCGGTGGACCCCGGTGCGCTGAAGGTCCGCACGATTCCGATGGTGGCCGCCGCCATCAGGACGGCGACGAGGCCGGCGAGCAGTAGGTCGCCACGTGTCAACGTGTTCTCCGGATAACTGGGCTGACGGGCCGCTGCCTCGGCGAACATGCCGTGCTGTGCGCTGACATGACCGGTGCCCTCGAGCAGGGTCATGTGCTTCATCACGATCTCGTTGGCCTGGGTGGCGAAGTCGCGGATCACGGGGTTGCGGGTGCCGGAGCGGACCTCGGCGATCAGACCGAACACCGTGCCGTGCGCGGCGCGGAGCCGGTCGGCGAACGCGTTGTCGAAGTCCTCGCCGTTCTTGCTCGAGATCTCGTCCATCCACCCCTGCGTCGACGACGACGGCTGGTCGGACAGCCGGACGCCGAACTGGTCCGCGAGCTGGTTCACGACGGTGTCGAGCTTGGTGTGGTCGGCGGCCAGGACGGCGCCGGTGTCGCGGACGGCCTGGGAGTTGCCTCGCTCGGTGGCGAGCTTGCCCATGGGGATCTCCCACAGGTTGGCGAAGTTGATCACCGTGAGGAACTCGCGGTCGAGGTCGGACAGGGCCTGCTGGGCACGTTGCTGGTCGGGCTGCGCCTGGCTCGCGCTCGCCATCGCGACGCCGACCGCCGGGCAGGCGGCGCCGAGGAGCACGAGGAACGCGGCAACGGACCAGCGAACAATTCTGCGTCGCATGGTTCAGGTCACCCGCGATTCAGTTTTTTCCCATTTCGTGTAGCCCGGCCGTTTTCCACATGCCTTGTGGGTCGCCGTACTCGCTGCCGGCACCTTCGCGCAGCTGGCAGCCACCGAGGAGGAGCGCGGAGATCGTTGCCAGTACAGCGAGTCCGGCAACTCTAGAGCTCGGCATCCTCATGGATGAACTCCTCTGCAGTAGATATCAGAACGATTAAGCCGCGTCAAGATTTTTGTTGCGGGCACGCCTCGTTGCAGGTGCTACCCGTATATACGTTTGGTAACGGCGGCAGCGTTCAGATCACCCACCTGGAGATGTGTGGCGTGGGTCACATCGGCTGCCTTGTCGGGGTGAACGGCACAGTTCCCCCTGGAGAGTTACCGGGGCGTCATGCTGATCAGCATGGTGGAGCGGGCCCGTGACCTGCGGGTTCTCGCCGGATGGCTGCGCAGGCGGGTCAGGGAGGTCGCGGACACCCACGAGCTGACGGCCTCGCGGGTCGCGGTGATCAGGCGGCTCGACCGGGAGGACCCGGCCACGGCGAGCGACCTGGCTGGGATCAGAGCGGGACGGAGACCATCGTCTGGCCGTCCTGGGTGCGGATCTCGATGGCCTTCACCTGGTCCGGCGGGATCAGGGCGGTGCCCTCGAGGTCGGTGCCGTTCGTCGAGCCGTCCTTGGACACCAGCCAGCCGCCTGCCAGGATGTCGTCGCCGTCGTTCGTGACCACGTACATCTCGCAGCGGAGGCCCTCCGCCAGGCCCTTGACGTTGGCGTTGACCCAGACCCAGCCCTTCCGAGGTTCCAGCGCGACGTTCATCGTGGTGCCGGTCTGCGAGTCGGTGGCCTCCGCGAGGCGGGCGTTCGACGGCAGCGTGGACGTCGGGGGCTGCTGGGCGACCGGCGGGTCGGAGACGGTCTCGCGGCCCAGCAGGATGCCGCCGCCGAGTGCCACGGCCACCGCGACGGCGGCCGCGACCGCGAGGCCGGCCGACATGCGGCGGCGGGGCGGGGCCGCGACGCGGACCTGGCGGATGGTGCGGCGCAGCAGGAGGTCGCCGTCCTCTGGCGGGCCGTCGATGAACGCCTCCGGTGGCACCTGGTCCAGTGCGCGCCGGATCATCATCAGCTCGTTGACCTCGCGCTGACAGTCCATGCAGGTGGCCAGGTGCTGGTGCACCTGACGTGCCTCGACCGGGTCGAGTGCGCCGAGCGCGTAGGCGCCGAGCTGAGCCCGGTCGTGCACGGGACCGCTCATTGACGCACCTCCCCCGAATGCCCCAGCGTCGCCCGCAGTGCGCGGACCGCGTGATATGTCCTCGATTTCACCGTACCGGGCGCGATGCCGAGCACGGTGGCGGTCTCGTTGACCGTCCGGCCGCGGTAGTACACCTCGACGAGCACGGCCCGGTGCTCCGGCGACAGGCCCTCCAGCGCCCCCATGACAGTCATGGTGTCGACGACCGCGTCGGCGTGGTCGCGCTGGGCGGCAGGCACGTCGATCGGCTGGTTGACCTCGGTCGGCCGGGCGGCGCGGGCGCGGGCGCGGTCGGTCACGAGGTTGCGGGCGACTGTCAGCAGCCAGCCCCGCACGGAGCCGACGCCGGACTGCAGCGCGTCGGCGTGCTTCCACGCCCGCAGCAGCGTCTCCTGCACGACGTCCTCGGCCGCGGCGCGGTCGCCGGTCAGCCTGGTCGCGTAGTCGAGGAGGCTTCGGCCGTGTTCGGCGTAGAGGGACTTGATGAGGTCCTCGGCCGGGTTCGCGGCACGCGCGCGCCGAGAACGTCTGCCGATCATTGCCACGGCCGCCATCACCTGCCCCAGTGGCCGGTCGATGAGCAGGGTACCTGTTGCGACTTCGCTCACGACTGGAACACGGTTGTGAACCGGGTTCGGTTCATGCCAACGAGATCTGATCTCCGGTCACCTTAACGGCAACGGCCGGCAGCGGTGCGGAGGCGGGCCCCTGTGACACCGATCCGTCGAGGCCGAACTTGCTCCCGTGGCAGTTGCAGTTGATGGTGCCACCGTTGACGTCGTTGACGATGCAGCCCTGGTGGGTGCACACCGCGGAGTACGCGCGGAACTCCCCCGGCGACGGCTGCGTGATCACGACCTGCTCGGCCTGGAACACCGTGCCACCGCCGACCGGGATGTCCCCGGTCGACGCGAGGCCCTCCGGCGCGTCGGCCGGTGGCTCTTCCGGTGGCGCTGGTGGCTCTGTCGTGCCCGGGTCCGTCGTACCCGGCGCTGTCGTGTCCGGGGCGGCCGCACCCATGACAATGTCGCCGCTCTCGTTCACGGTGACCTCGACCGGCGGCAGGGGCTGTGTCGCCGGGCCGGTGGTGACCGACCCGTCCAGCCCGAACTTGCTGCCGTGGCAGTCGCAGTTGATGGTGCCCGCGGCGACGTCGTTGACGACGCAGCCCTGGTGGGTGCACACCGCGGAGTAACCCTTGAACTCGCCCTTGGCTGGCTGTGTCACCACGATCTTCTCGTCGCGGTACACGACACCGCCGTTGACGGGGATGTCGATGGCTTTGCCGAGCACCTGGGGCGGCGCGCCGGGGGTGACGGTCTGCGCCTCGGGTTGCGGGCTGGACGCGCCGTACCGGGTGCAGGCCGCGCAGGCGGCGCCCACGACAGCGAACCCCACCGCGGCGCGGCGGGGGATCTCGTGACTCATTACAAACTCACCCCGAACTCGGAGAAGAACCACAGGGACGACGTCACCCACAGGCCGACGAGGGCGGTGAACACGGCCGCGCCGATGACGGGCAGCGCCCAGCCTGGCGTGCGGGACTTGGTGAGGACGACCATCTTGCAGACGAACAGGCCGTAGAAGAAGCAGCCCAGCAACGAGTGCAGCAGCACCCGGGTGTCGAAGGACTGGAACCCCAGGGCGTAGAGGCAGTGCGCGGCGACCGGCAGCGACACGATCACCGCGAGGCGGCCGGACCAGCGGTGCACCACCGCGGTGCCGCGGCCCGCGGTGAACCCGGGCAGTCTGCCCCAGATCGCCATCGCCGACAGGACCTGCACGAGCGCGAGCGCGAACGCGACGGAACCCAGCCACACCTTGGCGTGCAGGCCGTCGGAGAAGCCCGCGAGGTTCAGCGCCTCGCCGGTGGGTTCGTGCGTGCTGCCGTACACACCCATGACGACGGCGACGAGCGCGCCGATGCCCAGCGCGACCACGACACCGCGGATGTTCACGGGCTCGGCGTAGATGTCCTCTTCCTCGAACGTCACCGGCGCGACGTTGGTCGCGGTCTCGTTGAGCCAGTGCCCTGGCACCGGCTGGGTGAGGTCGGAGTCAAGGGGTGGTCCGGTCGGTCCGAAGTCGGGCGGCTCAGGCGGTCGCGTGGTCATCGGAGTCTCCTTCGTGCTGCCGGGACTCGGCCGACCCGGCACCCTCTGTCGCGTGCTCGGTTCCCCCGCGGAACCGGGTGGAAGATCAGCCGAACGTGGTCTCGCCGGAGACCTTCTCGGCACCGACCCGCTCGCCACGGACCGTCACGGCTCCCTTGGCCGGGTCGAGGGCGGGTGCCGGCGCGTTGCCGGACGCGGAACGGGCGATGCCGACCTGGGTGCCGTCGGGCAGGATGATCCAGCCGAGCGTGGTCGTGTCGCCCTCACCGCGGTACAGGCCGGCGGGCGCCTGCGCGGGCGCGAGGCTGAACTGCAGCGGCTGGCCCGCGATCGTGATGGTGCCGTTGAGGTTCTCGCCGGTCAGCTCCGCGGTCAGCGTGTTGGCGCCGTCCTTGGACTTCAGGTCGACCGTGCCCTCCACGGCCGTGCCCTTCAGCCAGGTCTCGACGTTCGCGCCGTCGCAGAGGTACGCGGCGGCCTCGTCGCCCTTGACCGCGACCGCGATCGCCATCGGGCTGTCCGCGGCGCGGCCGGCGAAGACCGCCTCGGCCGGGAACTCGGGCTCCGGCGGTGCCGGGAGGTCGGTCGTCGTCGACGCGGGTGGCGCGGGCGGCTCGGTCGTCGTCACCGGCGGCGCGGGCGGCTCGGTGGTGACCGGTGGCTGCGTGGTCTCCGTCGCCGCGACGTTCTCCTGACCGGGCGTCGTGTTGCCCGCGGTGACGAGACCACCCGACGCGTTGGCCGCCATGAGACCCACGAGACCAGCCACCACGACGGCGGCGGTGACCAGCGGACCACGCTGCGCCATGACCTTCTCCTGTCCTTGCGTATGCCGACAATGAGCCACCAACCCGCTCAGGGGATACACGTACCGGTCGGTGGCTCGGTTCAGTCGGTCTTTTCGGGCAGGATTTGGGGCGATCAAGCGGTTGCGGCATCCCGGCGGCGGCGCAACCGCTCCACCTTGACGCGGCGCGGCGCTTCTTCTGGTCGCGCTACTTCGGCGCGCCCGCGGCGGTCCTCGTGCAGGTCACCGTGTGGTGAGGCGGATGACCGGGTACTGCCGGTCGGACTTGGCCTGGTACTTCGCGAGCCGGGGCTGGGCGGCGGTGATCCGCGCCCACGCCTCCTCCCGCTCGGCGTCGGCGAGCTGGTGCGGCGTCACCGGGACGGGCTCCTGGCCGGGCAGTTCGATGGTCGCCCGGCCGGGGTGCGCCATCAGGTTCGCGTGCCAGTCCGGGTTCAGGCTCCCGCCGCCGGACGCGACGATCAGCCGGGCGCCCTCCCCGTCGGCGAACCACGCGACGGGGGTCTCCCTCGGCTGCCCCGACCGCCTGCCGACGGTGTTCAGGATCAGCACGTCCATGCCCATGAACTGACCTCTGCCACCGCGGACCTTGCGTGTCATGCGGGCGTTGGCCTTCTGCTGCGTCCACCGCGAGAACGCCCCTGGTGTACCGGGCTTGCGCTTCTTCTTCTCTGCCATGGCCGTCACGCTAGGTGCGGTCGCGGCGAGGGTGCTTCTCGATTCCTGACCGGTCCGGCGCAGCGCGCCTGCTGATGCTCGCGTGCCCGGTGCCGTCGGGGTTCAGCCCGGTCCGCCTTCTGCGGGACCCGGCCGGGAAACCTGTGCCGCCAGCTTCTTCGGCGCCCGCAGGCAGTAGCTCTCGGTGAGCAGCTCGGCGATCTCGTCCCAGTCCGCGTCCGGTTCGACCACCATGCCGACGACCTGCGGGTGCCAGCTCGGCTTGTAGAACGGGTGCCCGGTGCCGACCAGCGCGGCGAGCTCGTCGCCGTCGGCGCGGAAGGTGAGGACGGTGGCGTCGCCGACGTACGGGACTTCGCGGGTGTAGGCGGGCGGGTACTCGTCACTGATGCCGAGGACGTGGGCGAAGGTCTTCTTGCGGACCAGCCAGCGGGTGCCGACCCAGGCCTGTTCCTCGTAGACGCCGGGGAGCGCCGTGCACAGCGCGCGGAGGCGCTCGAGGACGTCGTCCGGCACGTCGGGGCTGTCCGGCATCGGCTTCTCCCAGAATTGTCGGTGCTCTGCTGCATGATGCCCGCCATGAACCTGAACCACGTCGACATCGGCACCGGCACCCCTGTTCTCGCACTGCACGGCTGGACCCCGGACCACCGGCTGATGCTCGGTTGCCTGGAGCCGGTGTTCGAGCGAAAACCGGGGTACCGGCGGCTGTACCCGGACCTGCCGGGCATGGGCGGGTCCCCTGCCCCGCCGTCGGTCGCGTCGTCGGACGACGTGCTGTCGGCGGTGCGCGAGTTCGTGTCGGACACCATCGGCACGGAGCCGTTCCTGTTGGTGGGTGAGTCCTACGGCGGGTACCTGGCACGCGGGCTCGCGCGGGCGCTGGGGCCGCGGGTGCTGGGGCTGGCCCTGATCTGCCCGATCGGCGTGGCGGTGGAGCACTCGACGAGGGACGTACCGCCACGACAGGTGCTGCGGCATGCGCCGGGACTGCCGGAGAACGAGGAGTTCTCGTCGATCGCGGTGGTGTCCTCCCCGGAGACACTGCGCCGGTTCACCGACGAGATCGAGCCAGGGCTGGCGGTGGCCGACGAGGAGGCCTTGGCCCGCATCCGGCGGCGGTGGCTGCTGTCCGACGACCCGGAGGGTGGCGAGGAGTTCCGCCGTCCCGCGCTGATCCTGGCAGGCCGACAGGACGACGTGGTGGGCTACAACGACCAGTGGGCGCTCTTACCCCACTACCGAGGGCGACGTTCGCGGTGCTCGACGTGGCGGGTCACAACCTGCAGTTCGAGCAGCCGGCGCTGTTCGACGCCCTGGTGTCGGAGTGGCTGGAGCGGGTGGCGGCCGAAACCTAACCGAGCTTCGCCCTGGCCTCCGCGACCCACCCGAGCACGGCGTCCGCCCCGCACTCACGTGCGACGGCGACCGCCTCGTCGAGGTGCGCCCGCGCCTCCCCGGGATCGTCGGCGAGGTGGGCGAGCCCGACGAGGTTGGCCGCGACCCCGGCCTGGAACCCGATCTTGCGCCGCAGTTCGGTCGACTCGACGAACAGCTCCCGTGCTGCCGGGACCCGCCCGGCGGCCTGCTCGACGAACCCGAGGTGCCGCAGGATGTAGGACAGGGTGAGGTCGTCGCCTGCCTGGGTGGCGAGCGCACGCGCCCGCCCGAGCACGGGCACGACGGTGTCGTGGTCGTCGCGGACGACCTGGTGGTAGGTGGCGACCCAGAACAGGGCCTCGGCTTCGCCGCGCTCGTCGCCGACCCGGTGGTAGAGACCGACGGCCCGCTCGAAGAGCGGAAGCTCAGCCGGATCCTCGACCCTGCGTGCCAGGAACCGCGCGTGCACGACCTTGCCCCTGGCAAGCGCGAGATCGGCGTCGATCGCGTCGAGCTCCCGGTCGGCGGCCACGAGAGCGGCATCGTCACCACCGAACACGGCCCGCTCGTACAGCTCGTTCGCCCGGATGAGCCTCTCGTCCATGCCGACCCCGTCCATGCGCCCGTAGTGGCGGCCGGAGTGTAGCGACAGAAAGGAGATCGACGAGGGAGACAGGGCGGCTCGACGCCCAGGCTCCGAGCGGCAACGGCGCAGCGCGACACCGTGCGAAGCGCGGCAGCGTGGCAGCGTTCGAAGCGCACACCTGGGTTGGCTGCGTGGCGCCACGAACCGTGTTGGTCCACATCGCGGCGATGCGGGCCGCGACCGTCAAGCTCGGCGACGCTCGCCGAGTTCCGCGGTCAACGCACAGGCGCCAGGACCGCCGAGTCGATGCAGCGCAGCGGTGCGCCCGGTGAGCAGAAGCAGCAACGCCTCGATGGGCCCGCTGACCTCCCGCACGCCACCGCCGGCCTGCCACTCCACGTCAGTGGCCACCAACCGGTAGCCCGCCAGCCGCCGCCGAGCCCAGAACGGCCACCCCATCGACCACACCCGGGTCGCACCATCGGCAGCGGCGGCCACCGGCATGGGATGCGGCCGCTGCAACGGGATCGCGATGTCCTGGGCGTGTACCAGCGTGTCGTAGAGGATGTTGCGGCTGTTGGTGAACGGCGGCAACCGACGGGAGGCCGCGTGCGCCCGCAGGTCCGCGACCAGCCCGGCGACCGGCCGCGCATCAGCGTGGGCCACCGAGATGTCGTGGTTCAGGCGGTGAAAGCGGCCGCGTGCGCGGACGGCCCACACGAGCATGTCCAGCACGCCCGGCGGTTGCGGCGCCAGCGACACATGTGCGGCCACATCGCGCACACGCCAGCCTTCGCACAGGGAAGGACGGTCCCATTCTTCGGCGGTCAGGGTGTCGAGCAGGGAAGCCAGCTTCAGCCGTTCCTGTTCTATCGCCCGCCAGCGCTGCTCACGGTCCATGGGAACCTCCCGTTAGCATTAGTCAGATGCGCTGACCAAATTAAGTCAGATTCTCTGACCAACGTCAAGGGGGCTCCGTGACGGAGGACCAGCTCAACACCGGGCTGCTGCTCTACATCCCGTACCGGTCGCTGGAGAACCGGGTCGTCCAGGCACTCCACGACGCGGGCTACCGCGACATCACCACCGCGCAGATGAAGATCGTCCAGCGCATCGGGCCCGGCGGGACGCGGTTGACGGACCTCGCCGAGCAGGCGCAGGTGACCAAGCAGACCGCCGGGTTCCTCGTCGACCAGCTGGAGAAGGCGGGCTGGGTCGAGCGCGTACCGGACCCGACCGACAAGCGGGCACGTCTCGTGCGCATCTCCGGACGCGGTGCGGACGCTCTTCCCATCGCCGCCGCGGCCGTGGCCGAGGTCGAGGCCGAGTGGGCGACGCACCTCGGCAAACGCCACCTGGCCCAGCTGCGGCAGATCCTCGGCAAGCTGCGGGAGATCACCGATCCCTACGCCTAGTGTCCACTTGCGTTGGCCGGGTGGGTTCGTGGTTTTGTCCTCGCCGGACGGGTGTCGTCGTCGGACGGGCGTTCTCGCCGGGCGGGTTTGCCGGCGGCTTCTTGCCGGACGGGTTCGCCTCCGGCGGCTCCTCGCCGGAGGGGCAGGTCTCTGGGATGGCTACCCAGTTGGCATCTTCGGTTCTCTGGCATGGGTCGGTCTGCCTGCCATCCCGTTGTGCCGTGAAAGGCGCTTTCACGGCATACCACCCCTCCCCGGTACGACGATCACCGTCGGCTTGGCCGGATCCGCCGCAGGACCCGGCAAACGCTGGTGGACACCGCACTAACTGTGACCGTCGAGGACCGCGTCGCATGCTCGTTCCACTGCCAGCAGCAGCGTGGCCTGGGTGCTCCAGTCCAGGCGCACCCCGTCCTTGGCCAGCTCGCCGCGCTCCACCAGTTCCCGGCGCCGGGATCGGCTGCGGTCGCGCGCCTCGGCCACGCTGCAGGGTGACGCCCTCGTGGTTTCGGCGTCGTGGTGGGTGGAGACGGCCGCGGCCAGGGCGTCGAGCAACTCGGCGTACGAGCCGGTGAACCACTCGCCTGCGACCGGTGCGTTGCCCGCCGCGGCGGCGTGGAGTGCCTCCGTGATGTGCTGCACCTGCCGCGCGACCTCGTACAGGCTGCCGAGGCTCTGGGTCCCGTCGTCGGTCTCCCGGCCTCGGCGCAGCAGCCAGCGCGGGTTGTACCTGGTGCTCTCGCGCCCACGCCCGCGTGCGTGCTCCGCACCGCGCACGACGTCCTCGAGCTGCCGCGCGCGGCGCTGCCACAGGCGGGCGTGGCCATCGTCCCAGTCGCGGCGGAGGCCGTCGGCTACGGCGTGCAGCAGGTCCTCCAGCTCGGCTGCCACGTCCTCGACGGCCTGG
Organism: Actinophytocola algeriensis; assembly: GCF_014203735.1. Lineage (GTDB taxonomy): Bacteria > Actinomycetota > Actinomycetes > Mycobacteriales > Pseudonocardiaceae > Actinophytocola > Actinophytocola algeriensis. The sequence continues at coordinate 1,262,007 of NZ_JACHJQ010000001.1, read as the reverse complement.
CGGCCCGCGCGCAGGTGCAGTGGTGGCAGGACGAACATGTTCACCGCGAGCCCGATCACCGCGCCCAGCACCCCCTCGATCACCCGGTACTGCAGGTAGTCCGCGTTGCCCGCGGTGCCGTACGCCAGCATCAGCAGCGCGGTCACGCCGATCCAGATGCCGCTGTCGCCGAGCCGGTGCCACTGCCCCATCGCGGCGCCCACGAAGACGGCGACGGGTAGCGCGATGGCCACGTTCGGGATGACGGTGATCGTCACGAAGGCGAGCAGCACGCCAAGGACCAGGGTCGCGACGGTCCGCACGGCCTCCGCGAACGACCGGTACACCGTCTCGGACATCATGAACACGGCCGCGTACGGCGCCATGAACGACTGCGGCGCGTGCACCTGCCGTGCCACGAGATAGGCGATGGCCGCCGCGACCGCCGCCTTGCCCGCCTGGAGGAATCCTTCGCGCTGTCTCGCCGTGAGCCGCATGCCGCCCTGGTTTCCTCGCGGCCACAGGGGATATTCGCGTTGCGCGGTCCGCGACGATGGGCACGTGCTCCTGTTCCCTTGCGATCCGTTCCGGCCGCGCCGGGTCGACGACCACTTCGCGCCGGAGGCCGAAGCGGCCCGTGACCTGGGCATCCCGTACGCGCTGATCGACCACGACGCCGTGCCGCGCGACCCGGCGCGGGCCGTGCGCGGTGTGCCGGAGGGCACAGCCTTCTACCGCGGCTGGATGCTCCGATCGGCCGACTACGCGGCCTTCGAACGGGCGCTGTCGGCCCGCGGCGCCACCCTGCGCACGACCACGGACCAGTACCGCACCGCTCACGAGCTGCCCGGCTGGCACGCCGCGCTCGCACCGCTGACCCCGGCCGCCGAGTGGACCGAGGACTCCTCCCGCACCGCGTTCGACGCCGCGCGGCAGCGCCTCGGTGACGGGCCCGCGGTGCTGCGCGACTACACGAAGTCGATGAAGCACCACTGGGACGAGACCGTGTACATCCCGTCACTCGCGGACGGTGACGCGGCATGGCGGGTCGCGAGCCGTTTCCTCGAGCTGCGGGCGGAGGACTTCACGGGCGGGTTCGTGCTGCGCCGGTTCGAGACGTTCTCCGGCGCGGAGATCCGCACGTGGTGGGTGGCCGGCGCGTGCCGCCTGATCACCGCGCACCCGGACACCCCGGACGCGCGACCGGCGGAGGTGGACCTGGCCGAGCTGACGCCGCTGGTGCGGGCGCTGGCGCTGCCGTTCGTCACGGTCGACCTGGCCCGCCACGCCGACGGCCGCCTGCGCGTGGTCGAACTCGGGGAGGGCCAGGTCAGCGACCGCCCGGGCACCACTCCACCGGAGCAGCTCGTCAAGCTGCTTGCAGAATAACCCCTATCAGGGTTACATGTGGGGTTATGCGAACCGTTCTCGTCGCGCTGGTGGTCGCCGTTCTCCTCGTGGTCGCATTCGTGTGAGTCAGAACCCGATCGGCAGCCCCGCGTAGTTCTCCGCCAGGCCCCGCGCGCCCGCCTCGCTCGACGTCACCCACCGCAGCTGCGACAGCTGCAGCTGCCGGTCGAACGGGTCGTCCGTCGAGTGCAGCATCGTGGTCATCCACCACGAGAAGTGCGTGCACCGCCAGACGCGGCGCAGCGCGCGGTCGGAGTACTCGTCGGCGAGCCGAGGGTCCTTCTCCCGCAGCAACGCCACCAGCGCGGGTGCCAGCAGCGCCACGTCGGCGAACGCCAGGTTCAGCCCCTTCGCACCGGTCGGCGGCACGATGTGGGCGGCGTCGCCCGCGAGGAACACCCGGTCGCGGCGCATCGGGGCCGCCACGTTGCTGCGCATCGGCAGCACGCTCTTGTCGGTGATGGGCCCCCTGGCGAGCTTCCAGCCGTCCTGCCCGTGCCCGAGCCGGTCGGACAGCGCGTCCCAGATCCGCTCGTCCGGCCACTCCGCGAGGTCGGTGCCGGACGGAACCTGCAGGTACAGCCGGGTGACCGTCGGCGAGCGCATCGAGTTGAGCGCGAACCCGTCCGGGTGCCAGGCGTAGATCAGCTCGTCGGTCGACGGCGCCACGTCCGCGAGGACCCCGAGCCAGGAGTAGTCATAGGTCCGTTGCCAGGTCTGGCCCGGCACCACGTCGCGGGTCGGCCCGAACGAGCCGTCGCAGCCGACGACCACGTCCGCGTCCACCCGCGCCGGCCGGTCGTCCACCGTGAACGTCACGTACGGGTCGGCCGGGTCGTGCACGGCCGTGTCCCGCACGTCGTAGATGATCTGCTGGCCTGCCCGGTCACCGGCGCGGCCGAGGTCCTTCTGCACCTCGGTCTGCCCGTACACCCACACGCTGCGCCCGACCAGGTCCACGAAGTCGAGGTGGTGGCGTTCCCCCGGCCACTGCAGGTGGATCCCGCGGTGCTCGTCGCCCTCGCGGGCGATCCGGTCGCCGAGGCCCGCCGATCTCAGCAGCTCCACCGTCGAGTGCTCCAGGATGCCGGCGCGGATGCGGGACTCGACGTAGTCACGGGTGCGTGTCTCGACCACGACCGACTCCACGCCGCCCGCCCTGAGCAGGTGGGACAGCAGCAGCCCCGCCGGGCCCGCGCCGATGATGGCGACCTGGGTTCGCATGCACTCAGTCAATACCCGACGCCGGGGTGCACACAACAACGCGGACTTCCGCTCAGTGGAAGTCCAGAGAAGTCCGGGTCAGGTCGATGCTGCGGCCGACGCCCTGGGCCGCCACCTGCAGCGCGGCGACGAGCCGGGGGCGGTCGCGGCCGAGCCTCGGCACGACGATGCCGAGTGCCGCCACCACGGGACCGTCCGGCGCGGTGATCGGCACGGCCACCGAGCACGCGCCGAGGCTCATCTCCTCGGTGGTCTGCGCGTAGCCGTCGCGGTGCACGCGCCGCAGCTCGGTCCGCAGCCGCCCCGGCTGGGTGACCGTGTACGCGGTGACGCGGGTGAGGTTGCGGAACACCCAGGCCCGCACGTCGTCGGGCGCGTGCGCGAGCAGCACCTTGCCGACGCCGGTCGCGTGCATGGGCAGCCGCGACCCGACGTCGCTGACCACCGGCACCGACACGTGCCCGGCCCGCCGGTCGAGGTAGAGCACCGAGGTGCCGTCGCGCACCGCGAGGTGCACGGTCGCGAGTGTGGCCGCGTACAGGTCGTGCAGGAACGGCGACGCGATCTGCCGCAGCCCGGACTGCACCGGCGCCAGCAGCCCGAGGTCCCACAGGCGCCGTCCGATCACATACTCACCCGAGTCCCGCCGCACCAGCGCTCCCCACTCGACCAGCTCGCCGACGAGCCGGAACGCGGTCGCCATCGGCAGGTCCGCGCGCCTGGCGAGCACCGTGAGCGTCATGGCCCGGTGCTCGTCGTCGAACGCGCCGAGCACGGCCAGCACGCGCGACGCGACGGTGGTGCCCGGTCGTGCGCTGTTGCCCGACACCTAGATCGTCCTTCCGCTCAGTGGAACAGAAGTCTCGCACCCACACGGCCGTCCGGCCTAACGTTGTCGTCGTGACCGAAGCAGTTCGTGCGTCATCGGACGCCGCGGCGACGACGCAGGCGGAGATCGGTGCCGAGATCGCGGCGATCGCCGCGACGCGTACGGGCGAGGAGACCCAGCCGCGGCTGGACTACGCGCCCTACCGCAGCAGCATCCTGCGCCATCCGACGAAGTCCCCGTACCAGGCCGATCCCGAGGCGGTCGAGCTGTTCGCGCCCGTGTTCGGGCCGCAGGACGTCGACCCGCTCGAGGCCGACCTGACGATCCAGCACCTCGGTGAGCCGATCGGCGAGCGCATCGTCGTGACCGGGCGGGTCACCGACGGCGACGGCAAGCCTGTCGCGAACCAGCTGGTGGAGATCTGGCAGGCCAACTCGGCGGGCCGCTACCTGCACCAGCGCGACCAGCACCCCGCGCCGCTGGACCCGAACTTCACCGGGGTGGGCCGCTGCCTCACCGGGCCGGACGGCACCTACCGGTTCACGACGATCAAGCCGGGTCCTTACCCGTGGCGCAACCACGTGAACGCGTGGCGGCCTGCCCACATCCACTTCTCGCTGTTCGGCAGCGAGTTCACCCAGCGGATGGTGACGCAGATGTACTTCCCGGGCGACCCGCTGTTCGGGCTCGACCCGATCTACCAGTCGATCGTCGACCCGGCGGCCCGCGACCGGCTGGTCGCGACCTACGACCACGACGTCACGCTGCCCGAGGTCGCCACCGGCTACCGCTGGGACATCGTGCTGACCGGCGGCCACCGCACGTGGAGCGAGTCGGCATGATCGGGGCTTCCGGAACGAATCACCCGGTCAGCCGCCCGACGCCGGGCCAGACGATCGGCCCGTTCTACGGGTACGCGCTGCCCTACGAGGGCGGCCCGGACCTGGTGCCGAAGGGCCACCCGGACGCGATCCGCCTGCACGGCGTGGTCCTGGACGGAGCAGGCGCGCCGGTGCCGGACGCGCTGCTGGAGATCTGGCAGGCCGACCGCACCGGCGACGTGCCGAGGAAGGCCGGGTCGCTGCACCGCGACGGCCACACCTTCACCGGCTGGGGCCGGGCGAGCACGAACAACGTGGGCGAGTACTCGTTCACCACAGTCATGCCGGGCGCCCCGTTCATCGCGATGACCGTGTTCGCGCGCGGCCTGATGAACCGGCTGTTCACCCGGGTCTACCTGCCTGGCGCGGCCGATCCGTTCCTGTTGTCGCTGCCGCCCGACCGCCGCGAGACGCTGGTCGCGGAGAAGGACGCGGGCGGACTTCGGTTCGACGTCACACTTCAGGGCGATCGGGAGACGGTGTTCATTACCTACCCTGGACATTCATGAGCGGAGCTTTCGTTTACGACGCGGTGCGGACGCCCTTCGGCAAGTTCGACGGTGGGCTGGCGAAGGAGCGGCCGGACGACCTGGCCGCGACCGTCCTGCGGGCCATCGCCGACCGCACACCCGGCCTGGACCCGGCCGCCGTCGACGAGGTGACGCTGGGCCTCGCCAACGGCGCCGGCGAGGACAACCGCAACGTCGGCCGGATGGCCGTGCTCCTCGCGGGCTGGCCGGTGACCGTGCCCGGTTCGACCGTCAACCGGCTGTGCGGCTCCAGCCTGGACGCGGTCATGTCGGCGTCGCGGCAGATCGAGACCGGTGACGCGACCGTCGTCGTGGCTGGTGGCGTCGAGTCGATGACCCGCGCGCCGTGGGTGCTGCCCAAGCCGGACCGGGCGTTCCCGGCGCGGGACGTGACGGCGGTGTCGACCACGCTGGGCTGGCGGCTGGTGAACAAGAACATGCCGAAGGAGTGGACGGTCTCCCTCGGCGAGTGCAACGAGCGGCTGCAGGAGGAGTTCGGCATCTCCCGCGAGCGGCAGGACGCGTTCGCGGAGCGGTCGCACCGGCTCGCGCACGCCGCGTGGGAGGCCGGGTTCTACGACGACATCACCGTCCCCGCCGGCGAGCTGACCAGGGACGAGGGCATCCGCGCCGACACGTCGGCGGACAAGCTCGCGAAGCTGAAGCCCTCGTTCCGCACCGACGGGACGATCACCGCGGGCAACGCGTCGCCGCTGTCGGACGGCGCGTCGGCCGTGTTGGTGGCGGCCGAGTCGGCGGACCTCGGCCGCGACCCGGTCGCGCGCGTCGCCGGGCGGGCCGCGTACGCGCTGGAGCCGCGGCGGTTCGGGTACGCGCCGGTGGCGGCGGCGAACAAGGCGCTGGAGCGGGCCGGGATCACCTGGTCGGACGTGGGTGCGGTGGAGTTGAACGAGGCGTTCGCGGTGCAGTCGCTCGCGTGCGTGGACGCGTGGAAGATCGACCCGGACATCGTGAACACGCGCGGCGGCGCGATCGCGCTGGGGCACCCGCTCGGCGCGTCGGGCGGCCGGATCCTGGGCACGCTCGCGAAGGTCATGCGGACCGACGGCCACCGCTGGGGTGTCGCCGCGATCTGCATCGGGGTCGGCCAGGGGCTAGCGGTGGTGTTGGAGAACGTGGCGTGACCACCATCTGTGAGTCCGCCGACGAGGCCGTCGCCGGGGTCACCGACGGGGCGACGGTGCTCGTCGGCGGGTTCGGCACGGCCGGTCAGCCGGTCGAGCTGATCGACGCGTTGCTGCGGAACGGGGCCACGGACCTGACGATCGTGTCGAACAACGCGGGCAACGGGTCGCACGGGCTCGCCGCGCTGCTCGCCGCGGGCCGGGTGCGGCGGATCGTGTGTTCCTTCCCCCGGCAGAAGGACTCGTACGTGTTCGACGAGCTGTACCGGTCGGGGCGGATCGAGCTGGAAGTGGTGCCGCAGGGCAACCTCGCGGAGCGGCTGCGGGCCGCGGGCGCGGGGATCGGCGCGTTCTACTGCCCCACCGGTGTCGGCACCCCGCTCGCCGAGGGCAAGGAAACGCGGACCATCGACGGCCGGGACTACGTGCTGGAGTTCCCGATCCACGGCGACGTCGCGTTGATCAAGGCGCGGCAGGCGGACGCGCTCGGGAACCTGGTGTACCGCAAGACCGCCCGCAACTTCGGGCCCGTCATGGCGACGGCCGCGAAGCTGACCGTCGCGCAGGTGCTGTCGGTGACCGAACCCGGTTCACTCGACCCGGAAGTGGTGGTGACGCCCGGGATCTTCGTGGACCGGGTGGTGGCGTGCCCGTCGCCCGCCGTACTCGCGGAGGAAGGGGCGGGGGCGTGAGCGGAGCGAACCGTCGGACACCGGGTCGTCTCGACCGCGCTGGCATCGCGAAGCTGGTCGCCGCCGACATCCCGCCCGGCTCGTACGTGAACCTCGGCATCGGGCAGCCGACGCTGGTGGCGGACTACCTGGCGCCGGACGCGGGCGTCATCCTGCACACCGAGAACGGCATGCTCGGCATGGGACGGGCCGCCCAGGACGACGAGGTGGACCACGACCTGATCAACGCGGGCAAGGTCCCGGTCACGGAAACCCCTGGCGCGTCGTACTTCCACCACGCCGACTCGTTCGCCATGATGCGCGGCGGGCACCTCGACGTGTGCGTGCTCGGCGCGTTCCAGGTCTCCTTCGACGGCGACCTCGCGAACTGGCACACCGGCAAACCCGGCGCGATCCCCGCGGTGGGCGGCGCGATGGACCTCGCGATCGGCGCCAAGCAGGTGTACGTGATGATGACGCTCTTCACCGAAGCCGGCGTGCCGAAGCTGGTGCCGTCGTGCACGTACCCGTTGACCGGTCTGCGATGCGTGAGCCGCGTGTACACCGACTACGGCGTGTTCGCACTCGGCGGCAACGGTGTCGAGATCCGGGAGACGCACGGCATCGAGGAGCCCGACCTCCGCGACGAACTGGGGCTGTAACACCACTCGTGTGACGACGATTCGTAGTGCATCGGGGTCACAACGGGGGTGTATGCGTGCACGCCAACCAGCTCGCGGCCGACGGCCACCGCAGGGCCGCGCTCTTCGTCGACTTCGAGAACGTGCACCGCGGGCTGTGCGAGTCCAGCCCGGAGGCGGGGCGGCGGTTCGCGACCCAGCCCGCCCGGTGGGTGCAGTGGATGGAGCGGACGCTGGGCCCGCTCGTGGTGGACCTCGACGACCAGCCGCGCAAGCTGCTGCGGCGCATCTGTTACCTCGAGCCCGCGCGGTCCGGGCAGTACCGGCCGTACTTCACGCGCGCCGGGTTCCGGGTCGTCGACTGCCCCGCGCTGACCACGATGGGCAAGAACAGCGCCGACATCCACATGGTGCTGGACATCCTCGACACGCTCACGCACCCGGAGCGGTACGACGAGTTCATCGTCCTGTCGGTCGACGCCGACTTCACGCCCGTCCTGCTGCGATTACGGGAGCACGACCGCCGCACCGCCATGCTGGTCAGCGGACCGGCCGCGGCGGCGTTGCAGGCGGCGTGCGACTTCGCGATCCCCGACTCGGTGTTCCTCGACGAGGCGCTGGGCCTGGCGGTGGAGGACGAGTCACCCGCACCGGTCCCCATCGAACTGGACGAGCTGCGGACGCGGATGCGGCAGGTGGTGCGGGACCTGGTGTCGTCGGCGGCGGAGCCGGTCGTGATGGCACGGGTGGCGCACGAGGTCCGCAAGACCGTCGGTCTGTCGGTCGACACCACGAACTGGGCGGGCAGCGGGAGTTTCGGCAAGTTCATCGCGCAGATGACCGACGAGCACCTGCGCGTCGACAGCAGGCGGTCGCCTGGCTGGCTGTACGACCCGACGCGGCACACGGCGAGCGCACAGGCCGCGCTGAACATGTCCGAGGTGGTGGACCGGGTCAGCAGGCTGGTCGACGCGCCCATGCTGTCCCCGGAGACGTACGCGACGCTGTTCGGTGTGCTCGCCGAGGTCGGCGACTCCGACGGTGACGGCGACCAGGCCGAGGCGGAACGCAGGGCGCGGGACCGGTGCGCGGAGCTCGGCCGTCCGGTGTCCCGGCCCGCGGTGCACTTCGTGGTGGTGGGCCTGCGGCACCAGGGGATCGCCTGGCCACACCCCGGCCTCGACGCCGGGAAACTGGCGGAGGCGTTCGCGGAGAACGTGCTCGCACTCGCCGCGGACGTGCCGATGGTCCTGTCCGACGGCGAACGCGCGGAGATCCGAGGGTGGCTCCAGCCCGGCGTGGTGGCCTAGATTCGTCGGCGTGGACGAGACCGAGTTCCCCCAGCGCATGGGCAAGGTGGCACCGCGCGAGCTGGCGCTGAACGGCTACACCCGCTACGAGCAGTTGACCACGATGACATCGAAGGAACTCCTGAAGATTCACGGCGTCGGCCCCAAGGCGATCCGGATCCTGGAAGAGGAACTGGCCGCGCGCGGCCTTTCTTTCACCCAATGAGCCCACCCGGCCCCACTTCCGGGTAATACTTTCCGGAATTCCCGGCACGTGCTGGGCCGTTTCCGCACGTCGAATCCCCGAAAAGCCGAGCAACACAGACATGTCCGCCCGCGACGCACCGGGTGACGTACTACCTGGCGGGAAACCCGGCCTCGGGCCCGGCGATCAAACCGGCCAGGTGCTCGCGAACGGCAACGTGATCCAGAACTTCGCGTTCGACATCACGGGGAAGACGTTCACAGACATGGGATACGTCAAGAAACACACGCATTTCCTCGCCACCAGCACGTCCGCCACGCTGGAATTCCGGAGCACCACCGGCAGCGGGTTCGGCCCGGTCATCGACGCCGTCCACGTGGAGAGCTGCCTGCTGGTCATCTGCGTCGGCTGAGCCACGGAGCTCGGCCACCGCGGGCTGTCGCCCAGCCCGCGGTGGCCGTCGTCCTACAGCGTGGTTTCGCCGGGGAGGCCGAAGTAGTCGTGCCACTTCGGGCCCGGGCCGAAGGCCGTGCCGGTCGACAGCGCGACGTACGTGTCCGCGCCCGGCAGCTTCGTGAACGTCACGATGTCCGTGCGGCCGTCGCCGTCGTAGTCGCCCACGTACGGGAACTCGCCCTGTGGCGCGAAGAAGTCGTGCCACTTCCGCGAAGTGCCGAACGACGTACCGGACGACAGTGCCACGTGGACCACGCCCTCGCGGCTGAACTGGACGACGTCCGCCTTGCCGTCGCCGTTCACGTCACCCAGCCGGGGGTCCGTGAGGCCCGCCGCGAACGAGTCGTGCCACTTGGCCGACGCACCGAACGACGAACCGTTCGAGAGCGCCACGTACACGTCCGCCGACGAGCCGTGCGTGAACGTCACGATGTCGTCGCGCCCGTCGCCGTTCACGTCCGCCACGCCCGGTGACTCGCCCGCGATGCCGAAGAAGTCGTGCCACTTCGCCGACGCCGCGAACGACGTGCCGGTCGACAAGGCGACATAGACATCCGCGAGGTTGTTGCGCGTGAACGTGATGATGTCGTCGCGACCGTCCCCGTTCACGTCACCGACCGCGGGCACCTCGCCGTCGATGGCGAAGAAGTCGTGCCACTTGGCCGCGCCCGCGAACGCGGACCCGGTCGACAGGGCGACGTGGACGTCCGCGAGCGAACCGTGCGTGAACGTCACGATGTCGTCCTTGCCGTCCCCGTTGACGTCACCGGTCAGCGGGGTCTCGCCCGACAACGCGAACCAGTCGTGCCACTTCGCCGACGTGCCCGTGAAACCGGACCCGGAGGACAGGGCGACATAGACGTCCGCCAGCGGGTCGTGCGTGAACGTCACCACGTCGTCGCGGCCGTCGCCGTTGAAGTCCGCGCCGCCACCACCCACGAAAACGTTTGCGTACGACGAGTTGACCGACAGCGGCGCCACGTGCAGTCCGCCCTGCCCCCACCCGGCGCCGGTCACCCACGTCGCGCCGGACGGCTCCGTCACGATCTCCGCCGCGTGCGCGTCGATCCGGCCCGCCAGGTCGTTCACCGAGAAGCGGAACGGGTCCCGGCTGCGGTACACGCGCGTGTCCTTGTACCCGGCGTCGCAGCAGATCGACAGGTACCACCAGCCGCCGCGGAAGATCACGAACGGCGACTCCGTCGGACCGCCGAACGTCCCGGACGCCGGGTGGGAGAACGCGACCTGCTTGCCGCTCCAGTGCACGAGGTCCGTCGACGTCCGGTACGCGACCTGGTGGTTGCCGCCGGTCGGGGTGCTGTTCGCCGTGTAGTACATGACCCACGTCGGCCCGACCCGCGTGACCATCGGGTCGCGGGCGTCGAACCCGTCGGTGAACAGCGGGTTCGCCGCGCTGCGGGTCCAGGTGTTCAGGTCGGTCGAGGTCGCGAGGTGCATGCGGTACGCGGCGTGGTCCGGGGTCCCGGCCGCGTAGTACATGTAGTAGACGCCGTTGTGGTGGATGACGTGCGGCGCCCAGATGTGGCTCTCGCCGAGCGCCGGGTCGGCCGTCAGCGCGAACGGCCGCTTGGTCCACGGCCCGTTCGGCGACGGCGCGGTCGCGTGCCCGAAGTTCTTCTCGTCCAACGGGTTCGCCGGCTCGGCGTGCGTGATCGCGTACACGTGCCAGGTGCCGGTGACCACGTCCCGGACGAGCGTGTGGTCGTTGTAGTACCACTGCGCCGACTCCCCGACCGACGGGTCGTAGACGCGGATGAAGTTGCCCGCCGACACCGTCGGTGGCGCCGGGGCCGCACCCGCGGGCGCCGCCACGAGCCCGGTCAGCACGAGCACGAGCGCCAGCAGGCGCAGCCCCTTGCCCATCACGTCCTCCTCCTACAGGGTCACTTCACCGTTGAGACCGAAGAACTCGTGCCACTTGACGCCGCCCGCGAAGGCGGTGCCGGTGGACGCGCCGACGAACACGTCGTTCAGCGAGCCCTTGGTGAAGGTGAGGATGTCGTCCTTGCCGTCACCGGTCGCGTCACCCGTGTACGGGAACTCAGCCCCGAGCCCGAAGAAGTCGTTCCACTTCACCGTGGTGCCGGTGAACCCGGTGCCGGTCGAGGTCGCGACGTACACGTCCGCGGCCGCGTTCAGCGTGAACGTCACGATGTCGTCCTTGCCGTCCCCGTTGACGTCTCCGATCCTCGGCGCCTCACCGGCGACGGAGAAGTAGTCGTGCCACTTCACCGACGTGCCGGAGAAGCCGGTGCCGGTCGAGGTGGCGACGTACACGTCGGCGAGGGTGCCCTGGTTGAACACCACGATGTCGTCCTTGCCGTCCCCGTTCACGTCGCCGACGCCCGGGACCTCACCGGCGAGCCCGAAGTAGTCGTGCCACTTCGCCGACGCCACGAACGACGTACCGGTCGACAAGGCGACATAGACATCCGCGAGGTTGTTGCGCGTGAACGTGATGATGTCGTCGCGGCCGTCCCCGTTCACGTCACCAACCGCGGGCACCTCGCCGCCGAGCGCGAACCAGTCGTGCCACTTCACCCCCGCCCCGAACGACGACCCGTTCGACAGCGCCACGTACACGTCGTTCAGCGACCCGTGGGTGAACGTGACGACATCGTCCTTCCCATCCCCGTTGAAGTCACCCGTCAGCGGCGTCTCACCGCCGGGGGCGAAGAACTCGTGCCACTTCACCGACGTGCCCGCGAACCCGGCGCCGTTCGACAGCGCCACGTACACGTCGCCCAGCGTGCCCTGGTTGAACGCGACGATGTCGTCGCGGCCGTCACCGTTGAAGTCCGTCGACGATCCCGTGTGGACACCGGCCGAGCCGCCGCTGCCGACGAGGCTCATGTAGTAGTCCCAGTTCCAGTGCGGGCCGGGGTCGGTGTGGTCGTTGCCGGGGATCTGGTTGTGGCCCTGGATGAACTGGCGCGTCTTCGGCAGCCCGTGCCGCTCGCACAGCCACTTCGTGAGCGCGGCCGAAGACCGGTACATCGAGTCGGTGAACCAGGACGGGTTGTCCACGAAACCTTCGTGCTCGATGCCGAGGGCACGCGAGTTGGCGGACCGCACGTGGTATGCGGTGTCGCCGTCGCGCACCATCTGCGTGACCTCGCCGTCGGACGACCGCACGACGTAGTGCGCGCTGACGCCGGACGCCGGGTTCTGGAACCAGCTGATCGTGCCCGCGTAGGACCCCTGCGTCACGTGGACGACGATCAGGTTGATCGCCGACGACCGGCCTGCGCTGTAGTTGGCGCCGTGCGCGGGCACCCACCGCGAGTTCGGGTAGTCCAGGCCCTGCGCGGACACGCCGTCCTCGCGCACCTGCTCGAACCGGCCGCGTTCCGGCGCGCGGGGGTACGGCTTGACCACGACCGGTTCACCGTCGGGCGTGCGGACCTGCATGCCGTCGGCCAGCAACTCGTAGACGGTGTCCGCGTACAGTCGCGCGACCGCGTCGTCGCCTGAGCCGCCGTACCGCGCGACGACCGGGTACCAGGCGGCGATGCGGTTCCGCTCGTCCGCCGACAGCCCGGCCTTGTCGGCCATCGACCGCAGCACGGCCGCGCCGCCGCGGATGTTGGCGGCCGTGTCCTTCTTCAGCGCGGCCGAGGACTCGCCGGTCAGCTCCGCCGCCAGCTCGAGCGTCTGCCGAACCGGGTTGCTGACCAGGTGCATGACGCCGTACCCGTTGTCCTGGCTGGGTTCGCCGCCGTGCCCGTCGAGGTGGGTCTCGCCGTAGCCGACGGCCACGAGCAGGTCGCGGGGCACGTCGAACTCGCTCGCCGCCGCGGCGAACGCCCTGCCGACCGGGCCCTGCTCCGGCGCCGCGGCCGCGGTCGGGGCGCTCATCAGTCCTACCGCGACAGTCAGCGCGGTGCCGAGTGCCGCCAAGCGTCGTCTCATCTCGCACTCCTTCACAGGGTGATCTCGCCGTTGAGGCCGAAGAAGTCGTGCCACTTCGCGCCGCCCGCGAAGCCGCTGCCGGTCGACACGCCGACGTACACGTCGTTGAGCGTGCCCTTCGTGAACGTGACGATGTCGTCCTTGCCATCGCCGTCGAAGTCGCCGGTGTACGGGAACTCGCCCGCCAGCGCGAAGAAGTCGTTCCACTTCACGGTGGTGCCCGCGAACGCGGTCCCCGTCGAGGTCGCGACGTACACGTCACCCGCCGCGTTGTTGGTGAACGTCGCGATGTCGGCCCTGCCGTCACCGTTGAAGTCACCGATGCGCGGCGACTCGCCGCCGATCGAGAAGAACTCGTGCCACTTCACGGACGTACCGGAGAACCCGGTGCCGGTGGAGGTCGCCACGTACACGTCGGCCGCCGCGTTGTTGGTGAACACCACGAGGTCCGCCTTGCCGTCCCCGTTCACGTCGCCGACGCCCGGGACCTCACCGGCGAGCCCGAAGTAGTCGTGCCACTTCGCGGACGCGGCGAACGAGGTGCCGGTCGACAAGGCGACATAGACATCCGCGAGGTTGTTGCGCGTGAACGTGATGATGTCGTCGCGGCCGTCCCCGTTCACGTCACCGACCGCGGGCACCTCGCCGCCGAGCGCGAACCAGTCGTGCCACTTCACCCCCGCCCCGAACGACGACCCGTTCGACAGCGCCACGTACACGTCGTTCAGCGACCCGTGGGTGAACGTGACGACATCGTCCTTGCCGTCCCCGTTGAAGTCACCCGTCAGCGGCGTCTCACCGGCGGGGGCGAAGAACTCGTGCCACTTCACCGAGGTGCCCGTGAACGCCGCGCCGTTGGACAGCGACACGTACACGTCGCCCAGGGTGCCCTGGTTGAACGCGACGATGTCGTCGCGGCCGTCACCGTTGAAGTCCGTCGGCGAGCCGGTGAACGCCTTCGCACCGCCGACGAGACCGCGCGCCTCGTCCATCATCGCGCGGGCCTTGCCCTCGGCCTGGTCGTAGCGCTCTGGGCAGCACGACCGCTGCACGCTCTGCGCGAGCAGGCCTGCCGTGTAGTTCGGGTACAGCGGCTCGTTGCGCTGCGCCTGGACGAAGAACTGCGTGGCCGCGTACGACACGTTCATGATCTGTTCCGGCGTGCCCCAGCCCTGGCTGGGCCGCTGCTGGAACACGCCGAGCGAGTCCTTGTCGCCGCAGTTGAGGTTGTTCATGTGCGACTCGACCCAGCCCGCCTCGAACGCGGCCAGCATGACCTTCGGCGACACGCTGCGGTCGAGCCCGACCTGGTAGACGACCCTGATCACGTTCGGGTCGTGGTTGGCCGGGATGCTCGAGCACGCCAGCGGTTCCACCGACAGCGGCACGTGGTCGCCGGGGGCAGCCGGATCGGTGACCGGTGCGGCCGCTGCGGGGAGCCCCATCCCGGTCATGGCCAGCACGGCAGCGCTCACGAGCGCGCCGCGTCTCCAACTCATCATCGCGAATCCTTCATCTCTGCAGGGTTTTCTCTCAGAGGACTCGTTCGCCGTTCAGGCCGAAGAAGTCGTGCCACTTCACGCCCGGCCCGAAGGCCGTCCGGTTCGACAGCGCCACGTACACGTCATTGAGGGAGCCGAGCGTGAACGTCACGACGTCGGTGGCGCCGTCGCCGTCGAAGTCACCCGCGTACGGGAACTCCCCGGCGAGACCGAAGAAGTCGTGCCACTTGACCGTGGTGCCGCTGAACCCGGCGCCGGTCGAGGTCGCCACGAACACGTCCGCGGCCGCGTTGTTCGTGAAGGTCGCGATGTCGGCCTTCCCGTCGCCGTCGAAGTCGCCGACGCGGGGCTGCTCGGCGCCGAGCGCGAAGAAGTCGTGCCACTTCACGGTGGTGCCGGTGAACGCGGACCCGTTGGACAGCGCGACGAACACGTCCCCGGCGGTGCCGCGGGTGAACGTGACGATGTCGTCGCGGCCGTCGCCGTCGAAGTCCCCGACCGCGGGGAACTCGCCGCCGAGCGCGAAGAAGTCGTGCCACTTCGCCGACGCGGCGAACGACGTGCCGGTCGACAGCGCCACGTACACGTCCCCGAGGGTGCCGCGCGTGAACGTGACGATGTCGTCGCGGCCGTCCCCGTTCACGTCCCCGACCGCCGGGATCTCCCCGCCGAGCCCGAAGAAGTCGTGCCACTTCACCCCGGCCCCGAAGCTCGACCCGTTCGACAGCGCGACGTAGACGTCGTTCAGCGTGCCGTGGGTGAAGGTGACGACGTCGTCGCGGCCGTCGCCGTTGAAGTCGCCGGTCAGCGGCGTCTCACCACCGGGTGCGAAGAAGTCGTGCCACTTCACGGACGTGCCGGTGAACCCGGTGCCGGTGGACAGCGCCACGTACACGTCGGCGAGGCTGCCCTGGTTGAACGTGACGATGTCGTCGCGGCCGTCGCCGTTGAAGTCGGTGGGCGAGCCGCCGAACATCGTGGTCGCGCCGCCACCGCAGTTCCCGCTGGTGTGGTAGGAGATCGACGAGCTGTAGCGGAGCGGGACGCCGTCGATGACGATCGGCTGGTTCGCCCCGTCCGCCTCCTGCTCGTAGTGCAGGTGCGGGCCGGTCGAGTTGCCGGTGCTGCCGACCTTGCCCAGCTCGGCACCAGCGACCACGTACTGGCCCCGGCTCACGCTGAACGCCGACAGGTGCGCGACCATCGAGGTCCAGCCGCCGCCGTGGTCGACGCGCACGTGGTTGCCGTAACCGGTGGTGCCCGACACCACGTCGACGACCGTGCCCGCCGCGCTGGCGAGCGCCGGGGTGCCGAGGTCCTCGCCGCCCGCGAGGTTGAAGTCGAGCGCGTTCACGACCTCACTGGAGTGGTGGTAGTACTGCCGTTGCTGCCCGCACGGCCACGGCGCCCGGAAGTCGGGCCGCGGCCCGGCGGCCATGCGGCTCGCCTTCGGGGTGTCGTCCGCCCAGGGCGCGGAGGGCCCGTCCGGCGGTGCCGCCGAGGCGATGCCCGCGGTGATCGGGAGGAGGGCGACCGCGGCCACGGCCGCCATGATTCTCTTGGCGCGCATGAGTGTTCGTCCCTGTCGCTCAGAGGGTGGGGCGGGGGATCTCGCCGGTCGCACCGAAGTCGTCGTGCCACTTGACCGTGGTGCCCTGGAAGGCGCTCCCGGTCGAGGTCGCCACGAACGCGTCCGCGGCGGTGCCGCCGGTGAACGTCACGATGTCCGCGCGGCCGTCTCCGTTGAAGTCCCCCAGACCGGGCAGCTCCGTGCCGACGGCGAAGAAGTCATGCCACCGCCACGCGTTCTGCACGAACCGGCCACCGTCCGAAAGGGACACGAAGACGTCGGCGGTCGTGCCGCGCGTGAACGTGACGACGTCGTCGCGCCCGTCCCCGTTCACGTCCGCGGCACCGGCCAGCTCCGCGCCGACCGCGAAGTTGTCGTGCCAGAGCCAGCCTTCCTGCACGAACGCGCCGCCGTTGGACAGCGACACGTACGCGTCGCCCCGGGTGCCGCCGGTGAAGGTCACCACGTCGTCCCGCCCGTCGCCGTCGAAGTCGCCGACCGCTGGCCGCTCGTCGTTGATGCAGAAGCTGTCCGACCACTTGACGCCCGGCCCGAAGCCCGACCCGTTCGACAGCGCCACGTACACGTCGCCCGCGCTGCCGCAGGTGAACGTGACGATGTCGTCGCGCCCGTCGCCGTTGACGTCCCCGACCGCGGGCTTCTCGGTGCCGGCGGCGAAGAAGTCGTGCCACTTCACACTCGTGCCGGAGAACCCGGTCCCGTTGGACAGCGCGACGTACACGTCGGCGGCGGCGCCTCGGGTGAAGGTCACGACGTCCGAGCGGCCGTCGCCGTTGAAGTCGCCGGTCAGCGGCACCTCACCGGTGACCGAGAAGAAGTCGTGCCCCTTGGCCCGGCTGCCGAACGCGCTGCCGGTCGAGGTCGCGGTGAAGACGTCGTTCGCCGACCCCTGCGTGAACAGCACGGCGTCGTCGCGCCGGTCCCCGTTGACGTCGGTGCCGACCGGGGTGGTGGTCGTCGCACTGACCACACCCGAGGCGGCCCCGGCGTTACCGGCCCGGTCGACCGCGACGACGCGGTAGTGCCGGGTGGTGTTCGCGGGTAGCGGCCCGTGCCGGAAGCTCGGCGTGGTGCTGGTGCCGACGAGGTTGCCGCCGGTGACCGGCACGGACGAGTTGGTGGAGGCGTACACGCGGTAGGCGGCGACACCGACGTTGTCCGTGGCGGGCGGCCAGCTCAACGCGACCGCGTGCGTGCGCCCGCCGACGGCCGGGGTGGCGACCCCGCTCGGCGGCGTGGTGTCGGTGAACGGCGCGACGAGGTTGACCGCCTGGTACCGGCTCGCGGTCCACGCCTGTCCACTGGGCACGAGCCGCACGGTGATGCTCGACTTCCCGGCGGTCAGCGACGGCGGCACCGTGAAGTCGTCGTCGAGCCAGCGCTGCGACTGGTTGCCGAGCGCCTGCACCCAGGTGCCCGCGCCTGCGCCGTCGACGGAGACGGCGGCGGTCTGGTAGGCGGCGTTCTGGTCACTGGAGCGCCTGATGCGCACGCCTACGTTGGCGGGGTCCACAGCGAGCCGGAAGCTGATGGCACCGCTGGTGGAGCGGACCTGGTCGGTGACCCCGATGTGGTCGTCGTCGCCCTCGTACACGCTGGTCAGCCCGTACTGCGAGGCGGCGCCGGACTCGGTGTAGGAGTGCGCGGACCGGCTACCGGCGTCCCCGACGATGATCGTGTCCGTGGTCCGGTTGGCCAGCTGCGGCTTGGTGTAGAGGAAAGCGGTGCTGCTCTCGGCGACGGGCATGTCGTTCTGCGGCCCGTGCTCGATCCCGAACCGCAGCCCGGTCGAGTACGAGATCGCGTCCCCGATCTGCAGCCGGTACATGGAGTCGCACTCGACGGCGCAGGCCCCGGTCCGGACGCGGTGCCCGGTGTTGCCGGTGAACACACCGGAGTACTCACCGCGGTTGAAGTACCAGCCGGACTCGTAGTAGTCCTCGGTGCCGGTGCCGTGCCACTGCGGGGTGAGGGAGCCGTCGACGTGGACGCGCTCGTCGCCTTCGAGGTACCCGCGCTCGTTGCCGCCCGCGATGGCATTGCGCACTGTCTGTGTGACGCCGACGAACCGACCACGCCCGGACTGGTCGGCGAGCAGCCAGTCGCGGGCCTGGGTGGTGTTGCCCGACCGCGACTGGGTCGTGAAGTGCCCGGCGTTGCCGCCTGCGGCCAGCTCGGTGGTCCACTTGCCGTTGGGCGCGTGCGTGACCTGGGTCTGGATCCCGCTGATGGTGGCACCGGTGGTGTTGGCGATGCCGATGGTCGCGCTGGTCGCGTAGGGCATCATCCACCAGGCGCTGTACCACCCACCGGGTGCGGCGTCCATGGCGAACATCAGCGACCGGACGTCCCGCTCCCCGAGGCCGGCGCCGAAGAACTCGCCCAGTGGCGCGTCCACAGTGGAGCGTCCGTCGAAGGTGCCCCGGATCCGCAGGCCGGCGAGGTTCGCCTCGGTGGCGAGGTGGTCGGGAATCCGGATCCGCACAGCGGTGACCGCGGCGGGCCCGGTGAGGTTGGCGATGGTCGCGCTGCTGTTCGCCCCTGGCGACACGGTGGCGCTGACGGTGGTGGCGCCGGGCTGGGTGGGCTTGGGGTCCTGACGGCCGGCGTTGCGCAGCAGGGTGATGACGTCGTTGGCCGGGTCGGCGGGGTTGAACCGTGTCACTCCGGCGGCGTCGGCGAACTCCCGGTACCCGACGTGGTAGAAGAGCGGGTTGTTGGTGGTGGTGATCAACATCGAGTCCCGGTACGGCATCGGGACCTTGACGGTGACGCCGCCGGAGGTCTGGTCGGCGTTGGTGACCAGAGGAAACGCGAAGGGTGCGCCGAAGTCCCCGTCGACGACCCGCTGCAGGCTCGCGTCGAGGACGGTGACCCCGTCGAGCACGATCCGGATGTTCCCGGTGGCGGTGACGTTCCCCTCGTCCCGCGTGAACCAGATCGACTGGACCTCGCCTGGCCCCCGGTCTTCGGCCAGCACGCAGCCGGGCCCGTTGGTGCGCAGGCAGGAGTAGCGGCCGACGAACCCGTCCTCGTTGGTCCCGTTGCGGCCGAAGCTGGAGAACTGCTTGGTCTGCGAGCCCCCGGCGAGGTCGGGGAGGAGATCCAACCGCCGGTAGGTGTCCCACCCCACGACCCCGTTCCCAGCCCGGGGCTCGGCGACGGATGGTGCCCCGAGCCCGAGGACGACGAGGGCAACACAAAGCAGGACGGCGAGTCTCGACATCGAGGCACCTTTCGATCAACCGCAGAGGCAGGGGACGGTCGATACGCGGACGGGTAATCGTTTACCCGGATGGGCCTAGTGTCCGGTTGGTGACTGAGTGACGTCAATAGGCTATATGGCGGTAAGCATTCACAAGTCGTCCCGCCGACAGCAGGGTCTCCTTCGCGTTGCGTGCCAGCCCAACAGGCCTGGCTTGATCGTCACGCCACCGGCCGGACACCCGGACTGTGGCATGTTCCTGCCATAGCCGGGCCCCAGCCCGAGCTGAGAAAGACCCCTTCGGAGTGTCACGAAAGCGCAAGGGCGCAAGCCCATACAAACGTCTGCTGTCTGCCATCCCGTCGACCTGGCGAAGCCCGATCACACCAACCCCGTTGCCAACCCGAGGCCATCCCAGAGACCTGCCCCTCCGGCGAGGAGGCCCGTGCGGCAGGACGCCCGTCCGGCGAGGACAACCCAGTCGGGCAAACGTCCGGCGAGGACAAAGCACCCGTGTAAACCACCACCGACATCCCGGCACAACTATCCACGAGCATCAACAGCGGCCGTCGGCCCCCCGAAATCCAGCGTAACGACGACCACCGACAAAGACCGCGAGTTATCCACAACGAGCCCGGTTATCCACAGAACCCGAGCGCACCACCGAAAACTGTCACCCCACCCCGGTAAGCTGGAAACCGGGGGCCGGAGGCCACACCATCAGGATGCTCGCCCGCCCCGATCAAGGAACCGATCCAAGGCATTGGCGGACTTCCGCACGTGCCGCCGAGCCAGCCGCTCGGCCTGCTGCTGCTGCCCGGCGGCGATCGCGGCCACGATCTCCCGGTGCTCCACCAAAGCAGCCGACGGCCGCCCCGGCACCCGCGCCGACGTGGCCCGCCCCAGCCGCAGCTGCCCGATCATGTTCTCGGCGACGTGCTGCAGCCGCCGGTTGCCCGCGGCCTCCAGGATCTCGTGGTGGAACAGCACGTCGAGGTCGCCATATGCCGACAGGTCCCGTCCCTCGACCGCGGCCGTCTGCTCGCACAGCAGCGAAGTCAACCGCGTGACCAGCTCGTCCCGGGAGGCAAGAGCGGCGGCCCGCCGGGCAGCGATCCCGTCCAGCACCTCACGCAGCTCGTACAGCTCCTGCATGTCGTCCCGCTCGACCTCGGGGACGAAGAACCCGCGGTGCGGGTGGAGCACGAGGAACCCCTCCCGCTCCAGCGCGGTCAGCGCGGCCTTCACGGGCGTCGCCGACAGGCCGAACTCCTCGCAGAGTGGGCGCACCGTCACATGTGATCCGGGCTGCAGTCGCCCGGTGAGGATCGCCTGGCGCAACTCACCGTACGCCATGCTGCTCAGGGTGCTCCTAGGCAGCGACATCGCCGTCCTTCCCCGCTGGTCAGTGACCGGATTACGGTACCCACCCCGGCTCTGCCACGTGCGGGCAGATCGACACTGTCATCCACATATTGGATCTAATATTGCATCGACGAAGCGCGCGATGCTAGAACAGGTTCAGTGCCGAGTCCACTCGGGTCACTGTGAGCAGGGCCGTCAGCGTCGACGAGTCTCACCTTCCGAGCAGTTCGCGCGCCCCTGGCGAACCGCTCACCCGCGTGGGGGACGACCCGCCCGTCGTCCCCCACGCGCCCTGATCGAAGGAAGACCGTTGGCGGAGCACTGGAACAGCGCCTTGTCCCACCTGGAGTGCGGCCGGTGCGGCACTCACTACGACGCCGACAAGCCGCAGAACCTCTGTGAGTGCGGCACTCCGTTGCTCGCCCGGTACGACCTCGACCAGATCTCGATCTCCACCTCGGACATCGCGGCGCGGCGCCCCGATCTGTGGCGTTACCGGGAGTTGCTGCCCGTCCGTGACCGCAGACACGTGGTGTCGCTCGGCGAGGGCATGACCCCGATCCTGCCGCTGCGCTCCTACGGCGCCCGCATCGGCGTGCCCGACCTGCTCGTGAAGGACGAAGGCGCCCTCCCGACCGGCAGCTTCAAGGCACGCGGCGCCGCGGTCGGCGTGTCGCGTGCGCTGGAACTGGGCATCGACCGGATCACCATGCCCACCAACGGGAACGCGGGCGCGGCATGGGCCACCTACGCGGCACGCGCGGGCCTCGAGTCGCTCATCGTCATGCCGCAGGACGCGCCGAAGATCACGCGCATGGAGTGCGCGCTGGCCGGCGCGCGGCTGTACATAGTGGACGGTCTGATCGGGGACGCGGGCAAGCTCGCCGCGCAGGCGGTGGCCGACGGCTGGTTCAACACCTCGACGCTCAAGGAGCCCTACCGCATCGAGGGCAAGAAGACGATGGGACTGGAGATCGCCGAGCAGCTCGGCTGGCGGATGCCGGACGTGATCGTCTACCCCACCGGCGGCGGGGTCGGGCTGATCGGCATCCGCAAGGCACTGGACGAGCTGCTCACGCTCGGCTGGATCACCGGCAAGCTGCCGCGCCTGGTGGCCGTGCAGTCGTCGGGCGTCGCGCCGATCGTGCGGGCGTTCGAGCAGGGCACCGACACGGCGGAACCCTGGGAGAACGCGGAAACCGTGGCCTTCGGCATCAACGTGCCGAGCGCGATCGGTGACTTCCTGATCCTGTCGGCGATCCGCGACACCGGCGGCACGGCGGTCGCGGTCGACGACGCGGAACTGCTCGCCGCACAAGCGGAATGCGCGTCGACCGAAGGTGTGCTGATGTGTCCCGAGGGCGCCGCGACGCTCGTCGCCGTGACGCGGCTGCGGTCGAGCGGGTGGCTCGACGGGTCGGAGGAGGTCGTCGTGCTCAACACCGGCAGCGACCTGAAGTACCCGCACACGGCCACCTACGACGACCCGCCGCTGCTCGCGAAGGACGGGGAACTACCGCTGTGAAACGACATTTCTCGTCACCACCGTGCAGCAGGCCACCGGAGCGCCGCCCACCCGCGGCACCGCGATCCCCGGTGAGCGCACCGTCGCCCCGCGGGCGCACGGTCAAGTGAGCGTCGCCACCACGTAGGCGGTCGCCTCGGCGATGATCGCCTGGTCGTACTCGGCGTCCTCGGCCTGCTTGCTAGACATGACCGACACGACGAGCGGCGCACCGGACGGCGGCCACACGATGCCGACGTCGACGATCGTGCCGTAGCCGCCCGTACCGGTCTTGTCGGCGACGGTCCACCCCGCCGGCACACCCGCGCGGATGCGCCGCGCGCCCGCCTCGGTGGCGTTGCGCGCCAACAGGTCGCGGAGGAATGCGCGTTTGTCCCCCGGCAGCACGTCGCCCACGACGATCTTCCGGTAGTCGAGGCCGAACGCGCGGGGTGACGTGGTGTCGCGCGGATCGCCGGGCGTCGCCTCGGTGATGTGCGGCTCGGTGCGGTCCATCCTGGTGACCGTGTCGCCGAGCTCGCGGGCGAACGCCGTCAGCTCGGCGGGACCGCCGAGGTCGCGCAGCAGCAGGTTGCCCGCGGTGCCGTCGCTGTGGCGGACGGCGGCGTCACAGAGGTCGCGGACCGTCATGCCGGTGGCGACGTGCCGCGGTGTGACGGTGGCGTTCGGCAGGAGGTCGGCCTCGGTGTAGGTGACCACGGTGTCCAGGTGCGCCGTCGGGTTGCGGTGCAGGACCGCGGCCGCCGCGATTCCCTTGAACGACGAGCAGAACGCGAACCGCTCGTCCGCGCGGTGCTCGACCGTGCCGCCGGTGCCCGAGGCGAACACGCCGAGGCGCGCACCGTACGCCGTCTCCAGCTCGGCCAGCCGGTCGTGTCGCGCCACCGTGGTGGTGGTCGTGGGCGGCCCGGACGGCGGCGGTGACGGTGGCCGCGTCGAGCGCGGCGGCGTGGCCTGTTCCGCACACCCGGGCAACGGCAGAAGCGCCGCCACCCCAAGGAGAGTGCGGCGAGTGAAGGTCACACCGGCCAGGCTACGTGATCATGCGCTCTGCGCGTCACGGCGGCGGGCGAGCTCGTCGTCCCAGCTGGGTTGCAGGAAGTCGTCGATGCCGTCCATCAGGCGGGCCACGTCCTGCTGCGGGCGGACGACGAGGCGCACGAAGTGGTTGCTCATCCCCAGCTTGTTGCCGCACTCCCGGATGAACACCTGGTGGCGGCTGATCAGGTGGTCCCGCAACGCGGTGCCGTCCACGCCGGGGCCGAGCTTCACGAGGAGGAAGTTCGCCTGCGACGAGTACACCGACAGCTCGGGCACGCGCGCGAGCTGCATGCCCATGCTGTACCGGTCGCGGGCGAGCAGCCGCAGGCTTTCACGGTACTCGGCGGCGTGCGCGCCCAGCATGAACACCATCGTCTCGGCCAGGGAGTTCAGGTTCCACTTCGGGAGGATGCCGCGCATCTTCCGCGCCAGCCCGGGGTTCGCGACGAGGTAGCCGAAGCGGATGCCGTGCAGCCCGAAGTTCTTGCCGAGGCTCTTGAGCACCACCACGTTCGGCCGGATCGCGGCTTCGAGCGCCACCGACGGCGCGGGCTCGGCCTCGACGAAGTCGATGAACGACTCGTCGATCACCACGAGGTCGAGGTCGGACAGCTCGTCCATGAACCGCACCACCTCGCGGCGCGGCAGGTACCCGCCGTCGGGGTTGTTGGGGTTGCACAGCACGGCGACCCGCGAGCCGCGCGACCGGATGAACCGCACGTACTCGTCCACGTTGAGCTGGAAGAAGTCCACCTCACGCAGCGGGAACATGTCGACCCGCTTGCCGGTCTCCATCGGCTGGTCGGTCCAGCGCCCGAAGGTCGGGATCGGGATCGCGACGCTCTCGTGGATCCACAGGTGGTCCATCCACGTGATGAGCTCGGTCGACCCGTTGGCCATCGCCAGGGTCGCCGGGTTGAGCCCGAGGACGCGCGCGAGCTGGCGGGTGATCGTGTCCGCGTCGCTGGGGTAGAACTTGAGCATCATCTCCAGGTTGGCGGCGAGCTCGTCGAACATCTCCGACGTGGGGAAGTACGGGTTGCACGGGATGCAGAAGTCGACCAGGTCCCTGCCGTGGTCCCCCATCCGCCTGGCCAGCTCGAAGAACGACGGGCTGTGTGCGGTCTGCTGGAACAACCCCGAGTCCACACCGTTGTGCACACGATCACTTCCGTTCCGCTCGTCGGGCGCGCCCCGTTGCCCCTGGATACGTACGGATCCGGTGGGCAGTTCACCAGTGGTGCGAGGATGTTCGTGATGCTGGAACGATACGACCACCCCGAACCGGCCGCGCCGAGCGGCGACGGAGCCGTGCCGCGAGCCGTCGCCGCGGCCAGGACGCTCCCCCCACGACATCTCCACCTTCACGGGAAGGCACCGCGAGCTGACCTGCCTGCTCGACGTGATCACCAGCCGGAACGGCGCCGTCGGCATCGTCGCGATCGACGGGATGGCCGGTGTCGGCAAGACGACGCTCGCGGTCCACACCGCCCACCTGACGGCAGACCGCAGAGCTGGTCGAACGCCGCACGAGAGATCCGGTGCACGTCCCCGTTGCTCACGAGTCCCCCTATCGGACGCGGTGCGGTGTCACCTGATGGGGCTATTGATCACCCACCCGCACCATCGCCTACCGTCGAGGCAGCAGAATGGTACGAACCGTACGTTGACCGGAAGAGGGCGAGTCGAGGCGCGGATGAAACCCAAGAAGGTCTTGCTGCTCGTCGCGGCGGCCGTCCTGATCTACACGCTGATCGTGCACCCCACGGCACTCGGCGACGGGGTGCAGACGATCCTCGGCTGGATCGGGGACGGGCTCAACTCCATCGTGGCCTTCTTCAAGAGCACCGTCGACTGACCAGCTGACCGGCGAGACGACGACTGACGTCTCGAAAGACGCTTTCAGGGACACTCAACGCCCCGAAAGCGTCTTTCAGGGCGGCGCGGCGGCCCGCCGGGACCGGTTACGGCGTGCCGGCCAGCTCCGGCTCCTCGACCTCGGCCTCCTGCTTGGCGCTCACCGACCGGGACCGCAGCAGGCTCGCGATCGTGGTGACGACCAGGACCACGACGATGATGCCGAGGGACAGCGCGATGCCGATGTGCGGCACCGGCAGGCTGATCCGCTCGACGTGCGACCCGTGCAACGCCTCGATGATCAGCTTGACGCCGATGAACCCGAGGATGACCGACAGCCCGTAGCTGAGGTACACGAGCCGCTCCAGCAGCCCGCCGATCACGAAGTACAGCTGCCGCAGCCCGAGCAGCGCGAGCGCGTTCGCCGTGAACACGATGTAGCCGTTGGTCGTCAGCCCGAAGATCGCGGGGATGGAGTCGAGCGCGAACACCACGTTGGCGATGCCGAGCGCGCTGACCACCATGATCATCGGCGTGAACACGCGGCGCCCGCCGACCTTGGTGACGACCTTGCCGCCGTCGTAGGCGTCGGACGTCGGCAGGATGCGGCCGAGCGCGCGGACCAGCGCGTTGTCCGGCGCCTCCGGCTCCTCCTCGCCCTTGCCCTCCTTCGCGACCTTGATCGCGGTGTAGATCAGGAAGGCGCCGAAGACGTAGAAGATCCAGTTGAACGCGGCGAGCGCGGCGGCGCCCGCCGCGATGCACACGCCACGCAGCACCAGCGACAGCACGATGCCGATGAACAGCACGCGGTGCTGGTGCTGCCTGGGCACCGCGAACTTCGCCATGATGATCACGAAGACGAAGAGGTTGTCCACCGAGAGGCTGTACTCGGTGACGTAACCCGCGAAGAACTCCGCCCCGGCCGTGGATCCGGCGAAGATCAGCAGCGCGAGCCCGAACAGGACGGCGAGACCGACGCAGGCGGCCACCCACAGGCTCGCCTCCCGGACGCTCACCTCCCTCGGTCGCCTGCCCACGACGACCAGATCACCGACGATCAGCGCGGTGAGCCCGACCAGCGTCGCGACCCAGACCCACACGGGGAAATCCATGGAAAGACCGCCTCCCTTTTCCACGCCGCGGCAGCTTATCGGCGTGGGACATTCCGGACGCCTTTTCGTGACGAGGAGAACTCCGCGACAATGCAGCAGCATACTGTATGCAGTGCACGTGAACCAATTCCGACTCGGTGCACAGAAAGGCACACCGAGCCGGAATCGGGCACATGCGGACGATCACACCCTGCGGACCACGTGCAGCAGGTACTCCTTGCGGTTGAGCGGGTTGTGGTCCGACCTCGGCCGCTCCGGCAGCTCGCCGACGACCTCCCGGTAGTGGTCGAACGCGCTCTCGAACTCGCCTTCGCCACGCGTGAGCGTCGGCAGTTTCCGCGCAAGCGAATGCACTTTTTTCGCCGGAATGTCCCCTTCGATCACATTTGTTCTTTCCGTGACCTCGGATGTGAGCGGAATGGCGCGGTGCCGCGCGAGAACGGGCATGACGGCACGGTAGGAATCCCCGGGCACCGTCAGGCGGAACCGGTGCATGGGCTCCAGCACGGTGGTGCCCGCCTCCGCGAGCGCGGCCATCAGCACGAGCGGCGTGAGGTTGCGGAAGTCGCCCGCGGTGCTGGACATGCTCTTGTCGAAGGTGCCGTGGGCGTGGCTCTGGCGGGCCCAGTACCCGGAGTGCGTCATGGTGACGAGCACGTCGGTGACCTGCCAGCCGCGCAGGCCCTGCCGCAGCGCCGCGTGCACCGTCTCCTCGACGGCCGCGAAGAACGCGTACGGCATCGAGCCCAGTTCCACCCCGAGCCGGAACCCGATCCCGGACCCCGGTGCCCCCGGCTCGACCCGCAGCCCGACGGTCGCGAGGAACGGTCCGGTCCCGATCAGCTCGACGGCGGCCCCGGTGCCGGTGAGCCGCTCGACGCAGATGGTGGTGGACTCGCGGAAGGTGACCTCGATGCCGTACTCGTCGAGCAGCGTGGCGCCGATGACCTCCTTCTGGACCTCGCCATACAGCGAGACGGACAGCTCGTCGTCCTGTCGCAGGTCGATGAGCGGGTCCTGCTCGGCGAGCTCGGTGAGCGCGGCGTGCAACTGCCCGCCCATCGACCGGCGCACGGGCGTCACGACGGTCTCGAGCGTCGGCGGCGCGAAGTGGTGGTCCTCGGGTGACCGCGCCTCGCCGATCGGGTCGCCGATGCGCACGTCCAGTCCCCAGACCCTGGCGATCTGCCCGCCCGACACCTCGGCGGCCCCGCGCGAGACCTCGCGAATGGCCGTGACCTTGCCCGCGTCGAGCCGGTCCCGCACCCGGAGCGTGCCGGAGTACAGGCGCACGTAGGCGACCTTCTCCCCCGCCGGTCCCCGTTCGACCTTGAAGACGGTGCCGGACAGGGGGCCGTCGACGGGGTGGCGGGTGGGCAGGAGCGTGGTGAGCGCGGCCATGAGCGCGCCTGCTCCGTCGCCGGTGATGGCGGAGCCAGTGAAGACGGGGTGCACGGTGACGTCGCGGGTTCTCGCGCCGAGCCGGTCTGGCACTGTCGCCCCGTCGAGGTAGGCGGCGAGCACGTCGTCGTCGTGCTCGGCGAGGGCCTCGACGTCGCCGGGCCGGACCGCGGGCGCGAGCGTGTTGATCTCCCGCAGCACCTTCTCCGAGTCCGCGCCGCGCCGGTCGGTCTTGTTGACGAAGATCAGCGTCGGGATCCTCATACGGCGCAGGGTCCGCAGCAGGACGCGGGTCTGCGCCTGGACCCCCTCGACGGCGGAGACGACGAGGACGGCCCCGTCGAGCACGGTGAGGACCCGTTCCACCTCGGCGATGAAGTCGGGGTGGCCGGGGGTGTCGATGAGGTTGACGGTGACGCCGTCCAGCGGGAACGAGACGACGGCGGACTTGATGGTGATCCCGCGCCTGCGCTCGAGGTCGAGCGAGTCGGTCTGGGTGGAGCCCGCGTCGACGCTGCCGAGCTCGCGGATGACACCGGCGTCGAGCAGGAGCCGCTCGGTGAGGCTGGTCTTACCGGCGTCGACGTGCGCGAGAATCCCGAGGTTCAACGATCGCAAGAAGGTTCATGTCCTCTGCGTGGGCGGCAGTTGGCTGGATGGACATGAACGCGGCTCGCATGACGGACCCCCTGGGATCTAGGTCCCGCCAGCACACCAGACGTGTTCCGAGGGCGGCAACCGATTATCGCGCACAGGACGCGCACAGCTGGGCCGATCGGCGGTGTGTGTCCACCGTGGACACACGTACTCTCCCTCCGGGTCGGGGGACCTGTCTCATGGGGGAGTTTCCTGATGCGCCGACTACTGCCCGCTGTCCTGAGTTCCGTGCTGGCCGCGGGTCTCCTGCTCACGGGCCACCCGGTGTCCGCCGCACCCGCCGCCGACCCGGTCGCGCCCGCGTCCGCGTTCACGCCGCAGTCGCCGACCCGGGTGCTGGACACCCGCACCGGCGGCGGCGCGGTCGGTGCGGGGCGGACCGTCACGCTCGACCTCACCGCGCGGGTGCCCGCGTCCGCGACCGCCGTGGTCCTGAACGTGACGGCCGTGTCCCCGACCGCCTCGACGTTCGTGACGGCCTTCCCCGCGGGCGCCGCGCGGCCGACCGCGTCGAACCTCAACCTGGTCGCCGGGGACGTGCGCGCGAACCAGGTGACGGTCGCGCTGGGCGCGGACCGGAAGGTCAGCCTCTACAACAACAGCGGCAGCGTGCACCTGGTCGCCGACCTCGCCGGGCACTACGGCACGGACGGGACCGCCGGGTTCACGGCGCTGTCCCCCGACCGGGCGCTGGACACCCGCACGACGGGCGGGCCGCTGGGCGCGGGCGCGACCCGGACGGTCGACCTGACCGGCCGGATCCCCGCCTCGGCGACCGCCGTGACCTTCAACCTGACCGCCGTCAGCCCGACGGCGTCGACGTTCGTGACCGCGTGGCCCACGGGTACGACCCGGCCGACCGCGTCGAGCCTGAACACCGACGCCGGTGACATCCGGCCCAACCTGGTCACGGTGGCGGTCGGTGCGAACCGGAAGGTGAGCCTCTACAACCACGTCGGCTCGGTCCACCTCCTCGTGGACGTCACCGGCTTCTACTCCCCGGAGTACGGCGCCGCGTTCGTGCCGCTGACCCCCGCCCGCGTGGTCGACACCCGCACCGGCACCGGCGGCACGACCGGACCGATCGGACCCGCGAGCGGCTTCACCGCCGACCTCGAAGGTCGGGTGCCCGCGTCCTCGGTGGCCGTGCTGCTCAACGTCACCGGTGTCGGCGCGACCGCCCGGACCTACGTGACCGCGGCCGAGCCCGTCGGCGACCTCCCGAACGCCTCGACACTGAACGTGTCCCCCGGTCAGACCGTCGCGAACGCGGCGGGTGTCGCGTTCGCGTCCGACCACAGCTTCAGCCTCTACAACCACGCCGGGAAGATCCACCTGGTGGCCGACCTGGCCGGGGCGTTCGTCGTGGTCGACGAGGACCCCTGCACGACCGACTGTGTGTACACCTGGGGTGCGGGCCCGTTGGGCACGGCAGGCGGTATCGGTGACTCGGCGGTGCCCGCGCCGGTGGTCGGGTTGTCGGGCGTGCGGTCCGTCATCGGCGGCGGCGGCAACAGCTACGCGTTGCTCGCCGACGGGACGGTCCGGGCGTGGGGCGCCAACTACCTGGGACAACTCGGCAACGGCTGGTCCAACGCGACCTCCGGCGGCTCCCGCCTGCCGGTGCCGGTGGTCGGGCTGACCGGGGTGACCGCGATCGCGGCGGGCGGTAGCCACGCGTTCGCGCTGAAGACCGACGGCACGGTCTGGTCCTGGGGCAGCAACTGGAGCGGGGAACTCGGCAACGGCACCAAGACCGACTCCGACGTCCCGGTGCGGGTGTCCGGGCTGACCGACGTCGTCGCGATCGCGGGCGCCGCGTCGTACGCCAACGGGTACGCCCTCCGCGCGGACGGCACCGTGTGGGCGTGGGGCGCGGGCTGGGGATCACTGGGCGACGGGACCTACGACGAGGGCTCGACCGTCCCCGTCCAGGTGTCCGGCCTGACCGGTGTCACGGCGATCGCCGGGGGCTCCATGGGCGGCTACGCCCTGCGCGGTGACGGCACCGTCTGGGCCTGGGGCACCAACGGCGTCGGCGAGCTCGGCAACGGCGAGGAGTGCGACCCGGACGGGCCGTGCGTGGAGACGGCGCCGGTCCAGGTGTCCGGGCTGACCGGCGTGACCTCGATCGCGGGCGCCTGGGAGAACGGGTACGCACTCCGGTCCGACGGCACCGTGTGGGCCTGGGGTGGCGACTACAACGGCGACCTGGGCGACGGCGGGGACTGCGGCCCGTTCAACTGCGTCAGCAGGACGCCGGTCCAGGCGTCGATCACCGACGTGGAGCAGCTCGTGAGCCGCTTCTACGGCGGGTACGCCCTGCGCGCGGACGGCACGGTGTGGTCGTGGGGCGCGGGCTTCTCCGGCGGACTGGGCGTTCCCTCGGTGCCCTTCGACGGGAAGGCGACGTCGCCGGTGCGGGTGGAGGGACTGCCCGCGGTGAGCGGCATCAGCAGCGGATCGAGCACCGGCTACGCACTGGTCCCGCACGTGTGATCCCACCCGGCGTGATAGGTGTTGGGCGTGACCACGATTCTCGTTCCGTTCCACCACGACGAGCGCGTCGACCTGCCCGTTCCCGCAGACGTCACCGTCGAGCCCGTGCTGCCCGACGGTGACGTCTGGACGCGGCTCACCACGCTCTACCGCCACGTCGCCGACGCCGTCACACCCGGCGACACCGTCGTCTCCGGGGACTGTCTCGTGTCCGCCGGTGTGGTGGCCGGCGTGCAGAGGGCCGGGATCGATCCCGTCGTCGTCTGGTTCGACGCGCACGGGGACGTGCACACGCTCGACACCTCCACCAGCGGGTACCTCGGCGGCCTGTCGCTGCGTCTCCTGCTCGGCGCGCACCGCGACATCTTCTCCGACCGGATCGGGCTCGAGCCGATCGCCGAGGACAGGGCCGTGCTCGTCGACGCGCGGGATCTCGATCCCGCCGAGGTCGACTACCTCGCCACCTCTGGTATCCATCGGTCCACTGTGCACGATCTCGGCGACATCCCCGACGGGCCGGTCGTCCTCCACGTCGACGTCGACGTCATCGACAGCGCGGAGCTTCCCGGGCTGCGGTTCCCGGCACCCGATGGTCCGTCCACACAGGACGTCATCGCCGCCGTCCAGCACATCCGGAGGACCCGGGACGTGGTCGCCTTCGACCTCGCCTGCACCTGGTACACCGGCGATCCCGGGCTGGTCGCGGACATGACGGTGCCGCCGAAGCCGTAGGACCCCGGCGGCACCGGCCACCACTCAGTTTCTGTTGATCGTGAACGTGGTCGTCGTGTTCCTGATGTCCTCCGCGTTGTTCGACAGCGTCAGGTTGTTGAACGTCACCGAACCTCGGGCCGGGCCCTCGCCCGCCTCCGGCATCTCGTTGGCCCAGATGCCGAAGCCCGACTTGTCGTTGTAGGCGTCACCGCTCTTGCGCGCCCCGGAGATGGACACGTTCGTGAAGACCGTGTCCGCCACCGGGAACAGTGGCTGGCCGCCGACATAGTCGGTCTGGAACATGATCCCGTGGTACGTCGGGTCCACGATGTCCACGTCGGACACCCGGATGCCCTGGAAGATCTTCGTCGCCGAGTAGACCCAGATTCCCGGGAACGTCTGCGCGCCCCAGAAGTGGCCACCCGCCCGCACCACCGAGATGTTCTCGAACCGCGTCGGCGGGGACGCGCCGAAGCCGTTCATCGGGATGCCGAAGTCCAGCGAGCTGATCGTGATCCCCGAGTACACCAGCGTGTCCGCCACCAGCAGGTTCCGGAACACGTTGTCGTACCCGCCGTACACCGCGAACCCGGCGGCCCGCCACGTCAGCATCGACGTCAGGTTCTCGAACGTGTTGCCCGTGACCTCACCGCCGCCGCCGTCCTGGGCGTTGAACAACGCGAACGAGTCGTCGCCGGTCGCGCGGGACTCGTTGTTCGACACCAGGTTGCCCGAACTGCCGTTGGTCATGTTGATGCCGTCGGCGAACATGTTGCGGATGCGGTTGTTCCGCAACGTCATGTTGTCGGTGTTCGCGCCCCAGTACAGGCACACCATGTGCTCGACCCAGATGTTCTCGATGGTCGAACCCGAGATGCCGTTGAAGTCGAACACCTTGCCGGGGCCGTCGACGCGCGACGTGTAGTTGCCGAAGTACGCGAACCCGGAGAACACCGAGCCGTTCGCCGACGCCTCGGCGCGGAAGCCGATGTCCGTGTTCTCCTGTGTGGACGGTGCGACGAACTTCGTGTACCACGGCCCGGCGCCGATGACGCGGACCGGCTTCATGTACACCTGGAACTTCGACGACGTCTGGTAGTCACCCGGCGGCAGGTACACCCCGACGAGGTTGCCCGTGGTGTCCATCCGCACCCGGTCCAGCGCGTTCTGCACGTCCTGGTGCCCGAACCCGGTGGGCACCGCGTACCGCGCGGGGTCCGGGTTCGCGATCGGCGACACCTGCTCCAGGCTCACGAAGTCGACCGCGAACGTGCCGCTGTTCGCCGCGTCCTTCTGCAGCCGGATCTTGCTGCCCGCCGGGATCGACGAGTTCAGCATGACGTTGGCCTCGTCGTAGATGTGCCGTGGTCCACCGGCACCCGGCGAGTTGCCCGGGCCTGCCTCGTTGCCGTACAGCCACGCGTACTTCGACGTCACGTTGATCGCCTTGTGGAACTGCCCGTTCACGTAGACGTTCAACGTCGAGCTGGTCCCACCGCCACCCGAGGAGTCCGGGATGGACACCCGGGTCACGAGCGTGTTCGTCGGTGCGCGCGTGGTCCACTCGACGTAGGCACCGTTGCCGTTCAGCGTCACCGCTCGCCGACCGGACGCCTCACCCGCGAGGTCGCCGACCATCCTGTTCGGACCGACCACCGACGCGCCGCCACCGGTGACGCCGTCCTCCGCCTCGTACATGTCGTACGGCATGTTCGCGCCGCGGCCGACGAAGAGGTTGTGCGTCGAGGTGTTGTTGCCCTGCTTGGCGGCCAGCTCGTTCGCGTCGTTCGCGAGCACCACCTTCACCGTGTACCGGCCGTTCGCGGCGGTCCACGTGCCGAGCGCGACCGGTGCCGTCGCCGCACCCGCGGCGATCGTGCCGTTCGCGGCGCCGGTCAGCGTCCGGACCACCGCGCCGGTCGTGGCGTTGGTGACCGTCAGCGTGATGCCGTGCGCACCGCTCGCCGACGCGATCGTGCCCTGGTTGCGGATCGCCACCGAGAAGTTCACGACCGAACCGTTCTGCGGCGTGGACGGCGACCAGCTGACCGGCGACGCGATCAGGTCGGACGTCGGCACCGCGGTGACCACGAGCGGGGTCGGGCTCGAGAAGGAGTTGTTGGTCTCGTTCTTCTCGACGACCGCGTTGTTCTCGTCGACCTTCGCGTTCGGCGTGTAGCTGCCCGCGTCCCGGCCGCCGATGTTCGCGGTGACGGTGGCCGTGGCCCCGGCGGCGAGCGCGCCGACGGATGCGACGCCGACCGAGGTGCTGCCGAGGTAGAAGTTCACCGACGTGGCCGGGGACTGGCGGTCACCTGCGTTGCGGACCGTGGCCGACAGCGTGATCGGGTTGCTCTCCGACGGCGACGCCGGCGACCACGTGAGCCCGCCGATCTGCAGGTCGGGGTTCGCGGCCGCCTCGCCGATGACCTGCAGCTCCGCCACCTGACCGGCGGGTGCGCCGGTGTTCGCGGTGAACTGCAGCCGCAGGTCCGCGGCCGTCGCGCTCACCGGGATCGTGACCGTGTTCCCGGACGCCGGGCTGAAGCTGTACTGCTGCGACGCCACGATCGACGTGAACCCGGTGGCGCCCTGGTCGCGGCCCAGCACCTGGAAGGTCTGCGTGCGCGGCCCCCACGACTGGTCCGGGTTGAGCTTCACGACCACCGACGTGATCGCCGCGTTCGCGCCGAGGTTCACGGTCAGCGTGTTCGGGTAGCCGCTGTTGCCCTCCCAGTAGGTGTTCACCGAGTCGTCGTTCGCGTTGGTCGCGACGAACGTGTGCACGTGCCCGGACGCGGTGATCGGCCTGCCCACCGCCAGGTTCACCCCGGCGCTGGTGCCGGTGCGGGTGACCGTGTTGCTGTTCGGCGACTGGTTGCCCGCCGCGTCCCGCGCCCGCACGAAGTACGACACCGTCGCGCTGGCGGGCTGGCCGTCGGTGAACACCCGCGTCGAGGAGTCCACAGAGGACCGCAGCGATCCGTTGGCGTACACGTCGTACCCGGCCACACCCACGTTGTCGGTCGACGCGTGCCACGTCAGCCGGATCTGCCCGCTCGCGGGCTGGGTGAGCGCGAGCCCCGTCGGCGCGGTCGGCGCCTGCGTGTCCCCGCCCGATGGGCCGTAGACCTCGAACTCCGACAGCTGACCGGCGGCCCAGCCGGTGTTCGCGGTGATGTGCAGGCGCACGTACCGCGTGGTCACCGTGTTGACGTTGATCGTCACGGTGTTGCCGGTCGCCGGGTCGAACCGGTACCCGGTGGAGGCGACGAGGTCGGAGAAGTTCTGCCCGTCGGTGCTCTGCCGCACGACCAGGGTCTGCGTGCGGGCCTCCCAGTTCGCGGGCAGCTTCAGCACGATCCGGTTCGTGGCGATCGAGGAGCCGAGATCGGCCTGGATCCACTGCGGGAACGCGTTGTTCTGGCTCTCCCAGTAGCTGGCCTGGTTGCCGTCGGCCGCGTTCGACGCGACGTACGGCGAGTTGCCGGTGCTCGCGGAGACCGACTGGACGGCCGCGACGAGGTTCGTCGTGGACAGCGCGGCCGCGTACACCTCGAGCGCCGCGAGCTGTCCGCGCTGCGGGAACCCGACCCGGACGTACCGGGCCTGGGTCTCGCCGAGCGGGACGGTGACCGTGTTGTCGCTCTTGGCGGAGAAGGACCTGGTGGTCGCGCCGGACGCGGTGTCGAAGGCGGCGCCGTCGACGCTGGTCTGGACTGACAGCAGCTGGGTGCTGGACGACCAGCCCGCGGGGAGCTTGAGGGTGGCGTGGTCGAGGCGGGCGGCCTTGCCGAGGTCGACCTGGACCCACTGGTCGCCGGACCCGGCGCTCTCCCAGTAGGTGTCCTGGTCCCCGTCGGTGACGTCGGCCGAGGCGGCTGGGTTGGAGGAGGTGGTGACGGGCTTGCCGAGTGCGAGGTCGGGGGACTTCTCGGCGGAGACGGCCGGCCCGGTCACGGTGACCAGGCCGAAGACGAGGGCCGTGGCGGTGAGCCACGACAGCAGGGGCTTCGCTCTCATTGCGTCGCTCTCATCTTTGAGGGCCAGTGGCTGAGTACTGACAGCAGCGGTTGATCGATATTTGCGCATCTTTGCTCAATTTTTTCATCGATCAAGTCACAGAGTTGCCCACGCGCTACGTGAAGTCAAGACTCGGACGCAACCTGTACGTCTCCCCCGGTGTGTAAGAGGGCATGAGACCGCATTCGCGAAGACTCGCCATCGGACTCGTCGCGGCCGGGATGGTGCTCGCCACCACGCCCGCGGCGCACGCGGATCCCTTACCCGAGGAGGAGCAACCGACCAGCACCGTCACCCTCGTCACCGGCGACCAGGTCGTCCTGCGTGACGGCAAGCCGTACCAGGTCAAGCCGGGTCCCGGCCGCGAGGGCATGACGTTCGCCGTCCACCGCGACCGCGACCAGCTCACGGTCGTCCCCGCCGACGCGCAGGCCGCGGTGAACGCGGGCCGGATCGACCGGCGGCTGTTCGACGTGACCACGCTCGAGGAGTTCGGCTACGACCGCGGCACCACCGTTCCGCTGATCGTCACCGGCCAGGGCGCGAGCCGGGTCGCCACCGCGGGCCGCGCGCTGCCCAGCGTCGGCGGCTACGCCTACACCGCCACCAAGGGCGCGGCCTGGCAGAACCTCTCGCGTGCCCGCGGCGTCAGCAAGATCTGGCTCGACGGCAAGCGGAAGGCCACCCTCGACCACAGCGTGCCGCAGATCGGCGCACCCGCCGCGTGGGAGGCGGGCTTCACCGGTGCTGGCGTGACGGTCGCCGTGCTGGATACGGGCGTCGACCAGACGCACCCCGACCTCGCCGACCGCGAGATCGCTGAGGCCGACTTCTCCGGCTCCCCCGACAACGTCGACCACGCCGGTCACGGCACGCACGTCGCCTCGACGATCGCGGGCACCGGTGCGAAGTCGGGTGGCAAGTACCGCGGCGTCGCGTCCGGCGCGCGGATCCTCGACGGCAAGGTGCTCGACGACTGGGGCTGGGGCACGGACTCCGGGATCGTCGCGGGCATGGAGTGGGCGGTCCAGCAGGGCGCCGACATCGTGAACCTGTCACTCGGCGGCACGGACACGCCGGGCATCGACCCGCTCGAGGCGGCGGTCAACTCGCTGTCCGAGCAGCACGGCACGTTGTTCGTGATCGCGTCCGGCAACAACGGCGAACGGGTGTCCTCCCCCGGCAGCGCGGACGCCGCGCTCACGGTCGGCGCGGTCGACCGCGAGGACCAGCTCGCGCCGTTCTCCAACCCCGGCCCCCGCCTCGGTGACGGAGCCGTCAAGCCGGACGTGACCGCACCCGGTGTGGACATCGTGGCCGCACGGCACGCCGACGGCACCATCGGTCCCGAGGTCGAACCCGGCTACACCTCGCTGTCCGGCACCTCCATGGCCACCCCGCACGCCGCGGGCGCGGCCGCACTCCTGGCACAGCAGCACCCGGACTACACCGGCGCACAACTCAAGGCGCTGCTCACCGCGTCCGCGAAGCCGACCGCCGGGCTCACCCCGTTCCAGCAGGGTGCCGGCCGGATCGACGTGGCCCGCGCGCTCACGCAGCAGGTCGTCGCCGAGCCGACGAGCCTCGGCTTCGGCACGGTCGCGTGGCCGCACGACGACGACGCACCGATCGCGAAGACGCTGACCTACCGCAACACCGGCGACACCGGCGTCACGCTGGCACTCACGCTCGACACCGACGCCCCCGGGGGCATGTTCTCCTTGAGTGCCAACGAGGTCACCGTCCCGGCGGGCGGCGCGGCCGACGTGACGGTCACCGGTGACGGCAGCGCGGGCGACGTCGACGGCACCTTCTCCGGCACCGTCGTCGCGACCGCGGGTGGCACCACGGTCCGCACCCCGTTCTCGCTGGACCGCGAGGTCGAGAGCTACAACCTGACGCTCGACCTGGTCGACCTGACCGGCGCCCCGGCGAGCGACTACAGCGCGAGCCTGCTGAACATCGACACCTACCAGACGATCCGCCTGTTCGACCCGGACGGCAGCGTGGGGGCCCGGGTGCCGAAGGGCCGCTACGTGCTGGACGTGATGTTCAGCGACGGCGACCACTGGAACTTCCTCGTCGGCTCGAACGTGGTGCTGGACGAGGACGTGCACCTCACCGCCGACGCGCGCACGACGAAGCCGATCGCCATCACGCCACCGGGCGGGGCCACGCTCGGGCTCGCCGACATCGGCTACACCCTGCCGGGCGGTGCCGGGTCGTCGATCCTGCTGTGGGAAGGGGTGGAACGGGTCTCGACCGGTTCGATCGGCGATCCGTTGCCGGGCACCACGTTCGTCGCGGGCATCAACACGCACTGGCGGAGCACCGACGGGACGAAGTACGGCCTCGTGTGGTTCCCCCAGGGCCGGATGCCCACGGGGTGGGTCGCGGCACCACGCCTCGACGAGCTGGCGAAGCTGCGCACGAAGCTCGGCTCGACAGCACCCGACCGCACCGGCGAGTGGCTCCAGACGCCCGCACCGACCGAAGGCGAGGCGTTCGTGTGGACCCCTGGCTGGGAGGTGCCGCTGCCCAGCACGCAAACCTCGTACGTGACCACCGAGGGCACGGCATGGCAGTCGTCCCTGCGCGTCGGCTTCGAGTCCTGGTACATGACGCCGTTCCGGACCTTCCTGCCGGGCAGAACCGCGGACATATCGCTCAACCGCGCGGTGTTCGGCCCGTCCCTGACCGGTGACCTCCTGCCGGGCAGCGGCCGGATCTTCCGGCTGGGCAACGAGTTGCACATCTCGCCCGCCCTGTTCGCCGACAGCGCGGGCAACACCGGGAGCTCCACCCACACCGGGTCGACGGCCCTCTACCGGGACGGACAGCTCGTCGGCGAGACGCCCTACACGGGCGGTTCGTTCGAGGTCCCCTCGGCCGATGGCGCGTACCGGCTGGTGATGACCGCCGAGCGGCCCACCGGGCCGTTCGACGTGAGCACGGCGGTCACCGCGGAGTGGACCTTCCGCTCCGCCTACGTGGACGAGGACACACCGACCCCGGTGACGGCGTCCGCGCTGCGCTTCCAGCCACGGCTCGACGACAACAACACGGCGAAGGCCGGTGCGCCGTTCGTCGTGCCGTTGTCCCTGCAGCGCAACGGTTCCGGTGCGGAAGAGCGGCCGAAGTCGTTGACCGTCGAGGTGTCCTACGACGAGGGCGCAACCTGGCAGAAGGCGGAGACGCTGCTGAACGTGGCCGCGGTGCTGCACCACCCGGCGGACGCGACCTCGGTGTCGCTGCGGGCGACCGCGACCGACCGCGCCGGGAACACCCTGAAGGAAACCATCATCCGCGCCTACAAGCTGCGGCCGTGAGCCGAACCGGTCCGCGCCGGGGCACCCAGTCCCCGGCGCGGACCGGTCACGGAGAGGTAAGTGAATTGCTCACTTCGTCCTTCATTCGGCCTATTGTCCCCCGTTCGGTCTACCGATACCTTGCGAGGACGCACGAGCGCTGGGGGCAACGGCGGCACAACCACATAACTTCGCACACGGTCAGGCGTATCGCCATGACCGTTGCCGGGCACCCCTTCGCGCGCAACCACGGAGGTGTCTGGGGTGCGAAGAATCGGAGTCGGTGTCGTCGTGATGGGGCTGGTGGTCGCCACCGCTCCCGCAGCGACCGCACAGGCGCGGCCACGACAGGCCGGCCTGCCAACATCGACGATCACACTCGTCACGGGTGACCAGGTCGTTCTCCAAGGGGGAGAACCGAAGTCGGTCCGGCCGGGACCAGGCCGCGACGGCATGCGGTTCTCGGTGCACAAGACCGCCGACCACCAGTACGTGATTCCCGCCGACGCGATCACCGCGGTCGGGCAGGGCCGGGTGGACCGGCGACTGTTCGACCTCAAGACCCTGCAGGAGTTCGGTTACGACAAGCGCGCCACCGTGCCGCTGATCGTCACCGGTCAGGGCGCGAACCGCGTCGCCACCACCGGGCGCGCGCTGCCGAGCGTCGACGGCTACGCCTACGAGGCGGCCAAGGGCGAGGCGTGGCAGAACCTCACGCGTGCCCGCGGCGTCAGCAAGATCTGGCTCGACGGCAAGCGGAAAGCCCTGCTGGACCACAGTGTTCCGCAGATCGGCGCCCCCGCGGCATGGGACGCCGGGTACACCGGTGCCGGCATCAAGGTCGCGGTGATCGACACCGGCGTGGACCAGACGCACCCCGACCTCGCCGACCGCGAGATCGCCGAGGCGAACTTCTCCGACGCACCGGACAACGTCGACCACTTCGGCCACGGCACGCACGTCGCGTCGACCGTCGCGGGCACCGGCGCGAAGTCCGGCGGCAAGTACCGCGGCGTCGCGTCCGGCGCGCAGATCCTCGACGCGAAGGTGCTGGACGACTTCGGCGGCGGCCTCGAGTCGTGGATCATCGCGGGCATGGAGTGGGCGGCCGAGCAGGGCGCCGACGTCGCCAACATGTCGCTCGGCGGCGGTGACACGCCAGGGGTCGACCCGATGGAGGAGGCGGTCAACAACCTCTCCGCCGAGTACGGCACGTTGTTCGTCATCGCGGCCGGCAACTCCGGTAGCGACGCGACCATCGGCTCCCCGGGCAGCGCGGACGCCGCGCTCACCGTCGGTGCCGTCGACCGCGACGACAACCTGGCACCGTTCTCCAGCCGCGGCCCGCGGGTCGGCGACGGCGCGATCAAGCCCGACGTCACCGCGCCCGGCGTGGAGATCGTGGCGGCACTGCACGCCGACGGCACCATCGGCCCGGAGGTCGAACCCGGCTACACGGCCCTGTCCGGCACGTCCATGGCGACACCGCACGTGGCGGGTGCCGCCGCACTGCTGGCCCAGCAGCACCCGGACTACACCGGTGCGCAGCTGAAGGCGGTTCTGTCGGGCTCGGCGAAGCCGCACCCGGACCTGACCGCGTTCGAGCAGGGTTCCGGCCGCGTCGACGTCGCCCGCGCGATCACCCAGACCGTGGTGTCCGAGCCGACGAGCGTCAGCATCGGCACGATCCAGTGGCCGCACGACGACGACGTGCCGGTCGGCAAACCCCTGACCTACCGCAACCTCGGCGACGCGGACGTGACCCTCGCGCTGACACTCGACACGGACGCGCCCGAGGGCATGTTCACGTTGAGCACAGGCGAGGTCACCGTGCCCGCCGGTGGTACGGCCGAGGTCACCGTCACCGGTGACGCGGGCGTCGGCGACGTCGACGGCTACTACTCCGCCGCGGTCACCGCGACGGCGGGCGACTCCGTCACGCGCACACCGGTGGCCCTGGACCGCGAGGTCGAGAGCTACAACCTGACGGTCAACACGCTGGACTCGACCGGTGCGCCGACGGCCGAGTACGGCCTGCTGCTGTACGGCATCGACAGCCCCCGGTTCCTGACGCCGTACGACGAGGACGGCAGCATCGAGGTCCGCGTACCGAAGGGCACCTACCTGCTCGACAACGCCGTGTTCGAGGGCGGTGAGGCAGACCAGCGGATCAGCCTGCTGATCCAGCCGAAGCTGGTGGTGGACAAGGACATGACGGTCACGACGGACGCGCGTGCCGCCAAGCCGATCGACGTCACCCCACCGGCGGCGGCCGAGCTGCTGCTCGGTGACATCGGCTACTCGCTGATCACCGACTCCGGTGGCCTCGGGTCCGCGTTCCTGACCGACGACCTGAGCCGCATCTGGACCGCGCACCTCGGTGAGGCGCTGCCGGGCCAGTTCACCGCGAAGATCAACTCCCAGTGGTCCTCGGCGGACGGGTCGTACTACGGCCTCGCGTGGTTCCCGCAGGGTGCCATGCCGACCGGCTTCACGAAGGTCGTCACCAAGAAGGACGTCGCGACCATCCGCGCCGACCACGGTGCGCCGACACCGGGCCGGACCGGCGGCAAGGTCGTGTTCCCGTCGCCGACGGAGGGCGATGGGTTCGTGTTCGGTGTCGAGACGCCGGTGGACCTGCCGGGGCAGCGCAACGAGTACGTCACGACCGACGGCGTGCAGTGGCAGGGCATGCTCAACCAGTACAACGGCGAGGACCAGGAGTCCCAGCTCATCTCGCCGTACCACGTGTACCGCGCGGGCAAGACCTACCGCACGTCGTTCAACCACGGCGTGTTCAGCCCGGCGTTCACCAACGACGGGTTCCCGGGTGGCTGGATCTACCGGTACGCCAACGACCTGATCATCCAGCCGCCGCTGTTCTCCGACGCCGCGGGCAACGCGGGCTTCTCGCTCACCGAGTCGGCGTCGTTGCGGCTGTACCGCGACGGCGAACTGATCGGGGAGGCGGACGAGCCGTCCGCGTACTTCGCGGTGCCCGCTGAGGACAGCGAGTACCGCGTGGTGGTGACGGCCAACCGGCCCGCCGACGTGTTCGACGTCAGCTCGACGGTCAGCGCGGAGTGGACGTTCCGGTCCGCGTTCGTCGAGGGCAACGAGCCGGCACCGATCGCGGCGTCCGCGATCCGGTTCACACCCAAGCTGGACGCCGCCAACTCCGCCCCGGCTGGGGTGCCGTTCCTGGTGCCGGTGTCGTTGCAGCGCAACGGGAACGGGGCGGCCGACCGCCCGCGTTCACTGAAGGTCGAGGTCTCCTACGACGAGGGCAGGACCTGGAAGCGGGCGACCACCATCCTGAACGCGGTGGCGGTCCTGTACCACCCGAGCGGCGCGGACTCGGTGTCGCTGCGCGCGACAGCCACCACCCGCGACGGTGGCACGGTGACGGAAACCGTGCTGAGGGCCTACAAGCTCCGGAAGTGAGTGACCAGCCCTCGGTCGCCGTCGAGGAAGTGGAAGGCGACCGAGGGCGGTAGGCCGTAGTCGATCACGTCATCGCTCTCGAAGGGGAGCACCACAGTGGAGACCACGCCGGGCGCCACCACCAGGGGGCGCCGGCGAAGGTCGTCGTGGCCCCGGTGTGCGCGTGTCCACAGAGGACCGCCCGCACGTTGTCGTGCCCGTGCAGGACGTCCGCGAGCCGCCCCGGCTCCTGGAGCATGATCCCGTCGATGAACGGTACCCGCAGTTCCACCGGCGGGTGGTGGAAGCAGACCAGTGCCGGGTCCTCGGTCTCGGCGAGGACCTTGTCGAGCCAGGTGAGCGTGTCGTCGTCGAGGAACCCCTCGTCCCTTCGCGGGATGCTGGAGTCACACATGGCGATCGTGTACCCGGCGAGCCGGTGCACCCGGTTGACCGGCCCGTCCTCGTGCGGCTCCTGGAGGAGCTCCGCGAGATAGGCGGTCCGGTCGTCGTGGTTGCCGGGGCAGACGAGCACCGGGAACCGCAGGGTGGCGAGGAGTTCCCGGACGGTCGCGTACTCCTCGGGAAGCCCGTGATCGGCGAGGTCCCCGGTGACGAGCACGGCGTCGACCTCGCCGTCGATCCGGTTGAGCCGGTCCACGGTCTCCCGCGCCCGCCGCAACGCCCTGGCCCCACCGTCGTTGCGCTCCTGCCCGATGTGCAGGTCACTGATGTGCGCGAGGATCACGGTTCACCCCTTGGCCACCACGCGGGTGGGTCGCCGCCCGGG
The DNA here is from genome assembly GCF_014203735.1 of Actinophytocola algeriensis. GTDB lineage: Bacteria > Actinomycetota > Actinomycetes > Mycobacteriales > Pseudonocardiaceae > Actinophytocola > Actinophytocola algeriensis. The sequence continues at coordinate 1,218,798 of NZ_JACHJQ010000001.1, read as the reverse complement.
TGACGCGGGCCGGACAGCTCGACCGTCGCCCCCGGGACTCGGATGTGTCGCAGACGACCGAAGCCGCTGTCCGTTTCGGTCAGCCACGGCGTCGGGTCCACTTCGGATACCGAGCCACCCTGCCCCAGGTCGTGGAGCCATTCCGCTGTTCTCGCAAGGGAAACGCGTACGTGCCACGAGCCGCCGCGGGCCAGGGCCGTCATCGCGCCGTACGCCGCCAGCCAGCCAGTGCCGTGGTCCAGCGCCTGCGCGGGTAACGGGACGGGCGGGTCACCCGCCGCGATGCCGGTCGACATCTGGACCAGGCTGTCGAAGCCGCGGCGGTCGCGCCACGGACCCGTGTGGCCGTACGCGGACAGGCTCACCACCACGGTCCCCGGCAGGTCGGCGGCGCTGAAACCCAGCGAACCCGGCCGGTACGACTGCACGAAGACGTCCGCCGACGCGGCCAGCGCGCGCACGCCGTCGAGGTCCACAGTGCACTGCCGCTTGCCGAAGTCCGTGTCCCGCACCAGGTCCAGCAGCACCGGCCAGCCCGGCGGCGTCACGTGCAGGACATCCGCGCCGTGGGCCGCCAGCACCCGGCCGCACACCGGGCCCGCGATCACGTGCGTGAGGTCCAGGACCCGCACCCCTGCCAGCGGCGCGTCCCCGGCCCGCGACCGGGGCGCACCGGAACCGAGATTCTCCATTCCCACCAACGGTTCCTGCCGCACCCACGAACCCTGGGCCGCGAGCCAGGACGCACGCGTGCGCAACGCGGCGGCGGCGCCACCCGACGCCAGCACCGCGTCCTCGACCGCCACGGCAGGCATGCGGGCCACCGAATCCGAAGGAGAACCACCCAGCGCCCGGTGGATCGCGGCCGCGTGGTGCGGGTAGTTCGCGTGCAGGCGCACCCACCCGTCCTCGGCCCGGTAGTCGCCCGACAGCGGGGCCCACAACGGGGTCGCGGGCGAACCCACCACCTGTGTGTGCCGTTCGCTGCGAAAGGACTCGAACGCGTGGCCGGGGTCCACCGGGGGCATCGTTCGGTCCCACAGCTCGCCTGTGGCCCGCGTCGCCATCGTCACGCACGTGGCCGCGAGTTCGGTGACCCGGTACGCGGCCACTACGGCAGGCTCGCCACCAGTTCAGCGGGGGCGACGCGCGTGCCGGTGTAGAACGGGATCTCCTCCCGCACGTGCCTGCGTGCCGTGCTGCCCCGCAGGTGACGCATCAGGTCCACGATCCGGTGCAGCTCGTCGGCCTCGAAGGCGAGGATCCACTCGTAGTCGCCGAGCGCGAACGACGCCACCGTGTTGGCGCGCACGTCCGGGTAGTCCCTGGCCATCTTGCCGTGCTCGGCGAGCATACCGCGGCGCTCCTCGTCGGGGAGCAGGTACCACTCGTACGACCGCACGAACGGGTACACGCACACGAACTTCCTCGGCTCCTCACCCGCGAGGAAAGCCGGGACGTGGCTCTTGTTGAACTCGGCGGGCCGGTGCAGCGCGACCTGGCTCCACACGGGCGCCGACGCGCGGCCGAGCGCGGTGCGGCGGAACCCGGCGTAGGCGGTCTGCAGCTGCTCGATCTCCTCGGCGTGCCACCAGATCAGGTAGTCGGCATCCGCGCGCAGACCGGCCACGTCGTACACGCCGCGCACGACGACGCCCTTGTCCTCCAGGCCGTCGAGGTACTCGCGGACCTCGGTGGCCGCGGTGTCGCGGTTGTCCCCGAGCGGCGTCGAAGCGCTGAACACCGACCACATGGTGTAGCGGATCGTGTCGTTCAGCTCGTTGTAGTTCAGGCGGGCCATGACCTCATACTGCCAGGTGGTCGACGACCCGTTCCGCCGCGGCGCTCGCGGCGTCCACGCAGGCCGGGATGCCAACGCCGCGGAACGCCGCACCCGTCACCTCGAGGCCCGGCACGGCCGCGACGGCCCGCTCGATCTCGGCGGTGAGCCGCCCGTGGCCGACCCCGTACTGCGGCAGCCCGCCGCCCCACTTGGTGACCGTCCACGCGACCGGCTCGGCCTCGACACCGGACAGTTCGGTCAGGTCGGCGAGGACGTCGGCCAGCAGCGCGTCCTCGTCCCGCTGGAGGGTCCGCTCCTCGCCGACCCTCCCCACGGACGCCCGCAGCCGCACCCGGTCGCCGCCCCACTTGCGGGAGGTGAACGTGAACGCCTTCGCCGTGAACGGCGTGCCGTCGCGGTGGTGCTCCCCCACGGCGAGCAGCACCCCGCTGGCGTCCGGCAGGGCGATGTCCGACGGCAGCACCATGCTCACGACCGCCATGGACCCGACGTCGATCCGCCCGTACGCGGCGGACGCGGCGGGCACCACGTCGGCGAGCAGCTTCCGCGCGGCCGGCGGCGGCACGGCCACCACGACCGCGTCGGCCTCGAGGAACTCGGGCCGCGGCACCGGCCCCACCTCGACCCGCCACCGGCCCTGAAAGACGCGTTCAGGGCGTTCCAGCCGGCGGACCGTCGTGCCGAGCCGGATCTCGGCCTTCGACTGGTCCGCCAGCGCGTCGATGAGCGTGCGCATCCCGCCGGGCAGCGCCCCGAACACCGGCTTGCGTGGCGCGCCGGGCGGTGGCGCCAGCGAGTCGGCGGCGGCCGTCAGCGAGCCCTTCTCGTTGAGCGCCGCCACCAGCGGGCCCATCGTCGCGCGCAGGCCCAGCCGGTCGGCACGGCCCGCGTACACGCCGCCCAGCAGCGGCTCCACCAGGTGGTCGACCACCTCGCGGCCCAGCCGTGACGCCAGCAGCTCCCCGACGGACGCGTCCTCGCCGTCCGGCAACGACAGCGGTGGCAGCGACGACTCCGCCGCCACCCGCGCGACCGCGTCCGCCGACAGCACGGCCCGCACGGCGTCCGGCCCGGCGGGCACGCCGAGGAAGGTCCGCCTCGGCAGCCCGGCCGTCGTGCCACCGGCCCGGATGGTCGCGGACGCGGCAGTCGGGTGCACGATCGACAGCCCCAGCTCCTCGACCAGCAGCGCCGCCGCCGGGTTGCGCACCACGAACGCCTCCGCGCCGACGTCGGTCGGCACGTCGTCGAGGTCGACGGTCCGCAGCTTCCCGCCCAGCCGCGACGACTGCTCCAGCACCGTCAACCGCGCCGACGGCCCGAGCCGCTGCCGCAGCCGGTAGGCGGTCACCAGCCCGGAAACGCCACCACCGATGACGACGACATGACTCATGGTTCGAGGCTGTGCACCAGCTCGACGACCCGCGTCAGCACGTCCGGATCGGTCTCCGGCAGCACGCCGTGCCCCAGGTTGAAGATGTGCCCGGCGGCGGCCTTGCCCTCCGCGTGGATGCGCCGCACCTCGGCCTCCACCACGGAGAAGTCCGCCAGCAGCAGCGCGGGGTCCAGGTTGCCCTGCAGCACGGCCCCCGGCACCCGCCGCGCCGCCTCGTCCAGCGGCAGCCGCCAGTCGACGCCGACGACGTCCGCGCCCGCCTCGCGCATCGCGGGCAGCAGCTCGGCGGTGCCGACGCCGAAGTGGATCCTCGGCACCCCGGCGTCCGCCATCGCGCCGAGCACGGCGGTCGAGTGCGGCAGCACCAGCTCGCGGTAGTCCCGCTCCGACAGCGCACCGGCCCAGGAGTCGAACAGCTGCACCGCCTGCACCCCGGCCGCGACCTGCATCCGCAGGAACTCGCGGGTGATGCCGGCCAGCTTGTCGAGCAACGCGTGCCACGTCGGCTTGTCCGAGTGCATGAGCGCCTTCGTGCGCTCGTGGTGGCGGCTCGGCCCGCCTTCGATCAGGTACGAGGCGAGCGTGAACGGCGCGCCCGCGAACCCGATCAGCGGGGTGGCGCCGAGTTCGTTGCGCAGCAGGCCGATGGCGCGCGCGACGGGCCGCAGCGCCTCCTCGGTCACGTCCGGCAGCGCGGCGACGTCCTCTGCGGTCCGCACCGGCTTCGCCACCACGGGCCCGGTACCGGGCACGATGTCCACGCCGATGCCGGCAGCCACGAGCGGCACGACGATGTCGCTGAACAGGATCGCGGCGTCGACGTTGTGGCGGCGCACCGGCTGCAGTGTGATCTCGCAGACCATCTCGGGGTTGAAGCAGGCGTCGAGCATCGCCGTGCCCTCGCGCAGCTTCCGGTACTCCGGCAGCGAGCGACCCGCCTGCCGCATGAACCAGATCGGCGTGTGACTCGGCCTCTCACCTGCGGCGGCCACCAGCAGCGGCGCGGTCTGCACGCGCTCGGGCGTGGTGGTTTCCGGTGTCATGGAATCAGCGTGCCACGCGCCGATCGAACGACCCTGAGCGGCCCAAGATCAATATTGCCCACTGTCGGTGTGCATAAGTACGCACAGACTCCGGCGCGCCGCACCCACTCACTGACTCGGGTGGTCCTACAGTTACGAGTCGTGACCAGTACGTCGGGAGCACCCGAGCTGTTCACTCAGGCCGTCGCCGCTCTGAAAGCGCTGCGACCGCGGCCCGAGTTGCAGCTCGGTGTCGTTCGCGCTCCGCAACGCCTAGCGCCGTGGGCGTACGCGTTCTCCGCGGAGGTCAACGGCCCCGCGGACGAGCTAGGCACGGGCCGCCTGATCCTGTTGCACGACCCGGAGGGCCAGGAGGCCTGGGACGGGGTGCTCAGGGTCGTCACCTACGTCCGGGCCGAGCTGGACGCCGAGCTGGCGGCGGATCCGCTGCTGCCTGCCGTCGGCTGGTCGTGGCTCACGGACGCCCTGGCCGCCACGGGCGCCGAGTACCGAGCGCTGGGCGGCACGGTGACGGACACGTCGTCGGCCCGCTTCGGCGACATCGCGGGCCCGGCGAGAACGGACGACCTGGAGCTACGGGCCTCATGGACCCCGGTGGACGCCAACCTCGCCCCGCACGGGGAGGCGTTCTTCGACCTGATGGCCAGCGTGGTCGGCCTGCCCCCGGTGGGCGTCACCATGTTCAGCCAACGCAACGGCTCCTGACCCGGTCGATCTCCTTCTCCTCGGCCACGGCCTCGTCCAAAACCGCTGAACGCGGCCCCGTGCCGGGTTGTCCACAGGGCGGGCGGTTGTCCACAGGCCGGCTCATGCGGGATCAGGTTCTCGACGGATCGGTCGATCGTTGGTGCATGCGACGAGGAGGCTGGGCGAACGACCACCAGACGCTGCAGATGGCGAGCCGGCACGGCGCCATCCGCGTGGCCACGCTCGCGGATCTCGGAGTGTCGTCTCGGACGGCCTATCGCCGCTGCGTGGTCGGCGGTCCCTGGCAGCGCCCTCTGCCCGGGGTCGTGCTGCTGACGAACATGCCACCGACAAGACGGCAACTCGTCGAGGCGGCACTGCTGTACGCCGGCCAGGACGCACAGGTGACCGGCCTCGAAGCGTGTCGTCGGCACGGTCTGACCAACCTGCCCGACCACCACCGCGTTCACCTGCTCGTACCTGCGGACCGGCGGCCACACAGCACCGACTACGTGACCGTCGAACGGACCACACGGCTACCGAAACCAGTGATCCGAGACGACCTGCCGCTCACGCCCCTCGCCAGGGCGGCGCTCGACGCCGCACGGCGGCTCAAGCTCCACGATCCAGTCCGGTCGCTGCTCACCGAAGCCGTTCAACGAGGTCGAGTGCCGCCACGGTGGCTCGTGCACGAGCTGGAGACCGGCAGCCGACGGGGCACCGCGGTGCCCCGTCAAGTGCTCAAGGACATCACCGCAGGCGCCCGGTCGGTGGCGGAGATCGACGCGATGCGCGTCTGGGAGCGAACCGGCCTGCCAGATCCGGTGTAAACGTTCCGGTGACCGCACCCGACGGCACATACATCGGTGTGCCGGACGCGTGGTTCGCCGAGGTCGGCCTCGCCTGGGAGATCGACTCGTACGAGTTCCACTTCCAGCGCGATGACTACGCCGACACGATCAGCCGCAACGCCCGGTACGCCGCAGCGGGGATCGTCGTGCTGCAGACCCTTCCGTCCCGGCTGCGCACAGAACCGGCGAACGTCGCGCGTGAACTGACAGCGGCCTACGAAGCCGCGAAATCCCGCGCGGTACCGCGAAAAGCGGGATGAGGCCCGTCGGCCCACGCCGTGAAAGGCGCGTTCGCGGCGCCGCCTGTGCCACGTGCCGCGAACGCGCCTTTCACAGCACTCGGCGGCTTACTGCTTCGCCGCGTACTCCTCTGCCGCGGTGAGGGCGCGCAGGACGTTCTCGCCCGCCAGCTTGGCGCACTCCTCCTCGGTCCACCCCCGGTCCAGCAGGGCCGCGAACAGGGCCGGGTACGTGCTCACGTCCTCCAACCCGACCGGCAGCTCACCGACCCCGTCGTAGTCCCCGCCGATGCCGATGTGGTCGATCCCGGCCACCTCACGCGCGTGCTCCACGTGCGCGACGACCGCGTCGAGGCCCACCTTCGGCGGCTTCGGGCCGTCCCACGTCTTCAGGAACTCCTGCCGCTGGTCCAGGTCGGCGTGCTTGGCACCGGCGGCGGCCATCGCGTCGCGGACCGAGTGGTCCCACTCGACCAGGGCCGGGGAGACGAACGCGGGCACGAAGGTCACCATGCAGACGCCGCCGTTGTCGCGAAGGCGCCTGAGCACGTCGTCGGGGACGTTGCGGGGGTGGTCGGCGACGGCCCGGCACGACGAGTGGCTGAAGATCACCGGGGCCTCGGCGACGTCGAGGGCGTCACGCATCGTGGTCGCCGCGACGTGGGACAGGTCCACGAGCATGCCGATGCGGTTCATCTCGCGGACCACCTCCCGCCCGAAGTCGGAGAGACCGCCGACCGACGGCTCGTCCGTGGCGGAGTCGGCCCACGGGGTGTTGTCGTTGTGGGTGAGGGTCATGTACCGGACGCCGAGGCGGTGGAGCGCCCGGAGCACACCGAGCGACTCGTTGATCGAATGACCGCCCTCGGCGCCGAGGAACGACGCGATCCGGCCGTCGGCGAACGCGGCGCGGGCCTCCGCGGCCGTTCCGGCGATTCGCAGTTGCGACGGATATTGGGCCGCGAGGGTGTGTACCAGTTCGGCCTGCTGGATGACCGCCGTAACCGCAGAGTCACCGGTCAGCCGACACGGAACGTAAACGCTCCAGAACTGAACGCCGACCCCGCCTGCCCGCAACCGGGGGAAGTCGGTATGGAGCCCCGGCTGTGATTGCTCCAAATCCACCCCGAAAGCAGCCGATCGGGTCTCGTCGACCTCAGGGAGTACGCGCAACGCCCAGGGGAGGTCGTTGTGTCCATCGACCAACGGGGTGGTCTTGAGCAACTCCCGGGCCCGTTCGAAGGAAGCACCGTGCACTACCGCGACCTCGTTTCATCGAGTTGAGAGGCATAGACGTTACGTCACCAACGTGAAGTCACCCGATCGTGTTACATCTCCCCGCCCGAGTGATGTCTCGATTGGATAGATAACGAATTGATCATCCCGCTAACCCGCTTGGGGGGCTAGGCTGCCGATGTCGACACCACTTTCGGTCCAATGGCGGCGCGGCTGTTTGGCCGAAGGTCCCGGTGTAGGTCGGGGGGCACGACCGACTCCAGGGAGGTAGTGACGTGGCTGCCGTCGGCTTAGGTCAGGCCGCTCGAACCACGCCAGCCGGTGTCTTGCCGGCGAGTATGGTCCCGCATCCGCGGGAGGAGCTGTTCTCAGTACTGGTGGTCGATGACCATCCGTTACTAAGGGAGGCGATAGCTGCCCGGTTGACCCAGATGGGTGCGGGCACCGTCCATGAAGCTGCCACGGTGGCTGAGGCGAGGGCGCGAGCATTGGCCACTGGCCCGTGCGATCTCGCGATCCTCGATCTCGGACTGCCGGACGGCAGTGGGATTGAGCTGGTTACCGAGCTGCGTGGCCATGGTTGGCCCCGCATCGTGGTGCTGGCTTCGTCCGATGACCCGTACGCCGTGCGTTCGGCCTTCCAAGCAGGGGCTCAGGCCTACCTGCTGAAGTCGGCGTCGCCGGTGGTGGTGACCGACGGGGTTCGTCGTGTGCTCGAAGGCGGCGTCTACGCCGACCCGAGTGTCGCGCCGATCCTCGCCACGGGCACGCGGGTTCCCGGCACCGACAACACACCGCGTGAGCTTTCCGCTCGCGAGGTGGAGGTGCTACAGCTCGTCGCCGACGGGCAGTCCAACAAAGAGATCGGCGAGGGACTCAACCTGTCAGCACTGACGGTCAAGTCCCATCTCTCGCGGATCGGCAGGAAGTTGGGCACCGGTGACCGAGCGCAAATGGTCGCACTGGCCATGCGCGCAGGCGTGATTCGCTGAGCAGAACCCTTTCGGCCGGGCTTGCGAGGGCATTCGCAGGTCCGGCCGAAGTGGGTTGTGGGTGCGGTTCGCGGAAAGAAACTCGACACTGAGGGTCACCAACAGGTCGCTGCCTGCCGAAGCGGCGCAGTCGTCCCGTATGGTCATCGGCCGTGGAGGACACGGGGACGGGATCAGCTGAGGAGGCACTGCCTGAGCCGGTGCTGCTGAAACAGCCGGCAGAGGGCACGCCGGACGTCGTGGAGACGCCTCGCGCGCTGCGAGACGCGTCGAACGCCCTGGCGGCGGGCCACGGCCCGATCGCCGTGGACACCGAGCGCGCGTCCGGCTACCGGTACTCCCAGCGCGCCTACCTCGTGCAGGTGCGCAGGGAAGGCGCGGGCTCGTTCCTGCTCGACCCGGTCGCGGTCGACGACCGTATCGACCCCTTCATCGAGGCGCTGTCCGGCACCGAGTGGGTGCTGCACGCCGCCTCCCAGGACCTCCCCTGTCTCGCCGAGCTGGGGCTGCGGCCCGAACGGCTGTTCGACACCGAGCTGGCCGGGCGTCTCGCCGGGTACGAGCGGGTCGCGCTGGGCACGCTCGTCGAGCTGCTGCTCGGCTACCGGCTCGAGAAGGGCCACGGCGCCGCCGACTGGTCCCGCCGCCCGCTCCCGCAGGACTGGCTGGACTACGCGGCACTGGACGTGGAGCTGCTGATCCAGCTGCGGGACGTCCTCGAAGAGGAACTCCGGTCGCAGGGCAAGCTGGAGTGGGCGCTCGAGGAGTTCGAGGCACTCCGCACCGCACCGCCCGCGCCGCCGCGTGCGGAACCATGGCGGCGGACCTCCGGCATCCACCGGGTGCGCTCGGCCCGAGGGCTCGGGGCCGTGCGCGCGTTGTGGGAGGCCAGGGACGCCATCGCCCGGCAGCGTGACATCGCGCCGGGCCGGGTCCTGCCGGACTCGTCGATCGTGCAGGCCGCGACCGTGATGCCCGCCGACGAGCAGGCGCTGCTGGAGCTGCCGGTGTTCCGGGGCCGGGCGCAGCGGCGGATCGTGGACGTGTGGTCGCGGGCGTTGCGCACCGCGGCGAAGCTGCCGAAGTCCGAGCTGCCCGACCCGTCCCCGCCGCACGAGGGCCCGCCGCCCGCGAACCGGTGGCACGACCGCGACCCGGCCGCCGCGGCACGGCTGGCGGCCGTGCGGGCGCAGCTCACGACGATCGCCGAGGCCAACCGGTTGCCGGTGGAGAACCTGCTGCAGCCGGACCTGGTGCGGCGCACGTGCTGGCGGCCGCCGGAGGACCTGTCGGTGGACTCGGTCGCCGCGGCGCTGCGGGCAGGCGGCGCACGGGAGTGGCAGATCGGCCTGACCATGGACGCGATGTCGCAGGCGCTGAAGGAAGCCGAGCAGTAACCGGTCGGCCCTGCGAGCATTGACGTGTGCGCGGCAGGGTCTGGATCGGCACGTCGGGGTGGCGGTACCCGCCCTGGCGGGGCGTGTTCTACCCGAAAGGGCTGCCGCAGCGGCGCGAGCTGGAGTACCTGTCGCGGCGGCTCGGCTCGGCGGAGATCAACGGGTCGTTCTACTCGCTGCAGAAGCCCGAGTACTACCGGCGCTGGCGCGACGAGACGCCGCGGGACTTCGTGTTCGCGGTCAAGGGCGGCCGGTTCGTCACCCACATGAAACGGCTGCGGGACGTGGCGACGCCGCTCGCGAACTTCTTCGCGAGCGGGGTGCTGGCGCTCGGCGACAAGCTGGGGCCGGTGCTGTGGCAGCTCCCGCCGAGCCTCCCGTACGACCAGGACCTCCTGGCCGACTTCTTCGAGCTGCTGCCCCGCGACACCGCGGCGGCCGCGGTACTGGCGGGCAAGCACGACGAGCGGCTGGCGGGCCGGGCACTGACCGAGGCGGAGACCGACCTCCCGATCCGGCACGCGCTGGAGGTGCGGCACCCGAGCTTCGTCGACCCGACACTGGCGGACTTCCTGCGTGCGCACGGCATCGGCCTGGTGACGGCGTCCGCCGCCGCGGAGTGGCCGTACCTGGAGGACGTGACGGCCGACTTCGCCTACGTGCGGCTGCACGGCGAGACGGAGCTGTACGCGAGCGGCTACTCCGACGAGGAGCTGGACCGGTGGGCGGAGCGGGTGCGCGGCTGGACCGCCGCCGGGTTCGACGTGTACGCGTACTTCGACAACGACATGAAGGTGCGGGCACCCGCTGACGCGATCGCCCTCGCGGAACGCCTCGGCGTGGGATGACCGGTGGGTGCTCGCGGCCGGCACACCGCCGAGTTGGTGGGCACCGCCTGCGTGCCGCGCCGCGGTGCGCCGTCAGTGCACCGCGCGCAGGTGCACGGTCACCGTGAGACCGCCGCCCACCACGGCTTCCGCGGACACCGTGCCGTGGTGCGCCTTCACGACCGCGCGCACGATCGCCAGGCCCAGCCCCGTGCCGGAGTGCGCGGTCCGGTCCACGCCGCCGCGGCGGAACGACTCGAACAGCTCCTCCACCCGCTCCGGGTCTACCGCCGTCCCCGACGACGACACCCGCAGCGTCACCCAGTTCGGGCCCGCCACGGTGCGGACGTCGAGCCAGCCGCCGTCCACGTTGTGCCGGACGGCGTTCTCCAGAAGGTTGCCCGCGACGCGTTCCAGCAGCGCCGGGTCGCCGGCCGAGGGCGCCGCCGCGCAGGCGAACGACGTGCGCAGGTGCCGCCCCTCCGCCTCGGCCCGCACGGCCTGCCACGCGCTGCCGACCACGGCCGCGAGGTCGACGCGTTCGAGCGCGCCGAGGCCCATGCCGTCGGTGCGGGCGAGCAGCAGCAGCGCGTCGACCAGCTGTCCGGCGCGCAGGGTCGCGTCGCGGACCACACCTGCCATGCGGCGCAGCTCGTCGGCGTCCGCGTCCGGGTCGGACAACGTCACGTCCAGCTCGGTGCGGATCACCGACAGCGGGGTGCGCAGCTCGTGGGAGGCGTTGGCGACGAACTGGCGCTGCGCGGCGAAGGTGGCCTGCAGCCGGTCGAGCATGGCGTCGAACGTGTCGGCCAGCTCGGCGACCTCGTCCCGGGGGCCGCGCAGCGCGATCCGCTCCTCGAGGGACTCGGCGGACAGGCGGCGGGCGGTGCCGGTGACGTCCCGCAGCGGTTTGAGCACCCGGCCGGTGAACGTCCACGCGAGCAGCGCGGTCGCGCCGATCACGCACACGAACGCGATGGACCCCGCCACCAGGATCCGGAAGCGGGCGCTGTCGCGGAGCACCTCGGTGAGGTCCTCCGCCCGCACCGGCGTGCCGCCGACGATGACCGTCGTGCCGTCCGGCAGCGATGGCGCGTTGACGGAGTCGCCCGCGAGGATCCAGGCCAGCCACAGGAGCAGCGCGGCGACGACCGCGACCAGCCCGGTGGCGAGGAGCGTGATCCTGGCGCGCAGACCGGGACCCCGCCGTGTACCGGTCACTCCACCCTGGCCGCCGCGGGCACCCGGTAGCCGGAGCCGACCACGGTGTCGATGATGCCGGGCTCACCGAGCTTCTTGCGCAGGGTCATGACGGTCACGCGGACGGTCGTGGTGAACGGGTCGGCGTGCTCGTCCCAGACCCGCTCGAGCAGCTCCTCGCTGGAGACCACCGACCCGCTCGCGGCGAGCAGCACCTCGAGGACGCCGAACTCCTTGCGGGTCAGCTCCACCTGCGTGCCCGCGCGGGTGACGGTCCTGCGCGCCGGGTCCAGCTCGACGTCACCGGCCCGCAGCACCGGCGGCGTGACCGGCGTCGAGCGGCGGGCCAGCGCCCGCACCCGCGCGACCAGCTCGTCGAACGCGAACGGCTTGGCCAGGTAGTCGTCCGCGCCGAGGGACAGGCCCTCCACGCGGTCGGCGACCGAACCACTGGCCGTCAGCATGATCACCCTGGTCAGCGCCCCGGAGGCGACGATCTCGCGGCACAGCTCGTCCCCGGACATGCCGGGCAGGTCCCGGTCGAGCACCACCACGTCGTACCGGGTGACGCTGGCCTTCTCATGGCCCTCGTCGCCGTCGAGGGCGACGTCCACGGCCATGCCTTCACGACGAAGCCCCCTGGCGATGGCGTCGGCCAGGGGTTCTTCGTCCTCGACGATCAGAATCCGCACCCCACAAAGGTGCCACAACTCGGCGTGACGGTGTCGCGAGGCCTCACTCCGCCACGCCTGGGTCGCCCAGCGCGACCTTGCCCGCATAGGTGAGCGTGGCCTCGGGGGTGAGCGGGTGGAAGGTGCCCGCGCGGACGTCGCGGTAGGCGCGTTCCATGCCGGAGCGGCGGAAGAACGAGCGGCCGCCCATGACGTCCATCGCCAGGTCGACGACCTCGATGGCCGACAGGACCGCCTGACGCTTCGCCAGCATGACCGTGGCGAGGGTCCTGGCGTCGGCCACGTAGTCGTCGCCCAGGTCGTCCAGCGCGCCCATCAGGGACCACCACGAGGTACTCAGCTTCGCGTCCATCAGGCCGACCTGCCGGTGCACGCGCGGCAGCGCGGTCAGCGGCATCGGGCCGCGGTTGCCGGCTTCGATCGACCGCACCGCCCGGTCCCGCGCCCCGGCCGCGATGCCGTGGTAGGTCGCGCCGCCGACGGGTGCGAAGTGGACGGTCGCGGTGAGCAGCGGGGCGCCCAGCTCCCCGTACGGCCTGCGCCCGGCGATCTTGTCGGCCGGCACGAACACGTCCTCCAGCACCACGTCGTGGCTGGCGGTGCCGCGCATGCCGAGCGTGTCCCAGGTTTCCTCGAGCCGGACGCCCGGCGCGGCGAGCGGCACGCTGAAGTGCAGGACCTGTGCGTCCTCCCCCGGCTCGCCGAGCACGGCACACGTGGCGACGACCGTCGCGGCCGGCGACTGGCTGCAGAAGACCTTGCGGCCGGTCACGAGGAACCCGTCGTCGACCGGCACTGCTCTCGTCGTCGGCCACAGCCAGTCCGAGCCGCCGCTGGTGGCGATGACGATGCCCTCGTCGGCGACGCGGCGCAGCACTCCCGCCGCGTCGGGGGCGCCCTTGCGGTAGCGGTAGGCCTGCACGAGCGTCAGGTACTGGTGCATGGCCACGGACAGCGCGGTGGCGCCGTCGTGCCTGGCCAGTTCGGCCTGCGCGTGGCAGACCTGCCGCATGGACGCGCCGAGCCCGCCCAGTTCGGCGGGCACGGCTAATCTCAGGTAGCCGTGCTCTCGCATGGCGTCGTAGGCCTCGGTGACGAACGTGGCGTCCCGGTCGTGCTCGGCGGCGTGCTCCTGCGCGACGGCGCCGATCCGCGCGGCGAGTTCGGTGAAAGTGTCCACAGTGGTTGTCATGGCGGAGACGCTAGGAACGCCCGGGGCCCACGAGTAGTGCAGAAACTGAACCGCGCCCGTAACGGTCGCGCGGCGGCTGCGACCACTGGGCATGAGGACCTACGCGCAGTACTGCCCGATCGTGCGGGCCGTCGAGGTGCTCGGCGACCGGTGGACGCTGCTGATCGTGCGGGACATGCTCATCGGCGCCACCCGTTTCAACGAACTGGCCCGCGGCCTGCCCGGGTTGTCGCGCGCGCTGCTGTCCCGGCGGCTGCGCCAGCTGGTCAACGCGGGCCTGGTGCGCCGCACCCCCGACGGCTACGCCCTGACCAGTGCCGGCACGGACCTGCGCCCGCTCGTGTTCGGCCTGGCCGACTGGGGCGCCCGCCACGCGTTCGGCGACCCGCGACCGGAGGAGCTGGACCCGGAGCTGCTCCTGTGGTGGATGCACGGCCGCATCGACACCAGCGCGGTGACCAAGCGCGCCGTGATCCAGGTGGAGATCGCCGACCGCCGCCGCACGTACTGGCTGGTCCTGGAACCGGGCGACGCGTCGGTCTGCTACACCGACCCGGGCTTCGACATCGACGCCGTACTGGCCGCCGACCTGCCCACCCTGTACCGCATGTGGGAGGGCGAGATCGAGTTCCGTCACGCCCTCCGCACAGGCGACATCAACCTCACCGGCGCCCGCTGGATCGTCCGCGGCCTCCCGGACTGGCTGCAGCTGAGCGAGGTGGCCCCGATCGTCCGCGCCGCCCGCGGGGCGTGAGGCTCACGCGTGGTCCGTCGAGTGCGCCAGCTCGCGGCCCGCGTCGATGTCCTCGGTGAGGGCCTTCACCTTCGCGGTGGCGTAGACGCAGGCGTCGGACCCGAGGAGCTGGTGTCGCGGCCCGTCACCCGACTCGACGAGGGACACGATGGCGGTGGCGCCCTTGACGGGGTCGCCGAGCTGGCTGCCCTGCAGTGCCAGGTGGTCACGGGTCGTCTCGCGGATGTCCGCGTAGCCGTCCGCGGTCTCGGCGGGCAGCGCCAGGGAGTCCGTGGTGAGGAAGCCGGTGCGGAAGTAGCCGGGCTCCACGGCGGTCACCGTGATCCCGAGGTCCGCGACCTCGGCCGCGAGCGACTCGGTCAGGCCCTCCAGCGCGAACTTGCCCGCGCAGTACAGGCCCCAGCCGGGCAGGGCGGTGAGGCCCAGGATCGAGGAGACGTTGACGACGTGCCCACCGCGCTGTGCGCGCAGGACGGGGAGCGCGGCGCGGAGCACGTTCCAGACGCCGAACACCTGGACGTCGAACATGGCGCGGGCGTCGGCGTCGGTGGTCTCCTCGACGGCGGCGAGGAAGCCGTAGCCCGCGTTGTTCACGACGACGTCGAGACCGCCGAAGCGCCCGGTGGTGGCCGTGACGGCGGCGGCGACGGCCCGCTCGTCGGCCAGGTCGAGCTCGATGGGCAGGAGCCGCGTGGTGTCGGCGCCTGCCAGCGCCGTGGTGAGGCGTGCGGTCGAGCGGGTGGTGGCGGCGACGTCGTGGCCGCGGTCCAGGAGCTGCTTCACGAGCTCGAGGCCGAGGCCGCGGGAGGTGCCGGTGACGAACCAGGTGGACATGGTGGAAGCCCTTTCAGTCGATGACGACGTCCAGTCTCAGGACTTCCTCGGCCCCCGTGGGCGCCATGACCGGCCCTGTGCGACCTAGGACTCGGAGGTCCAGGCGGGACGGCGGAGGGCTTGGCACGATGGTGGGATGACGAGGGTCAACCAGGAGCTGGCCGACTTCCTCCGGCGGGCGCGGAGCAGGGTGGACCCGGCCCGGGCCGGGCTTCCGCACGACGGCCGGATCCGGCGCGTCCCGGGCCTGCGGCGCGAGGAGGTGGCGCTGCTGGCCGGCGTCTCGACCGACTACTACGCGCGCCTGGAGCAGGGACGGCGGATCACCCCGTCGGCGAGCGTGCTCGACGCGCTGGCACGAGCACTGGGGCTGGACGAGGCGGGGCGGACGCACCTCGGTCACCTGGTCGGCACCACGACCACGCGGCGGACCCGGGCCGTGCAGCGCGTGCGGCCGGGCCTGCACCAGTTCCTGGACTCCCTGGACAGCCACCCGGCGCTGGTCCTGGGCAGGCGCACCGACGTGCTGGCGAGCAACCGCCTGGCGAGAACGTTGTTCACCGACTTCGACGCGATGCGGCCTCTCGAGCGCAACTACGCGCGGTGGCTCTTCCTGGACGAGGCGGCGCGGACGCTGTTCGTGGACTGGGACGAGCAGGCCCGGGTGTGTGTGGAGAACCTCCGCCTGGAGCACGGCGGCGACGCGCGGGAGCTGGTGACCGAGCTCGCGGCCCGCAGCCCGGAGTTCCGAGGGTGGTGGGAGGAACACGGCGTCTACCAGCGCACGCACGGCACCAAGCGGCTGCGGCACCCGGTCGTGGGCGAGGTGTCCGTCCAGTACGAGACCCTCACCATGCCCGGCGACCGGGACCAGACCCTGTTCGTCTACACGACGGAACCGGGAACGCCTTCCCGCGAGGCGATGAACCTCCTGGCGAGCTGGGCCACCCCAGCCCCCCGGATGCCCTGAAGGAGCTTCAGGGCAGTTCGGCCGGGGCGGGGGTGTCGGTGCGGGTCGCGATCCACTCCGTGACGCGGCGGGCCACCTGTTGCGCGGTCATGCCGAGCTGCACCAGCACCTCGTTCCGCGTCCCCTGCGGGTGGAACTCCTGCGGCAGGCCGACGTCCCGCAGCGGCACGTCGACGTCCGCGTCGCGCAGGGTCGCGGCCAGGGACCAGCCGAAGCCGCCGTGGCGGCCGCTGTCCTCGACCGTGACGACCAGGCGGTGCGCGGCGGCCAGCGGGACCAGGTCCGCGGGGACCGGGGCCACCCACCTCGGGTCGATGACCGTCACGCCGATGCCCTGGTCGGACAGCCGGTCCGCGGCGGCCATGCCCAGCTCGGCCAGCGCGCCGACAGTCACCAGCAGCACGTCTGCCGACTCGTGCGGGGCGGGCCTGCGCAGCACGTCCACCAGGCCGCGCCGCTCCAGCGCCGCGACCTCGCCGCCGACCGACGCCTTCGGGAAGCGCAGCGCGGTCGGGCCGTCCTTCACGGCGACGGCCTCGTTCAGCTCCTCGCGCAGCGTCACCGCGTCGCGGGGTGCGGCGACCCTGATGCCCGGCACGGCACCGAGGATCGACAGGTCCCACATGCCGTGGTGGCTGGCGCCGTCCGGGCCGGTGACGCCGGCGCGGTCGAGGATCAGCGTGACCGGCAGCCGGTGCAGCGCCACGTCCATCAGCAGCTGGTCGAACGCGCGGTTCAGGAACGTCGAGTAGATCGCGACCACCGGGTGCAGCCCGGCCATCGCCATGCCCGCCGCGGACGTGACCGCGTGCTGCTCGGCGATGCCGACGTCGAACCAGCGGTCCGGGTACGCCTCGGCGAACTTCGCGAGGCCCGTCGACCGCAGCATCGCCGCCGTGATCGCCACGACGTCCGGGCGCGACTCGCCGATCCGCGCCAGCTCGTCGGCGAACACCGACGTCCACGACGCGGCGCCCTTCGCGGTGGTCAGCTTGCCGGTGACCGGGTCGATCGGGTCGGTCTGGTGCATCTGGTCCACCTCGTCGTTCTCGGCGAGGGGGTAGCCGCGGCCCTTGCAGGTCGCGACGTGGACGATCACCGGGCCGCCGAACTCCTTGGCGCGGCGCAGCGCGGCGTCGAGCGCGGCGAAGTCGTGGCCGTCGACCGGGCCGAAGTACTTCAGGCCGAGGTCCTCGAACATCACCTGCGGGGAGATCGCGTCCTTGATGCCGCGCTTGGCCGCGTGCAGCGCCGCGTACAGCGGCTTGCCCACGACGGGCGTGCCCTGCAACATCCGCTTGCCTGCCTCGAGCGACCGCTCGTAGCCCGGCGACAGGCGCAGCGACGCGAGGTGGTCGGCCAGGCCGCCGATGGTCGGCGAGTAGGAGCGGCCGTTGTCGTTGACGACGATCACCATCGGGCGGTTCTTGCCTGCCGCGATGTTGTTGAGGGCCTCCCAGCACATGCCGCCGGTCAGCGCGCCGTCGCCGACGACGGCCACCACGCAGCGCTTCTCCCCGCGCAGCTCGAACGCCTTGGCGAAGCCGTCCGCGTACGACAGCGCGGAGGAGGCGTGGCTGCTCTCCACGAAGTCGTGCTCGCTCTCGGCGCGGCTCGGGTAGCCGGACATGCCCTCGACCATCCGCAGCCGGTCGAAGCCGTCCTGGCGGCCGGTGAGGATCTTGTGCACGTAGGCCTGGTGACCGACATCCCAGATCACCGGGTCGTCGGGCGAGTCGAAGACGCGGTGGATCGCCATGGTCAGCTCCACCACACCCAGGTTGGGCCCGAGATGACCGCCCGTGGTCGTCACCTTGTCGACGAGGAACTCGCGGATCTCGTTCGCGAGCCTCGGCAACTGCTCTCCTGGCAACCTTTTCAGGTCCGCCGGGCCATGCACCGTGCCGAGCAGGGACTCCTCGTCGGTCACCGCTGGTCACCTCAGTTCTCAGATCGCGGGACGTCGCGCCGGTCCCGGCCAGTCTACGAGCGCACGCGCGGGCGGCGTCCGGCCCTACACTCGGCCGGGTGCCAGTCGCATTCGACACCGCCGGCATGGAGCGACACGACGAGCGAACCTGGTTCGACCCACGAACCGGCGACCAAGTCAGTCTCACCTACATCGGCATGGTGCCCGACATCCCCGCGCCGTTCGACGACCTCCCCCTGCTGCGGAGAAAGCTGGCCGAGGAGACCGCGGAGACCGGCTCGATCATCGAGGCGCACGTCGTGCGGCTCGGTGGGGTACCCGCGCTGTTCCAGCTGATCAAGCTGCCGATCCCCGGTCAGGACACCGGCCTGGCGTTCATCGCCGCGTTCACCGTCCCGCGCGCGGGCTGCAGCGCTGTGCTGCGCATCCAGTGCGCGGAGGGCCAGATGACCGGGCAGCGCGAGTCGACGGTCGCCTCGCAGGTCGGGTTCGAGAACTGCTTCCCGCCGCACCCGTACGCCCCGGACGTGCGCGGGCAGCTGCCGTACAACGTGGCCGACGAGGCGAGCTGGGACCAGCAGTTCCCCGACCACCCGCTGACCAGGGCGCGCGCGTGGGCACACCACATGCTCGCCACCGCGCAGGTGGACCCGCAGTTCGCGGCGTTACCCCCGTACGGGCCCGCGACGCCGCGGACTCCCCCGGCGCCCGCTGCCGAACCTGCCGCCGCGCCATCACCGACGCCTTCGCCACCGCCGGAGCCATCACCGTCACCGTCACCGTCACCGGCGCCTTCGCCGGAGCCATCGCCTTCGCCGGAGCCGCCGGTGCAGGAAGGTGACGTTCTGCACACCGTGCTCGTCGGCCTCCCCCTCGCGGGTTACCTCCCGCTGTGGCAGGAGAACGGAGTCACGTACTGGCGCATGGGCGACCCGGAGGCCGTCCGCGCGCGGCTCGGCGCGGGGGTGGAGTCCCGCTCGGAGATCGACTCCAAGCGCTTCCGCGAGGCGGCGATGTTCAGCCCGTCCCGCGGCACGCTGTTCCTCATGGACCGCTACCGAGACGAGACCGGCCACCTCGGCGGCACCAGCACCCAGCTCACCCCGGCGACGGAGGAGGAGGCGTACGCCGCGGTCGACGACAAGGCGCTGTCCGAGCTGTACACGTGGCTCGGCGAGGTGGTGCTGGCGGCGGTCCGGCGCAGCGAGTTCGTGGCGGTCGAGACCGGTGGCTGGCAGATCCCGATGACCCCGGTCGTGCTGGTCATGCTGAGGACCGACGGCCGCGAGTGGCACTCGGTCGTCGAGGCGTCGCCGGTGCCCGAGGGTGCGCCGGTGTGGCGGGACCAGCAGCCGGTGGAGGGGAACACCCAGGTGCTGGCGAGCCCGGCCACGGACCAGACCGTCCGGGCGTCGGGGTTGCTCACGAGGTTCGCCGTGTCCACGTGGGGTGTGCACCCGTTCCAGTTGGGACTGTCGTTCGGTCCGAACCCGACTTTGTGATTCGGTAAGGTCAGAGCTCACGTTCGGCACAAGAGGGTGGGGATCGAGCAGTGACCGAGCCGCAGCCGGTGATGGCGCAGGCGGAGCAGGACCAGCTGACTAGGCAGGTGGGGCGGTCGTTGTTGACCGTGGCCGGAGAGGGCTGGCAGCGCGTCAGAGCCGAGTACCGGTCGGCAGGCCGCCACATCGAGGTCGACGTCTTCGTGACGGGCCCCGACGGGGCAGAGCACCCGGTCCGGCCGCCGCAGGAGGTCGTCGAGGGCCTCGGCAGGCTGCGGCAGGGCATGTACCGCCCTGGCCGGGGGACGTGGCTGTCGGGTGTCTACCTGCTGGAGCCACCGAGCTCCTTCAGCGCCGAGTTCGAACCGGACGCGGAGCCTCGCTGGCGGCGGGTGCCCCCGCCCATCGGTTTCGCGGACGAGCTGAAGTTCTTCCCCCGCGCGGACGAGAACATCCCGGACTGGCTGCGCCAGCGCGCGGGCCTTCCGCCGCTCCAGCCCGCCGCCGCGAACGAAGCGGCCGGGCAACCGACCCCGCCGCCCGGCATCCCCGCGGGCCCGTCCGGCGGCCGGCAGGCCCCGCCGCCAGGACAGTTCGGCGGCCAGCCGGGACAGCACCCGCAGCGGGCCAGCGAGCCGACCCCGCCGCGTGGCGTCCCCTCGGGCCCGTTCGGCGGGCAGCAGGGTGGCGGCGAACCGACCCCACCGCCGGGCGCCCCGGCAGGCCAGTTCGGCGGCCGGCCGACCCCGCAACCGGGCACCCCGGCGGGCCCCTTCGGCGGCCAAGGGCACTCGCAGCCCGCTCCTGGTGGGGAACAGCCCCCACGGCCAGGCACCTTCGGCGGCCACGCAGCCGGGCCTTCGCAGCCCGGCGAGCCAACCCCACCACCGGGCATCCCCGCGGGCCTCTTCGGCGGGCAGCCAACGGGACAACAACAGCCTGGCGAAGCGGCAGGCCCCTACAACCAGCAGGGCACCGGCGAACCGACCCCACCGCCCGGCATCCCGGCAAACCCCTTCGGCGGGCAGCCTGCCGGGAACGAACCGACCCCACCGCCGGGCATCCCCGCGGGCCCCTTCGGCGGCCAACCAGCAGGACAACCGCAGCACCGGGACAACGCAGGCCCCTACAGCCAGCAGAGCGTCGGCGAACCAACCCCACCACCCGGCATCCCAGCGGGCCCCTTCAGCGGCCAACCGCAGCCCGGGGAAACCGCAGCCCCCTTCAACCAGCAGGGCAACGGCGAACCGACCCCACCGCCGGGTATCCCAGCGGGCCCCTTCGGCGGCCAACCAGCAGAGCAACCGCAGCACCGGGACACCGCAGCCCCCTACAACCAGCAGAGCGTCGGCGAACCGACCCCACCACCCGGCATCCCAGCGGGCCCCTCCGGCCAGCAGGGCAGCGGCCAACCGACCCCACCACCCGGCGTCCCGGCAGGCCCCTTCAGCGGCCAACCGCAGCCCAGGGAAGCCGCGGCTCCCTTCGGCCAGCAGGGCAGCGGCGAACCGGCCCCACCGCAGGACGTCCCGGCCGGGCCGTTCGGTCAGACCGCGAACACGCCCCAGGGCGGCGAGTCCTGGTTCGGTGGGCAGATCGCCGAGGCGGAAGGCAAGCCCGCCCCGCGCGGTTTCGGGGTGCCCGCCACGCCGTTCCCGCCGGACGAGCAGCGGCGCTAACGCTCCAGCAGCGCAACGCACTCCACGTGGTGCGTCATCGGGAAGGCGTCGAATGCCCGTAGCCGCGTCAGGGTGAAGCCGTGGCCGTGGAACGTGGACACGTCCCTGGCCAGCGCCGCCGGGTCGCACGCCACGTACACGACCCGGGAGGTCCCGCGCGCCACGATCGCGTCCACCACCTGCTTGCCCGCACCCCGCCGGGGCGGGTCGAGCACGACCACCGACGGGTCCGGGCCCGCGCCTGCCCCCAGCACCGCCTCGACGCGTCCCGCGAACACCCGCACCTGCGGCAGGTCCGACAGGTTCTCCGCCGCCTCGACGGCAGCAGGCCGGTAGGACTCGACCGCCATCACCGATCCCGACGGGCCGACCTGCTCGGCGAGCACCGCCGCGAACAACCCCACCCCGGCGTACAGGTCCCACGCCGACTCACCCGGCGCCAGCCCCGACCACGAAGCGACCACCTCGGCGTAGACGTCCGCCGCGTCCGGATGTGCCTGCCAGAAACCCGACACCCGCCACTCGCGCCGCGCCGCCCGTTCCACCGCGACCGGAGACGAACCCACGTGCGTGTGCGCCGTGGCGTCCACCGCGATCGTCAGTGACGAACCGGGAGCCCAGGTGCTGGACACCACCTCGTCGACGGTGCCCGGCGCGGAGATCGGGCAGTCGGACACCGGGATCACGCGGTGGCTGCGGTGCGCGAGGAACCCGGGCCGGCCCGCCGGGTCGACGGTCATCCGCACGCGGGTGCGCCAGCGCAGCGGACCGCCCGGCAGCGGCTCCACCTCCACCGGCATCGTCACCCCGGCCAGGCGGGACAGCTGCTCCGCCACCACCGTCGCCTTCAACGCGCGCTGCGCGTCCCACGTCGCGTGCTGCCAGTCGCAGCCGCCGCAGCCACCCGGGACCGCGACCGGACAGGGTGGTTCCACTCGATCGGGGGACGGGGAGAGCACCTCCACCGCGTCGGCCCGGCAGAACGACCCGCCCCGGTCCTCGGTCACGGACGCGATCACGCGTTCGCCCGGCAGGGCGTGGCGGACGAAGACCACCCGGCCTTCGTGCCTCGCGACGCAGTGGCCGCCGTGGGCCACCTGGCCCACCGTGACCTCGAAACTGCGGCCTTCCCACGACGTCACTGGCGATGTCACTGGCGATCCTTCTTCTCCGAGAGCCCACGCCGCACGGCACCCGGCGGCACCTCCTGGCGGTCGCGCAACCGCTCCTTACGGCGCAGCGACGACGCCAGCTGCCATGGCACGCTCGTCACCATCACGCCCGGCTGGAACAGCAGCCTGCCCTTGAGCCGCAGCGCGCTCTGGTTGTGCAGGAACTGCTCCCACCACCGGCCCACCACGTACTCGGGGATGTACACGGTCACGACGTCGCGGGGGTTGGCGGTGCGGATGCGCTTCACGTACTCCAGCACCGGCTTGGTGATCTCGCGGTACGGCGACTCGACCACCTTCAGCGGCACGGAGAAGTCCTCCTGCTCCCACTGCGCCACCAGCGCACGCGTGTCGGCCTCGTCGACGTTGACCGTCACCGCCTCCAGCACGTCCGGGCGGGTCGCGCGGGCGTACGCGAGCGCGCGGCGGGTCGGCAGGTGCAGCTTCGACACCAGCACGATCGCGTGGTTGCGGGACGGGAGCACGGTCGCGTCCCGAGTCAGCTCGGCCTCGCGCAGCTCGGCGGCGACCCGGTCGTAGTGGCGGCGGATCGCGGTCATCACGAGGTAGATGGCGGCCATCGCGGCGATCGCGATCCACGCGCCGTGCGTGAACTTCGTGATCAGCACGATCACCAGCACGGTCGCGGTCATGGCGAGACCGATCCCGTTGATGGTCTGCGACCGGCGCATCCGCTTGCGTGCCGCCTCGTCCTCCTCCGTGCGCAGGAGTCTGTTCCAGTGGCGGATCATGCCGCTCTGGCTCAGCACGAACGAGACGAACACCCCGACGATGTACAGCTGGATCAGCCGCGTCACCTCGGCGTCGAACGCCACGACCAGCACGATCGCGAACGCGGCGAGACCGACGATGCCGTTGGAGAACGCGAGCCGGTCACCACGCGTGTGCAGCTGGCGGGGCAGGTACCGGTCCTGCGCGAGGATCGAGCCGAGCACCGGGAAACCGTTGAACGCGGTGTTCGCGGCCAGCACCAGGATGAGGCCGGTGAAGAACACGACGTACCAGACGGCCGGGTCGAAGCCGCCGAACACGGCGTTCGCGAGCTGCGCGACCAGCGTCTTCTGCTCGTAGCCGTCGGGGGCGTTGACCAGCTGGTGCGCGGGGTCCTCGGCGAGCTTCGCCCTGGTCACGGTGGCCAGCAGGATCAGGCCGAGGAACATGGTGATCGCGAGGGTGCCCATCAACAGCAGCGTCGTCGCCGCGTTCTTCGACTTGGGCTTGCGGAACGCGGGCACGCCGTTGCTGATGGCCTCGACTCCGGTCAGCGCCGCGCTACCCGACGAGAACGCCCGC
The DNA here is from genome assembly GCF_014203735.1 of Actinophytocola algeriensis. GTDB lineage: Bacteria > Actinomycetota > Actinomycetes > Mycobacteriales > Pseudonocardiaceae > Actinophytocola > Actinophytocola algeriensis. Next base: position 1,195,087 of record NZ_JACHJQ010000001.1, on the reverse strand, counting down.
AGCACCAGGAAGACCAGCGCGAAGCCGGACAGGTGGTCACCCTCCTCGACCAGCTCGAAGTTCGCGCTCTCCGCGGGGATGTCGTCGCCGAGCAGGAACACCCGGGTGGCGCCCCAGATCACCATGGCGATGATGCCGATCACGAACGCGTAGGTCGGCATCGCGAACACCGAGCCGGACTCGCGGATGCCGCGCAGGTTGATCGCCGTCAGGATCACGATCGCGCCGACCGCGAACTCCACCTTGTGCGTCGCCACGAACGGCACGACCGAGCCGATGTTCGCGGCCGCGGAGGAGATCGACACCGACACCGTCAGCACGTAGTCGACGAGCAGCGCGCTCGCCACGACCAGTCCCCATCTCGGCCCGTGGTTGACGGTCGCGACCTCGTAGTCACCGCCGCCGGACGGGTAGGCGTGCACGTTCTGGCGGTAGGAGGCGACCACCGCGGCCATCAGCGCGACGACCACCAACGCGATCCACGGGCTGTACATGTACGCCGAGACCCCGGCGACCGACAGCGTGAGGAGGATCTCCTCCGGCGCGTACGCGACGCTGGACATCGCGTCGGACGCGAACACCGGCAACGCGATGCGTTTCGGCAGGAGTGTGTGTGCGAGACGGTCGGTGCGGAACGGACGTCCGACGACCAACCTCTTCAGCACGGACACGAGCTTGGGCACGGGACGACAGCGTAAGCGGTCCGGTCACCGGGATGGCGCAGCCACCGGTAGGTTCTTGCTGACACATCCGAGGAGTACGCCGCTGACATGGAGGAGGCCGGCTCGTGCACGTGGTGATCATGGGCTGCGGGCGCGTCGGCTCGTCGCTCGCCGCCGCGGTCGAGCGGCTCGGCCACACGGTCGCCGTGATCGACAAGGACGCGCAGGCGTTCCGCAGGCTGGGCATCGACTTCCACGGCCAGCAGGTCGTCGGCGGTGGGTTCGACCGGCGGGTGCTGACCGAGGCGGGCATCGAACGGGCGGGTGCGTTCGCCGCGGTGTCCAGCGGCGACAACTCGAACATCATCTCCGCGCGAGTGGCGCGCGAGACGTTCGGCGTCGAGCACGTGGTCGCCCGCATCTACGACGCCAAGCGGGCAGAGGTGTACGAGCGGCTCGGCATCCCCACGGTCGCGACCGTGCCGTGGACGACCGACCGGCTGATGCGGACGCTGCTGCCGGACGGCGTCGCGTCGGCGTGGCGCGATCCGACCGGCAAGGTCGCGGTCGTACAGCTGCCCATCCACGAGGGCTGGGTCGGGCACACGGTCGCCGAGCTGGAGGCCGCGACCGGTGCGCGGGTGTCGTTCATCATGCGGTTCGGCACCGGGGTGCTGCCTGCCCCGAAGTCCGTCGTGCAGCACGACGACCAGGTCTACGTCGCGGCGCTGTCCGGCACGGTCAGCGACGTCACGAGCGCCGCGGCGCAGCCGCCCGAGGAGGCGTCCTGATGCGGGTCGCGATTGCTGGAGCGGGTGCGGTCGGCCGGTCCATCGCCGCCGAGCTGGTGGCGAACGAGCACCAGGTGATGCTCATCGAGCGACTGGAGGGCCAGTACGAGCCGCATACCGTCGAGCAGGCCGAGTGGGTGCTCGCCGACGCCTGTGAGCTGTCCTCGCTCGAGGACGCCGGGCTGCAGCTGTGTGACGTGGTCATCGCCGCCACCGGTGACGACAAGGTCAACCTCGTGGTGTCGCTGCTCGCCAAGACCGTGTTCGCGGTCCGGCGGGTGGTCGCGCGGGTCAACGACCCGGCCAACGAGTGGCTGTTCACCGAGGCCTGGGGTGTCGACGTCGCGGTGTCCACGCCGCGCATGCTGGCGGCGATGGTCGAGGAGGCCGTGACCGTCGGTGATCTCGTGCAGCTGTTGACGCTCCGGCAGGGCCAGGCCAACCTGGTCGAGCTGACCCTGCCGGAGGACACCCCGCTCGCCGGGCGGCCCGTGCGGGACATCAAGTTGCCCCGGGACTCGGCGTTGGTGGTCATTCTGCGTGGTGGACGTGTGATCGTGCCGCAGCCCGACGATCCGCTCGAGCCCGGTGACGAGTTGCTGTTCGTGGCTTCCGCGGACGTCGAGGACGAGATCCGGCGAGCTCTGGGGTACTAGGCCCGGCATGGGCTAGGCCCGGTATGGGCCGCGACGCCCGTTGATGAAGGACCCCTTTCGTCGCGTTCACCGTGATGAAGGGGTCCTTCGTTGCGTTCACCGTAAGGAAGGGCCCCTTCGTCACAGCCACAGCGACGAAGGGCCCCTTCGTCACGCGGCCGGGCGCACGTTCGGGCGTGGACGATCTGCCGCTGCGCGGTATGCGGCCCGCAACTCGGCAGCGACAACGTCTGGTTCGGTACGCAGCCGATTGGGCAGGGTTTGGACCACCAGGATGCCCGCCGCCGCGTATCGCGCGTTGCGCTCCAGCGTCCTCGCGTAGCCTTCGCGTCCGAAGTGGTACTCGTACGAGTCGATCTCCCACGCCAGTCCTACCTCGTCGCACCAGCCGTCAGGTCGGGCGATGAGCCGGCCACCCTCGTCAAACAGGTCGACGTTCCACGACAGGTGTGGCAGACCCGTGTGCTTCCACACCCGCATCCCGTCGATCTCGGCCACGGACCGAGCACCGCGCAGCACATCGCGTAGAACCGAACGCGGCACCGCTGTGCCACGCTGGCTGCCGTGCGCGAGCTCATGTTCGAGCGCGCCCGCGGTGACCCGGCCGCGCTGCACCGCCTCCGCGAGCAACGCCCGACACGGATCGAAAGCACGGAACCGACGGCAGGCATCGAGCACCGCCCTCGGCAGCGGTGCCAGCGGGACACCGTCTCGCAGCACTCGTTCGGGAAATCGGGTCGTGCGTTCGACGATCACGTAGTCACAGCTCTTGACGTTGCGGTCGTGCGGGATGAGCACATGCACGGTTGTCTCATCGGACGCGGACCGCAGTCCGTGGCACCGGCACGCCGCTACCCCGGTGAGTAGCGCCTCGGGGCCGGCGAACAGAAGCGCCGCCTCGATGAGTTGCCTCGGCGAAGGTGGTGCGTTGCCGAGTATGAAGACTCCCGGCAATGGTCGCTGCCACAGCTCGCCGGGCTTGCACCTCCGGTAGGCCGTCTGCGGCGACACCCCGAGCCGCTCGAGTGTGGCCATCGTGATCACACCGGACCGACTGTGCCGACGCAGCTCGGTCAGATTGAAGGCTCGTTTCATACTCCCAGCGATCGGCTGCACCACCGGAGACCTGAACCAGCCCCTGCCCACCTGTGGACAACTCCCGCGCGACGAAGGACCCCTTCATCACACCCAGCTTGATGAAGGACCCCTTCATCACACCCAACGCGACAAAGGACCCCTTCATCGCTCGACACCTCAGCCCGGCAGTTCGAATCCGGGTGGGAAGGTCATCGGGCGGCCCGCGCTCATGCCGCCGTCCACCAGGATCTCCGTGCCCGTCAGATAGCTGAAGTCCGGTGTCGACAGTGAGACCACGGCTGTCGCGATCTCCTTCGCCTCGGCCATTCTCGGCAGTCCGTGCACGTTCAGCGGGCCCCACGCCAGTTTGAACTGTGCCCACGCCTCGTCCGGGATGCCGTCGGGGCGGACCAGGCGGGTGTCGGTGGTGCCCGGGTCCACGGCCAGTACGCGGATGCCCTTCGGGCCGTAGTCCAGTGCCGCCGACCGCACGATGCCCTGTACGGCTCGTTTGCTCGCCGAGTACGCCGCGTGGCCCGGACGGGTGTGGCCTGCCTGTGCCGACGCCGTGCACACGACCACGCCGCCCTCCCGCAGGTGCGGCGCCGCGTACTTGATCGTGAGGAACACGCCGCGGGTGTTGGTCAGGTGGACGTCGTCCCACTCCTCGACCGTGGTGTCGTGCAGTGGTTTGCCCAGGTGGATGCCCGCGTTGGCGAACGCGACGTCCAGCCTGCCGTACCTGCCAGCCACGCCGTCCACGAATGCCTTGACCTGTGCGGGCACCCGGACGTCGGCGCGCACGTAGCTCGCCTCGCCGCCCGCACGGCGGATCTCCCGCTCCACCTGCCTGCCCAGGTCCTCGCGCCTGCCGCAGAAGCCGACCTTCGCGCCCTCCGCCGCGAACGCCAGTGCCGTCTCCCTGCCGATGCCCGAGGTGGCCCCGGTGATCGCCACGACCTTGCCCGCGAACCGGCCCCTGCCCCGGCCGGCGGGTGCGGCACTCGCGGCTGCTGGTGCCGCCAGTGCCGCGAGACCGGCGGCCGCCGCGCCGCCCAGAACCGCACGCCTGCTGGGTTTTTCGCTCATAATCACTCCAGATTGGATAGTGCCGATTCCCGCTTTTGGATACTTGCACTATCCACCTGAGAGGAGTCTCATGCGGATCGGTGAGCTGAGCAGGCGCACGGGCGTGCCGGTGCCGACGATCAAGTACTACCTGCGTGAAGGGCTTGTCCCGCACGGCGAGCGGACCAGCCCGAACCAGGCGAGGTACGACGAGGCGCACGTGCACCGGGTCCGGCTGGTCAGGGCCCTGACCGAGGTCGGCGGCCTGTCGATCGCCGCCGCCCGCGACGTGCTCGCGCTGATGCACGAGCCGGGCCGCGGCAGGCTCGGGTCGATCGGCAAGGTCCACTTCGCCGTGCAGGCCGCGCGGCAGCCGCACACCGACGAACCGAGCGAGTCGTCGGTGGCCCGCACGAACGACCTCATCGAGCAGCGCGGCTGGCACGTGCGGCCGACGAACCCGGCCCGCGCCGCGCTCGCCGGAGTGCTCGACTACTTCACCCGCCTCGGGCAGCCGGACGTCCTCGGCCTGCTCGACGACTACGCCGACGCGGCGGAGAAGCTGGCCGTGGCCGAGATCGACACGCTCGGTGGCCGGGACGTCGACCACATGGCCGAGCACGTGGTGATGATGACCGTGCTCGGCGGCGCACTGCTGAACGCGCTGCGCGGCCTGGCCCAGGAGTCGGCCGCGTCGGCGAAGATGACCTGACCGGGCGTCAGGCGCCTTCCGGCTCCGGTTTGCCGGAGTACTTGGCGCGCAGCCGTTCCTCGATCTCGCGTTCCTCGGCCTCGGCGTCCGACTCGATCTTCTTCACGCGGTGCCCGGCGCGGGTCACGGCCCACACGGTGATCACGAGCGCGATCGCGGTGAGCGGGTAGCCCATCGCGAGGCGGGCGAAGGCCAGCCAGCCGGTCTGGTCCTCGTCGTACAGCCAGCGCTGCACGATGAACCGGGCCGCGAACACCAGCACCCAGGTCAGCGTCGCCATGTTGTAGGCGAACATGGCCTTGCGGTCCGACCGCCACGCCATGCCGTGGCCGTTCAGGAACGACCAGATCACGCCGACGAGCGGGTACCGCACGAGGATCGACACCAGGAACACGCTGCCGTACACCAGGCTCGCCCAGATGCCGAACAGGAAGAAGCCCTTGGCCGAGCCGGTGCGGTAGGCGATGAACGCGGCGATGCCGACCCCGAAGAAGCCGGAGATGGCGGGCTGCAGCGGTTCCTTGCGCACCACCCGGAGCACGGTGATGGCCGCGGCGCTGCCGAGCGAGCCCCAGATCGCGATCGTCAGCCCGAACAACGAGTTCAGCAACACGAACACGAGTACGGGGACCGACGAGTAGATCAGGCCGCTGATCCCGCCCATCTGCTCGAGGAGGGTCTGCTCTTTCTCCTCGGCGGACTCGGGCGCGGTGTCGGAGTCGGAGTCGGAGTCGGGGGTCGTGGTCTTGCCGGGTTCTGTCATGTAGCCGTCTGCAACTCGTAGTAGGGGTTGTAGAGCACCTTGTGACCGTCTCGCATGGCGATGCGGCCCTGTGCCTTGATCGTGCGGCCCGGCTCGATGCCCGGGATCCGGCGACGACCGAGCCAGACTAGTGTCACGCCCTCGGTTCCGTCGAACAGCTCCGCCTCGAGCCGCGCGACCGCGTCGCGCGGGCTCAGCTCGACGCTGCGCACGCGGCCGCACACCGTGACCTGTTCACCGGACCGGCAGTCGGCCGCCTTGCGTGCGCCGACCGCCTCGACGTTCTCCGAGAGGTCGTCGGCATCGAGCTCCTCGACGTCGCTCGTCAGCCGTTTGACCAAGCGGCGAAAGGGGCCCTTCTCGGTGCCCATGTTGATGCTCCCGTTGTTGCTGGGGCCGGCCCCGACTCCGGCCCGGACGAAGCCAGCGTAACCACCCGGACCGGGGCCTGGTGCAGGATCTGGCCCGTGAATGTTGCGGAACCGGGATCTGCCGAGGTCGCTGTGCTCCTGCCCGGCACCGGTTCGGACGACGTGTTCGTCCGGTCGGTGTTCGAGGTGCCGTTCGCCGCGGTGTGCGTCCGCGCGGTCACGCCGCGGCCGGTGCCAGGGACTTCGCTGGCGGAGGCCTGTTTCGCGGCGCTCGACGAGGCCGCGGCCGAGGGGCCCGTCATCGCGGGCGGGGTGTCGTTCGGCGCTCATCTGGCCGCCGAGTGGGCACTGGCGAACCTGGACCGGTGTGCGGGCCTCGTGCTGGCCCTGCCCGGCTGGCACGGCGACCCCGGCGACGCGCCGGGAGCGGTGTCCGCGCGGGCGTCCTCGGACCTGGTGCGGTCCCTCGGTGTCGACGGCGCGCTCGCCGTGGCCACCGACGGCGTGCCGCGGTGGCTCGCCGACGAGCTGACCCGGTCGTGGCGCGGGCACGGCGACGGACTCGCCGACTCCCTCGCCACCGCGGCGGGCCGTCCCGCGCCCGCACTCGCGGACCTGGCGAGGCTGGACGTGCCTGCCGGCATCGCGACCTGCACCGACGACCCCATCCACCCGACGGCGATCGCGGAGGAGTGGCTGGCGGCCCTGCCGAGGGCGACCATGTGCACCACCAAGCTCGACATCGTGGGCGTCGACCCGGAGGCGCTCGGCCGGGCAGCAGTGCTGGCGTGGCTCCGCGCGGGCGGGCACTAGGACTGCTGCGCCTCGATGTGCTGTGCGATCGACGGTGGCAGCTCGATCGGCAGCGGCGTGCGCACCGGCATCGGCTGCGTGCCGCGCACCACGACCGTGCCGCGGACCAGGTCGTACAGGGCGTGCGTGCTCTGGTCGGCCAGGTCCGGCGGGCCCGCGACGACACCGCGCAGCATCCAGCGCGGGCCGTCGACGCCGATGAACCGCAGCGACACCTCGCCGAGCGCCGCCACCAGCTCCTGGCCCCACTCACCCGCCGAGCTGCGGACCTTCGCGCCGTCACCGCGCAGCTGCTCGGCCAGCTCGCCGCACACCTCGCGCCACAGGCCGCCCGACTTGGGCGCCGCGTAGGCGTTCACCGTCAGCTGCCCGACCGGCGTGACCACGTGCACCGCGCGGACCGCGCGGTTCTGGTCCATCTCGACCTGCAGCTGGGCGCCGTCGGGCACCGGGAGGCGCACGGAACCGAGGTCGAGGCGGTTCAGGCCGTCGTCGGGGGCGTCGGCCTCGTCGTGGGGACCCGCGTACTCGAACAGGTCACCCTCGAACTCCGGCTCGAGGTCGTCGCCGCCGCCCTCGTCCTGCTCGTCGTACCTGTCGTCGTACTCGTCGACGTCCTCCTCGTGACGTCGGCGTCGTCCGAACAGTGCCACCGCTTTCAGCCCTCCACCGTGTTGGATCGCCTCGGTCCGCTCGGCGTTCGCGAGCCTGTACCCGGCGTCCCGCTCAGGTCAGCACCGCATGTCCGCCGGTCGACCCGTAGCCGCCTGCACCGCGCTCGGAGTCACCGAGATCGGCCACCTCACGGAACACCGCGTGCTCGACGCGCTGTACCACCAGCTGGGCGATCCGGTCCCCCCTGCGCAGCTCGACCGGCTCCCGCAGGTCGTGGTTGATCAGGCAGATCCTGATCTCGCCCCGGTAGCCGGCGTCGATCGTGCCCGGCGTGTTCACCACGCTCAGCCCGACGCGTGCGGCGAGCCCGGAACGCGGGTGCACGAACGCGGCGTGGCCCTCCGGCAGCGCGATCGCGACGCCGGTACCGACGGTCGCGCGCTCACCGGGCGCGATGACGACGTCGTCGGTCGTGACGAGGTCCGCGCCCGCATCGCCCTGGTTCGCGTACGACGGCACGGGAACACCGGGGTCGAGACGGGTGAGCAGGACCTCCACGCTGGGCACGAGCGGCGAGACTACCCTGGAGCCGTGACCGACTCACCACGCGGTGCGGCCGAGAAAGCGCCGACCACACCGCTGCACACCGAGCGGCTCTACGTCACCTGGTACTCGTGGCTCCTGCCGATGGCGGCCGCCGGTCTGATGGCGGCGACCGTGCACCTCGGGTACCCGGGGTTGCGCTCGTGGCTGCCCTACGTGCTGCTGCTGCCGCTCACCGCACTGCTGATCTGGCGGGCGGGCCGGGCGCCGGTGCGCGTCCAGGACGGTGAGCTGTACGTCGGCGAGGCCCACCTGCCGCTCGAGTTCGTCGGCGAGGTCGAGGCGTTCGACGCCAAGGACAAGCGCAAGGTGCTCGGGCCCCACCTGGACCCGCGCGCGTTCGTACTGCACCGCGGCTGGGTGGGCCCGGTGGTCCGGGTACGGGTCACCGACCCGGACGACCCCACGCCCTACTGGGTGTTCTCCACACGCCACCCGGAGAAGGTGGCTTCCTTGCTGCACGGTTAGGGGCCCGCCACCACGCGCCGGTGACAGGCCCTTCCGTTGTTCTGTTGTGCTCTGCCGTCGCCCTGCCGTACCTACGCGCTCAGGCGCAGTCGCGGCAGATCGGCTGACCGTTCATCTCCTCGGCGAGCCTGCTGCGGTGATGCACCAGGAAGCACTTGGAGCAGGTGAACTCGTCGGCCTGCTTCGGCACGACGCGGACGGTCAGGTCTTCGCCAGAGAGGCTGGACAGGTCGGCACCGGGAAGCTCGAAGCTCTCCGCGGTATCCGACTCGTCGACGTCGACGACTCCGGACTGGTTCTCGTTTCGACGTGCCTTGAGCTCCTCGAGCGAGTCCTCCGCGAGATCGTCGGCCTCGCTGCGTCGTGGCGCATCGTAATCGGTGGCCATCTTCGTGCACCCCCACTTCAGGATGTGTTCGCGCGCTGGTCAACGTTCAGGCGCCCCAATTTGTGCCCGCCAGATGAAGTGACGGAGATCTCGCACGACGCGCCGTGTTTCGGAGCCCACCCCGGGACCCGTCGGAATCGATTCGCATCACGTGTTCGACCACTGGAGCGGGCAGAGGGTAGCCCATACCCGGCGACCTATCCAGTAGGTCACCCGTTCGGGTGTGTCTTTGACCGAGTGCTGAGTCCCGGGCAACCTCTCGTCACGGTGTGCGTCTGTGTGGGTGCGACGTGCTGTCGCTCACCCCGAAGGGCTCGATCTCGACACGATACGTCGACATGGGTGGCCCTCAAGCCGCCGAACGGAGCTGAAACGCCTAGGCTGATCAGCAGCGAACAACGGGGTGGGGACCTACGAAGTTCGGCTCACGAGGAGGGCGGGGACAAGTGGCGGCGGGGAACGTCATGCGGGGACCGGGCCAGCGCTACCGGAAGCGCCGGCCCTTGCCCGCGTTGCTGCTGGTCCTGGTACTCGGGGTCGCGGCGACGGTCGTGTGGCTGAAGGTCATGAACGAGGACAACGAGGTCACCGGTGCCCAGCACTGCGACCCGCCGCCCAAGGCGACCGCACCGGCCGGTCAGCCCGTGCCCACACCGGGCAAGGCCCTCGAGAACACGGCTCTGGACCGGACAGAGCCCGCCGCGCCGTCGTCGGCGCTCGTGCGGGTGATCAACGCGAGCGGTCAGCGCGGCCAGGCCCGCCTGGTCACCGAGACACTGCGCGGGCTGGGCTTCTCACAGATCGGCGATCCGGCCAACGACGCCCTGTACGGCGAGAAGATGGCCTGCCGGGCCCAGATCCGCTTCGGCGCCCAGGGCACCGCCGCCGCACGCACGCTCAGCCTGCTGGAGCCGTGCGCGGAACTGATCCGCGACGAACGCCAGGACGCGACGGTCGACGTGGCACTGGGCGAGAAGTTCGACGACCTGCACCCCAACCGCGCGGCTCGCACGCTGCTGGAGCAGCTGAACGACTTCGCGAAGCAGAACCCGCCCACGCAGGGCGGCCTCCAGTCGGACCCCGCGCAGCCGAAACTGGACAGCACCCTCCTGGCGGCGGCCCGCAACGTGAAGTGCTAGCGGCAGGCCGAACGCCGCCACTCACCGAGTCGCGGCGTGTCACCGGCGCACGCTCCCGTCAGGGCAGCTTTTCGGTCATGCCCACTTCCTCGAGCACGTCCCGCAACCGGTCCGCGATCCCGGGAGTCGCGCAGAACGTCAGGTCCGGGCCGACGGCGTCCACCGCGTCCGGCAGGCGGACCACCGCACCGGCCTCCTCGGCGATCAGCGCGCCACCTGCCCAGTCCCAGCGCGACAGGCCGTGCTCGAAGTAGGCGTCCACCCACCCGGCGGCCACCGCGCACAGGTCCAGCGACGCCGCACCGGCACGCCGGATGTCCCGCACCTTCGGCAACAGCCGCGCCACGCCGGCCGCCTGCCGTTCGCGGCGTTCCACCCGGTACGCGAACCCCGTCGCCACCAGCGACAGGTCCAGCCGCGTGGCGTCCGACACACCCAGCCGCACGCCGTCGCACCACGAGCCGCCGCCACGCACCGCGGTCCACTCGCGGCCCGACAGGGGCTCCAGCACCACCGCCGCCACCGACACGCCGTCGACCTGCGCGGCGAGCGACACCGCGTACGACGGGTAGCCGTAGAGGTAGTTGACCGTGCCGTCGATCGGGTCGACCACCCAGCACACCTGGCCGGGTGCCCCCGCCGCGCCGCCGGTCTCCTCGCCGAACACCGGCTCGCCGGGGCGCAGCTCGGACAACCGGGCCCGGACCAGCTGCTCCACGGCCACGTCGGCGGCGGTCACGACGTCGGTCTTCGACGACTTCGTGTCGACCTCCGTGATGGCCGACGGCCGGGAGCGCTGCGCCAGCTCCGCCGCCTCCCGAGCTACCGATACGGCAACGGCGAGCAGTTCATCCAGGGCACCCACGAGACCTATCGGACCACATCCGGCTAACCTCCGGGGAAAGCGGTACTGAATCGAGTACGAAGGGACGCGCGGGGATGGCTGCAACCCTCGGCTTCGGCGTGGACATCGGTGGTTCGGGCATCAAGGGAGGCGTGGTCGATCTCGACGCGGGCAAGCTCGTCGGCGAGCGGCTGCGGATCCCCACCCCCGACCCGTCCAAGCCGGACGCCGTCGCGGACGTCGTCAAGCAGATCGTCGACGAGTTCGCCTGGACCGGCCCCCTCGGGGTGACCCTGCCCGCGGTGATCAAGCACGGCATCGCGCACACGGCCGCGAACATCGACAAGTCGTGGCTCGGCACCGACGCGCAGAGCCTGTTCGCGGAGCGGCTCAAGCGGGAGCACGGCGACGTCGTGGTCCTGAACGACGCCGACGCCGCGGGTGTCGCGGAGATTTCCTACGGCTGGCCGGACGACCAGAAGGGCGTCGTGGTGCTGCTGACGTTCGGCACCGGCATCGGCAGCGCGCTGTTCCGCGACGGCAAGCTCGTCCCGAACACCGAGTTCGGCCACCTCGAGGTCGACGGCCACGACGCGGAGACCCGCGCGGCCGCGTCGGTCAAGGAGGAGAACGACCTGTCGTGGGCCGAGTGGGCCACCCGGGTCGCCCGCTACATCCGCAGCCTCGAGGACCTCATCTGGCCGGACCTGATCATCGCCGGTGGCGGGGTCAGCAAGAAGGCCGACAAGTGGCTGCCGCTGCTCGACGTGCGCACCAAGGTCGTCGCCGCGGAGCTGCGCAACGACGCGGGCATCGTGGGCGCCGCGCGGGCCATGAAGGTCGGCCACGACGGCTAGCTCAGCCGGTGCCCCGTCCAAGCGGAGCGGGCACGGTTGTCCGCGACCCAGGATCCACGGATAACCGGCCACTCGACCTGGACGGGGCACCGGTGCACGGATCGCGTCGCGGGTCCGCACCCGCGACGCGGTGTTCGTCGTTACAATGGAACAGTGCCCGTGGCCGAGGCCCCCGGGCTTTCCCCGAACTCCGGCAGGTCAGGCATCCAAGATGTCTGGCGTTGCCCGTGATGAGCAGCGAAAGGGCGTACGTGGCAGCCGCACGAACCGCAACCCGACGCTCCACCGCTTCGGCGGGCGCGGCCAAGTCGGCCAACGCCCAGCCGGACACCGACGAGTCGACCGAGAAGCCGAGCTTGAGTACCGCGACGAAGAAGACGGCCGGCGCCGCGAAGCCGCGTGCGCCCCGCAAGACGGCGGCCAAGTCCGCCGGCCCCAAGAAGACCAAGGCCGACGCGACCAAGAAGGCCGGTGCCTCGGCCGACGGCGAGCCGGGTGACGGCGAGGAGCCCGACCTCGACTCCCCCGACCTCGAGGATCTCGAGGACGTCGAGATCGAGACCGACGTGGTCGAAGCGGCGGTCGCGGAGGACGTCGAGGAGAAGGACCCGCCCGAGAAGAGCAAGGACGGCGACTTCGTCTGGGACGAAGAGGAGTCGGAGGCGCTGCGGCAGGCCCGCAAGGACGCCGAGCTCACCGCCTCCGCCGACTCGGTCCGTGCCTACCTGAAGCAGATCGGCAAGGTGGCGCTGCTCAACGCCGAGGAGGAGGTCGAGCTCGCCAAGCGGATCGAGGCCGGCCTCTACGCGGCGGAGCGGGTGCGCAAGGCCGAGGAGGAGTCCTCGGAGAAGCTCGCCCCGCAGATGCGCCGTGACCTGCGGTGGATCGTCCGCGACGGTGAGCGCGCCAAGAACCACCTGCTCGAGGCGAACCTCCGCCTCGTGGTGTCGCTGGCCAAGCGCTACACCGGCCGTGGCATGGCGTTCCTGGACCTGATCCAGGAGGGCAACCTGGGCCTGATCCGTGCGGTCGAGAAGTTCGACTACACGAAGGGCTACAAGTTCTCCACGTACGCCACGTGGTGGATCCGCCAGGCGATCACCCGCGCCATGGCCGACCAGGCCCGCACCATCCGTATCCCGGTGCACATGGTCGAGGTCATCAACAAGCTCGGTCGTATACAGCGTGAGCTCCTCCAGGACCTGGGTCGAGAGCCAACGCCAGAAGAGCTTGCCAAGGAAATGGACATCACCCCGGAGAAGGTGCTGGAGATCCAGCAGTACGCCCGGGAGCCCATTTCGCTCGACCAGACCATCGGCGACGAGGGCGACAGCCAGCTCGGTGACTTCATCGAGGACTCCGAGGCGGTCGTCGCGGTCGACGCGGTGTCCTTCACGCTGCTGCAGGACCAGCTCCAGTCGGTGCTGGCGACGCTGTCCGAGCGCGAGGCGGGCGTGGTGCGGCTGCGGTTCGGCCTCACCGACGGCCAGCCCCGCACGCTCGACGAGATCGGCCAGGTCTACGGCGTGACGCGCGAGCGCATCCGCCAGATCGAGTCGAAGACCATGTCGAAGCTGCGTCACCCGTCGCGCTCGCAGGTGCTGCGCGACTATCTCGAGTGATGCCGCGTCGCTGACGTGCTTCAATGCATCCCCGCCGCCCACCAGGGCGGCGGGGATGCTGCTATCCGCGGAGGTATGTCGGTTGGACGCGAACGTTCCCCCGGTGCCCGACGAACGGACCGGGTTGCTCGGGTTCCTCGCCCAGCAACGGCGGGTGCTCAAGCACGCCGCCCACGGCCTCACGTTCGACGAGCTGCGCGCCACCCCGAGCGTGAGCGCGCTGACCATCGGCGGGCTGCTCAAGCACACGGCGTACACCGAACGCGGCTGGGCCGCGCGGATGACCGGCGGCCCCGACCCGACCACGTCGGCGAACTACGGGCAGGAGTTCCAGCTCACCGAGTCCGACACGCTCGAGCACCTGCTCACCGACTACGACCGCGCGGCCGCCGAGACGGAGGCCGCCGTCGCCGGGATCGACGACCTCGGCCACCCGGTCCCCGTCCCGGACGACCCGTGGTTCCCGAAGGACATCGAAGCCTGGTCCGTGCGGTGGGTGCTGCTGCACCTCATCGAGGAGACCGCCCGGCACGCGGGCCACGCGGACATCATCCGCGAGTCCCTCGACGGCGCGAGCGCCCTGGAGCTGCTGGCCGCCGCGGAGGACTGGCCTGCGTCCCCGTGGCTGGAACCGTGGCGCCGCAAGGTAACCATCTGAACCGCCTCCCGGGAGATTCGTGTGCGTCTCCCGGGCCCTCGGTTCAAGGGATGAGGACCAGACGGCCCCGCAGGCCGCCCTTCTCCAGGCGGCGGTGGGCTTCGGCCACCTCCGCCAAGGGGAGCGTGCCTGCCACCCTCGGTGTGACCGCCGGGATCAACCTCGCAAGCCGGGCGCCGTCGGCGCGGACCCACACGTTCGCCACGCGGGCGCCGCGCAGCGCGGGCGGCATGGCGCCCGCGATGACCGACGCGAACGCACCGCCGCCGCGGAGCGCGTCCAGTGCGGGCAGCCCGAGCACGGCCGCGTCCAGCACGCCGTCCACCCCACCCGGAACGGCCTGCCGCACCGACTCCGCGGGCGGCGCCGACCGCGGCACCCACACCGAGGCGCCCAGTTTCCGCACCAGCTCCTCGTCCCCGTCACCCGCGAGCGCCACCACCCGCAGTCCACGCGCCGCCGCCAGCTCCACGGCGAACCCGCCGACCGCGCCCGCCGCACCGGTCACCAGCACCGTGTGGCCTTCCTTCAGGTCCAGCAGGTCCAGGGCCTGCGCCGCCGTCAGCACGTTGAGCGGCAACGTCGCCGCCTCGACCGGGTCCAGGTCGCACCGTGCGACCGCGGTCGCGTCCAGCACCACGAACTCCGCCTGACCCGCCGACGGCACCTCGAGCCGGTCCGAGAGCCCGGCGACCCGGTCCCCCACCGCGAACCCGTCGACACCCGGCCCCACCGCGTCGACCACCCCGGCCGCGTCCCAGCCGAGGCCGACCGGCAGTGCCCCGGTCATGAGCCCGGCCCCGGCCAGCCCGCCCGCACGGGTCGCCACGTCGACCAGGTTCACCCCGGCCGCCTCGACCCGGATCCGCACCTGGCCCGTGCCCGGCGCGGGCACCGGCACCTCGGCCACCTCCAGCACCTCCGGCCCGCCGAAGGACCGGACGATCACTGCTCGCATGACACCCTCCTCGTGTTCCTGCCTGTGGCACGAACCGTAGGAGCGGTACTCTCCATTGGTAAGTAGGTACCTGGAAGTGCGTTACCGCCCCGGAGGTGTGTCATGCCGACGAAGACGGCCGCCACGCGGCGCGAGGAGGCACGCGAGGCGTACGACGCGTTCCTCGCCGCGTGCCCGACCCGCAAGCTGCTCGACCGGATCAGCGACAAGTGGGTGAGCCTCGTGCTCGTCGCGCTCGCCGATGGCCCGCGCCGGTACAACGACATCGCCCGCGCCATCGCGGGGGTGAGCCAGAAGATGCTCACGCAGACGCTGCGGTCGCTCGAACGCGACGGGCTGGTCGTCCGGACGGTCACGCCCGCGGTGCCGGTCCGCGTCGACTACGACCTCACGCCGCTGGGCCGCACCTTGCTGCCGGTGATGCGGTCGATCAAGGTCTGGGCGGAGGCGCACATCGAGGAAGTCGAGTCGGCCCGGGCGGAGTACGACTCGCAACAGGGTTGAGCGCGGCTAGAGGGGCGCTGTACCCGGCTGGCGCTCGCGCGTCCGCATCGTGAGACCCAGGACCACCGCCAGGATGCCCAGCGCCTCCGGCAAACTCGGCACCTGGCGCAGCACGAGCAGCCCGATCACCGTCGCGGTCACCGGGAGTAGCGCCAGTGGAGGGGGACGGGGAGGTGGGCGGGGCGAACGAAGCCTGCCCGGTACGCCGGAGAACGACCTGGTCGAGGACGTACGGGACCACTGTGGACAGCACCCCGACCCCGATGCCGAGCAGCAGCGGACGTGGTGGGGTCCACACCGGACCGGTGGTGACGGCCAAAGGAGACAAAAGCACCGTCGTGACCGCGAACCCCACCGCGAGACCGTCCACACCGAGACCGAGACATGCGACACGTTTACCGAGCACGATGTAGATAGCCCAGAGCATCGCTGCGCTGAGAGCGAACAGGACTCCTAGCGTGCTTCCACCCCACCGGACGTCCGCGATGAGCACGACGCCGAACACGACGAGCAACAACGCGCCGAAATCGCGCACGGAGCGTGATCCGAACGCGGCCACGAGAACCGGGCCGACGAACGCGAGAGCGACCGCCGTGCCGAGCGGCAAGCGGTGCAGCGCTTCGTGGAACGCCACGTTCATGACGGCGGTGACCACTCCGAACAGAGTCGCCAGCCAGAAGGCTTTCCCACGCCAGGCGGCACGTCCCGGCCGTCGCCCCGCCACGAGGACAACCGCGGCGCCGAGCGACCGCAGCCACGCGACACCCGCCGGACTCACCACGTCGAAGAGCCAGACGGCGACCGCCGCGCCGAGGTACATCGCCACGGCGCCGGTCACGAAGAGTGACGGCGCTGGGGTGCGCTCCGCTCATAGCACACGGCCGACACGACTCACCAGCCGATCCTGCGATGCGGAACACCGGATACGACAACCGGGTTAAATCGTGTGTCGAGTGATCTCTCATTCGGTGCGGGAACACTGACGGGGACGAAAACGTCTGAGAGAGTAGAGGCAGCGACACCGCGCCAGCAGTGGTCGCAGCCGAACACGGCACCGGGCCACCGGATGCCGGGACGGAGGGAGATTTCCATGAACACGACGCTCACCCGCCCCGACCTGACCGCTGCTGACCGCTGCGACCGCTGCGGCGCCGCCGCGCAGGTACGGGCCATTCTTCCCTCCGGCGGCGAGCTCCTCTTCTGCGGTCACCACGCCCGGAAGCACCAGGAGCGCCTGAAGGAGCTGGAAGCGGACCTGCAGCAGGGCCAGCAGCCGGCCTGATCGGGGCGCGATCCACAACCGAACAGCGACTTCCTCGAGGCGGGATCCGGACCACGGGTCCCGCCTCGGCTATACCCGGAAGTTGCGCAAGCGTGGCGTGACCGCGCCGATGAGCGTGACGATCGCCACACACGCCATGCCGCCGCTGACGAGCGCGACCGTGCCGGAGGTGGCGGCGGCCACCAGCCCGCCACGCAGGTTGCCGACCTCCGGCCCGCCCTGGCCGACGATCTGCTCCGCCGCGCTCACCCGCCCCAGCATCGCGTCCGGCGTGTTGAGCTGGATGATCGTGCTCCGTGCGACCACCGACACCGTGTCGGCGCCGCCCGCGACCACGAGGCACGCCAGCCCGAGCCACGGGTCCGGCACGAGCGCGAACGCGGCCAGTGCGACGCCCCACGCGGTCGCGCCGACCAGCATCACCACGCCCTGCCGTGCTCGCCGGGTGAACACGCCGGACAGCACCGACGCGATCACCCCGCCGACGGCGATCGCGGACAGGAAGAGCCCGAGCGTGCGCGGGTCGTTGCCGAACCGCTCCGCGTTGATCAGCGGGAACAGGCTGATCGGCATGGACAGCACGGTCGCGGCGACGTCGGTCAGCAGCGCACCACGGACCATCGGCGCGCGGACCAGGAACGCGAGCCCGTCCAGCACGCCACGCACCCCGGGCCTGCCGCCCGACGGGGTCGTCGCGGGCAGGCCGACCGCACCCCACAGCGCGGCGCAGAAGGTCACCGCGTCGACGGTGAAGCAGGCGCCGACACCCCACGTGCCCAGGATCAGCCCGCCGAGCGCGGGCCCGGCCAGCATCGCGCCCTGAAACCCGATGCGGGTCAGCGCGAGCCCGGCGGCCAGCTGTTCCGGCGCGAGCAGGCGCGGCAGGAAGGTCCGCGCCGCCGGCGCCCCGGTGGCGCTGAAGCAGCCCTGCAGCGCCACGATGCCCAGCAGTCCCAGCACCGGCAGGTGCAGGAAGAACGCCTGCAGGGCGAGCAGGACGGAGCAGAACGCCTGCCCGCTCATGGCGACCAGGTACAGCCGCCGCCGGTCGTGCCGGTCCACGAGCGAGCCGGCGAACAGGCCGAACACCATCAGCGGCAGTGCCTGCGCCATGCCGACCGCGCCGGTCCAGACCACGCTGCCGGTGGCCTCCCACACCTGGAACAGCACGGCGATGAGCGTCATCTGGCTGCCGAACCCGGACGCCGTCTGACCGAACCACAGCCGCCGGTACACGGGGACCGCGCGCAGCGGACCGAGGTCGACGAAGGCGTGCCTCAGCGCCATGTCACCGCCACGTCACCCGGCCACGTCACCGCTGCCACGCCGGGTCGTCGGCGAGCCGCGCCGCGATCCGGTCGTGGAAACTCCTGCGGGACAGGGCTTCCTCCATGTCGGCCACGACCCGGCTGAGCGGGTAGGGCAGCTCCGCCTCCAGCTCCGCGGACGCCGCCTCGGTGGCGCGCCACTCCGCGGCCAGCTTGGCGACCATCGCCGTCGCGGCCGGGGTGAGGGAGACCAGTTTGCTCCGCGCGTCCGGCCCCTGGGCGACCTCGACGAGCCCGGCGGCCTTCATGGCCGCCACCTTCTGGCTGAGCGCCGAGTGGGTCCGCTTCACGGACTCGGCCAGCTCCCGGATGGTCATCGGGCCGCGGAAGTGCAACCGCAGCAGCTCCATGACGTAGGTCGGCTTGATGTCGGTGCCGGCGTACAGGCGGGCGATGTCGTCGTCCATGCGCGCGAGCAACAGCCGCAGCGGACGCCAGAGACCCTCTTCGGTGGGATCGTTCACCCACCGAATATAACAGTACTTATATAAGCACTGTCATACCGCGTCGAGGACGGGTTCGAAGGCCAGCTCCGCCGCGCCGAGCAACGTCGAGTCGCCGCCAAGGGTCGACGCTTCGATCCGCGTGCCGCCCACCGCCCTGCTGACCAGGCTGCGGCGCCGGACCTCCTGTGCCACATCGGAAATCAGCGACGCGGGCAGTGCCGTGAACAGGTCACCCAGCACCACCAGCTCCGGCCCGAGCACGTTCACCACGTTGACCAGCCCGACGGTCAGCCACTCGGTGAACACCGCCAGCCGCTCCCGGACCTCCTCCGGCGACTCCGCCAGCGACCGCAGCTCGGCGACCACCGCCCCGCGCGGTGCACCCTCCCGCAGGCCGAGCGCCCGGCACAGCGCGGGCTCGCCGACCTCGGTCTCCCAGCAGCCCCTGCTGCCGCAGTAGCACGGCCGCCCGGCCGGGTTGACCATCATGTGGCCCAGCTCGCCGACGTACCCGGCCGTGCCGCGCAGCGCGGACCCGTCGGAGATCACCCCGCCGCCGACGCCGACGTCCGCCGACACGTACACCGCGTCCGACGAACCCCGTGCCGCGCCGCGCAGGTGCTCGGCCAGCGCACCCAGCTCCGCGTCGTTGCCGACCACGACCGGCATGTCGAACACCGACATCAGGCGATCGCCAAGCGGCACGTCGGTCCAGTGCAGGTTCGGCGCCTCGTGGACCAGCCCGTCGGAACGGCGGACCACACCCGGCACGGAGACCCCGCCCGCGACCATCGTCACGCCGATGTCGGCCGCCAGCACGATGGCCGAGTCGACCACGTGCGTGACCACTTCCTCCGGTTCCCGGGTGCGCACGCGCAGGTTCCAGCTGTTGCGCCCGAGGATCTCGCCGCCGAGCCCGACCAGCGCGATCGCGACCTGGTCGACCCGCACGTCCACGGCGAGCACCACGGCCGCGTGCGCCTGGGGCAGGACGAGGAGCGACGGGCGCCCCGCGCCACTGCGCTGGCGGGGCACCCGCTCCTCGACCACACCGGACTCGGCGAGCCCGTCCACCAGTGCCTTGATCGTGCTGCGGTTGAGCCCGAGCTCTGCCGCGAGCGACGCTCTCGTGCACGGGCCGCCGACGTGGAGCCTCCTCAACAGGACCGTACGGTTGTGCCTGCGCACCTCGTCGGGCCGGGCGCCCATGGGCGTGCCCGTTGGTGTGCTGGTCAAGCCCCTCGCTCCTGTCCGATCACCGTGATGCTACGGCAGCCCTCCGGCGGGACAGCGCGTCGACCGTGGCCGCCAGCAGCAGCACCAGACCGGTGATGATGTTGACCACCGCGGCGGGCTGGTTCAGCAGTCCGAGGCCGTTGTTCACGGTCGCGAGCACCAGACCACCGATCACGGCGTGGGCGACCTTGCCCCGGCCACCGAACAGCGAGGTGCCGCCGATGACCGCCGCCCCGACCGCGAACAGCAGCGTGTTCAGGCCACCGGCCTGCGGGTCGACCGAGCCCGCCTTGGACGAGTACACGATCGCACCGATCGCCGCCGCGGCGGACGAAACCACGAAAACGCTGGCCCGGATCTTGCTCACATTGATACCGGCGCGGCGCGCGGCCTCCGAGTTGCCGCCGACCGCGTAGATGTGCCTGCCGTAGCGGGTGCGGTTCAGCGTGAACGTCCCGATGACCAGCAGGGCCAGGATGATCGGCACCACGTACGGCACGCCCTGGATGGTCACCAGGTCCGGGTTGGGCGAGCGGTTCACCGTGAACAGGATGGTCGCGATGACCGCGATGGCGCCGACGACCGCGACCCGGCCGACCACGATCGGCGTCGGCTTGGTCACCAGGCCCTTGCGCAGGCGCGAGAAGTGCTCGCCGAGCACCACCACCGCGTAGCCGCCGCCCGCGATCAGGCACAGCAGCCAGCTGCCCAGCACCGACAGGTTGCCGTTGGCCACGTTGAACAGCACCTGGGACGTGCGGATGCCGAACACGCCACCCTGGCCGATGAACTGCAGGATCACGCCCTGCCAGGTGATGAACAGCGCCAGCGTCACCACGAACGACGGCATGCCGATCTTGGAGACCATGAAGCCGGTGATGCAGCCGATCGCCGCGCCGACGCAGACCGCGAGCAGCATCTCGAGCCACGCGTTCGGCGGGACACCGAGCAGCGCCATGGTGAACGCGACGAGCGCGAACACCGCGCCTGCCCAGATCCGCATGACGAGCGCGAGGAACGCGGCGAGCAGCATGCCGAGCTCGAACACCCAGAACACGGTCGTGCCCATGCCGCCGAGCAGGTTGCCCGCCTCGACGTAGTGCATGGCCATCACCGAGGCGCACACCCCGGACGCGGTACCGGCGGACAGGTCGATCTCACCGAGGAGCAGTACGAAGACCAGCCCCATCGCGATGATGATCTGACCGGCGCCCTGCGCGATCAGGTTCGCGGTGTTGTTCAGCGTCAGGAAGTTGTCCGACAGCGCCCAGAAGATCATCACCAGGACGGCGAGCCCCAGCAGAGCGGGCAGTGAGCCCAGCTCGCCGCCGCGCAGCCTGGCGAAGTAGTCCCTGATCGCCTCGCCGGTGGACTGTGAGGTGGTGTCGATGCCGAAGTCGGAGATCGCGTTGCCGGACGGCGGCGTCTCGGCCCTGGCAGGGGTTTCGGTCATGA
Organism: Actinophytocola algeriensis; assembly: GCF_014203735.1. GTDB lineage: Bacteria > Actinomycetota > Actinomycetes > Mycobacteriales > Pseudonocardiaceae > Actinophytocola > Actinophytocola algeriensis. The sequence goes on along the minus strand of NZ_JACHJQ010000001.1, from coordinate 1,173,771 downwards.
GAGAGGGGTCCTCGGGTGTGAAGAGCTAGAGGGTGACTTGCTCTGGGCGGGCGAGGCCGAGGTCGCCGGAGCGACCGGCGGTGATCAGCTCGACCACCTGGCTGTGCGTGGTCTCCTTGACCGGCAGGTCGGCGACCAGGCGGCCGAGGTAGAGCGTCGAGATGCGGTCGGCGACCTCGAACACGTCGGCCATGTTGTGGCTGATCAGCACGACCCCGAGCCCCTGCTCGGCGAGACGGCGGACCAGGTCGAGGACCTGGCGGGTCTGCGCGACACCCAGTGCCGCGGTCGGCTCGTCGAGCAGCACGACCTTCGAGTCCCACAGCACGGCCTTGGCGATGGCGACGGTCTGCCGTTGCCCACCGGAGAGCGCGGCGACCGGCGTGCGGACCGACTTCACCGTGCGCACCGACAGCGAGGCGAGCGTCTCGCGCGCGGCCTTCTCCATGCTCGACTCGTCCATCAGCCACCGGGAGCCGCGCTCCCTGCCGAGGAACATGTTCTGCACGACGTCGAGGTTGTCGGCGAGCGCGAGGTCCTGGTAGACGACCTCGATGCCGAGGTTCGCCGCTTCCTTCGGGCTGTGGATGGTGACCGGCTGACCGCGGAAGCGGACCTCGCCGGAGTCCATCGGGTAGATCCCGGCCACGCACTTGACGAGCGTGGACTTGCCCGCGCCGTTGTCGCCGACGAGTGCGGTGACCTCACCGGCCCGCACCGTGAAGTCGACGTCGTGGAGCACGTGTACGGGGCCGAAGCTCTTGTTGATCCCGATCAGCTCGAGAAGGGGTTCACTCATGGGGGGTTTCCTCCTGCTCGGGCCGGCCGCCCCCAGTGGCTTGGGGATGCGGCCGGCCCGGGCTGAAACAGGGTCAGGAGATGCCGAGCTCCGTGCAGGCGGCCTGTGTCTCGCCGGTGCACACCTCTTCGGCCTTGACGTAGCCCTCGTCGATGACGCGCTTGACGTCGGCCTTGGTGATCATGAACGGCTCGAGCAGGACGGACTTGACCTTGCGCTTGCCGGTCGGGTCGTCGCTCTCGTCGGTCGCGATCTTGTCCGCGGCGGCCTTGTCACCCTTCGCGAGCGCGGCGGCCAGCTTGGCGGTGGCCTCCGCCTCTTCCTTGATCGGCTTGAAGACGGTCATGTACTGGTCACCGGACAGGATGGCCTTGAGGCCGTCCGCGGTGGCGTCCTGGCCGGTCACGGGGACCTTGCCGTTCAGCTGGTACTTCTTCAGGATGGTGATCACCGCGCCCGCGAGGCCGTCGTTCGCGGCGACCACGCCGTCGACCTTGCTGCCGTTGCTGGTGAAGATCTGCTCGAAGGTGGTACCGCCGACCTGGTTGTCCCAGTTGTCGATCGGCTGCGAGCGGACCAGCTTGAGCTTGCCCGAGTCGTACAGCGGCTTGAGGATGTTCTGCTGGCCGTTGTAGAAGAGGGTCGCGTTGTTGTCCGTCGGCGCGCCCTCGATCTCGATGACCTGCGCGCCGTCCGGCTTGTCCTTGAGCGCGTCGGCCATGCCCTGCCCCTGCAGCTCGCCGACCTTCACGTTGTCGAACGACACGTAGTAGTCGGAGCTGCCGCCGAGGTTCAGGCGGTCGTAGTCGATGGTCGGGATGCCCTGAGCGTTGGCCTTCTGCGCGACGGTGCCGCCCAGTTCGCTGTTGATCGAGGCGATGATCAGGACCTTGACGCCGTCGTTGATCATGCCGTCGGCCAGCGTGGCGAACTTCTGCACGTCACCCTGGGCGTTCTCGATGTGGGGGTCGAGCCCTTCGGCCCGCAGCGCCGCCTCGAGCATGGGCTTGTCGAAGCCCTCCCACCGCGCCGACGACGCGGTCTCGGGCAGGATGACGCCGACCGGGACACCTTCGCCCGTCGAGGAGCTGCCGGAATCCTGGTCGTCGTTGCTCTGGGGTGACTCCTGGTTGGCACCACACGCCGACACGGCAAGGGTCAGACCCAGCCCCGCGGCGAGGAGAGCAAGCCTTCTACTGCGCATTCATCGGTCCCTTCACGGTCGGTCTGGTGGGCGTCGCGCCAACCCCAGCCGAAATGTTGCGGTGCACAACATATGCCTGCGAGGCTTGTGAGGGAAGCCACGAGAGGCCCTCTCAAGACACAGTTTGGCAACGAACCGGTCATCCGCCGGTCATCGACCTGGAGAGTGGCGCAGGCATGCGCACCGGGCACGAAGCGTAGCCGCGCGCGCCCCCGCGCGCGAGGGCCGTTTGGTACCACGCAAGGGTTTCACCGGATCAGGGCATGTATTGGCAAGTTGATCACCACAGGTACACGATTACCGAAAGTATCGGACCTCGAATGCACTGAAGGTGCCCCGGGGACGTCGACCGTCGCCAAGGGCACCTTCAGGGCATGGTCACCAGGAACGCAGGGTTGCGATTCGCTCCTCGAGCTGCTCCATGGTCGCCATCGCCGTCGGCGGGCCCGCGCACACGCGCCGCAGCTCGCTGTGGATCATGCTGTGCGGCTTGCCGGTGCGGTGGTGGTACATCGCGACGAGCGTGTTCAGCTCCTTGCGCAGCCCGGTCAGCCGCTCGGCCACCGACTGTGACCGGGCCTGCGGCGCCGCGGCCGGTTCGGCGTTCGCCGCCTGCCTGGACCGCTGCTCGACCTGCTTGGCCTGGCGCTGGCGCAGCAGCGCCCGCACCTGCTCCGGCTCCAGCAACCCGGGCAGGCCGAGGTACTCCTGCTCCTCGTCGGAGCCCGCGAACGCGGCGGTGCCGAACGAGCTGCCGTCGTAGATCACCTGGTCCAGCTCGGCGGACGCGGACAGCGAGGTGAACGCCTTCTCCTCCTCGCCCGGCTCGTCCTTCTGCCGGTTGGCGTCCGCGAGCAGCTCGTCGTCCCAGCCGTCCTTCTCGCGGTGCGGCTTGCCGAGGATGTGGTCGCGCTGCGCCTCCAGCTGGCTCGCCAGCTCGAGCAGCACCGGCACGCTCGGCAGGAACACGCTCGCCGTCTCCCCCGGCCGCCGCGCACGCACGAACCGGCCGACGGCCTGCGCGAAGAACAGCGGGGTGGACGCGCTGGTCGCGTACACGCCGACGGCCAGCCGGGGCACGTCGACGCCCTCGGACACCATCCGCACCGCGACCAGCCACCGGTCGTCGGAGTCGGAGAACTCGGCGATCCGGCTGGACGCCTTCGGGTCGTCGGAGAGCACCACGACCGGCTCCCTGCCGGTCAGGTCGGTGAGGATCTTCGCGTACGCCTTCGCCGAGATGTGGTCGGAGGCGATCACCAGGCCGCCCGCGTCCGGCACGCTCTGCCGCAGCTGCGCGAGCCGCAGGTCGGCGGCCTGCAGCACCGCGGGGATCCACTCGCCCTCCGGGTCGAGCGCGGTCCGCCACGCCCGCGCGGTCTGCTCATTCGTCATCGGCTCGCCGAGGCGGGCCGTGAACTCCTCGCCCGCGCTGGTCCGCCAGCTCGCCTCACCCGAGTACGCCAGGAAGATCACCGGCCGGACCACGCCGTCGGCCAGCGCGTCCGAGTACCCGTAGGTGTGGTCGGACTTGCTGCGCATGAACCCGCCCGCGTCCGGTTCGTAGGTCACGAACGGGATCGGCGAGTCGTCGCTGCGGAACGGCGTACCGGTCAGCGCCACCCTGCGCACGGCCGGCGTGAACGCCTCCCGGATGCCGTCACCCCACGACTTGGCGTCGCCGCCGTGGTGGATCTCGTCGAGGATCACCAGCGTCTTGCGCTGCTCGGTGCGCACCCTGTGCAGCATCGGGTGCGCGGCGACCTGCGCGTACGTCACCGCGACACCCTGGTAGTCGCTCGCCGTGGCACCCGCCGAGTTCCGGAAGTTCGGATCGATGGAGATGCCTGCGGCCGCCGCGGCACCAGCCCACTGGTACTTGAGGTGTTCGGTCGGCGTCACGATCGTGATCCGCTCGACCACCCGGTCCGCGAGCAGCTCCGCGGCAAGCCGCAGCCCGAACACCGTCTTGCCGGCACCTGGCGTCGCGACCGCCAGGAAGTCCTGTGGCTTGGTCGTCAGGTACTTGGTGATGGCCCGCCGCTGCCACGCCCGCAGCGGTCGGGAGCCCCCCGGCCGGACCGCTTGTTCCGTCCCCTGCACCGATGTCATTCGTCCGGCAACTCCTCCCCTGGACGCACTCCTGGCACAACGAAGCCCTCAGCGGGCGTCGTTGAGGGCTTCGATGACTCTACCTCCGGCACCGGAGCGGGGTGCGGCGCGACTCGACTCCGGGGCGACACGCAGGTCACGATCTCGGGGACTGTCGCGCCAACCGCAAGCCGATGGACCATGCTTGTCCATGAGATGAGTCCCCAGCCACCACACCCCACACCCGACGCGACGCAGGCGACCAGCGCCCCGCCACGTCGCGGACCGCTCCTGCTGCTCAAGCGGACGTGGGCCAAGGCGTGGGGTGGCAACCTGTTCTCCGAGGCGGCCGAGGCCGCGTTCTGGCAGGTCCTCTCCCTGCCGCCCCTGCTGCTCGGCCTGCTCGGCAGCCTCGGGTACGTCGCCCAGTGGTTCGGCCGGGACGTGATCGACTCGGTCCACGACTCGATCATCGAATGGTCCCACACCGCCTTCAGCAACAACGTCGTCGACGACATCATCCAGCCGACGGTCGAGGACATCCTGCGCCACGGCCGTGGCGAGATCCTCACCCTCGGGTTCCTGCTGTCCCTGTGGGCGGGCTCGTCGGCCATGTCGTCGTTCGTCGACGCCATCACGGTCGCGCACGATCAGTACGGGGTGCGCAACGAGGTGTGGCAACGGATCTTCGCGTTGCTGCTGTACCTGGCCGCGCTGGTGCTGCTGGTGATCGGGCTGCCGATCGTCGCGCTCGGGCCCGACCTGCTGCCGAAGCTGTTCCCGGGCGCCTGGCGCGGGGAGATCTCGTACTGGGTCGAGATCTTCTACTACCCGGCGCTCGGGATCATGCTGGTGCTGGCGCTCGCCACCCTGTACAAACTCGCCCTGCCCCGGAAACTGCCGTGGCACCGCGGGCTGCCCGGGGCGATGCTCGCCATGGTCGTGTTCCTGCTGACCAGCATCGGACTGCGGCTCTACATCTCGTGGATCACGACCACCGGGTACACGTACGGGGCCCTGGCCACACCGATCGCGTTCCTGCTGTTCGCGTTCTTCATCGGGCTCGCGATCGTCACCGGGGCCTACTTCAACGCCGCCATCCAGGAGATGTGGCCCGCGCGGATGACCCGGCGGCAACGGCGGCGGTGGCGGCGGCTGGAGATGAACCGGGTCGCTGCCGCGGAGCCTGCCAGTCCCAACGGCAAGGTCGAGGCCGAGCAGCCTGCTTCCGCTCCTCAGCAACAGGACGGCTGACCTGCGGTCCCGTGCGTCGGCCAACCCCCTCGGCTCAGTCGTCGCCGCCCGGGGGGAGGTTGTTGAAGATCTTCTGGCATTCCGGGCACACCGGGGAACCGGGCTTGGGTGAGCGGGTCACGGGGAAGACCTCGCCGCACAGGGCGACCACCATGGAGCCGGTCACCGCGCTCTCGGCGATCTTGTCCTTGCGGACGTAGTGGAACATCTTCGGGGTGTCATCACCCGTCGTGTCCTGGGTGTCGACTTCTGGCAACGTCTGCGTACTCACGGTGCCATGATGCCCGACAGGGTCCATGACTCGCTCCGCAAGCTCCGCACAGCGCCCACGATTTGCTCCGCAAGCTCCACGCAGCGCCCATGACTCGCTCCGCAAGCTCCGCGAAATGACGCCACGCCGGCCCACCTGCTGGCAGGATGCGCGCATGTTCCAGAAGGTGATGGCCAGCTTCGGCCAGGGCGGCGCCACAGTGGACGCCCGCATCCTCGACCGGCACGTGCGCCCCGGCGGCACGCTGCACGGTGAGGTCATCCTCGTCGGCGGGCAGCTCGACCAGGAGGTCGAGTCGCTGGCGGTGACCCTGTTGGCCAGGGTCGAGCAGGGGTCGGAGGAGAGCACGACCGACCTGCCTTTCCAGAACGTGCAGCTCGCGGGCAAGGAACTGGTCCGTGCCGGTGCCCAGATCAAGGTGCCGTTCGAGATGCAGATGCCGTGGGAGACCCCGGTGACGACGGTGTTCGGCAAGTACCTGACCGGCATGGCCGTCGGGCTGCAGACGAACCTGAACCTCGCCAGGACCGTGGTCGACCCGCAGGACGTGGACGCGATCCCGATCGAGCCGGTGCCCGCACAGCACCGGATCCTCGACGCGATGACGCGGATCGGGTGGCAGTTCCGGGACGCGAACCTCGTGAAGAACCGGGTCGACGGGGTCGACCAGCAGCTGCCGTTCTTCCAGGAGATCACCTTCACCCCGCCGCCCGCCGTGGCGAACGTGTTCAACGAGGTCGCCGTCACGTTCCTCGCCCGGCCGCGGGACGTGCAGGTCGTGCTCGACGTCCAGAAGCGGGTTCGCGTGCTCAAGGGCGGCGGGCTCGGCGGGCGGGCGCAGCCCCGGCTGGGCTCGTTCGTCGTCGAGTACGCGGCGATGGGGCGCACCAACTGGGAACAGCAGATCGAGGGCTGGCTGCGTGAGGTGGCCAAGCCGAGGGCCATCTTCGACTGACGCGCGAGCAGCCACACCGCGGCCGCGCACCCGCCTATGCTGGGCGAACCGCAGAGTGAGGAGCGCAACCGTGGTGTGGCTGCTGGTGGCGCTGGTCGCCATCGTCGTGATCGTCGTCCTGTCGATCATCGTGATGTACAACGCGCTGGTACGGGCCCGGCACAACTACCAGAACGCGTACGCGCAGATCGACGTGCAGCTCACCCGGCGCCACGACCTGATCCCCAACCTGGTCGAGGTCGCCATGGCCTACATGCGCCACGAGCAGAACACCCTGACCGCGGTGGTCAACGCCCGTGCCGCCGCCATCCAGGCCAAGCAGCAGGCCGCGCCTGCCAACCCGCAGGCGATGGCCGCCCTGGCAGGCGCCGAGAACGCGCTGACCGGCAGCATCGGCCAGTTCTTCCTCGTCAGCGAGAACTACCCGGAACTGAAGGCCAGCGACAACATGCGCCAGCTCGCCGAGGAGCTCACGTCGGCCGAGAACCGGGTCGCCTTCGCACGGCAGGCCTACAACGACGCGGTCATGGTCTACCGCAACAAGCAGGACACGTTCCCGTCGAACCTGATCTCGAACATGTTCTCCTTCGGCCCGGCCGCCTACCTCGAGCTGGACGACCCGGTGAAGCGCGCCGCCCCGCGGATCTCCCTGGGCGACGCCTGATCGGTCAGCTCGGCGAGGTGGTGCAGCGAGTTGCCGAGGTGGTCCGGGCCGAAGGGCGGGAACTGGATGTACTCCCGCACGGACGCGGACACCGCCGACCAGTCGTAGGTCAGCGTGACCGCGGTCTCCGCCGGGCCGAGCGGCACGAGGTCGTACCGCCAGAACCAGCCGCCGAACTCCAGCTCGCCGCCGGGTTTCTCGGTGCCCGTCAGCCAGCCGATGGCGCGCGGCGCGTCGAGCACGACGATCTTGTTGACCACCCGGTAGTCGCCGTCCGGGTGGTCGGTGTGGAACATCTCCATCCGGAAGAGCTGCCCCACCAGGGTCAGCGGCTTCCGGTCGACGCACTCCTGGATCCAGCCCGTCCCGTCGATGGACGCGTGGGTCGCCGGGTCCGCCAGCACCGCGAACACCCGGTCGGCGGGCACGGCGACGGTCAGGGTGGCACTCAGAATCTCGTTCTGCACAGCGGACACGCTCCCGTTCAGTAGGTCCTCCCACCTTCCCCACGAACGGGGCGCGCGGCATTCGACACAGTGCCGAATCTCGGCACGGTGTGCTGGTCGCGGCTCTACACTCGCGTCGTGTCCCAGGTCAGAGCGGTCGTCCGGTAGATGAACTTCTTCCAACGCCAGCAGGATGTCCGCAAGTCGTCGCGCCGCCTGGTCGTGTTGTTCGTCGTCGCTGTGATCACGCTCGTCGTGGTCGTCGACCTGATCGCGTTCTTCCTGCTCGGGCTGTCCGAGCAGAGCGCGGCGACGATCATGAACATGATGATCGGGCTCAGCCTGTTCCTGGTCGTCGCGATCGGGCTGACCTCGTTCTTCCGCACGCTGGTGCTCAAGAACGGTGGTGGTGGCAGGGTCGCGCAGTCGCTCGGCGGCATGCTCGTGGAAGAGAACACCACCGACCCCCGGCTGCGCAGGCTGCGCAACGTCGTCGAGGAGATGGCGATCGCGTCCGGCACCCCGGTGCCCGAGGTGTACGTGCTCCCCAACGAGCAGGGCATCAACGCGTTCGCCGCCGGGTTCACGCCCGCCGACGCCGCGGTCGCGGTCACCCACGGCGCGCTGGAACGGCTCAACCGCGACGAGCTGCAGGGCGTGATCGCGCACGAGTTCAGCCACGTCGTGAACGGCGACATGCGGCTCAACATCCGGCTGATGGGCGTGCTGTTCGGCATCCTCGGGCTCGCCGTCGTCGGCCGGATCCTGCTGCACATCCGAGGTGAGAAGAACCCGCTGCCGCTGATCGGGCTCGTGCTGATGATCGTCGGGTACATCGGGGTGTTCTTCGGCAGGCTGATCAAGGCCGCGGTGTCCCGGCAGCGGGAGTACCTCGCCGACGCGTCCGCCGTGCAGTACACCCGCCAGACCGAGGGACTCGTCGGCGCGCTGAAGAAGATCGGCGGGCTCCCCGAGGGCGCCAAGCTGCGGAACAAGCGGTCCGAGGACGTCAGCCACATGCTGTTCGGCGAGGGCTTCGCGAACTGGTTCGCCACCCACCCGCCGCTGGAGCGGCGGATCCGCACCCTCGACCCGACGTTCGACCCGGCGCAGCTCGCGCAGCTCACCACGGCCTGGCAGGCGCAGGCGCCGAACGGCATGCACGAGGACGAGGTGCTGGGCCTCACCCCGCCGACCGAACGTCCGCTGCCGCCGCGGAACGCGCCCATGCCGGTCCGGCCCGAGGACGTCGTCGCGTCGGTCGGCACCGCCGCGGTGCCGCGGTCGGCCGAGCACCAGCGGGCAGGCTCGATCCTCGCCGCCATCCCCGCACCGGTCCTGGACCGCGCCCGCCACCCCGACGCGGTGCTGCCGCTGGTACTCGGGCTGCTGATGGCCAGGGACCCGCAGGCCAGGACGGCACACCAGATCATCGCGAGCAGGTTCGGCGCCGCGGTCGCGAACGCGGCGGGACAGGAGGCGCAGGCACTGGCGTCACTGCACCCGGTGCTGCGGCTGCCGCTGGCCGAGCTGGCGTTCCCCGTGCTGCGTCGGCGGCCGCGCCAGGAGCAGGACGCGGTGCTCGCGTGCATCCACGCGCTCGCGCAGACGGACGGCGTGCTGGACCTGCACGAGTACTGCCTGTCCCGGCTGCTGCACCGCGAGCTGTACGAGTCGGTGCACCGCACCTCGCCGTGGGGCAGGCGGCGCGCCGGGCGGCAGGCGATCAACCAGGCGGCGGCGACACTGTTCGCGGTGCTCGCGGAAACCGGCAGGCCGGGGCAGGCGGAGGACGCGTACCGTGCGGGACTGGCGCAGGTGGTGCCAGGGCAGCCGCTGCCGTTCGCGCCAGTGCCGCCGGTGCTGCTGGAGAACGTGTGGCCTGCCCTCGACGGCTTGGACGGGCCGGAGAAGCAGTACCTGGTGGCCGGCATGGTGACGGTCATCGGGCACGACGGCGTGATGACCGTGTCGGAGATCGAGCTGCTGCGCACCGTGTGCGCGCTCATCCACTGCCCGCTCCCGCCGCTCGCCGACGCGCGGCCGGAGCAGGTGGCGTCGTGAGCGGAGCTCGCGGAGCGAACGATCGAGCGCAGCCGAGTGGGAAGGACCGCATGCGAGTCAACGAGGAAGTGACGGCCGCGCAGGCCGACGGCCGGGCCGTGGTGGCGCTGGAGAGCACGATCCTGGCGCACGGTCTGCCGCCGGGCCGCAACCGCAAGGTGGCGACCGCCATCGAGGACGCGGTCCGCGCGGCCGGTGCCGTGCCCGCGACGATCGCGGTGCTGGACGGGCAGATCCGCGTCGGTCTGACCGCCGCCGAGCTGGACCGGGTGTGCGCGCCGGACGCGGAGCTCGCGAAGCTGTCCGCCCGCGACCTCGGCCCGGCCGTCGCGCTCAACCGCGACGGCGCCACCACGATCGCGAGCACGTCGGTGATCGCCTACGCGGCGCGGATCCCGGTGTTCGGCACCGGCGGCCTTGGCGGTGTGCACCTGCCCCCGCCGGGCGAGACGAAGTCCTGGGACGTGTCGGCGGACCTGGAGGTGCTGGCGACCACCCCGGTCACCGTCGTCTGCTCCGGCGTGAAGTCGGTACTGGACATCGGCGCGACGATCGAGGTGCTCGAGACGAGGTCGGTGCCGGTCATCGGCTACCGGACGAACTCGTTCCCCGCGTTCTACCGGCGCGAGTCCCGGTACCCGGTGCCGTGGCGCGTGGACACCCCGACGGAGGCGGCGGCCGTGGTCGCGGCGCACCGCGCACAGGGCCCGGGTTCGGGTGTGCTGCTGGCGAACCCGATCCCGGAAGCCAGCGAGATGGACCGAGGACTGCACGACCGCCTCCTGGCGGAAGGCATGGCCAAGGTCGTGGCGGACGACGTCCGAGGCGGCGACGTCACCCCGGTCCTGCTGGAACACTTCCACACGGCCAGCGACGGTGCGAGCCTCGACGCGAACGAGGCCCTCGTGCTGGCGAACGTCGCCCTGGCCGCGGAGGTCGCGGTCGCCCTCACACAGCTCTGAACGGTTCCCCGACGTCGCGTGCCGCTCGAGCACCGCGACCGCGGCCCGGCGGACAGTGCCGTCCACCGGGCCGCGGTCGTGCCGGACTCCTTGCGCGGCAACGAAACTAGACCGCGGCGATCTCCGCCAGCAGTTCGTCCTTGCGGGACGCGGGCAGGAACGACGACCGGACCCCGTTCGCCGCCAGTGCGGCCACTTCGGACTTCCGCAGGCCGAGGGACGTCGCCACCGCCAGGTACTCGCCTTCCAGCGTCGCGCCGAACATCGGCGGGTCGTCGGTGTTGAGGGTCACCACCACGCCGTGGTCGAGCATCCGCCGCACGGGGTGCGCGTCGACCGACGCCACCTGCCGGGTGCGCACGTTCGACGTCGGGCACACCTCCAGCGGGATGCGGTGCTCGGCGAGGTACGCGAGCAGCGCCGGGTCCGCCGCCGACGACGTGCCGTGCCCGATCCGCTCGGCGCCGAGGTCGTGGAGCGCGGACCACACCGTCGCCGGACCGCTGGTCTCGCCGGCGTGCGGCACGCTGTGCAGCCCGGCCTCGCGCGCGGCGGTGAAGAACGGCTCGAACCGCGCGCGGCCCACGCCGATCTCGGGACCACCGAGACCGAGCGCGACCAGCCCGTCCGGCCGCTCACCCAGAGCGAAGGTCAGGGTCTCGCGCCCGGCCACGATCCCCTTCTCGCCGGGGATGTCGAACACCCACGCCAGCTCGACACCGTGCACGTCGCGTGCGGTCGCGCGGCCGGACTCGAGACCCGCGAGCAGCTCGTCGCCCGGCATGCCGTCGAGAACGTGGTTGTACGGGGTGACCGTGACCTCGGCGTACCGCACGTTCTGCGCCGCCAGCTCGGCCGCGAGCCCGGTGACGAGCACGTCGATGTCCCCTCGGTCGCGCAGCATCGACTGCACGGCCCAGTAGACCTTCAGGAAGTGGTCGAAGTCCCGGAACTCGTAGAACGCGGCCAGTTCGGCACGATCCGTCGGCACACCTGCCGAAGGGTGGCGGGCCGCGAGCGCGACCACGGTGTCGACGCTCGCCGAGCCGACGAGGTGGACGTGCAGCTCGACCTTGGGCAGGGCATGGATGTACTCACGCAGCATGAAATGGGCTCCCGGAAAGAGAAAATGTGTACGGACAGGCGAAACGCGGGGCGACTAGGGAGCGAGGTCGCCGCGTTCGGTGTCGCTGCCGTACAGCGGCAGCTTGAAGTCCGTCACGTGCACACCGTAGCTATTCGCGGGCCTGCCCGTACAGCCTCGCGACGACATCCTCGATCTCCGGCTCCTGCACCGACAGGTCCCGCAGCGGCACCGCCTGCGCGAGCCGCGCCACGACCTCGCCCGCGGTGGCCCCCTCCAGGGTCAGCGTCACCCGCTGCCCCTCCACGCTCTCCACCACCGCACCCGGCAACGTGAGCCCTTCCGGCCACGACGCGTCCAGGTCCGCGACGATGCGCCGCTTCGACCGGTACGTGGCGTGCAGCTCCTCGAGCGTCCCGTCGTGCACGACGCGGCCGTGGTCGATCACCACCAGGCGCCTGCACAGCTTCTCGATGTCGGCGAGGTCGTGGGTGGTGAGCACGACCGTGGTGTCACCGTGCGCCGCGACCTCGCCGAGGAACCCGCGCACGGCCTGCTTGCTCAGCACGTCGAGGCCGATCGTCGGCTCGTCGAGGAACAGGACCTTCGGGCCGTGCAGCAGGGCGGCGGTCAGCTCGCCGCGCATCCGCTGCCCCAGCGAGAGCTGGCGCACCGGCGTGTCCAGGAACTCGTCCAGGTCGAGCAGTGAACGGCAGTACTTCAGCCGCATCGCGTGGTCGGCGGCCGGGACGCGGTAGATGTGGCGCAGCAACGTGAACGACTCGGCGAGCGGCAGGTCCCACCACAACTGCGACCGCTGCCCGAACACCACCCCGATCCGGCGCGCGAGCTGGATGCGTTGCGGCACCGGCGTCAGCCCGCACACCGACACCGTGCCACCGGACGGGGTGAGCACGCCGGTCAGCATCTTCAGCGTGGTCGACTTGCCCGCGCCGTTCGGTCCGATGTAGCCGAGCATCTCCCCCTCGGCGACCGACAGGGTCACACCGTCCACCGCGGACACCGTGGTCCGCGTGCGACGGAACCGGCCCGCTTTCTTGCGCACCGTGAAGTCCTTGCGCAGCAACGATGTCTGAATGATCACGATCCCGTACTCCGGTAGTGGCGGACACCGGTTCGCCAGAACAACCCGGCCAACACGGCGACGAGCAACGCGGTCAGCGGCGAGCACCAGCGCACCCAGTCCGGCACCCCGAGTGGGTCCGGCCGGCCGAGCATGGCGAGCGCCGGGAGGTACGCGACGAACGCGAACCCCATGCCGTAGGCGAAGAACCGGCGGAACCACCCGCCGAACACGGTCATCGGGTACGCCGAGACGTCCTTGCCGCCGTAGGTGAAGGCGTTCGAGATCTCGCCGACGTCGATCCACCAGAACGCGACGGTGGCGAAGAACACGAACACCGCGCCGAAGAACACCGCGCCCGCGATCGGCGCGACGAGCACGAGCCCCCAGACCACCGGGGACCACTGGACGGGCGCGTTCAGCAGCGCCACCACGTAGATCACGGTCCCCTGCACGACCCGGCCCGCTCTGCGCGGCGCGAAGTCCATCGTGACCAGCTGCACGAGCGGCGACAACGGCCGCAGCAGGACCGCGTCGAACAGCCCGGTCCGGACGAACACCCGCAGCCGCTCCACGTTGCCGACCGCCAGGTCCGCGAGCGGGAACGACAGGGCGGCGATGCCGACCATCAGCAGCACCTCGCGGCCGCCGAACCCGCCGAGGCTGCCGTTGACCGAGAACAACACCCACACGGTGACGAGGTCGAGCGAGGTCAGGACGGTCGAGAAGAACAGGTCGATCCCGAACGAGAACCGGTACTGCGTCTGACTGCGGATCTGCGCGGTCAGGAGCTTGGAGTACGGCTTAGCCACCCTGCACCACCAGCCGCCGCACCGCCCGCGCCTGCACGACCCGGCCCAGCGCCACCAGCACCAGCACCCACGCGACCTGCCCCGCGACCAGCAGCAGCCCGTGCCCCGTGCCGCCGCGCTCGACCAGCACGTCCAGCGGCGCCTGCATCAGCGACGGGAACGGGGTGCCGACCCACAGCGCCAGCACCAGCCAGTCCGGCAGGACGGTGATCGGGAAGTACAGCCCGCTGCCCGCACCGGACGCGACCAGCCACACCATCTGCGCGCCACGCACGTCGAGCAGCCAGAACGCCGACAACGCCACCAGGTACCGGCATGCGGTACACACCAGCACCGCGAGCAGCACGGACACGGCGAACAGGGCGTAGGTCCACGCGTGCGCGGGCAGGTAGAAGTCGAACGCCAGCAGCCCGACCGCCACCGGGACCACGAACCGGGTCAGCATCGCGTGCCCGGCCCGGCCGACGTCGGCGGCGACGAACGTGGCCATCAGGTCCACCGGCCGCAGCAGGTCGGCGACCACCTGCCCGGTCCGCACCCGCTCCGGCAGCTCCTGCTGGCCCCAGTAGTTGACGACCGCGAGCAGCCCCTGCCCCACCCACACGAACGTGACCAGCTGGGCCGGGTCGTAGCCCGCCATCTGGCCGGTCACCGCGGCGACGGACAGCAACGTGTAGCAGCGGACGAAACCGAAGACGGTGTTGGTGAACGCGCCGGCGAAGGTCGCCTGCCGGTAGGTGGCGTAACGCCGGAACTCCGCCCCCGCGAGCGCGGCGAGCACCCGGACGGTGCTGGTCGAGAGCACGCGGGTTAGCCTCCGAACGGAGCTTGCGTAGTGAGCGTGGAGACCGTCGGAGCTTGCGCAGTGAGCGTGGAGACCGTCGGAACTGGCGTAGTGAGCGTGGAGACCGTCGGAGCTTGCGCAGTGAGCGTGGAGACCGTCGGAACTGGCGTAGTGAGCATTGAGGCGATCTCGCTTGTCCTGGTGCGTGGCGATAGGAGCGGTGTGGGAATCGTGGTCGTCGGCGACGTCGCGTTGGACGTGGTCGCCTCTCATGCCGGATCGATCGTGCACGGCGGGGACGCCAGGGCGAAGATCGCGCTCACGATCGGTGGCGCGGGCGCGAACACGGCGGCGTGGCTCGCGTACAACGGGGTCGAGACGGTGCTGGTGGCTCGGGTGGGCGACGACGTGGCGGGGCGACGCGCATCCGAGGAGCTAACCACCACCGGGGTGCGCTGCGCATTCACAATTGACCCCGACGCCGCGACCTGCACCGTTGTGGTCCTGGTGGACAGCGACGGGCAGCGCAGCATGCTGCCCGACCGCGGCGCGGGCAAGCACCTCGCCGCGTCCGACCTCGACCCCGCGCTGCTGCGCGACGCGCGGCACCTGCACCTGTCCGGCTACGTGCTGCTCGACGAGGAGACCCGCGAGGCAGGCCTCGCGATGCTGGCGGCCGCGCACGACGCAGGCCTGACCACGTCGGTCGACCCGCAGGCGGCGGCGCTGATCACCGACCCCGCGCTGTTCCTGGAGGAACTGCGCGACGTGGACGTGCTGCTGCCGAACCTGGACGAGCTGGAGCGGCTGACCGGCTCACACGACCCGGCGAGCGCCGCCACGCTGCTCGACCGGGTCGGGGCGGTCGCGGTCACCACAGGTCCGGCAGGGGCGAGCTGGGTGGACTCCGACGGCATCGTGTCCGTGCCTGCGGCGCCGGGTGACTGCGTCGACTCGACGGGCGCAGGCGACGCGTTCGACGCCGGGCTGCTGTCGGCGCTGCTCGAGGGCAAGCCGAAGGAGGAGTGCCTGCAGGCGGGTGTGCGGCTGGGCGCCATGGCGGTGGGCAGGGTGGGCGCGCAGCCCGGTCCCGTCAGCCGTCGATGACCGGGTGGTCCCCTTTTTCCAGCGCCATCGGCGTCTGCTCGTAGCGGTTGACGTGCTCCGCCTTGCGGGGCGGCCGGTCGTTCGCGATCAGCACGGCGATCCACGGCAGTGGGATCGACAGCGCCACGAACGCCAGCGCCAGCCACCACGTCTGGTGGAAGATGCCCGCCAGGATCAGGCACGGCATGCGCAGCAACATCATCGTCAGGTACTTGCGTTTGCGCGCCGCGTACTCCTCTTCGTACGACGGCGCCGCCTCGGTGATGAGAACCGGGGTGTCGTCCCGCTCGGACTTCACGACACCACCTCCCAGACCATGGTCGCACCTTCCGGGAGTGATTGCGCCATCCGGGTAGAAGTGCGTTGTCAGGCGGATGAAAGCCGGTATGAAGGTTTCATGACCTTGAGCGGGTTCGAGACCCGGCGGGAATGGCGGCTGAGCCCGCTGGACCGGCTGCGGCACACCGTCACCGAGGCCAATCTCGCCCGCCACCTCGGCCAGGAACCCGCCCGGGTCCTGGACGTGGCGGGCGGCAACGGCATGGCCGCGGTCCGCCTCGCGGCACAGGGCCACGAGGTGACCGTGCTCGACCCGGCGGGCGCCATGCTGCGCGCGGCGATCGACGCCGCGGACGCCCACGGCGTCGCCGACCGGCTGCACGTGGTCCAGGCCGCCGCCCACGACGCGCCAGAGGTGTTCACCGACCACGACTTCGACCTCGTGCTGTGCCACAACCTGCTGCACTACGCGGAGTCACCGGACGAGCGGCGGGCCGTGCTCGCCGCCATCACCGCGCCGCTGCGGCCCGGCGGCCTGCTGTCGGTACTCGGCCCCAACGAGGACTTCGGCCCGGCACAGGCGGTGCTGCGGGACCGCTCACCCGCTCTCGCGCTGCGCGAGCTGGACGGCGGCGCCGACGAGTGGTCCACCCCGGGCACGGTCGGTGAGGTCGTCGCGACGCTCGCCGAGCTGGGCATGGAGGAGATCGTCCGGTACGGGGTGCGGTGCGTGAGCGATCTGATCGCCGAGCAGGACGCGGCCGACCCGGGCTTCATGGCGGACCTGGAGCGGCTCGAGCTGGCGCTGTCGAACCGCATGCCGCACCTGCTCACCGCGCGGTACTACCACCTGGTGGCCCGCCGGTGAGGTGGTCCTGACACCATCTCCCGCGTGCGTGCGGTGGTGGCGAGGGTGTTGTCGGCGAGTGTGACCGTCGACGGGTCCGTGGTCGGCGAGATCAAGGAGCCGGGCCTGCTGGTGCTGCTGGGCATCGCGAATGGGGACACGACCGCCCAGATCGACACGATGGCCCGCAAACTGCACGAACTGCGCATCCTGCGCGACGAGCAGTCGTGCGCGACGACGGGCGCCCCCTTGCTCGTCGTGAGCCAGTTCACGTTGTACGGGGACACGCGCAAGGGCCGGCGTCCGTCGTGGACACAGGCGGCCCGCCCGGAGGTCGCGGAACCACTCGTCGACGCGGTCGTCGCGGCACTGCGCACGCGCGGCGCACACGTGGAGACCGGGCGTTTCGGCGCGATGATGACGGTCGCCTCGGAGAACGACGGACCTTTCACCGTCCTCGTCGAGGTTTGAGCCCGTCGAGCTCTCAGGAAAACCTCAGCATTGGTAGAGCAACCGGTGTGGTGGGGCTGACGTCATCCAGTTGAGATCTCGGGAACGAATCGAGACCCAACGGCGTTTTCCAGAGTGTCCAGCCACCGAGGGCGATCCACCGCCAGGCGGCTCACCGGACACACGGCCGGTGTGACAGAGGACACACCAGCCCGCGAAAGGGGGAGGGAGAGCATGACGGTCCCACAGCAACGCGTGCCGGAGCCCAGCGAGATCGACCTCGATGCCCAGGGCCCCGCGGCCGACCTGGTCCGCGTGTACCTCAACGGCATCGGCCGGACCGCGCTGTTGAGCGCGGCCCAGGAAGTCGAGCTCGCCAAGCGCATCGAGGCTGGTGTCTTCGCCCAGCACATGCTCGACACCGCCGACGAACTCGACAGTACGCGCCGATCCGAGCTACGTCAGCTCGTGAACGACGGGCACGTCGCGAAGAACCACCTGCTGGAGGCGAACCTCCGGCTCGTGGTGTCGCTGGCCAAGCGGTACACCGGTCGCGGCATGCCGCTCCTGGACCTGATCCAGGAAGGCAACCTCGGCCTCATCCGTGCGGTCGAGAAGTTCGACTACACCAAGGGTTTCAAGTTCTCCACGTACGCCACGTGGTGGATCCGGCAGGCCATCACCCGTGGCATGGCAGACCAGAGCAGGACCATCCGGCTGCCCGTCCACCTGGTGGAGCAGGTCAACAAGCTGGCCCGCATCAAGCGCGACCTGCACCAGCAGCTCGGCCGCGAGGCCACTCACGACGAGTTGGCCAAGGAAGTGGGACTGACCCCCGAGAAGGTCTCCGACCTCCTCGACCACGCCCGCGACCCGGTGAGCCTCGACATGCCGGTCGGCTCCGAGGAAGACGCCCCACTCGGCGACTTCATCGAAGACGGCGAAGCGACGGACGCGGAGAGCGCGGTCATCTCGGGCCTGCTCCACGACGACCTGCGCCGAGTCCTCGCCACCCTCGACGACCGCGAGCAGTCGGTCATCCGCCTCCGCTACGGCCTCGACGACGGACAGCCCCACACCCTCGACCAGATCGGCAAGCGCTTCGGCCTCTCCCGCGAACGCGTCCGCCAGATCGAACGAGAGGTCATGTCCAAGCTCCGCCAGGGCGAACGAGCCGAGAAGCTACGCGCATACGCAAGCTGAGCAACCAATTCCGCATCGACGTACGTCCAGACAGCGAGAACCCATTGACACGTGACGCACGCCACGGCACGGTCTAGGGACTGGACTACGCGATGCAGGTGACCAATCACCATCTGTGATCGCCATCTAACGGGAGGTCGCGGCAGCCGGGGGCTGCCGCGGCCTCTCGGCATTTCGGCATTTCGGCATGGACAACCCCGCACAGCGTGGCCAATCCCGCACGACAAAGGCACAACAACAACTGCCCTCAGCGAGCAACACCACACTCCAGGCCCAGGATGACAAGCGGTAACGTCAGGGAATCCCACCACTGACACAGGAGTCCCCAAGGTGACCGCGACCTTCGAGTACACCGAAGCCCTTCCGCTCGGACCTGACACCAGCACCGAATACCGACTGGTCACGGCCGACGGGGTCACGCTCATCGAAGCCGCGGGCCGGAAGTTCCTCGAGGTCGCCCCGGAAGCACTCACCGCCCTGGCCAAGGAAGCCGTCCGGGACATCCAGCACCTGCTGCGCTCCAGCCACCTGGCCCAGCTGCGCGCCATCGTCGACGACCCCGAGGCCAGCGGCAACGACCGGTTCGTCGCCATGGACCTGCTGCGCAACGCGTGCATCTCCGCGGGCGGCGTCCTCCCCATGTGCCAGGACACCGGGACCGCGATCGTCATCGGCAAGCGCACCGAGAACGTGCTCACCGGCGGCGCCGACGAGGCCGCGCTCTCCAAGGGCGTCTTCGAGGCCTACCAGGAGCTGAACCTCCGCTACTCGCAGCTCGCGCCCATCAACTTCTGGGACGAGAAGAACACCGGCACCAACCTCCCCGCGCAGCTGGAGCTGTACCACAAGGACGGCGACAAGCCGGAGTACGAGTTCCTCTTCATGGCCAAGGGCGGCGGCAGCGCCAACAAGACCTTCCTGTACCAGGAAACGAAAGCCCTGCTGAACCCGACGCGCCTGGCGAAGTTCCTCGACGAGAAGCTCCGCAGCCTCGGCACCGCCGCGTGCCCGCCCTACCACCTCGCGATCGTCGTCGGCGGCACCTCCGCCGAGAACACGCTCAAGGTCGCCAAGCTCGCCTCCGCCCGCTACCTCGACAACCTCCCCCGCGAGGGCTCGGCTGGCGGGCACGCGTTCCGGGACACCGACCTCGAGCAGCAGGTCCTCGAGATGACCCGCCAGTTCGGCATCGGCGCGCAGTTCGGCGGCAAGTACTTCTGCCACGACGTGCGCGTCATCCGGCTCCCCCGGCACGGCGCGTCCTGCCCCGTCGGCATCGCCGTGTCGTGCTCCGCCGACCGCCAGGCCAAGGCCAAGATCACCGCGGACGGCGTGTTCATCGAGCAGCTCGAACGCGACCCCGCCCGCTACCTGCCGGACACCACCGACGACGAGCTGACCGACGAGGTCGTCAAGATCGACCTCACCCGGCCCATGGACGAGATCCGCGCCACGCTGTCGTCGCTGCCGGTGAAGACGCGCCTGTCACTCACCGGGCCGCTGGTGGTCGCGCGGGACATCGCGCACGCCAAGATCAAGGAGCGCCTCGACGCGGGCGAGCCGATGCCCGAGTACCTGCGCAACCACCCCGTGTACTACGCGGGTCCGGCCAAGACTCCGGAGGGCTACGCGTCCGGCTCGTTCGGGCCCACCACGGCCGGGCGCATGGACTCCTACGTCGAACAGTTCCAGGCCGCGGGCGGCTCGCTCGTCATGCTCGCCAAGGGCAACCGGTCCCGCCAGGTCACCGACGCGTGCCAGTCACACGGCGGGTTCTACCTCGGCTCGATCGGCGGGCCGGCGGCCAGGCTCGCGCAGGACTGCATCAAGAAGGTCGACGTCCTCGAGTACCCCGAGCTCGGCATGGAAGCCGTGTGGAAGATCGAGGTCGAGGACTTCCCGGCGTTCATCGTGGTCGACGACAAGGGCAACGACTTCTTCGCGGGCACCTCGCAGCCGACGCTGCAGATCGCGTTCCGCCGCTAGCGGCCCGCCGACAGCAGGACCTCCCGGTCCCGCAGCGGCTGTTCGAGGGTGACGGTCACCGGCACCGGCGTCATGACCTGCGTGCACATGGTGCCGTCCGGGCTACCGCCCTGGGGCTGGTCCAGCGGACGCACGACGATCTTCACCGCGTCCGCGGACTGGTCGACGACCATGGCCTCCGCACCGGAGCAGCCGCTGCTCGCCGACGCGAACAGCTGCAGCGAGAAACCGTCGTTGTACTGCCACACCTTGTTGCCGAACTCGACGTACTGCGGCAGCGCGGTCGCGTCGACCTGCCCAGCGGGCACCTCGGTCACGCCCGCGGGCACGACCGGGCCGTCCGCGCCGATGGTCACCGGGGGCTCACCGCTCACCGGGTCCTGCGGCTTGCCCGCCTCCGGTGGCTGCGGGGTGGCCACGTCCGACGGGGTCGGCGGCTCAGGCGCCGTCTTGGACGGCTGCTCTGACGACGTCGTGGTGGTGGTCTGGTCGGACGCGGCAGGGGTGGACGCGTCCCCGCACCCGGCGAGCACACCGAGTGCGAGCGCCGCGGCGGCGGTGGTCAGCAAAGCCCTCATGGGGGAAGGACGGTAGCCGCGCCCTCCCCGGTTGCACGAGAGCGAGCGGGCCCGCGAGCAGCGAGCGGAGCGAGCCAGACCAGACGGTGCCCGGTCACGCGGGGGCGTCGCGTGACCGGGCACCAGGGGGAGGGTGCTTGTGTTGTGGGTCAGGCCTTGCGCTGCTCGGTCTTCAGCACCACCGTGCGGTCGGCCAGCGGCGCGTCCAGCTCGGTGGTGATCTTCGGGTAGCGCAGGTCCATCGTGCAGGTCTTCGGCTCAGCGGGCTGCGTCTCCACCATCAGCACCACGACCTGCGTGTCGGTCTGCTCCGGGATCTCCACGCTGGCCTTGCCGCAGCCGCCTTCCTGGGCGACCACACCCACGGACATCCCGTCGTCCTCGGTCCACACCAACTGCGGGTAGCCCTTCGGCAACTGGGAGTTGTCGATCTGCGTCTTCGCGACCGCCTCACCACCGGCAGGGGGCGTCCGCGCAGGCTGACGATCAGGTGTGGCCGACTCCGACGTCGCGGTGGGCTCGGTCGTGCCGGTACCCGGCTCCTGGTTCTCTTGCGTGTTGGCGCAAGCGCTCATGACCAAGAGCAGAACGCCAGCGCCAACAACGGTTCCTAGGCGTTTCATGTGCAGAGGACGCAGCTGTCGCCGAACGCGGTTGCAAGCCTTTCGACAAACCCTACTTTCGTAGGAAAGTCAGTGATCGGAGCCTGCGCGGCCCGCTGTCCTGCCGCGACGGCGGCGGCCCGACCTTCACCCGCGCGCCGACCGCCTGCGCACCCGCCTGCGCGGCCAGGATCGGTTCCAGCAGGAGCCACCGGACCTCCGGCACGTCCTCGGCGAGCGCCGCGACCCGCAGCACCAGGTCGGCCAGCGCGTCCAGGTCCGCGGGCTCGGTGCCGCGGTAGCCGGTGAGCAGCGGGGCGGCCTTCGGGGCGCGGACCAGTGCGGCGGCGTCCACGTCGGTCAGCGGCAACGCGCGGTAGGCGCGGTCGCCGAGCAGGTCGGAGACCACACCGGACAGTCCGAACGAGACGAGCGTGCCGAACGACGGGTCGTCGCGCAGCCCGATCGAGCAGCCGATTCCCTTGCGTGCCATACGCTGCACGTAGATGTCGGCCACCTCGGTCAGCTCGGTGAGGTCGGCGAACGCGGCCCGCACGGCCTCCGCCGTGGCCAGGTCGAGCCGCACGCCCTCCAGATCGGAGCGGCGCCACCACCGCTCGCCGGTGGCCTTCACCGCGACCGGGTAACCCAGTTCCTCCGCCACCGCGACCGCCTCGTCGGCGGAGGCGACGGCCCGGTGCGGGGCGATCTCGATGCCGTAGCAGGAAAGCAGCCGTACGGCCTCGGCGTCGGTCAGCTCAACCAGCCCGTCGTCCACCTCGGACAGACGGGACTCGACCAGTGTGCGTGCGGTCTCGACGTCCACACCCTCCGGCCGCACCAGCTCGCCCTGTGGCGCGGACCGCCAGGTCGCGTACCGGGTGGCGCGGGCCAGCGCGAGCACGGCACGTTCCGGGCTCGGGTAGGACGGGATCGAGCCCCGGGCGGGCGAGCCGTCCTTGCCGCGCACGGCCAGCTCGGCCGGAATGCCTTCGGTGGCAAGGAAGGTCGACACGATCGGTTTCGTGCCGCCCTCCTCGGCGGCCGCGTCCCGCAGCGCCCGCGCGTACTCGGCGCCCGGGATCGACAGCGGCGGCACGAACACCACGACGAGCGCGTCGACCTCGTCGCCGCGCAGGTGCTCGCGGACCGCGGCGGCGAGCACGTCCGGGCCGGCCGAGGCACCGACGTCCACCGGCTGGCCCGCCAGCTCCAGCCCCTGGCCGAGCGCGGCGTCGGCGGCCAGCACACCGATCGCGGACGAGTTGCCGACCACCGCGACCCGGCCGCCGCGCGGCAGCGGCTGGTGCGCGAGCAGCAGCCCGGTGTCGAAGAGTTGCGCGAGCGACTCGACCCGGATCACGCCTGCCTGCTCGAACAGCGCCTGCACGCTCGCGTCGTCGACCGCGACCGAGGTCGCGGCCAGTGCGGGCAGCACGGCGTTGCGGCCGGACTTCACCGCGACGATCGGCTTGACGCGGCCGAGCCTGCGGGCGAGGCGGGCGAACTTGCGCGGGTTGCCGAACGACTCCAGGTACAGCAGCACCACGTCGGTCGCCGGGTCGGTCTCCCAGTACTGCAGCAGGTCGTTGCCGGAGACGTCGGCGCGGTTGCCCGCGGACACGAACGTCGACAGGCCCAGCCCGCGTGCGGCGGCGTCGGCGAGGATCGCGGTGCCGAGCGCACCGGACTGGCTGAAGAACCCGCTGCGGCCGCGGCCGGGCACCTTGGGCGCGAGCGTCGCGTTGAGCCGCACGGCCGGGTCGGTGTTGACCACACCGAGGGCGTTGGGCCCCACGACCCGCATGCCGTGCGCCCGTGCTTCGGTGACCAGCCTGCGTTCGGCGCCCTCACCGGCCGGGCCCGCGTCGCTGAAGCCGGACGCGATCACCACGAGCGCTTTCACCCCCTTGGCGAGGCAGGCGTCCATCACCTCGTCCATGTGCTCGGCGGGCACCGCGACGACCGCGAGGTCGACGGGGTCGGGGATGTCGAGCACGCTGGCGTAGGCCCGCACGCCGCGCACCGACCGGTGCTCGGCGTTCACGGGGAAGACGGGCCCGGCGAAGTCGGCGCGCAGGAGGTTCCCGAGCACCGCGTAGCCGATCTTGTCCGGGTCGGTGGAGGCGCCGATCAGCGCGACCGAGCGCGGGTGCAGCAGGTTGTGCACGCTGCGGGCCTCCGCCGCCTGCTCCCTGGACCGCGCGACGGCGACCGACTCCTCGGTGGGGTCGATGGCGAACTCCAGGTGGAAGACGCCCTCCTCCATCTCGCGGGTCACCTGGTAGCCCGCGGCACGGAACACGCCGAGCATGGCGGAGTTCTCGGCCAGCACCTCGGCGACGAACCGCTCGATGCCGACCTCGCGCGCCGCGGCCGCGAGGTGCTCGAGGAAGATCGGCCCGAGGCCGCGGCTCTGGTGGCG
Organism: Actinophytocola algeriensis; assembly: GCF_014203735.1. Lineage (GTDB taxonomy): Bacteria > Actinomycetota > Actinomycetes > Mycobacteriales > Pseudonocardiaceae > Actinophytocola > Actinophytocola algeriensis. The sequence continues at coordinate 1,149,820 of NZ_JACHJQ010000001.1, read as the reverse complement.
GTCCTCGACGACGAACGCGACCTCGGCGGTGGGCCCGTGGTCGATGCGCTCGTAGCGGGCGACCGCGACGATGTCGTCGCCGAGCAGCGCGACGAACGCGACCCGGTCGTGGTGGTCGACCGTGGTGAACCGCTCGAGGTCGCGCGGCGGTATCTGGGGGTAGGCGCCGAAGTACCGCAGGTAGCGGGTGCGTTCGGACATGCGGCCGTGGAAGGCGAGCAGCGCGTCGGCGTCGCTCGGCACGATCGGCCGCAGGTGGACGGTGCCGCCGTCGGACAGCACCAGGTCGGCCTCCCAGTCCCTGGGGTAGTCGAACGGGTCCCGCTGGTCGGCGGCCATGGGTCAGTCTCTCGGATCGTCGGGGTCGAGGCCGTGCAGCGGGAAGACCGCGCGCCGGACCTCCTTGATGACGCTGTCGACGCGCTCGCCGTCCTCGCCGTCCCACGGCTCGAAGTCGACGCTCTTGCCGTCGCTCATGGTGAGCGGCAGCTCCGCGGTCGGGGCGATCTTGTCGACGAACCTGGTCCACTCGCTGGGCAGCGTGGTGTCGGCCGGGACGTCGCGGTCGAGCACGGTCGCGATCAGGTGGGTCCACGACCGCGGCACCACGCGCAGCAGCGCGTACCCGCCGCCGCCCGCGGCGAGCCAGTTGCCGCCCGCGTACTGCTCGGCGAGCGCGCGCACGGTCCGGTAGATCGTGCGGTGCCCGTCGACGGACAGCGACAGCGAGGCGAGCGGGTCCTCGTGGTGGGTGTCCACACCGCACTGGCTGACGAGCAGCTGTGGCTGGAACTCGGCCAGCAGCGACGGGACGACCGCGTGGAAGGCCCGCAGCCAGGCGCGGTCGCCGGTGTTGGGCGGCAGGGGCACGTTCACGGCGCTGCCCGGCGCGTTGGGCCCGCCGGTCTCGTCGGCGAACCCGGTGCCGGGGAAGAGCGTCAGCGGGTTCTGGTGCAGGGAGATCGTCAGCACGCGCGGGTCGTCGTAGAACGCGGCCTGCACGCCGTCGCCGTGGTGGACGTCGGTGTCGAGGTACGCGATGCGCTCGTACCCGTTGTCCAGCAACCAGGAGATGGCGACGGCGAGGTCGTTGTAGACGCAGAAGCCGTGCGCGTGGTCGCGCATGGCGTGGTGCAGCCCGCCCGCGATGCCGACCGCCCGCTTCGTGGTCCCGCTCGCGATCTGCCGCGCCGCGAGCAGGGAGGACCCGACGACCCGCGCGGAAGCCTCGTGCATGTTGTCGAACACGGGGTTGTCCGGGGTGCCCAGCCCGTGCCCGACGTCCCACCCGGCCATCGGCGCCTCACGCACGGCCGCGAGGTAGCCGGCGTCGTGGACGCGCTCGATCTCCTCGTCGGTGGCCTCCTGCGGGACGAGCAGTTCCACCCCGTCGAGCACACCGAGGGTGGCGGCGAGCCGCATGGTCAGCTCGAGCCTGACGGGGTGCAGCGGATGCTCACCGCCGAGGTCGTAACCGAGCAAGGCGGAGTCCCACACGACCGAACCAGGCAAGCCCATGGCGCAACCCTATCGAGACGAGGTGGCCCCGGCCCGGTTACCGGAGCGCGCTGTATTCTGTATACAGGTACCTCAGCCTGGCAGGTCACCCGTGGCCACCGGCCGGTCCGGGTCCGCGCTCCAGTTGGACCACGACCCGGCGTACAGCGCGGCCCTGTCCCCCACCCCGGCGACCGCCAGGGCGAGCAGCACCGAGGTGGCGGTGACCCCGGACCCGCAGTAGGCCCCGACCGGCCGCTCCCCGCTGATCCCCAGGTCGGCGAAGTGCGCGGCCAGCTCCTCCGGCGTGCGCCAGCGGCCGTCCTCCCCCGTGTGCGCGGAGAACGGCGCGTTGACCGCGCCCGGCACGTGCCCGGCCCTCGGGTCGATCGGCTCCACGTCGCCCCGGTAGCGCTCCGGCGCGCGGGCGTCGAGCAGCAGACCCGTGCGCGCCAGTTCGGCCGCACCGTCGGCGTCGACCACCGGCAGCCCACCCGGCCGGACCGTGATGTCGCCCTGAGCGGGCGTCCGCACGTCGGTCGTGACCGGACGCCCCTCCGCCTGCCAGACGGCGAACCCGCCGTCCAGCACGCGCACCCGGTCGTGCCCCGCCCAGCGCAACAGCCACCAGAGCCGGGCCGCGATCGACCCGTTGTCGGCGTCGTAGACGACGACCGGCTGGCCGTCCCGCACACCGGCGGCCCGCAACGCGCGCTCCAGCTCCGCCGGTTCCGGCAGCGGGTGCCGCCCGCCCGGCCCCGGCGGCGCCGCCAGCTGCGTGTCCAGGTCGAGGAACACCGCGCCGGGCAGGTGGCCCCGGTCGTAGTCCTCGCGACCGGGCGGGCCGCCGAGACGCCACCGCACGTCCAGCAGCGTGGGCGGCTCTGCCCCCGACAGCGACGCGGCCAGTTCGGTGCACGAAACCAGTGGAGAAGTCACCCGGCTATTCTCCACTCACCCGAACTGCCGTGCCGTGTCCCGCAGCTGGTGTGTGCTCACTGCCCGTGACCGCCGCACTGCTCCACCTGGACGAGCGACTAGCATGGTTGAGGACGAAGGGGAACGGCGTGAACGAGCTCATCGACACCACCGAGATGTACCTCAAGACGATCTACGAGCTCGAGGAGGAGGGCGTCGTCCCGCTGCGTGCCAGGCTCGCCGAGCGCCTCGGTCAGAGCGGTCCGACCGTGAGTCAGACCGTCGGCCGCATGGAACGGGACGGCCTGGTCATCGTCGCGGGCGACCGGCACCTCGAGCTCACCGACCACGGCCGCGCGCTCGCCATCACGGTCATGCGCAAGCACCGCCTCGCCGAGCGCCTCCTGGTCGACGTGATCGGCCTGGAGTGGGAGCACGTCCACAGTGAGGCGTGCCGCTGGGAGCACGTGATGAGCGAGGCCGTCGAGCGCAAGCTGGTGAAGCTGCTCGGCAACCCCACCACCTCGCCCTACGGCAACCCGATCCCCGGTCTGGACAAGCTGGGCGAGGGCGAGCCCGCCGCACCGATCGAGGCCGACCTGGTCCGCATGGACGACGTCGCCCGCCGCGGCGGCGGCAAGGTCGAGGTCCGCCGCATCGCCGAGCACGTGCAGCTCGACCCCGATCTCATGGCCGAGCTCAAGGACGTCGGGGTCATCCCCGGCCAGACCGTGCACGTCGGCCCGTCCAAGGGCGACGGCAACACGATCGAGGTCAGCGGCGAGCGCAGCTCGGCGCAGGTCGCCCCCACCGTGCTGCACGCCGTACTCGCCCGCGCGAAGTAGGCGACCCCGGCCACGTGACCACCACGAACGAGCGCGGCACCGCCGACGCGCGCGACAACACGCCCACCGACAGCACAACCTCGGACAGCACGACCACGGACAACACGACCACGGACAACACGACCACGGACAACGACACCGCACGCGCCCTGGCCGCAGGGGACCCAGCCGCCGGTGCGGGAGCCGCCGGCGCCGGGAGTGGCCAGGCCGCGTCCGTGCTCGGCACGGCCACGCACAACGTGCCTGCCCGCGCGGCCGCCGCGTTCGCGCGCATCCACGGCCGCCCACCCACCGGTGTGTGGTCGGCGCCGGGCCGCGTCAACCTGATCGGCGAGCACACCGACTACAACGACGGCTTCGTGCTGCCGTTCGCGTTGCCGTACCGCATCGCGGTCGCCGCCTCACCGCGCGCCGACGGCCGCCTGGCCGTCACGACCGTCGGCGACGACGGCCGACCCCAGCAGGCCGAACCAGTGGCCATCGCCGACCTGGCGCCGCGGTCGGTCGAGGGCTGGGCGGCGTACCCGTCCGGGGTCGCGTGGGTGCTGCACAACGAGGGCTTCAGCGGTGGTGCCGACCTCGTCATCGCCGGTGATGTGCCCGCGGGCGCCGGGTTGTCCTCCTCTCATGCGTTGCAGTGCGCGACCGCGCTGGCGCTGCTCGGGCTGGCCGGGGTGGAACTGGACGAGCCGGACGCGCCGAGCCGCGCGACGGTCGCCAGGTGGGTGCAGCGGTCCGAGAACGACTACGTCGGTGTCCCGACCGGTCTGCTCGACCAGACGGCGTCACTCTCGTGCGTCGCCGACCACGTGCTGTTCCTCGATGTGCGCTCCGGCGAGATGGAGCAGGTTCCGTTCGACGCCTCCTCTGCTGGTCTGGCTGTGCTCGTCATCGACACCAAGGCGAAGCACTCGCACAGCGACTCCGGGTACCGCGAGCGCCGCGCGGGCTGCGAACGCGCGGCGGATCTCCTGGGACTGCGGGCACTCCGCGACATCGACGAGTCCGGACTCGACGACGCACTCGCCCGCCTGCCGGAAGAACTCCGCCCGCTGGTCCGTCACGTGGTCACCGAGAACACCCGCGTGGAACGCACGGTCGAGCACCTGCGCGCGGGCCGGATCGCCGACATCGGCGACCTGCTGACCGCGTCCCACACCAGCATGCGCGACGACTACCGCATCTCGTGCCTCGAACTGGACGTAGCCGTGGACACGGCTCTCACGGCAGGCGCGCTGGGTGCCAGGATGACCGGCGGCGGTTTCGGCGGGTCCGCGATCGCACTCGTCGCCGCCACCGAGGTCGAGTCCGTCGGCAAGCAGGTGCTGGCGGCGTTCGCCGAGCGTGGGCTGACCACGCCGGGCCTGTTCACGGCGGCGCCCTCCCCGGGCGCGGGCCGCGACAACTTCTCGTAGACGAAACGGAGATTGTGGTGAAGCTGCTCGTCACGGGCGGGGCTGGGTATGTCGGAAGCGTGTGCGCCGCGCGTCTGTTGAAGGCCGGCCACGAGGTCGCCGTGCTGGACGACCTGTCGACCGGCCACGCCGACGCCGTGCCCGAGGGCGCCCGGTTCGTCGAGGCGGACCTGGCCGAGGCCGCTGACGGTCTGCTCGCCGAGGGCTTCGACGGCGTGCTGCACTTCGCCGCCAAGTCACTGGTCGCCGAGTCGATGCAGGATCCCAAGAAGTACTGGGACGGCAACGTGCTCACCTCTCTCCGTCTGCTCGAAGCCGTTCGTGCCTCCGGCACGCCGCGGCTGGTGTTCTCGTCCACGGCCGCCGTGTACGGGCAGGCCGAGGTGGTCCCGATCGTCGAGACCGCACCGACGCGGCCCACCAACACCTACGGCGCCACCAAGCTCGCGATCGACCACGCCATCACCTCCTACGCACAGGCACACGGGCTCGGTGCGGTGAGCCTGCGGTACTTCAACGTCGCAGGCGCGTGGGGCGGCTACGGCGAGCGCCACACCACGGAAACCCATCTCATTCCTCTCGTCCTGCAGGTAGCCCTGGGCCAGCGCGCGGCGATCCACGTGTACGGCGAGGACTACCCGACCACCGACGGCACCTGCATCCGCGACTACATCCATGTCGCCGACCTCGCCGAGGCGCACCTGCTCGCCCTCGAACACGCGAAGCCGGGCAGCCACGACATCTACAACCTGGGCAGCGGCACCGGTTTCTCCGTCCGCGAGGTCATCGAGACCTGCCGCAAGGTGACCGGCCACCCGATCCCCGCCGAGGTCAAGGACCGCAGGCCGGGCGACCCGCCGACCCTGATCGCGTCCAGCGACCGCGCCCGGGACGAGCTCGGGTGGAAGCCGGAGCACGTGGACCTGGACGTCATCGTCCGCGACGCGTGGGAGTTCACCCAGGCCCGCTCCGCCCTCTGAGCCAGCGGCTTCTGTGGAGCGGGGGCAGGCGTAGGCCCGCTCTCGCGACACGAACGGCCACGGCGCCAGCGGACCTGGCGGAGCTCGACGCGCGACCGCTGACCAGGAACGGGACAGCGACGACGGCCCGTCTGTTGTGGTTGCCGCGTGGTCGGTCGGCCGACGTCGGGCGGGCCGGAGTCGCGTCCGCCGTCCTCACAGTCCCTCGCGCAGGCCGCTTTGGCTCCACGTAAGCGTTCGCGGTGGCGGCAGTCAGGCCGGCCACGGTGGCAGGAACGCGGTCAGCGGGTTCGCTGTCGTGCGGTCGCGGGTCAGCAGGCCCAGTGTGGCTGCTGTGCGTTCGTTCAACGGTTCCGGCGGTGGTGGGCCCGGACTGGGTGGTTCCGGGATCGTCTCCCACGGCGGATCGTCGTCGTCTTCGTCTGGAGCGTCCTCCTCGAGGATGCCTTCGTTCCTCAGGATGCTCGCCACGAGCATCTCGCGCAGGCGGTCCGGTGGGACCGGGTACGTCAGGGCCGCGTGCAGCATCAGGGCCATGGCGTGTGCCGGGTTGGCGTCCAGCGCTGTTTCCAGTGCCAGTGCCGCCAGTACGCCCGCGCCTCGCAGGTACGCGGACATGGCCAGCAGTGTCGCCGGTTCCGCTCGTTCCGGTGCGGGTAGCGCTCGGATCAGCACCAGCCACAAGCGTTCCGCTGCCTCGGGAGTGGGCGACAGTGTTGCCGCCATGCACTCGTCTCTCACCTCCATGTGTGACAGCGCGCGGGCCAGGCGCACGATCTGGCGGTCGGTCAGGGTCGGTGGTTCCGGGGACATCTCCGCCACGGTGAGCATCTGTGTCATCAGGTCCAGGTCGGTCGTCAGGTCGTCTTCCGTGTACGGATGCCGGGGGTTCCTGAGGTGGGCGTCCAGTAGCTCCTCCCTTCTCGCAAGGGATTCCGGGGAGTCCGGGGCCAGCTGGGCCGCCATCTCCTCGCGGTCGTCGTACATCGGGTCGCCTGCGATGGCTCGTGCCGCGGCCCATATGGACGCCTGCGGGTCCGGGAGCTCGTCCGTGCACTGTGGATCCAGGAAGCACAGCCATCGTTCGCCGTCGAGCACGCGGCTCACCCAGCTGGCGTGGATCAGCGTGATGTCCTTGTCTCCCAAGGCTTTGCGCAGTGCGTCCACCAGTGGCCGGTGTTCCTCCAGTGTGCCGCCCACGACCACGGCGATCGCCGCCACGACCTCGTTGTGTTCCGCGGCCGCCACCACCTGTTCTGTCATCTCGGGTATGTGGTGCGGGGCCGGGAGATCGGCTCTCAGCGTGGTGGCCACGGTGAGCATCGGTGATCGGCTGAACGTGAACAGCACCAACGAGTCCATCGGCGGGAAGCCGATCATGTGCGGGATTCCCGCGGTCAGTGCCGACAGGTCGCGGCGGACGATGTGGGTGTGTGGGTGTGAAGTCGTCATGGGTCCACTCTGCGTGCCGGGGCGACGGTGCGGGGTGTGCGGTGGCGCGAATGTGGACAAGTGGGTGGGCTGTGGACAAGTGGCCAGGAAACGGTGCCGTGGGAACGGAATTGTCGGTGGGGTGTGTTACGGGCCGAGGCCTTCCACGACACGGTGAATCGACACGGAGATCGACGCGGAGAAATTGTCGGTGGGCTCGTGCACCATGGTCGTGTGCGTGACTTCATCCACCGGCTCCCCAAGGCCGAACTGCACGTCCACCTGGTCGGTTCCGCGTCGCTGGACACCGTCCTCGAGCTGGCGCGCCGTCATCCGGCCAAGCTGGTGCCGACGGCGCGCGAGGAGTTACGCGCCTTCTACGAGTTCACCGACTTCGCGCACTTCATCGACGTGTACGTGAAGGTCAACCAGCTCGTGGTCAACGGCGGGGACGTCACCGAACTCGTCGTCGGGCTCGCGCGTGACCTCGCCGCCAACCAGGTGCGCTACGCCGAGGTCACGGTCACGCCGGTCCCGCACGTCATGATGGGCATCGAGCCGGACGAACTGGCCGAGGCGCTCACCGAGGGCCGCCTGCGGGCGCTGCGGGAGCACGGCGTGGTGCTCGCGTGGGTGTTCGACATCGCCGGTTCGCTCGGTTACGAGGCCGGGGTCGCGACCGCCGAGTGGGCGCTGCGGCACCGCCCGGCGGGCACCGTCGGCTTCGGCCTCGGCGGCATGGAGGCCGGGGTGCCTCGCGAGCGGTACCGGGTGCCGTTCGACATGGCGCGGGACGGCGGCCTGCACCTGGTGCCGCACGCGGGTGAGACCACCGGGCCGGAGACGATCTGGTCCGCGCTCACCCACCTGCGCGCGGAACGCATCGGGCACGGCACCAGCGCGGTCCGCGACCCGAACCTGCTGACCCACCTGGCGAGCGAGGGCATCCCGGTCGAGGTGTGCCCCACCTCCAACCTCCGCACCCGCGCCGTCTCGGCCCTCGCCGAGCACCCGTTCCCACGATTACTGGACGCCGGGGTGCCGGTCACGCTGGCGACCGACGACCCCGGCATGTTCCACACGGACCTCAACCGCGAGTACCTGCTCGTGCACGAGCACTTCGGGCTGAGCCGGGGCGACCTCGCCGACCTGGCGAGGGCGGGCGCGCGGGCCGCGTTCTGCGACGACGACCTCAAGGCCACGCTGCTGGCCGAGATCGACGACGCCGAGCGGAACTACACGAGCCCGGCGAGCTTGTAGGCGACCAGTGAGCCGGTGACGGCCACGCCGGGGCCATCGCCGAAGAAAGGAGAGGAGGGCAGGCCAACGCCAGGTCCGATACTCGCCAGCGACATCGCGGCTTTCGGACGACCATGGACGGCATGCTGATCCGACATCGGGGAACGGAACCGCGGGTCGATCCGACGGCGTACGTCGCGCCGAACGCCACGCTCGTGGGCGACGTCCTCGTAGGGCCGCACGCCCGCGTGATGTACGGCGCCGTGCTGGACGCCGAGGGGTCGCGGGTGGAGATCGGCGCGTACACCATCGTGTCCGAGCACGCCGTGTTGCGGGCGACCGCGGTCACCGACGCACCGGTCGTGGTGGCGGACCACGCGTTCGTCGGTCCACATGCGACAGTGCTCGGTGCGCGCGTCAGGGCGGCCGCGTACCTGGCGGCCAACGCAACCGTGCTGCAGGGGGCGACGGTCGGCACGGGTGCGTGCGTCGCGGTCGCCGCGCTGGTGCACGCGCGGACGGTGCTGCCGGACGAGTTCTTCCTGCCGCCGCACACCACGGCGGTCGGGGACCCGGCGGAGGTGTTCGGGCCGGACCGAGCCGACGAACTCGCCGCGGCCATCTCGCGGGCCGGGTTCGCCGACGCCGCGTTCGGCGTGCGCACCGCGTGGACCGACCGGGTCACCCGCTACCGCGAGGTCGCGGAGGTCCGGTCGGCCGAGTACGCCGCGCACGCCGACGACGAGGTGGTCGGCTAACCGCCGACGACCTCCTCGACCCGGTCGCGCTTGAGGTTGAGGTCCCAGAAGACCTCGGCGATGTCGTCCGGGTCGAGCCCGCTAGCCAACAGCGCGGCCAGGTCGAAGTTCGCGAACTCCTCCGGCGCCGACAGCACGACGGCCTCAGCGGCACTGTTCTTGATCAGCCCGTCGATCGGGACGACGCCGAGGTACACGCCCTCGTCTGCGAGCGCGGCGTTCGCGCCGTGGATGTAGTTGCGCATGCCGGCGAGCGCGACACCGATGTTGCCGAGCTGCGGGGTGGGCCGCAGCGCCAACGTGCCGGACGCGTAGAGCAGCGCGCCATCACCTCGGCCCCGCATGCCCGGCAGCAGGAGCCGAGCGAGCCGGATCGGCGCGAGCAGGAGCAGCTCCAGCTGGGCGGGCAGCTCGTCGGGGTCGATGTCGAGCACGGCGACGCGTTGCTGGTCGAGCCCGCCCGGGCTCCACACCGCGACGTCGATGTGCCCGAACCGGTTCTCGATCGCGGCGACGGCCGCCGTGAGCTGAGCCGGGTCGAGCAGGTCCGCGCGGAACGTCTCCGCATCCGGCAGTTCGACGGCCAGCGCGTCGAGGCTCTCCTGGCGGCGTGCCACGAGCGCGACGCGGTAGCCCTCCCTGCCGAACCGGCGCGCGACGGACAGGCCGAGCGCGGGGCCCGCGCCGAAGATGGCGATGGTCTTCAACAGAATCTCCCTCCACATAACTTGAGGATGACCTCAAGTTCATGGGACCCGACCGTACCATCAAGTTGAGATAAGCCTCAACATCGCTAGGATGGCGCCATGAGAACGTTGCGGAAGGACGCGCAGCGCAACCGGGACCTGCTGGTCGCGGCAGCCCGCCGCCGCTACGCGGCTCGGGGACTCGACGTGCCGCTCGAGGACATCGCCAAGGAGGCAGGCGTGTCGATCGGCACGCTCTACAACCGCTTCCCCACTCGCGGCGAGCTGATCGAAGCCGCGCTCGCGTGCAAGGTGGCGAACGCGGTCGAGCTGGCGGAAAAGGCGTCGACGATGGCCGACCCGTGGGAGGGGTTCGCCTGGTTCATCGAGCACTGCTGCGAGCTCCAGGCGGCCGACCGCGCCTACAACGAGCTGTGCGCGCGGGCCCTGCCGGACACCCCGGAGATCGACCGGCTCAAGGCCCGCGGCCACGAGCTGGTGCTGCGGATCGTCGGCAACGCCAAGGAGTCCGGGCAGCTGCGGGCGGACTTCGAGGAGGGCGACTTCGCGTTCGTGGTCTGGAGCACCACGACGATCATCAACGCGACCGCCGCGACCGCACCCGACGCGTGGCGCCGCCACCTGGCCTTCCTTCTCGACGGACTCCGCGCGGACGCCGCCCACCCGCTGCCCGGCAAGGCACTCGAACCGGACGAGGTGGCGGAGGCCATGCGCACGCTCGGCGGCTGACGGGCAGACTCGTGTCATGACAGACGACCCGTACCTCTGGCTGGAAGAGGTCACCGGCGAGACCGCCCTGGACTGGGTGCGGGAACGCAACGCCGAGACCACCGCGGAGCTGACCGGCGACCGGTTCACCGGTCTGCGGGACGGGATCCGCGAGGTCCTCGACGCGGACGACCGGATCCCGTACGTACGCAGACGCGGCGACCACCTCTACAACTTCTGGCAGGACGCGACCAACCCGCGCGGCCTGTGGCGGCGCACCACCCTCGAGAGCTACAAGACCGACGACCCCGACTGGGAGCTGGTGCTCGACGTCGACGCGCTCGCGAAGGCCGAGGACGAGAGCTGGGTGTGGCAGGGCGCGGCCGTGCTGCGGCCCGGCTACCGGCGCGCCCTGGTCGAGCTGTCCCGCGGCGGCGCAGACGCGACCGTCGTGCGGGAGTTCGACCTGGCGACGAAGGCGTTCGTCGAGGACGGGTTCACGCTGCCGGAGGCGAAGAGCCGCGTCGGGTGGATCGACGAGGACGGGATCTACGTCGGCACCGACTTCGGCGAGGGTTCCCTGACCACGTCCGGCTACCCCAGGGTCGCGAAGGAGTGGCGGCGCGGCACCCCGCTGTCCGAGGCGGTCACCGTCTACGAGGGCAAGCCGGACGACGTGGCGGCCGGCGCGTTCCACGACCCCACCGAGGGCTTCGAACGCGACTTCGTCTACCGCAGCCCGGACTTCTACCGCACGGAGAAGTTCCTGCGGCGGCCGGACGGCGAGCTGGTCAAGATCGACGTGCCCGACGACGCGGAGACCTCGTCGCACCGCGAATGGCTGCTGATCAGCACCAGGACCCCGTGGACGGTGGACGGCACGACCTACCCGGCAGGCGCCCTGCTGGCCGCGCGGTTCGACGACTTCCTCGCGGGCGGCCGGGACCTGACCGTCGTGTTCGAACCGGACGAGCACACCTCGCTGCAGTACCACATGTGGACCAAGAACCACCTGGTCGTGGCGTCGTTGCAGGACGTGAAGAGCCGCTTCGAGGTGCTCACCCCGGCCGAGGACTGGGCGCGCGCACCGCTCGCGGGTGTCCCGGAGGCAGGCTCGGCCGACATCCTCGACACGAACCCCGACGTCGACGACGAGTACTTCCTCAACGCGAGCGGCTACACGCAGCCCGCCACGCTGTACCGCGGTGAGATCGGCGGCGACGTCGAGGTCGTGAAGCGGGCGCCCGCGTTCTACGCCGCCGACGGGTTGTCGACGCAGCAGTACTTCGCGACCTCCGACGACGGCACCCGCATCCCGTACTTCGTGGTGGGGCAGGAGAACGACGGGCCGACGCTGATGACCGGCTACGGCGGCTTCGAGGTGCCGCTCACCCCCAGCTACAGCGGCGTGACCGGCCGCAGCTGGCTGGAGCGCGGCGGCACGTACGTGGTCGCGAACATCCGCGGCGGCGGCGAGTACGGCCCGGAGTGGCACCAGTCGGTGATCAAGGAGAACCGGCTGCGGGTGTACGAGGACTTCGCGGCCGTCGCGAAGGACCTGGTCGCGCGGGGCATCACCACGCGGGAACGGCTCGGCATCCAGGGCGGTTCCAACGGCGGCCTGCTGATGGGTGTCATGCTGACCCGCTATCCCGAGCTGTTCGGCGCGATCGTGTGCCAGGTGCCGCTGCTGGACATGCGGCGGTACCACAAGCTGCTCGCGGGTGCGTCCTGGATGGCCGAGTACGGCGACCCCGACGAGCCCGAGGAATGGGCCTACCTCAAGGAGTACTCGCCGTACCAGAACATCGCGGCGGACCGCCCGTACCCGCCGACGATCATCCTCACGTCCACCAGGGACGACCGGGTCCACCCAGGTCACGCGCGCAAGATGATGGCACGGCTGCAGGAACTGGGCTACGACGTCCGGTACTACGAGAACATCGAGGGCGGGCACGGCGGCGCCGCGGACAACGAACAGCTGGCCTTCAAGTGGGGCCTGGTGTTCGAGTTCCTGTGGCGGCAACTAAGCGACGAGCCGTCCGCCGGATAGCGCCACCTGGTCGCCGGTGAAACGGCGGCGCAGCGCACGGTCGTGGGACACCACGACCAGGGCCCCGGTGAACGCGGACATGGCCTCCTCCAGCTCCTCCACCAGGGAGAGCGACAGGTGGTTGGACGGTTCGTCGAGCAGCAGCAGGTCGATCCCGCCGGTGAGCAGCCGGGCGAGCGCGAGCCTGCGGCGCTGGCCCGCGGACAGCGCCCCGACCGGTACCCGCAGGTCAGCCGGACGGAACAGGCCGAGCGACAGCAGTTGCCCCGCGTGTTCCTCCGGCAGACCGGGCCTGCCGTCGGCGTACGCCGCGAACAGGCTGCGGCGCGGGTGGTCGACGGGGATCTCCTGCGCCAGGTAGCCCACGCGGCCGTGCCGGGTGACGCTGCCCGCGTCCGGGTCGACGGCACCGGCGAGAACGCGCAGCAGCGTGGTCTTGCCAGCCCCGTTGGGACCGTGGACGAGGAGCCGCTGCCTGCCGGTGATCGTCAGGTCCGGCACCCGGAGCCGGTCCGCGACGCGGACGTCCCGCAGCGTCGCGACCTTCTCCGGCGGGTCGCCCGCGGTGAGGCGGCCGGTGAACCGCAACGGGTCCGGCGGGCGCGGCACCGGGTGGTCGTGCAGGCGGCGGAGCCGTTCGCGGGCGTTGCGCACGCGGCTGGACTCCGACGCCTGCACGCGACCGCCGTGCCGGTCGTAGCTCATCTTGTTGTTGTCCTTCATCACCCGGCCGGGCGCGACCTGGTGCGCGGTGGTGGTGGCGAACTCGGTCAGCTCCGCGATCTCCGTGGTCCACCGCTCGAACGCCAGCTCCCAGCGACGGCGCGCGTTCTGCTTCGCCGCGAGGTAGCCGGCATAACCGTCGCCGTAGCGGGCGACGGCCCGGCGGTCACCGTCGACCTCCACGATCGCCGTCGCGACCCGTTCGAGGAACACCCGGTCGTGCGACACGGCGACAACCGTGCCGCGGTGTGTGCGCAGGTGGTCCTCCAGCCAGGTGAGCGCACCGGCGTCGAGGTGGTTGGTCGGCTCGTCGAGGAGCATCACCTCGGGTGCCGCGGCGATGAGGCAGGCGAGGCCGAGCCGGGCCTGTTCGCCACCGGACAGGGTGCCGAGACGGCGGTCCCTGTCGATGCCGGCGAGGCCGAGCGCGTGCCGTGCCTTGTCGACGCGGGCGTCGGCCTGGTAGCCGTCGCGCAGTTCGAACCTGGTCAGCAGGTCGCCGTACTCACGCATGGTGGACTCGTCCAGTGTGGACTCCAGCTCGCGCAGCCGTCGTTCCATGGCCCGCAGGTCGGCCAGCGCGGCGTCGATGACGTCGCCGACCAGGCGGTCCGGTGGCAGTTCGGGCGTCTGGCCGACGTAGCCGATGCTCTCGGCGGTGACGATGACCTCGCCGTCGTCGGCGGCTTCCCGTCCGGCCAGCACGCGGAGCAACGTGGACTTGCCCGCGCCGTTCTCGCCGACGATGCCGACGCGTTCACCGGGCCGGATCGTGAGGGAGACGGCGTCGAGGAGAAGGCGTTCGCCGAAGGACTTGCGGACGTCGCGCAGGGTCAGCTGGGTAGACATACAGGTCTCCTGAGGTGGGTGCCGGTTGAGGACAGACCTCAGAAGTCCATGTGACTCGCTCCCTTAATGCGACTCCAGTTGCATTAGCATGGTGCCATGGATGCCTCCGGTGTGCAACCGACTTCCCGGCCGGGCGGCCGGACCGCGCGGACCAGGGCGGCGGTCCGGGACGCGACGCTCGCCGAACTGGCCGTGCACGGCTACGCGGGACTGACGGTGGAGGCGGTGGCCGCACGTTCGGGTGTGCACAAGACGACCGTGTACCGGCGGTGGGGCGGCGTGGACGGGCTCGTGGTCGACGCGCTGGCGCTCGCGGACGAGGACGGCTGGGCGCCGCCGGACACCGGTTCCTTCGAGCGTGACCTGCGGGAACTGGCACGGGAGGTGGTGGTGACGTTCGCCGGCACGCCCGCGTCGGCTGCGTTCGTCGCGGCGGCGTTCCAGTCGGAGCGGGCAGCGGCCGCGCTGCGCGACTTCTACGCCGAGCGGCACCGGCGGTCCGCCGCGGTGGTGACGCGGGCGGTGGAGCGGGGCGAAGTGCCCGCCGGGACGGACGCCGGCGCGGTGGTGAAGGCGGCCGTCGCGCCGTTCTACTACCGGGTGCTGATCGCGGGCGAGCCAGCGACGGAGGACCTGGCCGACCAGTCGGCGGCAGCGGTCGCGCATGCCGCCCGGGCAGGTCTCTACGCCTGAAGGGACGCCCAGATGCGGTCCGGGAGCAGCTTCGCCGCGCGGGGCAGGTCGATGTCGGCGCCGTTCAGCCAGCGGCGGGACAGTTCGGCGACCGGGCCGATGAGCAGCATCTCCGTCAGCGGGTCCGGCAGGTCCACCACCGCGCCTGCCGCGATGTGCGGTGCGAGCCACGCCGTCATGCGCGCCATCCTCGGGGCCTTCATCGCGGCGATCGTCTCCGCGTGCGCGGGGAGGTAGGCCGCGTACGCGGACGCGTGGATGAACCGCGCGCTCGCCGACCGCTCCGCGACGTGGCCGAGGTAGGCCGTCACCACGGCGCGCACACCTGACCGCGGCGTCCTGGCCCGGCCGAGCGCGGCCACGATCTCGTCCAGCAGCTCGGCCATGCAGCGGGTGTAGAGCGCGGCCGCCAGCCCGTCGAAACTGCCGAAGTGGTGGTAGAGGCTGCCGAGGCTCACCCCGCTCTCGGCGACGACCGCGTGCACGGTGAAGCCCTCGGTCCCGGCTGCCGCGTGCACGGCCAGTGCCGCGTCCAGGAGTCGCCGCCGCGTTTCCTCGCCGCGCCGCTGCTTAACCGGCACCGGTCAGTTCCCGTGCCTGGTCCCACAATGCCTGGGCTGGCTCGTCCGGCAGTGCGTCCTCGGCGTCGACGTTGAAGTAGCGGCCCGTCCCGGGGTCGTCGACGAGGCGCACGATCGGCACGGCACCGTCGGCCGGGGTGGCCCAGCGGCGTTTCACCAGGCGCAGCACGGCACCCAGCGCACCGCCCGGGTCGCCGAGATCGGTGCGGATCACCCCGGGGTGCACCGCGTCGATGGTCACTCCCGCATCCTGCCACCGGCGCGCGAACAGCGGCACGAGCAGGAGGTTCGCGCGTTTGGTGTCGCAGTAGGTGCGCATGCGGTGGAAGTCCTCGCCGTACGGAGTTCTGCCGAGGTCGACGCGGCCCTTCACGTACAGGCCCGCACTGACCTGCACCACGCGGCGCAGCCGGTCCTCCAGC
Source organism: Actinophytocola algeriensis (assembly GCF_014203735.1). Lineage (GTDB taxonomy): Bacteria > Actinomycetota > Actinomycetes > Mycobacteriales > Pseudonocardiaceae > Actinophytocola > Actinophytocola algeriensis. The sequence goes on along the minus strand of NZ_JACHJQ010000001.1, from coordinate 1,134,001 downwards.
GCGAGGTTCAGCTGGAAGGGCGCCAGGTGGTTGACGGCGAAGGACTCCTCGATGCCGTCTTCGTTGTGCCGGAGGCGGGTCGGCCAGACGCCCGCGTTGTGGACGAGGACGTCGATGGTCTCGCAGGTGTCGCGCAACGCGGTCGCGAGCGCCGCGACCGTGCGCTTGTTCGCCAGGTCGCCATGCACGGTCCCGACATCGCGCGGCACCTCCGCCGCCGGGTCACGGACGACCGCGATCGTCCGGAAACCCTTGTGCGCCAGCGACTCACACACCGCGTAGCCGATGCCCCGATTGCCGCCCGTCACCACAGCAGTCCGCATGACCACGCAGCTTAATTGGAACAAAGTTCTAGAACAAGGTTCTAGAGATAGATTGGGTGGCATGCGCGTGATCCGCACGGAGACCGAGATCGACGCACCGCCGGCCGCGGTGTGGGCGGTGCTGACCGACTTCGCCGCCTACCCGGAGTGGAACCCGTTCATCACGGAGGCGTCGGGCACGCTCGCCGTCGGCGAGACGCTCACACTGCACATGGTGCCGGGCCAGGGCCGGGCGCAGACGTTCACGCCGGAGGTCCGCGCGGTGCGGGAGAACGCGGAACTGGTGTGGCTCGGCGCGCTGCGGTGGTCGTGGCTGTTCAGCGCGGAGCACCGGTTCACGCTGTCCGAAGTGGGCGGTGCGACCCGGCTGGTGCAGAGCGAGGTGTTCCGCGGTGTGCTGGTTCCGTTGCTGCGCTCGATGATCGACCAGACGGAGAAGGACTTCCGCGCACTGAACGCGGCGCTGAAGGATCGCGTGGAGGACTGACTGTCACGCTCGCGGCTGTCTCCCCGTCCTACCGGCATGAGACAGGTGGTCTGGGGCGTGACGGCGGTCGGCGCGGCGATGATGATCGGCATCGGGATGTGGTGCCGGTTCGGACCGGCCAGCTTCGCGGAGTGGGCGAACTGGCCGAACCACGAACACTTCCTGCACGACGCCGGTGTGTTCCAGATCGCGATCGGGTTGATGATGCTGACCGCGCTGTGGTCGCGGGACGTGCTGACGGTGGTGCTCGTCGGGTTCGGGTTCACCAACCTGTTCCACGCGGCCAACCACTACCTGGACCGCGCGTCCGGCGGCCACGGTTCGGATGCGTGGTTCCTGCTGGCGTTCGCGGCGCTCGCGGGAGTGGCACTGATCGCGCGACGCAGGCAGGTCACGGGAAGAGACGCCGCATGCCCTGAGAGATGAGCCACCGGCCGTGGGCGTGAATGTGCCCGTGGGCCCCAACCGTTTGGTTGAGGCCCACGGAACGTCGTTCTCAGTCGGTCAGCTGCAGCCGGACGTCGAACCGCAGCCTTCGCAGAGGTAGCACGAGCCCGCGGGGCGCATCTTGGTACCGCAGGTCATGCACAGCGGGGCGTCTGCCGCCTTGCCGAGGTGGAGTTCCAGCAGCTCGGTGGAGCTGTGCGCCTCCTGGAGGTTCGGCTTGGCGGCCTCCACCTGCTTCGGTGCGGCCGGGGTGGCCTCGACCGTGCTGCGCATGCCCTCGATGTCCACGTCACCCGAGGGGCCGTAGTCGTTGTTCAGTTGGGCTGAGCGCTCGTCGGCCGTGAAGATGCCCAGCTGGGCGCGCTTCTCGTACGGGAGGTAGTCCAGCGCCAGCCTGCGGAACAGGTAGTCCAGGACGCTCGTGGCGATCCGGACGTCCGGGTCGTCGGTCATGCCTGCCGGCTCGAAGCGGAGGTTCTGGAACTTCGAGACGTAGAACTCCAGCGGGATGCCGTACTGGAGACCGACCGAGATGGACATGGAGAACGCGTCCATCACGCCGGCGAGCGTGGAGCCCTGCTTGCCCAGCTTGACGAAGATCTCGCCGAGACCGTCGTCCGGGTACGAGCCCGCGTGGAGGTAGCCCTCCGCGCCGCCGACCGTGAACGACACCGTCTGGGACGGGCGCTTCTTCGGGAGGCGCTTGCGGACCGGGCGGTACTCGATGACCGTCTCGGGCTCCGCCTCGCCCTTGTTGTTGCCCTTGCCCGCGGACAGGGGCTGGCCGACCTTGCAGTTGTCGCGGTAGATGGCGAGTGCCTTGAGGCCCAGCTTCCAGCCCTGGAAGTAGATCTCCTCGACGTCCTCGACCGTCGCGGCCTCGGGCATGTTCACCGTCTTGGAGATGGCGCCCGAGATGAACGGCTGGACCGTGGCCATCATGCGCACGTGGCCCATCGGCGCGATGGAGCGCTCGCCCATGGCGCAGTCGAAGACCTCGTAGTGCTCCTTGCGCAGGCCGGGGGCGTCGATGACGTGCCCCTGCTCGGCGATGAACTCGACGATCGCCTCGATCTGCTCGTCCTGGTAGCCCAGGGCCCGCAGCGCGCGCGGCACCGTCTGGTTGACGATCTGCATGGAGCCGCCGCCGACCAGCTTCTTGAACTTGACCAGCGCCAGGTCCGGCTCGATGCCGGTCGTGTCGCAGTCCATCATCAGGCCGATGGTGCCGGTGGGGGCCAGCACGGACGCCTGGGCGTTGCGCCACCCGTTCGTCGCGCCGATCATCAGGCCGCGCTGCCACTCCTGCGTCGCGAGGCGCTGCACCGCGACGTCGTTGTGGTGGAACGTGCGGATCAGGTCGTTCGCCGCGGCGTGCTTGCGCATGACCTTCTGGTGCGCGTCGGCGTTGCGGCTGTAGCCCTCGTACGCGCCGACGACACCGGCCAGCTCAGCGGAGCGGCGGTAGGCGGTGCCGGACATCAGCGACGTGATGGCGGCGGCGAGCGCACGGCCGCCGTCCGAGTCGTACGCGTGGCCGGTCGCCATCAGCAGCGCGCCCAGGTTGGCGTAGCCGATGCCCAGCTGGCGGTACTTGCGCGTGGTTTCGGCGATCGGCTCGGTCGGGAAGTCGGCGAAGCAGATCGAGATGTCCATCGCGGTGATGATCAGCTCGACCGACTTCGCGAACAGCTCCGCGTCGAACGTGCCGTCCGTGCGCAGGAACTTCATCAGGTTCAGCGACGCGAGGTTGCAGCTGGAGTTGTCCAGGTGCATGTACTCGCTGCACGGGTTGGACGCGGTGATGCGGCCCGACTCGGGGCAGGTGTGCCAGTCGTTGATGGTGCTGTCGTACTGGATGCCCGGGTCGGCGCACTCCCACGCGGCCTGTGCCAGCTTGCGGAAGAGCAACTTGCCGCCGACCTCTTCGATGACCTCGCCGGTGGTGCGGGACCGCAGGCCGAACTGGCCGTCCTGCTCGACCGAGTGCATGAACTCGTCCGAGACGCGGATCGAGTTGTTGGCGTTCTGGTACTGCACCGAGGTGATGTCGGAACCGCCGAGGTCCATGTCGAAGCCCGCGTCGCGCAGGACGCGGATCTTCGCCTCTTCCTTGGCCTTGGTCTCGATGAACTCCTCGACGTCCGGGTGGTCGACGTCGAGCACGACCATCTTCGCGGCGCGACGGGTCGCGCCACCGGACTTGATGGTGCCCGCGGACGCGTCGGCGCCACGCATGAAGGAGACCGGGCCGGAGGCGGTGCCGCCGGAGGACAGCAGCTCCTTGGACGAGCGGATGCGCGAGAGGTTCAGGCCCGCACCGGAGCCGCCCTTGAAGATCAGGCCCTCCTCGCGGTACCAGTTGAGGATCGAGTCCATGGTGTCGTCGACCGCGAGGATGAAGCAGGCGGACACCTGCTGCGGCGACGACGTGCCCACGTTGAACCACACCGGCGAGTTGAAGCTGAACACCTGGTGCAGCAGCATCCAGACCAGCTCGTGCTCGAAGATCGTGGCGTCGTCCTGCGTGGCGAAGTAGCCGTGCTGGATCCCGGCGTCCACATAGGTCCGCACGACGCGGTCGATGAGCTGGCGCAGGGAGTGCTCACGCACCGGGGTGCCCACCGCACCGCGGAAGTACTTGCTGGTGACGATGTTCGTGGCGTTGACGGACCAGAACTCGGGGAACTCGACGCCCCGCTGCTCGAAGTTCACCGTGCCGTCGCGCCAGTTGGTCATCACCACGTCGCGGTGTTCCCAGGTGACCTCGTCGTACGGGTGCACGCCCTCGGTCGTGTGCACGCGCCGCACGGTCAGCCGCTGCGCTGTAGCGGGCTCCTTGTCAGTCCCCACCGTCTCCGTCATGACCTCTCCCTCGTTACTCGCACGTTTCGGTGTGGCCACGTTCGCTCCCGTGTACGGGCCCACCGTTCGACGTGACCTCTTGCCAACCCCGTGACGCCGTCGCGTACGGCTTCTACTCATTCGCTTCTTCGCGGACCTTGCGGAGCGAACCATCGAGCCCAGTGCCGGGTTCGACCACCCGTCGCAGGCCGGCGATCTCCTTCTCGAAGTCCTCAATGGACGAAAAGCTTCGGTAGACACTGGCGAAGCGCAGGTAGGCGACCTCGTCGAGCTCCCGGAGCGGGCCGAGGATCGCCAGGCCCACCTCGTGGCTGGGCACCTCGGCGGCACCGGTCGACCTGATCGTGTCCTCGACCTTCTGCGCCAGCTGCTGCAGGGCGTCCTCGTCGACCGGGCGGCCCTGGCAGGCACGCCGCACCCCGGTGACCACCTTCTCGCGGCTGAACGGCTCGGTGACCCCCGAGCGCTTCACCACGGCGAGGATGGCCTCTTCGACGGTCGTGAACCGCCGGCTGCACTTGACGCAGGAACGCCTGCGCCGGATGACCTGACCGTCGTCCACCTCACGCGAGTCGACGACCCGGGAGTCCGAGTGCCGGCAGAACGGACAACGCATGGAACACCCCTATCTGGTGATCGACATGTGGACAACCTGTGGGCAAGTCCACCCCAACCTGTGGACTAACTACAGATGTGTAACTACTAGATGTTGGGGTCGACGGTAAGCCTAGACGCCACATGATGCAAGTCGACACGAGGGGCGACACGCGGACACGGACCAGCCATGACGGCCGCACGACGGGTAGCCGCCCAGCCCGAAAGAGTCACCCTGAGGGCGACGCGGCGAGGAGACACGGACGGCGGTTCCGGGAGATTGCCACAGCGGCCGGGGCGGGATTGGGAGGGGTACCGGCACGCCGGGGGCGGCGGGTGCGCTAGGCGGACGGGGTCACACCGGGAGGCGACGCGGACAGGAAGCCGCGAAATGCGAGCGGAATGGACCGGAAGGCGGGACGGCGCCGAGCGCAAGCGCGACTCGATCGGCGACGCCGGAAACCAAGGACCGGAAGTCGAGACAGGGCACGGAAAACAACGGAGTAAACGCGACCGGATGACCCGCCACAGCGGAGGAAGACACGAGTGAAGTCAGGCCACGGCAACACGGTCGGCACCGCCGACAAGGCAGCGGATCCGCCCGACGTGGCAACACGACCGAAGCACTCGAACATGCACGAAATCAAGAAGAAACTCAGGACAACCAGGCGGACAAACCCAGCGACCCCGCCGGCCGACCTCCCTCCGAACGGCCGCCGGAACCTCCGGAAACTCAGCCCTCGAAAGGCACGGTCAACGGCTGCCCAGGCCGCACAGTCCCTTCGACACCGTTCAACTCACGAATCCGCTCCACCACCACAGAGGCATCCGAACGCGGAGCCACCCGCCCGGCCAGCTCCCACAGACTCTCTCCCGGCTTGACCCGAACGACAGTCGTCTCCGACGGCACCGCAGGCTCCACGGCCCCGGACAGGGCCCCCAACCCGACCACCGCGGCGCACGCCGCGGACGCGACCGCGAGCACCCACCCGGCCGACAGGCGAGGACGCCGAGGCGCGCACGACGCGACCACCCTCGGCACCCCGGCCTGGACCACCCGGCGGCGCGTCGGGGGGCGAGGCGCGGGCACCCGGCGGGCCGCCCGCGGCGCCACCGGACGGTCGACGCGCGGGGCTCCGACCTGCGTTTCGACGTCTGACCTGTGCGCCGTCACGCTCATGACTGCCTCCTGACCACTCTCGAACACCTGCTCGAAGGTCGAACAGCAGTTCGATCGAACCTTCGTGCGATTTTGTACCACGGGGCACCGACAAAAAACGAGACCCACACGGCGTGTCGTCGAACAGGTGTTTGATCTCGTGGGGGCCTCCGGATAACGTCGAAGACGCACACGAACATTCCGGGCGCCATGCTGGCGTCCGGCGCGCAGGGAGGCATGCAGTGCCACGCAAACCAGGAGGAATACCTAAGGGCGTCCCGAAGAGGAAGCCGTTGCGGGGGAACCTGCGCAGTTTCCCCGGCGTGGAACAGGCCGAGGCGGAGGAGCTGCCCATTCGGCAACGCGAGGTCCTCGACGTCATCCGCACGTGGGTCGAGCGGTTCGGCTACCCGCCGAGTGTCCGCGAGATCGGCGAGGCGGTGGGCCTGACCTCGACCTCCTCGGTCGCCTACCAGCTGCGGGCGCTGGAGCAGAAGGGCTACCTGCGGCGGGACCCGAACCGGCCGCGTGCGATCGGCGTGCTGCCGGCGGACGTGGACCCGGCCACGGTTCCCGCCGCGGCGGCGAGCACCGAGGACGACGCGCCCGCCGAGGTCGCGGTCGCCACGCCCACCGCCGCGTACGTGCCCGTGCTGGGGCGCATCGCCGCTGGTGGGCCGATCCTCGCGGAAGAAGCCGTCGAGGACGTGTTCCCGCTGCCGAAGGAGATCGTCGGCGAGGGCTCGCTGTTCCTGCTGCGGGTCGCGGGTGACTCGATGGTCGGCGCGGCGATCACCGACGGGGACTGGGTGGTGGTGCGGCAACAGCCCACCGCCGACAACGGGGAGATCGTCGCCGCGATGATCGAGGGGGAGGCGACGGTCAAGACGTTCAAGCGCAAGGACGGCCACGCGTGGCTGATGCCGCACAACGAGGCCTACGAACCGATCCCCGGTGACGACGCCACCATTCTCGGCAAGGTCGTCGCCGTACTGCGCAGGCTCTAGAAAGAACAGTGTCGTCGGCGCGCCGCACGCCGACGAACGGAATGCAACCCGCGGCGATCGTGGCAGCAGTAGCCTCCCCCACGATCGCCGCGGGTTTTTCGTCAATACGACTTACGTCTACGCAACCAGCGGAACAGCAAATACACACCCGCGACAACGACAATCGTCACAACCGCGGCCGGTAAATACGGCAGGCTTTCCTCGGCGGCCGGTGATTCGGAGACGTTCGACGCGGCCTCCGGTTCCGGCTTTTCGGGCGGCGGTTCCGGCGCCACCAGCCGCGCCGCGCCGGCCACGGACCGGACCGGCTGACCGACGCCCTCCGACGCCGAGAGCAGCGACCCGTCCGGCTGGAACGCGATCGCCTCGCCCTGTGCCTCGTTCGGCAGCGGCACCCGCACCGGCTTCCCGGAGAACGCGCCGACCACGTCGTCGTCCTTCACCGGGAACAGGTACGCGTCGGTGTAGGTCCGCAGTGCGATGGCCGTGCCGTCCTGGCTGGCCGCCGCACCGGTCACCGTGACCGAGCCGACGATGCCGGGGACCGGCCCACCGGGGGTGTCCGTGCTGGACAACCGCACCGTCAGGACGTGCTGCAGCGGCGTCGGGCCTGGCGAGGCCAAGGGTGCCGCGGGCCGGTACACGTCCGCGGTGCCGAGCGGGCTCTTCGTGATGAGGTACGGGGTTCCCGCACCGTCGAGCAGCAGCGCCTCGGCGTCGTGCTTGCCGTCCGGGTAGGTGAGCCGGTACAGCGCCGTCTCGCCGGCAGGCGTCAGGGAGATCAGCGCGACCGTGTCGCGGTCGGCGTCGTTGTCGCCGGTGTCGGACAGCCAGAACGTGCCGTCCGGACCCAGGGCCAGGTCCTCCACGTCGTACGGGTCGACCGGGCCGGTGATCGTGTCCTGGACCTGGCAGTCCTTGCCGAGCACGAACACCGTCGCGGCCGTGCCGCCGTCGTTGATCGCGTACCAGTGCTCGTCGTCGGCGACGAGACCGGACAGCTCGGCCACCTCGGGGTCGGTGATGGTGCACACCGGAACCGGCTCAGGCACCTGTGCGGCTGCCGCTGGGGTCGCGGAAAGCAACCCCAGCGGCAGTAAGAGCGCAAGCGTCACCGACCGCACTGACACACCTCCCCGAAGCCCGTGGACGAAACCACGGTAGCTGCCCCGGGTCCGCGGTCAGGCGGAGGTGCCGTTGACGATGAAGCTCTCCAGCACACCCGCCAGGTCGGGCTTGACCTTGGCGGACAGCTCGGTGCCCTGCTCGGTGTGACGCTCGGTGAGCACCTCACCCTCGCGGTGCACGCGGGCCACGAGCTCACCCCGCGCGTACGGCACGAGCACGTCGATCTCGATCTCCGGGTGCGGCAGCAGCTCGCCGAGCCGCTCCCGCAGCTCCGGGATCCCGACCCCCGAGTGCGCGGACACGAAGACCGCGCCGGGCAGCAGGTGCCGCAGCCTGGTGAGCGACAGCTCGTCCATCGCGTCGGTCTTGTTGACCACGACCAGCTCGGTGGGCAGCGGCTCGTTCCGCCGGTCCGCGATCTCGCTGAGCACCTCGCGCACGGCCTCGACCTGCCACTCCGGGTTCGGGTCGGCGCCGTCCACCACGTGCACGATGAGGTCGGAGTCGGCGACCTCGTCGAGCGTGGAGCGGAACGCCTCGACCAGCTGGTGCGGCAGGTGCCGCACGAACCCGACGGTGTCGGTCAGCGTGTAGACGTTGCCTTCCGGCGTGGTGGTCCGGCGCGTGGTGGCGTCCAGGGTGGCGAACAGCGCGTCCTCCACCAGCACGCCCGCGCCGGTCAGCGCGTTGAGCAGGCTCGACTTGCCGGCGTTGGTGTACCCGGCGATCGCGACGCTCGGCACGAGGTTGGCCCGCCGCTGGCTCCGCATGGTCTTCTGCACGGTGCCCATCGCGGTGATCTCCTTGCGCAGCTTGGAGATCTTGTGCCGGATGCGCCTGCGGTCGGTCTCCAGCTTCGTCTCACCGGGACCACGCAGACCCACGCCGCCGTTGCCGCCACCCGCACGGCCACCGGCCTGCCGGGACAGCGCGTCACCCCAGCCACGCAGACGTGGCAGGAAGTACTGCAGCTGAGCCAGCTCGACCTGCGCCTTGCCCGCCCTGGACCGCGCGTGCTGCGCGAAGATGTCCAGGATCAGCGCGGTGCGGTCGATGACCTTGACCTTGAGCTTCGCCTCCAGCTGGCGCAGCTGGGACGGCGAGAGCTCACCGTCGCAGATCACGGTGTCGGCACCGGTCGCCGCGACCACCCCGGACAGCTCCTGGACCTTGCCGGAGCCGATGTAGGTGGCCGGGTCCGGCCGGTCACGACGCTGGACGAGACCTTCGAGGACCTCGGAACCGGCGGTCTCCGCGAGCCGGGCGAGCTCCGCGAGCGACGCCTCGGACTGAGCGGCACTGCCCTCGGTCCAGACGCCGACGAGGATGACCCGTTCCAGCCGCAGCTGCCGGTACTCGACCTCGGTGATGTCCGAGAGTTCGGTTGACAGACCCGCGACGCGGCGCAGTGCCGCGCGATCGGAGAGCTCGAGTTCACCTGCAGAGAGCTCAGCCAGGTCAGTCAACCCGTCGTGGTGGTGCTCGTCGGTTTGCTGATGATTGAGATTCTCTGTCACGTGGTGAGACCCTCCGTCTTCCGATTTTCGCTGTACATGAATAGTCCCATGTTTCAGCGTCCGGATCGACCGGGTTATTCCCCCGCGCGGTCCCACCAAACCTGGTCGAGCTCGCCGCGGGCCACGAAAACCGCCGGCCCGGACAGGGTTGACTGCTCGGGGCCGACCGTCACCCGCACCCGCCCGCCGGGAATGTCGACGGTGGCCTCGCCGGTGTGCGTACCGCGTCCGTACAGCACGCCGGTCACGGCGGCGACCGTGCCGGTGCCACACGATCGGGTTTCTCCGACCCCCCGTTCGTGGACCCGCATGCGCAGCCGGTCCGGGGCCTCGACCACCACGAACTCCACGTTCACTCCGTCAGGGAAGACGGCCGGGTCGTACGCGGGCGGCACGGACAGGTCGAGCGAGGCGAGCTTGTCCGCGTCCTCCAGCACGCACACGAGGTGCGGGTTGCCGACGTTCACGGCGACCCCCGCGACCGACGCGCCACCCACGGTGGCCAGCGACGACCCGGTCACCCTGGCACGGCCCATGCCGACGGTGACCTCGTCGTCGACGATCACCGTGCGGACGCCGGCGCGGGTGCCGATGGTGAACTCGCGCTCCGTGACCAGGCCCGTGTCGACGAGGTAGCGGGCGAACACGCGCACGCCGTTGCCGCACATCTCCGCGACCGAGCCGTCGCCGTTGCGGTAGTCCATGAACCACAGGTCGTCGGGCACCTCGGCGGGCCGGTCGGCGACCGCCTTGGCGGGCACGACCCGCAGCACGCCGTCGGCGCCGAGACCCGCGCGGCGGTCGCAGAGCACGCGGACCCGCGCGGGGGTCAGGTCGAGCGTGCCGTCGGGGTCGGGCAGCACCACGAAGTCGTTCTCGGTGCCGTGCCCCTTCAGAAACGGAATGCCCACCACTTCAGGCTAGACATCGCGCGAGAGCCGTGCCCACCAGGTTGTCCTGGGCCGCGTCCAGCCACTCGATCCGCTGGTCGCGGCGGAACCAGGAGCGCTGGCGGCGGACGAACCGGCGCGTGGACAGTGCCGTGGCTGCGGTCGCCACGAGCATGTCGTGGTCGGCGTCGAGCTGGTCGAGTACCTGCTGGTAACCCAGGGCTCGCGACGCGGTCTTGCCGACCCGCAGGCCCTTCTTCTCCAGCTCCAGGACCTCGTCGACCAGCCCCTGCTCGAACATGGCCATGACGCGCTGGTCCACGCGGCGGTCCAGCTCCTCGGTGTCGAGGTCGAGGCCGAGCTGCACGGTGTCGTAGCGGGCCGGGCCGGGGCGGGGCATGGTCGCGGAAAACGGCCGGCCGGTCAGCTCGATGACCTCCAGCGCGCGGACCACGCGGCGGCCGTTGGTGGGCAGGATCGCGGTCGCGGCGACCGGGTCGAACTTGGCGAGCCGGTCGTGGAGCTTCTGCGCGCCGAGGTTGTCCAGCTCCTGTTCGAGGCGGGCGCGGATGTCCGGGTCGGTGCCGGGGAAGTCCAGCTCGTCGAGGACCGCGCGCACGTACAGGCCGGAGCCGCCGGTGAGGATCGGGACGCGGCCCTGGCCGAGGAGCCGTTCGATCACGTCGCGGGCGTCGCGCTGGTAGGCGGCGACGGACGCGGTCTCGGTGACGTCGAGGACGTCGAGCAGGTGGTGCGGGACGCCCCTGCGTTCCTCCTCGGGGACCTTGGCGGTGCCGATGTCCATGCCGCGGTAGAGCTGCATGGCGTCGGCGTTGACCACCTCGCCGCCGAGTTCCTCCGCCAGCGCGATGGCCAGCGCGGACTTGCCGGTGGCGGTCGGGCCGACGATCGCTATCGGTTTCATCGCACCGGGTCCAATACTGCGAAGTGGTAGGCCACGCCGAACGGGATCATCAGCCGCGCGTCCGCGCTCCACGCACCGCGCGCGAGGACACCGGCGAGCACCTGCCACGGTGCCCGGCCCTCCGCGCCCAGCTCGGCGGCGAGTGCCGGGTCGAGCGCCATCAGGGCCTTGACGTCGGCACCCGCCAGGGCGTCGTGGACGGCGTCGTCGAACGGGCCCGCACGGTCATCGGGCCTGCCGGGCGCGCGGGCGCCGTGGCGGTGGGAACCGTCGGCGGCGACCAGGAGGCCGACCGGCTCGGCGGTGTCGGCGAGGTGTTCGCCCAGCGCGAAGCACTCGTCGGGGGCCAGGTCGGGCGGCACGAGGTGCACCGTGACGTCCTCCGCCGCCGACTGTGCCCGCAGCAAGCCCGTGACCAGCGCGGACAGGGGCATCACCGGATCGGGTGTACTTGTCGCCGCGTCGCTCATGCGCACCGGCACGTCGACGCCGAAACCGGCGAACGTGCCCGCCGCGTCCGGGCCGAGGACACCGGCCGGGCCGGCACCGACCGCGACCCAGTGCGGTGCCGCGCTGGTCAGGCGAGTCGTGACGGCCAGGCAGGCGGCGCGCACCGCGGTCACGTCGGCGTCGGTCCCCGCGACGAGCTCCGGCACGAGGAGCGGCGGGGTCGGCACGACGGCGGCGCGGACGATCACGAGATCCGAGGCTACCCATGGTCGCCCGAACGTGAACTCTCCGGGCTCATGGCGTCACCCTGCGCTGTTCGTGGCCACTCGTGTCGGCCGTGGAGTACCGAGGCGCGGCGTGACCTGTTTGAATGCGCGCGGGTGCTGTGCGATTCGACTCGTCCGGCACCGACACTGCCAGGCCCCGCGAGAGCGGGGCGTCCGCGGCGGGAAGTACGTCAGCGGGCACGCGAGCGGGAGGAACGGGCCATGACGGACAGGGACATCAGCGCCGACACCAGCGCCACCACGAGTACCGAGGAGCCGGCCGCGGCGCCCGCCGCACCAGCGCCCTCCGCACCCGCTCCCTCGGCGCCGCCGGTCGCCGCGGCGTCGGCACACCCGGAGAAGTGGGGCCGGGTCGATGCCGACGGCACCGTGTACGTGAAGACCGAGGACGGGGACCGCGCGATCGGGTCCTGGCAGGCCGGTGAGCCCGCGGAGGGCCTCGCGCACTACGCGCGCCGGTTCGACGACGTGCGCACCGAGGTGGAGCTGCTCGAGGCCCGGCTGAAGGCGGGCTCCGGCGATCCGAAGCACAGCCTGACCAGCGCCAAGCACATCAAGGACAGCCTGAAGGACGCGGCACTCGTCGGGGACCTCGCCGCGCTCAACGCGCGGATCGACCACGTGCTGTCCCGTGCGCAGGAGGCCGTCGAGTCGGTGAAGCACGCGCGCGACGAGGCCCGGCAGGCCGCGGTCGCCCGCAAGCAGGCGCTGGTCGACGAGGTCGAGAAGATCGCGGAGTCGTCCACGCAGTGGAAGTCGGCCGGTGACCGGCTCCGCGCGATCCTGGACGAGTGGAAGACGATCAAGGGCGTCGACCGCAAGACCGACGACGCGCTGTGGAAGCGGTTCTCGAAGGCGCGCGACACGTTCAACCGCAGGCGTGGGTCGCACTTCGCGGAGCTGGACCGCCAGCGCGCGACGGCGAAGGAGCGCAAGCAGGAGCTGGTGAAGCTCGCCGAGGAGCTGTCCGACTCCGACGACTGGGCCGGCACGGCCGCGCGCTACCGCGACCTGATGACCGAGTGGAAGGCCGCGGGCCGCGCGCCCAAGGAGGCCGACGACGCGCTGTGGCAGCAGTTCCGCGCCGCGCAGGACAAGTTCTTCTCCCACCGGTCCGCGGTGTTCGACGAGCGGGACGCCGAGCTGGTGGAGAACGGCAAGCGCAAGGAAGCGCTGCTGGCCGAGGCCGAGAAGATCAACCCGCAGGGCGACCTCGAGGCCGCCCGCGCGCAGCTGCACCGGATCCAGGAGCGGTGGGAGGAGATCGGCAAGGTCCCCCGCGACCGGATCCGGGAGCTGGAGGGCAAGCTGCGGTCGATCGAGGAGAAGGTCCGGCACGCCGCGGACGCCCAGTGGCGGCGGACCGACCCCGAGGCCGAGGCCCGCGCCGCGCAGTTCCGCGAGCGCGTTGAGCAGTTCGAGGCCCAGGCCGCGAAGGCCCACGCCGCGGGCGACAAGCGCCGCGCCGAGCAGGCCGAGGCGCAGGCCGCCCAGTGGCGCGAGTGGCTGCAGGCGGCGGAGAACGCGGTGGCGAGCCGCTAGTCGGAAACGGAACGACCCGCGAGTCCACCGGGCTCGCGGGTCGTCGCACGTTCGGGCCGTGCCTCACCTCAGTAGCGCGAGGCCGCCGTGCGGAACCACTGGAACGCGATCACGACCATCGCCACCACGGCGATGACCAGGCCGATGCCCACGTCGGTGCCGGAGGACTGGCGGGACCAGATCGCCAGGACGCCGTCGACGGAGGCGAACCAGCCACCCGCCGCGCCGACCCACGCGAAGAACCAGCGGCGGGTGGTCAGTGTCAGTGCCGACGCGACCACGCCGAACAGCACCGCAGTGACCGCGAACAGGCGCGGCACCATCGACGCCTTGCCGCCCTCCTGGCCGATCAGCACCTCAAGGCCGGACGCCCCGTTCATCCACGGCAGGACCAGGCCCACCAGCAGCACGAACACGGCCACCGCGATCACGACCGCGCGGCCACCCAGTTCGACCTTCCTGGAAGCGCGGCGACCGACCTCGTCGATCTCCTCGCGCAACTGGTCGTCGGAGTCGGTCATCGGACTGCGCATCCACCCACCGGTTTCCCCGCCGTCTGGCTCGACTGGCTCGTGGCCGGGGGCGGGCCGAACGACGGCAGCCCCAGCCCGACACCGGACGTGCGGGGCCGCACGCCCTCCTCGTGGTTGTCACCCGCGCGCGTGCGCCGGTGCGACACCAGCTCGCCGTCGGCCACCAGGTGGTGCGGCGCGCCGTAGGTGATCACCGTCTCGACCACGTCACCGGGGCGGACGGCGGACGAACCCGGTGCGAAGTGCACCAGGCGGCCGTCGCGGGCGCGGCCGGACATGCGCCGGGTGTCGGCGTCCTTGCGGCCCTCGCCCGCGGACACCAGCACCTCGACCTGCTTGCCGACCAGCGCCTTGTTCGCGGTCCACGACACCTCCTCCTGCACGGCGATCAGCCGGTCGAAGCGTGCCTGGACCACCTCCTTCGGCAGCTGGTCCGGCAACGAGGCGGCCGGCGTACCGGGGCGCTTCGAGTACTGGAACGTGAAAGCCGACGAGAAGCGCGCCGCCCGCACGACGTCGAGCGTCTCCTCGAAGTCCTCCTCGGTCTCGCCGGGGAAGCCGACGATGATGTCGGTGGTGATGGCGGCGTCGGGCATCGCGGCACGCACGTTGTCGATGATCGACAGGTAGCGCGCCTGCCGGTAGGACCGCCGCATCGCCTTCAGCACCCGGTCCGAGCCGGACTGCAGCGGCATGTGCAGCTGGTGGCACACGTTCGGCGTCTCGGCCATCGCGGCGATGACGTCGTCGGTGAAGTCCTTCGGGTGCGGCGAGGTGAACCGCACGCGCTCCAGCCCGTCGATCTCCCCGCACGCGCGCAGCAGCTTGCCGAACGCCAACCGGTCGCCGAACTCGACACCGTAGGAGTTCACGTTCTGCCCCAGCAGGGTGACTTCGAGAACACCCTCCGCGACCAGCGCCTGGACCTCGGCCAGGACGTCACCCGGGCGGCGGTCCTTCTCCTTGCCGCGCAGCGACGGGACGATGCAGAAGGTGCACGTGTTGTTGCACCCCACCGACACCGACACCCAGCCGGAGTGCGCGGAGTCGCGGCGCGCGGGCAGCGTCGACGGGAACGTCTCGAGCGACTCCAGGATCTCCACCTGGGCCTCGGAGTTGTGCCGCGCCCGCTCCAGCAGCACCGGCAGGGCACCGATGTTGTGCGTGCCGAACACGACGTCCACCCACGGCGCCTTGCTGACGATCTGACCGCGGTCCTTTTGCGCGAGGCAGCCGCCGACGGCGATCTGCATCCCCGGATTGGCGAGTTTCGTCGGCCGCAAGTGGCCGAGATTTCCGTACAGCTTGTTGTCCGCGTTCTCGCGGACCGCGCACGTGTTCAACACGATCACGTCGGGCACGCAGGAGTCCACAGCCGGCGCGTAACCAGCGTCCTCCAGCAGGCCGGCCAGCCGCTCGGAGTCGTGCACGTTCATTTGACACCCGAACGTGCGCACCTGGTAAGTACGAGTGCTCATCTCAGCCACCGAGGGTACGCGTGACCGCATTGAGACCTCGGATGTGGTCAAACGGACATGAATCTCACCCTGGGTGGGGGTAGGTTTCCGCCATTACCGGGCCGCTAGTCTCACGCACGCCTGGTATGGCCGCATGGCCCAGAAGAGTGCGCACGTTGGAGGATTGATGACCGAAGCGGCTACCGACGCCCCCATGATCCGCATGGTGGAGGTGGACAAGTTCTTCGGCCAGCTCCACGTGCTCAAGAACATCAACATCGAGGTGCCGCGCGGGCAGGTGGTCGTGGTCCTGGGGCCGTCGGGTTCCGGCAAGTCCACCCTGTGCCGCTCGATCAACCGCCTCGAGCCGATCAACTCCGGCCTCATCGAGATCGACGGCAAGCCGCTCCCGGCCGAGGGCAAGGAGCTCGCGACCCTGCGGGCGGACGTCGGGATGGTGTTCCAGTCGTTCAACCTCTTCGCGCACAAGACGATCCTCGACAACGTGATGCTGGCCCCCGTGAAGGTGCGCAAGATGGCGCAGCCGGAGGCGAAGCGGACCGCGATGGAGCTGCTCGAGCGCGTCGGCATCGCCAACCAGGCACAGAAGTACCCTGCTCAGCTCTCCGGCGGCCAGCAACAGCGGGCCGCGATCGCCCGGGCGCTCGCGATGAAGCCCAAGGTCATGCTCTTCGACGAGCCGACCTCGGCACTCGACCCCGAGATGATCAACGAAGTGCTGGACGTCATGACCACCCTCGCGGAGGAGGGCATGACGATGCTGGTCGTCACCCACGAGATGGGTTTCGCGCGCAACGCGGCGCACCGGGTCGTGTTCATGGCCGACGGTGAGATCGTGGAGGACTCCGTTCCGACGGAGTTCTTCTCGGCGCCGAAGTCGAACAGGGCGAAGGATTTCCTCGGAAAGATCCTCACACACTGAGGACTCCCTCCAGCGGCGTGTTCGCCCGCGCCGCATGACCAACAAGAGCAGGAGTGAAGTAGCAATGAGGGTTCGTACCCTTGCAATCGGGATGCTGGTCGGCGGCCTCGCCCTCACGGCGTGCGGTAAGGAAGGCGCGCCGGCCGACGACGTGACCGGCGGTGGCCCGTCCACGACGGCCGCGGTGGAGACCGACGTCAAGGTCGAGGGCTCCGCGACGTTCGACCGGATGACGCAGAACGGCAAGGTCGTCATCGGCGTCAAGGAAGACCAGCCTGGCCTGGGCTACAAGGACCCGACCACCGGCGAGTACTCCGGTTTCGACATCGAGATCGCGCGCCTGGTCGCCGCCAAGCTGGGCTTCGGCGAGGACAAGATCGAGTACAAGACCGTGCAGTCCGCCGGTCGTGAGGCCGCCATCACCAACGGCACCGTCGACTACTACGTCGGCACCTACACGATCAACGACAAGCGCAAGACGCAGATCTCCTTCGCGGGCCCGTACTTCGTGGCCGGCCAGGGCCTGCTGGTCCGCAAGGACGACGACACGATCACCGGCAAGGACACCCTGAAGGGCAAGAAGGTCTGCTCGGTGACCGGCTCCACGCCGATCCAGCGCGTCCGTGACGAAGCCCTGACCGAGCCCGGCAACATCGTCGAGTTCCAGGGCTACTCGCAGTGCGTCGACAAGCTCCTCACCAAGGAGGTCGACGCGGTCACCACCGACGACGCCATCCTGAAGGGCTTCGCCTCGCAGGACCCGGACAACCTGAAGGTCGTCGGCGACACGTTCTCCGAGGAGCCCTACGGCATCGGCCTGCCGCTCGACGACAAGGCGCTGCGGGACAAGGTGAACGACATCCTGGAGACCGCCATCGAGGACGGCACCTGGCAGGAGATCTACGACAGCACGCTCGGCAAGTCGGGCTCGAAGGCCGACAAGCCGACGATCGACCGCTACTGATCCGGATCTGATGGTGGGTGGTCACCGCGTATCGGTGGCCACCCATCGTCGTCAACACCCAACCACCCGGCGGGGAAGGCCCGATGAACATACTGATCGACTATTGGCCGTTGTTCCGTGACGGCTTCCTCACCACGATCGAGTTGTTCCTGCTCGCAGGCGTCGCGTCACTGGTGTTCGGCGTGTTCCTCGCGATGCTGCGGGTCAGTCCCGTGCCGGTGTTCCGCGCGGCCGGCACGCTCTACGTGACCGTCGTGCGGAACACCCCGCTGACGCTGGTGTTCCTGTTCTTCGTCTTCGCCTACCCGTACCTGGACATCATCGAGATGTCCTTCTTCACCGCCGCGGTGGTCGCGCTCTCGGTGTACACCTCGGCGTTCATCTGCGAGGTCGTGCGGTCCGGCATCAACACGGTGCCGCTCGGCCAGGCGGAGGCCGCCCGCGCGCTCGGCCTGACGTTCGGCCAGTCGCTGGCGGAGATCATCCTCCCGCAAGCGCTGCGGTCGGTGGTGCCGCCGCTGGTGAGCACGCTGATCGCCCTGCTGAAGAACACCACGATCGCCGCCGGTTTCTCCGTCCCCGAGGCGGGCCGGATCCGGTCCGTGCTCTCCGACGACGGGGAGAACCAGCTGGTCGGCCTCCTGTGGGTGTCCCTGGGCTTCATCGTCCTGGTCATGGTGCTGACGCTGGTGCAGCGGACCCTCGAGAAGCGTTGGAGCGTGGCCCGGTGAACGGAGCTTGCGGAGTGAACCATCGGGGCAACGGAGCTTGCGGAGTGAACCTTCGGGGCGACGGAGCTCGCGGAGTGAACCATCGGGGCGACGGAGCTCGCCGAGTGAACCATCGGGGCGACGGAGCTCGCGGAGTGAACCATCAGAGCTGGGTGGCCCGCCAGCGGACGCTCGGAGCCTGCGAGGTGCGGTCATGAGCAACATCCTGTTCGACGCCCCCGGGCCGAGGGCCCGCGCGCGCCACCGGATCTTCGCGGTGCTCGGCGCCCTCGTGCTCGCCGGGATCGTCGCCTACGTCGGCTGGCGCTTCTACGACAGCGGCCAGTTCACCGGCCGCAAGTGGGAGTGGATCCAGTACACGAAGATCCAGGAGGACCTGATCTCGGCGGTCCTGTCGACGCTGCAGGCGTTCGCCCTGGGTGCCGTGCTGGCGCTGCTGTTCGGTGCGATCTTCGCCGCGGGCCGCCTGTCGGAACACAAGTCGATCCGGCGGGTGTCCACGTTCGTCGTGGAGCTGTTCCGGGCCATCCCGCTGCTGATCATGATGTTCCTCTTCTACTACGGCCTGCCCGCGGTCGGCGTCAGCATGTCGCCGTACATGGCCGTGGTGCTGGGCCTCATGCTCTACAACGGCTCGGTGCTCGCGGAGGTGTTCCGCGCGGGCATCCTGGCGCTGCCGCGCGGCCAGTCCGAGGCCGCGTACGCGCTGGGCATGCGCAAGACGCAGGTCATGGTCCTGATCCTGCTGCCGCAGGCGCTGCGGTCGATGATGCCGACGATCATCAGCCAGCTGGTCGTGCTGCTGAAGGACACCGCGCTCGGCTTCCTCATCACCTACGAGGAGCTGCTGCGGTTCGCGCAGCGCATCGGCGGTGACGGGCTGTTCAGCAGGCCGTTCGTGCCGACCGCGCTGGTCGTGGCCGGGATCTACATCGGCCTCTGCCTGCTGCTGACCTGGCTCGCCAACTACCTGCAGAAGCGGGAGCGGCGCAGCAAGAAGCACATCGAACTCGAAGGTGGCCCCACCAAGGACCTCGAGGCCGCGGTCCTGGCGGGTCGGACGAGTGGCAACTGATTTCCTGACGGCGACCCGGTCTTCCTACGACCGGGTCGCCGTCGCTTACGCGGACCACTTCCGCGATGAGCTGGCGAACCTGCCCGTGGAGTGCCGCTCGCTCGAGCTGTTCGCGTCGCTGGTGGACGGGCCGGTGCTCGAAGTCGGGTGCGGCACGGGTCTCGCGACGGCGTACCTGCACGACCTCGGGGTTGCCGTCACCGGTGTGGACCTGTCGCCCGGGATGCTCGACGTGGCCCGGCGGACCTGCCCGGACGTGGAGTTCGAGGAAGCGTCGATGCTCGCCCTCCCCCACGCCGACGGCGCGTTCGCCGGGGTGCTCGCGTTCTACTCGACGATCCACGTCCCGGACGACCTGCTGCCGACGGCGCTGTCGGAGCTGGCGCGCGTGCTGCGGCCGGGCGGGCCCCTCATGCTCGCTTTCCAGATCGGCGACGAACCGATGCACCTGACGTCGGCGCTCGGGCACGAGCTGGACCTCGTCTTCCACCGCCGCCGCCCGGAGAAGATGGCGGCGCTGCTGGCCGACGCGGGGGTGCCGGTGGAGGTCACGACCGTCCGCGTGGCCCGGGAGAGCGAGCGGACCCCGCAGGCCTTCCTGATCGCCAGGAAGCCCGCTTAGGCGAGCTGCGCGTACAACGCAGCCGGATCGCCCGCCAGCGCGGCCTTGACCACGGCGGTGTCGCTGTCGGCGATGATCTCGATGAGGCCGGCCTCCACCCCGTCGAGCGCGGTCGCGACGACGTCGGCCGGGTCGGTCTTGGGGATGTCGAACGCGGCCACCATCTCGGTGTCCGTGCTGGACAGGTGCAGGCCGGTCACCGCGATGCCCTGTGGGGCCAGCTCGAGGCGGATGGAGTTGGTCAGGCCCCACTGGGCCGACTTGGCCGCGCCGTAGGAACCGGCGCCGTCGAAGGCGAACCACGACATCGCCGACAGGACGTTCAGGATCGCGCCGCCGCCGTTGCGGGTCAGTACCGGCGCGAACGCCCGCACCACGTCGAGCGTGCCGTAGAAGTGCGTGTCCATGTCGAGGCGGATCTTGTCGCGGTCGCCCGCGACGAGGTTCTGGAAGGTGTTGGTGCCCGCGTTGTTGACGAGCAGCGTGACGTCGGGTGCGGCGGCTGCCGCGGCGGCGATCGTGCGCGGGTCCGTGACGTCGAGGCGCAGCACCTCGACGCCCGGCAGGTCGACGGCTTCGGGGTTGCGTGCGGTCGCGTAGACCTTGGCGCCACGGCGCAGGAGGGCTTCCGCGAAGTGCCTGCCCAGACCGCGGTTGGCGCCGGTGACGAGCGCGACGGAGTCTTCGATCTTCATGAGGTCTACGCTAGAACCTGACGTTGACGTCAGGGGCAAGGTGACGGGAGCCACTCGTGCGCATCGGGGAACTGGCGGAGCGGACCGGCGTGAGCGTGCGGGCGCTGCGCTACTACGAGGAACAGAAGCTGCTCAGGTCGGACCGCAGTCCGAGCGGGCAGCGGCACTACGGACAGGACGCGGTCGAACGGGTCCTGCGGATCCAGCAGCTGTACTCGGCGGGGTTGTCCAGCAAGACGGTCCTGACGCTGATGCCCTGCCTGGAGAGCGGAGAGGTCCGCCCCGAGGTGCTGGACCTGCTGGAGTCCGAACGCGCGCGCATCGACCGGCAGCTCCAGGACCTGCTGAGCACCAGGGACCAACTGGACACCGCGATCGCCACGTCCAGGGCGTCGATGGCGGGCGTGCCCTGCCCCCGCCTGAAAGCGCAGGAGCCGCGCGACCGGGGTCGCACGGCTCCTGTGTGAACTGTCCTGCGTGAACTGTCCTGGGTGACGGCGCTACGTCAGTGACGGCTGCCGCTGCGGCGGAACAGCTTGTTGCCCAGCCACACCACCGGGTCGTACTTGCGGTCGACCACGCGCTCCTTCATCGGGATCAGCGCGTTGTCGGTGATCTTGATGTGCTCTGGGCACACCTCGGTGCAGCACTTGGTGATGTTGCAGTACCCGAGGCCGTGCTCCTCCTGCGCGGCGCGCTCGCGGTCGGCCTCGTCGAGGGGGTGCATCTCGAGCTCCGCGATCCGCATGAGGTAACGCGGACCGGCGAAGTTCTCCTTGTTCTCCTCGTGGTCACGGATGACGTGGCAGGTGTTCTGGCACAGGAAGCACTCGATGCACTTGCGGAACTCCTGCGAGCGCTCGACGTCCTGCTGCTTCATCCGGTACTCGCCGAGACCGAGGTTCTTCGGCGGCGCGAACGACGGGATCTCCCGTGCCTTCTCGTAGTTGAAGGACACGTCGGTGACGAGGTCGCGGATCACCGGGAACGTGCGCAGTGGCGTGACGGTGATCGTCTCGGACTCGGAGAACACCGACATGCGCGTCATGCACATCAGGCGCGGCATGCCGTTGATCTCCGCGGAGCACGAGCCGCACTTGCCCGCCTTGCAGTTCCAGCGCACGGCGAGGTCCGGCGCCTGCGTGGCCTGCAGGCGGTGGATGATGTCGAGGATGACCTCACCCTCGTTGACCTCGACGACGTAGTCCTCCAGGTCACCGCCGTCGGCGTCACCACGCCAGACCTTGAAGTTGCCCTTGTAACTCATGACCGCTCCTCGCAGGCTCCGAGCGGCCGCTCGCGGGTCGCCCAGCTTTGATGCTCTGTTCGATGACTCGCTCCGCCAGCTCCGCGAGCTCCGCTCATGAGCCACTCCTCTGCGGGTGGTCGGCCAGCTCGCCGTCTGTGTAGTACTTCTCGAGCTCGGACAGCTCGAACAGCTCCAGCAGGTCCTCGCGCATCGGCACCTGCTCCTTGGGCGTGACCCGCGCACCGTCGTCGTAGGCCTCGCACACCAGCAAGGTGTTGCGCCACTTGGAGTCCATGCCGGGGAAGTCGTCGCGGGTGTGCCCACCGCGGCTCTCCGTGCGCAGGAGCGCGGCCTTGGCGACGCACTCGCTGACGAGCAGCATGTTGCGCAGGTCGATCGCGAGGTGCCAGCCCGGGTTGAACTCGCGGCGGCCCTCGACTGCGACGAGCTTCGCCCGCTCCTTGAGCTCGGCCAGCTTGTCCAGCGCCGCCTGGACTTCCTCTTCCTTGCGGATGATGCCGACGAGGTCGTTCATCGACTGCTGCAGCTCGGCGTGGATCGAGTACGGGTTCTCGGCCTGCCCGGAGCTGGGGAAGTCGAACGGGCTCACCGCACGTGCCGCCGCGCCGTCCACATCGGACTCGGAGATCTTCGGACGCTGCTCGAGCGCGTCGATGTA
This sequence comes from Actinophytocola algeriensis, assembly GCF_014203735.1. Taxonomy (GTDB): domain Bacteria; phylum Actinomycetota; class Actinomycetes; order Mycobacteriales; family Pseudonocardiaceae; genus Actinophytocola; species Actinophytocola algeriensis. The sequence goes on along the minus strand of NZ_JACHJQ010000001.1, from coordinate 1,111,432 downwards.
CTCGGCCGCGCCGAGTCCCGCGCGGCGGCCGAACACGATCAGGTCGGACAGCGAGTTGCCGCCGAGGCGGTTGGAGCCGTGCATGCCGCCCGCGACCTCACCGGCCGCGAACAGGCCCGGCACGATCGACGACGCGGTGTCGGGGTCGACCTCGACGCCACCCATGACGTAGTGGCAGGTCGGACCGACCTCCATGGGCTGCGCGGTGATGTCCACATCGGCCAGTTCCTTGAACTGGTGGTACATCGACGGCAGGCGGCGGCGGATCTCCTCGGCCGGGAGACGGCTCGCGATGTCCAGGAACACGCCGCCGTGCGGTGAACCGCGGCCGGCCTTGACCTCGGAGTTGATCGCGCGGGCGACCTCGTCGCGGGGCAGCAGGTCGGGGGTGCGGCGGTTGTTGTCCTGGTCGGCGTACCAGCCGTCGGCCTCCTGCTCGGTCTCCGCGTACTGGCCCTTGAACACGTCCGGGATGTACTCGAACATGAAGCGCTTGCCGTCGGAGTTCTTCAGGACACCGCCGTCACCGCGGACGCCCTCGGTGACCAGGATGCCCTTCACCGACGGCGGCCAGACCATGCCGGTCGGGTGGAACTGGACGAACTCCATGTTGATCAGCGTCGCGCCCGCGCGCAGTGCCAGCGCGTGGCCGTCGCCGGTGTACTCCCAGGAGTTCGAGGTGACCTTGAACGACTTGCCGATGCCACCGGTCGCCAGCACGATGGCCGGCGCGGAGAACAGCACGAACTTGCCGGAGTCGCGCCAGTAGGCGAACGCGCCAGCGATCCGGTCGCCGTCCTTGATCAGCTCGGTGACGGTGCACTCGGAGAAGACCTTGAGGTGCGACTCGTAGTCACCGGTCTCGGCGAAGTCCTCCTGCTGCAGCGAGACGATCTTCTGCTGCATGGTGCGGATCATCTCGAGGCCGGTGCGGTCACCGACGTGCGCGAGGCGGGGGTAGGTGTGGCCGCCGAAGTTGCGCTGGCTGATCTTGCCGTCCTTGGTGCGGTCGAACAGCGCACCGTAGGTCTCCAGCTCCCAGACGCGCTCGGGGGCCTCCTTGGCGTGGAGCTCGGCCATCCGCCAGTTGTTGAGGAACTTCCCGCCGCGCATGGTGTCGCGGAAGTGGACCTGCCAGTTGTCCTTCTCGTTGACGTTGCCCATCGAGGCGGCGCAACCGCCCTCGGCCATGACGGTGTGGGCCTTGCCGAAGAGCGACTTCGAGATGATCGCGGTCTTCTTGCCCTGCTGCCTGGCCTCGATGGCGGCGCGGAGCCCGGCACCACCGGCACCGATGACGATGACGTCGTAGTCGAATCGCTCGACCTGAACCTGAACCATGGTTCCTTCTCAGTCCCTCAGTTGAAGATCCGCAGATCGGTGATCCAGTCGGCCGACACCGCCATGATGTACGCGTCCGTGATGATCACCGTGAAGAGCGAGATCATGGCGAACTGGCCGTGGCGGGGGTTGAGCTTGGACACGAACTGCCAGTAGCGGTAGCGCAGCGGGTGCTTCGAGAAGTGCTTCAGCTTGCCGCCGATGATGTGCCTGCACGCGTGACACGACAGGGTGTAGGCCACCAGCGCGACGACGTTGATCAGGATGATCACCGTGCCGAGACCCATGCCGATGCCGCCGTTCTTGCCGTGGAAGGCAAGCACCGCGTCGTAGATGTTGATGCAGGCGAAGATCAGCGCCGCGTAGAAGAAGTACCGGTGCCCGTTGGTCACGACGTACGGGAACTTGTTCTCGCCGGAGTACTTCTTGGCCGGCTCCGGCACCGCGCACGCCGCGGGCGAGAACATCAGCGACCGGTAGGCGGCCTTGCGGTAGTAGTAGCAGGTCGCCCGGAAGCCCAGCAGCACCAGGAACGTGATGATGCCGAGCGGGATCCACGACGCGTAGGACGGGATGAACGTGCCGAAGTGGCTGGAGCCCGGCACGCAGGCCGCGTTGACGCACGGCGAGTACAGGGGCGTGAGGTAGTGCTCCTCCGGCGCCCAGTAGTAGTTGTTCATGAAGTAGCGGACCAGCGCGTACGCCGTGAAGAACAGCAGGATCCCGCCAGTGCTCAGCGGGTAGGCCCACCAACGGTCGGTCCGATACGTGCGCTCGGATATTTGCGCCCGATCGGGGGCACCGACGCCTGCCTTCATTGTTTGTCCTCGACTTCGGAACGATTTGTTTGTCAGAGACTAACCGCGATCTGTGCCAGTGGCGGCGTTCCGCGTGTCACACCCCGGTGCGCGATGGGTCGGCATCGTCGGCACCTTCCTACGGTCTGCTCACCTCCGGCGACGCCGCCGCGGGAGACGACCGCCGAGCCGCCAACTGTGCCGTCGGTGGCAAGAGGAGAAGTACCACACGCTGGGAAAGCGCCGGTCGGCGGCCTGTACACAAGGTGTCCTGGGGCACGCCCGGCGAGGGCACCACCGGGAGACCGTACTCCGCGCCGGTGGCGTTCGCTCGGGGAGCCCGGAATTCGGCTTCCCTACGCTGAATTCCGGCTTCGCTCCGGTTTAGCAGAACGCATTGCATACAGAATGCAACGCAGAGTTAGGCAGCCCTAAACACATGGCCCAAATCACGCGATCGATCAAGAAGACGACAGAAGAAGCCAAGAAGAGAGCCGGTGAGCGAGGTTGCGATTCGGTGAACCTTCAACGGGGTGACACGTCGGAACGGTCGCGTCAGGACAGTGCGACAACCGGCCGACCAGGAGAAACGCGGCCATGCAAGCAAAATACTCACGAGTAACCCAAGTATGCGGAGCAATGACGAGTCATGACACGGAAAGCCCGCCATGGGTACGGCGATGCGCGCAGACGCTGAGCCGAGCAGCAAGGCCCGGGGAGGCACAACGCAAGAACCGAACGACGACCCGAAGCCCATGGAGAGACCGGGGAGCGACGAGGGCCGAATGAGCCGACGGCGCACAGTGAGCACCACCGGCGAGACGCTCGCCGTGCCCGCGGCTCGACGGCGAACCGGCGAGCCTGACAAAGCCGAAGGACGACGCGGCGAACCGGCAACGCGGCGAGCTTCAAGCAGCGGAGCGGTGAAGGGACGGATGCGGCAGACCGGAAACGTGGCGAAGCCGCGTGCCGAGAGACTCATCGCAGGGGCCCGCTCCGAGGGGCGGCACCGCACTCGGCGACCGCCCGAGGGGGCCGAGTGATGAAGGTCGCGGTGACGATCCGCACTGCCACAGCATCGAACCGGCGACACAGCGGCCGTCGCGAGGCGGCAACCCGGTGCAGGCGGATGGGCGCCCTGCCGACAAACCGGCAACCCACGACGGCCGAGAGGCGAAGCGCCGAGACCGTCGCCTGAGCCCAGAAGCGCGGGAACCGAACGTCAGCTCCCGATGAACGAGAGCGAAGCAAACGCGAGGCACGGGAGACTTGGCAAGCGAAGCGAACCCGGACAGGAAGCAGGCGACGCAACCCACCCCCGCCCACCCCGCCGAACGCGAGCACCCTACGAAGAACAGAGAGCAGGCCGCCCACTGACAAGCGTCAACCCGGCAGCAAGACGCACCCCGCTTGCCAACTCATCCCCCACGCCCCCCGGCCCAACCCCCGCACCCGGCACCCGGCCCCCTGGCCCCGGTGCCGCACCCGGCCCACCCCAGCCCGGACACCGCCCAACAACCTCACAAAGCGTCGTCGAGTAACGAAGTCCGTAGTTCGTCCTTCACCACTCGGTACGCGAGCCCCTGCGCGTACCCCTTCCGAGCCAGCATCCCCACCAGTTTGCGGACTTTGGCCGACTCGTCAGTGTCGGACAGCGATCGCATGCGTTTGCGTACCAGTTGCCGCGCCCGGTCCTCCTCCGCCTCCGAGTCCACGGTGGCCAGAGCTTCTTCCGCGGACTCGTCGGCGACGCCCTTTCGCCGCAGTTCCATGGCCAGTGCGCGGCGGCTCAGGCCCTGGAAGTTGTGGCGGGAGCGGACCCACACCTCGGCGAACGCGGCGTCGTCGATCAGGCCTACCTCGTCGAGGCGGTGCAGCACCTTCGACGCCACGTCCTCTTCGATGCCCTTGCGGGCGAGGGCCTGCGCCAGCTCCACCTGTGTCCGGGGACGCACGGTCAGCAGGCGCAGGCAGATGTCCTTCGCCTGCTGTACCGGGTCTTCCGGCGGCTTGGGGGCGTGCTGGTCAGCGCCGGAGGTCGAGTCGTCGTTCGGCCTCCGGCTTCCTCGACGGCCTGCCACCGGCTAGAAGTCCACCGGGGCGGGGGCCGGCTCGGTGGCATCGGCGTCGAGCTTCGCGCCGATGCCGAGCTTGTCCTTGATCCGCTTCTCGATCTCGTTGGCGATGTCCGGGTTCTCGAGCAGGAACTTCCGCGCGTTCTCCTTGCCCTGGCCGAGCTGGTCGCCCTCGTACGTGTACCACGCGCCGGACTTGCGCACGATGCCGTGCTCGACGCCCATGTCGATGAGCGAGCCCTCGCGGGAGACGCCCTTGCCGTAGAGGATGTCGAACTCGGCCTGCTTGAACGGCGGCGCGACCTTGTTCTTCACGACCTTGACGCGGGTCCGGTTACCGACCGCCTCGCCGCCGTCCTTCAGCGTCTCGATGCGGCGGACGTCCAGGCGCACCGACGCGTAGAACTTCAGCGCCTTGCCACCCGTCGTGGTCTCCGGCGAGCCGAACATGACGCCGATCTTCTCGCGCAGCTGGTTGATGAAGATCGCGGTCGTGCCGGAGTTGCTGAGCGCGCCCGCGATCTTGCGGAGCGCCTGGCTCATGAGGCGCGCCTGCAGACCGACGTGGTTGTCGCCCATCTCGCCCTCGATCTCGGCGCGGGGCACGAGGGCCGCCACGGAGTCGATGACGAGGATGTCGAGCGCGCCGGAGCGGATCAGCATGTCCGCGATCTCCAGCGCCTGCTCACCGGTGTCCGGCTGGGACACCAGCAGCGCGTCGGTGTCGACGCCCAGGTTCTTGGCGTACTCGGGGTCGAGCGCGTGCTCCGCGTCGATGAACGCCGCGATGCCGCCGCCCCGCTGGGCGTTGGCGACCGCGTGCAGGGCCAGCGACGTCTTACCGGACGACTCAGGGCCGTAGATCTCCACGACCCGGCCGCGGGGCAGACCGCCGATGCCCAGCGCCACGTCCAGCGCGATGGACCCGGTCGGGATGATCTCGATCGGCGCCCGGCTCTCGTCGCCGAGACGCATGACCGAGCCCTTGCCGAAGTTCTTGTCGATCTGGGCGAGGGCCAGGTCCAACGCCTTCGCGCGATCGGGTGCTGCTGGTGCCATCTGAGATCCACCTTGGTTGTTTTTAGACCGCTTTGCACTCACGCCGGCGACGCTAACGGCAAGCACCGACAATTTTGGGCTGAGGGGCCTGGTCTGTGGACAACTCACCCGGTTGTGGACAACAGGCTAGCCGAACGCCTGTTCGAGCCGACGCCGACACGCCGGAAGGCTACCGTCGCTCGAACGGCACCTCGAACGCGTCGCACACCGCGCGCCAGATCTCCTTCGGCTCCTGTCCGGCCTCCAGCGCCTGGTCCACCGTGCGGCCGCCCAGTGAGCTGAACACGTGGTCGCGGGCGAGCATGTCGGCCCGCACGTCGCCGAACTCGTTGGCCATGAGCTTGCGGAACACCGTGATACGCATCGGTGGCAAGCCTACGAGCCCGCCGGGGTCTGGGAGAATCCGGTCATGGTGCAGCTTGAACCGACCGGCCTCGAGTCGATCCTGATCGACATCGCCATCATCGGCGGCCTGGTGGCGGCGATCGTGATCGGTGTGATGGCGCTGCGCCGCAGGCGCTAGGTACAGCCAGGTCAGGTGCCGGGCTGGACGTGCTCCGCGAAGTAGTCGCCGAGCACGTCCGGGGTGAAGTCGTCCGAGGAACGCAGCTCGGTCCTGGACAGCCAGCCGACCAGCGGGCGGTCCGCGACGGTGAACACGAGCACGCCGGTACCGCCGGTCACGCCTGCCCGCCAGCGGCCGTCCAGGCCGTTGCCCTTCCACTGGGCCTCGACGTGGTCGCCGTCGGTCATGTCGCCCAACTCGGTGTTGGCGAGCTTCTGCGCGTCCTGCACCGACGCGACGTGGGCATAGCTGACCTGGTAGCTGTCGGGCAGCGAGCACGTGACGTCCGCGTTGGTGTCGCGCTCGGCCGGTTTGCAGTCGCCGCTCTCGGCCACCCCGCCCGCGAGCTGGCGCAGGCAGTCGGTGAAGCCCTCGTTGTCGGGGTCGCCCTTCTGGCCGCAGCTCTCGGCGGTCGGGAGGTCGCTGTCCGGCTGCAGGAGGAACACGGCGCCGACGGCGACGATCGCGAGCGCCACGACCGCGGCCACCCCGAGCATGATCTTGCGCCTGCCGCCACCGCCCGCCGGTGGTGGCGGGGGCTGCGCGGGGAACGCGGCGGTGCTCGGCAGCCCCATCACGGGGTTGCCGAGCGCGGGCGACTGCGGTGTGGCGACCGGCGTCGGCACGCTGGGCGGTCCTGCCACCGGCGCCTGGCTCAGCGGCGCGGGCTGCTGCTGGGGCATCGGCGGCGGCATGACCGGCTGGCGGAAACCACCCGTCGGCGGCGCCTGCGGACCGATGTTGCCGGTGCGGAGGCTGACGCCCTCCGCCGTGATGTGGTGTGCGCCGAGCGCGACGGCCGTCTCCGGCTGGTCCAGGCTGGACGGGACCACGCGCAGCTGCTCGGCGATCAGGGTCGCGATCAGCGGGATGCGGCTCGAACCGCCGACGAGGTAGATGCCCACCAGCCGGTCCGGCGTCATGCCCGTGGAACGGATGGTCGAGGCGAGCAGCTCGACGCTGCGCAGCAGGCTCGGCCGGATCAGCGCTTCCAGCTCGACCCGCGTGACCAGCACGTCCTCGAACGGCTCCGGCAGCGGCACCTCGGTCTGCGGGTGGCGCGACAGTGCCTCCTTGGCGGCCTTCACGTCCTCGCGGAGCGCACGCTGCGCACGGCGGTCGCCGGTGGACTCCGGGCGCAGGATGCTCTGCCAGCGCGCCGGGTCGCGGATCGAGACCTGGCGGCCGACGTGCTCCAGCAGCGCCTGGTCCACGTCCAGGCCGCCGAGGTCGGGAAGGCCGGCCTCGGCGAGCACCACGTAGCCGGTCTGGGTGGCCGCGACGATCGCGACGTCGAAGGTGCCGGCACCGAGGTCGTACACGGCGAGCGCCTGCCCCGGCCCCAGCTGCTGGCCGGGGAAGGACGCGAAGTGCGCGGCCGCCGCGACGGGCTCCGGCACGAGGACGAGGTTGGTGCCCATGCCCGCGAGCCGGGCGGCGGCGAGGAGGACGTTGCGGCGCACCGGACCCCACTGCGCGGGGTGGGTGAGGCGGACCTCGTCGGGCTTGGCGCCGCCGAGCTGGCGGGAGGTCTCGTCGGCGACGCGGCGCAGCACGGCGCCCAGTGCCTCGGTGACCGGCACGACCACGTCACCCAGCAACAACGTGCCCTCGTCGACCCGGCGCTTCGGGTTGGGCTCGAACCGGGCGGGGTCGAGGCGGGCCCGGCGCTCGGCGTCCCGGCCGACGACGAGGTTCCCGTCGTCGGCGGCGAAGAGCGCGGACGGCATCGTGGCGGACCCGTCCACCTCGATCACCCTCGGCGGCCTGCCGTGCGCGGACAGCACGGCAACCGTGTTCGACGTACCGAGGTCAACCGACAGGACTGCCACGACTCTCCCCTCGTGCTGGCTGGTCAGCAGAATGCTGCCATGCCCGGCCGTCCCATGTGTCCGGACCCGCGATTCTCACGCGCCGGGCAGTTTCCCGAACGCGATCCTCAGCAGCGACTCGGCCAGGTCGCGGTGGCCACCGCGCTCGTCGGTCGCCAGATCACCACGGTCGTGTCGGCCTTGATCGCGACCGCCGCGGAACACGAGTCTGCCGACGGCATGTTCGCCGCGCCGTCCACTTCGACAACGCGTGGTGGACGGCCGTGGGCGGAGAGCACCGCGACCGTGTTGGACGTTCCCAGGTCAACCGAAAGCAACGGACACCGACGGTGATCTTACGAGCCGCCGCCGTCACCGCCTGGCTTGATGTGCTGTTCGAAGTAGTCGACGAGGTCGGTGATGTCGCCCGAGCCGCCGATGTCGATGTTCATCAGGGCGCCGGCCACCGGGGAGTCGTTGACCGCGAACAGGACCATGCCGCTGCCGCTGCCGATGTCGATCGCGGCATAGGTGCCGGACAGGCCGTCGCCTTCCCAGTCGCCCTGCTTCGGGTCGCCGCCGGTGCCGATGCCTTCCAGCTGCTCGATCACGGTGTCGATGTACTGCTTCGCGGTGTCGACGCCGGAGAGCTCGCTGCCGTCCTGCTTGTCGCTCGCGCCGAAGTGCATGTACATGACGGTGTGCGTGTCGTCGATCGTGCAGGTCGCGGCGGTCGCGCCCGGCGTCTCGATCGGCTGGGCGCCCCCCGCGGTCGCGGCGCCCGCCTTGCACTGGTTGTTCTCCACGACGGCACCGGCCACCTTGCGCATGCACTCGCTCATGCCGTCGCCGTCGGCCTTGCGGCTCGAGCAGTCCGCTCCCGCGACGTTGCCCGTGTCGCCCTCGCCACCGCCGGACGTGGCGATGATGATGCTGACGACCGCGATCACCACGACCGCCACCACGGCCGTCGCGATGTACCACGGCTTGTTCGACGAGCCCCTGCTCTGCGGGCGCGACTGCTGCACCGGGTACTGCGTGGGGCCCGGCCCCGCCGTCATCGCGGGTACCGGCGTCGGGGTGCTCGGCGGGCCCTGCACGCGCTGCGGGCCGCTGTTCGGGAACGGGTTCTGCGCGGGCGTGCCGCCGGTCTGCGGAGGCGGCGGCTTCGGCGGACCGGCGTTGAACCCGCCGGTGCGCGGCGCCACGACCTGTCTCGTGCGCTGGACGTCCTCGATCGTGCTGCTGATGTCGCTGGTCCGCAGCGTGATGCCTTCCTGCGGCACGTGGTGTGCGCCGAGGGCGACAGCGGTCTCCGGCTGGTCGAGCGAGGTGGGCACGACCCGCAACTGCTCGGCGATCAGGGTCGCGATCAGCGGGATGCGGCTGGAGCCGCCGACGAGGTAGATGCCGACGAGCCGGCCCGGCGTCATGCCGGTGGACCGGATGGTGCCCGCCAGCAACTCGACGCTGCGCAGCATGCCGGGGCGGATCAGGGCCTCCAGCTCGACCCGCGTGACCAGCACGTCCTCGAACGGCTCCGGCAGCGGCACCTCGGTCTGCGGATGCCGGGACAGTGACTCCTTGGCTGCCTTCACGTCCTCGCGGAGCGCGCGCTGGGCACGCCGGTCGCCGGTGGACATGGGGCGCAGCAGGCTCTGCCAGCGGCCCGGGTCGCGCACGGAGACCTGGCGGCCGACGTGCTCGAGCAGCGCCTGGTCCACGTCCAGGCCGCCGAGGTCGGGAAGGCCGGCCTCGGCCAGCACCACGAATCCGTTCTGGGTCGCGCCGACGATGGCCACGTCGAAGGTGCCCGCGCCGAGGTCGTACACGGCGAGCGCCTGCCCCGGCACGAGCGTCTGTCCCGGGAAGGAAGCGAAGTGGGCGGCGGCGGCGACCGGCTCGGGCACCAGCACGAGGTTCGAGCCCATGCCTGCCTGGCGGGCGGCGGACAGCAGCACGTTGCGCCGCACCGGACCCCACTGCGCGGGGTGGGTGAGGCGGACCTCGTCGGGCTTCTTGCCGCCGAGCTGGCGGGACGTCTCGTCGATCACCCGCCGCAGGACGCCGGCGAGCGCGTCGGTGACCGGCACGACCTGGTCACCGAGCAGCAGCGTGCCCTCGTCGACGCGGCGTTTCGGGTTGGGTTCGAAGCGGGCGGGGTCGAGGCGGGCACGGCGTTCCGCGTCGCGGCCGACCACGAGGTTGCCGTCCTCGGCCGCGAACACCGCCGACGGCATCATGGACGCCCCGTCGACGTCCACCACCCTCGGCGGCCTGCCGTGCGCGGACAGCACGGCAACCGTGTTCGATGTGCCGAGATCCACAGACAGGACGTTCACGACTCTCCCCTCGTCGCATTGCGCAGGAGAGATGCTGCCAGAACGGTCCGGCACCGTGGGACAGGTCCCGGATATCGGTCCCTGACCTGCGCGAACCACAATTGTCGGTGGTCGGGTTCATGATGGGTCCGTGAGTTCCGACGTGCTCGACCTGTTCTCGCCGGCGACCAGGCAGTGGTTCACCGGCGCATTCGCCACGCCCACCGATGCCCAGACGGGTGCGTGGCGTGCGGCGGCGAACGGCGAGCACTCGTTGGTCGTGGCGCCGACCGGGTCCGGCAAGACCCTGGCGGCGTTCCTGTGGGCGCTCGACCGGCTGGCCACCCAGCCCAAACCGGCGGAGCGCACCGAACGCTGCCGCGTCCTCTACGTGTCGCCGCTGAAGGCGCTGGCCGTCGACGTGCAGCGCAACCTGCGCGCGCCGCTCGCGGGCATCAGCCAGGCCGCGCGCAGGCTGGGTGACCCCGACCCGGGCATCACGGTCGGCATGCGCACCGGCGACACCCCCGCCGACGAGCGCAGGTCCTTCCAGCGCACACCGCCGGACATCCTGGTCACCACCCCGGAGTCGCTGTTCCTGCTGCTCACCTCCGCGGCCAGGGAGTCGCTGCGCGGGGTGGAGACGGTGATCGTCGACGAGGTGCACGCGGTCGCGGGCACCAAACGCGGTGCGCACCTCGCCGTGTCGCTCGAACGGCTCGACGCGCTGCTCCCCCAGCCCGCGCAGCGGATCGGGCTGTCGGCGACGGTCCGGCCGATCGACGAGGTCAGCTCGTTCCTCGCGGGCGGACGGCCGGTCACGGTGGTGGCGCCGAAGATCGGCAAGACCATCGAGATGACAGTCGTGGTGCCGGTCGAGGACATGACGGAGCTGGACGGGCCGCCGCCGCTGGCGGGGCCGGTCACGCCCGATCCGGACCTCGACCTGGACCTGCCGGGCGGCATCGGCACCCTGGAGGAGATGGCAGGCGGGATGGGCGGTCCGAGGAGACCGTCGATCTGGCCCGCGGTCGAGGAACGGGTGCTGGAGCTGGTCCGGCAACACCGGTCGACCATCGTGTTCACCAACTCGCGGCGGCTGGCGGAGCGGCTGACGTCCCGGCTCAACGAGCTTGCGGCGGAGCACCCCGCCCACCCCGGCGACGTGGGCTACTTCCCCGCCGAGGCCATCGCGCAGTCCGGCTGGGCGGCGGGGATCGAGACGCCGACCGTGGCCCGCGCGCACCACGGGTCGATGTCGCGTGAGCAGCGGACCTCGGTGGAGGAGGCGCTGAAGTCGGGGCAGCTGCCGTGCGTGGTGGCGACCTCGTCGCTGGAGCTGGGCATCGACATGGGCGCGGTCGACCTCGTCATCCAGATCGAGGCGCCGCCGTCGGTCGCGTCCGGCATGCAGCGCATCGGCCGCGCGGGTCACCAGGTGGGTGCGGTGTCGCGGGGCGTGATGTTCCCGAAGTTCCGTGGTGACCTGGTGTCGTGCGCGGTGGTCGCGGAGCGGATGGGCGAGGGCGCGATCGAGTCCATGCGCTACCCGCGCAACCCGCTCGACGTGCTGGCCCAGCACGTCGTGGCGATGGTGGCGCTCGAGCCGTGGACCGTCTCCGACCTGACGGCGCTGGTGCGGCGGGCGGCGCCGTTCGCGGCGCTGCCGGAGTCGGCGCTGCATTCGGTGCTGGACATGCTGGCGGGCCGCTACCCGTCGGAGGAGTTCGGCGAGCTGCGGCCGAGGGTGACGTGGGACCGGGTGAACGGTGAGCTGCGCGGGCGGCCGGGCGCCCAGCGGCTCGCGGTCACCTCGGGCGGCACGATCCCCGACCGCGGCCTGTTCACCGTCATGACCCCGGCGTCCGACGCGGGTTCCGGGTCCCGCGTCGGCGAGCTGGACGAGGAGATGGTGTACGAGTCGCGGGTCGGCGACACGTTCCTGCTCGGCACGTCGGCGTGGCGGATCGCGGACATCACGGCCGACCGGGTGATCGCGATCCCCGCGCCGGGAGAGCCCGCGCGGATGCCGTTCTGGAAGGGCGACACCCCCGGCAGGCCGCTCGAACTCGGCCGTGCGCTGGGGAAGTTCCTGCGTGAGTTGTCGAGCATGCCGGAACAGGAGGCGCGGGAACGGGCGACGGCGGCGGGGCTCGACGCGTTCGCGGCCGGCAACCTGATCGCGTACCTGGACGAGCAGAAGGAGGCCACGCGGCACGTTCCGGACGACCGCACGCTGCTCATCGAGCGGTACCGCGACGAGCTGGGCGACTGGCGGATGGTCCTGCACTCGCCGTTCGGCGCGCAGGTGAACGCGCCGTGGGCGCTCGCGATCGGCGCGCGGCTGCGGGAGCGGCGCGGTATCGAGGCCCGGGTGGCGCACTCCGACGACGGCATCGTGATCCAGCTGCCGGACACCGTCGACGACGAGGGCGCCGACGTGGTGGCCTCCGCGGAGGACGTGCTGCTCGACCCGGACGAGATCGAGCAGATCGTGGTGACCGAGGTCGGCGGGTCCGCGTTGTTCGCGTCGCGGTTCCGCGAGTGCGCGGCGCGGTCGCTGCTGCTCCCCCGGCGTGACCCGCGCAAGCGCACACCCTTGTGGCGGCAGCGGCAGCGCGCGTCGCAGCTGCTGTCGGTGGCGGCGAAGTACGAACAGTTCCCGGTGATCCTCGAAGCCATGCGGGAGTGTCTGCAGGACGTGTACGACCTCGCGGGGCTGCGGGCGCTGATGTCCGAGGTGCGGTCGAGGAAGATGCGGGTCGTCGAGGTGCAGACGCAGTCGCCGTCGCCGTTCGCGCGCAGCATGCTGTTCGGCTACGCGGGCCTGTTCCTCTACGACGCGGACGCACCGCTGGCGGAGCGGCGGGCGGCGGCGCTGTCGCTGGACTCCTCACTGCTGGCGGAACTGCTCGGGTCGGAGGCGATCCGGGAGCTGCTCGACCCCGAGGTGCTCGCCGAGGTGGAGCAGTCGCTGCAGCGGCTGGAGCAGTCGCGGCACGCCAGGCACGCCGAGGACGCCTCGGACCTGTTGCGGTTCCTGGGAGATCTGTCCCCGGCGGAGGCGGCGCTGCGCGGGGTGGAGCCGGGCTGGCTCGACGAGCTGGAGAAGCAGCGGCGGGTCATCCGGGTGCGGATCGCGGGCGAGGAACGGTTCGTGATCGTCGAGGACGCTGGCCGGATGCGGGACGCGCTGGGCGTGGCGCTGCCCGTGGGGGTGCCGGAGGCGTTCACCGAACCGGTCGACGACCCGCTGGGCGACCTGCTGTCCCGGTACGCGCGGACCCACGGCCCGTTCCCCGCCTCGGAGGTGGCGACGCGGTTCGGGCTGGGTGTCGCGGTGGTGGCCGGGGTGCTGGACCGCATGGTCGGCACGGGCAGGCTGGTGCGCGGCGAGCTGCGGCCCAGTGGCACGCAGGTGGAGTACTGCGACGCGGACGTGCTGCGGCGGGTGCGGCGGGCGTCGCTCGCGAAGCTGCGTGCCGAGGTCGAACCGGTCGAACCGGCGGCGCTGGGCCGGTTCCTGCCGGTGTGGCACGGGGTCGGCAAACGTTTGCGGTCGGCACCGACCGCGGACGACGTGCTGTCGGTGGTGGAGCAGCTGGCGGGTGCACCGCTGCCCGCGAGCGGGTTCGAGTCGCTGATCATGCCGTCCCGGCTGCCGGGCTACACGCCGTCGCTGCTGGACGAGCTGACCACGGCGGGCGAGGTGACGTGGTGCGGCACCGGTGCGCTGGCCGGTGGCGACGGCTGGATCGCGGTGGCGCCGACGGATGTGGCGGACCTGCTGCTGCCCGACGTGGAGGAGGCGGTGCCGGAGACACCGCTGCACGGCGCGGTGCTGTCCGCGATGGACGGTGGCGCGCTGTTCTTCCGGCAGCTGGCGGAACGGGCGGGGGCGGTCCTGCTCGACGGTGGCGCGGAGGCGCCGTCGGACCAGGACGTCGTTGCGGCACTGTGGGATCTGGTGTGGTCGGGGCTCGTCACGAACGACACGATCGCGCCGCTGCGTGCGCTGGTGGCCGGACGCGGCGCGGCGCACAAGCCGCGCAGTTCCACCCCGCGTGGCCGGTACGCGCGGTTGCGCGGGGCACGTCCGTCGATGCCGAGCAGGACGGGCCCGCCGACGGTCGCGGGCCGGTGGTCGCTGGTCGTGCCCCGGGAGGAAGACCCGACGCGGCGGTCGCATGCCCGCGCGGAGGCTTTCCTGGAACGACACGGTGTCCTCACGCGTGGCGCCCTCGACACCGAACGGGTGACCGGCGGCTTTTCGGGCGTGTACAAGGTGTTGCGCGCGATGGAGGAGTCGGGCCAGATCGTGCGGGGCTACGTCGTGGAGGGGCTCGGCGCGTCCCAGTTCGCGGCACGCGGCGCGGTGGACCGGTTGCGCGCGCTGTCCAGGACGGACGGTGCGGTCGCGACGGACGTGGCGGCGACGGTGCTGGCGGCGGCGGATCCGGGACAACCGTACGGCGCGGCCTTGCCCTGGCCGGACCCGGTGGGCGACGGAAAGCACCGCCCTGGGCGGAAAGCGGGCGCGCTGGCGGTGCTGGTCGACGGCGTGCCCGCCCTGTACGTGGAACGCGGCGGCCGCTCGCTGCTGTCGTTCACCGATGACGACACGGCGTTGCGCGCGGCGGCGGAGGCCCTGTCCCGTGCGGTGCGCGAGGGCTGGCTGGGCCAGCTGGCGGTCCAGCGCGCGGACGGCGAGGTGGCGCTGACGTCCAACCTGGCCGATGTGTTGCGGGACGCGGGTTTCCGTGCCACACCGAAGGGTTTACGACTGCGCGCGTGACGATCCCGTGCGCGCCGGTTACGCTCCCGTGCGGGTCGGGGACCTGAGTCGCGCCGACGTAACCCCTGCGCGGATGCTGGACACGCGGTCCGGCGGCGTGGTCTCGGTGAACCTCGCGAGCCGGGTGCCCGAGTCGGCGACGGCCGTGGTGTTCAACCTGACCGGCATCGCGGCGACTCTGGCGGTCGTCCCGATGGTGAAGGCCCTGGGGGAACCCGCACCTACATCTACAACAAGGCGGGCCAGGTGGACCTGGCCGCGGACCTCGCGGGCTACTTCTGGGTGCCGGAGGAGCCGTGCACGGCCGGCTGCGTGTACGCGTGGGGTCAGAACTACGGCCGTCTCGGCGACTGTCTGACGCCGGGACCTGGGGGTGGGGAGCTACCTCCCCCACCGGAACCGGCCGGGTGTCATTCCGGGCCTCACCGGCGTCGGTGTGCTGGGTGCCGGTGGACGGGTGATCGTGCCCTGAGGTGACACCCGCGAAAGTGCGTGCGGGACTTCGTGTTCACCGATGATCACGCTGGTTACGCTCGTCCAACGAGGGTGTCACCGGGACTGACGGGGGTCACGGACCCGGGGGCCGGCGGCCGGGCACTCGTGTCCTGAGCCGGATCGCGTAGGCGGCGGAGGCCTGGGGGCTCCGCCGCCTACGCGTCTTTGTCCTTCTCCAGCGCGGCCAGCCGCAGTTCGAGCTGGTCGACGCGGTGGCGGAGCAACATGACCTGCGCTTCGAGGCTCACCTCGCGCTCGGCCCGCCGCTGGATCCGCGGCGACTGCGCCGCCCTGGCGACGACCGCGTCGAGTGGCACCAGCCGCTGCGGCCCGTTGGGCCCGTCGACCAGTCGCGACTCGATCTCACCGTTGCGGTACCAGGCCCGCAGCGCCGACCGGGACACCCCGGTCTCCTGCTCCGCCTGGGCCAACGTGACCCACGGCGTGTCCTCGAGCTGCGCGAACAGATCCAGCTCATCCCGCCAGCGGGACAGCCGCTCATCCCAGTCCGTCATAGGGTGACCATAGCAATGACAGTGTATTGACAGGGTTACGAACAGGGCTGACCATCGAGTGCATGTTCGAGCGTTTTACCGCGGAAGCCCGCTCCGTCGTGGTCCGCGCCCAGGAAGAGGCCAGGGGCCTGCAGCACGACTACATCGGCACGGAACACATCCTGCTGGGGTTGTTCAGCATGCCGACGAGCGCCGCGGCGAGGGCGCTGCGCAACCTGGGCGTCACGGCGGCGATGATCCGCACCGGGGTCGAGGAGATGGTCGGCAAGGGGACGAAGGAAGCTCCGCCTGGCCACATCCCGTTCACGAAGCGCGCCAAGAAGGTGCTGGAGCTGTCGCTGCGGGAAGCGTTGCAGCTCAAGCACAACTACATCGGCACGGAACACATCCTGCTTGCGCTGGAACGCGAGGGCGAGGGCGTGGCAGCGCGGATCCTGGCCGGTCTGGTCCACGACATCACCGCGATCCGCACGGCGGTGTCGGCCGTCCTCGCCGAAGGCACCCACGAACACTCCGGCGGCTGGAGCGCCACCCCTCGAACCAACGCGGCGGAGGAGGTCGTCACCGCGGCACAGGCCCTGGCAGGCGACGCTCCGATGGGCAGCCATCACCTGCTGGAGGCCCTGATCCGCGCGGAAGGCAGCATGGCCGCGAAGGTACTGGCGGACCTCGGCGTGGACGCGGCCGCCGTCGCGTCCAAAGTGGACGAGTTCGACACCGAGGACACCTCGGACGCGACGCCGGAGGAACTGGCGGCCCGCAAGATGGAACTACGCGTCGAGAACGACGAGGTGCACCTCGTCTTCCGGGACAGCGCGACCCTGGACCTCGCGAAGGCGGTGACGGGCCTGGTGGAGGGCCCACTGACGGCGACGGGCCCGGTGACCGGGAAGTTCGTTCCACTGTGGACCAAGACGAACCAGTTGCTGCTCTCCCTTCTGCAGACGCTGAAGGACGACCCGCTGCCGGAGTCCACGCCCCGTGACAAGGCAGCTCTCCTGGTCCGCCGGGTACTGCACGACCGCCTCCGCCGCCGGGAGGGCTGACCTTCGGGGCAGGGTGAACCAGGCGTCCCCAGCCCCCCACCTCACCGAGGTGTCAGCACACAGAACTCGTTCCCCTCCACGTCAGCCATCACCTCCCACGGCACCGACCCCTGCCCGACATCCACCTTCCGCGCGCCCAGCTCCGCCAACCGAGTCACCTCGGCCCACTGGTCCTCCCCCGCCAACGGCGCCACGTCCAGGTGCACCCGGTTCTTCACCCGATGCGGCTCCCCGGTACGGACGAACTCCAGCCACGGCCCACGCCCGTCCGGCGACCGCAGTGACGCCGTGGCGGCGGTCGTCTCGACCACCGGCCAGCCCGACGCGCCGGACCAGAACTCCGACTGCCGCAACGGGTCCACCACGTCCACCACCACCGCCGCGATCGCACCGGTGGCCGCGTACTCGGGTCGTTGTTCCAGTACGCAGAACTCGTTGCCCTCCGGGTCGGCCAGGACGATCCACGGCACGTTGCGCTGGCCGACGTCGACGCGAACCGCACCGAGCGCCTCCGCGTGGGCGACGATCGCCGCCTGGTGGTCCGGGGAGGCACTCGACAGGTCCAGGTGCACCCGGTTCTTGCCCACCTTCTGGTCCGCCACCGGGACGAAGACCAGGTCGAACTTCCAGCCGTCGTCCGGTGGCGCGACGACGTCCACCTCCTCGGCGTCCGCATGGGACACGCGCCAGTCGAGCAGGGTCACCCAGAACTCCGCCAGGGCCGTCGGGTCGGCCGCGTCTACCACCACGTTGCACAGTCGCGTGGACATGCGCAGCAAACTAGCGGAAGGCACCGACAATTCAGCGCGTCGCGACGCGGAGCAGTGATCTCAGCTGCGCGACCAGCGCCGGATCGCCCGACTCCTGCACGTACGCACCAGGGCGCCTGCCCCACAGCCACAGGTACATGCCCGTCGCGTCGCTGGAGACCGTGGCCTCGGCCGGTTCGTCCTCGTCGGTGCGCCATGCCGAGGCGCCGGTGGTGGAGACCCTGGCGATCCAGCGGCGACCACCCGCGTTGACGGCCACGCGGCCGGGGACCACGTCCGACACGCCCAGCACGCCGAGGCGGTGGGTGAACCACAGCGACATGAGCTCGTCGATGCCGTCCAGCGCCACCTCCGCCGCGATGTCGCCGACCAGCAGTTTGGCGCCGGTCAGCTGGACGTCGACACGGTGCACGGTGGTCTCGTGCGCCAGCCTGCGGCACCAGAAACCGAAGTTCTGGTGCTCCGGCCACCAGGTGGGCGCACCCTCGAGCGGGTCGTGCCGGTCCAGTTCGTCGACGACCTCCAGCAGGCCGGCGCGGAAGTAGTCCACGACGCTCTGGTCCGGCGCGGGCTCGCGCTGCCAGCGGGTGGGCCGCTCGCCGTCGCGCAGCCAGGACACCACCATCCGGTAGACGGAGCCGACGTGCCGCACCACCTCACCGAGCCGCATGCCCGGCAGGTGGGGCACCTCGAGCTCCGGATCCGTTCCCGTGGCCGACGTGGCGAGCCGCTCCCCCTCGGTGTCCAGCACGTCGAGCAGACGGGCGAAGTCGACCAGTGGTGTGACGGTCACCGGTCCGCGCCGCGGATCAACCGCGACACCAGCTCGATGAACTGCCCGGACTGGCGCACGAGGTCGTCCGCGGACCGGGTGCTGACCGCACGGGTGATGCCCGCCTGCACCGACGCGCGCGTCGCCGAGCAGGACGCGAAGAACGCGGCCCACTCCCGCAGCTCGGGCGCGACCGACGACAGCAGCGTCCACACGCTCATCGGGCGCGACCGGGCGCGGTGCGGCCGCCCGCGCATGGCGAGCAGCGCCGCGGCGGCACGCAACGCCGCGAGATAGGCGTCCGCGAACCGGCGCGCCGCGTCCTCCTCCAGCTCGGCGGTGGAGAGTCCGGTCTC
Organism: Actinophytocola algeriensis; assembly: GCF_014203735.1. Lineage (GTDB taxonomy): Bacteria > Actinomycetota > Actinomycetes > Mycobacteriales > Pseudonocardiaceae > Actinophytocola > Actinophytocola algeriensis. The sequence goes on along the minus strand of NZ_JACHJQ010000001.1, from coordinate 1,092,714 downwards.
GGCCTGGGCGAGCAGGCCGAGCGCGGACTCGGGCGTCGCCGAGTGGTGGTTCGGAAAGTCGAGAGTCGCAGTCACCGGATCTCCTCGCGGATCGGAAAATCATCACTGGCTGTGACGATGTGCCGTGGGGAAGCCGGCGGGGCTCGGTGGCAAGACGCTTCCCCCGTCCTGCCACCGAGCCAGTGTTCGAACGGGTGTTCGAACAGTTCGAGCTTAGCTCCGGCTGCCGGGAGACTCAACCTCGACCGGGAATTTCGGCGGCGATCAGAACCGCATCCGTGGTCAGATAGGGCCATGACCTCTCTGGACCACCCCTCGATCAGCAAACTGGCCGCCGCGCTGCTGGAGGCAGGCCTCTCCCCGGCCGCGGACGGCATCCGCCTCCTCGACGACGAGGTGCGCACCGCGGCGGCGGCCGCGCAGGCGCTCGGCGTCGAGGTCGGTGCGATCGCCAACAGCCTCGTCTTCCGTGCTACGTACGGTGACGAGGTGCGCCCGCTGCTCGCGCTGACCTCCGGCGCCCACCGCGCGGACACCGCGACGCTCGCCGCGCTGGTCGGCGCGGACGAGGTGGGCAAGGCCGACCCGGCCTTCGTGCGGGAACACACGGGGCAGGCGATCGGCGGGGTGGCGCCGGTGGGACACCCGCACCCGGTGCGCACGGTCGTGGACGCGGACCTGGCACGCTATGAGGTGGTGTGGGCGGCCGCAGGCCACCCGAAGTCGGTGTTCCCGACGACCTACGCCGATCTGGTCGCCCTGACGGGGGGCACGGCTGCGGACGTCGCGGGCTGAGAGGAGAATCGGCTGTCGTGACCGCGGTCCCACCACGCGTAGAACGGTTCGTCGACCTCTCCCCCGACGAACTGCGCGCCTGCCTGCCAGAAGCGTTGTCGCTGTACGTCACGGCGATGCGTTACCCGTCGGGCACCGCAGAACAGCGCGCACCCATGTGGCTCGCGCACATGCTGCGCGCGGAGTGGCGCTGTGTCGGCGCGTTCAACGCCGACCACCGCATGGTGGGTGTCGCGTACGGCTACCGGGGCGCCGCGGGCCAGTGGTGGCACGAGCAGGTGCGCCGCGGGATCATCGAGCAGTCCGGCGCGGAACTGGCGGACCGCTGGCTGGAGGACTACTTCGAGCTGACCGAGGTGCACGTCTCGCCCGCGAGCCAGGGCCGGGGCATCGGCGAGGAGCTGCTGCGCAGGCTGCTGGGCGGGGTGCGCGCGTCGAAGGTGCTGCTGTCGACCCCGGAGGGCCCGACCCGCGCCTGGCGGTTGTACTACCGGCTGGGCTTCACCGACGTGCTGCGCCACTACCGGTTCACGGGCGACCCCAGGCCGTTCGGCGTACTGGGTCGTGTGCTGCCCGTCCCGCCGCCCCGGAACTGACAGTGCGCACGCGACGCGGGCGCGGCGATCCTCGGGTTCAGGTGGCCGGGATGGTTCGCCACCCCGGCCACCGCATCAGCTGACGAGGTCGGTCGGTTGTGCCGACGTGACCGACTGCTCCACGGGGTTCACCGTGGGTACCGGCAGTTCCACGACCCGCGCGGGTGCCCGCTCGGGCGTTTCCTGGGCCGGCTTGCGCCACGTCCGCCGCAGCAGCTTGTGCAGCCACCGCCAGCGGTCGCGCGCGGCGTCGGCTTCCAGCTCGGCGATCGAGATGGTGTGACCGAACCTGGCCTTGGCCGCCAGGTACCGGCGGGCCTCCGCGCTCTGCCCGCGGACCAGGAAGGGCTGTTGCTCGACCTGGAAGTCCGCCGTGGACAGTGCCGCGACCTTTGCCGGGTTGTTGGTGAGCAACCGCACCCGGCGCAGGCCGAGGTTGCGGAGGATCGCCACCGCGTCCTCATAGGAACGTGAGTCCTCCGGCAGGCCGAGCACCCGGTAGCTGGAGAACGTGTCCAGGCCCTCACGCTGGGTCAACTGGTACCCGAGAGCCTTCGCGAGCAGTCCGGCGCCTCTTCCCTCCTGGTCGAGGTAGATGAGGACACCGGAGCCCACCTTGCGCATCATGGCCATCGACTGTCGCAGTTGGTCCCGGCAGTCACAGTCGACGGACTCGAAGATCTCGCCGTACACACACCGCGAGTGAATTCGAACGAGACACCCGTTCCCGGGTTCGCCGAACACCGCGGCGCACGGCTGGTTGCCGTGCATGTCGGAACCGCGGCCGAGCACGACGACGCGGAAGTCCCCGTCTGCGTGCCTCAGCTCATGTTCCGTCAGGTTTACATCGCCCACTCGGGCTACCCCACACTCTGGTCCGACTCCATGATCCGTCCGACGTCGCCGGGCTTCGGCATGGCGTCTGTGATGATGTCGATGGAAAGGTTCGTGGCCATCGCCGCGCTCGCCCACTCGAGGCTTTCGCGGGTGAGGCCACCGCGTCCGATCCTGAGCAAATGATGTATCAGGGCGGCTGAGAAGGCTTCTCTGGCCCCCGGGGAATCGGTGAGCGGCACCGACGGTGCGTCGAAGTCCGCTTCCAACTCACGAGACCTGATCCGGCAGCGGAAGTTCTCCACGACACAGACCGTCGCCACGCCCATAGTGCGCAGCTGGCGCGCTATCTCGTCAATGCTCTTGTCGTCGTTGAAGGGGGGCAGCAGCTTGCTCAGAGCCCATTCGGACCCCACGACGTAGTCCACTCCGGTCAACTGCCGGTAGATCTGCTGTGGACGGTCCAGCGGCGGCGACGCCTGCAACAGCACCAGCGGTTTCCTCGGCAGAGTCCGTGCGGTGTCCAAAGTCCACTTCACGACATCGACCGGCGCTTCCAGGGTCACGAGCACGGCGTCGGCCTCGGCCAGCGCACGGCTCATCGCCTGACTTCGCATGTCTCTTGTGGAGAGTGCGACCCGGAGCTCGTTCTTCCAGCCGATCGTGGCGGCGTCTCCGTTGGGCAGCACAATAACCTGTGCCACGGGGGTCGCTTCGCCCGGTGCTTCAACGATCAAGTCGGTGCCCAGGTTCTGCTCGGACATGTACTCGAGAAGCCTGGTAGCGGCCGCGTCGTCGCCCACGGCGGCGGCGAACCGGACGTCGAAACCCATGCGCCTGCCCGCCACGGCGAGGTTGAGCCCCTTGCCGCCGGGATTCATGTGGAACGACGTGGCCTGCACCGACTCGCCCGCCACCGGCAGGGACTCGACGACGGTGATGTGGTCCATCACGGCGCCGCCGACCACCACGACCGCGTTGCCCGGCTCCTCCGTCGACTCGCGGCGGGCCATGCCCGCGGCACGCACGCAGCGCTCGGCCAGCACGCCCAGCGTCTTCTCCTCCACCGAACCGCGCAGGCTGCGCACGGTGGGCGCCTGCGGCGGGTGCTCGACGCCCATCAGCTCGTGCAGCGTCGCCCAGCCCTCCGACAGCGCCACCCGCCGCACGCCGAGGTCGGCGCGGTAGAGGCGGTTGGCGAGCGCGGGCTGGTCGGTGAGCCGGTCCGCCAGCATGCCCAGCGCGAGCACCACGTCGGCGATGAGCCGGTCGGTGGGGTCGAGCTCGGCGACGACCGCGGCCACCGCGTCGACGATGGCCTGCTCGACCGGTGCGCCGGACTCCCGGATGGCGCGCTGGACCGCGGGCAGGTCCGCGAGGACGCGCGTGTCCACCTCGGTGTCGCGCAGACGTCTCGCGGTCAGGCCGGCATGGGTCCTCAGCTTGAGGAACACGCCGCGGACGCCGATGACTTCCGCGTCGGTTGCCATTGCCGACCTCCACTGGGTGTCACTTGCCTCCACTATCTCGCGTCGCGCAAGCACCGGTCACGATGTTTCCCGGGATCTATGATGACCGGTCTATTGAATTCGGTAGACCAGTCGTCATATTATATGCTGGAGCACGTGATCTGACGCTACCGCTTCCTCCGAACGGGGGTGCCCGGCTGCGTCGGCAGGGCTAGCAGACGACCGAATTGCCCCATTCGGTGGACAAAGCGAGTGATTTTCGCTGTTTTCACATTTCTTTGTGGCAAAGACCAACCGAACGGCCGAACCGGGAGCACGATGAACGTCACACACCTCAACTGCGGCACCATGCGTGAGATCCCCGCCGACGGCCGGGAGCCCGCGCGGGTCGTGTGCCACTGCCTGGTCATCGAGGCGGAGCACGGGCTGGTGCTGGTGGAGACCGGTTTCGGAGCCGTGGACGTGACGCAGCCTTCGGTCGCGCTCGGCGACGCGTTCCTGGAGCGCACGGCGCCGGTGCTCTCTCCGTCGGAAACCGCCGCGGCCCAGCTCATCGCGCGTGGGTACGCGCCGTCCGACGTCACGGACATCGTGCTCACGCACCTGGATCTCGACCACAGCGGCGGGTTGCCGGACTTCCCCGGCGCGCGGGTGCACCTGCACGACGCCGAGTACCGGGCGGCCATGGCCGTCTCCGACGCACATCCCGAGCACACGCTGCGGTACCCGGCCCGCGCACTGGGCTCATCGGCCGCGCTGGGTGACCTATCCGTCACGGCGGGACGTGTCGTGGTTCGGGTTCGACGCCGTGCGGCTGGACGGACTGCCATCGGAGTTGTTGCTGGTGCCCCTCGCCGGGCACTCCGCCGGGCACTGCGCGGTGGCGGTCCGAACCGCTGACCGATGGCTGCTGCACGCCGGCGATGCGTTTTATTACGACGGGCAGATCACCAGTGACCGCTGGGCGATTCCTCTGTGGGACGCGTTCGAGGAGGTGACCGAAGTGGACCGGCCGTTGCGGGTGGGGAACCAGGCCAGGTTGCGGGAGCTGGTCCGGGAGCACGGGGATGAGGTGCGGGTGTTCTCCGCGCACGATCCGTGGGCGTTCGCCGAGGTCGCCGGTCTCGCACGGGGTGGCGTGCCGTCGATGCCGTGAAGGGCGCCTCCTGGACGGGAGGTCGTCCTGAAGGCGCCCTTCGTGGCGTCGGCTTCGGCTACTGGATCCTGGACAGGCACTCGCGCATCGTGTCCATGCCCATCTGGCCGAGGTAGAGGGACTCCATGTGGAAGTGCTTCAGGTCGAAGGCGCCACCCGCCCGCGCCTTCGCGTCGTCGCGGGCTTCCAGCCACAGGCGTTCGCCCAGTTTGTAGGCCGGGGCCTGGCCCGCCCAGCCCAGGTAGCGGTCCACCTCGTCGACCACCAGCTCGTGTTCGGTGATCGTGCGGGTCAGCATGAACTCCAGCCCCAGGTCCGGGGTCCACCTCGCACCCTCGTGGAAGCCGGTGCCCGCCGGGATCTCCAGTTCCAGGTGCATGCCGATGTCGATGATCACGCGGGCGGCACGGAAGATGTTCTCGTTGAGCATCCCGAACAGGTTGCCGTCGTCCGACAGGTAGCCGAACTCGCGCATCAGGCGTTCCGCGTAGAGGGCCCAGCCCTCCGAGTACGCGGGCACCCACGACAGCATCCGCTGGAACTTGTTCAGCCGTTCCGCGTGGTACATGGCCGTCGCGATCTGCATGTGGTGGCCCGGGACGCCCTCGTGGTACACGATGCTCGCCTCGCGCCACGTCGTGAACTCGTCCTTGTCCGGGGGCAGGGCCCACCACATGGCGCCCGGGCGGCTGAAGTCGTCGGTCGGGTTCGTGTAGTAGGCACCCGCGGTGCCGCCGGGCGGGGCGATCTTGCAGTCCAGCCGCATGATCTCGTCCGGGATGTCGAAGTGGACGCCGCGCAGGTCGGACAGGGCCTGGTCGGACAGCTTCTGCATCCACTCGCGGAACGCTTCGACGCCCCGCACCTGGTAGCGGGGGTCGTTGTCCAGCGCCGCCGCCGCTTCCGCGAGGCTCGCGCCCGGCTTGACGCGGTTCGCGACCTCCTTCATCTCCGCCTCGAGGCGCAGGAACTCGGTCCAGCCCCACTCGTAGGCCTCACGCAGGTCCAGTGCGGCACCGAGGTACCGGCGGGACAACAGCTTGTACGCCTCCGCGCCCACCGCGTCCTTCCCCGGGGCCTTCGGAAGTACCTCGGCGCGGAGGAACTCCGCCAGCTCGCCGTACGCCTTCGACGCGGCAGCCGCGCCCGCGTCCAGGTCCGTGCGGACGGTGTCCGGGACGTCCTTGGCGCCCGCGACGAAGTCGGTGAAGAAGCCCTGGCTCCACTTCTGGCACTGGTCGGCGACCTTGGTGACCTGGCGGACCGCGGAGACGTTGCCCTTCGCGGCCGCGTGCAGCAGGGACACGCGGTACCCGGCCAGCGCCGCCGGCAGGCGGGACAGGCGGGTGGCGATGGTGGACCAGTCGTCCGCGGTGCTCGTCGGCATCAGGTCGAACGTGGACCGCAGGCTCTGCGGCGGGCTCGCGAGCACGTTGAGGTCCGAGTCGATCAGACCCGCGTCGTACAGCTCGACCTCCACGCCGAGGCGCTCGGTGAAGACCGCCTTCGCAACGCGTTCCGCGTCGTCCGATGGCTCCACGGCGGAGACGTCGGCCAGTGCGCGCCTCGCCAGGCCCGCCACCGCGGCGTTGCCCTCCGGCGACAGGTCCGGCCACTGGTCGTCGTAGCCCGGTATGCCTAGCTCGGTCGCGATGGTGGGCACGAGCCGGACGTAGTCGTCCACGTAGTCGTCGCTGATGCGGTGCACGGTCATGGCGGGCACGGTACCCATCAGCTCCTGCGCACACACGGGATTTCGCGCCCGGCACGGCTACTGGCAGGATGGCGCGATGCGCAGGGTCTCCAGGGTCACCGGGCTGTTCGCGCTGTTCGCCGTGCTCATGCTTTCGCTGACCGGGTGCCTCCGCATCCACACCGCACTGGCCGTGTCCCCGGAGGACACCGTCTCGGGCGAGCTGATCATCGCCGCGTTACCGGTGAGCGAACAGGACAACGGGCCGCCGCTGACGATCCCGCCGGAGCTCAACGACCGTGTGCGGGCGGAGAAGTACACGCAGGACGGCTACGTCGGCCAGAAGGTGACCTTCAAGGAGCTGCGGTTCACCGACGTGGCGACGCTCGTCGAGTCGATCTCCGAGGCCAACCAGTACCGGCTGTCGCTGCGCCGCGTGGGTGGCCGGGTCACGCTCGCCGGGTCGGTCGACCTGACGCAGGTGCCGAAGGACCGCGCGGACATCCAGATCAAGATCGCCTTCCCCGGCCCGGTCACCAGAACCGACGGCGACGAGGACGACAGCACGATCAGCTGGTCCCCGAAGCCCGGCGCGGTCACCGAGTTCAACGCCATCGCGGAGTACTCCAACGGCGGCGGCGAGTCGCTGATGAAGTGGGTGACGATCGTCGGCGGCGGCGCACTGCTGGCGGCGGTGATCGCCGCGCTGCTCGCGCTGATCGCACACCGGCGAAGCCTGAGCGCCGACCGAGCACAGGCGGTCGGCCGCTACTAGCGCTGTGTCCACCCACGTCGCCAGGTTCCGTGGATGGGGCGGGGCGCCCTCCGGCGAGGACAAGTCACCCCGCGCAAGAAGGAACGCCCAACGTAGGCGACCGCAGCACTAACCGACGGAACGCAGCTGCGACCGGCCCGGCGCCAGGCCGAGGCGGTCGACGACGATTTCCTTCGTCGCCTTGGAGCGGTTGAACGTGTAGAAGTGCAGGCTCGGCACGCCTTCGGCCAGCAGCCGCTCGCACAGCTCGGTCGTGACGTTCATGCCCTCCTCGCGGAACGCCTTCGCGTCACCGGCGAGCGGGTCGAGCCTGCCTGCCAGCGACGCGGGCACGTCCGCGCCGGACAGTTCCACGGTCTTGCTCAGGATCCTCGGCGTGGTCAGCGGCATCACGCCGGGCAGCAGCAGCGTCTCGCAGCCCGCGGCGGCGACGCGGTCGCGCAGGCGGAGGAAGTCGTCGGCCTCGAAGAACAGCTGCGCGATGGCGAAGTCGGCGCCCGCGCGGAGCTTGGACACCAGGTACCGGGTGTCCTCGTCGAGGTCGGCGGAGCGCGGGTGGCCGTACGGGAACGCCGACACGCCGACGCAGAAGTCGCCGAGCGAACGGACGAGGCTCACCAGCTCCTCGGCGTACTCGAGGCCCTCCGGGTGCTTGACCCACTCACCGTTGGGGTCGCCGGGCGGGTCGCCACGCAGCGCGAGCACGTTGCGGATGCCGAGCGAGGCGTACCAGCCGATGACGTTGCGCAGCTCGGCCACCGAGTGGTCCACCGCGGTCAGGTGGGCCATCGAGACCAGTGTGGTCTCCGTCACGACACGGCCGGTGGTCCGGATGGTGCGGTCGCGGCTGGAGCCGCCCGCGCCGTAGGTCACCGACACGAAAGCCGGGTCAAGGCCCTCCAACGACCGGATCGCGTTCCACAGCCGGAGTTCGTCCGCATCGTCGCGCGGCGGCATGAACTCGACGGAGAACACCGGCCGGTCGCCGGGAATACGCGCCACCACCGAAGTCATGTACCCAGGGTAGTGACCCTGCCTACAGATACCCTCGACACCCACCCCCGGCAGTGCGTTCCGGGATCCGAACACGCACCATGGTCAGCGTGACCCCCGAGCGCGTGGCAGCGGACATGGCAGAGGACATCGACATGGCGGTGCACCGCCATGTCGAGAAGCTCCTCCGCGGTTACCTGGCGGAGCGCCGCGCGGAGCTGCCCGCGCTGGCGCAGACGTTCGCGGCCGCCGTCGACACCCTCTCCGACTTCGCGCTCCGCGGCGGCAAGCGGATCCGGCCCACGTTCGCGTGGTGGGGCTGGCGCGCCGCGGGCGGGGAAGGCACCGGTACGCGGGCCGAGGCCGTGCTCACGGCGGTCAGCGCGCTGGAGCTGATCCAGACGTGCGCGCTGGTCCACGACGACCTCATGGACGCGTCCGAGCTGCGCAGGGGCCACCCGACCGTGCACGTCCGGTTCACCGACGCGCACCGCGCGGGCGGCTGGCTCGGCGAGCCGGAGCGGTTCGGGATGGCCGCCGCGATCCTGCTCGGCGACCTGGCGCTCGCGTGGGCGGACGACATGTTCACCGGCGCGCCGCTGTCGGACCGGATGCGAGGTGCTGCCCGCGGGCCGTGGCTCGCCATGCGGGCGGAGATGTTCGCCGGCCAGTACCTCGACGTGCTCGCGCAGGCCGAGGGCGACGAGTCCGAGGAGCGCGCGCTGGGGGTGGCGCGGCTGAAGACCGCCGCCTACACGGTGGAACGGCCGCTGCACATGGGTGTCGCGCTCGCGGGGGCCGACGAGGACACGATCGCCGCGGTCCGTGCGTTCGGCACCGACGTCGGCGTCGCGTTCCAGCTGCGGGACGACCTGCTCGGCGTGTACGGCGACACCGAGGTGACCGGCAAGCCCGCCGGCGACGACCTGCGTGAAGGCAAGCGCACGCTGCTCGTCTCGCTGGGGCTGGGCTACGCGGACGAGGCGGGCAGGCACGCCGACGCGGACCTGCTGCGCCGCGCGCTCGGCGACCCCGGCCTGACGCAGGAGACCATCCAGCGCGTGCGGGACCTGCTGGTCGAGGTCGGTGCGGTCGACGAGCTGGAGCGGCGGATCGAGAAGCTCACGGTGTCGGCGATGGCCGCGCTCGACGCGGCGGGCCTCGACGAGCCCGGCCGCACGCGGCTCGCGGACCTCGCGATCGCCGCCACCCGACGGGACCGCTGAATGCGCGCGCTCCCCGGCGCGACCGACCGGGTGGTCGTGGTCGGCGCCGGGCTCGCCGGGCTCTCGGCCGCGCTGCATCTGATCGGCGCGGGCCGCGAGGTGACCGTGCTGGAGTCGGCGCCGCACGTCGGCGGCCGGGCGGGCGCGGACCGGCTCGGCGCCTACCGCATCGACACCGGCGCGTCCGTGCTCACCATGCCGGACCTGCTGGACGAGGCGTTCTCGGCGGTGGGCTCGTCGCTCGCGGAACGGGTCGAGCTGACCCGCCTCGACCCCGCCTACCGGGCGCACTTCGCCGACGGGTCCACGATCCACGTGCACACCGGCGCCGACGCGATGGCCGAGGAGGTCCGGCGGGTGGCCGGGCCGCGCGAGGCGGCCGGGTACCTGCGGCTGCGCCAGTGGCTCACCAGCCTGTACCGGGTGCAGCGCGAGGAGTTCATCGGCGCCAACTTCGACTCGCCCCTCGACCTGCTCGGCCCGAAGCTCGCGCACCTGGCCGCCATGGGCGGGTTCGGCAGGCTCGGCCCGAGGATCGGCCGGTACCTGTCCGACGAGCGGCTGCGGCGGCTGTTCTCGTTCCAGTCGCTGTACGCGGGTCTCGCGCCCGCCGAGGCGCTCGCCGCGTACGGCGTGATCGCGTACATGGACACCGTCGCGGGCGTGTGGTTCCCGCGCGGCGGGGTCGGTGCGGTCGCCGAGGCCATGGCCGCCGCCGCGGCCGACGCGGGCGGGTCGGTGCGGACCGGCACCGGCGCCGCGTGGCTGGAGCGCACCGGTGACCGCGTGACCGCCGTGCGCACCACGCACGGCGAGCGGATCCCGTGTGACGCGATCGTGCTCACCCCCGACCTGCCGGTCAGCTACCGGCTGCTGGGCCGCACGCCACGCAGGCCGCTGCGGCCGCGCTGGTCGCCGTCCGCGGTGGTGCTGCACGTCGGCGTGACCCGCACCTGGCCGGAGCTCGGGCACCACACGGTGTTCTTCGGCACGCACTGGGACCGCACGTTCGACGAGATCCTGCACCGCGGCAAGCTCATGAGCGACCCGTCGCTGCTGGTCACCCGGCCGACCGCGACCGATCAGGCGCTCGCGCCTTCCGGCCGCGAGGTGATCTCGGTCCTCGCGCCGTGCCCCAACCAGGAGACCGGCGAGATCGACTGGGACCGGGTCGGCCCCGCCTACCGCGCCGAGCTGGGCCAGGTGCTCGCGGCGCGCGGCCTCACCGGGTTCGACGACGCGGTCGAGGTCGAGCGGCTCGTCACCCCGGCGGACTGGGCCGCGGCCGGACTCGCCGCGGGCACCCCGTTCTCCCTCGCGCACACGTTGCAGCAGACCGGTCCGTTCCGGCCCCGCAACCTCGTCGGCGGCGTGGCCAACGCCGTGCTCGCGGGCTGTGGCACCACACCTGGCGTCGGCATCCCGCCGGTGGTCATCTCGGGCAGGCTGGCCGCCCAACGGGTAACGGGCGCACAACGTCAGCGTTCCGTCAGCTCATCCCCGCGCGTCGCCGCGCGATGAGTTGCGATACTCCTCCCGGAACTGCGCCGAACAGACCACACGGCGCACCCGGGATGGGGAGGACCATGACTCGGAAGCCGCGCCGCCTTGTGCCTTTTCTCGTGGTGGCCGTGCTCGGGCTGACCGCCTGCACGAACGCGGTCGGTGGCGCGCCGTCCGGGGTCGAGATCGGGCCGCTCACCACGGCCGAGGCGACCGCTTCCGCGCTCACGAGCTTCGCGGAGTCCGCAGCGACCCGCTACCAGGGCGGGTTGAAGGCCTCCGACGGCTCCGCGTTCACCGTCGACGTGACCGCCACCAGCACCAGCGAGGTGTTCGGCACCATCACCGTCGACGGGCTCGGCGCGACGATCACGGTGCTCGACAAGACCCTGTACCTCAAGGGCGCGCCCGAGTTCTGGGCCGCCATGGCCGCCCGCTTCGGCGTCAGCTCCGGCGACGGCACCGCGCTCGGCAACCGCTGGGTGAAGCTGCCGACCGTGCTGCTCGGCATCGAGTTCGCCGACATCTTCACCCCGGACGTGGTCAGCCAGGCCGCGGGCAAGGCCACCAAGGGCGACGGCGCGCTGCCGGACAAGACCACCAAGGTCGCCGAGGTCGAGGGCCTCGAGGTCCCCGTCGACGGCGGCAAGGTCTACCTCGCGAAGGACGCGCCGCACGGCGTGGTCGCCATCGCGCTCGACGAGATCGGCAGCGCGGAGAACACCAAGGCGCGCGACCTCCAGGTCGCGGTCAGCGACGTGTCCGCGAACATCAACAAGATCTACACCGACCTCGCGAACGGGGCCACGAAGGACCTGGGCACCGCGATCGACGCGCTCACCACGATCACCCAGGGCGGCAACCGGTTCGACGCCTGTGGCGCGCCGAGCTGCACGCTCATCGTCGACATCACCAACCCGTCCAAGAAGGCCGTGAAGGTCCACCTGAAGGCCGACTGGACGGGCGACAACGCGCCGCTCGGCAGCTGCGAGCAGACCGTCGGACCGGTCCAGCCCGGCGCGGCGGCCACCATGAGCTGCGCGATCACCACCCCGGAGTGGGGGAGCTTCTACCAGCGCGCCAACTCGGTGCCCGGCAGCCACCCGTACGGCGCGGTGTGGACCGCGCTCGCGCTCGCCGACCCGCCGGACGCGAAGCCGCTCGAGGAACGCGCCACCGCCAAGCCCGCCGACACCAAGTCGGGCAGGGAAGGCGAGAGCGGGCACGCCGTCTACGCGATCAGCTACGCCGACAGCGTGTGGAAGTACGGCGTCGCGTCCGCCCGCTACTGGCGCGACCAGGCGAAGGAACAGCTGCGCGGCTGCCTCGGCACCACCAAGTCGGTGTGCACCGCATCGCTCGTCACCACCGCCGAGAACCCCGTTTCGGCGTACGCGCTCGCGACCCAGCTGGTGGCCACGTACAAGCAGGAGAACGGCGAGTGCCCGGCGGGCCAGTGGGTGAGCTGCCCGAAGTGACGGGGCTGTTCGGCGCCGCCGGGAGGAAGAGCACCCCGGCACTCGACGAGGCGTACCGGGCGTGCCGCCGCATCAACGCGCGGTACGGGCGCACGTACTTCCTCGCCACCCGGTTCCTGCCCGCCGCGAGCAGGCCGTCCGTGCACGCCCTGTACGGGTTCGCGCGGCTGGCCGACGAGATCGTGGACAACGCGGTCGCGCCGGGTGATCCCGCCCAGGCGCTGACCACGCTCGAGAAGGCGCTCGCCGAGGCGTTCGCCGGGGCGCCGCCCGCGCACCCGGTGCTGCTGGCGCTCACCGACACCGTGCGGCGCCACGACATCGACGAGGCCCTGTTCACCGAGTTCCTCGCGTCCATGCGGATGGACCTCACGATCACCGGCTACGCCACGTTCGCCGACCTCGCCGAGTACACCCACGGCTCGGCCGGGGTCATCGGGCTGCAGATGCTGCCCGTGCTCGGCACCGAGGGCCCCCGGGAGGAGGCGGCGCCGTACGCGGCCGCGCTCGGCGAGGCGTTCCAGCTGACCAACTTCCTGCGCGACGTCGGGGAGGACCTCGACCGCGGCCGCCTGTACCTGCCCGCCGACGAGCTGGCCGCGTTCGGGGTGGACCGGGCCATGCTCGAACACGCCCACCGCACCGGCCGCACGGAACGGCCGATCCGGCGCGCGCTCGCCCACCTCGTGTCCTGCACGCACGCGGTCTACCGGCGGGCCGAACCGGGCATCGCGCTGCTGGCGCCGAGGTCACGGCCCTGCATCGCCGCCGCGACCGCCATGTACCGCCACATCCTCGACGAGATCGCCGACGCCGGCTACGACGTGCTCGGCAGGCGGGTCGTCGTGCCGACGCACCGGCGGCTGCGGATCGCGGTCTCCGCAATGGCCCGTGCGCTGCCCTTTCGGGTGGCACCCCGTTCCCGCTGAGCCGGTCCCGCAGCACTGCCCTGTCCGGCTGCCAAAGGTCATCCTCCGTGCACAAGCCACGACGTGGGAGGACTTCATGACCGTGCCAGAGGGAGCCCAGCTCTCCGATGACGGCAATTACTGGTGGGACGGCACCGATTGGCAGCCGACCGGGAACGCGGCGACGGGCGACGTAGGCGGCGGCATCGCCGACGCGCTCGCGCAGCAAGGCATCGCCATCGCGCCGGAAGCGGCGGACGCGGGCTACATCCAGCAGATCGCGCTGCACGTGAACAGCTGGTACGAGGGCCTGGACGAGAACAGCAGGGCGATCGTGGACGCCCTGTCGCGGCAGGGCGCCGACCTGCTGCTCGCCGACCCGGAGGTCGGCGTGGTGTCCGAGGGTGACCCGCTGATCACCGCGTTCTCGGCCAACGGCATGACGTTGCACGAGTCGCTGTCGGCGACGAACCAGGCACTCGAACAGACCGCGTGAGGGAAGGGCTGAACCATGTCGTGGGATGACTTCACCGCGTGCGCGGGCCGGGACGGCGAGATCCTCGTGGAGATCGGCGAGGACGGGGTCAAGGAGATCGCGGGCCTGTGGAAGATGCTGCCGCAGGACGTGAAGGCGATGCTGATCGCCGCCGCCCGGTGGGGCGGCGTGTACCTGGAGGCGGCGCTGGCCGCGGTCGGCATCGCCGCCGCGGAGGCCATCGCGGCGGTGGCCGCGGGCGCCGGGCTCGGCGTGATCATGGCCGTGATCATGGACTGCTACGACCACCTGTGATGGCCGCTCTGTCGCAGGGTTTCGCGCTCGCGCTGGCCGGTCTGCTGGTCAGCGCGGGCGCACCCAAGCTGTGGCGCCCCGGTCACGTGGCCGGGGCGCTGCGGCGCGTCTTCGGGCCGCGTGGGAGCACCTCCGCGCTGCGGCGCCACGGGCGGCTGCTCGGCGCGTGGGAGCTGCTGCTCGCCGCGGCCGTCGTGCACGTCGGCGGCCGGGTCACCGGGGTGGCGCTCGCGGTCACGTTCGCCGGGTTCCTCGGCTTCGTGGTCGTGGCCGTCCGGCGTGGCTCGTCGTGCGGCTGCTGGGCGTCACTGACCGAAGGACCCGCGGGCGGCGCCGAACTGGCCCGTACGGCCGTGCTGGCGGCCGCGGCGGGGTACGTGGCCGGGACGGGGTGGCCGCGGGGCGTCAGCGTCGCCGCACTGGGGTGGGCGGGCGCGCTGCTCGCCGTCATGGTGCTGGCCGCGGTGGCCGGCGGGCGGATCGCACCCGTGCGGTCGGCCGGCGTGGCGCGCAGGCTGGCTCGGCGTGCCGCACCGACCCGCCGTGGACGGCTGCTCGCGCGGCTGGCGTTCCTGGCCGGGTTCGTGCACATCGGCACCGACGCGGAGCAGGCTCGACTGCGCCGCGCACTCGACGCGACGCAGCGGACCGCGACGCAGCGGACCGTGACCCGGGCGGCCGGTCAGAAAGCCAGGGCCTGAGCCCTGCGTTTCACCTCACGGCCACCCGTCGCGCGCAGCGCGGCGATCGGGGTGCCCCCCGGCAGCGTCTCGTCCGGCTCGAAGAGCCAGCGCAGCATGTCGTCGGGGGTGAAGCCGGCGTCCGCGAGCACGGTGATCGTGCCCGGCAGGCCTTTGACGATCTGGCCGTCAGCGGTGAGGAACGGGGTCGGCACACTCAGCACCCCGTTCCTGCGGACCGCGAGCAGCTGACCGTCCCGCAACGCCTGCCGTACCTTCGTGACCGGCAGCGCCAGCCGGTCGGCCACATCGGGCAGCGGTAGGACCTCGACATCGGGGCCCAGCACGTCGTCGGCGGAAGGGATCGCACTCACACCGCAAACGATGCCACAGGTGAGGTCGTCCCGCGCAGAGGGTTTTCCACCCGCGTGACCCGGTCGTGACCCGGACAGCGCCCCATGATTCGCTCCGCGGGCTCCGCGAATTGGACCGCTTCGCCACGCCATCACGCCGCGCTCCGTACCATCACGGTCGTGGACGAAAGGGGAGTCGGCTTGATCGGCGCGCTGCTGGAGCAGCGGTACCGGGTCGACGCGCTGCTCGCCCGCGGTGGCATGTCCTCGGTGTACCGCGGGCTGGACACGCGTCTCGACCGCCGGGTGGCGATCAAGGTGATGGACGCGCGGTTCGCCGATGACCGGGCCTTCGTGGACCGCTTCGAGCGCGAGGCACGGTCGGCGGCCAAGATCCACCACCCGAACGTGGTGGCGGTGCACGACCAGGGCGTCGACAAGTCACCGAACGGTGATCTCGTCTACCTGGTCATGGAGCTCGTCGACGGCGGCACGCTGCGCGACCTCATCAACGAGCGCGGCGCGCTCGACGTGCCGACCGCGCTCGCGATCATGGAGCCGGTGCTCTCGGCACTGGCCGCCGCGCACCGCGCCGGTCTGGTGCACCGGGACGTCAAGCCGGAGAACGTGCTCATCGGGCACGGCGGCGAGGGCGGCAGCACGGTCAAGGTCGGCGACTTCGGCCTGGTCAGAGCCATCCACAGCGCGGGGACCACCAGCGCGAGCGTCATCCTCGGCACGGTCGCCTACCTCTCCCCCGAGCAGGTCACCACCGGCAACGCGAACTCGGCAGGCGACGTGTACTCGGCGGGCATCGTCCTGTTCGAGGCACTGACCGGCACCGCGCCCTACACCGGCGACAACGCCATCTCCGTCGCCTACCGCCACGTGAACGACGACGTGCCCGCCCCGTCCACGCTCGCCGGCAACATCCCGCCCGAGCTGGACGACCTGGTCGTCCGCGCGACCCGGCGCGACATGGAGCAGCGCCCGGTCGACGGCGCCGCGTTCCTCTCGGAGATCGAGAAGCTGCGCATGGTGATCGGTGCGCCGCGGGTGCCGGTCCCGGTGCCCGCGCCGACGATCGCCGACCGCACGATGCCGGTGTCGCCGGAGACCATCCGCCACAGCTCGGGCGTGATCGACACCAGCGAGGCTGAGAGGACCGTCCGGAACGCCCCCGTCGTGTCCCCCGCGGTGGCCCCCGTCGCGCCCGCGGGCGCGACGATCGTGCGGCAGGCGCCGCCCGGTGGTTTCCGGCCGATCGGGCCGCAGGGCACGCGGGCGATGCTGCGCACCGACCTGGACCGCGCCGGCCCCGCGACCGAGTACGTGCCACCCGTGTCCGGTCCGTTCCCGTCCCAGCAGCCGCAGGCCGCACCGCCGCGCCCGCCACGCAACCGGCCGCCGCAGCCGCCGCCCGCGCGGAAGGGCCGCGGCGGGTCGATCGCGCTGTGGAGTGCCGTCGCGGTGCTGGTGCTCGCGCTCGTCGGCACGTCGACCTGGTGGTTCGCCTCCGGCCGGTACCGCACGGTGCCGGACGTGGCGGCGATGGCCAGGGACGACGCCGAACGAAAGTTGCGGGACAACGACCTGGACCCGCAGATCAAGACCGAACGGCACAACACCATCGCGGCGGGCACGGTGATCAGGACCGACCCCGCGCAGGGCCAGGAGGTGCTGCGCGGCGACTCGGTCACCATGGTCGTGTCGCTCGGCAAGCCGAAGGTGCCGGAGGTGCGCGAGGGCGCCGACCCGACGGAGGTCGAGGACCTCATCCGCAAGCAGGGCCTGCAGCCGGACCGCGACGACGGGCAGAACCGGTACGACGACGACGTCGAGAAGGGCAAGGTCGTCTCGGTCTCGCCGCAGCCGGGCACGGAGCTCAACATCGGTGAGCGCGTTGTCATCGTGCTCAGCAAGGGCCCGGAGCCCAAGCCGATCCCCGACGTGCGCAACAAGACGCGGGACGAGGCGTTCCAGGAACTCACCGCCCTCGGTTACACACCGGTCGAGGGCACCGCGGAGTTCTCGGCGGACGTCGAGGGCGGGCGGGTCATCCGCACCGACCCGGAGATCGGCTCGAAGATCGAGGGCGACGACAAGACCGTCACCGTGATCGTGTCCAACGCGGTGACCGTGCCCGACCTCGGCAACCAGTCCGCCGACCAGGCCGTGGCAACGCTGCAGCAACTCGGGCTCCAGGCGGAGATCCAGGCCTTCGGCGGCGGGTCCGGCCGGGTGATCGGCCAGAGCCCCACCGCCAACAGCAAGGTCGCGCCGAACTCGAAGGTCGTCATATGGGTGATCCCCTGACCTGCGCGCAAGGGTGAACAACCACGGCTTCGCATGGGCGTAACTCGCAGGACACGGAACGCTGGTGAGCTGAAGCCATGGGCCGATTGACTGGGTTGGACGCGGCTTTCCTGAGCCTGGAGACCCGGGAACGCCCGATGCACCTCGGCGCCGTCGCCGTGTTCCGGGGACCGGTGCCGGCCGGGCGGCTGCGGACACTGCTGGTGGAGCGGGCGGCCCGGCTGCCGGGACTCCGCGTCGACGGTGGCTGGTTCCCGTCGTGGTGGCCGGCGTCGGACTTCGACCCGGCCGGGCACGTGCACACCTACGAGGTGGCCGGGCAGCGCACGTTCGAGGCATACGCGGCTGGCTGGCTCGCGACCCCGCTGGACCTGTCCCGGCCGCCGTGGGACGTGCACGTCGTCACCGGCCTGTCCGACGACCGGTTCGCGGTCCTCGTGAAGCTGCACCACGCACTCGCCGACGGCGCCGGTGCGGTGGCGCTGGCGGGTGCGCTGCTCGACGGTGGCCTGCCGCACTCCAGGGCAACGGACCCGCCGTCCTACGGCATCGGCCAGACCGCGGCCATGGCCGGCGCGGTCGCACGCGCCGTGCGGGTGCCGCCGGTGCCCGCGATGCGCACGTCCGGCGGCACGGCCCGGCGGGTGTCGTTCGTCCGCCTCGACCTCGCCGACGTGCGGCAGATCCGCCGCAGGCACGGCGGGACCACGAACGACGTGGCGCTCGCCGTGCTCACCGGCGGGCTGCGGGAGTGGCTGCGGTCGCGGGGCGCGCCGGTGGACGGCCGGGCTCCGCGTGCGCTGATCCCGGTGAACACGCGAGCCCGTGGCGGCGCAGGCGGCAACCAGCTGTCGGGGTACCTGTGCGACCTGCCGGTCGGTCTCACCGATCCGGTGGCGCGGCTGCGCGCTGTCCGCTCGGCGATGGACGCGAACAAGGCGGCAGGGCCTTCGCGCGGCGCGGGCACGTTGCCGATCCTCGCGAATCTTCTTCCTCCGGCCGTGCACCGGTTGTGCGGGCCGATCACCGGGCTCGGGGCGCCGCTGTTGTTCGACACCGTGGTGACCACCGTGCCGCTGCCGTCGGTGCCGTTGACCGTGGCCGGCGCGCCGCTGGCGGAGATCTATCCCTTTGGGCCGTTGGCACCCGGACATGCCGTGGGCGTCGCGATCTCGCCCTACCGGGACGCTGTCCACATCGGACTGCAGGCTGACCGGGACGCGGTGCCGGACCTCGACGTGCTCTCGCACGCGATCGCCAAGGCGTGCACGACGTTGCACGAACTGGCGCAGTGAGTTGCCCGGTGCCTTAAAACGCTTTCGGGACGTTGAGCGTCCCCGAAAGCGTTTTCATGGCATTCCGCGGGCGCCGTGCGGGGCCGGGTCAGCTGCGGAGCATCTCCGCGACCAGGAACGCCAGCTCCAGTGACTGCTGGGTGTTCAGGCGCGGGTCGCACGCGGTCTCGTAACGGCCCGCCAGGTCGTCGTCCGAAATGTCCTGGGCGCCGCCGAGGCACTCGGTGACGTCCTCGCCCGTCAGTTCCACGTGGATGCCGCCCGGGTGGGAGCCGAGGCGCCGGTGCACCTCGAAGAAGCCCTGGACCTCGTCGACGATGCGGTCGAAGTGGCGGGTCTTGTAGCCGGTGGACGACTCGTGCGTGTTGCCGTGCATCGGGTCGCACTGCCAGATCACCCGGTGGCCGGACGCCTCCACCTTCTCCACGATCGGCGGGAGCGCGTCGCGCACCTTTCCGTTGCCCATGCGGGAGATGAGCGTCAGGCGGCCCGGGGTGTTGTGCGGGTCGAGGCGCTCGACGTACTCGACCGCGAGCTCCGGCGTGGTGGTCGGGCCGATCTTGACGCCGATCGGGTTGGACAGCAGCTCCGCGAACGCGATGTGCGCGCCGTCGAGCTGGCGGGTCCGCTCCCCGATCCACAGGAAGTGCGACGACAGGTTGTACAGCCGGGGGTCGGGACCGCGGGTGTCCATGCGCAGGAGCGCGCGCTCGTAGTCGAGCAGCAGCGCCTCGTGGCTCGCGAAGATCTCCGTGCTGTGCAGCGACGTGTCCTCGACCCCGCACGCCTGCATGAACCGCAGGCCGCGGTCGATCTCCGTGGCCAGCGCCTCGTACCGCTCACCGGCCGCCGAGTTGCTGACGAAGTCCTTGTTCCACTCGTGGACCTTCGACAGGTCCGCCATGCCCGCCGCGGTGAGGGCGCGCACGAGGTTCATGGCCGCGCCCGCGTTGGCGTACGCGCGGATCATGCGGCCCGGGTCGGGCACGCGTGCCTCGTGCTTGGGCACGAGCGAGTTGATGATGTCGCCGCGGTACACCGGGAGGCCGAGCGCGTCGGTGGTGTTCGAGCGCGGCTTGGCGTACTGGCCCGCGATGCGGCCGACCTTCACGACCGGCAGGCTCGCGCCGTAGGTCAGGACGACGGCCATCTGCAGCAACGTGCGGATGTTGCCGCGGATGTGCGGCTCGGTGTTGTCCACGAAGGTCTCGGCGCAGTCGCCACCCTGCAGCAGGAAGGCCTCGCCGCGGGCGACCTCGGCGAGCTTGTCGCGCAGGCGGTCGATCTCGTTGGGGACGGTGATGGGCGGGACGCTCTCCAGCAGCGTGCGCACCTGGTGCAGCTGCTCGCGGTCCGGCCAGTCGGGTTGCTGCGCGGCAGGCCGGGACAGCGCGTCGTCGAGGCGGGCGCGCAGTGCCGGCGGCAGCGGCGGGAGCTCGGGAAGCGTGTCCACCGGCACGTCAACGGTCCAGTTCACGGCACCAGGGTAGCCCGGCGTGTCAGCCCGGTTTACGGCGACAGCACCCGCGGCTTGATCGTTTCACCAGTACGTGGACGATCGGCCATCCCCTGGCCACGTGCTTCCCGCGATCTGGGACAGGAGCACGCCACCGTCCCAGCGGAGGGAGCGGGCGCCAGGTGCACGGCGACGCCTACAGCGACGGCCTCCTCGACGTCCACGGGTGCGCCCGCTCGAACTGGCCCGACAGCGACAGCAGCGTCGCCTCCGAGCCGGCCGCGCCGATCAGCTGCACCCCGATCGGCAGGCCGATGTCGTCGAAGCCGACCGGCAGCGCCGCCACCGGGTAGCCGAGTACGTTCCACGTTGGGAAGAACGCGATGCCCTGCGACACCGCGGCCAGCGTGTGCGACGCGCCGCTGCCGTGGAACCGGCCGATACGTGGCTGCCGCCCGGTCCACCCCGGCTGCAGGATCACGTCGAACTGGCCGAAGAACCCAGCCATCAGGTCGTGGAGCCCCGCCTCCGCGGCACGGGAGCGCGCCAGCACCGAGTCCGGCACCCGGCGGCCCAGCGCGGCGATGCGGCGCGTGCGCGGTTCCAGCCACTCCGGGTGCGGCAGCTGCGCGACGTCGTCGGCCACCCCGCGCAGGTACCGCACGAGGAACTGCGGGCTGGGCCGCACCCCGAGCGGCGGCTCCGTCACCGTCACCGCGTGCCCGAGCGCGCGCAGCCGGTCGGCGGTGTCGAGCACCGCCTGCTTGCGCTGCCGCTCGATGATCGCCGGGCCGAGCGGGGTGCGCCACGACAGCGCGATCCGCAACGGGCCGGGATCGGTGTCGACGGCCTCGCGGTAGCCGCCCGGCTCGTCGGCGATCACGTCCAGCATCGCGGCCGCGTCGGCCACGCGGCGGCCGAGCGGGCCGACGCCCGCGAGGCCGTGCCAGTGCTCCTCGTCACCCATGTCGATCAGGTCGCGGGTGGTCTTCAGCCCGAACAGGCCGCAGAAGTTCGCCGGGATGCGGACCGAGCCGCCGCCGTCCGAGCCGGTCGCCGCGCCGACGACGCCCGCGGCCACCGCCGCGGCGGAACCACCGGACGAGCCGCCTGGTGTGTGGTCGAGCTGCCACGGGTTGCGCGTGGCGCCGTTGGTGAGCGTCTCGGTGAACGGCCACAGGCACCGGTCCGGCGTGTTCGTGTGCCCCACCAGCACCGCACCCGCCGCCCGCAGTCGCGCCACCGAGGGCGCGTCCTGCTCGGCGGGCGGGAACTGCGGGCGCCCGCCCATGGCGGTCACGTCACCGGCCACGTCCAGGTCGTCCTTCACCGCGACCGGGACCCCCAGCAGCGGCGTGCGCTCCCCAGCGTCGAGCCGTCGCTGCGCGTCGGCCGCCTGCGCACGCGCCGCCTCGGTGTACACCACGCGGAACGCGTTCAGCGCCGGGTTGACCGCGTCGAGGCGGGCGAGCACCGCCTCGAGCAGGTCGGGCGCGGACACCGTGCCGTCGCGCAGGGCGGCGGCCTGGGCGTCCGCGCCCGACCAGAGCAGCTCGTCAAGGTCCATGCGGGAACATTAGCCCCGCACGGGCTCAGCCGAAGAAGACTTCGGCCTCCTGGTACCGCTCCAGCGGCACGGTCTTCAGCTCGGCGGTGGCCTCGGACAGCTTCACGCGCACGATGTCGGTGCCGCGCAGCGCGACCATCACACCGAAGTCGCCGTCCTGCACCGCGTCCACGGCGTGCAGGCCGAAGCGGGTCGCGAGCACGCGGTCGTACGCGGTCGGGGTGCCGCCGCGCTGGGTGTGGCCCAGCACGACCGCACGGGACTCCTTGCCGGTCCGCTGTGCGATCTCCTCGGCGAGCCAGGTGCCGATGCCACCAAGGCGCACGTGACCGAACGCGTCCTTCTCACCGGTCAGCAGCTTCTCCTGGCCGCCCTCGGGCAGCGCGCCCTCGGCGACCACGATGATCGGCGCGTACTGGCGTTCGAACCGGCGCTCGACCCACTCGACGACCTGGTCGACGGAGAACTGGCGCTCCGGCACCAGGATCACGTTCGCGCCGCCCGCGAGACCGGAGTGCAGCGCGATCCAACCGGCGTGGCGGCCCATGACCTCGACAACCAGCGCGCGGTGGTGCGACTCGGCGGTCGTGCGCAGCCGGTCGATCGACTCGGTCGCGATGTGCACCGCGGTGTCGAAGCCGAACGTGTAGTCGGTCGCGCCGAGGTCGTTGTCGATCGTCTTCGGCACGCCGACCACGCCGATGCCGTCGTCGGTCAGGCGCTTCGCCACCCCGAGGGTGTCCTCGCCGCCGATCGCGATCAGGGCGTCCACACCGTGCTCGGCGAGCGTCTCCCTGATCCTGTCGACGCCGCCGTCGACCTTGTACGGGTTGGTCCGCGACGAACCGAGGATCGTGCCACCCCTGGTCAGGATGTCCTCGACGTCGTCGAGCCCGATGGGCTTGGTCAGCCCCTCGATCGGGCCGAGCCAGCCGTTGCGGAACCCGACCGTCTCCCAACCATGGGCCTCGATGCCCTTGCGGACCACAGCGCGGATGACCGCGTTGAGTCCTGGGCAGTCACCGCCACCTGTGAGCAAACCGACGCGCATGTGCTCGATCCTCCATCCGGCCGCAGGAGCACGGGGTCCTGTTCGGGTCCTGAGTGCGTTTGTCAGCCCGTAGAGTGCCATTCTCTGGATCGGTGCAGCAAGGTGCCCCGGTCAACTGACGGGGAACCCTCTCCTGACACGTTCCGCCTCGATCACCTTCCAGCGGACGAGGTTGTGGCGGGCATCGGCGAGCGCGTCGTGCGCGTCGCTGGGCGGGGGCGGCAGCGACGGTTTGCCCACGTCCTCCCACCGCTGGCGCAGCTCGCGGGTGAACCGGGGCAGTTCCCTCGGCAGCGCGGGCATGTCACCCCACAGCTGCGCGAGCGCGACGTGGTCGTACGCGGCGAACCAGGCCCACAGCTCGACCCGCTCGCGATCGCGGCTCAGGAACTTCATGAGGCGATCGCGGATCGTGGCGCGGTCGCACCACGCCGGGTCGGCGGGCGACGGCAGCTTGTCGAGCACGTTGTCCCGCACCCATGGGCCCGCCCTGCCCGGGTCGAACTCGGTCGAGACCGCGTAGAACTCGCGGCCACGTTCGTCGACGACACCGATCGACACCAGGTCGATGGTCCTACCGTCCTCGATGAACTCCGTATCGTAGAAGAACCGCACCGAGGAACCCTAGTGGCCGGTCAGCCCGCCTCGGTCTCGGGGATCCGGTCGGCGTCGCGGCTCGTGGTGGTCCGCTGCGTCGGCAGCGCGGCAGGTTTGCCGTTCTGCTCCTCGGCCAGCATCTCCTTGGCCTTCGCCGCGTAGATGTCCACGTACTCCTGGCCGGACAGCTCCATCAGCGCGTACATGATCTCGTCGGTGATGGACCGTTCGACGAACCGGTCGCCCGCGAGGCCCTCGTACCGCGAGAAGTCCAGCGGCTTGCCGATCCTGATGCGGATCTTGTGCGGCCGCCACATCTTCGAGCCGATGGGGTTGGCCTTGTCGGTGCCGAACATCGCGACCGGGATGACCGGGACGCGGGACTCGAGCACCATGCGGGCCAGGCCGGTCTTGCCCTTGTAGAGGCGGCCGTCCGGCGAGCGGGTGCCCTCCGGGTAGATGCCGAGCAGGTGGCCCTCACGCAGCAGCCGGATGCCGGTGTCGAGCGCGGCCTGCGCGGCGGCGCCACCGGACCGGTCGATCGGGATCTGGCCCATGCCGGTGAAGAACCACTTCTTCAGCTTGCCCTTCACGCCGGGCTGGGTGAAGTACTCGAGCTTGGCCGGGAAGGTGACGCGCCGGGAGAGCATCAGGGGGAGGAAGAAGGAGTCCGCGACAGCGAGGTGGTTGCTGGCGAGGAGGGCTCCGCCGTCGGCCGGGATGTTCTCGCCGCCCTCGACCTCGGGACGGAAGAAGAGTCTGAGCACCGGCCCCAGGAACACCCACTTCATCCAGAAGTACAGCACCGGTCCCGTGCCTCCCTTTCGCCGCGGCGTCCGCCGTTTGTCGAGCGTACGAAGGGTGGCGGGCGCACACAATGCTTCGCCACCCGAATGTCGGAACATGTAACAGGACTAACTCCCCGGACATCCACGGTACCCAACGAGTAAACATGGACGAGAGATCCGGCCACCGTCGGCCCAGTTCGTGCGACGATGGCCTCAGCACCTGCTTGCCGGCACGCGAACCGAGGAGGCCTGGGTGTCCGACCGGCCTGACGACGTAGACGCCGCTTTCGCGGAGATCGTGGCGGACCTGGAACGCGAGGGCGTCGGCCGGTCGATGCCGGACCTGAACGAACCGCGGGGCGAGCCGGATCCCCCGACCGCACCGACGCCGACGCCGGCCCGTTCCGCGGAGCCCCCGCAGGCGTGGCGCGGCCACGAGGCCGACTGGGACTGGTCGTGGGGCACCGAGGAGGAGCACTACGTCCCGCCGGAGCCGCCGCCACTGCCGAAGCTGCGCCCACTGACGATCGTCGCGCTGGCACTGATCGTCATCGGCGTCGTCCTGTTGATCATCCCGAGCCTGATCGGCCTGGACGCCCGCATCGCCACCCCGCTCGCCCTGCTGTCGGTCACCTGCGGCGGCGGCATGCTCCTGCTGAGAGCCCGCCAGAGCCCGAAGAACCCCGGCGACCGCGACGACGGCGCCCAGATCTGACCCCCGAGTTATCCACAGCCGACCCAGTTGTCCACAGTTCGGCGCACGCACTTGGTTTCGCCGCCCCCAACTGGTAGACTGGCAAGGCGGGACGCCCCCGGGACAGGGTGGGGGTTGCGTTCCGGGCGGTTTCGCCATTCGGCAGCAGCGGAGGACCCCACGACGTGGTCCCGGTGCCGCGCCCGACGAACCCAAGCGGGGCGCTAGCCCACACCACCCCCGAGGCTGCCTGCCATCCCGTCGACCTGTCCCTCCGGCGAGGACGCCCGTCCGGCGAGGACCCCGGAGGGCAAGAAGAACGCCGGCCAGCCGACCGGCCGGGCCACCTTCAGCAGTTGTCGGCAGCCAAGGCCGCCGCGCCCACCAGAGCCGCGTCGTCGCCCAGCTGGGCGGTGCGGATGCGGGCCAGTGGCCGGAAGCCGGCGCCGGTGATCATCTTCTTGTAGTGGTCACGCGCGTCGTCCAGGAACAGCGTGGCCGACTCCGAGACCCCGCCCGCGATCACCACGACCTCCGGGTCGTAGATGTCGGCCGCCAGCGCGAGGCCCTCGCCGAGCCAGCGGGCCAGCTCCTGCATCGCCCGCTGCGCCAGCTGATCACCTTCGCGGGCCGCCGCCGCGACCTTCCGGCCCGTGATCGCCCGCGCGTCCTCCGAGTCGCGCAGCAGGAGCGTCGACCGGCCGGGGTGTCGCGCCAGCAGTTCGATCGCCGTGGCCGACAACGCGGTGCCGCTGCAGTAGCGCTCCCAGCAGCCCTGCTTGCCGCACGGGCAGGCCCGCCCACCCGGCACGAGCCGCAGGTGACCCAGTTCCGGCGCCACCCCGTACGCACCGCGGAACAGCTCGCCGCCCAGCAGCAGACCGCCGCCGATGCCGGTGCCGATCGCGACCAGCAGCGCCACCCTGGCACCCCGTGCCGCGCCGAACCGGTGCTCGCCGAGGACGGCCGCGTTGGCGTCGTGCTCCAGCACCACCGGCAGCCCGAGGCGCTTCGAGATCCGGTCGCCGACGGGTGCGTCGCGCCACGCCAGGTGCGGCGCGAACATCACCGATCGGCGGTCGGTGGTCACGAACCCCGCGACCGCGAGACCCACACCGGTCACCCGGTGCCTGCCGCCGAGCAGCCCGGTCACCGCCGACACGATCGCGTCCTCCAGCGCCGCCTCACCGGCGGGTGTCGGAGCGCGCGCGGTGTCGAGGACGTTGCCGTGCCGGTCCACCACCCCGGCCCGCACGCTCGTCCCCCCGATGTCCACCCCGATGGTCGTCCTGGCCCTCAACGGGGCTCCCGCCGGACCGGGATGTGCTGTACCCGCACGGAACCCGAGGACGACGGCTCCGACGGCGTGAACCCGGGCATGTGCGACACGCCGGGCTCCCACCGGTCCGCCAGCACGGCACGCAGCAGCGCGACGAGGTCGGCGGCGGCGTCGAGGCCGCGGGTGGCCAGCTCGTTCGGGTCGCCGCGCACCACCGCGACGGCCGCGCACAGCGGACACCACCCGCACCTGGTCCCGGACTCGCCTGCCCCGTGAGCCTCGTCGGCCGCGACCCGGTCCAGCCACGGACCCGCCCGGTCGGCGACCGCGTCGGCCAGGAGCCGCAGCTCCTCGACCAGTCGGCTTCCCGGCTCAGCACTCACGCGACCCCTCCTGCCTCGAAACGCAAGCTCAGCCCGTTCGGCCCGGTCACCGCGTCGGTCACGGTGTGCCTGCGCAGCAGCACCGGCAGCGCGACCAGCCGCCGCACCCCGTCCACGGTGATCGCCAGGTCGTCGCCGACCCGCGCGAGGTCCACCCCGGAGCCTTCGGTGAGCGGCAGCGCCACGGTCAGTTCGTAGCCGCCGTCGACCGTCGCGATCGACAGCAGCGGCGCGGTGTACGGGCCTTCGGTCGCGAGCGGGTCGTCGGTGCCGTACAGGTCGTCCGCGAGTGCCGACAACGCCGCCACGCCAATGGGTTCCGTCGCGCGGTGCACGACCCGCCGCACCGGCAGCGTGGTCGAGGAGTCCAGTTCGGACAGTACGGCGTCCTGTTCCGCGCGCCGGGTGCGCAGCCAGCTCGCCGCCGGGCCCTGCCACCTCTTCGCGGGTGGCACGAGCCGGTTCGCGATCAGCGCGTCGACGCGGATCCCGCGCAGTGCCAGCGCGGCGAGCGTCCGCCGGGTCTCGGCGACGACGAGCCGTTCTGGGGTCAGCACCAGCCGCACGGACGTCCGCGCCGGGTCGACCAGCAGCACCCGCAACCGGTCCAGGTGCGTCTCGAGGCGGGCGACGTGGCTGCCGAGCGACAGCCGTTCCAGGTAGCCGCCGACCGCCTCGGGCAACGCCAGCAGGCGCAGCGTCTCCGCGGTCGGCCCGCAGTCCACGACCACGACCTCCCACGGCCCTTCCGACGCGAGGCGCGCGACCTCGGTCAGGGCAAGGAGTTCGTCGACGCCGGGCAGCACGGTCAGCTCCGCGGCGTCCAGATCGGACAGTCCGAGACCGGACAGCGCACCGCGCAGTTCCTTGCGGATGGCCTGCCACGACCGGTCGGCGAGCCCGCGCGCGTCGACGTGCGCCACGTACAGACAGGTGTCCACTTCGGAGGGTTCGGCGCCGACCGGGACACCGAACACGTCGCCGAGCGAGTGCGCGGGGTCGGCGGAGGCGACCAGCACCTTGTGCCCGCCCACCGCGAGACGGGCGGCCGTCGCCGCGGCGAGGGTGGTCTTGCCGACACCACCCTTGCCGGTGAACAGCAACAGCCGCGCCGACTTGTCCATCACGCTCGGTTAGGCGCCTCTACCCGGCGCTTCAGCTCCTTCAGCGCGATGTCCATGATCATCTTCTCGGCCTTGCGCCGGAAGAGGCCGATCATCGGCACGGCCAGCTGCACCGCCAGGGTGTAGGTGACCTTCGTCTTGTCGCCCTCCGGCGTGAGCAGGTACCGGCCCTTCTGCGTCTTCTGCATCTGGCCCTTCACGAGGTGCCAGTCGACGCGCAGGCCGTCACCCGCCCACTCGTAGGCCAGGGTGTACACGTCCTTGAACGGTCCCGCGTCGAGCGTGAACCGCACCTCACGCGCCTTGCCGTCCTCGAACTCGCCGAGGACCTCGGTCTTCTTCATGGCGTTGGCCCATTGCGGGTACGCCGGGAAGTCCGCGATCACCGCCATGATGTCCTGCGGTGGTGCGTCGACCACGATGGACTGGGTGGACTCGTCGGCCATGCCGGGGAGGCTACCGGAGCGTAGGCCTCACCAGCGCAGCACGTAGGGCCGCTCGGCGCGCTGGAAGTGCCCGACGTTGGCGCACTCCGTGTACCCGACGCGCATGCGGGGCGCGAGCGGCTGGTGCACGTGGCCGAACAGGGCCCACCTCGGCTGTTGCTTGGTGATCAGGCCCAGCAGCGACGCCGACCCGAACTCGAACCGCCGCGCCACCACGTCGTAGGTGAGTTCCGGCACGTCCGGCGGGATGTGCGTGCACACCACGTCCACGTCCGACAGGCGCGCGACCCCGTCCGCGAAGTCCTCCTCGGTGCGCAGGTACGGCCGGAACACACCCGGCTTGCGCTTCGTGATGCCCGGCGGGAGCAGCGCGCCGCCGACGAACCCGAACCGCAGCCCGCCGATCTCGGCGACGTCGCCGTCGAGGATGTGCACGTGTTCGCCCGCGAACTCGGGCCACAGGTCGGGCGTGTCGACGTTGCCCGGCGTCGCGTACGTCGGCGCCGTCATCGCGGCGAACAGGCGGGCGTACTGCGCGCGCACCGCGTCGGCCACGACCTCCTGCGGGTCGCCGAGGCTGCCCCACAGCGCACGCGAGAACGCGGGCAGGTCGGTCGGCCGCTCGCGCCGCAGCCGCGCGAACTCGGCGACCTTCTCCGCGCCGAACACCGCGCCCAGGATGCCGCCGCCGTGGTCGTGGTAGTCGACGAAGTCGATGAGGTCGCCGAGGACGACGAGCGCGTCCGCCCCGTCGCCCGCACGCGCGAGCGCCTCGACGTTGCCGTGCACGTCGGAAACCACGTGAACCCGCATGGGTACGAGACTATGCATTCGGCGGGATGCCGGGGGGCCTGCCGTCCTCGAGCACGAACTTGAGATCCAGTGCGACCGACTTCGCCGCGCGCTGGCGGCGGGCGATCTCCTTGAGCGGACGGCCCTGCGTGGCCTCCGGGAAGTCGGCGCGCAGGAAGTAGTGCAGGACCGTGCCGTCCAGCACGGGCTCCAGCCACACCTCCATCGTGCCGACCAGCGCGCCACGCACCGTCCACCGCAGGCCCTGCGCGCCGCGGTCGGCGTACACCTCGAGGTCGAGGTCGGGCCAGAACCGGCGCCAGGCACGCGGATCGGCGAACGCGGCCGCGACGGTGTCCGGCGGCACGGCGAGGAAGGTCTCGTCGATCACGTCAACAGCGGGCACGCGTGCAGCATGTCACGGCCTGCGGACGCGCGTACCTGCCCGGCACGCTAGTTTGCCTGGTGTGACCGAGACCGAGAGCCTGACCGACATGGTCTGGGCCAACGCGGAGCGGTTCGGCGCCACCATCGGGTTCCGCCGCCGCGACGCCGGCTCGTGGGCTGACGTGACCACCCGCGAGTTCGCCACGCAGGTGCTGGAGCTGGCGAAGGGCATGATCGCCGCCGGACTGCGGGCAGGCGACCGGGTCGCGCTCTTCTCCGCCACCCGCTACGAGTGGACGCTGTTCGACTTCGCGTGCTGGTCGGTCGGCGCCCAGACCGTGCCGATCGAGCCGACCGCGACGGCGGCCGAGGTCGAGTGGATCCTGTCGGACGCCGGCGCGTGCGCGGTGGTCGTCGAGACCGCGGCGCACCGCGAGACGGTCCGGCGGGTCGTGGACCGGCTGCCCGAGATCGTGTGGGTGTGGCAGCTCGACGGCGGGGTGCTCGACGCCGCCTCCGGCGACGAGGAGGTGCCGTCGGCGGTCGACGAGCTGACCGCGCTCGGCACGCAGATCTTCGACGACCGGGCCCACGAGCGCAGGCTGGCCGTGCGGTCCGACGACATCGCGACCGTCGTGTACCCGGCCGGTGATCACCCGAAGCGGACCGAGCTGACGCACGGTGAGCTGCTGGCGGAGGTGCGCGCGACGATAGCGACGCACCCCGCGCTGCTGCGTTCCGGCAACTCGCTGCTGGTGCTGCCGCAGCTCGCGGACCTGCCGACCCGGCTGATCACACTGGCCTGCGTGTACACCCGGACCACGCTGGGCCACGCGCACGACTCCGACGACCTGTTCACCGACCTCGGCGTGTTCCGGCCGAGGGTGATCGTCACCGACGCGGAGCTGCTCGGCCGCTTCCACGACGCGGCCCGCGCCAAGGCCTACGCGGACGGCAACATGTTCGTGTTCGACACAGCCGAGTCGGTGGCCGTCTCCTACGGCGCGCACGGCGGCTCGGTGCCGCTCGCGC
Source organism: Actinophytocola algeriensis (assembly GCF_014203735.1). GTDB lineage: Bacteria > Actinomycetota > Actinomycetes > Mycobacteriales > Pseudonocardiaceae > Actinophytocola > Actinophytocola algeriensis. The sequence goes on along the minus strand of NZ_JACHJQ010000001.1, from coordinate 1,062,258 downwards.
TGCGGCTGGGGCACGCGGTGGCCGGCCGGGTCGTGTACCCGAAGCTGCGTGCCGCGTTCGGCGGCCGCTGTGTCGCCGCGCTCACGTCCGGCGTGCCGCTCGACGGGCAGCGGGTGAACTTCTACCGCGGCATCGGCATCGACGTCCGCGAGCTGGGAACCACACTGGTCGAGTAGTGCGTGTGCCTGTCCGTGCACCGGCGCTTCCGCCCGTGCGCGGCGCGCCCGATCGTGGGCACATGGACTCGCACGTGATCGCGCGCAAGGTGGCGGGGCAGCTCGTCGCGCACCGCGACAAGCTGGCAGGCAAGGCGGAGGACGCGCACCGGGCGCAGGCGGCGCTCGAGGCGACCGCGCGGGCGGTGGAACGCCACCACGCCGACCACAAGTCGACCGCGGCGACCGCCACCAGCCACTGGGACGGCAGGGCCGCGGCGGGGTTCGACCGCAAGGCCCGCACGATGACCAAGGCGCTCGACGTGACGGCGGCGTCGTCCGCGAAGGGCGCGTCGATCGTCGCGGCCACGGCGTCGTCGCTGTCCACCAACCACCGCGCAGTCGCCCACCTCGTCGACGAGTACACGACGAAGGCCGCCGCGATCCTCGACGCCGCGCGGGCCGTGCAGGGCGCCGGCCAGCGGGCGGCACTGCTGCGTGCGGTCGGCCAGGTCGCCGACCTGGTGCGGACGTACACGAACGAGTCGGTCAAGCACCTGCGCGCCGTGCAGCGCGAGATGAAGGACGCGGCGGAGGACCTGCGCAAGCTGGAACGCCGCGTCGAGCACGACGGTTTCGCCGACCCGGGCGAGCGGAGGAAGAAGCACCCGGCCGGCGGCGGGTCCGGCAAGGGCGGCGGCGCGGTCGGCAAGAGGGTGGTCGACCGCGCCCGCGGCCAGCTCGGGTACCGCGAGGGCGCGGGCAACACGAACAAGTTCGGCCCGACCGGCCCGTGGTGCTCCAACTTCGCGACATGGTCGTGGCAGAAGTCGGGGGTGGACATCGGGATCCTCCCGTTCACCGGCGACGTCTACGAGTGGGGCCAGGAACGTGGCCTCGCGTACGGCAAGAACAACCTCGAACAGGCGAGACCGGGTGACGTGCTGTTGTTCGGCACCGGGCCGCAGAGCCCGCAGACGAGCACGCACATCGGGATCGTGGAGAGCGTGCACGGCGACCGGGTGACGCTGATCGAGGGCAACTCAGCTGACCAGGTGCGGCGCGTGACGCACACCTTGTCCAGCTCGACCTTCTACGGAGGGGTACACCCGAAGTGAGTGAGATCAAGGGCACGGCGACGCTGCGCGGTGTGACGGCAGAGGTCTGTCCCGGCGGTGCGCTGTCCGGGCTCACGCTGTCGCAGCACGCCGTGGACCAGGGGGCCGCGGCACTGGCGGCGACCGTGGTCGAGGCGATCGCGGTGGCGACCGCCCAGGCGAACCAGCGCACGAAGCACGCACTGCACTCGGCACTGGCCGGGTTGGATCCGGCGGCGCTGGGGCTGGCCCAGTCGGCGTCGCTCACCGAACAGGCCGAGGCGACGGTCCCGGACACCTGGCGGGCCCAGTGAACGACCTTTCTGTCGACGAGCTGATCGAGCTGAGCACCCGGTCCACACCGGAGGTCTTCGCGACGCTGAGCGCGATCACGGCCACCGCGACCGGCGACGGCATCACGGCGACGGTGAACCTGGAAGGCCGCCTGGTCGCGCTGGACCTGGAGCCCCATGTGCTGTCAGCAGGCCCGGACCGGCTGGCGGCGGAGATCTACCGCCTGGTCCAGGATGCCTCGGCGACGGCGCTGAACACGGGCATCGAGATCCTGGCCCCGGCGGCGGGCGAGGAACTGGCCGCCGAGCTGCGTGCGCTGGTACTGCCGGCACCTGCCAAACCCGTGCGACCGAGCCCCGCGGCGGAGGACGACTTCTCGACGGTCGAAACGTGGGCGGTGCCGCGCTGACGGCGGCCTCCGGCGAGGACAGGCGCGATGTGCCCCGGGTCTCAGGTCAGAACGCCGAGCCGTCCAGCAGGCGGGTCAGCCGGTGGGCGATGTCCTCCCAGCGCCAGTGGCGGGACACCCAGCGCCTGCCCGCCTCGCCCATCTCCGTCGCCCACGTCGGGTCGGCCAGCAGGTCGGCGATCTTCGTCGCGATCGTCGGCAGGTCGCGGCCGTCGACCACGTTGCCGGTGACGCCGTCCAGGACGGTCTCCGGCGCGCCGCCCGAGTCGCCCGCCACCACAGGCAGACCGGACGCGGACGCCTCCAGGTACACGATGCCGAGGCCCTCGACGTCCAGGCCGCGCCCGTGCGTGCGGCACGGCATCGCGAACACGTCACCCGCCACGTAGTGCGCCGGCAGCTCCTCCCACGGCACGCGGCCGGTGAAGACCACGTGTTCCGCCACGTCCAGCTGGGTGGCGAGCGAACGCAGCCGGTCCTCGTAGGGGCCGCCGCCGACCAGCAGCAGCGCCGCCTCCGGCACCCGCCCCCGGATCGCGGGCAGCGCGCGGATCAGCATGTCCTGCCCCTTGCGCGGCCACAGCCGGGACACGCACACCGCCGTCGGCCGGTCGCCGAGGCCGTAGCGGGTGCGGATCTCCTTGCGCGCCGCGAAGTCCGGGCGGAACTGCTCGGTGTCCACGCCGGACGGCAGGTGCTCCAGCGCGGCCATCGCCCCGAACGCCGCCGCGAACCGGGACCGCGTGTACCTGCTGACGAACGTCACGACGTCGGTGGTCGACCCGATGCGCCGCAGCGCCTGCCGGGCGCCGGGCAGCATCGACCAGCCCACCTCGTGGCCGTGTGTGCTCGCGATCACCCGCTCGGCGCCCGCCTTCCGCAGCGTCGGCGCGAGCAGCGCCAGCGGGGCGGCCGCGCCGAACCACACGGTGTCGCAGTCCTCGGCCCGCAGGATCTCCGTGGCCCGCCGCGCCACGTCCGGCACCGGCAGCATGAGACTCGACGGGTGCCGCACGACCGGGAACGGCTGCGCCGCGTCGAACTCGCGGGCACCCTCCCACGCCGGCGCGTAGACGACGAGGTCGTCCTCCGGCAGCCGGGTCGCGAGTGCGTGCAGGTAGGACTGGATGCCGCCGTTGCGTGGCGGGAAGTCGTTGGTCACCACCAGGGTCCGAGGCACCCGGAAACCCTACTTGAGCGGTGCCGGCGGCCTTGACGGCGCGCCCCCACTCGCACTGTCGCTATTGGAGGGCCTTCCTCAGGTACGACTGCCAGCCCTCGACCAGCTCCGCGCGGTCCACTCCGAGCACGTCACGCAGCATCTCGTCGGTTTCGGTGGCCGAGACCGCGCCCGCGGCGGCCAGCTCGCGGTACAGGTCGATCAGCGAGTCCTCGCCGTGGGTGTCCGCGACGTACCGGGCCAGCGACCAGCTCTGCTGGTAGGCGAGGTCGAGGCCGGAGCCACCGCCGCGGAACGCCCTGTCCTCGGGCAGTGCCGACGGCGGGCCGTCGTCCCGTACCTGTTTCGCCAGGTCGGGTGCGCCCTCGGCGAGGGTGACCCCGCTGTCGCGGTAGCCGACGTAGTCCGCGAAGCCCTCCAGCAGCCAGGTCGGCGAGCCGTCGACGGTGTCCGCGCGGGCCGCGACGTGGGTGATCTCGTGGCGCAGCACGACCCGCAGCGACGCGATCGACAGGCCGCGCACCCCGGTCGGACTGAGCACGACCCGCTGGCCCGCGACCGCGCGGGAGGCGTTGTTCACCTGGTCGGCGACCGCGACCGCGACCACCGACTCGACCGGGAAGTCCGGCCCGACCAGCGCACGCATCTCGCCCGGCGAGTCCGGCAGGATCACCACGACCCGCTGCGACCACCGCGTCGGCCACAGTTCGCTGACCGCCGCCACGGACGGGTCCAGCTCGCGGACCACTCGTTCCACCATCGGCTCGCTGCCGGGGTGGCTCAGCACGATGCCGTGCTCGGTGGTGGTGACCACGCACGGCGCGAAGTCCCACGGACCGCGCCACGTGCGCCTGCCGAGGTTGTCGAGCGCGGTGTCCGACCGCAGGTACCACTCGTCGCCGTGCCGGGCGAACAGGTAGCCCATGGGGCGTTCGGTCGGCACGACGTCGCCGCCGCGCAGGGCGTAGCGCAGGTCCACGGCGGGGGCCCACAGCTCGTCGGACGGCGCGGAGGTGAACCGGTCCGGCATGTCCGTGACGTCGAAGGTCTCCTCGGGCCGCACCCGGTAGCGCCACTGGCCGAAGGGCACGCCTGCGACGTTCTGGAACAGCCTGCGCTGGGTGCTGACGAACGCGTCGTCCGCACGCGGGTCGAGCGTGGCGAGGAACGCCTGCTCGTCGTGGTCGACCAGGGCCTTCGCGCGCCGGTCCAGCAGGTCGGTGACGGCGTCGGTGCGGGTGGCGTCCGCCTGTGGCGCCGGGCTGACGGCGCCCATCGGCCTGCCGGGTCCGCCCGCCGGTCCCGTGGCCTGGTCGGTGCCGGGCAGCGACACGAGCGCGAGGCCGGCGAGCACGGCGGCGGCCACCGCCGCGCCGAGCCACGTCCGCACTCTCGCCCTCCGCTGCACAGGGAGCATGGTAGGGGCGAACGCACTTCGGGACCGACGCGAACGCGCCGGTCCCGAAGAGTTCGAGCTTTCGATGACGTCAGCCCACGATGCGCTTGGCACCGAGGTAGTCGCCGCCGCCCCCGTCCGGGGCGGCACCGGTCTTCACCGGAGTGCCGGACTGCGAGGCGTGCACCAGCATGCCGTCGCCCACGTACATCGCGACGTGGTGGATCGAGCCCGCGCTGCTGCCGTAGAACAGCAGGTCACCGGCCTTCCACTCGCCGTAGGCCACCGACTTGCCATAGCCGTACTGCGCGCGGCTGGAGTGCGGGAGGCTGATGCCGACCTGGCGGTACGCCCACAGGGTCAGACCGGAGCAGTCGTAGGTGTCCGGGCCTTCGGCGCCCCACACGTACATCTTTCCGCGCTGCGACATGGCCGCCTCCGCGGCACCGCCACCCAGACCGGCCGGGCCGAGGTAGACGGAGTTGTCGCTGTCGCCCATCAAGGAGTCCTTGTCGGCTCCTGACAGCTCGTCGTACGCCTCCTCGACCTGCTCGATCTGCGCGTTCAGGTCGTCGCGGCTCTTGGCGACCTTGTCCGTCAGCGCCTGCGCCGCCGCTGTGGCGTCGGCCGCGCGCTTCTGGGCGTCCGCGGCCTTGTTCCGCCCGTCCTCGGCCATGTTGACGGCCGAGGTGAGCTTCGAGAGCGCCTCTTCGTTGTCGGCAGCGAGGATCCCGAGCGCGGACGCGCGCTCGAGGAAGTCATCCGCGGAGGAGCCGGTGAGCAGTGCCGACAGCTTGTTGAACCGGGCGCCCTGGAAGGACGCGCTGGTCAGGTCGTCGACCTGGCCGCGGAAGGCCTCCTCGTCGGCCGCTGCCTGGTCCTGCGCGGTCTTCGCCGCGGCAAGGTCCTGGTTGGCCTGGGCCAACGCGGCCTTCTTCTTGTCGAGGTCGGTCTGTGCGGCCAGCAGGTCCTCGTTCACCTGCTCGGCCTGGCCGGTCAGCTTCTCGTACTGGGCGAGAGCTTCCGACGCGGAGTTCGGGGGCGGGGGCTGCTGGTAAGCGAGGGGGAGCGCGAGAGCGGGTCCCGGAACTGAGGTGAGCAGTGCCGCTGCTGCGGCGGTGACACTCAACCCGGCACGTACTGCGCGCTTGGTTCTTTGCGACGCCACGTCGCGCATGTCTCCCTTACGTCCGAACCGCCGACCGGGTAGCGCTGTGACAAGGGACTACCGCAACAACGGCTGTCCATCATCGGTGCCCCACCCACCGTGGGGGAATCCGGTCCGGCCTCTCGACAAGGCCGATTTCGGCGGCGATCCCGCGTAGCGGCCTCGGGGTGTGCCACTGATCGGCCGCGAGATCTCGGACAGGTTACGAAACGTGAGTCGATGCGTCTACCTGGCCCGCCGAAAAAAGTGGTTCAGACCCTCCGGAACACCAATGGAGCAGTCCTAACTTCGTTGTGTGACTACAGCAACACCACAGTTCACCGGCTTGTGGTAACGCGGTCGTGCCGTTCGGCGATGCGAGTTGACCGCTCGTCGACCGCCCGGTTCGGCCCGGCGTGTCGGGCAAATCGGTCACGCCGAGCGGTCGACGGGCTCCAGGCGCAGTCTCGGGACGATCCCCGCGCGGCCGAGCGTATCTATCGCCCGTTGCTCCAGGGCGTCTATCTCGACGTTCGGCGGCACGCCGAGCAGCACGCTGACGACACAGTCCCCGCAGGCCAGCCCGCGGACCACGCAGCTGTCGCAGTCAATGATCATTTCCCGCTCCGATCCCGTGTGGTTCCTCATGCGGGCGACGTTAGGCGACACCACCGACAATTCCGGGATCCGCCCAGGTCAGGACCGGCGCAAGCCCTTCGCCGCCGCCCGCGTGCCGTCCACCGACCGCGAGGAAATACGGTGAACCGGAAAAGCCGCATCCCCGTATACGGAGGTTGCGTTGTACGCGGTGAGGACACCGTTCTACGGGGGAGGTACCGCGTGCGCGTGGCAGTGGGACTGGCGCTCGCCGCCGCACTGCTCACGGCGCCTGCGGCCGAGCCAGGCCCGCCCGGCGCCCCCGCGGCCGATCCGCGGCCTGGCGAGGCGTTCGCCGCCCCCGAGGTGGCGCGGCTGCAGCGCACGGCGACGGACGTGCAGCGCGAGCTGGCGGACCTCGCGGGCCACATCCACGACGCGGAGCGGGAACTGCGGACCGCGAACGACGCCGCCGCGGCCGCACGCGCCGAGCGCACGGCCGCCGACGACGTCGTGGCAGCGCAGCAGGCCGAGGTCGACGCGTACTCGGCGACCGTCTACGAGACCCTCGCGCAGCCCGAGGAGCTGCGAGCGCTGCTGTCCGCGGACGACCCGTCCGAGTTCCTCGACGGCACCGGCCTGCTCGACCGCCTGCGCGCCGACCAGGACGTGCGCCTCGCGGGCGCCGTGCGCAGGCAGACCGCCGCGCTGGCGGCCGAGGACGCGGCGGAGGAGGCCGCGGGCGCCGCGGGCCGCCGCAAGGCCGACCTGGACCGGCGGAACGCGGACGCGAGTGACCGCGCCGCCGCGGTGTCGTCGGAGCTGCGCGGTGTCGTGTCCGACACGAACGCGGCGGTCGTCGCCCAGCAGAAGGCCCAGCAGCAACGCAACCGGACGACGGCCGACAACTGGCGTGCCTACCTGGACCGGCTGGCGGCGGCAGGCATCACGCCACCGCCGGCCGAGCGGCTGCGTGACCCTGATCACTTCCCCGCCGGCCTGACCGCGATGTCCGAGCCCGGCGTCGCGGAGCGAACGCTGCCGTCCGGTGAGCGGCTGCTGGTGCTGCCCGCCGAGACCGTCGCCGCCGTCACCCACGCCGTCGACGCGCTCGGCAAGCCGTACGTGCCCGACGGCGCGGGCCCGGTCGCCTACTCGTGCGACGGCCTGGTCAGTGCCGGGTACGGCGCCGCGGTGCCGCCCGGGCTCGCCGACCAGTACGCCGTGCTCGCGCCCGTCACCACGCCGCACCCGGGCGACCTCGTGTTCCTCGGGCCGAAGCAGTACGGCGTGCAGGGCGTTGGCATCGTGCTCGACGAGCGCACGATGCTGGCCGCCGACGCCCGCCTGGCGGGGGTCGTGGTCACCGACCTGCCGGCCGACGCGCTCGGCTTCGCCCGCCCCGCACTCGCCCACGTCGCGCCACGGGCCGTCCCCGAGGCGACCGACGACGGCCTGCCGTGGCGCTGCGGCGGCGTGTCCGTGCCGTCGGGCGTGTGGGGCGGCTATCCGAACGGGTTCATCCCGCAGACCGCCCTGTGCCCGCTCGGCATGGCGGCGCACCGGCTGCGCTGCGACGCGGCCGCGGCGTTCGGCGCGATGAACGAGGCGTACACCACCACCTTCGGCACGCCGATGTGCCTGACCGACTCGTACCGCGGGTTCGACGCGCAGGTCCGCCTGTACGCGCAGAAGCCCGCGCTCGCGGCCGTGCCCGGCACCAGCAACCACGGCTGGGGCCTGGCTCTCGACCTGTGCGGTGGCGCGCAGTCGTTCGGGTCAGCGCAGTACGCGTGGCTCCGCGCCAACGCGCTGTCGTTCGGCTGGGTCAACCCGGAGTGGGCGTGGCCCGGCCGCGGCCGGGAGGAGCCGTGGCACTGGGAGTTCGGCGGCTAGCTGTGTCCACTTGCGTTGGCCGGGGTGGGTTCGTGGTTTGTTCTCGCCGGACGGGTGTCTTCGCCGGGCGGGTTGCCTCCGCGGGCGGGTTGCCTCCGCGGGCGGGTTGCCTCCGCGGGCGGGTTGCCTCCGCGGGCGGGTTGCCTCCGCGGGCGGGTTTTGCCTCCGGCGGCTCCTCGCCGGAGGGGCAGGTCTCCGGGATGGCTCCGGGTTGGCATCTTCGGTTCTTTGGCATGGGTCGGTCTGCCTGGGGTGTGGTGTGGGGCTCGCGCCCCTGGCGCCCCCCGGCGTCTCCCGCGCACCCTCACGACGTCCGTTGTGCCGTGAAAGGCGCTTTCACGGCATTGGCCACGCTGCGAAAGGCGCTTTCAGGGCACTCAACGCCCTCAACGCGCCTTTCACAGCACCGGCGATGCCCTGAACGCGACTTTCACGGCAAACCCAGCCCCACCCCGGGTACGGCGATCACCGTCGGCTTGGCCGGACCCGCCGCAGGACCCGGCAAACGTTGGTGGACACAGCACTAGGAGGCGAAGTCGACCTCCTCCGTCTTGACCGTCCCGGCCTCGCGGCCCGGCGCCGTCTGGAAGCTCCAGTACAGGTTGGTGTGCGAGATGACCTCCGCCGGTGACGGCGCGCCCCACTGCGTGAGGTCCTCCGTCGTGTGCGCGTCGCCGACCAGGATCGCGTCGTAGCCCCTGGTGAACGCACCGTGCAGCGTCGAACGGACACAGGCGTCGGTCTGCGCGCCCGCCACGATCAGCCGCCCCACCTTCAGCTCCGACAACACCGACTCCAGGGTCGTGTCCTCGAACGAGTCGCCGTACTCCTTCTCCACGACCGGCTCCCCGTCACCGGGCGGCAGCTCCGGCACGTACTGCCAGGTGTCGCTCCCCTTCGGCAGCTCGTCGCTGGAGTGCTGGACCCACACGACGGGGACCTTCTCCTCGCGCGCCCTGCCGACCAGCGTCGCGATGTTCGCGACCACCGCGTCGCGCTCGTGTGCCCCCGCGACCACACCGTTCTGCACGTCGATGACGATCAGCGCGGTGCCCGGCCGGTTCTCCAAAGTTGTCATGCGGTGACCGTAGCGCCGGCCACCGACAGGTCAGCTCCGTCCGAGGCGGGCGAGCAGAACGGCCGACGGAACGGGGTGCGCGCCGCGGCGGCGCACCGAGTCGGCGACGGCTCGGTCGGAGGTCACGACGACCACCGGGCGCCCTTCCGGCTCTGCCGTGACCAGCGCGCGGATCACGTCGTCGGCGAGCACGCCGGGGTCGGAGAACAGGACCCGCACACCCCGCGGCGCGGTCGTCGGCACCGCCACCACACCCGCACCGTCGAACACGAGCGTCACCTCGGCGGACGTGCGGGCGGCGAGCGCCGCGAGCTGCCGGATGAGGCGTTCGCGCTGGTCGGAGAGCGACAGCTCGGGGTAACCGGTCTTGGTGACGTTGTAGCCGTCGACCACGACGTGCACAGTCGGCAGTGCGAGCAGCCGGTCCAGCGCGGCCGGGTCCTCGACGCGGCCGACCGAGCCCTGGGCCTCCGTCGCGCCGCGCACGAGGTCGGCGGGCCGGGGGCCGGAGCCACCCAGTGCCAGTTCCCTGCGCAGGCCCGTGACCGCGCCGTCGAGCGTGTCGACGAGCAACGCGAGCCGGACCTCGTCCGCCTGCCTGGCCTCGCGCGCGGACTGCCTGGCCATCTCGGCGTCCGCCTCGGCCCGCTCCGCGCGGGCCCGTTCGGTCTCGGCCCGCTCCCGCTCGCGGTCGCGTTGGTCGGTGAGCGCGGCGAGCTCGGCCCGCGTCTCGGCACGGATCCGCTCGATCGCACCCGCCGCGTTCTCCGCCTCGTCCTTGGCGTTGCGCACCCGGACACCCTGCTCACGCAGGCGTTTGCGGAGCCGTTCCAGCTCGGCCTCGCCCTCCGCGCGGACCCGGTCCACGGCGTCCTGCACGTCCTCCAGCTCGGCACGCACCTTCGCCAGCTCGGTCTCCGCCTTCTCCGCGCGGACGACCGCCGCGTCCCGCTGGGCCCGCAGGCCCGCGTCGGACGCGCGGCGCGACACCAGCTCGAGGTAGTGGGGCGCGGTGTCCGCGCCCTGGAGCACCGCGGCGGCGGCGACGGCGACCGGGTCGTCACCGGACAGGTCGAGCGTGGCCGGCCGGTGCTCGCGGCACCACTCGACGACGGCGGTGCGGAACGCGACCGAGTCCCGCAGGCTCGCGATGATGGCGCCCGCGCCGAGCCTGGCCCGCTTGGCGGGGGTGAACTTGGCGACCGCGCGCAGCTGTTGCGGCACGTCTACCTTGGGCAACGCGCCGAGCGCGTCCGCGCCGAGCTCGGCGATCCTGGTGCGCACGGCGTCCGGCAGCGCGGTCCAGTCCACAGTGGACTCGCCGTCCTCCTCGGACGGCCCGTCCACCGGTTCGACTGGATCGACCGGCTGGATCGACGGCACCATCTCTACAGGTTAGTCCCCAGGTCGGAGGCGCACCGACCGGCTTTGTCGGTGGTCGGGTCTAGCTTGCCGGGCATGACCAAACCGGGGGCGGGCGGCCAGCTCGCGTTCGACGAGCTGGGCACGCCGCTGCGGGCCACCACCTTCGTCGTGTTCGACCTCGAGACCACCGGGGTCAGCGACGAGGACACCATCACCGAGTTCGGCGCGGTGAAGGTCCGCGGCGGCGAGGTGCTCGGCGAGTTCGCCACGCTCGTGGACCCCGGCCGCGGCATCCCCCCGGAGATCGTCGCGCTGACCGGCATCACCGACGCGATGGTGTACACCGCGCCGCGGCTGGACGCGGTCCTGCCCGCGTTCATGGAGTTCATCAGCGGTGCGGTGCTGGTGGCGCACAACGCCGGGTTCGACACCAACTTCGTGCGCAAGGCCTGCGAGCGGCACGGTTACCGCTGGCCGAAACCCGCGGTCGTGTGCACGGTCCAGCTGGCTCGGCGGGTCCTGACCAGGGAGGAGGCCCCGAGCTGCCGGCTGTCCGCGCTGGCGGCGCTCCTGGGAGCCTCGACCACCCCGAACCACCGCGCGCTCATGGACGCGCGGGCCACCGTCGACGTCTTCCACTCCTTGTTGGAGCGGGTCGGGTCGCTCGGTGTGCAGACCCTCGAGGAACTGCACGACTACATCCCGGACGTCACCCCGGAGCAGCGCCGCAAGCGGACCATGGCGGCGCACCTGCCGTCGACGCCGGGGGTGTACCTGTTCCGCGGGCCGGGCGAGGAGGTGCTGTACGTCGGCACGGCGAGCGACCTGCGCAGGCGGGTGCGACAGTACTTCACGGCGAGCGAGACCAGGCGCAGGCTGCGGGAGATGGTGGCGCTCGCGGTGCGGGTGGACCACGTCGAGTGCGCACACTCGCTGGAGGCGCAGGTCCGCGAGCTGCGGCTGCTGTCGGCGCACAAGCCCGCGTACAACCGGCGGTCGAAGAACCCGAAGCAGGCGTGGTGGCTGACGCTCACCGACGAGCCGTTCCCGCGCCTGTCACTGGTGCGGACACCGCGCGGCGGCGCGCTGGGCCCGTTCCGGTCGCGGGGACTGGCCGAGGACGCGATGGTGGCGCTGCAGGACGCCACCGGCATCCGGCCGTGCACGGTGCGGATCCCGGCACAGCGCGCCGGGGCCACGCCCTGCGCGCTGGCGGAGCTGCACCGCTGCCAGGCGCCCTGCGCCGGCAGGCAGACGACCGACGAGTACGCGCCGTCGGTGTCGTCGTTCGTGTCGCTGGTGGCGGGCAGGCTCCTGGACCCGCTGCACGTGCTGGAGCGGCGGCTGCGGGCGCACGCGGCGGCGGAGCGGTTCGAGCAGGCGGGTGTCGACCGGGACCGGCTGAGCGTGCTGGTCCGCGCGCTGGACCGGGGGCAGCGGCTGGCCGCGCTCGCGGCGGTGCCGGAGCTGATCGCGGCGCGGCCGGACGGGAACCACGGCTGGGAGTTCGCGGTGGTCCGGTACGGCAGGCTGGCGTCGGCGGGGGTGGCGCGGCGCGGGGTGCCGCCGATGCCGGTGGTGGACGCGCTCGCCGCGGCGGCGGAGACCGTGGTACCCGGCGAGGGTCCGCTGCGCGGGGCGCCCGCGGAAGAGGTGGCACTCGTGTTGCGATGGCTGGATCGGCAGGGCACCCGGATGGTTCGATGCTCACAGCCCTGGACCGAGCCCGCACGGGCGGCAGCGAGCTGGCGTGGCTGGCTGACCAGGGCGGACGCGGCACGCAGCATGGAGGTGACGAGTGGGTGATCCCTTGGACGTGATCGCCATGGGCAGGCTCGGCGTGGACATCTACCCGCAGCAGACCGGCGTCGGGCTGGCGGACGTCGAGACGTTCGCCAAGTACCTGGGCGGCACCGCGGGCAACGTGACCGTGGCCGTCGCGCGGTACGGGCACCGCGTCGCGCTGGTGAGCAGGACGGGTGCGGACCCGTTCGGCGAGTACCTGCACCGCGCGCTGCGAGACTTCGGCGTCGACGACCGGTACGTCACCGACGTGCCGGACCTGCCGACACCGGTCACGTTCTGCGAGATCTTCCCGCCCGACGACTTCCCCATCTACTTCTACCGCCTGCCCAAGGCACCCGATCTGGTGATCCACGAACACGAGCTGGACCTCGACGCGATCCGCGCGGCGAAGGTCCTGTGGGTGACGGTGACGGGCCTGTGCGACGAGCCGAGCCGCTCGGCGACGCTGGCGGCGCTGCGGGCCCGTGACCCGGCGGCGCTCACCGTGCTGGACCTGGACTACCGCCCGGCGTTCTGGCGGTCCCGCGGGGCGGCGCGCCGGTGGGTGCAGGAGGCGCTCGAACACGTGACGGTGACGGTCGGCAACCTCGACGAGTGCGAAACGGCGGTCGCCACCCGCGACCCGGCCGAGGCCGCGGAAGCGTTGCGGGCCAAGGGAGTCCGGCTCGCGGTGGTGAAGCAGGGACCGAAGGGCGTGCTGGCGGTGGACAACACGGGCGCGGTCGAGGTGCCGGCGCACCCGGTCGAGGTGGTGAACGGTCTCGGCGCGGGCGACGCGTTCGGCGGCGCGCTGTGCCACGGCCTGCTGTCCGGCTGGGACACCGCACGCACCATGCGGTTCGCCAACGCGGCGGGCGCCATCGTGGCGTCCCGCCTGTCCTGCTCGTCGGCGATGCCGACGACCGACGAGGTGGAGGCGGTCCTGGATGCGGGATGACGACCTGCGGAAGATCACAGAGATCCGGGCACTCCACCCGGAGCGGATCGCCGAACTGGCATTGGCCAGGACCCGCCGCGACTCACCGTTGGGGAGTTGGGGGAAGGCTCTGGTCATCGCCGCGGACCACCCGGCCCGGGGCTCGCTGCGCGCCGGCGCGGACCCGCTCGCCATGGCCGACCGGGCGGACCTGCTGACCCGGCTGCGCACAGCGCTGGCGCACCCGAGCGTGACGGGCGTGCTCGGCACCGCGGACATCCTGGAAGACCTGCTGTTGCTGGGCGCACTGCACGACAAGAGCGTGTTCGGCTCCATGAACAGGGGCGGCCTGGCCGGCGCGGCCTTCGAGATGGACGACCGGTTCACCGGCTACGACGCGCCCTCGCTCGTCCGCGCGGGCTTCGACGGCGGCAAGATGCTGCTGCGCGTCGACTACACCGACGACCGCACCGTCGCGACGCTGGCGGCCTGCGCGACCGCGGTGAGCACGCTGGCCGAGCACCGGCTGACCGCGATGGTGGAACCGTTCATCTCGACCCGGGACGACGGCAGGCTGCGGAACGACCTGTCGGTGGAGGCCGCGACCAGAGCGGTGACCGTGGCGTCCGGCCTGGGCAGCACGTCCGCGTACACGTGGCTGAAGGTCCCGGTGATCGGCGACGGCGGTGACGACATGGCGCAGGTGCTGTCGGCGACGACGCTGCCGACGCTGCTCCTCGGCGGCGAGGTGGCGGCGGACCAGGACGCGACGTACGAACGCTGGTCCCGCGCCTTGCGGCTGCCGACGGTGATGGGGCTGGTGGTGGGCCGGTCGCTGCTGTACCCACCGGACGGCGACGTGGCGGGCGCCGTGAACACCGCGGCAGGCCTGCTGTGACGGCGGTGGAGATCACCCCGGCGTCGGCGGGCTGGACGTACAGCGGTCTGAAGGTACTGACGCTGGACGGGCCGCTGGAGCTGTCGACAGGCGAGTCGGAGACGTTGGTGCTGCCGCTCTCGGGGAGCTGCACGGTGTCCGTGGCGGGTGCGCGGTACGACTTGGCGGGACGCGAGTCGGTCTTCACGGCGAACACGGACTTCCTGTACCTCCCCCGCGACTGCACGGCGACGGTGACGGCCGAGGCACCGGCGAAGATCGCGTTCCCGTCGGCGGTGTGCGACCGGCGCCTGCCGGTCCGCCACGTACCGGCGGCGAACACCCCGGTGGAGCTGCGCGGCGCGGGCGGCTGCAGCAGGCAGGTCAACAACTTCTGCACCCCCGCCGCCTTCGAGGCGGACAAGCTGATCGCGTGCGAGGTCCTCACCCCGGGCGGCAACTGGTCGTCGTACCCCCCGCACAAACACGACGAGGCCCGGGACGGCGAGTGCGAGCTGGAGGAGATCTACTACTTCGAGGTCGCCAATGGCGGGATGGGCTACCAACGCGTGTACGGCACCCCGGAACGCCCGATCGACATCCTGGAGGAGGTCCGCACCGACGACGTGGTGCTGATCCCGCACGGCTGGCACGGCCCGTCGATGGCCACCCCCGGCTACGACCTCTACTACCTGAACGTCATGGCGGGCCCCGGCACCGACCGAGCCTGGCTGATCAGCGACGACCCGGCCCACGGCTGGATCCGCGAGACGTGGGAGAAGCAGGAACCGGACCCGAGGCTGCCGTTCTACCGCTGACCTGGCGACCGCAGGGTGCCCGTGACGTCACGGAACAGCTTGATGTCGGCCCGGAGCTGGCTGTCCTCGACGACGAGGCCGTCGAGGACACGTTCGACCTCGGCGTGCTCGGCCGGGTGCGCCGTCCAGTACGACACCGGGAGTTCCAGCACGGCGACCAGCAGGTCACCGGGGTAGTAGGTGCCGGTGACCAGCGGCTCGGCACGCAACACGGCCAGCGCACGCGGCACGAGGACGTCGACGCCGACGTTCTGGCCGATGAGCACGCGAAGATCACCGGGGCTCAGCTCGCCGACCGGAACGTGCCGCAGCCGGTGCACCGTGGACATGAGATGGGTCGCGTCCGGGGGTGCGGCGCCCCAGTCGTCCTTCTCGAGCGCTGTCAGCGACCGGGTCTCGTCCGGGCTCTCCGGCACCATCGCGTGCGTTCTCCGTTCTCGTGTCACCTGGCGGATACCCCTCGGAATGGTCGAGCAGGCGGCTGGCCTCGGACAGCTCCTCCTGGGCCGCGGGCCCGTTGCTCGTCGGTGCTGCGAGTGTCACCGAGCGTCTTCTTGAGATCGCCGATGCGGTTGTTGAGCGCGGCGTTCCCGAAGGACAGCGCACCGTTGACCACGGCGGCACCCGCGGTGGCGAGATGGTGACCGACCTGCTAGCCGAACGACGGCTGCGTGCGCGCGCTGGCAGCAAGAGGACCGTCAGAAGCGCCCGGCGAACAGCAGTTCGGCCACGTGGGTCACCGTGTCGCGGCCGGTGTCCTCGTCGCCGGCGCCGGCCAGGTCGTTCATCGCGGCCAGGGTGTAGCGCTCCTCCGGGCCGGCGAAGCCGACGGTGTTCATGACCCAGCCCGTGTCCTCTTCCGACCAGCCGTTCTTGTTGCCCGGCTGGGCGGCCGGGCCCGCGCCCCACACGCCCCACCGCTGGTTCTCCGCGACCGTGCGCATCTCACCCACCACGTACGCGCGGTCGTCGGCGGGCAGCTCGGTCAGGACGTACTGGATGAGCCGGTCCAGGTCGTCGGCCGTGCACTTCTGGAAGCCCCAGTACGGGTAGAAGTCCGTGTAGCCCTCCTCCGGTTCCAGGCCGGTCAGCCCGTAGGAGGGGAAGTTGTCGTTGTACGCCATGTGGTCGTCGCCCGCGTAGCGGTGCCACAGGGTGTCCGCGGCGTCGTCGTCCGACGAGTGCAGCATCGACTGGATCAGGGCGCGGTCGGTGGACGTGAGGGTGATCTCGCCCGCCCGGTCGCGGGTGAACAGGTCCACCACCATCGCGAGCTTGATCGTCGACGCCGTCCACGTCAGGTCCGTCGCCTGGTCGTTGCGCCACACGGCGCCCGTCTCACGGTCGCGGAGGACCACGCCGGTGGTGCCAGGGCGGGTCGGCAGGTACCGCCCCACCGCCGCGATCCGGCGCTGGAAGTCGCAGTCGAAGCCGGAGTCGGGCAGGGGACAGTCCTCCTGCCGCGCGCCGTTGCCGTTACCGGGTGGGGTCGCCGCCGCCGACCGGCCCGCGGTGCGGGCGGGGTTCGGGGCGGACGCGCCCGCGCCGCACCCGGCAACGCCGATGGCGGCCGCCGCGATGAGTGCGACGGCCGCCATCGACCGGGTGTTCAACGTCAAATCTTCTTGGACGGGTCGTCCTGTGTCTTCGCGATCTCGGTGCCCGTCTCCGTCTCACCGGAACCGGACTCCAGCTCGGCGCCGTGGCCGTGCTGCGCCGCGCGGGCCTTGGCCAGTGCCGCCGTCTCCTCCGGCGGGTCCGGCCTCAGCAGCGACCCGGCGACCGGCTCACCGGCCGAGCCGAGCTTGTTCATCTTCTTCGGCACCGGTGCGCCCTGGTACTCGAGCGGGATCGGGTGACCGTGGTCGTCCACCGGGCCGAGCGGCTGGTGGACCTCGATGAACTCACCGTGCGGCAGCCGCTTGATGATGCCGGTCTCGACACCGTGCTCCAGCACCATCCGGTCGGACCGCTGCAGGCCGAGGCACAGGCGGTACGTGATCGCGTACGCCAGCGGCGGCAGCACCAGCAACCCGATGCGGCCCATCCACGTCGTCGCGTTCAGCGAGATGTCGAACTTCTCGGCGAGCACGTCGTTCGCGGCCGACAGCAGCGACACCATGAAGAACGTGATCGCCATCGCACCGAGGCTGGTGCGGACCGGCACGTCACGCGGCCGCTGCAGCAGGTTGTGGTGCGCGTAGTCCTTGGTGAACTTCTTCTCGATCCACGGATAGACCAGTGCCACGCCACCGAGTAGTGGCAGGCCCATCATGAAGGGGAAGAACGCCGCCGGGATCGTGTAGTTCCCGAGGTAGACCTCCCACGCGGGCCACAGCCGGACCAGGCCGTCGGTCCAGCCCATGTACCAGTCGGGCACGGTGCCCGCCGAGACCTGGGCCGGCGAGAACGGCCCGAAGTTCCACACCGGGTTGATCTGGAACAGACCACCGAGCAGGGCGGTCACACCGATGACGACGGCGGTGAAGCCACCGGCCTTCAGCGCGAACGTCGGCATGATGCGGACGCCGACGACGTTGGTCTCCTTGCGCCGCACGCCGGGGAACTGCGTGTGCTTCTGGTACCAGACCAGACCGACGTGCACACCGATCAGCGCGAGCAGGATGCCCGGGATCAGCAGGATGTGCAGCGTGTACAGCCTGGGGATGATCTCCGTGCCGGGGAACTCGCTGCCGAACAGCAGCCAGTTCGCCCAGGTGCCGATCACCGGGATCGACATCGTGAGGCCCGAGGTGATGCGCAGGCCGGCGCCCGACAGCAGGTCGTCCGGCAGCGAGTAGCCCGCGAGGCCCTCGAAGCAGCCGAGCAGGAAGATCAGGACACCGATGACCCAGTTGACCTCACGCGGCCTGCGGAACGCGCCGGTGAAGAACGTGCGGAACATGTGGATCGTCAGCGACAGCATGAACAGCAGCGCCGACCAGTGGTGCACCTGGCGCACGAACAGGCCGCCGCGCACGTCGAACGTGATGTA
This sequence comes from Actinophytocola algeriensis, assembly GCF_014203735.1. Classification (GTDB taxonomy): domain Bacteria; phylum Actinomycetota; class Actinomycetes; order Mycobacteriales; family Pseudonocardiaceae; genus Actinophytocola; species Actinophytocola algeriensis. Next base: position 1,044,232 of record NZ_JACHJQ010000001.1, on the reverse strand, counting down.
CAGCGTCGACTCGTAGGCCCGCGACATCTCGAGACCGCGCAGGTTCGCGAACGAGCCCTGGTAGGTGACGTGGGCCATCGACGGGTCGAAGAACAGCGCAAGGTAGGTGCCGGAGAGCAGCAGCACGATGAAGCTGTACAGCGCGATCTCGCCGAGCAGGAACGACCAGTGCGTCGGGAAGACCTTGTTCAGCTGGCGGCGCAGGCCACCGGCCGGGTGGTACCGGTCGTCGGCCCACTTGGCCGCGCCACCGGCCGCCCGCATGACCAGGTTGTCGGGCTTCGTGGGCGTGGTGATTCCGCTCATGACTTCCGCTCCCAGTAGGCGGGTCCGATCGGCTCGATGAAGTCACCGGTCGAGATGAAGTACCCGGTCTCCTCGTCCACCGCGATGGGCAGCTGCGCCAGCTTGCGGGTGGCCGGGCCGAACACCGGTTTGGCGTACTGCAGCGCGTCGAACTGGGACTGGTGGCACGGGCACAGGATCCGGTTGGTCCGCTGCTCGTACAGGGAGGTCGGGCACCCGACGTGGCTGCAGATCTTCGTGTAGGCGTAGAAGTCGCCGTAGTTGAAGTCCTCCTGGCCCTCGTGCTTGATCACCCGGGCCGCGTCGGCGGGCCGCAGGCGGATCAGCATCACGGGACTGTCGCCACGCAGGAGCATCTTCGTCCAGTCGTGGGCGGTGTCGCCCTCGCGGTACGGGAACACCGTGTCCATGGCACCCGCGTCCATGTCCTCCGGACGCACGAGAGAGACCTCGTCCGTGCCTGTGGCGCGGCGCAGGAAGACCTTCTCGCCTTCCTTCGTGTGCTGCCACGGGGTGTGGATCAGGCCGTCCTTGTTGTCGGACTGCGCGTGCGGGTTACGCAGGAGGCTGCCGAGCGGCAGCGCGGTGAGCGCGAGGCCCAGCACACCGCCACCGAACGCCAGCGACCGCTTGATCATCGGGCGGCGGGAGATGGTGCTGCGGTTGCCCGCGTCGGCCAGGTTGGCGAGGATCGTCGCCTTGTCCAGCTCGTTCGAGCCGCCGTCGTGCCGCTCCTGGACCGCGATCTCGTGCGGGACGAACTTCCGCGTGTAGTTCAGCACGCCGATGCCGACGGCGAGGATCGCGACACCCAGGGTGAGGCCGATGACCGGCGTGTACAGCGAGTACATGAGGTGCCCGTCCTCGTCCGGCGCCACGTACTTCGCGGGCCACCAGATGAAGGCGACGACGAACGCGAGACCGGCGAGACCCGACAGGGCGAACCAGAACGCGACCATGCGCTCGGCCCGCTTCTCCGCGCGGGTGCCCTTGACCGGCCACGGGTCCGGGTACTCCACCAGCTCGACGCCGTCGAGCTTGCTTCCGAGCTTGACCAGCTCGTCCCGGGACATCTGCGCGAGCTCCTCCTCGCTCGGCAGTTCCTCAGGCTTCTGCGTGCTCAATGTTTTGCCCCGATCCACAACGTGATGCCGAGCAGAGCGGCAATCCCGACGACGAATGCGATGAAGCCCTCCGACTGCGGACCGAGACCGCCGATCGGGCTACCACCGGGGTTGTTGTTGCCGTCCGTCACCGACTTGACGTAGGCGATGATGTCCTTCTTCTCCTCCGGCGACAGCTGCCGCTCGGAGAAACGAGGCATGTTCTGCGGGCCGGACAGCATGGCCGCGTACATCTCCTCCTCGGCGACGCCGTCGAGGGCGGGTGCCTCCTTGCCGGACGACAGCGCACCGCCGCGGCCGGTGAAGTTGTGGCAGGACGCGCAGTTGAACCGGAACAGCTCGCCGCCGCGGGCAGGGTCCTCCCCGCGCAGCGCCGCGCCCTTCTCCTCCGGCATCTCCACGCCGCCACCGTTGGCCTGGACGTAGGCCGAGACCGCGTCGACCTCCTGCGGCGACAGCACCCGGGGCTTCTCCGGGATCTGCGCGCTCTGGGCGACGGCGGGCATGCGGCCGGTCGAGGTCTGGAAGTACACGCTGGCCTCGCCGACGCCGATGAGGCTCGGGCCGCGGTCCTTCACACCTTCGAGGTTCGCGCCGTGACAGCTGATGCACGTGTTGTTGTAGATCTTCGCGCCCTCGCGCACCATGACCGGGTCCTGCTGGGCCTGCGCGGTCTGCGGCTCTGGCACGAGCACGCTGTACAGCGCGCCGACACCCATCAGCGCGATACCCAGCGCCAGCAGGCCCGCGACGCGGCGCCGGAGCTTGGTACGTCCCCTGCGTTTCTTGGGCTGTGTCGTCATTGTGCGGCAACCTCTACTGATGTCAGTTCGGACCCGGCGAGTCGGCGGCTCGTTCGCATCACGGAATGAAGTAGATGACGGTGAACAGGCCGATCCAGACGATGTCCACGAAGTGCCAGTAGTAGGACACGACGATGGCCGACGTGGCCTGTGCCGGTGTGAACTTGCTCATCTTGGTGCGCATGAGCAGGTACACGAACGCGATGAGACCGCCGGTCACGTGCAGACCGTGGAACCCGGTGGTCAGGTAGAAGACCGTGCCGTAGGCCGAGGACGGGATGGTGAGGCCCTCCCCGACGAGCGTGTAGTACTCGTACGCCTGGCCGAGCACGAAGAACGTGCCCATCGCCAGCGTGATCGTGTACCACCGCCGCAACCCGAACACGTCGCCCCGCTCCGCCGCGAACACACCCATCTGACAGGTGAGAGACGAGGCGACCAGCACGATCGTGACAACGAGCGCGTAGGGCACATCGAGGTGGTAGGGCGGCGGAGGCCAATGACCGGTGTCGTTCTGGGCCTTCACCGTGAAGAACATGGCGAAAAGGCCCGCGAAGAACATCAGCTCGCTGGCCAGCCACACGATGGTGCCGACGCTGACCATGTTCGGCCGGTTCAGCGAGTGCACACGCTGGCTGATTGAGGGCGCTGCTGTCGTCACGCGGGCATTATTGCCTGTGCTTGCACAGGTCAGCTGATCGGGGTTGCGGCGCGTCGGGGCGCTCGGGGAGATCGTCGGGGCTCGGTCAGGCACCTGCGGGCCGCGAAGTCGTGCCGGATAGCATCGAGGTGTCCGGACCTGCCCGGTTCTCTCGTCCAACACCGTCTCGCCGGAGGCACCGCCATGAGCTCCCCGCTGAAGATCCTCGTGTTCAGCCACCGGCCGGAGGTCCGGGAGAGGATTCTCACAGCCGTCGGGCGCCGTCCCGCCGCCGATCTCGGCCGGGTGACCTACCACGAGTCCGCGACCATCGCCGACGTGCTGATGGAGATGGACGCGGGCAAGGTCGACCTGGCCATCCTCGACGGCGAGTCGCAGCCGACCGGCGGCATCGGGCTGTGCAGGCAGCTCAAGCACGAGATCGACGACTGCCCCCCGATCGTGATCGCGATCCGCCGCAAGGACGACCGCTGGCTCGCCACCTGGTCGCAGGCCGACGCGGTCATCGTGCACCCGCTCGACCCGCTGGCCGCCGCGGAGACGGTCGCCGACGTGCTGCGCAACAAGCAGCTCCCAGTCGTACAGGGGTGAGCACGGATGACACAGACCTGGCCCGGCCTGCTGGGCCGGTTGGTCGCGCGTGAGGACCTGACCACCGACGACACGTCGTGGGCGATGGAAGAGATCATGACCGGCCGGGCGACCGGCGGTCAGATCGGCGCGTTCGCCGCCGCGCTGCGGTCCAAGGGTGAGACCCCTGCCGAGGTGGCCGGTCTGGCGACGGTGATGCTGTCGCACGCGCGCCGGGTCCCCCTCGACGTGGCCGCCGCGGACGTCGTCGGCACGGGTGGTGACCAGTCCGGCAGTGTGAACATCTCCACGATGAGCGCGCTGGTGGTGGCCGCCGCGGGCGTGCCGGTCGTGAAGCACGGGAACCGCGCCCAGTCGTCCCGCTGCGGTGCCGCGGACGTGCTGGAGTCCCTCGGCGTGGTGATCGAACTCTCCCCTGAGGCGGTCGCCACCTGCGTCCGCGAGCTGGGGATCGGTTTCTGTTTCGCCCCGGCCTTCCACCCGGCACTGCGCCACGCTGGTCCCACCCGCAAGGAGCTGGGCATCCCGACGGTCTTCAACATCCTCGGCCCGCTGACGAACCCGGCCCAGCCGACGTCCGCGCTGGTCGGCTGCGCTCACGAGCGCCTGGCCCCGGTGGTGGCGGAGGTGCTCGCGTCCCGCGGCTTCTCCGTGCTCGTGGTCCGCGGCAACGACGGGCTGGACGAGATCACGACCACGACGACGACGAAGGCGTGGGTCGCCTCGGGCGGGACCGTCCGCGAGGACGTGATCGACCCGGCCGAGCTGGGTGTGGCCCCGGCAGCCCCGGACGCACTGGCAGGCGGCGACGCGGCCGACAACGCGAAGGTCCTGAAGGCCCTGATCGCCGGCGACGCGGGCGCGGTCCGCGACACGGTCCTGATCAACGCGGCAGGCACGATCGCCGCGTTCCGCGGCCTCACGGCCGATCTGACGGCCGACCTGACGGCGGGCCTGGAGATCGCCGCGGACGCCATCGACTCCGGCAAGGCGGCGAAGCTGCTGGACCGCTGGATCACGCGGAGCCAGGAACTGGCCTGACGCGGTCGGTTGCGTCTGACGTGGGTCTTTGCCAAACGGGGTTGTCCTCGCCCCACGGCCTCCGCCGGGCGGGTGTGCCCTCCGGGGGCTCCTCGCCGGAGGGGCAGGTCTCTGGGATGGCTTGGGGTTGTTTGGTTGCGTTGGGTGCGGGTCTGCCTGCCATCCCGTCGACCTCCCTACGGGCTATCACACCGGCTCAAGGGGGCGGTCCCAGCGTTCGCCGCCGGTTTGGGTTGTTGGTGCCCCCTTGATCCGGTGTGATCGGGCTTCGCCAGGTCGACGGGATGGCAGGGAGCCCCTTGTGGCGGGCTTCCGCCCCGCGCTCGGTTGGCCTTCGCGCCGTGAACGGCGCTTTTCGGGACGTGGACCGATGTCATGAAGGGGCCCTTCATCACACCGCGCGTTACGAAGGGGCCCTTCATCACGGTGAACGCAACGAAGGGGTCCTTCATCGCAGCAGGCGTTACGAAGGGGTCCTTCATCGCACCTAGTGCCCGAAGCGGGCCCTTCCGAACCAAGCCACCAACGCGAAAGGGCGCGTCCCGGAAGACCGGAACGCGCCCTGAGCGAGCCAACTGTCAGTCGGTGGCGTCCGGCCGGGTGTGGTACTCGAACACGAGCCCACCCACCGTGGCCAGCACGAGCACCATCGCGACCACCAACAGCCACACCTGCCAGAAGGCGATGGAGATCGCGGCGAGACCACCGGAAGCGGCGATGCCGACGGGCCAGTAGGACCCGGCGGAGAAGAACCCCACCTCGCCGGCACCGTCACTGATCTCGGCCTCGGGGTTGTCCTCCGGCCGCCGCTCGACGCGCCGGGCGACGAAGTGGAAGTACGAGCCGATGATCAGCGACAACCCGCCGGTCAGGATGAGGCCGACGATGCCGACCGGCTCCTTGGCCCAGAAGCCGTACACGATGGCGGCGATGAAGAAGAACGCCGTCGTCACGTCGAAGAGCCTGGCTTCGACCTTCATGAGTCAGTCCTCTCCAGACGTCAGTTCGACGAGGTCCGCGCGGTGCGGTCCGAGTTGAACGGGGACGTGGTCACGGCGGTCGGGCTGCACAGCTCGCCACACGACGGGTCGTCCTCACCCATGCGGGCAAGGGCCTCGGCTGCCGTGAACGGCTTGCCGGTGTTCTCGTTCGTGGTGACGCGCAGTTGCATGTAGTCGTCGAACCGCTCCGGGCTCAGGGCGCGGACCTCGAAGTTCATGCCCGAGTGGTAGGTGCCGCACAGCTCGGCGCAGCGGCCCACGAACGAGCCCTCGCGGTCGATCGAGTTCTGGAACGTGTTGTCCTGGTTGTTCTTCTCCGGGTACGGGAAGACGTCCCGCTTGAAGTGGAACTCCGGCACGAAGAACGAGTGGATGACGTCACGCGCGCGCAGGTCGTAATGGATGGTCTTCTGCGCGGGGAGCACCAGCAGCGGGATCTCCGTCGTGCTGCCGGTGGTGGTGACCAGCTCGCCGTCGGAGGTGCGCGGCACGACGGTGCGGCCGTCGGCGGTGGCGTACTCGTTGTAGGTGAACTGCCAGTTCCACTGGAAGGCCAGCACGCCGACGTTGACGTCGACGTTGTCCTCGGATTCCTCGGCGAGCACGAAGTTCTGCGTGGTCACCGTGAAGTAGAACAGCACCACCACGATGATCGACGGGATGCCCGTGTAGATGAACTCGAGGAAGTGGTTGTACTGGAACTGCCTCGGGAGGGCGTCGCCCTTCTTGCGGTGCGCGATGACCGGCCACAGGATGAGCGCCCACATGATGACGCCGACGACCAGTGACGCGATGACCGTCCAGGTCCAGAAGTCCACCATGCGCTCGGACTGCGGCGTGACCCCCTCGGGCCAGCCGAAACGCAGGACCTCGCTGCCGGAGCAGCCCGTCGCGGTGAACGCGACCAACCCGACGAGCCCACCGATGGTGGTCAGTCGCGATGCCCGCGAACGCTGCGTTCCGCTCACTGCGCGATCCCTCCTAGGAAGACCGGTGATCACAGCGTTGGAGCCTAGCCGAGAGGCCCAGGCCACACCGCTTAGGGGCCGTCCTGGCCGAGACGGCCATACTTACCCCTCACAAGCACTCGACAGGGAAGGTTGTGCCGAACCGTGTGCGGTCTGCTTGGTGTGGTGTGCCCGACCGAACAGGATGCCGTCGCCGCCAGGGACGCGGTCGCCGCGGCGATGCGGTGCCAGCGCCACCGCGGCCCGGACGAAACCGGCACCTGGACCGGCGACGAAGTGGTCTTCGGCTTCAACCGGCTGTCCATCATCGACGTCGACCACTCCCACCAGCCGCTGCACTGGAGCCCGGAGGGCGTGCAGGAGCGCTACACGCTGCTGTTCAACGGTGAGATCTACAACTACCTCGAGCTGCGTGAGGAACTGATCTCCCAGCACGGCGCGACCATGCGCACGCACGGTGACAGCGAGGTCATCGTCGCGCTCTACCACTACCTCGGCCCGGCCGCCGTCCAGAAGCTGCGCGGCATGTTCGCCTTCGTCATCTGGGACTGGCGCCGCCGCGAGGTCTTCGGCGCTCGCGACCCGTTCGGCATCAAGCCGCTGTTCTACTCGTCCGGCCCCGGTGGTGTCGCCTTCTCGAGCGAGAAGAAGGCGCTCCTGGAGCTGGCTCCGCGCCTGCACCTGCGCCCGTCGCTGGACCGCACCGCCCTGCAGCACTACCTGACGCTGCAGTACGTCCCGGAGCCGGAGAGCCTGCACAACGAGGTCAGGCGGATCGAGTCCGGCCACTCGTTCACCGTCTCCCCCGGCGGCGAGCTGCGGACGGACCGGTACTTCTTCCACACGTTCCGCCCGACGGCGGCGAAGGACCCCGAGCGGCTGTACGACGAGATCGCCGAGGTCATGCGCGACTCGGTGGCCAAGCACATGCGCGCCGACGTGACCGTCGGCTCTTTCCTCTCCGGCGGCATCGACTCCACGGCCATCGCCGCGCTCGCCCGCGAGCACAACCCGAACCTGATCACCTTCACCACGGGTTTCGAGCGCGAGGGCTACTCCGAGGTCGACGTGGCAGCCGAGTCGGCGGCGGCGATCGGCGTGAAACACGTGGTCCGGACCGTGAACGCGGAAGAGATGATGGAGGCTCTCCCGCTGATCGTCTGGTACCTGGACGACCCGGTGGCGGACCCGGCGCTGGTGCCGCTGTGGTTCATCGCGCGGGAGGCCCGCCGCCACGTGAAGGTCGTCCTGTCCGGCGAGGGCGCGGACGAGCTGTTCGGCGGCTACACGATCTACAAGGAACCCATCTCCCTGGCCGCGTTCGAGAAGGTCCCCGGCGCACTGCGCAAGGCGATGGGCAGCCTGTCGACGAAGATCCCGGAAGGCACGCGGGGCAAGGACCTGCTGCGCCGAGGTGCCCTGTCCCTGGAAGACCGCTACTACGGCAACGCGCGGATCTTCCGCGACGACCAGTTGCAGGCGGTGCTGAAGACCTTCGACCCGTCGATCAGCCACAAGGACATCACGGCTGGCCCCTACGCCGAGTCGCAGGCGTGGGACCCGGTGACCCGCATGCAGCACGTGGACCTGTTCACCTGGCTGCGCGGCGACATCCTGGTGAAGGCCGACAAGGTCACGATGGCCAACTCGCTGGAGCTGCGCGTCCCGTTCCTGGACTCGGAGGTCTTCAAGGTGGCGGCGAAGATCCCGCCCGAGGAGAAGATCACCAAGGAGACGACGAAGTACGCACTGCGCCAGGCACTGCGCCGGATCGTGCCGGAACACGTGCTCAACCGCCGCAAACTCGGCTTCCCGGTGCCCATCCGCCTGTGGCTGAGGGACGAGATGTACGACTGGGCGCGGCAGATCATCCTCAAGTCGCAGACGGAGGAGGAGATCGACAAGAACGCCGTGCTGAAGCTGCTGGAGGAGCACCGCGCGGGGACGCTCGACCACAGCAGGCGGATCTGGGCGCTGCTGGTGTACATGCTGTGGCACGGGATCTTCGTGGAGCAGAACATCAGGCCGAGGGTCCCGGAGCCGCACTACCCGGTGAAGCTGTAGGGCCTACCGCCGGAAGCGCCAGGTCTTGCTGTCGAACACGACGCAGATGCCCGGTGACAGGACCACGACCCGCAGCGTCCCGTCGCGTTCGTCGTAGTCGATGCCCTCGGCCTCGAACTCGCCGGAGCAGCCGCTCTCCAGCGGCAGCTGGCCCAGCAGCGTGACCGTCCCCGTGACGTCCGAGCCGCCGACCGGCGCGGCCAGGTCGACCTGCAGCAACGGCTTGGTGACGCCGAACAGCGACCCCTCCGGGTCGTCGGAGGAACACACCAGCTGCGTGGCCGACACGAAGTCACAGCCCTGGATGTCGCGCACCGGCCGGTCGAGCCGCACCGAGGACGCGTACGGCAGGTTCGCGGCGGGGTCGGTGTGCGCGATGCCCGGCATGGGGTGCACGAGCAGCCGGTCCATGGTCCCCCACTCGCCCGCCACCATCCACCGCCCGTCCGGCGACACGGCGGCGAACGAGTTGTTGTTCGCCTCCCACGACTCCAGCGCGTGCTGGTACTCGGCCCACGTCCCGTCCGGCGCCTCGACGCGGAACAGCTTCGCGCCGCGGTCGTCCCGCTGGTAGGGCTCGACGTAGTAGCCGTGCCCCGCGCCGGGGTCGCCGACGTGGTTCCACCCGCGCGTCGCCAGCGACGGCGGCACGGTCCCGATGCCGGTGTACTTCACGACCGTGCCCGAGGGGCGTTCGACGACGGCCAGCCCCTGGCTCTCGTCCAGGGGCCGTGCCACGTCGGAACCCACGGTACGCCACGGTCCGACGTCGGCCGAAGCGACGCCGGCGAACAACAGCAACAACGCAGCGGTGACCGCGAGAGCACGCATGGTAATCAGAACTACCAGGCATGCCCCGAAAGCGGTACCTACGGGAGGATGGCGCCGATCTGCTCGGCCGCCTCCGGGCCGTACGCGGAGCCGATGCGGGAGATGGCCAGCTCCTTGTCCAGCGTCCACTCCTGCGGTCCGACGGTCTCGAGCACCAGCACCGCGATGTACGAACCGAGCTGCGCGGCGCGCTCCAGCTCCAGGCCCTTCTCGAGCCCGGCGAGCAGGCCGGCGCGGAACGCGTCGCCGACGCCGGTCGGGTCGGCCTTCACGGTCTCGGGGACGGCGCTGACGTGGATCGACGCGCCTGCGGCGTCGACCATCTCGACGCCCTTCTCACCGAGAGTGGTGATGCGCATGCCGACCTTCGACATGACGTCCTGCTCGGTCCAGCCGGTCTTCTGGCGCAGGAGCTCCCACTCGTAGTCGTTGGAGAACAGGTACTTCGCGCCGGTGACGAACGCGCGGATCTGCTCGCCGGACATGCGGGCGAGCTGCTGCGACGGGTCGGCGGCGAAGTCGTAGCCGCGCTGGCGGCACTCCTCGGCGTGCCGCAGCATCGCGTCCGGGTCGTCCGGGCTGATGAGCACCAGGTCCAGGCCACCGACGCGGTCCGCGACGGGGTGCAGCTCGATCAGCCTGGCCTCGGCCATGGCACCGGCGTAGAACGACGCGATCTGGCACATGTCGTCGTCGGTGGTGCACACGAACCGGGCGGTGTGTGCGGTCTCGGACACGCGCACACCGGAGCAGTCGACGCCGTGCCGCTCGAGCCAGGACCGGTAGTCGGCGAAGTCCTCGCCGACCGATCCGACCAGGACGGGCGAGCTGCCGAGCACTGCCATGCCGAACGCGATGTTCGCGCCGATCCCGCCACGCCGGACGACGAGGTCGTCGACGAGGAAGCTCAGGGAGATCCGGTGCAGCTGCTCCGCGACGAGCTGCTCGGCGAACCTCCCCGGGAAGTGCATGAGGTGGTCCGTGGCGATGCTTCCGGAGACGGCTACGGGCACGAGGGCTTCCCCTGTCTGGTGGTCGTCAGGTGGAGTGAACGGAAGTCATCAACGATAGTGGGCGACCGTGCTGGAGACCTACTAGGGCACTCCCTCGACACTACCGGTTGGTAAGGCTCGTGCGAACGGGACCTGCGGACTTAGGTTCGAGCTGTGACCACACCTGAAGCCGAGTCGTTCGCCGAGCTCATCGCGGACTGCGCCGACATCCCCCGGGCACTGCGCGACGGCGGACCTGCTCTCCCCGGCCAGCGGGAACCAGCTCCGTGGGAGGTGGACGAGACGACGTTCGCCCAGGTCAACGGCCTGGAAGAGTACGTGTGACGACGAAGGGCCGCGACGCGTGCGTCGCGGCCCAACGTATCGTCCAACTGCCCGTCCGACGAACTCAGCGACTCAGTGGAACGAGTCGCCGCAGGCGCAGGAACCACCGGCGTTGGGGTTGTCGATGGTGAAGCCCTGCTTCTCGATGGTGTCGACGAAGTCGATCGTGGCGCCCTGGACGTACGGGGCGCTCATCCGGTCCACGGCCACCTTGAGACCGTTGAAGTCCCGGATCAGGTCCCCGTCGAGCGTGCGCTCGTCGAAGAAGAGCTGGTAGCGCAGGCCGGCACAGCCACCAGGCTGAACGGCGATACGCAGGTGCATGTCGTCGCGGCCTTCCTGGTCCAGCAGGGCCTTGGCCTTGCTGGCGGCCGTGTCCGACAGGAGCACGCCGTGCGTCTCCGTCTCGGTGGTGTTCTCCTGGGCGGTCGTCATGGTTCTCCCTCGACCTTTCGGACTCCTACTACCCGGGGTCAATCTCGGCCGAACCGTGGTTTATTCCCCGTCTTTCCGAGCGTAGCTTGCGGAGCGAGCATCGCCTCTGTCTCCCATGGTGACACATGGGGCTCGAAGCACGCTGTTACAGCCGCCACTGTCCGGACACGTGCTTCGCGAGCTGGGTGAGTGTCCCGGCTGGATCGGCGAGCGACGCCTCGGCCGATCCGACGTGCTCGGCCACGGAGTATGCCTGCTCCACCCCGGCGGACGCGGCCCTGCGCCTGCCCACGCTGACCTGCCCGGCCAGCACCACGCACGGCACGCCCCGCTCGGACGCGGCACCGGAGACCCTCGTCACAAGCTTGCCGCGCAGTGACTGGAAGTCGAAGCTGCCCTCGCCGGTGACCACGAGCTGCGCCTGGTCGAGCGCCGCGTCGAGGCCGGTGAGCCGCCGGACCACCCCGGCACCGGACTCGACGGTGGCGCCCAGCGCGATGAGGGCGGCACCGAGACCACCCGCGGCACCCGCGCCCTGCTCGTCCCGGATGTCCCGTCCGGCGACCTCGCCGAGTACGTCCGCCCACCTGGTCAGCGACCGCTCCAGGCGGCGGACGGCCAGGTCGTCGGCACCTTTCTGCGGGCCGAACACCCGCGCGGCGCCGTCCTTGCCGAGCAGCGGGTTCTCCACGTCGGAGGCGGCGATGAGCTTGACGCCGCGCAGGTCGGCCTCGCCGACGAGCCGTGCGGTGTCGATCAACGGGCCACCGCCGGGCGGCAGGGGCTCACCGTCCTCGCCGACCGGGATGGCGCCGAGCGCGCGGAACAGGCCGGAGCCGCCGTCGGTGCTGCCGGACCCGCCGAGCCCGACGACGATCGTGTGGACACCGGAGTCGAGCGCGTGCCGGATCAGCTCACCGACGCCGATCGTGTGGGCGCCGAGCGCGTCCCGCTCCTCCTTCGGGACCAGCGTCAGGCCGCAGGCCTGCGCGCATTCGATGTAGGCCGTGCCGTCGTGCTCCAGCCACACGGCGTCGGTGAACGACCCGAGCGGGCCGGACACCGAGCGGTGGTGGAGGTGCCCGCCGAGCGCGGAGTACAGCACGTCGACGAAGCCAGGGCCGCCGTCGGCCAGTGGACAGAGGGTGAGCTCGTCGTCCGGCGCACCACTGCGCCACCCGGCGGCGATGGCCTCGGCGGCCTCCGGCGCGGTCAACGTCCCACCGAAGCAGTCAGGAGCGATCAGGACCCGCATGGTCAAAGCGTAGTTGCACCTCCTTTACCCTTTGGCGTGTGAGGTTCCTTCGCCGCAAAGAAGCAGAGACCACCGACGCCGATGACGTCGTCGACACCGCGGAGGAGGAAGCCGCCCAGAGCAAGGCCCACACACCGGGCAAGGGCCGTCCGACGCCGAAGCGCCGCGAGGCCGAGCAGCGCAAGCGCGGCCCGGTCGCACCGCCGCCGCGCACGACCCGCGAGGCGATGAAGCGGGCGCGCGGCAACAAGGACGAGCGCAAGGAGCTCGCGGCCAAGCGCCGGGAGATCCGCGCCACCCAGCGCGAACGCATGATGGCTGGCGACGAGAAGTACCTGATGCCCCGTGACCGGGGGCCGGTGAAGTCGTTCATCCGGGACTCGGTGGACTCGCGCCGCAACCTGCTCGGGCTGTTCATGCCGCTCGCGATCCTGATCTTCGTCGCGCTGCTGGTGCCGGACCCGCGCGTGCAGAGCTTCACGACCCTGCTGTGCCTGCTGATGCTGGTCGCGATGATCATCGAGGGCGTACTGATGGGCAGCCGCATCACGCGGCAGGTCCGGGCGAGGTTCCCGAAGGAGCCGGTGCGCGGGCTGTCGATCGGCTGGTACTCGTTCATCCGCGCGTCGCAGATCCGCAAGCTGCGGGTGCCGAAGCCGAAGGTGCGCCCTGGTGACAAGATCGTCTGAGCCCGGCCGCGACCCGTATCCGCTGCGCGGGCGGGTCGCGCTGGTGACGGGCGCGTCACGACGGGCCGGTATCGGCTACGCGACGTGCAGGCGGCTCGCCGCGTACGGGGCGAGCGTGTTCGTCCACCACTTCTCCCCGCACGACTCGGCGCAGCCGTGGGGCGCGGACGACGTCGCCGAGGTGGTCGACGGGGTGCGGGCGGTCGCGTCGGCGCCGGTCGCGCACGGCTCGGTGGACCTGTCCACGCCCGAGGGCCCCGCCACGCTGGTCGACACGGCGGTGACCGCGCTGGGCGGGCTCGACATCGTGGTGTGCAACCAGGCGCTGTCCGGTTCGGACGGTCCACTGGTGACCCAGACGGCGGCGACGCTGGACGTGCACTGGGCGGTGAACGCGCGGGCGTCGATCCTGCTGGCGCGCTCGTTCGCCGCGCTGGGGCGGCCGGGCCGGCTGGTGTTCCTGACCTCGGGTCAGAACGAGGGCCCGATGCCGGGCGAGGTGGCGTACGCGGCGAGCAAGGGCGCACTGTGGTCGATCACCGCGACCCTCGCCGACGAGCTGGCCGACCAGGGCATCACGGTCAACACGGTCAACCCGGGCCCGGTCGACACGGGCTACGCGGACGGCGAGACCAGGGCCGCGGTGGCGGCCCGCTTCCCGGGCGGTAGGTGGGGCGAGCCCGACGACCCGGCGCGCCTGATCGCCTGGCTCACGACGGACGAGGCCGCGTGGATCACCGGCCAGGTGCTGAACACAGAGGGTGGCTTCCGCCGCCGATGACTCGCGGCTCGTGGCCGGAGCTGGAGTAACTCCACCACTAGGTTGGTGTACATGGAGTTTCGTCGTCTTGGCCGTAGTGGCCTCAGTGTCAGTGAACTGTCGTACGGGAACTGGATCACGCACGGTTCCCAGGTCGAGGAGGAGCAGGCGCTCGCCTGTGTGAAGGCCGCGCTCGACGCGGGGATCTCCACCTTCGACACCGCTGACGTCTACGCCAACACGCGCGCGGAGTCCGTGCTGGGGCGGGCGCTGGCCGGGCAGCGGCGGGAGAGCCTGGAGATCTTCACGAAGGTGTTCTGGCCGACCGGCCCCGGTGGCCCCAACGACAAGGGGCTCGGCCGCAAGCACATCCTCGAGTCGGCGAACGCGTCGCTCCGGCGCCTCCAGACCGACTACGTCGACCTGTACCAGGCCCACCGGTTCGACAAGAGCGTCCCGCTCGAGGAGACGATGCTCGCGTTCGCCGACCTGGTCCGCCAGGGCAAGGTGCTCTACATCGGAGTGTCCGAGTGGAACGCCGAGCAGATCAGGGCGGGCGCCGAGCTGGCGCGTGAGCTGAAGGTGCCGTTCATCTCGAACCAGCCGCAGTACTCGATGCTGTGGCGGGTCATCGAGGCAGAGGTCGTCCCGGCGAGCGAGGAGGCCGGGGTGAGCCAGATCGTGTGGTCGCCGATCGCGCAGGGCGTGCTCACCGGCAAGTACCAGCCGGGTCAGCCGCCGCCCGCGGGCTCGCGCGCCACCGACGAGAAGAGCGGCGCGAACTTCATCTCCCGCTTCCTGCAGAACGACGAGCTGCTGCGGAAGGTCCAGGACCTGCGGCCGATCGCCGACGAGCTGGGCCTGTCGATGGCGCAGCTCGCGGTCGCGTGGGTGCTGCAGAACCAGAACGTGGCCTCGGCGATCATCGGCGCCACCCGGCCCGAGCAGGTGCGGGAGAACGTCAAGGCGGCCGGTGTGCAGCTCGACGCCGACGTGCTGAAGAAGATCGACGAGGCGCTCGACGGCGTCATCGTGCGGGACGCCTCGCTGACCGGCTGAGGCTGACCGGCACAGACTGGCCGGCCGGCTCAGTCGGCCGGGTGCAGGCTCATGGGCCCGTACACGACCTCGTCGCCGTGCAGGAGCGTGACCTCGTCGACGCCCGCGTCGAGGAGGTCACGCCAGTTGGCCGAGAGCCATTCCTCGGCGGTGGTCCGGTCGGCGAAGGTCGGCGCAGCGTCCTGGTCCCAGCGGTAGGTCACGGCCGCACAAGATAGCGTGCGGCCGTGACCACCCTGGTGCTCGGCGGCGCCCGGTCCGGCAAGTCCGCGCACGCCGAGGGACTGCTGCCCGCCGACGAGGCCACGTACGTGGCGACCGCCCGCGTGGACCCGGCCGACACCGAGTGGCAGGCCCGCATCGCCGCGCACGTCGCCCGCCGGCCACCGGGCTGGCACACGGTCGAGCCACCGGACCTACCCGCGTTCCTCGTCACCGCGCACGGCCCGGTGCTGGTCGACGACGTCGCGACGTGGCTGACCGGGGTCATGGACGACCACGGCGCGTGGGACGGCGACCTCGACGGGGTGCGCCGCGAGTGCGACCGGCTCGTCGCGGCGGTCCGGGGGTGCTCGGCGGAGCTGGTGCTGGTGTCGTCGGAGGTCGGCCTCGGCGTGGTGCCCGCGACGCGTTCTGGCAGGCTCTTCCGCGACCAGCTCGGCACGCTGAACGCTGCCCTCGCGGACGTGTCCGCGCAGGTGCTGCTGCTCGTGGCCGGGCTCCCGTTGCGGCTGCGGTAACTGGAGGAAGCCCTCATGGAGTTCGACGTCGTCAGCCCGCCTGACGAGTCCGTGCGGCAGGCGGCAGAGGAGCGGCACGCCCAGCTCACGAAGCCGCTCGGCGCGCTGGGGCTGCTGGAGGAGCTGGGCACGTGGATCGCGGCGTGCCAGGGCCAGTGCCCGCCTCGGCCGCTGCAGCGCCCGAGGGTGATCGTGTTCGCCGGCGACCACGGCGTCGCGGCGAAGGGTGTGTCCGCGTACCCGAGCGAGGTCACCGCGCAGATGGTGGCGAACTTCCAGTCGGGTGGCGCGGCGATCAACGTGCTGGCCGGGATCGCGAGCGCGACGGTGCGCGTCGTCGACATGTCGGTCGCGGTGGACACGACCGCCGGTGACCACAAGGTGCGCCGCTCGTCGGGTGCCATCGACACCGAGGACGCGCTGACCGAGGACGAGGTCCAGGCCGCGCTGGCGGCGGGCAGGGCGATCGCGGACGAGGAGGTCGACTCGGGCGCGGACCTGCTGGTCGCGGGCGACATGGGCATCGGCAACACCACGCCGGCCGCGGTACTGGTGGCGGCACTGACCGGCACGGAGCCGGTCGCGGTCGTCGGCCGCGGCACCGGCATCGACGACAACACGTGGATGCGCAAGACCGCCGCGATCCGTGACGCCCTCCGCCGTGCGAAGCCGGTCACGGCCGACCCGGTGGCACTGCTGCGGACCGTCGCGGGTGCCGACATCACGGCCATGGCGGCGTTCCTGGCCCAGGCCGCCGTGCGGCGGACGCCGGTGGTGCTCGACGGCGTGGTGTCAGGAGCGGCGGCGCTGCTGGCGGAAGAGCTGGCGCCGGGGGCACGCGCGTGGTGGGTGGCCGGGCACCGGTCCACGGAACCCGCGCACACGCTGGTGCTGGAGCAGCTCGACATGACCCCGCTGCTGGAGCTGAACATGCGCCTCGGCGAGGGCTCTGGCGCCACGACGGCCATCCCCCTGCTCACGATGGCCGTCCAGGTGCTGACGGACATGGCCACGTTCGCGGACGCGGGCGTGAGCGGCCCCGCCACCGAGGCAGCAGCTACCGAGACAGTGGCCCCGGAGGAGGCCGAACCGGAGACCGCCGAAGCCGGGACCACGGCCGAGGACACCGCCGAAAGCGGCGCGGAAGCCGCCGAGCGCCGCGCGGAAGAGGCCGAACGCCGGGCCGAGGCCGCCGAACGCCGGGCACAGGAGGCCGAACGCAGGGCGGAAGCCGCCGAAGACCGCGCACCGGCCACCGAACCCGCCGGGACCACGGCCGAGGACGGCGCACCAGCCGCCGCTCGGGGGACGCGGAGCACGGAACCCGGGGCCGACGCCACACCGCCGTCCAGTAGCTGATGATCGCCGGGCTGCGGCTGGCCTTCTCCTGGTTGACCGTCCTCCCCGTGCACACGCGGCACGTGGACCGGGACGCGGCCCGCTGGGCGATCGCGTGCGCGCCGGTCGTGGGCCTCGTCCTTGGCGCGGCGGGGGCGGGTCTGCTCGTGCTCCTCGACAGGGGCCTGCTCGGCGGTGTCCTCGTCGTCGCGTTCCTGGCGCTCGCCACTCGCGGCATGCACCTCGACGGCCTCGCCGACACCGCCGACGGGCTCGGCTCCTACAGGGGCCCCGAGAAAGCCCTCGCCATCATGCGGGACGGCCCCGTCGGCCCGTTCGGGGTCGTCGCCATCGTGCTCGTGCTCGGGGCTCAGGCCGCCGCGATCCACGACTGGCAGGCGCTCGTCATCGCCGTCGTCACCGGGCGGGTCGCGTTCACCATCTGCTGCCACCAAGCAGTGCCCGCCGCGAGACCCGAAGGGCTGGGCGCGCTCGTCGCCGGGACCCAGCCCACGCTCGTGCCCGTCGCGTGGGTCGTCGCGCTGGCGGCGGCATCGGTCGTCCAGGGATGGCGAGGCCCGGTGGCGGTCGTCGTCGCCACCGGGCTCGTCGTGCTGCTCGTCCGGCACACCAGGAAGCGGTTCGGCGGGATCACCGGCGACGTCCTGGGCGCCACGAGCGAACTCGCCACCACCGTCGTACTGGTGGCACTTAGTTGAGTTTCGACATCCACCCGTGCGTGTCGGGGGCGGTGCCGCGCTGGACCGCGGTCAGCGCGTCGCGCAGGCGCATCGACACGGCACCCGGCTGGCCGCCGTTGATCGAGAACGAGCCCTCGGCGTGCTTGACCGAGCCGACCGGCGTGATGACGGCGGCGGTGCCGCACGCGAAGACCTCGGTCAGCTCGCCCGACTCGACCTTCTTCTCCCACTCCTCGGTGGAGACGCGGCGCTCCTCCACCTGGTAGCCCAGCTCGGACGCCAACGTCAGCAGCGAGTCGCGGGTGATGCCGGCCAGGAGCGACCCGGACAGCTCGGGGGTCACCACGCGCACATCGGCACCAGAGCCGAAGACGAAGAACAGGTTCATCCCGCCCATCTCCTCGACCCACCGGCGCTCGACCGCGTCGAGCCACACCACCTGGTCACAGCCCTGCTCGGCCGCCTGCGCCTGGGCGACCAGCGACGCGGCGTAGTTGCCCGCGAACTTGGCGGCACCCGTGCCACCTGGCGCGGCGCGCACGTACTCGGTCGACAGCCAGACACTCACCGGCTTGACCCCGGTCGCGAAGTACGAACCGGCGGGCGACGCGATCAGCAGGTACAGGTACTCGGACGCGGGTCGCACGCCGAGCCCCACCTCGGTGGAGATCATGAACGGCCGCAGGTAGAGGGACTCCTCGTCCTCCTCCGGCACCCAGTGCCCGTCGACCGCGACCAGCTCGCGCAGCGAGTCGAGGAACAGCTCGGCGGGCAGCTCGGGCATGGCGAGGCGGCGGGCGGAGAGGCGGAACCGCTCGGCGTTGGCCTCGGGCCGGAAGGACTGGATGGACCCGTCGGCGTGGCGGTACGCCTTGAGTCCCTCGAAGATCGCCTGGCCGTAGTGCAGCACCATGGCCGCGGGGTCCAGTTCGATCGGGCGGTACGGTTCGACCGTCGCCCCGTGCCAGCCCTCGGTGCGGTTCCAGCGCGCGGTCACCATGTGGTCGGTGAAGTGCACCCCGAAACCCGGGTTGGCCAATACCTCCGCGATCCGCTCCGGGGTCGCCGGCGCCGGATGGGGAGTCCTGGTGAATGACTGCTGTGTCATGGAAAGCACCGTAACTCTCGACGGGCCGCTCAGAGAATCGCCTGAGCGGAGCTTGCGGAGCGAACAACGTGACTAGCGGAGCTTGCGGAGCGAACAACGTGACTAGCGGAGCTTGCGGAGCGAACAATGCGGCGGACGGACTATTTGACGTCCTACTATGCCCGACGAACTAACCCCGCCGCCGCCCGCCCAGCACGCGGACCACGGCTTCGCCCAATAGCAGTACGGCCGCTCCGACCAGGGCGTGTTCCGGGTCCAGCACCAGCGCGCCGAGGGCGGCGACCCCCGCCGCGAGCCCCACGAGGCCCCCAGCGGTCACCGGCGACCGGCTCCCGGGCGCGATGTCACGGATGTCGGTCAGGCACGCGCGGAGCGCGAACACGCACGCGACGGTGACGCCGACGGCGAGGAGCCCGTCGATCGACGCCGCGTCGGCGGCCGTCAGCACGTCGCGCAGCGGCGCGGGCGACAGCGCGAGCCGTTCCCCGCCCAGCTGGCGCAGCGCCCCGACCGCGACCGCGACGCTCACCGCGAGCACCACCCCGATCACGGCGGGTCGCGCCCGGCCGGCGGTCCGGCCGCCGAGGAAGCACAGGAACAGCACCACGGCCGAGGGCAGCAGACCGAGCGGCTCGTCGGACCCCGCGGCGTCCGGGATGGGGGCCACCGGGGGCGCGACGGGCGCGATCGTGAAACACGCCACGGCCACGATGACCAGCACCGTCACCACGACCACGGCGGCGATCCGGTCGACCGCGGGAGGTAGCGGCGGGGCGAGCAGGACCACGGCCGCCACCGCGACCACCAGCACGACCGCGCCCACCTCGGGCTGCTCCGGCACCACGTACCGGCCGAACGTCGCCCCGACCGCCACGGCGGCGGCAATCCTTCCCAGTATTCCCAGTGAAAGACCGACCGGACCGGGCGGCGAGTCCGATGTGGACAGTGCGAAGAGGACCGCACCGGCAGCGGCGAGCACCATGCCGGCCACCAGCCACCACCCCGCGAGCGCGGAAGCCGGTGCCAGGCCTAGGAAAAGTCCGGCGCCGAACGCGGGCGCCACGCCGCGCGCCAGCCCGTCCACCAGGGGTGTCCGATCGATCACGTCTCCACCGTGTCAGACGCCATCCCGCCACCTCACGGTGGGCAGGTGGGGCACAAGTAGTTAGCATGCGTCAGCAACTCGACCGACAGGAGCTCCTCGTTGACCGCGCCCAAGCTGTCTCTGACCACCACCACGGCTGACCAGGCCACCGTTGACGCGGTGATCGTCGGCACCGTGCAGGACGACAGCAAGAACGGAACGGGCGTCGCGCTGGCGCCGGGGAGCGAGCAGGTCGACGCCGCGTTCGGCGGCACCCTCGCCGAGATCCTGCGCAGCGTCGGCGCCGCGGGCGGCCAGGACGAGGTCGTGAAGATCCCGAGCATGGGCAAGATCCCCGCCGGGCTCGTCGTCGCCGTTGGGCTCGGCAAGTCCACTGGCGACGGACCGGCCGCCGAGCAGGTGCGCCGCGCGTCGGGCGCCGCGGCCCGTGCGCTGGCAGGCACCAGGCGCGCGCTCACCACCCTGTCCACTGTGGATCTTCACGCGGCGGTGGAGGGCACTGTGCTCGGTGCCTACCGGTTCACCGAGTACCGCTCGGAGAAGGGCGACGCGCCCGTCGAGCGCGTCGACCTCGTGCAGCCCGCCGAGGGCACCGCGAAGGACCACCGCGCCACGCTCAAGGCCGCGAGCGCGATCGGTGAGGCCGTGCGCACGGCCCGTGACTTCGTGAACACGCCGCCCAACGACCTGTTCCCCGCGTCGTTCGCCGACCGCGCCGCCGCGCTCGCGCGGGCGGCCGGGCTGGAGGCCGAGATCCTCGACGAGAAGGCGCTGCGCAAGGGCGGCTTCGGCGGTGTGCTCGGCGTGGGTATGGGCTCGTCGCGGCCACCGCGCGTGCTGCGGTTGTCCTACAAGGGCCCGAAGGCGCGCAAGAAGGTCGCGCTCGTCGGCAAGGGCATCACGTTCGACACCGGCGGCATCTCGATCAAGCCGGCCACGCACATGGAGGAGATGACCTCCGACATGTCCGGCGCCGCCGCGATCGTGGCGACGGTGCTCCTGGCCGCCAAGCTCAAGTACCCGCTCGAGGTCATCGCGACCGTGCCGATGGCGGAGAACATGCCCTCCGGCACCGCCTACCGGCCGGGTGACGTGCTCACCATGTACGGCGGCAAGACCGTCGAGGTCCTCAACACCGACGCCGAGGGCAGGCTGATCCTGGCCGACGCGCTCGTGCGTGCGTGCGAGGACGGCCCGGACTACCTGCTGGAGACGGCCACGCTGACCGGCGCGCAGATCGTGGCGCTCGGCCGCCGCACGGCGGGGATCATGGGCTCGGACGAGTTCCGCGACCGCGTCGCCACCATCGCGCAGGCCACCGGCGAGGGCGGCTGGCCGATGCCGCTGCCCGAGGAGCTGCGCGCCGACCTGGACTCCAAGTTCGCCGACATCGCGAACCTCGCCGGGCACCGGTGGGGCGGCATGCTCGCGGCGGGCCTGTTCCTGCGTGAGTTCGTCGCCGAGGGCGTGCCGTGGGCGCACATCGACATCGCGGGCCCGGCGTTCAACACCGGCGGCCCCTGGGGCTACACGGCCAAGGGCGGCACCGGGGTGCCGGTCCGCACGCTGGCCGCCGTGCTGGCGGACATCGCCGAAAACGGCTAGGTGGCCCAGGGCGTGTCCTGCGGATCTTTGTGCGTGCGTCTTGACCTGATCAGCGGTTACCTCAGGGGAACGTGACGGCACTCAGCCACCAACCGCCCGCGGTCCGCCGGTGTCGCTGGGTCGGGACCAACACTTTTGAATGCGGGGAGGCGGACTAGGCACGCCAGGTCGGCCAGCGGGTCGCGTCCGGGCGGCGGCCGAGGAACGTGACCCCGGTGACCGGGGTGTCCACGGCGACCTCGAACACGTGGCAGCCGTACACCGGCTCCTCCGGCGCCAGCGTGGCGGGCAGGGGCGGGCAGCCGGTCGCCACCTCGACGATGCCGGACAGGAGCGCGCCGCGGTCGTCGCGCAGCAGGACGGTGACGTGCCGCTGGCCGGTGGCGGTGATCGCCGCGCGCACGACCACGAACCGGTGCCCCGGCGCCGGGACCTGCGTGCCGAGGTAGCCGGACGGCGTCAGGACCAGGTCCACCCGCGCCCGCAGCCCGTCGACGGTCACGGCCGGTCCGCCGGCCGTGCCGACGACGCGGGTGGGCGCGGCCCGGTCCCGCACGGCAGGCACGTCGACGGGGAAGCGGAGCGGCGCCTGCGCCTCCGGTGACCGGACCCCGAAGAGGACCGCGGCGACGGGCGTGGCCTCGGGCACGGACACGACACCGCAGACGTCGACCTCGCCCTCGGCCGGGATCCGGGTCGCGGGCGGCGCACCCTCTGCGCAGGCGATCTGCCCGTAGCCGTACGGCTGCCGCAGCCACTGCCCCCGGTCGTCGAGGACGGCGACGTTCTCCATCGGGTCGTGCGGGAAGTCGGGGCCCTCGGTGTTCACCACGTGCAGGCGCAGGACGAGCCAGCGGAACCCGTCGGGGGCCTCGAGGTAGGGCTGCGGCGCGGTGACGGCGGTCTCGATGCCGGTGACCGTGACCTCGAACGTGTTGCCCGCGGGGTGGCGGTACTCGGCGGCCACGCCGAGCGCGCCGGACGTGAAGGTCGCGACCTCGCCGTTGATCACCTCGTTGCCGTCGACCGCGGGCGGGACGGGTGCCTCGGGCAGCGGCGGCGGCCCGCCTGCCGCGACGGGGTTGCCACCGACCGGCCGCTCACCGCCGAACACCACGGCCGCGGCGGCGACGAGCAGCAGCAGGATGACGAGGGCGAGCGGGCGTCGGCGGGGAACGGTCGTGGCGGCCGGTCGCACGGATGCTTCGAACGCCGTCGCGGTGGTGCGGCCACCCGGCTCGTTTCCGGCCGAGGACGGTGGCGGTGCGGGTGGTCCGGGCGGAGCGAGCGGATCGTCCATCGGGTCGGGTCGCTGCCCGGCGGCGAACGGCGGCCCGGAGAACGGCGGCGAAGCGGCGCCGGGGCCTGCCGCCAGCTGCGGTGGTGGAGCCAGCGGGTCCTCGAGCGCCGCCGGCCTGGTGAGCACGTGCGCACCCCGCACAACGGCCGTCTCCGGTTCCGGGTCTGTGGTCACCGGCAGGCCGGTCACCTCGCCGATGCGACGGGCCAGCAGCGGCATCCGGCTCGACCCGCCGACCAGCAGCACGCGCCCGGCCGACACCGGCCCGCCGACCTCGGACACCAGCGCCGCCAGCCGGTCGACATCCGCCGACACCAGGCGTTCGAACTCCGCCCGGTCCAGCCGCACGGCGCGGTGGTCGGGCAGGACGATCTCCGCCGAGTCGTGCCGGGACAGCAGTTCCTTGCCCGTCCGCGCCGACTCCAGCAGCGCACCGTCGGCGGTCACCGACCGCAGTGACGGCCGCACGCGTTCGACGATCAGCCGGTCGACGTCGTTGCCGCCGAACGGCAGGGCCGACGACGCCAGCACGTCCTGCCCGCGCACCGCGGTGACCTGCCACGGCCCGCCGCCCGCGTCCACGACGAGCACCGTCTCGTCCCCGTGCACGGCGGCGACCGCGACCGGCTCCGGCACCGCCCGTGCCATCGGGCCGGCCGCCGAGACGAGCACCTCGACCCGTTCCGGCGGCCACCCGGCCGGGTGCGTGACCACGATCGCCCCGACCACGCCGCCCTGGTCCCGCGCCGCGTCCAGCACCCGTGCGAACAGCGCCCGCACCTCGTCCGGGTCGAGGCGTTCCTTGAGGTCGCGGGCGGCCTGCCCGTGGGCCAGCGCCGCCGCGTCCGCGCCGACCACGCCATCGTGCACGACCGAAGGGAGCCACGGCGCGCCGTCCACCGTCACGAGCCGCCCGTCGAGCATGGCGACCGTGTTGACCGTCCCGAAGTCGATCACCAGTGTCATCGCAGCTGCCAGAAGAACGGGCGCGCGTCGTCCCCCGACCACGCCGCCGAACCGAGTGGCATGCGGGCGGGCACGACGAACACCGCGCACACGGTGAACCGTCCCTTCGCCGTCCCCACCGCGCAACCCTCCCGGTCGGACACGAACCGCACGGGCACCGGCTGCGACCGGTCGTCGCGCAGCACGATCCGCGTGGCGAGGGCCGCCACCGGCACCTCCCGCGGCGCGTCCACCACCGCACGCACCACCACCGCCCGCGACCCGGGCCGGTCCACGACCGAGGGATCCGCGTAGGCGCCCGATGACGTCACGACGTCGACCACCGCCGCGCGCACCCGCACCCCGCCGACCCGCAGCGGCCGCACCGAACCGGGCGACAGCGTCGGCGCCTCGCCGAGCCGCGCCGACGGCTCCGCGCCGCGTACGGGCACGGTCACCCCGACCTGCCCGGCCACCGCCACCTTGCTGATCACCACGGCACGCACGGCGGTCCGCGCCGACACGGCGAACGCCAGGCACTGCCGCGCGTCCGTGCCCGAGGCCAGCGTCCCCGGTGTCTCGGTGGGACACGACGGGGGCATCGTCACGCCGCGCTCCGGCGCGATCAGCAGGCCGCGGTCGTCCAGGAGGTAGGTGTCGTCGAGGTAGTAGGGCGCGGCCGCGACGGCCCGCGCCCGGATCGACGCGTCGACGAGCACCCACCGCACGCCGGTCGACGGCGCCACCGCACCGACCGCGACCATGTCGTCGGTGGCCGGGTCGAGCAGCCGGTGCACGGTCCAGTCCACGTCGGTGACACCGTCGAACATCCGCACCGGCACGGCGATCTGACCGGTCACCAGGCCGTCGGTCACCGCGCCCTCGGTGACGAGCGGCGCGCCCCGCACGGGCGCGGGCAGCGTGAACCGCTCGGTCGTCGCCTGTGCGCCGCCGCCCACCTCGTCGGCGGGCCGCAGCAGCGAGTACCCGATCCCGGCGACCGCCAGCAGCACGACGAGCACCAGCCCGGCCAGCCGCGGCGGCCGCTGCGCCGCGACGGGCGGACGCGGCGGCGACGGCACCACCAGGGACGGGTCGCTGTGCGACACGGCGACCGCGCACGCCCCCAGCGCGACCACCGACTCCGGCTGGTCGTCGAGCTGGACCGGCACCGGGACGACCTCGGCCAGCAGCCGCCGCAGCAGGGGGATCCGCGTCGACCCGCCTGCCAGCTGCAGCGCGGTCAGCTCGTGCGCCTCGACACCGGCGTGCAGGACGGCCCGCAGCGTGAACGCCGTGATCCGGTCGAGGTCGCGGTACAGGACGCGGTCGAGGTCGGCTCTGGTCAGCTCCGTGTCGGGCAGCCCGCCCGGCAGCCGCAGCCGGACCCGCTCGTGCCGCGACAGCAACTCCTTGGCACGCCGCACATCCAGCCGGAACGCCACCTGTTCGCGCAGTTGCACGAGGCCCGGCCGGACCGGCACGTCCGCCAGCCCCGGCACGGTCGCGTGGAGGTGGTCGACGAGCCGCTGGTCGAGGTCGTCGCCGCCGAGGTCCGGGATGGTCGCGTGGCCGACCACGACGATGCCCGTCGGCGTGCGCCGCACGACCGCCACGTCGACGGTCCCGCCGCCGACGTCCAGCACGCCGAGCACGGCCCCGAGGGGCAGCCGGTCGGCGCCGTCGACCCCGACCTCGCCGCGCGTCGCGAACCACACCCCGGCCCCGACGGGTTCGGCGATCGTGCTGATCTTCGGCGCGACCCCGGCCACCGCGGCGAGCAGCCCGCTCAGCCGCTGCCCGCTCCAGTCGGCGGGGTGGGTCAGCACCAGGTGGTCCACCGGCGCGCCCGCGACCGCGGCCGCCGCCCGGACGGCACGGGCGACCAGCGCCAGCACCATCGTCGAGACCGGCACGACCGTGTCACCGAGGAGGATCTCCCGTTCGGCGAGCCGCGCCTTCGGCCTGCTCGCCAGCCGGGACGGGTCCGCGACCCCCATCCGCGCCGCGTCGGCGCCGACCACGAGCGCGTCGTCCCGGCTCAGGAACACCGCCGAGGACAGCCACGGCTCGCCGTCCACGGTGACCACGCGGGGCACGGAGCCTGACACGTGCACCACGGTGACGGTGTGCGAACTGCCGAAATCGACAACAGCAGTGACGCCTGTGTTCAATTGTTCGCTCCGCAAGCGACGCTCACGCGAGATCCTCACCAACGCGACGGGAATTGCGCGTCAGCCTGTCAGAAGACCCCGTGGTTGGGGAGACCGCAAAAGTACGAGACCGGAACCGGTCAGCTCGGCCGTCGCTTCTGCCGCTCCTGGTACTCCCGCATCCGCTTCGGGTAGCCAACCCGTTCCACCTCGTACAGGGGCATCGACCGCTTGCGTGCGAACTCACGCGCGGCGTCGAAGTCGGCGATCCGGCGCCGGGTCCACTCCCCGTCGTGCGCGACGAGCAACACAGTGGTTTCAGTCACATGGGTCTTGGGCTCCACGTACGCCTCGACACCTGTCCGGGCCGACGCCCATTCGTCCAGGTGCGAGGTGTCCGCCTTACTGGCGCTCCGAACCTGCCCAGCACTCTTCTTCCGGCGGAACAACCCCACGGCGGCTACCTCCGTTACGAGAACTTCGTCCCCTTCATTGTGCCTGTCCGGCCACCTCGCAAGCCTGCCGCACGTAGTGACAAGATGATGTGTGGTTGCCCAGAAGGCACACCTGCGCACCCCGAGGAGACCCCGTGACTGATACTTCCGCTGACCTCGTGATCCTGGGTGGCGGGTCGGGTGGTTATGCCTGTGCGTTCCGCGCGGCGGAGCTGGGCATGTCCGTGATCCTGGTCGAGAAGGACAAGCTGGGCGGCACCTGCCTGCACCGGGGCTGCATCCCGACCAAGGCGCTGCTGCACGCCGCGGAGGTCGCCGACCTCGCGCGCGAGGGCGACCAGTTCGGGGTGAAGTCCTCGCTGGAGGGCATCGACATCGCGGGCGTCAACTCCTACAAGGACGGGGTCGTCAGCGGCCTGTACAAGGGTCTGCAGGGTCTCGCGAAGGCCAACAAGGTCCAGCTCGTCGAGGGCTCCGGCACCTTCGTCGGGCAGAACACCGTCGAGGTCGACGGGCAGCGGTACACCGGCAAGAACGTCGTGCTCGCCACCGGGTCGTACGCGAAGACGCTCCCCGGGCTGGAGATCGGCGGCCGGATCCTCACCAGCGACCAGGCGCTGAACATGGACTACGTGCCGCAGAGCGTGGTCGTGCTGGGTGGCGGCGTGATCGGCGTCGAGTTCGCGAGCGTGTGGTCGTCGTTCGGCGCGGAGGTCACGATCGTCGAGGCGCTGCCCCGGCTCGTGCCGCTCGAGGACGAGTGGGCGTCCAAGCAGCTCGAACGAGCGTTCCGCAAGCGCGGCATCAAGTACAAGACGGGTGTGCGGTTCACCGGCGCGGAGCAGGGCGAGGACGGCGTGACCGTGTCGCTCGAGTCCGGCGAGACCATCGAGGCGGAGACGCTTCTGGTCGCCGTCGGCCGCGGCCCGAACAGCGCGGGCCACGGGTACGAGGAGGCCGGCGTGAAGACGGAGCGCGGCTTCGTCCTCACCGACGAGCGCCTGCGCACCAACCTGGAGGGCACCTACGCCGTCGGCGACCTGGTCCCGGGCCTTCAGCTCGCGCACCGCGGCTTCGCGCACGGCATCTTCGTGGCGGAGGAGATCGCGGGCCTGAACCCGAGGCCGGTCGAGGAGGCGGGCATCCCGCGCGTGACGTACTGCAAGCCGGAGGTCGCGTCCGTCGGCCTGACCGAGGCGCAGGCGAAGGAAAAGTACGGCAGCGCGCAGACCTACACGTACGCGCTGAGCGGCAACGGCAAGTCACAGATCCTGAAGACCGCGGGTGGCGTCAAGCTGGTGAAGGCGCCGGACGGTCCTGTCGTCGGCATCACGATGGTCGGCGAGCGGGTCGGCGAGCTTGTCGGGGAGGCGCAGTTGATCTACAACTGGGAGGCGTACCCCGAGGACGTCGCCCCGCTCATCCACGCCCACCCCACCCAGACCGAGGCGCTGGGCGAGGCATTCCTCGCCCTGGCCGGCAAGCCACTGCACGTGCACTCCTGAGCGGAGCTCGCGGTGCGAGCACCAGTACAGGGCCAGCACACATTTCACGTTCAAGGAGTCAGCGAAACCATGGCGTTCTCCGTCCAGATGCCGGCGCTCGGCGAGAGTGTCACCGAGGGCACTGTCACCCGGTGGCTCAAGCAGGTGGGCGACACCGTAGCGGTCGACGAGCCGTTGCTCGAGGTGTCCACCGACAAGGTCGACACCGAGATCCCGTCGCCAGCGGCAGGCGTACTGCAGAAGATCGTCGCCGAGGAGGACGAGACCGTCGAGGTCGGCGCCGAACTGGCCGTCATCGGCGACTCCTCGGACGACTCGGGCGACTCCGGGGACTCGGACGACTCCGAGGCCGCCGCGGAGCCCGAGCCGGAGCCCGAGCCCGAAGCCGAGGCCGAGCCACAGCAGGAAGAGGCGCCCGCACAGGCCGAGGAGCCCGAGCCGTCCTCCGGTGGGTCCGGTGATGGCACGCCGGTCACCATGCCCGCGCTCGGCGAGAGCGTCACCGAGGGCACCGTGACCCGCTGGCTCAAGCAGGTCGGCGACTCGGTCGAGGTCGACGAGCCGCTGCTGGAGGTGTCCACCGACAAGGTCGACACCGAGATCCCGTCGCCGGTGGCGGGCACCGTGCTGGAGATCACCGCGGCCGAGGACGAGACCGTCGAGGTCGGCGGGCAGCTCGCGGTCGTCGGCTCCGGCAGCGCGGCCCCCAAGCAGGAAGCGCCCAAGCAGGAGGCGCCCAAGCAGGAGGCGCCGAAGCAGGAGGCCAAGCCAGAGCCGCAGCCGGCACCCAAGCCGGCACCCAAGCCGGAACCGAAGCCCGAGCCCAAGCCGGAACCGAAGCAGGAAGCCCCGAAGCAGGAGGCGCAACCCGCGGCTTCTGGCTCGGCCGCGGACAACGGCGCCCGCGGTGACGGCCCGTACGTCACGCCGCTGGTGCGCAAGCTCGCCGCCGAGCACGACGTCGACCTGTCGACGGTGAAGGGCAGCGGCGTCGGCGGCCGCATCCGCAAGCAGGACGTGCTGGCCGCGGCCGAGGCCGCGAAGAAGCCGGCCCCGGCTGCTGCCGCCCCGGCCGCCGCCAAGCCGGCCCCGGCCCCCGCGGCATCGGCCGACCTGCGTGGCAAGACCGAGAAGATGAGCCGCCTGCGCCAGACGGTGTCCCGGCGCATGGTCGAGTCGCTGCAGACCGCCGCCCAGCTGACCCAGGTGGTCGAGGTCGACGTGACCAAGGTCGCCAAGCTGCGGTCGCGCGCCAAGACGGCGTTCGAGCAGCGCGAGGGCGTGAAGCTCACGTTCCTGCCGTTCTTCGCGAAGGCCACGGTCGAGGCGCTCAAGCAGCACCCGAAGCTGAACGCGTCGATCAACGAGGAGACCAAGGAGGTGACCTACCACGGCGCCGAGCACCTCGGCATCGCGGTGGACACCGAGCGCGGTCTGCTCACCCCGGCCATCCACAACGCGGGTGACCTGTCGGTCGCCGGTCTCGCGCACAAGATCGCCGACCTGGCCGAGCGCACCAGGGCGAACAAGGTCACGCCGGACGAGCTGTTCGGCGCGACGTTCAACCTGACCAACCTGGGCAGCCAGGGCGCGCTGTGGGACACGCCGATCATCCAGCTCCCCCAGGTCGCCATCCTGGGTGTCGGCCTGGTCGTGAAGCGCCCGGTGGTCATCACCGACGCCGACGGCAACGACACGATCGCCATCCGCTCGATGATCTACCTCGCGCTGACCTACGACCACCGCCTGGTGGACGGCGCGGACGCGGGCCGGTTCCTGACGACGATCAAGAACCGTCTCCAGGAGGGCAACT
This sequence comes from Actinophytocola algeriensis, assembly GCF_014203735.1. Taxonomy (GTDB): domain Bacteria; phylum Actinomycetota; class Actinomycetes; order Mycobacteriales; family Pseudonocardiaceae; genus Actinophytocola; species Actinophytocola algeriensis. The sequence goes on along the minus strand of NZ_JACHJQ010000001.1, from coordinate 1,014,539 downwards.
TCGAGGGCGAACTCGGCCTGTGAGCGGAGCTTGCGGAGCGAACCGATGAAGCTGGGAGACCCGAACGGCCGCTCCGAGCCTGCGGGGAGCGGCCGGTGAGGGTTGTCGTCGCCGGTGCGTCCGGTCTGATCGGGACCGCACTCGTCGCCGAGCTGCGGTCGGCGGGCCATGACGTGCTCCGGCTCGTCCGGCGCACCGCCCGCGCCGAGGACGAACACACGTGGGACCCGCCGGCCGGTCGCATCGACGACGAGGCGCTGGCCGGCGCGGACGCCGTGGTGAACCTGTGCGGCGCGCCCATCGCGGGTGGCCGCTGGAGCCACGCGCGCAGGCAGCTGCTGGTCAACAGCAGGGTCGAGCCGACCGAGGTGCTGGCCGCGGCCGTCGCGGAGCGGGGCATCCCGCTCCTGGTGAACGCGTCCGCGGCCGGCTACTACGGCGACAAGGGCGACCAGGTCGTCGAGGAGTCCGCGCCGAGGGGCGCCGGGTTCCTCGCCGACCTGTGCGGCCGGTGGGAGGCCGCGACCGAACGCGCGACCGACGCAGGCGTGCGGGTCGTCCGGTTGCGGACCGGGCACGTGCTGGCTCGCAGGGGTGGCCTCGTCGGCATGCTGAAGCCGCTGTTCAAACTCGCGCTGGGCGGCAAGCTCGGCAACGGCCGCCAGTACATGCCGTGGATCCACGTGACCGACCAGACCGCGGCCATCCGCCACGTGATCGAGCACGATTCCGTCTCCGGCGCCGTGAACGTGTGCTCCCCCAACCCCGTCACCAACGCCGAGTTCACCGCCGCCTTCGGCCGGGCGGTCCGGCGCCCCGCACCGTGGTTCGCGCCGTCCCCGGTGCTCCGCCTCGCGGTCGGCGACAGCGACGGAGAGATCCTCTACAGCCAGCGCATGGTGCCCGCCGCGCTGGCCGGCGACGGCTTCACCCACCGCCACGTTGATCTCGACGAGACGTTGTCCGCGCTGCTCTAGCGGTTCTCTCCCGTGTCGCGAATGGACGGCGTAGGGTCGGCATCGTGACTTCCTGTCGCGCGTCTGGCGCTCCCGTGCACATCCGCGAGCTCGGCACGATCGACTACCTCGAGGCGTGGCAACTGCAACGCGAGGTGGCCACGGCCCGCGCCGACGAGACCGGCCCCGACACGCTCCTGCTGCTGGAGCACCCGTCGGTGTACACGGCGGGCAAGCGCACCGAACCGGACGAGCGCCCCGACGACGGCACCCCGGTGGTGGACGTGGACCGCGGCGGAAAGATCACCTGGCACGGCCCTGGCCAACTGGTCGGCTACCCGATCGTCAAGCTGTCCGACCCGGTGGACGTGGTGCAGTACGTGCGCCGGGTGGAGCAGGCCCTGATAGCGGTGTGCGACGAACTGGGCGTACACACCGGCCGCGTGGAAGGCCGCAGCGGCGTGTGGCTGCCCGGCAGCGACACCCAGTGGGACCGGAAGATCGCCGCGATCGGCATCCGCGTCCAGCGCGGGGTCACGATGCACGGCTTCGAGATCAACTGCAACGCCGACCTGTCCGCCTTCGACCGCATCGTCCCGTGCGGCATCCGCGACGCGGGCGTGACGTCCCTGTCGAGGGAGCTGGGCCGCACGGTCACCGTGGACGAGGTGGCACCGCTGGCGCAGAAGTACGTGCTGGCCGCCCTGGAGGGCACGCTGGCGATCGAGGACCGCTGGCTGCCGAAGTGGACGCCGAGCAGCCCGGGCGTCAGCTTCGAGCTGGCCCAGCGGTAGCCCGCCGCGGCGGGGTCGAGCCAGGGCCGCCCGGCTCGGCGCCACGCAGCCGCACGCCAGGTGCGTAGCCGAGCAGCAGCATCATCTTGACGTCGTCGAACCGGTCGTCGCCGACGACGATCCGGTTCGGCAGGCGGCCGTACTCGCGGAACCCCAGTTCCTCGTACAGCTGGCTAGCGCCGTGGTTGTTGCCGCGCACGCCGAGCGTGAGCAGTTCGAGACCGGCCTTCCCGGCGTCGTCGACCAGGGCGGACACCACCCGTCTGCCGAGGCCGAGGCCCCGGGCGACCGGGTGCGCCATGACCTTGGCGACCTCGGCGGAGGTCCGGAACACCGGTGAGCGCTCGCGTCGCCACGTGCCCATGGCCTGCACGACGCCGTCGACACGGGCGAGCACGATGGCCCCGTCCCGGCGCCGGGTGTCGGCCAGCACGTCGTCGAGCCACGCGTCGGTCTCCGCCCGGGCAGGCGGGTCGGGGTAGCCGACCGCGCCACCGTCGGCGACCACGTCGTGCAGCACGCGGTGCACGACGGCCCGGAGGTCCTCGGATGCTTCGACGGGCCAGTCGAGATCGATCACGTGGGCAGTGTGGCCCGCCGCATGCCTGCCATGACAGCGGTGATGGTTTTCGTCACGTCACCGGCCGCCTTCTTCGGATCGGGCGCGCCGGCGATGGTCTCCGCCCCTGCCGACAACGCACCGAAAAGAATGCGGGCGGTCACCTCGACCGGCAGCTTCTCGATTTCCCCCGCGGAAATCAACGACTCGACGGTCGCCCGCACCAGCCCGTAGCTGAAATGTTCCTCGGCCTCACGCCACCGCTCCCAGCCCATCACCACGGGCGCCTCGTGGATCACGATCCGCTGGTAGGCGGGCTCCAGGCAGACACCGACGTACGCGTTGATCCCGGCCATGGCCCGGTCCCACGCCGACCCGTCCCCGTCCACCACGTTCGCCAGCTTCGCGATGGCAGCGGTCTCGACCTGGTCGAAAGCCGCCTCGAACAACGCCTGCTTGCCACTGAAATGGTGGTAGAGCGCCCCCTTCGTCACCCGCGCGCTCTTGACGATCGCGTCGAGGGACGTCGCCGCGTAGCCCCGCTTCGTGAACAGCTGAAGCGCCGAGTCGACCAGTGCCTGCCTGGTGGATTCGGAATAGTCGACGCGCCTGGACCGCATTGTCACCACGCTCACAACCGTACGACACATAGCGACCACATACCGGTGGTACGTTGAGGTTGTTCGACCATACCAACGGTATGTCGAAAACCGACGGTATGACAGAGATCACGCAGGGGGCAACCATGGGCTGGCAGGACTTCTACGCCCGCCGAGACGCACTGAACGCGGCCATCGCACAGGGCGAGCTGCGCACGAGCGACGCCTTCCCCGACGAGCACGAGCTGCTGCTGGCGCTCCACCACCGCTGGACCCAGCGGCTCACGGCCCGCGTGGAACTCGCCGAGCTCGACCACGACGACCCGGTGGACGCGGTCGGCGCGGCGTGGCGGCGCACGGCGGAGGACAATCCCGAGCTCCGCGCGCTGCTCGACGCGCACGCGGACAACCTCGCGCTCCGCCAACTGATCGACGCGGAACACCGCATGCTGGCCCGCACCGCGGGCCTGACCGAACCAGGCGACTCGCAGACGGAGGAGGCGGCCATCGGCGCCGCGTTCGTCGCGCTGCAGCGCACCGCCCCGGCCTCCGCGCCGCGGCGCAACCCGGTGGAACGCTTGTTCCGCCGCCTGGTCACCTCCGCCTGACGCCGCGAAGGGCACCTCCAGGACGCCTCAGCGTTCCGAAGGTGCCCTTCCTGGCACTCAGCGGGTGGCGCCCCAGTAGATGGCCGCCGCCACCTGGGCGAACATCCCCTTCGGGTGGTTGCGGAACATCGGCTCGGTGCCGAACATCAGCACCCGCGCGCCCGTCGCCGACTCACCCGACACGACCGCGGCCTGGCCACCGGCGAGCAGAGGCCCGCCCGAGCCGTTGTCGTTGGACAGCCAGTGCCCCGCGACCAGCGGGTTCCCGGGCGCGTACCGCTGCTCGACCCGCACCCCGGCACCCAGGCCGGTGAACCACTGCGGCGAGTACACGAACGACTGCGGCGTCGCCCCGGCGAGCACGGACGCACCGGAACCGTCCACGTCCACGATCCCGTTCGCGTCTCCGCGACCCGGCACCGCGGTCACCGGCAGCAGCCCGGCATCGGCGTTGAACCGCGACCCCGTCGCACCGCGGGTGACCACGCCGCCGCGGGCGAACAACGCGTCCACCTGTGCCTTCGCCGCGGGCACCAGCTGGTCGTACCGCAGCCCCGACGACACCACGAGCACGTCGGCGCGCGACAGGTCGAACCCGGCGTTGAGCGTCGCCGTCGACACCGGCCGCACGTCGAAACCCATCTCCCGCAAGGAGAACAGCTCGTCGGACGCCACCGCGGCGGCGACCGTCACCCGCGTCAGCGGGCTCCCGGCGTCCCCGGAAGGCGCGGCCGTGAACCGCACGCCGTACCGGTCGGCCACCGCACGCGCCGCGACCTGCGCCGCCGCGGGCACGACCACCGTCCCGTCGGCGCGCCGCCGCAGCTCGGTACCGCGCCCGAGCAGGTCGTTCACGGCACTCGCGTCCTTGCCGTCGAGCACCCGCAGCGCCAGGTCGCGGCCCGGCGCGGCGTCCACGCCACCGGTCGGCGACGCGGCCGTGACGTCCCGCGACGGCACCCGCAGCTGCCCCTTCTTCACGATGTCCACCGAAGCGCCCCACAGCAGGCGGTGGCTCCAGCCCGCGATGTCGTACATCTGCGGCGCGTCCGAGGACAGGTCCTTGCCCGCCTCCAGCATGGCGTTGGCGAGGCCCCGCTTGGGCTGGTGCATGTCCACGACGTACGACCCGGCCGGGTAGGTCCTGCCGTTCAGCGCGAACGGCCGCGTCGCCTGCCGCACCCGCACGTCGTGCGCGACCAGCTGGTCCACGAGCCGTGCGGCGGCCGCGGCCGACCGCTGCGAGGCACCGGCCGGGATCACGTACGCGCGCGGGAACTCGGTGGTGAACCGGTCCTCCGGCCCGAAGCCCGGCACGAACCCGTCCGGGAGGTACCGCTGCCGTTCCCCCGCCGCACCGCGGCGGAAGATCTCGATCTGGTTGTCGACCAGCTCGTCGCGGTGCCGCGACAGGTACGACAGCGTGGTCGTCATCGTCGCCTCCGACACGTCGGTGTTGATCGCCGACCGCCGCCGCAGCTCCTCGACCGGCAGCTGGTCGTAGGAGGCGTTGTTGACGCGCAGCGGGATCTCCACGGTGTAGGACACCGCGCCGTGGTACATCGCGTACTGCGCGGTGAAGATCGGCGGCCAGCCGTCCCACTCGCCGGGCGGCAGGTCGCGGAACGGCACCACGACCTCCTGCGCCTCCGGGTAGCCGAGGGCCTGCACGGCCTTCTCCATCTCCAGACCGTTGGCGTAGCCGTGCTCGATGTAGAGGTCGAAGTCGTAGTTCTGGCCGTGCGGCGGGCCGGTCGGCTCGATCAGCGTGCCGTCGACGTAGCCGTGCTCGTCCAGTGTGATCACCGGCTGCGTGTCGATGATCATGTCCCGCATGGCGCGGTTCTCCGCCTGCGAGTTCGTCACGAAGTCGCGGTTCATGTCGAACCCGTTGGCGTTCGCGCGGGTGCCAGCGACGCGGCCGTCGGGGTTCGCGGTGACGTTGAAGTAGATCCGGCTGGTGGCGAGCAGGCGCCTGGCCGCCGGGTCGTTCGAGGTCGCCAGGTACTCGATCTGGCGGAGGGCGGCGTCGGTGCCCTCCCACTCGTTGCCGTGGATGTTGTTGTTGATCCACACCGGCGCCTTGTAGCCGCGTTCGAGGCCCTTGTCGCGGGCGGCGCGGCGCGGGTCGTCCTCGATCAGCGCCCGCCAGGCGTCCTGCCTGCGCGTTTCGTGGGCGGACTCCGGCGCGGTCAGCGTGACCAGGTACAGGTCGCGGCCGAGCCCGGACTGGCCGACGACCTCGACGGAGATCCGGTTGCTGCGGGCCTGCAGCTCGTTCAGCCTCGGCGCGATCGCGTGGTACGGGGTGAGGCCCAGCTTGATCGACTTGTCGGTCGCGTCCTCCGGGTAGACGCGCAGCTGCGTCTTGCGCGGGTAGCCCTGCCGGACACCCGCCTTGTTCTCGCCGAGCGGGCCTGCGCTGCGTGCGGCCGCCACGGGATCGGTCGCGGCCACCGCGTTGCGCTCCGGGCCGTTGCCGAAGTTCCGCTCGGCGTTCGCCGCCGGGTCGGCGGCCACCGGTGTGGTGAGCGAAGTCACTGCCAGCGCGGCTGTGGTGAGTGCGAGGAGAACTCTTCGTTTGACGTGCACGAACTTCCTCCAGGAGTAGCAGGGTCGGCCGTGTCTAACGGGACGGATCGGACCCAGTCAAGGGGCGTAACCTGAACGGCGTGACGATCGCTCCCGAAGGTCGAAAACTGCTTCGCCTCGAGGTCCGCAACAGCCAGACGCCGATCGAGAAGAAGCCCGCGTGGATCAAGACGCGCGCCAAGATGGGCCCTGAGTACACCGAGCTCAAGGGCCTGGTCCGGCGTGAGGGCCTGCACACCGTGTGCGAGGAGGCCGGCTGTCCCAACATCTACGAGTGCTGGGAGGACCGGGAGGCCACGTTCCTCATCGGCGGCGAGCAGTGCACCCGGCGGTGCGACTTCTGCCAGATCGACACCGGCCGCCCGGCCGAGCTGGACCGCACCGAGCCGCGCAAGGTCGCGGAGTCGGTCCAGGCCATGGGCCTGCGGTACGCGACGGTCACCGGCGTCGCCCGCGACGACCTGGCCGACGGCGGCGCGTGGCTGTACGCGGAGACCGTCCGGCAGATCCACACGATGAACCCCGGCACCGGCGTCGAGCTGCTGATCCCCGACTTCAACGCGGACCCCGACCAGCTGGCCGAGGTGTTCGGCGCGCGGCCGGAGGTGCTCGCGCACAACCTGGAGACCGTGCCGAGGATCTTCAAGCGCATCCGGCCCGCGTTCCGCTACGAGCGGTCGCTCGAGGTGATCACGAAGGCCCGCGAGTTCGGCCTGGTCACCAAGTCGAACCTGATCCTTGGCATGGGCGAGACGCCCGACGAGGTCACCACCGCGCTGCGGGACCTGCACGACGCGGGCTGCGACATCATCACGATCACCCAGTACCTGCGCCCGTCGCTGCGCCACCACCCGATCGACCGGTGGGTGAAGCCCGAGGAGTTCCTCGAGCACAAGGAGTCGGCCGAGGCGATCGGCTTCGCCGGTGTGATGGCCGGACCGCTGGTCCGCTCGTCCTACCGGGCGGGCCGGCTGTACGCGCAGGCCATCGCCCACCGCGGCGAGGAAGTCCCGGACGCGCTGCGCCACCTGGCGGAGGCAGGCCCCGCGTCGCAGGAGATCTCGTCAGTCCTGAGTAGGCACGCCTAGTCAGCTCCTGGGTTGATGTCGGGGGGAACCCGGATGTGATTTCCTCGGTCCTAGTGCCAGACTTGGCGCGCCGCCGGGGGCAAAGCATCTGAGGGAGCGGATTGTGGCATTGGTGACCGACGTCCTGGAGTGGCTGCAGGCGTTGCCGCAGCCCGCGCTGGTGGGGGCCACCGGGGCGCTGGTCTTCGCCGAGTGCACGATCGGTCTGGGCTTCATCGCCCCGGGCGAGGGTGGCCTCCTGGTGGCCGCGACGACCGTCGACTCGGTCTCCCGGTTCCTCGTGCTGTGGGCGGTCGTCACCGTCGCGGCCGGCATCGGCGACTCCATCGGTTACGCCATCGGCCGCCGCTTCGGCCCGGCCCTCCGCGAGACGAAGGTGATCAAGAAGTACGGCGCCGACGGCTGGGACAAGGCCACCGACATCCTGCGGCGCAGGGGTGCGTGGGCGGTGTTCTTCGCCCGGTTCCTGCCGGTGGTCCGCACACTGACACCCGCGGCCGCCGGTACTTCGGGGCTGGCGTACCGCAAGTTCCTGCCCGCCGTGGTGGCCGGTGCCGCCTGCTGGTCGGCCATGCACATCGCGATCGGCGCCGCGCTCGGCGAGGCCGCGAAGAAGATCGAAGGCGTCATCAGCACCGGCGGCCTGATCGTGGTGGCCGGCGCGGTCCTGGCCCTGCTCATCACCATGACGATCCGCAAGCGCCGCAAGAAGGCCCGCGCCGAGGCGGCCCTGGTGGTCACGCCGGGAGACGCGGAGCTGGAGCTGGCCGACGCCGGTGTGGTCGCGGCCACCGTGTCCGTGCCCGTCGTCGTGCCCGCACCGGCCAGGTCCGGGCTGCCGCACAAGAACTCGGCCGCGCGGGTGCCCATGCAGCGGCTCATCGAGGCGGAAACGGCGCTGGAGGAGCTGATGGCCCAGCTCAGCGACACCAACCGCGGTCCGTCCGTACCGCAGGACGTGGTCGACGACGCCCAGCGCACCGCGACCGAAACCGCGCAGCGCCTTCGCACGATCGCCGCCAAGGTCGAGGCGGTCGAGGCAGCGGTCGCACAAGCGCCCGCCGACCAGCGGGCCGCACTGGAGGACGGTGCGCACGGCCTGCTGACCCATTTCGGGCGCGGGCTCGACGGCTACCGGGAACTGATCGCCGCCGCCGGGCACCTCGTGGTAGCCGGTTCGCCGAACCCGGTGCCCGACGAACTGGTCGAGGCCACCGATCACCTCGCGGGCCTCGCGGCGGCGATGCAGGAACTGTCCGCCTGACTGGGACACGTGCGGTGGTCCTGGCCCCGCTGAGGTGGCTCCCGTCGGTCACCCCGGAGGGCGCGGCCCCGGAGCTGGCCCCCGCAGGCTGAGTTCGGCAGTCGTCCGCCACGAGTCCGGCGCGTCGGTCCCTTCCATCACCTGCACCCGGTCGACGAGCGCGCGTACCGGCAGGCGCCGTGCGAGTTCCGCCGCGGTGGCCCGCATGGCGGGCAGGTCCGCGTGGCCGACGGTCAGGTGCGGGACGATGTCGTCGAACTCACCGCCGTAGGGCGGGTGGTCCGGGAAGGCCCGCCAGACCGCGCCGGTCATGGCGCGGAACGGCCGGTCCGGCTCGGGCGCCAGCCACACCACGTCGTCCCGGCACAGGGCACCAGGACGGCGCTCTCGGTGGGTTCCACCCATCCTCCTCCGCCGACATCGGGTACCTCTGCCGGTGGCGGTGAACCGGGCCGCAGGCGGGCGTGGTCGTCGGCACGCCGGCCGCGATCCCGTTGAGCTACACGGATTTCTCAGGCCTCGGCGTCAGCACCCCGATCCCGTGGCTGGGCGCACCGACCGTCTACGACCCACTCCGGTTCCGCACCACCATCGATCAGAGGCGCCGGAACTCGTACTCCGCCTTGATCCGCTGGTTGTAGTACCGCCCGACGCTCTCCGCACTCACCAACGCGAAGTACTCCCGAGCAGGGACGTCGAGGTACTGGTAGACCGCCCCACCCTCGACCTCGACCTCGAGCACCCGCCGCTTCCGGTCGTAACCCACAGAAACCACAGCAGAAGAATCAACCCGCTGCCGGTACATGTGACCAGGCTACCCTCCCCCTCACGGGTGATACCTCCCCAAAGCAAGTAACACGCTGTCACCACGATCCGATCTCCACCACGAAGAGGTACAGCGGACCGGGGCACCGCGGCACTCGAGCACTGGGGATCCCTACACACCCCCGCACAGATCGTTCCCATGAACGATCAGGATCCCGCTCGACGCCGCGGCCGCCTCCTTCCTCTCCACGGCATTTGCCCTGAAGGCCCCCGCAGGCCATTCCTTCTTCGACCCAACCGAAATGCGTGCGCACGCACCGACGGTCATCGCAGGTGCCGGAGATCCACTCTGATGCACTAATGAGTTCCGCACGGCGCCATCTATTCTTGAGATAGGCGCTCGAAACCACCCGGACAGCGCCTACCTCGCACTTTGCCGGTGGGGGAGACGCGATGCTCCGTAAATCCACGAGGTGGTGGGACGTCTATCGTCGCGACCACGAGCCTTCGGCAGCGCTGAAGACAGCCCTCGGAGCGACGGCATTCGCCAGCCTTCTTGGCACATTCTTCGGCGATGGGACAATTGACACGGTGACATTTGCCGTAAGCATTGTCTGCCTGGTGATCGGAATACTCCTGCTGCTGGCCGACCGGCACGGTGTCCGGCAAGAACGCGACACCTACCTGCACCGGCTGAACTGGTACTACGAGGTGCTCAGCAAACTCGGGCCAGAACCCCTCATCGTCGTCGACAACTGGGAACAGACGGTAGTGATCATGCCGAACGGCGACACGCACGAAGTGCAGATCATCGATGCGGTCGCACCGCGCGAGATGGTCTTCTTCGCCAGGCTGACCGCAAGGAGCCGTTGGCGGCAACCGAAGCGTCAGCTCCGCCGGATCACCATGACCGCGAGACGCGTCAACGCGGACAACTCGCTCGGGCCGTCGTGGCACGTGATGGCGGCCTGGGAAGGCGACAAACTGGTGGCCTACATCGATCTCGACCCGCCGCTACGCCGAGGGGAGACCATCCGCTTCCAGGTGGAGCGCACCTGGCCGGCCAAGTGCCGCCCCATGATGCGCGACAACAAGCCGGAGGACTTCCTACTCCGGACGACGAGCGCACTGGAGATCAAGTTCGTCAGGTACAGCGTGGTCCTACCCGAAGAGTTCGAAGCAGCGTACGAACTGATCGGCGAAGGCGAACCCGACGTGCAGCTGATCGGCGACATGACCGAACAACACGGCCGGAAGACCTACACGTGGTACGCGGAGAAAGTTCCTGAATACACGTGGATCGGAATCAGGTTACAACTAAAATAACCCGCGACGACTTGGCGACGCGGGCTACGTTCAACGGCAACAGCACTCAGCTGTCGCCATCCTCTCCGCCACCAAGAAACATCTTTGATATTTCCTTCTGTTCGTACTGATGCGCTGAATGGTGGCGGTTCCGCGTTGACGAAAGGCCCCCGGAGCAGGTACCGATTTTGCCGGACCGCTCAGCGTCCATTGTGGCGCGAAGACTACCGCGCTCCATATAGGAGCGCCACCCCAGGGGGCGAAGAAACCGCCGGTGGGCGCAGTAGGGATCGAACCTACGACCGCTCGGGTGTAAACCGAGTGCTCTTCCGCTGAGCTATACGCCCTGGTGGCCGAACCCGAAAGGCCCGGCCGAACAGTCACAAACTCGCGACCGCCTTCTTCCACGCTTCCTGGTCGCGGGCCTCACCGGGCCCGTTGACCTCCGCGAACCGAACGACGCCCTTGGTGTCGATGAGGAACGTGCCGCGGTTCGCCATGCCCGCCTTCTCGTTGAAGACGCCGTACTGCTGGGCGACCGCCCCGTGTGGCCAGAAGTCGGACAGCAGCGGGAACTGGTAGCCCTCCTGCTCAGCCCACACCTTGAGGCTGAACGGAGTGTCGACGGACACACCGACCACCTGGACGTCGGCGAACGACGTGAAGTCGTCGCGGATCTGGCACAGTTCGCCCGTGCAGATGCCGCTGAACGCGAACGGGTAGAAGACCAGCAGCACCGGCTTCTGACCGACCAGCGACGACAGCGACACGTCCTGCTTGTTGTAGTCCTTGAGCGTGAACTCCGGCGCCTTGGAACCGACGTCGACCACCGAGCAGCCACCTCCGACGAGCTAGTGAGCCTTGCCGGAGGACAGCCTAACGAAGCTCAGCGTTTGGTCTTCGCCGACTTGGGTGACACCAGCCTGATGGCCGACCACTCCGTACCGACACTGATGCTCGACGTCTGCGCGAGGCCCGCGGTGGGCACCGCCTCAGCGATCTCGCTCGGTTCGACGTGACCATCGCGGCCGGTCTTGGGGGTGAGTACCCAGATCGTGCCTTCGTCGGCGAGGGGACCTATGGCGTCCATGAGGGCGTCGACGAGATCGCCGTCGTCCTCGCGCCACCACAACAGCACGACGTCGACGACGTCATCGGCATCCTCGTCCAGCAGATCGCCACCGATCTGTTCCTCGATGGCGACTCGGACGCCGTCGTCGACGTCCTCGTCCCAGCCGAGTTCCTGGACGACCATGCCCGGCTCGATCCCGAGCCTCTCGGCGACACCGGCCTTGCCAGCGTCTCCCGCGGCGACCACGGCTTCTCACTCCTCCTCGAACGCCACCGCGGCGATCTTGCGACCAACCGCGAAACGGTATTGGGACAGCGAACACTGACCTTGCCATACCGCGCAACCACCCACGCCGGGTTTGCCCTGGACGGACCATCCCAAAACCCACCGCTACTCGCCGGTAAGGATGACCTGAGCGGCCATCGGGACGACGATGGCAGAGTTAGCGGTATGAGCGCAGGCACTGGAGACCCCTTGGCTACGCAGAACAGCGAAAACAGCAGGAAACAGCCCGAGCGGGTCCGGGTCATCCGCGACGGTCTCGCGGCACACCTCCCGGACATCGATCCGGACGAGACCAGCGAGTGGCTCGAGTCGTTCGACGCGATGCTCGCGTCGGGCGGCCAGCAGCGTGCGCGCTACCTGATGTTGCGGCTGCTCGAGCGCGCCAGGGAGAGCCGAGTCGGCGTACCGTCGCTGACCAGCACGGACTACGTCAACTCGATCCCCACCGACAAGGAACCGTGGTTCCCCGGTGACGAGGAGACAGAACGTCGTTACCGTGCGTGGATCCGCTGGAACGCGGCGATGACCGTGCACCGCGCGCAGCGGCCCGGCGTCGGTGTCGGCGGCCACATCTCGACCTACGCGTCCTCGGCGACGCTCTACGAGGTCGGCTTCAACTGGTTCTTCCGCGGCAAGGACCACCCCGGCGGCGGTGACCAGGTCTTCTTCCAGGGCCACGCCTCCCCCGGCATGTACGCGCGCGCCTTCCTCGAGGGCCGCCTCTCCGCCGACCAGCTCGACGGCTTCCGGCAGGAGTACTCCCACGGCGGCCCCGGCGCGGGACTGCCGTCCTACCCGCACCCCCGGCTGATGCCGGACTTCTGGGAGTACCCGACCGTGTCGATGGGCCTCGGCCCGATGAACGCGATCTACCAGGCGCGGTTCAACCGCTACCTGAACGCGCGCGGCATCAAGGACACCTCCGACCAGCACGTGTGGGCGTTCCTCGGCGACGGCGAGATGGACGAGCCGGAGTCACGCGGCCTCGTGCACGTCGCGGCGAACGAGGGCCTCGACAACCTCACGTTCGTGATCAACTGCAACCTGCAGCGCCTGGACGGCCCGGTGCGCGGCAACGGCAAGATCATCCAGGAGCTGGAGTCGTTCTTCCGCGGCGCGGGCTGGAACGTCATCAAGGTCATCTGGGGCCGCGAGTGGGACACGCTGCTGCACGCCGACCGTGACGGTGCCCTCATCAACCTGATGAACACCACACCCGACGGCGACTACCAGACCTACAAGGCCAACGACGGCGCGTTCGTGCGCGAGCACTTCTTCGGGCGGGACCCCCGCACGAAGGAGCTGGTCACGCCGATGACCGACCAGGAGATCTGGAACCTCAAGCGCGGCGGCCACGACTACCGCAAGGTCTACGCCGCCTACCAGGCCGCCGTCGAGCACCACGGCCAGCCCACGGTCATCCTCGCCAAGACGATCAAGGGCTACGGCCTCGGATCGCACTTCGCCGGGCGCAACGCGACGCACCAGATGAAGAAGATGACCCTGGACGACCTGAAGCAGTTCCGGGACTCCATCCACATCCCGATCTCCGACGCGGAGCTCGAGTCCGACCCGTACCTGCCGCCGTACTACCACCCGGGCCCCGACACGCCGGAGATCCAGTACCTGCTGGAACGGCGCCGCCAGCTCGGCGGGTTCGTGCCGGAGCGCCGCAAGAAGGCCAAGACGCTGGTGCTGCCCGGCGACAAGGTCTACGACGTGATCCGCAGGGGCTCCGGCAAGCAGGAGGTCGCCACGACGATGGCGTTCGTCCGGCTCGTCCGCGACCTCGCCAAGGACAAGGAGATCGGCGGCCGGCTCGTGCCGATCATCCCGGACGAGGCACGCACGTTCGGCATGGACTCGATGTTCCCGACGCAGAAGATCTACAACCCCCACGGGCAGATGTACACGTCCGTGGACGCGTCGCTCATGCTCAGCTACAAGGAGAGCGAGCAGGGCCAGATCCTGCACGAGGGCATCAACGAGGCCGGGTCGACCGCGTCGTTCACCGCGGCGGGCACCTCGTACGCCACGCACGGCGAGCCGATGATCCCGATCTACATCTTCTACTCGATGTTCGGCTTCCAGCGCACCGGCGACGGCCTGTGGGCGGCCGCCGACCAGATGGCACGCGGTTTCGTGCTCGGCGCCACCGCGGGCCGCACCACGCTGACCGGCGAGGGCCTGCAGCACAACGACGGCCACTCACTGCTGCTGGCCGCGACGAACCCGGCGGTCGTCGCCTACGACGCCGCGTGGTCCTTCGAGATCGCGCACATCGTCAAGGACGGCCTGCGGCGGATGTACGGCGAGCAGGCGGAGGACATCTTCTACTACCTCACCATCTACAACGAGCCGTACGTGCAGGCGCCGGAACCCGAAGGCCTCGACGTCGAGGGCCTGCTCCGCGGGCTCTACCGGTACAAGAAGGCCGAGGAGGGCGACGGACCGAGGGCCAACATCCTCGTCTCCGGTGTCGCCATGCCGTGGGCGCTCGCCGCACAGCAGAAGCTCGACGAGGAGTGGGGCGTCTACGCCGACGTCTGGTCCGCCACCTCGTGGGCCGAACTGCGCCGCGACGCCGTCGACATCGACCGGCACAACTTCCTGCACCCCGAGGCCGAACCACGCAAGCCGTACGTGACCTCCGTACTGGAGAACACGGACGGCCCGGTCGTGGCGGTGTCCGACTGGATGCGTGCCGTGCCCGACCTCATCCGGCCATGGGTCCCCGGCGAGATGCTGACGCTGGGCACCGACGGGTTCGGTTTCTCCGACACCCGCCCGGCGGCAAGGCGCCACTTCCTGGTCGACACCGAGTCCATCGTCGTCGGCGTACTGGCAGCGCTGGCCAAGACGGGCGAGATCGACCAGAACAAGGTCGTGGAAGCAGCGCGGCGATACCGCATCGACGACATCCAGGCCGCCGGACCGCAGACATCCGACCCCGGCGTCGCCTGACTCTGGGTAACCCTCTGACCTGCGCTGATGAATCAGTAGCACGATCGGGGGACAGCAGTGGCGTCCTCTCCCCGAACCCTCCATAGTGGAGTCACCGGTGGGGACCGGGGAGAGGCCCCGCCCGGCGAAGCCGGGCGGGGCTGTTCGGTGTCTGGGGACACCTTCCCGTTTGCTTCGCCTCAGTGTCTGCCGGGGGGCCGAGCCCCCCGAGCCCCCCACGGTGCGTTCGGTTCCTGACCCAGCTTGGTTCCCTTCGCGGTCGCGGGACCACAGCGGCCGATGGCATGAAAGGCGCCTTCAGGACACTCAGTGACCCGGACGCGCCTTTCACAGCATGGCCAACGCCGTGAAAGCGCCTTTCACGGCACAACGGGGACGTCGCGAGAGTGCGGGAGACGCCGGGGGCGCAAGCCCACACCCCCCAGGCTGCCTGCCATCCCGGAGACCTGCCCCTCCGGCGAGGAGCCGCCGGAGGCAAACCCATCCGGCGAGGACCAGGAACCAGCGCCCGATCAACTCGTTTCGCAGGAGTACGCACCCGGGTCGCTAGGCTCTTGGCATGGTGAAGGTGTCGCAGGAAACGCTTGCGGCGCTTGATCGTGCGTCCGGGAAGCTGGCCTCCGCCGCGCTGGCGTCCATGGACGAGCAGTTCGCCTGGTTCGGCCGGATGCCCGCTGACCAGCGAGCTTCCGTGCAGCTCATCGCCCAGACGGGAGCCGCCGGGTTCGTCGCCTACCTGCGGGACCAAGGAGACGCGATCCGGCTCACCGCCGACGCGTTCCGGCAGGCGCCCCGGGACCTCTCACGGTGGATCTCACTCCGGCAGACCGTCGAACTGGTGCGGGTGGCCGTGCACGTCATCGAACGGGAGGTGCCCGACCTCGCCGCCGACGAGGACGAGCGCCAGGTGCTCACCGAGGCGGTGCTCCGCTACGGCCGGGAGGTCGCCTTCACCTCCGCCATGTCCTACGCCTCCGCCGCCGAGACCCGCGGTGCGTGGGACGCGCGGCTCGAAGCCTCCGTCGTCGACGCCATCGTCCGTGGGGACGCCGAGGAGTCCCTGCTCTCCCGCGCGGCGGCGCTCGGGTGGGACCTCGACGAACCAGCCACCGTGCTGGTCGGCAACTCGCCCTCCGACGACCCGCCCACCGTGGTCTACGAAGTGCGCAGCCGGGCAGCCAGGGCCAACCGGCCGGTGCTGCTCGGCGTGCAGGGGTCCCGGCTCGTCGTCGTCCTCGCCGGGGACACCGACGACCCCAGGGTGCTCGACAAGATGGCCACGTCCTTCGGGGACGGGCCCGTCGTCGCGGGCCCGACTGTGGTGAACATCGCTGACGCCCACCGGTCCTCTGTCGAGGCGCTCTCCGGGTTGCGGGCCGTTGTCGCCTGGCCGTCCGCGCCCCGGCCCGTCCGGTCCATGGACCTGCTTCCCGAGCGGGCGCTCGCCGGGGATCCCGAGGCCGAGTGGCAGTTGATCGACCAGATCGCCCGGCCGCTCGAGGTGGCGGGCGGGGCGCTTCTGGAGACCGTCGAGACCTACCTCGAGGTGGGTGGGGTGCTCGAAACGTGCGCGCGGTTGCTGTTCGTGCACCCGAACACCGTCCGCTACCGGTTGCGGAAGGCCACCGAGATCACCGGGCACAACGCGAACCTGCCTCGGGACGCGCTCGTGCTTCGCATCGCACTTGCCGTCGGAAGATTGTCGCGGTCTCGTGGCCTGTGGTAGTGACCTACTACGGAAAACCGTCTTTACCGTTCATGCGGCCGTCACCTTTGTAGGGTTCCTACAACTCGGTTGCCGCGACTTGGTGACTGTCGGCATGCCCCCACAGCCGGTTCACCGTGTTCCCTTGACATGTGCTCGCACTACTCGCCCCCGGTCAGGGCTCCCAGACTCCAGGCATGCTCTCCCCCTGGCTCGAAGTGGACGGCACCCGCGAGCGGCTCACCACGTGGTCCGAGCTCGCCGGCCTTGACCTCGTGGCGCTCGGCACCGTCGCGGACGCCGACGCGATCAAGGACACGTCCGTCACGCAGCCGCTCGTCGTGGCCGCTTCGCTGCTCGCCTACGAGGTGCTCACCACCCGGGTCACGCTGCCCGACGACGTGGTCGTCGCCGGGCACTCCGTCGGTGAGCTGGCCGCCGCGGCCGTCGCCGGGGTGCTGACCGCGGACGACGCCGTCGCGCTCGCCGCCGTGCGCGGGCGGGAGATGGCCGCCGCGTGCGAGATCGCGCCCACCGGGATGGCCGCGATCATGGGCGGGGAGCCGGACGACGTCGTCGCCTGGCTGGCCGAGCACGACCTCACCGCGGCCAACATGAACGGGGCTGGCCAGATCGTGGCCGCGGGGCCCGTCGACGCGATCGACGCCGCCGTCGCCGAGAAGCCCGACTTCGTCAGGAAGGTCATCAAGCTCAAGGTGGCCGGTGCCTTCCACACGAGCTACATGGCGACCGCGCAGGAAGCGCTCCGGGCCAAGGCCAAGGACGTGACCGTCGCCGACCCGGCGCGCACGCTGCTGTCCAACGCCGACGGCACGCGCGTCACGGGCGGTGCCGACGTGCTCGAACGGCTCGTGAATCAGGTCACGCTTCCGGTCCGCTGGGACCTCTGCATGGCCACCATGAAGGAGCTGGGCGTGCACGCCACCGCCGAGCTGCCACCCGCAGGAGCGCTGACCGGCCTCGCCAAGCGCGAGCTCACCGGGACCACCACCGCAGCGCTCAAGACCCCGGACGACCTGGCGAAGGTGGCCGCCGCCCTCACCACCGCCGACGAGGAGTGACCTCCACCATGACCGCACTGCGGATCGCCACCGGCGTTCCCGGCACCCGCATCCTCGGCATCGGCAGCGCCCAGCCGGAGAACGTCGTCACCAACGACGACCTGTCCAAGATCATGGACACCAACGACGAGTGGATCCGCGAGCGTGTCGGCATCGTCGAGCGGCGCTTCGCCGGTGAGAAGGACACCGTCGTCAGCATGGCCGTGGAGGCGGGTTCCAAGGCCATCGCCGCCGCCGGGCTCACGCCTGCCGACCTCGACACCGTGATCGTCGCGAACTGCACGACCATCGCGCCGATCCCCAACGCGGCCGCGCAGGTCGCCGACCTCATCGGCATCAAGGCGGCGGGCGGGTTCGACCTCAACGCCGCGTGCGCCGGCTTCTGCTACGCGCTCGGCGTCGCCTCCGACCTGGTCCGCTCCGGTTCGTCGAAGCGCGCGCTGGTGATCGGCTCGGAGAAGCTGTCCGACATCGTCGACCCGACCGACCGCTCCACCGCGATCATCTTCGCCGACGCGGCGGGCGCCGCGGTCGTCGGTCCGTCCGACGAGCCGGGCATCGGCCCGGTGGCGTGGGGCACCGCGGGCGACCTCGTCGACATGATCGGGATGACCGAGGAGCGGAACATCTACCAGGAGGGCCAGTCGGTCTTCCGCTGGGCCACCACGAAGATCGCGCCCATCGCGATGCAGGCGCTGGACCTGGCCGGGCTCAAGCCCTCGGACATCGACGTGCTCATCCCCCACCAGGCCAACCTGCGGATCGTCGAGGCGATCGCGAAGAAGCTGCGGAAGGAAGGCGCGCGGGAGGACATGGTCGTCGCCGACGACATCGTGACCTCCGGCAACACCTCCTCCGCGTCGGTGCCCATGGCGATGGACCACATGCGGGCCGCGGGCCGGATCCACTCCGGGGACGTGGCGCTGCTCATCGGGTTCGGCGCGGGCCTGTCCTACGCGGGCCAGGTCGTCGTCTGCCCGTAACCCACCGAACTTCCGGGCCGTCCGGTCCGGATCGACAAAGGAGAGAAGAAGCATGGCAGAGAAGCCCACCGACGAGGAGATCCTGGCCGGCCTTGCCGAGATCGTCGAAGAGGTCGCCGGCGTGGAGGCCGACGAGGTCACCGCCGAGAAGTCCTTCGTGGACGACCTGGACATCGACTCGCTGTCGATGGTGGAGATCGCCGTGCAGGCCGAGGACCGGTTCGAGGTCAAGATCCCGGACGCGGAGCTCGCGAACCTGAAGACCGTCGGGGACGCCGTCACGTACGTCTCGAAGAACGCCTGACGGTTTCCCCGAACACCCTGAGAAGGATCACGGAGACGCCATGAGCACGGTCGAAGTTGTCGTCACCGGCATCGGAGCGACCACTCCGCTCGGCGGTGACGTCACGTCCACATGGGACGGGCTGATCGCCGGCCGCAACGGAATCAAGACCAACGACACCGAGTGGGCGGAGAAGTACAACCTGCCGTCCCGGCTCATGGCCCCACTGGCCGTGGAGCCGTCCGAGGTCCTGCCCAGGGTGCAACTGCGCAGGATGGACCGCTGCGAGCAGATCGCGGTGATCGCGGCCCGGCAGGCCTGGGCGGACGCCGGGTACGAGCTGCCGTCCGACGAGCACGAGCCGGTCGACCCCGACCGCCTCGGTGTCGCGATCGGCACGGGCATCGGTGGTCCGGTCACGCTGCTCGACCAGGACGACCTGCTCGAACAGCACGGCCTGCGCAAGGTGTCACCGCTGACCGTGCCGATGCTCATGCCCAACGGGCCCGCGGCACTCGTCAGCATCGAACTGCGGGCCAGGGCCGGGGTGCACTCCCCGGCGTCGGCCTGCGCGTCCGGTGCCGAGGGCCTTGCCCAGGCGTACCAGATGATCCAATCCGGTCGCGCGGACGTGGTGGTCGCGGGCGGCGCGGAGGCGTGCATCCACCCGATCACGGTGGCCGGCTTCGCGCAGTCCCGCACCCTCTCGCTGCGCAACGACGAGCCGGAGCGGGCGTCCCGCCCGTTCGACGTCGACCGCGACGGGTTCATCCTCGGTGAGGGCGCCGGTGTGCTGGTGCTGGAGTCCGCGGCACACGCACGGGCCCGTGGCGCGCGGGTGTACGGCAAGCTCGCGGGCACCGGCATCACGTCCGACGCGTACCACATCACGGGCAACCACCCCGAGGGCATCGGCCAGATCAACGCGATGACCAAGGCGATCCGGGAGGCGGGCCTCACGCCGGCCGACATCGGCCACGTCAACGCGCACGCCACGTCGACGGTCGTCGGCGACGTCGGCGAGGCGGTCGCGATCAGGAAGGCGGTCGGTGACCACACGGTGCTGACCGCGCCGAAGAGCTCGTTCGGCCACCTGGTCGGCGGCGCGGGCGCGGTCGAGAGCATCGTGACCCTGCTGGCGATCTACCACGGGATCATCCCGGCCACCCGGAACCTGGAGAACCAGGACCCGAAGGTCGAACTGGACGTCGTCGCGGGTGAGGCCAGGAAGCTGGACCTGGTCGCGGCCATGAACGACTCGTTCGGCTTCGGCGGACACAACGTGGCGCTGGTCTTCACGGCCGCGTAAGAGCCAAACCCTGAAGGGCACCTTCGAGACGGTCGACGTCCCGAAGGTGCCCTTCGTGGCATTCGTGCCTTTGCCGGTACAGCGGGCGACGACGGTTGGTTAGTGTTTTTCCGACCCTTTCGTCCCCCTGCTCGAAAGGCCGTACCCATGCGAATGTCCCGGCTCCTCTCGATGCTGGTGGCCGTCCTGGCCGCCACCCTTCTGCTCGCCCCGCAGGCGAGCGCGCTGCCCGCCTGGCCGTCCGTCGGTCAGGGCGCCAGTGGCCCGAACGTGACGACCGTGCAGTACCTGCTCCGCCACCACGGCCACGGCATCAGCGCCGACGGCGCGTTCGGTTCGGCCACCAGGTCCGCGGTGGTGGCCTTCCAGAGCGCCAACGGCCTCACCGCGGACGGGACGGTGGGCTCCCAGACGTGGCCGAGGCTGATCGTCGCCGTCCGCCAGGGCAGTACGGGTGAGGCGGTGCGCGCGGCGCAGACCCAGCTCAACCGGTACGGCGCCGGTCTCGCCGTGGACGGGCAGTTCGGCTCGGGCACCGACCGCGCGGTGCGGAACTTCCAGAGCGCGCACGGCCTCGGGGTGGACGGCCAGGTCGGGCCGCAGACGTGGCAGACCCTCGTCGGCGGCGGGGGTGGCGGCAACCCGAGCGGCTACGCACTCCCACTGGACCGCTCGGCGGCGAGCCGCGGGGACTACGCGGGCCCGCACTGGAACAGCACGCCGGCGGTCGACCTGATCGTGTCCTACGTGCCCGCGTACGCGATCACGGCCACCGTCGCCGACCACTTCGACAGCGCGTCCTGCGGCATCGGCCTGCGCCTGCTGCGGCCCGACGGCTCCCGGTTCGTCTACTGCCACCTCTCGGCCCGCTCGGTGGCCGACGGCGCGTCGGTGAGCGCGGGCACCCGGGTCGGCACGACCGGCGACACCGGCAACTCCGGTGCGCCCCACCTGCACGTCGAGATCCGGACCTCGGACGGCGTGGCCCGCTGCCCGCAGCCGTTCCTGCTGGCGATCTACGACGGGGTGGCGCCGCCGAGCCTGTCGAGCCTGCCGACGTCGGGTTGCACCTCGTAGCCCCCGGTCAGCCGCAGGCCTCGTGCTGGGGCGTGGCGGACGCGGGCCCGGCGGCCAGCTTCCACTCGCCGTCCTCGGTCGAGAAGGCCCACACCACGTTCCAGTGGATGCACGGTTCCGGCAGCTCCTGAGGAGCGTCGGTCACCGCCTGGGTGCTGGTGAACGTCAACAGCACCCGGGCGGTCCCGTCTCCTCGGGCCTCGACCCGGTGCATGACGATGTTGCCGTCCTTGGTGCTCGCGTACTCGTCTCGCCACTTCTGTTCCGGCTGGTTGGTCTGCCGCTCGTAGGTCACCGCGGACGACCACTGGGCGTAGTCCTTCGCGTTGACCGCGTTGAAGTACGTCTGGAGCAGCTTCCGCAGCGTGTGGTAGAGCGGGTGCACGACCGCGTCGGCGGTCCCGCGCACGTCCGCCGGACCCGGCTGTTCCTCGGGCGGACCGGGCGACGGGGACGTCGCCACGACCGTGGCGGGCGGCGGGGTGACCGGTTCGGAGTACAGGTCACGCGCCAGCAGACCGCCGAGGGCGGTCGCGATCACCGTGATCAGCAGCACCGGCAGCAGCCACAGCTGCCGAGGGGACCCCGTGGACACGTCGGCAAGACTGCCACGTCTACCCGACGTGGTGCAGCCAGGTCACCGGAGCGCCGTCGCCTGCCCGCCGGAACGGCTCCAGCGCGGCGTCCCACGACGCGCCGAGCAGCTCGTCGACGCGGTGGGCGAACTGCTCGCCGGCACGTGCGGTACCCGCGATGGACCTGAGCTGGTCCTCGCCCACGACGATGTCGCCGTTGGCGCTCGTGCGGGCGCGCCACAGGCCGAGGGTGGGTGCGAAGCAGAAGCGCTCCCCGTCGACGCCGGGACTCGGCTCCTCGGTGACCTCGAAGCGCAGCATGGGCCAGGCCTTCAGGGCAGCGACCAGCTTGGCACCCGTGCCCGGGTCACCGGTCCACCCGCACTCAGCGCGGAGCTGACCGGCTGCCTCGGGCTGCGCGGTCCACTGGAGGTTCGCGCGCACGCCAAGGGTGCCTGAAATAGCCCACTCGACGTGCGGACATACCGCAGACGGCGACGAGTGGACGTACACAACGCCACGAGTGCTCACTGCTGACCTCCGCTGCTCGACGAGGATTCGTCTTCCCCTACGTCCTCGTGACAGCTTGATCTTCAGTGACACACACGCTGGTCCATTGTGCCCTGACCACGGGCAGTTACGCCACACTATCGGGCCTTGGCTACCGTTGTGCCGTCGGGCCGGTCGGTCCGCATGCGTTCTGTCAGGGGGTGCGCGGTGCGGGTGGTGCGGATCGGGGACGAGGCGTCGACCGTCGGCGCCGACGTGCGCGCCGCGCTCACGTCGTGGGGTCGCGGTCACTCGATCGTGGGCGGAATCGCCCTGGTCGGGCTACAACCGAAGGGCGTCGACCGGTCAGTCGATGCCGTCGTGGTGCTGCCGCGTGGCGTGCTGGTCGTGGTGGGTGTCGACCTGCCGGACCCCGCGGTTCGGCTCGACGCGCCGCTGTCCGGGCAGTGGAAGACCGACGGCTGGCCCCTCACCAGGGGCGACGGCGCGGTCAACCCGGCCGCGGACGCGGTGTCCGTGGTCGGCGCGCTCCGGCGCAGGCTCGAGGAGGCGAAGGTCGAGCCGCTGCCGGTGGGCATGGTCGTCGCCGTCGGGCCGTACGTGTCGCAGGTCCACCAGCCGACCTCCGACCTGCTGCGTGGCGTGCGGATCCTGCACCCCGAGCCGAAGACCCTCCTGAACGCGGCCCGCGAGCTGGCGGTCCACCAGCGGCCGTGCACGATCACGCAGGCCCGCGCGATCATCGCCGCGCTCGCGCCGGACCTGGAGGACGTCGACCTCTCCGGTGAGGGCTTCACCAGTGCCGCGGTCCCGGAGATGGCCGCCGCCAGCACCACCCTGATCCCCCGCGTGCAGACCGCCCAGCGGCCCGCCGCGGCTGGCCCGTCGAAGGGGAAGCCCAAGCAGAAGCCGCTCCACTGGCTGCCTACCGGTGCCGCGGTGCTGGTGGCCCTGCTGCTGCTCACCGGCATCGTGTACGCCGTCGCGTCGTCCGGGTCGGCGGACGAGGGCACGAAGGGCGCAGCCTCGACCCGCACCGAGACGAGCGGGGTGATCGTCGACGGGCTCACGTTCGAGCCGAGGGGCACCGTCACCGACACCGACTGCGCGGCGCACGCGTACGGCGACGTGCAGGTGTGGCTGGAGCGCAACCGCTGTTCCGAGCTGGTGCGGGCGCGCTACGAGTCCACAACGGACGGCAAGCGCGCCGCGGTGCTCGTCGCCGTGCTGCGGTTCCCGGAGACCGTGCTGGCGGGCGAGCTGAACGCGGTCGCCGACAAGCCGGGCAGCGGCGCGATCGCCGACGCGTCGACCGAGGGCGACCCGTGGCCCGGCAAGGCGAAGCCGTTCTTCGAGTCGGCCGCGTTCGCGAGCGGCCGCGAGGGCAACAGCCTCAAGCTCGTGCAGGCCGTGTGGGTCGGCGAGCCGTCCACAGCGGACGACGCGACCCTGACGAAGATCGCCAACAGCGCGCTGGAGATCCAGGTCAACGCCTAGCTTCCGCGGCCAGGTCGGGCGCGTACCCGTACAGGGCCGGTACGCCACCGGTGTGCCAGAACACGACCGTCTCACCGGGACGGACGCCCGCGATCAGCGCGGCCGCCGTGCTCCCGGTGTACACGGGGTCGAGCACGATGCCCTCGGTGCGCGCGAACAGGCGCAACGCGGCCCACACCTCGTCGGTCGGCACGCCGTAGCCCTCGCCGAGCGTGCTGTCGTCGACGGTGACGTGCAGCAGCTTCGGCTCGTCGAGCCCCAGCACCTCGGCGCCGAGGCCAGCCACCTCCTCCAGCACCGCCATCGCCGCGTCCGACTCCCTGGACACGGAGACCGCCGTGATCGGGATGTCCGCGCCGAGCGCGAGGCCCGCGACGGTGCCCCCGCTGCCCAGCGTGCAGACGATCCGGTCGACCTTCCGGTCGCCCAGCTGCTCGGCCAGCTCGGCCGCGGCGGCGACGTACCCGAGCACACCCAGCCCGCTCGACCCGCCGACCGGCAGCGTCACGGTCGACTCGTCGGCCAGCGCCGCCGCGAGCGCGGCGGCCTCCTCGTCGGTGTCGCACAGATGCACGGTCGCGCCGAACAGCTCGTCGAGCGCGACGTTCCCGGACCGCTCATAGGCGAACCCGGAACGCGGCACGGAACGTGTCAGCACGAGTTCGCAGCGCAACCCCAGGCGTGCGCACGAAGCCGCGGTGAGCCTGCCGTGGTTGGTCTGCAGACCACCGAACGTGACGATTTTCTCCGCGCCTCCGGCGAGCGCGGCGCCGAGCGTGAACTCCAGTTTCCGCAGTTTGTTGCCGCCGAGCCCGATTCCGCCGACATCGTCCCGTTTCACCAGCACGGTCGCGCCGAGCTCCGCGCTCAGGCGGGGACACGGGTCGAGCGGGGTCGGCCAGGAACCGAGGGGGACTCTGGGAAACGACGACAAATCCACACGACGAGTCTGCCGCCGCGCGGGTCGCGCCGCCACACCGCGCTAAGCTCTGGTTGTTCGATTCTGATCCGATGCGGAGGACCTTGTGGCGCAGCGAACGATTCTCGAGCTGGTCGACGACCTTGACGGCGGAAAAGCCGACGAGACCGTGACCTTCGCCCTCGACGGGGTCGAGTTCGAGATCGACCTCTCCGCCGACAACGCCGCACAGCTGCGCGACACGCTAGCGGAGTTCGTCGGTCACGGCAGGCGCGTCGGCGGCCGCAAGCAGCGCGGCGCGAGCGCGCCGAAGGCCACCAACGGCAACGGAAAGCCGGACACGCAGGCCGTGCGCGAGTGGGCCCGCAGCCAGGGCGAGCAGGTCGCCGAGCGCGGCCGCGTCCCGCAGGCACTGGTGATGCGCTTCCAGGAAGCCCACGGCAACTAACCCGCCTCCCACAGCGAGCGCCACGGACCGCTGCCGGTGTCGCGAGAGTCCCGATTGGGACGTTGAGCGCCCGAAAGCGCCTTTCAGGACACCACCAGAGGGCGGGTTCAACTGGTGAACGCAACACGTGGTGGTTGTGGGTTGGATAGTAGTTGCCCCTCCGGCGAGGAGGCCCGTCCGGCGAGGACGAACCACACCGAGCAGAACACCAGAAGGCGTGGCACGAAGCACTAAGCGGCAGCCGGTAGCTTCCGCGCCGATGGGAACGCCCAGTCACCGAGCCGTCGCGCCGCGAGTACGGGATGCGGCACCAGTGGACCCAGCCGTGGTTCGCGGACCACGGTCCGCATGGTCTTCTGCAACGCGCGCAACGTTTCCGACAGCGTCTTCATCATCGCCGTGCTCATGGCGTACGGGTAGCCGCGGTGGCCGTACATGGTCTGCGCCCAGCGCGGCAGCAGTGAGTACGCCAGGTGCCCCACCAGCGGCTCGTACACGGGCAGCCCCAGCGCGAGCCGCCCGCCGACCGGTGGGCGGTGCAGGAAGTCGTAGATCGCGTCGGTGTCGTCGGTGCGGCGCAGCACCGGCCGCATGCCCAGCAGGTATGCGCGCATCGCGGCCACCGACCCCGGCACCTCGTCGGGGTCGAGCCCGACCAGCGCCGCCGACCTGCGCTGTTCGTCGAGGTAGCGGTCCGCGTGCGTCGCGGTGAGCGGGAAGCCCGCGCGGCGCACGACCGTCAGGAACGACGACACCTCCGCGCAGTGCACCCACAGCAGCAGTTCCGGCTCGTCGATCCGGAACACCCGGCCCTCGTGGGTGCCGCGCAGCGACCGGTGCACCGCGCGGACCTTGGCCGCCTGCCGTTCGACCTCCGCACGCGGGCAGTACGTGGCGGCGCCCACGAAGTTCGCGGTGCGCACGAGGCGGCCGAGCGGGTCGCCGCGGAAGTCGGAGTTCTGCACGATGCCCGCGACCGCCCGCGGGTGCAGTGCCTGCAGGTAGAGGCTGCGGATGCCGGCGAGCCACATGGCGGGCTCCGCGTGCAGCTGCCAGCTCACCGAGTCCGGACCGAACATCCCGGCGTCGTTAGGCTTCGCGGACATGAGCCCATTGAACCTCGATCCGCGGCGTACGGCGATGGTCCTGGTCGATCTGATGCCGAGGATCATCGCGCTGCCGACCACGCCGCACACCGGCGAGCAGGTCCTCGAGCGGTGCGTGCGGCTGGCGGACGCGTTCCGCGAGCGGGGCGGGCTCGTGGTGTGGGTCCGTGTCGAACGCCCCGGCGGCACGCAGCCCGAGGGCAGCGAGCTGGCCGTCACCCCGCCCGAGGGAGACGTGGTGGTGGTGAAGAACAGCTGGGGCGCCTTCCCGTCCAGCGGCATCGACGCGGCCCTGCGCGAGCACGACATCGAGACGGTCGTGTTCGGCGGCATCGCGACGAACTTCGGCGTCGAGTCCACGGCCCGCGCCGCCGACGACCACGGCTACGCGACCGTCCTGGTGTCCGACGCCATGTCGGGTCTCGACCAGCACGCCCACGACTTCGCGGTCGAGTACGTCTTCCCGAAGCTGGGCGTGGTCGTCACCACCGAGGAGCTGCTCGCGCGGTTGCCTACTCGCTGACAGCTCGGGCGGACGGCCTGTCCGCCGCCGCTCAACCCGCTCGGCCTCGGGTGCACGGCGCTACCCGACCGCGCGCCTGACAGGGTTCGGCCATGGGCCGACCTGGCCGCCACGAGCCGCGCACCCGTGCCGTTGAAGGAGATCCTCGGACTGCACACCGAGTTCTGCACGCAGTTCGGCCTGCCGGACCCCGGGTTCCTCGGCTAGTGCCGGAACGCTAGAGGGACTTCAGCTCCTCGGTGATGTCGGAGACCGACGACTTCGCGTCGCCGAAGAGCATCGCTGTTCTCGGGTCGAAGTAGAGGACGTTGTCGACACCCGCGAAGCCCGGGCTCATCCCGCGTTTCAGCACGATGACCGACTTGCTCTCGTCGACGTTGAGGATCGGCATGCCGTAGATCGGGGACGACGGGTCGGTGCGCGCGGCCGGGTTGGTGACGTCGTTGGCGCCGATCACCAGCGTCACGTCGGTACGTCCGAACTCGCCGTTGATCTGGCCCATCTCGCGCAGCCGGTCGTACGGCACGTCCGCCTCCGCGAGCAGGACGTTCATGTGCCCGGGCATGCGGCCCGCGACCGGGTGGATGGCGTAGTACACGGTCACGCCCTTGTCCTCCAGCGCAGTGGACAGCTGCCGCACGGCGTGCTGTGCCTGCGCGACCGCGAGCCCGTACCCCGGCACCACGATCACCTGCCGGGCGAACGCGAGCTGGATCGCCGCGTCCGCCGGGGACGTCCGGCGCACCGAGCGGTCGCCGTTCCCGGCCACCGACGCCACCGTGCCGCCGCCGAAGCCGCCCGCCACGATCGCCGGGATGGACCGGTTCATGGCCTTCGCCATCAGGTTGGTGAGGATGGAGCCGGACGCGCCGACGATCATGCCCGCCACGATCAGCGCCGTGTTGTCCAGCGCCAGACCCATGGCGGCCGCGGACAGACCCGTCGCCGCGTTGAGCAACGAGATCACCACCGGCATGTCCGCGCCGCCGATCGGCAGCACCACCAGCAGGCCGAGCACGGACGAGAACACGAGCAGGCCGCCCATGAGCCACTCGCTCGTGCCACCGACCACGATGGACACCGCACAGGCGATGGAAGCCAGCAGCACCAGCAGGTTCAGCGGCTGCTGCAGCCGTCCGACCGACAGCGGCCGGCCCGGCAGGATCTCCTGCAGCTTCCCGAACGCCACGTTCGAACCCCAGAACGACGCGCACCCGATGATCGCCGCGAACAGCGACGCCACCGCGACGTACGCCTCCTCGTGCGCGAACCCGCCGCTGCTGCGGAACTCCACCCACGCGATCAACGCGATCGCCCCGCCGCCGACGCCGTTGAACAGCGCCACCATCTGCGGCATCGCGGTCATCTTCACGCGCCGCGCCGCGGGTACGCCGATCACCGCGCCGAGCGCGACGCCGAGCAGGATCAGCCACCAGTTGCCGAGCCCGGGCGTCATCAGCGTCGCCACCACCGCGACGACCATGCCCGCGGCGGCGATCTTGTTGCCGCGCACCGCGGTCCTGGGCCCGGTGAGGCCCATGAGCCCGTAGATGAACAAGGCGAACGCGACGATGTACAGGCTCTGGATGACCGTCTCGTTCATTTCCCGGACCGGTCCTTGTCCTTGAACATGCCGAGCATGCGGTCGGTGACCAGGAAACCGCCCACCACGTTGATGGTGCCGAACGCGATCGCCACCACCAGCAGGATCTTGTTCAGCACCCCCTCCGCGCCGAGCCCCAGCACGATGAACCCGCCGAGCACGACGATGCCGTGGATCGCGTTGGTGCCGGACATCAGCGGTGTGTGGAGTGTGTTCGGCACCTTGGAGATCACCGCGAAGCCGACGAAACCCGCCAGCACCAGGATCGCCAGGTTCTGCACCAGCATTGGCCCACCCCCTTGTAGGACACCGGTTCTCTTGTCGGAACAGCCTCAGAGCAGCGGCGGCACCATCGCCTCGATCAGGTGCGGACCCGGCTCGGCGAGCGCCTTCGCGAACTGGTCGGCCAGCTCCTCCGCCGTCGTCGCCCGCGACGCCGGCACGCCCATGCCGTTGGACATGGACACGAAGTCGAGGTCCGGGCCGGACAGGTCCAGCAGCTGCTGTGCCCTCGGGCCCGCTTCGGTGGCGCCGACGCGCGACAGCTCCATCCGCAGGATCGCGTACGCGCGGTTGTTCAGCAGGACGGTCGTCACGTCGAGGCCTTCGCGGGCCATCGTCCACAGCGCCGACGCCGTGTACATGGCGCTGCCGTCCGCCTGCAGGCACACGACCGGCCGGTCCGGCGCCGCGACCGCGGCACCCACCGCCACCGGCAGGCCCTGCCCGATCGCACCGCCGGTCAACGTCAGCACGTCGTGGCGCGGTGCGCCCGCGGTGGTCATGGGGATCATCAGCCCGGACGTGTTGGCCTCGTCGGACACGATCGCGCCATCGGGCAGCAGCGCGCCGATCACCTCGGTCCAGTTCTGCGGCGTCAGCGCACCCGACGGCACCCCGGGCCGGGTCGCCTCCTGCAGCACCGGCCGCGCGTCGGCGGCGACCAGGTCGGCGAGGTGCTCCAGCGCACCCGTGCCGTCCTCGCCCAGGACCGACAGCACGTGCACCTGGCACCCGTCCGGCACCAGCTCCGACGGCTTGCCCGGGTACGCGAAGAACGACACCGGCGACTTCGCGCCGACCAGCACCAGGTGCTTGGTCTCGGACAGCTGCCACTGCACCTGCTCGGCCAGGTAGCCCAGCCGCTCGATGGTGGGCAGTCCGGCGCCCCGCTCGATGCGCGCGGGGAACGTCTCCGCGAACAGCTTCACGCCCGTGGCCACGGCGATGCGGCTCGCGGCGCGCAGGCCCTGCTCACGGGTGGTCCCGTGGCCGAGCAACAGCACCACGGGCTCGCCGGACCGCACGATCTTCGCGATCTCCGCGACGCGGTCGTCCTCGACGGGCTGTGCGGCGACCGGCTCGACCTGCTCGCCGACCACGCCGCCGTCGGACCACGAGACGTCCGCGGGCAGCACGAGGTTCGCGAGCTGGCCGGGTGGCTGCATCGCGGCGGCGATCGCGGCGGCCGCGTCCGCGCCGATCTCCTCCGACGCCTTCGACGTGCGGGACCAGCCGTGCAGCCAGCCGGTCAGCGCGTCGATGTCCGACTCCAGCGGCGCGTCGAAACCCTTGTGGTAGCGGGCGTGGTCACCGATGACGTTGATCATCGGGGTGTGGGCGCGGCGCGCGTTGTGCAGGTTCGCGAGGCCGTTCGCCATGCCGGGGCCCAGGTGCAGCAGCGTCGCGGCGGGCCGGTCGGCCATGCGGCCGTACCCGTCGGCGGCGCCGGTCACGGTGCCCTCGAACAACGACAGGACCGCCCGCATCTCCGGCACGGCGTCGAGCGCGGCGACGAAGTGCATCTCGGAGGTGCCGGGGTTCGCGAAGCAGACGTCGACGCCGCCGTCGACGAGGGTCCGCAGGAGCGCCTGGGCGCCGTTCATCTGTTACTCCCTGTCGCTGTTCACTCCGCAAGCTTCGTTCAGGCGTCGAAGAGGACACCGGGGTTCAGGATGCCCCTCGGGTCGAAAGCCTGCTTGATCCGCTTCATCAGCTCGATCTTGGCCGGGTCCTCCAGGTCGAGGAAGTGCTGCTTCTTCTCCCGGCCGATGCCGTGCTCACCGGAGATCGCGCCGCCAAGCGCCATGCCCGCGCTGAACAGGTCGTGCAGCACCCGGTGCCGCACCTCGGCGTCCTTCTGGAACACGGCCAGGTGCACGTTGCCGTCACCGGCGTGGCCGCACCCGACCACCAGCGTCTGGCTGCCCTGCGCGATCTCCAGGACCTTCGCGAAGAACTCCGGCAGCGCGGCACGCGGCAGCACGGTGTCGATGATGTCGTCGGCGCCCGCGCCCTTGGCGGTGAAGAACGCCTTCTCGCGGGCCTCGATGAGCTTGCGGGCCGCGCCGCCGGGCAGCGAGTACACGTCGAGCGCGCCCAGCTCGGAGAGCAGCTCGCCGACCGCCTCGACGTCCTCCGCGAGGCGCTGCGCGGAGTTGTTCTCCAGCATCACCACGAGGTAGGCCTGGGACTTCTCCTTGACCTCGTCGGGGACCCCGAGCTGCAGGTCGGCGGTGTAGGTGATGGCGCCCATGGTCAGCGCGTCGATGTACTCGAGGATCAGCGCGCCGATGCCGGAGCCGACGACCTTGGGCACCGCGGTCGCGACCGACGCGAGGTCGGGAAACGGCGCGAGGACCGTGGCCTGCTCGGTCATCCGGGGCTGCAGCTTCAGGATGGCCTCGGTGACCAGCGCGAGCGTGCCCTCGGAGCCGACGATCAGCTGGGTGAGGTCGTAGCCGGTGGAGGCCTTCACGAACTTGCCGCCGGTGCGGATGGTCTCGCCGGTCGGCAGGACCGCCTCCAGGCCGAGCACGTGGTGGCGGGTGACGCCGTACTTGACCGCGCGCATGCCGCCCGCGTTGGTGTTCACGTTGCCGCCGAGGCTCGCGGAGAGCTCACCCGGGTACACCGGGTAGACCATGCCGACCTCGGCGGTCGCGGCCTCCAGCTCGGTCAGCGTGACGCCCGGCTGCACGACGGCGACGTGGTTGACGGTGTCGATCTCGAGGATCTCGTTCATCCGCTCGAACGACACGAGGATGCCGTCCTCGCGCGGGACGGCGCTGCCGGACAGGCCGCTGCCACTGCCGCGCGCGGTGACCGGGACACCAGCCTCGGCGGCAGCCGTGAGGACCGCCGCGACCTCGTCGGCGCTGCCCGGCCGCACGACGTGCGCCGGTGTGGTCGGCGTCGCGGTCAGCGTCTCGTCGTGCGCGTAGTCGTCGCCGATCGCGTCGCCGGTGAGCACGTTCGCGGTCCCGACGATCTCTTCGAGCCGTGCCGCAAGGTCCACTGGTCCGCCTCCCCGCATTCAAAAGTGTTGGTCCTGACCCAGCGAAACCTGCGGACCGCAGGCGGTCGGTGGCTGAGTGCCGTCACGTTCCCCTGAGGTAACTGCTGATCAGGCCAAGACTTACCTGCAGAGATCCGCGAGACAGATACTAGTTGTCTTGTCACCTCGGCAACATGATCGCCGGGGCTGTGGTGCGCCCGAGCACGATGTCGGCACCCGTACGGGCGAGCGCGGGGGCCATCTGGATGCCGTAACCACCCTGTCCGGCGAAGAACACGAACCCCGGGTGGTCCGGCCACGCGCCGACGACCGGTTCGCGGTCGGCCACGAACGAGCGCAGCCCCGCCCACGCGGTGCGCACGGTCCGCAGGCCGAGCGTGGTGGCGGCGTTGACCCGCTCGAGCGCCAGCGCGACGTCGACCTCGTCCGGCCTGGCGTCGCAGGGTTCGCTCGGCGTCTCGTCGGCCGGGGAGACCAGCAGGCCACCGCTTTCCGGGCGGAAGTAGAAGCGGTCGGCGGCGTCGGCCACCATCGGCCACATCGGGTCGGCCTCGGCGGGCACGAACGCGATCGTGCGGCGCTTCGGCTCGAGCCCGATCGGCGGCACCCCGGCCATGGCCGCGACCCGGTCCGCCCACGCACCGGCCGCGTTGACCACGACGTCGGCCCTGATCCCGCCCGCGACCCAGCCCGCACCGTCACGGCGCAGGTCGGTGACGGGGGTGCCGGTCCGGATCTCCCCGCCCCGGCTCTTCAGGTCACGGACGTACCGTGCGTGCAGCGCCATCACGTCGATGTCCTGGGCGGTCCGGTCGACGGCGGCGGCGAGCGGCGGGCGCAGGACCCGGCACATCTCGACGGCCTGCTGCGCGGTGATCGGTTCCGCCCTCCCGTCGCCGCTGATCTCGCCGAGGTGGTCGACCCCCTCGTCGTCGACCGCGATCCACAGCGCGGGGTGCGGGGTGAGGACGCCGTCGCCGAAGAGGTGCTCGCTGGCCCGGGTGAACTCGCGGACGACCGGCCCGCCGTAGCTCGGCGCGTAGATGGCCGCGGAGCGGCCGGTGGTGTGGCGGGCCAGTTCGGGTTCGGCCTCCACGAGCAGCACGCGCACGTCGGCGGCCAGCTCGCACGCGATCGAGACACCCGCGATACCGCCACCGATGACCAGGACGTCAACCATGCGGTGAGCTTAATTCGATTGCCGCGCTCACTAACGTGGGCGGCATGAGTGCGTCGATACGTTTGCGCCGTCGCTGACAGCGGCGGTTCTCCCTCTTTCCTGACGGCGTTCGCCCGCCGCTGTCTCCAAGCAGCCCACGTTCGTTTCTCCGGCTTGGAGCCAGGCACTCATGTCTTCCCGTTCGCGGCGTTCCGCCGCGTCTTCTTCCGGTGTGCACCTGTTGTCCTCCGGCCGCGTGATCACGTCCCTGGTGGCCGCGGCCGACCTGGGCCCGGACGACCTGGTGATCGACTTCGGCGCGGGCCCCGGCACCATCACCGCGCCGCTGGCCCGCACCGGGTCACGAGTGCTGGCGGTGGAACGCGACCCGAGGTTCGTGGCCGGCCTGCGCCGCCGCTTCGACGACCGCCCACACGTGCGGGTGGTGCACGACGACCTGCGCACGGTCCGGCTGCCGCGGCGCGCTTTCGCCGTGGTGGCAAGCATTCCGTTCGCCGTGTCGACGCCACTGCTGCGCCGCCTGCTCACCCCCGCCGCGAGTGGCTTCTGCCGCGCGGAGCTGGTGGTCGAGTGGGGACTGGCGAAACGGCTGACCGCGGCACGACCACGAGACGCCGAGTCGGCGTGGTGGTCGTGCCGCTTCGCACTGACCATGCGACGACGCGTCCCGGCCGGGTGCTTCACGCCGGCGCCCCGGGTGGACGCCGCGCACCTGGGGGTCCGGCGCCGGTCCGACGTGGACCGCAGGGTGTCGGCCATCCTGTGGGCGCTGCTGTCGGCGGCCCACCGGCGGCCAGGGTCACCGGCACGGGTGGCGCTGCGGGGCGTGGCACCACCGCGGATCACCCAGCGGCTGCTGGGCGACGACCCGGCGCCGGAGATCACCACGGACACGTGGCTGGCGCTGGCGAAAACCCTTGCGACGGACCGGAACGTCAGCCCTCCGCGCGGCATGCCGTGACGCTCAGGAGGCCGGCGTCACCGCCGTGGTTCCAGGAACGGCGTGAGCAACCCGGGCACGGCCTCGTCGGCGAACCGCAGCCCGTCGTCGAGGCCAACGTCGTACGCCGGGTAGGCGCCCCGGCTGGCCGCGGTCGTCGCCTTGACCGTGACCAGGCCCGCGCGCCGCTGGAACGGCGAGGAGGAGATCGTCCACCCGATCACGCCGGACCGCAGCAGCGCCGCGGTCCGCCGGGAGCCGACGCCGAACCGCGCCACGAGGTGCTTCTCGGCGAGACCGTGCCCGAGGTTGCGGTACGACTCGAACGCCAGGAACACCGCGGCCGGCGTGAGCACCACCGCGAGGATCCACGCCAGGTGCAGCAGCACGTCGGTCAGCAGCAGACCCAGCACGGCGAGCAGGCCGGTGAACGCCAGCACGCTGTACAGACCCCACCGCACCCGCCGCCACAGCGCGGCACGCGGGTGACCGGTGACCGCCGTCGCCGTGGCGGCCTCCGAGCCCAGCACCTCGGCCGCCACCCGGCGCGCGACGTCGAACGGCGCGGCGGGCAGCAGCGTCTTCGGGTCGGTGTTCTCGTCCTCGGCCCGGTGCCGCATGCCGGTCGCGATCACGTCGACGCGCGCGGCCCGCATCACCCGCACCCCGAGCGGCTCCACCACCTCGACACCGCGCAGCCTGCTCCGTTCCAGCGTCAGGGACCGCGTGTTGAGCAGGCCGCGCGACATCACGAGGTTGCCGTCCTCGCGGCGCAGCGAGTAGCCGTACCACATCTCCACGAACAGCCCGAGTGAGCCGATCACGCCGACCACGATCGCGGCGGCCACCAGGACGGCGATCAGCCCGATGATCGACAGTCCGCCGAACAGGTCGCGCACGGTCGTGAACACCGCGCCCTGCAACTGGAACCACTCCGACACCTGCATGACCGCACCGAACGCGGCCGCACCGAGGATGGGCGTGGTCACCGACACCGGCGCGTACCGGATCCAGCGCCAGCTCAGGCTTGAGATCTCGTCGCCGTCCGACTCCGCGGACTCCGTGCTGTCCGCCCTGCGCAGCAGTTCCCTGCGCAGCACCTCGGCCTCCGCCTTGCCGACCGGGTCGAGGGTCACGTGGCTGGACTCCGACGTCTGCTGACCGGTGCCGATCTTCAGCTTCGCCACGCCGAACATGCGCTGTACCGGGTCGCTCACCAGGTCGACGGTCCGCACCCGGTCCCTCGGCACCGACCGGTGCGAGTGCAGCACCCACGAGTACCGCACCTCCACCCGTTCGTCGGTCACCCGGTAGGCGGTGTGCCGCCAGCGCATCAGGTCGGCAACCGCCGCGATGCCGGTCACCAGCACGATCCCGCCCGCCGCGATCAGCAGCATCAGGCCCAGCCCGGCCGCGCTCGCGAAGCCCAGCACGAACGGCACCGCGATGCCCGCCGCGATCCCGGCCACCCACAGCGAGGTGACCTGGACCGTGCGGGGGTGCAGCCGCTGCCAGCCGTCCTCGAGCGCGATCACGTCGCGTCACCCCGGTTGGCCTGCGTCACCTCGGTGAGCTTCTCCGCGAGGTCGGCCGCGACCTCGTGGTCGAGCCCCTTGATGGTGAGCGGCCCGGCGGCCGACGCGGTCGTCACGGTCACCCTCGAGAGCCGGTACGCCTGTTCGAGCGGCCCACGTTTGGTGTCGACGGTCTGGATGCGTGACATCGGCGCGATCCGCCACTCCTGCCACAGCCAGCCGGAGCGGGTGTAGACGGCGTCCTCGGTGATCTCCCAGCGGTGCACGCGGAACCGCCAGATCGGCATGATGATCATGTACGGGATGCCGATGAGCAGCGCGACCCCCAGTGCGAGCAGCAGCCACGGCCTCGCGGGCTCGATGAGGAAGGCCAGCAACCCCAGCACCAGCGTGACGACCCCGTTGGAGATCGCCTCCCCCGCCATCCAGTACCTCTTCGCCCGCGGGTCGACCATGTTCGTCGGCGGCCGCAACCGCACCTGTGCCTCCATGGGGCGTCACGGTACTTACCAGGACAATGCGCCCACGTCGGCCTGGAGACCGGTTCCGTGTCATTCCATCGGTGGATATGTCCGGCTAGGTTGCGGGTCATGAAGAAGCGTGCGCTGATGATCTCCCTGCTGGTCCTGGCCGCACTCCTCACCGTCCCGACCACCGCGAGCGCGACCGCGCTGACCTGGCGGCTGCTGCCTTCCGGCACGGACGCCCAGTTCCGCGGTCTGTCGGCGGTGAACCGGCACGTCGCGTGGGTGTCCGGCACCAAGGGCACCGTGCTCAGGACGGTCGACGGCGGCCGGACCTGGGCGCGGGTCGGCCCACCGGACACCGAGGACCTCGACTTCCGCGACATCGAGGCGTTCGACGCGAGGACCGCGGTCGCGCTGTCGATCGGCCCTGGCGAGTCGTCGCGGATCTACCGGACCACCGACGGCGGTCGCACGTGGACGGAGACGTTCCGCAACACCGAACCGGCCGCGTTCTACAACTGCGTCGCGTTCTGGGACGCCCGCAACGGGCTCGCGGTCGGCGACCCGGTCGACGGCGAGTTCCGCGTGCTGACCACATCGGACGGCGGCCGCACGTGGGCCCGCGTCACCGGGCTCCCGCCCGCGCTGCCCGGCGAGTACCAGTTCTCGGCGAGCGGCCAGTGCGTGACGGTGGCCGGGCACAAGGACGCGTGGCTCGCGACCGGCGGCTCGACCGTGGCGCGGGTGCTGCACTCCTCCGACCGCGGCCGTACGTGGACCGCGTCGGAGACGCCGCTGGCCAGCAGCGAGAGCGCGGGCGTGTTCGCGGTGGCGTTCCGCAACCCGCGCACCGGCATCGCGATCGGCGGCGACTACGCGAACCCGACCTCCGGCGCCGACGCGCTGGCGCTGACCCGCGACGGCGGTAAGACGTGGCGGGAGCCGGAGACCGCACCCGCGGGCTACCGGTCGGGGGTCGCCTACCACCCGTTCCTGCCCACGGTCCTGATCGCGGTCGGCCCGACCGGCAGCGACGTGTCGGTCGACGGCGGCCGCCACTGGCGCCAGTTCCACGACGGCAGCTTCGACTCGGTGGACTGCACCCGTGACGGCGCCTGCTGGGCGTCCGGCGCGAAGGGCGCGGTGGGTGCGCTGACGCTGGGCTGAGTCAGTCGCGCCAGTCGGCGGGGTGGAGTGCCGCGGCCAGGAGGGTCGCGGCGCCACCGACCGTGATCGACAGGGTGGCCGGGGAGAACGCGCTCGACCGGCCCTCGGAGTGACCGGCGAGGGCGAACACCAGCAGCCACGCCAGCCCGCACACGACGAGCAGGACGATGCCGCAGACCCGCGTGAACCGGACCGTGCGGGGGCTGACCCGGTCGCGGAACAGCTGCACCAGCGCGATCAACGCGACCAGGATGACCAGGACGAACGCGCCGACGACCACAGCGGCCATGGCCGCCTCACCGCTGAACGGGCCGTCACCGGCGTCCGCGAGACCGGCGATCGCGGGGATCAGCGCGATCGTCTCGTCCTCGTCCGAGCTGCTCGCCTCCTCGGTCGCGGACAGGAACGGCAGGAAGTAGCCGAGCACGAGCGCGGCCGCGCCGACGGCCACCACCGCGCGGAACAGGGCGACCTCCAGCTGGTGCATACGGTGCCGCAGTGCCTGCACCTCACGCCGCAGCACTGTGACATCGGCCGTCTTGTCGTCCATGCGGGGAGAGTAAACGGTCCGGGAACGCCGTGAAGGGCACCTTCGGGACTTTGTCCTGAAGGTGCCCTTCGATGGCGGTACGGCTAGCGCGCTGGCTCGTCGATGACCGGCGGTGCCTCGGCGCCCTCGGGGAGCACGTCGGCGGGCGGCTCGGGAGCCGGCGAGACGGTCTTGCCGCGCGGCAGGAACAGCGCGGGCACGAACGCGACGGCCAGGAGTACCAGCGCCCACAGGAACGTGGACGAGTACGCCTCCGACATCAGGTCCGCGATCTGCGAGCGGACCGGCTCCGGCAGGTCGCCGATCGACGTGGTCGCGACGTCCGGTGCCGGCGTGCCCGCCGGCGCGTTCGCGGCCAGCGGCGCGAGCTTCTCCTTGACCTCGTTGAACAGCAGCACCGACAGCAGCGCCGTGCCGATCGACGCGGCCACCTGCTGGATGATGTTCAGGCTCGTCGAGGCGCGGGCCACGTCCTTCTGCCGCAGCGTCTTCAAGGCCGCGGACATGATCGGCATCATCGTCATGCCCATGCCGATGCCCATCACGAACAGGGCGGCCCCGATCGCCATGTAGGTGGTGTCGCCCTCCAGCTGGGTGAACAGCACCATGCTGCCGACGATCACGACGATGCCGAGCTGCGCGATGCGTGCCGAGCCGATCCGGTCCACGATCAGACCCGCGATCGGCATCATCAGCATCGCACCGATGCCCTGCGGGGCCACCAGCAGACCGGCCGCCAGCGCGCCCTCACCACGCACCTGCTGGAAGTACAGCGGGAGCAGCAGCATCGCGCCGAAGAACGCGACCGTGAACAGGATCATCGTCACCGCCGCGATCCCGAACCCCCGGTCGCGGAACAGCTTCAGGTCGATCAGCGCGCCCTCGGTGCGCGACGCGTGCCAGATGAACGTCGCCACCAGCACCGCGCCGACGCCCGCGGGCAGGTACACCTCGGGGTGGCCGACGCCCTCGTGCGCCGGGACCTGCGCGAGGCCGTAGATCAGCGCGGCGAGACCCGGCGACAGCAGGAGCAGGCCGAGCACGTCGAGCTTCTCCGCCGGCCGCGGCTCGTCCTTCTCCAGGATCTTCATGCCGAGCAGCAGCGTCACGATGCCGACGGGCACGTTGATGAAGAAGATCCAGCGCCACGACACGTCGTCGACGAGCCAGCCGCCCAGGATCGGGCCGACGATCGGGCCGAGCAGCATCGGCACGCCGATCACGGACATCACGCGGCCGATCCGGTCCGGGCCCGCCGCCTTGGTCAGGATCGTCATGCCGAGCGGCATCAGCATGCCGCCGCCGAGACCCTGCAGCACACGGAACAGGATCAGCGACTCGACCGACCACGCCATGCCGGCGAGCGCGGAGCCCACCATGAACAGGAAGACGGCGATCAGGTAGATCCGCTTGGTACCGAACCGGTCGGCGGCCCACCCGCTCAGCGGGATGACGGTCGCGAGTGCCAGCGTGTAGCCCGTGGCCACCCACTGGATGGTGTTCAGCGTGGTGTTGAACTCGCCGATCAGGTGGTCGATCGCGACGTTGACCACGGTGATGTCGAGCATCGCCATGATCGCGCCGAGGACGACGACCGACCCGATGGCGAGGATTCTGCGGTCGAGCTTGTCCGAGCCCGCACCGCCTGCCGCCGACGGCGTCGGCGGGAGCACCTCAGTCACAAGAAATCCCCTCTAGCAGCCAGAAGTGGTGGTGGGCAGGTCCCCCCGAGCGAGAAGTGGCGCCAATGCCCGTGAAAGCTGCTCCCGCTCGTGGTCGCTCAGCGACTCGAGACACTCACGCACGGCCTCGCGGTGCGCCTGGAGGAGACCGCCGACGAAGCGCCGGCCGTGCTCGGACAGGCGGACGCGCTTGACCCTGCGGTCGTGGTCGTCCTCCCTGCGCGTGACCATCTCGGCTCTGGCCAGTGCCTGGACAGCTCGCCCGGCGGTCGCCATCGACAGCCCGAGCAGTCCGGCCAGCTCGTGAACAGCCAGTTCCCCCTGGCTGTCGGAGAGCACGAACAGTGCACGCATTTGGGAGAATGACAGATCGAGTCCTTTGGCGACACCCAATATGTGCGCCTCACCGCTCTTCTTGAGCCGCGCGAGACAATCCATCACCTGATCGGTGACAGACTCGACGGAGGAGAGCGGCGTTACTTGCACGGTACAATGATCGCACCGACGCAACTAACTGCAAGTGACTGTGCCTGGCGTCTCACTCCGCTTTTGGCGTAACTCCGGCGATCGCCTGCTACGCATAGCAACCAGCAACCGGTCGTGTACGGACCGAAGCAACCCCCGTCCATCGGTCTTGTCGGGGGTGCCGGGCAGAATGCTCGCCGTGACAGCCACGGCCACTCCCCCCTCCGTCTTCCTGCGCATCGCCGAGGAAATCGGCGTCGCCGAGCGCCAGGTGCGCTCGGCCGTGGAGCTGCTCGACGGCGGCTCGACCGTCCCGTTCATCGCCCGGTACCGCAAGGAAGTCACCGGCGCACTGGACGACGCGCAGCTCCGCACCCTCGAAGAACGGTTGCGCTACCTGCGTGAGCTGGAGGAGCGCCGCGCCGCCGTCCTCGACTCGATCAGGACGCAGGGCAAGCTGACCGACGAGCTCGCCGGGCAGATCATGGCCGCCGACTCCAAGGCGCGCCTGGAGGACATCTACCTCCCCTACAAACCCAAGCGCCGCACCAAGGCACAGATCGCGCGCGAGGCAGGTCTCGAACCACTCGCCGAGGGCCTGCTCAGCGACCCGAACACCGACCCGCAGGCCGCCGCGGCCGTGTTCGTCGACGCCGACAAGGGCGTCGCGGACGCGCAGGCCGCGCTGTCGGGCGCGCGCGACATCCTCGTCGAGCGGTTCAGCGAGGACGCCGACCTGATCGGCGGCCTGCGCGAGCGCATGTGGGACACGGGGCGTCTCGTCGCCAAGGTCCGGGCAGGCAAGGAGACCGAGGGCGCCAAGTTCGCCGACTACTTCGACTTCTCCGAGCCGTTCACCAAGCTCCCCTCACACCGCATCCTCGCGATGTTCCGCGGTGAGAAGGAGGAGATGCTGGAGCTGGTGCTCGACCCGCACCGGGACGAAGAGCAGCCGCCTGGCCCGTCCGAGTACGAGGCGCGGATCGCGGCC
Organism: Actinophytocola algeriensis; assembly: GCF_014203735.1. Classification (GTDB taxonomy): domain Bacteria; phylum Actinomycetota; class Actinomycetes; order Mycobacteriales; family Pseudonocardiaceae; genus Actinophytocola; species Actinophytocola algeriensis. Next base: position 973,793 of record NZ_JACHJQ010000001.1, on the reverse strand, counting down.
CGGTTCGGCATCGACGACCAGGGCCGACCGGCGGACAAGTTCCTCACCGACACCGTGCGCTGGGCCTGGCGCACCCGCATCATCGTGCACCTGGGCGTGGACCTGCGGGCCCGGCTCCGGCAGGCGGCCGAGGACGAGGCGGTGCGCGTGTTCGCCGCCAACCTGCGCGACCTGCTGCTGGCCGCCCCCGCGGGCACCCGCACGACCATGGGCCTGGACCCTGGCCTGCGCACCGGTGTGAAGGTCGCGGTGGTCGACGCGACCGGCAAGGTGGTCGCGACCGACACCATCTACCCGCACGCGCCCGCGAAGCGCTGGGACGAGTCGCTGGTGAAGCTGCACGCGCTCGCCCGCGCGCACAACGTCGAGCTGATCGCGATCGGCAACGGCACCGCGTCCCGCGAGACGGACAAGCTGGCGGCGGAACTGCTGGCGAAGAGCCCGGAACTCAAGCTCACGAAGGTGATGGTGTCCGAGGCAGGCGCCTCGGTGTACTCGGCGTCGGCGTACGCGTCGCAGGAACTGCCGTCGATGGACGTGTCCCTGCGCGGCGCGGTGTCGATCGCCCGGCGCCTGCAGGACCCGCTGGCCGAGCTGGTGAAGATCGACCCCAAGTCCATCGGCGTCGGCCAGTACCAGCACGACATCTCGGAAACCAAGCTGTCCCGTTCGCTCGACGCGGTCGTCGAGGACTGTGTGAACGGCGTTGGCGTCGACCTGAACACGGCCTCGATCCCGCTGCTGACCAGGGTGTCGGGCATCGGCGGCTCGCTGGCGGCGAGCATCGTCGCCCACCGCGACGCGAACGGCCCGTTCCGCTCCCGCACGTCGCTGAGGACGGTGCCGAAGCTGGGCCCGAAGGCGTTCGAGCAGTGCGCGGGCTTCCTGCGCATCCGCGACGGCGAGGACCCCCTCGACTCGTCGAGCGTGCACCCGGAGGCGTACCCGGTGGTGCGCCGGATCGTGTCGTCGACGGGCGTGGAACTGGCATCGCTGATCGGCAACTCCAAGACGCTGAAGTCGCTGCGCCCAGCCGACTACGTGGACGAGAAGTTCGGCCTGCCGACGGTGACGGACATCCTGGCGGAGCTGGACAAGCCGGGCCGCGACCCCCGCCCGGCGTTCAAGACGGCGACGTTCAACGACGCCGTCCACACGCTGAACGACCTGAAGGTGGGGATGGTGCTGGAGGGTGTCGTCACGAACGTGGCCGCGTTCGGCGCGTTCATCGACATCGGCGTGCACTGCGACGGGCTCGCACACGTGTCGCAGCTGTCGCGGAACTTCGTGAAGGACCCGCGTGAGGTGGTCAAGTCCGGGGACATCGTGCGAGCGAAGGTGCTCGAGGTGGACATTCCCCGGAAGCGGATCTCACTGACGTTGCGGCTGGAGGAGGAGCCCGCCGGACCTCGGCAGCCGCGTGAGGCCCGTGGCGGTCAGCCGCGCGGCGGCCAGCAGCGCGGTGGCCAGTCGGGTGGCGGCCAGTCACGTGGCGGTGGTGGCCAGCAGCGACGGGGGCAGCAGCAGTCGGGCGCCGGTGGCGCGATGGCGGATGCCCTGCGGCGAGCCGGGTACCGACCCAAGTGACCTTCGAGGTGCTGCCGGGAACCGAACGGGCAACGCCCTGAAAGACGCTTTCGGGACACTCCACGCCCCGAAAGCGTCTTTCAGGACACCGGCTGCCATCCCGTCGACCTGGCAATGCCCCCGCCACCCGAGAGACGTCAGCCGAGGTCATCGGGCACGACCCCACCCTTCCCCGCCAGGTAGGTTGGCGGGCATGGGGAAGGTTTACGAGGGGATCACACCACGGCTGCGGACGTTCATCGAAGAACAGAAGGTCTTCTTCGTCGCGTCCGCGCCGTTGTCGGAGGACGGGCATGTCAACCTGTCGCCCAAGGGCAGGGACGGGACGCTCGTCGTGCTGGACGAGCACACGCTCGCCTACCTCGACTTCGGCGGCAGCCACGCCGAGACCATCGCGCACCTGCGGGAGAACGGGCGCGTCACGCTGATGTGGTGTGCCTTCACCGGGCCGCCGAAGGTGCTCAGGGTGCACGGGCGCGGGACGCCGATCTTCCGGGACGACCCGCGCTGGGACGAGCTGATCCCGCACTTCGCCGGGGCGGACGGGCCCGGCGCGCGGGCGATCATCCTCATCGAGGCCGTCATGGTGAGCGACAGCTGCGGGTTCGCGGTGCCGTTCATGGACTACCGCGAGGAGCGGACCCAGCACGCGCAGCACTTCGGCCGCAAGTCCGAGGACGAGTTCGCCGCCTACTGCGCGGGCAAGCCCACCAACGTGGCCAGCATCGACGGGCTGCCCGGCCTGCCGGTGCCACTGCCCGCCCGGACGTCGTAACCGTCGCGCGGCCGGCGCTCACCGGCATGGACCGCACTTGTGCCGGTGCCGCCGCGCCTGGCAGCGTGCGAACCATGGTGAGACGCGTCCTGCCGAACTACCTGTGGCTGGTCCTCGCGATCCTGTTCGTGCAGATCATCCTCAACGTGTTCGGCGGCGCCGTGCTGCTGTACGCGCTCGGCGGGCAACCCGAAGCCGGGCTGCTGTACGCCGTCGTGTGCTTCGCGCTGCTCGCGTCCATCGTGCTCGCCGTGAGTGCGCTGTTCCTGGTGCTGCGCACCCCCTGGGCGCGTTACCCGGTCATCGTCGTCGAAGGGCTGTCGATGGCCGGTGGGCTGATGTCGTTGCTGACCGGGTCGGCGGCCGGGATCACCAACCTCGCGCTCGGGTTCGCCGTGATCGTCATGCTCTACCAGCCCGAGGTGCGCGCCTGGCTCAGCGACGTGCGCACCCCACCGGGGCAGTGGCACGGGCCGGCGACCCCGGTGGGCATGGCAGCTTCCGGCCGACTTCAGGGCCGCAACGTCACCGACTGACCGCGCCGCAACCGGATCGTGCGGGACCACTCACCCGCCCGCACCTCCGTCTCCGTGCCGCCGACGCTGCGCACCACCGCCGTCGTCACCCGGCCGTCCCGCCACGTCAGGTCGACCGTGAACCCGCCGCAGGCACCGATGCCGGTCACGCGGCCGGACGGCCACGCCGACGGCAGCGCGGGCAGCAGGTCGATCACACCCGGCCGCGAGTACAGCAGCATCTCCAGCATCGCCGTCGGCGCGCCGAGGTTCGCGTCGATCTGGAAGATGGCGCGGTCGCCGAAGCTGTACATGTCGAACAGGTTCGGCGCGGTGCCGTTCGCGAAGTCGACCGACGGGCGCATGACCGTCAGCAGCAACCGGTAGGCGCGGTCCGCGTCGCACAGCCGCGCCCAGCACGCCGACCGCCACGCACAACCCCAGCCGAAGCTCTCCATGCCGCGGGTGATCAGCAGCTGCCGGACCCCGTCGAGCAGCTCGGCCGGTGACTCGTCGTGCGTGATGCGGTCGCCGGGGAAGAACCCGACGAGCGGCGACAGGTGCCGGTGGGTGGTCTCCCCCAGGTCGTCCTGCGACATCCACTCCTGCAGCATCCCGGTCTTCTGGCTGACCGCCGGCAGGTACAGCCGCTCCCGCAGCGCGGAGATCCGGCGGCCGTAGGACTGGTCGCGGCGCAGCGTGTCGGTGGCGATGCGGTAGTGGCCGAACAGGTCGTGCACGATCTCCTGCGCGTAGCTGATGCCGCGCGCGTCCTGCGGCCCGTGCTCCGGTGACCAGTCGTGGTCGTCGACGAGCCCGTCCGGGGTGTCGACGAGCCGCGCCTCCCAGAACTCGCACGCCCCCTTCAGCAGCGGGTAGATCTTCGCCAGGCACGCGCGGTCCATCGTGTACTCGTAGTGCTGCCACAGCGACTGGCACAGCCACGCGCCGCCCGCCGGGTGCCACCACCAGCCGTTGCCGCCGTAGATGTTGGTGGAGAACGCGATCGTCCAGCCCGCGACGCGGCCGTTCGTGTTGCGGAAGCGGTTGCGCGGGTCCTGGAACAGCGCCTGCGTCTGGTTCGTCCATGCCGGGAGCTGCGCCGCGCAGTAGTCGGCGAACGCGTCGAAGCTGTCCGGCAGCGCGGCCCGGTCGGCGAGCCAGTAGTTCATCTGGACGTTGATGTCGGTGTGGTAGTCGCTGTACCAGTCGGGGTTGTTGTCCGCCAGCCACAGGCCCTGCAGGTTGATCGGCAGGCTGTCGCGGGAGCCGGTGATCGTGAGGTACCGGCCGAACTGCAGGTACGCGGCCTCCAGCTCCGGGTCGGGGGTGTCGGTGGCGGCGCGGGCCCGCAGCCGGGACCACGTGTCCATGGCCCGCTGTTCCGGTGTGGACTGTCCGAGGTGGACCTGCTGGCGGTCGTAGCGGGACCGGTGGTCGGCGACGTGCGTGTGCAGCAGGGCGTCACCGGAGTCGCGGACGGCGGCCTTGGCCAGCGCGACGGCGGCCGGTTCGACGGCGGGGTCGAGGAAGCCCGCGGACGCGTCGGGCACGTAGTTGGTGCCGCCGGAGAACACGATGACGAGGTCAGAACAGCCCCGGAACGCGAGCTTGTTCCCCTCGACCGCGACGGCACCGTCCGGGCTGTAGGCGGTCACGACACCGCTGTAGGCCAGGCGGTTCGGGAACGAGCCGGTGAACACGGCGGCCGTGTGCGGTGCGTCGCCGACGACCGGCTCGCCGTGGGCACCGGCCAACGTGATCGCGCCGGTCAGGTCCGGGCCGGTGAGCCGGACGATCACCACGTCGTCGGGGTGGCTCGCGTAGACCTCACGCCGGTAGCGGTGCCCGTTCCGCGTGTACGACGCGGTGACGATGCCGTTGCTCAGGTCGAGCGCACGGCGGTAGTCCGTGACACCGGTGTGGCCCGGCAGCTCGACGTACAGCTTGGCCAGCAACGAGAACGTGCCGAACCGGCCGTCGTACGGGAACTGGCCGTCGCCGTCGAGCGCGTCGTTCAGCCCGCCGGTCCACAGGCTGACGTCCGTCAGGTACAGGAAGTCCCTGGCCGGGTCACCGCCGACGAGCGCGCCGAGGCGGCCGTTGCCGACGGGCAGGCCCTGTTCGATGATCTTCGCCTCGTCGGCGGGTGCGGGATACCAGAGCGTCGTCGGGTCGGCGGCCAGGGGGTTCGCGGTGGGTCTCGCCGGAGCGGCGTGGGCGGTGAACGTCGGCAGCGCGAGCGCACCGAGGCCCAGCGCACCGGTCAGTTGCAGGAACGAGCGACGGGTGGTCATCCAAGCTCCTCGACAGTGACATCAACAGCGACGGTGATTCGGAGAGACGTGCGGGCGCCGGGTGCGAGGTCGGTCAGCGGACCGAGCACCTCGCACTCGACGATGTGCGCAGGCGGGTCGAGCCCGCCCAGCGCGGCAAGGGGTTCCGGCAGGGGGTGTTCGAGCCACACCTCGACCGGGGAACCGAGGTCCGGGTAGGTGGCGGCGGGGTCGACGTCGAACGTGAACGTGGTCCGCAGGTCGTCCCGCTCGTAGGACAGCGTCCCGGCGGCGCCGGGGAAGCCGAGCTTGCCGACCACGTCCTGCGCGGGCACGAGCGCCCGGGAGCCCACCCGGGACCAGCGCGGGTTGCCGGTGCCCGCGACGAGGTCGACGACCGGGTCCGGGTGGTCCCGCAGCGCCACGTGCACGTCGCCGCCCCCGGGGAACTGCGTGACGTTCCACAGCGCCCACCGCACCGGCCGGCGACTGAGGTTGACAGCTGTCAGGTTGAGCACATAACCGTTGCTGGACAGGGAAAACCGGCGGGTCAGTCGCAACCCGGTGCGTGGGTCGGCGCCGGAGGTCATGGTCACGCCGTCGGTGAGGTCCACCGTGTACGGGCCGGAGTCCAGCACCCGGTCCGGCGGGCCCGCCCACTGGTCCGGCCCGTCCCAGCCCTGCGGCGCGGGCCAGGTCTTGTCTCCGCCGTAGTTGACCCAGTCCCCCATCCGCCCGTGGTTCGGCGCGAGCACGTGCTCGCCGACGGGTGCGAGGTCGTCGTCGAGGAGCAACCGATTGCGCCACAGCAGTTCCGTGTCCCGGTAGCGGAACGACAGCAGGCGGCCGCCGAGCGCGGGCACGAACCCCAGGCGCACGGCACCGTTGTCGAGCCAGGTCACCACTCCGCCAGGCCCCCGTCGTCGTGCCGCCACACCGGTGCCCGCCACGCGTGGCCCACCGCGTCCGCTGCCCGGACCGCGGCCTCGTCGACCTCGATGCCCAGCCCCGGCCCGGTCGGCCGCGCGACATACCCGTCGACGAAGGCGAAAGGCGACGTGTCGACGAGGTAGCTGTCCAGCTCGGCGCCGCCGTCGTGGTACTGCATGCCGAGACTCTGTTCCTGGATCAGGAAGTTCGGCGTCGCGAACGCGACCTGGAGGCTCGCCGCCAGTGCGATCGGCCCGAGTGGACAGTGTGGCGCGAGGGCGGCGCCGTACACCTCGGCGAGCGCCGCGATCCGCCGCAGCTCCGAGATCCCGCCCGCGTGCGCCGGGTCGGGCTGCACCACCGCGACACCCGCGTCGAGCACGGGTTTGAAGTCCCACCGCGAGTACAGCCGCTCGCCGAGCGCGATCGGCAGCGTCGACGCCCTGACGACCGACTCGAGCGCGGGGCCCTTCAGCTCCGGCGGGATCGGCTCCTCCACGAACATCGGCTGGACCTCTTCGAGCAGCCGCACCAGCCGCCGCGCCATCGCGGGCGAGACGCGGCCGTGGAAGTCGATGGCGAGGTCCCGGTCCGGCCCGAGCGCGTCCCGTGCCTCCCGGGCCCGGTCGAGCGCGGCGGCCGCCTCCCCGGGCGACGCGATCGCGTTCATCGGGCCTGCCACATTCATCTTCACCGCGGTGAACCCGGCCGCGACCTGCGCGGACACCGCCGCGTGGATGCCGTGCGGCCGGTCGCCGCCGACCCACGAGTACACCCGCACCTTGTCCCGCACCGGACCGCCGAGCAGCTCGTGCGCCGGCGCCTGCCGGACCTTGCCCGCGATGTCCCACAACGCGTGGTCGAACCCGGACAACGCGCTGGAGAGCACCGGCCCACCGCGGTAGAAACCGGCGCGCCGCAGCACCTGCCAGTGGTCCTCGATGCGCAGCGGGTCCTGCCCGAGGACCAGGTCGGCCATCTCGTGCACGGCCGCACGCACGGTCTCGGCCCGGCCCTCGACGACCGGCTCCCCCCAGCCCGCGATCCCCTCGTCCGTCGAGACCTTGAGGAACAGCCATCTCGGCGGCACCAGGAACGTTTCGATGTTCGTGATCTTCATGGGATGTCCCCCTCAGGACGAGTCCTTCGCCGCCGACCAGCCCCCGTCGACGAGCAGTTCCGCGCCGGTCACGAAGGACGCCGCGTCCGACAGCAGGAACGCGATGGCCGACGCGACCTCGGCCGGGTCCCCGAGCCGCCCCGAGGGGGTGGCGCGGGCGCTGCGTTCCCGGTCCGGTCCGCTGACGTGGTCCCACGCGGCGGTCAGCACCGGCCCCGGCAGGACCGCGTTGACCCGCACCTCCGGCGCGTACTCCACGGCGAGCTGCCGGGCGAGCGACACCAGCGCGCCCTTGGTCGCCGCGTACGCCGGATGCCCCGGCAGCCCGAACTTCGCGTGCACCGACGACACCAGCACGGCGGCCCGCAAGGTCGGCAGACAGGCCCGGAACCCGAGGTAGGCGGCCGACAGGTTCACCGCCAGCTGCCGGTCCCACGTGGCCCGGTCCTGCTCGTGCAACGGCTTCACGGTGACCGCGAACGCGTTGCTCACCAACGCGGTCACACCACCGAACGGAGCCGCGCTGTCCACGACGGACCGCCAGGTGTCCTCATCGGACACGTCGCCGACCACCGGATGCACGTGCCCGGCGGGTGCCAGATCGGCGATGTCCACACCGACGACCTCGTAGCCGTCGGCGACCAGCCTGGTGACGGTCGCGGCGCCGATCCCGGCCGCCGCGCCCGTCACCACCGCACACTTCCGCTGCGTCAAGGGTTCACTCCGCAAGCTCCGTTCACACAACCACCTGATGAACTCCGTCGTCCGGACCGCGCACGGCGATCCACGCCGACCCGTTCTCACCCTCCGCGGCACCGACCGCGCCGACGATGCTGTTGCTGGCGTACTGGTCGCGCTTGAACCAGCCACCCCACGTACCGTCGGCGAAGTTCTGCTGCCAGAGCGTGTAGTCGCTGCCGCGCGCGAACAGGTACACGCGGTCCGCGCTCTCGACGAGCGTCGGGCTGCCGCTGATCACGCCGCCGAGCGAGGTCCACGCCGACCAGCCGTTCGCGGTCTTCTGCCGGTACCACACGGAGTCGTCCTGGTGGCGGACCGAGACGAACGTGCCCGCGCTGACCGTCGCCGCGCCGGGACGGCCGTAGACCGGCAGGTTGTCCGGCGACCCGATCGAGGTCCAGCCGGACGTGCGCTCCCTGGTCCACACGCGACCGTCGCCACCGCGTCCGAAGAGGGTCCACTGATCGGGCCCGGTGAACGCGACCGACACCGAGTCGGTGAGCGTGCCGCCGAGCGAGCGCCAGCCGCCCCACCGGTTGTTCGTGAGCGTCCGCTGGTAGGCGGCGTTGTCGGTGCCGCGGACGAACAGGTCGATCCGGCCGGGGCTCGCGAACGCGGCGGGCTGGCCGAGGATCTTGCCGCCCTTGGGGCCACCGAGCGTGGTCCAGTTCCGCCACTGACCGTCCACCATGGACCTCTGCCGCAGCGCGCCGTCCGCGCCGCGGGCGAACACCGCGGCACTGCTGTCGTCCCACCGCACCAGCGCCGGGCTGGCCGACGTGTCGCCGCCGAGGTCCGTGCCCGGCACCAGCGTCTCGCCGCGCAGCTTCAGGAACGCGGTGCCGTGCGCGGGCACCGTGGTCGTGTAGGAGTCCGTCGCGGTGCCGCGGTCGGCCCGGGCCCGGAGGTCCCGCACCGCGACCGTGCCGTGAAGGCCCGCGTCGGCGAAGTTCACGGTCATCTCGGTCGGCGCCTCGCCGCGGTTCAGCAGCACCACGGCCCGCTCGCCGTCACGGGACAGGACCTTGCTGTACACGTCCGTGGCGCCTGCCGAGGCGATCCGGACCCCCTGCACGGCAAGGGGATCCTGGTCGACGGCGATGATCTCCGGGTTCTTCAGGGTGTCGATCATCGACTGCGGCAGCGTGCGCGGGTCCGACCCGATGATGAGCGGCGAGGCCATGACCGACCACATGACGAGCTGGGTGGTCGACTCCTCCTCGTTCAGCTCGTAGGTGCCCTGCTCGGTCTTCCGCATGGGGATGAGGTAGTCGGGGTCGTTGTAGTGCCCCGGCCCCTGCGCACCCGGGTGGGCGGCGTTGCGGTCCATGTTGCGGAGCACGTCGCGCCAGATGCCCTCGTACGGCGTGCCGAACGCGACGTCCGTGCTGGTGCGCCAGGAGTCGCCGACGCGCGGGCCGTAGGTGTAGGCGATGCCCGCCACCTGGTGCGGGCCGTGCGGCACGCCCCACTCGTCGGTGACCGGGTTGCACAGGTTCAGGATCATCGTGCGGCCCGCCTTCCGCACGGCGGCGCTGAACTGGGTGAAGGCGACGGCCGGGTCCATGTTCTGCGCGATCCCGCACAGGAAGTCGATCTTGATGGCGTCGAACTCCCAGTCGGCGAACTGCTTCGCGTCGGCCTCGTAGTAGCCACCGCCGCTGCCTGCCGCGCAGTTCACGCCGTCCCAGGCACCCGCGTCGGTGTAGATGCCCGCGCGGAGCCCCTTGGCGTGCAACGTGTCCACGAGCGCGTGGAACCCGGACGGGAAGCGGGCCGGGTCGGGCACGAGCCGCCCAGCGCCGTCGCGCGGCGGGTTGGCGTTCCAGCCACCGTCGATCCACACGATGTCGTAGCCGGCCTTCGCGAGACCACTGGAGACCAGGAAGTCGGCCACGCCCAGCACCTTCTCCTCGGACGCGGCGCCGACGGCGAAGTAGGAGTTCCAGCCCATGTACGGGGTGCGGGCGGCGCCCGAGTCGTAGTACGTCGGTGCACCCTGGTCCAACCCCGCGTGCTCGATCGGCGCGCGGGGCGCGGCGGCGGCCACCGGGGAGGCGACGGTCGCGGCGAGGGTGAGGGCGACAGCAGCCACGGTCAGCAGGGGTCTTGGCATGCCGAACACCTTTCGTCGGTTGAATAAATACTAAATTACGAGTTGATGTTTCGTCGATGGGATACGGTGACCGCATGGATGTCTGGGTTGGCAGTTACACAGCGGCCACCGGCGGCAACGGCGCCGGGATCAGCACGTTCCGCCGCTCGCCGGACGGTGCGCTCACCCCCGACCGCACGCTGGAGCTGGCGTCGCCGTCGTGGCTGACCGCGCATCCGAGCGCACCCGTCGTCTACGCGACGAACGAGCTGGGCGACGGCGAGATCACGACGGTCTCGACGGACCTCGAGGTGCTCGGCACGATCTCCTCCGGCGGCGCGGACCCGTGCCACCTTGTGGTGTCGGCCGACGCGCGGCACCTGTTGTGCAGCAACTACTCCAGCGGCAGCCTGTCGGTGTTCGCGCTGGCCGAGGACGGCACGATCACCGGGCAGACGGACCTGGTCCGCCACGAGGGCAGCGGCCCGCACCCCGAACGGCAGGAGGCCGCGCACGTCCACATGGCGGTCGTGCGGGACCGGATCGTGAACGTCGTCGACCTCGGCACCGACGAGATCCGCGGCTACGAACTGGCGGAGAACGGCAAGCTCGACCCGCTGTCGATCTCGGCGATGCCGCCGGGCACCGGGCCGCGCCAGCTGCACCGCAAGCCCGGCAGCGACCTCGCGTACGTGGCGGGCGAGGTCGCGGGCACGCTGGTCGTGGTGCGGGAGACCATGCCCGGGTCGTTCGAGCCGGTCACCGTCGTGGCCGCGACCACGGAGCCGTGGACGGGCGACGAGCCGAACTGGGTGGCGCACCTGGAGATCCGCGGCGAGAAGCTGTACCTGTCGAACCGGAACCCGGACGTCGTCACGGAGTTCGACATCTCCGGCGAGAAGCCGGTCGCGCTGGCCGACCACCCGAGCGGCGCGTTCCCGCGCCACTTCGCGATCGCCGGCGGGACCGTGTACGTGGCCGCGCAGAAGGGCGACGCGCTCGTGGCGTTCCCGGTGGGCGGCGGCGAGCAGGTCAGCTATCCCACGGGGACGCCGACCTGCGTGCTCGTCAGGTAGCGACATGGTCGAGCACCACGACGTCCGCGTCGTGGTCCCGCGTCCAGTGCACGGGCAGGCCGACGTGGGTCAGGTGCGCGGCGGAGTACCGCGCGCCTGACTCCCTGTCCACATGGGAACCTGTCGACAATCCCGTCAACGGCAGGCGAACCGGGCGGCCCGGCACCTCCGGGATGCCGGGCAGTGCGCCGGTGTTCCACGCCAGCACCACGGTCGTCTCCGGTGTCACGTACTGCACGGCGTCCGGCAGCCGGTGCACCTCACCGGTGTGGACGACCTCGCGGATCTCCTTGTAGCGCGCCACGAGGTCCCTTGCTTCATCTCGTTGCGCGGCCGTCCACCGCGACACGTCCGCGCCGATGCCCAGCACACCCGCCATCGCGAGCACGAACCGGAACCGCAGCGACCGCGGCCGCGCGTCGAAGATCCCCGGCGCGTCGGTGACCCAGCTGCTCATCAGGTGCGGGGCGTGCGCGAGCAGGAACCCGTCCTGCACGGACAACCGGTCGAGCGGCGCGGTGTTGTCGCTGGGCCACACCACGTCCGACAACGCGATCGTCGCGAGGTCGGTCCGGCCGCCGCCACCCGCGCACGCCTCGACGAGCACGTCCGGGTGCGCGGCCCGCAGCCGTGTCAGCACCTCCAGGTAGTTGCGGACGTGCGCACCGTCCAGATCGGACACGCCGGGCCCGCGCGGGGTCGCCGGGCGGTTCATGTCCCACTTCAGGTAGCTGATGGGATGGCTGCTCAGCAGCCGGTCGAGCATCGACCACACGAACTCCAGCACGTCCTCGCGGCCGAGGTTCAGCAGCAGCTGGTTGCGGATCAACGTGAGCGGGCGGCCGTCGACCCGGTACACCCAGTCGGGGTGCTCGGCGTAGAGCCGCGACTTCGGACTCACCGACTCGGGTTCCACCCACAGCCCGAAGTCCAGGCCGAGCGCGCGGACGTCGTCGACGAACCCGCCGAACCCGCCGGGGAACGCGGACTCGTCGGGGGTCCAGTCGCCGAGACCACCGGTGTCGTCGTGGCGGCCGGTGAACCAGCCGTCGTCGACCACGAACAGCTCGGCGCCGACGTCCGCCGCGACCTTCGCCAGCGCGAGCTGGCCGGCCGCGTCGACGTCGAAACCCGTTGCCTCCCAGGAGTTGTAGAGCACCGGCCTGGTGCGCTGCCGGGTGATCACGCGCTCGTAGGCGTGCCACACGCGGGCGAGGCCGTCGAGTCCTTCCGCGCTGTAGGCGAGCGCCGCCTTCGGGGAGGTCAAGGTGGCGCCGGGGTCGACGACCAGCGGACCCGGGTGTGGCAGGCGGCCTGCGCGGACGCGGGTCATGCCGGTCGGGTCGACCTCGGCGTCGATCTCCCACGAACCGGGCCACGCCAGCGAGAGGCCCCACGCCTGACCACCGGTCGCGTCCTGCACGGCGAGCCAGGGCGCGTAGTTGTGGCCGGGCACGCCGTAGCGGCTGCCGATGCGGAACCTGCCCGCGGGCAGGTTCACCGTCTGGCGCTGGAACTCCTGCGCCCACTGTCCAGAGAGGAACGTGAGGCGGGCACCGTTCGTGGGCACGCAGAACCCGGCCGAGCCGAACCGTTCGACGGACAGGGGCGCGTCACCGCGGTTGGTCAGCTCGACCCACCGCAGCAGCACGTCGGTGTCCGGCACCGGCTCGTAGCACAGCACGACTTCCACGCCGGTCACGCCGTCCACATAGGTCAGACGGTCGTCGGTGGCGTCCGCGAACCGCCACCAGGAGTCCTCTGCCAGCACGAGGTCGGCGCCGGAGAACGGCCGCGTGCCACGGGGTGCGTACTCGACCGGTGCCGCGTCCGCCTCGGTGATGAAGTGCACCCGGCCGTGGTTGGCCAGCGGCGAGGGCCCGTCCTCGACTCCTGTCGGCCCCCACGCCACCAGTTCCGGCCAGTTCTCGCCGACCGCGACCGTGTACGTGGTGGTCGCCATCCGGTGGGTCCAGCTGCACTGCTGTTGGTGCGCTCCGCAGGATCCGCTCACTTGACCGCCCCCACCGCGAGCCCGGAGATGAAGTGCTTCTGGAACCGCAGGAACACCGCCACCGTCGGGATCGCGGCGATGACCGAACCGGCGGCGATGACGTTCCAGTTGGACACGTACTGCCCCTGCAGGCCGAGGAGCGCCGGTGTCACCGGCATGACCGTGCCCGTGCGCAGCACGGTGATCGCCCACAGGAGGTCGTTGAAGATCCACGTGAACGCGAGCGCGGACAGCGCCGCCAGCGCGGGCCGGGTCATCGGCAGGATGATCCGCCAGAAGATCGTGACCACGCCCGCGCCGTCGATCGTCGCGGCCTGCTGGATCTCGTCGGGGATCGCCCACATGAAGCCCTGCAGCACGAACGTGTAGAACCCGAGCCCGAAACCGACCTGCACAGCGATGAGCGCGGGCAGCGTGTCGTAGATCCCGAGCAGCTCGGACAGTTTCGACACCGGCACGAGCAGGATCTGCGGTGGCAGCAGGTTCCCCGCCAGCATCAGGAGGATGATCGCGCGGCGGAACGGGATGTCGTAGCGGCTCAACGCGAACGCGGCCGCGGCGGCGAGCGCGAGGGACAGCACCACCGTCGGCACGGTGACGAGGAGGCTGTTCACCATGGCCCGCGACTGGCCGCCCGCGTGCCACGCCGCACCGAACGAGTCGAGGCTGAACGAGGAGGGCATCGCGCCGAGCCCGTTGGACGCGATGTCGTCGAACGTGCGGATGGCGGTCAGCAGCACGAGCGCGATCGGCAGGAGCCACAGGATCGAGAGCGTCCCGGCGACCGCGTGGAAACCGATGTCACGGCGCAGTTTCATGGCCGCTCCTCGCAGGCTCCGAACGGCCACGGTGCCTGATGATTCGCTCCGCAAGCTCCGCTCATTGGTCATCCTCCCGGAACGCGCGGACCAGGTAGGCCACGATCACGCCGAACGCGAGCACGAAGATCACGACCGCGAGTGCCGAGGCGTACCCGAGCCGCAGCGACTGGAACGCCTCCGCGTACATGTACGTGCTGAGCAGCTCGGAGCTGTGGTACGGCCCGCCCTTGGTCATCGACCACACCACGTCGAACGACCGCAGCGAGTCGATGATGATCACCGAGAGGACCACGGAGTTGACGCTGCGCAGCTGCGGCCACGTGACGAACCGGAACTGCTGCCACCGGCCGGCGCCGTCGATCTTCGCCGCCTCGAACAGCGACGGGTCGATGCCCTTCAGGCCCGCGAGGTACAGGACCATGACGTACCCGACCTGCCGCCACAACGCCGGTATGAGCACGGCGTACAGCGCGGTGTCGGGGTCGGCGAGCCAGGCGTGCTGCCAGCTCTCCAGGCCCAGGCCGCCGAGCAGTTGGTTGAGCAGCCCGTCCGGTTGGTACAGGGCCTGCCAGATCAGCGACGTGGCGACCAGTGAGAACACGACCGGTGTGAACAGTGCGGCCCGGTAGAAGCCGACGCCCTTGCCTTCCCGCTGCAGGAGGAGGGCGAGGCCGAGACCGCCCACCGCGGAGAGCCCGCCGAACAGCACCAGCCAGATCAGGGTGTTGAGGGCGGAGTCCCGGAAGATCGGGTCGCCGAGGAGCTCCGAGAAGTTCCCGAACCCCACGAACGTCGGCGGCGAGACGCCGTCCCAGTTCGTGAGCGACAGCCAGAACCCTTGCAGCGCGGGCCAGAACACCCAGAACGCCTCGACCGCGAGCGGCACGAGCAGGAAGAAGAGCAACACCGGCGGAACCCGGCGACGAACCGGCCGACGTGCCCTGAAAGACGCTTTCGGGGCGTTGAGTGTCCCGAAGGCGTCTTTCAGGGCAGTGGCGCTGCCGGTCTCAGGCATTCCAGATCTTCTCCGCGGCCGACTGCCAGTCGGTGAGGATCGAGTCGACCTCGTTCGGGTTCTGGATGAACCGGACGAGCGCGGAGTCCGCGGTCGGCTGCAGCGCGTCGGAGGAGTCGCGGTTGAAGAACTGCGTGAGCTCCTTGGCGTCCTGCAACAGCTTGCGCCCTTTGGTGACCAGCCCGGTGCCGGAGTCCTTCGCGCCCGGGTTGGTCGGCAGGACCGTGCCGGTCGAGGCCTTGATGTAGACGTCTTGGCCCTCGGCGGTGGCCGCGTACGTGAGGAACTCGGCCACCTCCGCCTTGCGCGGAGTCCTGGCGCTGGCGAAGAACCCGTCCGTGGGGCCTTCCTCGGCCACCGGCACGGCCGGGTCGACGATCGGGAACTGGAAGAAGTCGATGTCGCCGAGCGCGTCCTTCGGCGCCGAGTCGGCGAAGAACGCACCGATCAGCAGCATGCCGGTGCGGCCCTGCAGCAGCGACGTGGTGGCGTCCTGGAAGGCGACCGCGGTGCCGCTCGGGTCGAAGTACGGCAGCGCCTCCATCCACGTGGCGAAGACCTGCTTGACCTTCGGGTCGTCGAAGCGCTTGCGGCCGGCGAGCAGGTCGCGGTGGAACTGGGCGCCGTTGATCCGGATGTCGAGGTAGTCGAACCAGCCGGACGCGATCCACGGCGTGTTGCCGCCGGCGCCGAGCCCGATCGGCGCGATCCCCTTGCCCTGCAACGTCCGGCAGAGGGCGAGGAACTCGGTCCAGTTCGCCGGCGGGGTGACACCCCACTCGGCGAACTTCGACTTCCGGTAGAACATGCCCCACCAGTAGTAGGTGGTGGGCACGAAGATCTGCTTGCCCTTGCCGTCACTGGAAAGCGTGCGGAAGGCCTCGCTGTAGTCGCCCATCGTCTGCCAGACGTCGCCGACGTCGAGCAGCAGGCCCTTCTCCGCGTAGCCGGAGAGGAGGGAGCCCGGGTACCACGTGTAGGTGTCGGGCGGGTTCGCCGAGGTGAGATAGCTTGGCAGCTGGGTCCGGAACGTCTCGGAGGCCACCGTGTTCACCGACGCCGACGCACCGCCGCGGTCGTTGAACGCCGTGACGAGCGCGTCGATCGCGCTCTTGGCCGCCGGGGCGGACAGGTTGGACTGGACGGTGACCGCACCGCCGGTCTGCGTGACCGGGCCGGACGAGGCCGAGGTCGCGCACGCGTTGAGAAGTGGGCCCGCGCCCACGACACCGAGCCCGGCGAGGCCGGCGTTCCGCAGGAACCGCCTTCTGCTCAGGCCCGCATCACTCCGTTGGGACATGCGCACAAGGTTGCAACCGGGTGTCTCCACTGTCAAGATGTATTCGTAATTTACGACTTAAGGGAGTCGAGAGAGTTGTCCCAGCACCGGCCGCGCGGCATCCACGGTCAGACCGTGGAGACCCTGGCCAGCCGCATCATGTCGAACGAGTACCCCGAGGGGACGATCCTCGACCTGCCCACCCTGCGCGCCGAGTTGGACCTGAGCCTGACCGCCCTGCGCGAGGCACTGAAGGTCCTGACCGCGAAGGGCATGATCGACGCGAGGCAGAAGCGCGGCACGTTCGTCCAGCCGAGGACGTCGTGGAACATGCTGGACGCGGACGTGATGCGCTGGCACACGGCGACCTCGGCCGACCCGGCGCTGTTCGACCAGCTCACCGAGGTCCGAGCGGTGGTGGAACCGGCGGCGGCCCGCATGGCGGCGGAACGCGCGACGGACGAGGACATCGCGGCCCTGTCCGAAGCGTTGGACGCGATGGCGGCCGCGGACGGTGTGGACGCGGCGGTGGCGGCCGACATCACCTTCCACCGCAGGCTGTTGCTGGCCACGCACAACGACTTCCTGGCGCAGATAGCCCAGATCATCGCGATCGGCCTCGCGGAACGCGACAAGTTCGTCCACCACGCCAACCCGTCGGACCCGGTCCCCAGCCACCGCCCCGTCCTCGAGGCCGTGACCGCCCACGACCCGGACGCCGCCGAACGAGCGATGCGCGCACTGGTGGACCAGTCAATGCAGGACCTGAAGAACGCCCGCTAGACCAACGCCCTGAAGGACGCGTTCGGGACACTCAACGTCCCGAACGCGTCTTTCACGGCATTCGAGCCGGACTGTGGACAACTCGTCAGAACGGCGAAGGACCGAGGCGTCCCCACGCGACGAAGACGAGCAGGGCCAGGTACACCAGGTCCGCGACCATGATCCGGTACTCGCCCCGCCGGACGCGGGTGATCGTCGCGCCGAGCATGATCACGGCCAGTCCGATGGCGGCGACCGGCACCAGCACAGGCGCGATGTCGAGCACCGCGGGCAGGATCAGGCCCAGCGCGCCCAGCACCTCGAACGTACCGATGGCCTTCACAGCGCCCGTACTGAAGTCCTCGACCCACTTCGAGCTGGAGCCGAACGCCTCGATCCTCGACTTCGGTGTGATCAGCTTGAAGCCGCCGCCGAAGAAGTAGGCGGCGGCGAGCAGTCCGGTGACAATCCACAAAGCAATGTTCATGCCCACCAGATGCCGGCCGCCCGGCTTCTGTGACTGGACGTGACGCGGATCGCTAGCGGGCCTCGACCGGGTTGGTCAGCGTGCCGAGGCCCTCGACCGTGACCGACACGCTCTGGCCCGCGGTCATCGGGCCGACGCCTGCCGGGGTGCCGGTCATGATCACGTCGCCGGGGAGCAGCGTCATCACGCGCGACACCCATTCGATCAGCTTCGGCACGTCGTGCAGCAGCAGCGAGGTCCGCGAGTCCTGCTTGACCTCGCCGTCCAGTGCCGTGCTGATCGCCAGGTCCGCCGGGTCGAGCTCGGTCTCGATCCACGGGCCGAGCGGGCAGAACGTGTCGTGGCCCTTGCCGCGCGTCCACTGCCCGTCGGCCTTCTGCTGGTCGCGCGCGGTGACGTCGTTGCCGATCGTGTAGCCCAGGATCACCGACTTGGCCTGCGCGGCGGTCACGTCCCGGCACGGGCGGCCGATCACCACGACCAGCTCGCCCTCGAAGTCCACTCTGGACGAGTCGGCGGGCAGCTTGATCGCCGCGTTGGGACCGATCACCGACGTCGACGGCTTGAGGAACATCACCGGGTCGGCGGGCGGCTCACCACCCATCTCGCGGGCGTGGTCCGCGTAGTTCTTCCCGATGCAGACGACCTTCGACGGCAGGATCGGCGCGAGCACCCGCACGTCGGCCATGGGCCACGACTTGCCGGTGTAGGTGGGCGTGCCGAACGGGTGGTCGGCCACCTCACGCGCGACGAGGTCGTCCCCCGACCCGTCGACGGTGACGAACGCGACCCCACCCGGATGAGCAATTCGAGCAATACGCACCACCGCAGCCTACGAAACGCCGCATGTCGCCCGGTTGCCGGATAGGCATCGGGCCGCCACGCCTGGTTGTGTCGAGGGCACCCTGCGTACAAAGGAGTACCCCATGCGGCGACTCATCGCCACCCTCACCGTGCTGGTGGCGTGCCTGTTTGGCCTGCCCGGCACGGCGGCCGCGGCCCCCGTCCCGATCGGCGGCGGCAGCGTCCTGTTCAACCCGCTTGGCCCCGCCGCGGCACGGTGCACGGTCGCGTTCGCGGCGACCGACGGCGGCCGCGAGTACCTCATCGCGGGCAACGGCTGCGGCACCGCGACCTCGACAATGCTCTACAGCGGCGACAACGTCCTCGTCGGCTCGATCGTCGGCGGGCTCGACGGTGGTTACGTCGTCGTCGCGGTCCGCAACACCGACGCGTGGGACGTGGTCGGCTGGATCGACGCGGGCAGCAGGTACCCGATCGCCGGGGCCAAGGAGACGCCGGTCGGCGGGCGCGTGTGCCTGCTGAGCCACTCCGCCGGCATCACGTGCGGCACGGTGACCGCCAAGAACGTGACGATCTCGTTCCCCGAGGGCACGGTCAGCGGCCTGACCCAGACGAACATCTGCCCGCAGCAGCGCAGCATCGCCTACGTGACCGGTAACCAGGCACAGGGTGTGCCGTTCGGCGGCGGTTCCGGCATCTGCACCACGCCGGGCACCAGCTACTTCTACCCGGTGAACCGGATCCTGTCCGCCTACGGGCTGACGCTCGTCACCGGCTGAGCGACCCGCATCGCCTTGTGCACCAAGGCGTCGCAGAGCGCGAGCCAGCTCGCCTCGACGATGTTGCCGTGCACCCCGACCGTGGTCCACTCGCGTTCGTGGTCGCTCGACTCGACCAGGACGCGGGTGACCGCGTCGGTGCCCGCGGCGCCGGGCAGGATGCGGACCTTGTAGTCCGACAGCCTGACGGCCGTCAGCCACGGCAGGTGTGGCGCCAACGCCTTGCGCAGCGCGGCATCCAGCGCGTGGACCGGTCCGTTCCCTTCCGCGGTCGCGATGACGCGCTGGTCGGCGACGTGCACCTTGACCGTGGCCTCGGAGACGATCTCGCCGTCCATGCCGTGGTCGAGGATCACCCGGTAGGACTCGAGGCGGAACGGCGGTGCGTCCACAGTGGCGTCCGTACCGTCCGTGGCGGCGGCCACTTCCTTGCGCAGCAACAGTTCCAGCGACGCGTCGGCCGCCTCGAACGACCAGCCGCGCGCTTCCAGCTCCTTCACCTTGCGGACGGACGCGGTGAGCGCGGCCGGCTGGCCGGCCAGGTCGACCCCGAGTTCCCTCCCCTTCAACTCGAGGCTGGCCCGGCCGGCCATCTCGGTCACCAGCACACGCATGTCGTTGCCGACGACAGATGGATCGATGTGGTTGTACAGCAACGGATCCACCTTGATCGCGCTCGCGTGCAGCCCCGCCTTGTGGGCGAAGGCCGACGACCCGACGTAGGCCTGGTGGGTGTCGGGTGCGATGTTCGCGATCTCGGCAAGCGCGTGCGAGACCCGCGAGAGCTCGGGCACGGAGGCCGCCGGGATCACCGGCATACCGAGCTTCGTGACGAGATTGCCGACCACGGCGAACAGGTCGGCATTGCCTGCCCGCTCGCCGTAGCCGTTGGCGGTGCACTGGACGTGCGTGGCGCCCGCCTGTACCGCGGCCACACTGTTGGCGACCGCGCAGCCCGTGTCGTCCTGGCAGTGGATGCCGACCCGGAAACCGGTGCGCGCGATCACCTCCCCGACCGTGTCCGCCAGTTTCAGCGGCAGCTGACCGCCGTTGGTGTCACAGAGAACGGCCACGTCCGCCCCGGCTTCGACCGCGGCGGTGAGGACGTTCAGCGCGGTGTCGGGGTCGTAGGCGTACCCGTCGAAGAAGTGCTCGGCGTCGAGGAAGACGCGTCTGCCCTCGCTCGTCAGGAACGCCACGGTGTCCCGCACCATGGCGCACGCCTCGGTGACGTCGGTCCGCAACGCGCGCTCGATGTGCCGCCGGTCCGACTTGGCGACCAGCGTGACGACGGGCGCCTGCGAGTCGAGCAGCGCCCGCACCTGCGGGTCCTGGTCGGCGGTCGTGCCCGCGCGCCGGGTGGACCCGAACGCGACCAGTGCGGCGTGCGTGAACTTCTCCTCCCGTGCCCGCGCGAAGAACTCGGTGTCCTTCGGCAACGCGCCCGGCCAGCCCCCTTCGATGAACCCGACCCCGACCTCGTCGAGCAACCGCGCGACGGCGAGCTTGTCGGCGACGGAGTACGTGATGCCCTCACGCTGGGCACCGTCCCGCAGAGTCGTGTCGAACACGTGGAACGCGTCGCCGAGCGGTGTCCCGGCCGGGGTCGTGCGGTTCACGACGGTGCCTTTCGTTGTGTGGCAACAAAAAAACCTCCCGCAGGATGCGAGAGGTCAGCGCGTCGGGTGCGTAGCTCAGCTACCCGGCGCGCTCGGCGATAATGATCACGGTGGAGGTGGTCACGATGGCATGCTGCCACACGGCCGGTCGCGCTACCAAGTTATGAGCAGGTTCTCCCACATCCCGGGACACCCGGATCGCCGCCGCGCCGGCCGCAAGCCGAGCGATCCGCGGCGAACCCGCGCCCAGGCACGGGATCGGGCAGCGGGATCGGCAGCGGGATTGGGTGGCCGGATCGGGCGGCCGCATTGAGTGGACGCATTGGGTGGACGCCATGGCCGGCCGCATTTGGCCTCCGGCCCCCGATTTCCAGCGTAGCGGGAGGCACCGACGAACCCGGCGATCCGCCGACGTGCCTGTGGACAACCGCATCCCCTGTGGACAACCGGCCTCACCGCGGACCGGATCGTCGGTGGGCCGTGAGAGGCTGGTAACCGGGGGCCGGAGGCAACACAAAGGGCGCCGCGGCCTCAGCCGCGGCGCCCTTTCCGTGTGTGGAACTACAGCTCGACGTTCGTCGTCGGGTTGTTCGACGAGACCAGGGCCGCCAGGCGGTCGCCGATCGCGAAGGTGTTGCCCGGGGACGGGTGGTCACGCGTCGCGAGGTCGAACGCCACCGACGCCTCGATCCGCCGGGCCGCCTCGTGTTCGCCGAGGTGGTCCAGCAGCAGCGCGACCGACAGCACCGCGGCCGTCGGGTCGGCGACGCCCTGCCCGGCGATGTCCGGTGCGGAACCGTGCACCGGCTCGAACATCGACGGGTTCCGCCTCGTGATGTCGATGTTGCCGCTGGCCGCGAGGCCGATGCCGCCGGTCACCGCCGCCACGAGGTCCGTGAGGATGTCGCCGAACAGGTTGTCGGTGACGATCACGTCGAAGCGGCTCGGGTCGGTCACCATGTGGATGGTCGCCGCGTCGACGTGCTGGTACGCGACCGTGACGTCGGGGTGCTGCAGCGACACCTCCTCGACCACCCGGGACCACAGCGAACCGGCGTGGGTCAGCACGTTCGTCTTGTGCACCAGTGTGAGGTGCTTGCGCGGCCGGGCCACGGCCCGCGCGAACGCGTCCCGCACCACCCGCTCGACACCGTAGGAGGTGTTGACGCTGACCTCGGTCGCGATCTCGTGCGGGGTGTCCTTGCGCAGCAGGCCACCGTTACCCGCGTACAGGCCCTCGGTGCCTTCCCGGATCACGATCATGTCGATCTCACCCGGGTTGGCGAGCGGGCTCTGCACACCCGGGTACAGCCGCGCCGGACGCAGGTTCACGTGGTGGTCGAGCTCGAACCGCAGGCGCAGCAACAGCCCCCGCTCGAGGATGCCGCTCGGCACCGACGGGTCGCCGACCGCGCCCAACAGGATCGCGTCGTGCTGGCGGAGTTCGCCGAGCACCGACTCCGGGAGCAGCTCGCCGGTCGAGTGCCACCTGGTCGCACCAAGGTCGTACTTGGTGACCTCGACGTCCGGCACCACCTCGTTGAGTACCTTGAGCGCCTCGGCGATCACTTCCGGCCCGATCCCATCACCTGGGATCACCGCGAGCCGCATGCATACCTCCCGGAGTATCGGGCTCTGTCAGATTCGTGAAGGTTACCGGGAAGACGTCCGATCACCGGTGCTGGCCACCCAACCGAGTGGTGTCGCGACGTCGGAAGTCAGCCGAAATCCACCATGCGGATGATCGTCGCACGGGCCGTGGCACCGATGGACTCCAGCACAGAGGGGTCGACGGGGCGGTCGACACGCAGAATCATGACCGCGTCCTCGCCGCCACTCGTCTGGCTGATCTGCGCGGCCTCGATGTTGATCCCGACCTTGCCGAGCAGCGTGCCGACGACACCCATGACACCGGGGCGGTCCTCGTACTCCAGCAGCAGGTTGACGCCCTCGGCCCGCAGGTCGAACGAGCGGCCGCGCACCTCGACGACCTTCTCGACCTCGGCGATGCCGCTGATGGTGCCGCTGACGGTGAGCGTGTCGCCGTCCGGGTAGACCGCGCGCAGCGTGACCAGGCTGCGGTGGTTGGGGCTCTCCGCGACCTTGCTCAGCGTGACGTCGACGCCCAGCTCCTCGGCGATCCGCGTCGCGTTGACGAACGTGACCTGGTCCTCGACCACACCGGAGAACACACCGCGCAGCGCCGCCAGCGACAGCACCGACACGTCCTCGTTCGACAGCTCGCCGCGGACCTCGATCGCCACCGACAGCGGCGGGGTGGACGAGAACGCCGACAGCACGAGGCCGAGCTTCTGGGTCAGCGACAGGTACGGCCGGACCTCCTCGCCGACGACCCCACCGGACGCGACGTTCACCGCGTCGGGCACGAAGTCGCCGCGCAGCGCCAGCAGGACGGAGCGCGCCACGTCCGTGCCCGCGCGGTCCTGCGCCTCGGACGTCGACGCGCCGAGGTGCGGCGTGACCACGACGTTCGGGATGCCGAACAGCGGGCTCTCGGTGGTGGGCTCCGTGGTGAACACGTCCACGCCCGCGCCGCCGATGCGGCCGTCCCGCGCGGCGTCGGCGAGCGCCTGCTCGTCGATCAGCCCGCCACGCGCGGCGTTGACGATGATCACGCCCGGCTTGACCTTGGCGAGCTGGTCGGCGCCGATGAGGCCCTTGGTCTCGGGGGTCTTGGGCAGGTGGATGGAGATGATGTCCGCGCGGGCGAGCAGCTCGTCGAGCGTGACCAGCTCGACGCCCAGCTGCGCGGCGCGGGCAGCGGAGGCGTACGGGTCGTAGGAGATCAGCTCGGTGCCGAACCCGGCGATGCGCTGCGCGAACAGCTGCCCGATCTTGCCGAGGCCGATGACGCCGACGGTCTTGCCGTTGATCTCGACACCGGAGAACTTGCTGCGCTTCCACTCGTGGTCCTGCAGCGTGGCGTGCGCGGCCGGGATCTGCCGGGCGGTGGCCAGCAGCAGGGCGAGCGCGTGCTCGGCGGCGGAGACGATGTTCGAGGTCGGCGCGTTGACGACGAGAACGCCACGCGCGGTCGCGGCGGGCACCTCGACGTTGTCGAGGCCCACCCCCGCACGGGCGACGACCTTCAGCTTGGTGGTGGCGGCGAGCACCTCGGCGTCCACCTTCGTGGCGGAACGCACGAGAAGGGCGTCCGCCTGCGCGACGGCGTCGAGGAGTGCGGGGCGGTCGGTGCCGTCGACATGCCGGACCTCCACCTCTTCTCCGAACACGTCGAGCACCGAGGGCGCCAGCTTCTCGGCGATGAGGACAACGGGGCGAGGCTGCTGGGTCACGACGCGGGCTCCAGGATTGCGCGGTTGTTGGGGGCGCGGTTACAGCGCTGTAACCAACCGAGGGCAGTCTAGGAGGTTGGCTGAATCGTTTCTCCACCTGGTGAGCCAGGCGACAGCGCCACACGAGGTTTGTTCACCCAGTCGGTGAGACTTTCAGGCAGGATGCCCGATTTTTCCCCGCGGATCGCACCCCGTTCGTCCCACATCATGGGCGCGCACCAGGCCGTCGAGGCAGAACGATGTTCCACATTCTGGGACGTCACTGCCCGTTGGACAGCTCCCGCAGCGCCGCCGCGAGTCCCGCGAGGTGGTCGGTCGCCTCCACGAGGCCGTCGGGCACCGGGATCGCCGAGTCGGCGAGCACGAGGTGCCCGGCCGCGGCGACCAGCTCCTGGTAGCCGTCCAGCCCGCGCTCCAGGTGCGCGAGCATGCTCCGCGTGCCGTCCTCGAGACCGGCCCGCTGCCCGGCAGGCGAGTACGCGACCGCCGCCTCGACCGCATCGACCTTCGCGGCGAGCACGCGGAGCCGGTCCGCGGTCTCGGTCGCGGTGCGCCGGGCGGCGTCGACGACCTCCCGCGGCACCGGGGCGTCGCCGAGCTGCCGCAACAGGTCGCGCAGCGCGGTCTCCGCGCCTGCGAGCCGCCGCATGGGTTCCCGCGCCGCCGACTTCTTGCCCGGGAGCCGCGGCGCGGCGGCGGCCAGGGCGCGCACGGGCTTCGCGGCCTGAACCGGACGGCGGTCGCCCGCCCGGTTCATGACCACCCGGGCAGCGGCGAGCGACGCGGTGAGGATGGTGAGGAGGATCCCGACGAGGATGCTGGCGCCGTCCGGGAAGTCCCCCGCCACTTCCGAGACGGTGGCGATGACGGAGACGATCGACCACGCGCTCCACCACATGATCCACGCGGCGGCGAGCCTCGAGTACGTGCGGCGCGGCGGTCGGTTCATGCCGTGATTATCGACGACCGCCGGACCCCCATCACCAGGGTTCGTCGAACTCCCCCGCCTTGGCACCTTCCACGAAGGCGTCCCACTCCGACTCGGTGAAGACCAGGACCGTGTCGTTTGGGCCGGTGAACTTCGAGTTGCGCATGGCGATGTAGGTCTTGCCGTCGTCGTGGGGGACGAACGCGATCTCCACGTACTCGCCGTTCGGGTCGGCGTCCGGTTCCGCGGCTCGCTGCCACTCGGCCTTCGTCAGGTCGAGCTTGCCCCGCACGTGTGCCTTGTCGTCGAAAATCGGGGCCGACTCGCGGGTGGTCGGTTCGTCACTCATGGCGACCAAAGTACCCGGTGGCCGCCACGCGAGCGGCCACCGGGGACAGGGAGATCAGGCCGTCTCGGTGATCGGGCGGTCGACCCACGACATGAGGCCGCGCAGCTTCTTGCCGACCTCCTCGATCGGGTGCTGCTCGCCCTGCTCGACCAGCTTCTGGAAGTTGGGGCGGCCTGCCTCGTCCTCGCCGACCCACTCCTTCGCGAAGGTGCCGTCCTGGATCTCGCCCAGAATCTTCTTCATCTCCTCGCGGGTCGAGTCCGTGATCACGCGAGGGCCGCGCGTCACGTCACCGAACTCGGCGGTGTCGGAGATCGAGTACCGCATCCGCGCGATGCCGCCCTCGTACATGAGGTCGACGATCAGCTTCAGCTCGTGCAGGCACTCGAAGTACGCGACCTCGGGGGCGTAGCCCGCGTTGACCAGCGTCTCGAAGCCGGCCTGCACCAGCGCGGTCGTGCCACCGCAGAGCACGACCTGCTCGCCGAAGAGGTCCGTCTCGGTCTCTTCCTTGAACGTGGTCTTGATGACGCCTGCGCGGGAACCGCCGATGCCCTTCGCGTACGCCAGGGCGAGGCCCTGGGCCGAGCCCGACGCGTCCTGCTCGATGGCGATCAGGCACGGCACGCCCTTGCCGTCCACGAACTGGCGGCGGACCAGGTGGCCAGGGCCCTTCGGGGCGACCATGGCGACGTCCACATTGGACGGCGGGGTGATCAGGCCGTAGCGGATGTTGAAGCCGTGCCCGAAGAACAGCGCGTCGCCGTCCTTGAGGTTCGGGGCGATCTCCTCGGCGTAGATGCTCCGCTGCTTGGTGTCCGGGGCCAGGATCATGATCACGTCGGCCCACGCGGCGGCCTCCGCGACCGTCTGGACGGTCAGGCCCTCCTCCTCGGCCTTGGCCCGCGACTTCGAGCCCTCGTGCAGCCCGATCCGGACCTCGACCCCGGAGTCACGCAGGGACAGCGCGTGCGCGTGGCCCTGGCTGCCGTAGCCGACGACGGCTACCCGCCGGTTCTGGATGATGGACAGGTCCGCGTCGTCGTCGTAGAAGATCTCGACAGCCATGCTGGTGTGTACTTCCTTCCTCAAAGAATCACAGAAAAACTAGCGGACGCCGGTGGCGGTGATGGAGCGCGGACCGCGGCCGATGGCGACCCGGCCGGACTGCACCATCTCGCGCACGCCATACGGCTCGAGCATCCGCAGCAGCGCCTCGAGCTTGTCCTCGGTGCCGGTCGCCTCGACCGTCAGCGCCTCCGGCGACACGTCGACCACCTTGGCGCGGAACAACTGCACGGTCTCCAGCACCTGCGTGCGCACCGTGGCGTCCGCGCGGACCTTCACGAGCAGCAGCTCGCGCTGCACCGACACCTGGGGGTCGAGTTCGACGATCTTGATGACGTTCACGAGCTTGTTGAGCTGTTTGGTCACCTGTTCGAGTGGCAGCTCGTCCACCGCGACGACGATGGTCATGCGGGAGACGTCGGCGTGCTCGGTCGGGCCCACCGCGAGCGACTCGATGTTGAAGCCACGCCGGGAGAACAGGCCCGCGACGCGCGCGAGGACACCCGGCTTGTTCTCGACCAGGACTGAAAGAGTGTGTGTGCTCATGACTCCCCCTCGCAGGCTCCGGGGAGCCGCTCGCGGTCGCCCTGTGCCTGATGATTCGTTCCGCAAGCTCCACTCATGGGGTATCAGTCCTCGTCGAACAGGGGGCGGATGCCGCGCGCCGCCATGATCTCGTCGTTGCCGGTGCCCGCGGCGACCATCGGCCACACCTGTGCGTCCTTGCCGACCACGAAGTCGATCACCACCGGCCGGTCGTTGATCTCCATCGCGCGCTGGATCACGGTGTCCACGTCCTCTTTGGACTCACAGCGTAGCCCCGCGCACCCGAGCGCCTCCGCCAGCAGTGTGAAGTCCGGGATGCGGTGCTTGTGCGTGCCGAGGTCGGTCTGCGAGTAGCGCTCAGAGTAGAAGAGGTTCTGCCACTGCCGCACCATGCCCAGGTTGCCGTTGTTGATCACGGCGACCTTGATCGGCGCGCCCTCGATGGCGCACGTGGCCAGCTCCTGGTTGGTCATCTGGAAGCAGCCGTCGCCGTCGATGGCCCACACGACCTTGTCCGGCTGACCGAACTTGGCGCCCATGGCGGCAGGCACCGCGTAGCCCATCGTGCCGAGACCGCCGGAGTTCAACCACGTGGCGGGGTTCTCGTACTTGATGAACTGCGCGGCCCACATCTGGTGCTGGCCGACGCCCGCGGTGTACACGGCGTCCGGGCCCGCGATCTTGCCGATCCGCTCGATGACGTACTGCGGGGACAGCGCGCCGTCGTCCGGCCAGTCGTAGCCCAGCGGGAACGTGTCCCGCCACGAGTCGAGCTGCTGCCACCACTTGGCGAGGTCGGCCTGCTTGCCGCCGTCGGCCAGTTCGGTGCGCACCGCGGCGATCAGCTCCGCGATGATCTCCTTGCAGTCACCCACGATGGGCACGTCCGCGCGGCGGTTCTTGGAGATCTCCGCCGGGTCGATGTCGGCGTGCACGATGGCCGCGTCCGGCGCGAACGTCGACAGCTGGCCGGTGACCCGGTCGTCGAACCGGGCGCCGAGCGCGATCAGCAGGTCGGAGCGCTGCATGGCAGCCACCGCGGCGACCGCGCCGTGCATGCCCGGCATGCCGAGGTGCTGGCGGTGCGAGTCGGGGAAGGCGCCCTTGGCCATCAGCGTGGTGACCACGGGGATGCCGGTCAGCTCGACCAATTCACGCAGCTCCGCCGACGCCTCCGCCTTCAGCACACCGCCGCCGACGTAGAACACCGGCCGCTTGGCGGCGGTGATCAGCTTCGCCGCCTCGCGCACCTGCTTCCCGTGCGGCCGGGTCGTCGGCTTGTAGCCGGGCAGCCGCATCTCGGGCGGCCAGGAGAACGAGGTGGTCTCCTGCAGCACGTCCTTGGGGATGTCCACGAGCACGGGGCCGGGTCGGCCGGTGCTCGCGATGTGGAACGCCTCCGCGATCGTCCTCGGGATGTCCACGGGATCGGTCACGAGGAAGTTGTGCTTGGTGACGGGCAGCGTGATGCCGCAGATGTCCGCTTCCTGGAACGCGTCGGTGCCGATGAGGGCCCTGGACTGCTGGCCGGTGATCGCGACGACCGGGACGGAGTCCATGTTGGCGTCGGCGAGCGGCGTGACGAGGTTCGTGGCGCCCGGCCCCGAGGTCGCCATGCAGACGCCGACCTTGCCGGTGGCCTGCGCGTATCCCGTGGCCGCGTGGCCGGCGCCCTGCTCGTGCCGGACGAGGACGTGCCGGACCTTCGTGGAGTCGAGCAACGGGTCGTACGCGGGCAGGATGGTCCCGCCCGGAATGCCGAACACCACCTCGACGCCTACCGCCTCGAGGGACCGGACGAGCGACTGTGCGCCGGTCACACGGACCGGCGTGCCGGTCGGTGGGGCTGGTTTGGGTCGGGGGCCCGCGGGGCGGGGCCCGGGGGTTGCGGCGGCCGGGGTCGGCCGCTGTGTCGCGCTGGTCATCGGCTTCAGCCTCTTGTCGGGGTCTCTACCAGGCTCTCCAGATGTGCCTCACACACGAAAAAACCCCCGTCGACCACGTGGGGCCGTACGAGGGTCGCGCGTTCGACGCAGCTGACTTCCTCAGCGTCGAACGCGCTGGGGAAGTACGAGACCGGTCTTCTGGGGCACGCCGCAGACGTTAGTGCGGTCGGCCTAGGGGCGTCAACTCTGCGGGATTGTGATCTCGGATGGTGGACCCCGGGCCCACCCGCGCGGTCCGGGGCGTCGGCGCGACGTGGCACGATGTAGATGTGACCGTTCCCCAGCTGCCGTCACGGCTCGTGTTCCGGATCCCGTCCACGGCCGTGCTGGGTGCGCTGCTGTTCGCCATCACCGCCACGCCGTTCGCGTGGGCCGCGCCCGGGCTGTACGCCGTCTACGTGATCCCGCTCTTCACGATCGCCTGGATCCTGCGGGTCCGCACCATCGCCGACGGGGACCGGCTCGTGGCACGGACGCTGTTCGGCAGGCACGTGCTGCCGTGGTCGGACGTGCGCGCGCTGAAGGTGTCGGCGCGGTCCTGGGTACGTGCCGTCGACGAGGCCGGGAAAGAACTCCCGCTGCCCAACGTCCGCACCCGCCACCTCCCCGCCCTGTCGCTGATCAGCGGCGGGCGGCTGGACGACCCCACCGAAGCACCCACCGAAGCACCCACCGAAGCACCCACCGAAGCGTCCACCGAGGCCCCCGCTCCCGCCGAGGAGCAGCCGGCGGAGCCTCGGGAAGAAGCCAAGGCTGAATAGAAGTTGGAGGAGCCGTGCCTGAGCTCCGTTCCCGCGTCACCACCCACGGCCGCAACGCGGCGGGCGCCAGGGCGCTGTGGCGTGCCACCGGCATGACCGACAGCGACTTCGGCAAGCCGATCGTGGCCATCGCCAACTCGTACACGCAGTTCGTGCCTGGCCACGTCCACCTGCGCGACCTCGGCGACATCGTGGCCGACGCGGTGCGCGCGGCGGGCGGCACCGCACGCGAGTTCCACACGATCGCGGTCGACGACGGCATCGCCATGGGCCACGGCGGGATGCTGTACTCGCTGCCGTCGCGCGAGGTCATCGCCGACGCCGTGGAGTACATGGTCAACGGGCACGCGGCGGACGCGCTCGTCTGCATCTCGAACTGCGACAAGATCACGCCGGGCATGCTGAACGCCGCCATGCGGCTCAACATCCCGACCGTGTTCGTGTCCGGTGGGCCGATGGAGGCGGGCAAGGCGGTCGTCGTCGACGGCGTCGCGCACCCGTCCTCGGACCTGATCACCGCGATCTCGGCGTCGGCGAACGACAAGGTCGACGAGCTCGGCCTCGCCGCGGTGGAGCAGTCGGCGTGCCCGACCTGCGGATCGTGCTCCGGCATGTTCACGGCCAACTCCATGAACTGCCTGACCGAGGCGCTGGGGCTCGCGCTGCCCGGCAACGGCTCGACACTCGCCACGCACGAGGCGCGCCGCGCGCTGTTCGAGCGGGCCGGGACCACCGTGATGGCGCTGGCGAAGCGGTACTACGGCGAGGACGACCACTCCGTGCTGCCGCGCTCGATCGCGACGCGCGCGGCGTTCGAGAACGCGATGGCGCTCGACATGGCGATGGGCGGGTCCACCAACACGGTGCTGCACATCCTCGCCGCCGCCCGCGAGGGTGAGGTCGACTTCACGCTGGCCGACATCGACGCGATCTCGCGGCGCGTGCCGTGCCTGTCGAAGGTGTCGCCGAACTCGGACTACCACATGGAGGACGTGCACCGGGCCGGCGGCATCCCCGCGATCCTCGGTGAGCTGTGGCGCGGCGGGAAGCTGAACGAGGACGTGCACACGATCCACTCGCCGTCGCTGGCGCAGTGGCTGGGTTCGTGGGACATCCGCGGCTCGTCCCCGTCCGAGGAGGCGGTGGAGCTGTTCCACGCCGCGCCGGGCGGGGTGCGCACGACGAAGGCGTTCTCCACGGCGAACCGGTGGACGTCGCTGGACACCGACGCCGCCGGTGGCTGCATCCACGACGTCGAGCACGCCTACACCGCCGAGGGTGGTCTCGCCGTGCTGCGCGGCAACCTGGCCGAGAACGGCGCGATCATCAAGGCGGCCGGGATCGACGAGGAGCTGTTCCACTTCGAGGGCCCCGCGCGGGTCGTCGAGAGCCAGGAGCAGGCCGTGTCGGTGATCCTGGGCAAGCAGATCCAGCCGGGTGAGGTCCTGGTCGTGCGGTACGAAGGCCCCGCGGGCGGGCCGGGCATGCAGGAGATGCTGCACCCGACCGCGTTCCTCAAGGGCGCGGGCCTCGGCAAGAAGTGCGCACTGATCACCGACGGCCGCTTCTCGGGTGGCTCGTCGGGCCTTTCGGTCGGCCACATCTCCCCGGAGGCGGCGGGCGGCGGCACGATCGGCCTGGTGGAGGACGGCGACCGCATCCTGATCGACGTGCACGAGCGGCGCCTCGAACTGCTGGTCGACCCGGCGGTCCTGGCCGACCGCCGCGCGAAGATGGAGTCGAGCGAGCGGCCGTGGCAGCCGGTGGACCGCCAGCGCCCGGTGACGGCGGCGCTGCGCGCCTACGCCCGCCTGGCCACGGACGCGTCGCAGGGAGCGGTCCGCGACGTCAACAAGTGAGCGTCCCGCCGAGAGTGGGGATCGTCGGCGGCAGCATCGCCGGCTGCGCGGCCGCACACGTACTGCGAGAGCTGGACTGTGCCGTCACGGTGTTCGAACGCAACCCGGACGAGCTGCGTGACCGCAACTACGGCATAGGGATCCCCGAGCTGGTGCGGGCCGAGCTGGACGCGGCGGGACTGGTGGATCCTCGGTTGCCCGCGATGCTCTACACCGAGCGGGTGTGGCTCGTCCGCGACGGCGACCGCGGGCGGGAGCTGTGGCGCCAGCCGTTCCGCGCCCGCTACCACAACTGGAGCCTGCTGTGGCGGGCGCTGCGCGCCAGGGTGGACGGTGCCGACTACCGGGTCGGCACCCAGGTGACCGGCGTCGAGTCCGCACCCGGCGAGGCGCGGGTCGTGACGTCGGACGGGCAGCGGCACCCGTTCGACCTGGTGATCGGCGCCGACGGGTACCGCTCGGTGGTGCGTGCCGTGGTGGACCCGGCCGCCCGGCCCGTGTACGCGGGGTACGGCCTGTGGCGCGGGAGCTATCCGATCGACCGCGTGGCCGACCTGGTCGACCGGCTCGGCCCGGTCGACCGGTCGTTCGCCACGATCGTCCTGCCACACGGCCACTGCCTGTTCGTGCTGGTGCCGGACGCGACGGCGGAACACCGGATGACCTGGGGGTTGTACTACCGCATCCCCGGCATGCCCGCCGACCCCGCGCCCGCCGAGCTGGCGGTCCGCCGCGTCGACGACGAGCTGCTCACCTTCCTCGACGCGGTGGTGGACCGGCACTTCCCGGCCGCGTACGCGGAGATCATCCGCCGCACCGAGCGGGACGAGCTCATGGTGCAGCCGGTGTTCGACCTGCTGGCCGGGCGGCTGGTCGCCGGGCGGGTGCTGCTCATGGGTGACGCTGGGGCGGTCACCCGGCCGCACTCCGGCGCGGGCGCGACGAAGGCCCTGCAGGAGGCACTGGCGCTGGGCCGGGCGTGGGCCGGCCACCAGGACGCCGACCTGGACGCCGCGCTCGCCGAGTACGAGCGCGGGCGCGGGCCGGTCGCCCGCTCACTGGTCGAGCTCGGTCGCCGGATCGGCGCCGCCCAGGTCGAGCACACCCCGGACTGGCCGTCGATGACACCGGCGGGCTTCACCACGTGGATGGACGAGCTGAACCAGCACTCCGCCTACAGCAGGCCGACGCCACCCCCTGAGACGGCACCGCACTGAGACGGCACCGCACTGGCAGGTGCCGGACCTAATCGCAAGCTAGTCGGCGCCTGTCCCACGATGCGGATGCAGGTGGACCACCTCGTGGACGCGTGGCACGCTGAGGTCATGTCCGCTGTTACCGAACTCCTCCTCGTGGCCCGGCGCCACGTGGACTTCGTTCGTGTTTCCAGCGCGATGTGCCGGCGGTAACCCGCCGCCGCCGTTTTCTATTCTCGTACGCCGGCGCCCGGGTGCGCCGGCGACCTCCCGAACGTCGTCCGGTGTGCGCGAGCGCCCAGACCTCGGAGGTCGGACGGGTGTCGTCATCTCCCACCACGAAACGCCAGAAGCGCGGTGAGGGGCAGTGGGCGCTCGGTTACCGCGAGCCGCTGAACCCCAACGAGCGCAGCAAGAAGGACGACAACCCGCTCAACGTCCGCGCCCGCATCGAGAACATCTACGCCCACACGGGTTTCGCCGGCATCGATCCTGGCGACCTGCGCGGGCGGTTCCGCTGGTTCGGCCTCTACACCCAGCGCAAGCCCGGCATCGACGGCGGCCGCACGGCCACGCTCGAGCCGGAGGAGCTGGACGACGAGTTCTTCATGCTGCGCGTCCGCATCGACGGTGGTGCGGTCACGACCGAGCAGCTGCGGGTCATCGGCGAGGTGTCCCGCGACTACGCACGCGACACCGCCGACATCACCGACCGGCAGAACATCCAGTACCACTGGATCCGCGTCGAGGACATGCCGACGATCTGGAAGAAGCTGGAGGACGTCGGCCTCACGACGATGGAGGCGTGCGGCGACAGCCCGCGTGTGATCCTCGGCTCGCCCGTCGCGGGCATCGCCGAGGACGAGGTGATCGACGGCACCCCCGCGATCGACGAGATCAAGCGCCGGTACGTCGGTGACAAGGCGTTCGCCAACCTGCCGCGCAAGTTCAAGACCGCGATCTCCGGGCTGCCCGACGTGGCGCACGAGGTGCACGACGTGGCGTTCGTCGGTGTGCACCACCCGGAGCACGGCCCCGGTTTCGACGTGTGGGTCGGCGGCGGCCTGTCCACGAACCCGATGATCGGCCAGCGCCTCGGCGCGTGGATCTCGCTCGACGAGGTGCCGGACGTGTGGGCGGGCGTGATCAGCATCTTCCGCGACTACGGCTACCGCAGGCTGCGCAACCGCGCGCGCCTCAAGTTCCTCGTGAAGGACTGGGGCGCCGCCAGGTTCCGCGAGGTCCTGGAGACCGAGTACCTGAAGCGGCCCCTGTACGACGGGCCCCCGCCCGAGGTGCCGGACCAGCCGCGCGACCACATCGGCGTGCACCGCCAGAAGGACGGCCACTTCTACCTCGGCGCCGCGCCCATCGCGGGCCGCGTGTCGGGCGCCAAGCTCATCGCGGTGGCCGACGCCGCGGAGAAGGCCGGCTCGCACCGCGTGCGGTTCACACCGCTGCAGAAGCTGATCGTGCTCGACGTCGCGAGGTCCGAAGTGGACAGCCTGAAGACCACGCTCGCCGGGCTGGGGCTGCAGACCGACCCGTCGCCGTGGCGGCGCGGCGTGATGGCGTGCACCGGCCTCGAGTTCTGCAAGCTCGCGATCGTCGAGACCAAGGCCCGCGCGGTGGACCTGGTGAGCCAGCTCGAGGACCGGCTCAAGGACATCACCGGCGACGTGACCACGCCGATCAGCGTGCACATCAACGGCTGCCCCAACTCCTGCGCCCGCATCCAGACCGCGGACATCGGGCTGAAGGGCCAGATCGTCACCGACGACGATGGCAACCAGGTCGAGGGCTTCCAGGTGCACCTCGGCGGCGGGCTCGGCCTCGACACCGGTTTCGGGCGGAAGCTGCGTGGCCACAAGGTGACCGCGGACGAGCTGGCTGAGTACGTGGAGCGCGTGGTGCGCAACTACGTGGCCGACCGCAAGCCGGACGAGCGCTTCCCGCAGTGGGTCGCCCGTGCCGAGGAGGCGGACCTCAAGTGACCGCCGGCCGACGTACTTCCTCCCCGCGGAGGCTGCGATGAGTGACAGGGCGACCCCCTTCTACTGCCCCTACTGCGGCGACGAGGACCTTCGCCCGCAGGAGGAACCGCACGCGGCGTGGCTGTGCACCGGCTGCAGGCGCGTGTTCACCGTGAAGTTCGTCGGGCTCAACCTGACTGGATCGACCGCACAGCGGGAAGAGGTGACCAAGTGACCACCACGACCGACTTGCGGAAGGTCGCGGAACGGGCGCAGGAGGAGCTGGCCGACGCCACCGCGGCGGAAGCCCTCGCGTGGACCGCGGCGACGTTCGGCGACAACTTCATCGTCGCCTCCAACATGCAGGACGCGGTGCTGATCGACCTGGCGGTCAAGGCGAAGCCGGATGTCGACGTGCTGTTCCTGGAGACCGGCTACCACTTCGCCGAGACCATCGGCACCCGCGACGCGGTCGAGGTGGTCTACCCGTCGGTGCGGATCGTGAACGCCGAGGCCGAGCAGTCGGTCGCCGACCAGGAGGCCGAGTTCGGGCTGCTGAACAAGACCAATCCGACGCAGTGCTGCTTCCTGCGCAAGGTGGTGCCGCTGCGGAACACCCTCTCCCGCTACGACGCGTGGGTGACCGGGGTGCGCCGCGTCGACGCGCCGACCCGCGCGAACACGCCGATCGTGCAGTGGGACGACCGCAACGGCCTGGTGAAGATCAACCCGATCGCGCCGTGGACCGACGACGAGTTCACCGGCTACATCGCCGAGCACGGCATCCTGGAGAACCCCCTCGTGTCCGAGGGTTACCTGTCCATCGGCTGCGCGCCGTGCACCGCGAAACCGTTGCCGGGGCAGGACGCCCGCAGCGGCCGGTGGGCCGGCCTTGCCAAGACCGAATGCGGGTTGCACGGATGAGCGAGCGTGCGAGCGAAGCGTCGACCGCCACCATCGAACCGGCCCGGCCCACCCTGGATGCGCTGGGGCGCCTCGAGTCCGAGGCCATCCACATCATGCGCGAGGTCGCGGGCGAGTTCGACCGGCCGGTGATCCTGTTCTCCGGCGGCAAGGACTCCACACTGCTGCTGCACCTCGCGGTCAAGGCGTTCTGGCCCGCACCCGTGCCGTTCCCGCTGCTGCACGTGGACACCGGGCACAACTTCGACGAGGTCATCGAGTTCCGCGACCGCGTCGTCGAGCGGTACGGCCTGCGCCTGGTCGTCGCGAAGGTGCAGGACTGGATCGACGACGGCCGCCTCACCGAGCGCCCGGACGGCACCCGCAACCCCTTGCAGACCGTGCCGCTGCTGGACTCCATCACGGAGAACAAGTTCGACGCGGTGTTCGGCGGCGGACGCCGCGACGAGGAGCGGGCACGGGCGAAGGAGCGGATCTTCAGCCTCCGCAACGCGTTCGGCCAGTGGGAGCCGCGCAGGCAGCGCCCCGAGCTGTGGAACCTCTACAACGGGCGGCACCGTCCCGGCGAGCACGTGCGGGTGTTCCCGCTGTCGAACTGGACCGAGCTGGACGTGTGGCGCTACATCCAGCGGGAGGGCATCGAGCTGCCGGAGATCTACTACGCCCACGAGCGCGAGGTCTACCTGCGTGACGGCATGTGGCTCGCCGAGGGCCCGTGGGGCGGCCCGCGGGACGGCGAGACCAAGGTGCGCAAGACGGTCCGGTACCGCACGGTCGGCGACGGCTCCTGCACCGGCGCCGTCGAGTCCGTCGCCACCACCCTCGACGAGGTCATCGCCGAGGTCGGCGCGTCCCGGCTCACCGAGCGCGGCGCGACCCGCGCCGACGACCGCCTCTCCGAGGCGGCCATGGAAGACCGCAAGCGAGAGGGCTACTTCTGATGTCCGATCTCCTCAGGCTTGCGACAGCGGGCAGCGTGGACGACGGCAAGTCCACGCTCGTCGGCCGCCTCCTGTACGACACGAAGTCGGTGCTGGCCGACCAGCTCGACGCCGTGCACCGCGCGAGCGTCGACAAGGGACTGTCCACACCGGACCTCTCACTGCTGGTCGACGGGCTGCGCTCCGAGCGTGAGCAGGGCATCACGATCGACGTGGCGTACCGCTACTTCGCCACCGACAAGCGGACGTTCGTGCTCGCCGACACCCCGGGCCACGTGCAGTACACCCGCAACACGGTCACCGGCGCGTCCACCGCCGAGCTGGCGATCCTGCTGGTGGACGCGCGGAAAGGCGTCATCGAGCAGACCCGCCGCCACGCCGCGGTCCTCGCGCTGCTCGGGGTGCCTCGGCTCGTGCTGGCGGTCAACAAGATCGACCTCGTGGACTACGACGAGGGCACGTTCGAGGTGATCGCCAAGGAGTTCACGGCACACGCGACCTCCTTGGGCTACCCCATGGGCACGGTGCTCGCGATCCCGGTTTCCGCCCTGCGCGGCGACAACGTGGTCGAGCACTCGCCGCACACGCCGTGGTACACGGGTCCGACGCTGCTGGACCACCTGGAGACCGTGCCGGTCGAGCAGGACCCGCACGAGGCGCCGTTCCGCTTCCCCGTGCAGTACGTGATCCGGCCCCGCACCGAGGAACACCCGGACTACCGCGGCTACGCGGGCCAGGTCGCGGCAGGCACGGTCCGGCCGGGTGACGAGGTCGTCGTACTCCCTGGCGGGCTGCGGACCACGGTCGAGCGCATCGACACACCCGACGGCGAACTCACCGAGGCGGAAGCGGACCGGTCCGTGACGCTGCTGCTCGCCGACGACGTCGACATCTCCCGCGGTGACGTGATCGCCGCCGCCGCCGAGGCACCGGAGCTGACCGACGAGCTGTCCGCGACCCTCGCGTGGCTGGCGGACAAACCGTTGCGGCAGAACCAGAAAGTTCTTGTCAAGTCCGGCGCCAAGACCGTCCAGGCAGTGGTCACCGAGTTGCGCACCCGCTTCGACGAGCAGAAGCTCGCCACCCACGAGTACCCGGAGACGTTGACCCTCAACGAGATCGGTCAGGTGGTGCTGCGCACGGCGGAGCCGCTCCCGGTCGACGGCTACTCGAGCCGGGGCCGGACCGGCGCCTTCCTGGTGATCGACCCGGCCGACGGCACGACACTGGCCGCGGGGTTGGTCGGGGCCCCGCTCCCCTTACTCGACAGGAACTAGAAAGGCCCGAACCTGTGCGTACCAGGACTCGGCTCCTCACCGCCACGATCGCAGCACTGTCGTTGCTGGCCACCGCGTGCTCGCGCGCGGACGAAGGCGACGACAGCACCGGCGCGGCCGCACAGGACAAGGGCCCGGCGGCCGAGCTGCGTCTGGGCTACTTCCCGAACGTCACCCACGCACCCGCGCTGATCGGCCTGGAGAAGGGCCTGTTCGAGGAGGAGCTGGGCGACACCGAGCTGACCCGCCAGGAGTTCAACGCGGGTCCGACCGAGGTGTCGGCGCTGCTCGGCGGCTCGCTCGACATCGGGTTCATCGGCTCCGGCCCGGCGATCAACGCCTACGCGAAGTCCAAGGGCGAGGTCGTGCGGCTGATCTCCGGCGTCACCTCCGGCGGCGCGCAGCTGGTGGTGAAGCCGGACATCAGGACGCCCGCGGACCTGGCCGGCAAGACCGTGGTGACCCCGCAGCTCGGCAACACGCAGGACGTCGCGCTGAAGAAGTGGCTGGCGGACAACGACCTCACCGGCAAGGTGGAGGTCACGAACATGGAGAACGCGCAGACGCTCGACGCCTTCCGGGGCGGGAACGTGCAGGCGGCGTGGCTGCCGGAGCCGTGGTCGTCGCGGCTGGTGCTGGAGGCGGGCGCGACCGTGCTGCTCGACGAGGAGGAGCTGTGGCCGGACGGCCGGTTCCCGACCACCGTCGTGATCGTACGGACCCAGTTCCTGAACGAGCACCCGGAGACCGTGCGCGCGTTCCTGCGCGGCCTGGTCGCGTCGATCGACTACGCCAACGAGAACACCGCCGACGCACAGGCCGCCGTCAACACGCAGCTGGAAGCGCTGACCGGCAAGGCGCTCAAGCCCGAGGTGATCGAGCGGGCCTGGTCCAACATCTCGCTCACGTTCGACCCGATCGCCGGTGAGTTCAAGCAGCTCGCGCAGGACCAGGTGACCGCGGGCATCGCGGAGACCGCGCCCGAGGTGGCCGGTTTCGCGGACCTGACCGAACTGAACGCCGTGCTCGAGGAAGCCGGGAAGCCCGCGGTCGACGCGGGTGGCCTGGACAAGAAATAGGGGAGGCGCACCATCATGACCGCGACGCTCGAGATGGGTGTTCAGACCGGCCACGCCGTGCGACTTTCCGGCGTGGGCAAGACGTTCGGCGAGGGCAGGCGCGCCGTCACCGCGCTCGACGGGGTGGACCTCGAGGTCGCGCCTGGCGAGTTCGTGTGCCTGCTCGGCGCGTCCGGGTGCGGCAAGACGACCGTGCTGAACCTGGTCGCCGGGCTGGACGCGCCGTCGGCGGGCGAGATCGAACTGAACACGTCGCGGCCCGCGGTCATGTTCCAGGAGGCCGCGCTGATGCCGTGGCTGACGGCGTCCCGCAACGTGGAGCTGCCGCTGCGCCTGGCCGGTGTGAAGCGTGCCGACCGGCGGGCCCGCGCCAGTGAGCTGCTCGAACTGGTGCGGCTCGCCGGGGTCGGCGACAAGCGGCCGCACGAGCTGTCCGGCGGCATGCGCCAGCGCGTGGCACTCGCGCGTGCGCTGGCGTCCGCTGTGGACGGTGACGGGAACTCGCTGCTGCTCATGGACGAGCCGTTCTCCGCGCTCGACGCGATCACCCGTGACGTGCTGCAGTCGGAGCTGCTGCGGATCTGGCGCGCCACCGAGACCGCGGTCCTGTTCGTGACACACGACGTGCGCGAGGCCGTGCGGCTCGGTCAGCGCGTGGTGCTGCTGTCGTCGCGGCCCGGCCGGGTCGTGCAGGAGTGGCACGTCGACGACATCGACCCGGCCGCGCAGGCAGGTGTGGTGGACGCGATCAACACACGCCTGCACGAGGTGATCAGCAGCCATGCCTGACGGTCCCGGCCAGAGCAACACCGGAACCGTCGAGGACGACACCGCGTCCGTCGGGGCGGGCCTCGACGCGCTCGACACCCCCACGGCCGCGGACACCCGCGGGTGTGGGCGCAAGATCCTCGGCCAGGTCCTGCCGCCGGTCGTCGCGCTGGTCGTGATCGTCGCGATCTGGCAGGCACTGTGGGCGGCCGCGTTCTGGCCCGAGTACCAGCTGCCCGCGCCTGCGGACGTGTGGACCCAGATCTGGGACCGCGTCACGAGCGGCGAGATCGTCGGCTTCCTGTGGATCTCGGTGCACCGAGCGGTGATCGGCTTCCTGGTCGCGGTGGTGGTGGCGATCCCGCTCGGCCTGGTGATCGCGAACTTCTCGGTGGTGCGGCGCGGGATCGGGCCGATCGTGTCCGGTCTGCAGAGCCTGCCGTCGGTGGCGT
Source organism: Actinophytocola algeriensis (assembly GCF_014203735.1). Taxonomy (GTDB): domain Bacteria; phylum Actinomycetota; class Actinomycetes; order Mycobacteriales; family Pseudonocardiaceae; genus Actinophytocola; species Actinophytocola algeriensis. The sequence goes on along the minus strand of NZ_JACHJQ010000001.1, from coordinate 933,714 downwards.
GGGTGCCCGCGGCGGTGCTGTGGTTCGGCCTGACCGACGCGTCGATCTACTTCGTGGTGCTGCTGGGCGCGGTCCCGTCGATCGCGAACGGGCTCGTGTCCGGCATGGACCAGATCCCGCCGATCCTCCCCCGCGTCGGCAAGGTGCTCGGCGCGGGCAGGCTGGCGTCCGCACGGCACATCCTGCTGCCCGCCGCGCTGCCGGGCTTCCTCGGCGGCCTGAAGCAGGGCTGGGCGTTCTCGTGGCGGTCGCTGATGGCCGCCGAGCTGATCGCGACCTCGCCGCAGCTCGGGGTCGGCCTCGGGCAGTTCCTGCACAACGGGATGTCGCTGTCGGACATGTCGATGGTGATGGCCGCGATCATCCTCATCCTCTTCGTGGGCATCGGGATCGAGCTGCTGGTGTTCCGGCCGCTGGAGCGGGCCGTGCTGCGTGCCCGCGGACTGAACGGGTCGCTGTGACCGCGCCGCCACTCGTCGCCGTCGCACACGGCAGCCGCGACCCGCGTTCCGCCGCGTCCATCGCCGCGCTGCTGGACGTGGTGCGTGCCTCCGATCCGGGTCTCGACGTCCGTGCCGCGTTCCTGGACCTGTCCGCGCCGCGGCTGCCGGACGTGTTGTCAGCGCTCGCGGCCGATGGGCACCGGGAAGCGGTGATCGTGCCACTGTTGCTGGGTTCGGCGTTCCACGCGCGGGTCGACCTGCCCGCACTGGTCGCGGAGGCGCACGCCCGGTTCCCCCGGCTGTCCGTGTCGGTGTCGGACGTGCTCGGCCCGGACGACCGGCTGTCGGCGGTGGCGCTGCGGCGTCTCGTCGCGGCAGGCGCCCGGCTCGACGACCCGTCGCTCGGGATCGTGCTCGCCGGTGCCGGGTCGTCGCACGCACCCGCGAACGAGGCGGTGGCCGCCGTGGCCGCGTCGTGGGCGCGCCGGTTCCCGGTCGCGGGCGTGCGGGCGGCGTTCGCGTCGACCGCCGACCCGGACGTGCCCGGCGCGATCGCGGCGTTGCGGGCGGCGGGAGCGCGGCGGATCGCGGTCGCGTCGTGGTTCCTCGCGCCGGGCCGGTTGCCGGACCGGGTCGCGTCGCTCGCGGGCGACGCGGTGGTGGCGGACCCGATGGGTGACGCACCGAAGCTCGCGTCGCTGATCGTGGACCGCTATCTGGCGACCGCCGCTGTCGCAGCCGCCTGACCTGGGGTTACTCCTCTCAGTCGCGCCGGTTCGCCCATTGGGTGGCGCGTGTTTCGCAGTCGTGCGAGCACTATCGGTAACCGGGAAGGCTTGACGTGATCGCTACTCAGCAGTAGACAAGGAAGGGCCTGGGCATCACCGGTACCGGAAACCTATACCCTGCAACGTTTCCAAGGTGAGGACAATGAGGTTCACCCTGCTCAAAACCGGTGCGGCGGTCGTTGTCGCCGTCACCGCCTCCGTGGTGCTCGCACCAACCGCGTCCGCGGCGACGGACATCGTCTACGACTGCCAGGCCGACACCCCGCTCGGCACCGAGAACCTGGCACTGAACCAAACCGTCGACGCCACGGCGCCGGCGACGGTCGCTCCCGGTGGCGCCCTGGACATCGTGGTCGACCCGGCCCCGAACCAGGTCCCGTCCGAAGCGGCCGGTTACACGGTCAAGAACGTCAACACGTTCACCCTGAAAGTCCCCGTCCCGGCGAACGCCACGCTCACCGGCGTGGACCTGACCGGCGGCTCCGGCCTGGGCAGCGACCCGACCTGGACCGAGTCGGGCGGTGTCGTCACGGTGTCCTTCGCGGGCCCGATAGCAGGCGGCGCCACCTTCGAACTGCCGACGATCACGGCGCACCTGACGGCGGGGGCTTCAGGTGCCATCGATGCCAGCCTGTACGGCACCAGTTACGACGACCCGGGCCTGACGTTCACCGCGGTCGTCGGCACGTTCATCGGTGACATCTCCGCCCCGACGTCGTGCTTCCCCAATCCGAACCCGGTGCTCACCTCCACCACCATCGCCTGACCGGGCGCGGATGACGACGGTCCCCCTGCAACGGTGCAGGGGGACCGTCCCCATTACGTAGAATTCCCGGGTGAAGTGGCTCAGATGGGCGATCGCGGTGGCCGTCGCACTGCCGGTCGGCGCGGACGCGATCCCGTACACGGCAGCGACCGCCCCGATGATGGCCAGGGCCGAGGAGTGGTTCCAGGCGCAGCCACTGTACGACCAGGACACGTGCTACCGCGCCGAGACGGGCTACGCGCGAACCGACTGGAACGGCGTACTGGGCGGCTGCCACGAGCCGTACTACCGCACCGACTGCTCCGGTTTCGTGTCGATGGTGTGGGGCCTGCCGGTCAGCTACGCCACGCCCCGCCACGGCCTCGACCACGACCTGACAGACGTGTCCCGGATGATCGCCAAGGACGAGCTCCGCACCGGCGACGCGTTGCTCGCGTGGGGCAAGCACGTCCGCCTGTTCGACCACTGGACCAACGCGTCCCGCACCACGTACGTCGCCTACGACTTCGGCGCGACCCCGGTCAAGCACCAGGAGTACACGTGGCACGCCCAGGGCGAGTACGCCTACGTCCCGATCAGGTACACACCGGACCGTTAGGCCACGTTGTCCTTTATTTGTCAACAATTTTCGGACATTGGTCGCCTATGCTCGGACCGCATCAACGTTCGGGTCGAAGGGGCGGCGGCACGAGGTGTCCGACTACGCATTTGATGTGTTCATCAGTTATCGCCGCGAGGGCAACCCCTACAAATGGGTGAAGCACCACTTCTTCCCCCGCCTGCGGGACTGCCTCGCCGATCACCTCGCCGACGAGCCGAGGATGTTCATCGACGAGGGCATGGAGGTCGGCAGCGTCTGGCCCGACCACCTCGAGGATGCGTTGCGCCGCACGAGGATCCTCGTTCCGGTGTGCTCACCGCAGTACTTCCGTTCGCGCTGGTGCCTCGCCGAGTGGCACAGCATGGCCGAACGCGAGCGGGTGGTCGGGCAGCAGGGTTTGATCTACCCGGTGTTGTTCTCCGACTCCGACAACTTCCCGAGTTTCGCGCGGGAACGGTCGTGGCGGGACCTCAAGAAGTGGAACAAACCGGATCTTGTATTTCAGCAGACCGTGCGCTGGATCGATTTCGTCGAGGAGATCGAGAAAGTCGCGATAGATCTTTCGCAACGGCTCGGCAGGGTGCCGCCGTGGAAGCCGGACTGGCCGATCCAGCGGCCGGACCCGCCGATGCCGGGCATGACGCCGCTGCCGAGGTTCTGACATGGCGGGCACGGTCGTCACCTTCTACTCCTTCAAGGGCGGCGTCGGGCGCAGCTTCGCGCTGAGCAACATCGCGGTTCTGCTGGCCCGCTGGGGCTACCGCGTCCTCACCGTCGACTGGGACCTCGAGGCGCCGGGACTGGCCGCCTACTTCCGGCCGCTGCTGCCGTCGCCGCCCACCACCGGGATCGTCGACCTCGTCGACGACTTCGCGACCGGCGCGCGGAAGCCGTCGGCCGCCTACATCACGGAGCTGGTGCTCGACGAGCCGGGCGTGGTGCACCTGCTCGCGGCGGGCGGCGAACAGGACGAGGACTACGCGCGACGCGTGCAGAGCATCGACTGGGCCGCCCTGTACAGCCAGGGGTTCGCCGACGCGCTGGAGCTGTGCCGCGCGGACTGGACCGAGGAGTACGACTTCGTGCTCATCGACAGCCGCACGGGTTTCGCCGACATCGCGAGCATCTGCACCGCCCACCTCCCCGACCACCTGGTGGTGCTGTTCACCGCGAACGACCAGAGCGTGGGCGGCGCGGTGAACGTGGTGCGCCGCGCGGACAAGGCCCGCGACCGGATGCCGTACGACCGCCCGCAGCTGACCGCGCTGCCGGTGCTGTCCAGGTTCGACGACCGCGTCGAGTACGAGCGGGCGGACTCCTGGTACAAGAAGTGCACCGAGCTGACCACGCCGTTGTTCCACAACTGGCTGGTGCGGAACGTGCAGCCGTCGCTGATACTGCGCCACCTGACCCTGCCGTACGTGTCGTACTGGAGCTTCGGCGAGCAGCTCCCGGTGCTCGCCGAGCGGGTGCCGTCGGCGAGCCAGATCGCGTACGCGCTGGAGACGATCGCCGCGGTGGTGGCGCACCGGCTGGACCGCAGCGACCTGCTGGCGGACAACCGGGACGCGTTCGTGGCGGCCGCGCAGGGCCAGACCCGCGACTACGCCGTCGACGTCCTGGTGAGCACACCGCGTTCGACCCACGACCAGGCGACGGCACTCGTGCGCGAACTGCGCGTGCTGGGCGTGAAGGCGGAGAGTTCGCTGTCCGGCGACGTCGACTTCCTGGCCAGCACCCAGGACACCGCCCGCCACCTGTGCCTCGTCATCGACCGCCAGGTGAGCCGATGGCAGACCGCGGAGGCCGAGTGGTTCCTGCGCAGAACCCTCGCCGGTGAGGCCGACCGCCGCCTGTTCCCCGTGCTGACGAAGGGGACGAACCCGGTGCGGCTGCCCGGTTTCCTGCGCAACCTGCGGCACCTGGAACTGGTCCGGGGCCACAGCACCGGCCAGGTGGCGGCGCGGCTCCACGCGGAGCTGGCGGGCGGTGACTCGGTATCACCGGCCGACCCGAACCAGGTGTACGCCGACGCCGCCGCAGCGCTCGAACAGGCGAGGACGACGCTGCTGCCCTACACCGGCTGGCGCTCGGTCGAACGCATCCTGCGCGCCATGGAGAACGCCGCCCGCGACGGCGACGCCGAACGCATGCGTGAGCTGGTGACCGAACTGGAGATCACCATCGACCGCGCGCCGGCCGCGCAGGACAACGGCCACGTCGCGATCCCCGGCAACGTCTCGGACCTGTCCACTGTCGTGCTCAGCAGACTCGGTTGGCGAACAAGGAAATGAGTACTCGATGAACGATCGGCTCACCAGTCAGGGCGTCTCGGCGCTGTTCACCCTCATGGCGGTGGCGCGGGAGATCGACAACACCGAGCTGGAGGAGGTCACCGGCATCCGCATCACCGGTGACGTCCGCAGGCGGCTCAACGAGCTCGGCCTCGTCCACAGCACCCGCACGGGCAACAAGCCGTACGTCCACGACCTCACCGACGATGGCTGGGTCCGCTGCCGCTACGAGCTGAAGGCACAACGGCCGACCCGTCCCGGCTACTACGGCTACGCGTTCTTCGCGGTGCTCAACGGTATCGACCGGTACCTCGACCGGGAGCGCCGCGAGCTGGCGGACGTGTTCCAGCCCGACGTCGACGGCGGCGCCGACCTCGAGACCCAGATCCGGCACGCCTACCGCAAAATCGCGTCGAAGCCGGGCGACTGGGTGCACCTCGCCAAACTGCGCCCGCTGCTGAACGGCGCGTCGAAGGAGGATGTCGACGGAGTCCTGAAAACGCTGGGCCGCAAGCAGGAGGTGACGCTCGCCCCCAACCCCGACCGCAAGGCCGTGCAGGCCGACGACCGGGCCGCGGCGGTGTTGATCGGTGGTGACGAGAACCACCTGATCTCGATCGAGGAATCATGATGCAGGACGCGAGAGAAGCGCTCGCCGCGCTCCGGTTCAACTGGGCGGAGACCCCTGACGACGTCTGGACCACCTCCCCCTACCACGTCGACGGCCTCCACCAGGACGCCGAACGAGCTGTCCGCGCCGGCATCAAGGCCGCCGTGGACAGCAACGGACCGAGCCCGATCGGGATCGTGCTGCAGGGCCAGAAAGGCGTCGGCAAGACCCACTTGCTCGGCTGGGTCCGCCGCGAAGTGCAGAGCCAGGACGGCTACTTCTTCCTGGTGGCGCTCAGCACCGGCGACGTCTTCTGGTCCGACGTCGTGCAGCACGTCCTGGCCGGGCTGCTGAAGACCGACGACGACGGGGAACGCCAGCTGACGCGGTTCCTGCGCAGGCTCTGCATGCGAACCGGCACACCGGACTCGGTCACGAAGGCGATCGTCGGCGACGCGAGCGTTTCCGTCGACGACCTCGACGCGTTCATCGCCGACCTGTTCCGCCTCGACCGCGGGGTGGGCAAGAAGTGCGCGGACACCGCGCGGGCGCTGGTGCTGTTCGCGTCGTCGGACCTGAAGAAGTCCGACATCGGCGAGGACTTCTTCGACGGGTTCGACGAGCCGGAGCGGGAGGCGCGGGACAAGTGGGGCATCCGCCCGACTCAGAAGCCCCTGCACGAGATCGCACAGGAGATCTTCCAGCTGCTGGCACTCACCGGCGCGAGCGTCATCGCCGTCGACCAGCTCGACACGCTCGTGGCCCGGTCGACCGCGACGCCGCTCCAGACCGAGGACGACCCGAAGCTCGCGAGCGAGCTGTCGATGATCGCGGACGGGCTGATGCAGCTGCGCGAACGCACCCGCCGCACGCTCTCGCTCGTGGCCTGCCTGCCGAACTCCTGGCACCTGCTGAGCGACAAGGCCGTCGACTCGGTGCCGGACCGGTTCCGCCCCAGCAAGCCGCTCGACCGGATCATCGACCCGGAACACGGCCGCGAGTTCGTGCGGAAGTGGCTGGGTGTGCCGTACGCCAACATCGGGTTCACGCCCCCGCACCCGACGTGGCCGGTCTCCCCGGACGCGTTCGGGGCCGCGTGGGACACCTACCGGGCGCGGGAGCTGCTCAAGCGGATCGACGCACACGTGGAGGCGTGCCTGCGCGGTGAGATCCACGAGCTGACGTCGTTCGACGCGCAGGTCCCGGTCGTGGAGGTCGAGCAGCCGCGCGGCCCGGAGCCCGCGTACTTCGGCGAGCTGGACGAGCAGTTCGCCGAGCTGCGCGCCGGGGTCGACGTCTCGCGGCCGCTCGACGAGCGCAGCGAGGACCGGCTCATGCCCGCGTACCTGTCTGCGGCGCTGCGGTCGTGGATCACCGAGGTCGGCAACGACGACATGGTGTGGAAGGCCGAGCCGCCACCGGAGGGGAAGCCGGTGGTGCACGCGGCGATCCGCCGCACCCTCGACGAGGAGTACGACATCGAGGAGCACTGGACCTTCCGCGCCATCGCCGCGAAACACCACCTGTCGGCGCTGCACCGGATCCGCAACGCCCGGTCGGCGGCGGGTGTGCGGGGCAGCGCGAACAACCGGCACCTGGTCCTGATCCGCAACAGCCCGTGGTCGAAGGGCCTGAAGACGACACAGGAACTGGCCGAGTTCCACGCGAAGGGCGGCAAGGACGTCGACATCAGCCCCGAAGACCTCCGCACCTTCGGCGCGCTGACCGAGATGCTCACCAACCGGAGCTATGACCTGCGCGAGTGGCTGGTGGCCCGCAAACCGGCGAGCAACTCGGCCCTGCTGTCCGAACTCCTCCCGACGACACCACCACCGCGCAGCTCACCGTGGCCCGCCGCCGACCCCGACACCCGCGGCACGGACACCAGCGGACCACCCACCGACGGCCACCACGCCGCATCGCCGCCCGGCGCCGCACGCCAGGCACTCGCGACACCCGCCCCACCCCATACCGGCACCCAGCCGATCGCCACACCCGCACACCAGGCGCCCTCCCCCACCGCGATCACGCTCGGCGTGGACCAGCCCGTCGCGATCGAGCTCGAGTCGTTGCGCAAACACGCCGTCGTGTTCGCCGGGTCGGGGTCCGGCAAGACCGTGCTGATCCGGCGCATCGTCGAGGAGTGCGCGCGGCGCGGAGTCTCCGCGATCGTGCTCGATCCCAACAACGACCTCGCCCGGCTCGGGGACGCGTGGCCGTCGCCGCCCACCGACTGGGCACCCGGCGACGCCGAGGCGGCGGGCGACTACCTCGACAACACCGACGTCGTCGTCTGGACACCCGGCCGGGCGAGCGGACGGCCGCTCAGCTTCCACCCGCTGCCCGACTTCGCGGGCGTGCTGGACGACGAGGACGAGTTCACCGCCGCCGTGGAGGTGGCCGTCGCCGCGCTGGCGTCACACGCGAAGGTCACCGGTGCCGCCAACAAGGCCGTCCGAGGCAAGGCGGTGCTCCGCGAGGCGCTCACCCACTACGCGCGCAAGGGCTCCCGCGGCATGCTCGGCTTCATCGACCTGCTCACCGATCTCCCGGACGGGGTGAGCCGCCTGGGCAGCGGGCACGCGATCGCCGCCGACCTCGCCGAGAACCTCAAGGCGGCGATGGTCAACGACCCGCTCTTCGCGGGCGCGGGCGAACCGGCGGACCCGGCCGTGCTGTTCACGCCCGCTCCCGGCAAACGCGCCCGCGTGTCGGTGATCAGCTTCATCGGGCTGCCCGCCGACGAGCAGAAGCAGGCGTTCGTCAACCAGCTGCAGATGGAGATCTTCGCGTGGATCAAGCGGAACCCGGCGGGTGACCGCCCGCTCGGCGGGCTGCTCGTGATGGACGAGGCGCAGACGCTGGCCCCGTCGAGCGGGGTCACCGCCAGCACGCACAGCACCATCGTCCTCGCCTCGCAGGCCCGCAAGTACGGGCTCGGGCTCCTGTTCGCCACCCAGGCGCCGAAGGGCCTGCACAACCAGATCACCGGCAACGCGACCACCCAGTTCTTCGGCCGCCTGAACAGCCCGGCGCAGATCGCCGCGGCGAAGGAGGTGGCGGGCCCCAAGGGCAGCACGCTCAGCGACATCTCCGGGCTGGGCCGGGGCCAGTTCTACGTCACCGGTGACACGTTCGCGTTCCGGCGCATGCAGTCGCCGCTGTGTCTCACCCATCACCCGGCCAGTCCGTTGCGGATCGAGGAGGTGCTTGACCGCGCCAGCCCGCCTCCCCGGACTTGAAAGTGCTGGTCCCGACCCAGCGACACCGGCGGACCGCAGGCGGTTGGTGGCTGACTGCCGTCACGTTCCCCTGAGGTAACTGCTGATCAGGCCAAGACCTGCCCACACAGATCCAAGGACGCGGGCTGGCTACGCTCTCGACCATGGCTGACGAGCTGGTGCACTACACGGTCGACAAGGGCGTCGCCAGGATCACCCTGGACTCGCCGCACAACCGGAACGCCTTGTCCGCGCAGTTGCGGCGGGAGTTGCGGGATCACCTGGCCACCGCGGGTGGGGACGACACCGTCCGGGTGATCCTGCTCGATCACACCGGGCCGGTGTTCTGTGCCGGGATGGACCTCAAGGAAGCCGGGGACCCCGGCTCGAGCACGGCGGGTGTGAACGAGTTCCCCGAGATCCTCACCCAGATCTGGACCAGTGCGAAGCCCGTCGTGGCGAAGTTGGCCGGGCCTGCTCGTGCCGGGGGTGTGGGGATCGTCGCCGCGGCGGACATCGCGGTGGCGGTCAGCGATGCCACCTTCGCGTTCACCGAGGTCCGGCTGGGGCTGGTGCCCGCCGTCATCTCCGTGACCGTGCTGCCCCGGCTGCTGCCCCGGGCCGCGCACGAGCTGTTCCTCACCGGGGAGAAGTTCGACGCGGCCCGTGCCGTCGAGATCGGGCTGCTCAACTCGGCCGTCGCCGCCGACGCGCTCGACGCCGAGGTCGACCGGTACACCGGCATGCTGGCGCTCGGTGGGCCCACGGCGCTCGCCGCCACCAAGGAGATGCTGCGCCGGGCGCGTGCCGCGGAGCTCGCCGACGACTTCGCCGCGATGCTGCGACTGTCCGCCGGGTTCTTCGCGGGCGAGGAAGGCCAGGAGGGCATCCGGGCGTTCGCCGAGAAGCGGCCCGCCCGGTGGGTCCCTAACGGGTGACGTCCACCTGCACGAACGACTCGTAGTGGTCGCCGGTGTAGTAGACCTCGTCCGCTTCACCGGTGACCAGCCTGCGGGCGCCGCGGTCGTCGCTGCCGGGGGTCTCGACCGTGTACTCGTGGTAGTAGCCGCGGTCCTGGTCGGGTAGCAGGCCCTCGCGGTTGCCGAACACCTTGCCGTCGTCCCGGGGGTACGGGAACGGGCCGCCCTGCTCGATCAGCTGCCACGTGTCGGCGGCCTCGGCGGGCAGGTCGGACAGCGCGCGTTCCGGCATGCCGGAGGACGGCTGCCCGGAGTCCGCCGTCTCCGACGACGACCCGGGCGACGACCCGGACGATGACGACCCGGACGGCGGCGGCGCGTCGCCGGTCAGCTGGGACTGCGTGAACCAGCCCGCGAGCACGAGTACGACGAGCCCGACCAGGGCGAGCGTGATGCGTCTTGATGACCCCACGGGCCTCACCCTATGGAGTCACCGCGAGGCGGAGTCGACCAGATCCGCACTGCGCTCGCCGTCGGCGTCCTCGGCGTGCTCGGTGCCGATCGGCTCCTCGTCACCCGGCGCGGGCCCGAACCAGGTGGACGCGTGGTCGACGGCGCGGTCGATCGCCCAGGCCACGACCACGCAGAACGGCCCGAGCAGCACCATCACGAGAGCGAACTGGAGCGGGAACGCGAGGCCGGACACCCACAGCTCTACACCGTTCCACCACTCCGCCACCATGACTACGAGAGTAGACCTGTACCACTTCACTAGTCCGCCGGATGGCCGCACCGGTTACGTTGGTGGGCATGTTCGCCGTTTACGCAGCAGAGCCGAATCCGGAGAGCCCGCTCGACTCGTTGCGGGTCGGCGAGCGGCCCGACCCCGAGGTGCCCGACGGCTGGGTGACCGTCGACGTGCGCGCGGGCAGCCTGAACATGCACGACCTGTGGACGTTGCGGGGTGTGGGCATCAAGCCCGACCAGTTCCCGATGATCCTCGGCTGCGACGGCGCGGGTGTCCTCGAGGACGGGACGGAGGTCGTCATCCACAGTGTGATCGGCGACACCTCCTTCGGTGACGAGACGTTCGACCCGAAGCGCAGCCTTCTCACCGAGCGGTACCAGGGCACGTTCGCGGACAAGGTCGTGGTGCCCGCGCGCAACGTGCTGCCCAAGCCGGCGTCGCTGTCGTTCGGCGAGGCCGCGTGCATGGGCACGGCGTGGCTGACCGCGTACCGCATGCTCTTCACCCGGTCCGGTATCCGGCCAGGTCAGACCATGCTCGTGCAGGGCGCGTCCGGTGGCGTGTCGACCGCGCTGGTCACGCTGGGCAAGGCGGCTGGCATGCGGGTGTGGGTGACCGGGCGGACCGAGGAGAAGCGCGCGCTCGCCATGTCGCTGGGCGCCGACGCGGCCTTCGAGACCGGCGCCCGGCTGCCGGAGCGGGTCGACGCCGTGTTCGAGACCGTGGGCAAGGCCACCTGGGCGCACACCATGAAGTCGGTGAAGCCCGGCGGCGCGGTCGTCGTATCGGGCTCCACCAGCGGGCCGGACCCGAGTGCCGACCTTCAGCGGCTGTTCTTCATGCAGATCCGCGTGGTTGGCTCGACCATGGGTAACAAGGAAGAACTGGCCGACCTGCTGGCATTCTGCGACCTGAAGGGTCTACGTCCGGCGATCGGCGCCGAGTTGCCCATGACCGAGGCGAAGGACGGATTCGAGCAGATGCTGGCCGGAGAAACCGCAGGAAAGATCGTATTCACCCGATGAAGCGCACGTTCACCCTCGACAACGCCATCCAGGTCGCACGCCGCGCGCACGAGGGCCAGCTCGACAAGGCGGGCCGGCCCTACATCAGTCACCCGTTGCGGGTGATGGGCGCGCTGCGTGACGAGCACGAGCGGATGGCAGCGGTGCTGCACGACGTGGTCGAGGACACGTCGGTGACGCTGGAGGACCTGGCCGAACAGGGTTGCCCCCCACCCGTGCTGGACGCGCTCGCGGCGATCAGCAAGCGGCCGGGCGAGGACCAGGAGGCCTACCTCGCACGCGTGACGGCGAACCCGATCGCGCTGGCGGTGAAGCGGGCGGACATCGCGGACAACATGTCCCCGGACCGCCTGTCCCGCCTGGACGAGGCGACGCAGGAGCGGCTGCTCGCCAAGTACACGTCAGCGCTGCGGCAGCTGGGCGCTTAGCGACTTCGGCGCGATGGTGCGGTAGGCGTCCTCGACGACCTCGGCTGTTTCCTCCCAGTCGACCGGCACGTCGAGGTACACGCCCAGCCACCCGCGGTGCCCCACGTACGGCGGCCGGAAGTACCGCTCGCCGTCGACCAGCGCCTCCTGCACCCCGGGCGGCGCCGCACACCAGAACCCGACCCGGTCGTCGTGGTGCCTGTCGGCGAACATCACGAACATCCGCCTGCGCACGAACCAGGCCGGCTCGCCGTGGCTGACCTTCTCGCTCGCCTCCGGCAACGCCATGCACAAGGCCCGCATCCGCTCGATCTCGTCACCCATACCCACGACGGTAATCCGCCCGTCTTGGACGAAAGAGACCTACGGGGCGAGCGTGCCGAGCAGTTCGGTGGGCACGATGCGCACCGGGAACGGCCGCTCCACCGACAGGACGTCGGTGCCCTTCACCTCGGCGATCTGCTCGTAGCGACCGTCGGACAGCTCGAACACGGCGATGCTCGGCGCCTGCGGGTCGACCACCCAGTACGACGCCACGCCCATCCGCTCGTAGGCAGCCTTCTTGTTGTTCAGATCGTTGATCACACTGCTCGGCGACAGCACTTCCACGGCCAGCAGCGGCGCGACCGGAAGCAGCTTCTCCGTGAGGTCCTCGTCGCGGGCCACCAGCACATCCGGCTGCAGCTCGGTGGTCGTCGAGGTCCGGACGGCGAAGGGCGCCGGGAACACGTGCAGTCTGTCCGAACAGACAGCGTCCAGCGCCACCAACACCTTGGCCACGATCTTCTGATGGCGCATGCCAGGTGCCGGGCTCACGACCAGCATCCCGTCGATGAGCTCGTAGCGGTTCCCGTCATCGGGCATGGCCTCCAGGTCGTCCACGGTGAATGGGCGACCCTGTGGAATGCCGGCCGAGCGCGTGGCGGTCATGACACTCATGGTGCTCCCCCTTTCTTGTCGGCGCCAAGTACAACACAGGGCACCGACATGATCACGAAGGGTGACCGCCGAGGAGCTCGGTCAGCACGACGCGAACCGGGAACGGCTCCTCGGTCTCGTACGGTTCCTCCGCGCACACCTCGGCCGCCAGCTCGTAGGCATCGTCCACCAGCTCGTACACCAGCAGCGCCGGGCGGGCCGGGTCGAGCACCCAGTAGTGCGGCACGCCCATGCGCTCGTAGGCGGCCTTCTTGTTGTTGAGGTCGTTGATGGTGCTGCTCGCGTCGATGACCTCCACGACCAGCTCCGGTGCGTCGAGCACGACCTCGCCGTGGATGTCGGCGTCCCACGCGACCTGTACGTCCGGGCGCAGTTCGGTGTCCAGCGACGGGCGCACCACGTACGGCGGCCACAGCACGGCGAGCTCGTCGGGGCAGGTGTCGTCGAGCAGTTCGCCGAGGCGGACCAGCGCCCGCTGGTGGCGCCTGCCGGGTGGCGGGCTGACGAACAGCACCCCGTCGATCAGTTCGTAGACGTTGCCGTCGTCCGGCATGAACTCGAGATCGTCCACCGTGAACGGCCGCCCCATGCCGCTCATGGTGCACTGCTGCCGTGCACAACACCATCCTCAGCGCGGCAGGCGCACTGATCCGTGATGAGCAGGGCCGGATCCTGCTCCTGGAGCCGACGTACAAGGACCACTGGGAGATCCCCGGCGGCATCATCGAGGTCGGCGAGACGCCGTCACAGGGGTGTGCGCGGGAGCTCACCGAGGAGCTGGGCCTGGTCCGTGAGCCCGGTGCGCTGCTCGTCGTCGACTGGGCGCCGCACCCGGCGCAGGGCGACCGGGTGCTGTTCGTGTTCGACGGCGGGATCCTCACCGTCGACGAGATCGCGGCCATCCGGCTCCAGCCCGAGGAGCTGAAGTCCGCCGCGTTCCTGCCGCCCGACGAGGCCTTCGGCCGGCTGATCCCGCGGCTGGAACGCCGCATGCGCGCGGCCGTGCGGGCGCAGGAGGAGCGGCGGACCGTGTACCTGGAGCACGGAGTCGCGCACGGTGGGTAGTCCTACTCATTTCGGGTGGCAGCCGAATCCGGAACGGCGCGGGCTCCGTCCGAGGTGCCATGCGGGAGCTGATCCACCGGGCGTCACGTGGTGACGAGGAAGCCTGGCACGAACTGGTCCACCGGCACGCGAGCGTCGTCTGGTCGGTGACGAGGGCGCACCGGCTGCGGGGTGCCGACGCCGCCGACGCGTCGCAGAACACGTGGGCGGCCCTGGCCGAACACCTGCCGAGGCTGCGCGACCCCGACCGGGTCGCTGGCTGGCTCGCGACCACGGCCCGTCGCGAGTGCCTCCGCATCCTGCTGCAGGGCAGGCGCGAGGTCCCGCTCGAGCAGATCGAGATCGGGACCTACGAGGAACCCGCGGTGCTCCGCACGGCGCGCGACAAGCTGCTGTGGCAGGCGTTCGCGACGCTCCCCGCGCGGTGCAGGCAGCTGCTGGGGCTGTTGGCCCACGCGCCGGAACTGACCTACGTGCAGCTCAGCCGCGCGCTGGGGATCAAGGTCAACAGCCTCGGTCAGACCCGCGGCCGCTGCCTGGACGTGTTGCGCAGGCGGCTGATCCTTCTCGGTGGAGGTCCGGAATGAAGTACAGCCGTGGTGATCTGGACCTGCTGGGCGCACTGGCGGCGTTGCTGCGCCGCGTGGACCCGGTGCCGCCGGACGTCATCGCCGACGCGATGGCCGCCGGGCTGCGGCTGACCAGCAGGGAGCCACGCCTGGCCTCGTGGACGCTGGACGTGGCGTGGCTCGTGCCGGAATAGCCGCGGCTACTTCTTCTTCGTCTTGTCCGAGGACTCGTCCGTGGAGAGGGCGGCTACGAAGGCTTCCTGGGGGACCTCGACGCGGCCCACCATCTTCATGCGCTTCTTGCCTTCCTTCTGCTTCTCCAGCAGCTTGCGCTTACGGGTGATGTCACCGCCGTAGCACTTCGCGAGCACGTCCTTGCGCATCGCGCGGACGGTTTCGCGGGCGATGACGCGCGCGCCGATGGCCGCCTGGATCGGGACCTCGAACTGCTGCCGCGGGATGAGTTCGCGCAGCTTCGACGCCATGCGGGTGCCGTACGCGTACGCCGCCTCGCGGTGGCAGATCGCCGAGAATGCGTCCACCGGTTCGCCCTGCAGCAGGATGTCGACCTTCACCAGGTCCGCCGCCTGCTCGCCGGCCGGCTCGTAGTCCAGCGACGCGTAGCCGCGGGTGCGGGACTTCAGCGTGTCGAAGAAGTCGAAGATGATCTCGCCGAGCGGCATCGTGTAGCGCAGCTCGACGCGGTCGCTCGACAGGTAGTCCATGCCACCGAGCTGGCCGCGCCGCGACTGGCACAGCTCCATGATCGCGCCGATGTAGTCGCTCGGGGCGATGATCGACGTCTTCACCACCGGTTCGTAGACCTCGGCGATCTTGCCTTCCGGCCAGTCCGACGGGTTGGTGACCTGCAGATCGCCGCCGTCGTCCAGGACCACCCGGTAGACCACGTTCGGCGCGGTGGAGATGAGGTCCAGGCCTGCCTCGCGTTCCAGCCGCTCCCGCACGATCTCCAGGTGCAGCAGGCCGAGGAAGCCGCAGCGGAAGCCGAAGCCGAGCGCGGCCGAGGTCTCCGGCTCGTAGGACAACGCGGCGTCGTTGAGGCGCAGCTTGTCCAGCGCCTCACGCAGGTCGGCGTAGTCGGAACCGTCCACCGGGTACAGGCCCGAGTAGACCATCGGCCTCGGTTCGCGGTAGCCGGCGAGTGCCTCCGTGGCGCCGCGCCGCTCGGACGTCACCGTGTCGCCGACCTTCGACTGGCGCACGTCCTTCACGCCGGTGATCAGGTAGCCGACCTCACCGACACCGAGGCCCGTCGACGGCTTCGGTTCCGGCGAGATGATGCCGACCTCGAGCAGCTCGTGCGTCGCGCCCGTCGACATCATCTTGATCCGCTGGCGGGGCGTGATCTTGCCGTCCACGACCCGGATGTAGGTCACCACGCCGCGGTAGGTGTCGTAGACCGAGTCGAAGATCATCGCACGGGCCGGGGCGTCGTCGACACCCTCCGGGGCGGGCACCAGCCGGACGATCTCGTTCAGCAGCTCGCGGACACCCAGGCCGGTCTTCGCCGAGACGCGCATCACGTCCGTCGGCTCGCAGCCCACGATGTGCGCGATCTCCTCGGCGTACTTGTCCGGGTCCGCGGCAGGCAGGTCGATCTTGTTGAGGACCGGGATGATCGTGAGGTCGTTCTCCATCGCGAGGTACAGGTTCGCGAGCGTCTGCGCCTCGATCCCCTGGGCGGCGTCGACCAGCAGGACGGCGCCCTCGCACGCCTCGAGCGCACGCGACACCTCGTAGGTGAAGTCGACGTGGCCCGGCGTGTCGATCATGTGCAGGACGTGGTTCTGCCCGGCGACCTGCCACGGCAGCCGCACGTTCTGTGCCTTGATCGTGATGCCGCGTTCACGCTCGATGTCCATGCGGTCCAGGTACTGGGCCCGCATCTGCCGCTCCTCGACGACGCCGGTGATTTGCAGCATGCGGTCGGCAAGGGTCGACTTGCCGTGGTCGATGTGCGCGATGATGCAGAAGTTCCTGATCAGCTCAGGTTTGGTGAACGTCGTGTCGGCGAAAGTGGTCACTCAGGTTCCTCGCGGTGTCTACGGGTACGTCACATCGTCCCACGTGCCCGGGGACCGCCTGCGCGCTCGTTCGGCGAACCTCGTCGAGCTGTAGTGCCATGGTAGCTGTGAACTCATTTCGCTCACTCCTGGACAAGGTGGACGAGCGGCTGGGCGACGGCCTCGAGCACGCCCTGTGCGCTCACCACGAACGCCGGTTGAGACACCTCGGCTGGGGCGAGGTCCTCGAGCCGACCGGCACCGAGGACCGCTTCGGGGGCCGCGCGCCGATCCGCGACGGCAACCGGGTCGACGTGCTGGTCGACGGTGAGGAGGCGCTGCCTGCCATCGAGAGGGCCATCAGGAACGCCAGGTCGCACGTCCACATCGCCAACTGGCACGCGAGCCCGGACTTCCGGCTGACCCGCGAACCGGACGCACCCACACTGCGCGACCTGCTGGCCGCGACCGCGCAGCGCGGCGTCGACGTGCGGCTGCTGCTGTGGGCGGGCCCGCCCCTGCCCGCCTTCCAGCCGACCCGGGGGCTGGTGCGGGCCGAACAGAAGAAGTTCACGGCGAACACCGACGTCAAGTGCGTGCTCGACTCGCGTGAACGCACCATGCACTGCCACCACGAGAAGCTGGTGATCGTCGACGACGAGGTCGCGTTCGTCGGCGGCATCGACTTCACCGCGCTGGAGGGGGACCGGCACGACAGCGTGCAGCACCCGCCGAGCCGCCCGATCTGCTGGCACGACCTGATGACCAGGCTCGAAGGCCCGATCGTCGCCGATGTGGCGCGGCACTTCCGGCAGCGCTGGGAGGAGGTCACGGACGAGGACCTGCCGGAGCCGAAGATCCCCGCGAAGGCGGGCGGCACGAAGGTGCAGTTCCTCCGCACGGTCCCCGACAAGACCTACGACTTCGCCCCGAAGGGCGAGTTCACGATCCTCGACGCCTACCTGCGCGCGCTGCGGTCGGCACGGCACCTCGTCTACCTGGAGAACCAGTTCCTGTGGTCACCGGAGATCGCCGAGGTGCTGATGGACAAGCTATGCGCCCCGCCGACCGACGACTTCCGCGTGGTCCTGCTGCTGCCGCGCAAGCCGAGCAACGGCGCGGACACCACCCGCGGCCAGCTCGGCAGGCTCATCGACGCCGACGAGGACAGCCCCGGCCGCCAGCTGGTGGCGACCACGCTGTCCACGCATGACGGCGACACGTGGGCGCCGGTGTACGTGCACGCGAAGGTCGGCATCGTGGACGACGCGTGGATGACGATCGGGTCCGCGAACCTCAACGAGCACTCGCTGTTCAACGACACCGAGGTCAACATCGCGACCGACGACCACGAACTGATCCGCACGACCCGGCTGCGGCTGTGGTCCGAGCACCTGCAACTGCCGGTCGAGGAGGTGTCCGGCACGCCGGCCGACGTCGTCGACCGGCTGTGGCGGCCGATCGCCGAGGAGCAGGCGGAGCTGGAGAGCCGGGGACTGCCCCGCACGCACCGGCTCGTGTTCCTGCCCGGCCAGTCCAAACGGGCGGGACGCCTGCAGGGCCCGCTGCGGGGCCTGCTCGTGGACGGCTGAGCACGCCTGATCAGCGCACCGGCAGCACCAGCGGACTGCCGGTACGCGGGTGTGCCATGACCTCGACCTCGCGGTGGTAGACCTCGGTCAGCAGGTCACCGGTCAGCACCTCGCCCGGCGGCCCGCACACCCGCAGCCGCCCGCCGGCCACGATCGCGACCCGGTCCGCGTACGCCGCCGCGAGGTTCAGATCGTGCAGCACGGCCAGCACGCCGCACCCGGCGGCGGCGCGGGCGGCGGCCACGGACAGCACGAGGTCCTGGTGCCGCAGGTCGAGGGCCGCGGTCGGCTCGTCGAGCAGCAGGACGGGCGTGCGCTGGGCCAGCACGCGCGCGAGTGCCACCCTGGCCCGCTCGCCGCCGGACAGCGTGCTGAACGTGCGGCCGGCGAACTCGGTCACCTCGGTCACGGCCATGGCCTCGGCGACCACCCGCTCGTCCTCGTCGGCGGACGCGATCCCCGCCCACGGCGCCCGGCCCATGGCGACGACCTGCGCGACGGTGAACGGGAACGCGACCGCGGTGTGCTGGGGCAGCACCGACCGCCGCACGGCGAGCTCCCTCGGCCGCCACCGCTCCACCGGCCGCCCGTCCACGGTGACGGTCCCGGACACCGGTGACAGGTCCCCGGCGAGCACGCCCACCATCGTCGACTTGCCCGCCCCGTTGGGCCCGACGACGGCGACGACCTCCCCGGCCGACAAGGTGAGCGACACGTCGTCCAGCACGGTCCGCCCGCCTCGGGCGACCGACACCGCCGACAGGGCGGCGAGCATCACGCCCACCCGCCCTGCTTGCTCCGCGTGCGCCGCAGGAGCCAGAAGAAGAACGGCCCGCCGACGAGCGAGGTCAGCATGCCCAGCGGCAGCTCCGCGTTCTCGACCGCGGTCCGCGCCAGCAGGTCCGCGCTCACCATCACCAGCGCGCCACCCACCGCGCTGGCCGTCACGAGCAGCTTGTGCGCGGGCCCGGCGATCATCCGGATCACGTGCGGCACCACCAGCCCGACGAACCCGACGATCCCCGCGAACGCCGTCCCCGCCCCGACGAGCAGCGCCACCGCGACGACCACCACCAGCCGCAGCCGTTCCACGTGCACGCCGAGGTGCCGCGCGGGCCCCTCCCCGAGCGCGAGCAGGTCGAGCCGTCCCGCCACCAGAGCCGCCATCACCAGGCCCGCCACCGCGAGCGGTGTCACCGCGGCGACCGCCGATCCGGTCGCCCCGTTGAGACTGCCGAGCTGCCAGAACACGATCTGCTCACGCGCCTGCGGGTCCGCGACGTAGGTGAGGAACGCGATCACCCCGAACGCGAACGCGTTGAGTGGGTGCTGCCCGCGGCGTCCAGGGCGATCCTCGACCCGGCCGGCACGAACCCGGACTACGTGGAGCTGAAGCCGGACGGCACGTTCAGCGGCACGCTCGACGTGGCCGACCAGGAGTGCACGCCGGAAACCTGTGGCGTGATCACGTATGCCGCGGGCGGCGCGGTGAACGCGGCACACGAGCTGTTCACGGACCTGACCTTCGCCACGGACCCGACCGGCCCTACCGACCCCACGACGCCGCCGGTGGACCCGGGCACCGGGGTGACCGACGCGCGGCTGGAGTGGGGCCTGAAGGAGTCGTTCCGCGACTACATCCGCGGTCCGATCGCCCACGGCTCGTGGACGCTCGACGACGTGACCGGCGACGGCCCGTTCGCGTGGGAGAACCTGACCTCGGGCACGGAGGAGCTCGTCACGTTCGCGGGCGGCGTCCACTTCACCGGCCACGACGGTCTGCTGGACCTGACGATCTCGCAGCCCCAGGTGCGGTTCGCGAACGGTGCCGCGGAACTGCTCCTCGACGTGCGCAGCAAGGGGCTGGAGAACCCGGAGGAGTACGTCGAGCTGGACGACGCGGTGTTCGCCACGCTGACGCCGGGCACCCCGACCGTCGGGAACGGACTCAACACGTACACGGCGATGCCCGCGGTGCTGACCGAGCAGGGCGCGTCGGGCTTCGCGGGCTTCTACCCGGCGGGTACCGAACTGGACCCGGTTGACCGTCACGATCGCACTCGACGGCGCGACCCTCCCGCCACCGGCGGCGGGCGGTGGCGGCGGCGGGTCCGTGCACACGCCGACGACCCCGGTCGCGCAGAACCTGGCTGACACGGGGGTGAACGTGAGCATGCTGGTCGCCATCAGCCTGACGATGGTGCTCACGGGTGCCACGCTCGTGATGCCGCGCAGGCGGGTCAGGGCCTGAGCACTCTCGCGGCGGCCCGCGCTCAGCGGGTCGCCGCGAAGTGGGCCACGGCGCCCGACAGCTCCAGCCGGTCCACGCGCAGGCCGCCGTCGGTGAACCAGCGTTCGACCTCGTCGACCGTGCGCCCGGGGCCGAACAGGCCGAACCGGTGGAACGCACCGATCGCGAGGTCCTGCCGCCGCCCCGCCCCGCGCACGATCGTGTCCCCCACGAGGCGGCCGCCGACCTTGAGACAGCGGGTGATCTCCCGCACGGCCGCCGCGGGATCGGGCAGGCAGTGCAGGCCGTTGAAGCACACGCACAGGTCGAAACCGTTGTCCTGGAAGGGAAGCCGCGTGACGTCGGCGGTCATCACCGTCACCTCGCGGCGCAGTCTGGTGGCCTGCGCGCGGGTCCGCGCCAGCATCACCGGCGAGATGTCGGCCGCCACGTAACGAAGGTCCTGCCCCGGCCGCGTCCCACGCAACGCGAGCCCACCGCCGCACGGCACGTCCAGCACCGCGGCACCGGGCGGCAGCGCCCCGATGGTGCGGATCGTCTCGTACATCAGGCGGGTGTCGGTGCCCCACAGCAGCGCACCCGCGGGCCGCGCGAGCCACTCCCGCTCGACCCCGAAGTCGTACACCCGCGCCGGCAACCGGCTCCCCGCCCAGCCAGACATGGCTCGACGGTAGTCCGCGACGCGGAGATCCGGGCGCTGGACCCGGCCTGGTCATCGCCCGGCCGGGCCCAGCCACCGACCCCCCGGTCCTACTCGAACAGGCCGACGAGCTGGTCGTACGCGAGGTAGGCGAACAACGCCACGCACGCGACCAGGAACGTGTTCGAGATCCAGCCCGACCGGCCGTCCGCGCCCACCCGCCGCGAGTTCAGCAGCACCAGCAGCGTCCCGGCGAGGAACGGCATGAAGAACGCGCCGAGCGCGCCGTACGCGACGGTCAGCTGGAACGGCTGGTCGAGGAACAGCAGGACCATCGGCGGGAACGTCAGCCACAGGATGTACCCGCGGTAGGCACGGCTGCCTTCCAGCTGCCGGTGCTCCACCTTCTCGCCCGCCTCGTCCGACGGTGCGCGCAGCGTGCGCCACCAGTCGGCGAACAGCAGGCTCACGCCGTTCCACACGCCGATCACCGACGTGAACGCCACCGCGAAGAACCCGACCAGGAACGGGATCCTGGCCCACTCGCCGTAGTCGGCGGCCAGGGTGTCGCCGAGGGTCAGGAGACCCTTGTCGCCGGTGACGACCTCGTGGCCGGCCAGCAACTCCGAGCCGACGATGAGCATCGCGATCACGAACACGCCGGTCGTGAGGTAGCCGACCGCGTTGTCGGTGCGCATCATCGGCAGCCAGGACGGGCCGCGCCAGCCCTTCGCGATCGTCCAGTAACCGTAGGCGGCCATGGTGATCGTGCCGCCGACGCCGCCGATCAGGCCGAGGACGTACACCAGCGAGCCGTCCGGCAGCCTCGGCACGAGGCCCCACGCGACGTCACCGAGGTTCGGTGCCACGAGGAACGCGGTGCCGACCACGGTCACGAACATGATCCCGATGAAGGCCGTCATGACCTTCTCGAGGATCGCGTACCGGCCGTACCAGACGAGCGCGAAACCGGCGAGCCCGCAGAGCATCGCCCAGTACCGCACGGACAGGAACGGGAACAGCGCGTTCAGCGGCAGCCCGGACGCGGACATCGCGGTGGCGCCGTACACGAAGCCCCAGATCACCGCGTACACGCCGAAGTACCACAGCGCCCACTTACCGAGCGTGCGCCAGCCGGACAGGATCGTCTGCCCGGACGTGAGGTGCCAGCGGCCGACGGCCTCACCGAGCGCCAGCTTGAACGCGGTGCCGATGATCACCGCCCACAGGAGCGTGTAGCCGTACTTGGAACCGGCGACCATCGTCGCCACCAGGTCCCCCGCGCCGACGCCGGTGGCGGCGGCCATGATGCCGGGGCCGATCTGCTTGAGCCGGGCACGCCAGTCCGCTGGCGCGGCCACCACGTTGTGGTCCACTTCACTCGACATGCCGGGACCGTAACCTCGGGTGGCACCCCGGTCCGTCAGACTTAACGGTCGCTTAGGAAAGAGGTCGCACGTGAAGGTCCTGGTCGTCGAGGACGACGACGGCGTCGCGGACGCGGTCGTCGGCGCGCTGGGCGCGCACGGGCACCTGACCGAGCGGCTCACCCGCGGCGAGGACGCGCTGACCCGCCACCACGACGCCGACCTGGTGCTGCTGGACCTCGGACTGCCCGATGTGGACGGTCTGGAGGTGCTGCGGAAGCTGCGCCGCGTGGCGACCACCCCGGTGATCGTGCTGACCGCCCGCGGCGACGAACGTTCCGTGGTCCGCGGCCTGCACCTGGGCGCCGACGACTACCTGGTCAAGCCGGTGCGGCTCGCGGAGCTGCTGGCCCGCATCCACGCGGTGACCCGCCGGGCGGCACCTGCCGGGGAGTCCAGGGTCGTCCGGGTGCGGGACCTGGAAATCGACCTCGACGCGCGGCGCGTCAGCACGGACGGCGGCGAGATCGAGCTGACGGCCAAGGAGTTCGACATCCTCGCGGTGCTGGCGCGCAACCAGGGGGTGGCGGTGAGCAGGCAGCGGCTGCTGGACGAGGTGTGGGGCGACGCGTACCTGGCGGTGTCCCGGTCGCTGGACGTGCACCTGACCGGCCTGCGTGCCAAGCTCGGCCGCCCGGGTCTGGTGGCGACGATCCGCGGCTTCGGGTTCCGGTTGGAGGAGTAGCTCCTTGCGGCGCAGGCTGTTGGCGGTGTTGCTGGCGTTCGCGGTGGTCGCGGTCGCCGGGTTCGCGGTGCCGCTGCTGCTGTCGACCGCGGCCAACCGCACCCAGCAGTTCGTGTCGTCCCGCACCACCGACGCGGCCCGGTTCGCCGTGCTGGCACAGGAGAACCGCACCCACCTCGTCACCGAGGTCCGCGCGCACACCACCCTGTACGGCGATGACGTGGTGGTCGTGGACGCCCGCCGCCGCGTCGTGGTCGAGGCCGGGATGCGGGCGACCGACCCGGACGTGGCGGCCGCCATCGACGCCGCGCTGCGCAACCAGCCGAGGCAGGCACTCGCCGAGCTGCGGCCGTGGTCGGGCGGCACCGTGCTGTTCACGCAGGCCGTCGGCACCGGCACGAGTGTGTCGGGTGCGGTGGTGCTGCGGTCGTCGGTGGCGGCCGCGGTGGCGGACATCCGGTTCCGCTGGGCGGTGGTGCTACTCGCGGCACTCGTCGCGGCGGCCGCGTGTGTGCTGCTGGTGCTGCGGATCGCGCGCTGGCTGCTGCGGCCCGTGGCGCAGCTGGCGGACGGCGTGCACGCGGTGGCCGCCGGACGCGAACGCACCCACGTCGACGTCAGCACCGGCCCGCCCGAGCTGCGCGGCCTGGCGGAGCAGTTCAACCAGATGTCCGACGCGCTCGCCGAATCCGCTGGCAGGCAACGGCAACTCGTCGCCGACGCGTCCCACCAGCTCCGCAACCCGTTGGCGGCACTGCG
Organism: Actinophytocola algeriensis; assembly: GCF_014203735.1. Lineage (GTDB taxonomy): Bacteria > Actinomycetota > Actinomycetes > Mycobacteriales > Pseudonocardiaceae > Actinophytocola > Actinophytocola algeriensis. The sequence goes on along the minus strand of NZ_JACHJQ010000001.1, from coordinate 909,919 downwards.
GTTGCGCATCGACACGCTCGCGGCGACCGACCCCGCCTACGACCCCGTGGTCAGCGAACTGGACCGCCTCGAGGCCCTGCTGGCCGGCATGCTGACGCTCGCGTCGGCGGACAGCACGGCGACCGACCTGGCCGCGTCGGCCGCGGCCGCGCGCTGCGACGCGGCGACCGTGCTCGCCGACCGGGTCGAGGCGTGGGGGCGGGCGGCGGACGCGGCGGGTGTGCACCTGGCCGGCGAGATCCCGGTGACGCTCCCGGTGCGCTGCGCCGAACCGGAGCTCGCACAGGTGCTGGATGTCGTGCTGGACAACGCGATCAAGTACGCGGGCGCGGACGCGACGATCCGTTGGACCAGCCACACCACCCCGGCGGAAACCACACTGACCATCGACGACGACGGCCCCGGCGTGCCCGAAGAACACCTGGCACGCCTGACGGAACGCTTCTGGCGCGCGACCACCGCGACCCCCGGCTCCGGCCTCGGCCTCGCGATCGCGGAACGCCTGACCACCGCCCACGGCGGCCGGTTCACCGTCGGCAACGGCGACCGCGGCGGCCTGGCCGTGACCATCACCCTGCGGACGGCACGATGACCAACGCGGCGACAACCCACACAGCGACAACCCGCACAATGACGACCCCTGCAATGACGCCCCCCGCAATGACAACTCACGCAATGACCACCCCCGCAACGCCCTGTGGACAACCCACCCCGACGCCACCGAAACTGTCGGCCCCCTCCGGTAGCGTTGAACCCGGGGGCCGGAGGCCAACCCGCCGCGCGTTCCTCACGCTGAGCGCCGCCCTCATCGCCACCGCCTGCACCGGCAGTCCACAGGAGACACTCCGCATCGCGGCGGGCGAACCCGGCGGTTTCTACAAGGAGTTCGCCGAGCTGCTGGCAGGCGAGATGCCCGCGACAGTCCTCAGCACCACCGGCTCCGTCGACAACCTCGGCCTCGTCCGCGACGGCGGCGCCGACCTCGCCCTCACCCTCGCCGACGCCGCGGCCGCCGCCTACGCGGGCCGCACCCCCTTCACCATCCCCCTGCCACTGCGCGCGATCGGCCGCGTCTACGAGAACTACATGCAGCTCGTCGTCCCCGCCGACAGCCCGGCGCGGTCCGTCACCGACCTCGCCGGGCAGCGGATCTCTTTGGGCGCCAAAGGTTCCGGCGCCGCCCTGTTCGGCGACCGGATGATCACCGAGAGCGGGATCACCGCCACCGTCGACCACCACCCGCTCGCCGAGGCCGTCGCGGAACTGGCCATGGGCAGCGTCGACGCGCTCCTGTGGTCCGGCGGTGTACCCACCCCCGCGCTCACGGAGCTGCACCGCATCCGCCCGATCCGCCTGCTCGACCTCACCGACCAGCTCGCCGCCCTGCAGGCCACGCACGGACCGGTGTACGAACAGGTCGCGGTCCCCGACGGCGGCTACGGCCACCCGGTCGACACCATCGGCGTGCCGAACCTGCTGGTCACCCGCCGCGACCTGCCTGAGGACGTCGCAGGCGCGGTCGCCCGCGTGCTGGTCACCCGCGCGTCGCGGCTGGTGCCGCCGCAAGCGCTTGGCACCCAGTACCTGGACCAGCGCTCGCTCATCGCGACCGCGCCGCTGCCGATGCACCCGGGCGCCGCGACCGCCTACCGCGACCTGCGCGGCTGACGCGGGGTACTACTTCCAGCCCACGTCCGTGAGGTCGATGAGCACGGTCGCCGTGTGCTTGTCACCCGACTTCGGCGCCACGACGAGCACCTCCTCGTCCTTCGCCACCGACCCGATCCTGTCCTCGTCCGCCCTGACCTTCGTGTCGTCGTTCACCGAGTACGCGGTCGTGAACCCGTCCGTGCTCTTCACGGTCACCTCGGTCGCGCTGACCGCGGTCACCGCACCCTTCTGCACCAGCACGGTCTGCGTGCCGCCGCCTTCCTTCGACAGCACGACCTCGCCGTGCAGGATGCCGTCGACATCGGCACCGAGGACATCGCCGAAGCCACCGGAACCACCGCCGAAGCCGCCGCGCCACGGACCACCCCACGGACCGCGCCAGTGCTCGTCGTCGTCCGGTGCCGGTGCGGAGGTCGGCTGTGCCGCCGCGGTCGTCTCGCCGCTCGACGCGGCCGCGATGCCGATCGCGCCGATGCTCACCGCCCCGACGACCGCGATCGCCGCTCCCGCCCGCAACAGATACCGCCGGTTCTCGCTCTCAGTCATGCCTCCATGGTCGGTGGCACGGCTCGGAAAAGCGTCGGTCCCACGGGCCGATCCGCACTACGCGCAGAGCGGTAGAACCCACCGGCCGTCTACTCCGCCGGGAGTACTCAGCTGACCGCGATCGCCGCCACTCCCGCGAGCACGATCACCGCCCCGGTGAGCCGCCGCAGCGGGTTCGGCTCACCGAGCAACAACCAGGCCCCGAGACTTCCGACCACGATGGACAGCTCACGCGCCGGTGCCACCAGGCTGACGGGTGCGAGCCGCATGGCGAACAGCACCAGGACGTAGGCGAGCGGGGAGAGCACGGCGACAGCGAGCACGGCGGCCTTGTGGTCCCGCCAGATCCGCCCGACGGCCTCCCGGCGGGCGAGGGCGTAGGGCGCGAGCAGCACCGACTCCACGAGCGCCGAACCACACATGAGGATCACCGGTGGCACCGCGAGCGCGGTGACGGCGTGGGCGTCCCAGAGCGTGTAGGAGGCGATCAGCGCGCCGGTGGCGAGCCCATAACCCATCCCGGCCCCGGTCCCGAGCCCACCGATGACGAAGACTCCGGCCACCACCCCGACGGCACCGACGAGCGCGACGGCACCGGGCCGCTCCCCGAGGAACCACACCGCCGCCACCACGGTCAGCAGCGGACCGGTGCCGCGGGCGAGCGGGTACACGACGGACAGATCCCCGACCCGGTAACCCCGCTGCAACAGGACGAAGTAACCGAGGTGGATGACCCCACTGACACCGAAGGCGAGCCACCAGGACGCGGCCATACCGTCCCGCGCCACCATCACGATGGCGAGCGGCAACTGGAAGACCACACCCCACACGGCAGCGAGCCAGACGAAGAGCGCACCCCCGTCGGGCACCCGCTTGGCGAAGATGTTCCACCCGGCATGCGCGAAAGCAGCGCTGAGCACAAGCAGAACCGCGACCGGGTGCACCTCACCACCCTGTCAGACCCTCTTCGACACCTGTCCGAGCAACTCCGGCCCACGGTCCGCGAGCCGCCGGGCCGCGAGCGCGCCCCACCACCAGAACGTCAGCACGCCCAGCCCGATCCCGACCGGTACCCCGAGCCACGACACCACGGGCATCCCGGCGACCTCCCCCACGAGGACGACCGCCACCACCGGCAACGACACCACCGCCAGCAACAGGCCGATCCCCAGCTGCAGCAACGTCCGCAACAGCCCGGAACTCCCACCGGACGCGAACGGGCTCGCCCGCTGATCCGGCATCGGATACCCCGCGTAGACCGACAGCAGCACGACCAGCCCCGCGCCCCCACCCAGCAACGCGGGCGCCAACCCCAGCACCCACGGGTACGTCCCGGGATCCGACACCGCGGGCAGCACCACCGCGAGCGCCAGCGCCACCGGCCCGATCACCAGCAGCCACGCGATCTGCCGCCCGCGCACGTCCGCCCGCGACACCCCCGGCGCGACCACCGTGTGCCACAGCGCGCTGCCGTCCATCCCGTACAGGTTCCCGGCCATCAGACACCCGAACGCCACCAGCGCGAGCCCGCCGAACGGCGCCGGACCGCCATCCCCGGACAGCAGCGGTCCCACCGAGATCACCACGCCGACGAGGACGGTCGACAGCATGGCCACCCGCCGCCGGGCGTCCCGCGCCCACGTCCGCAGCTCCTTGCCGACCACCGCGCCCACCGGCGTCGCGGGCAGCACGCCGCCGAACCTCCGCTGCCGCACCGCGCTCGCCGTGGCCGCGACCCGCGTCGTCCGCCGCACCAGCAGCACGCCCCACACCGCGAGCAGCGCCGCGTTCACCACGAGCAGCCCCGCCACGCACGCGAGCGCCACCGGCCACGACGACGTCACCGCGACCGTGCCCCACCCGGACGGCGACCACCGCAGCACCGCCGACAGCACCGGCGACTCGCCCTCGACGAGCCCCGGCCCGAGCGATCGCACCAGCGCCTGCACTCCGAACCCGGACATGCCGACCGCCGCGGTCAGCAGGATCCCCAGGTCACGGCCGCGACGGGACCGCAGCACCGCGCCAAGCGCCGCCATCATCACGCGCGACAGCAGGATCACGAACACCAGCTGCAGCGGTGCCGCGACCACCGCGACCAGCACCCGCGCCCCGGACGCGTGCACCAGCAACCCGCAGAACGCCACCGCGGTCACCATCGCGGGCACCCCCACGAACGCGGCGCCCAGCAGTCCCGCCGCCAGCTGCCGGGGGGTCAGCGGCAGCAAGGCGAAGTGCTCCGGCCGCAACGTCTCGTCGCCGCCACCGGACAGCACCGGCGCGAACAGCCAGCCGACCGTCCACACGAGATAGACGGCGGCGAGCACGTCCGCTGCCACGCGGGCGTCGTCGAACGGTGCCGCGGCCACCAGGAGCGTCACGGTCGCCGCGACCAGCCCGGCCACGAACCCGAGCACCGTCAGCACGGCCTGCTTGCCGTGCAGCGAGTGCCGCAGCACCCGCCACCGCATCCGGATCAGGACGCCAACCACGACAGTCCTTCCCCGCCGCCGGTCCGCCCGCCCACGATGTGCACGAACGCCTCCTCGAGGCTCGTCGCGCCACGCACCAGGTCGACCGGCCCTGCCGCGACGACGCGGCCTCGCGTGATCACCGCGACGTGGCTGCACAGCTGCTCGACCAGCGCCATCACGTGGCTGGACAACACGACCGCGCCGCCGGAGGCCACGAACCGCTGCAGGATCGTGCGGATCGTGGACGCCGACACCGGATCGACGGCCTCGAACGGCTCGTCGAGCACCAGCAGCCGCGGCGCGTGCAGCAGTGCCACGGCGAGGCCGATCTTCTTGCGCATGCCGGCGGAGTAGTCGATGACGAGCCGGTGCTGCGCATCGGCCAGCTCCAGCACCGCGAGCAGTTCGTCGGCCCGCTCGGCGACCGTGCCGGCGGGCAGCCCGCGCAGCAGGCCCATGTAGGTGAGCAGTTCGCGGCCGGTGAGGCGTTCCGGCATCGACATGCCGTCGGGCAGCACGCCGATCAACGTCTTGGCGCGCAACGGGTCCGCCCACACGTCGATGTCGAAGACCGTCGCCGTGCCCGCGTCGGGACGCAGCAGCCCGACGGCCATCGACAGGGACGTCGTCTTGCCCGCGCCGTTGGGTCCGACCAGGCCGAAGAACGAGCCTGCGGGTACGGCGAGGTCGATGTGGTCGACCGCGATGGTCGTGCCGAACGTCTTGTACAGCCGGGTCAGGCGCAGTGCCTCGCTCATGGACTTGACACTACGTTAAAGTGATATCACTTTGCTAGATGAAACCTCTGAGGGGAACGTCATGAACGCGACCGAACTCGCCGTCGACACACCGAAGATGCCGGCGCCGCACGTACGTGAGCGCGTGGCCTTCGGCAGCTCGGGGCTGCCGGTGCTCGGCCTCGTGGTGCTGGCCTACCTCGGCGGCATCGTCCTGCTGCTCGTCGGTCTCCTGAGACTGGGCGGCGACGATCCCCGCACGTCGGGCGTCGTGCTGATGGTGCTGGCGGGCGTGCTGCTGGCAGGCGGCTTGATCCTCAACGTCGGCCTGATCATGGTGGCGCCCGGCGAGGCCCGCGTGCTGCAGTTCCTCGGCCGCTACGTCGGCACGGTGCGGATGGACGGGCTGCGGTTCGTCAACCCGTTCACCTACCGGCGGCGCATCTCGACCAGGATCCGCAACCACGAGACCGCGGTGACCAAGGTCAACGACGCCGACGGCAACCCGATCGAGATCGCCGCCGTGGTGGTCTGGCGGATCACCGACACGGCCCGCGCGGTGTTCGAGGTCGACGACTACGACGAGTTCGTGAACATCCAGACCGAAACCGCGGTCCGGCACATCGCGACGAGCTACCCGTACGACGCGCACGGTGTCGAGCAGCTGTCGCTGCGGGAGAACGCCTCGGAGATCACCGAGAAGCTGTCGGCGGAGATCGCGGCGCGGGTGGAGGCCGCCGGCGTCGAGGTGATCGAGTCGCGCATCACGCACCTGGCGTACGCGTCGGAGATCGCGGGCGCGATGCTGCGCCGCCAGCAGGCGGGCGCGGTGGTCGCGGCACGGCAGCGCATCGTCGAGGGCGCGGTCGGCATGGTGCAGCTCGCGCTGCGGGAGCTCGCCGAGCAGGAGGTGGTCGACCTGGATGAGGAGCGCAAGGCGACGATGGTCAGCAACCTGCTCGTGGTGCTGTGCTCGGACCGCGAGACCCAGCCCGTGGTCAACACCGGCTCGCTGTACCACTGATTCCGTGCCGGAGCGCAAGAAAGTCCTCCTCCGTCTGGATCCGGTGGTCCACGACGCGGTGGCGCGCTGGGCAGGTGACGAGCTGCGCAGCACCAACGCGCAGATCGAGTTCCTGCTCCGCCGGGCGCTGTCGCAGGCGGGACGGCTGCCGGACAACGTGGGGAAGCTCCCCCGGCGGGGGCGGCCTCCCAAGGAAGATCCCTCGGGGGAAAATGGTGGAGATCCCGGAGGCGCGGAGGGCGCCGACCAGGGCACTGTGGAGATGTGAACGTCACCGACGCCCGCGAACTGGCCCAGGCCGTGAAGGCGGTGTTCGAGTCCGCACAGCACGCTCTCCACGGTGCTGACGACTCGCCGCTGATCAACCGGATCACCGACCACCTCGGTTGCCCGCTGACCGAGATCCCGAACGTCGCGCTGCACCTGCCGGCGTTCGAGCACGTGAACCTGCAGCGCGGGGTCGACGCCTACCTGGCGGCCCGCAGCCCGGACGCGGTGTGGTTCGGGATCGCGGGCAACAGACACTTCAACACGGTGATCGACATGCTGGCCGAGGCGGCGACCAACCGCTCCTACCAGCTGGGCGCGGTCGACTACACGACGGTCGCGACCGGCCCGGACGCCTCGACGGAGGCGGTCCAGCTGGGCCTGGTCTGCACAGCGGCACCGGACGGCACACCGCTGGTCCTGGCGGTCCAGGGCGCGCAGGAGGATCGCGGCGAAGACCGCTGCCACCTGCAACTCCTGGCCGCGGACCGCGCCACTGCGGCCACGGTTCGCGAGGAAATCGAGCGGCTGATGCGGGAGCACGACGTGTTCCGCGGCCAGGTCCTGTCGTTCGGCAGGAACGAGCACCGGCACAACCAGCTGCTGACGTTCCTGCCGAGACCGGCACTGCGGGCAGAGGACGTGGTGCTCCCCGACGGCGTGCTCACCTCGATAGAGCGCCACGTGGTCCGCAGCGAGGAGCAGACCGAGGCCCTGAAGACCCACGGCCAGCACCTGAAACGCGGTCTGCTCCTCTACGGCCCACCGGGCACTGGCAAGACCCACACCGTGCGGTACCTGCTGAGCAGGACCCCGGAGTGCACGGTCTTCGTGCTGAGCGGCGTCGCGATGATCCGCTTCCTGCGCTCCACCACAGCCCTGGCCAGGCGACTGGCGCCGTCAGTCGTGGTGGTCGAGGACGTGGACCTGATCGCCCAGGACCGCTCCAGGTCCATGGACGGCAACCCGGTCCTGTTCGAGCTGCTGAACGAGATGGACGGCATCGGTTCCGAGGCGGACGTGACCTTCGTCCTGACCACGAACCGCGTCGACACGATGGAAGAAGCGCTGACGGAGCGGCCAGGCCGGATAGACCTGGCGGTCGAGGTCCCGAAACCGGACGCCGAGTGCCGGGAACGCCTGCTCCGCCTCTACGCCAGGAAGACAACCCTGGACCTGCCCAAGGCGGACGACGTGGTCGAGGCGACGCAGGGCGTGACGGCGAGCTTCATCAAGGAACTCGTGCGACGGGCAGTCCTCCAGCAGGTGGAGGAGGGCGCCGCCCAGATGACCGAGGCCACGCTGGACAAGGCCCTGGCAGAGCTGATGGACCAGCGGCAGGCCCTGACCAGGAGCATCCTGGGAGGCCGCTGAGGGCCCCTGGTAGTCTCACCGGGTCGTGCCCGTGTGGCATTCCGCCCAGGAGGAAACCCACCGTTCCGGAGGGGCCACCCGAAATGCGGCCACGACCACCGTGATCGACATCGAGGAGTAGTCCCCCATGGCCAACATCAAGTCGCAGATCAAGCGGATCAAGACGAACGAGAAGGCGCGCCTGCGCAACAAGTCCGTCAAGTCCTCGGTGAAGACCGCGATCCGCAAGTTCCGCGAAGCAGCCGACGCCGGCGACAAGGCGAAGGCCACGGAGCTGCTGCAGGACGCCAGCCGCAAGCTCGACAAGGCGGCCAGCAAGGGCGTGATCCACGCCAACCAGGCGGCGAACAAGAAGTCCGCCATGGCGAACCGCGCGAACCAGCTCTGACCCAGAGCATCCGGAGGGCGCGTCGGCACCAGCCGACGCGCCCTCTGTCGTTTCCAGGACAGCATCAGCGCAGCTCACGAGCCCAGTCCGAGCTCGGCAGCGCCGGCGTCAGCCGCCCGCTCCCGGGTGCGGTCAAGCCCGGCGCCGTGCCTCCGCCAGCTTCAGCACCGCTCGCTCCAGCGCATAGCCCGCGTCCACCGCGACGCCCTTCACGTCCGCGTTGACGTCCGCCACCACCTGCATCGCCATCACCAGGCCCGCCGGGTGCCAGCCGCGCGACTGGGCCAGCGCCTTCCGGACCTTCCACGCGGGCATGCCCAGCTCGCTCGACAGCCGGAACGGGTCGGCGCGGCCCGCGCCCGACACCTTCGCCACCGTGCGCACCGCGTCCGCCAGCGCGTCGGCCACGAGCACGTGCGGCACCCCGAGCTGCATCGCCCAGCGCAGCATCTCCAGCGCCCCGGTCACGTCGCCGGTGACGGCCTTCTCCGCCACCGCGAAGCCCGTCACGTCCGCGCGCCCTCGGTGGTAGCGGCGGATCGCCTCGACCGTCACCTGGCCGTTGGTGTCCGCGACCAGCTGCGCGGATGCCGCGGCGAGCTCCCGCAGATCGGAACCGACGGACTCGATCAGCTCGCGGACCGCCTCCATGTCCGTCTTGCCGCCTGCCTGGCGGATCTCGTTGCGGACGAACGACTCGCGGTCACCCGGTTTGGTGATCTTCGGGCAGTCGACGACCTGCGCGCCGGCCGACTTCATCGCGGTGACCAGATCCTTGCCCGGCTTGCGGCCACCGCCGTTGTGCAGCACGACCAGCTGGACGCTGTCCGCGGGCTCCTTCACGTAGGCGGTGATCGACGCGGCGATGTCCTTGCCCGCCTCCTGGGCGCCCTCCAGCACGATCACGCGGCGCTCGGCGAACAGCGACGGGCTGACGAGCTCCGCGAGCTCCGGGCCGGTCAGATCGGTCACCTTCACACGGGTCGTCTCGGCCGTCGGGTCAGCGAGCCGCGACGACTCAACCGCGGCCTGGACAGCCCGTTCGACCAGCAGTTCCTCGTCGCCCAGCACCAGCTGCAGTGCGGGCGGTGTCACGGCGGGCGCCTTCACCCCGCCATCCTCGCATCACCCGTCGAGGCCGGATCGACAGGCACGCCCGCCGCTGTGGAGAACCGCTGAAGCGGGTCTCGAATGATGGACCTCACATTGGCCGGGTGACGGGGGTGTGCCGTAACGTGTCCGGCAGACAACTGAATACCGCTCATCCAGAGGGGCAGAGGGATCGGCCCGACGAAGCCCCGGCAACCGGCGTCAGCCACGTCATTCGCGACCGCGATAACGGCGACGATCACGGTGCCAATTCCGACCCGCACGCGGGACAGATGAGGAGATACCTCGCGATGACGATCACCGCCGACCCCGGCCACACCACGCTCAACCTCGGGCCCGCACGCGCCCTGACCTGCCGGGAGTGCGGCAACCAGATCCCGCTCGCCCCGGAATTCGCGTGTGCCGAGTGTTTCGGCCCGCTCGAGGTCTCCTACGAGTTCGGTGACATCACCCGAGCGGAGATCGAGGCGGGACCCAAGTCGATCTGGCGCTACCGCAAGCTGCTGCCCGTACCGTCCGATGTGGACGCATACCCCAACACCGACCCCGGCCTCACCCGGCTCGTGAAGGCCGACCGCCTGGCGGCCGCTCTCGGCGTGAAGTCCTTGTGGGTCAAGGACGACACCGGCAACCCGACGCACTCCTTCAAGGACCGCGTCGTCGGCGTCGCACTCGCCGCCGCACGCCAGCTCGGGTTCCGGGTGCTCGCGTGCCCGTCCACCGGCAACCTCGCGAACGCGGTCGCGGCCGCCGCCGCCCGCGCGGGCTGGGAGTCGGTGGTACTCATCCCGTCGTCCCTCGAGCGGGCGAAGGTCCTGACCACGGCCGTGTACGACGGCGCACTGATCGCCGTCGACGGCAACTACGACGACGTCAACCGCCTCGCCACCGAACTGGCCGCGGAGCACGAGGACTGGGCGTTCGTGAACGTCAACGTCCGGCCGTACTACGCGGAGGGCTCGAAGACCCTCGGCTACGAGGTCGCCGAGCAGCTGGGCTGGCGCCTGCCCGACCAGATCGTCGTGCCGGTCGCGTCCGGTTCCCAGCTCACCAAGGTGGACAAGGGGTTCCGCGAGCTGACCGACCTCGGCCTCGTCGACGGCAAGCCCTACCGCGTGTTCGGCGCGCAGGCCACGGGCTGCTCCCCGGTCGCGGCCGCCTACAAGGCGGGCCACGACGTCGTGACGCCGGTGAAGCCCGACACCATCGCCCGCTCTCTCGCGATCGGCGCGCCCGCCGACGGCCCGTACGTGCTCGACGTCGTCCGCCGCACCGGCGGCGCGGTCGAGAACGTCTCCGACGAGGAGGTCGTCGAAGGCATTCGCCTGCTGGCCAGGACCGAAGGCATCTTCGCCGAGACCGCGGGTGGCGTCACCGTGGCCACGGCCAAGAAGCTCATCGAGACCGGCCAGCTCGACCCGGAGGCCGAGACGGTCCTCCTCATCACCGGCGACGGCCTCAAGACCCTGGACGCCGTGGAGGACAAGGTGGGCCCGCGCGCAACGGTGCCCCCGTCCGCGGATGCCGTCCGCCGAGCACTGGCCGACTGAGTCCCACCCTCGCCGTGCTCTGTCCGGACAACGGTCAGAGCACGGCGAGAAGGTTCCGCAGAAACCCAGGCGCCCCAACGCCGAGCACCAAACCCAGCGCCACACCCACCGTGGCGTCCACGACGTCCGCGCCCGGCTGGTACGTGGCGTGCAATGTCGCCCCACGATCCGATGTGGACAACCGCGACACCTGCTGCCCGTTGCGCTCCAACCGAGCCCGCCACCGACCTTCGTGACGCAGCAGGTACTCCCGGCCCGCCGCGCTGGCACGGACGTTGAACGTCGCCCGGCGCAGCGCACGCCGCCCGCAGTCCAGCGGCGCGGGTTGCCCGTCGATGGTCAACGTGACCGCGTGCCGGTCGGTGGGCACGATGCGCGGCGGCCGGATCAGCAACACGACATGTCGCTTCAACACGTCGGGCACCTGCAACGGCGCGCTGAGCCTCACCGTCGCCTGCCACGGCCCGGTCACCGTCACGACTCGTGGATCCCACTCACCGGTCACGATGAACGTGCCGAACCCGGAGTCCTGGATCCGCACCACCACCGGCTCAGTCGGCACATCTCCACCGACAACGGCTTTCCGCAGCTTGTCGAACACCAGGCAAAGCTAGCCGATCCGCACCAACCCCTCCGTCCGCGGCACAGGACTCACGGAGAGCCACCAGGTGGTCCCCGCGACGCACCCCGGGTGACCGCCCGAGGCCCGGCATCCGTCGCCACGATCGCGGTGTCCCCGCTCGTGTCGGTCCGCAACACCAGCACCCCGGCCCGTGCGAGCAGTCGCATTATGAACGGACTGGGATGCCCGTAGCGGTTCCCGGCCCCGACACTCACCAGCGCGATCCGCGCCCGCGTCGCCGAGAACAACTCCGGCGACGTGTACCGCGAACCGTGATGCGGCACCTTGATCACCTCCGCGGACAGGTCCGCCCGTCCGTCGAGCAACCGTGCCTGTGCGGACAACTCCACGTCCCCGCTCAGCAACACCCGCCCAGCCGGCGTGCTCGCCCGCAACACCAACGACGCGTTGTTGATCTCCGTACCGTCCGACTCCGCCGCCGGCATCACCTCCTCCTCGTCCGGCGCCAACACCTCGATCACCAACCCCGGCCAGCTCAGCCGCTGCCCGGCGGTCAACTGCACCACCGGCACCCCGGCGTCCCGCGCCTGCCGTCGCACCTCCTCCCAAGCCCAACGCGGTTCCCGGGCCCGGCTGAGGCCCACAGCCCCCACAGCCCGGTCCGACAGCACCGCCTCCAGTCCACCGACGTGGTCCGCGTGCAGGTGGCTCAGCACCACCAACGGCACACGCGACACGTCCAGCCGGTCCAGACACCCGGCGAGCGGCGCCGCCTCCGGCCCGGTGTCGACCACGACCGCTCGGCCCGCGTCGCCCGTCGCGAGCACCAACGCGTCGCCCTGCCCGACGTCACACGCCACCACGGCCCATCCGTCCGGCGGCCAACCAGGCGCGATCACCCGCAACGGCACCACGACGACCAGCAGCCCGGTCAGCAGTAGGGCGATGAGCACCCGCAGCCGCCGTCTGCGCAACACCGCCACCAGCAACACCACGCACCCGGCGAGCAGTACCCCGCCGAGCCACCCCGCCGGCCAGGAGATCACCGCTCCCGGCACACCTGCGGCGTGGTGTGCGACGAGGATCAGCCAGTCCGCCTCCGGACCCGCCAACCGCACCAGCACCTCGGCGAGCCACGGCGACACCGGCGCGGCCACCGCCGCCAGCACTCCCAGCACGGTCGCCGGCGCGACCACTGGCGCCACCAGCAGGTTCGCGCCGATCGCGACAAGACTGACCTCACCCGCGAACCCAGCCACCACCGGCGCCGTGACCAGGTGTGCGGCCGCGGGCACCGCCAGCGCCTCGGCCAACCCTCGCGGCACTCCCCGCCCCGCGAGCCGGTCCGCCCACCTCGGCGCGATCAGCACGAGCCCGCCGGTCGCGAGCACCGACAGCGCGAACCCGATGCTCACCGCCATGGCCGGGTCCCACAGCACCAACCCGATCACCGCGACGGCCAGCGCAGGCAACGCCGCCCGCTGCCGCCCCACCGCGAGAGCCAGCAGCCCGACCGCACCCATCACGCCCGCTCGCAGCACGCTCGGTTCGGGCCCCGCCAGCACCACGAACCCGACCAGCGCGAGCACGGCTCCGGCAGCCGCGGTCCTCGGCCCACACCGCAACGTCCGCAAGAGCAACAGCACCGCCACGCAGACGATCGCCAGGTTGCTGCCACTCACAGCGAGCAGATGGGCGAGCCCTGCCGCCTGGAACTCGTCCACCACCTGCGGAGGCAGTTCATCGGTGTCGCCGACGACCAACGCGGGCAACAGTCCGCGCGGCTCCGCGTCCAGCACAGCCGCCGCATCTCGCAGTCCTGCCCGCAGGGTGTGCGCGATCCGCTGCCACGCCGCTGCCTCACTCACGGCCTCCGGCGGTCCACGCACCCTCAGGACGGCCACGGTCAGCTCGCCCGGCTGAGCCGACGCCATCGCCGCCGTCGCGGTCACCTGCTGCCCCGGGAGCAGCGCACGCCACCGCTCGGCCGGTGCGATCACCACGACCGCCCCTGCCGACCGCACAGGACGACCAGCGACCACCGCACTCACCACCCGAGCCGGCACCACCACGGTCCACACGCCGCCCTGCTGGCCACCGAACCCGGCGGAGAACACCGGCTTAGGCCGCTCAGTGACCTCGACCCGGACGACCGCCGACGCCCCGGCACCCGCGAGCACCCGCAGCGGGTCCTCCGCGGCCGCCCGCAGTCTCAGCGTCCCGACCAGCCCCACCAGCAGGCCGCACACGAGCAACGACCAGGCCATGCCCAATCGCCACCACCTGGCGACCGCCGACCGCCCACGGGACCGGGCCACCACGGCGACACCCACCGCGACCCCGACGAGCCCGCCGACCGCGGTCCACCACCAGCCGAGCAGCAGGCCCGCCATCGTCGCGAACCACACCACAAGAGCCGCGGGCACCAGTCGCCAGTCCTGCCTGCCACCGACGTCGAGCCCCAACCCGCTGATCATCGCGTCACTACCAGGTCCCGCAGCTTTTCGAAGCGGCTCGGCCCGATGCCGTCGATCTCCCGCAGCTGGTCGACGCTGTCGAACCGGCCGTGCTCGGCGCGCCAGTCGACGATGCTCTGCGCGGTCACCGGTCCCACCCCGGGCAACGTGTCGAGATCCGTCAGCGTCGCCGCGTTCAGGTCGATCTTCTCGGGCTCCCCCGGCGCCGTCGCACCCGCAACCGGCTCGGTTCCGGGCGGCGGTGGCACACCGACGTAGATCTGTTCGCCGTCGGCCAGCTTGCGAGCCAGATTGAGCGGACCGAGATCAGCTCCCGGCATCGGTCCGCCGGACTCCCGCAGGGCGTCGGCGACCCGCGCACCTTCCGGCAACGTGACCAGCCCCGGTCGCGAGACCCGGCCCACCACGCTCACCACCATGGACGTCTCCGGCGGCGGCACCGACTCGCTCGCGGCGGCTACCGGCAGCACGGGCGGTGCCTCGTGCTCGGTCCCACCCGACGACACGGCGACGCCGACGGCGACCATGACAGTGAGCACGAGCCCACCGACGACCGCGACGGCCAGCTTCCGCCTGCCTCCACCGGCCGTCTCCGGGGTCCATTCGGCCATCAGCCTGCCCGCCAGGCCACGCCGCCACCACGGCTCGCGCGGCGGTGGCTCGGGCGGATCCACCGACACGTCCTCCCATCCCTGGTCGGGTGGCAGGTCGGCGGTCTCCTCTCGCGGTTCCGCCCGCGCCTGGCCCATCAGGCCGGCGAGACGGTCCCGGGTCGCTTCGGTTCTCCGTTCGCGCCGTGCAGTCGTTTCGATCACGGGTTCGACGATATGCGGGAACGGGTGGGCGGAAGGGTCGGTGGACGTCCGCTGTGGACAACTCGGTGGGCTGTGGACAACTGCCCGTGGCGGGCGGTTTCGGGCGCGGAATTGTCGGTGTGCTGTGAGACGGTGGCGGGTTACCGGTCGGCCGGACAGACCACCACGGCGAGCATGCCCGGACCGGTGTGCGCACCGATCGCCGCGCCGAGCTCCGACACGAGGCACCCGGACAACGGCGCGACCCGCTCGTCCAACCGGGTCGCCAGCTCCACCGCCCGTTCATGGGCGGCGAGGTGATGCACGGCGAGTTCGACGCCGTCCGCCCCGCTGGCCACCGTGGCCTGTTCCGCCAGGTCGACGAGCCGGGACACCGCCCGGTGTGTGGTGCGCACCTTCTCCAACGGCACGATGTGGCCGTCCTTCACGTGCAGTACCGGCTTGACCGCGAGTGCCGTGCCGAAGAACGCGGCCGCCGACCCGATCCGCCCACCTCTGCGCAGGTACTCGAGGGTCTCGACCATGAAGAACGTGGTGGTCCGCGCTGCCGCCACCACCGCTGCCTCCTCGACCGCTTCCCCCGAGCCGCCTGCCGCCGCCACCGTGGCGGCGCGCAGCACGGCGAAGCCGAGCCCCATGACCGTGGTCCGCGAGTCGACGACGCGGACCCGGTCGACGCCGACCTCCTGCGCCGCCAGCCGCGCCGACTCCCAGGTCCCGGACAGCTCCCGGGACAGGTGCACCGACACGACACCGTCCGCGCCCTCGTCGAGCAGCCGCCGGTAGGTCTGCTCGAACTCGTCCGGGTTCGGTCGCGAGGTCGTCACCGTGCGTTTGCCGGTCAGCGCGGCCGCCACGTCGACCGGGCCGATGTCGACCCCGTCCATCCCGGACTGGTCGTCGATCAGCACGTGCAGCGGCACGACGTGCACCGCATGCCGGTTGGCGAAGCCATCCGGCAGGTACGCACTCGAATCGGTGACCACTGCGACCGGCACGGTCGGAGAGCCTACGTGGTCGGTGGCGAAATGAGCGTCATCGCGGCCGGTCGAGCAGAGCTCCTGCCTCATCGGCCAGGGCCTTGCCCACCAGCTCGTGCGCCTCCCAGCCCCAGTGAATGCCGTCCGGGTTGCCCCGGCCGCCCAGTACGTGCTTCCCGACCAGCGAAGCCAGGTCCAGCAGCGGCACACCGGACCGCTCGCCCCATTCGCGGATCGCGGCGGTCCCGAGGAGTCGACCTGTGTGGACGAAGCCATAGGAGCTGGACCGGTGCACCGGCGGCAGGACCGCGACCGCCGGCAGGTCCGGCCGCAACGCGCGGATGGACTCGAGCACCCGGTCCAGGTAGCGAACGGTCAATGCGGGCGGCAGCGCGACAGGGCGGCCCCGCAGAGCCCTGGCCAGCCATGGCTGCGCGGCCACATAGCGGTCGCGCACCCAGCGGCGCAGCGGGTCGGGCCGCAAGTAGCGCAGCCCTTCACGCAGGAAGGTGGGCAGCGGCGAGGGCAGGGTGTCCATGCCGCCGACTCCCAGCACCAGCACGTCCGCCTTCGGCAGCTGCGCCCACACCCCAGGGTCACTCGTGAGAGCCCAGAACGCGTCGCGGGCGGTCCAGCCCGCCCTCGCGAACAGCTCAGCCCGCCCGCCCAGCGCCGCGGCGGCGCGATTGGGCCACAACCGCTCGTCGTCGGCCGGGTAGGGGCCATCCGGTCCGTGGAAACTCAGCGAGTCCCCGAACACCAGAAGGGTGGTCAACCGGTGATGCCCGCGTTGTACGCGATCAGCCGCCAGGACAGGCCGCTGGTCGCTCGCCGCGCAAGCACGACCCAGTGGCAGTTCCCGATGCCACCCAGCTTCGCCCAGGTGGTGACCGGCAGCTCCAGGAGGTACCCGGTCAGCGCGGTGATCAGGCCGCCGTGCGCGCACAGCACCGCGGTGTCCTCAGTGGACTGGTCAAGGTCGGCGACCACCTCGGAGGCACGCGCGGCGACCTCGACCCGCGCCTCACCGCCGGGTGGGGTCCACGTCGAGTCGGTCTGCCAGATCTGCCGGGCACCCGGCCACTGCTCGTCCACCTCGGGGCCGGTCATGCCCTGCCAGAGCCCGAGGTGCGTTTCGCGCAACCGCTTGTCGAACCGCAGCGGCACGCCGGTGGTCTCGGTGAAGATCGTCGCGGTGTCGGTGGCCCGCTTCAGGTCCGACGCGACGACGACGTCCGGCGAGAACCTGGCCAGGGCGGGTACCGCGAACTTGGCCTGGTTACGCCCCACGTCCGTGAGCACGGAGTCCAGCTGGCCCTGCATCCGGCTGGAGGCGTTGTAGTCGGTCTCGCCATGTCGCCACAGGACGAGCCGGCGCAGGGTCACGTCGGCCCGCCCTCAGCGCCGTTCGGCTGGTCGGGCGGGCCATCCGGCTCGAAGTCGATGCGTGGGCAGTCCTTCCACAGCCGCTCCAGGCCGTAGAAGGCACGCTCCTCGGCGTGCTGGACGTGCACCACCACGTCGACGAAGTCGAGCAGCACCCAGCGGCCCTCGCGCGCGCCCTCGCGGCGCACCGGCTTGGTGCCCCTGTCGCGCATCTTCTCCTCGACGTTGTCGACGATGGCGCCGACCTGCCGCTCGTTCGGTGCGGAGGCGATCACGAAGCAGTCCGTGATGACCAGCTGGTCCGACACGTCGAGCACGATCACGTCACTGGCCTTCTTGTCGGCTGCCGCATTGGCGGCGACCAGCGCCAACTCCCGTGCGTCGTGCGTTGCGGCCACGTCACTCCTCGTTCGATTCGTACTGCCGGCGGCGGCAGTTCAACCCTGAGAGAGTACCCGTGCCGAGGCAGTCCGGGTCACGCCTCCCGATAGAGATCTCTCTTGCTGATGTACTGGACGACGCCGTCCGGAACCAGATACCAGACCGGGAGGCCGGACGCGACCCGTTCACGGCACGCCGTCGAGGATATCGCCATCGCGGGCACGTCGATGAGGCTCACCGATCCGGCGGGCAGATGTCTGCTGTCGAGCCGGTAGCCGGGCCTGGTCACGCCCACGAAATGGGCCAGGGAGAACAACTCTTCGGCCTGCCGCCAGGACAGGATCTGTTCGAGCGCGTCCGCGCCGGTGATGAAGAACAGTTCCGCGTCCGGGTGGATCTCGCGCAGGTCGCGGAGTGTGTCGATCGTGTAGGTGGTGCCGCCGCGCTCGACGTCCACCCTGCTCACGGAGAAGCGCGGGTTGGAGGCGGTGGCGATCACCGTCATGAGGTAGCGGTCCTCCGCGGCGCTGACCTTGCGGTGGCTCTTCTGCCACGGCTGTCCCGTCGGCACGAAGATCACCTCGTCGAGGTCGAAGCTGGCCTGGACCTCGCTCGCGGCGACCAGGTGCCCGTGGTGCACGGGATCGAAGGTGCCGCCCATGATTCCGATCCGACGACCTGTCATAGCTGGTCAGCGTACGTGCAGCCGGGTCGGCCGGAATGTGTCACCCACCACTTGTCCGAGCGAAAGTCCCATTCGCACGGCCTTCTCCTGGCCCACTCGCGCCCGATGCGCCATCGTGGGTCCCGTGGACGAGCAAGCACTTCGCAATTCAGCAGAGAACCGGCTCCGTGCCCTCGCGGGCGACGGCGCGACGCTGCGGGAGGACCAGTGGACAGCCATCAAGGCGCTGGTCGTCGACCGCAGGCGGGCGCTCGTCGTACAACGCACCGGGTGGGGCAAATCGGCCGTGTACTTCCTCGCCACGGCGCTGTTAAGGGAACTGGGCAACGGGCCGACGGTGATCGTCTCGCCGCTGCTCGCCCTGATGCGCAACCAGATCGACGCGGCGGCGCGGGCGGGTGTGCACGCGGCGACCATCAACTCGGCGAACCTCGACCAGTGGCAGGACGTCCAGGCCGACGTCCTGGCAGGCCGCATCGACGTGTTGCTGGTCAGCCCGGAGCGGCTGAACAACCCCGACTTCCGGGACACGGTGCTGCCGGAGCTGACCGCGTCGGCAGGCATGCTGGTGGTCGACGAGGCGCACTGCATCTCCGACTGGGGGCACGACTTCCGGCCGGACTACCGCAGGTTGCGCACGTTGCTCACCGAGCTGCCAGCAGGTGTGCCCGTGCTGGCGACAACGGCGACCGCCAACGACCGCGTGGTTCGCGACGTCGCCGACCAGCTCGACCTGGGCAGGAAAGACACGCTGGTGCTGCGCGGTGAGCTGGACCGCGCGAGCCTGCACCTGGGTGTGCTGGATCTGCCGACGCCGCAGGCACGGATGGCGTGGTTGGCCGAGCACCTCGGCGAGCTGCCCGGATCCGGCATCATCTACACGCTGACGGTCGCGTCGGCGCACGAGGTGGCGTCGTTCCTGCGGGACAACGGGTTCGAGGCCGCCGCCTACTCCGGCAAGACCGATACGGCCGAGCGGGAGCGGATCGAGCAGGACCTGCTGGCCAACCGGATCAAGGCCGTTGCGGCGACTTCGGCACTGGGCATGGGTTTCGACAAGCCGGACCTGGGATTCGTGATCCATCTCGGCTCGCCTGCGTCGCCGATCGCGTACTACCAGCAGATCGGCCGAGCGGGGCGTGGCGTCGACCGGGCGGAGGTCCTGCTGTTGCCCGGCACGGAGGACCGGGCGATCTGGAAGTACTTCGCCTCGTTGGCGTTCCCGCCGGAACCCGCTGTGCGGCAGGTGGTCGACGCACTGTCCGCGTCCGGCCGGCCACTGTCCACAGTGGCACTCGAACCGCAGTGCGACCTGTCCCGATCGCGGCTCGAGATGGTCCTGAAGGTACTGGACGTCGACGGGGCGGTACGGCGGGTCAAGGGCGGCTGGGTCGCCACCGGTGGGGATTGGCAGTACGACGGGGAGCGCTACCGCGGCATCGCCGAGGCGAGGGCAGCCGAGCAGCAGACGATGCTCGACTACCAGTCGACGAGCAGCTGCCGCATGGAGTTCCTGTTGCGGCAGCTGGATGATCCGCACGCCACGCCGTGTGGACGGTGCGACAACTGTTCCGGCCCCAGGTGGAGCACCGAGGTCTCGTTGGACCGGGTTCAGGAGGCCGACGAGCGTTTACGCCGTCCCGGCGTCGAGGTCGATCCGCGTCGTCAATGGCCAAGCGGTATGGCCAAGCTCGACGTGCCTCTGTCCGGTCGGATCGGCACCGAGGTGATCGCGGCGCCTGGTAGGGCGCTCGGTCGGTTGACGGATGTCGGGTGGGGCAACCGTTTGCGCGACCTGTTCTCGGCGACCACCGAGGACGGGCCGGTACCGGGCGACATGGTGAACGCCTGCGTGCAGGTTCTGGCGTCCTGGGACTGGGCGGAACGTCCGGTGGGTGTGGTGACGATCGGCTCGCAGAGCAGGCCGAAGCTGGTGTCCAGCCTTGGTGAGCGACTCGCGACAATCGGCCGGCTGACCCTCCTCGGCGAGATCGGCTCGGAACCGTCCGGCGAGCACCGGGCCAACAGCGCGTTGCGCCTGGCTCAGGTGTGGCCGAAGCTGACCGTCGACGCACACCTGGCGGAACGGCTGTTCACGGTGGACGGGCCGGTGCTGCTGGTCGACGATCGTCTCGACACGGGCTGGACGATGACGGTCGCGACCAAGCTGGTGCGAGAGGCAGGTGTGCCCGCGGTCCTGCCGTTCGTGCTGGCAACCACCACCTGAACGCCCACAGACCACCTCCGGTACGCGTACCGCCCACGGGTCAGCGCTGGCCACGTGAACCCGAATCTCCGGAGTCGAGACGCCCTCCGGCGATGGGTGGTGCGCGAACGCGGAAACTCCCGGCACGGCAAGCGTCCGGAGGGTGCGCTTGACGTGTCGTTCCGCGGCCGGCACGACGGAGGTGACGGCACCCAGGCCGGCAACACGGCCGCCCCGGCCCCGGGTGCTGAGCCAGATGGCGACCGCCACTGCCGCTGGGAACGCGGCTCGTTCATTGAGAACTACACAGTGGATAGTCTCAGTCAGCGCCCACGTCGGCGAATGCCTTGCGCCTCAACGGAGACGCGAGCGCGAACACCCGCAGCGCGATCTCGGACATCGAGCGACCCAGCCAGTTGTTCGAGGTCGACTGCTCGGCGGTGCGCACCGGCGGCAGGGCCAGACCTCGCCCTGGGCAGCGGCGTCGGCCCACATGAGGTAACTGGTGGCATTGTCGAAATGGGCCGCGGGCCGTGATTCCCACGCGGAACTGACTGGCCATGCCGCATCGAGCACGACGCCGCTCGACTGCGGCTGGACGTCCCGTCAGTGCCGGAGCGGGACCAGGTCGTCGGCGTGGACGACCTCGCGGCGGTGTTCGGGTGCGAGGTCGGGGCTCGAGTGGCCGATCAGCATGGGCAGCTCGGTGGCGTCGAAGGCGACGACTCCCCTGGCCACGACGTCACCTTGGAGGTTGGTCAGTTCGACCACGTCGCCTGCCTCGAACTCGCCGGTCACCGAGGTGATGCCCGCGGCCAGCAGGGAGCGGCGGCGGTCGACGACGGCCTTGACGGCGCCGTCGTCCAGCTGGAGCTTTCCTCGGGGGTCGGCGGCGTAGGCAAGCCAGAAGCGGCGGGGGGTGAGTCGGCGACCGCCGGTCGCGAAGGCGGTGCCGACGTCGGCGGGGCCGAGTGCGCTGGCGGCATCGGTGGCCGCGGCGAGAAGCACCGGGACACCCGCTGCCGAGGCCAGCCGGGCCGAGGCGAGTTTGGTGGTCATGCCGCCGGTGCCGATGTCCGAGCCCCCGGCGTCGGCCTGCACGTGAGCCACGTCGGAGTGGTCCAGTACCTCGGTGATGCGTTGCGCGCCGGGGCGGCTGGGGTTGCCGTCGTAGAGGGCGTCGACGTCGGAGAGAAGGACCAGTGCGTCAGCGCCGACGAGGTAGGCGACGAGCGCGGCGAGGCGGTCGTTGTCGCCGAAGCGGATCTCCTCGGTGGCGACGGTGTCGTTCTCGTTGACGACCGGCACCACACCCAGCGCCAGCAGGCGGGACAGGGTGCGCTGGGCGTTGCGGTAGTGGGAGCGTCGGACGACGTCGTCCGACGTGAGCAGGACCTGGCCGACGCGGAGGCCGTACCGGGCGAACGACGACACGTAGGCATGGCCGAGCACCAGCTGGCCGACGCTGGCGGAGGCCTGCTGGGTGGCGAGGTCGCGGGGTCGTTTGCTGATGCCGAGCGGTGCGAGACCGGAGGCGATGGCGCCGGAGGACACCAGCACCACCTGGCTGCCCGCGGTGCGGCGGGCAGCCAGGGCGTCGACAAGGGCGTCGAGGCGGGCCGGGTCCAGGCCGCCCTCCGCGGTG
Organism: Actinophytocola algeriensis; assembly: GCF_014203735.1. Taxonomy (GTDB): domain Bacteria; phylum Actinomycetota; class Actinomycetes; order Mycobacteriales; family Pseudonocardiaceae; genus Actinophytocola; species Actinophytocola algeriensis. The sequence goes on along the minus strand of NZ_JACHJQ010000001.1, from coordinate 887,620 downwards.
GTGAGGGAGGACGACCCGACCTTCACCACGATCCGTCTGGCGGCCGCCACCTTCGACCTGGTCGCGGACAGCACTCCGGTCACGACAACTCGTCGTCTTCCTGCTCGTCGGTCTTGAGGTCGGCCGTCTCCAGGCTCGACGGGGTGCGGCGGGCGATCTTGGCCGCCTTGCGTTCGGCCGCACCGATCCGGTCGTTGCGCTCGAGGCGGGGGTCGCTGCCGCGGTTGTGCATGAGCACGTCGATACCGGCGGGAGTGGTGGGCTCCCAGTCGAAGGTCACGCCGCCGATGGTGACCGGGCAGCCCGGCTTGGCACCACGGTCCGCGAGCACCTTCTCGACGCCGAGCCGGTTCAGGCGGTCGGCGAGGTAGCCGACTGCCTCGTCGTTGTCGAACGCGGTCTGGCGAACCCAGCGCTCGGGGCGCTCGCCCAGGATGATGAAGCCGCCCTCTTGCTCGGGGTCGTCGACGACGGTGAAGCCCGCGTCGTCGACGGCGGTCGGGCGCAGGACGATGCGGCTCGCTTCGAGCGACGGACGGGACGCGCGGTCCTCCTCGACGACCTTTGCGAGGGCAAAGGACAGCTCGCGGAGGCCTTCGTGGCTGGCCGTGGACACCGCGAAGACCTGGAGGCCTCGGGCCTCGAAGTCGGGGCGGACCATCTCCGCGAGGTCCCGGGCGTCCGGCACGTCGATCTTGTTCAGCACCACCACCCGGGGGCGCTCGGCGAGGCTGCCACCGAGGCCGGGCGTGTAGCGGGCCAGCTCCTCCTCGAGCGCGTCCAGGTCGGACACCGGGTCGCGGTCGGGCTCGTAGGTCGCGCAGTCGATGACGTGCACGAGCACGGAGCAGCGCTCGATGTGGCGGAGGAAGTCGAGACCGAGGCCCTTGCCCTGGCTCGCGCCGGGGATGAGACCCGGTACGTCGGCGACGGTGAAGGTGGCGGCGCCCGCCGTGACGACGCCGAGGTTGGGCACGAGCGTCGTGAACGGGTACTCGGCGATCTTCGGGCGTGCCGAGGACAGCACGGAGATCAGGGACGACTTGCCCGCCGACGGGAAACCGACGAGACCGACGTCGGCGACGGAACGCAGCTCGAGCACGAGGTCCGCGGCCTCGCCGGGCTCGCCGAGGAGTGCGAAGCCGGGGGCCCTGCGGGCCTTGGAGGCGAGGGCGGCGTTGCCGAGGCCGCCTCGGCCACCCCTGGCCGCGACGAAGCGGGTGCCGTTGCCGATGAGGTCGGCGAGCACTTCACCGTCCTCGGTGAGCACGACGGTGCCGTCGGGCACCTTCAGTTCGAGGGACTCGCCCGCCGCGCCGTCGCGGTTGCTGCCTTGCCCCTGCTTGCCGTTGGTACCGCGGGCGTGCGGGCGGAAGTGGAAGTCGAGCAGGGTGTGCACCCCGGAGTCGACGACGAGGACGATGTCGCCGCCGTTGCCGCCGTTGCCGCCGTCCGGGCCGCCGAGGGGCTTGAACTTCTCGCGGTGCACCGAGGCGCAGCCGTTGCCGCCGTCGCCCGCGGCGGCGTGGATGACCACGCGATCAACGAATCGGGACACTGCGAAAACCTTCCTGAGAACGCAAAAGAGGGACGGGCCGATTACTCGCCGGCCCGCCCCTCGTGGGGTCTTGCTTCGATCGCGGGCTCAGCCCTCGACCGGGACGATGTTCACGGTCTTGCGACCGCGCTTCTCGCCGAACTGGACCGCGCCCGCGGCCAGGGCGAACAGCGTGTCGTCCTTGCCTCGGCCGACGTTGACGCCCGGGTGGAACTTGGTGCCACGCTGGCGGATCAGGATCTCGCCTGCGTTGACCTCCTGGCCGCCGAAGCGCTTCACGCCGAGGCGCTGGGCGTTGGAGTCGCGTCCGTTGCGGGAGCTGGACGCACCCTTCTTGTGTGCCATGGCTGTTCAGCTCCTACTTGGTCTTGATGCCGGTGACCTCGACACGGGTCAGCTTCTGCCGGTGCCCCTGCCGCTTGTGGTAGCCAGTCTTGTTCTTGAACTTGTGGATGCGGATCTTCGGGCCCTTGGTCTGGGACACGACGACACCGTTCACGGCCACCTTCGCCAGGGCGTCGGAGTCCGTGGTGACCTGGTCCCCGTCGACGACGAGCAGTGCGGGGAACGTGAGCTCGGCGCCCGGCTCACCGTCGAGCTTCTCGACCTCGACGATGTCGCCGACGGCGACCTTGTACTGCTTGCCGCCGGTCTTGACGATCGCGTACATCGGACGCAACTCTCCTGCTACTCGACTGCTTCGGAAAACCTTGGGGCTACGCGGCGACCGGGCGAGATGACACCGGGCTCGCGCACGAGTCGGCCCACCAACGCGGCGGGCCGACCTTCAGGATACGTGCCTGCCTGAACGGGGACCAAACCGGGGTCAGCCATCGCGCTGCGCCGAGACCGGAGGCCCTGCCGGGCGTGACGCCGCACGACGCGGCTGCCTGCGCGGCGGGGTGGACGGAGCGGGCACGGAAGGCTCGACCGGCTCTGCGTGATCAGCAGCACCGTTGGTGCCCTCGTACGGACGCTGAACAGGCTCGGACGGCTCCGAGTCCACCTGGTCGGCATCCGAGCGGCCAATGACCGGCTCAGCGCGATCCTCGGCGGTCTGGGCTGAGGCCGGGTCCGCCTCGGCGACGGCGGGCTCGCTGTGGGCGGGCTCATCCGTCGCGGGACGGTTGGGGACTTGACCGTCGGCCACGGTCTCGTCCGTCGTCTCCGACGGGGCCGGTACCTCGGCGGCCGGCTCGTCGGCCGTCGGAGCCGGGCCGGCGGGGACGCCGTTGGTCTCGGCGCGGCTCGCGGCCGCCTCCGTGCCGTTTGCGTTGCTCGCGGTCCGTGACTCCGAGCGGTTCCGGCTGCGGTGACGGCTGCGTTCGCGCGTGGGCGCTTCCGAGCGGGTTTCGGCCTTCGGCTCCGGCTGGACGTCCGACTGCGCTTCCGGCTGGGCTTCCGGCTGGGCTTCCGGTTCGGCGGTCTCGGGCTCCGCCGACTCGTTCCCGGGGCCCTTCGTGGTGGTGGCCTTCGCGATGTCGCGGACGGCCTCCTTGGCGGCCAGGGCAGCGGCTTCCTTCGCGGCGTCCTTGTTCGGCGCCTTGTCCTTGTCCTTGCCCTCGTCGCCGCGGCCTCGGGAGCGGCGGGTGCTGCCCCGGGACGGCTCGGGGTGCGTGTGGCCATTCGACCCGCCGGGCTTGGTGACCGGGTCGGTCGAGATCAGGACGCCTCGGCCCTTGCAGTGCTCGCAGGTGGTGCCGAACGCCTCGAGCAGACCGGTGCCGACCCGCTTGCGGGTCATCTGCACCAGGCCCAGAGATGTGACCTCGGCCACCTGGTGCCGGGTGCGGTCACGGCCGAGGCACTCCGTCAGCCTGCGGAGGACCAGGTCGCGGTTGGACTCCAGCACCATGTCGATGAAGTCGATGACGATGATGCCGCCGATGTCGCGCAGCCGGAGCTGGCGGACGATCTCCTCGGCGGACTCCAGGTTGTTCCTGGTCACCGTCTCCTCGAGGTTGCCGCCGGAGCCGGTGAACTTGCCGGTGTTGACGTCGATGACGGTCATCGCCTCGGTGCGGTCGATGACGAGGTAGCCGCCGGAGGGCAGCCAGACCTTGCGGTCCAGGGCCTTGAGCAACTGCTCCTCGATGCGGTACTCGGCGAAGACGTCGGCGTTGCCGACGTGCTTGCGGACGCGGTCGGCGAGTTCGGGGGCGACGTGGCGGACGTACGCGTCGACGGTCTCCCAGGCGATGCCGCCCTGGACCACGAGCGCGGAGAAGTCCTCGGTGAACAGGTCGCGGACGACCTTCACCAGCAGGTCCGGCTCCTCGTAGACGAGCGAAGGCGCGCCGACCTTGCGGACGCCGTTGGTGCCCTCGGTCTTGTCCTTGATGACCTGCCACTGGGCCTGAAGCCTGCGGACGTCGCGCGCCAGCTCCTCCTCGCTGATGCCCTCGGAGGCGGTGCGGATGATCACGCCGGCGTCCTCGGGGACGACGCGCTTGAGCACGTCCTTGAGGCGGCGGCGCTCGTTCTCCGGCAGCTTCCTGGAGATGCCGGTGGCGCCACCACCCGGCACGTACACGAGGAAGCGGCCGGGGAGGCTGATCTGGGTGGTCAGGCGCGCACCCTTGTGGCCGACCGGGTCCTTGGTGACCTGGACGAGGACGCTGTCACCCGTCGAAAGGGCCTGCTCGATCTTGCGGGCCTTGCCCTCGAGACCGGCGGCGTCCCAGTCGACCTCACCGGCGTAGAGCACGGCGTTGCGGCCGCGGCCGATGTCGACGAACGCGGCCTCCATCGAGGGCAGCACGTTCTGGACACGGCCCAGGTAGACGTTGCCGACCAGGGACCCGGTGCCCGACGAGGTGACGAAGTGCTCGACGAGCACGCCGTCCTCGAGCACGCCGATCTGGATCCGGTCGCCGCGCTCGCGCACGACCATGGCGCGGTCGACGGCCTCACGGCGGGCGAGGAACTCGGCCTCGGAGAGGATCGGGGCACGACGGCGGCCGGCCTCGCGGCCGTCGCGGCGGCGCTGGCGCTTGGCTTCCAGGCGGGTCGAGCCGCGGACGCTGCGCACCTCGTCGCGGCCGTCGGACTCGCTCTTGTCCTTGTCCTCGCGAGCCTCGCGGACATGCACGACCGTGTTCGGCGGGTCGTCCTCGGTCGGGTTGCCGGCCTCGTCGTCCGCGCCACCGCGGCGGCGGCGCCTGCGGCGACGGCGGCGGGTGGCCGCGTCCTCGCCCTCCGCCGCGTCCTCGTCGGTGTCGTCGGCCTCGGGCTCTTCTTTGGCCTTGCGCCTGCTCGGCTTGTCCGTTTTGTCGACCTTTTCGACCTGCTTGGCGGCAGGCTTCTGCTCGACCTCGTCGGCCTCGTCACCAGCGACGTCGTCCTGGCCACCCTTGCCACGGCCACGCCCACGGCGCCCGCGGCGGCGACGCGGCCTGCCTTCGTCGGAATCGTCGGCGTCCTCGGAATCGTCGACCTCGTCCTCGACTGGCTCCGGCTCGGGCTCCGGCTCGTCCTTGGGGCGGACAGCCACGCGGGGAGGCGCGGCGGGCGGCTCTGGCGGGAGGAACAGCGGCGACGCCGACGCGAACACCGGCGTCGGCGGCGTGGTCCTGGTCGACTGCGACTCGGCGACCTGGGCACGTGGGGCCGGGGGCTCGCTGAAGCCCGGCGTGCCCGCGACGTGGGGCGAGCCCTGAGCCCCGGCGGCCGGAGTCGTCGTCTGCGGCGCGACCCGCGCGGCCTGCTCGGTCGCGGCTTGTTCAGTGGCCGCCTGCTCGGCGTCGGCCGGGTCGGCCGCCGTCACGCCCAGCGACTCGGCCACTCGAAGTGCCAGCTCCCGGTCGATGCTCGACTGGACGCTGCGGCCGTCGGCACCGAGCGCGGTGACGGCGGCGAGCACCTCGCGGCTGCTGCGACCCAGCAGTTTGGCGAGCGCGTGCACGCGGAGCCTGGCTGGCAGGTCCGCGAGCGCGGCGGCGATTGGTGTGGTGGGTGTGGTGGTGTCCCCGCCGGTGTTTCCGGCAGGCGTCGACATATCCGACATGTAGCTCCTTCACCCCCGGGCGCGTCCATCAGCGCCGGCGCCGTCAGGCACCAGCACTCTCGGACGCGGCCACACAGGGGCCTCGTTGTCCTCGCCTCACCGTGCTCCTCCCGGTGAAGCGTGCTGTCTTTTCCGCCGCTGTGCGGCGGGAATCCTCGCCTCTCGCCGTGTGCACCGGGCCTTCCCGGCGAGCACGGCAGGTCAGTCACAACGTCGCGTTGAGCGTCACCCGCACGCCGAAGCCCGCGCGGCCCGGTCTGGGGCCAACGGGTCGGACAGACCTCCGCTGTCGTCGAGCCGTCCCTGGGCCATCCGGGTCGCCTTCGCGGGCACCGGCGGTTCCAGAGCAGCGACGACGCGAAGCGCACTCAACACGTCGTCCGGTCGAACAGCAGGTGTCAGCTGCCGGACAACCACGACGAGTATCCCACATGGTCCGGGTTGAGTGGTTGAAGGAGACACGACCGGGTCATCTTCGACCCATCCGGTGACGATCGCGGAGCGTGCGTCGATCGTGCGCATTCCGTGCTTGGTCAGGCGCTCGACCTCGACAACCTCCGCCGCGACGAGTCCCTCCCACGCCGCTTTGAGCGTGTCGGACGCCACGCCGGGAATTTCGATCCGCCACCGGCTGGCCTCCATGCGGTCCGCGAGCGCCTCTCCACCGGTGCCGACCGGCACACCGACGGCCTCCAGCAGGTCCAGCCCGGGTGGCATCGCCGCGTCCAGGACGCGGACCAGCTCGTCCGGTTCGAGCACCTCGACCAGCTGTATCTCGACGTACTCGGCCTCACTCGCGACCCCCGTCGGCGAGGCACCGATCCAGGAGACCTTCGGATGCGGGTTGAAGCCCTGGGAGTACGCCATCGGCACCCGTGCCCGGCGCAACGCGCGCTCGAACGCGCGTGCGACGTCCCGGTGTGAGGTGAACCTCAGCGGGCCGCGCTTGGCGTACCGGAGCCGCAGCTTCTGTACCGCCGAGGCGGAGGGGTTCGGACGGTCGTCGCGGGTCAGCGCTACTCCTTCTGGTGGTATCCGGCTGGTCCGGTGGTGTTCCCTCGGGAATGCTGGCACCGTACCCCCAGGTCCAATTCGGGCGGCGAGCTTGTCTGTCGAGCGGCAATCTGGCTACCGTCCGGGCATTGGAGTGCCGGCCCCCGAACCGGCCGCCCCAACTAATGGAGGTCACCCGTGCCTCTGCTGCGCCGTCTACCGGCGGCAGCGGTCAGTGCCGCGGTGTTCGCGACGTCCCTGGTGACGACCGGTGTGAGCGCGAGCGCCCAGGCGGTGACCCCACCGCCCGACGCGTGCTCTACAGGCAACGCCGAGCTCCGGTACCTGGTCCTGCTCGAGCCCGGCACCGCCCAGCCGGAGGCCGTGAACGAGATCGCGGCGGCATGCGGTGCGCTCACCGTCTACTACCCACAGATCGCCGTAGCGGTGGCCAGCTCGTCCGACGACGACTTCGCCGAGCGGATGGGCACCGATCGGGCGTTCAGCGCCGAAGAGGCCCTGGCGGCGCAGCAAGGCCCCCGCAAGGACGAGACCGCCGCGATGGCGACCACGTCCTCCAACCCGACCGAAGTGGACGAAACGGACCGCACCGGCGAGCAGTGGGACATGACGATGATCGGCGCGGACCGGGCGCGCCGGATCAACCCGGGCAGCAAAGACGTCGTGGTGGGCGTACTCGACTCGGGAGTCGACCCGAACCACCCCGACCTGAGCGCGGCACTGGATCGCTCGGTGTCGGCGGGCTGCCTGTCCGGAAAGGCCGACCCGGCACCCACCGCGTGGGAGCCGACGACCTCGCCACACGGGACACACGTCGCGGGCACGATCGCGGCCGCCGACGACGGCCGCGGCACCACGGGTGTCGCGCCCGGCGTGCGGATCGCGTCGGTGAAGGTGGTCGACGACCAGGGCTACATCCTCCCGGAGTACGCGGTGTGCGGGCTGATGTGGGCCACCACCAACAAGATGAAGGTCACCAACAACAGCTACTTCGTCGACCCCTGGCTGATGACGTGCGACCGGGACAGTGAGCACGTCGTGTTCGAGTCGGTCCGGCGTGCGGTGGACTACGCGACGCAGCACGGCGTGCTGACCGTCGCGGCGGCCACGAACGAGGGCGCCGACCTGGCCGACCCGAGTGGACGGACCACCGACAACCCGGCCGCCTCCGGCAAGGCGGAACGGCGCACGCTGGACGGCAGCTGCAAGGTGCTGCCTGCGGGGCTGCGCGGCGTGGTGGCCGTGTCGGCGGTGGGCCGCAACGAGCTGAAGTCCAGTTACAGCTCCTACGGGCTCGGCGTGGTCGACGTGACCGCGCCCGGCGGCGAGACGAAACCGAAGGCGTACGACCCGTCGGGTGCCAAGCAGCAGGAGAACGACTGCGTGCTGTCCACGGTGCCGGGCGGCTACGACCGGTTCTGCGGCACGTCGATGGCCGCCCCGCACGTCGCCGGTGTCGCCGCGCTCATCGCGTCGGAGAACCCGGAAGCGACGTCGCAGACGATCACGAAGATGCTGACCGAGGAAGCGGAGCCGCTGCCCTGCCCGGCCGACTACGACCTGGACGACACCGGGGCGCAGGACGCCTATTGCACGGGCTACAAGCCGTACAACGGGTTCTACGGCCACGGTCTGGTCGACGCGTTGGCAGCGGTCACCGGCCGCTGACGACTACACGGGCGTCAGCGGCAGCAGCTTCCGCCCGGTGGGGCCGATCTCGATGTCGGTACCCATGGCCGGGCAGACACCGCAGTCGAAGCACGGGGTCCAGCGGCAGTCGTCCAGCTCCTGCTCGGACAGCGCGTCCTGCCAGTCGTCCCACAGCCAGCCCTTGTCGAGGCCCGAGTCGAGGTGGTCCCACGGCAGGACCTCGTCCTCGGTGCGCTCCCGCGTGGTGAACCAGCCGATGTTGACGCCCAGCGGCTCGAGCTCGGCCGCGGCGGCGGTGGTCCAGCGCTCGTAGGAGAAGTGCTCGCTCCAGCCGTCGAAACGGCCGCCTTCACGCCAGACGCGCTCGATGACGCGGCCAACGCGACGGTCCCCGCGGGACAGCAGTCCTTCGATGAGGCTGGGCTTGCCGTCGTGGTACCGCATGCCGATGTTGCGGCCGAGGCCGCGGTCGGAGTTCACGGCCTCCCGCAGCTTGCGCAGACGGGAGTCGACCGTGTCCGGGTCGCACTGCGGGGCCCACTGGAACGGCGTGTGCGGCTTGGGGACGAACCCGCCGATCGAGATCGTGCAGCGGATGTCCTTGCGGCCGCTGGCTTTCCGGCCCGCGCGGATGACCTCCTGGGCCATCGCGGCGATCTGCAGGACGTCGTCGTCGGTCTCGGTCGGCAGACCGCACATGAAGTACAGCTTGACCTGCCGCCAGCCGTTGGCGTACGCGGCGCTGACCGTGCGGATCAGGTCGGCTTCGGACACCGTCTTGTTGATGACGCGGCGAATCCGCTCGCTGCCACCTTCTGGCGCGAAGGTCAGCCCTGAGCGGCGGCCGTTGCGGGACAGTTCGTTCGCGAGGTCGATGTTGAACGCGTCGACCCGGGTGGACGGCAGCGACAGACCTGTGTTGGTGCCCTCGTACCGGTCCGCGAGACCCTTGGTGACCTCGGCGATCTCCGAGTGGTCCGCACTGGACAGCGAGAGGAGACCGACCTCCTCGAAGCCGCTCGCCTCCAGACCCCTGTGGACCATCTCGCCGATGCCCTGGATCGACCGCTCGCGCACCGGACGGGTGATCATGCCGGCCTGGCAGAACCGGCAGCCGCGGGTGCAGCCGCGGAAGATCTCGACGCTCATCCGCTCGTGCACGCTCTCGGCGAGCGGGACCAGCGGCTGCTTCGGGTACGGCCACGCGTCGAGGTCCATCGTCGTGCGCTTGGCCACCGTCGCGGGCACCCGGTCCCGGTTGGGCGTGACCGGGTTCAGCGCGCCGGCGTCGTCGAAGGTGACGTCGTAGAACTTGGGGACGTACACGCCGCCGGTCTCGGCGAGCCGGGTCAGCAGCTCGTCGCGGCCGCCCGGGCGGCCCTCCTGCTTCCAGGTCCGGACCAGGTCGGTGATCTCGAGGACCGCTTCCTCGCCGTCGCCGAGCACCGCCGCGTCGACGAAGTCGGCGATCGGCTCCGGGTTGAACGCGGCGTGGCCGCCCGCGATCACGATTGGGTGCTCGTCGGTGCGGTCCACCGCGTGCAGTGGGATGCCGCCGAGGTCGAGCGCGGTCAGGAGGTTGGTGTAGCCCAGCTCGGTCGAGAAGCTGACGCCGAGGAGGTCGAAGGCACCGAGCGGGCGGTGGGCGTCCACGGTGAACTGCGGGACGCCGTGCTCCCGCATGAGGGCCTCGAGGTCCGGCCACACGGCATACGTGCGCTCGGCCAGCACGTCGGGGAGTTCGTTGAGCACCTCGTACAGGATCATGACGCCCTGGTTGGGCAGCCCGACCTCGTACGCGTCCGGGTACATCAACGCCCACCGCACGGTGGTGGCGTCCCAGTCCTTGACGGTGGAGTTCAGCTCCCCACCGACGTACTGGACCGGCTTGGACACCCTGGGCAGCAACGGCTCCAGACGGGGAAAGACGGACTCGGCACTCATAGTGGCCCAAGAGTAACCCGCCTGGTCGGCGGCGTCGGGTGGCGGCTCCTCGGGCCTCGGCGGGGCTGGGTCGCGGAATGGCCACGCGACGTGGCGACGTGTGTTGCGAACGTGATCGCGCAGGCGGATAGTTGAGCCCTGAACCATCCCCTTCGACGGAGGTCGGTATGGACGTCGTCGCTCTCATAGGCCGGATTCTGTTCGCGCTCCTGTTCCTCGGATCGGCCTTCGGCCACCTCGCCAAGGCCGACGCCATGGCCGGGTACGCCGCGTCCCGCGGACTGCCACAGCCCAAGCTCGCCGTGCTCGGCAGCGGCGTGCTGATGCTCGTCGGCGCACTGCTGGTGCTGCTCGGGATCTGGATCGACCTCGGCGCCCTCCTGCTCGTGATCTTCCTGATCCCGACGGCGGTCCTGATGCACCCGTTCTGGAAGGAGACCGACGCGATGGCCAAACAGAATGAGATGATCGCGTTCCAGAAGGACATCGCGCTCGCCGGCGCCGCGCTGCTGATCCTCGCGCTGTACGCGGGCTACGGCAGCGAGCTCGGCATCACGATCACCGGTCCGCTGTTCTGACACTGCGGCGCCCTGCTGCCGCGGCGTCAGCGCAGCAGCAGGGCGCCCAGCCTGCGTGCCGCGACGACCACCCCCAGGGCGACCATCGCCACGAAGTACGCGACGTGCCACAGCAGGCCGACCTCGACCACCCCGGCACACAGTGCCCGCATCAGCTCGATCGCGTGGTACAGCGGAAGGCACTGCACCACCACGCGGACGAACGCGGGGTAGACGTCCAGCGGGAAGAACGTCGTGGAGAACAGGAACATCGGCATCAGGGCCAGCTGGATGAGGTCGAAGTCCTGCCAGGACCGCATGAACGTCGTGCAGGCCATGCCCACCGCGGCGAAGGAGAACGCCACCAGCAGCGCGGCGGGCAACGCGAGCAGCGCCCACGCCGACGTCAGCAGTCCCATCGCCGCCATGACGGTCAGGAACCCGCCCGCGTACAGGCCGCCACGCAGCAGTGCCCACGCGATCTCGCCGATGGCGACGTCGACCGGACCCAGCGGGGTCGCCAGCATCGCGTCGTACAGCTTGGCGTACTTGAACTTGAAGAAGATGTTGAACGTCGCGTCGTACACGGCGCCGTTCATCGCGGACGCGGCGAGCAGGGCGGGCGCCACGAACGTGACGTAGCTGACGGGTTCGCCGCCAGGCCCGGCCACGTCACCGACCAGCGCGCCGAAACCGATGCCCATGGCGAACAGGTAGAACAGCGGCTCGCAGAACCCGGACACGACCGCGAGCCAGGCCCGCCGGTTCACCAGCAGCGACCGCTCCACGAGCACGCGGGCGCGACCCGCGTACATGCCCGTCGGCAGCACCCGCAGCAGCAACCCGTCCCCTGCCGTCATCACGCGGCCAGCCTTCTGGTGAACGTGCGGACGCCGAACCAGGTGCCGACCGCCAGCAATGCCAGCAGGTACGCGACGTGGCCGGCGGCGGCGAGCAGTGACAGGTCACCGAAGGCGGCGCCGCGGCTCAGTTCCGTGCCGTGCCACAGCGGCGTGATCCACGCGAACGGCCGCACCCACCCGGGTAGTTGCTCGACCGGGAAGAACGTGCCCGCGAACAGGGTCATCGGCATCACCACGAACCGGAACAGGGCGCTGAACTGCTGTCCTTCTGTCTGCAGGGTCGCGGAGTACGCGGCGATCGGCGCGGAGAGCGCGAGCCCGGTGAGGATCGACACCGCCAGCGAACCCAGCACGCCGAACCCGGTGAGCGCGCCCAGCGCGGCCGCCACGACCAGGTAGGCGGCACCCGAGACGCCGAGACGCAGGCCCACCCACGTCAGGTGCCCGGCGAAGATCTGGGCCGGGGTGATGGGCGACGCGGCGATGCCGAGATAGGTCTGCTGCCACTTGAACGCCGACAGGATCGGGTAGGTCGACTCGAACGCGGCGATCTGCACGGAGGTCGCCGCGAGGAGCGCGGGTGCCAAGTACACCACGTACTCGAGGCCGCCGGTCGCGGCGGTGGGCTCGATCTGCGACCCGAGGCCGAACCCGAGCGCGAGCAGGAAGAGCACGGGCTGGCCGACGCTGGACACCACGGTGGCGCGCCAGTTGCGCCGGTACCAGGTCCACATCCCCTCGACGACGATGAACGCCGCGTGCGCCGACCCGACGACCCGGCCGTCTCCCTGCACCATTTGCTCGTCCTCCTCGCCCATCATCACCGCCAATCGGGGGAGGGCGGAAGGACCATCCGGATGATGAACCACATTCCGTATTTGAAGCTTCACCCTTTCGCGGGCTGCTCTCGAACGGCCTGCCGGGCCACACTTTCTGGTGGTTCCCTTGCCTTGGAGGAAAACCGCCTGTGGCCCTGCACGCACGTCCCTCACGCCACGACACGACGGCGATCCATTTCCTTTCCGTGGCGGCGGACCTCATGGACGCCTTCCTGCAGGCGGAGCCGGTGGGCGACAGCCAGTCACAACGCCTCGGGCACATCAGCTTCCCGACCGCGCTGGACTGGTTGCGCACCGACGACGTGATCCGGCTCGCGCCGTCGTGGTCCGGTGAGGCGGCACGCCGGCGCGCGTTCTTCAGCAGGTGGGCCACGCGCGGCGACTTCCTGGCGGATGCCGTGGTGTACGCGCTGTTGCGGGAACAGCCTGTGATCCCGGGCCCCCGGCACAACCCGGACGTGCCGGTTTCCCGCTACATCGCGGACGTCACCGACGACCTGCTGTCGAACCTCGTGCAGCACCCGAGGAGCTATCTCGTGCTGCACCTCGCCCCGCTGCTGCCGCGACATCCGCACCTCGCGGCGGCGTTCGCGCCCAGTTCACGGACGGCGAGGCGGGCGTGGACCGACATCTACCGCAGGCTCGCGGACGGCCTCGACATCGTGATGCGTCCCGAGTGGACGTATCAGCGGCTGTCGTCGGTACTCCAAGCCATGCTGGACGGTTTCGTGCTGCGCCACCGGGTCCGTCCGCAACAGCACACGCGCCAGGGCTGGCAGGACGCGAACATGCTGACGGACGCGGTGATCGCGTTGCTGCTCGGCGCGATCGACTGGGATCTGACCGGGATCTCCGGACGGGCCGCGCTCGACGGGCTGACCACGCCGCACCCGGCCTGGCGCGCCTGATTTCCGAGCACACCGTCAAATCACCGGCCGGGACGGCTCCGGGAATCCACTGTGGACGGTTGGTCAGTCGACGAGTGTGCGGCCGGTGAGACGTAGGAACACGTCCTCGAGGGAGCTGCGCCGCACCAGGCTGGACACCGGGTCGACGCCGCGCTGGTGTACCGCGCCGAGCACGGCCTCGCCGTCGGCGGCGTACAGCAGCACCCGGTCGGGCAGGGCCTCGACGCGGTCGGCGAGACCGGTGAGCCGCGCCTCCACGTCAACCGGGTCCTCGCCGGGAGGAAAACGCAGCTCCACCACCTCCTTCGTGGCGTAGCGGCCGATCAGCGCCGTCGGGCTGCCCTCGGCGGCGATCCGCCCGCGGTCCATCACGACGAGCCGGTCGCACAGCTGCTCGGCCTCGTCCATGTAGTGCGTGGTGATGATGAGGGTGACGCCGTTCTGCTTGAGCCGGAACAGCCGGTCCCACAGCAGGTGGCGGGCCTGGGGGTCGAGGCCGGTGGTCGGCTCGTCGAGCAGCAGCAGCTCGGGGTCGTTGATCAGCGAGCGGGCGATGGTGAGCCGCCGTTTCATGCCGCCGGACAGCGACTCGACCTCGTCGTCGGCGCGTTCGGTGAGCTGGGCGAACGTCAGCAGCTCGGCGGCCTTCGCGCGCACGTGCGCCTTCGAGAGGCCGAAGTAGCGGCCGTAGACGTGCAGGTTCTGGCGAACCGTCAGCTCGGTGTCGAGGTTGTCCTGCTGCGGCACGACACCGAGCCGCGCGCGGACGTGCGGGCCCTGGTGATCCGGATCCATGCCGAGGACCCGCAGGTCACCCCCCGAACGCGGGGACACGCAGCCGATCATGCGCATGGTGGACGACTTGCCTGCGCCGTTCGGGCCGAGGAAGCCGAACGCCTCCCCGCGCCGGACCTCGACGTCGATGCCGTCCACCGCCGTCAGGCGCCCGAACCTCTTGACGAGGTCCCGCGCCACGACCAGTTCGTCTCCCACTGTCGGAGCGTAAAGCGCGGCCCTGGACGGGACCTGTCCGTTTAACCCGAGCGGCCGAACCGCGCGGTGAAGCGGTCGAGCTCCGCCTCGAGGGCCTTCACCTTCTCGCGGATCTTGTCGGCCCGCTCGTCCGCGTTGGCAAGCAGCTCGTCGTCGCCACTGGTGACGGTGATGCCGTGGGCCCGCGCGGTGGCGATGAGCGACTGGTTGACGGCCGGGTCGGCGAGGACCAGCGCGGACACCACGCCCGCGTTGAGCTCCTTGCTCCGCCCGAAGGACGCCTTGTAGACGACCTCGGCCGGCACGCGCAGGTCGAGCTCGAACTTCTCGAGCTGGTCCTTGGCGGTGGCGATGGTGACGGTGAGGAGGGCCTGGCCGAGCGCGTCGAGCAGGCGCTTGCGGCCGGGGAACCACGGCATGGGCAGGTTCTCGACCTGCTGCTGGACGGCGTCGCCGACGAGGTAGTCGACGACGTGCCGGGTCCGCACCTCGGTGACCTTCTCCCACGGGACGTCGTCCCCGTCGAAGGCGACCTCCTGCGGCGAGTAGGCGATGCCACCGAAGCGGTTCAGCTTGACGACGAGGCCGCGGACGCGCTTGGGCACCTTCGGGTGCTCGGCGAGCAGGTCACCGACGCCGATGGACCAGTCGCCGGGGATGGGACCGGACGGCGGCCTGCGCCTGGCGAGGAGCTGCTGGAACATCTCGACCAGCTCCTGCACCTCGGCCGCGTCCGCGTGGTCCTCGGGCTCGTCGGCGAGGCTCGGCTCATCGCCACGGGAAGCGGCCGGGGCTTGGTTCGGCGGTGCGGCCTGCGGGACGCCTGCCTGCGGCGTGGCGGGTCCGGCGAACCGCTGAGGAGGCGGACCACCCTGCGGCCCAGCCGGGAAGGCACCGCCGGGCGGGGTGGCCAGACCGGCGGCCGGGGCCTGCGGACCGGGGGCGGATGGGAAGGCGCGGGGCACTCCTGGTGCGGATCCCAGCGGCGCACCGGGCGGTGAGCCGGGGAAGCCGCCCTGCGGCGTCAGCGGGCCGGGCCGGGGCCTGGCAGGGCTGCCGTGCCGGGCGAGACCAGCCGGGGCGGGGCGGGGGCTCTGAGGAGCGGCGGAGCCGGTTGTCTGCGAGCCCGGGATGACCTGGGTGATGTCAGGGTCGTCGTCCGGCACGACCTGCGTGGCGTCGGTGTCCCCGCTCCTGACGATCTGGGTCGCGTCGGGGTCATCGTCGTCGGTCATGCGGCGGGACGCGGATTCCGCGGCGTCCTTGACCTTCTCGGCCGCCTTCTCAGTCGCCGACAGGGCGCCCTTGAGCAGCCCGCGACCGAACCCACCGATGTCTGGCATCTGTACTCCCCCACGTCGAACGGCGCCGCTCACACTAGCGGCCCACCTGCGGTGACGAGGGGCGAATCGCGGGGCTCGGCCGGCAGGCCGAGCCCCGTCACAGGCTCAGACGCCCGGGAACCAGAGGTCGATCTCGCGCTTCGCGGACTCCGGGGAGTCGGAACCGTGGACGATGTTGTACTGGACCTCGATGGCGAAGTCGCCTCGGATGCTGCCGTTCGCCGCCTGCACCGGGTTGGTGGCGCCCGCCAGCTGGCGGAACGCGGCGATGGCGTTGTCGCCCTCGACGACCAGGGCCGCGACCGGGCCGGACGTGATGAACTCCAGCAGCGACTCGAAGAACGGCTTGCTCGAGTGCTCGGCGTAGTGCTGCTCGGCAACACTCCGCTCGACGTTGCGCAGCTCCAGCGCGGCCAGCTTCAGGCCCTTGCGCTCGATGCGGGAGATGACCTCACCGACCAGGCCACGGCTGACGCCGTCCGGCTTGACCAGGACCAGGGTGCGCTCGCTCACGACTGTGGGTACTCCTTCATGGGGGAACTTACTGCGCGCGAAGCCTAGCTGGCGGGTTTCGCTACTCCGACGGGGTCGTCTGCTGGCTCGGCAGACGCCCCTCCGCCATGCGGCGGGCCACGTCGTGGCGCATCCACAGCAGCACCGCCCACACGAGCCCGAACACCAGGCCCAGAACGCCGAGCGCGACGACCGCGAACCAGCACGCGATCATCACGACCTGGAGGCCCGCCGCGACCCACCTGCCCCACGGGCGGCGCAGGAACGCGCAGGTCACGAGCAGTGCCAGCGCCAGCGCGCCGACCAGCACGCCCTGCCACGTCCCGAGGCCGTCGCCGAGCTTCGCGACCACCGGCAGCGCCAGCAGGACGACGATCACCTCGAGGACGAGCGTCGCGGACATGACGCCGACGAAGGACCGCATGGGGTCGACCGGTTTGGCACTCATGCCGGTTCCTTGCCCAGCAGCGCCCGTGCCTCGCCCGCGGTGACCACCGAGCCCGTCACCACGACGCCGATACCGGACAGCAGCTCGTCCGCGTCGGCCTCCGCCAGGGCGAGGGCGGCGTCGATCGCGTCATCGAGTCGCGGCCGGACCTCGACGCGGTCGGGACCGAAGATCTCCGTCGCGATGTCGCCGAGCTCCTCCGCGGGCATCGCGCGCTCGGAGGAGTTGGTCGTCACCACGAGCTCGTGGAGCACCGGCTCCAGCGCGGACAGGATGCCGCGCACGTCCTTGTCCTGCATCACGCCGACGACACCGACGAGGTTGCGGAAGCCGAAGTCCGCGTCGAGCGCATCCGCGAGCGCCCGCGCACCGTGGGGGTTGTGCGCGGCGTCGACGAAAACGCTTGGCGCGGAACGGACTCGCTCCAGCCTGCCGGGGACGACCAGCGACGCGAAGCCCTCGCGGATCGCGTCCTGGTCGAGCATCCGTTGCGCGCCAGCGCCGAAGAACGCCTCCACCGCAGCGAGTGCCAGTGCCGCGTTGTTCGCCTGGTGCGGACCGTGCAGCGGAAGGAAGATCTCGTCGTACGCGCCGCCGAGGCCCTGCAGCTTCAGCATCTGCCCGCCGACGGCCACGTCCCGGCGCAGCACACCGAACTCCAGGCCCGCGCGCGCCACCGTCGCGTCGACCTCGACGGCCTTGCGCAGCAACACCTCCGCCACCTCGGGCGTCTGCTCGGCGAGGAGCGCGATCGAGCCCTGCTTGATGATCCCCGCCTTCTCGGCCGCGATGCCGGTGAGCTCGCTGCCGAGGTACTCGACGTGGTCGATGTTGATCGGCGTCACGATCGCGATCTTGGCGTCGGCGACGTTCGTGGCGTCCCAGGTGCCACCGAGTCCGACCTCCAGCACCGCGGCGTCGACGGGCGCGTCGGCGAACGCGGCGAACGCCATGCCGGTGAGCACCTCGAACTTGCTCATCGGCACATCCGAGCCGCGGTCGATCATCGCGAGGTAGGGCTCGATGTCCCGGTACACCTCGACATACCGCTCCGGCGAGATCGGGGCGTTGTCCACCGCGATCCGCTCGGTCACCAGCTGCAGGTGCGGGCTGGTGTACCGGCCGGTCCGCAGACCGATGCGCGTCAGCAGCGCATCGATCATGCGGGTGACCGAGGTCTTCCCGTTGGTGCCCGCCACGTGCAGGACCGGGTAGGCCTTGTGCGGGTCGCCGAGCAGGTCGACGAGCAGCCGGATCCGTGCCAGCGTCGGCTCGATCTTCGTTTCCGGCCAACGGGTGTTGAGCTCCGACTCGACCTGGCGGAGATCATCCAATGTGGACTCGTCAGCCACCGAAGATCTCCAGCCGCGCCGTGATCCTGGCGATGTCGGCGACCGCCACCTCACGACGACCCTTGATCTTCGCGACCACCTCGGTGGGGGCCTTGTCGGTGAAGTTCGGGTTGTTCAGCTTCGCGTCGCAGCCCTTCAGCTCCTTCTCCGCCACGGCGAGGTCCTTCTCGAGCCGCTTGCGCTCGGCCGCGAGGTCGACCGTGCCGGACAGGTCCAGCTCGACGTGGACGTGCCCGCCGGGGAGCGACACCTCGATCGACGCGCTCGGCGTGAACGAGTCGCCCGGCGCCTCCAGGCGGGCCAGCGACGAGACCGCGGTCGCGAGCGACCCAAGGCCGGCGTCCTCGACCCCGACCAGCTTGGCCTTCACCCGCTGCCCCGGCTTGACGCCCTGGTCGGACCGGAACCGCCGGACCTCGGTGACGAGCTTCTGGACACCCGCGATCCGCTGGGCCGCGTCGGCGTCGGCGGCCGCACCGGTCGGCTTCGGCCACTCGGCGACAACCAGGGACTCGTCCCCGGTCAGCGTGGTCCACAGGCGCTCGGTGACGAACGGGACCAGCGGGTGCAGCAGCCGCAGCACGACGTCGAAGACGTGCCCGAGGACCGCCCGCGTCGCGTCGGCACGCGCCCCGCCCTCACCGATCTGGACCTTCGCGATCTCCAGGTACCAGTCACACAGCTCGTCCCACGTGAAGTGGTACAGCGCGTCGGAGAGCTTCGCGAACTGGTAGTCGTCGAACAGTCCGTCCACTTCGGACACGACGGCGTCGGTGAGGTCGAGGATCCAGCGGTCGGCGTCGGTGAGCTGGTCGCGCGGCGGCACCACGCTCGCCACGGTGGCACCGTTCATCAGCGCGAACCTGGTGGCGTTCCACAGCTTGTTGCCGAAGTTGCGGGACCCGGCCGCCCACTCCTCGGCGAGCGCCATGTCGCTGCCCGGGTTCGCGCCCCGCGCGAGGGTGAACCGGACCGCGTCGGCGCCGAAGCGGTCGAGCCACTCGAGCGGGTCGATGACGTTGCCGCGCGACTTCGACATCTTCTTGCCCGCCGCGTCGCGGATGAGCCCGTGCAGGTACACGTTGTCGAACGGCTGCTTGCCGTCCATCGCGTACAGGCCGAACATCATCATCCGCACGACCCAGAAGAACAGGATGTCGTAGCCGGTGACGAGGACGCTGTTCGGATAGAACTTGTCCAGGTGTGCGGTCTCGTCCGGCCAGCCGAGCGTGGAGAACGGCCACAGCGCGGACGAGAACCACGTGTCGAGGACGTCGGGGTCCTGCGTCCACTCCTCACCCGACGGCGGCTCCTCGTCCGGGCCGACGCAGATGACCTTGTCGTTCGGGCCGTACCAGACCGGGATCCGGTGGCCCCACCACAGCTGGCGCGAGATGCACCAGTCGTGCATGTTGTCGACCCAGTCGAAGTACCGCTTGGACAGGTCGGCCGGGTGGATCGTGGTGCGGCCGTCGCGGACCGCGTTACCCGCCTCGCGGGCGAGCGGCTCGACCTTGACGAACCACTGCAGCGACAGCCTCGGCTCGACCACGGTGTCGCAGCGCGAGCAGTGGCCGACCGAGTGCACGTACGGGCGCTTCTCCGCGACGATCCGGCCCTGCTCGCGCAACGCGGCGACGATCGCGGGCCGCGCCTCGAACCGGTCCAGCCCCTCGAAGGGACCGTGGGCGGTGATGTTCGCCCGCTCGTCCATGACCGTGATGTTGGGCAGGTCGTGGCGGCGGCCGATCTCGAAGTCGTTCGGGTCGTGCGCGGGGGTGACCTTGACCGCGCCGGTGCCGAACTCGGGGTCGACGTGCTCGTCGGCGACGATCGGGATCCTCCGGCCGGTGAGCGGCAGCTCGACCTCGGTGCCGACCAGGTGCTTGTACCGCTCGTCGTCCGGGTGGACGGCGACCGCGGTGTCACCCAGCATCGTCTCGGCCCGGGTGGTGGCCACGACGATCGAGTTGTCACCCTCTCCGTAGCGGATGGAGACCAGCTCGCCCTCGTCGTCGGCGTACTCGACCTCGATGTCGGACAGCGCGGTCAGGCAGCGCGGGCACCAGTTGATGATCCGTTCGGCCCGGTAGATCAGGCCGTCCTCGTAGAGGCGCTTGAAGATCGTCTGGACCGCCTTGGACAGTCCCTCGTCCATCGTGAACCGGTCACGCGACCAGTCGACGCCGTCGCCGAGGCGGCGCATCTGGCCGAGGATCCTGCCGCCGTACTCGCCCTTCCACTCCCAGACACGCTCGACGAACGCCTCGCGGCCCAGGTCGTGGCGGGTCTTGCCCTCCCGGGACAGCTCCCGCTCGACGACGTTCTGGGTCGCGATGCCCGCGTGGTCCATGCCGGGCTGCCACAGCGTGGCGTACCCCTGCATGCGGCGGCGCCTGGTCAGCGCGTCCATCAGGGTGTGGTCGAGGGCGTGCCCCATGTGGAGGCTGCCGGTCACGTTCGGTGGCGGCAGGACGATGCAGAACGGCGGTGCGTCACTGTCCGGGTCCGGGGCGAAGTAGCCCGCGTCTACCCACCGCTCGTACAGCTCCGCCTCTACCGTGGCCGGCTCCCAGGCCGGGGGGAGGTCTGTGGGCTGCTGAGATGCGGTGTCAGTCACGCCCAAAAGTCTACGAACCGCCACCGGGCGCCCGCATTCGAGTTCCGCAGCGCACACATTGTTAACGCGCGGGTCGGTCCGATCGATGACCTGAGCACCGGAAGGTTCGTGTTTTGCCTGGTTGTGGGTCAGGGTAGGGGAGCAGGTGAAGTCTCGGCAGCACGCCCAGGAATGGGAGGCCCCTGAGGTCGACTGGGCGGTCACCGTCGAACGTGCGGCCACGGAGGACGTGCGGGAACTGCTGCGTGCCGAAACCCGGCGCCGCCGCGGTCGCTGGCTCGCGGGTGGGCTCGTGGTGCTCGCGGTCGGCGCGGTCGCGACCCTGCTCATCAGGAGCAGCCTGTTCGCGCCCGTGGCCGGGGACCCCGTGGCGGATGACACGCGGCCGGTCCGGTCGGTCGCGCAGCTGGACCCGGCGCGGCCGTTCGCGTCGACGCCCGCCGCGGACTGGGCGAACGGGGCCGGCGGCATCACGCTCCCCGAAGCGCGGGCCGTGGGCGGCTTCAGCGCGGAGCAGGTGGCGGAGACCACCGCCCTGGTGCGGGACGCGCTGGTCGCGAGCCGGATCGACACGCGGATGCTGGCCGAGCACGACCCGGCCGGCTACCTGGGACTGCTCGCACCGGACGCGAAGCGGCAGCTCGAGCCGCTGTTCGCCGACGGCCACGAGGCCGAGGTGCAGTCGCTCGTGAGCCTGGTGGCCGCAGGGGCCGAGCTGCTGCCGGTGGCGCCGAAGGTGACCGGGTCGATGTCGGTTCGGGCGGGCGACCCCGACGAGCTGGTCGTGCACACCAACTACGTGTTCGCGTACGCGTTCCGGCCGCAGGGGCCGACGAAGCTCGTGGACGCGATGAACGTGATCGTCGTGGTGCGGGCGGACGTGGACTACGTGCTGCGCCACGGCGAACGGTGGACGCCGAGCAGCCGCGGCCTGTGGTACGGCGACGCGTCCGGCTTCGGCTACTCGATCGGGTGCGATGCCTACCGGAAGGGGTTCCTCGCCCCGGTGGCCGCCGAACCCTCCGTGACCGCGCCCGGGGGCGGCCGCGAGCCGAACGAGTTCTTCGACCCCACCGCTCCACTGCCTGCCGCGGGCGGCTGTCACGCCTGACTCGGGCATGTTTCGAGGCTGTCGCGCGTTAATGGGGGTGGACAGTCCTTCCCGACAGGAGTGGTGATGACCGAGGCCCCCGCGAAAGTGACGATGTACTCGACCACCTGGTGCGGTTACTGCAGGCGCCTGAAGTCGCAGATGGACCGCGACGGCATCGAGTACGCAGAGGTCGACATCGAGCGGACGCCGGGCGCGGCCGACTTCGTGATGAGCGTCAACGGCGGCAACCAGACCGTCCCCACACTCCACTTCCCGAACGGCAAGGCACTGACGAACCCCACGTTGGCGCAGGTCAAGGCCGAACTGAACTGACCGCCGGGCACTGAGGGGTGCGCTGTGCGGCGTGCCCCTCAGGTCGTCGCGGCCAGTACCGCCTGTGCCGCGTTGTGGCCGCCGATGCCGCTGACCCCGCCCGCGCGGCGGGCGCCGCTGCCGCACAGGAACAGGTTCGGCACGTCGGTCTCGACGCCCCAGCCGCCGCCCTCGTCGCTGAACGGCCAGTCCAGGTCGCCGTGGAAGATGTGGCCGCCGGGCATGGCGAGCTCGTCCTGGAGATCGAGTGGAGTCCTTGCCTCGATGCAGTGGCGGCCGTCCTCGTCGGTCGCCAGGCAGTCCTCGATCGGTTCGGCCAGGTGGCGGTTCAGGCCGGCCAGGTACCGGGCGCACAGGTCCGCTCGCCTGCCCGCGTTGTCGCCCGCGAAGAGCGAGGCCGGGGCGTGCAGGCCGAACAGGGTCAGCGTGTGCAGCTCGCCGTCCACAATGGAATCGTCGGTCAGCGTGTGGCAGTACATCTCACCGGGCATGGGGTCGGGTACCACACCGGAAACACTTGACTGGTAAGCACTTTCGAGTTCCGCGTAGGACTCGTCGAGGTGGAGTGTGCCCGCGAACGCCTGCCTCGGGTCGACCCCGGAACGCAGGCGCGGCAGGCGCGACAGCAGCATGTTGATCTTCAGCTGGGAACCGGCGGGCGGCGTGGCGACACGGCCGCGCAGTCCGTCCAGTACCGCGGGCGCCACCCCGGACAGCACGTACGAAGTCGTCACCGTGCGCTCGGTGTCGTCCGCGACGTAGGACACCTCGGCCACGGCGCCGTCGGCGTCCACGCGCGACACGGTCGCCGAGGTCCGCAGCACGGCGCCCGCCTGCAGCGCGACCCTGGCCAGTTCCCCGGTCACCGCGCCCATGCCGCCGACCGGCACGCGCCACTCACCCGTGCCATCACCGATCAGGTGATAGAGGAAACAGCGGTTGCCGAGCAGTGACGGTGACCGCAGTGAGGTGTGGGTGCCGATCAACGCGTCGGTCGCGACCACGCCGCGGACGACGTCGTCGGCGAACGTCTCCTCGATCGCCGTGCCGATCGGCTGCTCGAAAACCTGTTCCCACAACCGATCCCCGGCGGCCCCCGCCACGAGCGACCGGAACGCGGCACGCGACGGGACCGGTCCGAGCATGGTGGGCGCGACGGCCTGCGCCATCGCGGAGAGCGACGAGTACCACGACATCCACCGGGTGAACTCGTCGTCCGAGCCGGTGAGTTCGCGGAACGAGGCGGCGGTGGCCTCCCCCGGGTCGCGCTCGACCAGCAGCCCGGTCGGGCGACCGTGCCGTTCGACCGGCGTGTACGACGACACGGCACGCGACCGCAACGCGATCCGCAGCCCGAGGTCGCGGACGATCGCGGTGGGCAGCAGGCTCACGAGGTACGAGTACCGGGACAGTCGCGCGCCCACTCCGGGGAACGGGGTGGCGCTCACGGCGGCGCCGCCCACGCGGCCGAGCCGTTCGAGGACGAGCACGGACTTCCCGGCACGGGCCAGATAAGCGGCGGCGACCAGTCCGTTGTGGCCACCGCCGACCACCACCACGTCGTAGCGTTCGGTCATCCCGGTCACGCTACCGGGCAACACCCAGCCTGCGGGCCCGAACCGCCCGCGGCCCGGGCTTCGGCGCCGGCTTCGGCTCGTCCCGGGATTCACGGGCAGCCCGGGCGAGCCGGGACTCGTCGGCCTCTCTGACCAGGTCTGCGTGGCGGGCGGCGACGATCGCGCTGGCGCTGAAGACATCCATGACGATCTCCTTTTCTGGGCAGGTCGAAGAGAGCCGTCGTCGCACGACGGCTGGTTCAGTGGGTTGTCAGTCCTGCCGCGGCAGGACCGTGGCGGAGAAGAAGAGGTTCACCGAGCGAGCGCCATCGGGTCGCGTCTCGGGCTTGTCCCGGCGGTCGCGGTAGCGGTCCAGCATTTTGCGGACGTCCGTCCGGAACTCGAGTACCTCGTCGGCGGTGAGGAACGGGGTGGAGTTGTCCATCCCGGCCGCGTCCCGCCACTCCTCCGGCTCGGCGGCCAGGGCGAGGTGCCGTTCCCTGATCTGGTTCAGCGTGTAGTCGAGGAAGGCGCTGGTCGCGGCCTGCGCGGCGACCGCTCCCTCGGTGTCCAGCCCGACATCGGTCCACCGGGTGGTCTCCCTGGCGAGCCGCCACGGCTTCTCCCGGCCCTTCCCGCCGTCGGCCTGCACCACGAAGTCGTACTTGGCGAGCATGTTCAGGTGGTACGAGCAGCTGGCGACGCTCTCACCGGTCTCCCGCGCGCACAGCGTGGCGGTGGCGCTGCCCTCACGGGTCAGGATCTCGAGGAGTTGCCACCGCAGCGGGTGTGCGAGCGCCCGGAGTTCCTTCGGATCGGTGATGTTGTTCTGCTCGTCGACCATGCATATCAAGATATCTTGCTAAAGACTCCTTGAGCAAGGGTTCTTTCTAAAGACTTCTTGTTATAGCGGTGTAGGCTGCCTACATGGGACGAGTCACCGTGCGGCGCCCGGTCCTGCGGCTCACCGAGGGCGGCAGCAGTCGGCGTCAGGACACGCTCGCCGCCGAGGAACCGCTGGAGTTGCGGATCAGCGGCAAGGCGCTGTCGGTGACGATGCGCACCCCCGGCCACGACGTGGAGCTGGCGCACGGATTCCTGCTGACCGAAGGCGTGATCGGGGCGGCGGAGGACATCACCACCGCCCGCTACTGCGACGGCGTGGACGCCCAGGGCCGCAACACGTACAACGTGCTGGACCTGGCGCTGGCGCCGGGTGTCGAGCCACCGGACACCAGTCTGGAGCGCACCTTCTACACGACCTCGTCGTGCGGTGTGTGCGGCAAGGCGGCGCTGGACGCGGTGAAGCTGAAGACCCGCTTCTCCCCTGCCGAGGACGCCTGCCGGGTCTCACCGGAGACGCTGGTGACCTTCCCCGGCCGGCTGCGCGAGCAGCAGCGGGTGTTCGACTCCACGGGTGGCCTGCACGCGGCGGGCATCTTCACCGCGGACGGCGGCGAGCCGCTCGTGGTGCGCGAGGACGTGGGCCGGCACAACGCGGTCGACAAGGCGACCGGCTGGGCGGTGCTGAACGGCCGGGTGCCGCTGGGCGGCACGGTGCTGGTGGTGTCGGGCCGGGCGAGCTTCGAGCTGGTGCAGAAGGCCGCGATGGCGGGCATCCCGGTCCTGGCGGCCGTGTCGGCACCGTCGTCGCTGGCGGTGGAGCTGGCGGACGAGCAGGGCATCACGCTGGTCGGCTTCCTGCGCGGCACAAGTATGAACGTCTACACGCACGCGGAGCGCATCACCGGTTCGTGACCATCCGGGTGTGCCGGTCGGCGACCCAGTCCCGGACCGCGGGCCACGGCCCGTAGCCGGCGGATCCGTCGAGGTGCGCGCCGCCGGGGATGATGTCGAGGTCGATCTTCAGCGCGGACGCCATGTCGACGGCTTCGTCGACGGAGCACGCGACGTCGTCGTCCCCGACCACGAGCTGCGTCCAGCCTGCCGCGCGCCGCACCCCGGCCGGGTCGAGCGGGGCGGGCGCGAACCCGTGCACGTCGGGGTGCTGCCACCGCGGCCCGGGCGGCGACACGAGCAGTGCCCGGTCGAACCGCAACTGGTGGTGCTCGGTGTCGACGAGCTGGGCCGCGTGATGCAGCCACAGCGCCGCGCCACAGGAGTGCGCGAGCACGATCCGCTCGTCGTCGGCGGGCGCGGCCTCGAGGTGGTGCCGCAGCTCGCCGAGCCAGACGTCCACCTGCGGCCGGTCGGGCTCGGACAGCTGGGGAACCTCGACCACGTACCCGGTGTCGGCGAGCTCGTGCGCGAGCCAGCTCTGCCAGTGCGGGGGCGGAGCTCCCATGTGCCCGTGGAGCAGCAAGACGTACGGCATGCGGTCATCCTCGCACCGTTGGGGTGGGAGGTGCTCACTTTCCTTGCCACGGACGGAACAAGGCTCCACTACGACGAGGCAGGCGAGGGCAGTGCCTGAGTCCTGTGCCGCGTGGACCGAGAAGGAGCAAGACCACGCGAAGGCCGATCACACACCGTGGTCGACCGTCGCGGCGTACTCGAGCGTTTCTCCACCAGGGAACCCGCACGAACTCCTGGCGCAGGCGCCCAGGACGCGACGACGGGGCCCGGAACAATCCCGGGCCCCGTCCCCGAAAACTCAGGCGGACTTCTCGCGACGCTCCCGACGCGAAGGCTGACGAGCCACGATCGTCGGGTTCACGTTCTCCCGGACCGTCTGCTCGGTGATGACCACCTTGGCGACGTCAGACCGCGAAGGAATGTCGTACATGACGGTCTGCAGCACCTCCTCCATGATGGCCCGGAGCCCACGAGCACCGGTCCCACGGAGAATCGCCTGGTCGGCGATGGCCTCGAGCGCCGCGTCGGTGAACTCCAGCTCCACGCCGTCCATCTCGAACAGCTTCTGGTACTGCTTCACCAGCGCGTTGCGCGGCGCCGTGAGGATCTGCACCAGCGACGTCTTGTCGAGGTTGGTCACGGAGGCCACGACCGGCAGACGCCCGATGAACTCGGGGATCAGACCGAACTTGATCAGGTCCTCCGGCATGGTGTCGGCGAAGAAGTCGGCGTTGTCGATGTCCGCCTTCGACCGGATCTCGGCGCCGAAGCCGAGGCCGCGCTTGCCGACGCGGTCCTGGATGATCTTCTCGAGGCCCGCGAACGCGCCGGCCACGATGAACAGCACGTTGGTGGTGTCGATCTGGATGAACTCCTGGTGCGGGTGCTTGCGACCACCCTGCGGCGGCACTGACGCGGTGGTGCCCTCAAGGATCTTCAGCAGCGCCTGCTGCACGCCCTCGCCGGAGACGTCCCTGGTGATGGACGGGTTCTCGGACTTGCGGGCGATCTTGTCGACCTCGTCGATGTAGATGATGCCGGTCTCGGCGCGCTTCACGTCGTAGTCGGCGGCCTGGATCAGCTTCAGGAGGATGTTCTCGACGTCCTCACCGACGTAGCCCGCCTCGGTCAGCGCGGTCGCGTCCGCGATGGCGAACGGAACGTTCAGCAGCTTCGCGAGCGTCTGCGCCAGGTACGTCTTGCCGCAGCCCGTCGGGCCGAGCAGCAGGATGTTCGACTTGGTGAGCTCGACGGTCTCCTCGCGGGACTCGCGACCGCCCTCACGCGTCTCCGGCCGGGCGCGGTCACCGGCCTGGATGCGCTTGTAGTGGTTGTAGACGGCCACGGCCAGCGTGCGCTTGGCCTCGTCCTGGCCGATCACGTACTGGTCGAGGAACTCGTCGATCTCGGCGGGCTTGGGCAGCTCGTCGAGCTTGACGTCACCGGCCTCGGCCAGCTCTTCCTCGATGATCTCGTTGCAGAGGTCGATGCATTCGTCGCAGATGTACACGCCGGGGCCGGCGATGAGTTTCTTCACCTGCTTTTGGCTCTTCCCGCAGAAAGAGCACTTCAGCAGGTCTCCGCCGTCGCCGATACGCGCCATGACCGCTGACCTCTGTCCCCTCCGGCGTGCCCTGAGTGAGCAAGCCTGGATCTGTGGCCTTGTACGGGCCCTTCGAGTACGAGTGTCGCGCACTCCACTCCAGGCCCGGTCGTGCCTGTTGCCTTCGACGGTACCTGCCAACCCCCACTCAATGGGAGAACCTGACCGCCGAGTTGTCGGATTCGGCCGATCAGGTGGCCCCGGAAAACTACGGTCCGGAGCCACCTGCCAGCCGGATCAGGGCCGGTTCGCCGACAGCTTCCGGTAGGGAAGCACGTCGTCGACGATGCCGTACGCCTTGGCCTCGTCGGCCGTCAGAATCTTGTCGCGCTCGATGTCCTTGCGGATCTGCTCGGCGTCCCGGTTGGTGTGCCGAGCCAGCGTCTCCTCCATGAGACGGCGCACGCGCTGGATCTCGTTGGCCTGGATCTCCAGGTCCGAGACCTGCCCGTAGACGCCCTCCATGGCGGGCTGGTGGATCAGCACACGGGCGTTCGGCAGCGCGAAACGCTTGCCGGGGGTGCCCGCCGCCAGCAGCACCGCGGCCGCGGAAGCGGCCTGGCCGAGGCAGAAGGTCTGCACGTCGGGCCGCGCGAACTGCATGGTGTCGTAGATCGCCATCAGCGACGTGAACGACCCACCGGGCGAGTTGATGTACATGGTGATGTCGCGGTCGGGGTCGACCGACTCCAGGTACAGCAGCTGCGCCATCACGTCGTTGGCCGACGCGTCGTCGATCTGCACGCCGACGAAGATGATCCGCTCTTCGAACAGCTTGTTGTACGGGTTGGACTCCTTGACCCCGTAGCTCGTGCGCTCGACGAAGGACGGCAGCACGTACCGGGACTGCGGAGAGTAAGGGTTACTCACGATGTGTTCTCCTCAGGTCTCGTGACCCGCGTCAGCTGCCGCTGCCGTTGGGGGTCTGGCTCGCGCGGTTGACCACCTGGTCGATGAAGCCGTAGGTGAGGGCTTCCGGGGCGGTGAACCAGCGGTCGCGGTCGGCGTCCTGGGTGATCTGCTCGACGGTCTGCCCAGTCTGCTCGGCGGTCAGCTCCGCCATCTCACGCTTCCACTTGTTCAGCACCTCGGCCCGGATCGCGATGTCGGAGGCCGTGCCACCGACACCACCGGACGGCTGGTGCATCATGATCCGCGCGTGCGGCAGGGCGTAGCGCTTGCCGGGCTGGCCGGCGCTGAGCAGGAACTGGCCCATGGAGGCCGCCATGCCCATCGCCCACGTCTGGACGTCCGGCTCGATGAGCATCATCGTGTCGTAGATCGCCATGCCCGCCGAGACGGAACCGCCTGGCGAGTTGATGTAGAAGACGATGTCCTTCTCGGCGTCTTCAGCGGCGAGCAGCAGCAGCTGCGCCGTGATCCGGTTCGCGATCTCGTCGTCGACCTCGGAACCGAGGAACACGATGCGCTCACGGAGCAGCCGCTCGTACACCGAGTCGTTCAGGGTGAGTCCCGCGGTGCCCGACCGCATGTCGGGCGTCTGCCGTGGATGCGTCACGTTCGCCTGCCTTCTCCGCTCTGGTTGCGAGGTTGATCTGGTGTCACGTCCGACATTAACGAAGGCGGGCGGCATCGAATGCCCGACACCGCCCGAGTTCGCTCAGAGCGTCACTTACTCTCGGCATCCTCTACCGGCGCATTAGCGGCCGGCTCTTCCTGGGCGGCCTCACGAGGACCGAACAGCTCCTCCAGGTCGACCGCGTTGCCGCTCGCGTCGGTCACCGTCGCCAGGCGGACGACCGAGGCCAGCGCCTTGCCGCGGCGCACGTCCGCGAAGATCGCGCCGAGCTGGCCCGACTGCTGCGCGCGCTGCACGTACTCGTCAGGGCTGATGCCGAACCGCTGCGCCTGGTAGATGATCCGCTCGGTCAGCTCGTTGTCGTCGACGTTCACGTTCTCGGCGTCGGCGATCGAGTCCAGGACCAGCTGCGTCTTGACGGCCTTCTCGGCCTCTTCCTGCACGTCGGTGTTGAACTGCTCCAGGGTCTGCCCCTGGGACGTGAGGAACTCCTCGAACTTCGCCTCGTCGTGGTCGAACGTGTGGACCGCGTCGTGCTTGCGGACCTCGACCTCGGACTCGACGACCTTCTCCGGCAGCGGCACCTCGGTGACCTCGAGCAGCGCCTCGAGGACCTTGTCGCGCGCCTGGACGCCCTGCTGCATCTTCTTGACGCGGGTCAGGCGCTCGCGCAGGTCGCTCTTCAGCTCGTCGATCGTGTCGAACTCCGACGCCAGCTGGGCGAACTCGTCGTCCGGCTCCGGTAGCTCACGGACCTTGACCGAGTTCACCGTCACGGTGACCTCGGCGTCCTGCCCGGCGAACTCGCCCGCGACCAGCTTCGTCGTGAACGTCGCCGACTCGCCTGCCGACGTGCCGGTGATGGCCTCGTCGATGCCCTCGATCATCTCGCCCGAGCCGACCTCGTAGGACAGGCCGCTGGTCTTGGCCTCCTCGACCTCCTGGCCGTCCACCGTCGCGGCCAGGTCGATCGAGACGAAGTCACCGTTCTCCGCGGCGCGCTCCACCCCGGTCAACGTGCCGAACCGGGCGCGCAGCTCGTCCAGCTGCTCGTTCACCTCGTCGTCGGCCAGCTCCA
This sequence comes from Actinophytocola algeriensis, assembly GCF_014203735.1. Classification (GTDB taxonomy): domain Bacteria; phylum Actinomycetota; class Actinomycetes; order Mycobacteriales; family Pseudonocardiaceae; genus Actinophytocola; species Actinophytocola algeriensis. Next base: position 857,493 of record NZ_JACHJQ010000001.1, on the reverse strand, counting down.
GGTCGTCCACCGTGACCGACAGCTCGCCGAACGCCGGGATCGTGATGTCCGGCCGGATGTCCACCTCGGCCGTGAACGCGATGTGGTCGCCGTCCTCCAGCTTCGTGACCTCGATGTTGGGCTGGCCCAGCGTCCGGACCTCGCCCTCCGTGATCGCCTCCATGTACTTGGCCGGAATGGCCTCGTTGACGACCTCGTCGAGGATCGGCGCGCGGCCGATGCGGGACTCGATGACCCGGGCGGGTGCCTTGCCGGGGCGGAAGCCGGGGATGCGGACCTGTGCGGCGAGTTTCTTGTACGCGCGGTCGAAGTTCGGCTTGAGCTCGTCGAACGGCACCTCGACGTTGATCCGGACCCGCGTCGGGCTCAGGTGCTCGACGGTGCTCTTCAACGTGATCTCCTGGGTAGCTGGGTTGACCGGTTTGGGCTCTCGCGAGTGTATGGAACTCACGGTCAGGCGAGGCGGGCGGGTGCCGACCTGGCGTTCTCGCCGCCTGCGCCCGCCCAGTCATAGGGGCTTGGGGGCTTGACCCCATGACGAGACAACGAGACGACACTGGTCCGCGCCCGCGCGGACAGACTCCTCCCAGAGTCGAGTCGGGATGACAGGATTTGAACCTGCGACCCTTCGCTCCCAAAGCGAATGCGCTACCAAGCTGCGCCACATCCCGGCGGTCCCTCACCAGGGACACCCGCCACAGCTTAACGCGGCACGCTAGGCTGTCCTCGCGCCGCCCGGTAGCGGCGCACGCGGGTGTAGCTCAATGGCAGAGCCCCAGCCTTCCAAGCTGGTCATGCGGGTTCGATTCCCGTCACCCGCTCGTTCGTGGGGCACCCCTGCTCGCGGAGAGCGCTCGCCCTGCTCACTCGCCATTTCTTGTGGGGGTGCAACCCCCGCGTCCCGCCCGGCGGGCTTCGCCCCCGGACCCCCTTCGCCGGTTTCGTGCCTGTTGCTTGAGCTTCGCGGGGTTGCCTTGGGTTCTCCTCTGGGGGCAATGTCTCGTTCCGCTGCCCGGTTCTCTCTCTGCCCGGTTCTCTCTCTGCTCAGTTCTCTCTCTGCCCTCGTCCTTCGGGATCTCCTCGCGCCGCTCTCGGTCGCGCCTGTTCCTCGTGGGTGTCCTAGTGCTTGTTGGCGCGGTTGGACGCGGGCTGTGGGGCGTGGGGGTTCTGCCTGGGCGATTACCATCCCGCCATGGAGATTCGTGGGGCCGCTCTTGTTACCGGGGCCACTGGGGGGCTGGGGCGGGCTGTTGCCCGGCGGTTGCGGGGGGAAGGGTGTTCGCTCACCGTCACCGGGTTGCGGGGGGAGCTGGTCGAGGCCGTCGCCGCTGAGGTTGACGGGCGGGGGGTTGTCGCCGATCTCGCGGACCGGGATGAGCTGGTGCGGGTGGTCGACTTCGCTGGGGACGTCGACCTGCTCGTGCTCGCGGCCGGGGTCGACGGGGGTGGGTTGCTCACCGATCACTCGCTTGATGAGGTTGACCGGGTGCTTGACGTCAACCTGCGGGTTCCGCTGACACTCGCCCGGCTTGTCGGGGAGCGGATGGTTGCCCGCGGGTCCGGGCACATCGTCTTCGTTTCCTCCCTGGGAGGGAAGACGGTCGGGCCCGCGTCCTCGTTGCACAGTGCCGCGTGGTTCGGGGTCCGGGGGTTCGCTCTCGCGCTTCGGCAGGACTGGGGGCCGCTGGGGGTCGGGGTGTCCCTGGTGAACGTCGGGGCGGTCTCCGACGCGGCAGCACCCGACGGGGTTGCTCTTCCGGCTGGGTTTCAGGCCAAGTCGCCTGACGATGTTGCCGCTGCTGTGGTTCGGGCGGTCCGGCATGATCGGGCCGAAGTGGATGTCGCCGATCCTGTCCGGCGGGCCGGGGTTGTCTTCGGGCAGCTGGCCCCCCAGGCCGCTGCTCGGCTCAGCCGGTTCGCCGGCAGTGACGCTGTGGGTGAGCGGTGAGCGTCTTCGTTCATCGGCTTCGGGTTCGGTACAGCGAGTGTGATCAGCAAGGGGTTGTCTTCAACGGGCACTACCTCTTCTACTACGACAACGCGCTCACCGAGCTGTGGCGGGACCGGATCTCGCCGTACCAGGAGATGGTGGGGCGTGGGTTCGACGTCGTCGTGGCCGAGGCGACGCTTCGTTACCGCAGTGCGGCGCGGTTCGACGAAGTCCTCGACATCTCGATGCCGGTCGCGCACCTCGGGAACACGAGCCTGATCATTCGGCCCGAGTACCGGGTCGGGGAACGGCTTGTCGCCGACGGGGAGATGCGGCACGTGTTCGTCGACTCGTCCACTTTGGTGCCCAAGCCGATGCCGGACGACATTCGTTCGGCGTTATCTGGTGCTGCGTAGGTATTCCACCTCCAGCACCGGTCTGCCGTCCCCGAAGTCGACCTCGCGGGTCCTGGTGGTCTGGGTGAAGCCGAACGACTCGTAGAAGTGCCTGGCACGGTTGGCGCCGGTGATCGTCCACAGGTGGATTCGGCGGTACCTCGCGTCGACCAGCAACTCCCACGTGTTGTCCATCAGCGTCCACGCGACTCCGCTGCCCCATGCCGTGGGGTGTGCGTACAGGTCGAAGATCTCGCCCTCGCGGACGCCGTAGTCGACCGGCCCGAAGTACACGAACGCCACCAGGCGGTCACCGCGCTCGGCTACCAGCAGGGTGTCGCGGACGAAGTCGCGGGATGCCATGACCGACTTCCAGCGCCGGCGACGCTCGTCGGTGAACCTGCGCAACCAGTGGCTCTCGAAGAGGTCCCGGTGCGCCACCCGCCACGCCTCGGCGTGCACCTCGCCGATGGCTTTCGCGTCGTTCTGGGTGGCCTCGCGCACCAGTACCGGCTCGTCCGGACTGTGGCGGAAGACCATCCCTCCACGATAGGTCAGACCAATGCCGGGTCGCACGTCTTACGGGAATATTACTCGCCACGCGACCCCGGAACTCCGGGCGTAGCGTCCCCGTTGTCCGTTCACAAGGCTTTGCCGTCGGAAGGTGCAGTGATGGGGACGATCGTCGTCGTGGTGCTGGTGCTTGTCGTGGTGGCACTGGCGGCGACCTACATGAAGAACCAGGCCAACGCCAAACAGCAGCGGCTCGAGGACGCCAAGGCGGACGCGCGGCGCTGGGTCGAGCGGCTCGGTGGGCAGGTGGTGAACCTGGTCGGCACGAACGAGCCTGCCAAGCAGGCGCTCGCCGACGCCTCCGAGCGGTACACGGCCGCGGGGTCGCAGATGGAGCAGGCGGCCACCGCCGAGCAGGCCCGGCTCGTCACGTCGACGGCCCTGGAGGGCCTGTACTACGTGCGTGCCGCGCGGCTGGCCATGGACATGGACCCGGGCCCCGAGCTGCCCGCGGACGCGGAGCGGGAACGGGCGGGCAAGGTCACCGAGGACCGCAGGGTGAACGTGGAGGGCCGCGACCTCGAGGCCTCCGCACAGCCGAGCGACGCGACGCCGCACTACTACCCGGGTGGGCGCGTGGCCGGGCGGCCGGTGCCGCAGGGCTGGTACAGCGAGCCGTGGTGGAAGCCGGCGCTCGTGGCGGGTGCCTGGGGTGTCGGCTCGATGCTGCTGTTCAGCGCGATGTTCTCCGGCATGTACGGGATCCCGGACGCGCAGGCCTGGGAGCAGGGCTACGACGCGGGCCAGGCCGACGCGGCGGAGAGCGGTGACGCGGGCGACGCCGGTGGCGGCGACAGCGGTGGTGACTACGGCGGCGACTACGGCGGTGGTGACTACGGCGGCGGCGGAGACTACGGCGGTGGCGGGGACTTCGGCGGGTTCTGACCCAACGCCGTGAAGGGCACCTTCGGGACACTCCCGAAGGTGCCCTTCAGCGCGTTCAGGCCTGGCAGGTGGGGCACCAGTAGAGGTTGCGGGCCGCCAGCTCCGCCTTGCGGACGGGCGTGCCGCACACCAGGCACGGCATGTCGGTGCGCCGGTACACGTACACCTCGCCGCCGTGCCGGTCCACCCTCGGCGCGCGACCGGTCACGTGCGGCAGGTGCTCGTCGCGGACGGTGTCGATGCGTCCCTTGCGCACCCCGTCGCGCATCAGGTCCACCAGGTCCGCCCACATGTCCTTCCACAGGACGTCGCCGAGGTCCCGGCCAGGCAGCATCGGGTTCACGCCGTGGCGGAACAGCAGCTCGGCGCGGTACACGTTGCCAACGCCCGCGAGGATCTTCTGCTCCATCAGCAGCGCCGCCACCGGCAGCTTCGAGCGGGTGATCCGCGCGTACGCCGCGGCCGGGTCCGCGTTGCGGCGCAACGGGTCCGGGCCCAGCTTCGACAGCAGCTCCCGCTGTTCGGCGACGTTCAGCACCTCGCAGCGCGTCGGCCCGCGCAGGTCGGTCCAGTGCGTCTCGCCCACCATCCGCATCCGCACCTGGCCGACCGGCAGCGTCGTCGGCAGCGGCTGCTCGGTGAACGTGCCGTACAGGCCGAGGTGGACGTGCACGATCGCGTCCGGGCCGTACACGTGGAACAGGTGCTTGCCGTAGGCCTCCGCCCGCGCCAGCACCCTGCCGTCCACCACAGACGCCGGGAACCGGCCCTGTGGGCTCGACACAGAGACCGGACGTTTCCCGTACCGCTTGGTGTGCAGACGGGCGAGCCGGTGGAGTGTGTGACCCTCTGGCACGGCTCAGGCGGGCAGCGGCGGCGGGGTGCCGGTGCGCTCGTAGTCGGTCAGCATGGCGATGCGCCGGGCGTGGCGCTCGTCGCCGGAGAAGGACGTCGCGAGGAACGCCTCGACGATGGCCGTGGCGTCCTCGGTGCTGTGCATGCGCCCGCCGACGGCGATGACCTGCGCGTCGTTGTGCGCGCGGCCGAGCTCGGCGGTCTCGGTGTTGTACGCCAGCACGGCACGGCAGCCGGGCACCTTGTTGGCCGCGATCTGCTCACCGTTGCCGGAACCGCCGATCACCACGCCGAGACTGCCCTCGTCGGCGACCGTGCGACGCGCCGCTTCGACGCAGTACGGCGGGTAGTCGTCGGCGGCGTCGTACTCGGCCGGGCCGACGTCGGTGACCTCGTGACCGGCGTCGGACAGGTACTTGACGAGATGCGCCTTCAGTTCGAAGCCCGCGTGGTCGGAACCCAGGTAGACACGCACGCCCGGCATTCTGCCAGTTCTGGAAGCATGTGCCCGGTGACGGTCTTCGAACAGGACGGCTTCGACCTTCGCGTCGAGTGGGGCCTGGACGGTGTTCGTGCGCTCGGTCCCCGCTGCGCGGTGCTCGTCGTCGTCGATGTGCTGGTGTTCACGACCACGGTCGACGTGGCACTGGGACGTGGCGCGCGGGTCCTGCCGCTGCCGTGGCACGACGAACGCGCGGCCGAGGCGGCGAAGGCCGCCGGTGCGGTGCTGACGCCGTCCGGCCTCGACGAGTCGATCGGCCACGCCGGGTGGTCGCTGCGGCCGTCGTCGTTGACCGAGCTGCCACCGGACGTCCTGCTGGGGATCTCCTCACCCAACGGGGCGACCCTGTCCGCGGTGGCCGCCGAGACCGGCGCCACCGTGCTGGCGGGCTGCCTGCGCAACGCGTCCGCCGTCGGCGCGGCAGCGGCCGCGATCGCCGGGGACCGGCCCATCGGCGTGATCGCGGGCGGTGAGCGCTGGCGGCCGCAGCAGACCCTGCGGCCGTCGGTCGAGGACTACCTCGGTGCGGGCGCCATCGCCGCGGCGGTGACCGGGCGGGCGGCGCCGTCTTCCGAGGCTGAGCTCGCGGCGGTGTCCTACCGGGCCGTCGCGGACCGGATCCCGGCGGTGCTCGCCGACTCAGTCTCCGGGCGCGAGCTGGTCGCCGCCGGGGTGCCCGACGACGTGAAGCTGGCGGGCGACGTGGACGTCAGCGCGGTCGTGCCCGTGCTGGTCAACGGCGCGTTCGCCGCATGAGCGGCCGATGGGTCGAAGTCGCGAACGGCGTCTACGCGCGCCGTTATGTCGAGCTGGACCAGACGCTCGGGCTCGTCGTGGGTGACACGCACTGCCTGGTGATCGACACCGGCACGGACGAGGTGCACGGCGCGTCGATGGCGGCCGCGGTGCGGTTCGTGACGCCGCTGCCGTGGACCGTGGTGATCACGCACGCGCACTTCGACCACTTCTTCGGCACGGCCGCGTTCCTGCCCGCCTCGGTGATCTCACACGAGCGGTGCCGGTCGCTGATCCTCGCGGAGGGCGAGCGGCAGCGGCGCGTGTGGTCGGCGAAGTACCGGTCGGAGGGCAAGGCTGAGCAGGCCGACCGCCTCGCCTCGGCGCAGTTGGTCGCGCCGACTGAGGTGATCACCTCACAGGTGCTGCTGGACCTCGGCGGCCGCACGGTGACGCTCGTCCACGCCGGGCCGGCGCACACCGACCACGACGTGTTCGTGCACGTGCCGGACGTGGACGTGGTGTTCGCGGGTGACCTGGTGGAACAGGGCGCGCCACCGTCGATCGGGCCGGACTCGCACGCGTCCCACTGGCCGTCCGCGCTCGACCGGATCCTCGATCTGAGACCCGCCGTGGTCGTGCCCGGTCACGGGGACCCGGTCGACGCGGAGTTCGTGCGGCGCCAGCGCAACGACCTGGCCCGCGGCAGACGTTAGGCCTGGATCGACTTCAGCTCGGTGAACTCCTCCAGCCCGTAGCGGCCGAACTCGCGGCCGTTGCCGGACTGCTTGACGCCCCCGAACGGGGCCTTGGTGTTGAACGCGGCACCGTTGATGTCGACCTGTCCGGCCCGCAGCCGCCCGGCCACGGCCCGGGCCCGGTCGGCGTCGGCGCCGAACACACCGGCGGCCAGGCCGTACTGGGTGCCGTTCGCGATGCGCACGGCGTCGTCGGTGTCGGTGTAGGGCATGACCGACAGGACCGGGCCGAAGATCTCCTCCTGCGCGATCGTCATGTCCGGCGTGACGTTGCCGAAGACCGTCGGGCGCACGAAGTAGCCGCGGCCCTCGACGGGGTCTGGGCCGCCCGCCGCCAACGTCGCGCCCTCTTCGACGCCCGTGCGGATGTAGCCGACCACGCGGTCGCGCTGCGCCGCCGAGACCGACGGGCCGATGCGGGTCGACTCGAGTGCCGGGTCGCCGGGCACGTACTTCGCGGCGGCGGCGGCCGCGATCTCGATGGCCTCGTCGTGCCGGTCCGCGGGCACCAGCAGGCGGGTGAACGCGCTGCACGCCTGGCCGTTGTTCATGTAGCTGTTCGCGACGGTGATCTTGACCGCGCGCGCGAGGTCGGCGTCGTCGAGCACCACCGACGCGGACTTGCCGCCCAGCTCGAGTGCGATCTTCTTGATGGTCTCGGCGCCGACGGCGGCCACGCGGCGGCCCGCGCGGGTCGAGCCGGTGAACGACACCATGTCGACGAGCGGGTGCGCGGCCAGCGCCTCGCCCGCGACCGGGCCGGTGCCGTGGACCATGTTGAAGACGCCTGCGGGCAGCCCGGCCTCCTCGATGATCGCGGCCAGCAGGCCCGCGGTCAGCGGGGCGACCTCGCTGGGCTTCAGCACCACCGTGTTGCCCGCGACCAGCGCGGGTGTCACCTTCGCGACCATCTGCTGGAGCGGGAAGTTCCACGGGGTGATCGCGGCGACGACACCGATCGGGTCACGCACGACCGTCGAGTTGCCGAACGTCACCGGGTCGAGTGCGCCGGCCTCGATCTCCGCCAGCACCCCGGCCGTGATGCCGACCGGGTTGGTGACCTGCACTTTCTGCGAGAACATGATCGGCGTGCCGACCTCGGCGGTGATCGTCGCCGCCAGCTCGGCGGCGCGGGCGCGCAGACCGTCGTTGACGCGGCCGACCGCGGCGACGCGCTCGGACAGCGGCGTCGCGGCCCACGCCTCGAAGGCCGACGCAGCGGCCTGTACTGCCGCGTCGGCGTCGCTCTGGGTGCCCGCCGGCACCGACGCGATGACCTCTTCCGTCGCCGGGTTGACGACGTCGATCCGCTCGCCACCGACGCTGCTGTCGGTGAACGATCCGTTGACGAAGTGGGCGGTGCTGACGGTGGGGGCGGCCATCGATCCTCCGTGATGTGACGCGTACGCCGGGACTGAAGCCCAGCCTGTCACATCAACTCGGGTCAGTCGAAGGACGGATCGCCGGTCCTGGTGCGCTTGAGCTCGAAGAAGTTGGGGAAACTCGCCAGTGCGACTGTGCCGTCGAACACCTTCAGGGCGTCCTCGCCGCGCGGGATGGAGTTCAGCACCGGGCCGAAGAACGCGGTGCCGTTCACGTGGATGGTCGGGGTGCCGACGTCCATGCCGACCGGGTCCATGCCCTCGTGGTGGCTCTTGCGGAGCGCCTCGTCGTTGGCGCTGGTGTGCGCCGCCTCCGCGAGCTCCGCGGGCAGACCGACCTCGGCGAGCGCCTCCTTGATGACGACGTCCAGATCTTTGTTGCCCTGGTTGTGGATCCGGGTACCCATCGCGGTGTACAGGTCGCGGAGGACCTCCTCACCGTGCGCCTGCGCGGCGGCGATCGCCACGCGCACGGGGCCCCACCCGTTGTCGAGCATCTTCCGGTAGTCCTCGGGAAGGTCGCGGCCCTCGTTGAGCACGGAGAGGCTCATCACACGGAAGCGCAGGTCGACGTCACGTTGCTGCTCGACTTCGAGAATCCACCTGGAGGTGATCCAGGCGAACGGGCACAAGGGGTCGAAATAGAAGTCGATCTTCGTCTCACTGGTAGCAGTCATAACCAGAGCAACCGGCGAAACCGAAGAGTTCTTCCCGTTCTTCACGCCTGACGGGCCAAACCGTACCGCTGGGTGATTGGATGCCGATGAACAGGATTGTCAGTTCCGAACAACGACCTGAGGTGACCAGTGGCCCCGCCCAACCTGACCCGTGACGAAGCACAACAGCGCGCCGCGCTGCTCGACGTCCGGTCCTACGACGTCGAGCTGGACCTCACGGACGGCGGCGGCAAGCCGGGCGACACCACGTTCACATCCACCACCACCGTGCGCTTCGCGAGCAAGGAGGCAGGCGCGGACACCTGGATCGACCTGGTCGCCGCGTCCGTGGAGAACGCGACCCTGAACGGCACCGCCGTCGACGTGTCCGGCTACACCGAGGACAAGGGCATCGCGCTGTCGTCGGTGGCCGAGGAGAACGAGCTGACCGTCGCCGCGACCTGCCGGTACATGAACACCGGCGAGGGTCTGCACCGGTTCACCGACCCGGTCGACGGCGGCGTCTACCTGTACACGCAGTTCGAGACCGCCGACGCGAAGCGCATGTTCACCTGCTTCGACCAGCCCGACCTGAAGGCGACGTTCCGGTTCACGATCACCGCCCCGGAGGACTGGAAGGTCATCTCGAACGCGACGGTGGAGTCGAGCGAGCCGACCGCCGAGGGCGCGGTCCGGCACGTCTTCGAGACCACCGAGCGGATGTCGACGTACGTGACCGCGCTCGTGGCGGGCCCGTACGCGGAGTGGCGCGACGAGTACTCCGACGAGCACACCACGATCCCGCTCGGCATCTACTGCCGCGCCTCGCTCGCCGAGCACATGGACGCCGAGCGCCTGTTCACCGAGACCAAGCAGGGTTTCGACTTCTACCACAGCAACTTCGGCGTGGCCTACCCGTTCGGCAAGTACGACCAGTGCTTCGTGCCGGAGTTCAACGCGGGCGCCATGGAGAACGCGGGCTGCGTGACCTTCCTCGAGGACTACGTGTTCCGGAGCAGGGTCACCCGCTACTCCTACGAGCGGCGCTGCGAGACCGTGCTGCACGAGATGGCGCACATGTGGTTCGGCGACCTGGTCACCATGCGGTGGTGGAACGACCTGTGGCTGAACGAGTCGTTCGCGACGTTCGCGTCGGTGCTCGCGCAGGCGGGCGCGACCGAGTACAAGCACGCGTGGACCAGCTTCGCGAACATCGAGAAGTCGTGGGCGTACCGGCAGGACCAGCTGCCGTCGACGCACCCGGTCGCGGCGGACATCCCGGACCTGCAGGCGGTCGAGGTCAACTTCGACGGCATCACCTACGCCAAGGGCGCTTCCGTGCTCAAGCAGCTCGTCGCCTATGTGGGGCAGGAGCACTTCCTGTCCGGGCTGCGGGTGTACTTCGCGAAGCACGCGTGGGGCAACGCGACGCTGGCCGACCTGCTCTCGGCGCTGGAGGAGGCGTCCGGGCGCGACCTGTCGTGGTGGAGCGCGCAGTGGCTGGAGACGACCGGCCTGAACTCGCTGCGGCCCTCGTTCGAGGTCGGCGCCGACGGCACGTTCACGTCGTTCGCGATCACGCAGGGCGGGGCGAAGCCGGGTGCCGGTGAGCTGCGCACGCACCGGGTCGCCGTCGGCGTGTACGACGACTCCGCCGACGGCAAGCTGGTGCGCACGCACCGCGTGGAGCTGGACGTGACGGGCGAGCGCACCGAGGTGCCGGACCTGGTCGGGGTGTCCCGCGGCAAGCTCGTGCTGGTCAACGACGACGACCTCAGCTACTGCACGATGCGGCTCGACCCGGACTCGCTGGTGACGCTGGTCGACCGGATCGGCGACATCACCGAGCCGCTGCCCCGCACGCTGTGCTGGTCGGCGGCGTGGGAGATGACGCGTGAGGCAGAGCTGAAGGCGCGGGACTTCGTGACGCTCGTGGCGCACGGGCTGCCGGCGGAGACCGAGGTCGGCGTGGTGCAGCGGCTGCTGCTGCAGGCGCAGACGGCGATCAACTCGTACGCGGACCCGGCGTGGGCGCCCGAGGGCTGGCGGATGTTCACCGACCGGCTGTTCGCGCTGGCCGCGGACCCGGCGACGGAGTCCGACCAGCAGCTGGCGTTCGTGAACTCGCTGACCGGGTCGGTGCTCGAGGCCGACCAGCTGGCCGTGCTGCGCGGGTGGCTGGACGGGTCGGCGCCGCTCGAGGGGCTCGTGGTGGACACGGACCTGCGCTGGCGGCTGCTGCAGGCGCTGGTGGCGCACGACGCGGCGACCGACGACGAGGTCGAGGCGACGCTCACAGCCGACCCGACCGCGACCGGTCAGCGGCAGGCGGAGCGGACGCGGGCGCTGCGGCCGTCCGCCGACGTGAAGGCCGAGGCGTGGCGCCGGGCCGTGCACGACGACGAGCTGCCGAACGCCAAGAACGAGGCGATCATCGCGGGCTTCTCGCACCCGACGCAGAAGGAGCTGCTGGCGCCGTACGTGGCGCGGTACTTCGCGGACGTGGCGGACGTGTGGGCGCGGCGGTCCAGTGAGCGGGCGCAGCCGGTGGCGCTGGGCCTGTTCCCGTCGTGGGCGGTGTCGGAGGACACCGTGGCCGCGGCCGACGCGTGGCTGGCAGACGAGTCCCACCCGCCTGCCCTGCGCCGCCTGGTCTCCGAAGGCCGCGCCGGGATCCTCCGGGCCCTGGCCGCCCGGGCGTTCGACACCCCGTAGTTCCCACAGCCCGGCCCGAAGTCACGGATACGAGAACGCCGCGCTCTCCGACTGGAGGGCGCGGCGTTCTTCTTCGGTCTGCTAGTGCTTGGGGCCCGCCTGGTCGGTGAGCATGCGCAGGCCGCTCACCAGGCCGCCGACCAGGTCGCCCTCCTTGAAGGACGCGACCATGCTCATGACCGCCAGGTTGCAGGCGCGGTCGGGCAGGCGGCGGGTGGAGTCCGCGCCGGTCACGATCTCGACCCTGCGCTGGCCGGGTGACACGGCGATGAGCACCACGGACGGCGCGGTCTCGCCGGACTCGGCGTGCAGCTGCTCGGCCGTCGCGCGGGTGTCGGCGCCCAGGTCGCCGAGGTAGACGCTGAACCCGAGGCCCGTCGAGCGGGCGGACAGCGTCAGCGCCTCGTCGAGGCGGGCCAGCTGCACCGTGTTGAACGGCAGCTCCGGCTTCGCGGGCGTGTACTCCCTGGCGACCGACACGCGGCCGCTCGCGGTCACGACCGCGGCGTGCCCGTGCTCGACGTCCTCGTCGACGATGTCGCCCGGCTTGCGGTGCAGTACGACCTCACCAGCTGCCACGAGCGCCTCCCTTGGCCGTGGGGCGCGGCTTGCCGCCACCGGTCGGTACCGCGGACGCGTCGGCGCCCGCCGGGTTCGCGGTCCACCAGACCGCCGGGTACTCCCAGGGCTGCCCCGGTCGGTACCGCGGCGCCTTCGTGGACTTGTCCCGCAAGGTCAGCAACGCCACCAGGCCATAAATGGCCAGCGGGATCACCGCGTAGATCAGAATGGTCTCCACGACGCTCACGCGCGACACATTACCCAGCCCCGGACGGGCCGCGACACTCGGCAGCCGCGGGGGCCGCTCAAGATCACATCGGGTGATCGCTACCGCGGGCCTGGTAGCCGCGTTGGGCCGTGCGCCCACCGGTCACTCATGCAACGGGATGAAGCACGACGCGCGAACGGCGTCAACACACAGAACGACATCGCATCGTCACGCTTTACGTCTTGTCGATTACAGTTCAACCTCATAGCTTTCACCTGTACGGCCCTTGCGGTCCTTCCCACGGCACTCTCCGTGCCCGTATCGCCGAGGAGTCCCCGTCATGCAGACCACCAGCCCGTCGATCATCACCCGTTCGGACCAGTCCGCCTGCCTCGGCACCCGCGTCACGGCTGGCACCAGGGTCACCCGAGGCACGAGGGTCACACGGGGAACACGCGTCACGGCAGGCACCAGGGTCACGCGCGGCACCCGGGTGACCAGGGGTACCCGCGTCACCGCAGGCACCCGCGTCACGCGCGGCACCCGGGTCACGCTCGGCACGCGGGTGACCGCGTCCTAGTCCTTTCCAGCGGAGAGCCGGCCTACGCGGCCGGCTCTCCCAGGTAAGGCAGCCACTGGGGATCGGTGTCCATGACGCCCGCGAGCAGGCGCCAGTGCGTTCCGCGCGGCGCCCTCGGCACCACCCGCAGCCGCCAGCCCAGCTCGGAGAGCAGTTTGTCGGCCTTGCGGTGGTTGCACTTCACGCAGCACGCCACACAGTTCTGCCACGTGTGCTCGCCGCCGCGGCTGCGCGGGATCACGTGGTCGATGGTCTCCGCCCGGCCACCGCAGTAGGCGCAGCGATGTCTGTCCCGGTGCATGAGGCCTGCTCTGGTGAGCGGCACGCGTGCCCGGTACGGCACGCGCACGTAGCTGGAGAGGCGGATCACGGACGGGACGACCACGCTGTCGCTCGCGGAGTGCAGCACGATCCCGGCCGGGTCACCGTGGACCACCTCGGCCTTGCCGCACACGACCAGCACCACCGCGCGGCGCAGGGGTAACGCCGTGAGCGGCTCGAAGGTGGTGTTGAGCAGCAGCACGCGCCGCTTGCCCCAGGGCAGGGAGCCACTGGGCGGCTCGGTCGCGCCGGCATCCGACGGTACGGCTTGCGGACGCACGGGCGTCCGCGGCGCCGGCCCTCGGGCGGCGCCGATCGGAGTCGGATGTCGGTCGGGCACGCGACCACCTCCACCGGATCTGGCAGCCCTAGCAGACCACAGATCACCCCCGGAACGCACGCGTGTTGCGGAACGTGTCCGGCCACTGTGCTTGATCGGTGACCGAATCGACCTTGAGGGACCCGGCCCCTGGCGGTGCGCGCGATTTCTGTCACACCGGCCACTGAACGGGCATCGTTGCCGCGCCGTTATCGTCGGGCCCGTGACCGATGTTGAGTTGTCTTTCCAGGCCCCCGAGTGCGACCCGGGCGACAACTGGTGCGACACGGTGAAGCAGCTGACCGGCAATCAGTGGCTCGCGTCATCGGCGGACTGGCTGGTCGCCAAACCGCTCACGATCATCCTGATCCTGATCGTCGCCATGGTCATCCGGTCCCTCGCACGCAAGCTGATCGACCGCCTCACCCGCGCCAGCGGCGGCAACATCCCGACCCTGCTGCGGCCGCTGAGGGAACGAGCACCTCAGGCGCTCGGCACGCTGCTCTCCGAGCGGCGGGCCCAGCGCGCCAAGACCATCGGCTCGGTGTTCAAGTCGATCACGTCGGTGCTCGTGTTCGGGATCGCGTTCATGATGATCCTGGCCGAGCTGGGCGTGAACCTGGCGCCGGTGCTGGCCTCCGCCGGCATCCTCGGCGTCGCGGTCGGGTTCGGTGCGCAGAACGTCGTCAAGGACTTCCTGTCCGGTGTCTTCATGATGCTGGAGGACCAGTACGGCGTCGGTGACGTCGTGGACGTCGGTGAGGCCTCCGGCACCGTCGAGGCCGTCGGCCTGCGGATCACCACCATGCGGGACGTGAACGGCACCGTCTGGTACGTCCGCAACGGCGAGATCCTCCGCGTCGGCAACTCGAGCCAGGGCTTCGCCGTCGCGGTCGTGGACGTGCCGATCGGCTACGGCGCCGATGTCGGGCAGGCCACCGACATCCTCGGCCGCATCGCGACCTACGCCGCCGAGAACGAGCCGGTGGCCGAGGACGTGCTCGAGCCGCCGGAGGTGCTCGGCGTCGAGCGGGTGTCCGCCACCGAGGGCATCATGCTGCGGATGACCGTCAAGGTGCGGCCCGGCCGCCAGTGGGCGGTGCAGCGGACGTTGCGGGCGCGGATCATGGAGGCGTTCGAGGACGCGGGCATCCAGGGCCCCGTGGTGCGTGGCTACACCAACAACTCGGAAGCCTGAGCACGGATGGCAGGATGGAAACGTGGCCACACCTACCCCTGAGGAAGTAGCGAGCTTCTACGAGACCGCCGGCGGCGAGGAGGTCTTCCACCGCATCGTCGCGCGGTTCTACGAGGAGGTCGCCAAGGACGAGGTGCTGCGCCCGCTGTACCCCGAAGAGGACCTCGGGCCCGCCGAGGAGCGCCTGCGGCTGTTCCTGATGCAGTACTGGGGCGGGCCGCACACCTACTCCGAGCGTCGCGGCCACCCACGGTTGCGGATGCGGCACGCACCGTTCGCGATCGGGCCGATCGAGCGGGACGCCTGGCTGCGATGCATGCGAACAGCGGTAGACGAGGCCGGTTTGTCCGACCAGCATCGGCGCCAGTTGTGGGGGTATCTGGAGATGGCCGCCAACAGCCTGATGAACAGCTGGACGTAGCGGAACCACCGAATTCCTGTTCGCGTCCCGGTGACGACTGGCAGGATGGTCGATTGTGCGTAGAGCCGGGGACACCCCAAGGGACGCCTCCGACTGGTGGCGAGACGCGACCTTCTACCAGGTCTACGTCCGTTCGTTCGCCGATTCGGACGGCGACGGCGTCGGCGACCTGGACGGCATCCGCGACCGGCTCGGTTACCTGGAGTTGCTCGGCGTCGACGCGCTGTGGCTGACCCCGTTCTTCCGCTCCCCCATGGCCGACCACGGCTACGACGTGGCCGACCCGCGGGACGTCGATCCGCTGTTCGGCGACCTCGACGCGTTCGACCGGCTGGTCAGCGAGGCGCACGCCCACGGCATCAAGATCACGATCGACCTGGTGCCGAACCACACGAGCGACGAGCACGTGTGGTTCACCGAGGCTCTCGCCGACCCCCGCGCCCGCGACCGCTACATCTTCCGTCCCGGCCGGGGTGACGGGCCGCCGAACAACTGGGTCAGCGTCTTCGGCGGGTCCGCGTGGACGCAGGTCGCGGAGCCCGACGGCACGCCGGGCCCGTGGTACCTGCACCTGTTCGACGTGCGGCAGCCCGACCTGAACTGGGAACACCCCGAGGTGCGCGCCGACCTGGAGCAGACGCTGCGGTTCTGGCTCGCCCGCGGCGTCGACGGGTTCCGCATCGACGTCGCGCACGGCATGGCCAAGCCCGCCGACCTGCCGGACATGGACCCGCGCGCGGGCAACACGATCGGCCAGCACGACCTGTACGACCCCCGGTTCGACGACGACGGCGTGCACGACATCCACCGGCTGGTCCGCCGCGTCCTCGACGAGTACCCCGGCGCGATGGCGGTCGGCGAGATCTGGGTGACCGACAACGAGCGGCTCGCCCGCTACCTGCGGCCCGACGAGCTGCACCTGGGTTTCAACTTCCGGCTGGTCCTGGCGCCGTTCGACGCGGCCGAGCTGCGCACCGCGATCGAGGCGTCGCTGGCGACCGCTGCCGCCGCGCAGGCGCCGCCGACGTGGACGCTGTCCAACCACGACGTGGCACGCGAGGTGACCCGCTACGGCGACGGTCACCAGGGCGAGCAGCGCGCGCGGGCGATGGCGCTCGTCGAGCTGGGGCTGCCCGGCGTGGTGTACCTGTACAACGGCGAGGAGCTGGGCCTGCCGAACGTGGCACTGCCGGACTGGGCCATCCAGGACCCGAAGTACTTCCGGTCCGGCGGCCAGGACCGCGGTCGCGACGGCTGCCGCGTGCCGCTGCCCTGGGAGGGCGGCGAACCGCCGTTCGGCTTCTCCCCCGGCACGTCGACGTGGCTGCCGATGCCGCAGGACTGGGCGAAGCTGACCGTGGAGCGGCAGCTGGAGGACGCGGACTCGACGCTGTCGCTGTACCGGCACGCGATCGAGCTGCGCAAGTCGCACGCGGCGTTCGCGGGCACGGAGCTGGAGTGGTACGGCGCCCCGGCCGGCTGCTTCGCGTACCGCCGCAAGGGCGGCGGGCTCGTGTGCGTCCTCAACGCCTCGGACACCGCGGTGCCGCTGCCGCCGGGCGAGATCCTGCTGGCCAGTGACGCACTCGCCGACGGCATGCTGCCGCCGGACACCGCCGTCTGGCTCGTCTGACTACAGACCGCTGCCGATCTCGCCGAACCCGGCGTCCATCTCCGGTGACTCGGCCCGCGCCTCGTCGTCGGACAGTGCCGCACCCGCGCCGAACGCGCCCAGTGAGGCCGCGCCCCACGCCACCCCGCGGATCGTGTTCGAGCGGCGTTCCTTGGCGCTCAACGGCTCCACCGGCTCGCTGGGGTACTGGACGTGCCTCGGCCGGGCCGGGCCGTCCTCCGGCTCCCGGCCATCCCATTCGTCGTGCCTGGGCACGGTCTGGTCCAGGAACCGGCGTGTCGGGTCCTCCGGGTCGCTCATGCCACCCATCGAACCACGCTCAGACGAGCAATGGCAGCAACGCGTGCCTTCTGCGCACCACCGCGCCGAACCGGGCGTCGATGCGCAGCCACGCGTCGGTCGCGGTGACGCGGACGTGCTCCTCGTCGCCGGAGCCGACGAAACCCATGCCCGACATGGCGAACAGGCACCGCATCGGGATCTTCACCTCGAGGCCGTCGCCGGACACCGTGAGCACCGTCTGGTCGAGCAGCGACGCGGGCGGGGTGCCGTGCGGTCCCTGGTTCTCCCGCGCCAGCTCGAGGCCCCGCTCGGTCAGCTCCGACACGACCTTCGCGGGCAGCTGCTCCTCGACGACCTGCCAGTGCGCCTGCGGCGGCAGCGCGGAGCGCCACTGCATGTCGACCGCGCGGCCCGGGTCGACCCGGTCGGCCCGCGACACCGCGAGCGCGGCGAGGAGGTCGTTGCCGAACACCGTCACGTCGCCCGGCTCCATGGCGCCCCGCACGGTCCTCGTGGCGAGCACGTCGAACGGCGTCGCGACCCACGCGTCCACGCGGTCGCCGTCGCGGTTGCGCAGCCGCACCGCGGTCTGCCCGTCGAGGCGCACCGCACGGGCCACGAACGCGCCGAGGTCGTCCCGTTCGGACGGGTCGGCGAAGGTCAGCTCAGGCACCGTTGCTCCCACTCCGGTAGGCCGCGAGGAAGTCCCGCTCGCCCTCGGTGAGCCTGCGCGGCCTGCCGCTCGCCGTGTCGTACGGCACCATCAGCGTCTGGGCGGTCACGGCGGCCATCTCCTCCAACGGTCCACTGTGGACCCGATAGTCGAGGGTGAAGGCGGCGTGCCGCATGTCGCTCACGGACACCGACACCCGCACCGGATTGCCGTCCGCGATGATCGGCATCAGGTAGTCCACGGACAGCTTGGCCACCACCACACCGCGCGCCATGCCCTCGGCTCCGTGCCGCGCACCCTCGGTGAAGAGCAGCGCGACGCGGGCCTCCTCGAGCAGCGTCACGGTGTTGGCGTGATTGACGTGGCCGTACGAATCCATGTCCGACCAACGCGGTTGGACCTCGGCGATGAAGACACCCACTACCGAACCATACTGCGCACCTGCCGAGTGGCGACGGAGAGTGTCGCGAGGTCCATCATGCCCACCCCGCGGATCTCCTCCAGGGACTCGCGGGACCGGGAGATGCGCCGGGAGTTGGCGCGCTCCCAGTTCTCGATCTTCTCGTCCGCGGACGTGCCGGGGTCGCTCTGGCGCAGCACGTCGAGCGTGATCGCCCGCAGCGACGAGTACAGGTCGTCCCGCAGCGCGAGCCGGGCGAGCGCGTGCCAGCGGTTGCCGCGTTCCAGCGCGCTGATCGACGTCAGCATCGAGTCGATGTTGAGGTGCTCGGACAGCGCGTAGTACAGCTCGGCGGTCTCGCGCGGGCTGCGCTCGGTGTCGAGCCCGTCGCGGTCGGCCAGCTCGGCGACCTCGGTGATGTCCAGCAGCCCGTAGCAGTCGAGCAGGGCCGCGATCCGCCGCGCCAGCTCGGCGGGCACCCGGTGGGACACCAGCTCCTCGGCCCGCTGCGCGGCTTCCTCGCGTTCCGCGCCGCGCTGCAGCGACGGCACGTCGTGCGCCAGCTCGGCGACCACCCTGCCGAAGCGGTTGATCTCCGCGCCGACCGCGAGCGGCTGCGGCCGGTTGGACAGCAGCCAGCGCGACGCGCGGTCCAGCAGGCGCCTGGTCTCCAGCACCATGTCGTCGGCGACCGCCGTCGGCACCACGTTGTCCAGCGCGCGGATGTCGCGCCACAGGCCGTCCAGGTCGTAGATCCTGGTGACGGCCGTGAACGCGCGCACGGCGTCGGTCGCGGACGCGTTCATCTCCTCGGCCAGGCGGAACGCGTACGAGACGCCGCCGCCGTCGACCACCTCGTTGACCACCAGCGTCGTCGTGATCTGGCGGCGCAGCGGGTGGTTGCCGATCGCCGAGTCGGTGCCGCTGCCGAACCGCTCCCGCAGCTGCGTCGGGAAGTACTCCGGCAGCCTGCGCGCGAACACGTCGGCGTCGGGCAGCTCGGAGGCAAGGACCTCGTGCTTGAGCCGCAGCTTGACGTGCGCCAGCAGCGTGGCCAGCTCGGGCGAGGTGAGGCCCTCGCCCCGCTTGTCCATGTCGCGGAACTGCGCCTTCGTCGGCAGCGCCTCCAGGCCGCGGTCCAGCCCGGACGTCGTCTCCAGGTCGTTGACCAGCCGCGCGAGCACGGTCAGCATCGACACCGCGTGCGCGCGGCTCGCGCCGAGCACCGCGTTCTGCGAGTAGTTGTCGGCCAGCACGAGGTCGGCGACCTCGTCGGTCATCTCCGCGAGCAGCTCGTTGCGCTGCTCCCGCGCGAGCGTCCCGCCCGCGACCAGCTGGTCGAGCAGGATCTTGATGTTGACCTCGTGGTCGGAGCAGTCCACGCCCGCCGAGTTGTCGAGCGCGTCGGTGTTGACCTTGCCGCCCGCCTTCGCGAACTCGATGCGGCCGCGCTGGGTCAGGCCCAGGTTGCCGCCCTCGCCGACGACCTTGACCTTCAGCGCGGCGCCGTCGACGCGGATCGCGTCGTTGGCCTTGTCGCCCACGTCCGCGTGCGACTCGGTCTCCGCCTTCACGTACGTGCCGATGCCGCCGTTCCACAGCAGGTCGACGGGCGCCAGCAGGATCGCCTTCATCAGCTCGGGCGGCGACAGCTTCGTGATGCCCTCGTCGAGCCCCAGCGCGACCCGGGCCTGCTCGCTGATCGGGATCGACTTCAGCGTGCGCGGCCACACGCCGCCGCCCTCGCTGATCAGCGACCGGTCGTAGTCGTCCCAGCTGGAGCGGGGCAGGTCGAACAGGCGTCGCCGTTCCGCGTAGGAGGTGGCCGCGTCGGGGTTCGGGTCGATGAACACGTGCATGTGGTTGAACGCGGCGACGAGGCGGATGTGCTCGGACAGCAGCATGCCGTTGCCGAACACGTCGCCGGCCATGTCACCGATGCCGACGACCGTGAAGTCCTCGGTCTGCGTGTCCTTGCCGAGCTCGCGGAAGTGCCGCTTCACGCTCTCCCACGCGCCGCGGGCGGTGATGCCCATGGCCTTGTGGTCGTAGCCGACCGAACCACCGGAGGCGAACGCGTCACCGAGCCAGAAGCCGTAGCTCGCGGCGACCTCGTTCGCGATGTCGGAGAACGTGGCGGTGCCCTTGTCGGCCGCGACGACCAGGTAGGTGTCGTCGGCGTCGTAGCGGACCACGTCCTTGGCCGGGACCACCTCGCCCGCGCGCAGGTTGTCGGTCAGGTCCAGCAGGCCGGAGATGAAGTCCTTGTAGCAGGCGATGCCCTCGGCCATGAACGCCTCGCGGTCGTCACCCGCGGGCGGGCGCTTCACCACGAACCCGCCCTTCGCGCCGACCGGCACGATGACCGCGTTCTTCACCGCCTGCGCCTTGACCAGGCCCAGGATCTCCGTGCGGAAGTCCGCGCGGCGGTCCGACCAGCGCAACCCGCCGCGCGCGACCGGGCCGAACCGCAGGTGCACACCCTCGACCCGAGGCGAGTACACGAAGATCTCGAACTTCGGTCTCGGGCTGGGCAGGTCGATGACCTGCGCGGGATCGAGCTTGACCGCGAGGTAGGGCCGCGGCTCGCCTCGGGAGTCGCGGACGTTGTAGTTGGTCCGCAGCGTCGCCCTGATCAGCGCCAGGAGGCTGCGCAGGATGCGGTCCGCGTCGAGGCTCGTGACCTCGTCGATCATCGTGGTGATCTCGGCGACCTGGGACTCCATCGCCCGGTCCCGCACCTCGTCGGCCTTGGCGAGGTCGAAGCGGGTCTCGAACAACCGGACCAGTGCGATCGCGACCTCGGCGTGGTCGAGCACCGTGTCCTCGACGTCGCCCTGGTCGAACGGGACACCGGCCTGGCGCAGATAGCGGGAGTAGGCGCGCACCAGCGCCGCCTGCCGCCAGCTCAGCCCGCCACGCAGCACGAGCGAGTTGAACCGGTCGGGCTCGGCGTCCCCGCGCCAGATCGCGCCGAACGCGTCCTGGAACAGGGTGCGCTGCCGCAGCTGCTGCTCGGGGGTCTTGTCCTCGACGACCGACTCGTCGATCCGCAGGCCGAAGTCGTAGATCCACCAGCGGGTGCCGTCCTCGCGGTGCAGCTCGTAGGGCCGCTCGTCGACGACCTCCACACCCATGTTCTGCAGCACCGGCAGCATCTGCGACAGCGTGACGCCCTCGCCCTCGAGGTACAGCTTGAAGCGGCGTTCGCCGGGCTTCGCGTCCCCGGGGCGGTAGAACGACATGTCGAGGCCACCGCCGGCACGCAGCCCTTCCAGCCTGCGCAGGTCGGTGAGCGCCTCGACGGCGGAGAAGTCCTCCTTGTAGCCCTCCGGGAACACGCTCGCGAACCGCAGGCCCTGCTCGGTGGCGGACTCGGCGCCGACCGCGACCATGTCGCCCTCACGGCGGGCGCCGCTGTCGACCCGGTCCCGCTGCTCGGCGAACACGGCCTCGACGAGGCGGTCGTCCCAGGTGCGGACGGCCTCGGTCAGCCGCTCCTGGATGCGGTTGACGTCGACGTCCGTCGACACCTCCGGGTCGGTGTGCACCGTGAAGTGGACCTGGGCCAGCGGGGTCTCGCCGATGCGGGTGGCGAACTCGAGGTTCGTGCCCGCCAGCTCGTCGATGAGGACGCCCGTCATCGCCAGGCGCGAGGTGGTGGTGTAGCGGTCGCGCGGCAGGAACACCAGGCAGGAGAAGAACCGGCCGTACGGGTCCTGACGCAGGAACAGGCGCAGGCGGCGGCGGTCGGCGAGCGCGATCACGCCGGTCGTCGTCTGGTACAGCGTGTCGGTGTTGGTGGAGAACAGCTCCGAGCGCGGCCAGTTCTGGATGACCTCGAGCATCTTCTGCCCGGTGTAGGACTCCAGCGGGAAGCCCGCGCGGTGGATGACCTCGCGGACGCGGCGGCCGACGACCGGGATGTCGAGCACGTCCTCGTGCAGCGCGTTGATCGTGAACACGCCGAGGAAGCGGTGCTCACCGGTGACCTCGCCGTTCTCGTCGAACATCTTGACGCCGACGTAGTACGGGTAGGTCGACCGGTGGACCGACGACGGCGCGGACGCCTCGGTGAGGATCAGCAGGTCCGGCGAGGTGGCGGCGGCGTCGGCGTCCGGGCCCGCGGTGAGGCCGCGGGTGGCGAGGCTGTCCTGGCGCAGCACGCCGAGGCCGCTCGCGAGGACGGCCTTGAGCGCGCGCCTGCCGCCGTCGCGGACGAGGTCGTAGCTGCGGTAGCCGAGGAAGGTGAAGTGGCCGTCGGCGAGCCAGCGGAGCAGGGCCGCGCCCTCGAGGGACAGCGCCTCGTCGATCGGCGGGCTGACTTCCAGCCGGTCGGCGAGCGCGCGGGCGGTGCCCGCCATGCGGTCGGTGTCCTCGACGACCTCGCGGACGTCGTTGAGGACCGACAGGAGGCGGCTCTCGATCTCGCGGCTGCGGTCGGCGTCGGTGATGAGGTCGACCTCGATCGACATCCACGACTCCGCGAGCGCGTCCGATGGCGGGTCGTCCGCCTCGGCGTCGGTGAGGATGTCACGCAGGCCGCCGGTGACGTCCCGGCTGACGACGACGATCGGGTGCACGACCCGGTGCACCTGCAGGCCGTTGCGGACGAGCTCGGCGCTCACCGACTCGACCAGGTACGGCATGTCGTCGTTGACCAGCTGCACCACGGTGCCCGCGGTGCGCCAGCCGTCGGTCTCGGCGTCCGGGTTGAAGACGCGGACCGCGGGCCGGCCGGGCACCCGGCGTGCGGCGAGGTCACGGTGCGTGCGCACGATCCCGACCAGGTCAACCGGATCGGTGTCGTTGACCTCCTCCGGCGGGATGTAGCGGTAGTAGTGCCGGATCAGGTCCGCCATGTCCGGGGCGGCCGACGCGGCCTGCTCGATGAGATCGTCCCGGCGTTGTTCCGGGGTCTCCTCGGTTTCTGTCCGGTCCAACCCACCGGTTCTGTCGGTGCGGGTGCGGGTTCCGGGCGAGCTCATGTTCAGGCGACTCCACGATTGGCGGCACGACGGTGTGCCACATGCGGCACACAGACTAAGCGATCACGCGAGGGCGACGGGCCAACCGTACGACGTAACCCTGCGCCTCATTCGGGCGACCGGTGCCGTCCTCTGACCCCCGACTGCTGCCGTTCCGCCTCGTCCCCGACGAAGGAGTCGAACCGCTCGGGAGCCCGGGGTTCCTCGGCATCTTCGGCCGTGGACTGGTATGCGGCGAGTGCCTCGGTGAGCAGGCTGGCGATCGTCGCGGAGGACCTCTCCCCGCGTCGCGGGAGGTGGTTGGGCCGCGGCTGCGGTCCGATCGGCTCGTCGTACGAGGTTTCCTGAACCGTTTCCTTGACCGGTTCTGTGACCTTTTTCTCGGTCGCCCCGAACTCGGCGAACGCCGCTCCCAGCGAGGAGCGGAACTTCGGCTTCTCGGTGGTCCTGGTCTCGGCGACGGCCTCGGTCCCGGTCCCTGGTTCGGTGCCCGGTTCGGTCCCGGGCTCGGCCCCTGGTTCGGTCCCGAACAGGTCGTCCGCGGGGGACTCCACCACGGCCGACGACTCCAGCTCGGCCCACGACTTGGCCGGCCTGCGCGCGGGGAGCTCGGCGGCGGCGTCGAACTCAGCCCGGAGGCCGGGCAGGGGCCCGGTGAGCGCGTCGAAGGCCGCCATGAGCCCGGACCGCTGCCCTGGCGCGGGCTGCGGGGCCGGGACGGGCACGGCGGGTTCCGGCACGGTGGGTTCCGGCACGGGTTCGGCCACGTCGGACCGGGCGGGCGGCTCGGGTACGTCGGGCTCGGGCGGGGCAGGCACCGACTGCCGGGCCCCGTTGCTCTTGCTCTCCCGCGACGCGAGCGACCTGGCGTTGAGCGCGGACATCATCCTGGCGAGTTCGGCCTTGGTCTCCTCGTAGGAGGACCGCTGGGACTCGGCATCGCCCGCACCGCGCAGCGTTCCTCCGCTGGACAGCCCCGCGAGCCCGGCCGCGAACCCGCCGTCTCCGGAACCCCAGCCACCGGTCCCGTTCAGGCCTGGCTCAGGAGCGTCGGCGCCACTCGCGGTGGCGACCGCGGCGGACGGCGGCTCAGCGGGAACGTCCGGCTTCGCGGTGTCCTCATGCGGGGGCGAGACGCGACCCGCCGGAACATCCGGCGCATCCGCGGCCTGACTGCTCGCCGCTTCGGACTCGGCAGGGCGCCCGGTAGCAGTCCCGGCGCGCGGCGCCTCGGTGGTGTTGCTCGCCGAGCCGGCGGACGCGCTCGCATCCGTGGCGGCTTGAGGAGCGGCTCCCGGCTCCTCGCCGCGAGCGGGTGCCGGGGTGCCGTGGCGGCCGGAGGTGTCCGAGGGCGCGGTGTTCGTCGGGGCGGTGTTCGTCGGGGCGGCGGAGGCGGGCGCCGCGGTGTCCTGGGGGGCGGCGGATGGCCGAGCGGCCTCGTTGGTTGTGGCCGAGGAGCCTGTGGTCGCCGGGGTCCGGAGGTCGCGGCGGGTGGTCTCGCCCGGGGGGTTGCCGTGGTGGGTGGGGAGCTGGGTTCGGTTCAGGGCAACGGTTTCGCCGAACGACGGCTTGTCCGGCGTGGCGGCTCGTTTGCCCTGGCTCGGTTCCTCCGCCGAGGCGGGCCAGCCGCCCTGGGGTCTTGAGGTCGGGTCGGCGAGCCAGGTCGACTCCTGTTGTGCCCTTCGTTCCGCCCTGGTCCAGCGCGGGGCCTCCGCCGGTTCGGCCGGCCAGCGGGACTTCGCACCCGGGGGTTGTTCCTCGCCCGCCCTTCGGCGGCCGCCGCTGCCCGACGGGATGCTCAGGGCGCTCAGGATCGAGCGGCCGCCTGCCTGTTCGGTGGTCCCCTGCTCAGCAGGCCCCTGTTCGGCAGGCCTCGCGTTCAGCGGTCTGGTGGGCGTGTCCTCCGACAGGGCCGAGTGCAGTGCCGCCGACGTGTCCGCCAGAGAGGCCGCGTTCGCCGCCTGAGCCTGCGCCGCCTGAGCCTGCGCCGTGTGTGCCGGAGTCTGTGCCGCTTGGGGCGGGACCTGTGCCGTCTGTGCGGGGGGCTGTCCTGGGGTCAGTGCGTCGCGGGCCGCGGTCAGCATGCCTGCCGCGTCGGTGGTGGCATGGTCTGTCTGCACCACGCCGGTGCTGATGTTCATGTCCTCGGCGCTCGCCCAGTCGGACTCGCGGATGGTGGCCGCGAACTCCTCCGCCTGGTCCCTCGTGGTGGCGGGGAGGATGACCGCGAGCTCACCGCCGTCGGACCTCGCCACCTCGGCGTTGTCCGGGGCCATGTCACGGACCCTGTCGGCCAGGCCGGCCATGATGCCCGTGTCCGGACCGCGGTCGTCGTCCTTGCCACCGTCACCGTTCGGTTCGAGGCGGACCAGGGTCAGCGCGACCGGCCGTTCGCCCTTGCGGACCGAGCGGAGCCTGCGGAACAAGGCCTCCCGGTCCAGCAGGCGGGTGCCCTCGTCGTCCATGTCGACCGTGCCCGCCAGCTCCGCGGCGGCGGGTGGCGTGTGGTTCTCCCGCGACGGTGTGGCCGAGGAGGGGCCGACCTGTGGCGGCGGAGCCACCGCGGCAGGCAGCCCGGCCGGGTGTGCGAGCTGACGCACCATCGCCGCCACCGACTGCTGGGTGGTGTCGCGGACGCCGTGGTTGGCGCCCACCTCCACCAGCACGATGCGGGCGGCGCGCGACACCGCGCGCATGCGGCGGTGCTCGGCCGCACGGGCCGACCGCATCGCCTCCAGTGCGTCGCCTGCCCGGCCCGCCTGCTCATCGAGGCGGGACACCTCGGTCAGCGTGTCGGCACGCAAACCGTCCAACGCGTGGCGTTCCGCCATCCACGCCGCCTGGTCCAGCAGGTGCCTGCCGCGGTCCGTCTGGCCGGACGGCAGGTACACCCGCGTCGCCAGTGCCAGCATCAGCCTGCCGACCGAGGCCGCCGACGTGGCGCGCACCGGCTCGTCGACGACCGGGTGTGCGGCCGCCTCCGCCTCGTGCAGCTCGCCTTCGTCGAGCAGACCGCACACCAGCTCCAGCGACAGCCGCGCCCGCAGCCGGTCGCTTTCCGATCGCAGGTCGCTGCGCAACCTGGTCAGCAGGTTCAGCCCCTCGCGGGCCGCGGTGATCGCGTCCTCGGTGTCGCCGTACCAGCGGTGGTAGCCGGCGGACCGCACCGCGAGGCGGGCCCGTTCCATCCGCCGCACGTCCGCGGTGATCCCGTTGTCGGCGGCGAGCAGGCGGTCGGCTTCGGAGAGCGCGTCCTCGATGTCGTCGCGCCGTGCCACGTGTGCGACGCAGCCGACGAGCCTGCCCAGTGCCGTGGCCCGCACCGACGGCGGTGTCTGCACGGACTCCAGCACCGGACGCAGGATCGCGCCGCCCAGGAGCGGCTCGCCGACCTGCTGCGCGCACGCGGCCAGATCGATCCGCACCCCGGCGGCGACGTCCGGGGCACCGCCGGACTCGGCCAGCGCGAGGGCCGCGAACCCGGGTTCGACGGCCTTCGGGTGCTGGCTGACCCGGACGAACCCCGACGCGAGCAACGCCTGTGCACGCATCAACAGGTTCCTGCCCTCACCGACGTCGGTGGTGGCTGCCGAGGCGTCGGTGGCGCCGACCAGCAGCGCGCGCCTGGCGAGCTGGACACTGAGCTCCGGCGCGCTCACACGGAGCGCTTCCGCTGAGCCCACGAGCGCGGCGCACTCGTGCAGCCCACCGATCGCCGGTAGGTCGTTCCAGGCCGCCGCCACCGCACCCCCAACCTAGTCGCGGGTCAGCTTGCGGTAGGTGACCCGATGCGGGCGGGCGGCTTCCTCTCCGAGGCGCTCGATCTTGTTCTTCTCGTAGCCCTCGAAGTTGCCCTCGAACCAGAACCACTTGGCTGGGTTCTCGTCGGTGCCCTCCCACGCGAGGATATGCGTCGCGACGCGGTCGAGGAACCACCTGTCGTGAGAGATCACGACCGCACAGCCCGGGAACTGCTCCAACGCGTTCTCGAGCGAGCCGAGAGTTTCCACGTCGAGGTCGTTCGTCGGCTCGTCGAGCAGGATCAGGTTGCCGCCCTGCTTGAGGGTCAGCGCCAGGTTGAGCCGGTTGCGCTCGCCACCGGACAGCACGCCCGCCGGCTTCTGCTGGTCGGCACCCTTGAACCCGAACGCACTGACGTACGCGCGGGACGGCATCTCGACCTGGCCGACGTGGATGTAGTCCAGCCCTTCCGACACCACCTCCCACACGTTCTTCTTCGGGTCGATCCCGCCACGTTCCTGGTCGACGTAGGACAGCTTCACCGTGTCGCCGACCTTGACCTCGCCCGCGTCCGGCTTCTCCATGCCCACGATGGTCTTGAACAGCGTCGACTTGCCGACACCGTTCGGCCCGATCACGCCGATGATGCCGTTGCGGGGCAGGTCGAACGACAGGCCGTCGATCAGGACCCGGTCGCCGAAGCCCTTCCTGAGCTTGTCGACCTCGACGACGATGTTGCCCAGCCTCGGCCCCGGCGGGATCTGGATCTCCTCGAAGTCGAGCTTGCGCGTCCGCTCGGCCTCCGCCGCCATCTCCTCGTACCGGTCGAGACGAGCCCTGGACTTGGTCTGCCGCGCCTTCGCGTTGGACCGCACCCACGCGAGCTCGTCCTTCAGCCGCTTCTGCAGCTTCTGGTCCTTCTTGCCCTGGACCGCGAGCCGCTCGGCCTTCTTCTCCAGGTAGGTGGAGTAGTTGCCCTCGTACGGGTGCGCGCGCCCCCGGTCGAGCTCGAGGATCCACTGCGAGAGGTTGTCCAGGAAGTACCGGTCGTGTGTGACGGCGAGGACGGCGCCCGAGTACTGCTGCAGGTGCTGTTCCAGCCACAGCACGCTCTCCGCGTCCAGGTGGTTGGTCGGCTCGTCCAGCAGCAGCAGGTCCGGCTTCGACAGCAGCAGCTTGCACAGCGCCACCCGTCGGCGCTCACCACCGGAGAGCAGCGTGACGTCCGCGTCCGGCGGCGGGCAGCGCAGCGCGTCCATCGCCTGCTCGAGCTGCGAGTCCAGGTCCCACGCGTCCGCGTGGTCGATGTCCTCCTGGAGCTTGCTCATCTCCTCCATCAGCTCGTCCGAGTAGTCCGTCGCCATCAGCTCGGCGATCTCGTTGTAGCGGATGAGCTTCTGGTGGATCTCGCCGACGCCCTCCTGGACGTTGCCGAGGACCGTCTTCTCCTCGTTCAGCGGCGGCTCCTGCTGCAGGATGCCGACCGTGTACCCGGGGGACAGGAACGCCTCGCCGTTGTTCGGCTGGTCCAACCCCGCCATGATCTTGAGCACGCTCGACTTGCCAGCGCCGTTGGGGCCGACCACCCCGATCTTCGCCCCGGGGTAGAACTGGATGTAGACGTCATCAAGGATGACCTTGTCCCCGTGCGCCTTGCGCACCTTCTTCATGGTGTAGATGAACTCGGCCATGGGCGCGATCGTAGAGCGGTCGGTGCTCGGCCATGACCGCGGTGTGGCTGTTTTGCCTACGCGAACGATGTGCGGTCAGGCGGCAATCCACCGGCAGAGGGACCGGACCACGAAGGCCAGGGTGATCGACTCCTTCCGGGACTCGGCTGGTTCACCCGACCGGGTCGGCCGGGTGGACGAACATTGTGTGGCCCTCCACCGTGGGCGAGGCCGCCACGCTCTGGGTCGCAGGTTCGGCTCCTGCGGAAACCTGGGGCAGACGGTGAGAGAGGCGGAGATCAGGCCGCGTCGGCCACCTCCTCTTCCGGTGTCTCGGGTTGGCCCGTCGGTCCGACCAGCGCGAGTTGGTCCGCGGACGCCCACGCTCGCCGGTTGACGATCACCGTGTGCCAGGCGAGGTCCGGGCCCACTGCCCGGGCATCGATCTCGGGGCCGGCGCGCAGGGTGCCGTCCGCGGCGGTGTACTCGTGGACCTTCAGCCGGCCGCTCACCACCACCTGGTCACCTTTCTCCAGCGCACCCAGGCCCTCGGCGAGCTTGCGCCAGCCGGTCACGCGCATGTACAGGCGGTCGCCGTCCACCCATGTCTCCTGTTCCCTGTCGTAGCGGCGTTCCTGGCAGAGGATGCGGAAGTTGGCCACTTTGTCTCCCGCCGCGGTCACGCGGGTCGCCACGTCGGTGACGACCCGGCCGGTGACGGTGATCGGTGTTTCGAACATGGGCCAAGCGTGCCGCGAACGGCCGACGGGTGCCGGGAGTTACCGGCGGGTTGTGGATCACCGGTGCTGCTGTGGACAACTCGCCGATCGACGGCGGCGCGGACCGGGAAATGTCGGTGGGCTGTGGTAGGCGTCACCGCATGAGTGAGTCCTCACTCATTGACGTGAGTGAGAACTCACTCATACATTGGCAGCATGGTCGAGGACGAGAAGAGGCGCCGGGCGCCCGCGATGAGCCAGGAAGAGCGGCGCGCCGCGATCGTGCGCACGACACTCCCCCTGCTGATCGAGCACGGCGGCAACGTCTCCACGAGCCAGATCGCCGCCGCCGCGGGCATCGCAGAGGGCACGGTCTTCCGCGCCTTCAAGGACAAGCAGGACCTGCTCATCGCCTGCATGCGGGCCGGGTTGAACTCCGACGAGGAAGTCGCGGTCATTGAGCGCATCGGCACCGGCGGCCCGCTGGCGGGGCGGCTCACCCTCGGCGTCGAGGCGATCAGCGGCTACCTCGACCGCATCTGGGCCGTCGGGCAGGCGATGCGGACCGGCGGCGTCTCCCCCGAGGCCATGCGGCAGCGCATGCACGGGGACGAGAAAGAACACGAGCCGGGCCCGCCACCCGAGATGCTCCGCGTATCGCACGCCATGGGCGGCCTGTTCGACGAGACCGCCGACAACCTCCGCGTCGACCCCGAGCGGGCCGTGCGGATGCTGCTCGGCCTCGTGTTCACCAACCGCATGCAGGGCCACGGTTTCGGCGAGTCCATGGGGGACCCGGCCGAGATCGTCGACCTGTTCCTCCACGGGGTCATCCGCACTGAAAAGGGGAGCAAGCCATGAACGACCTCATGATCGAGGCCACCGGAATCACCAAGGCCTTCGGCGACGTGACCGCACTCGACGCCGTCACCGTCGAGGTGCCGCGCGGATCCGTGCTCGGCCTGCTCGGCCACAACGGCGCAGGCAAGACCACGCTGGTCAACATCCTCACCACGATGTTCCCGCCCACGAGCGGCACGGCCCGCGTCGCAGGGTTCGACGTGGCGCGCGACGGCGACGAGGTGCGCGGACGCATCGGCCTGACCGGGCAGTTCGCGTCCGTCGACGAGCAGCTCTCCGGGGTCGACAACCTCGTGCTCATCGCCCGGCTGCTCGGCGCGACCCGCCGCGAGGCCAGGGCGCGGGCCGACGAGCTGCTGGACCTGTTCGACCTCACCGCCGCCGCCAAGCGGGCCGCCAGGACGTACTCGGGCGGCATGCGCAGGCGGCTCGACCTCGCCGCGAGCCTGGTCGGCAGGCCGGACGTGATCTTCCTCGACGAGCCGACGACCGGCCTGGACCCGGAGAGCCGGCTCGGCATGTGGGGGATCGTCGAGGAGCTGGTCGGTGACGGTACGACCGTATTGCTGACCACCCAGTACCTCGAGGAGGCCGACCGCCTCGCCGACGCGATCACGGTGCTGTCGGCGGGCAGGGTCGTCGCCTCCGGCACGGCCGCGGAGCTGAAGTCGCAGGTCGGCAAGCGGGCCGTGCACGTCACGCTCGCCTCGCCGCAGGACGCGCCCGCCGCCATCGTCTCGCTCGAGCGCCACGGCCTCGCGCCGGTGCTCGACGAGCCACGCGCCGAGCTGCGCACCCCCGTCGACACCTCCGCGGACCTCGCCGTCGTGGTCCGCGCGCTCGACGAGGTCCGCGTCGAGGTGGCCGAGCTGGCACTCACCGAGCCGAGCCTCGACGACGTCTACCTCACCCTCGCCAAGAACAAGGCCGCCTGAAGGAGCCAGTCATGACCACCGCAACCGTCGCGCCGACCACGGCGCTCCCCCGCTGGCGCGGCACCGGAGTCACGTCACAGATCGCCATCCTCACCGGCAGGTCGCTGCGCTCGCTGGTGAGCGACCCCAAACTGGTGATCTTCAGCGTGCTGCAGCCGCTGATCATGTTGCTGCTGTTCAGCCAGGTCTTCAGCGGCATGGCGAACACCGGCAGCTTCCCCGCCGGGGTCACCTACATCAACTACCTGATGCCCGCGATCCTGGTCACGACCGGCATCGGGGCGGCGCTCCAGTCCGGCATCGGGCTCGTGTCGGACATGAAGAACGGCGTGCTGGCCCGGCTGCGGTCGCTGCCGATCCACCAGGGTTCGGTGCTGGTCGCGCGCAGCCTGTCGGATCTGGTCCGCACCGCGCTGCAGCTGGTGATCCTGCTGGTCGCGGCCGTGGTGCTGTTCGACTTCTCCCCTGCCGGGGGCGTACTGGGCGTGCTGCCGGCGTTCTTGCTGGCCCTGGCCGTCAGCTGGGCGCTGTCGTGGATCTTTCTCGCGATCGGGGCGTGGGTACGCAACGCGGAGTCGATGCAGACCATCGGGTTCCTCGCGATGTTCCCGCTGATGTTCGCGTCCAGCGCGTTCGTGCCGGTCGACGGGCTGCCCGCCTGGCTGCGGGTGGTCGCCACGGTCAACCCGCTGACCTACGCGGTCGACGCGTCCCGCAACCTGGCGCTGGATCTGCCGGTCGGCAACGGGGTCGCGGCGGCACTCGCGGCGAGCGCCCTGCTGATGGTCGTTGGCATCGTGGCCGCGGTGCGCGGCTTCCGCCGTTCCCTGTCGTTCTAGGACCTGTCCCGTGGATCTTTGCGCTGACGTCTGTGCCTGATCAGCGGATACCTCAGGGGAACGTGACGGCACCCAGCCACCAACCCTTTAAATCCGGGGAGGCTGACTAGTTGAGCTTCTTCAGCATCGCGTTGTAGGCGGCGTGGTCGGAGTCGTCGCCTTCCATGTCGGCCCGGCGGTCCTGCCGCCGGGCCTCGCGGTCGTCCGCGCGGGCCCACTGGACCAGCAGCGCGACGAGCACGATCAGCAGCGGCAGCTCACCGGCCGCCCACGCGATCCCGCCGCCGAGCCGCTGGTCGGACAGCAGGTCGCTGTTCCAGCGCAGCGCCAGCCGCTGGTAGAACTCCTGGCCGATGACCGTGTTCATGCCCATGAGGATCACGCCGAAGAACGCGTGGAACGGCAGTGACGCGAACACCATGCCGAGCCGGGCGACGTGCGGCAGCCTGCGCGGCGACGGGTCGATGCCGATCACCGGCCAGTAGAAGACGTAGCCGACCAGCAGGAAGTGGGCGTTCATCAGCAGGTGCGCCCAGTGCTTGTCCAGCGCCCAGTCGAACAGGCCGGAGAAGTACAGGACGTAGAACGACCCGACGAACAGCACCAGCGCGACGATCGGGTTGGTCAGGAACCGCGACAGCGGCGAGCGGACCAGCGCCAGCAGCCACTCACGCGGGCCAGGCACCCCGTCCTTGCCCGCCACCGGCAGCGACCGCAGCGCCAGCGTGACCGGCCCGCCGAGCACCAGCAGCACCGGCGCCAGCATGGACAGCATCATGTGCACTTCCATGTGCACGCTGAACATGGCGGCCGAGTACCGGCCGATGCCGGACGAGGTCGCGAAGAGGATCGTCGCGCACCCCGCGAGCCACGCGACGACCCGGCCCATCGGCCACTTGTCGCCCCTGGCCAGCAGCTTGCGCACGCCCATCAGGTACAGGACGGCCATGGCGATCGCGAGCGTGCCGAAGATGAGGTCGAACCGCCACGCGGTCAGCAGGTTCAGCAGCGTCGGCGGGGCGTCGATCGGGTAGCCCAGCTCCAGCTCGACCTGGCCGGGCAGGTACTCGAGCGGCGGCGGTGGGGTGCGGGCCAGCGCGACCGCGATGCCGATGGTGAGGAACATGACCAGCACCTCGACCGCGGCGAGCCGCACCAGGAGCCTGCTCGTGCCACCTTCCTGGATGGCGCGGACGCTGTACTGGCGGTGGAAGTAGCCGAACGCGCCGAGCAGCCCCAGCGCGACGATCTTGGCGATCACCAGCCAGCCGTAGGAGCTGTCGAACACCGTGCTGACCGGCACCCGCACCCAGGCGTTGATCACGCCGGAGACCGCCATCGCGATCCAGCACACCAGCGCCACCGAGGAGAACCGGGTGGCGGCGACGGTCATCGCGGGCCCGCGTTCGAACCGTCTGGCGTACATCATGAGCGCGACCAGGCCACCGACCCACAGCGACGCCGCGACCAGGTGGAACACGAGGCTGTTGCTGGCCAGGTCGTGGTTGCCGCCCGAGGACGAGTGCCCGGTCATCGGCACCGGCAGCACGCCGAACACGCTGAGGCCGAAGAGCACGGTGATCCAGCCCCACGACAGCATGACGAACGCGGCGAACGCGATGAACAGGGCGATGCCCGCGGTGATCAGCCAGGCCTTCGCCTGTTCGAGGACCCCGACGAGCTCGAACATCAGCGCCGGGTCGCGCAGGACCGTCGACACCGGGCGGCCGATCGCGTCGGCGACGAGGAACGGGACGGACGCGACGGCGCCCGCGAACCACACCAGCGCCGACCACGCAGCGGTCCGCAGCGCCGCGTACCCGCCTGCGCCGATGAGGCCCGACTTCTGGGGCGCCACAAGGAAGGCGGCGAACAGCAGGCACCCGACGGTGAGCACCGCGCCAGCCTCAGCCGCCACGCGCACCGCCGCACCGAACTGCACGTCCAGCGTCGCGTCCGGGGCCGTGTAGCTGAGCAGCACGACGGCGACCAGTGCCGCGAACGGCGCCGAGACGAAGATCAGCGGGACGACGCTGGGAATCCGCGAGTGGGCGGTTTTCGCGGTGCTGTCGACGGACACGCCCTGACTGTAGTCACCGGCATCTAGAGCGTCGCCGGTGCGATCGTCTCCTTTTCGCGGCCGGCCGCCTCACTCTCGCGCCTGCGGGCGCGGGCCGACGCGATCGCCGCCGGTGCGATGAGCAGCGCGATCACCCCGGCGAAGCCGATGGCGAACTCGAGGTTCGTCACCTGCGCGACGCCGCCGATCATGGGCGGGCCGATCAGGAAGCCCGAGTAGGCGATGGTCGTGACGAAGCCGATCTCGCGTTCGCCGCCGGTCCCGTCGCCGCGCCTGCCGACCGCGCCCGCGAGGTCGAGCGCGACCGGGAACGCGAACGCGAGCCCGCCGCCCGCCATCGCGAACCCGACGTAGGCGAGCCACGCGGAGGGGACGGCCGCGATCATGATCAGTCCGAAGCCGGCCATCAGCGAGCCGGTGACCAGGACCTTCACGGCACCGAAGCGGCGCTCGATCTGCTCGCCGAGCAGGCGCACGATGCCCATGGCGACGCAGAAGACCGAGAACGTGACCGCGCCTGCCGCCTCGGACATGCCGCGCTCGCGGACCCCGAACAGCGCGGACCAGTCGCCGCTGGCGCCCTCGACGATCGCGGAGAACAGCGCGATGAGGCCGAGCAGCCACAGGACCGGCCTGCGCAGCATGCGGCGGTCGGGGCCGGTGTGCTCGCCGGTGTCGGCGGCGGCCTCCTCGCGCGGCACGAACGTGATCGTGCCCGCCACGAGCAGCACCGTGGCGCCCGCGACCAGCGAGAAGTGCGGGACCAGGCCGAGCCCGTGGCCCGCGGCGAACGCGGCACCCATGGACCCCGCCAGCGCGCCGAAGCTGAACCCGGCGTGGAAGACCGGCATCAGCGGGCGTTCCGTGCGGCGGATCACGGTGACCGCGGCCACGTTCATGGCCACGTCGAGCATGCCGACCGAGGCGCCGAGCAGCACGAGGACCAGCCCGAGCTGCAGCGGCGAGCCGACCGAGGCGAGGACCGGCAGGACGACAGCGGTCGCGAGCGCGGAGACGAGGACCATCACCCGTGCGCCGAACCGCGCGCACAGGCGGCCGGTGAGCGACGCGGCGGCGATCATGCCGATGCTCGCGCCGAGCAGCGCCAGGCCGAGCACACCGGCAGTGGCGCCGATCTGTTCGGCCAGTGCCGGCATGCGTGGTGCCCACGAGCCGATGACCACGCCGTTGAGCGCGAACACCATGAACACTGAGAGCCGCCCCGAGCGCACCTGTTTCTCCTCCCTGTACCCCTCGCGCCCATCGTACTGAAGCGCTTCAGTCGTGGCTACGCGTTTGCTGTCGCACCTGGTCGTAGGCTTGCGGCGTGACCCAGGACCGGGAAAGGCGACCGACGCTGGACACCATCGCCCAGCGTGTCGGCGTCTCCCGGGCGACGGTGTCGAACGCGTACAACCGGCCGGACCAGCTCTCCGGCGCGCTGCGCGAGCGGATCATCGCGACCGCGAAGCAGCTGGGCTACGCCGGACCGGACCCGGTCGCGCGGAGCCTCGCGACGAAACAGGCCGGCTCGGTGGCGTTCATGCTGTGCGACGGGCTGTCCTCGGCGTTCTCCGACCCCGCCCTGTCGATCATGCTCGACGCCCTGTCATCCACAATGGACACCGGAGAGCGATCACTGCTGCTCCTGCCCGGTGTGAGCGGCGACGGACCGCGCGCGCAGTCGGTGATGCGGGCCCAGACCGACGTCGTGGTGGCGTACTCGCTGCCGGACAACGCTCCGGCGCTGGAGGCGGTGCGGGCCAGGGACCTGCCGCTCGTGGTGGTCGACCAGCCGTTCGTGCCGAAGTCGGCGCGGGTGCGGGTGGACGACCGGGGTGGCGCGTACCTGGCCGCGAAGCACGTCGCCGGACTGGGGCACCGGCACGTGGGCATCGTCGGCCTCGGCCTGAGCGCGGACGGCGTCGGCGGGCCGGTCAGTCCACAAAGGATCGAGCAGGCGCACTTCGAGGTGACCCTCGACCGCCTCGCCGGTTACCGGGAAGCCCTCGGTGAACAGGGTATTCTTGCGGACGCGGTGCCGTTCTGGGAGGCACCGGGCAACGCGCGCGAGATGGGCAGGGAGGGCGCCAGGTGGCTGTTCGGGCTCGAACCGAGACCAACCGCGGTGCTCTGCATGTCCGACGAGCTGGCGCTGGGCGCGATCCGCGCCGCGAACGAGCTCGGGCTGTCGGTGCCGGGAGAGGTCTCCGTCGTGGGCTTCGATGACACCCCGGCCGCCAGTTGGGCCGATCCGCCGCTGACCACCGTCCGGCAGGACCTCGTCGCCAAGGGCCGGCAGGCCGGTGAGCTGGCGTTACGCATGCTGGACGGCGCCAGACCGGGCAGACCGGTGACCATCGGAGTCGACCTCCAGGTCCGCGGCTCGACCGCCGCGGTGGTGTGACCTCAGGCCGACTTGGCCAGAACGAGAAACGCCAGAGCCTCTCCGAACGATCAGACCCAGGGACAGCCATCCGCCTCGCGCGGTCGGCTGCCTCATGCCCTCGTAGCTCAGCGGACAGAGCAGGAGCCTTCTAAGCTCTGGGTCGCAGGTTCGAGTCCTGCCGGGGGCGCAGACCCTGACCAGCGCGAACAGCGCTGGCGGGGACAGCTGAATGATCTCCGTGGCATCACCCGTGGCATAGATTCGAGTCATGGGGGAAGTCATGACGTCTAGGGGTAGGCGCTCCGACCAGCGCAGACGAGGGAACATCGAGACGCTCCGTAGCGGAGCAAAGCGGATCCGGGTCTACAACGGCCTGGACCCGGTCACCAAGAAGCCGATCTATGTCGGCGAGACGGTCGCGGCCAACACACCGGGCCTGGACAAGGCTGCTGAGCGGGCACTGATCCGCTGGCTCAAGACGGTCGATGATCAGAAGGCGCCGCGGACGAACGCGACGGTCGACGAGCTGATCAACGCGTTCCTCGACGTCATCGACATCGACCGGGGGACGCTGCGCGGCTGGCGCAACAAACAGAAGAACCACATCCGCCCTCTGCTGGGCGAGACCTCGCTCAAGAAGGCACACCCGCACGTGCTCGAAACGTTCTTCGCGGAGCTGCGGCGGTGCCGCAAGCACTGCGGACGGCAACCACAGGTCGACCACCGGACTCCACGTCAGCATGAGCGCGACCACCGCTGCGTGCGACACCAGTGCGAGGGCCTGTCCACGTCCTCGGTCAGGGAGATACACACGATCTTGAACGGCGCGTTCGGCCGGGCCGTCGTCTGGGAGTGGCTGGGAGCCAACCCCCTCGATCAGGTGCCACCGCCGGAGGCTCCCAAACCGAATCCCCAACCGCCCAAGACCCACGAGGCCGCACAGCTCATCAACAAGGCGTGGCGCAACGACCCCGCGTGGGGGGCCTGCGTGTGGCTGGCGTTCACCACCGGCAAACGTCGCGGCGACCTGTGCGGGTTGCGGATATCAGCTGTGGATCTCGAGTCGGGGGTGGCGGAGTTCGGGCTCGTGATCAAGCAGGACGGCAGGGACATCTACACCGGCGACCCCAAGGGCAAACGACACACCCGTGTCGTGCTCGATCCGGAAACAGTGGAGGTGCTGCGTGAGCACCTGGCCCGGTGCGCGGCACTGGCCGCGGCGGCGGGCGCCACGCTCGACCCGGAGACCAGCGAGCGGCGAAGGTCCTGGCTCCCCGCCTGCCCGAGCGTCCCAGATCATTGACCCGCTCCGACTGGGCGAAGATCAGCCCAGAGCGGTAATCGCCGCGGGCCTACGGGATGCGGTCGCGGCAGGCGACGGCCGATTCACTCGGCTTGCCCACGCGGAGGTCGCGTTGCGCTGCTGGCTCTGAGCCGGGCCACTGCCCGCGCCGCCGGCTCGCCCGCGTCGACGGCCGTTGTACGCCGGAGGTCGACATCGGTGGCTGCGGCGCGGAGTAAACAGATCGTCTTCGGGCAGAGTCTTTGGTAGTGATGGCTAACTACGAGAACTTCGTCCGGGCGCAGCTGCCGCGGTTGCTGCGGTACGCGAGGATGCTCACCGGGGAGCGGGAGCAGGCCGCTGATCTGGTGCAGGACGTGCTGGTCAAGGTCTACCGCCGCTGGTCCCGGATCAGCGACACGGACCACCCGGACCGCTACGTCCTGCGGATGGTCACCAACGGCTACCTGTCCTGGCGACGCAGCAGGTCGGCGCGCCTGATCGCCGCAGATGAGCTTCCGGACGAGGCGCGACCGGACGACTTCGCCTCGGACCACGCGTTACGCGAGGACATGTGGCAGCGCCTGGCGCGGCTGCCCAAGCGCCAGCGAGCTGTGGTGGTGCTGCGGTATTACGAGCAACTCGTCGACGCCGAGATCGCCGACCTGCTCGGCTGCGCCCAATCCACCGTGCGCGCCCACGCCCACAAGGCGCTGACGACATTGCGAAGCGGCTTGACCATCGAGCAGCTGGCGGAGGCCAAGGAGAGCTGATGGACATCGAGAAGCTGATCAAGGACACCTTCACCGCGCACGAACACGACGTGCCCGACGACGACACGGTGCTCGCCGCCGCTCAGCAGCGCATCGACCGCAGGCGCACGGTGAGCAGGCCGCTCGCGGTCGCCGCCGGGGTGGCCGCGTTGACCCTCGCCGCGGTCACCGTCGTGGCGCTGAACCGCTCCGCCCCCGCTGACAACGTCGCCGCCCCTGCCGACGAGGTTCAGGCCGAGCCGGCCATCGCGGACCTGCGGATGCCCTTCTCCCTCGGCTGGCTACCGCCGGGTTCGGTCGACTATCGCGTGCAACGAGTCAACGTCGTAGCCACCCAGGACGACCCGGACACGCCACTGTACGGCGGTGAGTACATGCTCACCGTCACGGCCAACGGTCAAAACCTCAACGTCAACGTCCAGCATTTCCCGATGGCGTCGGTCGACGAGGTGGCGGTCAGGTCCCGCCCGGGCAACCCCGTCACCATCAACGGGCAGCGCGGTGTCGAAAGCTCGGACGCCGGCGGCCCGGGCGGCTACGAGCTGTACGTCCCACACCCCGACGGCGGGGCGATGTATGTGCACGTGTTGACCGAGTTCCCCTACACGGCGCCCGCGCAGCAGCTGGTCGACGTCGGCCGCCGGGTCGCGCAGAACCTCCGCTACCCGGGCAACACGACAGTCACCCCGTCGTTCGGGTTGCGCGACCTCCCAGGCGGAATGCGGATCTGCGCCTTCGATGTCGGGAAGCCCTTCGATCCCTCCCCCCTCGGGTCGGCGCTCAGCACGGGCTACGAGCTGGGCACCTGTACCACCATGCCGCCGATCAGGCTCAGCACCGCCAACGCGCCGAGGGGCGACCCTGGCCAGCCCACGCAAGGCCACCCGACGCGTTACGTCAACGAGAACGGCCACCACAGCCTGTGGGTACTCGACGCGGTCAATGACGCCCCGATCCTCATCGCCGGCAGCGTGCCGCTGACCGACCTGTACGACATCGCCAACCGTCTCGTCCTACCCCGCTGAGCACACCAATCCGCACTGCGCGGGTCTTCCCCTCGCGAGGAGGACCCGCGCCATTTGTCGGCTCTTCGTAGGCACGCCTGGGAAGAGCGCTTTTCGGGCAGCCGAACCGTGGCAGATAGGTCACCTGCACCGGGCACGTCAGCCGGCGGGGTCTACTGAGACAGGACTAGCCAATGTGATCGCTCGTCATTCGGCGGCCACGCTGGGTTCGAGCACCCCACCGCACCCATGAGCCGCCGGTCGTGGCGGGAACACCGATCATGGGATCCCCCGGGCGTAAAGCCGTCGTCTCTAGCTTCGAGGTGTGTGATCGCTTGCTGCGTAACGCTTCCAAGTCGCGCCAGCCTCGGCCGCGAGGACCCCAACGCAGGCCGGGCGGTAGCCGAGCATGCTGGCGACGACCGGGGGTGGGGCCTGGATGAGCAGGTCGCGGATGGCGCAGGTGCGTCCGTCGAGCCGGTTCTCGCGCTCCCCGGTCAAGGCGAAAGAGGCGGTCGAGGCTGCCGAGGTCGGCCGTCGCCGGTGAACCCGGTGACGTCGTCCGCGATTTCCACGACCGCGGCGGCCACCTTGTCCTGACGGCGACCGGTTACGTACACCGTCGCCCTCTCGGATGCCAAGCGCCGGGCGGTCGCCAGGCCGATGCCCTCGGTTCCTCCGGTAACGAGTGCCACCTTCGCGTCGAGCTGTCCCGTCGCACGTCTCCTCGTCCACGTGCTGACGTGGATCGCGTTCGACCGGCGCGGCACCGACAAGGAGATCGCCACCTCGCAGCGCATCGCGACCAGCGTCGGCTACGGCATTCAGCCGGTGCTGGGCAGGGTCTACGCCGAGGTGTCCCAGGCTCTCTGCGCGTCGCTGAAGACGACAACGGTCGCCGATGTCCTGCGTGACGCGGTCGCCGAGTACGAGGCGGGCCTCCGGGGTTGACGTCCCGGGCGGTCCGGAGCGGCGCGGCCGGGTGCCTCAGGGGTGGCGAACGGGTTGTGCTCGGCCAGCGCCACCGGCCGTCGGTGGACCGCCTCGCGAACTGCGTCCGACCACAGCACCCGGAACGGTGCCGAGCCCAGTCGGCGACCACCAGGACATCGTCGGCCCGGACCTGGCCGCCGTGGCCGATCTGATCCTGGCAGACAACCGCTAGAACCCGTCCACTGTGGGGTCGGGTCCGTTCTGCTGCAGGGCGAGCAGTTGCT
Source organism: Actinophytocola algeriensis (assembly GCF_014203735.1). Lineage (GTDB taxonomy): Bacteria > Actinomycetota > Actinomycetes > Mycobacteriales > Pseudonocardiaceae > Actinophytocola > Actinophytocola algeriensis. The sequence goes on along the minus strand of NZ_JACHJQ010000001.1, from coordinate 817,013 downwards.
GGAGGCGGTCGACGACGAGCCGCCGCACCTCGTCGGGTGCGACGACCCGGAATGGCACGCCGAGCTGGAGGAGGTAGTCGGCGATCCACTGTGTGCTGGGCCCGCCGAGCCGGGTGATGGTGCGGTCGGGGCCGTTGGCGCGGTGCCGGGCCACCGTGGCCGGGATGAGCGCGCTTACCGCGGTCAGGGAACGGGGGATCTCCACATCGGCATGGACCTCGTAGGGGGTGCTGGTGATCGCCGCCTCGACCATCGCGGCCGCGTCGACCTCCGGTCGCCGTGGATCTGCCCGGCCGGTGACGGTGACGTCGCGGATCCGGTCGGCACGGAACACGCGCCAGTCGCCGCGGGTGAGGTCCCAGGCGACGAGGTACCAGCGGTGAGCCGTGCGGACCACCTGGCGTGGCTCCAGCTCACGTTCGCTGCCGCTGCCCCGCCTGTCGCGATAGGACAGACGGACGCGTTCACGCGCCCGGCAGGCGCCCGCGAGCCCTGCCAGGACCACGGGATCCACCTGCCCCCATGCCGTGGCCTCCGGTGCATCGCCGGCCTCGGCGACCACGGCATCGAAACTGCGCAGGGAATCAGCCACCCGCCGCGGCAAGGACCGCTGAAGCTTCACCAACGCGCCGAGTGCGGCGTGGCCTTCACCGTCAGGACCGCGCCAGGCCAGCTGACGCAGCGCGATCGCCGTTGCCAAGGCCTCGTCGTCGTCGAGGCTCAAGGGCGGCATCTGCGTGCCCTGGCCCAGCCGGTACCCGCCGTGCGGCCCGGTCGCCGCGTCGATGCCGTAGCCCAGCTCCCGCAGCTTCGCGATGTCCCTGCGCACTGTCCGCTCATGGATTCCGAGACGCTCGGCGAGCTCGGCCGCGGTCCATTCCGGACGTGTCGACAGCACCGTGAGCAACCGCAAGAGGCGATGTGAGGCGCTGAGCACACCACGAGGATAGCGCGAATTCCGGGCCGAACCTGTCCGCAACTCCTCGTACCGTCGCAGACGAGGCGCAACACGGCACCTCGACGTTCGGCACGGAGGTACACAGCACATGGGTCAACTCGACGGCACGACCGCGCTGGTCACCGGCGGCAGCTCAGGCATCGGGCTCGCCACCGCCCGGCGGTTCGCCGAGGAAGGGGCGCACGTCTACCTGACGGGCCGGCGCGCGCCGGAGTTGGCCGCGGCGGCGGAGCAGATCGGAGAGCGGGCGACGCCCGTGCGCGCCGACATCGCCGAACCGGCCGACATCGCTCGGCTCATGGACACGATCACCGCCTCCGGAGACCAAATCGACGTCCTGTTCGCCAACGCGGGTGGCGGGTCTTTCGCTCCGCTGGAGGACGTGACCGAGCAGCACCTCGACCAGATCTTCCGGACCAACGTGCGCGGCGTCGTCCTCACCGTGCAGAAGGCTCTGCCCCTGCTCCACGAGGGCTCCTCGATCATCCTGAACGGGTCCACCGCCGCGTTCACCGGCACGCCGTCCTTCGGCGTGTACGGGGCGTCGAAAGCGGCTGTGCACGCCCTGGGCCGGGTCTGGGCCAACGAACTGGCCCCGCGCGGTATTCGCGTCAACACCCTTGCCCCCGGTTACATCGAAACACCCGGGATCCTCGCCGACGCCGGTGACGACGAGGCCGCTCGCATCCTGCTGCGGGCCCGGCTCGCCGAGGGGGTACCTCTCGGGCGGCTCGGACAGGCCGTCGAAGCCGCCGAAGCCGCGCTCTTCCTGGCCACCAACGGCTTCGTCACCGGAGCCGAACTCGTCGTCGACGGCGGCGAGAGCCGCAGACACTGACCGGATCAGACCTACAACTCAGGAGAACCCATGAACACCACTGACAGCACAGCCGCTTCGGCGACCGCGCACCCGCACGCCGCCGACACGCCGGAGCTCGTCTGGGCCCCACGCACCACGTTCATCTCCACCACCGGACGCGGACGTCCAGGTACCGACAGCTTCTACCGCAAGAAGGTGCTCGTCGCGGCGACCGCCGCCGCTCTCCCGCCCGCCCTGCGGCCGGATGACACCGCGGACGTCGTCGAAATCCTCTACCGGTACCCCGCGGACGCCGCCTCCGTCGAGATCGCCGACTTCTACAGCGTCAATCCCATCGACATGCTCGAGTACCGCGTGCTGGCACAGGTCAGCGACGACACCACCGCCGAGGACCTCGCGTCCGCACGCCGTACCGTCTCCCCGGCCGACGACGACCTGACGCTCTTCACCCTGCCCGAACGACTGGTCGTGCAGGTCATGCACCACGGGCCTTTCGCGGAGGAGTTCGGCACACTCGCGCGGCTCGGCGCCTTCGCATCGGCTCGCGGCCTGCGCCGCGTCGGCGCGCACCACGAGATCCACCTGGACCCGTTCACCGCCACCACCCCACAGGAGCACCTGCGCACGATCCTGCGTGACCCCGTTGCCCCCTAGGTCATGCGCCGGACGGACTGCTCGAGTCCACCGCGGATGCGGTCCATTGTGGATGCGTAAGCCTCTGGCAGGTCGACGCCGAGACGGTCGGCGAGCACGAAGACCCACCAGAGGCACTCGGCGAGCTTGTGGCGCAGCTCGGCATTCACATCGCCGTCGATGTCCCACGTGCGCTCGGCCGCGAGCACCAGGCGGCCGACATGGGCCGCGTCGTTGGTGAAGCCCACCGCAAGTTCCGGCAGCGTCCACGTCCTGCCCAGCAGGTGCCGCTCGAGTTGTTCGTAGAGACCGCGCACCTGCCGCGCCCGTGCCTCCGCGTCGGTGAGACCGGCGTCGTCATGCCCTTCTTGACCAGTCATCGCAAGCTCCTCTCGAAGATCGTGTCCCACGGTAGCCGTGAATCCGGACGGTTCCGGTCCTGGTAACGGCCCGACGCCACCTGATCCGGTGGCCGTCGGATCACACTGTCCGACGTTGCTTTTCCGGACCGAAGTCGTCCTGGTCGGTTCCCAGCGTTCGAACGGCACCTGGAAATGGAAAGAACCCGCGGCAGTGAACGGACGACTCCTCATCTACGGCGCGACCGGGTACACCGGCCGGCTCGTCGCGGAACGGGCCGTGCAGATCGGCCTCGACACGACGGTGGCCGGACGAGACCACGGTCGCACGGCGAACTGGCCAATGCACTGGGCGTCGGGGCGCGCGTGTTCGATGTCGACGATGCCGACGCGGTGCGCGAGGCATTGAAGGATGTCGACTGCCTGCTCAACGTCGCCGACCCGTTCCGGAACACGGCGCACCCGCTGATGGACGCGTGCATCGAGGGCGGAGTTCACTACCTCGACACCACCGCCGAGTTCGCCACCTTTTGCGCTGGCGGAGTCCAAAGACGACGAAGCAACCCGTGCCGGGGTCATGGTGATGTCCGGAACCGGGTGGGACGTGGTGCCGAGCGACTGCCTCGCCCTGCACTCCGCCCGCCGGGTCCGCGATGCGGAGAAGGTCACGATCGCTGCGCGTGACCGGTGCTTCCACCCGCCCGTCACTCAGCATGGGCGCGGGTCGGCGTGTCACCGGGTTCGGCTCCACCGAGACGCACCGCACTCTGGTCGCCGCACACGTCCACGCCATCGCGTTCACGCGGAGCCGACAGTGACCCAGAACTTGTCTGCGGTGTCAGCCGGGTGTGATGCCGTAGTGCTCGCGCACCTCGTCGACGTTCGGCACGGCGGGGAACCCGACGTCGCCCGCGCTGACGATGATCGACCCGTCCTCGTTCAAGTACTTCTGCGGTGTTGCCCAGCGGTCCTCGAGGTCGGGCGATGCGGCGTAGGCCCGCAGAATCGCGTCCACCACGGCGATGGCCTCGTCCTCGGTGCTTGCCTCGACCACCACGTGACCACGCTGCCAGCCGCCGCCGAACTGGTCGCTGCAGTCGAACTCCGCGGAGGCCACACCGGACACCGACGTCGTCACCGCGGTGAACGCTTCCTCGCACCTGGCGGCACTGGACGAACACGCCGAGACCGGCAGCACCGCCGCTACGACCACCGGCAACAACCACCATCGCGCACGCCGCGTCACTCGGTCAATCCTTCCCCTGGCGCGATGCCGTAGCGCGCGCGTACCTCACGGATCCTCGGCACCGCCGGGAACCCGGCCGCCCCCGCTCCGACGACGATCGACCCGTCCTCGTTCCGGTATTCCTGCGGCGTCGACCACCGGGGTTCGAGGCGCGGCTCGGCGGCGAACGCCCGCAACAGCGCGTCCATCACCCGCACCGCCTCCTCACGCGACGACGCCCGGAGGATCACCTTGCCCCGCTGCCAGCCGCCACCGAACATGTCGCTGCAGTCGAACTCGGCCGACACCACACCGTCGACGGCGAGCGCCGTCTCCCGGAACACGTCCTCACAGTCCCAGTTCCGCGCTCTCCCCAAGCTGAGCAGCGCGGCGAGTATGCCCCCGACGGGCCCTGCCTCGGCCATCCTCCGCACGAGCCGACCCCTGAGGCGCGCCCATCTCCTGCCCATCACAGCCTGCAGTCGACGTCCACGCACATCCCGGCACTCGGTCGTTCCTCAGCCGGGCGTGATGCCGTAGTGCTCGCGGAGGTCACGGATCGACGGCGTCCCGTTGAACCCGGCCAGGCCCTCGTGGACCGAGATGGTGCCGTCCTCGTTGGCGAACCGGGTGTACACCACGGTCGCGTCACCCAGCTCTGACGAGGCGGCGAACGCCTGGAGCACGTCCTCCATCACCGCGGCCACCGCCGTCTCGGTGGTGCCCGCGATCGTGACCGACCCCTCCTGGCTCGGGTTGCCGAACGACCGCTCGCAGGTGAACTCGGCCGCGACCACACCGTCCACGGAGGTCGCGGCGGCGGTCAGCGCCTCCTCGCACGCACGCGCGGCACCGCCACCACATGCCGCGAGGGTGCCGACAACCACCGTCGCCAGGCCGATCACCAAGGCCAACAGGCCCACACGTCGCCTCCGGGTCATGTGATGCCGACGGCATGGAGTTGGCGGATCGCATGGGGGTCCACACTGACCCTGTCCGAACCCGGGCCTGTTCCACCGCCGCCCAGCGCGCCGATGATCATGCCGATGGCCAGCAGTGGAAACAGGACTCGAACCAGCATCGCCCATGATGCCCAGCCGCCGATCCTGCCACCGTCCTTGATGCGTACGACCTGGGTGCCGGTGAGTACCCCGCCGAGCGCGCGGCCGTTGCGGAAGCACAACCCGCCGTACAGCAACGGCGCCAGGAACAGCGTCGCGATCCCGATCCCGCCTGCCGTCCTGTTGTCGAGGCCGGCCGCGAGGCCCACGCCGACCGCGACGAAGACACCGACCGCCATAACGAGCACCGACACGACGACGTCGACCAGCCAGGCCAGGAACCGCGCCCATCCACCGGGATTGACGTAGAGGACACCGTTGCGGAACATGGCGAGCCGCTTGGCGGTCTGTGGCCCGAAGACCTGCGCCGCCTGAGCCCTGGCGCGTTCCAGAGCGGGCATCTGCTCGCTCGGCCGCCGGACGGTCATGTGTCCTCCCATTGATCAGGGCGTGACCGGTCAGGGCGCGACCCTGCGCCGTGGACATCGTAGGGGGTGCTCCTCGCGCCGCGCTGCCCGTAGTTCGCCCGTACTCCACTGTGCACCATCCGTGCGAGCACGGTGACCCTGTGTTCGATCTGTGCTCGCAGCGACATTGGAGTCGCAATCGGACGTCCACTGTGGAAGTCGAGGTGTTGATGGGGTGTGATTCAGCCGACGCGGTGAGATGAGGGAGACCCTCGACGGGACAACGCAACCGGCGTCTCCGACAGCGTGATCGACGGCCTTGCCCACGCCCTGCAACTCGACGAGGCGGAGCGAGCACACCTGAAGGACCTGCCCCGCGCCGATCGTGGCGCGAGGCCGCCACGCTGCGTGAGTTCCTGCAGATATACAGTCACGGGTTTCGATGCATCAGGTCTCACGGCTAACCCTTCTTTGTATGTCCCGCATCCGTACTCCTTTGGCTCTCATTTGCTCCCACAGTCCGCTCCACCCGCTCCCGCGTGCGGGCTATGTGGTCGGAATTGCGACAGCCCGACAACAAGAGCAGGTGCTTCAGCGTGAACGTGCGCTGGGGTGAAACGAAATACTGGTCTGCACCTGGCGCTCCGCCGGATCTTCAGGCGACCGCTCGGCGGCGTGAGAGTGCGTGGGATTCGGCAGTCGCGTGCTCACGGAGGCGCCACGGTCAGTCTAACGACATCATCCGTCGGCAGGTCCTATCGGACGAGTTGCCTGCGCAGTACAGCTCTGGCCAGTTCGGCGGGCGTTCCCGTGGTGCTGTCGACGGTCATGTCGTAGGTGGTGCCGTGGTCATGAACCATGCGGTAGTGGCCTCGTGCGAGCCCGCTCGGGTTGCGCCGGGCGCGTTCCCGCTGTTCTGCGACCACGAGCGGGCACGTAACGCGCACCAGCAGCACTTCCAGACCAGACAACGCATCCATCCATGTCGGCAGCAGATCCGGGGTCAGCAGCAACTCATCGACGTGCTGCTCGAGGTCAACGCAGGCGGGCGCCGGGTGTTCGCCAAGGACACCTCCGACTACGAACACGCTCCGCTGACCGACGACGAGCGCCTGTTCACCCACGTCACCAACACGTTCATGATCCGGGAACCCCGCGGCGCGATCGCCTCCCACTACGCCAAGAACCCGGACGCCACCCTCGACGAGTACGGGTTCGAGCGCCTGAACGGCATCTTCGAGACCGTACGCACCGCCACCGGCGAGACCCCGCTGGTCATCGACGGCGACGACCTCGTCGCCAGACCGGAATCCACGGTCCGGGCGTACTGCGAACGCGTCGGGCTCGAGTTCATGCCCGAGGCGCTGAACTGGTCCCCCGGCCACCAGTCGACCTGGCAGCGCACGGCCCGCTGGCACGCGGAGGTGGCCGAGAGCAGCGGCCTGGCCTCCAAGCCGGCGGCGGCGCACCACGAGTCCCCGGACACCAACGACCACCTGCGCCGCGTCGCCGCCCACCACCAGCCCTTCTACGACCGGCTCGCCCAACACCGCATCGCCGTCTGACGCTCGTGCCGCGCTGGTGTCCTGAGTCGGAAGCCGGACCGCCGAGAAGCGTGCCGAACTTTCTGGAGCCGCGCGGCCACCAGCCGCTGAGCTGCGCGAACTCAGCCGCGATGTGCCGCATTAGGTGATCGTCCTCTCGAAACGCACTCTTCGGGGACGGCTTCACTCCACAGACGACGGTCCGGAGAACCGGGCAACGCCAACCCCGGGCACCGACAGCTGGACGGCACGCACGAAAACCGTGCCGCCGGACCAGGCGACACGGTTTCCGATCCGCGGGGGTTACCCGTCCGAGGGCGGGATGTTGCTGTTCAGCCGGAACAGGTTGCCGGGGTCGTAGGTCCGCTTGGCCGCACGCAGCCGCTCCCACGTGGCGGGCGGGTAGGCCTCGCGGATGCGGGCCGCGCTGTCGCCCCTCAGGAAGTTCACGTACACGCCCGGCACGCCCTTCTGCAGCGTGACGGTGAGGTCGGTGGCCCAGCGGTGGTGCTCGTCGGCGGTGCTCAGGTCGGAGTAGAACGCCGCGAGGTGGACCATGAAATTGCGGTCGCGGTGGGCGTAGGCGGTGGCGTCCTGCGGCACCCTGGCGGTCGCGCCGCCGAGCGGCCGGATCTGCACCGCGGCCATGTCGGCGGTCGACTGCTCGATCTGTTCGAGCAGCAGCTTCGCGTCGGCGATGGCGATCTCGTCCAGGTAGAAGTTGCTGTCCGCCGCGATGTGGTCGCCGTTGATCCCCTTGTTCGGGAAGATGGCCGGGTACGGGACCTGCGCGATCATGTCGGCGAGCGGGGTCGTGATTCCGCGGAACGGCGCCAGTGCCCGCTCGGCGACCTCGCCCTCGCCCGCGTAGACCATCATCACCATGAGCACCGGGGTGCCGACCTTGTCCTCCGGGATGAACGGCGCGGGGATCCCCAGGAAGATGTTGCCGATGCTGGTCAGCTCGTCCGGCGCGGCCAGGGACAGCTCGCAGTACTCGGTGATGGTCTCCGGCGTGGCGGGCAGCACCAGCAGACCGGCGTACACCGTGCTGAGTTCCTGCAGGCGGAACCGGAAGCGGGTCACCACGCCGAAGTTGGCGCCCGCGCCGCGGATCGCCCAGAACAGCTCCGGGTCGCTCTCCTCGTCGACGACGCGGATCTCGCCGTCCGCGGTGACGATCTCGGCCGCCAGCAGGTGGTCGATGGTGAGCCCGTACTTGCGGGCCAGGTAACCGATGCCGCCGCCGAGGGTGATGCCGCCGATCCCGACCGTGTCCGTGTCACCGAAGCCGAGGACCAGACCGTGCTCGTGGACCGCCGCGGTGACCTCGCCCGTGGTCAGGCCCGACCCGGCCCACACCGTGCGCGTCTCCGTGTCGATCTCCAGGTCGCGCAGTGACGTCACGTGGATGAGGATCCCGCCGTCGGGGAGGGCGAACGGGCTGTGCCCACCGCTCTTGACCGCCAGGGGGACCCCGGTCTCACGGGCCGCCACGACGCCCTTTGCCACGTCGTGGGCGTCGGCGGGCTGCACGATCACGGCCGGGCGCTGGTCCATCCCGCCCATGAAGACCGCGCACGCCTCGTCGAAACCTGCGTCGGCCGGCTCGAGGACGCGGCCTGCGACGTTCTCCCGCAACCACGCGACCGGCACCGACCCCGCCTGGAACCTCTCGCTCATGAAACTCACCCTCGTGTCCGGCGGCAGTGGTCGAATCAAGTCTGCGGGCGGGCCCCTGCGGGGGTCATATCCCAGCGTGCGGAACAGTGCGCGGTCCGGCCTTTGTGGATCGTTTCGATATCGGGAAACGAAGACAAAGTCAGGAGACAAATCCCGGAAATCGTCGCAGGAGGCGGCTGCCGAGCCGCCGTGCGCGAGGACTCGCCCGGCCGGTGCGCCATCATTGACGGTGTCAGGCCGTACCGTGACGCAGGTGGGTGACATGTCGGAGCACACACGCGTCCTCGACCTGGTCCAGGCGGTGGACCTCGACGAGCACGGAGCCGCGGCGGTCGGCGCGTGGCTCGCCGCGCACCGGGCCGAGGTGGTGGCCGCCGTGCTCGCTTGTGACCGCGACACGGCACGCGGGCTGGGCACCCGGCTCGCGGCCGCCGTCTGGCCCTCGGCCCGGCTGCTGCGGGACCCGCGGTGGTGGACCGAGCTGGCCGAGGCGGGCGAGGCGCTCGCCATCGCGGACCGGGAGCCGGGTGTGCTGGCCGACCTGCTGCACCGCGCCGCCGCCACGTTCGCCGAGGGTGGCGACCGGGCGGTGGCCGAAGAGCGGTGGGTGCGTGCGCTCGCGGTCCTGCGCCGCGACGGGCTGCCCGGTCAGGACCGGGTCCTCGCCGCGCTCGGGTCGCTGTACCGCGACTGGCGGCGGCTCGGGAAGGCGCTCGACGCGTACCTCGGGCTGGTGGACGTGCGCCGCGACGCGGGCGACCAGCCCGGGACCGCGGCCGCGCTCGCCGAGGTCGGCACCACGATGCACGCCGCGGGCCGGGTGCGGTCGGCCATGGCGTACTTCGACCAGGCCGACGAGATCATGGGCCGGACCGGTGCGGCGCCCGCCGAGCACGCGCGCGTGCTCGTGTGGTCCGGGCGCACGCGGTGGGAACAGGGCAACCACAACGCCGCGCGGAACCGGTGGAGCCAGGCCCTCGCGCTGCTCGTCGACGTCGACGAGGAGGAGGCGAACCGGGTCCGTGCGCTGCTGGCCGGTGACCTCGACTTCCCCTACCTGTCGAACACCTCGTCGTCGCCGTCGGGTGGGGTCGGGTAGTTCAGTTCGAAAAGGTCCATCACGTCCGGGACGGTGAAAACCTGCGGGTGGTTGCGCCCGTTCATGCTGCGCACGACGCCGATCCGCTGGAGTTGTTTCGTCAGGCTCGCGGCCTGTTGCACGCTGATTCCACAGCGCTGCGCTATCTGGCTGTTCGTGGTGATCGGGGTGGCCGCGAGGTCGCGGGTGACGCGGACGATTCCGTCCATGCGCCTGCCGATCCTGCTGAGGTGTTCCGCACTGATTCGTTCGACCCGGTCGATGAATCGCAGCTGGTTACGGCACAGGTCCGCGATGCCCGTGGCGAAGAAGACGAGGAATCCATCGAGATCTCCCTTGTGCACCATGTCGAGAATGCGGTCGCGGTAGTCGTCCCGGTGCCTGCTCAGCCATTCCGACACCGGCAGCAGCGGGTCGGCCAGCGCGCCCTCCCGAATGAGCGCGAGCGTGATGTACAGCCGGGACAGGTGACCGGCGTGCGCGACCGGCGACAGCACGGACAGCTGGTAGTGCCCCAGCGCGACCCTGGCCAGCAGCGGCGCCTCGCAGCCGGAGTCCACCCACGCCGACCACTGCATGCCGCTGGTCTGCAGCTCCGCGCCGGGCGGGACGGCGACGAGGTACGCGTCGCGTGGATCGGGGCCACCAAGCCAACCTGGCCCGGTGCGCCACGCGATCTCCATCACCTCGTCGTCGTCGATGTGCCCCAGCGAGTCCGCCGCGCCGTCGAGGATCGAGCCGAGCCTGCTGAACAACGTGAGGTTGATCAGGCCACCCGCGCGGACCCACGCCACCGCCTCGTCGTTGGCGCGCAGATATCGCCGCAGGCCGAGGTCGACCTCCGGAGTTCCCGCGTTGCCCGGCAAATCCGCGAGGAGCAGTTCCCGCAATGCCCCGAATACGCCGCCGAGTTCTCCCGACCCGTGCACGTCGCGCAGCTGGGCCAGCCGTACGAGCCCGGCCCGGTTGGGCAACCGCGCCGCCGCCTCGTCGAGCCTTCCGATCGCCTGTTCCGCCTCGGCGAGAATGCGGTAGGTCTGCGGCAGCAACCGCACCATGGACGGCAATGGACGCGGCAGGAACGCGCCTTCCATGCGAACCCGAGGCGGAATGTCACCGATGCCTTCAGCGAGGAACCAACGGCCCGTCTCGGCGGACATTGCGTCAGGCATGGCGGAAAGACTGGCCGACCGGACCGAAAATCGGCAAACCTTTCAAAGTCCACACGCAAGATCACCATCCAGGAATCCGCACCGGTCCGGGGGCGAAGCCCGGGTGATCCACCTTCGGCGCCGCCGGGGGACGCCATCACGAAACCGCGGTCCCTCCCTCCGGACCCCGCCACCAGACTCCCTCATGTAGTCGAACAAATGTTCGAGCCGATGTCAAGGTGGGCGGCGGCGCCCCCAGCGCACGCTGCTATCTTCGAGGTGGTTGATCGTGAGGAGCGTTCTGTTGATGGTGGCTGAGGACGACATCTCCGGGTAGATCCGGAGCCGGCCAGCGGTGCCCCGACGTGGTGACACCGCCTGTGGCCGCACCCTCCTTCTGCCCTGTCTTCCTCCGGGCGGCTTTCGCACGCCCGCCGCATGAGAGCGTCGTCATGTCCAAGATCGTTTGTTCGAACCTGTCCTTTTCGTGGCCGGACGGGACCACCGTCTTCTCCGACCTGTCCTTCTCCGTCAGCGCAGGGCGCACCGGACTCGTCGCGCCCAACGGCGCCGGGAAGAGCACGCTGCTGAAGCTGGTCGCCGGGGAGTACGCACCCAGCCGGGGTGCCGTCACCGTCGACGGGTTGCTCGGGTACCTGCCGCAGGCACTGCCGCTCACGGGTGAGCCGACGGTGGCCGAGGTGCTGGAGATCGCACCGGTGATGCGCGCGCTGGCGGCCATCGAGGGCGGCGACGCCAGCGAGGAGAACTTCACCGTCGTCGGGAACGACTGGGACGTCGAGGAACGCGCGCTGGCGCAGCTGGACCGGCTCGGGCTCGGGGACGTCACGCTGGACCGGACGCTCGGCACGCTGTCCGGCGGGCAGGTCGTGTCGCTCGGGCTGGCCGCCCAACTGCTGAAGCAGCCGGACGTCCTGTTGCTCGACGAGCCGACCAACAACCTCGACCGCAGCGCGCGGCGGCGGTTGTACGACGTGCTCGGCGACTGGAAGGGCTGCCTGCTGCTGGTGAGCCACGACCGGGCGCTGCTCGACCGGATGGACCGGATCGCGGAGCTGGAACGTGGCGGGCTCGTGTTCTTCGGTGGCAACTTCTCGGCCTACGACGCCGCGAAGCAGGCCGCTCGTGAGGTGGCGGAGAAGAACCTCCGCAGCGCCGAGGCAGACCTCAAGCGCGAGAAGCGGGAGCTGCAGGAGGCGCGGGAACGTGCCACGAAACGAGCCGCCACCGGTGCGCGCACGAACACCGACATCCCGCGGATCATCCGTGGTGGGTTGAAGAGGAAGGCGCAGGAGTCCGCGGGCCGGGCCGATGACGTGCACTCGCAACGAGTGGAGGAGGCGCGGGCCCGGCGCGACGAGGCGGACCTCGCCCTGCGGGAGGACGACACCCTGTCCCTGTCCCTGCCGGACACCGCGGTGCCCGCGGGCCGGACCGTGTTCCACGGTGAACGGATCCGGGTGCGGGAAATGTTCGCGGGCGAAGGCCTGACGCTCGCGCTGCGCGGGCCGGAGCGGGTGGCGCTCACCGGCGGCAACGGTGCCGGGAAGTCGACCCTGCTGCGGGTGATGAGCGGGGACCTCGAACCGGACGGCGGGCTGATGCACCGGGCCGACGGGCGCATCGCCTACCTGTCACAGCGGCTGGACCTGCTCGACCTCTCCCTCAGCACGATGGAGAACCTGCGGCGGTTCGCGCCCTCGTTGTCGGCGACGGAGACCATGTACCTGCTCGCCCGGTTCCTGTTCCGGGAGGAACGGGCGCAGCTGCCGGTCGGGGCCCTGTCCGGCGGGGAACGGCTGCGGGCCACCTTGTTGTGCGTCCTGCGGGCCGAACCAGCGCCGCGGTTGCTGCTCCTCGACGAGCCCACGAACAACCTCGACCTGGTCAGCGTCGAGCAGCTGACCAGCGCCCTGCGGGCCTACCAGGGTGCGTTCGTGGTGGTCAGCCACGACGACCGCTTCCTCGCGGACATCGGCGTGACGCGGTGGTTGCGGCTCGCGGACGGAGTGCTCACCGAGACCGGACCCGCCTGACCGGTCAGGCGGGCTCACCTGGGTCGTCCGCTCAGTCGCGCAGGGCCGCCAGCGGGCCGGTGTACATCTGCGCCTTGATCGCCTTCAGCGTCTCGGGGTTCTTGCCCACCAGCGAGCGGGCCCGCTTCATGGCGTTCGCCAGCACCTCCGGCTCCGGGACCGCCTCGTCCACCAGGCCCTCGGCCGCCGCCTCCGCGCCGCCGTACCGGCGACCGGTCGTCATGGCCTCGTGCGCGGTCGCCGGGACCAGCTTCGACTGGATCAGCGCCGCCATGCCCGGGGTGAACGGGATGTTGATGTCCACCTCCGGCAGGCAGAAGAAACCCCGGTCGGCGCGCATCACGCGGAAGTCGTGCGCCAGCGCGAGCATGGCGCCCGCGGCGAACGCGTGGCCGGGGATCGCGGCCACGGTGGGCGTCGGGAACTCGAGCACGCGGGCCAGCAGCGCCTGCACGTCCGCGACGTACCCCATCAGCTGGTCGCCGTGCTGCCCCAGCCAGTCGAGGTCGAGGCCGTTCGAGTAGATCTTGCTGCTCGCCGTCGTCACCAGCGGGGCCGGGGCGCTCTCCACCTCGTCCAGCGCGGTGTTCACCGCGGCCAGCCAGTCCGGGTGGAAGCGGTTCTCGCCGTCTCCCAGGTCGAGCACGTAGACGTCGTCATCCCGCTTGAGCGTTGGCATGCCGTCACAATACTGGCGAGTAACTTAGTCGGCCAGGACCGCCGCGAGGACGTGCCGCGAGTTGGCCGCCAGCGCCGGGTTCGTCTCCAGGTAGTACGGCAGCTGGATGATCGCGATCGACAGCGCCCACGCCCGGCCGCGCAGCCACGTCACCTCGTCCGCGGCCAGCGCCGCGCGGTAGACCTCGCGCGCCGGGGCGGGGAGCAGGTTCCACGCCACCTCGAGGTCCACCGTCGGGTCGCCGACACCCGCGCAGCTCCAGTCGATCACCGCGCTCAGCCTGCCGTCCCGGACCAGCACGTTGCCCGGGGTCAGGTCGCCGTGCAACCACGTCGGCGGACCGTCCCGGGCCGGGAGGCGCAGCGCCTCGTCCCAGATCCGGGTGAGCGCGGCGGTGTCGACCAGGTCCGCCGACCGTGCGAGGGCCGCCCGGGTCTCCGCGTCCCGCGCGGCCAGCGGTACGCCGCGGCTCGCCGCCGGGGCGTCCGCGGCGGGCACCTTCCGCAACGCGTGCACGAACGCGGCCAGCTCCTCGGCAAGTTCGTCGTCGGCCGTGACCGGGTTGGCGCCGGGCAGCCAGCGGTACACCGCCCAGGGGTGCGGATAACCCTCGGCCGGGACACCCCGCGTGACCAGCGACGGCACCGTCACCGGAAGGTGTGGTGCCAGCCGCGGCAGCCACCGCTGCTCCCGCTCGACGTCGTCCGCCGCGCCGGGGATCCGGGGCAGGCGCACCGACAGGTCGTCGCCCAGGCGGTACATCGCGTTGTCCGTGCCCGACGACGGCACCGGCTCGACCGGCAGGGCCGCCCACTCGGGGAACTGGCCCGCCACCAGCCGCCGCACCAGGCCGGTGTCGATGTGGGCCTCGTCCGGGTGCATCCGCATGCCGACGATCGTCCGTGCGGTGTCAACCGACTACTTCCCCGCCAGGGCGGGTATGTCCCGTTTGTGACTGAACGGGTGAGTGTGTTCGCACCGTCTCCTCAGCTGACGGTGACGGTGGAAGATCTCGACGGGCAACCGGACGTGCACCTGCACGCCGGCGGCCAAGGGTTCTGGCAGGCGCGGATGATCACCGCGCTCGGTACGCCGGTGACGTTGTGCTGCGCGCTCGGCGGCGAGACCGGCCACGTGCTGCGGCACCTGTTGGCCGGGCACGACGTCGACGTGCGGGCGCGGGACGTCACCGCGCGCAACGGCGCCTACGTGCACGACCGCCGCGACGGGGACCGGAATTCGGTGGTCGAGCAGCGGCCGGATCCGCTGACCCGCCACGAGCTGGACGACCTGTACGAGCTGACCGTCATCGCGGGCATGGCCTCCGGTGTCGCGGTGCTGAGCGGCTCGGTCGACGAGTCGGCCGAGGAGGTCGTGCCCGTCGCCGTGTACGAGCGGCTGACCACCGACCTCGTGCGCAACGGGTGCCGGGTGATCGTCGACCTGGCCGGGCAGCGCCTGTCCGCCGCGCTCGCCGGGACACCTGCGGTGGTGAAGGTCAGCCACGAGGAACTGCTCGAGGACGGCCGCGCCGACGACGACAGCGTCGGCGCGCTGACCAAGGCGGCACGGTCGATCGTCGACGACGGCGTGGAGCTCGTGGTCGTGTCGAGGGCCGCGGAGCCGACGCTCGCCGTGTACGGGGACGCCGGGCTGCTGGTGAGCGGGCCGTCGCTGGAGCCGGTGGACACCAGGGGCGGCGGCGACTCGATGACCGCGGGGATCGCGGCCGCTTTCGCGCAGGGCAAGGACATCGAGGACGCGCTGCGGCTCGGTGCGGCGGCCGGCGCGCTCAACGTGACGCGGCACGGGCTGGGCAGCGGCAGCGGTGACGCCGTGCGGGCGCTCGCGGAACGGGTAGAAATCACGTCGGCGGGGTAGTCGACATGCATGGGCCCGCGCGTACTGGTGACGAACGACGACGGCATCGACTCCCCCGGCCTGGTGGCACTCGCGCGTTGCGCGCGTGACCTCGGCTGGGACACCGTGGTGGCCGCGCCCGCCACGGAGTCCAGCGGCACCAGCGCGGGGCTCACGGCGGCGAAGAACAACCGGCAGGTCACGGTCGAGCGCAGGACGCTCCCGGACCTGCCGGACGTCGAGGTGTACGCCGTGGCCGCGCACCCGGCGCTGATCGTGCTCGCCGCGTGCCACGACGGGTTCGGCGGCAAGCCGGACATCGTGCTGTCCGGGATCAACCGGGGCGGCAACGTGGGGAGCGCGGTGCTGCACTCCGGCACCGTCGGGGCCGCGCTGACCGGGGGCGTGAACGGGGCCCGCGCGCTCGCGGTGTCGCTGGACCTGCCGCTCGACGCGGACTTCGAACCGAGCTGGGACCGCGCGGCGCGGGTCGCGCGGACGCTGCTGCCGGTGGCGGCGGAGCTGAACCCCGGTGCGGTGCTGAACGTGAACGTGCCGGACGTGCGCGAGCTGAAGCCCGCGCGGTGGGCCCGGCTCGCCTCGTACGGGCGGGTGCAGCACAAGGTGACCCAGCTCGACGAGGGCGCGATCGAGGTCGGCAGCGTCGAGGTGGACGGTGAGCTGGAGCCGGGCACGGACGCCGCGCTGCTCGAGGAGGGGTACGTGACCGTCACCCCGCTGCGTTCCGTGCACGAGGACGAGACGCTCATGGGTGACGAGTTGCCGTAGACCCGACTGTGCCGGTCATGCCCGGACCGAGGAGGCGAGGGCGTCCAGCAGCCAGCCGTGCCACGTGCCGACGGTCGCCGGTTGGCCGGTGACCGCACCGACGAGCGTCCAGTAGCGGCGCATCCTCGGGTCGCGGTCGGGTGCCGCGTAGGCGAGCAGCTCACGCCGGAACTCGACGGTGTCGCGGCGGCCCCGCACGTCCGCGTGGGCGTCGACGAACCGGTCCAGCTCCGGGCCGGGCGCCGGTGGCCTGCCCGCCTCGACCAGTGGGATCACGAGCTCGCACGCCGCGCCGACACCCGTGAGGAGAGCGGGCTCGTCGAGGTGGGCGTTGGCGCGTGCGCGGGCCAGGTACGGCGCCGCCATCTCGTGCGCGACGGTCACCAGCTCCGCGTACGCGACGACCTGTTCCGGCGTCGGGTCCTCGGGCGGTGCGGGCACGTTCATGACGATGAACGCGTGGCGCAGCTCGGTGGTGAGCGGGTGGACGAACACGTTGTGCCAGAACGCGACCAGCGCGTCGTGGGCGGCGTGCCCGTCGTGGGCGGCGGCGAGCAGCTCGAGCCGCGCGGCCCGGTCCTCGGGGCGGGCCTGCTCGACGGCCAGCAGCGAGGCGCGCCGCCACGCGAGCGCCGCCAGCTCGACGTCCAGCGCGGCCCGTTCGGTGGCGACGGCCTCGTCGAGTGTGCGGCGGCCGGTGAGCACGCCGGTGATCGCGGGCAGTCCGAGGCCGAGTGCCCGCATCCGGCGCACGAGCGTGAGCCGTTCGACGGCGTCGGGGTCGAACCGGCGGTGGCCGCCCGCGCTGCGGCTGGTCTCGAGGATGCCCTCGTCGCAGTAGAAGCGGATGGTGCGCACGGGCACGCCGGTCAGGTGTGACAGATCGCCGATGCCCAGCGTGTTCCCGGTCACACTCGCTCGCACCTCCACCCGACTGGAGTTCCTACGTTACGGCGCATGGAGCTACAGGAGCAGACCGCCGACTTCGCCACGATCGTGACGGGCGCGGCCCCGGACGCGCCGGTGCCGACGTGCCCGGGCTGGACGCTGCGGGACCTCGTCGGGCACATGGGGCAGGCACCGCGCTGGATGGCGGGGGTGGTGCGGTCGGGGGCGGCGGCGGTCCCGCCCGACCCCAGGGACGCCGAGCCGCCCGCCGACTGGCGGGGCTGGCTGCTGGCGGGCGCCGACGAGCTGCGCTCGGCCGTGGCCGAGGCCGGACCCGGCACTCCGGTGTGGACGCTGGCAGGACCGCGGCCCGCGCGCTGGTGGGTGCGGCGGGCGCTCGCGGACCTGGTCGTGCACACGGCGGACGCGGCGTTGACCGTGGGTGTGCCGTTCACGGTGCCGCCGGCGCGGGCAGCGGACGTCATCAGCGAAGGGCTCGACCTGCTGGCCGCGCCGGGTCTCGCGACGTTCCCCGGTACGCGCGAAGGCACGATCGCTCTGCGACCGCCCACCGGGGACGGCTGGCTGATCACCCGCGCGGCGGACGGGCACACGTGGCGGCCTGGCACGGCCGACACCGACACCACGCTGTCCGGGACCACACAGGACCTGCTGCTGGTGCTCATGCGGCGGCTGCCGCTGGACCGCGTCACCGTGACCGGCGACCGGGCGCTGGCCGAGGAGCTGCTGACCTACTCGGTCTGAACGGCGCAGAGCGCGGCGACCTCGTCCGGGTCGGTCTCGAAGTGGTCGAGACCGGGAGGCACGCCGGCACCCGCGTACGAGACGTCCCCGCCGGGCGCCCCGCCCACCGGGCGGCGGGGCGCCGCGTGCAGGTCGCGCACCCCGGTCGCGGCGATGACCTGTGCGGCGTTCGCGGCCCGGACCCCGCCGCACGCCATGACCTCGATGCGGTCGTCCCGTGCGGCGAGGTCCTTGATCAACGGTGCGCCGTCGAGCGCGGAGCGGCGGCGACCGGACGTGAGCACGCGCGTGAAACCCAGTGCCGCCAGGCGGTCCAGTGCCTGCCGGGAGTCGGCGCTGACGTCGATCGCGCGGTGGAACGTGGTCTGCATGCCCGCCGCGGCGGCCACGAAATCAGCACAGCGGTCGTCGACACGACCGTCGCCGGTCAGCGCGCCGACGACGACGCCGGTCGCGCCGTGCTCGCGGGCGACGGCGATGTCGCGGACGATCAGGTCCAGCTCGTCGCGGGTGTAGTGGAAGTCGCCTGGCCTCGGCCGCACCAGCACATGCACCTCGGCCAGCGCGGACGCCGCCTCGATCAGCGCGGCGCTCGGGGTGAGGCCGCCGTCGGACAGGCCCGCGCACAGCTCCACCCGCGCCGCCCCGGCCGCCGCCGCGACCCGCGCACCCGCCACCGACTCGACGCTGATCTCCACCCGCATGAGGATGAGTATCCAGCGTGACGCAGGTCACCTCGATTCGAGAACCTGGGCGGAAAGGTGGTCGTCTAGCCGGATATGTGTGACGAGGAGGAACTCGTCCGGCGAGTGGCGAACGGCGACCGGGCGGCGTTCGAGCAGCTGTACCGGCGCACGTCGCCGTGGCTCGCGGTGCGGCTGCGGCGGCGGTGCTCGGACGACCAGATCGTCGCCGAGGTGCTGCAGGAGACCTATCTCGCCGTGTGGCGGGCGGCGGGCAGCTTCGCGGGTGCGGCGGTGGACGGGACGGCGGTCGGGTGGCTGTGGACGATCGCGGCCCGGCGGCTCGTGGACGCGTTCCGCAGGCGGGCCAGGGAAGCCGCGGTGCCACTCGCCGCCGAGCCGGTCGCCCCGGCCGCGGAGGACGAGGCACTGTCCGATGTGGTCGGTGACCGGGTGGGGGTCGCGCTCGACCGGCTCGCACCGGAACTGCGGCAGGTGCTGCAGGCGATGGTGGTGGACGGGCTGACCGTCCGCGAGACGGCCGCGTTGCTGGGGGTCCCGGAGGGCACGGTCAAGACGAGGGCGCGCAGAGCACGCCTCGCGATGCGGGAGGCACTGTGAGCAGAGCTTGCGGAGCGAACCATGGGGCACAGATGACCTGGCACGCGTCCACCGAACTGCTGCGCGGCTACGCGGACGGGGACGACCTCGCCGCCGACGTCGTGTGGGCGGTCGAGGTGCACCTCGAGTCGTGCGCGGACTGCCGGGCGCGGCTCGCCGCGCAGGCGGTGTCCGTCACCCCGCTCCTGGACCAGGTGTGGGCGGGCCTCGAACCGTCACCGGAACCGGCGCCCGTCCGTCGCGGCCGGTGGCTCGCCACCTGGGCCACCCCCGCGATGGGGCCGTGGCTCGGGATGACGGTGCTGATCACCCTCCTCGCGCTGGTGGCCGACCGGCTCATCCCGCAGCCCTTCCCGTCGCTCGCGTTGCTGCTCGCCCCGATCGCACCGGTCGCGGGTGTGGCGGCGGCCTGGGCGCGCGGGCTCGACCCGGCCCACGAGCTGGTCGCCGCCACCCCGAGGGCCGGGCTGTACCTGGTGCTGCGCCGCACGGTCGCGGTCCTCGCCGTGGTGATCCCGCTCCTGGCGGTCGCCACCTGGACCTCGCCGCTGCGGTGGCTCCTGCCCTGCCTGGCTTTCACGGTCGCCACGCTCGCGCTCGGCGCCTTCACCGGCGTGCGCCGCGCGGCGGCCGTCCTGGTGGGCGGGTGGGCGGCGCTCGTCATCGGGCCGAGCCTCGTCACGGCACGGCCGCCCGCGGTGCTCGAACCGGCCGCACTGGGGGTGTGGGCGGCCGTGCTCGTGGCGGGCGCGGCTGTGGTCCGGCTGCGTGCCGCCGTCTTCACGCGGCTCGAACTCTGAAGGAGACAACATGCCTCGCATGGTCAGTGCGGCCGAGATCGCGCCGACGACCTATCCGCATCAGATCCACGCGCAGGGCCTGCGGGTCCGCGCTGGGCGGCGGATGGCGGTCGACGGGGTGGACCTGTCGCTCACCACCGGCGTCCACGGGCTGCTCGGCCCCAACGGCGCCGGCAAGACCACGCTGATCCGCGCGCTCGCGACGGTGTTGCGCCCGGCGGGCGGCGAGCTGGACCTGCTCGGCGGCGCCGACCCGAGGGCCGTGCGCCGCAGGCTCGGTTACCTGCCGCAGGAGTTCGGTCACTACCGCCGGTTCACGGTGCGCGAGTTCGTCGAGTACATGGCGTGGCTCAAGGAAATGCCGAAGGCGGACCTGCCCGGCGCGGTGCAGCGCGCGATCGAGCGGGTCGGTCTCACGGACCGCGCCGACGACAAGCTGAAGACGCTGTCCGGCGGCATGGTGCGACGGGCGGGCATCGCGCAGGCGATCGTCAACGACCCGGCGATCCTGCTGCTGGACGAGCCCACCGCCGGGCTGGATCCCACGCAACGCATGGACTTCCGGCGGCTGCTGCGGGAGTTCGCCGGCGACACGTGCGTCGTGGTGTCGACGCACCTCGTCGAGGACGTGGCCGCCGCGTGCACCGACGTGGTGCTGCTGGACGCCGGCAAGGTCGTGTTCCAGGGCGCGTCGGCGGAACTCGCGGCCGCGGGCACCGACGCCGATGCCGGTGACAGCCCGATGGAACGCGGCTACTCGGCGCTGCTGGCGCGAGGTGCGGGCCGATGATCCTGCGCACCGAACTGCGGCGCTCCACCGCGCCCGTGCTGGGGATCGGCCTGGTGGTCTTCTCCCTCGGCCTCGTCTACTCGCTGTCCGGGCCGTGGTGGAAGAACACCGCGCCGTGGCACGAGCAGTGGATCGGGCTCGCCCAGTGGACCCGTTACCTGACGCTGTTCCTGTGGCCGTTCGTGCTGGGGATCGGGGCGTGGCAAGGGATGCGGGACGGGCGGTCGCGGGTGACCGAGCTGTTCGCTTCGGCCCCGAAGCCCATGTGGCGGCGACTGCTGCCGACAGTGGGCGCGGTCTCGATCGCGCTCACCGCGGGCTACCTCGTGCTGCTGGCGGTCGGCGGTGTGCAGGTGGCGGCGAACGCGAGCTACTTCCCCATCGGATGGCTGCCGGTGGCCGGGGTCATGGTGCCGGCTCTGGTCGGGATCGCGTTGCTGGGCTTCGGGATCGGGCGGCTCCTACCGTCGCTCATCACTCCGCCGGTGCTGGCCGTCGCCGCGCTCGCGGCGCAGATCGCGGTGATCCAGCGGGGGTGGCCGCTGCTGCTGACACCGGCGTTCGAGGCGCCGGACATCACCGTGTTCACCACGGTCGACCCGGCGGTGACCGCCACGCAGGCGTTGTGGTTCACGGGGATCGGCGCCACCGGCTTCTGCCTGGCCGTCGCGGCGCGGGCACGGGCACGGGTCGCCGCGCTGCTGCCGGTCGCGCTGGCCGCGGCGGTGACCGTGCCGGTCCTGTCGGGTGTGGACAGTCCGGTGGTGGCCGACGAGGACGCGCGGGTACTGGTGTGCGACACCGACGGGCCGAGGGTGTGCGTCATGCGGGCACACGAGGGCTACCTGCCGGCACTCGTCGGCCCCGCACGCGAAGCATTGGCACTGCTCGGAAAACTCCCCTCGCCACCGACGTCGGTCACCGAGTACCCACCCGCCGACGACTTCCGGTCACCGTCGCCGGACGTGGTGCCCGTGCTCTTCTTCGCAGGCCCGGTCACCGATCCGGAGCGCCTCAAGCTCACCCTGCTCGCCGGCGCGGGAACCCCGTCGTGCGTGCACACCTCGGACTGGGACACCGTGACCAGCCAGGTCGGGGCCCGCATCGTCGCGACGTCGTGGTTCACCGGCGAACTGGCGCCATATCCCGGCTCCGACGACGTGTGGGACGCCGCGGAGGACGACATCCGCGCGACGTGGCAGGAGCTGCGGTCGCTGCCCGCGGCGGAGCAGGCGGCGCGGATGGCCGCCTACCGCGAGGCCGCGCTCGACTGCCGCGGCGACCTGTCCACCTTGGCCACGGCATGAGGTGGCTCCTGCTGTACGTGCGGTCGCGGCGGGCGGCGGCGAGCACGGGGATCGCCCTCGTGTCCGCCGCCGCGCTCGGGCTGCTCGCGGCAGGGAGCGACGCGGAGATCACCCGGGTGGTGCTCGCGTTGTTCGCGGTCACGGTCGTCGTGTCGGTGGCGGCCACGTCGCTCGCGGGACCGGACCCGTCACTGGAGCGGACCGCGGCACTGGACTGGCGGCCGCGCAGGGCGGTCCACGCGGTCACGGTCTGCGTGGTGGCGGCGGGGTCCGTCGCGGCACTGGGGATGCCCGCGGACGTGGTGGTGCGCAACGCGATCGGGCTGACCGGCCTGGCCGCGCTGGGGGTCGTCGTGCTGGGTGGTGGGCTCGCGTGGTGTGTGCCGATGGTGTGGACGGTCGTCGGCGTCACCGCGATCCTCGCGGCGAGGACCCCGCCCGCGCCGCTGCTGACGTGGCCGGTCCAGCCCGCTCACTCCGGCGCCGCGACGGTCGCCGCGTGCGTGCTCGGCGCGGTGGGTCTGGTGGCCTACGCGCTGGCCGGACCGTCCGCGCGGAGTCAGTAGCGCTGTGCGTACCAGGTGGGTGGTTCGCCGAACATGCTCTTGAAGTCGCGGATGAAGTGGCCCTGGTCCGCGTAGCCGAGGTCGGCGGCGAGAGCGGCCCAGTCGATGTCGCCGCCGGCCGCCATCCGCTCGGTCACCTCGTGCAGGCGGTAGCGGCGGATCACCCACTTCGGCCCGATGCCGACGTACTCGGCGAACAGCCGCTGCACCCCGCGCACGCTCATCCTCAAGCGCTCGGCGAGCGTCTCGACCCTGGTCACGTCCGGGTGGTCCGCGATGGCCGCCACCGCGTCCGCCGCGGCGAACGCACGCGGATCGGGCTCCGGCAGGTGGCCGAGCAGGAACCGGTCGACCGTCGCGGCGTCCGGGTCCGCCGGCACGTCCGGCCCGAACACCTCGGCCGCGGGTACCACCCGGTCGGTGATCGTCGAGACCGCCGCGCCGAGCCACGGGCGGAAGCAGCCGGGCCGGAACGCGACGCCGAACACGTGCCCGACACCGTCCAGGACCTTGATCTGGTGGCCGCTGACCACGCCGTTCACGTCGGCGCGGCCCCCGCCGAACGACAGGTGCACGTTCGGGTACGGCACGATCTTCTGCCGGTAGGGCTCCTCGTAGTCCCAGTCCACGACCCAGTAGCGCGCGACCCACGGTCGCAGCGCCGCCGACGGTTCCGGGTGGCCGTGGCGCTGGTACTTCGTCCAGGCGCTCCCGACCTCGCGGACATCCCTTCCCACGGTGGCCGAGTCTATGTCGCGTTCGTTCAATACCGCCCGCGTACCGCCGACCTAGCCTCGCCGTCATGTCACACATGTCCACCGCGGCCGACGCTCTGGCCGACGTCGTCCGCGCCATCGAACCCGGTCAGCTCACGAACCCGACGCCCTGCGCCGAGTTCGACGTGCGGGAGCTGGTCCACCACCTGCTGTACTGGGGCCCGTCGCTGGAAGCCGCCGGCCGCAAGGAGAACGCGTCACCATCCGATGTGGACAGCACGGACTGGCGCGGCGACCTGCTCGCGCAGCTGACCCGCACGGTCCAGGCGTGGGCGCCCACGTCCGCGTGGGAGGGCACCACGAGCATGGGGCCCGCCCAGGTGGTCGGCGAGATGATCGTCGGCGAACTGGTGGTGCACGCGTGGGACCTCGCCCGTGCCACCGGGCAGCGCCTGGACCTGCCGGACGACCTGCTCGCGTACACCTACGACGGGATCGCGGCAGGCGCGGGCCAGGGCCGCGAGATGGGTCTCTACGGACCGGAGGTGCCGGTGCGCGCCGACGCGCCGCTGCTCGACCGCGTCCTGGGCATGACCGGCCGCGACCCCGCCTGGGCGAGCGCCGCGCTCAGTGCCGGTGCCGCAGCTCCTTCGGCTGCTTGCTGATCCACACCAGCCGCTCGAAGTCGACGGCGACGCCCCGCAGCAGCACGTCCACCAGCGTGCGCGCGTCCTGCGGGGCGTCGCCGAACAACGCGCGCTGGTAGACGGTGGCCGCGAGCAGGTCGACGACCAGGTCCGGGTCGACCTCCGCTCGCAGCTCACCGCGGTCCACGGCCCGGCGCACGGCGATCAAGGCCGCCTCCCTGGTGGGTGCGACCAGCGTGTCCACCAGGTGCCGCCGCAGCTCGGCATCCGCGCAGTCCGCGACCAGCGGTGCCAGCACTCCCGGCGGCAGGCGGTCGTTGAGCATCTCGGTCAGCAGGCCGACGCCCTGGATGAGGTCGCAGCGGGTGCAGCCGTTGTCCGGGGCGGGCGGGCTGGCCAGCAGGGTGGCGAGGGCGTCGATGACCAGGCGCTGGCGGGCCGGCCAGCGGCGCCGGATCGCGGCCTTCGTGGTGCCCGCGCGGGCGGCGACCGTCTCGAGCGCGAACCCGGACCAGCCGCGTTCCCGCAGGACGGCGACCGTCGCGTCGAGCACCGCGGCGTCGATGGCGGTGTCGCGGGGACGACCGGGGCTCACACCGTCTCGTCCCGCACGTCCTGCGGGTACCAGCGCAGCTCGATGGTGTTGCCGTCCGGGTCGGCCACGTAGATCGACGTCGCGTCACCCCGCGCGCCGGACCGGCCGACCGGGCCCTCCAGCACGGTGAACGTGCCGGCGTCGATCACCTCCTGCCAGTCGAGCGGCTCCACGACCAGGCAGAAGTGGTCGACGTTGGAATCCCCGCGCGGCTTGTCCACCAGGTCGAGGATCGTGTGCTCGTTCACCCGGACCGACGGGAACGGCAGCGTCCCCGCCCGCCACTCCTCGACCCGCATCGGCTCGAGGCCGAGCGGGCCGGTGTAGAAGGCGAGCGACCGCTCCACGTCCGCCACGTTGAGCACCAGGTGATCGAAGTCCATGACACGCATGACTGTCCTCCCAGAATTACGATCCGAACCGGATCGGATCGTAACAGCTCCATGACCGGATGAGGAGAAGGAAGCTGTGGCTGTTCCTCGGCCGCCTCGTGGCGGCCGGTGTCACCGGGCTGGGCCTCCGTCACGGGAGTCGCGGGTGTCGTGCGCGAGAGCGGACGCCTTCATCCGCAGGTAGCGCTGTTCCTGCAGTGACCGCGTGCCCCGGGCGGCCTCCTGGTACTCGGCCAGCGCGCCCTCGGCGTCTCCCGAGAGCTCCAGCAGGTGGGCACGGACCGAGTGGAGCCGGTGGTGGCCGGTCAGCCGCTTGTCGTGCGCCAGCTCTTCGACCATCGCGAGCGCGGGTGCCGGACCTCGGGCCATGGCCACCGCCACCGCGTGGTTGAGCGCCGCCATCGGACTGCCGGTCATCTCGGCGAGGACCCGGTACAGCGCCTCGATCTGCGGCCAGTCCGTCTCCTCGGCCGTCGGCGCCTCGTCGTGGAGTGCGGCTATCGCGGCCTGCAGCTGGTACGGGCCGGACGGGCCTGCCGACATCGCCGCGGTGACCAGCCCGACGCCCTCCTCGACGAAGTCCCCGTGCCACAACGAACGGTCCTGCTCGGCGAGCGGGATCAGCGCGCCGTCGTAGCCGACGCGAGCGTCGCGGCGGGCGTCGGTCAGCAGCATCAGCGCGAGCAGCCCACCGACCTCGCCGTCACGCGGCATCAGGCGGTGGACGATGCGGGTCAGGCGTATCGCCTCCCGGGACAGCTCGGCGCGGTAGGCCGACGGGCCCGCCGTGCTCGCGTAGCCCTCGGTGAAGATCAGGTACAGCACGCGCAGTACGGCCGCGAGCCGTTCTTCGCGGTCGGCGGGCAGGCGGAACGGGACGCCGCTCGCCTTGACCCGCTGCTTGGCACGCGTGATGCGCTGCGCCATCGTCGGTTCGGGCACCAGGAACGCCCGCGCGATCTCGGTCGTGGTGAGACCGGCGACCGACCGCAGCGTGAGCGCGATCTGCTGCGTCCGCGGCAGTGCCGGGTGGCAGCACAGGAACAGCAGGATCAGCGTGTCGTCGGCCTGGTCCGCGTCGGCAGCGGGCGCGGTGGCGGACAGTTTCCACGTGTCCTCGCGGCGTTGCCGCGCCTGCTCGTTGCGCAGCAGGTCGGTGAGCCGCCGGGACGCGACCGTGATGAGCCACGCCTTCGGCTTCTCCGGCAGACCGCTGTCCGGCCAGGTCGTGGCCGCCGCGATCAGCGCCTCCTGGACCGCGTCCTCGGCCGCGTCGAAGTGGCCGTAGCGGCGGACGACCGCGCCGAGGACCTGCGGCGCGAGCTCACGCAGCAGGCCCTCGATCGCGGCGGTCGTCACGCGATGTCCGCCAGGCCGTCGATCAGCGGCCGGATGTCGACGTACCCGCGGGCCTGGACGTGGGCGGGCGCCGGGGTCGCCGCGAGCTTGGCGGCGATCTCGGTGGCCCGGTCGTAGCTCGCGCAGTCGACGATCGTGAGGCCGACCATCACCTCGGCGGTCTCCGCGTACGGGCCGTCGGTCACCACGGTCTCGCCGTCCTTCTCCGCCACCCGGCGCGTCAGCACGGGCGCGGCCAGGCCGTGCCCGGCGACGAACTCGCCGGACTCGACCAGTTCGTTCGCCCACCTGCCCATGAAGTCGCCGAGCGCGGCGACCTCGTCCGGCGTCCACGCGCGGCCCGCCGGGGTGTCCTTGCCCGCCATCGCGTCGTAGTCGGCCTGCGAGGCGTAGTGGAGGATCATGTACTTCACGGCTGTTCTCCCATCGGAGTTCGATGTTCCGCCCGGGACGTCGAGGCCGCCTCGGCGCCCCACGACAGCCCTTCTTGTGACGTCGGTCACATCATCTTCGGCACCCGGTCGTGGGCCGCCAGCCACTCCAGTGCCTCCCGGACCGCCTCGAGCGAGCTGTACCTCGGCCGGTAGCCGAGCAGCCGTCGCGCCTTCGCGATGCTGCTGTTCGGGCTGTGCGCGATGTGGTCCCAGGTCAGGTCGGCGGCCGCCGGCGTCACCGTCTCCCGCCACCACTCCCACGGCAGGAACGCCAGGTCGGCCTCCCTGCCGTACCAGCCCGCGACGCGCTCGGCGAAGCCGCGCAGGGTCAGCGCGGCGGGCGAGACGACGTGGAAGCTCTCCCCGACCGCGACCGACCGGCGCGCCATCGCGGCCGTGAACGACTGGGCGACGTCGTCGGCGTGCACGTGGTGCAGCGTCTCCAGACCGAGGTTCGGCAGCGCGACCTCCTCCCCCTCGGCGAGCCTGCGGTACACGTCGAGGTCGAGGTTGCCCGCCGGGTTGACCGGCACCCAGCCAGGCCCACTGATGTGCCCGGGGTGCAACAGGGTGGCGGGGAAGCCGTGCCTGCGGGCCTGGTCGAGCAGGTAGGCCTCGATCTCGGCCTTCCGCACGCCGTACTCGCCGAACGGGCGGCGCGGCGCCTC
This sequence comes from Actinophytocola algeriensis, assembly GCF_014203735.1. Classification (GTDB taxonomy): domain Bacteria; phylum Actinomycetota; class Actinomycetes; order Mycobacteriales; family Pseudonocardiaceae; genus Actinophytocola; species Actinophytocola algeriensis. The sequence continues at coordinate 789,457 of NZ_JACHJQ010000001.1, read as the reverse complement.
CTCCGTGGTGGGTACCTCCACGCTCGGGCCGTGGATCCAGATCGTGCCGCAGTGCAGGAAGTGCTGGACGCGCCCGGTGAGCGCCTCCACCAGGTGCCGCGCGCTGGCGAGGGTGAAGCAGATCAGGTCGATCACCACGTCCGGTCCGAGGTCGCGGACGCGGGCGCCGAACGTGCCCGCCGCCTCCTCCGCGTCCCGGTCCGCGACCACCGTCGTGACCGCCGACCACGCCCCGTCCTGCCGGTACGGCGTCGCCTTGCCCCTGGTCAGGACCGTCACCTCGTGCCCGGCCGCGACCAGCCGGGGCACGAGGTAGCCGCCGATGTGCCCGGTGCCGCCGAGGACCACCACGCGTGTCATGCCGCGATCGTGGTCAGTCCTCGACGGTGATGTCCAGCCCGGCCAGCAGGTCCGGGTCGGCCAGCAGTTCCATGCCCGTGATGGTGTCGCCGTCGAAGAAGAACCGGACGGCCACGCGGACCTTGCCGCGCGGCGCCCACACCGCACCAGGCAGGCCGTCGAGCAACGCGGCCCGCGCGTCGCGGGCCCGGCCGGAGAAGTCGCGGGCGACCGCTTCCGCACCGACGACCTCGCGGTTGCCGCCCATGCGGACGGCCATGTCGTCGGACCGCAGCGTCGCGCTCGGGTCCAGCAGGGCGACCAGCCCCGCGAAGTCGCCGCCCCGGGACGCGGCGAGGAACGCACGCACCACCTGGCGGCGCCGGGCGACGTCGTGCCCGTGCGCCTCCGCACCCTGCACGCGCCGCCGGGCGCGGCTCGCGAGCTGCCGCGCCGCGGCCGGGGTGCGCCCGACGATGGGCGCGATCTCCTCGAACGGCACGGCGAACATGTCGTGCAGGACGAACGCCAGCCGCTCGGCGGGACCGAGCGTGTCGAGGACGACCAGCAGCGCGAGGCCCACCGAGTCGGCGAGCACGGTCTCGTCCTCCGGCCCGGCCGCGGCCGCGGGTTCCGGCAGCGACTCGACGGGTTCCTCGCGGCGCGCCCTGGACTGCAGCATGGTCAGGCTGACCCTGGCGACGACGGTGGTGAGCCAGCCCGTCAGGTTCTCGACCTCGCTGGTGTCCGACCGGGCGAACCGCAGCCACGCCTCCTGCACGGCGTCGTCGGCCTCGCTCACCGAGCCGAGCATCCGGTACGCCACCGCCCGCAGGTGGGCCCGGTCGGCCTCGAACCGCGCGGCCAGCTGTTCCTGCATCACACCCCTCCCCCTCGGGTCAGGCCAGAGTCATGTCACCACACCTGACCTGACCCGACGGGGAAGTGTGACGAGTCAGGCGGCGGCGCGCTCCCCTGCCGGGCGCCGCCGCAGGCTCGCGTCCGCCAGCACCGGCGGCAGCCACGCGCCGTCCGCGCGGTACAGGTCGGTACCGGGCGCGACGATCTCGTCGATGCGGTCCAGCGTGGCGTCGTCCAGCGCCACGGACGCCCCCTTCAGCGTGGCCTCCAGGTGCGCCATGGTGCGCGGGCCGATGATCACCGAGGTGACCGCCGGGTGCGCGGCGGCGAACGCGACCGCGAGCTCGGGCAGCGTGCAGCCGAGCCCGTCGGCGACCTCGACCAGCTGCTCGAGCGCGTCGAACTTCGCCGCGTTCTCCGGCAGCGCCGGGTCGAACCGGAACGGCGTGATCGCCGCGCGCCCCCGTGTCAGGTCGATGTCCTGGCCGCGGCGGATCTTGCCGGACAGGAACCCGGAGGCGAGCGGGCTCCAGGTCAGCACGCCCATGCCGAGCCGTGCCGCCGTCGGCAACACGGTTGTCTCGATTCCGCGTGCCAGCAACGAGTACGGCGGCTGCTCGGTGCGGAACCGTTGCAGGCCACGGCGTTCCGCCACGTGGTAGGCCTCGACCATGTCCGAGGCGGGGAACGCGGAGCTGCCGAAGGCGCGGATCTTGCCCGCCCGCACGAGATCCGTCAGCGCGGACAGGGTCTCCTCGATGTCGGTCCGGTGGTCCGGGCGGTGGACCTGGTACAGGTCGATCCGGTCCGTGCCCAGCCGCCGCAGGCTCTGCTCCACCTCGTGGACGATCCAGCGCCGCGAGTTGCCGCCCTTGTTCGGCCCGTCGCCCATCGGGAAGTGGACCTTGGTGGCGAGCACGACGTCGTCGCGGCGGCCCTTGAGCGCCTTCCCGACGATCTCCTCGGACTCGCCCATGGAGTACATGTCGGCGGTGTCGACGAAGTTGATGCCCGCGTCGAGTGCGGTGTGGATGATCCGGACGGCGTCGTCGTGGTCGGCGTTGCCGACCGAGCCGAACATCATGGCGCCCAGGCAGTGGACGCTGACCTCGATGCCGGTGCCGCCGAGTACGCGGTAGCGCAAGGTTTCTCCCCCTTCGGTCGCTGCTGTCCGGGGGACGGTACGAGCTGGAGCGGACTCCAGGTCAAGTAAATGGATCCGGAGTTGTCGGTGGTCGCGGTTACTGTGCCGGGCATGCGCGAGAACTACGCCTCCGGTGGCGACTTCGAGGACGTGTACGGCTACAGCCGGGCCGTCCGCGTCGGCGACCACATCCACGTGGCCGGGACCTGTGCCCGTGCCCTCGACGGCACGGACACCTACACGCAGGCGAAGGAGGCGCTGTCGATCATCGAGACGGCGCTGAAGGAGGCGGGCAGCGGCCCCGCGGCGGTGGTGCGGACGGTGACGTACGTGACCGACATCGGCGACAAGTTACAGGTCGCCAGGGCGCACGCCGAGATGTTCGGTGACGTGCGCCCGGCGGCCACACTCGTCGAGGTCCGCGCGCTGGTCGACCCGCGCATGACGGTGGAGATCGAGGCCTATGCGATAGCGACCTGAGTGGCGGAGAGCGACAGCGTGAAGCGCAGCCGCCTGCCGGTCATGCCCTTCATCGCGGTGATGTCCCACGCATAGCGGTCCACCTCGGCGGTGGCCCGCAGCCGCAGCGTGCCGTCGAGCACGCGTACCTCGTCGACGCGCACGTCGAGCGGTTCGGTGCGGCCGCGCACGGTCAGCGTGCCGCGCAGCACCCAGCCGCCGTCATGGGCCACCCCGTTCGCCGTGAACGTGATGTCGGGGTGCTTCGCGACGTCGAGGTACTGGCCGGACCGCACGGTGTTGTCGCGTGCGGCGAGGCCGGTGTCGAAGCTGTCCGCGGCGATGGTGGCGCGCACCGCCGAGGTCTGCACGGGGTCGGCGACGTGCACGACGCCCTCCCGGAGCGCGAACGTGCCGCGGACCGGGGCGAGCCCGAACATGTGCCGGGTCGCGAACGAGACCGTCGACTCGTCCGGCTCGATGCGGTACGTGCCCGCGGCCGGGACCTCCACGGTCTCGGTACTGGTCATGCGGCTGGTCATGCGATGTGTCCTTTCAGGTCGCACCGGCGCTCCGCGGCGCCGGCGAGGTGCGGGATCCCGGCGCCGAGCGGCCCGGGCAGGTCGAAGCGGTGCAGGTCGACGACGTCGAAGCCGGCACGGGTGATGGCGGCGCCGGTCTCCCGGTTCGGCCGGCAACGTGCGCCGACCAGCCCGGTGACCCCGGCGACGAGGTTCTGACCTCGGCGCACCCAGGTGCCGGCCTGCGCGGCGACGTGCTCGGCGAACAGGAACCGGCCGCCGGGCCGCAGCACGCGGTGTACCTCGGCGAGCGCGGCGGCCTGGTCGGCGACCGAGCACAGCACGAACGAGCAGACGACCGCGTCGACACTGCCGTCGGGCAGCGCCAGCGCCTCGGCACGCCCGTCGAGCACCTGTGCGCGCAGCCCGAGGCGGGCCGCGGCGGCGCTGGTGCGCGTCCGTGCGGCGGTGTCGGGTTCGACGGCCACCAGCCGCACGTCCGGGTGGTAGTACCGCAGGTTGGCGCCGTCGCCGGGCCCCAGCTCGAGCACGGTGCCGCGCACCGCGCCGACGAGCGCAGGCCAGAGGGAGGTCCGCGGAACTGTCGTGGTCATGGCGGTAGCGTCGCGCGCCGGAGTGGAGTCGCACATCGACCGGCTGGTGGGTTCGAACTCGACTTTGGTCGATGGTCGTCGCGCCGTCCGGCTCGTACGCTCGGGTCCGTGTACGACCGGCTGTGCGGCCTCAAACTGTGGCTCACCATGACGACGGTCGCCGTGTTCATGGCGGCGATCGTGTACGGCGACGCCCAGGCCGGGAACTCGCCGTCGATGACGGCGCTGGAGATCACGGCGGGCGCCATCGGGCTGGCGCTGTTCCCGCTGCTGTTCTCCCGGCCGATGCCGGTCGCGCTGGTGCTGACGGTGCTGGCCGCACTCGCGGGCACGGGCACCCCGGTGGCCAACATCGCGACGCTGCACATCGCGCGCACCCGTCCGCTGTGGACAGCGGTGGGCGTGGCGGTCGCGGGTGTGGCCGCGCACGCGGTCCGGGGGCTGTGGCACCCGACCAGTGGCCTGTCGTTCGGCTGGTGGCTGACGCTGATGGTCGTCATGCACGCGGGCCTGGTCGGCTGGGGCCAGCTGGCCGCGGCGAGGGCGGCGGTGATCACGTCCCTGCAGGAACGGGCGGAACGCGCCGAAGCCGAGCAGGGCAGGCGGGTCGCGGAGGCGAGGGCGGCGGAACGCGCGGCGATCGCCAGGGAGATGCACGACGTGCTGGCGCACCGGCTGTCGCTGCTGGCGACGTACGCCGGTGCGCTGGAGTACCGCCCGGACCAGCCCCCGGAGCGGCTGTCACAGGCGGCGGGCGTGATCAGGACGACGGTGCGCCAGGCACTGGACGAACTGCGCGACGTGATCGTCCTGCTACGCGAGGAACCGGACGACCTGGCCCGCCCGGTACCCGCGCTGGCGGACCTGCCGACGCTGGTGGAGGAGTCGCGAGCGACCGGCACCCCGGTCGAGCTGAACGGGGACGTGGGCCTCACCGAGGTCCCGGGCACCACCGGCAGGACCGCGTACCGGGTGGTGCAGGAGGCACTGACGAACGCGCGGAAACACGCCCCGGGCCAGCCGGTGCGCATCGCGCTGGACGGCACCCCCGGCGCGAAGCTGCGGATCGACGTGTCGAACCCGCTGGGCACCACGTCGTCGATCCCGGGAACGGGAACGGGTCTGGTCGGCCTGACAGAACGGGTGCGGCTGGCAGGCGGCAGGCTGGACCACCGCACGACCGCGACGGAGTTCCAGGTGTCGGCGTCACTACCGTGGCCGGCATGAGCGAATCAGGGACACCGCGACCGTCCGGGGCCCGCGAGGAGCGGCCATGATCCGGGTCCTGATCGTCGACGACGACGCCTTGGTCCGCTCCGGCCTGACGATGATGCTGGACGGCGCAGACGGCCTGCGAGTGGTGGGCGAAGCAGGCGACGGCGACCAGGTCACCGCGGCCCTGGACGCCCACCCGACCGACGTGGTGCTGATGGACATCCGCATGCCGAGGGTCAACGGCATCGCGGCGACGGCGAAGGTGCGGGCCAGGACGAACGCCCCGGAAGTCATAGTCCTCACCACCTTCGACACGGACGAGAACGTGCTACGCGCACTACGCGCGGGCGCGAGCGGCTTCCTGCTGAAGGACGCGCCCCCGGCGGAGATAGCGGCCGCGGTCCGGCGCGTGGCGGCAGGCGACCCGATGCTGTCCCCGACGATCACCCGCCGCCTGATGGACCGCGCCGCAACGGAGGCAGGCGCGTACACCCGCGCCCGCGCCGCGCTGGCGGCACTGTCTGCGCGCGAACACGACGTGGCGGTGGCGGTGGGCAAAGGCCGCACGAACGCGGAAATAGCCGAGGAACTACACGTGAGCGTGGCGACGGTGAAGTCCCACATCACCCGCGTACTGACCAAATTGGACGCTGGCAACCGCACCCAGATAGCCCTGCTGGTCCACGACGCGGGCCTGGTGTGAGCCACCGCCACCGGACTGCGCCGATCAGGTGATGGACCGGACCAGCCGGGCTCGGCGTGCTAGCTTGAAACGGTAATCGGCAATTGCGCCTGGGGGGCCGGTATCTCGATTACCCGAGCCGCGTCGCGGCTGTTTCGTCGTGCCCGCACCCCGGTCGCCGACATGGGGGTTCACTTGACATCCAGCACGTTGCGCACCGCGCGAAGACTCGGTACGAGCCTGGTCGCCGTCGGTGTGTTGCTGACGATCACCGCCACCGGTTCCTCGGCGGAAGCACCCGGTTCCGCGAACACCGTGGTACAGCACCGGGTTCCGCAGGCGGAGGCGAACCGAGCGGCGGACTACTGGACGCCGGAACGGATGCGGGAGGCAAAGCCGGCGGACCGACTCCGCACCACGGAAGGAAAACCGGAGCAGAAGCCGGTGCCCGCCGCACCGGCCCAGGATGTGGTGGCACCGCTGGCGCCGACCGGGGACGTCGGCACCAACATCTACCGGACCCGGACCGTCGGCAAGATCTTCTTCACCGACGTGTCGGACGGTGAGAACTACGTCTGTTCCGGCAGCGTGGTCAACAGCCCGGCACGGAACATGGCGTTCACCGCGGGCCACTGCGTGCACGGTGGCGGCGAGGACAACACCTGGCACGACAACGTCCTGTTCGTTCCCGGGTACTTCCACGGTGATCAGCCGTACGGCGAGTTCGAGGCGTACAACCTGGTCAGTCTGCAGGGCTGGACCATCGACGACAGCTTCGGCTACGACTCGGCGCTCATCCTGCTGAACACCAACGACAACGGGCAACGCCTGATCGACGCGGTCGGTGGTTATGCCAACGGGTTGACCACCGGCGGCCCGTTCGAACAGCACCACGTGGTCATCGGCTACCCGGGTGACCAGGAAGACGGCCAGAACCAGTACTACTGCGAAGGCCCGTCAGAACAGGCCACGGTCTTCTTTCCCCGCCAGATAACCATGTCCTGCGGACTCGGCGGCGGTTCCAGTGGCGGACCCTGGCTGCTCGACTACGATGACTGGCCGGATGGCACCGGGGTCGGCATGGTGCACGGTGGCACCAGCAACAACGACATCTTCGGCAACCTCCGTTCGCCGTATTACACCCCGGACGCGGAGGGCAACATGTACCGCACGTTCGCGAACGGATAAGGATCACCGTCGGTGAGGCGCACAGTCGGAGTGCTCGCCCTGCTCGTCTTCGGCGGCTTGTGCGCGTACCTGCTGCTCGAGCCGGACGACGGCGCGGCGGGCACTCCGGTGCACAGCCCATCGACCGGCGACGACTACTGGACCGGCGAACGGATGCGGGAGGCCGGGTCGGCGATGCCGGTCTGGAACCCCGTGCCCGCGGTGCTGACCTTCGTCGGTGTCCTCGTGCTCGTCCTGGTCGTCGCACGTGTGTCGGCTGGGCGGTCCGGCCGGGCCGCCCAGGCGGCGTTCGCGTTCGGTTCCGCGTGTGCCGTGGCCAGTGTGGTGCCCACGTGGTTCGTGGCCGACGCGCCCAGGAACGCGTGCGTGACGGGCTTGCAGGCGGTGGTGGTGCTCGCCGGGTTCGCCGCGTTCGGCCTGAGCGCGGCGGTCTACCCCGGCCGCCGCTGGTGGGCGCCGGTCCTCGCGGCTCCCCTGGTGCTCGGCGTCGTGCGGTTCGGGTTCACGTGCTGGACGGGGATCGCCATCGCGTTCGCGGGCGCGGTGCTGGGGTTCGCGGCCGCCGGGCTCCTGGCGCGGCACCCGGCCCCCACACCGCCCTGAGGCACCCGGACGGCGGAATCTGCTGGTACCGCGTTGCCGGATCCCCGCGACAGGTCGACCATTTCGAGTGTGCTGGAACTCCTCGCCCGCCGGTGGCACCTCATCGTGCTGCGCGGTGTCGTCGCCGTTCTGTTCGGGATCCTCGCCATCGCGTGGCCCGGGATCACCGTTCTCGCGCTCGCGCTGCTGTTCGGTGTCTACACGCTGCTCGACGGGATCACGTCGATCGTCATGGGGATCGGGCAGGGGACCGACCGGGTCTACCTGATCACGCTCGGCATCCTCGGCGTGGTCGCCGGCGCCATCGCGCTGATCTGGCCGCAGATCACCGTGATCGTGTTGCTCGTGATCATCGCCGTGTGGGCGATCATCGCGGGGGTCATGCAGATCGCGGCGGCCGTGCGGCTGCGGAAGGTCATCAGCAACGAGTGGTTCCTCGCGTTGTCCGGCATCGTCGCGCTCGTGCTCGGCCTGCTGCTCATCGTGCAGCCTGCCGAAGGGGCGATCGCGCTGGTCATCGCGATCGCCACCTTCGCCATCGTGTGGGGGCTGACCCTGGTCGTGCTCGGGTTCCGCCTCCGGACCCTGGCTAGCGCAGACCGGCCCGCTTAGCCACCGCCACCAGCAGGCCGGGGTCGTCGGAGATCAACCCGTCGACCCCGAGCGCGATCACGCGGTCCATCGTCGCCTCGTCGTTCACCGTGTACGGCACGACCTTCAGCCCCTGCTGCCGCAGCGCGGACACCGACGGGCCGTGGTAGTACGACGGGTCCGTGCGCAGGTACCAGTCCTGCGACGGCACCGCGCTCTGCGCCGGGTCGTGGACCTGCCAGTTCGACGACACCGTCGACGCACCCGAGGCCCGCACCAGCTTCCCGAGATCCTGGTGCTTCCACCAATCCAGCCCGCCGGTCCACGGGCTCTTCACCGACGGGTCACCGTACGAAGCCCGCAACGAGCACTCGTCGGCGAGGGTCTGGCATTCGGCCGGGCCGTACTGCCACACCAGCGCCACCGTCTCGATCCTCGGGTTGAGCTGCCGCGCGTACCGGATCGTCCGCCAGTCGAACGACTGGATCGTGGCGCGGCCGGTCCACCGGTCCAGCGCCCGCACGAGCTTGCGCGTGAACTCGCGGTACTCCAGCGTGTCCCGCACCAGCGGGCTGATCTTCGTCTCGATGTTCAGCCGGATGTCCTCGCGCGACGTGGCGAGGTCGAGCACCTCCTGCAGCGTCGGGATCTTCTCGCCCGGCACCGGCTGCTGCTCCGGCAGCTCCGGCAGCGTCTTCGAGCCGCAGTCGATGGTGCGCAGCTGCCGCAGTGTCAGGTCGTGGATCAGCTTGCCCACGTACGGGAACTCCGGGTCACCGGGCCTGGCGGGCGCGGTGTCGACGCAGTGCGAGCCGTTGACCGCGCGGTCGTGGCTGACGACCAGCACACCGTCCTGCGTGACGCCCGTGTCGAGCTCCAGTGTGGACACCTCCGGCATGGCCAGCGCGTTGCGGAACGCGGCGAGGGTGTTCTCCGGCCGGACCGCGCGGCCACCGCGGTGGGCCTGGATGTCGAACGGCGACGCGTACGCGCGTGGCAGCCGGAAGTGGTTCTCCGCCGCCACCTCCCGCAGCCGGTCCGGGTAGTCGGTGATGATGCCGTCGACCCCGTCGGCGACGAGCTTGCGCAGCGTCGGGTAGTCGTCGACGGTCCACGGCACGACCTTGATCCCGTTGCGGTGCGCGTGCCGCACCATCTCCGCCGTGACGTACGGCCGGTAGTCCGGGTCGGCGACCGAACCGCCCTGCGGGAAGCCGTGCACGGGCGAGAACGTGGTGGCACCGAACGTCTTGATGGCGCGGATCGGGTCGCCGCCGAAGTCGTCGATGTCGAGGCCGCCGAGCCACGGCGACGCGCCGGGCTGCCCGGTCTGCAGGAAGTCGTGGTTGGTGAGCGCGACGAGCGGCAGCCGCGGCTCGACCTGGCGCATCCGCTTCAGCGCGCCCCAGTCGAAGCTCTGGATGGTGACGCGGCGCAGGAACCCGGCCTCGCGGATCTCCTTCGCCGCGACCTGCACGAACTGCTCGCGCGGCGCGGTCTCGTGCGGTGCGCCCGCCTCGACCTTCGTCTCGATGTTGAACCTGACGTCGTCGGCGCGGTAGCGCTTGACGAGGTCGAACACCTCGTGCAGCAGCGGCATCCGGGAGCCGGGCGTGACCGCCTGCTCCGGTTTGCCGGACAGCTTCATGCTGCCGCAGTCGAGCGTGCGGACCTGGGCGAGCGTCAGGTCGCGCACGTACTTGCCGACGTACGGGAACTCAGGGTCGCCGGGCGTGACGGGCGCGGTGTCGAGGCACTTGTTCGCCGCGACCCTGCGGTCGTGGGTGACGACGGCCCGCCCGTCCTCGGTGATCTGGAGGTCCAGCTCCAGCGTGGTGACGCCGAGGCGGAGCGCGTTGCCGAACGAGCTGAGCGTGTTCTCGGAGCGGAGCCCGAGCCCACCGCGGTGGGCCTGGATGTCGAACTCCTTGTCGTGACCGCGATCCGCGGTGGCGGTGGCGGCGGTGACCGCAGTGCCACCCACCAGCAAAGCGCCGGCGAGCAAGCCGATCAGTTGCCTTCTCATGAGGGCACATGGTCGTTGCGGGTCCGGGCGGGCCGGGGTGTGTGAGCTTGCCCGGAGGTGAACAGATCGTGTACCGGAAGGGCTACCTTGGACGAATGCACTACCGGAGATACGTCGCCATCGGGGACAGCTGTGCGGAGGGTCTCGACGACCCGTACCCCGATGGCAGCGGCTACCGGGGGTGGGCGGACCTGGTCGCGGGCGAGCTGGCGCGGGTGTCGCCGTCGCTCGAGTACGCGAACCTCGCCGTGCGCGGCAGGCGGCTGGACCAGATCCTCACCGAGCAGGTGCCGAACGCGGTCGCGCACCGCCCGGACCTGGTGACGCTGTTCGGCGGCGGCAACGACGTGCTGCAGGGCCGGTGGCGGACCACGGCCGAGTCACTGGACGAGATCGTGACGACGATGGCCGGGGTCGCCGAGACGGTGGTGCTGTTCACGCTGCCCGACATCGCCCGTCTGCCTGGCCTCGGCAGGCTGCGCCCTCGGGTGCGCCGGCTGAACGACCTGATCACCGAGACCGCCACGAAGCACGGCACGCTGCTGATCGACGTCCGCGACGACGAGTACTGCGACGACGAACGCCTCTACGGCGGCGACCGGCTCCACCTCGGCCCACGCGGCCACCACCGGGTTGCGGCACACGTGCTGACGAGCCTGGCGCTCACGCCGGACCCGGCCTGGCTCGCGCCACTCCCGCCCGCTGTCCGCGAACCGGTGTGGCGCTCGGCGGCTCAGCACTGGTCGTGGCTGCGCCACCACGTCTACCCCGCTGTGCACGACACGGTCCGCAACAAGCTGATCGGCCGCCAGCCCGGCGACGGGTTGGTGGCCAAGCGCCCCGACCCGGCGCCGGTCACCCCGATGCTCTGAAGACGCTCGGGACACGGCCTGATGGCATGAAGGGGTCCTTCATCGCACCGGGCGTTACGAAGGGGTCCTTCATCACGTTGAACGTGACGAAGGGCCCCTTCGTGGCATCGCAGCGGTCCCGACTCCGTCTTTCAGGACAGGTCAGCCGCCGTTCGACGGGCGGTACTTCGGGGTCGCCTGGACGCGCTTGGCCGCCGGGGCGGCCGCTTCCACCGCGTCGAACAGGGCGCGGCCCAGCTTCTGCCTGGCCTGCAGTGCGGGGTGGGTGGCACCGAAGTCGGTGTCGTTGACCGTCGCGTCGCCGGTGAACGGGCCGGCCGCGAACAGTGAGTACACGGCACCCGCGGCGCCGTCGGCCGTGAACACCACGCCCGCCTCGTTGCGGCCCGCGTTGAACCAGCCCGCCTTCGTCGCCACCCGGAGGCGCTCCGGCGTGGTGAGCTTGAGGCGGACGCCGTCGACGAAGGCGGACGTCGAGCGCAGCACGTTCAGCAGGTAGTCGGTGGACGTCGGCGACAGGAGCTCACCGGCAACGAGCCGCGTCAGCAGCGTGTGCGTCTCGCGCGGGGTGGTCTGGCCGAGGAAGAACCGGTTCGGGTTGGTCACCGGCACGACCTGCGTGTGGACGAAACCCTTGCCGCGCAGGATCTCGTTCAGCTCCAGCGCCGGGCACACCAGGCCGCACAGGCGCACGGCGGTGTTGTCGGACACGGTGAGCAGGTTGGCCATCGCGTGGCCGAGGGTGATCGAGCTGGGGTAGGCGCGGTCGAGCGCGAAGATGCCGTCGGTGTCCTGGATGACGATGTCGGCGGTGACGTCGACGCGCTGGTCGAGCGTCAGCAGCCCGCGGTCGATCTTGTCGAGCACCGCGGTGGCGACCGCGATCTTGTTGACGCTGTAGGCCTCGACGACCGTGTCGGCACCGGCCTCGACGGCGGTCGTGCCGCCGACGGTCACCAGCGACGACCACGTGCCGCCCGAAGCCTCGACCGCGCGGGCGTAGACGCGGCCGACCCGCCGGGCCGGGTCGGCGGTCGTGTCCGTGGCGGGCGCCGCGGCAGCGGTGGTGGTGGCGGAACCGAGCACGGCAGTGGCCGTAGCGACGGTGCCGAGGCTGAGTGCGGACCTGCGGTTCAGTTTCACGCGCACACGCTACCGTGAGGTCATGTCCACCTTGCGGGCCGACTGCGGCAGCTGCTTCGGCTTGTGTTGTGTCGCACCGGCGTTCGCGCGCTCCAGCGACTTCGCGATCAGCAAACCGGCTGGTACGGCGTGCCCCAACCTGCTGGCCGACTTCCGCTGCGGCATCCACGAAACGCTGCGGCCGCAAGGCTTTCCCGGCTGCACGGTGTTCGACTGCCTTGGCGCGGGCCAGCAGGTGGCTCAGGTCACCTACGGCGGAGTGTCCTGGCGGGACGCACCGGACACCGCGACCGAGATGTTCGACGTGTTCGCGGTGATGCGCCAGCTGCACGAGATCCTCTGGTACCTCACGGAAGCGTCGGCGAAGGCACCCGCGGACGACCTGTCCGTCGCGTTGAAGGACGTAACGGACCTCACGCACGCGAACGCGAAAACCCTTCTGGAAACGGACGTCGACGCACTCCGCCACCGCGTCCGGCCACTGCTGGCCCGCACCAGCGAGACACTCCGCGCCGGGATCCGCGGCAAGAAGGACCACCGCGGCGCCGACCTGGTCGGCGCGCAGCTCCGCAAGTCCGCACTGCGCGGCGCGAACCTGCGCGGGACATACCTCATCGGCGCCGACCTGTCCGGTGCCGACCTGCGCGAGGCGGACCTGCTCGGCGCGGACCTGCGGGACGCGAACGTCCGGGGCGCCGACCTGACGGGCGCGCTGTTCCTCACCCAGTTCCAGATGAACGCCGCCCAGGGCGACAAGGCCACGCGCTTCCCGGCAGGACTGACCCGCCCGACGCACTGGGGCTGAGCTGGTCCCTGTCGCCGGGCCGGGATTCGTGACTGTCCTGGGGAGTTCCCCAACACGCCACCGAGCGCTCACCGCGTTCTCATCGGCTGTCCGACCGGCGCGCGGATGATGCATCCGTGCTGGTGGACGCGGCGCCCACGACGGGGCTGGTACTTGCCGTGCTCGGCGACTCGGTCGGGGTGGGCATCGGGGATCCCGCGCTCGGCGGGGGATGGCGTGGTTTCGCACCACTGCTCGCGGAGGCGCTCGGTGGTGCGCACCTCGCGAACCTGGCGGTCAGCGGGTCCCGCATCGGCGGGGTCCTGGAGACGCAGCTGCCCGCCGCGCTGGCGTTGCGGCCCGACGTCGCCGTGCTGCTGGTCGGCATGAACGACACGATGCGGTCGGACTTCGACCCGGAGCGGCTGCTGGCCGACCTCGACCACGTCGTCGGCACGCTCGTCGCGGCGGGAACGACCGTGATCACCGCGAAGTACCACGACCACCACCGGGTGTTCCGGCTGCCAGGGCCGCTCAGGAGAGCGCTTGCTTCCCGCATCGCGGCGCTCAACGTCGTCCTCGACACCGTTGCCCGCACGCACCGCGTCGGGATCGTCGACCTGGGGCAGGTGCCCGGCATCTACACACCGGAGGCGTGGGCGGTCGACCGGCTGCACCCGTCCGAGCTGGGCCACCGGCTGCTCGCCCGCGCGATCGCGGCCCAGTTGGTCGCGTTCGGCACGACCGTCCACACCGAGATCTCACTGGTGTGCGCGGGCGGGCGCGTCCCCGGCAAGGTCGCGAGGTGGGGCTGGCTCGTGTTCAAGGGCCTGCCGTGGCTGGTCCGCCGCGGCCACGACCTCGTCCCCTACGCGCTGGCGGCACTGCTCAGACGCGGGTAGCCCGGTCCGGTGCGGCTCAGTCGCGAGCGGCGCGGTGCAGCTCCAGCATCGCGCTGATGGTCGAGGCCCACGGGAACTGCTCTGCCCGCGCGCGTGCGGCCGCCTGCCGCCACTCCACCGGCCACGACAGCACCTCGCGCACCCCGTCCGCGAGTCCCGCCGGGGTGGCCGGGACCGCGACCCCGGCACCCGGTGCGAGCAGCTCCGGCGCACCACCGGTGGCCGAGGTGACCACGGGCGTTCCGCACGCCATCGCCTCGAGGATGGACAGGCCGAACGTCTCCGCGACGCTCGGCGCGAACGCGACGTCCGCGGCCGACAGCGCCCGCGCGAGCGCCACCCGGTCGGACACGTGCCCGTGGAAGTCGACGGGCAGGCCGCGGGCGAGCTTGCGCAGCGCCGTGTGTTCCGGGCCGTCGCCGTAGACGTCGAGCCGCACGGCGACTCCGCCGGCCACCAGTTCCCGTACGGCACCGACCACCGCACGCGGGTTCTTCTCGGGCGACAGGCGCCCGGCGTACACGAGCCGCGCCGCGCCGCGCTCGCGCCGGGTCCGCAGTGGACGGAACGTGTCGAGGTCGACACCCAGCGGGATCCGCCGCAGCCCGGGCACCGGCAGGCCCGCGAACTCGCGCTCCGCGTACCGCGACGTCACCACGACCGCGTCGAAGCGGTTCACCAGGCCCTTGTTCCAGCCGCGCACCAGGGGTGCCAGCACCCGGCCCGCCCCGGCGCGCCACAGCCTGGGCACGCGGGCCTCGATCCACCGGTCGAGCCGTTCGTGGGACAGCAGCACGGTCGGCACACCGCGGTCCCGTGCCCAGTCGCAGACCGCGAGCAGCGTGGTCTTGTCCGACACCTCGAGCACGAGGTCGTCGCCGAGGGCCGCGAGCTCCTTGCGCACCACGGCGGACCGCGGCAGCACGCGGTAGCCACCGCTCACGGGCACGCCGGGCAGCATGATGACCAGGCCCGCCTCGGTGCGCAGGCGTGCCCGGTGCCTGCCGGGCACCACCAGCACCCGCTCGTGCCCGGACGCCACGTAACCCCTGCCGAGCGTGTCGACGACGGTCCGCAGCCCACCGGACGTGGGGCTGTAGAAGTTGGCGAGCTGGACGATCTTCATGCGCTCGCGCGCTTCTCCAGGTTCGCCAGTCGTTTCGGCGTCGGCCAGCGCACGTCGGTGGCCCAGCCGAACTTCTCGAGGAACCAGATGAGGCGGGCGGAGATGTCGATCTGACCGCGTTTCACGCCGTGCCGCGCGCACGTCGGGTCCGCGTGGTGCAGGTTGTGCCACGACTCGCCCATGGACAGGATCGCGAGCGGCCAGAAGTTCGCCGAGCGGTCCCGTGCGGCGAACGGGCGGGAGCCGATCATGTGGCAGATCGAGTTCACCGACCACGTCACGTGGTGCAGGAACGACACCCGCACCAGCCCGGCCCAGAAGAACGCGGTGACCGCGCCCCACAGCGACCAGCTGATGAGACCGCCGAGCACGGCGGGTGCGATGAGCGTCACGGCGGTCCACAGGCCGAACTGGCGGTGGACGCGGACGATGTCGCGGTCGGCGAGCAGGTCGGGCGCGAACCGCTCGGCGTTGGTGAGGTTGCGGTCGAACACCCAGCCCATGTGGGCGTGCCAGAAGCCCTTCACCAGCGCCACCGGCGAGCTGCCGAACGCCCACGGCGAGTGCGGGTCGCCGTCGCGGTCGGAGAAGGCGTGGTGGCGCCGGTGGTCGGCGACCCAGTGGGTGATCGGGCCCTGCAGCGCCATGCTGCCCGCGATCGCGAGGCCGACGCGCAACGACCGGGTGGCCTTGAAGGCGCGATGGGTGAAGTAACGGTGGAATCCGACGGTCACGCCGAGACAGGTGGCCGTGTAGAAGAACGCCGCGAGTGCGATGTCCAGCCAACCGAGGCCCCAGCCCCAGGTGAGCGGTACCGCGGCCAGCAGTGCGATGAACGGGCCCAGGATGAAGATGTATGTTGCTACCTGCGGCCACGTCCCGCGCGGCGGACCGTGCAGCGGGCGCACCTCCCGTGGGCGTGTGCCGGTGTTCTCGACCTCAGCCGTCATCTCCATGCGCACAAGTAAGCAGGTCCGGCGGAACAACGCCACACCGGGTGGACAAATGGGACCCCAAACACGGGCGAACAGCAGTGGCTGACCGTGACGGTCCGCTTCCCTGTGTACCACCCCCCGGTGTGGCGATCCGGTGACCATCGAGAGAGCTGACTCTCATTTCAGACACCGTGTCGCCGTGTCAACGGTCACTGCTCCACATCGGACAGCTCTCGAAACCACGTGATCACTTGCGCTTTTGACGGATTCAGCTGATTATTTGCACAGTTGCGGGCAACAAACCAGCGGGTATGCACGAATCGTGCACGTCAGGAGCGGATAGATGGCACAGCAAGTATTGGTTCAACTCGTCGATGATCTCGACGGCACAGCTTCTTCCGACGTTTCCACGGTCTTGTTCAGCCTCGACGGCGTGACCTATGAGATCGATCTGTCGGAGGCGAACGCGGATCGGCTGCGCGACGGTCTCGCCGAGTACGTCGACGCCGCACGGCGCGTCGGTGGCCGGATCAAGCGCGGTGGCAAGGCAGGCCAGAACGGCTCGAGCGCCTCGAACGACGCGGGCCTGGTCCGCAAGTGGGCGAACGAGAACGGATTCGGGCTCTCCGGCCGCGGCCGAATCCCGTCGCACGTCGTGGAGGCTTACCGGGCCGCGAAGGCGGAGTCGGAGCAGAAGGCGGCCAAACCGGCCCCGAAGCGCCGCCCCCGCGCCAAGAAGAGCTGATTCCACGGCACCACGGGAACCCGCGAGCCGGCCTTTCCGGACGCGCGCGTCTCCCGTCCAGAACCCGCGCGTCTCCCGTTCGAGACTCGCGAGTCCACCTTTCGTGATCCGTGCACCGGCTGGATCGGGTCCTCGCCGGAGCACGCGCACCGCCCGCTCGGCGGTCCGGGACAGGTGACTCGCGGGTCACGGGCGGGAGACTCGCGTGTCTCACGGGGTGGGACACGGTGGGCAGGCCGGCCCCGGCGGACACGCGGAGGCCGGGTGTCCGCGAAATTCGCCCCCCTCCGGCCCGTTCGGGTGTAGGTTGATGGCAGTTGGGAAGCACCTCGTCCGGGGAGACGAGAACTGCGGAGGCACCGGGGATTTCCCGTTGAGCCGACCCGCTTCTGCCGTGTGTGGCAACGCGGTCCCAGCCTGCCCAGAAGGGACGTACGACCATTACGACCACCACGAACGAGGGGCCCGCACAGCAGGTCCCGACGTCGCTCTTCAGCCACCCACTCACCCAGCACGCGAACGGCAAGACCGCGTCGAACACCGGTCAGCCCGCGTACGAGAACCTCTTCCAGGAGCCCTCGATTCCCACTCACCGGGAAACGGTCGACTGACCAGGAAAACCCCCGGCTGGTAGGTCGATCCGGCGCCATTCCTGCGCGGCTGACTCCGGCTCGGGCCCGAATACGAGGCGCGGAGCAGCGGCCGCGACCACCGCGGACCGCTCTCCCCCTTGCCGGACATCGTCGACACCACGCAGCGGCGCCTGGCCGCACAGGTCCGGCGCCGGCGTCAGTAACCCGCGCGGGTGAGCCGGTCGGCGTGTTCACGCATCTGTTCGTCCAGGCCCCACACCTCGTGGCTCAGCACCACGCCGGGCCACGGCCAGCACCGCGAGGTAGCGCCGGGTCGCGACCCCGCCGAAGTCCGCGCGGACGATGTCGGTGACACCCGACAGCAGCGGCGCGCGCCGCTCCGGCGGCACCCGCAGGTACGGCGAGTAGGTGGACAGCAGCGCGGCCGCGTCATCGGCGTCGTAGGTGGTTTCCCACTCGTACGAACGGATCTCGGGTGGTGTGAACCACGTGCCGGCGCGGCTGGGCCCTGCCTTCGTCTCGATCGCCTCCCACAGCGCGCCGATGTCGTGCGCCGACGCGCGGACCTCCTCGAGGATCGCCGACGCGGTCGGCGACAGCCCGAAGTCGACCTCCGGGCCGTGCCGCGCGTGCAGTTCCGCCGACGCCTGGTAGATGTCGTTGAAGTTGCCGCCCGCGACCGTACGGTTGGTGACGAGCGCGAGCGCGCCGCCCGGTTCGAGCACGTCGGCCGCGAGCCGCCACCGCGCCTCCGGCGCCACCCAGTGGTAGGCGGTGGCGGAGAACAGCATGTCGTAGGTGCCGTCCGGGACCCAGTCGTCGAACCGGGTCACGTCGACGGTGAACCGTTGCCCGGCCAGGTTCTCGGTGGCCCGAGCGGCGAGCGCGACGCCGGGTTCGATGCCGTGCACCCGCCAGCCACGCCCGAGCAGGTCCCTGGTCGCGGTGCCCGGCCCAGGACCGATCTCGAGCACTCGCCCACCGGCGGGGATTCCGGTCAGCGCGGCGATGTCGTCGAACACCTGCTCCGGATAGCCGGGCCGCACCCGGTCGTACCGTTCCGCGATCTGGTCGAAGGCCAGCCCGATCCCGTCCATGCCGCGAGTCTGCCCGATTAGAGTCGCGGTCATGCACGACGTGCGGCTCAGCAAAAAGATGTCGCACGCGCTGCGGCACGCACCGTGGCTCTACGAGCTGGAGCTGGACGAGGCGGGCTGGACGCCGGTCGCGGACCTGCTCGCGGCGCTGGGCGTGAGCCGCGCGCAGCTGGAAGATGTGGTGCGGGACAGCCCGAAGCAACGGTTCGAGCTGGCGGACGACCGCGTCCGCGCCCGCTACGGGCACAGCGTGCCAGGCCGGATCGTGCGTGCGCCGGGCACGCCGCCCGCCGAGCTGTACCACGGCACGGCGGAGTCGGCGGCGGCGAGCATCCTGCGGGACGGGCTGCGGCCCATGCGGCGCCAGTACGTGCACCTGTCGGTGACCACGGCGATGGCCGAGTCGGTCGGCAGGCGCAAGGGCGAGCGGGTCCTGGTGCTGACAGTGAACACGCCCGCGGCACGGGCCGCGGGCGTGGAGTTCCTGCGTGGCAACGAGATCGTGTGGCTTACCGAGCACGTTCCCGCCGAGTTCCTGCACGGATAAAGGCGGCCGGCCGCGGCCGGCGGCATCGGTTCACCGGGGGACAGAAAACCGATGTTCGCGTCGAGTCAGGCCGCGGCCGACCGCTATCGCTGCCCGGTTACCTGGTGGGGGAGTCACCGGGCTTGATGTTGGTGATCACCGGCTGCTGTTGCTGCGGCGGCGCAGCGTGGCGGGGCGGTGTCATGTCGGGAGCGGGAGCGCCCATGCGGTTGTCGTGGGGCATCTGGGTGCCCGCGGGTGGCGTCACCATCGTGTCGGTCTGGCCGCCGCCCACCGGGTCGTGCCGGTGGTCTTCTTCCTTGCGCAGCTGCTCGGCGAGCTCGTCACGCTCCTTCGCGGCGACCTTCGCCTCCTTGCGCGCCTCGCGGTAGCGGGACCGGTTCTCCTTGGCCCTGCGTCCCGCGGACATGATCATCGACAGCCCGATCAGGAAGACCGTCGCGACCACGAGCCCGGCGATGAACGCCTGCGCCATCGTCACGTCGGCCAGATCGCGGCCGAACATGGTGACGGTCTGCGCGTCGCCACCGTTGTTGTAGGCGATAAGCAGCACGGCAACGGCGCCGCTCAGCACCACCAGCAGCAAGCCGAGGACAAGCATGCTCCTGCACCTCCTTGAAAGACCCTGTTGCTGAGCAGGTACCCACTACGCGCTGCTGTCAACCATCCACTTCCCAGGAGATGTGGAAAACGCACCCTCCGTGACTGTTGGCCGACGTGGTCCGGGCCAAACCCACCGTCCACAGGGGACTGAATCACCTGTTCGTCTCGGGGCGGACATTGACAAACCACCTCGCGACGCGCAAAGCCACGTCGGGCCCGTCGCTCGCACGACCGGCTCCGCGAACCCGCCGAGTCAATCCGCTCGCCCAGCTCGCCTGGCCGCCCGACCCCGGCCCACCTCCAAACAGGCGGCTCATCCGAATCGGCCACCGACAATTTTTTTTGTCTTGACAACTTGAGCTGTCGGCTGTGAGAGTTGCTTCATGCACAACACAGCCACTCGCACCCAGCCAGTCACCGTCACCGCCACCCGCGCGGGGCAGGTCATCAGCCTTCTCGCGGTCGCGTTTCTGCTGTTCGACGCGGTCATCCACCTGCTCGCGATCGAGCCGGTGGTCGAGTCGTTCAGAGAACTCGGCTTCCCCGGCTGGCAGGCGCTGCCCATCGGCGTCCTCGAGCTCGCCTGCCTCGCGCTCTACGCGATTCCGCGCACGTCAGTACTCGGCGCGGTGCTGCTCACGGGCTACCTGGGCGGTGCCGTCTGCGCACACGTCCGCGCCGAGTCACCTCTGCTCTCGACGACGTTGTTCCCCGTCTATCTCGGCATCGCCGTGTGGGCAGGGTTGTACCTGCGCAATGAGAAGGTCCGCGCGCTCGTCCGAGGCGCGTGAGTGGGTCAGTCCGAGGAACCGGCGCGGCGGCGGCCGATCAGGAACATCACGAACCCGACCGCCGCACCCGCCGCGGCCACCTCGACTCCGAAGGCCACGCCGAGCACTGCCAGCACCACCGCGAACACCAGTACCCGCACCAGCGCCTCGCGCAAGGTCGGTGCCCAGTCGCCGACGACCCGTTCCGCGACACGTAAGACCCGGTCCCGCAACGCGGGCCGAAGTGCGTGCGTCGCCGGGCGGCGGGGAGCAGGCAGCTCCGATCCGGACACAGCCTCGGGCGCGGCATCGGCCGCGAGCCGGACGGTCCTGCGGGCCGGTCGCTCCAGGTCCGCTGATCTTTCTTCTTCTGGTGTCATCGCGGTCTCGAGCCTTATCCTGGTCACCGTTTCGTGCTTTTCCTCTTCGTCCTCATGCAACTGGGGCAACACCTGGGGGCACGAAACGGACCACGTGGCTCCCTGTTCCAGCAGGGAGCCACGTTCGTGTCACACCGCCTCCGAGCCCAGGCGCCCGTCCATCTTCTCTTATCGATCTTGTTATGACGTCGTGACCCCACCGGATGAGCGATGAACGGTGCGTATAAGTCGGTAAGCGGACAGCTACACCCGGTCAGTCATTTCGGCTTCCGATGCAGCTGCACATGCATACGTCGAGTGCGTGTTCACCTGCGAAGTCACCACTCTGACCTCGAACGAGTGAGGTATCAACCGTCACGGACGGGTGGCCGCGTGATCGCCACCACACTCACGTTCCGTCACGGAAACGTCAGTGCGACGACCGTCGGCTGAGTCCCGTGCGGCATGGACATCGGCGTCAATCCGGAAGAGGCCCGTACCGTTCGGTCCACCACGCGCGCCAGCGGTTCGTGAGCTCGGTGAGCTGGTCGTCGGACAGGCCGTAGGTCGAGAGGATCGCCATCGCGACGCCGTCCGGCTTGGCCTCGGTGGGTTCGCAGGACGCGACGACGAGCAACCCGCCACCCCACGCGTCCACCGTGACGCCGAGTTGGTGCTCGGCCCGGTACCACGGCTCCGTGGTGACCTTCTCGCCGACGAGGTCGACGGTACCCGCGTCGCCGAGGCCGAGGTCCCGAGCGAGGTCGCGGCCGGTTGTGTTGTGCCCGTTGAGGAACACGGTGCGGCGCGGCGCGCCGGGCTGCCGTTCGACCGCGAAGCGCAGCTGCTGCAGGAAGGTGGCCCAGCCCTCGGTGATGTCGTCGTAGTAGGCGTCCCAGTCGGGGTTGACGCCGCGCGGCGCCCGGGTGAGCGTGACGCGGGTGCCGTCACCGTCGGGTTCGAGGCGGATGAGGTCGCCCTCCTGCACGCTGAGGGTGCGGGCGGCGGGGTCCTCGGTCATGTGGTCGAAGTAGATGAGGTCGATCTCGTCGTCGAGGCCCTCGAACTCCCAGCCGTGCCAGTGGCGGATGGTTTCCTTGTCCCGCAACGCATGCCAGACGGTGTCGGCGGGAGCGGCGATGGTGACCTCGATGCGGGGCGGTTCGTCGTTCATGGTGTTCCTCGTTGTTCCGTGGCGGGGTGGCCACCGGCGACCATGCGGTAGCGGCGGCCGTCTGGTGTGTCGAAACGGGCGACGACCTCGCGGATCGCGGCGGTCAGTTCGTCGGTGAAGGCGTGCACGTCGCCCGGCTGCGCGAACCGGACCTCGGCCTCGACGGTGAACGTGAGCAGGCGTTTCCCCTGCTCGGCGGCGGCGGCCTGCATGCGGGCGACGTCGCGGACCGTGCCGGCGGCGACGCCGACGAGGTGCTCGGCGGCGTACTGGTCGTGGATGTACGTGAACTCGCTGTCGATCACCGTCGGGTCGACGACGAGCGCGCCGGGCTTGGTGCGGAGGATGCGCTCCGTGCAGCCGCGGCGAGGACGTTCCTCGACCAGCTCGAGCAGGCCGGCGTCCTCCAGCGCGCGCAGGTGGTAGTTGACGCGCTGTCTCGGGAGGTCCATCTCGGCGGCCAGCTGGGTGGCCGACCCCGGCTCGCGGAGGCGGGCGAGCAGCTGCCGCCGGATCGGCGAGAGCGCGCGCCTGACCTTGTCGGGCTCGTCGAGGTAGGTGGCCATGGCCTATGGTCCCAATCGACAGTTTTTTTTGTCAATAGGCTTGAGGGCTGGCGCGAGATCGGCGAGTTATCCACAGGCAAGATCGACATCGCGGGGAATGTCGGTGAGGTTCGGTAAGCTGGCAAGGCGGGACGCCCCCGGGATAGGGTGGGGGTTGGGCAACGCGCGCGCGAGCTGATCTGGGCTCGGTTGGCGGCCTGTGGTTGTCCTCGCGTGTTCTCGGCTGCCGGTTGGTTTCGGGGCGATTCCAGGGATGCCCTCGACGGCCGGTTGGGCTCGGGACGATTCCAAAGATGTCCTCGCCGGACGGGCAGGTCTCCGGGATGCTTCCCGGTTGGCATCTTCGGTTCTTTGGCGAGGATCGGTCTGCCGCGGGGGTGGTGTGGGCTTGCGCCCCGCTTGGGTGTGTGCTGGTGCCCGCTTCGCGGGCACGGCCGGGGGCCGGGGTCAGATGCCGCTTACCAGTGATGGGCGGGTTGCCAGCAGGTGGGCGAAGCGGGCTGCTCCGGCCCTCGCGGCTCGTTCCAGGTGCCAGCGGCGTGCGTGGAACTCCGACGCGGGCACCGAGAACGCCACTGCTCCCGTCACCCGGTTCTGTGCGTCCAGTACCGGGGCCGACAGGCACGCCAGTTCCGGTTGGAACTCCTCGATCTCCAGCGCCATCCCCGCACGGTCGACGTGTTCCAGTTCCGTGTCCAGGTCGGCCGAGCGCACAGTGGTGTGCGAGGTCAGGCGCGGCATGCCCGCGCTCGCCAGGTAGTCCCGGCGTTGGCGCTTCTGCATGGACGCCAGCAGGACCTTGCCGAACGCCGTCGCGTGGGCTGCCTCGTGGAAGCCGAAGTCCAGCGGAGTCGCTCGGGGGTACTGCGGGGAGTCGGCCACCGCGGCCACCACTATGTCCGTCTCGCGGAACACCGTGTAGTAGGCGGCTGCTTCGGCTCGGCGGTGCAGGTGGTGCAGTTCGTCCTGCAACTCCTGGCCCACGTCCAGTTCAGCGCACAGCCGTTGGTACAGGCTGCCCACCTTGTAGCCGAGGCCGAAACCGCGACCGTGGCCGAGGCGGATGAGATATCCCTCGTGCACCAACGTGTTCAGCAGGTGGTAGGTCGTCGACAGGTTGTAGCCCGCCCGGCGTGCGACCGCTTTGGCCGTTATGCCGTCGCCTGCCGAGCCCACGATGTCCAGCACTCGCAACGCGCGCTGCGCGGAGCCGATGAGCCCGCTGGTGTCGCGCGGTTCGGTCACCGACGCACCTCCCCGTGCCGACAGGGCGGCACACCTCGTCATGCGCCACCCTGCCGACCCTACGTCAGCGAACCGGCCCGCAACAGGTCTGACATCGGCCTGACGGTTATTCACGAATATGTAGAACGATTTAGTTGCCCACCGCCTGCGGGTATCTCGTGTGCAACAGTCCACGGCAGAACCCGGCGTTGCCTTCGATGCTCACGCGCACGGACCTCGCGAACCGCAGTCGCAGCGGGGCTTCCTCCGCTGTGATCGGCACTCCGCGTTCGTCGAGCAGCAGCGGGGATTCACTCGAACAGGGCAATCCCAGCGCGGCTCGCCGTCGCATCAGCGACACCAGTGCCGGGGACGCCGGCACGTCCGCCAGCGTCAGGCCCACCGGCGAACCCGGCAGCCGCACGCACAGCCGGTCCAGGCTGGCCAGGTACGCCTTGCGCTGGAACACGAGCCGGAGCTCGTCCAGCTCGGCCACCGCCTCGCCGGGGAACGAGCCCGCGAAGCCCGCCGACGCGGCCACGCCCGCGTTGATCTCCTCGGCCGCGAAGTGGTCCGCCAACCGGACGTCCACCGACGTCACGGACGGCAGTGCGCTGACGGCCTCGTGCGCGTCCGCGACCATCAGGTAGGCGAAGTTCGGTGCGCAGAAGTAGGTCGGCAGGCGCAGCCGGACGCGGGCGTGACCGTCCACGACCACCGCCTCGCTGACGAAACCCAGCTCGGTCACGGGCTGGTCCAGTTCCGGGTCCATGACCGTGCCCAGTGCGTCCCACAGCGCGCTCACGCGGGCACCTTCGGCGCCGAGCCCACGGCCTCGCCCGAATCCACGGGTGCCGAGGACAGCGCCAGCTCCGGTGGGACCTCGATGTCGTACAGCTTCGCCGCGTTGAGACCGAGGATCTTCTTCTTGATCTCCACGGTGAGCGGGGCGTACTCGCCGATCATGTCCGCCGGGATCTGGAAGTCGACGAACCTCTCGATCAGCCATTTCGGGGTCCAGATCGCGTAGTCGCTCGCGAAGGTGATCCGGTTCTCGTCCAGCCAGTACAGCAGCTCGCCGATGATCTGCGCGAAATACCTGGGCCGCGAGTGGATGAACGGCAGCGCCACCGCGAGTCCACCGTAGACGTTCGGTTCCTGCGTGGCTATCCAGCAGAAGTCCTCCAGTCTCGGCAGGCCGACGTGTTCGACGATGAAGTTCAACGACGGGAACGCCGACGCCACGTCGTCCACGTCCGCCACGTCGAACGCGTCCCGGTTCAGCGGGTAGATCGTCGGCCCCTTGTGGATGTGCACGTTGCGGATCCCCAGTTCCTGGCACTTCTCCAGGTACCGGTAGGACCACGGGTCGGTGAGCTTCCAGCCCTTCGAGTCGCCCTTCCACTCCGCCGTGTACAGCTTCACGCCGCGCAGGTTCCACCGCTGCGACAACGCTTCCAGCTTGTCCAGGCCCGCCTCGCCGTCGCGCGGGTCCCACGAGCCGTTGACGATGAACCTGTCCGGGTGTTTCTCGGCGAGCGCGCCGTCCTGCTCGGTCGTGTTGAAACCGTTGACGTAGAAGTCGGTGAGGTACGTCGGCTGGAAGATCGCCTTGTCGACGTAGCCGACCTCGAACAGGTCGTGCAGGATCCGCTCCTCCGACTGCTGCCAGAACTCCTCCAGCGTCCACACCTCGGACTCCGGTGACAGGTTGCGGTGGTAGTCGTAGAAGCAGTTGATGAAGCCCTCGCCGTAACGGTTGGCCTGATTGGACGGGCGACCGTCCCAGAAGTGGATGTGGCTGTCGACGACGAAGTACTTCTGACCGTCCTTTTCGTACATTGCGTTCAGCTCCGTTCCGGCACGAGGATTCCGCGGCCCCGCAGCCGTCCGTTGTCGAGGTCGTCCATGGCCTCGTTCACCGCGTCGAGCGGGTAGGTCTTCGTGTGCAGCGACACTTTCCCCTGTGCGGCAAGCGTCATCAGCTCACTGAGGTCGTTGTACGAGCCGACGAGGTTGCCGATCACGTTGATCTCGGTGGAGATGATGTCGATCGTCGGGATGTCGATGTGGCCGCCGTAGCCGATCACGAAGTAGGAACCGGCGCGGCGCAGCATCGCCACGCCCTCGGCCTCCGTGCCCTTCTCGCCGACGAAGTCGAACACGATGTGCGCGCCCTCGCCGCCGGTCAGGTCCATGACCGCGTCGACGTGCGTGCCGTCCGCGACCACGGTGTGCGCGGCGCCGTAGCCCTTCGCGAGGTCGAGCGCGGCCTGCGACCGGTCGACCACGATCACCTCCGACGGCACCATCGCGGCGAGGCACTGGATGCCGATGTGTCCCAGCCCGCCCGCGCCGATGACGACGACCTGCGTGCCCGGGTACAACATCGGCACCGACTTGCGCACCGCGTGGTAGGCGGTGAGCCCCGCGTCCGCGAGCGCGGCCACGTCCGCCGGTCGCAGTGACGGGTCGAGCTTCACCACCGAGCGCGCGTTGGTGAGCAACAGTTCCGCCATGCCGCCGTCGGAGTCGATGCCGGGGAACCGCGAGTTCGCGCAGTGCACGTCGTCCCCCGCACGACAGGCACGGCACAGCCCGCAGGTCGCGAGCGGGTGGAGGATCACGGTGTCGCCAGGGGCCACAGTGGATACCGCGGTGCCGACGGCCCGCACCCAGCCCGCGTTCTCGTGCCCGATCGTGTACGGCAGCGCCACCCCGGACTTCTCGGCCCACTGCCCCTCGACGATGTGCAGGTCGGTGCGGCACAGCCCGGCGCCGCCGATCTCCACCAGCACGTCCAGCGGTCCGGAGACCTCCGGTTCTGGCACCTCCTCGACCACCGGGCGCTTGTCGTACTCGTGCAGCCGTACGGCTTTCATCACTGCTCCCTCGTCGGAACGGGCCGGTTCTCCGATCGTGGGACCGGCGTCCACCAGGGTCAACGCGCCAGATTTCACCGGCTCGGAATAGACCCGCTCATTTCACGGAGCGACAAAACGGCACAATGGACGCCATGGGGGACGACCGCATCACGGAGAGCGCGGGCACACTGCTGGTCAGATGGGCAGGCCTGCCGCTGGCGGGCGCGCTGGTCGTCTGGCTGTTGAAGCTGCTGGCGAACTGGGCCGCGACGCTGTCGTGGACCCCGTTCCGGGGGCCGATCGAACTGGTCGACTCGATCCCCGAGCCGTGGGCGACGCTCGGCGCGCTCGGGATCGGGCTCGTCGGCGGTCTGGTGCTCTCGCTGGTGGCGCACGGTGACCGGCTGGGCGTGACCGTGTTACCGGAACGGGTCCGGCTGCTGGGCGACGAGTACGACGCGTCGTTCGAGCGCGCGGACGTCTCGGCCGTGTTCGTCGACAGGGGTCAGCTCGTGCTGCTGGACGCGGACACCTGCGAGCTGGCGCGCCGACCGTCCGAACTGGACGTGACCGCGCTGGCCGACGTGTTCGCCCGCAACGGTTACCCGTGGCAGGACGGCGACCCGCACGCGGACGAGTACCGCAGGTGGGTGCCGGACATGCCGGGCCTGCCTGCCGGCGCGAACGCGTTGCTCACCGCGCGGGCGAAGGACCTGCGCTCCGACGACGCGAAGGAACTGCGCGCGGAGCTGGTGGGGATGGGTGTGATCGTGCGGGACCTGAAGGGCAGGCAGTACTGGCGGCTGGTGAAGTGAGCGACTGGGCACGGGTGCGCGCCCACCTGCGGGCACACCGCTACGAGCTGGCGGTGCGGGCCGTCGACGAGTTCCCGGACGTGCGGAAGGTCGCCGGGACTCCCCTGCTCACCGCCCCGGCATGGGTGCCGCCCGCGCCGATCCCGCTGTCCGCGCTGGACATCACGATGGACGCGGCGCCGCCGGTCGCCCTGCCGCCCGCGTCCGGGCACCCGGACTTCCCGACCTACTCGGCGGCCATGGCCGCACTCGACGCCCCGACCGTGTTCGAGAACCGCCCCACGTGGCGGCTGCTGGACGCCGACCTGGCGAGCCCTTCGCCGCGCCTGGTGTTCGGCGACGGCACGTACTTCGACAGCATCGACACCGGCGAGGCGGCGGCCCACGAGTACGCGGCGGGTGCGGGCACCCCGCTGCGCGACGCGATCGGCAACCCGTGCGACCTGGCCGGGCGCCCGGCGAACCTGGCGATCAGCGCACTGACCATCCGCCGGGCCAGCGACGGGGACACCTTCCTCCTGCACTGGCGCGACCCGGCCAAGGTCGGCCACGCTGGCGGCCTGTACCAGGTGGTGCCGGTGGGCGTGTTCCAGTCGTCCGGCCCCGGCGACTTCGACCTGTGGCGGTTCCTGCTGCGCGAGTACGCGGAGGAGGTGCTCGGCGAGCCGGAGGTCGAGGCGCCGGACTACGGGACGTGGCCGTTCGCGGTGGCCATGACCGGCACCCCCGGCATCGAGGCGCACGTCCTGGGTCTCGGCGTGGACCCGTTGACGTTCGCGACGGACCTGCTGGTGCGGGTGGTCGTCGACGCACCGGTGTTCGACGACATCTTCGGCGCCCGGGTGGCGGTCAACGACGAAGGCGCGGTGACCGCCCGCCCGTTCACCGCCGAGGCGATCGAGGGCCTGTCGATGCAGGCCGCGGGTGCGGCGCTGGTGCGGCTGGCACTGGCCGACGCGCGAGCACGATGACCGGCAGCAACGCGAGCACCGCACCGACGGCGGTCACGAGCGGGTAGCCGCCGAGTCCGAACAGGACACCCGCACCGAGGCTCGCGAACGCGGAGCAGCCCCACACCACCGCGTCGACGGCCCCCTGCAGCTGGATCCGCCGGTCGGCGGGCAGTTCCCGGCTCAGCATGGCCGATCCGCCGACGAACACGAGGTTCCAGCCGTACCCGAGCAGGAACATCGCGAACGTCAGCCCGGACACTCCCCCGGCCCCGAACGCCGCGAGCGACGCGACGACGAGCGCCCCGATGCCGACGCGGATGACCGGGCGCCCACCGAACCGGTCGGCGAGCCTGCCGGACACCGGTGCCAGCGCGAACATCCCGATCATGTGCGCGGAGATGACCAGGCCGAGCACCTGGAGCCCGTGGTGGTGGGCTTCGAGCTCGAGCGGCGCCATGGTCATGACGGCGACCATGGTCAGCTGCGCGCAGACCATCGACACGAGCGGCGTCACCACGGCAGGCGTGCGCAGCACGGCGAACGAGGTGCGCCGGGCGGGTGGCGCGGGCGTAGGGCGCAACGCGGCGCTGGCGAGCACCGCGACACCAGTCATGACGACGGCCACCAGCATGGGCCCGGCGAGCCCGGGAAGCCCGAGCGCACCGGCGATCCCGGCACCGGGCGCGATCAGGTTGGGCCCGACGATCGCTCCCACTGTGCCGGCCCACACGATCAACGAGAGCGCGAACCCCTTGCGGTGCACGGGAAACGCCTCAGCGGCGAGGTACCGGGACAGCTGCGCGGCCCCGTTGCCCAGACCGAGCAGGAACATCCCGACGAGCAGGGCGGCCATGGCGGTCCCTGCGGCGACGACGGCCCCGGCAACGGCCGCTCCGTACAGGAGCAGCAGAGCGGTTCTGCTGCCGCGGCGGGAGATCAGATGTCCGGCACCGAGCGTGCCGACCGCGGTGCCGAGCACGCCGAACGCGCCGGGCAGGCCACTCCAGCCGTCCCCCGCGGTGTGCGACGCGATGAGGGTGGCCGCCGTGCTGGCGCCCGCCATGGCGGTGTTCATCGCCGCGACACCGGCGAAGAGGGAGATCGTCGTTCTTCTCACGATGACTCAGCGTATGCAGACGAGCCGGTCGTTCGAAGGGCCCGGCGAAGGCATACTGGCCGCCGGACCACCCATGCGAAAGGAAAGGGGGCGGGATGACCTTTCGTTCGGAAAAGCCGCTGGACGCGGTCGACTGGCGCCTGGTGGCGGAGCTACAGGCCGACGGCCGCCTGTCGTACAAGGAACTGGGACGACGGATCAACCTGTCGGCCCCCGCGGTGGCGGAGCGGGTGCGAAGGCTGGAGGAGACGGGCGTGCTCGCCGGCTATCGCGCGGTGGTCGACGCGCGGCGGGCGGGCTACCCGATCCTCGCGTTCGTGCAGATGCAGTGCTCACTGGGCAGCTGCCTGCTGAAGACCAGCACGGCGGCGGACTACCCGGAGATCGTGGAAGTCCACAAGCTCAGTGGCGACCACTGCTCGATGATCAAGGTGCGCGCGGCGTCGCTCGCGCACCTGGAGGGCCTGTTCGAGCGTTTGGGCAAGCACGGCGAGATGCGCACCTCGGTGGTGCTGTCGACCCAGTACGAAGGCCGCCCGGTCGAGCCCCCGGTGGACGACTTCCTGCACGCCACAGCAGCGGAAGGCTGGTCGACCTGACCAGCAGGACAGTCCGCATGCCCTGAAGGCGCCTTCGGGGCGTTGAGCCTGGATCCCTGGTGGTCGAGCCGTGTTTCTTGCCCCGCGCCGGATGCCGGACGTGGTCAGGCACGCCACGCGGGCGCGGGCGCGCAGCGCCCGCACCCACCCGCGGGATGCCCCGAAGGACCCCTTCGTAACACCCGGTGCGATGAAGGACCCCTTCGTTGCGCTCACCGTCATGAAGGACCCCTTCGTTACGTCCGATGTGATGAAGGACCCCTTCATGACATCGGGCCCACGTCCCGAAAGCGTCTTTCAGGACACGAAGGCCAACCGAGCACGCAGCTGAAGCCGACCACCAAGGGGCTCCCTGCCATCCCAGAGACCTGCCCCTCCGGCGAGGAGCCCCCAGAGGGCACACCCACCCGCCGAACGCCCCACCGGACAACAACCGTCCATCGGTGGATCCCCAGGATCCCCACGCTCTTCGAGCGGGACGAGAACGTCCAGGTGGTGAACGTGTTCCACCACCCCGACGGGCGGCGCGCGAAGATCAAGCGGAAGGACTTTCCGCGGCACGCGGCAGCGGCGTAGGCGTGGCGCCGGTCAGCCCTGCTGGTCGGGGGACTGGTGGGGCTGGCCCTGCTGCTGCCACTGCGGCGCGTACTGCGGCTGCCACTGGCGTTGCTCGGGCGCGGCGGCGGGAGGCACGGCGGCGGCAGGCACGGCGGATGCGGACTGCCGCGGAGCGAACGCCGCGGCACCGACCATCCACGCGATGCCCGCGATCGCGAAGATCTGTGCCAGCGTCGACGCGGGCCCGAAGTCGTCCAGGTACTGCGAGGTGTTCGCGGCGGTCTGCGTCACCCGGAGATTCGCGACCGTCGGCGTGGAGGACGTTTCGCTGCCACCGGCGAGGTCGATCATGCCAATACCGACCCACACCGCCGCGATCAGCAGGCACAGCGTCCCGAGGACGAAACAGGTGATCCGCATGCGGACACCCTCGCACATCGCGGGGTGTCCGCAGGCCCGAAACCGTCCGATTCAGACCGTCGGCGTGTACATCACGCCGAGGAACTCGACCAGCAGCCGTTCCCGCAGGCCGGGGGGCGCGGCACCCAGCATGGCGTTGATCTCCGCCATCCGCTTCAGGGTGCCCGCGCCCTCCAGGCCCGCCATCGCGAGCAGTCCGGCGAACTGCTCGGAGGTGAGCCCGGACGGGTCGAGCCCGGCGATCGCGGCCGTCAGTTCCTCCGGCAGCGACACCGGCCCGCTGCGGCGGGCGGCGTCCACAGCGGACGCGAGGTCCGCCAGCAGAGCGGGCTCGCTGCCGTGGTTCGAGGCCGTCACGGTCAGGTGCAGGTTCGGCGGCGAGGACTCGAAACCGAACTGGGGCTGCAGGTACCAGCCGCGCTCGGTCATCTCGTCGGCGACGGTGAACACGTCGAACCCCGGGTCGGCCACGCTGTCGTCCGCGACGACCGACAGCAGTGTCGACTGCGGATCGCCCTGGATCCGCAGGCCCTCGATCGCGCCGATGCCCGACCGGAGCGTGCGCACCGCGGACAGCACCTGCTGCGCGAGCGACCGGTAACCGTTGTCGCCAAGGTGGTTCAGCACCGCCCACGCCGCCGCGAGCGGGCCGCCGGACCGCGTCGACTGCATGGTCGAGTTCAGCATCGTGTAGCCCGGCCACGCGGCGCTGGCGAAGAACTGCGACCGCCGCAACGAGGCGTCCGCGTGCAGCAGTACCGACGTCCCCTTCGGACAGTAGGCGTACTTGTGCAGGTCGACCGACAGGCTCGTCACGCCGGGCACCGACAGGTCGAAGTCCGGCACCGGCTCGCCGAGCGCGCGGAAGTACGGCAGCACCCAGCCGCCGATGCAGGCGTCCACATGGCACCGGACGCCGCGCTCACCCGCCGCGGCGGCGACCTCCGGCACCGGGTCGACCACGCCGTGCGCGTACGACGGCGCGCTCACGACCACCAGCACGGTGCGGTCGTCGATGGCGGCCGCCATGGCCGCCGGGTCCGCCAGGAACGTGGCGGGATCGACCGGCACCGTCACGGCCTCGATCCCGAAGTAGTGCGCTGCCTTGTGGAACGCGGCGTGCGCGGTCGACGCGAGCACGACCTTCGGCCGGTCCACGTCAGGACGCGCGGCGCGCGCCGCGTGCACGGCGAGCATGCAGCTCTCGGTGCCACCGGACGTCACGCTGCCGACCGTCGCCTGCCCGCCACCGAGCAGCGCGGCCGCCGCGGCGACGATGTCGTTCTCCATGCGCAGCAGGCTGGGGAACGCGGTCGGGTCGAGCCCGTTGGTGGCGCTGGCGAGCGCGTGTGCCTGCGCGGCCAGCTCGTCGAGGCCCGCGCGGCCGCTGTCGTACACGTACGCGAGCGTGCGGCCGCCGTGGGTGGGCAGGTCGCCCGTCCGCAGGGCGCGCAGCTCGTCGAGGACCTGCTCAGCCGGCAGGCCCGTGGATGGCAGACTCACGAGAACAACTCCTTGCGCCGCAACAGGGGCAGCGCGGCCAGGGTGAACAACGCGGGCACGAGTGCGACCCCGATGATCACCGCGGTGATCGCGCTCGACGGTTGCGCCACCGACTCACCCGTCGACGACACATATCCGCCCAGCGCGAGGATTCCGCCGTACAGCGCGGGTCCCAGTGCGAGCCCGAGGGTCTCCCCCGCCGTCCACACCCCCGCGAACACCCCGGCCCGGACCTGACCGGTGCGGCCCTCCTCGTTCCCGATCACGTCCGCGAGCAGTGAGAGCGGGAAGACCTGCAGGCCGGCGTACCCGATCCCGGCCACGGCGACGAACAGCACGATCAGAACCGGCGGGAACACCCGCGCGCCGAGGACACCGAGCAGGCCGACGGCGAACACGAGCGATGCGACCACGAACCCGGACCGCTTGCCGTGCCGGGACCCGACCCGCTGCCACAGCGGCATCACGAGCAGCGCGGGCCCGACGAACGCGGCGAACAGCAGCGGCTGCCACGACTTGTCGCCCAGCCCGACCCGCGCGAGGTAGTCGACCCCGGCGAGCAGCGTGCCGATGCCGACCGCCTGGATCACGAACGCGGTCAGCAGCACCCGGAACGGCGGGCAGTCACGCACCGCGGCGACCGTCTCCCGCCAGCCAGCGACCGACGGCAGCGGCTGCGCGACCCTGGTGCGCGCGGTCCCGAAGAACACCCCGACCGCGCCGAGCAGGATGAGCACGCCGACCGCGATGCCCATGACCCGGTAACCGGCGAGGCCACCGACCGCGTCCCGGACGGCGGGCGCACCGGCGCCGCAGATCAGGATCGCGACGGCGAGCACCGCGATCCGCCACGCGGTGATGCTGGTCCGCTCCTTCGGGCTGGTGGTCATCTCGGCCGGCAGCGCGTTGTAGGGCACCTGGAAGAACGCGTACGCGGTGGCGCACACCAGGAACACGAACGCGACGTACAGCGCGTCGACGGTCGCGGAGCCGGTGTCCGGCCCGGCGAACAGCGCGGCGAAGGTGATGGCGAGCCCGATGCCGCCGTACAGCAGGTACGGCCGCCGGGCGCCCAGCCTGCCGGTGGTCCGGTCGCTGATCCGCCCCGCGATCGGGTTGAACACGACATCCCACGCCTTGGGCAGCAGCACGAGCAGCCCCGCCACCGACGCGCCGACCCCGAGCGTGTCGGTGAGGTACGGGAGCAGCAGCAGACCGGGCACGGTGCCGAACGCGCCGGTCGAGAGCGAACCGAGCGCATACCCGAACCGCGTGCCGACGGTCAGCTGGTCCTCGGCTGGAATGTGAGAGGTATTCGCCATTGCAGGCGGAGCCTACGGTCGCCGACCGGACGGCGTCCACCCCGGCCCTACCACGAGAGCGCGAGCCTGCACTGTCCCTTCTCCAGCACGACATCGCCGCCACGACCCGCCGTCCCCGCCGGGTACGCGTCGATCCGCATCCCGGCCGTGCCCGGCCTGCCCGCGTCGGCCCAGGCGCGGACGTGCGCGAGGAGGTCGTCGGCGACCGCGGTGTTGCCGTGCGCGTGGATGGTGAGCTTCTCGTCCTCGACGGCGATCAGCGCGAGGCCGTCGTCGGTCAGGACGCCCGCGGTGGCGACGGACTCCGGTGCGCGCATGGGTGCGTCCGCGAGCCGCGCCGGGTCCGCACCGACCTGTTCGGACAGTGCGCACCAGCGGGGTTCCTGGACGGCGAGCCACAGCGTGAACCCGTCGAACAGCTGCATCGGCGTCGGGGTCGGCCCGATGTCGCCGACGGGGTGGACGGCCGGTGCCTCGCCGAGCACCTCGGTGAGCGCGTCGCCGTCGACCTCGCGGGCCGTGGGGAGGTTGAGGGTGAGATCGGTGGCGGGGTCGAGCAGGTAGGTCCGCTCGGGGCCGGCGAAGGAGCCACGCATCCGGATGAACCCGCACAGCGACACCGAACGGCTGGTCCAGTGGTCACCGTCACGCTCGAACGCGACCGAGCGCTGCACACCGTTCAGGTCGAGCGGCACCACGAGGCGGCCCTTGGGTGCGAGTTGCTCCAGCCAGGCCGGGGCGAGGTCCCACACGCCGACCGTCGCGATGATCCGGTGGTAGGGCGCGCGGTCCTGGTGGCCGAGCGCGCCGTCCGCGGCCACCACGACCACGTTCGGGCAGCCCGCCGCGTCGAGGTTCTCCCGCGCGTGCTCGACGGTGTCCGCGTCGAGGTCGACGCTCGTCACCGCGCCCCGGTCACCGACGATCGTGGCGAGCAGTGCGGCGTTGAACCCGGTGCCCGCGCCGATCTCGAGGACCCGCTGGCCGCGTTTGGCCGCCAGCTGGTCCAGCATGATCGCCATGATCGTCGGCTGCGACGACGAGCTGATCGGGCGGCCGTCGGGGTCGCGCTTGGTCACGATCGGCTCGTCGCGGTAGGCCTTGTCCGGCGGCAGGTCCGGCAGGAACAGGTGGCGCGGCACGGTACGCAGCGCCTCCGCGACGAGTGGATCGGTGGCAGCGCCCTGCTCGCGTATGTGTTCGAGCAGCTGCCGGCGCAGGGTGTTCAGCTCTGCTGGCAACGAGGTCCTCCTGTGTCATGACAGATGCTGCCACTACGCACAAGCCCCCATAATCCGTTTGATGAGTGACGAACCGGATCTCGAGTCATTGCGCCTGTTGGTGCAGGTGGCGGAGCTGGGCAGCGTGGGGAAGGCGGCGCGGGCCGTCGGGATCGCGCAGCCGTCGGCCACCAAGCGGCTCGCCGCGCTGGAGCGGCGGGCCCGCCTGCCGCTGCTGGTGCGCACACCGCAGGGGTCGGTGCTGACCGACGACGGCAAGCTCGTGGTGGCGTGGGCGGTGACGCTGCTGGCCGCCGCCGACGAGTTCCGGACGAGCCTGTCCGCACTGCGCGCCGACCGGGCGGCGACGCTGCGGATCGCGGCGAGCATGACGATCGCGGAGGCGCTGCTGCCCAGGTGGCTGTCGCACCTGCGCGCCCAGGAGCCTTCGGTCCATGTCGGACTGACGGTGACGAACTCCGCCGAGGTTGCCCGGCTCGTGCTGAAAGCCGCGGACGTGGACGTCGGCTTCGTGGAGGGCCCCGGCGTGCTGGACGGGCTGGCGAGCCGGGTGGTGGGCACGGACGAGCTGATCGTGGTGGTCACCCCGGCCCACCCGTGGGCCCGGCGCCGCCGCCCGCTGACCGCACCCGAACTGGCGGCGACCCCGCTCGTGGTGCGCGAGGCCGGGTCGGGGACGCGGGAGACACTCGACCGGGCACTGGCACGCCACGACCCCGTTACCCCGCAACTGGCCCTGGGCTCGAACGCCGCGGTGAAGGGAGCGGCGGTGGCGGGGATCGCCCCGGCGGTGCTGAGCAGGCACGCGGTGGAGGCGGAGCTGACAGCCGGGACGCTCGTGCCGATCGGGGTGGCGGACCTGCGGCTGGACCGCCGCCTGCGCGCGGTGTGGCCGAAGGGCAGGCGACTGACCGGCCCCGCGGCCACGTTGCTGCAGGTGATCTAGCCGGTGCGGCAACCAATCACACCGAACGCAACGAAGGACCCCTTCCTCACACCGGGCATTACGAAGGGGTCCTTCATCACGCCGAGCACAACGAAGGGGCCCTTCCTCACACCGGACGTTACGAAGGGGTCCTTCATCACGCCGACCACAACGAAGGGGCCCTTCCTCACACCGCACGCAACGAAGGGGTCCTTCGGGACACCACCAGAACCGCGAAAGCGGGCGGGGGGCGCCAGCCCCACACCCCACCCGAGGCTGCCTGCCATCCCGTCGACCTGGCAAAGCCCGATCACACCGGATCAAGGGGGCACCAACAACCAAAACCGGCAGCAAAACTCGGAACCGCCTCCTTGAGCCGGTGTGATAGCCCGCAGGGAGGTCGACGGGATGGCAGGCAGACCGACCCTCGCCAAAGAACCGAAGATGCCAACCCAGGGAGCCATCCCAGAGACCTGCCCCTCCGGCGAGGAGCCGCCGGAGGGGAAGCCCGTCCGGCGAGGACAAAGCACCCACAGCTATCAGCCAACGTAGCGGAGCCGGAAGCGACCAGGATCCGCCGGATCCCGGTCGACGATCTGGATCGGCGGCCACGCCCACTGCCACACGCCGATGCCCGGTGTGCGGGAGAACCGGATCCGCCCTCGGGTGCCGTCGACCGCGACGCGCGGCCAGGATGCGGCGATGTGCGCCCGGTCGGTGCCGTGCGCACGCAGCACCTCGGCGAGGACGGCGACCGTGTCGTAGCCCTCGAAGGCGACGAAGGAGGGCGCCTCGGCCAGCCGTTCGCGCAGTGCCGTCCCCACCCGGGCGCCGAGTGGGGTGAGGCGCTCGGGCAGGTAACGCAGGAACGGGATCGCGGCGCCGTCGGTGCCCAGCGACGCCGCCCATTCGGCGAACTCCGGTTGCCCGGCTGGCGCACCGATCAGGACCTCGGCGAGGCGCGGGTCGCGGCGGACGGACTGGACGATCGGCACCGCCGGTTCCGGGGTGCCGACCAGGAGGAGCAGGGCGGTCGCACGGTGGTCGACGAGCTGGTCGCACACGTCCGCACGCAGGTCGAGGTCGATGACGGTGCCACCGCGCGACTCCAGGTGGTCACGCAGGATGCTGGTCCCCGAGGCCCAGTAGACACTCGGCTGGGCCACCACGGCGATGCGGCTGTG
Source organism: Actinophytocola algeriensis (assembly GCF_014203735.1). Taxonomy (GTDB): domain Bacteria; phylum Actinomycetota; class Actinomycetes; order Mycobacteriales; family Pseudonocardiaceae; genus Actinophytocola; species Actinophytocola algeriensis. The sequence goes on along the minus strand of NZ_JACHJQ010000001.1, from coordinate 752,273 downwards.
CCCCGCCCCGAGGAGGAAGTCGGCGTAGAGCCGCCAGCCGAGGGACTGTGCGGGGGCGAGGCGCGCGACCCAGTCCGTCGGCTCGTCGGTGAGCGCGTCGAGCACCGCCGACGAGCAGAGGAACGGCAGGCCGAGTGCGTCGGCACGCGCGGCAGCGGCGCGCGCGACGACGCTGTGGTACTCCCCGGCCACGGCGGCCACGCCAAGACGGGCCAGTTCGTCCATGGCCGCGGCGGCCCGCTGTGGGTCGGCCGCGGTGTCCCGGACCACCAGCTCGAGGGTACTTCCGGCGATCCCGCCCGCGTCGTTGACGTCGCGCACGGCCAGCTCGAGTCCGGCGAGCAGGTGCCGCCCCGCCTCGGCCCAGCCGGGCCGGGTCAGCGGAACGAGGGCGCCGATCCGGACAGGTGTGGTGCTCACCTAGATGATCAGAACGCCCACCGTCGTCAGTGTCAACAGGCACGCACTGCCCACCCCGGCGACCGCCAGCGACGGCCCGCCGGAACGAACCACGGCACGCAGGTCGACCGCGGCGCCGAGGGCGAACATGCCCGCGCCCAGCAGCAGGTTCGTGACCACAGTGGACAGGTCGAGCACCGGTGCGGGCACGGCTCCGAGCGCCCGCGCCACGACCAGCACGACGAACCCGGTGACGAACCACGGCACGAGCGGCGGCCGGGCCCGCGGCGCGAGCGCGGCACCACCCACCACAGCAGGCTGCCGCAGGTACACCCCCAGCCCGATCACGAGCGGTGCCAGCAGCACCACGCGCGCCAGCTTGATCACCACCGCCACCTGCAGCACCAGCCCGCCTGCCGCGCCGCCGATCGCGACGACCTGACCCACCTCGTGCACGCTGGCGCCCGCGAGCACGCCGAAGTCCTGGTCGGACAGTCCGAACAGCCACGCAACCAGCGGCACGGCGCCGATCGCGACGGTCCCCAGGACCGTCACGGCGGTGACGGCCGTGGCGACGTCCTCCTCGTCGCCGTCGGCCACCGTGTTCACCGCCGCGACCGCCGACGCGCCGCAGATCGACACGCCCGTCGCCAGCAGCAGTGACCTGGACCGCCCGAGGCGGCGGCCGAGCCGCCACGTGACGGCGAACGTGACCGCCACCGAGAAGAACACGACCGCGAGCAGCGCAGGTCCGAAGTGGACGACGTGCGCGACCGCGAGCTGCAGTCCCAGCAGCATCACACCCGCGCGCAGCAGCCAGGTCTGCGCGAACCGCAGTCCCGGCGCGAACTCCGGGCGCACGCCTGCGAAGGACCGCCACGCCACCCCGAGCAGGATGCCCACGATCAGCGCGCTCGCGGCGGGCACGAGCGAGCCGACCACGCGGCCGACCGCGGTCGCGACGGCGACGAGCACAAGTCCGGGAAGCACGGTAACGAGCATCGCCCGGTGTCCCGCCGGTGGCTAGCCACCAACGGGACACCACCTCATAGCTTGTGGCTATGACCGGTCATAGCGACTTCTGATAGGCGCGGAACGCCCTGGTCGCGATGAACCCGGTCACCACCGCGACCACGAACAGCCCGGCCAGGCGCAGGAGCACCGCACCCCAGTCCGGGTCCGCCGACAGCGCCTCGCGGGACGCGACGACAGTCCAGTCGACCGGGTTGTACGACGACACGGTCTGGATCCACTCCGGCGCCGCCTCGCGGGCGATCATCGCCGAGGACAGGAACGACAGCGGCAGCGTGAGCATCGTGGAGAAGCCGATCAGCGACTCGGACGTCCGCACGATCAGTGCCATCCCGTTGGACAGGCAGGAGAACGCGGCCGCGAGCAGCACCGACGCGAGGAACATCACGAGGATCCCCGCGATACCGCCGGGGAACTCGGCGCCGAGCGCGAGCCCGACGAGCACCACGATGACGCCCTGCACGACGACCGTGACCGCCTGGTTCAGCACCGAGGCGAGCATCATCGCGCCGCGGCTGGCCGGGGACGCGAGCATGCGGTCCATGACGCCGCGGTCCATGTCGTCGATGAACGCCATGCCCGCCCAGCCACTGGTGAACAGGACGGTCATGACGACCACGCCGGGGGTGAGGAAGTCGATGTAGGACCCGGTCGCGAAGCCGGGCAGCTCCACGATCCGCTTGAACAGCTGGCCGAACAGCAGGAGCCAGATCATCGGCTGGATCAGCATGATCACCACGAACGCGGGCTGGCGCAGCGTGGCCATCAGCAGCCGCCCGGTGAGGTAACCGGTGTGGGGGGTGAGCGTGGTCATGCCACCGCCACCTCCTCCGATCCCGATCCCGATGCCGAGGCCGAGGCCGCCGCGAACGTGCGGCCGGTGTGGCGCAGGTAGACGTCGTCGAGCGCGGGCCGGGCGACGGTCACCGCGGCGACCGCGACGGCGGCGCGTTCCAGTTCGGCCAGCACCGCCGGGACCGCCGACGCGCCGTTGTCGACGCGGGCGCGGATGGTCCGGCCGGTCACCGTGACCTCCCTGGCCATCGCCTCGACGGCCGTCCTGGCGGAGTCCACCGACGCGTCCGGCGCCAGCTCGACCACCACGGCGTCGCCGCGCAGCTCGCTCTTCAGCTCCTCCGGGCTGCCCTGTGCGACGAGCCTGCCGCGATCGACGATCACGAGGTGGTCGGCCAGGTGGTCGGCCTCCTCCAGGTAGTGCGTGGTGAGCAGGATCGTCAGCCGCTCCTGCGTGGCGAGCCGCGCGATCTCGGCCCACATCTCGCTGCGGGCCTGCGGGTCGAGGCCGGTGGTCGGCTCGTCCAGGAACAGCACGGACGGCCGGTGCACGAGGCCCATGGCGACGTCGAGCTTGCGCTGCATACCGCCGGAGTACGCCTTGACCAGGCGTTTCGCCGCGCCGGTGAGGTCGAACAGCTCGAGCAGCTCGTCGACCCGCGCGGTGGCCGCGCGCCCGCGCATGCCGTGGATGTGCGCCGCCAGCAGCAGGTTCTCGCGGCCGGTGGCCTGCCGGTCGGTGCCAGAGCCCTGGGTGACGACGCCGATCGCGCGGCGCACGGCGTTCGGGTGCGCGAGCACGTCGATCCCCGCGACGGTCGCGGCCCCGCTGGTCGGCGTGGACAGCGTGGTCAGGATCTTGATGGTGGTGGACTTGCCTGCCCCGTTCGGGCCGAGCAGGCCGAACACGGTGCCGGCCGGGACGGTGAAGCTCAGCCCGTCGAGAGCCGTGACCTCCCCGTACCTCTTGACGAGCGCGACGGCCTCGATGGCCGTCCCCCTGACGTGTGTCATCGGACGTTCCTCCTGGTTGATGGCCAGGTGCGTCCGCGGGCACGGCTATTCTGGACACGCGCCTGGTGCCGTGCCTTCGCGGGACGAGCCTGGGTTTCTGGTCACTGGCCGGGTGTTGCCGCACCCGGCCAGTGCTGTGTGCCGTCCTGGTCAGTCCTGCCGCCAGTTCACCTCGCTCTCCGGCAGCTCACGCACCGCGCGGTCCCAGTCGGACTCGCTCGGCACGCCGTCGGCGAGCTCGTGGGCCCGCCGCCAGGCCTGGATCTCGGGCAGCTCGGCCTTGGTCAGCCGGTCGATCGTGGTCTGCACGAACTCCCGCTCGGCCCGCCGGAGGGTCTGCACGTAGTCGACCTCGATGGTCCACAGGTAGGGCATCCCGTGGTCGGCCATCGCGGACATGATCCCGTCGTTGGACGCGATCTCCGCGTCCAGCCGGGTACGCCGGACCTCCAGCAGGCGGATCACCACGTCCGGCGACAGCACCGGCATCAGCGACATGGCCGCCTCGAACTGCAGGTACTCCTTCACCGGCACCGCGAGCAGGTCCGACAGCCAGTCGACCATTTCGATCCGGCCGGGGTCGGTGATCGCGTAGATGGTGCGTTCCGGGCGCCTGCCCTCGCGAACGGTCTCCTGCACGTCGATCAGCTTGTGCCGCAGCAGCGAGTCGACGACCGAGTACAGCGAGCCGTAGTTGAGCTTGATGCTCTGCTCCTTGGCCCGTTCCCGCAGCGTGCTCGACATCTCGTACGGGTGCATCGGCTTCTCCGCGAGGAGCGCGAGCACCGCGAGCGCGAGCGGGTTGGAGACCTTCCGCTTGCCCATGGTGATTACCATAGCTCAAATACTCTGGTTCGAGTATTCGCTTGAATGGGGTCGTGACCAACTCAGAGGAGTACCGCCAGTTCCGCTTCACCCTGCCGCCGGGCGCGACCGAGATCCTGCTGGTCAGGCATGGTGAGTCCCAGCCGGCCCGCGAGGACCGGCCGTTTCCGAAGGTCGACGGCCAGGGCGACCCGCCGCTCGCGGAGGTCGGCGAGGAGCAGGCAGAACTGGTCGCGAAGCGCCTGGAACACGAGGAACTGGACGGCCTCTACGTGACCACCCTGCGCCGCACCCACCAGACCGCGGAGCCGCTGGCCAAGCGGCTGGGCGTCACGCCGGTCGTGGAGCCGGGCATGCGGGAGATCAACCTCGGTGAGTGGGAGGGCGGGCTGTTCCGCATCCGCGTCGCGCAGCAGCACCCGGTCGCGCAGGAGATGTTCACGAAGGAGCGCTGGGACGTCATCCCGGGCGCCGAGTCGACGGACGACTTCGCCGCGCGCATCCGCGAGTCGCTGACCCGCATCGCCGCGGCCCACACCGACCGGCGGGTCGCCGTGTTCACCCACGGCGGCACGATCGGCCAGGTGGTCTCGATGGCCACCGGGTCGCGACCGTTCGCGTTCATCGACGCCGACAACGCGTCGATCACGCAGCTCGTCGTGTGGGATGAGCGCTGGGTGATCCGCCGCTTCAACGACACCGCCCACCTGGACCCGCGTTTCACCGTGCGGACGGAACCGCTGAACTAGTGACCCAGCCCCACTGGACTGACGTGGCGCGCCGGTTCGACGAGGCGCGCGGGACGTAAGCCTGGCGGTTCGACGCTCCGACAGGCACGAGCTGCCGCAGAGGGAATGCCCTCGCACCGGATGCCCTGGTGCGAGGGCATTTTCTTGTCGAAGTTATACGCAGATTTCCGGAAGTTACCCAGCTCCCCTGATCAGGTGGTCATTTCCGAATACCACTGTTGCAACTTGCGCGCGGCATTCGATTCCGGGCACGCTGTCGCCACACCAGCCCGGTCCCCGCTCCCACCCTTCGACGGACCGGGCACACTGGCGGGCGGCACGTCGTAGAGCGGTCCTCCCCGTTGCGCTCCGGCGTGCCGTCCGCCTCCGGAATCTCTTGGGGCATAAGTGAGTGTTGAGCACGAACGGCTTCTCGCGGTGGTCGCGCCGCTCCGGGCGGCCGGCTGGGTCTTCGTGCCCACGACACTCGCCGCGCCGACCAGCCGCCGCACCGTCGACGCGCTTTTCGGGTTGCGGACGCACGGTGACCTCGAGGACAACATCCAGGTGTGGGAAGAATGGGCGGTGGCGTCCCGGTTGCGAAAAACAGGTGCCCGGGAAACACCCGTCTGGCACAGTTCCGGGCGAGTCGCCGATATTGTCCGGGAACTGCTCGCACTACCCGGATGACACATTCCGGAAAGGCCACGTCATGCCGATCGAGATCCCGCCCGCGCTCGCGGACACGCAGCGCGCGGAAGGCGGCGCGTGGGTGCGCGACCTGCCCGCGCTGGTCGACCGGATGGTCGGCCAGTGGTCGCTGCGGTTCGACGGCCCGGTCGCGCACGGCATGGCCGGGCTCGTGCTGCCGGTGGTCCGCGACGGCGTGCCCGCGGTGCTGAAGCTGCAGCCGGTCGAGGAGGACAACGCCGACACGGCCGCCGGGCTGCGCACGTGGCACGGCGACGGCGCGGTCCTGCTGCTCGACCACGACGAGCCGACGGGCGCGGTGCTGCTGGAACGTCTCGACGCGACCCGCCCGCTGTTCGCGCTCGAGGACGACCTCGATCGGCTGGCCGTCATCGCGGACCTGCTGGCGCGGCTGACGGCGGTGCGGGCACCGGCCGGGGTGCGCTGGCTCGCGGACGTGGCGACGGCGATGCTCGACCAGGTCCCGTCTGCGGTGCCGCTGCTGCGCGACCCGGCGGAGCAGGAGCTGGTGCGGACGTGTGCGGCGGCGGTGGCCGAGCTGGTCGGCGAGGCCGGTGACCGGCTGCTGCACTGGGACCTGCACGACGGCAACGTCCTCGCCGGTACACGGGAGCCGTGGCTCGCCATCGACCCGCAGCCGCTGGCCGGGGACCCCGGCTTCGACCTGCTGCCCGCACTGAACGAGCGCTGGGCCGCGATCGTCGCGACCGGTGACGTTGCCGGGGCCGTGCGGTACCGCTTCGACCTGCTCACCGACCGGCTCGGCCTGGACCGCACCCGTGCGACGGTCTGGACGCTGGGCCGCGTGCTGCAGAACGCCCTGTGGGACATCGAGGACGGCAAACACACCCTGGAGGTCAGCCAGGTCGCGATCGCCGCTGCCCTGCACACGCCGCGAGCCCGCCGTCCGTGAACGGCGGGCTCGCGAGGTGTTCGCCTACCTGCGCTTGTACTGCGCCTTGATCTCCTTCGGGGTCGCCACCCGGTCGAGGAAGATCAGCTCGTCCATGCGGCAGTTGCACGGGTTCCGTTCGACGTTGTTCTGCGGGAAGCTGCCGCCGATCTTGATGCCGCGCGGGTCCGACGCCGTCGTCACGTCCGGTTCCGGCTCGCCTTCCAGCGACCACGGGTCACCGGTGACCGTGTAGAAGCCGTCCAGCGCGCGGCCGTCGCGGTACAACGCCATCTCGCCCGTGTCGAAGTCGAACGTCGCCGCCAGGTGCGTCCACCGGCCCGGCGGCAGGACCTCCTGCCACGGCGCCGATGCCGCGAACGTCTGCGACGCTGCGCCGTCGACCCGGCGGCCCAGTGCGACCACCTTCAGCTCGCCGTTCACGTTGATGACCTCGAGCAGCGCACGCACCGCGTGCCCGTCGGAGTCACCGGTGAGCACACCGGCCAGCCCGATCGCGTTGTAGTGGTCGTCCGGGTTCTCGGTCACCGTGTTGGGGCTGGGGTTGACGCCGGTCGGCTTGAACCAGCCCATCACGGTGATCTCGCGGGCCGCGTTGAACGCACGCAGCGACGGCACGCCGGTGTCCGAGTACACGCCGGCCTTCCAGTCGTCGTTGCTCGCGACCGCCGAGTTCTGCCCGGTCTGCAACGCGTGCCGGATCCCGTCGCGCACCCGGGGTGCGCCGTTGACCAGCCACAGGTCCGTGCCCGACCGGCCCCGGTCCCGCTCGACCGCGCCACCCTGCGCCGGGTGCTCGAAGTCGTAGTAGGCGACGAGGTTCCGCGCCATCGACGGGACCACGTCCGGGCGGTGACCCGCCGCCGGGTTGGCGGCGGCGGGCACCGTGCCGGACAGAGTCGCGGCGAGTGCCACGCACGACAGCCCGATCAGCACCTTGCGCATGGTCACGCCGCCGTACCGGTGGCTCGGAAGTCCCGCGCCCGCCCGATGTTGTCGAAGGAGCCGAACCCGGTCCTGCCGGCGCCGAACGTGTGGTCCACGGCCGTCATCAGCAGCTCACCGTCCACCCGGACCGAGATCTCCCCCGTGTCCGCGCAGTGGGTGACGCTCACGTCGTGCCACGCCGTGTCGGTGATCGCGGGCGGCGCGCCGCGGGACATGACCTCGTTCCACTGGTCGTCGATCCGCAGCCGGTCGGCGTTGTTCACCGCGAAGATCCCGTTGTGTGGGTAGATCGTGTTGTCCGTCGACACGTGCGCGTAGTAGAACTCCGTGTCGCTCGCGTACCCGAACACCACGATCACGTCCCGGTTCGTCACCTCGACCGGGGTGTCGAGCCGGACCTTCGTGTCCACGCGGGCGTTGGTGAACGCCGGGCCCTTGTCCAGCACCGCGTACTCGAACGGCCTACGCGGGCCGGGACGGGCCTCGCCCGCCTCGGCCAGGATCACGCTGTCGCCGCGGAACTGCCACTTGTCCGGCGTCACCGGCGACCACGAGTCCGCGCCACCCGACCCGGTCACCCGCGTGTGCCCGACCGCGCAGCTCGCGAACCGCTTGATGCCGGTCACCTTGTAGACCTTGCCGTTGGCCTTGGCGACCAGGTACAGCTCACCCCGCGCGTCCTGGCCGAACCGCAGGTCCACCCGTGCGTCGCCGACGAGCTGCCGGAAGTCGGTCCGCTGGCCGTTCGCGTACACCTGGAACTGGTGGATCTGCGCGGCCGGGCGACCGCGGCGCATCTCACTCGCCTCGGTGTAGAAGATCCGGCCGTCGACGAGGTCGGTGAACACGTACTTGCCGCGCAGCTCGGCGATGCTGCCCCGGTAGACGAACCCACCGCTGATCGCGTGCCCGGAGTCGGAGCACAGCGGGTGCCCCGGCGGCGGGTTGTGGTCGAACGCGGCGACCGGGTAGTCGTAGCCGTACTGCGCGTCGTCCGGCGGCAGCGGGTAGACCGAGCACTGGGGGTCGTTCCGCTTGTACAGGAACTCGCCTTCGCGTTCACTCCAGCCGTAGTTGTCGCCCGCCCGGACGTCGTAGACCGCCTCGATCCGGTGCTCACCGATGTGGCCGAGGTACATCCGGCCGGTCGCCCGGTCCCAGCTGAACCGGTGCGGGTCGCGCATGCCGATCGCGTAGATCTCGCCGAGCGCGCCCGGCGTGCCGACGAACGGGTTGTCCGAGGGGATGCCGAACTGGCCGCCGGTCCCGTTGGTGCCCGTCGGGTTGATCCGCAGGATCTTGCCGTACGGGTTGCCGAGCTGCTGCGGCTCGGTCGTCGTGGCGCCCTGGCCGCCGTCACCGGACGCGACGTAGAGGACGCCGTAGTCGCGGCTGCCCTTGCGCGCGTACGGGTTGAAGTCGATCTGCTGGATCGCGTGGACCTGGCGGGCCTCCGCGATGCGCATGACCTGGCGGCGGGTGCCGCTGAACGTGTCGGCCGACGGGTCGGTCGCGGTCCACTCGGTGATGATCGAGTGCAGGAACGGGTTCGCGGAGTGCGACGGCCAGGTCGTCGGCTTGGTCAGGCCGGCGCCGTTCTCGGTGTGCACCGTGTAGAACTTGCCGTTGCGCTTGAAGTCCGGGTGGAACGTGACGAACCCGGAGCCGCTGCCGAGCCCGCGACCGGAGAAGAAGTCGGGGAACTGGGCCTTGAAGTCGACGTAGATGTGCTGGGTGCCGTTCTCCACCAGGTAGACGCGGCCGTTGAGGTCGGGCACGTACAGGCGGCCGGAGCCGTCGGGCACCTCACCGAGGTGGTTGATCCGCGCGTGTCTGATCAGCCGGAGGTCCGGCGGCGGGTCGGGCGGCGGCGGGGTGAGCTCGGTCTTGGGGAACTGCGCGAACTCCGCGACCGTGAGCCCGAGGCTCGACGGGACCGGGTCCGGCAACGGGTCTTGGATCGGTTCGTCGGCTTGTGCCACCGCACTCGGCGGCACCGCGAGGCCTGCCGCGACCACCGCACCGGCGATCGCTACCAGCCACCGTCTGGGTTTCGACATATCCGCCCACTTCCCTGTGGGTTCAGCGTGGTCAGGAAAGCGCTTTCCGGCAAGCGCTTTCCTGACCCTACCGACGGCTTCCACCCGCACGCAAGGCTCCGACCGGTTCGATCAAACTCGGCCAGGTTCGGTCAATCCCGGCCATTGTTCGGGTTATGGTCATGTTCGTGTTCGCCGCCGAACGTCGCCAACGCATCCTCGATCTCGTCCGGTCCAGCGGGGCCATCTCCCTGCGCGAACTCGCGCGCCAGGTCGAGACGTCCGAGGTCACCGTGCGCCGGGACCTGCGCGCCCTTGCCGCACAGGGGCTGCTCGATCGGCACCACGGCGGAGCGGCGTTGCCCGGCGGGCTGTCGCATGAGCCGACGTACTCGGAGAAGGCGCTGGTGGCGGCCGACGCGAAGGCCGCGATCGCCGGGCTGGCCGCGGACCTGGTCTCCGACGGGGACGCGATCGTGGTCGGCGCCGGGACCACCACGCAGGCCTTCGCCGCCCGGCTGACCCGGCATGCGGAGCTGACGGTGGTGACGAACTCCTTGCTGGTGGCCACCGGCCTGGCCGGGGCCCGGGGGGTGGACGTCGTCATGACCGGCGGGTCGTTGCGGGGGTCCATCCACGCGCTGGTCGGGGGGACCACCGAGCAGGCTCTGGCGACCGTGCAGGGGACCCGGGCGTTCATCTCCGGCAACGGGCTCACCGCCGCCAGGGGGTTGTCGACGCCGAACCTGACCGTCGCCGGCGTGGACCGGGCGTTGGCGGCGGCCGCCGACGAGGTGATCGTGCTGGCCGACCACACCAAGATCGGGACTGAGGCGTTGTTGCAGACCGTGGCGCCCGAGGACATCCAGCACGTCGTGACCGACGACGCTTCCGATCCCGCCGAGCTGGAGGCGTTGCGGGAACTGGGGATCATGGTGCACGTGGCGGCGACGGCTGCCAACGCGTCCTGACCGCCGCCCGCCCGGACGCCCCCGCCTCCTGGCGATGAAGGGCCCCTTCATCACGTTGAACGCGACGAAGGGGCCCTTCATCACGCCCACCGTGCCGAAGGACCCCTTCATCGCAAACCGGTGGCGGTTACGAATGCGGCACTTCGTATGGCCACCGCACGAACTTGTGCGGATCGTGCGGTGTCTTGACAGATAAGTTTCGGATGTGACTGAATTTGATCGGCTAGGTCGCCGGCGAGGGCGCGACCTCTGATCGGCTGGGAGTTGTGCCAATGGCGGCATCCCGTTTACTTCGCCCTGTTCAGTTCGCCGGTGTGGCCGTGGTGTGCACGGCCCTCACGCTTGCCGGCTGCACCAAGTCCGAGGACTCCGGCACCGGTAGCACGCAAGGCACCGGTGGCGAGCAGGTCGCGCAGGAGGACTCGAGTGGTCCCACCTGCACGTTGGACCAGTACGGCGGCGAGAAGATCGACCTGAAGAACGCCATCGTCGGGTTCTCCCAGTCGGAGAAGGAAGCCAACCCCTTCCGGATCGCGGAGACCCAGTCGATCAAGGACGAGGCCGAGAAACTCGGCGTCAAGCAGCTGCTGACGACCAACGCGAACTCGCAGCTGTCGAAGCAGATCTCCGACATCCAGGACATGATCAACAAGGGTGCGCAGGCGTTGATCGTCGCACCGCTGAACTCCGACGGGCTCGAGCCGGCGCTGCAGGCCGCGCGGGACAAGAACATCCCCGTCCTCACCGTGGACCGCAAGGTGAACTCCGAGCCCTGCAAGGACTACGTGGCCTTCCTCGGCTCCGACTTCGTCGAGCAGGGCAAGCGGGCCGCGCAGGAGATGGCCGAGGCCATGGGCAACAAGGGCAAGGTCGCGATCCTGCTCGGCAGCTCCGGCAACAACGTGACCACCGACCGGACCAAGGGCTTCGTCGACGAGATGGCGAACATCGCGCCGGACATCGAGATCGCCGCGCAGCAGACCGGTGACTTCGCCCGGGACAAGGGCCAGCAGGTCATGGAGCAGCTGATCCAGGCGCAGCCGGACCTCACCGGCGTGTACGCGGAGAACGACGAGATGGCGCTGGGTGCCCTGGTGGCGCTGAAGAGCGCGGGCAAGACGCCCGGCACCGACATCCACGTCGTGTCGATCGACGGGACCCGCAACGCCGTGCAGAAGATCGTCGACGGCGAGATGTACGCGGTCGTCGAGTCCAACCCGCGCTTCGGGCCACTGGCCTTCGAGACGCTGCAGAAGTTCCTGGGCGGCGAGGCGGTGTCCCAGAACGTCGTCATCAGCGACAAGCTGTACGACAAGGACAACGCCACCGCCGAGGTCGCGAACGCGTACTGATGGCGGCCGCACTCTCCTCTGTGTTGTCCGCGCGGGGTGTCGGCAAGCGGTTTCCCGGTGTCGTCGCGCTGTCCGAGGTCGACTTCGAGCTCGCACCCGGTGAGGTGCACGCGCTGGTCGGCGAGAACGGCGCCGGGAAGTCGACACTGATCAAGGTGCTGACCGGGGTGTACTCCCCGGACGGCGGCGACCTGACCTACCAGGGCGAGCCGGTGTCGTTCGGCACGCCCATGGAGGCCCAGCAGTCCGGCATCGCGACCGTGTACCAGGAGGTCAACCTGGTGCCGCTGCAGTCGGTCGCCAGCAACCTGTTCCTCGGCCGCGAGCCGAGGAACTCCTTCGGACTCGTCGACTTCCGCGCCATGCGGGACCAGGCCAGGGACCTCCTCACCTCCTACGGCGTCGAGGTCGACGTGACGCGGCCGCTGCGGACACTCGGCATGGGTGTGCAGCAGATGGTCGCCGTCGCGCGGGCCGCGGCCACGTCGGCGCGGGTCGTGATCCTCGACGAGCCGACCTCCTCGCTCGAACCCCGTGAGGTCGACACGCTGTTCGGGATCGTCGAGCGCCTCAAGGCCGACGGGGTCGCCGTGCTGTACGTGAGCCACCGGCTCGACGAGCTGTACCGGATCTGCGACCGCGTCACCGTCCTGCGGGACGGGCGGGTCGTGCACTCCGGGCCGATGGCCGACCTGCCACGGCTGCGGCTGGTCGCGCTCATGCTCGGCAGGGACCTCGAGGAGGTCCGCCGCGAGGGCGCGACCAAGTTCGACGGCGAACGCACCGCGGCCGACACCGGTCCTGTGCTCGCCGCGACCGGGCTGACCAGCAAGCACCGGCTCGACGGCGTCGACGTCACGGTCCGGCCGGGCGAGATCGTCGGGCTCGGCGGGCTGCTCGGCGCGGGCCGCAGCGAGACCGCGATGGCGATCGCGGGTGCGCTGCCGCTCGACTCCGGCACTGTCGTCGTGGCAGGCAAGCGTTTGCGGACCGGTTCCGTCGCCGCCGCGATGCGGGCCGGGGTCGTGATGCTGCCCGAGGACCGCAAGGCCGACGGCATCCTGCCGGACCTGTCCGTGCGGGAGAACATCGTGCTGGCCGCGCTCCCCCGGCTGTCCGCCGCCGGCGTCGTGTCCCGCAAGCGGCAGGACGCCATCGTCGACACCTTCATGAAACGCCTGCGCATCAAGGCGTCCAGCCCGGACCAGCGCGTCGGCGACCTCTCCGGCGGCAACCAGCAGAAGGTGCTGCTCGCGCGGCTGCTGTGCACGCGCCCGTTGGTGCTGCTGCTCGACGAGCCGACCCGCGGCATCGACGTCGGCGCGAAGGCCGAGGTACAGGGCCTGGTCGACGAACTGGCCGCGGAAGGTCTCGGTGTCGTGCTGATCTCCTCGGAGTTCGACGAGGTGATCGAAGGGTCCGACTCGATCGTCGTGCTCCGGGAGGGCCGCGTGGTCACCGAACTGCACGGCGCTGACGTCAACGAGAACACGCTGCTGTCCGCGCTCGCTGAGGAACCCGCCGATGACCACTGACATCAAGGCGCCGCAGGCCAGGAGGCGCACCGACACCAGGATCTGGCTGCGGGACAACGGCGTCTACGTCGCGATCGCCGTGCTCGTGGTCTACAACCTGGCGTTCACCGAGAACTTCGCGACGCTCGCGAACCTGAACACGCAGCTCGTGCAGGTCGCGCCGGTGCTGATCGTCGCGCTGGGCATGGCGCTCGTGATTGGCACCGAGGGCGTGGATCTGTCGGTCGGCTCGGTCATGGCGATCGCCGCCGCGACCCTGCCGCTGTACCTGGGTTACGGGCTCTTCCCGGCCCTCGCGCTCGCGCTGGTGGCCGGCGCGTTGTGCGGGATGGCGAACGGGACGCTGGTCGCGGTCGTCGGGATCCAGCCGATCGTCGCGACGCTCGCGCTGCTGGTCGGCGGGCGCGGGCTCGCGCTGGTGTTCGCCGACGGGCAGCTCAAGGACATCCGCAACCCCGAGATGCTGGAGCTGGGTGCCGGCAAGGCACTCGGCATCCCGTACATCGTGCTGATCGCCGCGCTGCTGTCGGTGCTGGTGTGGCTGCTCGTCCGGTACACGACGTTCGGGCGGCAGCTGGTCGCGATCGGCGGCAACCGGTCGGCGAGCGCGCTCGCGGGCCTGCCGGTGCGCCGGGTGCTGATGCTGACCTACGTGATCTCCGGCGTGCTCGCGGCGATCGCCGGTGTGCTGGCGACCGCGCGGCTCACCGCGTCCGACCCGTCCGCGATCGGCAACCTGTTCGAGCTGTCCGCGATCACCGCGGTCGTCGTCGGCGGCACGCCGCTGTCCGGTGGGCGGGTGCGGATCCTCGGCACGGTCGCGGGTGCGGTGCTCATGCAGCTGATCGCGGCGACCCTGATCAAACACGACCTGCCCGACTCGACGGCCCAGATCGTGCAGGCCGCGATCATCGTCGTCGCCGTGTACCTGCAGCGCTCGCGATCGGCTGGTGTGGCATGACAGCGACGGAACGGCCGACCGAGGAACACGCCGCCGACTCGGTCGCGGCCAACCGGACGACCAGGCGGGAACGGTTCGCGAGCCAGGTGCAGCGGCGCGGCTCGATCGTGGTGCTGGCGCTCGTGGTGGTGATCGCGTCGTTCTCGTTCGACTCGTTCGCCACCGTGGGCAACGCCCAGAACATCGCGATCCAGAGTTCGTTTCTCGCGATCGTCGCACTGGGCATGACGTTCGTCATCATTTCCGGTGGCATCGACCTGTCCGTGGGCTCGGTGTACGCGCTCGGCGGGGTGCTTGCCGCGTACGGCATCCAGTGGGGCAGCCTCGTCGGGTTGCTGTTGCCGCTGGTGGTGTGCGGCGCGATCGGGCTGCTCAACGGCTGGCTCGTCGCCTACGGCAGGCTCGCGCCGTTCATCGTGACCCTGGCGACGCTGCTCGGCGCGCGCGGTCTGCTGCTCGCCATCACCGACGAGGGCTCGACCACCCGCCTGATGCCGCGTGACGACTGGCTGACGAAGCTCGGGCAGGGCACGTTCCTCGGGCTCGGCATCCCGGTGTGGATCACGGTCGTGCTGTTCGCGATCGGCATGGTCGTGTTGCAGCGCACCAGGTTCGGCCACGCGACGTTCGCGATCGGTGGCAGCCGCGAGGCCGCCACGCTCATGGGGCTCCCCGTCGCCCGCAACACCATGCTGCTGTACCTGGGCAGCGGGTTGTGCGCTGGGCTCGCTGGTGCGCTGGCCGCCGCGTACTCCGCGTCCGGCGTGACGATCGTCGGCGAAGGCCTCGAGCTGGACGCGATCGCGGCCGTCGTGATCGGCGGCACGCTCCTCACCGGCGGTGCGGGCACCGTCGCCGGCACGCTCGCTGGCGTCCTCCTGCTGCGCGTGATCCAGAACGTCATCAACCAGATCGGCACCCTGTCCTCGCACTACCAGTCGGTGGTCAGCGGCGCGTTCCTGGCCGTTGTCGTTGCCGTCCAGGCATATCTCAGTCGCGCGTCACGATGAGGAGGTCACCCGTGTACCGAAGAACGCTCGCCGTCCTGGCGGCGTCCTTGGTCGCGGCAGCGCTGGTACCAGCGCTGCCCGCGGTCGCGGACCCCGTTTGGCAGCCAGGAACGCCGCCGCTCACCACCCCCTGGACCCATCTCGTCGGTCCGGACAACGCGCTGCCCGAGTACCCTCGCCCGCAGCTCACGCGGCCCGACTGGAAGAACCTCAACGGCGTCTGGGAGTTCGCGGGCGCGGCGGAGGGTGAGGAACCGCCGATCGGCGAGTCCCTGGACGAACGCATCCTCGTGCCCTACCCGGTGGAGTCGGCGCTGTCCGGCATCCAGCGGACCGAGGAACGCATGTGGTACCGCCGCACGTTCGACGTGCCGGCGAAGTGGCGCGGTGACCGCGTGCGCCTCAACTTCGGCGCGGTCGACTACGACACCCGCGTGTGGGTCAACGGGAAGCAGGTGACCACGCACCGCGGCGGCTACGACTCCTTCTCCGTCGACATCACCGCCGCGCTCAAGAAGCACGGCGAGCAGGAGATCGTCGTCGGGGTCGAGGACCTCACCGACAAGACGTGGCAGCCGGTCGGCAAGCAGCGGCAGGTGCCCGACCGCGGCATCTTCTACACCGGCAGCTCCGGCATCTGGCAGACGGTGTGGATGGAGCCGGTGGCCTCCCGGCACATCGGCAGGCTGGACATGACGCCGAAGCTGGCGGACAGCACGTTGCGGCTCACCGCGCGCTCGACCATCGAGGGCACGGTCGAGGCGGTCGCCTACGACAAGGGCCGCGTGGTCGGCAAGGTCCGCGGACCAGCCAACCAGGAGCTGACGGTACCGGTGCCGAAGGCGAAGCTGTGGTCGCCGGACTCGCCGTACCTGTACGACCTGAAGGTCACGCTCTACGACGGGCGCAAGAAGGTCGACGAGGTCGGCTCGTACTTCGGCATGCGGGAGATCGGCACCAAGCCCGGCGCCGACGGCAAGCTGCGCATGACGCTCAACGGCAAGATCCTGTTCCACATGTCCACACTGGACCAGGGCTTCTGGCCGGACGGCATCCACACCGCGCCAACGGACGCGGCGCTGAAGTTCGACCTCGAGCAGCACAAGGTGCTCGGGTTCAACACCGTCCGCAAGCACATCAAGGTGGAACCGGACCGCTGGTTCTACCACGCCGACAAGCTCGGTCTGCTGGTGTGGCAGGACATGCCGTCGATGAAGACGTCGAACGAGGAGGCGCCACCCGCCGCGCGGGCCCAGTTCGAGCGTGAGCTGCACACGATGGTGGACCAGCACAAGAGCTGGACCTCGCTCGTGGTGTGGGTGCCGTTCAACGAGGGCTGGGGCGAGTGGGCCAAGGAGGACACCGGCCGCATCGCCGACGACGTGAAGGCGCAGGACCCGAGCAGGCTCGTCAACGCGCACAGCGGTGTGAACTGCTGTGCCTCGCACGGCGACTCGGGCCGCGGCGACATGATCGACCACCACGCGTACGTCGGCCCGGCGACCCCGTCGCCGGACGGGCGGCGGGTGTCGGCCGACGGCGAGCACGGTGGCTTCGGTCTCGAGGTCGAGGGCCACATGTGGTTCGGCGAGGGCCACGCGTACGAGATGACGCCCGACTCCACGACGCTGACCAGGCGCTACGTGGAGAACCAGGAGGACGTGCTCACCTCGGCGCAGCGGTGCGGCATCTCCGGCGCGATCTACACGCAGATCACCGACGTCGAGCACGAGGTCAACGGCTTCTTCACCTATGACCGGCAGGTGGAGAAGATGGACTTCGCGCAGGTGAAGGCGATCAACGAGAAGATCATCCGCGAGGCGGACGGGTCCGGTGAGGGCACCGAGCCGCCACCGCCCGGCACGCCGGGTCCGGACGGGATCGCGTACTACCCGCTCTCCGAGGGTTCCGGCACCACCACGGCCGACGAGGTCGGCGACCACGACGGCACACTGGTGAACGGTCCGGTGTGGACGGAGGGCAGGAACGGGCCGGGGCTGCAGTTCAACGGCGGCAACGCCTACGTGGACACCGGCGCCTCACTGGTGGACACCGCGATCGCCAACTACTCGGTGGCCGCGTGGGTGAAGCTGGACAGCCTGGGCGGGTTCGCCACCGCGGTCAGCCAGGACGGCGACTCGAACAGCGCCTACTTCCTGCAGTACTCGGGGCAGGACAACCGGTTCGCCTTCAGCTTCGTCGGGGCCAGGGCGCTCGCGCCCGCACCGCCGAACACCGGGCAGTGGTACCACCTGGTGGGTGTGCGGGACGTGGACACGGGTTCGCTGAAGCTGTACGTCGACGGCCAGCTCGCGGGCAGCACGTCCGTGTGCGGCGGTTCCTCCGGTGACGGCAACACCGTGATCGGGCGGGCGAAGTACGGCGGCAACCAGGTCGACTTCTGGCGTGGCGGCATCGACCAGGTGCACGTCTACGACCGGGCGCTGACCGACACCGAGGTCACCGAGCTGTACACGTCCGGAAGGTAGAAACCCATGCGCCGGGCCGCTGTTGTGCTGGCGGCGGTGCTGGTGACGACGCTCGTGCCGGCCGTGGTTCCCACCACGGCCGGTGCGGCGCCGTACCCGCCCGTCGGCAGGGGAACGTCGTTCCTCGACCACCGCGCACTGCTGGGTGACCTGGCGGAACCCGAGTGGTACGAGGCGAACATCCCGTTCCTGGACGTCCCGGACCAGCAGCTGCGGGACGTGTACTACTACCGGTGGAGCACGTACAAGCGGCACCTGCGCTACACGGACCGGGCGAACGGTCACGTCATCACGGAGTTCCACAACCCGCCCGGCTACTCGGCGCCGCTGGGCGGGATCGTCGCGGCGGCCGGGCACCACATCGCGGAGGGCCGGTGGCTGCGCGACCGCCGCCCGGTCGACGACTACCTGCGCTACTGGCTGCAAGGTCCCGGGGCGAGTGAGAAGCCGAAAGAGGACTACGTCAACGAGGACACCGACGACTGGGCGCACCAGTACGCCTTCTGGGCCGCTTCCGCCGCCTACCAGCGTTATCTGGTGACCGGTGACCGCGCCTCGGTCGTGGCACTGCTGCCGGACCTGGTGCGGCAGTACGACAAGTGGGCGCCGCAGTTCAACCCTCGTCTTGGCCTGTACTGGTCGGTGCCGGTGTGGGACGCGATGGAGTACACGGCGTCGGCGTACGAGACCGACCCGGCGGACCCGTACCACGGCGGCCACGGCTACCGGCCGACGCTGAACGCCTACCAGTACGGGGACGCGAAGGCCATCGCGGCGGTCGCGCGGCTCGCGGGTGAGCAGGCGCTGGCCCGCCGGTTCGACACCCGGGCGGCCGCCCTGTCGGACGCGGCGCACGAGCACCTGTGGGACGGGGACTTCTTCCACCACAAGGCACGCGCGGACCTCGACCCGTCGGAGTCGCTGGTCGCGGACCGGGAGCAGATGGGGTACGTGCCGTGGATGTTCGGCATGGACCGCCCGTCGGACGACGTGGCGTGGTCGACCCTGACCGACCCGCAGGGGTTCGCGGCGCCGTACGGGCCGACGACGGTGGAGCGGCGCTCCGACTGGTTCATGCACGACGCGTTGACGGGGTGCTGCCGGTGGAACGGCCCGAGCTGGCCGTTCTCGACGTCGCAGACGCTGACAGGGCTGGCGAACCTGCTGAACACGCGGTCGCAGCCGTACGTGTCGCGGGACGACTACTACTCGTTGCTGCGGGGCTATGCGCTGACGCAGTACAAGAACGGTGTGCCGTACGTGGCGGAGGCGCACCACCCGGACGAGGACCGGTGGATCTACGACGGGCGCGGGCACAGCGAGCACTACAACCACTCGACGTTCACCGACCTGGTGATCAACGGTCTGGTGGGCGTGCGGCCGGGCGACCCGTTGGTGGTGAACCCGCTCGTACCGTCCACATGGGACCACTTCGCGCTGGAGAACGTGCCGTACCGCGGGCGGAACGTGACCGTGCTGTGGGACCGCGACGGTTCGCGGTACGGGCAGGGCGCGGGGCTGCGGGTGTACGTGGACGGTCGCGTGGTGGCGTCCCGTTCCGGGCTGGGCCGGTTGTCGGTGCCGGTGGCCACGGTGCCGGTGTCGCGGCCAGCGGAGGTGAACGACGCGTCGAACCCGGCCGGGACCGGCTATCCACGCCCGTTCGCGTCGTACACGAACGCGATCGACGACACGTGGGACGTGCTGGACGGCCGGATCTACTACGACGACATCCCGCACAGCAGGTGGACGAACTACAACTCCCCCAACGCGTCCGACCACCTCGGCGTCGACTTCGGCGTGCCGACCCCGGTGCGGGACGTGCGGATGTACCTGTACGACGACGGTGGCGGGGTGCGGACCCCGGCGTCGTACGAGCTGGAGTACTGGACGGGCACGGAGTGGCGCGTGGTGCCGGACCAGCACCGGAGCCCGCCGGCGGGCAACGCGCTGAACCGCGTCACGTTCCCACCGGTGACGACGAGCCGCGTGCGCGTCCTCTTCGAGAACCCACCGGGCGCGAAGGTCGGCGTGACGGAACTGGGTGTGTGGTCACCGGTCGCCCCGTCGACCCCGCTGGCGCTGGACGGGTCGACGACGACGTTCACGAACGACTCCGGCCGCGCGGTCAAGGACGTCCGGGTGTCGCTGGCCGTGCCGCCGGGCTGGCGGGCGACGCCGAGGACTCCTGCCACGGCCAAGGTCCTGCGCCCCGGCGCGAGGCTGGTCACGCGGTGGACCGTCACGCCGCCGGACGGGCTGCCGCCGGGCGACTACCCGGTCCGCGCGTTCACCGCGACCACGTCCAGCGAGTACGGGGTGGCGCGGATTCCGTTCGACCCGGCGGACTACCCGGTCGTGGACCTGGCGTCACTGACGGACTTCACGGCACACCAACCGTTCGCGGGCGAGGCGGTGCCGTCGCTGACGTCGGCGGACGGCCTGACCGCGACCGGGTCGTCCCCGTACTTCGCACTGGTGTCGTCGCCGGTGGCCCCGTCGTCGCGGGACACCGTGTCGTTGTTGACGGTGGGCGCGTTCACGAACACGGGCGCCGCGGAGGACAGCGTGTTCGTCGGCTGGGTGATGGACAAGGACAACTACGTCACCGCCTGGTACAACAACACCCGAGGGGCGTCCGGCCTGAACGTCCGGGTGCACGGCCAGTTCCTGGAAACCCCGGGCGACGCGGCGGTGACGTTGCGGCCCGGCGACCAGTTCGCCCTGCTCCACCACGACGACACGATCACGTCGTACGCACGGGTGGACGGCAGCTGGCTGCCACTGCGGTCCGCGTCGATCGGCGGCGCGCTGACCCAGGACCACCACTACGGCCTCGGCGTGCGGGCCTCGAGTGGCACACTGGAGGTCACCAACCTCACCGGGCTGGGTGCCGCGTAGCGGTCCGGCCACCCGCTGTGATCTCGTGCGTTAGCCTGCGGGACATGGCGAACCCGCTCGACGGCCTGGACCCGGACGCAGTGCTGCGGCAGTTGCAACAGCAGGCAGCGGACCTGGAGACGAAGGCAGCGCAGCTACGCACGGAACTGACCAACGCCAGCGCGACGGCCACGTCCCCGGACGGCGCGGTGACGGTCACCCTGTCCCCGACGGGCGCACTGCAGAACATCACGTTCGCGGCGCCCGCGGCGAAGGTGTCCCCGGAGAAGCTGGGCCCGCTGGTGATGAAGACCGTGCAGGCAGCGCAACGCGAGGTCTCGAACCGCGTGACGGCCTCCCTGGCAGAACAGTTCGGCTCCTCGGACACGATGGACTTCATCACCCAGTTCATGCCGCCACCCGAGCCAACTCCCACCAGGCAGGCCCCGGACGAGGACGCCGAAGGCGCGGTACTCCGCAGGCGCAGGGGCGGCCGTCCGGAAGGCCCGGGCCACGACGAGCCCGGCGGCTCCCTGCTGCGCTGAGGAGACGCACATGACCAACGACGGCATCCACGTCGTACCCGGGGAACTGGAGACCTTCGCGAGCGGCATGCACCAGCGCGGCGAGGAGGTCGCCGAGCTGGCGAGCACCGTCAAGGGCATCGACCTCGGCGTCACCTCGCTGGGGCTGCTCGCACAGTGCTTCGCCGAGCAGGCCATCGCATCGACGACCGAGACCGGTGAAGGCATCCGCCTCCTCGGCCTGCACGTGAGCAGCGACGCCACCTACACCGACGACGC
Organism: Actinophytocola algeriensis; assembly: GCF_014203735.1. Taxonomy (GTDB): domain Bacteria; phylum Actinomycetota; class Actinomycetes; order Mycobacteriales; family Pseudonocardiaceae; genus Actinophytocola; species Actinophytocola algeriensis. Next base: position 730,868 of record NZ_JACHJQ010000001.1, on the reverse strand, counting down.
CGCGACCTCGTACCGCCACGAAGATCAGGCACACGCCGACCGGTTCCGGAGCCCTGATGTTCACTGAGATGAACACGAGCGGCGCCGGTCCGGTCGACGCGCTCTCGGAGCTGGCCGGGGTGATCGGCGACGAGAACAGCAACGGGCTCGACGGTGTACTCGGCATCGGCAACGTCCTCATAGAAGGCCTCGGCGTCATCGCCAACCCGCTGGACGCGCTGGCCACCTCGGCGATCTCCTGGATCATCGACCACATCTCGATCCTCCGGTGGCCGCTGGACATCACGATCGGCGATCCGCGGGTCGTCGCGTCGACGATCGCGACCCTCAACGACACCGCGCTCGCACTCGATCGGCTGGCATCGGAGCAGAGCAGCGCGATCGCCATGCAGGTGCCCACCTACGTGTCGGGCAACACGCGGTCGTCGATCGCGTTCTCGAACCACATGGAGTTCCGCGCCGCACAGCTCTCCGGCGCGAGCCTGGCCTGTGTCGGAGCGGCACAGGCCATCGCGATGGGCGGTACCCGCATCGCGGCGGTTCGATCCGCCATCCGCGACCTCATCGCGGAGTTCGTGTGGAACCTGCTCCAGCTCGCGGCGCGACGGCTGCCGATGGGCTTCCTGACCGCGGGCGCCGCGGTGGCCGACTTCTGTGCCCGGGCCATGTCCTGGGCGGCCACGCTGATCGACAAGGTCGGCGGCATGCTGCGGAAACTGCTCGACGCGCTGGCCGACATCGGCAAGCAGATCAAGCAGATCGCCCAGACGGTGACCAAGCTGGTCAGCCCTGTGTCCGGGGCGAAACCCTGGCGGCCCGGTCTCGGGCTGGTACCGCGTGCGTCGGTGGGCTGGGCGACGGAGGCCGCGAAGGTCGACAGCACCGAGCAGAGGACGTCCGACCGCTCGGCCGAGGGCCAGGAACGCGTCGGGCAGATGCACGCCCAGGAAGACGAGCGGCAGGAGAACCCACCTCTCGGGCCGACCCGCGAGTCCGACTGGTGGACCAGAAAAGGCGACTTGTACTAGCTAGGGGGAGATAGTGTCCGGCACTTCGTCACTCACCGAGCGAACGTTGAGACTGCTCATCGTCGGCGCGCTCGCACCGGCTTTCGTGTTCGGCGTGGTCACCGTCGCGATGGCGGCGGTCCAGCGGGACACCCAGAACATGCTGATCTCGGCCGGCGCCGCCGCCGTTTTCAGTGGTATCGGGATGTGGACCTGGTGGAGCACTCGCGCCAAGCCGAACATGTGGACGTCCACCGTGTCGATCGCCGGTTGGGTCCCTGCCGGGTTCTTCGTGATGATGGCCACCGGGTCGGGGATCGAGGAAGAGCTCGGGTGGTCCGAGACCACGTTCTTCGTCGCGGTCGCGGTGGTCGCGGTCGGGTTGGCGCTGCTCGGCTGGCTGCCCGCCCGGAGTGCCGCCCGGATGGTGCTCGCCGACCTGTCGTCCGAGGTCGTCGACAGTGCGCTGGACGTGACGTTCACGGCCCGCGGGAAGGACGCCGACAGGCTCACCGTCACGCCGGAGTCGCTCGACGTCGTGGTCCGGCCCACTTCCGCGCGGAAGGTCACGCACTCGGTGCCGCTCAGCGACGTGACCGGTGTCGCCGTGCGGACCGAGCCGGACGGCGGCGAGTACCCCCTGGCGGGTACGTCGATGCGGGTTCCTCCCGGCGACGTGGTGGTCGTCGATCTCCGCGAGGGACAGCTCGTCTTCGCGGCCGACGACGCACACCGGGTGCGGGAGTTCGTCGAGGCGCGGGTGCGTCGCTGGGCCAACGCCGCCGAGGGATGACAGCATCGGACCCATGGCACTCGTTGTGGTGATGGGAGTTACCGGGTCCGGGAAGACCACTGTCGGAACCGCGCTCGCGGAGCGGATGGGGGTGCCGTTCGCGGATGCGGATGACTTCCACTCGCCGGAGAACGTGGCCAAGATGCGGTCCGGGGTGCCGTTGACCGACGTCGATCGGCGGCCCTGGCTGCTCGCCATCGGGGCGTGGCTCGCCAAGCACGACGAGGGTGCCGTCGTCACGTGTTCCGCGCTCAAGCGGGTGTACCGGGACACGCTCCGGGAGGCGGCGCCCACGATCACCTTCCTCCACCTGCACGGCGACAAGGACACCGTGCGGGCCCGGGTGGCAGCGCGGAAGGGGCACTTCATGCCCCAGTCGCTCGTCGACTCGCAGTACGCGGACCTCGAACCGCTCGAGGCGGACGAGAAGGCCCTGGTCGTGGATTTCGCCCTGCCCGTCGAGGTCATCGTGGACCGGGTAGCTTCGGAGATCTGATGAAGACCATGATCGATTTCGGCCAGGCCCGGGTCTACGCGATCCCCATGGTGACGCGCTTCCGCGGCATCGACGTGCGTGAGGGCGTGCTCATCGAAGGGCCTGCCGGGTGGGGCGACTTCTGCGCCTTCCCCGAGTACGACGACCGCGAGGCCGCCTCCTGGCTGACCACCGCCATCGAGGCGTGCACCGTCGGCTGGCCCGACCCCGTGCGCGGGCGGATCCCGGTCAACGCGACCGTGCCCGCCGTCGGGCCCGATCTGGCGCACCGGATGGTCACCACGTCCGGGTGCGCCACCGTGAAGGTCAAGGTCGCGGACGGGCCCCTGGCCGAGGACATCGAACGGCTCGAGGCCGTGCGGGACGCGCTGCCGCACGGGCAGATCCGCGTCGACGCCAACGGCGCCTGGGACGTCCCCGCCGCCGTGGCCGCGATCCCCCTCCTCGACCGGGCCGCGAGCGGGCTCGAGTACGTCGAGCAGCCGTGCCCGACGGTCGACGAGCTGGCCCAGGTGCGACGCAAGGTCGACGTGCGGATCGCCGCCGACGAGTCGATCCGGCGGGCCGAGGACCCGATGACGGTCGCGGTCGCCGGGGCCGCCGACATCGCCGTCATCAAGGCCACGCCGCTCGGCGGGGTGCGCAGGGCGCTGCGGGTCGCCGAGGCGTGCGGGCTGCCGTGCGTGGTGTCCTCGGCGCTGGAGACCTCCGTCGGCCTCAGCGCGGGCCTCGCGCTGGCCGGCGCGCTGCCCGAGCTGGACTTCGCGTGCGGACTGGGCACGTTGTCGCTGCTCGACGGGGACGTCGTCGGGCCTACGCGGGCGCTGACGCCGGTCGACGGGTACCTGCCGGTCGCGCCGGTCACCCCGACGCCTGACCCGGCCCTGCTTGACCGCTACGAGCTGCGGGACCCCGATCGGGTGCTGTGGTGGCGGGACCGGCTCGCGCGGCTGGTAGAACAGGGTCGGGTGCTGGCTTAGTTCACTGGTGCTGTGGCTGGGGTCGGGTCTTCGCGTGGTCGTTGTGTGGGCTGGTATGCCGTGAAAGGCGCTTTCAGGACATCGCCGGCGCTGTGAAAGGCGCGTTGAGGACGGTGAGCGCCCTGAAAGCGCCTTTCACGGCACAACGGACGTCGTGAGGGTGCGCAGGCGCCGGAGGCAAAGCCCGTCCGGCGAGGACAAACCACCAACCCACCCCGGCCAACGGAAGTTCACTCAGCGCTGGAGCGGGCCCACAGGTTGATGCCGCTCTCCACCGCGTGCTTGTCGATCTCGGCCAGCTCCGAGTCGGTGAAGTCGAGGCCGGACAGGGCGCCCAGGTTGTCGTCGAGTTGCTTGACGCTCGACGCGCCGATCAGCGTGGACGTCATGCGGGTGTCGCGCAGCGTCCACGCCAGTGCGAGTTGTGCCAGTGACTGGCCGCGAGACTTCGCGATGTCGTTGAGCGCGCGGATGCGGTCCAGGTTCTCCTCCGACAGCATCGACTGCGACAGCGAGCCGTCGCGGGCGGCTCGGGAGTCGGCGGGGATCCCGTTCAGGTAGCGGCCGGTCAGCATGCCCTGTGCGAGTGGCGAGAAACCGATGCAGCCGACGCCCAGCTCACCGAGCGCGTCGAGCAGGTCGGGCTCGATCCAGCGGTTCAGCATCGAGTACGACGGCTGGTGGATCAGCAGGCGGACGCCCATGCCGGCGAGCAGCGCGTGCGCCTCGCGGGTCTTGGCTGGCGAGTACGAGGAGATGCCGACGTAGAGCGCCTTGCCCTGCTGCACCGCGGACGCGAGTGCGCCCATGGTCTCCTCCAGCGGGGTGTCCGGGTCGAAGCGGTGCGAGTAGAAGATGTCGACGTAGTCCAGGCCCATGCGGGACAGGCTCTGGTCGAGGCTCGCGAGCACGTACTTGCGGGAGCCGCCGCCCTGGCCGTACGGGCCGGGCCACATGTCGTAGCCGGCCTTCGTGGAGATGATCAGCTCGTCGCGGTACGGGCGGAAGTCCTGCGCCAGGAGGGTGCCGAAGTTGGTCTCTGCCGACCCGTACGGCGGGCCGTAGTTGTTGGCCAGGTCGAAGTGGGTGACGCCGCGGTCGAACGCGTGGCGCAGGATCGCGCGGCACTGCTCCAGGGGCACCTCGGTGCCGAAGTTCTGCCACAGCCCGAGCGAGATCGCGGGCAGGCGCAGGCCGCTCTCGCCGGCAGGGCGGTACGACATCGTGTCGTCGTAGCGGTCTTCCGCTGCCTGGTAGGCGGGCGGGATGCTCATCGTCGGTCTCCTCGGGGCGGGTCGCGGGTACCGTGATGTTATGTCCGCGCTGGTGGCCAACGCCGGATGGATGGGGTGGAACGCGTTCCTCGCCCTGATCCCGCTCGTGCTCTCCCGGTTCCTGTTCGGACACCGGGAACGGCCGCGCTGGCTGCTGATCACGGGTGGCGCGGTGTTCGTGGCGTTCCTGCCGAACGCGCCCTACGTGCTGACCGACGTGCTGCACCTGCCGCGCGACCTGCACTACGTCGACGGCTGGGTCGCGGCAGGCCTGCTCGCGCAGTACCTGACGCTGTTCGCGATCGGGTTCGCCGCGTACGTGCTGTCACTGGTGCGGCTGGAACGCTGGCTGGCCGACCGCGGCGTGTCCCGCCGGGCGGTGCTGTTCACGGACCTGTCGCTGCACGCCCTGTGCGCGGTGGGCATCGTGCTGGGCCGGGTGTTCCGGTTCAACTCGTGGGACCTGGTGACGAACCCGGGCGGCCTGCTCGACCTGGTCCGCGTGCCGCAGCCGAGGACCGTGGTGGTGCTCTTCGTGTTGTTCGCGATGCTGGCCGGTGGCGCCGCGCTGGCCCGCGCGCTGCCCGCGATCATGGACCGCGCGGTGCGGCTGGGCTAGCGGCGTACCGGGTCGGCGAGCTGCGCCTCGAGCCGCTGGTGACGGCGGCACGGCCGTGACACGCACGGCCGTGCCGCGGCACGTCAGCCGTCCTGCAGGTCGGCCAGTGCCTGCTTGACCTTGGTCAGTTCCGCCTCCAGTTCGGCGAGGCGGGCCTGGTGCTGCTCGCGGGCGACGTCGAGCACGGACTCGATCGCCTTCGAGATGTCCTCGTGCAGTTCGGCGGCCGCGCGGGAGACCGCGGCGGCCGGGATCTGCAGGCCTTGCACGACCCGGCTGCCGGAGTGCGACAGGTCGGCCTGCCACTCGCCGTCCATGGTGCCGGTGACCGTCAGCGTCAGCTCGACCGTGCGGGTCTTGCGGGCCGTGCTCGGCTTGCGGCCGCGCTTGGCGGGCTGCTCAGGCGCCGCCTCCGCCTTGGGCTCGGCCTGCTCAGCCTTGGGCTCAGCCGCCTTCGCGGGCTCTGCCTGTGCGGCCTGCGCGGTCTCGGCCGGGGCCTCGGTTTCCGTGGCCTCGCTCGTTGGGGACACCTTCACGCTCCTTCGTCACGGGACACACCGCGGGAGGCGATATTAGAACACGCGTTCGCCTCGCGCATCCGCGGCGGGTCCGGGAACCTCCGCACGCATCATCGCGTCTGTGCGTCGTGGGGAATGTGCGGGTCAGGCTGTGCGCGCTGGCGGCGGTGCTGGTATTGACGGGGTGCACGACCGGGATGCCGGGGGTGCCCGAGGCCGGTGAGGAGCTGCCGCTCACCTCGTCCGTGCTGGGTGAGCCGACCACGATCGACCCGTGCAGCCTCACCGGGTCCGCCGCGTTCGAGGAGATCGGCACCGCGCGGATGCCGGGCACGCCGACCTTCGACGAATGCCGCGTGGCCGTGGCGGTGGACGGCGGCCACGCCTACGTCTGGGTCGGCCTCCTACGCGACGACCCGCTCACGCCGGACTGGCGGGACCGGGTCGCGAGCCCAGGCCGCGGCACGACCATTGGGCGGCTGGCCGACACGTGCGACACCGTGCTCGTGCTCGCCGACGGCGTCTCCGTGACCGCCACCGCCGAACCCGTGCCCGGTTCCCGGCCGGGCGAGGACACGCTGTGCCACCTGACCGAGGCCGCGCTGCGTGGCGCCTACGAGGTGCTCGCGGCCGGACAGGTGCGGCACTGGGCGCCGCCGGTGTCCTCGCTGGCCGTGGTCTACGCGTGCGACGTCGTCCAGGACCGCGACATCGAGGCCGCCCTGGGGCTCGACGAGGTCGCCGAGTCGCCGTACCCGGCAGAGCACCGGTGCCGGTGGGGTGACCCGGACGGCGATCCGCCCTCCGCCGAGGTGCGGTTCCTGGTCGGCGTGTCACCCTCGGCGGTGGACGTGCCGGACGGTGCCCGGAGCGAGACGCTCGCGGGCCGCACGTCCTGGGTCGTGCCCGGGCACGATCCAGAGCTGGCGTCGTGCCGGATCGTCACCGAGCACGGGGACTTCGGCCTCGGCACCGGCACCCGCGAGTTCGCGGTACTGGAGACGGCGACCGGCATCGCGCGGCGGGGCGAGGACCGGTGTGCCCCGGCCCGCACACTCGCCGCGACGGCGTGGGCGGGGTTGCCGCCGCTCGCCTAGCCGGGCGCGAGCCCCGCACCACCCCGGACGCTGTCCGCCATCCCGTCGACCTGGCCCTCCGGCGACGAACAACGCACCCCGCGCGAGAACAGACCTAGTCCTTGCGGCCGGTCACGGCGATGCTCGCGCCGAGGCCGATCATCATCAGGCCGCCCGTGCCGCCGACCAGCTCCAGCCTGCGTGGGGACCGCGAGAACCACACCCGCGCGGTCGCCGCGAGCAGTGCCCACACGCTGTCGAGCACGACCGCGATCACCGGGAACAGCGCGCCGAGCACCATCATCTGCACCGGGACGTGCCCCGCGGCCGGGTCGGTGAACTGCGGCAGCGCGACCACGAAGAACACGATCGACTTCGGGTTGGCGACACCGACGACGATCCCGTCGCGCAGCGCACGCCCGGACGGCAGGACCGTCGGCACGCCTTCCGCGAGCGCCTCGGTGACCTTGCGGCGGTGCCGGATCGCCTGCACGCCGAGGTAGACGAGGTACGCGGCGCCGACGAGCTTGATCACGGTGAACACCGCGGCCGACCGCTCCACGACCACGCCGACCCCGACCGCGACGGCCACGACCTGCAGGTACACACCGATCGCGTTGCCGACGACGGTCAGCAGGGCCTCGCGGCGGCCGACCGTCAGCGCGCGGCCGATGGTGAACAGCACGCTCGGCCCCGGCACGGCGACGATGACCACCGACAGCAGGGCGAAGGCGAGAACTTGGCTGAGCGACATCACGTCGCCGAGGTTAGACCGGGGCCAGCGCCACGTCCTGTGGTTTTGCGGCCCGGACCAGGCCGAGCGCGATGGTCAGGATCGCCAGGACCGCGGCCAGTGCCATGGCCCGTTCCACCAGGCCCAGCGGGATGAACCGCCACCACGGTCCGTAGCCCATGCCCATGCGGACCACGCCGACGAGGATCAGCCCGAACCACCCGAGCGCCACGGCGGCGAACCCGCGCGCGGCCCACCGCCACCCCAGCCGGTCCGGGAACACCTTGTGCGCTACCAGGAGCACGGCCAGCGGCAGCGAGACGAACCCGACGACGCTCGCGTACCGGTGGATGGTGCCGCCGATGCTGGGGCCGACCGTCCAGTCGGTCTTGGTGAACGCCACGATCACCAAGAGGCTCGCGATCCACAGCGCGCCGAGCACCACGGCGCCGGAGTACGGCCGCACCTGGCGGTGCCGCACCACCGCGTAGAAACCCAGCGCCGACCCGACCGCGACCAGCAGCACCGCGAGGTCGAACACCCACTTGGTGGGCCCGAGCGCGTACTCGGACAGCGTCCTGCGCACCACGTTGATCTCGTTCGTCGGCGGGACCACGTGCAGCGACAGCATCAGCACGGAGCCGAGCAGGAGCGTGAGAACGCTCGCCAGCGCGCTTCTGGAGGGCATGGCTTCGAGGTTAACGGCGCAATCTGAGAACAGCGTGAGAAGACAAATCGGTCATGCGTTGCGGCGGTTGATGAGCGACTCGATGCCGTCGAGCACGCGCTCGAGCCCGAAGTGGAAGTCGTAGTCGAGGTTGTCGAACTCCTCGCCGTCCTCGTCGAACGTGCCCGCGTCGACGACGGCGTGCAGTGCCGGGTACTCCTCCGCGGTGGTCAGCTTCTTGATCAGCTCGCCGTAGCGGGGCATGATGCGGGCCGTCGTGGGGTCGCCCGCCTCGAACGCCGCCGCGATGTCGCCGCTCAGCATCGCGAAGCTGCGGGTGAAGCTCGTGACGAGCAGGACGGCCGACAGCTTCTCGTGCTCCTCCAGCCCGGTGCCGCCGAGCGTGCGCAGGCCCTGCTCCATGTACCAGAGCTGGCGGGGCATGATCGGCGCGCCGGTGACCGGGATGCGCAGGATCCACGGGAACCGGCGGTAGGCGACCAGTTCGACCTCGGCCCACCGCTTGAGCCGCTCGCGCCACGTGCCGTCGACCAGCTCGATCTCGATCTGCCCGAACGCACCGTCGATCATGAGCGCGAGCAGCTCGTCCTTCGAGGCGACGTAGCGGTAGAGCGACATGGCCGACGCGCCGAGCTCCTTCGCGACCCGGCCCATGGACACCCCGCCGATGCCCTCGGTGTTCGCGACGTGGATGCCCGCGTCGACGATCTGCTCCAGCGAGAGCCCGCGTTTTGGCCCCTTGGTCGGCCGGTCGCGCACGCCCCAGGCCATCTCGAAGCTCGCGGGCAGCCCGGTCTCTGTTTCCTCGTCACTCATCCCACTGCTCATCCCACCCTGACCCGGCTCAGGGACATCCCTGATTCACTGTTTACGCTCTACGCAGTAGAGTTTATCTCGTACGCAGTAAGTCCGTCGTCCACGAACTCCCAGGGGGAACCATGCCCGGCGAACCAGCGATCGAGGCTACCGGCCTCACGAAGTCCTACGGCTCGGTGCGGGTGCTCACCGGCGTCGACCTGCACGTGCCGCGCGGCAGCGTGTTCTCGCTGCTCGGCCCGAACGGCGCGGGCAAGACCACCACCGTGCGCATCCTGACCACCCTGACCAGCCCCGACTCGGGGTCGGCCCGCGTCGCCGGGCACGACCTCGTGCGCGACCGGGCGCGGGTGCGCCGCAGCATCAGCCTCACCGGCCAGGACACCGCGCTCGACGAGCTGCTGAGCGGCGCGGAGAACCTGCGGATGATGGGGCGGCTGTGCCGCCTGTCCCGAGGCAAGGCCGCGGCCCGCGCCGACGAGCTGCTCGCGCAGTTCGACCTGGTCGAGGCGGGCAGCCGCCGCGTCGGCACCTACTCGGGCGGCATGCGCAGGCGCCTCGACCTGGCCGCGAGCCTGATCGTGCCGCCCGCGGTGATGTTCCTCGACGAGCCGACCACCGGCCTGGACCCACGCAGCCGCGCGGCGATGTGGACCGTGATCACCGAGCTGACCCGCTCCGGCGTGACGATCTTCCTCACCACGCAGTACCTCGAGGAGGCCGACCGACTGGCCGACCGCATCGCGCTCGTCGACGGCGGCCGGATCGTCGCGGAGGGCACCGCGGCACAGCTCAAGCAGCAGGTGTCGGGCCACCGGCTCGACCTGACGCTCACCGGCGTGGCCGCGTTCGACGGGCTCGCCGCGTTCCTCGGCGACCGGGCGCTGCTGCCCGACCGCGACCGGCTCACCCTGTCGGTCGCGACCGACGGCAGCGCAGGGCACGTCCGCGCACTGCTCGACGAACTGGACCCCGCACGTACCGCGGTGGCGCGCTTCGCCGTGCACACCGCGACCCTCGACGACGTGTTCCTGGCACTGACCGGGCACACCACCACCGCGAAGGAGCCCGCAGTTGTCTGACCTCGCACTCCGCCCCGCCTCGCCGCTCGGCGACCTCGGGGTGATGGTCCGCCGCGCGACCACGCTGACGATCCGCAACGGCGACGCGCTGCTGACCTCGCTCGCCCTGCCGATCATGTTGATGCTCCTGTTCGTCTACCTGTTCGGCGGGGCGATCAACACCGGCACCGAGTACGTGACCTATGTCGTGCCGGGGGTGATCATGCTGTGCGCGTCGTTCGGCGCGTCGCTCACCGCGGTGGCGGTCACGAACGACATGACCAACGGGATCATGGACCGCTTCCGGTCCATGGACGTCAGCGGCGCGTCCGTGCTCGGCGGGCACGTCGCCGCGAGCACCGCCCGCAACCTGGTGTCCACCGTGCTGGTGCTCGGCGTCGCGTTCTTGATCGGCTTCCGGCCGTCCGCGTCCGTTGTGGACTGGCTGGCGGCGGTGGGCCTGCTGCTGGCGGCCATCCTCGCGCTGTCGTGGGCTTCCGCGGCGGTCGGCCTGCTGGCGAAGACCCCGGAGGCGGCGAGCGGGTTCACGTTCTTCGTGATGTTCCTGCCGTACCCGAGCAGCGCGTTCGTGCCGGTGGAGACCATGCCGACGTGGATCCACGGGTTCGCGGACAACCAGCCGTTCACGCCGATGATCGAGTCGCTGCGGGGGTTCCTGCTCGGCACGCCGGTGGGGAACAGTCCGTGGATCGCGCTCGCGTGGTGTGTGGGCATTCTCGTGGTGTCGGTGCTGGTGACCGGACGGTTGTTCAAGCGCCGGACGGCATGATCTGAGTCGCGCTGTTGGCGTTTCTTCGGCGGGGTGTGCCCTCCGGGGGCTCCTCGCCGGAGGGGCAGGTCTCTGGGATGGCTCCTCGGTTTCGTTGTTTGGCTGCGGTTGGGTGCGGGTCTGCCTGCCATCCCGTCGACCTCCCTACGGGCTTCCGCCCCGCGCTCGGTTGGCCTTGAGCCGTGAAAGGCGCTTTTCGGGGCTGTGGCGGTGTCATGAAGGGCCCCTTCATCACACCGGACGTGACGAAGGGGTCCTTCACCACGGTGAGCACAACGAAGGACCCCTTCATCACACCGGACGTGACGAAGGGGTCCTTCATCGCAGCGGGCGTTACGAAGGGGTCCTTCATCGCACCGAGTGTCCCGAAGGGGCCTTTCGTGGCATCGCAGCTGTCTCGGCAGCGGCTTTCAGGTCATCGTGGGTGGCTACGCGTTCGGGTCGAACGGGATGCCTGCCGGTTTGGCCTTTGCCAGGTTGCTCGCGAAGGCGCTGTCCTTGATGGCGAGGCTGGCGCTGCCGTAGTCGGCGTTCACCAGCCGGTCCCGGATGCCCGCCGGGTAGTTGTCCCAGCTGACCAGGTCCGGGTACTGCCAGGCGCCGTAGTGGTTCTCCGGTGGTTCGGTCTGGCTCGCGATGCGGAAGCAGTGCGTCGAGAGGCCGTCCTTGTGGTAGACGATCTTCGCGTGCGTGCCCTCCCACGCGACCTGGTTGCGCGGGTAGGTCGAGTAGTTGCCGTGGGCGGAGGTCGACACGTACTGCGCCTGGTCGTTCTGCACCCAGATCACCACGTGCTCGATGTCGTGGCGGTGGCCGCAGCAGTCCCAGCCGGGTATGGCCTGGTCCTTCTCGAAGTACAGGTCGTACAGGTAGGCGCACCAGCCGTTGTTGCACTTGCTGCGGGAGTACGAGTTGGTGTTGTCCAGATCGGACGCGTCGCGGCAGTTGCCGTTGAGCGCACCGGAGTTGTTCAACCCGGGCGCGATGGTGCCGTCGGGGCCGATGGCAGGGGTCGGGTAGCAGCCGTCGCCGTCGTAGTCGAAGGCGGGTTGCCACTTCCCGTCGGCCGCGGCGTAGCTGGCGGGCAGCGCGCGGGGCGGGTCCGCCCACGCGACGCCGGGGATCAGGACGGTGAGCAGGGTGACCGTCACAGCAACGAAAACGGTTCTTCTTCCACGCATCGCAGGGCCCTCTCCATTGATCGCGGGATGACGCAATCAACGTAAGCGGGTGCGATCAGTGCTGGTCAACCGCCGAAGGTCGCAAAAGTGACCATCTGCTTACGTTCCGTCGACGTCGAGCACGAGCACCGTCACGTCAGGCCGGCAGTACGGCCGGGCCCTCGAACGAGGACCCGGCCGCGGTGCGCCTCACTTCTCACTTCAGCGTGATCGTCAGGCTCCCGGAGCCGCGGACCTCCGCCCGCACCTCGGCACCCCGCGTCGTCCGGACGACCTCGAACGCCACCCGCTTCCCGTTGTACGTCACCGAAGCGGGCTGCTTCCCGGCAGGCAGGACCGCGCCCACCGTCAGCTCGGCACGCACGCGATCGAGCCGCACGGTGGTCGTCAGGCGGTTGCCCTTCAGCGCCGCCGACACGTCCACGGACCCGTGCGCGCCGACCCGGATGTGCTTGCCCGACACCGGCTTCTGGCCGTCCGGCAGCTGCGGCACCACCGACAGCGCGCCGGTGCCCAGCGACGGCGACACGCCGAGCCACTGGTGCACGACCGGCCACAGCGTCCCGTACGTGCCCCACGCCTGCAGCGACATGGAACGGTCGTAGAACGGCCGGTCGATGTTCGCCACGAAGTCCGGCGACGGGGCCACCTCGGGCATGGCGCCCGGGGTCTCCCACACGCTCGGGTCGAGCTGGATGCGGACGTTGCCGTCGATGTACGGCCGCTGCTGCGCGAGCCTGCCGAAGTTGCCCTCGGCCACCGCCATCACCGCGGTGTTGAGCGAGTACGTCGACCGCTCGCTCTTCACCGTCGAGGTGACGCTGTCACACGACGGGCCCGGGTTGCCCTCTGGCGCGGAGGTCGGGCCGGAACCGGTGTGGTAAAGCCCGAACTCACCCGTGTAGCACGGCTTCTCCCGCTGTGCCAACGCGACCGGGCCGTGCGTCGGCGACGCGAGCGCGTTGCCGCCGGGCAGCTCGATCTCCATCGGCGTGACACCGGTCCAGTGCCGCTGGAACACCGGGCGGTTGTCGTTCGCGGGGTCGTCCGGGTCGTCGATCGACTCGGAGTACCCGTTCGCGTCACCGCCCGCCCACCAGACCGCCTCGAACCGCTCCCGCAGAGCGGCCGCGCGCGAAGAAGCCCAGTCGGCCGTCGCCGTGTCGCCCTTCGACGTGGCCATGTCGGCGAGGTCGAGCAGGCCGCGGATGTAGTACGCGGTGCTGTCGAGCTTCTCCACGCCCATGCCGGACCGCTCGACGTTGCCGAGGCCCTCCAGCCAGCCGTCGCCGTCCTCGTCGAGGTTCGCGTCGACGTACCGCAGGTTGCGGACCGTGAAGTCGTACAGGTCGTCGCGGAAGGCGTTGTCGCCCGTCCACCGCCACACCAGCGCGACCGCGCTCGGGAACTTCACGGTCTCGTCGGTGTTGCCGGCGTCGTCGTTCGCGCCGAAGTAGACGTCGCCGGTGGAGACGACCTCGTGGACCAGCTTGCCGCTGCCGGCGTTGATCACCTCGCTGACGTCCCGCAACGCGCGCAGGTGCGCCTTGATCGGCTCGAACTGCCCGGCGGCGACGGCCGCGAACGCGGTGTACTCGCCGTCGGTGCCGAAGAGCCACGGGTAGTCCGGGAAGCCGGCGCCGAACCAGCGCGCCTCGTCCAGCGTGCCGGCCGGGTCGGGGTACGCCTTGCCCTCGTCGGTGTCCCGCAGCGCCAGGTCGTGCGACTCCTGCACCGAGTCGGCCAGGTTCTGCTTGCTCCACTCGACGCTCTGCTGCAGCGCGCGGTTCCCCGGCAGGTCGACCACCGTGTTGCGCGCCACGGAAAGGCGACTGTCCACCTTGGACCGCAGTGCGGCGACCGGGTCGCGCGACGCCTTCGCGTACTCCGACCGTGCCGAGGAAGGGCCCTGGTCGGAACCCGCGACGGTGAACCACACGGTGGTGGCCTTGCCGGGCTTCAGGTCGACCGAGTAGTTCAGCCGCCCGCCGGTGCCCTTGCCGAACGCCGAGTCGTCGCAGCGCGGCGGCGCGGTGCCGTCAGCGGGGCAGACCACGGCCGGGTCCTGCGGGCCGCGGTGGTCCTGGCCCAGTTCGTGGCTCACCGGCCGCGCAGAGGAACCGACGACCGCCGCGTAGTCGTGGCCGTCGCCTTCCTCGCGGAAGCGCAGCGTCCCGTCGGCGTAGGAACCGGTGTCGGGCAGGTTCTTCTCCGCCGCGCCCGGGGTGGTCCAGCCCCACGGGTAGGCGGACATCAGCTCGGAGTGCGCGTCCATCGCGAGGTCGACGGTCCGCCGCGAGTCGCTGCGGAGCGTCAGGCCGATCACGTTGGCGCGCACCCCGTCGGGTGCGAAGTCGACGCGGTCGACGGACACCCCGGTCTGCTGGTACGCGAACCGGTGGTAGCCCCACCCGGTCGTGTACTCGGCGGCCGGGGTGTCCGCCCCGAGCCACGCGCCGTCGACGGCGAACCAGATGCCGTCGAGCAGCTTCACGGGCGGTGTCCACACGCCACCCATCTCACCGCGGATGTGCCAGCCGCTCGCCGGGTACAACCCGTCGGCGTCGCCCATCGCGATGACGCGGTCCCCCGTGACGAGGGCCCGCCGGTCGGCCAGTCTCGTCGTCTCGGACAGTTCGGTCAGGTGGCGCGCTTCGAACGCACCACCTGCCAAACCGACCGCCGGTCTTGCCTCCGCGCTGGCCGGTACCGCCAGCGCGGTTGCGACGAGTGCCAACACGGAGCCGAGTAAGACCGGCCGTTTCCTCATTACTTGACGCCTCCTGCGGTGAGACCGGCGATGATGCGTCGCTGGAAGATCAGCACCACGACCACCAGTGGCACCGTCACGATCACCCCCGCGGCCATCTTCGTCCCGAATGGACTGTCATATCCGTAGGCACCGGTGAACTGGGAGATGGCGACCGTCGCGGTCTTCATCTCCTTCTGGTTCACCATGGACAGCGCGATGATGAACTCGTTCCACGCCGCGATGAACGTGATGATCGCGGTGGTGAACATGCCCGGCGCCGCCAGCGGCAGGATCACCTTGCGGAACGCCTGCCCACGCGTCAGTCCGTCCACCATCGCCGCCTCCTCCAGCTCCTTCGGCATCTGCCGGAAGAACGTGGCGAGCGTCCACACCGCGAGCGGCAGCGCGAACGAGAGGCTCGGCAGGATCATCGACTGGTAGGTGTTGATCCAGCCGATGTCGGTGAACAGCTTCAGCAGCGGCACGATCAGCGACACACCGGGGAACATCGACGTCGCGATGATGATCCCGGCGGCGATGTTCTTGAACCGGAAGTCCAGCCGCGCGATGGTGTACGCCGCGAACGTGCCGACGATCAGCGTGACGATCGTGGTCGTGCCCGCGACGACCAGGCTGTTGCCCAGCGACCGCCAGAACCCGACGGCAGGTGAGAACACCGCCTCGAAGTTGTCGAGCGAGAACGGGCTGGGCAGCGGCGAGTTGTCACCGATGTCGCTCGTGCGCCGGAACGCCGAGACCACCATCCAGTAGAACGGCACCAGGCAGTAGAGCACGATGACCGCGATGCCGATGTTGAACAGCCACCGACGCCCGCCGGGGGCCTTGATGTCACTCACGCCGTCACCGCCTTCGCCTTGCGCTGCTTGGTCTCCTTGGCACGCGCGCGTGCCTCACCGATCACGTCGGCGCCGAGCAGTTTGACGAACGCGTAGGCGATCAGGGACACGTAGACGAACAGCACCACCGCATAGGCCGCGGCGGGTCCGATTCTCAGCTGCGACGCTTCCTCCTGGGCGAGCATCGACAACGTCTCCACCGACTGTTTTCGCTGTCCGATCATCACGAACGGCAGGTCGAACATGCGCAGTGCGTCGAGCCCCCGGAACAGGATCGCCACCAGCAGCGCGGGCTTCACGAGCGGCAGCGTGATCCGCCAGAACTGCTTCCACGCGGACGCGCCGTCGACCCTGGCCGCCTCGTAGACGTCGTTCGGGATGATCTGCAGGCCAGCGAGCACGAGCAGGCCGACGAACGGCGCGGTCTTCCACACGTCCGCGATGATGACCGCGATCTTGGCCTGGAAACCCTCCGTGGTCCAGAGGATCTGCGAGTTCAGCACCTCGTTGGCGACACCGTCGGCCGTGAAGATGAACTGCCACATGATCGCGGACACGGCGGTCGGGATCGCCCACGGCACGAGGATGCTGGCCCGGACGAGGCCCTTGCCACGCAGCGCGTGGTGCATCACGAGCGCCATGGTGACGCCGATGACGATCTCGAGGATCAACGTGGTGACGGTGAAGAACGTGGTGTTGAAGAACGCGTTCCAGAACCGCTCGGCCGACTCGCCGGTGAAGATCGCGGAGTAGTTGTCGATACCGACGAACCGTTCGCCCTCGAGGACGAAGCCGGACTCGTCGACCCCCTCCGCCTTCTGGTACAGCGACTCGCGGATCGCCGCGATCAGCGGGTAGCCGATCACGAGCGCCAGCACGAGGAAGGTGGGGGTGAGGAGGAGCAGTGCGAGGCGGCCGTGCTTCTGCGGGTCGCTCTTCGCGGTGGATGGTTGTTTCTTGGGGGCGCCTGCCGCGGCCTGCGGCGGCGCGTCAGTCGCTGTCACGTCAGCACTCCAGAGGTGAGAAACAGGGAAACCGGCCGGGCAAGTCCTGAAATGGGCCTGCCCGGCCGGCTTGTCCGGAGCTACTGCGCGGTCAGCGACTCGAGCTTCGTCTGCAGTTCGGCCAGCGCGTCGTCGGTGCTGGCCTCACCGGTCATCGCGCTGTACGCGGCCTCCTGCATGGCCGCCGTGACGTCGCCGTACTTCACGGCCTGCGGCCGGGGCACCGCGTTGAGGATCGACTCCTTCAGCGTGGTCAGGTACGGGAACTGCTTGATCATGTCGGGGTCGTCGTACAGGCTTGCCCTGGTCGGTGCCTGGGACGTGGCGAGCAGGTTCGACTTCTGGGCTTCCTCGCTGGTGAAGAACTTGATGAAGTCCAGCGCGGTCGCCTTGTTGTCGGCGAACGCCGAGATCGCGAAGTTGTGACCGCCAAGGGTGGACACACCGGGGCCGTCCTTGCCGGGCAGCGGCGCGACCTGGAACTTGCCCGCCACCTTGGACGAACCGTCGGTCGCGTTGGCCTGCGCGTACTGGTACGGCCACTGGCGGTGGAAGATCAGCTGCCCGTCCTGGAACGCGCGGCGGCCGTCCTCCTCCTTGTAGGTGATCGCGGCGTCCGGGATCTCCTTGGTCTTCACGCCGTCAACCAGGAAGTTCAGGCCGTCCTTGGCCTCCTGGGTGTTGACGGTCGGCTTGCCGGACTCGTCGAGGATCGAGCCACCGGCGGACTGCACGGCCTCGGAGAAGTTCACCGTGAGGCCCTCGTACTTGTCGAACTGGCCCGCGTAGCAGCCAAGGCCCGCGTTGGCGGGGGTCGCCTTCACCTTGGCGCAGGCGTCCTTCAGCTCGGCCCACGTCTTCGGCGGCGCGGTCACGCCCGCGGCGTCGAGCAGGTCCTTGCGGTAGTAGAGCAGGCCGCCGTCGGAGTACACCGGGACCGCGTACAGGTTGTCGCGGTACTTGCCGGTGTTCACGGCGGGCTCGAGGAAGTTCTCGAGGTCGAACTGGTCCTCGGGGAGTTGCATGACCCACCGGTTCGCGGCGAACTCCGCGGTCCACACCACGTCCAGGTTGAGGATCGTGAATTCCTTGGACTGCGCCTGCGCGTTCTGGATCATCTGATTGCGCTGCTCGTCAGCGGCCTCGGGAAGCTCGACGATCTCGACCTTCTCGTCCGGGTGCTCGCCGTTCCACTCGTCGACCAGCTTCTGCATGTTGCCAGAAGTGTCCTTGCCGGTCGCGAACTTGATCGGGCCGCGACCTTCGAGCGCACCGCTCGCCGCGTTCTCGCCCCCGCCGTCGGAACCGCTATCGCCACAACCGGCCAGCACGACCGCCGCGACGGCAAGCAAGGCGGCACCGCGCACCCTTGCTTTACCACTCATCTCGTTCTCTCCTGTCGATCAAAATGGAACCAGAACCGCACCAGCACCTTGGGCCATGTAGGTACTGGGCGGCACACGGTATACCGGAAAGTGGTGAGCGGACCCGATGGGGACACGGCGGCACGGGAGCGCGTAGGCCAAGCCGATAACGCGGCTCGTGTCCCGAGTCATCCTCGACTCCTCTTCGCCGGTCCATTTCGGACCGGACCTGACTGTGACCAGCTAGGGCTGGCACACTACTCGCCAACTTGATCGGTTAACGGCGGCCAACTGTGGACCAGTGCCCGCGCGAGTGTCAACCCCGGAATTGTTATGGAGAGAACGGGAGATCGGACGTCGATGAACCCCCAGTCCGGTGAGCGGTTCGAAGAGTTCCCGACACCAGCACAAGGCACCCGGATGCCGGTACCGGCACCGCCGAATGGCCGCGCGAATCCTCGTGCGATCGCAGTCTTCACGGGTGTGGCGGGCCTGATCGTCGGCGCCGCGCTGACGTCCGGATTTTGGTTGCTATTCGGCAACGAACGCGGTTCCTCGGCGGACGTCTCCGCGCCGGAACGGATCGGCGAGTACTACCGCTTCGACAAGACGCCCGACCCCGGCTCGGAGGGCGGGCACCAGCAGGTCGTCGACCGCTACGAGCGCTACGACGAGGAGAGCTCGGCCCGCCTTTCGGCAGCTCACGACGGTGCGGGTGCGGTGGTGCGGCGGTACTCGACCGAAGGCCTCGACACGATGTTCACCCTCGAGGTCGTCCGCGCGCCGAGCCCGTTCCCGCCGTACGTGCCGTTCACCGACCCCGAGGACCTCGGCACCGACAAGCCGGTCGAGGAGATCCTGCGGTACGGGTCCGTGGCGTGCGCGGTGCGCAACAGCCCCGGCCAGCCACCGATCGTCATGGCGTGTCTGCGCACCGCGGGCGACCTGACGGTGACGATCACCCGTGCCACCGGCGACCTCGGCCAGCAGCCCGAGGACGTGGCGAAGCTCGTCGACGAGGCCTGGTCAGAGGTGAGCTGACACCCGTTCACCCGCGGCCCGCACCAGCCGGGAGAACTCGCGTTCGTCGAGGTCTCCCTGCGCGACCCCGGTCAGCACCACCACGTGCTCCCCGATCCGCGAGACGGCGACACCGAGCGTCACCACCCCGTCGCTGCCCGAAACCCGTGCCGCGAGGGCGAACCCGTCCTCGACCGGCACGTCGAGGTGGCTGAACTCGACCGTGCCGGTGGTGTCCCCGTCGTCGAAGGTGGTGGTCCCGCAGGTGCCGACCACCTCGTCCAGCCTGTCGGTGTCCCATTCGGACACGTCGTCGGCAGGCAGGACCACCTCCAGGTAGGCGGTGCGCGCACCCCGTGCCGACACGCCGGCGGCGAGTTCAGGATTGGCAGGTTCCGGCCGTGAGCGCAGCAGTTCGGCGCACTCGGGCGGCTCGATGTCCTCGGGGAGGTCGGTGGCGCCGGACTGGGCGAACTCGGCGGCCGTCATGGCCGCGACGTCGTACCCGCCGCCGAAGTCCTCAGCCGTGAGCAGCGCGTCGTCCGGGTCCCCGTCGCGCACCAACGACACGACCACGACGGCGACGAGGATCCCCACCGCGGCGACCCACCACAGGACGCGGCGGCGGCCACGCGGCTCGATCCCGAATTCGTCGGTCACCGCGCCGATACTGTCAGAGCGCGTCCCGCACCCGTCGACGAGTGGCCGCCCGCGGACCGGTGGGCGGTGCCGCGCGTGACCGAGGAAGGCGCCACCTACGCCGTGCACCTGGACCGGAGCGGGGTCAGGGCAGCGAGAAGTAGGCGATCGCGCGCTCGTTGAGACTGCCCAGGTACACGACACCGCCGTCCTCGCGGACACCCGTCACCATGTGGTAATCCGGGTGCACGGAACGGAAGTCGTGGACGACCTTGCCGGTCGCGCCGTCCACCGCACGGACCCACACGACCCGCTTCTCCTTGACCTGCAACGGTTCCGGCAGCGCCCACACCGCCTTGCGGATGGCGGGGTGCAGCCGGTGCGCGAGGTCGAGCGCCGCGATCCTCGGTGACGCCATGGCGACCCACACGAGACCGTCCGAGCCGGTCGCGATGTTGTCCGGGAACGCGGGCAGGGCCTCGACCAGCGTGCTGTGCTTGCCGGACGGCAGCTCGACGCGGTCGAGCCGGTAGGACCCGGTGCTGGCGACGACCACCCACGACTCGTCGGGTGCGAGTGCCACGCCGTTCGCGAACTGCAGGCCGGACAGCAGCACGTCGACCTGCCCGTCCGGGGTGCGGCGCAGCAGGCGGCCGGTGCCGCTGTGCTCCAGCAGGTCGGCCTTCCAGTGGTCGAGGTCGAACCGGGAGGTCGAGTCGGTGAAGTACACGGTCCCGTCGGCCGCGACCGCCGCGTTGTTGCACACCCGCAGGTCCGGGCCGCGCGGCACCAGCACCTCGAGGTCGCCGGACTGCCGGTCCACCAGCAGGAGCCCGCGTTTCGAGTCGCACACCAGGAGGCGCCCGTCCGGGTACAGCTCGAGGCCGAGCGGGCGGCCCCGGGTGTCGGCGACCATGTCGAGCCTGCGGCCGTCGGGGGTGAGCCGCAGGATCCGGCCGTCCTCGACGCCGGTGAACACGTGGCCCTTCTCGACCAGCACGTCCTCGGCGCCGAACCCGTTGACCTGCACGACGGTCAGCTTCGGCAGCGGGTCGGGGTGCGGCTTCTGCGCCGTCGGCGGGCGCCACACCTTGGGTGAGATCTTCGGGCGGGCCATGCGTCCTCCTACCGGTAGGTGAGCAGGTCGCGGTGGGGTCCGTCGAAGTGGCCGTGCTCGTTGACCGACACCAGGCTCACCCCGGACCGCCCCCGCACCAGCTTCGTGATGCTGGCGTTCGCCATCGTGCGGTTGAGTGCCAGGTAACCCGCGGCGGGCGCGGACAGCAACACCGAGCACACCGCGCTGATCACGCCGGCGGAGGTGAACACGAGCGCCGCCGTGCCGCGTGGCAGCTCGGCGAACACCTCGCCGAGCGCGGCGCGGACGCCGTCGGTGAACTGGGTCCACGTGCCGGTCGAGCCCGCCGCGTGCCCTCCGGTGATCCACGCCTCGATGGCCTGGTCGAGCAGGCGCTGGAACTCGCGGGTGGCGTCCTCCAGCTCGGCGACCGGCTGCCCGGACGGCACGAGCCCCAGGTGGTCGTACTCGTTCCACCGCGCGTCCTCGCGGACCGGCAGCTCGATGCCTGCCTCGGCGAGGCAGGCCGACGCGGTGTCGAGCTGGCGGCGCAGCGTGCCGCTCCACACCGAAGCCACGGTCAGCTCCCTGCGCCGCAGCTCGGTGCCGAGCACCACGGCCTGCTGCTTGCCGGTCGCGGACAGCACGTCGTAGTCGGCGCCGCCGAACGACGCCTGCCCGTGCCGCAGCAGGTAGAGCGCGGTCACGCGATCGCCCGCCCGCACCGCTCGTCGAGGTACGCCACGAACCGCGGGAACCCGGCGAACGCCTCGTTGTGCGTCTGTCCACTGTGGTAGCGGTAGTAGATCTGCTGCATGATCACCTGCAGCCGGAACCAGCCGAACACCTCGTAGAACACCCAGTTGTCGGCGGAGAGGCCCATGCGGTCGCAGTAGTAGGCGACCAGTTCCGCGCGCTTGGGCATGCCGGGCAGGTGCGATGGCTGGCGCCGGGACAGCTGCGCGATCTCGTCGTCGTCGGCCTGGATCCAGTACGCCATGCAGCCCGCGAGGTCCATGAGCGGGTCGCCGAGCGTGGCCATCTCCCAGTCGAGGACACCGACGACGTCGAGGTCGTCATCGAGGACCACGTTGTCGAACCGGAAGTCGTTGTGGATCACACAGGTTCGGACATCGCCGGGCTGGTGGTCAGCCAGCCAGTTCATCACGGTCTCGCCGTCGGGCGAGTCCGGCGTGCGGGCCTTGCGGTAGCGGTCGGACCAGCCACGCACCTGGCGGGCGACATATCCGGCGCCCTTGCCGAGATCCGAAAGGCCTGCCGCGTCCGGGTCAACCTCGTGCAGCTCGATGAGCCGGTCGAACGTGCGGTACGCGAGCGAGGACGCCTCGTGCGGCGACAGCGTCAGCCCCGCCGGCAGGTCGCCGCGCAGGATGATGCCGTCGATGCGGTCCATGACGTAGAAGTCCGAGCCGAGCACGTCGTGGTCGGTGCACAGGGCGAGCACGTTCGGGACGTACGGGTAGACCGGCTTGAGCTTGTCCTGCACGGTGTACTCGCGGCGCATGTCGTGCGCGGACGCGGCCTTGTGCCCGGCGGGCGGGCGGCGCAGGATCAGCTCACGGTCCGGATAGGACAGCAGGTAGGTCAGGTTCGAGGCGCCACCCGGGTACTGCCGCACCTTCGGCGGCTCGGCCAGTCCGTCCACTCTGGACGACAGCCACCCGTGCACGGCCGCCGTGTCGAACGCGTCCTCGTCCCGCAGCGCGCCGGGCTCGTCCCGCAAGGCTGTCACCGGTCACCTTTCTCGACTGTGTTCTCGACGCGGCTCCGCAGCCGCGCCCAGTACTTGCGCACCTGCCCGTCGGTGAGGCCGAGCCGCTTGAGGAACG
The DNA here is from genome assembly GCF_014203735.1 of Actinophytocola algeriensis. GTDB lineage: Bacteria > Actinomycetota > Actinomycetes > Mycobacteriales > Pseudonocardiaceae > Actinophytocola > Actinophytocola algeriensis. The sequence goes on along the minus strand of NZ_JACHJQ010000001.1, from coordinate 708,272 downwards.
CGGACCGGCGCCCGTCCGGGTGGGTGAGCAGGAGGAACTTCTTACGTGCCACGGCGTCGAAGACCTGGTCCGCGACGTCCTCGGCGGTGATGGTCGACGACGTCATCAGCTTGTCCACCAGCCGCGCCGTCGCCGGGTCGGGGCTGCGCAGCCGGTCACCGAGGTTGGTGCGCACGAACGCGGGGCAGACGACGGTCGTGTGCACGCCGTACGGTTCGAGTTCGAGGCGCAGCGTGTCGGACAGCGAGATCACCGCGGCCTTGGTGACGTTGTAGGAACTCATCGCGGGCAGGTTCATGATCCCGGCGAGCGAGGCGACGTTCACCAGGTGCCCGGCGCCGCGCGCCTTGAAGTCCGGCACGAAGGCCCGGCACCCGAGTACGACGCCCCTGACGTTGATCTCCCAGATCCAGTCCCAGTCGGCCATGCCGATCTTCTCGAAGCGGCCGCCCGCGCCGACACCCGCGTTGTTGACGAGCACGTCGAGCCCGCCCCACTCGCGCTCGCACCAGTCGCGGGCCTTCGCCCAGTCCTCGCCGGAGGTGACGTCGAGCGGGAGCGCCGACGTGCCGATCTCCTCCGCCGCCAGTGCGGCGGCCGCACCGTCCACATCGGACAGCAGGACCCGCCTGCCCTCGGCGTGGAACCGGGCGGCGATCGCCCGCCCGAGCCCGGACGCGCCACCGGTGACGAGGACCCGGTCAGCCATTCTTGTATGCGGCCAGTTCGTGTCGCGCGACCAGTCCCATGTGGACCTCGTCGGGTCCGTCGGCGAGCCGCAGCGATCGTGCGCCGGAGTAGGCGGCGGCGAGCGGGAAGTCCTCGGACAGGCCTGCGGCGCCGTGCAGCTGGATGGCCATGTCGATCACCTCGAGCGCCATGTTCGGCACGGCGACCTTGATCTGCGACACCTCACTGCGCGCCCCGGCGAGGCCCTCGGTGTCGAGCAGCCACGCGGTGTGCAACACGAGGAGTCGCGCCTGGTTGATGGCGATCCGCGCCTTGGCGATGCGCTCCCGGTTGCCGCCGAGGTTGGCGAGCGGCTTGCCGAACGCCTCCCGCTGGCTGGCCCGCGCACAGGCCAGCCCGAGTGACCGCTCGGCGAGCCCGATGAGCCGCATGCAGTGGTGGATGCGGCCCGGCCCGAGCCGCCCCTGGGCGATCTCGAACCCGCGCCCGGGTCCCGCGATCACGTTGCTCAGCGGCACCCGAACGTCGGTGAAACTGACCTCGCCGTGCCCGTAGGGCTCATCCCGGTGCCCGAACACGGACAGCATGCGCTCAACCTTCACCCCTTCGGTGTCGATCGGCACCAGCACCATCGAGTGACGCCGATGCCGGTCCGCCTCCGGGTCGGTGAGCCCCATGAAGATCACGAACTTGCAGTTCGGGTGGCCGACGCCCGTGCTCCACCACTTCCGCCCGTTGATCACGATCTCATCGCTCTTGACCACCGCGGTGGCCGCCATGTTGGTGGCGTCGGAGGAGGCGACGGCGGGTTCTGTCATGCAGAAGGCGGAGCGGATCTCACCGCGCAGGAGCGGCGCGAGCCACTGTTCCTGCTGCTCAGGGCTGCCGTACTGGAGGAGGACCTCCATGTTGCCGGTGTCGGGCGCGTTGCAGTTGAAGACCTCGGGCGCGATGAACGACCGCCCCATCTGCTCGGCGAGGGGCGCGTACTCGACGTTCGAGAGGCCCGCGCCGCGTTCCGTGTCCGGGAGGAACAGGTTCCAGAGCCCCTGGTCCTGTGCTTTCGCCTTGAGCTCCCCGATGACGGGCAGGACCGTCCAGGGGTCGGCGCTCGCGTGGAGGGCCCGGTGGTACTCGGGCTCCACCGGCTCGATCTCGGTCCGCACGAAGTCGGACACCCGGCCCAGGTAGTCGGCCGCCGTGGCCGAGTGCGAGAAGTCCACGAAAAGCACCCTAGCCGCGAAAAACCGAGTTCATCGATGCAGACCCGTCTCGATTCGCCTGAGACCTGCGTCACTGCACAACATCATGTGGTCAGCGCGCCTATCCTGCGGACATGCCTCCGGAGCCGGCCGAGGTGGCCACCCAGTTCAACGACGCAATCAACGCCGGCGACCTGGCGGGGTTGGCGGTATTGATGTCCGACGACCACCGGTTCGTGGACGCGGCGTCGAACGTCGTGTCGGGGAAACCGGCGTGCCTGGCCGCGTGGCGGGGTTTCTTCGAGTCGTTCCCTGACTACCAGAACGTGTTCACGGCGTTCTTCACTCGGGGTGACGTGGTCATGATCGTGGGTCGTTCGGAGTGCTCGGAACCGGCGCTGGCAGGCCCGGCCCTGTGGACGGCTACCGTCATCGGTGACCAGGTCACGGAGTGGCACGTCCACGAAGACGCCCCGGAAGTGCGGGAGCACCTCGGTCTCCCGGCGAAGTGATCCTTTGTGGACCCCACCGGCCACCCAGAGCAAAAACGGAGCGCCCGGCCGCAAACCGGCCGAGCGCTCCGCCAAACCCCGAGGCCCGACAGGCACCAGACAACGCACCATCGCCTCGTGCGCGGACCTCTCAACCCCCACCCGATCCAGGGGGCTTCCCGCGCCGTCAGTCTACCGACGGGCACCGGCACGCGCCTGTCGCCCCGCGGACCGGATTCACCAGCCCGCCACGAGAAAACGAGGAGCCGTCCCCAGGGCGTGATCGCCCCGAAGACGGCTCCTCCGAACTCAGCGAGCTATGGCGAACCGATCACGCGCCCGTGTACAGGAGCAGGTTCGGCGTGCCCGGGCTGGCGTTGGTGATCTTGTCCGGGGTCGCGGCGCCGGTCAGGCCCGTCGCCACGTCCGCCGGGGTGGCGTCCGGGTTGGCGGACAGGAACAGCGCGGCCGCGCCCGCGACGTGCGGGGTGGCCATCGAGGTGCCGCTGATCGTGTTGGTGGCACCGTCGTTCCACGAGGACGTGATGTCCACGCCCGGGGCGTAGATGTCGACGAGCTCGCCGAAGTTGGAGAACGACGCCTGGCCGTCCGCGTCGTCGGACGCGGCGACCGTGATGGCCTCGGTCACGCGGGCAGGCGAGAAGTCGGCCGCGTCGGCCGACGAGTTGCCCGCCGCGATCGCGAAGGTCACACCGGCGGTGATGGCACCGCGCACGGCCTCGTCCAGGGCCTCGTCGACACCGCCGCCGAGGCTCATGTTCGCCACCGACGGGCCGCTGGCGTTCTGCGCCACCCAGTCGATGCCCGCGACGACCTGCTCGGTCGTGCCCGAGCCGCTGTCGTCCAGCACCCGGACGCCGACGATGCCGACGCCCTTCGCCACGCCGTACTCGGCGCCACCGATCGTGCCCGCCACGTGCGTGCCGTGGCCGTGCCCGTCGGCCGGGTCGTCGTCGCCGTCGATCGCGTCGAAGCCGCCGGTCGCCCGGCCCTCGAACGTCGGGTGGTCGACCATGACACCGGTGTCGATCACGTACGCGGTGACGCCGTCACCCTTGCTCTCGTACGTGTACGAGCTGTCCAGCGGCAGGTCGCGCTGGTCGAGTCGGTCAAGCCCCCACGACGGTGGGTTCTCCTGCGTGTCGTTGATGGTGAACGTCTGGTTCTGCTGCACGAACTCGACCGCGCCGTCGGCGGCGAGCTGCTTCGCCTCCGCCTCGGTCGCGTGGATGGCGAACCCGTTCAGCGCGCTCGAGTACGTGCGGCTGACCTCCGCGCCGTACTTGGCCGACAGGCTCGACGCCTCGGCCGCGACGGACGCGCTCCGGATGTTGTCCTTCAGCACGACGATGTAGCTGTCCGCGACCGAGTTCTCGCTCCCGGCCAGCAGAATCTGCCCCTCGGCTGCCTGTGCGGGCACCGCCGCGAACGCGGTGGCGACCGCCACCGCTCCCGCGACTCCCGCGCCGGCGATAAGCCGGCCCCGACCCGTGAGTTTCATTGCTCAACCTTCCAGTCCCCGACTGATAAACGGGCAAACCACACCAGTTGCAATTGGTGCCCCTAAAACGTTTGGCGTGGCTGCCTAATGGCCATGCAACCTCCGAGCCAGGACTCGGGGCAATGACTGACCGTTACCAGTTCTAGCCCAAATGGACTACTGGCAACACGCTGACCTGGCGAAGTGTGCCGACCCGACGATCGTCTGGAATTACCCGGCCGTAATTTGCCCGCATTCTGGGACAGAATTCACGACGATCTGCGGTTGCGTTCGAATTCTCGATGTGATAACTCAGCCGAGTTTGTTGCGCAGGAGTTTGCCGGTCGCGTTGCGCGGCAGCTCGTCGACGAACACGATGTCGCGCGGCACCTTGAACCGGGCGAGATTGGCCTTCACGTACGCCTTCAGCTCCTCGCCATCGACGTCCACGTCCGGCCTGCGCACCACGTACGCGGCGAGCCGCTGCCCGTATTCCTCGTCGGCCATGCCGGCCACCGCGGCCTCGGCGACGGCGTCGTGTTCCAGCAGCAGGTTCTCGATCTCGCCGGGGAACACGTTCTCGCCGCCGGACACGATCATGTCGTCGTCGCGGCCGTCGATGAACAGCAGGCCGTCGTCGTCGTAGTGACCGACGTCCCCACTGGACAGCAGACCGTCGATGATCTCCTTGTGCCTGCCGTCGGTGTAGCCCTCGAACGACAGCATGCTGCCGACGAACACGCGGCCGACGACGTGCGGCGCGGTGACCTTCCCGCCGTCCTCGTCGTAGAGCGCGACCCGGCAGCCGACCGGCGCGCGGCCGACCGTGCCCGGTGCCCTGCGCCAGTCGGCCGGTGTCGCGACCGTCGCCACCGCGACCTCGGTCGACCCGTACAGGTTGTGCACGACGTCGCCGAACGCCTCGGTCGCGCGGTTGCCCAGCTCGGGCGGCAGCGCGGAACCGGCGCAGAAGATGATGCGCAGCGACGACGTGTCGTACTTCGCCAGCACGTCGTCGCCGAGGTCGAGGATGCGCCGCAGCATGGTCGGCACCAGCACGAGCGCGGTCGCCCTGTTGTCCTGGACGGCGCTGACCGTCGCCTCGGGATCGAACTTGCGGCGCAGCACCACGGTCGAGCCGAGCGAGAGCGACAGCAAGAACTGCGACAGACCGGTCCCGTGGAACAGCGGCGCGGCCATGACGGTGCACTCGCCGGTGCGCAGCGGGATGCGGTCGAGGAACTGGGCGGCGGCGAGCGGCGAGCGGACCGTGCGCGGCGCGCCCTTCGGAGTGCCGGTGGTGCCGCTGGTCAGGAGCACGAGACCGCCGGGGTTCGGTGGCTTCGGCATGGGCCGGTCGTCGGTGGCGGCGATCAGCTCCTCGAGGGTGGCGACGTCGGGCTCGCCATCGTCGACCCACGCGAGGACGCGCTGGACGTCGTTGTCGAGCGCGGCCACCAATGAGGTGAACTCCTGGTCGTAGACGACCGCCTCGACCCTCTCCCGGCGGGCGACGTCCACGAGCTGCGGCTTCGCGAAGCCGGTGTTCATGAGCAGGATGCGGGCGCCGAGCTTCCCGGCCGCGATCATCGTGTCGACCGCGCCGCGGTGGTCGCGGGCCAGCAGCGCGATGACCGACGTGGGCCCGAGGCCGCGGTCGGCGAACGCCCTGGCCAGCGCGTTCGCCCGGAGGCCCAGCTGGTGGTAGGTGAGCGACCCCTGCTCGTCGACGATCGCGACGGCCGTGTCGTCCCGGTCGGCCGCGACCTGCGCGGCGCCTGCGATCGGGCCGAGCCTTCTCAGCGTCAGCAGGGACCGAAGTGCCTGGTCGGGACGGGCCACCGGGGCCAGCCCGGCGCGCCTGAGCACGTCGAACCCGCGGATCGCGGCCGGTACCTGGGAGAGCGCCCTGAACACTCGCTGACCTCCTCGTCACGTCCCTTCCCTCGAACCTACTGGCTAGTTAACTAACGGTCCACAGGCGGCCCACCACAAAATGTCGGTGCCCCGGCGCACAATGCGGGCATGCGGGTCGTGGTCGTGCCGGAAGCGGACGGCGCCGGGCGGGTGCTCGGCGCTTCCGGCGTGCCGGAACGCGTCGGTGACCTGGCCGGATGGATGGCCGGGCGGGACGCGCGCTGGGTGCTGCCCTCGGTCGAGGCGCTCTACCCCGACCTGCTGCGCGCGGGCGTGCGCCTGGACCGCTGTCACGACCTGGCGCTCACCGAGGGCATCCTGCTGGCGTTCGAGGAGCGCCCCGGCCGTCCGCGCAACCTGGCCGCCGCGTGGGCACGCATGCGTGACCTGCCGGAACCGGACGATCCGCGCCCCGCCGCACGCGTCGAGCAGCCCGCCCTGTTCGAGGCGGAACGGGAACCGGCCCCGGCGGGCACCGACCCGCTCACGGCGGCCGCCGCCGTGTACGACGACCAGCAGCGGCGCATCGCGGCGACCGCGCAGCCGGACCGATTACGCCTGCTGGTGGCGGCTGAGTCCGCGGGCGCGCTGGCGGCCGCGGAGATGACCGACCACGGGCTGCCGTGGCGTGCGGACGTGCACACGGACCTGCTCACGGACCTGCTGGGCCCGAAACCGGCGACGGGTGCGCGCCCGAAGGTCCTCGCGGAGCTGGCCGAGGAGATCACCGCGGCGTTCGGGCTGGTGGGCGCGCCCGAGGCGCGGCAGGTCAACCCGGACAACCCGGCGAGCGTGGTCCGGGCGTTCGCGCGCGCGGGCATCGACGTGCCGTCGAGCAGGGCGCACGTGCTCAAGGAGGTCGAGCACCCTGCGGTGGCCCCGCTGTTGCGCTACAAGGAACTGGCTCGGCTGTGGGTGGCGCACGGCTGGTCGTGGCTGGACACCTGGGTGGCCGGCGGCCGGTTCCGCCCGGAGTACGTGGTGGGCGGTGTGGTCTCGGGGCGGTGGGCGACGCGTGGTGGCGCCGCGCTGCAGCTGCCGAAACAACTGCGCACGGCGGTCCGCGCGGACGACGGCTGGTCGCTGGTGGTGGCGGACGCGGCCCAGCTCGAGCCCCGGGTCCTCGCCGCACTGGCGGGCGACCGCAAGCTCGCGGACGTCTCCCGCGGCGTGGACCTGTACGCGGGCCTGGCTGAGGAGGTCTTCGACGGCGACCGGGGACACGCGAAGATCGCGATGCTGTCCGCCATGTACGGCGGCACCAGCGGCGGCGCGGGCCCGCTGCTGGCGAAGCTGCGCAAGCGCTTCCCGCAGGCGGTGGAGTACGTGGAGGCGGCGGCCCGCGCAGGCGAGGAGGGCCAGGTGGTGCGCTCCCGCCTGGGCCGGACGTCCCCACCCCCGAGCGAGAAGTGGCGAGCACTGATGGGTTCCCCCGACGCCGACGAACGCCGCTCCCGCCAGGCGGCCCGCGACTGGGGCAGGTTCACCAGGAACTTCGTCGTGCAGGCAAGCGCGGCGGACTGGGCTCTGACGCTGCTGGCCATGCTCCGCAGGCGCATCGCCGGGACGGAAGCCCAACTGGTCTTCTTCCAGCACGACGAGGTGATGGTCCACTGCCCGACGGCCATCGCCGACCAGGTCGCGGACGCGGTGCGGTCGGCCGCACTGTCCGCGTCACAACTGGTCTTCGGCGACACCCCGGTCCACTTCCCGTTGGAAGCGACGGTGGTGGACTGCTACGCGGACGCGAAGTAGCTACATCCTGCGCAGCGTGTCCGGCGACAGGTCGGCGAGCGTGCGGTTCCCGGACAACCCGAGCGTGAGGTCCAGGTCCGCGAGGATCCCGCGCACCGCGTGGCGAACCCCGTCCTCCCCACCCAGCGCGAGCCCGTACACGTAGGGCCGCCCCAGCAACACCGCCTTCGCGCCGAGAGCGAGGGCCTTCAGCACGTCCGCGCCCGTCCGCACCCCGGAGTCGAACAGCACGTCCAGCCGGTCACCGACGGCGGCCGCGATCTCCGGGAGCACGTCCAGCGCGGCGACCGCACCGTCCACCTGCCGTCCACCGTGGTTGGACACCACGATGCCGTCCATCCCGGCCTCGGCGGCACGGCGGGCGTCGTCGACGTGCTGGATGCCCTTCAGCACGATCGGGCCGTCCCAGTGTTCGCGGAGGAACGGCAGCTGGTCCCAGTGGTGGTCGGTGCCGGTGAACATCGGGATCCACTGCAGGATCGCCGAGGTCGGGTCCTCCTCCGGCGACTTCGCGAGCTTCGCGCGGAAAGCCGGGTCGGAGAAGGGGATCGCGGTGCCGATGCCGCGGATGAACGGCAGGTACGCCTGGTCGAGATCGTTGGGCCGCCACGCGAGCGTCCACGTGTCGAGCGTGAGCACCAGCGTCGAGAAGCCCGCGGCCTTGGCGCGCTGCAGGATGCTGATCGTCACCTCGTTGTCGTTCGGCCAGTACAGCTGGAACCAGCGCGTCCCGGCACCGTTGGCCGCCGCGACGTCCTCGATCGTGTTCGACGACGCCGTCGACAGCACCATCGGCACCCCGAGCGCGGCGGCCGCCCGCGCGGTGGCCAGTTCGCCGTCCGGGTGCACGATCGACTGCACCCCCACGGGTGCCAACAGAACCGGCGACGGCAACTCGGTACCGAGCACGGTCGTGGCCAGATCACGCTGTGTGGCATCGGTGAGCATGCGCGGCACGATCCGCCACCCGTCGAACGCCGCACGGTTCGCACGCATCGTCGCGCCGGAACCGGCCCCACCCGCGACGTACCCGTAGGGACCGTCGTCGAGCTTCTCCCGCGCGGCCGCCTCGAACCGGGTCGGGTCGGTGGTGAACGGGGGCACCTGTTCGCCAAGCCCCTGCAGGTAGATCTCGTTCTGGTAGGCGCCGTACTGACCAGCCACGCTGCTGCTCCTAGGAAATCCGGATCGGGGTGCCGGGCGGGAGGTCGCGGACCTGTTCGTGGATCTGCCCGGCGGTGTTCAGCGACACCACGAAGTCGATCACCTCGACGTTGTCCACGTCCAGCGCGCCGCCGAGAACAGGAGGCGACGTGAAGCCGTACACCTGCGTCTCCGCGGGTACGAGCCCGCGCTTCTCGGCCGCGAGTGCGAGTCCGGCCAGCAGGAACTGGTCCTGGCCGTCGTCTGTGCGGAGGTCTGCCTCCAGTGCGGCCGGGTCCGGCCAGCGACAGGACAGCGAGCCCTCAATGGTGTCCAGCAACCAGATGCCGTCGCCCGACTCGAAGAACACATCGCCGAACGGGGAGGCGAACACGGGTGTCCTGCCGTCGAGCCCGAGCCACTCCCACGACCCGAGCCCGCTTTCGAACTGCTCTGCGGTGAACCTGCGCGTCAGTTCCACCGTGCCATTCAACAGCTACCGGCCGTACGGACCGGACGGCGGCCCACCCTGCGGACCGAAGTCCTGCACCGGACCGCGCGGCTGCGGCGGCCCCTGCGGGGGCCGGGGACCGTACTGCGGGCCCTGCTGCGGAATCGGCGGCTGACCGGGACCGGGGCCGAACCCAGGGCCGGGACCAGCTCCGGGCGGCGGCGGGTAACCACCCTGCTGTCCACCGGGGTAGCCGGGATTGGGCGGCCCGTAGCCGGAACCCGGCGGCGCCCACTCCGGCTGCCCGAACGCGGCCTGTGGGGCGGGACCGGGCTGGACCGGCTGCCCGGCCGCGTCGTCGTTGCTCCGCAGCGTCCCGATCAACAGGAACACCGCGCCGACGCCGCCGACGACCAGACCGAGCGCGGGCTGCCACTTCTCCGCCCAGATGAGCAGCCTGAACTGGATGTCCGTGAAGTGCAGCACCGCCGACCCGAACCCGAAAAGGGCCAGCACAGCACCAAAACGAAGCATGTCCGCCCCCAAGTCCGGAATGAGTTGGGCGAACACTAACGAGCGCGTGACCACATCCGCCACAGACCGAACCAACTGTTCGCAACTGCGACCACAGCCAGGCAAAATGCCACTACCAGTAAGGAAACGAACACTCCGCCGCGTGCCGTGACGACTGTCCACACCAGCAGCGCCACGTACGAACCCGCGCACGCCGCCCCGCTGACGACCACCAGCCGCGCCCGCGCCCACAACGCGGGCAGCGGCCGCCGCGCCCCGGGCGGCAGCCCCGCGAACCCCCGCCACGCCAGCACCCCGACGAACAGCAGCGCCCCCAGCCCCACCCACGCCAGCGACGCGAACACCAGCACGACCACCAGCACCGCCTGCCACACCGCGGCCCGCCGCACCGCCAGGTACCACGCGATCCGCTGCACCCGCTCGAAACCCGGCTCACCCCGGGTGCGGACCGGTTTCCTCTTCCGCCGCGCGTCGTCCGACGGCCGGTGCTCCAGCCGCGCCACCTTGTCCGCGACGTCCGTGTTCGCCGGATCGAGGCGCAGCGCCTCGCGGTAGGACTGTTCGGCGAGCATCCAGTCGTGGGCGAGCATGGCGGCGTCGCCGAGCACCTCGTGGGTGCGGGCTTCGCCGGGCGTCAGCGCCACCGCCGCCCGCGCGGCGCGCACGGCCTGCTCCGGTTCGCTGTGCGCGAGCGCCTCGGACAGCGTGACCAGCCCACGCCAGTCGTCCGGCTCGCGGCGCACGGCCTCGCCCGCGGACACCACGGCCTCGTCGTGGCGGTCCAGCTCGACGAGCGCGAGACTCGCGAGCCGGTGCGCCCACGCGGGCTGGCCGAGCGTCATGGCGCGCTTGGCGGCGGTCAGCGCCTCGCTCGGCTCGCCGACCTCGAGGTACGCGGCGGACAGGCGGCACCAGGCCGCCGCGTTGTCGGGGTAGACCTCCAGGACGGACTCCAACACGGCGATCGCCGCCCTCGGCCGTCCCTCGTCGACCAGTCGCGCCGCCCGCACGAAGACCGCCTCGATCGACCCCTCCGCCATCCGACCTCCCCCGGTGGCTACCCCGCCAGCCCCGCCAGATCGGCGTCGACCAGCTTCGCGGGCTCGATCCTGGCCTGCGCGTCCACGATGGCACCCAGCGCGTCGCCGTCGTCCCACATGTTGACGTTCATCGCCGCCCGCACCGCGCCGTCCCGCAGCCAGAACGCGATGAACTCGCGTCCTTCCAGGTCACCGCGCACGACCAGCTCGTCGGTGACCGGGTCCGCGAGGCCGCGGAACTCCATGCCGAGGTCGTACTGGTCGGAGAAGAAGTACGGGCTCGCGGTGTACGGCTCGGCCGCGCCGAGCAGGTTCTTCGCCACGTGCGCGCCCTGGTCCTTCGCGTTGGCCCAGTGCTCGACCCGCACCCGCTGCCCGTAGCGCGGATGGAGCTGCGCGGCGATGTCCCCTGCCGCGTACACGTCCGGTGCCGAGGTCCGCAGGGTCGCGTCGACGTCCACGCCGTTGCCCTCGGACAGCTCCAGCCCGGCCTTCTGCGCGAGCTCGGTCCTCGGCCGCGCGCCGACCGCGAGCAGGAACACGTCGCCGGCCACCTCGGTGCCGTCGTCGAGGCGGACGCCGGTGGCCTGCCCGCCGTCGCCGACGTACTCGGCGACCCCGATCCCGAGGCGGAACGTGACGCCCTCGGTTTCGTGCATGCGGCGGAACACGCCGCCCACGGTGTCGCCGAGGACGCGGTGCAGCGGCAGCGGCAGCGGGTCGATCACAGTGACGTCCGCACCGTGCTTGCGCGCCGCGGCCGCGGCCTCGCAGCCGATCCAGCCAGCGCCGATGATCACCACGCGCCTGCCCTCGGTGAACTCCTTGCGCAGGTCACGGGCGTCGTCGAGGCGGCGAAGCCGGCGGATGTTGTCGAAGTCCGAGCCCGGGACACGCAGGCGGCGCGGGGTCGAGCCGGTGGCGAGCACCAGCCGGTCCCACGACTCGGTCGCACCGCCGACGTCGATGGTCCGGTCGCCGAGGTGGAACGCGGTCGCGCGGGTGTGCAGCCGCAGCTCGATGTTCTTCTCGGCGTAGAACGACTCGTCGTGCACCCAGTCCGGGTCGTCGGTGTCGCCGAGAAGGATGCCCTTGGACAGCGCGGGCAGCTCGTAGGGCCGGTACCGCTGCTCGCCAACGAGCAGCACCTCCCCGTCGAAGCCCTGCTCACGCAACGCACCTGCCGCCGAGGCGCCGGCGAGCCCGGTGCCCACGATCACGATGCGGCGTGGTTCAGCCATGGTCGGTCATGCCTTTCGTGGAGAGATGGAGAACGCGCGTCACGACCCCATCGTCGCGACGTCTCTGTGACGAACGAATAATCGAGCCGCGTACAAACCGACGGCCAGAGGATGGGAATGTGACCAACCATAAGGAGTGGTCGATCACGTGTCGCGACATCGCAGGCCGCCGACGTGACCTGACCGTGTTCGTGCGGCAGGGCAGGGTCGTGCTGGTGGCGCCACCGGGTGAGACGGCCGTGCTCAACCCGCTCGACGTCGGGCGGCTGCGGGCCGTGCTCCGCGACGCCGTGGTCGACGCGTCCAAGACGCAGGAGACCTGACAACTCCACTACACCCCTGGCCAGGAGTGCACGGGCTCGTTGGTGTGCATGTGGGTGGCGTAGCGGCGGGTCATCTCCCGCAGCGCCTGCTCACGTGTCACCGATCGGGTCTCCTCCAGCGCGCGCACGGTGTCGACCTGCCACGTCGAGCCGTTGCGCCCGGAGATGCACCGCTTCTCGATCACGCCCAGCAGCCGGTCCCGCTGCTCGGGCGCGACACCCCACAGGTCGAGGCCCGTGTGCGCGAGCGGCAGCAGCCTGCGCAGCACCAGCTCGGTGACCGGCACGTCGCCGATCCCCGGCCAGTACACCCGCGCCCCGATCCCGCCCTTGGCCGCGGCGTGGAAGTTCTCCTCCGCCGCCGAGAAGCTCATCTGGGTCCACAGTGGACGCTCTTGCTCCGCGAGCGCGCGAACCAGGCCGAAGTAGAGCGCCGCGTTGGCCATCACGTCCACGACCGTCGGGCCCGCGGGCAGCACCCGGTTCTCCACCCGCAGGTGGGGACGGCCGTCGACCACGTCGTAGATCGGCCGGTTCCAGCGGTAGATCGTGCCGTTGTGCAGCCGAAGCTCACTCAGCTGCGGCGTGCCGCCGTCCGCCAGCACCTGCGACGGGTCCTCCTCGTCGCACAGCGGCAGCAGCGCCGAGTAGTACCGGACGTTCTCCTCGAACAGGTCGAAGATCGACGTGATCCACCGGTCGCCGAACCACACCCTCGGCCGCACGCCCTGCGCCTTCAACTCGTCCGGCCGCGTGTCGGTCGACTGCTCGAACAACGCGATGCGGCTCTCCGCCCACAGCTGTTTGCCGAACAGGTACGGCGAGTTGGCGCCCAGCGCGACCTGGATGCCCGCGACGACCTGGCTCGCGTTCCAGAAGTCCGCGAACCGCTCCGGCGCGACCTGCAGGTGGTACTGCACGCTGGTGCACGCCGACTCGGGCGCGATCGTGTCGGCCTGGGTGACCAGCCGCTCCTCACCCGCGATGTTGATCTCCAGATCCTCCCCGCGGGCGGCGAAGATCTGCTGGTCGAGCAGCTTGTAGCGCTGGTTCGACGACAGGGTCTCGGCGTTCATGTGCTCGTGCTGGAGCGTCGGCAGTATGCCGATCATCACGATGTTCGCGTCGACCGTCCGCGCGTGCTCCTCCGCCGCGTTCAGCGACGCGCGGAGGCTCTCCTCGAACCCGGACAGCCCGTCCGGCCCCAGCACACGCGGCGCCAGGTTGATCTCGATGTTGAACTGGCCCAGCTCGGTCTGGAAGTCCGGGTCCGCGATCGCGGCAAGGACGTCCTCGTTCTTCATCGCCGGGTCCCCGGCGGCGTCCACCAGGTTCAGCTCGACCTCCAGCCCCGACATCGGCCGGTCGGTGTCGAACGCAGACTGCTTGAGCATCTGCGCGAACACGTCCAGACACTGCCGGACCTTCTCCCGGAACCGTTGCCGGTCGGCGCGGGTGAACTCGGTCCGCTCGACATCCTTGCCCATCCGCATCGCCCCACTAGGTGAATCGCGTACCGGGAAGCCTCGCGCCAAGCCTTTACCCCCGCAACCTGCGAGATCAAACCAGGGTACCGGGATAAGCTCCGTCGGGTGACGGACAACCTGGTGTGGATCGACTGCGAGATGACCGGTCTCGACTTGAGTAAAGACGCACTGATCGAGATCGCGGTTCTCGTGACCGACTCCGAACTCAACATCATCGACGACGGCGTCGACATAGTCATCCACGCCGACGACGCGGCCCTCGACGCCATGCCGGACGTCGTCCGCGACATGCACGCCGCGTCCGGCCTCACCCCGCTGGTCCGCCAGTCGACCGTGACCATCGCGGAAGCCGAGGCCCAGGTACTCGACTACGTGCGCAAACACATCCCCGACGCCCGCACGGCGCCCCTCTGCGGCAACTCCATCGCCACCGATCGAGGCTTCATCGCCCGCGACATGCCCGCCCTCGACGCCCACCTCCACTACCGGATGATCGACGTGTCGTCCATCAAGGAGCTGAGCAGGCGCTGGTACCCGAGGATCTACTACGCACAGCCCGACAAAGGACTCACCCACCGCGCGCTCGCGGACATCAGGGAGTCCATCCGCGAACTCGAGTACTACCGTGGCACCGCCTTCGTCCCCGCCCCCGGCCCGACGAGCGACCAGGCAAAGGCCGTGGCAGAGGCCCTGATGAACCCCAAACCCTAACCGTTTGCCAACCCACCAGACGGGCACGTTACGATATGCCCGCTGCACGCTTCACGCAGCGATGGTGGGTGTAGCTCAGCTGGTAGAGCACCTGGTTGTGGTCCAGGATGTCGCGGGTTCAAGTCCCGTCACTCACCCGGGGTAGTTGTGTTCGGTGGCCCTTCGGGGCCACCTTCCCCCTTGGGTTCGTCATCATGCTGGGGGGTCGAGCCCCCCAAACCCCCCACGGTGCGTTTTTGTCGCCCTGACTGCGTGGGCGCCTTCGCTTCTGGCACCTTCCCTCGGGGGTTCGCCTTCGGCATCTTCCCCTCGGCGCCTTCGCCTTCGCCTTCGCCTTCGGCATCGGCATCTTCTCCTCGGGGGTTCGCCATTGGCGTTCGCCTTGGTGGGTTCCGGCCTCTCTGTGCGTCTCCCTTCGGGCTGCTTCGGTCGGGCGCTTGCCTATGCAACACGTGTGCTGCCTGCCATCCCGTCGACCTGGCGAAGCCCGATCACACCGCGTCGAGGGGGCACCAACATCCAAACCGGCAGCAAACGCTGGAACGGCCCCCTCGGCGCGGTGTGATAGCACGTAGTGAGGTCGACGGGATGGCAGGCAGACCACCTCACAGAGTCCCTGCCAAACCAGCCCCGTTGCCAGCCCCCTGCCATCCCGGAGACCTGCCCCTCCGGCGAGGAGTCGCCGGAGGCAAAGCCCGTCCGGCGAGGACAAAACCACACTGCGGCATCCCAAAAAGAAGAGCCCGGAAGCACAGGGCTTCCGGGCTCTTCCGCGAGGTCAGCGTTTGCCGCCTACGACCCACTGGTCCCACGGGATCTGCCAGTCGCCGAGGCCGTCCCACGACTCGAGGACCGGGCCGCCGCTGTTCTGGACGGTGATCACGTCGCCTTTCTGGCTGATCTCTTGCAGCCAGCGGGCGTTCTCCGTGGTCATGTTGATGCAGCCGTGGCTCACGTTGCGGTGGCCCTGGTCGCCGACCGACCACGGAGCCGAGTGGTAGAAGATGCCGCTGTTCGACATGCGGCTCGCCACGTCCACGTGGGTCCGGTAGCCCTCCGCCGCGTCCGTCGGCACGCCGTAGGTGCTGGAGTCCATCGTGTAGTTCGTGTGCTCGCTCATGACCACGTACGTGCCGACCGGCGTTTCGTGCCCCGGCTTGCCCATCGAGATCGGGATCGTCCGCGCGACCGCGCCGTTGATGGTCACCGTCATCTGGTGGGTGGCACCGTCGGCCGTCGCGACGATCGCGTCGCCGACCGTGATGTTCGCCAGGCGGCTGTCGTTGCCGAACACGCCGTTGCCGAAGTCCTTGCCGTAGATCGCGGCGTTCACCGTGATCTTCGTGCCGGCGGCCCAGTACTCCTTCGGTCGCCAGTGGACCTCGCTGTCGTCGTACCAGTAGAAGGCGCCCTCGGTGTGCGGCGTCGTCCCGATCTGGATCGCCTGCTCCACCGCGGCCTTGTTCTCGATGTTGACGTCGAAGTAGAACGCCAGCGGCTGACCGACACCCACGGTCTGGCCGTCCAGCGGGTTCATGGAGACATCGGCCTTCACGCGCGGTGTCGCCGTCGAGAAGACCGAGGTCACCGTGGCCGGCTTGCCGTCCGTGCCCGCACCGGTCGCCGTCGCCGTGTAGGTCTTGCCGAACCCGAGGGGCTCGGTGGTCTGCCAGGTGGTGCCGTCCGGGGACAGCTGCCCCGCCACCGGCTCACCGGCCTCGTTGACCAGCGTGACCTGCGTGACCTTGCCGTCCACCGCCGCGATGGTCACCGGGCCGCCCGGGACCACGTCCACGGCCTTGTCACCAGGCGTGATCGTGATCTTCACCGGCTTCTTCGGCGGCGCGGGCTTCGCGCTCGACGTCGACCTGCTCGCGTCGTCCTTCGGCGCCGTCTCCGCCTCGCCGCTGGTACATGAAGTGATCATCAACACGGCGAGGCCCAACACCCCGCCGACAAGCAGGCCCCGCCGCGGGCCACCCCAAGCCATCACACAACCGCCCCATCTGCCCGTGATCGTCAGACACAGTGTGCCGGATGCGTCCAACGCCCTGGAGCAGGCCATCCACCCGGATGAGGAATCCGATTTCTGGGGCCTCAGGGGCACGTGATACGGTTCCTCACGTCGCGGCGGAGAGATCCCCTGCGACACGCGCGCCGCTAGCTCAACTGGCAGAGCAGCTGGCTCTTAACCAGCGGGTTCGGGGTTCGAGTCCCTGGCGGCGTACATCAGGACCGCGGGTCGGTGTTCATCACCGGCCCGCGGTTTTGTGTCTCCATCGTTGCCGTGCCGTGATCTCGGCCGTGCCGCTGACCGTCCACACAGGACGTGGCAAGAAGCGGACGCAATACCTGGCAACCGGATCATTCCGGGCCCCCTCCCGGGCTTCACGAGCGACAATTCTTTCGGCATCCCGCCAGTTCCCGGGAAGGAACCACCGATGGACCGCCCGCAGCAGCCTGAGCCTGTCCCCACCCCGCCGCCCACGCCGTCGGCGGAGCCCGGGCTGCCCAGGGAAGCGCAGACGACCACGCCGGAAACGGCCGCCAGTGCACCCGCTGCGGGACCTGACTCACCGCCACCCGCCGCAGCCGAGCCCGCGGCGGCAGCGCCGGCACCCGAGCCCACCCCAGCAGCGGCGGAACCCTCCGACCCTGCCCAGTCTCCCGCCGCCGCCGCGGCGGCAGTCACGCTCCCCGCCGCCCTCGGCACCCCCGCAGCACCCGAGCCCGCCCTGGTGGCGCCCGAGCCGTTCATCCCCGTCCAGCAGGCGGCGGCTCAGACCGCCCCCGACACCGAGCAGCTCACCATCCCCCACCTGGCCGGGCCGCCGCCGCCCCTGCCCGGCGTCCAGCCACAGTGGAACTTCCGGGTCAGCGACCCGCGTCCGGCGTTCTACGACCCCGACGCCACCCCCACCTACGGCACCCGCATCCCCAAGCCGCCGAAGCCCGCCGACCCGCTCGCCGTGGCACTCGGCAACGCGTCCCTCCTCGGCATCGGCTACGTCCTCCTCGGCCGGAAAGTCCTCGCCGTCACCGCGGCGCTGGTCACGGTCGCGCTGCTCTTCCTGCTCGTCACCACGACACCCACCCTCTGGTTCGAGTTCGTGGTCGTGGCCTGGTGGGTGGCGGTCATCGTGCACGGGTGGGCGCTCGCCCGGCCGCGGCCGCGGCCCAACCCGGTCCGCACGCAGCGGTTCGTGGCGCTGGGAGCGGCGATTCCCGTGCTGCTCGCGTTCGGGCTGCTGCGGTTCGACGCCGCGGGGATCGAGCAGGACACCGCCGACGCGCGGGCCGACGGGGACTGTGGCGCCGCGCTCGAGGCCACCGGCACGCTCTGGTTCGGGCACGAGCTGGCCAACGCGCCGCTGACCGTGCGGGCCGACGACACCGTCCGGGCCTGTGACCAGCTGCGCACCGCGGGCCGGGAGCTGGACACGGCACTCGGCGGGAACACCACCGCGCTCGCCGCCGGGTTCGGCGACCTCCAGGGCGTGCTGCGCGACCTGCCCGGGCACGAGGAGATGGTCCGCACCACCATGGACCGGTTCCTCGGCGCGCTGCCCGTCGACGACCCCTGTGACACCAAGGCCGTCACCGACTGGCTCGGCAAGGAGAAGCCGGGCGGGACGCTGGCGGACGCCACCGAGGTCGTGCCGAGGATCGCGCCCGACGCCATCGTCGGCTGCGCGGACTTCTTCATGGAGAAGAGCGACTGGCAGCCCGCGCGACAGCGCTACCAGCAGCTCCTCGACCAGTACCCCGACCACGAGCTGGCACCGAAGGCGCAGGCGGGCGTCACGAAGGCCACGCAGGCCATCGAGCTGAACAACGTGCGCACCCTGCTCACCCCGGCCGCCGGCTCGACACCCGCGTACTGCGACAAGCCCGCGCCCTACAGCGGCGCCAAGCCCTACGTGCCCAACCGGCCCAACCGGGCGCTGGTGTTCGGCAACGACGCGCACACCGGCAAGATCCCGCCGGGCTGGAAGGCCACGGACGCCGCCGACGCGGTCATCGTGGTCTGCGCCGGTGAGACCGAGTACGGGACACCCGTGCAGACCTGCCCGTACGAGGCGGCCGACAGCATCCTCGGGTACACGGACGTCACGTTCCACAAGATCGCGATCCCGCTGCGGGTGTTCGAGGTGCGGACCGGGAAGCTCGTCGCGTCGTTCAAGCTGGAGATCGGCGGCGCCAGCTGCCCGGCCGTCCTCGAGTACCGGTCGTCCTCCTATGTGGACTTCGGGCCGCCGTCGCAGGTGTACGTCGCCGCGTCGGTCACCGACGTGCAGGGAGCGTTCCGGCCGATGCTGGTCCCGTAGGAGTACAGCCTGCTGTACTGCGGCACGGGGTTGCGGCGGCCTATCGTCGCGGTGCCAAGGAGGTGCCGTGCCGAGCCGCGACCAACACCCGACCGTCTGGCCCGCGCTGTACGCCACCGAGCTGGGGCGCATCGAGCGGCGGCTGCACGACGGCACGCAGAACCGGCTCGCCGCCGTGACCGTGCTGCTCGGCGGGGCGCGGCGCGCGCTGAACCGTGACCCGGGCGCGGCCGACGCGATGCTCGGCCGCGCACAGGACGCCACCGAGGCGGCTCTGGCCGAACTCCGTGCGGTGGTGCGGAGCTTCCAGCCACCGGTGCTCGCCGGCCGGGGGCTGCCCGGCGCGCTGTCCGCGCTGGCGGCGGCGAGTCCGGTGGCGTGCCGCGTCGACGCCGAACTGCCCGGCCGGTGTGCCGAGGAGGTGGAGGCGACGGCGTACTTCGTGGTGGCGGAGGCGCTCGCGAACGTCGCGGGGCACAGCAACGCCCGGCACGCGACCGTGGCGCTGCGCCACCGCGACGACCTGTTGCACGTGGCGGTCACCGACGACGGCCGCGGCGGCGCGCGGCCCGGCGCGGGCCTCGACGGGGTCCGGGGGAGGGTCGAGGCCGTCGGCGGTACCTTCGCGCTGACAAGCCCTTCCGGCGGACCGACCACCTTGACTGCGAGACTGCCATGCGGATTGTGATCGCCGAGGATGACGCCCTGCTGCGCGAAGGGCTCGCGATGCTGCTGCGCGCGGAGTCCCTCGACGTCGTCGCCACGACCGGCAACCCGGACGACTTCCTCGCCGCAGTCGACGAACACGACCCCGATGTGGCCATTGTGGACGTTCGGATGCCGCCGACCCACACCGACGAGGGCATCGTCGCGGCGGTCGAGGCGCGGCGGCGCAAGCCGGAGCTGGCGGTGCTCGTGCTGTCGGCGTACGTGGAGCAGGCGTTCGCCACGGAGCTGCTCGCCGGTGGCGGCGCGCGGCTGGGCTACCTGCTGAAGGAACGGGTCGGGCGGGTCGAGGAGTTCCTGGACGCGCTGCGGCGCGTCCGGAACGGCGGCACGGCCATCGACCCGGACGTCGTCGCGCAGCTGCTGGCCAGGACGCGGCGCGACACGAAGCTCGAACGCCTGTCGCCACGGGAGCGGGACGTGCTGGCGCTGATGGCGGAAGGGCTCGGCAACAGCGCGATCGCGGAACGGCTCGTGGTCACGGACGGCGCCGTGCACAAGCACATCCGCAACATCTTCGCGAAGCTCGACCTCGCGCCGGACGACCGCGCCGACCGCCGCGTCACCGCGGTGCTGCGTTTCCTGGAGGACTCGAACGGGCGGTAGTGCCTGCTGTACCACGGGTCGTGCAGCGCACGGGATCGTCACAAGGTCGCCGGCAGACCAGCATTTCCGGCATGACCAACACTTTTCGCGGCATCGCACTCACCGCGGTCGCCTGCCTCGCCGTTGCCTGCGCACCGTTCGACGAGGCGGCGGCCGCACCGCGCGCCGATCCCGTGCAGCAGAGCCTGAACGCGTTGACCGACGACTTCCCAGGTGCGCTCGCGGCGGTGCGCGGCAGCGAGGGCAGGACGCGCGACTACACGGCGGGTGTCGCCGACACGCGGACCGGTGCGCGGATGCCGGTCAACGGACGGGTCCGGATTGCCAGCAACACCAAGACGTTCACGGCCACGGTCGTGCTGCAGCTCGTCGGCGAGGGCAGGATCGACCTCGACGCGCCGGTCGCGAAGTACCTGCCGAACCTGGTTCCGGACGGCATCACCGTGCGGCACGTCCTGCAGCACACGAGCGGTCTGGTCGACTACGACGACAAGCTGATCGACGACTACGCGGCCGTGCGGCACGTGCACTTCGAGCCGCGTGAGCTGGTGGACGTGGTGCTCACCGAGGACCTGCTGTTCCCGCCCGGCACTCGGTTCAGCTACAGCAACGCCAACTACGTGCTGGCCGGGTTGATCGTGCAGAAGGTCACCGGCAGGCCCGTCGGCGAGGAGATCACGAAGCGGGTCATCAAGCGGCTCGGGCTGCGGGACACGTACTGGCCGGAGCTGGGCGACCAGACGATCCGGGGGCGCCACCCGCACGGGTACTTCCCGGCCGCCGACGGCTCGCGTTTCGACGTGACGGAGATGGACCCGTCGATGGGGTGGGCCGCGGGGCAGCTCATCGGGACGCCACGCGACCTCAACAGGTTCATGACCGCGCTGCTGGACGGCGAACTGCTCGACCCGGCGCAGCTGGCGGAGATGAAGAAGACGGTGCCCGCACCGGACTTCGACCTGACGGGCGACGCGACGTACGGCCTCGGGCTGGGGACGTTCCGCCTCAGTTGCGGCGGCCGGGCGTGGACCCACGGCGGCGACGCCCCTGGCTACGTCACCCGCAACGCGGTGACCGACGACGGCCGCGTGGCGACGGTCGCGGTCACCGCGAACCCGACGACCCTGCCCGCCGGGCGGTCCATCGAAGCCGCCCTCGACACGGCGCTGTGCTCGTAGGACAACCGAACGTCGTCCAGGGGCCGGGTCGACGAGCGGGGGTCTTGTCCTCGCCGGACGGGCCTCCTCGCTGGACTTTCGGGGGTCTGGTGGTGCCGGGAGCCCGGCACACGTGGTGACACAGCGTTAGGCCGCGAAGACCTGCGAGTCGTCGGCGAAGGCTTTGAACTCCAGGGCGTTCCCGGCCGGGTCCAGGAGGAACATCGTCCACTGTTCGCCGGTCTCGCCCTTGAAGCGGACGTACGGCTCGATGACGAACTCCGTCCCCGCCGCGCGGAGGCGGTCCGCCAGTTCCTGGAAGTCCGGGACCGTCAGGATCAGGCCGAAGTGCGGCACCGGGACGTCGTGCCCGTCGACCGGGTTGTGGACGCGCTGGGGGCGGGCCGGGGCGAGGTGCGTGACGAACTGGTGGCCGTGCAGGTTCCAGTCCACCCACGTGTCCGAGCTCCGGCCCTGCGCCAGCCCGAGGACCTCGCCGTAGAAGCGGCGCGCGGCGGTCAGGTCGTCGACGGGCATGGCCAGGTGGAAGCGTGGAATATCGGTCATGTCGTAATGTTAACATTCAGACATGACGACACGGGTGGCTCCCGCGCGACGCCGGGGCCTGGCCGACGAGGTCGCGGACAGCATCCGCGACGCGATCTTCAGCGGTGCCTACGAGCTGGGCGCACAGCTTCGCGAGGTCGAGCTGGCCGCCGCGCTCGAGGTGAGCCGGGGGCCGGTCCGGGAGGCGCTGTTGCGGCTGGAACGCGAGGGCCTGGTCCGCAGCGCCTGGCACCGCGGCGCCACCGTCATGACCCTCTCGCCCGAGGACATCGCCGAGCTGGACAGCCTGCGTGGCGCGCTGGAGCGACTCGCGGTCGAACTGGTCGTCGCGCAGGCCTCGGACACCGAAGGCACCGCCGACGCCAGCGGCCTCGATGCCATCGAGCAGGCCGCGGCGCGCATGTCGCGCGCCGAGGACGCGCACGCCATGGTCCGCGCCGACATCGAGTTCCACGACGCCGTGTACGCCGCCGCCGGGCATCGGCGCCTGTTCGAGGCCTGGCAGGCGATCCGCTCGCAGGTCCACCTGTTCCTGCTCACCCGGGTCGGGGTCAGCACCGAGGACTACCTGTCGCACATCCCCGGGGAACACCGTGACCTGGTCGCGGCGCTGCGGTCCCGGGACACCGAAACCGCGCTCCGGCTCTTCGCCGCACACCGGCGGCACGCGTTCGAACTGGTCACCACAAAGCGCTGAGCGGTCATTCCGACTGCATCGCGTCGCCCAGTTTCTCCGATGGTGCCCGCGGTTGCTCGTCGGCGTGCCCGCCCCACGGGCCGACGTACTTGTGTCGCCGGGCGTCGTCGATCGCATGTGGGTAGCGCAGGTCGAACGCCGGGCGCTCGGTGCGGATCCTGGGCAGCTCGGTGAAGTTGTGCCGCGGCGGCGGTGACGACGTGGCCCATTCGAGGGAGTTGCCGTAGCCCCACGGATCGTCCATCGTGGCCGGTTCGCCGTAGCGGTAGCTGCGGAAGACGTTCCACACGAACGGGAGTACCGAGGCGCCGAGCACGAACGCGCCGATCGTGGAGATCGTGTTGAGCACGGTGAACCCGTCGGAGGCGAGGTAGTCGGCGTAGCGGCGCGGCATGCCCTCGTCGCCGAGCCAGTGCTGCACGAGGAACGTCGCGTGGAAGCCGAGGAACGTGGTCCAGAAGTGCAGTTTGCCGAGCGGTTCGTCGAGGTACCGGCCGGTGATCTTGGGGAACCAGAAGTAGATGCCCGCGTAGGTGGCGAACACGATCGTGCCGAACAGCACGTAGTGGAAGTGCGCCACGACGAAGTACGTGTCGGTGACGTGGAAGTCGATCGGCGGTGACGCCAGCAGCACGCCGGTGAGGCCGCCGAGCAGGAACGTGACGAGGAAACCGATCGCGAAGAGCATCGGCGACTCGAACGTCAGCTGCCCCTTCCACATCGTGCCGACCCAGTTGAAGAACTTGATGCCGGTCGGCACGGCGATCAGGAACGTCGCCATCGAGAAGAACGGCAGCAGCACCGCGCCGGTCGCGAACATGTGGTGTGCCCACACCACAACGGAAAGCCCGGCGATGGCGATCGTCGCGTACACCATGCCGCGGTAGCCGAACAGCGGTTTGCGGCTGAAGACGGGGATGACCTCGGTGATGATCCCGAAGAACGGCAACGCGACGATGTACACCTCGGGGTGGCCGAAGAACCAGAACAGGTGCTGCCACATGATCGCGCCGCCGTTCGCGGGGTCGAACACGTGCGCACCGATGAGCCGGTCGGCGAGCAGCCCCATGAGCGCGGCGGTGAGGATCGGGAACGCGATGAGGATCAGGATCGTGGTGATCAGGATGTTCCACGTGAAGATCGGCAGCCGGAACATCGTCATCCCGGGCGCACGCAGGCAGATGACGGTGGTCAGCATGTTGACGCCGCCGAGGATCGTCCCCAGCCCGGACAGCACGAGCCCGACGATCCACAGGTTGCCGCCGACGCCGGGGCTGCGCGTGACGTCGGACAGCGGCGTGTAGGCGGTCCACCCGAAGTCGGGCGCGCCCGCCGGGGTGAGGAACGAGCCGAGCACGATCAGCCCGCCGAAGAGGAACAGCCAGTAGGAGAGCGCGTTCAGCCGGGGGAACGCCACGTCGGGCGACCCGATCTGCAGCGGCAGGACGAAGTTCGCGAAACCGAACAGGATGGGGGTCGCGTAGAGGAGCAGCATGATCGTGCCGTGCATGGTGAACAGCTGGTTGTACTGCTCCTGTGACAGGAACTGCAGGCCCGGCGAGCCCAGCTCGGCGCGCATCAGCAGCGCCATCACACCGCCGGTCATGAAGAAACCGAACGAGGTGACGAGGTAGAGGACGCCGATCTGCTTCGGGTCCGTGGTCCGCAGGAGCCCCAGGAGGACAGCGCCTTTCGGGCCCCGCACGGCGGCGCCGGCATGTACGCGTATCGGGACTGGTTTCAGCGCGGTCATGGCCCGCTCCCACGTCGTCCTCGCGCCTCATGGTTCTCCGCCTGCGCGGGATCGGCAACCCCGGTTGTCCACAGCAGGGCGAGTTGTCCACAGGTGGGCCCTTTCGCCTGATTTCTGCCGCGCCAACCGGTAAGCTGGCAAGGCGGGACGCCCCCGGGACAGGGTGGGGGTTGGGCACCGGCGACTGCGCGGGACCGGGCTGTGTGCGATTGCCGCGAAAGGCGCGTTGACGGCATCACCGATGCCTCGAAAGGACCCTTCCCAACGCTCGATGCGATGAAGGACCCCTTCATAACTTCCGGCGTGATGAAGGACCCCTTCGTTGCGCTCACCGTGATGAAGGGCCCCCTCATTGCGCCCGGTGTGATGAAGGGCCCCTTCATGACATCGGGCCACGCCCTGAAAGCGCCTTTCACGGCACGAAGGCCAACCGAGCAAAGGCGGAAGCCCGCCACACAGGGGCTCCCTGCCATCCCGTCGACCTGGCGAAGCCCGATCACACCGGCTCAAGGGGGCACCACCAACGGAACCGGCAGCAAAGTCGAAAAACCGCCCCCTTGAGCCGGTGTGATAGCCCGTAGGGAGGTCGACGGGATGGCAGGCAGACCCGCACCCAACCGCAGCCAAACAACGAAACCGAGGAGCCATCCCAGAGACCTGCCCCTCCGGCGAGGAGCCCCCGGAGGGCAGCCCCGGAGGGCAACACCGGCCGCCGAGAACCGCACGACTTTGCCGAGGCAGCCGGACAGGGTCGCGTACCGGCCCAAGGCGACCGGGCCCAGAAAGGGCCCGCGGCGGGTGACCGGCCACGACAGGCGGGAACAACCCGGTCACCCGCCGCGTTGTGTCACTTGGAGAGGGTCTCCAGCTCGGCCAGTGCGGCGGCCAGGCGGAAGTACTTGCTGGTGCCGAGGTCGCGCACGGTCTTGATGTTGAACGCGGCGGCCAGCTTCTCGGCGTCGCCCTCGCTCACGCCCGAGATGGCGGCCACCGGCGCGTCCAGGATCTCGGTGACGCTCCGGTCCTCGTACGCCTTGTCGAGCTGCTTCGCCAGGTCAGCGGAAACGGCCACTTTGGTGCTCTCCTTCAACGGTGGGGACTGACGGTCGAACCATAGACGGTTGCGCACCGTGCGGTCGGGGAGGTAGCCTCGGGTCACCGCTCGTGGATGCGGATCTCTCCCCCACTGAGCCTTCTTCTTTCTCCTCTCAGTCCTCATGCGACTGCTTCTTCTAAGGATTTCCCATGTCTGTCAACGGAATACTCGACGTCGTCGGTGATCGCGCGTTCGTGCGCGCCGACGGATACCTGCCCACCCCCGACGACACGTCCGTCCCTATGGGACTGGTGCGTGCCAACGACTTGCGGCGCGGTGACACCGTCACCGGGGACACCCGGTCCGGCAAGCTCGCGACCGTCGACAGTGTGAACGGGCAGCGGCCGAAGTACGCGCGTCCCGCGTTCACCGACCTGACTCCCCTTTACCCCAACGAAAGACTCCGCCTCGAAACCGAGTCGCACGCGCTCACCGCGCGGGTGAGCGACCTCGTCATGCCCGTGGGCAAAGGACAGCGCGCGTTGATCGTCGCACCGCCGAAAGCCGGTAAGACCACTGTGCTGCAGGCGATCGCGCACGGCATCGCCAAGAACCACCCCGAGTGCCACCTGATGCTGGTGCTCGTCGGCGAGCGGCCGGAAGAAGTCACCGACCTCGCCCGCGGTGTGCCCGCCGAGGTGGTGGCGGCGACGTTCGACCAGCCGCCGAAGGACCACACGGCGCTCGCGGAGCTCGCCATCGAGCGGGCCAAGCGGCTCGTCGAGCAGGGGCGCGACGTCGTCGTGCTGCTCGACTCGCTCACCCGGCTCGGCCGCGCCTACAACCTCTCCGCCCCCAGCTCCGGCCGCACCCTGTCCGGTGGTGTCGACGTCGGCGCGCTCACCCCGCCGAAGCGCTTCCTCGGCGCGGCCCGCAACGTCGACGGCGGCGGCTCGCTGACGATCTTCGCGACGGCGCTCGTCGAGACCGGCTCCGCCGGTGACTCGCTGATCTTCGAGGAGTTCAAGGGCACCAGCAACGCGGAGCTGCGCCTCGACCGGCGGATCGCCGAGCGGCGCGTGTTCCCCGCCGTCGACGTGCGCCAGTCCGGCACCCGCAAGGAAGAACTGCTGCTCACCGCCGGTGAGCTGGCCGCGACCCGCGCGCTCCGGCACGCCCTCGACACCCGCGACAACCACCAGGCCATCGACATCCTGCTGGAAGGCCTGCGCAAGTCCGAGACGAACACCGACTTCCTGCGCGGCCTGACCCGCCGCTGAGCTTTTTGAACCGGGGCAGGCCGCCGACCGTTCATAAGGGTATGGCCCGGGTTCTGAGCGTGGTTCTGGTCGCCCTCTGCTGGGGGCTCGCGGCGTGTGCGCGGGAAGCGCCACCACCGCCGCCCGACCGGGCGTACACCGTAGAGGAACTGGCCGAGAAGGTCGGGTGTACGCCAGAGTTCCAGGGCAAGACCAGCGACTTCCGCCAGGCCGCCTGTGCCACCGACGCCACCCGATACATGCTTCTCGACTTCACCACCGACGAGAAGAAACAGGCCTGGCTCGACACGGCCCGTCTCTACGGCGCCACCTACCTCGTCGGCGATCGGTGGGCGCTCACCAGCCTCGAGGTCGCCGACATGGAGCGGCTACACAGCGAGCTGGGGGGCAGTCTCCTCGAGGGAGACCCCACCATGCAGCACTGACCCGGTCGGCTACTGGGTCACGACCAGCACGGCGGCGGGACGGCCCATGCTGTCGTCGTCGTTGTCGTCGTCATCGTCCTCCTCGCTGTCGTTGCACGCGGCGAGCAGCGGCAGCGCCGCCAGCGCGCCGATCACGGCGAGCATGCGGAGCGAGCGGCGAGTGGGGTCGTGTGCCACGGGGTGGATCCCTTCGATCGACGTTATGTCCGATTCAGTCGTACCAGTCCTACCCCATCCGGCGTACTCCCAACCACCCGGACTACCCCTTCCTGGCGACCCCCGCGAACGACAGCTCGTTCATCTCCGGGTCGTCCGCGATGTCACCGGCCCCGCCGGGGCGCCACGTGCCCGTGGGCACCAGACCCGGTGAGACCAGCGAGAAGTCACCGAACAGCGCGGAGATCTCCTCGCGGGTACGGGGGAACACCTGGCCCGCGCCCCGGTTCCCGCGCACGACGTCCGCCACCGCGGAGATCTTGTCCTCCTGGATGTCGTCGGTCATGTGCGTGATCGCGAGCTGGCTGCCGGGCACCAGCGCGTTCCGGTACCGCGCCACCAGCGCCGCCGGGGCGGACTCGTCCGGGATCCAGTGCAGCACCAGCAGGAACAGCAGGCCGACGGGCTCGTCGAAGTCGATCAGGGTCCGGGTCGTCGGGTGCGTGAGGATCGCCTCCGGGTCGCGCATGTCGGCCTCGACCATCCCCGCGCGGTCGTTGCCGGACAGCATCAGCTCGCTGTGCGCCACCGCGATCGGGTCGCGGTCGACGTACACGATCCGGCACTCCGGGTCCTCCTTCTGCGCGATCTCGTGCACGTTGCCGACCGTCGGGATGCCGGAGCCGATGTCGAGGAACTGACGGATCCCCTCGCCGACCATGAACCGGACCGCGCGGGCGAGGAACGCGCGGTTGAGCCGCGCCGCGGCCCTGATCCCGGGCACCGCTCGTTCGACCTGGTCAGCCATGGTGCGGTCGGCCTCGAAGTTGTGGCCGCCGCCGAGCAGATAGTCATATGTGCGCGCACCGCTGGGCGCGGACGTGTCGATCATTCCCGGAACCCAGTCCTGCTGTGTCACAGCACACCTCTATTTCGCGGAGAAGTCGGGGCAAATCTCGGGATAGCACCCGATCGGGCGCTGTCGGAGACCACCGCAGGGCCCTTACTGTAATCCGTCTCGCGAGGCGAGGAGTTGCGGATGTCCGTTCCGGTGGCACCCGGCCGATGGCTGGTACTCGGCCACACCCCCGCGCTGCTGAAGCGCAGATTCGGCTTCACGGAAGGTCTTCGCGCGCATGGCGACGTCGTGCGCGTGTACCTCGGCATGCTGCCGATGTACTTCGTGACCACGCCGGAGCTGACACACCGCGTGCTCGTCGCGGACTCGGCGAGTTTCGGAAAAGGTGCCATGTTCGACAAGTTCCGGCCATTCGTCGGCAATGGTCTCGTGAATTCCGGCGGTCCCTTTCACCTGCGACAACGCAGATTGGTTCAGCCCGCGTTCCACCACGAACGCATCGCGCGTTATGCCGAAAAAATGGAAATCGCTGTTTCCCGTTTGAGCGAATCGTGGCGGCCGGGCGAACAACGGGAGATCAACGAGGACATGCAGGCACTCGCCGTGACCATCGTCGGCGAGGCGCTGTTCGGCACCGAGTTCGGCCGCACGGCCATCGGGGAAGCCCGCTACTCGATCCCGATCGTCATCCGGCACGGCATGGTCCGTGCGCTGTCCCCGGCGTTCGTCGGCCCGCTGCTCGTGCGCGGCAACCGCCAGTTCGACCGCGCGGTGCGCCGGATGCGCGCGGTGGTCGGCAAGGTCATCACCGACTGGCGCGCCACCGGCGCCGACCGAGGCGACCTGCTGTCCATGCTGCTCATGGCGCGCGACGAGGACGGCGAGCCGATGACCGACCAGCAGGCCTACGACGAGGTCGTCACGCTGCTGTCGGCAGGCATCGAGACCAGCGCGCTCGCGCTGGCCTGGCTGTTCCACGAGATCGCGCGGCACCCCGAGGTGGAGCGCCGGGTGCACGAGGAGATCGACCAGGTCCTCTCGGGCCGCCGCGTCACCGCCGATGACGTGCCGAAGCTGACCTACCTCCAGCAGGTCGTCAACGAAACCCTGCGGATGTACCCCGTCTGGATCCTGATGCGCCGCACGCTGCGCCCCGTCCGGCTCGGCGGCGTCGCCCTGCCTGCGGGCACTGAGGTCACCATCAGCCCGCACGCACTGCACCACGACCCGCGCTGCTTCCCCGACCCGCGGCGCTTCGACCCGGACCGGTGGACGCCGGACCGCGCCAAGGAGGTGCCACGCGGTGCGTTCATCCCGTTCGGCGCGGGCAACCGGATGTGCGTCGGGAACGCGTTCGCCCTGACCGAGATGGTCGTGACGGTGGCGACGATCGCGAGCCGCTGGCGGCTCGTGCCCGTCCCGGAACGGCCGCTGAAGGTCACGTTCACCTCAACCGCCTATCCCGCACGGCTGTCGATGACGGCCGTTCCCCGCTGAAAGGTTCCCGTTGCTCCCCCGACCCTCGCGGCGGCTCGCCATGGCGCTCGCCGCAACCGCACTCGCGTTCCTGCTGTCCGCACCCCCGGCGAACGCCGCCGAGCCGACGTGCACACCCGCGCGGTACCCGGTCACCATCGCGGGCCTCGCGCAGACGATGGCCGCGACGCTGTGCGTGCCGGCCGGTGGCACGTCCGCCGTGCAGGTGCTGGTGCCCGGCGGTTTCTACAACCGCGGCTACTGGGACATCCCCGTCGACCCGGCCACGCACTCGTTCCGCCGCGCCATGAACGAGGGCGGGTACGCGACGCTGACCGTCGACCGCCTCGGCACCGGCGCGAGCTCGGTCCCGCCGAGCGTCCTGCTCACCGCGATCACGCAGGCGGACGCGGTGCACCAGGTCGTGCAGGTGCTGCGGCAGCGCTTCGACAAGGTCTTCCTCGGCGGCCACTCGCTCGGCTCCGCCATCTCGATCATCGAGGCGGCCAGGTACCGCGACGTGGACGGCGTGCTGGTCACCGGCATGGGCCACCACCTCAACGTGCTCGGTCTCGCGCCGATCGCCGCCACGTTCGTGCCCGCCGTACTGGACCCGGCGTTCTCGGGCAGGCCGCTCGACCTCGGCTACCTGACCACCATGTCCGGCACGCGCTGGCGGTCCCTGCACGCGCCGGGTCCGTACGACGCGGCGATCGACGCGCTCGACGAGGCGGCCAAGGACGTCGTCGCGCCGACCGAACTCGTCGACGCGGCACTTCTCGGCACCGTCACCCCGTACACCAGGAAGGTCGGCGTCCCGGTCCTCACCGTGATGGCGGGCGCGGACCCGACCTTCTGCGGGCTGCTCGCCACCGACTGCTCGTCGTCGGCGGCGCTGCTGCGGGCGGAGGCCCCGTTCTACGGCCCCGCCGCGCGACTGCAGGCCTATGTCCTACCGGGCTACGGCCACGCGCTCAACTACGCCCCGAACGCTCCTGACCTGCACGATGTGGTGGTGCGATGGGCAGATCGGATGATCCGCCGATGACCGAGCCCCTGAGAAACGGCGGGCCACGCGCCCCCGCGGCGAGATCGGCGAAGGATCGAGAGAAGGCACGCGTCAAGGTCGCCCGCAAGTGGGCGTACCTGATCAGCTCGACCGCGTACGTGCCGTTGGAGCACACCGATCTCGAGCAGCCGCTGCTGGAGATGGTCCACGCCCTGTTCGCGGCGCTGACCGCCGAGCCGCTCGGACTCGAGGCGGCGGAGCGGGCCGGTGCGCGGCTCGTGTCCCTGAACTGCGTCGACAAGTCGAGCCTGCAGACCACGATCGACGTGCTGGCCGGGCCACTGCTGACCGACGACGACGTGCGTGGCCGGCCGCCCGAGCACGTGGTCCGGTTGCTCGGCGCGCTGGCGGCCGGGTTCGCCGAGGCCATCCGGCGGCGGACCACCGACCAGCAGGAGGCGATGTGCCGCGCGCTGCTGGAGGTCGCGAAGAAGGCGATGCACGCGGCCGAGAACAGGCAGTCCGACTTCGGTGACACGTCGACCGAGCTGACGCTGCTGCGGCGGCAGCTCAGCCACCAGCTGCTGCACGACCCGCTGACCGGGCTGCCGAACCGGCAGTTCTTCAGCACCCGGTTGGAGGAGGTGCTCAACTCCGGCAGCCCGACCACGCTGTACCGGATCGAGCTGAACGGGTTCTCGGTGTTCAACGAGGGCCTCGGCGGCCCGCGCACGGACACGCTGATGACCGCGATCGCCGTCCGGCTGCGGTCGGCGATGCCGGACATGATGGTGGCGCGCTTCGACCGGGCCGGGTTCACGGTCCTGCAGGAGAGCACCACGTCCCCGGCCGACGTGGTCGCCACGATCCACGACGCGATCTCGGCGACCACGCGCATCGCGGACCTCGGCCTGCGGACGTCCGCGAGCGTCGGCGTGGTGCAGAGCCCACCGCACCGGGCCGACCCGGTCGAGTTCCTGCAGGCGGGCGACATCGCGCTGCGGCACGCACGGCGGGAAGGGCCCGGCCGCTGGCGGTTGCTGATGCCGGACGAGGACGCCCACGACCGCAGACTGCTCCGCGCGGCGGCGACGCTGGACAGTGCGCGGCTCACGACCGGCTATCGCCTGCGGGTCGGGCTCACCGACGAGCAGCCGGTTGGCGTGGACGCGTTCGTCCGGTGGGAGGAGCCAGGGCTGGCCGACGTGCTGGAGCAGACCGGGCAGAGCCCGAGGATCGGGCGGTGGCTGCTGCGGGACGCGTGCGGGCGGGTGACGAGCCTGCCGCTGTCGGTGCGCCTGTCGCCGAACCAGTCGGCCGCGCCGGACCTCGTCGACACGGTGCTGGCTGTGCTGGACGAGACGGAGCTGTCCGCTTCACGCCTGCAGCTCGCGATGCCCGCATCGGAGGTGTTCGAGGGCCGGGCCCGGTCGGCGGACAACCTGTCGTCGCTCGCGGCGGCCGGGGTGGGCATGGCGGTGCACGACTTCGGCGGTGACCCGTCGGAGGTGGTGCGGTTGGGCGGGTTCCCGTTGCGGGCGGTGGCACTGACCGCGCGGCTGGTGTCGCAGGCGCGGGGCGCGTCGCGGAAGTCGTTGGTGGGCAAGGCGTTGACCAACCTCGCCGCGATGGTGCACGAGTCCGGGGCGGTGGTCGCCGTGGACGACGTACGCAGCAGGCGGGAGGCGGAGTGGTGGCGGCACGCTGGTGCCGATACCGCTTCCGGGGCGTTGTTCGGCGGCGGGCAACGGGCCGATCCCGCGGATCTGCTGGAGGAGTGAGGGAGGTCGGTCAGCAGCGGTCGCGGGGCGGGAGACCTGCCGTGCCGGTGACGCGGTCCCGGTACGTGCGTTCCGCGAACTCGACGAACCGGCCCACGTCCGCCACCGTGGACACCAGGCCGAACGACACGCGGATCGCGCCGGCTGACGGGAGGCCGATCAGCCTCAGGTACTCGTCCAGTGAGTCCGTCTTCGCGTGGCGCAGGGATTTCAGTGCGCCCAGGTCCAGGCCGAACGCGTCCTCGCCGACTCCCGGGTTGCAGAAGCAGCCGGTGCGCAGCGAGATGCCCGCCGCCGACGTCTCCGCCGCCACCAGGCGTTCGTCCACCACCTTGCCGGTCGCGTCCAGGAAGTTGAACGCCACCGTGCCGCCCCTGGCCTCGACCGTCGTCGGGCCGTAGACGCGGGCCATCGGGGTACCGTCGGTGTGTTTCAGGCCGTTCAGGCATCGCAGCAACCAGCCTGTCAGGCACGCCACCCGCGTTCCCACCAGTGGCACACCTATGCCCGACAGCCAGTCCAGTCCGAAGTGGACGTCCGGAATGGACAGGAAGTTCAGCGTGCCGTCCTCGAAGGCGGACTCGTCCGGGGCCATCGTGTGCCAGGGCATGCCCACGCTGACCGCCTGGATCGTGCCGCCGGAGAACCACGGCCGACGCAGCCGTGCCAGCGCGTCACGCCTGGCGACCAGGCAGCCGACTCCCGTCGGGTAGCCGAACAGTTTGTACCAGCTCACCAGCACGAACTCCGGGCGCACTGCACTCAGGTCCAGCATGCTCGTCGGCAGGTACGCGGCCGCGTCCAGCAGCACCTCGTAGCCGCGCTCCTGCGCGTGGCCGACCCAGTCGAGCGGGTGGCGCACGCCGCTGAAGTTGCTCTGCGCCGGATAAGCGAACAGACCCCGTCCCCGGCTCAGCGCGGAGGTCAGCGCGTCGGCGGACACCCGCAGTTCCGGCGCCTTCGTCGGCACGTACACCGTTGTGGCGTGGGCTCGGCGGGCGAACTCGCGGAGGCCGTTGACCGAGTTGTGGTTGTCGAACGTCAGCACGAGTCTCGTGCGCCTGCCGAACGGGTACGCCTCCCCCACCAGCCGCGCGGCGCCCGTCGCGTTCGGGGTGAACACCGCTGTGTACTCGGCCGGGGAGGCGTTGAAGTGCTCCAGCACACGCCGCCGCGCCGCCTCCACGAGAGCGGTGGCCGCCTCGCTCGTCGGGTTCACCGAGTGCGGGTTGCCGAACAGTGTCGCCGCCAGGCGGTCCGCGTGTGCGCGGTGTTGCGCGTGGGCCGCCAGGCCCGCGCCCGTGTAGTCCAGGTACAGGTGGCCCTGCTCGTCGAGGTAGCTGTACTCGGTGCCGCGCAGTTCGTCGAGGCGGGACGTCGTGGCGTACTCCGGGTACTCCGCGAGGAACGGTGCCGTGGCCCCGGTCATCGCGCTGGTCCCGCCTTGCGGCGCAGCACCACCAGCGTCAGGGCCGCGAACAGCACCGTGAAGCCCGCCAGCAGCGACCAGTGAGTCCACAGTGGATGGTCGAAGCTGTCCTCGTAGGACGCCAGCAGCGGCGGGCCGAGCGGGGAACCGCCGTCGCGCCACAGGGCGGGCAGGCCCGCCGTGTGGCCCAGTGCCTCGAACGCCCAGCGGTTGCTCATCGCGTAGCTGAACCAGCGGCCGACGTCCGCCATCACCGGGACCGGCAGGAACGCGCCGACGAACAGCACCTGCGGGAAGCACAGCATCGGCAACGTGAGCGCCGCCTGCGACGGGTTGTGCACCGCCGACGCGGCCAGCAGTCCGAGCGTCAGCGCGGCCACCGACGCCAGCGCGACCGTGACGAACAGGGCGAGGTTCTCCCCGAACGCCAGGTCCGGCAGCCGGTCGGTGACCGACAGCAACGCGAGCAGCAGCGCGTCCACCAGGCACAGCAACGGGAGCAGAGCGGCCACTTTGGACAACAGGTAGGCGCCGAGGCCGAGGCCGGCGCGGCGTTCGCGGCGGAGGATGGCGAACTCGTCGCAGATCTGGGACAGCCCGTAGGTGAGGCCGAAGAAGAAGCCGCCGAACGCGATCCAGAACAGGATCATCACGGTCGTGTTCGGGGACGGCGACCCGGGGTCGAACGCGCCCGGCCGGAACAGCATCAGGAACATCAGCGCGATCATGATCGGCGAGCCGACGAGGATGGCGAGCGTGATCCGGTTGCGGGCCAGCAGTTCCACCGCCCGCGCGGTCAGCAGCGCCCACTGCCGGACCGCCGGGACGCGGCGGCGCGGCGCGGGCGGTGCCGCCGGCGGCTCGAAGACGACCGGCGACGGCGACCACTCGACCTCACCCGCCACCAGCCGGTGGTAGATCTCCTCCGCGGTGCCCTCGCCATCGGGTGGTCCGGAGTAGGTGAGCCGGCCGTCGACGAGCACGATGACCTGGTCGGTCAGCGCGATGTCGGGCGGGTTGTGGGTGGTGTACACGACCGTGCGGCCCGCGTCGGCCAGCAGCCGGAGGTTGCGGACCAGGTCCTTGCCGGTGCCCGGGTCGAGCCCGCTGGTCGGCTCGTCGAGGAACAGCACGTCCGGCTGCCCGAGCAGCTCGACCGCGATGCTCGCCCGTTTGCGCTCGCCGCCGCTGAGCGTGGCGACGGTCGCGCGGGCGCGGTCGGTGAGCCCGAGCGTCGCCAGGACCTCGTCGACAGCGGGTGGTTCGCCACGCAGCCGGGCCGCGTAGGACAGGGTGCGGTCCAGCGGGAGGTGGGTGTGGACGATGTCGTCCTGCGGCACGAACCCGATGTCCGGCGGGTGCGTGACCTGCCCGGACGTCGGTTCCCGCACCCCGGCGAGGAGTTCGAGCAGCGTGGTCTTGCCCGCCCCGCTCGCCCCGATGATCGCGACGAGCCGGCCCGGGCGGATCTCCGCGGTGACCGGTTCGAGCGTGAAACTCCCCGCCGTCCACGACGCGGCAAGCGCCTGAACGCAGGGCACTGTCTGCGTGACCGCCATGCCGCCTCCCCAGAACTCACGCGGCGCCACTCACCTCAGTCCATCGTATGGCCGCCACCACGTCCTGCGCCAAGTTGCGGCCGGAACGCTGCCCCTGCCCCGAAAGAGGCTTTCGAGACAGCTGCGATGCCACGAAGGGGCCCTTCGTAACAACCGGCGTGATGAAGGACCCCTTCGTTGCGCTGAACGTGATGAAGGACCCCTTCGCAACGCTCGATGTGATGAAGGACCCCTTCATGACCAGAGCGGTACCGGTCACCGGGTCATTCCACCGGCGCCGCGAACTGCGCCGAGTACAGGCGGTGGTAGGCGCCGCGCTGTTCCAGCAGGTGTTCGTGGTTTCCCTGCTCGACGATGCGGCCGGACTCCATCACGAGGATCAGGTCCGCGTCCCGGATCGTCGACAACCGGTGGGCGATCACGAAACTCGTCCGCGACGACCGCAGCGCCGCCATCGCGTGCTGCACCAACGACTCCGTCCGCGTGTCCACCGAGCTCGTGGCCTCGTCGAGGATCAGCAGCGACGGGCTCGCCAGGAACGCCCGCGCGATCGTCAGCAGCTGCTTCTCACCCGCCGACACGTTCGACGCCTCCTCGTCGATCACCGTGTCGTAGCCGTCCGGCAACGTGCGCACGAACCGGTCCACGTACGTGGCCTGCGCGGCGGCGACGATCTCCTCCTCCGTCGCGCCCGGCTTGCCGTAGGCGATGTTGTCGCGGATCGTGCCGCCGAACAGCCACGTGTCCTGCAGGACCATGCCGACCTGCGAGCGCAGGTCCTCCCGCTTCAACGCGGTGATGTCGACACCGTCCAGGGTGATCCGGCCCGCGTCCAGCTCGTAGAACCGCAGGATCAGGTTCACCAGCGTGGTCTTGCCAGCCCCGGTCGGCCCCACGATCGCCACCGTCTGACCCGGCTCCGCCACCAGCGACAGGTCCTCGATCAACGGCTGCTCGGCGCGGTACGAGAACGACACACCCTCGAACTCGACGCGGCCGCGCCGGGTCGCGGGCAGTGTCGCGTCGGCCGGGTCCGGTTCCTGCTCCTCGGCGTCGAGCAGCTCGAACACCCGCTCCGCCGACGCGACCCCGGACTGCATGAGGTTCGCCATCGACGCGACCTGGGTCAGCGGCTGCGTGAACTGGCGCGAGTACTGGATGAACGCCGTGACCTCGCCGAGCGTCATCGAGCCGCCGGTGATCCGCAGTCCGCCGACCACCGCGATGATCACGTAGGACAGGTTCGACAGGAACATCATCGCGGGCATGATCAGCCCGGACACGAACTGCGCGCCGGACGACGCGGTGTACAGCTCCTCGTTGCGGCTGCGGAACTCCGCCTCGGACTCCTTCTGCCGCCCGAAGACCTTCACCAGCTGGTGGCCGGTGAACGACTCCTCGATGTGCGCGTTGAGCGCGCCGGTGTGCTTCCACTGCGCGACGAACAGCTTCTGCGACCGCTTGCCGATCTGCCCGGTGATCACCACCGAGATCGGGATGACCGCGAGCGCGATCAGCGCCAGCAGCGGCGAGATCGAGAACATCATGGCCAGCACGCCGATCACGGTCAGCCCGGAGATGAGGAGCTGGCTCAGCGTCTGCTGGAGCGTGGTCGAGATGTTGTCGATGTCGTTGGTGACGCGGGAGAGCAGCTCACCGCGCGGCTGGCCGTCGAAGTACCGCAGCGGCAGCCGGTGCAGCTTCGCCTCGACGTCCTCGCGCAGCTCGAACACGACGCGCTGCACCACCGTGTTGAGCAGCCTGCCCTGCAGCCACCCGAAGATCGACGAGATCAGGTACAGCGCGAGCACCCAGCGCAGCACGGACCCGAGCGCGGCGAAGTCGATGCCGGCACCGGGCAGTCCGCGGTACCGGGCGATGATGCCGTCGAAGATGATGTCCGTGGCGTGGCCCAGGATCTTCGGGCCTGCCACCGAGAACCCGACGCTGATCACGCCGAGCACGACCACCAGCACGAGGCTCACGCGTTCCGGCCGCATCCGGGAGACGAGCCGTTTGGCGGAGGTCTTGAAATCGTCGGCCTTGCTGACGGGCCCCTGCATGCCGGGGAACCCTCTGCCTACCGGGCCACCTGCCATCGGCCTGCGGGTTGCGGTGGGGGTGCTCATGCGGCCTGCTCCGGGGTCAGCTGGGACTCGACGATTTCCTGGTAGGTCGGGCAGTCGGCCATCAGCTCGCGGTGCGTGCCGGTGCCGACGATCTCCCCGTTCTCGAGCACGATGATCTGGTCGGCGTCGAGGATCGTGGAGACGCGCTGCGCGACCACGAGGATCGCGGACCGCTGGGTGTGCGGCCGCAGCGCGGCGCGCAGTGCCGCGTCGGTCGCGAGGTCCAGTGCGGAGAACGCGTCGTCGAACAGGTAGATCTCCGGCTGCCGCACGAGCGCACGCGCGATCGACAGCCGCTGCCGCTGGCCGCCGGACACGTTGGTGCCGCCCTGCGCGATCGCGGACTCGAGGCCACCCATCTCCTCGACGAAGTCCTTGGCCTGTGCGATCTCCAGCGCCTGCCAGAGGTCCTCGTCGGTGGCGTCCGGGTTGCCGTAGCGGAGGTTGGACGCGACGGTGCCGGTGAACAGGTAGGCCTGCTGGGGCACCAGCCCGATGCGGCCGCGCAGCACGTCCGGTTCCAGGTCGCGGACGTCGGTGCCGTTGACGCGCAGCACACCCCCGGTGACGTCGATCAGCCGGGGGACGAGCGACAGCAGCGTGGTCTTGCCGGCGCCGGTGCTGCCGATGATCGCGGTGGTCCTGCCCGCCTCGGCGCGGAACGAGATGTCCCGCAGGACCGGGTCGGCCGCCCCCGGGTACCGGAACTCGACGCCCAGGAACTCGACCTCGGCGCGGGTCGGCAGCTCGGTCACGGGTTCGTCGGGGTCCGTCACCGACGACTCGGTCTCGAGCACCTCCTGGATGCGTTCCGCGCAGACCGCCGCGCGCGGGATCATCATCGAGATGAAGGTCGCCATCATGACCGACATCAGGATCATCAGCAGGTAGGACAGGAACGCGGTCAGCGCGCCGACCTGCATCTCGCCGGTGTCCACGCGGTGCGCGCCGAACCAGAGGACGGCGACGCTCGAGACGTTCAGGATCAGCATGACGGTCGGGAAGATCAGCGCCTGCAGCCGCCCGACCCGGAGCGCGGTGTCGGTGAGGTGGCGGTTGGCGTCGCCGAAGCGCTCGGTCTCGGCCTTCTCGCGAACGAACGCGCGGACCACCCGGATGCCGGACAGCTGCTCGCGCAGGACGCGGTTCACCTGGTCGATCCGGTCCTGCATCAACCGGAACTGCGGCACCATCCTGGCCACGATCAGCCCGATGGAGATCGCG
Source organism: Actinophytocola algeriensis (assembly GCF_014203735.1). GTDB lineage: Bacteria > Actinomycetota > Actinomycetes > Mycobacteriales > Pseudonocardiaceae > Actinophytocola > Actinophytocola algeriensis. The sequence goes on along the minus strand of NZ_JACHJQ010000001.1, from coordinate 669,589 downwards.
AGCGCTGGCACGCACACGAGCAGCAGCCAGGAGAGCCCGACGTCCTCCTGGAGCGCCATGATCACGCCGGCGACACACATGATCGGCGCCGCGACGAACATCGTGCAGAACATGACGACCAGCAACTGGACCTGCTGCACGTCGTTGGTGGTCCGGGTGATCAGCGACGGCGCGCCGAAGGTCGCGACCTCGCGCGCGGAGAACGCGCCGACGCGGTGGAAGATCCCGGACCGCACGTCACGGCCGAACGCCATCGCGACGCGCGCACCGAACCAGACCGCGCCGATCGAGCAGACGATCTGCACCAGCGTGACGGCGAGCATCCACCCGCCGGTCTCGACGATGTAGCCGGTGTCCCCCCGGGCGACACCGAAGTCGATGATGTCGGCGTTGAGGCTGGGCAGGTAGAGCGAGGCGACCGTGCCCACCAGCTGCAGTACGAGTACCGCGGTGAGCTCGCGGCGGTAGGGCCGCAGGTAGGTCACCAACAATCGGCTCAGCAAGGCTTCCCCCCTGGGAAGAAACGGGTCGTGTCTAACATGGCGGAAAGTAGACCAGTTCGATAGGAAACGCAACGTATCTTAAAGGGGTCGGGTGACCGAGACCAAGACACGCAGGCGAGGCGAACGACTCGAGCAGGCGATCCTCGACGCGACGTGGGCCGAGCTGGCCGAGGTCGGCTACACAGCTCTCACCATAGAGGCGGTGGCAAAACGGGCGGGGACGAGCAAACCCGTCATTTACCGCAGATGGCAGAGCCGAGCGCACCTCGTCGTGTCCGCGTGGGTACGCCAACAGCCCCAGGAGTCCGGTACGCCGGATCTGGGTTCGCTACGGGCTGATCTGGTGTGGCTCTTCACCCGCGTCGCCGACCGGATGGCGGGCATGATGAGCGAGACCATCGCCGGCGTCATGGCGGACGCCTTCAAGCATCCCGAGGTGCAGACGCTGCTCCGGGACCGCCTCGACTCGGCGCCGCTGACGGGCGTCATCCGGCACGTCGTGGACAACGCCGTCGCACGGGGGGAACTGCGACCGGTCGAGCTGCCCAGGATGGTGCTCCGGCTACCCCTGGACCTGGTGCGCGCGGTGGCGGTGTTCTACGGCCCACCGGTACCGGACGAGATGGTCGAGTCGATGGTGGACGACGTGTACCTGCCCCTGCTGAAGGGGCTGGCGCTGGACTGAGGCGGACGGCGCCAGGCGCCATGAAAGGCGCCTTCCAGGACCTCCCACGTCCAGAAAGCGCCTTTCATGACACCGGACCGCTGGGCGCGCAGCGTCCCGGTTCGCGGAGCAGGGCCCCCTCGGCCCCCGCTCGTCGTGCGTCTAGCAGTCCGCCACGGCGAGCATCATCAGCGCGAGCCCGAACGGGCCGCCTGTTCCCGTGCACGAATCCGCCGTCACCGTCAGGCCCGCCTCGTGGAGCAGGGAACTCAGACCTTCCGGTGAGTACTTCCGTGTCAGCGCCAACCGGATCGTGTCGTCCGGGGCGAAACAGACAGCCGTGTTGTTGGGCAGCGCGATCCGCACGTCCGAGCCCGTCCGGTTGCGGTAGGCGGTCTTCACCACCAGCGCGCGGCCGGCGTCCACGGCACCCAGCAGCTCCACCGCGTCGTGGTCCACCATCAGGTCGGTGTGGGTCCGCAGCACCGCCGCCACGTACTCGCCGAACGCCGTGCTGTGTTCGTACTCCGCCACCGCGTTCACGACCAGGTCGTCGTCCAGGGCCATGGTCACCTCCGCCTCCAGCAACAGGCGGTCGCCGGGGCGGAGCAGCTCACGAGCGAACCGGCGGAGCACGGCCACGTCGTCGTCGAAGTGGGCCAGTGTGTTGCCCAGCAGGGAGAACAGCACCGGGGTCGGGCCGAACAGCTCGTCGAGCAGACGGCGCAGACATGCCACGTTCTCCGTGATCGCGAAGTCCCACGGGAGGGACAGCACGCGGTCGGTCGGCAGCGACAACCCGCGGATCAGGCCGCGCACGGCCAGGTGCAGCAGCTCCTCGCTCGCATCCACCGGCAGGTAGCACAGGTCGGCGTTCGCACGTGACAGGTCCTCGAGGAGAACGCCGTCCTTGCGGCCGTCGCCCGGCCCCAGGCTCACGTAGTGGCACGGCTCGTCGGGCATGCTGGCACGCAGCCCCTGCCAGCGGCGGGCGAACGACTCGACACTCTGCCGAGGGGCGCCGCAGAACGGGTCCCGGCAGACAGACGTCCACGCCACGGCCGTTTCGGCCCCGGAGTACGCGTGGCCGGTCGTGATCCGTTTGCCGTTGGCCTCGTCGTCGAAGCCGCGGTTCAGGTCGCTCACCAGCCGCATGAACCTCGCCGCGCGGTCGTCCGGGCCCAGCTCCAGCCACGCCGGGCCGTCCGGTTCGACTCTCGTCCGCACCGCGGGTGCGGCTATCTCCCCAACTGCCATCGCAGGGCTCCCCTTCCGCAGATGGCTTCTTCACTCCAGAAGGGTTCTGATTCTGCATCTGCACGTGCATCTGCACAAGGCGCACAGATTGCGAGAACAACACGAAAAGCGGAAAGGCGCTTTCTGAACAGAGTTCTGTTCAGAAAGCGCCTTTCCATTCAGTCGATCAATGCACCGCTCAGTGGATCAGTGCACGGCGATCGGCCTGAGGTTCTCGTCGTGCTCGTCCACGTGGTAGTCGTCGCCCATGGTGTCGTCGTCGCCGTTGGAGACGTTCTTCATCCGGCGGATGATCAGCGTGACGATGACCGCGACCAGCAGGTTCGCGATCAGCGCGACGAAACCGACGTAGATCTGGACCTTCGAGCCGTCGAACGGCACCCAGCCGAAGATGTTCAGCTTGTCCAGCGCCAGCGCGGAACCGCCGAAGTGCATGCGGCCGCTCGCCGGGTTCGGGATCTGGTACAGCAGCACCATTCCCCAGCCCATGCCGACCGCCCAGCCCGCGATGAGCGCCCAGCGGTGCAACCACTTGGTGTACAAGGCGATCGCGACCGCGGGCAGTGTCTGCAGGATGATCACGCCGCCGATCAGCTGGAGGTCGATCGCGTACTGCGGGTCGATCACCACGATGAACAGGACGGCGCCGAACTTGACCACCAGGGACGCGACCTTGGCCTGCTTGGCCTCGTCCTTCGGCGTGGCGTTCTTGCGGATGTACTCCTTGTAGATGTTGCGGGTCCACAGGTTCGCCGCGGCGATCGACATGATCGCGGCGGGCACGAGCGCGCCGATGCCGATCGCGGCGAACGCGATGCCGGCGAACCACGACGGGAACTGCGTGTTGAACAGCTCCGGGATGATCGTGTTCGTGTCCGGGCGGCCGGTCGCGTTGTTCGTGAGCGGCGTGACGCCCGCGGCGATCGCGGCGAAGCCCAGCAGCGCGAGCAGACCGAGCAGCAGCGAGTACGCCGGCAGCGCGGACATGTTGCGCTTCAGCACGTCCCGGCCCCGCGAGGCCAGGACGCCGGTCACCGAGTGCGGGTACAGGAACAGCGCCATCGCCGAGCCCAGCGCCAGCGTCGCGTACTGCAGCTGGTTGTTGGAGTTCAGCAGGATGTCGCCGAACGGCGCGCCCGTCTTCGGGTTCTCCGCGGTCAGCTTGTCCTCGGCGGCACCGAAGATCGCGTCCCAGCCGCCCAGCTTGGCCGGCAGGTAGATCACCGCCACCAGGATCACGATGTAGATCAGGATGTCCTTGACGAACGCGATCAGCGCGGGTGCGCGCAGCCCGGACTGGTAGGTGTAGAGCGCCAGGATGATGAACGCGATCAGCAGCGGCAGGTGGCCGAGGAAGCCCGCCGCGTTGAAGCCCATCGACCGCAGCACCGCCTCGAGCCCGACGAGCTGCAGCGCGATGTAGGGCATCGTCGCGACGATGCCGGTGATCGCGACCAGCAGCGCGAGGATCGGCGAGCCGTAGCGGCCGCGCACGAAGTCCGCCGGCGTCACGTAGCCGCGGGCCCGCGACACCGACCACAGCCGCAGCACCGGCAGGAACACCAGCGGGTAGGCGATGATCGTGTACGGCAGGGCGAAGAAGCCCATCGCGCCCGCGCCGAACAGCAGTGCGGGCACGGCGACGAACGTGTACGCCGTGTAGAGGTCACCGCCGACGAGGAACCAGGTGATCCACGACCCGAACTTGCGGCCGCCGAGGCCCCACTCGTCGAGGTGGTCGAGCGACTCGGCCGCGCGCCAGCGGGCGGCGACGAAGCCCATGACGGTCACGAGCCCGAACAACAGGACGAAGATGATCAGCTCTGTCCACTGCATTACTCGGCGCTCCCCTCGTCGAGCCGGTCGACGTCCGGGGCCGCACCGGCGGCCGGGCGCACGGGCTTGTTCCTCGTCATCCGGTACACGGTGATCGTGGACAGCACGCCGACGATGATCACCGCGAACTGGAACCAGTAGAAGAACGGCATCCCGAACAACTCGGGCGACCTGCGGTTGTAGATCGGGGTGAACAGGACGATGAAGGGGATCAGGAGCAGCAGGTTCCACGGGCTGAACACCAGCCCGGTGGTCCGTCCTCCCGGCTTGTCGGACGACATAGGGGCCCTACCTCGTTGTTTGGCGTGACCGACGACAGTGCGGCATACGATAGATCCGATGATCACGAACGGCCAGCATGCGTTTCCGCAGTGTTATACGAGGTGGTCGGCCCGGCTGCGCCGAGGATGACGGCGTCCTGCCCGCCCCCAAGCCGGGCAGGACGCCGCTCCCCCTTCCCCCGGTGGTGGGCATTCACGCCCTGGCCCGGATTTGTAGAGCATCCGGGTTGTTCAGTGTCCTGACGTTGGACTTTGAACAACGCACTCTGAACAATGGGTGCGCTTGGGGGTGGTGCGGTGCCGCGACGTGAGAACCCGTTGGGGCCTGCCGAAGACGCGCTCACCCGCTTCGCAGCAGACCTGCGGACGTTGCGCGAGGACGCGGGAACTCCGACATATCGGCAGTTGAGCGCGCGGGCGCACTACTCGGCGGCCGCGTTGTCGGAGGCGGCGAGCGGGCGCAAGCTGCCGAGCCTGCCCGTCGCGCTCGCCTACGTCCGCGCGTGCGACGGCGACACCGCGGTGTGGGAGCAGCGCTGGCGTGCCGTGTCCGCCGCGCAGGCCAAGGACCCGGCGAAGCCGGTGGCCCTGCCGGACGAGGACGCCCCGTACTCCGGGTTCGCCGCGATCGACGACCCGGCGCTGTTCGCCGGGCGCGCGGACCTGGTCGCCGAGCTGACCGCGCGGGTGCGGGAACGGCGGCTGACCGCGGTCGTGGGCGCCTCGGGCAGCGGCAAGTCGTCGCTGCTGCGGGCCGGGCTGCTGCCCGCGCTGTCCGACCACGTGGTGATGACGCCAGGACCGCGGCCGATGGAGGAGTGCGCGATCCGGCTCGCGGACGTCGTCGGCGTGCCGCCCGGCGAGCTGTACCGCGAGCTGACCGAGGCACCGGAGAACCTCCACCTGCGGGTGCGGCAAGCGTTTGCCGACCGGCCCGGCGACCTGGTCCTGGTGGTCGACCGGTTCGAGGAGGCCCTGGCCGGCGACATCACTGACGGCGCCGAGCACTTCGTCGCGGCGCTCGTCCACGCCGCGACCACGGCGACGAGCCGGGTGCGGGTCGTGCTCGCCGTCCGCGCCGACTTCGCCGACCGTCTCCCCCCGGCGATACAGGACGAGCAGCTGCACGTCGGACCGATGACCGCGGACGGGCTGCGGGAGGCGATCACCGAACCCGCCGCGGAGGCGGGCTGCCGGGTCGAGACCACGCTGCTGGTCCGGCTGATCGCCGACACCGGCGGCCCCGGCACGCTCCCGTTCCTGCAGCAGGCGCTGCTCGAGGCGTGGCGACGGCGCCGGGGCACCACGCTCACCGTCGCGAGCTACGAGGCGGCGGGCGACATCCCCCGGCTGATCGCGGAGGCGGCGGAAGCCGTGTTCACCGCGCTCGACACCGAAGGGCAGCGGATCGCCAGGCACCTGCTGCCGAGGCTGGCGACGACCAGGGGGCTGCGCCGCGACGATCTCGACGCCGACGCCGCCGCGGTGCTCGACGCACTGGTGCGGGCCAGGGTCGTGGTCGCCGACCGGGACCACCTGCGGCTCGCGGGCCAGTCGCTGCGGGAGCGCTGGCCGAGGCTCTGCGCGTGGCTCGCCGAGGACGGCGACCGCCTGCGGGTGCACCGGGAGCTGGCCGAGGCCACGACCACGTGGGAGTCGCTCGGCCGCGACCCCGGCGCGCTCTACCGAGGGGTCCGGCTCGACACGGCACTGGCCGCCGACACCCCCGTGACCACGGCGGGCGAGCGGGACTTCTTGCGGGCCAGCGTCGCCGCGCGCACCGGTGAGCTGCGCCGGGTCCGGCGGCTGCGGGCCGGGTTCGCGCTGTTGTCCGTGCTGGTGGTCCTGGCGACCGGCGCACTGGCGTACGCGGTGCGGTCGGACCTGACGGCGGACCGGCAGCGCGACGCGGCGGCGGCGCAGAGCGCGTTGCGGGAGGCGGCCGGGCTGCTGGCGACCGACCCGGCGCTGGCCATGCAGCTCACGATCGCCGCGCACCGCCTCGACCCGACCGCGGCCAGCAGGAACGCGGTGCTGGAGCTGTTCGCGGAGCCGTACGCGGCGAGGCTGACCGCGCACACGGGCGCGGTGCACGCGGTCGCGGTCAACGGCGACGTGCTGGCCACGGCGGGCGACGACGCGACCCGCGTGTGGGACATCAGCGACCCGACCCACCCGCGTGACCTGGCCGTCCTGCAGGAAAGCGCCACGTCCACGGTGCTGTCCGCCGACGGCAGGGTCGCGGTGACCGGCACCCCGGCCGGTGCGTACCTGTGGGATCTCACGGCGCGACCGCGGCCGAAGCGGATCGCGCCCGTCGGCAAGGACAACCTCCCCACGCTCGCACCGGCGCTCGTCGCGCTCAGCCAGGACGGCAGGACGCTCGCCCTGTCGAAGGAGAACGACGTGCGCCTGTACGACATCTCGGACCGCGCCGCGCCGCGCAGGCTCGGCACGCTGCGCGGCGGCACCGAGCCGGTGACCTCGGTCGCGTTCAGCCCGGACGGCGCGACGGTGGTGACCACCAACGGCGGCCACCGGGTCCGGCTGTGGGCGGTCGGTGCCCCGGACGACGCGCCCGTGGTGCTGGACGGGGACCGCACGCCCGTGCTCGCGGCGACGTTCAGCCCCGACGGCGTGTTCGTCGCGACGGCGGGCGAGGACGGGACGGTCACCGTGTGGCGGGTCGCGGACCGGCTGCCGGTCGCGAGCATGGCGGTGCGCGGCGCGGTGCGGGACGTCGCGTTCAGCCCGGACAGCGCGTTGCTGGCGGCGACGGGCGACGACCAGTCGACGACGGTGTGGGACGTGTCGGAGCGGCGGCAGGTGGTGGCGCTGACCGGGCACACCGACGCGGGCACCGGCGTCCGGTTCACGCCCGACGGCCGGACGCTGATCACGTCGAGCCGCGACGGGACCGTGCGGCTCGTCGACATCGCCGAGGTGGCCGCGGGCCGGGACGGCGGCGGTGCGCTCGCGTGGCAGGGCCCGGTACTGGCGACCGGCGGCGACGGGACCGTCCGGCTGTTCGACATGCGGAACCGGCACGCGCCCCGGGCGGCGGGCACGGTCACCGGGCCGGCACCGGCGCTGGCCCCCGGCCTCCTCGCGACGGGTGGTTCGGTGTGGGACGTCAGCGACCCGGGGCAGCCGCGTCAGAGCGGGAACGTCGGCGTCGCCGCCGGTTCGGCACTGAGCGGCGACGGGCGGTTCCTGGTCACCCTGTATGAGAACGGCTACCCGAAGCTGTGGTCGATGACCGACCTCGATGCGCCCCTGTCAGAACTACCGGCGGCCGGCAGCCGGGCGGCGGCCTTCGGCGGCGGTGTCCTGGCGACACTCGGCCACGACCTCACACTGTGGGACCTCACCGACTCCACCCGCCCGGAACCGACGAAGCTGCTGTCGCGGATGTGGACGGGGATGGCCCTGAGCCCCGACGGCACGGTCCTGGCGGCGCTGGCCCGCGACGGCGTCGGCTGGCTGTGGGACGTGTCCGACCTGGGGGAACCGAAGGTACTCGGCAAGTTCCCGGCGGGCCTGACGAAGGCGGCGGCGTTCTCCCCCGACGGCAGGACCCTGGTGACGGCGACCGGGTCCACACCCAAGCTGTGGGACGTGTCCGACCCGCGACAACCCGAGGAGATCGCGACCCTGCACAGCGCGCACAGCCGGACGGTCGCGGCGGTCGCGTTCAGCCCGGACGGCGGCGCGTTCGCGGTGACCGGCACCGACGGGGCCCTGCACGTGTGGGACGTGAGCGTGGACCTGGTCGAACGGCGCGTGTGCGCGGTGGCACAGCCCCGGATCACCGAGGACGTGTGGGAGCGATACCTGCCGGGCGTGCCCTACGAGCCGGTGTGCGCCTGACAGCCACCCCGCTCCGGATTGGCCGTGAAAGGCGCGGAAGGCGCGCGGGGGCGCCAGCCCCACACCCCACCCGAGGCTGCCCCTCCGGCGAGGAGGCCCGTCCGGCGAGGACAAACCACACCGAGCAGAACCTCCGGCGACGACAACGACCACGAGAAGACGAATGCGGCACGGCCGGAAGCGGCCGCAGGCGCCGTCACACAGCGAGGTCGGGACGTGAACAACGCCACCCGAATGCGTAGTCACCCACACGGACGCCGCCTCATCCGATAGAGATAACCGCAGGTCACAACCTCTACCAGGGAAACCATAATTTCCCGTTAACACAACGAATTCAGCCTATCCAGTGAATGTCCGACCTTGACCCTTGAGATAGCCTCGTGTCTCGCTGCTTACGGTGCGGTGCTGTGGGTGAGCGCCGACAACGGGCAGCACGGTCCCCCCGAATCTCGACCATAAGGTGATCATGACAGTCTCATCGCCCGTGTCGTCATCGCCGCGATACGCGGGCCCGTGGACCTGCATCGCCGGTGTCGCCGGTTACGTCGCCGTATCGCCGCTGATCTTTCGCGAGCTCGAGTCGCCGATCTGGGTTGTCGTGTGGCTCGCCGTGGGGGCGATCGCGATCGGGGTCGTGGCCGCCGGGGCCGCTCGTACGGCGCGGGCCGGGCGGGAGCACATCGACGAGCTGCACCGGCTCGACGACGAGAACCACAACCTCGCCGCACTCGCCGAGACGCGTTACATCGCGCTCGAGACCCTCGTCGAGCACCAGCTCCCGTCCGTGGTGAACGGGATGAACGCGCCGCCGTTGCCCGACCTGACGGCGGACGACGTCTCCGCGCACATGCTCGCCGCGGCGGCCGTCCACTTCGGCCGCCTCCGGGACGACCAGCTGGCCAGGCAGGACGCCGTGGCCGCGGCCGTCGTCGCGCTGGGACGGAAGGTCCAGGCCTCCGCGCACCGCATCCAGGAGGAAGCGGCCCGGATGGTGCAGGCGCACCCCACCGACCCGGACGTCCTCCACACCAGCATGCGCATCGACCACGCGGCCGCCCAGCAGGCCCGCAACGCCCAGACCCTCGCCGCTCTCTGTGGCGAATGGCCCGGTCAGCAGTGGCACGAGCCGCTGCCGCTCGCGGACGTCGTGCGTGGCGCCGCCGGGCGCATCACCGCCTACCAGCGCGTCGAGGTCTCCGGCGACCCCGCGGTCGCGGTGTCGGCGCGGGTCGTCGAACCGCTGATCCACGTGGTGGCCGAGCTGCTGGCCAACGCGACCCAGTCCTCCCCGCCCACCACGCAGGTCCTCGTGACGCTGCGGCAGGTGCAGCGCGGTGCGGTGATCGAGATCGACGACGGCGGTGTCGGCCTCGACGACAAGCGGCTGGAGCAGGCCAGGGAGATCGCGTCCGGGCGCAGGCCCGTCGGGCTCGCCGACCTCGGCGAGATCCCGCAGACCGGGTTGCCGGTGGTCGGCGCCTACGTGCGGCGCCACGGGTTCCGCGTCGACGTCACCGAGTCCGTCTACGGCGGTCTGCGTGCGATCGTGCTGGTGCCGACCGACCTGACCGAGGCCGTCGCGCCGTCCGGCATGGTCGCCGCCGGGACGCACGCGCTCGCCCGGCGCCAGGAGCGGCACGCCATCGCGCCCGCACCCCGGGAGCCGGAGCCGGAGCCGGTCTGGGAGCTGGAACGCCAGAGCGGCGAGGTGGAGCTGCCGACGGAACCGGATCCGTTACCACCGCTGGTGCCTGCCAGCGAGGAGGGCGAACTGCCCGTCCTGCCCCGCCGCCGTTCCCGGCGCGGGCACGCGGTGCCGCAGCAGCCGCAGGTCGACTGGCCGGCCGAGCGGGACGTCGAGGAGGCGCCCGAGCAGGCGGGGCAGTGGATGAACGCCTTCCTGTCCGGTGCCGCGGCGGCGAACGGTGAACTGGACCTCGACGGCACGGAACAGCTCTACCAGTCGGACAAGCACGACGACCAACCACACGGCGCAGAAAACTCGGAGGACCTTCGATGACGACCCAGCCCGTCGACAACAGCTGGATGCTGGAGTTGATCAGGACGGTGCGGGGCGTACGCCATGTCGTCGTGCTGACCTCCGACGGACTGCTGAAGGTCCGCACCGACCACACGCCGGCGGACGTGGCCGACAAGCTCGCCGCCGCGTGCGCCGGGCTCACCGCGCTGGGTCAGGGCATCAGCAAGGAGTTCGGCACCGGTGCCGGGCCCCGGCAGGTGATGGTGGAGTTCGACGGCGGCTTCCTGTTCGTCCGCGGCGCGGGCGACGGGTCGCGGCTCGCGGTGGTGACCGAACCGGTCATCAACCCGGCACTGGTGGCACAACAGATGCAGGCACAGGTACTCGTGATCGGTGAGCGGACGCTCTCGACCCCGACCCGCAGCGGCGGCTGAGCCCGGGACGACCATGGACGACTACCGCGACAGCCCGATCCGGCCCTACGTCCTCACGTCCGGCCGGGCGCACCCGTCCCGCAACACGATCAGACCCGAGACGTTGCTGGTGGTCGACCCGGACGCGCCGCGGCCCGTGTCGGCCTCCAGAGAGCAGAGAGCGCTGCTCGACATGTGCAGCGGCGTGCTCTCCCTCGCCGAGGCGGCCGCGCACCTGCGGCTGCCGGTGAGCCTCGTGGTCGTGATCGCGTCGGACCTCGTCGACACGGGACACCTGTCGATCCGCTCCGCGCTGCGCCACTCCCTGCCCTCCGCTGAACTCCTGGAGAAGGTGCTAGATGGTCTCCGCAAACTCTGACTGGCCGGACGGACGCTCCGACACGCGTTATGTCGCGCCGACCGTCGCACAGTCGGTGAAGATCCTCGTCGTCGGCGCGTTCGGGGTCGGCAAGACGACGCTGATCGGCTCGGTCTCCGAGATCGCGCCGCTGCGCACCGAGGAGACCATGACGTCCGCGAGCGTCGGCGTCGACTCGCTCGCCGGGCTCGACGAGAAGTCGACCACCACGGTCGCCATGGACTTCGGCCGCATCACCGTGAGCTCCGAGGTCGTGCTGTACCTGTTCGGCACGCCGGGCCAGCGCCGGTTCTGGGACCTGTGGGAAGGCCTCGCGGAGGGCGCGGTCGGCGCGCTGGTCATCGTCGACACCCGGCGCGTCGAGGACAGCTTCGAGGTGTTCGACCAGCTCGAGACCCGCACCGGGATGCCGTTCGCGGTGGCGGTCAACGAGTTCCCGGACGCACCGAAGTACACCACCGAGCAACTGCGCGAGGCGCTCGATCTCCTGCCGGACACCCCGATCGTCCTGTGCGACGCCCGGAACAAGGAGTCGTCCGCGCACGCGCTGATCACCCTCGTCGAACACGCTCTCCACCACCCAGCATCGCAGAAGGCACTCACGTGACGACATCAGCAAGTTCACGGCACCGGCGGCGGCTGTCGGACATGGCCGGCCTGACTCCGCTCATCGAGACGACGGCGGCGCCCGATCCGCAGGTCGCGTACCGGGAGCTGCAGGAACGCTGGGGCGCGGTGGCGCCGGTCGAGCTGGAGCCGGGCATCCCGGCGTGGCTCGTCATGGGGCACCACGAGATCTGCCAGGTGGTGCGCAACGAGCAGCTGTTCTCCCGCGACCCCAACAACTGGCGGCTGTTCACCGACGGGGTGGTGGCGCCGGACTCGGGTCTCGGCCCGATGATGTTCCCGCGCGACAACGCCTACTTCGCCGACGGCGAGAAGCACCGGCGGCTGCGCGGCCCGCTCGACGACGGCCTGGAGAGCCTCGACGAGCACCGCATGGCCCGGTTCATCCGCGCCACCTGCACCGACCTGATCAGAGAGTTCGAGCTGCAGGGCAAGGCGGACCTCGTGTCCGACTACGCCGCCGTGGTGCCGATGCTGACCGTTGCCGGGTTCTTCGGCATCGGCCGCGAGCAGGGCCACGAGCTGCGGGCCGCGCTCATCGCGCTGTTCTCCTCCGCGGAGGACTCGCAGCCCGCGGCGCACAACCTGGAGCGGATCCTGTCGGGCACGATGAACGCCCGCCGCAACGTCCCCACCGACGACCTGACCACCGCGTTCCTGCGGCACCCCAACCTGCACAACGACTTCGAGATCCAGCAGTCGATCGTGCTGATGATCTCCGCCGGCTACGAGACCACGACGTCGTGGATCGCGCAGACGCTGCGGCTGATGCTCACCGACCCCCGGTTCGCGGGCCGGATGCGCGGTGGTCGCCTCGGCATCGACGACGCGCTCGACGAGGTGCTGTGGCGCGACCCGCCGATGTCGAACATGCCCGCCAGGTACGCGCTCGTGGACTGCGAGCTGGCCGGTGCGCACATCCAGCGCGGCGACGCGCTGATCCTGGGCCTCTCGGCGGCGAACAACGACCCGCGCGTGCACACCGACGACTCGTGGCTGGAGGTCGGCAACCGCTCGCACCTCGCGTGGAGCGCCGGTCCGCACGCCTGTCCCGCGCAGCGGCCGGGGAGAATGATCACACGGATAGCGGTCGACACCGCTCTGCACCGGCTACATGATGTTTCGTTGGCGATTCCGGCCGACGAGGTCATGTTGCTGCCCTCACCCTGGACACGCTGCCCCGCCAGCCTGCCGGTTCGCTTCACTCCGCCAACACGAAACTCCTAGGCGCAGGAGGCATTCTGATGACCGACTCGGTCACCGCCGACGTCCCGACCATCCACCTCGACCCCATGGGTACCGACCACCACGGGGAAGCGGCGCGGATGCGGGAGCTCGGTCCGGTCGTACGAGTCATCCTTCCCGGCGACGTGGCGGTGTGGGCCGTCACCACCCACGAACTGCTCGCGCAGCTCGTCACGAACCCGTTGGTCAGCAAGGACTGGCGCAACTGGAGCAGGATCCAGAGCGGCGAGATCACCGACGAGTGGCCACTCGTCGGGATGATCAAGGTCACGAACATGGTGACCTCGGACGGCGACACGCACCAGCGGCTCCGCCGTCCCGTGACCCGCACGTTCACCCGCGGCCGGGTGGAAGACCTCCGCCCGCGCCTGGAGGAGAACGTGAACGGGCTGCTGGACGCACTGCCGTCGCACGCTTCCCCGGACGGTGTCGTCGATCTGCGGCAGCACTTCGCGTACCCGGTGCCGATGAACATGATCTGCGAGCTGTTCGCGGTGCCCGTCGAGTGGCGGCAGCGCCTGCGGGAGCTCGTGGAGAGCATCTTCCTCACGAACGTGACACCAGAAGAGGTCGTCGCCACCCAGCGCGAACGGCACGACCTGCTCAACCGGCTCGTGGACCTGCGCCGCGAGGAACGCGGCAACGACCTCACCTCCGCCCTCATCGAACTCGGTGAGCAGGGCGAGGAGACGCTGACGAAGGAAGAGCTGATCGACACGATCTGGCTGTTCCTCACGGCGGGCCACGAGACCACGCTGAGCCTGATCGTCAACGGCGTGCGGGCGCTGCTGACACACCCGTCGCAGCTGGAGCTGGCGATGAACGGCGACGCGGCCACCTGGCACGCGGTCGTCGAGGAAACCCTGCGCTGGGACGCACCGATCGGCAACTTCCCGGCCCGGTACCCGTTGGAGGACATCGAGATCGCGGGTGTGCCCATCCCCAGAGGCGAGGCGATCCTCGCGCCGTACAGCGGTGTCGGGCGGGACTCGGCACACCACGGCCAGACGGCGGACGAGTTCGACATCACCCGGCCGCCGACCAGACACCTCGCCTTCGGCGGCGGACCGCACGTCTGCCTCGGCGCCCACCTCGCGCGGCTGGAGGCCAACGTGGCACTGCCCGCGTTGTTCGCGCGGTACCCGGAGCTGTCGCTGGCGGCGAAGCCGGAGGAACTGGTACCGGTGCCGTCGTTCTTCTCCAACTCGGCGGCCGCGCTGCCCGTTCGCCTGAGCTGAAACCTTTCAGAGAACCACAAAGGCGCGAAGGCGCGAAGGGCGCAGCCTCGGGGGCGGGGGCGCAAGCCCCACACCACCCCCGAGGCTGCCTGCCATCCCGGAGCCCTGCCCCTCCGGCGAGGACAAACCCCAACAAGGCAGAACCCCTTGACGAGGACAACCCAACCCGGCCAACGAAGTGGACACAGCACTAGAGGGAGGCGCGGAGCGCCTGCCACGCCGGCTCGGGAAGCGTCAGCAGGCCGCCGTCGGGGTTCTTGGAGTCGCGAACGGCGGTCAGCTCGGGCGTCCTGGCGATCTCCACGCAGTCGGAGTTGGTGTTGCCCTGACTGGAGCTCGACTTCCGCCAGTTCATCGGCAGTTCCTTTCTGGTGCGCGCGGCTACGGCCGTGACAGCTCCCACAGGAACGGGCGGGTCTGCTCCGGCCCGAGAGCGTGCACCCGCTGCTGCTCCCAGAACGTGGTGAACCTCGTGAGGTTCTTCTCGTCGTGCAGGATGTCGCCGCCGTCGTACTTCTCAACGTACGTCACGTGGACGGTGTCGAAACCGAAGATCGTGTAGGTCTCCTCCTGGCCCGGGTAGTAGCCGTTGCGGAAGGGCGAGACCCGCACCTCCACGTTCGGCCGGTCGATGGCCGCCATCAGCACGCGCGCCTGCTCACGCAGCACCGAGTCGCCGCCGCCGACGTTCTCCAGCGAGCGCAACGCCGCCTCGTGGATGACGAACCAGAACCGCTGGTCCGTGTTGTCCAGCGCGGCCTGGCGGCCGAGCCGTCGCTCCACACCGCTCTCGACCTCGTCGGCGGGCCACGACGGGCGGTAGGCGCGGAACAGGTAGCGCATGCAGTCCTCGGTCTGCAGCAGCCCGGGGACGACCATGCTGTTGTGGCGCCAGGTGGTCTCCGCGCTGAACTCCATGTCGACGACCTGCCGCATGGTGCCCTCGAACCTGTTGCGCAGCACGCCTTTCCAGCGCGGCAGCTGTTTCCGCGCGGCCGCCGCCATCTCGAACAACTCGTCCCGCTCGGCGACCTCGTACAGCTCGAGCAGCAGCTCCAGGTCCCGCCGGCTGACCGCGCTCACGGCCGTCTCGATGTTGGCGACCTTGGACTGCGACCACTCGAACCGCTTGGCCACCTCCAGCTGTGACAGCAGCGCACGCTCACGCAGCGCCTCCAGCCGCTGCCCACACATGATCTTGTGGACCAGCGGCGGGAGCGGGCCACGCCCCATCGAACACCTCCGTCGTCAACCTGATGTGATGGCCATGGCCGAGGAACGCACCGACCGCACGCAGATCGTCTGCGGCCGGTCTCCGTACGGCGCCGTCGAGATCGTGGTACAACGCCAAGCATTGTCGGCTCTGGCCGAGCAGGTCACCGGCGCACTGGAACAATTCGACGCGATCGAGTGAACCGAATCGTCGTTGCGGGCAACAGGGGGCATGACCACGACACGATCGCCAGTCGGCTCCGGTGCCGCGCCACCCGGCTCGCCCCCGGCGGACGAGCGGCTGCTCGCCGACTCCCTGCACGAGCCGGAGCGGTTCTCCGGGCTGTTCGACCGGTACGCGCCGGTGGTGCACGGCTACCTGTCGCGCCGGGTGGGGGCGCTGGCCGACGACCTGCTGAGCGAGACGTTCCTGCAGGCGTTCCGGGGCCGGGAAGGCTACGACCCGGCGCGCGGGCCCGTGCGTGCCTGGCTGTTCGGCATCGCCACGAACCTGGTGCGCCGCCACGCCCGCGACGAGGAGCGCCGCTACCGGGCGCTCGGCAGAGCCGCGGCGGCGCTCGACCCGACCGCGAACGAGTTCGGCACCAGCACCGACAGCCGGGTCGACGCGCAGGCGCTGCGTGCCGACCTGGCCGACGTGCTGGCCGGTCTCGCGCAACCGGATCGCGACGTGCTGCTGCTGTGGGCGTACCTGCAGCTGCCGTACAGCGAGATCGCCGCCGCGCTCGACGTGCCGGTCGGCACCGTGCGCTCCCGGCTGCACCGTGCCCGCGGCGTGGTCCGCACCCACCTCGGCCCGCGTTGGCTGACGAGCGAGGAGTCCGCATGACCGACCTGAACGAGTTCACCGTGCTCCGCGACTACGGCCCGTCCGCGTCGCCGCCGTCGGAGGCCGTGCTGGCGAGCGCCCGCGCCGACCTGATGGCAGAGCTGTCACCACCCACGGCGAAGCCGCGCAAGACCAGGTTCAGCCTGCGCATCGCGGCGGCCGTCGCCGCCGCGCTCGTCATCGGCACCGTCGTCGCCGTCGGCCAGTTCGGCGGCGACACCACCGAGGTCCCGCGGGCGGAGAACAGCGGACCGGTCCGCCTCGTGGAGTTCCGCACCCCGCCCCTCCCGCCCGAGCTGAATCCGGTCCCGGACGGTCTCGACGCTGGTGGCCTCACGGGCGAGCCGGGGTGGATCGGTCGTTTCTACAGCCCTCCCGATCCCCGCGCTCACGACCGGATCGGCGTCCTGGTCTCCTGGCGCGGACACAACCCGCAGAACATCGACGAGGACCACCGCGAGACGACCTACGACGGGAAGAAGGCGTTCGTGGCGGAACTCGAGGCGTTCGACGGCGCGGACCCGTCGAAGATCTACCGTACGGTGCGGCTGTCGTGGGAGAGCGCGCCGGGCGCGTGGACGATCCTGTCGGGCAGCGGACGGTTCGCCTCCGAGAAGGCCGTGCGCGCTCTGGCCGACACGCTCGTGGCCACCACCGACGAACTCGAGCTGTCGATCGGTGTCGCACCGGCGGGCTGGGAACTGGCCGCCTTCAAGCCGGGCGTGACGACCGTCCTCGACCCCGCGTCCCCGGACCGGGAGCTGACCGTCAGCCTCCGGGACGGCCTGGTCGAGGACTTCGCCGAGGGCACGATGGTGCTCGTCGAGCGGAGCGTGCCGGTCACGATCAACGGCGGCCGCGGCGAACTGCTCGCACTGACCGACGGCACGTGGATGCTCCAGGCCCTGCTGCCGGATGGCCGCGCGTTCCTGCTCCAGGCGTCCGGCGGCTTCACGCAGCAGCAGGTGGTCGAGGTGGCCGAAGGCGTGCACACCGCCTGACTCCCCGGCCCACCAATACAAAGAGCCTCCCCGGGCAGGCGGTGACCGCCCGGGGAGGCTCTCCTGCCGACGCGCGAGTCAGACTCGCGACGTCGGGGTGCCCACGGTCGAGTTGACGGCCGCGGTCACGATTCGATCGCGCAGGGCGCCGGTGATGACGCCGTTCTGCACCAGTTCCCTCGTCACTGCCTTGACGTGCCGGACGAACTGGTTGTGGGTGTTCCACTGACCGTCTTCGTCGATGACGTCGTTGATCGTGCAGCCGTTGCCGGTGTCGATGTTCGCCACCTGGCTGTCGATGTCACCGATGATGACGGTGTCGCGGACATCCGAGTCCGGGCACACGTCCGGGCCCGGCGCGGGGCCGGACTCGACGATCGTGAACGAACCCGTCAGCTCGGCCGACGTGTTGCCGGCCAGGTCCGTCGCGCGGTAGGCGAAGTTGTGCGTGCCCGCCGTGTTCACGACCACCGGCTCCGAGTACTCGGTCCAGGCCCCACCGTCCAGTTTGTACTCGACGGAGCCGACCCCCGAACCGGTGTCCAGCGCGGAGATGCCGATGTTCGCCGCGTCGAGGAACTGCCAGCTCGAGTTCTGGGTGCCGCTCACCACCGCGGACACCGACGGCGGGGTCTCGTCGACCTCGCCTGCCACCACGGTGAACGTCTCCGAGCCTTCCGTCGACACGTTGCCCGCCCCGTCCGTCGCGCGGAACAGGACCGTGTGCTCGCCGGCCGCCGAGACCTGCACGGCCTCGGTGTACGGCGCCCACTCGGCGTCGTCCAGCTTGTACTCGACCGACGCGACACCCGAACCGCCCTCGTTGTCGGTCGCGGAGACCGTCACCATGGCGGAGCCGATGTAGGCGCCGTTCTCGTCCTGCTGACCGACTACCTGCCCGGTCACTTCCGGCGCGGTCGTGTCCTGCGTGACCACCGTGAAGTGGGCCATGCCCTCCTCGGAGACGTTGCCCGCCACGTCGGTGGCGCGGTAGCCCACCATGTGCATGCCGGGCGTGTTCACCGCGACCGGCGTCGAGTACGCGGTCCACGCGCCATCGTCCACCTTGTACTCCACCGACGCGACACCGGACTCGGCGTCCTGTGCGGAGACGGTCACGGTGGCGACGTCGACGTAGTTGCCCTCGTCGTCCTGCGTGCCGGAGACCTCGGCGTCGACCGTCGGCGCCGTGGTGTCGGACGAGTCGGCCACCACGGTGAACTGCTTCGAGCCCTCCGTGGAGGCGTTGCCCGCCTCGTCCGTCGCCCGGTAGGCCACGGTGTGCGCGCCCAGCACGGAGACCAGCACAGGCTGGGTGTACGGCGCCCACGCGGCGTCGTCCAGCTTGTACTCGGTGGTCGCCACGCCGGAGCCGCCCTCGTTGTCGGTGGCGGTGACCGTCACCGTGGCGGACTCGACGAAGTTGCCGTCGCCGTCCTGGTTGCCGGTGACCGTCGCGTCGACGGTCGGCGGCGTGGTGTCCTCACCGCCGCCACCTTCGACGACGGTGAAGGTCTTCGAGCCCTCCGTGGACACGTTGCCCGCCACGTCGGTGGCGCGGTAGGCGACGGTGTGGGCGCCGACCGCCGACACCGCAACGGGTGCGGTGTAGGGGGTCCACGCGCCACTGTCCAGCTTGTACTCGGTGGACGCGACACCGGAACCGCCGGTGTTGTCGGTGGCGGCCAGGTTGATGGTCGCCTGGTCGACGTAGTTGCCGTTCGTGTCCTGCGTACCGGTGATCGTGGCGGTCACCGTCGGCGCGGTGGTGTCCCCGCCGCCGCCCTCCACGGTGAACTCACCGGCCATCGTGCTGTGGCCGGGGACTGTGCAGAAGTAGCGGTACTTGCCCGGCGCCAGCGTCACGGTCGCCTCGTGGCGGCCGTTGTTGGCGTCGAACGGGTTGGCCGTGATGTTCAGCGACACGTCGTGGTTGTAGCCCGGCGTGGACGTATCGAACGTCAGCGTGTGCGACATGCCGACCTCGTTGCCGGTCGCCTCGCTGTTCTCGAAGATGATCGTGGTCTCGCCGGCGACCGCGGTGGTCGGTGCGGACGTGTACGCGTTCTGGTTCTCGTCCGCGGTCCACGTGAGTGTCTGTGCTGCTGCGGCCGCGGTGACGGGCGGTGGTTCCGCTGCCCGGGAGGCGGACGCGGGGAGCGCCACCAGCCCGAGAACGGCCACCGCCGCGCCTAACGCGGCGATGAAGCGTCGGGACATGTCAGAAAGTCCTCCAAGAGGGGCGGCCGGGCGGCGCCACGTGCGCGCGCCGCCCGGCCGATCCGGCTACAGGGGCCGCACCCGGACGTTGCGGAACTCGGCGAGGTCGTTGTTGCCGTGGTTCTGGAGGCCGATGAAGCCCTCCGCGAACTGGCGCAGCGTCGTGTTCGGGTCACCGGCGCGGGAGGACTCCTGCCCCGGTGCGTTCTCGAACTCGTTGATCACCACGCCGTTGCGGATGATCGTGTAGTGCTGGCCGACAACCTTGATCTCGTAGTCGTTCCACTGGTTCTTCGGCGTGGCACCGGCTCCTGCGAGGGAGTTCGGGTCGAAGTTGTAGACCGACCCGGTCTTCTGCGGTTCACCGGTCTCGCCGTCGTAGATCTGGATCTCGTGTCCACAGTAGATCGCGACCCACGCCTGCGAGGTCCGCGCGGCGCCGACCGTGCCACAGCTGCCCGGCGGGCGCTGCTCCAACGGCGTGCGCAGATCCGGGAAGCGGACGAACACGCCGGTGTTGGCCCGGAAGCCCTCCGGTGCGATGTCCTTGAACTGCAGCTTCAGCGAGAAGTCCTTGAAGGAGTTCTTGCTGTACCACAGCATCCCGAGACCACCGCTGGGCCGCAGGGACCCGTCCGGCTGGATCGAGAAGTCACCCGACGGCGCCATCGACCAGTTGGCGAACGAGGACTCCGTGCCGTCGAACAACGCGTCGTAGCCGTACTGACCCGGGTTGCCGATGACGGAGGCCTTGGCCGCGTCGTTCAGCTTGGTCTGCTGGCCGGCGTTGATGATGCCGAGCTGCTTGAGGTTCTTCGCGACTGTCTGGACGTGGTTCACGAAGCCGGCGTGTGACGGCCACGTGCTCTCGTCGTCGATCAGGTCGTCGATCTTGCAGCCGCCACCGGTGTTCTTGTTGTTCACCGTGGTGTCGACGGCATCCTCACCGGGGCCGAACTTGACCGTGGTGGTCGGGTCCGACACCGAGCAGCCCACGTTCACCGCGGT
Source organism: Actinophytocola algeriensis (assembly GCF_014203735.1). GTDB lineage: Bacteria > Actinomycetota > Actinomycetes > Mycobacteriales > Pseudonocardiaceae > Actinophytocola > Actinophytocola algeriensis. The sequence goes on along the minus strand of NZ_JACHJQ010000001.1, from coordinate 649,004 downwards.
CCGCGAGACCACCACTTCGCCGTCGGCGTAGGTCGTGGTCAGCTTGGCGGTGTACGGGCCCGTGCGGGTGTAGGTGTGCTTCGGGTTGGCCTCCGTGGAGATGGTGCCGTCGCCGAACTCCCACTTCCAGGAGACGCCGCCGGACTTCGAGCCGTTGAACGAGTAGGTCAGCGGCTTGTTCTGCACCGCGACGTTCGACGCCGCCGGCGTCGGGGTCGCGGCACCACCGATGTAGCTGATCTTGATCAGCTTCTGGTTCGCGGCGATGGTGAAGAAGCCGCTGCCGTAATCCATCATGTACAGCGCGCCGTCCGGACCGAACTTGGCGTCCATCCAGCTCTGCAGCTTGTTGTCACCGCCACCCGGCGGGATGATCTGCCGCAGCGTCTCCGCGAACACCGGCGGCTGCGCCGTCGGCACACCGGCCGGGTCCACCGTCACGGCGATCCGGTTCTGCGCGTTGGACTGGTCCCCGATGAACCACTTGTCATCCCAGTACTCCGGCCACGCGACACCGCTGTTGGTGTTGACGCGGTCGTAGTGGTACGTCGGACCGGACATGACCGCCTGGCCGCCACCACGCAGGTAGGGCTGGGTGTAGGTCGCGTCCGCGGCGACGTAGGTCGGGATGTTGCTGTTCGGGCGGTTCGGGAAGATGGGGCCCCCACCGTCCGGCGAGTACCAGATCATGTTCTTCTTCACCGGCGGCAGGTTGATCAGACCCGTGTTGCGCGGCGAGGTGTTGATCGGGTTGTCGCAGTCGTACCAGCCCGTGAGGACGGCCGCGTCACTGCTGCTGCGGTCGCGGTACGGCTGCTTGTTGCCCATGCAGTACGGCCAGCCGTGGTTGCCTGGCTCGGTGATGATCGTCGCGGTCTCGTACTTCGCCGGGCCGAGCTCGGGGCTCGGCGACGACGCGTCCGGACCGACCCACGCGGTGGTCACCCAGTTGTGCTCCGGGTCGACCTGCAGGCGTGCCGGGTTGCGGACACCCATCACGTAGATCTCGGGCCGCGTCTTGTTGGCGGTGTCGTTCGCCTCGGGGAACAGGTTCCCCTCGGGGATCGACGCGGTGCCGTCGGCCTCCGGGTGGATCCGCAGGATCTTGCCGTTCAGGTCGTTGGTGTTACCCGAGGTGCGGCGAGCGTCCTGGAAGGACACACCCTTGTACTCCTGCGTCCAGTTGTTGCCGGAGTACCCGTTCGAGCCCTGCGACGAGTTGCTGTCACCGGTGGAGACGAACAGGTTGCCGTCCTTGTCGAACGCCATGCCGCCACCGACGTGGCAGCAGCTGTGGATCTGCGTGTCCCACGACAGCAGGTCCTTGCGGGTCGCCTGGTCGATCGTCAACGTGGTCTTGTTGAACGTGAAGCGCGAGACGGTGCGCTTGCCGATCCGGGCGTCGCGGTCGATCGACTCGTGCGGCATCCAGTAGGCGTAGACCCAGCCGTTGTCCGAGAAGGCCGGGTCGAGCGTGATGCCGACCAGTCCCTCCTCGTTCTTGACCAGTTCGCCACCGCTGCCGCGGTTGCCCATCACGACGAGGGTGGTGGCGAGCTTCGCCTTCTTCGTCGCCGGGTCCCACACGTGGATCGTGCCGCAGCCCTTGCCGATGTCCGGGTTGGTCCAGTCGTTCGGCTGGGGCACCACGTTGTCGGCGCACGCGCCACGGCCGATGTAGAAGACCTTGCCGTCCGGCGCGATCGTCAGGCCGTGCGGCTCGCCGATCTGGTCGAGCTGGCCTGCCGCGTTGTTCGCGTTCAGCTTCTCGACCTTGTAGTTGGACGCGATGGTCGCCTTGCAGTCACCGCGCACCATGCCGGTGGTCCACTTCAGCGCGCCGAGGATGTGGCTGCGGAACGCCTCCTCGCCGTAGCTCGCCTCGGTGCGGCCCATGCCGGTGTAGAAGGAGCGGCCACCCTCGTAGTCACGGCACCACGAGATCGGGTGGAACGCGCCGTTCGCGCCGGTGCCCGGGGTGTAGGTGTTCTCCCGCACCTGGGCGATCGTGTGCACCTGGCCGACCGGGTTCTGCTCCCAGTTGAGGAAGCGGTCCGTGCGGTTCCAGGTCATGCCGAGGCCCTCGTTGGCCGGGTGGTGCCGGTCGGTGACGTCGATCGTCGCCTCCTGCACCGCGGGCTCCGGCGGCGGCGGGAGCTCCGAGTCGTCCGCGACCAGGTCCCAGTCCGCGAGCTGCGTGGCGGTCTCACCGGCGTTCGCGGTGATGTTCAGCCGGTAGTGCGCGTACGCCGTGGTGTTGGTGAACGTGAACTCACGCTTCTGGAACCGCTGCGGGAAGTCCTGGTCGGTGCGGGTGTCCAGATCGACCCACGTCGTACCGTCGTTGGAGCCCTGCAGCGTCCAGTTCTTCGGGTCGCGGTTGTCGAAGTCGTTCGCCGAGGTCAGCGAGTAGCTCGACACCGCGAAGGGCGCGGCCAGCTTGTAGGCGATCCAGGCCGTGCGGCTGAACGCCAGCCACTTGGTGGCCGGGTCCCCGTCGATCAGCTTGTCCTTGCCCTCGTTCGGCGCGTTCTCACCGCTGGCCGTGACCTCGGAGACGAGCCGGGAGCCGGCCGGACGAGCGCCGATGAGGCCGGTGAACCAGGTGGAGTTCTCCTGCGCGCGGGCCGCGTCGGAGATGCCCAGGAAGCCGCCGCCTGCCTTCATGTAGCGCTGCAGCGCGGCTTCCTGCCCGCTGTTCAGCTCGACGCCCTGTGCCGACAGGTATACGACGCCGCGGTACTTGGCCAGGTTCGCGGCGCTGAACACCGCGGGGTCGGACGACGCGGTCACGCCGATGCCACTCGCGGACGCCAGGCTGGTGATCGCGTCCGTGGCCCGGACGACCGGGTCCTTCTGCGCCGCGGCGGCGCCGCGGAACACGAGGATGTTGATCGGTGCGGTGGCCGCCGGTGCTGCCGCCGCGGCAGGTGCCGGTACTGCCGCGACTGTGCTGATCAACGACGCACCGAGAGCCAGCGCTGCACCGAGCGCTGTGTATCCGCGGGCTCGTCGCCTTCGCGACCAGCCGATAGAGCTTCTTCGCCCCATGGTCGGGCTGTCCTTTCTCTGCACTTACTTGTGGCCGCCGTGCGTTGGCTTGGTGGATGGCTGGTTCTTCTTGGCCTTCTTGGCGGACGGGTTGTCCGGCGCGATCGGCGCGATGCCGTCGTGCGGGCCCGTGGGCACGGGTTCGGCGCCCATGGCCTTCATCTCCGTCGCGGACATCGAGGTGTGCGCGTGGCCGTGGAAGCGGTCGATCGCCTCCTGCGCGCCGGGCGGCATGCTGCCGTCCGGGTTGCGGACCAGGAAGACACCCGACATGCCGGAGTCGGAGTGGCCCTGGACGTGGCAGTGGTACATCCACGCGCCCGGGCCCACCCCCTCACCGGCGATGACCTGGAATCCGAACGAGCCGCCGGGGTTGAGGTCCTTGTTGTCGAGGACCGGCGTGTTGTCGTTCGCGCTCGCCAGCATGCCGGTGCGGGTGTCCGCCCAGCGGTGTGCGTGCAGGTGGAAGGTGTGCAGCAGGTTCCCGTGCCCGATGCAGATCCACTCGACGCGCTCACCCTGGTTCGCCTCGAACATCGGGGTGTCCGGGGCGATCTTGTTGTTGATGGTCTGTTCGTTGAACACGACCGTGTACTGCCGGTCGGGCAGCAGGTCGCCGCGCTTGCGGACGATCAGCCCGCCGTACAGGCCGCGCATGAGCCCGATGGTCCCGTGGTCGCCTCGCATCGCGTGGTCGTGGTAGTGCCAGAAGCCCGCACTGCCCGGCATGTACACACCGTCACGCTGGTAGGTGGTGCGGGTGCGCCAGGTGTAGACGCGGGTCTCGCGGGGGTTGTTGAACGAGCCGTTGAACGGCGCGCCGTCCGAGTTGGTGTCGTAGTTCACGCCGTGCGGGTGGATCGACAGCCGCTCGTCGGTGTTGTTGACGAGCTCGATCTCCAGCGTGTCGCCCTCGTAGATCTCCAGCAGGGGGCCGGGGACCGTCGGCTTGCCGGGTTCAAGGGCGTAGCCGACCAGGTTGGTGCCGGGCAACAGCTCGGCGTAGAGGGTGATCTGGCGGGTCTGGCCTGCCGCTGCCGCGGTCGCGGACGCGGACTCGGCCCCGGCCGCCGCGGAGAACGCGGCGACGCCGCTGGCCGCTACGGCGGGGGCGAGTACACCCGCTGCCGCGGCGCCGGCGAGCATCGATCGGCGCGAGAGCGCCGGTCGGCCGTCTCTGTCCATTGTGGAACTCCGTTCATGGGCACGGGAAGGAGCGGTCGCGCGGACCGCTCGCGTTGCTGCTGGGATGTGGAGACGCGGCGCGACACACAGATGGCACGTGGGTGACGTCCGTTGTCACGCTGCCTCGCCTTTCGACCCGGGGTGGCTTTCCGGGCGTCCCTCTGGTGGCGTGGACATAGCCGCTTCCGACTAAACGACTCGAACTTATGTCGATCGTCGACGAAAGTTAAGGCCCAAATGGCGTAACGAGCCGGACAGTATTTGACAGTTGATCATGAACGGGGACGGTGATCCCCGGTGTTAGTACACCCGGTGACCGAATTTTGACCGTCGTGTCCGACTAGGGCCGCAGCCCCGCGACGAGGAACCCGACCAGCTTGCGCGCGTCGTACCGGTCGTCGTGGTCGGCTCCGATGCAGAGGTTGCCGACACCTCGCATCAACTCGTAGGCGTCAAGACCCGCACGGATGTCACCCGCCTCGGCCGCGGCCGCGAGCAGGTCGGCACACACGGGCACGAGGCGGTCCAGGAAGTAGGCGTGGAGCGTCTCGAAGCCGGCCTCGTCGGACCGCAGGGCGGCGGCCAGCCCGTGCTTGGTGACGAGGAAGTCGGCGAACAGGTCGATCCACCTCCCGAGCGCGACGTGCGGGGACGGGCTCTCGGCCAGCAGGGCGGGCCCGGCCTCGGCGCAGGCCTCGACCTGGTGCCGGTAGACCGCGACGACCAGGTCCGCCCTGGTCGGGAAGTGGCGGTAGATCGTGCCCATGCCGACGCCGGCCTCGGCCGCGATCGCCCGCACCGGCGCGTCGACCCCCGAGGCGACGAACACCGAGGCCGCCGCGTCGAGCAGCGCCTTCTCGTTGCGCCGCGCATCCGCCCGCATGCACCCTCCCTTGCGAACCGGAACGTTGCTCCGTATCGTTGCGGAGCAGCGTTCCGGTTATCGTGGTGTCACGGAGGACCCTCTCATGCGTTTCGGGATCATGACAGCGCCCATGCAGGTCACCTACGACGACGTCGTCCGGGTCTGGCGTGAGGCGGACGAGGTCGCCGAGATCGAGCACGCGTGGCTGTTCGACCACCTGATGCCGATCGGCGGGGACCCCGCCGGGCCTGCCTTCGAAGGGTGGACGCTGCTGTCGGCCCTGGCCGCGCGGACCCGGCGGCTGCGACTCGGCGTGCTGGTGACGAGCAACCGCTTCCGCCCGCCCGCTGTCCTGGCCAAGATCTCGACGACCGTGGACATCGTGTCCGGTGGTCGCCTCGACTTCGGCATCGGCGCGGGTTCCCGGCCCAGCCATCCACTCGCACGACGCGAGTACGACGCCCACGGTCTGCCGTACCACGACGCCGGGGACGCGGTGGCCGCCCTCGCCGAGGCGTGCACGGTGATCCGGCGCCTGTGGACCGCCGGGGAGCCGTTCGACTTCTCCGGCACCCACGTCCGCCTCACCGGCGCGTTCGGCAACCCCAAGCCCGTCCAGCGCCCGCACCCGCCGATCCTGATCGGCGGCCGCTCGTCGGCGACGCTGCGCGTGGTCGCCGAGCACGCGGACCTGTGGAACTTCCCCGGCGGGGACGACATGGTCGAGCGCAGCGCGCTGCTGGACCGCTACTGCGCGGAGATCGGCCGCGACCCGGCTTCGATCACCCGCTCGATCCCCGTACCGGTGTCGTACGACTCGCCAGAGGTGACACGGTCGGCCATCGCGGTGGCGGCTGAGGCCGGGTTCCGCCACATCGTGCTGAGCTTGCCGGCGCCGTACCCGGCAGGCGTGGCGAAGTGGGTCGCGGAGGAACTGATCCGTCCGTCGGTCTAGTGCTGACGGAGCCTCGCGCGCGGCGCCCTCATGGCATCAGGCCTCCGCTACTGCCTTCCTGGCCGACTCCGCGGTCGGGGCCGCCAGCGCCAGCTCCGCCAGCCGGCGGCACTCAGCCGACGTCCGCGAAGCCAGCGACGCCCGGACAGCGGCCACGGACGGCGCCGACATCGACAGCGTCGTGATCCCCATGCCCGCGTACACGCACGCCAGCAACGGATCCCCGGCCGACTCGCCGCACACGCCCACCGGCTTGCTCAGTTCCTGCCCGGCCGACGCGACCAGCGCCACCAGCTCCAGCACCGCTGGCTGCCACGGGTCCAGCAGGTCCGCCAGCTCGCCGTTCATCCGGTCCGCCGCCATCGTGTACTGGCTCAGGTCGTTGGTGCCCAGGGACACGAAGTCCACTTCGGCCAGGATCTGCCGGGCCTTCAGCGCCGCGGCCGGCACCTCGATCATCACGCCGGCCGTCCGCAGCCCCGCCTTGTACACCAGTGCGGCGAACTCCGCGGCCTCCTCGGCCGTGGCGACCATGGGGGCCATCACCCACACGTCGGCCGACGTGGCGGTGGCCGCGCGGGCCACCGCCTCCAGCTGCTCGGCCAGCACCGACGGGTCCACGCGCGACGTGCGCAGCCCGCGCACCCCGAGGGCCGGGTTGTCCTCCGCCGCCAGCCCGAGGAACGGCAGCGGTTTGTCCGCACCCGCGTCCAGGGTCCGCAGCACCACCTTGCGGTCCCCCGCCACCTCGAACAGCTCCCGGTACGCCGTCTCCTGCTCGGCGACCGGAGGCGCGGAAGTCCGTCCCAGGAACAGGAACTCCGTGCGGAACAGGCCAACACCCGCACCGTCGGGCGTCAGGTCCTTCGCGCCGCCCACGTTCTGCAGCAGCGGGACCGCGACACCGTCGGCGGTCTGGCCCGGCCCGGTCAGGGACGCGTTCCGTTCGCGTTCTTCCTGCCCGGCCGCGGCGATCTCCTCGGCCTGTGCCGGGGAAACCTCGGCCACCGCGCCGGTGACGCCGTCCACCGACACCGGCGTGCCGTCCGGCACGTCGAGGATTCCGGCGCAGCCCACCACCGCGGGCAGGCCACGGGCACGCGCCAGGATCGCCGTGTGGCTCGTCGGGCCGCCGCGACGGGTGACGATCGCCAGGACCGAGTCGTCCAGCAGTGCGGTGTCCGCCGGGGACAGGTCGTCGGCCACCAGGACGTACGGGACGCCTGGGCGCGGCAGGCCCGGCATCGGCACGTCGAGCAGCCATGCCACCGCGCGGTCCCGCAGGTCGGCGAGGTCCGCCGCCCGCTCGGCGAAGTACCCGCCCAGCGAAGCGAACTGTTGCTGCTGGTCGGCGATGGCGTCCGTGATCGCCCACGCCGCGGGCCTGCCGTAGGCCACCTTCGCGGTGACCGCCTCGGCCAGGGTCATGTCCGCGGCCATCATCGCTTGTGTGGCGAGGACTTCCGCGGCGGGACCGGTGACCCGCGCGGCCAGTTCGTCGAGTGACGTGGCCACGAACTGGAGTGCCTTCGCCGCCCGCTCCGTCTCGTCCGGGCCGGGGGCCGGTACCTCGGCAGGCAGGACCGGCGGGGCACCCATCGCGTGGACGGGGCCCGCCGTGCGTCCCGGGCTGACGCCCAACCCGTGCAGCTCAGGCATCGAGATCCTTCTCCAGCACCTCGGCCATCGCCGCGAGGGCGGCGTCGGCACCGTCGCCGTCCGCGGAGATGGTGACCGTGTCACCGCCGTGCGCGCCCAGCGAGAGCACGGCGATGATGCTCCTCGCGTCGACCGGTGGCTTCTCCCCGGTGCCGATGCGCACGGTCACCGACTGGGCCTGTGCGGTCTTCACGACGGTCGCCGCCGGCCTGCCGTGCAGGCCGATCCGTGACCCGACAACAACGTCCCTCGTGGGCATGCGTCCTCCTCGACGGGGCCCTGCCGAACTTACGGCTGGATGGTCACCTTGATCGCCGAACCCGACGACACCAGCTTGATGGCGTCGTGCAGCTCGGACAACCGGAGCCGGTGCGTGATCAGGTCGGCGACCGGCACCTGGCCGGACGCGATCAGCTCGAGCGCCTTCTTGTTGTGCGCGGGGCTGGAACCGTTGGCGCCCACGATGGTCAGCTCGCGGTAGTGCACCAGGTTGGAGTCCAGCGTGATCGTCGGCTTGTCCTTCGGCAGGCCGCCGAAGAAGCTGATCCGGCCGCTGCGGGCGGCCATGTGCTGCGCGTCCTCCTGCGCGGCACCGGCGGCGGCCGCGGTGATGACGACGTCCACACCGCGCCCGTCGGTCAGCTTCTTCACCTCGTCGATCGCGTCGACCTCGGCCGAGCAGATCGTCGCGTCCGGCCTGACCTTCGCCGCGGACATGTCCAGGCGCGCGCGGTTCAGCTCCACCAGGAACACCCGGTTGGCGCCGCGGGCCCGCGCGAGCCGCACGTGCAGGCAGCCGATGGGCCCGGCGCCGACCACGACCACGTCGTCGCCGGGGCCGACCTTCGCCAGCTCCTGCCCGTTCAGCACGCACGCGAGCGGCTCGGCGACCGAGGCCTCCGCGAAGTCCACGCCATCGGGGATCCGGTTGAGCCCGTCGACCGCGAGCACCTGCCTCGGCACGATCAGGTACTCGGCGAACCCGCCGTCGTAGTGGTAGCCGACCGAGGTCTGGTTGGGACAGACCTGCATCCGGCCGTCCCGGCACTCGGCGCACTGGCCGCACGGGACGGCCGCGATGACCTGTACCCGGTCGCCCGCGGCCCAGCCGCCTGCGTTCGATTCGGGAATGTCCGACCCGACCTCGACGACCTCACCGGCGATCTCGTGGCCGATCACGCGCGGTGGCACCAGGTGGTGGTGGCCGTGGTTGAAGATCTTGACGTCGGTGCCGCAGGTCGAGCACTGCTTCACCGCGATCTTCACCTCGTCCGGGCCCGGGTCCGGCTCGGGCGCCTCCTCGAGGCGGATGTCACCGGGGGCGTAGAAACGCGCCACCTTCATGGGTTACAGGTCCTTCCCTATTGATGCGAGCAGGTCGTGGACCGCGTCGACACTCGCCGAGCCGCGCAGCTGCTCGGCCTGCGCGGGATCCATGAGGATCTGCGCGAGGGCCGACAGCACGGTCACGTGCTCGTCGCCCTTCGCGGCGATCGCGACGCAGATCGTGACGGTCTGGCCGTCCCAGTCCACCCCTCCGGGGAACTGCAGCACCCCGAGCGTGGTGCGGCGCACCAGTGCGCGGCTCTCGTCGGTGCCGTGCGGGATCGCGACGCCCTCGCCGATGAACGTCGACACGGACTTCTCGCGTTCCAGCATGGTGTCCGGGTAGCCGTCCTCGACCGCGCCGAGCTCGACGAGCACGGCGCCGCACTGGCGGATCGCGTCCCACTTGTCGGCGGCCGCCAGGCCGAGGCGGATGCCCTCCTTCGGGAGGACCGTCGACTCAGCCACGGATCTCGCCGCCTTCCTTGATCGCGTTCTCCAGCCGGTCGAACGCCGGGTCGCCCAGGAACATCCGGAACTCCACGACCACCGCGTGCGGCACGGTCGAGCGGGCCCGGTCGGCGAGGTCGGCGTGCGTGAGCACGAGCCGCGCCCCGGCCGGGATGTCGTTGACCGCGACGTGTTCCACGGTCACGCCGTACGGCTTGAGCCGGGTCCGCATCTGGGACGCCAGCATCACGCTGGACCCCATGCCCGCGTCGCAGGCGACCACGATGCTCTTGACATCGCTGCCCGAGATGACGGGCCGGGTCGTGGTGGCTCCGTTGCCCTGTGCCGAAGCCGGGGCGTCGTCCAGCGGGGGTGGGGCGTCGGCGGCCGGGGCGGCGGCCGCCGACGGATCCGGGGCCGACGTGTCGTCGGCGTCTGCGCCGCGGCCGAACTTCATCAGCACCGCCGCGACGATGAACGAGACGGCCGTGGCGACGGCGATGCTGAGCAGGACGCTCAGGTGACCACCGCGCGGCGTGACCGCCATGTAGGCGAAGATGCTGCCCGGCGCGGGCGGTGCGACGAGACCGGAGTTGGTCACCAGCGCGGTGCCGACACCGGCCATGCCGCCGGCGATCGCGGCCAGGATCAGCTTCGGCTTCATCAGCAGGTACGGGAAGTAGATCTCGTGGATGCCGCCGAAGAAGTGGATGATGATCGCGCCGGGGGCGGTCGGCCGGGTCTTGCGCGGTCCGAACAGCCAGAACGCGACCAGGATGCCGAGTCCGGGGCCGGGGTTGGTCTCGATCATGTACAGGATCGACTGGCCGGTCTCCCGCGCCTGCTCCAGGCCCAGCGGGCCGAACACGCCGTGGTTGATGGCGTTGTTGAGGAACAACGCCTTCGCGGGCTCGACGACGATCGACACGAGCGGCAGCAGGCTGTTGTCGACGAGGAAGTCGACGACGTTGCTGGCCCCGTTGGTGAGCGCCTCGACGATCGGGCCGATGCCGACCAGGCCGAGCAGTGCCATCGCACCACCGAGGATGCCCGCCGAGAAGTTGTTGACCAGCATCTCGAAGCCGGACTTGATCTTGCCTTCCAGCGCGCGGTCGAACCACTTCATCAGCAGTGCCGCGAGCGGGCCGATGATCATGGCGCCGAGGAACATCGGCACGTCCGCGCCGACGATCACACCCATGGTGGCGATCGCGCCGACCACCGCGCCGCGCTGGCCGTGGACCATGCGGCCGCCGGTGTAGCCGATGAGGATCGGCAGCAGGAACTTGATCGTCGGGTCGACCAGTTCGGCGAGCGTCGCGTTCGGGAGCCAGCCGGTCGGGATGAACAGCGCGGTGATCAGGCCCCACGCGATGAACGCGCCGATGTTGGGCATGATCATGCCGGCCAGGTTGCCGCCGAAACGTTGGATCCGGGCGCGGACCCCGTTGCCCTGTAAGTGTTTCAGCTGGGAGACGTCAGTCGTCATTGAATCCGCTCCAGTTTCTGCTGCGCAGTGTGCTGCCCTCCGTCGAGGGCACGTGAGAGGTCAGCCGAGGCGTGGACCCGGACGGAGTCGCGGTCCACGTCGCCGGGGCCCGGCATCCGGCTGCCCGGCAACCGGACCGCGGCCGCACCCCACGACAACGCCTCGACGAGGGCATCCCCGCCGGTCACCCCACCGGCCAGATACCCGGCGAGCATCGCGTCGCCCGCACCGACCGCACTGCGGCCGCGGTCGACCGGCGACTCGCCGTAACGCACCCCTTGCCCGTCCACCAGCACCGCCCCGTCGGCGCCGAGGCTGGCGAGCACCGTCTCCGCCCCCTTGCCACGCAACACTTCCGCGGCCCGGACCACATCGGCGAGCGTGTCGATCCCGAACCCGACCGACTCGGCCAGCTCCTCCCGGTTCGGCTTCACGAGCGTCGGCCGCGCCGCGAGCGCCGCGGTGAGCGCGGGCCCGGACGTGTCGACGACGAACCGGATGCCGCGCTCGGTCAGCCGGGCGCCGAGGTCGCGGTAGAACGTGTCCGGGACGCCGGGCGGGAGGCTGCCGCTCGCGACCACCCAGTCGGCGGCCACCGCGGTGTCCAGCACCGCCTTCACGATGCGCTCCATGTCGTCGCGCACCAGCTCGCCGCCGGGCTCGTTGATCTTGGTGACCTCGCCGTCCGGCTCGACCAGGCTCACGTTGGACCGCGTGTGCCCGGTGACCGGCACCGCACACACGTCGATGCCCTCTTCTTCGAGGAGTTCACAGAGCTGCCTGCCTTCCGGCCCGCCACGGGGGACGACCGCGCAGGTCGGCAGCTTGTGCGCGGCGAGGGCACGGGCGACGTTGACGCCCTTGCCACCCGGGTCGAGGCGGGTGCCGCTCGCCCGGACCATCGCACCGCGAACCAGCTCCGGGACCTCGATGGTGCGGTCCAGGCTGGGGTTCAAGGTGAGCGTCAGGATCATGCGCTGGTCACTCTCCGACCACGCTCGTGCTCGGCGAAAAGGTTCATGTGCGGATCACCCTCGGTCCCTGCCCCTCGATCTCGGCCGCGGTCTGCGGGTCGAGGCCGCTGTCGGTGATGAACATGTCGATGTCCGACAGCTCGGCGAAGCGCGCGAGGTGGTCGGAGGACAGCTTGGTGTGGTCCGCGAGCAGGACCGTCCGGCGCGCGGCGGCCACCATGGCCTTCTTCACGGCGGCTTCCGCCTGGTCAGGCGTGGTGAGACCACGTTGGACGGACATCCCGTTGGTCGCGAGGAACGCGACGTCCACATAGGACTGCGCGAGTGCCTCCATGGCCCACGGGTCGACGCAGGCGAGCGTGCGCGAGCGGACGCGGCCACCGATGAACAGGACGTTGAAGTTCGCGCGGCCCGCGAGCGAGAGCGCGATGGGCAGCGCGTTGGTGAGGACCGTGAGCTGCCGGTCCACGGGCAGGATCTCGGCGAGCCTGGCGGTGGTGGTGCCCGCGTCGAGGAGGATCGAGCCCTCCTCGGGGACCTCGGCCAGGGCGGCCTTCGCGATCCGGTCCTTCTCCGCGCCCAGCACCGCGTCGCGGGCGGCCAGCGCCGGCTCGAAGCCGAGCCGTTCGACGGGGATCGCGCCACCATGTACGCGGCGGAGCAGGCCATGACGCTCGAGGACGGACAGGTCACGCCGGATCGTCTCGCCGGTCACGGCCAGTTCGGACGCGAGGTCGGCGACGTCGACCCGCCCCTCGCGCCGGGCCCGGTCCACGATGTGCTGCTGCCGCTCTTCTGCGTACATGTGGATTTACCACCGTTTCATCTTTGTATCGTTGTGTTTACCTGGTTTGACTACCCCAAGTCAACACCTGATTTACCGCGGGCACCTCTCCGCCACCCCTCCCCTCCGGGCTGGAAGACCCTTGCCGGGCGATGTGAAATCGACGTAATATCCGCCCACCTAGGCCGACCAGTGGTGGTGAGCAGGCTTGTACTACGGCGGCTGGGGCAACTACCAGGAGTGGGAAGCGAACGACTTCCGTCCGAGACCACCCGACGAGACGCCGCCACCCGCCCCGGAACCGGACGGCGCCGTGAGCGGCACGTTGCCCCCGCCCACTCCGGCGATCCTGCCGATCGGCCCACGCTCCGTGGTCCCGGCGGGCCGCAAGTCGCTGGGCCGCCGCGACAAGAAGGCGAAGAAGCTCCTCCCCCTGGCCCCGCCGCCGACCCCCGCACCCGACCTCGTGTCGCCGCTGGCCGACGCGGGCCCGTGGCCGGAGCCGAAAGAGCCGGCACCACTGTCGGCGGAGGCGCTGTCTATGGAGGCGAGCAGCCCGAAGCAGCTGGTCCGGCCGTACACGCGCACCGGCGGGCGCACGCACGTGAACTACCGCCTCGAACTGGAGACACTGCTGTCGACGGCCCTGTCCCGCGGCCGCGACCGCGCAGGCCTGCGCGACGACCTGCGGGCCATCTACGACCTGTGCCGGACCCCGCACTCGACCGCCGAGGTGTCGGCCCACCTGGGGCTGCCGTTGGGCGCGGCCCGCGTCCTGATCGCGGACGTCGTGGACCTCGGCCTGCTGCACGTCCACGAGACGGCCGAGGACAAGCCGACCCTGGACCTCCTTTACCGGGTCGCGGCGGGTCTGAAGAATCTCTGACATGAAGGATGTCGTCCGCCGCGGCTACGACGTGCTGTCCCACGCCTACGAACAGGCCTACCCGACCGGCACGAAGTACCGGCCGTGGCTCACCGGCCTCCTCGGCGGGCTCACGCCGGGCAGCAGGGTCGTGGACCTCGGCAGCGGGTGCGGCCTGCCGGTGGCGTCCTCCTTCGCGGACGCCGGTCACCGCGTCACCGGGGTGGACTTCAGCGAGGTGCAGGTCCGGCGGGCGCGCGAGCTGGTCCCGGGCGCGGAGTTCGTGTGCGCGGACGTGTCCGAGGTCGACTTCCCGGCCGGGTCGGTCGACGCGGTGACGTCGTTCTACCTGCTCATCCACCTGCCGCTCGCCGAGCAGCCGCCACTGCTGGCGCGGATCGCGCGGTGGCTGCGGCCCGGCGGCTGGTTCCTCTGCACCATGGGGCACGGCGCGTGGACCGGCGTCGACGAGAACTGGCTCGGCGGCGGCGCGGCCATGTGGTGGAGCCACGCGGACGCCGACACCAACCGGGCATGGCTGACCGAGGCCGGGTTCACCGTGGAGCACGAGGAGTTCGTGCCGGAAGGCGACGGCGGCGCCGTGCTGTTCCGCGCTAGGACGGACCGGGACCCTGCTGGCAGCGGGGGCAGTGGTAGCTGACGCGGTCGCCGTTGGGGGTGTAGACCACCGGGCCGCCGCAGCGCAGGCAGCCCTGCCGCCTGCGACCGTACACCCACAGCGACCGGCCGCGGCGCGGGTCGCCGGTCGTGTTGCGGATGGGGTTCAAGGCGTTGCGCAGCAACAGCTTCCGCGCCCACCGGACGACCTTCTCCGCGTCCACTTCGGACACCGGGGTCCACGGTGTGACCCGGAGCAGGAAGCACAGCTCGACCTTGTAGACGTTGCCGACCCCGGCCATCACCCGCTGGTCCAGCAGCGCCGCGCCCAGCTCGCGGGCCGGGTCGGCGGTCAGGCGGCGGACGGCCTCGGCCTGGTGCTCGTCGGACCAGCCGGGTGCGAGCAGGTCCGGGCCGAGGTGGTCGACGAGCCGGTGTTCGTCCGGAGTGGACAGCAGCGCCATCTCCAGCAACAGGTTGCCGACGGCGGTCCTGCCGGGGACGCCGAGCACCGCACGGGTCTGGTGGGTGATCGGCGCGCGGCCGGAGTACACCCGCCAGGAGCCGTCCATGCCGAGGTGGCAGTGCAGGCTCAACTCGCCGCCGAAGCGCAGGAAGAGGTGCTTGCCGACGGACACGGCCCGGTCGAACACCCGGCCCGTCAGGTCCACAGTGGACAACCGGGGGTGGCGCAGGTCGGCGCGCACGAGGGTGACACCGCCCAGCGCCTCGGTCAGCCGGTGGGCTGTGGCGTGGACGGTGTCACCCTCGGGCATACACCCAGCTTATGCGGTGACGAGCACCCGCTGCCGGACCATCGTCGCGGCCAGCGCGACCCAGGCGACCAGCACGCCGCCGGTCATGGTCAGCGCCATCGCCGGGCCGTCGTTGCCCAGCACGCCGACGACCGGGGCGATCAGCGCACCCAGCCCGAACTGGGCGGCGCCGAGCAGTGCGGCCGCGGTGCCCGCCGCCTCACCGTGGCGGGACAGCGCCAGCGCGGGTGCGTTCGGGAGCACGAAACCGACCGCACCGAGCAGGAGCAGCAGCGGCACCATGAAGCCGGGCAGACCGCCGAAACCGGACGCCGCGAACACCACCAGCACCGCGCCGAAACCGACCGCTGCCGCCAGCGCCCCGAACACGATCTGCTGTGCTGTGAAGCGGTTCAGCATGACCACGTTCAGCTGTGACGCCCCGATCAGCGCCACCGCGCCGATCGCGAACACGAGCCCGAACTCCTGCTGGGACAGCCCGAAGGTGTCCTGCAGCACGAAGGACGAACCGGACACGTAGGAGAACAGCGCGGACATGCCGAGCGCCGCGACCAGCGCGAGCACCACGAACTGCTTGTCGGTGACCAGCATCCGGTAGGTGGCGAGCACGGGCCGGACC
Source organism: Actinophytocola algeriensis (assembly GCF_014203735.1). GTDB lineage: Bacteria > Actinomycetota > Actinomycetes > Mycobacteriales > Pseudonocardiaceae > Actinophytocola > Actinophytocola algeriensis. The sequence goes on along the minus strand of NZ_JACHJQ010000001.1, from coordinate 633,388 downwards.
GCGCCGGTGCGCCTGCGCTCCGGCGGCAGCGTCTCCTTCAGCAGGAAGATCGCGACGAGCAGCAGCGCCACCCCGAGCGCCGCCAGCACCGCGAACACCCCGCGCCACGAGCCGGACAGGAGGATCCCGGCGCCGATCGACGGCGCGAGGATCGGGGCCGCACCCATCACCAGCATCAGGCGGGACAGGATGGTCGCCGCCGCGCGCCCGGTGAACAGGTCGCGGACCACGGCCATGGCGACCACCATGGCGGCCGCGGCGCCCACACCCTGGAGCGTCCGCAGCAGGCCGAGGATCAGCACGTTCGGCGCGACCAGCACGAGCAGTGACGCGACGATGTGGACCGCCGTGCCCGCGATGAGCGGCCTGCGCCTGCCGACCGCGTCGGAGAGCGGGCCGATCACGAGCTGGCCCAGCCCGAGGCCGACGAGCGTGCCGGTGAGCGTGAGCTGCACCGCCGACTCGGAGGCCATGAGGTCCGCGCCGAGTGCGGGCAGCGCGGGGAGGTACATGTCGATGGTCAGGGGACCGAGAGCGATGAGCGCGCCGAGAACAAGGATGATCTTCAGTCTCGCGGCTCCAGTTGGCGACTCTGCCGACTGCCCCGAACGGTCCACGTTGGATGGACTGTGCAGAGTGGCCTGTTCCATGGTCTGCTGCAACTCCGCGTTCGCCGACTTTGTTCCCCGTCAGGCGAGAACGGCTACTTTCGTTGCCAGCTCACGAAGTTTGTGTTCCGTTTCCGAATCCTTCCGCGCCGTGTAGGTGCACAGCCGCTGGTCCGGGGTATTGGGGATCGTGAACGCCTCGAATGTGACGACCAGCTCACCGACCTCCGGGTTCATGATCCTTTTGCTGCCGTGGTCGCGGTCGAGCACGTCCTGCGCGTCCCAGAACCGGCGGAAGTCCGCGCTGGTGTCCCGCAGCTCACACATCACCTGATGCGGCCTGCCGTGACCGGGGAAGTGGCCGATCTCGGCCCGCAGCGCGGACACCGTCTCCTCGGCGATCCGCGTCCAGTCCGGGTACAGCTCGCGGGCCTCCGGCCGCAGGAACACCAGCCTGCCCGCGTTCAGGTCGACCTCGGGCAACGCGTCGTAGTCGAACGCCAGCCGGTTGGCGAGCCGGTTCCAGGCGAGGATGTCCATGCCGGGGCCGTAGACCATCGCGGGCACGCTGTCGTCCATGGCCTGGAGCAGCTCCAGGATCTGCGGCCGCACCACCGGCCGGTCGGCCCGCGCACACGCACCACCCCCGTTGCGGTGGCCGGGCAGCGTGATGTTGCGCAGGTAGGTGTGCTCGGAAGGGCTCAGCCGCAGCGCTCTGGCGATGGCGTCGAGGACGGAGTCGGAGATCGCGGGCGCCCTGCCCTGCTCGATGCGCGTGTAGTAGTCCACGGAGATGCCCGCGAGCTGCGCGACCTCCTCACGCCGCAGGCCGAGGACCCGCCTGCGCGCGACCCCGTTCGGCAGCCCGAGGGCGGCGGGGTCGAGCGCGGCGCGGCGTGCCTTGAGGAAGGGCGTGATCTGGTCCTCAACCTGTCCCATGACGTCCAGTATCCCGCAAGGTGGTTCTGACAGGCCCAGGTTGACGGGTGCCTGGCGGCCGGGCCGGGCGCACAGCAGAGTGGATGTCGTTGGACCACAGGAGGTTTCATGAAGCGCAGGACTCTCGGGGGCACGGGTATCTCGGTGAGCGAGTACGCCCTCGGCGCGATGATGTTCGGCAAGATCGGCAATCCCGATCACGACGACAGCGTGCGGATCATCCACCGCGCCCTGGACGCGGGCATCAACTTCGTCGACACGGCGGACATCTACTCGGCGGGTGAGTCGGAGGAGATCGTCGGCAAGGCTCTGCAGGGCCGCCGCGACGACGTGGTCCTGGCCACGAAGACGCACGGCTCGATGGGCGACGACGCCAACCACGGCGGCAACTCCCGCCGCTGGATCACCCGCGAGGTGGAGAACAGCCTCCGGCGGCTCAGGACAGACCACATCGACCTGTACCAGATCCACCGCCCGGACCCGTCGACCGACATCGACGAGACCCTGGCGGTGCTGTCCGACCTGGTCCGCTCCGGCAAGGTGCGGGCGGTCGGCAGCTCCACGTTCCCGGCGGAACAGATCGTCGAGGCGCAGTGGGTGTCGGAGAAGCGCGGGCACGTCCGGTTCAGGACCGAGCAGCCGCCGTACTCGATGCTGGCGCGCAGCGTGGAGGCGGCGGTGCTGCCCACCGCTCAGCGCTACGGCATGGGCGTACTGACGTGGGGCCCGCTGTCGGCGGGCTGGCTGTCGGGCCGGTACTCCTCGGCGTCGGACGTCACTTCGCGTGACGGTGGCCGCGTGGAGACGGAGGCCCACAAGTTCGACCCGGCCCTGGCCGCCAACGCGGCGAAGCTGGCAGCGGTCGGGGAGCTGTCGAAGCTGGCCGCGGACGCCGGCCTGACGCTGCCCCACCTGGCGGTGGGCTTCGTGCTGGCGCACCCGGCGGTGACGTCGGTGATCATCGGGCCGCGGACCATGGACCAGCTGGAGTCGCTCCTGTCCGGCGCGGAGACGGTGCTGCCGGCGGACGTGCTGGACCGGATCGACGAGATCGTGCCGCCGGGCACGGACCTCAACCGGGCGGACAGCTACTACACGCCGCCGTCGCTGGCGGACGCGTCGCTTCGACGTCGCTGATCCGGGGCGGGACGTGGCCGGATGTCATGAAGGGCCCCTTCATCACGGTGAGCACAACGAAGGGGTCCTTCATCACGCCGGGCACGATGAAGGGGTCCTTCATCACGTTGAGCGCGACGAAGGACCCCTTCATCGCACCGGGTGTCCGCGCACGCACGCCGTGCGGCCCCGCGAAGCCGGTCCTGTGGACAACTCAGCGGGTGGCGCCCAGGACGTATCCCGTCAACCCGGCGAAGAAATGCCCGTCAGCCTCGGCTTCTTCCAACGGCCGCCACCACTCGACCGGGTCGACGTCAACCGCGCCCGAGGCAGCGGCCGCGGCCAGCGTCCCCTCCATCGAGCTGCGGAAGAACCCGAACGGCATCTGCACCGTGTGCGGCGTGATCGAGATGTCCGTCAGCCCCCGCTGGGCGAACCGCCGCCGGAGCTGACGGCCGCTCCACCCCTCGCGGTGGTTGTCCACCCAGTGCCGGACGACCGCCCGGGTGGCACCCCGGTCCGGATGATCAAGGGCCAACGTCTCGAAGTCGTAGTCGAACACCGCGAGCCGCCCGCCAGGCCGCAGCACCCGCACCAGTTCGTCGTCAGCGGCGTCCACAGCCGGGCTGTGCTGCCGGACCAGCTTCACCCGCACCCCGTCGAACGAGGCGGCGGGGAACGGCAGGGCATGCACGTCGGCGGACCTGAACGACACGGCGCCACCCCGGCGGCGGGCCTCCGCCAGCATCGCGTCGCTGATGTCGGTGGCCACGACCTCGGCCCCGAGCGACGCCAGCTCCCGCGCGTCGTCCCCGGTACCGCACCCGACGTCCAACACGGACCGGCCGGTCAAGGGACCTAAAGCCCTGACCAGCGAAGAACGAATCGAGCCATACTCGGGGACGGCGTTCGCGACGTCCATGAACCTGATGAACCACGACGCGTCCGCCGTGTCGTCGACCTTGGTGAACTGCCCGACGCTCCCAGTCATGGAAAGAACCTTATGGACCATGGCAACCAAACGGAGCTCTCAGGTGTCATCAAGGTGAGGGACGGAGGTCTGCCAGTGCGCTACCGGATGCTGGGCAACGTCGCCGCGCACGACGGTGTCCACTGGCAGGCCATCGCGGCCCCCAAGCCCCGTGCCCTGCTCGCCGCGCTGCTGATCCGCGCCGGCGACGTGCTCACCGTCGACCAGCTGCTGTTCGAGCTGTGGGGCGACCGTCCACCGAGGAGCGCACCCACCCAGATCCACGGGTACATCCTGCGGATCCGCCGGGTGCTCGGGGAGGTCCGCGCGCGGTCGCTGCTCACGACCGGCCCCGGTTACCGGCTGGTCGTCGAGGACGAGGAGCTCGACACCCGGGTGTTCGCGCGCCTGTCCGCCGAGGGCCGGGAGGCGCTGCGGGACGGCGACGCCGAGCACGCGGCCGAGCTGCTCGGTGGTGCGCTCGCACTGTGGCAGGGCCCGGTGCTGGCGGACGTGCCCGCGTCTCCGCTGGTCAGTGGGCTTCGCAGGCGGCTGTCCGAGGATTGGCACCTCACGTGGGAGTCCCGGGTGGAGGCCGACCTGGCACTCGGCAGGCACGCGGGCCTCATCGAGGAGATCGCCCGCCACGTCGAGGCGCACCCCCTGCGGGAGCGGCCGTGGCGCCAGCTGATGCTCGCCCTCGACCGCGCCGGCCGCCGCGACGACGCCGTCTCCGCCTACCAGCGCCTGCGCTCGCTGCTGGTCGACCACAGCGGCATCGAACCCGGTCTCGAGGTGCGCAGGCTGTACGACGACCTGCGAAGACCACGCCCCCACCTGGTCCCGAACGCCCCCAAGCTGGTCGGGCGCGCCGCCGAGCTGGCCGCCCTGGACACGCTCGCCGAGGCCGACGGGCCGGTCGTCACCGCCGTCACCGGGCCCGCCGGCATCGGCAAGACCGCGTTCGTGCGGCACTGGGCGGGCAAGGCCAAGGACCGGTACCCGGACGGGCGGCTCTACGCCGACCTCGAGGGCTACGGGTCCGGCGAACCCGCCGCCCCCGCCGCCGTGCTCGCGACGTTCCTGCAGGCACTGGGTGTGCCCGCGGACGCGGTGCCCGCCGACGAGGACTCGCGGGCCGCGCTCTACCGGTCGCGGCTCTCCGGCGCGCGGGTGCTGATCGTGCTCGACAACGCCCGCGACGCCGACCAGGTCCGGCCGCTGCTGCCCGGCCCTTCGCGGTGCATGGTGGTCGTGACCAGCAGGGACGACCTGCGCGGCCTCACCGCGACCCATGGCGCGCACCTGCTGCGCCTTCCCGTCCTCGAGCCTGCCGCCGCGGTCGCGCTGCTCGGCGGCCCGCTGGCGGACGTGGCGGAGCTGGCCGCGTTGTGCGGGCACCTGCCGCTCGCGTTGCGGATCGCGGCACGCAAGCTCGCCGCGCGCACCCCGGTCTCCGCTCTGGTGGCGGCGCTGCGGTCCGGCGACCTCGACGGGTTCGCCCACCGGCGGGCCGCGGTCCGCGCCGCGTTCGACGCCTCCTACCGGGCACTGCCCGAGGTGGCGCGGCACGTGTTCCGGCTGCTCGGCCTCACCCCGGGCCACGAGTTCAGCGCCCACGCGGTCGCCGCGCTCGGCGACCTGCCGGTGTCCTCGGCCGCGGCCGTGCTGGACCGCCTCGCCGCCGCGCACATGGTCGAGCCCGCCGGCGGCGGCCGGTTCACCTGCCACGACCTGCTGCGCAGGTACGCGCTCGAGCTGGCACCCGACGACCCGGCGGCGACGCGCAGGCTGGCCGACCACTACCTCGCGACCGCACGGCACGCGGCGACTCTGGTCAGCCCTGGCATGGCCCTGGCCCCGACCGCGCCGGTCACGGCGCCGGTGGTGCCGTTCGCCGACCACGCCGCGGCACTGCTGTGGCTGGACGCGGAACGCGCGAACCTCGTCGCGGTCGGCGGGTGGCGGATCGTCGACGCGCTGCGCGCCTACCTGGCGATGCGCTCCCCCAGGACCGACTGGGCCGCCGCGGCGCGGGCCGGGCTCGCGGCCGCGGTCGCCGAGCGGTCGCTGGTCGGCGAGGCGGCCATGGAGATCTCGCTCGGCAGGCTCGCGTGGAGCGAGGGCCGGTACGGCGACGCGAAGACCCGCTACTCCCACGCGCGGACCCTGGCGCACCAGGCAGGCTGGCACGAGGGCGAGTCGACGGGCCTGAACGGGGTCGGCCGCGCCGAGATCGGCATGGGCAGGCCGGACGCGGGACGCGAGGTGCTGACCGAGGCCCTCGGGATCGACCGGGCCGTCGGGTTCCGCGCAGGCGAGGCCCGGGAACTGCACGACATCGGGCTGGCCATGCAGAACCAGGGCCTGCTCGCGGAGTCGATCGAGCACCAGGAGCGGGCGCTGGCGCTGTGCGTCGAGGTCGGTGACCTGCGCGCGCAGTGCCTGGTGGCCGACGCGCTGGCGTGGGCGAGGCAGCTGATCGGGCAGCCGTCGGCGCTGAAGGAACACACGTCCGCGCTGGCACTGGGGGCCGGCATCGGCTGGGAGGCGGCGCAGTCCGGCGTGCTGCGCAGGATCGCGGCGCACCACCGCGACGCGGGCAGGCACACCACCGCCCGCGACTACGCCGAGCGCGCGCTGGCCCTGGTCCGCGCCGGTGGCGAGCACCAGCTGCGGGTGGACGCGCTCACCGTCCTCGGCGACGCCAACGTTGGCCTCGGCCAGCACGCGGCCGCCCGCCGCTGCTACACCGAGGCACTGGGCTCGGCCAGCACGTCCGGGTACCTGACCGGGCGCATGGACGCGCTGCTGGGCCTGGCCGAGCTGCACGTCCGCAGCGGCGAGCCGGGGACCGCCGAGGTGTGGGCGCGCACCGCGGTGGCCGCCGCCCGCGCGAGCGGCCTGCTGCTGTGGGAAGGCAGGGCGCTGACCGTGCTCGCGTCCGCCGCGGCCGCCCTCGGCAGACGCCCCGACGCGGCCCGGTTCGCCGCGGCGGCGCTCGCCGCGTGCGAACGGGCCGGCCACCACCCCGGTGCCGCACAGGCACTGTCCATCATGGACTCACTGACCACCGTGCCGAGCCATGCGGGCTGAGCTCCGCTTCCGCCTGCTCGGGCCGCTCGAACTGGCCGTCTCCACCGACAGCGCCGAGTCCGACTGGACCACGATCGGTTCCACGAAACGCCGTGCGCTGCTCGCCGCGCTGCTGGTCCGCGCAGGGGAGACCGTGCGGGTCGACCAGCTCGTGCACGAGCTGTGGGGCACCCGGCCACCGGACAGCGCGACCACGCAGGTGCACCAGAACGTCATGTGGCTGCGCCGCGCCATGGGGGACGAGCAGGGGCTGGTCCTCGTCACCGACGGGCACGGCTACCGCCTCGACGTCACCGAGGACCAGCTCGACGTCGGCAAGTTCGAGGACCTGACCCGGCGCGGGCTGGCCGCCCTGCGGGGCGGCGACCCGGAGTCGGCGGCCGACCTGCTGCGGCGCGGGCTCGGCCTGTGGCGCGGCAACCCGCTGTCCGACGTGCCGGCGACCGAGCTGGTCGCGGCGGCCGCGGCGCGGCTCACCGAACGGTGGCTCGACACGTGGGAGACCGCGGTCGACGCCGAGCTGGCGTGCGGGCGGCACGAGACGGTGGTGGCCGAGCTGATCCAGCAGGTCGAGGTGCACCCGTTGCGGGAACGGCCGTGGCGGCAGCTGATGACCGCGCTGCACCGCACCGGCAGGCAGGCCGAGGCGCTCGCGACGTTCCAGCGGGTGCGGCAGACGTGGGTGACCGAGCTGGGTGAGGAGCCGAGCGCCGAGCTGCGCCGCCTGCACCAGCAGATCCTCGCGCCCGCGGAGCGGATCGTGCCGCGGCAGCTGCCGGTCGCGCCCGGGTTCGTCGGCCGGGCGGTGGAGCTGTCGCAGCTCGGTGGCGGGACCACGGCGGTGGTCGGCGGCGCCGGGGTCGGCAAGACCGCGCTGGCGCTGCACTGGGGCGCGCTCGCCGCGGACCGCTTCCCCGACGGCCAGCTCTACGCCGACCTCCGCGGGTTCGACCGGCGGCCGGCGCTCGCGCCCGCGGACGTGCTCGCCCGGTTCCTGCAGGCGCTCGGCGTGCCGGTGCCCGACGGCGAGGACGAGCGCGCCGCGGTCTACCGGACCACGCTCGCGGACCGCGAGATGCTGGTGGTGCTGGACAACGCGCGCGACCCCGACCACGTGCGGCCGCTGCTGCCCGGCCCGTCACCGGCCGAGGTGCTGGTCACGAGCCGCGACGACATGCGCGGGCTCGTCGCGACCCACGGCGTGCACCGGGTGACGCTCGGCCCGCTGCGCCCCGACGACGCCACCGAGCTGCTGTCGGCCGTGCTCGGCCCGCCGGACGTGGGGTTCGCCGAGCTGGCCGTGCTGTGCGACCACCTGCCGCTCGCGCTGCGGATCGCGGCGGCGAACCTGTCCGCGCGACCGCAGCAGACCGTCGGCGACCTCGTGGACGCGCTGCGCGCCGGCGACGTGCTCGCGGAGCTGTCGGTCGCGGGCGATCCGACGGTCGGGCTGCGCGCCGCGCTGGACCTGTCGTGCGCCGACCTGCCACGCGAGACGCTGGTGTTGTTGGCGCAGCGGGAGATCCTCGCGCCGAGCCCAGGCCTGGACCAGCTGGTCACCCGGCACCTCGTGACGCCGAGCGGCGCGGACCGGTACACCGTCCCGCCGCTCGTCCGGGCATACGCCAACACGGTGACAGGTTTGTATTTTTGATCTGATCCCTTGACTCGCCGACACCGTGGTGAATGATTCACGCAGTCACTCCACCTGTCTGGGAGGCGTCATGTCCAAACGCGGATGGGGTCTTGCGACCGCCGCCGTGCTCTTGGTTTCCACAGTCACCGCAGGGATCTCGAACACCGCCACCGCCGCGCCCGCGCCGGTGTCCGCCGACGACCTGGCGCTCGTCCGGGTGCAGTTGCCGGCCGAGTCGATGTTCGACGAACTGGTCGCGAGCGGCGTCGACGTCGCGGCCAGGCCGGACAAGCTGGTGGCAGACCTCGTGCTCACGGGCAGACAGCTCGACGAGCTGACCGCCCGCGGGGTCCGTACGGTGCAGGTGATCCAGCGCGAGGGCGACGGCACCGCGCGCTACAGCCAGTCGCAGCGGGCCGGTCAGCGCGTCGCGGCCGACACCCTGCACGTCCTGTCCGCCAACTGGTGGACCTCCGAGGGCACCACGTTCCTGCAGACGCTCGTCGCGACCACGGCGATCGCCGACCCGGACGTCGAGATCACCGTCGCGTGGACCGCGGAGAACGGTGCCACGGGCACGTTCCCGTTGCAGCGCTTCGAGGACGCCGGCGAGTACCAGTACCACGTCGCCGAACCGCGGGTGCTGCCCGCGAAACCGGTGAAGGTGACCGCGACGTCCAGCCTCGGCGGGGTGTCCAGGGCGATCACGCCGACCGCCTGGCCGGGCGCGACCCCGCCGGAGCTGCCGAGCGGGTACCAGAAGGACTTCATCGACGCCTACATGACGCCGACCGACATCAAGGCGAGGATCGCGCGCCTCGGGCGGCAGTACCCGGACCTCGTCGAGGTGGTGGACCTGCCGAACAAGACGCAGGGCTACCGGCGCACCGCCACCGCCTACCTGGGTGACCCGGCCACCGCCGCGGTCGTCGTGGAGTCCAGGCAGTTCGGCGACCAGGGCCCGAACGGCTGGCAGGTCAAGTCGGTGCACCCCGGCAAGCCGAACCGGCCAGCGCAGGCCACGTGGCGCGACCGGGTGCTGACCGTGTCGCTCGCGACCGACGCGACCGGCGCCGTCATCTCCACGACCGACCAGATCGCGGCGCTGATCACGGCCCGCTTCCCGCAGCGGTTCAGCGCGTTCGTCGAGGACGGCTCGGCAGGCAAGGTCATGCCTGTGGCCGGGCCGGCGACCATGGACGACGGGCTCGACGGTTCGGTGTCGCACAAGCCGTGGACCGTGCAGGCACTGCGGATCGGCGTGCACCGCGACGGTTCGCGGATCGGTGTGCTGGCCTACTCGCAGGAGCACGCGCGGGAGTGGGCGACGCCGCTGGTGACGCTCGAGTTCGCGGAGCGGCTGCTCGCCAACTACGCGACCGACGCGGCCACCCGGCAACTGCTCTCGGACGTCGAGGTGTTCGTGATCCCGGTGGTCAACCCGGACGGCGCGAACTACGCGTTCAACGACGCCAACTTCCAGCGCAAGAACATGGTCAACCACTGCACCGGAACACAGCGTGACCCGAGGAACGCCGACTCGTGGGGCGTCGACGTCAACCGCAACTACACGGTCGGGTCCGTGTTCGACGGGTACGTCGGCGCGTCCGCGACGAACTGTCTCTCCGGGACGTACGCGGGCACGGCCGAGCTGTCCGAGGCGGAGGCCGCGAACGTCGTCGAGCTGGCGAAGGCGCACGACAACATCCGGTTCGCGATGAACGTGCACAGCTACGGCGGGTACTTCATGTGGCCGCCGGGTGCCTACGCCATGCCGGGCCGCGTGACGCTGCCGCGGCCGTCCGCGGAGGAAGCGGCGATGTTCCAGACGTCGGCGAAGCGGATCGTGGGCGCCATCGCGGCGCACCGCGGCACGGTGACCTGGCCGTCCCGCACGGGTCCGGTCGCGGACGTCCTGTACTCGGCCGCGGGCAACTCGGCCGACCAGCTGTACTACGAGCTGGGCATCTTCGCGTGGGACTTCGAAGTCGGCAACGACCGCTGGAACGCCTCGACGGGCCAGTGGGAGGGCGTCGGCTTCCAGCCGCCGTACGCCGAGGCCCACGCCGAGTCGCAGGAGTACGCCGAGGGCCTGGTCGAGCTGCTGCGCGTCGCGCGGGACTACGAACAGGGCTGACAGAGAGTCCATTGCGGACTGGTGGCCCGGGGAACGTCGCGTTCCCCGGGCCTCCTTGTGGTGGCTCTCCCCGCCGTTTGAGTGCTTGGGCTTTGCCCTCTTCCGCTTTGCCCGCGCGGCTTGACCCCCGCTTTGGCGGGGGCCGGGTTGTGCGTGATTGCTGTGAAAGGCGCGTTGGCGGCAGAAGGGGCGGCGGGTGCGGCGGGCAGGACGACCGCGTCGTGCCATCGCATGGTGGATGATGGTCGGCATGGTGACCGCGGACGACGTGCGTGCGATCGCGCTGGAGCTGCCGAGGACCGTCGAGCGGCTCGTGCGGGACCGGGTGAAGTTCAACGTCGGGCAGATCGTGTACGTGGCGCTGTCACGGGACGAGCTGACCATGGGCTGCGGTTTCCCCAAGGAGGAGCGGGACGCCGCGATCGCCGCCGAGCCGGACAAGTTCTCCCTGCCGGGCGTCGGCGACCAGCGCTACAACTGGATCCACGTGGACCTCGCCGTGCTCGACCACGAGGAGCTGCGGGAGCTGGTCACCGACGCGTGGCGCATGTGCGTGCCGAAGAAGGTCAGGCAGGAGTACGACCTCAGGCACGCATGACGGTCGCGATCGGGATCCGGGCCGCACGCGCCGCCGGGACCAGACCGCCCAGCACCCCCGCGATCAGACCGGCCGCCACCCCGGCGACACCCGCCTCCCACGGGAACGTCACGTTCTGCAGCATCGGTTGCCGGTCGCCGAACAGCTTGCCCGCGGCCGCGAGCCCGGCGATCCCGGCGCCGATCGCCGCCATCGCGGTCAACAGTCCGGTCAGCAGGGTCTCCGCCAGCACGATGCCCGCCAGCAGCAATCTCGGGGTGCCGACGGCTCTGCGCAGCGCGAACTCCTCGATCCGCTCACCGACCGTCGCCAGCCCCACGTTGAGGATGCCCGCGGCGCCGATCAGCAGCACCAGGATCGACACCCCGAGGAACACCCAGCGCATCATCTGGATCTCGCCCGGCATCATGTCCTCGGCGCTGATCGTGTTGATGTACAACGTGTTCTCGTCGCCGAGGGCCTCGACCTTCTTGCGCAACGTCTCGACGAAGTCGGTCGCGGTCGGGGCCGCCAGCAGCTCGGGGGTGCCGAACATCGGGTTGGTGAGCACGTCGATCGGCATCCAGTTCAGCAGCTCGTCGGACCGGACGTAGGCCTGCGGGTTGCTGTTACCGTCGTCGACCACGCCGGTGAACCGGGGCGTGGAGTTGGCCGTCGCGCCCTGGAACCGCATCTCCGCGGGCACGTTGTACATCGCGAAACCCTTGGCGGCGGCCTCGTTCAGCACGAGCCGCGGCGCCATCGACGGCGCACCACCGAAGTCGAGCCACTGCCCGGACTCGAGCCGCAACGGCCGGAACTGCCGCACGTCACCGGTCAGCGCCACGACCCGCAGCTCGATCGCCTGCCCGGACGGCTTGCCCTCGTTGGGATCCACGCAGTTGCCCTGCGGGTCGCAGTTCATGGTGGGCCCCCACCCGCCACCGCTGCCGTCCAGGGGCGCGCCGCCCTCGTTGACCGGACGCACGTCAGGTTCGCCGATGATCGCGTTGGTCGACAGCAGCGCCACCGCGTCGTCCCGCCCGGCGACGGTGTCCATCACGATCGAGCCGGTGCTCTCGGCCGACTGCACGTAGATCTGCTGCGTGCCGTCGACCCCCATCTGCAGCTCGGTCGACGCGACCAGCGCGCGGTGCGCGATCACCTGGCCCGCCTGCGCGGCGACGACGCCGAGCACACCGAGGAACAGGCTGATCATCGACAGGAACGTGCGCAGCTTGCGGGCCCGGATCCCCTGCCCGCCGATGATGAGCGCGGCCCGGAACCGACCGGAGAGTCGCATCATGGTTGCTCCTCGCAGGCTCCGAGCAACCACGGTGCCCGACGATTCACTCCGCAAGCTCCGTTCATGCCCGCACCGCCGTGGGCGCGGGCGCGAGCACACCGTGGTCGAGGTGCAGCATCCGCTGCATCTTCGCGGCGTGGTCGTGGTCGTGGGTGACGAGGATGAGCCCGCAGCCCCGGTCGGTCGCCGAGCGGAGCGCCTCCACCACGATGTTGCCGGTGTCGGTGTCGAGCGCACCGGTCGGTTCGTCGGCGAGCAGGATCTTCGGTTCCCGGACGAGCGCGCGGGCGATCGCGACCCGCTGCTGCTCACCACCGGACAGCCGTGGCGGCTTGTGCTTCGCGAGGTGCGCGATGCCCATCAGGTCCAACGCGTCCATCGCCCTGGCCCTGCGCTTGCGGCGCGGCAGCCACCCCTGCCCGTTGACGAGCGCCATCGCGACGTTCTGCGCGGCGGTCAGATGCTTGAGCAGGAAGAACCGCTGGAACACGAACCCGAACTCGGAGCTGCGCAGCGCCGCGGCCTTGCGCTCGGCGATGCGCGTGATGTCCCGTTCTCCCAGCAGGTACTGCCCACCGTCGGGCCGGTCGAACAACCCGATGAGCGAGAGCAGCGTGCTCTTCCCGGACCCCGAACGCCCGAGCACCGCGATGCTCTCTCCACTGTGGAGGGTGAGGTCGACACCGGCGAGGATCGTGCGCGGCTCGTCCTGCCCCTTCAACGTCTTCGTCAGCCCGGTGACCCGGATCAGCGGCTCATTCACTTGCCACCCGGCATCCCGTTGTCACCCTCCGGCGCGGGCGGCAGGTTCGGGCCCGGCACGGAGAGCTTCTCCTCCCCGGTCAACCCGGACTTGACCTCGACGACCTTTCCGTCGGTGAGCCCGAGCACGATCTCGACGACCTTGGTGGACCCGTCGCCGTTCACGACCTCGACCTGTCCCTTGCCCTGCCCGCCCGCGACGGCCTCGACCGGTACGACGAGCGCGTTGGCCGCGGTCTGCGTGACGATCTTCAACGTCACGGCCGCACCGTTGATCAGCTTGGTGTCCGGCGGCGCGGTGCACACGAGCCGCAACCCGGAGGCCTCGGACCCGGACGGCAGTTCTTCTTGCTCCTGCGGCGCCTCGGGTGCGGGCGGCGGGGCGCTCTCCCCTTCGGCGGGTGGTTCCGGCGCGGGTGGCGGCTCCGGCGCGGGCACGGTCCCGGCGGGCAGGGCGGCGATGGTCCCGAGCACAGCGCAGGGGAACGGGCCGGGTCCATTCTTGATCTGCGCCTGCACCCCGGTCAGCCCGTCGGCGATCTGGTAGGCCTTGTCACTGCTGATCTCGGCGACGATCCCGTACCCGGCGAGCTTCGCGGACGCGACGGGCATCCCGACGGTGACCGAGGCGCGGTCGTCGACGAGCCGGCCGGCGAACACGGACCCGGCAGGCACCTCGACCCGGTGCGGCTCGCCGTCCACCCAGACGGACCCGATCCGCGTCGGCTTGGTCGGCGTGGTCTTGGGCTGCTCGAGGTCGAGGTACCGCATCTGCCCGGCGACCGGCGCGACGATCCCGAAGACGGGATTCATGGTGACGGTGCCGCCGAGGCTGACCGCGTTGGTGAGGTCCTGCCTGGTCGGCGACACCGTCGTCATGACGGTCCCCCGCTCGGCAAGCCCGGGCGGCGGCTCGGCCGCTTCCGTGGTGCTGCACGCGGACACCGCGAGCACGGCCACCAGTAACCCAGCATGGACAGACTTCAACGCGGCCCCCAAACTGATCAAACGACCTTGACCGCTAAGACGCCCCGAAGAACGGGAAGGTTGCCCGGCGGTGGCCGCACGCTACCGCACGAACGCGGCGTGAACGCGGACCAGTTTTGGTGACAGCAGAGCAGTCGTTCAGCACTGGCCGGTCGACGGGCCGCGGACCGTGCTGGGAATGCGCAGGTCGTCCGGTGCGGTGGCGTTCTCCGTGCAGGTCAGCGGTCCCGACACCGTCACCCCGGCGAAAGCGGGCGCACCGTTCCCCGTCAACGTCACCGGACCACGTACCGCGCCGCCGAGCACCTGGACCACGCCCGTCGCGCCGGTGATCGTCAGTGGCCCGCCCACCGTGCCGCGGAACAGCGCGACCGCCGTCGCGCGCGTCGCGGTCACCGGACCGTTGACCGTCGCGGACCGCGCCACCAGGGCGCCGCCCGTCACCGTCACGGGGCCGGCCACCGTCGCACCGTCGAGGCACGTCACGCCGTCGCGGACCACGAGCGGGCCGTTGTGCCGTCCCGTGATCGTCCGCGTGCACGCGGGCGGCTCGGGCAGCAGCGTCACGTCGAAGGACGACGCGCCGCCGATGTTGCCGCTCGGGTCGATGGCGCGGTACTCGATGGTGTGCGTCCCATAGCTGGTCGGCACCTGGTCCCACGGGGAAAGTCGCGGCGTGCCCAGCTTTCCGTACACCAGGTCGTCGATCTCCGTGCCCTGCGGGGTGAACAGGAACGGCGCGTCCGGGTCGGTCGGCCACCCGAAGTAGTTGAACCAGCCGTCGCCGTCGGTGCGGAACTCGCGGACGACGTAGCCCGGGGTGTCGTCGGCACCGTCGAGACCCATCGTGAACGGTCCGTTGTAGACATACGCGGAACCGCCGGACAGCAACGGTTCCGACAGCGTGTAGGACGCAGCCGGCGCCACCGCGTCAACCGTCCACGAGAGGACATCGGAGCCGACCGTCGCGGTCAGCGTGTGCGTGCCGGCCAGCCCCAGCGGCTCGAGGTCGACCGACTTGTCGCGAGTGTCGAGCACCCGACCGTCCAGGCGCCACACCACCTCCGGCACGGACGACGTCGGGTGCGTGGTCTCCGCGTACACGACATCGGTGCCACCGACCGGGTGTGTTGTCGGCGTCGACTGCGTGAACTCGACCGGCACGGGCACGTCCGGGGTGGTCAGCGCGGTGTCGACCGTCCACGTGCGACTCTGCGTCAACGCCGCCGACGACCGGATCGCCGGGTCCCGCACGAACTCGGTCGGGTCGGTGACCGTCACCCGCACCGTGTGCACGCCTGGCGCCAGACCCACACCGGCCAGGTCGAGGGAACGCGCACCGGAGGCCACCGGCGCGCCGTCCACGGTCCACGTCACGTCGAGCCGGTGCGAGACCGGGTACATCGTCTCGACCCACAGCACGCGGTCCGCACCGACCGGCGCCGACGTGGGCACACCGTCCGCGAGGATGTTGGTCTTCGCCGAGATCCGTTGCGTCATCTGCTCGCGGCTGATCTGGTCGAAGTAGTAGCCGAGCGTCTTCATCATCGAGTGCGCGGCAGGTCGCCACACCCCCGTGCCCGAGTACAGCCCGCCCTCGTACCGGCCGATCGGCCCGCCGGACTCGCTCTCCGCACCGAGCCAGCGCCACCACTTCCGCTGCTGGGCGAGCATGTCCTGCGGGGTCAGCAAAGTGTGGTGCGACGACGACGGCTCACCGCCCTCGTACGGCTCGCCGCGCTCACCGCGCGCGTAGTAGTCGTACTCGTCCTGCAGTCCGCCGAGCGAGTGGCCCAGCTCGTGCGGGGTGATCAGCGCGGACAAGGCGTTGCCGCCGGACGCCGTGGCGTTCGCGCCACCGGCGCCGCCGTACGTGTCGCTGTTGCCCAGCGCCAGCAGCTGCCGGTTGGCGCGGGTCGCGCCCGCCACCAGGTCGGCGTACCGGTTGGCGGCCGTCCCGTCGACGGTCAGCAGCCGCTGCACGCTGCCCGGGTTGCAGCCACCCCAGAAACCCATGCCCAGCGGCGTGTCCACGGTCCCGGAGGCCAGCCCCGGGTCACAGTCCACACCGGACTCGGCGGAGGTGATCTCCACCGCGTACACGTTGACGTAGCTGCGGTAGGACTTGAACGGCTCGATGGTCCACAGCACGTTCAGGTGCTTGTCGAGGTGCTCGCGGAACTCCGGCAGCTCGGCCGCCGTGTACCCGTCACCCATCACGACGAGGTTGAACCGCTTCGCCGGGTCTCCGGTCACCTGGATCGGCACGACCGTCGCGTCCCCCGAAGCGGGCACAGCCGCGGAGGCGGGCGGAGCGGCCACGACCGCGGCTGCCACCACAAGTGCGGCCAGCGCCGCCCGCGCCCTCATCGTCCGATCACCGTGCAGCTCGCCGTCGCCTTCTTCGCCGGGTTGCTCTCGGACGTCGCCGTGAGCTTCACCTGCGTGACGACCGGGCCGTTGCCGCTCTTCTTCGCGTGCACCGGCACCTGGACGTACTCGCCGAAGTTCGCCGTGGCGAGCGCGTTCGGCACCGACACCGTCCACCCGCGACCGTCCACAGTGGCCGAAACACGGTAGACGTCACCGCCGGCGTACTTGGACACGTCCTCCGGGTGCGTCCCCGAGGGAGCGGCCGCCCTGCCGGTGTTGAACACGGGGAACTCGCAGGTGGCCAGGCCAGCACGGTCCGGGAGCCCGAACGTGGGCAGCACCCGCACGCCGCGCTTCTGCGGTCCCGCGCCGTCGAGCGAGCGGATCGCGACCGTGTAGGACAGCAGACCCTGCTCGTCGCGCTTGACGTCCAGCACGTAGAAGTGCAGCCGGTTGGCCTCGTCGACGTACTCGTACTCGCTGCCCGAGTTCGTGCCGGCGTGGAACAACGCGTCGGACAGCTGCCGGTAGTCGCCGATCGTGATGGGCACCTCGGTGCCGTCCGGCAGGACGTAGTCGGTCATGCCGATGTCCTGCGGGTTGGCGTCGATGACCCACTCGAACGGCGCCCGGTCCTCGTTCTTCGTCTTGGCGAGCAGCACACCCGCGTCCGGCGTGAACGAGTCGGCACCCATCCGGTCCACGACCTCGACCGTGTAGTTCTGGTAGCCGCGGCCGTCGCAGAACGGGTCGGTGCTGGTGTCGCACGGTGGCGCGAGGTCACCGCCCTCCATCTGGACGTTCACGCCGGACAGCCCCTGCGGTCCTGGTTGGACGGTCCGCGCGGTGATCTTCGCGATCACCATGCCGGAGTCGCCGAGCGCGTCACGGGACAGCCGCAGCACGTTCTGCTCGTCGACCATCTCGAGCTTGATCTTGTTCCGCAGCATGTGCTGCGCGCCCATCGAGCCACCGCCGGTCGGCGGGATCAGCCACCGGCTGTGCGGGCCGCCGGGGCCGTTGAACGAGCCGCGGGACAGCATCTCCCAGATGCCGGTGTAGGCGCGGCGCGGCGGGTTGCCGTACGGGTTGTTGTAGTTGTCGCCGATGCCGAGGATGTGGCTGAACTCGTGTGCGTACACGCCCATGCCGGAGCTCTCGGCCTGGGTCGACGAACCACCGCCCGCGTTGGGCCAGATGGTCGAACCTGACGCCCATGAGGTCCAGTCCACGTACCGGGTCGGCGACCAGTTGGGCAGCGCGTCGTCCGGCGGCCCGAACTCGTCGGTCACCTCGTCCGGCGTCGCGAACTTCATCATGCCGAACTCCTGCCAGGTCGAGGACTCGTCCTGGCCCGCGGAGAGGAAGAACACGAAGTCGAAGCCCGCGGGCACCTCGGCGCCCTGGTCCGCGACCCACGCCGCCCGCCCGTCGGTGCGGATGTTGCGGTTGCAGCTGTCCCCGGCCGGGCAGGCGGCGCCCTCCTGGAACTCCATGGCGTACTCGTGGTCCTTGCCCGGCATGGTGTACGGGCCGAACGCGGTGAGGTCGACGCCGTAGCGGCCGCCGGAGTCCTCCATCCAGTACTCGTGGATGGTGTGGCCGCGGTTGAGTTCGTTCGGCTTGTTGAGGAAGTCCTGGTAGAACTGCGCCACCTGGTCCTCGGGGACGTCGTGCGCCTCGCTGCTGGGGTTCGCGAACACGGTCGAACCCTGCGGCTGTGTCACGACGAACGGCTGGTTCGGGTAGTCCAGGAGGACGAGCGCGCCCTTGAAGGTCCGCTCGGACCCCTGGACCGACGGGTCGGCCCAGTTGGTGCCGGGCACCTTCTTGTAGTCCTTCTCCCAGGTCATGTGGTCGGGGTTGACCCAGTTCTGCGGGTCGATGGGGTCCGGGAACCCCGCGTGGGCGGCGGCGACACGTGCGCCGCCGGCCTGGGTCTGCTGCCACGGCTGCTGCTGCGGCCAGTGGTCGAACTGCCAGGGGTGCTCTGGCGTCACGGGCGGCGCGGCGAGCGCGGGCCCGGCGGTCATCCCGGCGGTGAGTGCGGCGGCGGAGAACAGGGCGGTCACCACGAGGGCAGGGCGACGATTCACACACCGGGACGCTAGCCCGGCTCTTGACCCACATCATCGATCCGATGTAGGGAACGTCCAGGGCACGCTCCGACAAACGTCGAAAACGGGAGGTGGCATGCACCTGCAACCAGCCGTCGACGATCTTGCCCTGCGCATCGGCCGCCCGGTGCTCCTCGAGGACCACGCGCAGAGCGTCCTGGCCTACAGCACCCAGGACGGCGCCATGGACGACGTGCGCCGCGACTCGATCCTCCGCCGCCACACGGCGGACAACGTGCGCCACCACTTCCGCGCGGCGGGCATCTTCGAGTCCCGCGGCCCGCTGCGCATCCCGGCGTCCGGCCCGGTGCTGGCTCGCGTGTGCGTCCCGGTGCGACACCGCGAGCGGTTGCTGGGTTTCCTGTGGCTGATGGACGAACCGCCGTTGCTCCAGTCGGCGGTGACACTGGCGACGGAGTCGGCGTCCCAGCTGGCGCTGACCCTGCTGCGCGATGCGCTGGCCGCGGGCCTGACCGCCCAACGCGAACTGGAGGCGGTGTCGGGTGTGCTGCTCGGCGACGACCCGACGGGTGCGCGGGTGCTGGTCGACGAGGGCGGTTTCCCCGCGCTGCCGGTGACCGTGCTGGTGGTGCGTGGTTCGCTGTCCCGCGAGGCGCTGGAGCAGGGCCTGCTTGCGGCGCGCGCGAAGTTCCCGTCCCGCCACCTGATGCGCCTCGACCACGGGGTGTTGCTGTGCGCGGGCCGCGTGCCCCTGGCGGAGGTGCCTGCCCTGTTCCCGTCCCCGGTGGTGGTGGGCGCTGGCGATGGCCGCCCGTCGTTGTCCCAGGCGGCGGCGTCCTACGCGGAGGCGCTGCACGCGTCGGTGGTGGCGTCGCGGGTCCCGGCCTTCGCTCCGGTGGCGACGTGGGCATCCCTTGGCGTGTACCGGATGCTGGCCGGGATGGGCGCCCACGCCATCCACCCGGGGGTGACGGCGTTGCTGGCGTCGACGGAGTACGCGCCGCTGCTGGAGACACTGGAGACGTACCTGGACTCGGCGGGCAGCGCGGTGGAGACGTCGAACGCGTTACGCCTCCACCGCACGTCGCTCTACTACCGGTTGCAGCGCGTGGAGTCGTTGACGGGCACCAACCTGAAGAACGGCAACGACCGGCTGATGCTCCACCTGAGCCTGAAACTGGCCCGCCTCCACGGCCGGTTCGTCACTCCGTCATCACGATGAAGTCGCCGTGGCCGCCGTACCCGAGGACGGGCTCGGCGTACTGGGTGCCGTCGAACGTCACCATCCAGTACTTGTTCCGGTACTGGAACACCATGGGGTGCGGGATGTTGGTGCCGTAGGGGGCGTCGAGGGTCCCCTGCGGACGCATGGACAGGTCGTACTTGCGGTAGACGCGCGCATCGCCGTCGCTGGTGAGCACGTACCACTTACCCTGCAGGCGCTGGATGATCGTGCCCTCGGTCTGGTCGAGGCTGAGGTCAGCCCCGACGAGCGACAGGCTCTCCAGCGACCGCCCACGAGCCAGCGCCGGGTGGAACACGAACGCGGGCGACTGCGCCGGGCTCTCCACGAACGCGACGTGCCACTGACCGTTGATCTTGGTCATGGCGGGGTCCCACGAGCTGACGGTCGTCGGCAGCGGCATCTTCCTGGTGGGCAGGACGTGCACACCGGACAGCACGTTCGCGCGCGTCCGGACGTACCGGATGTGCACCCCGGCGAAGTTGAAGTCCCCCCACGACGACATGGCCACCACGAACTCGTCCCCGTCGACGACGATCTGGCCGGCGTGGTCGCCGAGCACCACCCCGTCGCGGGCGAAGAACAGCTGCGCGACCTGCGTCAACCGCGTGGGGTTGGCCAGGTCGAGCGTCCACACGCCCCAGTGCGCCTGCTGGAAGAACCCGAGACCGGCGTTGGTGAGGGTGAGGTACAGCTTGCCGTCGCGGATGAACGGCCTGCCGTCCGCGTGCTGCACGACGTGCGGGTCACGCACCCCGGCCTGCCCGAAGTACCCGGCCCGCACCCGCCCGACAGCGCCCTCGTACCCGTAGCTCAGGCGCCGCAGCACGTTCGGGTCCCGCAGGTCGATCAGCGCACGCACACCGTCCCGGTTGGTGAGCAGCGGCTGCCAGCCCGCGCCGGTGTCGGCGAGCACGGTGACCGCGTTCTCGTTGACCACGACCGCGAACCCGAACTCCCCGGGCAGGTCGGCGGCCACCGACTCCACGACGGTCGTCGCACCACCGACCGTCACCTCGATGGTGGCGGTGCCGTCCGCGTACCGCCCGAGCACCGAGGTGCCGCCGCCTGCCAGCCCCGCCGCGACCGCGCCACGCGCCCGCGTCACCACCGCGCAGAACGGCGCCACGGGCCGTTCCCCGGTCACCACCCGGCCGGGCCGGGCAGGCACGTCGTACTGCACGAACCCCGGTGCGATCAGGTCGAAGGGCCGGAACTGGTGGCGGATGTGGAACTCCAGCGAGGATGCGGCCGCCACACCCGGCAGTGCCACCCCCGCCAACCCAGCCACAGCCATGCCACGTAACACAGTGCGCCTGTCGAGAGACATCATCGTCCTCCTAGTTGCCAGGCACCCACTTAACGCGGTTCCAGGCCAAGAATCAACGATGAGGGGGCCGTCCGCGCGGAACGGACGGCCCCCGAACACTCACCGATAGACCCGCACATAGTCGATCATCATGTTCTGCGGGAACGACGTGCTCGCGTTGGGCGGCCCTGGCCAGTCCCCGCCCACCGCGTTGTTCATGATGAGGAAGAACGGGTGGTCGTACACCCACGGCCCGCGCGTCGACTCGACGGTGTCCTTGCTGGCGGTGAAGAAGTTGTTGCCGTCCACGAAGAACCGCATCTGCGTCGGGCCCCACTCCACGGCGAACACGTGGAACGCGGCGTTGGCCGCCTGGCCGAGGTTCAACGGCGACCCGTACCCGCCCGCACCGAAGTAGGCGGGCGCGTGCAACGTCGAGTACACGTTGTTCGGCTCCTTGCCGACGTGCTCCAGGATGTCGATCTCGCCGCTCGCGGGCCACGGCCGCCCCTGGAAGAAGTTGCTGCCCAGCATCCAGAACGCGGGCCACAGCCCCTGTCCGCTGGACACCCGGATCCGCGCCTCCACACGCCCGTAGGTGAAGTCGAACTTCCCGGCCGTGTTGAGCCGCCCCGAGGTGTACTGGCACGTCGTCGAACCGCCCGACAACGGATCCGGCGGGCACGACGACCCGGGGGTCACCTCACGCCGCGCCTGGATGACCAGGTTGCCCGCGCCGTCCATCCGCGCGTTGTTGTTGTTCGTGTAGTACTGCAACTCGTTGTTCACGCCGGGCCCGGTCTCCGCCGTCCACTTGGCAGGATCAGGCGTGGCACCGTTGGCGCCGTTGAACTCGTCACTCCACGCGAGCCGCGTGAAGTCCGGCGTGGGCAGCGAAGGCGGCGGCGTCGGGTTGCCACCGGTCCCGTACACCTGGAACTCCCACAACGAGTACCCGTAGCCGTTCGACCGCGCGGTGCCGTACATCCGCACGTACCGGCCGGAACCGTTGACGGTCAGGGTCTCCTTGAACCCGCGGCCCGCGTTCGTCTGGTAGATCGTCGTCCACGAGGTGTTGTTGCTCGACACCTGGATCTGGTACGCGGTCGCGTAGGCCGGGTCCCACTGGAGGACGACCTTGGAGATCGTCGCGGTGGCGCCGAGGTCGATCGTGATCCAGCCGGGGTCGACCCAGCCGTTCGTCGAGCTGGTCGCCCAGCGGGTGGCCGGGTCGAAGTCGGTCACGCGGGCGGGGACGCAGCCCGAGCACGCGCCGTCGTCCTGGAACGTCGACGCTGTCGCGGGCTTGTTGTACGACAGCAGGCCGCCGTCGACCGGACCGCTGCCGCCGTCCGGCGTGCCGAAGACCTGGAACTCCCACAGCGAGTAGCCCCACTGGGTGGCGCGCGCGGTGAGGTTGAGCCGGACGTACCGGCCGGTGCCGGTGACCGGGAGCACCTGCGCACCACCGGTTCCCGTGGCCGTTGTGTACACAGTGGACCACGAGGAGGCGTTCGCCGAGATCTGCACCGAGAAGCCGCGCGCGTACGCGGCCTCCCAGTTGACGCGGACCTCGTCGACGTCGTAGGTGGCGCCGAGGTCGACCTGGAGCCACTGCGGGTCGCTGAACTGGCTCGACCAGCGGGTGCCGGTGTTGCCGTCGACCGCGGCGGTCACGGGGAACGCCGCCGCGTTCTCGGTCGACGACGCCGTGACCGGCTTGCCCTGCGAGATGAGGGCGCCCGCCGCCGCGGCGGGCGAACTGCTGACTTGGAACAAGGTGACCGCGAGGGTCGCGGCCACACCCAACGAGAGGAACCGGCGAGATCTCATGCGTGCTCCTTCGCACGCGCCCGGCCGCGTCCGGTCGCGAACCGTCGGCGTGGAACAGGAAGGGGACTTGGAGGCGTGAGAGCGCTCTCTCCGGGACAGAGCGTGGCGATCCGGACAGATCCTGTCAAGGCTGACGACCGTTCGGTCCGCGCCGCTAGACCGAACGGGGTCATTTGTTCCTGTGCAGAACAAAACCGTTGACCGGTAGGTGTGACCCACGTCATCCTCAATCGTGAGAGCGCTCTCTCGTTCCCCTGCAGGAAACGTCGAGGGAGTTTGATCTTCAATGACGAAGAACCGAATCAGATGGCTCACGCTCGCCCTCGCGGCCGTCGCGGCGGCGGGCGTCGTGGTGAGCGGCGGCATCACCGGCAGTCCCGAGAAAGCCCAGGCCGTCATCCGTGTCGCGGAGTTCCCGGCCGACTGCGCGCTCAGCCACCGGCTGCCCGACGACCCCATCGTGCTGCCGAACCTGCCCGGCGCGTCCCACTCGCACGACTTCTTCGGCAACCACGCGACCACCGCGAACACCACGACCCACCAGCAACTCGCGGGAGCCACCGGCAACTGCAACCCGGCCGTGGACATCTCGTCGTACTGGGTGCCGACCCTCTACAAGAACAACCAGCCGGTGGTGCCGACCGGCATCACCTTCTACTACCTGGGCGAAGGCGTGAACAACCCGGGCGCGATCCGGCCGACGCCGGTCGGGTTGAAGATCGTCGCGGGCAACTCCAAGGCCACCGGCGACGCCGACTCGATCGCCCGCTGGTCGTGCCTGCACGCCGGCCACGTGAACCCGTCGAAGAACTTCGTGAACTGCCCGTCCGGCACGCAGCTGGAGACCTACCTGGACTTCCCGCAGTGCTGGAACGGCACCACGCTCGACTCGTCGGACCACAAGTCCCACATGGCGTACCCGGTCGCGGGCGGCTGCCCGTCGTCACACCCGGTGCCGGTGCCGAAGCTGCGGATGGTGTTGCGGTACCCGGTCAACGGCGACCCGTCGGGCCTGCGGCTGTCGTCCGGTGACGGGCGCACCATGCACGGCGACTTCTTCAACGTCTGGCCAGCGGCGGAGATGGAGCGCCGCGTGCGGGACTGCATCAACCCGGTGATCAAGTGCGGCCACGACGGCAGGCCGCTGTGAAGCTAGTCCTGGTGGTCCTGCTGGTCGCCGCGCTCAGCGCGTGCGGCCTGCAGGGCCCCGCCCCGGCGCCGAACCCTGCACCGCCGCCGGGAGCCCAGGCGGTCGCGTCGAACAGAGCCGCAGGCGGAGACGCCGACGGAGACCTCGACGCGACCGCCAGGGCGTTCGTCGAACTGGTCATCGCGACCGACCACCAGGCCGTGAAGCTGCTCGACCTTGGCGTGGCGCACGCGACGTCGCCGGGCCTGCGGGCGCTGGCCGGTGAGCTGGCGGCCACGCGGCGCGCGGAACTGTCGGAACTGCGCGGAATCCTCGACACCGCGGCGATCCCGTACGTCGACAACCACGCGGGCCACGACATGCCGGGCATGCCGACGGAAGCGGAGTTGCTCGCGCTGTCGTCGGCACCGGACTTCGACGCCGAGTTCACGCGGCTGGCGCGGGCACACCTGACCGAGTCGGCGACGGTGGCGAAGTCCGGGGCTTCTTCGATCACGCACGGGGAGGCGAAAGCGGTCGCGGAGGCGATGGTGCGGGAGCGGTCCAGCGCGTTGCGATCACTCGACGCACTCGGCTGACGTGGTCAGCTATAAAGAGGTCGTGCCGCGCCACCCGATGACACGACGCGTCACCCTCGAGGAGGTCGCCAGGGCCGCGGGGGTGTCCCGCGCGACGGTGTCGAGGGTCGTCAACGGGGTGACCAGCGTGGACGAGAACATCCGGCAGGCGGTCGAAGAGGCCATCTCGAACACCGGCTACCTGCCCAACCTGGCGGCCAGGTCACTGGTCACGCGGCGCGCGGACGCGGTGGCACTGGTGCTGCCGGACGAGGATCGCGTGCTCGGTGACCCGTTCTTCGGGCGGGTCGTGCGCGGGGTGATGACGGTGACCGCACCCGCCGGCCTGCACCTGGTGCTCACGACGACCGGCGTCGGCACGGGCGACCAGGTGCTGTCGGACCTCAAACGCGGCCGGCTCGACGGCGTGATCCTGATCCACACGTCCCCGGCGGACCCGCTGCCCGGCCGGTTGCTGGACGGTCACTTCCCGGTGGTGCTGTCGGCCAGGCCCTCGGTGCCGCTGCCGATCACGTACGTCGACGTGCACCAGACCGCGGGCGCTTCCCTTGCCGCGCGACACCTTCGTTACGCGGGCCGGTCCCGCTTGGCCACGATCGCGGGGCCGCAGGACTCGCCTGCGGGACAGGACCGGCTGCGTGGTTTCCGGGACGCCGTCGGCGACGACGTCCCGTGGGTGGAGGGCGACTTCACGTTGCCGAGCGGTGCGGCCGCCATGTCGCGGTTGCTGGCCGAGCACCCGGACGTGGACGGCGTGTTCGTGGCGTCGGACCTGATGGCCCGCGGCGCGCTGCCGGTGCTGCGGCGCGCTGGCCGCCGCGTCCCGGAGGACGTGGCGATCGTCGGCTTCGACGACTCCCGTGCCGCCCTGGACTGCGACCCGCCGCTGACGACCGTCCGCCAGCCGACGGAGGAGATGGCCGCGGAGATGGCGCGGTTGCTGGTGCGGCAGATCGAACACCCGGAGACGCCCGTCGCGGCGGTGATCTTCCAGCCGACGCTGGTGGTCCGCCATTCCACCTGATCGTCGGCAACTACGATCAGCCCATGGTCAGCAGCCCCGGCGAGCCGGAGCGCGCGGTGCCGGCGGTCCGGCGGCGAGACGGCCGGGCCGGTGGTCGTCCACTTTCGATGGGAGCGCGGTGATCGAGATCCTCGCGGCGGTGCTCACGTACGTCGCACTGGCGGCGGCGGTGTGGGCGGCCGTGCTGGTCGTGGTCGGCAAGCCGATCCAGCTGCGGGAGTGGCACGGGCTCTGGCTGTACGGCGTGGTGCTGCTGCTCGAGGTGGGTCTGCTGGTGCAGCTGGTCGCCGGGATCGTGCGCCTCGCGACCGCCGACCGGCAGGTCGACAGCCTCGCCTACCTCGGCTACCTGATCACCGCGCTGCTGATACCGCCGCTCGCCGGGTTCTGGGCACTGGCCGAACGGAGCCGCTGGGGTCCCGCGGTGATGGTGGTCGGCTGCCTGACGGTGCCGGTCCTGATCCTCCGGCTCGGGCAGGTCTGGGACGCGCATGTCTGACCTCGCCGCACGCACCCGGTCCGGCCCTGGGCGGTTGCTGATCGCCGTGTACGCGATCTTCGCGCTGTCCGCGACCGCGCGGTCGGCCGTCCAACTCGGCACGCACTTCTCGCGGGCACCGCTCGCCTACCTGCTGTCAGCTTTCGCCGCGGCCGTGTACGTCGTCGCGACCGTCTGCCTCACGCGCGGCAACCGGACCTCCCGCCGGATCGCGACGATCTCGATCCTGGTCGAGCTGGCCGGGGTGCTCGTGGTGGGCACGCTGAGCCTGGTGGTGCCGCACGTCTTCCCGGACGCGACGGTGTGGTCGGACTACGGGCAGGGCTACGGGTACATCCCCGCCGTGCTGCCGCTGCTGGGCCTGTGGTGGCTGCGCTCGACGCGGTGACCGAGGTGTCAGCGGCGGCGTTTGCGGGGCGCCAACCTGACACCCGGTAGGTCCGGCGCCGGGATGCGGGCGCCGTCGTGACCGTCGACCTCGCCGAAGCGGGCGTCCCCGGCCTGCCACTCCTCGCGCGCGGTCACGATCTCCTCGTGACCGCGGCCCACGAAGTTCCACCACATGACCAGCTCGTCCGGGAACGGCTCCCCGCCGAGCAGGAACGCGCGGCCCTCGCCCGCGAGCGGCAACTCCGTCCGCCCGGTGCCCAGGTACAGCAGGTGCGCACGCGGCACGTCGACACCCGCGACCGTCACGGGGTCGATCGCCAGCACGGCGTGTTCGTGATCGGCACGCAGTGGCAGCACCGCGGCGCCCCGGAGCAGCAGGTCGGCGCCCACGATCGGCGTGTGGGCGGTCGCGGGTGACGTGACCTCGCCAAGCGAACCCATCACGACCGTCGCGGTCACGCCCGGCCCGGTGTACTCCGGCAACGCGACGTGCTGCTCGAACTCCGGTGCCATCGTCGCCCGGTCGGCGGGCAGCGCGACCCACAGCTGCAGCCCGTGCAGCACACCGGACGACGCCGAGATCTCCGAGTGCGACACCCCGCGGCCCGCGGTCATCAGGTTCAGCTGGCCCGGCCGCACGAGCACGTCCGAGCCGAGGCTGTCGCGGTGGTGGATCTCCCCCGCCATCGGCCAGGTCACCGTCTGCAGCCCGGTGTGCGGGTGCGGCAGGACAAGCATGTCCGCCTCATGTGGACCGAACGAGTCCAGGAAGCACCACGCGCCCACGGTCGGCAGACCGCGCTGTGGCATCACGCGGTCGACCTGCATCGCCCGCAGACCACCGAGCGGTACTGCTCTGGGCGTGAACAGTTCCGCCACGGCGTGGTCGTCGGCCTCGGTGTGGCAGATCGTCACGTCCGGGCGAGCTTCCAGGTTGCTCACGGCGCCTGGATGTGCCCGTCGTACTTGTCGGTCTTCTTCAGGTACCCGGCGATGAACTCGCACATCGGCACGATCACCTTGCCGTTCGCGACGACGTCGTCGAGTGCCTCGGCGGCGAGGACCTTGCCGAGGCCCTGTCCACCGAAGGCCTTGTCGATCTCCGTGTGCGTGAACACGACCCGGTCACCCGTCCGGTAGTACTGCGTGAAACCTGCGAACTTGTCGTCCGAGTACACCTCGTACCGCAGCTGCTCGCGGTTGTGCACGACCTTGGTGTCCGCCATGGCCCGCCTTTCGTGTGTCATCCATGACCCTAAGCTCAACGAGCGGGCTCTGCCGCCAATTCCAACATGTGCCGCACAGCGGCCGGCTACCAGGCGTCAGGTTCTCCGGCGCTACTCCGGTTCGCCGAGGGACGCCCGGTGCGCGGCCTCGATCAGCTGGTGCAGTTCCTCCGTCGGCACGCTCGCCGCGGGCAGCGCGTTGATCCGCCGGATCGCGGCCGGGTCCACCTTGTGCTCGCGGGTCTCGGTGAGCAGGCCGTTCACCTCCTGCTCGGTGTCGGTCAGCTGCGTGTAGCAGTAGCCGGCCACCTGCTCGCTCCCGACCAGCGCGGTGACCAGGCGTTCGTAGGCGGTGAGGAGGGCGTCGGCGTCCCCGACCGTGCGGTAACCGAACCAGCGTTCGCCCGCGTTCGGGGTGTAGCTGAGGCCGCCGAACTCGGTGACCATCAGCGGCTGCCCGTCCCGCTCCTGGTCGCCGAGCATGATGCGGCGCGGGCCCGGCCAGTCGCGGCCGAACGCCCTGCCCGCTGCTTCCGGTGTGCCGTACCGGGAGGTCAGCCCGTCGGCGGACGGGCTGTAGTCGTGCACGGTCCAGATGTCGCTCGTCGTGTGTTCCCAGCCGTCGTTGGAGATCACCGGGCGGGTGCCGTCGACGGCGTGGGTCAGGTGGTACAGCGACTCGAGGAAGTGCCGCTGGCGCGGGTCGGACGGCAGCGCGGGCGTGCCCCAGCTCTCGTTCACCGGCACCCACGTGACGACGCACGGGTGGCTGACGTCGCGGCGCACCACCTCGAGCCACTCGGCGGTGAACCGGGCGACGCCGTCGACGGAGTACTCGTACGCGTTCGCCATCTCGCCCCACACGACGAGCCCGAGCCGGTCGCACCAGTACAGGAACCGCGGGTCCTCGACCTTCTGGTGCACGCGGACCCCGTTGAACCCCAGCTCCTTGATCAGCTCGACCTCGCGCCGCAGCGCGTCCTCCGACGGTGCCGCCAGGTGCGACGTCGGCCAGTAGCCCTGCGCCAGCACCATCCGCAGGAACAGCCGTTCGCCGTTGAGCACGAACCGGCCGTCGCGCACCTCGGCGTCCCGCAGCCCGAAGTAGCTCTCGACGGTGTCGACCACCTCGTCGTCCCGCAGCAGCGACACGGTCGCGTCGATGAGGGTCGGACTGGCGGGGCTCCACCGGAAGTCGCCGCGTGGCAGGGAGATCGTGCGTTCGACGTCACCGTCGACGAGGTACCGGTCGTCGGCGAGCACGCGCTCTCCCAGCGACAGCCGCACGCGGACCGACAGCCCGGCCGCGTCGACCGCCGACACCCGGACCCGCACGGACCGGTCCGCGAACGACGGCGTCCACTCCAGACCCGCCACGTACGCCGACGGCACGGCCTCCAGCCACACGGGCTGCCAGATGCCGGTGGTGCGGTGGTACCAGATCGCGGCGGGTTCCGGCTCCCAGTACTGCTTGCCGCGGGGCTGCGTCATGTCGTCGACGCTGTCCTCGGCCCGCACGACCACAACCTGACGGCCGTCAGCCACGAGCGCGTGCGTGATGTCCACATGGAACGGCGCGTGCCCGCCGACGTGCGAGCACACCTCGGTGCCGTTCACCCACACCCTGGCCCGGTAGTCGACGGCGCCGAAGTGGAGCAGCAGCCGGTCACCGGCCGGGGCGTCGAACGTCCTGCGGTACCAGACGACCGGGTGCGGCGCCGGGTCGTGCACCCCGCTCGCCGCCGACTCGGGCGGGAACGGGACGGTGATCGTCTGACCTAACGAACGGTCGCCACGCCACCACTTCGCCTGTACACCGGCGTTCTCGTCGTCGTGGGCGAACTCCCACTCGCCGCACAGGTCCTGCCATTCCGGTCGGGTCAGCTGTGGTCGCGGGTGCATGCCCGACACGCTACCGGCAACGCCGGCCTGACGAGCGGCAGGCGGTGACCCGCGCGCCGTAGTTCCGTGTGGTGGCAAGGGTTCCGCTGGCGAACGCGGACGCGACACCCAGTACCTGGACAACCGTGCCGATGGCGGTGTTCGTACCGTGGACGCCCGTCAGGTCGTCGATTCCCGTTGAGCAGACGAGGATCGCTGACACGTCGAGCGGTGTACGACCCATCCTCGGGCTACGACATCTTCTCCAGCAGCGTGCGCGCCGCGGGCAGCACGAGGTCACGCACGGCGGCGGGGTCGGCATCGGCGAGCGGCTGCGTCGCGGCCACGCCGCGCATGAGGCTGATCCCGAACAGCCACGCGAGCACGAGGTCGGCCCGCAGCGCCGCGTCGGGCTGGTCGGTGAGGGTGCCGAGCGTCTCCGCGTAGCTCGCGTTCAGCCTCTCCCGGATGGCGGCGGCCTCGTCGTCGGTGCCCAGGGTGCGCAACAGGGCGGTCAGCACCTGGTCCCGCCGCGCGGACGACGATGGATCGAGCAGGTTGTCGAGCATCTCCGCGACGAGCAGGCCCGGTTCGGTCTCCTCCCGCCGGTGCCCGGCCGCGACCTCCGCGAACAGCGCCTCCTTGGAACCGAAGTACCGGAAGAGCAACGCCTGGTTGGCCCCCGCCCGGGTGGCGATGTCACGCACGGTCGTCCGGTCGTACCCGCGCTCGGCGAACAGGGCGGTCGCGGCGTCGAGCAGGGCCTGCCGGGTGGCGACCGAATCCCGCCGCCGTGTCTCTTCGCTCACGGAACCTCCAAAGCGGACAGACTAGCCGTCAAGGTGCGTAACCGCCTTGACACGCTGCGTAGCGTGTAAGCAGATGCTTACATAGTGGGGAGATGCGTGGAGATGACGGTCGCCTACCCGTTCAACGAGACCGGCAACCTGGACCTGCACGACACGTACCGGAAGGCGCAGAAGGCCGAGGGGATGCTCCGGGTGCGGCTGCCGCACGGCGAACCCGCATGGCTGGCGACGCGGTACGCGGACGCGCGGCTGGTACTGGGCGACCAGCGCTTCAGCCGGGCCGAGGCCGCCGCCCACGACGAACCGAGGATGCGCGAGGGCCGGGCGACGGGCGGCATCCTGTCGATGGACCCACCGGAGCACACCCGCCTGCGCACGCTGGTGGCGAAGGCGTTCACGGTGCGGCGGGTGGAGGAACTGCGCCCCAGCGCGCGGGCGATCGCGACGAGCCTGGTCGAGGACATGAAGGCGGCGGGCCCCCCGCGGACCTGGTCGACGGGTTCGCGCTGCCGCTACCGGTGGCGGTGATCTGCGAGCTGCTCGGGGTACCGGCGACCGACCGCCCGCTCTTCCGCGTGTGGAGCGACGACGCACTGTCGACGAGCAGGCTGACGTCGGACGAGTTCATGGCGAGCCGCGAGGCGATGCGCGACTACATGCGCGGTCTGATCGCCGCCCACCGGGCCGACCCGGCCGACGACCTGATGACGGCACTGATCGAGGCCCGCGACCAGGCGGACCGGCTGACGGAGCTGGAGCTGGTCGACCTGTGCGTGGGCATCCTGGTGGCGGGCCACGAGACAACGGCGAGCCAGATCCCGAACTTCATGGTGACGCTGTTCGACCACCCGGCGGCGCTGGCCAGGCTGCGATCGGACCCGTCGCTGATCCCGGGCGCGGTGGAGGAACTGATGCGTTTCGTGCCGCTGGGCGCCGGCGCCGGCTTCCCTCGCTACGCGGTGGAGGACGTGCGGGTGGGCGACGTGCTGGTGCGCGCGGGTGAACCGGTGGTGGTGGCGATCGGCGCCGCGAACCGCGACGCCATCCGCTTCGACGACGCCGACGAGTTGCGGGTGGACCGCCCGCCGGCGCAGCACCTCGGTTTCGGGCACGGGGTGCACCACTGCCTTGGCGCGGCCCTGGCCCGCATGGAGCTGCAGGAGGCGCTGCGGGCACTGCTGGTGGAGCTGCCGGACCTCCACGTGGCGGGCGACATCCAGTGGAAGACGGAGATGCTGGTCCGCGGCCCGGTGACGATGCCGGTGGGGTGGTGACGCGATGGAGTGGCAGGTGAACGTGGACCGTGCCGTGTGCCTGGGGTCGGGCATGTGCGCGGCGCTGGCCCCGGACCTCTTCGAACTGGACGACTTCGCGCGGGCCGTGCACCCGGCCATCGAACCGGACGAGGTGGCGTTGGACGCGGCGGACCAGTGCCCGGCCCTGGCCATCACCGTGCTGGAGAACGGAAAGGAAATCGGTCCCCGCCCCTGAGGGACGAACGATCGGAGGGGTGCCCGGCAGCCCCGGGTCGCTCACAGGGCGGCAGCCTCCGGCCCCGGAATCCAGCGTAACGACGACCACCGACAACGCACGGTCCGCGATCCCCGGTTGTCCACAGCCCGCCCGGTTGTCCACAGTCGAACCGCCGAGCAGCGCGGACTGTCGGTGGCCGCCGGTAGCGTGGTGACCGGGGGCCGGAGGCCGAACAGTCTGAGAACCCCCTGTGAACTCGGACCAACCGGGCACAGAACACCCAGCCACCACGTTGACCCCAGTGAGAGACACACCCACTGGAGGTGACCCCCATGACGGCAGCGTTCGCACCGACCAACAGTCTGCCGACCATGCCGGAAGGTTGGCCGATCGGCTCGTACGACACCTACAAGAAAGCCCAGCGGGCCGTCGATTTCCTGGCAGACAACGAGTTCCCCGTCCAGGACGTCACGATCGTCGGCGTCGAGCCGATGCTCGTGGAGCGTGTTTCGGCACGGCTGACGTGGGGACGGGTCCTGTCTGCCGGCGCGGCGTCCGGCGCGTGGCTCGGTCTGTTCGTCGGCCTGTTGCTGAGCCTCTTCACGACGACCGGCGGGCTCGCG
The DNA here is from genome assembly GCF_014203735.1 of Actinophytocola algeriensis. Classification (GTDB taxonomy): domain Bacteria; phylum Actinomycetota; class Actinomycetes; order Mycobacteriales; family Pseudonocardiaceae; genus Actinophytocola; species Actinophytocola algeriensis. The sequence continues at coordinate 600,765 of NZ_JACHJQ010000001.1, read as the reverse complement.
CCGATCCTCATCGGCATGGTGTCCGGCATCGCGTTCGGGCTGGCCTCGGCCGCGGTCCGGTACGGCGCCACCAAGGGACAGCGTGACTTCGTCTCGCAGAGCCAACTGGTGGCCCGCCGCTACGACGTGCTTTCCAAGCCCCGCAACGCGGAGCTCGGCCGCACCCTGCTGATGAGCATTCCACAAACCTGACAGCCGGAGTTCACGCTCCGTGCGCTGACCGGTCACGACGCGCTGCTTCGCTCGGGATATCCCGAGCGAGGCGGCGCGCATGAATTTGCTGGACCGACGGCACTTTCTCGTACTTTCCGGCGTGACAGCCGCCACAATGAGTGGTGTGGCCTCCGCCGATCCCGATCCCTTCCCCCTCGGCGTCGCCTCCGGCGATCCGGCGCACGACAGCGTCGTCCTCTGGACGCACGTGCCCGGCCCGGCGACCGTGCGCTGGGAAGTCGCGCACGACGAATCCTTCCACCGCGTCGTGCGGCGCGGCGAGGTCGCGTCGAACCGCAGCGCGGTGCACGTCACCGTCGACCGGCTCGCACCGGATCGTTGGTACTACTACCGTTTCAGCACCGGCGGCGTCACCAGCCGCGTCGGCCGCACCCGCACGCTGCCCGCGCCCGGCGCCGACACACGGCACCTGCGGTTCGCGTTCGCGTCCTGCCAGGCCTGGGCGGGCGGGCCCTACCCCGCGTACCGCGACATGGCGCGGCAGGACCTCGACTTCGTTGTCCACCTCGGCGACTACATCTACGAGACCGCCGACGGTTCGCTCGCCGAGTTCCGCCGCCTCCACGCGCTCTACAAGTCCTCCGCCGACCTCCGCGACGCCCACGCCCGCTTCCCGTTCTTCACCACCTGGGACGACCACGAGGTCCTCAACAACTGGGCCGCCGACCACAAACCCAGTCCCGACGGCCGCCCGTTCGCCGAGCGCCGGGCCAACGCCTTCCAGGCGTACTACGAACACCTGCCCATGCGCACAGCACCCGTCGGCGGTGACTGGCCGATCTTCCGCCGCTTCCGGTGGGGCAGACTCGCCGAGTTCTCCGTACTTGACACGCGTCAGTATCGCGACGCGCAGGCCTGCGGCGACGGCATGACCAGTCCGCCGTGCGACGACGTGTTCGACCCGGCCCGCACGATGACCGGACCGGAGCAGGAAACCTGGCTGCTGGAAGGGCTCCGCCGGTCCAGGACGCGGTGGAACGTCCTGGCCCAGCAGACGATCCTCGCCCGTTTCGACTACGACCTCGGCCCCGGCCGGTCCTACAACCTCGACCAGTGGGACGGCTATCCCGCGGCACGCCAGCGGATCCTGGACGCGATCGTCCGCTACCGCCCGCGCAACCCGGTGGTCCTGGCAGGCGACTGGCATTCGCACTGGGTCAACGACATCCTCGCGAACTTCGACGACCCCGGCTCGCCGGTGATCGCGTCGGAGTTCGCGGGCACGTCGATCTCGTCCGGCATCGGCTGGGACGCGGCCGTGCGCCAGGGCCTGCCTGCCAACCCGCACGTCAAGCTGTACAACGGTTCCTACCGCGGGTACGTCGTGTGCGACCTGACAAGGGATCGGTGGCAGTCGACGCTGCGCGTGGTGGTCGGCCAGGACGTGCGCACGCTCGCCGTGTTCGAGGTGCGCGACGGCGTCGCGGGCGCCCGGCAGGTCGCGGGCGGTGACGGCATCTCCGGCCGCGTGTCCACAACGGACGGTCCGCTGGCCAGCGCGGAGGTGGTGGTCGGCGACACTCGCGTGTGGACGGACCCGACCGGCGCCTACCTGGCGTTCGTGCCACCGGGCACGTACACGCTGGACGTGCACGCGACCGGCTACGAGTCGGTGCGCCGACAGGTCACGGCCGGCGAGCAGCAGGACGTGGTGCTGAGCAGGGTCGCGGCACCGTACGCGGGGACGGGCCGCCGGGTACCGGGCCCGTACGCGGAGGCGGGCGCGGCGGACGTGGTGCTGGGCAACGAGCTGATCGCGATGGCGGTGGCGAACGGTTTCGAGGACCCCCAGCTGCCGGGTGCGACGCGCGGCAAACCGGTGGACCTGGCGGCCGTCGGCAGGCTGGACCAGCTGGACTGGCTGCACCTGCCGTACGTGTCACCGACGCGGCCGACGGGAACCGAGGCGTGGCAACGAGGTCTGGTCGTGGCGTCCGCGGTGGACGTCGACGGGACGTCGGTGGCGGTGCGCGCGGCAGGCAACGGCCTGGACGTGGTGACGACGTACACGGTGGCCGCGGGCGAACCCTGGATCACCGCGACAAGCGTGTTCACCAACAACGGCGCGACCGGGACCTGGTGGCTGGGTGACGCGATCGACTACGACGGCCCAGGGCAACGCAGTGGCGTGGCAGGCCACGGCACGATCGCGACGCCGTACGGCAGCCCGGCCGCCTACCTGCCGACGGGCAGGTGGATCGGCACGACCGGCAGCGACGCGCAGACGTACGGGCTGGTCTACGAGCACACGGGTTTCACCGCGTACGGCAACGGCAACTGGATCCAGAGCCAGCACGAGGTGACCATCCCAACGGGCGGCGACTGGACACTGACCCGCCGAATCGCGGCACTGCCCACCACGACAGCCGACCCGTGGACACCATTGGCAGCCCTGGAACCGAGAACGACCGGTTAGCCACAACACGACCACAGCACGCCCGTGACCTACGCCTGTGCCCTACGAGAGTGGCCTCCGGCCCCCTCGAACCACGCTACGGCACGCCACCGACAATCCCCCGCCACGCGACGGCAGTTGTCCACAGGCAGGCGGGTTGTCCACAGCCCACCACGCCACGGACGTTCGCCGTCGGTGGCCGCCGGTAGCGTGGAATCCGGGGGCCGGAGGCCACCGGGGTTCCACACCAGGAGACCCGTCAGAGGCGTTCCAGAATGGTCGCGTTCGCCTGGCCGCCCGCTTCACACATCGTCTGCAGGCCGAACCTGGCGCCGCGGTCCGCGAGGGCTTCCACCAGGGTGCCCATCAGACGGGTGCCGCTCGCCCCCAGCGGATGGCCAAGAGCGATCGCGCCGCCGTTGACGTTGACCTTCGTCAGGTCCGCGCCCGTTTCCTGCTGCCACGCGAGCACCACACTCGCGAACGCCTCGTTCACCTCGAACAGGTCGATATCCGCCAGCGTCAGACCCGCCCGCCGCAGCACCCGTTCCGTCGCCGGGATGATCGCCGTCAGCATGAGCAGCGGGTCCGCGCCCGTCACCGCGAAGCTGTGCAGACGCGCCTTCGGCCGCAGGCCCAGCCTGGCCGCCGTCTCGCTCGACGTGATCATCACCGCCGACGCGCCGTCGTTGATCGGGCTCGAGTTGCCCGCGGTCACCGACCAGTCGATCTGCGGGAACCTCGCCGCCATCCCCGGATCCTCGAACGCGGGACGCAGCCCCGCCAGGACCTCCGTCGTGGTGTCCGGCCGGACCGACTCGTCCACGGTCACGTCGTTCACCGGGACGAGGACTCCGGCGAACCGGCCGTCGGCGTGTGCCGCGGCGGCCTTCCGGTGGGACGCGGCCGCGAACTCGTCCATGGCACCACGGCTGATGCCCCACTTCGCGGCGATCAGTTCCGCGCTGATGCCCTGTGGCACCAGGCCATCGGGGTAGCGCGCGGCGATCCCCGGACCGAACGGGTCGGCCCCGGCCGGGACGTTCGACCACATCGGCACGCGGCTCATCGACTCGACCCCGCAGGCGATGACCAGGTCGTACGCACCCGCGATGACACCCTGCGCGGCGAAGTGCGCGGCCTGCTGGCTGCTCCCGCACTGCCGGTCCACCGTGGTCGCGGGTACCGACTCGGGCACACCGGCCGACAGCGCCGCCCAGCGCGTGGTGTTCATGGCCTGCTCGCCGACCTGGTCGACGGCACCGCCGATGACGTCATCGATGGCGGCGGGGTCGACGCCGGTGCGGTCGACCAGCGCACGGAGTGTGTGCGCGAGCAGCTCGACCGGGTGTGTGCCGTGGAGCGCGCCGCCTGGCTTCCCCTTGCCGATGGGCGTCCGGACCGCATCGACGATGACCGCGTCTCGCATCACTGACCTCCTCGGTTGGATTACCCAACTCTCTCACCAAGTGAGTTGGATTTCCAGACGGAGTATCGTGACGACCGTGACAGGTCGCGACTGCTCGATCGCCAACGCGCTGGCGATCATCGGGGAACGCTGGAGCCTGCTGGTGCTCCGCGAGGCACTGCTGGGCTTCCGCCGCTTCGACCAGTTCGCCCAGAACACCGGCGCGAGCCGCGACATCCTCGCCGCGCGCCTCAGGACACTGGTGGCAGCAGGGGTACTACGACGCGAGCAGTACACCGACCGTCCGCCGCGGTACGAGTACGTCCTCACCGAGTCGGGCCGTGCCCTGCGCCCGGTGCTGATGGCACTGATGGAGTGGGGCGACAACTACGCCACCGATGGTGAGCCGCCGACCGCGTGGGCACACGAGTGCGGCGCCGAGTTCCACCCGGAGATGGTCTGCGCCTCCTGCGGCACCACGGCCGACGAGACCAACCTGCAGACCATCCGCATGGGCGGCATCAGCTAGTGCTGTGTCCACCGACGTGCCGGGTCCTGCGGCGGGTCCGGCCAAGCCGACGGTGATCGTCGTACCGGGGTGGGCTGGTTTGCCGTGAAAGGCGCGTTCAGGACGTCGCCGGTGTTGTGACCAACGCCGTGAAAGCGCCTTTCACGGCACGCGATCGCTCGACCGGTCTGACCAGCCATGCCGCTGAGCAGCCCGGAACCGGTTACAGAAAATTCCTCCGACCTCTTGTCGGACTGGTCTGGACCATGGCACGCTTTGTTGCTAGGGACAACAAACAAACGACCGTCGGCGGTGACAAAGATGTCCACGCGACCCTCTCGACGACCCCGTTTCGGCACGGTCCTCGTGACCGTTGTCGCGGCCGCGCTCTCCACGATGGCAGCCGTGGCGAGCCCGGCAGCGGCCAACCAAGCAGCATCCGCGGCTGCACCACAAGGCGACGTCGGGATAGCCGCGACGACGTTCGCCGACGAGTTCAACGCGCCGGCAGGCACGCCGGTGGACGGTTCCAAGTGGAACATGGAGACCGGCGACAACGTCAACAACCACGAGCGGCAGTACTACACCAACAGCACCAGCAACGCCGTGCACGACGGCCAGGGCAACCTGGTCATCACCGCGCGGCGGGAGAACCCCGGCAACTACCAGTGCTGGTACGGGCGGTGCGAGTACACCTCCGCCCGGCTCAACACCTCCGGCAAGTTCACCCAGACCTACGGCCACTTCGAGACGCGGCTGAAGATGTCGCGCGGGCAGGGCATGTGGCCCGCGTTCTGGATGCTCGGCACCGGCGGCGGCTGGCCCGACGCGGGCGAGATCGACATCATGGAGAACGTCGGGTTCGAGCCGAACACCGTGCACGGCACGCTCCACGGCCCCGGTTACTCGGGTTCGGGCGGCATCGGCGCCGGGTACTCGATCGGCAGCCCGTTCGCCGACGGTTTCCACACCTTCGCCGTCGACTGGTCACCGAACCGCATCGTGTGGTCGGTGGACGGGAACGTCTACCAGACCCGCACGCCCGCGGACCTGAACGGCAACCGCTGGGTGTTCGACCACCCGTTCTTCCTGATCCTGAACCTGGCGGTCGGCGGCTACTGGCCGGGTGACCCGAACAGCAGCACGCCGTTCCCGAACACGCTCGTCGTCGACTACGTGCGCGTCACCAACGACTCGGGCGGCGGCGGCACCGGCGGGCAGATCACCGGCATCGGCGGCAAGTGCGTCGACGTGGCAGGCGCGAACACCGCGAACGGCACCCCGGTGCAGCTGTACGACTGCAACGGCACGGCGGCACAGCGGTGGACGGTGAACTCGGACGGCTCGATCCGCGCGCTGGGCAAGTGCCTGGACGTGTCGGGTGGGTCCACAGCGGACGGTGCGAAGGTCCAGCTCTGGGACTGCAACGGCACCGGAGCGCAACGCTGGACCGTCTCGGGTGCGAACGACATCGTGAACATCGCCGCGAACAAGTGCCTCGACGCGGAGGGCAACTCCTCGGCCAACGGCACGCGGCTGCAGATCTGGACCTGCTCCGGCCGGTCCAACCAGAAGTGGACGGTCGGCTGACCTTCCCCGAACCCCGGCGAGGGCGTCGCTCCGGCAATGGCGGCGCCCTCGCCGGTCCCATGCGCCGGATCTCCGTAGGCTGCGGGTCGTGATGGAGCAGACGCAGGCGCCGTGGCCGGGGCGGGACGAGCTGGCGATCACGTCGGTGCGCGCGATCGTGACCGCACCGGAAGGCATCCCGCTGGTCGTGGTGCGGGTCGACACGACGGAGCCGGGTCTGTACGGGCTCGGGTGCGCCACGTTCACCCAGCGCTTCCACGCCGTGGCGGCGACGGTGGACCGGCACGTCGCACCCATGCTGATCGGGCGGCACCCCGCGGACATCGAGGACATCAACCGGCTGGTCCACCTGTCCTCGTACTGGCGCAACGGACCCGTGCTGAACAACGCACTGTCCGGTGTGGACCAGGCGCTGTGGGACATCGCGGGCAAACGGGCCGGGATGCCGGTGTACGAACTGCTCGGCGGCCGGGTGCGCGCGGCCGCCGACACGTACCTCCACGCCGCGGGCGCCACCGTCTCGGAGACACTCGACGACGCGCAACGACTGCTGGCGACGGGTCTGCGGCACGTGCGGCTGCAGACCGGCGGGCCTGGCCTCGGCACGTACGGCGCGCCGGGCACCGCCGGCGGGTACCCGACCGCGCCGTACCCGGACGGGTGGGACGTGCACCGCTACCTGGCGACCACTCCCCGGCTGTTCGAGCGGGCGCGCGAGGTGCTGGGCGACGAGGTGGAGCTGCTGCACGACGTGCACTCCCGGCTGACCCCGAAGCAGGCGGTGGTGCTGGCTCGGGCACTGGAGCCGTACCGGCTGTTCTTCCTGGAGGACGTGGTCGCCCCGGAGCACTACGACCGGCTGCCGTCGATCCGCGAACAGTCCCCGGTCCCGATCGCGGTGGGCGAGCAACTGTCGTCGGTGACCGACGCGGCCCGTTTCGTGCAGACCCACGCGGTGGACCTGCTGCGCGTGCACGTGTCGACGGTCGGCGGCCTGTCCGCGTGCCGGAAGCTGGTGGCACTGTGCGAGTTCACCGGCGTCCGCACCGCCTGGCACGGCCCGGGCGACGTGTCCCCGGTCGGCGTGGCGGCGAACATCGCGCTGGACGTGACCACGTCCGCGTTCGGCATCCAGGAAGGCCACGTCTACAACGACGCGACCCGGGAGGTCTTCCCCGGCACCCCGGTCGCGGTGAACGGCTACCTGTACCCGTCGGACGAACCGGGCTGGGGCGTGGACCTGGACGAGACCCAGGCGGCGAAGTACGAACCGGAGACGGGTCTGCACGAACGGTGGGCAGCACGGGTCCGCCGCCCGGACGGCGGCCTGGAATCGCCGTAGGGGACCGAGGGGCCACCCACGACGTGCGTGCACGGCAGGCGCGAAGCTACGCCGTCGTCCCGATGTTGACCATCCACGCGATGCCGAAGCGGTCGACGCACATGCCGAACTCGTCGCCCCACATCTGCTTCTCCAGCGGCACGGCGATGCTGCCGCCCTCGGACAGCTTGTCCCAGTAACCGCGCAGCTCGTCCGCGTCGTCGCCACTCAGGCTCATGGCGATGTTGTTGCCCGGATTGTGCGGCTGACCGGGCGGGGTGTCGGCCCCCATGATCGTGTAACCGCTCGTCGACTCGAGCATGCCGTGCATGATGCCCTCCGGCGCCTGACCGGAGGTGTCGACGTCACTGTACGTGTTCAGCGTGAGCGTGCCGCCGAACACCTGCTCGTAGAACTCCATGGCCTGCTTGGCGTTGCCGCCAAAGCTGATGTAGGGATTCAGTCTCGATGCCATAACCGCACATCCTCGCAGAACCCCGGGACACCGACAACGGAAACGGCAGCGGGTGACCCGTCGGCGCCACAGTGCCACCCGAATGTTCGTCCGGTTCACCGCGGACGTTCGGGGTTACGCGTCCACCACGGGGCTCAGCACGACCGTGAAGGTCGTCTTCCGCAGTGTGAGCACGTACTCCGGCAGCGCGCCAGGGCCGCACGACGCGGTCCCGATCCCCTGCTGGCCGACGTCGATCGTCAACCACACGCTGTCGCCCGCGGTGAGTTCGTTGCGGTGTTTCGCGGCGGCCAGGTCGGCGTCGGTCCAGCGGCGTGCGGTGAACGCGAAGTCACCCGCGACGCGCAGGCCCCGGCCGTCCGCCGACGTCAGCTCCGCCCACCGCACGTCCGCGCGCCTGCCGTTCTCCTGCGGCCGGATGTAGGGCGTCTGCAGATCGTCCACTGTGGACTCCCAGCGGCCGGTGCGGGTGGCGTGGCCGGTGTCCGGGTACGCCTCGCCAGGGCCGCGCCCGAACCACGTCACCCGCTCGATCGACGCGGGCAGCGGCATCGTGATCGCCAGCTTGCCGATGGGCTCCGGCCATTCACCGTCCGGCTCGACCGACACCGTCAGTGCGAGGCCGTCCCCGGCAGACGCCCATTCGTACGTCACACCAGCGCCACGCGCCAGTGCCGCGGGCGCGGTCCGTTCCCGCACGACCAGCGTCTCACCCGCCGACACGCCGTCGAGCCGGTGCGTGAGCCGGTGCAGGCCGAGCGCGTGCCAGGTCTGGTCGAGGTGCGCGTTCTCACCGCGGTCGTTGTCGGTCGGGGCGCGCCACAGCGCCAGGTGCGGCGCACCGACAGCAAGGCCGCCGAACGCACGCAGCCGTCCGAACCGGTCGAACTCGCCGGCACCAAAGGAGAACCCGTCAGCGGTCCGTTGTGGACGGTCGGACCCGGTTACCACCGAGGGATCCGGCGGCGCCGCCTGGTGTTGCGCCCACGTGATCTCATGCCCAGCGTCGGCCCAGGGCTGGTCGGACGCCAGCACGGCACGCACGGTCAGCAGCCCGTCGACCGGCGGCAGCGGCGCCGAACCCGACGACAGGTCCAGCTCCCCCGACTCCGCGCCCGCCGACCACTCGAACCGCAGCGGCGGCACCGGACGCAGCTCCTCGACCGTGACCCGGCCGTCCACGAAGGAAATCCGGATCGGCTCGTAGACCTTCTTGACGTCGAGCAGTCCCGGCGACGGTGTGCGGTCGGGGAGGAGCAGCCCGTCGATCACGAAGTTGCCGTCGTGCAGCGGCTCGCCGTAGTCGCCGCCGTACGCGTACTCCAGCGCCGGGTGCCGCAGGCCGTGGTCGATCCACTCCCACACGAACCCGCCCGCGATGCGCGGGTACCTGTCGAACAGCGCCACGTACTCGGCGAGCCCACCCGGCCCGTTGCCCATCGCGTGCGCGTACTCGCACTGCAGGAACGGCATCCCGGGCTCCTGCCCGATCTTGTCGACCTCGGCGTGTGTGGCGTACATGCGGCTGTACACGTCCACATAGGCACAGTCGGCGTCACCCTCGTAGTGCACCGGCCGGGACGGGTCGCGCTCCCGCACCCAGTCGGCCATCGCGGCGAGGTTCGCGCCGGTGTGGCTCTCGTTGCCCAGCGACCACAGCACGATGCTCGGGTGGTTCTTGTCGCGCTCGAGCGTGCGGCGCATGCGGTCCACATAGGACTCACGCCACTCCGGCACGTCGGACGGGTTGCGCTCCCAGCCGGTGAAGACGAACCCGTGCGTCTCGAGGTCGCACTCGTCGATCACCCACAGGCCGAGCTCGTCGCACAGGTCGAGGAACGCGGGGTGCGGCGGGTAGTGGCTGGTGCGCACGGCGTTGATGTTGTGCCGCTTCATGAGCAGCACGTCCTCGCGCATCGTCTCGTAGGGCACCGCGCGGCCGTGGTCGGGGTGGAACTCGTGCCGGTTCACGCCACGCAGCGGCAGCGGCTCCCCGTTGACCAGCAGCACACCGTCCTCGATGGACACCGTGCGGAACCCGATGCGCAGCCGGACGGTCTCGCTGTCCGTGGCCACCGTCGCGTCGTAGAGCCGAGGCAGCTCGGCGCTCCACGGCTCCACCGGAACCGTGACCTCCTCGCCTGCCGCGACCGAGATACCCAGCGCGGGCACCGACACGGTCGCGGGCACCGGCGCGTCGACCAGCAGCGTGCCCTGACCGTCCCGGTAGGAGGCGTGGACGAAGACGTCGTCCAGGTCGCCGCGTGCTTCCAGCGTCACGGAGCGGAAGATGCCGGGCAGCCACCACTGGTCCTGGTCCTCGAGGTAGCTCGCGGCCGACCACTGGTGCACGCGCACGGCCAGCACGTTGCGCCCCGGCCGCGGCGTGACGTCGAACTCGGCCGGCAGGCGCGAGCCGGTGAAGAACCCCAGCTCCGCGCCGTTCAGCCACACCTTCGCGCACGACTCGACACCCTCGAACCGCAGCACGACCCGCCGCCCGGCCCAGTCCTCCGGCACGTCGAACGCGACGCGGTGGTCACCGGTCGGGTTCTCCTCCGGCGGGTGCGGCGGGTCGACCGGGAACGGGTAGACCACGTTGGTGTACCAGGGATTCCCGTACCCGCGCAGTGGCCAGTGGCACGGGACGGCGAGCGTGTCCCAGCCGCTGTCGTCGAAGTCCGGCGCGGCGAAGTCGTCCGGCGTGTCCGCGACCGGCGACAGCCGGAACCGCCAGTCACCGTCGAGCGCGAGCCGCGGCGCGTCGGTGTGGAGGTACGCACGGGGTGCGCGGATGCCGTGGTGCGGGACGAAGTCGTTGTGGTAACTCACGAAGCTCCCAATTCGGCGGGCGCGATGGCGATGAGGTGCCGCGGCGTGAAGCCGAGCAGTGTGGTGGCGGCCGAGGTGTCGATCGGCACGGCGCGGCCGGGCAGCGGCGCACGGCGCGGCACGCCGGGCAGGTAGCGGGCGAGGAGGTCCTCGGTCGGGTACGGCGAGAGGGTCTCCGGCGCGGCCAGGTACAGCGGGTGGGCGCCGGTGACCTGCGCGGTGAGCCCGAGGCGGCACGCGATCGCGGCGTCCCGCAGGTCGAGGTAGCTCCACACCTCGTGCGCACCCGCGCCGGGCTCGGCGCGGTACTCGTCCACGTACTCGGCGAGGAACTCCGGCGTGCCGAGCTTCGGGAACCGCAGCGCGACGACGCCCATCCCGTCCCGGCGCGCGACCATGGCGGCGGTGGCCTCGTCGGCCTGTTTGGACAGTGCGTACGGGTCGGCGGCCTGCAGGGGCATGGCCTCGTCGATCGGCACGTAGTCCGGCGCGGCGGGGTGCGGCGCGAACGGCAGGCCGGTGATCGACAGGCTGCTCGCGATCACCGCCCGCGTGACCCCGGCCCGCGCGGCCTGGTCGAGCACGACGAACGTCGCGGCCGCGTTGCCGACGAAGACCTCCTCCGGCGTGCCCCGGTCGGGTGCCGGGATGGCGGCGAGGTGGATGACGGCGTCGACGCCGGCCATGGCCTTGGCGACCAGGTCGACGTCCCCGGCACTGCCGGTGAAGAAGGTGTCAACGGTGCCCGGGTCGGCGCGGTCGAGGCCGACGACGGAAGCGCCGTGTGCCGCGAGATCGCGTAGCACCGCGCTGCCGAGCCGGCCGGCCGCCCCGGTGACCAGGACCCGGCTCGGTACGTGACTCATCGGGGCCAAGCATAGGTTCACCCCTATTGACAAACACTTCTTTTATGTAAACACTCAGAAGCACTATGAAAGACTTGTTGTACGTAGAGGGCTTCGAGCAGGCGGAGGCACTGCTCAAGCCCCAGCGCGTCGAGGTGCTGCGGCACCTGGCCGAGCCCAGCTCCTGCACAGAGGTCGGCGTGCGGCTGGACCAGACTCCCCAGCGCGTGTACTACCACGTGAAACGCCTGGTGGACGCGGGCCTGGTGACGCAGGTGTCGGAGCGCCGGGTCCGCGGGATCGTGGAGGGCATCTACCAGGCGACGGCGAAGTCGTACTGGCTGTCCCCCCAGCTGATCGGCACGATCGGTGGCCGCCGCGCGCGGGACGAGCTGAGCCTTGGCTACCTGATCGAGCTGGTCGAGGACGTCCAGCAAGACCTGGCGAAGATCGACAGGACTCGTCCCGAGCTGCCCACGCTGGGCGTGTCGGGTCGCATCGCCCTGCCCCCGGCCCACCGCAAGGAGTTCTTCGACGAACTGCGGAGCACGCTGCAGGACCTGTTCGCGAAGTACGGCGGGGCGGAGGGCGACCAGTTCACCCTGGCGATCGCGGTGTACCCGAAAGAGCAGGAGTGACGCTGCCGGTCTCCGCTCACCCGCGCGGACGCCGGACGGCCCGACTGCTCACCCCACCGTCTCCAGCAGCCGCGCCAGGACCGGCGACTGGTTCCCCCGGGACCAGGCCAGCGCCATCTCCCACGGCGGCAGGTCCTCCGCCACCGGCCGGAACACCACCGACGAGTCCGTCTGCGGCGTCGGCGCGATCAGCAACGAGACCCCCAGGTTCGCCGCCACCAACGCGACGATCGTCTGCACGTCGACCGCCTCCTGCACGATCCGCGGGCTGAACCCGGCGTCCCGGCAGAACCCGACGATCGTGTCGTGCACAGCAGGCCCCGACTCCCGTCCGTAGAGCACGAACGGCTCGTCAGCCAGCTCAGCCAACGACACCCGCCGCCGGCGGGACAACCGGTGACCACCGGGCAACGCGACCACCAGCGGGTCACGCGACAACGTCCGCAGCGACAGATCATCCCGCACCGGCGGCCGCAGCAACCCCACGTCCAGCGCGTCGTCCGCCAGCGCCGAAACCTGCCGCAACGTCGTCATGGCCGTCACCTCCACCCGCACCGACGGCCACGCCTCCCGGAAAGCCCTGAGCATCGACGGCAACGCCGCGAACGTCGCCGACTGGACGAAGCCGATCCGCAGCACGCCCAGCTCACCGCGGTGCGCCCGGCGCGCCGACACGACCAGGTCGTCCGACCGCCGGACCAGGTCGCGGGCGCCGGGCTCGAACACCGCACCCGCCGGGGTCAGGGTCAACGCCCGTCCCCTGCGGTCGAACAGCGGCACCCCCACCGCCCGCTCCAGTGCCGCCACCTGCCGCGACAGCGTCGGCTGCGTGACGTGCAGCCGCTCCGCCGCCCGGCCGACGTGCCCCTCGTCGACGATCGTCACGAACGCTCGCACCTGCCGCAGCTCCATGCGTTACACGTATCAGAAACCAAAGACATTTGCATTGGACGTATCCGATGGCCGAACCTACTGTCGGAACCGTGCAGACGACGACAGAACTGGGACGCACCGGCGAGCAGGTCAGCAAGCTCTCGCTCGGTGCCATGCTGATGGGCACCCGCACCGACGAACAGACCTCCTTCGGCATGCTCGACCGCTACCTCGACACCGGCGGTTCCTTTGTGGACACCGCGGACTGCTACGCATGGTGGCCCGCGGCCGGCAACACGGGCGGGGAGAGTGAGACCGTGCTCGGCCGGTGGTTCGCCGCCCGGGGCAACCGCGACCGGGTGTTCTTCTCCACCAAGGGCAGCGCCTGGGTGGACGAGCCGGACCGCTACCGGGGGAAGCCCGCGCGGCCGAAGTACGCCGGGGCCGCGGCGGACACGCTGCGAGCGGCGCTCGACGGCAGCCTCCGCCGGCTCGGCACCGACCACATCGACCTCTACTACGTGCACGTCGACGACACCGCCACCCCGCTGGAGGAGACCCTCGACGCACTGGCCGGGTTCGTCAAGGCAGGCAAGATCCGCCACATCGGCTGGTCGAACGTCCGGACCTGGCGGCTGGAACGCATCCTCGGGTTGTGCGACCGCCACGGCTGGCCCGCACCGGTCGCGTTGCAGCAGCAGCACTCCTACCTGCGGCCCACCGCCGGCGCCAACTCCCTGTCCATTGTGGACGACGAGCAGCTCGACCACCTCAGGGCGAACCCCCGCATCTCACTGGTCGCCTACTCGCCGATCCTCAAGGGGATCTACGACGACCCCGCCAAGCGCGACGGGCACCCGTCGATGGTGGACTACGCGGGCCCCGACGCCGACGCCCGGCTCGCCCGGCTGACCGCACTGGCCGCCGACCTGGCCGTCACGCCGAACCAGCTCGTGCTGGCGTGGCTGCTCCACCAGACCGACCCCACCCCGATCACGCTGGTCGGTCCACGTACACCGGAGCAACTGGACACGGCACTCGGCGCGCTGGACATCAAGCTCTCCGACGAACACCTGACGCTCCTCGACGGATAACACGGGGGAACAAAGCGGCACGGCTGACGGCAGGTTCCGTCGGCCGTGCCGTTCACTGTGTCCGGAAAGAACCCCACGGTAGAGGGCAGGTTCACTGGACTAGGCCATTGCGGTGGCGGCGACACTCGCATCTTGGGGGTGCCCCGGGTCCACCTCCGACACGTTCGCCGGAGTCACAACCCGTTCGGCCCAGCGGGGATTACTCAGCGAACAAGTCCACCGGGCGTTACCGCTGACAAGAGTGATTATCCGACGATTTCCCCGACCCACCGTGGCTCACTCACTTGGGCGACTGTGCTGGTTTTGGCACTGGTGCTAGCTTCGATTCGTCGAGATTGTTTCACGTAATTTCGGTCAACCGGATCTGCCTTGCCCAAAATAATTCCTGTGATTGGTGGTGTGCGTTGTGACGGTGACGGAACCGGTGGCACCTGGTGTCGGCGCGGACGGTGAGCGGCCGCAGCAGAGCCTGGCGACCGCCGCGGCTCGGAACCTGGCCACGACCAAGAAGTCCGTCCCCCAGATGCAGGGTGTCTCGTCGCGGTGGCTGCTGAGAATGCTGCCGTGGACACAGGTGTCCGGCGGCACCTACCGGGTGAACCGGCGCCTGTCCTACGCGGTCGGTGACGGCCGCGTCACGTTCACGAGCGACGGACCGGAAATCCGGGTGATCCCGGCCGAACTCGGCGAGCTGCCGTTGTTCCGCGGGTTCACCGACCCCGACGTGCTCGCCGCGCTGGCCAACGGGTTCGAGCAACGGGAATTCGCCGCGGGCGACACCATCGTGGAATTCGGGCACGAGTCGAACGAGGCGTTCCTCATCGCGCACGGCAAGGTCACCAAGGTCGGGCCGGGCCGGTACGGCGACGAAACGGTGCTCGACACGCTCGCGAACGGCGACCACTTCGGCGACGAGTCGCTGGTGGACCCGCAGAGCATGTGGGAGTACAGCGTCAAAGCAGCCACCTCGTGCACGGTGCTGATGCTGCCGCAGCGCGCGTTCGACGAACTGCTCGGCCGCTCGGCGGCGTTGCGGGAGCAGATCGCGGCGTTCCAGAGCGGCAAGGCCGCCGCGCAGAACCCGCACGGCGAGGCGGCGATCGAGCTGGCGTCCGGCCACGTCGGCGAGGCCGCGCTGCCCGGCACGTTCGTGGACTACGAGCTGGCCCCGAGGGAGTACGAGCTGTCGGTCGCGCAGACCGTGCTGCGGGTCCACACCCGCGTGTCCGACCTCTACAACGAGCCGATGGACCAGGTCGAGCAGCAGCTGCGGCTGACCATCGAGGCGCTGCGCGAGCGCCAGGAACACGAGATGATCAACAACCCGGACTTCGGGCTGCTGCACAACGCGGACCTGTCGCAGCGCATCCACACCCGGTCCGGCCCGCCGACGCCGGACGACTTCGACGAGCTGCTCGCGACCGTGTGGAAGAACCCCGCCTTCTTCCTCGCACACCCGCGCACGATCGCCGCGTTCGGGCGCGAGTGCAGCCGCCGCGGCCTCTACCCGGACGCGATCGACGTCAACGGCAACCGGGTGCCGGCATGGCGCGGTGTGCCGATCTTCCCGTGCAACAAGATCGGCGTCTCCGAACACCGGACCAGCTCGGTCCTCCTCATGCGCACCGGCGAGGAACGGCAGGGTGTCGTCGGCCTGCACCAGACCGGCATCCCCGACGAGTACCAGCCGAGCCTCTCGGTGCGGTTCATGAACATCAACGAGCAGGCGATCATGTCCTACCTGGTCAGCGCGTACTACTCGTGCGCGGTGCTGGTGCCGGACGCGCTCGGCATCCTCGAGAACGTCGAGCTGGGACGGGAAGGCTGAGCCGTGTCCACAGTGGAGACCGACGTCCGGATCGAGGCCACGGTGCGGCGCAGCCTGTCGACCGAGGCGGCGCGCAACCTCACCACCACGACCAAGACCAAGCCGCAGATGCGCGGCATCACCAGCCGGTGGCTGCTGAAGATGCTGCCGTGGGTGGACATCGCGGGCGGCACCTACCGCGTGAACCGCAGGCTGTCCTACGCGATCGGCGACGGGCGGCTCTCGTTCGTCAGCGAGGGCACCGCGATCCGCGTCGTGCCCGCCGAGCTGCGGGAACTGCCGCTGCTGCGTGACTTCACCGACGAGCAGGCGCTCGGCGCGCTCGCGAACCGGTTCGAGCAGCGGGAGTACGGGCCGGGCGACCTGATCGTCCGGGCCGGTCAGCCGCGTGACGAGATCTTCCTTCTGGCACACGGCAAAGCGAACAAGCTGACACCTGGCAGGTACGACGAGGACCAGGTGCTGGACGTCCTCGCCGACGGTGACCACTTCGGCAGCGAGCTGCTGAGCGGCGAACGCGGGGAGTGGGCGTTCAGCGTCAAGGCCATCACCCCGGTCACCGTGCTGGTCCTGGCTGGGCAGTCGTTCCAGCAGATGAACGGCCAGTCCGACGCGCTGCGCGAGCACATCCGCGCCGCGCTGGCCCGGCCGTCGAAGGCGCAGAACCGGGCCGGTGAGGCGGCGATCGAGCTGTCCTCCGGGCACAGCGGCGAGGCCGAGCTGCCCGGCACGTTCGCCGACTACGAGCAGACGCCCCGCGAGTACGAACTGGACGTCGCGCAGACGCTGCTGCGGGTCCACACCAGGGTCGCCGACCTCTACAACGACCCGATGAACCAGACCGAGGAGCAGCTGCGGCTGACCACCGAGGCGCTGCGTGAGCGGCAGGAACACGAGCTCGTCAACAACCCGTCGTACGGGCTGCTGCACAACGCGGACCTGTCGCAGCGGATCTTCACCCGGTCCGGCCCGCCGACCCCGGACGACCTCGACGAGCTGCTCTCGCGGCGCAGGAAGTCGAAGTTCTTCCTCGCGCACCCGCGTGCGATCGCCGCGTTCCGCCGCGAGTGCACGAAACGCGGGATCTACCCGGCGAACGTGGAGTTCGAGGGGTCGACCGTGCAGACGTGGCGTGGGGTGCCGATCCTGCCGTGCGACAAGATCCCGATCACCGAGGGCGACGTGACGTCGATCATCGTGATGCGCACCGGGGTCGAGGACCAGGGCGTCATCGGGCTGCACACCGTGAACATCGACGACGAGGTGGCCCCGAGCATGAACGTGCGGTTCATGGGCATCGACGACAAGGCGATCCTGTCGTACCTGGTCAGCGTGTACTTCTCGGCGGCGGTGCTGGTGCCCGACGCGCTCGGGGTGCTGGAGAACGTCGAGCTGGGGCGCTGACATGGTCGCACCGGAGCGTGTGCACAGCACGGAGCAAACGCTTGCGTGGAGCCGGGAACTGGTCGACCCGGCGCTGCGGGCGGCGGTCGAGACGTTACCGGCGTCGATGCACCGCATCGCCGGTTACCACCTCGGGTGGTGGGACCAGCACGGCGTGCGGACCTCAGCGGGCGGCAAGGCGGTGCGGCCGACGCTGACACTGCTGTCCGCGGCGCTGGTCGGCGGGTCGCCGAGGGAGGCGGTGCCTGCCGGGGTGGCGGTCGAGCTGGTGCACAACTTCTCGCTGCTGCACGACGACGTGATGGACGGCGACCTGACCAGGCGGCACCGGCCGACGGTGTGGAGCGTGTTCGGCATCGGCGCGGCCATCCTGGCCGGGGACGCGTTGCTGACGCTGGCGCTGGACGTGCTGGCGGCGAGCGGTCACCCGGCGGCAGGCCCGGGGATGCGGACGCTGAGCGCGGCCGTGCAGGAGCTGGTGGCCGGGCAGTGCGCGGACGTGGAGTTCGAGCGACGCTCCACTGTGGACATCGCGGAGTGCGAGCGCATGGCCAGTGGCAAGACGGCGGCGCTGATGGGTGCCGCGTGTGCGCTGGGCGCGTCGTTCGGTGGCGGGTCGGCGGAGCAGGTCCGCCACCTGCGGGTGTTCGGTGAGCAGCTCGGGCTGGCGTTCCAGCACGTGGACGACCTGCTCGGCATCTGGGGCGACGAGCGGACCACGGGCAAGCCGGCGTTCTCCGACCTGCGCAACCGCAAGAAGTCGCTCCCGGTGGTGTACACGCTGGCGTCGGGCACCCCGGAGGGCGGTGAGCTGGCGGCCCTGTACGCGGGCACGGAGTCGCTGACCGACCGGGAGCTGCGCACGGCGGCGGAGCTGATCGATCGTGCCGGTGGCCGCGCGTGGGGCCAGGCACAGGCCGACGGGCTGATGGCGCAGGCACTGGCCCGGCTGGAACACCTGCCACCGGCCCCGGCGACGGCGGAACTGACCGACCTGGCCCACCTGCTGACCCACCGGACCCACTGACCCACCTGCCAACAGGCCGGTCCCCGCCGCGTTTCCCCGCCGCTGTCAGCACGAACAGGAGATCGCATGACCGCCCCGGCTCCCCACACGGTTCTGCTCGCCGCGCCGCGGTCGTTCTGCGCGGGCGTCGAGCGGGCCATCGAGATCGTCGAGCACGCGCTCACACAGCGCGGGCAGCCCGTGTACGTGCGCAAGCAGATCGTCCACAACGTGCACGTGGTGGCCGATCTCGAGAGGCGGGGCGCGGTGTTCGTCGACGAGCTCGCGCAGGTGCCGCCCGGCGCGACGGTCGTGTTCTCCGCGCACGGCGTGTCCCCTGCCGTGCGCACCGAGGCGGGGCGGCGGCACCTGCGCGTCCTCGACGCGACGTGCCCGCTGGTCACCAAGGTCCACGCCGAGGCCCGCCGGTTCGCCGCCCGCGGTGACACCATCCTGCTCATCGGGCACGCGGGCCACGAGGAGGTCGAGGGCACCCTCGGCGAGGCACCCGACGACACGATCCTCGTCGAGGACGTCGCGCAGGCATGGACGGTCACCGTGCCCGACCCGGAACGCGTCTCCTACCTGACCCAGACCACCCTCGCCGTCGACGAGACCACGGAGATCCTCGGCGTACTGCGGTCCCGCTTCCCGTTCCTCAAGGGCCCCGCGTCCGACGACATCTGCTACGCCACCACCAACCGCCAGCAGGCACTGTCCACGGTGGCCGAGCGGGCCGACCTGGTGCTGGTGGTCGGCTCGGCGAACTCGTCGAACTCGGTGCGGCTCGTGGAGCTGGCACAGCGCGCGGGCACGACGGCGTACCTCATCGACGACGCGGGCGACATCAGACCGGAATGGCTCGACGACGTCCGCACGGTCGGGGTCACCGCGGGTGCCTCCGCGCCACCGGGGCTGGTCGACGAGGTCGTCGCCGCGCTCGGCCCGGTTTGCGTGCTGGAGCACCGCACGGCCACCGAGGACATCACGTTCACGCTGCCGTCCTCGGTGCGACCGTCATGACCGACCTCGCCACGCTCCGCCGGATGTCCACCCCGGACCTGCTGGTGCTCGCCGCCGAACTGCGTGCCGAGCTCGTCGACAAGGTCCGCCACGCGGGCGGGCACCTCGGGCCGAACCTCGGCGCGGTGGAGCTGACCATCGCGCTGCACCGCGTGTTCCGCTCACCGGCCGACGTGCTCCTGTTCGACACCGGCCACCAGGCCTACGTCCACAAGCTGCTGACCGGCCGCGGGCTCGACGACCTGCGCCAGGCGGGCGGCACATCGGGCTACCCGTCGCGCACCGAGTCACCGCACGACGTGATCGAGAACTCGCACGCCTCCACCGCGCTGTCCTATGCGGACGGACTCGCGAAGTCGTTCGCCGTCACGGGCTCCTACGACCGGCGCGTGGTCGCGGTCATCGGCGACGGCGCGCTCACCGGTGGCATGGCGTGGGAGGCGCTAAACAACCTCGGCGCCGCCCCGTCGCGGCCGGTCGTGGTGGTGCTCAACGACAACGGCCGCTCCTACGCGCCGACCGTCGGCGGTCTCGCCGAGCACCTCGCGGCGCTGCGGTCCGGGTCGAGCGGCGCGAACCTGTTCACCGCACTGGGTTTCTCCTACGTCGGCCCGGTCGACGGGCACGACGTCGTCGCGCTGGAGCAGGCGTTCCGGTCCGCGGCCGCGCTGGGGCGGCCGGTGGTCGTGCACTGCCGCACCGAGAAGGGGAAGGGCTACCCACCCGCCGAGGAGGACGAGGCGGACCGCATGCACGCGGTGGGCCCGGCGACCTCGGCGGGCGGGCGGTCCTGGACCTCGGTGTTCGCCGACAGCATCGTCGCGATCGGCGAGGAACGGCCGGACGTGGTGTGCCTGACCGCGGCGATGGCGCTGCCCGCCGGGCTCGGCGGGTTCGCCGCGCGGTTCCCGGCGCGGACGTTCGACGTCGGCATCGCCGAGCAGCACGCGGTCACCTCCGCGGCCGGGCTCGCGATGGGCGGGCTGCACCCGGTCGTCGCCATCTACGCCACGTTCCTGTCCCGCGCGTTCGACCAGGTGCTGATGGACGTGGCGCTGCACCGGCTCGGCGTCACGTTCGTGCTCGACCGCGCGGGTGTGACCGGACCGGACGGCGCGAGCCACCACGGCATGTGGGACGCGTCGGTGCTGCCGGTCGTCCCCGGCCTGCGCCTCGCCGCACCCCGCGACCCGGCGTCGCTGCGGGAGCTCCTGCGCGAAGCGGTGTCCGTCCAGGACGCGCCCACCGTCCTGCGCTACCCGAAGGCGAGTGCCGGACCGGACATCCCCGCGGTGCGCCGGGCGGACGGCTACGACGTGCTGCGAGAAGAGCCCGGTGCGGCCGTGCTGCTGGTCGCGGTCGGCCCGCTGGCGGGCGCGTGCCTCGCGGCGGCCGACGAGCTGGCGCGCCACGACGTGCCCGTGACCGTGGTCGATCCACAGTGGACGATGCCACTGCACCCGGCGCTGCTGCGGCTCGCGGCCGGGTACCCGCTGGTGCTCGCGGTCGAGGACACCACGGCCACCGGCGCACTGGGTGCGCGGCTCGCGCAGGCACTCGCCGCGACCGGGGAACGCACCTGCGTGGCGACGTTCGCGCTGCCCGCCGGCTTCCTGCCCCACGCGTCGCGCGAGGAGATCCTGCGCGCGCACGGCCTCGACGGGAACGGCATCGCCGGGACCGTGCTCAAGCGGCTCGCACGGCTGAAGGCGGTGGTGGAGTGACCGCGGTGGACCTGGGCGTGCCGACGGTCGGCAGCAGGCGGCGGCGGTCCCGGCGGCTCATGGTCGGCGACGTGCCCGTGGGTGGCGACGCGCCGGTGTCGGTGCAGTCGATGACGACCACGCTGACCGCGGACGTCGACGCGACGCTGCGGCAGATCGCGGAGCTGACCGCGGCGGGCTGCCAGATCGTGCGGGTCGCGGTGCCGTCGCAGGACGACGCGGACGCGCTCGCCGCCATCGCGAAGAAGTCGCCGATCCCGGTCATCGCGGACATCCACTTCCAGCCGAGGTACGTGTTCGCCGCGATCGACGCGGGCTGCGCGGCCGTGCGCGTGAACCCGGGCAACATCAGGAAGTTCGACGACCGGGTCGCCGAGATCGCCCGCGCGGCAAGCGCTGCGGGGGTCTCGATCCGCATCGGGGTGAACGCCGGCTCGCTCGACGCGCGGCTGCTGTCCAAGTACGGCAGGGCGACCCCGGAAGCGCTGGTGGAGTCGGCGCTGTGGGAGTGCTCGCTGTTCGAGGAACACGGGTTCACCGACCTCAAGCTGTCGGTGAAGCACCACGACCCGGTGACCGTGATCGCCGCGTACCGGCGGCTCGCCGCGCGCTGCGACTACCCGCTGCACCTCGGCGTCACCGAGGCGGGACCGCGGTTCCAGGGCACGGTGAAGTCGGCGGTGGCGTTCGGGGTGCTGCTCGCCGAGGGCATCGGCGACACCATCCGGGTGTCACTTTCCGCGCCACCGGTGGAAGAGGTGAAGGTCGGACTGTCCATTCTGGAGTCGCTGGGCCTGCGGCCGAGGCGGCTCGAGATCGTGTCGTGCCCGTCGTGCGGGCGGGCGCAGGTGGACGTGTACCGCCTGGCGGAGCAGGTGACCGCCGCGTTCGACGGGTTCGAGGCACCGCTGCGGGTGGCGGTGATGGGGTGCGTCGTGAACGGGCCGGGTGAGGCGCGGGAGGCGGACCTCGGGGTGTCGTCGGGGAACGGCAAGGGGCAGATCTTCGTGCGAGGCGAGGTGGTCCGGACAGTCCCGGAGAGCCAGATCGTCGAAGCGCTGCTCGACGAGGCGATGAAGAGGGACTGGTCGTGAGCATTTATGTGGTCGGGCTGTTATGGGTACTGGGGGTCGGGCTCGTCGCGGGCGGGCTCGCCTACCTCGTGCGGCGGATCGGTGAGACACAGGGCGTCGTCGACAACAACGAGGCCGCCGGCCAGGTGTTCACGCTGGTCGGCGGGCTGCAGGCGGTGCTGCTGGCGTTCGTGCTGATCTCGCTGTTCGACGGCACGACCGCCGCGGAGGACGGCTCGTACAAGGAGGCGGACAGCCTCGTCGCGGCCGTGTGGGCGGCGCGGGAGCTGCCGGACAGCGAGGGCGTGACCACCGAGGCACGGACGTACGTGCGGGAGGTGATCGAACGCGAGTGGCCGAGGATGAGCGAGGGCGGGGACATCGACGACGCGGGCTGGTCGACGCTGGAGCGGCTGCGTGCCGAGGTGGCCGCCGCGCCCGCGACCGACGAGTGGACCGTCGACCAGAAGAACGAGGCCTCCGACCAGCTGTGGAGCGTCTACCAGCAGCGACAGGAACGGCTCAACGCGGCCACCGGCGGCGGGGTGAACTCGGTGGTGTGGTTCGCACTGGTGGCCGGCGCGATCATGGCCGTGGCGCTGCCACTGCTGTTCGGCGGCCCCAAACCGGCGACGCACATCCTCATCGTGTCGATCCTGGCCGGCACCATGACGCTGCTGCTGTTCGCGACACAGCAGCTGCAGAACCCGTACGGCGGTGGCGCACAGGTGGGCCCGGCGGCGTTCGAGTCGGCCCTGGAGCGACTGAGATGACGAACTGCCTGATCAAGGTCCACGTCTCGCTGCTGATCACCGTCACCGTGTGCCTGTTACCCGGCCGGCCGCCACCCCCACCGCCGTGGCACCCACCGGCCCCACCGCCGACGGTCACGGGCACCAACACCGCCACCGTCCCACCAGCCCCACCGACCACGGGAACCGCGACCGCGCCACCACCCCCGGCGCCCACGGACACCGCGACGGCACAACCGCCCCCGACCACCGTGCCGCCCCTGCCACGGGCCACCCCGGCCCCCACGACGACCACGACCGTCGCGGTCGTCCCACCGCCACCGATCCCCCCGGTCTCGTCGGTCACCCCGACTACCCGAAAACCGTTGTACATCCAGGACAATCCCGAGGCAGCCCCCGTACCGTCCATGCAGGAGGCGACGGAGGAGAAACGCCGCTGGGGCCTGACAGTGCTGATCGTCGTGATGGCCGCAGGCGCGGCAGCGGCAAGAGCCGCGAGGCACCGCTAGCGCTGTGTCCACTTTCGTCGGCCGGGTGGGTGCAGAACCGAACCCGACCAGCCAACGAGCGAAGCCACACCACTAATCGAGCCAGAACGGGTTCGTCCACGCGCGCCCACCAGAGGCACCGACCACGGTGATCCGGAAGTACCGGCGGAACATGTCGAGCGGCAGCGTGGCCCCGGTGAGCCCGTCACCGACCACGACCTCCTTGCCAGGCAACCCGCCGGAAGCCACCACGCGGCTCGCGGGCGAGCACTCGACGGTCACCCGGCCGTCCTGTATGGACACGTCATGGATCTCCGGGCCGGTGCTCGAGTAGTACGCGCCGTCCTTCAGCGCGGCCAGCAGCAGGTCCGGGTCCAGCGCCGCCGCCCGCACCAGCACCCACGCCGTGCGGCCGGGCGGGTCCTGGGGCTGGAAGTGCTCGTCGTCCGCCGCGTACGCGGTCAGCCGGTGGCCGCGGGCGAGCAGCACGTCGCACAGGTGCCAGCTGTCCGCGCGGTCCTCCGCCGCCGCGACCGCGTTGTACACCTCGACCGCGTGCGCGGCGTCCAGGCTTTCCGCGTCGTCGAGCGTGAGCAGCGACGCCGACGGGTGTGCCATCCCGATGAACGCACCCGCCCGCCGCGCCCGGCGCGCGATCTCCTGGCCCGTCTCCCCCGGCACCGGACCGAAGTCCGGCGGCAGGCCCACCGCCAGGATGTGCCACGACGACGAGAACCTCGTGCGCGGCCCGTGCAGTTCGGCGCCGACGAGCGTGGTGAACTTCTCCGTCCTGAGCGGACGGGTGTCGGTGACCGGGTAGCCGTGTTCCGCGCGGAAGTGGTCGGTCAGCGCCACGAAGTCGTAGCCTGCCGACCGGTACACCGCGGCCGCGGCCGAGGGGGACAGCGCGCCGTCGGAGTTCGTCGTGTGCGTGTGCAGGTTGCCCCGCCAGAACCGGCCGGGCCGGGTGAACGCGATCATGACGTGTGCAGCCAGTCGAGCACGACCGTGGCCGTCCACGACTGCTGTCGCGAGCCGAGCGGCTCGCCCGTGACCGGGTGGTAGTACTCGGCGAACGAGCCGTCCGCGGCCAGTCGCAGGCACTCCGACCGCAGGTGGTCCGACTCCTCCTGCCAGCCGCGCTGCGCGAACGCCCACCCGAACAGCCACGCGATGACCGGCCACATCGGACCGCGCCAGTACTCCTTCGGCCGGAACCCGACGTCGTTCGGCGACACCGACGGTGGGATCCGCGCGAACAGCGCCGGGTGCCCGGCCCATTCCGGGCCGGTGAGGGTCGCGAGCATCGACTTCTCGGCGTCGACCGGCAGGCCGCCGCACAGCAGCGGTGCGAACCCGGCGATGGTGCTGGTCGACAGCCAGCGGTCGCCGCGCAGGTCCCGGTCGCGCGCCAGGCCGGTGCGGGGGTCGTACGCCGCCGCGACCGCCGCGCGGGAGCGGCGGGCCCAGCCACGCAGCTGCCGGATCCGCCACGGCGGCTGCTCGCTCTCCTCACCGAGCGTCGCGAGGACCTCACTGGCCAGCGCGAACAACGCGGTCACGAACACGTCGCCGACGAGGAAGCTCGACGTGCGCACCACCGCGTCCGCGTCGTAGCGGACCTTGCGCATCTCCTCGATCAGCCACAGGTACCGGTCGTACTCGGCGTCGCTCGGGCGTTCCGCGTCGGCGGCGACGAGGCCGCGGTCCAGCCGCACGTACGGCGGCAGGTCCGGGCCAGGTACCACCTCCGCGTAGGGCAGGTCCCAGCGCGGCGAGTTGTCCATGCCGGACTCCCAGCCGTGCACGATCGCGAGCATGCCGGTGCCGAGCGGGTCGCGGTGGCGGACCAGCCACTCGTGCCAGCGGTACAGCTTGGGCCACGCCGTCTTCAGCAGCTTGAACGCCACGTCCCGCTGCCCCTGCGAGCGGGCGATGTCCACGATGCGCCGCAGCGCGATCGCGTGCACCGGGGGCTGGCAGATGCCGGACGTGCGGGGGGCGTTGGGCGCGTCGGTGTTCAGTTCGGCGGCGCCCCAGCGCTCCGGGCCGGGGAAGTAGCCCGTGCCCTCGGAGAAGACGATGTGGGGGATCATGCCGTTGCGCCACTGCGCGCCGAGCAGGGTCTCCAGCTCGCGGGCCGCCCGCGCGACGTTGAGGTGGGCGAGCCCGATCGAGATGAACGCGGTGTCCCAGCTCCACATGTGCGGGTAGAGCCGGGGCGCGGCGGTGATCATGGTGCCGATGTCGTTGCCGGACAGGGTCCATGCCGCGCTCGCGGCCAACCGCACGGCCCCCAGGTTGGGTCTCACCTGACCTCCACCACGTACCTCCGAACGACTTATGTCTAATATTTAGACATAAGTAACGGCTACAAATTTAGGCGGCAGCCATGGGCGACGTCAACCGGGCGATCCCTGCGAGCGGGACGGCATCACCAGGCAATGTTGTCGCCGTGTTACGGGAGAACGGCCCGCTCACCCGCCAGCGGCTCCAGGCGTTCCTGGGGCTCTCACGTGCGACTCTGGTGGAGCGGCTGGACACGCTCACCCGGCTGCGCATGGTCCGGACCGCAGGCCACGACGCGTCCAGCGGCGGCAGGCGGGCGGCCCTGCTGGAGGCGGACCGGACCAGCCGGGTCGCGGTCGTCGCGTGGCTGGGTGCGAGCCACGTCTCCGTCGGCGTCGCCGACCTCGCGGGCACGGTGCTGACCGTGCACACCGAACGGCTGCCGCTCGGCCACACGCCAGCCGACGTGGTGCCGTGGCTGGTCGACACGGCCCGCGGGCAGCTGACCGGGACCGGCCGGGGCGGTGACCTGGCCGCCGTCGGCCTCGCGGTGCCGGGCCAGATCGACCAGGAGACCGGCATCTCGATCACGCCGCCGACCATGACCGCGTGGCGGGACCACCCGCTGCGCGACGGGCTCGCCGACGGCCTCGGTGTCGACGTGCTGCTGGAGAACGACGCGAACGCGCTCGCGTACGGCGAGTACCTCGCGGCGGGCAGCAGGCGGTCGACCGTGCTCGGGGTGGCCGTCGGCACGGGCATCGGCGCGGGTGTGGTGATCGGCGGCCGGCCGCACCGCGGCGCGACCGGCTGCGCGGGCGAGATCGGGCACATCCGCATCGAGGACCACGACGAGCGGTGCACCTGCGGCCGCCGCGGCTGCGTGGCGGCGCTCGCCAGCGGCAAGGCGCTGATCCGGCAGCTGCGCGGCGACGGCGTCCGGTCCCTGCCGGACGTGATCCGGCGCGTCGAGTCCGGCGACCCGCACGCGGTCGCGCTCGCGACGGACGCGGGCAGGCTCGTCGGCACCGTGCTGGCGACGGTCGTGACGATCCTCAACCCGCACGTCGTCCGGGTGGGCGGTGAGATCGGCGGGCTGGCGCCGTTCCGCACCGGCCTCGCCGAGACACTCACCCAGCAGGCCCACGAGGTAGCCGCCACCGGCCTTGACGTGGGCCCTGCCGTGCTCGGCGAGCAGGCGCCGCTGGTCGGCATGGCCGGGCTGGCCGCCGAGGCGGTGTTCGCGCCGGACGCCATCGACCGCCTCGCGGCACGCGCCTGAAAAACTTCGGGGAGGTTGTCGAAAGCCGGTCACCCTGTCCGACGCGTTGGTGTCAGCACACCGGAGCAGGAGGACAGTGTCATGGCAACCATCACCCTGATGACCCGGACCGCACTGGCCGACGCGCTGCTGGCCGAGGACAACGCCGAGGACAACGGCTGGCTCGACGCCCTCGACCGCATGACCTGCCCGGCGCACCGGCGCTGGCTCCACCAGTGCTGCCACAGCGATCTGCACGTCAGCCGCGTGAGCGGGCACCGCTGGTGCCGCCCCTGCGGACGCGCGCTGGAGGTCGCGGTGGACGAGGTCGCCCGCACCATCGCGCTGCACTGCCCCACGTGCGGCCGCGGCGCCCGGACCAGGGCCGACGCCCAGCTGGTCGCCGCCTGCGAGGCGAGCCTCACCGCATCCGTCACCGCACGCACCCGCACCGCCGCCTAGAAGAGGAAAACCAATGGCGCTCGTAGTCTGCGACATGTCCATGTCCCTCGACGGTTACGTCACCGGCCCCAACGACAGCCGCGAGAACCCGTTCGGCGACGGCGCGGACTCGCTGCACGACTGGCTGTGGAAGGACCCGACCGACGACGAGAAGGCCCTCATGCAGGAGGCGCTCGACAGCTGCGGCGCCGTCGTGATGGGCCGCACGTCCTTCGACAAGAACGAGGGCGACGGCGGCTGGGGTGACGGGGGCCCGGTGGGTGACATCCCGGTCTTCGTCGTCACCCACAACGCGCCGACCAAGAAGTACCCGCCCGTGTACCGGTTCGTCACCGACGGCGTGGAGTCCGCCATCGAGCAGGCCAAGGAGGCGGCCGGGGACAAGCACGTCGGCCTGCACGGCGCGACCGTGATGCAGCAGGGCCTCCCGCTCGGGCTCGTCGACGAGATCCACGTCCACGTCGTCCCGCTGCTGGTCGGCGGCGGCACCCGGCTGTTCGACACGCTGCCCTCGGCCATCAAGCTGGAGCAGACCCGCACCATCACCTCCCCGACGGCGACCCACCTGCGGTTCCGGGTGGTGCGCTGACGGCGGGTGCGGCCGGGTGCGTGGAAAACTCAGCGGCGGAACACCGATGAGTTTTCCCGCCCATCGGGGTCTCCACTGGCACAGAGAGAGGACTCGGACATGGCCGTCGACGCGGATCCGGACTTCCTGAGCCAGGCCGACCCGTACCGCAGGGAGCTGCTCGCCCACTGCTACCGCATGCTCGGGTCGGTGCACGACGCCGAGGACCTGGTGCAGGAGACGATGCTGCGCGCGTGGCGCGGCTACGACAGGTTCGAGGGCCGCTCCAGCCTGCGGACCTGGCTGTACCGGATCGCCACCACCCAGTGCCTGACCGCACTGGAGAGCCGAGGCCGCCGCCCGCTGCCCACCGGCCTCGGCGGACCGAGCGACACGGGTGGCCTGCCACTCGAGAAGCGGGACGAGGTACCGTGGCTCGAGCCGATGCCGGGCGACTCCGACAGTGACACCGAGGACCCGGCGACGATCGTCGCGTCCCGGGAGAGCATGCGCCTGGCGTTCGTGGCCGCGCTGCAGCACCTGCCCGCCAAGCAGCGGGCCGTGCTGATCCTGCGTGACGTGCTCGCGTGGCGCGCCGCCGAGGTGGCCGAGCTGCTCGGCACCACGACCGCGGCCGTGAACTCCGCGCTGCAGCGCGCCCGTGCGCAGCTCGACGAGGTCGCGCCGAAGCAGGACGACGTGGTCGAGCCGACCACGGAGGACAAGCAGCGGCTGCTCGCGCGGTACGTGGCCGCGTTCGAGCGCAAGGACGTCGACGCGATCGTGGCGCTGCTGGCCGAGGACGCGGTGTGGGAGATGCCGCCGTTCACGACCTGGTTCCAGGGCCCCGAGCAGGTCGCGCGGCACCTGACCGGTCAGTGTCCCGGCGGCCCCGGCGACTTCCGGTTCGCCACCACCGAGGCCAACGGCGAGCCTGCGCTCGGCATGTACCTGCGTGCCGGGGACGGCGTGTTCCGGCCGTTCGCGCTGCAGGCGTTCACCGTGCGCGGCGAGCGGTACTCGCACGTCGTGTCGTTCTTCGACCACCGCCTGTTCGACACGTTCGGCCTGCCGGAAACGCTGTGACGGCCCCCCTCCTCGACGGGGTCGGCCTGCTGGCGCGTGCCGTCGACTACGCGCTCGGCAGCCTCGACGAGGTGTCCGCCGCCGACCTCGGCGTGCCGACGCCGTGCGAGGACTGGGACCTGCGGACGCTGCTCGACCACCTCAACGACTCGCTGCTCGCGCTGCACGAGGCCGCCGCGCTCGGCCAGGTGTACCCCGACGTCGGCGACTACGCGGCGGGTCCCGCCGTCGACCCGGTCGCGGTGCTGCGGGACCGGGCGACCCGGCTCGTCGGCGCGTGGACACCGCCGGAGCCGCGCAGGGAGGTCGCGTTCGGTGAGCTGGCGCTCACGACCGCGATCGTCACCACGACCGGTGCGCTGGAGGTGGCGGTGCACGGGTGGGACGTCGCGCGGGCGTGCGGTGCGGACCGGACCATCCCGGCCGGACTCGCGGACGACATGCTGGAGATCGTGCCGCTGCTGGTGGCGGCGGAGGACCGGCCGGCACGGTTCGCGGCGCCCGTCGAGCCGCCTTTCGGGGCAGTGCCAGGCGACCGGTTGGTCGCATTTCTGGGCAGGCATCCCGAGTGGACGTATCGGTAGGACCCGCGCCGCGACCTTTCGGGTATGGCGAGAGTTGTGGTGGCGTCCTTCAACGTCGAGAACCTGTTCGCGCGGCCGAAGGCGTTCGACACGTCCGACCGGTCGGCGGGCGAGCCGATACTGGCCGCCTACCACGAGTTCAACGCGCTGGCCGCGGCCGAGGTGTACACGCCCGCCATCCGCGCCAGGATGCGTGCGCTGCTGGTGGCGCTCGAGGTGTACACGGAGAAGGACGGCGTCGTGCGCCGCAACCAGGCCCGCGACCCGAGGTGGGCGTGGCTGCGCAAGAACCGGGGCACGTTCGACCGCGAGCCGAAGGACACCGGCAAGAGCGTCGAGATCATCGCGGGCGGCCGGGGTGACTGGATCGGCTGGGTGGAGCTCGCCAAGGAGTCGGTCGACGAGGTCGGCACCCGCACCACGGCCCGCGTGATCACCGAGGTGGACGCGGACGTCCTCGCGCTGGTCGAGGTGGAGGACCGGCCGTCACTGGTGCGGCTCAACAAGGAGCTGCTCGGTGGCCGGTACGAGCACGTGATGCTGGTGGACGGCAACGACGACCGCGGCATCGACGTGGGCATCATGACCAAGAAGGGCTTCTCGATCGAGTCCATCAGGTCCAACGTGGACATCAAGGACGGCGACGACCCGGTGTTCTCGAGGGACTGCGCGCAGTACGAGATCAGGACGCCGACGGGCAAGGTGCTGCACGTGCTGGTGAACCACTTCAAGTCGCAGTCGGGCGGCGGCGGGAAGAAACGCCTGCGGCAGGCGCGGGAGGTTCGCCGGATCGCGGGTGAGCTGGTCGCGGCACGCAAGAACGTGATCGTGCTCGGCGACCTGAACGAGGGCCAGCCGTCGCTCACCACGCCGGCGAGGAACCTGAAGGACCTGTTCGACGGACCGCTGCGGTCCTGTTACGACCTGAAGGGCTTCGACACGGGCAAGCGCCCCGGCACGTTCGACTCGTGCGGCATCCGCAACCGGCTCGACTACGTGCTCGTGTCCTCGTCGCTGCAGCGGCGGTTCACGGCGGGGCACGTGTTCCGGAAAGGCTTGTGGGGCACGAGGACCACGCGCCCGACCGACTGGGAGACGTACCCGGAGATGACCAACCGGAACCAGCAGGCGTCCGACCACGCGGCGGTGGTCGTCGAGCTGGACCTCTAGTGTCCCGCGCCGGAAATCAGGCAACTGATTCGGCGGCCCAGCTTCCTGCTGGCGGCGTTGCCGGTCGGCCCAAGTACGACATAGTACGAGGACGAACCGGCGCCTTGCCAGCAGAAACCTGGATCCACCGACTTAATCACCGCATTTCCGGCGCGGGACACTAGTACGTGACGTGTTTGCCGCCGTCGAGGATCACGGCCTCGCCGGTGACGAGGTCCATGCGCAACAGTCCCAGGACGGCCTGGGCCACGTGCTCGGGACCGGCGGTCTGCTTCAGCGGCACGGACTCCCGCTCGGCGGCGGCCTTGCGGGCGAAGGCCTCCTCGCCGTGCAGGGCGGTCTGCCACCGGGTCGCGACGGTCCCTGGCGCGACCGCGTTGACCCGCACCTCCGGCGCGAGCGCGACGGCGAGGTTCCTGGTCAGCTGCAACAGAGCCGCTTTGCTGACCCCGTAGGCGATCGAGGACCCGCCTGCCCGGTACCCGGAGATGGACGCGATGTTGACCACCGCGCCGTGTGACTCCCGCAGTGCGGGAGCGAACGCCCGCGCCATGCGGTAGGGGCCGAGGACGTTCACGTCGAGCACCTGGTGGAAGGCGTCGTCGGTGAGCCCGTCGAGGTCGTGGTGGGGCACCCGGTAGGTGGTCGCGGCGTTGTTGACGAGGACGTCGACGCGGCCGAACTCCTCCCGCACGCGGTCGGCCAGGTCCCGCACCTGACCGTCGTCAGCCACGTCGGCCCGCACGGCGACGGCGCGGCAGGGCAGTTCCGCCGCGACTGCGGCGGCCTCGGCCGAGGAGCGGGAGTAGGTCACGACGATCCCGGCGGCCCCCTCCTCGGCCAGGGCGAGCGCGGTGGCCCGCCCGATGCCCGTGCCACCGCCGGTGACCACGGCAACGGTGTCCTTCAGGTCCATCTACAGCCTCCGCAGTGTCGCCGTCACGCCGTCCCGGTCGAGTCTTCTCGCCGCGGCCGCGACCAACGGCTTCAGTTCGGCCGGGACGACGTCGCCGTCGTACGCGGCCAGTGCCAGGCAGATCATCCTCGGTTCCTCGTCGTTCGCGAGGAGTTCCATCGCGGGGGCCACGAGTCGTTGCGGCAGCTTGTGGTCGCCGTCCATGGCGATCTGCGCGAGCCGGTGCGTGATCGCCGGGTTCGCGAACCGGGCCAGCAGCGCGTCCGCATCGGGGTCGAGCCCTCGGCCGGTCTCCGCCACCAGCCGCCGCACGTACTCCGCGAACTCCGGCACCGCCGCGACCTGGGCCGTCGTCTCGTGGCCCGCGAGCAGTCCCAGGTACGCGAGTGCGGAGTGCGTGCCGTTCACCAGCCGCAGCTTCGCCTTCTGGTGCGGGCCGATGTCGTCGGTGAACACGGCGTCCCACCTCGGTCGAGGTCCCGCGAACCGGTCCTCGATCACCCAGCTCCGGTACGGCTCGGCGACCACCGCCGCGCGGTCGGTCAGCCCGAGCCGCGCCGACACCGCACGCAGGTCCTCCTCCGTCACCGCGGGCACGATCTGGTCGACCACGCTGGACGGGAACGCGACGTGCTCGGCCACCCACTCCCGCAGCCCCGGCTCACACGCGTCGAGCACCAGCCGTTCGAGGACGCGCCCGTTGTGGGGCAGGTTGTCGCAGGAGATCACGGTGAGGCCCCGGTCCCGGGCCCGCAGCCCGCGGACCAGCTGCGCCACCACCGGCCCGTCCGGCCGGTACCCGGCCTCGGTGGCGGTCACCGTCACCACGTCCACTTCGGACAACCGCGCCGTCACCAGCTCTGGTCGCTCACCCGCGTGCAGCACCTCGCGGATGCTGCCGACGACCGTCAGCCGGTCGCCTTCCGCGACCGTGAACACGTTGTCCTGGCCGCGCAGCGCGTCCCGGACCGCCGTGCTGCGCTGCGCCACCGCGCAGATCGCCCAGCCGTCCCCCGCCCGCTGGGTCAGCACCGCCTGGTGCGCGCGGTGGAACGCACCGAGTCCGAGGTGGACGATGCGGAGGTCGCCGTCCGGCAGCGGGCCGGGTGCCGTGGTCCGGTCGAGCCGCCTCACGCGCCGACGTCGGCTTCCATGCTCGAGTCCTTGCCCTCCTTCGACAGGTAGAACGCCACGAACGACACTACCGCCGTGAAGATCATCCACACGGCGACGAGCCAGCCCTCGCCGTCCGCCTGCGCGACCAGCGCGGCCGCGATCAGCGGCGAGAACCCGCCGAGCGCCGCGCCGATCTCGCGGGACGCGGCGAACCCGGTGTAGCGGACGCGGGCGCCGAACAGCTCCGCGTAGAACGACGGCTGCACGGCGATCATCGGCGCGAACCCGATCGACGTGGCGACGATCAGCGCGACCCAGATGAGTACCGGCTCACGCGTGTCGAGCAGCAGGAAGAACGGGAACGCCCACACCGCGGTGAACACGACGCTGAACAGGTTGAGCGGGCGGCGGCCGATGCGGTCGGACAGCGCGCCGTACACCGGCTGCAGCGCGATCACGACGACCGAGAACAGGATCACGCCGGTGAGCCCGACCCACCGGTCCAGGTCGAGGGTCTTCGTGATGTAGGTGAGGCTGTAGGTGGCGTAGATGTAGATGACGGCCGTGTCGCAGATGTGCGCGCCGATGCCGATCAGGAAGTTGCGCGGGTAGCGGCGCAGCGCGTCGAACACCGGCAGCCGCACGGTCTCCCGCGTGGCCGCCATGCGGGTGAACACCGGCGACTCGGCGACCCGCAGCCGCACGTACAGCGCGACCGCGATGAGCAGGAAGCTGAACCAGAACGGGATCCGCCACGCCCACGCCAGCACGGTGTCCTCGCCGAGCGACTCGACGAGCAGGAACACCACGGTGCCCGACAACAGTCCGATCTGGACACCGGTCTGCGCGAACGAGGTGAAGAACCCGCGCCGCTTCGGCGGGCTGTGCTCGGCGAGCAGCGTGGACGCGCCGCCGAACTCCGCGCCGGCGCCGAGCCCCTGGCACATCCGCAGCAGCGTCAACAGGATCGGCGCGGCGATGCCGATCGACTCGTAGGTCGGCAGGAGCCCGATGAGTCCGGTCGAGACACCCATGACCAGCGTCGTGAGGACCAGGGTGGTGCGCCTGCCGATGCGGTCGCCGAGGTGCCCGAAGAGGAACCCGCCGAGCGGGCGGACCGCGAACCCGACGCCGAACGTCGCGAACCCGACGATCGCGCCGGTCGCGGGGTCGCCGGTGACGAAGAACAGCTCGTTGAACACGAGCGTGACGGCGAAGCCGTAGATGAAGAAGTCGTACCACTCGAGCGCGGTGCCGACCACCGACGCGGCGACGACCCTGCGCAGTTCGTTGGTGGTGGTGCCGTCGGCGTTGACGGCCTGCTGGGACATGGCTACTCCTCGTGTAAGGCGTGCAGCTCCTGCCAGGTGGAGTCGGGGATGGGGATGCCGTCGCGCTCGCGCTGGACGCGGGTGCGCTCCTCTGGTTCGCCCGGCACCAGCACCTCGTGGTGGCCCTGTGCGGGCGGGGTTTCGTTGAGGGCGCGGCAGAACTCCTCGGTGTGCGCCCGGAACTCGTCGGCCGGCTGGAACGCGTCGATCGCGAACGCGACGAGCACCGTGCCGAAGTCGCCCGTGTACCCGGGCATGCTGCCGATCCCGGTGCCGGTCAGGAGACCGCCGACGATCTCGATCAACACGGACAGGCCGTACCCCTTGTGCCCGCCGAACGGCAGCAGCACGCCACCCCGGTAGAAGTCGCCGGGGTCGGTGGTCGCGCGGCCGTCGGCGTCGAGCACGAGCCCTTCCGCCACGGGTTCGCGCCGGTCCCGCGCGACGGCGAGCTTCCCCTCCGCGACGACGGAGGTCGCCCAGTCCATGACGACGGGCGGTTTGCCCTTCGCGCGCGGCACGGCCCAGGCGAGCGGGTTGGTGCCGAGCCTGCGTTCGCGGCCACCGAACGGCGCGACGGTGGGGTCCGCGTTGCCGAACGCCATGGCGACGAGGTCGTGCCCGGCCAGCTCGGCGACGTACTCGCCGAGGCGCCCGACGTGGTTGCAGTCCCGGATGACGGCGACCCCGCTGCCGTGCCGCGCGTCGAGCAGTTCCGTGACGGCCCGCCCGGCGGCCAGCTGCCCGAACGCCCGCCGGCCGTGCACGACGACGGTCCCCGGCCGGGTCCGCTCGGCCTCGGGCACCGCCAGGGGATCGACCTTCCCGCCGCGCACGTCCCCGGCGTACTGGACCAGCCGCCGCACCCCGTGCGAGTCGTGCCCGACCAGGTTAGACCGCACGAGCGACCCGGCCACCGCGGTCGCCGACGCCTCCGGCACCCCGACCGCCCGGAGCGCGGCGACCGCCACCCCGAGCAGCTCGTCCCCCGACACCATCCGCATGCGTTCCACCTGACGAAACGTCGTTCCAGATTGACGAGCCCATCGTGGCACACCTGCCCCACGATGTGAAGCAGGTCACGCGTTCTTCAGTGGGCGCCCAGCGCCTGGGAGACCTTCTTCGCGGCCGATATCACCAGGTCACCGCGTTCGGAGAGGGGGTCGTCCTGGTAGATCAGGGCGGCGGCCGAGACCGCGCCGAAGACCGCGCCCGTGTGGTCGAAGACGGCCGCGCCGACCGCACGCACACCCGCCTCGTTCTCCTCGTGGTCCTCCGCGTAGCCGCGGCGGCGCACCTCGGCGAGGTCGGCCAGCAGCGACTCCTCGTCGACGAGGGTGTGCTCGGTGCGCGCCGGCATGCCGGTGCGGGCCAGCAGCGCGCGCACCTCCGCGTCGGGCATCGTCGCGAGGATGGCCTTGCCGATCGACGTGCAGTGCAGCCGCAGGCTCATGCCCACCCGCGACGCCAGCGTGTACGGCTTCGCGCCCTCCAGCTTCGCCGCGTACACCGCCTCGTCACCGGACAGCAGTGCGAGGTGCACCGTCCACCCGCTGCGTTCCTGCAGGTCACGCAGGATCGGCCGGACCTGCTCCGCGATGTCGAGCCGCTGCAGGAACCGGCCGGCGAGACCGAGGATGCGCGGCCCGCCGACGTACTCGCCCTGCCCGTCGGAGCGCGCGAAGCCATGCCGGACGAGCGTCTGCAGGATGCGGTGCACGGTCGGCTTCGGCAGCCCGGTGCCCTTCGCGATGTCCGCGACGCGCGAGTGGTCAGCCAGTGCCTCCAGGACCTCCAGGGTCTTGTCCGCCGCTGATCGCTCACCCGCCATGCTGCCTAATGTAGGTGGGGTACCACTTCGACGGCTGGCCGGAGGTCCTGCATGTCCTACGACGTGACCGCGGTGCGGAGACACTTCCCCGCACTGGGCACCGCTGACGAGCCGGGGTCGGCGCACTTCGACGGCCCTGGCGGCTCCCAGTCCCCGGTCCAGGTCGCCGACGCGGTGGCAGGCGTACTGCGGTCGGCGGTGGCGAACAAGGGCACGGTGACCGCGGCAGAGCGCAGGGCCACCGAGATCGTCGACGCCGCCCGGACCGCGGGTGCCGACCTCGTCGGCGGCGACCCGGCAGGCATCGTGTTCGGCCGCAGCATGACCCAGCTGACCTACGACTTCGCCCGCACGCTCGCGAAGACCTGGGGCCCCGGCGATGAGGTGGTGGTGACCCGCCTCGACCACGACGCGAACGTCCGCCCGTGGGTCCAGGCCGCCGCGGCCGCGGGCGCGACCATCCGCTGGGCGGAGTTCGACCCGGCGACCGGCGTGCTGACGGTGGACGACGTCGCGAAGGTGCTGTCCGCCCGCACCAGGCTGGTGGCGCTGACGGCCGCGTCCAACCTCCTGGGCAGCCGCCCGGACGTCCCGGCGATCGCCGCGGCCGCACACGAGCTGGGCGCGCTGGTCTACGTCGACGGCGTGCACTACACCCCGCACGCGTTCGTGGACGTCACGGCGCTGGGCACGGACTTCTACGCGTGCTCGCCGTACAAGTTCCTCGGCCCGCACCTCGGCATGCTGGCGGCCGCGCCCGCGTTGCTGGAGGAGTTGCGCCCGGACAAGCTGCTGCCCTCGTCCGACATCGTCCCGGAGCGCTTCGAGTTCGGCACGTTGCCGTACGAGTCGCTGGCTGGCACGACGGCCGCGATCGACTTCCTGGCCGACCTCGTCCCCGGCACCGGCTCCCGGCGCGACCGCCTGGCCACGTCACTGGAGGCGCTCGAACAGCACGAGCAGGTCCTCCTGTCCCAACTGGACAGCGGACTGGCGGAACTGACCGGCGTCGAGTGCTACGGCGACCCCGACCGCCGCCGCACCCCGACGACCCTGTTCACGGTGACCGGCGTGGCACCGGCCGAGGTGTACCGCGCCCTGGCCGACCGCGGCGTGAACGCACCCGCGGGCACGTTCTACGCCTACGAGTGCGCGAAGGTCCTCGGCATCGAGGACCACGGCGCGGTCCGCGCCGGAATCGCGCCGTACACCAACAAGTCCGATGTGGACCGTCTACTCGAGGCGGTCGCCGCGACCCGCCGGTGACGAGGGGTGGGGACATAATCCGCGGCGCCGGGACTGTCGTCTCCGGCGCCGCGGGCATGGTGCGCTACTTGTCCTGGTGGGACCTTTCGCGCGCCTCATGCACATCCGCTTCGGCCCTTGCTCGTTCGGCGGCGGCTTCCTTGTCCGCCACTTCGCGCTGCGCCCCGGCCTTGTCCTGCTGGGCCTGGCCTTCACGGACCTTGGAGTCGTCCCCCGTGATCGCGCCGGCCGCTTCCTTGAACCTGCCCTTGATGTCTTCGACGACGCCCTTGACGCCCTCGGACGGGCCACTCCTGTCCGGCATCCTTAAGCACCTCCCGACTGGAGTTCTGGTACCCGCTTCGAATACCCGACCAGGGGGCTACAAAACCTCGATCTGCTCGCGCAGGATGTCGAGGTGCCCTGCGTGACGGGCGGTCTCCTCGATGAGGTGCACGTGGATCCACCGCACGGAAACGGAACCGAACTCGTGGTGCGGCACGACGTCGTCGAGTGCGAAGTCCTTCGCCACCTCGCGCGAGCGGGCACACGCGGCCCGGTACTCCGCGACCAGCGAGGCGGCGGTGTCATCGGGCTGGACGGTGAACTCCCAGTCCCGAGGGTGTGCGCGCCGGGTGTCGCCGGAACGCGCGCCCAGTAAGTACTCGAACCAGCCGGTCTCCACCCACCGCAGGTGTTTCACCACGCCGCCGACCGTGGTGAGCGACGGCACCAGCCTGCGTCGGATGTCTACTTCGGACAGTCCGGTGATCTTGTCGACGACGGTGTCGCGGAAGGTGTCCAGCCACACCTCCAGCATCGGGCGTTCGGCCGCGGTCGCCACCGCCTCTTCTGGTTCGGGCATGGAGAAGAGGCTAGCGCTGTGTCCACTTACGTTGGCCGGGGTGGGTTCGTGGTTTGTCCTCGCCGGACGCGCGTCGTCGCCGGACGGGGTTTGCCTCCGGACGGGTTGCCTCCGGACGGGCTTTGCCTCCGGCGGCTCCTCGCCGGAGGGGCAGGTCTCCGGGATGGCCTCCCTGGGTTGGCATCTTCGGTGGCTTGGCGAGGGTCGGTCTGGGGCTTGCGCCCCCGGCGCCCTCACGACGTCCGTTGTGCCGTGAAAGGCGCTTTCACGGCGTTGACCATGCCAGCCCCACCCCGGTACGACGATCAGCGTCAGCTTTGGCCGGGACCCGCCGCAGGACCCGGCAAACGTCGGTGGACACAGCACTAGCCGCGCTCGCCGACAAACGGCGGGGTCTACTCGGCCGGTTCGGCTGTCCCGGCGATGGCGCGGAGCCTGCTGATCAGCTCCACCGTCTCCAGGCCGCACAACTCGGCCATGCGCTCCAGCGCGGAGATGTCCAGGTTCACGTCCGCCGGCCCGTGCGTGCCGTTGAGCTCCGCGAGCCGCCCCTTGGCCCACCGGCGCAGCGGCAGCAGTTCCGGCTGCCCGTCGCGGACGATCTTGCGCAGGTCCAGGCGGATGCGACCGACCGGGGAATCGCTGAAGACCCGCTGGTGCACGCGCGCCATCAACTCGTGGGGCACCTCGTCGAGCGCGATGCAGATCTCGACGAGCCGCACGACCGAACACTGCCTGGTGCCGAGCTCGTAGGTGGCCAGGGTCTGGAGGGAGATGTCGCTCTGCAGCCGACGGTTCAGATCTCGCCGCGTCCACCCGCGCTGCTTGCGCAGGCGGCGCAGCTCGTCACCGAGAACCCGCTGGTAGGTCGCTGTGTCCAGCTGCACGATCGCCCCTCTCTCAGTGGCACTCCAATCCCCGACCGGGGTGCCGACATATGAGGAAGCAACCAACCCGCGTGCGATTACGCGGCTTTTCAGAATTTGCTTTTGCGAGTAACCCGAACGGGTGAACCAGAAGGTCTGTTCGGCCGTTCCGCGCTACATCAGTTGACGCAGCCGCCTTGGTTGGGTTGCTGGGCCTGAGTCCGGGCGGGACCGCCGCCGGACAGGTCCACCAGGCGCTTGCCGGACAGCCCGTCACCACTGCCTGCCGCACTGTCCGAACCGGACGCGCCGGGGCCTTCGTAGTCGGCTCCCAGTAGGACGGTGACGCTGCCGACCGGGAGGTTCGCGTCCTCCTCCACCTGCACGTTCCCGCCCAGGGCCGCGGCAACGCGGTCGCCGGCGTCCTTCTCGCCCGCCGCGTGCCGGACCACAGTCGAATCGCGCGGGTCGGCGTTGTCGACCTCGCCCTTGACGAAGCCCTCGGCGCCCAGCACGTCGGCCACGGAACCGGCGAGGCCACCTCGGTCCGTGGCGTTACGCACGTTGACGGTCGTCTTCGAGTTGTCGACCGAGCTGTCGTCGCCACCGGGCTGCGGTTCGCCGGCGCCCTTGTCGTCGTCCTTCTTGGCGATCAGGCCGCTGACGAAGTCCTTGACCTCGGTGGGGTCGATCTCGACCGCGGAACCGTCGCTCTCGGTCTGCAGGTCGATGGTGCCGTGCGGGATCGTCTTGAACTCGACCTTGCCGCCGGTGATGCCGATCATCTGCTGGGCGAACTGCATGATGTTCCAGTCCTGGTCCAGCACGACCGACTTCTGGATCGCCGCCTGCAGCTTGTCCAGCGTCTCCGACCCCGGCGTCAGCATGTCCCCCGAGAACACCTTCTTCGCCATGCCGGACATGAACACCTGCTGGCGCACGATGCGGTCCAGGTCGCCGTTGGGCAGCCCGTGGCGCTGCCGGACGAACGCGAGCGCCTGCACACCGGCCAGGTTCTGCGGCCCAGCGGGGAAGCGCGCGCCGGAGTACTCGTCGTCGACGGGCGCGTTGAGACACACGTCGATGCCGCCGATGGCGTTCGTGATGTCGTAGAAGCCGAGCAGGTTGACCTCGGCGTAGTGGTCGATACCCGCGCCGGTCAGCTCCTGGACGGTCTCGATGAGCTTCTTCGCACCCTCCTGGTTGGAATCCACCTGGAGCTTGGCCTCGTCGGAGACGCCCTCCTCGCGGAACCTGGCCAGCGCGTCGTTCTTGGCCCGCGCGTAGGCGGAGTTGATCTTGTGCTGGCCGTAGCCGGGGATGTCCACGTAGGAGTCGCGCGGCATGGACACGCCGACCGCCGGACCACCGTCGTTCGGGATCCGGATCATGATCAGCGTGTCGGTGTTCTGCTCGCCGTCGGCCACGCCGGCGCTCAGCATCGCGAGCTGCTCGTCGGACAGCGGGTGGCCCTGCGCGTCGGTGCGGCTGTCCATGCCGACCATCAGGATGTCGATCGCGCCGTCGGCCGGCTTCTCGACCGGCGGGGCGTCGATGACGTCCGCGGTGATCAGGTCGTCGGTGAACGAGTCGATCCGGTTCCAGTAGTAGCCGGTGCCGACCAGCACCAGCACCGACAGGAACGCGACGACGGTCTTGGCGCCGGTCAGGCCCGGGCGGGACGTCCGGCGGGGCCGCGGCCTCGGCGCGGGTTCTGGCCGGGGCTGCCAGCGGGCGTCCGAGGTGCGCGGCGCCGGGCGGGGCTTCGGGTCGTCGCGGCGGGGCACCCGCTCGGTCTCGGGTTCGTGCCGGTCCCGGCGGCCACCGGTGCGGCCGCCGACCACCCGTCCCGAGTTCGCGGGCGGGGGCGTGCGCCTGTCGTCACGTGACGGCGGCGGCTGCTGCCTGCCCCGCCCCGACACAGGTCCATCAGGCCTCCGGTAGTTCACCCCGGCTCCCCTCCCGCTCCCGCGATACCCGCTCTCCATGGAGTAAGACGTTCCCCGATATCGCGAGGTTGTCCCGTAGGGTGGCATACGTCGCTCACGGTGATCGCACCGACGCGGCATTTCGTGTCGCCTCAGTGCCCGGCCGGCACCGCCCGCGCCGTGCTCGCGCGGGTCAGCGCGGGTGTGCACGCCACCGCCACCGCCAACGCACCGACCATCGTCACGGTGTGTACCACGGTGCCAGACCCGCTGACCGTCGTCAGCATGGGTGGCACACAAGCGACCGCCGTCACGATCCACGGACCGGGCCGCGAGCTCGTGTGCAGGTGGACGCAGTGCACCAGGTACCAGCCGACGAGCAGGTGGATCAGGTTCGCCATCGGGTCGATGGGCATGCCCAGCACGTCGGCCGTGACGCTCCAACCGGACAGACCGGCCACCGCGAACCCGACGACCCCCAGCGCGCCGTACGCGACGCCGAGGACCGCGGCGAGCGTGTCCCGCCAGCCCCGCCTCGACGGCGGGCCGGTCGCCGGTTCCGCGGGCTCCGGCGGGTGGCGCTCGAACCACAGGAACGCGAGCAGCGTCGGCAGGGCGATCAGGCCGACCGCGAAGATCGTGCGCGGCTGGGTGAGCCAGCCGATGCCCGTGGCCTGGCTCGCGACCCCGATCAGGCCCTCCAGCACGAGCATCGCGCACAGGTACACCAGGTAGACGGTCATGGGCGCGGCCCGCACCACGGCCGCCACCCTCGCGGGCGCGCTGGTCGACAGCACCCGCAGGCCGCGTTCGCGGGGCAGCGCCACGAGCACGGTCTGCACGACGCCGATGAGCAGCACCCCGGCGAGCGACGGCGCGAACGCGGCGTACCCGGTCGGCTCGGCGAGCTGGAGCTTCGGCTGCGCGCCGAACACCGTGAGCAGCACCAGCCCGGTGAACGCGGCCGCGGCCACCCCGAGCAGCACCGGGCGCGGGACCAGCCACAGCGTCCCGTCCGCGCAGTGGAAGGCCAGCTGGGCGAACAGCAGCGCGACGAGCACGCCACCCGCGTGCGCGGCGAGGGAGCCGCCCACGAAACCGAGGCCGACGACCCCGGCCAGCAGCACGACCGGCGTGACCACCGGGAGCGTCTTGTGGAGCCGGTGCATGAGCGGGGTGGCGGCGACGACCAGCAGGTACAGGCCGAGCAGCCACAGCGGCTGGACGATCAGGCGGCTGAACTCGGCGACCGCGCTCTCCGGCGCCCGCAACATCTCGAGGGACAGCGGGACCACCAGCCAGGCGATCACGAACGCGAGCACCGGCCGGATCAGCCAGCCGACCCGGCTCGCCAGGTACGTGACGTAGTGGCCCTCCATGGCGCGCCAGGCCAGCAGGTTCGAGTGGCCGCCCGCGAGGAAGAACAGCGGCACGAGCTGCAGCAGCCAGGTGAACGGCCAGGCCCAGGGGGGTTCCGAGTCGCCGCGCATGACGAACGCCAGCAGCGACTCGCCGAGGACGATGCCCGTCAGGCTGAGGACGCGCAGGAGGCTCATGCTGTGCGCCTGCGCCTGCTCGGTCTCGTCCAGCACCGGGTGGTGCGCGGTCGGCCTGCCCCGGGGAGCGCCCTTGCGCGCGATGCCCGGCGCGCGCACCGCGATCAGCAGCATGATCACGACCATGGCGATCGACCACACGCCGACCGGCTCGTTGCGGGGCGGCCCCCAGCGCTGGTGCCAGGAGTTGACGACGAGGCCGACGGTGTAGATGGAGGCGACGACCTCGCACGTGCCCGCCGAGCCGCGCGGGTTGTAGCGGCACTGCGCGTGCATGTCCTGCGAGAGGCGGTCGTCGAGCCGTTCTCTCAGGTCAGGCGAGAGTGGCTGGCCCTTGGCCTCCGCGTAGCGCAGGAGGTCGTAGCCGAGGTCGTGGGCCTTGCAGCCCACGCTGTAGTCCCACGTCGTGGCCCCCCACGGCGATGAGCACCCCCCGCCGGGGTGGACGGCACGTGTCGTGCCGTCGGGCGCCGTCATGTGCACCGGTTCGCGTCCACTGACCCTGCTGAAGTCCGCCGGCAGCTCCGCGATCGGGTCCCGTCCCGCCTTCGGGTCGAGCTGGTCCTCGATCACCCGCTCCGCCTTGGCGACGTCCCCCGTCGGCGGCTCGTACCTGGGCGGATCCGGCCGGGAGGCGATCACCGCGAAGCCGGCCGCCGCCAGCACGATCGCCACCAGTGCGCTGAACCGGGGCAACCGTCCTGGTTTCCCCATGGGGTCGAAGGGTACTGGCCGAGATCACCGGGCCCATCCGGATTCACCCTGATCTTCTGCCCCCTACCCCGGTACTACTCTGGGGCAGCGGGCAGCTCCGGGCGGTGATCGGTACCCCGTTTCGCGCGGCCCAAACCTGGTTCCCGAAATCGGCGCGAAATCGCAACTCGGAAAGTGCGAGAACTGCCGGGATCGTGACTCCTGGTGATTAACCCGCGGTCCGCACCTGGTTTCTCCCGCCTTCTTTCGCTTCGTATACGGCGGCATCCGCGGCTTGCAGCAGAGCGTCCAGCGCATCGGCGTGTACGGGGTATACCGCGACTCCGATCGAGGTCGTCCGATTGGAGATCGCCACCGGCCCGCCGCGTTTGTCGGTGGTCGGCACGTGCAGTTCCGAAATCGTCTGCCTGATCCGCTCACCGGCCGCCTCCGCCTCCGCGGTGTCCGCGTCCGGCAGGAGGAGCACGAACTCCTCGCCGCCGAACCGGCCGACCACGTCGCTCGGCCGCGTCGCGCTGCGCAACGCGTGCGACACGTACTCCAGCACGTCGTCACCCGCCGGGTGACCCCACGTGTCGTTGATCGACTTGAAGTGGTCGAGGTCCACCATCAGCAACGCGCACGGCAGGCTGTCACGGCTGGAGCGGTTCATCTCGCGCTCCGCGACCTCGCGCCAGCCTCGCATGTTGAGCAACCCGGTCTTGGGATCGGTCCGCACATCCACTTGCAGCTGGCGGACTTCCGCGATCCGGTTGCCGACGACACTGACCACGACCATGATCACCAACGCGGCCGGGAAGTTGGCCAGCAGGATCGCGGTCACCATGCCCAGCGCGACGGTCACGGCTTCGAGTTCGTTGTCCTCCTTGCTGCCCAGCACCGTGCGCGCGGTAGGCG
This sequence comes from Actinophytocola algeriensis, assembly GCF_014203735.1. Classification (GTDB taxonomy): domain Bacteria; phylum Actinomycetota; class Actinomycetes; order Mycobacteriales; family Pseudonocardiaceae; genus Actinophytocola; species Actinophytocola algeriensis. The sequence continues at coordinate 556,569 of NZ_JACHJQ010000001.1, read as the reverse complement.
ACTGGTTGCCCAGGGCGAAGAACCCGCCGATGATCCCCACCTGCGTGCCGAGGTAGACGAGCCCGCCCAGCGCCAGCACGAGGAACTGCCGCAGGGAGTCCTGCCCCGTGAGCTCGGCCATCGAAAGGTCGCCGAAGGCCTCGATCGTGGCGTGGGTGAGCAGCGCGGCGCAGGACAGGCTCGCGGTGGAGAAGATGAACCGGTTCAACGGTCGACGGGCGGTGAACCAGCGCTGCACACGCACGATGAGGATCACCAGCAGGGCCAGCTGGACCGGCAGCACCAGCACCGCGGGGAAGACCCAGATCGCGGTGAGGTCGATGTGCACGGTGGACTGCCGGCTTCGCCGCCTTTCCTCCTGGCGGCGGGACAGCTGGATGTGGATCGTCGCGCAGATCGCCAGCGATGCGAACCGGAACCAGTCGAGGCCGTGCGGCGCCGGGGATCCCGTAACCGCGACGACAACGGCCACCGCGGCGATGAGCTCCCATGCGATGGCGTACGTGGTCATTCGCCAAGGCTGCTTCCAAACAGCCCATCGGCGTGGATTCACGATAATTCGGAGGTACCCCTGCCGTTCTTCGCGCTGATCGTTCACACTATGGGGTAGCGAATGTGCGACGTGCTCGGAGCGTCGCCGACGCTGCGACCGCTCCGCGCGGTCCGAGACGACGGTCTCGTCAGGAGGTGGCTCCCGTGATTGGTCACGAGTGTCGAACGGCATCGGTCGACGCACCTCATCCCCGTCGGGCATAAGCAAGCCTGACTGCAGGTGTGACCGCGGCACCACTCGGTCGTGACGAACACATACCCACTACTATCTCGCTTCTGCGACCTGTCGGGGGCGAGACGGCTGAAGTACTATAGCCCGGCCTTGACCTGCGGGGAGGTGACATACATGTCGGACCGTGACCGTGACGCCTGAGTTCCCTGTTGTTGAGAACGTACAAAACCCGACGTTGTGACGGGCACTACGTGCTCGGTGCTTCACTCGGGTAACTGCGTGTCCGCTCGGTTAGGGGAGTACGACGATCTACTCGCTGTAGTCGCGCCCAGGCGACGGTCGCAGGGATGGCGATCGCGACGGCGAGGACGCCCGCAAGAGCGACGGTGTTGGTCGCGGAGCCGGTCCACTGGGCCACCGCTCCGCCCAATACGACGCCAACTCCCTGTGACACCCGTAGTCCGGTGCGGTAAAGACCGAAGGCACCTCCGCGGATCTCGTTCGGCGTCAGGGTGTTGAACGTCGCGGTAACGGTGATCAGGTACGCGCCGAGTGCTCCGGCGAGCGCGAGCAGCGCCAGGGCGAAGCCGAGGCTCGGCTGGAGCACGAACAGGATCAGCACCGCCCCCGCACCCGTCGCCAGCACGCCGATGATCCGAACCCGCGTCTCTGCTCCCACGAAGCGGGACAACACGAACGCGCCCAACACGAAACCGAGCGGATCGGCGGCGAGCAACAGGCCGACCCCCTCGTCACCCGCGCCTATCGCGTGTGCGAGGGGCGCCGCGAGCCCCTCCGGGACGACCACCAGGCCGACCAGCCAGGACAGCGTGATCAGCACCCTGGCCTTGCGTTCCGAGAACGCCCACCGCGCACCGCCGAACCAGCCGTCCTTCTTCGTTCCCGCGACCGGACGGTCGTGGACCCACCGCCACACGACGAGCGTGCTCACAACGAAGGTCAACGCGTCCAGTGCGAGTGCCCACGACGGGCCGATGCCCACGACCAGCACGCCGCCGCCCGCCAGTCCGAGCAACATCAACGTGTTGGTGGTGATGCCGCGGAGGTCCTGGCTTCGCAGGTAGAGCGCGTCATCGGTGAACATTTCCCTGGTCACCGCGTTCTGCGCGGCCAGCGCGGGCGACTGCACCAGCCCGACCCCGAGCACCAGCACGCACAGCACCGGGATCGACGTGCCGGGGATCGCCATCAGGCCGACCAGGACGGCCTGCGCGGCCGAGCAGGCGACGATCAGGTCACGACGGGGGAAACGGTCCGCCAGCTGGGACAGGCCGAGGCCGCCGACGAGCGCGGAGAGGAACGTGAGCGCGTAGATGAGCGCGGCCATCAGGGCCGAGTTGGTCTCCCGGTACACCAGGATCATCAGTGCGACCTTGGCGAGCTGGTCACCGCCGATGGACTGGGCTTCGCTGAACCAGAGCGCACGGAACTCCTTGACCGCCAGAACAGCGGAAAAAGCGGGCTCTCGCTGGTTCAAACGTCAACCCCCGTGTCGATGCTGACAGACGCCGATCCGGTAGCGGGGATCGCGGCCACATCCGTCAGCTCACGTGCGCTCGACACACCATCTTGCCTGATCAGGCGCATCCTGTCTGCGCGATCATGCTCATCCGGTCATCACTACGTAGCTCAGAGTACCGGCAGGGATGGCGCGCGTACGCACTGGCGGTTGGTCCGGCCATGTTGCCAGATGCCAGTTTACCGCCGACTGGCGGCCCTGGCTGCGGTTCACGCAGGTGAGAGGGCGGCCTCCGGCGAACGGCGTCGCACAAAGCCGATCGACCCAGAACCGGGCGAATTCTCGGTCACGGCAGATCTACCGGTCGCGGAGCAGACCGAGGAGCACCTGTTCGATGTCCTGCTCCTCGTCGCGGTAGTCACGGGCCGTCTTGGACACGGAGCCCGCGAGGTCGTCCGCTCTGGTGCCGACACCCTTGACCTGTCGCTGCAGAGCGGCGCCGAAATGGTCGAGTGCGGCGGCGAAACCGGTTTCCTTTCCTATTTTGCCGAAGCTGTCCTCGGCGAGACCGCGCACGTTCCTGAGCTGGTGGGTCGAGAGCGAACGCAGGTCGTCGGCGATGTCGCGGGTGGTGCGGGCATAGCCGGACAGCGCGTCCGGGTCGACGAGGAAGCCGTCCTGGCCCGAACCGCCGCCGTTCCCCTTCGGACGGTCGCCCTTCTTGTCCTTTCCGTCCTTCTTGTCCATGTTCCGGATGCCGCGGCGCGCGTCGTCGAGGTACTGCTTGTACGCGCCGCTGGTGTAGGTCGTCCACGGCTGGAACGAGTCCCCCTTCCCGGAGATCGCCCACGCGGCCTTCGCGTTCTCCTCCGGGTCGAACAGCTCGCGGTTGCCGTCCAGGTCGAACTGGTCCCGCCGGGCCGGGCCGAGGGAGCCGATCATGTTGATCTGCCACAGCCCGTACGAGTTGTCCGGCGGCACCGGGTTGTGCGCCTTGGGGTCCCCACCGGACTCGGCGAGCGCGACCGCCACCGCCACCGTCAGGTCCTGGCCGCGGAATCCGGCGTCGTGCGCGTACTCGGCGATCTGCGCCGGCGACAGCTTGGCCACGGGCTTCTCCCCTCACGTGTCTGTTCGGGTCGAAGCGTCGCCGGTCCGGTGGCCGCGCCGCCACCGGCGGTGCACAACCGTGCAGGCGCGGTGCACGCCTGGAGCAACCCGAAGGCCGGCTCGGCGATGAAGGACCCCTTCAGCACGCTGAGCACAAGAAGGGGTCCTTCGCAACACCGAGCGCGACGACAGCATCAGCCGACCACGTCGAAGTCCTGCGTTTCGAGCTTGCGGGTGCGCAGCCAGTAGCGCCAGGTGAAACCCGGCCAGATGGTGCGGTTCACGCCCCGCGAGTCCAGGTACCAGCTCTTGCAGCCGCCCTGGGTCCACACGCCGCTCACCAGTTTGCGCTGCATGTCCGACTGGAACCGCGCCTGGGCGCTCTCCCGCGTGTCCAGCGCCTGTGCACCGCGCTGCTCGACCAGTGCCATCGCCTGCGAGACGTACCTGATCTGCGACTCGATCATGAAGACGACCGAGTTGTGGCCGAGGGCGGTGTTCGGACCGAGCAGGAAGAAGAGGTTGGGGTAACCCGCGACGGTGATGCCGAGGTGGGTCTGGATGCCGTTGTCCCGCCAGTCCTTCGACAGGTCCCTGCCGCCGAGGCCGGTGATGTCGAGGTAGTCGAACGCGTCGGTGACGTGGAAGCCGGTGCCGTAGATGATCGCGTCGACCTCGTGCGCCACGCCGCGCTCGTCGATGATGCCGTGCTCGGTGACCTCGCGGATGCCGTCGGTGTTGACCTCGACGTTGTCCTGCGTGAGCGCCGGGTAGTAGTCGTTGGCGATGAGCACCCTCTTGCAGCCCATCACGTAGTCGGGCGTGAGCTTGCGGCGCAGGTCCGGGTCCTTGACGGCCTTGTGCATGTGGGCCTTCGCGATCCGCGACGCGACCTTCATCAGGCCGGGCTTGCCGTTGAAGCCGATCGCGCGGGCTTCGAGCAGCCAGTAGATGACGTCGCGGTAGAGCCGCTGCGCGCCGGGAACCCGGCGGAACAGGGTCTTCACCCAGCCCGGCATCGCGTGGTCGGGCTTGGGCATGATCCACGGCGGCGTGCGCTGGAAGATCGTCAGCCGCTCGACGTCCGGCTGGATGCGCGGGACGAACTGGATCGCGCTCGCGCCAGTGCCGACGACCGCGACGCGCTTGCCGGTGAGGTCGTAGTCGTGGTCCCACTGCGCGGAGTGGAAGGCCTTGCCGCGGAAGCGTTCGACGCCGGGCAGCTTCGGGACGTTCGGGATGTGCAGCCCGCCGATGCCGGAGACCAGGAACTTCGCGGTGTAGTCGCCGGTCCCGTCTGCACTGCTGGTGCCGATGTGCCAGCGGTGCTCGTCGGGGTCCCACCGGGCGCTGGTGACCTCGACGCCGAACCGGATGTGGCGGCGCAGCCCGTACCGGTCGGTGACGTCGCGCAGGTACCGCCAGATCTCCGGCTGCGGCGAGAACGACCGCGACCAGCGCGGGTTCTGCTCGAAGGAGAACGAGTACATGTGCGACTGGATGTCGCAGGCGCAGCCGGGATAGGTGTTGTCGCGCCACGTGCCGCCGACGTCGGCGGCCTTCTCGAGGACGACGAAGTCCTCGCGGCCGTCCTTCTTGAGCTGGATGGCCATGCCGAGACCGGAGAAGCCGGTGCCGATCACCACGGTGTGGAACTCCATGCCGCCCTACCTTACTCGGAGTAGGTTACTTCCGGTAGAGTAGCGTCGTGGCGCCCACGAAGGAACAGCCGAGGAAGCGGATGCCGCGCGCGGAGCGTGAGCGGCAGATGCTCACGGTGGCGGAGGAGATCTTCGCCGAGCGCGGTTACCGGGACACGTCGATGGACGAGATCGCCGAACGCGTCGGCGTCTCCAAACCGATGATCTACGAGTACTTCGGGTCCAAGGAGGGCCTGCTCGTCGCCTGCATCCGGGCGGCGCGGGCCGAGCTGCTGGCCGCGACCATCGCGTCGGTCGAGGGCGTGGAGTCGGCCGAGGAGGCGCTGCGGCGCGGGCTCACGGCGTTCTTCGAGTTCATCGACTCGCACCGGCGGTCGTGGAAGCTGATCCAGGCCGAGGCGACAGTGGCCGGTCAGCAGGCGGTGGACGAGATCGAGGCGGGCCGCCAGCAGCAGACCGCCATCAACGTCACGCTGTTCTCGTCGTTCCTGCCGGACGTGCCGGTGAGCGAGCTGGAGGCGTACGCCGAGATCGTCGTCGGGGCGTGTGAGCGCCTGGCCACGTGGTATGTCCACCGTGACGTGTCGGCGGGGGAAGCCGCCGAACACGTCATGCGGCTGGTGTGGTTCGGGCTGCGCCCGGATTAACCACGCACGGTCACCGCCGATCGTTTATGGTCAGCGGAACGTGTCTTTCTCACCGGGGGGCGGGGAGGACCGAGGAGGGTGGGAGAAGAAGATGGCTGACCCGATCGAAGTGCATTACACGCCGGACGGCGACGACTGGACGGTGACGGTCAAGGGACGAGGTCAGACCCTCACAGGCAACGCCCCGGGACTCATCGCCGCCCGGGACCGCGCGGACCAGCTGGTGGAGAAGCTGACGTCGGACGAGCCCGGCCACCGGACGGTGGTGCACCTGCTGGGCGGCGACGCGGTCGAGTTCACGACGGCGTACCTGACGGCCCGCCTCGCGAAGACCCAGCCCGACAAGCCGGCCGAGGTGCCCACTCCCGCGGAGAGGACAGCGGAGAAGGCGACCGAGCGGGCCGCACAGCAGGCTCCACAACAAACGGTGGAGAAGGCCGAGGCGCCGAAACCGGAGAAGGCCCCGAAGCCGACCCCGACCCCGCGCGCGGGCTCCGCCGCCGCGCAGCCCGACCCCAAGGCGGCAGATCCACAGGAAGCCCCAGCCAACTCCGGCACCTGACCCACACGAGAACGACCCGCGAGCTCGTCATCGTCGAACTCGCGGGTCGTTCTGTGCCGACTCGGGTCAGCGGAAGAGTTTGCGGATCAGGAGCAGCAGGATCAGGGCGCCAACGCCGATCAGCGGGTACTTGACCTTCGGTGAGTTCAGCGTGCTCGCCGCGCCCGCCTTGGCCTCGGTCACCAGCTTCTTCGGGTTCGCCTTCGTACCGAGCTGGTCCAGCGTGGACGCGAGCGCGTCCCGCGCCTGCTCGATCTCCCGCTGGATGGTGTCGGGGTCGCGCGCCACGAGATTCCTCCTCGAAACGGTGTAGGCAACAAACCTAGAGCACCACGGCACCCCACAACCGGCCGACCCGCCGATGCCCAGCTCCGCAAGCTCCGCTCAGATCCTCGTCAGTTGCGCGACCATTCCTTCACAGCTGCGCACCACCACGCGCGCCGCACGGCGCTGGCCCGTTCCCAGCGCGTGGTTCTCCGCCTGCTCCTGCCACCGCCGCAGCGCGTCGGACACCGCGTCGTGCAGCTCGTGCCCGGACGCCTCGCGCTCGAAACCCAGCCGCGCGGGCAGTGCCGTGCCGACGCCGCCCACCAGCCGCCGCGCCTCGTCGGCGAGCGGGTCCGGCAGCGTGGTCCGCCCACCGTGCAACGCCGCCAGGAGTCGCAGCTCACGGAAGTCGTGCGCGCTCACCACCAGCGCCTCCAGCGCCGACACCAGCCGGCGCGCCGCGGGCCGGGGTTCCATGCGCAGCACCACTTCCAGCGCCAGCAACGCCGACCTGGCCTTCAGCACGTCGTGCCGGTCGGTGAAGCACTGCCGGATCGACTCCCGCAGCTCGGCCAGCCCGCTGCGGGTCACGAGCTCCGCCGACAGCGCGTCCACGGTGGTGAAACCCTGGCGGATCAACGTGGTCACGAGCCGGATGCCGAACATCCCGAACCGCTCCAGCAGCGCCAGCCGGACACGGCTGTCGAGCCGCAGCGGCACGCCGTCGCCGACGAACCGGTCCGCCGACACCATCGCCGTCTCCAGCTGCCGCCGCGGGGCCTGCGCCAGCACACCGAGGGACACCATCTCCTCCTCGGTGAGGGTGCGCCCGGCGTGGGCGAGCAGGCCCGACACCGCGATCGCGTTCTGGCACAGCCCGGTCAGCCCGACATCGGTCCGGTACCGGCGCGCGAGCTGTTTCGCCGAGGTCAGCGCGTCGATGCGACCACCGCCGACCTCGTCGGCACGGGACAGCACGACGATCGAGTTCACCGGGGCCTCGCGGGCGATCGGGTGGTCCTGCAGCGACTGCAGGAACCCGACGTCCGTCGAGTGCGGCTGGCGCATGAGGTACAGGACGGCGTCCGCGTCGAGCGAGATGCGGGAGCCGACCTCCGACGAGTCGATGCCCGGGGTGTCGATCAACGTGAGGCCACGCAGCGTGCGCGCGGGCCAGTCGACGATCACCCGATCGAGTTGGTCGGACCGCCAGCCCTCCAGGTCGATGTGCAGCCGCCCGCCCATCCGCGCCGCGGGGACGTCCCGGGGCGGTGCCTGCACCGGGTACACCTGCGCTCTCGGGTTCATCCCGCCGCGGTACCAGGTGAGGATCTGGCGGCCGCCCTCCACCGACAGCGGCGCGATCTCCTCGCCCACCAGCGAGTTCACGAGTGTCGACTTGCCGGCCTCCGGCTGCCCGGCCACCGCGACCCGCAGCGGCTCGGCGAGCCGGTCGACGTGGTGGCGCAGCCAGTTGGTGGCCCGGGGACTGTCCCGGTACAGGTCGAGCGCCTCGCGCAGCATGGCATGCGCGCGGTCGGCGAGAGTCATGACGCCCCCTCGCGAGCTCCGCTCACGGTTCCGCGAGCTCCGCTCATGCGGTCAGCTCCCGCGGCGCGGCCGGAGCGACCAGCGCCTGGATCCGCTTGTGCAGCACGGCGAGCCGGTCCACCTCGGCGGCGATCTCCTGGCTGCGGCGCCGCCGCTCGGCCAGCTCCGCCTCCGCGGCGCGCTTGGCGACGGTCGCCTGCTCGGCGATGCCGGACTGCAGCCGCTCCACGACCGCCTGGAAGTGGTCGCGCAGCTTCCGCTGCACCTGGCGGGCGGTGTCCTTGCTGGCCTTGCCGTAGGACAGGAAGAAGTCGTCGACATGGCGCTGAGCGGTCTGCTTGGCGAGCGCCTGCCGCCGCTTGAGCCTGCCGCTGCGCTCGTCCCAGATGCTCTTCGCGCCGAACGCGGCACCCGCGGACAGCGAGATCGGGTTGATCAGCGGCATGCCGGCGATCGTGGTCGCGAGACCGAACATCAGCAGGCCGCCGTAGGAGCCGCGGAGGCCGACGAACACCTGCTGGCCGATGGTGAACTTCTCGATCCTCGGCGGTTCCAGCCCGCCGACGTGGTCGAGCATGCCCTCGGCCGCGACGTCCTCCGGGATGGCCTCCTCGAGCGCCACCTGCCGCGCGATCTTCTCGGCCACCCACTGGAACCGCTCGACGAGCCACGCGAAGTTGACCTCCGCGGTGTCGGCGAGCGCCTCGCGGAGCCATTCCCCGAAGTCGTCCCAGGTCTTGGCCGGGTCGGCGGAGTCGAAGAACTCGTCGGCGGACCGGATGATCTTGCGGGTGCGGTCGCGCAGGTCGTACTCGACGTCCGAGATCAGGTCGGCGACCTCGTCGGACAGCATGGTCTGCCAGCGGGTGGTGCGTCTGCGCAGCTCGTCGAGCCGGTGCTGCGCGGCGCGGTACAGCGTCTGCGCGCGGCCCTGCTCCCCGGTGCGGGCCTCGGTCAGCGCGGTGGTCAGCGGGCCGATCAGCTCCTTGGTCGCCTGCGCGGCGAGGACGGCGGTGGCGCCGCGGGCGATCGCGTCGCCATTCTTCAGCACGTCCTGCGACAGGGTCCGGACCAGGTCCCCGAACCCGGACTCCTCGTTGAGCTGCTTGTCCCCGGTCTGCGCGGCGGCGAGGCGGACCGACGCCGACACCGGCACGACCTTCACGCGCAGACCGGCCGCGGCGAGGCGGGCGCGGTTGCGCTCGGCCACCTTGCGCCAGCGCGGCACGATGTCGATCTTCGTGAGCACGACCGTCACCACGGGGCAGAGCGAGGTGACCTCCTTGAGCAGATCCAGCTCGGAGGCGCACAGCTCGCCGGTGGCGTCGGTGATCATGAGCACCGCGTCGGCGGTGGCGAGCGCGGCGAACGTGGACGCGGTGCGCAGCGCACCGGTCGAGTTGAGGGCCGGGGTGTCGATCAGCACCAGCCCGGCGGCCAGGAGCTCCCGCGGCAGGCCGACCTCGGCGTGCACGTCGGGGGTGCTGACCAGCGCCCGCCTGGCGACCTCGTCCACGGGGACCGGGATCCTTGTCGGCTCGTTCGACGGCCCGATCGCCCGCCTCCCGGACGTCGGAACGTCCGCGACGAGAGCCGCGACGGGCTTCTGCGAATGCGTTACGGTCGTCGGCGTGATTGTGGTCACATCATCGCCCACAGCACACACATTGGCGTTCACGAGGGCGTTGACCAACTGGCTTTTGCCCTGGTTCAGCTCTCCGATCACGGGGACCCGCAGCTTCGGCTCGAGGAGCAGCGAACGCCGCGTCTCCAGCCTTCCGGCCAGGTCAGTGCGGTGGTGCGTGATGCACGCCGCGATGGTGTCGTCGAGAACGCTGAGCCAGGGCTGAGTCCTCACCCGGACGAGTGTGCCGTGCTCCCCCATCTGGGTGAAAGGGGGGCCGGGGCCCGTACTGCGTACGGACCCCGGCTCCAAGGGGTTGGGGCTAACCCCTGTTTCCCACTGGGCTGAAAAGGCGCGTTACAGACCCAGGTCCAGGCCGCCCAGCAACGGGGCGTCCTGGGGGAGGTGATCGGTGACGCCCGAAACGAGCCCACCCACAGGGCTGTCGTGAACGGCATCGGTCACCGGGTTGGTGGACACGAGGTCGGTGACGGCGCTCGTGTCGACCGGCAGGTTGCCCGTGACACCCGAGACGGTGTCGGACACCGTGCCGGTGACGTCGCCCACCGCGGGCAGCGCGGCGGAGTCGACGGTCGGCAGGTCCGGCAGCTGGGGGAGCTCGGGCAGCTGCGGCAGCGGCAGGTCGTCCACCGTCGGGAGGTTCGACAGGTGCTCGGAGACCTGGTCGCCACCCTGCTCGATGCCGTCGGTGACGGTGTCGGTCGTGGTGTCGAGGACACCGGCGACCGGCGCGGCCGGACCGGTGAGCAGGCCCTCGAGGTTGTCACTGCCGGACTCGATGCCGTCGGTGAGAGCGCCTGCGCCGGTCGTGGCGTAGTGCGCGACGGTCCCGGCGACCGCGTCGCCGGTGTCCCCGAGGTGGTCGACGTCCAGCAGGTCGGACGGGTCGCCCGGCTCGATGGAGAAGTCACCGTCCGAGTTGGCCGAGAAGGAGCCCAGCGGGGACTCCGCGGCGACCGCGAAACCGTCGGGGCCCGCGAGCAGGCCACCGGCCAGGTCGCCTGCCACCGTGTCGAGGGCACCCCACGCGGCGACGTCGCCACCGGCGTGGCCGACCAGGCCGAGGCCCGCGTCCGCGAGCTCGGAGCTGCCGGCGAGCGAGCCGCCGAACTCCTGCGGGTCGAGCTTCGCACCGGCCGCGAGGTCACCCAGCGCGGTGTCGGTGTAGCTCGAAAGGGTCGGGGCGTCCGAGTCGTCCGGGTTGGCCAGGTAGCCGGAGGCGGCCGTGTCGAGCACGTCGCCGTCCAGGTCGACGCCGAGGCCGGTGGTGGCCGTGTCGACACCCGCGGTGAGGTCACCGAGCGGGGTCTCCAGGTCGCCGAGGCTCGGCAGCGCGGGCAGACCAACGGCGGGCAGGGTGCCCAGCCCCGGGAGGCCGGACGGGTCACCGTCGGACCCGTCATCACACGAGCCGTCACCCAGGCCCGGCAGCGCGGGCAGCGCGGGCAGACCGACCGCGGGCAGGTCACCCAGAGCCGGCAGCTCGGGCACACCAGCGCCGGGCAGGTCACCCAAACCCGGCAGCGCCGGCAGCGCGGGCAGACCGACCGCGGGCAGAGTGCCCAGCCCCGGGAGGCCGGACGGGTCACCGTCGGACCCGTCATCACACGAGCCGTCACCCAGGCCCGGCAGCGCGGGCAGCGCGGGCAGACCG
>NZ_JACHJQ010000001.1:0-545171 GCF_014203735.1 Actinophytocola algeriensis | reverse complement strand
CCGACCGCGGGCAGGTCACCCAGAGCCGGCAGCTCGGGCACACCAGCGCCGGGCAGATCGCTCAGACCCGGCAGCTCGGGCAGACCGACTGCGGGCAGGTCACCCAGGCCCGGCAGGTCACCCAGCCCCGGCAGGGCACCGAGGCCCGGTAGATCGCCGGCGCCGGGCACCTCGACAGGCGTGTCGTCGGCGCACGAGCCGTCCATCGGCGCGTCGGCCGAAACCTCGGCCGACGCATCGGCCTTGGCGTCAGCGGAAGCGTCGGCGGGCATGCCGGCGGGGGGCAGACTGTCGGCGACCAAGGGAAGAACCTCCTGCACATCGGCGGGCGTCAACTCGGAGAGGCCCACCTCGTTGAGCACGCCGACCGGGTCGGCGGCGTAGGCAGCCCTCGCGGCTTCGTCGTTGATCAGCGTCAACGCGAAGTCCTGCAGGGTCTCTATCGAGAAGGACAACGAATTTCTCCTAGCGAATTCAGTACTGGCGCGCGGCGAAGTCGTGGTGGAGAGGTGCGGCTCGACACGCCGCGGCGCCGTGCGGTGATCAACCTAGGGAGAGCGGCCCGAGGGGGGCATCGGGGATCACTCCGAGTTGTCGTTTCGCCCCATAGGGCGAACAATGACTCACTCGTTAGGGGGTTAGGGGCTGCCCCATGGACCCACTGGGGGTTTCCCTACGGGGCCCCGGCCCCTGGTACGACATAGCCCGCCCGCACGGACGGAGGTAACGCCCGCAATGCCGTACGCCCTCGGGATCGACCTCGGCACCGCGCACACCATCGCGGCGGTCAGCCGCAACCAGCGCGACAGCTGGAGCGAGCCCGTGGTCGTGCCCCTCGAAACGGACTCCGAGCAGCCGGGAGTCGCATCCGTACTACTCCTGACCGGCGACGATGCCGTCGAAGTCGGCGCGGCCGCCATCCGCGGCGGCGCCCTGGCGCCCGACCGCGTCGCGCGTGACTTCCTCGACCGGATCGGGGACGAGGTCCCCCTCGCCCTAGGGGGCAGGCACTACCCCGCGGAGTCACTCGCGGCCGCGCTCGTGGCGTGGGTCGTCGACCGCGTGGAGGCGTTCGAGGGCACTCCGGCCAGCCAGTTGGTGGTCACCCACCCGGTGGGTTGGGGTGTCCACCGCCGGACCGTGCTGCAGGCGGCGCTGCGCGAGCTGAACCTCCCCGAGCTGACACTGCTCCCCCGTCCGGTCGCGGCCGCCGAGGCCTTCGCGGCGACCGACCGCGTCGAGGTCGGGCAGGAGGTCGCGGTGTACTCGCTCGGCGCGAGCCGGTTCGAGGCGGCCGTGCTGCGGCGGGGCGCGTTCGGGTTCGAACTGCGTGCGCACGCGGACAGCGCGGACGTGCTCGGCGGTGCCCTGTTCGACGACCTGCTCGCCGAGCACGTCGCCGCCGAGCTGGGTGAGCTGCCGGAGAACCCGGCCGCACTCGCCGCGCTGCGGGCCGCCTGCACCGAGGCGAAGGAGCGGCTGTCCACCGCGGTGGCCGTGACGATCCCGGCGCCGCCGGGGCTGCGGAAGGCGACGGTCGTGGTCAACCGCACCGACCTGGACGGCATGATCCGGCCGGTCGTCGAGCACACCGTGCAGGTGCTGCACCGCGCGGTCGAGGGCGCGGACAAGGACGCGCTGCGCGCGGTCGTCCTGGTCGGCGGGTCCGCACACGTGCCGCTGATCGCGGAGCTGGTGTCGGCGGCGATCCGGGTGCGGGTGGTGACGGCCGACGACCCGACCACGGCGATCGCCAGGGGCGCCGCGCTCGCGGGCGGCCGGGTCGCCAAGCCGACCGTCCAGGCGAGCCCGGTCCCGGTGACCCCCACCGTCACGCCGGGGACCGGGGTCACCCAGCACACTGACCTCATGCGGTTCGACGACATGGATCCGGAGGTCGCCGACATCGGGCCACCGCCGCCCCGGCCGCCGGTCGAGATCCCCGCGCTCGACCCGCCCGCCCGCGGCCTCGCCCGCCTCACCCGCCGCGTGCGGGGCGGTGGCGCCGAGGTCGACGAACTGGACCGCGACCAGCGCTCCTGGGACTTCGCGGGCGACGACGACGATCGCGAGCGGAAACACGACCGGGCAGGCCGGGCCGACCGGGCTGACCGGTCCGATGTCCGTGCCGTCGCCACCGACGACCCGCCCCGGCGCCGCCGCCGCATCGACCCCGACGAGGACGACGAGTGACGCCGATCCTGGACGACGCCGCCGCGCGGCACCTCGAGGCGCTGGCCACCGACCAGCGGGGCCACGTGTCCGTGGTCGCGCCCGGCGGCTACGGCAAGACCACCCTGCTGCACCACCTCGCCGCGGTCCTCGGCGCGGCCGTGCACACCGGGCCGTTCGACCAGGTCACCGACGACGTGCTGGTGGTCGACGACGCCCACCTGCTCGACGACGCCGACCTCGCCCAGCTGCGGGACGCGGCGGCACGGACCCGGCTGGTCGTGGCCGCGCGCCCGTGGCCCCGGCCGGCCGCGCTCGCCGAGCTGCTCGACCTCGCGCAGGAACAGCTGATCCCCGCCCCGTTCACGAAAGAGCAGGTCAGGGCGTGTCTCCCGGCCGGGCGCCGGACGGACGCGCTGGCCGAGTTCGTGCACACCGAGACCGGCGGCGTGCCGGGGTTCGTCGACCGGCTGGCGCGGACGCTCGGCCCGGACAAGCCGGGGACGAAGGCCGAGGTCCCCGTCGCCGCGCTCGCCGAGTTCCGGCCCGAGCTGGCGCGGCTCGACAACGACGTGCTGCGGTTCATGCTGGCCGCCGACGCCGGGGTCGGCCTGCACCTGGACCTGCTGGTCGACCTGCTGGACCGGGACGCGGCCGCGGTCGGCGAGATCGTGGAGGCGGCCCGGTCGACGGGGCTCGTCGGCACCGCGGGCGCACTGCTGCCGATCGCGCGGCGGGCCATCCGCGCGCTGGTGCCGGTGGAGCGGCGGGCGTGGATGCGCCAGCGGCTCGCGGAGCTGCAGCTCGCGCGTGGCGGTCAGGTGCTGGCGCTGGTCCGGCCGCTGCTGGGCACGGGCATAGGCGGCGCGGCCGCGGCGACGGCGTTCGAGGCGGCCGCGGCCGAGGCCCTGCCCGTCGATCCGGCCCTTTCGGCGCGGCTGTACGAGGCGGCGGTGACCGCGGGCAGGCCGCCGCTGCAGGTCGCGGCGCTGCGGGCGGAGGCGCTCGCGCTGGCCGGTGACCTGGACGGCGCGCTGCGCCTGGCCGACGAGGTGATCACCACGGAGTCCGCCGCGCGGCGGCGGCACGCGGCGGGCGTGGCCGCGGCGGCGCTCGCGCACCGGGGCCAGCTGTTCCGCAGCGCCCAGCTGTACCGGTGGTCGGGCACCGAGGAGGGCAAGCAGTTCGCCTCGCTCGGCCTGCTGGGCATCGGTGACCTCGCGGACGCGCGGGAGGTACGCGGGCAGGCGTCGTCCGACGGGCCGCCGACCTCGCTGTCGAGCGCGCTCACGCTGATGTCGAACGGGCTGCACGAGTCGGTGGCGGGGACACCCACGACCGCGCTGTCGATGATGGTGCGCGCGTCCGGTCTGCTCGAACCGGTCGGCCGCGGTGTGCTGCTGCCGGACAGCCCGGCCGCGCTGGGTGCGTTGCTCGCGCTGCACTACGGGGAGCTGAGCACGGCGTCCTCACTGGTGGACCGTGCCGTCGCGGCGGGCACCGGTGGCGCGCCGCTCGCGACCCGCCACCAGCTGCTGCGCACGTGGATCACCATGGTGCGCGGCAACCTCACGGCCGCCGCCGAGCAGCTCACGGCGCTGCGCGGCGCGCACCTCGAGCCCCGCGACTGGCTGTTCGCGGTGGCGATCGAGCTGGGCGTTGCCCGGCGTGCCGGCGACACGAACACGCTGGGCCGGGCGTGGCTGCAGGCCGGTGAGGCGCTGCTGCGCCACCCCATGGACCTGTTCACGATCCTGCCGCTGGGCGAGCTGATGGTGGCCGCGGCCCGGCTGCGGGAGGAGGCGCGGCTGTCCGCCCACCTCGACCAGGCGCGCACACTGTTGAAAGGGCTGGGCAACCCGCCGCTGTGGGCGACGCCGCTGTGGTGGGGCGGGCTGCACGCGGCCGTCATCGCCGACGAGGTCGACGTCGCGGAGGAGCACGTCGAGGCGATGGAGCGGGCGGCGGCGAAGGACGAGCAGTTCGGCATGGTCGCGGCCGCGGGCCGCTGCTGGGTGGAGCTGATGGCGGGCAAGGTCGACCCGGACGCCGTCGAGGACGCGTCCCGGGGGCTGCACGCCGCCGGGTTCACGTGGGACGCCGCGCGGCTCGCCGGCCGGGCCGCGACCCGGACCTCGGACCGCAAGGCGATGGTGCGGCTGCTCGACTGCGCCCGGCTGCTGCAGGGCAAGCCGGTGGCGGCACGAACGGTGCCGGACGAACCGCGGTCGTCGATCCCCGAGGTGACGTTGTCGGAGCGGGAGCTGCAGGTCGCGGAGCTGGTGGTGTCGGGGATGACGTACAAGGACGTCGGCGACCGGCTGTTCATCTCCGCGAAGACCGTCGAGCACCACGTGGCCAGGATGCGGCAGCGGCTCGGCGCGTCCAGCCGCAGCGAGCTGCTGTCCCAGCTGCGGACGCTCGTCGGGAGCCCTGGTGCCCACGGCTGATCGCCTGGTCGAGGCCGGACGGCGGCTGGCAGCGGGGGGTCTGGTGACGGGTACGTCGGGCAACCTGTCGACGCGGGCCGGGCCGGACGTGCTGGTGACGGGCTCGGGCACGGTGCTGGGCGAGCTGAGGGCGGGTGACCTGACCCTGGTCTCGCACTCGGGCGAGGTGCGGTCGGTGACCTGCCGCCGACGTCGGAGCTGCCGCTGCACCTCGCGGTCTACCGGGCATTCCCTGCTGTCGGCGCCATCGCGCACGCCCACTCCCCCGCGTCGGTCGCGGTCGGCCTCACCCACGACGTGCTCCCGCCGGTGCACTACCTGACCGTGCGGCTCGGCGGCGTGGTGCGGGTGGCGGACTACGCGACGTTCGGCTCACCGGAGCTCGCCGCGTCGGTCGTCGAAGGCTTGGCGGACCGGTCGGCGGTGCTGATGCGCAACCACGGTGCGGTCGCCACCGGCGCGTCGATCGAGCAGGCGTGCGAGCGGCTCGAGCTGGTCGAGTGGCTGTCGGACGTGTACGCCAGGGCGGCGGCGCTCGGCACCCCGAGGCTGCTCGACGAGGCGGAGCTGGCGGCCGCGACCGACACGTTCACCAGGTTGAACTACGGCAACCGCTCCTATACTCCGGGTTGTTGACCGTCCGCCAACAGATCGGTGACGACGTGACCGCCGCCCCCCGCAGGCGCAGGCTGGAACCCGACGAGCGCCGCGAAGAGATCCTCGTGTGCGCGATGCACCTGTTCGGCGAACGCCCGTACGCGGCGGTGTCGACCACGGAGCTGGCGGCACGCGCGGGGGTGGCGCGCGGCTTGATCAACCACTACTTCGGCACCAAGCGGGAGCTGTACCTGGAGGTGGTGCGCCGCATGGTGACCATCCCGAGGTTCGCGATAGAGCAGCTGCCGGAGGGCCCGCTGGAGACCCGCATCCGAGCGGCGGTCGACTGGTTCCTGGACGGCGTGGCCCGCAACAGCAAGACGTGGCTGGCGGCGACGGGCGCGATAGGCCAGGACCCGGAGGTGGAAAAGATCCTGGCGGACGCGGACGAACTGGCCGCCGACCGCGTGCTGGAGGCGGCCAGGCTGTCGGCGGCGGCGCCGGAGCTGCGAGCGATGGTCCGCTCGTACGGCGGCATGGTGAAGTCAGCCGCCCGGGAGTGGCTGGTCCGCCAGGACCTGACCCGCAACCAGGTACACCTGGTGCTGAGCACCACCCTGCTGTCCCTGATCCGCGACGCGGCCCCCGGCCTACGGGAGGACGGGAAGCCACTCCCGTAACCCGGCCACCCGCACCCCGTCGACGGAGTAGTACGGATCGGCCGCCACGATGGCGTCCACAGAGGACCGATCACCGGCGAACACCAGCAACGCACCGGAATCGTCGGCGAAGGGCCCGGCCATCACCAGGACACCGGACGCGTGCAGCTCAGCCAGCCGCTGTCGATGCGCGGGCCGAGCGGCAAGCCGCTGGGGACTGTCGTCGAAGGCAAGCTCGAGCACGATCACGCGCCGACGCTAGGCCACCGGCACCACCCTGGGCTGTATCAGGCGATACTGCCTCCATGCTGGCCGACGTCCCACTGCTGGCCACGCTGCCGGCGGCGCACCTGACCCACCTGGCAGCGGTGTCGCCGGTACGCGAGGTGGCACCAGGCGAGGTGGTGGCGACCCGAGGCGCCCCGGCCAGGCACCTGATAGTGGTGGAGACAGGCACCTTGGCGGCGGTCCACGAGACAGCCGGCGGTCACCGGCGCCGACTGGGCGACTTCCCGGCCCCGTGCGCGGTGGACAAGGCGGCGGTACTGGACGGCGGCGGCCACACGGCGACCTGGCTGGCCGTCACGCGGTCCCGGCTGACCCTGATCCCGGCGGCCGAGTTCCTGGCACTGGTGGACGTGCCCGCGGTACGCCACCACGTCCTGACCCACCTGGCAGGACAGCTGCGCCAGACCCAGGAAGACCTGACCCTGACGAGCTACGCGGACGCCACGACACGCGTGGCGACCTGGCTGACCCGCTCGGCGAGGTCGCGCGTGCGACTGCCGGGGGCCCAGCAGGGCCTGGCCGAAACCCTGGGCCTGACAAGGGTTTCGGTGAACCGAGCCCTGCGCACACTGACCGAGGAAGGCCTGGTCCTGGTCGAACCTGGAGCGGTGACGATCCTGGCCCCGGAACTACTGGCGATCCGGGCAAAACGCGGATGAATCCGACCACCACGTGTGCGAGAGTGACCGCCGTGCTGGTGAGAAGAGAACACGAGTCGGACGCACCCACGATCGCCGAGATCCACAAGGCGGCCTTCGCAGGCGAGGTGGAGTCACGACTGGTGGCGGCACTCCGGGCCTCGGATGCGTGGCTGCCGCCCCTGTCGCTGGTGGCGGAACTCAGCGGGAAGGTCGTCGGACACGTGGTGTGCACCAGGGCCCACGTCGGCGAAGTCCCCGCGCTGGGACTGGGGCCGTTGGGCGTGGACCCGGCGGCGCAGAAGTCAGGCGTGGGCACCGCACTGATGCACGCGGTCCTGGCCGCGGCGGACGCGCTGGACGAACCCGTGGTGGTCCTGCTGGGCCACACCGACTACTACCCGCGCTTCGGCTTCGAACCAGCGGCGAACTTCGGCATCACCCCTCCGGTCCCCGAGTGGGCCGACCACTTCCAGGCCCGGCCGCTGTCCACATACGACTCGACGGTCCGAGGCCCTTTCGCCTACGCACCACCTTTCAACGACCTGTGACGCGACACCGACATCGAGCCAGGGCAGGCAACCGCCGCACGCCTCGACGAGGTCCTACTTCTTGCTTTGGTCGTTACTGAGCCACTTCTCGGGCCTCATGCGCACCAGCACCGAGTCCGGCCCCAGCTCACTGTCCACATAGGCCTCGGCCTGCTCCCGCGACGCGTACCGCGACGTGATCGCGACCGCCTCGTCCCGGGTCGGCCGCTCAGTCCACACGACCGGCCCCTCGACCGACACGTACTTGTACGGCGACGACTCGGTCTGCGCCACCAGCGACAGCCGTCCCGCCTGCTCGATCGCCCGGTACTTGCGCGACCGGCGTTCCATCCAGATCTGCACGTCCCCACCAGGTTCGTACCGGTACCAGACCGGCACCGCGAGCGGCCCGGCGCCGTCCCGCGCCACCGCCAGCACCCCGACGTGGACCTCCGCGAGGAACTCCTCGCGCTCCTGTTCCGTCATCACGAACGACATGATCACGGCAACACCACGCACCGGCCGGACATTCCGGACGCGGCGGTGCGAGCACCCCTCGCACTCGCACCGCCGCGCACGACTACGAACGGGTGAAATCGGCCTCCCAGTTGGTCTCCCAGGTCTCGCCGCCGTCGAACGAGAACGCCTGCTCCCACCGCGCGGTCTTCTCCGCGATCCCCGACCAGCGGTACCGGACCCTGATCTGCTTTCCCTGCAGTTCCTCGTCGCTGAAGAACTCACCGACGCCGTGCTCGTCGAACCGCCCCACCACCGGCGGCAGCGCCAGCTTCCCGTCGCGGGAGTTCACCCAGTAGATGGACCAGTCCTGGGTGACCGGGTCCTGCACCCGCAACGAGATCCCCCGGAAACCGAAGCCGGGCAGGTCCACCTCGTCGACGTTCGCGGCACCGTCGAACAGCGAGTAGTTGACCATCGTCCCGTCGCTGGACTCCCACGTGTCGTCGCCGTCGAACGGCTTCGTCTTGCGCTGGGTGGTGTTCCAGGTGCCGACGAGGAAGTCGAAGTTGTTCGTCATGCCGCGCACGTTATGGCGCATCCACTGACACCGAATGTCAGTTGATCTAAGGTTTCTCACCGTGCGCGCGGCGCGGATCGTCCAGCTACTGCTCCTGTTGCAGACCAGGGGCAGGCTGACGGCCGCCCAGCTCGCCGAGCAGCTCGAGGTCTCCGTCCGCACGGTGTACCGCGACGTCGACGCGCTGCACGCCGCAGGCGTCCCGCTGTACGGCGAGGCCGGGCACTCGGGCGGCTACCAGCTGCTCGAGGGCTACCGCACCCGCCTGACCGGGCTCACCGAGAACGAGGCGGAGTCGCTGTTCCTCACCGGCCTGCCCGGCCCGGCGCGCGAACTCGGGCTGGGCGCCGAGGTGGCCGCGGCCTGGTTGAAGCTCACCGCCTCCCTGCCGCCGGAGCTGCGCGACCGCGCCACCCGCATCCAGCAGCGCTTCCACCTCGACGCGCCGAGCTGGTACGCCGAGCCGGACGACACCCCGGCCCTCGCGGCGGCGGCCGACGCGGTGTGGCGGGAGCGCCGCATCCACATCCACTACCACCGCTGGCGCGCCCCGACCGAGGTCACCCGAACGTTGGACCCGTACGGCCTCGTGCTCAAGGCAGGTCGCTGGTACCTGGTGGCCGCCGGCAAGCGGATCAGCACGTACCGGGTCTCCCAGATCCGCGAGCTGACGGTGCTCGACGAGGACTGCCGCCGCCCCGCCGACTTCGACCTCGCCGCGTTCTGGCAGTCCTACCTCGACGACTTCGACGCCCGGCGGCACGTCGGCACCGCGACCATCCGCGTCTCCCCCGAACTGCGGGGCAACCTGGTCGACGCGGTCGAACCGGCCATCCACCGGGCCGTCGAGGAGACCGCGTCGGCGCCGGACCCCGACGGCTGGGTGACCGCGACCGTGCCGGTGGAGAAGATGGGCCACGCGCACCGCCTGTTCCTCGGCTTCGGCGCGGACGTCGAAGTGCTGGCACCGGCCGAGCTGCGGGACCGGATCACGCGGTCGGTGGCCGCGCTGGCTCGGACGTACTCACCCGGCTGAAGGACCGCAGAAGTGGCAACGTCAACAGGCTGAGCACAGCGAGCAACAGGAACGCGAGCAACGGCTCACCCACGAGCACCCCGACGACGGCCGCGACGACCAGCCCGCCGAGGTTGCCCGCGAGCCACATCAGCCCGGCGGCCGTGCCCTCGCTGCGCCCGGCCCGCCGCTCGGTCAGCTCCAGCACGATCGGCAGCGCGGGCAGCAGCCCGAATCCGATGAGCGCGAGCGCCACGAACCCGGTGACCACCCCCGGCACGAGCGCGAGCACCACGCACGCGACGACCGTGACCAGCAACGACGTGGTCAGCACGGCCAGCTCACGCCCTCGGCGGGAAGCCCAGACCGGCACCACGGCGCACCCGGCCACACCCGCCACCACGTTGGCGATGAGGATCAGCCCCGCCGTCTCCTCCGCCACTCCCGCGGGCTCGAGCAGCGGCTGCGCGAACGTCGACAGGGCGACGAACACCCCGAACGGCACGAACACCAGCGCGCACAGCCGCCGGATGAACGGGTCGCCCCACGCGATCCGCAGCGCGCCGAACCCGGCGGGCGCGACCTCCGCGCGGTGCTCGGCCGGCGTGCGCAGCACCGACACCAGGGCGACCGCCGCGACCGCGGCCAGCCCGGCCTGCACCACGAGCAGGGTGCGCACGTCCTCGGTGAACACCGCCCCGAGCCCGAACCCGACGATCAACCCGGCGAACGTGCTGGCGGACCCGACCGCGATGCCGGTGGGCCGGTGCCGTTCCGCGAGGTAGCGCCCGGCGACACCGGTGATGGCGTTGAGCACCAGGGGCTGCGCGACGGCCACGACGAGCTGCCCGGCCAGCGCGAACACGTACGTGTCGCCGAGGATCCGGACCACGGCACCGGTCGCCGTGAGCAGCGCACCCGCCGCGAGCCCGCCGCGGAACCACCGGTCGAGCACGATCCCGGCCGGGATCGCGAGCACCACGTAGAGCAGCGGGAACACGTTGGCGAGCCAGCCGATCGCGCCGTCACCGACGTCGTAGTACCGGCCCGCCGCGTCCGTGACCGGCGCGTACGTGACCCACAGGGTCTGCGTGACGGCCCCGAGCAGCGCGAAGACCGCGATCATGGACCACCGGCTGCGTGGCTCGCTCAAGTTTCTGCCCTCGCGGTGTCGAACCGGCCGCCGGTCCTCCGACGTGGAGGTGAGCATTCACCGACGAGCCCCAGGAGATCAAGATGTACGCCGAGGTCGACGACCTCGGCGGTTGTGCGAGACGTTGTGTCGTACAGTCGTGCCATGGGTGCGGCGGTGCGGACGATCGCGGCGGCCACGACATGAGCTACACGACACCGGATCCCCGGTTCAGCAGGCGCCCGTGGGAGCTGCCGCCGGTCGCCGCGGACGGCCCGGCCAGCGGCGGCACCGTCACGCCGGCACTGCACCGGCTGCTGACCGAGCCGGACGCCCCGGTCCGGGACGAGCTGGTGGCCGCGGTGGCGGACCTGCTGCGGTCGACGAAACCGGTCGTCGCACCCGACCCGGACCTGTTGGCACTGCTCGACCTCCCGGACGTCCACGAGGTCAGTACCGATCCGCAGCCGCTGCTGGCGGCGCTGGACACGGCTCCGATCACGCGGGTCGCCGGGCTCGCGCTGGCGGCGACCCTGCCGGCCGCGGCCGCGGCGGTGCAGTGGCCCGACGACATCCGCCCGGCGGTGGCGGGCCTGATCACCGTGGCGCTGACGACCACGCCCGAACCGTCGCGCGACGTCCGGGCGGCCCGGGACACGCTCGCCGACGCGGTGACCGCGTTCCGCACCGCGGTGTTCGACGCGCAGTCCACCAACGACTCGGCACTGCCCGCACTCGCGTTCCCCATGCTGGTGCGGCTGGCCGTGCTGCGGCGACGGCTGCTGGACTCGGCGTGGCGGCACCGCGAGGAGTGCTGGGAGACGCTGGACCGGATCGTGGACGCCACCTACTGGCCGCCGGACGCGGTGACGCTGACACGCATGGACAAGCGGCTGCGCGCCTACCGTTTCCCCAGGTGGCGGCGGTAGCGCGGCGAACTGTCGGTGGGTGGGGCTAGCGTTTGTGGCGTGCGAGTGGCGACATGGAACGTGAACTCCGTCAAGCAGCGGCTACCGAGGCTGCTGCCCTGGCTCGACCAGCGGCAGCCGGATGTGGTGTGCCTGCAGGAAACCAAGCTGACCGACGCCGCGTTCGGCGAGTTACTCGGTGCCGAGCTGGCGGAGCGCGGGTACGAGTTCGCGATCGCGGGCCAGCCCGGGTGGAACGGCGTGGCGATCCTGTCGAAGGCCGGCCTCGACGACGTGACCATCGGCGTGGCGGGAGCGCCGGGGTTCCCGGACCCCGAGGCGCGGGCGGTCGCGGCGACCTGCGGCGGGGTGCGGGTGCACTCGCTGTACGTGCCGAACGGGCGGGAGCCGGACTCCGACCACTACCGGTACAAGCTCGCGTGGCTGGGGGCGCTGCGCGAAGTGGTGTCGGCGGGACCGGACGCGGCGATGCTGTGCGGCGACATGAACATCGCGCCGACGGACGCGGACGTGTTCGACCCGGCGGCCTACGTCGGGCAGACGCACGTCACGCCGCCGGAGCGGGCCGCGCTGACATCCCTGGTCGACCTGGGGTTACGCGACGTGGTGCGCGACCGGTGGCCGGACGAGCGGGTCTTCACCTACTGGGACTACCGCGCAGGCATGTTCCACCAGGACCTCGGGATGCGCATCGACCTCGTGCTGGCGTCGGCTCCGGTGGCGGGCCGGGTGCGGGCGGCGTGGGTGGACCGGCATGCCCGCAAGGGCACGGGCCCGAGCGACCACGCGCCGGTGATCGTCGACCTGGACGAGGCCCCGGACGGCGACATTGGTCCGGTGGTGCCACCGCCGTCGGCCGGGCGGACCAGGAAGGGATCGGTGAAGCTGCCGCAGTCGAAGTGACCACCTCTCACCGGTACGCCACGACGAGGCCGTCCGCGCGACGGTGGCGGTGGCCGCACGGACCAGCGGCACTGCTCGAGCTGGTGAAGCGCTACTTCTCGAGTGTGTAGTCGAACCAGACCCGGTGCGTGCCGTCGGCGTCCACGGTGAGCCCGCCGGACCCGCCGATGCCGGTGAGCCCACCGGTGCCGCTGCCCGGCACGATGACGAAGGCCTCGTCGATCCGGTCGGCGCCGCGCGTGGACGCGAGGTGCGCGAAGTTGAAGGTGCCCGTGACGTCGCGGAGCGACCCGTCGAAGGACTCCATGGCCACGTAGGTGCCGACCCCGGTGGCCTGGTCGAACGCGGCGGTGAAGAAGGTCGCCGACCGCCCGTCGACCTGACCGGCGTACCGCTTCTCCATGGTCGACACGCCGACCTCGGTCCCGGTCCGCACCTCGAACGCGGGCTTGGCGTCGACGGCGGTGAACTCGTGCGCGGTGAACGTGCCTTCAGCTCTCACGCGCAAGACAGTAACCGCCAGGTGGAACACCCTGTGCGAACAGGCCGTCCGCGGTTTGAATGTCCCCATGACGACACGACGCACAGCGGTGGCAGGCATCCTGACCGCACTGCTCCTCGGCATGAGGACCGCGGGCGCGACCACAGCGGCCTCGGACTCGACGTCGGCGGCCGCCCCGGCCCCGGCCCCAGGCGAGTCGTACAAGCGAACGGAGCTGTACTTCGGCGGCAACCGTCCGGACGGCACCCCGATCACCCCGGCGGACTTCGAACTGTTCCTGGACAAGGAGGTCACCCCGGCCTTCCCGGACGGCCTCACCTGGCTGGAGGCACACGGCCAGTGGATGGGCGGCAAGGAGGACTCGTACGTCCTGATCATCCTGTACCCGTTCGGCGACCGGACAGCGAACCGCGAACTGGAAGAAATCCGCACCGACTACAAGGAACAGTTCGACCAGCAGTCGGTGCTGAGGGCAGACAGCGTGGAACGAGTGTCCTTCTAAGCCAGAAGCGACAACGGGACGTCGCGAGGGCGCGCAGGCGCCGGGGGCCGCAAGCCCCACACCACACCCGAGGCTGCCTGCATCCCAGAGACCTGCCCCTCCGGCGAGGAGCCGCCGGAGGCAAACCCCGTCCGGAGGCAAAGTCGTCAGGCGAAGACGTCCGGCAAGGACAAACCACGAACCCACCCCCGGCCAACGCAAGCGGACACAGCACTAAATTCGAACCATGAGCACGTGGGCGGCCGAGTCAATCCGCAAGATCAGATCGGCACACACCGAGACCCCACTGCGCACACTGCGGGTGGGCAGGACCGAGGTCGTCCTGAAGGACGAGACGACCCTGCCCACCGGCAGCACCAAACACCGGACCGTCGCGGCGATGTTCTGCCACGCCATCGCCAGCGGCGAGATCACCGCGACAACGCAGGTGATCACGGCGACAGCGGGCCCGGTAGCGACCGCGGCCGCCCACTTCGCAACGCTGCTGAACCTCAGCTCCACAGCCATAGTTCCCGCGAAGACAGATCCAGAAGTGCTGGCACGCATAGAAAAGGAAGGCGGCCGCTGGCAACGAGCGGAACAACCCCCGGCAGCACTGCAGCAGGAAGGCCGGGCGCTGGCAGACCGCTGGGCAGCCCACTTCCTGGACCACTTCACAGCCGCGGAACCAGCGGTGGCGGCCTGGCCCCCGACCATCGCGGACGAACTGTTCGCCCAGTTACCGGAACCTCCACAGTGGATAGTGGTGGGCGCGGGCACCGGCGCCACGGCGACAGCGCTGGGCCGCCACATCCGCAGGGAAGGCCTGCCGACCAAACTGGCGGTGGTGGACCCGGAGAACTCCGCGTACTTCCCGGCATGGGCGACCGGCGCCCGCGACTACGGCACCGGCATGCCGTCCCGCATCCCGGGCATCGGCCGCCCACGAGTGGAACCAGGATTCCACCCGGGAGTGATCGACCTGGTGATCCCGGTCCCCGACGCGGCATCAGCCGCCGCTCTGCTGTGGCTGCACGAGAAGGGCGTCAACGCAGGCCCGGCAACAGGAACGAGCCTGTGGGGCATCCACCACCTGACGACCACGATGCACGAACAAGGCCCGGTGGCGACGATGGTCACCGACGACGGCACCCCATACCGCACAACACACCTGAACCGGGAATGGCTGCACGCGAAGGGCATGGACCCCACCCCGTACGAACCGGAGCTCACCTGGTGACGTCACTCAGACAGGTGGGGTCCAGATCTGGTTCTCCTCACCGTGGCAGGTCCAGATGATCAGCTGGGTGCCGTCGTTGGTGGCGCTGCCCGGGATGTCGAGGCACTTGTTGGAGCCCGCGTTGAGGATCCAGCCCTCCGTGGTGACGACCCACTGCTGTGCCTTGGTGCCGTTGCAGTCGTAGAGCTGGACCGTCGTGCCGTCGTTGGTGGCGCCACCGCTCACGTCGAGGCACTTGCCGAGCGCCTCCATGGTGCCGTCCGGTGTGAACTCCCACTGCTGGGCGTCCGTCCCGTTGCACTCCTGGAGTTGGACGGGGGTGCCGTTGTCGGTACGTGCCCCGGCGACGTCCACACACTTCCCGGCCAGCCCGGTGACCTCACCGAACGGCGGCTCGTCCTCGACCGTCGTCGTCGTGGTGGCGGTCGTCGTCGTGGTTTCCTCGGTCGTCGTGGTGGTCGGGGCGGTCGGGGACTGTTCACTCGCCCTGATCGGCCGGTCCGGTGTGAGCACGTTGAACATGACGATGGCGAACACGATCGCCACCACGATCGCCCCGCCGGAGACGACCGCCCACATGTCCGGCTTCCAGCGTTCGGGTTCACGCTCACGTTCGCGCCTGGTGCGCCGGGGTGGCGGCGGGGCGGCGGGCACGACGACCGGTGCCACGCGCACGGTCGGCGGGGCAGCGGGCGCGGTCACGTTGCCGAGCAGGCGCCCGATCTCGGTGCGCTGCTCGCCGGTCAGCTGCCGCACCAACGGCGGCCACGGCTGCGCGACCGGCGGGATCGAGCCGATCATCGCGCGCAGCTGGTCCAGCGTCGGGCGCTGGTGTGGTTCCTTCGCGAGGCAGGCGGCCAGCAGCGCACGCACCCGCGACGGCAGCGACGGGGACAGGACCGGCTGTGCCCCCACCACCTGCGTCAACGTCTCGGCCCGCGTCGCGCCGGTGAACGGGGGACGGCCCGTGGCCGCGAGGTGCAGCACCGCACCGAGCGAGAAGATGTCGGTCGCCGTGGTCGGCGGCCGACCACCCGCCTGCTCCGGCGCCATGAACGCGGCCGTCCCGACCACGAGGCTGACGTCGTGGTCGAGGGCCCGGGCGACGCCGTAGTCGACCACGCGCACGTCGTCCTCGTCGAGGAGCACGTTGACGGGTGTCAGGTCGCGGTGCACCAGACCGGCACCGTGCAGTCCGGTCAGGGCGCCGACCAGCCCGGCGGCCAGCCGCACCACCGCGTCCTCGCCGAACAGGACGCCGCGGTCGATCACCTGGCGCAGTGACACACCGGGCAGGAACTCCACGGCCAGCCACGGAGGGCGCTCGGCAGGCCCGGCGTCGATGACCGAGTCCCCGGCCGCCTGCCGCAACGCCGCCACCTCACGAGCGAACCGCTGGGAGAACCCGGGGTCGGCGGCAAGGTGCGGGCTGACCAGCTTGACCGCGGCGAGCCGGCCATCCGGCGCGCCGCCGAGCAGCACCGGCCCCATCTCGTCCGTGTCGAGACCGGCGACCAACCGGAACGGTCCGACGTGTCTCGGGTCTAACTCCCCGAGTGCCCTCACCTTCGACCTCCTACCTCACGCCGCCACGCGAGAAGCCTGCCACACGCAATAACCACGCAACTACGCCGCGGCTCGTTGTCCAGACCACCCGGGTGCCCATAGCATTCGTACGTTTATCTGGGGTGATGCGCGCCTTCTGGCGCACGCAATAGGGGTGTGATCGCAATTCGCACGACGACAATGCGCTCTCTGGCGACCGTGACAGTTCTCGCTTCCGCGATAACCACCTGGGGATTGACCACACCGGCGACCGCGCAACCGCTCGGCAGTTCTTCGGGTTCGGCCGCGCTGTCGTGGGGAAACCGGGGCGACGGCGCGCTGGGCAACGGAGACACCAGCAAACGGAGCAGACCGACGCTGGTGTGCGCGCAGGGCACCACGAACTGTGCGTCCGACCCGCTCACCGGCGTGACGAGTCTCGTCGCGAGCGGGGGCCACACACTGGCCCTCCGGGCCGACAACACCGTTCTGGGCTGGGGCAGGAACGGTTCGGGGGAGCTGGGCATCGGCATCAACGCCGACCGCGGCACCCCGGTGCCGGTGTGCGCGGTGGGCGCGACCGACTGCACCACCGACCCGCTGACGAACGTCGCGGCCGTCGCGGCGGGCGAGAGGCACAGCCTCGGTTTGCTGGCCGACGGCACTCTTCTTTCCTGGGGTAGCAACGAACACGGTCAGCTCGGGCACTTCGCGACGGGTTACGCGACGTCGCCGAGGCCGGTGTGTGCGGTCGGTGCCACCGACTGCGCTGCCGACCCGTTGACGAACGTCGCGACCATCGCTGCCGGTCAGCGGCACAGCGTCGCGGTGCTGACCGACGGCACCGTCCTGTCCTGGGGCGACGGCGCGTTCGGCCAGCTGGGCAACGGCACCACGAACGACCAGGACACACCGGCACCCGTGTGTGCGGTGGGCGCCACCGACTGCGCCGCCGACCCGCTGAACGACGTCACGACCCTGTCCGTCGGAGGGGCGCACAACCTGGCTCGCCGCGCCGACGGCACGGTCGTGTCGTGGGGCAGCAACCTCACCGGCCAGCTGGGCGACGGCACGATGACCGACCGGACCACGCCGGCGCCGGTGTGCGCGCCGGGCGCGACCGACTGCGCGGCCGACCCGTTGGTGGGTGTCACCGGCCTCGCCGCCGGGGGCGCGGTCCAGAGCCAGGACGGTCTGTGGGGCACCAGCCTGGCGCTGACCACCGCCGGGACCGTGCTGGCGTGGGGGCACAACGGCTACGGCCAGGTAGGCGACACCACCACGACCGATCGCACCACGCCGGTCCAGGTGTGCGCGGTGGGGGCGACCGACTGCGGCGCCGATCCGCTGACCGGTGTCTCGGCCATCGCCGCGGGTGGGCTGCACAGCCAGGCGCTGCTCGGCGGCGGGCAGGTGCTGTCCTGGGGCGAGAACGAGGACGGCCAACTGGGCGACTACAGCACGACCAACCGCGGCACACCGGTACCGGTGTGCGCCTCCACCGCCACCGCCGACTGCGCTGCCGCACCGCTGACCGGCGTCACCGCTCTCGCGCCGGGCAGCAGCCACAGCACCGCGCTGTTGCCGGACGGCCGGGTGCTGGCGTGGGGTGACGGGTCCGGTCGACAGCTCGGTGACGGCGTGCCGGGACAGGCCCGGCCTGCCGCCGTGTGCGCCCCGGGTAGTGCCGACTGCGCGACCGACCAGCTCGCCGACCTCACCGCCGTCGCCGCTGGCGGCGGGTCCGACGGGTTCGGCTCGAGCGGCTACAGCCTGGCGTTGCGGGCTGACGGCAGCGTGCTGGGGTGGGGTTTCAACGGCCACGGGCAGGTCGGTGACGGTACGTCGGCCCACAGCAGCGTGCCGCACCCCGTGTGTGCGGTGGGCGCGACCGACTGCGCGGCCGACCCGCTGACCGGCGCGATCGCCATCGCGGCAGGCGGGAACCACAGCCTGGCCCTGCTGTCGAACGGCCAGGTCCTGGCCTGGGGCGACAACTGGCTCGGCCAGCTGGGCGACGGGACGTCGAACACGCGCTACAAGCCGGTCCCGGTGTGCGCGGTCGGTGCGACCGACTGCACGGCCGACCCGCTGACCGGCGTGGTCGCCATCGCAGCTGGCGGCAACCACAGCGTGGCCGTACTGTCCGACGGCCGCGCGGTGGCGTGGGGCGACAACGACTCGGGTCAGCTTGGCGACGGCACCACGACCACCCGCCGGTCACCCGTGCTGGTGTGCGCGTCCCGCGCGGTGGACTGTGCGGCCGACCCGTTGACCGGCGTGTCCTCTGTGGACGGAGGCGCGGAACGCACGGTGGCGTTGCTGTCGACGGGTTCCGTGCTGACGTGGGGTCGGAACAAGACGACCCCGGCCCCGGTGTGCGCGGTCGGTGCGACCAACTGCGCGACCAACCCGCTGACCGGAGCGATCGCGGTGTCGGCGGGCGACCACCACAACCTCGCACTGCTGTCCGACCACACGGTGGTGGGCTGGGGCGCCAACTACTCCGGCGAACTGGGCGACGGCACGACCGACTACCGGTCCACCACGGTCCGGGTGTGCGCGGTGGACGCGACCGACTGCGCGAGCAACCCGCTGTCGAACGTGAGCGCGATCTCGGCGGGAACCACCCAGAGTGCGGCGGTGGTGAACGGCACAGCCGTGAGCTGGGGAATCAACGTCGACGGCCGAGTCGGCGACGGCACAGCCACCGACCGCTCGACCCCGACGGTGGTGTGCGCGCCGGGAGCGGCGAACTGCGCGGCCGACCCGCTGACGGGCGTCGACGCCATCTCGGTCGGCTACGGCCACGTGCTGGCGGTACGCGACTGATCACGAGCGGCGGGCTGCCGGAGCGAACCCTCCGGCAGCCCGCCGCGCCGTCACCTGCCCGTCGGCGGCCACTGGCGTCAGGTGTCCTTCACGATGCCGTTCTCCCAGGCCCAGGAGGCGATCCCGACCCGACGTTCGCGGCTGACGGCCTCGGCGAGCAGCGCAGGGCCGGCGTCTTTCAGGATGAAGCCGACCGCACCGCCGCAGCGCGCCGTAGACGTACTCGATGCCGTCGAGACGGGGCATGCGGATGTCCACGAGGCACACGTCCGGGCGCAGCCTGCGGGCCAGCTCGACCGCCTCGACACCGTCCGCGGCCTCCGCGACCACGGTGATGTCGACCAGGACCAACACCTACACCGACGCCGATCCGGCGGGAGGCAAACGCGGGTTGCCGCTCGTGGTGCTCTCCCCCGGCTTCACGCGGCCCGCAGCTCCTTCACCGCTCTGGCCGAGGACCTCGCGAGCCGCGGCTATGTGGTGGCCGGGATCGACCACACCCTACGAGAACCGAAGGCCTGACGAAGAGGTACGGCAAGCGCACGGCCCTGACCGACTGCGTGCTCGGGTCCCGTGTTCGCACACACTCGCTGAGGTCGATCGACGCACGTCGGCCACTTCGAGTGATCGCCTGTTGCCACCGCAAGTTCGCAGTCGCCCAACCGAGCACGGACGCGCGGCGCGCGGCGCGCGGCTGCCCGCTAGGCAACGTCACCTAGGTCCACTATAGTACGGGTAGGCACACTTTTATACATGAATACGCACTATAGTTGTCCTCCCGAGGAGGTCCCCGGTGGAGTTGAACCGGCCGCTGGCAACGATCACACCCACACTGGACGGTGACGTCCTCACGGTTCTCGCAAGGCAAGGTGCCACGTTCACAACAGGACAAGTACACAGGATCTTGACGCAACATTCAGAGGAAGGAATCCGCAAGGTTTTGCGCCGATTGAACAGCCAAGGAATCGTGCTGTCCGAACGGATTGGCAACGCCTTCGCATACCGGTTCAATCAGGATCATCTCGCCGCACAGCACATCGTCGGGCTAGCTCGAATACAAGAGACGTTCCTAGCAAGTCTCGAAGACCTCTTGAAGTCGTGGCGAATCCCACCTGTGTATGCCGCGGTGTTCGGATCTGCCGCTCGCGGCCAAATGACAACCTCCAGCGACATAGATCTACTTTTAGTGCGGCCGCATGTAGCCACAGAGCCCGAGTGGGAAGACCAAGTAAACACCTTGGCAACCAAGGTAACCAAATGGCTCGGCAATGACGTTCGCGTACTGGAGTTCACAGAGGGCGAGATCGCCACGAGAGGACGCGAAGAACCCGTCTTGGACGATGCGTTACGGGAAGGACTCACCGTGGCAGGCAGTCGCTCGTGGCTGAACAAACAGTTGCGGAGAGGAAACAGCTGACGTGCGGACGAAACCTTGCTCAGCAGCGATCGCCAAGGGCCGACTGAACAAGGCGAACCAATTCATCACAGCGGCGGAGACAATTCAAGACTTCGCAGACGAAGACGACGAAGTCGCCGACGCCTATGTGACATTGTGCGTACACGCTGGCATCGCCGCTGCAGATGTCATCTGCTGCAGCAGCCTCGGCAAGCACGCCCGCGGCGAAAGTCACGATGAAGCGACAACGTTGCTGGCTTCTGCGGACAAAGATGCCGCAAAGCACCTGCAAACATTGCTCAGACTGAAGACGAAGGCGGGTATGGTCACACTCCCGCTACCAAAGATGAGGTCAAGAAGGCGAACAGGGCAGCCGACGCACTCGTCGAGAAAGCCCGCCGCGCTCGCATGCTCACGAACAACCCATAAGCCTGGCACGAGCCAGATCCGGGCCTCCGGGAGAAGCACGCCCGATGCCACGCCAAATTCGAACTGTGTCTATATGCGACCATCATCGGTGCTGGTCAAAGTTGGTGGGGCCGAAGGGAGTCGAACCCTCACTGGCTGGAACCTAAATCGACTACAAACTGCGGCTTCAGCGTGCGGCCTGGGCGTACGCAGACTTTAGAGGGCCGGGGCGAGGCGCCCGAGGCATCGGTTGCGGCTCGTTCGCACCCAAACTCGCACCCAACGGTTGGTGGTGAGTGCCAGATGGCGTCGCTGCGGGCGCTGTGAGTGCGCTGGCCGTTTGCCTTCCGCCTCGGACAAAGTGGTCACCTGGTCCGTCCGTTCTCGCGAGCACGGGTCTGAGCTCTCGAGCTCTTCGGCGAGCCCGAAAGGTCGCGGCCAACGCTCCAAGCATGGATGCGCATGTACCGAGGAGTCGCAGGGCGTAAGCACTGACGAGTACGGCATCAGACTTGCTCTGTGCTCATCTGGCGCTCGTTACTTCGGAACGGCCATCCGCTCATGCCGATGAGCGAATGATCGAAACGGGCTTTCCGGGTAGTTGAGCCCGATTTCTATATTTTGCTCGCCACCACCATGTAGTTCTCGGCCTCAGGGTTGAACGTGCTCATTTTCATCCGAAGTCCGACCCGGTGCAACTCGACTTCGAGTTCGTCGTATCGGTAGGGCCAGCACGACAGCAGTTCCGAGCGGACAAGAACCGACCCAGCCGCATCAACTTGCGCGACCGCAATCTCGATGTGGTGCTCCTCCTCCCAAAGCGGTGCAATCTCCCAGCGGTAGACCACGACGGCATCGCGACCGTTCCGGCGAACGAGTCGGTCACTGATGTCCAGTCGGGAACCTTTGGCCCTCACGAGTTCCCACGTGCGGGAGGTGAGCACCAAGCGCCCGCCACGGCGCAGAAGCCGTGACATCGACTCCAGAGCAGCAACCCTGCCTCTCGCGCCCACGGCATGATGCAGCGAGTTGCCAACGCAGAACACCATGTCGAAGGTGACGTCATCAAAATGGTCGGGCAACTCTTCCCAGTCCGCCCGCACTGTCCGGACAGATGCACCGAACTCCTCAGACAACTCCGCAGTCCGACGAACCATCGCTTCGCTGGCATCAGTTGCGACAACCTGGATGCCAAGACCGGCGAGGCCAACCGCTAACTGTCCGGTTCCGCACGAGCAATCGAGGACGTGAGCGTTCGACGGCAGGAGACTGAGGACGTCATCGAACGACGCAGCGAACTCGGCCGGAGCCAGCTTCGCATCGGAGATGAGCCACTCGTACACCTCGGCAAGCGCGTCATAACCCGTCACAACTACTACCTCCGTCACGTGGCCCACTCACGGTGGCACGTCAGTACATCAGCGGAGTAAGTCGGTTCACCAGTGGTTTCGCAGGGGCAACCCGTCCGCTCATGCCGCGGAGCGGTCGACCAAGGTGGTCGGGCGACGTGCGCTCATAGCCAATGTGCGACTCGCTGTGTGGTCGTCATTCTTCGCGCGGCAGATCGCTGCCGGTGTGGCCGATTGGCGCGGCCCGGGTATGCCAAGCAGATCGGCAGCAGCTCCTTTCCCCGCCGAGGTGTCGGCTCTGGAGACCGACGTGCGGGCGATGCCAAGCTCATGTCCTGGCGAGTACCGCCCTGGCGACATGGGCACCGGGGCGCTGCCCCGCCTCGTGGTCGAGTCTGGTGTGGACACCGCCGAGGAACCGGGCGATACCGGCCTCGTCGGCGGCGTCCTGGAGCCGGTCGAAGGTGCGCACCACACCCGGCAGTACCTCGGACGTCACGACCAGCCGGTGCCGTTGCCCGGTGCACGCGGCCAGGACGGTCGCGCCGGCCTGCCCGACCACGCTGTGCCCGCCGGGATAGCTGGGGGCGGAGGAGGTGAGCAGGCTGCTCCACGTCGGGTCGGCGGTCGTCGCGGGGTTTCCGCCGGTGTCGGCCATGCGGATCGCGGTGACGGGACGCCAGACCCGGTAGTGGTACTTGGCGTCGTAGAAGGCGATCGCCGCGTCGGCGAAGGTCAGGTTGAGCTGGGCGAACACCCTGGTCGCTTTCATCAGCCCTGTGGTGCGCAGCACCGACTGTGCGATCTCGTTCCAGTAGTTCTGGATCGGGCCGGGCCAGAACCGGGCCTGGACCGTCTGCTCAGCGGTGCGGGTGGCGCTGGTGTCCCTGCCGATGTCGGCGACCTCGTTGATGGCGTCGGCGTACCGCGTGCCAGTGAGGTCGGGATACGGCGCGGGACGGAACTGGTCGGCCCGGTCCAGCACGAAGGGCGTGACAGCGGACCAGTGGGTGAACACGGGCGGGTTGAAGGCAGGCGGCGTCGGCCGGTACTGGCCCGGCTCGGTGCCCGGCGGGATCGCAGGGGGCGTGGCGGTCGAGCCGTCGGCAGCCCGGAGCTCGATCATCCGGCGTGCCGCCGTTCGCCCGATCCGGATGCCCCGCGCGGTGTCGTGTGCGGTGGCGAGCTGGGCTTGCAGCACCGCGTCCAGGTCCGGGGCCGCGGAGGGATACAGGACGACGAGCACGTCATGGCCTGCCTGGGCCACGGCGGCGACGAGTGCGGTCGAGGGACTCAGGGTGGCCGCGCGGTACATGGCGGCGTGCACCATCGCGAAGCTCCGGGTCGGGTGCACGGTCGGCGGCTGGACGCCGGGGGTGCGCACGATCCGCAGCAGGGCCTGGCTCCACTCGATCACCGTCGACGCGCCAGCTTCCCGCGGCACGGCGATGGCCGCGGCCGGAGCGGCGGACGCGAGGGCCACTACGGTGCCGGTGAGCAGCGTTCTTCGGGACAAGGTGGTCATGTCGGCTCCCATGGATGGGGTCCGCGATGTCGTTGTGACACTGGCCGGACAAGTACTTCACGCCCCCACCCCCGCCCCAACCTTCACCGCTCGGCCGACTGATCGCCAGGCCCCACCCGGATTTTCGAGATAGCTCGACGAGCACAGAACGTGCACCTCGAGGGCGCAGACTAATGTGCAGTACCAACGACATCGCATGACCGTTCGGGCTGTCCGCAGCCATAGTCAGCCTGCACACCACGGCACTGTGCGAGGCCGGACTCATCATGACCCGACGCGACGGCCGCGCCTCGCTCCACATACTGAGCCCGCTGGGCACCGCCCTGTGCCACTCGTGCGGTCTGTCGTAGCCCATGACGAGTCGGAATCGGTATGAGCAGAGCTGTGGTGCAGTTTCAGCGCTGATTGGTTGGCCTTGTCGTTCAGCGCGGAACCGGATGACGGCTTGCCTCGCCGCCTCGCCCTACAATCAGGCCTTCGTCTGAGTGCCGTGGTGGCTGAGGGGGCGGACAATTGCAGCCGAACGAACCGGGAGCCGACGCTCGGGAAGAGCCGTCTCCGGAGCCGGTGCGACTTCGCGCGGAGGACGCGGTCCGGCGGATAACCGCGTTCGAGACCGACGCCGGGCAGCTGCGCAGGCTCGCCAGGCCAGTGCTGAGGTTCACCGGCACCCGTGTGATCGGCGTACTGGACCTTCAGGCGGTGGACCTTTCTTACGCGCTCGAGTTCGTGGACTGCCGGTTCGACGTCGCGCCCGACCTACGGCAGGCTCGCCTGACCGGAATCGAACTCAAGGGTTGCGTACTACCGGGGCTCGACGGGCGAAGTCTGCACAGCAAGCACGATGTCCGCATCGTCAACTGCCTCGTGCAGGGCTCCGTGGACCTCACCGACGGCGACATCGGCGGTTCGCTCGATCTCCGCCGAAGCAGACTGGTGAATCCAGATGGCGATGCACTGCGCGCCGACCGGCTGCGGCTCAGCGAGTCGCTGATCGGCACAGCTGTCGAGGTCGATGGCAGAACGCGCATCAGAGGCCTGCGCACAGGTGGCAACGTCGAGTTCGACGGCGCGTCCCTGCATGGTGTCCTCGACGCGAAGCGAGCACTGATCGGTGGCGATTTCCTGTGCAGAGCAAGCGAAACACGCCGCTTCCACGCCGACGCACCGATCATTCTCACGAACGCGCGGATAGGCGGCGACCTTTCCGCGCGCGGAGCCTTGCTCACCTCCACTTCGGACGCCCCACCGTCGGGCGAGTACGTCGACCGACGTGCGACGATCGTCGCCGACCGAGCCCAGGTGTCGGGTGTGGTGGACCTGACCCAAGGTTTCGAATCGACCGGCACGGTAAGGATCGTAAACGCGCACGTCGGTGACTCGGTCCGGCTCACCGGCAGTACGATCGACATGTCGGACGGGCTGGAGCCCTTCACCGATGTGGCCGTCGACGCGCCGGGCCCCTACCGGCATCGTGCCCTCCACCTCGCCGGTACGCGGATCGACGGTGACATCGACGGCCGGGAAGCGCGCATCGCGGGGCAGATTCGCATCGTGGACGTCGCCGTGCGGGGCGCCATCAGGTTCGACGAGGCGGTGCTGTCGAACCGGAACGGCGATGTCGTCGAGGGCTGGCGAGTCACGACCGGAGCCAACCTGGACATGCGCTCCGCCGAGGTGTACGGGTCCGTTTACCTGCCCGAGGCGAACATTGGCGCCAACCTCGACCTGCGATGGAGCCGGTTCGTCAATCCAGGCTGGTACCGGCGGGACATGTCCCTCAAGCCGACCATCGACCTGCAGAACGCACGCATCGGACGCGACCTGGTGTGCGCAGGCGGCTTTGGCAGGCAACCGTTCGTGTCGCGAGGCGAGATCCGTCTGCGGAGCGCAGAGGTGGGACGGCAGGTCGACTTTCAGGGCGCCGAAGTCGGCGGACGACTGAATACCACGGCGATCTACGCATATGGCCTGATCACACAGGAGTTGCGGCTGGACGTGGCAGTCCCGCCACGAGGGGCCGTAACGCTGCGACACGCACGCTGTGCCACCTTCGCGGACAACGACAAGCTCTGGGACGCGACAGGTCTGATCGACCTGCACGACTTCCGCTACGACGCGTTGCGCGAACCGATCGAGCTGGATGACGACCGGCGGGTCAACCACCGGCTGGTTCTGCTGCGCAACGCACTCGGACACGTCTACCGGCCGGATCCGTACGACCAGCTCGCCGCGATGCTGAGAACGAGCGGCAACGACGACCACGCCGCGACGGTGCAGCTCGTCAAGCAGCGTCAGCGGTACATCGCGCTGGCCGACTCCTACCGGGTCCTGGGGCCGCTGGTGCTGTTGTGGAGCCTCGTGCAGAGGTGGGTGATCGGGTACGGCTTCCGCCCCATGCGCGTCTTCGGAGTGCTGCCGCTCCCCGCCGCGCCCGCACTGGCCCTCATCGCGACGCAGAACTCCGGCGCGAGCGGCCTCCGGATCGGCCTCCTCATCACCCTCGTGGTGCTCGGATGCGTCCTGCTGAGCACCGTCGTCGCCGGCGTCGGGCACCGGCTGTCGGACTTCGCCACGTCGACAGCCCCCCGGGCGGTTGCCACCGCGCTGGCCCCGACCCCCTTCTCCTACTCGACCAGACCCCATGGACCGCAACGCCCTGATGCGCTGCCGTCGTACGCACCCCTCGAGCAGCCCCCTCCCGATCCGGCGACTGAGCACGCCATCGCCGTGGAGGCGTATCTCGACACGGACGACGTACTCGTCGCACGGGCGGCGTTCGCCGCGCTCGACGACATCGTCGAACTCCTCGGTTACGAACGTCCCGAGCAGGAATCGATCCAACGCGGTTCCTGGTGGCGGCGCACCACCGCCAAACTCAAGACGTGGCTGACCTCCGACGAGGTCACCAAGCGACGCATCAAGGTCGAACGCGCGCTGGAATTGGTCACCATCGACGGACGCCAGGCAGACGTCGACGTGCGGACCGCCGAGGCCGTGGCCCGGCTGATCGCGAGCCTCCAGGACATACCTCAGGGATGCCTGCGGGCCGGATCGATCCTCGTACTGAAGTACCAGGGCGACAACGGGCCGGTGGTGATGTCACGCAACCTGTCCCAGCTGGAGATCAGAGCACTCGAGAGGTTCCCCGAAATCCAGACCAAGCCACGATATGTACTCGACTCGCTGGCAACAGCTGTCTCCACTTTGGAAGACGACGCAGGTATGTGAACCGGGAGGTGGAACGGCGCCACTGGCCGGCACTCCACCATGTTCACCGTCGACAACGGCTCACCGTTGATGAATACGGCGGCAGCCGACAAGTTCGCCACGCTGGCCACGCTGGCCACGCTGTAGGGCACCACATAGGTGACGGCGATCCGCGGCCAGGTGACTCCCGTTCGCGTGCCCGCCGATGATCACTTCGACCTGGTTGACCACCGAGATCACGGTGCCGGCCACCGGGGCGACCGGCACGACGACGCGCGTCGTGCGCCCGCGCAGCACCAACCCCACAGCCTCGGGCCACCGGGAACAGAGTGTCGGAGCGCTCATCTCCTGGAAGAAATCCGTTGGTGGCTCAGGCATCGGTGGCCTCCGGGTGCACGGTGAGCAGGCAGCCCGTGGCAGCCAGCCAGCGCGGCCAGGCCGCCTCCGGTCCGTCGACCATCACGTCACCGTCGGCACGGCCACCATCCCCATCCCGATATAGTCGGCGTCCGGGACGATCTCGCAGCCGACCCGCTCGCCGTCGGGCAGCGGCAGGAGCTGTCCCGTGCGCGCCCGGCACTCAGTGATCGCCGCCGCCACCAGGCCGGGCATCTCCCCAGCCGCTCGCGCGGGAGCATGTGCGCGACGGGCCAGTCACGCAAGCCGGATTGTATGGACGAGCGCGGACGCCCCTCAACGCACGCTCATGCCGCAGTGCGGGCGACCGTCCAACGACTTCGCGCTCGGTGGGGCGACCGGTCGCCGGCCGTGTATGACATAGCTAGACGTCAGCCGCTTGATGCCTCAAGGACACGCTCGGGCCACCGCATTGAGTGGAATATGCACCCGTTTCGCACCCACGGGGTTAGCGTGATGGCGGCACAATTGCACGTTTCCGCTGGTCAGAACTAGTGGGGCCGGAGGGATTCGAACCCTCACCGGCTGGAACCTAAATCGACTACACAGCGTGGCACGCTAGGTGACCTGGGCAAACAGCTGCAACCGAAGAGCGGATTGAGGTGTCTGAGGCATGAGAGGGCGACTGTTCGCACCCAATCTCGCACCCACGCCCGTCGGTCTCGTATGCCAGCCTTCGGGGCGAGGGTTGTGTCAGACATCGATATGGTGTTGCGCCTCCGGAACGTCGACGTCGAGATCTGCGAAGGCCGCCAGTTCCGCCGCAGTCAGCCGCTGGTCAGCCGATGCTCGGCCTTTGGAGTCGAACCTGACGCCCTCGGCCTGCAAGACCGCTAGAGGGTCGTCGGTGCGATCGGAGTCGGGCCAGCGGAAGTCCGGGGAGATCTCGCCGGTGAACCTGAGCACGCGGTGACCGTTGGGGACGGTGGCGCTACCCAGTCGTGCGCCTACCGGCATGTGGTGGCTGCCGATCACCTCGGCTACCTCAGAGTAGCTGGTCCAGCGTCCGGCGGGGATGCAGGCAAGGATCTGGTTCATCCGCCACCATCGGGTCTCGATGGGCGTGGTGTCAGCGCTGCTGTCGGGTCCTGGCCAGATCTGTAGCGCTCGTTCGGCCAAGGCACGGCCGCGGTCGCGGATCTCCTTGGCGCCCCAGCGCGAGGCGTCGGCGATTTCGCGGTTCATGGCGAGGCCGCTATCGGCGAGGATCTGTTGCTTGGTGGCGAAGCCATCGTTGGCGAGTTTCCCGTTGTAGGCGGTCAGGCTGAGGTTGCCGAGTGTGTGTACGAGCTTGGCGTGCAGCTCTTCAACTGTCTCGTCACCGGTCAGCTCCGGGGTGAGCATGTCGCGCCACTCCTGTGTCATGGATTGCGGCAGGACATGCTCGATCGTCAGTGTGGATTTGGTGAAGTCGATCGGCTCGCCATGGTGGTAATCCTCCTCCATGCAGCGCAGTACGAAGGTGCGTTGTGGACCACGGCCGATCCAGTAGAAGTTGTTCACCAGCACTGCTTCACGCACGTGCTGGTCAGTTGGGAACTTCTTACGCTGACCCGACAACACGCGGGTAATCGCTTCCGCGGTCGGCGCCGCGTCACCCAACTCCTTGACCAAGGTCATCAGGATTCGGTTGGTTCCGGTAGTCGCGATGCCGACGATCATTCTGCGGACCAGGAAGCTCTCCACGACACGCAACGCACGTGCGGCCGCTCGCACGTCGAGTTGCCCGGAATCGTGGGCCACCATCACCAGCAGCGCGATGGGATGCACTACCTGCGCCGCCCACCGCTTGAGCCGGTCAAGCGCTCGTTGAAGCACCGGATTCGGTTCAGTATCAGGCGCCAACACACGGCGGAAGAGTCGCGCCTTATGGTGCAGCTCGGTGATCCACACCTCGATCTCGGCTTCAGTTGACAACTTACCCAGGTGATGCTGCTGGGACTGGTACACGGCGTCCTGGGTAGCGCGATCGTCACCTCGTAGCACCAAGTCAAGCCACACCAGCTCTTCAAGCTGCTTCGTAGTCAACCCCTGCTGGAGTGGCAACCATTGGTGGGCGTAGACGTGTTCGGCACGGGTCGGGAGGCGCATGAACAAGTAGTTGCGCAGCAGGTCAGCCTGGGTGAGCGGCTGACCCGTGTGGTTCAGCGACTCAAAGATGCGGTGCACATTGTCGTCTGGATGTGCAGCGATCTCCACGATACTCAGTTGGCCGGCGATCGCCTGCTCGATACGAGCAATGTCGTGCGGGTCTTCAGGGTCGTCAACAGCCGCCAGCTCCTTACGGAAGAACCGGTAAGCCTCACCGAGGCGATCGGTGCCGCCAGCATCCGGCGCACGTTCCAGCAACTTGATCCACGACGGTCGATCTGCCTGGGTCGGCAACAGCGTGTAGCGCTCCTGACCGTCGGCGAACCTGTTGAACAGATACAAGTCGTCGATCTTTTCGGCCAGCCGCGCATCCTCCCCGCGCACGTGATCGCGAATCGCACACAACAAGATCGACAATGTCGTCAGCCGCTGCTGACCATCCACCACCAACCACACCTGGACACCGGCCGGTGTGTTCCCCGGACTCGGAGCGAGCACCACCGAGCCGAGGAAATGAGATCCGGTTCCCCCGCTGTCCACAACGCCGATGAGATCCTGCCACAGCTGATCCAGGTCCTTGCGTTCCCAACTGTACGGCCGCTGGTAGAGCGGTACGACGTACTGTCGCTCTCCCTGCAGCAAGTTGCGCAGGGTGGTCTCACTGGCCTTCACGGAACTCCTCACGCTGCTGGACACGGCATGCCGCCGTCGGCTGAGCACGCTGCGCACCCGTGATCCAGTATCGGTGGTGACCCGCACGTCGTTAACCAAGTCACTGACCGAAGTTCTATCACGCCGACATGGCGCAGCCAGGTAGCTCCCACCACCGCCTCACCCTCGCCGCCGGTAGCCGCTGCGCCAACCCCCGAACCGTGGGCACATCAAGGAGTCAACCGAACCGGGGGCAGTCCCGCTTGATGCCTCAAGGACACACTCGGGCTACCGCATGGGTCTGCTGCACGGATGGGTGACATCTGAGTTGGCTTGCCGTGACGGTGAGCTGGGAGGCTGTCGCCTGGAATTTCAACAGAGGGAGGAACGCTAGACGCGGCCCGACGTTTTGTCCGCGATGCATTCCCACTGCGGCGCCTCCCTACGCGGGAACTTGAGGAAGACCGCATGGCGATACTTGTAATCACCCAGAAAGGCTTCAAGCTTTCGATGTTCCCTCTTTTGGTCCGCCGGGTTCGGGTTGTGTTTGGCTTCCAGAACAAGCAGGTTGTGGTCCCTTGTCGAGGCCTGCCGGTCGTGGATGATCAAGTCCGGATACACCGCATTCTCGCTGAGGCCGGGCAACTGCTTCGAGGTGTACCGCCCACGACACGGGTAGATGTGGTGGCGGTTGTACTCGACATCAACTGACCACCTCGATTCCCAGCCGTCTCGTGCCTCGACGAGGCCGGCGAGGTGTCGGCAGATCTGAGCAACTATCGAGCGTTCGTGCGCACAATCGTCGAACAGGGACCGTTCCTTCTCGTAAGTACGACGGATGGCATCTTCAAGGACCTGGTGCACGTCATCGGGAGCCGGAATGATCACAACACGAACATTAGCTTCATCAGCTTCAACGGGGCGTGGATACGGTAGCGTCCACCGTTGCTCGGCTCACTGGCACCAGCAGGAGGTGGATCCCGCTCGATACCAGCGTACGAACGTCACCGAGACGTCACACGACCCTGCTCCCCCACGCACTCCCATGCCGCAGTGCGAGCGACCGCCCGACAACTTCGCGCTCGGTGGGGCGCCCGGTCGTGGTATGACACGGCTAGTGACATCGGCCGCTTGACGCCTCCACATACACGGGCCACCTCACTGAGTGGAATGTACGCACCCGTTTCGCACCCAACGGTTACCTTTATGGCGGTCTAACCGCATGTTTCCGCTGATCAGAGCTGGTGGGGCCGGAGGGATTCGAACCCTCACCGACTGGAACCTAAATCGACTACAAACTGCGGCTTCAGCGTGCGACCTGGGCGTACGCAAACTCTAGAAGGCCGAGTCGAGGCATCTGAGGCATCAATGGCGGCTCGTTCGCACCCAAACTCGCACCCAACGGTAGGTGGCTTAGTGCCGGATGATCGCTACTGGCGCTGTCAATGCACTGATGGCAACGACTAGCCAGGGGAGTGACGGCCCGGCCTTCCGTCCACAGCCGGCGCAGCGCCGCAGCTCCCACCGAGCCGCTGCGCCAGCTCGCACCAACGCGGTGGTCGTGTGCAGGGATGCCGGGGTTAGAGAGCCACACGGCGCCCCCCACACTAGGCAAGATCGGCGTAGGTCCCCTGCCAACGTGCGTGGATTTCGAACACACTCACATGCCGACGAGCGGTTGTGAAGTCGATCTTGGTCGGCCTCTGTGGGCGTATTCCGTGCTCGATCTCGCGGCGCTGCACTGTGGCAGTGCGTGCGCGGGTAGTGGTCACCCTATGGGTTATGCTTCAGGCGGCAGAACGGCTGCCACTGAGGCTCCTCCAGTCCCGGACGGGAGCGTGTGCCTCCAAAGCTGCCTACTCGCGGCACCGCTGTTTCGACAACCTTCTGCTGCCGTGGCACATACGCCTCTGCAGCGTCGGCCGGGCGACGCTGCGTGGGAGTGAGACACGTGTCCACGTTTCCTGATGACCCCCTCGTAGCGCAGCGAATGCTGTGTACCGGCGAGACACTTAACAGCGTTCGTCGTTCAGGTGTGCGCCCGATTCCCGACAGCGACTGCTCAGTACAGCAGTACCTTGAGGCGAGCATACTTCTCGCCTGGTCCGAGATGACCTGGCTGCGTCGTGTTTTCGGACGCGAGACACACTCGTTCGTCGCCGTAACCCATCCGCATACCGATATGCTGACGATCGGTGTGCCGAACGCGAATTGCCTCGTTCCGCTCCTCGGCCGAGTCCTGCCCATGAGCTCAGGGAACGTGGTGACAGGCATTCCGGGCCTGCGTGTCCAGGTCGAGCGACGCCACATGGAGCTTTACCTGGACAACGGCCGAAAAATTACCGCGAAGGTCCGCTTCCGCTGCGCAACGGACGGACAGTTCCGAACCATGTTGAAGCGGATTGCCCATGGCCACCCCGATGAACGTCCACTTTTTCATGCCAAAGACATGTTCTCTCGCGAGAGAAACCTGTTCATCAAGAACGTGATCCCAGCGGCACCGCTCCTCAGCGGTATCCTGCGCAGGATCTTGTTGTGGAGGACGGCACCTGAGCTGTACCTCGGTGTCTACCGACAACGAGTGGCGATAATGTGGTTCGACGGTCCGCCCGCTCGCACCGTGGTCGAGATCCTCGGGCACTCCACGTGCGCTATTCCGAGCGCTCTCCTCACTCAACCGTTCAGCGCGCCCACTGGGACCGCAGGCTCCCAGAGTTCGGTCCAGCACATCGAGGTCACCTCGGCCCTCCATGCGCCTGCAGCTGGTCGGGGCGCCTCGTCGGAGCACCAGCACATCGTGCCAACTGCGCACAGCACTCAACGCCTTCGCACCGGGCCATCACCATGCGTCGCGGACAATTCCGCATCCACCCTGCTGTGGATGCCACTCGACATGCAAATCGCATTGGAGAAGCAGCGGTTCACAGCCGTATTTCGACTGCTGCGCCGGATCGGCCTCACCGATGCGGACATAGGTGGGTTCACGGGCCAATCGTCCGCAGATGTCCACGCGGTGCTGAGAGGTGACGACATTGCTTCTCGCGACATGAAGGAGCGAATCGCCGAGCTGATCGAACTCCCGGGCGAGTGGTTGTGATGGCCGCACGCAAGCACGACCGCACAAGCCCGCCCGACGACCGGTTGCCAATGCGCTGGGCATTCATCCTGTTCGTCGCTGTGATCGTTGGAATT
Organism: Actinophytocola algeriensis; assembly: GCF_014203735.1. Lineage (GTDB taxonomy): Bacteria > Actinomycetota > Actinomycetes > Mycobacteriales > Pseudonocardiaceae > Actinophytocola > Actinophytocola algeriensis. The sequence continues at coordinate 511,983 of NZ_JACHJQ010000001.1, read as the reverse complement.
GGCGCCAGCTCCGTGGGCGGCGTCGTGGGCGGCTGGGGAGCGGCCCTCATCACGATCACCATCTTGCAGAAAGTGGTGGGCACCTAAACAGCCGCAGTGCAGGCGACCGTCCAACGACTTCTCACTCGGGAAGCGCCTAGTCGTGGTCCGACATGATTAGCGACATCAGCCGCATGGAGGCTCTCAGGCCACCGCCTTGAGTGGAATGTGTGCACCCGTTTCGCACCCATGGGCTACTTGGTGGCGGCTCAGTTGCATGTTTCCGCTGGTCAGACTACGTGGGGCCGAAGGGAGTCGAACCCTCACTGGCTGGAACCTAAATCCAGTGCCTCTGCCTGTTGGGCTACGGCCCCCGGGGTGGTGCGGGGACAGCGTAGCCGGGTGCAGGGGCAACGAACCAAGCCATCCAGGGCGCTCCCCGCTACGATCTCACCCACGGTGACCGTATAGGCACCGCAGCGGTCGAGGTGCCCAGCGTCTCAGCTCGAGCACAGCGGGCCCTACGACGGGCGAGGGCCATGTTGCGGGGCGTTGTTCGACGGACAGCTGGGGACTGGGACGCGGATAGCTGCCGGGAAGCACACCGACCACGTCATCGGGGTCCGTCTTGTTGGTGAGAGAAGCGGACGGTAGTCGGTCGGCCCGAGTTCGATGTCGGCGTTGCAAAGCCCTATGACGCCTGTGGTCCGATCGCGTGACACCATTTCCTCGACGGGCAGGTGAGGAGGTCGTGCGCATGCGGGCACCGCGCTTCGTCGTTCGGCTTGTCGATCGGTTTGAGGAGCGGGGTGTCTACGTGCCCGGCGAGGACAACAAGGCCATCTCACCGTGGCGGGACTTCGGGTGGCTGATCGCCGCGTTCATGGTGACTGTGGCGGTCTTCGTGCTGTTCTTCGCGCTTGCTGCCTGACGTGGTGACGATCACTCCCGGTGCCGCTCTGGTCACAGCTCGGCCACGGCATGACACCAGCTCCGGCAATTGACCCCTGCACCAGCTGCCGCACCGGCATAGTGCATTCAGACGTACCGATCTCCCCCTGGAAGGGGCTCCCGTGCCAGTGGTCAGACTTGCGGTCGCGGCATGCGTTCTGCTGGTCCTGACGGCCTGCGGCGCTGGTCACGCGGCCGACATCGACGACAGCGTGCGCCAGTCGCTTGGCGCGCCGGCCCCCACCGCCGCCGCGGAGCGGTCCGATCTCGCGTCGGGGGGTCTTGTTCGGTCACTCGGTGAGGGGATCACCCTTACGGTGTCGGCGCCGACCTCGTTCACGCCGACGGACACCGCGTACCCGAGGGCGGCGCGCGCGGTCGCGTTCGACCTGGTCATCGACAACGGCAGTGACACGGTCTACCGGCCCGCCCAGCTGTCCTTCGTGGCCACGGCGGACGGGGTCGCGACCGACCAGGTCATCGACTCGACACAGGGGTACACCGGCGTGGTGGGCGCGATCGACGAGGTACTGCCGAGCAAGACGCTGCGGTTCGCGGTGGCGTTCGGGGTGCCGGGCAAGCCGTGCGTGGTGCGGGTGGCGGTGCGGGCCGCCTCGTCCGCGGCCAGCGCCATCCCCATCTTCGACGGCACCGTCTGACCTTTGTCGGTGCCACCGGATAACGTCCCCGCCATGAGCAACCGACTCGCCGAGGGCGCCGCCGCCCCCGACTTCACGCTGCCCGACAGCAACGGCAACGCCGTGTCGCTGTCCGACTTCCGCGGCAAGCGCGTCGTCGTCTACTTCTACCCGAACGCGGGCACGCCCGGCTGCACCAAGCAGGCCTGCGACTTCCGCGACAACCTCGCCGCACTGAACGACGCGGGCTTCGCCGTGGTGGGCATCTCGCCGAACAAACCGGAGAAGCTCGCCAAGTTCGTCGCCGACGAGGGGCTCACGTTCCCGCTGCTGTCGGACGAGAACCGCGAGGTGCTGACCGCGTGGGGCGCGTTCGGGGAGAAGCAGAACTACGGGCGTACGGTCATGGGTGTGATCCGTTCCACGTTCGTGATCGACCCGGACGGCAAGATCGAGAAGGCGATGTACAACGTGCGCGCGACCGGTCACGTAGCGAAGCTGCGTCGGGACTTGAAAGTCTGATTCCTCCTGATACACAGCTGAAACAGCATCGCGGGCAACCTGACGGGTGCGGCCCCCGTACGTCACAGACGTGCGAAAAGTTGTCGCTCGATCGGGTCAACTTTGCCGAACCAGGCGGCGTATTCAGTGCATGCTCAACAACGCCGTCCGCCGCGTCGCGATCCTCGCCGTCCTGGCCGCCACCACCGTGGTGACCGGTACCGGCTGCGGAACGCGTCCGACCGCGTCAGTCGGTGACCCCGTGATCCTGGCGGCGCCGGCACCCGTGGAGCCACCTCAGCCGCTGCCCCTGCCGCAGACGGCCGTGCCCGCGCCGCCCCCGGCGCGGCAGGACACGCCTGCGACCGCCACCACCCCTGCGAGCGCCCCCTCGGCGATCGACCCGGCCGCGGTGGAGGCGGCGGCCAGGGAGGTGGAGCCGAACACGACACTGGGCGCGGTGGTCTTCGACCGGGTCAGTGGCGGGACACCGCTGTCGCTCAACGCCGACCAGCAGTTCCGGTCCGCGTCACTGGTCAAGCTGCTGATCGCGATCGACGCACTGCACGAGGGGGTGAGCGAGTCGCGGCGTGAGCGCCTCGTGCGGATGCTGTCGGCGAGCGACGACGACATCGCCAGCTCGTTCTGGGTCCAGCTGGGTCCGGACCTCGTCCCGAGGGTCGCGAAGCTGGTCGGCCTGCAGAACACCGAGGCGCCGGAGCTGGCCGGCAAGTGGGGGGAGGTCAAGGTCACCGCGAACGACATGGTGCGCGTGTACCAGTACGTCATGAACGACATGCCGACCGAGGACCGCGAGCTGATCGTGGACGCGCTGGGGCGGGCGCCCCAGTACGCGGCCGACGACTTCGACCAGTACTTCGGGATCCCCGACGGGCTCGACCTCCAGTGGGCGATCAAGCAGGGCTGGGGCAACAACGACCACGCGATGGTGTTGCACAGCAGCGGGCTCGTGGGCGCGCAGTGGCGTTACGTCGTGGTCCTGCTGACCGAGCACCCCCTGGGGTCGGGGTGGCGGACGAGCGCGAACTCGGTGACGGCCGCCGCCGGCGCGCTGGCGGGCAAGCTGCCCGGCGCGTGAGTCAGCGGTCGCCGAGGCTGCGCAGGTGCGGCAGCAGCAGCGACAGCGCGCGACCCCGGTGGGAGATGGCGTCCTTCTCGTCGGTCAGCAGCTCGGCCGACGTGCGGGTCTCGCCCTCCGGGACGAAGATCGGGTCGTAGCCGAAACCGTTGGTGCCACGGGGTTTGCGCACGAGCGTGCCCGGCCAGACGCCACGCACGACGATCTCCGTGCCGTCGGTCAGCACGAGCGCCGTCGCGCAGACGAACTGTGCGCGGAGGCGCTCGTCCGGCACGTCCGCGACCTGCTCCAGCACCAGCTCGAGGTTCGCCTGGTCGTTGCGCGCGCTGCCGGCCCAGCGGGCGGACAGCACACCCGGCATGCCGTTCAGCGCGTCGACGGCGATCCCGGAGTCGTCGGCCACGGTGGGCAGCCCGGTCGCGGCGGCCGCGTCCCGGGCCTTGGCGACGGCGTTGTCCTCGAACGACGCACCGGTCTCGGGGGCCTCCTCGAACGGCGGCACCTCGTCGAGGCCGACGACGGTGACGCCCTCGATGCCCGCGCGCTCGATGATGCGCCGCATCTCCAGGAGCTTCTTGACGTTGCGCGACGCGACAAGCAGTTGTGTGGTCACGACTTGACCGCCTTCGGGGTGGGCAGCTCGCCGGGGTACGGCTCGGCCAGTACCGCGGTCTGCAGCGCGTTGATCTCCGCGCAGCCCGCGAGCGCCAGGTCGAGCATGCGGTCGAGCGTGGAGCGGGTGAACGTGGCGCCCTCGCCGGTGCCCTGCACCTCGATGATCGTGCCCGCGTCGGTGGCGACGACGTTCATGTCGACCTCCGCGCGCGCGTCCTCCTCGTACGGCAGGTCCAGCCGCACGCGGCCGTCGACGACGCCGACGCTGATCGCCTGCACCGCGCACGACAGCGGCTGCGGGTCGGCGAGACGGCCGGCGGCGCCGAGCCACGTGACCGCGTCGGCCAGCGCGACGTAGCCACCGGTGATGGCCGCGGTGCGGGTGCCGCCGTCGGCCTGGATGACGTCGCAGTCGATCACGATCGTGTTCTCGCCCAGCGCGGCCAGGTCGATGCACGCGCGCAGCGAGCGGCCGATGAGGCGGCTGATCTCGTGGGTGCGGCCGCCGACGCGGCCCTTGACCGACTCGCGGTCACCACGGGTGTTGGTCGCGGACGGCAGCATCGCGTACTCCGCGGTGACCCAGCCGAGCCCGGAGCCCTTGCGCCACCTCGGTACGCCCTCGGTCACGCTCGCCGCGCACAGCACCCTGGTCTTGCCGAACTCGACCAGCACCGAGCCGGCCGGCCAGATCTGAAAACCGCGGGTGAGCTTGATGTCCCTGAGCTGGTCGTCGTTCCTGCCATCGCTACGTGCCACGCGGGAAGCCTATGCACTGTGGTCGACGTTACCCCGTTCGGCCTCCTGTTTCCGATTGACCGCACGGCCAGCACGGAGGACCATTCAACGTAGGTTGAAATCGGAGGCGGTCATGTCCGAGGGGGACCAACAGGCCAAGAGGCACAGAAGACATCCGGTACTGGCCGGGGTGCTGAAGGCCGCCGCGGCGGTGCTCGTCCTGGTGGTCGCCGCGCTCAGCCTGCACGGCAGGTTGCCGAGCATCTCGGCGGTGGGGGACGTGCTCGCGAACGCCGACACCAGCTGGCTCGCCGTGGCCGTGGTCGCGGAGTTCGTGTCGATGGGCATGTTCGCCCGCCAGCAGCGCCGCCTGCTGTTCGCGTTCGGCGTGCGGATGCCGCGCCACCGCGCGCTCGCACTGTCCTTCAGCCGGTCCGCCATCGCCATCAGCCTCCCCGCGGGCTCGGCCATCTCGGCGGCGTACGCGTTCCGCCAGTTCCGCACCGACGGCGCCAGCAAGCGCACGGCCGCGACCGTCATGGTGCTGTCGGGCCTGCTTTCCTTTGCCGCACTGGGACTCCTGTACACGACGGGCGCGCTCGCCGCGGGCGCGGTGCACCTCGGGACGGCGTGGCAGGAGAAGCCGGGCGTCGCGTCGTTCGCGGTGGCTATCTCGACGGCGCTGATCGCGTTCGTCGGGTTGTTCGCGTGGCAGTCCAGCGGGCAGATCCACCCGCACCGACCACGCGCGCACCGCCCGGTCATGGCGCGCTGGCCGCGGCTCGCGCTGCTGCTGCGACCGCTGACCGACGCGATCACCAGCTCACGCGAGGTCGACGGGCGGCACTGGACGCTCGCACTCGGCGCCGCGGTCGCGAACTGGCTCACCGACCTGCTGTGCCTGTACTCGGCGGCCAAGGCGTTCGCGTTGCCGGTGAGCCTGGTGGAGATCGGCGCGGTGTACCTGACCGTGCAGATCGTGCGGCAAGTGCCACTGACCCCGGGCGGGATCGGCGTGATCGAGGTGAGCCTGCTCGCGGGCCTGATCTCCGCGGGCGCGGGCGAGGCGGCCGCGGCGACCACCGTGCTGGTCTACCGGTTGCTGTCGTGCTGGCTGATCATCCCGGTGGGGCTGCTGTGCTGGCTGGTGCTGCGCAGGCCGTCACCGCACCACGCGGTCGAGGATGAACCCGAGCTGGTCGGGGAGGTCCGCGGCGGCACGCTCGTCATCGGACAGGTGCCCCAGCAACGCGTTCTGGAACACGCCGTCCACCAGGGCGTAGGCCAGGTGGGCCGACGCCGCGAGCCGTAGGCCGCCCAGGTCCGCGTAGTGCGCGAAGATCCGGCCGATCATGCGCTCGAGACTCGAGTCGATCGCGCGCACGTCGTCGCGGAACGACTCGGAGAACATGCTCTGGTTGCGCAGGTCGTACCAGAGGCGGTGCATGGGCGCGTCCTGGCGCAGGGTGGTGACCATCGCGTCGATCCACTGCGCCCGCAGCTCACCCGGGGTGGTGGACACGGCGACGACCTGGTCGTAACGGGCGACCTGCGCGGCCTTGTACTGGCGCACGCAGTAGGTGATCAGGTCGACCTTGTCGCGGAAGTAGTAGTGCAGGACGCCGTGCGAGAACTCGGAGTTCTCCGCGATGTCCCGGAGGCTGGTGCCCGCGTAGCCCAGCTTCGAGAGCGTGCGGAGCGCGGAGTTGGCGAGCTGTGCCCGGCGCACAGCGAACTTGTCGATCTGACGGCGGGCCGGTTTGCGTTCGGCGACGTGGGACACGGCGTTCCTTCGCGTCGTCCCTCCCCCGGCCCGCGACCTGCGGACCGAAGCCGAAGTCTACCTGGCAATTGCCGCCGTCAAGATCATGAACGCGCTGGACCAGCCGGATGGCGGAGCTGGCAACGGTGAGTGACGGCCTGGGGGGGTGGGGTTCGGGGGCGGCCGCCGGCCCCCGGAATCCAGCGTAACGACGTGCACCGACAGAAACGGGAGGGTCAGCGCCCGCCTGTGGACAGGTCGTACTTGGCGCCCCTGCTGACCAGCTCCACCGGGCCCGAATAGGTGGACCGGGCCTCGGCCAGCACGGCGTTCGGATCCGTCCACGGCGCGACGTGCGTGATCAACAACCGGCCGACCCGGGCCCTCGTCGCCAGCGAGCCCAGTTCCACCCCCGACATGTGCACCCCGGTCGGGTGGTCGCCATGCGTCCACGACGCCTCGCCCAGCAGCACATCCACATCCGCCGCCAACGTGTCCAGTGCCGAGCACACCCCGCTGTCGCCGGTGTAGGCGAGCGTGACGCCACCATGCGTGAACCGGAAGCCGTACGCGTCACACGGATGGGCGACCTGCGCCGCGGTCACCGTGAACGGTCCGATCTCGCGCGTACCCGCGGCCAGCGGGTGGAAGTCGTACACATCGGTGAGGTCCTCGACGTCCAGCTCCGAGCGGTCCGGCGCGTACGCGGCCGCGAAGCGCGTCGGGGCCTCCTTCGGTGCGTGCACCGCGAGCCGGTGCGCACACGGATCGACCGGCGGGGCCGGGTGCCAGCGCCGCAACACGGTCAGCGCCGTGAAGTCGGCGCAGTGATCCGGGTGGAGGTGGGAGAACACGAGCCCGCCCAGTGTGAACGGGTCGCGGACGGCCTGTAGTTCGGCGAGCGTGCCGTTGCCAAGCTCGACGCCGAGTGCGAAACCGTCGGCCTCGATCAAGTAACCGGACGACGGCGAGCGGGGACCTGGGGTACTGCCGGAGCAGCCGAGCACGGTCAACAGCACAACCGACAGCCTTACACACGGGTGGCCGCGAAGGCACCGAGGTCGGGCCCCAGGAACCGCCTTGCCAGCCGTGCGAACGAGTCCGGCTCACCGGTCGCGGCCAGCTCGTGGCGGGGCTCGGCGTCTGGCTCGGCGAACATGTCCATTTCGGTCAGCACGCGGACGACGTCCTTCGCGGTTTCCTCCGCGCTGGACACCAGCGTCACGTCCGGGCCCATGACGATCTGGAGGACCCCGGTGAGCAGCGGGTAGTGCGTGCACCCGAGCACCACCGTGTCCACGTCCGCCTGCTGCAGCGGCTCCAGGTACGCCTGCGCCAGCCCCAGCACCTGCCTGCCGGACGTGATGCCACGCTCCACGAAGTCCACGAACCTGGGGCACGCGGCGCTGGTCACCGTGAGGTCGGGCACGGCGCCGAACGCGTCGTCGTAGGCGCGGGACCGCACCGTGCCGACGGTGCCGATGACGCCGATGCGCCGGTTGCGGGTGGTCGCGACGGCACGGCGGACGGCGGGGACCACGACTTCGACGACCGGGATGTCGTACCGCTCCCTGGCGTCCCGCAGGCACGCGGCCGACGCCGTGTTGCACGCGATGACCAGCAGTTTCACCCCGCTGGCGACCAGGTCGTCCGCCACGGCCAGCGCGTGGCGGCGCACGTCCGCGACCGGCAGCGGGCCGTACGGGCTGTGCGCGGTGTCGCCGACGTACCGCAGCCGCTCGGCAGGCAGCTGGTCCGCGATGGCGCGTGCGACCGTCAGGCCGCCGACGCCGGAGTCGAAGATTCCGATCGGGTCGCTCTGTTTGCCATCGATACGAGCCACGCCGCGAGTATGCCGCCGATCGCGCCGAACAGGTGTGCCTGCCACGACACACCCGGGTTGCCCGGCAGCACCCCGAGCAGCGTGCTGCCCCAGTACAGGAACAGGACGACGGCGACGAGGATCTGCCCGAACGCGCGGTTGAAGATGCCGCGGACCAGCAGGAACGCGAGCCAGCCGAACGCGATCCCGGACGCGCCGATCGTGGTGCCGTCGGCGCCGATGAGCCACACGCCGATGCCGCTGAACAGCCAGACGGTGAGCGTCACGGCGGCCCACTGCCCGACGCCGTTGGACATCGCGAGGAAGCCGAAGACCAGCACCGGCAACGTGTTGGCCAGCAGGTGGCCCCAGCCGTGGTGCAGCAGCGGGGCCCACAGGATGCCGTCGAGCCCGCCGACCGCGCGCGGCTGGATGCCGAACTGGTCGAGCCTGCCGGACATGGCGGCGTCGACGATCTCGATCAGGTACAGCAGCACGGTGAACGAGCCGATCACGATCAGCGCCTGCAGCGGCCTGGGCGGCAGGATGCGGTTGACCGGGTTCTTGGGCTTCTGCGCCGGGGCGGGCAAGGTGCTCACGTCCTCGAGGCTACGTGGGAATCCCGGTCCGCGCGTCCGGTTCAACCCTGAGAAGTCCCTGGTATCGAGGCCAGGCCCAGGGCGTGGTCGGCGGCGAGCTCGGCGTGCAGGCGGGTGGTCGGGAAGACCGGGACGGGGCTGTCGGCCTGGGTGACGAGCAGCTCGATCTCCGTGCAGCCGAGGATGACGCCTTCCGCGCCGCGGTCGGCGAGGCGCTGGATCACCTTGCGGTAGACGTCGCGGGAGTCGTCGCGGACGACGCCGACGACCAGTTCGTCGTAGATGATCCGGTGGACCTCGGCGCGGTCGTCGTCGTCCGGGACGAGGACGTCGAGGCCGTGGGACGCGAGGCGGTCGCGGTAGAAGTCCTGTTCCATGGTGAACGCCGTGCCGAGCAGGCCGATCCGGGTGAGGCCGGCGTCCTTGACCGCGGCGGCGGTGGCGTCACCGAGGTGCAGGAGCGGCAGCACCGTGATCTGGTCGGCGACCTTGTGCATGGTGTTGGTGCACAGCACCACGAAGTCCGCGCCTGCCATCGCGAGCGCGGCGGCGGCCTCGGCGAGCCGGGTGCCCGCCTCGTCCCACTCGCCGTTGACCTGCAGCCGCTCGATCTCGGCGAAGTCGACGGAGTACATGACGCAGTGCGCGGAGTGCAGGCCGCCGAGCCGTTCGCGGACGCGCTCGTTGACGATCCGGTAGTACTCGACCGACGATTCCCAGCTCATGCCGCCGAGCAGGCCGATGACCTTCATGCGAGGAGTCCGTTCAGGCGTTCCAGTGAGCGGTCCATGTTGCGCTCGATGTCCTTGGTGCCGATGCGGCGCATGAGCCAGCCCTTGACCGGTCCGCCGGGGGTCTGGACCGAGCGGAGCCGCACGGTGGTGGCGGTACCCTCACTGGCTGCCAGCTCGATGCGGAACTCGGTGCGGGCGGCGAACTTCGGCGCGGGCTTGCCGTCGATCCGCTCCGCGACGTGCTTCCAGGCGAGGACCCGGCCGGGTTCGTACTCGGTGAGCTTCTGGTCGACTTCGGACTGACGACGGCCCCAGTGCCCGTACTGGGTGCGCACCTGACCGACGCCCTCGCCGGAGACGACCTCGGTGCGGTCGGCGAAGTCGAACCAGTCGCCCGCGCGGGCGGCGTCCGAGACGACGGCCCAGACCTGGTCGGGGGCGGCGGGGATCTCGGCCTCGCGCATGACCTCGATGGCTTTCACGCCGCCGGATGCTAGTCCCCGGCCTGGCCTCCGGCCCCCGGTCACCACGCTACGGCACGACACCGACGGAAACGGCCGTCGCGGAGCGGGTTGTCCACAGCCTCGCCGGTGCTCACGCCCAGAGGTGGCCGTCCAGGCGGGCCGCCGCCTCGTCGACCGAGCCGCTGTAGGCACCCGTGGACAGGTACTTCCAGCCGCCGTCCGCGACGATGAACACCACGTCCGCGGTCTTGCCCGCGCGGAGTGACTTGTCCGCCGCCGCCAGCGCCGCGTGCAGGATCGCGCCCGTGGAGATGCCCGCGAAGATGCCTTCCGTCTCCAGGAGCTCCCTGGTCCGGCGTAGCGCGTCGTACGAGCCCACCGAGTAGCGGCCGGTCAGGACTTCCGGGTCGTACAGCTCCGGCACGAAGCCCTCGTCCAGGTTCCTCAGGCCGTACACCAGTTCGCCGTACCTGGGCTCTGCCGCGATGACCTGTACGTCCGGCTTCTGTTCGCGCAGGAACCGGCCTGCGCCCACCAGCGTGCCCGTGGTGCCGAGGCCCGCCACGAAATGGGTGACCGCCGGCAGGTCACGCAGGATCTCCGGGCCGGTGCCGTGGTAGTGGGCGCCCGCGTTGTTCGGGTTCCCGTACTGGTACAGCATGACCCAGTCCGGGTTCTGCTTCGCCAGCTCCTTGGCCCGGCGGACCGCCTCGTTCGAGCCACCGGCGGCCGGGGAGTTCACGATCCGTGCGCCGTACGCCTGCAGCAGCTGTCGCCGCTCCTCGGACGTGTTCTCCGGCATCACGCACACCAGGCCGTAGCCCTTGAGCTTCGCGGCCATGGCCAGCGAGATGCCGGTGTTGCCCGAGGTCGGCTCCAGGATGGTGCAGCCAGGACGGAGCACACCGCCCTCTTCGGCCTTCTCGATCATCCGCAGCGCGACGCGGTCCTTCACGGAGCCGGTCGGGTTGCGGTCCTCGAGTTTCGCCCACAGCCGGACGTCCGGGGACGGCGACAACCGTGGCAGACCCACCAGTGGTGTGTCGCCGAGGGCGTCCAGCAGTGAGTCGTAGCGGGCCAACGTCAGCCGCCGGCTACCGCGGGCAGGATGGTGACGTTGTCACCGTCGGCCACCGACGCCTCGAGGCCGCCGGAGAAGCGCACGTCCTCGTCGTTGACGTAGATGTTCACGAAGCGGTGCAGCGTGCCCTCCTTGACCAGGCGGCCCTTGATGCCGCCGTGGTTGGAGTCGAGGTTGTCGATCACCTCTGCCACGGTGCTGCCGTTCGCCTCGACCGTCTTCTCACCACCGGTGTGGGTGCGCAGGATGGTCGGGATGGAGACGGTGACCGCCATGTGAAACCTCCGCTAGCAAAAGGGGGACTTACTCGGAAAACGCCTCTGTGGCCGACGGGTATTCCGTGACGACCTCGACCGGCTCCTCGGTGATCTCGCCATCGACGATCCGGTACGAGCGGAACTCGTCGGTCTCGTCGCGGGTGGAGACCAGCACGTAGTGGGCTTCGGGCTCGGACGCGTACGACACGTCGGTCCGCGACGGGTACGCCTCGGTCGCGGTGTGCGAGTGGTAGATCACCACCGGCACCTCGTCGTTCGCGTCCATCTCCCGGTACAGCTTCAGCAGGTCGGCCGAGTCGAACTCGTAGAACGTCGGCGACCGCGCCGCGTTGAGCATGGGGATGAAACGCTCCGGCCGGTCCGCACCCTCGGGTCCGGCGATGACGCCGCACGCCTCGTCCGGGTGGTCCCGGCGGGCGTGCGCGACGATGGCGTCGACCAGGTCACGGCGTATCCGAAGCACGCGGCCAATCTTACTGGCCGGAACCCGGGCTCCCACTTGATGAGACCGGCCACACGTCGCGGTACGCGGGCAGTCCGGCGAGCGACGTCGCGGCCAGCACGCCGTGCACCATGGCCCGGGCGAACACCTCCGCCGCGGCCGTGCACAGGCGGTCCAGCGCGGCCGCCCGTCCCACCGGGCCGAAGGGGCCCTCGAACGTCCCCAGCGAGCGGGCCCTGGTCGCGACGGCGAACACGGTGTCCCCGTCGAACATCGTGTGCGCGGGGCGCACCGCGCGGGCCAGCCCGTCCTGTGCCGCGACCGCGAGGCGGCGGCACTCGGTCTTCGTGAGGTCCGCGTCCACGGCCACCACGCCGATCGTGGTGTTCAGGTCGGTCGGCGCCACGTCCGGGAGCACGCCCGGCGCGTTCGGCCACACCACCCCGAACTCGCCGGCCACCTCGTGGTCGGCGGCGTACGGCACCCCGGTTCGCTGGTCGACCGCGTCACCGGCCGCGTTCACGGCGGCCAGCGCGCCGACGGTGAACCCGTCGACCTCCGCCGACGCGGTCCCGATGCCGCCCTTGAGCTGCCCGACCTTCGCGCCGGTACCGGCGCCGACGGTGCCGACGGCGAAGTCCACGGCGGCGTGCTCGCAGGCCGCGTACCCGAAGGACGCGTCAGGCCGGTTGCCCCAGTCGCTCCTCGGCAGGTCGAACAGCACCGCGCCCGGCACGATCGGCACGACCTCGTGCTCGCCCTGCCCGATCCGCAGGCCGCGGTTGCGCTCGGACAGCCAGCGCAGCACGCCGTCGGCAGCCGCGAGCCCGTACGCGGACCCGCCGGACAGGCACACGGCGTCGACCTGCTGAACCAGGTTCTCCGGCACGAGCAGGTCGGTCTCGCGGGTGCCCGGCGCGCCGCCCCGGCCGTCCACCGACCCGGTGGTGCCCGCCGGGAGGAGCACGACCGTGGTGCCGGTCGCCCAGCCGTCCCCGGTCCGCTCGTGATGACCGACGAGCACCCCGGCGACGTCGGTGATCGAGTTATCCATCAGCGCCGGTCAGCGCGGCGACCAGGCTCTCCTGCATCCACGTCAGCCAGTGGTAGATGCCGAGGTGCGGGGCGCGCGGGTCGTCGTCGGGCAGCTGGTCTGGCATGTCCTCGGACACGCCGAGGGTGGTGCCCAGCGCCAGCCGGACGTCGTTGAGCGCGGACAGCCACGCGTCCGCCTGCTCCAGCGACAGCTCGACCACGCCGCCACCGGGCGGGCACGTGTCCAGCAGCACACCCGCGACGCCGGTCTTCAGGTCCAGCAGCTCCGGCTCGTGCAGGGACCGCAGGGCGGCGGCCGAGTCCCGGTCCTGCTTGTCGGCGTCCTCGTTGTCGAGGCGGTGGAAGTCCGGGAGCAGCCGGGACAGGATCGGGTCGTCCGGCGCGGTGGTCGGGCCGGTGCGGATGCCGGTGAGCTCGGCCAGCTCGTCCTGGGGCGCCTCGGCCTGCCGGTCCTTCAGCATCTCGTCGATCTGCTGCACGACCGTGCGCAACACGGCCGACTCCTGCCGGTCGACCTTGGTGGTGACGGTGTCGCCCACCCGCTCCCAGGGGATCACGACTCGTGCTGCATGGTCGCCCAGAGGCCGGCCGCGTGCAGTTTCGCGACGTCGCCCTCCACCTTCTCCTTGGAACCGGAGGACACGATCGCCCGCCCCTTGTGGTGCACGTCAAGCATGAGTTTCGTCGCCTGCTCACGGGAGTAGCCGAACAGCTTCTGGAAGACGTACGTCACGTACGACATGAGGTTCACGGGGTCGTTCCACACGATGGCCTGCCACGGCTTGTCCTCGGCCGTGAACTCCGCCGCTACCGGTTCGACCCGCTCGACGGGTGTCGACATGGAAACCGACATAAATCCATGGTGGCATGTCTAGGCTCAGGCCTCATGACCGGTACCAGCACCGCGTTGCTCACGGACCACTATGAGCTGACGATGCTCGCCGCGGCCCTCGCCGACGGCACCGCCGAGCGGGAGTGCGTGTTCGAGACCTTCGCCCGCAGGCTGCCGAGCGGACGCCGCTACGGCGTGGTCGGCGGCACCGCGCGCGTGATGGACGCCATCAGCAGGTTCACGTTCGGCGAGGCCGAGCTGGCGCAGCTGTCCGGCGTCCTCGACCAGGCCACACTGGACTGGCTCGCGGACTACCGGTTCACCGGCGACGTCGACGGCTACGCGGAGGGCGAGCTGTACTTCCCCGGCTCGCCGCTGTTCACCGTGCGTGGCACGTTCGCCGAGGGGGTCGTGCTGGAGACGCTGGTGCTGTCGATCCTCAACCACGACAGCGCGATCGTGTCGGCCGGTGCGCGGATGGTGAGCGCCGCGAACGGGCGGCCGATCATCGAGATGGGCGGGCGGCGCACGCACGAGGAGGCGGCGGTCGCCTCGGCGCGGGCCGCGTACCTGGCCGGCTTCGCGACGACGTCCAACCTGGAGGCGAAGCGCCGGTACGGGATCCCGACCGCGGGCACGTGCGCGCACGCGTTCACGCTGCTGCACGACAGCGAGCACGCCGCGTTCACCGCGCAGGTCGAGGCGCTCGGCACGGACACGACGCTGCTGGTCGACACGTACGACATCACCCAGGGCATCGAGACGGCCATCGAGGTGGCGGGCACTGGCCTCGGCGCGATCCGCATCGACTCCGGTGACGTGGGTGTGCTGGCGCGGCAGGCCCGCCAGCAGCTGGACTCGCTGGGTGCGCGCAACACCCGGATCGTGGTGTCCGGCGACCTGGACGAGTACGCGATCGCGGCGCTGCGCGCGGAGCCGGTGGACGCGTACGGCGTGGGCACCTCCCTGGTGACGGGCTCGGGCTCGCCGACGGCCGGGATGGTCTACAAGCTGGTCGAGGTCGACGGGCGGCCGGTGGCGAAACGCAGCTCGCACAAGGAGTCCAAGGCCGGGCGCAAGGCGGCGCTGCGGCGGCACAAGCCGACCGGGACGGCGCTCGAGGAGGTCGTGTACGTGGTCGGCGCGGCCGTCGAGGAGGAGCCGCACGACCGGCAGCTGCAGGTGCCGCTGCTCCGGGGTGGACAACCGGCCGGTGAGCTGCCCAGTCTTGAGGAGAGCAGGCAACGCGTCCGGGACGGACTGGTGAGCCTCCCGTGGGAGGGGCTCAAGCTGTCCCAGGGCGAGCCGGCGATCCCGACCGTGTACGTGGAGAAGTGATGACAGCACTCATTGTGGTCGACGTGCAGAACGACTTCTGCGAGGGCGGTTCGCTCGCGGTGACGGGCGGCGCGGCGGTCGCGGCGGCGATCTCCGGTCTGTACGGCGGCTACGACCAGGTCGTGGCGACCAGGGACTACCACATCGACCCCGGCGGGCACTTCTCCGACGAGCCGGACTTCGTGGACACCTGGCCCGTGCACTGCCGGGCCGGTACGCCGGGCGCGTCGTTCCACCCGGCACTGGACGTCGCCGGGATCCAGGCGGTGTTCTCCAAGGGCGCCCACGCGGCGGCGTACTCGGGCTTCGAGGGCGCCACACCGGACGGGACGACGCTCGCCGACTGGCTGCGCGCACACGACGTGTCCGATGTGGACGTGGTCGGCATCGCGACGGACCACTGCGTGCGGGCAACGGCCCTGGACGCCGCCGCCGCCGGGTTCCGGACGCGGGTGCTGCTGGACCTGACGGCCGGGGTGGCGGCGTCCACTGTGGAGTCCGCACTCGCTCGGCTAGGCGAAGCGGGCGTGACGCTGACCGGCACGCCACACGTCGGCTGACCTGCCCTGAAAGACGCTGTCGAGACAGCAGCGATGCCACGAAAGCCCCCTTCGTTGTGCTCGGCGTGATGAAGGACCCCTTCGTAACGCCCGGCGCGATGAAGGACCCCTTCGTTGCGCTCACTGTGATGAAGGACCCCTTCGTAACGCCCGGTGTGATGAAGGGCCCCTTCGTTGTGCTCGACGTGATGAAGGGGCCCTTCGTAACGCCCGGTGTGACGAAGGGCCCCTTCATGACATCGGGCCACGTCCTGAAAGCGCCTTTCACGGCACGAAGGCCAACCGAGCACAGGGCCGAAGCCCGCCACCGAGGGGCTCCCTGCCATCCCAGAGACCTGCCCCTCCGGCGAGGAGCTCCCGGAGGGCACACCCCACCGGGCCGTGGCCGGTCGAGCAGGCGTTGCACACGTCGCTGACGGTGGTGCACCGCCGCGTGGGGCTGCCGCCGCGGGTGTGGGTGTGTGCGCTGGTCTTCCTGACGCTGCACACGATCGCGGCGCGCTGGCTGTACTCGTCGGTGCGTACGACGACTGGACCGGCGCACTGTTCGAGTGGGGCGTGGCCGCGGTGATGGCACCGGGCATGGCCGAGTCGTACAACGGTCAGCAGGGCGACCTGTGGGACCCGCACAAGGACATGGCACTGGCAGCCCTGGGCACGCTCGTGGCGGTCGTGGTGCAAACCGTTCGCCGGACGCCCCGGTACGCCGCGATACTCGCGCCGTGGTGGGCGAGGAGTGGCTGAGCGAGCGCGAGCGGGAGTTCACCGCTCTGCGCGGCCGGACCGTGCGCGCGTGGACCGGCGTGGAGATGGCGTTCTTCGAGGACCCGCCCCGGTTCGACGACCCCCGCGCGCCGTTCCTCCAGTTGTCCAGCCTCCACGCGACACTGGACGGCGAGGTGCTCTCGGTCGTCACCTACCAGGACGACGACGCGTGGGGCCTGTGGACCCAACCGCTCGGTCCCGGGGGTTCGGACGGGATCTTCCGCGAGCGGCACCTGCCCGAGCTGCCGACCGGCCGGATCGACGACGTGACCGTGCGCCGCGAGCGCGGCGTCCTGGCCGAGGTCTCCCTCCGGATCGGAGCGCGGCCGCTCCTGCTCCTCGCGGGCGAGGCGTACGAGGACTGGGGCGACAACCTGTACTTCTGCCGCTTGGACGAGTCGGTGCTCGCGTTCACCGATCCCACCCTCGCCGACACGATCCCCTGGCGTGGCAATTGAGTGGCCGCCACCGGCCCACGGGTGGGAGCCTGCCCGGGTGAGCTGGGACGAAGCACTCGCGGACCGGTACGACGAGTGGGCCGCGCACCTGACCGAGGACATCCCCTTCTACGTGGACCTCGCCCGCGAGGCCGACGGACCCGTCGTCGAGCTGGCCGTCGGGACGGGACGGGTCGCGACACCCGTCGCGCGGGCGATCGAGCGGAAGGTGATCGGGATCGACTCGTCGCCCGCGATGCTCGCCAAGGCGAACGACCCGCTGCTCGACCTGCGCCACGCCGACATGCGTGACTTCACCCTCGACGAACCCGCGGCTCTGATCTACTGCCCGTTCCGCGCGCTGCTGCACGTACCGACGTGGGCCGACCGGCGCCGGGTCTTCGAGAACGTGGCCGCCGCACTCAAACCCGGCGGACGGTTCGCGTGGAACGCCTTCGCGTTCGACCACCACGTCGCCGTGCGGCTCGACGGGGTCCGCCAGACCGAACCCGCGCCGCACACCATGCGGTACTCCGTCGGCGAGAACCGGATCGACATCGTCCGGGACGACGGGACCACCAGCACCCTCTGGTGGGCGACCAAGAACGAATGGCTCGGCCTGATCGACGTCGCGGGCCTGCCACTGGAAGCGCTGTACGGCGGGTTCGCGCGCGAACCGTTCACCCCGGACAGCACCGAGTACGTCTTCATCGTCCGCAAGGAGAGCGCATGACCGAGGAGCACACCTACCGCGTGCTGGTACGCGGCCGGTTCACCGACCTGGACGACGACGGCCGGACGCGACTACGCGCGGCGGCCGGGGAGCACGACGTGCTCACCGCCGGGTTCAGCGGGACCGGGTCGCTGGCCTACGACCATGCGCTCGACTTCTTCTCGTTCCGCGTCGAGCTGAACGACAAGGAGGAGAAGGCCGTGTGCGACCGGGGGAAGACGCTCGCCGCGCGGGCGGTGGCGGACCTCGGGGTGGACTTCCGGGACCTGAAGGCGTCCGCCACCGACATGAACCTCATCAAGATCAAGCGGCGCCGGTAGGTCACCGGCGCCGCCACGAACCTCAGGACACGGGCGCGCAGCGCACTGTGCCGACGTACGCGTCCCCGGATGCCGGCCCGCCCCGCGGGAACATGCGGATGTGCATGAGGTGCACGGTCATGCTGCCGTCGGCGGGCGACGGGAACAGCGCCTCGTTGAACGTCACCGTCGCCATCGGCTTGCCGTCCGGGCCGCCCGGGATGGTCACGACGTAGTTCGACGGCAGCGGCGACGGCACCGTCACGCCGGTCAGGCCGGAGAACTGGACCGACGAGCTGCTGCCGGCCAGCGTCGTCTCGCACTTCGCGGTGTAGCTGGTCAGCCGGATCCTGGGGCCGCCGTACTGCCGCAGCGCGTCGAAGCGGAACCGGCCGCCGGTCACGGTCGTCTTCGCGATCTCGCCCGCCTCGTCGATGGTGCAGGTCGACTCGCCGGAGGAGTAGGTGGCCACGTTCGGCACGACGACCTCACCCGACTGGCCGGAGGGTTCACCCTCTGTGCTGCACGCGGCGATCGGTTCGACGGTGGTCGCACCGATGGTGAGCGCGCCCGCCGACGCCTCCGCGACCGCGTCGCCGGGGGACGCCTGGGCCGGTGCCACCACGATTCCGAGTCCCGCGACGGTCAGGAACGCCGCGGTGAGTGTGCTGCGAAGTCTCATGGCACAGAGGAGACCCGCCACCGACTCCGCGGGCCAGAGCAGCCACTCGCCAGTGCACACAGACAACCCGGTCGTGGTAACCGGGTGGCTGCACGGGACTGTCGGGGGTCGGAGGTACCGTCTGCCTGTGCCGTCTACCACCCACCTACCTGGAGTGAACGAGCTGCTCGCGACCGCGGTCGGCGCGGTCGGCGGCAGCGAACGCCCTGGTCAGGTTGCCATGGCTGAGGCCGTCGGTCGTTCGATCCGCACCGGCGACCACCTCGCCGTGCAGGCGGGCACCGGCACGGGCAAGTCGCTGGCGTACCTGGTCCCGGCCCTGCGGCACGCGGTGGCGACCGAGGGGACGGTCGTGGTCTCGACCGCGACCATCGCGCTGCAGCGCCAGCTCATCGACCGCGACCTGCCCCGCCTGGAGAAGGCGCTGGCCAAGGAGCTGGGCCGCAAGCCGACGTTCGCGATCCTCAAGGGCCGCCGCAACTACCTGTGCCTCAACAAGCTCGACAGCGGCATGGAGGACGAGCCCGACGACGCCGTCCTGTTCGACCCGTTCGCGGTGTCGCGGATCGGCCGGGAGGTCACGCGGCTGCGGGAGTGGGTGTCGGACACCGAGACCGGCGACCGCGACGAGCTGGTGCCCGGCGTGTCCGAACAGGCCTGGCGGCAGGTGGCGGTGTCGGCGCGGGAATGCCTCGGCAAGTCCCGCTGCCCCATGGGCGCGGACTGCTTCGCCGAGAAGGCCCGCGAGGAGGCCGGGCGCGCGGACCTGATCGTCACCAACCACGCGCTGCTGGCCATCGACGCGCTGCAGGGCTACCAGGTGTTGCCCGAGCACGACCTGGTGATCGTGGACGAGGCGCACGACCTCGTCGACCGCGTCACCTCCGTCGCCACCGCGGAGCTGACCTCCGGTGTCGTCACCGCGGCGGCCCGCCGCGCGGCGCGGATCGTCGACCAGGAGATCGCCGACCGGCTGCTGGAGGCCGGTGACGGGCTCGCGCTCATCATGGACGACCTGCCGGTCGGGCGGCTGGACGAGATGCCGAAGCCGCTGTCCGGCACGCTGACCGCGCTGCGCGACGCCGCGCACGCGTGCATCACCGGGCTGGGCTCGGAGAAGTCCGGCGACGTCGACGTGCAGACGGCGCGCAAGCTCGCACTGTCGCAACTGGAGGAAGTGCACGACACCGCGGTGCGGCTGCTCGACGCGTGGGACGGCG
Source organism: Actinophytocola algeriensis (assembly GCF_014203735.1). Taxonomy (GTDB): domain Bacteria; phylum Actinomycetota; class Actinomycetes; order Mycobacteriales; family Pseudonocardiaceae; genus Actinophytocola; species Actinophytocola algeriensis. Next base: position 492,358 of record NZ_JACHJQ010000001.1, on the reverse strand, counting down.
ACGTGTCACAGCGCCGCGACGTCGTGTGGCGCACCGGCGACAGCGGCATGGGCCCGCCTCGGCCGCCGACCATCAAGGTGGCGCCGCTGGCCGTGTCCGGGTTGTTGCGGGAGCGGCTGTTCGGCCAGACCACGACCGTGCTCACGTCCGCGACCCTGACGCTGGGCGGCAACTTCGACTCCATGGCGCGGTCGTGGGGCCTGCCGCCCGAGAACGGCCCGAGCGAGCAGCTGCCGGGTGCGGCGACGGAGAAGTCCATCGAGGGTCCCAAGTGGACGTCGCTGGACGTCGGGTCGCCGTTCGACCACGCCCGCAAGGGCATCCTGTACCTGGCGAAGCACCTGCCGCCGCCGGGCCGCGACGGGCTGCCGCCCGCGTACCTGGACGAGATCAAGGAACTGATGGAGTCGGCGGGCGGCCGCACCCTGGGCCTGTTCTCGTCGATGCGCGCGGCCAAGCAGGCCACGGAGGAGCTGCGGAAGCGGACGAGCCTGGAGATCCTGTGCCAGGGCGAGGACTCGACGGCGCTGCTGGTGCGCAAGTTCGCCGAGGACGAGGCCACCTGCCTGTTCGGCACGCTGTCGCTGTGGCAGGGCGTCGACGTGCCCGGCCCGTCGCTGCAACTCGTGATCGTCGACCGCATCCCGTTCCCCCGGCCGGACGACCCGCTGGCCTCGGCACGGCAGCGGGCCGTGGAAGCCCGTGGCGGCAACGGTTTTCTGTCGGTCGCGGCCACCCACGCCGCGCTGCTGCTCGCGCAGGGCACCGGCCGCCTGCTGCGCAGCACCGACGACCGCGGCGTGATCGCGATCCTCGACCCACGCCTGGCTACCGCGCGCTATGGCGGTTTCCTCCGCTCGTCGCTGCCGAGCTACTGGACGACGAGCGACCCCGAAGTGGTCAGGGCGGCGCTCGGCCGCCTCGACACCTCGGCGGACTGATCAAAGGAGAATGCGTGTCCACTGCTGACACCGGCATCACGGTCGACGAGGATGGCGTCCGCCGGCAACTCGCCGACGGCACCGAGGAGTCGGTGACCTGGGCGAAGCTGTCGGAGGTCGCGATCAGGACCACCCCGGAAGGCCCGTGGAAGGAAGACGTGTTCTTCCTGCTGGTCGCCGAAGGCGGCGGCGGATGCGCCGTCCCGGCGGGCCACCCGTCGGCCGACGACCTGATGAGCCGTCTGCAATCACTGCCGGACTTCGACAACGACGCCTTCATCGAAGCCATGACGACGGTCGAGGACGGCCTTTTCGTCGTGTGGCAACGGAAGAAGTAGCTCGATCGGGTGGTGAGATCCCACGCGCGGGCGTGCGCGTGGACCCTGGTCTTGTGGCCACACACATCAGCCCGGTCGTGCTGCGCCAGGAGGTCGGCCGGCGCATCCGCCTGGCCAGGCAGCACACCGGGCTGACAGTCGTCGAGGCGGCGGCGCGCCTGGAGATCACGAGGAGCGCGCTGAGCCGCTTCGAGAACGGCATCGGCAGGGTGAACGTCCACCTGCTCAAGTCGATGATGGACGTCTACGACCAGCGCATGGACGACGTCCTCGACATGATCCGCCAGGCCAGAGCCCCGGGCTGGTGGAAGCAGTACGGCATCTCGGACAAGGACTTCATCGCGCTCGAGACCGCCGCGACCCGGATCAGCGTCTACGAAGTCACCCTGGTGCCGGGCCTCCTGCAGACAGCCGAATACGCCCGGGCCGTCTTCACCTCGGGCAGCAGGCAGCGGACCGAGGACTGGATCGCCAACCAGCTCGAAGTCCGCCTGACGCGCCAGGAACGGCTCACCGACGAGGAACACCCGCTCGTCCTGGAAGCGGTCGTGCACGAGTTCGCCCTGCGCAACCCCGTGGGCCGCCCGGCCGTCATGCGAGCCCAACTCGGCCACCTCGCGCTGATCAACGAACTGCCGACGGTGACCCTGCGCGTGCTTCCCGCGTCGGCCTTCTCGTCCGAAGCGGCCTATGGCGGTTTCAACGTCCTCGACTTCCCACAGCCCGGCCATCCCAGTATGTGCCATGCGATGCATGCCCTCGGCGACGAACGTCAGGACAAATCCGAGTTCGTCGAGCCAGCTAGACTACGGTTTGCCCGCCTCCGGGCGATGGCGTTGGACCCCGACGAGTCGGTCGCGCTGATCGATCGGGTTGCCGACGAACTGTGGTCGAGCTGAGAAGAGGCGAACACTGTGAAGTGGCGTAAGAGCAGCTTCAGCGGCGGCGAAGGCGGCGGCAACGACAGCTGCGTCGAGGTCGCGCTCCTCGATGAGGCGACCGCCGTGCGGGACTCCAAAAACACCGACGGGCCCACGCTCGTCGTCCCCGCCGCCGCGTGGCGTGCCCTGCTTGAGTGGTCCTGACCAGAACTCTCCTGCTCGCGGTCGTGCTGCTGGCCGCCTGCTCGGTCCCCGGCCACCCCACCCCGGTGGCCCGCTCCACCCAGGTCTCCTTCGACCCCGTCAGCACCGTCCCGCACTGTGCCGACTACGTCGGTACCGGCCCGCGTCCCGCTGAGGGGCACGCGGCCCTGTTCGTCCAGCCGCCCGACGCGACCACCATGTACTTCGCGGCGGAGCTGCGCTTCGACGACGCGGGCTGGGTCGCCGAGGACGTGGTGCTCGGCGAGAAGACCGACGTCCGGCACTTCACGTTGCACCTCTACGCCGTGTCCGGGCACTTCCTCGCGTGGCTGGAACGGCTGCCGCCGCACTACCTGATCAACCGGCTGCCCACGCGCCTGCTCGACTCGCTGGTCGCGATCCGCGTCAACGGGCCCGACACCTGCTGAGGAATACCGGTCAGGAATCGAGAAGCGCAGGTCACCGCACCGCCATAGCGTTCTGGGCATGACATCGATCGACACCATCACCCTCGAAGTGGCCGACATCGCGGCCGCAGAAACCTTCTACGCCGCCGTCCTCGGGTCCGACCACCGGGTGCGCGTGCGGGCCTCGCAGGAACCGACCGACGGCTTCCGCGGCTTCAGCCTGTCGCTCATCGTGGCGCAGCCCGCCGACGGTGACGCCCTGTTCGAGGCCGCCGTCGACGCCGGGGCGACCGTGCTCAAGCCGGCCAAGAAGTCCTTCTGGGGCTACGGCGGCGTGTTCCAGGCCCCCGACGGGACGATCTGGAAGGTCGCGACCCCGAACAAGAAGAACACTGGCCCGGCCGCGCCGAGATACGACGACATCGTGCTGCTGCTGGGCGCCGCCGACGTGGCCGCGAGCAAGCAGTTCTACCTCGACCACGGCCTCACCGTGGCGAAGAGCTTCCGCAACATGTACATCGAGTTCGACAGTGCGCCGGGTGCGGTCAAGCTGGGGCTGTACCGGCGCCGCGCGCTCGCCAAGGACGCCGGTGTCGCCCCCGACGGCAGCGGATCGCACCGCATCGCGCTCGGCGGCGCACCCGAGCAGCTCACCGACCCCGACGGCTTCGCCTGGGAGACCAGCTCGGTCTCGGCGGAATCCTGATGTGCCTCAACCACCCCGGAAAGGTGATCGCCATGACCAACACGTACGAGGGCTTCTCGGCCGAAGAGCGGGCCGCGATGAAAGAGCACGCCCAGCAGATGAAGAAGGAGTCGCGCCGCGGCTCGAAGGCGGACAAGGCGGCCGCGGCGGAGCGGGACCTGCTCGCGAAGATCGCCGAGATGACCGGCGCCGACCGTGCCATGGCCGAACGCGTCCACGAGATCGTCACGACCACGGCCCCGGTGCTGGCGCCGAAGCTCTGGTACGGCATGCCCGCGTACCAGCTGGACGGCAAGAACGTCTGCTTCTTCCAGCCCGCGGCGAAGTTCAAGACCCGCTACGCCACGTTCGGCTTCGAGGAGGAAGCGAAACTGGACGACGGCGAGATGTGGGCGACGAGCTTCGCCCTGACCGAGATCACGCCCGAGGTCGAGGCCCGCATCGCGGATCTGGTGAAGCAAGCCGTGCGGTAGGGCCTGCTGCGAACAGGTCAGTCCTGCCAGTAGAACACCAGGTCGTGGACGGTCAGCGGCTCGCGGTGACCGAAGAAGTACACGGGCAGCCCGGTGACCACGATCGCGCCCAGGGTGTCGTCGATGCGGCGGAAACCCGGCAGGTCCGGGATGTTGTCGGCCCAGTAGAACCGGCCCAGCGTGCTCACCATGACACGGCCCGCGGCGGTGTCGACCACGTGGTAGGTGCCCTCGCCCTGCTGGTGGTGGTCGCCCGCCGTCACGGGAGTCGCCGGTGTGAAGGGGGCCAGCGCGGCCAGTGCCTCCGTCAGCACGTCCTCCGGCTCCGGGGCCGGGAGGCACGCCGCTTCCAACATCCACCGCGGATCGGTCTCGCGGGTGCCGGGGACGTACTGGCGGACGATCGCCGCGCGTACGTCCGCCGGCAGGCCTGGCACGTCCACCCTCGGCCTGCCGAGAGCCGCCCACTGGTCGTCGATCGGTTCGCCGCGCGCCGCGAGGACCGCCAGCGCCCAGAGGTGACCTGGCGCGCGGTCGACGACCATGCGGAACAGTTCACCGTGGTTGTCGGACACGTCCGCCAGCCGGTCGTAGGCCTCGCGGGCCACCATCCGCTCCTCGTCGGCGAGGGCCTGCGTGATGTCGGGGTCGGCCCAGCGCACGCCGAGCACCCGGGTGGCGGGGGTGTCGCCGAACAGCATGAGGGACAGGGCCGAGTCGAAACCCAGCGCGTCGAGCACCGCCCGCTCTCCCAGCATGTCGATGCCCTGCTCGGCGACCATGCGGCGGTGATGCCACTCGCTTTCCATCAGCCGCACCAGGTCCGGGACCACGGTGGTGTCGCCGAAGCGAGCCCGCGTGCGGATGATGGCGAGGGCGAGCGCGTCGTCGGCGGCGGTGCGCAACCAGGTCAGCAACTCGTCCGACAGCGGGAGGATCTCCAGCAGCGCGACCCGGATCTCGGTGGTGACCCGACTGTCACGCACGACGTCGAGCAGGGCGGGCACGTACCCCGCCGGGACCCGGCCGGACAGGGCTAGTGCGCAGATCCTGCGCCGCCACCACTCCTGCCGCCGGTCGAGCACCACCGACACCAGAACGTCGTCGGAGTGGTGGGCGATGGCCGTCGGGGGCGTGGACGGGGTGATCTGGGCGATGTCGACACGCACCTCTGAATTATGGCGGCATACAACAGCTTCAGGGCAGGCCGCGGTGGCCTGCCTTGCCTGCCCACTCGCCGACTGCGTCAGCGGCGCCACCATCCGCGTCGACGGCGGCCACCTCGGCGGCGTCCACTGACGACGGGCGGTTCGTTCGTCAGGGCAGCTGGGCCAGCACGGTGACCGTGCCCGGGTCTACTTCCGTGAAGCCCGCGTCCCGGACCGCCACCACGTGGCGGTGGCGCCACGCGTTCAGGGGGTCGTCACCCGGGTGGAGGGCCGCCCACCCCTGTCGGGAAGGGGTGCGGACCGCGCAGCGGAAGTCTTTCCAGTCGTCGAAGTAGGACTCCTGGCCGTCCGCGCGCAGGGCCGCTGCCAGCAGCATCGACGCGTGGCCCACCTGGGCCGCCGCCTTGCCCGCGGTCATCGGCACCGTGGGGTTCAGCCACAGGACCGGGACGTCGTCAGGGACCGGGCCCGGTTCGTCCACAGGGAGTTCGCTGCCCGAGATCTGCAGGCGCGTGACCTCCTTCGGCATCTCCACGACCTTGCCCGGCACCAGCGCCCTCACCTGTGCGCCGTCGACCTCGATCGTCACGCCGGGGAGGGCCTGGACCGCTTCCCAGTGCGCGCCGCGGGCCCGGCGGGCGACCTTGCGGATGGCGAGGTCGATCCACGACACCAGCGGCTCGTGCCACTCGTCGTCGGCTCGGGGGTCCAGGCACACCGCCACCGCGGCGGCGGCCGCTGCCTCCAGTAGCGGGGTGCGGGACGGGGGCTCCGCGCGTTCGATGCGCAGCACCACCGGCATGGCGCGGACCTCGGTGGGGTCGTCGTCGATCGCTTCCCTGGTGGCGGCCGCGGGCATGCCCAGCCACTCCGCGTACCGCGCGGCCAGCGGATCGAGAACCGCGCCGGTCATAGCCTGGGCAGGGGCAGGCCGTCGGCCGCGTCGGCGGCCTCGACCTCGGCACGGGTCACGCCCAGCACGAACAGCACCACGTCCAGGTACGGGTGTGACAGCGCCGTGTCGGCGACCTCGCGGAGCGCGGGCTTCGCGTTGAACGCCACGCCGAGGCCCGCGGTGGACAGCATGTCGATGTCGTTGGCGCCGTCGCCGATCGCCACGCACTGGGCGAGCGGCACGTCGAACTCGGCGGCGAACTTGCGCAGCGCGGCCGCTTTGCCAGCCCGGTCGACGATGTCGCCGACGACCCGGCCGGTGAGCTTGCCGTCGGCGATCTCCAGGTGGTTGGCGACGTGGAAGTCCAGGCCCAGGTCGTCGGCGAGGCGTTCGATGATCCGGGTGAACCCGCCGGACACCACGCCGCAGCGGAAACCGAGGCGCTTGAGCGTGCGGACCGTGGTGCGGGCGCCCGGCATCAGCTGCAGGGAGTCCGCGACCTCGTCGAGCACCGACTCCGGCAGCCCTGCCAGGCACGCGACGCGCCGTTCCAGGGACTGCGCGAAGTCCAGCTCGCCGCGCATCGCGGCCTCGGTGACCTCGCGGACCTGGTCCTCGCAGCCCGCGTGCGCCGCGAGCATCTCGATGACCTCGCCCTGGATCAGGGTCGAGTCGACGTCGAACACCACGAGCCGCTTCGCGCGGCGGGTCAGGCCCTCGCGTTCGACCGCGATGTCCAGGCCGACGCGGGAGGCCACGTCCGCGAGCGCGGACCGCAGCTCGGCGTCCGCGTCCCGCGTGTCCTGCGCGACCGACACCCGCAGCTCGAGGCCGGTGACCGGGTAGTCGGCGACGCGGCGGATGGCGTCGATGTTCGCGTCCAGCGCGGCGAGCCTGCGCGCGACCTCGGCGAACGCCCGCGCCGGCATCGGGCGGCCCAGCACCACCAGCACGTGGCTGGAGCCGAGCCGGGCCGAGGACTGCGCCTGGGCGCCGACCTCGACGGTGACGTGCATCGTCACGGTCGCCATGGCCTGCTCGACCGCTTCCTGCAGGCCCTCCGGGTCGTGGTCGGTACCGACCAGCACCCCGAGGACCAGCTGACCGCGGATCGTGACCTGCTCGACGTCCAGGATCTCGACACCGTGGCGCGTGAGCACCGCGAACAGCACCGAGGAAACCCCCGGCTTGTCCGGTCCCGTCACGGTGATCAGGACCGGCGTGCTCGTGGGTGGCTGGGTCACCGGGCGTCAGTCGCTGTCGACGGGCTTGTCAGGCTTGTCGGACGGCTCGTCCTCCATCGCGTGGGAGAGCTTCTCCGACGGGGCGTCCGGCAACGCGGCCTTGTGCTTGCCGCTGAAGGCACCCACGTACTTGTCGCGGTGGGCGTCCTCGATGGCGTGCGGGTAGTGCAGGTCGAACGCGGGCCGCTCGGACCGGATCCGCGGCAGCTCCTTGAAGTTGTGCCTCGGCGGCGGGGTGGTCGTGGCCCACTCGAGCGAGTTGCCGTAGCCCCACGGGTCGTCGGCCGTGGTCATCTCGCCGTACCGGTAGCTCTTGAACACGTTCCAGATGAACGGCAGCGTCGAGGCACCGAGGATGTACGCGCCGATCGTGGAGATCGTGTTCAGCGTGGTGAAGCCGTCGCTGGCCAGGTAGTCGGCGTACCGGCGCGGCATGCCCTCGTTGCCCAGCCAGTGCTGCACGAGGAACGTGCCGTGGAAGCCGAGGAACGTGGTCCAGAAGTGCAGCTTGCCGAGGCCCTCGTCGAGGTAGCGGCCGGTGATCTTCGGGAACCAGAAGTAGATGCCCGCGAAGGTCGCGAACGCGATCGTGCCGTACAGCACGTAGTGGAAGTGTGCGACCACGAAGTAGGTGTCGGACACGTGGAAGTCGATGGCGGGCGCGGCCAGCAGGATGCCGGTGAGACCACCGAAGAGGAACGTGACCAGGAAGCCGACGCTGAACAGCATCGGTGTCTCGAAGGTCAGCTGTCCCTTCCACATGGTGCCGATCCAGTTGAAGAACTTCACCCCGGTCGGGACCGCGATGAGGAACGTCATGAACGCGAAGAACGGCAGCAGCACGGCGCCGGTGGCGTACATGTGGTGCGCCCACACCGCCACGGACAGGGCCGCGATGCCCAGGGTCGCGTAGACCAGGCCGCGATAGCCGAACAGCGGCTTGCGGCTGAACACCGGGAAGATCTCGGAGACGATGCCGAAGAACGGCAGCGCCACGATGTACACCTCTGGGTGGCCGAAGAACCAGAAGAGGTGCTGCCAGAGGATCACGCCGCCGTTGGCCGGGTCGAACACGTGCGCACCGAGCTGGCGGTCCGCCAGCAGGCCGAACAGCGCCGCGGTCAGGATCGGGAACGCGATCAGGATCAGGATCGACGTGATGAAGATGTTCCACACGAAGATCGGCATCCGGAACATCGTCATGCCCGGCGCACGCAGGCAGACCACGGTGGTCAGCATGTTCACGCCACCGAGGATGGTGCCGAGACCGGACAGGATCAGTCCGACGATCCACAGGTCACCGCCCACACCGGGCGAGTGGATCTTGTCCGACAGCGGGGTGTAGGCGAACCAGCCGAAGTCGGCGGCGCCACCCGGCGTCAGGAAGCCGGAGATCACGATGATGCCGCCGAACAGGAACAGCCAGTACGAGAAGGCGTTCAGGCGCGGGAACGCGACGTCTGGCGCGCCGATCTGGATCGGCAGCACGAAGTTCGCGAAGCCGAAGAGGATCGGCGTCGCGTACAGCAGCAGCATGATCGTGCCGTGCATGGTGAACAGCTGGTTGTACTGCTCCTGCGAGAGGAACTGCTGCCCGGGGAACGCCAGCTCGGAGCGGATGAGCATGGCCATCGCGCCGCCGATCATGAAGAACGCGAACGCCGTGACCAGGTACATCACGCCGATCTTCTTCGGATCGGTCTCCCGGAACAGCTGCAGCAGGTAAGAACCCTTGGCTGCCGGACGCGCCGGGTACGGCCGCGTTGCGATCGGCTTCGGGGCTACTGCCGTCACTCCATGCCTCCTGCGAGTCTGCAACCACGCCTTACCGTGATTCACGGGCGATCGTAGCCCGCGCGTATCTGCCCGGCGCGGTTGGGCTGGCGTGGGTAAATGCCGAGCGTGGGCGGCGTTCGCGCTGACACCATCCCGCCATGTCGATCAGTACGCAAGCCGCGGTGACGGTCACCACCTTTCCCGGTGCGCCGTGCACGTCCCCGGAGGCGCACGGCGGGTCGGCCGCCGGTAGCGCCCGGTGGGATGAAGGACCCCTTCGTTGCGCCCGGTGCGATTAAGGGCCCCTTCGTCACGCCCGGTGTGATGAAGGACCCCTTCGTTGCGCTCACCGTGATGAAGGACCCCTTCGTTGCGCCCGGTGTGATGAAGGGGCCCTTCATGCCATCGGGCCACGTCCTGAAAGTGCCTTTCAGGGCACGAAGGCCAACCGAGCACGGGCGGAAGCCCGCGCAAAGGGGCTCCCTGCCATCCCGTCGACCTGGCGAAGCCCGATCACACCGGCTCAAGGGGGCACCAACAACCCAAACCGGCGCCAAACGCTGGAACCGCCCCCTTGAGCCGGTGTGATAGCCCGTAGGGAGGTCGACGGGATGGCAGGCAGACCCGCACCCAACGCAAGAAGAACTGCAAAACCGAGAGGCCATCCCAGAGACCTGCCCCTCCGGCGAGGAGCCCCCGGAGGGCACAAGCCACCGGCGAACACCCCAACCAGGCCCAACGCCCCGAAAGCGTCTTCAGGGCATCACCCGGTCAGCGCAGGACGGCCATGGCCATCGCCGCGGCTGCCACCAGCGACGTTGCCCACCACGGTGTGCCCACCATGAGGACCAGCGCCACCGCGCCCAGGTCGGGGCCGCGGAGTGTCTGGGCGATCAGCCGCAGGGGCAGCGCGCCGATCGGGGTGTCGACCGGGATCAGGTTGTCGTACGTCGGGGGGCGGCGGGTCATGGTGCGGATCGTGGCCGCGGCCAGTACCGGGACGGTGAACAGCACCTCCGCGGTCCAGCCGCCCGCCAGCCACACCGGGACGGCCCACACCGCTGCCAGGGCCGTTGCCACCAGCAGGTGGTGCCACCGCAGTGCCACGTCGCCCAGTCCTGCCCACCGGCGCCGGCCCGGGGAGCGCCACAGCTCCCCCAGGCCCGCGACCAGCGGCACCAGTGACGCGTAGCCGAACACGGCGAACACCGGCAGGCCCGGCAGCGCAGGGAACGTTCTGTGCACCGCCACCGCGGTCACCGCCAGCAGGACCGCGGTCGGGACGTGTCGTGTCCGGCCCAGCACGCCCAGCCACGCCAGGCGGAGGCCGCTCGTCAGCCGGAGCCCGCCGGCCGGGCGGGCGGCGGGCAGCATCAGCGCCAGGTCCATGAACTGGACGCCGCTCACCCGCAGCACCCGGTCCCGCCACCCGTCGACCAGCGTCTGCCTGCTCGCGTCGGCTATCGGCGGTGTGCCGGGGCGGAACAGGAAGGTGCCGGCCACGAGCAGTGCCGCTGCCGTCACGAACAGGAGCGAAGGGCCCGGCTCCAGCGCCACGGCCGCGCCCGCCAGCACCAGCGGCACCACCCATTCCAGCCGCGCCGGGGCCGTCCGCACCACCGACAGCGCCAGGAACGCGGCACCCACCAGCACGGATGAACCGGCCAGTACCCACAGCAAGGGTGCCGCCACTACGGCTGCCAGCACCGCCAGCAGGTAACCCAGCACCAGCACGCGGCCCAGCCAGTGGCCTGTCAACCGCTGCGACACGATCGCCGCTCGGTCGGTGTGGGCTCGGTGGGTGTCGGCATTGTCACGCCACGTCAGGTCCGCCGGGTCGCGCCACACGAAGGATCTGGGCAGCAGTGACCACCAGGTGACGGCCGTGGCTACCACCAGCAATGCCAGTGGATCGGCGCCGGACCCCAGCTCGGCGCGCAGCGTGTCCAGGCGGAAGAACGCCATCGTCAGCACGCCGACCACCAGGAACGCGCCCAGCGTGCGTTCGTCGCCGGACAGCCATCGGCGGGCGAATGCCCTCATCCGAGGCGCACCACGTGGTCCGCCACCTCCAGCAGCGCGGGGTGGTGCGTCGCCAGCACGACCGTCCGGCCCGCCGCGCGCTCCTGTTCGACCAACTCGGCCAGCCACTCCTTGCCCTGGCCGTCGAGGGCCCGTTCCGGCTCGTCCAGCAGCAGCACCTCGTGCGGTCTGGCCACCGCGCCGAGCAGCAGCAGGCGGCGGCGCTGGCCGGCGGACAGGTAGTAGGCGTGCACGTCAGCGCGTTCCGAAAGGCCCGCGGCGGCGAGCCAGTCGGCCACGGCGCCGTCCGCGTCGAACGAGGTCAGCAGCAGTTCGAGGTGCTGCCGAGGCGACAGCTCGACGAACAGCTCGGAGTCGTCGAGCAGGACCGCGACCTTGCGGCGGAACGACACCGCGCGTTCGTCCGGTTCCTCGCCCGCGACCTCGATCGTGCCCTCGGACGGGGCGCGGAGTCCGTACAGCAGATGCAGGACGGTCGACTTGCCGCTGCCGTTGTCGCCGACGAGCACGAGGCACTCGCCCGCCGCCACGTCCAGGTCCAGGCCGCGGAACAGCCACTGCTCCCCGGCGTGCATGCCGAGACCGGCCGCCTTGACCGTCACCGCGGCGGGTAGCCGTACTGCGGGTAGCCGCCGAACAGGTCCGGCCGGTACATGCGCACCCACTGCCCCATGGCGCCCTGCATCCAGTTCGGGTCGATGCCGCTCAACGGGATGGCCACCTCGGGACGGCCGTCGTGCGGGTGGACCGGCGCCATGGCCAGCTGCTGCCGCATCCAGCCGGGCGCGTTCGGCGGAAGCACCCGGTGCCCCCAGCCGATGATGCCCTGCGTCCGCACCGCGCCCGCGCCGACCTGCAGGCCGCCTTCGGCGCCGATCGCGGTCGGGTTCGACATCTGGCTCTTGACCTCGCCGATGCGCGTGATGTCCGGCCAGTTGAGGCGGATCTGGTAGCCCAGGGTGTCGCTCAGCTCCACGCCGTACTCGGAGAAGCGGACCGTCGTGCCCTGCTTCAGCCGGTTGAACTTCGCGTACAGGACACCGACCAGCGCGCCGGTACCGACGACCGCGGCGATGATCCCGCCCACGAGCCCGCCGAACACCGAACCGAGCAGCAGCATGACCACGGCGAAGAAGATCAGCAGGAACACGTACGGCAGCGCCATCCTGCCGAAGCCGCCGCCCACCATCCTGAACTCGCGCGGCAACGCCTGGTTGGAGTAGCTCACCCGGTCGAGGATGCCATGCCCATGACCGACTCGTACGCGGCGATCGTGTCGCGGAGGACGTCCTCTCCTCTGCGCTGCCACAGCTCCTCGTTGAAGACCTCCACCTCGATCGGGCGGTCGTAGCCCGCGGCGAGGACGGCCTTGACCAGCGGCGCGAAGTCCACGTGTCCCGTGCCCGGCAGACCCCGGCCGACGAGCACGTCGGCGGGCAGCGGCACCACCCAGTCGGCGAGCTGGAAGCTCGCGATCCGGTCGCCGTTCGCCTCGATCAGCGGCAGGACCTGCTCGTCCCACCACACGTGGTAGGTGTCCAGCGTGATGCCGACGGCCGCCGCCGGGAACGGGGCGCACAGCTCCAGCGCCCCCGCCAGCGACGCCACCACGCTGCGGTCGGCGGCGAACATCGGGTGCATCGGTTCCACGGCAAGGGTCACGCCCACGTCCAGCGCGTGCGGGGCCAGCGCCTCCAGGCCCGCCGCCACCCGGGCGCGTGCCTCGACGAGCGGACGGCCGAACAGCCCGCCGCACACCAGCACCAGCGCGGGCGCACCCAGCTCGGCGCACTCGTCGAGCGCGCGGCGGTTGTCGTCGAACCAGTCGTCGGCGCCGAAGAACCCGCCTCGGCACAGGGAAGTGACGGTCAGGCCCGCGTCGCGCACCAGCTGGGCCGACCGCGCGAGGCCGTACTCCTCGACCGGTTCGCGCCACAGGCCCACGTACCGCACACCCGCCGCCTCGCAGCCCTTCACGACGTCCACGAGCGGCCAGTACTTCGCGGTGGCCTGGTTGAACGAGAACGGCCTCACTGCGCCACCCCTGCTGTCGCGAAGAACGATCGTGCCCGCGCCGCGGCCAGGTCGGCGTGCGGCAGCAGTCCCACCTCGTCGGCCAGCACCAGGAGCTTCGCGAGGTGCGCCACCGACCGGCCCGACTGCAGGCCGCCGACCATGACGAAGTGGTCCTGGTGGCCGGAAAGCCACGACAGGAACACGATTCCCGTCTTGTAGTACTGCGTCGGCGCGCCGAACAGGTGGCGGGCCAGCGGGACCGTCGGGTCCAGCGCGGCACGGAACCCGGCCGCGTCACCCGTGTCGAGCTTGTGCAGCGCCGGGCCGACCAGCGGCGCCAGCGCGGCGAACACCCCCAGCAGCGCGTCGGAGTGGCCGTGCTCGTCGCCCGCGATGAGGCTCGGGTAGTTGAAGTCGTCGCCGGTGTACATCCGGACACCGGACGGCAGCTTGCCGCGCAGCTCGACCTCGAACTCGTCGTCCAGCAGCGACATCTTGATGCCGTCCACAGTGGACGCGTGGTCCTTCAGCAGCGCCAGCACCGTGTCCGCGGCGGCGCGGGGATCCGCCGAGCCCCAGTAACCCGCCAGCGCCGGGTCGAACATGGGGCCCAGCCAGTGCAGCAGCACCGGATCGTCCACTTCGGACAGAAGTGCCGAGTACACCGACACGTAGTCGTCGGGCCCCTTCGCGGCGGCCGCGAGGTGCCTGCTGCACATCAGCACCGGCACCGCACCCGCCTCCAGCACGTCCGCGAGCTGTTCCCGGTACGCGTCGAGCACCTGTGCGACGGTCGCCGGACCGGTCAGCTGGTCGGTGGCGACCCCGGCCACGATCCGGCCGCCGACCGACCTGGCCTCGGCCGCACCCCGGCGCACCAGCTCCCGCACTGCCGGGTAGTCCAGGCCCATGCCGCGCTGTGCGGTGTCCATGGCCTCCGCGACGCCGAGCCCGTGGCGCCACAGGTGGTGCCGGAACTTCAGCGTCGCGTCCCAGTCCACCACCGCGGGCGCGCCGGGCACGTTCTCCGCGAGGGGATCCGCGACGACGTGCGCGGCCGCGTACGCGATCCGGCTGGTCGACGGGGACACCCCGGCACCGGACGGGGCAGCGCCACGCAGCTCGTAGCGCTCCCCGCCCGGCAACACGATGGCGGTCACGTCAGCTCCGGGATCTCGATCCGCCTGCCCTCGGTCGCAGCCCGCAGGCCCAGCTCGGCGAGCTGCACACCGCGGGCGGCCGCGGCGAAGTCCCACGGGAACGGCTCGTCGGCCACGACGTGGCGCAGGAACCGCTCCCACTGCACGCGGAACCCGTTGTCGAAGTGCTCGTTGTCGGGCACCTCCGCCCAGTCGCCGCGCGCGTCCACCGACGGCGGCGCGTCCGGGTTCCACACCGGCATCGGCGTGGCGGCCCTGGACTGGGCGCGGCACCGGCGCAGGCCCGCGACCGCGCTGCCGTGCGTGCCGTCCACCTGGAACTCGACCAGCTCGTCCCGGAACACCCGCACGCACCAGGACGAGTTGAACTGCGCGACGAGGCCGTCGTCCAGCTCGAAGATCGCGTACGCCGCGTCGTCGGCGGTGGCCGCGTACTCGTCGCCGTTCTCGTCCCAGCGGCGCGGGATGTGCGTCCGGATCGTCGCCTGCACCGCGCGGACCGGGCCGAACAGGTTCTCCAGCACGTAATGCCAGTGCGGGAACATGTCCAGCACGACGCCGCCGCCGTCCTCGGCCCGGTAGTTCCAGGACGGCCGCTGCGCGGACTGCCAGTCGCCCTCGAACACCCAGTAACCGAACTCGGCGCGCACCGACAGCACCCGGCCGAAGAAGCCGCCGTCCACGAGCCGCTTCAGCTTCCGCAGCCCGGGCAGGAAGATCTTGTCGGCCACCACACCGTTGCGCACCCCCGCCGCCTCGGCGGCACGCGCGAGTTCCTGCGCGCCGGCGAGGTCCATGGCGAGGGGCTTCTCGGTGTAGATGTGCTTGCCAGCGTCGATCGCCTGCCTGATCGCCTTCTCGCGCCGCTGGGTGGTGAGCGCGTCGAAGTAGATCTCGACGTCGTCGCGCTCCAGCGCGGCGTGCAGGTCCGTCGTCCAGTCGGACAACCCGTGCCGCTCCGCGATCTCGGCGAGCTTGCGCTCGTTGCGGCCGACCAGCACCGGCTCCGGCCAGACCACCGTGCCGTCCGGCAGCGGGAGGCCGCCGTCGTCGCGGATGGCCAGGAGCGAGCGGACCAGGTGCTGGCGGTAGCCCATGCGTCCGGTCACGCCGTTGAGGACGATGCCGATGGTCCGGCGGCCGGCGTTGTCGGTCATGTCGATGTTCCTCGTTTTCTAGTGAGATTCGTGCGCGCCGAGCAGTTGGCGGATCTCGCGGGTGAGTGAGCCGAACCGGGGGTCCGTCATCACCTGCGCGTAGTCCCGCTCCCTCGGCAGGTCGACCGGAAGGGTCCGCATCAGCCTGCCCGGGCGCGGGCTCATCACCTCCACCCGGGTGCCGAGGAAAACCGCCTCGGCGATGGAGTGCGTGACCAGCAGGATCGTGGTACCGGTCTCCCGCCAGATCTTGTTCAGCTCGGCGTTGAGCTGCTCCCTCGTGAGCGCGTCCAGCGCGCCGAACGGCTCGTCCATGAGCAGCACCGGCGGCTCGTGCAGCAGCGCGCGGCACAACGCCACCCGCTGCTGCATGCCGCCCGACAGCTCGTGCGGCAACGCCTTCTCGAACCCCGCCAAGCCGGTCAGCTCGATCAGCTCGTCGGCCCGGCGGGCCGCCTTCGCCTTGTCGATGCCGCGGATCTCGGCCTGCAGCAGGATGTTCTTGCGCACACCGCGCCACTCGAGCAGCGCGGCCCGCTGGAACGCGAAGCCGATGTTCCGCTGCGCGCCCTTCACCTCGTCGCCGAACAGCGACACCTGGCCGTCGCTCGGCTTCACCAGACCCGCGACCACCTTGAGCAGCGTGGACTTCCCGCAGCCGGACGGGCCGACGATCGAGATGAACTCCCCTGCCTCGACCCGCATGGTGACGTCGTCGAGCGCGGTGGTGCTGGACCGCTTGGAACGGAACCGCACCGAGAGGTTCTTCACGTCGACGGCGGTCCCGGTGAGCACGCTCGTCATGACCCGTCGCTCTCGGCGTGGCTGCCGTCCCAGTACTTCGACGGCTCTCCCGCGTCCTTGAGGCCCGCGTTGTCGGCCATGATGCCGATGGTGTCGGTCCACTGGTCCTCGGTGTTGACGCCCGGCGCACCGGCGGTGTCCAGCTGCAGCAACGGTTCCGCGAGCTTGAGCTGCTTGACGAGCACCTCCTCCGGCGGCTCGTTCTCCGCCAGGTCGACCATCGCCTTCGCGGCGTCCTCCGGGTTCTTCACGGCCTCCGCCCACGACTTCTGCGTGGCCCGGACGAACTTGCCGACCAGGTCCTTCTGCGACGACAGCGTCTCGTCGCTGACCACGATGCCGGTGCCGAGCAGGTTCAGCCCCGAGTCGGCGAACAGCAGGTGGTCCACCTCCTTGCCGGTGCGGGCCTCGATGGTCGGGCCCTGGTCGTGGAAGAAGCCCATGATCGCGTCGACCTGGCCCTCGGCCAGCTGCGCGATCTTGTTGGCGGCGTCCATGTTCACGACGGTCACGTCGGAGGGCTGCATGCCGTTCGCGGCCAGCAGCGCGGGGAACGTCGCGTACATGGCGTCACCAGGGGTGCCGCCGACCCGCTTGCCCTTGAGGTCCTTGATGGACTTGAAACCCTTGTCCGACAGGAACTCGACGGACGACGGGCCCTTCTGCAGGAACACGCCGACGCTCTTGACCGGCATGCCGGAGGTGATCGCGTTGAGCAGCGGCGGGGTGTCCGCCCAGCCGAACATCGTCTGGTCCTGGGCGACGGCCTTGATCGTGTTGCCGGAGCCGCTGCCCGGCTCGATCTTCAGGTCGATGCCCTCGTCGGCGTAGAAACCCTTCTGGATCCCGTAGTAGAAGGGCGCGTGCTCGCCGTAGGGCACCCAGTTGAGGGTGAACGTGACCTCGGTGGCGTCGGCGGGAGCTTCGGTGTTGCCGGAGCCACCGCTGTCCTGTCCGCTCGGGGCGCAGCCCGCGACCAGCAGAGCTGCCGCGGCTATTCCTGTGAGTAAACGCTTCATCGAGTTCGACCTTTCAGGAAGTGGTGAGCGGGGTCGCCGACCGGCGGCTGGCGTGCCACGGGATGAGCAGCGCCTCCAGCACCTCGACGATCACGAACAGGAGGATGCCGATGAGCGACATGAGGATCAGCGCGGCGAACAGCAGGGGTGCGTCGAGGTTGCCGTTCGCGATCATCAGCTGGTAGCCGAGGCCCTCGCTGGCGCCGACGAACTCGCCGACCACCGCACCGACCACGGCGAGCGTCACCGCCACCTTCTCGCCCGCCATCAGGTGCGGCAGCGCGTTCGGGAAACGGATCTTGCGGAACGTCTGCCACCGGCTCGCACCCATGGTGGCGGACAGCTCCAGCAACTCGGGATCGGTCGACCGGAGGCCCGCGACCCCCGACACGACCACCGGGAAGAACGCGATCAGCACCGCCAGGATGATCTTCGGGGCGAGGTCGTTGCCGAACCACACCACGATCAGCGGCGCGATCGCGATCTTCGGGATCACCTGTGCGAACAGGACGATCGGGTAGAGCGTGCGCTCCAGCGTCCTCGAGTACGCGATCGCGACGGCGGTCGCGAGACCGAGCACGCTCGCCAGCAGGAAGCCGACGACTGTCTCGTACAGCGTGACGTAGGAGTGGTACATCAGCGACGACCAGTCCTGTGTCGTCCGCTCCCACACCTGCACGGGCGTCGGCACGAGGTAGTCCGCCACCCAGCCCTGGGCGGTGATCACCCACCACGCCACGAAGATCAGCGCCAGCAGTGCGGCGGGCCGCCAGATCGCGTCCACCAGACGCAGCAGCCGGGTACCGATGTCGATCCTCCGCACCGGTTCACGGGCCGGCGTCGGGGGTGCCGGATCGGCCCGGGTCTCGTTGGTCACTGTCATCATTCCTCTGCCTTCTATGTCGCTACGCAGCTCCGCTAGACGCCGTCTTCCCTCCTGCGCGCGGAGACCCAGGACTCGTTCCTCGCCGGGCCTCCGTGCTCGTCAGTCCAGACGGCGCCCGCTCCGCCGCTCCGCTCCGCGAGCCGAACTCGAACCAGTCCACGTTGAACAGGTCCCCGGTCGCGCCGGGATTCTTCGCTACCAGGAACAACTCGTGCGTGCTCCCGGGGTCGACGACCGGGGCGGTCACCTCGGTCCACGTCTGGCCGCCACCGGTCACCGGCACCGCGACCGAGCCGAGCAGCGGACCGTCCGGGGCGCCGAACCGGACCTCGATGGTCCCACCGTTGGCGCTGCTCGCCACCCGGAACGTCAGGCTGCCCACGTTCCTCAGGTTCACCGGGGTGACGGACAGCCAGTCACCGCTGGAGACCCCGGAGACGAGCCCGCCGCCGGCGTCGTTGCGGACCACGCGGATGCCGTTCGACCGGTCGTAGTGCTCGGCTTCCTTGCGGCGCGGCTGCAACGTGACCGTGGCGCGGTCGGTCAGCTTCGGCCGTCCCGTGTCGGTGTGGCTCGCGTCGAGGACGTAGGTCAGGTCGTCGGCCGCGGTGTGCCCGTCGACGATCGAGGGCACCAGCTCCCCGGCGCAGCCCCGGACCTGGCTCACCACGTGCACCTGACGTGCGTGCCCGACACCGCCCTTGACGAGCGGCTCCTCGCAGTCCACGCCGCCGTCGGCGTCGGTCACCCTGAGGCGGTAGGGAATCGGCACGCCCCAGTCGAAGACCTCGCCGTCGCGCGGGGACTGGAACGTCACCTTCGGCGCGGTGTTGCCGACGGTCACCTTGACGTTCACCGGTTCCCGGCGGCCCGTCGGGTCGGTGACGATCAGGCGGGCCAGGTGCGTGCCGTTCTCGGTGAACGTGTGGGTCGGGTTCGCGGCGGTCGAGTCGACCGTGCCGTTGCCGTCGAAGTCCCACTCGTGTGTGAGCGCGTGCCCGTCCGGGTCGGTCGACTTGTCGGTGAACCGGACCGTCAGCGGGGCCTTCCCGGACGACGGGCTCACCGACGCCTTCGCGATCGGTGCGCGCTCGCCGGGGCGGATGTAGTCGATGCGGTGGATGCCCGAGTCCCAGTTGGGGTCGCCGCGGCCGGAGCCGCCGTAGTTGGTGCCCCACTCGATGACGTACAGCGAACCGTCCGGGCCGAACTCCATGTCGATGGGCCGCAGGAAACCGCCGCGCGGCAGGAACCTGTTGAGGGACACGGCGTTCCCCGCTGTGCCGCCGTCGCCGTCGTCCTGCTTCACCTCGAACATCGCGTTGCGGGTCCAGTCGGCGATGATCGTGGTGTCGTCGTAGTACTCCGGGAACTTGGTCTCCGACTCGAGCTCCTGGTCGTAGTGGTAGGTCGGGCCGCCGATCGCGAGCCGCCCGCCGGTGCCCAGCTCTGGCCACTCGTCGGACACGCGGTACGGGTAGGGCAGCCACGCGGGCTGCGCGGGCGGCAGCTTCGTCAGGCCGGTGTTGTTGGGCGAGTTGTTGGCCGGGCCGCCCGCGCAGTCGTACGGCTGGCCGGACTGGCCGGTCGTGAAGTCGTACTCGACGTACGCGCGGTTGTGGCCGATGCACAGCGGCCAGCCGAAGTTGCCCGCCTCCTTGGCGACGTTGAACTCGTCGTAGCCCATGGGACCGCGCAGCGCGTTGTCGTTCTGCGCGTCCGGGCCGACCTCGCCCCAGTACACCCAGCCGGTCTCCGGATCGATGTGCAGGCGGTACGGGTTGCGCAGGCCCATCACCCAGATCTCCGGGCGTGTCCTGTCCGTGCCCGGCGGGAACAGGTTGCCCTCGGGGATCGTGTAGGTACCGTCGTCCTCGGGGTGGATCCGGAGGATCTTGCCGCGCAGGTCGTTGGTGTTGGCCGAGGTGCCCTGCGCGTCCTGGTTCCTCCGGCCGGCGCGCTCGTCGATGGGGGCGAAGCCCTCGCAGCACGGGTCGACGTTGTCGCCGGTCGACAGGTACAGGTTGCCCTCTCTGTCGAACGCCATGCCGCCGCCCTCGTGGGCGTTGATCTCGCGCTGGGAGAAGAACTCCAGCAGGACCTTCTCGTCGCGGACGGTGTTGGTGAACTCGTCGAACCGGACGCGGGACAGGCGGTTCACGCCCTTGGTGCGTGGCGAGTAGTAGACGTAGAGGTAGCCGTTGTCCTCGAAGTGCGGGTCGAGGACAAGGCCGTGCATGCCGTGCGTGTGGAGCACGAACGCGTCGAACCTGCCCGCCTCGTGGCTGTAGCCCTTCTTCGGGTCGTACACGTTCAGCTGCCCGCCGCGCTGGATGTAGAAGACGCGGCCCGAGTTGTCGATCTCCATGGCGAGCGGGTCGTCGGTGTCGCCATCGAGGAGGGTCTTGACGTACCGGTCGTCCTCGGTGGCGCCGCAGTCACCGGGCACGGCACCCGCGGCCCATTCGATGCCGCCGAGGATGTGGGACCGGAACGCGGGGTCGCCGTAGTCGGCGGCGGCGTGCCCGAGGCCGGTGTACCAGGAGCGGCCGCCCTCGAAGTTCTGGCACCACGAGATGGGGTGGTCGGCGCCCATGGTGTGGCCGGTGTAGCTGCGGGTGTCGTAGCTCGCGAGTACGTGGACGCCGCCGCGCGGGTTGCTCCGGAAGTCGTAGGGCTCCTCGGTGCGCTCCCACGTCTGCGGCAGTTCCCTGGTCGACGGGTGTGCGCGGTCGTCGACCTGGACCTTCAGCGGCTGGATGGCGGGGTGCTTGTCGAAGAAGGCGCCCATGAGGCGGCCGTACCAGGCCCAGTCGTACTCGGTGCCGCTCGCGGCGTGGATGCCCGCGTAGCCGCCGCCCGCCCTGATGTAGCGCTCGAAGGCCGCGCGCTGGTTCGCGTCGAGGATGGCGCCGTCGCGGCCGTTGGTGTTGTTGAAGACGACCGCGTCGAAGCGGCTGAGGCCTGCGTCGGTGAACAGGGTCGCGTCGTCGCTCACGACGACCTCGAAGCCCTCTTCGGCGCCCAGTTCGGTGATCGCCTGCTGACCGGCGGGGATGGAGTCGTGGTAGTAGCCGTTGACCTTCGAGAAGACGAGCACGGTGAAGCGGGCTTGGGCCACCGCGGACGGTGCCGCGACCAGGCCGAGCACCAGGGCCGTTACCAACGTGATGACGCGTCTCCGGTTGCGCACGAAAGTCCTCCCGCCGAGGGCCACTTTGCCAGGCAAGCGCTTTCCTAGGATGCTATTTGTCCGAACCCGGCGGAGGCAAGGGCTTTCCTGTGATCAGTCGTAACGGTACGTGTTGAGGAGCCCGCACATGCCGAGTCGGCCCACCTCGTCCGGCACCGGCTTCGTGCTCACCCGGGATTCCCGCAGGTGGGCCGGGTCGTTGTCGATCAGGGCGGCGATCTGGCGGCCGGTCCGCTCCGCGGCCTCGCGGGCCCCCTGCTCCCACCGCTCGCGCCAGTCGCCGAGGAGCGGCTGCTTGAGCCGCACCGCCGCTTCGTAGAACTCGTCGAGCTTGCCGCCGTCGCGCAGCTCGTGGAAGCCCCGCACGGCGAGGTCGCGGCGGCGGTACGCGGTGGTGATGTCGGTGCCGGGGGCGCCGCCGTCCGGCAGGCTGACCGCCTCGGCGTAGCGCTCGGGGTCGCGGACGACGTCGAGCGGGAACGTCAGCACGGCGTCCCCCGCCTCCGGCAGGCCGGTGTTGGCCATCAGCACGATGATCTCCAGGCCACCGTGGTTGACCAGGCGGTGGATGGTGCCGGGGGTGAACCACAGGACCGTGCCGGGGCGCAGCTCGTGCTCGGCGAAGCCGTCCTGACCGGAGAGGGTCTGGACCTCTCCGGTGCCGCCGATGACGACGTACGCCTCGGTGCAGCACAGGTGCAGGTGGGGGGTGCCGCCCGGGAGGCCGTCGGGGGTCGCGGTGTCGTACACACAGAGTTTCGAGACGCCTACCGCGCCGGGCAGTGGATCACGCATCGGTACCCCTCGGCGTGGCGGCCTTGCTGTTGCGGGGCCGCACAATGGACACTGGCGGTAATCACGCCTCCAGGCGCGGGGAAAGGGCTTTCCCTAGTAGCCTGACGCTAGGCGGGCAGAGTATTGGGTGTCAACGGCGGAGGTCTGGCAATGGCGACGCTTGCCGATGTGGCGCGCAAGGCCGGGGTTTCCGCTGCGACCGTGTCACGGATCGTGAACGGCAGCCCCAAGATCGTGTCCGAGGAGCTGCGCGAGCGGGTGTTGCGCGCGGTGCAGGAGTTGCAGTACGTGCCGAACGCGCACGCGCAGCTCCTGGCCCGCTCCCACCGGACGACGGTCGGCGTGATCGTGCACGACGTGTCCGACCCGTACTTCGCGGAGATCACGCGTGGTCTGCAGCGGGTGGCGTCCGAGCAGGGGCGCCTGGTGATCATCTGCAACTCGTACCGCGACCCCGATCGTGAGCTGGAGTACGTCGAGCTGCTGCGTGCCCACCAGGTCGAGTCGATCATCCTGGCCGGTTCGGGCTACCACGACCCGGCGTTCACGAAGTCGCTGAACGCGAAGCTGTCGGCGTACATGGCGACCGGCGGCCGCGTGTCGGTGGTGGGCCGCCACAAGCTCGCCGGCGACGCGGTCATGCCCGCCAACGAGGAGGGCGGCTACCTGATCGGGTCGGCGGTCTTCTCGGCCGGGCACCGGCACGTGGGTGTGGTGGCGGCCCCGCGCCAGCTGACCACGACGACGGACCGGCTGGCCGGGCTGCGGCGCGCGGCCAGGGAACACCACCGGACCCTGCCGTCGAAGCGGATCGCCTACGCCGAGTTCGACCGCGACGGCGGCGCGGCGGCCACCGCCGCCCTGCTGGACGCGGACCCTCGCCTGACGGCGATCGTGGCACTGAACGACTCGATGGCGATCGGTGCGCTGTCGGCCCTGCGGGAGCGGGGCCTGTCGGTGCCGGGTGACGTGTCGGTGGTGGGCTTCGACGACATGCCCATCGCGCGGGATGTCACCCCACCGCTGACCACGGTCCGGCTGCCGCTGGTGGAGATCGGCGCGCGGGCGATCACGATGGCGCTGGACGCACCGCAGCCGTCACCTCGCGTGGAAGAGGTGCCTGCGGAGGTCATCCACCGCGAGTCCCTGGCCGAGCCCCGGGACTGAGGTCAGATCGGCAGCCGCCGGACGCGGAGGGTGTCGTCACCGAGCACAACTCGGTCTTGGCGCCCGATGCCACGAAGGACCCCTTCGTTGCGCTCGATGCGACGAAGGACCCCTTCGTAACGTCCGGCGCGACGAAGGACCCCTTCATAACGTCCGCTGTGATGAAGGGCCCCTTCGTTGCGCTCACCGTGATGAAGGACCCCTTCGTAACGCCCGGTGTGATGAAGGGGCCCTTCATGACACCGCCACAGCCCCGAAAAGCGCCTTTCACGGCACGAAGGTGAACCGAGCACAGGGCGGAAGCCCGCCACCAAGGGGCTCCCTGCCATCCCAGAGACCTGCCCCTCCGGCGAGGAGCCCCGGAGGGCACACCCCAGGAAGTCAGGCCGGGACGATGGCGTACTGGCGCAGGCACAGGTCCGGGTAGGTGACCGGGCCTCGGGGGCCGGGCACCTTGTCGATGTTGATGCCCGTCTCCGGGACGGCCAGCAGTTTGAAGCCGTCCAGCAGGCGGGTCGTCGCGTTCCAGAAGACGCCCGTGCCGGTGTAGGCGTCCATGAACGCCGTCGCCGTGGGCTCGGACGTGGTGACGATCGACGCCGCCAGGCCCGACGTCTCCGCGTTCGCCACCTCCGCGGCCTCCTGTGCCGACGTCACCGGCAGCACGGTGACCGTCGCCTCGCGGTCGGAGTCGAGGGCCCATTCGTACCCGATCGGGTGGTTGTGGGGTGGGAGCGAGACCGCGATCTTCAGGTCCGCCAGCAACGACTCCACGCGGGGCAGCAGTGAGTCGTGCAGCGACGAGTGGATCAGCAGCAGGTTCAGCCGGTTGCACACGCCCAGCCGGTCGACGCTCTCGCGGACCAGCGACAGCGCCCGCGACACATCCGCGTCGACGTCCACGTACAGCACGCCGCCGCCGTCGGCGTGGGCCAGTGTGCGCACGCCGTGGCGCGCGGCCTCCTCGCCCAGCGTGCGGGTCGTGTCGCCGCTCCCCCGCAGGATCACCAGCGGGACGTGGGCGGGCTGCGCCACCAGCGCCGACGCGGCCGCGCGGTCCGGCGTGGGCACGAGCTGGATCGCGGCCGGGTCGAGGGACGCCGCCGACAGCGCGGGGGCCACGACCGACTCGAGCAGCGCCGTCGCCGAGCTCAGTGCCGCGCCACCGGTGCGGAGGACACCGGCGTTGCGCGACTTGACCAGCTGCGACGCGACGTCGACCGTCACGTTCGGGCGGGCCTCGTAGTTGGCGCCGATGACCCCGACCGGGCGGCGGCGCTCGTACAGCTTGAGGCCGCCGGGCAGGTCACGGACGAACTCCGACCGCGGCGGGTGCGGCGTGGACGCGAGCAGGTCCAGCGCGGCGGCCATCGACTCGAGGCGCTCCGGGGAAAGGCGCAGCCGGTCGAGCAGGCCCGCGCTCATGCCTGCCGACTCGGCCGCCGACACGTCCGCCTCGTTCGCCGCCATCAGCGTGTCGGCCGAGGACCGGAGGCGGGCCGCCATGGCCGACAGCGCACCGTCGATCGCCGAGTCGGGTGCCGCGGCCAAGGACGGCGCGGCGCGGTACGCGGCGGACGCACACGAGGCGACAACGGACGAAACGGACTCGGACACCACAGTCATGTCCCAAGTCTGCCTCACCCCAACAACCACATTGCCGCGAGTGCCAGCGCACCCAGGTTGACGAAGAAGAACATGCCCACCCACAACAGGCCGGGCGTCCCGGTGAGCCGCGCGAGCTGGTCGGCGTCCGAGTCCCGCGCCCACCCGCGCCGCCGCTTGCTCTGCAGCTCACCGACCGGACGAACACCACCCAGCAGGAGGAACCACGTGATCAGGTGCGCGAACGCGGCCTGCACGACGGGACTGGTCCACCAGGCGACCCCGAACAGCACGGCGCCGGTCAGCAGCACGGAGAAGAACCCGTACACGTTGCGCACCATCACCAGGACACCGAGCAGGAGCACCCCGCACACCACGAGCACCGAGGCGGTCAGCTCGGCCCCGACGAGCGCCGCGAACGCGAGCCCGAGCAGCGACGGCGCGACGTACCCGGCGAGCGCGGTCGACACCATGCCCGGCCCGTACGGCTTGCCCCTGGTGAGCGTGAGCCCGGACGTGTCCGAGTGCAGCCGGATCCCCGACAGCCGCCTGCCCGCCAGCACCGCGACCAGCGCGTGGCCCGCCTCGTGCACGATTGTGATCACGTTGCGGGCAGGCCGCCACAGCTCGCTGAAGGTGACCACCACGAGGGCGACCACTCCCGTCACGAGCACCTCGGCAGCCGTATCGGCGAGCAGGTCCACGCGGCACAGCCGACCACACCGCCGGTGCGATCGGTGTTACATCTCCGGACTGCCGAACCGGGCCACGTAGTGCCAGACCCGTTTCAGGGCCTGCTCGTCGTGCGCGCCGGTGCGGGACGCGTCGCCGATGACCCCGGGGTCGAGCAGGCCGTCGCGGGCGATGGACTCGCCGAGCGCCACGAACTCCGGGCCGCGGTAGCCGGGGTGGCGGCGCAGTTCGGTGGTGGTCAGCGTGAAGCCGCCGTGCCATTCGACCGGGCACGCCAGCGCCTGAGCCGCGGCCTCGATCTCCGTGCCGCGGTAGCAGGGGTCGAGCACCAGGGCCTCGACGTCCGCCGCGAGGTCGAGCACGCCGTGCACGTGTGCCTCGACGTAGTCGTCGAGCGCGTCCTTGTCGTCCGCCTCGGCCATGGCGACCAGCGTGGTCAGCCGTGCCCCCACACCGAAGTGCGCGGGCTCGAACACGCTGTCCGGGTAGCAGAACGTGGTCCGGTCGATGGTGTGCGGGCGCAGGCGCACGTGGGCCGAGCCGAAGCGCGGCGACCCGCCGACCAGGCGGCCGCGGAAGTTCAGCGACCCGTACTTGGGCCGTTCCTCGGCCGGTGCGTCGTCGTAGGCGCCGTCGAAGATCCGGCTCTCCCACCGCCAGCGGTCGCCGCCGGGGTGTGCGGTCAGACCGCCGTTGCTGGTCCCGGTCTCGAACTGCGACCGGTAGACCTTGTCGCGCGCCATGAGCCGCAGGATCGGTTCCCCGGCCACGAGGCGGTCCGGGTGGAAGTGCAGCGTCACGCGCCACGACGGGTCCGCGGGCGCACCCGAGGACAACGTCGTGACGTGGGCGATCGCCCGTTCGTGGAACATGGCGGGAGTATCCCCGAACCGCGGCGGCCCGCCACGCGGTTTAACCGCGGACCAGACCCTCCTCCGGGCGCCAGCTGAACGGTTGCGCCAGCGACCTGATGAACACCGACTTCGGCATGGCCCGCAGGAGGACGTTCCTGGCCGACCTCGCCGGTGGCCACGACAGGTGCGACACGTCCCGGCTCATCAACGCCTTCCGCCCCATGGCCTGTGTCCTCGGGCGGCGCAGCGCGTCGTAGCGCCGCAGCGCGGTGGCCAGATCGGGCTGTGTCTCCACCGCGACCGACAGCGTCGCCGCGTCCTCGAGGGCCTGGCAGCCGCCCTGGCCGAGGTTCGGCGTCATCGCGTGGGCCGCGTCGCCGAGCAACGCGACCGGGCCACGCACGTAGGCAGGCAGCCGGGGCAGGTAGTAGATGTCGTTGCGCAGCACCTGTTCCTCGGTCGCCCCCGCCAGGATCGTCGGGATCGGCTCGCACCAGTCACCGAAGCGACGCCGCAGCTCGGCCAGTTCACCGTCCGGGCCGCGGGTGCCCGGCGGGACCGTGCCCGTGCCGTAGCAGTACACGCGGCCGTCGGCCATCGGGAACATGCCGAACACCGCGCCCGGCCCCCACGTCTCGGCCCACATCGCCACACCGGCGCCCATGAGGATCTCCGGGCGCGGCAGGATCAGCCGCCACGCCGTCTGCCCCGAGTACCTCGCGGGCGCGGCCTCGGGCCACAACGCCCGCCGGACCGGGCTGTGGACTCCGTCGGCACCGATCAGCAGGTCCGCCGACAGTTCGCCGCCGTCGTGCTCGACGACCGCGCGGGCCCCCTCGACCCGCGCGCCCGTGACCCGCACCCCCGGCAGCTGCGCGGCGTCCGGCACCCGCGCCAGCAACGCGGTCCGCAGGTCGTGCCGGTGCGCGACGACGGCCTTGGCCGTGTGCGCGACCGCGTCCGCGTCGTCGTCCATGCGGACGATCCACCCGCCACGCCAGTCCCGCAGCCCGCCCGCGGCGCCGAGCCGCTCGGCACCCAGCGTCACGCCGACCGTGTCCAGCGCGCGGAACGCGTTGGGCCACAACGAGATCGCGGACCCGACGACGCCGAACTCCGACGTCTGCTCCAGCACGGTCACGTCCCAGCCACGCCTGCTCAACCCCGCCGCCACGGCGAGTCCGCCGATGCCCCCGCCTGCCACTACCGCTTCCATGACACCCCTCCTCTACAGATGTAGTGGACTCTACACCCGTAGAGTGAAGGCGTGACAGACCGGCGAACTGTGATAGCCGACGCAGCGATCGCGACCATCGCGCGCGAGGGCATGCGTGGCTTCACCCACCGCGCGGTGGACCGCATCGCGGGCCTGGCGGAGGGCTCCACCTCGTACTACTTCCGCACCCGCGAGTCGCTGATCTTCGCGGCGCTCGCGCGGATGGCCGAGCTGGACGCGCTCGACGTCGGCGACGTGCCAGACCGGGGCGGCGAGGTGGACCTGGAGGCGCTGACCGACCTGCTGACCTCGGTCATGCGCCGGTGGCTGACCGTGGGCCGCGAACGCACGCTCGCCCGCTTCGAGCTGACACTGGAGTCGACGCGGCGCCCGGAGCTGCGGGAGAAGATGCTCGAGTACGGCACGATGTTCCGGCTGATGGCCGAGAAGACCATCGCGGCGGCCGGGGCGAGCGAACCGGAGCGGCGCGGCCGGACCTTGGTCGCCCACCTCGACGGGCTGGCGCTGCACGAGCTGACGCGCGTCGGCGGCGGTGAGAACGAGCTCCGGGCGGCATGCCGGGATCTGCTCGTGATGGCACTGGCGTGACGAGCCGCGGCCGGTGCGCTCCACAGCACCACCGGCGCCACGGAAAACGCGGAAGCGCGGAAGGCGCGCAGGCGCCGGGGCGCGAGCCACACACACCACTCCCGAGGCTGCCGGCCATCCCGGGAGACCAGCCCCTCTGGCGAGGAGCCGCCGGAGGCAAAGCCCGCCCGGCGAGGACAACCCCGACACAGCACTAACGTGAGCGCTGTGGAACACGTGAGCTATGCGGTGTCCGACGGCATCGCGACGGTGACGCTGAACCGGCCGGAGGCCCGCAACGGCTACACGGTCACGATGGCGGACGAGCTGGCGGCGGCGTTCGACGAGGCCGACCGCGACCGGTCCGTACGGGTGGCGGTGCTGACGGGCGCGGGCAAGGACTTCTGCGTCGGCGCCGACCTGTCGGCGGGTGGGCTGGACCTGTCCGCGGACAACGCCGAGACGTGGCACGAGCCGGCGGGCCGGTGCTCGATGCGGATCTTCGCGATGAACAAGCCGGTCATCGCGGCCATCCGGGGCGCGGCCGTCGGCGCGGGGTCGACGATCATCCTGCCCGCGGACTTCCGGCTCGCCGCCACCGACGCGCGCTTCGGGTTCGTGTTCTCGCGGCGCGGGCTGTACCCGGAAGGCGCGTCGACGTGGTTCCTGCCGCGGCTCGTCGGGCTGGGCCGGGCCATGGACTGGATGGTCAGCGGCCGCGTGTTCGACGCGCCAGAGGCACTCGCCGCGGGCATGGTGCACGCACTGCACGAGCCGGACGAGGTGCTCGACAAGGCCTACGAGCTGGCGCGCGAGCTGATCAGGACCACCGCGCCGGTGTCGGTCGCGGTGATCCGGCAGATGCTCTACCGGGCGGCACAGACCGACTCGCCGTTCCCGGTGCAGCGGCTGGACTCCCGCCTGATCGCGGGCAGCGCGGCGAACCCCGACACCGTCGAGGGCATCATGTCGTTCCTGCAACGCCGCGATCCACAGTGGACTGGAAAGGTCCCGGACGACCTGCCGGACCACCTGCCCTGGCGCACCGACCAGGGGTGATCCACGCGGGCCCCGCGCGTCTGCGCGCGTGACCGAGGCCGCCGCCGCGAAGTTTCTGGCACACCGTTATTGACCGGTCGCCAATAGTGACAGTAGCCTCCGTTTGTCGTCAATGCCCGGTTCGACGTGGACGTGGACCATCACTGGTGCTTACGATCACGCCCTACTCGGGAGCCGACCCCGGCGCATCGGAGCGTGGCACATGAACGAAACGACGTCTTCGCACCGCACGTCCTTGCACCGCACCTTGTGCGCGTCGTTCCAGGATTTCGTCAAGAAGACACCGGACGAGGTCATCATCCGCACGCCCGGCGGCGCCACGGAGATCACCTGGCGCGAGTGGGACAAGCGGGTGCGCAAGCTCGCCGCGGGGCTCGCGGCG
This sequence comes from Actinophytocola algeriensis, assembly GCF_014203735.1. GTDB lineage: Bacteria > Actinomycetota > Actinomycetes > Mycobacteriales > Pseudonocardiaceae > Actinophytocola > Actinophytocola algeriensis. The sequence continues at coordinate 462,687 of NZ_JACHJQ010000001.1, read as the reverse complement.
CTTGGCGTCAAGCGCGGTGACACGGTCGGGCTGATGCTCGCGAACCGGCCCGAGTTCCACCTCGTGGACGCGGCCGCACTGCACCTCGGCGCGGCGCCGTTCTCCATCTACAACACCTCGACGCCGGAGCAGATCGCGTACCTGTTCGGTAACGCGGGGAACAAGGTCGTGTTCTGCGACGAGCGGTTCCTGCCCCGCGTCCAGGAGGCGGGCGGCGGGGTCGAGCACATCGTGAGCGTGGACGACGTGTCCGATGTGGACGGTGTGCTGACGCTGGCCGATCTGGAGGCCAAGGGCGACCCGGACTTCGACTTCGACGCCGCGTGGCAGGCCGTCGAGCCGGGTGACCTGTCGACGATCATCTACACGTCCGGCACCACGGGCCCGCCGAAGGGCGTCGAGCTGACCCACGCCAACGTGATCGCCGAGGCGGACGCGGTGCGGATCCTGTTCAACGCCAACGCGGGCGACCGGGTGCTGTCCTACCTGCCCGCCGCGCACATCGCGGACCGGGTGACCGCGCAGTACTTCGCGATCCTGTTCGGCATCCAGGTCACGTGCGTCGCCGACCTGACCAAGCTCGCCGAGGCGCTGCAGGACGTGCGCCCGCACTCGTTCTTCGCGGTGCCGAGGGTGTGGCAGAAGCTGAAGGCGGCCATCGACGTCGGGCTCGCGGCGGAGCCGAGCGGCGCCAAGCGGCGGATCGCGACCTGGGCCATCGAGACCGGCGTCAAGGCGGCCCGGCACAAGCTGGCGGGACGTCCGCTGCCGCCGGTGCTCGCGGCGCAGCACCGGGTCGCGGACAAGCTCGTGCTGGCGAAGCTGCGCGACAAGCTCGGCCTCGACGAGGTGACCGGCCCGGCGTCCGGCGCGTCGGCGATCTCGCCGGACATCCTCGAGTTCTTCTGGGGCCTCGGGATCCCGGTGTACGAGGTGTGGGGCATGTCCGAGACCGGCGGCGCCACCACGGCGAACGCGCCGGGGCAGACCAAGCTCGGCACGGTCGGCCGCGCGGTGAAGGACATGGAGATCAAGATCGCCGAGGACGGCGAGCTGCTCACCAAGGGCCCGACGATCATGCGCGGCTACCGCAACGACCCGGAGAAGACGGCGGAGACCATCGACGCCGACGGGTGGCTGCACACCGGCGACATCGCGGAGGTCGACGCGGACGGGTACGTCAGGATCGTCGACCGCAAGAAGGAACTGATCATCAACGCGTCGGGGAAGAACATGTCCCCTTCGAACATCGAGAACGCGATCAAGGCGGCGACGTCCCTGGTCGGCCAGGTGGTCGCGATCGGCGACGACCGGCCCTACGTGGCGGCGATCGCGGTGCTGGACCCCGACTCGGCGGCGGCCTTCGCGAAACAGCACGGGTTCGGCGGCGCGTCACCGGACGAGCTGGTCGAGCACCCCGAGCTGCGCGCCGCGGTGCTGGCCGGTGTCAAGGAAGGCAACCAGAAGCTGGCACGGGTGGAGCAGGTGAAGCGCCTGCGACTGCTCCCGTCGACGTGGGAGCCGGGCGGCGACGAGCTGACCCCGACCATGAAGCTCCGCCGCAAGCCCATCGCACAGAAGTACGCGACGGAGATCGACTCACTGTTCGCGGACACCCCGGACGACAAGATCCTCCAGCCCTGAGACCACACCGTCGTGGGCTCGCGCCGAGCAGCGCGAGCCCGCGAGGTCAGGCAGCCGTCAAACCCGCTTCCGTCAACACGTGCGTGGGCGGGCGGTAGGCCGGCAGGTCGTCGTGACGGGACAACACCTGGGTCGCGCCCGTCATCAGCGCCGCGCTCAGGGTGACCGGGTCGTACGAAGGGGTCGTGGTCAGGATCACCGCGTCCGCGGTCAGGTTCACGGCGGCCGCACGAACCTTCAGCGCCTCGTGCGTCACCAGCCCGGACAGGATGGCAGCCGGTGCCCGCTCGTCCCGGTCACGCGGCTCGACCAGCAACGACCCACCGGTCGACAGCTCGGCGCACGTCAGCACACCAGGCTCGGCAGGCGCGTCCAGCAGCAGCACCAGCTCCAACGAATCCGGCAGCACCGAGCGGACCCGCTCGTACATCGCACGTCCCAGCACCACCGCCCGAGCCCGGGTCACCGCGAGGAAATCGGCGAACGCGTCGGCGGGCATGTCCGGGGTGACGGGCGCCGCCACATTGCCGCTGCGGACGATCGCGTAGAACGCCGTCGGGAAGTGGGTGCCGGGCAGCGCGGCCACGACGACGGTCAACCCGTCACCACCGAGCCGCTGCCGCAGCCCGAACGCGAGCCGGGACACGGCACGGTCCAGCTCGGCGAACGTCACCGTGCTGCTGGACGTGCGCAGCGCGGCGCGGTCGGGCCAGCTCGCCGCGGCGCGGCTGGGCAGCACGTCGACCGAGCCGACCGGCAGATCTGCGAACGAGGTCATGAGGCCTTCCTTTCCTGGGCCGCTCGGTCGGCGGGGGTCGGGAGGTGGTGTGTCACCACGCCGAACTCCGCGGTCCGCCGCAGCGAGCCGAGCATCGCGGCGCCGATGGCGGTGATCCGCCGCCCCGCCTCGGCCGCGGTCTCCGCGTCGTCGTCCGCGACGCTGAAGTAGTGGTCGAGGGCCACCACCACCCCGACCGCCTTCGGCTCGATCCGCCACACGCCGGCCATCGACTCGAGCGGCGTCGGGGCGTCGGTCCGCCGGTACCGCACCTGCAGCCGCCTCGGGTTCGCCTCACGCACCGAGACCCAGGAGTTCCCCGACCGCTCGACGATCCGGAACCGCTCGCAGGCCCGTTCGATCCCGAGTGGCTCGACGGTGGCCACCGTGTCGAAGACCGTTGGCCAGCCCTCGATGTCGGCGACCAGCTCGTAGACGCGCTTGGGCAGGGCGGCGACCTTGAACCGCTGGCGTGTCGTCCAGATCTTCAGTTCCACCATGGTTCCGCTCCCTCCAGTGGCTCGAGTGGCAGGGCTCCCTGTGAGTTTCCTCACCGCCGCTGGAATGCGGCTGGAAGGCCGCTCGACAGCCGGTCCTCATCATCGCCACTCGTGGTAAAGGGACCGCTACCGCGAGTTCTCATCCGTGTTGCGAGCGAGATTCGAGGCGCGGCTCGCATCCTGGCCACAGCGCGTGAAGGAGGCCGAGATGACGCATCAGGGCGTGCCACGCAGCCTCAGGCCGGCGGTCGTTCTCGTCGACGCCGGCCCGGCCGCACGGCGGCGGTTCCACGCGCTGGTCGTGCGCGCGTACCGGGAATGGGAGTGGGGGACGCGGAGTCCGGTGTGGCTGCGCTGCTCAGCCGACCGTCCAGGTGTCGCGACCCCGGAGGAGTGACCGCAGGTCGGCGGGCTTCGCGTCGGTCGCCGCGCTCACCTGCGCACGGGCCTGGTCGTCGTAGGTCGGCCGGTCGACGTTGCGGTAGACCCCGGTCACGGTGTGCGCGAGGTCCTGTGTGGACAGCCGGGACAGCGCGAACGCGTAGGCCGGGTCGTCGGTCGTCGCGTCGTGCACGACCACCCTGTTCTCGTCATACGGCCCGATCTCCAGGCCGCCGCGGTCGTTGCGCAGGACGGCGTGCTCGCGGTCCGGCCCGAACCGGATGGGCTGCCCGTGCTCGACGGGGATCAGGCGCTGTTCCTTCTCACCCGGTTCCTTGAGCACGTCGAAGGCGCCGTCGTTGAAGATGGGGCAGTTCTGGTAGATCTCCACCAGCGCGGACCCGCGGTGCTGGGCGGCGGCGGTGAGGATCGACGTCAGCTGCGCGCGGTCGTTGTCCAACGTCCGCGCGACAAACGTGGCCTCCGCGCCGATCGCCAGCGACAGCGGGTTGAACGGGTGGTCCAGCGACCCCATCGGCGTCGACTTGGTCAGCTTCCCCGTCTCGGACGTCGGCGAGTACTGGCCCTTGGTGAGCCCGTAGATCCGGTTGTTGAACAGCAGGATCTTGAGGTTCACGTTGCGGCGCAGCGCGTGGATCAGGTGGTTGCCGCCGATCGAGAGCGCGTCGCCGTCACCGGTCACGACCCACACCGACAGGTCCGGCCGCGTGACGGCGAGACCGGTGGCGATGGCCGGGGCGCGGCCGTGGATGGAGTGCATGCCGTAGGTGTTCATGTAGTACGGGAACCGCGACGAGCACCCGATACCGGAGATGAACACGATGTTCTCGCGCTTGAGCCCCAGCGACGGCAGGAACGACTGCATGGCGTTGAGCACCACGTAGTCCCCGCAGCCCGGGCACCAGCGCACTTCCTGGTCGGACTTGAAGTCCTTCGGCTTGAGCCCCAGTTCCAGGTCCACAGTGGTCATCAGGCCGCCTCCGCCAACGTCGTGCCCAGGTGTTCGGAGAACACGTCGACCAGTTCCGACTCCATGAACGGCGTGCCGGCCACCTTCGTGTACGACACCACGTCCACCAGGTATCTGGCGCGCAGCAGCAGCGACAGCTGCCCCAGGTTCATCTCCGGCACGATGACCGTCCCGTACCGCGCCAGCACCTCGCCGAGGTTGGCGGGGAACGGGTTCAGGTGCCGCAGGTGCGCCTGCGCGATCGACTGCCCCCTCTTGCGGATCGCCCGGCACGCGGCGCCGATCGGCCCGTACGTCGAACCCCAGCCCAGCACCAGCACGTCCGCGTGGCCGCCGGGGTCCTCGACCTCGAGACCGGGCACCTCGACACCGTCGATCTTGGCCTGGCGCAGCCGGACCATCCGGTCGTGGTTGTCCGGGTCGTAGGAGATGCTGCCCTTGCCGTCGGCCTTCTCCAGCCCGCCGATGCGGTGCTGCAGACCCGGCGTACCCGGGATGGCCCACTCGCGGGCGAGGGACTCGTCGCGGACGTACGGCCAGTGCTCACCGCTGCCGTCCGTCGCGTTGGGCTCGGTCGCGAACGTGACGCGGAGGTCCGGCAGCTCGTCGACGTCCGGGATCAGCCACGGCTCGGACCCGTTCGCGAGCGCGCCGTCCGACAGGACCAGCACCGGCGTCCGGTACCGCAACGCGATCCGGACCGCGTCGATGACGACGTCGAAGCAGTCCCCCGGCGACAGCGGCGCCAGCACCGGCACCGGCGACTCGCCGTTGCGGCCGTGCAGGGCCTGCAGCAGGTCCGCCTGTTCCGTCTTGGTCGGCAGCCCGGTGGACGGGCCGCCGCGCTGCACGTCGATCACCAGCAGCGGCAGCTCCTGCATGACCGCGAGCCCGATCGTCTCGGCCTTGAGCGCGATGCCCGGCCCGGACGTGGTCGTGACCCCGAGTGCGCCGCCGTACGCCGCGCCCAGCGCGGCGCCGACACCGGCGATCTCGTCCTCGGCCTGCATGGTGATCACGTTGAAGTTCTTGTGCTTCGACAGCTCGTGCAGGATGTCCGACGCCGGCGTGATCGGGTAGCTGCCGAGGAACACGGGGAGCTGCGCGCACTGGCCCGCCGCGACGATCCCGTACGACAGCGCGGCGTTGCCGGTGATCTGGCGGTACTCCCCCGGCGGGAACTTCGCGGGCGCGACCTCGTAGGTGGTCGCGAACGCCTCGGTCGTCTCGCCGTAGTTCCAGCCCGCCCGAAACGCGAGGACGTTGGCCTCGGCGATGTCGGGCTTGCGGGCGAACTTCTCCCGCAGGAACCGCTCCGTGCCCTCGGTCGGCCTGCCGTACATCCACGACAGCAGCCCGAGCGCGAACATGTTCTTGCAGCGCTCGGCGTCCTTCTTCGACAGACCGGTGTCGGCGAGCGCGCCCTGCGTGAGCGTCGCCATCGCGACGGGCAGCAGCTGGTACGCGTCGAGCGAGCCGTCCTCGAGGGGGTTCGCGTCGTAGCCGACCTTGCCGAGGTTGCGCTTGACGAACTCGTCGGTGTTGACGAGCAGGGTCCCGCCCTGCGGCACGTCGCCGATGTTCGCCTTCAACGCGGCCGGGTTCATCGCGACGAGCACGTCCGGCCGGTCACCCGGCGTCAGGATGTCGTCGTCCGCGAAGTGCAGCTGGAACGACGAGACACCCGGCAGCGTGCCCGCGGGCGCGCGGATCTCCGCGGGGAAGTTGGGCAGCGTCGCGAGGTCGTTCCCGAACGCGGCGGCCTCGGAGGTGAACCGGTCACCGGTGAGCTGCATCCCATCACCCGAGTCACCGGCGAACCGGATCACCACCCGGTCAAGTCGCACCCGGCCAGCGGGCTTTCCTCCGGAGATCACCGACCCAGTGTCTGTGACCCCGGCCGAGCCCGGGACGAATCCGGCTAGAGCGCCTGACCGGGCGTGATGAAGGGGCCCTTCCTCACCTCGGGCGCAACGAAGGGCTCCTTCCTCACACCGGGCGTGACGAAGGAGTCCTTCCTCACACCCGACGTGACCGAGGAGCCCTTCGTCGCGTTGGGTCCGTCAGGCGTTCTGACCGCGCTTCACCGACTCCAGGAGCATCTGGGAGACGTCGCGGACCTGGACGTCGGTGCCCTTGTCCTCGCTCTGGCGCTGCACGAGGCCGTCGGTGATCATCACGCGGCAGAACGGGCAGCCCGTGACGACCTCCTTCGCGTTCGTGTCCAGTGCCTCGTCGACGCGCTCCAGGTTGATGCGCTTGCCGAGGTGCTCCTCCATCCACATCCGCGCGCCGCCGGCGCCACAGCACAGGGAGCGGTCCGCGTGGCGCGGCATCTCCGTCAGCTCCATGCCGGTCGCGCCGACCAGCTCGCGTGGCGCCTCGTAGACCTTGTTGTGGCGGCCCAGGTAGCACGGGTCGTGGTAGGTGACCGGCGTGCTGCCCTCGGGGGGCTTGACGGGCGTCAGCTTCTTGTCGCGGACCAGGCGGTTCAGTACCTGCGTGTGGTGCAGCACGTCCCAGTGCCCGTTCGTGCCCTCGAACGTCGGGATCATGCCCTCCAGCTGCGGGTACTCGCGGGCGAGCGTGTTCATGCAGTGCGGGCAGGTGGTGATGATCTTCCGCTTCTCCGGCTCGCGGCCCTCGAACACGGTGTTGAGCATCTCCGCGGTCTGCTGCGCCATCATCTGGAACAGGAACTCGTTGCCCGCGCGCCGCGCCGGGTCACCGGTGCAGGACTCCTCGTTGCCCAGCACCACGTACTTGACGCCCGCGATGTGCAGCAGCTCGGCGGTGGCCTTCACGGTCTTCTTGGCCTGGTCGTCGAACGAGCCCGCGCAGCCGATCCAGTACAGGTACTCGACGTCCGGCTCCAGGGTGCCGTCGTAGATCGGCACCTCGAACGGCAGGTCCTTCGCCCAGTCCATGCGCGCGTTGTTGTTCTGGCCCCACGGGTTGCCCTTGTTCTCCAGGTTGCGGAACAGGGTGCCCAGCTCGGACGGGAACTCCGACTCGATCATGACCTGGTAGCGGCGCATGTCGACGATGTGGTCGACGTGCTCGATGTCCACCGGGCACTGCTCGACGCACGCGCCGCAGGTCGTGCAGGACCACAGCACGTCGGGGTCGATGACGCCGCCGACCTCGGCCGACCCGACCAGCGGCCGCACCGCCTGCTCCGCACCGGAACCCGGAACGCGCCCGAAGCCGGACTCGGGCACCCCGCGGTGGCCGTTGTCGCCCTCGGCGAGCGCCAGCACGTCGACACCGGAGTGGTCGGGCACCTCCTGGCCGCCGATCAGGTACGGCGCCTTCGCGAACAGGTGGTCGCGCAGGTCCATGATCACGAGCTTCGGCGACAGCGGCTTGCCCGTGTTCCACGCGGGGCACTGGCTCTGGCAGCGCCCGCACTCGGTGCACGTGGCGAAGTCGAGCATGCCCTTCCACGTGAAGTCCTCGATCTTGCCGCGACCGAAGACGTCGTCCTCGCCGGGATCCTCGAAGTCGATCGGCTTGCCGTCGGACTCCATCGGCAGCAGCGGGCCGAGCCCGTCCGGCAGGCGCTTGGTGGAGACGTTGATCGGCGCGACGAAGATGTGCAGGTGCTTCGAGTAGAGCACGATGATCAGGAACGACAGCGCCACCCCGATGTGCAGGAGCAGGCCGATCGACTCGATCCACTCGAGCGCCGTGTGGTCCACGCCTTCGAGCAGCTCGCCGACCCCGAGCGACACCCACGCGCCGGATTCGTAGGGGAAGTTGCCCAGCGCCGCGGCCGAACCACGGAACAGGAACAACGTCCAGATGACGTTGAAGATCATGAAGAGGATCAGCCAGGCGCCGCCGGTGTGCGAGCCGTAGAAGCGGGAGGCCCGCTCCTTGCGCTCGGGCGCCTGCCGGTACCGGATGATCGCGAACGCCACCAGCGACACCAGGACCATGACCGCGATGAAGTCCTGGACGAACCCGAGTACCGACCAGCGGCCGATCAGCGGGATGTGGAAGTCGTGGTCGAAGAGGACGCCGTAGGCCTCCAGGTAGACCGAGATGAGGATGACGAAGCCCCAGAAGGTGAACGCGTGGGCCGCGCCCGGGATGGACCACTTGAGGAGCTTGCGCTGCCCGAAGACCTCCTTGACCTGCGCCCACAGCCGCTGGCCGAGGTGGTCGAAGCGGTCCACCGGCTGACCCGACTTGATCAGGTCGGACAGGAACTTCGCACGCCGGGCCGCTACGCCGAGCACCACGACGGTGATCAGCAGACCGAGAATAAGTCGAACGACCACGAGCTCTCCCGCATCCGGCGACAGTGACTGAGCAAGGCCTGAAGAGTGTCAGTCTTACTTGTTACTCGCCAGTATTTCCGATCGGGCCGCGAGTCGCACAACAGGGTGTGACCTTTGCCGCCTACTGGATCGGTGCGGGTTCCCGGTCACGTGCGAAGAGGTACGCGAGAACACCGGCCGGGATGAACATGAGGATGCCGTAGACGGCCGCCGGAACCGCCATCTCCGCGCTGTTCAGCAGCGACGGCGACAGCGCGATCGTGATGGCGAGGGTCGAGTTGTGCACGCCGATCTCGAACGCGGACGCGATCGACTGCCGCCTCTCGATCTTCGCCGCGCGGGGCACGAGGTACCCGATCGTGAGGCTGAACACGCACAGCAGGACCGCGACGAGGCCGACGTCCCGGAGGTATCCGAGCACGTTGTCCCGCTCCTGCCACACCGCGACGACGATCACCGCGACGAGCACCAGGATCGAGGCGATCTTGACCGGTCCGCGCATACGTTCCGTGAAGTCGGGCGCCTTGCGCCGGATCAGCATCCCGATCGCGACCGGCACGAGCACGATCGCGAACACCTGCAGCATCTTGGCCGGCTGGAGGCCGATCGCGTCGTCGCCGTCCCCGAGGAAGCCGGCGAGCGAGAGGTTCACCACGATGGGCAGCGTCACGACGGCGAGCACCGAGTTGATCGCCGTGAGCGTGACGTTGAGCGCCACGTCCCCGCGCGCGAGGTGGCTGAACAGGTTCGCCGTGGTCCCGCCGGGCGAGGCGGCGAGCAGCATCATGCCCACCGCCAGGACGGGATCGAGGTCGAAGAGCAGCACCAGCCCGAGGCACACCGCGGGCAGCACGAGTATCTGGCAGCCCAGCGCCACGATCGTGGCCTTCGGGTACCGCACCACTCGGGTGAAGTCGGCGACGGTGAGCGACAGGCCCAGCCCCAACATGACGATCCCGAGCGCGACCGGCAGGAAGACCGTCGTCGCCGTCGACGAGTTCATTGACGGAGAGTCACACCAAACGGACAAAGTGACAATCAGCCGAAAGGCCGAACCACGGTCACCGGCGCGAACTGATCAGTGACTCCACGCCGTCGAGGATGCGGGCCAGGCCGAACTCGAAGCCGTGCGTCGCGTCGTAGGCGGACTGGTAGGTCTCGCCCGCCACCGCGCCGACGCGGGCCGCCACGGGGTACTTGTCCGCGTCGAAGACCTTCTCAAGCAGCGGCGCGTAGACCGACCACCACTCGTCGTCGGTCTGGCCCGTGTCCCGCGCCGACGCCGCCGCCTCCGCGGCCGCGCGGGCCGTGCCCTGGACGTACACGCCGACCATGCTGACCACCGAGTCCATCTCCAGCTCGGTCAGACCGACACCGTCGACGGCGCGGAGCTGGTGGTCGTAGCCCGCGATGCTGTTCGGGCCCAGCGGCGGCCGCGACATGGCCATGACCTGCAGCAGCCACGGGTGGCGCCGGTAGAGGTCCCATTCGGACCGCGCCACCGCCGTCAGCTTCTCCCGCCAGCCACCCTCGACCTCCGGCCGGGCCGCGGTGCCGATCGCGCGGTCGAACATCACGTCGACCAGCTCGGCCTTCGACGGCACGTAGGTGTAGAGGGACATGGTGCCGACGCCGAGCCGGTCGGCGACGCGGCGCATGGACACCGCCGCCAGGCCCTCCGCGTCGGCGATCTCGATGCCCGCCTGCACGATCCGCTCCACCGTGAGGCCCTGTTTCGGGCCGCGTGACCTGGGCCCGGGGCTGGTCCCCCACAGCAGCTCCATGCTGCGCACCGGGTCGCCGCGGCCGCCGTAGTGCCTGGTCTCAGCAGCGCTCTCATCTTTTTTTGCCATCGCCGTAACATCCTAGAATCTTCGTACGATGTACGGTAGCGTTCGACCAAATTCCGTACAACGTACGACAAGGGAGCTGACAGGTGAGCCCGACCATCGTCGCCGAGGGACTGCGCAAGCGGTTCGGCGACAAGACCGCGCTCGACGGGGTCGACCTGACCGTCGCGGCGGGCACCGTGCACGGGGTGCTCGGCCCGAACGGCGCAGGCAAGACCACCGCCGTCCGCATCCTCACCACGCTGCTGAAACTCGACGGGGGCCGCGCCGAGGTGGCCGGTTTCGACGTCATGGCCCGGCCCGACCAGGTGCGTGCGCACATCGGGCTGGTCGGCCAGAACGCCGCGGTCGACGAGGTCCTGTCCGCGCGGCAGAACCTCGAGCTGTTCGGCCGGCTCTACCACCTGAACACCCGCGACGCCCGGGCCCGCGCGACCGAACTGCTCGACCGGTTCGACCTCGCGGACACCGGCACCAAGGCGGTGAAGCAGTTCTCCGGCGGCATGCGGCGGCGCCTCGACCTCGCCGCGAGCCTGATCCTGCGGCCCCGCGTCCTGTTCCTCGACGAGCCGACCACCGGTCTGGACCCGCGTGGCCGCAACGAGGTGTGGGAGGCGGTCCGCGCACTGGTCCGCGAGGGCACGACGGTGCTGCTGACCACGCAGTACCTCGACGAGGCCGACCAGCTCGCGAGCGAGATCTCGGTCGTCGACCACGGCCGCGTGATCGCCGAGGGCAGCCCGGCCGCGCTCAAGGCACGGCTGGGCGGCGACCGGCTCGACGTGGTCCTCCACGACGTGGCGGCGCTGCCGGAGGCCGCCAGGGTCGTCGAGAGGGTCGCGGGCGCGGCACCCGAGACCGACCTCGACAACCGCATGGTCAGCGCACCAGTGACCGACCCGCTCGCCGCCCTCGGCGACGCGGTGCGGGCACTGCGGGAGGCGGGCCTCGCCGTCGAGGACGTGGCACTGCGCAGGCCGACGCTGGACGAGGTGTTCCTGCACCTGACCGGTGACGAGAAGAAGGAGGTGGCCGCATGAGGTACGCCCTCGCCGACGGGTGGACGATCACCCGCCGCGACATCCTGCACTGGACCCGCGACCCGGGCCCGGTGATCATCGGGCTGCTGTTCCCGGTGCTGATGGTCCTGATGTTCGGCTACCTGTTCGGCGGCGCGATGACCGTGCCGGGCGGCGGCGACGGGTACCGCGAGTTCATCGTGCCGGGCATGTTCGCCATGACCATGGCGTTCGGCCTGGAAGCCACCATGATCGCGGTCAGCACGGACGCGCAGAAGGGCGTGACCGACCGGTTCCGCTCGATGCCGATCGCGCCGTCCGCGGTGGTCTCCGGCCGGGCGGGCGCGGACATGCTCAACTCGGCGCTCAGCCTCGCCGTGATCATGGCCGCCGGGCTGCTGATCGGCTGGCAGGCGCACACCGGCCCCGCCGAGGTGCTGGCCGCGGTCGGGCTGCTGCTCCTGCTGCGGTTCGCGCTGCTGTGGCTGGGGATCTTCCTCGGCCTGGTGATCAAGGGGCCGGAGAACGTGGTGATGGTGCAGATCCTGGTGTGGCCGGTCACGTTCCTGTCGAACACGTTCGTGGCGCCGGGGACGATGCCGGGCTGGCTGGGAACCATCGCGGAGTGGAACCCGTTGTCCTCCACGGTCGCGGCGACGCGCGACCTGTTCGGCAACCCGTCCTGGGGCGCCGACTCGTGGGTCGCCGAGCACGCACTGCTGATGGCGATCGTGTGGCCGGTGGTCCTGATCGCGATCTTCGCCCCGTTGTCCGTCCGCCGCTTCCAGCGCCTCTCCCGATAGGAGATCGATGACCGAGGCCGAGTTGCTCGCGCTGCACCTGGTCGCCCGTGGCCGCCTCCTGCCCACGGTGACCGCAGACGGGTACGCCGCGTGGCGGGTCGGACCGCTCGACCCGTCCGATGTGGACCGGATGCGACGGCTGGGGATCACGCGCGGGCAGCTCGACCAGGTCGCCGACCGGCTGGCGCGCGAGCCCGGCGCCACCACGCCGTTCGCCGACCCGGTCCCGCACCACGTGCCGGAACTGCGGGACTGGGCGGCGGCGATCGCGGCGGAACACGACCGGTCCGCGCGGGTGTCGCTGCGGGTCGAGCTGACCGGTGACGCGCTCACCGCCGTGCTCCAGGTGCACAGCATGGCCGAGCCGGGGGTGGTCGCCGACGCGGCCGCGGTGTGGGCGGGTGAGGTGTTCGAGCACCAGGAGCGGCTCGACGCCGTGCTGGAGGTCCGGCGTGCCGCGCAGGCCTGGGCACCCCTCGCGCGGCTGCTGGAACTGGCCGTGCCGGACCAGCTGGAACTGTCCGACGACGAGGTGCGGGACCTGGCGGGCGGCGGCGAGCAGGCCCTGGCCGCCGCGGGCGTGCCCGTGCACTGGCCGAGGGAGCTGGACCGGGACGTGACGGCGTCGGCGCTGGTCGGCGGCACGGAGCTGCCGTCGTTCTTCGACGGCGTGCTGGACTTCTCGTGGCAGGTCGCGGCCGGCGGTGCGCCCCTGACCGAGGCCGAGATGGACCTGCTCGCCGAGGCGCACCGGCCGGTCGTGCGGCTGCGGGACCGGTGGACGCTGGTCGCGCCCGACATCGCCCGTTTGGCGCGGGACCGGGTGCTGAAGCCGCTCACGGCGGTCGAGGCGCTCGGCGCCGCGCTCACCGGCCGCGCGCACGTCGACGGCGAGTGGGTGCCGGTCGCGGCGAGCAGGCCCCTGGAGTTGTTGCGGGACAAGCTGTCCAGCACGGAAACCGTGGACCAGCCCGCGGCGCTGACCGCGACACTGCGCGACTACCAGCTGCGCGGCCTGCGGTGGCTCGCGCGGATGACCGAGCTGCGGCTGGGCGGCTGCCTCGCCGACGACATGGGCCTCGGCAAGACGATCACGTTGATCGCGCTGCACCTGCACCGCGCGGCGGGGCCGACGCTCGTGGTGTGCCCGGCGTCGCTGCTCGGCAACTGGGAGCGGGAGATCCGCCGGTTCGCACCCGGTGTGCCCGTGCACCGCTACCACGGTGGCGGTCGCGCCATTGTGGACACCGAAGGGTTCGTGCTCACCACGTACGGCACGATGCGGCTCGACGCCGACGAACTGTCCACCGTGGACTGGGACCTCGTCGTGGCTGACGAGGCGCAGCACGTGAAGAACCCGAGGTCGGACACCGCGCGGGCCCTGCGGCGCATCTCCGCGACCGCACGGGTCGCGCTCACCGGCACGCCGGTCGAGAACAACCTGTCCGAGCTGTGGGCGATCCTCGACTGGACGACCCCCGGCCTGCTGGGTTCGCTGGGCGAGTTCCGGGCGCGGTGGGCGCAGCCGGTCGAGTCCGGCGACCAGGTCGTGGCCGCGCACCTCACCCGGTTGATCACGCCGTTCCTGTTGCGGCGCCGCAAGTCCGACCCCGGCATCGCCCCCGAGCTGCCACCGAAGACCGAGACCGACCGGCCGGTCGGCCTGACCCGCGAGCAGGCCGGGCTGTACGAGGCGGTGGTGCGCGAGACGATGGCGCGGATCCGGGAAACCACCGGCATGCAACGGAAAGGGCTCGTGCTCAAGCTGCTCACCGCGCTCAAGCAGGTGTGCAACCACCCGGCCCAGTACCTCGGCGAGAAGGACGGTGTGCTGCCGGGCCGGTCCGGGAAGCTGGAGCTGCTGGACGAGCTGGTCGACACGATCCGCGCGGAGGGCGGCGGACTGCTGGTGTTCACGCAGTACGTCACGATGGCGCGGCTGCTGGAGCGGCACCTCGGCGAGCGGGGTGTGCCCACACAGCTCCTGCACGGCGGCACCCCGGTGCGGCAGCGGGACGAGCTCGTCAGGGCGTTCCAGGAGAGCGCGGAGCCGCCGGTGTTCCTGTTGTCGCTCAAGGCGGCGGGCACCGGGTTGAACCTGACACGTGCCGATCACGTCGTGCACTACGACCGCTGGTGGAACCCGGCGGTCGAGGCGCAGGCCACCGACCGGGCGTACCGGATCGGTCAGGACCGGCCGGTGCAGGTGCACCGGCTCATCGCGGAGGGGACCCTGGAGGACCGCATCGCCACCATGCTGGCGGCCAAGAAGGAGCTCGCGGACGCCGTGCTGGGCAAGCAGGACGACGCGGAGCTGACCGAGCTGTCGGACGCACAGCTGGCAGAGCTGGTGGAACTGAGGGAGGCCCTGTGAGTGCGATCGCGAGCGGAGCGACGGAGCGGGCACCGTCTGGACTGACGAGCACGAGAGGAGGGAAGACGACGTGGTAGCAGAGGAACGCAGCGAGCCGATCGGCACCGGATTCCCCGCTTTTCCTGTCACGAAAAGGAAGCCGGGGCGCTTCGCGCGCACGTGGTGGGGCAACGCGTGGCTGCAGGCGATGGAGGACACGTCGCTGGACCTCGCACAGCTCAAACGCGGCCGCAAGTTCGCCTACGCGGGCCTCGTCGGGCCGATCACGGTCAGCGCGGGCCGCATCGCGGCGCAGGTGACGAGCGACGACGGCGCGGTGCACCACACGGTCGTGCTCGTCGACCGGCTGTCCGACGCGCAGTGGCGGCGGTTCCTCGACGAGGTCGCCGCGAAGGCAGGCCACATCGCCGCGCTGCTCGACCGGGACATGCCGAATGACCTGGTGGAAGCCGCCGCGGATGCGGATGTCACGTTGCTGCCGGGAATCGGCGATCTGCAACCGGAATGCGACTGCGAGGGCTGGGAACTGCCGTGCACGCACGCCGCAGCACTGTGTTTCCAGGCGGCGTGGCTGCTCGACGCGGACCCGTTCGTACTGTTGTTGCTGCGTGGCCTCGGTCAGGACGACCTCACCGAGGAGCTGCGCCGCAGGGCCGCGGCACGCGTTCGGCCGGCTCCCGCGCAGGCACCCGAGCCGAAACCGCTTCCCGCGCTGCCGCCGGTGTCCGGACCACCGAGAAAACTGCTGGTCCCGCCCGCGCCGGGCATTGATCCCGACGAGCTGGCAGGCATCGCGGCCCGCGCCGCGGCACGGGCGAGAAAACTCCTCGCCGAACACCCAGGGTAACGTTACGAACATGTTCGCGTCCGTGATCCCGGGGTGAACACGCCCACCCCGGGTGATCGACCGAATCCGGAACGTGCTTCACGCTAATATACGTGAAAGCTGGGAATAATCTGAGAGGTTAAAACCCTAAAGCCTGGTTCACCTGGCGATAAGCGATCTTTTTAGTGCACGTGTTACCGGCGGTCAGACCAGCGCGGGGGTGGTGTGAAGCCCGCCGCGAGTGTCAGGATGCGACCGCCGGGAGGTTTCCCCGGACGATCGTGCCGATCGGACCCCCGATTACCGAGCGATACGATCAGCGATGGCGCTGCCGCAGATGGCCCCGACGCCACCGCGGCAGACAGGCAGAAAGGCTCCGCATGACCTGGGCACGACACGCCAGCCCGACCCTTGAGCAAGGCCGCTTCGCCGAAGCGCGGGCGAGCGAGAAAGTTCACTACGCCATTCAGAACCGCAAGGCGGCGATGACCGTCGCCTGCCACGCGTCGGACTCGCAGGACTGCGCGAACCTGCTCGCGATGCTGGGACTCGACACAGTCGACGAGAACGGGGCCATCAAGACCCCTGTCGAGTGACCGAGTACTCGACCACTCCGTCCACTGTGGACGACTGCAGGTCACCCCGCACGACCAGCACGTCGAGATGAGCCGCGGTTTCCCCCGCCGCGAGTGTCTTGTTGAACAGGTCGAGGTCGTCGTACCGGCGGTGCCGACGGGTCCACCCCAGCCGCCGCGCCGCTTCGAACGCGGTGCCTGCCCCGTCGCGCACCGCCGCGAGCGATTCGGCGAGCCGTTCCTCGTGATGTGCCAGTAGTTCATCGACACGCGCGTGCACGCTCGCGGTGACGGGCCCGTGCGCGGGCAGCAGGCGCAGGTCCGGGTAGGACCGCACCAGGCGGAGGCTGTCGAGGTAGTCCCCGAGCGGCAGCTTCGCGGGCGCGGGCTGAAACCCGATCGACGGCGTGATGTGCGGCAACACGTGGTCGCCCGCGAAGAGGACCCCGGCCTGCTCGTCGACGAAGACGACGTGCCCCTGCGTGTGCCCCGGCGTCGGCAGCGCGACGAGCGTCCGGTCCCCGAGTTCGATCTTGGTGGTGCCGTCGAGCCACTCGTCTGGCTCCTCGTACCGGGCGGGCGCCTCCCGCTCGTCCCGGTCGACGAACTGCTCCCGCCACTCCTGCATGAGCGGCGACGCCCCCCACCGGATCATCTCGCTGACCTGGCCGTCGAGCCGCCGAGCCATGATCCGCTCCAGGGAGGGCTGCTCGCCGATCCCGAGCGCGATCTTGCTGCCGTAGATCTTCCGCAGCGAGACCCCGAGTGTGTAGTGATCACGGTGCACGTGCGTGACGAGGAACCGCTGGATGTCACCGAAGTCGTAGCCCAGCGTGCCGAGCGCGGTCTCGAGCTGCCGCTCCGCGACCTCGAGCGCCCACCCGGAGTCGACGAGGACGAGGCCGTCACCGGACTCGATGGCGTAGATGTTCACCGCACGCAGCCCGTCAGTGGGCAACGGCAACGGGATGCGGTGCACACCGGGGGCCACCTCGTACGCCCCCGGCTCAACCCACGCGTGCCGGTCCTCGGCCATTCGGCCACCTCCTCGTCAGCACACCGAACTTAGCAAATCCCGGTTCACTTCCGAGCCGGTGACGTGCGCAAGACCACGTCGTCAACTGGCGGTTCACGCACTGTCTCAGTGGGTGGATGGCGGGGGCGCGAGGTGCGGCGTAGCCGCATGGGTTGCGCGGCGGCAGCCGCGGCTAGTGCTGGGTCCACCAACGTTTGCCGGGTCCTGCGGCGGGTCCGGCCAAGCCGGCGGTGATGCCCGTGCCGGGGTGGGCTGGTTTGCCGTGAAAGCGCCTTTCACGGCACAACGGGACGTCGTCAGGGTGCGCAGGCCGGGCCACAGCGCCCCCGAGGCTGCCTGCCATCTCGGAGACCTGCCCCTCCGGCGAGGACAAACCACACCATGCAGAACGTCCGGCGAGCACAAACCCGACGAAGCAGGACCTCCGGCGAGGACAACACCCACAAACCGGAACAACCATCCACAGACCTGCGGGCGCCTCCCCAGAAGAGAAGCGCCCGCAGGGGACCGGCACTAAGCCGGCACCATCCCGTGTGGATCAAGGACGTACTTGCGAGCCGCCCCGTGATCGAATTGCTGGTACCCCTCCGGGGCCTGGTCCAGCGAGATCTTCGTGGCGTTCACGGCAGAAGCGATCCGCGCCCGTCCCGACAGGATCATGTTCATCAGCACCCGGTTGTACTGCTTCACCGGGCACTGCCCCGTGGTGAACCGGTGCGACTTGGCCCACCCGAGCCCGATCCGCACCCCCAGCTGCCCGACCTTCGCGTGCTCGTCGATCCCCCCGGGGTCCCCGGTCACGTACAACCCCGGAATTCCCAGCGAAGCACCGGCCCGGGCGATCGTCATCACGTCGTTGAGCACGGTCGCGGGCTGCTCGGCCGCCCCGGCCCCGTGCCCACGGGCCTCGAACCCCACAGCGTCGACAGCGGCGTCCACCTCGGGTTCGCCGAGAACATCGTCGATCTTCTCCGACAACGTCCCGTCGGCGGAGAGATCGACCGTCTCGCAACCGAAACTGCGCGCCTGCGCCAGCCTCTCCTGCACCATGTCCCCGACGATCACCACGGACGCACCGAGCAGCTGGGCGGCGTGCGCGGCCGCCAGCCCGACCGGTCCCGCACCGGCCACGTACACAGTGGAACCCGTCGTCACGCCGGCCGTGTACGCCCCGTGGTACCCGGTCGGGAAGATGTCCGACAGCATCGTCAGGTCGAGGATCTTCTCCAGCGCCTGGTCGCGGTCGGGGAACTTGAGCAGGTTGAAGTCCGCGAACGGGACCATCACGTAGTCGGCCTGCCCGCCGATCCAGCCGCCCATGTCGACGTACCCGTAGGCGGCGCCGGGCCGCGCCGGGTTCACGTTCAGGCACACGCCTGTCTTGCCCTCGTTGCACATCCGGCACCGCCCGCACGCGATGTTGAACGGCACCGAGCAGATGTCACCGATCTTGTGGAACAGCACGTCGTCACCGGCCTCGACGACCTCGCCCGTGATCTCGTGCCCGAGCGTCTGGCCGATCGGCGCGGTGGTGCGGCCGCGGACCATGTGCTGGTCGCTGCCGCAGATGTTGGACGTGACGACCTTCAGGATGACCGCGTGCGGCGCGCCCTTCGCCAGCCCCAGCCCGTTGACCACCTCGTCCGGCAGCTCGAGCCTGGGGTACTCGACCCCCTCGACGCCGACCTTCCCCGGTCCCTGGTAGACGACAACCCGATTGTCCGGCATTCCGCTCACCCTTTCCCAGTCCGTACAAGGAAAACTACGAGCCGGACGGAGCAGGCGTAACTGACCGGGCGGACAGGACCGCACCTACCCGAACGGGCAGGGTGCTACAGGATCCCGAGCTTCGTCGCGGCGTAGACGACCTCCGCGCGGTGGTGGACGGCGAGCTTGCGCATGATGCCGCGGACGTGGAACTTGACCGTGCTGTCGCTGATCAACGCCGCCTTGCCGATCTCCCGGTTGGTCAGCCCGCGGGCGAGCAGGCGCATGATCTCCAGTTCACGACGAGTGAGCCTCGGACTGTCCGGTTCGGACGCGACGTGGACCATCAGTGACCCCGTGCGGACACCACGGATGATCTTCAACAGGTCCACCACGTCGACGTCCTTGAGCACGTAGCCCTTCGCGCCGCGGCGAAGTGCCTCCATCACGAGCGTCCGGTCGTGGAACGTCGTCAGCACCACGACGCTCGCCGCCGGGTGTCGCGCGACGAGGTCGCCGCACAGGGTGAGGCCGGTGACCGGGCCGTCCCGGTCGAGTTTCAGGTCCAGCAGCACGACATCCGGCTGCGTGGCCGCGACCGTCGACAGCGCCTCCGCCGGGCTCGCCGCGTGGCCGACCACCGTGATGTCCGGCTCCAGTTCGAGGATGGAGCGCAGGCCCTCGCGGACGATCGTGTGGTCGTCCACGATCACCACGCGGGTGCGCTCAGCCATCGGTCGGTGCCGTCACGCGGATCCGCACCCCGCCGCCGCGGCGCGCGAGTGCCCGCACCGAGCCGTGCAGCTCGCGGGTGCGTTCGCGGATGTTGCCCAGCCCGGCCGGCGCCGCCGATCGACTCAGCAGGTCCGCGATCGCCGCCGGGTCGCCGGTGCCGTCGTCGGACACGGTCAGCGCGACCGTGCCCGCGCCGTACGCCAGGTCGACCCAGACGCTCCCGCCCGACGCGTGCCGCACCACGTTGAACATCGCCTCCTGCGCGATGTGGAACAACGCGTGCTGCGTCGCGAGCGGCAGCACCACCGGCTCGCCCCGGACGCGGACCCGCACGCGCAGCGGCGTGATCGCGCGGAACTCGCGCGCCAGCTCCACCAGCACGCCCCGCATCCCGCCACCGTGACCGTCCAGTTCGGACAGTTCGAAGATCGCGGCGCGCAGCTGGGTGAGCGCCGCGCGGGTCAGCTCCTTGGTCACCACCACCCGCCTGCCGACCACGGGCGACGGCTCGTTGCGGCCGCACCACTCCAGGTTCATGCCGATGCTGATCAGGTGCTGCGCCACGCTGTCGTGCAGCTCACGGGCGATGCGGTGCCGCTCCTGGCTGATCAGCTGCCGCTGTCCCGCCTCACCGAGCCTGCGGTGCGCGACCTCCAGCTGCCGGTTGCGTTCCGCGAGCTCACGGGCCTGCTCACGCGCCTCCTGGTACAGCACGGCGTTCTGCAGTGCCACCGCCAGCTGGTTGGCGACGATCTGGAGGATCGCGAGGTCGCTCTCGTCGAGGTCGCTGTCGTCAGGGGTGTCAGAGGCGTCAGACGCGTCAGGGGCGTCAGGGGCGTCAGGGGCGCCACTGTCACCGGGCCGCGCCACCAGCAGGGCGCCGACCGGAGCACCGTCGACCAGCACCGGAACGCCGTCCTGGCAGGCGCCGAGCTTCAGCGACACGACACCCTCACCGAAGTGCCTGGTCAGCGCGTCGACCACGGCCGCGCACAACGCGTCGGGGCCGCTCGTGGTCGTGCACAGCGCGGCCGAGATCGCACGCAGCGCCTCGACCGCGCGGTCCAGGCCGTGGCTCGTGCGGCGCCACTCCGCGTAGAACGTCGGTTTCGACGACCGCGCGCCGGTGAGCCGCTCCAGCCACTCCTCAGAGCGCGGCAAGGCAGATCTGTTCGACATCCTCCTTGCTCACCACCCTCGGGTTGGTCGTGATGTACGCGTCGTGCAGCGCGTTCTCCGCGAACCGCGGCAGGTGCTCGCGCCGGACGCCCACCCGGGCGAGTCCGGGTGGGATGCCGACCTTCTCCCGCAGCCGCTGCACGGTCGCGATCGCCGCCTCCGCCGCCTCCTGCGGGGTGAGCCGCTGCGTCTCGACGCCCATCGCGGCGGCCACGCCGGTGTACCGCTCCGGGTGCGTCGCCGCGTTGAACCGCATCACGTGCGGCAGCAGGATCGCGTTCAGCAGCCCGTGCGGCACCTCCAGGTAGCCGCCGATCTGGTGGGCGATCGCGTGCGTGGCGCCGAGCAGCGCGTTGGTGAACGCGATCCCGGCCTGCAGGCTGGCCCGCGCGATGCCCTCGCGGGCACGCAGGTCGCCGGGGTCGTCCATGGTCGGCAGCAGGTGCTCCAGGACGCCGCGGACGGCGGCGAGGGCGTGCCCGTCGGACAGGAAGCTCGCCGCGCGCGACACGTACGCCTCGATGCCGTGGCTCAGCGCGTCCATGGCGGTGTGCGCGGACAGCTCCGGCGGCATGGTGGTGAGCAGGCTGGGGTCGGTCACCGAGATGTCCGGCACCAGCGCACGGCCCGCGATCGTGCACTTGATCCGTCGCGTGGTGTCGGTGATGACGCAGAACTGCGACACGTCCGCGCCGGACCCGCCGGTGCTCGGCACCATCACCATCGGTGGGATCGGTTTGCCCACGGTGTCGATGCCCTCGTAGTCGAGGATCCGGCCGCCGTTGCCGGACAGCACGGAGATGGCCTTGGCCGCGTCGATCGGGCTGCCGCCGCCGATGGCGACCACCACGTCGCAGCCCCGCTCCCGGTAGACCGCGAACCCGGCCTCGACCTCGTGGTCCTTGGGGTTGGGGGTGACGCCGGACCACACCTCGTACGCGAGACCGGCGTCCCGCAGGTGCGGCACGGCCTTGTCGACCCACCCGGCCGCCAGCACACCGGGATCGGTGACCAGCAGCGCGCGGGACCCGCCCGCCCCGCGGGCCGCGGCCCCGACCTCCGCGAGGCTGCCGATCCCGAAGATCGTCTCGGGGATGAGGAACTTCTCGAGCTTGCCTCGGGCCGACATGGGACCTCCAGGGCGGCGGCGTCGCGTACCCGACGACCAGCGTAGCCAGCGCCCTCACATTTGCCAGTTGGTCTGTACCACTTGACGAGACGTGGTCTAGACCACATAGTGGACAGTGGATCTCCGTTCATGCGCTGGACCCCTGCATCCACGAGGAGAACGATGTCCCGTAAACGATGGCGCGTACCCGCCTTAATGGCCCTGGTGGCCACGACCTTCGGCCTGGTGGCCGCCCCAGCACAGGGCGCCGAGCCCGGATCCACACCCGCCGTGTCGGTGGCGGCGGGAGGGATCAACCTCGGTTACTTCGTGCAGTGGGGCGTCTACCAGCGCAACTACCACGTCAAGAACATCGAGACGTCGGGTTCGGCGGACAAGCTGACCCACATCAACTACGCGTTCGGCAACGTGACGAACGGCCAGTGCGCCATCGGTGACGCGTACGCCGACTACGACAGGTTCTACGACGCGGCGTCCAGTGTGGACGGTACGGCGGACACCTGGGACGCCGGTGCGCTGCGCGGCAACTTCAACCAGCTGCGCAAGCTGAAGGCCATGCACCCCGGGCTGAAGGTGCTGTGGTCGTTCGGCGGCTGGTCCTGGTCAGGGGGCTTCGGCCAGGCCGCGCAGAACCCGGCCGCGTTCGCGGAGTCCTGCTACAACCTGGTCGAGGACCCGCGCTGGGCGGACGTCTTCGACGGCATCGACATCGACTGGGAGTATCCCAACGCCTGCGGCCTGCAGTGCGACACCAGCGGTTTCGAGTCGTTCGAGAACGTGATGGGCGCGATGCGCGCCAGGTTCGGCTCGGACAACCTGGTCACGGCCGCGATCACGGCGGACGGCTCCGACGGCGGCAAGATCGACGCGGCCGACTACGCGGGCGCCGCGCAGCACGTCGACTGGTACAACGTCATGACCTACGACTACTTCGGCGCCTTCGACGCGGACGGGCCCACGGCCCCGCACTCACCGCTGACGAGCTACGACGGCATCCCGGCGGCCGGCTTCAACTCCGACGCCGCGATCCAGAAGCTGAAGGGCAAGGGCATCCCGTCGTCGAAGCTGTTGCTGGGCATCGGGTTCTACGGCCGCGGCTGGACCGGCGTGACACAGGCCGAACCGGGCGGCGCGGCGACCGGCCCGGCGCCGGGCACGTACGAGCCGGGCATCGAGGACTACAAGGTGCTCAAGGACCGCTGCCCGGCAACGGGAACGGTCGCGGGCACGGCGTACGCCTTCTGCAACGGGCAGTGGTGGAGCTACGACACCCCGGCCACGATCGGCGGCAAGATGTCGTACGCGGCCGACCAGGGCCTCGGCGGCGCGTTCTTCTGGGAACTCTCGGGCGACACGTCGAACGGTGAGCTGATCTCCGCGATGGCAGGCTGACCGGGCGCGCCATGAAGGGCACCTTCGGGACGGTGGGGTTCCTGGAGGTGCCCTTCGAGGCGCACCGACGAAGGCGCGTAGCGGAAGGGCTCAACGGCCCATCAGGGCATGCCGCGCGGGTCCCGGGTGTCGCGGTAGCTCTCCGCCAGTGGGTTGTGGCCTGAGCGCACCACCACGGCGAGGAGAAGGCCGATCAGGCCGCCGATCGTCAACGCGAGCAGTTGCAGCACGACACCGACGATGAACGCGGCAGCGGCAAGAAGGCCGACGATCCACCGGATGGCCATGTGACCCCCAAACAACAGGCACGTCGATGCCTGGCTTTTCGCTGCGGCCCACGAAAGTGTTACCGAGAGTGCTGGGTTTCACGTTCCGTGAGCGCGTGGTGCCGCCCTGTGGGAATGACCAGCGGTGTTCCGCTGACGGGATCGGGCGTCACCTGGCAGCGCACGTCGAAGACGTCCGACACCAGCGCGGGCGTCACCACCGACGAGGGGGTCCCTTCCGCCACGATCCGGCCCGCCTTCATCGCGATCACGTGATCGGCGTACCGGCACGCCTGGTTCAGGTCGTGCAGCACCATCACGATCGTCCTGCCCTCACCGCGGTTCAGGTCCACGACCAGGTCCAGCACGTCGATCTGGTGCGCCAGGTCGAGAAAGGTCGTCGGCTCGTCCAGCAGCAGCACAGGCGTCTCCTGCGCCACCGCCATCGCGATCCACGCGCGCTGCCGCTGCCCGCCGGACAGCTCGTCCACCGGGCGGTCCGCGAGGTCGGTCATCTCGGTCGCCGCCAGCGCCGCGGCCACGGCGGCCTCGTCCGTCGCCGACCACTGGCGCCACCAGCTCTGGTGCGGTGACCGGCCGCGGGCGACCAGGTCGATCACCGTCAGGCCCTCCGGCGCCACCGGCGACTGCGGCAGGATGCCCAGCTGCTTCGCCACCTGGCGGGTCGGCATCGCGTGCACCGATTTGCCGTCCAGGTGCACGACCCCGGCCCTCGGCGTCAGCAGCCGGGCCAGCGCACGCAGGAGCGTCGACTTGCCGCACGCGTTCGCGCCGACGATCACGCTGATCCGGCCCGGCGGCACCAGCAGGTCCAGGTCCTCGACCACGACCCGGTTGTCGTAGGCCAGGCGCAAACCCGACGCCCTCAGCTCAGTCACGTCAGCCTCCGGAACCGGCTCGGTTGGCCCTGGCCAGCAGCCAGAGCAGGAACGGGGCGCCCAGCACACCGGTCACGACGCCGACCGGGATCTGCCAGTCCGGCATCAGCACCCTCGGCAGCAGGTCGCTGCCCAGCAGCACGGCCGCGCCGCAGATGCCGGACGTGACCAGCGGCGGCACCGGCGTACCCGCGACCCGCTTCGCGATCTGCGGCGCCGCGAGCGCGACGAACGCGACCGGGCCCGCGGCCGCGGTGCCGAACGCGACCAGCCCGACACCCGCGATCAGCAGCGTCAGGCGGGCCACCTGGACCGGCGTGCCGAGGCCGATGGCGACGTCGTCGCCGAGGTGCAGCTCCCGCAGCCAGCCGCTCATCGCGAGCGTGACCGGGACGAGCACGGACATGGCGATCAGCAGCGGCGTCGCCTGCGCCCACGTGCTGTCGTTGAGGTTGCCGACCATCCACCCGACGACCTGCTGCGCCTCGTACAGCTTCGCGTGCGCCAGCAGGTAGCTGGTGGCGCTCGTGCACGCCCACGACACCCCGATGCCGACGAGCACGATGCGGTAGCCGGTGGTGCCGCGCTGCCACGCGAGCACGTAGATGAGCAGCGCGGACCCGAGCGCGCCGACCAGGCCGAGCGTCTGCGTGCCGAGGCCCGCGCCGATGCCGAGCACGATGCCGCCGACCACCGCGGTGGTCGCGCCCGCGGAGACGCCGATGACGTCCGGGCTCGCGAGCGGGTTGCGGGTGATGGTCTGGAAGATCGCGCCGGACATGCCGAACGCGAGCCCGACGAACAACCCGCACAGCGCGCGCGGCATGCGCCAGTCGTAGACGACGACCCGGTCGTAGTAGTCGCCCTGCGAGAACAGCGCGGCGACGACCTTGGCCACCGACAGGTCGTAGTCGCCGATCGTCATGCCGAGGCAGAACAACAGGAACGCGGCGGCGGCGAGGACCAGCGCGGTGCCGAGCAGCCTCGGCCGCACCCGCGCGGAGACGCCGCCCACCCGGATCGCGAGCGCGGTCACAGCTCCGCCAGCCGGCGGCGGCGGACCAGCGCGATGAAGAACGGCGCGCCGATGAACGCGACCACGATCCCGACGTCGACCTCGCCCGGCCTGCCGACGACCCGGCCGATGACGTCCGCGGCGAGCACCAGGATCGGGGACAGCACCATGCTGTACGGCAGCAGCCAGCGGTGGTCGGGTCCGGTGATGGCGCGGGCGACGTGCGGCACGACGAGCCCGACGAACACGATCGGCCCGACGACGGCGACGGCCGCGCCGGTGAGCAGCGTGACGGCGACCGCGCCCTGGAGCCGGGTGAGCGCGACGCGGCGGCCGAGTGCCTTCGCGACGTCGTCGCCCAGCGCCATGCTGTTGAACGCGTTCGCCGACGCGAGTGCCATGACCGTGCCGACGGCGATGAACGGGAGCACCCGCAGGAGCACCCCGTTGTCCTGTCCCGCGAGCGAGCCGGACGCCCAGAAGCGGTACCGGTTGAGCGCTTCCGGGTCGACGAGCGAGATGCCGTTGGTGAGCGAGGTCAGCAGCGCGGTGATCGCGACACCGGCCAGCGCGAGCTTGACCGGGGTGGCGCCACCCCGGCCGGCGCTGCCGAGCAGGTAGACGACGACGCTCGCGACCGCCGCGCCGGCGAACGCGAACCAGATGTAGCCGTACAGCGAGGCGATGCCGGTGGTCGCGACGGCCACGACGATGCCGAACGCGGCGCCCGCGCTGATGCCGAGCAGCCCTGGGTCGCCGAGCGGGTTGCGGGTCAGCGCCTGCATGACCGCACCCGCGAGGCCGAGCGCGACGCCGACGACGATGCCCATCAGCGTCCGGGGGAAGCGGGTGCCCCAGATGATCGCGTCCGCGGAGCCGTCGCCCTGCCCGAACAGCGCGGCGACGACCTCGCCGGGCGGGAGGTTCCTGGTGCCGATCGCGAGCGACAGCACGCACAGCACGAGCAGTACGGCGAGGCCCGCGAAGAGGTACGTCCCGCGACGACGGGAGGGCCCACGCGCAGGAGCGCCCACGGGCGCGGCGTGGGTCTGGATCATGTGGCTCACCCTACTCGGCGGAACTTAGGGTAGGTATACCTCAGCGCAACCTCTGCATGTTAGGTTCGCCTTACCTACATCTCTTCGTGGTTTCGCCTGCCGGAGCAAAGAGGAACACATGCGCTTAGCCAAGGTCGCCGCCGGTCTACTGGTTCTCGTGCTCGCCGGCTGCGGGGTCGGCGACCCGCCCGCGGCGCAGGAGCCCTCGGGTGGTCAGGACACGGCCAGTGGCACGGCGCGGGCCGTGACCTTCCCCGTCGAGGTCGAGCACAAGTACGGCACCACCACCATCCAGGAGAAGCCCGAGAAGATCGTCACGCTCGGGCTGTCCGACCAGGACGTGGTGCTGGCGCTGGGCCAGAAGCCGATCGGCGCGATCGACTGGTTCAAGGAGCGCCCGTACGGGCTGTGGCCGTGGACGAAGGACCTCTGGGGCGACACCCCACCGGAGATCGTCGGCGAGCGCGACGACTACAACCTCGAGAAGATCCTGAACCTCAAGCCGGACCTCATCCTGGCGCAGTACTCGGGCATGTCCGAGCAGCAGTACGGGGAGCTGTCGAAGATCGCGCCGACCGTCGGCCAGCCGAAGGGCTTCGACGACTACGGCGCCCCGTGGCAGGACATGGCGAAGCTCGCCGCGCAGGCCATGGGCGAGACGGCCGAGCTGGACGAGCAGATCAAGGCCATCGACGACAGGTTCGCCGAGATCCGCGAGGAGCACCCGGACTGGGAGGGCAAGTCGGTCTCGGTCATCGACCCGTTCGAGCCCGGCAAGGTCGCGGCGTTCCAGGAGACCGACCCGAAGGCCGCGTTCCTCGAGGAGCTGGGCTTCGAGGTGCCCGAGGAGATCAACGAGGCGGCACGGGAGAGCACGAGCAACAACGCGGTCGAGCTCTCCGCCGAGCGGTTCGACATGATCGACACCGACCTGATCGTCGTGCTCTCGTTCGACCCGAACGCCGCCAAGCAGGGCCTCGAGGCCAGCCCGGTGTGGCAGGGCCTGCAGGCGGTCAAGGACGGCCGCGTGCTGTTCGTGCCGTACTCGGCACCCGCGATCGGTGCCGCGCTGTCGTTCAACACCGTGATCAGCATCCCGTACGCGATCGACCAGTTCGTCCCGCTCCTCGAGAAGTCCTGAGACGGTCGGAGAAATCATGGGGACAGGTCTGCCTCTGACCGGTGCGCAGGCCGGTGTCTGGTACGCCCAGCAGGCGGAACCGGACGGCACCGACTTCAACGTGGCGTTCGTCGTCGACCTGCGGGGCGCATCCGACGTGCCCCGCCTGGTCGCGGCGATCGAGCAGACCCTCGCCGAGGCGGAGGCGCTGCACGTCCGGTTCTCCACTGTGGACGGTGTGCCGCGGCAGACGGTGGTGCCGGCTCCGGTTTCCGTGCCGGTGCTGGACTTCCCGTCCGAGGACGCGGCCAGGGAGTGGATGCTCGCGGACCGGGCCCGCCCCATGGACCTCACGACCGGTCCCCTGTGCCACCACGCGGTCCTGCGGCTCGCCGACGACCACGTGTGGTGGTACCAGCGGTATCACCACACGGTCATCGACGGGTGGGGCAGTTCGCTGCTGGTCCGCCGGGTCGCGGCCCGCTACGCCGGCGCCGCGCCCGACACGGCCGACTGGTCGCTGGCGCGGCTGGTCGACGACGAGACCGCCTACCGGGAGGGCCCGGCGCACGAGGCCGACCGCGCGCACTGGCTCGCCCGGTTCGCGGACGCACCAGTCCCGGTGCGGCTGCTCGACCGGCCGGCGACGCCCGCGGAACGGTTGGTGCGCAGGGAGTTCAAACTCGACGCCGCGCCACTGCGGGCGGCCGCGGCCCTGGCGGGCACGAAGCCGTCGCGGCTGCTGGTCGCGGCGGCGTTCGGGTACGCGCACCGGGTCAGCGGCGAGCGGGACCTGGTGCTGGGCCTGCCGGTCGCCGGACGTGCCGCGTGGGACGTGCCGGGCATGACGTCGAACATCCTGCCGATGCGGGTGGCCGCCGACCCGCACGCGCCGGTGTCGGCGCTGCTCGCGGCGGTCGCCGACGAGGTCGTGGACACGGTGCGGCACGGCCGGTTCCGCGCGGAGGAGCTGGCGAGGGAACTCGGCCTGGAGGACGGTGTCGACGGGCTCGTCGGGCCGACGGTCAACGTGCTCAGCTTCATGCGCGACGTCGACTTCGGCTCGGCCCACGCCGAGTTCCGCGCCGTGTGGCCCGGTCCGGTGCACGACCTCGCGATCACCGTGCTGGAGAACGCGGACGGCGAGTCGTTCCTGTTCTGCGTCGAGGGGGACGCGGCCGTGTGCGGCGACGCGGAGTTGGCCACGCACGAACGCGGGCTGCTCGCGGTGCTCGACGCGCTGGTGTCCACTCCGGACACCCCGCTGCGGTCGATCCCGTTGTCACCGCTGCCGCTGGACTTCGGCACCGACCCGCGTGCCGCCGACGAGGTGACGTGGCCGGGTGCGTTCGAGCGGCAGGTGGCGCTCGCGCCGGACGCGGTGGCACTGGTGTGCGAGGACGTCACGCTGACGTACGCGGAGCTGAACGCGGCCGCGAACCGGTTGGCGCGCCTGCTGATCACGCGGGGCGTTGGGCGCGAGGACGTCGTCGGCGTGGCGCTGCCGAGGTCCGCGGACCTGGTGGTGGCGCTGCTCGCGGTGATGAAGACGGGTGCCGCGTACCTGCCGCTGGACATGGACCACCCGCTCGACCGCCTCGCGTACATGCTGGCCGACTCGTCCGCGCGCCTGGTCGTGACGACGGCCGATGCCGAGCTGCCGCCCTGCGAACGCGTGCTGCCGACCGACCTGTCCGGCCTCGACGCGTCCGATGTGGACGTCGAGATCCCGTTGGACGGCGCGGCGTACGTGATCTACACGTCCGGGTCGACCGGGAAGCCCAAGGGTGTCGTCGTGTCGCACGACGGGATCGGATCGCTCATCGCGACCGCCGTCGACCGCATCGGGGTGACCGCCGACAGCCGGGTCGCGCAGTTCGCGTCGGTCGGGTTCGACGTCACCGTGTGGGACCTCTGCATGTCGCTCGGCACCGGTGCGCGCGTGGTCGTGGTGCCCGAGCACCGGCGCGTGGCCGGGCCGGAGCTGACGGACTACCTGCACGACAACGGTGTCACGCACATGATCCTGCCGCCGTCGCTGGTGGCGGCGCTGCCGCCGGAGTGCACGCTGCCCGACGGCGCGGTACTCGTGGTCGGCACGGAGGCGGTACCCGCCGAGCTGGTGGCGCGGTGGTCGCCGACGCTGCGGGTGGTGGTCGCGTACGGGCTGACCGAGGCGACCGTGAACTCGACGCTGTGGCTCGCGAAGCCCGGCTGGAACGGGCCGGTGCCCATTGGCGGACCGGACCCGAACACGCGGCTGTACGTGCTGGACCCGGTCCTGTCGCCGGTCGGCGTCGGGGTGACGGGCGAGCTGTACGTCGGCGGGCGCGGGCTCGCGCGGGGGTACCTCGGGAAGCCGGGTATGACCGCGTCGCGGTTCGTGGCGGACCCGTTCGGCGAGCCCGGCGACCGCATGTACCGCACCGGCGACCGCGTGCGCTGGACGGCGGAGGGGAACCTCGAGTTCCTCGGGCGCACGGACAACCAGGTGAAGATCCGAGGGCACCGGATCGAGCCGGGCGAGATCGAGAGCGTGCTGCTGCGGCAGCCGGACGTGGCGCAGGCGGCGGTGCTGCTGCGGCACGACCACCGGAAGGCGCCGCGGCTCGTGGCGTACCTGTCCGGCGTGGACCTCGACACCGTGGTGGTGCGGGCGGCGGTGGCCGACGAGCTGCCAGAACACCTGGTGCCGTCGGTGATCATCACCATCGACGGCCCGTTGCCGTTGACCCCCAACGGAAAGCTCGACACGAAGGCGCTGCCGGAGCCGGACTGGGCCGGCCTCGCCGGGGCCGCCGCGCCGACCACGGAGACCGAGCGCACGCTGGCCGCGGTGTTCGCGGACGTGCTGCGGCTGCCCGAGGTCGGGGTGCGGGACAGCTTCTTCGCGCTGGGTGGCGACAGCATCGTCGCGATCCAGCTGGTGAGCCGGGCGCGGGCGGCCGGGCTCGCGCTGACCCCGAGGGACGTGTTCCGGCACCGCACGGTCGAGGCACTCGCGGCGGTCGCGACCCCGACGACGACGCGGGTGACCGACGTCGGCACCGGCGTCGTGCCCGCGACCCCGATCGTCCGGTGGCTGAGCGAGGTCGACGGGCCGATCGACGCGTACCACCAGTCGGCCGTGCTCCCGCTGCCGTCCACTGTGGACGCGGTGGCGGTGGTGCAGCGGCTGCTCGACCACCACGACCTGCTGCGTGCCCGCCTGACGTCCGGCTGGACCCTCGACGTGCCGCCCGCGGGCGCGGTCGAGGCGGTCGTCGACGAGGTCGGCGCGGACGCGTCGGTCGACGTGCGGGAACGGCTCGCCGCCACCCGGCTCGCGCCGCGCGAGGGCCGCATGGTGCGTGCGGTCCGCTTCCCCGACCGGCTCCTGCTCGTGGTCCACCACCTGGTGGTCGACGAGGTGTCGTGGCGGATCATCGCCGAGGACGTGGCCCGGCTGGCCGCCGGGGAGGACCCGGTGCCGGTGGCGACGTCGTTCCGCCGCTGGGCCACGGCGCTCGCCGAGGTGGACCGGTCGGCGGAGCTCCCCTTCTGGGAGCAGCAACTCGACGGTCCGGACCCGCTGATCGGCACCAGGCCGCCGGGACCTCAGGACACCGCCGCGACCGCACGGACGCACACGATCACGCTGCCGCCGCACGTGACGGCGCCACTCCTGTCGCGGGTACCGGCCGCGTTCCACGGCTCGGCCGACGACGTGCTGTTGACGGGTCTCGCGGTCGCGGTCGGCCTGTGGCGGGACGCGGACTCGGTGCTCGTCGAGCTGGCTGGTCACGGCCGGGAGGAGCACGTCGTCCCAGGTGCCGACCTGTCCCGCACGGTCGGCTGCTTCACGTCCGCCTTCCCCGTGCGGCTCGACCCCGGAACAGGTGACCTGGCGACCGCGGTCAGGCGGGTGAAGGAACAGCTGCGCGCCGTGCCGGACAACGGCATCGGCTACGGCCTGCTGCGACTGCCTGCCGGACGCCCGCAGATCCTCTTCCGGCACCCGGGTCGCGGTGCCGCGCCTGCCCTGCCGTCGGCGCACGCCCTGGCGATCGACGTCCACACCGACGCCGGCTCTTTCACCGCGACGCTGTCGTGGCCGGAAGGGGTGCTGTCGGAGGACGAGGTGCCGGCGCTCGCCGAGCTGTGGGCGGAAGCGTTGACCCGGTTGTCCGAACTCGACGGTGGCGGCCACACGCCGTCCGACTTCCCGCTGGTGCCGCTCACGCAGTCCGAAGTAGACGAGCTGGGCGTCCTCGACGACGTGTTGCCCGTCTCCCCGCTGCAGGCGGGGCTCTACTTCCACGAGCGGTTCGAGTCGGTCGACAACGACGTGTACGCGGTGCAGCAGTTGATCGAGCTGCACGAGCGGGTGGACCCGGCGGCCATGCGGCGGGCCGCGCAGGACGTGCTGGACCGGCACGCGCCGCTGCGGGCGGCGTTCCACCAGCTCACGGACGGCCGCCTGCTGCAGGTGATCCGGGACGGCGTCGCGGTGCCGTGGCGGGAGTCGGACGAGGACCCCCGCGCGGTGGCCGAGGCCGAGCGGTCGGTCCGGTTCGACCTGGCGACCGCGCCGATGCTGCGGGTCGCGCTGGTGCGCGGGCGATGGCTGGTGCTGACGATGCACCACATCGCGACCGACGGCTGGTCCGCGCCGATCCTGGTGCAGGAGCTCCTGGCGCGGTACCGGGGCGAGCAGCTGCCTCCGGTACCGCCGCTCCGGAACTACCACGAATGGCTGTCCGCACAGGACAGGCCGGCGTCGCTGGCCGCCTGGCGCGCGGTGCTGGACGGCGCGGAGCCCACGATGCTGGCGGCGGCCGGCGGCCCGCCCCGGCAGGAACGGCTGGAGCTGGAGCTCTCCCAGGACGAGATGACGGCCCGCGCACGGGAGCTGGGCGTCACGCTCGGCACGTGGCTGCAGACCGCGTGGGCCGTGGTGCTGGGCAGGCTGACCAGCCGCGAGGACGTCGTGTTCGGCACGACCGTGTCCGGCCGGTCGCCGGACCTGCCCGGCATCGAGTCGATGATCGGCTTGTTCGCGAACACGCTGCCCGTGCGCGTGCGGTGGCGGCCGGACGAGTCACTCGCCTCGGTGGCCAGGCGGACGCAGGCCGAGCAGTCGGAACTGTCCGCGCACCATCACGCGGGCCTGGCCGACCTGCAGAAGGGCACCGGCACGCTGTTCGACACGCTGCTGGTGTTCGAGAACATCCCACTCGACCCGCTTCCCGACCTGGCGTCGTGGGAGCACCTCGGCGTTGGCCACTACCCGCTCGCCGTGATCGTCGTGCCGGGTGACCGGCTGCGCATCCAGCTCGAGTTCGACGCGGCGAGGATCACGAACGTGGCGGCGATCGGCGCGCGACTGCTGGCCGCGCTCCAGGCCGACCCCGCCCGGCCGATCGCCGAGCTGTCCCTTGTGGACGAAGAGCCACTGGCAGGCCCCGCCCTGCCGGTGGCGGACGTCACCCTGGCCGACGCGTTCGCCCGGCAGGCCGCCGCCACCCCGGACGCCGTGGCCGTGATCGACGGCGACGCCCGGCTCACCTACGCAGAGCTGGACACGTGGACGCGGCAGGTCGCGGGCGGCATCGAGCCGCGCACCGTGGTCGCCGTGGAGATCTCCCGGTCCGCCGAGCAGGTGGTCGGCCTCCTCGGCGTGCTGCGGGCGGGTGCGGTCTACCTGCCCGTCGACCCCGGCTACCCGGCCGAGCGCCGCCGGTTCCTGCGTGCGGACTCCGGCGCCAGGACCGTCCTCACCGCCGCCGACATCCACGCGGCCCGCACCCGCCCGGCCCCCACGACGCACGCCCTGCCCGGGCCCGCCTACCTGATCTACACCTCGGGCTCGACCGGCAGGCCGAAAGGCGTGCTCGTCACCCACGCGGCACTGGTCACCCTGCTCACCTGGCTCCAGCGCACCTTCCCGCTCGACGACCGGGACCGGGTCCTGCACCACATCTCACCCAGCTTCGACCCGTCGCTCGCCGAGGTCTTCTGGCCCCTCACCCACGGCGCGACCCTCGTGGTCGCCGACGACCACCGCGACGCGGAAGCACTCGTGCGGGTGATCCGGGAGCACCGGGTCACGACGCTGGTCTCCGTGGCCCCCATACTGAACGCGCTCCTCGCGTCCGATGTGGACGGTCTGCGTTCCCTGCGCAGGGCGTTCAGCGGCGGCGAGGCCATGACCGGTGACCTCGCCGCGCGATGGCGCGAGGCAACCGGCACCGACCTGTACAACGTCTACGGCCCGACGGAAGCCACGGTCCTGGTCACGTCGTGGCTCGCGGAGGAGACCACCGGCCCGGTCCCGATCGGGCGGCCGGTCGCCGGCACGACGGCGTACGTGCTCGACCGCTACCTCAAGCCCGCGATTACGGGTGAGCTGTACCTCTCGGGTCCCCAGCTCGCACTCGGCTACCTCCACCGCCCCGGCACCACCGCGGAACGCTTCGTCGCGAACCCGTACGCGCCCGGCGAACGCATGTACCGCACCGGCGACCTCGTCCGCCGCGACGGCGACGTGCTCACCTACCTCGGCCGCACCGACCACCAGGTCAAGATCCGCGGCAACCGCGTCGAGCTGGGTGAGATCGAGGCGCGCCTGCGCGAACACGGCGAGGCGGCGGTCATCGTGGACAGCGACGGGCCGGGCACCCGTCTCCTGGCGTACGTCGTCACCGACGATCCCGCGTCCGTCCACACGGCGCTGAAGCGTGCCCTGCCCCCGGCGATGGTGCCCGACCAGGTCATCGCGCTCGACGCCCTTCCCCGCACCCCCAACGGGAAGCTCGACCGCGACCGGCTGCCCAGGCACGAAAGGACCACGCGGCAGGCGGGCACGAACGTCGAGCAGACCCTGTGCGACATCTTCGCGACGGTCCTCAAGCTCGACCGGGTCGGCCCGGACGAGGACTTCTTCACCCTCGGCGGCGACAGCATCCTGTCCATCACCGTGTCCTCGCACGCCCGCAAGGCCGGGCTCGACCTGAGCCCCAAGAACGTCTTCGAACACCGCACCCCGGCAGCGCTGGCGGCCGTCGCCGCGCCCGCCGAGTCCACACAGGACACCGACGGCGTGGGGACGGTGCCGCTCCTCCCGATCGTCCACCATCTCCGTGACCGCGGTGGCCCGATCGACCGGTTCACCCTGTCGATGGCCGTGCGAACCCCCGACGGCGCGACCGAGGAGCAGCTCACCCGCACGCTCCAGGCCGTGGTCGACCACCACGACGGCCTGCGCCAGAAGCTCACGAGACACGCGCCGGACGTGTGGTCCCTCGAAACCCTGCCGTCCGTCACCGTGCGGCTCACCAGGGACGTCGACGAGATCGACCTCGACCCCGAGTCGGGCCGGATGCTGCGGTTCGTGTGGCAGGAGGCCGACAACCGCCTGCTGATCGTCGCGCACCACCTGGTGGTCGACGGCGTCTCGTGGCGGATCCTGTTCGCCGACCTCGCGTCCGCGTGGGAAGGCGAACCGCTCGACCCCGTCCGCACGTCGCTGCGCCGCTTCGCCCGCCACGTCGCCGAGCAGGCGCACGAACCGCACCGGCTCGCCGAGCTGCCCCACTGGACCGAGACGCTCGCCCCCGGCGCGGAGCTGAAGCCCGGCGCCCGTCCCGGCCGGGTCCGCGATCTGCGCGCGCACGTGGTCGACCTGCCCGCTCCCGCCGCGATCGGCACGGACCTGCTGCTCGGTGCGCTGCGGATGGCGGTCACCCGCTGGCGTGGCGAAGCCGACCTGCTCGTCGACGTCGAACGCCACGGCAGAGAGGGTGCCCTCGACCTGTCGCGCACCGTCGGCTGGTTCACCAGCCTCCAGCCCGTCCGCGTCCCCGCCGCGGACACCCCGGCCGAACAGCTCCGGCTCGTCCGCGCCGCGCTCGCCACGGCGCCGGACAACGGCCTCGGGTACGGCATCCTGCGCTATCTCAACCCGCAGACCGCGCCACTGCTCGCGCAGCTGCCGCCCGCACAGGTGCTGCTCAACTACTTCGGCCGCTTCCCCTCCGCCCGCACCGAGGACTGGCTGCCCACGCCCGACGCCCCGACGTCGCTGCCGGACCCCGACATGGGGATGTCGCACGTCCTGGAGCTCAACGCGGTGTGCGCGGAGACCCCGGACGGGCCGCGCCTGCGGGCCACGTGGACGTGGACGCACGACCTGACCGAGGACGACGTCCACGCCATCGCCGCGTACTGGGAAGAGGCGCTGACCGCGCTGTCGGCTCCGTCCGACGAGGTCTGGCCGCTGTCCCCGCTGCAGGAGGGCCTGTACTTCCACGCCACCTACGACACGTCCGACCTCGACGTCTACACCGCCCAGAGCGCGCTGGACTTCGACCGGCGGATCGACCTCGACCGGCTCCGGGCCGCGTGCCGGACCCTGCTGGCCCGCAACGCGAGCCTGCGTGCCGGGTTCACCGGAGACGGCCAGGTCATCGCCGTCGCGCCGGAGCTGCCGATCACGGTGCACGAGGTCGCGACCCGCGACGAGGCCGCCGAGCTGACGGCCGCCGACCGCGCGGTCCGGTTCGACCTCACGCGACCACCGCTGTGCCGCATGCAGGTGTTCCGCTTCCCGGACGGCACCGACCGGCTCGTCACCATGCACCACCTGATCCTGTGGGACGGGTGGTCGCAGAGCCGGTTCCTCGAGCAGTTGCTGTCGCTGTACGAGCGGGGCGGCGACGACCGGGGGCTGCCGAAGCCGGGTTCGTACCGCGACTACCTCGACTGGCTGGCCGCACAGGACAAGGACGCGGCGAAGCAGGCGTGGCGGGACGCGCTCGCCGGGCTCGCGGAGCCCACACTCGTGGGCCGCGCCGACACGGCCATGCGCCCGGCCATCCCCCGCCGCCACCAGGACGAGGTGGACCGGTCACGGCTGCTGGCCGCGGCACGCGAGGCGGGGGTGACGCTGAACGCGCTGCTCAACGCGGCGTGGGCGTTGGTGCTGGCCGGGGCGACGGGCCGCGGCGACGTCGTGTTCGGCACGACGGTCGCGGGCAGGCCGACCGAGGTGCCGGACGTGGAGAGCACGCTCGGCCTGTTCCTCAACACCGTGCCGGTCCGGGTCGCGCTCGATCCACACGAGACGGTCGCGCAGCTGGTGCGCCGCATCCAGGACCAGCGGACCGCGCTGATGCCGCACGAGTACCTCGGCCTCGGCGAGCTGCAGCAGGAGTCCGGGCACACGCGGTTGTTCGACACGCTGTACGTGCTGCAGAACTTCATCGACGCCGACGCGTTCGCCGCGCTGTCGGACCGGTTCGGCGTCACCCCGGCGGGTGGCGTCGACGCCACGCACTACCCGCTCACGCTGGTCATCACGCCAGGCGAACGGCTGCTGGTGAAGCTCGAGTACCGGCCGGACGTGTTCGATGACGACACCGCGCGGGTGTTCCTCGACCGCTTCACGACGTTGCTCGACCGGCTCGCGGACGATCCACACGCGCCGGTCGGACGGCTGGACCTGTTGCTGCCGGGCGAACACGACACGCTCGCGGCCGAGTGGTCGGCGAACGAGCACCCCGTGCCGGACGACACCATCGCGGACCTGCTCGCGCAGCGCGCGGGAACGCAGCCGGACGAGCCCGCGCTGGTGTTCGGCGAGGAGACCCTCACCTACGCCGAGCTGGACGGCCGGGTCAACCAGCTCGCCCGCCACCTCCTCGCACGCGGGGCGATGCCGGAAACCGTGGTGGCGCTGGCACTTCCGCGCTCGACGGAGATGGTCGTCGCCCTGTTCGCGGTGTTGCGGACCGGTGCCGCGTACCTGCCGCTGGACCTGGACCACCCGGTCGACCGGCTGCGGATGATGGTCGAGGACACCGAGCCGGTCTGCCTGCTGTCGATGTCCACAGTGGACTCGACGCTGTCGGCGGGCGCGGTGCTGCTGGACGACCCGGAGATCCGGGCCGAGCTGGACACCACCCCCGACGACGAGATCACCGACGCCGAGCGGCCGCTGTTCGCGCACGGGCTGCCCGGCAGGCTGGAGCGCCCCGCGTACGTGATCTACACGTCCGGGTCGACCGGCAAGCCCAAGGGCGTGGTCACCCCGTACCGCGGCCTGACGAACATGCAGCTCAACCACCGCGCGGAGATCTTCGACCCGACGGTGTCGGCGGCGGGACGGCGGTTGCGGATCGCGCACACGGTGTCGTTCGCGTTCGACATGTCGTGGGAGGAGCTGCTGTGGCTCGTCGAGGGCCACGAGGTGCACGTGTGCGACGAGGAGCTGCGCCGCGACGCGGAAGCCCTGGTGGCGTACTGCGAACGGCACCGCATCGACGTCGTCAACGTGACCCCGACGTACGCGCAGCTGCTCTTCGAGGAGGGCCTGCTCGACGGGCACGTGCCGCCGCTGGTGCTGCTGGGTGGCGAGGCCGTGTCGGACGCCGTCTGGACCCGGCTACGCGACACCGACGGCACGTACGGCTACAACCTGTACGGGCCCACCGAGTACACGATCAACACACTCGGCGCGTCCACAGTGGATTCCCCGACACCGGTGGTCGGGAAACCGATCTGGAACACCCGCGGCTACGTGCTGGACGCGCGGCTGCGGCCGGTGCCACCTGGTACGCCCGGTGAGCTGTACATCGCGGGCATCGGCCTCGCGCGGGGTTACCACGCGCGGTCGGGGCTGACGGCGGAACGGTTCGTCGCCGACCCGTTCGGCGCGCCGGGCGATCGCATGTACCGCACCGGTGACCTGGTGCGCCGCCGCGAGGACGGCAACCTGGACTTCCTCGGCCGCACCGACGACCAGGTGAAGATCCGCGGCTACCGGGTCGAGCTGGGTGAGATCGAGGCGGCGCTGACCGACCATCCGGCCGTCACGCAGGCGGCGGTGATCGCGGTCGACCACGGCGCCACCAAACGGCTCCTTGCCTACGTGGTCGGGTCGCCGGACCTGCGGGACCACCTGAAGCAGCGGCTGCCCGACTACATGGTCCCGGCCGCGATCACCGCGGTCGACCACCTGCCGCTGACGGTCAACGGCAAGCTGGACGTGA
This sequence comes from Actinophytocola algeriensis, assembly GCF_014203735.1. Lineage (GTDB taxonomy): Bacteria > Actinomycetota > Actinomycetes > Mycobacteriales > Pseudonocardiaceae > Actinophytocola > Actinophytocola algeriensis. Next base: position 424,094 of record NZ_JACHJQ010000001.1, on the reverse strand, counting down.
AGGCGCTGCCGCAGCCGGACCTCGTGACCGCGTCGCACCGCGCGCCGAACACGCCCGCCGAGGAGGCGCTGTGCGCGTTGTTCGCCGACATCCTCGGGGTGCCGACGGTCGGCGCCGGTGACAACTTCTTCGAGCTGGGCGGGCATTCGCTGCTCGCGACCCGGCTGGTGAGCCGCGCGCGGTCCGCGCTGGACGTCGACTTGTCGATTCGTGACCTGTTCGAGGCGCCGACGGTCGCCGAGCTGGCCGCGCGGGTCGCGGGTGCGGCGGGGGCGACGCGGCCGCCGCTGCGCCCGGTGGAGCGGCCGGACGAGCTGCCGCTGTCCCACGCGCAGCAACGGTTGTGGGTGATCCAGCAGCTGGAGGGCACGTCGTCGGCGTACAACTTCCCGCTCGTGTTCCGGCTGCGTGGCCCGCTCGACCTGGCGGCGTGGACGGCCGCGTTCAGCGATGTCGTGGCCCGGCACGAGGCGCTGCGGACGGTGTTCGGCGAGCGGGACGGGCGCCCGTTCCAGCGCGTGCTGGCCGACGTGACGCCGCCGGTCGAGGTCGTCGAGTACACCGACGAGGTCGTGCGGGAGGCGGTCGACCGGCCGTTCGACCTGGCGGCCGAGCTGCCGCTGCGGGTGACGATCGCGCGGGTGTCCGACGTCGAGCACGTGATCGTCGTGCTGCTGCACCACATCACGACCGACGAGTGGTCCGACCGCCCGTTCCTGCGCGACCTGACCACGGCGTACGAGGCGCGGCGGCACGGCCACGCGCCGGACTGGGCGCCGCTGCCCGTGCAGTACGCGGACTACACGCTGTGGCAACGGGAACTGCTCGACGGGGTGGCGGACGACCAGCTCGGCTACTGGCAGCGCGCGCTCGACGGCGCGCCGCAGGAGCTGGAGCTGCCGACCGACCGGGGCCGCCCGGCGCGGCCGTCGTTCCGCGGCGCGGAAGAGGTCCTGACCGTCCCGGCCGAGACCGCAGACGCCCTGCGGGAGCTGTCGGCGCGGACCGGGGCGAGCATGTTCATGCTGCTCCACGCGGCCGTCGCGGCCCTGCTGCACCGGATGGGCGCCGGTACCGACATCCCGTTGGGTGCGCCGATCGCGGGCCGCGTGGACGACGCGCTCGACGACCTCGTCGGGTTCTTCGTGAACACGCTGGTGCTGCGGACGTCCGTGACCGGTTCGACCACGTTCGGTTCGCTGGTCGAGCAGGTGCGGGAGACCGACCTGGCCGCGTTCTCGCACGCGGACGTGCCGTTCGAGTCCGTGGTGGAACGCGTCAACCCGGCCCGTTCGGTCGCGCGGAACCCGTTGTTCCAGGTCATGGTCGGCTACCACACGGGCACGGACTGGCTGGACCTGCCGGACCTGGTCGTCGAGCCGGTGCCGTTCCGCATGACGACCGCGAAGTTCGACCTCGTCTTTTCCTTCGCCGAGTACATGGGCACGGGTCGGCTCGACTGCCGCCTGGAGTACGCGACCGACCTGTTCGACGCGGAAACCGTGGCACTGCTGGGCGAACGGCTCACCACGTTGCTGGCGGCGGTGACGGCGGACCCGTCGGCGCGGCTCGACAGCGTCGACCTGCTCACCGACGACGAGCGGCGGCAGGTGGTCGAGGGCTTCAACGCGACCGACCGTGAGGTACCCGCGCTGACGATGCCGGAGCTGTTCGCCCGCTGCGTGGCGGAGAAACCGGACGCCGACGCGGTGGTCGACGAGCGGGTGACGTGGACGTACGCACAGCTCGACACGCGCTCGAACCAGCTCGCGCGGCTGTTGCTTGCGCACGGGATCGGCGAGGGCGACGTGGTGGCGCTGGCCGTGCCGCGGTCGGCGGAGATGGTCGCGGCGGTGCTGGCGGTGGTGAAGCTGGGTGCCGCGTACCTGCCGCTGGATCTGTCCCACCCAGCGGACCGCCTCGCCTACATGCTGGACGACGCGTCAGCCCGGCTCGTGCTGGCGACCGAGTCGGTGAGCGGCAAGGTCCCCGAGTCCGAGGTGGTCCTGCTCGACGCCCCGGACGTGGTCCCCGCCGACGGCAGCCCGCTGGACACCGTACCGTTCGGTTTGGACACGACGGCGTACGTGATCTACACGTCCGGCTCGACGGGCCGCCCGAAGGGTGTGCTGGTGCCGCACGACGGCATCGCGTCGCTCGCCGCGACCGCGATCGACCGGATGGGGCTGAAGACCGACAGCCGGGTGCTGCAGTACGCGTCGGTGGGCTTCGACGTGGCGGTGTTCGAGCTGACCATGGCCGTGTGCGTGGGCGGCACGCTGGTGATCGCGCCGGACGAGGTCCGCACGGCGGGCCGCGAGCTGACGGACTTCCTGGCGGCGCAACGGATCACGCACCTGATCCTGCCGCCGTCGCTGGTGTCGGCGCTGCCGGAGGGCTGTGAGCTGCCGGCGGGCGCGACGATCCTGGTGGGCACGGAGACGGTGCCACCGGACCTGATCGCGCGGTTCGCGGGACGGCTGAACGTGCTGGCCGCGTACGGTCTCACCGAAGCGACGGTGAACTCGACGCTGTGGCCCGCGGCACCGGACTGGCCGGGCTCGGTGCCGATCGGTGTGCCGGACCCGAACACGCGGGTGTACGTGCTGGACGAGACGTTGCGGCCGGTGCCGCCGGGCGTGGTGGGCGAGCTGTACGTGACGGGCCGCGGCCTGGCGCGGGGATACCTGAACCGGGCTTCCCTGACGTCGGAACGGTTCGTGGCGTGCCCGTTCGGGCCGGCAGGCACCCGGATGTACCGCACGGGCGACCGGGCGCGATGGCGCCGCGACGGCAACCTGGACTTCTTCGGCCGGGTCGACGACCAGGTGAAGATCCGCGGCTTCCGCATCGAGCTGGGTGAGATCGAGGCCGTGCTGGCCGGCCACGCCGCGGTGCGGCAGGCGGCGGTGGTGACCGACAACGGGAGACTGGTCGGGTACGTGGTGCCGCGCGCGGACGTGCCGGACCTGCGCGCACACGCGGCACTGTTCCTGCCGGAACACATGGTCCCGTCGGCGATCGTGGCGCTCGACGGCCCGCTCCCGTTGACCCCCAACGGAAAGCTCGACCGCAAGGCGCTGCCCCCGGTGGACTGGACGGCGCTGATCGGCGACGACCGCCCGACAACGGCCGTCGAGCAGCGGCTGGCGAGCGTGTTCGCGGAGGTGCTGGACCTGCCGGGGGTCGGCGTGCACGACAACTTCTTCGCACTGGGCGGCCACTCGATGGTGGCGATGCGCCTGGTGGGTCGCGTACGCGCGGTGTTCGGCGTGGACGTGACGATCCGCGACATCTTCGACGCACCGACGGTGGTGGCACTGGCCGCCGTGCTCGGTGACGCGACCGCGGCCCGGCCGCCGCTGGTCGGCCGAGGCCTGTCCGGGGTGACCGCCCCGGTGCAGGCCCAGTGGCGCGACCGTCCGGGCGCCGACCACGTCTTCACGGTCCGCTGGCCATCTCATGACGCTCTGCGGGCGGCGTTGGCGGACGTGGTGGCACGTCATGAACCGTTGCGGGGCCCGGGTTTCCACGCTGAGTGGACGGAGGTCCTGACGCTGCGGATGAGTTACGCGGCGGTGGACGAGTGGTCGGTGGTCCCGCTGTTCCGGGACCTGCACACGGCGTACCAGGCGCGTCTCACCGGCGGCGAGCCGTCGTGGACGCCGCTGCCGGTGACGTACTCGGACTACGCGGCGTGGTCGGCGGAGCTGCTTTCTCCGGTGCGCGACCGCCAACTGGCCTTCTGGCAGGACCGGCTGTCCGATGTGGACTGGACGACGAAGTCCACCGATCCCGCGGCCGACTTGGTCCCGTTCACCCTGCCCCCGGAGCTGCACGCGGCGATCGACGCGCTGGCGACGCGGACGGGCACGAGCATGTTCATGGTCCTGCAGGCCGCGCTGGCGGCGGTGCTCGGCGGCGAGGTCCCGATCGGCACCCTGGTGGCAGGCCGCGACCACGAACAGCTCACGGACCTGGTGGGCTGCTTCTTCAACACGGTGGTCCTGCGCACGCGGGCCCGCGAGTCGTTCGAGGCCACCCTGGCGGAGATCCGCGAGAACAACCTGGACGCGCTGGACAACCAGAACCTGCCCTACTCGGAACTGGCGGACCGGGCCCCGGCGGTGATGCTGATCCACCACGAACAGGCATCGCTGGCGACCACGGACATCGAAGCGGTGCCGACCGGGACGTCGGCCTCGGAGTTGACACTGGCGTTCTACGAACCCCCGGCGGGCCACCCGGTCCACTGCTACCTGCACTACCGCACGGCGACACACGACCGGTCGGCGGTCGAGTCCATGGCAGCTCGGCTGCTCGAGATCCTGGAGGAGCACACCCGATGACGAACCCGTTCGAAGACGAGAACGGCCGGTACTACGTCCTGGTCAACGACGAGGACCAGCACTCGCTGTGGCCTGCGTTCGCCGAGGTTCCCGCGGGTTGGCGGGTCGTCTTCGGTGAGGACGCCCGCTCGGCCTGCTTGGCGTACGTGGAGGAGCACTGGACCGATCTGCGGCCTCTTTCTCTGCGCGCGGAGGCTTAGTTCCTTCACGGGGTGCTTTGTCGCCGTGAAAGGCGCTTTCGCGGCACTGGGCATGCCCTGAAAGGCGCTTTCGGGGCACTCAACGACCTGTACGCGCCTTTCGCGGCATCGGCGGTGTCCTAAACGCGCCTTTCACGGCATCGGTTGGTTCTGGTGCTAGGCCTGGGGGAACCCGCGCAGGTAGCCGCCCATGGCGCGGAAGTACTCCGTCGCCGCGAGTTCGGTGCCGTCGTCCAGGCGCAGGCGGCGCAGCAGCAGCCCGTGGTTGCGCCCGTAACGCGCGTCGGCGCCCGCGACGATCACCACGCCGTCGCCCTCCTTGATGAAGATCCGGCCCGGCGTGCCGCCGTACCGCCCGGCGGACACCGCCGCCGAGAGCACTCGCAGGCGCGTCGAGCCGTGGTAGGTGAACGCGTTCGGGTACGGGTCCGACTGCGCGCGCACGAACCGCTCCAGCTCCGCCGCCGACCACGTCCAGTCGATGCGGCTGTCCTCAATGGACCGCTTGTGGAAGAAGGACGCCTTCGACGGGTCCTGCTTCGCGAAATCCGTGTCGCCGCGGGCGATGCGGGCCAGGGCGTCCACCACGATCGGGCCGATCAGGTCGACCGTGCGGTGGAACAGGTCCGTCGCCGTGTCGGCCGGGCCGACCGGAACCGACCGCTGCAGCACGATGTCGCCCGCGTCGAGGTCCTCGTCCATCAGGTGCGCGGTCACGCCGACCTCGGACTCGCCGTTGATGAGGGCCCAGATCACCGGCGCGAAACCCGCGTACGCGGGCAGCAGCGAGTCGTGCACGTTCAACGTCCCCTTGGCCGGGAAGTTGAAGATGTGCGGCGGAATCCAGGTGCGCCAGTTGTTCGCGACGATGATGTCCGGCTCGGCTTCCTTCAGCGCGCGCACGACCTCCTCGTCCGGCCGGTTGCGCACCACGACCGGAACCCCGTGCGCCGCGGCGAGATCCGCCACCGAGTCGCTCCAGATGGACTCGTACGCGTGATCGCTCGCCGGGTGCGTCACCGCCAGCACCACCTCGTGCTCCGAGGAGAGCAACGCCTCCAGTGTGCGGTGTCCCCAGGTCTGGTACCCGAACAACGCCACGCGCATGACTACTCCCTGTTCTCAGTGATCTCCGTCAAGTGAAGCGAGGCTATCCTTACCCCATCGCGTTAGGTTAGCCTTACCTCTAAGTCGAGGAGAGGACGGTAATGCCAGAGGAACTCGCCGAGCAGCCGGACGTCTATGACGTGGTCGGCATCGGCTTCGGACCCGCCAACCTCGCTCTCGCGATCGCGGTCACCGAACACAACGCGCAGCAGGACACCCACCCCGTGCGGAGCCTGTTCCTCGAGCGGCAACCCCGCTTCGGCTGGCACCGCGGCATGCTCATCGACGACGCCACGATGCAGGTCTCGTTCCTCAAGGACCTCGTCACGCTGCGGAACCCCACCAGCGACTTCAGCTTCCTGTCCTACCTGCACAGCGCCGACCGGCTCGTCGACTTCATCAACCAGAAGTCCCTGTTCCCGCTGCGCGTCGAGTTCCACGACTACCTGGAGTGGGCGGCGACCCGGTTCACCGACGTGGTGCGCTACGGCCACGAGGTCGTCCAGGTCACGCCCGCCAACACCGCGGGCGCGGTCGAACTGCTCGACATCACCGCCCGCCGCGCCGACGGCACCACGACCACCTTCCGGGCCCGCAACCTCGTCTTCGGCGTTGGCCTCACCCCGCACCTGCCCGAGGGCGTAGTGCTGTCGGACCGCGTGTGGCACAACCGGGACCTGCTCGACCGCGTCGAGTCGCTGCGCAGGCCCACCGGCGACGCGCCACCCGTCCGCTTCGTCGTCGTCGGCGCGGGCCAGAGCGCGGCCGAGGTCACCAAGTACCTGCACGACAACTTCCCGCACGCCGAGGTCTGCGGCGTGTTCTCGCGCTACGGCTACAGCCCGTCGGACGACAGCCCGTTCGCCAACCGCGTGTTCGACCCCGAGGCCGTGGACCACTTCTACTCGGCACCGCCCGAGGTCAAGCAGTTGATCATGGACTACCACGCCAACACGAACTACTCGGTCGTCGACACCGACCTGATCGAGGAGCTGTACCGGCGGGTCTACCAGGAGAAGGTGCTCGGCACCGAGCGGCTGCGGCTGTTCAACGTGTCGCGCGTGGTGGAGTCGGTCGAGTCCGGCGACGGCGTGCGCACCACGGTCGAGTCGCTGACCACGCACGAGAAGACCGTGCTGGACTGCGACATCGTCGTGTACGCCACCGGCTACCGGCCGGGCGACCCACTCGGCCTGCTCGGCGACCTCTCGGCGCTCTGCCACCGCGACGAGGCGGGCAGGCCCGCCGTGGCCCGGGACTACCGCGTGCACACCGACGGCGAGCTGCGGGCCGGTCTGTACCTGCAGGGCAGCACCGAGCACTCGCACGGCATCTCGTCGTCGCTGCTGTCGACCACCGCGGTGCGGGCCGGCCAGATCCTCGACTCGATCGTCACGCAGGTCCCCGCGCAGCTGGTGAGCACGCGATGACGGTCACCGAAACGGCGGTCCAGCCGTACAGCATGTTCCGCGTCGAAGTGGTGCGGACCGAACGGATCAGCCCGGCGATGCTGCGGGTGACGTTCGCGGGCCCCGACCTGGCCCTGTGCACCACCGCGGGCAACGACCAGCGGATCAAACTGTTCTTCCCGCTGCCCGGCCAGAGCGAGCCGATCGTGCCGGAGGGCGAGGACTGGTTCCCCGAGTACCGCGCGCTGCCCGACGACATCCGGCCGCCGATGCGCACGTTCACGATCAGCGCGCTGCGTCCCGAGCGGCACGAGGTGGACGTGGACTTCGTGCTGCACGGCGACCTCGGCCCCGCGTCCCGCTGGGCGGGCAAGGCGCAGCCGGGTGACCGGCTCACGATCCTCGGGCCGGACGTGCGGCACTCGCCGATCCTCGGTTACGAGTACAAACCGGACGAGAGCACCGACTGGACGCTGCTGGCGGGGGACGAGACGGCGCTGCCCGCGATCGCCGCGATCCTGTCCGCCATGCCCGCCGACCGGCACGCGCTGGTGTTCCTGGAGGTGTGCTCCGCGCGGGAGATGCGGCCGCTGGACTGCCCGGCCGGTGCGCACGTGACGTGGCTGTGCCGCGGTGACGCACCCGCGGGCGGCGGGGTGCTGCGGGACGCGATCGCGCGCACGGCGTTCCCGGCCGGCCGCCCGTACGCGTGGCTGGCCGGCGAGTCGAGCGCGGTGGTGGAGCTGCGGCGGCACCTCGTGCGGGAGCGCGGGCTCGACAAGTCCGACGTGTACTTCTCGGGTTACTGGCTCCTCGGCGGTGCGATCGAGTAGGCATGTGGGGTGCACGACTACTCCACACAGTTCCCGACACTGCGGTTCGCCGACCTCGGCAGTGAGGTCGGCCCCGGGGTGCTCGAGGTGTCCATGTCCGCGCCCGGCAGGCTCAACGCGGTCGGCCACGAGGGCCATCGCGAGCTGGCCGAGGTCTGGCTCGCGATCGACCGCGACCCGGACGTCCGCGTCGCCATCATCCGCGGCGAGGGCGGCGTGTTCTCCTCTGGCGGCGACCTCGACCTGGTCAGCGACATGGCAAGCGACTTCGAGGTGCGGATCCGCGTGCTCCGCGAGGCCCGCGACCTCGTCTACAACGTGATCAACTGCTCGAAGCCGATCGTGTCCGCCATCGAGGGCCCCGCGGTGGGTGCTGGTCTGGTCGTCGGTCTGCTGGCGGACGTGTCGATCGCGGCCACCGACGCCCGGATCATGGACGGCCACACCCGCCTCGGCGTCGCGGCCGGTGACCACGCGGCGATCGTGTGGCCGCTGCTGTGCGGCATGGCGAAGGCCAAGTACCACCTGCTGACGTGCGACCCGGTGTCCGGCGAGGAGGCCGAGCGGATCGGGCTGGTCTCGCTGTGCGTGCCGCAGGAGGAACTGCACGACCGCGCCCGCAAGGTCGCTGCGCGCCTGGCACACGGCTCGCAGTCGGCGATCCGCTGGACCAAGTACGCGCTGAACAACTGGCTGCGGCAGGCGGGCCCGATCTTCGACACGTCGCTCGGCCTGGAGTTCATGGGCTTCGCGGGCCCGGACGTGCACGAGGGCGTCGCCGCGATCCGCGACAAGCGACGGGCGGAGTTCACCGGCCCGGCCTCGGAGTAACCGCGGCCCGCCAGTGCTGTGTCCACCGACGCCTGCCGGGTCCTGCGGCGGGTTCGGCCAAGCCGACGGTGATCGCCGTACCCGGGGTGGGGCTGGTATGCCGTGAAAGGCGCGTTCAGGACATCACCGGTGCTGTGAAAAGGCGCGTTGAGGGCGTTGAGTGCCCTGAAAGCGCCTTTCCCAGCATGGCCAACGCCGTAAAAGCGCCTTTCGCGGCATGACGGGATGTCGTGAGGGTGCGGGAGACGCCGGGGGCGCCGGGGGCGCAAGCCCCAGACCACCGAAAAGAGTCCCTGCCAAACCAACCCCGTTGCCAACCCGAGGCCATCCCGGAGACCTGCCCCTCCGGCGAGGAGCCGCCGGAGGCAAAGCCCGTCCGGCAAGGACCCACCCCGGCCAACGCAAGTGGACACAGCACTAACCTTCCCGCCGGGAAGAGGGGGCTTGCGATGGTCAGAGGTGAGGAACGGACCAGCTCGGGGGTACTGCTGATCCCGATCGGTCTGTGCGGTGTGCTGGGGCTGGTCGGGCTGGCGATGGCGGTCGGCGCTGTGGTCCCGGCGGTCGGCGACGCGATGGGCGTCGACAGCCGGGGCATCGGCGGCATGATCGGCTACCTGTTCGGCGCGCTGTTCTTCGGCAGCATCGGCGCGGGTGGTCTGTGGGTGTGGCGCCGCGCCGAGAAGCGCCGCGACACCCCGCGCACCCGCGCCGAGCTGGCGGTCACCGACGACATGGCACCGCTGCCCGCCGGCCCGGGCCTGGTCGCGCGGTGGTGCCTGGCCGCGCCGTTCCTGCTGCTCGCCACGCTGGTGCCACTCCTCGGCCAGGTGGCCATGTCGGCGTGGGCGAGCGTGTCGTTCGGCGAGACGTTCGCCGGCTTCGGCGCCCCGGACCCGACGTTCGGCGCCGAGTTCCGCGACGCCATCGGCCGCGTGGGCTACGCGGCGATCCTCCCGGGGTTGGTGCTGCTGGTGTTCCTGGTCCGCAGGACGATGTTCGCGATGTGGCCGAAGACGTGCCTGTGGCTCGCGGTGTTCGCGCTCGCGCCGGGTGTGCTGCTCGGTTCGGTCATGGGGTCCGGCGGGTCGTTCCTGCCGAACCTCGCACTCGGCGCCGGGCTCGTGTGGCTCAACTACCTGATGGGCAGGCTGGTCCTGTGGCGCCTGAGCCAGCCGATCGCGCTGGACCTGGTGCCGTCGGAGCTGGAGGTCCCGTACCAGGTGCCGGACTCGCCCGCCCGCCTCCGTGTCCAGCGCGACCGCCTGGTGCTGGACCGCCTCGGTGCCGGGAAAGGCAAGGTGCGCAAGGAGATCCTGTGGGCCGAGCTGTCCGAGGCCCGGCTCGAGCCCGTCGGCACCGCCACCACGTGGCAGGCCAGCACCGGGACCAGCATCGAGGTACCACCCGGCCACGCCGTACGCCTGCGCGGCGCGGACGAGAACTGGCTGCTGCCGATCGAGGAGCCCCTCGGCGAGGACCTCACCACCCTGATCACGCTGCGCGCCCAGTCCCGCCGCTGATCCAGATACTGAACAGATCGGATAACACCTACCTTCAGATGTAGTACTCCTGCTATCTTTCGGAGCAGAAGAACGACAGGAGGTGGACCGTGGCCGTGGTTGATCACGCGGAGACGCAGGCGAGGGGGACGAAGCCTGCGCCGGAGGGGAACGTGCTCGACGTCCGTGACTTGCGGATGCGGTACGGCACGAAGGACGTGCTGACTGGGGTGAACTTCACCGCTCATCCGGGTGAGGTGGTCGCGTTGCTGGGCCCGAACGGGGCCGGCAAGACGACGACCATCGAGATTCTCGAGGGGTTCCGGATGCGCTCGGCGGGGGACGTGAGCGTGCTGGGCGTCGACCCGGCGCACGGGGACGAGAACTGGCGGGCACGACTGGGGGTCGTGCTGCAGTCCTGGCGGGACCACGGCAAGTGGAAGGTCCGCGAGTTGCTGCAGCACCTGGGGCTCTACTACGCGCCGTACAGCACGGACCACATCACGCGGCCGTGGGACGCCGACGAGCTGGTCGCCGCGGTCGGGCTCACCGAGCACGCGGACAAGAAGATCTCGCGGCTCTCCGGCGGGCAGCGCCGCAGGCTGGATGTCGCGATCGGGATCGTCGGGCGACCGGAGCTGCTGTTCCTCGATGAGCCGACCGCCGGGTTCGACCCGGAGGCGCGCCGCGAGTTCCACGACCTCGTGCACCAGCTGGCCGACGCCGCGACGACGATCCTGCTGACCACGCACGACCTGGACGAGGCCGAGAAGCTGGCCGACCGGATCCTGATCCTCGCGGGCGGCACGATCATCGCCGACGGGTCCGCCGACGAGCTGGCCCGGCGGATGTCGACCGAGGCCGAGGTCAAGTGGACGGTCGACGGGCAGCGGTTCGTGCACTCGACGAGCGACGCGACCGAGTTCGTGCGGCAGCTGTTCGCACAGCACGACGACAAGCTCGCCGACCTGGAGGTGCGCCGCGCCAGCCTCGAGGACACCTACATGGCGATGGTGCAGCAGTTCGAGTCGGGCAGGCAGGAGGCCGCGGTGCGCGAGTTCGAGGTGGTGACCCGATGACTTCCACGACGGCGGCGGTGCGGGCAGGCCTCGCGCGGGGCCGCGCCGAGGTGCGGCAGACGCTGACCAACGGCCAGGACCTGTGGAACTACATCTTCCCGTCGATGGTCTTCCTGATCGTCATGTTCTTCATGCGCGACTCGACCGTGCCGGGCACGACGTTCTCGCTCGGCTCGCGCACGCTGCCGAGCGTGATCGGCATGGGCATCGCGTTCGGTGGGCTCGTCACGCTGATGATGCAGCTGGCCGTGGAACGCGAGGACGGCACGCTGTTGCGGGCCAAAGCGATCCCGAACGGCATGCTCGGCTACCTGATCGGCAAGATCGTGACGGTGTCCGGGATGACCGTGGTCGCCCAGTCGATTGTGCTGATCCCGAGCCTGTTCATGCTGGACGGCATCACGATCGACTGGTTCACCCTGATCTGGGTGATGGCGCTCGGGCTGGTCGCGACCCTACCGCTGGGTGCGGTCGCCGGCTCGATGTTCTCCAACACGCGCAACACCGGGATCATCATGCTGCCGGTCATGGGGCTGGTCGCGATCTCCGGCATCTTCTACCCGATCAGCGCGATGCCGGAGTGGGTGCAGGGCCTCGCGCAGGTGTTCCCGATCTACTGGCTGGGCCTGGGCATGCGCTCGGCGATGCTGCCGGACGGGCTGTCCGCGGTGGAGATCGGCGAGTCGTGGCGGCACCTGGAGATGCTGGGTGTGCTCGGCGCGTGGGCGGCGGCCGGGCTGATCGTGGCCCCTATGGTGTTGCGCAGGATGGCACGCCGCGAGTCCGGCTCGAGCGTCGCCGAGCGCCGGGAGAAGGCCATGCAGCGGGTGACATGACAGGCAAGAGCACGACCAACGAGACGATCTACAACCGGATCGCGATGCTCCGCGTCGAACGCGGGGTGTCGCGCCGGCAGCTGGCGGAGGCGCTCGGCGTCCACTACCAGACGATCGGTTACCTGGAGCGCGGCGAGTACAGCCCGTCGCTGTTCCTCGCGCTGCGGATCGCGGAGTACTTCGGGGTGGCGGTGGAGGTGGTGTTCTCCACCTCGCCGTTCCCCCGGCTCGGGCACTCGGAACAGTCGGCTTAGTGCTGTTGTCCACCAACGTTTGCCGGGTCCTCAGGCCACTCGGCGATGCCCTGAAAGACGCTTTAGGACACTGAACGCCCCGAAGCGTCTTTCGGGACCTCAGCTCGGCTGAGTGCCGTAGTCGTACGTCACCACGAGCCGCCGGTCACCCAGCGGCTCGGCCAGCTCGACCACGGCGTGGGGTCCGTCCAGACTGCCGTACGCCATACAGCCGAAGCCGCCGTCGGCGTCGAGGGTCGCGCCGGACGGCGGCGGGAAGGGCAGCGTCCGGATCTCGACGGCCACCCGGTCGGCGTGCTCGGCGAGCGGCCACACCTGTTCCCGCCAGCAGTCGTTGTCCTGCACCGGTATGTAGACGTGCCGGCCCGCGGTGCGCGCCTCGCCGGACAGGTTGCCGTCCACCTGCTCGGACGGCACCCGCGGATAAGGGTTGTCCGATACCGGTTCCGTACCGGACGGATCCGGTGCCGCCAGGCTCAACCGCGTGGTCGGCGCGGGGCCCGCCGCCCGGCCACCGCCGGACTCGTTCCCGTCGTCCGCGAACACGATGATCCCGCCGAGCACCGCACCGACGGCGACGACCGCGCAGGCGACCGCGATCGGAATGCCGATCTTGCTTGCCATGCGGGCATGGTGCCAGCAGCGCGGGCGGCCCGCCCCGGAATCGGCGAACACGCAGGGAGGGGGCAGCGAATCCCGGCGCGACGTGCGCATAATGGCCGGATGGCGGACAGCACTGGCACGGTCGCGTTCGGCAGTGTGCCGACAGAACTCGGTGACGTGTTGGCGGCGGTCACCACCGACGGCCTGGTGGCCACCGCCTTCTCGGACTCGCCGCACATCAGAGCCGCGATCTCCGCGCGGCTGGGGCTCGCGGAGGAACCGGCCCCCGAGCGGACGGACGGGATTCGCACCCAGCTGTCGAAGTACTTCTCCGGTGAGCTGCGGAACTTCGACATCGAGGTGGACTGGCGGCTGATGTCCGAAGCGCAGCGGCGGGTGCTCGGCACGCTGTACTCGACGGTGGGCTACGGCGAGGTCGTGACGTACGGGGAGCTGGCGACACGCAGCGGTTCCGGCATTCCGCCGCGCGGCATCGGGTCGATCATGGGGAGCAACCCGATCCCGATCGTCGTGCCGTGCCACCGGGTGGTCGCGGGTGACGGTCTCGGCGGGTTCAGCGGCGGCACCGGTGTCGAGTCGAAACGTCGCCTGCTGACGTTGGAGGGATATCTTCCACCGACACTGTTCTGATGTGGGGAGCATCCATGGCTGGTCCGGTGGTCAGCCGGCGCCGGGAGGTCAGCGGCGGCAGCGCACGCTCACTTCTGACGACGCTGCTCGGTGAGTACGTGCTGCCGTCGGCGGCGCCCGTGTGGACGTCGACGCTGGTGGACGTGCTCGCGTTGTTCGACGTCGAGGAGAAGGCGGCCCGCCAGGCACTGGCCCGCACGGCCGCGGAGGGCTGGCTGCGTTCCGACCGCGTCGGCAGACGGGTGCGCTGGACGCTGACCGAGCCTGGCAGGCGGTTGCTCGCGGAGGGCGCGTCCAGGATCTACGGCTTCGGCAGCGGCTCCCGCGAGTGGGACGGGCAGTGGCTGGTGGTCCTGGTCTCGGTGCCGGAGTCGATGCGCGACCTGCGGCACAAGCTGCGGACCAGGCTCAGCTGGGCGGGCTTCGGCACCCCGACGGCCGGGGTGTGGATCACCCCGCACCCGGCGGCGGAAGCGGACGCGAAGCTCATCCTCGACGAGCTGGACCTGTCGTCGCAGGCCATGTCGTTCCTGGCAGGCTACGGCGCGCTGGGGTCGGAACGGTCGATGGTGACGAGCGCGTGGGACCTCGCCGACGTCGGTGCCCGCTACCAGCGGTTCATCGACGAGTTCCGCGACCTGTCGCCCGCGACACCCGACGAGGTGCTGCGGGCGCAGGCCATGCTGGTGCACGAGTGGCGCCGGTTCCCGTTCCTGGACCCGCAACTGCCCGCGGCGCTGCTGCCTCCGAAGTGGACCGGAACGACGGCGACGGCTCTGTTCAACGACCTGCACGTGCGGTGGCGGGGGCCCGCGCAGGAACGCTGGTCGGAACTGGCGGCCGAGTAGCCGGGTGCCCTGTGGACGACCACCGGGAATTGTCGGTGCCCGGTGGCAAGGTGCGCGCATGGCAGTCACCCCGGGGGCCACGGACCCCAACGACCTTGGCAGGTACTTCGTGGAACGCGCGAACGCGGGCGATGTGGAGGGCTTGGTGGCCCTGTACGAGCGCAACGCGGTGCTGGCCTTCCCGGAGGGCACGATAGCGACGGGCCACGACGAAATCCGTGCTGTGTACCGGGATTTCGTGGCGTCCGCGCCCGCGCTGTCCCCTGGCCGCCAACGCCCACCGCTGGTGAGCGGCGACCTGGCCCTGACCGCGACAGATCTACCGAACGGCGCCGTCACGGTCGAAATCGCCCACCGCCAGCCCGACGGCTACTGGTTATGGGCCGTGGACCAGCCCACGTTCATCCCGTGACCGGGCGGCGGCGCCATGACCGCCGCCGCCCGGTCAGACGAGCTACGCGCCAGACGCGCGGCCCGAGCCGCCGGACGCGCCGCGTTCGAGGCACGCCGCCGCCACGGGCTGGCGGCCCGCCACGCGGCCAAGCTCGCACACCTGTCCGCGCCCGAGCACGGAAGGAGGACCCGGCCAAGGAGCCGACGACAACTGAACAAGCCCGGAGCTTGCCCCGGAACCGGACGCCGCGTGAGCGGCCGGGCTTGGGCGTACCCCGAGCCCGGCCACACGGCGATGGCTGGACCGCGCTTCGGCATCGCGTCGCCCTACTCGGGGTGGCGGGAACAGACGTGGCTGTTGGAGAGGCACCGGCCGCGGGAAGGGCGCTGGTCGCCGACGGCACGGCTCGCAGCACGGAGCGAAGCTGTGGGTAGTCTCAGTATCGATACTTAAACTATCCACATGACCCACCGACCGCTGCTCGGCTTCAGCGCGCTGATGCTCGTCACCACGCTCGTCTCCGCGACCGGCCTGCTTCTCGACGACCGGACCATGACCGGCGAGCCGATCTGGCTCAAGCCGTTCAAGTCCTGGTCGACGTCGCCGAAGGGGATGAAGCCGACGGTTGCGGCGTTTCTCGGTCTCCCTGATGGTGTACGCGCTGACCTGGTCCTGGCTGCTCTCCCTGCAGCGGAGACCCCGCCGTCTGATGTGGTGGGGCGGCACGCTGACCGCCGTGCTCCTGGGTGTCGAGATGATCGTGATCGTCGGGCAGGTCGTCCGGGGGCGCGCCAGTCACTTCAACGCCGCGACCAGCCTCGACACCGCCCTGTTCACGGTCATGGGCGTCGCGATCAGCGTGGTCTGGGTGCTCGGGATGGTCCAGGGCGTCGTGCTGCTCCGGGAGCGGGTTCCGGACCGGACCCTCACCTGGGCGCTGCGCTTCGGGATCGGGCTCGGGTCGGCGGGGATCGGGCTCGCGTTCCTCATGACCGGGGCCACCCCGGACCAGCTCGCGGCGCTCGACCACGGGCTGTCGCCGGACCGGGTCGGCGCGCACAGCGTCGGGGTGCCGGACGGCGGGCCCGGCATGCCGGTCACCGGCTGGAGCACCACCGGCGGTGACCTGCGCATCCCGCACTTCGTCGGCATCCACGCCCTCCAGGCACTCCCGTTGCTCGCGGTCCTGCTGGCCCGAACCGGCCTGAACCCCGGTGCCAGGACCCGCCTCGTCGTCGTCGGCGGCCTCGCCTACGCGGGGCTCACCGC
Source organism: Actinophytocola algeriensis (assembly GCF_014203735.1). Classification (GTDB taxonomy): domain Bacteria; phylum Actinomycetota; class Actinomycetes; order Mycobacteriales; family Pseudonocardiaceae; genus Actinophytocola; species Actinophytocola algeriensis. The sequence goes on along the minus strand of NZ_JACHJQ010000001.1, from coordinate 407,929 downwards.
GCTCGTCACCTGGCAGGCACTGCGGGGCCAGCCGCTCACCAGCCCGGACGGGTGGACCGCCGCCGCGTTCGGGGTGCTCGTCGCCTGCACCGCGGGTGGGGTGCGGGCCGCCCTCATCAAGAAGGAGATGGCTGTCGCATGAGCCTGCTCTTCGATCTCGCGTTCTATGCCGCCGCGCCGTTCTGGGCGCTCATGATCTTCGCGCCGACCTGGTCGTGGACCGCCAGGATCGTGGGCACGCCGTGGCTGGTGTCCCCGGTCCTCATCGTCTGGGCTGTCGCCGCGGCACCCGTCGTGGGGCCACTGTGGACGGTGGTGACGAGCCCCAGCCTCACCGGGTTCACCGGCCTGCTCGCCGATCCCGCCGCCGTCACCGCCGTCTGGGCGCAGATCATCGCGTGGGACCTGTTCGTCGGCCGCTGGATGTACCTCGACAGCCGCGCACGCCGCGTGCACCCGCTCCTCATGGGCCCGCTGCTCGTCCTCACCGTGCTGCTCTCCCCCATCGGCCTACCGCTCTACCTGGCAATCCGGAAAAGAACTTGACCCGCGTGGTTACCTGTAGCCACGCCCAACGGACGAAGGGAGGTGAGGGCCTTGATCGCAACGACGTTCACGTGCTCCCACCTCGCGTTCCGGGCGTCCGCGCGGGGGAGCACAGCTCACCCGTAAGGACACACATGTTGGAACTGCGCCCGCTCACCGCGGGTGAAGAGCACCTCTTCCTCTCCCTCGAAGACCCGGCACTCGTCGGCTTCCAGAGCGTCGGCCGCGACTACCGCGAGCTGGTGACGCTGCACCAGTACCGCCCCGAGTGGACGTGGGTCGCGCTGCGCGACGGCACCGTGGTCGCGCGGGCCGCCTGGTGGGGCGGGCCGGAGGACACCGCACCGGTCGCGCTGGACTGGCTCGACTTCGCCGACGGCGAGGACGACACGGCCGTCGACCTGCTGAAGGAAGCGGGTTTCGCCGTCGAGTACTGCCTGCTCGTGCCGCCGGGATGGCGGGACCATCCCGACGTCCGCGCGGCCGCCGAGGCACGCGTCGACGTGGCACAGCGGGCGGGCATGACACCGTTCGTCGAGCGGCTGCGCTACCGGTGGACCCCCGAGGACGGGCTGCCACCGCGGCCGGGACGGCTGGAGTTCCGGCCGGAGCCGGACGACGAGCGGATCCTCGACGTGCTCCGGCGCATCGTCGTCGGCTCGCTCGACGCGCACGAGAAACGCACCCGTGACCAGGACGGCGTCGACGCGGCCGCCCGTGACGAGCTGGCGTTCCTCAACTGGATGCCGTCGCCGAGGGAGTGGTGGCGGCTCGCGTACACACCGGACGGTGAGGTCGTCGGACTGACCGTGCCCGGCCGGAACTACTCGAACCCGGTCATCGGCATCATCGGTGTGGTGCCCGAGCAGCGCGGGCACGGCTACGCCTTCGACCTGCTCGTGGAGGCCACGCACATGCTGGTCGAGGAGGGCGTCGAGGAGATCGTCGCCGAGACCGACTCGACCAACACGCCGATGGCGGCCAACTTCGCCAAGGCCGGCTACCCCATCACCCAGGAAAGGGTCTACCTGAAGTGACCGACATGCTCGCCGCCGCGCGGTACGCCAAGCTCCGCTGGAACACCCCGCTGAGCGACGCCCACGCGGCCGAACTGCTGGACCACCTCGACCTCCCCACGGCGACGAGCATCGTCGACCTCGGGTGCGGCTGGGGTGAGCTGTTGCTGCGGGCGGCCGCACGGGGGGTGGCGAAGGCCGTCGGGGTCGACACCGACCCGGCCGGTCTCGACCGCGGGCGGCGAGCAGCTCTCGTCCGGGACCTGGACGTGAAGTTCGTCGAGCGGGCGGCCGCCGACTGGCACGGCACCGCGGACCGGGCGCTGTGCATCGGCGCGTCGCACGCGTTCGGCGGCAGCCACGCCATGCTCGCCGCACTCGCGGAGGTCGTGCCGCGCGGCCGGGTCCTGGTCGGCGACGGCTGCTGGGAACGCCCGCCGACCGAGGCGGCCCACGCCGTCTTCGGTGACGACATCCTGCCGCTCGCCGACCTCGTCGCGGCCTGCGGCGAGACCGGCTGGCAGGTGCTGCACCTGAGCACCGCCGACCAGCACGAGTGGGACGAGTTCGAGTCCGGCCACCGGGCCGGGCACCGGGAGTGGCTGCTGGCGAACCCGGACGACCCGCGCGCCGAGGAGGTCAAGGCACGGGATGACGCCAGGGAACGCGAGTACCTGACCGCCTACCGAGGCGTGTTCGGCCTGGCCTACCTCGTGCTGGCCCGCTGAGGTCGGAACTCCACCTGGCGCTGGGCGCGTCCTGTGCGTCAGATGTTCAGGCCGGGGAAGAGCTTCGCGGCGTTCCCCGACAGCACGCCGCGAAGCACCTCCCCCGACCACCCGAGCGCGGCGAGCGCACGGGCGTTGTGTGCCACACCGGGGATGCCCGGCCAGTCGGTGCCGAAGACCATCCGGGACGCGAGCCGGGGCAGGTCGAACCGCGCGTAGTACTCCGGCAGCTTCGCGGGTGGCAGCCCCGCGAGGTCGAGCCACACGTTGGGCTTGGACTGCGCGAGGAACGCCGCCGTGTCGTACCACCAGCCGCGGCCGCCGTGCGCGAACACGAAGTTCACCCCGGGGAAGTCGTCGACCGGGTCCAGCATGAGCGCGGGATCGCCGAACCTGGCCCTGGCACCGGGGAACGTCGACGATCCCGTGTGGACGATCACGGGCACGCCGCGGTCGGCGCACACGTGGTACGCGGCGTACAGCTCCTTGTCGCCGGGGTCGAACGCGCCGTGCACCGGGTGGATCTTCAGCGCGACCGCGCCGAGGTCGAGCTGCCGTTCCACCTCGGCGGCGAGCGGGTGGTGCAGGTGCGGGTTCACGTTCGCCACCAGGCGGAACCGCACCGGGTTGTGCTCGACCAGCGGCAGGTTGTCCTCAATGGACTGGATACCGGTCGCGCGCGGGCTGTACTCGCAGAACAGCAGCGCCCGGTCCACGCCCTCGCGTTCGAACAACGCGTCGAACAGCGCGGGCACGGGCACGCCGTCCTCGTCGTACGCCGCGCGCCAGTCGTAGCGGCTCGCGAACCGCACCGCCCACTCCCGCCACGCCGGTTTCAGCGTGGCGAGGCGCGGCGCGTGCACGTGCGCGTCGACCAGCGGCATCCCGTCCAGCATCAGGCGCGCCCACCCACGTGGTCCTGCGGCGCCAACGGAGCCAGCACCGTTTCCGCAGGCGGTACCGGGGTCACCAGCTCGTCCGCCACCAGCGCACGCAGCACGTTCCTGCGGATCTTGCCGGTCGCGGTCTTCGGCAACTCCTCCATGCCCACCACGGCACGGGGCCGCTTGTAGGCGGCGAGACCCGCACGGCACCACGTGACCAGCGCGTCGGCGTCGACCGAGTGCCCGGAAACCGGGACCACGCAGGCGACCGGCTTGTCGAGCCCGTCGCGGTCGCGGCCCGCGACCACCGCCGCCTCGGCCACGTCAGGGTGCTCGAGCAGCCGCTCCTCCACCTCCGCCGGCGACACCCAGATGCCACCCGCCTTCAGCATGTCGTTGGACCGGCCGAGGCACGTGTAGGTCCCGTCCTCGTTGCGCACGTACGTGTCGCCCGTGCGCAGCCACTCGCCCTGGAACACCGCGCGCGTGGTCTCCGTGCGGCACCAGTACCCGGACGCGACCGACGGGCCGGACAGGTACAGGTCACCCGGCTCACCGGTCCCGGTGATCGGCACGCCCTGCTCGCCGCGGATCTCCACGCGGTACCCGTCGACGGGCGTGCCGGACGAACCGGGGTGCACCGCGCCGGGCCGGTTCGACAGGAAGATGTGCAGCGCCTCGGTCGACCCGAGCCCGTCGAGGATCTCCACGCCGAACCGCTCGCGGAACCGGTGGTACAGCACCGGCGGCAGCGGCTCACCGGCCGAGATGCCTTGCCGCACCGAGGAGAACGTGTCGTCGGGGATGTCGGAGTTCAGCAGCGCCGAGTAGAACGTCGGCACGCCGAAGAACAGCGTGGGCGCGGTCTCCCGCACCCGCTCCGCGATCCCGGCCGGGGTGGGCCGGGCACGTTCCAGCACGGCAGTGGCCCCGGCGGACAGCGGGAAGAACGCCGAGTTCCCCAGCCCGTAGGCGAAGAACAGCTTCGGCACCGACAGCGTCCGGTCGCCGGGAGAGACGCCGAGGACGCCCTGCCCGTACAGCTCGGCGACGTCCCGGACGCTGCCGTGGCGGTGCATGGCGCCCTTCGGCTTGCCGGTGGTGCCCGAGGTGTACAGCCAGAACGCGGGCGAGTCCGCCCAGGTCGGATACGCCTCACCGCGCTCGCCCGCGGTGCGCAGGGCCGACCAGGAGACGCCGGTCAGGTCGCTGTCCCCGGCGGGGTCGTCGACCACCACCTGCGTGACCTCGGTGGCGACGGCGAGCGCGACGCGCGCGGCGTCGGCGAACTCGGTGGAGACGCACAGGATCCGGGCGCGGGAGTCGATCAGCACGCTCGCCAGCTCGGTGCCGGTGACCATGGTCGACACGGGCACCGGCACGGCACCCATGTGCATGGCGCCGAGGATGCCGGTGAGCAGCTCGACGCCGTCGGCCATGCACAGCATGACCCGTTCCTCCGGTCGCGCGCCCAGCGCGCGGAACCCGGCGGCCACCCGCCTGGTCTCGTCGGACAGTTCCTCGTAGGTGACGCTCCGCCCGCCGCACACGACAGCGGTCCGGTCACCGTCGCCGTCCCGCACGTGGCGGTGGAGTAACCAGTCGGTGGCGTTGAACGTGGTGGGAGCTGTCATCGTTGACCGCCTTCTGGGGGCCGGGATCAGGCGAGGTGGACGTACTCGTAGTCGAACGGCTTGCCGTTGATGCCGTTGCGTGGCGGTGCCACCCAGCTCGCGATTTTGCCCCGTTCGTAGACCGGTCGCATCAACGACCGCACGAACGCGAGGTCCTCGCTGGTGGGCAGCCACTTGTGCTTCGCGGCCTGCCAGGTCGCCTCGTCGACGATGGTGCCGTCCGGGGTGACGTGGTGTCCCGAGCTGACCCCGACCGACCGGTTGAACCCCGGGTGCGGCAGCGCGAAGCGGTGGTTGAGCTCCGCGCTCTCCATGATCCGGTTCCAGCGCTTGATGCCGGTCTCGCAGTCGGCGATGTACTCACCGCGCAGGTCCAGGTTGAGCGCGAGCAGCGCGGGCAGCTCCTCGCTCGTCCACGTGCCGTTCTCGGCGGGCTTCTCCAGGAACACGCCGTCGTCGGTGAGCCTGTGGTCGTCCTTGCGGCGCGTCTCCTGCCAGCGGCCCTTGAGTCCCGCGGTGAAGTAGTTGGCGGCGTTGGTGGAGGTCTCGCTGCCGAACAGGTCGAGCGACACCGTGTAGTGGAAGTTGATGTACTTCTGGATGATGTCGAGCGGGATGCCGCCGCGCGGGGCGATGTCGAGGGTGTCGTGCTCGCGGATGAGCGCGGCGCTGCGCTCCACCACCCGGTCCACGCCGGTGGTGCCCACGAACATGTGGTGCGCCTCTTCCTTCAGCATGAACTCGCACGTGCGCGACAGCGGGTCGAACGCGGACTCCTTCAACGTGCCGAGCTGGTACTTGCCGTCCCGGTCGGTGAAGTAGGTGAACATGAAGAACGCCAGCCAGTCGGCGGTCTCCTCGTTGAACGCGCCGAGGATGCGTGGCGAGTCGGGGCTGCCGGAGTTGCGCAGCAGCAGGCCTTCCGCCTCCTCGCGGCCCTCCTTGCCGAAGTAGGCGTGCAGGAGGTACACCATCGCCCACAGGTGGCGGCCCTCCTCCACGTTGACCTGGAACAGGTTCCGCAGGTCGTAGAGCGACGGGGCGGTGAGGCCGAGCAGCTTCTGCTGTTCCACCGACGCGGGTTCGGTGTCGCCCTGGATGACGATGAGGCGCTGCAGGTCGGCGCGGTACTCGCCGGGCACCTGCTGCCAGGCCGGCTCACCCATGTGCTCGCCGAACGCGATGGTGCGGCCCGGGTCGCGCTCGGCGAGGAAGATGCCCCAGCGGTAGTCGGGCACGTGCACGTGGTCGAAGTGCGCCCAGCCATCGCGGCCGACGCTGATCGCGGTGCGCAGGTAGACGCCCTGGGTCTCCAGCGTGGGACCCATCTCGCCCCACCAGTTCATGAACTTCGGCTGCCAGCCCTCGAGCGCGCGCTGGAGCCGCCGGTCCGACGACAGGTCGACGTTGTTGGGGATCTTGTCCTCGTAGTTGATCGAGGTGGTCACACGCGCCTCCTGTCGAATACCGCCTTCTTGCCGGTGCCGTAGCGCCGCAGCGCCCCGTCCTCACCGGATGCGTTGGTGCGGACGAAAACCCAGTTCTGCCAGGCCGAGAGGCGACCGAAGATCTTGGTCTCGATCGTCTCCGGGCCGACGAACCGGTGGTTGGCCTCCATGCCGGTGCACGCGTCCGGCGACAGCGCGGCGCGGCCCTCGACGACGATGCGGATCTCGTCGGCCCAGTCGATGTCGTCGAGCGCGTCGGTGACGAGGCCGAGGTCCTTGCACTCGTCCGGTAACAGCACGGTGCCCGCCTGCTTGCGCAGTGTGTCCACCTGGGACTTCTCGCCCCAGAAGCGGGACTCCAGGCGGGTGAGCCCGTTGCCCATCGGGTAGGTGCCGAAGTTGGCCTCGGTCAACACGAGCGTGCCGGCAGCACCCGCGTCCTGGTCGTCGAGCAGGTACTGGCGGTCGGCCGCGAACGCCAGCTCGGCGAGCATGCCCGCGAAGCAGGAGCCTGGTTCGATGAGCGCGATGAGGCTGCGGCTGGTGACGTCGAGACGTTTCAGCGTGCGCTTCCAGTAGTGGACGACCTCGCGCGCGAACCAGTCGCTGGTGTCGAGCAGGGCTTCGTAACCCCGGACGACCTCGTGGTCCCCCTCGGTGCGCAACAGCCACACGCCACGCTCCGGCTCGTTCGTGCGCAGGCGGAGGATGAGGTCGTCCAACTCGCGGGTCATGGCCAGCGGCCAGAACTCGGCGTCCCGGCGTTCTTCCACGGCGTCGGGGACGTGGACGGTGATGTCGACCGTGCCGTCACCGAGTTCGGCGGTGACGTACCGGTCGCGGACCAGGGGTGTCAGCTCGACCCCCTCGGCGTCCGGCCTGGCGGAGCGCTTCGCGAGTTCCTTCGCGCGCTCGGTGACGACCTCGGTGAACCGCCGCGGCGGGGCCAGCTCGTCGACCAGCTTCCAGTCGACGGCGGTGCGGCCCTTGACGCCGTCGGCACGGGTGGCGAACACGTCGGCGAGGTCCTTGCGGGTGCCGCGCTTGTCGACCACGCGGGTGAGGCCGCCGGTGCCGGGCAGCACGCCGAGCAGCGGGACCTCGGGCAGCGCGACGGTCGAGGAGTTGTCATCGACGAGCACGATGTGGTCGCAGGCCAGCGCCAGCTCGTACCCGCCGCCTGCGCAGGAGCCGTTGACCGCGGCCAGGTAGGTCTGCCCGGAGTTGGCGGTCGCGTCCTCCATGCCGTTGCGGGTCTCGTTGGTGAACTTGCAGAAGTTCACCTTCCACTCGTGGGAGGCGGCGGCGAGCATCCTGATGTTGGCGCCCGCGCAGAAGACCTTGTCCTTGCCGCTGGTCACGACGACCGTGCGGACGGCGGGGTGCTCGAAGCGGAGGCGCTGGGTGGCGTCGTACAGCTCGATGTCGACGCCGAGGTCGTAGGAGTTGAGCTTCAGCTCGTAGCCGGGGGTGAGGCCGCCCTGCTCGTCGACGTCGAGGACCAGCCAGGCCACCTCGCCGTCCACCCGCAGGGACCAGTGCCGATAGCGGTCCGGGTGTGTGTCGAAGGACACCATCCGTCCATTCTCTACAAATCACCTCTCAAACGTCAAGGTTCTGTAGAAGATCTGCCCGGTTACAGTGGCCCATGGCCTCCAACCGGGGAAAACGTGCCGCGGTGCGGCTGGCGGCACTGCTCACGACGACCGGCACGCTGCACTTCGCGGCTCCGAGACCGTTCGACTCGGTGATCCCGCCCGCCATCCCGGGCCCGCCGCGGTTCTGGACCTACGCGTCGGGGGTCGCGGAACTCGGCGTGGCCGGCCTGCTGGCGGTACCACGCACCAGGCGCCTTGGCGGTTCACTGGCCGCGGCCCTGTTCGTCGCGGTGTTCCCCGCCAACATCTGGGCGGTCCGGCTGTTCTGGCGCAAACCCCTGTTGCGCGCGGTCATGCTCGCCCGGCTGCCGCTGCAGGTCCCGCTGGTCACGGAGGCCCTCAGGGCCCGGGAGTGAATCCGGCGGTTCGTTCGTTGAGTGGACATGCCTGTCTTCGTACTGCTGCTCATCGCGGTCGTCGCCGAGTTCGCCGTGATCATCGCGGTGGGTCAGGCGGTGGGCGCGCTGTGGACGATCCTGCTGCTGATCGCCGTGTCGATGGCGGGGGTGGCGCTGTTGCGCAGGCAGGGCACCCGCACGTTGACGTCGTTCTCGGAGGCGCTGCGCAACCGGCGCGACCCGAGCCCGGAGATGGCGGACGGGATGCTGATCGGCGTCGCCGCGGCGCTCGTGCTCTTTCCCGGGTTCCTGAGTGACGTGGCCGCGTTGCTGCTGCTGTTCCCGCCGACCAGGGCAGTCGTCCGCAAACGTTTGCTGTCCCGTGCCGCCGCCCGCACCCGGGTGGTCCGCCACGACGTCGTGGACGGCGAGGTCGTCGCCAACCCCGTGCGCGACGACTCCGCGGATGACAGCCCGTTCGTCATCGACGCGCCGGTGATCGAACAGCGCCGTCCAGGAGATAACTGAGCGACGCGCGTGCCGTAGCACTGGGCACGCCGTCGACCACGGCCCGCAGGGCCGCGCGCCAGGAGGCGGCGAAGATCTCGGGTGCCGCACGCAGCCGCTTGGGCAGCAGCGACCGCAACGTGGTCGCGATGGGGTCCTCACGCGGCACCGGCAACGGCTCCGCGAGGATCCGGCAGACCCCGAAGTGCACGGCCGCGTCGAACGCGACCAGCAAGGCGGCGCTCACGGGCTTGTCGGCCGCGGCGGCCGCCCCGGCCATGCGGTCCACGACGCGCCGCTCCATCTCCTCACGCACCACGAGGTAGAGCCCGAGCTTCGACTCGAAGTGGTGGTACAGCGACCCGGTGGTGACGTCGGCCTTGGCGGCCAGCTCGGTGACGTTCACGCCGTCGTACCCGGCCGTCTCGAAGTGGTGGATGGCCGCCTCCACCAGCCGGGCCTTCGCGGTGCCCGGTACCGGAACCCATTCTCGCATCACGGTGGAGCGTAACCCATTGACCCACGACCGTAATCCAATTACGGTCCGGCGTATGAAGCTGATGTTCCTGTACCAGCCGGTGACCGACCTGGAAGCGACAGTCGCCTTCTACCGCGACGAACTGGGCCTGGACGAGTCGTGGCGCGAGGGCAAGACCACCGCCGCGTTCCGCCTGCCGGGCACCGAGATCGAGTTGATGCTGGACACCCCACCCGACGACGGTCCGGAGTGGAGGGCGGGCGGCTTCTTCGCCGTCGACAGCGTTGAGGCGTTCGTCGCCGAGCACCCGAACATCACGTGGGTCGGCGAGATCATCGACGTCCCCGGCGGGAAGTCGGCGACCTTCCAGGACCCGGCGGGCAACACCGTCCACCTCATGGACCAGTCCGCCCCCGAACCGACGGACTAGATTTCGGCGGCGTGGAACCGATCACGGCAGTCGCGGCGATCGCGGCGAAGCACGGCATCAAGAAACTCGTCGACGCGCTCGAACAGCCCTGCACGACTGCGGTGCGCACCGGGCTGCGAACGCTGTCGGACGCGAACACGGCCACCACCGCCCAGGCAGTTCATGTGGGCCAGGGACCTGTTCCGGGAAGCGAGCGCGGCTGCCAGGTCGGCTCTCCAGGTCGCGGTGGCGGAGCGGTACGTCGTGCTGTGCGCGCTCGCTCTCGGCAGGCTGGACGCTGCCAGGAACGCACTGCGTCGACTCGAACACAACGCGCTCACGGCGTCGTCGGAGGCGCGTACACGCAGCGGTTTTCCCTGCCAGGCACGCGGTGGCACAGCCGGGCCCGGCCCGATACGCGTCGGACCGCTTTCCGTGGAAGGGCACCAAGCACTCCCCCAGGAAGTGCTTCCATGGTCCCCTTGGACCGCCGACACCGGTTATCGCGCCGCCCTGTGCACCGCCGTGCGGGCGGTTCGCACTCATCGGGCTCCGCACCTTCGGTGCGGCTCAACGCCGGTGTCACGGTCCGGGTCGATCCGACCTTGTCGCGGTCCCCGGGCGTCATCCTACGGCGGCTACACGTCGGAGGAATTCCTGGAGGGAGACCGACGTGCTCACGTTTCCTTTCGGGACAGGACCGGACCTCACCGGAGCCTGTTCGCATCGCGAACACTTCTCCGTTGTCCGGAAAGGACAATTGACGGGAATCTCGTCGTGCGCTAAATCAGACTGAGGAGGTCGTCATGGCCAAAGATGTCGATGAACGCGCTTCTCAGTCCACCGAATACCCGCTCGGCGTCAGCCGGCCCCCGCTGGCCGTGGCTGACCTGCCGGAACCGGAAGAAGTGTTCAAGGTCCGCAAGCTCGGTGTGCGGCAGATTATCCAGTTCGTGATCGGCCCGAGCCTGATCGCGCTCGGGATCTCCGTCGGCAGCGGCGAGTGGCTGCTCGGCCCCGGCGCGATCGGCGAGTTCGGCTTCGTCGGTGTCGGGTGGGTCATCACCGTTTCCGCGATCCTGCAAACGTTCTACAACGTCGAGTGCGCACGCTACGTGACCGCGACCGGCGAGGTGCCGATCGTCGGGTTCGGACGGGTGCCGCCCGGATGGAAGCTGTGGGTTCCGTTCTCCCTGATCGCGTTCTACTTCGCGTTCATCTTCGGCGGATGGGCCGCCGGCGCGGGGCAGGGCCTGTTCGCGTTGATCACCGGACGCGTACACCGGCCGGACGAGATCGAGTGGGTGCGGCTGCTCGCGATCGGGTTGCTGCTCGTCGTCTTCCTCATCACCGCGTTGGCGCGCAAGGTGTCCCGCACCCTCGAGCTCGCCAACTGGGTGATCGTCGGCACGCTGCTGGCGGTCCTGATCGTGGTGTGCGTCCTGATCGTGCCGTGGTCGACCTGGTGGGAGGGCGTGCGCGGCCTCGTCACCCCGGCGGCACCACCGGAAGGCATCACGGCGACGACGCTCGGCGCGCTCGCCGGGTTCACCGCCCTCGCGTCCGGCCTGAACTGGTACGCGATGAACCACTACCGCGACAAGGGTTACGGCATGGGCTCGAAGGTCGGGTTCCTGTCCGGCATGCGCGGCAAACAGGAGGAGATCCGCTCCGTCGGCGTGACGTTCCCGGACACGCCGGAGAACACGACGCGCTGGCGCCGCTGGTACAAGCTGCTGATGATCGACCTGTGGCTGGTCTTCTTCTGCGGCGCGATGATCGGCATGCTGCTGCCGACCATCCTCATGGCCCACGTGGTGACGACCAGCGGCGACGTACCCACGACCGCGAACGTGCCGACGTTCACCGCCGAACACCTGGGCGCAGACTACGGCCAGGGCATGTTCTACCTGATGCTCACCGTCGGTGTGCTGGTCCTGTTCTCCACGCAGCTCGGCATCTTCGAGGCCCTGGTACGCAACTTCACCGACGCCGCGCACGCGACCAGCCCCCGGCTGCGCCGGAGGCTGGAAGGTGACCCGCGTAAGTTCTACTACCCCTACATGCTGGTGGTCCTCGTCGTCATCGCGGCCGCCCTGCACCTGGCACTCCCCGTGGAACTGGTGCAGATCTCGGCGAACATGTCGAACTTCGGCGCGCTGATGTTCCCGTTCGCGTTGATGTACCTGAACTCCCGGCTCCCGAAGGCAGCACGCCCACGCCCATGGCACTACGTGATCCTGGTGCTGAACGTGCTGTTCTTCGGCTTCTTCTTCGTGAACTTCGCCTACGAGTTCATCACCGGCGGCCCGCTGGTGTCGTTCTAGTCGCTCCGGCGCCGGCCCCGCAGCAGCAGGGCCGGCGCCGCCAGCACCGCCACCGTCACCACGACCGCGAACGCCCCGTCGTCCAACGACCTGGCAAGCACCCCGATCAGCCCGAAGATCAGGGTCAACATCAGCGCCGCCCGAGCAGACATCCCCGAGGACGCACCCACCGGCGGCCGCCCCGGCCCCGGCAGTTCCACGTCCGCCCCGCGGTACCAGCCCCCGGACTGCAACGGCGGATGCGGCGGAAAGGCGACCGGCCTGCTCGCACCGGACTGCGGCGTCCATTCGGCCTGACGGGCCAGTGTCCTCGCGTGGTTGTCCATGATTCGCCCCTTCTCTCCCGGTATGACCATGGTCGGACACACCGCGACCAGCGCGTATGCCAGTTGGCACACTCACCGGAATTCACCCCCACTTCCCGAATCCACCACGGTGAGCGATGATGGAAACACTGGGCGCAAGCCATGAACGGGTGGAGGGGGCCACGACGTGAAAACCACGGACACGGGCATCGAATCCCTGTTGATCGACTTGAGCACCACCTCTTTCGCCCGCTTACGCGGGCTGAACAGTTCAGCGATCCGCCAGGCAGTGCATCACGCACTGGAGCGAACCGGCGCTCTACGGGACAAGAAAAGCGGTGAGTCCGGCCAGGGAGAACGGGTGGACTAACCGATGCCACCCAGGGACGTCGCGCCGCACCGGAACACCCCGGACTCACCTGAGGCCACGTTCCACCAGTTGCCCTGGTCCGACTTCGATGAACTGGCCCGCGGCGAGATCCGCCCGGCGGTAGTGCACCGACTACGCCACGCCGAACGCAGCAGGCGGCTGCTTCTTCTGCGCGCGCTGATGGACGAGGTCAGCAAGACGCCTGAGTTGTTCGCCCCTCTCCCGTCACCGGAGGACGCCTGGGAACTCCTGGCCAGAGTCGAGACCAGAAGTCCCGACGTGTTCGAACTCGTCCTCGCCCACCCCTATCTCGGGAGCTGGGCAGGGTACACGATCCGCTTGCTACGCAAGGGAATAACCGGCGTCTGTCCGATGTGGTCACACGTAGGGCATGTCCACGCTGTCGCCGCCGCTGCCGCGATCCGCGCCCGGCTGAACTTCCACGCCATCGTGCCGGTGTGGGAAGGCGGTGTCATCCTGCCGACTCTGGGCATGGCACACCTGCCTGCCGACGAGCCACACTCGGTGGCCGAGGTGCGTGGCACGCAGGGCCGGGCAGAGATCACGAACGACCTCGGCCTGGTGGTGCTGACCGAGCCCTTTGACGCCGACCGGCCGAACTGGTGGGCCGTACGCGATGCGACGGCCACAGCCGGGCGGCATCGTCTCACGACCCGGCTCGACGACATCGATCCGTATCGCGGACTGCACGAACCAATGCGCCCCCGGCGCATGGACCCGGCCGAACTGCGCGCGTGGCGAGCTGAACTGACGGGAGCGTGGCGGCTGATCGCGCAGCATTTCCCTGAGCGCGCAGAAGCATTTTCCGCTGGTCTGGATTCCGTCGTACCCGGACCGGCCGCGCCGTTCCGGAGTGCGAGCGCGTCGACCGGTGAGGCGTTCGGCAGCGCCCTCATCGCACGGCCGGACGACGCCCCGACACTCGCGGCCACGCTCGTGCACGAGTTCCAGCACATCGTCCTCGGTGGGGTCCTGCACCTCGCGCAACTGCACGAAGACGACCCGCGTGAACGGTTCTACGTGCCATGGCGTCCCGATCCACGACCCATCGGCAAGACCCTGCAGGGGATCTACGCGTTCTTCGGTATCGCGGCTTTCTGGCGGGAGATCGCACGCGCCCACGACGGAAAGCTCGCGCGCCGAGCCATGTTCGAGTTCGCCCAGTCACGCGGTGATACGTGGCGCGTGCTCGACTCCGTGCACCGGGACGCGAGCCTGACGACCACGGGCCGCAGGTTCGTCGACGGCATCGCGGAGCGACTGCGGCCGTGGCTGGCCGAACCGGTACCCGACGACCTCCGACGGCGCGCGGAGGCCATCACCGCGGATCACCACGCGGGCTACCGAATGCGGCACCTCCGGCCGGACCACCGTTCGGTGGTGATCTTGGCGGAGGCGTGGCTGGCCGACCAGCTTCACCCTCCGCCCGCTTTCGCCTATGTCGATCCCCCTCCGACGCCCGTGCCGGACGGCTCGTCGTCCGAGGCACGAACCCACCTGATCCACCTCGACATCGCACTGGCGGACCGGCGTGAGCTGGCGTCGATGTGGCGGTCGGCGGAGGACGTCACGACCTCGGACCTGGCCTACGCGACCGGACGGTTCGACGACGCGGTCCGCGGCTACCGGGCCGAGCTGGCACAGCACCCCGACCGGGTGTCGTCGTGGATCGGCCTGGGACTCGCGCTCGCCGGCGTCGGCACCAGCCCAGCAGCACGGGCATTGACCCACTACCCCGAGCTGGTCCGTGCGGTGTGGCGGCGGATCACCACCGTGTCGCCCGACGTGCCCACACCGGAACGGCTCGCCACGTGGCTCGGCCAGAGCGTGTACTGACCGCCTTCAGAGGATCAACGGATCGATGTCGCAGTTCGCGCGACTGCCACCGGCCGCCGACTTGGTCGCGAGGTGCGCTTCTCCCAGCGTTCGGCGGTAGCGGGCCAGGACGTCGGAGAACCGCACGTCGGTACCGTCGTGTCCCGCCGTCCGCAGGTCGAAGATGATGTTCAACTCGGCGGCCAACGTCGTGGGGTGGTCAGGTCCGAGTGAGCCGCGCGACCGTTCGAGCATCTCCTGACCGAGTTCGATCGCGGCATCGGTCTCACCGATCGCCGCCAGGTCGCTCGCCAGGTTGATGCCGCCCACGACCGCGTTGGGGTGGTCGGCACCGAGGCTGGTCCTCAGTTGCTCGAACGCCCGTTCGTCGAGGGCACGTGCGCCGGCAGCGTCACCGCTGAGCCGCAGAGTCACCGCCAGGTCGACCATCGCGGCACACGTGTGTGGGTGGTGTTCTCCCAGCAATCGCCGATAACTGTCATACGCTTCCTCACCCAGGCCTCGAGCTTCGGCCAGGTCGCCTGCGTGACGCAGGTCGATGGAATGTGCCAGTACGCAACCAACTGTGTGCGGATGTTCGGACCCGTACCGGTGGCGGAAGTTGTCGAGCACCGGTCCCGACAACTCGAACGCGCCTTGGTGGTCGCCGTCCTTTCGGCGGGCGATCGAAAGCATGTAGATCCGCATCTGGGTGGCCTGGCGGTCGATGCCGAACTGCTCGATCGCTCGCTCGACAAGCTTCTCCTGTTCGATCCGCGCCCAGGAGTACTCGCCCGCGTCACGCCGGTCGACGACGATCGAGATGAAGGAGCCCTGCGTTTGGAGGTTGTCGCGGCCCAGAATCTCGACCCTCTTCTGATAGGTGTTCTCGTCCAACTCCCGCGCAGCGGAGAAGTCTCCCATCAGCCGAAGACTCATGCCGTGCAGGCTGGCGGCCTGCAGCGTCTCCGGATCATCCGGACCGAACAGCCTTGTCGTCCTGAGCAGGACCTCCTCACTCAGTCGCTTGGCTTCCGCGAACTCACCCTTGGCCTTGAGGTCAGCCAGGATATTGGCCTGTACGCCGAACGTTTCCTCACTGTCCTCGCCCGACACCAGGATCCGTCGTTCCAACGTGCGCTGGTTCAGCGTTGCCGCCTCGTTGAAGCGACCCAGTACCCACAGGTAGAAGCCGAGGCGCCATGCCACCTCGAGTGTCTGCGGGTCGTCCGGGCCCAACTTGTCCGTGAAGTCCCGGTAGGCGTGCTGCGCCAGGATCGCAGCCTCTTCGTGGTCGCCCCACTGGAACAGGAAGCGCATCAGGTTGATGACCAGTTGCCGGACCCAGCCGTCGGTGCAGTTCACGACGTCCGCCGCGTAGGCGTGTGGCAGCAGCTCCCGGTAACGCGGCCAGTTCCGGCTGTTCTCCGGGTCGTTCGGATCGATGTTCGCCAGTAGCTGGTGTGCGCCGTGGCGCATCTGGGTTTGCATCGTCGGTGTGGTGATGCGGTTGCGGAGGACCAACTGGACCAGGCGGTGCAGCTGGATCGTGTTGCTGCCGTGGTCGATCTTCGCCAGCCCGTAGCGGTTGATCTCGCGGATCGCGCGCGCCAGCGCGATGGGGTCGCGCAGGGTCACGTCCAGCTCGGTTGAGATCTGTGCGTTGCGCACACCGGTGAACAAGTCGCGGGAGATCGGCTCTGAGGAGAAGAACGCACAGATCAGCAGGATTTGGTGTGCGGCAGGGTTGTGGTTTCGCAGTTCGTCGAACGAAACATTCCATGCGGCTGCCAGCGATACTTCGTAGTCGGGAGTGGAGGACGACTCGAAGATTTCCGCTACCTTTTCTTCGAAAAGGCGGAGGTATTCGCGTACCGGCATACCGGTTTCCGCGCGCCAGGCCGCAGCCTGTTCGATCGCCAACGGGAGGTCGCCCAGCTTGTCGGCTATCTGGTCCGCGTCGCCGTCGCTGATGTCCGGGCCTCGGCGGCGTAGAAGTTCTTTGCTCTCCTCCCGGCGGAAGACCGAGACCTCCACTGGGCGGGCTACGCCTGCCCACGCGGGGTTGCGGGAGGTGACCAGGATTTCGCCTGGCCCGTTGGACGGGAAGAACCTCCGGACCGCCTCCGGGCTCTCCGCGGCGTCGAAGACCAGCAGCCACCGACGTATCGGGTTACCTCGGCGCAGTGCCTCCAGCACGGCCGGGACCGCCGTGTGCGCCTCCGAGCTTCCCGGCAGGCCCAGCTGCTTTGCCAGCTCTGTCAGCCCGGAGCGGACCTGCGTCGGCTGTGCTGCCGCGATCCACCACACGAGGTCGTAGTCGTCCAAGTGGCGGTAGATGTACTCCACCGCTGTCTGGGTCTTCCCGATACCGCCCATGCCGTGCAGTGTCGCCGGGAGAACCACCGTTGTGCCGCCGGCTGTCAGGTGTGCGTGCAGCTCGTCGATCAGGTCGTCGCGGCCGGTGAAGTTGAGGTTGCGCGGCGGGACGTTGCCCCAAACCGGAGGTGGATCACCCGGTTGGCGTTCACCTAATCCATGGACGAACGTCGTCGTCTGCGGTGTTGTGGATTGGGTGCTTTGGGAGGCTTCTCTCTCAGCGGCCGAGATTGCCGGGGACTGACTGAGGACATCGGCGCGCTCGGCCGCTTGGGACATGGTGACACTCTCGCGAGACTCGGCGGGACTTGGAACTGGAGGCGGCGCCGCCGAGTCTGGCTCCGAGGTTTGGTCCAGTCGTTCGACTCGGAGAAGATACGGACCACTGAGCGCACGCAAGACAATGCGCTGGAGCGGCCGGTCTGCCGGCGTCGGTTCCGGGGTGTTGTCCGGATCGGCGATGGCATCACGCAGCAGCGCCAACGCATCTATTCGATGACCGTGGTGGTGGGCGGCCATCCGCACAACGCCCGCTGTTTCCGAGCGACGTGCACCTTCTAGCAGAATCTCGCGGTCCGACTCTGCGATGTGGTATACGCCTGAGTCCTCTGTGGATCCCGCGCGTGCGGTGCGCGAAGCGTACCGCAGTAGCCGGGCGCCCATTAGCTCACCCAGAAGTTCAGGTCCGGTCCCAGGCAGATAGTCGTTTTGGACTTGGCGGGCCACCGACATATCCCCTGGCAGAGCCGCCAGCAATTGTGCGAGGCGTTGCGCGTCGGGGGACGCGATCGAGCGGAACTCCGCAATGCGGGCTCTGGCTGTCAATGGCTCGCGGATATTCGCGTACACGCTGACCCGTGGTTGTGGCTTGCCCGAGGCCAGGAGGACGGTCGCGTCCGCTGGGTTGCGGTGACCGGTCGTGAGAAGACGACTCCACCATGCCAACCAACGTGGACCCATTTCCAGGATCGGTACCGGGAGAGCACTTTCCGGTAATGCTTGTTCCGGGACGGGTGCCAACCATGCGTCGAGAAGTTCTATCGACCAGGTTCGGTTTGGCCGTAGATCTTCTTCGGATGAGAGTCGTGCGCGGTGCAGCGCCGGCCCGTGCCGGCCCCACATCCACTGCGGGAGGCAGTTGATGACGGCCACCGGCATGACCCTGCCCCACTGCGCCAACACCGGTCCTATGAGATCGCTGCGCCACGCCTCGCCCAGACCGTCGGTGATCACCAGTGCCGCGCTTCGGCCGGAATGGTCGACCATCTCGGACGGGTCGCGTGGGCCGGCGGCACCACACAGGACCGGCGGCAACGGCACTCCTGACGCGGACCGGTTCGTGTCGAGGCGGCGGACTCGGACCGTGCGGAAGGCGCCCAGTTGTTCGAGCAGTTCGACGAAGGCGGCGATTTTGCGTCGCCACAGAGCCATGGATGGCGCGGCGTCGATGACGATCGTCAGGTCCAGCCATCGTTCGCGTCGTTGCCGGGTGACCGGCCACCACAGCTGATCTTGCACCGCACGTTCGGCGGTCGCTATCTCGTCCATGACCACGTCGCCTACGCGTCGGGACGTCACATGGCGTTTCAGCGGCCGGAGAGCTCGAGTGATGTTCAATCGATCGTGTAATGACCAACCCGCTGGGGACGTCGATGCGGTGACGTTCCCGGTCGCCGCCACCGGTTCGGGTTCGGGGTTCTGTTGTGGTCGCTCACGCGCCGGGCCTGGTTCGGGACGTACGGTCGGTTCCGGCGCAGGTGCGTCGTCCTCGACCGGATCTGGTCCATCAGGTTTGTTGTCGTCAGGTTCGTCGCGTTGCGGGGTGACCCGGTCGGCGTCGTTCGGTGGGGACTTCGGCTCGGCGGGCGGCTCGGGTTCCGCCCGCGGGCGGATGACCGCGGCAAGGTAGACCGCTTCGGCAAGTTCGTGCCAGGTCAGGTCGTCGATGTCGAGTCGGTCGATCGGCATGGCGGCGTTCGCCGGTCTCGCCGTTCCGGCGAAACCGGGCCCTGGGACGCCTGCCGGGCGGGACAACTCAGGGCGCCAAACTCAGCCGGCGCCAGAGTGCGTCAAGCAGGCGGGGCCAGCTCTGACCGTTCTCGCGGAACGCGCCCGAGGTGGCGAGGTACACGGCTTCCAGCAGTTTGTCGGCGGGCAGGCCGTCCAGTTCGGCGCTGCGGGCCACGAATTCCCGGATCAGCCGGTCGGAATGGACGCCGTCCTGGTCCAACATGTGGTTGGCGACCATCGCCGCGAGTTGGTTCGCGTCCGGCTCGCGCATTTCCAGGCGTAGGCAGCGGCGTAGAAATGCCGCCGGGAACTCTCTTTCTCCGTTGCTGGTGATGATGATGACCGGGAAGGCGGCGCACGCTACGCGACCGTCGGTCAGTGTGGCGCTTCCGTTCCGGTCGCTGGTGAATACGCGTACGGTCGACGTATGGGCGCGGATGCGCTCCAGCTCGGGGATGCCGAATTCCGCGTCCTCGAAGATGGAGAGCAGATCGTTGGGTAGATCCGCGTCCGATTTGTCCAGCTCGTCGATCAACAGCACGCGCGGAGTCCGGGTGGGCAGGAACGCCGTACCCAGCGGGCCCAGGCGGATGAAGTCACCGATGGCGGGCTCTTCGACGTCTGTTGATCCGTTTGTTTCCGCCCTGCGAGCTGCTGCGTAACTGGTCGCGGCGGCTTGGGCTCGGCCTATGGCGTCATATTCGTACTGGCCGGATTGCAGTGTGGTTCTGCTAGTCACGGACCACCGCAGCACTCTGCCCAAGCGCAGTTCCCGAGAAACCCGGTATGCCAGCGCTGATTTCCCCGATCCCGGTTTCCCGGTGACGAGCAAGGGCCGACGCAGGAACAACGAAGCGTTGACCATGTCTATTTCGCGAGGATCTACGTCTTCTGCCGTCAGGTGGAATTCCGCACCCAACCTGCGTTCCGCTTCGTAGTCATCCACCGGTAGGGTTTCCGGGCCGGGAGGCGGCTCGCCCCGGAAGCGGCGCCACGGTGGCGGGGGCGGGAGCTGGTCGGCCAGTCGCACGTCGTGCAGTGGTCGGCCGGTGCCGCGGTATATCCACCAATCGGACGCCGCCGACTGGGGCGTCTGGTCCACACCGTGGTCGTGCGCGCTCATCCGCGACATCCCCTAGGAGGCGGGCCGGCCGATTTCGACTGCTCTTTCAGGGTCGTCCCACAGTACCACCATGTCACGGGCGTGTTTCCCCTCAAACGGGTAGACGGATGACCCGAGCGCCGCCCGTCTGGAGGTTTTACTTCGGTGTGGCACGTCGAGCAAGTCGCCACCCCGTTCGGCCAGCCATGTCACCAGATCGTGCAGTTCTTCGGAAGTAGCACCCGGACACCACAACAGGACCGGCAGGCCACTTCTCAACGCCGCCGTGAATTCGTCGACTGTCGAGCTCACGGAAACCAGCGGCGGGCCGTTGAGCACCATTGCCACCGCGTCGTGGTCGCGCAGCGCGACATCGACCCGCTCCTCTCCTTCTCTGGCGAAATGAATTCGCGCTGGTGACGGGTTCTCGTGGAGCGATTGCCAGCGTTCTCGCCAGGCGCGGTGCCAGTGCGTGGCCCGCAGCCGGTCCAGGGAGCGGACGCGGATGATGTAGTCGAGGCACAGCGGTTGTGGCTGGCCGGTGTCGTGCTCCTTGCACCAGCTGTGGACGGGCAGTCCGAGGAGTGCCCTCGGGAGGAACGCCTCCAGCGTCACCGCGGCTCGCTGGTCGGCCCACGCCCGTTCTGCGGCCACCACGACGTCGTCGACCACCCGTTCGATGTCGGCCAGCCGTACTTCCCTGATGTCGCTGCGGACCGGTGTCCATGCCTCCGGATCGTCCTGCCGCCAGGCCGACAGCACATAGCGATCCGGCTCGATTCCGTCATGTTCCAGGGAGATCACCAGGTGCAGTCGCTGCTCGGCGACGACCGGCCGCGCCATCTCCCGCCTGCGGTCCGCGACGGCTTCTTCGATTCCCATCAGGCCGACCTGCTGGTCCACCCACGAGGTCATCACCTCCCCCAGTTCGCCGCCCACCTCCGTGGCCAGGGCGTCCAGGTAGACGAGCGCGGGCGAGATGCCGTCCGGGCCGGAGTTGAGGTCCGCCAACTGGGCGAAGGCGTGCCAGGCGTCGCTGAAGCGGGGCAGCGGCAGCGCCGAACGCGCGGCCCGGCGTGCGATGTCGGAGAAGGCCGGTTCCTTGACATCGCCCAGCCAGCCCCGGATCCGGTCCATCTCCGGGCCCGCGAACTGGCCCAGCACACCCGGCGGGTCGGGCACCGGAGCGGCACGCGGGGACATCTGGCCCAGCAGGCGCAGGTACGCACCGCTGGAGAAGCCGTCGAACTCGGCACGGATCGGCTCGTACGACTCGGGTGCGGCGGCGGGCCGCTGGGAGATCACCCCCTCGTAGAACATCTCGCTGGCGACCACCGCGACGATGCCCGTCGACTCGTGCAGCACCCGTTTCGCGACCGGGGCCGCCAGCAGGCGGAAGGCGAAGTTCAGCGCGGGCCCCGCCACCCCCGCCGCGTCCCGTTCGACCTGGCCCGAGTGCAGGACGATCCGCAGCTGGATCGAGGCCTCGCGGACGTGCACCGCGTTGTGTTCGCGCAGTGCTGCCACTATGCGGTCGAGCAACTCGTCCGCCAGCACGACCGCGGGCACGTCCGCGGGGACCAGGATCATCACGCCGTCGCCGCGATCTTCGTGGTAGCACGACGACCAGTCGAGCCGCGCCTTGTCGAACGCTGCCGTCAGCACCTTGTAGAGGCCCTCGCGAACCGTCACCTGATGGGTCAACGTTCTGTCCGAGCGGGTGAAACCGGCGACATCGACCAACACCATGAGCGACTCCGGCATGCGGAAACCTCCACGGGACACCGTCGGAGGTCGGCAGGCCTTCGACGTCGTCGATTATCGGTTTCGACCACGATGTCAGAGGCGCGCAGTCCCGGTTTTGACCAAGATCTGTCAGGTCACGTCAGCCGCCCGGTGCCGGGTAGGCGACCGGGCTGCGGTGACCGGCCCGGCCCACGGCCCGCACGCCGAAGAAGAAGTTGTCCTTCGACATGTCGACGGTCGCCGTGGTGACGTCGCCGACGCGGATGACGTGGGTCCAGTCCGGTTCGGTCATCTCGCGCCACACGATCTCGTAGCCCGCCAGGTCGGGTTCGGTGCCGCGTTGCCAGTACAGCTCGGTGTCGTTGGTGAGGTTGCTGGTCCGCACGCGGACGTCCTTCGGGGTGCCCGGGGCCGTCGCCAGGGACCACAGTGCCGCGCCGTTGACGCGGGCGACGCGGGCGATGTAGTCGAAGTCGCAGAACTCCGGGAGGTCGCCGAACTGCTTGCCGTCCACCACGCGGACGTCCTGGTGCTGGTGGGCGAAGTCCTCGTTGGGTTCGGTGAACCTCGCGGCCGGGTAGCCCTGCTCGAGGAAGCCGATGTGGTCGCCGCCGCGCAGGTAGCGGTCCCTGCGGTAGATCACGTGGACGTCCATGCCGGTCTCGCGGTTGTCCGCGACCGACCGCACGAACCGGGCCAGCTGCCTCGGCGGTGAGTCGTTCTCGCCGCCGACCGAGCGGCGGGTCGCGGCCTCGGCGGGGGTTTCCGCGGTCGGGACGCCTTCCGCGAAGAGCCGGACGGTGCGCGGGTCGCGGGTGCCGTCGTCGGCTCGGCTGCTGCCCACGATGTCGTTGGTGAACATCGCCTGCACGTCGGTGCCCGCCGCCCTGTACTGGGCGGCCATGTACCGCGCGCCGTACAGGCCCTGCTCCTCGCCTGCCACGGCGGCGAAGACGATCGTGGACTCGGGTGCCCGCTTCGCCATGATCCTGGCCAGTTCCATGGACACGGCGACACCGGACGCGTCGTCGTCGGCGCCTGGGGAGTCGGCGGTCGCGTTCATGACGTCCGTGACGCGCGAGTCGTAGTGGCCGGACACCACGTACACGCGTTCCGGGGTGACCGAGCCGCGCAGTGTGGCCACGACGTTGGTGATGCGGGTAGGGACCGGGATCCGGGGCGCCGGTTCCTGGATGTAGGACTGCAGCTCGACCGTCATCCTGCCGTTCGACGCCGCCGCGTAGCGCCGCAGTTCGGCGAAGATCCAGTCCCGGGCGGCACCGATGCCCCGCGCCGGGTCGTCCTGTGTGGACAATGTGTGCCTGGTGCCGAACGACACCAGCTTCCGCACGATCGCCTCGATGCGGTCCGGGTCCACCTCGCGCAGGATCGCGCGCAGCTCCTTGTCCGGCGGCTGGGGAAGAGGCGGGCGGCCGTCATCGCCACCCGCCCCCGACGCGCCGGCCACCGCCGGTACACCCGTGAGTGCCGCGCCGCCTGCCGCCGCGACCGTCGCCGTGAGAAACGTCCGCCGAGTGTTCTCAGTCATGCCTCTTGCCTACACCGAGAACGGTGTGATCGCTAGAACCTAAGCCTGGCAAGAGTTTCGTAGCTGTTCCTGGCCGTGTCGAGCGGTGCGGGCAGGTCGTCGCGTTCGACCAGCCAGTACTTCACGCCGCCGACGTGCGCGGTCTCGAAGGTCTCGGACCAGTCGATGACGCCGTGGCCCACATCGGCCCACCCGCCCTGGCCGTTGTGGTCCTTGACGTGCAGCACGGGGAACCGGCGCGGGTGGTCGAGGAACAGCTGCCTGCCGTCCATGCCCGCCCGGTCGGCCCAGCCGAGGTCGAGCTCGAACCCGACGTAGCGCGGGTCGGTCTCGCCGAACAGGATGTCGGAAAGGCGGGTGCCGTCGACCACGCGGAACTCGGAGTCGTGGTTGTGGTGCAGTAGCGGGCCGAACCCCATCTCGCGGGCGGCCTGACCTGCCTCGTTGAGCTGCCGGGCGCCGAGGCGGATGCCGTCGACGGTGTACATGCTCCCGGGGAACGACGACAGGACAACCCACTTCACGCCGATCGTCTTCGCGTCGGCGAGCTTCGCGGCCCAGTTACCGGTGATGTCACCGTGCCCGACGTGCAGGATCACCGGGTTGAGGCCGGCCTCCGCGCACATGTCCCTGATCTCCGCCGCGGGGCGCGGGAACGCGCTCACCCCGACGCACCGGTAACCGATCCCCGCCAGCGCCTTCAGCGTGCCGAGCGGGTCGGCCGCGAGTATGTCGCGGACCGTGTAGAGGTGCATCCCGATCCCGCCGCGGGGGATGCGCCTGCGGCGCCCGCCCGCCGCGAGGGGGTCGGCACCGGCAGTGCCGGCAGTGCCCGCCATCGACGCTCCCGCCACGCCCGCACCGAGTAACGCGAGCAGTCTCCGTCTGTTGATCCCGTGGTTCATCCGTGCACTTCCTCGTGGTCACGTTCGCCTCGTATCGCTTCGGAAAGTACCTGAGAAAGCGCTTTCCCGCTAGCTCCATCCCAGACTCTTGACTTCGGCCAGGTTGCGTGGTTCATTAGTTGAGTAACAAACCGACGGACCGGGCGGTGACCGTGAACTTCGACGACCGGAGCCCGATCTACCGGCAGATCGCCGACCGGATCGAGGCCGAGGTGCTGAGCGGCACGCTCGCCGGGGACGAGCAGGTGCCGTCGACCAACAAGTACGCCGCGCACCACCGGATCAACCCCGCGACCGTCAACAAGGCGTTCCAGCAGCTGGTGGACGACGGGATCCTCTACAAACGAAGGGGCATCGGGATGTTCGTGAGCCCGCAGGCACGGCAGACGCTGCGTGCGCGGCGGCGCAAGAGCTTCTTCACCGACGTGGTCGACCCGATGGTCAACGAGGCCAGGGCGATCGGCATCGACCTGTCCGAGCTGGTCGAGCGCATCAACGAGCTGGCACGGGAGGACGGGCGATGACCGACATCGAGGTGACCGGTCTCGGCAAGCGGTTCGACACCGTCGACGCGCTCACCGACGTGAGCTTCTCCTTGTCCGGCAACAAGATCTGCGGTCTGCTCGGTCGCAACGGCGCGGGCAAGACCACGCTGCTGTCGATCGTGGCCGGCTTCGAGCGGCAGACCGGCGGCACGGTGCTCGTCGACGGCGAACCGGTGTGGGAGAACCCGGTCGCGACCGGGAAGGTGTGCCTCGTGCGCGGTGTCGGCGACGCGACCGCCGCCTCGGTGAGCGTCCGCGAGCTGCTCGACTACGCCGCGCGGCTGCGGCCGGGCTGGGACGCGCGGTACGCCGGGGAGCTGCTCGAGAAGTTCGAGGTGGCACCGGAGAAGCAGGCCAAGTCGCTCTCGCACGGCAAGCGGTGCGCGCTCGGCGTCACGATCGGCCTCGCCTCCCGCGCGCCGGTGACGATCTTCGACGAGTCCTACCTCGGGCTGGACGCGCCGTCCCGCTACGCCTTCTACGACGCGCTCCTGGCCGACGTCCTGGCACACCCGCGCCTCGTGATCATCTCGACGCACCTGATCGAGGAGGTCGCCACGCTGTTCGAGGACGTGCTGATCCTCGACCGCGGCAAGCTCATGCTGCACGAGGACGCGGACACGATGCGGGCCGCGGGTGCCGCGGTCACCGGGGACGCGGCGCTGGTCGACTCGTTCACGCTCGGCCTCGAGGTGCTCGGTGAGCGGATGCTGGGGCGCACCAAGTCCGCGATGGTGTACGGCCCGCTCGACGAGAAGCGCAGGGCGCGGGCCAGGGAGGCCGGCCTCGACCTCGACCCCATCGCGCTGCAGGACCTGTTCGTACACCTGACTTCCGGGGGTGCCCGATGACCGCGCGCTGGCCGCTGCTGCGCGTGCTGCTCACCTCGCACGTGTCCTTCCTGTTCATCCTGTGGCTGCCCGCGATGCTGGTGTCGGCGGCGATCCTCGCCGGCGTCGCGCTCTGGGGCACGGTCGACCAGAGCATCTGGCACTACGTCGCCACGCAGGTGCCGCGGTGGGTCGTGCTCGGCCTCGGCGTCGACGCGGCCACCACGTACCTGCGGTTGAACCTCGCCCACGGCCGCACCCGCCGCGACTTCCTGCGCCAGCTGTGGCCCTACCTCGCCGGACTGGCCGTCGCCCTCGCCGCGATGATCACCATCGCCTACCAGATCGAGCGCGGCGCGTTCGCGATGGCCGGGTGGCACCACCGGACCCCGTTCGCCACGTTGTTCGGCGACACCGGCAACGTCCTCGGCCTGCTCGGGGTGTTCACGCTGATGTTCCTGCTGTGGTCGATCGCCGGGGCGATGATCGCCGCCGGGTTCACCAGGAACATCCTGCTCGGGTTCGCGACCATCCCGCTCGGACTGCTGATCGTCGCGCCGAGCGAGGTGCTGGTGGGGCTGAACGGGGTGCCGCTGTTCGACACGCTGACCGAGCCGCTGCGGTTCCCGCTGCTGACCGCCGTCGCCGTGTGCCTGGGCGGGGCCGTGGTGGGCTGCGCGGCGACCTGGGGAATCGTGCGCGACATCCCGGTGCGTGCGAAGGTAGCTTGACCGTTTGTGACCGACACGTTCCGCCTGGTGCGGACCAACCGGGCGTTCGGCGCCCTGGCCGCCGCGCGGATCGTGTCGCTGACCGGCGACGCGCTCAGCCTCGTCGCGTTGATGCTGCTCGTCGCCGACCGCGCGGGGGACGCGCTGGCGGTCGCGTTGTTGTTGCTGGTCGGCGACTTCGCGCCGGCGCTGCTCGGGCCGTTGACCGGTGCGCTGAGCGACCGGTTCGACCTGCGGCGCGTGATGGTGGCCGCGGACGTGGTGCAGGGCGGGCTGATCCTCGTGATCGCGCTGACGCTGCCGCCACTGCCGGTGTTGCTGGTGCTGGTGGCGTTGCGGGCGGTGGCGGGACAGGTGTTCCTGCCCGCGTCGCGGGCGGCGATGCCCGCGCTGGTGGCGGACCGGGACCTGCCCGCTGCCAACGCGTTGCTGGGGTTCGGCGCCAACGCGGGTGAGGTGCTCGGGCCGTTGCTGGCGGCCGGGCTGGTCGGGTTCATCGGCGTGCCGGGGGTGCTCGTGGTGGACGCGGCGTCGTTCGGACTGTCCGCGTTGCTGCTGCTCGCGGTGCCGTCGCTGCGGCCGGCACCCGCGGAGGGCGGGTTGCTGGGGTCGGCACGCGAGGGTGTGCGGTTCATGTGGTCGGACAAGGCGCTGCGGGCGATCGCGCTGGGGTTCTGCGCGGTGGTGGCGTGCAACGGGGTCGACGACGTGGCGCTGGTGTTCCTCGCGCACGACACGTTCGGCGCGGGTGACTCGGCGGTGGCACTGCTGCTGGCGGCGGTGGGCATCGGGTTGCTGGCGGGATACGCGGTGCTGGGCGCGGCCGGGAAGCGGGTACCGATGGTGGTGCTGCTGGTCGCCGGGTTCGCGGTGAGCAGCGCGGGGAACCTGCTGACCGGGCTGGCGTGGGCGGTGGCGGCCGCGTTCACCGTGCAGGCCGTGCGCGGGCTCGGCATCGCGGCGATGGACGTCGCGACCAACACGCTGGTGCCGCGGCTGGTGCCCGCGCCGATGCTGGGGCGGGTGTTCGGGAACCTGTACGGCGCGATCGGGGTCGCCGCCGCACTGTCCTATGTGGGCGGGAGCGTGCTGCTGGACCTGACGTCCGCGCCGGTGACACTGGTCGTGGCGGGTGGCCTCGGCCTGCTGGCGACGGTCGCGACCGGAGTCGCGCTGCGGGGACGCACCTGAACCGTCCTTGTCAGATGCGTCAGGAGCGTGTCAGGTTGGTGGTATGCGCTCACGTACCCTGCTCGCGTTGACCGCGGCCACCACGATGGCGTTCGTCTCCCCCACCGCACCCGCGCAGGCACAGCCCGCGGCACCGCTCGCCCACACCGTCGACCCACGCCCCTCCAACGAAGTCCTCGCCACGCAGCTGAAGGACCTCGCGCGCAGGAGCCACGGGCGGATCGAGGTCCGCGGCATCGGGGACACCAACGAGGGCAGGCCGGTCTGGGCCGCGCGCCTCGGGCACGGGCCGGTGCGGATCCAGTACGTGACCCAGCAGCACGGCAACGAGCCGCTCGGCACGCCTGCCGCCGTCGAGTTCCTGCGGACCGTCGGGGTGCCGAACACGTTCTGGCACCGGTGGCTGCTGTCGCGGATCACGCTCGACGTGGTGGTGCGCGCGAACCCGGACGGCCACCAGCGGAACTGGCGCTACAACTACGACCCGGACGCCGACCCCGAGTACGGCGAGAAGGGCAAGGGCTACGACATCAACCGGTACCACGACCCGGCCGTGGCGCCCGAGGACAACCCGGCGACCGAGGCCGCGCACATCCAGCGCGCGTACGCCGGGTTCCGGCCGCACATCGCGATGGACTTCCACATGCAGGGCCGGTACCTCGACGACGACGGCCGGGAGATCACCGCGTCGCTGATGTGGCCGACGCACCCGGACGTCACGCCTGCGGCGGTCGACGCGGCCAAGCAGGTGACGGTCGTGGCCCAGCAGACCATCGACCACCTGGCGGGCGGCAACGTCAGCCAGTACCCCGGCGGCGACTACCAGGGCATCGCCAGGAACGCGTACGGGCTGCTCGGCAGCGCCTCCGTGCTGCTGGAGCTGTCGGCGATCGACGACGAGCAGTCGCAGATCCGGGCGGCCTACCTGGTGATGCTGACCGTCGCCCAGACCGCGGCCGACGGGTCGGTGACGCGGATCGACCCGGCCCGCGCGGACGCCATCCCACCGCGCGGCGCACCCGTCGGTGCCGAGTCGGTCGAAGCCGCAGACTGACGAGGCGTTACCGCGCGACCGTGTGACCTCTTCGCGCCGTCATGACGCTCCGGGCAGGGCCTGGTCACCGATGAGGCTGGCATGCCTGCCCGATCGGGTACGCCTGTGCCTCGGTCGCTATCTCCGCGTCGCCCCGGTGCTCTACTGGCGTGGGTTCACCTACGTACCGGTGGATCGAAGGGGTGGAGCGCGGTGCGGAAGAGAAACGCGCGCGTCCGGCAGCCGTCCAGCGGACTGGTCGCGATCAGCGCGGTGCTGCTGGCGGCGTCGACGGTGTCCTCGTCGGCGTCGTCCGCGTCGTCGGGGGCAGGCGCGCCGGTCGTGAGCGACCCGGAGGCCGCGCCCGCGGAGGCGGGCGTGGACGGCGGCACACCGCCCGACCTGACGTTCCCGCTGGTGGAGAGCCACCTCGCGAGCAGCAGGTTCGTGAACGCGCTGCCACCGTCGGTGACGGGCACCATCCCGTCGACCGTGCTGGCGGCCTACCAGCGGGCGGTCGACAGGACCGACCTGGTGCAGCCGAACTGCCACGTCCCGCTCGAGCTGCTCGCGGCCATCGGCAAGGTCGAGTCGGGGCACGCCAGGGGTGGGCGGGTGGACGCGACCGGGCGGACCCTGACCCCGATCCTCGGCCCGGTGCTCAACGGCGGCCCGTTCGCGGCGATCCACGACACCGACGGCGGTGCCCTCGACACGGACACGTCCTGGGACCGCGCGGTCGGGCCCATGCAGTTCATCCCGGGCACCTGGTCGCGGTGGCGGTCCGACGGCAACGACGACGGCACGGCCGACCCGCACAACGTGTACGACGCCAGCCTGGCCGCGGCCAGGTACCTGTGCGCCGCGAACCGCGACCTCGGCACGCCTGCGGGGCTGGACGAGGCGGTGCTGAGCTACAACCACTCGACCAGCTACCTGTCGCTGGTGCGGTCGTGGATGTCGGTCTACCAGAACAACACGATCACGGTGGACGACATCACCGACGTCACGTGGCTGCCGCCGGAGACGCCGGTGACGACCCCGGTGACCACGCCACCCAGCACGCCGCCCAGCGTCCCGCCGTCACGACCACCGAGCACACCGCCGAGCACGCCACCGTCCACGCCGCCGTCGACTCCGCCGAGCACGCCTCCGTCCACACCGCCCTCGACTCCGCCGAGCACGCCACCAACCACACCGCCGAGCACCCCACCGGACACACCGCCCACCCTGCCGCCGACCTCGCCGGAACCGCCGGAACCGCCGGTGGAGGCGCCGGAGGAACCGGCGCAGCAGTGCGGCCTGCTGGACACCGTCGAGGGCCTGGTCGGCGGGCTGGTCGGCGAGTCACCCGACTGCGCACCCGCTGGAGCTGTCCGCGACGGAGACCCCGGCACCCTGACCGGCGGTCAGTTGCCGCCGTCCTGAGGGCCACCGTCCTGCGGACCGCCGTTCTGGCGGCCGCCGTCGCCGTCGCGGCGCTGCGGCATCGCCCCCATCTCCATGACCGACTCGGCCGTGGTCGTGGACCCCTCCGTGGTGGCGATGACGGTCACCTCGTCGCCCGTGGCGATGCCGTCGCCCAGCTGGGTCTCGTCGTCGATCACGTAGGTCTTCGTGTAGCCGTCCTCGCTCTTCGCGGTGATCGACTCGTCGGTCAGCTCGGTGACCTCGCCGGTCTGGAACTCGCCGTGGTCGGTGCCGGACATCCCGCCCAGCGGGCCGCCGACGAACACCGGGCCACCCGCCCCGCCCCGGCCGCCGCCCGGGCCGCCATCGGCGGTGGTCGAGCCGCTCGCCGCGTAGATCGCCACGCCACCGGCCGCCGCGATGCCCACCGCGATGGCCACGGCGACCACGATCCGCTTGGTCGACCACCGCCTGCCGGGCTGCTCCGGGGGCGGCGGGGCGCCCCACTGGGGGGTTTCTGTCTGTTCCGTACTCATGCCCACCACAGTCGGGGTTGTTCCTGTGCGTGACCTGTGCTCGCTGTGGGCAACCGCTGTGACCCTCGCCGGGCACAGGAAACCCACAGGCTTCACACAGCGGCACCACACCACCCCGGGCGACCATGTGCCCATGCGGAGTGAGCTGCGACGACCGGACGGCCGACCGGTCCGCGTCCTGGTGGTCGACGACGAGGCCGCGCTGGCCGAGCTCGTCACGATGGCGTTGCGCCTGGAAGGCTGGGAGATCCGCAGCGCCCTCGACGGCCTGGCCGCGGTCCGCGCGGCCCGCGAGTTCCGGCCCGACGCCGTCGTCCTCGACGTCATGCTGCCCGACATCGACGGCCTCGAGGTCCTCCGCCGCATGCGTGCCGACCTGCCGACGCTGCCCGTCCTGTTCCTCACCGCGAAGGACGCCGTCGAGGACCGCATCGCGGGCCTCACCGCGGGCGGCGACGACTACGTCACCAAGCCGTTCAGCCTCGAGGAGGTCACGCTGCGCCTGCGTGCGCTGCTCCGCCGCACCGGCGTGACCGAGGCGACCGCGGGCGCGTCGCTGGTCGTCGGCGACCTCACCCTCGACGAGGACAGCCGCGAGGTCCACCGCGGCGGCGAGCTGGTCGACCTCACCGCCACCGAGTTCGAGCTGCTGCGGTACCTGATGCGCAACCCGAGGCGGGTGCTGTCGAAGGCGCAGATCCTCGACCGGGTGTGGCACTACGACTTCGGCGGCCAGGCCAACATCGTCGAGCTGTACATCTCCTACCTGCGCAAGAAGATCGACGCGGGCCGGCCGCCGATGATCCACACGATGCGGGGCGCGGGCTATGTCCTCAAACCGGCAGGCTGAGCGGGGCGTGGAGAGCTGGTCGCTGCGCAGGCGGCTGATCTTCGAGCAGATCGTCCTGCTGACGCTGGTCTGCGTGGTCATCGTCGCGATCTCGGAGATCGCCCTCCGCGCGTTCCTGGTGGACCAACTCGACGACCGCGTCGAGGATGCCAGCAGCAAGGGGTGGCAGGTCCGCCGGGAGCAGCCCGGAGGCGGCATATTCGTCACGCCCGGCCCCGGCAACGCGCCGCCCCAGGCGACCGGCACCGTC
Source organism: Actinophytocola algeriensis (assembly GCF_014203735.1). Classification (GTDB taxonomy): domain Bacteria; phylum Actinomycetota; class Actinomycetes; order Mycobacteriales; family Pseudonocardiaceae; genus Actinophytocola; species Actinophytocola algeriensis. The sequence continues at coordinate 376,378 of NZ_JACHJQ010000001.1, read as the reverse complement.
TCCGGGATCTTCGCCAACGGCTCCGGCACGGCCTGGCAGGAGACCAGCGGCGACACCCCGCGCGTCCTGACGACCGCCGAGGCGGCCGACATCAAGGACGTGCCGACCGACGGGCGGTACTACACGAGAACCATCGAGAACCTCGGCGAGTACCGGCTCGTCGCGCGGGCGGGCCCTGGCGGCGAGACCTTCGTGACCGGGTTGCCGATGTCCGAGGTCAACGAGGTCCTGGTCAGCGCGGGGCTGATCATGGGTGGCGTGGCGCTGACCGGGCTGCTGGCCGCGGCGGGCGCGGGCGCGTTCATCGTCCGGCGGGCACTGCAACCCCTGCGACGGGTGGCGGCGACCGCGAGCCGGGTCGCCGACCTGCCCCTCGACCGCGGCGAGGTGGAGCTGGCCGAACGGGTGCCGAAGCGGTACACCGACCCGAACACCGAGGTCGGGCAGGTCGGCCTCGCGTTCAACCGGATGCTCGGCAACGTGCAGGACGCCCTCACCGCGCGGCAGGAGAGCGAGACCAGGGTCCGCCAGTTCGTCGCCGACGCCAGCCACGAGCTGCGGACCCCGCTCGCCGCCGTGCGCGGGTACGCCGAGCTGATCCGCCGCCGTGACGACGACGTGGCACCCGAGGTGTCGCACGCGCTCGGCCGCGTCGAGTCCGAGGCGGCCCGCATGACGAGGCTCGTCGACGACCTGCTCCTGTTGGCGCGCCTGGACTCCGGCCGTCCCCTCGAGTACGCCGACGTCGACCTGTCGCGGCTGGTCGTCGACGTCGTCAGCGACGCGCAGGTCGCGGGCCGCGAGCACGTGTGGCGCCTCGACGTGCCACCGGACGAGGTCGTCGTGCCCGGTGACGACGCGCGGCTGCACCAGGTACTAGCGAACCTGCTGTCCAACGCCCGCACCCACACCCCGCCCGGCACGACCGTCACCACCACACTGTCCACATCGGACGAGGCGGCGACGCTCACGGTCACCGACGACGGTCCCGGCATCCCCGCCGACCTGCTGCCGGAGGTGTTCGAGCGGTTCGCGCGCGGTGACTCGTCCCGGTCCCGCGCCGCGGGCAGCACGGGCCTGGGCCTCGCGATCGTCGCGGCGGTCGTGCAGGCGCACCACGGGCACGTGAGCGTCCAGAGCCGTCCCGGCCGGACCGGGTTCACGGTCAGGCTGCCGCGCACGGACACAGCCCGGTCACAGGATTGACCAAGGCGGCACCCAGCCCGGCTCGCCAGGTTGGCTGCCATGACCACACTCGCCCCTCCCCTGCCCCGGACGGCTTTCCGCCCCTTACTGCCGGTCCTGCTCGCCGCCACCGGCGTGCTGTACCTGTGGGGCCTCGGCGCCTCCGGCTGGGCGAACGCGTACTACTCGGCGGCCGCGCAGGCCGGTGCCGCCAGCTGGAAGGCGCTGCTGTTCGGTGCGACGGACGCGGCGGGCGGGATCACCGTCGACAAGACACCGGCGTCGGTGTGGGTGATGGGCCTGTCGGCACGGATCTTCGGTGTGCACTCGTGGAGCATCCTGGTGCCACAGGCGCTGATGGGTGTGGCGACCGTGTGGCTGCTGTACGCGGCCGTCAAACGCGTGGCCGGCGAGGCGGCCGCGCTGCTGGCGGGGATCGTGCTGGCGCTGACGCCGGTCGCGGTGCTGATGTTCCGGTTCAACAACCCGGACGCGCTGCTCGTGCTGCTGCTCACCGCGGGCGCTTACGCGACGGTCCGCGCGATCGAGGACGCGAACCGGCGCGGACGCGTGTGGTGGCTCGTGCTGGCGGGCGCGTGCGTCGGGTTCGGGTTCCTGACGAAGATGTTGCAGGCGTTCCTGGTCCTGCCCGCGTTCGGGCTCGCGTGGCTGGTCGGCGCGCGGCGCGAACGCCTGCTGGGCCTGGCGGTGGCGGCCGGCGCGGTGATCGTCAGCGCCGGCTGGTGGGTGCTGCTGGTGACGCTGTGGCCCGCGGCGGACCGGCCGTACATCGGCGGTTCGCAGCACAACTCGGTGCTGGAGCTGACGTTCGGCTACAACGGGTTCGGCCGCCTGACCGGTGACGAGGTCGGCAGCGTCGGTGGGGGCGGGACCGGTGGCGTGTGGGGGCGGCTGTTCGGTGCGGAGATGGCGGGCGGGATCGCGTGGCTGCTGCCCGCGGCCGTGGTGCTGCTGGCAGGCGGGCTGTGGGCGACATGGCGGCGTGGTCCGGTGTGGACGTCGCTGTTGCTGTGGGGCGGGTGGCTGGTCGTCACGGCCGTGGTCTTCAGCCTGATGGACGGGATCATCCACGCCTACTACACGGTGGCGCTGGCCCCGGCGCTCGCGGGTGTGCTCGGGATCGGCGTGGTGGCGTTGTGGCGCAAGGGGTTCACCGGGGTCGCGGTGCTGTCGGGGGCGGTGGCGCTGACTGCGATGGAGACGTATCTCCTGCTCGAGTCGCTGGTGCTGCTGGTCTTGGGGCTCGCGGCGGCGGCGTTGTTGCTGCTGGTGGAGCGGAGTCTGGCGGTGGCGGCGCTCGCGGTGGTGATCGCGCTGGCTGGGCCCGCGGCGTACTCGTTGCAGACGGCGGCGGCGACGCACTCGGGTGCGCTGCCGTCGGCGGGCCCGTCAGTGGGTCCGCCTGTGGGGAACATGAACTTCGGCGGCATGGGTGGCCTGCTCGACGCGCCGACGCCCGGCGCGGACCTCGTGGCGCTGTTGCGGCAAGGCGACCACACGTGGGCCGCGGCGACCGTGGGATCGAACAACGCGGCCGGATACCAGCTGGGGTCCGGAAAACCGGTGCTGGCGGTGGGCGGGTTCAACGGCACGGACCCGTCGCCGACGCTCGCACAGTTCCAGGAGTACGTCCGGCGTGGACAGATCCACTGGTTCATCGGTGACGGCGCGATGTCGTCGACCGCGACCGGCGGCAGTGACGCGGGCGCGCGGATCGCCGAGTGGGTGGCGGAGAACTTCGAGGCACAGCAGGTGTCCGGCGTCGCGGTCTACGACCTGTCATGACACCCACAGCTCACGCACAGGCGAGGCACACGGCCGGCCCAGCCTGGCAGCGAAGCGTGTTCACCATGACGCTGACCGTGCCCAACCCCACCGACCGGGGTGCCATCGACACCGATGGGGACACCCTGGTGCTCGACGTCGTCGTGCCCGTGTTCAACGAGGAACGGGACCTCGCCCCCTGTGTCCGCGGACTGCACCAGCACCTGTCGACCGGGTTCCCCTACCGCTTCCGGATCACGATCGCGAACAACGCGAGCACCGACGGCACCGCGGCGGTCGCCGACGCACTGGTGGCGGAGTTCGCCGAGGTGACCGCCGTGCACCTGGCGGAGAAGGGCCGCGGACGCGCGTTGCGGGCGGTGTGGTCGGCGAGCGACGCCGCGGTCCTCGCCTACCTGGATGTCGACCTGTCGACAGACCTCAACGCGTTGCCCCCGCTCATCGCGCCGCTGCTGTCCGGCCATTCGGACCTGGCGATCGGGTCCCGCCTCGCACGGGGTGCGCGGGTGGTCCGCGGGCCGAAGCGGGAGCTGATCTCCCGCGGCTACAACCTGTTGCTGCGTGGTGCGCTCGCGACCCGGTTCTCCGACGCGCAGTGCGGGTTCAAGGCGATCCGCCGGGATGTGGCCGAGAAGCTGCTGCCGCACGTGGCGGACACCGGCTGGTTCTTCGACACCGAACTGCTGGTGCTGGCGGAGCGGACGGGGCTGCGCATCCACGAGGTGCCGGTGGACTGGGTGGACGACCCGGACAGCCGCGTCGACCTCGTCGCGACGGCGATCGCCGACCTGAAGGGGATCGCCCGCCTGGCACGGGGTTTCGCGACGGGCCGGATCCCGGTGGCCCACCTGCGCGAACAACTCGGCCGGGACGCGCCACCGGCCGGGTTGTTGCGGCAGCTGGTCCGGTTCGCCGCGGTCGGCGTGGTGTCCACCCTGGCCTACCTGGTGTTGTTCTCTTTGCTGCGCAACGGTTTGGGCGCGCAGGGCGCGAACTTCGCCGCGCTGGGTGTCACCGCGGTCGGCAACACGGCCGCGAACCGGCGGTACACGTTCGGGGTGCGTGGGCGGGCCGGGGTGGCACGCCACCAGTTCGAGGGCCTGATCGTGTTCTGCCTCGGCCTGGCGCTGACGTCCGGGTCGCTCGCCGTGCTGCACGGGTTGACGTCGCCCGGCCGAGGGCTGGAGCTGGCCGTGCTCGTCGCCGCCAACCTCGCGGCCACCGTGCTGCGGTTCCTGCTGCTCCGCGGCTGGGTGTTCCACCCGCGCCGCCTGACCGAGAAGAGTGCGTCGTGATCGCCACCGCCTCACCCGTCACCGCCGTCGCGCCGACGGCTGCCGTGCGGCGGCAACGGCCGTGGGGACTGGCGCTGCTCCTGGTGGGCACCGCCGTCCTCTACCTGTGGAACCTGACCGCGACCGGCTGGGGGAACAGCTACTACGCGGGCGCGGTCCAGGCCGGGTCGCAGAGCTGGGAGGCGTGGCTGTTCGGCGCGACCGACGCGGGCGGCGTGATCACGGTCGACAAGCCACCAGCGGCGATGTGGGTTCCCGGGTTGTTCGCGCGGGTCTTCGGGTTCTCGAGCTGGACGGTGCTGGTGCCGCAGGCGCTGATGGGTGTGGGCGCGGTGTGGCTGCTGTACGCGGCGGTCCGCGGGACGTCCGGCACCACGGCGGGTCTGCTGGCGGGTGCCGGCCTGGCGCTGACCCCGGTGGCGGCGCTGATGTTCCGGTACGACCAGCCGGACGCGCTGCTGACGTTGCTGCTGGTGGCGGGCGCGTACTGCACGGTGCGGGCGGTGGAGAAGGCGAGCCCCGCGTGGCTGGTGCTGGCGGGGGCGACGGTCGGGTTCGCGTTCCTGACCAAGATGCTGCAGGGGTTCCTGACGTTGCCCGCGCTGGCGCTGGTGTACCTGCTGGCGGCGCCGACGTCGCTGGGGCGGCGGCTGTGGCACCTGGCGCTGGGCCTGGTCTCGGTGGTCGTGTCGATGGGGTGGTACATCGCGCTGGTGGCGCTGTGGCCCGCCGGGACGCGGCCGTACATCGCGGGCTCGACGGACGACAGCGTGCTTGAGCTGGCGCTCGGGTACAACGGGCTGGGCCGGATCTTCGGCGGTGACGGCAACCCTGGCGGCGGCATGGGCGGCGGGAACATCGGCTTCGGCGGTGCGAGCGGGCCCGGGCGGATGTTCGGCTCGGCGTTCGGGGTGGAGGTGTCGTGGCTCCTGCCCGCGGCGCTGATCGGGCTGGTGGCGGGGCTGTGGTTCACCCGCCGTGCGCCGCGGACCGACCGGACGCGGGCCGCGCTCCTGTTGTGGGGCGGCTGGACGGTCGTGACCGCGGTCGTGTTCAGCCTGATGAGCGGGATCATCCACCCGTACTACGCGGTGGCGCTGGCGCCGGGGGTGGCGGCGGTGGCGGCGATCGCGGGGCGGGAGCTGTGGCGGGGACGTGCGCATCCGCCTGCCCGGTTCGTGCTGGCGGGGATGGTCGCGGTGACCGGGGTGTGGACGTTCATCCTGCTGGACCGGTCACCGGAGTGGCTGCCGTGGTTGCGCTGGGTGATCGTGGTGGCGTCGGTCGTGGTCGCCGCGGTGCTCGCGGTGGGCGTGCGGGCCCGGGTGCTGGGGGTGGCGGCGGTGGTGACGGCGCTGCTGGGCAGTGGCGCCTTCACGGTGGCGACCGCGGCCGAGGCGCACTCCGGATCGATTCCGTTGTCGGGGCCGGTGGCCGACGGGCAGCAGTTCGACATGGACGGGCCGCCGGTGTCGTCGTCGGTGGCCGGCCTGCTGGCCGCGACCGGCACGACGTGGGCGGCCGCGACCACCGGCGGCACGGCGGCGGCGGACCTGGCGCTGGCCTCGGGGAAGTCGGTGATCGCGATCGGCGGCTGGAACGGCGGCGATCCGGCGCCGACGCTGGCGGAGTTCCAGCGGTACGTCGAGGACGGGGAGATCAGCTACTACATCAGCGGCATGGGGCCGCGGGGCGGTTCCGACATCGACGAGTGGGTGTCGGACACCTTCGAGTCCCAGGAGGTGGACGGGCAGACCGTGTACGACCTGCGTGGCTGACTACCAGCTACCCCGGTGGTCCGGGATCGTGAAGATCAGTGGGACGGCCGCCAGCAGCAGCACCGACAGGACCACGAAACCGTGTGCCTGTGCCAGCGCCGGGTTGGCGCTGTTGGCGGCCACCGCGGTCATCACCGACACCGCGATGATCGAACCGCTCTGCCGGAACATCCCCCGCAGGCCCGCGATCGACGAGATCTGGTCCGGGGCCAGCTGCAACCCGACGTTGTTCGACGCGGGCACCGACACGCCCATCCCGACGCCCGTGATGCCCGCGGCCATCATCAGCCACAGGTAGCCGTTGGTGTTCGGGGGCGGGAACGCCATCAGCGCGAACCCGGTCGTGATCAGCACGAAGCCGACCACCATCGGGATGCGGCAGCCGAGGCGGCGCAGCGTGAGCACGGCCAGTGCCGCCACCGCGATCACCCCGGCGCCGCGGGCGGTCAGGACCGTCCCCGCGGCGAGCGGGTCCAGGTGGAAGCGTTCCTCCGCGTACAGCGGGACCAGCGCGCCGAAGCCGATGGCGGCGCCGCCGAAGAGCAGGTTCAGCACGTTCATCGCGCCGAAACCCTTGCCACGCAGGAACCTCATCGGGATGAAGGGTGCCGAGGACCGGGCCGTGTGCCGCGCGAACAGGTACGAGAACAGCGCCCCGCCCACCACCGGCACCAGGAACCACGGGCTGGTCAGGCCGTGGTCGAGGTTCGTCAGGCCGTACATCGTGGTCAGCATGAGCGACGCCAGCAGCACCAGGCCGCGCACGTCGATCCGGTCGGCCCGTTTGCGCGGTGTCTCGCCGATCAGCCGCCAGGCGAGCACGAACAGCACCACGCCGATCGGCACGTTGACGAAGAAGATGGTCCGCCACGAGGAGTAGGTCACGAAGACGCCGCCCAGGATCGGGCCCAGGATGCCGCCGATGGGGAAGATCGACGTGAACATGCCCACCGCGCGGTCGCGGGCCGGGCCGTAGTGGTCGGCGATGATGCCCGTGGCGGCAGGCATGAACGCGCCGCCGCCCAGCGCCTGGACGGCCCGCAGGGCCACCAGCACGTAGATGTTGTTCGCGAACCCGCAGGCCAGCGATGCCGCCGTGAAGACCACGACGGCGATGAGGAAGACCTTCTTGCGACCGAAGTGGTCGCCGAGTTTGCCCGCCATCGGCATGGCGATGATCTGGCCGAGCGAGTAGATGGTGATCGTCCACCCGCTCCAGGTCAGCTCCGCGCCGAGGTCGGACTGGATGGCGTTCAGGCCGGTCGCGACGATCGTCTGGTCCATCGACGCCATGAACAGGGCGAGCGCGACCACGGCGAACACCACGTGGCGACGTGGCAGCGGACCGGGAACCTCACCTGCGGGGATGTCGGCCGGTGCCGTTGCTCCTATGCTTCGCATCCCCATATCCGCGGATAATACTTGCTTGCTGGCAAGCAACCAAGTGCGTGTGACCAACCAGACCTACGGGGAGTCGGTAAGTGGATGCCGAGAACGTGACCCGCCTGCGCCGGGTCATCGGCCGGCTGGCGCGGCTGCTGAACGCCGCCCCGGTCAGCGAGAACCTGACGCCCACGCAGGCCTCCGTGCTCGGCCTCGTCGCGTACCGAGGGCCCATCGGCATGACCGAGCTGGCCGACATCGAGGGCCTCAACCCGACGATGCTGTCCCGCGTGGTGGCCAAGCTCGTCGACGACGGGCTGGCCACGCGGCTGCCCAACCCCGCCGACCAGCGGGCGGTGCAGCTCGAGGCCACCGACGCGGGCCACGAGGTGCACCTGCGGATCATCAAATCCCGCACGGAGACCGTGGCCAGGATCCTCGACGGGCTGTCCCCCGACGTCACGGACGCCCTGCACGACGCCCTGCCCGCGCTGGAGGCACTGGCGGAAGGGCTGCGAACCAAGAAGACCTAGCGCCGCGCCGGGCCGCTCCTGCCACCAGGCACGCGGGAGGAGCCGCCGGAGGCAAAGCTCGTCCGGCTGGGACACCACCCCCGCCAACGTAGGCGTACACAGCACCAGCAACCGGGAAGCGCGATACAGACCTGATTGCACGTTTTGTTGGCATCGTGACCGCTTGCGCTGCCTCGTTGTCTCGCCTCGTGCACTGCCAGTAGCCTGACCGGTGGCAGTGCACGAGGTTTGAGGGCGAGGGGAAGCGGATGCCGGGTACCGATGCGGTGACACGCCGCACGTACGGCGGCCGGACGGCCGCCGACCGGCGGGCCGAGCGGCGCGAACGGCTGATGGAGGCCGGACTGCAGCTGTTCGGCACCGACGGGTACGCGAACTCGTCCATCGAGAAGCTGTGCACCCACGCTGGGGTGTCCACGCGCAACTTCTACGAGGAGTTCCACGCGCGCGAGGACCTGCTGATCGCGCTGCACTCGCGGGCGAACGAGCAGTCCTACCACGCGGTCAACGCCGCGTTCGCCGACGCGACCGACGCGGCGCTCGGTGAACGGTTCGAGCTGGCCGTGCGCACGTTCATCAGCAACATGGCCAGTGACCCGCGCTGGGCGCGGCTCGCGTACGTGGAGATGTACGGCGTCAGCGACAAGGTCGAGAAGCACCGGCTGGCGTGGCGCAAGCGGTGGTGGGACTTCATGGTCGCCGAGGCCGACCGCGCGGTGCTGCGCGGCGAGGCGGAACCGCGCGACTTCACGATGCCCGCGCTCGCGGTGATCGCCTCGGTCAACGAACTGGTGCACCACTACTCGGTCAATCGCGGAAGGATCACCTTGGACGAGGTCATCACGGAAGTAGTGCGGTTCGCGGTCGCGGCGGTGACCGCCGAATGAGCGTCTCCGCCACCGCTTCCGCGGCCGCGCTGCTGGAGCGCCTCAACGAGGTGGCGAAGACCGACGTCACCCCCGCCGCCGAGCTGCTCGCCTCCTCGGTGCGGAACAACGGCGTCATCCAGGCGTTCGGCACCGGCCACTCGCAGGGCACCGCGCTGGAGATCGCGGGTCGCGCGGGCGGGCTCATCCCGACCAACCGCATCGCGCTGTCCGACCTGGTGCAGTTCGGCGGCGAGGACCCCGCGGTCCTGGCCGACCCGATGCTCGAGCGCCGCGGTGACGTCGTGTCGCGCCTGTACGAGATGGCGGCGCCGCAGCCGCAGGACGTGTTCGTGATCGCGTCCAGCTCCGGGGTGAACTCGTCGGTCGTGGAGATGGCGCACATCGTGACGTCCAAGGGCCACAAGCTCGTGGTGATCACGTCCCTGCAGCACAGCAGCCAGGTCCCGGCACGGCACGAGTCGGGCAAGCGCCTTTCGGACTTCGCGGACGTGACGCTGGACAACGGCGCCCCCTTCGGCGACACCCTGCTTCCGTTGCCGGACGGCACTTCCGTCGGCGGCGTGTCGTCCCTGACCGCGGGCCTGCTGGCACAGATGCTGGTGGCGGACACGGTCCGGCTGCTCATCGAGTGGGGCATCGAGCCGCCGGTGTACGTGTCGAACAACGTCCCGGGCGGCTACGAACGCAACATCAAGCTCGAAGCGCTGTACGAGGGCCGCCTCCGCCGCACGGCGAGCTAGGCGAGCACCCGCAGCCACACGTCCGGCTCACCGGCGATCGCGCGGCTGTCGGTGAGCCGCAGTCCGGCGTAGGCGCAGGTGAAGGCGACCGGCTCGAACCGGTACAGGTACGTGAGCAGGACTTCCTCGGCGGGAGCGTCCTCGGCGACGTCCCCGCCGGGGAACAGGTCCCATCCGGTGATGACCCCGTCGCGAGCGGAGGTGCCCTGGTCGCCGCTCTTCGGGTTCACGTACAGGCCGTAGCAGACCGTGCCGGCGGACAGTCGTTCGAGCACACTCCGTTCGGCCGGGCGGAATCCCCACGGCTGCGCGAGCACGACGCCGCCCGGCACGTCGGTCGCGCCGACGACGTCGAGGGACTCCTCGCGGTCACACGGAACGGCGGCCAGCCGCCGCACCGCTTCCGCCACGTCGATGCCCGCCACACAGGTCAGGCCGAGACCCTCGCGCTCCACGTCCCACAGCACCCCGGGGAGGCGGATGGCCTCCTCGACGGCCGCGGTCTCGGCGGCACGGAACTCCGCGCCGGTCCCGAACAGGTCCGGTGCCGGGCCGGCGGCGGCAAGCCGCGCAGGCGACCAGCCCGACATCATCGGCCGCCACGGATCCGCTCCCGCCGCGACGAGTGCCAGCGCGTTGGCACGCTGGTGCTCGAAGACGGCCCACCAGAGCGCCGTGCGGCCCTCCTCCAGTTCGTCGACGTCCGTCGCCTGTGCGGCGAGTTCGGCGACCTGTTCGACGGTCCCGCCCGCGGCGGCCTCATGGAGGTTCATGCGCCGATCCTATGCCGTGCCAACAGGTTCCCGGCCGTTTCCGGCCACCACGAGCGCGGTGCCCGGCGTGTTCCGGGCTACACCATGTACTGGTCGTGGCGGGCGAGGAACTCCGTGCGCTCCTCCTGGCTGAGCTGCCGCCCGCTGCGCGCGATCTCGGCGGCCTCGAGGAAGTACTCCTCACGCGGCGGCCCCGGCGCGAACAGGATGAGCATCGACGCGGGCTCGTCGGTGTCGTTGCGGAAGGCGTGGACGCCGTTCTCCGGCACGTACAGGTAGTCGCCCTTCTCGGCGTTCACCCAGCGTTCGCCGTCGTACAGGCGGACCGTGCCGTCCAGCACGTAGAAGCTCTCCGAGAACGTCTTGTGGAAGTGGGCACCCGGACCACCGGCCTGTGGCGCCATGTCCCACTGGAAGAGTCCGAAGTGGCCGCCGGTCAGCGCGCCCGTGGCGAGGAACCGGCCGGTTGTCCTGGCACCGGCCAGTTCCGGCGGGGTGTCCGCCTTCCGGTACGTGGCGCTGACCTCACCGGAGAATGACATGTCTGGGATGATAGGCGACACCATGTATGTGCTGATCAGCTGCGCGATCTCGCTCGACGGCTACCTCGACGACACGTCGGCCGAGCGGCTCGTGCTCTCCAACGCCACCGACTTCGACCGCGTGGACGCCGAGCGCGCGAAGGCCGACGCGATCCTCGTCGGCGCGGGCACGGTCCGCAACGACAACCCGCGGCTCTCCGTCCGCTCGCCGGCCCGCCGGGCCGCGCGGGAGGCAGCGGGTAAACCCGTGACACCGTTGAAAGTCGTGCTGTCGAGCGGGGACCTGCCTGCCGACGCGGCCTTTCGCGCCGACGGCGAGTCGCTCGTCACCCACGGGGACGTCGACGCGGTCCTGGCGCGGCTCGCGGCGAAAGGCGTCGAGCGGCTCATGGTCGAGGGCGGTGGCCGCGTCCTGACCGAGTTCCTCGCCTCCGGCCGGGTCGACGAGCTGCAGCTGGTGATCGCGCCGTTCTTCGTCGGGGACGCCGCCGCGCCCCGCTATGTCCATGATGGACGGTTCCCGTGGACCAGGGAGCACCGCGCGACGCTCGCGGACGTGACGCGGATCGGGAACGTCGTGCTGCACCGGTACCTGCTCAGCGAGTCCGCTGTGGACGGTCACTGGCTGTCCCGCACGGTCGAGCTGTCGCGGCTGTGCCCGCCGTCCACCACCGCGTTCAGCGTCGGCGCGGTGATCGTCGACGCGGCGGGTGAGGAGATCGCGTGGGGGTACTCGCGGGAGACCGACGACACCGTGCACGCCGAGGAGTCTGCACTCGCGAAGCTCGCCGACGACGACCCGCGCCTGGCGGACGCCACCATCTACAGCTCGATGGAACCCTGCAGCACCCGCAAGTCCCGGCCGCGGTCGTGCACCAGGCTGATCCTCGACGCCGGCATCCCGCGCGTCGTCTTCGCCTACCGGGAGCCGTCGACGTTCGTGGTCGGCGAGGGCGCGGAGCAGCTCACGGCCGCGGGGGTGGCGGTCGTCGAACGACCGGAGCTCGCGGACGCGGTCCGCGAGGTCAACCGCCCGCAGCTCGCGCCGCCCGGGCGGTGACGCACCCGGGCGACGCGAACGGTCAGGCGTTGTACTGCACGAACAGGCCCGCGACGTCGAAGATCACGTCGACGTAACCCGAGTTGTTGGCGAAGTTCACCGTGCGGTCCTGGATCTGCGGGTGGTCCTCGTACCCGATCCCGACGGTCACCGCGTTCGCCACGACCTGCCCCGGCACCACGTTCAGGTTCGACGTGGGCGGCTCGTCCTGGCCACCCGGCCACACCTTGACGTACGTGGACGAGGTCGCGCCGACACCGGTCAGGTTGGCGGCGACACCGACGATCGTCATGGACGCGGATTCGCTGTCCCAGCCCGGCAGGGCGAGGAAGAACGACGGGTCCAGCGGGAAGTCGGGCCGGGTGTCCATCTGCCGGAACGGGATGGTGGGCACGAACTGGTAGCCCCGGTCGGACGCGTAGTAGCCCGCGACGTCGACGATCAGGTGGGTGCGGCCCGTGTTGTTGTACAGGCTGATCCACCGGTTCGTCCCGAGCTGCACCGTGACCTGGTTCGGGACCACCTCGTTCGGCGACAGGTTCATGTTCGACGCCGTCGGCCGCGCCTGGCCGTACGGGTACGCCGTGACGTAGGTGGACGCCGTGGCGCCGACACCGGTCAGGTTGAACGTCACCGCGGTGGCGCTGGCGGGCAGGTACGACAGGTTGACGTTCACCACGCCGCCCTGGCCGACGGGCGCGCTGTTCCGCGTGTCCAGGACACGCCGCGGGGCCGTCGGGGTGAAGCGGGACGCGGTGTCGAGCATGTAGTACCCGGCCAGGTCGGCGACCAGGTGCGTGCTGCCCGAGTTGTTGTACAGCGTCACCTGGCGCTCGTAGCTCGTCGCCACGACGACCGCGTTCGCCCGCGTCTTGCCGGCACCCAGGTTGAGGTTCGACGCCTCGGGCCGCGCCTCACCCGTCGGGTAGGCGGTGATGAACGTGGAGGCCGTCGTCTCCGTGCCGGTCACGTTCAGCACGACCGCGGTGGCCGAGGCCGGCGTGCGCGCCGACAGGTCCACGGTGACCTGGCCACGCTGTCCCACCTTGGCACCGGACCGCGTGTCCAGCACCCGAACCGGTGACACCGGGACGAAGTAGGACCCCAGCGGGTCGTCGGCCGCGCGCGCGTCCCCGCGCGCCGCGGCGCTCTGCAGCGGCTCGGCCAGCACACCGTCCCGGCCCGCGCCCGCGGGCTCCGCGTTCGCGGTGACCGTCCCGGCCAGCAGCGCGACGGCCGCAGTGGCCACCACAGCCGCAATTCTTCGACTACGCATCAAGAAACCCCTCATGGTCTGACACAGGTTGCGGAGCCGCGGACCAGAGGGCAGGCGCGCGCATACTCACCGTGTCCCCCAGCGAACCGCCCCGCCCCCGAATGGGCGATTCGAGCCTATCTGAGTGACAGAGGGCAACCAATGACATTGCCCAGAACTGTGCCGAAACTGCGTGTTCGCGATCTTGCCGACTACTCCGCATTGCGTGGTAGTGTCCACGACGTACTACTAACACGACGCGACTGGACATCGATGGAGATCAGCCAGCTACTCAAGGGCGTGCTCGACCTCGCCGTGCTCGCCGTGCTGAGCGACGAGGACGGCTACGGGTACGACGTGGTCCGCAGGCTGCGCCAGGCCGGGCTGGACGAGGTCGGCGACGCGTCGGTGTACGGGACGCTGCGCCGCCTGTACAACTCCGGCGCGCTCACCTCGTACGTGCGGCCCAGCGAGGAAGGCCCGCACCGCAAGTACTACGCGCTCAACGACGTCGGCAGGCAGCGGCTCGCGGACGCGAGCAAGACCTGGCGCGGGTTCGCGACCACGATGACGGATCTACTGGAAGGGGCGACGGCGTGAACACCAGCACGGACACCGAGGTCCAGGCCTATCTGGACCGCTTGCGAGGCGAACTGGCCGGGCTGCCCGCCGCCGAGATCGAGGAGATCCTCCAGGACGTCGAACCACAGGTGACGGCGATGGCGGCCGACCTCGGCACGGACACGCTCGCCGACCGGCTCGGCGACCCGGCCGACTACGCGGAGGAACTCCGCAGCGCCCTCGGCATGCCGGACGAGCCCACGCCGTGGCACCCGCCGCCGTGGCTGGCGCGCACCGGCCTGGTGGTGCTCCTGGCCACCACCGTCACGGCGTGCGTGGCCGGCTACGTCATGAGCCAGGTCATGGGGAACGACCCCCGGTCCCCCTTGGTGTTCCTGCTCTTCGGGTTGTTCGCGTCCTGGCTCGCGGTCGGCAGGGACCGGTCGACGATGAACGAGATCGCCGCGTTGCCCGAGCTGCGACTGGTGCGGGAGCGGCTGGCCGTGGCGGAGCGACGGCTGCCGGTCGTCGCGTACCTGACGTCTGTTCGGCCGGGGTTGCGCCTCGTCAAGGCCGCGCTCGTGTGGCTCGGCACGGTGTGGCTGCTCGGCTGGTTCGGGTGGCTCGGCGCGGGCGCGGCGACGGTCGCCGTGGTCGCCGCGGTGCTCACGGTGCTGGTCGGCAACCGCGCGCAACGTGACCGGCGGTGGCTGTGGCTCGGCATCCCGCTCACCGGGTGGGCGCTGGGCGTCGCCGTCCGGGCCATGGAGCTGCTGCCGCTGCTGTCCACGGGCGAACACGCCTGGCCATGATCTGTTACAGGTTCTAACTGGCGTACCTGCCTGTTACAGTGACTGGGGTGAGCACTACTCCTCGTGAGCGGTACCGGGCGCAGGTGCGTGCCGAGGTCAAGGAACACGCCTGGGCGCAGATCGCGGAAGCAGGCGCGTCCGCGATCTCGCTCAACGCGATCGCCAAGGCCATGGGCCTGAGCGGCCCGGCGCTGTACCGGTACTTCGCCAACCGGGACGAGCTGATCACCGAGCTGGTGACCGACGCGTACCGGCAGCTGGCCGACGCGTTCCACGCGGCCGTCGAGGCGAAGGGCTCGGACCCGGCGGTGATCGCGCACGCCATGCGCGACTGGGCGCTGGCGTACCCGCAGCGGTACTTCCTGATCTACGGCACCCCGATCCCCGGCTACCACGCGCCGGACACCACCACGGAGATCGCCGGGGAGCTGATGGGCATGCTGCTCGACGCGCTGGCGGACCGCGATCCCGGTCCGGCGACCGCGTTCGACGAGCACCTCGATGCCCACCGCGACTGGGCGGAGAGCGACCTCCGGGCGGGCACGCTCCGCACCGCGCTCGGTCTGTGGGCGAACCTGCACGGCGTGATCAGCCTGGAGATCGCGAACCACTTCACCAACATGGGCTTCGACACCGGGCAGTTCTTCCAGTCGGAGCTCGACGCGATGCTGGGGCGGTAACCTCCTCCGGTGCGCAGGCTGGGGCCGTTCATGGCGGCCATCGAAGGCGATGACTCCGAGTTGCGGACCGTGGCGGGACCGGACGCGATGATCGACGTCGCCCCGGACCTGTCGAGCGTGCTCGTGGTGCGGCCCACCGCCGACGGGAAGCAGACGGGCACGGTCGCCATCGTCGGCAGCGACGGGGTCGGCAACGCGATCAGCACGATCCACGTGCCCCGCTCGTTCCCCGTGACCGGGATCCGCCGGGACGGTGCGGAGTTCGTGCTCACGTCGGCGGACGGGCGGACGGTGCACGGCACGCCGGACCAGTTCGCCGTCGAACCGAGACTCCTCGACGAGGACGTCAACCCGCGGTACGCCGAGCAGCTCGACCAGCTCTTCCTGGAGACGCACCTCCGCCCGCCACAACGGTTCGCCCCGCCGCGGGAGTCGCCCACGTGCGACGCGGCGCTGCGCGAGCCGGCCGACGTCGTCGCGGCGGGCGAGGCGATGGTGGCGATCGGGGACGGCGAGGTGTGGCTCGACTTCGAGTGCGCGGGGCCGGGGAAGGTCACGCGGCAGCTCTCCCACGCCCGCGAGCTGCTGGCGGACCTGGCGGACATCGGCCGTGTGGGCGCCGAGTTCCTCTGGACGACGGATCCCGAGGGTGACAAGGCGGCGTTCCTCGAGGTGATGGCGCCGACCAGCCTGGTGATCCTCTCGCCGGGTGACTTCGAGATCCACTACGAGGGCACGAGCGATGTCCTGGTCATGGACGGCTACTGGCTGGCGGTCCAGTTCACCGCCGACCGCACGCCGGTGGACCACTCCGTCGAGGCCTGATCAGCGCGGCAGCGCCAGCAACCCACCCAGCGTCGTCGGGTCGCCGCCCGGGAACGACAACGCGCCAGGCAGACCCGGCACCGAGGTCCGCGGCGCCACCGCCGGGGCCGGGACCTCGACGGGTTTCCCGCCGAACGGGGCGTTCTGCGAGCCACGCACCCCGATCGGGCTGCCCGGCGGCTCCGCGCAGTACGCCTGGTCGTTCGGTGGCGCGGGGGTGACGTCGTTGCCCGGCCGCTGTTTCGTGCCCTCGTAGCCGCGGGTGCACGACATCGGGTCGTTGAACGTCAGCACGAGACCGAGGTGCCCGGTGCCGTCCGGGTTCGCACCCGGCGCGGTCGCCGTGATCATCGGGAACGCCACCAGCAACTGCTCCAGCCCGTCGGTGCGGGTGCTCGTGACCTGCATGGTGGTCAGCAGGTTCGCGATGATCACGCCGAGGTCCTGGCCGGAGTCGCGGAGGAGGTCGTTGACCTGCACCGCGACCACCGGCGCCGCCGCGATCAGCTTGCGCAGGTCCGGGTTCGACGTCTTCAGCTGTTCGGCGATGAGCCGCAGGTTGCCGCTGTAGTCCAGGATCTGCCGCGTCTGCTCCGCCTGCGTCTCCAGCACGACGCGGCCGTTGGACAACAGCGACGTGGTCTGCGGCAGGTGCTCGGTCGCGGCGTCGGTCAGCGTGCCCGCGCTGTCGAGCAGCACCTGCAGCGCCGGGCCCGCGTTCTGGAAGGCGAGGTACAGCTCGTCGACCGTGGTGCGCAACGAGTCCTGCGGCACGCTGTCGACGAACGTGTCCAGGTTGGACAGCAGGGTCTCCGGGCTCGACGGGGTCGACGTGCGGTCGCGGGGCACGACCGAGCCCTCCGCGAGGTACGGGCCGCGGTCGTGTTCGGGTCGCAGGTCGACGTACTGCTCGCCGACCGCGGACCGGTTCGCCACCACCGCACGCGTGTCAGCCGGGATGGGCGGCGCGTCGTCCTCGATGTCGAGGAGCACGTCCACCCCGTCGTCGGACAGCCGCAGCCGCTCGACCCGGCCGACGGTCACACCGCGGTAGGTCACCTCGGCGTTGGCGAAGATCCCGCCCGAGTCCGCGAGCTGCACGACGACCCGGTAGCCGCGCGTACCGAACAACCGGTCCAGGCCCGCGTAGGTGCCGCCGACGTACACGATGCCGACGACCGCGATCATCGCGAACAGGAACAGCCGGACCTTGGTGCCACGCAACAACATCAGCGCCCCACCCCCAGCAGCGAGCCGAGCAGCCCGGTCAGCCCGCCGGGTACGTCGCCCTGCGGGACCTGCGGCAGCGTCGGCACCGGCAGCAGCGGCTCCTGGGACTGCGACGGCGCCGGCCCGGGAGCCGGCGACAGGCCGGGGATCGGGATGATCGGCGTGCTCGCGTTCTCCAGGTTCTCCAGCAGCACCGACAGGTCCAGGTCGAACTTGACGTCCACGTTGACGTAGTCGCCCTTGACGGCGTTGAGGAAGTAATCGGTGAACGGGTAGGTCACGAGGAACTGCAACGAGTTCGGCAGGTCCGAGCCTGCCTCCGCGAGCTTGTTCAGCGTGGGGGCGAGGAGCTTCAGGTCGTCGACGAGGTCGTCGCGGCTGCGCTCGACGGTGTCGACGGCGACGGTCGACAGGTTCTCCAGCGCGCCCAGCATCGTGACGAGCGCGTCCCGCTGCTCGTTGACGACCGCGAGCCCCGGGCCGAGCCGGTCGAGCGCGACCTTGATGTCGTCGGTCTGCGCGGCGAGCCTGCCCGACAGGCGGCCGAGCGCGTCGATGGCCTTCGTGATGTTGTTCTTCTCGCTGTCCAGGACCGTCACGACGCTGTCGATGTTGGCGAGCGTGGCGCGCAGCTCCGGCTCGTTGCCGTCGAGCGCCTGGTTCACCTCGTCCACGATCGTCGAGAGCTGGCTGATGCCGCCGCCGTTGAGCAGCAACGACAACGCGCCGAGGACCTCTTCGATCTCCGGGTTCCGGTTGGTGTGGTCGATCGGGATCACCGCGCCGTCGCGGAGTGTCCCTTCCGGACTGTCCGGGGCGCGCAGCTCCACGAACTTCTCGCCCAGCAGCGACGACTGCCGCAGCTCGGCGGCCGCGTTGGCAGGCAGGTGCACGTCACCGTTGACGAGCATCGTCACCACGGCGGTCCTGTTGTCCTCGGCCAGCTCGATCCTGTCGACCCGGCCGACCGCGACGTCGTGCACCTTCACCCCGGCCTGCGGCACGAGGTCGAGCACGTCACCGAACTGCGCGACGACCCGGTACGGGTGCTCACCGAGGTCCGCACCGCCGGGCAGCGGCAGCTGGTACATGCCGGAGAACCCGCCCGTGGCACAGCCCGCGAGCAGGAAAACCAGGCACAGCGACAATTTTCTCATCGGCCACCGCCCGTGGCCGCGGTGGACAGGTCGAGGATCGGGATCGGCAACGGCGGCAGCTCGCCCGCCGACAACGCGCCGAGCACCTCCGCCAGGGAGGGCAGGCCGAGCGTGCCGTCGATGTACGGGGCGAGCTGCGTGCAGATGTCGCTGATCGTCTTCGGCAGCTCCGCCGGGGTGCCGGCTCGCAGCGTGCGGCACAGCATCAGCACCGGCGGGTAGGTCAGCTCGTTCAGGTTGCCGCGGATCGCGAACGACGCGGACGCCGCGTCGTAGGTGTTGAGGAAGTTCGACATGGCGAGCGGCGCCACGTCCAGGATCTCCGCGACCGCGGCCCGCTGGTCGACCAAGGCCTGCGTCACGCCGGTCAGCTTGCCCACATTGGAGCTGATGGCGTCCTTGTTGTCGGCGATGAACCCGTGCACGTCGGTGAGCGCGGTGCCGAGCGAGGTGAGGGCGGTGCCCAGCTCGTCGCGGTCCTCGGCGAGGTAGCCGCTCACGTCGGCGAGCTTGTCGTTGAACGACCTGACCTGCGCATCGCTCTCGGCGAGCGCCTCGGTGAACGTGGCGAGGTTGTCGACGGTGGTGAACAGGTCGCCGCTCGAGTCCGCCAGCGCGGCCGAGGCGGCGGAGAGCTGCTGGATGGTCTGGTTGAACAGCTCGCCGTTGCCCGACAGGTTCGCGGCGGCGGTGTCGAGCACGTCCGACAGCGCACCGTCGGAGTTGGCACCATTGGGTCCCAGCGCGGTCGTGAGGTCGTTGACGCTCGCGGTCAGGTCGTCCAGCTCGACCGGTGTCGCGGTGCGTTCCAGCGGGATGACCGTGCCGTCGGCCATCAGCGGGCCCGACTCGTACGCCGGGGTCAGCTGCACGTACCGGTCGCTGACCAGTGAGGGCGCGACCACGACCGCCTGCGCGGTCGCGGGGATCTCGATGCCGTCGGCCACGGACATCTCGACCCGCACCCGGTCGCCCTGCGGGGTCACCGACGTGATGCGCCCGACGCCGATCCCGAGCACCTTCACCTCGGAGTCCGGGTAGACCCCGACGGCCTTCGAGAAGTACGCCGTGATCCTGGTGCCGGGCCG
The DNA here is from genome assembly GCF_014203735.1 of Actinophytocola algeriensis. Classification (GTDB taxonomy): domain Bacteria; phylum Actinomycetota; class Actinomycetes; order Mycobacteriales; family Pseudonocardiaceae; genus Actinophytocola; species Actinophytocola algeriensis. The sequence continues at coordinate 356,785 of NZ_JACHJQ010000001.1, read as the reverse complement.
TTCCATCGTGATCCACCACAGCGCCGCGCTGATCAGCAGCATCAACGCCAGCGCGTAGATCACGACGAGCGCGGCGCGGCGGCTCGCGCGGCTCTCGCCCAGCATCGCCCGCGCGTTCACCGCCCACCCCCCTCGGTGTAGGCGAGCGGCGGCGTGCAGCCCTCGGGGTTGATGGTGAGGACGCCGAGGTCGGTCGGGGGCGGCAGCAACCCGCAGATGTACCCCTCGAACCAGCGGCCGTTGCCGACGACGTTGTTGAAGGTCCGCACGTACGGCGCGAGCGAACGCAGGCTCTCCGACAGGTTCGCCTGGTTCTTCGCGAGGATCGTGGTGACGCGGTCCAGCTCGTCGAGCGCGGGTTTGAGCTGCGCCTGGTTGTCGGCGACCAGCCCGCGCAGCTCACCGGACAGGGTGGTGGTGCCGGTCAGGAGCAGGTGCACGGCGTCTCGGCGCAGCTGCAGCTCGCCGAGCAGCAGTGACGCGTCGGTGAACAGCTGCTGAAGCTGTTCGTCGCGGTCGGCGACGGTCTTGGAGAACCCGGCGGTGTTCGCGAGGAGCGTCTTCAGCTGCTCGTCCCGTGTGGACAGTGTGGCCGACAGCTGGGACAGGCCGGTCAGCGTGTCCTTCATGTGCCGAGGGCTGTTCGCGAACGTGTCGGAGATGGTCTGGAAGCTCTGCGCGAGCTGTTTCGTGTCGATCTGGTCGACGGTCTGCGACAGCTTCCCGACCGCGGGCACGATGTCGAACGGCGTCTGCGTGCGACTGACCGGGATCGGGTCGTTGGCGCTCTGCGGGGTCTTTCCGGACGAGGTGATGCCCAGGAACTTGTCCCCCAGCAACGTCTTGATCTGGATGGACACCGTGCTGCGGTCACCGAGGCTCACGTCGTCGACGCGGAAGTCCACGACCACCTTGTTGCGGGCCAGCTCGACCGACCGCACCTCGCCCACCTTGACCCCGGCGAGCCGCACCTCGTTGCCCGGCCGCAGCCCGGCGGACTCGCGGAACTCGGCGGTGTAGGTGGTACCGCCGCCGATGATCGGCAGGTCGTCGGAGTTGAACGCGACGAGCAGGCCGAGCACCAGCAGCACGATCGTCACCGTGCCGACGGCCGCCTGGTCCCGCTCTTTCAGTGACTTCACGGGTTCTTCCTCGCTCCGCAAGCTCCGCTCATTGGCACCTCTCAGCGGGAGGCGTTCCTGGCACGGGCAGCAGCGGCAGGTCGACGGAGATGCCGAGGTCCGACACCCCGACCCGGCCCGACATGCTGCAGAGGTAGTAGTTGTACCAACCGCCGTAGCTCGACACCCGGCTGATCGTCTGGACCTTGTGCGGCAGGCCGGCGAGGAACTTGTCGACCGTGTCGCCGTGGTCGGCGAGGTTCCCCGCGAGCCTGCCGAGCGCGGCGATGTCCTCCTTGATCGGCGGCCGTGCCGACGACAGCAGCCCGGCCGTCGACTGGGTCAGGTCGCCGAGCGCGCTGATCGCGTCACCGATCGGCTGCCGTTGCGCGGCGAGCCCGGAGGCGAGCTGCTGCAGCTGGTCGATGAGGCCGGACACCTCGGTCGTGCGTTCGTTGACCGTGGTCAGCACGGTGTTGAGGTTGTCGATGACCTGTCCGATCACCTTGTCCTTGCTCGCGACCGTGCTCGCGAGCGACGCGGTGTGCGCCAGCACGCTGTCGATCGTGCCGCCTTCGCCCTGCAGCACCTGGATCAGCTCACCGGCGAGCTTGTTGACCTGGTCGGGTTGCAGCGCCTGGAACAGTGGCTGGAAGCCGTTGAACAGCTGCGTCAGGTTCAGCGCGGGCTGGGTGCGGTCGAGCGGGATCAGGTCGCCGGGCCGCAGCACCGCGTTGGTGTCGCCGGAGCCGATCGCGAGTGCGATGTACCGCTGGCCGATCAGGTTGCGGTACTTGATGGTCGCGGTCACCGACTTCGGCAGCCGCCGCGACGCCTCCACGTCGAACCGGACGTCCGCCCACCTGTCGTCGACCACCGAGATGTCGGTGATCTGTCCTATCCGGACACCGGACATGCGGATGTCGTCGCCCTCGTTGAGCCCGGTGGCGTCGGTGAACCTGGCGACGTAACCCGAGGTGTCGCCGAGCGTGGTGTTGGCGATCGTCAACCCCAGCAACGCGGTCAGGGTCACGGTGACGACCGCGAACACGGTCATCTTGATCAGGGGACCGGCGAAGTGCCTCATTCGACCGTCACCTCCGCCCCTCGGAACAGCGGACCGAGCAGCAGTGACGACCACTCCGGCACGTCCGCCGGAGACACCCCGAGCCCCGGCGCGATGAGTGCCGCGATGAGTTCCCGCTCAGGGGGCGTGTTCGCGACCTGGGCGTCCGAGGCGTTCTGCGGCAGCGTGTTCGGGAAGTCCTCCGGCCGGTCCGAGTTCGGTGGCGGCGGTTTCGACGACCCGTCGTCGAGCGGCCCGCCCTCCGGGTACTGCGGGAACCTGGCCGGTGGCTTCGCGACCGGATAACACGCGGGACCACGCTTGTCGTCGTACCGCGGGGTGTCCACCCCCGGCTCGTACTTGCCGCGGCTGGACGTGATCTCGATGGTCACGCGGGTGACGTTCGGGGTGTCGGTGCCCTTGCCGAACGCCTTGTCGGCCGACGGGATCGCGTCGACCAGCTGCTTGAGCAGGCACGGGTACTCGGGTGCGTACTTCGCCAGCACCGCCAGGGTGGACTCCGACTCGCTCGCCAGGTTGATGATGTTGTCCTTGTTGGCGGCCAGGAAACCGGTGAGGTCGATCGACGCGTTCGTCAGCGTGCTGTACAGGTTCGCCAGCTGGCCGCGTTGTTCGACGACCGTCTGCGTGGTGACGGTCAGGTCCCGCAACGCGGTCAGCAGCTCCGGCCCGGCCTGCGCGTACGTGTCCGCGACCGTCGCGAGCCGCTGGATGTTCGCCCGCAGGTCCGGCAGCGACGGCGTGATCTCCCCCAGGTACTGCCCGAGCTGGACGAGCGTGTCCCCGAACTGCTTGCCGCGCCCGTCGAGCGCGGTCGACATCGCGTTCAGGGTGGACGCGAGCTTCTCGGGTTGCAAGGCCCGCAGTACCGGCATGAGGTTGTCGAGCACCTGCTCGATCTCGATGGCCGAGCTGGTGCGGTCCTGCCCGATGACCGCACCCTCCCGCAGCGTCCCGTTCGGCGCCCCTGGCGTCTGCAGCGCGACGTACCGTTCACCGAACAACGTCTTCGGCAGCAGCCGTGCGGACACGTTGCCCGGGATGTCACCGACGTGGTCCGGGTCCAGCGCGAGGTCGAGGACCGCGTGGTCGCCGTGGGCCCGGATGGTCCGCACCTCGCCGACGATCACCCCGCGCAGTTTGACGTCCGCGCCGGTGCGGAGCTGGTTGCCGACGTGGTCGGTCTCCAGGGTCACCGGCACGACCGGCGTGAACGTCTTGCGGTAGAAGGCGACGGACAGCACGACGAACATCCCGGCGATCACCAGGAAGATCAGCCCGTAGATCTGGTATCGGCGTCGTTCGCTCATCATCGTCTCTTCGCTCCGCAAGCTCCGCTCACCATCGTCTTTTCGCTCCGCAAGCTCCGCTCACCATCGTCTTTTCGCTCCGCAAGCTCCGCTCATCATCGTCTTTTCGCTCCGCAAGCTCCGCTCACCCTGCCAACCGCACTGTCGTGGTAGCGCCCCAGATGGCGAGCGACAGGAAGAAGTCGAGGAGCATCTGCACCACGATCGCCGCGCGCACCGCCCTACCCACTGCCACTCCGACTCCGGCCGGGCCGCCGGACGCGGTGTAGCCGTAGTAGCAGTGCACGAGGATCACGACGATGCTGAACACGATCACCTTGAGGAACGACCACAGCACGTCCTCCGGCGGTAGGAAGAGGTAGAAGTAGTGGTCGTACGTGCCCGCGGACTGCCCGTAGAACCACACCGTCACCTGCCGCGACGCCACGTACGACGACAGCAGACCCACCAGGTACAGGGGAATCACGGCCGTGACCGCGGCGATCACCCGCGTGGTCACGAGGTAGGGCAGCGACGGCACCGCCATGACCTCGAGCGCGTCGATCTCCTCGGAGATCCGCATCGCGCCGAGCTGCGCGGTGAACCCGCAGCCCACGGTGGCCGACAGCGCGAGCCCGGCCGCCAGCGGCGCGACCTCGCGGGTGTCGAAGTACGCGGCGATGAACCCGGTGAGCGCGGACGTGCCGAGCTGGTTGAGCGCCGAGTACCCCTGCAGGCCCACGATGAGCCCGGTGAACACGGTCATGCCGATCATCACGCCGAGCGTGCCGCCGATGACCGCGAGCGCGCCGGAGCCGAAGAACACGTCCGACAGCAGACGCAGGATCTCGCGCGGGTAGTGGGCGAGCGTGCGCGGCACCCACGCGAGGACACGCACGTAGAACGCGAGCTGCCGGCCCAGTGTGGCGAGCCCGTCCGCGGGCTGGGTGGCGACGACGACCAGCCGTCGCGGCACCTTCGGCGGAATGTCCACTGTGGCCATTACATGCCCTTCGGCGGAACGATCTGCAGGTAGATGCCCGTCAGGACCACGTTGATGAGGAACAGGAGCAGGAAGGTGATCACGACCGTCTGGTTCACCGCGTCGCCGACACCCTTCGGCCCGCGCCCCGGGTTGAGCCCGCGGTAGGCCGCCACGATGCCGGCGACGAACCCGTACAGCACGGCCTTGATCTCGCTGATCCACAGGTCCGGCAGCTGCGCGAGCGCGTTGAACGACGCCAGGTACGCGCCCGGTGTACCACCCTGCATGACCACGTTGAAGAAGTAGCCACCCGCGACCCCGACCACGCTGACGAGCCCGTTGAGCAGCACCGCGACGATCGTCATGCTGAGCACGCGCGGCACGATGAGCCGCTGCACCGGTGACACGCCAAGGACTTCGAGCGCGTCGATCTCCTCACGGATCGTCCGCGACCCGATGTCCGCGCACATGGCCGACCCACCCGCACCCGCCACCAGCAGCGCGGTGATCAACGGCGACGCCTGTTGCACGATCGCGAGCGCGCTGGCCGCGCCGGTGAACGACTGCGCGCCGATCTGCTGTGTCAGCGACCCGAGCTGCAACGCGATGACCGCACCGAACGGGATCGACACGAGTGCCGTCGGCAGGATCGTGACGCTCGCGAAGAACCAGCACTGCTGGATCAGCTCACGCCACTGGAACGGCCGCCGGGGCGTGTACCTGACGACCTCCCAGGCGAGCGTCGACATGCGCCCCACCTGGGCGAGCGCACGCACAGGCGGGGGACGCACGCCAGCTTCATTGCTCATGTGCCATCACCCGTGAGGTACAACGACCGCGATCCGTTGCGGTTACCCGAAACTCGACAAAGAATGGGCCGCGGTCACACCCCCGTCCGCCACGAACTCGGCGCCCGTGCAATAGGAGCTCTCATCGCTGGCCAGGAACAGCACCAGCTCCGCGATCTCGGGTGGCTGGCCCACCCTTTTCAGCGGCACCCGTTTGCCAACATAGGTCAGGTCGACGGGCTGCCCGCCGAGCGCGGTGGGCAACAGGCCCGTTTCGATCGCGCCGGGGTGGATGGAGTTCACCCGCACCCCTTTGCGCGCCAGTTCCAGCGCCGCCACCTTCGTCATGCCGCGTACCGCGAACTTGCTGGCGGTGTACGCGGTCAGCGCCGGTGTCGCCGCCAGTCCCTCCACAGAGGACACGTTGACGATGGAGCCGCCACCGCCGTCGACCATCAGCGGCGCGACGGTGCGCATGCCGAGGAACGTGCCGACCTGGTTCACCTGGATCACTCGCATGTAGTCGTCGAGCGCGGTCTCGGTGAGCAGTGCGAAGTGCAGGATGCCCGCGTTGTTGACCAGCACGTTCGGTGGTCCGTACACCTCGACCGCCTCGGCGACCGCGGCCGTCCACTCGTCCTCCCGCGACACGTCCAGGTGCACGTAGTGCGCGCCGATCTCGGCGGCGAACTCCTTGCCCGCCTCGTCGTTGACGTCCGTGACGACGACCCGCGCGTCCTCTTCCGTGAACCGCCGCGCGGCGGCCGCGCCCTGTCCACCGGCGGCGCCGGTGATCAGCGCGACCTTCCCGGTCAGCCGACCCATGTCACATCAACTCCTCAGTGAGTGGCATCAGGACCGTCTTGAGTTCCGTGTAGGCCTCGAACGCGCTCTGCCCGCCCTCACGCCCGAGCCCGGACTGCTTGAAGCCGCCGAACGGCAGGTGCGGCTCGACCTGGAACCCGTTGATGCCGACCGTGCCCGCCCGCAGGCGCCGCGCGAGCCGGAAGGCCCGGCGTGCGTCCGCCGTGTACAGACCGGCGCCGAGACCGTACTCGGTGTCGTTGGCGATCGCGACGGCCTCGTCCTCGTGCTCGAACGGGATCACCGCGAGGACCGGCCCGAAGACCTCCTGGCGGGCGATGTCCATGGTGTTGTCCACGTCGGCGAAGATCGTCGGCCGCACGAAGTTGCCCGCCGCGAGGTCGCCCTCGACGCGCTCGCCGCCGCACACGACCCGCGCGCCCTGTTCCTTGCCTCGGGCGATGAGGCCCATGACGTGGTCGAGCTGCTTGGTGTTGATGAGCGGGCTCGCCAGTGTGGACGCCTCGAACGGGTCGCCGTAGGTGATCGCGCCCGCCATCATCTCGGCGGCGCCGAGGAACTGGTCGTAGACGTCCCGGTGCACCAAGGCGCGGGTGTGCGCGACGCAGGCCTGCCCGGACAGTCCCATGGTGACGGTGCCCATGGTGGTCATCGCGGCGAGGCCGATGTCCGGTGCGTCCGGGAACACCAGCGTCGGGCTCTTGCCGCCCAGTTCGAGCGAGACCCGCTTGAGCGTGTCGGCCGACGCGGCGACGATCCGTTTGCCGACGCCGCGGCTGCCGGTGAAGCTGACCTTGTCGACGAGCGGGTGGGTCATCAGCGCCTCGCCGGTCGGGTCACCCGGTCCGGTCACGACGTTGACCACACCGTCCGGGATACCCGCCTCGGCGAGAAGCTCGACCATGCGCAGCACGCAGAACGTGGCGTACTCGGACGGCTTCAGCACCACCGTGCACCCGGCGGCGAGCGCGGGCGCGAGCTTCTGCGCGTACAGCAGGAACGGCCCGTTCCACGGCAGGATCGCCGCGACCACACCGATCGGCTCGCGGAAGGTCATCGCGAGGTGGTCGCCGCCCTGGTACGGGGTGAGCGTCTGGCCGCCGAGCTTGTCGATCCAGCCCGCGTGGTGGTCGAACGCGTCCGCGGCGGCACCGACCGAGGTCGCGTACACCGGCCCGAACGACAGCGGCACGCCGTTGTCGAGTGCCTGCAGGCCACGCAGCTCGTCGGCGTGGTCGCGCAGGAGGTCCCCGTACCGGTGCAGTGCCTTGACGCGTACCCCGGCGCGGGTGTTCGACCAGCGGCCGTCGTCGAACGCGCGGCGCGCGGCCTGGACCGCCTCATCCACATCGGACGGTCCGGCGACCGCGATGTCGCCGATGGCCTCGCCGGTCGCGGGGTGGAGGTGCGTCCACGTCTCGCCGGACGTGGCACCGCGCCACTTCCCGTCGATCAGCAGCATGCCGTCCGTGAGCCCCACTTCGTCCCGGCGGGCGAGCAGACTGAGCGTCATTGCCCCTCCTCGAGCGACATCAGGTCCATCGCGGCGAACGTCTTCCCGGGGTCGCGGTCGGCGAAGTACGCCCCCACCGCGGTGTCCAGCGCCTCCGGAGTCCACTGTGGATGGTCGAACCGCGCTTCGACGGTCGGCGGCGCGAGCAGCGCCACCATGCCGCCGTACACGACGAACACCTGTCCGCTGATCTTGTCGGCGGCGGGCGAGGCGAGGTAGGCGACGAGCGGCGCGACGTGGTCCGGGGACAGGGGATCCACACCGGCCGGAGCGGCCCCGAAGGCCGCCGCGGTCATGGCGGTCCTGGCGCGCGGGCAGATCGCGTTGGCCCGCACGCCGTACCTGGCGAGCCCGCGCGCGGTGGCGAGGGTGAGCGAGGTGATCCCCGCCTTGGCCGCGGCGTAGTTCGGCTGACCTTCCGAGCCGAACAGGAACGCCTCCGACGCGGTGTTCACCACGCGCCCGTACGTGGTGCCGCCGTTGGCCTTGGCGTGCCCCCGCCAGTAGGCGGCCGCGTTGCGGGACAGGAGGAAGTGGCCGCGCAGGTGCACGCGGACGACGAGGTCCCACTCGTCGTCGGTCATGTTGAACAGCATCCGGTCGCGCAGCACACCCGCGTTGTTCACGACGACGTGCAGCCCGCCGAACCGGTCGATGGCGGTCGTGGTCAGCGCCTTCGCGGTGTCCGAGTCGGACACGTCGCCGCGCACGAGCACCGCCTTGGCACCCAACGACTCGATCTCGTCGACCAGGTCCGCGCCGGAGACCTCGTCGACGTCGTTGACCACGAGGTCGGCGCCCGCGCGGGCGAGCGCGAGCGCTTCGGCCCGCCCCAGCCCGGCACCAGCGCCGGTGACGATCGCGACCTTCCCGGCGAGCATCAGCAGACGACCATCTGTCGGATGACGTTCGCGCCGTCCCGCAGGGCGTCGTTGACCTCGTCGAGCGTGATCCGCGTGGTGATCATGCCGTCGAGGTCGAGCTTCCCGTAGCCGAAGGCCGGGTTGCCGCCGGTCTCGACGACCTCGCCAGCGCCCTCGTGCCCGAGGACGCCCGGCGCGAGTGCCGGCAGCGTGCCGTCCATGGCGGAGATGTCGCTGTGGCACACGCCGGTGGCACGCACCCGGATCCGGACCTCCTCGGGGCCGACGGCGGTGGTCGTCACGTCGTCGCGCAGCTCGAGTTCGGCGTCCCCGATCTGGTTGAGTACCGCCGCCTTCATCGCCGGACCTCCTCGTTTGGCCAGGACTCTAGTACATTCTTAGAACGTGTTCTAGTGTTCAGGGAGGGCGGATGCACATCGCGTACACGCCGGCGCAGGAAGCACTGCGGCGCGAACTGCGGGCGTACTTCGCCACGCTGATGACGCCCGAGCGGCGGGAGGCGCTCGCCGCGGGCGGCGACTACGGCGACGGTGAGGTGTACAAGGAGATCGTGCGGCAGATGGGGGCCGACGGCTGGCTCGCGCTGGGCTGGCCGGAGGAGTACGGCGGACAGGCCCGGCCCATGATCGACCAGCTCGTCTTCACCGACGAGGCGGCCGTCGCCGGGGCACCCGTGCCGTTCCTGACGATCAACACGGTCGGCCCGACGATCATGCGGTTCGGGACCGAAGAACAGAAGCGGTTCTACCTGCCGCGAATCGCCTCCGGCGAGCTGCACTTCGCGATCGGCTACTCCGAACCGGAGGCCGGGACGGACCTCGCGTCGCTGCGGACCAGGGCTGTCCGCGACGGCTCCGGTGACGACGCGGACTGGGTGGTCAACGGGCAGAAGATGTGGACCTCGCTGATCTCCTACGCCGACTACGTGTGGCTCGCGTGCCGCACCGACCCGGACGCGCCGAAGCACAAGGGCCTGTCGATCCTGATCGTGCCGACGGACGCCGACGGTTTCTCGTGGACGCCGGTCCGCACGATGTCCGGGCCGACCACGAGCGCGACGTACTACCAGGACGTGCGGGTGCCCGCCGACGCGCTGGTCGGTCAGGTGAACCGCGGCTGGCCGCTGATCACCAACCAGCTCAACCACGAACGCGTCGCGCTGACGTCGTCGGCGCCGGTCCGCGAGGCCCTGCGTGAGGTGCGCGAGTGGGCGCAGGCGACGAAACTCCCCGACGGGCGGCGGGTGATCGACCAGGAGTGGGTGCAGCTCCACCTGGCCCGGGTGCACGCGAAGGCCGAGTTCCTGAAGCTGGTGAACTGGAAGATCGCGTGGGGCGCGGACGACGACACGGGCAAGGGGCTCAACCCCGCCGACGCGTCCGCGACCAAGGTGTTCGGCACCGAGTTCGCGACCGAGGCGTACCGGCTGCTCATGGAGGTGCTCGGGCCGCAGGCGAACGTGCGGGCGGGCTCCCCGGGCGCACTGCTGCGCGGCCGGATCGAACGCATGCAGCGGGCGTCGCTGATCCTGACGTTCGGCGGCGGGACCAACGAGGTGCAACGGGACATCGTGGCAGCGGTCGGTCTCGGCCTGCCCGTGGCGAAGAGGTGAGCTGTGGATTTCTCCTTCAGTGACGAGTGCACCGACCTGGCGGAACTGGCCAGGACGATCGTGGCCGACCACCTGACACCCGTCAGGCTCGCCGAGGTCGAGGCGACGGGCGACCGGTTCGACCGTGCACTGTGGACGGACCTGGCGAAGGCGGGCGTGCTGTCCGCGGCGCTGCCGGAGTCCGTCGGCGGCAGCGGGCTGGGACTCCTCGAGCAGTGCGCGGTGCTCGTGGAACTGGGCCGCGCGGTCGCGCCGGTGCCGTACCTGTGCTCGATCGTGCAGGCCGCGTCGGCGATCGCGGAGTTCGGCACCGACGCGCAGCGGGCGGCGTGGGCCGCCCCGGCCGCGGCCGGGGCGCTGGTGCTCACGGCGGCACTGTCCGAAGAGGTCGATGTCGATCCGGCGCGGCCCGCGACAACCGCCGAGCGTGCAAGTGCATCTGCACAATGGCATGTGCACGGTTCAAAAGTCGCGATGCAAGCCGGACCTGTGGCGAATCTGTTTCTGGTGCCCGCGGAAACCGCGCTCGGACTGACTGTGTTCCTTATCACTCCAACGGATTCGGGTGTGACCGTACGGCGCCAGGAGATCGTCGACGGCGATGTCGAAGGATTGCTGGAACTCGACGACGTCGTTCTCGGCGACGACCGCGTGCTGGGCGAGCCCGGCGGCGGCTCGGCGGTCGTCGACTGGCTCACCAGCCGTGGCACGGTCGGCCTCTGCGCGCTCCAAGCAGGAGTTTCGGCCGAGAGTCTGCAGATGACGGCGAAGTATGCAACTGGCAGAGTGCAATTTGACCGACCGATTGCGACATTTCAGGCAGTGGGACAACGCCTCGCCGACTGTTACATCGACGTCGAGGCGATTCGGCTCACCCTGTGGCAGGCCGCTTGGCGACTGTCCAAAAATCTGGCTGCCCACAATGAGATCGCGACCGCGAAGTTCTGGGCCGCCGATGGTGGTCACCGCATAGCCCATGCCGCGGTACACATTCACGGCGGAGTGGGTATTGACGTGGACTACCCGTTGCATCGATATTTTGTGGCCACGAAACGCATCGAGTTCACTCTTGGCGGCGCCACCACGCACCTGCGCCGCATCGGTACAGCACTGGCCGCGGAGCCGGCCTGAGGAGGTTTTCGCATGACCGCGCAGGGGGATCAGGTCCCCACCGTCACCGAGCTGCTGCTCGCCCGCGCGGAAGATGCGGACCCCGGACTCGTGTTCGAGGGCCGGCAGTGGACCTGGGCCGAGCACCTGCGGGAGTGCGCCGACCGCGCGGCGTTGCTCCGGTCGCTGCGCAGGCCCGGTCCGTTCCACGTCGGCGTGCTGATGGACAACACCCCCGAGTTCTCGTTCCTGCTCGGCGGCGCCGCGCTCGCGGGCGCGGTGGTCGTCGGCCTGAACACCAGCAGGCGCGGCGAAGCGCTGGTCAGGGACATCAAACTCGCCGACTGTCAGGTTGTGCTGACCGACAGCCGGTACGTGGAACTGTTGCAGGGCTTGGAGATCGGCGCCCGCGTGCTGGACGTCGACTCGGCGGCCTGGCACGTCAGCGCGTACCGCCACCAGTACGCGCCGCTCGAAGCGGTACCCGCCACCCCGGACGACCTGCTGATGCTGATCTTCACGTCCGGCACCAGCGGCGAGCCGAAGGCGGTCCGCTGCACGCACGGCAAGATCGCGGGTCCTGGCAGGATGCTGGCGGCCCGGTACGGCCTTGGCCAGGGTGACACCACGTACGTGTCGATGCCGATGTTCCACTCGAACGCGATCATCGCGGGCTGGGCGGTGGGCCTGGCGGCGGGCGCGCGCATCGCGCTGCGGCGGCGGTTCTCGGCGTCGGGCTTCCTGGAAGACGTCCGGGACTACGGCGTGACGTACGCGAACTACGTGGGGAAACCGCTCTCCTATGTGCTTTCCACCCCGGAGAAGCCGGACGACGCGGACAACCCGCTGAAGGTGATGTTCGGCAACGAGGCCAACGCACGCGACGTCGAGGCGTTCGCGACGAGGTTCGGCTGCCAGGTGGTGGACGCGTACGGCTCGACCGAGGGCGGCATCGTCGTGCCGCGCCCGCCGGGCACGCCGCAGGGCTCACTGGGTCACCTGGATCCCCCGCTGGCGGTGCTGGACCCGTCGGGAGCGCCGTGCCCACCTGGCGAGGTGGGCGAGCTGGTGAACACGTCGGGCGCGGGCCAGTTCGCGGGCTACTACAAGGACTCGTCCGCCGACGCCGACCGCGTCCGCGACGGCAGGTTCTGGAGCGGCGACCTGGTCTACCAGGACGAGGACGGCTACCTGTTCTTCGTGGGCCGCACCTCGGAGTGGCTGCGGGTCGATGGTGAGAACCTGGGCGCGGGCCCGATCGAACGGGTCCTGCTGCGCCACCCGTCGGTGGCCGAGGCGGCGGTGTACGCGGTCCCGGACCCGCACGCCGGCGACCAGGTGATGGCCGCGCTGGTGGTACGCGGCGAGTTCGACCCGGATGAGTTCGCGGAGTTCCTGGCGGCGCAGACCGACCTGGGCCCCAAGCAGGTCCCGAGGTTCCTCCGCATCACGGCCCGCCTGCCGAGAACGGCCACCTACAAGGTGCTCAAGCGCACGTTGTCGGCCCAGCGCTGGCGCACCCCGGACACCGTGTGGTGGCGCCCGGGACGTGAACTGGAGTTCGAACCGCTGACCCCGTCGAGCGACCCAATCCGGCTCGACTGGGGTGCCCGGTCCGTGCGACCCTGAGGTCATGCCTGACAAACCGGAATCCACGTCCGTTCCCGAGTCCGCCGAGGCGGAGCCCGAGCAGGAGGATGTGAAGGCCGCTTTCCGCGCGGCACTGGAGCGCAAGCAGGCGCAGAACCGCAAGGGCCAGGAACACGCGGACGCCCGCTCCAAGGTGGACAACGCCCACGGCCCCGCGGCCGCGAAACGCACGTTCCGCCGCAAGAGCGGCTGAACTGTCGATCACATGGGGGCCGGCCTTCGTGCCGGCCCCTTTTCGTGCCCTGAGTTGTCCACAGCAGGGGTAGTTATCCACAGGCTGGCTCGGTTCGCCTGGTTTTGTCGGTACCCACTGGTAGACTGGCAAGGCGGGATGCCCCCGGGACAGGGTGGGGGTTGCGTTCCGGGCGGTTTGGCCCGCTGATCTGGCTGGTTCGGCTGTGCGGCGTGCTTGGGGTTGACCCCGCTGCCCCGGTCCGCCCTGCTCCGGCTGCTGTGGGTGGTTTGTCCTCGCCGGACGGGCCTCCTCGCCAGAGTGGCAGGTCTCCGGGATGGCAGCCTCGGGAGTGGTGTGGGCTCGCGCCCCCTTGCGGCTCCCTTTGTTGCGGCCCGCTTCGCGGGCAACCTGCCGCGGTGCGTCAGCTCCGCAGTCTCAGCAGCAGGTACGCCGCGATCGACGGACCGTCGGTGATCACGCCGTCGCGCAGCATTCGCTCCACCTCGCCGCGTGGGAACCACTCCTGCCGCATGTCCTGTTCGGTGGCCTCCCGCTCCGGCCTACCGGGTGCCAGGTCCGTCGCGAGGAAGACGTGGCACCCGAGTCCCGACATCGCGTTCGCCGGGTTGAGATACCCGATCCGCTCGAGGTTCCCGGCCGTGAGCCCGGTCTCCTCCCGCAGCTCGGCGGCCGCCAGCTCCTCCGGCGTGCCGGTGACACCCTGCGGGAACGACCCCGACGGGAACTCCCACGACCGCGCCCCCACCGGGTACCGGTACTGCTCGACCAGGTGGAACCCGTCGTTCTCGAACGGCATCACCAGCGCGAAGTCGGCGGCGTCCACCACCGAGTAGATGCCCTGCGAGCCGTCCGCTCGCGCGACCTGGTCCTCCCGCAGCGACAGCCACTGGTTCTCGTACACCAACCGCGACGACAGCTGCCTCACGACCGCACCCTGCTCCCCACAGCCCCTCCGGCCAGCGCGAACCCGGCCACGCCGAGAGCGAGCGCCTTCACGTACGCATCGTGTAGAGCAGGTACGCGGCGAGTGACGAGTCGTCGGTGATCACGCCGTCGCGCAGCATCCGTTCCACCTCGCCGCGCGGGAACCACTCCTGCCGCATGTCCTGCTCGGTGACCTCCCGCTCCGGCCTACCGGGTGTCAGGTCCGTCGCGAGGAACACGTGGTAGCTCTGGCCGGTGATGCCGTGCGCACCGTTGAGGTACCCGAGCCGCTCGAAGCGGCCCGCCGTGAAGCCGGTCTCCTCGCCCAGCTCGGCGGCCGCCAGCTCCTCCGGCGTGCCCGTGACGCCCTGCGGGAACGCGCCCTGCGGGAAGCACCAGCGCCGCTCGCCGAGCGGGTACCGGTACTCCTCCACCAGGTGGAAGCCGTCGTTCTCGAACGGGATGACCAGCGCGAAGTCCGGTTTGTCGATCACCGAGTAGATGCCGCGCGTCCCGTCGGCGAGCTCGATCTCGTCCTCGCGCAGCGTCAGCCACGGGTTCTCGTACACGATCCGCGAAGAAAGCGTCCTGATGCTCACGCTTTCAGTCTGGCCCGCGCCTCCTCGACCTCGGTGAGCAGGCTCGCCATGACCTCCGCGACCGGGCGGACCTCGTTCATCCGCCCCACGATCTGGCCGACGGGCATCGCGACCACGTCCGGGTCACCGCCCTTCGACATCCGGAGGTGCGCCTCGCCGACGAGCATGTTCTGCAGCGGCATGGGCAGCGGCTCCGGGGCGTCCGCCTCGGTCCACGCCTGCGTCCACTTGTTCTTCAGCAGCCGCGCGGGTTTGCCGGTGTAGATCCGCGACCGGACGGTGTCACTCGACGTCGCCCGCACGAGCGCGGTCTGGACCGCGCTCTCGCCCAGCTGGTACTCGGCGGTGGTGAGCCAGTACGAGCCCATCCACACGCCGGACGCGCCGAGCGCGTGCGCCGCCAGCACCTGCCTGCCGCTGCCGATCCCGCCGGCGGCGAGCACGGGAACGCGCTCGCCGACCGCGTCGACGACCTCGGGGACCAGCACCATCGACGCGATCTCGCCGGTGTGCCCGCCCGCCTCGTAGCCCTGCGCCACGACGATGTCCACACCGTTGTCGACATGTCGCCTGGCGTGCTCCGCGGTACCGGCGAGCGCCGCGACCGGCACCCCGGCCTCGTGCGCGCGCTCGATGACGTCCGTCGGCGGTGAACCCAACGCGTTGGCGATCAGGGAGATCCGGTGGCCCAGCGCGACGTCCACATGCGACCGGGCGACCGAGTGCAGCCAGCCGAGCACACCCGCGTCGCCCGCAGACCCACCGGAGAGCGGCGGCACGCCGAGCTTGAGCAGCGTCCGTTCGACGAACTCCTTGTGCCCCTGGGGAACCAGCGCGGACAGGTCCTTCGGCGTGCCCTCGGTCGGGATCTTGGCCGGCATCACGATGTCCACACCGTACGGACGGCCACCGGTGTTCTCGTCCATGAAGGACAGTGCGGCGTCGAGGTCGGCCGGGTCGTTGTACCGCACGCAGCCCAGCACCCCGAGCCCGCCCGCGCGGCTGATCGCCGCCGCGACGTGCTCGGACGGCGTGAAGCCGAAGATCGGGTGCTGGATGCCCAGCCGTTCGCACAGCGCCTCAGACCCCGACATTGGCCGCCTTCCAGGTGGGATCGTGCTCCTCGGTGTAGGTCTTCGCCCAGCGGTAGTCGGGTTTGCCGCTCGGCGCGCGGCCGACCTGCTCGACGGTCCAGATGCTGCGCGGCGTCTTGTACCCGGCGAGTTGTTCGCGCACGTGCGTGTCGAGCGCCACGAAGTCGACATCGCGGCCCTCCCACGGCTGCACGAGCGCGGCGACCCGCTGTCCCAGACGTTCGTCAGGTACGCCGACGACGAGCGCGTCGAAGACGTCCGCGTGGGATTTCAGCGCGGCCTCGACCTCTTCCGGGAACACCTTCTCCCCGCCGGTGTTGATCGAGACGTTGCCGCGGCCGAGCAACGTGATCGTGCCGTCCTCCTCGAGCCGCGCGTAGTCGCCCGCGACCACGTACCGCTCGCCATCGACCTCGACGAAGATCGACGCGGTCTTCTCCGGGTCCTTGTAGTAGCCGATCGGCACGTGCCCGCCGCGGGCGAGCCTGCCGGTCTCCCCGGGCGCTACCTGACGGTTGTCATCATCGATCACGATGGTCTTCGGGCCGCCGTTCACCCTCGGCCCGCCCGCACCCGGCTTCGAGCCCTTGAGGATCACGCCCATGCCCTGGAAACCGCTCTCCGACGACCCGATGGCGTCGGTGATGACGGCGTTCGGCAGCGCCTCGAGGATCTGTTCCTTCACCGACGGCGAGAACAGCGCGGCGTGGCTGGAGAACGCGATCACCGACGAGGCGTCGTAGTCGCCCTCCTGGTAGGCGGCGAGCAGTGGTCGCGCCATCGCGTCACCGACGATCGTGACCACGCGGACCTGGTGCCGGTCAATCGCCTGCCACACCTCGTGCGGGTCGAACTGCGGCAGCAGCACCACGGTGTCACCGGCGAACAGGGCAGGGAGCGTGGCCCACTGCGCGGCGCCGTGGATGAGCGGCGCGCACGGCAGCCGCGTCATGCCGCCGGACTCGCGGCCGCGCTGCGACTGCGCCCACTCGTCGGGCAGCGCCTCGCCGGTGTAGAAGTCGATGCCGCCGCCGAGGGTGCGCCACACGTCCTCGTGCCGCCACATCACGCCCTTCGGGTAACCGGTGGTGCCGCCGGTGAAGAGGATGTAGAGGTCGTCGGGGCTGCGTTCACCGAAGTCCCGCTCGGTCGACTGGTCTGCGAGCGCGTCCTCGTACCCGGTGCTGTCGCTGGGCAGGTCGGTGCCGTCGTCGATGACGAGCGTGTGCCGCACGCCGGGCGTGTCCGGCAGGACCGCCGCCATCCGGTCGGAGAAGCGCCGCTCGTGGACGACGGCGACGAGGTCCGCGTTGTCGAAGAGGTATCGCAACTCGTTCTCGACGTAGCGGTAGTTCACGTTGACCGTCACCGCACGCAGCTTGTACGCCGCGAGCAGGGTTTCGATCGCCTCGATGGAGTTGCGGCTGTAGAGACCGATGTGGTCGCCGCGCCCGATGCCCTGTTCCGCCAGGTGATGGGCCAGTTGGTTGGCACGCCCTTCCAGTTCGGCGAAGGTCGCCGCGCGGTCGCCGCATGCGATCGCGGTCCGGTCGGGAAAGGCGTCGACTGCATGCTCGAAGAGGTCCGCGATGTTGAGGGCCACGGAACTAAATTAGAACGTGTTATCGTTTCTGGCAATGCCTGAGCAGGAGGTGAATTCATGGCGGACTGCCTCGTCGAACTGAACGGCCAGGTACTGGTCGTGACGATGAACCGCCCGGCGGCCCGCAACGCGCTCTCGGCCGAGATGCTGAAGATCATGCGCGAGGCGTGGGACCGCGTCGACGAGGACCCCGCGGTGCGCGCGTGTGTGCTGACCGGCGCGGGCGGCGTCTTCTGCGCGGGCGCCGACCTGAAGGCCATGACCACGAACCACCCGAGCGAGAACTCGTTCGACGCGTCGGTGATCGAGCCGCTGCTGAAGGGCCGCCGCCTGACCAAGCCCCTGATCGCGGCGGTGGAGGGCCCGGCCATCGCGGGCGGCACGGAGATCCTGCAGGCGACCGACATCCGGGTGGCAGGCGAAAGCGCCCGCTTCGGGGTGTCGGAACCGCGCTGGGGCCTGTACCCGCTCGGCGGCTCGGCGGTGCGGCTGCCGAGGCAGATCCCGTACACGGTGGCCGCGGACCTGCTGCTGACCGGCCGCCACATCCGGGCGGCCGAGGCGCTGCGGATCGGCTTGATCGGTCACGTGGTGCCGGACGGCGAGGCCCTGCCGAAGGCCATGGAACTCGCGGAGGCGATCGCCGCGAACGGCCCGGTGGCGGTGCGGGCGATCCTCCGCACCATCCGCGAGACCGAAGGCATGCACGAGAACGAGGCGTTCACCCTCGACGCGGAGATCGGCCTGAAGGTCTTCGCGAGCGAGGACGCCAAGGAGGGCCCGAAGGCGTTCGCCGAGAAGCGCCCGCCACGATTCCAGGACCGGTGATCGCGCTACGCTGCCTCGCGTGCGATCACTGGCAGGAGTGTTGTCGGTCCTTGCCCTGTGCTGCGTCGGCTGTACCAGCGGCGACGACACGGCGAGCGCGCCGATGACCACGACCACCGTCGACGACGGCAGACCGTACGCCGATCCGATGGCCCTGCTGAAGCAGGCGCGGACCACGCCGGGGCTGACGTGGACCCGGTGCGACGACCACGTCTACAGCGACATGAACGCCATCGACAACGTCCGCTGCTGGGTGGAGGACACCGAGGTCATCCTCATGACCTGGGGCGAGTCCAAGCAGCTCGTGAACAACCTGCGCGTCCAGGTGCACGATCAGACCGTCGTGATCGGCGACCGGTGGCACATCGTGTGCGTCTCGTCCGAGATCTGCGAGACCATCGCGCCGGCGCTCGGCGGGCAGGCCGAGCCCGCGGTGGTCGCGCTCGCGGCCAGGCAACCGAGCGTCCCGACCACGTGATCAGATGGCGCGCTCCCGCCCCACCCAGTAGGGATCGCGCAGCTTTCGCTTGTACAGCTTGCCGTTCGGGTCGCGCGGCAGCTCCTCCGCGTAGTCGACACTCCGCGGCAGCTTGAACTTCGCCAGCCTGCCCGCCGCGAACGCCAGCAGCTCCGCCGTCAGCTCCGGTCCCGGCGACACCCCGGCAGCGGGCCGCACGACAGCCTTGATCTCCTCGCCCCAGTCGTCGTTCGGCACGCCGAACACCGCCACGTCCGCCACCTTCGGGTGTACCGCCAGCTCGTTCTCGATCTCCGCCGGGTAGATGTTCACGCCGCCGGAGATGATGAGATCGGCCTTCCGGTCGCACAGGTACAGGTACCCGTCCTCGTCCAGATACCCGATGTCCCCCAACGTGAACAGGTTCCCCACCCGCGCGGCCCGCGTCTTGTCCGCGTCCTTGTGGTACTCGAACGTGGACTCGCCCATCCGCATGTACACCAGCCCGGGCGTGCCCGCCGGCACCGGCTCGCCGGACTCGTCCAGCACCGCCACCACCGACCCCGGCCACGCGCGGCCGACCGATCCCGGCTTCGCCAGCCACTCCTGCGCGGAAATGGCCGTCCCGCCGCCCTCGGTCGCCGCGTAGTACTCGGTCACCACCGGACCCCACCAGTCCAGCATCCGGCGCTTGACCTCCTGCGGGCACGGTGCGGCGCCGTGGATCATGCACCGCAGCGACGAGACGTCGTAGCGTGACCGGACGTCCTCGGGAAGTTCCAGCAACCGGTGGAACTGGGTCGGGACCATGTGGCTGTGCGTCACGCGGTACTTCTCGATGAGCCGCAGCATCTCCTCGGGCCGCCAGCGGTCCATCAGCACCGCCGTGTGTCCCAGTTGGACGGAGTTGGCCACGAAGTTCAGCACCGCCGTGTGGTACAGCGGCGAACCGCAGATGTGCACGTGCCCGTCGAACGGCCCGATCCCGAAGATCCCGAAGAACCACGACGCGGCGGGCGGTACGACGTCCGGGTCCGCGCCGGTCAGCGGCCGCCGCACGCCCTTCGGCCTGCCGGTGGTCCCGGACGTGTACAGCATCGGCGACCCCGCCGTCCGCACGTCCGGCCGTCCGGTCTCGTCGGCCCCCAGCGAGGACAAGGGCGAGAATCCCGGCACGTCGCCGACCGCGAACCCCGCGACCCCGGTGCGGGACAACGCGTCGGCGGCCGTGTCGGCGAAGCGCTCGTGCGCGATGAACGCCTTCGCGCCGCTGTCCTCGACCAGGTACGCGACCTCGGCGCCGACCAGGTGCCAGTTCGCCATGACCACGTACAGCCCGGTCTGGAACGCTCCGAAGTAGACGGACACCAGGTCGATGCCGTTGGGCAGCAACAGCACCACGCTGTCACCGGGCGACAGGCCCATGGCCTGGAAGCCGCGGCCGTAGCGGTCGGCCGCGGCGGCCAGCTCGGCGTAGGTCACCTCCCTGCCGTCCGGATCGACCACGGCGGTCAGGTCAGGCTGCTCTCTGGCGATGTTCCACAGTCCGGTCGAGGCCACCCCGTCAATCTAGAACGTGTTTCAGTTCTCGGCAAGAACCGAGGCGACCGAGCGCACCTGCGCGGCGTCCTGACCGCCCACCATCAGCATCGTCACGCCGCGGTCGCCCCACTGCTTGACCTGCGCACGCACCTGCTCGGCGGTCCCGATCATCGCGGTCTCGGCCACCAGCTCATCCGGCACCGCGGCCGCCGCCTCCGCCTTGCGGCCCGCCCGGAACAGCGCGGTGACCTCGTCCACGACCTCGCCGTACCCCATGCGGCGGAACAGGTCGGCGTGGAAGTTCTTCTGCTCGGCCCCCATGCCGCCCGCGTACAGCGCGATCACCGGCCGGTGCCGGTCGTACGCGGCGGCCGCGTCGTCGGTGACCGTGATCGACACGTTCGCCGCGACCTCGAAGTCGGCCCGCGACCGCCGCGCGCCGGGCCGCCTGAACCCCTCGTCCAGCCAGGAGTTGTACTGCTCGGCGAGCTTCTCCGAGTAGTACACCGCGAGCCAGCCGTCGGCGATCTCGGCGGCGAGCGCGACGTTCTTCGGCCCTTCCGCGCCGAGCCAGATGGGCAGTTCCGCGCGGAGGGGATGGGTGATCGGCCGCAGCGGCTTGCCCAAACCGTCCGCACCCTGACCGGTGTAAGGCAGCGGGTAGTGCGGCCCCGCACTGGTCACGGGCGCCTCCCTGGCCAGCACCTTGCGCACGATGTCCACGTATTCGCGGGTGCGGGCGAGCGGCTTGCCGAACGGCGCGCCGTACCACCCCTCCACGACCTGCGGCCCCGACACCCCGAGCCCGAGGATCGCCCGCCCGCCGGACAGGTGGTCGAGCGTGAGCGCGGCCATGGCGGCCGCCGTCGGCGTGCGGGCCGACAGCTGCGCGACCGCCGTCCCGAGCCGCACGTGCCGGGTCGCCGACCCCCACCAGGCGAGCGGCGTGAACACGTCCGACCCCCACGACTCGGCGGTGAACACCGCGTCATACCCGGCCTCATCCGCGGCGACGACCATCTCCGCCGCGTTGGGCGGCATGCCGGCGCCCCAGTACCCGAGCTGCAGTCCAAGTTTCATGACCCGATAGTAGAACGGGTTCTCAGCGGCATCAGTGTGTCCCGGTTGGACTGTTCCCGGTGAGGTCGTACAACTCGGGGAACGTGCTCGGCACCGCGTTCAGCGCGGCGCGGAAGCCGGCGACGTCGGCCGCGTACGCCTCTTCCGGGTGGATCGAGAGCGCCATGCCGATGCCCCGCACGACCCGCCACCCTGGCACGAGGTCGGTGGTCTCGGTGGACGTCTCCTTGAGCGCGGCGCTCGCGGCGCTGATCAGGTCGAGCGTGTTCACGCGATAGGTGTGGATGATCGTGGCGCGCTCGTTGACGAGCGTGCCGAGCCCGTTCGCGATGACGGCGTGGCTGAACAGCGTCGGTTTGGTCGACGCCCTCGCGGTAGACCGTCGTCTCGGGGTCACCGGGCACCCAGATCGTGCCGGGGCAGGACACGTCCCCGACCTTGCCCGATCCGCCGTCCTCGTACCAGTTCAGGAACGCGCAGCCGCCGTGCTCGAGGCCGAGCGTGCCGTGCGCCCGCAGGTCTCCTCGGTGCCGAACCCGTCCGGTGTCCCCCTCCTCGTCGAGCGGGAGGACTCGAGTCCGAGCGCGCTTTCAAGCCGCTTTCACGAGCGGACCTTGCCGGGGAAAGTAGAACGTGTTTCACTCTGGGTGTGACCCAGGCGCCGCTGTCCGCACCGCTCGACATCGGGTTCGACTACACCCGGTCACTCGGTCCGACGCTGAGCCGGTTCGTCACCGGACTCGCCCAGCGGCGGATTCACGGCGCGCGTGGCACCGACGGCCGCGTCCACGTGCCACCCCCCGAGTACGACCCCGTGTCCGGCGAACCACTCACCGACCTGGTCGAGGTGGCGCACACCGGGACCGTCACGTCCTGGTGCAGACAACCGGAACCCCTTGCGGGGCAACCGCTCCAGCGTCCGTTCACGTGGGCGTTCATCAGGCTCGACGGCGCGGACACGCCGATGCTGCACGCCGTCGACGCCGACGACGTGCACACCGGCATGCGGGTCCGCGCGCGCTGGGCGGACACCGGCGGCAACGGCGTGCGGGACATCGTCTGCTTCGGCCCCGAGGACAGCGAGCCTGCCGTCGAACCGCGCGCCGCCGACGACCTCACCATGCTCACGACCCCGATCCACCTGAGCTACCGGCATTCCGCGTCACCGGAGGAAAGCCGGTACCTGCGCGGACTGGCCGACGGCAAGCTGCTCGGTCAGCGCTGCCCCGCGTGCGGCAAGGTCTACATCCCGCCGCGCGGGGCGTGCCCGACCGACGGGGTGCCGACCGAGGAGGAGATCGAGCTCCCCGACCGCGGCATCGTCACCACGTTCTGCATCGTCAACGTCCCGTTCCTCGGCCAGCGCATCAAGCCCCCGTACGTGGCCGCGTACATCCTGCTGGACGGCGCCGACATCCCGTTCCTCCACCTCGTCCTCGGCTGCGCCGCCGACGAGGTGCGCATGGGCATGCGGGTCGAGGCGGCCTGGAAACCCCGCGACGAATGGGGCACGACGCTCGAGAACATCGACCACTTCCGGCCCACCGGCGAACCCGACGCGCCGTACGACTCCTATGCGGGACACCTATGACCGACAACGTCAGCGTCGTTTCCTTCGCGCAGGCACCGCACGTCCGCGAGACCCACGGCACCACCAACGGCGTCGAGATGCTCGTGCCCATCTTCAAGGAAGCACTCGACAACGTCGGCCTGTCCAAAGAGGACATCGGCTTCTGGTGCTCGGGCTCGTCGGACTACCTGGCGGGCCGCGCGTTCTCGTTCATCGCCGCGGTCGACGCGATCGGCGCGTTCCCCCCGATCCACGAGTCGCACGTCGAGGCCGACGCGGCCTGGGCGCTCTACGAGGCGTGGGTGAAGATCCGCACCGGCGAGGTCGACACCGCACTCGTGTACGGCTTCGGCAAGTCCTCCGCCGGGCAGCTGCGGCGCGTCCTCGCCATGCAGCTCGACCCGTACACCGTCGGTCCCCTGTGGCCGGACGCGGTCAGCATCGCGGGCCTGCAGGCCAGGTTCGGGCTCGACGCGGGTCTGTGGACCGAGCGCGACATGGCCGAGGTCGCCGCCCGCGGCCGCGGCGGCGACCCGGACGAACTGCTGCGGCGGCCGTACTTCGCCGACCCGCTCCGCAAGCACGACTGCGCGCCGATCACGGACGGCGCGGCGGTCGTCATCCTCGCCCGGGACGACCGGGCCCGCGACCTCACCGAGCGGCCGGCGCGGATCACGAGCATCCACCACCGCGTCGAGACCCCGCACCTCGGCGCCCGCGACCTCACCACCTCACCGTCCACAGTGGCCGCCGCGAAGGCCGCGGGCGCGGACGGTGTCACGCTCGCCGAGCTGCACACCCCGTTCAGCCACCAGGAGATCCTGCTCCGGCAGGCGCTCGGACTGGGTGACGAGGTGCGCGTGAACCCGTCCGGCGGACCGCTGTCAGGTAACCCGATGTTCGCCGCGGGCCTCGCCCGCATCGGTGAAGCGGCCACTCGAATCCGTCCGGGCGAGCGTGCGCTAGCGCACGCGACCAGCGGGCCCGCGCTCCAGCAGAACCTCGTCTGCGTACTGGAGGCCGACTGATGGGCAAGCAGCGCGCCGCCGTCCTGGGCGTCGGCCAGACCCACCACCGCAGCAAGCGCCTCGACGTGACCATGGCCGGGCTGTGCCGGGAGGCCATCGACCGCGCGCTCGCCGACGCCGGCCTGACGTTCGCCGACATCGACGCGGTCGTGCTCGGCAAGGCGCCGGACCTGTTCGAGGGCGTCATGATGCCCGAGCTGATGCTCGCCGACGCGCTCGGCGCGACCGGCAAACCGTTGTTGCGCGTGCACACCGCCGGGTCGGTCGGCGGTTCGACGGCGAACGTCGCGGCGAGCCTCGTGCACGGCGGCGAGCACTCGCGGGTGCTGGCGGTGGCGTTCGAGAAGCAGTCGGAGTCCAACGCCATGTGGGCGCTGTCGATCTCGGTGCCGTTCCACATGCCGGTCGGTGCGGGCGCCGGCGGCTACTTCGCGCCGCACGTCCGCTCCTACATCCGGCGTTCCGGGGCGCCGTCGCACATCGGCGCGCTCGTCGCGGTCAAGGACCGGCGCAACGGCGCGAAGAACCAGTTCGCGCACCTGCGCCAGTCCGACATCACACTGGAGTCCGTGCAGGCGTCGGCGATGCTGTGGGACCCGATCCGCTACGACGAGACGTGCCCGTCGTCCGACGGCGCGTGCGCGATCGTGCTCGGTGACGAGTCCGCGGCGCAGGGCCGCGACGCCGCGTGGATCCACGCCACCGCGATGCGGACCGAGCCGACCACGTTCGCCGGCCGCGACCAGGTCAACCCCAGAGCAGGCCGGGACGCGGCCGCGGCGCTGTGGCGGGAGGCGGGCATCGACGACCCGCTGTCGCAAGTGGACGCCGCGGAGATCTACGTGCCGTTCTCGTGGTTCGAGCCGATGTGGCTCGAGAACCTCGGGTTCACCGAGGAAGGCCAGGGCTGGAAGCTCACCGAGGCGGGCGAGACCGAGCTGGGCGGGCGGCTACCTGTCAACCCGTCAGGTGGCGTGCTGTCCTCGAATCCCATCGGCGCGTCCGGGATGTTGCGGTTCGGCGAGGCGGCCATGCAGGTCATGGGCCGCGCGGGCGAGCACCAGGTCGACGGCGCGCGGATCGCACTGGGCCACGCGTACGGCGGCGGCTCGCAGTACTTCTCGATGTGGGTCGTGGGAGCGGAGAAACCATGAGCGGAGCTTGCGGAGCCAACCATCGAGTAGAGCATCGGCGACCGCGGCCGCCCGGAGCCTGCGAGGAGCGGCCATGAAGTTCACAGTCGGCGTCGCGCTCAGTCCGCTCGACCAGCTGCCCGAGCTGGCGAAGACGGCGGAGGAGTGCGGCTACGCGTCGATCGCGTTGCCGGACTCGCTGTTCTTCTCCGAGGAGGTGTCGGCGTCCTACCCGTACACCCCGGACGGCAGCCGGTTCTGGAACGAGGAGACGCCGTGGGTGGACCCGTTCGTCGCGGCGGCCGCGATGGGCGCGGTGACGTCCCGGATCCGTTTCTACACACAGGTGCTGAAGCTCAACCCGCGTAATCCCGTGCTGCTGGCCCGGCAGATCGGCTCGGTCGCGGTGCTGACCGGCAACCGGTTCGGGCTCGGCGTCGGGCTGGGCTGGTCGCCGGAGGAGTCCCGGTGGTGCGGCGGGCATTTCGACCACCGCGGCGCCCGCGCCGACGAGGCCATCGACGTGATCAAGCTGATCCTCGGCGGCGGGATGGTGTCCTACGAGGGCACGTACTACGAGTTCGGGAAGCTGCGGATGTCACCTGCGCCGACCGAGCCGGTCCCGGTGTACGTCGGCGGGCACACCGAGGCCGCGCTGCGCCGCGCGGCCCGCGTCGGGGACGGCTGGACGTCGGCGATGATCAAGTTCGACGACCTGCGGGACGTGCTCGGCCGGCTGGGCAAGCTGCGCGCGGAGTACGACCGGAGCGGCCCGTTCGAGATCCAGGCCGTGTGCGTGGACCGGTTCGGGCTGGACGGCTACCGGCAGCAGGCCGAGCTGGGCGTCACCGACGCGATCGTCGTGCCGTGGGTGTTCTACGGCGTCGGCCTCGACGGGCCGCTGCAGGCGAAGAAGGACGGGATGAAGCGGTTCGCCGACGAGATCATGGGGCAGCTATGACAGCCGTTACCTGGAGTGGCCCGGATACGACCCACCCCGCACGCACCGCGTCGCGCCGGTCGATGGACGCGGTGTCGCGCGGTGCCAAGGAGGAGTGGCTGGCACTGTTCGCCGAGGACGGCGTGGTCGAGGACCCGGTGGGCGTCTCGATGTTCGACCCGACGGGCGATGGCCACCACGGGCACGAGGGCATCTCGAAGTTCTGGGACATGACGATCGCGAACGTGGAGCGCTTCCACTTCGACATCCGCGACTCGTTCGCGGCGGGCAACGAGGTCGCGAACGTCGGCACGATCACCACGATCCTGCCCGGTGGGTCCAGAGTGGACACCGAGGGCGTGTTCGTGTACCGGGTCGACGATGCGGGGCTCATCGTGTCGATGCGCGCGTTCTGGGAAACCGAACGCGCGATGGCTACCCTGCGTCAGGTTTGAGCTCGACCCCGGACTCGGCGCAGGCCTTCACCACGTCGTCCTGCGCGAAGTCGGTGCGCACGAGGAAGTCCGCCAGCCCTTCGTCCTCACTGAAGACGGTCATGGCGAAGTAGGCGGAGTCGAACGCGCGGCGCAGTTCGTCGTTGGGCGCACCGGCCCGCACCCGCGACAGCTCGTCCATTGTGGACGCCGCGACGGCGTGGAACTGGTCCGGCGCGACGGCGTAGTCACCGGCGGCGGAGTAGAGCTTGCCGACGGCGTCGCCGTAGTCGTCACAGAAGTGCACGGCGGGGTTGTTGCCCGAACACGCCGCGAGCACACCGCCCAGCAGGACGGCGATGGCAGCGAGGCGGCGGGACACGTGCTCAGCGTGCCCGGGCGGGGGCATGGCCCTCTGCCTCGGGCGGACGGCAGAACGGGCCGGGGCGGCCGCCCGATGGGGCGGCTCAGCGGGCGACGCCGACGACGGTGTCCCGGGCCCGGTCGTCGTCGAGAAGGGCGAGCATCAGGTGGGCGACGTCGGCCCGCGAGACGAACCGAGCACGCGTCAGGTTCCCGCCGATCGCGATCCGGTACTCCCCTCGCGGCTGATCGGTGAGCCGAGGCGGCCGCACAACCGTCCACGTGAGACCGCTGGCGGCGATGTCCCGCTCCATCACCTCGAGATCGGCGTAGTTGGCGGCGAACACCCGACTGACGATCGGATGCAACACCCGCCGGTCGAGGAACCCGTCCCCCGCCGGCCGAGGCCCGACCGGCGCCGCGGACACCGCCTCGAACCGAGGCACGCCGGCGGCGGTCAGAGCGGCGAGGATGTGCCGGGTGACGCCGGAAGCGACGGCGCCGTCAGCCCGGGTACGCGGCCCGACACCGGACAGCGCGGCGTCACAACCGGCGACGGCGTCACGAAGCCGGTCGACCTCGGAGAAGTCGGGCACGATCGCGACCCGGGCCCCGTCGGCCGCGGCGTCCTCGGCGTTCCGCCGCGCGACAGCGGTCACGGCATGCCCCTGCTCGAGCGCTTGCCGGACGAGCTGACGCCCGATGCCACCGGTCGCACCGAAGACCGCGAGCTTCACGGCCACCTCCGCTATATTCAAGTACGCACAACGTACGATACGGAAATCATATTATATGACGAAGGTACCACAGGACGCGCGCGCACGCCGCAAGCTCACGAACTCCGTCAAGGACTCGGTGAGGGGCATGCGCAGCGAGCTGGCGCTGCTCAACCGCAGGATCAGCGCCCGCCTTGAGCTACGCGACGGCGACCTGGACTGCCTGGAACTGGTGGCGAGGCTGGGCCCGGTCGGTCCGTCGGCCCTGGCCAGAGCGGCAGGCGTCCACCCGGCGACGATGACCGGCGTACTGGACCGCCTGGAAAAGGGCGGCTGGCTGACCCGCGAACGCGACCCGAACGACCGGCGCAGCGTGGTGCTGAAGGTACGGCCGGAGCGGGTGGGCGAGGTGTTCGCGCTGTACAGCGGCATGAACGCGGCGCTGGACGAGATCTGCGCCGCCTTCACGGACTCCGACCTGCTGGTGATCGCCGACTTCCTGGACCGGACCGCCACCGCAGGGCACGCAGCGACCCGCGACCTGGACGAGTCCCCGTGATGGGGCCATCGCCGGACCACGCCTCGTAGCGGGCAGCACCGACCAGCGGCGAGCAGCTGTCGCGGCCTGCGGGCCGGCCGCCGGCCCCCGGTATCCAGCGTAGTGCTGTGTCCACTTGCGTTGGCCGGGGTGGGTTCGTGGTTCGTCCTCGCCGGACGTTCTCGCCGGCCGGGTGTCGTCGCCGGGCGGGTTTTGCCTCCGGCGGCTCCTCGCCGGCACAGGCCATGCTGTGAAAGGCGCTTTCAGGTCACTGGGCGCCCTCAACGCGCCTTTCACGGCGCCGGCGATGTCCTGAACGCGCCTTTCACGGCATACCAGCCCCGTCCCGGCGCGGGCGATCACCGTGGCTTGGCTGGACCCGCCGCAGGACCCGGCAAACGTTGGTGGACGCAGCACTAATTAGAGGCCCACACCGACACAAACGACGCGTCTCACCACCGCCTGTGGACAGCTCGACACTTGTCCACAGGCCGCGGCCGCGAACCCCGCTGAATGTCGGTGCTCGCGGCTACGCTGGATATCGGGGGCCGGCGGCCACCCTCACGCGTACGTGACCTGCAACTCCTTGATCCCGTTCAACCACCCGGACCGCAGCCGCCTCGGGGCGTGTGCCTGCTTGATGTCCGGCATGTAGTCGGCGATCGCGTTGAAGATCAGGTCTATTTCCAGTTTGGCCAGGTTCGCGCCCACGCAGTAGTGCGCGCCCGTGCCGCCGAAGCCCAGGTGCGGGTTGGGGTCGCGGAGGATGTCGAAGCGTTCCGGGGACTCGAAAACCTCCGTGTCGAAGTTCGCCGAGCTGTAGAACATGCCCACCCGGTCGCCCTTCTTGATGTGGACGCCACCCAGCTCCGTGTCGGACAAGGCGGTTCGCTGGAAGGACATCACCGGGGTCGAGTAGCGGACGATCTCGTCGGCCGTCGTGACCGGGCGGCCCTTCTTGTACAGCTCCCACTGTTCCGGGTTGCTCAGGAAGGCGTGCATGCCGTGGGAGATCGCGTTCCGCGTCGTCTCGTTGCCCGCCACCGCCAGCAGCAGCACGAAGAAGCCGAACTCGTCCGAGCCCAGTGCCTCACCGTCGATGTCGGCGTTGACCAGCGTCGTCGCGATGTCGTTCATCGGGCACTTCTTGCGCTCTTCCGACATCGCCCACGCATAACCCAGCAACTCGGCCGACGCGGCCTCCGGGTTGACCGAGTACTCCGGGTCGTCGTACGCGACCATCTGGTTCGACCAGTCGAAGACCTTGTGCCGGTCGGCCTGCGGGATGCCCAGCAGTTCGGCGATGGCCTGCAGCGGGAGTTCGCACGCCACCTGCGTCACGAAGTCGCCGCCGCCCTTCTCCCTGGCGTCCGTCACGATGCGTTCCGCCCTGCCCGCGAGTGCTTCGCGCAGGCGGTTCACCGCCTTGGGGGTGAAACCCCGGGAGACGATGCCCCGCACCTTCGAGTGCTGCGGCGGGTCGATGTTCAGCATGATCAGGCGCTGGGCCTCGATCTTCTCGCGGGTCATGTCCGGGTTGAAGCGGATGATCGCCGTGTTCTCCGAGGACGAGAAGACCTCGCTGTTCCGCGACACCTCCTTGACCTCCGCGTGCCGGGTCACCACCCAGTACCCGTCGTCACCGAAGCCCGCGAGGTTGTGCGGCTGCGCGTTCCACCACACGGGCGCGGTGCGGCGCAGCTCCGCGAACTCCTGTACCGGGATCCGCTGCTGGTAGAGGTCGGGGTCGGTGAAGTCGAAGCCGTCCGGGATCACCATTGCCTCCCGCAGATATGGAACACGTTCTAGTCGATTGAAGCACACCGCCGACCAACAAACCAAGCGCCTGCTTGCCTGGGCGCGGAACGCGTTCTAGTTTGTGTTCATGGGAAACCCGGTGATCGTGGCGGCAGCGCGGACCCCCATCGGCAAACGCGGCGGCGTCCTCGCCGGCCTGCACGCGGCCGAACTGCTGGGCGCGGCCCAGCGCGCGGTGATCGACCGCGCGGGCATCGACGCCGAACTCGTCGAGCAGGTGTTCGGCGGCTGTGTCACGCAGGCGGGCGAGCAGTCCAACAACGTCACCCGCACGGCCTGGCTCCACGCCGGCCTCCCCTACCAGACCGGCTGCCTGACACTGGACTCCCAGTGCGGCTCCGCCCAGCAGGCCATGCACCTGATCGCCGCGCAGATCTCGGCGGGCGCCATCGACGCCGGCATCGCCTGCGGGGTCGAGGCCATGAGCCGGGTGCCGCTGCGGTCGAACGTCGGCGTCGACGTCGGCACGCCCCGGCCCGGCGACTGGGCCATCGACCTGCCCAACCAGTTCGGCGCGGCCGAGCGGATCGCGGTCCGGAGAGGACTGTCGCGTGCGGACCTCGACCGGTTCGGCGCGCTGTCGCAGCAGAAGGCGCGCAAGGCGTGGGACGCCGGGCACTTCGACCGCGAGGTCGTGCCGGTCGGCGGCGTGACCCGCGACCAGGGCCTGCGCGAGACCAGCCTGGACGCGCTCGCACAGCTGAAGCCCGTGCTCGAGGACGGTCTGCACACCGCGGGCTCGTCGTCGCAGATCTCCGACGGTGCCGCGGCCGTGCTGCTGATGGACGCGGAGAAAGCGCATACCCTGGGGCTCGCGCCGCGGGCCCGGATCGTCACGCAGTGCCTGGTCGGCGCCGAGCCGTACTACCACCTCGACGGGCCGGTCAACGCCACCGAGCGGCTGCTCGCGCGCAGCGGCATGAAGATCGGCGACCTTGACCTGTTCGAGGTCAACGAGGCGTTCGCGTCGGTCGTGCTGTCGTGGCAGTCGGTGCACGGACCCGACCCGGACCTGGTGAACGTCAACGGCGGCGCGATCGCGCTCGGCCACCCCGTCGGCAGCACCGGCGCACGGCTGGTCACGACCGCGCTGCACGAGCTGGAACGCCGCGACGCCGCCACCGCGCTGATCACGATGTGCGCTGGTGGCGCGCTCTCCACGGGCACGATCATCGAGCGGGTCTGACATGAGCGTCTCGACCGGGACCGCCGAGCCGGGCGTGGTCGTGGTGACGATCGATCACCCGCCGGTCAACGCGCTGCCGGTCGCAGGCTGGTTCGCGCTCGCGGACGCGGTCACCGCGGCGGGCCGCGACCCGGACACGCACGTCGTGGTGCTGCGTGCCGCCGGGCGCGGGTTCTGCGCCGGCGTGGACATCAAGGAGATCCAGCGCGACGGGCACGAGGCGCTGGTCGGCGCGAACCACGGCTGTCACGCGGCGTTCGGCGCGGTTTACGACTGTCAGGTACCGGTGATCGCGGCCGTGCAGGGCTTCTGCCTCGGCGGCGGCGTCGGGCTGGTCGGCAACGCGGACGTGGTCGTGGCCGCGGACGACGCGACGTTCGGACTGCCCGAAGTGGACAGAGGAGCGCTCGGCGCGGCCACCCATCTGGCCCGGCTGGTGCCGCAACACCTGATGCGCGCGATGTACTACACGGCGTCGACGGTGACCGCGGCGCAGCTGCACCACTTCGGGTCGGTGTACCGGGTGGTGCCGCCGGACGACCTGGCGGGCGCGGCCCTGGAGGTCGCGAAGCAGATCGCGGCGAAGGACCCGCGCGTGATCCGGGCGGCGAAGAAGGCGCTCAACGGGATCGACCCGCAGGACGTGCACCGCAGCTACCGGTACGAGCAGGGTTTCACGTTCGAGCTGAACCTGACCGGCGTGGCGGACGAGGTCAGGAACACGTTCGGGGAAGGGAAGTAGATGGACAAGCGGATGACTGCCGACGAGGTGGTGTCCACGCTGTCCGACGGGATGACCATCGGGATCGGCGGGTGGGGGTCGCGGCGCAAGCCGATGGCGCTGGTGCGCGCGATCCTGCGGTCCGGCCTGAAGGACCTGACGGTCGTCAGCTACGGCGGGCCGGACCTGGGTTTGCTGTGCGCGGCGGGGAAGGTGCGCAAGGCGGTGTACGGGTTCGTGTCGCTGGACTCGATCCCGTACGACCCGTACTTCCGCAGGGCCCGCGAGTCCGGCGCCATCGAGGTGCGGGAGTTCGACGAGGGCATGCTCCAGACCGGGCTCCGCGCGGCGGCGCACCGGTTGCCGTTCCTGCCGATCCGCGCCGGGCTCGGCTCGGACGTGCTCACGAACGACCCGTCGCTGCGGACCGTGCGGTCGCCGTACGAGGACGGCGAGGAGCTGGTCGCGATGCCCGCACTGCACCTGGACGTCGCGCTCGTGCACCTCAACCGCGCCGACCGGCGGGGCAACGCGCGCTACCTCGGGCCGGACCCGTACTTCGACGACCTGTTCTGCCTCGCGGCTGACAAGCGTTATGTTTCGTGCGAGTCCATTGTGGACGACATCGCCGACGGCGGGCCGCCGCAGACGTTGCTGCTGAACCGGATGATGGTCGACGGCGTGGTGGCGACCCCGCACGGCGCGCACTTCACGAGCTGCGTGCCGGACTACGGCCGGGACGAGAAGTTCCAGGAGACCTACGCCGAGGGCGAGTGGGAGTCCTTCGCCGACCGGTACCTGTCCGGCGACGAAGCCGCTTACCAGAAGGCGGTCGCATGAGTCGCATGGACGTGTGCGTGGTGGCCTGCGCCGAGCTGTTCCGCGGCGACGGCGAGATCCTGGCGAGTCCGATGGGGCCGGTCCCGTCGCTGGGCGCGCGGCTCGCGCGGCGGACGTTCGAGCCGGACCTCGTGCTGTCGGACGGCGAGGCGACGTTGCTCACCGCGGACGGGCAACCGGAGGGCTGGCTGCCGTACCGCGCGGTGTTCGACGTGGTCGCACACGGGCGCAGGCACGTGGTGATGGGCGCGAACCAGATCGACCGGTACGGCAACCAGAACATCTCCTGCATCGGCCCGCACCAGGCTCCCAAGCGTCAGCTGCTGGGCGTACGTGGGGCGCCGGGCAACACCGTCAACCACCGCACGAGCTACTGGGTGCCGAAGCACTCGCCGCGCGTGTTCGTGCCCGCGGTCGACGTGGTGTCAGGTGTGGGCTACGACCGGGACGGCGGGCCGTTCCACGACGTGTACCGGGTCGTCACGAACCTGTGCGTGCTCGACTTCGGCGGTCCCGGCCACGCGATGCGCGTGGTGTCCGTGCACCAGGGCGTGACCGTCGACGAGGTCGTCGAGCAGACCGGGTTCCCGCTGGCCATCGACGACCCGCCGGTGACCCGCGAGCCGACCGCCGAGGAGCTGGCGGTCCTCCGCGAGCTGGACCCGGCCCGGTGATGGACACCGCGCTCACGAAGCTGACGGGTGTCAGGCACCCGGTGGTGCAGACCGGGATGGGCTGGGTCGCCGGGCCGCGGCTGGTGTCGGCGGTGGCGAACGCGGGCGGGCTGGGCATCCTCGCGTCCGCGACCATGACTTTCGACGAGCTGCGGGCCGCCATCGACGAGGTCCGGGAACGGACCGACCAGCCGTTCGGCGTGAACCTGCGGGCGGACGCGGTGGACGCGGCCGACCGGGTGCGGCTGCTGATCGAGACGCGGGTCAAGGTGGCGTCGTTCGCGCTGGCCCCGTCGCAGGCGTTGATCGAGACGCTCAAGGACGCCGGCGTGGTGGTGATCCCGTCGGTGGGCGCGGTGCGGCACGCGGAGAAGGTGGCCGCGCGGGGCGCGGACGCCGTGGTGGTGCAGGGCGGCGAGGGCGGCGGTCACACCGGTCAGGTCGCGACGACGATCCTCCTGCCGTCCGTCGTGGACGCCGTGGACATCCCGGTGATCGCGGCCGGTGGCTTCTACGACGGTCGCGGGCTGGCGGCCGCGCTCGCGTACGGCGCGGCCGGGGTCGCGATGGGCACCCGGTTCCTGCTGACCGAGGAGAGCACGGTGCCGCGCGCGGTCAAGGAGGCGTACCTGACACGCGGTCTGTCGGACACGGTGGTGACGACAGCGGTCGACGGTGTGCCCCACCGCGTCCTGCGTACCGAACTCGTGTCAGGTCTGGAAAAGGCGAACCGCGCGACCGGCCTCGCACGCGCGGTTCGCAACGCGAACCGCTTCCGCAGGATGACCGGGCTCTCGTGGCGTTCGGTGGTGCGCGAGGGTCTCACGATGCGGCGCACCCGCAAGCTGACGTGGTCACAACTGGTCATGGCCGCGAACACACCGATGCTGCTGCGCGAAGGCCTGGTGAAGGGCAACACGGACGCCGGGGTGCTGGCGTCCGGTCAGGTGGTCGGCGCGCTGACCGACCTGCCGACGTGCGCGGAGCTGATCACCCGCATCGTCACCGAGGCCGAGGACGTGATCGCCCGCCTGCCGCGTTAATGGCTGGCCCAGCGCGCACGAACGCCTCTACGTTGACACCAAGATCCGCAAATCCGCCGGTACCCAACCCCCACCCGAACGCCGGCGGCGTCCCGCCTTGCCAGTCTACCAGTTGTGGGCGAGAAAACAAGGCGCGTTGATCCAACTGTGGACAACTGGGTGGGCTGTGGACAACTACCGGGGGAGGTCAGTCATGCGGGTGCACTATCCCCGCACGCCGCACCTGCCGTGGTCTCCCGGTGTTTCGGCCGACGACGTGCGGGTCGCCGACCTGTCCGGCTTCCTCGGGCGCGAGGTCGTGGTCACCGAGAAGCTCGACGGGGAGAACACCACCCTCTACCGCGACGGGCTGCACGCCCGGTCACTCGACTCCGGCCACCACCCGTCGCGCGCCTGGGTGAAGTCGTTGCAGAGCCGCTTGGCGATCCCGCCGGGTGTGCGGGTGTGCGGCGAGAACGTGTTCGCCCGGCACTCGCTGCCCTATGACGACCTGTCGAGCTGGTTCTACGCGTTCTCCGTGTGGGACGGGGACCGCTGCCTCGGCTGGGACGACACCGTCGCCTTCGCGCGGCGGCTCGGTGTCCCGGTGCCGCCGGTCCTGTGGCGCGGCGTGTTCGACGAACGCGCGCTGCGGGCGCTGCGGCTCGACCTCACGCGGCAGGAAGGCTTCGTCGTGCGCACGGTGGCGGGGTTCTCCCGTGCCGACTTCCCCGGCCACGTCGCGAAGTGGGTGCGCCGAGGGCACGTCCAGACCAGCACGCACTGGATGCAGGCGCCGGTCGTCGTGAACGGCCGCGGGCCGGACGCCGCGCTGTGGGACGTGCGGGCGGGCTTTCCCGTCGACGTGCCCGCCGTGCTGCACGCGGTCGGGATGACCAGCGCGGTCACGGATCTCGCGGAGTTCGACCGCACCGGTGACGCCCGGCTCACCGGGGTGCTCGCCACCCTGTTGCGGGACAAGCCCCGGACGTGGCTCATGCCGCGCCTCGTGGCGCCGCTCGGGATGCGGCTCGCCCGCCGCGTCGCGGACCTCGTCGGGTTGGCTCCCCTGCTGCGCGAGGACTTCCCCGACGACGAACGTCGCGCGGGGCTCATCCGGCTCGCCGTCGCCGCCGACCTCGGCGTGCTGCACGCGGTCGCGGGCGAGTCGGCCGCGGTGGAGTGGTCCGCGCTCGTCGCCGAGGAAGCCGGGCTCATGGGCGAGGACCCGCTGCTGCCTCTGCGTGCCGCGTTGCCCTACCAGGACGTCGACGTGCGGGACCGGTGCTGGTCCGAAGCCCGCGAGGCCTTCGCGACGGGACGCCTGCACACCCCGGCCGAAGCGGAGGCCGCGACCTGGCGGTGGCGGTCCGGCGAGTTCCCGCGACTGGTCGTCATGGTCGGCCCCGCAGGCAGCGGCAAGAGCACCTTCACGTCCACTGTGGACGCGGACGACGTCGTGTCGCTCGACGGGTTGCGCACCGGCGAGCACGCGAACGTGCTGCGGGAAGGGCTTGAGCGGCTGGACAAGGCACTGGCCCGGGGCGGCACCGTCGTGTGGGACGCCACCGCGATCAACCGGCACCAGCGGTCGGTGGTGGCGACCGTCGCGGCGGGCCGGGACGCGCTCGTCACACACGCCGTGCTGGTCGTCGGCGAGGACCTGGCCGCCCGACGCAACGCGGCGCGGCGCCACCCGGTGCCCGCGGACGTGGTTGCCGCGCAGTTCCGGCGGTTCGCGCCGCCCTACCCCGGGGAGGCGCACCGCACCTGGTACGTCGGTGCGGGCGGCACGATCGACGACGTGGCGGTGGGCTGATGCGTACCAGTGAGCAGATCTACCACCGCGTCCGCTGGGACCAGCGGTTCGACCCGGCGCGCTTCACGCTCGGGATCCTCGTGCGAGGCGCGCCGCCGAAGCGGGTGGCGCTGGCGACGTTCGTGCCGGGCGGCGACATCCCGTGGCACCGCGTGCTGTTCGTCGAGGCGGACGGCGAGGTCGTGTGGGACCGGGCCGCGGGTGTGGACCGGATCGACACGTCCACGGCAGGCCGGGTTCGCGAGCCGCGCCGGTTGCGCGCGCCGTTCTTCTCGGCGCGCACGCCGGTCGTCCGGGATTCCGTGGCACCCGGGGTATCGCTGCGGGTGCTGACGTGGAACACGTTGTGGGACAAGTACGACAGCCACCGCATCCACACCGCGCGCCGACGTCCGTTGCTGCTCGCGGCGCTGGCACGGGCCGCCGCGGACGTCGTCGCGTTGCAGGAGGTCGAGCCGCCGCTGCTCGCGATGGTGCTGGCGGAGACCGGTTACACGGTCGTCGGCGGTGACGACGTCGAGGCCTGCGGGCTGTTGCTGCTCACGCGGTTGCCGGTCGTCGAGAGCGGGCACCACGTGCTCAGCAGGCACAAGGGTGTCGTGGCGGCGGTGGTGCGGACCGGGGACGGCCCGGTCGCGGTGCTGAACACGCACCTGACGAGCGATCACCACCCGCAGGGGCCACGCCGCCGAGCCGCCGAGCTGGCCCGGCTCGCGGAAGGGCTGGCGAACCTGGACTGCCCGGTGGTGCTGCTGGGCGACTTCAACGGCGGGGCGATCGACCGGCTCGGGCTGGTTGACACGTGGCAGGTTGTGCGCGGCAACGAGAAGCCCACGTTCGACCCGGTGGCCAACCCGCTCGCGGCGGTCTCGTCGCTGACCGGACGGGCGGCACGGCTGGACCGGGTGCTGGTGCGCGGACTGCGGCCGGTGGCTGCGGAGTTGCTGGGCACGGAGGAACCGTTCGTGTCCGATCACTACGGCGTGGCGGTGGAACTGCATCCCGACGCGGGGCCGCCGGAGGTGGCGCAGCGGCTCGCGTCCGACCACCGCGGCGGCGCGATCGAGCCGCACCCGAACGCGCGCTCGGCGGAACCGTCGGGCTCCGCGGGGCAACTCGTGTCTGGGTTCGGTGGTGACGGGGTCGGGGTTCGTGGGGCGCGGGCTGATGTGCCCGCGATGCCGTCGACCGCGCGGACGGCGGTGGCGTGGCTGCCGCCGGAGTCGTCGTGGCCGCGGATCGACGCGGTTCGCGGGGTGCGTGAGCGGTGGCCGCCGCACGTCAACCTGTTGTTCGGGTTCGTGCCGGAGGTGTTGTTCGACGAGGCGGTGCCGCTGCTGTCGGACGCCGCTCGCACTGTCGCGCCGTTCGGCGTGCTGTTCGACGAGGTGCGGACCTTCCCGCAGGGCACCGCGTGGTTGAGCCCCGCCGACCCGACACCGTGGGAGGCGTTGTGGCGGGCGTTGGTGGCGCGGTTCCCCCAGAAGTCGGACCGGTTCACGCCGCACCTGACAGTCGGCAGGTCCGCACCCGCGGCGGCCGGGCTCGTGCCGATGTCGGCGTCCGTCGGCGCGCTCGTGTTGCTGTCCCGGCGCGGTGACGAGCCGATGCGGCCACGAGCAACCGTCGAACTGGGCACCGGCGCCGTGCGGGGGCTGCCCGAACCCGCACCTTCGGTGGCACCCGCCGCGGAAGTTGACATGCCGTCGGTACCGGGTGTCGTGCACGTGGTGGGGTCCCGGCGCATGGGTTGCGCGCGGGCC
Organism: Actinophytocola algeriensis; assembly: GCF_014203735.1. GTDB lineage: Bacteria > Actinomycetota > Actinomycetes > Mycobacteriales > Pseudonocardiaceae > Actinophytocola > Actinophytocola algeriensis. The sequence goes on along the minus strand of NZ_JACHJQ010000001.1, from coordinate 319,033 downwards.
GGCGCCGACCTGGACCTCGTCGCGGTGGTACCGGATCCGTCGGCGGTCACGGTGCCGGACGCCACGCCGGTCGTGGGAGCGCGGGTGCCGGGGCTGCGGTTCCGGCAGGACGGCGTACGCGTGGACTTGACGCTCGTCAGGTCCGACGACACGTCGCTGGGTGCCGCGGTGGCGCTCAGTGCGGTGACCGACGCGGACGCGGTGCTGGCCGCGGTCGGCGACCGGCGGGCGGAGTTCACCTGGCTGGCGCGGCACGTGAAGGCGTGGGCGGCGGCGCGCGGACTGGACTCGGCGCCGTTCGGCGGGTTGCCGGGGATCGCGTGGGCCATCCTCGCGGCACGGACCGTGCGAGCCGGTGGCGACGACCTGCTCGCGGAGTTCTTCGGCGGCTGGGCGGCATGGGACTGGCGGGAACCGGTGCTGCTGCGAACCGGACCGGCGTCAGGTACCGGCGCCATGACGATCATGACGCCCACGGAACCGGTCCGGTCGTGCACGGAGCAGGTCGGGCCGGGTATGCGGGACCTGGTGACGACGGAGCTGTACGCGTCGTGGGAGACGGTGCTGGCGGGCGGCGATCCGCTGCCCGCCGTGGCACCACACCGCAGGCACGCGGCGTGGGCGGTGATCACCGTGCCGGGCAAGGACGTCGGCCGGGTGCGCGGCCGGGTGCGGGCCTTGCTGACGTCGCTGGAAGCGGCAGGGGTCGAGGACGTCCACGCGTGGCCGCGGCCGTTCTCCGAGGAGCCGGTCCGGTTCGCTGTCGGGCTGGGGCGGACTCCGCCCACCGCCGACGACCTGGCCGAGATCACCGAACCGTGGCGACTGCCCGGCGTGACCGTGGAACGGACCGACAGCGTGCCGACACTGCCGTGACGGAAACACACCGGCGCGCACCGGCGACTTCCCGGACATGCTCACCAGACCACCCGGCTTGTCTCCCCCGAGCAGAGACGACGTGCTGGCACAGGGCATCCGGTTCGACCCCGCGAGGTGGCGGCGTCTGCTCCCGGACAGCGCGCTGTGGCCGGCCGAGCTCGACGGCGCGAACGTCGTCACCCGCGAGACCGTGTTCGCGGTCTGCGGCAACGGGGACGTGACGCGCGGGCTGGTCGCCGCGTGCGTGTGGGGTGCCGGCACGGGCGCGCAGTCGGTGCACCGGCGCGCCAAGGTGTTCACCCACAACGAGCTGAACGCACTCGGCTTCCGGCTGGCGGCCGCACTCGAACTGCTCAGGGAGAGCGGCCCGGTCGCCGCGTACGACGCGCTCCGCACCCGCTTCCGGATCGCCTACCTCGGCCCGGCGTTCTTCACGAAGTTCCTCTACTTCGCCGGGTACGACACGGGATCCGAGCCGCGGCCGCTGATCCTCGACCGGTTCGTCGCCAGGGGGCTGGCGGCCGGCTGGCCGAGAACCGGGTGGACCGGCGCGCGGTACGGCGAGTACCTGCGCCACGCCCACGCGTGGGCACACGAGTCCGGCGCCGCACCCGACGCCGTCGAACTGGCGCTCTTCCGCGCGGGGAAGGCCTACCGCTCCGGAAGGTTGTCGCGGTACCAGTCCGGCAGGTAGGCCGCGCCGCGCGGGAAGCGTCACCGGACGGGTCCAGCACCGCGCCGCCGGTCAGCGCCTCAGACGGCCTTCTCCAGTTCCTCGAGCGACTCGTCCAGCAGTCCCAGCAGGCGTTGCAGGTGCGGCACCGTGCGGCGGCAGCCGGTCAGGCCGAACTCCAGGCTGCCCGCGTAGCTCGTCACCGTGATGTTCAGCGCCTGGCCCTCGTACGGGATCGACAGCGGGTACACGCCCTGCATGCGGGCGCCGTTCCAGTACAGCGGCTTGCGCGGGCCGGGGACGTTCGAGATCAGCACGTTGAACGCGGGCGGGGTGATCCGGATCATCCCCGGGATCGTGCCCACGGCGAGCGGGATCAGCGGCAGTGCCGACAGCGCGGTGATCTGCAGGCGGCTCATCCCGTGGTACACCGCCTTGCCCCTGAGCATCGACTCGTGGATGGTCGTCAGGCGGTCGAGCGGCTCGGCCCGGTCCGTCGCCAGGTCGCACAGGATGAGGCCGATCGCGTTGCCGCCAACGGACCTGTCGGTGCGCAGAGACATCGGGATGGCCGCCACCAGCGGTTTCTCCGGCAACGTGCCCAGGTCGAGCATGTACTTCCGCAGCGCGCCGGAGCACATGGCCAGCATGACGTCGTTCATGGTCGTGCCCGTGGCCTTGAGCACCGCCTTGATGCGGTCGAGCGGCCAGCCCTGCGCGGCGAACCGGCGGGCGCCGGTGATCGGCACGTTGAACATCGACCTCGGGGCCTGGAACGACAGCGTCGCCGACTGTTCGCGGAACGCCTCGTTGACCAGCTTGACCGTGGCGGCGCCGAAACCGCGCACCTCCTTGGCCAGCTCGGTGACGGCGCGGACCGGGTCGAACGCCGAGTCGTGGTCGCGGTCGCGCGGCGCGGAGCCGAACACGTCGGTGCGCACGCGCGGGGACCACGGCGGCCGGACGGCCATGTCCGACGGGTCCTCCGACAGGGAGCTCTGCAGCAGCCGCAGCGCCGACACCCCGTCGAGCAGCGCGTGGTGCGCCTTCGTGTAGGTGGCGAAACGGTTGCCCTGCAAGCCGTCCATCACCGTGAACTCCCACATGGGACGGTGCCGGTCGAGCAGGTAGCCGTGCAGCCGCGACGTCAGCTCCAGCAGCTCACGCACCCGGCCGGGCCGCGGCAGGCCCGACAGCCGGACGTGGTACTCGAGGTCGAGGTGGTCGTCGCCGGTCCACGCGAACTGGCCGACGCTGCCGACCGGGCCGCGCGGGCGGCGGCGGAACAGCGGGCTGACGTCCACAAGCGACAGCAGTTGCCGGTGGAACTCGCTGACGTAGTCGGGGCCCGCGCCGTCCGGCAACTCGAACAGCTGCAGCCCGCCGACGTGCATCGGGTGCTCGCGGGACTCGGCGAGCAGGAACATCGAATCCGTCACCGGCATGATGGCCATCGGGAACCTCCTGTCCGAACCCTAGTCCCTGAAGGGGAACGAGATGCGCCTTCTCGTCGCGACCACCGCCAACGACGGGCATTTCGGGCCGATGGTCCCGTTCGCGTCCGCCTGCCGCCGCGCCGGGCACGAGGTGCTGGTCGCCGCGCCCGCGTCGTTCGCGGAGTCGGTGGAGCGGGCGGGCTTCCCGTGCTGGCCGTGCCCGGACGTCGACCCGGACGAGCGAGCGAGGTTCATGGAACGGTTTCTCGCGGCGCCACCGGCGGAGCGGAACGACGTCACGGTGACCGTGGGCGGGGAGATGGGTGCCCGGTCGATCCTGCCGGGGATGCTGTCGGCGATCGACGAGTGGCGGCCGGATGTCGTGTTGCGGGAGGTCGGCGAGCTGGGGTCGGCGGTCGCGGCCGAGCTGCGCGGGGTGCGGACGGTGCAGATGCTGATCGGGCTGTCGAAGTTCCTCGGGTTCACCGCGTCGCTCGCCGTGCCCGCGCTGGCCGGGTTGCGGTCGTCGCTCGGGCTGGACGGGCCCGGGGAGCGGCTGTTCGACGTGCCGTCGCTGAGCCTGTTGCCGGAGTCGTTCGAGGAGCCGGGCGGGCCGTCCGCGCACCGGTTCCGTACGCCGGTGCCGGCGGCGACGTCGGAGTGGGGTCCGCTCGTGTACGTCACCTTCGGAACGGTCGCCGCGCGGGTACCGTTCGCGGCCGCCGCGTTCCAGACGGTGGTGGAGGCAGTGGCGGACCTGCCGGTGCGGGTGCTGGCGACGGGCGGGGAGGTGTCACCGGTGCCGCCGAACGTGCGGGTGGAGCGGTGGGTGCCGCAGCACGACGTGCTGGCGTCGGCGGTGGCGATGGTGTGCCACGGCGGGACGGGGACGGTGCTCGGCGGACTTGCCGCCGGGGTGCCGATGGTGGTGGTGCCGCAGTTCGCGGACCAGCCGGACAACGCCGCGCGGGTGGCGGCGACCGGGGCCGGGCTGGTGGTGGGTGCGGGTGAGGACCGGCCCGCGACGGCGGACGAGGTGCGGGCGGCCGTGGAGAGGGTTCTTGACGGGTACTCCTACCGGGTGGCGGCAGCGCGGTTCCGGGACGAGATCGCCGCGCTGCCGCCGGTGGACGAGGCGGTGGGGTTGATCATGGGTGGTGCGTGAGGCTTGGCCTCCGGCCCCCGGCTGCCGGGGTCCCATGGGGCACCGACGGTTTCGGTCCACAGCTCACGGGTGCTGGCTGCTCACCGAGATCACCTCGCCCGTCAGGTAGGACGCGTAGTCGCTGGCCAGGAAGACCATCACGTTCGCGACCTCCCACGGTTCCGCCGCCCGGCCGAACGCCTCCTTCGACGCCAGTTCCGCCAGTAGCTCCTCGCTGGTCACCTTTGCCAGGAACGGGTGTGCGGCCAGGCTCGGTGCCACCGCGTTCACGCGGATCCCGTGCGACGCGACGTCCATCGCCGCGCAGCGGGTCAGTGCCATCACGCCCGCCTTCGCCGCCGCGTAGTGGGACTGGCCCTCCTGTGCTCGCCAGCCCACCACCGACGCGTTGTTCACCACCGCGCCGCCGCCCTGCGCGACCATCTGTTTGAGTGCCGCCCGGGTGCACCGAAAAGTGCCGTTCAGCGTCACGTCCAGCACGCGGGACCATTCGTCGTCGGTCATGTCCAGTATCGAGCTGGTGCCGCCGAGACCCGCGTTGTTGATCATCACGTCCAGGCGGCCGTACTCCGCCACCGTGCCGTGGATCAGGGCCTGTACCTGGTCCTCGTCCGTCACGTCGCACGGGATCGCGTGGGTGCCCAGTTCCGCCGCCGTCTTCGCCAGCCTGCGCTCGTGCCAGTCGCTGATCACCACCCGCGCGCCCTCCTCGACGCACCGGCGGGCCACGGCCGAGCCGATGCCCGTGCCCGCGGCGGCCGTGACCACCACGACCTTGTCCCGCAACAGGTCGTGTCCCGTCACGCGCGTGCCTCCCTCGGCAGGCCGAGCACGCGCTCGGCGATGATGTTGCGCTGGATCTCGTTGGAACCGCCGTAGATGGTGTCCGCGCGGGTGAACAGGAACAGCCGCTGCCACTCGGAGAGGTCGTCGCCGGTCGCCATGCCCGCCGCGCCCAGCACCTCCATCGCCAGCTCGCCCAGGCCCCGGTGCCAGTTCGCCCACACCAGCTTCGTGACCGAGGCGCCCTCGCCGTCGATGGTGCGCAGTGCGTGCCAGCGCATGACGTCCAGGCCGATGCGGGCTCGTGTCAGCTTCTCCCGCATGACCGGGTCGTCCAGCACGCCGGTGTCCCGGGCCAGGGTGATCAGGGCATCCAGTTCGCGGCGGAAGCCGACCTGCTGCCCGAGCATGGCGGCGCCGCGTTCGAAGCCGAGCGTCGTCATCGCCACCCGCCAGCCGTCGCCTTCCTCGCCGACCAGGTGTGTCGTGCGGGCCGACGAGAAGAACACCTCGTTGAACTCCGAGCCGCCGGTCAGTTGCTCAATGGGACGTACCTCGACACCGGGCTGGTCCATCGGCACCAGCAGGTACGACAGACCCGCGTGCCGCTTCGAACCCGGTTCGGTCCGGACCAGCGCGAAGCACCACTGGGCCAGGTGCGCGAGCGACGTCCAGACCTTCTGCCCGGTGATCACCCACTCGTCCCCGTCGCGCACCGCGGACGTCGACACCGACGCCAGGTCCGAGCCCGCGCCCGGCTCCGAGTAGCCCTGGCACCACAGTTCGATCACCTGCCTGATCGGCGGCAGGAACCGTTGCCGCTGCTCAGGTGTGCCCAGCGCGATCAGCGTCGGCCCCAGCAACTCCTCGCCGAAGTGGCTCACCCGCGCGGGTGCGGCCGCCCGCGCGTACTCCTCGTGGAAGACGACCCGCTCCTCGATCGACGCGCCGCGGCCGCCGTGCTCGGGCGGCCAGCCAAGGCAGGTCCAGCCCGACTCGGCCAGGTGGCGGTCCCACTCGATGCGCTCGTCGAACGCCTCGTGTTCGCGGCCCGGCCCGCCCAGTCCGCGGAGCGCGGCGAAGTCGCCGGACAGGTTGTCGGCCAGCCATTCGCGCACCGTCGCGCGGAACTCCTCCAGCGGCGTCACGGGTGTTAGCCTACCAAGCAATTGCTTTGGTAGGAGGCAGCGTGGCCGACAGGGTTGTCCGTTACGAGGTCGCCGGGCCCGTGGCGACCGTGACCATGAACCGTCCCGAGTACCGCAACGCACAGAACTCGGCGATGACCTACGCGCTCGACGCCGCGTTCACGCGCGCGGTCGACGACGACGAGGTCAAGGTCATCGTGCTGGCGGGCGAGGGCAAGCACTTCTCAGCCGGGCACGACATCGGCACACCGGGCCGCGACGTCGACACCACGTTCGACCGCAAGGCCGTGATGTGGTGGGACCACGTCGGCAAGCCGGGCGGCGACGGGCGCTACGCCCGCGAGATGGAGGTCTACCTCGGGATGTGCCGCCGCTGGCGGGAGATCCCCAAGCCGACGATCGCGATGGTGCAGGGCGCGTGCATCGCGGGCGGGCTGATGCTCGCGTGGGTGTGCGACCTGATCGTGGCGTCCGACGACGCGTTCTTCTCCGACCCGGTGGTGCGCATGGGCATCCCGGGCGTGGAGTACTTCGCGCACCCGTGGGTGCTCGGCCCGCGCGCGGCCAAGGAGTTCCTGTTCACCGGCGACCGGTTCGGCGCGGCCCGCGCGTACGAGCTCGGCATGGTCAACAAGGTCGTCCCGCGCGACGAGTTGCGCAAAGAGACAGAAGAGGTGGCAGGGCGGATCGCCGCCATGCCACGGTTCGGGCTCGCGCTGGCGAAGCGCGCGGTGAACCAGGCCGAGGACCAGATGGGCCTGCGCGCGGGCATGGACTCCGTGTTCGGCCTGCACCACTTCGCGCACGCGCACAACGCGGAGACCTCGACGGACTCGCTCGGTGGCCTGGACGCCCGGTCGATGAGGAACGCCAGTGGATCTTGACCTGGACGCGAAGACCCTCGAGTTCCGCGACGAGGTGCGGGACTGGCTCGCCGAGCACGTGCCCCGCGACCCGCTGCCGCCCATGGACTCCGACGAGGGCTTCCCCCTGCACCGGGAGTGGGAACGCGGGCTCGCGGAAGCCCGCCTGTCCGCGGTGACCTGGCCGTACGAGTACGGCGGCCGTGACGCGTCGCTGCTCGAGTGGCTGGTGTTCGAGGACGAGTACTACGCGGCAGGCGCACCGTCGCGGGTCAGCGCCAACGGCATCGCGCTGCTCGCGTCGACGTTGTTCGCGTTCGGCACCGACGAGCAACGCGACCGGGTCCTGCCGCGCATGGCCCGCGCGGACGACATCTGGGCGCAGGCGTGGTCGGAGCCGGAGGCGGGCAGTGACCTGGCGGCGGTGCGCAGCAGAGCCACGAAGACCGACGGCGGCTGGCTGCTCAGTGGCCAGAAGACGTGGAGCAGCCGCGCGAGCCACGCCGACCGCGCGTTCGGCCTGTTCCGCAGCGACCCCGGGGCGCAACGGCACCGCGGACTCACGTACTTCATGTTCGACCTGCGCGCCGACGGCGTCACGGTCCGTCCGATCCAGCAACTCGACGGTGTCCCCGGCTTCGCGGAGATCTTCCTCGACGACGTGTTCGTCCCCGACGACGACGTGCTCGGCGCACCTGGCGAGGGCTGGCGGGTCGCGATGACCACGGCGGGCAACGAACGCGGCCTGACACTGCGCAGCCCCGGCCGGTTCATGGCGGGCGCCGAGCGGCTCGTCGACCTGTGGCACGCGAACCCCGACCCGCGCGTCGCCGACCGGGTGACCGACGCGTGGATCGGCGCGCAGGCCTACCGCCTGTACACGCTCGGCACGATCAGCCGCCTCGCCGAGGGTGGCACGCTCGGCGCCGAGTCGAGCGTGAACAAGCTGTTCTGGTCCGAGCTGGACGTCGCGCTGCACGACACCGCGCTCGACCTGCTCGGCGCGGACGGCGAACTGGCCGGGCCCCGGCCGCCGGGCTGGCAGTCCGGGCACCTGTTCGCCCTGTCCGGCCCGATCTACGCGGGCACCAACGAGATCCAGCGCAACGTCGTCGCCGAGCGGGTGCTCGGCCTGCCGAGAGGTGACCGATGAGGTTCGCGCTGAGCACCGAACAGAAGGAGCTGGCCGCGAGCGTGCACGCGCTGCTGTCCTCGGCGGACCTGCAGGCGGTCGCCGCGCGGTGGGCGGCCGGGGACCACGAACCCGGCCTCGACCTGCTCGGCAGGCTCGCCAAGATCGGCGTGACCGAGCTGGCGGAGTTCCCCGTCGAGCTGGTCGTCGTGTTCGAGGAGCTGGGCAGGCACGCGGTGCCCGGCCCGCTGATCGAGTCCTACGCGGTCGCCCCGGCCCTCGGCATCACCGGCGACCTCGCGACCGTCGCGCTGCCGCCGCACGTCCCGTACGCACTGGACGCGGATGTCGCCGCCCCGTACGTGGTCGACGGCGACGCGGTGTGCCGCGCCGAGGTCGGCGCCCCGCTCACCTCGGTCGACCCGGCGCGGCGGCTGTTCGAGGTCCGGCCCGGCGAATGGGTGGGCACGGCGAGCGACGAGGCGCTCGACGTCGGCATGCTGTGCCAGTCGGCCCAGCTGATCGGCCTCGGCCGCGGGCTGCTGGACCGGGCGAGCGAGTACGTCACGCAGCGGCGGCAGTTCGGCCGGCCGGTCGGCGAGTTCCAGGCGGTCAAGCACCACCTCGCGAACGTGCTGGTGGCGCTCGAGTTCGCGCGCCCACTCGTGCACGCGGCCGCGGTCACCGGCGACACCAGGGACATCTCGGCGGCCAGGGTCGCCGCGGCCGACGCCGCCTGGCTCGCCGCGCGGGCGGCGCTGCAGGTCCACGGCGCGATCGGCTACACCCGCGAGCACGCCATGTCGTGGGCGCTGCTGAAGGTCAAGGCGCTGCGCTCGGCGTGGGGCACGCAGACCTGGCACCGGCGCCGGGTGCTCACTTCGCTGCGGAGTCGATGAGCAGCGTCCCCGCGACCCTGGTCACGCGGATCGTCCTGTGCTCGGTCTTCGGGCCGCCCGCGGTGGTGTAGGTGACGTCCACCGGCACGGTCACCGAACCGTCGGCGTTGGGGGTCACCCCGTTCGCGTTGGCGGAGGACACCGCCGTGAACTGCGACCAGTACTGGTTGAACGCGTCCTGGCCGCCGAACTGCGCCTGCCCGTGTGCGGTCAGCATCGCCCAGCGCGCGGCGGCGTTCTGGACGTCGCCGAAGTAGTTGATCACCAGTTGCCCGGCCTGGGAGTAGTCGATGGGACCGGCCGGGTCGGGTGGGAGCGGGCCAGGGTCCGACGCGTTCGAAGCGTCGTCGGACGGCTCGGTCGTCTCGTCCGGATCCTCGGTCTGGGTCTGGGACCGCGACGTGCCGCCGCCGGTCTGCGACGTGCCGCCGCCCGCCTGACGGGTGCCGCCAGGCTCGTCCTTGTTGGTGAGCATGAGCACCGTGAACAGCGTCCCTGCCAGCACGACCAGGGCGACCGCACCCACGATGACCAGGTTCTTCCGCGACGGACCGGCCTGCGGCGCCGCGCTGGGCGGCCTCGTGAACGCGGCGGTCGGCTGTGCGGGCACGATCGGCCGCGGCGGCGTCGGGTTCGCGGCGATCACCGGCCGCGGCGGCGTCTTGGGTGCCTGGCGGGTGGCCGGCACCGGCAGCGGCTCCGTGGTCGTGCTCGCGAGCGCTGCCGCCGCCTCCTGCATGCTGGGTCGCTCGGTCGGGTCCACGCGCATGAGGCTCATGAGCGTCGGCGCCAGCGGGCCCGCGTTGCGGGGCGGCGGCACGTTGCCGGACGCGACCGCGTGCAGCAGCGCGAGCGGGTTGGTGTTGGTGCCGAACGGCGGCCGGCCCTCGACCGCGTGGTAGAGCGTCGAACCGAGGGAGAACACGTCGGAGGCGCGGGACGACTCGTCGCCGCGGGCGATCTCCGGCGCGAGGTAGGCGGGGGTGCCCGCGAGCATGCCGGTCTGCGTGGTGACCGTGCCGTCGTCCAGCGCGCGGGAGATGCCGAAGTCGGTGATCTTCACCGTGCCGTTCTCGGCGAGCAGGATGTTGCCCGGCTTGATGTCGCGGTGCGCGATGCCGACCGCGTGCGCGGCGGCGATGGCCTCCGCGACCTGCGCACCGATCTCCGCGGCCTCGGCCGGGGTCAGCGTGCCGCGTTCCTCGAGGACCAGCGACAGGCTCTTGGAGGGCAGGAACTCCATCACGAGGATCGGGTCGCCCTCGTGCTCGGCCACGTCGAACAGGGCGATCGCGTTGCGGTGCTGGAGGCGCGCGGCGATCCGGGCCTCGCGCATGGCCCGCCTGCGGGTCTCCTCGGTCATGGACTCGGACAGCGCGTAGCGGACGACCAGCCTCTTGATCGCGACCGTGCGACCGAGCCGTTCGTCCTGCGCCTTCCACACGACGCCCATGGCGCCGCTGCCGACCTGTTCGATCAGTCGGTAGCGGCCGGCGACCAGTGCACCCTTCTCGATGACCAACGACTCCTTGTATGGATTCGGACCAGGCCCCCGACCTGAGCCCTGAGGATATCGAATGCACCTGATCGGGCTACGTCCTAGGCAACCAAGCAATCGTTTGGTTGAATGAACGGGTGACCTCCGAGCAGGACGCGCTGCGCGACACCGTCCGCCGGCTGCTCACCCGCGAGTCGGACACCCGTGCGGCGATGACGTCGTCGTCCGGTCACGACGAGAAGCTGTGGGCACGGCTGACCGCACTCGGGCTGACCGCGCTGGCGGCCCCGTCGACCTGCGACGCCACGTTCCTCGACACCAGGGTCGTGCTGTCCGAGCTGGGCCGGTGCCTCACGCCGGGACCGTTCCTCGGCTCGGTGGTGGCGGCCGCGGCGGCCGAGTCGGCAGGCGCGGGCGAGCTGCTGGCGGACATCGCCGAGGGCGCGATCACGTCGCTCGTCTGGGGCCCGTACGCGTTGAACGCGCAGGTCGCGGACGTCTTCCTGCTGCCGGGCGACGACGGGCTGTACGCCCTGTCCCGCTCGGACGTGGAGATCACGGCCGCGGGTGGCATGGACCCGACCCGCAGGCTGGCGACCGTGTCCCCGGTCGGCACCGGCCGGTTGCTCGGCGTGCCGGACCTGGACCGGGTGCGGGCCGTGGCGTGTGCGGCCCTGTGCGCCGAGTCGGCAGGCGCGGCGGCGCGGTGCCTGGAGCTGACCGTGGACCACACGAAGCAGCGCACCCAGTTCGGCCGCCCGATCGGGTCGTTCCAGGCGCTGAAGCACCGGATGGCCGACCTGCACGTGCTGGTGGAGACCGCCGAGTCGGCGTCGGTGGCTGCCGCGCGGGCCGTGGTGACCGGCGACGACCTCGCGCACACCGCGGCGACCGCGGCGGTGTGGTGCACGGAGGCGTTCACGCAGGTCGCGGCGGAGATGATCCAGCTGCACGGCGGCATCGCGATCACGTGGGAGCACGACGCGCACCTGTACTTCAAGCGGGCGCACGGCAACACGCACCTGTTCGGCTCGCCGCGCGAGCACACCGCACGCCTCGGCGCCGAACTGGGTCGCTAGTCGTGCCGCGGCACACTGGTCGCCCTTCGGTGTGACACGCCTGAATCCGGGGAGGCGGACCGGTGCAACCTCCCGCGCCCGCGCCGTGTGTGAGGGGTATGAGCCCGCGCGACAGAAGCGACGACGAGCGCTTCCACGTGTTCGCGACCCGGTCGACGGCGTCGCTGACACGACTGGCCTACCTGCTCTGCGGTGACCAGCACCTCGCGCACGACCTCGTGCAGACCTGCCTGATCAGGCTGTACCAGGCGTGGCCGAAGGTGCGGGACAAGAACGCCGCGGACCCGTACGCCAGGAAGGTGCTGCTGCGGTGCTGGCTGAACGAGCGGCGCCGCCCGTGGCGCCGCGCCGAGGCGCGGGACGGCTACGTCCCCGACACGCCGGCACCGCAACGTGACCCCGCCGGGGTCGTGCACCTGAAGGAAGTCATCCGGGTCGCGCTCGCGAAGCTCCCGCCTCGCCAACGCGCCGCGGTGGTCCTCCGTTACTGGTCACAGCACACCGTGACCGAAACGGCCGCCATCCTGCGGTGCTCGGAAGGGAACGTGAAGAGCCAGTCCGCCCGAGGCCTCGCCGCGCTGCGCACCGCGCTGGCCGGACTGGACGCCGAGGCGCTCGAGGAGCTGAACTCATGACCGACGACATCACCCGCGTCCTGGCCGCACTGGCCGACGAAGCACATCCAGCCCCGGTCGACTCCCACACCGTCATCCAACTGGCGGCGGCGCACACCCGGGCCCGCCGCGCCGTCTACACGGCCGCGTTCGCCACCCTCGTCGCCATCGGCGCGCTCACCGTGGCTATCGGGGCGGTGCGGGACCCCACCGCCACCGGCCCGGCCACCTCGACGACCTCGACGACCTCGAAGACCTCGACGCCCGCCCCGACCACGAAGCCGACCAGCCCCACGTCGGACGAGGGCATCCGCCAGCCCGCGACCCCCGAGGAGAACGCGGTCCGCAAACCGCGGCTCCAGGCCGACATCATCGCGGCGTTCGACCGGATCCTCCCGGCCGGGTGGGACCACAGCACCTTCGGGTTCGGCTGCGACCAGACCGGCTGCTGGACCGACGGCGACATCATCGACGACATCGGCAACTTCAACATCCACGTCTACGTCGGCAAGGACTTCGGCCAGTCACCCTGCATGGCACCGAGCTGCGTCCGGCGCGAAACCCTGCCCGACGGCACCGAGGTGAGCTTCTTCAAGAACACCGACGACGATCCCATCCCGGGCATGGAACCCATGGAGCGCAGGGGCTTCAGCGCCTTACGCCCCGACGGCACCGATGTCCACTTCACCGCGGAATGGCCGACCTCGAGGGAGGCCCCCGCGGTGACCGACGACGAATGGATCGAGTTCGCGACCGTGTTCACCTACTGAGCCAGTCGAGGACCAGTTTCGCGACCGCGTCCGGTTGTTCGAGGTGGAGGAAGTGCCCGGCCCTGGGCAGGATCTCCACCTCGGACCCGGGCGCGAGCCCGTCGTGGATGTCGACGAAGTAGCGCGGGTCGATGCAGCCGTCGTCGCCACCGCCCAGCACCAGCAACGGTTTCGACGCCGCCGCCTCGGTGCGGCCGCCGTGGTCGACGAGCGCCGGGTCGAACCGGCTCGGGTCGAAGTTCGCGCGGTAGATCTTCAGCACGTTGTCGAGGTACTTCTCGTCGCCGTACATCTCGTGGATCCGTTCCTTGTGCGCGGCGTCGAGCACCAGCCGCGGCGACCAGGTGGACCACAGGTGGTCGATGAGCTTGCGGTCGGTGTTGAGGACGGCCTCCGCGACGCCCTCGACCGCGAACAGGAACAGGTAGAACGACCGCTGCAGCTGTGCCGGGTCCTGGAAGAGCTTCGTGAGCGCCGCGGGTGGCGGCACGGCGAGCGTGACCCCGCGGTTCAGCCGGTCCGGCCACGCGGCGGCGACCCGGCCCACCATGCCGGCGCCGATGTCGTGGCCGATCATGTCGACCGGCCCGCCCAGCGCGTCGGCGACCGCGGCCGCGTCGGCGGCGAGCGTGATGCTGTCCGAGTAGGTCAAGGCGTCGGCCGTCGACGGGTGGAAACCCCGCAGGAACGGCATGATCACGCGGCGGCCGCTCGTCACGAGGTGCTGCGCCAGCGGCGCGAACGTCATGGGGTGGTCGGGGAAGCCGTGCCAGCACACGACGACCGGGCCGTCACCGGCCGCGAGCGCGGGGAAGTCCAACCGGCCCGTCCTGATCACGATCTCCTGGATATCCACCTCGCCGAGGTTAGATCCAGTCGTCGTGGCGGGACCAGGTGATGAGGTTGTCGAGGATGCCCGGCGTCGGCTCGGCGGGCTCGGTGACGGTGTACGCGCCGCGGTGGAACAGCAGCGGGCGCTCGTCCCGCTGGTCACCGAGCGTGGTGACCCGGCCGATGACGACGAAGTGGTCGCCCGCCTCGTGCACGTCCTCGACCGCGCAGTCGAGCCAGGTCAGGACACCCGCGAGGATCGGCGCGCCGGACGGTGCCGGCGCCCAGGGCACGCACGAGAACTTGTCGGCGCCCGCCTTCCCGAACGTGGCGGACACGTCCTGTTGCGCATGGGCGAGCACGTTCACGCAGAAGTAGCCGTACGCCTCGATGTGCGGCCACGTGCGTGAGGTTCGCCCAGGGCAGAACAGGACGAGCGGCGGATCGAGCGACAGCGCCGCGAACGACTGGCACGCGAACCCGACCGGTTCCGCGTCGCGCATGGCGGTCACGACCGTGACGCCGGTGCAGAAGTTGCCCAGCGCCTTGCGGAACCGCGCAGCGGCAATCCCCGGGGAGCGATCCCCAGGGCCCCCGGCCGGCGTGCGCACCGCTACCGCGCGCCGATCGAGAAGTCGTGGCCCCACAACGAGACCGCGGTGCTCTCCCGCGCGATCCACGCCTCGTCGTCGACCTGGCGGCCCTCGCAGCCGAACTCGACGTCGAACCCACCGGGCGTCTTCATGTAGAACGACAGCATCAGGTCGTTGACATGCCTGCCGAGCGTGGCCGACATGGGCACCTTGCGACGCAGCGCGCGGTCGTGGCACAGGCCGACGTCGTCGGTGTTCTCGACCTCGACCATGAGGTGCACGATCCCCGACGGTGTTGGCATCGGCAGGAACGCGAGGCTGTGGTGGCGCGGGTTGCAACCGAAGAACCGCAGCCACGCCGGGTCGCCGTCAGCCGGGCGGCCCACCAGCTGCGGTGGCAGGCGCATCGAGTCGCGGAGCCGGAACCCCAGGACGTCACGGTAGAAGGCGAGCGCCTCCGCATCGTCCCGTGTGGACAGCACGACGTGGCCGAGGCCCTGTTCTCCGGTGACGAACCGGTGCCCGTACGGGCTGACGACCCGCCGGTGTTCCAGCGCCGCGCCGTGGAAGACCTCGAGGGTGTTGCCGGACGGGTCCTCGAACGTGATCAGCTGGTCGACCCGCCGGTCCCTTTTCTCCTCCGGCGTGCCTTCCTTGTACGGCACCCCGGCGGCCTCGAGACGGCCGCAGACCTCGCCCAGCTCGCCGACGTTCGCGACCTCCCAGCCAGAAGCTGACAGCCGGTCGGCATCGCCGGGTACGATGACCAGTCGAGCCGGGAAGTCGTCCATGCGCAGGTAGAGCGCGTCGTCGCGGGTGCCCTTGCCCTCGACCATGCCGAGGACCTTGAGCCCGAACACCCGCCACGCCTCGATGTCGGTGGCCTCGACGCGCAGGTAGGCAAGGGACCGGATGCCCATCACTCGCTCCCGATGAAGTCCATGGCGATGCGGTTGAACTCGGCGAACTTCTCGAGCTGCGCCCAGTGTCCACATCGGCCGAACACGTGCAGCTGTGCCCGGGGGATCAGTTTCAGCGCCGTGAGCGCGCCGTCGAGCGGGTTGACCCGGTCCTCGCGGCCCCACACCAGCAGGACGCGCTGCCGCAGCCGGTGTGCCTCCCGCCAGAGCATGCCCTCCTCGGGATCCGCCGCGAACGACGCACCCATGGATGCCATGGCCCGCAACGACTCCGGGTCGCTCGCCACGGCATAACGCTCGTCGACCAGCTCGTCGGTGACGAGCTTCGGGTCGTACACCAGCGTCCGCAGGAAGTCCGCGAGCTTCTCCTTCGACGGCCCGGGCGGCGCCCCGAACCGGTACAGCTTCTTGACCCCCTCGGTCGGGTCGGGCGCGAACACGTTCAGTCCCAGCCCGCCGGGCGCCATGAGCACGAGCCGTCCCGCGCGGTCGGGGTAGCGCAACGCGAACCTGACGGCTGTGCCGCCGCCGAGCGAGTTCCCGACGAAGTGCGCCTTCTCGATGCCCACCTCGTCGAAGAACTTCAGCAACGCGTCGGCCGAGAACGTGAAGTACTGGCTCGTGATCTCCGGTTTGTCGGACGCCCCGAAACCCGGCTGGTCCACGACGACCGTCCGGTACCTCCCGGCGAACACGGGGAGGTTGCGCCCGAAGTTGCTCCACCCGGACGCGCCCGGCCCGCCGCCGTGCAACATGACGACGGTCTCGCCCTCGCCCGCCTCGTAGTAGTGCAGACCCGCGCGCGTGTCCTCTGTCGGCTGGGTCATATCCAGGCGTCCTGCACCTTGAGCCCGAGCTGCTCCTGCCCGTACATGACGAGGGCTTTCTCCGGGTCGTTGATGGCGTGCACGCGGCCGGCGTGCGCGTCGCGCCAGAAGCGCTGGATCGGCGTGCCGACCTTCAGCGCGCGGCCGCCCGCGCTCTCGAAGAGCCGGTCCACGGCCGCGATCGCGGCGCTCGTGGCGTTGACCTGGTCGCGCCGGGTCTGCACTCGCAGCGGGAACGGGATCTTCTCGCCCGCGGTCGCGTACCGCATCTCCTCGTCGAGGTTCCGCTCGATCTGCAGCACCGCCGTGTCGATCTTGCTGGCCGCCTCGGCGATGCGGAGCTGGTTGAACGAGTCGTCGGCGGCCCGCCCACCAGTGGAGGCCCTGACCCGCTCCCGGGTGTGGGTGACGTAGGCGTCGTAGGCGCCGGTGGCCATCCCGACGACGGGCACCGCGATGGAGCAGGAGAACACGGACGCGAACGGCAGCTTGTAGAGCGGCCCGGTGTTGACCTCCTGCCCCGGCCCCCGGCACTTCCCGGTCTCCATGAAGCTCAGCGTCCGGTACTCGGGCACGAACACCTTCTCGACGATGATGTCGTTGCTGCCGGTGCCGCGCAGCCCGATGGTGTCCCAGACGTCGTCGATGCGGTAGTCCGAGCGCGGGAGCAGGAACGTGCGGAAGTCCGTCGGGGTCCCGTCCTCGCCGAGGACCAGGCCACCGAGGAAGACCCAGGTGGCGTGGTCGCACCCGGACGAGAAGCTCCAGCGCCCGGTGAACTCGAACCCGCCGTCCACGGGTTTCGCCCGCCCCATGGGCGCGTAGCTCGAGGAGACGCGCGTGTCGTCGTCCTCGCCCCAGACCTCCTGCTGAGCGCGGTCGTCGAACAGCCCCAGCTGCCAGGGGTGGCACCCGAGCACGGCCGCCACCCACCCGGTGGACCCGCAGGCGGACGCGATCATCCGGACGGCCCGGTAGAAGTCGTTGGGGTGCGCCTCGAGCCCGCCGTAGCGGCTGGGCTGCAACAGTTTGAAGAACGCGGCCTCCTGGAGCGCCTTGATCGACTCCTCGGAGATCCGGCGCGCGTCCTCGGTGTCCTGAGCCCGCTCCCGGAACACCGGAAGGAGCTCCCGCACAGCGTCAAGCACCTGTTCGCTCACGCGCCCAGACTAGAACACGTTCTCGTTTCTGTCGATCCTGACACTGCCTGTGGACAACTGTGACGCCCCTGTGGACAACCGTTTGGCGACCCGGTCATGGCTGGTGCAAGCTGGCGCGGCAACACCTGATCTCTCCACAGGACGGACTGTGTGTGATCAAGCTCGAAGACCGCGTCACCAAGCTGGAGCGTGAGATGGTCGAAGTACGCAGGGACCTGGTCGGCACCATCCGCACGGAACTGCGCGCGCACATCAAGACCCTCGAAGCCCTGCGCGAGAACCAGCTCGAGATGGGCGCGAAGATGGATCGGGAGTTCGCGAATGTGCGAACCGAGATGCGAACCGAGTTCGCGAACGTTCGAGCCGAGATGCGGGAAGGCTTCACCAAGATCAATCTCGGCATGTCCCAGATGACGGCCTTGCTGAACATCGCCATCGGGAGGGACGAACCGACGAACTAGACGATCTTCGCTGCGTGCCGGCCCGCCCTGCGGCCTGAGAACACGCAGTCCGCCAGGGACAAGCCGCTCACGTAGGAGTTCGAACAGATCCCGACCGCGGTGCGGCCCGCGGCGTAGAGGCCCGGCACGTCCAGCACCTGCCCCGTCTTCTCGTCGACCACCAGCCCGCCCAGGGTGAGCATCGGGCACGGATAGCCCAGCCGGGGTCCGTACGAACAGTCGATCAACGCATACGGCGCCGCGAGTGGCGCCACCAGTTCAGGCAACTTTCCGAACGCGTCCTCCCCGCGCCCGTACGCGGCCACCGTCGCCGCCAGGCCGGCCGGATCGACGCCCGACCTGCGCGCCACCTCCTCCACCGATGGTCCGCGAACCAGCGCGACTCGCAGGAGGTAGTGCGCCGAAAGTCGTTGGAACCACAGGGTTTCCCGCCGGATCTGGCGCCGGGCGTCCCGCAGGATCGTCTCGTCCACCAGCAGCCACGCCTTGCCACCGCGCTCCCGCACCAGCCGCGACCCGATGGCCGCCCCGTACGACGACTCGTCGACGAACCGGGAGCCCGACGCGTCCACGAGTGCCCCGCGCAGCAACGCCGACGGCGGGGTCAGGAAACGCCAGGCCGACACCGTCGACATCCGATCGGTGACGCCGCCGACCGACTCACCCAGGCGGATGCCACTGCCGTCGTCACCCTGCGTACCGAGCGGAAGCCCACCGCGGAACTCGGGCGCGTGCGCACGCACCATCGCCCGGTTGTTCACGAACCCGCCCGCCGACAGCACCACCCCGCGCCGCGCCCGGATCCGGACCACCCGCCCGCGACGGTCCTCCAGCGCCGAGATCCGCCGGTGCAGTTTCCGCGCGAAACCGGGGATGTACAGGCCGGGCTTGGTGGCGTAGCGGTGCAGCACCGCGTGCCACCGCGACCGCAGCGTCCGGCACTCGACCCCCACCACCCGGCCGTCCTCGACCACCAGCGACGTCGCCGTCGTCTGCGGCAGCACGCGGACCCCGGCCGCCCTGGCCGCCGAGGCCAGCGCCGCGAAGAACACCCGGCCGGAGGTCCCCCGGCCGTGGGTCCGGTGCCCGCGCGGCGCGGGTGCGGCGGACGACCGGTACGGCCACGCGTTCTCGCTGCCCGAGTAGTACAGGTAGTAGTCGTTCGTCGGGTACGACGTCTTGTAGGGGCAGACGGTCGAGTCGAACGGCACGCCCGCCTCGGTCAGCCAGTCGACCATGTCCGCGCTCGACGCGCAGAACTCCCGCAGCGTCGCGTCGGACACCACGTCGCCGACCTCTTGTCGCAGGTAGACGGCCATGTCGTCGACCGTGTCGACCACGCCGGCCGCCTTCTGGACCGACGTGCCGCCGCCCGCGTAGACGATCCCGCCTGACACCGCCGTCGCGCCGCCGCCGGTGAACCGGTCGATGGCCAGCACGGACGCACCCGCCCGCGCGGCCTCCAGCGCGGCGCACGCGCCGGCCCCGCCGAAACCCACCACGACCACGTCCGCGTGCTCGTCCCACTCCAAGGGCATGGCAAAAACTATAACCTGTTCTAGTATGAGTCCCATGAACGAGTACGACGTGGTCGTTGTCGGCAGTGGAGCGGCCGGCAT
Organism: Actinophytocola algeriensis; assembly: GCF_014203735.1. Taxonomy (GTDB): domain Bacteria; phylum Actinomycetota; class Actinomycetes; order Mycobacteriales; family Pseudonocardiaceae; genus Actinophytocola; species Actinophytocola algeriensis. The sequence continues at coordinate 299,683 of NZ_JACHJQ010000001.1, read as the reverse complement.
GACCGCCGCGCTGACCGCGGCCCACCACGGCCTGCGCACCGTGCTCATCGAGAAGGCGCCGCGTTTCGGCGGTTCGACCGCCCGCTCCGGCGGCGGGGTCTGGATCCCGAACAACGACGTGCTCCTCGCCGAGGGCGTGCCCGACACGCCGGAGCAGGCCCGCGCGTACCTCGCCCACATCACCGGCGACGTCGTCGAGGACGCCATGCGCGCCGCGTTCCTGGCACACGGCCCGGTGATGCTGCGGTTCGTCCTCGCCAACACCCCGCTGCGCATGCGCTGGGTGAACGGCTACGCCGACTACTACCCCGAGGCACCCGGGGGCCTGACGACGGGTAGGTCGCTGGAACCACGGCCGCTCAACGCGGCCGTGCTCGGCGACGAGCTGGCACACCTCGAACCCCCCTACCTCAAGGCACCAACGGGAATCGCGGTCACGCAGGCCGACTACCGGTGGATGAACCTCGTCGCCCGGCACCCGCGTGGGATGCTCCGCACGGCCCGCGTCGCTGGTCGCCGCATGCTCTCGCTCGCCATGGGCAGGCGACTGCTCACGATGGGACAGGCACTGACGGCCGGCCTCCGGGCCGGTCTGTCCACTCTCGACGTACCGGTGCGCCTGTCGACACCGATGACCGGGCTGATCGTGGAGCACGACCGCGTCGTCGGCATCGAGACCGAGTCGGGCCCGATCCGCGCGACGAGGGGCGTGCTGCTCGCGTCCGGCGGTTTCGAGCGCAACGAGCGGATGCGCAAGGAGTACCAGCAGGCACCCATCGGTACCGAATGGACGGTAGGTGCGGAGGACAACACCGGCGACGGCATCGAGGCGGGCATGCGGCTGGGCGCCGCGATCGCGCTGATGGACGACGCGTGGTGGGGCCCGTCGATCATGCTGCCGCGCGGACCGTACTTCTGCCTGGCCGAACGGAGCCTGCCCGGCTGCATCCTCGTCAACGAGCGGGGCGAGCGGTTCGCCAACGAGGCGGCGCCCTACGTGGACGCCGTGCACGCGATGTACGAGACCGGCAGCGTCCCGGCGTGGCTGATCGCCGACCAGACCTACCGCAACCGGTACATCTTCGCCGGCCTCGGGCCGCGGCAGCCCTTTCCGGGCCGCTGGTACAAGGCGGGCACCGTGCGGCGCGCGCCGACGCTCGCGGACCTGGCGAAGGAGATCGAGGTGCCGCCGGACGCGTTGCTGGACACCGTGACCCGGTTCAACGGGTTCGCGGAGTCCGGTGTGGACAGCGACTTCCACCGCGGCGACAGCGCGTACGACCGGTACTACGGCGACCCGCGCAACCGGCCGAACCCGAACCTCGCGCCCCTGACCAGGGCCCCGTTCTACGCGATCCGGATCGTGCCCGGTGACCTCGGCACGAAGGGCGGGTTGCGTACGGACACCTCGGCGCGGGTACTGCGTGAGGACGGCACGGTGATCGAGGGACTGTACGCGGCGGGCAACGCGAGCGCGCCGGTGATGGGACGCACGTACGCGGGACCGGGCGCGACACTCGGCCCGGCGATGGTGTTCGGGTACCTGGCGGCACTCGACATGGGAGCGAAGCAATGACAAGTGGTTTTCGCACGATCGATGTCGGCGCCCCGCGCGAGCGGTTCGCCCGCGGCTGGCACTGCCTCGGGCTCGCGGAACCGTTCCGCGACGGCAAACCGCACGCGATCGAGGCGTTCGGCACCAAGCTCGTCGTGTTCGCGACCGGGGACGGCACGCTGAACGTGCTCGACGCGTACTGCAGGCACATGGGCGGCGACCTGACGCAGGGCACGGTGAAGGGCGAGGCCATCGCATGCCCGTTCCACGACTGGCGCTGGTCAGGTAACGGCAAGTGCGTGCAGATCCCTTACGCCAAGCGGATTCCGCTGCGCGCGCGGACCCGGTCGTGGCTGACGCTCGAACGCAACAAGCAGCTGTTCGTGTGGCACGACCCGGAAGGCAACCCGCCACCCGAGGACGTGGTGATCCCCGAGGCACGCGGCGCGTCCGGCCCGGAGTGGAGCGAGTGGACCTGGGACACCGTGCGGATCGACGGCTCCAACTGCCGCGAGATCATCGACAACATGGTCGACATGGCCCACTTCTTCTACATCCACTTCGCGTTCCCGACGTACTTCAAGAACGTGTTCGAGGGCCACGTCGCCACGCAGTACCTGAACTCGCGCGGCAGGCCGGACGTCTCGGCCGGGTCGTACTCGGCCGACGACGTGACGCTCAAGTCGGAGGCGTCGTACTTCGGGCCGTCCTACATGATCAACGACCTGTGGCAGGACTACCACGGCACGACCATCGAGACCGTGCTGATCAACTGCCACTACCCGGTCAGCGCCGACTCGTTCGTCCTGCAGTGGGGCGTGAGCGTGAAGAAGCTGCCCGGCCTGCCCGCGGACAAGGCGGACAAGGTGGCCGCGAAGCTCGCGAAGAGCTTCGGTGTCGGGTTCCTGCAGGACGTCGAGATCTGGCGGAACAAGACCCGCATCGACAACCCGCTGCTGTGCGAGGAGGACGGCCCGGTCTACCAGCTGCGGCGGTGGTACGAGCAGTTCTACGTCGACGCCGCGGACGTGACCGAGGAGATGACACGGCGTTTCGAGTTCGAGGTGGACACGACCCGCGCGAACGAGGTCTGGGAGCAGGAGGTCGCGGAGAACCTCGCACGTCAGGAGGCCGCGGGATGACCTCCTCCTCGTCGTGGGCGAAGGCACCTCCGCACACCGACCCGATCGGCACGCTCGCGGACGAGCACGAGTTCCTGAACTCGGGCCTGACACCCGTCAGGTGCGCGGCGTGCACGACAGAGGTCCTGGTGCGCAAGGCGAGCCGGATGCAGATGAGCATCCAGTGGCAGTCCTCGCCTGCCGACTCGTGTCCCGAGTTCGCCTCACGGGTGTCAGCGGGCGAGCTGTCGGCACGGATCGACACGTGCCCCACGCTGCGGGAGGCGATCGAGAAAGCCGTCGCGGCAGGCGTGGTGGCGGTGCCGGATGAGTGAGCTCGCGAACGAACCATGGAGGCCGAGACGGGCCGGAGCCAGCGAGGGGCCGTCGTGACCGAGTCCTACCTGCTGCGGGTCCGCGAGGTCGTCCAGGAGACACCTGACGCCTGTTCGGTTGTCTTCGACTCGCCCGGCTTCGATTACCGTCCCGGTCAGTTCCTGACGCTGCGGATCCCGAGCGACCGCTGCGGCTCGGTGGCCAGGTGCTACTCGCTGTCCAGCTCCCCGCACACCGACGACGCACTGCGGGTCACGGTCAAGCGCACCGCCGACGGTTACGGCTCGAACTGGATCTGCGACTCGGTCACCGCGGGCGACGAGCTGGAGTCGCTGGCACCCGCCGGGATCTTCACCCCGTCGTCACTGGACGAGGACCTGTTGCTGTTCGCGGCGGGCAGCGGCATCACCCCGGTGATGTCGATCGTGAAGTCCGCACTGGCGTCAGGTAGCGGCCGGGTCGTGCTCGTGTACGCCAACCGCGACGACCGGTCGGTGATCTTCGCCCGTGCGCTGGCGGCGCTGGCGGCCGAGCACCCGTCCCGCCTGGTGGTGCACCACTGGCTGGAGTCGGTGCAGGGCCTGCCCACGGCCGCCGCGCTGACCGAACTGGCCCGCCCGTACTCGGGGCACGAGGTGTTCATCTGCGGCCCGGCCCCGTACATGACAGCCGTCAGGTCCGCACTGTCCACTCTGGACGTACCACGCACGCGCGTGCACCTCGAACGGTTCAAGTCACTTGGCGCGAACCCCTTCGAGAAAGCGGCGCCCGTGACCACCGGCTCCGCCCGCACCGCGGCGGTGAAGGTCACACTGGACGGCACCGAACACCAGTTCGACTGGCCTGCTGACACGAAGCTGCTGGACCTGCTGCTGGACCGCGGGCTGGACGCGCCGTACTCGTGCCGGGAGGGTGCGTGCAGTGCGTGTGCGTGCCGGCTGGTGTCGGGCGAGGTCAAAATGCTGAACAATGACGTTCTCGAGGAGGAGGACCTCGCGGACGGCATCCGGCTGGCGTGCCAGTCCCTGCCGGTGACGGACGAGGTCGAGATCAGCTACGAATGAGGTGCGGATGCCCATCGACCCGGACGTCGCCGTCGGCGCGGACCTCGGGAAGACCGAGTTCGCGTGGACCAGCACGGACGTGCTGCTGTACCACCTGGCGGTGGGCGCGGGCGGACACCCGACGGAGGCGTCCGAGCTGAAGTACGTCCTCGAGGACAGACTCCAGGTCCTCCCCACGTTCGGGGTCGTCGCCCCCAACTTCCGGATGTTCGAGCCGCCCGCGGTGTCCTTCCCCGGCATCGACATCGACCTGTCGAAGGTCCTGCACGGCACCCAGTCGATCACCGTCCACGCCCGCCTGCCCGTAGCCGGGCGAGCCACGTCCCGCGCACGCATCGCGGACGTGTGGGACAAGGGCAAGGCGGCGGTGATCGTCCAGGAGGCCGAGGTCGTCGACCTGGCCGGCGCTCCACTGTGGACAACGACAACCGGCATCTTCGCCCGCGGCGAGGGCGGTTTCGGCGGCTCACGCGGTCCCGCGCTACGCCTCCCACCGCCGGTCGGCGCCCCGGACATGGTGGTGGAGCTGCCGACGCTGCCCCAGCAGGCGCTCCTGTACCGCCTGTGCGGCGACCGCAACCCCCTGCACGCGGACCCGTCGTTCGCGGAGAAGGCGGGCTTCGACCGCCCGATCCTGCACGGCCTGTGCACGTACGGCATGGTCTGCAAGGCCATGGTGGACGAGATGCTGAAGGGCGACGTGACAGCCGTCGGCTCGTTCTCGGCACGCTTCTCGGGGGTGGTCTTCCCCGGCGAGACCCTGCGAGTCCGCATGTGGGAGACGGACAAGGGCTACCAGGCCACGACAACGTCCATCAACCGCAACGACGCGGTAGTACTGGACGAAACGATGCTCACGGTCCGATGAGCGTCAGCGTCGAGTACTACTTCTGGTCGGACCTACCGCTACCCGAACTGACCGAGAAGGTGAGCGCGCCGCTGGGCTGCGGCCCGCCCCTGGAGGACAGGCTCTTCCTGGGCACCCGACTGACTCTGGAACGGTACGAGGAGGAAAACGACGGCGCGCTGGACTTCGAGTCGTACAACCACTCGATCTCCCTCCTCACCTCCGGCGGCAAGTTCCGCCCGACCCAACTGCCGACGATGCTGTCGGTGGTCCGGGTGCTGCAGGAACTGTTCGGGTACGAGGGCATGCTCGTGTACGACCTGTGCATCCTGCTGGCCAAGTACGACAAGGCCTTCGTGGACACCCTGTCAGGTACCAGCCTGACCGACTACCCGGCCCACCTGGCGGCGGTGGTGAACCGCCTACCGGAGAAGCACGGCCTCCACAGCTCAGCCGCCGGTTCCGCCGAACGAGGGATCGATGACGGGTGAGCCTTCGGGCAGGGTGAGCATGAAGGCTGAACCAGGCGCGGAGGGTTGCCGTCCTTCTGCCAGCTTGAGGGGACCGGACACTCCACGCACCACGATTCCCGCGGGCCGCTGCCGGTACCGCTACAGGCCGGCGACGGCGGGCCGCGCCTCGGACCGGCCGAAGGCAAGGACGCGCGACAGCACCTCCCGGAACCGGGCAACATCGGCCGCCGGCGCACGCAACACCGCCTCGACCACCGGATCCTCCAGATTGAGGGCGGCAAGGGAGGCAGGGTCGAGCACCACCCGCAGCACGTCGCCCGCGATCGTGACCTCGCGCACGCAGCCGTAGGCCGTGCCCTGATCAGGGGTGACCAGACAGTGCGTGTCGAAGCCGAGGGACACCTCCTGGGCATCGGGCTCGTCGAAGTCGCACATGAAGGTCAGCGAGAAACCGCCGCCGTCGGACTCGGCGACGCCCGCCATCACGCAGTCGTCCTCGTCCGCGTTGTCGAATCCGCAGGCGACGTCGGCGATGAACCGGTATGTCATGCGAGACACCTACCGCGAGTTCAGTGCGTCGCTGATCTCCGCCATGCGTGGTGCGGGCAGGGCGAAGCCGTTCAGCGGGTTGCGGTAACTGTGCGAGCTGTCGCAAACCCAGACACCGTCGTCCTGGCTCCAGTTCGCCGGCTCCCACTGCCCTTGGTGCCGCAGAAGCAGGACAGCGAGCTCGGCAGGTTCCTCGACGACGGTCAGTGTCGACAACGCCGAGGCGAGGCGGGCCGCGGCGTCCTCCGGCACGTCCGTGTCACCGAGCATGGGGAAGAGCAGCAGAAGCCGCGCATCGGGGTTGACGACGCCATCGGAAACCGGCTGCCCGGCGACGGCGACCAGCTCCCGCCAGGACAGCCCTGGCCCCATGAAGTGGCCGTCATCGACAGCGAGCGACACGGCGTCCCCCCATTCGGGGTGGTGGACCAGGTAGTCGACGCCGATGTCGTCCGCAAGGTTCCGGTAGACGACGTGGACCACGTGCCCCGAGAGAAGCCGCACGGAGAACACCGGCCAGCACTCCCCGTCCGAGACACGCCGGTAGACCTCCTTGGCGGCGTCCCAGTCCGGCCCGAAAGCGATGGCCTGCGACTCGGCACCCCTCAGACTGGAACCAAGATGGTTGGGCCAGAACAAGGGCTCGCCGAGGAAACTCGACCCGTCGACCAGCGAGCCGCCTTCATAACCGGGGATCGTCAGCATCGGCCCATCATGGCACCGCACCGCGGCGACCGTTCATTTGAGCTGCGCGCTCGTCTTCCCCAACAGGCGGCGGGCGATGATGAGCTGCTGGATCTGTTGGGTGCCCTCGAAGATGTCCATGATTTTGGCGTCGCGGGACCACTTCTCCAGCAACTCGTGCTCCGTGTAGCCGAGCGAGCCGCACAGTTCCACGCACCTCAGCGTGATCGCCGTGGCCGACCGGCCCGCCTTCGCCTTCGCGTACGAGGCCTGCAGGGAGTTGGGTTTGCGGTTGTCCGCCATCCACGCGGCCTGCAGTGTCAGCAGGTACATCGACTCGTAGTCGGCTTCCATGTCCAGGAACGCCGCCGCTGCCGCGTGCTGGTTGTTCGCCGGTTTGTCGTAGTCGATCTCCACGCCGGCGGAAGTCAGCAGGCGGCGGGTTTCCTCCAGCGCGGCGCGGGTGATGCCCACCGCCATCGCCGCCACCAATGGCCTGGTGTTGTCGAACGTCTGCATGACGCCCGCGAAGCCCTGGTCCGGCTTGATCTCCGGCGTGCCCAGCAGGTTCGACGCCGGTACGCGGCAGTTGTCGAGGCGGAAGTGCGCGGTGTCCGACGCGCGGATGCCGAGCTTGTGTTCCAGCCGCACCAACTCGAAGCCCGGCGTGTCGCGGTCGACCACGAACGACTTGATCGCGGCCTTGCCCAGCGACCGGTCGAGCGTCGCCCACACGACCACGCAGTCGGCGCGTTCGCCCGAGGTCACGAAGATCTTCTCGCCGTTGAGCACATAGTGGTCGCCGTCGCGGACGGCTGTGGTCCTGATGGCGCCCGAGTCCGAACCGGTGTCAGGTTCGGTGATGGCCATCGCGGCCCACTTGCCCTTGTACCGCGCCAGCTGCTCCTCCGACGCCACCGACGCGATCGCCGCGTTGCCAAGACCTTGCCGAGGCATGGACAGCAGCAGGCCCGCGTCGCCCCAGCACATCTCCATCGTGCCCAGTACCAGGGACAGGTTCGCCGTCGACTTGCCGGAACCTGACCGGCGTACGCCACCCGCACCCGCGCCGCCGCCCGACGCGCTCAGACCGTCCAAAAGGGACGCCAGCGTGTCGAGTTCCTTGGGGTAGGTGTGTTCCGCCTGGTCGTACTTCCGCGAGTTGGGGCGCAGGAACGCCATCGCCGCCTGGCGGGCCTGGTCGACCAGCGTGGTCAGCTTGCGGGGAACCTCGAGGTTGATCACACCAGCACCGCGCCTTCCATCACGCCGACGGCCCGCAGGTCGCGGTACCACCGCTCCACCGGGTGCTCCTTCACGAAACCGTGCCCACCGAGCAGCTGCACACCGTCGCTGCCGATCTGCATGCCCTTGTCGGTGCACAGTTTCCTGGCCAGTGCTACCTCACGGGCGTTGGGCAGTCCCGCCGCGGCGCGGGCGGCGGCCCGGTAGGTCACCAACCTCATCCCGTCGAGTTCGGTGCCGATGTCGGCCACCTTGAACGCCACGCCCTGCCGGTGCGACACCGGCTCACCGAACGCCACCCGCTCGTTCACGTACGGGATCACGTAGTCCAGCACCGCCTGACCGGTGCCGACCGCCAGCGCGCACCACCCGAGCCGCGCCAGCCGCACGCACTCCGCGTAGTCCGCGTCCAGCAGGGCCGAGGCCGGCACGTTCACCTGGTCCAGCACGACCCGGCCGGTTCCCGCGCCACGCAACCCCATCGCGGGTTCGGACTCGATCGCCACCGACGACGACTCCACCACGAACAGCGCCGGCCCACGACCGTCCACATCGGCCGCCACGACGAACAGCTCAGCGGCCGCCGCGCGCGGCACCAGGGACTTGACACCTGTCAGGCGGAAGCCACCCGCGGTGCGATAGGCCTTGGTGCGCAAGGAGAACGGGTCGAACAGCGCCACCGGCTCCTGGATCGCCAGCGCGGCGGCCGGCACGTTGTCACCTGTGAAGGCGGGCAGGTACGTCGCCTGCTGCTCCTCGTTGCCCCACTGCACCAGCGCGTTCGACACCGCGGCCGGTGCCAGGCACGCCAGCGCGAGCCCCATGTCGCCGGTGGCCAGGGCCTCGGCCACCAGCACGTTCGTCACGGTGGACCGTTCGGTGGCCACGCCACCCAGCTCCTCCGGCACCCCGAGCAGCGTCACGCCCAATTCCGCGGCCGTCGACAACAGCTCCTCCGGCGGCGCGCACTTGTCGTCGGCGGACGCGGCGGCGGGGCGCAGGCGCTCGGCCGCGAACTCGCCGACCGTCTCGACGATCATCTGCTGCTCGTCGGTGGGCGTCAGGTCGAACACGCCGCTGTCCGCCACCGCGGGCGGCCGCGCGGGCGCGCCCAGCCTGCGGGCGGCCGTGAAGGAGCGGGTCGCGGCACCCGCGGTGCGGAACCCGGTCTTCGTCGCCTCGTAGAGCGCCCGGTCGACCGACTTCTTGAGCCGCAGCCGCTCGACGACCGGCGCCCCGGCCACGCGGTTGAGCACGGACATCACGGCGCCCAGGGCACTACGCCTGTGCGGCTTGGCGCCAAGACCCTCGCTGGCCGACACCGAACCACCCCTACCTACTCAGGAGTTAAATAACGGTACCTACTCTAGAGTAGGCCACCGCCTCCCGCAGGTGAAGCCGGTCACGGCAACCGGGACCGCCACGGCTTGGCCTGTTCGAAAGCAGCGCAGGCGGCCAGCACCCTGGCGTCCGCGTGCCGCGGCCCGACCACCTGCAACCCGACCGGCAACCCGGCGGCGGTGAACCCGCACGGCACGGTCGCGGCCGGCTGCTGGGTCATGTTGAACGGGTAGGTGAACCGCGTCCACCCGGTCCACCGCGTCGCGTCCGACCCCGGCGGCACCTCGACCCCCGCCTCGAACGCGGGGATCGGCATGGTCGGCGTGACCAGCAGGTCGAAGTGCTCGTGGAACTCACCCATGGTCCGGCCGACGGCCGCACGGGTCGCGGTCGCCTCCAGGTAGTCCATGGCCGTGTACCTGGCGCCCTGCTCGCACACCTCACGCAGGCCCGGGTCCAGCCGCTCGCGCTGGGCGTCGGTGAGCGCGGCGGTCGACGCGGCGGCACCAGAGAACCACAGCACGTGGAACGCGTCCACCGGGTCGGCGAACCCGGGATCGCTCACCGACACCACGGCACCGAGGTCCGCGAACACCTTCACCGCGGCCTCCACCAGAGCCGCGACCTCGCGGTCCACGGGCACGTACCCGAGCCGCGGGCTGTACCCGATCCGCATGCCCGCGACCCCGGAGAGCGCACCCGACTCGGCGGCCGAGGCGAACGGCCGCTCCGGGCGCGGCCCCGCCGACCAGTCGCGGATGTCCGGCCCCGTGATCACGTCGAGCGCGAGCGCGGCGTCGGCGACGCTCCAGGACAGCGGGCCGACGTGCGCGAGCGTGCCGAACGGGCTCGCCGGGTAGATCGGCACGAGACCGTACGTCGGCTTGATGCCGAACACGCCGCTGAACGACGCGGGGATCCGGATCGAGCCGCCACCGTCAGTGCCGAGCGAGACCGTGCCCATGCCGGTCGCGACCGCCGCCGCCGCGCCGCCGCTCGAACCGCCCGCGGTCTTCGTGGTGTCCCACGGGTTGCGGGTGACGCCGGTGAGCGGGCTGTCGGTGACGCCCTTCCAGCCCAGCTCGGGCGTGGTGGTCTTGCCGATGATCACCGCGTGGTGGTCGCGCAGCCGGGCGACCGCGGGCGCGTCGACGTCCCACAGCTGGTCCTTCTCGATCGAATGGGAACCGCGCAGTGTCGGCCACCCGCGCGTGAGCAGGATGTCCTTGACCGACACGGGCACGCCGTCGAGCAGGCCGCGCGGCTCACCCGCCTGCCAGCGGGCCTCGGACTCGGCGGCCTCCGCGAGCGCCTTCTCCTTGTCCACCAGGCAGAACGCGTTCACGTCGCCATCGCGTTGTTCGATGCGCTCGAGGGCGTCGGTGGTCGCCTCCACCGGGGACAGCCGACCGGCTCGGTACTCGGCGAGAAGCTCGGTCGCGGTCATCCCAGCGGTCATGGAGATCCCTTCTCACGGACGTACCCCCGCGCTTTGTCGACCACGTTGCGCAAGGGCTCGCCGTCCAGATACCTCGTGAGGTTGTCGTGGAACAGTGCTACCAGTTCCGACCGCCATCCCACCACGTCCCCCGACATGTGCGGCGACACGATCACGTTCGGCATCTCCCACAGCGGCGACGACCCGGGCAGCGGCTCGTCGACGAACACGTCCAGCGCGGCACCCGCGAGCGCGCCCGCGCCCAGGGCCGCCACCAGGTCCTCCTGCACGACCAGCGGGCCGCGGCCCACGTTGACCAGCCGCGCGGTCGGCTTCATCGCGGCGAGCGCCTTCGCGTCGATCATGCCGCGGGTCTCGTCGGTCAACGGCGCGGCGAGCACCACCCAGTCCATGTCGGGAAGAGCCTCGGAAAGTGACGAAGTGGGTAGCACTTCACCCAGGTCAGGGTCCGTGGTCCGGGCGGTGCGGCCGAGCCCGGTGACGGTCATGCCCGCGGCGGCGAGCTTGCGGCCGATGGCACGGCCGATCGGGCCGGTACCGGCGACGAGCGCCTTCTTACCGCCGATGCGCTCGGTCTCGCGGTGGTGCCAGCGGCGTTCCCGCTGCCGGTTCAGCGTCGTCGGCAGGTCCTTGGCGAGCGCGAGGGTCATGGCCAGCACGTACTCGGCCATGGGTTCGTCGAACACGCCACGCGAGTTGGTGACGACGACGTCGCTCGCCACCACTTCGGGGGTCAGCACATGGTTGACGCCGGCGCTGGCGGCGTGCACCCAGCGCAACATGTCCGCAACCGGCCACGCACCCGGCAACGTGCTCGCGCGGAAGTTCCACACGAGGAGGACGTCCGCCCCGGGAAGCGCTTCGACGAGGCCGTTTTCCGTTACATACCGGACATCGGCGACCGCTTCGACCTCGGCCATCCCGGTCGGACGGGCGGTGTCACCCGACTGGGCGTGGAGCACGACAACCGTCGCGGATTTACGAGCTGGCATGGGATTGACACGCTAAGTACCGCTCGTATGATTGTCAACAATCGGCGCGGCCGTCGCAGCCCGCGGAGAAAACACCAAACCCACTCCTACTCGGTGCTGCATTGGGGTGCCCATGGCACGTTTCATGACGATCACGCTCGAACGCCGTGGCGTGTCGTGCGTGGCCCAGCTCCTGGACAAGGACGCGCCCAGGACCTGCGACGCGGTGTGGGAGACGCTGCCGCACGCCGGTCCGGTACACCACGCGAAGTACGCGCGGAACGAGATCTACACGATGGTGGAGCGGTTCATCGACGAGCCGATCGGTCTCGAGAACCCCACCGTCACCCCCATCCCCGGCGACGTGGTGTTCTTCGACTTCCACGGGGGCATGCTCGACCGTGCCTTCAAGGAGGAGAAGGGGCTGGAGAAGCTGTCCGGGGTCATCGACCTCGCGATCTTCTACGGCCGGAACAACATCCTGCTGAACGGCGACGTCGGCTGGGTGCCAGGGAATGTCTATGCCACGATCGTCGAGGGCCTCGACGTGATGGCGGAGGCGTGCAACGACGTCTGGCGGTCGGGCAGCGTCGGTGAGCGGCTGGTGTACCAACGGCACGACGGCTAGCGGGGCCGTCATGCTTCCTGACAGAGGCGCACTGGAGATCATCGGCCCCGAGCTCGTCACCCAGCGAGGCGTCGGCGTGGTCGCGCCGTTCGACTTCGCACTGGACCGCGAGCTCTGGCGCTGGGCGCCGGACGACATCTCCCTGTACATGACCCGCCTGCCGTTCGTGCCGGTGCCGGTGACGGTCGAGATGGCCAGCGAGCTGTCCGACTCCGACCGGGTCCGCCGCGCCACCAAGGACGTGCTCGCGCCGGAACCCCTGGTGGTGACGTACGCGTGCGCGTCGGGCAGCTTCGTCGGCGGCGCGGACGGCGAGCGCGTGCTGCACGCCAGCATGATGTCCGCGGGCGCGCCCGCGGCGACCACCACGTCCGGCGGGCTGGTGGAGGCGCTGCGGATCCTGGGGCTGCACCGGATCGCGGTGGTGACCCCGTACATCGACAGCGTCACCGAACGGCTGCTGACGTTCCTCGCCGAGCACGGGGTCGAGGCGGTGTCGAGCGTCGGTCTCGGCCTGCTCGACCACATCTGGAAGGTCGGCTACGCGGAGATCGTGCAGGCGGTCACCGCGGTCGACGTCCCCGAAGCGGACGGACTGTTCATCTCCTGCACGAACGTGCCGACCTACGACATCATCGGGCCGCTGGAGCGCTGGCTGGGCAAGCCGGTGCTGACGGCGAACCAGGTGACCATGTGGTCGGCGCTCCACGCGATCGGTTCGCCGATGATGGCGACCGGTCAGTGGCTCGCGCAGGTCACCCAGCCGCACGCGGCCTGACGATAGGGTTTCGCTGATGTCAGTCATCGGTTTCCTGTACCCCGGCTACAGCGCGGAGGACGAGTATCCGGCCATGGAACGGCTGCTCGCCGCGTCCGGCCGGGCGATCTCGCTGCCGGTGGTGCACACGCTGATGCGGGAGGACGCGCACCGGGTGGACGCGCTGCTGGACATCGGCGGCGACGACGTCCTCGGCGACGGGGCGGCGGCGCTGAAGGCCCAGGGCGTGGACGCGGCGGTGTGGGCGTGCACCTCCGGCAGTTTCGTCTTCGGCTGGGACGGCGCGGCGGCGCAGGTCGAAGGCGTGCGGTCGGCCGCGGCGGCACCCGCGTCGAGCACCTCTTTCGCGTTCGTCAACGCGGTGCGGCACCTCGGCCTGCGGCGCGTGGCGGTCGCGGCGACCTATCCGAGGGACGTGGCGGACCGGTTCGCGGCGTTCCTGGGCACGGCCGGTATCGAAGTGGTGTCGTTGTCGTGCCGGGGCATCGTGACCGCCGCCGAAGTGGGCACGCTGGGACGGGACGAGGTGCTGGACTTCGTCGCGTCCAACGACCACGCCGACGCCGAGGCGGTCCTGGTGCCGGACACGGCACTGCACACCGTCGCGTGGTTGACGGACCTGGAGGAGCGGCTGGGCAAGCCGGTGCTGACCGCGAACCAGGTCAGCGTGTGGGAAGGGCTGCGGCTGGTCGGCGAGACGGCGCCGAGGGCCGGGCTGGGGGCGTTGTTTGCCAGGGAGTGAACGTGAGTGAACTGGGCGAGCTGGAGCCGGTGGCACGGCAGTCGACGGCGGAACTGATCGCGGCGCAGCTGCGTTCGGCGATCATGTACGGCGTCTTCGCGCCGGGTACCCAGCTGGGCGAGGCCGAGCTCGCCGCGCGGTTCGCAGTGAGCCGTGGTCCACTGCGAGAGGCGATGCAACGACTCGTCCAGGAGGGATTGCTGCGTGGCGAACGGCACCGGGGCCTGTTCGTGATCGATCTGTCGGCGTCGGACGTGCGGGACGTCTACCTCGCGCGACTGGCCATCGAACGCACGTCGTGCCAGCTGATCATGTCGGGCAACCGCGGCGAGGCCGTCGTGCGCCTGGCCGAGGCGCTGGACAACCTGGTCGCCGCTGGACAGAGCCGGGATCGCAACGCGATGAGCGACGCGGACCAGGCGTTCCACCAGACGCTGGTCAGCTGCTCTGGCAACACGCGGCTGGAACGGATGGCGCAGACGCTGCTCGTGGAGACGCGGATGTGCCTTGCCGCGCTGCAGGAGCACTACCCGGAACCGGACGAGCTGGTGGCCGAGCACCGCGCGCTGGTCGACGCGATCTCCGACGGTGACGAGCAGCAGCTGATCAGCCTGATCGAGTCGCACATGCTCGAGTCGATCGACCGGCTGGTACCGCCTAGCTCCTGAGCAGGTTCGTGTCGAACTTGCCGTCCACTATGGATGACGCGAGCTCGGCGACCCTGGCGTTGTGGCTGCGCGCGTAGTTGCGCAGCGCGGTGAACGCGGCCGACATCTCGAGCCCCAGCCGTTCGGCGAGCACGCCTTTGGCCTGCTCGATCACCACCCGGCTGTCCAGCGCGTGCTGCAGCTGTCCCGCGAGCTCCTCGGACCGCCGCAGCGCCCTGGCCTGCAGGATGCACAACGCCGCGATGTCGGCGACCGCCTGCGCGATGCGGGCGTCCGCCGTCCCCTCGGTGTCCCGGAACAGCGCCAGCGCGCCGACCGTCTCCGCGTGCCTGCGCAGCGGGAGCACGTGCACCGAGGCGAACCCCGCACGCCGGGCGCCGTCGGTGAACGCCTGCCAGCGGGACCCTGCGGTGAACTGGGGTACCGCGACCGCCCTGCCGTCGCGGCAGCAGTCCAGCAACGGGCTCTCGTCGTACCCCAGCACCGGCAGCAATGACTCGTGCGACGCGATCACGCCATGATCGACAATGAACACCCCCGCGGCGGGCACGTCGAGCACGTGCACACTCCGATTCACCAGCAGCCGCAGAAAGCCGTCGAGGTCGCACTCTTCCGCCATCGCGGCGGCGAGCTCGACTAACGTTTCTGCCAGTTCTTCGGCTGGCGTGCTGGTCACGGGGTAAGACTACGGCCGCGTGATCAGTCGCGGGGGCAGGTATGCAACACCCTGTCAGCATTTGACAGGAATCTCGTCCACCTGGCGGCAACGTGCCACCGAATTCGATTCGGCGGCAATTTCAAGATCATTTAATGCCTCGCCGTCACGTTCTGTAGCCGCCGTCGCACGGTCCGAGGGCGGGTACGGAGAGTCAGGCCTGCACGTGCACGTACGGGCAGCGAACAGGGCCATTCGACTCTGTTGGTTGACCATTGAAATTTACGAGTATCACTCACGTGCGGGAGCAGAAGTGCGTGGAGGCCTCGTGAGTGCGCAGGTTATGTCATCGGATGCTACTGAGATATTCGCTCGCCTCAAGAGCGCCGCGTTCCATGAGCTCGTGACGTCGTCGATGCAGGGGGACCAGGAAGCCGTCGCGACGCTCTTCACCTGGATCAGGCCGGCGATCGTTCGCTACTGTCGGTCACGCATCGGGCGCAGCGGATCGGCCTACTCGTCAGCCGACGACGTGGCCCAGGAGATCTGCATGGCCGTCCTGGGGGCCATCTCGCGTTACGGCGACGAGCCCGAGTCGTTCCTCCCCTTCGTCTACGGCATCGCGGCCCACAAGGTCGCCGACCACTACCGGCGAGCGGGCCGGGACCGGTCCGACCCCGCGGCCGACGTGCCGGACGGCATCGACCTGGGCGCGAGCCCGGAGCAGCAGATCATGGCGGCGGACCTGCGTGAGCGCCTCGAGCGGCTCCTCGCCACGCTCGCTCCCCGGCAGCGGGAGATCCTGGTGCTGCGGCTGATCGTGGGCCTGTCGGCACAGGAGACCGCGACCGCGGTGGGCCTGACCCCGACCGCGGTCCGCGTGACCCAGCACCGTGCCCTCGCCAAGCTCCGCGGCGCGTTGACGCCCGCCGAGTGGGTCTAGCACCCCGAGGACGCTAGTTCCCCTTCGCGCGCAAGAAAAGCTGTACTTCCAGACGGTTCCGCTCGGCCTCCGCCTTGACCTCACTCAGCTCCAGGCACTCGAAGCCGGCCCGCTCGACGACGTGAGTCAGGTCGTCGGGCGGGTAGGCCGTCACCGCGATCGGTTCGCCCATGAAGACGATCGGGAACTGGTCGAAGTCACCGAGCACCATCGCGATCTGCAGCAGCTTCGGTCCGCGCAGCTGATTGCGCAGCTGGGCCAGCAGCGGCGGCACGTCCTCCTTCGGCAGCATGATCAGCGAGAAGAAGGCGACAGCCGCGTCGAACTCGCCGAGATCCGCGATGTCACGCAGGTCCCGGTGCAGGTACTGACCGCCGGGCGCCTGTTCCTCCGCCAGCGCGAGCATGCCAGCCGACTCGTCGACCCCGACCACGTCGATGCCCGCGTCGACCAACTGCTTGCAGGTCGGCAGGCCGCTGCCGCACCCGAGGTCGAGTACACGCGCGGGTGGTTCGAGCTGACCGATCAGCCAATTGCCTTCTGCAACTTGCGCATCTCGTTCGACGAAAGACTCGTCGTAACGCTTCCCGATCCGGTCGAACGGCGGGGGGTTGACCATCCCTCCAATATGCCGTTCTCGGGTGGGCCAGTCCACCGCCGTCCGGTTACTCCGCCTTGTGCGTCAACAGCAACCGCACGGTCAGCTCGAGCCGCTCCCCGACGTCCGAAGCGGACGACCGGCGGGTCACCCAGGCGACCAGGTTCGACAGCCACACGTCACCGATGACCCGCGCGATCGCGCGGTCCTCGTCGGTGGGCTCGCCCGCCGGGTCGTCGTCGTGCAGCGCGCGGGTGAAGGTGCGCTCGATCAGCTTCGCGACGGTGTCGACCTCGGCGGCCGCTGACGCGTCGGCGAACATGAACGCCCTGGTCATCGCCTCGGTGAGGTTCGGATCGCGCTGCATGGCGCGGGTGATGCGGCCCAGCACGAACAGCAGCCGGTCGTACGCGGTGTCGCCGGGGATCGCCCCGCCGCCGCGCTCCTGGCCGCGTTCCAGCTCCCGCGCGAGACCGGACACCAGCAGGTGGATCTTCGACGGGAAGTACCGGTAGAGCGTGCCGAGCGCGACGTCGGCCTTCTCCGCGACGGCACGCATCTGCACCGCCTCGAAGCCCCCCTTCGACGCCAGTGCGATCGTCGCGTCCAGAATCCTCTTGCGACGGTCGCGCTGGGCGGCTGACCCGAGCTCGTCGTCGGTGAGCACGTTCAGCGCGTTGGCGCCGGAAGTGCGCGGTCTTGCCATCGAACATTCCCCTATTTCGCGGAGCTTGCGGAGCTTGCGGAGCGAACATCCGACATAGTCGAAACGCGTTCCTGCCTGCATCGATCAGCTTACAGAACCCACGTACCGGACATGTTACGTCCGTCCACAGCCGTAAAACTAGAACATGTTCTATACTCGGCAGCGTGTCGGTGACCGAGGACCTCCAGCGCGCGGTGCGGGACATGGCCGAACGCGCGGGCACGCTCGCCACGGTGCGCGCCATGGAAGCCTCACCGGACGCCTGGCGGCGCCACTGGCCCGCCGTGACCGACCTGGGACTGCTGTCGATCACGGCCGACGGCGGGACGCTCGCGGACCAGGCTGCCGCGGTCGAGGAGGCGGCTCATCGACTGGTGCCGGGCCCGGTACTGCCTTCTGTCCTGACGACCGTTCTACTCGGCGCCCCGATGGGAATCGCCTTGGGGGCAGGCGATGTGACGGTCACCGACGGGCGTGCGACCGGCAACCTGACGCCGGTCATGTTCGCCGACGGGCCGGTGCTGTTCCGCGACGGGGACACGTGGTTCACCGGGACGGGTGCCGTCACGCCGCTGACCCCCGTCGACTTCTCCCGGCCGCTCTGCCGCGTGCGGTTCGACGACGTCCCGGTCACCGCGACCGACCTCGGCACTACCCGGGTCCTCGACCTCGCCGCGACCCTGTTCGCGGCCG
The DNA here is from genome assembly GCF_014203735.1 of Actinophytocola algeriensis. GTDB lineage: Bacteria > Actinomycetota > Actinomycetes > Mycobacteriales > Pseudonocardiaceae > Actinophytocola > Actinophytocola algeriensis. The sequence continues at coordinate 281,627 of NZ_JACHJQ010000001.1, read as the reverse complement.
AGGCCGCGGGCATCGCGCGCTGGTGCCTCGACACCGCGGCGGCCTACGCGAAGATCCGGTCGCAGTTCGGCAGGCCGATCGGGTCCTTCCAGGCGATCAAGCACCTGTGCGCGGAGATGCTGTGCCGCACCGAGCAGGCCGCCGCGCTCGCGTGGGACGCGGCCCGTGGCGGTGAGCTGGCCGCGCCCTCGGCGGCGGCGCTCGCGGTCGACGCCGCGGTCCAGAACGCGAAGGACTGCGTCCAGGTCCTCGGCGGCATCGGGTTCACGTGGGAGCACGACGCGCACCTGTACCTGCGGCGGGCGCTCGCGAACCGGCAGCTGCTCGGTGGCACGGCGCGCTGGCGGCGGGAGGTGGCCAGCCGCGCGCTGGCCGGGGTCCGGCGCAGCCTCGCCGTGGACGCGGACGACGAGGAGACCCGCGCCGCGGTCCGGGAGTTCGCGAGGCCGGTCGCCGGACTGTCCACCGCGGAGCAACGCGTCCGGCTGGCTGACAGCGGTTATCTCACCCCGCACTGGCCGCGCCCGTACGGGCTCACCGCCTCACCGCGTGCGCAGGTCGTGATCGACGACGAGCTGGCCAGGGCCGGGATCCGCCGTCCCGACCTGGTGATCGGCGCGTGGGCCGTGCCGACGATCCTGGCGCACGGCACCGAGGAGCAGCAGAAACGCTTCGCCGGACCGACCCTGCGCGGTGAGCTGACGTGGTGTCAGCTGTTCTCCGAGCCAGACGCCGGATCCGATCTCGCAGCACTCCGCACCAAGGCCACCCGCGCCGACGGCGGCTGGGTGCTGAACGGGCAGAAGGTGTGGACGTCGCAGGCGGTCGAGGCCGACTGGGCCATCTGCCTGGCCCGCACCGACCCGGACGCGCCGAAGCACGAGGGCATCACCTACTTCCTGGTTGACATGCGTTCGGCGGGCATCACCCTGCGGCCGCTGCGGGAGATCACCGGCGAGGCCCGGTTCAACGAGGTGTTCCTCGACGACGTGTTCGTACCTGACGACTGCCAGGTGGGCGAGGTGAACGGTGGCTGGCGGCTGGCCCGCACGACCCTCGCCAACGAGCGGGTGGCGCTCGGTGCGGGCTCCGCCCTCGGCGAAGGCGTGGAACGGCTACTCGCACTGGCAAACGACCTGGACAACCGCTTCGGCAACGGCCCGGACGGCGGTCTCGGCAGCGGCTCGGCCGGAGGCTCAAGCGGCGACTCGGGTAGCGACTCGGGCGGCGGCCTGGGCGGCGGCGCCCGGGAGCGGATCGGCGCCCTGGTGGCGCAAGGGCTTTCGGTGTCCCTTGTGGACCTGCGGGCGACGCTGCGGCAGCTGGACGGGCGCGGGCCGGGACCGGAGTCGAGCGTGTGCAAGCTCGTCGGCGTGCGGCACCGGCAGGACGTCGCCGAGGCCGCCCTCGACCTGCTCGGCCCGGCGGGCGCGGCCGTCGACGAGGTCACCGGGCCCGCGCTGCACGAGTTCCTGCTCACCCGGTGCCTGTCCATCGCGGGCGGCACCACGCAGGTGCTGCGCACGCTCATCGGCGAACGGATCCTCGGCCTGCCAAGGGAGTGATGATGGACTTCGCGTTGGACGACACCCAGCGGGCCGTCGCGGACCTGGCCCGTGACGTGCTGGCCCGTGAACCCGACCCGGAGTCGGCGTGGAAGGCGCTGGGGCAGGCTGGCCTGCTGTCCGGCGAAGGCCTCGGCGTGCTCGAAACCTCACTGGTGTTGACCGAGGTGGGGCGAGCCGCGGCACCGTTGCCGGCGCTGAGCACGCTCGCACTCGGCGTGCTGCCGATCGTCTACTGTGGCGCGTCCAGCCACCACACGCTGCTGCCGCCGGTCGCGGCCGGGGAGCGGTTCCTGACCGCGGCGCTGCGCGGTGACGTGACCGCCGACGGCGACCGGTTGACCGGCACCGCGGTCGGCGTGCCGGACGCCGCGCGGGCGCACCGGATCCTCGTGCCGGCGGGCGACACGGTGTTCCTCGTGGCGCCCTCCGACGTCGCCCTGACCAAGACCTACTCGGCGTCAGGTGCGCCGGAGCACACCGTGGTCCTCGACGGGGCCCGGGGTGACCGGCTGTGCGACACCGTTGAACTGCGGCGGTTCGCGCTCGCCGGGGCCTGCGCGTACGGCGACGGGCTCCTGGCGGGCGCCCTGTCGCTGACCGCCGAGCACGTCCGCACACGCGAGCAGTTCGGCAAGCCGCTCGCCACGTTCCAGGCCGTCGCACAGCAGATCGCCGACGTGTACATCGCCTCACGCACGCTGCACCTCGCGGCGTGGTCGGCGATCTGGCGGCTCGCCGAGAACCGCGACCCCGACGAGGACCTCGCCATCGCCGCCTACTGGCTGGCCGCCGAGGCCATGCCCGCACTCCACACCTGCCACCACCTCCACGGCGGCCTGGGTGTCGACGACAGCTACTCCATGCACCGCTACTACTCCGCGACCAAGGATCTCGTCCGCCTGCTCGGCGGCGTCGAGCACCGGCTGGCGGCGGTCTGACATGGACCTCGAACTCTCCCCCGCACAGCAGGCACTCGCGGCCGAACTGCGTGCGTACTTCCGCGACCTGCTGTCCGACCGGGAGCGCGAGGCACTGCTCACCGACCGGCACGGCGAGACGTACCGAACGCTTGTCAGGCGCATGGGCCACGACGGGTGGCTCGGGGTCGGCTGGCCGACCGAGTACGGCGGCCGCGGCTTCGGCACGGTCGAGCAGCAGATCTTCGTCAACGAGGCGTCCCGGGCGGACGTCCCGCTGCCGTACGTCACACTGCAAACCGTCGGCCCGACGCTCCAGACGTACGGAACGGCCGCACAGAAGGACTTCTTCCTGCCGAAGATCCTCGCGGGCGAGCTCCACTTCGCGATCGGCTACACCGAACCGTCGGCAGGTACGGACCTGGCGTCACTGCGCACCACCGCCGTCCGCGAGAAGGGGGACGGCGAGGCCGGCGGGGACTCGTACGTCGTGAACGGGCAGAAGATCTTCACGACCGGCGCGCACGACGCGGACTACATCTGGCTCGCCTGCCGCACCGACCCGGACGCGCCGCGGCACAAGGGCATCTCGATCCTGATCGTCGACACCCGCGACCCGGGCTTCACGTGGACGCCGATCATCACGTGCGACGGCGCGCACCACGTGAACGCGACCTACTACGCCGACGTGCGGGTGCCCTCGGACATGCTGGTGGGCGAGGAGAACGCGGGCTGGCGGCTGATCACGACGCAGCTCAACCACGAGCGCGTCATGCTCGGTCCGTCCGGACGGCTGGCCGCGCTGTACGAGCGGGTGCGGGACTGGGCAGCGGCACGTGACCTGCTCGCAGAACCTGACGTGCGTCAGGCACTCGCGAGGGCACGTGCGCACGTGCGGGTGAACGAGTTGCTGAACTGGCAGGTCGCGGCGGCGGGTGCGGACGTGTCGATCGCGGACGCGTCGGCGACGAAGGTGTTCTCGTCGGACCGCACGCAGTGGCTCGGCCGCGCGCTGGAGGAGGTGGTCGGGGTGCACGGCGACCCGGCCGACCCCGAGACGGGCCGGCTGCTGCGCTGGCTGGACGTGCAGGCGAAGCGCAATCTGGTGCTGACCTTCGGGGGTGGCGTGAACGAGGTGCAACGCGAGCTGATCGCCATGGCCGGACTGAACCTGCCCCGGGTGCCGCGATGACGGACGTCGAAGCTGCCGCACGTCAGGTAATGGGCTGGGGCGAGTCCGCGCGACGACCGGGACGCGATCCGGTCAACCTGCCGATGGTCAGGAACTGGCTCGAGGCGCTCGGGGACGCCAGCTCCGCGTACGCGGAGGAAGCACCGCCCGCGATGGCGCAGGTGTGGACGATGGGCGGCCTGCACCACACGCGCGCGGACGACGACCCGCTCGGCGCGATGCTGGCCGTGCTCGACGAGGCGGGCTACACGTCGATCGTGGCGACCGACTGCGAGCAGACCTACCACCGCTACCTGCGGTACGGCGAGGAGGTCGCGCTCGCGGCCCGCCTGGAGAGCGTGGTCGGTCCGAAGAGGACAGCGCTGGGCGAGGGCTGGTTCGTGACGACCCGCAACATCTGGTACGTCGGCGACGAACCGGTCGCGGAGATGATGTTCCGGGTGCTCAAGTTCGCGCCCGCGCCAGCGGAACCGCCGGTCGAGCCCCTGATCCGACCGGTCGTCAACCGGGACACGGCGTACTTCTGGGAGGGCACCGCCCGGGGCGAGCTGCGGATCCAGCGGTGCGAGGCGTGCGGTGAGCTGCGGCACCCGCCAGGACCGATGTGCCCGTCCTGCAACGAGACCAAGCCCGGCTGGCTTGTCGCGAGTGGACTCGGCGAGGTGTACAGCTACGTCGTGCACCACCACCCGCCGGTGCCGGGGCGCACGCTGCCGTTCGTGGTCGCGCTGGTGGAACTGGATGAAGGCGTGCGCCTGATGGCCGAACTCGACGCTCCGCCGGACGAAGTCCACATCGGACTCCCGGTGCGGATCGCGTTCGCGGCGGTCGACGACGAGCTGACCATGCCCGTGTGGCGGCGCCGATGATCACCGTGGGCGAGGAGCTCCCGCCGCTGTCGATCGACGTGACACCCACGTTCGTGGTGAGCACGGCGCTGGCGACGCGTGACTTCCAGGACGTGCACCACGACCGCGACCTGGCGGTGCAGCGCGGTTCGAAGGACATCTTCCTGAACATCCTGACCGACACCGGGCTGGTGCAGCGGTTCGTGACGGACTGGGCAGGCCCTGCGGTGCGGGTCAAGAAGATCGCCATCCGGCTCGGGGTGCCGTGCTACGCCTACGAGACGTTGACGTTCACCGGCCAGGTCACCGAACACGACGGCAACGAGTACGTGGTGTCGGTGGCGGGCCGCAACAGCCTGGGCGACCACGTGACCGGCACGGTCCGGATCGAGGTGCCGTGATGGACGCGGCGATCGTGGGCATCGGGGCGACGGAGTTCTCGAAGGACTCGGGCCGCAGCGAGCTGCAACTGGCGGCGGAGGCGGTGAAGGACGCGCTGGCGGACGCCGGCCTGCGACCGTCCGATGTGGACGGACTGACGACGTTCACCATGGACGCGAACGCCGAGGTGGCGGTGGCCCGCGAACTGGGCATCCCGTCGCTGTCGTTCTTCTCGCGCGTCGGCTACGGCGGCGGCGCCGCGTGCGCGACGGTGCAGCAGGCGGCGATGGCGGTCGCGACCGGCATGGCGTCGGTGGTGGTGTGCTACCGGGCGTTCAACGAGCGGTCGGGCAGCCGGTTCGGCCGGGTGCAGACGGCCGCGGCTACCGCACCGACGTCAGGCGGCCTGGACAACAGCTGGCACTACCCGATGGGTCTTGGCACGCCGGCGGCGTCGGTCGCGATGTTCGCCCGCCGGTACATGCACACCTACGGCGCGACGAGCGAGGACTTCGGCCGGGTGGCGGTGGCGGACCGCCGCCACGCGGCGACGAACCCCAAGGCGTGGTTCTACAACCGTCCGATCACCCTCGAGGACCACCAGTCATCGCGGTGGATCGCGGAACCCCTGCGCCTACTTGACTGCTGTCAGGAAAGCGACGGCGCGGTGGCACTGGTGGTGACATCGCTGGAGCGGGCCGCCGACCTACCCCACCCGGTGGCCCGGGTCGCGGCGGCGGCACAGGGCTCGGCGAGCGACCAGTTCACCATGAACAGCTACTACCGGGAGGACCTGACGGGCCTCCCGGAGATGGGTGTGGTGGCAGAGCAACTGTGGCGACAGAGCGGCCTGGGGCCGTCGGACATGTCGGTGGCGGTCCTGTATGACCACTTCACCCCATTCGTCCTGGTTCAGCTCGAGGAGCTGGGCTTCTGCCCGCGAGGCGAGGCCCGCCACTTCATCGCGGACGGCGCGCTCGAGCTGGACGGCCGCCTGCCGACCAACCCGCACGGTGGCCAGCTCGGCGAGGCGTACATCCACGGCATGAACGGCATCGCGGAGGCCGTCCGCCAGCTCAGGGGCACGGCGGCCAACCAGGTATCATCGGCGGAGAACGTGCTGGTCACAGCCGGTACCGGTGTCCCGACAAGCGCACTGGTCCTGGCCGCTACCTGACACCTGTCAGGTATGGACTACGCTACCTGACGTATGTCAGGTAAGAAGCGGCTCACGCCAGAAAACCGGCGCGCGGTGATCGTCTCGGCAGCCCTCGCGGTGTTCGCCGACGCGGGATACGACCGCGCCTCCATGCGAGCGGTGGCCAAGGCCGCGGGGATCACCACACCCGTCCTGTACGACCACTTCGACTCGAAAGCAGATCTGTACGCGGCACTGGTGGAATCGGAAGCGGACGCGTTGATCTCCCGCTGGGAGCAAAGCGGCTTCGAGATCCCCGACGGTTCTTCGGAAGACCTGTTCCGGGAAACGATCGTCACGATCTTCGACTGGGTGTCAGCCAACGAGGCGGGCTGGCGGATCATCTTCCTGGACGCACCCAGCGATCCGGCGGTGGCGGAGGCGCACCGCCGCAGACAGGAACGAGCGACGTCGGTCCTGGCGACGCAGTTCTCGAAGGTGCCGCACTTCTACCTGTCCGTGCCCCTGGACCGCGAGCGTGCCAACGACTTCCTGGCCGAGGCGGCCAAGTGGACGGTCAACGCGATCGCCGCGTGGTGGTGGGGGAACCGAGACCTGTCAAAGGACCAGATCGTCGAGTTGACGTCGGATTTGCTGTGGCGCGGACTCGGCCACGTAACAGGAGAACCCCATGACCGTCGATGACTTCCGCCAGGCCGCGGCCACCCACGACATCGAGCTGGCACTGACAACCCTGTCCGACGACATAGTGGTCCGCTCCCCGCTGACGGACCGCTTCACGTTCGAGGGCAAGGAAGACGTGGGCCGCCTGTTCGCGACGGCGTACGAAAAGTTCGAGGGCCTGAACTACCACACGGTGATCGGCGAAGGCAGGCAGCGCGTGCTGGTCGGCAGCGCGACAGCACACGGCCAGCCCTTCGAGGAGACCCTGCTGCTGACACTGGACGACGCGGACAAGATCGCCGAGATCACGCTGTTCATCCGCCCGCTGCCAGGACTGACGGCGGTGATGGCGGCACTGGGACCAGCGCTGGCCCGCCGCAACGGCCGGTCCCGTCTGACGTCGGGTGCGTTACGCGCACTGACCGCACCGCTGGTGGCTGCGACGCGCTCAGGTGACAGGTTCGGCGTAGGCCTGGCACTGCCGAAACGTTGAGCGCCCGGCCCCCGAATCCAGCATCACCGATCGATCTCCGAGGGCACGCTCCGGAAGACAGGTCGAGACGCGCAGCGGGCAGTATCCGGGGCACGTACTGACGGGATCCAAAAGGAGTAGCCACGTGTCGGAGTTCAACGACCTCCGTGAGGTCATGTCGGCCGAGCAGGCCGACGGGGATCTGTTCGACTGGCAGGCCGTGGAGGCCGAGCTCGGCATGCGGCTTCCATCCGACTACAAGGAGTTCATGTCGGTCTACGGCACGGGCTCCGTCGGGACGGAAGGGCTGACGGTCCTGTCCCCGACGGCACCGGAGGGCTACCCCTACCGCGGGGGCGGGATGGCCGACGAGTCGGTGAACCTCCGCGAGATGTGGAACGACCGGTGGGACAAAGACGTCGTCATCCCGGGACTGGATGTCCCGGAGCAACTCCTGGCCTGGGGTGTGGGCCACGGCGCTCCTGACCTGTATGGCTGGATCATGACCTCCGCCGAGCCGGACGAGTGGCCGGTCGTGGTGTGGCGACGGGACGAGGACCCGGACTTCGTCAGCTTCGACATGGGCATGGTCGAGTTCCTCCGTCGGCTGACGACCGGGGACCTGCCTGAGAATCCCGCGAGCAACGATCTCGTCTGGGGCATGCGGAAGCCGTACATCGGCTGGCGAGCCAAGCTCGCGTGAGAGGTTCGGCGGCCTCGTCCGCGGGGCTTCGCCATGGTCTCGGCAGGTAGAGCTGGCCGGCGACCTCGCGGTTCGACGCGCCGCGCGCCGTGCGGCGACGCGTCCGAGTTCGTCCAGGCGACCGCGCCTCGCCACCTGCCGGTTCAGCCCAGGAAGTCGTCCAGATAAGCCCACGTCGTGCTGCGAGCCCGGCGGCCGGCCAGCACACCCAGGTGGCCGCCCGGCGCGGTTTCGAACCGGACCTCTGCCGCGTTGTCGAGCACGTCGACCAGTCTGCGTACCGCCCGCTCCGGTGCGATGCTGTCGCCTTCCCCGGCGACCACCAGCACCGGGGCCTTCACCTCGTGCAGTGAGATCCGCCTGCCGCCGAAGTCGACCTCGCCGTTCGACAGGTCGTTGGAGCGGAAGAAGCGGTGGTACATCTGGCCGAACGTGCGTCCGGGATAGGCGATCATGTTGTCGGTGAAGCGGTCCACCGCCTCGATCTGCGCCAGGAAGTCCCGATCGTCCAAATGGGACAGGATGGCGTACGGCTTCGTCACCACCTTGTCCATGGCCGACAGCTGGAAGACCCGCTTCACCAGCGCGCGTGGCGCGCCGCCCAGTGCCCGGTAGACAGGTGTCAGGATCCAGCCGTTCGTCACGTCCACCAACGGTTTGATCGGGGCCACCAGCGGGATGGCGGTCATGTCGATCGGCGCGGCGATCGTCGCTATCGAGGCGATGGGGAGGTCCGCCTGGTCGGCGTGTGTCAGCAGCGACAGGATGCCGCCCAGGCACCACGCGACCACGTGCACGGGTGCGCCGCCCGCGTCCTTGCTGACCGCGCGGATCGTCCTCGGCAGGACCTCGTCGATCCAGTGCTCCAGGCCGAGGCCGCGGTCGGAGAACCGCACCGTGCCGTAGTCGACCAGGTACGGCCGCCTGCCCTGCTCCACCAGGTGCTCGGCGAGGCTGCAGCCGCGGCGCAGGTCGAAGCAGAACGCGGGCACGGCGAGCGGTGGCACCAGCAGCACCGGCTCACCGGCAAGCTGACGGTCGTTCGCCACGAACCGGTACACCGAGCGGTTCGGGCCCTTGTCGATGAGGACGCGGGGCATCGGGCGGAGGTCGGCGACGCCTCCGCGCAGCACCATGTCCATGACGTTGTTCGAGGCGGCGGACAGCGACATCATGCCGTCATACTGCCTCGTCACCGCGCTGTTGTCGCATAGCATCGGGTACATGACTGGTGACCGCCCGAGTTGGGCCCCCGAGTCGATCGACCTTGACCGTCCCAACGCCGCGCGGATCTACGACTACCTGCTGGGTGGCGCCGCGAACTTCGAGCAGGACCGGGTCTTCGCCGAGAAGCTGCTGGAGGTCATGCCACTCGCGCGGTCCGCGGCCCGGCTGAACCGGGCGTTCCTGCGGCGGGCGGTCCGGTTCTGCGTGGAGTCGGGGATCCGGCAGTTCGTCGACGTCGGATCGGGCATTCCGACGGCCGGGAACGTGCACGAGATCGCGCAGGCGGTCGACCCCGCCGTGCGGGTGCTGTACGTCGACAACGAGCCCATCGCGGTGACGCACAGTGAGCTACTGCTGAACGACAGCCCCCACGCCGCGGCCATGCGCGGGGACCTGACCGACCCCGACCCGGTGCTGGCCTCACCACTGATCGACTGGTCGCAGCCGGTGGCCGTGCTGATGGTGGCGGTGCTGCACTTCATCCCGGACTCGGCCGCACCGTACGACGCCGTGGCCAAGTACGTCTCGGCGATGGCGCCGGGCAGCTTCCTCGTCCTCTCCCACGGGGTGGAGAACCCGTCGCTGGCAGGACGCGACGAGGTCGAGCGGCTGTACCGGCAGTCCAGCAACCCGGGCGTGCGCCGGACCCCCGACGACATCACGCGCTTCTTCTCGGGCCTGGACTTCGTCGAGCCCGGCCTGGTGTGGACCCCCGAGTGGCGCCCGGAGTCCCCGGAGGACGTGGGCGCGCACCCGGAGTCGTCGCTGGTGTTCGCGGGGGTGGCCCGCAAACCCTGACAGCTGTCAGGTCACCACTCCGGGCGCAGCGGCATGTGCGAGTCGACACCGTCCAGCTTCACCGCGAGCACCTGGTGCAGCTGGATGTTGTTCTCGACGAACCCCAGCCGCGAGCCGGCCATGTACAGCCGCCACACCCGCGCCCTCGGCTCGCCGACCTCGCGGACCGCCTCGTCCCAGTGCTCGTCGAGGTTCGCGCACCACGCGGTCAGCGTCTTCGCGTAGTGCTCGCGCAGGTTCTCCTCGTGCCGGACCTCGAACCCGTTGTCGTGGATGGCCGAGATGATGTGGCCGGGGCCGAGCAGCTCGCCGTCGGGGAAGACGTACCGGCCGAAGAAGCCCCTCACCCTGGCGCCCTGCGTGTTGTCCGGGCGGGTGATGCAGTGGTTGAGCAGCCGCCCGCCAGGGCGCAGCTTGTCGTGCAGCGACCGCACGTACGCGGGCAGCTCCGCCTCGCCGATGTGCTCGGTGAGGCCGATGGAGCTGATCGCGTCGAAGCCCGACTCGGCCACGTCGCGGTAGTCGAGGTGCCGGATCTCGGCGAGGTCACCGAGCCCCAGCTCGGCGATCTTCTTCTGGCCCCACTCCGCCTGCTTGCGGGACAGCGTGACACCCAGCGCCCGCACGCCGTAGTGCTTGGCGGCGTGGATGACCATGCCACCCCAGCCACAGCCGACGTCCAGCAGCCGCATGCCTTCCTTCAGGCCGAGCTTGCGCGCCACCAGGTCGTGCTTGGTCCACTGCGCTTCCTCGAGCGTGGAGTCGGTGTCCGGGTAGACGGCGCACGTGTACGCCATCGACGGGCCGAGCACCCACTCGTAGAAGCGGTTGGACACGTCGTAGTGGTGCGAGATCGCTTCCTGGTCGCGGCGCTTGGAGTGCCGTCGCCCGTGCACCCTCGCCTCCACCGACGGGTGCGGCACCGGCCACCACAGGCGCGACCAGCCCAGCCGCAGCAGCATCTCGGCCTGGATCTTCGGCGGGACCGAGTCCAGCGTGAGCGCCGCCATGTTCCGCAGCGCGGTGTACATGTCGCCGTGGATGTCGAGCGCGCCGCTCACGTACGCGCGCGCGAGCCCCAGCTCGCCGGGCGCCGACGCGATGTGGGACAACGCGATCGGCGACTTGACCTCGATCCGCACGGGTGCGTCCCGGTCCCCCGCCCGGCTGCCGTCGTAACCGGTGATCTCCAGCGGTGCGTTCCGCCCCAACGCACGCTCGATGATTTCCGCCAGCCGCATGCCACTCCTCCCCTTCATCTGTTCCGCACGACCTTCGAGTAGAGGTCGGGAAGCCTGCCGTTCGGGTCGTAGGTGCTCTTGAGCTTCCGGTAGGTCTCGCCGTCGTACGCCAACCAGAACTCCTCCTCATCGAAGTACGACGTGGAGTACAGCGACTTGTGCCCGCCCAGCTCGGTGACCTTGTTCTCGATGAGCCGGTTGTAGGTGCCGTCCTCCTCGCCCGGTCCCAAAGGGACAGTTGCCCAGAACCCGGCGTTCACGTACAGCCGGCCCGGCTTCATGGGGTACAGCGGCCAGCCGGTCTGCTCCCGCAGCTTCAGCGGGCACAACCAGACCGGGCTGATGCGGATCTCGTCGGCGAAGAAGCGCAGGAAGTCGGCGATCCGCTCGACCGGGATCTCCACGTCCTGGATCACCGGTTCACGCGCCGGTTTGCCGAGCAGTTTGTACACCCGGCCGGACAGGTCGTGCCGCCGGTCGAGCGCGACGATCCTGCGGTACACGTCGGAACGCAGGTACCGGCGCGGCCACACGCGGCGGACCAGCGGGTGCTGCGCGCCGAGGGCCTGGGAGCACCAGAACCAGTCGGTGTCCCAGCGCCACAGGTAGTCGCGGATCGTGAGGTGGTCGGTGACCCGGTCGCGGATGGACCTGTAGAAGATCCGCTGCCCGGTGTAGTCGGACAGCGACGGCGCCGAGTCGACGTACCTGCCGAGCGTCAGGTACAGCTCGGTGCTGCCGAACATCACGCCGTCGAGGAAGTCGACCGGTTCGTCCCGGTAGCCGCCCGCGGCGCAGATCTCCTCGATGGCGCGGGCGCAGGCGGCGGCGTCGGTGAACCTGACGTGCCGCAACCGGACGAACGGTGTGACACGTTCCAGCTCGATGCGCAGGCGCAGCGCGTAGCCGAGGGTGCCGTAGGAGTTGGGGAAGCCGCGGAAGAGGTCGGCGTGCTCGTTGTCCGGGGTGGCGGTGACGACGTCGCCGTCCGGGGTGAGGATGTCCATCTCCAGCACGGACTCGTGCGGCATCCCGTTCCGGAACGACGTCGACTCGATACCCAGGCCCGCGACGGCCCCGCCCAGCGTGATCGTCTTCAGCTGCGGCACGACGTGCGGGATGAGGCCGTGCGGGAGCGTCGCGTCGACGAGGTCCTCGTAGGTGGTCATGCCCCCGACGTCGGCGGTCGTGCCGTCGATCTCGATGACCCCGGCGAAGGCGCTGACGTCGAGTGCCTCCCGGCCGGGTGGCTCCCGGAACCGGAAGAGGTTCGAGGTGGGCTTGGCCAGCCGGATCGGCGCGCCGGCCGGATGGGCGACTAGCTGCGCGCGGAGCGCGTCCACCGCGTGCTCGTGGGAGATCCGTGCAGGTGAGCGGGTCACGTTTTCGATGCTAGCCCTGATCGGGTCGCTGGACCGGATGGCTTTTCGCGACTCGACCCCGCCACTACCCCAAAACCGGACAGTCCCTCCACAAAGCCCCTGCTGGCGGCTCCGTCGTGGTGAAGCTCACCGAGGTGCCACGCGCCCCGCGGCGCCGGAGGATCGCGGCGAGGTGAAGCCGGAGCCGGGGGCTGTGTGCGGCCGCCCGCTCAGCACCGCCGCGCGGCCGCCGGCCCCCGGAATCCAGCGTAAACGCGAACACCGACAGTTCCGGACGGCCAAGCCCGGGTTGTCCACAGCGGCGACGGCCTGTGGACAACCCGGGCTTCGGATCACGTTTCTGTCGGTGCCGTCCGGTAGCGTGGTTCGAGGGGGCCGGAGGCCGGCCACCTCACGCCTGGGACTGGTATTCCTCGAAAAGTTCCTTGGTGTAGGCCAGGAACAGGCCTGCCATGCCGAACACGCCCGTGATCGGGTTCAGTTCCGCGAACCCGTACGCCATCTCGCAGCTCCGGTGCGACGGGGCCGACTCGCTGACGTCGGTGAACCAGTCGTAGAACGGGACCCGCGCGGTGGCCAGGCCCGGGTGGATCAGCGGGCCGTACACCGCCAGCAGGTCGAGTGCGAACGGCCGGTTCCGCAGCGCCCACCGGTACATCTCCGAGAACTGGTAGAACCGCCACTCCACCGCCGTCGCCGGCACGCCGTTCGCCTCGGCCAGGGCGTTGCCGTACTCCGTGGACGCCTGTTCCGCCTCGCTCCACGCCCGGTCGTGGGCCGACCGGGAGGTCAGCTCGCCACCGGACAGGCGCGTCAGGTAACTCGCCCACTTCGCCGACCCCGGGTTGCCGCCGGTCTCCGCCGACCAGCCCAGCGCGATCGCGATGCCGCGCTGGATCCCCTCCACGATCCCGGCGTCCACATAGGACACCCAGGTGCCTGGAGCGCCGAGGCCCCGGTCGCGGAAGAACGTGATCACGCCTTCGATGTTCCGCCACCGGTCGGTCGCGCCGAGGGCCGCCGCCGGGCCGGACTGCATGTCCCGCACGAAGTCGAGCCGCTCCGCCATCGACATCTCGTTGATCTCCGCGACCGAGCAGTCCAATGTGGACGTGCACGACGGTGCCGCGACGGCCGCCGGAGCGAGGCCCGTCAGTGTCGCCAGTGACACCAGCAGAACCAGGAGCCGCCTCACAGCCGGCCGCCCACGACCGGCAGGGTCACCGCGCTCTTGCCCGGGTTCACCGTCAGCTGCGTACCCGGCAGCGGCCGCAGCGTGAAGTGCATGTCCGTGGACACGATCACCAGGCCGATCCGGTGCCCGGCCGGGAAGACGTAGTCGTCCGACTCCAGGGGCCACTCGAACGTGTACTCCTTGCCCTGCTCGACCGGGGTGCTGCGGTCGACGTCCTTGCGGTTCTGCACATCCGTCCACCCCCGGGTCACCATCGTCTGACCGTCGGGGCCGTAGTCGACCAGAACAGCTGTCAGGTTGGCCGCGTACCGGTTGTCGACCGACGCGCGCAGCGACACCGACGGGGTGCCGCTCAGGTGCGTGTCACGAGCGAGCGGCGCGGACAGGTAGGCCAGCCGGTTGGGGTTCGCCGCGTCGGGGTTCGGGAGCAGCGACACATCGGTGTCGAGCGTGCGGCCCGAGTCGACGAACGACTGCCGAGGGCCACCACCGGAACGGCCAAGACCACCCGGGGTCGTGGCGTCCGTCGACGACAGGCGGAGCTTCGTGTCCCGCGCACCCGGCGCCGGCCAGTCCGCGTACTTCTCGTAGGTGCCGTCCGGCCGCTGCACGTCCGCGCGCGGCTCGGACATGACTCCGTTCCGCACCCCGAACAGCCAGTAGTCCATCCACCGGTTGAGGGTCCGCTGATAGTCGGACGCGCTACCCGGGCCGCCGTGGCCGCCCTTGTGCAGCCAGATCTTGCGCGGCACGTCGTACCGCTCCAGCTGCGACCACCACGACGAGTACGCCGTCGGCATGACGTTGTAGTCCTCGAGCCCGTGCACCACGAACACGCTCGCCTTGACGCCGCGGGCGCGGTGCAGGTAGTCCCGCTCGTGCCAGTACGCGTTGTAGTCACCGGTCGTCCGGTCGGCGTACTGCAACAGGGCGTCGGTGATGTGCGCGCACTTCTCCACGCGGCCAGGGCCCTCGACGTAGTACCCCAGCACGTCCAGGTCCTCGCCCTGGAAGGCGTTCTCGCCCCGCCCTGAGGTGTTCGAGTGCGGCGCGCGGACCAGGCCGTTCGCCCGGTAGTAGTCGTACCAGCTCGCGATCGCCGAGACCGGCACGATCGTGCGCAGCCCCTCGACACCGGTCGTGGCCACCTGGTTGGGGAGCGTGCCGTTGTACGACACGCCGGTCATGCCCACGTCGCCGGTGGTCCAGTCCGCCGCGACCGGCGCGCCCGCCTCGTCGTACGCCTTCGCCCGGCCGTTCAGCCAGTCGATGACGGCCTTCGTACCGAGCGTCTCCTTCATGTCACCGACCGTGGGACACCCGTCCGAGAAGCCGGTGCCGATCGACTCGCCCAGCACGACCGCGTACCCGCGCGGCACCCAGTAGTTGTCCAGCGAGCCGGGCAGGTCGGCGCGCGGGGCGGCCGCGGTCCCGCCCGCGTCCGCCGCCGACCGCTGGACGCCTTCCTGCGGCAGCACCGAGAAGTCCACGTTGTGGTTCACGCCGCCGCCGGTGTTGTAGCGGTACGGGCTGTGCTCGAAGACCACCGGCACCTTGATGCCCTGCGTCTCCGTCTCCCCCGGGCGCGACAGGCGCACGCGCACCCGGTCCTTCACCCCGTCGAGGTCGCTGTCGACCTCCGTCTGCACGAACAGCGTCTCCTCGACCGCGTTCGCCAGGTCGAACTGGGGCACGCTGACCCCGTTCTCGATCTTCAGCCAGGGCGGCGGGGTGGGACGGTCCGATCTCGGAGCGGGGGCCGCCACCGCGGGCGTGACCACACTGAGCGGCAACGCCGCCGTGAGCACGAGCAGGGCGAGCCGACGGGACGTGCGCATCAGGCCTCCGTACGACGCAGCAGGGCGGAAAGCGCCGTCATCGTACCGCCGCGATCAGCGCAAACCCAGCTCCCGAGCGATCAACATCCGCTGCACCTCGCTCGTGCCCTCGCCGATCTCGAGGATCTTCGCGTCGCGGTAGAAACGGCCGACCGGGTACTCGTTCATGAACCCGTAGCCACCGAAGATCTGCGTCGCGTCCCGGGCGTTGTCCATGGCCGCGTTGGAGCTGACGAGCTTCGCGATCGCCGCCTCCTTCTTGAACGGCTCACCACGCAACATCTTCGAAGCTGCCGCGTAGTAGGCGAGCCGTGCGGTGTGCGCGCGGGCCTCCATGTCGGCGATCTTGAACTGGATCGCCTGGTACTCACCGATCGCGTGCCCGAACGCGCGCCGCTCGTGCGCGTACCGCACGCTCTCGTCGACGCAACCCTGTGCGAGACCGACGGAAACCGCGGCGATGGCGATGCGGCCCTCGTCCAGAATGGACAGGAACTGCGCGTACCCTCTGCCGCGCTGCCCGAGCAGGTTCGCCACCGGCACCTGGCAGTCCACGAAGGACAGCTCGTGCGTGTCGGAGGAGTTCCAGCCGACCTTCGAGTAGCTCTTGGACACCGAGAACCCCGGCGTGCCGGCCGGCACGATGATCGCGGAGATCTCCTTACGGCCGTCAGGTGACTTGCCGGTGACCGCGGTCGCGGTGACCAGGCCGGTGATCCTCGTGCCGGAGTTCGTGATGAACGCCTTGGAGCCGTTGAGCACCCACGTGCCGTCGCGCTCGACGGCGGTGGTCAGCGTCGCGCCCGCGTCGGAACCGCCGCCCGGCTCGGTGAGCCCGAACGCACCCAGCATCTCGCCGCTGCACAGCCTGGGCAGCCACTCCTGCTTCTGCTCCTCGGTGCCGAAGCGGTAGATCGGCATGGCGCCGAGCGACACCCCTGCCTCGAGCGTGATCGCGACCGACGAGTCGACCCTGGCCAGCTCCTCCAGCGCGACGCACACAGCGAGGAAGTCGCCGCCCATGCCGCCGTGCTCCTCGGGGAACGGCAGGCCGAACAGGCCCATGCGGCCCATCTTCGCCACGATCTCGTACGGGAACTCGGCCTTCTCGTACAGCTCGCCGATGACCGGCGCGACCTCCTCGCGCGCGAACTCCTCGACGGTCTTGCGCAGGGCCTCGTGCTCTTCGGTGAGCCGGAAGTCGATCATTACTGCTCCTCTTGTGGGGTCACCACGGCAAGGGGTTGGTTCAGCGCGACCTGTTGGCCCGCGCGGACGTGCAGTTCCGTGACCACGCCGTCGACCGGTGCCGTCACGGTGTGCTCCATCTTCATCGCCTCGACGACGACCAGCGGCGCCCCCGCCGCCACGACGTCACCCTCGGCGGCCTTCACGACCAGCACGGTGCCGGGCATCGGGCTGGTCACCGGCCCGCCATCCAGGACCGAGGCACCACTGCTCTCCAGCAGCGAGTGCTCGTCGACCGACCAGGTCCGCCCGTCGGCGGCCAGCCACAGCGTGTCGCCGTCCTGCGCACGCCGGAACGACCTCCGGCGACCACCGAACGTCACGACCAGCCGCCCGGGCTCCCGGTACGCGGTCGCGCGCACGGGCTCGGCGTCACCGATCGCGACGGTCGCCGCGGCCGGGGTGCCGGTGACCCGCACGGTCTCCTCGCGGTCGCCGCTGACCAGCCGGAACGGGGTCGCGGCCGGCCCGCCGAGCCGCCACCCGCCTGCGAGGTCCCACGGGTCGACCACGGCACCGCCCGGCTGCAGGTCGAGCAGCTCGTCGAGCGCGGCCGCGGCGAACACCACGTCAGGTATGTCGGCGGCGACGAGCGCGTCGAGCTTGCGTTCCACCAGCCCGGTGTCCAGCCGTCCGGCCACCACGTCCACATCGGACAGCAGCGCACGCAGGAAGGCCACGTTCGAGCCGACGCCGAGCACGGCGGTCTCGCCGAGCGCGACGCGCAGGCGCCGGAGGGCCGACTCGCGGTCGGGGGCCCAGGCGATCACCTTGGCCAGCATCGGGTCGTAGTCCGAGCCGACCACGGTCCCCGCGCGCAGCGCGGAGTCCACGCGCACGTGGTCACCGGCAGGCTCGCCGAGCGCGAGTACCTGACCGCCGGTAGGCAGGAAGCCGCGCGCCGGGTCCTCGGCGTACACCCGGGCCTCGACCGCGTGCCCGGTCAGCTCCACATCGGACTGCGCGATCCCCAGCGCCGCACCCGCCGCGACCCGGAGCTGCTGCTCCACCAGGTCGATCCCGGTCACCATCTCGGTCACCGGGTGCTCGACCTGCAGCCGCGTGTTCATCTCCATGAAGAAGAACTCGTCCGGCCGGTCCGTCGACACGATGAACTCGACCGTGCCCGCGCCGGTGTAACCGACCGAGCGGGCCGCATCGGCGGCCGACGTACCCATCCGGGCCCGCTGTTCGGGAGTGAGCAGCGGCGACGGCGCCTCCTCGATAATCTTCTGGTGCCGTCGCTGCAGGCTGCACTCGCGCTCACCGAGGTGGAGCACGGTGCCGTGCGCGTCGGCCATCACCTGGATCTCGATGTGCCGCGGGTTGGCGACGAAGCGTTCCACCAACAGGGTGTCGTCACCGAACGCGCCACGGGCCTCGCGGCGCGCGGACTCCAGCGCGGCAGGCAGGTCGCCGGGCTGCTCGACCCGGCGCATACCCTTGCCGCCGCCACCGGCCGACGGCTTGACCAGCACCGGGAAGCCGACCTCGGCGGCGGCCGCGACCAGCTGCTCGTCGGTCATGCCCAGCTCGGTCCGGCCCGGCACGACCGGCACCCCGGCCGCGCTCACGGTCTGCTTCGCTCGGATCTTGTCGCCCATCGCCTCGATCGCCGACGGCGGCGGGCCGATGAACACGATCCCCGCGTCGGCGCAGGCCCGCGCGAACGCCGCGTTCTCAGCCAGGAAGCCATATCCGGGGTGCACGGCCTCAGCACCAGACGACTGTGCGGCGGCCACGATGTCCTCGATGGACAGATAGCTGCCGACCCGCACCGCCTCGTCGGCCTCGGACACGTGCCGGGCACCCGCGTCGGCGTCGGTGTACACCGCGACCGAGCGGATGCCCATGCGGGACAACGTGGTGCACACCCGGATCGCGATCTCACCGCGGTTGGCGATCAGCACTGTGTGGAACATCGAAGATCTGCTTGCCGGATCGAGCATCAGTACCGTCACATCCTGAAGACGCCGTAGCGGACCGGTTCCAGGGGCTTGTTCGCCGCGGCGGACAGGCCAAGCCCGAGCACCATCCGTGTGTCGGCCGGGTCGATCACGCCGTCGTCCCAGAGGCGGGCGGTCGAGTAGTACGGGTGGCCCTGGTCCTCGTACTGCGCGCGGATGGGCGCCTTGAACGCCTCCTCGTCCGACGTGGACCACTCGTCGCCGAGCTGGTCGCGACGCACGGTCGCGAGCACGGACGCCGCCTGCTCGCCGCCCATCACGGAGATCCGCGCGTTTGGCCACATCCACAGGAACCTCGGCTCGTAGGCCCGCCCGCACATCGAGTAGTTGCCCGCGCCGAACGAGCCGCCGATGATCACGGTGAACTTCGGCACCCGCGCGCACGCCACCGCGGTCACCATCTTGGCGCCGTGCTTGGCGATGCCGGAGGTCTCGTAGTCGCGGCCGACCATGAAGCCGGTGATGTTCTGCAGGAACACCAACGGGGTCGAGCGCTGGTCGCACAGCTCGATGAAGTGCGCGCCCTTGACCGCGGACTCGCCGAACAGCACGCCGTTGTTCGCGATGATCCCGACCGGGTGACCGTGGATGCGGGCGAACCCGGTGACGAGCGTGGTGCCGTACTCCTTCTTGAACTCCCGGAACCGGCTGCCGTCGACCACCCGCGCGATGACCTCGCGCACGTCGTAGGGGGTGCGGGAGTCGGTCGGCACGACGCCGTACAGCCCGGCCGGGTCGACGGCGGGCTCTTCCACCGGCGCGACCTCCCACGGCCGCGGCGCGCGCGGGCCGAGCGTGGACACGATGGAACGGACGATCCGCAGCGCGTGCCCGTCGTCCTCGGCGAGGTGGTCGGTGACACCGGACTGTCGCGAGTGGACATCACCGCCGCCGAGCTCCTCGGCGGTGACCACCTCGCCGGTCGCCGCCTTCACCAGCGGCGGGCCACCGAGGAAGATCGTGCCCTGGTTGCGGACGATCACGGCCTCGTCGCTCATGGCGGGCACGTACGCGCCGCCCGCGGTGCACGAGCCGAGCACGGCCGCGATCTGCGGGATGCCGCGTGCGGACATGGTGGCCTGGTTGAAGAAGATGCGCCCGAAGTGATCGCGGTCGGGGAACACCTCGTCCTGGCGGGGCAGGAACGCGCCGCCGGAGTCGACGAGGTACACGCACGGCAGGTTGTTGTGCAGCGCGACTTCCTGCGCACGGAGGTGTTTCTTGACCGTGACCGGGTAGTACGTGCCGCCCTTGACCGTGGCGTCGTTGGCGACGATCACGCACTCGCGGCCGGAGACGCGGCCGACGCCGGTGATGATGCCGCCCGCGGGTGCCTCGTCGTCGTACATGCCGGTCGCGGCCAGCGGGGACAGCTCGAGGAACGGCGAGCCGGGGTCGACCAGCGACTCCACCCGGTCGCGCGGCAGGAGCTTTCCCCGGTCGAGGTGCCGCTGCCTGGCCCGCTCGCCACCACCACGAGCCGCGGTGGCCGTGCGGGCACGCAGGTCGTCGACCAGCGCGACGTGTTCCTTCACGTACCGCTGGTACGTGGGGTCGCCCTGGTCGGCGCCGCTGTCGAGAACGGGCGCGTCCATCTCACTCCGCTCAGGTTAGTCATCGTTAACATGAGCGATGTTATCCCCGCCTCGCGGACTCGTCCACCCGGCTCCACCGAGCCTCCGGCGCGAGAACGGGGCCCGGCGAACGCGCGACGCCGGACCCCGCCCTCGATGACTGAACTATGCGACTGCGGGCTGTGCGACTGCGGACAACGCCGCGTAGTAGCCCCCGCTGTGACCGGCCGCGTTCGGGTGGTACGACTCGTCGATCGGGAAGGTGACGCTGTTCAGCCACCAGTCGCCGGACGAGCAGATCTCGTGACCCGCGAACGCCGAGCGACCGTCGACGAAGGTGAAGCCGAACGCACCCGCACGCGCGGAGACGACCTCGGCCAGCACGTCCGCCGAGCCGTTGATGGCCGCACGCTTGGTCTCGCTCAGACCGACGTTGCAGTCCCCCTCCAGCTGGTAGATGTGCGGATACCCGAGCACGACCACCTGCGCGCCCGGCGCCCGGCCGCTGATCTCGGTGTACACGCTGTCCAGACGGCCGGGCAGCTCGGCACGCGCGAAGTTCTGCGCCTCCTGGTTGCGCGCCACGCAACTGTCGTCCGAACCGAGGTTGCAGTCCGTCATGACGTCCGCGAAGCCGGCGTCGTTGCCGCCGATGGAGATCGTGACCAGCTCGGTGTCCGCGGTGAGGGCGCCGACCTGGTTGGCGAGCACGTCCGAGGTGACCGCGCCGGAACAGGCGACGAAGTCGAACGCGGACGGGGCGTTGGCGTTCGCCCACAACTGTGCGTAGGAGTTGGCGCTGCGTTTGCAGCCACCGCTGTCGCCGTAGTCGCCCGCGCCCGTGCCCGACGCGTACGAGTCACCGAGTGCGACGTATTTTCCCGCCGCGGCAACAGGATCAGCCGACGCGGGCGACAACGCCACGCCGGTCGCGGCCACGGCCGCGAAGAGGGAAATGGCAATGGAACGGAGACGCATGTGTTTAACCTCCGGTGGAGGGATTCCCGACGTCACCATCCCTACCAGCAGGTAACCAGATGCCGGATCACGTCGTTAGTCGTTAACGGTTGCCAGTAGGACATCTATTAGCACCGGCAAACGGAACACGTGTTAGCGGACGCTAACGTCGGGTCGGTAGCATGGCGACGTGTCCACCCGCCGTGAGCAGATACTCGCCGCAGCAGCGGAGTTGTTCGCGCGCCACGGGTTCCACGGGGTGGGCATCGACGAGATCGGCGCCGCCGTCGGGGTTTCCGGGCCCGCGCTCTACCGGCACTTCCGCAGCAAGGACGCGATGCTCGGCGAGATGCTGACCTCCATCAGCGAGGTGCTGCTCACCGGCGGGCTCGACCGCCGCGAACGCACGGAGGACCCGGCGAAGCTGCTCGGCGAGCTGATCGCCTTCCAGGTCGACTTCGCGCTCGACAACCCCTCGCTGATCACCGTGCAGGAGCGCAACCTCGGCAACCTCACCGATCCGGACCGCCGCCGGGTGCGAGCGCTGCAGCGCCGTTACGTGGAGGTGTGGGTGCAGGCCGTCCGCGACACCGCACCGGACCTCGACGAGCCGACGGCCCGCGCGGCCGCGCACGCCGTGTTCGGCCTGATCAACTCGACCCCGCACAGCCGTCACCTCGGCCGGGACGGGATGGCGACCATGCTGCGCGAGATGGCCGCCGCGGCGCTCGCGGGCGCCGGGGGCGAGACACGCCGCTGACGCTGGGACACGACGACCTCGGCAAACGTTTTCTCACCGTGGGCCATCCGGGTGACCGCCCGCCACAGCACGGCCACGTCTCGGTAGGGTTTCGGTCACCGATCAATCAGACCAAGAGGTGGACGGTGTCACAGCAGACCAACTGGGTTCCGACCTCGGTTGACCTCGAAAAGGCCAGTGCGGCAAGGATGTACGACTACGTCCTGGGCGGCAACCACAACTTCGCTGTCGACCGCGCGCTGGCCGAGGAGCTGCTCAAGATCCAGCCCGAGGTCAAGCGATTCGTGATCCAGAACAGGGCGTTCATGCGGCGCGCTGTGCTGTTCCTCGTCGAGCAGGGCATCCGGCAGTTCCTCGACCTCGGGTCCGGCATCCCCACCGTGGGCAACGTGCACGAGATCGCCCAGGCGGTGGACCCCACGTCCAGGGTGGTCTACGTCGACAACGAGCACGTCGCCGTCGCGCACAGCCAGCTCCTGCTGGAGAACAACACGACCACGGCGATGGTGCACGCCGACATCACCAAGCCCAACCTCGTGCTCAACGACGACACCACGCGGCGCGTGCTGGACTTCGACCAGCCCATCGGATTGCTGGCGATCACCATCGGTCACTACATCCTGCCCGAGCACGACCCGGACGGTGTCTTCGCGACCTACCGCGACGCACTGGCTCCCGGCAGCTACCTCGCCCTCACCCACCTCACCGACGACTTCGCCGAGGACACCAGCGAGGAGATCATCGAGAAGCTGAAGAAGTCGCAGAACACGGTCATGTCCAGGACGAAGTCGGAGATCCGGTCGTTCTTCGGCGACTTCGAGCTGGTCGAGCCTGGTCTGGTGGGCACGTCGCAGTGGCGGCCGGAGCGGGATGCGGACAACGACAACGACGGTCTGTACGCCGGGGTCGCCCGAAAGCGTTAACACGGTCGGGATGGTCGGGTGGCGGTGACGCCCCGTCCCCGGGCACCATGCAGGAGCAACGACCCACACAACCATGGACATCCCGTAATGCCGGACCCACGCGTGACCGCTCCGCCGGTGCACCGCCGGGAGCAGCTGGCGCGCGCCTGGACCCGGTCGACAACCGCCGCGACGTACATCCCGCGGTCGCCCGACGACATCGAGGGTGTCCTCCTCGAACTGGTCGACGAGGTGCTGGCGAGCCTCGGCGCCGACGAGTTCTCCTCGGCGGCGGGCAACCGCATCGGCGCACGGCTCGTCTCCGAGGGCTTCGTCGACCCGCACGCGCTCGCGGCGACCATCAACGTGCTGTCCCACGAGCTGCTCGCCGACCTCGTGTCGACCCCCGACACCGAGCTGGCACGGCGCACGGTCGCACTGCTCGGCGCGATGTCCGCCGGCTACGCGGACGGGCTGCGGGACTACACGCTCACCCAGCAGGAAGACGTCAAACAGGCGCTGTTCAACGCGGTCCTGCGCGCCGAGCACAACCTGCGGGGCATCGAGAACCGCTTCCACGAGGTGTTCACCTCGTCCGCGACCGGCATCGCGATCACCGATCTGTCCGGCATGTGCATCGAGGCGAACCCGGCGCTGGCGGGCATCCTCGCCACGGTGCCGGACCGGCTGCCCGGCCGGATGCTGGCCGACATCTTCCGCGACGAGGGCGCGGGCGACGTGATGTCGTCCTACCACCGCCTCCTCGACGGGGAGCAGGCACGCGTGCACGAGCAACGCAGGCTCCGCAAGGAGGACGGTGAGATCGCCTGGGTCCTGCTCGCGATCTCGCTCCTGAGAGACGGTGCCGGTGCGCCGGCCTACTTCGTCACGATGGTGCAGGACGTCACCGAGCTGCACCTGTTGCAGGACCGGCTCGGCCACCAGCTGCTGTACGACGCGCTGACCGGCCTGCCGAACCGGCAGTGCTTCCACACCAAGCTGGAGAGCATGCTCGAACGCGCCGACCCGCGCAGCCCGATCACGCTGTGTTGCGTGAACCTCGACGCGTTCGCGCTGGTGAACAACAGCTTCGGCCACGCGGTGGGCGACCGGCTGCTGCAGACCGTCGGCCGCAGGCTCGAGGAGGCGGTGTCGGACGAGAACGCGCTCGTGGCACGCATCGCGGGTGACGAGTTCGCCGTGCTCATCGAGGATTCCGCCACCACACCGGACATCGGTGACCTGATCGGCAAGCTCACGGCGGAGCTGGTGGACCCGGAGTACATCGACGGCATCGGGGTCGCGGTCGGCGCGAGCGTCGGTGCCGTGCGCAGGAACGCCGGTGATGGCGACGCGATCGCGCTGTTCCGCGCCGCGGACACCGCGCTGCGCAAGGCGAAGCGGACCGGGCGCAGGCAGTGGGCCGGGTTCCACGAGGGCGAGGACCGCACGGCACTCGAGCTCGACCGGCTCGCCGCGTCACTGCCCGCCGCGTGGGAGGTCGGCGACCTGTCCGTGGACTTCACCCCGGTCGTGCGGCTCGCGGACCGGAAACCCGTTGGCGCGCGGGCGGTTCTGTCGTGGGACGCGGTCGATCACGTGACCTGCCTCCAGCTGGCCGAACGCACCGGCTGGTCCGTCCACGTAGGACCGTTGCTGTTGCTGGAGGCGTGCAAGCGGTTCGCTGGCTCGGAGGGGGTGCTCTCGGTACAGCTGACCCGCAACCAGTCCGGCGACGCCGACCTCGTGCGGGCCGTGCACCGGGCGCTCGAGGAGAGCGGCCTCACCGCCGACCGGCTGGAGCTGTCGCTCGACGTCGGCGCGCTGCTCGACGACTTCGGTGACGCGCGGGACAACCTCGAGGTGCTCGACGACATCGGCGTGCGGGTCGGGTTGTGCGGGGTCACCGGAGGACCGCTGGACTTCGAACTGGTCAGCAGCACCGGGGTGCGGTCGGTGACGCTGTCCGGGGCGCTCGGCGCGGGCAGCAAGGTGCTGGCCGACGAGACCGCCCGCACGGTGCGGATGTTCGACGAGCTCGGGGCGGCCTGCTCGGTGCTCGACGTGCGGACGGCCGAGACGGCGGACTGGTGGGCGTCGATCGGGGTAGCCACCGCGCAGGGTGGTGTGTTCGGTGGATCGTGAGTCACGCGTGGTGACCGCGGCGCAGGCCGCGCTCATGGCGATGCAGTCGGGGGTGGCGGAGCCCGGGGTGCCGGAGGAGGACGCCAGGGACGTGATGTCGTTGCTGTTCCACGAGTGCAGCGCCATGGTGGCGACACTCGGCAGCGGCGGCACCGCACCGGTGAAGATGCAGGTCTTCGACAACGCGGGCAACGAGGTGCCGATCGACGAGGCCGACCCGCCGGTCCGCACCGCGGTGCGGGTGCTGCTCGCGGAGGTGCACGGCGACAGCGAGGCGGCGCGCACGCACATCGAGATCGCGCTGGCCAACGCCGCGCCGGAGGAGATGGACACGCTGATGGTGCAGGCACTGCGCTGGACCATGCGGCTGTCCGACGAGTGCCACAGCCGCGACCTGCCGGTCACGGACTGGATCACCGAGGCGCTGTCCTAGCCCTGGCTGGTGCCCCACCGCTGGCCGAGCGCGTACCGCGTGCCGTCCGGGTCGGAGAACATCGACCACCAGCCGAAGAACTGCTTGGACGGCGGTTCCGGGAAGTCGACGCCCTTCTCGGTCAGTTCGCGGTAGGTCTTCTCGACGTCGTCGGTGTAGAAGAACACGTTCGAGTGGGGGATCCCGTCGCGGACTTCCGGCGCCGTCCAGCCCGGTTGCCGCTTGCTGAGCACGAGCTTCGTGGCCCCGTCCGGCGAGACGACCGACAGCCACCGCTCGTCGCCGTACGGCTCGTCCTGGTCGAGCGCGAAGCCGAGCGTTTCCACCCAGAACCGCTTCGCGACCTCCTGGTCCTCGACGTAGAGCACGACCTGGTTGACGCCTCGGATCATGACCGCCTCCGCTCCGGTGAGACCAGCACCGTAGCGCCTCAGGGGCTTGACGCCTTAAGTTTGCGATGCAAATCGATGTGCATCGCAATCATGTTGGGGGTTCCGAACATGAACGACAACGCGAGCCTGCTCGCCGATCTCGAGACACTGCGCCACCGCGCCAGGGAGGACCGTCACGGCTACGCGTTCTCCCTGCTCCTGTTCGGAGCGCTGATCCTGGCCGCGCCACTGCTCTACGCGGAGCTTGCGAAGCGAACCATCGGATACCGAGCGGAGCTTGCAGAGCGAACCGCCGGACACAGAGGGGCCGCCCGCGGCCGCTCGGAGCCTGCGAGGAGGGGTCATCGGCGAGCACCCGACGAACGGTCTGAACGACGTCGTCCACCAGCGGCACCGGCTCGGCATCCTGACGATCGCCGCCGAGTCGAGGCGGGTCGAGTTCGGCTACCTCAAGGAGGCGCTCGACCTGACCGGCGGGAACCTGTCACGCCACCTGACGGTGCTGGTCGACGCCGGGCTCCTCGACATGGAGAAGGGCTACGACGGCAAGCGGCCCAAGACGTGGGTGAGCATCACGCGCGCAGGCCGGAAGGCGCTGGCCGACGAGATCGCGGCGCTGCGTGCGCTCGTCGACCGGCACGGCGAGTGACCGTCCCCGCATACTTGCTGCCGTGATCACCGTGCAGGGCGTCGTCGACCGGGTCGGGCCGACGCTGCTGCACACGCGGTTCGCGGGCCGGGGCGGGCACGTCACCGACGTCGTGATCGCCGAGGCCGGGCGGCGCGACCAGGTCGGCGACGGCGACCTGGTGCTCGGTATCGCCGTGCACGCCACCAAGGACGCCGCCGAGCTGGTGCGGTACTGCGGCAGCCAGGGCGCGGCCGCGGTGCTGCTCAAGCCGCCGCTGCCGGTGCGCGCGGCGGTCCGGTCGGCCGCGCAGGCGCACGGGACGGCGTTGGTGGAGGTCCACGCCGCCGCGTCCTGGGCACAGATCGTGTGGCTCCTGCGGTCCGTGCTGGACGCGGCGGCCGACGAGTCCGACGACTCGCCCGGCGGCGAACCCGGCCTCGGCGACCTGTTCCGGCTGGCCGACGCGGCCGCGGCGGTGGTCGACGCGCCGGTCACCATCGAGGACGCGAACTCCCGCGTGCTCGCCTACTCGGCCCGCCAGGACCGCACCGACCCGGCCCGCGTGTCGACGATCATGGGGCGGCGGGTGCCGGACGACGTGCTCGCCCGTTTCCGCTCGCGGGGCGTGTTCCGCGAGCTGTCCCGCGGCCGGACCACGATCTTCGTGCCGAGGCAGGCCGACGGCACGCTGCCGCGCCTGATCGTGCCGATCCGCATGGGCGGCGAGCTGCTCGGTTCGATGTGGGCGGTGGTCGCGGGGCCGGTGTCCGACGAGCGGGCGGCCGCGTTCGCCGACACCGCACCGGTCGTCGCGCTGCACCTGCTGCGCCGCCGCGCCCGCGAGGACGCCGAGCGCCGCCGGTCCGCCGAGCTGGTCCGCACGGTCCTCGAGGGCACCGGCAGCGTCCGGCTGGCGGCCGCCGAGCTGGACCTGCCCGACGAGGCGCACCGCGTGGTGGCGATGGCGATCCGCACGCCGGACCCGCTGGGCGCCGAGGGCATGCGGCTCGCGCTGTGGGAGCGGATCACCGCAGGGGTCGGCAGACGGCCTGCCGTGGCTGAGCTGCGGGACGTGCTGTACGCGGTGGTGCCGGACCGCAGCGGCTGGCCCGCGCTGCGCCAGGCCCTGGCAGGCGAGGAGGAACCGCTGGTCGCGGCCGGTCCGCCGGTGCCGCTGAACGAGCTGGCCCGGTCGCGGGCGCTGGCCGAGGAGATGCTGAACCTGCTGCGCACCGGCCTGATCACCGGGCCCATGGTCAGCCACGAGGACGCGTGGCAGGTCCTGGTGCTGCACCGGTCGGCCACGGGTGCGCTCGGCGCGGGTGCCACCGAGTTCGGCCCGCTGTCGGTGCTGCGCGCGCAGGACGAGCAGAGCGGCACGTCCTATGTGGACACGCTGTACGAGTGGCTGCGGCACCCCGGCGACCCGAGGGCGGCGAGCAAGGCGCTCCGGATCCACCCGAACACGCTGCGGTACCGGATGGGCAAGCTGGTCGACCTGGTGGAGGCCGATCTCGACGACCCGGACACGCGCATGGCGCTACTGGTCCAACTGGCGACGATCCGCTGGGCCTGACTGTGCCGTGAGCACTACACCAGTCCTCAAGTCTGGTTCTACCGACACGATGACACTTACTTATTGTTACCGCATCGTGGTGTACAACACCCAGTTGGCCCAGTCGCCGGAAGGATCACAACGCCGTGAAGATCGCCGTCCCCCGGGAGATCAAGAACCACGAGTACCGGGTCGCACTGACCCCGGCAGGCGTGCACGAGCTGACTGCGCACGGGCACGACGTCTTCGTCGAGGCCGGCGCGGGGCTCGGCTCCGCGATCGCCGACGAGGAGTACCTCGCCGCGGGCGCGAAGATCCTGGCCAAGGCCGAGGACGTGTGGGCCGAGGGCGACATGGTCATGAAGGTCAAGGAGCCCATCGCCTCGGAGTACCCGCTGCTGCGCAGCGGCCAGGTGCTGTTCACCTACCTGCACCTCGCCGCCGACGAGCCGCTGACCAGGGCGCTGATGGACGCGGGCACCACCGCGATCGCCTACGAGACGGTGCAGACCGCGAACGGTGCGCTGCCGCTGCTCGCGCCGATGTCCGAGGTGGCGGGCAGGCTGGCGCCGCAGGTGGGCGCGTACGCGATGATGAAGCCGTCCGGCGGCCGGGGCGTGCTGCCCGGTGGCGTGCCGGGTGTGGCGCCGGCGCGGGTCGTCGTGATCGGTGGCGGTGTCGCGGGCCTGAACGCGGCGACGATCGCCGCCGGCATGGGCGCGGACGTGCAGGTCCTGGACACCAACGTGGACCGGTTGCGGCAGGTCGACGCCCAGTTCCAGGGACGGCTGCGGACCATCACGTCCAATCGGTACGCGGTGGAGCAGGCCGCGAAGGAGGCGGACCTGGTCATCGGCGCGGTGCTGGTGCCGGGCGCCCGCGCGCCGAAGCTGATCACGAACGAGCTGGTGGCCGACATGAAGCCGGGCTCTGTGCTGGTCGACATCGCGATCGACCAGGGCGGCTGCTTCACCGACTCGCGCCCGACCACCCACGCCGAGCCGACCTACGAGGTGCACCAGTCGGTCTTCTACTGCGTGGCGAACATGCCGGGTGCGGTGCCGAGGACGTCCACGTACGCGCTCACCAACGTGACGCTGCCGTACGCGACGGCGCTGGCGAACAAGGGCTGGGAAGCGGCCTTGGCGACCGACCCGGCGCTGGCGCTGGGCCTGAACACGCATGCCGGAGCGCTGACCAATGGCCCGGTCGCGGAGGCCCACAACCTGCCCCACACACCGTTGACCAAAATCGTCAACTAATCAACACCCTGGCCGGAATGCGGAAACGACGGCCAGAACCCGAAAAGGCGTAGACCCCCGCAGAAACCGAACACCCTGTCGCATATCCCGGCAGGGTGTTCGTCTTTGCGCACACGAGATCGAAAAGCACAAGGAAGGGTCCTGGGGAACCCCGTCCCGAGGAACGGAACGACGCCGGGCCGGAAGGGACCGCACGGCGGGGGGTCCGGGGTCGTCCGCAGGTCGAACGGGGAGGCAGGGGAGACGCGGGAGCGCCGAACAGGAGGATTGAGGGCGGCCCGCTCAACCAGCCTGGGGGTCACTGGGAGCGGGCCGCCACGTGCAAGCTTAAGGGTATGGGCATCGGAACGGTGCACTAGGGGGTCGGTGAGTTTCATTAGTTCTCAACTCGACACCGTCTGTATCCCGAACACCCTTCACGGTGCGCACAGCGACGGTGACTACCCATACGGCGACTGGTCACCCGACCGGAACGCTCGATCGAGTGAGAATGGTGGCAATGGAGTGAAGTACCCCGATTACCACTTCGGTCCGGCCATTCCGCCGCCGATGTCGGATGCGTGACTGAACCCCGCTGGTCCGTACGTTGTATCGATCCGTTCGGTCGGGACCGGGCGTTGATGGTGCTGGTCGAAAACGAGAGAGTCGTGCTTGTCCCCCCTCCGGGTGCCGCCGCGGTGCTGTCCGCGCAGCAGGCCAGGGGTCTGGGCCTCGCTCTCGACCAGGCCGCCGTCCGCACCGACGACCAACCAGACCGTCAGGCAGGTTGATGCCAGTGTGGCCCGCCAAGGACGACACCCGCCGTGCCGTGCTGGCCCGGCTCGCCGCGCTCGACGAGGTGGCGGACAAGGCCGACCCGTCGACACTGCTCCCGCTGGCCCGCACCGAGCTGCGCCGCCTCGCCGACGGCTGGCGCCGCCTGCTGACCGCCCACCAAGCCGGTCCCGACGGCCGCTGCGAGGCCTGCCGCACCCGTATCCGCGCACGTCGCTGGCCGTGCCAGGTGTGGCGGGCCGCGCACGAGCAGCTCATCGGAGACGGTGTGCCGCACCGGCAGCGCACGTACCCGCTGCGTAACCCGTTCACCCGCCAGAACAGTCGCTGATCCCACAACTCCCCCGTTCGGCACAACCCCGCCGACGCCATGCGGCAAGATGACCCGCACGAAACCCGCAGGCGAGGCAGGAGGACACGTGTCGGACGGCAGCGGCCGCATCGTGGTGCAGAACCTGAGCAAGAACTTCGGTCAGGTCGCCGCGGTACAGAACCTGAGTTTCCAGGTGGAACCTGGATCGGTGACCGGATTCCTCGGTCCCAACGGATCGGGGAAGACCACCACGCTGCGCATGCTGCTCGGTCTGGTGACCCCGACCGCCGGCTTCGCGACGATCAACGGGCAGCCGTTCCACCGGCTGGGCAACCCCGGTCGCATCGTGGGCGGCGTGCTGGAGGCGCAGGGCTTCCACCCTGGCCGCACGGCACGGGACCACCTGCGCGTGTACGGGGCGGCCATGGGCGTGCCCGACCAGCGCGCCGACGAGGTGCTGAACCTGGTCGGGCTCGGCCAGGCGGGCGGCCGCGCGGCGGGTGGCTTCTCGCTGGGCATGAAGCAGCGCCTCGCGCTGGCCACCGCGCTGCTCGGCGACCCGCAGGTGCTGGTGCTCGACGAGCCAGCGAACGGCCTGGACCCCGAGGGCATCGCGTGGCTGCGCACGTTCCTCAAGGCGTTCGCGCAGAGCGGCAGGACGGTGCTGATCTCCAGCCACCTGCTGGCCGAGGTCGAGCAGACCATCGACCAGGTCGTGATCATCAGCCGTGGGCAGACGATGTACTACGGCATGCTCGACGACCTGCGCAATTCACAGAAGAGCAGGGTGCTCGTCCAGCCCGCCGACCCGCAGAAGCTCGCGGTGGCCCTGCAGGAAATGAAGATCACCGAGGTCACGCCGACGCCGGACGGCAGGCTCGCCGTGGTCGGCGCGACCGTCCAGCAGATCGGTGACATCGCCGCGCAGGCCGGTGTCGCGCTGTACGGCGTGCAGGAGGAGCGGGCCGACCTCGAGCAGATGTTCTTCGCGCTGACGAGCGGTCAGTACGCGGCACCCGGCCAGGTCCCGCACGGCCAGCTGCCGCCGGTCCCGCAGGGCTACCAGCAACCCGGCCCGCCGCAGGGGTACCAGCAGACCCCGCCGCAGGGCTACCAGCAGCAACCGCAGCAGGGCTACGCGCCGCCACAGCAGACCCCGCCCGGTGGGTGGCAGCAACCGCCGCAGGGCACGCCACCGGGCGGCTGGCAGCAGCCCCAGCAACCGCAGCAGTACCAGCAGCAACCGCAGCAGGGCTACGCGCCGCCGCAGCAGACCCCGCCGGGTGGCTGGCAGCAACAGCCGCCGCCGGTGGCGCCGCCGCAGCCGCACCAGGCTCCGCAACCGCCCCAGCCACCGCAGGACTGGGGGCAGCCGCCCAGCGCACCGCAGCCGGTGCAGGCACCGGTGGCACCACCGCCACCACCCAGTGACCAGAACCCGAACTCCGGCGACCCGGACGGAGGCAACAACTGATGGGCAACCTGATCAAGGCGGAGTTCCGCAAGATCCTCACCACCAAGATGTGGTGGGCGATGATGATCCCGGCCGTGCTGCTCGCGCTGGGCTGGGCGTGGGGCGTGTCGGCGCTGATCACGTCGATCGTCAGCGACATCTCCGACGTGGACATCATCGAGGAGTTCAACATCTCCTTCGACGACCTGTCCTGGTCGGTGATCGCGCTGACGCGCAGCATGAACATCGCGACGATCTTCCCGTTGATCTTCGGGACGCTGGCGCTGGCGAGCGAGCTGTCGCGCCGCACGATCACGACGAGCTTCCTGACCGCGCCGAACCGCGGTGCGCTGCTGTCGGCCAAGGCCATCACGTACGTGATCTGGGGCCTGCTGTACGGCGTCGTGATCGCGCTGGGCGCGAGCATCGGCACCGCGCTCGGGTCCAAGAGCGAGTACCTGCCCGACGCGGGCCAGTGGATGATGATCGCGCTGTCCGGCATCCTCGGCTGCCTGCTGTGGACGCTGCTCGGCCTCGGTGTCGGCGCGCTGATGGGCTCACCCGTCGGCGCGCTGGTGATCCTGCTGATCTACTCGCTGATCGTCGGCCCGATCGGCGACCTGGTCATGACCGGTCTCACAGAGGGCTCCTACCTCGCGGGCTTCCTGCCGAACGGGTCCGCGAACGGGCTGACCGGCGCGACCGCGAGCCAGGTGCTCGCGACACAGGTCATCGACCTCGTGCAGAACGCGGGCGGCACCGTCGACACCGAGGGCCGCGAGCAGTTCGAGCAGGTCGTGCGCGGTATCGCGGGTGCGCCGGGCGCGCTGACGCTCTGGCTGTCCGGCCTGGTGTTCCTGGTGTGGACGGGCATCTTCTTCGTGCTGGGCATCCTGCGCAACCGGACGCGGGACATCACCTGATCGTCACCCGATAGGGCGAATCGGACAGGGCGAATCGGACAGCGGGACCTGCCATTGGCAGGTCCCGCTGTCGTTTCTCGACCGGGACTGTCGGTGGGCGCGCCTAATGTGGATTTGTGTCGAAGTCCTCCCCTAGCCACAGCGGAGCCCGCGGAGCGACCCCGCAAGGCTGGATCCGCCGGTTGAGTGCCGCCTGCTGGCGGCACCGGCGGCTTGTCGTGCTCTCCGTCGTGTCCTCGGTCGTCGGTGTCGGTTTCCAGGCCGCGGGCCCGGTGCTGGTGAAGCTCGTCGTCGACGACGCCGTGGCCGGCACGACCGAGCGGCTCATGTGGCTGGTCGGCGCGCTCGTGCTGATGGAGCTGTCCACGTTCGGCACCGCGTTCGTGCGCCGCTACCTCGGCGGCCGCCTCGCGCTCGACGTGCAGCACGACCTGCGCCAGCAGGTGTTCGCCGCGGTGGCCCGGCTCGACGGCGCGAAGCAGGACGCGTTACGTACCGGCCAGGTGGTGTCCCGGTCGATCACCGACCTGCAGGTCGTGCAGGGCATGCTGATGATGGTGCCGCTGTCGATCGGCACCGTGGTGTTCGCGCTGCTCGCGCTGGGCGCGATGATGTGGCTGTCGCCGTTCCTCACCCTGATCGCGCTGGTGATCACACCGATCGTGGCGGTGGTCGCGGTCCGCAGCAGACGGGTGCTGTTCCCGGCGTCCTGGTCGGCGCAGCAGAAGGCGGCCGACCTCGCGCAGCACGTCGAGGAGACCGTCACCGGCGTGCGCGTGGTCAAGGGGTTCGGCCAGGAGGCCAGGGAGATCGCGCGGCTCGACAGGGCGGCGCGGACGCTGTTCGGCGAGCGGATGCGCACGGCGAAGCTGACGTCCCGGCCCGCCGCGACGCTGGTCGCGATGCCGGCCGCCGGGCAGGTCGCGGTACTCGCGCTCGGCGGGTACATGGCGCTGCGGGGCGAGGTCACGCTGGGCACGTTCCTGGCGTTCGCGAGCTACGTGGCGAACCTCGTCGGCCCGACCAGGCTGCTGTCGAGCCTGCTCGTGAACGTGCAGCTGGCGCGGGCCGGTGTCGAGCGGGTGTACGAGCTGATCGACTCGCACCCCACGGTGGTCGACGCGCCGGACGCGGTCGACGTGCCGGCCGGGCCGGTCGACGTGCGGCTGTCCGGGGTGACGTTCGGGTACACGCGCAGCGAGCCGGTGCTCGACGGGGTGTCGCTGGCGGTCCAGCCGGGCGAGACGCTCGCGCTCGTGGGCACGGCGGGCTCCGGGAAGTCGACGGTGTCGCTGCTCCTACCCCGCTTCTACGACGTGCACGAGGGCACGATCTCCGTGGCGGGCGTGGACATCCGGCAGCTGCGGCTCGCGTCGCTGCGGTCGACGGTCGGCGTGGTGTTCGAGGAGGCGTTCCTGTTCTCCGACACCGTGCGCGCCAACCTCCGCTACGGCAGGCCGGACGCGACCGACGAGGAGGTGCGGGCGGCCGCGCGGGCCGCGCAGGCGGACGGTTTCATCACCGCCCTGCCCGACGGGTACGACACCGTGGTCGGCGAGCGCGGGCTCACGCTGTCCGGCGGGCAACGGCAGCGGATCGCGCTCGCGCGGGCGCTGCTGTCGAACCCCCGGGTGCTGGTGCTGGACGACGCGACGTCCGCGGTCGACACGGCCACCGAGGCCGCGATCCACGACACGCTCCGGTCGGTCACCCGCGACCGCACGACGATCTTGATCGCGCACCGCAGGTCGACGCTGTCGCTGGCCGACCGGATCGCGGTGCTCGACAAGGGCGAGGTCGTCGACATCGGCACGCACGAGGAGCTGACCGCGCGGTGCGCGCTGTACCGGTCGCTGCTGGCCGGGCCAGGCGAGGAGATCGAGGAGGAGACCGCCCGGGACGTGGCCGTGCTGGAGCCGGGACCGGACGGCTGGACACCTTCGCTGTGGCCCGGGGAGGTCACGGAGGAGGTCGCCGCCACCCGCGCCGGGCAGGTGGCCACCGCCCCGGTCGGCCGCGGCGGCATCGGCGGCGGCCGGATCTCCGGCGCGTTGAGCGGTTCCCCGCCGACGCCGGAGCTGCTCGAGCGGGTGTCCGCGCTGCCGCCTGCCGGGGAGGTCCCGGTGCTGCGTGGCGAGGACCCCACCGCGCCCGACCCCGGCTTCCGCCTGCGCCGCCTGCTGAAGCCGGTGCGGCTGATGCTGGCCGTGGTGGCGGGCCTGGTGATCGGTGACGCGGTGCTGACGATGGCGCTGCCGATGCTGATCCAGCAGGGCGTCGACAAGGGTGTGGTCACCGGCAACACGGACGCGCTGTGGGTGGTCACGGCGATCGCGGCGGTGCTGGTGGTGGTGAGCTTCGCGGACAACGCCGTGAACACGGTGCTGACCGCGCGGGTCGGCGAGCGCCTGCTGTACCTGCTGCGGGTGCGCAGCTACGCCCACCTGCAGCGGCTCGGCCTCGACTACTTCGAGCGCGAGATGGCGGGCCGCATCATGACCAGGATGACCACGGACGTCGACGCGCTGTCGACGTTCCTGCAGACCGGGCTGACGAGTGCCATGGCGAGCCTGCTGACGGTCGTCACGATCACGGCCGCACTCGTGGTGACCGATCCGGAGCTGGCGCTGGTCGCGTTGTCGGCGCTGCCGATCCTGATCGTGGCGACGGTGATCTTCCAGCGCCTGTCGTCGGCCGCGTACTCGCAGGCCCGCGAGCAGGTCAGCGCGGTGAACGCGGACATGCAGGAGAACGTGTCCGGGCTGCGGGTCGCACAGGCGTTCACGCGGGAGGAGCACTCGGCCCGCGAGTTCGCCGAGCGCAGCGACACGTACCGCCGCACGAGGCTGCGCGCACAGCGCTACGTGGCGACGTACTTCCCGTTCGTGTCACTGCTGGCCGGCTTCGCACAGGCGGCGGTCCTGGTGGTGGGCGCGAGCCGCGTGGCGTCCGGCGACCTGTCGGTGGGCGTGCTGCTGGCGTTCATGCTGTACCTGAACCTGTTCTTCTCGCCGGTGCAGCAGCTGTCGAACGTCTTCGACGGCTACCAGCAGGCCCGGGTGGGCCTGCGGCGCATCGCGGACCTGCTGCGCACCCCGACCTCGGTGGAGCCACCGGCGAACCCGATCCCCGTCCCGGCGACCCTGCGCGGCGACGTGGAGCTGAGGAACGTCTCGTTCAGCTACCCGGGCACCAACCGCCCCGCGGTGGCGGACCTGACCCTGACGGTCGCCGCCGGCGAGACGGTGGCCCTGGTCGGCGCGACCGGCGCGGGCAAGTCGACGGTGGTGAAGCTGATCGCCCGCTTCTACGACCCGACCGAGGGCCAGGTGCTGGTGGACGGCGTGAACCTGCGCGACTACGACCCGTCGGAGTACCGGCAGCGCCTCGGCGTCGTCCCGCAGGAGGCACACCTGTTCAGCGGCGACGTGGCAGGCAACGTGGGCTACGGCGCCGCACTGGACGGCGTGAACGGCGACCGTGCGGCCATCGAGTCGGCGGTCCGCTCGGTCGGCGCGCTGCCGATGGTGGCCACCCTCCCGGACGGCTTCCACCAGCAGGTCGGTGAACGCGGCCAGGGCCTGTCGGCGGGCCAACGCCAACTGATCGCCCTGGCCAGAGCGGAACTCGTGGCCCCGAACATCCTCCTGCTGGACGAGGCGACCGCCGCCCTGGACCCGGCAACGGAGTCAGTGGTCCTGGCCGCGAGCGAACGCCTCGCCCACCCCCGCACCACGTTCGTGGTGGCCCACCGCCTGGCCACCGCCGCCAGAGCCGACCGAATCCTGGTCCTGTCCGACGGCCGCATCGTCGAACAAGGCCCCCACGAGGAACTACTGGCACAGGGCGGCCACTACGCCACCCTGTGGCACCACGGCACCGCGGAAAACGGCCTGCCCCCAACCCCGGCACCAAGCCCGACGCCGACCCCACAACCGAGCTAGTGCCACACCACCAACCAACGTTGCCCGGCCCCTTCGGCGATTCGGCTGGGGCCGAATCAGCACGAAAGGCGCGGGCGCGCAAGCCCGCGCACAATCGAGGGGCGCAAGCCCCACACACCACACCCGAGGCTGCCTGCCATCCCAAGCCACCGAAGATGCCAACCCGCGAGGCCATCCCGGAGACCTGCCCCTCCGGCGAGGAGGCCCGTCCGGCAGGACGCCCGTCCGGCGAGGACAACACCCCGCGGGCAAGAACCTCCGGCGAGGACACCCCGCAGCCAGAAACCCAACTCTCACAACCGATTCACATGATCGATCCAGCCTCGAAGCCCACCGAAATCCTCGACCACTGAGCGCTGCGGACCGACCGTCGGCCGATCCGTTTGTGACCGCCGCCGCTGCTGTCCCACGTCCTAGGAGAGAAGCATGAGGCATTCACCACAGTCGAACGGCCCGAAAGGGACGAACTCGACGGCCGATCGGCGGGCGGACCGGGTGCGGACCCGCTGGGAGACAATGCGAGTATCAGCGGCAGCGGCACCTGGGGGCGATCTTCGATCACCTACGTGACCTGCGGTCCTTCTCCCGAGTCGGCACCACGCACCTCGCTTGGAGGACTAGCCTTGGGGTGCAGTCCGTACCACTAACAGATCGAGATAGATAGAGGCGAGTGCCTGCCGTGTCCAGCAGCAGCCCTGCGTCGCAGTTCGGCCCCAATGAGTGGCTCGTAGAAGAGATGTACGAGCAGTTCCTCGCTGACCCGTCGTCAGTGGACTCAGCGTGGCATGACTTCTTCGCCGACTACAAGCCGACACAGCGCGTGGCGAACAAGGCCGCGGGCGACACGAAGAGCAACACCGGGACGGCGACCGTGGCCAAGACCACAACGCCGACACCACCCAAGGCTGCCGCCTCGGCGCCCGCGAAGGCCGAGTCCCCGAACGGCCAGGCCCCGGCTGCGCAGAAGCCGAGGCCGGAGGCGAAGCCGCAGGCCAAGGCGGCCCCCAAGGCCGAGAGCAAGGCCAAGCCCGAGACCAGGCCCGCCGCCGCGAAGGCCGAGGGCGAAGAGGTCAAGCCGCTGCGCGGCGCCGCGGCCATGATCGCGAAGAACATGGACGTCTCGCTGACGATCCCGACCGCGACCAGCGTCCGCGCCGTGCCGGCCAAGCTGCTGTTCGACAACCGCATCGTGATCAACAACCACCTGAAGCGCACGCGCGGCGGGAAGGTGTCGTTCACGCACCTCATCGGGTACGCGCTGATCCGGGCGCTGGCCGACTACCCGAACATGAACCGGCACTACGCCGAGGTCAACGGCAAGCCGAACGTGGTCACGCCCGAGCACATCAACCTCGGGCTCGCGATCGACCTGCCGACCAAGGACGGTGGCCGCACGCTGGTCGTCGCGTCCATCAAGAACTGCGAGGGCATGACCTTCACGCGGTTCTGGCAGGCCTACGAGGAGATCATCCGCAAGGCCCGCAACGGCGCGCTGACCACCGAGGACTTCGCGGGCACCACGATCTCCCTGACCAACCCGGGCACCATCGGCACGAACCACTCGATGCCGCGCCTGACCAAGAACCAGGGCGCGATCATCGGCGTCGGCGCCATGGAGTACCCGGCGCAGTACCAGGGCACGAGCGAGCGGACGCTGGTCGAGCTGGGCGTCAGCAAGATCATCACGCTGACCTCCACGTACGACCACCGCATCATCCAGGGCGCGGAGTCCGGCGAGTTCCTGCGCCGCGTGCACCAGCTGCTGCTGGGCGAGGACGGCTTCTACGACGACATCTTCACGTCGCTGCGGCTGCCGTACGAGCCGGTCCGCTGGGTCGAGGACATCCCCGAGGGCGAGATCGACAAGACCGCCCGGCTCCTCGGCCTGATCGACACCTACCGCACGCGCGGGCACCTGATGTCCGACGTCGACCCGCTGAACTACCGCCAGCGCAAGCACGAGGACCTCGACATCCTGTCCCACGGCCTCACGCTGTGGGACCTGGACCGCGAGTTCCCCGTCGGCGGCTTCGCGGGCAAGAACCGGATGAAGCTGCGGGACGTGCTCGGCGTGCTGCGCGATAGCTACTGCCGCACGGTCGGCGTCGAGTACACCTACATCCTCGACCCGTCGGAGCGCCGCTGGATCCAGGAGCGCGTCGAGATCAAGCACGAGAAGCCGCCGCAGGCCGTGCAGAAGTACATCCTGTCGAAGCTGAACGCGGCCGAGGCGTTCGAGACGTTCCTGCAGACCAAGTACGTCGGCCAGAAGCGGTTCTCGCTCGAGGGCGGCGAGTCGGTCATCGCGCTGCTGGACACGGTCCTCGACAAGGCGGCCGAGTACGAGCTGGACGAGGTCGTCATCGGCATGCCGCACCGCGGCCGCCTGAACGTGCTCGCCAACATCGTCGGCAAGCCGATCAGCCAGATCTTCCAGGAGTTCGAGGGCAACCTCGACCCGGGCCAGGCGCACGGCTCCGGCGACGTGAAGTACCACCTCGGCGCCGAGGGCAAGTACTTCCGGATGTTCGGCGACGGCGAGACCAAGGTGACGCTGACGGCGAACCCGTCGCACCTGGAGACCGTCGACCCGGTCCTGGAGGGCATCGTCCGCGCCAAGCAGGACCTGCTCGACAAGGGTTCCGAGGGCGGCTTCACCGTGCTGCCGGTCGCGCTGCACGGCGACGCGGCGTTCGCGGGCCAGGGCGTGGTCGCGGAGACGCTGAACCTGGCGCTGCTGCGCGGCTACCGCACCGGCGGCACCGTGCACGTGATCATCAACAACCAGGTCGGCTTCACCACCGCACCCGAGCACTCGCGGTCGTCGCAGTACGCGACGGACGTGGCGAAGATGATCCAGGCGCCGGTTTTCCACGTGAACGGCGACGACCCGGAGGCGTGCTACTGGGTCGCGCAGCTGGCGATGGACTACCGCCAGGCGTTCAACAAGGACGTCGTGATCGACATGGTCTGCTACCGGCGCCGCGGCCACAACGAGGGCGACGACCCCTCGATGACGCAGCCCGCGATGTACGACATCATCGACACGAAGCGCAGCGTGCGGAAAACCTACACCGAGGCGCTGATCGGCCGCGGCGACATCTCCGTCGACGAGGCGGAGAAGGCGCTGCGGGACTTCTCCTCGCAGCTCGAGCACGTCTTCAACGAGGTGCGCGAGCTGGAGAAGCACCCGGTGGCGCCGAGCCCGTCGGTCGAGTCGGAGCAGCAGATCCCGGCGAAGCTGTCGACGGCGATCACCGCCGACGTGCTGGAGCGGATCGCGGACGCGCACATCAACCTGCCCGAGGGCTTCACGCCGCACCCGCGCGTCAAGCCGGTGCTGGAGCGGCGCGCGAAGATGGCCCGCGAGGGCGGCATCGACTGGGCGTTCGCGGAGCTGGTGGCGTTCGGTTCGCTGAACATCGAGGGCCACATGGTCCGGCTCGCGGGCCAGGATTCGCGGCGCGGCACGTTCGTGCAGCGACACGCGGTGATCGTGGACCGCAAGACCGGCAAGGAGTACGTGCCGCTGCAGAACCTGGCCGAGGAGCAGGGCCGGTTCCTGGCGTACGACTCGGCGCTGTCGGAGTACGCGGCCGTCGGCTTCGAGTACGGCTACTCGGTCGCGAACCCGGACGCGCTGGTGCTGTGGGAGGCGCAGTTCGGTGACTTCGTCAACGGCGCCCAGTCGGTGATCGACGAGTACATCTCGTCGTCCGAGGCCAAGTGGGGCCAGCGTTCCGATGTGGTGATGCTGCTGCCACACGGCCACGAGGGCCAGGGCCCGGACCACACGTCGGGCCGCATCGAGCGCTGGCTGCAGCTGTGCGCGGAGGGTTCGATGACGGTGGCGGTCCCGTCGACGCCCGCGAACTACTTCCACCTGCTGCGCCGCCACGCGCTCGACGGTGTGCAGCGCCCGCTGGTG
Source organism: Actinophytocola algeriensis (assembly GCF_014203735.1). Classification (GTDB taxonomy): domain Bacteria; phylum Actinomycetota; class Actinomycetes; order Mycobacteriales; family Pseudonocardiaceae; genus Actinophytocola; species Actinophytocola algeriensis. Next base: position 240,882 of record NZ_JACHJQ010000001.1, on the reverse strand, counting down.
GTGTTCACGCCGAAGTCGATGCTGCGCAACAAGGCGGCGGTGTCCAGCGTCGCGGACTTCACCGAGGAGGCCAGGTTCAACTCGGTCTTCGACGACCCGGCGGCCCCGAACCCGAAGGACGTGCGGAAGCTGCTGCTGGTGTCGGGCAAGCTGTACTACGAGCTGGCCCACGAACGCGAGGCCCGCGGTGCGTCGGACGTCGCGATCGTCCGGCTAGAGCAGCTGTACCCGGTGCCGGTGAAGCGCCTCGGTGCGATCTTCGAGAAGTACAGCGGGGTCGAGGAGGTGCGCTGGGTCCAGGAGGAGCCCGCGAACCAGGGTTCGTGGCCGTTCTACGGGCTGCACCTGCGCGAGCTGTACCCGGACCTGCCTCGCCTGGTCCGCGTCTCCCGTCGCGTGATGTCCGCGCCGTCGGCGGGCTCGGGCAAGGTGCACGAGGTCGAGCAGCGGGAGATCATCGAGAAGGCGTTCAGCTGAGCCGATGTACTTCACCGACCGAGGCCTCGAGGAGCTGGAGGAACGACGGGGCGACGAGGAGGTCACGCTGTCCTGGCTGGCGGCCAAGATGCGTGCCTTCGTCGACGCGAACCCGGAGTTCGAGAACGCGGTAGAACGCCTGGCGACCTACCTGGCGAGAGACGACGAAGACGACGAGTGACCGACCGAAGCGCCCCGGGCCCCGCCCGGGGCGCTTCGTCGCGTCCGGCAACCACGCGGTCGTGCCGGACGTCCCCACGTCATGGACCAGAGCCTCCTCGACTTCGCGGTGGGCCTCGCCCGGCGCGCGGGCGCCCTCGCCGCCGAACGGTTCTTCGCCGGTGACGTGGCCACCACGCGCAAACCGGACGGCACCGTGCGCCCGCACCGCGATGGGCAACCCGGGCACGTGGTCGGAGGACCTGCTGGCCACCCTGCACCGGACGGTCTACCTCAGCACGTCCGGCGACATGACCGGCCTGGTCAACCGGCGAACTGGACGCGATGGTCGTGGCCGGGTTCCGATGGGCCACGAAAACATGGCGCCGCTGCCAGTCATCATGGCGAGGCGGGCGGGCGCGTCACCGACCTCACCGGGGCCCGGTACTGAGCGGAAACGGCACTGTCCTGGCCACCAACGGCACGCTGCACGACGACTTCCTCGCGCTGCTCGACGGCGTTCCCCACGCCCGCGACTACAACAAACTATTTGGTTGAACCCCATCGTGAAATATTGGTCGCACAATCGTGGACGATCGCGGTCGCAATCTCAAGATCGACGACAGCTATACGCAATTTCGATCTTCCAGGACGCGGCTCAAGTGGGCTGACCGGGTGAGATGGCCACCCCGGAGGATTGAACCCGCTATTTACACCTGGGCCTCTGACACCTTTTTGGACATGCTCCTGGAAGCAGACGTTTGAACTTTTCGATCACATCCTTTCCAGGAGGAGAAATGACTGCTGTCGCGACGCGCCCAGTGACGTATATGGTGACGATGACCGATTCGGGCCAGTGGCTCCACGCGCCGGGTACCGACTTCCTCTTCGCCTACATCGAGGATTCCTGGTCGCAAACACTGAAGGACGCCGTGTCCCACGCGTTCGTGAACGCGCTCCAGATGTCGAACGTGATCAAGAAGGCCGTCCTGGACACGTCGGGGCAGGAGGTCGTGAACGGTCTTTACCTCCTGAACCAGTCCGCGATGACGACGGCCATGAACGCCATCCCAGGGATGGGGAGACCTCGGTGTCCCAGCAGGAGGAGTCCGGCGACGGGACCGCCGCGAGCATCAACGAGCAGTTCTTCGCTGCGATCCTGGCCGGCCTGAGCGGTGATGTCGCGCCCATTCTCGGCTACCTCAACCAGGAGATGGCCAACATCCAGGTGCAGACCAAGAAGAGCAAGGTCACCTCCGAGTTCGGCACGGTGATCGGTCTCATCTCGGTGATGCCGGTTCTCAACGTCGTGGTGACGACCTTCCAGTACGCGTACTCCTCGGCGGAAACCGCGGACTGGTTCACCAGCGTCACGTGCGGCAGCGTCGAGCACTACTCCTACGACTACAAGTTCACGGTCGTGAACTACAACTACGATCCGACGTCCTGATCGCCGGGCACCCACGACGGATCGAGGTCTCATGCTTTCGGTCAAGATTTCGTTCGCCCCCCACGTCGGTCACCAAACACCACTCGTCGAGCTGGTCGAAACTCCTTCGACGGTCGAGATCTCACTCGAGGACGGTGCCCACACGTTCCAGTCGGAGGACGTCGACGTCGGCAAGTTCACCGCGTTCGGGAACCGGCGGCTCCTGGGGCGGCTCGTGTTCGGCTACGTCTATGACGAGGCTCGGCACACGGTGACGGTCTGCGGTACCGACTTCGCCTCGGCGGACGGTCTCCGCCTCGTCACGTTCCCGGCGGGGACCGAGGAGTGCTGCTACCACCGGGCCGCCGGATCGGCGGGGTTCTTGGCCGACGATCTCATGGGGAACCGGCACTGGAACTGCCGTACCCCGTTGACCGTCGGAGTCGACGAGGTGCTGCGCGGGATGGCACGTGCCGCGAACGAGTCCCTGATCGCCGCGCTGAAGAGCCTCCCCGGCCTGATCGTCCGGGTTCGTACGACACCGCCCGAGATTTCGCCGGACGACTACCAGAAGTTGCTGGTCGTCTACCGGGACGGGGTGTTTCAGGGCCTGTACGAGCCCGGGGCCGAACTGGGCCCGCAGGACGAGGTGGTGACGATCGAGTCCGTATGGGGCGGCACGGTGCATTTCAGCGTCGGTGAAGCATTCGCGAACGTGATCGGCAGTACGAACGATCCGAGGATCGCCGGCAAGACGTGGATCAACCTGTGGGCCGATCAGTTCGGGGTGTACCCGAACATTTGCACGTCCTACCACTTCAACGGGTTCAACTGCGGCACCTCGTTCGTCGGCGGCCACATCATCACGGGCACGGTGGCGCACACGATGCCGAAGGGGTCCGACTCGGTATACATCATGCCGATCTGCCAACCCCACAACCACAACGACAACGTATTCATGGAGGCGCTCGAGTACCAGGACGGCATCTGGTTGAAGGACTACCTCGGCGGGCCGTGACGACTGTGTCCAGAGCCCAGTGAGCGACGCCCCGGGTCCATCGGCACCCGGGGCGTCGTCCGGTCACCAGGCGTAGGCCTCCGGGGCCGATTTCGAGCCGTTCGGGCCCGGGGCCGGGAACAGCTCGTCCAGTTTGGCGAGCGTGTCCGCGTCCAGCTTCAGCTCCACGGCACGCAGTGAGCCGTCCAGCTGCGCCTGCGTCCTCGGGCCGATGATCGGCGCGGTCACGCCCTCCTGGTGCAGCAGCCACGCGACGCCGACGTCCGCGGGGTCGGCACCGAGGTCGGCCGACAGCTTCTCGTACGCCTCGATGCGGTCGCGGTACTTCTCGAGCGCGTCCGACGAGCGGCCCGAGGCGGACCGGGACGCCGAGCCCTCGCGCTGTTTGCGCAGCACGCCACCGAGCAGCCCGCCGTGCAGCGGCGACCACGGGATCACGCCGATGCCGTAGTGCCGCGCTGCGGGCAGCACCTCCAGTTCGGCCCACCGGGTCATCAGGTTGTAGATCGACTGCTCGCTGACCAGGCCGAGGAAGTGCCGGGACCGCGCGGCTTCCTGCGCCTGCGCGAGGTGCCAGCCCGCGAAGTTCGACGACCCGAAGTACAGGACCTTCCCCTGCTGCCGCAGCGTGGAGAACGCCTCCCAGATCTCGTCCCACGGCGTGTTCCGGTCGACGTGGTGCATCTGGTACAGGTCGATGTGGTCGGTCTTCAGCCTGCGCAGCGACTCGTCCGCCGCGCGGCGGATGTTCAGCGCCGACAGGAAGGTCTCGTTCGGCCAGTCACCCATCGAGCCGTACAGCTTCGTGGCCAGCACGGTCTTCTCACGCCTGCCGCCGCCCTTCTCGAACCACCGGCCGATGATCTGCTCGGTGATCCCCTCCCCCTTCTGCCAGCCGTATACGTTGGCGGTGTCGAAGAAGTTGATGCCGTGCTCGTGCGCGCGGTCCATGATCCCGTGACTGTCCTCTTCGGACGTCTCGGGACCGAAGTTCATGGTGCCGAGCACGAGCCGGGACACGGAGAGGCCACTGCGGCCGAGCTGTGTGTACTCCATGAAAGCCAACCTACGCCCGGAGTTACTCCAGATGCACAACCAGCCGTTCCTGCACGAACTCGTCACCGCGGTCGCCGCGCCCGCCTCCGTGCTGTCCGCGCCGGACGGCCAGGTCAGGCGCGACGGCGCGCAGGGCTGGATCGTCGCCGACGTCCGGCACCTCGCCGAATTGACCGTCGTGGTCGACGACCGTCAGCCCGTCGCGCTGGGCCACCGGCAGGAGGATCCCGCGACACTGCGGTTCGTGTCCGCCGCGCGGCATCTCGGCGACGAGCTCACCGAGCCGACGGTCCGGGTCGAACGGCTCCGCCGCACCGCACCGGACACGCTGCGGGAGACGATCACCCTGGTCAACGACTCGCGCCGAGAGGTCACGACGACGGTGAGCGTCCGGCTGGCCGCCGACCTGGCTCCGATCCTGGCGTTCCGCGGCGGGGAGCGGCCCGCGCTGGTGGCTCCTACTGGCGCGGTCGAGTGGGCGGTCGGCGGCCGTGTCACGGTCGCGACCACCGACCGGGCCCCCGACCACGTGGAACTGGCCGACCACGCACGCCTCGACTGGCACCTGACCCTCCCGGCCCGCACCCGCGTGACCTGGACGGTGACCCTGACCGCGGCGTCCGCGAGCGACGACGCCGTGTTCACCGCACCCCGCGCCGGCGCGCTCACCGCAGCCCTGACCAGCGCGGACGCTAACCTGACAGCCGTTTTTCGCACCGGGCTCGACGACCTGCGCCACCTGCTCCTCGCGGACGCCACCGCACCTGACGACCTGTTCGCGGCGGCGGGTGCCCCGTGGTACCTGACGCTGTTCGGCCGCGACTCGCTGTGGACGGCCCGGTTCGCGCTGCCGTTCGGCACGGACCTCGCCATGGGCACGCTGCGCACACTGGCCCGCAGGCAGGGCACGAAGCACGACCCGGTGACCGAGGAGGAGCCAGGCAAGATCGCCCACGAGATCCGTCGTGTTCCGTCCGGTGTGGACAGTGCGGTGGGCCTGCCGCCGGTCTACTACGGGACGATCGACGCCACCCCGCTGTGGATCTCGCTGCTGCACGACGCGTGGCGCTGGGGCGCGGACGTCACGGACCTGCTCGGCCCGCTGCGCCGCGCACTGGACTGGGTCCTGTCGCACGACGACTTCCTGGCCTACCAGGACAGCACGGGCACCGGCCTCGCCAACCAGGGCTGGAAGGACTCCCCGGACTCCATTCAGGACAGTGCGGGGAACATCGCCGCCGCGCCGGTCGCGCTGTCGGAGGCGCAGGCGTACGCGCACCGCGCGGCACTGGACGCGGCGACGCTGCTCGACACGTTCGGGCAGCCGGGCGCGGCCGAGGCGCGGGCATGGGCGGCGGACCTGAACACCCGCTTCCGCGCGAAGTTCTGGGTGCGGGACGCCGGCGGTCCGTTCCCCGCGCTGGCGCTGGACGCACACGGCGCACCGGTCGACGCACTCGCGTCGAACATGGGGCACCTGCTGGACTCCGGACTGCTGACCGAGGAGGAGTCCGCGCTGGTGGCGGCACGGCTGGGCAGCGAACGCCTGGACAGCGGTTCCGGGCTGCGGACCTTCGACGGCACGCACCCGTTCTTCAACCCGGTTGGCTACCACACGGGTTCGGTGTGGCCGCACGACACGGCGATCGCGGTCGACGGGCTGGCGAGGACCGGGCACGCGGCGGTGGCGGCGGCGCTCGCGACGGGTGTGGTGCGGGCCGGGGCCCGGTTCGCGCACCGCCTGCCCGAGCTGTACGGCGGCTGGGCCGAGGAGGACGGCCCGCTGCTGGACTACCCGTCGACGTGCCGACCGCAGGCGTGGTCGGCGGCGTCGGCGCTGGTGTTCGTGCGGGCGGCGCTCGGCCTGTCCCCGGACGCCGCGAACGGCACGGTCGAGGTGCGCCCGTCGCAAGCGTTTGCGGCGTGGTTCCCGCTGACGGTCGACGGCGTCGAGGTCGCGGGCCGCCGCCTGCGGATCACCGTGGACGAGGCAGGCACGGCGAGCGTGGCGACCGTGTCCTGACCGTGGAGAATGCGCGCATGGCCGACGAACAGCCCACCGACGACCCGGACTGGATCCCGCTGGACCAGAACCCCCACGCGGACGACAAGCGCGACGTGCTCGACCCGTCCGGTGAGGAGACGCCGTTCAAACGGCTCATCTTCATCGGCCTGGGCATCGGCGTGGTGGTGGTCGCGCTGGTGATCTGGCTGGTCTGACCCCGGCCTGTGGACAACTCGCCCTCGGCGCCGGGCGGTTGTCGGTCCCGCGCCGTAGCATGGAACCCGGGGGCCGGAGGCCAACCCTCGGGAGGGCGCCATGGCAGGCGAAGACACGCAGCACGACCCCGTCATCTTCGGCGGTGACCCGTTCACGCACGAACGGCCACCCATCGAGGACGAGGACAAACCGACCTACCGCCCACCCACCCGCTGGGCGTTCATCATCGTGATCCTGTTCGTCGTCGTGGTCCTCGTCGGCGCCGTCGGCCTCTGGGTGCTCTAACGCGCCCGCACGCCGGCTCGCCACACCGCCCACGTCAACGGCACCCCCGGCCGGTACGCCAGGTGCGTCACCGACGGGGCGTCAAGTACGTGCACGTCCGCGCGCGCACCCACCCGCAGCACCCCGACGTCGTCGCGCCGCAGCGCCCGCGCGCCGCCCCACGTCGCCGCGCGCACCGCCTCCTCGACCGACATCCGCATCTGCAGCACAGCCGTCGCCACGCAGTACGCCATCGACGACGTGTACGACGAGCCGGGGTTGCAGTTCGTCGCCAGCGCCACCGTCGCGCCGGTGTCCAGTAGCTGACGCGCGTCAGGTAGCGGCTGGCGGGTCGACAGGTCGCACGCGGGCAGCACCGTCGCCACCGTGTCCGACTGCGCCAGCGCGTCCACGTCGGACCGGGTCAGGTAGGTGCAGTGGTCGACGCTCGCGGCGTTCATCTCCACCGCCAGCCGCACGCCGGGGCCGTAGCCCAGCTGGTTGCCGTGCACGCGCAGGCCGAGGCCTTTCGCCGAGGCCGCCGCCAGCACGGCACGGGAGGCGTCCTCGTCGAACGCGCCGGTCTCGCAGAACACGTCCGCCCACCGCACGTGCGGAGCGACCGCGTCGAGCATCTCGCCGGTCACCAGGGCGACGTAGTCCTCCGTGGACACCTCGGCCGGGACGAGGTGCGCGCCGAGGAACGTGACCTCGTCCACCTCCTCGGCGGCGAGGCGCGCCGACCGCAGCTCGTCCGCGACCGTCAGTCCGTAGCCGGTCTTGGTCTCCACGCACGTCGTGCCCTGAGCCACCGCTTCGGCGACGTGCCTGCGCAGCACCTGCCGAAGCTCGTCGTCGGCGGCGGCCCTGGTCGCCGCCACGGTCACGGCGATCCCGCCCGCCGTGTACGGCTGACCTGACATGCGTGCGGCGAACTCGGCCGTCCGGTCCCCCGCGAACACCAGGTGGGTGTGGCTGTCGACCCAGCCCGGCAGGACGGCGCGGCCCTCGACGTCGACGCGTTCGTCCGCGTCGGGTGCCTCCGCCGCCGCGCCGACCCACGCGATCCGGTCACCGTCGAGCACCAGCGCGGCGTCGGTCCGGGCCGGGCCGTCGTTGGTGGTCAGCTCGCCGATGCCGGTGATGAGCACACTCACGTCCACAACTCCTCGATCGCGTCGGTGAGCAGCCTGCCCACGTCACCCAGCCGTGCGTGTTGTCCGTTCTCGGCGATGACAACGCCGCCCGACACGACCGTGTGCACGTCGGACGCGGTCGCCGCGTACTGCACCTGGTCGGGGCGGCTGCCCGCGGTGCGGATGCTGTCGAGCCGAACGGCTGTCAGGTCCGCGGGCGCGCCGGCGCGGATCGTCCCGGCGTCCGGCCAGCCCAGCGCCGCGTTGCCGGCGGAGGTCAGCGCGGTGATCAGCTCGACCGGCGTGAACCGGCCGCGCTGCCCGGTGCGCAGCCGCTCGCCGTGCTCCAGTGCGCGCACCTCGGCCAGCGGGTCCACGATCGCGTGCTGGTCGCTGCCGAGCGACAGCGGGGCGCCGGCGTCGACCAGCTCACGCGCCGGGCCGATGCCGTCGGCGAGGTCCGCCTCCGTGGTCGGGCAGAAGCAAACCGCGGTGTGCGACGAGCCGAGAGTCTCGATGTCCGCACCGGTCAGGTGCGTGGCGTGCACGGCAGTCGTGTTCGGGCCGAGCGCGCCGGACTCCGCCAGCAACCTGACAGGCGTCAGGCCGTACGCGGCGAGACACGCCTCGTTCTCCGCGGGCTGCTCGGACACGTGGACGTGCAGCGCTCGTTCCTCCACAATGGACGCAAGGTCGGCGATCGCGTCCCGGGGCACGGCACGCACCGAATGGATGGCGGCCCCGGCGCGGGTGGTGGCGTCGTCGTGACCTGGCAGCGCGCGGTCCGCCCACGCGTCGACACTGCCGTCGGAGAACTGTTGCTGCTCCAATGACAGTGTTTGGTGATCGCTCCGCAAGCTTCGCGAAGCAGCGGTGTCGATACCGCCTGTCAGGTACAGGGTGTCGAGCAGTGTGAGACGGATCCCGGCCGCGCGCGCGGCCTCCCGCAGCGCGTCGCCCATCGCGTTCGGTGAGGCGTAGCGGCCGCCGCCCGGTGGGTGGTGCAGGTAGTGGAACTCGCCGACCGCGGTCACGCCCGTGACCGCCATCTCCGCGTAGACCGCGGTGGCGAGTTTCAGATAGCTCTCCGGGTCGAGCCGGGACGCCAGCTGGTACATGCCACGCCGCCACGTCCAGAACGTGCCGCCGCCGGCGTGGGTGCGGCCGCGCAGCGCGCGGTGGAACGCGTGCGAGTGCACATTCGCGAACCCGGGGAAGACCATGCCGCGCAACACGTGCGCCCCCGGTGGCGGGCTGTCCGAACGGGACACCGCGGTGATCCGGCCGTCGCCGGCGCCGACCACCACCCCGGGCGCGACCGCGCCGTCCACCCACGCGTGCTCGCACCAGAAGGTGGTCATCCGGTGAGCCGTTCCAGCACGGTCGCGAGTGCGGTCACCCCGGCCTGACAGTCGTCAGCTTCGGCGAACTCCTCCGGGGCGTGCGAGATACCGGTCGGGTTGCGCACGAACAGCATCGCGGTCGACAGGTGCGCGGCGAGGATGCCCGCGTCGTGCCCGGCGCCGGTCGGCAGCGCGGGCACCCCGCCCAGCGCCCGTGACACCTGATCCCGCAGCTCGCTGTCGAACACGACGGTGTCACCGTAGGACTCCTCGACGACCGTCAGCACGCAGTTCTCGCGCTCGGCGGCGTCGGCGGCCATCGCCCGGACCCGTTCGACGATCTCGCGCGTGCTCGCGTCGTCGCCCGCCCGCGCGTCGAGCCACACGTCGACCGTGGACGCGATCACGTTGGTGCCACCGGGGTTCGGCACGATCCGGCCGACGGTCGCGCGCCCGTCGTCCACTTCGGACGCCGCGATCCTGGCCGCCAGCACCATCTCCGCGGCCGGGACCATCGGGTCGCGGCGGTCGCCGAGCAGCGTGGCGCCCGCGTGGTTGCCCTCGCCCGCGAACCCGAACCGCCAGCGGCCGTGCGCGAGGATCGACGACGCCACCCCGACCGGCGCACCGAGGTCGATCAGGCCGCGGCCCTGCTCGACGTGCAGCTCGACGAACGTGTGCACGGCCGCGAGTGCCTCGTCGTCCCGGCCGACGCGCGCCGGGTCGAGCCCGGCCTCGGCCGCCGCCTCGGCGAACGTGATGCCCGCCGGATCGGTCAGGCGGCGCGCGACGTCCGGGTCGATCGCGCCGGACATCAGCCGCGACCCGAGGCACGGCACCCCGAACCGGCCGCCCTCCTCCTCGGCGAACACGACGATCGCGAGCGGGCGGATCGGGGTGAAGTCCTGTGCCCGCAACGCGTCCACGGCGGCCAGCGCGGACACCACGCCGAGCGGCCCGTCGAACGCGCCACCGCCGGGCACCGAGTCGAGGTGGCTGCCGGTGACGACCGCGTCGGTCCCCGGCTCACCCCACCACGCCCAGATGTTGCCGTTGCGGTCGGTGCGCACGGCGAGGTCGCGGCGTTCCGCCTCCTCGACGAACCACTCGCGAAGCTCACGTTCGGCAGGTTCGAAGACGTGCCGGGAGTAGCCGCCGCGCTTGCGATCGCGGCCGACCCCCTCGATGGCCGCGAGGAGCCCGCCCGGTGCCTGATGATTCGCTCCGCAAGCTCCGCCCGGTGCCTGATGATTCGCTCCGCAAGCTCCGCCCGGTGCCTGATGATTCGCTCCGCAAGCTCCGCTCATGGCATCGGCACAGTCACGCCGCGCTCGACGGCGACGTGGCGGGCCTCGTCGTAGCCCGCGTCGACGTGGCGGATGACGCCCATGCCCGGGTCGTTGGTCAGCACGCGGCTGATCTTCTCACCGGCGAGGGCGGTGCCGTCGGCGACCGTGACCTGACCGGCGTGGATGGACCGCCCGATGCCGACGCCACCGCCGTGGTGGATCGACACCCAGCTGGCCCCCGACGCCGTGTTGATCATGGCGTTGAGCAGCGGCCAGTCGGCGATCGCGTCGGAGCCGTCGGCCATCGCCTCGGTCTCGCGGTACGGGGAGGCGACCGACCCGCAGTCGAGGTGGTCGCGGCCGATCACGACCGGCGCGGACAGCTCACCGCTCGCGACCATCTCGTTGAACCGCTCGCCCGCGAGGTGCCGCTCGCCGTAGCCGAGCCAGCAGATGCGCGCGGGAAGCCCTTGGAAGGCAACCCTTTCACCGGCCATGCGGATCCAGCGGGCGAGGGATTCCTTCTCCGGGAACAGGTTTAGGATCGCGCGGTCGGTGGCGGCGATGTCGGCCGGGTCACCGGAGAGCGCGGCCCACCGGAACGGGCCCATGCCCTCGCAGAACATCGGCCGGATGTAGGCGGGCACGAACCCGGGGAAGTCGAACGCGCGGTCGCAGCCGCCGAGCTTGGCCTCGCCGCGGATGGAGTTGCCGTAGTCGAACACCTCGGCACCCGCGTCCATGAACCCGATCATGGCGTCGACGTGGTCTGCCATCGAGTCGCGGGCGCGGTCGGTGAACTCGTCGGGCTTCTTGGCCGCGTAGTCGGACCAGTCGTCGAGCGCGATGCCCTTCGGCAGGTAGGCCAGCGGGTCGTGGGCGGAGGTCTGGTCGGTGACGATGTCGATGTCGACACCGCGGCGCAGCAGTTCGGGCAGGACCTCGGCCGCGTTGCCGATGACGCCGACCGACAGCGCGCGGCCTTCCTTCTTGGCGGCCTCGACACGGCGGACCGCGTCGTCCAGGTCGGAGGCGACCTCGTCGAGGTAGCGGGTCTCGACGCGGCGGTGCGCACGGGCCGGGTCGACCTCGACGCACAGCGCGACACCCTCGTTCATGGTGACGGCGAGCGGTTGCGCACCACCCATGCCACCGAGCCCGGCGGTGAGCGTGATCGTCCCCTTGAGACTGCCGCCGAACCGCTTGCGCGCGATGGCGGCGAACGTCTCGTAGGTGCCCTGCAGAATGCCCTGCGTGCCGATGTAGATCCACGACCCGGCCGTCATCTGGCCGTACATCGTCAGGCCCAGCGACTCGAGGCGCCGGAACTCCGGCCACGTCGCCCAGTCGCCGACGAGGTTCGAGTTCGCGATCAGCACCCGGGGCGCCCACTCGTGCGTGCGCATCACGCCGACCGGTTTCCCGGACTGGACGAGGAGGGTCTCGTCCTCACGCAGCGCGGTCAGCTCGCGGGTGATGGCTTCGAAGCTGCCCCAGTTGCGGGCGGCCTTGCCGGTGCCGCCGTAGACGACGAGGTCGTCGGGCCGCTCGGCGACCTCGGGGTCGAGGTTGTTGTGGAACATCCGCAGCGCGGCCTCGGTCTGCCAGCTGCGCGCGGTCAGGGTCGTGCCCCGGGCGGCACGCACGGGGCGGGGTCCAGCGGTCATGACTGTTCCGCCTCCCCGAATTTCGATGTGTTGGTCGCCGTGGGCTGATCATGTCCTGTCAGGGACGTACTTGTGGCTGGGTTGCGTTCCGTTCCCCTTAGGTGCGGTTGGCGGCCGCTCGGGTCGTGCGACGTCATGGCAGCTCTCCTGATCGGATCAGATTTTCGGCGGCGGCGATCTCCGGGGCGAGGTGGCGGTCCGGGCCGGGCCCGGGCACGGTGCGGCGCAGTGCCGCGATGGCCTGGGCGGTCGCGGGTGCGGGGGTGAGCGGGGCGCGCAGGTCGAGCGCGCGGGCGGCGGTGAGCAGCTCGACGGCGAGCACGGTCGTGAGCCCGTCGATCGACTTGCGGAGCTTGCGGGCGGCCGACCAGCCCATCGAGACGTGGTCCTCCTGCATCGCCGACGACGGGATCGAGTCGACCGACGCCGGGACCGCGAGGCGTTTCATCTCCGACACCACCGCGGCCTGCGTGTACTGGGCGATCATGTGGCCGGAGTCGACGCCGGGATCGGCGGCGAGGAACGGCGGCAGGCCGTGGCTGCGGGTCGCGTCGAGCATCCGGTCGGTGCGGCGCTCGGCCATGCTGGCGACGTCCGCGGCCGGGATCGCGAGGAAGTCCAGCGGGTAGGCGACCGGGGCGCCGTGGAAGTTGCCGTTGGACTCGACCCGCCCGTCCGGCAGCACGACGGGGTTGTCGATGGCGGCGGCCAGCTCGCGGTCCGCGACGGTCTCCACGTAGGCGACGGTGTCGCGCGCCGCGCCGTGGACCTGCGGTGCACAGCGCAGCGAGTAGGCGTCCTGCACGCGGTTGCAGTGCGGGCCGCGGTGGCTCTCCATGATCGCGGACCCCGCTAACAGCGCGGTCATGCGCGCGGCGGAGAGGGCCTGGCCGGGGTGCGGGCGCAGCGCCTGCAGCTCGGGCGCGAACACGCGGTCGGTGCCGAGCAGCGCCTCGACGGACATGGCGGCGGTCAGGTCGGCGACGTCGAGGAGTTTCCGCAGGTCGTCGAGGGCGAGCACCAGCATGCCGAGCATGCCGTCGGTGCCGTTGATGAGCGCGAGACCCTCCTTCTCGGCGAGCGTCACGGGGCTGATGCCCGCCTCGTAGAGCGCGTCCTTCGCGGGCAGCAGCCGGTTCTCCACGAACACGTCGCCCTCGCCCATGAGCGCCAGCGCGACCGCCGACAGCGGCGCGAGGTCACCGGAGCAGCCGAGCGAGCCGTACTCGTGGACGACCGGCGTGATGCCGGCGTTGAGCAGGCCGGTCAGGGCGTCGACGATCTCCGGGCGGACCCCGGTGCGGCCGGAGGCGAGGGTGCGCAGGCGCAGGAGCATCAGCCCGCGCACCACCTCGACCTCGACCGGGTCACCCGCGCCCGCGGCGTGCGAACGGATCAGCGACCGCTGCAGCGCGGCGCGGCGGTCGAGCGGGATGTGGCGGGTGGCGAGCGCACCGAATCCGGTGGAGACGCCGTAGGTGGGGGTGGCGGCCTCGGCGAGCCGCTCGACGTGCTCACGGGTCTTGGCCACCTCGGCGAGTGCGGTGTCCCCGACCTCGACCGGCGCGTGCCCCCGCACGACGGCGACCACCTGTTCGCGGGTGAGCGGCCCGCCATCGATCACGACCATGGGGTACATCTCAGCGCTGTTCCGCCGTCCGCACGACCCGAGGTCGGCGATAGCGGTCTGGTATCCCAGACACATGACGGATGTGCCTGCCCTGCGCCGCGGCCTGGCGGTGCTGCGGCTGCTGGCGGGCCGCGCGGGCCCGGTGACGGCCGGTTATGTGGCCCGTGAGCTGGGGTTACCCCGCTCGACGACGTACCACCTGCTGGCGGAGCTGACGGCGGCCGGGTTCGTGACGCACCTGCCGGAGGAGCGGCGCTACGGGCTGGGGCTGGCCGCGTTCGAACTGGGCTCGGCGTACCTGCGGCACGACCCCCTGGAGCGGCTGGCCAGGCCGGTGCTGCGTGCGCTGATCGGCCGGACCGGGCACGTGGCGCAGCTGGGTGTGCTGCACGGGCGGGAGGCGCTGTACGTGGTGCGGGAACAGCCGTCGTTCCACGCGACGGTGGTGACGGACGTCGGCGTGCGGCTGCCCGCGCACTTGCCCGCTTCGGGGCGCGCGATGCTGGGTGCGCTGCCTGCCGCGCAGGTCAGGGCGTTGTTCCCCGGGCGGTCGGCGTTCGTGGACCGGACCGGGCGGGGCCCGGCCGACCTGCCGTCGCTGCGGCGGGCGCTCACGGCGGCCCGGCAGCGCGGCTGGACGGTGGAGGACGGGTACGTGACCGCCGGGTTCGCGTCGGTGGCGGCGCCGGTTCTGGACCACAGCGGGCATCCGATCGCGGCCATCTCGACCACGTTCCGCCACGAGTGCGACCCCGAGTGCGGCGAGACCTGGCCTGACCTGGCCGAGGAGACCCGGCGGGCGGCGGAGGAGCTGACCACGCGGATCGGTGGCGCGCGGTCAGGAGCCTGAGAACGGCCCTGTCGTCCGCCGCGCGGGACCCGCCGCGCTGCGGGGCACGATGGGGACCAGGCCGATGACGCTGGCCACGGCGACCACGCCGTTCTCGACCTGCTGGCCGGTGGACGGCGAGTAGGCGGGACCGCTGCAGAACCCGCCCTGGCACACCATGGGTTCCGGGCTGGAACACCCCGACGCCACCAGGGCGACAGCCGCGACACCCAGCCGGAGGCGGAACGTGACCGGCCCTTCCGGTGGCTGCCGGACCGACCGGTGGCTGCCCGCGTCCGCGACCGAACGGACCCGGTACCGGTGGATCAGCGCGATCACCACGATGGCCACCGCCATCGCCGCCAGCGCCTGGTAGAAGCCGGTGAGCACGCTGATCAGCGCACCCACGATCCCGATGCACTCCATGACGACGCCGAGCACCCGTGCCCACGCGCGGGTGCACAGGAACACCGCCGCGACCCCGACGAGCACGGCGATCACCGGGTTGGCGACGGCCACGAGCCACACCGACCCGGGCACCTCCTGGTTGTGGTCGAGCCTGCCCGCGATCGTCAGCAGCTGCACGACCCAGATCGCGATCGACGCCGCGGCCTGCGCGAACATGACCACCCTGGCGACTCGCAGCCCGCGCTCGGTGTTCCACTCCACGGCGTCCTCCATTGCTCGCCCCGCTGGCGACGCCAGGACGGTAACCAGCCGGCGCCGGCCCCCGGCCCCTCCCGGCAACAACCGGCCAGAACGCCATGAAGGGCACCGCCGCGGCGGTGCCCTTCATCAGTGGGTCAGCGGGTCAGAGGCCGACCTCGCCCAGCCACTCCTTGGCCACGTCCGCGTACTCCGGCTTGTCCGGGGCGTTCAGGCGGGCGTTCAGGTCGAGCAGCGTCTCCGTGTCCAGCTTCGCCGAGACCGCGTTCAGGGTCTCCTTGACCGTGTCGCTCGCCTTGTCCTTGTTGATCAGCGGGACGACGTTCTGGGCGGCGAAGTTGTTCTTCGGGTCCTCCAGCACCACCAGGTCGTTCGCCTCGATGGCGGCGTCCGTGGTGAAGATGTCGGCGGCCTGCACGGTGCCGTCGAGCAGCGCCTTCGTGGTGATGGCGCCCGGCTCCAGCGAGCTGAAGCTCTTGAACGTGCAGTTGTAGGTCTCCTTGATGCCCGGGATGCCGTCCGCGCGCTCCTGGATCTCCGGCGGCCCGCCGAACACGACCTCACCGCAGTGCGGCACCAGGTCCTCGATGGACTTCAGGTCCCACTTGTCCGCCGTCTCCCTGGTGACGACGATGGCGTCCTTGTCCTCGGCCGCCGCCTTGTCGAGCACCGTGAGGTTCTCCGGCAGGGCCGCGGGCAGCGCCGCGTACACCTCCTCGGCCTCGACCTGCGGGGCCGACTTGTCGAAGAACTGCAGCAGCACACCGGTGTACTCCGGGATCAGGTCGATCGACCCGTCCTTGAGGCCGTCCATGTACTTCTCGCGGCTGCCGAGGTCGTGCTGCCGCTCGACCGTGACGCCCTTGGCTTCGAGGGCCTGGGCGTAGATCTCGGCGAGCAGCTGGCTCTCCGGGAAGTTCGCCGAACCGACCGTGATGGTGTCGCCGGAGCCGCCCGTGGGCTGGTCCTCGGCCAGCGGGTCTTCGGAGCCGCCGCACGCGGAAACGGCCAGCGTCGCCGCCAGGGCCGTCGCCACTCCGGCGATAACGCGCTTCATCCTCTGTGTCTCCTCACGTGGACCTACCTACCAAATCCGGGGTCGGCTTGCGCCAGATGCGCGCGGTGCGCTTCCTCGTGGCAACGTTGCGCAGGCCCGGTGACACCGCCACCCGCTGCACGATCTCCAGCACACCCTCGACCACCAGCGCGAGCACCGCGATCACGATCGCGCCGGCCGCCATCTGCGGGTAGCCGTTGGGCGAGCCCGCGCCCGCGTTGTTGCCGTCGATGACGAACCGGCCGAGGCCGCCGAGCGCGACGTACGCCGCGATCGTGGCGGTCGCGATCACCTGCAGCGTCGCGGAGCGGATGCCGCCGAGGATCAGCGGGAGCGCGTTGGGCAGCTCCACCTTCCACAGCACCGTCGAGCCGCGCATGCCCATCCCGCGCGCGGCGTCCACAACGGACGCGTCGACGTTGCGGATGCCCGCGTACGTGCCCGCCAGGATCGGCGGCAGCGCCAGGATGACCAGCGCGACCACCACCGGCAGCAGCCCGACGTAGGTCAGCAGCACCAGCAGCGTCAGCAGACCCAGCTCGGGCAGCGCGCGCAGCCCGTTGGACAGGCCGGCGACGAGGAACGTGCCGCGTCCGGTGTGGCCGATGATCGCGCCGAGCGGCACCGCGATCGCCGCGGCGATGAGCACGGTCAGCGCCGTGTACCCGAGGTGCTCCAGGATGCGCGCCGGGATGCCGGTCGGCCCGCTCCAGTGCGCCGGGTCGAACAGCCAGTTCAGAGTCGAGTTCACTTGGCCGCCCCCTGCCGCACACGCGTCCACGGCGTGATGACCTTGCCCGCCAACAGCAGCAGTGCGTCGATGATCAGCGCGATGACGAGGATCAGCGCGATCGCGACGACCATCTCGACCGCGTTGTTGCGCCGGAAGCCCTCGGTGATCAGACCGCCGAGCCCGCCGATGCCGATCAGCGCGCCGACCGCGGTCAGGCTCATCGCCGACACGGCCGCCACCCGCAGGCCCGCCACGATCACCGGCACCGCGAGCGGCAGCTCGACCGCCAGGAACCGTTTGGCAGGGCGGAATCCGATGGCGGTCGCGGCCGCGGTGACCTCACCCGGCACGGCGAGCAGCGCGTCGGTGACCGACCGGACCAGCAGCGCGATCG
Organism: Actinophytocola algeriensis; assembly: GCF_014203735.1. GTDB lineage: Bacteria > Actinomycetota > Actinomycetes > Mycobacteriales > Pseudonocardiaceae > Actinophytocola > Actinophytocola algeriensis. Next base: position 223,514 of record NZ_JACHJQ010000001.1, on the reverse strand, counting down.
TGTAGATGGCGAGCGGCACCTGGACGTTCAGCGGGTCGATGATCTTCGTGCCGAGCAGCAGCGGCACCAGCGTGATCAGCGCCAGCGACGGGATCGTGTACAGCACGCCGGCGAGCGGCACGAGCACCAGCCGCACCGCGGGCCACCGGCTCGCGGCCCAGCCGAGCGGGACCGAGATGACCAGTCCGGCCAGGACCGGGAGCAGCGCCAGGTACAGGTGCTCGCCGGTGGCCTCGACGATCTTGTCGACGTTGCGCGGTAGCCACGGCCACGGCCAGTCGACGTTCACGCCGGCACCTCACCGGTCCGTCGCGCCGTGGCGAGCGCCTCGAGCACGGCCTCCGCCTTGACACTGCCCGCGACCGCGCCGTCCGCGTCGACGGCGATGCCGACCCCGGCGGGTGAGCTGAGCGCGGCGTCGAGCGCGTTGCGCAGTGACCCCGCGGTGCCCGCCGCACCGTCCACTTCGTACAGCGAACCGCCGGACACGACGTCGTCGGCGCTCGCGGCGTCCGATGTGGACCCCTGGTCGAGCCAGCCGAGCGGGCGGTTCCGCTCGTCCACCACGACGACCCAACCGGGCTCCGCCGCCGTCTCGCCGATCTTGACCGTCGCGACCGGACCGACCGGGACACCGGTGGCGGTGAGGAAGCCGAGCGCGCGGTAGCCGCGGTCGCGGCCGACGAAGGAGGACACGAAGTCGTCGGCGGGCTTGGCGAGCAGCTCCGACGGGGTCGCGTACTGCGCGAGCCTGCCGCCCACGCGGAACACCGCGACCCGGTCGCCCAGCTTGATGGCCTCGTCGATGTCGTGGGTGACGAACACGATCGTCTTGTCCAGTTCGGACTGCAGGCGCAGCAGCTGCTGCTGCAGGTCGTCCCGCACGATCGGGTCGACCGCGGAGAACGGCTCGTCCATGAGCAACACCGGCGGGTCGGCGGCGAGGGCGCGGGCCACGCCGACCCGCTGCTGCTGACCACCCGAGAGCTGCGCGGGGTACCGCTTGCCCATCTCCGTGGGCAGGCCGACCAGCTCCAGCAGCTCAGCGGCACGGGACCGGGCCGCACGCTTGTTCTTGCCGGTCAACATGGGCACGGTCGCCACGTTGTCGAGCACCGTGCGGTGCGGGAACAAACCCGCGTGCTGGATGACATAACCGATGCCGCGCCGCAGCAGCGGCGGGTCGGACTCGCGAATGTCCTTGCCGTCCAACAGGATCGTGCCGCTGGTCGGGTCGATCATGCGGTTGATCATGCGCAGCGAGGTCGTCTTGCCGCAGCCGGACGGCCCGACGAACACCGTGATCTTCCCGGCATCCACGACGAGGTCGAGACCGTCGACCGCGACCGTCCCGTCGGGATACTTCTTGGTCACGGCCTGGAACTCGATCACTGCCCCGAGACTCCTCAGGTCGAGACGGCCACCATCCGGCCGTAGGTCGCCCGACCTTAGCCCGATCCACCGACAGCGGCAGGCCATCTCACGATCTGGCGACTCCACCCGGACCAACAGTTCTAGCCCGTTCGGCGCAGCGTGACCAGATCGTCACCTGAGGGTGACTCAGGAGCCACGCGGGATGTGGACCGGTCCCATGCGGAGCAGTTCGCGGAACTCCTTCGCGGGCAGGGGTTTGGACAACAGCCAGCCCTGGTAGGCCTCGACGCCGAAGCTGCGCAGCACGTGGAACTGCGAGTCGACCTCCACACCTTCCGCCACACAGGTGCGGCCCATGGCGCGCGCCATGTCGACGAGTGCGCGCACCACCGCGAAGTCCGCGGCCTCAGTGGCCACACCGGACACGAACGCGCGGTCGATCTTGATGATCTGCGCGGGCAGTTCCTTCAACCGCGCCAGCGACGAGTACCCGGTGCCGAAATCGTCCACAGCGAACCGGACGCCGCGGTCGGCGAGCTCCGCCATCGCCTTGCGGGTGCGGGAGGGGAGGTCGATCAGCGAGGTCTCGACGAGCTCCAGGACCACGCGGTCCCATTCGATGCCGGTCTCCGCGACCGCCGCGGACACGATCTCGGTGAACTCCGGGTCGCCCGGCACGAGCCCGGCGAGGTTCACGGCGACGCCGACCTCGGCGCCCAGCACCGCACCTGCCATCATCGGCCACTTCGACGCCTCGCACAGCGCGGTCCGCAGGACCCACCGGTCCAGCTCGCGCAGCAGGTCGCCCTGTTCGGCGACCGGGAGGAACTCGCCGGGCGGCAGCATCCCGCGCTCCGGGTGCGGCCACCGGACCAGCGCCTCGGCGGACAGGATCGTCCCGTCCGGACCGACCACCGGCTGGTAGTGCAGGACCAGGCCGTCGTTCGTGATCGCGTCGCGGAGCTGGCCCTCCAGCATCATCTGGCTGTTGGCCGACGCGATCAGCGCCTCGCTCGCCAGCTGCACCCGGCCCGTGCCCTGGCGTTTCGCGTTGAACATGGCGGCGTCGGCGAACCGCAGGAGATCCGCGGCGGACGTCTCGGGCCCGGTCGGCGTCGCGGCGCCGATCGTGGCCGACACCCGCAGCAACTGCCCGCGTACCGGCACCGCCGCGCGTAAGAGCTGTGCGACGCGGTTGGCGAGGGCCTCGACCCCGCCGACCTCCTCGACGTCCGAGCAGATCACCACGTACTCGTCGCCGGACATGCGCCCGGCGGTGCACGACGGCGGCAGCCCGCGCTCCAGCCGCCGCGCGAGTGCCGTGATCAGCTCGTCGCCGACGTCGTGGCCCAGCGAGTCGTTGACCCGCTTGAAGTTGTCGACGTCGCAGAACAGCAGCGCGACCTTGTCCGCGTCCGGCCCGCCGAGCAGCTGGTTGAGCAGCTCGTTGACCGCGGCGCGGCCGGGCAGCCCGGTCAGCTCGTCGTGCGTCGCCTGGTAGCGCAGCCGTTCCGCGGTCCTGCGCCGCTCGGTCACGTCGGAGAACACCACGAGCCAGAACCGGTTGCCGTCGTCGGCCACCGACACGGTCACGTTCAGCTCGCAGTACACGGCCTTGCCGGACGCCGTCACCAGCACCCGCTGCCCGGCGCGGGTGTCGCCGTTGCGCCGGGACGCGCCGGCGAGCAGCGACTCGCCGCGGTCGGTCGGGTGGGTGAGGTCGACGGCCGCGGTGCCCCGCAACCGTTCCAGGTCCATCTGCAGCAGCCTGCACAGCGCGTCGTTGGCGTCGACGAGCCGCTCGGCCTCGTCGAACAGGCCGATGCCGACCGGCGCGATCGAGACCAGGTCGGTGAAGCGCTGCGACGAGCGCATCATGCGGGTCTCGGTGGACCGCTGCTCGGTGACGTCCTGCGCGGTGCCGATCATGATCGACGGCCGCTGCTCTGCGTCGAGCGCGTCGCCGCGGCAGCGGAACACCCGCCGCGAGCCGTCCGGCAGCACCGCGCGGTGCTCGCACTCGATCGGCCGCCCGCTCGCCGCGAGGTCCCGCCACCGCCGGTCCACCCAGGCGCGGTCGTCCGGGTGCACGAGGCTCAGGTACTCGTTGTAGGAGATCGGCGTGCTCGGCTCCACGCCGAACAGCTCGTAGAGCATCGTCGACCAGATGCACTCGCCGGTCTCGGTGTTCCACTCCCAGGTGCCCATCCTGGCCACCCGCTGCGCGTCACCGAACAGGCGGCGGTCCTGGCTGGCCCGCTGTTCGGCGACCCGGAGCTTGGTGACGTCCTGGACGGTGCCGGTGGCGCGCGCGAGCGCACCCGCCGAGTCGAACTCCGCGTGCGCGCGGATCTGGAAGACGCGCTCACCGGCGGGGTCCCGCACCTCGGCCTCGATCGGCACCGGTGGCCCGCCCGCGACCAGGCGGGCCCGGAACTCACCGAGCACCGCCTGGTCGTCGGGGTGCACCAGGCCCATCACGTCGGAGACCGTGCAGTCCTCCGGCAGGTCACACAGCTTCCGCAGGCCTTCGGAGAAGAACGCGCGGTTCGCGGCGACATCCACGCTCCACACACCGAGCTCGGCGATCCGCTCCGCGCCGTCCAGCAGCTGCGCGGCGTCCTCCCGGCTCGGCGTGACCAGGTCCACGAGCGGTAGCGCGTCCGAGGGCAGGGCCGAGCCGCCGGTCAGCCGCTCATTCGAGAGCGGGCCGGCACGCACGACATGCTCGGCCACCACGCCCATCCTCTCGCCCGCATGCCGGCGGGTCGGGCGTAGTCGCCGATCTTCCCGCCGGTGCTCAGGCTACCCCGTCTTCCTTCGCCGCACGGGCGACAGCCGCCGCCACCTCCGGCGCGACCCTCGGGTCGACCGCACTGGGCACGATGTAGTCGGCCGACAGGTCCTCGGCGGCGACCGCCGCGATGGCCTCCGCCGCCGCCAGCTTCATGTGCTCGGTGATGCGCCGCGCACCCGCGTCCAGCGCGCCGCGGAACACACCCGGGAACGCCAGTGAGTTGTTGATCTGGTTGGGGTAGTCGCTGCGCCCGGTGGCCACGACCGCGGCGTGCCTGCGTGCCACGTCGGGGAGGATCTCCGGGTCCGGGTTCGACAGCGCGAACACCGCCGAGTCGCCTGCCATGGTGGCGACCAGGTCCTCGGCGATCGTCGAGCCGGACAGCCCGACGAACACGTCGGCGCCCTTCATGGCCTCGGCGATGCCGCCACGCAGCCCGGCCTTGTTGGTGCGGGTGGCCAGCTCGGCCTTCACCGGGTTCATGCCGTCGCGGCCGTCGTGCAGGATGCCGCGCGAGTCGAGCACGGTCACGTCGCCCGCACCCGCCGACAGCAGGATGTTCGCGCACGCCACCCCGGACGCGCCCGCGCCCGCGATGACGATCCGCTGGTCGGCCATCGCCTTGTCGCGCACGGCGTTCGCGCCGCGCAGCGCGGCGAGCAGGATGATCGCGGTGCCGTGCTGGTCGTCGTGCATGACCGGGCAGTCCAGCGCCTCGATCAGCCGCTTCTCCAGCTCGAAGCAGCGCGGCGCGGCCACGTCCTCGAGGTTCACGGCGCCGAACGACGGGCGCAGGCGCACCAGCGTCTCGACGATCTCGTCCACATCGGTCGTGTCCAGCACCAGCGGGATGGAGTTCAGGCCGCCGAAGGTCTTGAACAGCGCGGCCTTGCCCTCCATCACCGGCAGCGACGCGCGCGGGCCGATGTCGCCGAGGCCGAGCACGGCGGTTCCGTCGCTCACGACGGCGACCAGGCGGGAGGTCCAGGTGTACTTGGTGACCAGCGACGCGTCCTGCGCGATCGCCCGGCTCACCTTCGCCACGCCGGGCGTGTAGGCGATGGACAGCGCACGCGAGTCGGTGATCGAACGCGGTACCGAGATGTCCAGCTTGCCGCCCTCGTGGGCCAGGAAGATCTCGTCGTCGGTGACGGGAGTGGAAAGGTCGGTGGCCAGCGGGTCGTTCACGGCAGTCATTGCGTCCCTCCTGCGGGGCGTGCGGAAGCCAGGGTTCTGGGAAGGTTGGCTCCGCTCGATCGCGGCGTGGTCGAGCATCGGTTGGGTGCACCGATGCGGCGAGACCAGGCCGGGCACGTCGGCCACCAGACGCTTGTAGGACGGGCGACCGCGGACGCTGCGGTGTCCCACAGTGTAGACAGGGCGCCTGTCGGCTGTCGCGTACCCTCCGTCACATGGAGGTTCGCGAGCTCAAGATCCCCGGCTGTTTCGAGTTCACCCCACGGTCCTTCCCGGACGAGCGCGGTGTGTTCGTGTCGCCGTACCAGGAGGAGCCGTTCGTCAAGGCCGTCGGGCACCCGCTGCGACTCGCGCAGAGCAACCACAGCAGGTCACGACGCGGCAGCGTGCGCGGTCTGCACTTCGCGGACGTACCGCCCGGGCAGGCCAAGTACGTGTACTGCCCCGCCGGTGCACTCCTCGACGTCGTCGTCGACATCCGGGCCGGCTCGCCCACCTTCGGCGTGTGGGACGCGGTCCGCCTGGACCCCGTGGACTTCCGGGCCGTCTACGTGCCGGAGGGCGTGGGTCACGCGTTCGTCGCCCTCCAGGACGACACAGTGATCTCCTACCTGTGCTCCACCCCGTACAACCCGCCGGCCGAGCACGGCATCACCCCCGTGGACCCGGCACTGGCCCTCCCCTGGCCGACGGACATCGAGCTGCTGCTGTCGGAGAAGGACACCGCCGCCCCGTCGCTCGCCGAAGCGGAACAGATCGGCCTGCTCCCCCGCTACGACGACTGCCAGGCGCGCTACCGCGAGCTGAGGAGCCTGGGCTGAGGCCACAGGCGGGCCACGACCACCCCGTGGACCAGGGCGGGCCCCAGCTCCCGTGAGTCGGTGCTGGCCACGTTGTTGTCCCCTTCGACGTGCCAGCCCGTCCCGTCGGGGCCCGCGGCTCGCTTGATCGACAACTGTCCTGGCCGCGTCACCCACGTGACCACCACCACATCACCCGTCCGAGGAGCCCGGCGGTTCCGCGCGAGGATGACGTCCCCGTCCTTCAGCGTGGGCGCCATGGAGGCCCCCCGCACCCGAATGCGCCGGTAGGGAAGCCGCCCGAGCGGGTTCATTTCGATCACCTCCGTCGTGTCGGCCCAGCGTGCCGGGAGTAGTGTCGCGGTCGTCGGAGCGTCAACCTGTTTCAGGAGGAAAGATGCGACTCCTGTCGCGCATTCTCGGCCCACGCCTGGAGGCCACCGCACACTGCGACCTTCCGTGTGGCGTGTACGACCCGGCGCAGGCCCGCATCGAGGCCGAGTCGGTGAAGGCCATCCAGCAGAAATACCAGGACAACGAGGACCCGGAGTTCCGCACGCGCGCGATCCTCATCGCCGAGCAGCGCAGCGAGCTCGTGAAGCACCACCTGTGGGTCCTGTGGACCGACTACTTCAAGCCGCCGCACTTCGAGAAGTACCCGCAGCTCCACGAGCTGGTCAACAAGGCGACCAAGGCCGCCGGCGCCGCGGGCACCAAGGGCTCCATGGACCCCGCCAAGGGCCAGGAACTCCTGGACTACATCGCCGAGATCGACAAGATCTTCTGGGAGACCAAGCAGGGCTGATCTCCACCACGCCGAAACGGCGCTGACCAGCGGAAACACGTTCCGTCGGTTGGCGTCGTTTCTCGTTGTTGGGTGACCTCTGACGGCCTGGAGACGGCCTGATCTTGGTCTGCCTAGACCTCCCCCGCTCCCTCGTACAGGCCGTCTCGTGCGCCGGGTCGGCGGTGTCAAGAGTGGTCGCTCGCGGCCATCGCGTCAGCGACGCGGAGCGCTCTTGATGCCGTCGGCCCGGCGTTCGATCATGGAGGCCGAGGGAGCTGCCCTGTGGCCCATTGCGCCGCCGGTGGTGGCGCTGCCGACCCGTGGCCGTGGGCTGCGCCGCGCAGGCCGGGCGGCGTGAGCGGAGCGGCAGCCGCCTGAGCCGCGATGGATACGGGCCACGTCGCCAACGGGACAGGCAGCGCGCGCCGCCACCGGCGGCGCCTTGATCCCATAGAGCCAAGTTCAGCAACAGGCAAACGAGACGGGATGCTCTTCGCAGCCACGCAAGCTGGTGATCGCACACAGGCTGATCGGGGCCGACGCCGAGCAAGGCTCCATCGTTGTAGCATAAACCTCGTGAACGCGACGATGGTGCCTTATGCCCAAAAGATGTCGGAGAATGCACTCCGACTCAATGCCATCTGTCCGTATTACACCATGTTTCCAATCGATTTCCCCCTCGAACAGCTCGCCGCAAAACCGGACACTACTCGTGTACTCGACCCTTTCTGCGGCAGAGGTACGACACTCTACGCTGCCCGCCTACTGGGAATACCATCAGTGGGGATTGACATTAATCCGGTGGCTGTAGCGATAACGCAGGCGAAGCTTACTCAAGTGACACCTCAGGCTGTCATACGTTTGGCTCGTCAAATTCTTCGTACAGAAGAGCACGACAACGTGCCGACGGGTGAATTCTGGCAATGGTGCTACGAACGCGAAACTCTCCGCGAGATCGTCACATTGCGAACGCGACTTATGAGTCTAGCTACTCCAACTGCCGCAATGCTCCGAGCCGTCATTCTCGGCATTCTGCATGGCCCACAAAACAAGGGGCTTCCATCTTATCTTTCCAATCAGATGCCACGAACTTACGCGTCAAAGCCAGCGTATGCCGTGAAGTTTTGGAAGACTCGAAATATGACTCCGGTACGCATACCCACATTGGACGTGATCACAAGGCGCGTTAACCGACTACTGGAAGCATCACCGATTGCAAGCGGCGGTCGAGTACACCTAGGAGATTCCGTCGAGAAACTCGGCGAACTGCAACAGAAGTTTGACCTAGTGGTCACATCGCCTCCTTATTACGGTATGCGCACCTACGTCGCGGATCAATGGTTGCGATCCTGGTTCATAGGCGGACCATCAGAGGTGGCATACGGCACCAACGGACAGATTGCCCGTCAGCCGAATAAGGACTCATTCATCCAAGCTCTGGCTGACGTATGGTCCGCAACTGCTCGCCGCTGCAAACCGAACGCTAGATTAGCAATACGATTTGGCGCCATACCATCAGCGCGCACGGATCCCGAAGAAATGATCTCTGAAACTATCGCACGCTCAGAAGCTGCGTGGGAAATTAAGGATATTCGACCAGCTGGCATCTCACCAAAACGCGCAAGGCAGGCTGAACAGTTCGGCAGAGCCGGGTCGGCTATTGATGAGGTCGATATAGTTGCGGAACTGACTGGTCGACGCTCACGCACCCTGGGAGCCCAGGAAGTTCTCGATATCCGAACGTGAACAGAGGACGGCATGGAGTCTGAGGATCCGGATAAACTGAAGGTGTCTCCTCTACCCGGAGAGACAATTGATGCACTGAAGCCGAATGACTTCCCATCCATGTCTGATGCGGAATTAAATAAGCGGTACGTCTCAGAGGGCGTTCGCATCGTCGTTGAACAGGCACGGTATCCGCTGAATCAAATCTTGGGCATGTTCACGGACACGTTCGAAACAGAATCAGGGAAGACAGTAGCGAAGTACAGACGGGATCCGGAGTACCAGCGTCGTCACCGCTGGGACAATGGCCGCAAGTCCCGCCTGATTGAATCATTCTTAATGAACGTCCCAGTGCCGCCGGTGTTTCTGTATGAGTACGAACTTGCCCGCTTCGAGGTTATGGACGGTCGTCAGCGCTTGACAGCCCTGATGGACTTCTACAGCAATAAACTAGCACTGACAGAGCTCCAGCACTGGCCACAACTCAACGGTCGGACATACTCCACTCTTCCTGCTTCAATTCGTGACGGCATCGACCGGCGTTATCTATCATCAATTATCCTTTTGAACGAAACCGCCGCGACAGACGAGCAGGCCGCCTTTCTAAAGAAACTAGTCTTTGAAAGGTTGAACTCCGGCGGAGTTCGGCTTAGCGGACAAGAAACGCGCAATGCCGTCTACGATGGACCACTAAACAATCTCTGTATCGAACTATCTGAAACTATAGAACTGCGAACAATGCTAGGAACTCCGCGAAAATCGGAGGAGCTTATCGCTTCGACTCGGACAGAAGATGTTGACGACCCAGAATTAACAGACCTTGAGCCTGACTCTGACGGAGTCAAAGTTACACCTCTCGGCCGCAAGATGTACGAATCAATGGAAGACGTGGAGCTGGTGCTTCGATTCTTTGCCTATCGACATCTTGACAAATTCTCCCAAGGCCTCAATCGCATCACTGATTTTCTCGATGAGTTCTTAATAAAGGGAAACAACTTCCCTCCCGCAACCCTCGAATCTTACCGCGGACTGTTCCTAGTCAACATCAGATTTTGGCATCAGATCGGCGGAGCAAGTGCGTTCCGAGTCGAGGGCAGCAAACGCCACTTTAGCAAAATTGCATTCGACGCGCTTATGTACGCAAGCTCTGCCCTTGACGATAGTCAGAGGGCCACGCTTTTGGGCGAACCTGATCGTGTTCGCACCGCATTAGAAACGATGTATGACGAACACGGCGCAACTTTTGGCGGGCGAAGGACTAATACAACAGACGCTCACGCAAGGAACAGGTACGCGATAGATGCCCTCACTGCAGCTCTGGCAGCTCAGAGTTAGGCAGCGATCTCATGTTGCCGCAATACAGCGTCCTCGCCGCAGATCTCGATCGGATTCGGCGGTTTCTCTCGGCCACTCCCGAGGAACAGCAGACGGTTGATCAGCGTAGATTTGCCTACATCGCGTGCATCTCCGCCTTATACTCGTCGTTTGAGCGTTTCGCCGAGCGCACAGCTTTCGAATTCGGCAAGCTGATACTGGCCAACCCCTCCAACATTTCAAATGAGCAGTTCTTGACCTTGCGTAAACGCTACGTTAGAAATGCCTCGGTGCTCCTTGGGCAGGCCTTGGGAACCGGAAGATATCAGGAGGTCACCGAGCTAGACGTCGCAAAGAGTCTAACGTCCTTTTTGAATAATTCGAGTCAGTCACTTGACCTAAGACTTGAGCTTATCGCGCTTCACAACTCGAACCTTCGCTGGGATGCCTTCCTTGAACTGTTTCGGTGGGCGGCAGCAGATTTGCCGAGCAATATTATAAATTCGGACGCCGTGAAAAAGTGGATGTCACTCAATTCGGACGCAACTGACGACACGCTCACGGAGGTACTCAAAAGTGAACTGAGCGACTTGGTCGAACGGCGCAACGAGGTTGCCCATCGGGGCATACCCGGCGAGATCATATCTTATGATCGACTACGCGATAAGGTCAACTACGTGGAAGCCATTTCCCTGGGACTAGTGGCAAGTCTGGCTAGACCCTTACTGGCGACTGCGATCGAAAATGGAAAGAGCAGCCTATTGGGCACCCCTCGTGAATACTTTAAGAAAAAAAGAGTGGTGATAATCCCATCACTCGAATCAGCTGTTGCCGAAGGCGACTCTATTTTACTCCCGGGGGTACACGCCACTCGTTGGGGTCGAGTATTAACGGTCAAGGTAGACGACCAACGCGTGCCGCGAGCCGAGAAGGGAACCGAAGTCGGTCTTCTTCTTGATTTCGCAGCATGGAACGGGACGCCGTTGCATGTTTGGAACACTCCTGACCCGAGCCTGAGCGATCCGCCTGCGGAACTCTTCGGCAAGTGGGGTCCCTTGCAGCCGGGCTCGTAGTGATCAAGCTGCAGCACCGATAAGGTAGCGCCATGGGTGATCTTGTGGCGTGGGCCCGCAAGCAAGCGTTGACCTTGCTAGAGCCAGAACTTCCACGTCGGTGGTCACATGTTCAGGGCGTCGCCGACCGCGCTTGTGTCGCAGCACCTACGTTCACCGACCTCGACGGCCAACTGCTGACAGCATCTGCCGTTCTCCACGACATCGGCTACTCCCCTGAGATCGCCAAAACCGGGTTTCACCCGCTCGACGGGGCCCGGGCCCTGCGTGACTCCGCCGTCGACAAGCGTCTCGTCGCATTAGTAGCCCACCATTCCTGCGCATATCGAGAGGCCGAGTTGCGCGGCCTGTCGGCCGAGTTGGCGGAATGGATTGACGAAGAAACGCCCCTCCGGGATGCGTTGTGGTGGGCTGACATGACCACATCGCCCGACGGTAAACCAGTCGCTTTTGATGAGCGGCTCAAGGAGATCCAAGAGCGGTATGGGCCGCAGGATGTGGTGACGTTCTTCATCCGACAGGCCGAGCCTGAGTTGCGTGGTGCGGTGGAGCGGACGGAGACGCGGTTGCGGGCTGCGGGGATCTCCTACGAGTAGTAGGGCTCGCTGCGGTTGTCCAGGCCGTGCTGGATGCGCCGTCGGATGGACGGGTGGATGTTCAGGCCGTCCAGGTCCGCGGGTGCTACCCACAGCACCTCTTTGGACTCGTTGCTCGTCCGTAGCTCGCCGCCTGTTGGGTCGGCTCGGAAGCAGATCGAGAACTCTTGGCGGACCTCGCCGTCGGTGAACTCGATGACGTGCTCGGGGTCGCTGTAGACGCCGATTAGGCCCGTGACCTCGACCGCGATGCCGGTCTCTTCCATGACCTCGCGCTGCACTGTCTGGGTCAGCGTCTCACCCAGCTCCAGTGCTCCGCCGGGGATGGCGTACAGGTCGTTGTCGGTGCGGCGGATGAGCAGTAGCCGGCCGGACTCGTCCTGGATGAACGCGGTTACGGCTACCACGATGCTGTTCGCGGCTGGCGCTTCTGAGCTGCGGTAATGGTCGATGCGGGCCATGGTCCCTGCCTACCACTTCGGCGGCTTGGCTGCGTTCCACACGGCGTCGAAGCTCTCCGAGTACGTCTCGAACAGGTCGCCACCCGCCAGCCTGCGCAGGTGCAGCAGCGGGGCGTGAGCTGCCATGAAGCCGTAGACGTGGGTGTTGACGAGCATGTCGTCGTCGTAGCGGTAGATCGAGTTGTACAGCGTGGTGCCGTGGCTGCGGATCGTCACGTTGGGTACGCCGTCCAGCGGTTTGAAGAACGCCAGCCCGTTGCGGACCTTGGCCGCGAGGGTGCCCTTGCCGATGCCTTCTTCATCGCTGCGGCGGGCTACTGCTCGGCTGGCCGGGTCGCCGGTCAGAATCCGGACCTTCACGCCCTGTTCGGCCTTCGCCCGCAGCTTCTTGATCAGGGTCGGGTTGTCGGTCAGGAACATGCCCGAGTAGTTCAGCATCTCGATGTGCTCCATGGCCCCATCGAGGAGGCGTTCCCACAGGTCAGCAGGCACTGAGTGGCGGTGTGGGTAGACCTTGACCACCTCGGACTCGGCGATCTCGGCCTTGCGTTCCGGCGCGATGGCGTCGGGCCACAGGTAGTTCTCGGACTCGCGGACCATGACGGCGATGGCTCGGCGGTGGCGGGGGTAGGGCAGGCGGCCTTTGGTGATCCAGCGCTCGACGGTCTTGGGGTCGACAGTGGTCACCTTGGCGACCTGGTCGAGGTCCAGACCGTTGCGTAGTAGCGCGTCGCGGAGGCGTTCGTTCGTCATTCTGGCCGGTTTTCCCAGGTGAGTTGACGGCTAGGGACGTCTTCAAGGTAGCAGGGACGTCCGCAGATGTCCTGCTGTGCGGTGTGCCCGTCCTCCCGTTTTGACGACATTGGGTAGTGCCCGGAACACGCCGGGCTCTACACAGGAGGCAGACATGCCACTCATCCCGACCCGCTTCCCGGTCGAGTTCGGTGAGGTCTTCCCGTTCGGGGCGTTCGTGCTCGGCGTCGAACCGTCCATGGCGTTCTCGGCCGACCCCTCCGCACCGAAGCAGCAGGAGCGAGACAAGGAGACCGGACAGCTCGTGTGGACAGTCCGCGCGCTGGACGCCAACGAGGAAGCCGCCCGGTTCGGCGCCGAGTTCAAGGTCAAGATCGCGGCCGATCACCAGCCGGTGCCGCCCGCGAAGCTCGCCGGGTTCCCGTTCGCACCGGTCGAGTTCGACGGGTTGACCATCACCCCGTACGCGAACAACAAGGGCCGGATCGCGCACAGCTTCCGCGCCTCGGGCCTGCGCGCACCGGCAGGTGCGGGACGCGGCAAGCCTGCGGCCGAGAAGTCCGCGGCGTGAGCGCCGGAGGAACCGCGGTGCGCGACGTCGTGCAGGTACACATCACCGCTGACCTGCCGATCCGCTCACGGACACTCGCCTACGCGGACCGGGTCGAGATCCGCCTGGGCAAGGCGTTCCCCGTCGCGCTCATCATCGACCGGCCCGTATTGGCCCAGCTCAGTGACGCGCTCGCAGCCGGTCGGGCGGAGCTGGAACAAGCCGACAAGAAGAAAGAGCAGGGCTGAGTCATGGGATTCAACGTGACGTGCACCCCGGGCAAGAAGGCCGCGGCTGCGTTTATGCGGGTGACCGAGCACCTGCCAGCCTTGGTCGTATACCTGGACCCGGTCAACGTCGCCATCCAGCTGCCGCCCTTCCCCGGCGGAGACGTGGTCCTGGCGAACTTCTGCCGCGAGCTGGCACGCGAGGCCGCCAAGCTAGCCGCTGAGATCGACCCGGATGGTGAGGCGGCTCCGCCGGAGCGTGGTCCTCGGCATCGGTTGGTGACCGGCGACTTCGGTGACTCGGGTGGTGGGTTCTGATGGGCTGCCAGCAGGTAGCGCCGTTGTCGTTGTTTGAGGCGCATGAGGCGTTGTGGCAGCGGCGGCCCAGCCACGACGCTGCTCCGGCTGAGTGGATCGCGTTTCACCGGCGCAGTGCGGAGGTGTACGCGGCGGCGGCGAAGGTCGATGTCCCGAATCGGGGGGAGGCGTCGCAGTACGCGGCGTTCGCGATCCGTCGTGCGCGGGAGATCGAGGACCGTCTCGACCCGGCGCTCGACGATGAGCCCTGAGGCAGGCGGGGGTTGTTGGTGGAGTCTCAGGGGACGGTCGTCGACCTTCTGGATATTGAGGATGAGGCGACTGCTAATGCGATCGCTCGGGCGTTGGGTGATGAGTTGCGTCGTGGGCGTGAGGCGCGGGGATGGTCGCGGGCGTGGTTCGTGAAGCGTCTGCCGTCGCGGATCGGTGATCGGACGTTGCTGGCGTATGAGCATGGGATGCGGCAGCTCACCGTGTTGCGGTTGGTGGAGTTGGCTGAGGGGCTGGAGGTGCCCGCGTCGGTGATTCTCGGGCAGGCGTTGCAGCGGGCGCGGCTCACTCTGCACAACCTGGTGCTGCGGGTGGATCTGCGGCAGCTGCTCCAGGGTGACAACAACAACTACCGGGTGCTGTTCCCCTGGGCGCGTAACCGGCTCAACAGCAGCACGAACGGCGTGATCGAGGTGACACCGACAGGTGTCCAGGAGCTAGCCGCGTTCATCGGCCGCACACCAGCGGAGCTGGCGACCCACCTCTCACAGTTCACACCCGACGTCCCCGTCGAGGAGGTGATGTCCCTCCCCATATAGGGGCATACACGCAGCTGTCACAAATCTGAACGCACCGGGCACATGTCCGGTGCGGCGATGACGCGCGCATTCATTGTGCCGCAATGACTTCGTATAGACGCAGAAGCGGAACTTCTGGCTACCAACCTGTTTCCGCTCCTGCGCTGCTCACCCCGGAAGGTAAGCAATGACCAGGCTAGAACCAACCCATATCCAGGCGCCAGTAGGGGTCACCCGAACGCGCTGCCAGAAGTGCCGCCGGTTCGCCCGGCTGCTGCCCAGCGACACACTCTGCGGCCGCTGCGCCGGAACCCTGCCGCTCGACTTCGGGCGGGGTGAGCGTCGATGACCGCGCAGGCGCTCGGAACGCTCGTCTTGGCCGGTGGCGCGATCGGGGTCCTCGTCTGGCTGGTGAACAAGATCGGTCGTGCACTGACGGCGGTACTGGAAGCCCTCGCAACGGTCACGATGGTGCTCGTGGCTGTGTGGCTGCTGGTCAAGACCGTCTATGTGGCAGTCAAAGCCGCGGTGACCCACTGGCGGACCACGCTCGGCGGAGCCCTTCTCACCCTGTGCTTGTGGTGGTGGGGCTGGATTCCGGTTGTTGGCGCGATCGTCGCCGTCGCGGGGATTCTGGCAGTGTGGCGGTGGCGTCATCGTCTCTCGTTCGAGACGCGGGTTGGTCGGTGGTTGCGGTCGTGGTGGCAGCGCTGGGCGGTGTACGCGCGGAAGCTGCCGGGCTGGTTGCGGGCCTGCGGGCTAACAGTTTCGGATGCGGACCGGCCGATCGTGGTCACCGCGAACCCGTTGGGCCGCAACAAGGTCCGGCGTCAGCCCAAACAGCGGGCCGATCAAGTACCGCGTGTGTTGCGGGTGCGGTCGGGGGCGTCGTGGGATGAGGTGCGGGTGCGGCTCGTGCCCGGTCAGAAACCCGAGGACTTCGACGACGCCGCTCGTGCGCTGGCGGTGGCTCGCGGGGTGGCGCGGTGCCAGGTGCGGGAACTGTCACCGAACGTGGTGTCGATCGACTTCCAGCGCCGCAATCTCCTCGCGGACACCGTGGACTGCCTCGACCTCGCCGACCTGACCGCCATGCCCGGCACCGACGTCGACCTGGCGAAGGTGTGGAGCGGGCGGACCGATTACGGCGTGGACTGGCACCAGTCCCTCACCGGCTCACACACCCTCCACGCCGGGGTGACAGGTGCGGGCAAGGGCGCGCAGATGTGGTGCCCGCTCGTCTCGATCGCCCCCGCCATCCGGGACGGCCTGGTCCGGGTCTCCGGCATCGACCCCAAGGGGATGGAGCTGGCGTACGGCCGCCGGATCTTCCACCGCTACGCCGTCACCGGCAAAGACGCCCTGGCCCTGCTGGACGACCTCATCGGCGTGATGGACCGGCGCAAGGCCGAGTTCGCCGGACGGCTGCGGTCCGTGCCGATCTCGCGGGAACACCCGCTAGAGATCGTGGAGTTCGACGAGATCGGCGCGTTGATCCGCTACATCGGCGACCGCAAACTACGCGAAGCGATCACCGAACGGGTAGCGCTCCTGACCACCCAAGGGCGGGCGCTGGGCTGCACCGTCCGCGGCTACGTCCAGGAACCCACCAAAGACACCGTCCCGGTACGGGAACTGTTCCCCCGCCGCATCTGCCTCCGGGTGGCGACCAAGTCCCATGTCGGCATGGTCCTCGGCGACCAAGCCTACGAACGCGGCGCGTGGGCCAACCGCATCGGCGAGAACGAACCCGGTGTCGGTTACCTGTTCGGCGAAGGCATCCGCGAACCCCTGCGCATACGCGGCGGCTGGGTACCCGACGAGACGATCAAAGACCTCGAAGCCTTCGTCACCGGCACCACTCCGCCCAGTCGACCCGGCACGATCCACACCTTCCCCAACGTACGTAGCGCACGCGACAACGCGCCCGGCGGCGCGGCCTAACCCCCTTGTCCTGAAAGGACTTCTCGCAATGAACGCTGCCCTGACCAAGCCGTCCACCATGGACTCGTTGATCGGCGCATACCGGTCCCACGTCCTCGGCCGCAACCTGCCCGACCCCGCATCCCTCGACTTCACGCCATCGACGCGGTTGATCATGGTGCAGCCCTCCGGCGGCCTCGACCTGTCCTCCCGGCTCGGCGGCCTCCTCGTCTGGGCCTACACCCTGACCGACCTGACCGCCTCGTGGACACACACCGCGGATGACCGCCTGCACGTCGGTGTGAACGGCCGAACCGCCGGCGGCGCCCGCATCACGGTCTACAGCGGCGGCCCCTTCGCCGAATGTTGTGGGCTCGTTCCTCTCGCCCACGACCAGCGCGAAGGCGTGTCCCTCGACGAGCTGTACACCCTCGTCGGCCTGCTCCGTGAGCACGGGCAGCACGAACGGGAGGTGGCCTGATGACCGCAGTCACCCGCGCGGAGCGGATGAAACAACCCCTCGCAGCCGACGTGATCACCGCGACCGCTGAGCAGCACGGCGTCTGTGTCCGGCCCTTCACCATGGAAGTCGGCGACCTGGACACCGGCGAACTCCGCTACGTCCCCGTCCCGTGCGGCTCGACCGTGGAGTCGGTCTGCGGACCATGCGCTCGGAAAGCTCGGGCGCTGCGGATGGCCCAGTGCCGCGAAGGCTGGCACATGGCTGACGAGCCGGACTTCACCCCGGACGAGCCCAGCGACGACCACACAGCGCTCCTCGAACTGCGCGCGGACCTGGTGGTCGCTTACCAGCAAGCCGCGGTGACCGGTGAGGTCGAAGCCGACGAGCTGCGCGACGAGATCCGCTCGGTCGACGAGGAACTTCGGCAACTCGGGATGCGGGGTCGGCTGCCCAATCCCGACGGGCCGCAGCAGAGGTCGCCGAAGCGGTCCACCAAGCGACGGCAGGACGCTCCCGAGCTGCCTCGGCGTCGGGTGGAGAAGCGGACCGTGGGCCGTGAGTACGCGGGACGGTTCCGGCCGTCCATGTTCGTCACGCTCACCCTCGACAGCTACGGCCGCGTCCGCGTCCGCGACGACGGCACCCCCGTCGACCCATCGACCTACGACTACCGGCGCGCGGCTCGGGACGCGGTCCACTTCGCCGCACTCGTCGACCGGTGGTGGCAGAACCTCCGCCGCGTCGTCGGCTGGGACGTGCAGTACTTCGCCACGGTTGAACCTCAGAAACGCTGCACACCGCACCTGCACGCGGCTCTCCGTGGATCAGTACCTCATGAAGTACTGAGGCAGGTCACCGCAGCCACCTATCACCAGGTGTGGTGGCCTGCGCATGACGAGCTGGTCTACGACGGCAACCACCTGCCTGTGTGGGACGGCGAACGGTTCGTCGACCCCGGCACCCGACAACCGCTCACCGCTTGGACCGATGCGGTGGACGAGCTGGACGAGCCCGCACACGTCGTCTCGTTCGGGCAGCAGGTCCACTCCAAAGGCATCCTCGGCGGCTCAGATGAAGCCGGACGACACATCGGCTACCTCACCAAGTACCTCACCAAATCCACCGGTGAGGTCATCGAAGCCACCACCGAACGTCAACGCCAGCATCACGACCGGCTGCATGACGAGCTGCGGGTCACACCGTGCTCACCGCGCTGCGCGGTCTGGCTGCTATATGGCGTCGAGCCGATGGGCACCAACTCCCGCACCCACCCGGGCCACTGCAAGGGGCGGGCACACCGAAGCACCACCCTCGGACTCCCAGGGCGGCGCGTCCTCGTGTCCCGGAAGTGGTCCGGCAAGACGCTCGCCGACCACCGAGCAGCCCGCAAGGCATTCGTCCTGGAATCGCTCGCAGCCGTGGGCATCACCAAGGAAGAACCAGACTCGTCACGGCAGGTCTGGCACAAGGTCCAACCCGGCGACCCCAACCTCCCGCCCCGCGACCACCTGCTCATGCACGCAATCGCCGAACGAATCAAGTGGAGAGCCGAGTACGACAAGGCGCTACTCGCGGCGGCCGAACCATCGGCCGATCTTTCGGCAACTCGGCGGGTGGTGGCCGCATGACCAAGTTCGAGCCCTTGTGGGGCGTGGAAGAACTGTCCGAGTACCTCGGCATCCCGGTCCAGACGATCCGTGGATGGCGCACGAAGAACTACGGGCCACCGGCTCGCAAGATCGGTAAGCACCTTCGATACGACCCGGCCAAGGTGCGCGACTGGCTTGAGCAAGATCTCGCCGCTTGAACTTTCGGCAATTCCTACTGAGGGAGAAGCCTGTCCATGGCACACATTCAAGACCGTTGGTACAACGAGGTTCCCGACCCGGCAGATCCCGAAAAGAGCAAGCGGGTGAAGACCGCTCAGCACGGCAAGGGCCTGCGGTACAAGGTGCGCTGGCTCGACCCGGAGGGAGCGGAGCGCTCGAAGTCCTTTCCGGACGGACAGCTCAAGGCGGCGCGTGACTTCCGGTCGAAGCAGGAAGTCGACATGGCGCTTGGTGACTACATCGACCCGAAGGCTGGCAAGGTCACAGTCGCGGCCTTCGCCAAGAGCTGGCTCGCTGACCTCGATGTC
The DNA here is from genome assembly GCF_014203735.1 of Actinophytocola algeriensis. Classification (GTDB taxonomy): domain Bacteria; phylum Actinomycetota; class Actinomycetes; order Mycobacteriales; family Pseudonocardiaceae; genus Actinophytocola; species Actinophytocola algeriensis. The sequence goes on along the minus strand of NZ_JACHJQ010000001.1, from coordinate 204,231 downwards.
GACGAGCTGTCCCGCCAGAACATGGAGATGCGATTCCGAAAACGAGTGATCCCCTGCCTTGGCAAGGCCGAGATCGGCAGTGTGAAGCCGTCAGCCATCCGAAACTGGGATCGGCTGCTGCGGGAGGACGGGCTATCGGACCGGTACCGGCACACGCTCTTCGGCAACGTGTCGGCGATGTTCACGGCCGCGATGGAAGACGGGCTGATCAGCAAGCACCCATGCCGTGGGAAGTCCGTCAAGCAGCCGAAGGCGGCCCAGAAGAAGATCATTCCGTGGCCGGAGGCGCGCGTGTGGACCGTGCAACGCAAGCTCAAGGAGCGGTTCCGGGTGACCGTGGACATGGCCGCGGGGATTGGGCTGCGGCAGGGTGAGGTCTTCGGCCTGGCCGTCGAAGACGTGGACTTCCTGCGGGGTGTCGTGCACGTCCGACGGCAGGTGAAGACGGTCCGCTACAAGCACGTGTTCGCGTTGCCCAAGTACGACAAGACGCGGGACGTGCCGCTACCCGAGCCGGTCAAGCTGGCACTGGCCGAGCACATCCGGAGGTTCCCGCCGAGGGAGATCACGCTCCCGTGGGACACGCCGGACGGCAAGCCGACCATGGCCCGGCTGATCGTCACGTCCGTGCGGGGCCTGGCGGTGGCGGCGAACGACTTCAACCGCAACTACTGGAAGGTGGCACTCAAGGCGGCTGATGTGCCGTTCGGGCGGTACGAGAACGGCATGCACGAGCTGCGGCACTTCTTCGCCTCGGTGCTTCTCGACCAGGGCGAGTCGATCAAGGCCGTCGCTGAATGGCTCGGGCACGCCGATCCATCGTTCACGCTCAAGATCTACACGCACCTGATGCCGAGCAGCGCGGACCGGACCAAGAACGTGATCGGGAACCTCTACGGGCGACGGCCTGAGACGGACTCAGACGGCCCGGGCACGGCCCAGGATGATCAACAAGCTGAGTAGTGGCAGGTCAGAGCGGGCTTCTGGACAGATTGACAAGATCTTCTGGGAGACCAAGCAGGGCTGAGCCCGACTTCGTCGAGACGGCGCTGACTCCTACGGGGTCGGCGCCGTTTGTCGTAGGTTCGGCCGCGTGCGGGTGTTGTTGATCGGCGGGACGTCGAATGTCGGGAAGTCGACCGTGGCACGGGAGGTGGCGTCGCGGCTCGGGTTCGAACACCGGTCGACCGACTACCTCGCGCGTCATCCCGGGCGACCGTGGCGGACACCGGAACGGGAGGTGCCGCCGCACGTGGCCGAGCATTACTCGGCGCTCTCCGTCGACGAGCTGATCGCGTCGGTGCTCGCGCACTACGAGCGGCTCTGGCCACGCATCGAGGAGCTGGTCCGCGACCACGAGCGCCTCGTCCTCGAGGGTTCCGCGCTCTGGCCCGCCCGCGTCGCGACGCTGGCGCCCTCGGACACCGCCGCCGTGTGGCTCACCGTGGACACCACCGAGGTCCGCGACCGGATCCGTACCGCGGGCGACTACGCGGGCGCGACAGCCGGCGAACGCGCGCTCATGGACAAGTTCGCCGCTCGCACGGAACGGTTCCAGCAACTGGTGCTCGCCGACGTCGAACGGTTGGGTCTCACCCGCATCGACGGGACCGGCCGGTCCGTTGCCGAACTCGCCGACCTCGTGCTCACCACGGCTCTGCCGCGGTCATGAGTTCCGACTGGACAGTCACAGGTAACACGACGGATCCGCGAGCGCGGACACTGCGATGGCGCGCGCTACCGGAACGGCGTGAACGCCGCGCGCCAGGTCTCGTCGAGGTCCGCGTCCGGCGGGAAGCGGTCCGCCATCTCCAGGTCCACCAGCCCGTGCGCCAGCGCCCACAACGCCCGCGCCCGGTGCTCGCCGCCGGCGACGGCCACGATCTGCGCGGCGGCGGCCGCCTCCACCGACGCCGGGATCACGTCCCGGCGCAGCGGCCGCCGCGTGGCCAGCTCGTACAACCCCCGATGCGCGAGAGCCCACTCCCGGTACGCCGCCATGATCGCGAGCAGGTCGGCCCCGGCGGGCGCGAGCGCAGAAGCCATCACCCGCAGCGCCCGCTCCTGCAGCCCCGCCTCGATGTCGTCCTTGCTCGGGACGTGCTTGTACAGCGACGGCGCCCGGATCCCCATCTCCTGCGCGACCCGGCGCATCGTCAGCGCCTCCGCGCCCTCCGACTCCAGGAGGGACTCCGCCACATCGAGGATCTCCTCCCGGCGCGTCACGCCGCGACCCGCTCCGCCCGCGCCTTCAGTGCCTCGTTCATCTGCCGGAAGCCGTCCTCCGTCTTCGCGAGGGTCGACGCCAGCACCGGCACGAGCACACCGGTGAACGTCTCCTCCTGCGTGAGCCGCGTGCCACCGGGGACCGGCTCCAGCACGAACGTGTGACGGCCGTCGAACAGGCCGCGGACCAGGAATCTGCCAAGCCATTCCAGTTCGTGGTTCTCCTCGACGGCCGTCACCGTCGGCCGGAACGTCATGCCCTTCGCGCCCGGCGGGGTGATCCGGACTTCCAGGCGCTCGCCCTCCGCCAGGGAACCGGCCAGCGACGGCATGAACGGGTTCCACTCCGCGAAGGCGGCGGTGTCGGTGAGCTGGGCCCACACGGCCTCGGCGGGGGCGTTGATCTCGGTGGTGACGCTGATCCGGCGCATGTCGTCCTCCTGTGGCTAACGTCGTTAGCCACAACATTAAGCTAACGCCGTTAGCCGCGTCAAGGCCGGGAGCACCTCCTCATCGAACTTGTCCTGTTCTGCCTGGTCAGCGGGCCACTCCAACACGAAGTCCTCGATCCCGACCGCCGACAGCCGCGCCACCAGCTCCGCGAACGACGCACCCGGCGCGAGCGGGGCGGTCGTGTCCCACAGCAGGAACTGCCGCCGCAGCGTCGCCGGGTCGCGGCCGGCCGCGAGGCACAGCTCGTCGAGCTTGTCGTTCTGCTCGCGGGTGCGGGCCACGATGTCGGCGACGGGCGCGCCGAACTGGCCGTTCGTGTTCCAGACATCGGCGTGCGCGACCGCGGTCCGCAGCATCGTCGGCGCCTGACCACCCACGATGATCGGCGGCTTGCGCACCGGGCCCGGGGCGGTCGGGAGATCGGTCACCGAGTACCACTCGCCCTCGAACGTGAACGGCTTGCCGTGCGCGCGCAGCGCGCCGTCGACGATCTCGACGTACTCGGCGAAGCGCCGCACCCGTTCGCGCACCGGCCACGGCGACGTGCCGACCGCCTGGTGGTCCATCTCGAACACGCCGGCACCCATGCCCAGCTCGAGCCGCCCGCCGGAGAGCTGGTCGACGGTCATGGCCTGTTTCGCGACCACCGCGGGCTCGCGCAGGATCGGGTTGTTCACCAGTGGCCCGAGCGCGATCCGCGACGTCGTGACGGCCGCGGCGGCCAGCAGGCTCCAGCCGTCGAGGAACGGGCCGTCGACGGCGCGGAAGTCACCGATGTGGTCGGCGATGTAGACCTGGTCGAACCCCAGCTCCTCGATCCGCCGGAACCGCGCCAGCAGCTCGTCGGCCGGCGCGTCCTGCATGAGGATCACCCCGAAGCGCGTCATGACAGCAGTTCGATGACGCTCGGGAAGTCGTCGCCGCCGAAGCCCTGTTCGACCCGGCGGCGCATCAGCGTGAACAACGGCTCCGACAGCTCCGTGCTCACCCCCTGCGCACGGCTGACCTCGGCGATCCCGTCGTTCGCGACCTGCATCGACAGGTCCGACTCCTTCGCGGTGTAGTCGCCGGAGTCGATCTGGGCCGCCATGCCCACGAGCGCCGGGAACAAGCCGCGCAGCCACGGGATCAGCAGCGTCTCGGTGAACTCGACGACCGGCACCCCCTCCGTGCGCACCATGGCCGCCGCGTGCACGAAGCCGCCGAACATGCCGTACATGCCGGTGAGCATCGCGATGTCGTTCAGTGCCGCGAGCCCCGGCTCCGCGCCGAGGTACCGACGGTCGCCGAACGCCGCGAGCACGTCCTCCGCGCGGCGGAACGCCTGCTCACTGCCGCTGTAGAGGACGACGGCGGCCGGCGTGCCGATCATGGACGGGATGGCCATGATCCCGCCGTCGAGGTAGTCCCCGCCGCGTTCGGCGACGAGTGCCGACAGCTTCGCGGCCTCTGCCGGCGTGCTGGTGGTCAGGTTGACGATCGTTCGGTCGCGCACGTCCACGCCGTCGAGCACGGCCACGACCGACTCGGAGTCGAGCAGGCACAGGATGACCAACTCGTTGGCGGCGAAGGCGTCCGCGGCGGTGGCCGCGTGGGTGACCGCGAGGTCGCCGGACCTACCCGGTGTTCGGTTCCAGACGGTCGTGTCGTGACCGCGTTCCACGAGGGCGGTGGCGAGCGCGCGCCCCATCTTTCCTAGTCCGATGACAGTTGTCTGCACGCCGGACACTCTGCGGCCATGCCCTAAGGTTGGGCAAGTACCTACCTTAGAGTCAGGTACTCACCCGGAGGTAAGGATCCAGCATGACGGCACATGGCCCGTACACGTGCGGTCTCGACGCGGCACTCGACGTCGTCGGCGGCAAGTGGAAGTCGCTCATCCTGTGGGCGCTGGCCGAGACCCCCACGATGCGGTTCGGCGAGCTGCGGCGCGAAGTCGTCGGCATCACGGAGAAGATGCTGATCCAGCAGCTGCGGCAGATGGAGGCGGACGGCCTGATCCACCGCGAGGTGTACCGGGAGGTGCCGCCGAAGGTCGAGTACTCGGTGACCGAGTTCGGCCGGTCGCTCAACGAGGCGCTGACGCCGCTGGGTGACTGGGGCGAGCGGCACATGCAGCGGATCGCCAACCGGGAGGTGAGACTGTAGATCATGACCGGACTCCTGTACCTGCTCCGCCACGGCGAGACCGAGTGGTCGCGCAGCGGGCAGCACACCAGCCACACCGACATTCCGTTGACTCCCAACGGTGAGCAGCGCGCGCGGGACGCGGGCTCGATGCTCGCTGGTCTGCGCGAGGACCGGCCGCTGGCGCTGGTGGTGTCCTCGCCGAGGCAGCGCGCGGTGCGGACGGCCGAGCTGGCGGGACTGACGGTCACGGAGGTGACGGAGGACGTCGCGGAGTGGGACTACGGTTCCTACGAAGGCCTGTCGACGCCGAAGATCCGCGAGACCGTGCCGGGTTGGACGGTGTGGACGCACGAGTCGCCGGGCGGCGAGACGGCTGACGACGTGGGCGCGCGGGCGGCGTCCGTCGTGGCGCGGGTGCGCGCGGTGCTGCCGGACGGAGACGTGGTTCTGGTGGGGCACGGGCATTTCAGCCGCGTCCTTGTCGCGACGTGGCTGGGTCTGCCACCGACGTCGGGTGTCCACTTCGCACTCGACGCGGCGGCGATCTCCGTGCTGGGCGATGAGCGCGGGGTGCCGCAGATCAAGCGGCTGAACGTGCCTCCGTTGCCGGAGCGCGGTTTTCCCCATGACTGAGGTGCGCCGGGTCCGTCCGTCCGATGTGGACGCGGTGGTCGGGTTGGTGTACGACCTGGCGGCACACGAGAACGCACCTGACGAGTGTCAGCTGACGTCCGCGCAACTGCACGCCGCGTTGTTCGGTCCCACGCCGTCGCTCTATGGCCACGTGGCGTCGGTCGACGGGGAGGTCGTGGGATTCGCGTTGTGGTTCCTGAACTTCTCGACGTGGCGCGGCACGCATGGGATCTACCTTGAGGACCTGTACGTGCGCCCGGAGCACCGCGGGTCGGGGCTGGGCATCGCGCTGCTGAAGGCGCTCGCGCGGGAATGCGTGCGGCAGGGGTACGCGCGCCTGGAATGGGTGGTGCTGGAATGGCTGACCCCGACGATCGAGTTCTACAAGTCCATCGGCGCGGTGCCCATGGACGAGTGGAAGATCTTCCGCCTCACGGATGAGCCACTGCGCACGCTGGGCAGCTGACTCGTCCACATGGGAAAACGCCGCGCCGGGTGGGCTCCCGGCGCGGCGTTCTGTTGCCCTCGCGTGCTTTCTCAGACTCCCGCGATACCGGCGATCCAGTCGCGGTACACGGTGATGTTGCCGTAGGCGGTGAAGGTCTGCCGGTCACTGGTGGACGCGACGCCGACCTGCACGTACGAACCGTCCGGCGCGGTGGCGAACATCGGGCCGCCCGAGTCGCCGCCCGCGGTGATGCCGTCGACGCGGTTCGCGCACACCGCCGTGCCGCCGCGGTAGTCGGTGCAGCTCACCGAGCTGACCTCGACGTTCGCGACCTTCAGCAGCTGCGACTGGCACTCGATCTCCGGCCGGTCGGTGCACGTCGCACCCCAGCCGTACACCTGGACGGTCTCGCCGACCTCGACGGCGTCCTGGTTGCCCAGCGGCGAGTACGTCGCGTTCACCGCGTGGTCCAGCTCGACCAGTGCCAGGTCCGCGTCCGGGTGCGTGTGGATCGCGACACCCGTCGCCTGCTCACCCTGCGTCTGGTCCAGGTTTCCGATGTTGAACGTGTAGGTACCGCTGCCGGCCACGCAGTGCTCGGCGGTCAGGATCCAGGTCGGCGCGATGATCGTCGCCGAGCAGTTCTCCTGGCCGTCCACGAACAAACGTGCCGCCCACGGACCGGATGTGGCGTTACCGCCATCAATGATCGCCGGGCCCACGTTGCCCGGTGGCACTTCGGCGTTCGCCGTCGCACCACCGAGAACACCGAGCGCGGCCAAAGCCGCACCCGCGAGGGCCGCCCCGACACGACCGATACGCATGCAGATCACCTCGAAACCGCGACACAACGTCGCGGAGCAGGGCTGACAAGGACCCTAGAAGGGTCACTCGTTCGAGTTAGATCCACTACCCGCCGTTAGTCTGGATCCTCGTCCAGTCCCGCGCGGTCCTCGGCCCACACCCGCGCCCTGACGTTGAACAGCAGGTACAGCACCAGCACGCACAGCGCGCCGAGCGGGATGCCGTACTCGGGCCTGCCGGACGGGCCCATCGCGTACCAGGCGACGCCGAGCAGCAGGATCTGGATGACCGTGATCGGCCCGCGCACACCGCGTTTGCCCAGGAAGAGCGCGATGCCGCAGCCCAGAACGGCACCGCCGAGCACCGCGAAGTACGCGGCCTCGCCGTACAGGTTGCCGATGGTCCGCGCCCCCGAGAACGCCCTGATCAGCAGCGCCACCGCGAAGACGACGCCGACCAGACCCTGCAGGACGACCAGCAGACCGGCACCGCGGACGGTCTTCGGGGCGTCGGTCTCGATGCGCACGGGGAGGCCTTCCAGGGGCGGGGACGGACAGACGCACTGGATCGTAGCTACCCTGCGGTTATGCGTGCAGTGCTGGTGGTGAACCCCAAGGCGACCGCGACGACCGCGGCCGGCCGGGACGTGCTGGCGCACGCACTGGCCAGCCAGGTGAAGCTCGACGTGCTCGAGACCGACTACCGCGGCCACGCCATGGCGGCGGCCGCGCAGGCCGCGGTCGACGGCGCCGACCTGGTCGTCGCCCATGGGGGTGACGGCACGGTCAACGAGGTGGTCAACGGCCTCCTCGCGAGCGGCCCCGGCGGGTCGGTGCCGATGCTCGGCATCGTGCCCGGCGGGTCGGCGAACGTCTTCGCCCGCTCGCTCGGGCTGCCGCGCGACCCCGTCGACGCGACCTACCAGCTGTTGCACGCGGTCGAGAACGGCAAGCGCAGGCGGGTCGGGCTGGGGCGGGTCGAGCCGACCTCGCCCGGTGAGGCGCCGCGCTGGTTCACGTTCAGCGCGGGTGTCGGGTGGGACGCCGACGTCGTCGCCGAGGTGGACCGCAAGCGGGGCAAGAAGGCGAGTCCCGCGCTGTACACGCGGGTGGCGCTCACGCAGTACCTCAAACCGGCGCACGGACAGCCGCAGCTGACCGTGGAGATTCCCGGCATGGCGCCGGTCGCCGGGCTGCGGCTCGTGTTCGTGTCCAACACGGACCCGTGGACCTATCTCGGGGCGCGGCCGATCCACCTCAACCGCGGCACGGGGTTCGACGCGGGACTGGGTGTTTTCGCGTTGCACAGCCTGGCTTTACCGACAGTGGTCCGACACCTCCGTCAGGCGATCAGCCAGAAGGGTGAGACGCGCGGACGGAAACTGCTCCGGCACGACGACGTCCCCGGCATGCGGATCACGAGCGAGACCCCGGTCCGCGTGCAATGCGACGGCGACCTCATAGGGGAGCGGACCAGCGTGGAAATTGCGTCTGTAAAGCATGCTCTGACGGTTGTCGGGTAGCCCTTGTGAGAGCGGCACCGAGTGGCCGACCGCGAGATCCAGCTGTGACCTGATTGTTGCTCTCCGAAGCGATAGGGCTCTGACGTCGAGCTTTCGGGTGAGTTCAGGCACTCGGTGATGAAGAGGTCTTGACATATGGCTGGTTCGTGAAAGCATTCACAAGCACCCCAACGACCGGTTGACGACTAGAGGCGCACCGGAACGCGCCCAAGCGAGGAGCACGTAGAAATGGACTGGCGCCACAACGCTGCCTGCCGTGACGAGGACCCCGAGCTGTTCTTCCCCGTGGGAACCAGCGGTCCGGCGATTCTGCAGGTTGCTCAGGCGAAGGCCGTTTGCCATCGCTGCCCCGTCGCTTCCGACTGCCTGACCTGGGCGCTTCAGAGCGGTCAGGACGCAGGGGTCTGGGGCGGGATGAGTGAGGACGAGCGCCGCGCGCTCAAGCGCCGCAACGCGCGCACCCGCACTCGCAGCAACGTCTGAAACGCAGTTCAAAAGCCGCCAAGGCCCGGTGCCGAACAGGTACCGGGCCTTTGTGTGTCCGGGATCAGGTGTCCGGGATCAGGTGCCGGGCCGTGCGGTCCGGGGTTGGCCTCCGGCCCCCGGATTCCACGCTACGGCAAGGTACCGACAATTCCGGCGGAGGCAGTCGCGCCTGGGGACAACTGGTTCCGCTGTGGACAACCGCGCTTCCGCGCGACGGAAATGTCGGTGCTCGTCGCTACGCTGGTGATTGGGGGGCCGGAGGCCGCCCGTCCTCAGCGGCGGTGAGACAGCGGAACCCTCAGCGACGCTTCCGTGCCGCCTCTTTGCCTGCTGCGCAGTGACAGTGAGCCGCGCAGCTCGGACTCCACCAGGGTGCGCACGATCTGCAGGCCAAGGCCGTTCGAACGTTCCAGGGAGAAACCCCTTGGCAGGCCTCGCCCGTCGTCGGTGACCAGCACGTCCAGCCAGCGGGCCGAGCGTTCCGCCGAGACGACCACCTCGCCGCTCGCGCCCGGGGGGTAGGCGTGTTCCACCGCGTTCTGGACCAGTTCGGTCAGCACCATGACCAGTGGGGTGGCGACCTCCGCCGCCACCACGCCGAACGATCCGGTGCGGCGGACGCGGACGTGGTTCTCCGCCACAGCCACATCGCCGACCACCGGGATCACCTTGTCCACCAACGAGTTCAGGTCCACGCGTTCGTCGACCGAGGTGGACAGGGCTTCGTGGACCATCGCGATCGCGGCCACGCGGCGCACCGACTCGCCAAGAGCGGCTCTGGCCTCCTCGCTCGCCGTGCGGCGGGACTGCAGGCGCAGCAACGCGGCGACGGTCTGGAGGTTGTTCTTCACGCGGTGGTGGATCTCGCGGATCGTCGCGTCCTTGGACATCAGGGCGCGGTCCCGGCGCCGGACCTCGGTCACGTCGCGGACCAGTACCAGCGCACCCGCCGCCTTGCCGCCGGGACGCAACGGCAGGGCCCGGAAGAGCACCGCCGCGCCCCGGCCCGATTCCGCTTCCGCTCGCATGGACGGCTGGCCGTCCAGTGCCGCCAGGATTCTTTGCGCTATTTCCGTCGCGTCGAACGGGTCCGCGATCAGGCCTCTCGTCAACGGCGCCAGGCGGACGCCGACGAGTTCCGCGGGATGACCCATGCGGTGGTACGCCGACTGCGCGTTCGGGGACGCGAACACCACCGCGCCCGTCGGGTCCAGGCGGATCAGGCCGTCGCCAACGCGAGGGGACGTGTGCACGTCCGCCGCGGGCTCGGAAGTTGGGAAGCTGCCGTCCGCCACCATCTGGCACAGATCCGCGGCGATGCCCAGGTACGCGATCTCCAGCGACGACGGCACCCTCGGCACCGCCAGGTCCGTTTCGCGGGACAGCACGGCGATGACCCGGTCGTCGTAGGTGACCGGGATCGTCTCGCGGCGGACCGGTACGCCCAGGTACCAGGACGGGTCCTCCTCGCGGCACACCCTGGCGTCGAGGATCGCCCTGCGCAGCTGGGGGTGCTCCCCGACGGCGACCCGGCTGCCGACCACGTCCTCGGGGTGCGCGGTCGGTGCCGTCGTCGCGCGGGCCTGGGCCACGCACAGGAACTCGTCCAGCTCACGGCCTTCGCCGACCGGAACCCACATCAGCAGGTCGGCGAAGGACAGGTCGGACAGGAGCTGCCACTCGGCGACGACCATCTGGAGGTGGTCGACCTCGCCACCGGACAGCTTGGTGTGCTCCGCGAGGAGATCGGAAAGAGTCGACAAGTGCTACTTGTCCTGCACGGGCACGCCACCCTGATCGATGACCGTTCTCCTGATCTCGGCGCGGAGCCGCTGCTTCAGGGAGTCGGGGGCGTGTTCGCCGCCGCACTTGCGGGCGAGCAACACCTTCAGGTGTTCCTCGATGCCGAACTGCTCGAGGCACGGGCTGCACTCGTCGAGGTGCTGTTCCAGCAGCTGACGGCGTTTGCCGTCGCACTCGTGGTCAAGGAAGAGCCACACTTCGGACAGCACCTCCGAGCAATCGGTCTCATGTGGTTCGCCGCAGCTCATGATCCGGTCACCTCATGCTTCGCCGACCGCAGGAACCCGCGGTCACGTGCGACCCCGGCCAGCAGGTCACGGAGCTGCCGCCGGCCACGGTGCAGTCGAGACATCACCGTTCCGATCGGCGTGTGCATTATCTCCGCGATCTCCTTGTAAGCGAAGCCCTCGACATCGGCCAGGTAGACGGCGAGCCGGAAATCCTCCGGCAGCTGCTGCAGGGCCTCCTTCACGTCGTTGTCGGGCAGGCGGTCCATCGCCTCGATCTCGGCGGACCGCAGCCCGGACGACGTGTGGGACTCGGCCTGCGCGAGCTGCCAGTCCGTGATCTCGTCTGTCGGGGACTGCAGGGGCTGGCGCTGCCGCTTCCGGTACCCGTTGATGTAGGTATTGGTGAGGATGCGGTAGAGCCAGGCCTTCAGGTTGGTGCCCGCCGAGAACGACGCGAACGCGGCGTAGGCCTTGAGGTAGGTCTCCTGGACCAGGTCTTCGGCGTCGGCCGGGTTGCGCGTCATGCGCAGCGCGGCGGAGTACAGCTGGTCGAGCAGCGGCATGGCGTCGCGCTCGAAGCGCTCTGCCCGCTCCTGCTCGGTCTCAGCCTGGGGGGTTGGCTGGGTTTCGGTGCTCGGCACCGTGCTCCCTTCCAGTCGGAACTGTCCCATCATCGGAATGGCATAGGACCCCTGTGAGGATACGCGGCGAGTCTGAGTCAGCACGTCATGCACAACGCGGACTCACCCGTGCGAATTCCCTAGTCGAGGGGCCGCAGGATCCGGCCCAGCCACTCCTCCACGGTCCGGGAAATGCCTGTGGCATCGCGTTTCAGCGAGTGGTCACCCGGCATGACGACGATCTCCCTGTGGTGACCGGGGCCCGGCATGCCGAACGGGTCCGACTCGCCCTGGACCACCAGCGTGGGCACTGTCACGCCAGCCAGCTCGGACATACGGGACTTTTCCGGCCTACCCGGCGGGTGCACGGGGAACGCCAGGCACAGGACAGCCACGGCCTGCCCTTCCTCGGAGGTGCGGCAGGCCACCCTGGCGCCCGACGACCGGCCGCCGAACACGAGGGGTAACTCGTGGAACCACTCGCGTGACAGCCGCTCCACCACCGCCAGCCACGCCGTGTCGAGCTGTCCGGCCGGGGCGGGCGCGCGGCGGCCGGCGACCCGGTAGGGCTGCTCGACCAGCGCCACGTGCACACCGGCGGCGGTCGCGCCCCGGGTGGCCGCGACCAGGTCGGGCGCACCGACACCGCCGCCCGCACCGTGCCCGAGGAGCAGCCCGGCGCGGCCCTCCGGCGCGCAGTGCAGCTCCGCGCGGGCGGGCCCGTGTGGCGTGTCGATGCTCAGCGTGGTCATGACGGGTTGTCGAACAGGGTGAGGTCGGTGCTCTCCTCGTCCTGTTCGAGTAACTCGGGGCCGTTGTTGCGGACGTTGTTGACCTTGGTGGACACCGGTCGCACCTCCAGCGCCGCCACGAAGTGCTCGGGCGGCGGCGTGGCCAGCAGCTCGTCGACCTCGTCCACGTCGGGGTCGAGCCAGGCCGCCCACTTGTCCGGCGTCATGAGCAGGGGCATCCGGTCGTGGATGTCGCTGAGCCTGCCGACCGCGTCGGTGGTCAGCACGGACGCGCTCACGACCGGTGGCCCGTCCTCGACCGCCGGATCCCGCCACACCGACCACAGACCGGCCATGGCGAGGCTGTGCCCGTCCGGCCTGGTCATGAAGAACGGCTGCTTGACCTTGCCCTCCCGGCGCCACTCGTACCAGCCGTCAGCCGGGATGAGGCAGCGGCGCTTGGCCACCGACGTGCGGAACGCCGAGGTCGTCGCGGCTTTCTCGGCACGCGCGTTGATCATCCGGGCGCCGATGGACATGTCCTTCGCCCACACCGGGATCAGGCCCCAGCGCATCACCCGCAGGCTGCGCACGGTGGTCGACGGGTCCGGGTTGCCCTCCTCGTCCCGCGGGTGCCGCTGCACGACGGCCACCACGTCCTTGGTGGGCGCCACGTTGTAGTCCGTGGCGGGCGCGTGGTCGTCCATCGCGTCGAGCGCGTCGAACTCCGCGGCCAGCGTGGCCGGGTCCTTCGTGGCGGCGTATCTCCCGCACACCTCGATCACCTCCTGGCCAGGATCGTGTCATGGCCCACCGACAGTCTGCACCGCGTGCGGGACCATGCGGGATCATGCGGGTATGACACAGCCCTGGGCCGCACCGTCCGCGACCGCGCCCGTGCGCGCCACCGTGGCCGTGCCGGGTTCGAAGTCGATCACGAACCGGGCGCTGCTGCTGGCCGCGCTGAGCGACGGCGGCGGCACGCTGACCGGTGCGCTGCGCAGCCGCGACAGCCGCCTCATGATCGACGCGCTGCAGGCCCTCGGCGTGCCTGTCAGTGACGCCGGGGACGGCGGTGACCAGGTGATCGTCGCCGCGCACCGCGGGCTGCGCGGGCCCGCGCGGGTCGACTGCGGGCTCGCGGGCACGGTCATGCGGTTCGTGCCGCCCGCCGCCGCGATCGCCGACGGCGACATCCACTTCGACGGCGACGCACGAGCCCGTGAGCGGCCCATGCGCACCGTGCTCGACGCGCTGCGTGCCCTGGGCACCGACATCGACGGCGACGCGCTGCCGTTCACGCTGCACGGCAAGGGCGGTCTCCCGGGTGGTGCCGTCACGATCGACGCGTCCGCGTCCTCACAGTTCGTGTCGGGCCTGCTGCTGGCCGGGGCGCGGTACGAGGCAGGCGTGACCGTCCACCACAGGGACACCACAGCAGGCAAGCCCGTCCCCTCACTCCCCCACATCGACATGACCGTGCGGATGCTGCGCGACGCGGGCGTGACCGTCGACGACAGCGAGCCGAACACGTGGCGCGTCGAGCCCGGCCCGATCGCCGCCCGCGAATGGGCCGTCGAGCCGGACCTGTCGAACGCGACACCGTTCCTGGCCGCCGCGGCCGCCACCGGCGGCTCCGTCACGGTGCCCGGCTGGCCGGAGAACACCACCCAACCGGGTGACGCGTTCGGCGAGATCGCGTCCCGCATGGGCTGCACGGTCACCCGCGACGCCGCCGGGCTGACCGTGCACGGCCCCGACCAGCTGCAGGGCATCGACGTCGACCTGCGCGACGTCGGCGAGCTGACCCCGACCGTCGCCGCGCTGGCCGTGCTGGCGCACAGCCCGAGCGTGCTGCGCGGCATCGCCCACCTGCGCGGCCACGAGACCGACCGGCTCGCCGCGCTGGTCACCGAGATCAACGCGCTCGGCGGCGGCGCGACCGAGACCGAGGACGGCCTGGAGATCCGGCCCAAACCGCTGCACGCGGGCCTGTGGCACGCCTACGCCGACCACCGGATGGCGACCGCGGGCGCGATCGTCGGCCTCGCCGTGCCCGGCATGGAGGTCGACGACATCGCGACCACGGCGAAGACACTGCCGGACTTCCCCGCCATGTGGGCGGACATGCTCTCCGACGAGCGGTGACGGCATGAGCAGACGCGGCCGGAAGTCGGACTGGGATCGCCTGGACGAGTCGGATGTCCGGGTGCGCCCCGGCAAGGGCACCCGGCCGCGCAGCAAGATCAGGCCGGAGCACGCCGACGCGCGCATGGCGATGGTCGTCGGCGTCGACCGCGGCCGGTGGACGTGCGCGCTGGACGGCAAACCGGACCACGAGGTCGTCGCGATGCGTGCCCGCGAGCTGGGCCGTACCCCGATCGTCGTCGGCGACCTCGTCGACCTGGTGGGTGACACGTCCGGGCGGCCGGACACGCTCGCGCGGGTCGTGCGGGTGGCCGACCGCAGCAGCGTCCTGCGCCGCACCGCCGACGACAACGACCCGTACGAGCGGGTGGTCGTGGCGAACGCGCAGCAGCTGCTGATCGTGTGCTCGCTCGCCGATCCCCCGCCGCGCACCGGGTTCATCGACCGCTGCCTCGTCGCCGCGTACGCGGGTGGCCTGAAACCGGTGCTGTGCCTGACGAAGTCTGACCTCGCGAGTGCGGACGACATCGTCGAGGCGTACGCGGACCTGGAGCTGCCCATGCTGATCACGCGTAGCGACCAGGAGCCGGACGAGGTGCGCGAACGGCTGACCGACCAGGTGTCCGCGCTCGTCGGCCACTCCGGTGTCGGCAAGTCGACGCTGGTCAACAAGCTGGTGCCGGACGCGTTCCGCGCGGTGAGCGCCGTGAGCGCCGTCGGCAAGGGCAGGCACACGTCGACCACGGCCGTCGCACTGCCACTCCCGGCAGGCGGCTGGGTGGTGGACACGCCGGGCATCCGCTCGTTCGGCCTGGCCCACATCGAGCCGGACGACATCGTGGCCGCGTTCCCCGAGTTCGTGGAGCCCGTGGAGGAGTGCCCGTCGAACTGCGGTCACCTCGGCCCGCCCGAGGACCCGGACTGCATGCTCGACGTGGTCACCGAGGCGGGCCTGGCCCGGCCGGGCAGGCTCGAGTCGCTCCGCAGGCTCCTCACCTCCCGCGCCCGCCTCGACGAGCACGTGGACTAGTTGCTGTCCACTTACGTTGGCCGTGTTGGGTTCGTGGTTTGTCCTCGCCGGAGGGGCAGGCCTCCGGGATGGCTCCCTGGGTTGGCATCTTCGGTGGCTTGGCATGGGTCGGTGTGGTGTGAGGGCTCGCGCCCCTCGGCGCCCTCACGACGTCCGTTGTGCCAGCCCACCCCGGCACGGGCGATCACCGTCAGCTTGGCCGGACCCGCCGCAGGACCCGGCAGACGTCGGTGGACACAGCACTAGCTCACTTCCTTCCCGACGAAGGACCGAAGCCGGGAACCGAACCGCGCCGCGTCCGTCTCAGGAACGCGAGGCAGGGGACTACTTCACCGATCAGGACGGACAAACCTTGCGCACCCGGCGTATAGGACGCGGCCGTCCGGGCTACTCTGTCCGCACATTCACCAAGGGAGAACAGGCTATGCGCAAGGCAGGCATCGCGCTGTCCGCGTTCGCGTTGGCGTTGACGCTGGGCGCGTGCGGGGACAACGGGGGATCCGGCGATTCGTCGTCGAACAACTCTGGCGGGGACAGCTCAGGCGGCGGTTCGGTGGCGGCGGCGAGTCTCGCCGACCTCGCCAAGTCGATCGGCGAGCAGACGTCCGAGACGAGCACCGCCCACATGAAGATCTCGGCGGACGCTGCTGGTCAGCAGCTGACCGGCGAGGGCGACCTCCGCATGTCCGCCGACAACGCGGCCATGTCCATGGACATGACCACGCCCGAAGGCACGATGTCGATGGTGTTGCTGGACAACATCTTCTACATCAAGCTCCCGCAGGAGCTGGAGCCGGGCAAGTCGTGGCTGAAGATCGACGCCAACGACAAGAGCAACCCGATGGCGCAGGCCCTCGGCGGCATGACCGAGCAGATGAGCAAGAACGCGGACCCGCGTGCGACGCTCGAGCAGTTCGAGAAGGCCGGTGAGATCACCGACACCAAGGAAGAAGAGCTCGACGGCAAGCAGACCACGCACTACACGATCACCGTCGACGTCGAGAAACTGGCCGCGAACCAGGAAGACCCGACGATGAAGTCCGCCATGGACCAGGCGATCCAGTCCGGTCTGAAGGACTTCCCGGTCGACGTGTGGATCGACGAGGACGACCTGCCGGTCCGCTTCACGATGGACATGCCGACGCCGAACCCGGCCTCCGGCAAGACCGAGTCGGTCAAGATGCAGATCGACTACACGGACTGGGGCAAGCCGGTGGACATCACCGCGCCCGCCGCGGACGAGATCGCCGAGTTCCCGGGCAGCTGACGCAGCACGAACACAGAAGCGCCCCCGCGACGACGCGGGGGCGTTTCTGTGTCCCGGCTTGCGGTGTCCCGGCTATGTGGCCGCGAAGTGTGCGGCCATGAGGTCGTTGACCACGTCCGGTCGCTCGACCGCCAGCGAGTGCCCTGCGCCGCGGACCGTGAGGTGCTGGGCGTTCGCGGCGGTGTCGGCGATCCGGCGGGACAGTTCCGGTGGGTAGGCGTGGTCCTCGGCGCCGGACAACACCAGCATGGGCACGGTGCAGCCGACCAGCTCACCGACGACCGCCTTGCGGTGCACCACGCCCTCGGCGGCGGTGAGGATCGACTCGTCCAGTGCGGCGAAGTGGCGCCGCCAGCGTTGCAGCAGCGCGACCCGTGCCGCGATCGTGGTGTCGCCGAACATGGTGTGCGCCAGGGCATCCACGGCCTCCGGGATACCGGCGGTGCGCGCGTACTCCAGCAGTGCCTGGAAGTTCTCGACCTGCCCCTCCTCGTCGGCGGACGAGGACAGGACCACGGCGGACCGCAGCAGCTCCGGGTGCCGTGCGGCGATCCGCAGTGCGACGAACCCGCCCATCGAGTGGCCGACGACGTGCGCGGGCCCGAGGTCCAGTGCGGTGACCAGCGAGGCGGCGTCGTCCGCGAGGGTGTCCATGTCGACATACGGGGACCGGGCGCTCTCGCCCTGCCCTCGGTGGTCGTAGGTGACGACGCGGTAGCGGCGCCCGAACTCGGCCACCTGCGCGGCGAACATCGTGCGGTCGAAGAACAGCGAGTGGCTCAGCAGGACCGCGGGGCCGGGGCCGCCGGTGTCGTCGTAGCCGAGCATTGTGCCGTTGACGTCGATGGTGGGCAACGCCGCCCTCCTCCTGGTCGGTGACCTTCCCAGTATGGCGGGCGGCGGCGCCACTCGTCTCACTTCAGCGCGTACGCCCTGATCACGGTCTGGCGCTGCGCGTTGCCGTCCCGGTCGGACACACTCGACCGCAGCGACACGAACTCGGCTCCCGCCGGGTGGTCGACGGTCGCCCGCCACCGGCCGTGGTCACGGCTGACCTTGGCCTTCCGCCACGTCCTGCCGTCGTCGTAGGACACCTCGACCGCCGGGGCGCCGACGCCGGCCACACCGGATCCGTTGCGCTGCACGTACACCGGGATGGCGAACCGCTTCCCGGCCGGTGCCGCGTTGCGGTCGTCCAGGTCCGGCGCGAACCGCACCGCGAGCAGTGGCAGCGCGGTCGGCTCCGCCGTGTGCCCGGAGGTGAACGTCCACTCGGCACTGACCTGTGTGGACAGTCGGGCGCCGGTCCGCTCGTGGTTGGCGCGCAACGTGTACACCGCCTGCCCGGG
Organism: Actinophytocola algeriensis; assembly: GCF_014203735.1. Taxonomy (GTDB): domain Bacteria; phylum Actinomycetota; class Actinomycetes; order Mycobacteriales; family Pseudonocardiaceae; genus Actinophytocola; species Actinophytocola algeriensis. The sequence continues at coordinate 186,351 of NZ_JACHJQ010000001.1, read as the reverse complement.
TCCGACGTCGAACACCCCGTACGACGCGGACGGCTGCTCGTCGACGACCTCGCCGTCCCGCAGCAACGTCAGGCTGCCCCCGCCCGCCGGGTACCCGATCCGGCCGGGGTCCTGGTCGGCCAGCAGCGGCAGCTCGACCGCCAGTTCGTCACCCGTGCGACCCGCGGTGTGGTGGGCGCCGTACGGGTTCCGAGGCATGGCGGGGCCGCGGACGCCGACGTTCCAGCGTTCCGTCGTGCGGCCCGCCCGGTAGACCTTCGGGTCCAGCTGGAAGCTGTCCGACGCGATCTGCAGTATTTCCAGGTCGACGACCTCGTAGAAGACGTTCTCCCACGGCACACCGGGCGTGTAGTACTCGGTGACCGTCGCGGGCAGTGCCATGGCGAACATGCCTTCGCGCAGCCCCAGCAGGCCGGGTGTGCCCTGCGCGTACGACGTCCGCACGGTCGCGAGGGCATGGTCCTTGACACGCCACCGCAGGTTCTCCGGAACCCGGCCGGTCTCGCTGTGCCGCAGGTGGTACAGGTACGGGCTGTCGTTGTAGTACGGCCCGTTCGGCTTGGCGAGGTGGGTGTCGAAGGAGATGCCGAACCCGTCGTCGGAGGTGGTGGACGGGCGGACGAAGTAGTCGTCGAGCGACGACAGGTGCAACGACGACGTGCTCTCGCCCCAGGCGGTGCGGTTGGACGCCGCGATCACCGACAGCGCGGACGTGGCGGTCGGCTCGTCGACGGTGAACCCGACGGGTTTCGCCTCCCGCGCGTCGACGGTGAACGACGTGTCGCCGTCGACGACGAACGCGGGTTCGAGGATGTCGGCGAAGCGGAAGTCCTGGGCGTCCCTCGGCGTGTAGACGCTGGCCGACAGGCTGTACCGGCCCTTCGGCAGGCGGGCCGCGACCGTGCCGTCCTCCTCCCACGGCGCGACCGCGACCTGCTGGTCGAGTCCCACGAACGACAGGAGGTACGTGTCGGTGGGCGCGCCGTCGAAGCCGAACACGTCCACGGTCACCGAGTAGCTCTCGACCTCGCGTTCGACCGCGATCGGGGTGCGGACCTCCTGGCCGTCGCCGGTCGCGGTGACCACGCCGGTGTACCGGCCGTCGGCCGCCGCCACGCGGGTGTCGGTGGTGACGGTCGCGCTGGCCTGCCCACCGGCCGGGACGGTCAGCCGCGCGGGTTCGATCGTGAACATCCCTTGCGGGGCGGCGGATCCGGGCCCGTCGACGTCGGCCGCGAGGTCGAGCGTGCGCGGCTCGGTGCCGGAGTTGGTGTAGGTCACCGTCTTCGTGATCGGCTGGTCGTCGTCGTGCGGCCACTGCGCGATCCCGTTGTCGATGCTCGCGGGGTGCGCGAAGACCGTGGCCGTCGTGGCGGCCGCGACATCGACGCGGCCCGCGCCCTGCTCGAACACGGTCAGCGCGTCGTTCGGCGCCGCGGAGCCCATGAGGGTGCCCTTGAGCTGGTCCGCGGCCCAGTCCGGGTGCTGCGCGGCGAGGATCGCCGCCGCACCCGCGACGTGCGGCGCGGCCATCGAGGTACCCGACATCGACACGTACCCGTCGGCCGCGGGGTCGCCGATCACGCCGTTCTTCGCCTTCGCGGCGACGATGTCCACGCCGGGCGCGGTGATGTCCGGCTTCAGGCCGTTGTCCCCGAGGCGCGGGCCGCGGCTGGAGAAGTCGGCCAGCTGGTCCTCGCGGTCGACCGCGCCGACGGTCAGCGCGGCGTCCGCGGCGCCAGGACTGCCGACGCTGCCCTCGCCGGGACCGCTGTTGCCGGAGGAGATCACGAACAGCGTGCCGGTCTCGGCGGTGATCCGGTTGACGGCCTGGGACATCGGGTCGGTGCCGTCGCTGCCGAAGAACGAGCCGAGGCTCATGTTCACCACGTCGGCACCGCTTCCCGCGGCCCACTCCATGCCGGCGATGATCCAGGACTCCTGACCGCCGCCGAAGTCGCCGAGCACCTTCCCGTTGAGCAGCTTGGCATCCGGCGCGACGCCGCGGTGCGGGTCGCCCGCACCGGTGATGATCGACGCGACGTGCGTGCCGTGGCCAAGGCGGTCGTCTTCAGTGTCGCTGTCGGTGAAGTTCCGCGCGCCGACCACGGCGTCGGACAGGTCGGGGTGCGTGACGTCGATGCCGGTGTCCAGCACGGCGACGGTCGCGCCATCGCCCGCGTGCCCGGCGGCCCACGCGTCCGGCGCGCCGATCCGCGGCACGGAGTGGTCGAGGTTCGCCTTCACCGGACCGTCCAGCCAGACCTTGTCGGCCCGCCGCGCGGTCGGCCAGTAGGCGGCGGAGCGGTCGACGGACACCGCTGACGCGCCCATGGTGTGGAGTTCCCGGCTGACCCGCGCGCCCGCGGCGCGTGGCGTCGCGCCCGCGTAGTCCACGATCAGCGGCAACATCTTCCTGGACGCGTCGTCGTAGCCGGCACGGACCAGCTCGGTGACGTCGAACAGCCGGGGATCGAGCTTCCCCCGTGCCAGCAGGGGAACCGCGTCGGACGGGACGACGTGCGTGTCGCCGTCGGTGTCCCGGCGGACCTGGAACGCGATGTGCTCCCGGCCCTTGGCCGGGAGCACCCGCGCCCCGTACATCCCGCCGACGACGACCTTGTCCCCGGTCAGCAACGTGACGGTCGTACCGGCGGCGGGTGCCGCCACGGCACCCGGGGCGGCTGCCGCCGCCGGTACGACCACGCTCGCGGCGACCGCCGCGGCGAGCAGGCTCAACGGAGCCCGTTTGTGGATCATCTGCCCTCCAGATGGACGTTTCGACCGTGATCAAAACGCCGGCTGACGGGCGTCAGGTTGCTTACTTCAGCGCATACGCGCGGATGACGGTCTGGCTGTGGCTGTTGCCGTCCCCGTCCGCGACGCTCGCGCGCAGCGACACGAACCGCGCGTCGTCCGGGTGCTCGACCTTCGCCTTCCACTGGCCGTGGTCACGGCTGACCTTGGCCTTCTGCCACGTCTTGCCGTCGTCGTAGGAGACCTCGACGACCGGCGTGTCCACGCGGCCGACCTCGTGCGTGCCGTTGCGCTGCACGGACACCGGGATGGTGAACCGCTTCCCGGCCGGTGCCGCGTTGTGGTCGTCCAGCTCCGGCGCGAACCGCAGCGCCAGCAGCGGCAGGAACACCGGGTCCACACCGCCGTTGTGCTCCGACGCGAACGTCCACTCCGCACTGACCTGAGTGGACAGACGAGCGGGCGCGGGCCGTGTCGCGGTGGTGTGCAGCGTGTACTCGGCCCGCTCCGGCGGCAGGATCGTCCGCAGGGAACCCGGGTACGGCTCCTCGGCGACCTCCTCGCCGTCCCGCAGGAGCGTGGTGCTGCCGTCGCTGGGCGAGTACCCGGCCCGCGCGCCGTCCTGGTCGCTGAACAACGGCAGGTCGAACCGGGTGTCGTCGCCGAGCCTGCCCGCGAAGTCACCCGCGTACGGGCTCGTCGGGAACGCGGGTGAGAACACGCCGAGGTTCCACTGCTCGGTCGTGGTGCGGCCGGGCCGGTAGGTCTTCGGCTCGATCTGGAACGCCATCGCCATCGGCGGGAAGGTCTCCATGTCGGGCGTCTCGAAGAACGTGGCGTCCCACGGCACGCCCGGCGTGTAGTACTCGGTGAGCGTGGACGGCAGCGGGACGGGCAGGAACTGTTCCCGCACGCCGATCATGCCCGGCGTGGCCACCGCGTACTCACCCTTGACCTTCGCCAGCTGCCGGTCGCGGACGCGCCACTCCAGGACCTCCGGCACGGTGCCGTTCTCGGTGTGCCGCAGGTTGTACAGGTACGGGCTGCCCTCGAACGACTCGCCGTTCTCCTCCGCCATGCGGGCTTCGGCCATGAAGGAGAACTTGTCCTCCTTCGTGGTCGTGGCGGGTTTGATGGTGAAGTCGTCGAAGCTGCCGACGAACGCGGTCGTGCCCGTGTGGCCCCACGCGGTCTCCAGCGCGAACTGGAAGATCCCGGCGCCCTGACCCGCGTTCGGCTTGTCGATGGTGAACCCGAACGGCTTCGCCTCGCGCGCGTCGACGGTCAGCTCGGCGTCGCCGGTGACGGTGAACGCGGGCTCGGCGAACTGGGCGTTGAGGTAGTCGTACTCGCCGATCTCCTTCTGGACCGAGGCCTCGAAGTAGAACTCGCCCTTGGGCAGCCGCACGACGACCGTGCCGGACGGGTCGAAGGGCAGGTACGCCTTGGGGTTGTTGACGTCCACGAACCGGTAGAAGTACTGGTCGGTCGGCTTGCCGTCGTGGTCGAGGAAGTTCACCGTGACGTCGTAGCTCTCGACCTCGCGGTTCACGGCCACCGGCGTGCGCACCTCGGCTCCGCCACCGGTCGCGGTGATCACGCCGCTGTACAGGCTGTCCGCGGTGTCGACCTTCGTGTCGGTGGTGACGGTCGTGCTCGCCTGCCCGCCGGCCGGGACGGTCAGCTGGGTGGCCCCGAGCGTGAACATCCCTTGCGGCGCGGGCGATCCGGCCGGTCCGGTGATGTCGGCGGCGAGGTCCAGCGTGACCGGCTCGGTGCCGGTGTTGGTGTAGGTCAGGGTCTTGGCGATCGGCTGGTCGTCGTCGTGCGGCCACTGTGCGGTGCCGTTGTTCACGCTCGCGGGACTCGCGAAGACCGTGGCCGTGGTGGCGGCCGCGACGTCGACGCGCCCCGCGCCCTGCTCGAACACACTCAGTTCGGCGTTCGGCGCCGCGCTGCCCATGAGGGTCGCCTTGAGCTGGTCAGCGGCCCAGTCGGGGTGCTGCGCGGCGACGATCGCGGCGGCACCGGCGACGTGCGGCGCGGCCATGGACGTGCCCGAGAGCGACACGTAGCCCTCGGGCGCGGGGTCACCGATCACACCGTTCGCGGCCTTGGCGGCCACGATGTCCACGCCCGGTGCGGTGATGTCCGGCTTGATCGCGCCGTCCTCCCAGCGGGGGCCCCGGCTGGAGAACTCGGCCAGCCGGTCCTCGCGGTCCACGGCACCGACGGTCAGCGCCGCGTCGGCCGCGGCCGGGCTGCCGATGGACTCGTCACCGGGCCCGGAGTTGCCCGAGGAGATCACGAACAACGCGCCGGTGTCGGCGGTGATCCGGTTGACGGCCTGCGACATCGGGTCGGTCCCGTCGCTGGGCATCGAGCTGCCGAGGCTCATGTTGATGACGTCGGCGCCGCTCTGGGCCGCCCACTCCATGCCGGCGATGATCCACGACTCCTGACCGCCGCCGAAGTCGCCGAGCACCTTCCCGTTGAGCAGCTTGGCATCCGGCGCGACACCCTGGTACTTGCCGCCGCTCGCGGCGCCGTTGCCGGTGATGATCGAGGCGACGTGCGTGCCGTGCCCGAAGCGATCGTCATCGGTGTCGCTGTCGGTGAAGTTCTTGCCTCCCGTCACCGCGTCGCTCAGGTCCGCGTGCGTGGTGTCGATGCCGGTGTCCAGCACGGCGACGGTCGCGCCCGCACCTGTGTGGCCCGCGGCCCACGCGTCCGGCGCGCCGATCTGCGGCACGGAGTGGTCGAGGCTCGCCGTGACCGGACCGTCGAGCCAGACCTTGTTGGCCTGCCGCGCGGTCGGCCAGTAGGCGGCGGACCGGTCGACGGACACCGCCGCCGCGCTCATCGTCGGAAGCTCCCGGCTCGCCTGCGCCCCCGCCGCCCGCGGGGTGGCACCCGCGTAGTCCACGATCAGCGGCAGGGACTTCCGGGACGCGTCGTCGTAGCCGATGCGGGCCAGCTCGGTCACGTCGAACAGCCGAGGGTCCAGCTTCCCCTGCGACAGCAGGGAAACCGCGTCCTCCGGGATGACGTGCGTGTCGCCCCGCTCGTCCTTGCGCGTGTAGAAGGAGATGTGCTCGCGCCCCTCCGCGGCACGCACCCGCACCCCGTGCGTCCCGCCGATGGTCACCTTGTCGCCGGTCAGCAGCGTGACCGTCGGTCCGCCCGGTGCCGCGCCAGGTGCCGCTGTGCCGGGTGCCGCGGTGGCACCGGGCGCCCCCAGAGCGGGTACCGCCACGCCCGCGGCGACCGCCGCGGCGAGCAGGCCCACCCGAGCCCGTTTGTGGATCATCAGCCCTCCAGGATGAACACGGCAACACCTCACCGGTTGCCGCTCCAGCTAGTGATCAGTACGCCACCTACTGTTGCCCGGTTGCCTCGTCCGCGTTCACGGGATCCGCTGGACCCGCGTAGAACTGTCACATGGTCGATTGGCGCAACGAGATCAGCGGGCACGTCACAGGCCCGGTCGTCCAGGCGGGCAGCATCGACCAGGTGACCCTGCACATGGGTACCGCCGAAGAACAAAACGTGCCGCCACTGACGTCGTGGGCGGACCGGCCGCCGCTGACACCCGCACTGCGTGACCTGCTGGAAGCCCAGCTCCAAGCCACAGAACCGTTGCCGTACCGGCTGTTGGGGGTGAAGCAGCCCACGCTCACCGAGGTGTACGTCCGGCAGTACGTACGCACCACCCAGACCGAGCGTTCGCAGGAGTCCGACCACAAGCCGCAGCACGAAGAACGCATCCTGAACGTCACCGACGCGCTGAACGGCAGCGGGCACCTGCTGATCACGGGTGACCCCGGCAGCGGCAAGTCGACGGTCGGCTACATGTACGTCCGCCAGATCGCCGAACTGTGGCTCACCGACGGGCATCCGGGGCCGCCGCCGCTCGCCGAGCCGGTCCTGCCGCTGCGGATTCCCGCGCGGGCGCTGGTGGAGAACAAGGCGTGGGCCGAACTCCTCGCGGCCGGTACGGAAGAAACCCTCGGCGGGTTGCTCTCGCAACGGCCGAAACCGGAGGTGCTGGCCCGCCGCTCCCTCGGCGCACGCTGGCTGGTCTTCATCGACGGCCTCGACGAGATCACCGAGCCCGAAGCCCGTGCGCGGCTCATCACCACGCTCGTCCACCAGATCCGGAGGAACACCGACCAGCGGCTGGTGATCACCACCCGGCAGCTGCCGAAGGCCGAGATGGATCCGCTGGACAAGGCGGGCGTGGCGACCGTGGTGATCCAGCCGTTCGGCAGGTCCGGGCTGGCGGAGTTCGCCAACCACTGGTTCCGGGCGCAGAGCCCCATCGACTACACCGGCCGCGCAGAGGACTTCCTCAGCCAGGCCCACGACAGCAGGCTGCGCGATCTCCTCCGCAACCCGCTGCTCGCGACGATCGCGGCCATCGCCAAGACGCTGGAACCCGGCCGCCCGCTGCCGAACAGCCGCATGCGCCTGTACGAGCGGTTCATGACCTACCTGCTGGACGACCACCCGCGCAGGCGCGACACGTTGGCCGACCTGCGCCGGTCGCTGCACACGACACCGGACCGGCTCGCGCTGGTGGAGTGGGCGCACCAGCACCGCGTCGAGATCATCGAGCACATGGCGGCCGGCCGGATGCACGCGGAGTCGCTGCTGGACGCCGCGTACGACTGGGTGCGGACCCGCCGGGACGCGTTGCCCGCCGCGTGGCAGTCCGACCTGGCGGAGGTGCTCGCGGGCACCGGTGTCTTCACCCGCACGGAGAAGGACCTCGAGTTCCGGCACCACTCGTTCGCGGAGTTCCTGGCGGCGCGGTACAGCGCGGGCGCGATCCCCTCGGACTTCCCGGATCTCGACGAGTGGATCGAGCGTGGCCTCTCGGACGCGGGCCGCGCGTACGCCTTGTTCACGTTCGTGTTGTGGGGCAGGAACAACCACGACATCGGCCGGGTGCTGCGCACACTGCTCGCCGGGACGAAGGAGAAGGTGCTGCTCGCCGGGCGGCTGCTCGCCGAGGACATCGAAGCGGATCCCGAGCTGGCCGCGTCGGTCGTGGACCGCTTGGTGGACCTGCTGCTGTGCACTGGCGCGCTCGCCGACGCCTGGGACGACGCCGAGGAGGTCGGCGAGGTGCTCGGCGGGCTTTCCTCCGCGTCCCTCGGCGATCCCGTGCTGAACCGCTTGCGGACCATGCGCGACGACCCGCACCTGGCCGAGACCGTCCGGATCGAGTGCGCGGTCGCGCTGGGGAAGCTGGTGGCGCCGGAGGAGGCTGCCGAGTGGCTGACCCGGTTCGCCGAGGACGCCGGGCTCACGGCGATCCGGCGATCCGTGTCGGCGCTGGGTGAGCTGGTGCCCGACGGCCTGGCACGTGCGGAACGGGTGCTCGTGCGCACGGCAGAACACCGAAACGACCATCTGACGGTCATGGCCGTCGCCCAGCTCATGCTCGAGCACGAGATGACCGACGCGGCGGCCCGGCTCGTCGGCGCGTTGTGCACGACGTTGCGTGCCGACCCGGCAGTGCGGCCCGGCGCGGACCTGCCCCTGCCGCCCGGTGCCGCCCGGATCGCCGACACCGTCGGCGACAGCGCGGTGGGCTGGGGTGTACTCGCCGACCTCGCCGTGCGCTCCGGCCGTGCTGACGACGCTGACTGGGCGATCACGCTGGTCCTGGCCGTGCCCAACGTGCCGGAGGAGGACTTCGTCCTCGCTGTCGCGGCCGCGGCGGACCGCGGACGCGCGGCCGACATCCTGTCCTCGGCGGAGGTCTTCTCGACATCGCACCTGACGTGGGCGGCCAAGCGGCTCCACGAGCGCGGACACCAGACCTTCGCGGTCGACCTGGCACGACGCGCCCTGGCCCGCTCGACGATCGACGGGAGCGAGTTCCACAGCGCCGCGTACGTGCTGACCGAATGCGGCGCCAAAGCCGAGCTGCTCCGGACCGTCGAGGAAGCGAACCACCTCAGGGCAGAACATCTCGCGCAGCTCGCGCGGCTGTTGACCGGGCTCGGCGAAGTGCCGGCGATCGCCGAGCGCCTCCGCGCCGCGCTCGCGGAGCCGTTGATCGGCCCGTACGACTTCGCCCTCATCGCCGAGGTGCTGCTGGCGTCCGGCGATCACGGCACGGCCGAGGAGGTGCACCGCCTCGCGGCGGGGCTCGACCCACGCCACCAGACGGAAGCCGCGGAGATCCTGTGCCGGGCAGGCCACGTGGACCTGGGGCGCGGCCTGATCGTGGACATGCTGGTCAAGGGCGTGCGGATGGAGGTGTTCTCCGATCTCCTCGTCGAGGAGATCCTCGGCAACGAGAAGATCGGGCTGACGGACGAGCTGCTGGCCGCCATCGCCGACGTGCTGCCCGACGTGGCCGGCTACCAACACGTGCACCTCATCGAGGGCCTGAGCAGGATCGGGCGGACCGAGGAAGCGATCGCCGCCGCACGCAGGGCGGTCCGCACCAACATCGACCGGACCTGGCTGGACACCGCCGTCGAAGCGTGGCTCGCCATCGGCGGCGCGGCGGCTGCCGACGAGATCCTCACCGAAGTCCTCACCCGCGACGTCCTCGCGAAGTACCGGCTCGAGGTCGCCGAGGCGTTCGCGAAGGAAGGGCTGCTCGACGCGGCGGTCGCGGTGTGGCTGGACGTGGTCCGCCACCACGGCGACGAGATCGCACACGGTGTCGAGGCCGCGTCTCGTCTGATCGGGTGCGGCAACCGGGACACCGCGATCGCCACCCTCGACACCGCCCTCGCCGACGACCGGCTCGCCCGGCCGGCGAAGAACAGCCTGCGCGCGCTGCGCGCCTGGATGACCGCCTGACCAGGAGTCTGCGAACGGACTCAACAAAACGACCACCCGGCCACGTTCTACGGGCGACCCTCACCGACACAGAACGGAGTCGTGGTGCTGGACAGCTTCGACCAGTACGTGGTCGACCGGCTCGACCGCCTCCTGCGGTTCGCGACCGCCATGACCTGCGATCCCCACCTCGCGCAGGACGTGGTCCAGGAGGTGCTCCTGCGGGCGCAGCGGAAGTGGTCGCACATCGGCCAGTTGCAGGCGCGGGACTCCTACGTGCGCCGCATGATCATCAACGAGTACCTGTCGTGGCGGCGGCGCAGGGCGGCTCGCGCCGTTTCGCACAGCACGCTGGACGCGCTCGGGACCCCGACCGCCGACCACGCCACGGGCTACGCGGAACGCGACGCCATGCGGGGCAGGATCGCGACCCTGCCCCGCAAACAACGCGCCGCACTCGTGCTCCGCTACTACGAGGACCGCACCGACGCCGAGATCGCCGACCTGCTCGGCTGCTCGGCTGGCACGGTCCGCAGCCACATCTCGCGCGCCCTGTCGACCCTGCGCGCCGCACACCAGCACCACGTGAGCGAGGCCTACTCATGACCGAGGACCGCACAGAACAGCTCATCCGGGACGTGTTCGCCGACCAGGCGGCCCGCGCCGTCGACGGCCGCGAGGTCCTCGACACCCTGCGCGGCAAGCCGCGGCGCCGGTACGGGCTGGTGCTCGCCACCGCGGCCGTGGTGGTGGTCATCGCCGCGGTGGCCACGTTCGTGATCCCCGAGGTGTTCCGCCGCAGCGCCCCGCCCGCCGCCGACCAGCCGCAGCAGAACACGGTCCAGCCGACGAGCGTCCTGGTGGGCGGGCTCGACGCCGAGGGCCGCACCGACACGCTCGCGCTCGCGCAGGTCCACGAGGACGGCGCCGTGAGCCTGGTGTCACTGCCACGCGACTCCTGGGTCCACCTGCCGGAGGGCCCGCCGCTCAGGATCAGCCAGGTCAGGAAGTTCTTCGACACCGACAAGCTGCTCGACGTGGTCCGCGACCTGACCGGGGTGCAGCCCGAGCACTACGCGTTCGTCGACATGGCCGCGTTCGCCGACCTCGCCGACGCGGTCGGCGGGGTGCGGGTGTGCCTGAACGCACCCGCCGAGGACCCCTACGCGGGCGTCGACCTGCCCGCCGGTGAGCAGGTGGTCACCGGCGACGCGGCGCTCGGGTTCGTCCGCCAGCGCCACGGCCTGCCGAACGGCGACTTCGACCGGGTCAAGCGCGCGCAGGTGTTCCTGCAGGGTGTGGTGGCCAAGCTCGGCGACGCCGACCTCACCGAGCTCGTCGACGCCGTGGCGGGCAGGCTCCAGACCGACCCCGGGCTCGACCTCCTCGGCCTCGCCGGGCAGCTGGCCGCGGCACCGTCGCTGCACGTCGGCACGATCCCGATCACCGACGGTGCACACGAGGTCCCCGGCGCCGGCTCGGTCGTCGCCGTCGACCCCGCCCAGGTCACGGAGTACGTGGGCGGGATCAAGGGCACGCCGCCCGTGGACGGCGTGCCCTGCGTGAACTGATCAGCCCATGTGCGGGTAGCCGTGCTCGGTCGCGGGGACGAACGTCTCCTTGACCGAGCGCGGGCTCACCCACCGCTGCAGGTTGTAGATCGAGCCCGCCTTGTCGTTGGTGCCGGAGCCACGGCTGCCGCCGAACGGCTGCTGGCCGACGACCGCGCCGGTCGGCTTGTCGTTGACGTAGAAGTTGCCCGCCGCGAAGCGCAGCGTCCGGTGCGCCTCCTCGATGGCGGCGCGGTCGGTGGCGAACACCGCCCCGGTGAGCGCGTACGGCGTGGACGTGTCGACCAGCTCGAGGACCTTGCCGTAGTCGCTGTCGTCGAACACCGTGACCGCGAGGATCGGGCCGAACCACTCGGTGGTGAACACCTCGTCGGTCGGGTCGGAGCCGAGCAGGACGGTGGGCTGCACGAAGTAGCCGACCGAGTCGTCGCAGGTGCCGCCGGCCAGGACCTCGAGCGTGGCCGTGTTCGCCGCGCGGGCGAGGACGTCCTTGTGCTTGGCGAAGGCCCGCGAGTCGATCACCGCGCCACCGAAGTGGCTGAAGTCGGTGACATCGCCGTAGGACAGCGACGTCGTCAGGTCGACCAGCTGCTCCCGCAGGCCGCCCTCCCACAGCGACCGCGAGATGTACGCGCGGGACGCGGCCGAGCACTTCTGGCCCTGGTACTCGAAAGCACCGCGCACGAGGCCGATCGCGACCGCGGCCGGGTCCGCGGAGCGGTGCGCGACGACGAAGTCCTTGCCGCCGGTCTCGCCGACGATCCTCGGGTACGAGCGGTAGGTGTCCAGCTGCTCGCCCATCAGGCGCCACAGGTGCCGGAACGTCTTGGTGGAGCCGGTGAAGTGCAGGCCGGCGAAGTCCGGGTCGGTCATCGCGACCTCGCTGACCGCGGCGCCGTCGCCGGTCACCATGTTGATCACACCGGGTGGCAGGCCCGCGGCCTCGAGCAGGCGCATCGTGTAGTGCGCGGCGAGCTGCTGGGTGGGCGACGGCTTCCAGACGACCGTGTTGCCCATGAGCGCGGGCGCGGTCGGCAGGTTGCCCGCGATGGCGGTGAAGTTGAACGGGGTGATCGCGGTGACGAACCCGTCGAGCGGCCGGTGGTCGAACCGGTTCCACACACCGGGGCTGGACGCGGGCTGCTCGGCGAGCACGCGGCGCGCGTAGGAGACGTTGAACCGCCAGAAGTCGATCAGCTCGCACGCGCTGTCGATCTCGGCCTGCTGGGCGGACTTGGACTGGCCGAGGACCGTCGCGGCGTTGATCGTGTCGCGCCAGGGGCCGGACAGCAGGTCGGCGGCGCGCAGCAGCACGGCGGCCCGCTCGTCGAACGGCAGGTCGCGCCAGGCCGGGGCGGCCTGCTTCGCGGCGGCGACGGCGTCCGCGACGTCCTTGCCGGTGGCCTGCCCGGACACACCGAGGACGTGCCGGTGGTCGTGCGGCTGGACGACGTCGATGGGGTCGCCGCCCGCCATCCGCCGCTCCCCGCCGATCGTCATCGTGAGCTCGTGCCGCTCACCCTCCAGCTCGGCGATCCTGCGCTGCAGTGACTCGCGCTCGGCACTGCCCGGCGCATAGCCGCGCACCGGCTCGTTGACCGGCTCGGGCACAGACGAAACGGCGTCCATGGGTTGGCTCGCCTCCTCGGAAGTCGGACGGTTTGTGACCGTTCTCGGCTGATGTACCGCCATAGTGTCACGCCTTCCCCGGGGTGCGCGCCGTCCGCTTGACAGCGTGACTTTGAGAGGCTCTAATTTGTGTTAGAACATCTAACCAAGGAGCTGACATGGAGATCGTCCTGACCGACCGCGGCGGCCCGGAGAAGCTGCGGGTCGCCGACACCGACTCGCCCGCGCCCGGTCGCGGCGAGGCACTGGTGCGGGTGCTGGCGAGCGGCGTGAGCTTCGCGGAGGTGCAGATGCTGAGCCACCGCTACCCGATGCAGCCGAAGTACCCGTTCGTGCCGGGCTACGACCTGGTCGGCGAGGTCACGTCACTCGGGGAGGACGTGACGGGCGTGGCCGTCGGCGACCGGGTGGCGGCGCTGATGGTGACCGGCGCGTGGCGCACCCACGTGGCCGTGAAGGCCGACCGCCTGGTGCCGGTCCCGGACGGCCTGGACGCGGGCGTGGCCGCGGCGGCGACGATGAACGGCGTCACGGCGTGGCAGATGGTCCACCAGACCGCGGCGGTCCGGCCCGGCCAGACGGTGCTCGTGCACGGCGCGTCGGGCGGCGTGGGCACGCTGCTGGTGCAGTTGACGGTGGCGGCGGGCGCGAAAGTCCTGGGCACGGCGTCGCAGTCGAAGCACGACGCGGTCCGGACCCTGGGCGCGACCCCGATCGACTACCGCACGGAGGACGTGGCGGCGCGGGTGCGCGAACTGGCGCCGGGCGGCGTGGACGCGGTGTTCGACCACCTCGGCGGCGACAGCCTGCGGGTGTCGTACGACCTGCTGGCCGACGGCGGGATCCTGGTGAACTACGGCAGTGCCAGCACGCTGAACGACAACAACCACTGGGTCGTGCCGTACCTGCGGACCATCCGGAGGTTCGCGTCGTGGTGGCTGGGCAAGCCACTGGGCAGGGCGCGGGGCCGCCGGGCGTCGTTCTACTACGTGAAGCCGGGAGCGTCGTTCAACCGCGCGCTGGTGGAGGTCTACCAACTGGTCGCCGAGGGAAAACTGGTCCCCCCGATCGACCAGCGCCTGCCGATGAAGGAAGCGGCGGAAGGCCTGCGCCTGCTGATGAACGGCAAGGCGACGGGCAAGATCGTCCTGGAGGCGTGAAGCCCGATGCCCCGAAAGCGCCTTCCGAGACGCCGACCGCCACCCCACGGCCAGCTCAGAACCGAAACCGGCCGGAACGCAACCCCCACCCTGTCCCGGGGGCGTCCCGCCTTGCCAGTCTACCAGGTGGGGTGGATAAAGCAAGGCGCGCCGGCCCAACTGTGGACAACTCATCGACCTGTGGACAAACCGCCCGCCGGCAGGTGCGCGGCGGGCGGTTTGGTCGGTGGTGCGCCGTAGCGTGGAAACCGGGGGCCGGAGGCCAAACCCGTCACAGAATGCGCAGCACCGCGCACAGCCACCGGTCGCCGTGGCGCTCGAACCGTGCCGCGGCCGCCACCACCCGCTCCCGCCCGGCGGGCGAGCTGATCCCGATCACCGCGCTCACCTCGACCGCGGACCTCGTCGGGTAACACGTCCGCAGCTTCCGCAGCACGTGCCGACCCCCCGGCCGCACGGTCCGCAACCTCGTGAGCAGCGCCTCGAACGCCACATCCGGCAACAACGTCCGCAGTTGGTTCACCGGCCGCCGCCCGTCCAGCACCTCCAGCACCCGCCGCAGCACCTGCGCCAACGCGGCAGGAGCCACGGGCGGTCCGTCAGGCTCCGGCGCGGGCGGCACCAGGCGCAGCTGCGGGCCGGTCGCGGGACGCAGGCTCGACCACCGCATGGGTGGCCCGATCCCGTCCGGATCGCAGTCCGGTTCGTAGTCCGGCAGCCGCCGGAACTGGAGATGGCACGGCTCGTCAGGTAGAGCTGGAACGGTCATGCCCTACTGAGCTGAGGGACCGTCCATTCCGGACAAAGACCACCCCATGGGATGGTCCGGTTACTGACCGTGCCGACGAACCAGCTCGAAGCACAGCACGGCAGCCGCACTGGCGACGTTCAGCGACTCGACCCCGCCCGCCATCGGGATCGAGGCCAGGCCCGTGACGTGCTTGCGGACCTCGGGACTCACCCCGGCCGTCTCCCCGCCGAGCACATAGGCGGCCCGGCGCGGCAGCGTGGCGTCGAACAACGACTGGCGGGCGGCACCGTCCAGCGCGTACAGCGGGTAACCGGCGTCGCGGAGCGCGGCGCACGCCTCCTCGGCCGTGTAGCAGCGCAGCACCGGCGCGTGGAACGCGACTCCGGCGGAGGCCTTCACGACCAGCGGGTCGATGCCCGCCACGCCACGCCGGGGCACGACGATCCCTTCGATCCCGGCGGCGGTGGCGGTCCGCAGGATCATCCCGACGTTGGCCGGGGTGGTGATCCCGTCGAGCACGAGCACGGTCGCGGGCCGCGCGGCGAGCCCGTCGACCAGCCGCCGCATCCGCGGCGCGACGACGTCGGCGAGCACCCCCTGGTCCTGCTTCCCGTTACCCGCCAGCACCTTCACGCGGTGCGCACTGGCCCGCTCGACCCGCACGGAACGCGCGCCAGCGGCGTCGATGATCTCCTTGGCGGCGCCGCCGCGGGCGTTGTCGGCGAGAATGACCTTGTCCACGTCGAGCCGCCGATCGGCGAGCGCCTCCAGTACGGGCTTGCGACCGAACACGGTCACGAACCGGTCCTTGGGTGATTGGCCGTCCACGGCGAGAGCATCGCACGTCGCCGGTGTGCCAGGATCTAGGCCTTGCCCGCCGCAGAGGGAACGGGAGCACGGTGAGGGTCTACATACCGGCAACGGTGTTGATGCTGCGGACGCTGAACGCCGCAGGCGAGCTGTCCGCGGTGAGCGGCACGGCGTTCGCGCTGACCCCGATGCTGCGGGAGTCCTACGCATCGGGGTCGTCCGAGGAGCTGGAGTACGCGGCCATGCTGGAGGCGTCCCGCGCGTCCCTGCGCCTGCTGGCGGCCGAGCTCGAAGAGGATCCGGAACTGGTGTTGCCGAGGCGCGCCGTGGTCTCGGCGGACGTCGACGGCGCCACCCTCCGACCCGACCTGGACTACTCGGTGGTGCGCCTGTCCGGGCCGGTGCAGCTGAAGCAGGTCGCGGCGGTACACCTGGACACCTCGGACGCCGAACCAGCCGTCCGTGCCGCGGCCGCGGTGATCGACCAGGCAGACCTGGGCGACGGCGACGCGGAGTTCACCCTCGGCGAGGCCGAGGACCACGAACTGGCGTGGTACTCCCCGGAAGAGCTGCCGTTCCTGCTGGAACTGCTCTGACCCAGCCCCCGACCGAAGGCTGATGCCTCGAAAGACGCTTTCAGGACACTCAACGTCCCGAAAAGCGTCTTTCAGGGCATGGCCAGCCCGGGCAAACTACCGACGAGGGCCCTTCTTGCCCTTCTTCTGCGCGGCCCGCTCAGCCGCACGACGCTCCCGGCGCGTGCCACTGCCACCGCTGCCGTCAGCGCTGCCACCGTCACGCCCGTTGTTCGAGCTGTTGCTCCGCGACTCGACGCCGCCACCCTCGGCAGGTCCGCTGTACGTCAGCTTCTGCGGTCCACCGGGAGGCGCCCCGAGGCCCTTCCCACGCAGCGCGGGCGGGATCTTCTCCTCGGCGGCAGCGACCCGCTCGGCCTGAGCCTGCTGCGCGGCCTGTGCCGCGGCGACCGCGCGCTGTGCCCGCACCACCCGGTCAGCGGCCGACGGCAGCGAGGCGGCGTCCGACGGCTCCGGCTCCGGCTGCTCGACCTGCAGGTTGAACAGGTAGCCGACGCATTCCTCCTTCAGCGCCTCGAGCATGGTCGCGAACATGTCGAAGCCCTCGCGCTGGTACTCGATCAGCGGGTCGCGCTGCGCCATGGCCCGCAGGCCGATGCCCTGCTTGAGGTAGTCCATCTCGTACAGGTGCTCGCGCCACTTGCGGTCCAGCACCGACAGCATGACCTGACGCTCCAGCCGCCGCATGGCGTCCGGGCCCGCCTTCGCGTCGATGTCCGCCTCGCGGTCGCGGTACGCGCGCTTCGCGTCGGCGACGATGGCCTCCTCGAGGAACTCCGAGGTCAGGTCCTTGCCCTCCGCCTCGGCCTCCTCGACGAGGTCGTCGAACTTCAGCGAGATCGGGTACAACGTCTTCAGCGCCGTCCACAGCTTCTCGTGGTCCCAGTCCTCCGCGTAGCCGCCACCGGTCTCGGCGCGCACGTAGTCGGTCACCACGTCGACGATCATGTTCTCGACCTGGTCGTGCAGGTCCTCGCCCTTCAGGACGCGGCTGCGCTCGCCGTAGATGACCTTGCGCTGCCGGTTCATGACCTCGTCGTACTTGAGGACGTCCTTGCGGATCTCGAAGTTCTGCTGCTCGACCTGCGTCTGCGCGCTCTTGATCGCGCGGGTGACCATCTTCGCCTCGATCGGCTGGTCGTCCGGCACCCGCATCGTCACCATGACGCGCTCGACGAACGCGGCGTTGAACCGGCGCATCAGCTCGTCGCCGAGCGACAGGTAGAACCGCGACTCGCCCGGGTCACCCTGACGGCCGGAACGACCACGCAGCTGGTTGTCGATGCGCCGCGACTCGTGCCGCTCGGTGCCGAGCACGTACAGGCCACCTGCCTCGCGGACCTCCTCGGCCTCCGCGTGGACCTCCGCACGTGCCTTCTCCAGCGCCCCCGGCAGCGCGGCCTTCCACTCGTCCGGCGTCTCCAGCGGGTCGAGGCCACGTGCCCGCAGGGCCTCCTCCGCCAGGTGGTCGGGGTTGCCGCCGAGCACGATGTCGGTACCACGACCGGCCATGTTGGTCGCGACCGTGACCGCGCCGCGGTGGCCGGCCTCGGCGACGATGGCCGACTCCTTCTCGTGGTGCTTCGCGTTCAGCACGTTGTGCGGGATCCGGCGCTTGACCAGCAGCTTCGACAGGTACTCGGACCGCTCGACGGACGTGGTGCCGATCAGCACCGGCTGGCCCTTCTCGTGGCGCTCGGCGATGTCGTCGGCGACCGCCTCGAACTTCGCCTCCTCGGTCTTGTAGATGAGGTCGGAGCGGTCCATGCGGACCATGGGCCGGTTCGTCGGGATCGGCACGACGCCCAGCTTGTAGGTGCCCTGGAACTCGGCGGCCTCGGTCTCGGCCGTACCGGTCATGCCGGACAGCTTGTGGTAGAGCCGGAAGTAGTTCTGGAGGGTGATCGTGGCGAGCGTCTGGTTCTCGGCCTTGATCTCCACCTTCTCCTTGGCCTCGATGGCCTGGTGCATGCCCTCGTTGTAGCGGCGGCCGGCCAGGATGCGGCCGGTGAACTCGTCGACGATCAGGACCTCGCCGTTGCGGACGATGTAGTCCTTGTCGAGCTTGAACAGCTCCTTGGCCTTGAGCGCGTTGTTGAGGTAGCCGACGAGCGGCGTGTTGGCCGCCTCGTACAGGTTCTCGATGCCCAGCTGGTCCTCGATGTAGGCGACGCCCGGCTCGGTGACGCCGACGGTGCGCTTGCGCTCGTCGACCTCGTAGTGGACGTCCTTCTTCATGTTCGGCACCATCCGCGCGAACTCCTGGTACCAGCGGGAGTTCTGGTCGGTGGGACCGGAGATGATCAGCGGGGTCCGCGCCTCGTCGATGAGGATCGAGTCCACCTCGTCGACGATGGCGAAGCTGTGGCCGCGCTGGACCATGTCGTCCAGGCTCCACGCCATGTTGTCGCGCAGGTAGTCGAAGCCGAACTCGTTGTTCGTGCCGTAGGTGACGTCGGCGCGGTAGGCGGACCTGCGCTGCTGCGGCGTCATCTCGGACAGGATCGCGCCGACCTCGAGACCGAGGAAGCGGTGCACGCGGCCCATCCACTCGGCGTCACGTTTCGCCAGGTAGTCGTTGACGGTGACGAGGTGGACGCCGTTGCCGGAGATCGCGTTGAGGTACGACGGCAGCACCGCGGTCAGGGTCTTGCCCTCACCGGTGCGCATCTCGGAGACCTTGCCCAGGTGGAGCGCGGCGCCACCCATGATCTGCACGTCGAAGGGCCGCTGGCCCAGGACCCGCTTGGCGGCCTCCCTGATGACCGCGAACGCCTCCGGCAGCAGGTCACCGAGCGCGTCCTCGTCGGTCTCGCCGTCCGGGAGGTCCGGGTCGCGGCTCTCCTCGTAGCGCTTGCGGAACTCGTCGGTCTTCGCTCGCAGCTGGGCGTCGGTCAGGTCGAGGACCGTGTCCTCCAGGCCGTTGACCTCTTCGACGATCCGCTTCAGATGCTTGAGCGTCTTGCCCTCGCCCGCTCGAAGAATCCGGGACAGCACCATCAGGTTCAACCTCGCTAGCTGGATCGTGTGCGCGCCTATGACAGGGAGAGAGCTGCCTCACCCTGCCCCCATCGTAGGCCGTCCTCGAACCGGGCTGCCTAGACCGGTTCGTCGATCTTCACCTCGACCAGCTCACAGGTCGCACCCTGGACCACTTCGTAGACGTTGGCCCCGGGTACCTCCTCGGTCGACTTGGCGCCGGGCTCGAGGGTGCCGGTGTTGAAGTAGCCCTCGGTGAGCAGGGTTCCCGCGGCGTCCAGGAAGTTGATGGTGCCGATGTACTCCATGGGCTCGTCCAGCGAGTTCGTGACCTCGACGGTCGCGCTCACGCCGGCACCGGTGCCGCTCTCGCACGTCACGATCTCGACGTCCTTGGCCAGCTCGTCGGCTGACTTCGCCTTGGTCTCGGCGTCCTTCTCCGCGGTGTCCTTCTCCTCGGCGTCCTGTGCCGCGGTCTCCTGCTGTGCTTGTCCGGAGTCCTGCGGCTCGTCGCTGCCACAGGCACTGACCCCCAGCGCGGCGGTGGCGGCGAACAGAACAGCGATGATCTTGGCAGTGCGCATGGGCCCGCACCGTACCGGCACCGGGCACAACGCGTGCACCGGCCGCGCACATGCGAAAGCCCCCGGGCTGTCTCCCAGGGGCTTGTCGCGTTTCGTGTCAGACCAGCCTGATCACGCCGTAGTCGAAGCCCCTCCTGCGGTAGACGACGCTCGGCTTGTCGGCATCGGCGTCATGGAAGAGGAAGAAGTCGTGTCCGACCAGCTCCATCTGGTAGAGAGCCTGGTCGACGGTCATCGGCTTGGCCGGGTGCTCCTTCTCCCGGACGATCTTGCCAGGAAGGTTGTCCTCCTCAGCGCTTTCCCAGCGCTGGGACGGCACCTCGGGAAGGCCTACGGCCTGCTCGGTTCTCGCGGGCAGCACCGCGGTCTGCGCGCGACCGTTCGTGGCGGGCAGCGCGGAAAGCTCGGTGGAGGCGTGCGCGGTGGCCTCCGCGACGGAGGTCTGGCCCCTGCGTCCGTAGTGCACGCGCCTGCGGTCGTGCAGCCTGCGGAGGCGGTTCTCGAGTTTTGTGACGGCGGCGTCGAGCGCGGCGTAGAAGTCGCCTGCACACGCTTCAGCGCGTACGGCGGGGCCCCTGCCCTTGCCGGTGATCTCGACGCGCTGGCAGTTCTTCGACTGCCTGCGGTTGGGCTCGTGGAACAGCTCCACGTCGAACCGGATTACCTTGCGGTCATAGCGTTCGAGCCTGGTGAGCTTTTCCTCGACGTGCACTCGGTAGTGATCGGGCACCTCGACGTTGCGGCCTTTAACGACGATGTCCATACACAACCTCCCTCGCCTGTCAGCGAGATAGTGAACTAACGGCGGCGCCGGGAAAATCTGGACTCTCCAGGGGGCTTGAGGGGCTCCCCTACCTCAGGGCCCCACCGGCGCCAGGGTCATGGCTACTCGCCTCCTCCCTGCGAAAACCGGGAAAGCTGATGCCGAGACGTTATCTCGCGTTGTGCCTTTGCAAAAGCCCCCTCGGCGGGGGAACTTGTACGTCCCGCCCGGGTGACTGAGCGCAACGTGGCCCCCCTTCGCGCACGAGGGCCCGCCCGCCGGCCGCGCGCGTGGCGCTCGGCCAGCCGGACCAGGCACGGCTGCCTTCCGCGATGATCGACTGATCGCGCCTTCCATAACCCTTCAACGGTCTTCGAGTGATCAAGGTTCCCCGAACAAGTTCACTCAGAAGGAGGTATGCGCCGTCTCCCAGTCCTTGAAACACACGTTC
This sequence comes from Actinophytocola algeriensis, assembly GCF_014203735.1. GTDB lineage: Bacteria > Actinomycetota > Actinomycetes > Mycobacteriales > Pseudonocardiaceae > Actinophytocola > Actinophytocola algeriensis. Next base: position 165,493 of record NZ_JACHJQ010000001.1, on the reverse strand, counting down.
TGACGCAACTCCCAGCGACGAAGGTTCCTCCTTCCGGGACTTGGGCTTTTGTCGGTGTCGTGGTGCATCATGTCGACCATGCGTTCGATTCTGGATCTGGTCCTGCCCAACCGCTGCGCGGGCTGCGACGCCCCCGCGACCGCCTGGTGCGCCGAGTGCGCGGGCGCGCTGAAGGTGCGCCCGGTGCCCCGGCCCGACCTCGGCGCGGCCGCGTACGCCCTCGCGGGCTACGAGGGCGCCCCGCGCAGGCTTGTGCTGGCGTACAAGGAGAAGGGGCGGCACGAGCTGTCCGTGCCGTTGGGACGGGCGTTCGCACACGCACTGCCGACGATCCGGGCAGGGCCATATGTCGTGGTGCCCGCACCGTCCCGGCCGTCCGCGGCCCGCGCCCGGTACGGCCAGCACATGACGGCGGTGGCCCGCGCCTGTGCCACCGCGTTGGTCCACGCGGGACACCGGGCATCGGTGTCGCCGGTGCTGCGCCTGTCCGGCCGGGCACGGGACTCGGTGGGCCTCGACCAGGACGCCCGGGTGGCGAACCTGAGCGGCCGGCTGCGGTGCGCGGGGCGGGCGCCCCGGTCCGCTGTCCTGATCGACGACGTGATCACAACCGGCGCGACAGCCGCCGCCTGCGTGGCGGCGCTGCGCCACGGCGGAACGGAGGAGGTGACGGTACTGGCGTTCACGGCCACGTGAGGGCTCGCTGAGCCTGTCGAGGCGAAGCCAGCGCCGACTACGTGGGCAACCGGCCGGTCGCCCCAGGCGCCACCTGACACGTCCCTCGACCAACCCGACACCACCAGAACCCTTGCCCATCCACGAAAGGAGGGAGCCGATGGACAGCCGTCAGCCCGGGTAGAACGGGATCGAGCTCGGGCCCTGGCCGTTCTGCAGACGGTGCCACACCTGGCCGAGGCCGGACACGACCGAGACAGCGGCGCTGTCCGTGACGACGACCTCGCGGTCGGGAGCGGCGGTGATCGCGCGGACCGGTAACTGGAGGTTGTTCGGGTCGTAGTGGTCGATCGTGAGGCCGTCCAGCGACAGGTTGATCACCGGCATCTGCGGTTGCCGGGTGGCGACCACGAGGGTGTGCTGGTTCAGCCAGTCGACGCCGACGGCGTTGACGATCATGGTCGGGGACAGCGTGCGGGGCAGTGCGAGGCTGACCGAGTCCTTGTCGCGCACCACGGCGGCGAGGACGACCCAGCCCCTGCTGGTGACGATCGCGGCCCTCGTGCCGTCGCGGGACAGGCGAAGCTCGGTGATCGAGCCGAAGTTCTCGTTCAGCGCCGACGCGTTGACCTCGACCGACCGCCACGTCTCGTCGCCCGCCCGGACGACGCGGACGACGTTGCCGTCCTCGACGGTCCACACCTCGCCGGCGTCCTGGTCGTCGCCGGTGGACACCCGCCAGGTCGGTCTCGACATGGTCGTGGCGTCCAGCGCGACCTCCTGCAGTGCCTCGCCGTAGCGGCCGACGCGCAGGCGCAGCCTGCCGTCGACCTGGGTGACGACCGCGAGCTGCTCACCGTCGATGGACTGGGCGGCGCTGACGACGTCGTACGCACCCTCACCGGCGGGGCCGGGGGCCGCCTTGCCGTCCTGGAGCATGCGGAGCCTGCCACCGGACACGAGCAGGCCCTGCTGGTCGGGGCCGGGCTTGGTGGCGGTGTCGTACTGCTTGATGTCGGACAGGCGCCAGTCGCCGTGGCCCTGGATCAGGTCCACGTTGTCGCCCTTGATGCGGAGGCGGCTGGACGTGACGGTCTGCAGCGACAGGACGATCTGGGCAGCGATCTTCTCGCGTTGCTCCTCGCTCTTGTCGCCGAGCGGATTGAGGTCGACGACGAGCGTGCCGTCGGCGTCGGGCACCACGTTGGTGCGGGCACCGACGCCCTCGAGCGGGGACACCACCGACCGGCGGATCGAGTCGGACGGGCCGGACAGCAGGACCTTGATCACGCGGGCAGGCAGCCCTGCGGCGGGCGCCGCGGGCACGTAGCGCTGGTCGGGGACGGTGATGCGCAGGTCCGGGTCGAAGTAGTACACGGTGACGGCGCGGTAGCTGGTCTTGAAGTACGAGTACGGCACGTACACGTGCTCTGGCGGCGCGTCGATGCGCCACTGGCCGTTCTCGCGCACCACACCGACCCGGAACTCGGGGTTGCCGATCCGCGGGATGAACGCGTTGTCCTGGCCGAGCGTGCCGATCTGCGTCACGCGCAGCACCACGACGACACGTCCCGACTCGACGCCGCCCTGGTCCTCACCGGACTGCTTCTGGTCGTCGTTGGACATGGGCACGGTGCTGAACGTGTCGTGGATGACGTACGGCTTGCTGTCGGCCGGCCACTGCTCCTTGGCCTTGTCCGTCAGGTACATCGAGGCGGCCTCGGGGTTGCCCGAGCGCTTGACGAACTCGCGCACGAGGTCGAACGCGTTGAGGTTCGGCGTCGGTGGCCGTTCGGCGGCCTCCGGCACGATCTGCTGCTCGTCGCGGACCGCGTGCGGTGTCGACTCCTCCGGGATGTTGGCGCAGCCGGCGAGCACCAGCACCGCGATCGCGAGCAGCGTGACCGAGAGGCGCCGTCTCATCTGGCCTCCTCCCATACCGGGGTGGGCGGCTCGAGTTCCGGCTCGGGGCTCTCGGGCTCGGTGGCGCTCGCGACGGTGACCCGGACGGCGTCGCCTTCCCGGGGCTCGACGTCCGCGGACGGCACGTCGGCGTCCGGCGGCGGGAGCGGCAGCGGGTTGTCGGTGTAGGGGACGCCCTGTCGGCGCGGCAACGTGAGCCGGAAGCACGCGCCCTTGCCCGGCCCGCCCCACGCGTCGAGGCCACCGCCGTGCAGGCGGGCGTCCTCGAGGCTGATGGCGAGCCCCAGCCCGGTGCCGCCGGTGTGGCGGTTGCGGGACGGGTCGGCGCGCCAGAAGCGGTTGAACACGAGGTCGGCCTCGCCGGTGCGCAGGCCGACGCCGTAGTCGCGGACGGTCACGGCCAGCGCCTTGTCGTCGACGGCCATGCGCAGCCGCACGGGGTGCCCGTCGCCGTGGTCGACCGCGTTCGCGAGCAGGTTGCGCATGACCCGCTCGATGCGGCGCGAGTCGACCTCGGCGGAGGCCTCCTCGTCCGGCAGGTCGAGGATGATCTCGGTGCCCGCGTTGCGCGCGATCGTGGCGACGGCCTGCGCGGCGCGCACGGCGATGGGCCGCACGTCGATGTACTCGGCGACGAGCTCCTCGACACCGGCGTCCAGGCGGCTGATCTCGAGCAGGTCGCCGAGCAGCGACTCGAACCGGTCCAGCTCGTCGACCAGCAGCTCGGTGGAGCGGGCGAGGCCGGGTGGGAACTGCTCGCGCGACGCGTGCAGCACGTCCGCGGCCATCCGCACGGTGGTCAGCGGCGTGCGCAGCTCGTGGGACACGTCGGAGGTGAAGCGGCGCTGCAGGGTGCCGAACTCCTCGAGCTGGCGGATCTGTCTCTCGATGCTCTCGGCCATCTCGTTGTACGACTGGGCGAGCCGCGCGACGTCGTCCTCGCCGACGACGACCATCCGTTCGTCCAGCTCACCGCCCGCGAACCGTTCCGCGGCCTGCGCGGCGCTGCGGACCGGGCGGACGACCTGGCGCGTCACGAGGTTCGCGATGCCCGCGAGCAGCAACAGCAGCACGAGGCCGCCGACGAGCAGCGTGCTCTGCACGACGCCGATCGTGGACTGCTCCGCGGTCAGCGGGTACAGCATGTACAGCTGCATCGGCTCCTGGCCGGACCCGAACGGCGCGCCGACGATCAGGAACGTGGTGCGCCCCGACGACCGGTCGACCGTGTGGATCTGCACCGCGAGCCTGCGGTTCTCCACGAAGTGCCGGAGGCTGTCGGGCACGTCGCTGTACGGGCCCGCGCTGATCATGCTGGCGTCGTCGGCCGCGATCGGCGGGGCGCTCGCGAGCACCGGCTCGAACGTGCCCGCCGACGAGCTGGCGGTGTCGGTGTTCGGCGTCGAGCTGGTGAGCTTGTTCAGGGCCTGGGTGAGGCGCGGCCGCACGTCGTCGACGGCGGAGTTCACGCCGGTCAGCTCGCGCTGCGCCACCACGACCGCGTCGCGGGTGGCGGCGATCGCCGCTTCCTCCTTGGTCTCCAGCAGGCGGTCGGTGATCTGGTTCTGCAGAACCATGCCCAGCACGAACACCACGGCGGAGGACAGCGCGAGCGTGGACACCACAACCCGCACCTGGAGGGAGCGGCGCCACAGCTCTCCGAAGTACACCGCGCGCTGCTGGCCGAACGCGACCGCGCGGGCGCCGTGGCGGGCGACCGCGCGGAAGGACCGCTTCACCGAGACCGTCCGATCACGGTGGACCAGCCTTGTAGCCCACCCCACGCACCGTCAACACCACCTCGGGGTGTTCCGGGTCGGTCTCGACCTTGGAACGCAGCCGCTGCACGTGGACGTTCACCAGCCGGGTGTCCGCCGCGTGCCGGTAGCCCCAGACCTGCTCGAGCAGCACCTCGCGCGTGAACACCTGGCGCGGCTTGCGGGCCAGCGCCACGAGCAGGTCGAACTCGAGCGGCGTGAGCTGGATGGCGACACCGTCACGGGTGACCTCATGGCCGGGCACGTCGATCGTGAGGTCGCCGATGGACAGCATCTCGGCAGGCTCGGAGTCGGTGCGGCGCAACCGCGCGCGCACTCTGGCGACCAGCTCCTTCGGCTTGAACGGTTTCACGACGTAGTCGTCGGCGCCGGACTCGAGGCCCAGCACTATGTCGACGGTGTCGCTCTTCGCCGTCAGCATGACGATCGGCACGCCGGACTCGGCGCGGATCGCCTTGCACACGTCGATCCCGTTGATCCCGGGCAACATCAGGTCGAGCAGGACCAGGTCCGGCCTGAGCTCGCGCAGCGCGGGCAACGCCCGGTTGCCTTCAGCGACCACCGCGGTGTCGAAGCCCTCGCCCCGCAGCACGATGGTCAGCATCTCGGCCAGGGCCGGGTCGTCGTCCACTACCAGCACACGTGCCTTCATGGTTACATCGTCGCACTTCGTGAAGCTCATTCGCGCGAGACCCGGTCGGTTCATCCGGTTTCCGCACTCCGGGTGATCGGTTGTAACGCTTCAGGGTGTACCGGCAATCTATCTGTTGAAGGTTGAACAGGGACGCACGGAGGTGCGCGGCCGCTATGGGCATCCGCAGGCTGAACCACGCCGTGCTGTACGTGCGCGACGTGGACCGCAGCGTCACGTTCTACACGGACATCCTCGGTTTCACGGTGGTCCACCGCAGGCCGGCCGCGGCCTTCCTGCGCGCCGCCGACTCCGACAACGACCACGACCTCGGCCTTTTCGGCGTCCGCGGCAACGGGACCAAACCGGGCAGCGGCGTCGGCCTGTACCACCTGGCGTGGTCGGTCAACACGTTGCCGGAACTGGCGGCCTTCGAAGAGAAGCTCACGAAGGTGGGCGCCCTGGTCGGCTCGTCGGACCACGCGGTCTCGAAGTCCCTGTACGCCAAGGACCCCGACGGCATCGAGTTCGAGATCTCGTGGTTCGTCCCCCGCGACCGGGTGACAGCGGAAATGGCGGCGAACCCGACCATCGCCCGCCTGGACATCAACGCGGAGATAGCCCACTGGGGCGCGGACCTGGTCGGCGCACCGTAAGCAACGACCACCCCGGCAAACCCGGCCGGACCGCAATCGGTAAAGCCGATGGTTCCTGACCGGAGCCGGTCGCGGCCCCCGAACGGCGAGGCCTCAAAGGTGCCTTCGCGCCGCCGCGACGCCCTGAAAGACGCTTCCGGGCGTTGAGTGTCCTGAAAGCGCCTTTCGAGACGCCAACCGCCACCAGCTCAGAACCGAAACCGGCCGGAACGCAACCCCCACCCTGTCCCGGGGGCGTCCCGCCTTGCCAGTCTATCAGGTGGGGTGGACAAAGCAAAGGCACGTTGGTCCAGCTGTGGATAACTCACCCTGCTGTGGACAACTACTCGGCGAGTCTCTTGGCCAGCTCGTCCGCGTCGGGGGTTGTCGTGCCGTCCACGACGTGCCAGGGGGCCAGCCAGCTGTCGGTGGCCAGCCCGTCGTACACCGCTGCCACCCGGGCCTGCAGTGCGTCGTCGGACTCCCAGGTGTCGCGGCCGCGCTCGGCGTCGGTCAGCGCGCGGCGCGTCGAACGTTCCGCCGCCACCGACGGGGCGACCCGCAGCAGCAGGTGGGCGTGCGGCAGCGGCAGCCCGAACCGTTCGATCTCGATCGCGTGGACCCAGCGCACGAACTCACCTCGGGCGTCCTGGTGCAGGCGGGCCGAGCCGAACGCCGCGTTGGACGCCACGTACCGGTCCAGCAGGACGTACTCGTGCGCGTCGAGCGCGGCGCGCAGGTCGGCGGCGGCGGCCCTGCGGTCGAGCGCGTACAGCATCGCCATGCCGTACACCTCGTCACCGAACGGGCCCAGCCGCCCGTGCAGGCCGTCGCGGATCAGGTCCGCGTGCACGTCCACGCCGTAGCGCGGGAACGCGAGCCGCGCGACCTTCCCGGCGAGCGCACGGTCCAGGGCGTCGGCGAGGGTGCGCTTGCCCGCGCCGTCGATGCCCTCGATCACGATCAGTCGTCCCACGCGGGGCACCCTATGCGAACGGCACGTGCCACCACGGGCTGGTCCGGTCGGTCATCAGCAGCCGGTGCGGGCCGAGCACGGAGACGTACATGTGTCCGTACTCCTCCTTGTCGAACCGGATCACCCGGCCGAGCGCGTAGCCCGCGCTGAAATCGGCCCACGACGTGTAGTGCTGGCGGCACAGCTCCCCGGCACGCAGCACGATCCGCTCAGCGGTCCGGTAGTCGCAGAAACGGCCGCCGAAACCCCACCGGGCCATGTTGACGGCGCGACCGAAGTCGTAGCCGAAGAGGCTGGTGACGAGGCCGTGGTGCGGCAGAAGACCGTCGGTGCGGAACCGCGACTCGTAGCGGGTGACCACGCCTGCGAGGTGGACCATCTCCTCGACCTCGGCGGGTTCCTTCCGCTGTCGCCTGGCCCACTCGCCGACGGCGTTCTGCCAGGTGAACAGGTCGTAGTGGCCCTGCTGGCGCAGCAGCGTGCGCCGCACGTTCAGCACGGCGTCCACCTCAGGTCCGATGTTCATGCCGCCGAGCAGGTAGTCGACCTGGCGGGACCAGTCCTCCGCCGTCGTCACGCCCCAGTTGTCGGCGAGCGACTCGCGGTTCGCGGCGTAGTCGCGGACGGGGTCGTCCAGCGCGTTCCACGGGCTCGAGACGTGCACGGGAATGTGGGCGCCGCAGGCGTAGCCGTGGGCCAGCGGTCCGTAGAACGGTCCCTGTGGGGCGCTGACCATCCCCTCCACGTGATCACAGACCACCACGCGGCCGGAGTGTAGCGACGTGCAACGCGACAGGTGGCCGACTCCGTCCTGGAGGTATGAGAATCGTCGCGGTGCTGATGTTGCTGGTCCTCGCGGGGTGCGGCGCGCGAGGCGCCGCCCAGGAAGAACCGGCTGGGCAGCAGCAGCCGGATCCGTTGCGCGGCAAGACGTTTCTCGCCATGGCGGTGACCGAGTCCGGCGAGCCGAGGCAGCTGGCGCCGGAGACCGAACTGTCGGTCGAGTTCACCGACGACGGCAGGCTGATCGCGCGGGCGGGCTGCAACATCATGCAGGGCCAGGTCGACACGGCGGACGGCACGCTGACCGTCGACGGCGGCCTGTCGATGACGGAGATGGGCTGCGACACAGCTCGCCACGACCAGGACGAGTTCGTCGCGGGCGTGCTGTCGGCGAACCCGAAGTGGGAGCTGACCGACGGCCGCCTGACGATCCGCACGGGAACTACGGTGTTCGACATGGCGGCCGAGGCCGAGACCACACGCGACCTGAAGGGCACCACGTGGGTGCTGGACACGCTGGTCGACGGCCAGACCGCGTCGAGCATGCCCGCTGGTGCCCCGGAGGTGACGCTGGTGTTCGACGGCACGAAGGTCGTGGCGGAGACCCACTGCAACGGCTACACGGCCGAGTACGTGATCGCGGGCGACACAGTCACTTTCACGCCGGGCATGTCCACGCTGATGGCGTGCGCACCTGAGATCATGCAGGGCGAGAAGGCGGTAGCGGACGCACTGCGGGACGAGGTGACGTACGAGCTGACCGCCGACCGGCTGACGTTCACGCACCCGTCCGGCAAGGGGATCGGATTGCATGCCCAGTGAGTTGCCCGAGCTGACCTTCGCCGGTCAGGCGGAGTTCGCGGCGTGGCTGGCGGACCACGCGGAGACCCAGGGCGTGTGGCTGCGCATAGCGAAGAAGGGCACCGGCCTCGAGTCGGTCGACCACGACCAGGCACTGGAGGAGGCCCTGCGCCACGGCTGGATCGACGGCACCGCCCGCCGCGTCGACGACCAGTGGTTCGCGCAGAAGTTCACGCCACGCACCCGCCGCTCCCGCTGGTCGAAGATCAACCGGGCGTCGGCGGAACGCCTGATCGCGGAGGGCCGCATGTTCCCCCGCGGCCTGCGCGAAGTGGAGGCGGCGGAGGCGGACGGCCGCTGGGAGGCCGCGTACGCGGGCCCGGCAAGCTCGACGGTGCCCGCGGACCTGGCGGCGGCGCTGGCGGCGTCCCCGAAGGCGGCGGAGTTCTTCACGACGCTGACGAGCCAGAACCGCTACGCCATTCTCTACCGGGTGGAGGAGGCGAAACGCCCGGAAACCCGCGCGCGGAGAATCGAGAAGTTCGTGGGCATGCTGGAACGCGGCGAGACACTGCACTAGCCCCGCGACGATGGCGGACCGAAGCGCACGCACAGACGCCCCGCGCTCCGCGCGAACGCGGTGAGACCCCTCGAAGGCCGTCGGCCCCCGACATCCAGCCTGGCCGCCGGCACCGACAACCAGCCGCGGTTGTCCACAGGCAAGATCAACGGTGGCCGTCGGCCCCCCGGAATCCAGCGTAGTCCGGGCCACCGACGACAACGCGGCGCGGACCACGACTTGTCCACAGCACCGCCGGTTGTCCACAGCACGCCATAACGAGCCGAGAACCGTCGCCCCCACCCCGTACGCTGGAATCCGGGGGCCGGAGGCCACAAAGGCCGGCCCCCGCCGAAGCGGGAGCCGGCCTTTGGCGAACGATCAGTACCGGTAGTGGTCCGACTTGTACGGGCCGTCGACGTCGACGTCGATGTACTCGGCCTGCTCCTTGGACAGCTTCGTCAGCTGACCGCCGAGAGCCTCGAGGTGGATCCGGGCGACCTTCTCGTCGAGCTTCTTCGGCAGCCGGTACACCTCCTTGTCGTACTCCTCGTTCTTGGTGAACAGCTCGATCTGTGCGATCACCTGGTTGGAGAACGAGTTCGACATCACGAACGACGGGTGGCCGGTCGCGTTGCCGAGGTTCATGAGCCTGCCCTCGGAGAGCACGATGATCGAGTGCCCGTCCGGGAAGACCCACTCGTCGACCTGCGGCTTGATGTTGATCCGCCGGATACCCGGGTAGCGCGCGAGGCCCGCCATGTCGAGCTCGTTGTCGAAGTGGCCGACGTTGCCCAGGATCGCCTGGTGCTTCATCTTCGCCATGTGCTCGGCCATCACGACGTCCTTGTTACCCGTCGTGGTGATGATGATGTCGGCCCTGTTGAGCACGTCCTCGAGGCGCTGGACGTCGTACCCGTCCATCGCGGCCTGCAGGGCGCAGATCGGGTCGATCTCGGTGACGATGACGCGGGCACCCTGACCACGCAGCGACTCCGCGGAACCCTTGCCGACGTCGCCGTAGCCGCAGACGACCGCGACCTTGCCACCGATGAGGACATCGGTGCCGCGGTTGATGCCGTCCACCAGGGAGTGGCGGATGCCGTAGCGGTTGTCGAACTTCGACTTGGTGACCGAGTCGTTGACGTTGATCGCCGGGAAGAGGAGCTCACCCGCGGCGGCCAGCTGGTACAGGCGCAGGACACCGGTGGTGGTCTCCTCGGTGACGCCCATGATCTCCTTGCCGGTGCGCGTCCACTTCTGCTTGTCGGCAGCGAGCGAGTTACGCAGCGTCTCGAGGATGATCTTCCATTCCTCGGAGTCGTTGTCGTCCGGCTGAGGCACGACACCCGCGGCCTCGTACTGGGTGCCCTTGTGCACCAGCAGGGTCGCGTCGCCGCCGTCGTCCAGCAGCATGTTCGGCGCCGCACCGGCGGCCCAGGTGAGCATCTTCTCGGTGCACCACCAGTACTCGTCGAGCGTCTCGCCCTTCCACGCGAACACCGGGACGCCCTTGGGCTCCTCCGGCGTTCCGTGCGGACCGACGACGACCGCGGCCGCCGCGTGGTCCTGGGTCGAGAAGATGTTGCAGGACGCCCAACGCACCTCGGCGCCCAACTCGACCAACGTCTCGATCAGCACCGCGGTCTGCACGGTCATGTGCAATGAGCCGGAGACCCGCGCACCACGAAGCGGGTAGACCTCGGCGTACTCACGCCGGAAGGCCATCAGACCCGGCATCTCGTGCTCCGCGAGGCGAATCTCCTTGCGCCCGAACTCGGCCAGCGACAGATCTGCCACCGCGAAGTCCAGGTTGCCAACCGTGCGCAGGTATCGGCTAACGGTCTCGTCCTGGCTGTTTACTGCGGTCATCCCGTACATCCTCCAGACTCAATTGCCTCCAGAACACTACCGTTGCCACCAGTTGATCGACTGGAGTGGTCGTCGAGCAGAGAAGGAGGGGTCGGTTGTTCCCGCCTGGGCCGGACACCCGCGTGGTCGAACTACGTGTCCACGGCGTGATGGGCACCAGGCCGGAGACGCTGGTCTCGGCGGTCGCCGCCGTCGACGTCGCCGGGGACGGTCTCGGGCGGATCGTCCAGCCCGCCGACCGGCTGCTGCGCCCCGCGCCGGGACCGATGTTGCGGGCCGAGGGGCAGTCGATACCGAGAGTCGTCGAGGGTTACTCGTGGGGCGGGATGACCTCCGGCGGCTGGGCAAAGGCCGCCTGGGCTGTGCTTTTCCCGTTCGCACTCGCGAACGTCGCGCACTGGATGCTGCCGCCGGTCCCCGCCGGGCACGGCCTGGCACGCAGGCTGAGCGTCGCGTGCCGGACGCTGCTGCGGCTCGCGGCGGTACTCCTCACCGTGCTGCTCGTCACGCAGGCCGCGGTCGTGAGTCTCGACCTGGTCGCGGCACAGTGCCTCGCGCCCGGTTCGCCGTGTCTCGCGGACACGGTGCCGGACTGGCTGCGGGAGACATACCTGGTGCGGCCCACCATCGGTCTTCTACCGGTTCTCCTGACGATCTACGTGCTGCACCGCATCTCGTGCGTCGCGTGGGAGGTGGACGCGGGCGCCACGCCGGGCAACCCGCCGCCGACGCCACCGAACGCACGGGTCCACCTGCCGGGCACGAACCTGGTCGCCGACCCCGACACGCCGACGCTGCGTGCACTGCACCTGGTGGCGGCGCTCGCGACGGTCGCCCTGCTCCCCCTCGGCGGCCCGTTCGCCATGCCCGGCGAGCCGCTGCCCGCCGCGCTGTGGACGCTCGCGTTGATCCTGCTGGCGGTGGCGATCACGGGGGTCCTGGCGCTGGACGACCCGCGGGGTGCGGTGCCAGGGCGCGCGGGTGCGTGGCTGCGCAGGGCGCTCGGGCCGTGGACCCGCCGGGCGCTGTACCTGGTGGGTGTGGCGCTGGTGGCCGCGGCCGGGGTGAGCCTGGACCCGCTGCGGCTGACCGGCACCGAGCAGACGGTGGAGGCGATCGCGGCCGCGTTGATCGTGGTCGTCGCGGTGTTCGCGGTGCTGCTGGTGCCCGCGGCGCGGATCGCGCGGCGGGAGTGGCGGTCGCGACCCAGGGAGCTGCGGCCGTGGGCGGGTGGCTGGATGGCGGCGCCCGTGCTCGCGGTGGCGGCGCTGCTCGGCGGCGGGTTCGGCGCCGGGCTGGGCATCGCGGTGCGCAAGCCGCTCGGGACCGAGGGCATGCAGGTGCCGCCCGGGTACCTGCCGGTGACGTTGCTGTGGGGCGCAGGCGCGGTGCTCGGTGCGGTCGTCGCGGTCGTGGCCGGCCCGTTCGCGCTGGTCAGGCTGCGGTCGATCGACTCGGCGGAGGCGCGGCTGCTGGGGTCGCCGGCGCGGGAGTGGCGAGTAGCCGGATGGTTCCGGCAGCACCTGCACCACGTCGTGCTGACCTGCTCCGGCGCGCTGTCGGCGGGTGCGGCGGTGGCGATCTACCTGCGGTTCGTCGGCACGCCGGACTGGCTGATGCCGCTGTCGGCCGTCGGGGTGCTCGCGCTGGGCGCGCTGGCGGGCGGGCTGCTGCGGGCGGTGTACAACGCGGCGCGGGCGCCGGAGTCGGGGCGGCAGCTGGGCGTGCTGGCGGACCTGGCATGTTTCTGGCCGAGGGAGGCGCACCCGATCGTGCCGCCGTGCTACGCGGTGAAGGTGGCGCCCGAGGTGGCGGCGCGCGCGATGACGCACCTGGCGGAGCCGGGGACGCGGGTGGTGGTGATCGGCGAGAGCCACGGGAGCCTGCTGGCGACGGTCGCGGTGGCGCGGCTGCTGAACTCGCTGAACGAGCCGGAGCGGCGGCGGATCGGGATCGTGACGGTCGGGTCGCAGCTGCAGTGGGCGTACACGCGGGCGTTCCCGGCGGTGCTGCCGTTCTCGGCGATGGGCGCGTTCGCCGGTGAGCTGGGCACCCGGTGGCGGTCGCTGTGCCGGGGCACGGACGCGCTGGGCGGCGCGGTGACCACGTGGCGGCGGCAGGTGTTCGAGGATTCGTTGCTGGGCATGGGTTTCCGCGCCGACGGGACGCCGGGGCCACTGGCGGCGGCGACGCGGAGCCCGCATGGCGCGCTGGTACTGGGGCTCGACCACTGGCTGCCGGATCCGCAGCCCGGGCCGCTGCCGGGGCGGCGGTGGACGCCCGGTTTGCAGCGGCATGGGAACTATTCGGCCGACCCGGAGTGGGATCGCGCCGTCGCCATGGCGGCGGGCCTGGATCCGGCGGAGCCGCAGGCGCTCTTCACGCTGGGCGATCGGTGAAGTTGTCCACAGCAGGGTGAGTTATCCACAGCTGGGCACCCGCGCCTTTGCTTTATCCACCCCACCTGGTAGACTGGCAAGGCGGGACGCCCCCGGGACAGGGTGGGGGTTGCGTTCCGGCCGGTTTCGGTTCTGAGCTGGCCGTGGGGCGGCGGTTGGCGTCTCGAAAGGCGCTTTCAGGACGCTCAACGCCCCGAAAGCGTCTTCCAGGGCATCGGCGACGTTGGTGGACACCGCACTCGGCTGCTCCCGGGTTTGCCGTTCCGGAGGTGCCTCGCCGGGGGCCTGGTGCGCTCGGTTCAGAGTCTCAGCAAGGCCGCCGCCGTGGCTTGGTGGCCTGCCTGTGCCAGCAGCCCTGCCGGGCCAAGGCGACCTTCGTGGTCCACCACCACTCGGGCGTCGCGGAGGATGGGGCCCAGGGTTTCGCGCAGCGACTTTTCCGTTCGGGCCGTCGAGGGTGCGTGGCGGAACACGCCTCCTGACAGGACCAGGGTGGCCGCGCCCTTCGGGCCGAGGCGGCCGCCGATCATGCGGAGGTGGCGGCGGATCGCGATGGTCGCCGCCAGTTCCGCGATGCGCAGGTCCGTTTCCCGCTCCTCGTCCGTCGTCGGGATGAAGTCGACGTTCTCGTTGCGGTCGCGTGCCTTCTCCGTCAGGTTCGTGTCCGCCGGCAGCAGGCGTTCGGTGATCGCCTCCGCGATCACGCCCGGGGCGCTCACCCGCATGCCGATGTCGCCCTCGACCGTCCTGCGGTCGGGTGGCAGGGCCACCGTGGCCGCCGGCGTGTCGTCCAATATGGACACCGCAGAGTAGACATCCGTCGTGGCGCCGCCCACGTCCACCACCAGGACCGCGCCGTCCTCCTCTTGCGCCGCCAGTACCGCCACCCCGGACAGCACCGCGTCCGGCGTGACCGTGCGTACCAGCTCCCGGAACCGTGGGCCTCTCGACAGCCCCTTGCCGCCGATCACGTGGGACAGGAACACCTCGCGGATCGCCGCTCGCGCCGGGCCCGGCGCCAGCTCACCCACGTCCGGCAGCACGTTGTCCGTCGGCACCACCGTTCTGCCGTCCAGTATGGACAGCGCGGCCGAACGGGCGGAGGTGTTGCCCGCCAGCACTATCGGCACCTTAACCCGGGCCAGGGCCAGCTTCGTCGCGTTGTGCAGCAACACTTTCTCGTCGCCGCCGTCCGTGCCGCCCACCAGCAGCACCACGTCCGGGCGGGCGGCGCGGACCGCGTGCACGTTCGGTATCTCGCCTGCCGACACGTGTACCACCTTGGCGCCCGCCGACAGGGCCACCCGGTGCCCGGCTTCCGTGCTGACCAGGCGTTCCTGGCCCACCACCGCGAGCCGCAGTCCGCCGCCCGCCGACGAGCACGCCAGGACCTCGGCGGAAGAGGCGGACAGGGCGGCGGTCACCGCCGCCACCCCGTCCAGGACCTCCGGCGGCGTCGTCTCGTGCTGGGCGGTGCCCACCAGCGAACCGTCGGCGGCCACCAGCGCGCCCTTCGTCCACGTGGAACCGACGTCCAGGCAGAGGAACGTCACTTCTCCTTGCCCAGCAACGAGTGCCTCCTGCCGTACACGAAGTACACGATGACCCCGATCGCCATCCACGCGAAGAACCGCACCCACGTCAGGATGGTCAGGTTCAGCATCAGCCACAGGCACGCGAGGATCGCCAGCACACCGATCACCGGCAGTGCGGGCACCTTGAACGAACGCTCCAGGTCAGGACGCGTGCGGCGCAGCACCATCACCCCCGCCGACACCAGGATGAACGCGAACAGCGTGCCCACGTTCACCATCTCCTCCAGCTTGCCCGCCGGGAAGAACGTCGCGGCCGCCGCGACCAGGCCACCGACCAGGATCGTCGCGCGGACCGGGGTGCCGCGCTCACCGGTGCGGGACAGCGCCCGAGGCAGGAGGCCGTCGCGGGACATCGCGAACAGGACGCGGATCTGGCCCAGCATCAGCACCATCACGACCGTCGTCAGACCGGCGAGCGCGCCGATCGAGATGACGTTCGCGGCCCAGTCCACGTCGTTCAGCGCGAACGCCGTCGCGAGAGTCTTGTGCTCGCCGTCCTCGCTCGCCAGCTCCGTGTAGTTGACCATGCCCGTCAGCACCAGCGACACCAGCACGTACAGCACGGTGACGATCGCGAGCGAGCCGAGGATGCCGCGCGGGATGGCGCGCTTCGGGTTCCTCGTCTCCTCGGCCGTCGTCGCGACCACGTCGAAGCCGATGAACGCGAAGAACACCAGCGACGCGCCGGCCAGGAGCCCGAACACGCCGAACGCCGAGCTGGTGCCGCCTGCGAGCCACGAGAAGACCGTCTGGTCGACGCCGGTCGACGCGGCGTCGCCACCGGTCTCACCCGGTGGCACGTACGGGCTGTAGTTCGCCGCCTTGATGAAGAAGAAGCCGAAGATGATCACGAACAGCACGATCGCGACCTTGATGCCGGTGATCACCATGCTGACCCGCGACGACAGCTTCGTGCCCACCGCCAGCAGCACCGTCAGCACGGCCACCAGCAGCAGCGCGCCCCAGTTGACCGTCACGCCGCCGATGTCGAACGACGTCGACACCCCGTCGCCATACATGTACGCGAGCACCGTCTTGAGGTACTCCGACCAGCCGGTGGCGACCGCGGCCGAGCCGACCGCGAACTCCAGCACCAGGTCCCAGCCGATGATCCACGCGACGAACTCGCCGAACGTGGCGTAGGAGAACGTGTACGCGCTGCCCGCGACCGGCACCGTCGACGCGAACTCCGCGTAGCACAACCCCGCGAGGCCGCAGGCGATCGCCGCCAGCACGAACGCGAGCGACACCGACGGACCTGTGAGGTCACCCGCGGTGCGCGCGGTGAGCGTGAAGATGCCCGCGCCGATGACGACCGCGACCCCGAACACCGTCAGGTCCCACGCGCTGAGGTTCTTCCTCAGCCGTGCGCCCGGCTCATCGGTGTCCTTGATGGATTGCTCGACCGACTTGGTTCGCGCCAACCCCGACCCCGGCACGCCACACCCCTCCCCGTCACGTCAACAATGCCAGCTGACGATAACGCCGGAACGGGCTCAGGTGTTGGCGGGCGTGCGGTCCAGATCCGGCTCGAGGTAGATCAGGCGGGCTGCGGGCACGTCCTCGCGGATGCGCTTCTCCACCGCGTCGATCTCGGCCGCCACGTCCGCGAGCGACAGCCCCGGCTCGAGCGCGATCTTCGCCGCGACCAGCAGCTCGTCCGGTCCGATGTACTGGGTGCGGATGTGGATCAGGCGCTGCACCCGGCCCGCGACGACGGCCTTCTCGATGCGGTCCAGCTCGGGGCTCGTGGCGCCCTCACCGATCAGCAGGCTCTTCATCTCGATGATCAGGATGATGGCGATCACACCGAGCAGCGCACCGATCATCAGCGTGCCGATGGCGTCGAACACCGGGTCGCCGGTGATGACCGCGAGGCCGACGCCGAACAACGCGAACACCAGGCCGAACAGCGCGCCCGCGTCCTCCAGCAGGACGACCGGCAGCTCGGGGGTGCGCGACTGGCGGATGAAGCCCCACCAGCTGGCGTCGCCCTTGATCTTGCGCGACTCGACGATGGCCGTGCGGAAGCTGTAGATCTCCAGCCCGATCGCGACCACCAGGATGACCACCGCGACCATCGGCGAGGTCAGCGGCTCGGGGTGCTGCAGCTTGTGGATGCCCTCGTAGAACGCGAAGGCCGCCCCGAGCGTGAACAGCATCAGCGCGACGATGAACGAGTAGAAGTACCGGTCGCGGCCGAAGCCGAACGGGTGCTCCTTGGTGGCCTTGCGCTTCGACGTCTTCTGACCGAGCAGCAGCAGACCCTGGTTCGAGGTGTCCGCGACCGAGTGCACCGCCTCGGCGAGCATCGACGACGCGCCGGTGATCGCGAACCCGACGAACTTGGCCACCGCGATACCCGCGTTCGCCACCAACGCCGCGAGAATCGCCTTGGTACCGCCCCCTGCGCTCACCGCTCGCTCCTCATGCCATGTCGGTATTGCCGGAAATCCGAGAGCAGCCTAGAGAATCATGGGCGGTGTTGTCTCACCCGCCCACAATTGCGGGCATGTCATTTCGCGCAAATAGGATTAAACAACGCGAAACGGACAATCCGCCTCAATGAGATGTCAGCGGGCGTGGCCCGGAGTGGCGGCGAAGGCACGCGTCCACGTGTCCGCCGGGGTGAGCGTGACCTCCGGGTCGCTCGCCGGGATCCACATCGCGCGGCCCCTCGGCAGGACGACCTTCTCCTCCGCGGCCGCCACGGTCAGCTCGCCGTCGAGTGTCGCGAGGATGCGTGGGGTGCCGCCCGGCAGGCGGGCCGGGGTGGCGTCGCCGTGCCATTCCAGGCGGGACAGTTCGAACTCCGCGGCGGTCGTCCGGTACACGTGGCGGGCGCCCGCCGGCTCGCCGGTCGTGACGGTCATGTCGCCGTAGCTGAAGTCCAGTACGCGCAACAGTTCCGGGACGTCGACGTGCTTGGGGGTGAGACCGCCGCGCAGCACGTTGTCCGAGTTCGCCAGCACCTCGAGTGCGGTGCCGCGCAGGTATGCGTGCAGGTTGCCGGCAGGCAGGAAGATCGCTTCGCCGGGGCCGAGGACCAGCCGGTTCAGCAGCAGCCCCGCCAGCACGCCCGCGTCGCCCGGGTAGCTCTCGCCCAGCTCCAGCGCCGTCCGGCACTCCAGCTCGAACGGGCCGTGGTCCTTCACGTGCCGCACGCACTCGTCGAGCAGCTCCGGCATCAGCGCGTCGATCGCGGGCTGCGGCAGCGTGATCCACGTCGTGAACAGTGCGCGCAGGCCTTCGCGGTTCGGGTCCGCGGCCAGCAGCTCGACGTACGGCGACAAGCCCGGCGTCTCGACCGCGCGCAGCAGCTCGACCGTGCGGTGCGGGTCGCGGAAACCGGCCAGCGCGTGGAACTCCGTCAGCGCGCAGAGCAGTTCGGGCTTGGGCGTCGGGTCCGGGTAGTTGCGGGTGGCCGCGTCGCGGGGGATGCCCTGCCTCTCCTCGCGCGCGTAGCCCTCGGCGGCCTGCTCTGCCGACGGGTGCGCCTGCAGGCTGAGCGGCTCCTCGGCGGCCAGCACCTTCATCAGGAACGGCAGCCTGCCCGCCCAGCGCTCGGCGATCTCCGCGCCCAGCTGACCGGCCGGGTCCCTTGCCAGGACGTCCACCAGCGGGGTCGCCCCGATGCGCGACGGGTCGCCGGGGTGGGCGCCCATCCACAGCTCGGCCTCCGGGTGCGGCGCGGGCACCGGCCTGCCGACGAGGTCGGCGATGGTGGTCCGCGAGCCCCACGCGTAGGGCCGGATGGGGTTTTCCAGCAGTTCCACGCTCACTCCCTCGGCCGCGCGGGTGCGTAGCGGGTGGCGCCGCCGATCGTGCCCGCCGCGAACCCCAGGTACAGGGCGGCCATCTCGAACCGCAGTGCGAGCACGGCGGCGCACGCGGTCACGTCCGCGGTGATCTCCTCGGCGGGGGTGATCAGGTCCGCGTCCGGCAGCATGTCGGCGGCCATCCTGCGCATCGGATCGGTCTGCTGCGCGCTGACGGCCAGCAGGAACGCCCGCAGCGGCGTCGCCGCCGACGGGTCGAGGTCGTCCGGGTCGGCGAAGATGTCGGTGCCCGACGCGGCCTGCGCGGCGGCCCGGTGCAGCGCGGTGCGGCTCGCGGCCTGCTGGTAGGCGGCCACGTCGCACACCACGTCGGTGTGCGTGGCGAGCACCTGCGCCGCGTACCAGGCGACACCGGTCGCCACGTCGTCCAGGCCCCACAGCAACGGCGTGCGCTCGGCCAGCCGCAGCGCGAGCGCCTTGGCCGGGTTGACGAACGACTCGTGCTGCATGTGGTCGCGCTCGGCCTCGCGGTCCAGCTCGTCGGCGACCATGTCGAGGTCCGTGCGCAGCAGTTCGAGGGTGGTGGCGGCCAGCAGCCCGGCGGCGAGCGCGCGCGGGAACCCGAAACCGGGTGGCACCGGCACCCGCGGCGTGATCAGCACGGCCTTGCCCGCGGCCGCGGCGGCGACCGGGCCGTCCTCCGGCGCGGTCAGCACGACCCCCGCGCCGTAGCGGCCCGCGCGGGCGATCGACTCGGCCAGCTCGGTGTCGCCCGCGTCGTCGGTGTGCGCCACCACGACGTCGAGCGGGCCGAGCCACGGCGGCGCGGTGTCGGTCAGCACCACCGGCACCGGGCACGCGCGGCCCAGCAGCAGCATCAGCAGCTTGGCGGCGTGCGGGCCGAGACCGGGCCGGGTGAGCAGCACGAGCGCGCGCGGCCGGTTCCCGGCGAGCCGCGCGATGCCCGCGTCGCGACCCGCCTCGAGCGTGGCACGCACCTGGGCGCCCGCCCGCGCGGCCGCGGGCAGGAGCCCTTCGACGTCGACGTCGGACAGCCTGCCGGTGTCGTCCAGCAGGGTGTCGTCGACAGCGGCACTCACGTGTCGGCGCCCTCTTCCTTGTCCGGTGCCTCCGCCCCCGGCTCGATCGCCTCGTCCAGCAGCAGCACCGGGATGCCGTCCTCGACCCGGTACTGGCGGCCGCACGACGTGCACGTGAGCATGTCGGCCTCCGGGTCGGTCGGCGTGCCGGGGCGCAGCGGCGCGTGGTCGTCGGACGGGCACGCGAGGATCTCCAGGAGCCTCGGGTCCAGCTCTACCGCCATGTCGGTCCCTCCTCAGGCGCGGACGATCGCGAGGACCTCGTCGCGGATGGCCGCGACGGCCGCCTCGTCCACGGCCTCGATGTTCAGGCGCAGCAACGGCTCGGTGTTGGACGGCCGGATGTTGAACCAGCCGCCGCTCGGCAACTCGACGGTGAGACCGTCCAGCTCGTCGATGGTGACGCCGTCACGGCTCGCGAACGTCTCCTTGACCGCGGCCATGCGGCCGGCCTGGTCATCGACCGTCGAGTTGATCTCGCCGGACGCGGCGTAGCGCGAGTACTCGGCGGTCAGCTCGGACAGCGGCCGCTCCTGCTCACCGAGCGCGGCGAGCACGTGCAGCGCGGCGAGCATGCCGGTGTCGGCGCGCCAGAAGTCGCGGAAGTAGTAGTGGGCCGAGTGCTCGCCGCCGAAGATCGCGTCCGTCTTCGCCATCTCGGCCTTGATGAACGAGTGGCCGACGCGGGTGCGGACCGGCTTGCCGCCGTGCTCGGCGACGATCTCCGGCACCGCCTTGGACGTGATCAGGTTGTGGATCACGGCCCCGCCAGGGTCCTTCTTCAGCTCGCGCACCGCGACCAGCGCGGTCACCGCGCTCGGCGGCACCGGCTCACCCCGCTCGTCGACGACGAAGCAGCGGTCGGCGTCCCCGTCGAACGCCAGCCCCGCGTCGGCGTCGACCTCGCGGACCTTCGCCTGCAGGTCGACGATGTTCTTCGGGTCCAGCGGGTTGGCCTCGTGGTTGGGGAAGCTGCCGTCGAGCTCGAAGTACATCGGCACGACGTCGATCGGCAGGCCGTCGAACATGGCGGGCACGGTGTGGCCGCCCATGCCGTTGCCCGCGTCGACGACGACCTTCAGCGGACGGCTGGCGGACAGGTCCACCAGGCCCCGCAGGTACGCGACGTACTCGGTGAGCATGTCGCGGGTCTCGAGCCTGCCCGCGGTCCCGCCCTCCGTCGGCGGCGTCTCCGCCTCCACCTCGCGCTGGATCTCGGTCAGCCCGGTGTCCTGGCCGACGGGCGCGGCCCCGGCGCGGCACAGCTTGATCCCGTTGTACTTGGCCGGGTTGTGGCTCGCGGTGAACATCGCGCCCGGCAGGTTCAGGTGCCCGGAGGCGAAGTACAGCATGTCGGTGGACGCGAGGCCGATCATCACGACGTCGACGCCCTCCCTGGTCGCGCCTTCGGCGAACGCGCTCGCGAGGCCGGGCGAGGAGGCACGCATGTCGTGCCCGATCACGATCCCGCCCGCATCGGTCACCTGGCGGGCGAACGCCGCGCCGATGTCACGGACCAGGTCCGCGTCGAGCTGTTCGCCGACAACACCACGGATGTCGTAGGCCTTGAAGACGCCGGACAGGTCACGCACCAGTGCTCCCGAGAGGTCTGCGGATTGCCTCAGGCGAGCCTACTGGTCCGGCCGTATGTGGGAGTGAGGTGTTGCCAGCCCGCCTCCCCGAATTCAAAAGTGCTGGTCGCGTACCGAGCGACCAGTCGCGGAGAGCTGGCTGCCGTCACGCTCCGCTGGTCGATCCAAGACCGGGCAGCACCCGTGGGTGGCGGACCCGGCGGCGTTACTCGGTGACCGGGTTCGGCAGCACGCGCAGGTGGCCGCGGCGGCCGCCGGTGTTCTGGCGCTCCGGCTCGGGCGGCTCGATCGGCCGGTCCGGGCGGCCGGCCTCGCGGACGGCCTCGGCGAGCGCGGTCAGGTCGTCGACCGACGGCTCGGGGACGGCGAACTCGCCGTCGTGGCGGACGACCTCCCAGCCGCGGGGGACGGTGAGGCGCAGCGCGTGCTCCTCGCACAGGTCGTAGCTGTGCGGTTCGGAGTAGGTGGCGAGCGGTCCGACGACGGCGGTCGAGTCGGCGTACGCGTAGGTCAGCGTCGCCACTGCCGGGTGGCCGCACCCGGTTCGCGAACACTTCCGCACGCTCCGCACGAAGGTGGACGATAGCGCGTCCGGATGGAAAAGGCCCCTCGCCACACCGTGTTTGATCGGGTCGCTTCGCTCCTGCGCTTCGCGTTGGACGGGTCGCTTCGCTCCCTCCGCTCCCGCGTGTCTTCACGCTCTCGATACGCTCGACTCCGTGACCTCGACTCGCGGCAGGCTGAAGCGGCGGCGGCGCCCCAACCGGGACCGTCACGGCCGCGGGCTGCGCGGGGCGTTGTACCCCTCGACGCTGCCCGCCGCGTCCACGCGGGCCGAGCGGTTCGACGCGCTCGTGCTCGCCGCGCTGGAGCCGATCGAGGCCCGCTGGCGGACCGAGCTGACGAAGCTCGACATCGCCGTCGACGACGTCCCGGACGTCCGCGGTGACGACCCGGACATCGAGTCCGACGGCACGCTCACCGACGCCGGCGTGCCGCTCGCCCGGCTGGTCCCGGCCGGCATGGACCGCCGCGGCATGCCGACGAAGGCGCGGATCGTGCTGTTCCGCCGCCCGCTCGAGGCCAGGGCTCGCGACGGCGGCGACCTCGCCGACCTCGTCCACCACGTCCTCGTCGACCAGGTGGCGAACTACCTCGGCGTCGACCCGACCATCATCGAGGGCGGGCCCTGACGGCCCTGGCGGCTCGGGATCGCCGTCAGCACCGTGAACAAGACCATCGCCGCCTGGGTCAGCAGCAGCACGCTGCGCAGCGCCGTCGGCTGTTCCAGCCGCACCTCCGCCGACCTCGTCGGCAGTGACACCGCCACCAGGTGGTTCCACGCGCGGACGATCGGCACCGGCTCGCCGTCGATCGTCGCCTTCCAGCCCGGTTCCTCCTCCGCGGCGAGCACCAGCAGCCGCCCGGCCGGGCCGTCCGACACCCGCACCGCCACCGACGGCGGCGCCGCCTCCACCGGCACGATGCCCGCCGCGCCGAGGTCCGTCGGCGGCTCGCCGCCGGTGACCGCCCGCCGCGCCAGCTCCGGCGACAGCAGCGTCACCTGTCCTGCCGCGGGCTGCAGCCGCAGCACCGGCCTGCCGTCGGACATCGGCGGCGCCTCCGCCACCAGGTCACCCGCCGACTCACGCAGCTGGGTCGCCTCGGCCTCGGTCGGCACCACCACGAACAGCACACCCGACGCCGCCGCCTGCGCGACACCCACCTTCGGGTCCGCGCGCAGCACCTCCGACAGGCCCCGGATCCCGCTCGCGTCGTCGACCGGCGCGAGGTCGTCGTCGCCGAACGACGGCATGCGCCCGGCCGTCATGCGCGGTTCGAGGGGATCGCCGTCGGCCAGCACCAGCACCCACCGGCCGGTGTCCGCCAGCTCCCGCTGCAGCGTGCTCGCCAGGCGCGGCGCGTCCGCCGTCAGCGGGCCTGCCGGGCCCGCGCCGACCGCGCCGACCGCGAGGCCGAGCACGCCCAGCACGCCCAGCACCGCCGCGGGCCGCACCCATGAGATCACCGGCCCACCGGTCCGGCACACCCCGAGCAGCGCGCTCAGCAGTCCCCACCCGGCCACCACCAGCGCGGCGCCCGTCCACCCGAACATGGCGGTCCCGCCGGTGATCGGGGTCGCGCCCATGAAGTGCACCAGCGCCACCGCGCAGCCGCCGAGCACCGCCAGCGCCATCCCGGGGATGGCCGTCCGCCGCGGCCGCACCACGATCCCGACCACCGCGAACACCGCGACGACCAGCCCGACCACGGGCCACGCGCCGGGCCCGCCGGGGTTGAGCGCCATCAGGTCCACGAGCGACGCGACCGGGGTCGGCACGAGCGCGCCGAGCCCGTGCACTACGACACCCGGGTGCTGGATCACCACCGCCGGCCACGGCAGCAGCAGCGCGAGCGGCATCAGCACCACCACGAACAACGCGGCGACGCGCCGCTTGCCGGTCCCCCGGTAGCCGGGCACGACCACGAACCCCGCCAGCGCGTACGCGAGCAGCAGCAGGTGCACGAGCGGGGAGAACGCGCCGATGACCGCGAGCCCGAACGCCGAGGACGCGGCCGTCGACAGCCACGCGGACGAGTTCGTCCGCGACCGCCCGAGCAGCGCGACGATCCCGGCCGTCACCGGCGGCACCAGCAGGTGCGCGACGACCACGTCGAGCCTGCCCTGCGCGACCGCGGCGGTCGCGGGCGGCAGCAACGCGTACGCGGCCGCCACCAGCGCCCGCACCCAGCGGTGCACCGGCAGCCGCCGCGTGGCGACATAGGCGAGCAGACCCGACAGCGGCATGCTGCCGAGCAGGAGCACCGCGACGGCCGCCGGTGTGCCGCCAACGGGCGCGAGCAGCGCGCCCAGACCGCCGATGATCGCGAGCGCGGCCGGCGCTGGCGACGCGGTGCCGCCGGCCACCGGGTGCCAGGTCGCGAGGTAGGACGACCAGGTCGCGGCGAGGTCCGGCACCGGGAGCAGCCGCCCGCCGGCGAGGTCGAGCCCGAGCCGCCCCCAGTTGACGTACAGGGCCACCGCGAGCAGCCCGAAGAACAGCAGGACCGGCGGCGCGAGGAACACCTGCCGCGCGAGCCGCGCCCGGTCCACCTCCACGAGCACCAGGTCCGGCTTCCGCACACCGGACCCGTCGCGCGGGACCGGCGACGGCCGCCGGTGCGGGCTGGGCCGCAACCCGTACGGCGTCTCCGCGTCCGGCACGGTCAGCGCCACGGCCACCGCGGTCGGCGGTCGGCGCAGCCCGGCCGGTCTGCGCATGCGTCCGGTCGCGCCCGCCGGCAGCGCGGCGGGCCCGACCGGTAACCGGATCGACTCGATGTGCGTGGGCGCCACCGGTGCTTCCGCGGGCACCACCACCGCGTCCGGCAGCCGCCCGAGCGCCGCGTCCGCCTGCAGCCGCCGCCGCACGAGGTGCGCGACCGTCGCCCGCATCCCGTTGCGCAGTCGGGTCAACCGGGAGGTGAACAGTCCGTGCACACCGCGGATCCGCACGGTGGCGCGCCGCAGCGTTCTGCCTTCGAGCAGCCCGGCGGCGCCGCTCAGCAGGAACCCGGCCGCGCCGAGTTCGGCACGCGCCTCGACGAGCCGCCGCTGCATGCCGAACCCGAGCGCGCGCACGAGCGACAGCAGCACCAGCCGCGGCACGCCGATGAGGAACGACGGCAGCGAGCAGTTCACGAGGAACGTCCGCACCGCCTGTGCCCGTTCGACGGCCGCCACGGACGCGCGTGGCGCGTCGACCCGCCGCAGCCCGGTGGTCACCGCACGCGCGTGCCGCATCCGCGCGGCGGGCACGCACAGCACCACGCTGTCGGCGCGGTTGGCACGCCAGCCGAAGTCGATGTCCTCACGCAGCAACGTGATTTCCGCGTCGAACCCGCCGAGCCGCTCCCACAGCTCGCGCCGCACCAGCATCCCCGCGGACGGCACGGCGAGCACCTCGGTGCTCTGCCTGATCTCCTGCCCCAGCCGCGCCCAGTCCACTTCGGACGGTCCGAGCCCGGTCTGCCGGTGCCCGGACGCGTCGGTCGACAGGCCCGCCTCCACCACCAGCCGGGGGTCGTCCCAGTCGAGCGCCAGCGGACCGAGCACGCCGGCCGACGGCGACGCCTCGGCCGCGGTCAGCAACGTCGCGAGGCACTCCGGGTCCGGCGCGCAGTCGTCGTGCAGCACCCAGATCCAGCCGCCGGGGTCGCCCCAGCGTTCGATCGCGGCGGACACCGCGTCCTGGACGGCCGCCGCGAAACCGGTTTCGCGGTCGCGTGTGAGCACCCCGTCGAGGACGCGGTCCTCACCGCGCGCGGCGTCGCTCAGCAGGCGTGGCGTGCCGTCGACCGAGCCCGTGTCCACGGCAAGCACATGCCGTGGCCTCGGCGCCGACGCACGCAACGCCGACAGAGCCGTCGGCAGCCACTCCTCGCCGTCATGGCAGACGAGTACCGCGAGCACTGGTGCGGTGCGCAGCACCGGGGTGGTCCCCCGAGAGCCGATTCGTGGCATTCGCACAAGATGCCATGAACCGGTTCGGTTTTGCCGCTACACCGCGCGTTTCTTCAGCTTGCGCCGCTCCCGCTCCGACAGTCCGCCCCAGATGCCGAACCGCTCGTCGTGCCCGAGTGCGTACTCGAGGCACTCCGCGCGGACGTCACATCCCTGGCAGATGCGCTTGGCTTCCCGGGTTGACCCACCCTTCTCCGGGAAGAACGCCTCCGGGTCTGTCTGCGCGCACAGTGCGCGCTCCTGCCACTCCTGCTCGTCCGCGTCGTCGAACAACTCGGCGAGCACGCCCAACTCCTCCGACGGGCGTTCCCCCCACTCCACGACGCCACCACTCCCACTGGTCAGATCGTTCAGTTCGATTCCCTGCATGCCCGTCCGCCTCCTCGCCTTTCGCGCTCCCCGGGTTGGCGGACACCACCCACCACTACTCCACTCGTGGCGAATGACATCGATGTGATTACACCCGTGTAATCGCGGCGCGTCAAGCGAAGCACCCGGGCGGGTGATGCCCTATGGGGCAAACGGAAATCGCTCGACAAGATGTCGCAATATCAGGAAAACCCAACACCCGCACGGCGACCGGACACCGCGCTTTGGGGAGCGTAGCGACGCGGAGGAGCGCAGGGGCCGAAACGGGTACTGGCAGACTCGTGGTGTGCAGCGATCATCGGTCCGGCCTTCGCCCGTGTTCCTCGCCATCCTCGCCCTCACCATCGGCGGCGGGGTGCTCGTCGCGTTCAGCAACGCGGAACCGTACGGCCAACCGGATGTGACGGTGAGCGCGGGCACCTTCCTGCTGGTGCTCGCGGGCTGGGGTGTCTCCCTGTGCCTCCACGAGTTCGGCCACGCCTACGTCGCGTACCGGGGCGGCGACCGCGAGGTCTACTTCAAGGGCTACCTGACCCTGGACCCCCGCAAGTACACCGACCCGGTGTTCAGCATCGTGCTGCCGTTGCTGATCCTCGCGATCGGCGGCATCCCGCTGCCGGGCGGTGCGGTGTTCATCAACCACCACTCGTTGCGGAACAAGCGCGTCGAATCCGCCGTGTCGCTCGCGGGCCCGTTCTTCAACCTGCTGCTCGGGATCCTGTTGATGATCGCCGTGGCCGTGTTCCAGCCCACGTTCTGGCTCGCCGCCGCGCTGTCCTACCTGGCGATGCTGCAGATCATCGCGTTCGTGCTGAACATCCTCCCGATCCCGGGCCTGGACGGCTGGGGCGCGCTCGAGCCGTGGCTCTCGCCACAGGCGCAGCGGTTCGGCGCGAAGGCCCGGCCGTGGGCGCCGCTGATCCTGTTCGCCGTGCTGATCGGGCTGCCCACGGTCGGCAGGGCCTTCTTCGACGTGGCCTACAGCCTGTACGGGGCCATCGGCGGCGACGCCATCAACGAGCAGTACGCCGCCTTCGGCTACCTCTTCAACCTCCCGGCATTCGGATCGGACGCGTTCCGTTTCTGGTCGTGAGGCACGATTGGCACCGTGAATGTTGTGGTGCTGGTCGGTGGTGTCGGTGGGGCGCGATTCCTGCAGGGGGTGAAGCACGCGCTCGGACCCGGGCACGAGATCACGGCGATCGTGAACACCGGTGACGACGTGTGGCTGCACGGCCTGCGGATCTGCCCGGACCTGGACACCTGCATGTACACCCTCGGCGGCGGGATCGACACCGAACGCGGCTGGGGCCGGGTCGGCGAGACGTGGACCGTCAAGGACGAGCTGGCGGCCTACGACGCGGGCTCGGAGTGGTTCGGGCTGGGCGACAAGGACATCGCCACCCACCTGGTCCGCTCGCGGATGCTGCGCGCGGGCTACCCGTTGTCGCAGGTCACCGAGGCCCTGTGTGCCCGGTGGCAGCCCGGGGTGCGGCTGCTGCCGATGACCGACGACCGGGTCGAGACGCACGTCGTGATCGACGACCCGGACACCGGTGAGCGCGCGGCCGTGCACTTCCAGGAGTGGTGGATCAGGCACCGGGCCGCGCTGCCCGCGCACTCGATCGCGCCGATCGGCGCCGACGAGGCGACGCCCGCGCCGGGTGTGCTGGACGCCATCGCGCAGGCGGACGTGATCCTGCTCGCGCCGTCGAACCCGGTGGTGAGCGTCGGCACGATCCTCGCCGTGCCGGGCGTGCGGACCGCGCTGGTCAAGGCGGGCGCGAAGGTCGTCGGGATCTCGCCGATCGTGAACGACAAGCCGGTGCGCGGCATGGCCGACGCGTGCCTCACCGCGATCGGCGTGGCGACCACCGCCGAGGCGGTCGGGCGGCACTACGGCGCCCGGTCCGGCGCGGACGGGATCCTCGACGGCTGGCTCGTGCACACCGGTGACACCGCGTCCGTGCCGGACGTCGAGGTGCGCGCGGTGCCGCTCCTGATGTCCGATGTGGACGCCACGGCCGCGATGGTGCGTGCCGCCTTCGACCTCGCCGGGGTCTCCGGTGAGCGGAGCTCGCGGAGCGAACCATGATCGCGGGTGATCACGCCGCCGAGGGCAAGGTCGAGATCCTGCCGGTCGCGGGACTGCCGGAGTTCCGGCCGGGGGACGACCTCTCCGGTGCGATCGCGAACGCGGCGCGCTGGTTGCGGTCCGGCGACATCGTCGTCGTGACGAGCAAGGTCGTGTCCAAAGTGGAGGGACGGCTGGTGCGGGTGCCCGCCGATCCCGATGAGCGGGACCGGATCCGGCGCCGGCTGGTGTTCGAGGAGTCGGTGCGGATCATCGCGCGCAAGGCGCGGACGCTCATCACCGAGAACCGCCTCGGCATCGTCCAGGCCGCATCCGGCATCGACGCGTCCAACGTGGCGACCGACGAGCTGGCGCTGCTGCCCGCCGACCCGGACGCGTCGGCGCTCGCGCTGCGGCGCGGGCTGGCCGAGCGGCTCGGGGTCGAGGTGGCGGTCGTGATCACCGACACGATGGGCCGCGCGTGGCGGGTCGGGCAGACCGACGCCGCGATCGGGTCGTCGGGCCTGCGGGTGCTGCACGGCTACCGGGGGCAGGTCGACCGGCAGGGCAACGAGCTGGCGGTCACCGAGATCGCGGTGGCGGACGAGGTCGCGGCGGCCGCGGACCTGGTGAAGGGCAAGCTCGGTGCGCTGCCGGTCGCGGTCGTGCGCGGGCTGACGATCGGCTCGGAGACGTCCACGGCCCGCGACCTGATCCGCCCGGTCGACGAGGACCTGTTCCGCCTGGGCACCGAGGAGGCCATCGCACAGGGCAGGCGCGAGGCGGTGCTGCTGGCGGGCACGCGGTCGTTCTCCGACGAGCCCGTGGCAGAGGACGTGCTGCGGGACGCGGTGGCAGCGGCGCTCACCACAGCCGGGCCGGTCCGGTTCGCGCACGTCGCCGAGCAGCGCAAGCGGCTGCTGGACGAGCTGGCGATCGACGCGCCGGAGGTCGTGCTCGTGTCCGGTGCCGCGTTCGAGGCGGGTGCCGCGGTGCGTGGCCTCCTGGTGGCGCTCGCCGCGGCGGGCCTCGGCGCGTACTGGGTGCCGATCCCGGACCCGGAGCCGGTGCGGTCGATGCTGGACCTGCCGTGGGCGCCGCTCGGCGCGGTCGCGCTGGGCCACCCGGTCGACCCGCTCGTTCCCCAGCCACCCGCCGACCTCGACGAACGGTTCATTCAGCGATGACCCTGCACGACGACGCGTTCACCACATTGACCGACTGGCGGCCGGGAAATCCCGGTCAGCGGTCGCTGCGGGAGGCGTTCCTCGGTTTCCTTGCGGCCCGACCGGACGCCTGCATGCGCTCCTGCGAACCAGGGCACATCACCGCGTCG
Organism: Actinophytocola algeriensis; assembly: GCF_014203735.1. Taxonomy (GTDB): domain Bacteria; phylum Actinomycetota; class Actinomycetes; order Mycobacteriales; family Pseudonocardiaceae; genus Actinophytocola; species Actinophytocola algeriensis. Next base: position 136,091 of record NZ_JACHJQ010000001.1, on the reverse strand, counting down.
GCGCTGGTCCTCGACTCGACGGGATCCGAGGTGCTGCTGACGTTGCACCCGCGCGTCGGCGCGTGGCTGCAGCTGGGCGGCCACTGCGAGGAGACCGATGAGACGCTGGTGGGCGCCGCCCTGCGGGAGGCCTCGGAGGAGTCGGGCATCGAGGGCCTGGTGATCGAGAAGACGCCGCTGCACGTGGACGTCCACCCGATCACGTGCTCGCTTGGCGTGCCGACCAGGCACTTCGACGTACGGTTCGTCGTCACCGCACCCGAGGGCGCGGTGACGGTCCGCAGTGACGAGTCACTCGACCTGCGCTGGTGGCCGGTGCACGCGCTGCCGCCGGACCCCACGGGCACGACGGGCTTGGACGCGATGCTGGCGGCAATACCCTGAAAGCCGCTGTCGAGACAGCAGCGATGCCACGAAGGACCCCTTCGTAACGCCCGGCGTGATGAAGGACCCCTTCATTGCGCTCACCGTGACGAAGGACCCCTTCATTGCGCCCGGTGTGACGAAGGACCCCTTCATTGCGCTCACTGCGATGAAGGGCCCCTTCGTAACGCCCGGCGCGATGAAGGACCCCTTCATCACAACGGTCCACGTCCCGAAAGCGCCTTTCACGGCACGAAGGCCAACCGAGCACGCGGCGGAAGCCCGCCACCAAGGGGCTCCCTGCGATCCCAGAGACGTGCCCCTCCGGCGAGGAGCCCCCGGAGGGCACACCCACCCGCCGAAGCAACCGAGACCAGAGATGGATCCAGGCTCATCAGATATCGCGGTAGTCCGTCGGCGCGAAGCGTGGGCCGTAGCGGGGTTTGCCGGGGCCGCCGGCCTCGATGTAGCGGACGACGCGGTGCCGGTGCGGGGCGTACGGGCGCAGCACCTCGAGCATGCCCTCGTCGTCGACCTTGCGGCCCAGCAGTGCGTGGCCGACCAGCCCCGGGATGTGGAAGTCGCCGACGCTGACCGCGTCCGCGTCGCCCCAGGCGCGTTGTGCGATCTCGGCGGCGGTCCAGAAACCGATGCCCGGCACCGTGCGCAGCAGGTCGCGGCCCGCTCGGCCGCGTAGTTCGGCGGCCTTCTCCAGGCGGTGCGCCACGCGGGCCGCGGCCACGATCGCCTTGCGGCGGGACAGGTCCACGCCCGCCCGGTGCCACACCCAGTCCGGGATGTCGTCGATGGTCCGCGGGAGCGGGGGCGCGTACATGCCCTTCGGGGCGGGGCCGGGTGCCGGGGTGCCGTAGCGGCGGCACAGGTCGCGCCACGAGCGGCGGGCCTCGGTGCTGGTGACCCGCTGTTCCAGCACGGACGGCACCACCAGGTCCCACACCCGGCCGGTCGCGCCGAGCCGCAGCGCGGGCATCCGCCGCCGCAGTTCGCGGATCAGCGGGTGGTGGGCCTCGAAGTCGGAGTCGTCGTCCTCGGCGCCGAGCATCGCGGGCACGCCGTCGAGGAGGACCTGTGCACCGTCGCCCCACGCGGTCGCGCGGACCGCGCCGCCCACCCAGCGCAGCGCGAGCGTGCCGACGCCCGCCGGGGTGTTGGCGGCCATCCAGGTCACGCCCGTCGGTGTGGTGCAGAACGCCGGGTCGGAGACGCCCCTGCGCAGCGGGCGCAGCACGGCACCCAGGTCCAGCGGGAAGTCCGGCCGCCAGGTGCGCTCACGAGATGCCTGCACGAGCCGCCACGGTACCCCCGTTATGTTGGACAGATGAGCGACCTGCACATGGTGGTGCCCGCGGGCGGCAGCGGCACCCGGCTGTGGCCGCTGTCCCGAGCCGCGAACCCGAAGTTCCTGCACGCGCTGACGGGCACCGACCGCTCACTGCTGCAGGCGACCTTCGACCGGCTCGCCCCGCTGTGCACGGCGCAGAACCTGCTGGTGGTGACGGGTGTCGCGCACGCGACCTCGGTGGCGCGACAGCTGCCGGAGCTGCCGGAGCGCAACATCCTCGTCGAGCCCTTCGCCCGCGACTCCTGCGCCGCGATCGCACTGGCCGCGGCCGTGATCGAACAGCGCGCGCCGGGTGGCGTGATGGCGTCGTTCGCCGCGGACCACCTCATCGCCGACACCGCCGCGTTCTCCGACGTCGTGCGGGACGCCATCGCCGGTGCGCGCGACGGCAAGCTGATGACCATCGGCATCACCCCGACCAGGCCGGAGACCGGCTACGGCTACCTGCAGCTGTCGGCGCCCTCGGTGGCCGGGCAGCGGCAGCGGGTGCTGGAGTTCAAGGAGAAGCCGACCCACCAGGTGGCCACGGAGTACGTCGCGTCGGGCGAGTACCTGTGGAACGCGAGCATGTTCCTGTGGCGCACCGAGGTCTTCCTGGCCGAGCTGGCGGCGCGGCGCCCGGACGTGCACGACCCGGTCCGCGAGATCGCCCGCGCGTGGGACACCGACGCGCAGGAGGCGGTGCTGGGCGAGCTGTGGCCCACGATCCCGAAGGTGGCGGTCGAGTACGCGGTGATGGAACCGGCCGCGGCGGAGGGCAAGGTCGCCACGGTTCCCGGTGACTTCGGCTGGAACGACATCGGTGACTTCGAGACGCTCGGTGAACTGCTGGGCCGGGACATCGACGGCGGCGCCCGCGTGGTCGACGTCCAGGGCGACCGGCCCCCGGTCGTGGTCATCGACGGCGACGGGGTCATCGCGGTCCCGTGCTCGTCCAGGGTGATCGCCACGCTGGGCGTACGGGACCTGATCGTGGTCGACACGGCCGACGCCGTGCTGGTCTGCCGGCGCGACCGGGCGCAGGACATCAAGAAGCTCACAGAGTTGCTAAGGGAAAAGGGTCACGCCGCCCACGTGTGATTTCCCGGATCTTCGCTGACGCGGAGCCGAATTAGGAATACCCTGGACCCCAACATCGACGACGCGACAGGGATGAGGTCGACGTATGGACCCCCGTGAGCGGGCCGACGCCATCCTGGCGCGGGCCCGAGCGCGAGGCGCCTTCGTGGTGACTCCGGAGAGCGCCGTATCGCCGATGGACGCCGCGAACACGCTGCAGATCCCGCGAGCCGTGGTAGCAGCGGCCGACGAGCGGGACCCCGAGCAGACGATGGTCGTCCCCGCGGCTGAGCTGCCTGCGATCGCGCAAGAAGCACTGACCGACGTGGTTGCCGTGCCGCATCCCGGGCCTCGGTCCCGGCAGCGGCGGCTGGAGCAGCACCAGAACATGCTGGCTGCCCGGGAGGCCGCCACGAGAGAGCCCGAAGAGGTTGAAGGGCTCGTGCCCACGCTCAAGGAGCCGCCGACGACTGGGAGCCTGTCCCAGCGGCTCGAGGGCTGAGGTCCGGCTGGCCGGGCTGGGCCGGGACGGGTGTGCCTTTTGTTGTCTGGTAAGGCCAATTGTCAGGTGGCGGGCGTCAGGCCTTCTTGCGGGTCTCCGCCTTCAACCGCAGCGCCAAACCGGCCTTGACCCCGGCCCGGACCGGCGCCCACCGCGCCCCCTGGTGCCGGTCGGCGATGAACCGGTACGCACTCTCGTGGTGCACAGCCAACATCCGCTCGGAAGCGCGCGCGGTCGAGTGCCCCTGAATGTGCACCACCTCGGCCGACGGCACGTACACGTTCTGCCACCCGGCCCGCCCCAGCCGGTCCCCGAGGTCCACGTCCTCGAAGTACATGAAGTACCGGGGGTCGAACCCGTCGACGGAATCGAACGCCGCGCGTCGCATCAGCAGGCAGGACCCGGACAGCCACCCGGCTTCCCGCTCCACCACTGACTCCGACGACTGCTTGTACGCCCTGGTCCACGGGTTGGCGGCCCACACCCGGCCGACCACGGCGTGCCCGATCCCCTTGCCGATGGACGGCACCAGCCGCGCCGACGGGTAGACCTTCCCGGACGGCTCCCGGATCAACGGCCCGAACGCCCCGCCGCGAGGCCAGCGGGAAGCGGCGGAGAACAACTCGTCCAGCGACCCGGCGCCGAACTCCAGGTCCGGGTTCGCCACCACGATCCACCCGTACTCCGGGCCCAGGGTCTCGACGCCGCGGTTGGCCGCGGTGCCGTACCCGAGGTTGCCGCCGGTGTGGAGCAACGTCACGTTCGACCGGGACGCGGCCTTCTCCGGCGCGCCGTCGACCGAGCCGTTGTCCGCCAGGATGACCTGATACGGCCTGGTCGTGGCCTTCTCCAGCGTGTCGAGGCACCGCTCGAGCGTCTCGCCCGGCGAGTAGGTCACGATGACGACTGCCAGCTCCTGGCCATAATCCTCAGACACGCCGGAACATTCTGCCCGTCACCGCGAACGGCGGTGCGCCCGGTACGCCTTCTCGTACGCCACCCGGTGTCCCTCGGCGCTCGTCAGCCACGAGAACTCCTTCGCCCGCCGCTGCGCCGCGGTGGCGAGACTGGCCCGGAGAGCGGCGTCGTCCAGCAGTTCTGTCAGGGCCGCCGCGATGTCGCCCGCGCCGACGCCGCAGTACGCCACCGCGTCGCCACCCACCTCCGGCAGCGCCAGCCTGCGGGTGGTCAGCACGCACGCGCCGCACGCCATGGCTTCCAGGACCGGCAGGCCGAAGCCCTCGCCGAGCGACGGGTACGCCACCAGGGTCGCGCCGCCCAGGAAACCCGCCAGGTTGTCGAACGGCAGATACCCGGCCCGGATGACCCGCAACCGGTGCGGCACGTCGTCCAGCGCGCGCTCCACCTGGCGGTCCCAGCCCGGCTGACCTGCCAGGACCAGCGCGGGCGGCTCAGACCTGCCCCGGCACGCGGCCGCGAAGCCGCGGATCAGGGACGGGACGTTCTTGCGCGGCTCCAGCGCGCCGAGGAAGGCCACGTACGGGGTGTCCGGACCCAGCCCGACCAGGCGCCGCGCCGCCGACACCTCCTCCAGCGTCGGCACGTGGAACCTGTCGTTGTCGACACCGTGCTGGATGATCTCCAGTCGGTCCGGCTTCGCGCTCGCGACGCGGCCCAGCTCGGCGGCGGTCGCGGCGGACGGGACCACGCACAGGGACGCCCTCGCGAGCGCCGTGCGGGTCCACGCGCGGAAGAAGCGGGCCTTGATCGAGTGGTGCAGCACCGCGTCGGTGAAGAACGTCGCGTCGTGCAGGGTGACCACCGACGCCACCGGGTTGGCCAGGGCGGTCGTGTAGTGCGGGGAGTGCAGCACGTCGACACCCAGCCTGCGCACGAGCCTCGGCAGCGTCGTCTGCTCCCACGTCAGCCGTGCGGTACGCGTCGCGTTGGACTCCGACGTCGGCACGATCCGCGAGTGCGGCGCCAGCCTGCCGTACAGCTCGACGTCCCTCGGCTGGCAGACGACGGTGATCGGCGCGCCGTCCGAGTCGAGGGCGTACACGAGCGAGTCCACGTACCTGCCGACGCCACCACGATCCGCGGGCACAGCGGTCGCGTCGATCAGTACGCGGGGATCAGCCACGGGTAGCAGACTACGACTGCCGCCACCGCCAGCTATCACGACTGGGTGAAAAACCCACCGACGTCATGGTCACCGTGCGTTGGCCATGTCGAAAAATCGCACGTGCAACCGCCACAGCTCGGCCGCGGCGTGCTCCCACGTGAACGCGGCGGCCCGGAGCAACCCCTGCGTGACCCGCTCGGACGTCGCCACCGACGAGTCCACGACCTCCCGCAGCGCACTCGCGAGCGCGTCCGCGTTCCCCCTCGGCACGGTCAGGCCGGTGCCACCCGCCACCTCGACCAGCGCCGGCACGTCCGTGTGCACCACCGGCGTCCCCACCGCCATGGCCTCCAGCACCGGCAGGCCGAAGCCCTCGGCGCGGCTCGGCACCGCCAGCACGCTCGCGCGCCGCAGGATCGCCGACAGGTCCTCGTCGTCGACGCGGCCCAGCACGTACAGGCGGTTGGCGGGGAGGCCGTGTTCGGCGGCCAGCTCCACCAGGTTCACCTCGCCCCAGCCGCGCGGGCCGACCACCACGAGCGGCAGGTCCGGCGCGTGCGACCGCGCCATCGCGCGGACCAGCACGTCGAGGCCCTTGCGGGGCTCGACCGTGCCGACCGCGAGCACGTAGTTCTCCGGCAGCCGCAGCCTGCCGGTCTTCAGCGCGGCCAGGCCCGGGTCCATGTGCTGGCGGAACACCTCCGGCACGCCGTGGCCGACGACCGCGACCGTCGCCGGGCCCGGCGCGTACTCGTGCAGCTCCTCGGCGACCGCGGCGGTCGGCACGACGATCGCGTTCGCGCGTTCCGCGGCGCGACGGATGGCGGCCTGGTGCCACGCCGCGCCGCGGCGGGTCAGCGTCTCCGGATGGGTGAACGGCACGGTGTCGTGGACGGTCACGATGAGGCTGCGGCCGCGTTTGACGGCAGGCGGGGCCAGCGGGGTCGGCGCGTGGACGGCATCGCCGCCGGGCCACAGGTGCACGCCGCGTTCCCACAGGGCGGTGAGGCCGCGGCGCGGCAGCGGCAGCGCACGCGGGCCCGCGATGTTCGGCACCACCGCGGGCGCGAGGTCGCGGTGCGTCGCGGTCACCGTCGCCACGGTCCAGTCGGACGGCGCGGCGACAGCCATCGCGGTGAGCAGCTCGCGGGTGTAGCGCCCGGTCCCGCCGGGGACGGGCGCGAGGAGCTGCTCGGTGAGCACGACGAGCTCTGGCACCGGCTCAGGGTACGGTTTCGCGCTGTGACCGGCCCGATGACACGCAGCACGATCGTGGTCGTCACCTGGCGGGGGAAGGGCCATGTCAGCGCCTGTCTGGACGCCGTGGCCGCACAGACCCGGCCGCACCGGCTGCTGGTGGTCGACAACGCCTCCGACGACGGCACCGAGGAGATCCTCGCGGCCCACCCGGCCAGGCCCGAGGTGCTGCGGCTGCCGACCAACACCGGGTACGCGGGCGCGCTCGCCGCGGTCGACCGGCACGCCGCGGTCGGCACCGAGTTCACGGCGTGGCTCAACGACGACGCCGAGCCCGCGCCGGACTGGCTCGCGGCCCTCGAGGACGCGCTCGACCAGGACGAACAGGCCGCGGCGGCCGGGTCGCGGATGGCCGGGCTCGACGGCGCGGTGCTCTCGATCGGCGTCGGGCTCACGGCGGACGGGCACGGCGTGGACCTGGTCGACGAGGCAGCCGGGCCCAGGCCGGTGTTCGGGTTCTGCGGTGGCGCGGTGCTGTTGCGGACCGAGGCGCTGCGGCACGCGGGTGGCGTACCGGCCCGGTTCTTCTGCTACTACGAGGACACCGACACCGCGTGGCGACTGCGGCTGGCGAATCACACGATCGTGTCGGTACCCACCGCGCGGGTGACCCACCGGCACGGCGCGAGCACACAGCCGGGGTCGCGGCTGTTCCACCTGTGGAACGAACGCAACCGGCTCGCCATGCTCATCCGCTGCGCGCCCGGCGGCGTCGCGGTGCGCGAGGTCGCGCGGTTCGCGGCCATCACCGCCCTGCTCCCGCTCCGCAGGCTGGCCCGACGCCCGGAAAGACGGCCGGGGACGCCGTGGAACTTCCGGGTCCGGTTGCGGCTGCGGGTGCTCGGGGAGCTCGCCGGTTCGCTCCCGCAACTTCTTCGCGAACGCAAGGCCGTCACCGACCTCGCCGAAATCCCCCGTTCGGCGGTGTGGCGGGTAGCAAGATCGTTGAACTCGCCCGGTTGACCGCTCGTCACATGGTGTGATGGGGCAGGCTGGACCCCACTGCACAAACCCCGAGGAGCACGAGTGCCCGATCCGGCGCTACGACCCGTCGTCTCGGTCATCGTCGTGAACTACCGCGGCGCCGAGGACACGATCACCTGCCTGCGCGCCCTGCGCGAGGAACTGGACTACCCCGCGGAGCGGCTGCAGCTCGTCTGCGTGGACAACGCGTCCGGCGACGGCAGCGCGGAGCGGATCAGGCAACAGGTGCCCGGCGTCGAGGTCGTCGAGTCGGGCGCCAACCTGGGCTTCGCGGGCGGCTGCAACGTCGGCGCGCGGCACGCGACCGGCACCGTCCTCGCGTTCCTCAACAACGACGCCCGCCCGCACCGCGACTGGGTGACCGCGGCCGTCGACGTGCTGAAGGCCGAGCCGACCGTCGCCGCCGTCGCCAGCAAGGTCCTCGACTGGGACGGCGAGCACATCGACTTCGTCGACGCCGGGCTGACCTGGTTCGGCATGGGCTACAAGCGGCACGCGGGCCAGCCGGTCAGCGATTTCCCGGCCGGCTCGCACGACGTCGCGAAGGACGTCCTGTTCGCGACCGGCTCCGCGATGTTCGTGCGGGCCGAGGTGTACCGGCGGCTCGGCGGGTTCGACGAGCGGTTCTTCATGTTCTACGAGGACGTCGACCTCGGCTGGCGGCTGAACCTGCGGGGCTGGCGGGTGCGCTACGAGCCCCGTTCGCTCACCTTCCACCGCCACCACGCCTCGATGTCCAAAGTGGACTCCCCGGACAACGCGCGGGAGCTGTACCTGCTGGAGCGCAACGCGCTCGCGGCCCTGTACAAGAACGTCTCCGACTCGACGCTCGCGAAGGCCCTGCCCGCGGCCCTCGCGCTCGCGGTCCGCCGCGCGACCGCCCGCGGCGACATCGACCCGACCCAGCTCGAGATCGGCAAGCCGGACACAGGGTCGGCCACCGTCGAGATCCCCCGCACCACCCTCGCCGGGATCCTCGCCATCGATCAGTTCGTGGAGCTGCTGCCGTCACTGGCGGCGTCGCGGCAGACCGAGCAGGCCGCCCGCGTGCGGTCCGACGCGGACCTGATCCCGTTGATGCGCAGGGCGATGGAGCCCGCCTACCCGCTGCCGCGCTACCTCGCCGCGCACGACGTGCTCGTCGAGGTGTTCGGCCTGGAGGAGGCGTTCGGCGCGCGGCGGAAGGTCCTCGTCGTCACCGGTGACGCGCTCACCGAACGCATGGCGGGCCCGGCGATCCGCGCGTGGAACATGGCCGACGTGCTCGCCGGGGAGCACGAGGTCCGGCTCGTCACGGTCAACCCGCTGTTCGCGCCGCCCGAGGCGCCGTTCGCGGTGGCGCAGGCGAAGCAGCGCGACCTGTCCCCGCACGTCGCGTGGGCCGACGTCGTGGTGCTCCAGGGCCACGCGCTGGAGATGGTGCCGGAGCTGAAGAAGGCCGCCAACACCAAGATCGTGGTCTGCGACATGTACGACCCGATGCACCTCGAGCTGCTCGAACAGGGCAAGGACGACACCGACGAGCAGCGCGAGCTGGACCTCATCGGTGTCACGAACGTCCTCAACGCGCAGCTGGAGCGCGGCGACTTCTTCCTGTGCGCGTCGGAGCGGCAGCGGCACTTCTGGCTCGGCCACCTGACCGCGCTGGGCAGGCTGACCCCGTCGCTGTACGACAGCGACCCGACGGTCCGGTCGCTGCTGGCGGTGGCGCCGTTCGGGCTGCCGGGCAAGCCACCGCAGCGCACGGCGTCCCCGATCCGCGGCAGGCTCGTCGGCGACGCCGACAAGGTGATCATCTGGGCGGGCGGGGTGTACAGCTGGTTCGACCCGCTGACGCTGCTGCACGCCGTGGACCGGCTGTCGCGGCGGCAACCGGACGTGCGGCTGCTGTTCCTCGGCATGAAACACCCGAACCCCGAGGTGCCGGACATGGACATCGGCGCCCGGACCAGGGCGCTGGCCGGGCGGCTCGACCTGACCGGCAAGCACGTGTTCTTCAACGAGACGTGGGTCCCCTACGCGGAACGGCAGAACTGGCTGCTGGACTCGGACTGCGGGGTCACCACGCACTACGAGCACGTCGAGACGACGTTCGCGTTCCGCACCAGGGTCCTCGACTACCTGTGGACCGGCCTGCCGATCGTGACGACCGACGGCGACGCGTTCGCCGACCTGGTCCGCACCGAGCAGCTCGGTGTGGTGGTGCCCGCCGAGGACCCGGACGCACTGGCGGACGCGCTGGAGAAGGTGTTGTACGACAAGGAGTTCGCGGACGCCGCCCGGATGCGGATCGCCGTCGTGCGGGAGCGCTTCACGTGGGAGACGGCACTGGCGCCGCTGGTGTCGTTCTGCCGCAACCCGTCCCCGTCGGCGGACCGGCTGCCGGGCACGGCCCCGCTGGTGCGCAACAAGCCGCTGGGCGTGGGCGGCACGTTCCGCCGGGACCTGGACCTGGTGCGGTCCTACCTGGACAACGGCGGCCCGGCGGAGCTGACCCGCCGCGCGGCGGGCCGGGTGAAACGCCTCGCGGCGGAACGCCTGCGGAAGGGCCGCGGCGATGACTAGGCCCGTCAAGGTGCTGCTGGACGGCACCCCGCTTCTCGGTTCCCGGACCGGCATCGGCCGGTACACGGCCGCGCTGGCGGAGGAGCTGGCGTCGATGTCCGAAGTGGACATGCGGGCGGTGGCGTTCACGTTGCGGGGCTGGCGGAAGCTGCGCAAGGTCCTCCCGCACGGCGCCCGGTCGCGGGGCATGCCGGTGTCGGCGCGGCTGCTGCGGCGCTGCTGGCTGCGGGCCCCGTTCCCGCCGATCGAGCTGTTCGCCGGACTGACGGATGTCGTGCACGGCACCAACTTCGTGCTCCCGCCCGCGTTGCGGGCCGCCGGGGTGCTGACGATCCACGACCTCGACTTCCTGGACTCCCCCGGCGACCTGCCGCCGTCGGACGAGCAGCTGCCGCTGCTGGTGGCGAAGTCGGCCGCCCGCGCGGACGTCGTGTGCACGCCGACGAGGGCCGTCGCCGACGTGGTGATCGACCGGTTCGGGCTGGCGACGGACAAGGTGGTGGTGACCCCGCTGGGCATCGACCTGGCGTGGTTCACCGCCCGGCCGCCGAGCGAGGCGCTGCGGCGCCGGGTCGGGCTGCCGAAGGAGTACCTGCTGTTCGTCGGGGCCGCCGGGCCGCGCAAGGCGCTGGACTGGCTGCAGAAGGCACACGAGAACACCCCGGACCTGCCGCCGCTCGTGCTCGCCGGACCGGGTCACAACCGGGCCGACAGCACGGTGACGACGATCGGCTACCTGTCCGATGTGGACCTGCGGAGCGTCGTGGCGGGCGCGTCGGCGCTGGTCCTGCCGTCACGGGACGAAGGCTTCGGGTTGCCGGTGCTGGAGGCGCTGGCGTGCGACGTGCCGGTGGTGTGCTCGGACGTGCCCGCGCTGCGTGAGGTGGCGGGCGGGCACGCGACGCTCGTGCCGTTCGGGAACGTGGAGGCGATGGGCTCGGCCCTCACCGAGGCACTGGCCGAGCCCCTGTCCCCGACTGCCCTCACCGCACGCCGCACCCATGCCGCCGGCTTCACGTGGCGGCGCACCGCGGAACTGACGGTCGCGGCGTACCGCCAAGCCATCGGCTGAGCCGCGCCCTCCGCCGGGTCCTCGCCTCCCTCACCCCGTCGCGCGGGTCAGCACGACTCCGCCCACGATCAGCGCGAGCGCGAGGAGCCGGCTCCACGTCAGCGGATCGCGGTACAGCACCACCCCGAGCGCGACCGCGCCGACGGCGCCGATGCCGGTGAACACCGCGTACGCCGTGCCCACTGGCACGGTCCGCATCGCGAGCGACAGCAGGTACACCGCGGCCGCGCACAGCACGAAGCACACGAGCGTCGGCAGCGGCCGCGTGAAGTTCTCCGTCGGCCTGATGCTCTGCGCCCACGCGACCTCCACGACCCCGGCGCTGAGGAGCAGCAGCCAGTTCACGTCGCCACCTCGTCCATGCGGGCCAGCGCGGCCGCGAGGGAGGCCTCCTGCTCGTCCCGCCGCGAGGCCAGCCGTGGGTCGACGAGCGCGTTGGTCAGTTCGGCGTGCACGAACTCCACGTCCGGCACGTCGAAGTGGCCCGCGAAGAAGTCGCGCAGGTAGCGCTCCTCGTGGTCGAACGGTGCCCGCGGCGTACCGGGCAGGTACGTCCCACCGCGCGCACCCGCGACCACGAACCGCTTGCCCCGCAAGGACATCCTCGGGAACGTCACCTGGTCGATCCACGCCTTCAGCGCGGCGGGCACGGAGAAGTTGTACATGGGCGTGCCGATCAGCACGGTGTCGGCGGCGACCAGCTCGTCGAGCAGCGGCGCCAGGACCGCCCACGCCGCCCGCTGCGCGGGGGTGCGGACGACCTCCCGGTAGCGGCCGATGTCGGTGATCCCGGCGCCGAGCACGGCGTCGCACAGCTCGGTCCACGCCTCGGTGACGTGCGGGACCGGCTCGGCGGCGAGGTCGCGGTACAGGTACCGGCCGGACGGATGGGCGGTGCGCCAGGACGACGCGAACCGCGCGGAGAGGCGGCGGGAGAAGGAACGGGTACGCGCGCTGGCGTCGAGGTGCAGCAAAGTGGACATCATGTCCAGTTCGAACCGGGCACGATGTCCGCTTATTCCCCTAGGCTGGCCGCCATGAGAGCCGATGCCGCCAGGAACCAGGCGAAGGTGCTCGCCGCGGCGCAGGAGCTGTTCGCCACCCGCGGCGCCGCCGACGTCACCATGGACGACATCGCCAAGGCCGCAGGCGTCGGCCGCGGCACGCTCTACCGGCGCTTCCCCGACCGCGCGTCGATCGCGGTGGCCCTGCTCGACCAGCACGAGAAGGACCTCCAGGCCCAGCTCATCGAGGGGCCGCCACCGCTCGGGCCCGGCGCGCCGGGCGCCGAGCGACTGGCCGCCTTCTACGACGCGATGCTCGGCCTGCTCGACCGGCACGTGCACCTCGTCCTCGGCACGGAGGTCGGCGCGTCCCGGTTCGCGACCGGGGCGTACGGGTTCTGGCGCGCGCACGTGCGGTCGCTGATCACGGACCTGCCGGATCCGGACGCGCTCGTCGACGTGCTGCTCGCCCCGCTGGCCCCGGATGTGTTCGCACACCAGCGATCCCTCGGTGTCGATCTCGAACGGCAGCGTTCCGCACTGGCGGCGCTGGCGGCCGGGGTACTCTCCGGGCGTGGTGGACACCCATGAGGCGAAACGGATCCAGGCGACGAACTACGAGCGCCAGGCGCTCGCGTCGAGCCAGGGGTGGGGCTTCGCGCAGGACGCGCCGGAGCTGCTGGACAAATGGCCGCTGAAGCCGTTCACGGAGGTCGGCGACAAGCGCATGGCGTTCGGCGTCGTGTCCGGGCTGGCCGGTGGGGTCGCGTTCACCGCGTTCGACTACCACCGGCGGCCGAGGGTGACGAACTACAAGTCGCTCGGTGTCACCACGATGTCGGTCGACACGATCCTCATCGACACCGTGTGGGTGCTGACGCTGCCGGCGACGCTGCCGAAGTTCCAGGTCTTCGACAACGCCGAGCCGAACTTCGACAAGGACGGCGCGCTGCCGCCGCAGACCGCGGACCAGAAGGTGAACCGCTCGTACCTGCTGGTCGACACGGACCCGCAGGTCGCGACGCAGCTGTTGACGCCGCAGATCACCGCGGTCATGAAGCAGTACAAGCTGCACAACTGGGCCACGTGGGGCGACCAGCTCGTGTGTGTGAAGCACCCGATCTTCGGCCGCGTGAAGCCGGAGGAGCTGTCGGCGAAGGTCGGTGAGCTGGGCCGGCTGATGTCCGTGATCCCGCCGCACCTGTGGGGCACCGGCAACCCGGCACCGGCACCACAGCAGCAGGTCCAGCAGCAGGCACCCGCGCCGCAGCAGCAACCCCAGCCGCAGTACCAGCAACCGCAGTACCCACAACCGCAGTACCAGCAGCCTTACCCGCAGCAGGGCTATCCACCACAGCCGCAGCCCTACTATCCGCAGCCGCAGCAGCCGTACTACCCGCAGCAGCCGTACCCACCGCAGCCGTACCCCCAGCAGCCGTACGGACATCCCCAGCCGTACGGGTATCCGCAGCAGGGCTACCCGCCGCAGGGCTGGCGCTGAGCCGACCGGTTCCTACGGGTTGCGGAAGTGGTCGCCGTGCTCGGTGAAGGCGACGGCCAGTGCCTCGCGCCACGGACGCATCGGTGTCAGCCCGGCCTCCCGCCACGCGCGGTCGGACAGCACGGAGTACGCGGGCCGCGGCGCAGGCCGGGGGAACTCCTCGGTCGTGCACGGGTGCACGCGCTCCGGGTCGAGCCCCAGCTCCTCGAACACGGCGCGCGCGAAAGCGCACCACGTGGTGTCACCGGTACCCGTGCAGTGCAGCAGCCGGGACGACGGCGCCTTGTCCGTCCCCGCCAGGGAAGCCAGCTCCAGCAACCCGTTCGCCAGGTCACCGGTCCACGTCGGGCACCCGCGCTGGTCGTCCACAACGGACAGCGTGTCGCGGGACGCGGCCAGCTTCGCCATGGTCTTCACGAAGTTGCCGCCGAACGCGCCGTACACCCACGACGTCCGCACGACCCAGGCCCGCGCACCGGACCCGAGTACGGCGTCCTCACCGGCCGCTTTCGTTGCGCCATAAGCGGATTTCGGCCGGACGGGGTCCGTCACCTCGTACGGGCGGTCGCCGTCGCCGGGGAACACGTAGTCGGTCGACACGTGGATCAGCGGCACGTTGTGCGCGGCACACGCGGCCGCCAGCAGCCGGGGACCGTCGCCGTTGATCGCGAACGCCCGGGACGCGTCGGTCTCCGCGGCGTCGACCGCGTTGTAGGCGGCGCAGTTCACCACCACCGGTGACAGGCCGTTGTCGGCGGCCGAGGACGCGAGTGTCTTCACCGCCTCGACGACCGCGCCCGCGTTCGTGACATCCAGCTCCGCCGAGCCGGGCGCGCGCACGACCTCGGCGCGCGCCGCCAGCTCCCGACCCAACTGACCGTGCCCGCCGGGCACCAGTAGCGACAGCATCAGTTACCGGGCAGCCTCGCGCGGTCCTTCAGCGGCTCCCACCACGAGCGGTTCTCCTGGTACCACTCGATGGTGCCCGCGAGCCCCTCCTCGAACGACATCAGCGGCTGGTAACCCAGCTCGTCGGCGATCTTCGTGATGTCCACGGAGTAGCGGCGGTCGTGGGCCTTGCGGTCCTCGACGGGCTCGACCATCTCGTCGCCGACACCGAACGCGACCAGCAGCCGGTTGGTCAGCTCGAGGTTGGTCAGCTCGGTGCCGCCGCCGATGTTGTAGACCTCACCCGCCCTGCCGCCGTCGGCGACCAGCTGGATGCCGTGGCAGTGGTCGTCGACGTGCAGCCAGTCGCGCACGTTGAGACCGTCGCCGTACAGCGGGACCTTCTTGCCGTCCATCAGGTTCGTGACGAACAGCGGGATGACCTTCTCCGGGAACTGGTACGGCCCGTAGTTGTTGGAGCAGCGCGTGATGCACACCGGCAGCCCGTGCGTGCGGTAGAACGACCGCGCCAGCAGGTCCGAGGACGCCTTCGACGCCGAGTACGGCGAGTTCGGCTCCAGCGGGTGGGTCTCCGGCCACGAGCCCGACTCGATCGAGCCGTACACCTCGTCGGTGGAGACGTGCACGAACTTGCCGACGCCCGCGTCGACCGCCGCCTGCAACAGGTTCTGCGTGCCGACCACGTTCGTCATCACGAAGTCGGCCGCGCCGAGGATCGAGCGGTCCACATGCGACTCGGCGGCGAAGTGCACGACCAGGTCGACGCCCGCCATGACCTGCCGGACCGCGTCGGCGTCGCAGATGTCACCGCGGACGAACCGCAGCCGGGGGTCGTCCCTGACCGGCGCCAGGTTGGCTTCGTTGCCCGCGTAGGTGAGCTTGTCGAACACGACGATCTCGGCGTCGGACAGCGACGCGTACGCACCACCGAGTGCCTTGCGGACGTAGTGCGATCCGATGAACCCGGCACCGCCGGTGACCAGCACTCGCATGTAGCTCCCATTCCTCACGGGGAAGTCAACCCGGGACGGACACTATTGCGTCCTAATCGATAAACAAGACCCCGTCCGGCGAGGTCACGACTCGGTATCCTAACGGGCAGTTCTGACGGGGGTTGGGGAGGAGCGTCCGTGACGGGGCGTGCGCAAGGTCGTTCTGGCTGGCAGAAGGCCGGCCTGGCGACAGGACGGGCTCTTGTCGCACTCGTCTCTGCCATCACTCTGGGCACAATGGGTTACGGCTGGTGGGCGTTCGGTGAGGTCGACGACGACACCGTCACCACGGACGTGATCGCGCAGGACGTCGAGGACCAGCGCATTCCCCTCGATGGAGCAGTGGACCTGCTGCTGGTCGGCATAGACAGCCGCACCGACGCGTACGGCAACCCGCTGCCGCAAGAGGTCATGGACATGCTCAACGGGGGCGTGAGCGACGGCGAGCGCAACACCGACACCATGATCCTCGTCCACATCCCGGTGGACGGCACCCGCGCGGTCGCGATCTCCTTCCCGCGCGACTCGTGGGTCGAGCTCGCCGGCGACTTCGGCAACCACCGGCTCAACTCGGCGTTCGCCTACGCGTACAACAACGCGCGCGAGGAGAACGTCGACACCGCCCCCGACGAGCGCACGCTCGACAACCTGGCCAAGGTCGAGGGCAGAAAGAACCTGATCGCGACCATCCAGAACCTGATCGGCGAATCGGTCACCATCGACCGGTACGCCGAGGTCAACCTCCTGTCGTTCTTCGAGGTCACCAACGCCATCGGCGGCGTCGAGGTGTGCCTGAACAACCCGGTGGACGAGCGGCTGTCCGGCGCGCGCTTCCCCGCCGGGCGGCAGACGGTGGCGGGCCGGGACGCGCTCGCGTTCGTCCGCCAGCGCCACGAGCTGCCCAACGGCGACCTGGACCGGATCGTGCGGCAGCAGGTCTTCCTCGGCGCGCTCGCGGACAAGGTGCTGTCCGCGGACATGCTGACCAGCCCGTCGAAGGTGCAGCAGCTGATCAGCGCGGTGCAGCGGTCGGTGATCCTGTCCGATGGCTGGCAGCTCTCGACGTTCGCGTCGCAGATGTCCGGCCTGACCACGGACGGTATCGACTTCTACACGATCCCCACGCTCGGCGACGCGAACATCGGCGGCGCGGACGTGCTGCGGGTCGACCCGGCACAGGTCGCCTCGTTCGTGTCGTCGCTGGTCACCGACGAACAGGGCACACCGGAGCCCACGTCCGGCTCACCGGTACCGGGCGAGACCACGACGACCACCACCACACCCCCCGACGAGGGCGACCGGCCCGCGCTCGGCCTCGTCAGCGTCGACGTGCTCAACGGCTCGACCACGGGCGGCCTGGCGTCGACGGTGCGGGACATGTTGGTGGACCGGGGTTTCCAGGGCGGCGACATCGGTGACGCCCCGTCGGTGCAGGCCGGGTCGACGATCCGGCACGCGCCAGGCGAGCGGAACCTCGCCGAGCACGCGGCGGGTGAGCTGGGTGGGCAGTTCGCGTTCCTGGAGGACAGCTCGCTCACCGCGAACGAGCTGACGGTCGTGGTCGGCACCGACTACCAGCCGGGCGCGGCCAACAGGCTGCGTGCGCAGCCCACAGGGCCGTCCGGGCCTTCCGAGCCGTCCGGGCCGTCCGGGTTTGCGGGCTCCTCGTCCACGCCGGGCAAACCGGTCCCGCAGATCAACGCCGAAGGCCTGAACTGTGTGAACTAGCCGACACCTCCTCCATGCGGGTTGATCAGGGCGGACTGGCCGGATCTGTCGGTGGGAGCGGTTAGCCTTGTCCGGGGCCGCGCAGGGGGAGGTGACCGATGGCCGGGAAACACGGGAAGCCCGACGACGATGACGGCGGCGATGACGGCAACGTCGTGGACACCGACGGTAGTGATGTCGACGAGCCGACGACGTACGCCCCGGCGGTGGGCACGGTGGACGTGTCCCCCGCGGTGCGGTCGCCGGTGCCACCGGCCGCGTCACCGGAGTCCGGCGCGTTCCCGGACGACCTCGCCGTGGACGACGACGAACCGACCGAGTCGACGGAGCCGACGGGCCCGACCAGGGCGCGGCGCAGGACGTCCGGCCTGCTGATCGCGGGCCGCGTGGTCATGGGCCTGGTGTCGGCGGCGGCGCTGGCGGCCATGTCGCTCGTGTGGCTGCGGGTCGACGCGCTCGACGACAGCAAGAACACCACCGACGCGATCTCGGCAGCGCAGGAGGACTCGGGCCCGGCCGCGGCCGAGGACGACGGCGCCAACGACATCCTGATCGTCGGCAACGACAGCCGCACCGACATGCAGGGCCGCCCGCTGTCGGAGAAACTGCTGCGTGAGCTGCGCACCGAGGCGACGGAGACGCTGAACACCGACACGCTGATCCTGCTGCGGATCCCCCGCGACGGCAGCCGCGGCTCGGCCATCTCCATCCCGCGCGACACGTCGGTGATGGTGCCGAACCTGGGCCGCGAGGAGAAGATCAACGGCGCCTTCGGCATCACCAAGGCCGGCGTGATGGAGAAGATGGTCGGCGAGGGCGAGAAGGACCGCGCCAAGATCAACCGCGACTCCGACGACGCGGGCCGCGCGTCGCTGATCCAGGCGGTGCAGGTGCTGACCGGCGTGCGGATCGACCACTACACCGAGGTCAGCCTGTACGGGTTCTACCTGTTGACCGAGGTCATCGACGGTGTCGACGTGTGCCTGAACCACTCGACGAGCGATCCCGACTCGGGTGCCTCGTTCGCGAAGGGCCCGCAGACCGTGCGGGGCGGGGACGCGGTCGCGTTCGTGCGGCAGCGCAAGAACCTGCCGCGCGGCGACCTGGACCGCATCGTGCGGCAGCAGACGTTCCTGTCGTCGGCGATGCAGAAGGTGCTGTCCGGCGGGTTGCTGACCGACAACGCGAAGCTGAACGCGCTCGAGGACGCGGTGTCGAAGACCGTGGTCATGGACGACGGGCTGCACTTCCTGGAGCTGGTGAACCAGGCGCAGGCGCTCGCGTCGGGCAACGTCCAGTTCGTCACCATCCCGGTCGAGGCCGTCGGCGCCCGCAACGACCGGGGGCAGAGCATCATCGTGGTCGACCTGCCGAAGGTGCACCGGTTCGTGACGGACCTGCTGACCCCGCAGCCGCCGCAACCAGCGGGAATGGTCGCGCCGGAGGAGTTCGGCCGGACCGCGCCCGCGGCCGCGAAAGCCGCGCAACCGACGGTGCCGTGCGTGGACTAGCGTGCTCCCCGTGAGTCTCACGGACCGCCTTCTGCGCGGCGCGCCTGCCCAACCGCTGATCACCCACTACGACGACGCCGAGGACACCCGCGTTGAGCTGTCCGTGGCGACGATGCGCAACTGGGCGGCGAAGACCGCGAACTGGCTGGTGGACGAGCTGGACGTCGAACCGGGTGACCGCGTTGCGGTGCTGCTGCCCGCACACTGGCAGACGGCGGCGGTGTTCCTGGGCGCGTGGTGGTGCGGCGCCGAGGTCGTGACCACGGGCGACGCGAAGGTCGCCTTCATCCCGCCGGGCGCGACGGCCCCGGGCGCCGACTTCACGGCGATCGCCTCACTGGACCCGATGGGCCGAGACCTACGCGGTGACGTGCCGCCCGGCACCCTGGACTACATCGGCGACGCCCGCCTCTTCGGCGACGACTACGCCTCTTCGGTCCCCGGCGACACCCCGTGCTTCCTGGGCGCCACAGTGGACGAGGTGACGGAGAAGGCGGTGTCCCACGCGGAAACCCTGGGCATCGCCTCCGGCACCCGCGTCCTGTCCACACTGGACTGGCCGGCCGGCGCCATGGAGGGCCTGGTAACGGTCCTGGCCGCGGGCGCCAGCCTCGTACAGGTCACGAACGCCGACTCGGAGAAGCTGCGCAAGCACGCGGAAACAGAACGCACTTCTGTCGTACTGTCGTGAGCTTCGCGGTAGACGCAAGGAAAGCCAGGAACACCGAGTTGCCGCACGGCCGCAGGGTGGCCGGACTGCATTCGTGCGTGCAGCGCTACCACCCACTGGGCTTCCTGGCGACGCTGAGTTTCCTGGAACACCTCGCGGGCCCCTACCGCTCGGACTCCTCCGCGCTGCTACGCGCGGTCGACTGCCTGACGGAAAGCCGCGAACTGTGGAAGACCGCGGTGACCGACTACGCGTCGACCCGCCGCGAAGCCAAGTCCCGCGGTGAACGCACCCCGCGCCCCCAGGACCCGAACCCCAGCCACGCCCCGGACCAGTGGTACGGCGCCTCCCAGACCGCGGCCGTGCACGCCCTGTCGTTCCGCCAGACCCGAGGCCTGTTCCCCCCGTTGTCGGACGACGTGGCATCGGATGTGCTGACCCTGGTGACGATCACGCTGAAAACCCGGGCCCTGACGGAGGACCAGCGTTCCCTGCTGGCAGACCTGACCGCCGAACTACGCCGGAGAATCCGCACCACCCGCGGCGAAACCCTGATGCACTCGACGGAACTACACCGGCTCACACGTTTTATCACCCTCGCGACGACCGCCCGAACACGGTGAACTCGCCACACCCGCGGACACCCTCAACGTCCCAAAGGACCCTTTCGTAACGCCCGGCGTGATGAAGGACCCCTTCGTTGCGCTCACCGTGATGAAGGGCCCCCTCATTGCGCCCGGTGCGATGAAGGACCCCTTCATTGCGCTCGGTGCGATGAAGGACCCCTTCGTAACACCCGGCGTGACGAAGGGCCCCTTCATGACACCGGGCGACGTCCCGAAGGCGCCTCTCACGGCATGAAGGCCAACCGAGCAAAGGCGGAAGCCCGCCACAAGGGGCTCCCTGCCATCCCGTCGACCTGGCGAAGCCCGATCACACCGGATCAAGGGGGCACCACCAACGGAACCGGCGGCAAAACTCGGAACCGCCCCCTTGAGCCGGTGTGATAGCCCGTAGGGAGGTCGACGGGATGGCAGGCAGACCCGCACCCAACCGCAGCCAAACAACGCCCCCGCCACCCCGGAGAGACCTGCCCGTCCGGCGAGGACAAACCACACAGGCCGAGTGACCCGAAGCGTCTCAAAGCAACCCCGCCCGAATCCGCCGACCATACGGCCGCGGCTCTAGCCCTTCAGCAGCGCCCGAGCCATCACCATCCGCTGAATCTGGTTGGTGCCCTCATAAATCTGGGTGATCTTCGCGTCGCGCATCATGCGTTCCACCGGGAAGTCCTTCGTGTACCCGGCGCCGCCGAACAGCTGGACCGCGTCGGTCGTGACCTCCATCGCGATGTCCGACGCGTAGGTCTTCGCCGCCGAAGCCATGAAACCGGCGCGCTTGTCGCCGCGCTCGGTCGCCGCCGCCGACGCGTACACCAGGTGCCGAGCCGCTTCGATCTTCATGCCCATGTCGGCCAGCATGAACTGGACGCCCTGGAACTCGGAGACGCTCTTGCCGAACTGCTTGCGGTCCTTGACGTACGCGAGCGACGCGTCCAGCGCCCCCTGCGCGATACCCAGCGCCTGCGCACCGATCGTCGGCCGCGTGTGGTCCAGCGTGCGCAACGCCGTCTTCAGACCCGTGCCCGGCGCACCGATGATCCGATCCGAAGGAATCTCGCAGTTCTCGAAGTAGATCTCGCGCGTCGGGCTGCCCTTGATGCCGAGCTTGCGCTCCTTCGGGCCCACCGAGAAACCCGGGTCGTCGCGGTGCACCACGAACGCCGAGATCCCGTTGGCCTTCTTCTCGGCCTGCGGGTCGGTCACGGCCATGACCGTGTACCAGGAAGACTCACCGGCGTTGGTGATCCACGCCTTCGTGCCGTTCAGCACCCACTTGCCACCGTCGAGCACAGCGCGGCAGCGCATCGACGCGGTGTCCGAGCCTGCCTCGCGTTCCGACAGCGCGTACGACGCCGACGCCTCGCCTGCCGCGATGACCGGCAGCACCAGCTTCTTCACGTCCTCGGAACCGGACAGGATGATGGGCTGGGTGCCGAGCTTGTTGACCGCGGGAATGAGCGACGCCGACGCGTCGACGCGGGCGACCTCCTCGATCACGATGCAGGCCGCGACCGCGTCGGCTCCCTCGCCGTCGTAGTCCGACGGGATGTGCACCGCGTGGAAACCGGCCTTCACCAGCGCGTCGCGGGCCTCCGAGGGGTACCGCTCCTGCTCGTCGACCTCCGCGGCGTGCGGCGCGATCTCCTTCTCCGCGAGCGCGCGCACGGCCTCCCGCAGCGCCTCGTGCTCCTCGCTCAGCTCGTACACCGCACACCTCCGGACGTGGGATCCTTCGGCCCCGATGTTAGCGGGCGTTAGCGTCCCCGGCGGTGTCGAGCCCGTCACGCAGGCGCGCGTCCTTGTCGAGCACGAGCTGTTCCAGATCCGCCGCGAACCGCGCCAGCCGGTCCCGCAGCTTCTCGTCGGCCACCGACAGCATGCGCACCGCCAGCAGACCGGCGTTGCGGGCACCGCCGACGGACACCGTCGCGACCGGGATGCCGGCCGGCATCTGCACGATCGACAGCAGCGAGTCCATCCCGTCGAGGTACTTGAGCGGCACCGGCACGCCCACGACCGGCAGCGTCGTCGCCGACGCGACCATGCCCGGCAGGTGCGCGGCCCCGCCTGCACCCGCGATGATCACCTTCAGGCCGCGGTCGGCCGCGGTCTGCGCGTAGGTGAGCATCCGCTGTGGCGTGCGGTGCGCGGACACCACGCTGACCTCGTACGGCACCTCGAACTCGGTCAGCGCCTCTGCCGCGGCCTTCATGACCGGCCAGTCCGAGTCGCTCCCCATGATCACGCCGACCAACGGCGCCATGTCAGCTCCTGTGTTTGATTCGGTCACTTCGCTCCGTCGCTCAGCTCCCATGAATGTCATATCCGTCAAGCCATTCGGCGTGCGACAGCCAGTGCGCGGCGAGCTTGGCCCGCTCCCGCACGTCGGCCATCGACGCCCCGAGCATCGTCACGTGGCCGATCTTGCGGCCGGGACGTTCCTGTTTGCCGTAGTAGTGCACGTGCGCGTCGCGGAACCGGGCGAGCAGGTGGTGCAGCCGCTCGTCGGGGCTCATCGCGGGCGCGTCCGGGGCGCCGAGCACGTTCGCCATGACCACGGCCGGGGCCATGACGTCGGTCGCGCCGAGCGGGTAGTCGAGCACGGCACGCAGGTGCTGCTCGAACTGCGAGGTCCGCGCGCCCTCGATGGTCCAGTGCCCGGAGTTGTGCGGGCGCATGGCCAGCTCGTTGATCACGAGACCGGCGTCGGTGTCGAACAGCTCGACCGCCAGCACACCGACCACGCCCAGCTCGGACGCGATCCGCAGCGCCAGCTCCTGCGCCGCGTCGCCGTCGGTCTCGGACAGGCCCGGCGCGGGCGCGAGGACCTCGACGCAGATGCCGTTGGACTGCACCGTCTCGACGACCGGCCACACCCCGCCCTGCCCGAACGGCGACCGCGCGACCAGCGCCGCCAGCTCGCGGCGCATCGCGACCCGCTGCTCGACGAGCAACGACGTGCCCGCCTCGAGCAGCGTCGGCACCAGGTCACCGGCGCTGTGCGGACCGTTCAGCATCCACACGCCGCGGCCGTCGTAGCCGCCGCGGGCGGCCTTCAGCACGCACGGCCAGCCGTGCTCGCCCGCGAAGGCGACCACGTCCTCGACGCTCCGGACCTCCGCGAACGGCGGGATCGGCAGCCCCAGCTCGCCGAGGCGGCGCCGCATGACGAGCTTGTCCTGCGCGTGGAGCAGCGCGTCCGGGCCGGGCCGGACGTGGACGCCCTGGTCGGCCAGCGCCCGGAGGTGTTCGCCGGGGACGTGCTCGTGGTCGAACGTGAGCACGTCGCAGCTCTTCGCGAACGCGGTGAGCGCGCCGAGGTCGGTGTGCGAGCCGAGCGTGATGTTCGGCGACACCAGCGCAGCGGGGTCGTCGGGCGACACGGCGAGCACGTGCAGCGATTGGCCGAGCGCGATCGCCGCCTGGTGGGTCATGCGCGCGAGCTGCCCACCACCCACCATGCCGACGATCGGCAAGCCGGTACGAGTATCCACGCAGGTCAATCTATCCGCGCCGGGCACGGACCAGCACCAGGACGCCTGCCACGAGCGGGACCAGCAGGTACGCGCTGCCCAGGACCACCTCTGGCGGAGTCCACTCCAGCTCGGGTTTCTCACCCGCGGGCCGGTTCGGGTCGGACGTGCGCATGATGAGCAACACACAGCTGGCGAACACGAGCACGACCGACCCGACGCCCGACAGGGCCTTCACGCGGGCCCAGCCGTGCGGCAGCCGGTCGGGCAGGCGCGACAGCAGGTAGACGAGCAGCGGCACGACCCACACCCAGTGGTGGGACCAGCTGACCGGGCTGAACAGCAGCCCGAAGAACGCGGTGACCAGCAGCGCGGGCAGCGGCTGCCCAGCCCGGTGGAACCGCAGGGCGAGGATGAACGCGGGCACCGCGAGCACCACGCCGATCACGATCGAGATGACGTTGGAGTGCGGCGACAGGTCCGACAGGCGTTGCACGAGACCGTTGAGACCCTGGTTGCCTGCCCAGAACGTGGGCCCGGTGCGCTCGGGGTCGGTGACGGTCAGGAACTTCCGGACGTCGTGCGGGATGATCGCGAAGATCAGCAGTTGCAGCAACGCGAACGTGACGACCGCGCGCACGGCGTCCATGCGGCGGCCGGTGAACCACAGGTGCGGCACGAAGACCAGCGGCGTGAGCTTGACCGCCGCCGCGACACCGATGAGCACGCCGCCGAAGTGGCGCGAGCGGCCGAGGACGAGGACGTCGACGACCACGAGCGCCATGAGGATCAGGTTGATCTGACCGAGGAACAGCGTGCGCCACACGGGTTCGAGGCCCAGCGCCAGGACGGTGACGACGATCGTGGTCCGCGCGGGCCGCAGCCAGGCCGGGCGGGTGGGCACGTTCTGGATGGCGACGCGGACGACGGTCGCGAGCCCGAGCACCGACAGCGCGCCGAGGATGCCCCAGGAGACCTGTGTGGGGAACAGCGCGAGCGGCACGAACAACAGCGCACCGGTGGGCGGGTAGGTGAAGGGCAGCCGTGCCCACGGCGGCTCGGCGGACAGGAACATCTTGTCGTACAACGGTTCCCCGGTCAGCAGCGCGACCGCGCCCGAGCGGTAGACGGCGCTGTCGACACCGAGCCGCCAGTCGATGACCCAGCTGACGATCCCGGCGGCGAGCACCACCGCGGGCACGGCGAACAGCGCGACGACCAAGCGAGGCCGTGCGAACAACCGCCGCAACGACTCGGGGAGCCAACCCCGACGAACCGGAACGTCCACCAGCACCCGAAGAGCAAACCACGCGCCCGGACGCGCCCGTCGGTCAGGCGCGGCTTATCGAGTTCAGCAGCTCGCGGGCGTCTTCGTGGGTGTCCGGGAGGCGTTCCAGGCGGACCACCGGACGTCTGGTGGACTTCAGTTGCGGGTCCACCGCGAGGCGTTCCGTGATCAGCCAGCCCGCGCCCAGGGCCCGGTCACCGAAGCCGGAGTCGCGTTCGGCCAGCACCGCGGCCACCGACGGGCCGAGCAGGGCGATGCTCTCGCCGCCGTCGAAGATCTCCCGCAGCGCGTCCGCGACCAGGACCATCGCCATCAGCCGCGCCCAGCCCGTGACCGAGGACAGGTCCAGCGTCACCACGAGCAGCGCGTGCGTCTCCGCCGCTGGCGACCTGAGCCGCACGGCCTGCCGGTACACCTCATCCAGGCGCGTCCGCAGGTACGCGAGCGTCGTCAGGTTGGTCAGGTTCTCCGTGGTCTCCGCGTTGCGCAGCTCGCCGAACGACGCCTCCGCCCACGCGAGCGCCGCCGCCCGCACGAGCCGGGTCGGCGCGGCGTTGGGGTCGGTGGCGATGAGACCGTCACGCACGTCGGCGTTGGTCAGGACCGCGTGCAGCGCGGCCAGGTCGGTCAGTGTCTCGTCCAGTCCGGCCCCGGCCTCGGCGCGTGCCCGGCCCAGCCCGGACAGCGCCGTCACCAGGTCTCCCCTGCGCACCGCGGACAGGCAGACCTCGTCCACCTCGGGTACGCCCCAGTCACTGGGGAACCGCCACCCCGCCGCGATGCTGGCCGTACGCCAGCGGGCGCGGAGGATACGCAGTTCGTGACCAGTACCCTCCGCGTCGCCACGATGTGAGCGCGGGTCCGCCTCACGTACTGTCACTGTCGCTCTTCCCTCCGCCGTGCCCGTCGGATGAGAAACGTCGACGGGTGATGGCCGTGACGCCGTTCGGGGGAAATCGCCAGAGGACCACCCTGGTGTACGGCCATTCCGGTGATCGGATGATGCCCTCTGTGGCTTTTGGCGTCACACTGTCCGCGGGAGCGCGTCCAGTAGGGGGCCGGACCATGAACACCGAGGTCCCGGCGCTGTACGCATGTGAGTTCGAGGAGGATCGTGGCCACCGTTCCAGCCGACGTTGACGGGCCTGGCGACGCCGAGCTGATCGAGGCCGTGCGCAAGGGCACGGTGTCCGCGTACGGGGCGTTGTACGAACGCCACGTCGCCTCCGCATACAACCTCGCACGCCAGCTCTCCCGCTCACCCGCCGAGGCGGACGACCTCGTTTCCGAGGCCTTCGCCAAGGTTCTCGACACGCTCCGTGCAGGGCGCGGTCCGGATTCAGCCTTTCGGGCATATCTGCTGACCGCGCTTCGGCACACCGCCTACGACAAGACGCGGCGAGAGAGGAAGCTGGAGCTGTCGGACGACGTCTCCACGGTCTCCGGCGTCTCGGTCGAAGCGGTCAGTCAAGAGTTCGACGACACCGCCGTCAAGGGCCTGGACCGGTCACTCGCCGCGCAAGCGTTTGCGCGTCTGCCGGAACGGTGGCAGGCGGTCCTCTGGCACACCGAGATCGAGGGCCAGTCCCCCGCCGAGGTCGCGCCGATCCTGGGCCTGACCGCCAACGGCGTCTCCGCGCTCGCCTACCGCGCCCGCGAGGGTCTGCGGCAGGCCTACCTGCAGGTCCACCTCGCCGAGACCACCGACCGGCACTGCCGCGCGGCCGCCGAACGGCTCGGCGCGTGGACCAGGGGCGGTCTCGCCAAGCGCGAGAAGGCCCAGGTCGAGGCGCACCTCGACACGTGCGTCCGCTGCCGCGCGCTCGCCGCCGAGCTGGCCGACGTCAACGGCGCCATGCGCGGTTACGTGGCCCCGCTGGTGCTGGGCGTCGCCGCCGCCGGATACATCGCGGCGACCGGGGTGGTGAAGGTCGCGACGATCGGCACGGCCGCGACGGCGTCCGGTGCGGCGGGTGCGGCCGGTGCCGCGGCCGCCGGGCCACGCCAGTTCCTCGGGGTCGCCGCGTCGAGCGTCGCGCTGGCCGCGGCGATGGTCGTCGGCCTGACCGCGGGCGGCGAGTCGCCGGAGATCCCGGCCGCCGCGCCGGTGCCCTCGCAGGAAGCGCCGCCACCAGGGCAGATCCCGCCGCCGCCCCAGAGCCCGCCACAGCAGCCACCCGCGCAGAACCCGCCCCCGGCCGAGCCGCCGGCGGCGGAGCCACCGGCCGAGGAGAACCCGCCACCGGTGGCACCGCCGCAACTGCCCCTGCCGCCGCAGCTCGACGCGAGCGGCCCGGCCACACCCGTGTCGCTGATCGCGGGCGGTGCGCCGACGGACCTGCCGCTGACCGTGCGGAACACGGGCGGCACGGTGTCCGAGCCGGTTACCGCCGTGCTGAACCTGCCGGCGGGCGTGTCCGCGGTCCCGGTCGACGGGTTCGCCGCGCCCCGCCTGCTGAACCTCAACGGCGCCAAGGCCGGCACGGTCGACTGCCCCGGCGGCACGGGCACGGTGCGGTGTTCCAGCGGCACCGGGCTGCAGCCGGGTGAGTCCGTGACGCTGCTGTTCCGGTTGCAGGCCGCGGAGGACAGCCAGGGCGGCCAGATCACCGGATCGGTGTCGGCGGGCACGAGCGTGCGGGTGAACGTCTCCGTCCGGGTGGAGGTGAAGCCGGAAGAGACCACCGACATGGTGCTCCTGTCGGTGACGGTGAAGTCCGACGTGTTCGGCCTGTTCGGGTTGTGGGTGCACCCGGTCGTCGAGGTGGCGGTCACCAACACCGGCACCAGCTCGCGGCCGGTGACGCTGCACCTGGACCAGCCGGCGAAGGTGCGGTGGTCGTCGCAGGAGGTGGCGTGTTCCGTCGGCGGCGGCACCACGTGCACCACCGCGTCCGAGCTGGCGCCGGGCGAGACGCTCAAGACGGTGCTGCGGATCCACGCCGACCCGTGGCCGGAGCACCAGCCTGGCCGTGACCAGCTCGCCGTGTCGGCGAAGCTGGGCGCGGCGACCGACAGCGAGAACGTGACGCTGTGGCACTGGCTGTGCCCGCCGGTTCCCTCTCCGGAGCCGACCCAGCCGACCACACCGTCGAACCCGCCGGAGGGCGAGCACCCGACCCACAAGCCGCCGATGGCGCCGACCCTGCCGGAGAAGCCGACCGACCCGACGTCGACCACAACGCCACCGGCGACCACCACACTGCCGACCACGACTCCGACGCCACCACAACCACCGGCGAACACCACCACACCCCCGCCCGAGCCGACGCCACCCGGAAACGGACAGGGCGGAATGGGCGGCCTGCTCAGGTGGCTGCTGGGCGGTTGAGTCCCCGGCTGGTCACAGCACGGTCACGGCGCGTGGATAGACTCCGCCGCCATGAGCTTGCTCTACCGGGTGCTCTCGCGCCTGCCGAAGCCGGTGCGGGACGTGCTCGTGAAGCACAAGGAGCTGCTGAAGTTCGCGGTTGTCGGCGGTGTCTGTTTCGTGGTCACCGTGACCGTGAACTACACCCTGAAGTTCACGGTGCTGAACGACAACCCGGTGACGGCACAGGCGATCGCGGTGATCATCGCGACGATCGTGTCGTACGTGCTGAACCGCGAATGGTCCTTCCGGACTCGCGGCGGCCGCGAGCGCCAGCACGAGGCCGCGCTGTTCTTCCTGATCAGCGGCATGGGCGTGGCGCTGAACTCGGCGCCGCTGTTCGTGTCGCGGTACATGTTCAACCTCGAGGTGCCGCACGTCACGCTGCTGGTGCAGGAGGTCGCGGACTTCGCGAGCGGCATCATCCTCGGCACGGCGATCGCCATGGTCTTCCGCTGGTGGGCCTTCCGGAAATGGGTGTTCCCGCAGACCGACGCCCGTCCCCGAATTGTCCGGGTCGGCCGCCGCGGCCAGCGGCTCGCCGTCCTGACGGAGGACGACGAAGCGGCGTGACCCGTCGCGCTCCGTAGACTGCGCTGGTGACCGTCGTCGACTCCGTGCTCTCGCGCGTGCCGGAACCACTGCGCAGGTTGTTGCTCAAGCACCGCGAACTGCTGAAGTTCGCGATCGTCGGCGGCACGACGTTCATCATCGACAACGGCATCTGGTACCTGCTGAAACTCACGGTCCTGGAAGAGAAGCCGGTCACGGCGAAGATCATCGCCATCATCGTGGCGACGATCGTGTCGTACGTGCTGAACCGCGAATGGTCCTTCCGCACCAGGGGAGGCAGGGAACGGGCCCACGAGGCGGCGCTGTTCTTCCTGATCAGCGGAGTCGGTGTCGGGCTGAACTCGGGGCCCCTGTGGATCTCGCGGTACGTCCTGCACTTCGAGGAGCCGCACGTGTCGCGGCTCGTGCAGGAGGTGGCCGACTTCGCGAGCGGCTCGATCATCGGCATGCTGCTCGCGATGTTCTTCCGCTTCTGGGCCTTCAAGCGGTGGGTCTTCCCGGACGAACTTGGCCACAAACGCCGCGGCAGCGCCCTTCCGGACGACCCCGCGGAAGAGCTGGGCCACTCCTAGCGGCGGGTCACACCGGCGGAACGAACCCCGGAACCCAGCCCGGGTCGTCGGAGTCGCCGCACACCGGGCAGGGCAGCTCCACCATGATCCCGGGCGACTTCTCGGCGAACACGACGCCGGAGCCGGGCAGGACCATCGGACGGATCACGCCGTCGTCGCCCCGGTACTGGGTGATCTGTCGGCACCCGTGGCACACCGTGCGGCCCACCACGCCGCTCGGCTCGCTCGCTTCACTCACCCCGCTGATGCTAGTGATGCGAGGCCAGCTTCCCTTGGCGACATTGCCGATGCCCTGAAAGACACTGTGGAGACAGCCGCGATGTCACGAAGGACCCCTTCGTTGCGCCCAGCGTGACGAAGGGCCCCTTCGTTGCGCTCAGCGTGATGAAGGGCCCCTTCGTTGCGCTCAGCGTGACGAAGGGCCCCTTCGTTGCGCCCAGCGTGACGAAGGGCCCCTTCGTTGCGCTCAGCGTGATGAAGGGCTCCTTCGTAACACCCGGCGTGATGAAGGACCCCTTCGTTGCGCTCACCGTGATGAAGGACCCCTTCGTAACGCCCGGCGTGATGAAGGACCCCTTCATGACACCGGGCCACGTCCTGAAAGCGCCTTTCACGGCACGATGGCCAACCGAGCACGGGATGGCAGGCAGACCCGCACCCAACGCAACCAAACCACCCCCGCCACCCCGGAGACCTGCCCCTCCGGCGAGGAGCCCCCGGAGGGCACACCAGTGAGGAGCCCCCGGAGCGCACACACCCGTCCGCCGAAGACACCAACCAGCAACCGAGACCAGAGGCCCTCAGCGTGGTGAGCGTTCCGCGGGCCAGCGGACGCCCTGCACGTCCCCCGCACGCGGTACCGGCAAGAACACCGCGAACGTCGCCGGCCGTTTCGCCGACAGTTCCAGCCGTCCGCCGTCCGAGTCGATCAGCGCGCGGGCCAGCGCGAGACCGAGCCCCGTTGACCCGCCGCCCGAGAAGCCGCGTTCGAAGATGTGCTCTGCCAGCTCATCGGGCACGCCCGCGCCCATGTCGGTCACCTCGATGACCACCGTGTCCCCGCTCGCCACCACGCCCTCGCGCGCGGTCAGCGTCACCGTCCCGCTGCCGTGGCGCAGGGCGTTGTCCAGCAGCACGCCGACCACCTCGCGCAAGCGGGCCGGCGACACCTTCGCGAACAGGTTGTCCTGCAGTTTCACCTTCAGCGACCGGCCACCGGCCCGCAGCGGCGCGCGCCACTCCTCGGTGATGCCGACGAGCTCACTGCTCAGGTCGACCGGCTCGGCGCCGGTCGCGCGGGCTTCGCGGGCCGCGGCCATCAGTTCGTCGAGCACGTCCGCCAGGCGTTCCGCCTGCTCCAGCGCGGCCTGGGCCTCTCCCGCGATCTCCTTGTCCGGGACCGCGGTCAGTTCCTCGATCCGCAGCTGCAGGGACGTCAGGCGGCTCCGCAGCTGGTGGGACACGTCGCCGACCAGCTCGCGTTCCCGTTGCACCAGCTGCGCGAGCGCCGTCGCGGACGCGTCCAGCGCTTCGGCCACCGAGTCCAGCTCGCTGACCTCGTAGCGGGTCCGGTCGAGCCGGAAGTCGCCCGCGCCGAGCCGCGCCGCGCGGTCGGCCACGTGGCGCAGCGGGCGGGCCAACCGTCTCGCGGTCACGGTCGCCACTGCCGCGCCGCCGCCGATCGCCGCGATCACGACCAGCACCACCAGCAGCGTGACCTGTGTCTGTGTGGTGCGCATGGGGCCTGCGTCGATGGAGAGGACGACGTTGCCGTGCTGGACGATCGGCACCTCCTCCGACACCGTGTCGCCGGTCAGCTCGGTGCCGAACTCCTGCCGCACGCCCGAGTCCGGCAGCACGACCAGCAGGTGCCCTCGGGGCGGCACGAGCAGCTGCACGCGGTTCAGGTCCAGCTCGCTGCCGTTCGTGACCTGGTCGTCGAGGTCCGCCGCGATCTGCCGGGCGCGCGCACCCAGCTCCTGGCGCGTCAGGCTCTCGACGACGGCCGTCGCCGACCAGCCGAGCGGGATGCCGAGCGCACAGGCGGTGACCGTGACCGCGAGCAGGATCGCCATGAGGATGCGGCGGCGCATGGATGCTGGTCCGTCGTCTCAGTCTGTGTTGAACCGGAAGCCCACACCGCGGACGGTCGCGATCCGCGCGCCGCCCCGGCCGCCGACCTTGCGGCGCAGCCACGACATGTGCATGTCCAGTGTCTTGCTGGTCCGCAGCTCCGGCCCGCCCCACACCTCGTCGAGGATCTCCTCGCGCGTGACGACCTGGCCCGCCCGCTGAATCAGCACGCGCAGCAGCTCGAACTCCTTGTTCGCGAGCGTGACCTCGTCGCCGTCGACGATCACCTGTCGCGCCGCGAGGTCCATCTTCACGCCGTTGACCTCGATCGTCCCCGGTGCCTGGCGCCGCAGCAGCGCCCGGATGCGGGCCAGCAGCTCGGCGAGCCGGAACGGTTTCGCCACGTAGTCGTCCGCGCCCGCGTCCAGCCCGACGACGAAGTCCACCTCGTCGGCACGCGCGGTCAGCATCAGCACGGGCAGCCCGCGCCCCGCGGCCCGCAGCCTGCGGCACACGTCCAGTCCGTCTATCCCGGGCAGCCCCAGGTCGAGGACCAGCAGGTCGACGCCACCACCGTTGGCGGTCTCGAACGCACGGTGCCCGTCGCTGACGACCTGCACCTCGTACCCTTCACGGTTCAAGGCGCGGGACAGCGGATCCGCGATCGCCGCGTCGTCCTCGGCCAGCAACACCACACTCACGGCGACAGCCTATGCCCGCGCGGCGTCCAGGTCGGCCCGGGTGAAGAGCGGCAACAGGGTGATTCTGTCCTGTTCGAGCATTTCCGCCCCGCCTGCCGAAGACCTCGGCACCTTCCGCGAGCCGGGCCGTGCCATACGGCTTGGCCTGCTTGCGCACGAACGCGCACGGCAGGCCGGTGTGCCGCGATAGGGCGGTGACGATCGCGATGCCGCCCATCTCCAGACCGGCCAGGACCTCGGTGCCCGCCGGGACGAGTGTCGCCAGCTCGGCGGCGATCGCGTCGAGGAGGACGGGGTCGGCTTCGAACTGGTACTTGTCGAAGTACTCGGTGGCCGTGCGGCCGGAGCGGAGCGTGAACGTGCCGCTGACGCGGCAGCGTTCATCGACTTCCTTGGCGAGGTTCACCGCTTGACGAACGCCGCCCAGCTCCGGACGGGGAAGGCAAGAGTCGGCCCGGAAGTGTTCTTGGAGTCCCGCACCGCGACAGCCCTCGGCACGAACGCCACCTCGACGCAGGCGTTCTGCGCAGTGCTGCGGCTGCTCTTACGCCACTCGTTCACGTAGCACTCCTCAGCTTGGCGGCGAGTTCCGCGATCAGCCGCCGGGAGTCCTCTTCCGAACGGGCGGCGGCTGACAGCGTCTGCCAGACAAGCCTAGCCCTGCCAATGAACTCCTCCTCTTCCAGAAAGGCGGCGGTGGTTCGGCTCTCCTCGTAGCAGAGAGTTGGCTGATCGGGGCAATCAAGCATGATCAGCGAGCCTTGGGCGGCGATGGCCGCCTCGGTGTCGAATGGCAAGACGCGAACGCTGATGTGGCGGCGGGCGCTAGCCGCCAGGAGGTGGTGGAGCTGCCCGGCCATCATCTCGGGATCGTCCATCGTCCGACGGATGACCATCTCCTCGATGATGAGGCTCAGTCGCGGCGGGTTGGCCTGGTCGAGCACTCGCTGGCGGTTCATCCGAACCGCCACCATGATCTCGATCTCGTGCTCGCCCCAGGTGGGGGCGGCGCTGCGCATGATGGCTCGGGCGTATTCGGCGGTTTGCACGAGGCCCGGCAACAGGAGCGGCTCGAAGTTGTGGATGGTGATCGCTTCGCTCTCGAAACGCATGAGGTCGCTGAGGAGGCGGGAGATGGGGGCGTCGCCGCCGATCTCGTGCCAGTTTCGTTCGTCTCCGGTTCGGACCAGGTCGAGGAGGTCTTGCCGGATTTCGGCTGGGACGCGCAGAAATCCCAGCACGGCCGCCACGTCATCCACGTAGAGACCGCGTTCTCCGGTTTCCATACGACTGACCTTGCTCTCCGACCAACCCAACGCCCGCGCGACGTCCTTACAGCTCAAACCTCGTCGGACGCGCCAGGTCCGCAGCTCCGTCGACACGCGTCGCTGTCGTACGGAGATGCCTTTTCGCCGTGCCATTCCGACACGATCCCGTCATGCCACGGTGGCACGAAAGTCGTGTCACCCGAACGGAAATTTGCGTGACCGTCCGGCGCGGGGAGACGTTGTGCGGCATGGAAATGACCTGGACCGTACGAGGCGCCTACGCGAACTGGACGATGACCGTCTCAACGGCACCGCCGGACCCCGAAGAGGAAATCGAGTACCGGGACGACTGGCCGACGGAACCGTTCGCGCGGATCCACGCGCACTTCCGGGAGCTGATCGATCTCCTCGAAGCGGTACGGGGGTTGGAGAACGTCCCTGGAGCCCTGTTGTCATACACGTGACAGCATTCCCGCATGCACTCTGACGACCTCGCCGTCGCACTGCGGCTCGCCGACGCCGCCGACGAGATCACCATGGCCCGGTTCCGCGCGTCCGACCTCGTGGTCGACCGCAAGCCGGACCGTTCGCCCGTGACCGACGCCGACACGGCCGTGGAAGACACCGTGCGGGAGATCATCGCCGAGCTGCGGCCCGGTGACGACGTCCTGGGCGAGGAACGGGGCGGGGCCGTCGGGGACGGGCGGACGTGGGTCGTCGACCCGATCGACGGGACGAAGAACTTCCTGCGCGGCAACCCGGTGTGGGCGACGTTGATCGCGCTGGTGGAGGGCGGGGTGCCGGTCGTGGGCGTCGTGTCGGCGCCCGCGTTTCCCCGGCGGTGGTGGGCGTCCGCGGGTGAGGGCGCGTGGTGCGGGGAGCGGCGGTTGCGGGTGTCGGGGGTGTCTTCTTTGGCGGACGCGTACCTGTCCACGACGGACGTCCGGTTGTGGGAGCCGCGCGAGAACTACCTGGCGCTGATGGACGCGTGCTGGGAGACCAGGGCGTTCGGCGACTTCTGGCAGCACGTCCTGGTGGCGGAGGGCGCGCTGGACATCTCAGCGGACCCGATCGCGTACGCGTGGGACCTCGCGGCGGTGCAGGTGATCGTGACGGAGGCGGGCGGCCGGTTCACCGACCTGCGCGGCGAACCACGCTTCGACGGCGGCGACGGGCTCGCGTCGAACGGGCTGCTGCACGACGCGGCGCTGGGCGTGCTTCAGGCGGGGGTCAGCGCACCGCGCACGACCTGAGCCCAGGTGAGTCTGCCGAAGAGGTAGTGGCAGGCGACCTGTTCGTTGGTGAAGCGGGCCCAGTCGTAGCGGTTGCCCTGCTCGCGCCAGAAGACTTCCCAGGCGTAGTTGCCGTCGTCGTCGGCGGTGTCGTCGCGGACGAGGCACCACGCGTTGTCGGCCTCGGCGCCCACCGACACGACCTCGGCAGGCACGCCGACGGCGGCCAGCCACTCGGTGATGGACTCGGCGTTCATGCGATCTCCTCGAGGTAGCCCAGCGCGACGAGTTCCACCGCGGAGTGGGTGGTGCGGTAGCGGACCCCGCCACCCGGCTGCCCGAACCAGGCCGCCGACACCGCCCGCCACACCGGCAACGGCCTGAGCACCCGGTAGCGGCGGTACCCGGTGTCCTTGTGCGCGGGCGGCAGCGAACGCTGCGCGAACGTGGTCCCGTCGGCGGCGAACACCCGGCCGTGCGCCGACCCGAACCGGTCGATGACCGTGTCTTCCGCGAGGGTCTCTGGTTCGCCGGGGGCACTGCCGCCTTCGGGGTACTGCTCGCTGGTCGGCCAGTTGTACTCGAGACCCTCGGGACTGATGCCCTGCGCCGTGACGCTGCCGAGGCGGACGAGGTAGCGGCGGTCCCAGTCGCGTTCGCCTGAGTGGCCGAGGGGGTCGTGGTTCTCGAGCAGCGCCTGGACGGTGGGGTGGTCGGCGGTGATGCCCGCGCTCGGGTTGACGGGCCGGAACTTCGGGATGGTGGCGGGGTCCGCGGCGGCCGGGGGCTCAGCGGGCGGGGGCGGCACCGGGAGCACGACCGGCTCGGCCCCGGGTGCCGGGGCACCGATGACCTGCGGCGAGTAGCCGGGCTGTCCGCCGGAACCCGCGTCGGCGGGCTGCGGCGCAGGCACGGGTGGACCGGAGATCGTCCCCGAGGACTGCGGCGCGTAGGCCGCGGGCTGTGGCGGGTAGGCGTGGTGGCCGGGAGCGCCCGGGTAGCCCTGACCCTGGTACGTCGACGGCGGGGCGTAGCCCTGGGGTGTCGCCGGTGGGGGCAGGGTCTCCGGGGCGGCCTTGGCGGCCGCGCGGTGGGCGATGCCTTCGTGGAGGTCCGCGAGGCGGGGGCGGTCGTCGACGAGGTCGTGGTCCGGGTGGTCGCCCGGTTCGAAGCGGATGCCCGCCGCGTAGTCGAGTTCCGGCGGCGGGGCCGGGACCTGCCGCGCGGGGCGGTACGACGCGACCGGCAGGTGGCCGATCGGGAACATGTGGAGCCAGAACGCCGCCAGTACCTCGTTCCGCTCCCCCTTCGCGGGTGGCGGCGCGCCGGGTGGGCCTGCCATGGGCTTGGCGGCGCGGGGCGCCGGGTCGGCCGGGCGGTCCACCGGGACCGCTGCCGGGGCGAACGCCGCGGCCTGGCGACCGGGCGCGGC
Organism: Actinophytocola algeriensis; assembly: GCF_014203735.1. GTDB lineage: Bacteria > Actinomycetota > Actinomycetes > Mycobacteriales > Pseudonocardiaceae > Actinophytocola > Actinophytocola algeriensis. The sequence goes on along the minus strand of NZ_JACHJQ010000001.1, from coordinate 99,920 downwards.
GACGACGGAGGCGACCGGGGCCGCCGGAGCTGGGCGGGCGGGCGCCGGGACGCCGGGGGCCGGGGCGCCAGGAGCGGCCGGAGCCGGGCCGCCGCCCACCGGGGCCGCGGGGGCTCCTGCGAACGGGGCGCCATAGGCCGGTGGCGCGGCCGGGTTCGCCGCCAGTGGCGGTGCCGCGGCTGCCGAGGGTGGGAGGTTCTGTGGTGCCGCCGCCGGTTCCAGGCCGCCCGCGAAACCCGCCTGCACGGTCTGGCCCGTCGGCGGGGTCGGGGTGTCGTCGATCGTGCCGTCGATGGTGTCGGCCGGGACCGGGCCCGTGCTGTCCGGGTCCGCGGGCAGCACGTCACCGGGATGACCCGGCACCACGTCGGGGCGGCCGGGCAGCACATCCCCGGGGCGGCCCGGCAGCAGGTCACCTGGATGGCCGGGCAGCACATCGCCCGGCTGGCCGGGGGCGCCGGGCAGCAGGTTGCCCGGGTGGCCGGGCAGCAGGTTGTCGGCGACGGGGCGGACCGCGTCCACCGTGTCGCCCACCGCGCCCGTGACGGGGCGGACCGCGTCAGCGGGGAGTTGTGTGGCCTGGTCAACGGTGTTCGTCACCGTGTCGGTCACTGTGCTCGTCACCGTGTCGGTCACTGTGCTCGTCACGGTGCCTGTCACGTCGGCCACCGTGGTCGTGACGCCAGCCGGCAGGTGGTGGCCCGGGTTCGGGTTCACCGGGTTGTGCACCGCGGCCATGTCCACGCCCGCTCCGGGCTGCACGGCGCTGACCAGCTGCGACTCGATGTGCGCCACGTTCGCGGCCGTGCCGCGGACCGCCGTGTCCAGACCGGCCAGTGCCGTCGGGTGACCGGCCGACGCGGCCGCGTGCGCGGCGTCCGAGTTCTGCGCCAGGTGCACCAGGTTCCGGACGATCTCCACCTTCGCCGTGCCGATCTGGTCGGCGGCGTGCTCCAGCCGGTCGGCGGCGGCGTTGGCGTCGCGGACGACGGAGGTCAGGTGACCGGAATCCGCGTCGACGAAGGTCTTCCACTCCCGCGACGCCGCGTCCCCGGCGTCGCCGGTCACCGACGACAGTGCCGCGCGGGCCGTCGTGTCGGCGTCCCGCGCCAGGCTGGACATGCTCGTCGCGGTGTCGCGCCAGGCCTGGGCCTGTCTGGCCATGGCGTCCTCGTCGGCCTCCGGCCAGACGACACCGGCCTGCGCGGCGACGTCCGCCAGCTCCGACGGCAGCTCGATGCCCATCTACTGCTCCGCGGCCTTCAGGTTGTCGACCGCCGCCTGCTCACCGGCGCCGTAGGTGGTCGCGGTGTCCGACAGGCGGGTGCCGACCGACCCGAGCCGCTCCGACAGCGACGACAGGCGACTGACCACGTCGTCCGCGGGCTGGGCGTGGACGGCCGAGAAGCTCTGGCCCACCGCGTCCGTGCCCCAGCAGGCACCGTCGGACAGCGCGTCGGCGAGGCCGCTGTGGATCGCCGCGACCCTGGTGCTCAACGGCTCGAACTGGCGCGCCTCACCGGCCAGCCGCTCGGCGTCGACCTCGAAACCCTCAAACCCGCCGTGCATCGCGCGTGCCCCCAGACTGCATCCAGGACTTGTCCTCGAACGTCTCGTCCGGTGACTCGGGCTCGGGCTCCGGTGTCAGCTCCTGCTCCGCGAGGTCGGCGGTGCCGCGCAGCAACGCGGCCGGGTCCGTTTCGGCGGGCAGCACGGGGGCGAGGACTTCGCTCGCCTGGCGCGTCGCACGGGCGGTGGCCTCGGCGGTGGTGCGGACGATCAGGTCGGCGAGGTCGGCGGGACGCAGCACGCGGTAGGCGTCGTCGTTGATCGACAGGTCGACCAGCGTGCCCGATGCGGACACGGTCACGGCCACCTGGCCGTCGTCACTGGTCACGGTCTCGCGCACGGTCGCAAGCGACCGTTGCACTGCCCCCAACTGCTCCCGGCTACGCCGGTAGCCGGCTAGCAGGTCCTCGACCTGAGCTCTGTGGTCGGCCACCACGGCCACCTCCGCTGGGGGACGGCATTGGTCTCGGTCTCGCGTTGGACGCGTGGCGCGCGTCGACGGTTCCCGTGGATTTTCACAGTCGCGCGCGGATCGCGCCGTGCACCGCGCGGGCGAGTGCACCACCAACCACCGATCGTGGACCACCGAACGGTTCCGCGGGTCCGTCCGGCGGGCACAGCACGACAACGGAGTCGGTGGGGGTGCCGGTTCCCGGCACACCAGACTCGAACAGTGCCTGTGCTTTGGCCTCCGCGACCGTGGCGACCACGTTGACCAGTGCCGCCTCGGTGAGCCGGACCGGCAGCCAGCAGATCGCGTTGATCGTGCCGACCGGTTCCGGCACGGCGGCGGGACCGGCGGCCCACGTCGGGTGCGCGCCGATGCCGGTGGTGACCGCGACGCGCACACCACTGTCCTCGCGGTGCACGACCTCATGTACGTCAACGGCGGTCAGCAGCCCGATACCGTCACCGGTCAGGCCGAGCGACGCGGCGAGCTCGGCGAGGTGGCGGTCCGGGTCGAGGCGGTGGTAGGTGTTGGACACGGTCGCGTTGATCACCCAGGACCGCATCCCGATCCCGCCGCCCAGCACGCCGGACGACACCGCGAGCCACGGCGATCCGGCCTGCCACACGTACACCGGCGAGCCGTCCACGTCGGTGATCACGTCAGGTCCTTGCGTACCAGCGCGCGCCGGGTGCCCCGGCGCTCGACGAGCGTGAAGCCCGCGGCCAGGAACAGGTCGAGCGTGCCGTGGTACAGGTCGCCGGACGACCTCTTCCGGCCCTCCGTGTCGACGGGGTGCCCCTCGACCACGCGGGCGCCGCGCGCCGCGGCGAAGTCCACGGCGGCGTCGACGAGTGTGCGGGCGAGGCCACGGCCGCGAGCGGAGCGGTGCACGAAGAAACAGGTCACCGACCACGCGTCCGGACCCGCGTCGGACGCGGTGGTCCTGGAGCGGTCGAGCCTCGGGTACGTCGACCGGGGCGCGACGGCGACCCAGCCGAGCGGGCGGTCGTCCGCCAGCGCGAGCAGGCCCAGCGGCTCACCGGCCCGGACCTTCTCATGCAGGAACTTCTTGTTGCCCGCGCCCCACTGGGCTTCCATCTCCGGGCCCGTGCGCATGAACCACGTGCAGTAGCACCCGCCGACGGTTTTGTTGGCACTGAACAGTTCTTCCAGCGTCGGCCAGGTCTCGCGGGTCAGTTCGACGAGCCGCACGGCTCAGCCCCGCAGGGCCCGGACCACGCGGGACGGGCTCGGCCGCCCCAGCTTCGTGGCCATCCACGCGCTGGTGTCGGCGAGTTTGTCCAGGTCCACGCCGGTGTCGACGCCGAGGCCGTCGAGGCACCACACGAGGTCCTCGGTGGCGAGGTTGCCGGTGGCGGACTCCGCGTACGGGCAGCCGCCGAGGCCGCCGGCCGAGGAGTCCACTGTGGTCACCCCGTGCCGCAGCGCCTCGACCGTGTTGGCGAGCGCCTGCCCGTAGGTGTCGTGGAAGTGCACGGCGAGCGCGGACACCGGCGTGCCCGCGTCGGTGAACGCGTTGACGAGCGCGGCGACGTGGCCCGCGGTGGCGACACCGATCGTGTCCCCGAGGGAGAGCTGCGAGCAGCCCATGTCGAGCAGCCGCCTGCCGACCGAGACGACCGCGCCCGGTTCGACCGCGCCCTCCCACGGGTCGCCCCAGCACATCGACACGTAACCGCGGACGTCCAGCCCCTCGGCGACGGCCCGGCTCACGACCGGCTCGAACATCGCCATCTGCGAGTCGAGGGTGCGGTTGAGGTTGCGGTTCGCGAACGTCTCCGTGGCGCTCGCGAAGATGGCGATGTGCCGGACCCCGGCGGCGAGCGCGCGGTCGAGCCCCCGCTCGTTCGGCACCAGCACCGGGTACCGCACACCGTCGCGGGGCGTCAGCCCGGCGAGCAGCTCCTCGGCGTCGGCCAGCTGCGGCACCCACTTGGGGTGCACGAAGCTGGTGGCCTCGACCGTGGTCAGCCCGGCGTCGGCGAGCCGGTCGAGGAACTCGAGCTTCACCTCGACCGGGACGACCGCGTCCTCGTTCTGCAGCCCGTCACGCGGCCCGACCTCCCAGATCGTGACGCGCTCCGGCAGCCCGGGTGCGGGCACCCGGGACGGCAGGCCGAGGTCGCGCGCGGTCATGACCATGTTCTCCGCAAGCTCCGCTCAGCGGCGGCGCCGGTCACCCTGCGGCGGGTACGGCTGGGTCGGCGCGACGCCCTGCTGGGCGTTGAAGTCGGTGGCCACGGCACCGCCCGGCCGGAAGTCGTCGTGCGGGTTGTCGTTGATCTCGCGGTAGAGCAGGGTGTGCACCCTCTCGACCGCCGGGATGTCGTCGAACTCCAGCGGCTCCTGGGAGGCGGACTCGATGATCAGCGTGCCGCAGCCAAAGATCCGGTCGACGAGGCCGTGCTCGAACCGGACGCTGTTGATGCTGTTCATCGGGATCGTGATGCCGGTCGTCTTGATGACGCCTTCCTTCGCCATCACCCGGTCGGTCGTGACCACGAAGTGCGTGGTGCGCCAGCGGATGAAGGGGATGAAGAACAGCCACACCAGCAGGATCAGCGCGACCGCGCCGATCGCGATGAAGCCCGCCGTGCTCCACGAGGTGTCCGAGACGAGGAGCGTGAGCCAGACGCCCACCCCGAGCACCGCGATCAGCACGATGTAGGGCAGGAGGAGCATCTTCCAGTGCGAGTGTTTGTGCAGGATGACGCTCTCGCCCTCGCTGAGCAGATCCTCTGGGTATGCCACGGCGTCCTCCCGAAATAAACCGCCTCAGCGATCGTGTCGCGGTAACCGTACCGAGGAGGACCGACAGTTCGGGGGCTGACCCGCAAGAATGTTCGCTAGTCCGCCTTCAGGTGCACGACGTCGCCCGCCGACACCGCCTTGGGGGTCCCGTCGTCCAGTTTGAGCAGCAGCCTGCCCTCCGGATCGACGTCCACCGCGACCCCGGTCAGCGCGCCGTCCGGCAGCTCCGCGCGCACCCGCTGACCGATCGAGCCGCACGCCTCGCGGTACCCGGTGAGCACGCCGGACCGCTCGACGTCACCGTCGTTCAGCCGCCACACGGCCTCCAGCTCCACGAACGCGCGCAGGAAGCTCGCCGTCAGCTCCGTCCGGTCGGTGACCTTCGCGCCCGCGTCCGCGAACGACCCCGGCGGTAGCCCACCGGGCCCCGGCTCGGCGCCCTCGGGCAGGGCGGTCACGTTGAACCCCACGCCGACGACGGCCGCCTGGCCCGCCGCGTCGGACACGACCTCGGACAGCACACCGGCCGCCTTCTTCCGTTCGGCGCCGACGAGCAGGTCGTTGGGCCACTTCAGCACCGCGTCGATCCCGGCGGTCTCCGTCGCGGCGTGCATGAGCGCGAGGCCGGCGACCATGCCGAGCGTGCCGAGCCGTGCCGGGGGCACCGACGAAGGCCGGACCAGCACGGACAGGTAGACCCCGGAGCCGGACGGCGACACCCAGGTGCGGTCCCGGCGACCACGGCCCGCGGTCTGCTCCTCGGCGACCAGCACCGTCCGGTCCGCCGCGTTCTCGGCGGCGGCCGCCAGCAGGTCGGCGTTGGTCGAACCGGTCGACGCCACCACGTCGAGGGCCGCGTACGGACCGTTCGGCGCGACCAGTTGCTCGCGGAGGACCAGCACGTCCAGCTTGTTCTCGGTCACATTCCAGAACTTACCCGTCCGCACCCGTGACTAGGCTCCCGAGCATGAGCAGCGCGACGGAACCGCTCGGTGAGGTGCCGACCGGCGAAACGGACATCCACACCACGGCGGGCAAGCTGGCCGACCTGTACCGCCGCAGTGACGAGGCGGTCCACGCCGGGTCCGAGCGCGCGGTGGCGAAGCAGCACGCGAAGGGCAAGAAAACCGCTCGCGAGCGCATCGACGCGTTGCTCGACCCCGGGTCGTTCGTCGAGCTGGACGAGCTGGCGCGGCACCGGTCCACCAACTTCGGGCTCGAGCGCAACCGCCCGTACGGCGACGGTGTGGTGACCGGGCACGGCACCATCGACGGCCGCCCGGTATGCGTGTTCAGCCAGGACGTGACGGTCTTCGGCGGCGCGCTCGGCGAGGTGTACGGCGAGAAGATCGTCAAGGTCATGGACCTGGCGATGAAGACCGGCAGGCCGATCATCGGCATCAACGAGGGCGGCGGCGCGCGCATCCAGGAGGGTGTCGTCTCGCTGGGTCTGTACGGCGAGATCTTCATCCGCAACACCCGCGCGTCCGGGGTCGTCCCGCAGATCTCGCTGATCATGGGCGCGAACGCGGGCGGCCACGTGTACTCGCCCGCGCTGACCGACTTCGTGGTGATGGTCGACCAGACCTCGCACATGTTCATCACCGGCCCGGACGTGATCAAGACGGTGACCGGCGAGGACGTCGGCTTCGAGGAGCTGGGCGGCGCGCGGACGCACAACACGAAGTCCGGCAACGCGCACTACATGGGTGCCGACGAGGACGACGCGATCGCGTACGTCAAGGAGCTGCTGTCGTTCCTGCCGTCGAACAACATGTCCGACGCGCCGGTGTTCCCGGGGTTCGCCGCCGACGGGTCGGTGGCCGACAACGTCTCGGAGACCGACCTCGAGCTGGACACGCTGATCCCGGACTCGCCGAACCAGCCCTACGACATGCACGAGGTCGTGGAGCGGGTGCTCGACGACGGCGAGTTCCTCGAGGTCCAGTCCATGTTCGCGCCGAACATCCTGTGCGGCTTCGGCCGCGTCGAGGGGCACGCGGTCGGCATCGTGGCGAACCAGCCGACCCAGTTCGCGGGCTGCCTGGACATCGACGCGTCGGAGAAGGCGGCCCGGTTCGTGCGGACGTGCGACGCGTTCAACGTGCCGGTGCTGACGTTCGTGGACGTGCCGGGCTTCCTGCCGGGCACCGACCAGGAGTGGAACGGCATCATCCGCCGCGGCGCGAAGCTGATCTACGCGTACGCCGAGGCCACGGTCCCGAAGGTCACGGTGATCACCCGCAAGGCGTACGGCGGCGCGTACGACGTCATGGGGTCCAAGCACCTCGGCGCGGACGTCAACCTGGCGTGGCCGACCGCCCAGATCGCGGTGATGGGCGCCCAGGGCGCGGCGAACATCGTGCACCGCAAGACGCTGGCCGCCGCGGCCGGTTCCGGCGAGGACGTGGACGCGCTGCGGGCCCGGCTGCAGCAGGAGTACGAGGACACGCTGTGCAACCCGTACGTGGCGGCCGAACGCGGGTACGTGGACGCGGTGGTCCCGCCGTCGCACACCCGCGGCCACGTGGCCAGGGCGCTGCGCCTGCTGCGCGACAAACGCGAGACCCTGCCCCCCAAGAAGCACGGGAACATCCCGCTGTGAGCCACCTGCGCGTGGTCCGCGGCAACCCGACGGACGAGGAGGTGGCCGCCCTGGTGGCGGTCGTCGCCGCGCTGGGTCCTGGCGAGGAAACCGAGCCGCCGCCGCGGTCCGCCTGGTCGGACCGGCGGGCGCTGGTCCGTGAGCCCCTGGCCCACGGGCCCGGCGCCTGGCGCGCGTCGGCCTTCCCGCGCTGATCCGGGCCTCGTGGGCGATGCCCTGAACGACGCTTTCGGGGCGTTGGGCGTGGTTGGGCTCATGAAGGCCCCCTTCATCACACCGGACGTTACGAAGGGGTTCTTCATCACGGTGAGCACAACGAAGGAGCCCTTCATCACGCCGGACGTAACGAAGGGGTCCTTCATCGCGTCGGGTGTTACGAAGGGGTCCTTCATCGCACCGAGCGCAACGAAGGGGTCCTTCATCACGCCGGACGCAACGAAGGGGCCCTTCGTGGCATCGCAGCGGTCTCGACAGCGTCTTCGGGGCATCCTGCGCGGGCGGTCTTGGCGGTCAGTCTCGGTCGCGGCCGTTGGCCCAGATGATGCCCGGGACGATCAGGGCGAAGTAGATCGCGACGCCGTACAGGAGCTCGCGGACGCGATCTCCTTCGCCCACGAGCCAGATGCCGCCGCAGATCAGGGCGAGCACCAGCACGGTGCCGGTGATGACCTTCGCGAACAGCTTGTACGAGCACCAGCGGCTGCAGCCGCCCGCGATGCGGTGGCGGCACAACTTGTTCCCGCTGGCGCTGGCTGGCAGCTGCACGGCGCGATCGAGGTGCCGCATATCTCACATCCTCACCGCCGGTGACGATTCCCGACAAGGCACCGAAGCCGAACTGACACACTGCACCGCATGAGAAGCCCGTGGACCGCCATGTGGGCACTCTGCGCGTGCTTCTTCATGATCATGCTCGACTCGACGATCGTCACGGTCGCGATCCCCACGATGCTCACCGACCTGAACGCGAACCTGAACGAGATCGTGTGGGTCAACAGCGTCTACCTCCTCGCGAACACCGTCCCCCTCCTCATCACGGGCCGGCTCGGTGATCGGTTCGGGCCGAAGAACGTCCTCGTCGCCGGGCTCGTCGCGTTCACGGTCGCGTCCGCGTGGAGCGGGCTGGCCACCAGCGCGGGTGAGCTGATCGCCGCCCGCACACTGCAGGGCCTCGGCGCGGCGCTCATGACGCCGCAGACGCTGTCGTTCATCACCCGCCTGTTCCCGCCGGAGAAGCGCGGCGTCCCGATCTCCGTGTGGGGCGCGGTCGCCGGTGTCGCGACGCTCGCCGGACCGGTGCTGGGCGGGCTGCTGGTCGAGCACGTCGGCTGGCAGTGGATCTTCCTGATCAACATCCCGATCGGCGTCATCAGCCTGCTGATCGCACTCGTCGCCCTCCCGAACTGGCAGCCGCGCCGCGAGCTGCGGTTCGACCCGCTCGGCACGGTCCTGTGCGCGGCCGGTCTCCTCGCGCTCGTGTTCGGCGTCCAGAACGGCCAGCACTACCACTGGAGCACGGTCGCCGGACCGTTCACGATCGTCCACATCCTCATCGCCGGGGTGCTGCTGCTCGTCGCGTTCGTCTGGCGCCAGGTCACGGTCCGGACCCGGGAGCCCTTGGTGCCCAACGAGGTGTTCCGCGACCCGGTCTTCACCTACGCCAACCTCGCGCACGCGGCCATGGGCTTCGCCATGACCGGGATGTTCCTGCCGCTGGTGCTCTACCTGCAGACGGTGCTGGGCATGTCCGCGCTCGAGTCCAGCGCGCTGGCCCTGCCCATGGCGCTCACCGCGGCGGGTGCGGCCGGGCTGTCCGGCGCGCTGTGGCACCGCATCGGCGCGCGGAACCTGATCATCGGCGGGTTCGGCACGCTCGCCGTGGCCGTCGGCGTCCTCGTCTACCAGGCAGCACCCGACATAGACCCGGCCACGCTCATCCCCGGTCTCGCGCTCGCCGGCCTCGGCATCGGGTTCGTGTTCTCGCCGCTGACGACCGCCGCGACCGCGGGCATGCCACCCCACCTGACCGGCGCCGCGTCCGGCGTGTTCAACACGTCCCGCCAGGTCGGCGGCGTGCTCGGCAGCGCGGCGACCGGGCTGGTGCTGCAGCTCGGTGTCGCGTTCGCGGTGCCGGACGCCGCGCGCCAGTACGCGGAGCGCCTGCCCGTGCGGTACCGGGAGGAGTTCGTCGACCGCATCACCGAGGCGGCCAACACGGCGAGCCAGTTCGACTCCTCGCACCCGCCCGTGCCGTCCGATCTGGACCCGGACGTCGCCGACATCGTGCGCCGCATCGTGACCGGCGTGTTCCACGACGGCTTCACGGTCGCCGCGAAGGCGAGCCTGATGCTGCCCATCGCGGTCCTGCTGCTGGGCATCGTGGCGGCGACGGGCATCCGCATCAAGACCAAGGCGGACGATCTAGAGTCGCAGCCGTGGAGTTCGTCCTCGCATCACAGTCCCCCGCCCGCCTGATGGTCCTGCGCGCCGCGGGCATCCAACCCGTCGTCCAGGTCTCCGGGGTCGACGAGGACGCCATCGCCGCCGCGCTGCCCGAGAACGCGCCGCACGAGCACGTGGTCGTCACCCTGGCCGAGGCGAAGGCGCGCGAGGTGGCGCCGGGGCACGCCGACGCGGTGATCGTCGGCTGCGACTCGATGCTGTCCCACGGCGGCGAGCTGGTCGGCAAACCGGGGACCGCGGAGCGCGCCCGCGAGCGGTGGAAGCGCATGGCCGGCGGCGAGGGCAGGCTCATGACCGGTCACGCCGTGCTGCGGGTCCGCGACGGGGTGGTCGAGGCGGTCGCCACCGGCACCGTCGCCACCACGATCCGGTTCGGCTCGCCGACCGAGGACGAGGTCGAGGCGTACGTCGGGACCGGTGAGCCGCTGTCGGTCGCGGGCGGGTTCACGCTCGACGGGTTCGGCGGCTGGTTCGTCGACGGGGTCGACGGCGACCCGTCCAGCGTGATCGGCATCAGCCTGCCGCTGACCAGGAAGCTGCTCGCCGAGATCGGTGTGCGGGTGGTCGACCTGTGGGCTACGGGCAGTCCCTGAACGTCACGTCGGCCAGGTCCACGGCGGGCCAGCCGGGGATCGACTCGAGCCGCGCGTAGTTGCGCGTGCAGCCGAGCGACTCGCTCTTCAGCGTGAAGAACTGCACGTAGACCGGGGTGGCCGAGCAGTCGGCGGTGGTCGAGGGGTCGCAGCGGTGCTGTGCGACGAGGACCTCCGGCCCGGTCTGCCGCCCGGTGACCTCCTGCACCCCGACGTACCCGGCGTCGGACCCGAACGGCTTGTCGAGCGAGGCCCACTTGGCGGACCGGCCGACGACGACCTGGCCGAGCATCCCGTCGGCGGTGGCGCCGCGCACGACGCACGCCGACAGCGAACCGGCCGCGCACTGCAGCGAATCCGGGCCGAGGACCGCGCCGAGCTTGGTGATGGTCACCTCGATCACGTCGCTGGCGCCGCCGCCACCGATCTGCACCCGGCCCGACCGGCCGCCCGCGTCCGCGACCAGCTGCACCGTGATGCCGCCGATCGGGATCGGCCCGACGACCGTGCACGGGTCCACCAGGCACCCGTTGGCACCGGCACCGGACGTGGTCGTCGGCGGTGTCGTCGGCTCTCCCTGCTGAGCGTCGTTCGCCCGCTCGTTGCGCAGCACAGCGGCCGTCACCAGCGCACCGAGCGCGACCAGCACGCACACGATGGCAGTGACGACCACGGCCCATGGCCTCCCCGAACGTGTCACCCGTCACCTCACCCCCGTGACCTTGCTCTCGCCCCATGCCAGCACAGGGTCCGTAAACTTCCCCACCAGTAACAAGTGTGCCGCCTCGTCGATGAGGGAGTGAGGGCGTGCCCCAGCTCAGCAAGATCCTGGTCGCCAACCGCGGCGAGATCGCGGTCCGGGTCATCCGTGCGTGCAAGGACGCCGGCCTGTCGAGTGTGGCGGTCTACGCCGACCCCGACCGGGACGCGCTGTTCGTGCGGCTGGCCGACGAGGCGTTCGGGCTCGGCGGTGCGACGGCCGCCGAAAGCTACCTGGACATCGGCAAGCTCATCGACGTGGCCGCCCGCGCGGGTGCGGACGCGGTGCACCCCGGCTACGGGTTCCTGTCGGAGAACGCGGAGTTCGCGCAGGCCGTGATGGACGCCGGCCTGACCTGGATCGGCCCCGGCCCGCAGGCGATCCGCGACCTCGGCGACAAGGTGACGGCACGCCACATCGCGACCAGGGCGGGCGCGCCGCTGGTGCCGGGCACGAAGGAGCCGGTCGGCGGGCCGGAGGAGGTCGTCGCGTTCGCGGAGGAGCACGGCCTGCCGGTGGCGATCAAGGCCGCGTTCGGCGGCGGCGGCCGCGGGCTGAAGGTGGCGCGGACGATCGAGGAGATCCCCGAGCTGTTCGACTCGGCGGTGCGCGAGGCGGTGGCGGCGTTCGGGCGCGGCGAGTGCTTCGTGGAGCGCTACCTGGACCAGCCGCGGCACGTCGAGGCGCAGGTCCTCGCCGACCAGCACGGCAACGTGGTCGTGGTCGGCACGCGGGACTGCTCGCTGCAGCGGCGGCACCAGAAGCTGGTCGAGGAGGCCCCCGCGCCGTTCCTGACCGACGAGCAGCGCGCGGAGATCCACTCCTCGGCGAAGGCGATCTGCAAGGAGGCCGGCTACTCCGGTGCGGGCACCGTCGAGTACCTGGTCGGCAAGGACGGGACGATCTCGTTCCTGGAGGTCAACACGAGGCTGCAGGTCGAGCACCCGGTGTCGGAGGAGACGGCCGGGGTCGACCTCGTGCGGGAGCAGTTCCGGATCGCGGCGGGCTCGCCGTTGCGTTTCACCGAGGACCCCGAGCCGCGGGGTCACTCGATCGAGTTCCGCATCAACGGCGAGGACGCGGGCCGCAACTTCCTCCCGGCGCCGGGCACGGTGACGCGTTTCGTGCCGCCGGACGGCCCCGGGGTGCGGGTCGACACCGGCGTCGAGTCGGGCACGGTGATCGGCGGCCAGTTCGACTCGCTCCTGGCGAAGGTCATCGTGACGGGCGCGACCCGCGACGAGGCCCTGGAACGGTCGCGGCGGGCACTGGACGAGATGGTCGTCGATGGCATGGCGACCGTGCTGCCGTTCCACCGCGTGATCGTCCGCGACCCGGCCTACGTCGGCGACGGGAAGTCGTTCTCGGTCCACACGCGCTGGATCGAGACGGAGTTCGACAACCGCATCGAGCCGTTCGCGGCCCCTGCCGAACTGCCGGAGGAGGGCGAACGGCAGACGGTGGTGGTCGAGGTCGGCGGCAGGCGGCTCGAGGTGTCGCTGCCGTCCGGTTTCGCGGCCGCCGCCCCCGCCGCGGGCCGTCCGTCCGCGAAGCCCCGCAAGCGCACGGGCGGCAAGTCGGCCGCCGCGTCCGGCGACGCAGTGGCCGCGCCCATGCAGGGCACGATCGTGAAGATCGCGGTCGAGGACGGGCAGACCGTCGCCGCGGGTGACCTGATCGTGGTGCTGGAGGCCATGAAGATGGAGAACCCGGTGACCGCGCACAAGGCGGGCACGGTGACGGGGCTGTCCGTGTCGGCGGGCGAGACGGTCACCCAGGGCAGCGTCCTCTGCGAACTGAAGGACTGAGCTGAGAGAACCCTCAGGTCACGACATCTGTCACGGCTGATTACCCGATTACAGACGTACGATCGAAGGGTGAGCGAGTACCAGCCGTCGGACATCCGGGTGAGTGACGCCGAGCGCGAAGAGGCCCTCACCAAGCTCGGCGAGCACATGAGCGCTGGCCGGCTGGACATCGACGAGTACGGGGATCGCTCCGCGCGGGTCGCGACCGCCAAGACCCGTGGTGACCTGCTCGCCCTCTTCGGCGACCTGCCCGAACCCAAGCCCGCCTTCGGCAGGCCGCAGGGTGCCCTCGCGCCCCGGGAGCGCGGGTTCGTCGAGAAACTCACGCCCGTCGCGATCCCCGTGGCCGCGATCCTCGCCATCGGCGCCGTGCTGATCGTGCTCAAAATCGGGTTCTTCGTGCCCCTGCTCTTCTTCTTTCTGTTTGTGAACGGTCGCTGGCACGGCCAGGGCCGGGGGCGTGACCAGCGGCGCAGGATGCGCCACGAACGCGGCTACTGACACCCGCCGAAGGTCGCGGGCCGATCGGCGGATTGCCCGGCGCGAACCCGATTGCCAGACTCCTGAAAAAGATCTCACGAAATCGGGGTGAACCATCGAATCCGATCATCCGTATTGGATATGGTTGATCGACCACAGGGGATCTGGTTGGGAGGGCAACCGAGTGCCAGGTAAGCACGGGGGTGGGGGTACCCAGAACGACATCGTGAAGGTCGATCCCGACGCGGTCCCAGGACTGCGTTCGGCGTTCGCCGACGCGCTCGACAGGGTGGACCGTCAACTCGAGCTGGCGGAGGCGGAACTCCGGGTCACCTCATGGGCCAAGGACCCGGTGAGCCAGGGCGCGACCGTCCTCTTCAACGACCGGTCGGTCGAGTCGGACCGGTCCGCGTTGGACACCCTGCGCGCCTATCGCGCGCAGCTGGACGCCGCGGTCCAGAACCTGGACAAGACCGCTCAGCAGTACGCCAAGACGGATGGGGACAACGTCCACGGCGTCGGTAAGAACGAAGGCTGAGGGGCGACATGACCGACACCGTCACCCCGCCGGAGGGCACTCCGGCGGGCAACACGCCACCCGCGACCACCCCGCCCGCCGCCACACCACCACCGGCGGCGCCGCCGGCCGGAGAGACATCGGCGGACCCGGGCGAGGGCGCGCGCTGGCGCGGCTACACCCACAAGGAGCTCTACCAGATGCTCCACGACGGTCCGGGCGCCGGCGCGTCCGCGTCGCCGTCGCGCCGGTGGGCGGAGATCTCCTCGACCCTCACCGAGATCGGGCAGGACCTCAAGAAGGCGCTCGAACTGACCAACACGGCCTGGGAGGGCCGGGCCGCGGGCGCCGCCTACGACCGGCTGTCGACGACGGTCGTGTGGGCGGAGGACGCGGGCGCGGGCGCGGGGGTCATGCGCACCGCCGTCGAGGACCAGGGCGACCACATCGCCAAGGCCCGTGCTGACATGCCGGTGCCGGCGGGCGTGACCCCGGTGGCACCGGACCCGGCCGTCGCACCCGCGATGCAGGTGCTCCAGACGCAGGTCGACGCCGAACCGGCCGAGACCGCGGCGTCGTCGGCCGAGGAGCGGGCCGTCGAGGTGATGAACGTCTACGAGACCAACACGAAGGCGACCACGACCTCGCTCGCCACCTTCGACACACCGCAGCAGCTCCTGCCGAACTCGGGGATGCACCAGGGCAACGGCGGCGGGCTGCTCGGTCTCCTGCCGACCGTGGCCGCCGGGCTGCTCGGCGGCGGCGGTCACCACCACCACGACGACCGCCCGCGCAACGACTGGCGCAACCACAACAACAACTGGCACTCGCCGTCGACCGGTGGCTCCTCCTCGCACTGGGAGGAGTCGCGGCGGCCGGTGGTATCGCCACCACCCGCGCCCGGCAAGACCATGGGCGTGTCCACGGACCCGCTGCTCGGCGCGCCGCGCTCGACCGGTGGCTCGCGGGAGCGGGCGGCCGGCCGTGGCAGCGCTGCCGGCAGTGGGAACGGCAGTGGCAGCGGGAACGGCAGTGGCGGTGCGCCCGGGGCCGGGTCGAGCAGCGGGAACGGTGCCGTCCCGTCGAAGGGCGGGTCGCCGAGCCTTGGCGGTCTGCCGCCGAGCGAACTGCAGCACGCGGCCGCGGCGAGCCAGGCGGCGGCCAACGCCGCGCACCCCGGTGCGCCGATGGCGCCGACGACCGGTCCGGTGAGCGGTGGCCAGGAGAAGATGGCGCTGCGCCGGTTCGGCATGGAGGCGATCGGGTCCAGCCAGTGGTTCGGCGACTCCGACGAGCCCGCGGTCGGCGAGAGCCCGAAGCGCCGGTTCGACCTGCGGGAGTCCGCCGAGGTGACCGAGTCCGTCTCGATCCTGGACGAGGAGCACAAGCTGCCGCCCACGGTGATCGGCGAGGGCGGCCGATGATCGCGGTATGACCATCGGCAGCACGATCGGCGGCGTCGAGACCGACCCGGTGGACATCAGCACGCTCGAGTTCGACGTGCTGTGGGAGCACCACCACGGCGACGCCCAGATGCCGCTGGTGTTGCGGGTGCCGTCACCAGGCCGCACGGACGACGAGCGCAAGCGCATCGTCCGCGCCGCCTGGGACGGGCTCGCGAGCCGCGGCCTCGGCACACCCGTCGACGCGCACCCCGGGCTCACCACCCTGCTGTCACTGCTGCGCAAGCCGGACCTGGAGATCGACGGCAGGCTGTGGCTGGGCGGCGAGGTGCGGCTGCTGGCGGCGGCGACCGGTGACCAGGCCGTGCTGGCGGTGCTGACGAACGGCAGGCTGGCGCTGCGCCCCGCGGACGCGACCGGCCTGCCGCGCTTCGCGCTGTCGGTGCTGCCGGAGGCACCGGCCGGCCCCGGTCAGTCGATCACGCTGCCGACCGCCGACTTCGAGGCCGCGGCCAAGGAGGCCGGCAAGCAGGAGGAGCTGGCCGTCGCGCTCCGCGAACGCGGGGTGCGGGCGAGCGACGCGCAGGCGCTGGCCGACATGATCGGCGACATCGTGCGCCGCGGCCAGTACGGCAGCGCGCACCGCGACAAGTGGGGCCGCCGCGTCCGCGCCGGCCGGGTGATCAGCTTCTTCGACACGGAAGCGGGCCGCTACCTGCAGGTCCGCCGCGAGTCGGAGGACACCGAACCGTGGACGACGATCTCCCCGGCCAGTCCCCGCCGCCTGCTGCAACACCTGACCGAACTACACGACGAACGCCCGAGCCAGGGCGTGTCTCATTGATCTTTGTGCTGAGGTCCGTGCCTGGTCAGCAGTTACCTCAGGGGAACGTGACGGCACTCAGCCACCAACCGCCTGCGGTCCGCAGGTGTCGCTGGGGCGGGACCAACACTTTTGAATGCGGGGAGGCGGACTAGTCCTAGTCCAGGTCGTCGTGGCGGATGAGGCGGCGGGCCGCCTCGGTGATCGAGCCCGACAGTGACGGGTAGACCGAGAACGTGTGGGTCAGGTGTTCCACCGTCAGCTGGTTCTGCACGGCCAGCGCGATCGGCAGGATCAGCTCGCTCGCCATCGGAGCGACCACCACGCCGCCCACGACCACGCCCGTGGCCGGGCGGCAGAACAGCTTCACGAAGCCCCTGTGCAGGCCTTCCATCTTCGCGCGCGCGTTCGTCGCCAGCGGGAGCATGATCGTCCGCGCCGGGACCTCGCCGGAGTCGATCGACTGCTGCGAGATGCCCACGGTCGCGATCTCGGGGTGGGTGAACACGTTCGCGGCCACGGTCTTCAGCTTGATCGGCGCCACGCCCTCACCCAGCGCGTGCCACATCGCGATCCGGCCCTGCATCGCGGCCACCGACGCGAGCATCAGCAGGCCGGTGCAGTCACCCGCCGCGTACACGCCGGGCACGCTGGTCCGCGACACCCGGTCCACCGAAACGAACCCGCCCGGCCCGGTCGCCAGACCCACCTTGTCGAGCCCGATGTCCTGCGTGTTCGGTACCGACCCGACCGTCATCAGCGCGTGCGACGCCTCGACCGTCCCACCCGACTCCAGGTGCACCACCACGCCCTTGGCGGTCCGCTCCACCCTGGACGCGCGCGCGTGCTTGACCACCTCGGTGCCCCGCGCCGCGTACACGTCCTCCAGCACGGCGGCCGCGTCGGCGTCCTCGTGCGGCAGCACCCGGTCCCGCGACGAGATCAGCGTGACCCGCACGCCCATCTCGGTGTACGCGGACACGAACTCGGCACCGGTGACCCCGGACCCGACCACCACGAGGTGCTCCGGCAGCTCCGGCAGGTCGTAGATCTGCCGCCAGTCGAGGATCCGCTCCCCGTCCGGCTCGGCACCGGGCAACACGCGCGGGGTCGCACCGGTCGCGATCAGCACGACGTCGGCGTCCAGCACCTCCGACGTGCCGTCGTGTGCCTCCGCCACCACCCGGTGCGCGGCGAGCCCCGGCTTGTCGTCGCAGAAGCGCGCGAGGCCGTGGATGATCCGCACGCCCTCGCGCTGCACGCGGTTGCGCACGTCGGCGGACTGGGCGAGCGCGAGCCCCCGCACCCTGCTGTGCACGGCGGGCAGGTCGACCGACGGGATGTCGTTCTCGACACGAATGCCCAGCTCATCGGCGTTGTGGAAGGCCGAGCGGGCGCCCGCCGACGCGATGAACGTCTTGGACGGCACGCAGTCGTACAGCACACACGCGCCGCCGAGCCCGTCCCGTTCGACGATCGTGACGTCGGCGCCGTGCGAGGCGGCGACCAGCGCCGCTTCGTAACCCGCCGGGCCCCCACCCATGATCACGATCCGGGTCACCGGTCGCTCCCCTCTGCTCCTGTGAGGCATTCCGGGACAAACGGTACGCGGCGCGGCGCGGCCAAGTGACAGCGCATGATCCGGGGTATCGCTACGCTGTCGGTCGTGCCGCTCTACGCCGCGTACGGGTCCAACATGGATCCCGCCCAGATGATGGAGCGAGCCCCGCATTCCCCGATGGCGGGTACCGGCTGGCTCGTTGGTTGGCGCCTGACCTTTGGCGGTGAGGACATCGGCTGGGAAGGCGCGCTCGCCACGATCGTCGAGGACCCGAAGTCGCAGGTGTTCGTGGTGCTCTACGACGTCACCCAGGAGGATGAGACCCGCCTCGACCGGTGGGAGGGCTCCGAGCTGGGTCTGCACTCGAAGATCAGACTGAGAGTGCAGACGCTCGAGGGTTCGGTGCTCGCGTGGTTGTACGCCCTGGACGCCTACGAGGGCGGCCTGCCCTCGGCGCGCTACCTCGGCGTGGTGTCCGACGCGGCCGAGGCGGCCGGGGCGCCCGCGGACTACGTGTCCGACCTGCGCACCAGACCGTGCCAGGGCATCGGGCCGTAGCTCCCTGCGCGCCCGTGGTTCGCTCCGCGAGCTCCGCTCACATCTGATTCACAGCGTCGCCGCAGCGACCGCACAGCCGCCGCCCCGAGGCTCTCCGACGACAACCGTCGAGAGCCGAGGAGCAACGGGTGAGACGAAGGCTGCTGGTGCTGGCCGGCGTGGTCGTGGTGGCCGCGGGTGGCGGCGCGGCGTGGTGGCTGCTGAAACCGGCGGAGGCGACGGCCGCGCCGGTGGTCGTGCCGGTCACGGTGGGCACGCAGCGGCAGACGGTGTCGGCGTCCGGCACGGTGGAGCCCGCGCAGCGGGCGGACCTGAGCTTCTCGGTGAGCGGCGAGGTCACCGGCGTGCTCGTCCAGGAAGGTGACGCGGTCACGGCGGGCCAGGCGCTCGCGACGGTCGACGACACGCTGCTGGCTGCCCAGCTGACGGCCGCGCAGGCGCGGCTGGACGCGGCCGAGGACAAGGCCGCCGACTCTGACGACGCCACAGCGGCGGCCGACGACGCGGCTGTGGTGTCCGCCCAGAGCGACGTGGCGGCCGCCCAGGATGCGGTGGACCAGGCGACGCTGACCGCGCCCATGGCGGGCACGGTGGCGGCGGTGGACCTCGCGGTGGGCGACCGGGTCGGCACCACGCAGCAGAACGGCGCGGAGGACGCCACGGCGCAGATCACCGTGGTCTCCACGGGCACCTTCGTGGTGGCGGCCAGCGTGAGCGCCGCCGACGCGGCCCAGGTCAAGCAGGGCCTCGCGGCCGAGATCACGCCGGTCGGCGCGGACGAGCCGGTCGAGGGCACGGTCCGCACGGTCGGCCTGGTCGCGTCGGCCGACGAGTCGGGCGCGGCGACGTTCCCGGTGACCATCGACGTGACGGGCACCCGCGACGACCTGTACGCGGGTTCGTCGGCGACGGCCGTGATCGTCGTGGCGAAACGCGAGAACGTGCTGACGGTGCCTGCCATGGCGCTGCACACCGAGGGCGGCACGACGTACGTGAACAAGGTCGTCGACGGCACGGCGGTCCGCACCGGCGTGACGACCGGCGAGGCGTTCGGCATGCAGACCGAGGTGACGTCGGGCCTGGCCGAAGGCGACGAGGTCGAGGTGCGGGCGAACGTGCAGAACCGCGCACCCGGCGGTGGTGGCGGCGGCGGCGGGGACACGGTCTTCCCCGGTGGCGGCGGCGGTCCGATGGGCGGCGGTCCCGGTGGCCTGGTCATCAAGGATGGCGGCGGCCGGTGAGCGGAGCTCGCGGAGCGAACCATCAGACGCAGGGCGACCGTGAACGGCCGCTCGGAGCATGCGAGGAGCGGTCGTGAACGCGATCATCGAGATGACCGATGTGCGGAAGACGTACGCGACGGGCGCGCTCGAGGTGGCGGCGCTGCGCGGGGTGTCGCTGCGGATCGCGCAGGGCGAGTACGTGGCGGTGGCCGGGCCGTCGGGGTCGGGCAAGTCGACGCTGATGCACATCATCGGGTGCCTGGACGTGCCGACGTCCGGCGAGTACGTGCTGGCGGGCGGCGACGTGACCACGCTGCCGGAGGCGCACCTGGCCGACATCCGCAACCGCCGCATCGGGTTCGTGTTCCAGCAGTTCAACCTGTTGCCGAGCCTGTCGGCGTGCCGGAACGTGGAGCTGCCGCTCGCCTACGCGGGCGTCACGCCGTCCGAGCGGCGGCGCAGGGCGGTCGAGGCGCTGACCCGGGTGGGTCTGGCCGACCGCCTGGCGCACCGACCGGGTGAACTGTCGGGCGGACAGCAGCAGCGGGTGGCGGTGGCGCGGGCGCTGGTCACCGACCCGGCGCTGATCCTCGCGGACGAGCCGACCGGCAACCTGGACTCGGCCGCGTCGGCGGACGTGCTGGCGCTGTTCGACGAGCTGCACGCGGTCGGCCGCACGATCGTGCTGATCACGCACGAGGTGGACGTGGCGCGCCGTGCACAGCGATCGGTGCTGATCCGGGACGGGCGGCTCGCGGCGTGAACTGGCGGGACACGTTCGCGAGCGGCCTGGAGGCCATCCGCGCGCACCGGCTGCGGTCGGTGCTGACCATGCTGGGCATCGTCATCGGCATCTCGTCGGTGGTCCTGACCGTCGGGCTGGGGCTCGGCGCGCAGGACCAGGTGCGGGCGCAGATCGACGCGCTGGGCAGCAACCTGCTGATCGTGTCGCCGGGCAGCAGCACGTCGTCGTCCGGCGTGCGGGGTGGCTTCGGTTCGGCGTCGACGCTGACGACCGAGGACGCGGCGGCACTGTCCGACCCGGCGGCGGCACCGGACGTGGCGGCGGTGGCTGCGGTGACGCAGGCCCAGACCACGCTGGTGGCTGGTACGACGAACTGGACGTCGAGCCTGGTCGGCACGTCGCCGTCGTGGCTGCCGGTCCGCAACCGCACGCTGTCGGCGGGCAGGTTCCTGACGGCGGTGGACACCGACGCGGTGGTGCTGGGCCCGGACACGGCGAGCGAGCTGTTCGGCGGCCGGTCCGCGGTCGGGCAGCAGGTCACGGTGTCCGGCCGGCCGATGACGGTGGTGGGTGTGCTGGCGTCGACGGGCGCGTCGTCGGCCACCTCGTCCCAGCCTGCGAGCGACGACGACGTGGCGGTGGTGCCCATGGACACGGCCCGCTCGCTCGCGGGTGCGCCGTCGTCGTCGGTGTCGGCCATCTACGTGCAGGCGCGGTCGGAGGACGTGCTGTCGGCCGCGTACCAGGAGATCGACGCACTGCTGGCGAACCTGCACGGCGACACCGACTTCTCGATCGCCTCGCAGGAGTCGCTGCTGGAGACCGCGAACGCGACGAACAGGACGCTGACCGTCCTGCTGGGCGGCGTGGCGGCGATTTCCCTGCTGGTGGGCGGGATCGGCGTCATGAACATCATGCTGGTGGCGGTCACCGAGCGGATCAGGGAGATCGGGCTGCGCAAGGCGCTGGGCGCGACCCCGTCGGCGATCCGCCGCCAGTTCCTGGTGGAGGCGGGCGTGCTGGGCACGTGCGGCGGTCTGCTGGGTGTCGCGCTGGGCGTGGCGGGCGCGTTCGCGCTGCCGGGGTTGCTGGGGCAGCCGGTGAGCGTGTCGGTCCCCGCGATCGCCGCGGCCATCGGGGTCGCGCTGGCGATCGGCATCGGTTTCGGCGTGTACCCGGCGTCGCGGGCCGCCCGGCTGACCCCCATCGACGCGTTGCGGAGCGAGTGATGAAGCGACTGATCTGGATCGTGGCGGCGGTGCTGGTGGCCGGCGGGAGCGTGGCGGTGGCGGCGAACGCGTCCCCAGCGCCTCGCTACCGGGTGGCGACGGCGACGGCGGGCGAGGTGACCGAAACGGTGACGGTCACCGGCACGGTGGACCACGTGAACCGCGCCGACGTCACGTTCGGCACCGACGGCACGATCGCGACACTGACGGTGTCGCCGGGCGAGGCGGTGACCGCGGGGCAGGAACTGGGCACGCTCGACACGACGGCCCTGGAGGCGGCGGTGTCGCAGGCGTCGGCGGAGGTGACCGCGGCGGAAGCGGCGTTGGCCTCGGACGAGGAAGCGCAGGAGGAGGCGGCCGGCGCGTCGGACGAACTGGCGGCGCGGCAACGAGAAGTGAAGGCGGCGCAGACGACGGCGTCCCGGGCGCTGACCGCGGCGTCCGCCGCGTTCGCAGCACAGGCTTCGGCATGCGCGACCCCGTCGTCGGCGGAGTGCACGACGGCGGTGACGGTGACCCGGTCGGCACAGGAAGCGGTGCAACGAGCCCAAACGGCACTACAGACGGCGATCGACGCACTGGCGGGCACGGTGCCGGCACAACCGGAGTCAGCGAACGCGGTGGCGGAGGGCCAGGCGTCGGTGGAGGAGGCGACGGCGAAGCTGGTGGAGGCGGAGCAGGCCCTGTCCGGGGCGACGCTGGTCTCGCCCATCACGGGCACGGTGGGCGCGGTGACGTCGTCGGCCGGAGCCGCGGTGTCGGCGGGTTCACCGGTGGTGACGGTGATCGGCGAGGGAGCGGCGGAGGTGTCGGCCACGGTTCCGGTGGAGCAGCTGGAAAAGCTGACGGTGGGCCAGGAGGCAACGGTGACACCGGTCGGCGCGACAGCGGCGGTCCCGGGAACGGTGACGTCGGTGGGCACGCTGCCCGCCGCCGCTTCGGAATCGGTGGCGTACCCGGTGACGATCACGGTCCCGTCCCCGCCTGCGTCGATGGCGGCGGGCAGTTCGGCGACAGCGTCGGTAACGGTGGCTACGGCGAAGGACGTGCTGACGGTGCCCACGTCCGCGGTGCGCGGGGGCGTGGTGACTGTGCTGTCGGGAGAGCAGACGTCACCGACACGGGTGACGGTGGGCGCGGTGGGGCCGTCGCGGACGGAGATCAAGGAGGGTTTGGCGGAGGGCGATGAGGTGGTGCTGGCTGATCTGGACTCGCCGGTGCCGACGAACGACCAGCAGACCGGGCAGGGAGGCTTTGGGGGCGGGCCGGTGCGCATGATGCGTCCGGCTGGCTGAAGCGCCGCTCCCTCCATTCGCCAGGTCGACGGGTCGCCTGTGGACAACCCAGTGCCCTGTGGACAACCCGCCCGCCGCAAGGGGAAACGGCGGGCGGGTTGTCGGTGGAGTGCCGTAGCGTGGAAACCGGGGGCCGGAGGCCAGCGGCCAAGCCCTCAGTCGTCGGCCTCCACCCAGTCGAAGGTCCTCGTCACGGCCTTCTTCCACTGGCCGAAGGTCTTCTCGCGGGCCGCGTCGTCCATCGACGGGGTCCACTCCTTGTCCTTCGCCCAGTTGTTGCGGATGTCGTCCTCGCCCTCCCAGAACCCGACCGCCAGGCCCGCCGCGTACGCCGCGCCCAGAGCCGTCGTCTCCGCGACCACCGGGCGGATCACCGGCACGCCGAGGATGTCGGCCTGGAACTGCATCAGCAGCTCGTTGACGACCATGCCGCCGTCGACCTTCAGCGCCGTCAGCGGCACCCCGGAGTCGGCGTTCATCGCGTCGATCACCTCGCGCGACTGGAACGCGGTCGCCTCCAGCACCGCCCGCGCCAGGTGGCCCTTGTTGACATACCTCGTCAAACCCACGATCGCGCCGCGCGCGTCCGATCGCCAGTACGGCGCGAACAGACCGGAGAACGCGGGCACGAAGTAGCAGCCGCCGTTGTCGTCGACCGCCGACGCCATGTTCTCGATCTCCGGCGCCGACACGATCATGCCCAGGTTGTCGCGCAGCCACTGCACCAGCGAACCTGTCACCGCGATCGAACCCTCGAGCGCGTACACCGGGTCGTTCGAGCCGATCTTGTAGCAGACCGTGGTGAGCAGGCCGTTCTGCGACATCACCTTCTCCGTGCCGGTGTTCAGCAGCACGAAGTTGCCGGTGCCGTAGGTGTTCTTGGCCTCGCCCGGCGACAGGCACGCCTGCCCGAACGTCGCCGCCTGCTGGTCACCGAGGATGCCCGCGATCGGCACGCCCGCGAGCGCACCCCGCTCGCGCACCTTGGCGTACTCCTCCGACGAGGACCTGATCTCCGGCAGCATCGACAGCGGGATCCTCATGTCCGCCGCGATCGACTCGTCCCAGGCCAAAGTGGACAGATCCATGAGCAGCGTGCGGGACGCGTTGGTCGGGTCGGTGATGTGCACGCCGCCCGCCGGGCCGCCGGTCATGTTCCACAGCAGCCACGTGTCCATGTTGCCGAACAGCAGCTCCCCTGCCTCGGCCCGTTCCCGCGCACCGTCGACGTTGTCGAGGATCCAGCGCACCTTCGGGCCGGAGAAGTACGTCGCGAGTGGAAGACCGGTCTTCTCCTTGTACCGGTCCTGCCCGCCGCCGAGCCCCTCGAGCTCCGCGCAGATCTTGTCGGTCCGCGTGTCCTGCCAGACGATCGCGTTGTACACCGGCTTGCCGGTCGACTTGTCCCACACCACCGCGGTCTCGCGCTGGTTGGTGATGCCGACCGCGACGATGTCCTTCGCCGACAGGTCCGCCTTCGCCAGCGCACCCGCCGCGACCTCACGGGTGTTGCGCCAGACCTCCTCCGGGTCGTGCTCGACCCAGCCCGCCTTCGGGAAGATCTGTTCGTGCTCCTTCTGGTCGACCGCCACGACCTCACCCGCATGGCTGAAGATCATGCAGCGGGTGGACGTCGTGCCCTGGTCGATGGCGGCCACATAGCTCGTCATTGTGCGAAAGCCTCTCTACCTCAGGAACTGGCCGGCAGGATCTGGAACAGGAGACCGGCGAGGACACCGCCGACGATCGGGCCCACCACCGGCACCCACGCGTAGTTCCACTCGGCGCTGCCCTTGCCCTTGATCGGCAGTACCGCGTACGCGATGCGTGGCCCGAGGTCACGTGCCGGGTTGATGGCGTACCCCGTGGGACCACCGAGCGAGGCACCGATCGAGATGACGACGAACGCGACGGCCGCGTAGCCGAGCGCGCCGTTGCCGAACACCGGCACACCGTCGTCGCCAACCGTCGCGCCCGGGCTCAGCAGGATCCACAAGATCAGCACAAAGGTGGCGATGAGCTCGGTGACGACGTTCCACGCGTAGTTCGGCACGGTCGGGCCGGTGCAGAAGATGCCGCGGGTGTTCTCGGGTTCGTCGTGGGTGTCGAACTGCAGCTTGTAGGTCAGCCAGGCCAGCACGGCACCGATGAAGGCACCGACCAGCTGGCCGAGGACGTAGGCGGGCACGTCGGCCCATGCGGTCTTGTCCGCGACCGCGAGGCCCAGCGTCACGGCCGGGTTGATGTGCGCGCCGCTCGGATTCGCGATGCTCGCGCCGACGAACACCGCGAAACCCCAGCCGATGGCGATGAACAACCAACTGTCGCCGAAGCCGAGCGCCTTTTTCAGCACCCGGTTCGCGACCACACCGGCACCGAGCAGGATCAGTGTGGCGGTGCCCAGCATTTCCCATAGGAATATCTCGCCGAAGTTCAGATCCACGACCACTCCTTCACGCTGAAGTGAGTAGGCAGCCGTCGGCCTGAAGGGTGGGGCGCCGGTGCCTACCCTGAGCGAGGCAGACGCTACGGCTCACAAGGTCAACTTGTCCAGATATCGGGACACCCGTCAGGCCGGTAGCGTGGTTCTCGTCCGGAACTTATAGGACGAGGAGGCGCCGTGACAGCGGACACCACGGGCGGTCAGCTCGGTACTGCTGAGCGTGAGGAATCCTGGCGGCGGCTGGGCTCGGAGACGTTCGACCTGGTCGTGATCGGCGGCGGCGTGGTCGGGGCCGGGACGGCGCTGGACGCCGCGACCAGAGGGCTCCGCGTCGCACTCGTCGAGGCGCGTGACCTCGCCTCCGGCACGTCGAGCCGGTCGTCGAAGCTGTTCCACGGTGGGCTGCGCTACCTGGAACAGCTCGAGTTCGGACTCGTGCGCGAGGCACTGCGGGAACGCGAGCTGATGCTCACCCGGCTGGCACCCCATCTGGTCAAGCCGGTCAGTTTCCTTTACCCACTGACACATCGCGTGTGGGAGCGCCCGTACACCGCGGCGGGACTGTTCATGTACGACTCCATGGGTGGCGCGCGGTCCGTGCCGGGCCAGAAACACCTGAGCAGAGCCGGTGCGCTGCGGCTGGTGCCCGCACTGAAGCGCTCGGCGCTGATCGGTGGCATCCGGTACTACGACGCGCAGGCCGACGACGCGCGGCACACCATGACCGTCGCGCGGACAGCCGCGCACTACGGGGCCGTGATCCGGACGTCCACGCAGGTCACGGGCATGGTCCGGGAAGCGGACCGGGTGTCGGGCGTACGGATCCACGACGTGGAGGACGGTCGCACCCAGGAGGTCCAGGCCAACGCGGTGATCAACTGCACGGGCGTGTGGACAGACGAGCTGCAGCGGCTTTCCGGTTCCCGCGGGCGGTTCCGGGTGCGGGCGTCGAAGGGCGTGCACATCGTCGTGCCGCGCGACCGGATCGTGGCCGAATCGGGCCTGATTCTGCGGACAGAGAAATCGGTGCTTTTCGTCATTCCGTGGCGAAATCACTGGATCGTGGGCACCACCGACACGGACTGGAATCTCGACCTGGCCCACCCGGCGGCGACGAAACACGACATCGACTACCTCCTCGAACACGTGAACTCGGTGCTGGCGACCCCGCTGAAGCACGACGACATCGAGGGCGTGTACGCGGGACTGCGGCCGCTGCTGGCCGGGGAGAGCGAGGAGACGTCGAAGCTGTCGCGTGAGCACGCGGTGGCACGGGTGGCGCCGGGCCTGGTCGCGATCGCAGGCGGCAAATACACCACCTACCGGGTGATGGCGGCGGACGCGGTGGACGCGGCGTCGCCGGACCTGCCGGGCAGACTGCAGTCGTCGATCACCGACAAGGTGCCGCTGCTGGGCGCGGACGGCTACCACGCGCTGGTGAACCAGGTCGACCAGCTGGGCGCCCGGCACGGCCTGCACCCCTATCGGGTGCGACACCTGCTGGACCGCTACGGGTCGCTGGTGCACGAGGTGCTGGCGCTGGCGGAGGACAGGCCGGAGCTGCTGAAGCCACTGACCGCGGCGCCGGACTACCTGCAGGTGGAGATCGTGTACGCGGCGTCGCACGAGGGCGCGCTGCACCTGGAGGACACCCTCGCGCGGCGGACCCGGATCTCGATCGAGTACCCGCACCGGGGCGTCGACTGCGCGCAACAGGTGGCGGAGCTGATGGCCGATGTCCTCGGCTGGCCGCAGGAAACGACGAACCGCGAGGTCAAGATCTACAAGGCCCGGGTGGAAGCCGAACGCGACAGCCAGACCCAACCGGACGACGAGGCGGCGGACGCCATCCGGGCGGCGGCTCCGGAAGCCCGCCCGGAGCTGAAGGAACCGGAACCAGCCTGAGACAGCCATCGGGGCGACTCGCGAACGCGGGTCGCCCTGATGCGGCTGGGTCGCCCACGCTGCCCCGAAGGGCACTGGTCCACAGTGGACAGTCGACAGCGGAGCGTGGGAGTGGAGAACGGAGCGGAATCGCTCCCTCCATTGTCAACTTATAGCGCACCCCCGGGCTTGCCACAAGACCCACTTCGTGCCGCAGAATCCCCGGACACCTTCGAATTGGGGAGTCACGAAAAGTGCGTGTCTTGTTGTCGACCTACGGGTCGCGTGGGGATGTCGAGCCGCTCGTCGGGCTCGCGGTGCGGTTGCGGGAACTCGGTGCGGAGGTGCGGATGTGCGCGCCGCCGGACGAGGACTTCCGGCAGCGGCTCGCCGACGTCGACGTGCCGCTGGTGCCCGTCGGCTGGTCGGCGCGGGAGCTGACCAGGTCCGCGCCGCCGCCCTCGTCCCTGCCCGAGCGCGCGGCCCAGCTGATCGCCACGCAGTTCGACGTGATCACCGCGGCGGCGCAGGGGTGTGACGTGCTCGTCGCGACCGGCATGTTGCCCGCCGCGGCCGGGGCGCTGTCGGTCGCCGAGAGGCTCGGCATCCGGTCCGTGTCGGTGGTCTTCCAGCAGCTCGACCTGCCCTCGCCGCACCACTCGCCCCTCGCCTACCCGGGCAGGCCGTACCCGCCGGAGATCACCGACAACCGGGTGCTGTGGGACCTCAACGCCGAGAGCGCCAACGTCCTGTTCGGCGACGCCCTCAACACCAGCCGGGCGAGCGCCGGGCTCCCGCCCGTCGACGACGTCCGGGGCTACGTGCTCGGCGAGCACCCCTGGCTCGCGACGGACCCCGTCCTGGACCCGTGGCTACCGCCCGCCGGCATCGAACCCGTCCAGACCGGCGCCTGGTTCCTCCCGGACGAGCGACCGCTCCCCGCCGACCTCGTCACGTTTCTGGACGCCGGCGCGGAACCGGTGTACGTCGGGTTCGGCAGCATGCCCATGCACGCCGCCGCGGACGTCGCCCAGGTGGCCGTCGACGCGATCCGCGCGCACGGCCGTCGCGCGGTCGTCAAGCGCGGGTGGGCCGACCTGGACCTGATCTACAAGCGGGACGACTGCTTGTTCGTCGACGAGGTCAACCACCAGGTGCTGTTCGGCCGGGCGGCGGCGGTCGTGCACCACGGCGGCGCAGGCACGACAACGACAGCCACGCGGTCCGGTGCACCCCAGGTGGTGGTGCCGCAGGCGGCCGACCAGCCGTACTGGGCGGGCCGGGTCGCCGCTCTGGGCGTCGGGGTGGCGCACGACGGGCCGAAGCCGACCTTCGAGTCCCTGTCGGCCGCGCTCACGACGGTGTTGGCCCCCGAGGCCCGCGCACGGGCGGCCGCCGTCGCCGCCACTGTCCGCACCGACGGGGCGACGGCTGCCGCGAAGCTGCTGCTGGACAGCAGGTAACGACATGGTGAGGCCCCCACCGCGTCCCGCGACGCGGTGGGGGCCTCACCACAGGCAGATCAGACCAGGCTCAGCTCGAGACCTCGGCCTCGTCGTGGTCGTCGTTCCTCGGGGTGTTCTTCTGCGGCTTGCCGTTGCGGCGGCGCGCGGTCTGGCGCGGCAGCGTGGCGGGCGGGCGCGGCGGCTGCCCGCCGCCACCCATCATCAGCTCCGCGAACGTGGCCATGGCCTCGTCCAGGTGACCGCCGATGCGGCGCTCCGACTCCTCGTTGCTCTTCTTCACCAGCGACACGACGGACTCGGTGTCCGGCTGCTTGGTGACCATGACCTCGACCGTCGAGAGGCTCTGGGCGAGCGTCTTGCCCATGTCGGCGATCTTGTCGGTAAAGCCGTCCTCGACCGCGTCGAGCCTGCTGGTCATGCTGTCCAGGCGGCCGGTGACCTGCTCCAGGCGCACCGCCAGCTCCTCGAGCCGCTCGGTGCCGTCGACCGTCGTCTTCGTCTCGTCGATCGAGTCCTGCAGCGCCTTGCGGGACGCCTCGACCTTCATCGACAGCGACGTCGACTTCTGGTCCACGTTCGCGTGCAGGCCCTCGGCCGCCTCGGCCAGCTTGCCCTGCACGGTCTCCGAAACCTCGGTGACGGACTGGCGGACCGACTCGCGGGTCGAGTCGAGCTGGCCGCGGACCGCGGCGCCGACCTCGTCCACCCGGCCGCGGACGTTGTTCTCCGCGCCCTCGACGCGCTCGCGCAGCGTCTGCTCGGCGGCGTCGATGCGCTCGCGCACCGGGCCGGTCACCGTGCCCGGCAGGGCGTCGAGCTTCGCGTCCTGCTTGTCGAGGTGCTTGTCGATGTTCGCGTCGAGCTCGTCGATGCGGCGGTGGATGTTCGCGAGCTTGTCCTCGAGCCCGTCCATCCGGCCCGCGACACCCTCGAAGCGGCCGGTCACCCCGTCCAGGCGACCGTCCAGCTGCGCGAACGGCGTGGCCAGCTTGTCCACGATGCCCTCGACGGCACGAGTCAGGGCCGCCAGCGCGGTGTCCTGCGCCTCGAGCTTGGCCATCGCGTCCTCGACCCGCGACGCCAGCGCGGTGACGTCCGTGCGGTCCGGGATCTCGGACAGCCGCTTGCGCACCGCCCCGATGGACTCCAGCGGCGACAGCCTGGCGTGGATCTCGTCCAGCGTGTCGAAGATCTGCTGCTGTTCGCTCTCACGGATCTCGGCCGCGCGCACCAGCATGTTGCGCATCCGGTCGAAGGAGACCGTCGAGTTGTTGTTCTCGTTCACGGAGGTGACCTTCGTCGTGGGGAGGGGCAGGGCCGACGTTGGGGAGCCTAGCCACTCCCAGAACGCGTCCATACACCACCCGTTAGTTCGTTGCAGGCCCAGACGCGACTGGTTGGGCCGTTCGGAGGATGGCCGTAGCGCGAATGCCACGACCGGGCATGACCTTACGTGGTGCTTTGGTTACCCGATCGAATGACACCACCCTCCGAGTACCGTTGCACCATGTCGAGCATGAACCCCGTTCCGGTGACCCCGGAGGCCATCAGATCCGCGCCGAAAGTTCTTCTCCACGATCACCTGGATGGTGGTCTGCGTCCCGCGACGGTGATCGAGCTGGCTGATGCCATCGGTTATCGCGAGCTCCCCACCAGCGACGTCGACGAACTCGGCCGCTGGTTCACGGAGTCGGCCGACTCGGGCTCACTCGTGCGCTACCTCGAGACGTTCGCCCACACGTGCGGCGTCATGCAGACGACCGACGCACTCGTCCGGGTGGCCGCCGAGTGCGCCGAGGACCTCGCCGCGGACGGCGTCGTGTACGCGGAGGTGCGTTACGCACCGGAACTGTTCTGTGAGAACGGGCTCAGTCTCGACACGATCGTGGAAGCCGTGCAGGAAGGCTTCCGGCTCGGCGCCCAGCGCGCGCAGGAGGCGGGCCGCCGGATCCGGATCGGCACGCTCCTGTGCGCCATGCGGCAGAACGCGCGCTCGCTGGAGATCGCCGAACTCGCCGTCCGGCACCGCGACACCGGTGTCGTCGGCTTCGACATCGCGGGCCCGGAGGCCGGCTTCCCGCCCACGCGCAACCTCGACGCGTTCGAGTACCTGCGCCAGCAGAACCACCACTTCACGATCCACGCGGGCGAGGCGTTCGGCCTGCCGTCGATCTGGGAGGCCCTCCAGCACTGCGGCGCCGAGCGGCTCGGCCACGGCGTGCGGATCGTGGACGACATCAAGGTCGACGGTGACGGCACCGTGCACCTGGGCAGGCTCGCCAGCTACGTCCGCGACCGCCGCATCCCGCTCGAGATGTGCCCGTCGTCCAACGTGCAGACCGGTGCGGCGCCGTCGATCGCCGACCACCCGATCGGGTTGCTCACGAGGCTGCGTTTCCGGGTGACGGTCAACACCGACAACCGGCTCATGTCGGGCTGCTCGATGTCGTCGGAGATGGCGGCGCTCGTGGACCAGTTCGGTTACGACTGGGCTGACCTGCAGTGGTTCACGATCAACGCGATGAAGTCCGCGTTCATCGGGTTCGACGAGCGGCTCGCCATCATCAACGAGGTGATCAAGCCGGGTTACGCCGCGCTGACGAGCTGACGCACTGAAAGACGCTTTCGGGACACTCAACGCCCCGAAAGCGTCTTTCGTGGCAGGTCACTGGATGTCGAGGCGCTCCTCGAACTCGCTCACCAGCTTGCGCCACGACTCGACCTCCGCGTCGAACGGCGCGCTCGGCGCCAGGCGCGTCGGGTCGGGCCGCAGCACGAACGAGACCAGCCAGCCGAGGCTCTCGGACTGGGCCAGCCCCTCGGACACGCTCTTGTCGCCCGCCCAGTCGGCCGCGTCGTTGAGCAGTTCGACGGCGAGGTCGAGCTGCACCGGGTCGACCGCGTCCGGGCCCTCCTCGATGTCCTCACCGAGGCCGCTCAGCACGTAGGTGTTGTCGGTCTCGACCTCGATCTCGAGGCTGCCGTCGGTCGCCTTGGTCGCGACGTCGTCCCACGTGGAGACCTCGGCGAGGTCGTTGTCCTCGTTGGCCGCCTGCGCGATGTGCTTGGCCAGCGCACGCGGGGACTTCGTGACCACGATCTTGCCCTTGGCGCCGAGGAAGATGGGCTCGTCGTCGAGGTAGCAGCGCAGCGTGTAGTACTCCGCCTCCGCCGTGATGATCTTGATGGGGTCGATGCCCACCTCGGCCCAGAAGCCGACCGGCTCCGGCTCGGCGTCCTCTTCTTCCTCGTCCTCGTCCTCGGCGGCCGCCGCCTCGTCGTCCGCGTCGTCGTCGGTGTCATCGTCCTTTTTGGACTCGTCCTCGACTACGTCGTCCGCGTCGTCGGCGTCCTCCGCGTCCAGCGCGCTCTCCGCCTCGGCCGACTCGGCCTGGAACGCGGCCAGCTCGTCAGTGGTCTCGTCGAGCGTCGCCTTGTCGACGTCCGGGACCACGACGACCTCGTCGATCGCGTCCAGCACCTCGTCCCACCGCTCCGAGATGGTCTCGGCGAGGTCGGTCCACAGCTTCTCGCCCTCGCGGCCGGTGAACGGGAACGTGCCCTGCTCCAGCACCGCGAACCCGGCCGCGGAGTTCAGCACCTCGTGCACCTCGTCCAGCTCGCACACGTCGGCGAGGGACCGGACGATCGAGATGATGTCGGCGAGCTCGCCGATCGTCCACGTGTCCGGCTCCTCGGCGGCCAGCTCCGGCACGCCGACGAGGTCGTAGGTGTGTGCTTCGTCCGGCAACAGCTCCGGCACGGACAGCTCGGGCACGACGTCCCATGCCGGGTGGTCGGCGAGGTCGTGCTCGTCGACGGTGCGGACGAACGCGGCGAGGTGGGCGGCGTCCGGGAACGCGTACAGGTCTTCCTCATGGCCGAGGAAGGCCTCCCACTCCTCGCCGTCCTCCCGCCAGCGCGGCGCCCACAACGTGACGACATCGCCCTGGGGCAGGCCGAGCTCGATCGAGACGATGTCCTGGGACATTGCTGGACCTCCAGGTCAGGCAACACGTGGGGCACTCAGAACGACGGGAAGCCTACGTGGTCGGGGAAACTGGGTGGATCACCGGTCGGACCGTAGCGACGAGGGGTCGAACGAGTCGAGTTCATCGGATGAATCCGGTGCGTTCGCACCGACCCTTCTGTCACGCCGTTCCTGGAACTCCTCGGCGGTGATGCCCTCGTCACCGGGCCGCCGCGCGGGCGCGGCCCGGCCCGACAGCTGCTCCAAAGCGTAGGTCAGGTTGTCACCGAGCAGGAGCGCGACCTTGTTGTAACCCGTCTGGGTCGCGTCGTCCATG
The DNA here is from genome assembly GCF_014203735.1 of Actinophytocola algeriensis. Taxonomy (GTDB): domain Bacteria; phylum Actinomycetota; class Actinomycetes; order Mycobacteriales; family Pseudonocardiaceae; genus Actinophytocola; species Actinophytocola algeriensis. The sequence continues at coordinate 66,965 of NZ_JACHJQ010000001.1, read as the reverse complement.
GCGACCGCCGCGACCTTCACGATCAGCTGCGCGAGCCCGTCGGCGCCGTAGCGCGCGGCCTCCTGCGCCAGCCACAGCCGCTTCAGCTTGCCCCGGCCGTCGACGGTCACCTCGACGGTGTCGTTGCGGTCGTGCGCGGTGCCGGTGACCGTCGCCAGGATCTCGTCCACTTTGGACAGTGCGTCCTGCCGGGCCCGGCCGTCCTCGATCAGCTGCCGCGTGGTGCGGTTGACCGGCTCGCGTTCGATCACCGCCTGCCCCCGAGGTGCTTCAGTGGGTCGGAGAAGTCGCCCTCCGCCGCGTCCTCCTCGTCGTCCACCGGCACGTAGCCCAGTGACTCCAGATGCTTCTCGCCACGTTCACCGAGCACCGGCGACAGCGTTTTGTGCATGTTGCTGCCCGCGCGCCGGGTCGCCCGGTCGACGAGCGAGGTGATGTTGCGGGCCAACGTCTCCATGTCCCCCGACACCGCGGCGGGGGACAGCCGCAACCCGGTCAGCAGCCCGCCAGGCGCCACGACGACCTCGATGCCGCCGTCGGGCGAACTGGCCTTGCCCGTGACCCGGCCGACGCGCGCGACCTGCGTCCGCGCCTGCTCGTCGGCCTGCGCCACCTTGCGGTCCAACGCCGCCAACTCGTGGTCGATGTCGATCTCCACGACCCCTCCTGATCCCCGGTACCGCACAAGTGTGCCCGAAAGGTCCGACAAGCGCGCTAGTCCGTGACAAGCCGGGGCACGCGCCCGTCCGCGAGCAACTCCGGCCGCAGGTCCAGCCACGGCCGCACCGCCTCGGCCAGAGCCGGGTCGGCGAGGTGCGGCAGACCCTGGCCCACCTCGTGGATCTGGTTGCGCAGCACGCGGTCGGACCGCAGGTCACCGGCGGGCGGGACATGCGCGAGCCAGCGCGTGGTGGCCTCGTCGGTCGAACCGGCCGGGACGCCCTTGCCGTGTGCGCGGACCAGCACGCCGATCTCGGCGAGGGCGGCCTCCGCGACCGTGCACACGGCGCGTTCGGCGGCCTCGCGGTGCAGCGCGACCACCGGCCCGGGCTCCTTGGTCTTCCGCCACACCATGGTGGTGAGGCAGCCCCACCAGTCCCTGCGCACCTCGGGCGGCTCGTCGACCGGATCGTGCGCGTCCAGCCATGCCGACCGCTCTGCCGACAGCAGTTGTCGTGCGTGCGCGGCGAACTCCAGTTCCCTGCCCAGGTACCGGTGCCACGGCCACCACGGCTGCGGCCCCAGCATCTTGAGCACGGTGCCGGGCGGCACCGGGTCGCCGGTGCCGTTCTGGTCAGTGCTGTTCCGGTCGGTGCTGTTCCGGTCGGTGCTGTTCTGGTCAGTGCTGTTCCCAGCCGTGGCGAGCACATGCATGTCCGAGACCGGAGACCAGTAGGCGACGCAGTTCTCGTCGCGCTCCGGCACCTGCCGGAGCGGGTACCCGGCGGCGGCCGTGGCCGCCAGCAGGTCGTCGACGTGCACCCGGGCCGGGAACTCGCCGTACCGCGCCTGAAGCGGCGACTCCACCTGCTCCTGCTCCACGAGGCGGTCGAGCCGGTGGGCCTGGGCGCCGAAGTACGTGGCGGTCCACGGGTCACCGCCGTGCCACCGCTGCCAGCCGAACTCCACCAGTCCCGCGTCGGTGACCAGCGAGTCCGGGTACGCCGAGGCGTGGGTCAGCGCGAAGCAGGCCTCGAATTCCGCCAAGGTGCTCGTGTGGTCGAGCCCCAGCACGGTGCCCGTGACCGCCAGGTCGACGAAGAACTCCAGGTTCGTCATCCCGTTGGACGGTAGAAGCCCACGAACGGCATGCCCGAGTTGGTGGTGCGCAGGTCGCCGACCTGGACCGGGTCACCCGCCTCGACGATCTGGCCGTTGCCGATGTACATGGCGACGTGGCCTTCCCAGCAGACGAGGTCGCCGGGCAGGAGCTGGTCCGCGGACGGGACCTCCGCGCCGATGTCCTGTTCGCGGGACGTGCGGGGGATGTCCAGGCCGGCCTCGCCGTACGCGTACTGGGTCAGGCCGCTGCAGTCGAGGCCCACGCCCGGGGCGGTGCCGCCCCACACGTACGGGACGCCCAGCTGGCCCAGCGCCGCGCGGACGGCCTTCGCCGCGGTCTCGTTCGGGGCCATGACCGTGCTGCCGTCTGGCAGGTTCACCGCGACGCCCGTGCCGGGCTGCGGCGGGATCGCGACCGGGAGGCGTTTCTTGGTGACGACGCCACCGCCGCCTCCCCCGCCACCACCATCTCCGCCGCCGCCACCACCACCGCCACCGCCGGGGCTGTTGTAGGCGGCGGGCGGCTGGTTCTCGGCGCTCGCCGGGGTGGTCGCGCCACCGCCGTTCAGGCGGTCGACCACGCCGGTCAGCTGCGACATGACGGCTTCGAGGTTCGTGCTGCTCTCGCCGCTGACCTGGGCGCCGAGGCGGATCAGCTCGGAGATCTTGGCCTGCGCGCCCGCGTGGTCACCGGCCGCGCGGAGGGCGGACGCGGCCGACAGCAGCTCCGCCGCCTTGTCCATGAAGTTGTCGATGAGCTGCTGGTTGGTGTTCTGGCCGACCTTGAGGATGCCCGCCGCGTCCCGCACCGCGGACTGGACCTCAGCGCTGTACTCGCTGATGTCCTTGGACGTGGTGCTCATCGTGCGCACGTCGGCGGCCTGCCGGTCCGCGGAGCTGCCTTCCCAGCCGCCCTGCAGCGTGCGCGTCTGGCTGCCCGCGTCCGTGTCGTAGGTGTACAGCGCGTTCTGGACGTTGCCGTGCGCCTGGCCGACACCCTCGATCGCGCCGTCGTCGGTCGCGAGCTGGCGCTGCGCGTCGGCAGCGGGCTGGACCAGTGGCGTGACGAGCGGAACCGTCGTGGGACTCACGACCGCTCCTCACAGGCTCGGGGCGGCCGCTCGTGGTCGCCCTGCGTCTGATTGTTCGCTCCGCAAGCTCCGCTCACGAGATCTCACCCGCCGCCCGCCGGACCCGCCTGCCGGCCTCGTCCTCGATGTCGACGTAGTTCGTCCACGTCTGGTCCACCGCGTCGGCCATCGCGGTGGTGTTGCCCGCGAGGCCGTTCACGCGGTCGAGCTGGCGCTGCGTCGCGTTGCGGATGGCGTCGGACAGCCCGACCTCGTTGCCGACCCGCGAGAACGCGTTGCCGTCCAGCGACGTGTGCGCGCCGAGGTTGTTGCCCGTCGCCCGGTTCAGGTCGTCGGCCAGCGGCCGGTATCCCCTGGTGAAGCTCGCGAACGCGTCCCCGTCCGCGTCGTAACCCGGCGGCGGTGGTGGCGGCGGCAACGGCTCGTCGTGGTTCGTCATCTGTCCCCTCCTGACGGGTCTGACGCACACCAGCCCCCGGTGGCTCCCCGCGTGAAAGAGTAGGTCAACTCGGCCCCGACGTGCGGGAGAATCCGCCGATCAGACCCCGATCAGACTCCCATCGGGTGCCAGACGGTCTTCGACTCGACGAACGCGCGCAGCCGGGACATGTCCGGTTGCGCGGTCCAGTCCGGCTCGGTGGCCCTGGCCCGCAGCACCCGCTTGACGGTGTCGGCCGCCGCGCCCTCCAGTTCGGCCCGCATCGACTCGGGCGCACCGGCCAGGTCGAGTGCGTTGACGTCGGCGTGCGAGGCGAGCCACGGCGCCAGTTCCGCGGTCCGGCCGGTGACGATGTTGACCACCCCGCCCGGCACGTCGGACGTCGCGAGCACCTCGGACAGCGTGATCGCGGGCAGCGGCCGGTCCTGCGAGGTGATCACGACGGCGGTGTTGCCGGTGGCGATCACCGGCGCGACCACGCTCACGAGCCCCAGCAACGACGAGGCCTGCGGCGCGAGCACGCCGACGACACCGGTCGGCTCCGGCACCGAGAACGAGAAGTACGGCCCGGCGACCGGGTTCGACGCACCGAGGACGGTCGCGATCTTGTCGGTCCAGCCCGCGTACCAGACCCACCTGTCGATCGCCGCGTCCACAGTGGACTGTGCCTTCTTGGTGGCGATCCCTTCGCTGGCGGCGGTTTCGGCGATGAACTGCTCACGCCTGCCCTCCAGCAGCTCCGCCACCCGGTACAGCACCTGGCCGCGGTTGTACGCCGTGGCGCCGGACCAGCCGCCGAACGCCTTGCGCGCGGCGACGACCGCTTCGCGGACGTCCTTGCGAGAGCCCTGCGCCGCGTTGGCGAGGAACCCGCCTTTGCTGTCGCGCACCACGTAGGAGCGGCCGGACTCGGAACGCGGGAACGCGCCGCCGATGTAGAGCTTGTACGTCTTCGCGACGGACAGACGGTCAGACATCGAGATATGCCTCCAGCCCCGTGCGGCCGCCCTCGCGGCCGAACCCGGACTCCTGGTAGCCGCCGAACGGCGCGGTCGGGTCGAAGCGGTTGAACGTGTTGGCCCACACCACACCGGCGCGGAGCTTGTTCGCCGCCCAGAGGATGCGCGAGCCCTTCTCCGTCCAGATGCCCGCGGACAGGCCGTAGGGCGTGTTGTTGGCCTTGGCGATGGCCTCGTCCGGGGTGCGGAACGTCAGCACCGACAGCACGGGCCCGAAGATCTCCTCGCGGGCGATCCGCATGGCCTGGCTGACACCGGAGAACACGGTCGGCGCGAAGAAGAAACCCTTGTCCGGCAACGGACACGGGCTCACCCACTTCTCCGCGCCCTCGCTCTCCCCGGACTCGACGAGCTCGGTGATCTTCGTGAGCTGCTCGCGCGAGTTGATCGCGCCAACGTCGGTGTTCTTGTCGAGCGGGTCACCGATCCGCAGCGTGGAGACGCGGGCGTGCAGCTTCTCGATCAGCTCGTCGGCGACGGACTCCTGCACCAGCAGCCGCGAGCCCGCGCAGCACACGTGGCCCTGGTTGAAGAAGATGCCGTTGACGATGCCCTCGACGGCCTGGTCGAGCGGCGCGTCGTCGAACACCACGTTGGCGGCCTTGCCACCCAGCTCGAGGGTGACCTTCTTGCCCTTGCCCGCGAGCGAGCGCTGGATGAGCTTGCCGACGTCGGTGGAGCCGGTGAACGCGACCTTGTCGACACCGGCGTGGCTGACCAGCTCGGCACCCACGTCCCCGGCGCCGGGCAGGATGTTGACCACGCCCGGCGGCAGTTCGGCCTGCTGGATGATCTCGGCGAGCACCAGCGCCGTCAGCGGCGTCGTCTCGGCGGGCTTCAGCACCACGGTGTTCCCGCAGGCCAGCGCGGGCGCGATCTTCCACGCGGCCATCAGCAGCGGGAAGTTCCACGGGATGACCTGGCCCGCGACACCCAGCGGCCTCGGGTCCGGCCCGAGGCCCGCGTAGCCGAGCTTGTCGGCCCAGCCCGCGTGGTAGAAGAAGTGCGCGGACGCGGTCGGCACGTCGACGTCCCGCGACTCCTTGATCGGCTTGCCGTTGTCGAGGCTCTCCAGGACGGCGAGCTCGCGCGCGCGCTCGGCGATCATGCGGGCGATCCGGTAGATGTACTTGGCGCGCTCGGCGCCCGGCATCTTCCCCCACACCCGGTCGTAGGCGCGGCGCGCGGCCTTGACCGCGCGGTCGACGTCGTTCTTGTCGGCCGTGCTGACCTCGGCCAGCACCTCCTCGGTGGCGGGGTTGACCGTCTTCAGCGGCTCACCGGCGCCCTCGACGAACTCGCCGTCGAGGAACATCCGGTAGCTGGGCTTGAGGTTCGCGATGTCCCGGTTCTCGGGAGCGGGCGCGTATTCCCACATGTCAGTCCACCGTCACGTAGTCAGGGCCGCTGTAGTGGCCTTCGAGCTGGGCACGCCGCTGCATCAGCAGGTCGTTGAGCAGGCTGGACGCACCGAAGCGAAAGAGTTTCGAGGTGAGCCAGTCCGGCCCGGCGACCTCGTTGACGGCGACCAGGTACCGGATCGCGTCCTTGGTGTTGCGGATCCCGCCCGCCGGTTTCACGCCCCGGTGCTCGCCGGTCTGCGTGTGCCAGTCGCGGACGGCCTGCAGCATCACGTGCGTGACGGGCAGCGTCGCCGCGGGGCTGACCTTGCCGGTGGAGGTCTTGATGAAGTCCCCGCCAGCCAGCAACGCGAGCCACGACGCGCGGCGCACGTTGTCGTAGGTGACCAGCTCACCGGTCTCGAGGATGACCTTGAGGTGCGCTTGTCCGCACGCCTCCCGGACCGCCACGATCTCGTCGAAGACCCGCCCGTACTGCCCGGAGAGGAACGCACCCCGGTCGATCACCATGTCGACCTCGGTGGCGCCGCTCTCGACCGCGAACCGGGTGTCGGCGAGCTTGATCTCCCTGGTCGAGCGCCCCGACGGGAACGCGGTCGCCACACTCGCGATGTCGATGCCGCTGCCCGCGGTCGCCGCCGCCGCGGTCGCCACCATGTCGGGGTAGACGCACACCGCCGCCACCCTGGGGACGTCCGGCCGCTCCGGGTCGGGCCGCCGCGCCTTCGCGCACAGCGAGCGGACCTTGCCGACGGTGTCGGCCCCTTCGAGGGTGGTCAGGTCGACCAGGCCGATCGCGGTGTCGATGGCCTGCAGTTTCGAGGCCTTCTTGATGCTGCGGGTGGCCAGGCCCGCCGCCCGCTGCTCGACGCCGACCTGGTCCACGCCCGGTAGCCCGTGGAGGAACCGCCGCAGGGACATCTCGTCCCGGGTCGCGTCGGCGAGTGCGGGCGGTAACCCGGTGCTCGCCGTTGAGGGTGCTGCCATGTGCCCGAGTCTAGGCGGCACCCCCGACCTGGACCGTCGGGTCGGGCCCTCGGCCGGTGTGCCCTCCGGGGGCTCCTCGCCGGAGGGGCGGGCTGCCTTCCCGGGGCTCCTTGCTGGACGGGCGTGCTCCTCGCCGGAGGGGCGGGCTGCCCTCCGGGGGGCTCCTCGCCGGAGGGGCAGGTCTCTGGGATGGCTTTGGGGTTTTGTTGTTTGGCTGCGGTTGGGTGCGGGTCTGCCTGCCATCCCGTCGACCTCCCTACGGGCTATCACACCGGCTCAAGGGGGCGTTCCCAGCTTTGCCGCCGGTTCCGTTGGTGGTGCCCCCTTGAGCCGGTGTGATCGGGCTTCGCCAGGTCGACGGGATGGCAGGGAGCCCCTTGTGGCGGGCTTTCGCCCGTGCTCGGTTGGCTTTCGTGCCGTGAAGGCGCTTTCGGGGCTGTGCCGATGGCATGAAGGGGCCCTTCGTCACACCGGGCGTGATGAAGGGGTCCTTCATCACGGTGAGCGCAACGAAGGGGTGGCGGATTCACGTGGTCGTTGCAACGTGGTCTGGTTAGGACAGTAGCAGGGTGAGTTTTTCTTGTGGGGTAAGCCAGTTCAGTGTTTTGCGGGGTCGGCTGTTCAGTTCGGCGGCGACTTCGGTGAGGTGTTCGAGGCTGTGCTGGGAGAGGTTGGTGCCTTTGGGGAAGTACTGGCGGAGCAGGCCGTTGGTGTTCTCGTTGCTGCCGCGTTGCCAGGGTGAGTGGGGGTCGCAGAAGTAGATGGCCATGTCGGTGGCGAGGGTGATGTCGGTGTGGCGGGCCATCTCGTTGCCGCGGTCCCAGGTCATCGACCGGCGTAGCTCGGCCGGGAGGGTGTGGATTGTGTCGATCATCGCGTCGCGGACCTGGGTGGCGTCGTATCCGTTCGGGAGGTGGAGCAGCATCACGTAGCGGGTTGAGCGTTCGACCAGGGTGCCGATCGCGGACTTGTTCCCGGCGCCGAGGATCAGGTCACCTTCCCAATGCCCCGGACCGCCCGGTCCGCGGCTTCGGCGGGACGTTCGCTGATCTCGACAATATTCGGGATCCTCGACCGCCGCGCCGCTGCCCGCCGGTGGGGTTTACGCAGTGCCCGCCCGGTCCGCAGGCAGCGGGTCAGGTCGCGGCGCAGCGCTCCCCGGCTCTGCACATACAACGACTGGTAGATCGTTTCGTGGGACACCCGCATCTCCGGCCGGTCGGGGAACTCCACCGCCAGCCTGGCCGAGATCTCCGCCGGAGACCACTTCCACCGCAACCGCGCCTGCACATGATCCCGCAACTCGCGGTTACCGGTCTCGGCCAGCTTCGCGGTCTTGGGTCGCTTCGCCCGCTCCCGCGCCGCCACCTCCGCCCGGTACGCCCGATACCCATCCCGGCCACCGTTGTTCGTGACCTCCCGGCTCACCGTCGACGGTTCACGGCCCAACCCCCGGGCGATCTCCCGATACGGCCGGTCCGCGGACAAACCACGGGAGATCTCCTCCCGCTCAGCCAACGATAGATAACGCCCGCTCAACGGGCGTGGCGCGTTCCCGATCACCCCACCAGCCTCACGGAACCACCGCCGCCCCGTCTCATGCGACACACCAGCCAGCCCACTCGCAGGCCACACCCGGTGACCCGCCGCCACCAATCCCCAAAACCGCACCCGCACCGACCGCCCCAACGGCAACCCACCCGACATCACAAACTCCCAGCTCACAGAGGGTGTTGCGACGACCGAGTGATTCCGCCGGTCCTTCATCGCACCGAGCGGAACGAAGGACCCCTTCGTGGCATCGCAGCTGTCTCTACAGCGGCTTTCAGGGCTTCAGCCGTCCGCCGCGCTACTCCTCGAGCTGGCGCCTGTCGTTCTTCGACGGCTTCTTGCGCTTGACCTCGACGGCGCCCCAGAAGGCCAGGCCGTTGACCTTCACCAGCGGCGCACCGGGGCGCGGCTGGCCGGACTCGGAGATGGTGCTCTCGAACGCGCCCATGAAACCGACGCCGTTGACCTGCACCACGACGTCCTCTGGCACGAAGATCTCGATGCCGCCCATGAAGGCGTACGCCTGGATGGTGGTCTCGGCGTCCTCGAAGCGCGCGTCGGTCAGGTCGATCTCCACGCCGCCCATGAGCGCGAACGACGTGAACGTGGGCGGTACCGTCCACACGCCCTTGCGCACCGAGCCGGACATGACCGCGACCGCCGCGCTCGACGTGCCGCGACCGCCGATCCGGTTCGACACCGCGGGCAGGGGTGCGGCGGCGGGCAGCGGCAGCCTCGGCGTCTGGCCGCCCACCGGCAGGTCCCGCACCAGCGGCTCCAGGTCGCGGAAGATCTTCGCCGCGTAGACCTTGTCCAGACGCTCCTCGAGCTCGTTGACCGTCAGCCTGCCTTCGGCCATGGCGTCGTGCAGAACCTGCGCCACCCGCTCGCGGTCATCGTTGGACACCCGCATCTCCCGCGGGTCTGGCACGGCTGGCGGTTCACTCACGCGGGTGAGGTTATCGTGCGCACATGCCCGATGGTGCCCGGCGCGGTCTTTTCCACGCCGACGAGATCTCGCCCACTGATCTGGCAAAGCAGATCGCCACGCTGGACCAGCAGAACCGGCTGCCCGGTATTCCCCGACTGCGGGCGTGGACCATCGCGGTGCTCGGCCTGAAACCCGGCGACCGGGTGCTCGACATCGGGTCCGGCACCGGTGAGCTGGCGCGGCTCCTCGCGGAGACCGTCGGCGCGGGCGGCGAGGTCGTCGGCGTCGACCCGAACCCCGGCATGCGCGCGGAGGCGGCGCGGCGCGCGCCCCGCGCACGGTTCGTCGACGGCAACGCCTACGGGCTGCCGTTCCCCGACGCGTCGCTCGACGCGGTCACCTGCGAGCGCGTGTTCCAGCACCTCGACCACCCGGAGAAGGTGACCGCGGAGATCGCCCGCGTACTGCGGCCCGGTGGACGCGTGGTCGTGACCGACACCGACTGGGCGACAGCGATCATCCATCCCGGTGAACCGGAGATCGTGCGCGTGATGACGGAGTCGATGCGCGGCGGTGTGGTGAACCCCCAGGCCGCGCGGCGGCTGCCTGGACAGCTCAGCGGGGCCGGCCTCACCGTCGACGACATCGGCTCGCAGGCACTCGTCCAGTCACCCGAGGCGGCGACCGGGCCGCTGGTGCGGATGCTCGGCAGGATGGCGGTCGACCGCGGCGTGATCGGCGCCGAGGACTGCGAGCGGTTCCTCATCGACCTGGCCGCGGGCGCGGAGAACGGCGACTTCCACATGTCGGTGACCATGTTCGCCGTGCTGGCGCACCGATGAACGCGGTGATCCTCACCGGGGCGAACCCCGGGGCACGGCTCACCGACGGCGACGTGGTGACGGCGTTCGCGTCGGTGTGGACCGTGGACTGGTCGGTCCGCGGCGCGGGCACCGCCCTCGTGCTGTGGCACGGCGACCGGGTCCGTGCCGTGGGCAGCGACCCGGCGCTGGCGGAGTGGCTCGCGCAGTACTTCGTGCGGCACTTCCCCGAAGTGGACGGGCTGCCGTGGCCGGCACCGGAGGTCGACGCGGCGCCGGTGACCGTCGAGCTGGACCTGACGACCGGACTGACCGCGCGTGGCGGCGGTGTCGAGGTTTCCATGTCAGATGTGCTGGGACGCCGCACGTTCGCCACCGACAGCTTCTCCCTCGACGGCGTCCCGCACTCGCTGCAGCTGCTGCTGGCGCCGGTCGCGGAAGCGGCCATCACGGTCGACGGGCACCGGGTGCCCGGCACGGTCACCGTCGGCGGCACCGAGCACCGGCCGTCGTCGTCCGCGTTTCTCGCCACCGCCGAGGTGTGGTCGGTCTGAACGGCTAACGTGTCGCGACATGGATGTGCTCACCGTCGATCACCCGCTCGCCAAGGCGCGGTTGACCGTCATGCGGGACGCCCGCACCGACAACGCCGTGTTCCGCGCGGCGCTGCACGAGCTGACCGTCATGCTCATCTACGAGGCGACGCGGGAGGCGCCGGTGCGCACCGAGCGCATCCACACCCCGGTCGCCCGCACCGAGGGCTACTGGCTCGCGAACCCGCCGCTCCTGGTGCCGGTGCTGCGGGCGGGCCTCGGCATGGCCGACCAGGCGCACAAGCTGATCCCCGAGGCACAGATGGGTTTCGTCGGCCTGGCGCGCAACGAGGAGACGCTCGAACCAACCCCGTACATGGAGTCGCTGCCCGCGGACCTCGCCGGGCGGCCGGTGTTCGTGCTCGACCCGATGCTCGCGACCGGCGGCTCGATGGAGTACACGATCCGGCTGCTGACCGACCGCGGCGCCACCGACGTGACGGCCGTGTGCGCGCTGGCGGCACCCGAGGGCATCAAGCACCTCTCGGAGGCGAAACTGCCGGTCCGGCTGGTCACGGCGAGCATCGACGAGCGGCTGAACGACTCCGGCTACATCGTGCCGGGACTCGGTGACGCCGGAGACCGGCAGTACGGCACGGTCTAGCGGTACCGCACGGTCTAGCGGACGGCGGCGGGTCCTCGGCCAACGCGTCGCGGAGTGACGTGACGACCGCCTCCACACAGGCCGCGAAGTCGTCCCGCCCGCCGGCGGCCGTGTTCGGCCCGGACCTCGCGACCGCCGCGGGCGGCGGTTTCGTCGACTGAGACCGCAACGCGACACCTGGAGCGGTTGGTATCACGGTGGTACCGTCGGCAGCATGGCGATGACTCTGAGGCTGTCGGACGAGGAGAACGCCCACCTCGCCCAGCTGGCCGAAGCCGAGGGCAGGTCGAAGCAGGAGATCCTGCGGCTGGCGCTGGCCGACCGCTGGTCACGGCTGCAGAAGGAACAGCAGCTGGGCGAGGTTCTTGGCCGGGTCCTACCGCGCTACAAAGGGCTGCTGGACCGGATCGGAACGGCCTAAAACTGTCGGTGGTGTCTGAGATGATCCCTGCGTGATCATGTACTTGGACGCCAGTGACCTGCTCGTGCTGGCCGCTGCCGTGACCGGTGGTGATCTTGTCGTGCGCGACCTCGGCCTGCTCGACGCTGCCGCGCACCGGCCCCGCGCGACCGTGCTCGGGGTGCAGGCGTACGAGTCGTTGTGGCTGAAGGCGGCCGCGCTGCTCGACTCGATCGTGTGCACGCGACCCCTCGTCGAGGGCAACTGGCGGCTCGGCTGGGTCGCGGCCGTGACCATCTGCGACATGAACGGCTGGTGGATCGACGCCGACGAGGACGAGGCCCTCGACCTGGTCCGCGAGGTCGGCCGGGGGAACGTCGGCGTACCGGAGATGGCGGCGCGGCTCGAGGAGTGGGCGCATCCGAAGGAGAGCGACTTATGAGCTTGACCTGGAGTGCACTCCAGCTCTTACGGTCGAAGCCGTGACTTATGCGATCGCCGAGGCAGCCCACCGCAGTGGGTTGTCGATCGACACACTCCGTTACTACGAGCGCATCCAGCTGATCGAGCCGCCGGCCCGCGACTCCGGCGGCCGCCGCGCCTACAACGACGACGACCTGGTGTGGCTCGAGTTCCTGACCAAACTGCGCACGACCGGCATGCCGATCCGCATGATGCGGGAGTACGCGAAGCTGCGCCACCAGGGCGTGGCCAGCGCCGGGCGGCGCAAGCAGATCCTGGTGGAACAGCGGACCGAGGTGCTGAGCCGGATCGCCGAGCTGAACTCGTGCCTCGAGGTGCTGAACTACAAGATCGCCAACTACGAGAACTGCGAGCGGGCGGTGGTGACCGAGCCGCAGGCCGCGTCTGCTTAGTCCGGCACCGCGATGCCGATCTCCCGCAGGCGGTCCGCGGCGGGGCTGTGCGGGTCGAGCGGCTTGGCGGCCGTCATGACGACCCGTGCGCGCTCAGGGGTCACGACCGTCAGCTCGACGGAGTTCCAGGGCCTTCTTCCGGCCCGCTGGTGCAGCCGGGCGCGATCGCCTCGCAGCGCGCGGCGATCTCGGCGAGCTGGTCGAGGACGCAGGCGAAGCTGATGCTCGCTGTGCTGTCGGCCGGCTCGCCCGGCACGAACAGCACGTCCTGGAAGGCCCAGCGCCGGACGTGGGTCAGCTGACCTGGAATGGAGAACAGGTCGATGAAGCCGAGGCCGCGGAGCCAGAAGTCCCGAGAGGCCGCCAGATCGGTGGTCGGCAGGGTGACGAACATCGGCATGCCGTAGATGCCGCGGTAGACCTCCGGGGCGACGGCGTCGAGAGCGGGCATGGGCACGGGGCTGACGTACTCGGTCATGCCGTCGAGCGTCGAGTCTCCAGTTACGTCAGAGTCAAGCCCGCCGCGACGGTGGCGCCGAGTTCCCAGCAGGCCTGGAGGTCGGCCTTGCCTGGCTCGCCGGTGACGCTCACGACCGGCGCCACCTTCTCCCAGCCGAGGCCGGTGGTGACCGACTCGATGCCGCGGACCGCGCCGGTGGTGTCGTTGTTGCCGTGCACGTAGAGGCCGAAGGGGCGGCCGCGGGTGGCGTCGAGGATCGGGTAGTAGGCGAGGTCGAAGAACACCTTGAGCGCGCCAGACATCATGCCGAGGTTGGCGGGCGTGCCGAGGAGGTAGCCGTCGGCCTCGAGCGCGTCGGACACGGTGGCCGCGAGCGCAGGCCGCCGCACGACCTCGACGCCTTCGATCTCGCCGGTGGTCGCCCCGGCCACCACGGCCTCGAACATCGCCTGCATGGACGGCGACGGCGTGTGGTGCACGATCAACAACCTGGCCACGCGACGACCTTCCTGAGTCAGTCCTTCAGCAGTGCCGTCACCTCGTCGCGCAAGGTGACCAGGCGGGTCGCGGCCTGCGAGCGGGCGTCGGCCAGGGTGCCCGTCACCGGGGTCACGACCTCCAGGTACGCCTTCACCTTCGGCTCGGTGCCCGACGGGCGGACCACCACCCGCAGGCCCTCGCCGCGTAGGCGGACGATGTCCGCGGCCGGGCCGTCCTCGCTCACCGGCACGCCGCACAACTGCTCCGGCGGCGCCGACCGCAGGCCCGCCACCAAGGGGAGCATCGCCGTGACGTCCGCGAACCGCAGCGAGATCTGGTCGGTCAGGTGCACGCCGTGCGCGGTGTACAGGTCGTCGAGGACATCCAGCAGCGTCCGGCCGGACGCCTTCAGCGTGGCCGCCATGTCGCACGCCACCACCGCCGCCGAGATGCCGTCCTTGTCGCGCACGTGGTCCGGGTCCACCGACAGGCCCAGCGCCTCCTCGTACGCGAACACCAAACCCTCGCCCGCGCGCATCAGCCACTTGAACCCCGTCAGCGTCTCGACGTGGCGTGCGCCGTGGGCGGCCGCCACGTGCGACAGCATCGACGACGACACGATCGTCGACGCCACCAACGGGTCCGGTCGGTCCACTGTGGACAACACGTGCGAACCCAGCAGCACGCCGGTCTCGTCGCCGCGCAGCATGCGCCAGCCGTTCTCGTCGCGGACGCCCAGTGCGCACCGGTCGGCGTCCGGGTCCAGCGCGACGGCCAGATCGGCGTCCACTTCGGACGCGAAGCCCAGCAGGAGGTCAGCGGCGCCCGGTTCTTCCGGGTTCGGGAACGCGACCGTCGGGAAGTCCGGGTCCGGGGCGGCCTGCTGCTCGACGAGGCGAACGTCGGTGAAACCCGCTGCCCGCAAGGCTTCCAGCGCGGTCTCGCCACCGACGCCGTGCATCGGGGTGAGCACCACGCGGAGGTCGCGGGCGACGCCGCGGGGCAGGGTGGCGATCCTGGCGACGTACCCGGACACGTCGGCGAGAGGCGAGGCGCCGGGCGCCACCGGGACCGACACCGCTGGCGGCGCCTCCCGAATGCCGGTCTCGATCAGCGCGTCGTCCGGCGGGACGATCTGCGCGCCGTCATCGGTGTAGACCTTGTAGCCGTTGTCGGCGGGCGGGTTGTGCGACGCGGTGATCTGGATGCCCGCGACCGCACCGAGTGCGCGCACGTGGAACGCGGTCATGGGCGTCGGCAGCGGGCCGGGCATGGTGCGCACGACGAAGCCCGCCGCGACGAGGACCGACGCGGCCGCTTCCGCGAACTCGGCCGAGCCGTGGCGGGCGTCGCGGCCGACGATCACCGTGCCGCCGGTGTGGCCCTGGTACGTCAGCCACGCGGCGACGCCGTGGGTGGCGCGCAGGACGACCGCCTTGTTCATGCCGTTGGAGCCCGCGCGCACCGGGCCGCGCAGGCCCGCGGTGCCGAACGCGAGCGTCCCGTTCATGCGGTCGGCGAGCTCGTCGACGGCCGCCTGGTCGCCGCCCATGGCGCGGGCCGCGACCTGCTGCAGTTCGGTGCGGGTGGCCTGGTCGGGGTCGTCGGCGATCCAGCGGAACGCGCGGTCGCGCAGCGCCGACGGGAGACTCACGACCGCTCCACCAGCGACTTCAGCAGCGCGCCCATGCGGGTGGCCGACGCGCGGCCCGCTTCGAGGACCTCGTCGTGGTTGAGCGGCTCGCCCGTGACACCGGCGGCCAGGTTCGTCACCAGCGACAGGCCGAACACCTCGACTCCGGCGGCGCGGGCCGCGATGGCTTCGAGGACGGTCGACATGCCGACCAGGTCCGCGCCCATGGTGCGCAGCATGCGGATCTCGGCGGGGGTCTCGAAGTGCGGGCCGGGCAGTCCGGCGTACACGCCCTCGACGAGCGTCGGGTCGATCTCCTTCGCCAGTGCGCGCAGGCGCGGCGAGTACAGGTCGGTCAGGTCCACGAACTGGGCACCGACCAGCGGGGACGTGGCCGTCAGGTTCAGGTGGTCGCTGATCAGCACCGGCTGGCCGACGGCGACACCGTCACGCAGGCAGCCGGCCGCGTTGGTCAGCACGACCGTGCGGCACCCGGCCGCGGCGGCGGTCCGCACACCGTGGACGACGGGGCTGACGCCCCGGCCCTCGTACAGGTGGGTGCGGCCCAGCAGGATCAGCACGCGCTTGTCGCCGACGCGCAGCGAGCGGAGCGTGCCGCCGTGGCCGGCGACGGTCGGCGCGGCGAACCCGGGCAGGTCGCCGATGGGCACCTCGTGGTCGGGGTCGCCGAGCACGTCGGCGGCGGGTCGCCAGCCGGAGCCGAGTACGACCGCGACGTCATGGGTATCGACGCCGGTGGCCTTGGCAAGCGCCGCGGCAGCGGCCGAGGAGTGGTCCTGGATGTCGGTCACCCGGGGAGGATAGGCCACCGGTCAGCCGGTGACCTTGAAGCCGTTCGCGATGTCGGTGAACAGTTCGCTGCTGGGGCCTTCCCGGTCGATGAGCACGGTCATCGACACCACCCACAGGTCGCGGGCGAGGGGCAGCAGCCGGGCGAAGGTGCCCTGGTACACGTCCCGGGCGTTCGGGTCGCCGGGCGCGAGCTCCGCGGCGCTGGTGATCGTGCGGTAGAAGAGTTCCCTCGCGGGTTCCCGGGGTTCGACGCCCGGCGGGGTGATGCCGTTGGCCGGCTTCTCCTCGATCTCCTGGGTGACCACCTCGGGGCCGCGTTCGGTCCGGATGTCGACGTACTCCTCGATCTCGTGGTCGGGGTAGAAGTCGACGATCCGCTCGACGGTGAGCAGCTGGGTGCCGTCGGGTGAGACGTAGTAGAAGCGGGTGCTGTTGGGCAGGTCGTCGCCGGTGACCTCTTCGGTGAACTCGACCCAGTCGCGCGGCACGGGCACCTGGAAACCGCCGCCCTGGGCGGGGGTGGTGCTGGCGGCGTTGCCGCTCCTCGGCGCGAGGGCGCCCGCGTCGTCCTCGACGGAGGTCGTGGTCTGCGACGGGGTGGTCTGCCGGGCTGGCGGCATGATCGGCTCGCCGCCGACGTAACGGGAGAGCGCGAACCCGCCCGCCGCCGCGGCGCAGAAGAAGAGGACCGAGAAGAACGCGACGAGGGCGGTGGCGACGGAGCCGCGTTCGCGGCCGACCGGTGCGCGAACGGTGACGTCGAAGGGCAGCGGACCGGGCGCGGCGGCGAGCACTGGCGCGTCGTCGTCCTTGGGGGCCTGAGCAGGAGCCGCATCACCGGAATCGCTGTCGGATTCGCCGATTTCGCTCGCGCGCGCGTCACCCAACCCCCACCCGTTCCCGGGGGCGTCCCGCCTTGCCATCTTATCGGCTGGGGGTGACGAATCCTCGTTGTTACCGGCGGGTTGTGGATTACTCGCCGGTTGTGGATCGTCGGTGGCTTCCTTCAGGCGTGCCAGGTCCTCGTCGGTCAGCAGCGGGGTGCTCGGCGGCGGCAGCAGGGGGTGGAGGCGGTTGCGCAGTTCGCGCAGCGTGATCCGCTCCTCCGGTTCCTTCACCATCAGCGCGGCGATGATCTCGCCGAGCGCGCCCTCGGTCGACGGCCGCGGGATGTCGCCGTGCACGACCTGGTTCACCGTCTCGAGCACGGCGCCGTCCACGTCGTACGGCGGCCTGCCCTCGATCGTCGCGAACAGGGTCGCGCCAAGGCCCCACAGGTCGGCCGCCGGTGTCACCTCGCGGCCCGCGGCGACCTCCGGGGAGATGTACGCGGGTGAGCCGAGCATGATCCCGGTGCTGGTGAGCGTCTGCTCGGACACGTTGCGGGCGATGCCGAAGTCGGTCAGCTTCACCTGGCCGTCGACCCCGATGAGCACGTTCCCGGGCTTGACGTCACGATGCGTGATGCCCGCCTGGTGGGCGGCGGCCAGCCCGGCCGCCACCGCGTCGGTGATCGCGGCGGCCTTCTGCTCCGGCAGCGGGCCGAGCACGTTGATCAACGTCGCCAGGCTGTGCGCGAGCACGTACTCGGTCACGACGAACGGTTCGCCGTTCTCGCGGGCGACGTCGTGCAGCGTGATCACGTTCGGATGGGACAGCGCGGCGATGGCGCGCGCCTCACGCAGCGTACGTTCGCGCAGCTCAGCGGCCTGCGCCTCGGGCACACCGGGCGGGAGGAGGACCTCCTTCACCGACACGGTCCGGTGGAGGAACTCGTCGTAGGCCTCCCACACGGTGCCCATGGCGCCCTGGCCGAGCTGCCGGCGTAGCCGGTAGCGCCCGGCGACGACCCGCTCCCCAGTGCTGGACACGCACGACATTGTGCCGGTAAACACCGGATCGTCGGCGATCAGCCTCACACTCGCGTGCCCTGGCGCTCGCACCAGGCGTCCGTAGCATTGCGGGGTATGACCTCGGCGGACCAGTTGCGGCTGGCATCGGAGTTCGACGCGGCGACCAGGGACCAGTGGCGGGCCATGGTCGACAAGGTGCTGCGCAGGTCGGGCGCAGACGTCGACGCCCACGAGGGCCCCCTCGAGGACCTCCTCGCGAGCGCCACCTACGACGGTTTCGCCATCCAGCCCCTCTACACGGCGGACGACGCGGCCCCCGACGCCGGCTTCCCCGGCCTGCCGCCGTTCACCAGGGGTAGCGCGCCCGACGGCACGATCGCCACCGCGATGGCCCCCGGCTTCCCCGGCGACTCCCCGTCCACCAGGGGCAGCAGGCCCGACGGCGCGGCCGCCATCGGCTGGGACGTCCGCCAGCGCCACGCCGACCCGGACGTCGGCACCACCCGCCGCGCGGTGCTGGCCGACCTGGAGAACGGTGTCGCGTCACTGTGGCTCGTCGTCGGCGCGGCCGGGCTGCCCGTCGACGCGCTGCCGGACGTGCTCGCCGACGTCTACACCGACCTCGCCCCGGTCACCCTCGACGCGGGCGCCGACTTCGTGGCCGCCGCGGACGCGCTGCTCGCGGTGCACGACGACAAAGGTGTCCCGGCCGGCGCGGTGCTCGGCAACCTCGGCGCCGACCCGCTCGGCCACCGCGCCCGCACCGGGACCCCGGCCGACCTCGACGGCGCCGCGGGCCTGGCCAAGCGGATCGCCGAGCGGCACGTGAACCTGCGGTCCGTGGTCGTCGACGCCCTGCCGTACCACGAGGCGGGCTCGTCCGACGGGCAGGAACTGGGCTGTGCGCTGGCGACCGCCGTCGCCTACCTGCGTGCGCTGACCGGCGCCGGGCTGTCGGTCGAGCAGGCGGCGCGGCAGCTGGAGTTCCGGTTCGCCGCCACCGCCGACCAGTTCGGCACCATCGCGAAGCTGCGGGCCGCGCGCAGGCTCTGGGCGCGGGTCGCGGAGGTCTGCGGCGCGCCGCGCGCAGCCGTGCCGCAGCACGCCGTGACCTCCACCACGATGACGACCCGCCGCGACCCGTGGAACAACATGCTGCGCACCACCCTCGCCTGCTTCGCCGCAGGCGTCGGCGGTGCGGACGCGGTGACGGTGCAGCCGTTCGACGCGGCCATCGGCCTGCCGGACGCGTTCGCGCGCCGCATCGCCCGCAACACCCAGTCGATCCTGCTGGAAGAGTCGCGGGTCGCCGGAGTGATCGACCCGGCGGGTGGTTCCTGGTACGTGGAGCGGCACACCGACGAGCTGGCACACGCGGGCTGGGCCGTGTTCCAGGAGATCGAGAAGGCGGGCGGGATCGTCGCCGCGCTCGACTCCGGGCTCGTCGAGGAGAAGCTCGCAGCCACCCGCGCGGCCCGCACCGCGCGGCTCGACGCGGGCGAGGAGGCGATCACCGGCGTGACCGTCTTCCCCGACAAGGACGAGAAACCCCTGACGCGCCAACCGGAACCGGCGCCGCCGTCGGGCGGGTTGCCGAGGGTGCGGTACGCGGAACCGTTCGAGGCGGCGCTGGAGGCCCGGTCATGAGCATCCCCGACTTCTCCGAGATCGCACTCGGCGAGCCGGACGCCGGGTCCGCGGCCGACTGGCAGGCGGCCGTGCAGGACGCCACGGGCAAGGGCCCGGACGCGCTGATGTGGGAGACACCGGAAGGCATCGGCGTCAAGCCGCTGTACACCCGCGAGGACACGGCCGGGCTCGACTTCCTGGAGACCTACCCGGGCATCGTGCCGTACCTGCGCGGCCCGTACCCGACGATGTACGTCAATCAGCCGTGGACCATCCGCCAGTACGCGGGTTTCTCCACCGCCGAGGAGTCGAACGCCTTCTACCGCCGCAACATCGCCGCCGGTCAGAAAGGCCTTTCGGTCGCGTTCGACCTCGCGACGCACCGCGGCTACGACTCCGACCACCCGCGCGTCGCCGGTGACGTCGGCATGGCGGGCGTCGCGATCGACTCGATCTACGACATGCGCCAGCTGTTCGACGGCATCCCGCTCGACAAGATGTCGGTGTCGATGACCATGAACGGCGCCGTGCTGCCGATCCTCGCGCTCTACGTGGTGGCGGCCGAAGAACAGGGTGTGCCGCAGGACAAGCTCACGGGGACCATCCAGAACGACATCCTCAAGGAGTTCATGGTCCGCAACACCTACATCTACCCGCCGCAGCCGTCGATGCGGATCATCTCCGACATCTTCTCGCACACGTCCCGGCACATGCCGAAGTTCAACTCCATCTCGATCTCCGGCTACCACATGCAGGAAGCGGGTGCCACCGCCGATCTCGAGCTGGCGTACACGCTGGCCGACGGGGTCGAGTACATCCGCGCCGGGGTGGAGGCTGGGCTGTCCGTGGACGCGTTCGCGCCACGGCTGTCGTTCTTCTGGGCCATCGGCATGAACTTCTTCATGGAGGTCGCGAAGCTGCGTGCCGCGCGGCTGCTGTGGGCGAAGCTCGTGAAGCAGTTCGAGCCGGCCGGGCAGAAGCTGTCCGACAAGTCGCTGTCGTTACGGACGCACTGTCAGACGTCCGGCTGGTCGCTGACCGCGCAGGACGTCTACAACAACGTGATCCGCACGTGCGTCGAGGCGATGGCCGCCACGCAGGGGCACACGCAGTCGTTGCACACCAACGCACTCGACGAGGCGCTGGCCCTGCCGACCGACTTCTCCGCCCGCATCGCGCGGAACACGCAGTTGTTGCTGCAGAAGGAGTCCGGCACCACGCGCGTCATCGACCCGTGGGGCGGCAGCGCGTTCGTCGAGCGGCTCACCCACGACCTGGCGCGCAAGGCGTGGGGCCACATCCAGGAGGTCGAGTCGGCGGGCGGCATGGCGCGCGCGATCGACGCGGGCATCCCGAAGCTGCGCATCGAGGAGGCGGCCGCGCGAACTCAGGCACGCATCGATTCCGGCCGCCAGCCGGTGATCGGTGTGAACAAGTACCGGCTCGCGGACGCGGACGAGCGGATCGACGTGCTGAAGGTCGACAACGCGGGCGTGCGGGCGCAGCAGCTGGAGAAGCTGCGCCGGCTCCGCGCGGAACGCGACCAGTCCGCCGTGGACAGTGCGCTCGACGCGCTGTCGGCAGCCGCGAACGGCGAGGGCAACCTGCTCGCGCTGGCGATCGACGCGGCCCGCGCGAAGGCCACCGTCGGCGAGATCTCCGAGGCGCTCGGCAAGGTGTGGGGACGGCACTCGGCGCAGATCCGTACGATCTCCGGCGTCTACTCGGAGGAGGTCGGCGACGTGTCCAATGTGGAGGAAGCGCGCCGGGTCGTGGACGAGTTCGCCGAGGCGGAGGGCAGGCGCCCGCGCATCCTCGTCGCGAAGATGGGCCAGGACGGACACGACCGCGGCCAGAAGGTGATCGCGACCGCGTTCGCCGACCTCGGCTTCGACGTCGACGTGGGCCCGCTGTTCCAGACCCCGGCGGAGGTGGCGCGGCAGGCCGTCGAGGCGGATGTGCACATCGTCGGCGTCAACTCGCTGGCCGCCGGGCACCTCACGCTGGTGCCCGCGCTGCGCGCGGAACTGGCCACGCTCGGCCGCGACGACATCATGATCGTCGTCGGCGGCGTGATCCCGCCGCAGGACTACGACGAGCTGCACGACGCGGGCGCGGCCGCGATCTTCGGTCCCGGCACGGTGATCGCCGAGGCGGCCACCGACCTGCTGCGGAAGCTCATCAATGCCGCGGGACGTTGACGTAGCGGCGTACGCCGAGGGTGTGCTCGCGGGTGACCGCGGCACGCTGTCCAAGGCGATCACGCTGGTCGAGTCGCGGCGGCCGGACCACCGCACGCTGGCACAGCAGCTGCTGGTGGAGCTGCTGCCGCACGCCGGTGGCGCGCACCGGGTCGGCATCACCGGGGTGCCGGGGGCGGGCAAGTCGACGTTCATCGACGCGCTCGGCACCCAGCTCACCGGCGCCGGGCACCGGGTCGCGGTGCTGGCCGTCGACCCGTCGTCGTCGCGCACCGGCGGCTCGATCCTGGGTGACAAGACCAGGATGGCGCGGCTGTCGGTGGACCCGTCGGCGTTCATCCGCCCGTCGCCGACGTCCGGCACGCTCGGCGGCGTCACCCGCGCGACCCGCGAGACGATCGTGCTGATGGAGGCCGCGGGCTACGACGTGGTGCTGGTCGAGACCGTCGGCGTCGGCCAGTCCGAGATCTCGGTCGCCAACATGGTCGACTGCTTCATGCTGCTCACGCTGGCCCGCACCGGCGACCAGCTGCAGGGCATCAAGAAGGGCGTGCTCGAGCTGGCGGACGTGATCGCGGTGAACAAGGCCGACGGCGACCACGAGCTCCCCGCGCGCAAGGCGGCCCGCGAGCTGTCGGGGGCGCTGCGGTTGCTGCAGGCGTCGTCGGACGGGTGGACCCCGCCGGTGCTGACGTGCAGCGGCATGACCGGCGCCGGGCTGGACACCCTGTGGGAACAGGTGAAACGGCACCACGACACGCTGACCGAGTCGGGTGCGCTGGCGGAGAAGCGGCGGCGGCAGCAGGTCGACTGGACGTGGACGATGGTGCGGGACACGCTGCTGACCAGGCTGTCCGAGCACCCCGGGGTCCGCGCGCTCGCGCCGTCGCTGGAACAGCAGGTCGCGGACGGCACGCTCACGCCGACCCTGGCCGCGGAACGCCTACTGAAGGAGTTCGCGAACTGACCTCGATCGAGACGATGCTGTCCGCGCTGCGTGGCAAGGCCGACGTCCGGCCGTACTACGCGGAGCTGGACCGCTGGTCGTCGGCGGACGAGGTGCCTCGGCTGGAGGAGCTGGCGCACGCGCTGCTCGCGGATCCAGGTCACCTGACCTACGACAGCGTCTTCGACCACGTGGAGCGGCTGCTTGCGCTGACCCCGTCCGCATCGCGGGCGGCGGCCGTGGTCCGGCTCGCGGCCCGGTTGCCCGCGCGGCGGGTGCGGTCGACGGCGGCTCTGCTCGCGACCGGCCAGCCCGCGTCGGTGCTGCTGTCGCTGGACCTGCCGCGGGAGCTGGGGGCGTGCCTGGTGCACGAGCTGGTGCTGCGCGGGGTACCGGTGGGTCCGGAGTGGCGGACCCGGCTGGCCGGGCACCCGCTCGGCGAGCTGCCGCTGACGCCACTGCCCGGGGAAACACCGCCCGGCGAAACGGGTGCCACCACGCGGTCGGAGCTGATCACGGCGGCCGGCGCGGTGCCGTCCGCGACCCGTCTGACCAGCCCGGCGGACATCACCTCGGCCGTGACCACGTGGCTGACCGAGTCGAACGGACGGGCCGAGGCCGCGGTGTTCACGGTGGCCGCACCACTGGCTGCGACGGACGTCGGGATCCGGACGGTCGAGTCGCTGGGTCTCGACTGCCTCGCCGGCAACGGGCTCGCATTGCGGCGCGCGACGCTGCCGCAGGTCGTGACGACGCTGTTCACCGCGGCCGCCGACGGTGGCGCGTACGACCGGGGGCAGGGCGGCGCGTACGGCAGGCTGGCGGCGTGGCGGTCGGTGAAAGCGCTGGCAGGCGGGGCTGTGGCGGGGTGCGCGTGGTGGCTGTTCGACGCGGCGAACGACTGGTTCAAGCGGATCTCGTGGGACCTCGGTGTGCTGTGCCTGCGGCCCGGCGGGCGCGGGATCGCGGTGCTCGCCACCACCGACGCGGACTGACGATCTCGCATCAATACCCACACGGCCGCTGATCGACTGTTCACCTTCTCGATAGGCTTGTCTCATGCGCAGCGCGGTTCGACTACTCGTCGTGACACTCACGGGGCTCGTCGTCGCGCTGCTTCCGGTTCACGCGGTCGCGGAGTCGCACCCCTCCGACCGTGAGTACGGCCTCGTCGCCGGGCACCAGCCGGCGCCGCCGCCCACCGGGCCGTCCACCGCGCCGAGCGCGCCGACGGTCGAGCTCGACCCCGCTGAGACGGAGTCGGACCGGGCCGAGTCGCGGCGGAAGATCGTGATGGGCGTCGCCTCCGCACTGCTGATCGGCGTCGTGATCTGGGGCCGAAGCATCCGGCGTAAGAAGGCCAAGCCCAAGAAGTAGCCAACGGCCGCTGGCCGACAGTGATCGTTTAGCGAGGCTGAAGCGGTCCCACCGCTCGGCGCTCTGGTGGTACCGGCAACCGGTAGACCAGGAAACCTCGTGCGATCCACCACCACTGATGGTGCAGGATTGACGAATCATGAATCACTCACGGGACCTTGGGAGGATCGCGTGACCGTGCTCGACTCGCGATCCGACGTGCCCAAGGACGGCGGCTCAGCTGCCGCGAATGGGGCCGGCGTGCTGATCACCGACAAGGGCGTCAGTATGCCCAGTGTGGATGACATCGGAGCCGGTCGCGGGCCGGAATGGCTCGACGACTGGCTGACACGTAACGCGCCGGACGTGCTCGCCTGGTACCGGCACATCCACGCCAACCCCGAGCTGTCCAGGCGCGAGTACAACACGACCGAGCTGGTGGCCGGCCTGCTGTCCACCGCGGGCCTGCACCCGAAGGTGTTCGACACCGGCACCGGCCTGATCTGCGACATCGGCGGCGACAACGGAGGTGGCGACCGCTGCGTCGCCCTCCGCGCCGACATGGACGCGCTGCCGCTGACCGAGCTGACCGGCCTGCCGTTCTCCTCCACCGTGCCCGGCGCGGCACACGCCTGCGGCCACGACGGCCACACCTCGATGCTGCTCGGCGCCGGTCTCGCGCTGGCGTCCGCACCCGAGCTGCCCGGCCGGGTCCGGCTGGTGTTCCAGCCCGCCGAGGAGGTCATGCCCGGCGGCGCGCTGGACGTCATCGCCGCGGGCGGACTTGACGGAGTGGACGCCATCTTCGGCCTCCACTGCGACCCCCGGCTCAGGGTCGGCAGCGTCGGCACCCGCGTCGGTGCCATCACGTCGGCGACGGACCTGCTCGAGCTGCGGCTCACCTCGCCCGGCGGGCACACGTCGCGACCGCACCTGACGGCGGACCTGGTGCACGCGCTCGGCACCGTCATCACGGGGCTGCCCGCGCTGCTGTCGCGCCGCATCGACCCGCGGTCCGGGACCGTGCTCGTGTGGGGCGCCGTGCACGCCGGTGAGGCGCCGAACGCCGTGCCGCAGGACGGAGTCCTGCGGGGGACGCTGCGCACCGGTGACCACGAGGTGTGGGCCGACCTGGAGCCGTTGGTGGCCGGGCTGGTGCAGTCGCTGCTCGCCCCCACCGGGGTCGGGTTCGAGCTGGAACACCGGCGCGGCGTGCCGCCTGTGGTGAACGACGTCGAGTCCGAGGCGGTGCTCCGGGCCGGGGTCGAGGCCGCGCTGGGTGAGCAGGCCGTGACCGGCACCAAGCAGTCGTCCGGTGGCGAGGACTTCGGGTGGTACCTGGAGAACGTGCCCGGATCCTTTGCCCGGTTGGGTGTCTGGTCCGGGGAGGGTACGCCGCCGGATCTGCACCAGCCGACGTTCGTGCTGGACGAGCGGGCCCTGCTGACGGGGGTCCGCGTGCTGACGCACACAGCGCTGGCCGCCCTGGCCTGAGACGCATTCGGGGCACTCAGCCTGGATCCGCGCGCCGGATGGGGTGCCCTCCGGAGGCTCCTCGCCGGAGGGCAGGTCTCTGGGATGGCTCCTCGGTTTCGTTGTTTGGCTGCGGGTCTGCCCCGTGCTCGGTGGCCTTCGTGCCGTGAAAGGCGCTTTCAGGACGTGGCCCTATGGCATGAAGGGGCCCTTCATCACACCGGGCGTTACGAAGGGGTCCTTCATCACGCTGAGCACAACGAAGGGGTCCTTCATCACGCCGGGCGTGACGAAGGACCCCTTCATGGCATTGCAGCTGTCTCGACAGCGTCTTCGGTGGCGCTAGCCCCGGACCACCTCGATCACCAGGCCGTCCCGCGCCGCGGCCTCGTCGCCGATCTCGTACGCGCCGTCCAGCGACGCCAGCGCACCGTCCACCGCGTCCGGGGTGTCCGTGTGCAGCTCCAGCAGCGGCTCGCCCGCCGTCACCACATCCCCCGGCTTCGCGTGGCAGATGATGCCTGCCGCCGCCTGCACCGGGTCTTCCTTCCGCGCCCGCCCGGCACCGAGACGCCATGCCGCCACCCCGACGCCCAGCGCGTCGAGCCTGGTCAGCACCCCGTCCCGGGGTGCCGCTACGACGTGCACGTGCTTCGGTGACGGCAGCTCGGCCGACGGGTCACCGCCCTGCGCGGAGATCATCTTCTCCCACGTCTCATAGGCCGCGCCCGACGCCAGTACCGTCGCCGGGTCCGCCGACACGCCCGCGAGGGACAGCATCTCCGACGCCAGTGCCACCGTCAGCTCCACCACGTCCGACGGGCCGCCGCCGCGCAGGACGTCGACCGCCTCCGCCACCTCGACCGCGTTGCCCACCGCTCGGCCCAGCGGCACCGACATGTCCGTCAGCAGTGCCGACACCTTCTGGCCGTGGGCCACCCCAATGGCCACCAGCGCCTTCGCCAGCTCACGGGCGTCCTCGATCGAGCGCATGAACGCGCCAGAGCCGACCTTCACGTCCAGCACCAGGGCACCCGCGCCCTCGGCGATCTTCTTCGACATGATCGACGACGCGATCAACGGCACGCACTCGACAGTCGCCGTCACGTCCCGCAACGCGTACAGCTTGCGGTCGGCGGGCGCGAGGCCCGTGGTCGGTGCGCACACCACCGCACCGACGTCGGACAGCTGTGCGCGGATCTCCTCCGTCGACAGCTGCGCCCGCCAGCCCGGGATCGACTCCAGCTTGTCCAGCGTGCCGCCCGTGTGCCCGAGACCCCGCCCGGACAGCTGCGGCACCGCGACGCCACAGGTCGCGACCAGCGCGGCCAGCGGCAGCGTGATCTTGTCGCCGACACCGCCCGTCGAGTGCTTGTCGACCGTCGGGACCGGCCACGACAGCCGTTCCCCCGAGTCGATCATCGCCTGGGTCCAGCGGGCGGTCTCCTCGAACGTCATGCCGTTGAGAAAGACCGCCATGGCCAGCGCCGACATCTGCTCGTCGGCCACCTCGCCCCGGGTGTACGCGTCGATCACCCAGTCGATCTGGGCGTCCGACAGGACATCGCCGTCGCGCTTGGTCCGGATGACGTCGACCGCCGTGTGCTTCACCTCGTCACGGTAGATCAGCCGGGCCGAACGCGTGCGGCAGGACCTCCGACATCGGCACCGGGCCGTCCGGGGTGTCCATGAGGCAGTCCGGGCCGCCGAACTCGTACAGGATCTGCCTGCACCGGCCACACGGCATCAGCAAGTCACCCGTACCGGAACGGCACGCGACCGCCACGAACCGGCCGCCGCCCGTCAGGCGCAACTGGCCCGCCATCGTGCACTCCGCGCACAGGCCGACGCCGTACGACGCGTTCTCGACATTGCAGCCGGTCACGATCCGGCCGTCGTCGCACACCGCCGCCGCGCCGACCTGCAGGCCGGAGTACGGGCAGTACGCAGCCTGGGCCGCCTCCACAGCGACGGCCCTCAGCTTCTCCCAATCAGTCATGATGTTCGCTCCGCAAGCTGCGCAAAGTCACATGCTCGCTCCGCAAGCTGCGCAAAGTCACATGCTCGCTCCGCAAGCTGCGCAAAGTCACATGCTCGCTCCGCAAGCTGCGCAAAGTCATGATGTTCGCTCCGCAAGCTGCGCTCAGTCACCCTCACCTCGCCTGTACGGCATTCCATCGGCCGCGGGTGGCCTCAGTCGTTGCGCCGCCAGCGCCAGCACCACCAGCGTGATGATGTGCGGCGTGTACGGCAGGAACTGCGTCGGCAGCTCGTCCGTCGCGTAGTACAGCACGTACACCGCGACCGCGCCGACCGCGGCCAGCGCCGCCGTCGTCCACTTGCGGCGGAACAGCTGCCAGATCACCAGCAGGCCGGCGCAGATCACCGCCGCGTACAGCAGCGAGTGCACCGTCTCCGGGCCCGACGACAGCCGCAGGCCGTCCGCGTACCCGAACAGGCCCGCGCCCGCGAGCGTGCCGCCGGGGCGCCAGTTGCCGAAGATCATCGCGGCGAGGCCGATGAAGCCGCGGTTCGCGGTCTGGCCCTCCGAGTAGATCGACGGGCTCGACCCCAGCACCAGCGCGGCGCCACCGATGCCCGCCAGCGCGCCGGACGCGACAACCGCCACGTACTTGTGCAGGTACACGTTCACGCCGAGCGACTCGGCCGCGACCGGGTTCTCGCCGCACGACCGCAGCCGCAGGCCGAACCTGGTGTGCCACAGCACGAGGTAGGTCACGAACACCAGCAGGATGCCGATGATCAGCATCGGCGACACCCGCGTGACGAGCCCGCGCAGCAGGCCGGCCACGTCGGAGATCACCGCGCGCTGCTCCGACTCCAGCTCGCCCAGCCAGTCGCCGAGGCCCGGCGCGGAGAACGTGTCGAACCGCTCGATCGGCGGCGAGTCACGCGGGTTGTCCGACAGCGGCGCGAAGATCAGCGTCGACAGGTACTTCGCGACACCGGCGCCGAGCAGGTTGATCGCCACCCCGGACACGATGTGGTTGACGCCGAACGACACCGTCGCGATCGCGTGGAGCAGACCGCCCAGCGCACCGAAGACCGCGCCGAACAACACCGAGCCGTACGGGCCAAGCCCCAGCACGCCTGCCCACGCCGCACCCCAGGTACCGAGGATCATCATGCCCTCGAGACCGATGTTGATCATGCCCGAGCGTTCGGCCCAGATGCCACCGAGACCGCAGAGGAGGATCGGCAGGCCCAGCGTGACCGTGTTCTGCATCGTCGACGACGACGTCAGCGCCGGTTCGCCGGTCAGGTACGAGGTGGTGGCGAGCACGCCGACCACCGCGACGATGCCGAGCGCGAACGTCGCCCAGCCGGGGATGATCCGCTTGCGCGGGGGCGGCGCCATCGTCATGCCCGAGGGCGCCGTCGGCTGCACATCGACCATGCTCATTTGGCAGCACCTTCCCCGACAGGTTCAGCGGTGCCGGTGGCCTGGCCGACCCGCCGTTGTTCGGCGGCCAGCTCCATCCGCTTCACGATCTCGTACGCGACGACCACCGACAGGACGATCGAGCCCTGCATGATCGTCGCGATCTCCCTCGGCACACCCTCGTTGTCCAGCGCGCCCTTCGCCTTCTCCAGGAACGCCCACAGGAGCGACCCGAACGCGATGCCGACCGGGTGGTTGCGGCCGAGCAGCGCGATGCCGATGCCCGCGAAGCCGTAGCCGGACGCGAAGTTCAGCGTGTACGCGTGGTCGCGACCCAGGATCTCCGGCATGCCGACCAGACCGGCAACGGCACCCGAGACCAGCAGCGACACCACGATCATCTTCTTGGCGTTCACACCACCGGCCGCGGCGGCGGTCGGCGAGAGACCGGACGCCTTCAGCTCGAACCCGAACCGGGTCCGGTTCATCACCACGCCGTAGACTGCGGCCGCGACGACCGCGAGGAACACCAGGCCGAAGACCGTGCCCCGGTCACCGATCTCGATGCCCGGCACCTGGCCGGAGTCGGCGATCGGCTCGGTCGACACGTTGTTGCCGACCAGGATGCCGAACTGGTCGCGGCGGATCAGGTACGCGGCCAGACCGAACGCGATCGCGTTCATCATGATCGTGGAGAGCACCTCGTGCACCCCGCGCGTGACCTTCAGGATCGCGGGCAGTGTCGCCCACGCGGCACCCGCGACGGCCGCGACCACCAGGATCACCAGCCAGTGCAGCACCGGCGGCAACACGATCGCGCCGCCGACGATGGCCGCGACCAGCGCGCCGACGCGGTACTGGCCCTCGATCCCGATGTTCAGCAGGTTCATCTGGAAGCCGATGGCGGCGGCCAGCGCGGCCAGCATGTAGATCGCCGTCGAGTTGACGATGTCGACCGCCACCTGACCCTCGCCGACCTGGCCGATCATCGCGCCGAGCGCGCTCGCGGGGTTCGCGCCGGAGACCAGCAGCACGACCGCGCACAGCACCGCGGAGAAGACGATGGCGAGTCCGGGCGCCAGCAGCGACGAGCGCAGCCGGGCGTTCATGGGGTTCCTCCAGTTTCCGTCACGAGCACACCCGACTCGTCCACGACACCGGCGCCGGTCATGGCGGACCCGAGGTCCTCCGGCGTGACGGTCGCGGGGTCGGCGTCGGCGACGAACTTGCCGCGCAGCATGACCTTGATCGAGTCGGACAGGCCGATCAGCTCGTCGAGGTCGGCCGACACGAGCAGCACGGCGAGGCCCGCGGCGCGGGCGTTGCGGATGTGGTCCCAGATCGCGGCCTGCGCGCCGACGTCGACGCCGCGGGTCGGGTGGGAGGCGATCAGCAGCACCGGGTCGCCGGACAGCTCCCGGCCGATCACCAGCTTCTGCTGGTTGCCGCCGGACAGGGAGGCCGCCGCGACCTCGATGCCGGGGGTGCGGACGTCGAACTGCTCGACGATCCGCCTGGTGTCCTCGCGGGCGCCCGCGATGTCGAGGAACGCGCCGCGCGACGTGGGCTTGCGAGTCTGGTAGCCGAGGATGCGGTTCTTCCACAGCGGCTCGGTGAGCAGCAGGCCGTGGCGGGTGCGGTCCTCGGGGATGTAGCCGATGCCTGCCTCGCGACGGGTCAGCGTGCCCGCCCTGGTGAGGTTGCGGCCGTTCAGCGACACCCGGCCGGACGCGGCCTTGCGGATGCCCATGAGGGTCTCGACCAGCTCGGTCTGGCCGTTGCCCTCGACGCCCGCGATGCCCAGCACCTCGCCGGAGCGGACCACGAGGTCCAGGTCGTCCAGGATGCGGCGGCCGTCCGGGGTCTCCAGCACGAGGCCCTCGACCTGCAGGACCTCCTTGTCGGTGACCGTGGAGGTGCGGGTCTCCGGGCTGGGCAGCTCCGAGCCGACCATCATCTCGGCGAGTTCGCGGGTGGTGACCGTCGTCGGGTCGACCGTGCCGACGGTCGTGCCCCGGCGGATCACGGTGATCGAGTCCGCGATGGCGCGGACCTCGTCGAGCTTGTGGGAGATGAAGAGGAAGGTGTAGCCGTCCGCCCGCATGGTCCGCAGCGTGTCGAACAGCTCGTCGACCTCCTGCGGGACGAGCACGGCGGTCGGCTCGTCGAGGATGATGATCCGCGCGCCGCGGTAGAGGACCTTGAGGATCTCCACGCGCTGCCGGTCGGCCACGCCGAGACGCTCGACCAGCGTCGACGGGTCCTGCGAGAGCCCGACCGCGCTGCCCAGCTCGCGGACCCTCGCCCTGGCCTTCTTGCCGATCCCGTGCATGTTCTCGGCGCCCAGCACCACGTTCTCGAGCACGGTCAGGTTGTCGGCCAGCATGAAGTGCTGGTGGACCATCCCGATGCCGGTCGCGATCGCGTCCGAAGGGGACTTGAACCGGACCTGCTCGCCGTTCACCGTGATGGTGCCCTCGTCCGGGGGCTGCATCCCGTACAGGATCTTCATGAGGGTGGACTTGCCCGCGCCGTTCTCGCCGCAGAGCGCGTGCACCTCGCCCGCTCTCACGGTCAGGTCGACGTCGCTGTTCGCGACGACGCCGGGGAACCGCTTCGTGATGCCGGCGAGCGCGACGGCGGGCACGGGTTGCGCGTCCGTGTCGGTCGCCGTGTCGACCTCGGTGTCGGTCATGGAGACCCTTCCTCACAGGAAAGACCCGTGGGTGCGCGGCTGCCTCACCGCACACCCACGGGCGTCACACACTTTCGGGACTCAGCTGCTCGGAGTGTCCGAGACCTTGATCTTGCCCTCGATGATCTGCTGCTTGTACGCCTCGACCCAGCCCTTGGTCTCGTCGTCGATCTTCCCGCCGGACGTCGAGTAGCCGACGCCGTCCACCTTCAGGTCGAAGACCGGGGGCAGACCCGTCAGGTTGTTCGACGCGACCGCGGCGATGTAGTCGAACACCGCGACGTCGACGCGCTTGAGCATGGACGTGATGATGACGTCCTTGTACTCGGCGACCGTCTTCTGGTTGTACTGGTCGGAGTCGACGCCGATGGCCTGGACGTTCGCCTCCTTCGCGGCGGCGAACACACCCTTACCGGAAGCACCGGCGGCGTGGTACACGACGTCGGCGCCCTGGTCGATCAGGCCCTTGGCGGCGACCTGGCCCTTGGGGGCGTCGGCGAAACCGGTGAGGTCACCAGCCTCGGTGATGTACTTCGAGACGACCTTGGCGTCCGGCGCGACGGTCTCGACACCCTGCTGGAAACCGGCCTGGAACTTCTGGATCAGCGGCACGTTCACGCCGCCGACGAAGCCGATGGTGCAGCTCTCGCTCTTCAGCGCGGCGATGACACCGACGAGGAACGAGCCCTCCTGCTCGGCGAAGCCGAGGAAGGTGACGTTGGCCGGCGCGTTGTCGACGAAGCCGTCGACAACGGCGAACTGGGTGTTCGGGAACTCCGCGGCGATCTTGGCGGTCGCGTCCGAGTACGCGAAGCCCACGCTCACGATCGGGTTGTGGCCCTCCTGCGCCAGTTGGCGCAGACGCGTCAGCTTCGCGTCCTCGCTCTCCTGGTCGGTCGCGGTGAGCTCCTTGGTGTTCTCCTTCTTGACCCCGATGTCCGAGACGGCCTTGTCCAGGCCGGCCGCCGCCGAGTCGTTGAACGACGCATCGCCGCGGCCACCGATGTCGAAGGCCAGACCGACCTTGAGCGCACTGCCGTCCACCTTGGCACCGGCATCGGTCGTGGTGGTCTCTCCGGACGCCGCCGCCGGCTTGTCCACGGTCTTGCAGCCCGTGGCGTTGTCGCCGCCACCCGAACCGCTGTTCGAGGATCCCGAATCCTTCGCACAACCGACCACGGACAGCACGCTGGTCAGCGCGATCGCGGCGACCGCGACTCCCCGCTTGAAGCGCAAGGCTTTCTCCCTCCGCCTTCATGAACACGCCCGGCCGAGCGCCGGACGCCGACTTATTGGCGAGACCGTACTCTGCGGTCGCGAAACTGCTACCGCCGCGTAGACCCGCGTGACCCAATCGTTCTTCGAGCGCGCGCAGACTAGTACCGAATGTGATCGCCTGCGTGCTCAGCGGTCATTTGTGACGCCTTTGTTTCTTGATCCGCGGCCCCGTTCGCCCGATTCTGGTGTACGCGTCGGCCACCGCGGCCAGGCCTTCCTCCGCGATACGCAGCGCCAGCAGGAAGTCCTCCTCCGTTGTGGCGCGGGCCAGGGTGGCGCCCGCCGTGTTGTAGCGCTCATGGGCCGTTCGCAGCAATGCCATGGCCTTTTCGTCTTCGAGACTTTCGACTGGACCCATGCCTACGGTGTCCTCGACGTAGTGCCCGAGCTGGTGGTACCGCGAACGCGCGGCGACCGCCTCGTCGTTGCTCCGCAGCCGGTGGTCCCTGCCGGACAGCACCGGCACGAGCGCCCCGGCCGCCACCAGCACCACGGCGATGCCGATCCACACCCAGATCACCTGGCCGCCTCCTTCTCCAGTTCCGTCAGCCGCCCGCCCAGCGCGGCGAGCTTCGAGCGGGTGTTCGCCCCCTCGTACTCCGCCAGGACCCGCACGTACTCACCCGCGAGGTCGGCCTGCCACCGGGCGTCGGCCGCCGTCTTCGGGCGCGGCGGGTGCAGGACGACGTCGGCGAGCTTGTTCAGTCGCGCGCTCGCCGCCTCGTTCCTGGTGCGCAGGTCGGCGCCGTGGGCGGCCCGCCGCGCGACCACCCGGCCGACCAGCCGCAGCCCCACGAACGCCGCGATCGTGCCGAGCAGGATGCCGGCGAGCGAGAGGATGATCTGCCAGGTCTGCAGGGAGTCCGGTGCCGGTGGCGGCGGGACCACGACGGCCCTGCGCGGCACGCCGCCCGGGTAGTCCTGGGCGGCCTGCTCGTCGAACGCGAACACGAACTCCTCGACCTGCGCGAACATGTCGTCCTCGGTCACCCGGTACTTCCACCCGAGCTCCGCCTTGGCGATCAGCACGAAGTCGTAGTTGCCGGGCTCGACCGGGTTCTGCGGGTTGGAGAACTCGGGGCCGACGCAGAAGTCCGGTCCGTAGTCGCCGCGGTACTCCCGCCCGTAGAGGATCACGAGCGAGGTCGTGACGACGTTCGCGACCTGTTCGCACAGGTCGTCACCGTGGTCCTCGAACGGGTCCCACGTGGACCGCGTGTCCTCGTCGAGCAGCACGAGCACGATGGGCCGGTCGCCGATCAGCTCCCGCGCCCGCTCGGCGTCGACCTTGCCCGGCGCGTCCGGCGCCTCGTAGACCGAGGTCGTCCGCAGCCCTTCGACGATCGTCCGCACCTCGGCGGACACCGGCGCGGGACCGTTGGACGGCCTGCCGAACGTGCCGTAACCGATCAGCACCGCCACCGCGACGGCCACGACCAACCAGCGCGGCACCCCGAACCAGTGGTCCTTGCGCAGCTCCATCAGGAGCCGCTTCTTCGTACTGGCCTTCACGACGCGGGCACCCCCTCGGCGAGCCCTTCCTCGGCAACACCGGTGACCTCGGCCATCGCCTTCGCGGTGAGCGCCTCGTCGTAGAGGGCGCGGGCCGTGGCGTACCGTTCGGCCGCCGCCGGGTCGGCCGCCTCTCCACGTTCCTCGGCGGCGAGCAGCGCCGCGCCCAGCTCCCCGATCTTGGCCATGGCCCGCGCGCTCTCCCGGCGCATGGCCCTCCGCTCGGCGTCCGTCCGGTCGGTCTGGACGCGGCGCCAGCTGTAGAGCCCGACACCGCCGAGGACCAGCGCCGCGCCGACCAGCACCCACGGCGTGAGGTCGTTGATCGTCTGCCGCACGTCGTAGGGCTGCGGCCTCGGCTGGGGTTGTGGCTGCGGCCGCCCGTAGGCGTTGTTCTTGAGGAGGAACCGGAGCCGTTCGAGGACCGTGCCGACGCGGTCCTGCATGAGGCTGCCCTGGCGGAAGCTCCCGTACTCGAAGCGGCCGTAGGCGTAGTCGCGGGCGGAGGTCGCCTTGGCCTGGTCCCGCGCCGCGATGTCCAGCCACCGGCCCTGCGCGACCATCACGACGTCGTCGGGAAAGCGTTCGAGCAGCGCGGGGGCGTAGTCGACGAACGGCTGCCCCGGTTCGAGCGCCGGGAGCGCGGCGATGCGGACACCGATCCCGTACTCCGTGGCGAGCCGCGCCATGCGGGGGTCGACCGGGTCGTCGCGGCCGGGTGCGTTGTGGACCGGGGCGTCGCGGAGGTGCCCGGCGAGGTCGTCGACCTGCGCCGCGGACGGTGTCACGGGGTCGGCGACCGGGCCGTCGAAGTCGGCCGCCGTGTCCTCGTCGTGGGCGTACCGGGCCGCGTAGACCACCGGGATCGTGACGTCGAGGTAGGCGGTCATCTGCCGTAGTTCGGGGATGTTCGCCACGGAGGCGCCGATGCGCGTCTCGCCGTAGAGGGTCACGCCGATGCCCTCGACAAGAACCAGGTTCTTCCGGTTCTTTTCGGCCCAGGACTGGAGCGGTTCGCTCACCACTTTGTCGTGCGTCTCGCCGTCCGGGTAGTTGCCGCCCTCCTCGATGCGGCCCGTGTAGGGCGCGAGGATGACGTAGGTGTCGTCGCCGAGAGCCGACCGCACCAGGTCGTCGTCGAGGTGGGCGACGGCACCGGGCGCCCGGACGATCCGCTGGTCAGCGAGGTCGTCCAGGGCCTGTCCGACGTCCAGTACGGGCGGTCGCTCCTGGGGTTGGGCCATCACCGGCGGCGCTGCCCCCGCTACGACGCCGCCGGCGAGGAGCAGGCCGGCGAGCGTTCTCACCACACGCACGCGCCGCAGCCTCTCACGCGCCTACCACGCACGACCGACAGTTCGCCGAATCAGACCCGGCCGTTCGTGGCAGTTGTCCACAGCCACCGGACTTGTCCACAGATCCACGTCGCCCGATCGCACCCGTCGCCCCCGCCGGGCACGATCGACGCCATGAACTCCACTACTCCACGACCCGGAACGTCAGCCCGGCCCGCACCAGCCGGTCGATCAACCTGTCCCCCATGGCGACGGCCGTCGTCACCTGCCCCGCGCTCTTCGGCACATCGTCGAACGCGAGGCAGAGCGCCGACTCCGCGAGCATCTTGGCGGTCTCCCCGTAGCCGGGGTCACCCCCGGACACCTCGGTGACCACCCGGCGACCACCACCCGCACCGACGAACCGCACCCGGAACCAGGCCTTGTCGCGGCGTTCCTGCGTGGGCCCGTCCCCGGAGGACATGCGCGACAGCAGCCACTTCCGGGCCGGCGGCACCTGCGCGAGCACCACCGCGGCACCCACGGCACCCACGATCCCGGCGGCGACGGGCAGCTTCCTGACCGCGAGGTAGTGCGCGTACCGGAACGCGGGCCCGTACCGCTCGAGGGCACGCGCGGACCGCAACACGATCTGCGGGTCGATGGTCGGCGCGGGCAGCACCCACGCGTCGGCGTCCTTCTCGAACCGGGGCCGCCCCTTGGCACCACGGATGGTCCGCGCGCCGGGCCGCCCCTCGACCCGCCGCCGCCGCTTGGCGACGGCCGCCATCTCGCGCAGGCGGGAGAACGCGGTGATGGCGGAGTGGTAGGTCCCGGCGGAGAAGGTCGCGGACGCGGACACGTACCCCTGCACGTCGAGCGGAACCCCTTCCGGCAACCGCTTGACGGTGAACAGCACCCCGAGATCATGAGGAATGGAGTCGAACCCCGCGGAGTGGACGATCCGCGCTCCACTCGCGACGGCCGTCTCGTGGTGGTCGAGGTACATCCGGTCGACGAACTCGGGCTCACCGGTGAGGTCGAGGTAGTCGGTCCCCGTCTCCGCACACACCGCCACAAGTGGTTCCCCGTAACGGAGATACGGACCGACGGTGGTGACGACCACCCGCCCTCGCGAGACCACGGCCCGCAACGCCTCACGGTCGGTGACGTCGGCGACGAGCAACTCGAGATCAGCACACGAGGGGTTGATTTCGGCGAGCCGCTTCCGCACCGCCAAGAGCTTCTCCCGCGACCGACCGGCGATCGCCCACCGACAACCGTTGGGCGCATGCGCCGCCAGGTACTCGGCCGTGAGCCCACCGGTGAACCCGGTGGCACCAAAGAGAACGACGTC
Organism: Actinophytocola algeriensis; assembly: GCF_014203735.1. Lineage (GTDB taxonomy): Bacteria > Actinomycetota > Actinomycetes > Mycobacteriales > Pseudonocardiaceae > Actinophytocola > Actinophytocola algeriensis. The sequence goes on along the minus strand of NZ_JACHJQ010000001.1, from coordinate 30,148 downwards.
GAACTCCCGCCCCACTGACATGCGCGAACACCCTCCACGAACCCCAAAACCTACCGACGAGTAGCCACCCTACCGACAGAAATGTGACGCCGCCCAGCGCGACCACCCCGCAGTTAGGATCCGATCCGTGGCCTTCCGCAGCACAGCCGCAGAGCTGAACCGCCAGTACAAGCAGAACAAGAACGACATCGAGGACCTCTACAAACAAGGCAGGAAAACAGAAGCCAAGGTCGACACCCTCATCTCGCGCGTCGACGGACTCGACGGCAAAGCCGACAACCTCACCACGGAGGTCCGCGCTCTCAAGAGCCACGTCGAGGAGCGCTTCGATCGGCTGGAGCGACTCCTCGAACAGCCCGCACACGAACACGACCCGTCGCTGCCACCTCCGGACGTGCAGACGCTCAGTCTGCTCAACACGAAGATGAACGTCTACAGCCGCTACACCTTGGACCACATGAACGAACTCAACAACCACAAGGAGCTGTTCACCGCGCACGACGAGCGGTTCGCCGCGCAGGACCGTCGATTCGACGCGATCGATGGTCAGATGGCCGAGGTGCTCAGCATCCTGCGCAGCAAGTCCGCATAACTCACGTCCAGAAGACCGCGATGCCCACGTTCACGACGACCAGACCGACCATCGTCGGCGGGAGCCACTTCGGGGCGGGCACGCGGCGGATCACGTACACGAGCGCGAGCGCACCGATCACCAGCAGGATCAGCGTCTTGATGCCGAGCTTCATGCCGTTGTAGTCCTGGTCCGTGGCCGGGGCCAGGAGCTGCAGCGCGAGCCCGGTGATCAGCTGCAGCGCGGCGACGTGCAGCCAGCCCTTGTTGAGCGGCGCATCGGCGGCGGCGCGGCGCTGGACCAGGAACATGCCCACCAGCAGCGCCATGCCCAGCAGGTGCAGGAACACCAGAAGGAGGCGGACGAACTCCACGAGAACGATCTCCCTTGGTCGGCCAGGCCGCGGGTCAGCCCGTTGGTACAGGCAGTTCTAGCAGGCTCGATATGTCCGACTCAGCTCGGGCGGTCCACGATCTTCTCCCTCGCCTCCGCGTAGCGCTCGCGTAGGCCAGGGGTCGGGTCGCCTTCGAGGCGCTGTGTCGCGCCCAGCCGCCAGTTGGGTGGGGCGTTGCCACCGGCGAGGGTCCACGCGGCCTGGCGGGCGGCGCCGTCGGCCACGTACTCACCCGGCTCGGGCACCAGCACCGGGCGGCCGAGCACGGTCGGGGCGATGCGGCGGACGGCGGCGGACCTGGCGCCGCCGCCGACCAGCAGCACCCGGTCGGTGCGGACTCCTTGTGCCACAAGAGCATCGAGTGCGTCCGCGAGGCCGCACAGCATGCCTTCGACGGCCGCGCGGGCCTGGTGTGCCGGGGTCGCGTTCGCGAGGCGCAGGCCGTGCAGCGCACCGGTGGCGGCCGGCAGGTTCGGGGTGCGCTCGCCCTCCAGGTACGGGACGAGCGTCAGGCCGTCGGCGCCCGGTGGGCCGGTGAGCGCGAGCTCGGCGAACCGGTCGTGGTCGACGCCCAGCATGCGGGCGACCGCGTCCAGTACGCGGGCGGCGTTCAACGTGCACACCAGCGGCAGGAACCGTCCTGTCGCGTCGGCGAAACCGGCCACCAGGCCGGCCGCGTCGGCACACGGCTTGTCGGCGACCGCGAACGCGGTGCCGGACGTGCCGATGGAGACGATGACGTCACCCGGCTCGGCGCCGACGCCGAGCGCGGCGGCCATGTTGTCGCCGGTGCCCGCGCCGAGGAGGGCGCCCGCCGGGGTGCGGCCCGAGTCGTCGGAAGGACCGAGGACCCTCGGCAGCGCCGGGGTCTTGCCCAACGCGAGTTTCAGGAGGTCGGTGCGATATGCGCCGGTAGCAGCGGAGAAGTACGCGGTGCCCGACGCGTCGCCGCGGTCGGTGGTCAGGCGGTCCAGGCCGCCGCCGGACAGGCGCCACGTCAGGTAGTCGTGCGGCAGGCACACCGCCGCGGTGCGGGCCACGGACTCCGGTTCGTGGTCGCGCAACCAGCGGAGCTTGCTCGCCGTCATCGACGCGACCGGGACGACGCCGACCGCGTCGGCCCACGCCGCGCCGCCGCCGAGTTCGTCGACGAGGTCGGCCGCGGCCTGGGCGGAACGGGTGTCGTTCCACAGCAACGCGGGCCGGACCACCTCGCCGGACTCGGTGAGGCACACCATGCCGTGCTGCTGGCCGGCGACCGACACGGCGGCGACATCGTCGATGCCGCCCGCCTGGTCGATCGCCGACCGCAGCGCGGTCCACCACGCCGCCGGGTCCACCTCGGTCCCGTCGGGGTGCGGTGCGGAACCACTGCGCACGAGGGCGCCCGACTCCGCGTCACGCACAACCACCTTGCAGGACTGGGTCGACGAATCGACCCCGGCCACCAGCGGCATGGTCAACACCTCCGAGATCGAGTCTATGCGGGTTCGGCGGTCGCCGGACCGCCTAGAAACGCAGGTTGGCGAGGTAGTTGTAACCGGTCTCGGCACACTTGAGCGCGTCGACCGGCTGGTCGTTCTCGACGATGTACTCCTCGACCTCCAGCGGCCGGGTGGCGCGGAAGATCCGCCTGAAGTCGATGTTGCCTTCACCGAGGTCGGCGAATCCTCCGTCCGGCGCGCGGTCCTTCACGTGGTACTGCTTGACGCGGCCCGCGATCTTGTAGAACTCCCGCACCGGATCGGCACCGGCGACCACGACCCAGTACAGGTCCATCTCGAGGCTGACGTTCCGCCGCGAGGTCCGGCGGGTCAGCACGTCGTAGGGCCGGACACCGTCGATGGCCTGGAACTCGTGGTCGTGGTTGTGGTAGCCGAACCCGATGCCCGCGCGGCGGTAGGCCTTGCCGGCGGCCTCGAGCCGGTCGGCGAAGGTCTCCCACTCCGCGATGGTCCCGAAGTTCGCCCACGCCACATTGCTGCGCCGGTTGCCGAGGACCTTCGCGTCCGCGATGGCCTGGTCGATGTCCCCGTCGATCCCGACGTGGGTCGACGTCGCCTTGATGCGGCGGGCGTCCAGCAGCTTCCGGAACTCCTCGGCGCTGCGCCCGTACGTGCCTGCGAGCTCCACCTTGCGGTACCCGATGTCGGCGAGCGCGTCGAGCGTCCCCTCGAGATCGTTCTCGAGGATCGACCGCAGCGTGTACAGCTGGATGCTGATCTTGTCCTTGGGCACACGCAGGCCCCAGTGCCCACCGTGCCCGCCCCGTTCAGCCGACGCGACACCGGGCAGAACCCCGGCGGCGCCGACCGCGAGTGCGGCGCCGGCGGCACCACGAAGCATGGACCTTCTAGAAATAGCCACGACAGATCCCTCCATTGGGACGGGTGGAGATGGGGTGAACAACGAGCCGGTTTGTGACCGGACGCGGATGACGACCGCGCGACCCTCTCCGGGCCGGACGCAGACGACGGGGCAGGTACACGAATTGAAGGGCGGTTTCGGAGCACGGGTTGAGGACACGGTTCGGAACGCGGGTCGGCCCCCTGGGATCAGGACCTTCGGGTTCAGCTCCCCTCGGATCCGGACCCCTGGATTCGGCACCGCTGAGATCAGGACGCCGATGGTGATCGGCTTCGCGGCGTCGGTGTGACGGCATTCGCCTTGGGCGCCGCGCATGCCGGGGAGCCCGCCGCGAGTGTGCTGCCGGATGGAGTTGTGCGGCAAACCAGGTGGCTGAGCGCAGTTGCCCGGGAGTCGAAGGCAGGGTGTGGACAACTGCTCGCTCAGCCGCCGGTTTGTCGGTGCCCCGCCGTAGGCTGGAAATCGGGGGCCGGAGGCCAAGCCAGGCACGGGGACAGGGGTGGGGCGACCGGCCGCCGCCCCGCCCCGCGCACCGTCAGTCCTTTGTGGAGAAAGCCGCGTCGAAGGCGGCTTCCGGCTTGTCGAACAGGTGGGCGCGGATGAACGTCACCGCTTCCTCCGCGCCACGCAGGCGGTCCATGCCCGCGTCCTCCCACTCGACGGAGATCGGGCCGGTGTAGCCGATCGAGTTCAGGGCTCGGAACGACTCCTCCCAGGGCACGTCGCCGTGGCCGGTGGACACGAAGTCCCAGCCTCGGCGGGGGTCGGCCCATGCGAGGTGGCTGCCCATGCGGCCGTTGCGGCCGTCGAAGCGCTTCTTCGTGTCCTTGCAGTCCACGTGATAAATCCGGTCCGCGAAGTCCAGGATGAAGCCCACCGGGTCCAGGTCCTGCCAGATGAAGTGGCTCGGGTCCCAGTTCAGGCCGAACGCTTCCCGGTTGTCGACCGCGTCGAGGGTCTTCTTCGTCGTCCAGTAGTCGTAGGCGATCTCGGACGGGTGGACTTCGTGGGCGAAGCGGACGCCCACCTCGTCGAACACGTCGAGGATGGGGTTCCAGCGGCGGGCGAAGTCGGCGTAGCCGTCGTCGATGACGTCCTGCGACACCGGCGGGAACATCGCCACGTACTTCCAGATCTTGGAGCCCGTGAAGCCGATGACCGTGTCCACACCCAGCTTCGCCGCGGCGCGGGCGGTGTCCTTCATCTCCTCCGCCGCGCGCTGACGGACGCCTTCCGGGTCACCGTCGCCCCAGATGCGGGACGGGACGATGTTCTTGTGGCGCTCGTCGATCGGGTCGTCGCACACCGCCTGGCCCACCAGGTGGTTGGAGATGGCCCACACCTTCAACCCGTGCGAGGCCAGCTGCTCCAACTTCTTCTGGACGTAGTCGTCCTCCGCCAGGGCCCGGTCCACCTCGAAGTGGTCACCGGAACAAGCGATCTCCAGCCCGTCGTAACCCCACTGCGCGGCGAGCTTGCACACCTCCTCGAAGGGCAGGTCGGCCCACTGGCCGGTGAACAACGTGACTGGTCGACTCATCGTCGAACTCCCTCCGGAATACCCTGCAACTGCAACAAAAGATCGCGTACCTCGGTCGCCGCCACGGCGCCGCCGGGCTCCGCGTCGGGGACCGAGCACAGCAGCACCGGGCCGTCGTCGGCGGACAGCGGCAGACGGCCGTGTGAGCCGCGGACCGGCGCCGGGTCGAGCGGCACGACCTGCATCGCGTACCGCAGGCCCACCTTCTTCTTCACCAGGTTCAGCCCCGCCTTGGCCTTCGCCAGCTTGTCCTCGGGGTTGAAGAACAGCTCCGCCGGGTCGTAGCCGGGCTTGCGGTGGATCTCCACGCCGCGCGCGAAGTCGGGCGCGCGGTCGTCGTCGAGCCAGTAGTAGTAGGTGAACCACGCGTCCGGGTCGGCGACCACGACCAGCTCACCAGAGCGTTCGTGGTCGATCCCGTAGCGGGCCTGCTCCGACCGGTCCAGCACCTCGTCCACCCCGGCGAGCGAGGACAGCATGTCCCGCACGCGCGGGATGTCCGAGGAGTCGGCGACGTACACGTGCGCCACCTGGTGGTCGGCCACCGCGAACGCGCGCGACACCCACGGGTCCAGGTACTCCATGCCGGCCTGCGTGTACACCTCGAGCAGGCCCTCGCGGCGCAGCAACCGGTTGATGTCCACCGGCCGCCGCACGTCGGTGATGCCGTACTCGGACAGCGCGACCACCGTGGCGTCCGCGTCGCGCGCGTCGTCCAGCAGCGGCTTCAGCGCGGTGTCGATCTCCCGCGCGGCGCGGATGGCCTGGGCCGAGTCCGGGCCGAACCGCTGCAGGTCGTAGTCCAGGTGCGGCACGTACACCAGCAGCATGTCCGGATGGTGCTCGCGCAGGATCTTCCGCGACGCCCCGATGATCCACTCGCTCGACGCCAGCGCCGCCGTCGGGCCCCAGTACTGGAACAGCGGGAACTCGCCCAGGGCGCCGGTCAGCTCGTCGTGCAGGGCGGGCGGCCGCACGTACGCGTCCGGCGACTTGCGCCCGTCCGCGTGGTAGATCGGCCGCGGCGTCACCGTGATGTCGGTGGTCGCGCCCATGGCGTACCACCAGCACACGTTCGCGATCTGGAAGTCCGGGTTCGCGGCACGCGCGGTCTCCCACACCTTGTCGCCCAGCACCAGCTTGTTGTGCTGGCGCCACAGGTGCACCTCGCCGACGTCGCGGAAGTACCAGCCGTTGCCGACGATCCCGTGGTCGCGCGGCATGGCGCCGGTCAGGAACGTCGACTGTGCGCTGCACGTCACCGCGGGCAGCACCGTGCCGAGCTCGGCCTGCCACCCCGTGCGCGCGAGCGACTGCAGGTTCGGCATGTGCTTCAGCAGTTTCGGCGTCAGACCGACGACGTCGACCACGACCACCTGTGTCATCGAACTCCTCCCGGTTCCAGCAGGTTCGCCACGGCCCAGCGCAGTTCCGCGGCGATCCCCCTGATGAGTGCCGTGTCGCCACCGTTCCCGGCGGTCTCCGGCAGCACGCTCCACGTGTAGGTCTCCACCTCGACGTGCGGCAGTGTACCGTCCACTGTGGACTGCAAGGCGGCGATGGCGGCGCGCAGCACGTCCGTGGTCGCCGACAGGGGCGCGGCGGGGCGGGCGTGCAGCGGCACGTGGAAGTGCACGCGCCACGGGTTGCGGCCGGGCAGTTCGGACAGCGCCTGCGGCAGGTCGTCGGCGGCGAGCACGTCACCGGACGACGTCCGTTCCCGCACCTGGTGCAGGTAGCGGGGTTCGGTGAAGTCGGCGAGCGCGAGCCGGGCCGGGCCGGTGTCCGGGTCCTCGACCTGCAACGCCGCCGAGGCCTGCACCTTCACGACCTCGAGCCCGGACCGGTAGATGTCGGCGACGGTCGATGCGGGGTCGGCGAACGACACCGCGAGGTGGCAGGTGTCCAGGCACAGCCCGATGTAGCGGGGGTCGACGCGGGGCGCGAGCCAGGCCACGGCGTCGGCGACCGTGTCGAGCACGCACCCCGGCTCCGGCTCGACGGCCAACCGGATCGGCCGCCCGTTCGCGGTCGCCATCTCGTCCAACGTCCTGGTCAGGGACGCGAGGGCGGCTGAGGAAACCTCGTCGTCCTTGGCCGACCACGGGGTGCGCCACGCGAGCGGCAGCGTCGAGATCGAGCCGTAGACCGCGGAGTCGGGCAGCAGGTCGTTGAGCACGGTGGCGCAGTCGACCGTGTACCGCAGCCGCGCCTCGTCCGTCCACTCCGGACGGTAGACGGAGTGTTTGACGACGTCGTCGTGGAAACCGCCGTACGGGAAGGCGTTGAGCGTGTACACCTCGAGCCCGCGGGCGTCCAGCTCCGCACGCAACTTGGCGCGCAGCTCGGGTGCGGCCGCCAGCTCCCCGGCCAGTGCGGCGGGCAGCCACAGGCCGAGGCCGAGCACGTCGACGCCGACGAGGCGCCGGACGGGCTCGGCGTAGCGGTCGAGCTGCGCCAGCACACCGGCCAGGTCCTCGGCCGGGTGCACGTTGGTGCAGTAGGACAGGGGCGTCATGTGTTCCCGCCGCCACGGAGCACCGAGTTGCCCGCGAACGTTTCAGTCGACGAGGAGAACCCGGGCAGTTCGTCGAGGACGAGCCGGTCGGACTGGCCGTAGAACTCGACGGGGTTCTGCCACAGCACCTTGTCGACGTCGGCCTCGGTGAAACCGGCGTCGAGCATCGCGAGCCCGGTCTTGTAGGTCTTCAGCGGGTCGGACCGGCCCCAGTCGGCGGCCGAGTTCACGATCATGCGCTCGGTGCCGTACTCCCGCAGGATCGCGACCATCCGGATCTCGTCCATCTTCGTGTCCGGGTAGATCGAGAAGCCCATCCAGCTCCCGGACTCGTGGACGACGCCGACGGTGGGCTCGTTGAGGTGGTCGACGAGCACGCGGCCGGGGTCGATGCCGGACTCCTTCACGACGTCCAGGGTCCGCTTGGTCCCGGCGAGCTTGTCGCGGTGCGGGGTGTGGACGAGCGCGGGCAGCTCGTGCTCGACGGCGAGGGCGAGCTGCCGGGTGAACACCTCGTCCTCCTCGGGCGTCATCGAGTCGTAGCCGACCTCGCCGACCGCGACCACGCCGTCCTTCGCGAGGTAGCGGGGCAGCACGTCGAGCACCTCGCGGCAGCGCGGGTCGTTGGCTTCCTTGGGGTTGAGCGCGATCGTGCAGTGGTGACGGATGCCGAACTGCGCGGCGCGGAAGCGTTCCCAGCCGATGAGCGAGTCGAAGTAGTCGGTGAACGACGCGACGCTCGTGCGTGGCTGCCCGAGCCAGAACGCGGGCTCGACCAGTGCGCGGACGCCTGCCGAGAACATGGCCTCGTAGTCGTCGGTGGTCCGCGAGGTCATGTGGATGTGCGGGTCGAAGATCCTCACGGTCGTGCCTCCAGCAGTGTCACGGCGTCGGCGGGGACCTCGCGGCCCGCCGCCCTGCGTTCCTCGGCGTAGTCGCCGACCATGCGCAGCAGCTCGTCGTCGGTACGACTGTCCAGTTCGGACACGGCGGCGAGCGGCACGCCGACGAACAGGCACTTCAGCACGCCGTGGCGCCAGCTGTGCGCGTCGAGGTGGGCCGCCGCGAAGTCGCCCATGGCGGCCGCGACGAGCCGGATGTCGTTGGCGCGCAAGGCGTCCTTGACCAGCTCGACCCCGGCCGGGACGGTCGCGGCGGGCAGCGCGGACAGGCCGCGGAGCACACCGCGGCGTTCGGCGTCGTCGCCGTACCGGTAGAGCTGCGCGATCTCCTCGGACAGCTTCCCACTGTCCTTGTCGCTGTCGAGGACCTCACTGAGCACGGTCAGCAGGCGCGTGCGGGCGAGGTCGTCGACGGTGCCGTGCACCAGGCCCTGCGGATCGGTCTCGGGCCGCAGCGGTGCGCGGCCGACCTTGCGGCCGACGGCCGGGAACAGCGCGGCGACCGATTTCGGGTCGCGGCGCACTTTCTGCTCGGCCTCGACGAGCCATGGATGGTCCACGGTGCTCACCCACTCCGGATCGTGGTCATCGCCGGTCGCCGGGGTCACCGGCGCCGGCGCGTGGTGCAGCGCTGTCTGTAGTGCCGAGAACGCGCGGGCGGCCACGACCGGGGCCGCGTGGCTGTGCCGGGGCAGTTCGACCGCCGCGACGCCGGTGTAGCCGATCTCCGACAGCGCGGCGAGGGTGGCACGCAGGTCGAGTTCGCCCTCGCCGAACTCGAGGTGCTCGTGCACGCCGGGGCGCATGTCGTCGAGCTGGATGTTCACGAGCAGGTCGGCCGCGCGGCGGATGCACGTCGGCGCGTCGACCGGTTCGACGGCGACGCAGTGGCCGACGTCGAGCGTGATGCCGAACAGCGCAGGCGCGCCGAGCTCCTCGCGGAGGCGCAGCGCGTCGGACAGGTGCTCGACGAACATGCCGGGTTCTGGTTCGAGCCCGAGCGGCACGTCCACGTCGGCCGCCGCCTCGAGGACCTCGCCGACCCCGGCGCGCATCCGCCGCCACGCCGTCTCCGGGTCCACGGTGGAGGGCCGGATGCCGGACCAGAACGACACCGCGTCGGAGCCGAGCCCGGCGGCGATGCGCAGGGCGCGGACGAGGAAGTCGATGCGCCCCTCCGGTTCGTCGCACACGAGCGTCGGGTGGTGCTTGTGGGTGGGGTCGAGCAGGTAGCGGGCACCGGTCTCGACGACGCTGCGCAGGTCGAGGCGGTCGAGCAGGTTCGCGACGTGGTCGACCTGTTTGGTGAGGTCGTCACCGAACGGGTCGAGGTGGTGGTGGTCGAGCGTCAGCGCGACGGAGCTGTAACCGAGGTCGGCGATGATCCGCAGCGCGTCGTCGAGCCGGTGGTTCGCGAAACCGTTGGTGCCGTACCCGAGCCTCATGTCGGACTCACCTTCTTGGCGAGCCGCTTGGCGACCGGCAGCGCGGCGGCGACGGCGACCGCGCCGAGCAGCGAGCCGCGGCGGGCGGCGAGCGCGGCCTGGAGCGGGACCATGCCGTGGATGCCTGCCATGGTGGCGCTGCGGACCTTCTGCGCGGACGGGTCCTGGGCGGCGTCGTACTGGGCGCGGCCGACGAGTCCGGAGTAGGCACCGGAGAACGCGAGCGCGGCGAGCCGGTCGCGCCAGGTGCGGGCGCCGATGATCGAGGTCGCGGCGGTGGCGACGGTCCCGGCGAACGCGGCACGCGCGGTCCTCGGGGAGGCGCCGTGCACCTCGCCGCGGGACAGGGCGGTGACACCGTAGGTGTGGCCGCCGACGGCCATCGCGCTGGGCAGGGCCTTGCGCACGTTGCCAGCGCCCGCGCCCATGAGGACGTCGAGCGCGCGGCACGCGGCCATGCCCGCGGGGCCCGCGGCGGTCTTCTTGAGGACGGTGTCGTACGCCCAGACCGCCGCCGCGAGAGGCACGGCGATCTTCAGGGTGTCGCGGCCGCCGGCGGCGCGGGCCAGGCCCAGGCCCGCGGCGGTGAGCCCGCCGGCGACCGCGAGCGCTTGGTCGGGACTGACTCGTCCCGACGGGATGGGCCGCTCGGGTCGCTCGACGGCGTCGAGCTTGCGGTCGGCCCAGTCGTTGAGCGCCATCCCGGCCCAGTAGAAGGATGCCGATGACAGCGGGAGAAGCAAGCGCCGCCCGCGAAGCGGCCTGCCGGCCGCGGCCGCGCCGGCGACGGTGTCACCGATGACGGTCAGGGCGGCAGGAGCCCGCACGAGCTGCAGGAACGCCTTCACGACGAGGCCTCGTCGCTCGCGCGCGCGTTGCCCAACCCCCACCCGTTCCCGGGGGCGTCCCGCCTTGCCATCTTATCGGCTGGGGGTGACGTTTCGGGGGTGTCGGTGTCTGCCTGTGGATAACTGTCCGCGCTGTGGACAAGTGCCTGTGCCCACTCGGTGAGCATGTCCGTCTGCTGCGCGAAGCGGTGTTCGTCCGTGGCGACCGGGTCCTTGAAGAAGAACGCCAGCGAGGCCAGCGGGCCGGACTGACCCGCGTCGTGGGCCGCGGCCACCAGCCGGGTCAGGTCCAGGATCAGCGGGGCCGCCAGCGACGAGTCGAGGCCGGTCCACGTGAACTGCAGGTTCATCCGCGCGCCGAGGAAGCCCTCGAACGACACGTGGTCCCACGCGGTCTTCTGCTCACCGAGGTCCGGCACGTTGTCGATGTGCAGCGGTGCGGTCACGCCCTCTCCGAGCAGCGCGGCCAGGCCGCGGGCCTTCGACTCGAGCTTCCCGGCCGCCTGCACCGGGTCGGCCAGGTTCGCGCCGTCGCCGCCGCCGAGCAGGTTCGTGCCGGCCCACGAGCGGACCCGCAGCGCGCGGGCGGTGAACATGGGGGCGAGGACCGTACGGAGGAGGGTCTCGCCGGTCTTGCCGTCCGAGCCCGCGTACGGCAGGCCCAGCGACACGGCCAGGTCGTGCAGCACCGGCAGCCGAAGACCGGGCGACGGTGTGAAGTCGACGAACGGGCAGCCGGCCCGCAGGGCGGCGTAGGCCATCAGAGAGCTGGGCGGGAGCACCGACCGGGCCGGGTCGGCCAGGGCGGCTTCCAGCAGGTCCAGGGACGAGTACTCCGGGAGCGACGGTGCGGGCGGCTCCGTCGACGACACGTTCACCACGATCACGCGGTCGAGCCCGTGCTCACCGCGGAACGTCGTGATGTCCTCGACCAGGCGTGCGACGGCGTCGGCCTGCGCGCCCGTGTGGGTCGCCGGGTGGTAGCCGTCGCGGATGCGGGCGTCGACCGCGCGCAGGCCGGTCGCCGTGGCGGCCAGGACGCGGTGCGGGATCAGGCCCGCATCGGCCAGCTGCTCGGCCCGCTTCTCCAGTGGCGTGTGGACGACGTCGTGCCCTCCGACGACGATGTCCTCCCACGCGGGCAGTGGCACCCCCGCGAACTCGGGGCGCTCCGTCACGCAACCGACCGGCTCGACGAGCTTGGCCCGTAACGCGAGCAGTCCCACCACCGCCGTCGTGGCCACGGAGCCCCGCGCTCCGACCAGCCACAAACCCGTTCCCGCCATCCCGCAAATCCTTCCTCGAACCAAACGGTGACTCCGGTGAGCCGGCCGCGCCGCACGCGCGACCGGCCCACCGGCGGTCTCACCTGGTCATCGACCCGCCTGGGGCAGCTCGGCCGCCCCCTGGAGGTCGTCGATGACCGCCTCGGCGTCGCGGTCCAGGACCGATCGCACATCCTCGTCACCGACGAGCGTCTCGTCGATGGCCAGCTGCCTGAACGTGCCCAGGTACCGCGCCGCCTTCGTGTCGTTCCCGTTCGCCTCGGCCTTGCGGGCCTTGGTGAGCAGGCTCTTCAGCTGTTTGTACGCCGACAGCGACAGCCGGTTGGTCGCCCGGAAGCGGTCCAGCAGCTGCCCGATGTCCCGCATGGACGTGGTCGTCGCGAACGTGAGCGACTGCGACGTCACGTTCCCCGCGGTGTCGGTAGCGGCCACGGTGAACCCGTGCGTGCCCAGCGGCAGCTGGTACAGCGCGAGCAACCGGCCCGATGTGATCGGCGCACCGTTCAGCGCGCCCGTCACCGAGGCGACCCCGGACGTGGCGTCCTCCGCGTGCCACGACAGCACCACGTCGGACGCGTCGCCGTAGATGTACCCGTCGGCCACGCCGGCCACCATGAGCGTCGGCTTCGTGCCGTCGATCTTGATGGTCGCCGCCTTCTCGGCCTCGGAGTTCCCGGCCCGGTCAACCGCGTGGTACAGCAGCGTGTGCGCACCGTCACCGGTCACGGTGACCACGCCGGTGTAGCGGGTCCACTCGCCACCGTCCAGCTTGTACTCGACGAAGTCGACACCCTGGCCCTCGTCCTCGGCCGTCAGCGACACCGGGACGGTGCCCGGGTGCCAGCCGGTGCCCGCGGGCGGGGCGAAGGTCGCGGTCGTGACCGGCGCGGTCTCGTCCACGATCTCCTTGATCTGGATGTTCCGGAACCAGACGTCGTCGCCGTTGCCGTGGTTCTGGATGCCGAAGAACCCCTGCGTGAGGTCGCGGGCCGGGTCGGTGCTGGTGAAGTCGTTGATCAGCACCCCGTTGAGGAAGACCTTGATCGTCTGCCCCACGACCTGGATCTCGTAGGAGTTCCACGCACCCGGCGGGTTGAGCGCCTCGTCGCGGGCCGCGATGTCCGCCGCCTGGAACGTGTAGATCGAACCGGTGGTCCGGTCGACCGCGTCCGTGGCGTCGATCTGGATCTCGTAGCCTTGGTTCACCGCCACCCACGGGTCGTTGCCCGGGTCCGGGTAGCCGACGAAGATCCCGGAGTTGTCGTCCCCGGCCATCTTCCAGTCCATCTTCAGGCTGTAGGCGCCGAACTCCTCGTCGAAGGAGAGCAGGCCCATGCCGCCGGTGGTCAGGATCGTGCAGTCCTCCTGCTGGACGAACGCACCGGGACCGGACATCTTCCAGCCCTCGAGGCTCGCCGCCGTGCCGTCGTAGAGGGCGCGGTAGCCCTCGTCCGGCGTGAACGGCGTGCACTCCTGGGGCTCGGCCGGACCGGCCACGCCGTCACCCCGCACCTGGATGTTGTCCACGTCGAACAGACCGCCGCCGTTGCCGGAGAACACCAGGTACAGCGGGCCCGTGCCACCGGGGTCGGTGATCGGTGCGGGCGGGATGTCCTGGTAGTTGTCCGGGCTGCCGGTCGTCGGCACCTGCACGGTCTGCACCACCGGGCCGTCCACGGCGTTCTTGCGCACCGTGATCGTGCCGCCGGGGCCACCCGCGCTGATGCGGTAGCCGATCGCGTCCACCCCGGTCAGGTTGATCGGGTCGAACTTGATCCAGTCACCGTCGTCGATGTAGCCGACGCGCTTGCCGCCGCTCGCACCCGTCGCGTTGACGACCTGCGTGCCGTTGTTCTCGGTGAAGAACTCGGCCTGCTTCAGCTTCGGCTGGAGCACGATCTCGTCCGAGCCGGTCAGCGCCGGGGCGCCGTCCGCACCGGTGTCGGTGTAGCTCGCGTTGATCACGCCGAACACGTTGGCGTCCAGGCCGTGGCCCTCGTCGGCCGGAGTCACGATCTCGCCCTCACAACCCGTGGCACGCGAGAGCGGGTGCCCGTGGTTGTCGTGGCCGAGGATGTACTCCACGGTCACCTTCGAGCAGTCGATCTGGCCGTCCTCCGGGTCGGTGACGGTGACCGTGAACGGCACGGTGTCGCCGTAGCCGAAGAAGCCACCGTTCACCGGCAGGTCGAGCTTCACGGCCGGCTGCGTGTTGCCCGCCGTGACCACGACACTCGCCGCGCCGGTCAGCCCGGACTCGTCGGTCACCGACAGGTGCGCGGTGTACTGACCCGGGTTGGTGTAGGTGTGCGACTGCGGTGTGGCCTCGGTCGAGTCGGTCGTGCCGTCACCGTCGAAGTCCCACGCGTAGGTCAGCTCACCGCCGTCCGGGTCGGACGTGCCGGCCGGGTCGAACTGGACGGTCAGCGGCGCCGGGCCGGACGTCTTGTCCGCGCTCAGTTCCACCACCGGGGTCCGGTTGCCCTTGGTGTAGTCGATCCGGTAGACCGCCGAGTCCTCGGCGCCGCCGAAGTAGCCGCTGCCGTAGTCCAGCACGTACAGCGAACCCTCGGGGCCGAACTCGATGTTCATCGGCCTGGTCAGCGTCATCGAGTCGAAGAACGGCTCGATCGCGCCGCGCTCACCGTCCGCGCCGACCTCGATCGTCTTGATCCAGCCGCGGTCCCACTCGTAGGCGAAGTTCTTGCCGTCGTAGAACTCGGGGAACTTCGTCGTCGACTCGAGGTCCGCGTCGTAGTGGTAGACGGGACCGCCCATGGGCGACTCGCCACCGGTGCCGAACTCGGGCACGGAACCGCCGTCGTACGGGATCCACGCCGACCGCGCCGGCGGCAGGTCAACGAGACCCGTGTTGTGCGGGCTCTCGTTCTTGGGCGCCGCGCAGTCGAACGCCGCACCGGACGTGCCGGTCGCGAAGTCGTAGTCGATGAACGGCTGGTTGTCCCCGACGCAGAGCGGCCAGCCGTAGTTGCCGGGCTCCTTGATCAGGTTGAACTCGACGGTGCCTCCCGGGCCGCGCGCGGGGTTGGCCGCACCGGCGTCGGGACCGTAGTCACCGAGGTAGATCCAGCCCGTCTCCTTGTCCACGGCGAACCGGAACGGGTTGCGGAAGCCCATGGCGTAGATCTCGGGCTTGGTCTTCTCGGTGCCGGGGGCGAACAGGTTGCCCTCCGGGATCGTGTACGACCCGTCGTCGCCCACCGTGATCCGGACGATCTTGCCGCGCAGGTCGTTGGTGTTGGCCGACGACCGGCGGGCGTCGAACGCCGGGTTGCGGGTCGGGCGCTCGTCGATGGGTGAGTACCCGTCCGAGGCGAACGGGTTCGTGTCGTCGCCGGTGGACAGCAGCAGGTTGCCCTGCCCGTCGAAGTCGATCTCGCCACCGGCGTGGCAGCAGATGCCGCGGTCCGCCGGGATCTGCAGGATCTGCTGCTCGCTCGCCAGGTCCAGCGTGCCTGCCTCGGAGAGCTTGAAGCGCGACAGCTGGTTGTGGCCCTTGAACGGCTCGAAGTCCGCCGCGGTGCCGTTCTCCGGCGCGTCACCGGCCGGGGTGGAAAGCGGTGGCGCGTAGTACAGGTACACCCAGCGGTTCGTGGCGAAGTCCGGGTCGACCGCGACGCCCTGCAGACCGTCCTCGTCGTGGTTGTAGACGGGGAGCTGGCCCGCGAGCGTGGTCGTGGCCTCCGGTGTGGTCAGCCACACGCGACCGTCGCGGGAGGTGTGGATCACCTTGCGGTCGGGCAGCACGGCCAGCGCGATCGGCTCACCGGTGACCTGCTCGCCCTTCGCGAGGGTGATCTGGTCGAAGTCGTCGTCGACCGGCGGCTCGGCGGGCCCGCCGTCGTCGGGGGCGCAGTCGGCGGCCTCCAGGCCCGCCGCGTACTTGATGCCACCCGCCAGCGAGGCGAGGAACTCGGGCTCGGCGTACGACTCCTGCGTGTGGCCGAGACCGGTGTACCAGGACCGGCCCTGCTCCTGGGCGTGGCACCACATGATCGGGTGGTCGTCACCCATGGCGCCGCCGCCCGGGTCGTAGCTGGACTCGTCCAGTGTGGCCAGGACCTTCACGTTGGCACGCGGGTTGGAGCGGTAGTTGTACCACTCGTCGGTGCGGGTCCACTGGTACGGCAGCGGCGCGGTCGACGGGTGGTCCCGCGCGGTGACGTCGATGGTGGCTTCCTGGATCTGCGGGTGCGACTGGAAGTACGCGCCGACGAGTGATCCGTACCACGGCCAGTCGTACTCGGTGTCGGCCGCGGCGTGCACTCCCGCGTACCCGCCGCCACCGTCCACGTAGTTCTCGAACGCCGTCTGCTGCTCCGCGTTCAGCACGTCACCCGTGGTGGAAAGGAACACGACGGCGGCGAATCGCGACAGGTTGCCGGCGGTGAACGCGGCCGCGTCCTCGGTGGCCTCGACGGCGAAACCGTTCTGCTCGCCGAGGGTCTGGATGGCGGCGATACCCGCGGGAATGGAGTCGTGGCGGAAGCCCGCGGTCTTGGAGAACACCAGGATGGTGGCATCCGCTTGCGCCGAAGAGGCGCTCACCGGTTGCGCCGAAGCGACGCCAATTCCCGTGAGCAAAGCCAGTCCGGCCACGGCGAAACGTGATGCGCCGCGTAGCCCCCGCTTCACCCCTGGTGGTTTAACCGCGTTCTTACTCTTACTGAACCCTCGCACTGGTAACTTCTCCTTGTTCTCACCGAATGGGGACCGCGAGAAGGACTTGTGCTCCTTTCCGTGTTGCGGCGTCGCCTGACGTGCCGGTCGGGCGACGCCGCTTTTCTGTCGGGAAGTGACTAACGGGTGCCGAAAAGGTGATCGAGCGCCAGTTGGTCCAATTTCTCCACGCCCGCACCGCGTGCGGCGGCCGCGTCGATGTCGAGTTCCTCGGCGCGCAGGTCCGCGAGGCTCTCACCGGCGCCGAGCGTCGGCTCCGACAGCTGGTCCACCCGTGCCGCGGCCCTGGCCTCGGCGACCTCCGGGTCGGCGCGGAACGCCCGCGCCTTCTCCGCGAAGATCAGGTAGTTGCGCATGCAGCCCCTCGCGGACTCCCACACACCGGCCTCGTCCTCGATGCGGCCGGGCTTGAAGTCGAAGTGGCGCGGACCGTCGTAGCCGCCGTGCTCCAGCAGGTCCACCAGCAGGAACGCCGACTTCACGTCACCGTTGCCGAACCGCAGGTCCTGGTCGTAGCGCGGACCGTTCTGGCCGTTCAGGTCGATGTGGAACAACTTGTCGTGCCAGAGCGCCTGCGCGTAGCCCTGCACGACCGACATGCCCGCCATCTGCTCATGCCCGACCTCGGGGTTGAGACCCACGCGGTCCGGCTCCTCCAGCTCGGAGATGAACGCGATCGCGTGCCCGATCGTCGGCAGGAAGATGTCGCCGCGCGGCTCGTTGGGCTTGGGCTCCAGCGCGAACCGGATGTCGTAGCCCTGCTCCCGCACGTACGCGCACAGGATGTCGAGCGACTCCTTGTACCGGTCGAGCGCGGCACGGGTGTCCTTCGCGACCGCGGACTCGGCCCCTTCGCGGCCGCCCCAGAGCACGTAGGTCTTCGCACCGAGCTCGGCCGCGAGGTCCAGGTTGCGCAGGATCTTCTTCAGCGCGAATCGCCGGATGTCGCGGTCGTTGGCGGTGAGCGCGCCCTCCTTGAACACCGGGTGGGCGAACAGGTTGGTCGTCGCCATCGGCACGACCAGGCCGGTGGCGTCGAGCGCCTTGCGGAAGCTCGCGATCCGCGACTCCCGGTCGGACTCCGACGCCCCGAACGGGATCAGGTCGTCGTCGTGGAACGTGACGCCGTACGCGCCGAGCTCCGCGAGCTTCTCGACGGCGTGCGCGGGGTCCATCGGCGCGCGGGTCGCGACGCCGAACGGGTCGACCCCCTGCCAGCCGACGGTCCACAACCCGAAGCTGAACTTGTGCTCCGGTCGTGGTGTGAAGTCAGTGCTCATCGGATCGCTTCGCCCCTCCGCTCAGACGCCGTCTTCCCTCGTCGCGTGCTCGGCCCTCGTTCCTCGGGCCTGCGCGCGCTCCTCAGTCCAGACGGCGCCCGCTCCGTCGCTCCGCTCAATCTCATGCCTGGATCTCCGTCCATGCCGAACCGTTCGCGGCGCTGCTCTCGACAGCACCGAGCACCCGCTGCACTTGGAGCCCGTCCGCGAAGGACGGGGCTGGGTCGATCCCCGTGTGGATCGCCCGCACGAAGTCCACGACCTCGTGGGTGAAGGTGTGCTCATAGCCGAGGAGATGTCCCGGCGGCCACCAGGCACCGACGTACGGGTGCGTGTCCTCGGTGACGAGGATGCGGCGGAAGCCCGCTTCCTCGGCGCCGTTCGCGCCGTCGAAGAACCACAGCTCGTTCATCGACTCGAACTCGAACTTGAGCGAGCCGAGCGAGCCGTTGATCTCCACGGACATGCCGTTCTTGCGGCCGAGCGCGAACCGGGTCGCCTCGTAGGTGGCGAGCGCGCCGTTCCCGAAGCGGCCGATGAACACGGCGGCGTCGTCGACGGTCACGTCGTCGACCTGCTCGCCGCTCTCGTCGGGGCGCTTGGTGACGAAGGTGTTCGTGATCGCGGAGACGCCCGACAGCAGGTCGCCGACGAGGTACTGCGTCGCGTCGACGATGTGCGCGCCGAGGTCGCCGAGCGCGCCGGAGCCCGCGGTCTCCTTGCGCAGCCGCCACGTCATCGGCGCGTTCTCGTCGGACAGCCAGTCCTGCAGGTACAGCGCGCGGACGTGCCGGATCTCGCCGAGGCGGCCCGCCTCGATGAGCTTGCGGGCGTAGGCGACGGCAGGCACGCGGCGGTAGTTGAAGGCCACCATGGAGCGCACCCCCCGCTCCTTGGCGGCCTCCGCCGCGGCCGTCATCGCCTCCGCCTCCTCGACGGTGTTGGCGAGCGGCTTCTCGCACATGACGTGCTTGCCCGCCGCGAGCGCCGCGATGGCGATCTCGCAGTGCGTGTCGCCCGGCGTGCAGATGTCCACGATCTGCACGTCGGGCGAGTTGACCAGCTCGCGCCAGTCGGTCTGCACGCTGGTCCACCCGAACTTCGCCGCGGCTGCCTTGGTGCGCGCGAGGTCACGCCCACCGAGCACGGCGAGTTCCGGTGTCACCGGCAGGTCGAAGAACCGGTGCGCGGTCCGCCACGCATGGGAGTGCACCGCACCCATGAACGCGTGGCCGACCATGCCGACCCCGATCCGTCCCCCGCTGCCCTCTGTCATCTCACCCTCCGTCTGTCATCACAAAGAAAAGTCCGTCAACCGCCGCGCCGGATCAGGAGAAACCCACGTCCAGGTAATCGTCGACGTTCTCCTTCGTGACCACGGCCGAGTACGTCGTGATCGAGGACGGGATCTCGTGCTCCGCGAGGTCGCCCATGCCCTTCGCCTGCCCGAGCAGGCGGGCCAGCGAGACGGCCGACGACGCCATCGACGGGTTGTAGAGGACGGTCGCCTTCAGGACGGTGTTGTCCGCCTTGATGTGGTCCATCGCGGCCTTCGAGCCCGCACCGCCGACCATGATGAACTCGCTGCGGTTGGCCGCGGTGATGGCGGCCAGCACGCCGACGCCCTGGTCGTCGTCGTGGTTCCACAGCGCGTCGAGCTTCGACGCACCCTGCAGGAGGTTCGTCGTCACCTGCTCACCGGTCTCCACGGTGAAGCTCGCGGACACCCGGGGACCGACCTGGAGACCGGCCTTGGCGAGCGCGTCCTTGAAGCCCTTGCTGCGCTCCTGGGTCAGCGGCAGCGAGTCGATGCCGGCGACCTCGCCGATGACCGGGTTCGAGACGCCCTTCGCCTTCATCTGCTCGGCGATGTAGTTGCCCGCGTTGACGCCCATGCGGTAGTTGTCGCCGCCGATCCACGTGCGGTAGGCGAGCGGGGTGTCGAAGATGCGGTCCAGGTTGATCACCGGGATGCCCGCGTCCATCGCGGCCTGGCCGGTCGCGGTGAGCGCCTTGCCGTCGTGCGGCAGGATCACGAGCACGTCGACCTTCTCGTTGATCAGCGTCTCGACCTGCGAGATCTGCTGGTTGACGTCGTTCGTGCCCTCGGTGGCCTTGAACGTGACGTCCTCGAACGCCTCGGCCTGCGCCTGCGCGTTCTTGGTGATGGCCGCGATCCAGCCGTGGTCCGCGGCGGGCGCGGAGAAGCCGATGGTGACCTGCTTGCCCTTCGCGGCGTTGTCACCACCGCCCTGCGCGACCTGCTGCGGCTGGTCGGCGCCGGACTCGTTGGAGGTGCAGCCGACGAGGACGGCGCTCGCGCCGAGCGCGCCAGCGCCGAAGAGGAACCGGCGGCGGGCCAGGGACGGGTCGATGGACATTGGTACTCCCTTGTACTGAAGGTCTTACGGTGTCGGGGTTTTCGTTGCAGGTCTCTATGTTTTGGCGGTCTTGCGGGTGCGTGCGCTCGCGGTCTGCAGCAGCACGGCGGCCACGATGATCACGCCCTTGGCGATGTTCTGGGTGGCGGTGTCGAGGTTGTTCTGCGTGAAGATGCTGTTCACCACGGTGAAGATCAGCACGCCGATGAGGGTGCCGATCAGGGTGCCGCGACCACCGGAGAGCAGCGTGCCGCCGATGACGACCGCCGCGATGGCGTCCAGCTCGTAGAACATGCCGTTGGTCGAGGAACCCGATGTGGTGCGGGCGACGACCATGATCGCGGCGATGCCGCAGCACAGTCCGGCGATGCCGTAGACCAGCGCCGTGTGCAGCCTGACGTTGATGCCCGCGAGGCGCGCGGCCTCCGCGTTGCCGCCGACCGCGAACGTGCGGCGGCCGAACGTGGTGCGGTTGAGCACCACCCAGCCGACGGCGAACACGAGGGCCAGCATCCAGATCAGCACCGGGATGCCGAGGACGTCGCCGCGGAAGAACTCGAGGAAACCCTGTTCGGACACGGTCTGCGTCTGCCGCCCGGACAGGCGCTCTGCCAGACCGCGGGCGGACGCGTACATGGCGAGCGTCGCGATGAACGGCACGACCTTGCCGTAGGAGATCAGCACCCCGTTGATCAACCCGGCGCCGAGACCGACGGCCAGCGCGCAGATCACCATCACGAACAGGCCGTACTCCTGGGTGGCCAGCGTCGTCATCCACACGCTCGCGAGCGCCACCATCGAGCCGACGGACAGGTCGATGCCGCCCGAGATGATGACGAACGTCATGCCGACGCTCACCACGCCGATCGCGGCGGCGAGCCGCAGCATGATCGAGATGTTGCTCTCGCCGAGGAACGTCTCCGGGCTGAGGATGTAGCCGACCGCGCACAGCGCGGCGAGCACGCCGATGAGGATGGTCAGCCGGATGTCCAGCCGCAGCCCGCTCGGCGTCCGCACGCCCTTGGTCGGTCCCGTCTGGACCGATTCCTCCACAGTGGACGGAGACTTCTCGCTCACGTCACCCCGTGTCGATGGTTCGTTCGCAAGCCCACTCACGCCATTACCTCGCTACCTTCCATCACCATGTCCAAAATGGCCGCCTCCGTCAGCTCGCCGGCGGGCGCTTCGGTGAGCACCCGCCCCTCCCGCATCACGAGCACGCGGTCGGACAGCCCGAGCACCTCGGGCACCTCGCTGGAGACGAGCAGCACCGCGACACCGGTCGCGGCCAGCTCGTGGATCAGCCGGTAGAGCTCGGCCCGCGCCCCGACGTCCACACCGCGGGTCGGCTCGTCCAGCAACAGCACCTTCGTGCCCCGCACCAGCCAGCGGGCGACGACCGCCTTCTGCTGGTTGCCGCCCGACAGCGTGCGCACCTCGCGGCGCGGGTCCGCGGGCCGCAGGTCCAGCCGCTCCAGCGTCGCGCGCGAGTCCTTCAACTCCCTGCGCTGGTCGGTGAACCCGAGCCTGCTGTACTCGGGCAGGCTCGCCAGCGTCACGTTGTTCGCCACCGACTGGTCGAGCAGCAGGCCCTGGCTCTTGCGCTCCTCCGGCGCGAGCCCGATCCCGGCGGCGACCGCGGCCATGACGCTGCCCGGCTTGAGCCGCTTGCCGTTCACCCACACCGACCCGGTGTCGGACTTCCGCGCCCCGTAGACGGTTTCGAGCACCTCGCTGCGCCCGGCGCCGACGAGACCGGCGATGCCGACGATCTCCCCCGCCCGCACCGTGAAGCTGACGTGTTCGAACTCGCCGCCGCGCGACAGGTTCTCCACCCGCAGCAACTCGTTGTCCTCGTCCACAGTGGAAACATCACGGTGCGGGAAGACGGTTTCGACCTGCCGCCCGGACATCAGGTTCACGAGCTCGGAGGTCGGGGTGTCGGCGGGCATGTTCGTCCCGACCGTGCGGCCGTCCTTGAGGACCGTGACCCGGTCGCCGATGCGGCGGATCTCCTCGAGGCGGTGCGAGATGTAGACGACCGCGACGCCGTCGTCGGTGAGGTCCTCGACGACCCGGAACAGGTTGTCGACCTCGTCGGCGGCGAGTGCCGCGGTCGGCTCGTCCATCACGATCAGCCGCGCGTCGTGCACGAGTGCGCGGGCCATCGACACCAGCTGCTGGCCTGCCGCGGACAGCAGCCCGACCTCGCGGCTCGGCGGGATCTCGGGGTGGCCGAGGCGGGCCATCAGCTTGCGGGTCTGGTTGTTCGCCGAACGCCGGTTCGTGAAGCCGAACGTGGCGGGTTCGTGGCCGAGGAAGATGTTCTCCGCGACCGACAGGCCCTCGACCAGGTCCAGTTCCTGGTACATGGTCGCGACGCCCATCTTGAGCGCGGCGACCGGCGAGCCGAGCGTGGCGGGCTCGCCCCGCCAGGTGATCACGCCTTCGTCCGGCTGGTGCGCTCCCGCGAGCACCTTGATCAGCGTCGACTTGCCCGCACCGTTCTGCCCGAGCAGGCAGTGCACCTCACCGGCGCGGACCTCGAGGTCCACGCCGTCGAGGGCACGCACGCCCGGGAACGTCTTGACGATGCCCGACATCGTCAGCAACACATCGCCAGGTTCGCTCACGCCGTCACCTCGCACGCTCCGTGGCGGCGGGCACATCCACGATTCGCTACGCAAGCTCCGCTCATGCCGGCGCCTCCTCTGGTTCTTCCTCGGTCTGGATGACGGGCACGACCGTCGGGTCTTCGAGCACCCGGCGCAACGACGCCAGCGCGCCGCCGGTGGTCGCCGCGGTGAAGCCGAGCCGCGAGCCGACCACCCGGGCGCCGCCCGCGCCTGGTGCGAGAACGTGGGCCACGACCTGGTTTCGGATCGGCTCGACGAGCCACTCCGGCAGCGCGGCGAAGTACCCGCCGAGCACCACCACGGCCGGGTTGAGCAGGTTCACCAGGAACGAGACCCCCAGCCCGAGGGCCGTGCCGATCTGGTGGAGCGCGTCGAGCGTGCGCCGGTCCTGCTGCGCCGCGCGGGCGCGGACCATGCGCATCCGCTGGTCGAGGTCGAGTGCGGGGTCGCGGATCGGGTCGTCGGGGTCGGCGCACGCGTGCAGCAGGGCACCGAGCCCGACCTGCGTCTCCCAGCACCCCCGGCGCCCGCACGAGCAGTAGGGACCGAGCGGGTCCATGGCCATGTGCCCGATCTCGCCCGCGAACCCGATGGACCCGCGCACGAGGCGGCCGCCCGCGATCACGCCGCCGCCGATGCCGAAGTCCCCGGTGAGGTAGACGAGGTCGGCGACGTCCATGTCGGCCAGCTCGGCCAGCGCCCCGAGGTTCGCGTCGTTGTCGACGACGATCCGGTCCAGCCCCAGCCCGGTCCGCGCGGCGAGCCCGTCGGCGACGGAGACGTCCCGCCAGCGCAACCGCGGCGAGAAGGTGACGACCCCGGCGGCGGTGTCGACGAGCCCGGGCACCGAGACGGTGACACCGACGGCGTTCTTCAGCCCGGCCATGGCCTCGGCGGCGAGCTCCCCGAGCTGGTCCAGTGCCCTTTCCGGCCCCATCCCCGGCACGTCGCACACGACGCGGCGCTGGAAGAGGACCTGCCCACCGAGATCGGTGACGAACGCACCCATGTGCCCGACGTGCACGTCGAGCCCGACACCGCACACGCTGTCGGGCCGCAGGTCGACCAGCTGTCCTGGTCTGCCCTGGCCGCCGGCGGAGATCCCGGCGTCGTGGACGAGCCCGCGCGTCTCGAGGTCGGTGACGAGGCTGGAGACGGTGGCTTTGGAGAGTCCGGAGCGCACGGCCAACTGCGCCCGGGACAGCGCGCCGTGCTCGCGGAGGGTCCGCACGAGCAGCGCGAGGTTCCCTCGGCGCAGACCAGCCTGATCTGCTGGGCGACTCTGGCCCACCGGCGCTCCACTTCGTTGAGGGCCCGATCGAAGACCGGTGCTCTAACTCACAAAGAAGGGTGTCGCAGGGGTCTTAGGTCTCGCAATACCCCGTTTGGCGCAACATCCCGATCGATCTTTCGCATGTTCCACGCAAAAGTCCTGTCAAACCAGCGAGAAGTCAACCCTTTGGCCACCCACCGTGAAAGAGAACACAGACACCTGTGACGAACACCGGGCGCGCGAGTTGTCCACAGCGCACACCGGCCGGGCCACCCCACGGCCGGCCGCGGCCCTGAAAACGCTTTCGGGACGTTGACGTGCCCTGAAAGCGTCTTTCAGGGCATCAGCCGCCGGCCGGCAGGCCCGGGCTCAGTTCATCGGGGTTCAGTTCATCGGGGCGAAGGCGCGGTCCGTCGCCGACCACGCGGCGCCCGTCACGCCGGCGAGGTCGCCGAGCTCCGAGAGCACGATCGGCAGGTTCCCCGTCGCCAGCGGCAGCGACCGCCGGTACACGGAGCTGCGGACCTCCGCCAGCAGCGGGTGCCCCAGCCGCGACACGCCGCCGCCGATCACGACCATCCCCGGGTTCAGGAAGCTCACCAGCGACGCGACCACGTGCCCGAGCCGCCGCCCGCCCTCGCGCACCAGGTTGGCCGCCGCGAAATCGCCCGCCACCGCCGCGTCGCCGACGTCCATGGCGTTGAGCCTGCCGTGCTCGGTCAGTGTCTCCGCGAGCATCGACGAGCGGCCCGACCGCGCCAGCGTCAGCGCGTCGCGGGCCAGTGCCGCGCCACCGAAGTACGCCTCCAGGCAGCCGACCTCCCCGCACGCGCACGCGGGCCCGTAGTCGTCGAGCCGGATGTGCCCGATGTCGCCGGCCGTGCCGGCCACTCCTCGGTACACCTTGCCGCCGAGCACGATCCCGCAGCCGATGCCGGTGCCGACCTTCACGAAGATGAGGTCGTCGAGCGACCGCGCCACCCCAGCGTGCCGCTCGCCGAGCGCCATGACGTTCACGTCGTTGTCGACCGTGACCGGGCAGCCCCACTTGCCTGCCAGCTCGTCGCGCACGGGGTAGCGGTCCCAGCCGGGCATGATCGGCGGCGCCACCGGCATGCCGTCGCGGAAGCTCACCGGTCCCGGCAGGCCGATGCCCGCGCCCATCAACCGGCCCGGCGCCTTCTCCAGCACGCGTTCCGCGAGGTCGACGACCCGGCCGAGGACCGGCGTCGGCCCCAGGCGGACCTCGCACTCCTCGCTCTGGCTCGCGAGCACTTCGCAGCGCCCGTCGGTCACCGCCACGTTCACCGAGGTCGCACCGACGTCGGCCGCGACGAACCGGAGGTCGTCGGCCAGGTGCACGAGCGTCGAACGGCGCCCGCCCCGGCTCGCGGCGGGTCCGCCGATCTCGACGAGTGCCGTGTCGACCAGCCGGGACAGCTCACCGGTCAGCTTGGCGCGCGGCAGGTCCAGTCGCTCACCCAGCGCGACCCGCGACATCGGGCCCTCGTCACGGAGGAGCGCGAGCAGCCGCGACTGCTGCCGGGAGGACACCCTCGCCTGCTGGCCTGGGCTCGGCGCGTTCACGTGTCCAATCTAGCCCCAATCACGTGGTCCGCGGACGTAAACTGCGGCTCCCGCGCGTCCCCGTCATCCCCACCGAGGCCGCGGCGAACCCACACGTCGACGCTGACTGGAGTACTACATGGCCGCGAAGTTCGAGATCTACACCGACGCGAAGGGCGAGTACCGGTTCCGCCTGAAGGCGGGCAACGGCGAGGTCGTCGCCACCGGTGAGAGCTACAAGACCAAGTCGGGCGTCATCAACGGCGTCGACGCGGTCAAGCGCGCGGCCTCGGAAGCGGAGATCGACGACAAGACCACCTGATTTCGGATTCACCCGAAAAGGGGCTTTGCAAGCGGCCGCTAGCAAAGCCCTTTTCGGGGCCTTCTCAGAGGGTCGGCGCGGCCGCACCACGCTGACGCCCTAGGCTGCCCCCGTGCGCCTTGCAGCCACCAGGTTCGTTCCGGCACTCGTCCTGTCACTGTGCGCTCTGGTTACCACCGCGATCGTCGCTGCTCCTGGCGCCGTCGCCGCACGCCACACGCGTCACGCACAGCCCTCTCCGGGAGACAACGACTCGGCCCAGGGCGCGTGCCAGAACCGGCAGCTCCCTCCGCCGCCCATCGACACGTCGGAGGAGCCGAAGCCCGGCGAGCCCAGCCCGGAGCCACTCCCCGTACCCGAGGACCCGGTAGGGGGAACTCGTATGGGTGAGTGCGGCATCGTGCAGCCGGAGGGCAGCAAAGCCCCACCGCCCGTCACCGCGGCGACGTGGATCATCTCCGACCTCGACTCCGGCGCCGTCCTCGCCGCGAAGGACCCGCACGCCCGCGAGCGCCCCGCGTCACTGATCAAGGTGCTGCTCGCCATCGTGGTGATCCGCGAACTGCGCCCCGAGACGGTCGTCGAGGGCACGCAGGACGACGCGAACCAGGAAGGCACGCGGGTCGGCATCGGCCCCGGCGGCCAGTACACGGTCGACCAGCTGCTGCACGCGCTGGTGATGCGCTCCGGCAACGACGCGGCGTACGCGCTGGCCAGGACCCTGGGCGGGCCAGCGGCCGCGCTCGAGAAGATGAACGCGCTGGCCAAGGAGTTCGGCGCGCTGGACACCCGCGCGGCCACCCCGTCCGGCCTCGACGGCCCGGGCATGATGACCTCCGCGTACGACCAGAGCCTGATCTTCCGCGCCGCGATGCAGCACGAGGAGTTCGCGAACGCGGCGAAGACCGAGCGGATCGACTTCCCGGGCTACGCGGGCCGGGAAGGCTTCCAGGTCACGAACGACAACCGGCTGCTGGGCTCGTACGAGGGTTTCCTGGGCGGCAAGACCGGCTTCACCGACGACTCGCGCCACACGTACGTCGGCGCGGCGGAACGCGACGGCAAGCGCCTGGTGGTGGTCCTCCTGCGCGGCGAACGTGAGCAGAGCCCGCTCGCGGAGCAGGGCGCGTCGCTGCTGGACTACGGCTTCGAACTCGCGGAGCAGGGCGCGAAACCGGTCGGCGAACTGGTCACCCAGTCGCCGGAGGCCCAGCCGAAGCCCAACCCGAACAAGCAGACCGAGGTCACCGAGTCGGTGGACGACAGGTCCTCGACGACGACCGAGGCGGAGCCCGAGCGGTCCGCGTTCGGCAACGTGGGCCTGCCGCTGGTGATCCTGGCGGGCGTCGCGGTCCTGGTCACGCTGGCCATGTGGCTGCGGCGCCGCCGAGCGCGCGCCGCCCGAGCCGCGCGCGGCTGAGGTGTCCCAGCAGGGGTAGTCATGGCGGGGCCGCTGTCACTCCACTGGGCGCTTCTTCTTGCGCAGCAACAGACCCAGCACCGCTCCCACGCCCACCAGCCCCGCCGCGCTGCGGGCGTCCGGCCCCTTCCTGACCACCGTCCTCGGGCTGATCACCGCGGGTGGGGGCGGCGGGGGCGGTGTCTTGACCACGTTCTCCCGCGCCGTCGCGGTCCATGCCGTGATGAACAGCAGGAACCTCGACACGAAGTTCGCGAACAGCAGCAGACCGATGATCGGGCCGAACAGCTGCCCGGACGGCGAGGACGTGACGCTCGCCAGGTAGATGGTGAAGACCTGCTTCAGGACCTCGAACCCGATCGCCGCCATGACGGCGCCCTTCACGGCCGAGCGGACGCCAACGCTCTCGCGCGGCAGGCGGGACAGCACCCACAGGAACACCAGCCAGTTCGCCGCCAGTGACAGCACGATCGTCGCCAGGCGCAACAGGAACAGGGCCCACGCGTCGTCGTCCAGGCCCACCAGCCCGAGCAGCCACGAGCCGAGGCCACCGCCCGCCGCGGACAGGCCGAACGACACGCCCAGGGCCAGGCCGAGACCGAGCAGCGCGAGCAGGTCCTTGACCGTGGTGGCGAGGAACGGGCGCGGCTTGTTCTCCTGGCCCCACTGGGCGGTCAGCGCGTCGCGCAGGTTCGACATCCAGCCGAGCCCCGAGTACAGCGCGGCGAGCAGGCCGATGACGCCGACCGTGCTGCGGGAGGTGATCGCCTCGTCCACGACCTCGTTGATCGTCTCGCCGAGGCCGGACGGCACCGCCTCGGTGATGCCGGACTTCATCTCCTGCAGCAGGGCCGCGTTGCCCGCGAGCACGAAACCGGCGATGGCGAACGCGATCATCAGCAGCGGGAACAACGACAGCACGCTGAAGTACGTGATCGCGGCGGCGTAGTGGTTGCCGTACCGCTCGGTGTACGCCTCGCCCGCGCGCACGAGGTGGTCGAGCCACGGCCGCTTCCCGCGCTGCCGGGTCAGGAAGGATTCTTTGTCCGCCACAGGCAAACGCTAGCCCTCACGGACCGCGTCCGCAGCACGAACACCGCTACGCGGGAGCCAGGAGGCCCAGCTTGTCGTACGTGCGCGCCAGGGTCCGCGAGGCCACCTCACGCGCCCGCTCCGCACCCCGCGAAAGGATCTTGTCCAGCTCGGCCGGGTCGTCCAGATAGGACTTCACGCGGGCCTGGACCGGCGTCACGAACTCCACGAGCGCCTCGGCGACGTCCTTCTTCAGGTCGCCGTAACCCTTGCCGACGTAGTCGGCCTGCAGTTCGGCCGCCGTGCGGCCGGTGAACGCCGACAGGATCGCCAGCAGGTTGGACACACCCGGCTTGCGCTCCGGGTCGTACACGATCTCGCGCTCGGTGTCGGTGACCGCGGAGCGGATCTTCTTGGCGGAGACCTTGGGGTCGTCGAGCAGCTCGACGATGCCGCCCGGCGAGGACGCCGACTTGCTCATCTTGGCGCCCGGGTCCTGCAGGTCGTAGATCTTGGCCGCGTCCTTGAGGATGTAGGGCTCCGGCAACGTGAAGGTGCGGCCGAAGCGGGAGTTGAACCGCTGCGCGAGGTCACGCGTCAGCTCGAGGTGCTGGCGCTGGTCCTCGCCGACCGGCACGTGGTTCGCCTGGTAGCAAAGGATGTCCGCGGCCTGCAGCGACGGGTAGCCGAACAGGCCGAGCGTGATCCGGTCCTGTGCCTGCTTCGCGGACTTGTCCTTGAACTGCGTCATGCGGCTGGCCTCGCCGAAACCGGTGAGGCACTGCATGACCCAGCCGAGCTGCGCGTGCTCCGGCACGTGGCTCTGCACGAAGAGGGTGGCCCGCTCGGGGTCGATGCCCAGCGCCAGCAGCTGTGCGGCGGACCCCCGGGTGCGCTTGCGCAGCAGCTTGGGGTCGTGCTCGACGGTGATCGCGTGCAGGTCGACCACGCAGTAGAACGTCTCGTGCGTCTCCTGGAGCGCCACCCACTGGCGCACCGCGCCGAGGTAGTTGCCGAGGTGGAACGAGTCGGCCGTCGGCTGGATCCCGGACAGGACTCGGGGGCGACGTTCTTGCGTTTCCGGCACGGCTCGATTCTCCCAGAACGCGTCGCCGTGGCCGCCGGCCCCCTCGAACCACGCTACGGCACACCACCGACACTCTCGCGACGGTCGAGCGTGCGCGGCGGGTGGTTGTCCACAGGTGGCGCGGTTGTCCACAGGCGAGCACGGGACGGGCCGGAACTGTCGGTCCTGCCCCGTACGCCCGCACCCATCCGCAGGAGGCCCCGAAAGACGCTTTTTCGGACAGCTGCGATGTCACGAAAGGCCCCTTCGGGACACTCAACACGTCCCGAAGGGGCCTTTCGCTGCGCCCGGCGTGATGAAGGACCCCTTCACAACGCGCGGTGTGATGAAGGACCCCTTCGTTGCGCTCACCGTGATGAAGGACCCCTTCGTTGTGCTCACCGTGATGAAGGACCCCTTCGTTGTGCTCACCGTGATGAAGGGCCCCTTCGTAACGCGCGGTGTGATGAAGGGGCCCTTCATGCCATCGGGCCACGTCCTGAAAGCGCCTAATGGGTGGTGAGTCGGTCATCGGGCAGACTTGGGTCTGGCCGCCAGTGGGTGAGCACTTGTTGCGCCTGGACGTGGAGTGCTAGTGAA